>NZ_CM185022.1:0-4800000 GCF_059682825.1 Streptomyces sp. JLSY215
TGGCTAGGGCGATGCCGATCCGCCGAATTCACTGACTGCCAATCAATTAGACGATGTGAAAGCGAACTTACCAATTCGATTCACGTGACGATTTCCCCAGCCTTAGAGTGCAAATCCAATATGCGCGACTTCGTAGTACAGCTCTGGTGGGGAGTCAATTTCGCTAGCGTAGTCCATCCAGACTGTATCAAGGGTGATTTCATCGCCGGTTGACCAAGCGTCAATCAGGTTATCCCAACTGCGTTGGCTGGGGCGGATTTCACGTTCGCTGGCCTCCTTTTGTGCGCCCTGGGCCTGCTTGCGAACGTCCCGCCAATCGACGGGGGTGATACTCATTCGTTTGCCGTGGGCACGCTCCTTGAGTTGAGGTGCCACGGCTTCTCGAACACCGGGGGGTGGGGTGCGTCCGGTTCGTTTCCAGTTAGTCGCGCGAAGTTGCCAGTAGGCGTGGTTGATGCGTTGTCGGCTGGCAGGACTGGGGGTCCGGGTTTTCCAGCCACGGCGTGTGCGAGCGGGGATGCCGGCGCGCTCCATGGCTTCGTGTCCGCCCTTGCGGCTGTTGAGGTATTTCAGTTGGGCCCGGACGTCCGGTGAGACGTCTGTGGGTGGTGTGACGTCTCCGTTTTCCATCAAGTCAAGGAACTCGAGGTTGAGTTGTTCACCGAACGTGGTGCCGCCGCTGTCGGGGCCGCGGCCCCAAGTTCCCAGATGCCCTCCGGTGTGTGGCTGGCCCGGCCGACTGGGTGTCACTTCTCACCCTTTCGTGAGATCTTCTTGACCTTGATCTGGTTCAGCGCACGTCCTTCCGTGAACAACGGCTTGCCGTTCCATCGGGCCGCCCACACATCACCATCGAGGTGCAGTTCGTCTGTGCCGCCGACCTGGACAACCGTCAATCCTGCCTGGTATGCGCGGATTGCCTTTCGTCGTAGGTTGGAGAATGCCTGGCCGCGAATGATGTGCTGCCATTCGGGGCGCCGCAGTTCATGGTTCTTACGGCTGTCACCCATGGTCGAAACCAACTTGGCGTACATTGTAGCAATGTAAGTCTTCGTCAGTTCATCATCCTCGGAAATAGCGTGCATGCGGGCCTCATTGAGCACATGAACGAGCGTTTTAAAGAGAGATGCACTGCCCTTTGCGACGTAAGCCTCCCGGATCACCGGTAGCGTGCACAATTCTCCATACGAGGGTGAAGCGAAGTCTTTCAGGCTGAGCAGCACTGATGTCGGCACCCAGAGCGTTCCGGATGTCTCGCGGTCGTCGCCGAGAGGGTGAGGAAGTTCAGGGTATTCCCAGTCGATCGGGTCGATGCGGCAGATTCCTGAAAGATCGAATCCCTTGCCGTAGTTGGCTAGGTCTTCCCATCCTTCTGGGTTGTGGGTGATGGTGCGGATCGGGAGGTGTGCGGACTGGAGTGCGGCGAGGTAGGCGGCGTTAACGTCGAGCTCGGTCACGTCGGTGCCGTCGGGCACTGAGGTGTTGGTGAACTTCGGGCGGGCTTCCCATACTTCGTCAGCGTTGTCTCGCCGCTTGCGTGTCAGCGGTTCGGGCAGCTTCGGGTAGGTCGTGTGCTGATAGCTCGTCTCCACTCGCGTCGCCTCGAACAGCTCCATCACGTCGGGAATCGCCGAACCTCCGTCGCCGGCCAGTGCTTTCAGGGCTGCGTCGGCGTCGCCATCGTGTGCCTGCAATGCGCGGGCGACCCGGTCGGAGACGAATGTAGACAGGCTGGCCTTCGCGGAACTGGGATGCCGTTGGGAGCGCACGGGTGACGCCGTGGATGTGGTGCGTGGCTGCTCCGGCGGAATGGTGCTGGAGGGGGTGGTGCGCGTCGTCTCCCGGGGGGAGCGGGCGGGTGTAGTGGGCCGAGGTAGGTGGTGGGTGGGTTCCGGTGTGGTGGAGGTGGCTTGCACGGGGGTGGGAGCCGGGCTGGCGGGGACGTCGGTGAAGCGGGCGTAGGGCAGTTCGGCGCGCAGTCGGGTGGTGGTCTGTGGGCCGAAGTCGCGTTCGGCGACGTCGATGCGGGCGTGCTCGCCGGTTCGGGCCAGGGTGAGGGTGACGTCTGGGTTCAGCGCGTTCACCATCTCGGGGAGGTCGGTGTCGAACGCGGCCAGGACTGGGATGTTCCGGGTCCGAGCCAGGTGGGACAGGATGCGTGCGGCGGCGGGGAGAGCGGAGCCGGACAGTGGCACCGCGGTGTCGTGGACGTGCTGGAGGCGGTCGACAACCACGAGTGCCAGGCCGGTGATGTCCGGGGCGGTTTGCGCGATGACTTCGGCGGTCAGGCCAGTGCCGTCGTCCATGTGCAGGGGCGCGCCGACGAGTCGGGCCCGTGTTTCAGCGGCGGCCTGTTCCTCCGCAGGGGCCAGGGTGCCGGTGCGCAGTCTTCGGTAGTCCACCGGGGTCTCGGCGGCGATGATCCGCGCGGCGATGTCCGCCCGGGTCAGTCCTGACGCTGCGTAGAGCACAGGGAGTTGTCGGGTGAGGGCAGTGTGGCGGGCAGCAGCCGCAGCGAGCAAGCTCCCGCCGGCGCCCGGGGCAGCAGCGATCAATGTCAGTGTGCCCGGCCTGAGGCCGCCGAGTGTGTGGTCGAGATCATGAAGGCCGAACGAGGCTGCCTGGCTGCCTGCGCCGGAAGCACCGGGTGTCAGGACCTCGTCCAGAACGTCGTCCAAGGCCGTCAGACGGCGCGCGGCCGTTGTTGTTGCGTCTGTCGGGATGCCGGTGGGCGTAGCGGTAGTTGGGTGGGTGGTGGGAGCTTCGGGAAGTAGAGCTGCGGCTGGTGTGCGGCGGTGCAGCAGTAGCTGCGGGGTGCCGGAGGCTGCAGCGGCCAGCAGATCGCCCAGCTTTTTGCGCGCGGTGGTGACCGTCGTGGTCGGCAGGGTGGACAGCTGGGCCTGCCAAGTGGAGTCCAGGTGGCTCAGCGGAGAGAGTACGGCGCACTTCGTACCGCGACCGATCAGTGCGGGTCGGCCTGCCGCGGCGGCCTCCACTAGGTCGTACAAGGCCTTGCGTGCCTCGTCGATACCCCACCGCCGCACGGCGCCGGCTGCGGTGGTCGTGGCGCCTGGTGTGTCCTCAGCCATGTCTGCTTCTCCCCTGCACAGGAAACACGTAAGACGCGTAAGAATCTAGCGTAAGGGTTTCGTGGGTGCGAGGACGGTGATCCGTTACGGGTGCAGTCGGCAGTGCGTTCACGGATTCCAGACGTCGTCGCCTTCTTCACTCGATGGGGTTGTCTGAATTTCACCGAATGACCGTGGCCAAGTCGTGGGAGCTGAGATAGGTGCGCTGGTCCCGGACAGGCACCTTGCAGAAAGGTCGGTGCGGGGGTGACCGATTTTCCCCTATGCGCTGTGTCGGCGGAACGGTTCTGCGCCCGGCCGCTGTCAGACCTGCCCATCACGATGCGCACATGAGCCTCACTTCAGTTCTCACAGACCCGACTTCTGCCATGTCGTGCTTCCTTGCGGAGCACCTCCCCTTCACAGAAAGGGTGGTAGCCGACCTCCGCACGCGCCTGAAGAATTGGCCCGCACCTGTCGTGCCTGACGCGGGTGCGGGACGACGGCCGGAATATCCGATGCTCGGACACACCATCGACCATCGGTTGCGGATCAGCCTGGGTGCGCCCACCGGCGGGCCGATTCAGGAAGGCGTGCTGCGGACTGTCATCGACGATGCGGGCTGGCCCAGTCCGGAGATCATCGGCACCGTGATGGCAGCCGGGACGGCCCTGCTGGAGGAACTGGAACGGTTCGAGGACGAAGCGGGTCAACCGCTGGCACTGGAGGTCGAAACTGAGGAGAGGCTCATTCGCCTGTGCCATCTCGCCTCGCACTTCGAGACCATCTACCGTTGCGGAGGGTGGGTGCGCGGCAACCGCCTCGGTCTGTGCAGCCCGGGGGCGGACTTGGATGACTTGGCTGCCGTAGTTCCGGATTATGTCGTTGCAGACATTCGGCGCCAGATGGCGCTGGCAGCCGAGCCCGGGCCGTTTTCGCGTCTGCGGGAGCTTCCTGTCCAACTGCGGGTCTGCGGCCCGGTCTTCGACGGCAGCGCGGACGTCGGTGGTGCAGACGCGGACTTCATCCTCGACGGGAAACTGATCGACTGCAAGGCAACCATCCGCCCTGGGCGGTTGGGGCGAGCAGAGATCTACCAGCTGGTCGGGTACCTCCTGCTGGACTACGGCAACGCCTATGCCATCAACGGGGTGGGCCTCTACCTCTCCCGCCAGGGCGCACTCATCGACTGGGGCGTGGAGGACTTTCTCGGTCTCCTGGGTGCGCGCCTGGACCTGGAGACTCTCCGAGCCACATGCCGATACGCGTTGACCGGTGGCGCCGAAGGTGATCAGCCACCAGCTGGAGGCCAGCGCGGTCTCCTTCCTCCTCCCCGCACCGGGCCAGCCGTGCAGGAGACCCTCTTCGATGCAGTGGAGTAGCCACAACGTAGACCCCATTCTCCTGTAGCAGACCGCAGGCCGCTGTTGGGCAACGGGCTCTCCGCGCCCTGCCCAACGTGCGGCTCTTCGGAGGAGGGATCCTTTCGTTGCGAGCTGAGGAAAAGGCGAGCAGTGTGGGATCTTCATGATCTCTATCAGTGGCGGCTATCGGCGGCGCCGTGTCTTTCTGCGGCGGGCCTCGGAACGCGGTGCAGCCCGGTCGATCATCTTGACGGTGTCGGTTGGGGAGACATAGGTGGCAGCGCCGTCCCCGTAGATGCCGGCATGGGTGGTGTCGTTGGTCTTGTAGGCGAGCCAGTGCGGCACCCCGAGGTATCGCAGGGCGAGCAGGACACGCTCGGCTTCAGCCTTGTTGGCCGTGGGTTCGTGCAGGTCGGCGGTGTAGATGCAGATGACGCGGCGGGTGTCGTCGCCCCGGGCGGCGTTGATCAGGGTGCCGGCCTTGGCGACGGGGCCGAGCTGGCTGGTGCGGACGGCGTCGTGAATCAAGCGCCATCCGGTATCCAGGGTGGCCACCGGCAGGAACCACAGCCACTTGCCCCAGCTCGGCGGTTCATCGGCCGTGGGTGCGAAGGCCCACAGCCAGGGCGTATCGGTGGTGGTGGCGGGGGAGAGTCCGGTCGGGGGCGTATCCATGGCAGCCTCCATACGGGGTAACACCGAATCAAACAGTCAATTTATGGGCATACCGGTGTTTTCCTGTTTGTACGGTAGGCGCATGTCGTCGACTGACAGCCCCACCGTCGCGCGTCTGGATGAGGCGATTACCGCGTGCTGCCTGGCCGCGGCTGCCTTCGCCGACGCCACTCTGACGCCGCAGCGGGTAGCCCAGATCGCCATGGACTGTCTGGGGCTGCTGCGCGCCGCGCATCCGGCGCGCAGCGCCCAAGGCTTGGACATGGCCATCTTCCGGCGTGGGCTGCGCGGCCCGCTCGGCGGCTTGTTGCCCGCCCGTAGCGAGTTGCCCGGGGAGGTGTCCGATCTTCATCTGCTGGACGGGCAAGGCCAGTTGAACGAGAAGGTGCACCGGCTGTGCCGCGAACACCTGGTGCCGCTGCGGGCACTCGAGGTGCCCTGGCCGTGGGCACGGATGCGAGCCGAGCAGCAGCAGGGCCGCCTGCACGAGGCGCTGCGGCAGCTTCCTCCCGAGCTGTACGGGCGTGCCCGCATGCTCTGCATCACCCATCCAGCCGGGGAAGCGCGGGCCCTGCGACGAGCTTGGGGCGATCTGTGGGGGAAGGTGAACTTCTTCGAGCCGATCTCCGAGTGGCCCTGGGCGCAGGTGGCCGGCTGGTGGTTCGCCTGCCCGCTGTGCCAGTGGCCGATGCTGGTGGAGGTGGAGGAGCATCGCGCCCGTGTGCGATGCACCGCGCACGCCTGGCGCGGTGTGCGCTACACCCTCGATCTATCCCGCACCGAAGGCGCCGCACCGCCTCGCCTGCGCCTTACCGGCAGGCCCTCCTCGAAGCAGGAATGGCCGACACGGCCGGTGGTGGGACGGCCGGCTAGCAGCGATCACCTCGCCTTCCAGGAAGGCGCGTGGCACTTCACCACCGTCGCGGGCCTGGTCGAGAAGGAACTTCGCGACCGCGCGCACAGGGAGGTGCCCGAAGCCCGCTGCGAGATGTGGCCAGCTGACCCCTACCCCGACGCCTACGACATGCGGCTGACCGTGCCGACCTCAGACGGCAAGCGGGTCTTCTACATCGACGTCAAGGACTGGATGGACGCCGCCGCCCTGGCCCGCGCCCTCGTCAGCAAACCACTACCCGACAAGCCGATCAGCGTGGTCGTCCCCGACCAGCAGGAATCCCAACTGCCCATGCTCAAAGCCCGTCTGCCCGCCTCCCATTACCGGCCCTTCACGGTCACCCGGTTCCTCGATCACGTCATCGCCACAGCCCGGGGACGAGCGTGAGCCGCAGGCGTATGGACCCGGACGAACGGGACGAGCAGGAGGAGGTGATCGCGGCAGCCCTCGCGCTGGCCGAGCACTACTTCGGCTACACCGACCCGCTTGGGCGTCGGTGCGTGCCGCTCGACCAAGCGGGGGTACTGGCCACCGGACGCCTGGGCGATCTCATGGCTGGCTGGGAGCATCTGAGCGCAGATGAACACGAACGCCTCGGCCGCTTCTGGCAGGTGCGCGGTGATGATCTGGCCCGGGAGGCCGACTTCACCAGCGCCGCTCAGTACTACGCGGCCTGCAACCGCGGCCTGTACGCCAGACCCGACCACGAGGGGCCCCAGCGCCGTCGGTTCCTGGTGGCTCTCCACGCCGACGACCCGCTCACCCTGGCCGACCGGCACCTGCACCAGGCCGCCCGGTTGATCGCGGGCCGCAAGGAGCTGCCGGTGCAGGCGGGCGAGGGGCTGTGGCAGTTCGGCACCCGTGAGATCACGACCGTGCGCGTGCCAGCCCATGCCCACCCCACCGGCGACAGGAAGCTCAAGCCCTTGGCGTGGAGCACCGCACCCCGCTGCAGCGACGCCCATGTACATGTCGATTCTGTCCTTGCCCAGGTCCGCGCGCACGAGCAGCGGGATGCGAAGGTGGCGTGGAAGCCGCAGCTGCTCGGGCAGTTCTTCGATCGCCTACGCGACCACCACGGCCATGCGATCGACCGCCTGGAGCTGCCCGCCGGGCGCCTGCAGATCGTCAACGCGCCCACCGGCTCCGGCAAGTCCGTCGCCATGCTCGAGATCGCCATCGTGGCCGCCCGCCAACGGCTGGGTCCCGTACTGATCGTCGTCCCTCAGCTGAGCGACGTCTTCAAGACCACCGACAAACTCCACGCGATTGCCCAGCACGACCTGGACGACGATCTCCTCGACGCCGCCGGACTCCCCGCCCGGCGCGCCCGCGATCTGCGCATCACCCCGCTGATCACACCGAACCGGATGGCCGAGCAGGCGGAGCGTGCCGTCGCCCGCGACCGGTGGGACCGCTTCGACCAGCTCGCTCACCCCTGCGACATCAAGGCATGGATCACTCACGGCCCCGCCCCCGCACCAGGCGAGGAACCCTGCCTGCGTCTGCGCCGCGTCCACGAGGACGACACAGACGACGCCGAGTTGACGGAGACCGGGCCCAGGGCCTGCCCGCGCATCAACCACTGCCCACGCTTCGCATTGCTCCATGACGCCGCCCACGCCGACATCATCGTCACCAACCATCACAACCTGCTGCTGGGCAGCGCCCGGCTGCCCCTGCTGCTCGATGGGCAGCCCACCAGCCGCGAGAGCCTGCTCAAACTCCTGCTGGGACGATGCCCCCTCATCCTGATCGACGAAGTCGACGGCATACAGGAGACGTTGTGCGACGCCAATACCAAGCAGCTCGAGCTCGCCGCCCACGGCCCCGGCACCACCGACAGCCCACTGGTCCAGCTCGACCGGGCGCACCGCCGGCGCCCCGTGCCCCCGTCGGTGACCCGCCGCATCGCCGATCCCCTGCGCCTGGCCAGGCACTTCGCCGAATCATTCCTCGACTACGCCCTAGAGGGCGAACTGTGGCTCGAGCACGACGATGCCGACCATGACCGGCCATCCTCCAAATTGCACCTGCCCGGCACATGGGACCGCCGTATCGTCGCAGCCCTGCTGCACAAGAAGGAAAACGACAAGATCCCCTATGCGGACCTTGCGGGGCTGGCGGACCTGTTCCCCACCCCGTTTCAGGACCAGAATCGTCAGGCAGAGCGCCGCCCACGGCGCGGGCGCGCGCCTACCGAACTGCCTCAAGCCCGCGCCATCCGCCCACTCCTGGAGGAGGCGGTCAGTGCCGGCCAAGGGCGCAACCGGCTGCCCGCCATCAAAGATGCTCTCACCACCGTGCTACAGAAGAACGGACACCACGGCGTTGCACTCCTCCAGCTGGTCAACGCGCTGCTGGTGCGCTCCTGGCTCGGCTGCCTGACCGACGCCCTCACCATGCTGCGCAACGTCGCTGCCGCCGCGGACGCCTTCTTGCCCGAAGCCCGCCCGATCGCTGAGCTGTTGGGCACCTTCGCCCAGCACTCGCCTATCCCTCATGGTGCTCTCGGCGACTCCCTGTACGGCTTCGCCGTCACTCAGAACCCGCGTCCCGTCGCCACCGGTCGACTGTTCGTGCGGAGCTTCACCGGCGACCCGCACACCACGGTGACTCAACTCGGCAACACCATCGCCCTGGGCACCTGCGGCAAGCGTCGCCGCATCGTGGCCTTCTCCGCCACCGGCTACTTCCCCCGGGCCGCCAAGACTCACCTGCACACCTTGCCGGCCTACCTCTACAGCGACATGAGGCCCGACGCCGTGCGAGCCAAAGCCGGCCACGTCACCCGCGACGACGACACCAACGACTTCTTCCGCCTGGCCGGACTGGAGGAGAGCGCCAAGGTCCGGGACCTGCCCGCCTTCGGCGGCCGCCTGTGGAAGAAGCGCCTCGAACCCCACCTACGTGAGATCGCCCGCCTCGACCGCGACCGCCAACGCGTGCTGACCGTCGTCAACTCCACCTACCACGCCTTCCTTCTCGCCTCCGGCATCGCCGCAGCAGCTCCCCAGCCTCACTGGGTTGCCGTGGTCCTGCCGGCCAGCGGCAAGGCACCGGCCGTCGCGATGCCGCCCGGCGTCGTTCAAGTCACCGTCGACGAACTCGAAGAACTCCCCGCCCGGCACCCCGACGTCAAGGTCATCGTCGCGCCCATCGGCCCGGTCTGCCGCGGCCTGAACATCCTCGTCCCCGGTACCGAACGCTCCGCCCTGTACTCGATCTGGGTCGGCACCCGTCCCGTCATGCAAATCCACGACCCGGCCACGATGTATGCCTCCATCAACGCCGCTGGCATCTCCCGAGGAGGACCCAGCCTGGACCCCGCCGCGATGCTCGCTGCGCAACGCCACACCGCCGAACAGCGCCGCGACGCCATCATCGCCGCCGACCCCCACTTCAGCCGCTACCCCCGCTACCTGAAGACCGAGATCCTCGCCGGCATCCTCGTCGACCTCATCCAGCTCTCCGGACGCGCTCGCCGCGGCGACACCGATGTCGAGATCTACCTCGTCGACAACGCCTTCCACGACGCCCGCTTCGGCAGCGACTACCCCTCCCTGCTGCGCACCTACTACGCCGAACTCGCACCTGACGAACAACAACAGCTACGCCACACCTACGGCTCCACCTTCAACGCGTGGATCAACTTCGCCAGCGGCAACCCACCGCCCCTGACCACCCTCGCGGCCCTCTAGGACCCTCGATGAACCACCTCTCCCAAGGCCCCTATCTCGACCTGCTCGCCCACCCCGCTGACCAGGAACTGCTCGGCGACGGCTACCTGTACGACCTGACCCCGGCCGCAGCCGCATGGACAGCCGCCACCAGCGAGTACCGCGGCATCACCGGCAGCGACGGCAACCTCCCCTACACCGCGCTGCTGACCGTCCTGCGCGTACTGGGCAAAACCAGCGCCGAAATGGACCGCCCCTCGCACGACAAGCCCCCCACCGGACTCATCACCGCCGCCCCCCTGCACTGCGACGACCTCCGCGACGCCGTCTGCCTGTGGGAACAGGTCGCCCTCCAGGTCCCCGAGGACAAAATCAGCCTGGGGTACGACAGCCGCCTCGCCGACCAGATCGCCGCCATCGAGCCCAAGCACATTCGCCTCGCCGACTACATCAACACCGGAACGCACACCTTCACCGCGCCCGGATGGCTCTACCCCGCTGCCACCTGGAACCCCGCACAGCTACTCGTACGCCACACGTTGAGCATCGATGGCCGCCAGATCGAGCTGCGTGCCGACGACACCGGGGACGTCCACGTCTGGGAGCCCAAACACCTCTGGCCCGCCACCTGGACACAGATCAAAGAGGCCCGAGAGAAACGCAAAGACAAGAACCATACGAGCAATCCAGCGCGCCTGCACGACGAGGAGCACACCAAGTACGCCGGACTGCACCTGGAAGTCCTCCTCGGCTCGCTGCCCGGCACCCCGCAGCCCTATGTACTCATCCAGCCACGCACGCTGCGCTACAGCGACCGCCTCGCCGCCGCCCGCACCGTCTACTACGCGGCCCAGGCCGACGCCCCGCTGATGACACTCGCCCTCGGCGGCCGAGGCGAGCACACCCACTTCGCCCACGCCAGCCGACTCGCCCTCGACGCCTATGCCCGCCTGCGCGGCACCCGCCCCCTGCTCCCCAGCCTCGTACGGGACCTGAGCGGCACCCCCGGCGACTTCCGCGCCGTGCTGCCGTACTCCACCCGCTTCCCCATCGGCCGTAGCCCGGGCATGCACACCATGGCAGTCGTCAGCGACCATGCCCGCACGGCCCTCAACTCCGAGCCCCTGCGCCTACACCAGTGCACCGAACGCCTCTCCCGCTCTCGACGCACGACACACCTCGGACGCGACACGCACCTCCTCGACGCCCCGGACCTGGACCAGATCCTCCGCGCCGCCGCCTGCAACCGCCTGCGCATCCTCGCCCTCTACCACAACCCCACCACGCGCCCCCGTCTACAAAAGCTCCTCTGCTACCACTTCAACCGCCCCGACCTCGCTGACGCCACCGCCGCAAAGCGGGATGATGCACTAATTACGCTCAACGACCACACCGAGATCAGCTTCAGCCACGCGCCACAGCTCCTTGAGCACCGCGGTGACCACACAGGGCGCCTGGCCGCCGCCCGCGCGATTCCGCACCGCGCCGCTCCACCCGGGACCCGCGTCCTCGCCCTGGCCGAAACCGAATTCGACGCCTCGGACTGGTCCCGCCGCCGCCGCGCCTCGCGCCAGCCCAACTCCACAGAGAAGGACCCATACCTGGCCGACGCGAAGCCCTACGCCAACCGCTACCTGGCCCGGTCCGGAGTTCTTGCCCAGTTCCTCACCTTCCGCAACCGCCCCTTCCCGCCCAGCCGCAGCAAGGCTGCGAAGATCGAGAACCCTACCGAGCTCGAACGCCTGGGCCAAGAGCTCTCCGGCGACCATCCCGGTCACTACGCCGTCGCCGACCTGATGCGCGCCGCCGGACTCGTCCCCTCCCGACTCACCCGGAACCTCACTTACACCGACGACGGCCTCAAGGAACCCCTGGTCCACGTCGGCCTCCACCTACGCCAGCAGCGCAGCAACTGGAAAGCGGGCGAACCCCCACGCCTCGTCTGGCTCATGAGCGCGCTCATCCCCGACGGCGACCACTGGCGCGTACTCGCCCACACCCCCGGCTCCGCCCACACGCCGGGCACCTGGACCCCATACACCGAAGCCAACCTCGAATTCCGCTCCGGTCCGCTGCCCCCTGGGTGCCGACAAGACCAACACCTCACCCACAACATCGACCAGGCGCTACTCAGTCTCGGCCACCACAAAGGCCCCGCCACCGGCTACATGCTGTACGTCAACGGCAACAGCTGCCGCAGCCTGTGGCCCCACCTCGCCAACACCCACCTCGACCGACCGATCGAGCCCGACGGCACCATCAAAAGCCTCGAAGGGCGCCTTGCCCTTCCGGGTCTGTCCCTGGCCGAGCACCAACGACCCCGTGCCATCGTGCGCGTCACCGACGACAGCGCCTTCAGCGGCAAACTCCCCCGCCCCGCCCGACTCCAACATCTGCGCACTGATGCCGAGACCGGCCGCGAAGTCCTCGAACCAGGCAAGCGCACCAACGGACTCTTCGCCCACCCCACGGCCCGCACCACCTGGTATCTGGCCCATGTGCCCCAGCA
The DNA here is from genome assembly GCF_059682825.1 of Streptomyces sp. JLSY215. NCBI lineage: Bacteria > Bacillati > Actinomycetota > Actinomycetes > Kitasatosporales > Streptomycetaceae > Streptomyces > Streptomyces sp. JLSY215. Next base: position 12,192 of record NZ_CM185022.1, read on the forward strand.
GTTCAACGGCGGCACCCGCTACGCACGAGCCGGTGAACACTATGGCCGTTGGGCCAGCGACGACCCCGAGGAACAGGCCGAAGACTGGTACGCCCACACTCTCACCGAGTTCCACATCCCGTACCACGCCACCGGAGACGACCCGTACCGCTACGCGCTCGCGGCAGCGCGCCTGTGCGACAACGCCCTCTCCTACGACCACCGCACCGACTACCCGCTCCCCGTCCACCTTGCGATCCAGATGGACAAAGATCACCCCAACTACCGGCGCATGCTCCACGAAGAAGAAGATGCTCGGTGAGGCAGGTCAACACAGTCGCCAGATCGGCGGGAGCGCAGGACGAGGGAAGTCCAAGGTCGCCGCCGGAGTCGCGGCTGCATCGCAGGTCAGAACGCCCCTGTACGCGTGAGCGATGCGTGAGCGGACGGCGCATCACCAGCCGTCTCCGACCGGCTCGATGCTCCTGCCGCGCGGCACGGGCGAACGAGCGAGGGTTTCAGACCCCGCCCAGGACTGCCACGGCGGGGTCGAGGAAGGGAGACCAGTGCTGCGGTCGCGGCCGTTGCCCTCCAGGGCGGCCAAGGATCACAATTCGGCAAATAACGCCGTCTCAGCTCCAGCAATGGCCCGCCTCGGTGCCTACAGCCATGACGGCAAGTGGCTTAGCCGGCGATGTCACGGGGCTGGTCGTCGGAGGCGGAAGAGGCTGCGTTGGCCATCCGCATTCCATCGGGATGCTGGTCGATCCAGGCGAGACCGCCGATGTCAAGGCGACTGCGGGTTCTGGTTACGGCGACGTAGGCGAGGCGGGCTTCGGCGTCGCCGATCGGGCGGGGAAGGGGGCGTCCGGAGTCGTCCTGCTGTTCGCTGTCGGGTGGGGGTTGGAAGTCGTCGGCGATCCTCACGCTCGGCCATTCGCGGCCTTTGGCCTTGTGCACCGTCGAGACGGTCACATGGGCGTGGGTTTCGTCGACGAGTTGGCCCACAGCAGCGAGGATGGCTTCGGCGCCGTGGGTGTCGACGAGGTCGACGAACGGCTGCAGGTCGCGGCCTGCCGGGTCGTGGGCGGCGTAGTCCTGGAGTTCGCCCCAGGTGGGGAAGAGCACGAGTTCGGGATGGCTGGTACGGCGGCCTTCCTTGAGGTCGCGGGCAGCCTGGGCAAGGGTGCGCAGGCTGTCTCCTCCCCCGGCCAGCCCGACCTGACAGCCGGCGACCATCAGAGCCATGACCTGGGTGATCGCGCCTACGTTGGTGCGGCACAAGACGGCGTCGGGCTGGGCGACGGAGCAGAGTTTGGTGGGCACGGCCTCACACCCGGTCAAGCGGATGGGGGCGTCGGCCAGGTGCAGCCAGCGGTTGGCTTCCTCTGCCAGGTGGGGGCCGAAGCGGAAGGACTGGGACAAGGTGAGCTGGGTGCCGTCAAAACCCGTCATGACGTCCTTGGCGCCGCGCCAGTGGTAGATGGCCTGGGCGGAGTCGCCGACCATGACCAGCTGGGCGTGGTCGCGTTGGTTGACGAAGATCTGTTCGACGACAGGGTTGGTGTCCTGGGCTTCGTCGAGGAGCAGGAAGTCCGCTTCAATTCTCGGCTGGGTCAGGGCCCAGATCTTCAGGTAGTGGTCGTGATCGAAGCGGACTACCCCGTCGTCGGGGTTTTGCAGGTCCGCCCATGCCTTGCGGGCGAAGGGCACGATGTGGGCGGCGAGCTGGGCGTGCAGGTCCTTGTCTTCCAGTCCGCGCAGGTGCGGTACGTGGTGTCGGGTGATCGCTGCGTCGGCTGTGTAGCAGAACTGGCTCACGGTGCGCAGGACGGCGTTGGACAGGGTGCGTTGGAAGATGTCGCGGTCGCCGATGCGGATGGCTTTGGTGATGCCCAGGGCCTGGCCGGTCTGCCAGGCCGGACGGCGCGGTGCGTTCAGGCGGGGAGCGTAACGGTGACCGACGGCGGCGAAGGCGAGTGCGTGGGCGGTTTTGCACTGGACGTTGCGCGGGAAGCGGGCGGTCGCGTCGCGGGCGATGGCACGGTTGTAGGCGAGGTAGCGGCCGCGGCGTTTGGTGCCGTGGGCGAGCAGGGCCAGGGTCGTGGTTTTGCCGGTCCCGGCGCCGGCTTGGAGGGCAAGGTGATCGCCGGCGTGGAAGGCGTCGGCTGCTGCGGCCTGTTCGTCGGTCGGCTTCATGGTGTGGGTCCTTCAGGGAGACGGGTGAGGGCATGCCCGAGGGCGGACAGCAGGTGCGCGGGAGTGGTGTGAGCGAACAGGTTCCGCATAACGCGGTCGAGGCGGTCGGCTTCCTGGTCGGCGTGTTCGGCCAGGGCGCGGTGGAGGGCCAGGTGCAGGAAGCTTTCGGGGGCTGGCCCGCGCGACGTGCACCGGTTTTGAGGGCGCTGTGGGTGGCGGGTGTCAAGGCCAGGTTGAGCAGGACCTGGCCGCTCGCGTCGGGGTAGTGGGTGGTGATGACGTCGATGGGGAATCTGGTGGGGAGGCGGTGGAGCAGGCGGTGCACGGCTCGGTCGGGGGTTTGGCGGCGACGAGGGCCATCAGGCGGGTGGCGTCGCTGTTGGCCGCAAGTGGCCAGAACCGGGCGGCGTGGCGGAGTTCGGTGGCCTTCAGGGGTCGGGTCAGTGTGATTTCCAGGACGTGGTGGCCCCCATCGTCACCGGTGCCCAGGTGTGCGGGCCGATGTGTGGGGCAGGCGGGTACAGATGTACGCCGCGTGCAGGAGAGGGTCGAAGGGCTCCCACTCGGCCACCGCCAGGTCTGCGGCCTGTGAGGCCGCTGCGTGGAGGGGGCATCGCTGAGCTCGCCAACGCAGTTGCTCCGTGTAGGGCAGGTGGTTGAGGCTGTAGACGGCCATCTCGGAGGCAGGTAGGGCGAGTTGTCCATGCAGTGGTGTGGTGGACACCAGCGTCCAGATGCCTGTCGGTGCGCCTGAGGCGAGGACAGGGTGGCTGCAGCGGTTGCGTTGGCGGGTCTGTACGACGCATCGGATGTCGTCGAGGGGGTGCTGCGCGAGGTATCGGCAGCAGAGAAGTTGGACCACCGAGCGTGCCGGTCGGCATGGGCCATGGGGTGGCGGTGTCGGTTGGGTGGCTGGTGGGGTGAAGGCGCCGGCATCGAGCAGGCGCCGGGTACGCAGTGCCAGGCGGCGGCGCAGTTCGGCGAGCTGCGGGGGGAGGGGGCCGCTGGCGGGGTGGGCGGGGCAGAGGGCGGTGTGGGGGATGCGGCACCAGGGTGTGCCGTCGTGTGCGGGGTGGGCGATGCCAGAGCTGACGTGCCAGCGGTGCGGGGCCGGGACGGAGGCCGCGGGCACCTCGTGCGGGTGGAAGCTGATGGGGTTCTGGTTGGTGCGTGTGTGCCAGTTGATGCGGTTGCCGCAGTCGCGGCAACGGCTGGATTGGGCGGAGCACAGAAGCCGGCTGGGGCTGTCTGTGGCGACGCGCAGGGCGCGCGAGCGGTGATGCAGACGGACAAGGCTGCCGTCCCATCGGCGGCCGGATGAGGCAGTGGTGGAGCACATGTCCGTGAAGGTGACAGGCGGCACGCCGGAAACACGGCGCCAGTGCCGCTGGAGTCCCGCGTACGACCCAATCGTCACGTAAGCGCATTCGATTCTAGGTACGTACGTTCGCGACAGGTTGCCGGATCGGGTGATCTGCTGGAGCCGGGCCGTGGGGGTTATTCGGCGACGCCGTCCGGGGGCGCGTGCCCCTTGCAGAGGGTGCCGAGGAGGTGGTCCACGGGGACGCCGAGGGCGTGGGCGAGGGCGTGCCAGGTCTTGAGGGAGCCGATGGTGCGACCCTGCTCGATCTCGATGAGGGTGCGTCTGGCCAGGCCACTGCGGCGGGCGAGTTCGTCATAGGACCATCCGCGCTCGCCCCGCAGCCGTCCCAGCTCCAGGCGCAGGGCGGTGAGGTTCGGGTCGGGCGGGAAGATCGTCACCCCACCATCCGACGGTGCAGAACCCTGCACTGTCAGTGCAGACCTCTGCCCTATTTCCACAGGTGGCGACCACGCAAGGGAGGGCAGAGGTCTGCACTACCGTTCCGCCCGCCCCTCCCCCAGCAGGCGTCTCGGCCAGGACGGCCTACGCGGATGAGACAGAAAGGCGTGCGTTCATGCGGCTGTGCGCGACCGGACGACCCGTGCGGCGCATCTGGACCGTCGAGCTGCGACCACAGCCCGGTGGCCCTGTCATGGTCTGCCCGCACTGTTCTCCGGCCACCAGGCCGCTGCACCCGCAGACAGCAGCGACGCGGCCCGCTGTGGTGGCACATCTGGCCAGCCACGCCCGCCGGGATGCCCTCCCGGTGCACCTGCGTACCTGCCAGTGCCAGGAGCGCGGCTGCCCATGGCATCTGCGGCATCGCGGCTGCTCGGGCCCGATCACACTGGTCCTGACCCGGGAAAGCGGCGGGCGCCTGTGGCGGCTGGCCGATGCCTGTACTGCCTGCGCACGGGCCACCGCGCACAGTGCCATCGTCCCCGAGACCACCTGCGCGGCACCCGCCGAGCTCTCCCCTCCGCCGGGCCGGCCACGAAGAAAGCGGCAGGTCCAGGGTCCGCAGGTGGAGGTCCGGGTCCGAGAAATGCTCAGCTACCTCGCAGTTGCCCTTCCCACCGAGGTCGGCGCCACTGCGCGGCTGCTGGCTCTGCAGTGCGCGCTGCGGGCAACTGCCTCCGGCCGACTTCGGGTGCCGGCAGGGCTTCTGCGGGGCATGCGCATGGACCAGCGTGCATCTCCATGGCAAGAGCTGGAGCAGTCCGGCTGGCTCACGCGCGTGTCCAGAAGCTCACCCTGGGCAAGACGGTGCGGGGTCGCGGCGCAACTGCTCGACGCTGGCGTCCTACCCCAGGCCCCTGGGCGCCGGGACCGCGCCCAAGCCGCCGACAGAGCACTGCGCCTGACGTCCTGCCCGGCACTTCGCAGCCTGTCGGCCTCAGACCAGCTCACCGGACTCGCGCTGGCCACCCACCTCTCCCCCGGCCGCCTGCACGGCGTCATCGAGGCGGACCGGCTCGAGCGAGTGTGCGCAGCAGCACCTGGCGCCCTGACCGCCACCCTCGACCGCCTGGTTGCCGCCCGGGTAGCGGACTGGTGGTCGTACGACCCGGGATCCGACGACATCACCTGGGCCCTGGGACCCGCGCTGGCCACGCGGTACAAGAGCATGATCGCCGGACATGGTTCTCCGACCGGGTGACGATTCCCGTGGTGCGGGCGTGAGTGGTCGGACCGTACGCCGACATGTTGGCCCCGTGCCGTGCGGCGCAGAATTAACCGTGACCGCGGACGAGCCTTTCAGCGTTGGTTTCGTGCATGTGCGCCAGTGCCACCAGGGCACGCCGCGACGGCGGCAGCGGGCACGAGGCTGACCGTTCACCCGGCAGGGTGAACGGTCAGCCTCGTGCCTCACTCCTCCAGCGCATCTGCGGCAGGATCGAAGGGTCAAAACGTCTCCCAAGCTGGGGAGTTGAGGATTCGCCACCTCTGTCAACAGCCATTGCTCCACCCTTAGCGTGCCATCAGCCGTCAGATCGGTGGCCGTGCCGGAAAGGCCTACTGGTCAATGGCATGTGCCGACCAGACTGTCTTCGTGTCCAAAGGAGCACCTGCCCTGACCGCCGCACCCGCCCCGCTGCCGAGATTGCTGGCCCGTGCCCGGCAAGGCATCTTCCCCTCCCGCAAGGCTCCTGCCAGTACCTCCGTCCAGGCACGGCAGGTGCGGGATCGCACCTACGCCGGCAGCACCCCTGCGATGGCAGCAGCCTATGGCGTCACCCCGGGAACCGTATCGCGCTGGATCAGCGGGACTCATCGTCCTGCTGCGCACGCTGACCGGCTGCTCCGTGAGGTCATCGAGGCCCAGACAACGCCTCACGGAAGGGAACGCCGTGCCCGGCAATTCGAAAGGGAAGGCCCCATCTCAAGAGTCGCCGTATGTGTAAGCCGGGCCCGTTCCTTCGCAATCCGGGGATCCGATGCCGTCCGCTGCCGGGACATCTATCTCCGACTGACGTGCGAACAGGCTGCTGCTCTGGCTCGCGCCAGCACGGACGACGCGGTCCGTCAAACCATCGGCGAAGCGCTGGCGGACTATTTCAACGGTGGCGCACGCTACCGAGGCTTCGGAAGCGATGACTTCTCCTTCGATGAAGTCGACTTCCACCTTGGCTAACAGAAACCAGCCGCATCCTGCGCGGGACACCGCAAACGCAGCGCTGCCTCACCTAGATCAGCTCTCTGCGGCCACGCGCTACCTGAGGTCCCCATGCTCAGCCTTCAAAGGACGTACGAACCATGGCACCGGGCCACCACCACGGTGGTCAAGCACACTCCCGAAGACACCCTGGCCACGACGGTAACGGTTCCTGCCTCGGTCATGGCCCTCCTCATGTCAACTGGACATGCAGCCACCCTCACCACGCAGCGCGCATCCACAAGCGGACCGGGGCACGGTTGCTCTCATGAACCGAACCAATGCCCAAGAAGCTGCCCCCACCTGCGAGCTGCACAACCACCTCTCGCACCTCGAACAGGAGACCTGCAGTCGGTTGATGCCTCGCACCCCTCAACAGCAGATGACGTTCCTGATCACGCGCTACCAGGGCAACACCGCCGCTCTCGCCGCATGCCTCGGTGTCAGCCGCCGCACCGTGACGCGGCATGCCAAGGGCAGCCTCCTGCCGCCTCGCCGGGCCTTGCGGGAGCCGTTGCGCATGATGGTGCTCGATGCGCTGTGTCCTATCCGAGTCCGGGAGGCCACCGTTCGAGAGGCACGGTCGAAGGCTCGGCGTCGTCGGCGGGGTGGTGTCCAAGAGGAGTGGTAGCGCCTGGGCAGTTCAGCCATGCGCGCCCTGCGTGATGGATGCACCTTCCGCAAAGCTAAACAGCCGGGACTGGACACTCGATCCAGCCCACAGCATCGAGTGCACATTCTCATCCGACATTGCGCATCGAGTCGTGGAACCTACAAGTTATGTAGGATCCCTGACCTGACGCGCACTGGATCCTGCAGAACTCCCGAATCCGGGCCTGACGAGCAATCCGGCTGTCGGTTGGGAGTGAGCAATCCAGGTCTGACGAGCCGCTGCACCGGTCACTTTGGGTAATAAGCATTTCGCACTGGGTGTGGTGGGCGGGGGCAATGCGATTCAGCTCTGCACAATCGGCGGCGCTGCCGGAGACTGGAAGTCGGGGGCGAGCGGGACGAGGCTACCGATGACCTCTGACAAGACCCCGAAGGCTGGGTCGGGTAAGAGCCGGAAGGCCGGCAAGATCGCGGAGATGCCTGCGAAGGGTAAGGCCCCGAAGCAGTACCGACTGCGCGGCAAGTCCGCTGATGCAGGTACGCATGAGCCCTCGCCGAAGAGGGTTGGCTCAAGCCAGGGTTTGCGGGCTTTCCTACGGTTGTCTCCTGCGGCGAAGGCCAAGGCGATGCCGGCGAAGGCGAGGCCGGGCTTTCGCGGGAGTGTGCGGCAGTTGCCGCTTCGAAAGGCGGTACATGAAGGGTGGGGCCCGTTCTACGACCTTGCTGGTGCTGCCGCCTTGCTCCGCATCTCACAGGCTGAAGCCCAGGAACGGGGTGAGAAGCATGAACTGCTGATGGTGAGCATGACCGACGGAGGTCGCCTCTTTCCGGTCTGGCAATTCACCGGCCGGCGCCTGCACAGCCGGGTAGCTAGGGCATTGGCCGTCCTTCAAGATGTACAGGCGAGTCCGTGGCTGGTCGTGCAGTGGGCAACCGCTCCCAACCCGCAGTTGGGCGGCGCCACGCCCGTCGAATGGCTGTACAGCAAGCAGCCGCTCGACCCGGTGCTCGAAGATGCCCACAGCTACGCGGCGAGGTGGTCGCGGTGAGCGAGGCCGCACACGAACTCCCAGTTCGGGAACAGGCTCTGCCCCCGCCTCCGCCGGACGCAGACCTGCGACGGTTTCCGGCGGACACCGTGGTAGCGGGCCACCCGCTATACCGTGTTCACATATCGAAGCGGAGGTGCTGGCACTTTGCCTCCCTCAACCAAAGCCGAAAGGCAGGATCTCGCTTCGATACGATCGGACCGGTGCGAGGCACGTGCTACACCGCGACTGACCCGCTGACCGCCCTGGCGGAGTACCTCGGCTACGCCATCCTCTGCGGTCCATACATTGCCCCAGGCGCACTGGATGGCCTGTCTGTCTCGAAGGTCACCACCAGGCGCTCATACCGGGTTGCCGACCTGACTAGCCGTGCCTGCCCGATCCTCGGAGCATTGGGGAGGGAGCTGTCCGTCCTCACTCCGTATGGCACCCCGCAGGCATGGGCGCGGGGGTGGGAGAAGGCAGACTTCCAGGGCGTCATGTACTACCCGCGGCACGACGCGGAACCCGCGGCACGGTCTATCGCCCTATTCGGTCCCATTGAGGGTCCCGGAGAGGAGGAATGGCCGGATCCTCCGAACACGCCGGCCAGAGAGTACTTTGACTCCTTCATGCGCGCCTACGGCCTCAAGGTCGAGGAGCCGCAGTCGGACGAGATAGTGGCCCCGCCGGTTGCCACGGGCCGATAGCCCCCTTGCCCCTGCTTTGCCAGCACCCGGCTGTCACCACTCCCCATGGTCTCCCGGAATTTGCCCAGGCAGTGCTCATGGCCACTGGGCGGGCTCGCGAAGCGCCGGATGTTACAGAGGTGTAGGGGCCGCAATCTCGTGCGCACTCGTTCCTGCGGAAACACCGGAATCCGGGCCTGCTGCGTACCGGTCGGGGCGACGTGCCCCCAGCGGGGCGCCCGTAGCAGTCGGGGCGCCCCGGGCAGCAACTACAGTCCGGAGTCAGTGCGCATTGAAAACCGGATTTGCGCATTCACTGCGCATCGAGCGTCGCCATTGCGCATCGAGTCGCGGAACCTACAAGTTAACCAGGGGTTATCACCGATCTTGGGCCAGCTTGTACAGCTCAGCGAACAGTCCGCTGGCATCCAGAAGTGACTCAAAAGTTCCCGACTCGGCAATGCGGCCGCCATCGAGGACGATGATGCGGTCCGCGATGCGGGCGTTCTCCAGGTTGTGGGTCACGAAGATGGCGGCCTTTCCGACGGAGAGCTGCTTGAAGCGACGGATCACCAGGTGCTCGGCCCGTGGATCCATCGCGGACGTGGGTTCGTCGAGCATGAGCATCGCGGCGTCGCGATAGAAAGCTCGGGCGACTGCGATCCTCTGCCACTGGCCGCCGGACAGGTCGGTGCCACCCCAATTGGAGCTGGCCACCAGGGTGTCGAGCCCGTACGGGGTCTTGTCGATGACGCTGTCCGCGCCCGCCGCACGGGCGGCCTCCAGTAGCGGGGCGTCGTCGCCGGCGCGGGGCTGGCCGAGGTGAATGTTGGCGCGCAGGTCCATGAGCCAGCGGGTGTAGTCCTGCGGCGCAGGCCAAGCAGGGCAGCATCGAGCAGGCATGCACCACCTGGGATCAGGCGATCGACACCATGGAGGGCGTACGCTCCGCCCGCACCCTCAAGGCCGTCCGCACCCTGCGCTCAGACCTCCGCCCCTACCGGGCCCGCGGCGTGCGGTGCGCCGCCGAACTCGACGAACGGGCTCGCGTCTTCCTCGCCCACCAGCGCTAACCGGCAGGCAGAGGCCGCGTCAGTCGACCGCTGCAGCCTTTGACGACCACCACGAACCCCGCCTCGACGAATGGAGCCGGCCGTGACCGATATCTGGAACGGTGAACCACTGGCAGACGCCAAGAGCGTGAACAAGGACATTCACTACCGGATCCACGACGCCGACAGCGGAGCGCTGCTGGGATTCGGTACGGGCCGCGGCGGTGCGCTGGGAGCGGTGGTGGCGCACTGCCGGCGTGTGGAAGACGCCCACCCGGGCCGCCACCTGGTCATCCGCGCCTACGACGGTCCGGCGGGGTCGTCCTTCGACCGCCCCGCCGGACCGTAACTCACCACCCGCCGGAAGTACGGGCACCGCGAACCCCGGGCCCCGGCAGGCCGCGGCCGGGCCGTCGCAGCCAGTGACACGAAGGTGGTGCAGCAGTTCAGGTAGTCATGAGGCGATGGTAGTCCTCGACCTGTTGGGCCAGGTCGTCTTCGGGGATGCTGGTCCAGGCGCTCATCTGGGCGTAGGACAGGCCGCTTCGGCGTCCGACCAGTGCGAGCTCGTACAGGGCCTGGTTGATCCGGGCCCTGGCGGTACTGAGGGAGGCCACGCCGAGCTCGACACCACTCGCGGCTGGCACAGTGCCCTCGATCTTCAGCTCGGCCAGGTGACGCACCGCGCAGGTGATCAGGTCGGTGACGAACTCCGGCATGTCGGAGGGGACGTTGCCCGCCCAGGTCCGCTCATATGGTTCCGGTGAGCTGCCGGCAGCGTGCGGAGAGCGGCGCTCGGTGATGTACTCCCACACCCATCGGTAGGAGACCGGAAGTCCGTTGGTGCGAAGGCACAGCTCCTCATACAGTTCGAAGGCCGAGCGGCGCTCGGCGGGTGCCTTGGCCTGGTCTTCGTCCAGCAGTGCATCCAGGAACTGGTGGGCCTCGCCCAGTTCCTCCTCGTCGGTCGGGAGGTCAAGGGGCAGGGGCAGCACGGTCGAGATCGCCCGCATGACCGTCTGGCGGTCCACGCCGGGTGGCCAGGGACCGGGGCAGCCTGTCGCCCGCTCGGTGATCGCGGCGGATAGCTTCGAACAGTTGGGGGCCTGGCTCGGCCATCGTCTACTCCCTGTGTATGCGGATGGGCGGATGGTTGGTGCAGCCGTGCCTCATGCTGCCCGGCTGGGTGCTGGTGTGCTGCCCGTGGTGCGGCGCGCGGCCGATGGCCTTCTGGAGCTGGGGGTGGTCGCGGCAGGGCGGCGCCTCTGGTCGGGCGGATGGTGCTCGTGCAGGCCGCAGGCATGGGCTGCATCGGTCACGGCCGCCTGGTCCCAAGGACTCAGCCGCAGCGGGCGGTCGCTGTGCGCCGACCGTTCCAGTTGCCCGAAGCGGCGAGCTGCCTCGATCAAGTCCCCTGCCCAGGGCGGTGTCCGCACCTCCCGGCCACGGTGTGTCCAGGCCGGGGTCGTCCTCGCAGCGGGTATCTGCTGCATCTGCGCGGCCGGGTGGCCGGTGAAGATGCGCACCGCCAGCGCTGCGGCGTGGACGGGGTGGGCGATGCGCGCATGAAGCCGGTGCGCGAGCAAGGCGGTGTGCTCATCGGGCTCGGGCGGGAAGCGGCCGGCGGCGGGCAGCGGGAGCACTACGCGGCCCAGGTGGCGGGCCGCTGCCTCGATTTCGCCGCGGCCGGGTGTGCGGCGCGCCGGCAGCAGGAAGCACGGCTCGCTCTCGCGGGTCGGGAACTGTCCGTCCGCCTCCCACCACGCGAACCGGCCGGTGGGTGGCGGTGGAGCGGGCACGGTGAGGGCGCGGCGGGCAGCGGCCAGGGTGTGCGCCTCTTCGTGCGGAAGCGCGGCAAGTGCGGTGGCGAGGGCGGGTGGGAGGGGGCCGTGGCACAGCAGGGTCAGGCGAATTTTGGTGAGCTCCCGCAGGGCGAAGAGGTACTCGAAGTGCCGTGAGCTGATGCGATGGGTCCGGGTGACGATGACGTGGCCGATGTGCAGCGCGAGGCTCCAGGCGGCGACGGCGCGCCAGGCGGTGTCGGTGTTTGCCGTCCAGTAGGCGTCCTCGCTCCCGGCCAGGGGGAGGTGTTTGCCAAGGCTGCGCAGGATGTCGTGGGCCAGGGCTGCAGGAGCGCTCGCCACAGGGGTTGGGTGGACGGTGATGCGGCCCAGCGCGGGGTTGTGGGCGGCCAGCGCGGCGGCCATGTAGGCGTGGTCGTCGTACCGGTCGTGCACCACAGTGAGCGGGGGCAGGTCCAAGCTGGTGTGGCCGGGTGCCCATCTGGGGCTCCACGCGCCGGTAACGGTCTCGGGCGCGGCGGCCGTGCGCGGCGTCATCGCGGTCCTGACGGTTGCGGTGTCGCAGCGGTGGGCCAGGGCGCGGGCCCGTCGGTGGGGGAATCTGCGCGGGTCTCGCCGGGGTGGTGGACATGCTGGGGTGGTCCCGGGCCGGGCGTGTCGGGGCAGGGGGCCGGTGCTTGGTGTCCGGCGGGTTCCGGGAGGTCCGTGAGGGGGTGGGGGGCCAGGCCGAGGGCGAACAACACGTCGGGGTGGACGGATGGCTGCTTAACGGAGGGTGCGAGTAGGCGACGGTTTGCCAGGCGGGGGATCTGCTGGGGTGACACGTCAGGGGGAAGGCCGCTGGCGGTGCGGTGCAGCAGGCGGGTAACGGCTGCGGCCTCGTCGGGGGCGAGGGAGGCGGCGGTGTGTCCGGCGCTGTGCAGGTTCTGCCGCTGCCTGGGGGTAAGCAGGCCGGGGGCGGTGGTCAGGTGGATGGTGGTGTCGGTGTGGACGAGCCGGTGGGGGCTGGTGGGCTGGTCAAGGTGTGCGGCCAGGGTGGTGGCGGCCCTCTTCAGACGGTGTGGGGGCCATTCCAGAGCGCAGGCCAGGTCGTCGGGGTGGATGCGGCCGGCTTCCAGTAGGGCGGCGTGCAGCACGGTGGCGTGGGTGGTCATGCCCGGGCCGGGACGGTGGGTGTCCTTCTCGGGGACGCGCAGCAGGGATTCCGGGGAGGTGTTCAGGGCGCGGGCCAGGGGGAACAGGGCCGCAGCGGGGAGGGTCTGCGGGGTGAGGCGGGTGTGCCAGTCGGCGGTGGGGATGCCGGTCAGCGCGGTCAGTTCCTCATCGGTGAGTCGACAGTCCATGGCGCGCTCGCGCAGGAACATCAGGTCGAAGGCGGGCGGCGGGGGCTGGTTGGTCACGGGCGTACTCCGGCAAGGCGCGGCAGGGCATGAGGGGCGGGCGGTTCGGGGGTGTGCAGGTGCCAGCCGCGGGCGGCGGTGTGCCAGTCGTCTGAAGGGTGGGGGTGGACTAAGGCGGGGATCGGGAGCCCAGCGTCGGCGATGAGGGTCTTGAAGCGGTCGGCGGTGCCGAAGCAGTTCGCGAACAGTCCGTGGGCCGCGGCGGTGCGCGGGGTGCGGCGGCGGAATTCGACGGCGGCGCGCAGCAAGGGGCGGGCGCGGGGCGGGACGGCGTACATGTGTCGGGGTCCGGGCGGTTCTCCGATGTTGATCCGTGAGTCGCGGTCGATGGCCACGGTGGTGCTGCGGTCGTCGACGCTTGCTATCTGGGTCATCGACAGCAGCGACTTTGCGGTGCCGGTGAACAGCAGGGCGGCCACCGCGGCGGCGCGCAGCGGGTTGGGCAAGCGGAGGGTGATGGTGTGCGCGATGCGCGGGGTGATGGGCACGGTGGTGATGCCGGGCCCTGCGCAGCTGGTGAGGTCGTCGGGCACATTGAGCAGCACCGAGCGGCTGAGGAAGCCGGCTTGGGCGCCGCGCACGCGGGCCACGGTGTGCTGGGGGCTGGGGCTGAGGACGGTCAAGCGGGCCAGGAAGAGTCGCAAAGCCTCGATCTCCCGGGGGTTGAAGACCGTGGGCTCGGCCGGGCGCCCGTCGGCGGGCTCGGTGACCTGAGCCGGGGGCGGCTGGGGCGCCAGCGTGCGGGCCAGCCAGGTGCGGGCGGCGGCGTAGCCGGCGCGGTACTGGCCGTCGGTGTGTGCGAAGTCGGTCTCGTTCTGGCGGCGCCAACAGTCCGCGCGGAAGGCTGCCACCGAGCTGCGGGGCACCGTGGGCAGCGGATGAGCATGATCATGTGGGGGCGGGCCGTAGCGGCGGCCGCTGGCGGCCGGGCCGATCGCGTCGAGGACGGCGGGCGTGCCCCGTAAGGTCATCACGTCGGCCAGCCCAGCGTCTTGCAGACGCATCCGCAGACGCTGCTCGTCGGCCTGTTCCGGGACGTGAGCGAGGAGGGTGAGGCGGATGCCCGTGGCGTCACGCCAGGAGACCAGGCGGCGCAGGCGTTCAACTGTCAGGCGGTGGGCGCGCAGCACGATGGCTTCGCGAAGGTCGCAGGCCAGTGTCCAGCAGGCCACCGCCCGCCAGGCGGGGTCGGTGGACATCCGCTCGGCTTCGGGGCGGGAGAACCCGTTGCGGACCATGGCGCGCAGCACATCCAGCGCGAGGTAGGCCGGGCTGGTGGTGTGCGGGGTGGGGTCGGTGGTGACCCGGCCGCGGGCGGGATCGGCCCACTGGTAGGCGGCCTTGTGCACCGCGTGGTCGTCGTCGCTGTCCAGCAGCAGCCTCACCGGCCACGCCGCCGGTGCCGTCGTCGGCGGCGTGGTGGCCTGCGGGGCGGAAACAGGAGGGAGCGTGGGGGCAGTCATGGGGGCGGTCATGGGCGCCGCCCGCCGTCGACGCGGTCGGCCACAGCCTGCAGCATGCCCCAATCGGGCTTCTTCGCTCCGGTGGCGGCCAGAGCCCGCTGGGTGTGAAGGGTCAGCACGACCCAACGGCGCAGACAGCCATCGGCGAGGCGAGCATCCAACGCCTGCAGGTTGCCGGGCTCGACGCTCTGCCACAGCGGATGCAACGCGGGAACTGCCTTCGGGACCTGGTCGCGGGTGAGCGGCCAGATGTAAGGCCAGCCAGCGGTACGGGTGGCGAGCATCCGCTGGGCGCGCAAGGATCGTTCGCCGCGCGTCGCGGCGATGAGCACCACGCACAGCCCTTGGGGGAGGTCGTCGTGCAGAAAGCGCAGGTACTCGAAGGACGACGCCGACAGTCGGTGGGCGTCCTCGACCACGACGATCCGCGGCCCCTGGGCCAGGGCGTGGCGGATCAGCGTGTCGGCGGCCCCGGGGTCGGCAGGCGCCTCGCCGCCAAGGCCAAGTGCACGGTGAAGGGCGGCGCGCAGGTCTGCCGGAGTGGGCTGAGCCCGGAAGTCCAGCGACAACAGGTCACCGAGGCGGCGGGCGGCAGTGTGGACGGCGAAGGTCTTGCCTACCCCGGCATCGCCCAGCACGCATACAAACCGCCCCTGGGCGTGTGCGTCGGCGAGCGCATCGCCCACGGCGAGCATGCCCGGGGTGAACAGGGTGCGCACACCTGGGGTGTCGAGGAAGTGCAGGCCGGGTGGGGCAGTGTTTTCCATGACGGCGAACGGCTCGGCTGGGCCCCAGAGGGCCGACGGCGGAGGCGGGGTGGTCAGCACCGCTTCAGGGCCCAGTCCACGATGCGGTCGTCGACCTTTTCGGCATTGAAGTGCTCCATGCCCTTCAGCACGTGCTTGGTGACCTTCACCCATTCCCGGAAGGAGCCGAGCGCGTACTGGGTGTCGACCCGCTTCAGCAGCGCCTCGTCCGCGCCCTTCCACACCGGATGGGAGTCGGGCACGGTCTTGAGGATCTCGTCCTCGGTCATCGCCAGGATCTCCAGGCGGATGTAGATCCGCGAGGCCAGCGCCGGATCGCTCTGCAGCGTCTCGTACGCCTCCCGGCCACCGACGAACACGATGGCGGGCTTCGGGTCGCAGGTGTCCCACAGCTTGCGCAGGAACTCGAAGTTCTCCCGCCGGTACTGCTGGGCCTCGTCGCACACGATCACATACGGGCGCCGGGGCAGCGTCTCGCGCAGCAGCTTGTCGAACGCAGTCGGCGTACCCGGCATCTTGCAGGAGAGGTTCATCTGGTGGAACAGCTCCTCGCGCAGGTCCTTCGGCCCCGGGCGGGAGCGGGCGAAGTCCAGCGGGAGGATCAGATCCGGGTTCATCTCCTGGATCGTGGCCCGTGTGCCGAAGCTCTTGCCGAGCCCGGCATCCCCATAGATCACCGACATCGCCCTGGACTCGACAGTGTCGACGACGGTGTCCTTGATCTGCAGCAGCGTGTCGGTGGCGACCAGCGAGGAGTCCTCAAGACCGAGGAAGAACTGCGGGCGCAGGTCGGGACGGCGTGGCGCCGCAGGATCGGGTTGGCGCTGCGGCGCGGTGGTGGTGGTCATGCGTCCTCCGAGGGCGGATTCGAGGGTGCTGCGGCCTGGCCGGGGCGTGCCCAGCCGACCGGGATGGGGGTCAGGGGCTGGTACGGCTCTTCGCGCCGGCGGGGAGCAGCAGGCGCTCGTTGGCTGGTGCCCGCGAGCTCGGCGAGTGCCTCGTCCCTGGTCATGCGGGTTGCTTGGACGGGCAATTGGGGTTCGGTAGCCGGCAGATAACGGTCGCGTCTGCGCTCACCGGAGCGCTGCAGTGCCCGGCGCAGATCAGCGCTGTGCTCCTGGCGGTCGGCAAGGACCTTGGCGCGCAGTTCCTCGGTAGCCTCGTCGCTGAGGAACGCCCGGCCCAGGTAGCGGTCGCCGCGGAAGGTGTACAGGTCGATCTCGTGGCTGTGGTGCGGCATCCACCGCACCCGCACCTCAACTCCGATTCGGCCGACGCCGTTCTCGGGCATGTAGCAGCGGCCCGCGAACTCCACCCCGTGACTGGTGATCTTCCGGGGCCTGTGGTCGCTCTCCAGCATGAACGCACGCAGCTCGGCCGGGGTGGGCTCGGAGCGGATCTCGGTGGGGTCGGCCAGCCACGCCTCAAGCGGCGTCACCCCGGTGCGCTTCACCATGTGCTTGGTGTTGTGCTCGTGCACCCACTCCCCCAGGCGCTCCACGAATGCCTCGAAGGTCAGCGGCGGGTCCTCGTCGCCGAGGCGTCGGCGGTGATCGAGCAGGGGTGCTTTGGTGTAGCGGGGCAGGTCGGCGAAGAAACGGGTCATACTGGTGCGGTTCAACCGCTCGATACCGCCTTTGTGACGGGCACTACGCACCCGGTGCACCGGCACCCCCAGCAGCCCGAACGCCCGCCGCACCGTCTTCGACAGGAAGTCGGCGCCGCCATCGACCCGCACCAGCTCCGGCAGTCCCCCGGCCGGCCCGTAAGGTTCCTGCCGCAACACCGACGCCCGCACGGCCGCCAGAACCGATCCCCGGTGCGCGGAGCCGGCGGTGACCGCCCAGCCCATCACATAGCCGGTGCCGCGGTCCTCGAACCAGGTCACCCACACCTTCAACGGCTTCTTGTCGGGCATCATCACGACAGTGGGAGCCTGCTTGTGATCGCCCTCCCACACCTGATTACGGGCCACCGGAGGCCGCTGGAAGGCGGGGTCGAAGCCGCGGGCGGCCGGAATGCCCTCCCGCAGCCCTGCCATGAAACCCGGATCGAGGTCACGGGCGATGGCATCGTGCAGCGTGGTCAGACCCACCGGCTTCCGGCCCGCCTCCTTGGCGGCGCGCACCAGGTGCTCGTGGACGCGTTTGACGTTGCCCTGGTGGTCGGCGAGAACATCGATGATCTCTTCGGTGATCCGAAACCGCCGGCGCTCAGGCTTCTCCGGCGAGCCGGTCTCCTCGGCCTGCGCCAGCCAGCGCCACGCCGTGCGTAAGCTCACGTCCACCGAATCGGCGACCAACCTCACGTGCGCGGTCGTCAGCTTCCCCGACTCCCGCAGCCTGAGCAGCTGGCGGACTGCTGCAGGCCGCAACTCGTCCCGATGCCGCCCCAAGCCCACCTGCCAGGCGTCGTCCAACGTCGTCACCGGTGCCAGCACCCCTGGAGCGGGCGGGCGGATAACGGCACGGTGATCACGTACAGCCTCCAGCAGTGAACGGCGGTGACAGACAAGGTAGTTCGGCCAGGCGACCCGAGTGAGATGCGCCTGGTACGAGGCTAAAGGCAGCGCTTGAGGCGGTGGCCCTGCCGATCCCCGCAATGAGTGACACCGTGCCGTTTCATCTCCGCCGGGTGAACACACCTGCTATCAGATGCTGGTGACGCGCAGTGGATGGGGTTCTGGCGGACAGCGCGGTGCGGCGCCCCCATCGCGGACCACGCCGGCCTTTGCCTGGAGCAGGATCTCGCCCTACTCGCCCGCCACGCCCAGCTGCGCGATGACGGCACCCTGACGGTCGATCCCTTGACCGCTGACGGTGAAGGGGCAGCGCAGGACCTCAAGCTTGAACGGTAGGAACGAGGTGGCAGCACGAGGTCAGTTGTTGCGGTACCGCACGGCATGTCTGCGTGCCCTGCCACGGGGGGAGCTAGGCTTCACGAGCGCTCTGAATTCGTCCTTCCTATTCAGCGAACTCAGGCACGGATCCTGTCTTGCTTCCTCTTTGTCGCGCTCGTTGGGCAGGGCGAAGCGCAGCTGCTGGATGGCATCTTCTGGTGTGGCTGCTCCTCGCCGTTCGAGGAAGGAGTCCAGACATGCGTTCTCATAGGCGAGCCGGGGCACCACTGTGCTCTCGGCGGGCGGACGCAGGGGTCCAATCGGCAGCTGTAGCGCCTCGATCTGGCGTAGCAGAACGTTGGCGATCGGTGTTACCTGCTCGGCGAATCGATCCCACTGCGCGATCCCCGTGTAGTTCTTTTTGCACTGCTCGTCAAACTTATTCACGGCCTTGACTGCATCTTCAAGGTTCTCAACAGGGAACTCGTCGGCGGCGTGAAGGTTAATCCGCTGGGCAGCACTCCGGTACAGCGCCCGCATGAGGAGAGGTGACCTGTCCGGCAGGCGCAGTTGGTCAAGTTCGTTGTCCAGGGCGTATGCGAACTGTCGGTACGCCGGCCCACCCATCTCTGTTGCCCCCTGTAGGGCCCACAGGTACTCAAGGCGGGCCAGGGGGTATTGCGGGTCCTCGTTGACCGCTCGGGCGAGCAGGGAAGTGCGCTGCTCTGCGTCGTCGATGAGTGCCGCACTCGTGGCGATGACGTGAAGGGTGACACTCTTCCAACTGCGGGTGTAGTACAGCCCTCTTTGGAGCCATTCGTGGACTTCACTCAGGTGCACAAGGATGAAGGCCGCGGCGCCGGTGAGTAGTTGCGCTCGGAGACGGTCTCCATTTGCGGCGCCTTCCTCCGAGGTGGCCTCGGCGACAGGCGGCAGGCCATGTCGAGGCGGCTGAAGATGACGCTTGCCGCGTGGTTGCCGTTACGGGAGAGAGCTACAGCGACGCGGTTGGCGTCGACGATGCTGACTCGGGCACGCCAGGTGAGGTCTGGGCGAAGCACGAAAAAGAGAGCAGAGAGTGCGCCAATTACCCTTCCTGCGGGCAGCGCGCTGAGATCCTCGCTCTGGACAGTACTGAGAGGGCTTGAGCTAGTAGAGGAATGCATGCGCAGGCGAGGTGGCGACTCCGCCCCAAGCGTCTGAATGCGGGCGAGAAGGTAGTCGGTTACTGCTGCGTCGGTCTTCCCCTCCGCAGTCTGGACCACGACCTGAAGGCGCAAGTTCTGGCCGTGCACTGCTGCTGTCAGCAACACCGCATAGGCCGCAAGAAGCACGTATGCGGTGAGGAGCCAATACCGCGTCCGCTCCGAACCATCAGGCAGCAGCGCGGCGATGAGCAAAGCAGCAATCCCAAGGAATCCCATAGGCACCAAAAGTCGCCACCAGTCGCCCACCATCGGCAGGTGTGCCTCCAATTTTTTTGCGAGACCACAGGTCTGCCCCCACGGCAGAGAACAGCGCGGTGAGCAGCAGCACAAGCAATGTGATGAAGGCGGGACAGGGCACAAGCACTTCTGGTTCAAACGGGAACATGGTGTACACCGGAAGCATTGCAGCAGCGCCACCCAGCAGGACCGAAGCAACGATCCCCAGAGGCTTGCGTAGTCCTCTTGGCCAGGCCACTGAGTTGACGTTGACAAGCCCTCGGGCAAGCAAGCCGCTCAGGGCAAGCAAAACAACAAAAGCAACCAGGAATGGCACAATGAGTTCCAGCGCCGGAGAAATCCAGTCACTGTAGAAGTGGTTCCATCTTCGCTCCGCTGGGCGCCTCTCTTGAGCATCGATCTCCGCCAGTCCAGCGCTTGCCTGGGCGTTTTTAACATCCAAATTTAGAGCTTCGTTGAACTTGGTTCTAGCTTCGCCTTGTTCACCTTCCCGAAGCTTCTTCTGGCCTTCGGCCGCGACGTCTCGGGCTTTCTTCCGTTGGTCACTGACATCTTTCAATCCACGAGCCGAGCAAGTGAGCGGAGTCTCACCCGCGTCGGGCGCGTAGAGGGCAACTGCCTCGGCCAGGTTCCCGTTCTTCACGTAGTGCTCGGCTGTGGTACACAGGTCGCCTGAGGGGCTGGCGCTGCCGCGGCCACGGCGACGAGGATGAGGAGCGCGGCGCACCAGTGGATGTGTCTGTGGGGCATGGGCATCTCAGAAACCCTGGCTACATGCGGTCCGACACTGGTCCCGACACTCCTGCGACGTAGCGCTGTTCAACCAAATGGCTCCATATGCGATGGGCACCCACTGCAGTAACGCGTGTCGGTTTTGCCCGGCTGGGTGCACGGCGTCATGGTCGGCCAGCGCCGTCGAGATGCCGTGACGGCCTCTTGGCCGAGTCGCTGTGCGCAGGGATCCCCCGCCCATCCGCGCCGGGTGATGTACCCGGGTTGTGTGCGTTCAACAGTGTGCCGCTCCACCGGTGCACGGAGCGTCCCCTCCTGACACCGTGATCGACTAGCCGAACAACCGTTGATCAGCCAATGCGCGTCTCTCCTTCAGTGACACGCGAGGCCGAACATCACGATGGCAACATCATCGAACCTCACACTCGTGGTTCAAGGGCGCAGTCGCACCGGGTACCGGAGGTTAGGAATGTGCTCGGCTGAGTCCAGGACCAGTTTGGCGCGGTGTTCAAAGCTGTTGCGTGCGGTCACCACGTGTTGAACGGAAACACTGGTCGATGCTGCCCGAGCGTTCTCCGACAGCGCAGAGACAACTCCACGAACAGCGACTACGGTAGCAGCAGCGGCTCCCACCAACTCCTCGGGGCCTTCGAGGCTGATGGCCGTTTCAGCACGACGAACTGACTCATACTTGGACACCAGTGCGTCCAGGGACGCAGCCAATCTGCTGTCGTCTCCAGCGGTTGCAGCAAGCTTGACGGGTATGAATGCGCCCTCGAACTCCGTGACACTGTTCAGGAAGGCAACGTACGCTTCCCGGCGGGCTTGATGCCGCACTTGGGCATGTTGGCCCCGCGAGCCGAGTCGCCCCGTGATCCGAGCGGCAAGAAGTGCTCCGACCGCGCCAATTACTGCCCCTAGCAGTCCTGCGATAGCCCCCGAATCCATAGGAGGCATTGTGCCAGGAAAGTTGCGTGAGGTGCTCACGGGCACTGTGTGGCAGATGATCGGGTGAGCAGGAGTTCCCTTCGCAGCCTCCTCACATGACGTGGTGCCCACTCTGACTGCACATGGAGGTGCCGGAAGGCGTGTCCTCTGCCTGGAGTGCCAGATGCGTGCAACGATCGTGTCCCGCAGCGTGGTTCGGTGGGACACGCCCCTGCAGAGAACTCGCAGGCGGTCGCAGGCTGCACCTCGGCTGCGACAACAAGAGCGCGCGTTGCGATTTGCGGCTGCTGGCGCGGATGAACAAGGCCGGCGAGCGGCGCGGCCGGGCTGGACGATGAACTGCTGGAGCAGTACGCGGCCTGGGGCTGCCCCGGGTGGCCACCAAACTCAACCAGCGAAGGTGACCGTACGGCTGCTTCTTGCTCGCCTTGGCACCGCAAGGTCGGCCTCCCCTCTACCCGGGCACGCCCACCGCGAGCTCGGGTCGCGTTCGGGCGCGGCTGTTGGCCGGCGAGCGGTATGCGGCCGGGCCGGGGCCTACGCGAAAGCCTCAGTCCGATCGGGTGGGCACGCCGACCCAGGCGCCGCCGGGTCTCGTGGGATCAGTTCCTTCTCCAGCGCAGGAAGAGCTGCTCCCCCGGCCCGGCTCCCAAACCGATTGGCCGACCGGTCAGGACATAGCCGACATCAATACTCTCTCCCGGCTCCAGGACGGTGAACCCCTGTCGCTCGTAGAACGGCCCATGGTGTGGCGGCGTCTCGTGAGAGGGCGGGTACACGCTGAGGAGCGCGTGCGGGAGGGACAACCAGCTTTGCGTGGGCCGGAAGGCCAGGGAGGGAGTTCGGTGGCTTTTCCACCGGCGCACGGGAGGACCGGCGCGCAGGTCGATCCTCCCGTGCGCCGGTCTTCCTGTGCGGCGCGGGCAAGCCGCAGCGGTGGGGCGGTCAGAGCGTCAGTACCCGAGTCGTAATGCGGTGCCCTGATACACCGCCTGCCGGACGATGTACGCGAACTGATCACGTCGATAGGCTGACGTGGTGGATCAGGATGTGACGGCCGGCCAGGGGGACGAAGCTCGGATAACCAGCCGGGAGCAGGACGCGGTGCGGGCACTGCTGCTCTTGGACGGCGCGTGCGAGCCGGTGAGCAGCGCGGACCTGGAGGATCCGCGCCTGGCAACCGCGGTGGGCGTGCTTCGCGCGCAGCTGCGGCTGCAAAAGCTGGACTTCTGGCTGCGGAACCCGGACTACCTCGCGGATGAACTGCTCAACGACTACGAGGCCAGCGGCGAGACGGTATTGCTCGACCATGCGGCACAGATCTTGGAGTCCGAGGAGCCGGAGGTTCGCCGATACCCGATGCTGCGTCATCACTTCGGCGCCTACGAGCCCTTGGACGACGCGCTGGCGGTACTGCGCAGCGCAGGGCTGGTGGTGGTTCGGCGCCGCGGCACGGTGAACCGGATCCGCCAGCATGACTACTTCCTGCTGGATCAGGGACGTGTGGTGGCGCGGGACGTCGTCGGACAGGCTCCGGAGTTCGTGTACTACGTGGATCGGGTCCGGCTGGTGCTGGACCTGGCGGATGGGTTGGGGGGAAGCGGGTTGAAGGCGAGGCAGTACCTGCAGCGCGAGTACGCACAGACCGAGCGTCGGACGCGGATCGGCTCGGTCAGTGCCAAGGCCCGGGCGCGGCTGGCCGAGTTCCGTGCCGCTGCCGCGGCGGGGGCGGTGTGATGGCCGAGCAGGAGTCGATTGAGGCGCGGATCGCGGCGTTGGCAGCGACCTCGGTGAAAGATGTCCAGGACGTGTTCGCCGCCTATGGGCTGCCGCTGGTGAGCACGCCGGCGCGCCGGCGGTCACTGCGGCTGAGCCGGTTACGGGTGGCAGGGGTGCGCACCGGTGCTGTCGCACCGGGTCGGTTCGACAGCACGATCCGGTTCGATGAGGGTGTGACCGCGTTGGTGGCGTCCAACCTGCGGGGCAAGACCAGCGTATTGGAGTTGGTGACGTGGTGCCTGCGCGGGACGCCGCGGGAGCTGCAAAGCGGCGTGCGGATGTGGCTGGAGCAGGTGGATCTGGACGCGGTGGTCGCTGGTCAGCCGATGGGGTTCCGCCTGGACGTCGAGTCCGGTGACATCGCCTCGGCCGTCGTGCTGGCGGGCCCTGAGCTGGACACGCTGTCGAGTACGCGTGTCCCGCTGCCTGAGCAGGGCATCACGGCGCTGTTGCGCGCCTCGCACGCCTCCAGCTTCACCGAGCAGGTCCAGGCACTGATGATGGACCGCCTCGATCTGCAGCCGCTGGTCAACAGCGTCAAGGGCACGTCCACCCAGACCCACGGGTGGCCTGCATACTACGGGGCGATCTACCTGCCGGCGGGCGGGGACAAAGTGCTGCTCGGGGATCAGTCGATCGCCGGATTGCCGGGCCGGCTCCTGCAGGTGTTCCTGGACCTGCCCGCCACCGCAGCCCTGGCCCGGGTCAAGACTGCCAAGGACCTGCGCACTACTCAGGAGAAGCAGCAGCGCGCCGCCGCCGAGGCCTTTACCAGAGCGGTGGCCGAGCAGCGTACGCAGGTCCAGGCGAAGCTGGAAGCCGCGCAGGAGCGGTTGAAGACGGTCACGGCCGCCGCACAGCCAGGGGCTTCACTGTCGGAACTAGCCGGACGCTGCCAGCGGTTGGCCACAGCTGTCGCTGACGAGCAAGGCCAGTGGCAGGAGTTGATGGCCACATGCCGACAGGCCCGTGGAGAACGGCAGCGTGACGAAAAGCTGTTCAACGATGTGTCCGAGAGCGCGGTAGCCCGGCGGCTCTTCCACGGCCTCAACCCCACCGCCTGCCCGCGGTGCGACCAGGACATCGAGGAGGAGCGGCGACTGCGGGAGCGCCACACTCACGCCTGCGCAGTGTGCGATCGCCCTGTGGAGACCGGCGAGGAGGACACTCCGGAGGACATCATCGCCGAGGCCGCGGAGCGGCTGGAGGCCAGCAGCGAGGCGGAGAAGGCCGCCAAGGACGCATTGGAGGCCGTGGAGGCGGGCTTGCACGACCTCACCACGCAACTGGACGCTGCAACCGAACAGTTACAGGCGGCCGAGTCTGCGACCCTGTTGCCTGCCGTGGTTGAAGCGCGCGAGGAGGTACTGCGCTGGGAGGGCGCGCTGAGCGTCATGCCGGAAGCAGAACCGGTACCTTCCTCCGCTACGGAAAGTCGAGAGGTTCGGGTGCTCCGAGTCGGGGCCAAGATCCTGGAGGACGACAGCCGATCCAGCGGTGACGCGCTCTTCGACGCCCTGAACCGCGAGATCGCCGGGCTGGGGCGCCAGTTCGGCATCGTCTCGCTGGAGCGCGTAGAGATCGACCGCGCCGGACGCTTGAAAATCGTCAAGGACGGCATGGCTGAGGACTGGTTCAGCAAGCAGAGCGCTGGGGAACGGCTGCGTTTGCGGATCGCCGTCGTCATCGCACTGCTGCGTGTCGGGGCCGAGCAGGGCGTGTCCACCCACCCAGGACTGCTGCTGATCGATAGTCCCAAGGCGGAGGAGGTCCAGGATCTCGACGCGCACACCCTCCTTCGGGAACTGACCGTTGTTGCCCGAGAGAACAAGCTGCAGATCGTGCTGACCACCGCAGACCCAGAGCTGGTGGAAGAAGTACTGCCGAAGCGGAGCGTCGTGCAGACCAAGGCAGGCGAACCGTTGTGGTGACCGCTGCCTCGCTGGGTGGGGAAGGAGAGGAGTTGTGACCGAAACCTTGATGGACCGTCTGGGCTCGCTGGCCGCCCAGGGCACGCCGATCACCTTCCCCTCCCTCGCCCTGTCTTGCGAGGCCGTCGCGGACCAGACCAAGGTGGCTGCCGCCGGACCGATGGCACCGCTGCTCGCGGAGGCGATCGTAGATGCCTTCGAACGCTGCGACACCCAGTGGACTACCGCAGCAGCAGCGTTCCCTCAAGGCCTCGCCGGTCAAGGCAGCTTCTTGCACCTGACCGGCGTGCTGCAGACACTCCTCGGCAGCCCGACCGCGGCCGGCGCTTGGGCGAAGCAGTTGAACAGCGCGCTGCTGAACGACCTTGCTGCAGCGGTGCACACAACCCCGCTGGTGGCGGCCGCCCGTCTAGAGGGCGCCGTGCGGCTGGCCGCTGCGCAAGCAGTCTCCCCCTACCGGGTGTGGGAAGCACTGGACGAACTTCCCCTGGACGGCCCGGACGACTTTCTCGAACGCATGCCGAGACTGCTCGGCGTCGTCCTGGACTGCTGGTCGGGTGAGGAGACCGTCGCTGCGACGATCCGCGATCTGCTGCAGCAACTGTCCCAGGACGAAGCAGCCGACGCTGATGCCTGGTTCGAGCTGGGCTGCGACCGTCTGCGCAGCGCCTTGTCCAGCGGTGATCTCAACCAGGTCACCTGTCATCTCGCTCAGGCTCGGCGCCTGTTCGCGACCACCGCAGCCGCGGTGGAAGCCCGCCAGGACGCTGATGCCTACACTGCGGTATGTGACGCGCTGCTCGGGTTCGCCGCCGGCAATGCCGCCCAGGTCGCCGACGCGGCCGACGCCCTGGAACGCGCACTCGAGCAGCAGTCGGCGTGGCTGCATGGCACCCACCAGCCGCCGTGGCTGCAACCACGTCGTGCCGCTGAGGCCGCATGGAGTCACCTGCTACTCCAATTACGCTCCGCAAGCGCCCTGTTGGATGAGCCGGTGTGGATGGACTGCTGGCAGGCGCTGGACTACGTGCTCGGTGTCTACCGGACCGCCCGCACCGTGCGGCCTGTCGGCCAAGGCGACAAGGACCTGACCGGCCTAGCCTCGCTGATCGAACCGGCCATCGAAGACGGCTTCCTACGCCAGCACAGCTTCCTCGCCGCGCTGCGGCACGCGGCTACCCACCCTGAGCAGCAACCCGCACGAGGGCTGGACTCGGCGACGGCGGCCGCGGTACTCGCGCGTATCGAGGCCCGCACCGCCACGACGTCCTCCGGCGCGAGCAGTTCCTCTGAGAGCGGTGAGGAGAGCGAGGACCCTGGAGGGGCCACGACGCGTCTGCTCCGCCTCGCCCCGTTCCTCACCTTGGCCCTGGGGCCGCAGAAGGCCGCCGACATCGCCGTTCACCTGGATGACGCCGCACTCGCGGAGGTCGAGGCTCTCGCCTACACCCAAGACGCAGCACGACTGCAGGCCACCGACCCGGTCATCGTCCCCCTCCTGGACGAGATCCTGGCGCAGTTGTCCACACACCCCCACTTCACCGGTCAGGTGCGTCACACCTTCACCGCGCTGGTTGACCAGACCCTGCGGTTCCTCAAGAGCCGCATCGACCTCACTCGCACCAACTTGCTCGGCCCCGGCGCCAAGGGCCCAGACGGGAAGACGATTCCGCCCTACGACTACCGGCGCAAGCGCGGGCCAGGGCAACGCGAACCCCTGGAAAGCGACCTGCAGCGGGACTTCCACCACTGGCTCCAGTCAGGCCAGCTGCACAGCATTGTCCAGGTCGAGACCGTCGACGTCGGCATGGGCCGCGCCGACGTCATGGTCCACTTCGGCTCCCTGCGCTACCTGACCGAGATCAAGAAGGACGCCACCGACAACACCCCCTCCTATCTGGAGGGCCACTACCCGAAGCAAGCCGCGGAATACACCAACACCAACGCCCCGTTCGGACAGCTCCTCGTACTCGACCTCACTGGCAAGACCACCGGAACCCTGCGCCTGAACGAGCTGACCTGGACCACCGCCCACCGCCCTACCGGCGCCACCATCGACCGCGCCATCATCGTCGGCCTCGTCACTGGCAACCGCGTCACTCCGGCCGACTACTCCCGCTGACCCCAAGCACCCCGTACAGCCTCTCTGCCGTTCATGAGCTTCCGCCGGTGGCCCGCGGGGCCCAGGCATAGCCGCGCGCGCCCTTCGATGAGCCGTCCTACCGACGAGTGATCTCCATCCCCGCGTCCCCTCTCATCGAGAGGAATCGGCGGCGAGTGTGACGCCAAGCCGTGCGCGCATGCCGACGGCGCCCCCGTGGGGCGGGTGCGCACCGCAGCAGACCGTCCGCGGCTGGGGCCCACACACGGTGTGTCGGCCCCTGACGTGTGGTGCCATGCGGGTCAGTGAGGATAGTCGTCGGCCACGCTCAGGTAGTGCGCGTGTTGGGCAGGCGTCAGACGCTGTCCCGACCAACCGTGGCAGAAGGCGCAGCCGGGGCCGTTCCATTCCCAGAAGCTGCCAAGTTCGATGAGTTGGGCCAGTGTCATCCGTTCCGTGCGCGGGGTAAGGGGGCGGGAGTGCTGGCAGTCTCCGCCCACAGCATGGGAGCGGCCCTGGTAGCGGCCGTTGAGATTGGAGCCGTACACCCACACGTCGGCCAGCGGCCCCAGCCTGGCGGGGTCCTGACGGAAGGGGTGCAGATTGAAGCAGCGGCCGGGGAAGGTGAGCGCGGCGGCCCAGGCATCGCGCAGGCCGAAGTGGGCGCCCTCGACCTCCGCGGCAAGATCGCGAAGGTCGGTGTCGCTGGTGGACTGCTCAGCCGCCTGCAGGGCGATCGCGCGATCACTGCGGCTCCAGCCGGATGTCGCGCAGTCCTGCTGAAGGTCGGACAGACTCGTAGCGGCCGCCAGCCCGTCACCGCCCTCCGCTACCGCCACCATCGGCCCTGAAGCAGGCTGGTGGTGGGCGTCGGCCAGCGCAGGGGACGGGGCCGGGAGGGGCGCGGCTGGGGCCAGCTGGGGCTTTGTAGTGGGCGTGGCGGACCGGCCGCTGAGGTGGGCCTGGTAGGCGGCGGCGAGCTCTTCGAGGTCGTTTCTGCGCTGCCGGTGCAGGTCGACGGGTTCTTGCAGGCTGGTGTCCAGCAGCTGCACGCCACGCTGGAAGGCGTGAAAGCCGATCGACTCCCATAGGGCCGCGATCTTCTCTTTCGCCGCGGCGCGGTAGGCGGCGGTCACCTCTTCCCTGTTATCGGGCCATTCGGCCATGCCGGGTTCGGCAGCCACCGCGCAGCATCCGCCAGACAGCCGGCGGATGGCTTCTGCCGCGAACACCGGGCCCAGGCCGAATCCGCGCCAGGGCTTGGCCAAGAACACCCGGTCCAGGATGAGCAGATCCCCCACTGGGCACTCGATGGCCTCCTCGAAGGCTGCCGAGTACTCGCGGTTGTCGAGGACGGCAGCGGCGATGCTCTCCAGGTCACCCGACTCGGCGTCCGCGACCATCCAGCGGTCCACCCCGGTATAGTCGCGCAGCCGCCACAGCCCCACATAGCCCACCTCACTGCCGTCCTTGACGAGCCGGTTGCAGGCTTCCGTGCAACCGTCTTCGCATTCCTCCTCCTCATCATGGAAGGCACGAATGGAGACATGCCAGTGCTCGAGCGTGTCCTCGTCCTCGTAGGGGACGGCAGGGTGTCCATGGGTGTAGATCAACCGCAAGTGGGCCGGGTCACTGGGGAGTTCAGATGCCGGACGGCGCACAGTACTCATGACCGTGAAGGCTAACTGCTGCCACTGACAACCGGTCCGCAGCAAGATGCTCGCGTACTCGAGGCTGCGCGTTCCGCCCGCCAAGCGCCGGACCGCATGTCGTTCATCAACCGGAGCGCTGACGGTCAAGCAGGGGCGACTGCCGCTTGTCCTTGCTCCCGGCCTATCGCCTTCAGTACACGCCGTAATCCGACCTGGTGACTGCGGCCGCCCAAAGCAGGGTCAGGCTCCAGCCTGACCAACGGCTCGTTGGCTGGGTGGGAAACACGCCGGGCCAACGCGCTATTCGTCGATCCGCTGAAGCTCGACGGCCTGGCTGTCGCCGGCCGTGGAGAGACCATCGACGATGCGGCGCCAGTGGCTCAGCGTGGGGGCAGAGGGTGTTGCTGTCTCGCGTATCTCAGTCAGCCAGTGGGTGACGAACCAGCAGCGGTTGGCGAAGGCGTCGTAGCGGCCATTGATGATGCGTTCGAGCCATGTGAGCCCTGTAGTGCACTGCCAGGTATAGGGAGCGGTGCGGGCATACTGAGCCAGTGCGTCGGCTGCTTTGGGCTCACCGTCGGCAACGGCGATCCACCGTTCGGCCAGCCCGCTCAGGGCGTTGGGAGTGAGCCAGTCGCGGCGGGCACGCTCGAGGGTGTCGTCAGGGTTGGTGTCGGCGGGGCGGAGCTGTGGTGCCGGCAGGAGAGCGCCCAGGGCATAGTCGGCCCAGTGGCCGTTCGCGTACAGGTCAGCGCCTGCGTCCAGGGCATCGAGCGTGACTTTCAGTGCATGCGCCCACACGATTGGTAGCACGGCGCGCAGCTGTGGATCGTAGGTGAACAGCAGGGCGAAGTCCTGCAGCAGGTGGTGCAGGGCGTTGGCATTGGTGGCGAAGGTCTGCAGATGCGCGGTGAGCGGTTCCGTTTCGCCTTGAGCGGTGAGGTCGATGAGGACGCGAGCCACGAGTTCGCGCGGGGTTTGGTCATATCCGCTGTAGCCCTGGGCCATCCAGTGGTCGACGCCGATGCGGTGTGCCTCCAGCAAGACGGGCAGCAGTGCGGCTGTCCGGGACGTCAGGCAGGCGGTGCTGCGCGCCGCGGCGGTGCAGGCGATGGGCATGGCGAGCCGGTTTACCAGCAGTTCGTCGGCGGGGACGGCTCGCAGGGTGTCGGTGTAGGGGGGTGATAGGAACTGCGGCTGGCGGCGCTGGGCTTGTTGGTTCCACGGGCCGAGGCGGCAGTCGCCGAGTCCCGCTTGGACTGCGGCCCACAAGGGCTCGTGCCGGCCGCAGCCGGTGTCGTCGGTGCCTGGGCAGGGGACGTTCCAGACGGGAGCGCAGCCGGCGACGAGGGCGGTGCGGACCTCGTCGAACAGGCTGGTGGCCAGCGCGGTGAGGGCCTCCTGGATGCGGGCCGTGTCGAGGCCGAATTGGTCAAACGGTGCAAGCAACAGGGAGGGGACGGCTTTGGCGGCCGCGCGGTCGGCTGCCATCGGGTACGTCGTCCCTTCGTCGCTCATGACGTCGAGGCGCGGGGTAATGGCAGCGGCCAGGACGGTGTCGGCTGCCCAGCGAAGGGCGTCATCCGGGACGGCAAGGTGTGCGCGGGCGTGACTGACGATGGCGGCGGCTGCGACGGCTGCTAGGGGGTCTTGGGGGTGCAGGGGCCCGCTGGCGGGCGGATTAGCGGCGAACTGCCGGGCGAGCGCGATATCGGCCAGGAGGGTGTCTGCCGGCCATCCGTCGGGGTGGCGGTCGTGGTCGGTGTAGGTCAGCTCCAGGCGTAGTGCTTCGTTTCCTGCCTGGAAGTCGGCTGCCGAGGGGGCGAGTGCTTCGGCCACCGGGACAGGCGGCTCGTACTGCACCACGACCGAGCCGTCCGGGGCGCGGTGGGCGGGGTAGTTCTCGGGCCGGAAGACTGACGCCCATCCCTGGACGACGATGAGCTGGTCGCCGTTATCGTCCGCGACCGCCGCCTGTGCGTGGGCGAGGAGTTGGTCTGCGATGGCGGCGAGTGCGTCGAGGCGTGCCTGGTCACCCGCGAGCATGGCGCGGAGGGTCATCTCCGCGGCGACGTCCCGCGGGCTGAGGCGGCGCCGGTCTCGGCCGACCACGTCGTCGGGGTCGGCCCCTTGTACGTGGAGGTGGCCTTCCGCGGTGACGCGGGTGAACTCCAGCGCCCACACGTCCGGGGAGGCAAGCCACGGGTCGAGCAGGTCCGAGGCAGCGTCACGGTGGCGGATGAGCAGGCCGACGACGAGCCCCGGCATGGCCAGGTTGTTGCAGGCCCGCAGCAGTAGTTGCACGACTGCCTTGGAAGGAATATCCAGCTGGCCGAGGAGGTGGTCAGCGAACCGTTCCACGGCGAGGAGCGCGCTCATGCACGGGTATGGGCCAACGGTGGAGCCGCGGTACCAGCCCCATACATGTTCGTCTCCGACGTAGTGCCGCGTGCCGATGCCGGAGATGTCGAAGTCGATGCCGTCCGGGGCAGTGCCAGGGCCTCTGGGGGCGGCGCCGAGAGGCCGGTACCGCGCGGGTTGCACGCGAATGGCTGCGGCGTGGTCGAGCATCCGGTTGATCATGTCGAGGGTGTCGGCAGGCAGCTTGTTCAGCAGCTGGAAGAACGGGCCGTAGTACCAGGCGGCAAACGGAGGGCCGAAACCGAACCCGTGCCGGAGGTCGCGGATGCCGTTGTCGTGCAGGCCACCGGGCATGTCGTCCGGGTCGGGGTGTTCGATGTAGTACGCCTCAGTGAGGTCGAGGAGCAGCCGCGGGTGGGTTTCGGCCAGGCTGATAACGGCTCCAGGCGACTCGATGACCGACTGCAGCCGGTAGGGGTCGTTGGTTGCCGTGTCCCGCAGCCACTGTTCGGTGGGGTTGTCGGTGTCGGGGCCGAGCGTGGCCAGTGCTTCGACCGCGAACTCGTCGTAGCGCGGCGGCTCTGCGGCAAGGATGCGATCACGTACCTGCTGGCGCAGCGGATCGGGCCCGTGGCGGTCACGGGCCATGCCGCGCAGCCACGCCAGGACGAGCTTGCGGATGGTCTCGCCCATGCCGCGCTGGGTGTAGCGGTTGCGCTGTCCAAGGTCGCGGTCGCTGCAGTAGGTGGCGGCAACAACCGGTGCGAGTGCGAAGGGATCTCCGAAGGTTCCCGTGACGTAGCGAAGGTGCGCTAGGCGCAAAAGGGTCTGCAGGCCGCGGTAGTCGTCGGCGGCGAGTTCGTCCCACACGTGCTCGATGACCGTCTGCGCGTCGCCAAGGGTCAGCAGCGCTTCGATGGGGACTTCGGCCCACCGCTCCCCCTCAGCCTGGCTGAGCTGGTCGAACTCGTGGCGCAGCGCACGCCAGGCGGCTGCCCGATCTCCGACGAGGAGTTTGGCCTGGCAGGCGAGCCGGACAGCGCGGACGGTCCATCGTGGTGCTCCGGCGGTGTACAGGGGCTGCCAGCCGTCCGTGAGGAACAGTCGGCACAGCGCAAAGTCGCGGATAAGGTCGGTGGCGAATTCGTCGCCTGCGGCCAGTGCGGGATTGGCCGGTGCCCGCAGGATTCCGTCGGAGCGCAGTTGCGCCCACACTCCACCGCCCGGCGCCATGCCCTCGGGTGTGCCGAGTACGCGGCGGGCCACCGCCAGGACCGCCTGTTCGCGGTCGTCCGGCGAGGCGCTGTCAGCCGGACGTTCCTCATTGTTGCGGACGAGTCCGTTCCAGACCGCGGCAAACACGTCAGCCTCGGACAGCAGGTCACTCGCCTCAGTCACGGTTCCGGCTCGTAGCAGGACGTCTACCAGGCCGGGACGGCCCACCAGCCACTCGGCTCGCGTGTCAGCGCTGAGCCGGATGAGGGACCGAAAGGTTTCAACGAGCCGGTGGCGCTCGGCCTGGGTGAGCCGGGCCACGACATGCTCGGCCGGTACGCCGGTGCAGCCTGCCAGTGAAGTGGCGGTCTGCAGCACCTCCTGGACCCGCTTCGCCCCATCGGTGCGGCTGACGGCAACCACGCCGAGCCCGGCCTGGAAGGCGGCCGCAGTAAGCTCACGCAGCAGGTCACGGCAGCCTTCGAGAACGGCCTCCGCGCCGTCAACAACAAGCAGCCGTACCGGGCGGGTTTCCCCTACCGCCAGCACATCCGCCATCGGCCGTCCCAAGAGGTGCTCGACCTGCGTCCCCGAGGAGGGCAGGTCGCGCAGGCTGAGCGAGGCCACCGCCGCGCCCTCGTCGGCGAGCTGTTCGGCGGTGCGGAGGGTGAGCGCGGACTTGCCGACATCGGGTTCCCCTGTCACCACCAGGGCAGTCCCGGTTCGGCCTGCGTGCGTCATGGCACCGGCGAGACGCGTTCGTTCCTCGGCACGCTCCAGCTCAAGGCGCACCTCACCGGCGCACAGGTAGGCCCGGATCCCCTCGCGCAGACGGCGGGCCAGTCCGTCCAGCAACGACCATGCCTGCTCGTAGGACGCCGACCTGTTCAACGGGTATCCGCTCAGCGCACGGCGCACCAGCGCCTGATCGACGCGCGCGGCGGACGAAGCCCAGGCGCCGGTCAGCTCGGCCAGCGCCGCGAACACCTTGTCCGCGGTCTCGGTGGCGCCGTCCGCTACCACCCGCCGCAGTGCCGAGACCGTTGTGGTGCGGTCGGTCTCATCCACGCCTTCCAGCCGTAGCTGCCGCACCCGCAAGGCAGACAGCCACCGCCACGTCAGCTCCCTGGCGTCGACCTGCGAGAACGCGGCCTCTCCATCGGCAGCCGCGGCCACAAGGGCATCCAGATGCGTCAACCGTCGCCGCACACTGCCGTTCGTTGCCGCCGACCGCGCAACGGCTTCGCGGAACTCCTGCGAGGAAGAGACGGCCTGCGCGATCTGTGCCAGCGCGTCCGTCTCGCGCACGGCGGTGCTCGACACGCCGACCGCCAGCGCGACCCTCCAGCGCCCCGCCGCGGCCTGCTCCCAGTGCTCGGTCACGATCCGAAGGAAGGACCGCACCAACGGCACCGAAGCCGTATCGCTCGTGGTCAGTGCAGGATCCCTGCGCACTCCGATCGAGACCCGACGCCCCCGGCCATCGGCCGTGCGGCCCTCCAGGACGACATCATCAATCGGGCTGATGTCACTCGCCTGCAACCGCACGAGACAGGGAACGATGTCATCACCGAGCTCGCTGACCGGATCCTCGGTCAGGACAGCAGCGAGCAGCGTCGCCGCGTAACGGTGTTCCAGCCGGACACCGCCACCACCAGTCGAGTAAGGAGAGGCAGAACCGGTCGTCACCCAACCATTTTACGATCAGTGGACAGACAAGGAGCCCGCTTTCAACTGCTGTACAAGACATGACGGTGTGCGCACCGGCACTCCATGAGGCAACCGCCAGTGCCTTTGGGGGCCGTCGGCTCAGTCATAGCCGAGAAAGCAGCCATGACCATGTCACCTTGGACAGCGCAGCAGGTGGAGACGCCCAGCAGGTAGACAGTGGCCGCCACTGGGATTCTCTGGTCGCCACCGCACGCTGGCCTGTCCTCACGAAGGAACCATGGCAGAACTCTGCAGAAGGAGGTTTGGTGAAGGTGACACCGACCGATACGGCTTCATGTCACTTTGAAATTCGGGATGTTGACATCGTGATCAGCTAGGTAAAACAGCCGCTGATCAGCGCATAGAGGGCTTCCCGCAAGTGACATGCGCAGCCGGACATCTCAGTGGCAGGTTCCCCGAACTTCACAACGCCGGCCGACAGGGCAACACCTTCCACCTGGCCGGTCGCGACGGACCGACCACGGTCCGGGCCCGCTTCATCGTCGGCGCCGACGGGGCCCGCTCAAGAGTCGCCCGCGACCTCGCTCTCGACCGCAACCACCACCTGATCGTCGGCGCCGAAGAGGTCTTCGAACTACCCGGAAGCGACCAGCCACCGACATTCCACTGCGTACTCGACCCCTCACTCGCCCCCGGCTACCTGGCCTGGGTGATCAACGACGGGCAACATGCCCATGTCGGAGTCGCAGGCTATGCCGACCGCTATCCAGACGGTCTTCGCCATGCGATGGAGCGGTTCAGCGCCTCAGCGCCCGGACTGACCGGCACCGAACGTCCCGAAACGGTGGAGCGGCGCGCAGGCCCCATACCCGTCGGCGGCCTGCTGCGCCGGATCAGCTGCGCCGACGGCCTTCTCGTGGGGGATGCAGCAGGCGCGGTCTCCCCCCTCACCGCCGGCGGCCTGGACCCGTGCCTACGGCAGTCGAAACTCGCAGCCGAGGTCCTCGACGACGCGCTGCGCACCGGAAAACCGGACACGATGAGCAACTACGACGGAGCCGCACTCCGCCCCCACTTCCGCGGACGACTCATGCTGCGCCGGGCATTGGCCCACGTACGGACGCCTGCCACAGCAGCAGCGGGATTCACCCTGCTACGTACACCGTTCGGCCGGGCCGCGGCAAGCCGAGTCCTCTTCGGCGACAGATCCTTCCCCGACCCCACACCCAAGCGAACTCACTGACCGAGAGGCCACGTCATGCCCACATTCCCCATACCAGCAGCCACGAAGCTCATCACCACGATGGCAGGGCTGGCTGTCGCCTGCGGACTCCTGACGGCTTGCGGTGCCAAGAGTCCCGACGTGACGTACAAAGCCTGGACCGAAGGAGGCAACCTGCAATCCGTCAGGCACGACTACGTCGATGGCCTTAACGGCGCGGTAAGCGTGCCGGCCAAGGTGAGCGGAGCCAAATGGAGCGTACGGGAGGACGGCGGGCACACTCCACGCCTCAAGGTCGTGCCTACTGGCAAAGGCGTGGCGCACTGCCTCCTGATGGAAGGCGATGACCGCGTTCTGGACCAAAAGAAGGGAGCAGCAGGCCAGCCGGTGACATGCTCCGCCCAGCGGTAGCGCACGCCCCCCGCCACTTCCCGCCGTGCACAAACGGCCTGTTCAGATCCACTCCGACCATCATGAGTTGCTGGCGAGGTATGAGCTGCGCTCCTGCAGCCGCACTGGGCGGCGCCGACTTCCACGGCGCCCTGCCAGCGAGCAAGCCCGATACCATGCACGACGCCATCGTCGGCCGCCTCGCTGGTTAGCCGTCATGTTGTCGGCTCGCCTTCGTCGGGTACCGCTGTTCCCTCCCCTGGCGGAAGACATTCATGGGCGCGCACCATGTCGGTACGCGCATGAACAATGGAGAGCAAGTGCCTTCAGAACGCCTGCGATGCTGAGGCCAACGGCTGTCGTCAGTCCGCCGAACGCAGTAATGATCTGCGCTGTGTCGGACGGGCTGAGTGGACGTTAAGTCCGATCTTCCTCGGTTCGTAATCGCTCGATCGTGGTACTGATCGTCGCACAGGCCGCCTGCTGGGCATGTCCATGTTGGGATGCGGGGCATGAAGCGAGAGCCGTACCCGAGCGACTTAGCAAACGAGCAGTGGGCGTTGATCGAGCCGATGATCACGGCCTGGAAGCAGGAGAGGGTGGCGTAGTCAGCGACCGGAGATCCCGGGTCCTGCGATCTGCGGGAGGCAGTGAACGCGATCTTCTATCAGCACCGGATGGGCTGCCAGTGGCGCTATCTGCCCCATGACTTCCCGGCCTGGTCGGCGGTGGACACCGCTGCAATCGCTGCGGCCTGCGCAGTCCCAGTGGAGCGCGTGTAAGACCAGCGGGGCCCCTCAATCCCAGCCACTCGTTGATGGCCGCTACGAGGACGGTCGCCTCGTAGCGGACCGCGAGCTTGTCGTATCTCGTGGCCACGGCCCGATGCCTCTTGAGGCGATTGATGCCGCACTCGACCGCGTGGCGCTCGCGGTAGTCGACCGGGTCGAACTTCGGCGGCCGGCCACCGCGGAAACCGCGCTTCTTGCGGTTGCGGGCCTGGTCGCCCTTGTCCGGGATCGTGCAGCGGATCCCGCATTGCCGCAGGTAGGCGCGATTCTTGCGGGAGGCGTACGCCTAGTCAGCACGCACCCGGTCGGGCCGGGTGCGCGGTCGGCCCGGCCCGGTGCGGGGCACACGGATCGCCTCCAGGACGGGCTCGAACTGCGGGGAGTCCCTGCAGTGTCCGGCCGTGATGACGATCGACATGGGCTTCTGGCCCTGTTCGACGGCCAGGTGCAGTTTGGTGGTCAGACCGCCACGCGAGCGTCCGAGGCGGAACAGGTCGTACACCCGACCCCACGGCCCGTACCACTCCGGGACATCTCGCCACGGCGTCCCCGTCCGGGTCCGCCAGCGTATGCCGTCGATCAGCTGCCGCCTCGTACAGATCGACGGACGTCCCGGCTTCTTGCCCTTGGGCAGCAGCGGCTCCAGGCGAGCCCACTGCGCATCCGTCAGATCTCCACGTGCCACGAACCGAGATCATCTCACGTTCAAGATCCACTTTCGATACACGCCCTAATTGGCAGACCACCGCTTCCCTACGTGCGAGCCCGGGCCGGCGGTCTCGCGGCCGCAGCGCGAAGAGCCTGAAGACGGCCGAATTTCGGGAGTTGTGACCCGGAAGAAGTGGCAGCGTGTCCCGAAGCCCAACCGTGGCGGCCTTCGGCTACGAGTACGCGCCAGGCTCGGTCCTCCGACGGTCGGAGGACCGGGCCTGCGTTGTATGCCCCGCCGCTCGACTGGTCTTCCCCCAAGTCCGCTCGGTCAGCGGGCGAGGGTGGCGAGGAAGGACTCGGCGGCCGACCAGGGCGTCAGCTCGATGCCGAAGGTGCTGTCCTTGTCCGGGCCGTTGACGTGGACCAGTCGGCCGGAGAGGTAGACGACGTCGCCCTCGCGGAAGGCTCCGGTGTATGCGCCCAGGTAGGACCGCATCTGCGTGATCCGCCGGGCGAAGATGTCCGCCTCGTCGATCGTGGAGCCGATGACGGTGTCCACTGCGATGCCGTAGACGGCGGGCGTTGCGAGGCCCTCGGTGTGGTCAGTTACGCGGGCCGGCACGCTGATCCCGCCGACTTCCTGGGCGACTACCCCGGCGAGGGTCGCCTCGCCGTAGCCGTGCAGGAATTCGCCGAGCTGGGGAGTGGCCCCGTATCCGGGTTCGGCGTACCGGCGGCGGGCGTCATCGAGGTCCAGCGGGCCGACCTCGAACCGCCGGGCTCCGGTCAGGGAGTGCCGCAGTCTGCGCGGTGCCGGCCGCTCTTGGTTGTCGTTCGTCCTGTCCGGACCTCTCCTGCGAACCCGGGCGCCTCAGTACGCCCGCGGGCCGTCCTCGGTGGCGCGCATCGGCTGCGGGTAGTACAGCTTCCCGTCCTTCATGACCTCCTGGCACGTGTACTGGGTGGGGCCCATGGGCACTGCGACGGCCTCGGGGATGTCGTTGCACTGGATGTGATCGACGGAGTCGCCGCCGTTGCCGAAGATGATCCGCTGGACGCCCTCCTTCGCGATGATCCCGTTGCGGGGGGTCGCGGTGTAGGTGACATAGTTGTCCGACCAGCCCGACTTGTCACCAATTTTGACGTCCCACTCCACTTCCGCGCCCTTGTAGTGGGACGTGCAGACGACCGAGGTGCCCTTCTTCGAGCCCACGTCCTTGGGGCACTTGGCGGTGACTTCCCCTGTGGCGTTGGCCAAGGCGAGGGTCTTCTTGCGGAGCTCGTACTCCAGGTTCGCCGCGAACGGCGCGTCGGCGGCCGGCGACGGCTGCAGCTCGCCCTCCGGGCGGGGACCCGGACGATCCAGCCTGTTCGGCAGCTGGCTGATGGACGGCTCCGGCCTGGCACTCTTCGAGTGGGTACCCCCACACCCCGTGGCGAGCAGGCCCACGCTCACCATTGCCCCTATTCCAACGATCTTCATACGCATGATCGAAAGACTAGCGCGCAGCCCCCGCGGTCAGGCAGGCCAGGCGGCCGGCTGAATCCGCGGTCGCGGCGTGGCGGCGGACCGGATCGCCGAAGCGCTCGGCACACCCAACCAGCCAGGAGGCCGGCTCAGGACGGCACACGCGATCGAGAGCGAGCACTGGGGAGCCGATGTGCTGGACCGGCCGCCCCAGGACGGTCGCCCGACGCGCGCCGGCCGCATCAAGCCCCGCGTCCGGTTCCGCGCACGGCACGCTGACCATCGAGGCCGCGTCGATCCTCAGCAAGCAGGCCAAGCTCGACACCCACCTGCGCTCCGCGGACTTCTTCGATGTCGAGAGGTACCCGACGTTCACCTTCACCGCCACCGGCGTCGTCGCCGACGGCGACAGAACCGCCAAGGTCACCGGCCGCCTCACCGTGCTCGGTACGACCCGCCCGCTCACCTTCACCGCCCGCGCCGCTGCCAACGGCCCGAACGACGTGACCCTCAGCGGCGAGGTCGCCATCGACCGCAACGACTTCGGCATGGGCTGGAACAAGGCCGGAATGATCAAGGGCCTCACCACCGTCACCCTCACCACCCGCTTC
The DNA here is from genome assembly GCF_059682825.1 of Streptomyces sp. JLSY215. NCBI lineage: Bacteria > Bacillati > Actinomycetota > Actinomycetes > Kitasatosporales > Streptomycetaceae > Streptomyces > Streptomyces sp. JLSY215. Next base: position 51,009 of record NZ_CM185022.1, read on the forward strand.
ACCCACCGCTAACCCGCCGTTTTGGAGCCGGACCTGCGGTCGGTCAGGACCAGCCTGCTGATGGTCCGTACGGTTACTCGCCTCCGTCGGCCTGGCCCGGCAGGCAGCCATCCACGGCGTAGCGCAGGACCGCACCGGCACCCGACGCGCCCTCGATCAGGCGCAGACAGCCATGGACCGAGCCGAGCCCGACGCCTATCTTGGCCAGCACCCGAGCACGAGCTGAGGAACCCGCGAAGGCCGGCTGACCTCTGCCGTTACCTACCTCGACGACCAGCGGCCCTGACGGGCAGCTGGCCGTCCCACGTTCGAGGCCCTCACAGTGCCGTCTTTCCTCCACGGCTTCACGAGCCAGTTGATCACCAACTGCCTCCGAAACCCGCCGACAAATGCTGTTCCTAGAGATGAACAAAGCCATAGGAGAGCGGGTACATCGCTCAGGTGGTCCCTGTGAATGTTGTGGTAGAGCCAGAACAGGTTGATCCGTCCCTTGGATTCAGGCGGCAGGGACCTTGCCATACGGCGGAATAGGGTCCGGGTCGCTTTCTCCGGGTCGGTGATGCCCTGGGTCTCTTGCCACCAGGACAGCAGGTCGCACCAGAGCAGGCCGTCCTTACCGACGGGATGGTCATAGACCAGGACCTGGTCGGCACGTTCAGCGATCTCGATGTCGTTGTCGAGACGCATACGCACCGGCACTGCTCCCCGAGCCATGGCCTCCCTGCGTAACCTCGCGCTGGGAGCCCTCCGCCTCACCGGACACACCAGCATCGCCGCCGGCCTCCGCCACCACGCACGCGACGTCACCCGGCCGCCGGCCACCCTCGACATCACGTGATCAAAACCCGTCAGATCCCCTGAACGACGACGCCGCCGATGACACTTCCCCTCGGTCGGTCCCGTAAGCCGCATGGCACCTCTCCGCCGCTTACGGGACCGACTGTGCCGGGCCGGAAAGCGGCTGCAAGGCACGGCCCCCACTTCGTCAGGTGGCCCCGTCCCGGGTCAGGGCCGGATCACACGGGAAGTGGCTTGGGGAACTTGGCCCGGGTGACCTCCTCGTGGAGGAGCTGGGCGAGCGTGGCCAGTTGCGGGGTGGCGCGGTCGGTGCGCCAGATCAGGCCCATCTGCGAGGGAGCGTCGAGGCCGTCGATCACGAGGTAGCGCACGTCGCCGCGGGTGGCGCGCTCGGCCAGCGGACGGCAGACCAGCATGGCGTGGTCGTCGGCGGCGACCAGCGCGAGGCCCTCCTGGACGCTGGTGATCCCCCTGGTGGAGCGGATGGGTGCGCCCGCGGGGGTGGAGCGCGGCACGCGGGCGACCATCCAGTAGTCGGGGGCGTCCCCGGTCGGGTGGAGGATGTCCAGGCCGGCCAGCGCCTCGACGTGCACGCGGTCGTCGCCGGCCAGCGGGTGGGACGAGGCGACGGCGAGGAGCCGGTCCTGCGGCGGGAAGCGATAGCCGACGGTCAGTTCGGTCTCCCTGACGGGGAGTTCGACCACGGCGGCGTCCAGCCGGCTGTCGAGCACGGCTGAGAACGGCGAGCCCAGGGGGATCTCGCTCAGCGCCATCGTGACCTCGTGCTGGGCGCGAAGCCGGCGGAAGGCTTCGGTGACTTCCTCGTAGATGCTGCCGTGGAAGCCGATGTGCAACTGGCACAGGGCGCCGCGGCTGGCGCGCTCACGGGCCTGGTCGAACACGGTGACCAGCGCCCCGTAGGCCGGACGCACCTCGTCGACGAACTGTGCACCGAACCGGGACAGTCCCACGCGCCGGCTGGTGCGCTCGACGAGCCGCACGCCGACGCGTCGTTCGAGGGCGGAGACGAGTTGGCTGACCCGGCTCTGGGAACAGCCCAGACGTGCGGCCGTCCGGCCGAAGTGCAACTCCTCGGCCAGCGCCAGCAGACACTCGATCTCTTGGACATGGACCTGGTTCATCGCATCCCTTTCGGCGGACGATTGATCAATCTAGCTCATCGACCGTTGAGCAAATCGCTGTTGATCACGTCCTGGCGCGCTGTTTGGCTGGCGCCATGGCTTCAGATGCACCGGTCCAGGACACCGGCTCCGATTCGGCTCGCACCACGCCGTGGCAGTGGGTGGCGGTCGCCGTGTTGTCGTTGAGCACGTTCGTGGTTGTGACGTCAGAGATGCTGCCGGTCGGCGTGCTGACCCCCATGGCTGACGGCCTGCGGATCTCCGCGGGGCTCGCGGGGTTCAGCCTGTCGATCACCGGCCTGGTGACCGCCGTCACCGCCCCCCTGGTCCCACGCGTGGTGGGTGCGCTCGACCGGCGCGTGGTGCTGGCGGCGGCGATGCTGGTGCTGACCGCCGGCAACGCGCTGACCACCGCGGCGAGCGGCTTTGGGCTGCTGGTCGTCTCCCGGGTCGTCATCGGGATCGGGATGGGCGCGGTGTGGGGCCTGGCGGCCGCAGTCGCGCCGCGGCTCGTGGCGCCCCGCAACGCCTCACTGGCCGTGTCCCTCGCCATCGGCGGGGTCGCGGCAGCCTCGGTCGTCGGCGTACCCCTGGGCACCCTCGTCGGCAACGCCTTCGGGTGGCGTGCCGCGTTCACCTCACTGTCCGTCGCCGCGGTGCTCCTTGCCGCCGGGCTGCTGCTGGTGCTGCCCCGCCTGCCCCGCCCGGCCGCCCCGGTCGACGCGAGCACCCAGGCGAGTCGCGAGCCGCTGCTGCGCAACGCCTCGTTGGCCGTCGGCCTGGTGCTGATCGTGTTCCTCGTCACTGCGCACTTCGCCGCCTACACCTACGTGCGGCCGGTCCTCGAGGAGCGCACGGGCATGTCGCCCGGCGCCATCGCCCTGCTCCTGCTCCTGCTGGTCTACGGCCTCTTCGGACTGGTCGGTAACTTCGCTGCCGGCGCCCTGGCAGCGCGCCGCGCCCAGGCCACGGTGCTGAGTCTGGCGGCAGGCATCAGCGTGGCGATCGTGCTGCTCGCGCTCTTCGGCACCAACATCGGCGTCGCCGGTGTCGGCATCGCCCTGTGGGGCCTGGCCTACGGCGGGCTGTCGGTGGCCGGCCAGCTGTGGATGACCCAGTCCGCACCTCACCGCATCGAGCACATCACCGGGCTCTACGTGGGTGTCTTCACCGCTGCCATCGCCCTGGGCGCCTTCCTCGGCGGCACCATCGTGGAAGCGGCCGGCATCACGCCGCTGCTGTGGAGCGCCGCCGGGCTCGCGGTCGTGGCACTCGCCGTCGGGGCGTTCGGCCCCGGCCCGACCCGCCGACCCCGCAGCATCGCCGATTCCACCAGCACGCCAGAACCACGCGACGAGGCTGCCACCGAGCAGACCGTCGGGACGCACGGGTGAACCAGCCCTGACAGCGCGCCTCCCGGCGACGGCCCATCAGTTGGACTGATGGGCCCTTTCGGCGTGTTGGAGAGGTTGTGGGCAGGGTGGTGGCCCGGCGCGCAGCCGGCACTCGCCACGAGACGCCATCGCGCCACCCTGTAAGACGTCCCGGCGGTTGTCGTGGCCGATGCCGGTGTGGACGCGGACCTGGGAGTGGCCGCGACGGCGGAAGTTGCCGAAGCGGTAGGTGTGTCCGGCGCGGTCGGCCAGGGTCCAGCCGCGGAGGTTGACCGTCCGGTGGCCGGTGTTCTTCACCGTGACGTACTCGGCGTTCAGGCTCCGGTGGGAGCGGTCGTCCCGTCCGGGGCTGCCGTACTGGATCGCACCGAGTACTACCGCCGAGCGGTGGGACGGAACGCCGTGTCCGTGGCCAGCGGCCGTGGCCGGAAGGACCGCAGTGGCGGTGAGAGCGGCCGCGCCGAGGAGCGCGGAGGTGATGCGTGAAGCGGTAAGGAGCATGAGAACCCCCTCCACGGTGGTCACCGGCGATCAGTGCGAGGCTGACCGGCGAGGGAAGAGCCGTCGTGTCTCCTGAATCGGCGAGATCCAGGTAGGCACGTTGCGCTCCGCGAAGATCGCCCGTCTTGGCCCGGAGCTGCGCCAGAACAGAGGCGAACCGCTCGGCCTCCTCCAGACGGGATGCCCCAACACGTCGCCGTGAGCGATTCCTGGACCCCGTGACGCCGGCGGCTTGGCATCGGCTGAGGCGGTAACTTCCGGCAGGTCATGCGTGTGGCCCCCGGAGTGTCGCTCGCTAGCCCGGTCAACAACTCTGTGGCGACCGCCTGCACATCCGATGGCGATGCGACGGGGGCTGGCGGGCGTCTTGAGGACACGCGGCAGATGGGCGTGAAGGTGCTCGACTCCGACCTCGCGGCCGCGGTCGCGGAGTGCTCAGGCAAGGAGTTCGATGAGGCCGCACACCCTTTACCGGACCAGTGGAGTGCCTGCCGCGGTGACCAAGGTGAGGGCCGCGGCTGCGGTGTCGGTCAGGGTGGTGCACACCGGGACGCAGTGGCGGTGGGCCACGTAGATCAGGTACCTGTTGCGCTCCGGATGGGGGCAGTCGGGCGGGCAGCCGAGGACCGCCCGACCGCTGCTGACGTCCAGACCGAACTCCACGTTCGTGGTCATGCCCGGCAGGGTGCGACGGTCGCGGGGAATCTAGAACAGAATCGCGCTCGCTGCCGCCCGTGCGGCGGTCTCCCGGTCGACCTGGGTCTCGTAGCGGTCGGGCGCGCTCGCCGTTCCGGGACTCGGGGCTCAGGACAGTCAACGACTGCTCACCGGTCCACTGCTCGGCCAGGAGCCGTGCGGCCTCGGGCCGCCAGGACGGGACCGGCGCGCTCTTATCGGGGGTGGGCCCGGCGAGGAAGACGGACGGACCAGCCGGGATGGGTTCGCGGGCCACCGGCACCCGCACCACGAGCGGCGGCTGCTCCCGTGCTCGTGGTGCGACGAGCGCGCGGCAGCCGCACGATTGCCGCCTCTACGGCCAGATCGCCTCACGACTACGGCCAGATCGGCTCACGACGGCCGCCCTGCGGAGCGGGTCGGGGATGGCGCGGGCCGTCCGTTCAGCTTGGCGTATCTCGGTCCTGAGGCGACGTCCGGCTATGACATCCCCCTGCGGCGCAGGCAATCGGAGTGTTCTGATGACACCGCGCCACCCAGCCACTGACACGACGCCGAGTGACGTCTGGTGACATCCCGTGACGCCCTGTGATGTCAAGTGGCCTCGAGTGACGCCGAATGGTGGAGATCCGGCCAGAGCAGGCTTGTGCAGCCCACTCACTCTTCGGCTCTCCGACCCGCACCCGCCCGTCACGGCACGGGCATTGCGACTGATGGCCCGTCACCCTACGCTTCCGGCAACCCCACCGCACCGGGGCGCTCGTTCGGCCCTACTCCTACGACCCGTGCGCGGTGCAGCGGGGCGGCGCGCCGCGTGCCGGAAGGACAGCCATGTCCGAGGACAGCGCTCGAAGAACCTCCCTCACCCGCCGCACGCTCCTGACCGCGACCGCCGCTGCGGGGCTCGCCGCGGCAGCCGGCCTACGGCCTTCCCACCGCATCCCCGCGGGCAGCGCCGCGGCCACCCTGACCCCACCGCCCGGCTTTCCCGTCGGCATCCCCCTCGCCCAACAGGCCTTTCGCAACTGGTCGTTGGAGATCGTCGTCGACAACGTCTGGACGGCTTCGCCCCGTACCCCCGACGACGCGGTGACCCTCGCAAACTGGGCCCACGAGCACGGCTACCGCATCCGGGCCCGGGGCAAGGGCCACACCTGGTCGCCGCTGGTGGTACCCGCCGGCGCCGACACCTCCCGCACGGTCATCGTCGACACCACGTCCCACCTCACCGCGGTCAGTGTGCGCGCCGGCAGCCCCGGAAGCGTCACCGCCCAGGCCGGAGCCACCCTCGACACCATCCTCGCCCGCCTGGAAGAGTCGGGGCTCGGCCTCGCCACCACCACTGCGCCCGGCGACCTCACCATCGGCGGGGTGCTCGCCATCGGCGGCCACGGCACCGGACTGCCCACCACCACCGAACACCCGCCCGCGGGCTCCGGCTTCGGCACCCTGAGCTCTCTGGTCACCTCTCTCACGGCCGTGGTGTGGAGCGCGGCGGAAGGCCGCTACGTGCTCAGGACCTTCACCCGCTCCGACCCCGACATCCGCGCCTTCCTCGTCCACCTGGGCCGCGCCTTCATCACCGAAGTGACCATGACGGCCGCCACCAACACCCGCCTGCGCTGCCAGAACTGGTACGACGTCAACGTGGCCACCGTCTTCGGACCCCCCGGCACGGGCGGCCGGACGATCAGTTCCTGTCTGGCGGGCACCGGACGCGTCGAGGCGATCTGGTTCCCGTTCACCGATGTGCCGTGGCTGAAGGTGTGGAGTGTGGCTCCGACCAAGCCCCTGCTGGCCAAACAGATCGACGCGCCCTACCCCTACACCTTCGCCAACCGTGTCACCGAGGACATGTCGGCGTTGCTCGGAGAGATCGCCGCGGGCGGGGGCGACAAGACACCTGCCTTCACCAAGCTCGCCATGTCCATCGTCGGATCCGGGCTGATCGTCACCGGCACCTGGGACGTCTGGGGCTGGTCGAAGAACAGTCTGCTGTACGTCGAACCCACGACACTGCGGATCGTCGAAGCCGGCTGGGCGGTACTGACCTCCCGGGCCAATGTGCAGCGAGTGGTGAGCGACTTCTACGGTCACTACCGGAGCGTGCTGGAAGCTCACCAGAGCCGCGGCTCGTACCCCGTCAACGGCCCGATCGAGCTGCGCATCACCGGCGTCGACCCCCTCGACGGTCCCCTCCTCTCGTCGGCCCGCGCCCGTCCCGACCGCCCTGAGTGGGACACCGTGGTGTGGCTCGACTTCGCCACCTATCCCGGCACTCCCGGCGCGGGTCCCTTCTTCCGCGAGATGGAGCAATGGATCTGGCAGACCTACAGCGGTTCGTACGCGACCGTGCGCCCCGAGTGGTCGAAGGGCTGGGCCTACACGGACAGCGGGCCGTGGACGGACCCTTCCACGCTGGGCACCACCGTGCCGGCCTCGTTCACCGACTGGCGCACCGCCCGGGACACACTGAACTCCTACGATCCGGCTCGGGTGTTCTCCAACTCCTTCCTCGACACTCTGCTGCCCTGAGACACGGCCGCCACACGACGCGTGCACGCATGTGAGCGACTCCCACGTCCGGGCCTGGGCCGTTCCGAGCTCTGGCCCGGCTCATCCGAACACCACCGCACGGCCGCACCGTTCCCGCAACGGGCACCCCGTCGCGCGAACGGTGCGTCGGAATTCGCAGGTCACTCCTTCACGCCCGGCGGGCGGACCATGGTGTCGGCCCGCTCGCGGAGGGTCGTGGGCATCGGGATGCCGGCCTCCCGGAAGATGCTCTCGGTCCGGGCCTGCTGAGCTTCGGCATCCGACCGGCACTCGGCGCGCTCTTGTTCTGTGTCTGCATACTCGAGGTCTTCGGGCTCCAGCCATTGCAGGGGTGCATCGAAGTTGTTCCCGACGCCGGCGAAGACGCCGGTGACATCGCCGCCGAACAGGACTCGGACGACGCCCTCGAGGGGCCGTGAAGGCGGTTCATAGCGGCTGAGGACATCATCATGACGAGGAAGAGGCTCTGGTTGCGGGGCAGGATGTGAAGCCATCCGCTGGGCCACCAGTCGTTGTGCATGCCGAGGTGCTTGTCTGCGCGCTGCTCGGTCATGTCGGTCTCCGGTGAGGAAGGACCGGGCTGGCAGGTGGCGGTCGGGGAGGGCGGTCGGACGTCAGCCGGTCGCTTACAAGGGCCTCTTCTGCGGGGTGGTCTTCGGTGCTAACGCCGATGCACATCAGACGGCCGTCTGAGCATATCCGGACACATGGCGCTGGGCTGGGTCGCGGGCGCCAGGGGTTCTCGTCGGTGCCCTGCGTCGGGGACGGTGCGGTTGTGCCCTGCTGTCTACCAGCGGACGGTGAGTCTGCGGGGTGCTGGTCCGGACCGGTCTTTGGCCACGAGGACGTCTACCTCGGCGGGGTGCGTCCGGTCAGCGAGTGCGAGGGTGTCGGCGTGGTACTCCAGATCACCGCCGATGCCTCGTAGTGCTTTGTTAGGTGGTGTCGTAGGGCTGCCATGGGGTGGGTTGGTGGCAGGTGGGGCAGGTGCCGGTCCAGGTGGCCAGCAGGTGTTGGAGGAGGTCCAGGGCCTGGTAGAGGGTCAGGCCCTGGCAGGGACTTTTAGGCTCCTCCGCTGTTCGGTCAGGAACAGGTGGGCGGCGGTGACAAGGGTGACGTGCCGGTGCCAGCCGTCAAACGACCGGCCCTCGAAGTGATCGAGCCCCAGTGCAGTCTTCAGCTCGCGGTAGTCGTGCTCGATCCGCCACCGGGACTTCGCCAGCCGCACCAGGTCCTTGGCGGGGATGTCGGCCGGCAGGTTCGAGATCCAGTACTTGACCGATTCGTCCGCACCCTCGGGCCATTGGGCGATCAGCCAGACCAGAGGGATCGTGCCGTCCGCGGAGGTTGGGGCCGCCGGCCCGCGAGGCGGACGCGCAGGAGCACGAAGTGTGAGCTCATCGCGGCCTTGGAGCCCTTGCGCAAGGTCAGGGTCCGGCCATGATGGCGGCCCGCGGTCAGCACGTGGTCGCGCTCCCCGCAGCCCGACATTCAGAACACGACACCGGCCACCACGTCGGCGCCCCGGCGCAGTGGGGCGAAGACAACAGCATCGACGACTTCGACGACCTGCCCGACGACGACGCCCGCCGCGCCACAGTCACCGGATTCGGGCTCTACGACGCCTACGAGGAAGCCGACAAGTGGTGAACACTCCACACCTCAGGACGCCGAACCCGAGCAGCGCACCACTCGGCGCGGGCGACAGCGGTGCGGCTGAGCTGTCCTGGCCGCTGACCACCTGGCAGGGCTGGCAGCGCTTCGCCACCACCGACCCCGTCACACCGCCCCAGCCCGACGACCCGCCCCGCAGCCTCGAAGAACGCCTCGCCTACCACTCCAGCTTCGTCACCATCCACACCCCCGCCATCAGCACCCTCGCCACCCAGCTCCGCACCCTGATGATCCTCGGACGCCACCAACAGGCCACCGCACGGCCCTCCCTGATCGTCACCGGACCCGCCGCAGCCGGGAAAACGACCGCACTCCTCCACGTCGGCCGCGCCTGCCACCTCGCCCACCGCCGAAAGAACCCAGTCCCGCCCGGATCAGCCCACAGCGCGGTACCCGTCGTCTATGTCCTCGTCCCGCCCGGAGCGACCGCGAAAACCCTCATCACCGAGTTCGCCCGCTACCTCGGCATCCCCGTCACCGCCCGCATGACCCAGACCCAGATCACCGGCGCCGTCTGCCACACCTACACCACCGCAGGAGTCCACGCAGTCCGCGCACCAGCACGTCCCGCAGGGCGTGGTTGTCCTCGACGACCAGGATGGTGAGACGCAACAGATTCACCTCACGGCCGGGTGCCCGTGCCACCCAAGCGACTACAAGCAAGTAGACGGTCTACTGCACTGTAGACGACAAGGGTGGGATGCCGTACCGATGCACATCGCACTTGTCGTGACCGCGCTCGCTTCCAGTTCGCCGGGCGACCGGCGGCCGCCGCGCTCCTCGGTCACGGAGAGGACTGTCCCGTGACAGTGTCTACAGTTGTGTCGACCGACTACATTGCTGTAGACAGTGCGGGCGGTCCGCCGTCCCGTGCCCTCTGGAAGGAGCCTGGCGTGCCCTGGTACCCACAATTCAGCGCCTTGGCCGCACACGGCCAGCTCGCGGTCAACGCCCTGGACGCCGGGTCGCTGCTGACCGCCTTCGGCGCGCTGGGCGTGGCCGTCGTCCTCTTCGCCGAGACAGGTCTGCTGGTCGGCTTCTTCCTGCCCGGCGACTCCCTGCTCTTCACTGCGGGCCTGCTGTGCGTGCCCGGCGGAACAGGGGTGCACCTGTCTCTTTGGCAGGTACTCCTCGCGGCGGCCGGCGGGGCGCTGGCCGGAGCCCAGGCGGGATATTGGATCGGCCGTCGGGGCGGCCGGATGATTCTCGCCCGCAGCCGGTCCCGGCACCTGCATGAGGGAGCCGCACGCGCCGAGGCGTTGCTGGCGCGGTATGGGCACGCGAAGGCCATCGTCCTGGCGCGCTTCGTGCCCGTCGTCCGCACCGTCCTCAATCCCCTGGCCGGCGCGCTTGATGTCCCCGCGTGGGTCTTCATCCGCTGGCAGGCCATCGGCGGACTGGTGTGGACCGTGGGCCTGGTGCTCGCCGGGTACGCCCTCGGGTCCTCCATCCCCAACGTCGACCGCTACTTGCTGCCGCTGGTCGCCCTCATCGTCCTCCTCTCCCTTCTCCCCCTTGCGCGAGAAGTCCTGCGGAGCCGCCGCGCCCGCCGGGACCGGAGCATCATCGAAGGAGAGGTAGGTTGACTCGCCTGCTCGCTTCCCCCGGCCCGGGCTTCTATGACAGCGGTCTCCACACCGGCGTGACACGCCTTGCTCACCACACACCCGCCGCAATGGATTCGGCGATCTCCGTGTGGCCCGAGTACGGCCTCGGGCTGTTTGCCGTCCTCATGATCCTCGCGTGCTGGCGAGCCCGCACGGCCGGACGGCGGCAACTGCCCGTGCCGGCCGCGGTGGTGCCGTCCTTCCTGGCCGGCGACGTCGTCAAGCGGGCCGCCGCCCGATACCCGTTGGGTTGCACTCCCCAACGGGTGCCGATGCGATGAGTGCGCCGGACACCGCCGGTCATGTGCGCGGGGACCGACATGCCCACCGGCCCTTGCTTGGTCGGCTGAGGGTGGCGGTGGTCTGTGCCGCGCTGTGCGCCGTGCTCGTGATCACCGTGATCACCGTGCTTACGGTGGACGGGAAGAGGCCGCTGCCCGGTGATCGGGCGCTGCACGCCTGGGCGCTGGCTCACCGGCCGGACGCGGTTGTGGCGGCGGCCCGGGCGTGGACCGACTCCGGCACCGGCGTCTGGCCCTATCTCTTGGCCGCGCTCGCGGGAATCCTCGCCGGGCGCAGCGCACGAGGACGGACGGTCAGCGCGGTCGCGGCCCTCGCCGTACTCCTGCTCGGTCAGGGCCTGCGCCAGGCCCTGATGCTGGTAGTGGCCCGGCCGCGGCCACCGCATGCCGACTGGACAACGCACGCTTCGGGCTTCTCGATGCCTTCCGGGCACAGCACCACCTCCGCCCTTGTCGCGGGGCTCGCGTGCTGGGCCGCCGCCCACGGCACCCGACGACTCCTGTGCCGGTGCATCTCGGGGCTGGCTCTGCTGTGGGCAACCGGTGTCGGACTCACCCGGGTCTACCTGGGTGTTCACTGGCCGAGCGATGTCGTCGTCGGCTGGCTGCTGGCCGCTGCCTACCTGGCTGCACTGGTTGCCTTCGCCGGAGGCCGGCTGCCCGTTCGCAGGCCCCTGCGGACTCGTGGCCCGGGCTGAGCGGCGCAGCCCCGGCCGACGATGCCCAGGGCATTGCGGCAGCACGCAACCGGCGGCGTGCCTGACGTCGGTGCACGCGACTGCGCTCCTTACCCGGACTGTACGCCGATCTGTTCACGGTCTCTGGAGCCGGATATGCGGCCTTGGTCCAGTACCTGCACGCTGTCGGTGTAGGTGGTGATGAGGTCGAGCTCGTGGCTGACGAGCACGAGGGTGAGTTGGCGTTCCGTGCGGAGGTGGGTGAGGAGTTCCAGGATCGCGCCGGCTGTTGACGGGTCGAGTGCCGAGGTGACCTCGTCGCAGAGCAGGAGGTCGGGTTCGGCGGCCAGGGCGCGGGCGATGGAGGCGCGTTGGCGCTGGCCGCCGGAGAGTTCGCGGGGGTAGCGGTCGGCGAAGTCGGTGGGGAGGCCGACGTCGTCGAGGAGTTCGCGTACTCGGGCCGGCATGTGGGGCTTGCCGACGGTCCGGTGGAGTTGGAGCGGACGGGCGAGAGAGGCGCCGATGGTGCGGGTGGGGTTGAGGGCGCCGAGCGGATTCTGCGGGATGAGCTGGATGCTCTTTTGCTGCTCGCGGCTGCGCTTGCGGGCGTGCGGGGGGAGCGGCTGCCCGTGCCAGGACAGGGAGCCGGCGTCGGGCTTCTGGAGTCCGGCCAGGGTGCGCAGGAGGGTGGTCTTGCCTGATCCGGACGGGCCGGTGATGCCGGTGGCGCTGCCGACCGGTGCGTGGAAGTGCACGGAGTCCAGGGCCTGGTGCGTGTGGCCGCGGTGGGTGAAGGCGACCCGCAGGGCCGTGGCGCGCAGTCCGTCGCGGGGAGTGACAGCGGTGTCGGGGGCGGGGCGGGGCTTGTGGAGGGCGGCAGCCGGGGCCGTTGCGGCGGGCGGGCCGAGGGTGGTGACGGTGTCGGCGCAGGCGTCGACCACGTGGGGGTCGTGGCAGGCGAGGATGACGGTGATGCCGCGGTCGGCGGCGAGGTGGCGCAGCAGGTCGACGATCTCGTCGCGCAGGGCGGTATCGAGTCCTGCGGTGGGTTCGTCGAGCAGGAGGATCTCCGGTTTCCGGGCCAGGGCGCGGGCCAGCGCGAGTCGGCGTTGTTGCCCTCCGGACAGTGCGCCGGGGCGGTGGTGCGCGAGCGCGTCGGGGAGACGGCATTCGCTCAACAGCGCCGTGACCGCGTCGGGTGCGGCGTCGGTGCTGACTTCCGTGATCAATTGCGCGGCGGTCATACGGGGGTTGAGGGCGGAGCCGGGGTCCTGCCCGACGTAGGCGACGCGGTGGCGGCGCAGCAGGCGAAGGGCGTCAGGGGTGAGTGCGAAGACGTCCTGTCCGAGGGTCCGAACGGTGCCCGAGGTGACTTCGGCGCCTGATGGGAGGTCTCCGATGAGGGCCCGCAGCAGGGTGGTCTTGCCCGAGCCCGAGGGGCCGGTCAGGGCTGCGATCTTGCCCGCTTGCAGGCTCAGGCCGGTGGCGTTCAAGAGGGTTGCGCCGTTGGCCAGGCGGATTTCGAGGTCGGTGACCGCGACGGGTGACGTCGTGTCGGACGAGTCCACGTGCATGTCCTGGGGTGTGTGCGCGGGGCGGCCGGTGGTGGTCATCGCAGGGCGGCCCTCCGGGCGGTGGCGGGTGCCAGCGCGTTGGCGGCGAGGTTGACGCTGATGGCGAGCAGGCCGATCGCGAGACCCGGGGCGACGACGGCCCAGGGGTTGAGGAGGATGCCGGGACCGTTCTCGCGGATCATCAGTGCCCAGTCGGCTTCGGGGGGTTGGGGGCCGAGCTGGAGGAATCCGGCCATCGAGATGACGTAGACGGCGTCGACGAAGCGGAGGCCGAACAGGGCCAGGATCGTGGCGCGGAGGTTGGGCAGGATCTCGCGCAGGGCCAGGTGCGCGGTGCGCTCACCGCCGGCGAGGGCCGCCTCGATGAACCCTGCGGTGGTGAGCGGGGCGGCCGCACTGGCCACGATGCGCACCGCGTAGGGAGTACCCAGGACGATGGCGGCGACAGTGATGGCCAGTCGGCCGCCGCCGGGCCAGGCCAGGGCCAGGAGCATGATGCCCAAGACCGGCGGCAGCAGGATGGAGGTGTCCGCGATGCGCTCGACGAGACGCCCGAGCCGCGGGCTGAGGACGGCGAAGCATCCGAGCAGTGTGGCCAACAGCGTGACGGCGACCGCCACGGTCAGGGCGCTGCCGATCAGGGCGCTGCCGCCGTGCAGGAGCCGGCTGAGGACATCTCGTCCGAGCTGGTCGCCCCCCAATACGGCGTCCGTGCCCGCTTCGCCGTAGGGAGCGGTGAGGGGTTTGTCGACGGGGTGTGCGGCCAGCAACGGCCCCAGGATCGCTACGAGTACGAGCAGGGCGGCCGGGAGGACGGGCAGGAAGTTCCGTGGCCAGGGGCGGCGTGTGGCCCGCTGGTCGAGAACCGCGGTAGCGGTCATGTGCGGGCTCCCAGGGTGCGGGCGCGGACGAGATCGGCGAGGAGGAGGACGGCGGTGATGAGGGCGGCTGCGCAGGCGACGACGGCGGCGATGACGGGGGTGTCCCGGTCGGCCACCGCTCCGGCCAGCACCGTTCCGATTCCTGGGTAGTTGAAGAGGGTTTCCACCACAACGGTTCCGCCGAGCAGCATGCCGGTGGAGGTGGCGACGCCGGTGGCGATGGCAGGCCAGGCTCCCGGGAGTGCGTGACGCAGCAGCACTCGGCGGACGGACAGACCGTCCAGGTGAGCGGCCTCGACGTGGGGTGTCGCCGCCTGATCGGCGAGGGCGGCGCGGACGATGCGGGTGTTCCAGCCGGTCTGCGGGATGGTCAGGGCGAGGACCGGCATGATCAGCATGGTCCAGGTTGCCGGGGCACCGTCGGAGCCGGTGACGGTGGCGGCGGGCAGCCAGCCGGTCCACAGGGACAGCACGAGCAACAGTCCGATGGAGACCACGAATTCGGGAAGCGCGAAGGCCGCGGTGGAGGTCAGATCGACCACCCGGTCGACGATGCCCTTGGGGCGGGCGGCCGCCCAGATGCCGAGGACCAGTGCCGCGATGACGGTCAGGACGAAGGCGGTGGTGCCCAGCACGATGGTGTTGGGCAGGGGGGCGGCCAGGAGGTCACTGACGCGTTCACCACGGGCGGAGGTGCCGAGATCCCCGGTGGGCAGGGCGGTGATCCAGTCCCAGAAGCGTTCCCACACCGGCCGGTCCAGGCCGAGCAGATGCCGTCGGGCGGCCACGCCGGCGGCGCCCTCGCCGCGTTCGGAGGTGGCCGAGGCGGCGTCGCCGGGCAGCAGCTCGATCGCCGCGAATACCACCGCGAGCAGGATGACCAGCATCAGAAGACGTTTGGCCAGCACCGCGCCGATGCGCAGGGCTAGGGTGCCCGCCTGGCGCGCGGCCGAGGCCGCCACGGGCTGGGCGGCGGCCTCGGTTGGCGAAGTGGTGTCGGTCACTGGGCCAGCCAGACGCTTTCGAGCTGGACGCGGCCGTAGCCGGGGAGCTTGGGCAGACCGTGGACCTTGGGCGCGGCCAGGTCGATGCCGTCGGCCATGCCCCACAGCAGGTAGCCCGACTTGTCGTACTCGATCTGCTGGAGGTCGCGCAGGGCGGCGGTGCGGGCCTTGGGCTCAGCGGTGGCGAGGACCTTGTGGTAGGCGGCGTCGAAGTCCTTGTCGGACCAGTCCGCCTCGTTCTGGCCGGCTCCGGTGGTCATGGTCTTGGAGGCGAAGAAGACCACGGAATCGTTGGTGCCCCAGTAGTTGGTGTAGAAGTCGCCCTTGAGCCAGGTCTTCTGGTAAAAGGTGCCGGATTCCTGCTTGACGACCTCGATCTTGATGCCGGCCTCGCGGGCCTGGGAGGCGAACAGCGTCGCGGACTCGGCGAGTCCGGCGATGTCCTCGGTGGTGACCAGCTCGTAGCTCTTGGAGAAGTCGAACTTCGCTTCCTTGAGCAGCTTCTTGGCCTTGGCGAGGTCGCGGTGGCGCTGCGGGATGCTCCTGGCGTAGTCGGGGTCGCCGGTGCCCAGGATGTCGTTGGCGACGGTGCCGTAGCCGGACAGGACCTGCTTGACCATCGCCTCGCGGTCCACGACGAGCTTCATCGCCTCGCGGACCTTGGGGTCGGCGAACGGGCCGTCGGAGGTACGCATCACGATCGGCATGGCCATGTCGTTGGGGCGCCGGATGACCTTGATGTCCTTCCGGGCATCGGCGGTCCGGGCGGCGACGGCGCCGGCGTTGGAGGCCACGTCGATCTGGCCGGACATCATGGCGTTCGCCATCGCCTGGGGGCTTTCGAACATGGTCACCTCGATGGCGTCGAGGTAGACCGTCCCGCCGTGCCAGTGCTCGTTGCGCAGCAGGCGGGCGTTGCCGCCGCGGTACCAGTCGAGCTTGAAGGGGCCGGTGCCCGGTGCCTTGGCGATCTCCTTGTCGGGGGTGTCCTTCTTCATGATGAACGTCGACAGGCGGGTGAGCATGGGGAGTTCGGCGTTGGCGAAGTCGGAGACGAGGACGACGGTGTCCTTGCCCTCTGCGGTGATGTTGTCCGCCTTGATGCCGGGCAGCCGGGCTGCGCCGGCGGGGGTGTTGCGCAGGCGGCGCAGCGACCAGACCACGTCGTCGGCGGTGACCGGGGTGCCGTCGTGGAAGGTGGCGCCCTTGGCGATGGTGAAGCGCCAGGTCTTGAGGTCCTTCGGGGGCTTGAACGAGGTGGCCAGGCGGCCGACGGTGTTGTCCTTGAGGCCCGGTGCCGTGAGCGTGTCGTAAACGAGGGCGATGATGAGGTAGTCGCTCTCGTTGCCCTGGTTGCCGTGCGGATCGCGGGTGATGGCGGAGGAGCGGCCGAGCGCGCCGATGCGGAGCGTGCCGCCCTTTCTCGGCTTGCCGCCGGAGCCTGGAGAGGCCGAACCGTTGCCGCCCCCGCAGGCGGCCAGCAGCGCGGCCGCGCCTATGCCGCCGCCGGCCCACAGCACCTGTCGCCTGTTGAAGTTCACGTTGCCTCGCTCTGCTCAGTTCCCATTGCTTAGGTTTGCCTACCCTAACTACGGCCGTTTCCGCAAGGGCGCGCGACGCCGGGCGCATCGATTGAGGAACGCCAACCAGCCCTTTGTGGACGAGAGTTCCATGAAACGGGACAGAGCGCCGGAAGAAGAAGTTAGGTTTGCCTTACCTAAGAGTCGTGGGTACCTTCGTCACCGTCCGCAGGGCGTCGGCGCGGGGCAAAACCCCCATGCCGCTCCTTTTGTGTCGACTCGTTCAGCGTGCCGCGTCGTGGATGCGTGGCATCGCTGCCCCGCACCTCACCCGCCTTCAACGGAAACGGATGACTTCGCCATGAGCACGGGAGCCGCACCCGTCCGTCAGCTCGACGCCACCAGCGTTGGGGAACTGCGTCAGGCGGCCGAGAAGATCCTCGCCGAATTCGGTACCTCTGCCACCTCGCCCGAACTCCTGGCCCGCGTCGCCGAAGTCGCCGGCGACCTCAGCGAGCCGATCCGCCACGAGCTGCGCCCTGTCGACACCGACCACGGGCTGTTCGTTCTGCGCGGGTTGGAGGTCGATGACAGCGAGATAGGCGCCACGCCCTCCAGCTGGGCCGCCGCCTGCGACAGTGGCGCCGTCCACGACATCGTGATGCTGCTGCTCGCTACGCTCATGGGCAATCCCATTGCCTGGGAGGGCCAGCAGGACGGGCGTTTCGTGCACAACATCGTCCCCGCCCCCGGCCACGAGACGGAGCAGACCGGCGCCTCCAGCAGCGTGCTGCTCAGCCCGCACACCGAGGACGCCTTCCACCCCGGCCGCGCCCACCTGCTGATGCTGTGCTGCATGCGCAACCACGACAACATCGCCACCACCGCCGCCAGCATTCGCCACGTCCAGCTCTCCGAGGCGGACATCGCGCTGCTGACCCGGCCACGGCTGCCGATCCTCCCCGACGACGCCTACGCCGAGGCACAGAGCTTTGAGGGCGGTGAGCCGGCCCGCGTCCCGACCCTCTTCCACGCCAAGGACGGGCTGACCCTCCGCTTCGACCCCGCCTACACCCCGCTCGATGATGCCTCGCCCGCCCACCGGGCCGCCTACCGGCGGCTGGAGGCGGAACTCGCCCGCGTCTCGGGCGCGGTGAGCCTGCGCCCCGGTGAGGTGCTGGTCGTCGACAACGACCTCGTCGTCCACGGTCGTGTTCCCTTCCGGGCCCGCTACGACGGCACCGACCGCTGGCTCAAGCGTGCCTCCGTCCGTGCCCCCGGGCGCCGCACACGCCCCCTGGCCGAAGCCTACGAGCATGGCTACGGTCAGGCCGCCATCGAAGCCCACGCCGCCTGACCACCCGCCCCGAGGACAGAGATGACCGAGACCATCGCGGCCAACGAAGCCCACTCCATACCCGCCGACGACAAGACCCTGCGCGCGCTCTCCACCAGCGACCTCGCCGGGATCGACATATCCCCGGCCGATGTCGTCGCCACCGTGGAGGGCGCCTACCGCACTCTCCATGCCGGAGAGTCGGACAACCCCCGCAAGCTGACCGTCAAGCCCGAGGACGGGCACTCGGTCTCCTACGCCATGCTCGGCCGGGACGGCTCCCGCAACGTCGTGGCGATCAAGACCTCGTACAAGCACGGCCTCGACAAGGGCCGCGACGAGCAGCACTACTACACCGCGCTCACCCTCTACGACGACGTCACCGGCCTGCCCGTTGCCATGATGGACTGCGGCCGCATCGGCGCCCTGCGCACCCCGGCCGTCTCCGCCCTCCTCGCCCGCGAATGCGCCCGGCCCGGCGCCCGCAGCGCCCTGGTCATCGGCACCGGCACCCAAGGCCGCCTGGCCCTGCCCTTCCTGCTCACGACGCTGCCGGACCTGGACCGGCTGATGCTGTTCGGCACCCACTCCGAGGGCATCGCCGCGGTACGCGAAGAGCTGCGCGCCCACTTCCCCGAGCGGGACGTGGAGATCGTCACCGATCTGCGGGCGGCCGCGTCGGATGCCGACATCATCGTCGCCACCGCCGGCGGCCACACTCCGGCGGCTGTCGAGGCCGGCTGGCTCAAGCCCGGTGCGCTCTCGATCCTCGTGGGCCACGGGCTGGCGCCCTCCACTCTCCACCGTGCCGACCGGGTCGTGGCGACCAGCGAGGCACAGATGAAGGTGACGGGCACCGACATGGCCGACGAGGACGGCAACTTCCCGGCCGTCGACACCGAGTTCCCGCCGGTCATCGCGGGCATCACCGCCGGCCGCCGGTCCGCGAAGGAACGCATCTTTGCCTACAACAGCGGACTCGTCGTCACCGACATCGCCCTGGGCCACCGCTTCGCCCAACTCGCCCTCGACCAGGGCCTGGGAGTGCAGGTGCCGCTGTGGCAGTGACCGAAGTCCCGACCACGACGATGCCGACCCTCCCCGCCCACCCGGACCCGGACACCGACCGGATCCTGGACAGCGGCGTGCTGCACGAGCTGTCCTACGCCTTCGGCGGCCCCTTCCACTTCCTGCTGCCGCACCGCTTCGACACCAACCTCGCCGCCTTCCGCACCGCCCTGAGCGACGCGGGTGTGGAGGGGCGGGTGTACTACGCGAAGAAGGCCAACAAGGCAGCCGTGTGGATGGAACGCTGCGCCGCCCACCAGGCCGGCGTCGACGTGGCCGGTGTGGGCGAACTGCGCGAAGCCCTCGGACACGGGGTGCGCGGCGAGAACATCGTCGTCACCGGCCCGGCCAAGAACGACGAACTGCTGCGCCTCGCCCTGCTGCAGGGCTGCCTGGTCGCCGTCGACGCGCTCGATGAACTCGACCTGCTCATCACGCTCGCCCTGACCGGCGCGATCCGCCCGGCCCGCCTGCTGCTGCGCCGGCTGCCACCCACACAGCCCCACAGCCGGTTCGGCATGAACGACGCCGAGCTGGAGACCGCACTGGACCGGTGCATACGCGCCGGAGACGCGGTCCGGATGGAGGGCTTCAGCTTCCACCTCTCCGGCTACGCCACCCAGCCCCGCGCCGACCTCGCCGGCGAGCTCATCGACCTGTGTCTCAAGGCCCGCGTCATGGGCCTGCAGGCCGACCGGATCAGCATCGGCGGCGGCTTCGCCGTCGACTACAGCGCGGCCGACGACTGGCACACCTTCCTCGCCGAGCAGAAGCCCGAGCACTACCACGCGAAGAAGGCGTTCCGGACGGGGGACTTCTACCCGTATCACTCGCCGGTCGCCGGAGCCGACGCACTGCGTACCATCCTGGCCGGCGTCCCCGAAGGCGGACAGGACACGCTCGCAGCAAGGCTCAAGGACACCGGCACGCTGCTGATGATGGAGCCCGGCCGCGCCCTCCTGTCGGGAGCCGGCTCGACCGTCTTCTGCATCCAGGGCGTCAAGGAACGTGACGGGTACCGCATCGTCACGGTCGACGGGACCAGCCTGAGCCTGTCCGAGCAGTGGTTCAACAGCGAATACCTCCCCGACCCCCACTTGGTGACGCCTTCCGGGCGCATCCACGGCGCAGTCGCCGGTGACGTACACCCGGCCTGTGTGGGCGGTGCGTCCTGCCTGGAGTCGGACATGGTCACCTGGCGCAAGGTCCCCTTCGGGGCCCGTCCCCGCGTCGGTGACCTCCTGGTCTACCCGAACACGGCCGGATATCAGATGGACTCCAACGAGTCGCCCTTCCACGACCTGCCGTTGCCCCCCAAGGTCGTCATGGACCGCCTGGGCGAACGCCCGCGCTGGCGCCTCGACCGCCGCCCCGCATGCTGACCTTCAACTCGCCCAGGAGCCTGCCCATGAACGAGGCCCTCGCGCGCCCCGCCGTGGTCTCCCGCATATCCGACCTCATCGGATACACCCCACTGCTGGAGCTCTGCCGCACCGAGACCGGCAGCCGCCTCCTGCTCAAACTGGAGATGTACAACCCCACCGGCTCCGCCAAGATCCGGATGGCCCGCGCCATGGTCGACGCCGCTGAGCAGGACGGCACACTGCGTCCCGGCGGCCGCATCATCGAATCCACCTCCGGCAACACCGGTCTGGGCCTGGCGGTCATCGCGGCCGAGCGCGGCTACACCTTCACCGCCGTCGTCGACAACCACGCCGCCGCCGACAAACTGCGCGGCATGAAAGCCCTGGGAACCGACCTCGTCCACGTCGTCGACGACGGCACCGAGGAGCTGGCCACCGCCGCCCGCGAAGAGCTCGCCGAGGACATGGCCCGCGGCCAGGACAACACCATCTTCACCGAGCAGCACAACAACCCCGCCAACGGCGTCGGATACTTCCCCGTCGCCCACGAACTCCACCAGGCCCTCGACGGCGACATCGACGTCGTGATCGGCGCGGTGGGCACCGGCGGCATGCTCTGCGGCACCACTCGCGAACTGCGCAAACTGCACGCCGACTTCACCACCATCGGCGTCGAGCCCAAGGGGTCCATCGCCTTCGGCGGCCCGGCCCACGACTACTACCAGTCCGGTACGGGCACTCCCGAGGGTGCCGAGATCGGCGCGCTCGTCGACTTCGACCTGATCGACGAAGGCGTCAAGGTCGGCGACGTGGAAGCCTTCGCCACGGCTCGCGCGGTGGCCCGCACCGGGCTGCTGATCGGCGGCTCGGCCGGTGGCGTCGTCCACGAAGCCCTGACCCGCCTGTCGTCCCTCCCGCCGGCCAGCACTATGGTCGCCCTGGTCAACGACGGCGGCGAGAAGTACATGGACACCGTCTTCAACGACGACTGGATGAACGCCCGGAACCTCATCGATCCCGCCATCGAGCGTGAGATCGAGGAGAAGATCACCAAACTCCGCAGGATTTGATAGCCGCCATGCAGCTGACCACCCTCCTCCGCGACAGTCGCGCCCTGGCCACCCTCGCCGTTCCCCTTGTCCTCACCCAGCTCGCGCAGGTGGCACTGACCACCACCGACACCGTGATGATGGGCATGCTCGGCACAGCCGATCTCGCGGCGGGCGGGCTGGCCATCGTCCTATTCAACCAATTGCGCACGATGGGTGTCGGACTGGTCACCTCCGTCGGCAACCAGATAGCCGGCGCCGCCGCGCGCGCCGAAGCGGCCCGCGAGAACAACGCGCCGGAGAGTGCCGAGCAGGACGGTGACCAGGAGGTGCGCAAGATCGTTCGCGCCGGCCTGGCCGTGGCCACCCTCGCCGGTATCGCCGGGGCCGTGCTGATGCTCCTCATCGGTCAGGCTCTGGCCTTCCTGGGGCAGGAGGCCGACGTCGTCGACAGCGCGCAGACCATGCTGCTGGCCCTTGCTCCCGGTCTGCTGCCGTGCCTGTGGTTCCAGGCGATCCGCCAGTTCACCGTCGGCATGCGCCGCCCCCAGGCCCTGCTGCAGATCACCATCGCATCGGTCGCGGTCAACGCCGGTATCAACTGGGTGCTCATCCACGGCACCTGGGGCCTGCCGAAGATGGGACTTCCCGGCGTCGGTGTGGCCACCTCCGTGGTGTACCTGCTGACCTTCCTGGCTCTGTATGCGTTCACCCGCCGTGACGACGTCCTCGCGCCGCTGCTCAGCCTCAACATCGCCAAGGCCGACCGGGCCACCGTTCGCCGCTTGGTGGGGCTGGGCATCCCCATCGCGGCGACCTACGGCTCGGAGGCCGGTTTCTTCTCCGTCACCGCCCTGATGGCAGGCTCCTTCGGCAGCGCCGCACTGGCCGCGCACACCGCCGTCAACCAACTCGTCTACATCGTCTTCCAGGTCGCCGTCGGCCTCTCCCACGCGGCCTCGATCAACGTCAGCCGAGAAATCGCGCTGGACCGCCCCAAGGCGGCCCTGCGCATCAAGAACACCGCCCTGGCCTGCGCCGGAGTCGTCATGGCCGTGGTGGCCGTGATCTACGTCGCCGCCCCGAAGCTGGTGCTGGCCCCCTTCTTCGAAGGCGGTGCCGGGGACAGCGAGGCCGTCTCCATCGCCACCCATCTGCTGCTGGTGACCATGGTCCTGCAGTTCTTCGACTGCGCACAGAACATAGGTGTCGGTCTGCTGCGCGGACTGGACGACACCAAGAGCGGTTTCCGCATCACCCTGATCGGCTACTGGCTCATCGGACTGCCGGCCGCCTGGCTCTTCGCCTACGCAGTCCGGCTCGACACCCTCGGCATCTGGCTCGGCCTGCTCAGCGGCCTCGCGGCCACCGCCATCCTCCTGCTGCGCCGCTACAACGCCGCCCTGCGCGCCCGGTTCGCCGCTGCGGAGCCCGTAACGGCAGCCTGAACCTCATCCTTGCGGCTGGGCACCGACGGCATGACGCCGCGGTGCCCAGCTTCCTTTCCCAGTCCGCAGGAGGCGCGGCCCCGGGCCGTCACGGGCTGGGCCAAGGGGCGGATGCGCACCGCACCGGGTCGTATCGGGCGGTCACCGCCGCTAGCGTGAGGACGTGGCACGGATCGTGGTTGTCGAGGACGACGAGGCCATCGGAGGCAGGCTGGCGGCGATGCTTCGCGGGCAGGGGCACGACTGCGACTGGTGCTCCGGCGGCGCGGCGGCGCTGGAGCGTGCCGGGCGGGCGCCGGCCGAGCTGGTGCTGCTGGACCTCGGGCTGCCTGATGTGGACGGGTTCGAGCTGTGCCGGGGACTGCGGGAGATGCTGCCCGGCGCGGTGCTCGTCGTCCTGACGGCGCGCACCGGGGAGATGGATGTGATCGAGGCGCTGGAGTCGGGCGCCGACGACTATCTGACCAAGCCGTTCCGGCTCGCCGAGTTGCAGGCACGGATCGCTGCCCACCTGCGGCGGACCGCGCCGGGACGGGACGGCGGGCCCGGCCGCATCCAGCACGGCAGCCTGCTCATCGACCGCACGGCCCGGCGCTGCCTGA
Organism: Streptomyces sp. JLSY215; assembly: GCF_059682825.1. Lineage (NCBI taxonomy): Bacteria > Bacillati > Actinomycetota > Actinomycetes > Kitasatosporales > Streptomycetaceae > Streptomyces > Streptomyces sp. JLSY215. Next base: position 74,181 of record NZ_CM185022.1, read on the forward strand.
CCCCGGCGGGCGAGGTGGAGTTGCGGCCCAAGGAGTTCGACCTGCTGGTGCGTCTGGCCGCCTCGGTCGGCAGCGCGGTGAGCCGGGAGGACCTGATGAGCGAGGTGTGGGATGCGAACTGGTTCGGCTCCACCAAGACGCTCGACGTCCACGTCGCGGTGCTGCGCCGCAAGCTCGGTGACCGGGTACGGATCACGACCCTGCGGCACTTCGGCTACCGGCTCGAACCGCCCGGGCAGGGCTGACCCGTGCGCCGCCGGATCCTGCGGGCGGTCGTCGCCGCGGTGGTGTGCGCGGTGGTGCTGTTCTCCGTACCGCTGGCGGTGGCGACACTACGGCTGTATCAGCAGGACGAGGTGCGTGAACTGGAGCAGCTCGCCGACCGGGTGGCAGTGACCGTTCCGGCGGACGTGCACCACCCGCGCGACCCCATGGAGCTGCCACGCGTCGAGCCGCGTATGCGCGTGGGCGTGTACGACGACCAGGCGCGACGGGTGGTCGGGGCGGGGCCGGCGGCAGGGGACGGCCCGGTCCACGAAGCGCTGGCAGGCCGGGCCTCGTCCTACCGGCGGGACGGCCGACTGGTGGCGACGGTTCCGGTGGGATCGGGCGAGCGGGTCCGGGCCGTGGTGCGGGCCAGCGCGCCGGCCGATGGGCCGTGGCGTCGGGCGGCGCTGACCTGGGCCGGCATGCTGGCGCCGGCCGCCGTCGCGGTCGGTGTGGCGGCGGTTGTGGGCGTCCGGTCCAGCCGGCGGCTGGCGCACCCGATGGAGGCGCTGGCGGCCACCGCCGGCCGGCTGGAGGGCGGCGACCTGTCGGCCCGGGCCGCTGCGTCGGGGGTGCCGGAGGCCGATGCGGTCGCAACCGCCCTCAACCGGGCCGCCGCCCGGATCGAGGAGTTGCTGCGCCGGGAGCGGGCGTTCAGCGCGGACGCCTCGCACCAGCTGCGCACCGCCCTGACCCGGGTGCGGCTGGAGCTGGAGAGCGGGCTGGAGGAGGGCGGCCCGGCGCGGCGGAAGCCGTCCACCGATGCGGTGGCAGATCAGCGCGCCGCCCTGCGGGCCGCCCTGTCCTCACTTACCGCCATGGAGACGACGGTCGATGACCTGCTTGCGCTGGCCCGAGACGTGCCGGAGCGGGCGCCGCTGAACATCCAGGCGCTGCTCGCGGATGCCGAGCGGCGCTGGCACGGCGAACTGGCGGCTGCGGGCCGACCGCTGCGGGTCACCGCGGAGGCACCGCTGCCCGACGCCGTCGGCTCGGCACGTGCCGGGCGGCAGGTGCTGGACGTGCTGCTCGCCAACGCCCTCGTCCACGGCGGCGGCACGGTGACCGTCACCGCGCGCGACGCGGCGGGGACACTGGCCGTGGATGTGGCGGATGAAGGGCCCGGCCTGCCCGAGGGCATGGACGTCTTCGCTCGGCGACACCACGGCAGCGGCGATGCCAGTGGCGGGCACGGCATCGGTCTGGCGCTCGCCCGCTCCCTGGTGGAGGCCGAGGGCGGGCGGCTGCGCGTCTCCAGGAGGGCACCGCACCCCCGTTTCACCTGGCTGGTCGCGGGTGGAACGAAGACGCCGGAGCCCTGACCGCCAGGACGCTCCGTCCGGACGGTCACAGCTCGCGCAGCTCCCTCAGCGGTGGCCGCCGGGCGTGGCGCACCGCGGCCACGGCCGCCACGGCAAGGGCCGTTGCGACGGCCGCGGCGAGGACGCCCAGGTAGCCCCACGGCACGGCGAGGGCGGCCGGCGGCGGGTCGAAGACGCCGGACAGGACCTTGACCAGCACCTCGGACAGCGACCAGCCGAGCAGAACCCCGCCGGCCGCGCCCGCCACCGCCACCAGTCCTGCCTCGCTCCACACGAACCCGGACAGCTGCCGTCCCCGTGCGCCCAGCACGGCGGCCAGAGCCAGGGTCCGACGCCGCTCGGTGAGGCCGAGGGCCAGTACCAGACCGCCCGCCGCCGCGCCGAGGACCAGGGCGAAGCCCAGTTCCACGCGGGTGAGGCCGCCGAGGTCCACGGCGGTGAGGCTGGAACCTGCGAGGGTGCGGGCCGAGGGGAGGTCGGTGACCTGAGTGGCGGGACCGAGCACGGACCGGACTCGGCGGGCCACCGCGCGTTGCCCGCTGCCACCGGTGTCGGCCAGCAGGGTGCTGACCGCGCCGCTCCCGGTCGCCCGGGCAACGTAGGAGGCGTTGGCCACCAGGAAGCTGTCCTTGGGGGCGGTCGGAAACTCCTTGACTACGCCGGCATAGCGGAACTCCACGGGCCGCAGCCGGTGGGTGCGAGCGTCCTGGAGGCGCAGCCGGAGGTGGTCGCCCGGGTGGAGCTGGAAGTCGTGGGCGGTCTCGGCGCTGACGAGGATTCCGTCGGGCTGCCGCTGGAGCCGGTCCATCAACTGCCGCGCGGTGCCGCCGGAGAAGTAGGCGTCCTGCAGCCGACCCGCTCCGACGACCGTGGACGGCCGGACTCCGTAGAGGTCCTGGAGATCCGGGCCGACGTAGGCGAAGCGGTGCTGCAGCGGCTCCACGCTGCGTACTCCGGGCAGCGCCGCCACCCGTGCCGCGTCGGCCGCACCCGCGGTGGATCCGGGGGACTCCGTCACGGTGACGTCCGCGCCGTTGGTGAGCACCGCGTCGACCCCGGCCTGTTGGCGATAGGTGGAGTTGAACACGGCGGTCGATGCGGCGAAGGCGACGGCCAGTGCGAGCAGCACCACGGCCCGCAGCACAGTGCCCCGCTGCCGGGACAGACTGGCCGCGACCGTACCGGACAGGGCGCCGGTCAGTGGGCGCAGGAGCAGGGCCAGCACCGGCCGCCCGCGCCGCAGCAGCAGGTCCGTCAGCAGCCAGGCCAGCAGCGCCCCGCCGGTCCACAGAAGCGCCGGCCCGGCGAACGCCCAGTAGTCCACCGACAGGGTGGGCGTTCCTTCGGGCGCGAGGACGAGGGCGTAGTTGGTGCGACTGGTGATCCCGAACACCACCAGCGACAGCGACAGCAGCCCGGCGGCCAGCACCCACCACACGGCGCGCGGCACCCGGCGTCGCTCGACCGCCACCCGTCCGGCCACCACGGTGGCGGCCTTGATGTCGCGGCGCGCGGGCAGCAGCACGGTGCCGCCGGCGATCAGCGCGCCGACGGCGAGCGCGGCCAGCGCCCAGCCGGCGGTGAGGCTGCCGGCCGTGCCGAAGGCCGTGCGCCCCAGCAGCGCCGCCACCGCCAGGCCCCCCGCCCCGCCGACGACGGCCACCACCGCGGCCTCCACGGCTGCCAGGGCCAGCAGCCGTCCGGCGGAGGCGCCCCGGGTCCGCAGCAGGGACTGCTCTCTCCGCCGTCGCGCCGCACCCGCTCCGGCGACCGCGGCGGTCAGCGCCCCGGCCAGCACCGCGCCGGGCACGCCGAGGAACAAGAAGAGCATCTGGGCGTACAGGGCATCCGAGCGAGCCGCGTCCAGCACCGCGCCAAGGTTGTCCCCGACCACTCCGGCACCGGCCAGACGCAGGTCGGTGTGGTGGGCGCTGCCGGTCGCGGCCGTGTAGGCAAGGGCCGGGTCATGTGGCAGGGCATGGCTGCGCCGTGCGTGGATCTGCTCGTGCACGAGGTCGGGCCGGGCCTTGCCCAGCGGGTCGAAGGCCGCGTGCCAGCGCGGCTGAGGCAGCAGGACGACGTTGTCCGGGGGCGCGGTCGGCTGGGACTGCGGCGGTGCGCCGACCTTCTGGAACAGCGAATCGGCGTGCGGCAGGTCCACCACACCGTCCACCAGCACCCGGACCGGCGGCAGTCCGGCCCGCCCGACGGCAACCGTGTCGCCGGGAGCCGCATGCAGGTTCGCGGCGGTCTGCTGGGCCAGCAGCACCCCGTCGCCTCGTCCGGCCAGCACCCGGATCTCACCGGGGAACGCCGTACGGTAGCCGGCCGGTACGCCGAGGACGGCGCCCGGCCCGGTGGTCTGGGAGGTGCCGCCCGCGGTGGCGCTCAGACCGCTGGTGGCGGCGTACCCGACGGGCAGCGCCGCCCGGGTGCCCGGCGTGTCCCGCACGGTCGTCAGCACCTGCCGGGCGTCGGCACCGTTGGCCGCCTGCACCTGCCAGTCGACCACGGTCCCGCGTACGGACTGCGCGGTCATGGTGGCGCGGGTGGCGCCGAGGAAGCCGCCGAGCGCCGCCAGCAGGGCCACCGCGGTGGCCACTCCGGCAGCCACCGCGAGCAGTCGTCCGCCGCGCCGGCGCAGCAGGCCGGTCAGCCAGATCCGGATCACGTCCCCTCGCCTCCCGAAGCCCGCCGGGTTGTGGGGCGGGCGGTCGTGTCATCCCCCGTGTCGCCGGTCTCCGGGCGGACCAGCCGGCCATCGGTCATGTACCAGCGGACGCCCAACTCCCGGGCGACCCGCGGGTCATGGGTGGTGACCAGAACGGCGGCGCCCAGCTCCTCGGCCGTGCCGAGCAGGACCGCCAGCACCTGGCGGCCGGTCCCGCGGTCCAGCTGACCGGTCGGTTCGTCGGCCAGGACGAGCCGTGGCCGGCGTGCCAGCACCCGGGCCACGGCGACGCGTTGGGCCTGTCCCGCCGACAGCTCGTCCGGCAGGCGCCGAGCGAGATCGGCCAGCCCGAGACGGGCAAGCGCCTCCTGTGCCCGGTGAACGGCTTCGCTCTCCGGTACGCCGTCGATGCGCAGCGGCAGGGCGACGTTCTCTGCCACGGTGAGCGGGGGCAGCAGGCTCGGCCCCTGGAAGACGACGCCGATCTGCCGGGCCAGGGCGCCCGTGTCCGCGCCGTCGAGGCCGGGGTGGCTCACTTGGCCCGCGGTGGGCCGGTCGAGGCCCGCCATCAGGTGCAGCAGCGTGGACTTACCCGAGCCCGAGGGCCCCACCACCGCGATCCGGGCGCCGGACGGGATGCGGCAGTCCAGGCCGTGGACGGCGACGACGGCGCACGGTCCGCTGCCGTAGGTCCGGGCCACGCCGACGCAGTGGACCAGCGGCGCGTCGGTGTCCTGCCTGCCGGTGGCGACCGGAATTTCCGGCGCGTGCATCACGCCCACCTCCCGTCCCTCAGCCGCAGTACCCGGTCGGCGGCGCCGGCCACGGCACGGCTGTGGGTGACCACGACCACCGCGGTCCCGCCCGCGGCGTGCTCCCGCAGCAGGTCCAGCAGCCGGCGTTCGGTGCCCGCGTCCACCTCGCCGGTCGGCTCGTCGGCGAGCAGCACGTCGGGCGCGTTCGCCAGGGCGATGGCCAGGCCCGCGCGGGCCGCCTCCCCCCCGGACAACTCCCCGGGCAGGGCGCCGGCGCGCCCGCCGATCCCGACCCGCTCCAGGAGCTGGTCCGCTTCCGGGTGAGGGCGGCCCGGCGCCAGCCGCTGCACCAGCACCAGGTTGTCCCGCACGCTGAGGTGATCCAGCAGATTGCCGGACTGGAAGAGCACCCCGATGTGCCGTGCGCGCAGGCCGATCCGCTCGCGTTCGGGGCGGTGGCTCAACCGTTGACCGGCCACCCGCACCGTTCCGCCGTCCGGCTCGTCGAGCCCCGCCAGGCAGTTCAGCAGGGTGGTCTTCCCCGATCCGGACGGCCCGGTCACCGCGACCGTTTCGCCGCGCCCGACCTCCAGTCCGACGCCTTGCAACGCGAACGTTTCCTCCTCGCCGGCCCGGAAGAACCGGTACAGGGAGCGGGCGCTGAGGACGGGCGCCGCCATCAGGACCACCGGAAGGAGTCCGTGACGGTCCGCCAGGGATCGACGTTGTCGGCGCCCACCGCACCGGACAGTGTCAACACCACCTCGCCCCGGCCGGTCTTGTGGAACACGTAGCGCTGGATGTCCAGGGTGACGCGCTTGCCGGTCACCGGGTCGGGAGCGGAGTCGGCGCGGTACTCGGCCAGCACCGCGGTGCCGCCCTTGCGCGGCACCGCGACCACCTTGACCAGCTGGAAGTGGGAGCTCGCGGCGCGCAGAGCCGGAACGTCCCGGGTACGGACGGAGTGCACTGTCGGCACGGTCGCGGCCTGGACGCGGGCCACCCGCACGGTGTTGAACTTGTCGGTGAACACCGTGTCCCGGCCCTGGCTGCTGCGCGCCCACCCTTCCGGGACCTTCACCGAGAATCCGCCGCCGGGCGGCGACCACGCCACGTACACCTGGGAGTCGGGGATGTCCCCGGGCGGGTTGGAGTCGGCGGGCGGCGGCGGTGGCGGGGTGGACAGCGCCGCCGCCGTGACGGGGCGTTGCGGCGGTGCGGCTGCCGTGGACGAGCAGGCCGCTGCTCCGGTCATGGTTCCGGTGACGAGTACGAGACCTGTTGCGGCGGCGGCGAACGGACGACGCATGGTGGACACCTCCCGCAGCGAGGGCGGCGGCGAAGGTCCGCCGCCACGGCGTGCGCCTCTACTCCGACGTTAGGCGCCGCCCGGTCAGGGCCTGCTCAGCGTGGGGTTAGCGCACGGTTAACACCGTGCGCTTGCGAGGTGGGCCGGCGGATGACGTCGCGTTGCGGCTTCCGGCAGGCGGAAAGGCAGGCCGCGGGGCAGGGGGCGATCCGTACTGTCGGCCGTCCCTGCCCGCCGCCGCCCTGAACTCGCGAACGCAGTCGCAGGGACGTGCTGCTGGATGCAGCGCGCCGACCAGCGATCCATTTTCCGCCCACTGGACGTAGGTGCCCCATCCGCCGGGTGAAGCGGGGCCCCGTTGTCAGGTTCTGCCGGGGCCGGAAATGTGCGGCATATCTGTCCGAGGCAGCTTGACGACCAGACGCGCTCCCCCCAGGCCTCCGTCGGCGGGTGCCGGGTCCGCATCGGCGTGGGCTGTGCCGCCGTGGGCGGTGACGACCTTGCCGACGATGGCGAGGCCCAGGCCGGATCCGCCGGCTTCGCGGGATCGGGCTTCGTCGAGGCGGGTGAAGCGTTCGAAGACGCGGCTGCGCTGGTCCGCCGGGATGCCGGTGCCGTCGTCGCTGACGGTGAGTTCGACGGTGTCGCCGCTCGCGGTGAGGGTTACTCGTATCTGCCGTGCGGCATGTCGGCGGGCGTTGTCCAGTAGATTGCGCACCACCCGGCGCAGCGCCTCGGCGTCACCCCGAACGCGGCCTGCCGAGACACCGCGGGCGTCGATGTTCGTCGGCGTCAGGTCTCGCTGGCGGCGTACCTCTGCGAGGACGACCTCGTCGAGATCGGTGAGGGTGTTCGGCCGCCGCGCTGCCGGGTCCTCGCTGCGGGCCAGCGCCAGCAGATCCTCTACCAATCCGTTCAGTCGCAGGGCGTCTTCCAGCAGCTCTGCGGCGACGAGCGGATCGCGTTGCGGGTCGGGGTAGGCAGCCATGACCTCCAGTTGGGAGCGGATCGCGGTGAGCGGGCTGCGCAGTTCGTGAGCCGCGTCAGCGACGAAACGCCGCTGGGCGGCGGATGCCTCGTCCAGCCGGGCAAGCATGTCGTTGAGGGTGACGGCCAGGGCGTGCACCTCGTCCCGGGAGGCGGGAAGGTCGAGCCGGCGGTGCAAATCAGTGGCGCTGATGTAGGTGGCCTGGCGACGTAGCGTTTCGACCGGCCGCAAGGTGCGTCCTGCGGTGCGGTAGATCGTCCAGGCGACCAGGACGGTCAGCGCCGGAGTCCCGACGGCCAGGCCGGTGGCCAGGCTGGAGAGTGTGTATTGGGCCTGGTCCAGGGAGACGGCGGCAACGATGGTGGCTGGGCGGCCGTCGACCGTGGTGGGCGTGCCGGTGACGCGGAAGTCACCGCCGTCGCCGATACCCAGGTCGTGCAGTGTTTCGGCGTGGCCTTTGGTAAGCCTGCGCGGCAGCGGATGCGGCAGGCCGCTGGGGGTTCCGGGCCGCGTCTCGTAGTCAGATCTGGCAAGCACTCGTCCTGCGGAATCCACCACCTCCACCACGTCCGCGTCGCCGCCGTTGGAGGGGATCAGTTCCACCAGCTGGTGGTGCTCGATGAGGGACGCGACGTCGGATACGCGCTGCCGGGCTGTTCCGTCCAGGTTCCTCCACATCGAGTGCTGCAGCCCGAACAGCAAACCGAGGCTGGCGACGATCATGGCGACGGCAACGATGGAAGTGGCCCACAGGGTCACCCGTGACCGCATCGTCAACAGGCTGGTCAGCCGAGGCCGGCGGTCCGGCACCAGGCGGAGGAAGAGTCGGCGCACGCCCGCTCAGCCCCCCTTCCCATTGAGCCGGTATCCGACTCCACGCACCGTCTCGATCGCTGTGCGTCCGTAGGGGGTGTCAATCTTGCGCCGGAGGTATCCGATGTAGACCTCGACGATGTTGGGATCCCCGTCGAACCAGGCGTCCCAGACTTCGCTCAGGAGTTCGCTCTTGCTCACCACGGTGTCAGGGTGGCGCAGCAGGAATTCCAGGAGCCCGAATTCCCGCGGAGTGAGTTCCACGGCGCTCTCCCCGCGCCCGCAGCGGTGGGCGCCGGGGTCCAGCCACAGGTCACCGGCGCTCAGCACCGGGGAACGCTGAGGGGAGCTGCGGCGCAGCAGGGCGCGGATCCGGGCGAGGAGCACGACGAAGGAGAACGGTTTGGTGAGGTAGTCGTCGGCGCCGAGGTCGAGGGCGTCCGCCTCGTCGTACTCGCCGTCTTTGGCCGTCAAGATGAGCACCGGTGTGCTTGTGTCCTCCGCACGCAGCGTCCGACAGACGTCGTAGCCGTTGCAGCCAGGCAGCATCAGGTCCAGCACGATCACGGCGTAGACGTTGTGGCGGGCCAGGATGAGCGCCTTCTCGCCATCCTCGGCGAGATCCACGGCGAACCCCTCGGCGCGCAGTCCCCGTTCCACCGCGGTAGCGATGTGTCGCTCGTCCTCGACTACCAGCACGCGCACCCAAATCTCCTCGCAACGCGATGGGGGCCGACCATAAGGCTGATCACCGGTTTCGAGTCTAGAGGCTTCGCGCCTGGTAACTCGCCTGCTCTCAGCGTTCTCTCAGGATGCCCTCAGCATGCGCTCAGCCGCTCTCAGCCGCAGCTCAGGGGCGTTGCCGCACAGTGGCAGAGCCGATGTCTTGTGGGACGTCCCGTCTCCCGTGACATGCCTCTTGCGAACGAAAGGCGTCCTTGTGGCTCCCACTTCTGCGCTGCAGCGAGAGCACACGCCCTCGCCCGGCACCGCGAAGCTTGCCCCACACCCGACCGAATTCCGAAAATCCCGGCCGGCCCCCGCCGGGCGCTGGGCACTGATTGCCGCCGCGGCGTACGCGACCGGCCTGGCAGCCTCCGCGTTCAGCGTTCCAGCCCCCTACCTGCTGTGTTCTTTGCTGGTCGGCGCCGCGCTGGCGCTGACGGGCGTAGTGCGTGAGCGGTTGCCCGCCCCGGCGAACCGCACGGCTCAAGCTCTCGTAGGCGCACTCATGGGCAGCTACCTCACCTGGCCCGCCCTGACCGCGGCAGCGCCCGTCGCGCTGCCGTTGACCGCGGTAACCGCCGCCACCATCGCGCTAAGCGTCGCCGCCGCCTGGTTCCTCGCACGTGGGGAACGGTTGAGCCGTCCCAGTGCCGTCCTTGGCATGGTGCCGGGCGGTTCAGCAGCGATCGTCACCTGCGCCGACGAGCTCAAAGCCGATGTGCGCATGGTCGCCTTCACCCAATACCTGCGGGTGGGGCTGGTGGCCACCACCGCACCCCTGGCCGCCCATTGGCTGGCATCCGCGTCAGCGGCGGGCTTCCCCGGCAACGCAGGTAGCGGTGGTCAGGGCAGTGGCTTCCTCCCCCTGGTCATGGGATCCGACCAGCTGACCGGCCTGCTCACCCTCGCCGCCGTGTCGGTCGTCGGCGTCCTGGCCGGCCGTCAACTGCGGGTGCCCACACCCGCGCTGATCGGACCCATGCTGGCCGCGCTCGTGGTGACGTTGAGCGGCGCCGTGCCGGGATTCGCCCCAGCCGGCCTGCTCCAGAACCTCGTCTTCGTCTTTGTCGGCCTCGACGTAGGCGTGCGCTTCACCCGGGAGACTCTCCTTCGCGTACGGCGTCTGATGCCATCGATCCTGACGGCCATCGCCGCGGTCTGCACGGGGTGCGCGGGACTGGCGTGGCTCTTCGCCAAGCTCACGGGGACCCCCGTCGTCGACTCCTACCTCGCCACGACCCCCGGCGGGATCAACGCGGTCCTCGCCACGGCGGTCTCCTCGCATGCGGATGTCGCCTTGATCTCGACAGTGCAGAGCCTGCGGCTGCTGATCGTCGTGCTGGTGACCCCGATGATCACACGCTGGTTGACCACAGCCCGGCCCGCGGCAACCGGCCAGAGGGCCGCGAAGCGCGAACAGACCTGACAACTGGCATCCGACCGGGGCCTTGCGGTGTCACGTCCACGCCCACGACCGCTGGATGCCCGGCAGCGTTCCGGCAGTTACCCCACCCCACCCCACCGGAAAGGTCCTAGCACCGTGGCCCCCTCTCAACCGGCTTCGTCCCCGCTCCCCGATGTCGTCGCCCTCACCGCAGCCGCACCGGAGTACGTCTCCTTGGCCGAGCAGCGGTGGGTGGCCCTCGTCGACCATGACGAAGCCAGGCCCGAGGAGTGCGACGTCGTGCACTGGTGGCGCTGGGAGAATGAACTGGTCGGCTACATCCACGACGTACAGAGCGGCCGGATCATCCGGGCCGATCTGCATCCCGGCTTCCTCGGCTACGAGCGCCGTCCCCGAGTCATCACCGCACTCCCGGGCATGGGCTGGATGGCCTGCTACCACCACGACACCCCTACAGGCCCCACCAGCGAGGACCGCCCGGTGCTCGCCTGGCTGGTGTACGACGACGGCACCATCACCCCCCAAGACGTGGATCACGACGGCTTGGTCTACTGCAGCACCGATACCCACGGCTTGTCCCATATCCAGCCGCCGCAAGAACCCCGACCCCCAAGATGAAAACATCGTGACAAGTCCCAGGGCTCACCCTCGTCCAGCCCTCGTGCGAGAGGCATCCGTTGACCACGATCCAGGTACTGCATCGCGGATCAGCGCCGTGGACATCGACACTGCCCACCCCGACGGCTTGCGCGGTCCCGGCCGGCATAACGACTCGGTACGCGGTAGCGCGGGGTCGCGCACACTCCCCCGCGCGCCGCAGCCGCGATGCGACGCCTCCTGCACTCATCCAGGCGCCCCAAGGGAATCCGCCCGTGCGGCCTGCGGCAGTTCGCGGCTTCGGACACCACGCTTCCGCCTTGTTCGAATGTGCGCGTCACACGTCAGGGGCGCTGGGGGTGGGCGGGAGCGGGGAGGTTTCCTGCGGGGTGCTGGTCGATCCAGGTGAGGCCTCCGGTGTCGAGTCGGGTCCGTGTGCGCGTGATGGCGACGTAGGCGAGGCGGGCCGGCGGACGGGTGGTGACACCGCCACACCGCAAGTTCAGGAAGAACGCTCCCGCCTGGTACGAAGAGAGGCACGAGCAGCAGCGCCAGGCACACTCTTCACGGCGCATCCGCGTTGAGCACGGCATCGCACACCTGAAGAACTGGCGGGCTCTTGCCCGCCACCTCGGCCGTCGCGAGCACGTGAGCGACATTGTCCAAGCCGTCGCCGGACTGCTTTCACACCAGCAGACCGCCACCCTCTCCCACAGCGTTCCCACGTGAACACACTCTCGACTCCGCATGCCTCGACGTGAGGGCGCTGTGCTGTGCGTCGAGTTCGCGGACAGCCCGTTCGGCGTCGATCCGCCGTGCGGCCGGAGTGCAGGTGTCCGCGCTCGTCCAGAACGAGTGGGCGAGGACGGCTGCGAAGGGGTCGTGCCAGGTCGTGCGGGGAACTACGGGGAACCCCGGGACCGACGGATCCACTCACCAGGCGCCGACACCCTTCCGCCGCAGGTGAGCCGCGCAACCGGCCTGCTGGTGGGCTCTCTTGGTCAACTTTCGCCGGCTTTCCCGGGGAACCCAGCCCGCTAGTGACCGTGTGTGATCACCGGAAGCGTATCGGCTCCGGGTCCCCGTTCACCCGGCACCACAGCAGGAAACCGGTACGCTCTCAGCGCGAGACGGTTGTCTCTGCGGCTTCGGTGTCCTCGGCCCGGCAGCGCGGGACGGTTCTTGGGGCCGCGGGCCAGGACGAAGAGGAACAGGGCGGCCATGACCGCGACGCCGACCCACATGGCCCGCTGCCAGCCCGTCGACGAAGGACCGCTGGGCGGCGTGGAACACCTGCCGGCTGTGGGCGCCAACGCCCTTGGCCGCTTCCAGGGCGTTGGCGATTCCTTGATTCTCGATCTGGACGCGGAAGTCCCTCGCTGCACACATCGCCGAGATCACGAACTGGCTGTCGCTCGACGTGCCCCCGCGCCAGATCGTGGATCTGGGCTGCGGCACCGGAGCGGGAACCTTCGCCTTCCTGGAGCGTCTGCCCGGGGCGCACGTCACCGCGGTCAACTCCTCGGCCGAACACCTTCAACGCCTGCGGGAAAGGGCATGTGCCCATTGGGAAGCCGAGCGGGTGCGCACCGTGCAGGCCGGCCTCGATGAGGCTGACCGGCCCGACCTCGGCCTTCCGGACCTGGTGTGGGCTTGCGCCCCGATGCACCACATGGCCCACCCCGAACGAACCCTGCGTACGGTCCACGGCCTGCTGACTCCGGGCGGTCTGTTCGCGGTCGTGGAGCCGGCCGGCTTCCCCGCTTCCTGCCCGCGAACGCCCCGGAAGACCGGCCCGGCCTCGAACAGCGCTGCCACGCCGCCGGCGACCGCTTCCACACCGAGCATGTGCCCCACCGCGGCGCCGACTGGGGGCCGATGCTCACCACCGCCGGATTCACCGTCGAGGGCGAGCGCACGATCACCGTGAACATCGAGGGGGCAGGCAACCAGGCCGTCGGCGCCTACGCCCTCAGCAGCCTGCAGCGCCTCCGCCACAGCGCCGCCGCCTGCTACCTGACGACCACCGAACCCCGGGACGGGGGGCTGGTGGGCGGGCTGGTCACGCCGCCGAGGTTGCACTTCCGCAGCGAGAATCCCGGGTCGGCAGGTGACCGCCCGAAGGGCGGGCGCGGGCGGCTCACCGACGGCACCCGCGCTGGGTGTAGGCGGCGACGCCCACGACCGTCAGGAAGGCGGCAACTGTCGTGGAAGTCACGGTGACGGGTTCCTGGACCATCCAGGTCAGCACCTGTCCGCCGACGGAGTTCCGGGGTCCCACCGCCAGCATGAGCAGGGCCCAGCCGATGGAGGGGACCCAGGCCGCGTGGGCCCCGAGGAGCACCGCGTCGAGGGCGGTCAACGCGGTGAGCGCCGCGACGGCCTGTACGAGGCTACCGAAGGACACGGCGTGACCCCGCTGACCGGCAATCAGGTGGACGGCGGTGAGCAGACCGAGGAGGACTCCGCCGAGCAACGTCAGGTGGAGGGCGCGGATCAGCCGCCAGGGGGCGGGTGTGCCGCGTTCCAGCTCCTCGTCCGGGCCGGCGAGAGTGCGGGCGGTGGCGGCGATGCCCAGTACGACGGCGATCAGAGCGACCGTGCGGGCTGTCATCGGATCGTGCGGCAGGTACCCGGCCCAGGTGAGGCCGGCCGCGCCCAGAAAGACCAGTACGGTCGCCGGAATCGCCCGGCTGCGCAGGTGCAGCACGATGCCACGCAGATCCGGATTCATCGGCCCGCTCCCTCACCCGTGACGACGGCCAGCGGGTCGCCGCAGGTCAGTCCGGCCTTCCGGGCGTTCCCGATCCGCTGGTAGCGCTCCTCGGCAGGCAGCGCGCGCAGGGTGTCGTAGGCCTTGCGGGCGAGGGGGCTCAGCTCGTCGGTGGGGGTGCCCAGGAGCAGCGTGGTGATCGCGTCGGAGGCGTCGCGCGCGCGGATCCGTTCCTGCTCTTTGGGGAAACAGTCCATGTCGACAGTGGCGCGCTGGGCCACATTGGCGAGGACCACTGCCGGCTCCCACCGGATGCCGCCTTCCTGGGTCCGGTACGGAAGCTGGACACGGACCGTACCGGGATCCGCGGCGTCGGCCGCCGGCTTGCCGTCGTCGAACATCCAGCTCACCGAGTCCTCATGCACCCGCCTCGGGCCGCCGGGCACGTCGGCGAAGGCGTCGAGCACCTTCTGGGCCGGAGCCATGAGACCCGGCAAGGCGTTGCGGTGCACCTTGGTGACGCAGATCCGGCTGTCTCGCGGTGCGCAGACCAGGGCGGTGGCCTGCGGGTCGGGGACGATCGCACCCAGTGGCGCCAGCAGCGTTCCGACGGTCAGCCCGGCCACGGCCGGCGTCAGGGCCAGCATCCGGGCGCGCGCGGTGGTCGCAACGGCCAGCAGCACGCCGGTGACACCGAGGGCGGCAAACCAGATGCCCTGGGCCACGGACAGCGAGGGCAGTACCCGGTGGAAGTCGTCCGTCACCGGCAGCATCGGCAGCACGGTGTCCACCAGACGGTTGGCCGGCCGGCCCTCCCGCATCTGGCTGATCGTCAAGATCAGGAACAGCAGCACCGCGCCCAGTGGCGCCGCTACCGGCGCCGACGCCACACGTCCGACACCCAACCCGAGCAGGGTGACGGCGATGGCGGCGAGCAGTCCCACCGCAAGGCCCAGCGGCCACTCACCGTCGCTATAGGTCGTGTGCCCGGTGACCAGCACCACGGCCCACCCGACCACCGCCGCCATGGCGAGCACCACCGTGCCGACGATCACCAGGAAGGCGGGCAGCAGCCGAACCGGGCGCGGCCGTGGCGTGGCGGCGAACAGCTCGCAGACCTCACTGCGCCGCTCCCGCCCGCCGTGCCAGATCGCGGCGGCGAACGCCACCGGCAGCCCGATCCAGGCGGTCCCCCGCATCGAGTAGACCAGCGGTGTCCAACTGGCCGCCCACTCCTGGACATCCATCCAGAGGAAGACGCGGGTCAGGGCGGCCAGTACCAGGAACAGCAGCAGGGCGATCGAGCGCTTGGCCTCCAGGCGCACCATGCGGAACATCACAGCCTCCAGTAGTCGGGTGGATCAGGACATGCGGGGGTGTCGGAAGGTGATCGGGCCGCGCCGACTATCCCCCGACGCCGGCCTTCCCCTCGCGGTGCCGGCGCAGGAGAGCGGAGTAGCCTCGCTCGATCTCACTGTCGCCCGGGTCGGCGTCGGTGCCTGCGGCACGGAGTTGGTCGACGTGGCCCGTGAAGACCGTGGTGCCCTCGTCCATCAGCACGACGCTGGCACACGCGGCGCCGACGTCCTCGACCAGGTGAGTGGAGACCAGGACGCAGGACTGTGCGCCGATGTCGCGCAGCAGAGCGCGGAACTCCATGCGCTGGGCGGGGTCCAGGCCGACCGTGGGCTCGTCGAGCAGCAGGATGTCGGGGTCGTTGACGATCGCCTGGGCGATGCCGGCCCGGCGCAGCATGCCGCCGGAGAGCGACCCCATCCGGTCATCGGCCCGGCCGGTCAGGTCGACCCGGTCGATGGCGTGCTGCACCGCGTCGGCGGCCCTGCGGCGGGGCACTTCCTTGAGCCAGGCCATGTACTCGAGGAACTCGCGCACCGTGAAGCGCCGGTAGTGCCCGAACGCTTGCGGCAGGTAGCCCAGTCGGCGGCGGAGTTCGCGCAGTTCGCCACGGCTGCGATGGGCGCTGCCCAGGAGCTCCAAGTCGCCGCTGTGCGGGGTCAGGACGGTGGCGAGCGTACGGATCAGGGTGGTCTTGCCCGCCCCGTTGGGGCCGAGCAGGCCGTGCACGCCGGTGCCCAGTTTCACATCGATCCCGTCGACCGCGGTGCGGCGGCCCCGCCGCACGGTCAGCGCGTGCGCCTGGATGTGATGGGCGTAGCGGGTGGGGGCTATCTCACTCGCGGTACCGGTTCTGGGCATGGTCGTGTCTCCTCGCTGTGCGGGTGCTGGGCGGTGCGGGTGAAGGGCTGTGGGTGTTCAGCGTTGGCGCGCGCGGGCCTCACGGGGGTGCAGATAGGCGTTGCGGCACAGGACGACGGCGACGCCCAGGACCGCGGTCGCGGCCGCCCATCCAGGAGTGGCGGACTGCTGCAAGTAGGACGGAACGGTCTTGCCGGCGATGGCGGGGACGACCACCACCGCGGCCCATCCGGTGCCCAGCGCGGTGGCGGCGCGCTGGATGCCCACCACGCTGCCCAGTGCCAGGCTCGCGCAGGTCAGTGTGAGGGCAGGCAACAGGACCAGCGCGGGTGCGCTGCCGGTGATCCAGCCGGCGGCCGCCAGGCCCGGGATCACGAGGGTCAGTACGGCCACGGTCCGCCGCAGGACCAGGCCGAGTCCCGTCCTCGGGGTCGTGGCGATCAGCTCATGGACCGGGTCGGAGTGCGGGCCCCAGCTCAACGCCACTCCCAGCAGCGGCATTGCCGGGGCCAGCAGCAGGAGGGTCGGGGAGTTGCGCGCGACGGCCGATGACAGGGCCAGGGCGCTGAGAACGACGAGGACGACCGCCGCGGTCCACGGTCCGAGCGCCGGGGCTGCCCATCGGGCCAGTCCGCTCCGTGCCCGTCGCCACCGTCGGCGGCGTACTGGCGACAGCGTCGCCGACAGGCGCTCGCGCACCTGCTCCATGAGCGCGGTGTCGGCCGGGCTGTGGGCGAGGGACACCTCCCTCAATTCGACCTGGCAGGCGGCGCACCGCTCCAGATGCGCCTCCAACGTCCACAGCGCCCCGGCGCTCCGACCAGCCTGGGCGCCGGGGTCCAGCACATAGCTCACCAGCAGCTCGCGGGGGACGTGCACAGTCATGACAGGGCCTTTCGCATGTCGAGGCGGGCACGGCGGGCACGGGTCTTGACGGTGCCCTCGGGAATCCGCAGCAGCTCGGAGGTCTCACGGACCGTCAGCCCGTCGAGCACCATCGCGGTCAGGACCTGGTGCAGCTCGGGGGCCAGCCGGTCCAGAGCCGCGCCCAGGTCGCCCCCTATCGCTGCATCCAGCACTTCGTGCTCGGCCGAAGGCGCCAGGCCCGGGGCGGCGGACACCGGCGGGAGGGTGCTGTGCCGGCCGCGCACCCGGAAGGCGTCCACCAGCCGACGGGCGGCGATCGTCCACAACCAGCCGCCGGCCTCCTCACCCCGCATGCTGTCGGCAAAGGATCCGGCCGCCCGCCACACCGCCAGATACGTCTCCTGCAGGACCTCGGCGACGATCTCGTCGTCCGCGCAACGCCTGCGCAGACGCGTCGTCAGCCACGGGGCGCTGCGCCGGTACAACTCGTCGAAGGCCGCGGTGTCTCCGCGGGAGATCCGCCTGACCAGCTGCGCCTCGGTCAACGAGGCCGGTGAACGTTTCACGTCCTGGTCTGACGGAGGGCGGAGGCTCCCGGTTTTCCCCGGAAACGCGATCTACGTCACATCATCGGATCGTGTCGCTTCGGGGCGGCGGTGAGAGATCCGAGGAGCCTGTCCCGGACGGGCTCCAGCGGCCCCACCAGAACGGCGGGAGTCGACTCCGTCGGATGGTCGAAGGCGACCGCGCGTCGGGGCTGGTCTACAGACACAGCCAGCCGGAAGAGGTCCGCGCTGATCGGTCCACGCACCCTGGACAACCTGCATGCGCAGTTCGCCGCGGACGCCGTACTCACCGCGGACGTGCTCGACGCAATCGACTCCGTCGTGGCTCCCGGCACCGACCTTGCCTCGCACGAGAAGGCGGCGCAGGCCTCGCCCTCGTCCCGGAGGACGTCGGCCTCGGGAGTGACGATGGTGAGGGCTGGGGCAGGCCGGTGAGCTGGTAGGCAGCGGTGCGCAGCGGGTCGGTAGTGATCTCGGCCCTGGTGCTGGTCGGTGGTGTACTGGTCCCAGAACCACCGCATGACGTCGCGGCGCAGGAAGTAGCGTCGGCGAACTGGTGGTAGGAGCCGGAGTCGAAGGCGGCGTCGGTCACCGGGCAGAGGAGAACCTGCTGGAGCAGTGGCAGTCCTCCGCGCTCCTTGGCCGTCAGGGTCAGAGCGGCGGTCATGTTGCCGCCCACCGAGTCACCGGCCACGGCGATCCAGGTCGCGTCCAGGTGGTGGGCGATGCCGTCGGTGACGTTCCATCGGGCGACCGCCCGGTTCTGGTCTACGGCCCCCGGGTAGCGGTCCTCGGGCGAGAGGTCGTACTCGGGGAAGACCACGGCGGCGTTCGCGCCGACGGCGAGCTTGCGGACCAGCCAGTCGTGGGTGCGGGCGCTGCCGAACACCGAGCCCGCGCCGTGGACTCCTCGTCCACGTACCACCTGTTCGTATCGCGCCGTGCCGGACCAGCTCAGCAGGTGCGGCGGCGGTGCGCGGCGTCCCCGGCCGGGACGACGTTCTGGTCGCGCAGGACCACCGACAGTCGCCTGCCCCACGACTTGCAGGCCGCGGCGAACCCGTCAGTCTTGTACTCGATGACGAAGACCCGGTCGTCGTACGCGTCGGTGTAGGCGTCGCACTCGTCGTACTGGCCGCATTCCTCGGCGACCGCATCGCCACGATGGCGCGGCTCCACGGCGAGGGCCGGTACGACCGGGCCACCAACGACGTGACCGCACTCCTCTCCCGCCCTCCGCTCGGATTCGACGCCTTCATCAGGCGCACCCCCGCCCTGACACCGTAGCCGCGAGGCCCAGGCGTCCTGCCGCTGAAGGGGAGCGGGCGAAAGTGTCAGGAATGGGCCCGCCATTGCCCGCTGAGGCCGATTCGACAGGAGCGCAGTGCTCTGCCACCCCGCGCTCAGGGCTGCGGCCGTCTCATCTCGCTGTTCATCGTGGCCCGGCTCGTCGCGAGGAGCTCCTGGGTCTGCCGCTCGATCTCCTCGGGGGCCAGGCCCATGGCGCGTCCCAAGTTCGTCGACCAGACCTCAGAACGCACACTGGCCTCGAAGTTGAGATCGGCGCGGATCGTGTCACGCGCGGCCTGACGGTTCTGGCTGACCATGACGAACGTCGACAGGAAGATCGCCTCAAGGCTGACGATCATGGTGAGCAGCCCGAAGGGAAAGGGGTCAAAAACCGCGGCCTGGCCGAAGAGCCCTTCATTGATCACGATCCAGCCGGTGAACCACACCATGTGGACGTACACAAAGACCATCGATCCCGCGAAAGCGGTGATCACGTCCGCAACGTGGTCCTGCACCCCGCGCCCCCGGGCGAAGAGCTCCTGCTCATGCAGGAGGCGGATGACGGGGCGAGGCGACGGACCACCCTCCGAGCTGCCATGATGGGGGGTCATGCCCTCATCCTGCACATGCAGCGGGCGGCCGCAAGGAACAACGGTCTCCTCGGCGCGTTGAGACCGGGGCGTGGGGCGGCTGCTGGGCCACGGGCCGCCCGGCTTCCTCACCGAGATCGGGGTGGCAGGCCGATGACCGCGGCGTCGGCGACCGCCGGGTGCTCGTACAGCACATCCTCGACCCCGCGGGGGGGTACACGTTGTACCCACCCGAAATGTCACGTCCTTCGTGCGTCCGACGATCCAGAAGTATCCGTCCTGGTCGACCCGGCCGAGGTCACCGGTGTGGAACCAACCGTCCCGGATCACGTTGGCGGTCTCCTCGGGGCGTTGCCAGTACCGCTTCATCACGTTGTGACCCCGGATCGCGATCTCGCCAGTTTCACCGTGCGGTACCTCCGTGCCGTCGTCGACCACCCGCATCTGGACGCCCCGGATCGGGGTGCCCACCGAGCCGGGCCTGGGCCCGGCCTGCAGGGTGTTGAACGAGGTGACAGGCGAGGTCTCCGAGAGCCCGTACCCTTCGAGCACGACACAGTCGAACGCGGCCTGGAAGTCGTGCAGCACCTGGACCGGCATCGCCGCGCCGCCGGCGAGACACAGACGCGGCCGGGAGACGTCGTAGGCGTCCGGACCGGGCTGCCTCAAGCCCCTGCTGTACACCGTCGGAACGCCGGCGAAGACGGTCACCCCGTGCCCGTCGAGGGTGCGGAGGGCGAGGGCGATCAGCAGGCGCCGTGGTTGGGGTGTAGCGGGCGCGCATGGCACGGCTGGCCGCGGGGCCGGCAGCAAACACGTAGGCGTGGCTGTCGTCGAGGCGGCGGCCGGTCTTGGCGTCGACGACCACGGGTTCGACTTCTTCGCCGCTGCCAGCATCGACGAGGATCATGCTGCGCTGCTCGGGGTGAGGCGGGAGTTGCCCCATGCGGCGAGCGTGATGATCACTGGGCGCAGGGAGCGGCTCAGGTCGGTCAGGACGTACTCGTGGCGGACCCGGGTGATCTGGTAGGGACGGCGTTCGAGCAGGCCGTGGGCGACGAGCGTTTTCAGGCGTGCGGTGAGCATGCTGCGGCACCTGGCACCAGATCTTCACCGCCCTCCAGGCCCGGGCGGATGCGAAGGACCTGATCACCTGGGACATCAACGTCGACTCCACGATCGTGCGAGCCCACCAGCACGCCGCCGGGGCACGTAAAAGGGGGACCTTCAAAAGGAGCAGCCCGGCGGTGTCGCCGTCGAGGCGGACGACCACGGACTCCGGCGCTCGCGCGGCGGGCTGACCACCAAGCTGCACCTGGGTGTCGAGCAGGGGCAGAAGCTCATGTCCCTCGTGCTCACCGCCGGGCAGCGCGGGGACTCCCCACAGTTCGAGGCCGTCCTGGGCCGCATCAGGGTGCCCCGCCTGCGGTCGGGCAGGCCGCGCACCCGACCGAGGCGGGTGCGCGCGGACAAGGCGTATGCCTCCCGCAAGAACCGCGCCTACCTGCGCCGACGTGGCATCCGCTGCACCATCCCGGACAAGGCCGACCAGGCCCGAAACCGCAAGAAGCGCGGCACGCGCGGCGGCCGTCCGCCGAAGTTCGACCCCGAGGACTACAAGGCGAGGCACGCGGTCGAGTGCGGCATCAATCGCCTCAAAAGGCACCGCGCCGTGGCCGCGAGGCACGACAAGCTCGCGGTCCGCTACGAGGCGACCGTCCTCGTAGCGGCCATCAATGAGTGGCTGTGACCAGCCCCTCAGCCCAGCAGTTGCGTGAGGCGCTCGAGGTCGTCGTGTACGGACTCCTCTTCCTCCGGGGTGAGGTGGACTGCGGTGGCCGCGGCGAGCGCGGACGTCGCGGTGTCTTTCTCGCCGAGGCGAGCGGCGACGTCCGCACGCAGCACGAGAAGACGAAGCAGTTGCACAGGCGTGGGCCGCTCGTCCTGAAGGCGCAGCGCCCGGTCGATGATCTTCGCGGCGCCCGCCGGGTCTTCCTTGGAGTCCGCAAGGAGGGATGCGTGGTGCAGGGCCCGGGCGAAGGCCTCCTTGGGGGCGGGCCGGTGGTGCTGGTCGTCGCTCGTCTGCTGCCCGATGCGGATGCAGTTGCCGCCCGGATCGGTCATGAGGAACTGCCGCACGCCGTGTGACGTGTTCTTCAGCGGCCCGATTCGTGGCAGACCGCGGTTCGGCACTCTCCCGTACTCCGCCTTCAGCCTGGCCCGAAAGATCTCATGCAGCGCGTCGACGTCATTGGTCTGGACGATGCACGTACTGAACGACTCGGCCGGCTCGTACTGTTTCATCCCGAAGAAGTGGAGCTGTATGCCGCCGCGCTGGACGGCCGCGTACGGATTGGGGCTCTTCTGCTGGAAGGTCACCTCGAACCCAAGGGTCGTATAGAAGTCGAGAACGGGCTGGATGGTCTGGCACGGCAGGATCGGAATGGTCTTCTCACCCATGCAGCCACTCTAGTCAAAGTTGAATAGAAGGCGGCGGGATATGCCGACGATCCGCTTAGAGACCCTCGGCGCGTCCGCAACACTGGCGGACGCACGGCCGCCGGTGCGCAACGGCCTGAAGTGCTGAGGCGCTCACGACGGCTTCATGGCAAGATCCACTTTCGACACACGCCCTAGTCGTACCAGGAACACGAAACCCCTGCTGCGGCGAACATTCGCCATCCCGGGCTCTCACGGTGAAGCCACTGGTCAGAGCCGGCGTGTGGTGTGACGGCGAACGGGTGGATTCCCCAACGTCGTCGGATGGCGGGTCTGACGGCCGGGCCGGGGCGGGCGTAGCGGCGGGACCGGCTTGAGCGCGTCGTAGAGTGCCGACGGTAGAACGCCGCATTGCGAGCTGTAGATCGTTCCTGCCAACGGGTTCTATTCTCTGCCGCCCGGGCGCTGTTCATGCAGGTCAGTGCCGGGCGGCGTCATGTCGGCGGTCAGACTATGACGTCCCGTCCGAAGGCATCCGGGCCCGCAATGGGCTCGCCTCGACCCGTATGGGGGGCGACTCCGAGGCACAGATGCTTTGGGACCGCCCACATGCGGTGTCGCTACTTCAGTCAGCGCGGTGTCGCTACTTCAGCCAGCCCTCGTCCCGCAGGGTCTGGACGGCCTTCTCCTCGGCGCGGTCCGCCGCAAGGTTCTGCTGGAGGTTGACGCCCTTGGGCCCGGCGGTGCAGTAGAACACATTGCCCTTGTACCAGCCCCCCTTCCCGATGCACGCGTCTCCGCTGTTCGTCGGGTACTTCGTCGGCGGGATAGACGCCTGCTCAGCGGCCATGGCCTGGTCATAGACAGCCTCGACCTTCCGCTTGAACTCGGGGTCCTTCCCCCGAGACTTGATGACAGCATGGGCGAGAGACGGGACCGCGTGTGCAGCGGCGCCGTACGCGCTCTGCGCAGCCATACCGATGTCTCCGGCCCGTGCGTCCCTCTCGGCGCCGTGCACCTGCCCCTGCGCCATAGCAGCGTCCTTTTTGGCGTGCTCCACCAACACCGCCCCCCCACTGCTGCTGCCAGTTCCTGCCGGCCAGCACATCGGCGATGACCTGGGCCCTGGCGCCCGCGCTGGTCGCTGGCCGCGCATGGCACCCCGCGGGGGCCGTCTGCCACTCCGCCTCACTGCACAGCGTCGGGAACGTAGGCGCCACACGCTGCGGCGCCACGCCGAGTGACAGAGGCAGGGCCATGGCCGGAGCCGCGGCCGACACCACCGCAGCCGCTCCCACGGCTACGGCGAGAAGCCGGAAACCCGTCGCACTACGCATAAGAAACCCTTCCGTCCAGCGCATCAGCTTCCCGGCCGGGGCAACAGCCAGTGCTCTCCGGCGCCCGCCCTGCAAGCGTGCGAAATGGCACCGGTTCCCGGCTCTGCCAGCGCTGTTCAACGTTGGTGACGGGTTGGAGATACGGCTATCCGACTAGCCCCGCGGGTCGGTTTTTCCGCCGATACCTGTACTCGCCCCTCGCCCGTAATGAAGCAGATTCCGTGGGAGTTCAGCGGTGGCAGCGGGCCGGCTCGGCCCGTGGCGGCTGACGGGGCCTGGTCTCTGCCGGTGCGCTCATGCCGGTGGGCTGCCCGATGGATCCGAACCAACCCGGCAGCTCCAGGAACTAGGCAGCTTCGCCAGCCTGCGTGAACGTGAGGCAAAACGGCCGTCGCCGGGGTCGACGACGGCTGCTCTGCCTGTGATCAGTCGCTAGTCGGCGCGGCCCGTCGCCGCCACCGTCACGCCCAGGCCGATCATTGCGAAGCCGCCCGCCCCGCCGACCATCGACAGGCGGCGGTCCGAGCGTGCGAACCAGGAACGGGCCGCCGAGGCGCCCAGGCCCCACAGGGTGTCGGTGATCATGCCAATGGTGACCGGGATCAGGCCCAACACCATCATCTGGAGGGGGACATGGCCCGCGGAGTGGTCTACGAACTGCGGCAGCACCGCCGCGAAGAAGACAATGCCCTTCGGGTTGGTGACGCCTACGAAAGAACCGTCCAGGATCGTGCGCAGGTCGCCGCGCCGCTCACCCGCCGGTGCCTCCATGTCCGCCGCGCGCATCTCCTTGCGGTGCCGGAACGCCTGCACGCCGAGGTAGACGAGATACGCCGCTCCCGCCAGCTTCACGCCCATGAACACCGCCGCCGAGGTCTCCACCAGCGCACCGAGGCCCCACGCCACGGCGATCACCAGGACGTAGGAACCGATCAGATTGCCGAGGACCGTCGCGAGCGCGGTGCGGCGGCCATGAGCGAGGGCCCTACCGATCACGAACAGCACACTCGGCCCCGGAATCACGATCACCAGTAGCGACATCGCCGCGAACGCGAGGATGCTCTCCGTGGACACCATCTGCCCGTCACCTCCTGGAATCTTGCCCTCGGGCCATACAAACAGATGGCGGCCGATCGGCTCTAGGCTCACCAACGCGGCTGATCACCCTCGTGTGCATGGGATCGCCGTATGTCCAGCGGGACGGCGCCCGACTTACCGGCGCGCCAGCGCCAGAGCGGTCGACACGAGGATCGCGAGGGCTGCGCAGGCCACCGTGAACGGGGCCTCCAGGGACGGATGGCGCCACGTCACGTAGATGACGACGCCCACGCCGAGAAGCCCCAGCAGCATGGAGCGGCTCCTGACGGACCAGAAGATGCCGGCCGTCCTCACCAGCCCGAACACCGCCATCCCGTGCCCGGTCTGCCGTCACGACAGAGTCGCTGGAGGCGAGGAGATGCGGGAGTTCCACCACGGCGCGCGCTTCGCTGCGTGTGGGCAGC
The DNA here is from genome assembly GCF_059682825.1 of Streptomyces sp. JLSY215. Classification (NCBI taxonomy): domain Bacteria; kingdom Bacillati; phylum Actinomycetota; class Actinomycetes; order Kitasatosporales; family Streptomycetaceae; genus Streptomyces; species Streptomyces sp. JLSY215. Next base: position 98,555 of record NZ_CM185022.1, read on the forward strand.
GACAGACGTTCCTCGTCAATGTTGATCAGGCTGTCCACCAGTGCAAGAAGCCGTTCGTCTTGCCGTGCCACACCAGCCGCAGAGGGTTGCACCACCACCGAGGGTCCTCCCCGACGATCTCCTCGCAGCACATGCAGACGCCGCTGGGAGGAGCTCGGGACCGGGCGAGTGCCGCACCTCACGCCCAGGAACCTACGGTGTGGGCGTGTACGTCACGGACGTCTTCAGGCAACCGACTGCGAGCTGGTCCAGCTTGGCCTTCTCCTCGCGGTCCGCGGCAGTTTCCAGCGGAGCTTGGCCGCGACCCAGTCGGAGGCGTAGGTGCAGGTGTCGTTCTTGGCCGGCGGCATCCACTCGGCCGGGTCCCTGTCACCCTTGCTGCGGTTGGAGCCGAGGCTGACCGCGATCAGGCTGCGCTCGGCCTCGAGGTCGTTGGCGTAAGCCTCGCGGCGGTCGGGTAGTTGATGTTGTTCCGGACTCTGTCTCGTAGGCGATCGGGCTGCGTTGGCCGAGGCGGGAGTGACGGCGTCGGGTGTTGTAGCGGTGCAGCCGGTGGAACGTGTCGAGGCGGGCCTCGCGCTCGCTGGACCAGCTCTTTCGGCCCTGGAGCGTTTCGCGTTTGAACGTGGCGTTGAAGGACTCGGCGAGTGCGTTGTCTGCGCTGGAGCCGATCGCGCTCATGGACTGGCGGACGCCGGCTCTGCGGCAGGCGTCGGCGAACGCCCGGCTGGTGTACTGGGCGCCGTGGTCGGTATGCATGACCGCCCCGGAGAGGCTGCCGCGGGGTCCGTTCGGCGGCGGTGAGCGCGTCGGTGACGAGGTCGGTGCGCATGCGATCCTCGATCGCCCATCCGGCCAGGCAGCGCGAGGCGAGGTCGATGACGGTGGCCAGGTAGAGGAACTTCCCGCCGTCCAGCGGGAGATAGGTGATGTCGCCGACGTACTTCGTGTTCGGTTCGGTCGCGGTGAAGTCCCGGCCGATCAGGTCCGGGGCCTTCGCCGCGGCCGGGTCCGGGGTCGTGGTGCGGTGCCTGCGGCGCAGGCGCACGCCCGCCAGGCCGATGCTCCGCATCACGCGCGCGATCCGCTTGTGATTGACACGCTCGCCCTCCTCGCGGAGTTCGGCGGTGATCCTGGGGACGCCGTAGGTGCCGTCCGATTCCCAGTGCACGACCCGTATCCGGGTGGCGAGCTGGGCGTCGGACGCCTGCCGGGCGGCCCGGTCCGCAGCCGTCCGGCGCCAGTAGACTGACACAGGCCACCTCACCGTCGGCTCACGTCAGTGGCTGGGGAATTACGTGAACTTCTGCCTGGGGAATTTCGCGATCGTCCACAGCCGCCGACCGGCGGGGACGGGACACTGAGGTTGCGGCAGCTCCGGCAGCGGGTATCGGATGAGGCTCGGTCGCTCCGTGCCTACCTCAAACCGCCTCTCAGAACACGATCGAGTGCTGCCCGGCCTGCGGGTCCCCACGTCGGCTTGCCGCCAGGAAGGCCCCGGTTGCCGTTCTGGCCCATGAGCATGAGGAACAGGCTCTTCAGGGCGGCCAGCCCACGGGCGCGCCGGATCGTCCCCTCATCTGCCTGCGCGTATGCGTCGAAGAAGGGTGAGGCGGCGTCGGCGGGAAGGAGGACCCATGCGGCCGCGAGGTCCCACGCCGGATCGCCGGCGAACATGTCACCGAAGTCGATCACGCCCGAGAGCGTCCCGTCCGAGACGACGACGTTCGCGGGATGAAGATCGCCGTGCACCCAGAGCGGCGGGCCCTCCCACTCGGGCGCCGCGACGGCGTCGTCCCAGACGGCCCGGACATCGTCGGCGAGGTCGCCGGGGACGACGGCGTGGAAGAAGTGGTCGAATCCGTCCGTGCACTTCTTGGGGTGGTCGCCGCGGTCCTCACTGATCGGCGCGTCTTCGGGCGCCTCCACGTGGAGTGCCTTGAGGAAGCCCGCCAGAGTGTCGGCCGCGTGGTCGCCGCGGCTGATGGAGGTGTAGTCCAGTGGCTCGCCGGGGACCCACGTCATGATGGTCCAGGGCTTCGGGAAGCGCGCAGACGGTTCACCAATCCGTAAGGGGTTGGGGACCGGAAGCGGCAGGCGCGGGGCCAGGACGGGCAGCCAGCGGCACTCCTTGCGCAGGAGGTCCGGGGCACCTTCTGTACGCGGCATGCGCACAGCCAGGTCGTCCCCAAGGCGCCACATTTGGTTGCCCCACCCACCCGCTACTTCGCGGATGGCCAGTCCTGCGAGGTCCGGATGCTGCTCCTGCAGCAGGTCATGGACCAGGTCCGCGGTGATCTCGATATCGGAGTCGGTCATGCGAAGCCACACTACTGGGGCAGGATTCTGGCTTCGCTCGTGATCCGCGACTGGCTAGCTGCCTGAGCCGGTGGCCGACAGCGGTACCTCGACGACGAAGAACAGGAAGTTGGGGTTGGTCGACAGGTCCTGGAAACCGTCCGGGAACAGTTCGCGGGCGGCCGGATCGGGCTGCGGCTCGCTGATGACGCAAAGACGGAAGCCGGCGCCGGCGAAGGCATCGGTCATCGCGTGCAACGGCCTGCGCCACAACTCCATCGGGACGGAATGCCCGTTGAGAGTCCAGCCGAAGGTATAGCTGGTGGTGGCGTGGTAGTCGGGTCGGGGATCCCGATGCGCATAGGCCGTGAAAGGGTGGCTCACCGACGCGATCAGCCGGCCGCCGGGCCGGAGTACCCGCCGCAACTCGGCCAGCGTCGGCCCCCAGTCCTCCAGGTAGTGCAGCACCAGCGACGCGGCCACGTCGTCGAACGTCCCGTCGTCGAATGGCAGAGGGTCGCGTAGGTCGACCACGTGGAGGGCTACATCGTCGCCGAGCCGCCGCCTCGCCAGCGCCAGCATTCCGGCGCTGGCGTCGATGCCGGTGACGACGGCACCGCGGTCGCGTAGTGCAGCGGACAGGGGGCCTGAGCCGCAGCCGGCGTCCAGGATCCGACGGTCAGTCACGTCTCCGGCCAGGGCCAACATTGCGGGCCGCTCGTAGTACGCGTTTACGAGGCTGTTCTCGTTCTCCGCTGAGTACGTTGCGGCGAAGCTGTCGTAGTCGTTCGCCTGGTCCCGATCTGCAGACTGCATCGTCGCAGCCTAGTAGTCACATGATCCGACGGTGTCCCGTCTCATTGGATCTTGCTTTCGCGGGGCTTTCTGACCAGCGGGGATGTATTTTGACGTGAGAGGGGAACACACCTGTGTCTCATCTCATCGTGCCCGCGCCAAGCAGATGCCGACGGCTGTCTCACTTCGTCGTGTCTGCCGGCCTGGAAGGATGGCCGTGGAGGGGCGGCGCTCTGAGTGCTGATGGGTGATCTTCCTGGCCGTTGAACCAGCCGATAGGTTCATCTCCATGCGATCACCACAGGCGGACGTGCATCATTCGGCTTCGTCCTGGCGGCAGCCCTCTCCTCCGGCGGCCTCCGTCGAGCGCAGCATGCTGGTTGAACAGGTCGCCAAGCGCATCCTGGCTCTCGGCCAGGGCCGCCTGCTCGTGGGGATCGACGGTTTCACCGCTGCTGGGAAGACGAGCTTCGGACATGAACTGGCTGAGTGGATCAGTGCTGCGGGACGGCCGGTGCTCCGGGCGACTCTCGACGACTTCAAGAAGCCGTGGAGGGACCAGCATCTCTATGACCGGGAGTCTGGTGAGGGGTACTACCGCAACGCGTACGACTATGAGGCGGTCAAGCGCCTGCTGCTGGATCCCTGCCGGTCATCGGGAGCGACAGCCTGTGTGCTGTGCAGCATCGACCCGCTGACCCAACGAGATCACTCATCCGAGGTGACGCCGCTCGGGGCGGACGCGGTTCTGATCGTGGATGGTGTCTTCGCCTTCCGCCCCGAGATCAATGAGTACTGGGACTTCCGTGTCTGGTTGCAGGTGGATGCGGAACTGTCCGTTCAGCGGGGCGCCGAGCGCGACCAGGACTGGGCCGGAACTGAAGCGGAGTCGCTCCACCGCAACAGGTATTTGGTCGCCGAGCGTATCTATCTTCAGGAAGTCGACCCGTTGCCGCTGATGGACGTTGTCATCGACAACTCGGTGTTCGCGCGTCCGCAGGTCGTGACACCGTGACGTCGGCATGGTGCCGGGCTGGTGGGCGAGTCAGCGAAAGTCACGCGGCGTGTTGGCTGTCTTGCGGTCGTCAGTTCGCTGCTTTGGGTGTGATGTAGCGGTAGATGGTGGCGGGTGCGGCTTTGAAGGTGCGGGCGATCTTCGGGACTGGGGTGCCGGCGTCGTAGAGCTGTTGTGCCTGTTCGACCTGCTCGGGGGTGAGTCGCGGCGGCCGTCCGCCGGTCTTGCCGCGGGCGCGGGCGGCGGCCAGGCCGTCGTTGGCGGCGAGTACGAACTCGCGGTGCAGGGTGGCGAAGGCGGACATCATGCCGAAGAAGCCGCGTCCTTCGAGGGTGTTGCTGTCGATGTTCTGCTCGACGGCCTGGAGCCGGATGCCGCGGTCTCGTAGTTCGGTGCCCATGATGATGAGGTTCTGGACGGAGACTGGACGTCCCACCCAGCAGCGCGGCGGTGCTACTTCTCGTTCGTGCTCGCCAGCTCCCGGCGCAGAGTGTCCAGCGTGCGGCCGTCGGGCAGTTGCCACAGCGTCCAGCCGTTGATGACGTGGCCGGTCACGGCTTCCGCCACTTTGGAGGGCGAGGGCCGGGCCCCTATCAGCAGCAGCCGAGCGCGCCCGGTCCGTACCCGGCGCCTCCACCCACGCAGCCGCCGGGTCGGTAACGCCTTGTCGTAGCGATAGGGCTGTAACCGAACCCAGCAGCCCGCACACCGCGGTACGCCTCAGGGGCCCGGACGATCGTCCGGGCCCTTCGCCTTGCCCGGGTAGGTGCGCCGTGGTGCAGAACGACCGAGCCCTGGCGGACGGACGCCATCGGTCTGGGCCGGCCGCGGCGGCCCTGGCCCTGCTCGAGTTGGCCGAGGCCGTCCGGGGAGAGCGAGACGTCCATGTAGAAGCCCCACCCCGAGATCCCCGGCGCTTCATCGCGGCGCCGGGGATCTCGGGGTGGGCAGCCCCGGCAGCGGCGTCAATCAGCGAAAGATGCGAATGGATGAGATCTTGTTTCGGGCGTTACCGAGATCGCTGCTTGCCGATCGTGCGCCAGCAGTAACCGAAGTGCCGGTGCAGTTCGACCCGTAGTAGAGCACAGCGCGGTGATAGGTGTTGTTGATGTACGACTCTGCCCTGTTGTCGAATCCCCACGCAGGGCCAAGGTTTTGACAGCCGTAAGCACGGAACTTCAGCAGCCTTCCTTCGAACCCCTTTGTGTCGAACAGGCAGAGAGCTGGTGACGACGGATGCGGGAACGAGCGCGGGCACTCGCTTGCCGCAGCGGACGCGGTGGGTGCCGTTGCCATTCCCCCGGCGAGGAGAGCAACGGCCCCTCCTACGGACACCGCCGCCTGTGCCAGGCGCTTACGAATGTTGCTCACAGTTCTTCCTTCCTTCTGGCCGATCTCCGACGCCCGATTGGCGGCCGGATGGCTCGGTGATCGAAGCTTGGCCCGGCGCTTGATGACCTGCACCACTCTGGCGGGCCGGTCATCAACCGGTCATCAAGCCCGATGAGGGATGGAGGCGTTGGATGGCGAGTAGGCAGGGGCGGGCGGAGCGTCCGATCAACCCCGACGACGGCCCCGTAGAGGCCTTCGCCGTGCGACTGAGGCAGCTACGGAAGGAATGCGGAGGGCCCACCTATCAGGAGATGGCGAGGCACGCGGGGTACTCATCCACGACTCTGTCCGGCGCCGCGAACGGACAGGCGATGCCATCTCTGCAAGTCACGCTGGCGTACGTGCGTGCCTGTCTGAAGTGCGCGAAGGCCGGCAGCGACCGGTGGGAAGCAGCCGTCCAAGCGTGGACGTCGCGCTGGCAGGAGCTTGAAGCCCAACTCAACCCGGCGTCGCTCGCGGACAGCAGCACCACTCAGCAAGGCGACGTGCTCACGTCAGCCCCAGCAGGTCGCGTAGGGGCGCCTGACAGCGCCCATGAGGGAGAGCAGCCGACTGCTTCTCCGACCAATGCAGCTGCTGCACCGCTTGAGGAGAGCGACTCACAGGGCTTACAGAACGCCCCCACACCCCGCCACCTCAATGTGCTTCGTCGGCGTGGTGGCCAGGCAATCGCTGCCGTCGTCGCATTGATCTTGCTGGGCCTTGCTGTACTGATCGCGAAGAGTATCGCCCGACCCGGAACTGCAGAGGCGGGATCCGGTCTTCCAGAGCAGTACCCCGGCAGCCGGCACCCGAGCGTCGGCTCACCTTCTGTCCATGGGAAGGACGATGTCGACCAGGTTCAGGTCGACCCACTCGGACCGGAAAGCCGATGCGGTCCTGCCCGCTCCGGAGATGCTGGAGTGTTGCTGCGAGGCTGTCTGTGGGTTGAAGACGAGAGAGTGCTCTTCGCCCTCAAGATCAGCAATCCCGGCGAGGAGGCTGCCGAGGTCACGGCGAAGCTCAGCTACGTTCAGGCTAGCCAGTACCACTCCTGTCAATCGGCCGGCGGGCTGTGGCACGGCGCCATTCCGGCCGGCGGCAGCCACGTGACCAAGCCGACAGATTGTGTCGTCCAGCGTACGCACGCTGCCTATCAGGCGGACGGACTTCTTGCCCCCGGCGACTCGCAGAACTGGACCACGCACCAGCTCTCCCCGAACGCACATGTGTATCCGGACCGGGTCCTCTGGCGTTGCAAGGGTGACGTGCCCTGCTGAGCAAGGGCTCCTTGCCCAGGAGTTCAACCTGAAACGGCCTCGTAGAGCGGCCGCCATGGCCTACCCCCCGGCGGCCTGGCGGATACGGCGGGCCTGGAGACCCGGGTTTGCGCCGCAGCCTCCCGCTCGCGGCTCAACTTCTTCCGCCCCTGTGGCCGCCGATCCGCCCGAACCTCGAAGTCCATCGCATCCCCTGAGCTGGGGTGTTGCGACGACCGCTAGAACTCAAGGATCGTCCGGGCCCTTCGCCTCGCCCGGGTAGGTGCGCCGTGGTGCAGAACGAGAGCCCTGACGGACGGACGCCATCGGACTGGGCCCGGCCGCAGTGGCCCATACTGGGCAGCCCCAGCCGGGAATTTCACTGGTCATGCGGTCGCATGTCTGGACGCCGGACGTGTACGCGCGTGCACCCGCGGGGACTTGCACAGCTTCCGACTGGAGCGGGGGACCTTCGATGCGCAGCGGTCGGCCGGAAGTGCGCGACTGTACGCCGGGGTAGCACTGTCGGACGGACAGCAGCTGCGCGTCCCCGTCACCGCCGGCGGCCTCGCCGTCCGACCGCACACCGCGACGCGCCATCAGGGGGCCGGACGACCGTCCGGCCCCTCGCCGTGCGCGGACAGCGAGCCGAACTGGCTGGTCATGCCGGTTGCACAGTTTGCCCCGGAGCCTGTAAGAGCGCGCGGGAGGGGGACTTGCGCGGCTTGGGCGTCGGCGGTGTACGGCTGGCGGGCGTAGCGGCGCGGCCGGGCTGGTTCAAGTCCTCGCGAAAATACGGTTCATAGCGGCAGCGTGCGCCGCTTCAAGAGCCTGGTCCGCAAAACCGCAGGTCAGAAGCAGTGAATGGGAACGGTGCACAGCCCATGCTTTTGGGGCATCGCAGCGGCGTCATCAAAATTCGCGAGAAGTCGAATCGGTCGCTGATGCGGTGCAGTCTCCTCCCTGTCCGGGGGCGCCACCGGACGGCAGCAGGGATTTGCTGGGCTAACCCTCCGCCAGTCCAACGTCAGCTGCACCCGATCACCACGTGCTTCAGGCACACACAAGACAGGAACAGTCATGTCCGCAACAGCTTCGAACGGTGCCGCCACTCAGCAGCAGGACACCGTGCCGGCCCGCACCTTCTGGTCGATGGTGATCCTCATCCTGGTGCTGCTGGGGCTCCTCGGCGTGGGCGTCGTCCTCTACCTGACGTGGCGCCACCCGTCCCTGGAGGCCCCGTTCACGGTGGCCTGCGCGGCCCTCGCGATCCTCGTGTCGACCGCTCTGGCGCTGGCGCGCCGGTAAGTCGGGCGCCGTCCCGCTCACGAGACGTGCGCCCGCTCGGAGGAGGTTCTGGACGTCAACATCGAGGACCTGGACCTGGCCGGCCGCCGCTGCCCGGTGAAGGCCAAGGGCGCGCAGCCGAAGGTGCGTCGCCGCGGCGCCGCCCGCGTCGACTTCGTGCTGGACGGTGTTCTGGGACGCTGGCGCCGCCCGGCTCCTGCCCCGTCTGCTCAAGGGCCGCACGCGCGGGCCGGTCTTCGTCACCCACCGCCGCCCCGGCCCCGGCAAGGTGCTCTCCGCCCAGGACGTCTGCCCCGACACTGGCCTGGCCCGCCTGTCCTACGGCCAGGCCCGCGCGAGGCTCGACCAGCACACCGCGCCGGCCGGGCCGGGCACCGGCTGGGACCTGCACGAGTGGCGGCACTCTTCACTGACCCACCTCGGGGAGCAGGGTGCGTCCCTGCTGATGCTGATGGCCAAGTCGAGGCACAAGAAGGCGGAGAACGTCCGACGGTACTTCAAGCCGTCGGCGGAGACATCGCCGAGGTGACCAGCCTGCTCGCGCCGGGGGACGCGCGGCGCTGAGCGGGCATGAGGTTCGGGCGCTGCCCTCGGGTGTGCCGACCGGGGTTCTCTTGCGACGGAGGCCGGCCGGCACACCCGCCGATTCAGCCCTGGAGGGAGGCGAGCCAGGCGGTCAGCAGGCGGTTGACCTCCTCGGGACGTTCCTGCTGAATCCAGTGCCCGCAGCCGTCCAGGATGTGGGTGGAGGCCAGGGCGGGGAGGGTGGCCGGGTAGGCGTCGATCGCGTCGGCCATCCAGGTGGTGGAAGCGTCCAGGGCACCGCCGATGAACAGGGACGGCTGCTTGATCGGGGCTCCGCCGTACGGGGCGAGGTCCTCCCAGTCGCGGTCCATGTTGCGGTAGCGGTTGAGGGCCCCGGTCATGCCGGTGCGCTCGAACTCCCCGGCGTACACGTCGAGGTCGTCCTCGGTCAGCCAGGCGGGCAGCTTGCCGCCGGGGAAGCGGTCGCGCAGCCGGCCGCCGGTGCGGGCCACAAAGTGCGGGTCGGGCTCGCCCTGGGCGGGCATGGTGTCGGCGGACATGGCCGCGTAGAAGCCCGCGAGCCAGCCCCGGAGGTCGGGCTCCATCTCTGCTTCGGCCCGGCCGGGCTCCTGGAAGTACGAGACGTAGAACTCCTGGTCGCCGCCCATCTGCGCGAAGACGTCGGTGGGGCGGGGGCCGCCGGGCGGCGCGTAGGGGACGCTCAGGAGTCCGACGGCGCGGAAGACCTCGGGGTGGAGCAGGGCGGAGGCCGCCGCGATGCTGGAGCCCCAGTCGTGCCCGACGACCACCGCCCTCTCCTCGCCCAGGGCGCGCACCAGGGCGACGTTGTCCTCCACTAGGTCGAGCATCCGGTAGGCGTCCGTCGCGGTCGGCTTGGAGGAGCGGCCGTAGCCGCGCACGTCGAGCGCCACGGCCCGGTACCCCGCCGCCGCGAGGGCCGGGAGTTGGCGGCGCCAGGAGTACCAGGACTCGGGGAAGCCGTGGACGAGCAGGACCAGCGGTCCGGTGCCCTGCTCGACCAGGTGCAGGCGCCCGGCGGGCGCCTCGATGGTGCGGTGGCGCAGGTCGGCGGACGGCGCGGGCTGGTGCATCGCTTCTCCTCGGTTCACGGGCGGCCGCGGTTACCCACCGATCATGCGGTGCGGCGGCCGCGCGACGCGAACACCCTTGCCATCGTGGCAAACTGGCAGGACAGGGCGGTGGAGGCGGCACGGCCGGAGGGAGCGGGGCGACGCTGACGGACGACGGCATAGCCGACACGCTGGCGGCCATGGGCCCCCGGCTGCGGACCGCGCGCGAGCAGCACGGCGCCACACTCACCGGCGTCAGCCGCGCGACCGGCATCTCGCTGAGCACGCTGTCGCGGATCGAGACCGGCCGGCGCAAGCCGACCCTGGAGGTGCTGCTGCAGCTCGCGAAGGCGTACGACGTCTCCCTGGACGAGCTGGCCGGCACCGCACCCGCCGCGGCGGCCGGACCGCGCACCCCGGTGCCGCAGCGTTCCGGCAACGACAAGGCGGTGCTACCGCTGACCCGGTACGTCGGGGGCCTGCACGCCCACAAGCACGTCCTGCCTGCCGTGGCCGCGCCGGCGGCGCGGCCACGGCAGGTCTCCCACGACGGGTACGAATGGCTGTGCGTCCTGTACGGGCGGCTGTGGCTGGCGCTCGGCGAGCAGGACCTCGTCCTGAGCGCCGGGGACGTGGCCGAGTTCGACACCCGCACCGCCCACGGAGTCGCGAACGCCGGACACGGCGGACCGGTCGAATACCTGATCATGTTCGGGCCGCAGGGAGAGCGCCTACGACCGCGCACCCCACCGGCCGATCATGTGCGGAGCGGATGACCGTAATCGCTGCGGTGGCGGTGCCGAGGAACGCATGGCCGCGTCTGCCGTAACGGGCGGCAACGGCCCAGGCGCGAACCCAAGCACCGCCCTGCCCCGCAACATCGGCCTGTTCGCCGAGCGTTACGGGCTCTCGCGCCGGCGTTGGCTGCGTGAGGGCCTTGTGCCGGAGCTGTCGGCGTGGGGTTTCAACACGCTCGGGTGGAGCTCGGAGTACGTCAGTGGCAGCGGGCTTTCGGCCACGCACGACGTGGTCGACCTCGGCCACTCGGACGGACTGCCCGACGACGATGCGGCCGGGGCCGGCCTGCCCTACACGCGGTCTTTGCGCGTGGCCGAGATCGAGCACTGGAACGGTCACCCGGCCTACCGCGACCCTCGGTCCGAGGCGTTCGCGCAGTGGTGCGACCACCTTGCCCGAACCCGGTGCCGACCGGAGGATCCGAACCTGATCGGCTACTTCCTCGTCGACGCACCGGCGTGGGATCGGCACCCGGCCGGTACCGGCTTCTCGCCCAGCGAGCTCGGGGAGATCGCGGAGGCCTACTACCGGGTCTCGGCCGAGGCCATCCGCCGTCACGACCCGAACCACTTGATCCTCGGCGACCGCTACGGGACGCGGGCCGGGATCCCGGAACCGGTGCTGGATGCGGCCGCGGCCCAGGTGGACGTGCTGAGCCTGCAGAGTTTCCCGGCCGTCGACCAGGCGGCGATCGACGCGGTCGCCGACCGGTTCGACGCGTGGCATGAGCGCACGGGGCTGCCGATCCTTGTGGCGGATACGGGCAACTGGTGTCCGACGGTCATGAGCCCTTCGCGTACCGGCTCGGCGCGCGACCAGGCCGAGCGCGGCGAGGGCTACCGCATGATCGCTGACACGTTGGCAGCCCGACCGTGGTGCCTGGGCTGGCACTGGTGCAGCTGGCTGGAGAACCCACACCGCGGCTTCGGGCTCAAAGACCCCTGGGACGAGCCGTATACCGACCTGGTGAGCGTCGCCCAGGAGACCAACCGGCGCTGGAGGGCCACGTTCGCATCCGCGCCGCCCGCATGATCCGGCGCCGGGCCCGGGGCGACAGGCCCAGCGGGGCGCCGACGTTCGGCCATGCCCGCCGCTCGGCCCTGCTCGGTTCCCGCCGTGCCGGGGCGGACGAGAGCGTCACTGTCGGCTGGCGGTAGCGGAAGTCCTCGTTGCCTGTCGGAGCCTCTTGCGCGGTGGCCGTCGAGTCAGGCGTCGATCTCCCGATGAGCTTGCCGCAAGCTGTCGTAACCGTTACAGTTACGACATGACTGGAGGTGAGGAGCGAGATGAGCGCCAACAGTAGATTGACCGTTGCCGCGCACGCCCTGACCTGGATCGGGCTGTATCAGCGCCGCGGCCACGAGGTGGCCACGTCCGAGCAGATTGCCGCGAGCGTCAACACTAATCCCGTGGTGATCCGCCGCCTGTTGGCCCAGCTGCGCAAGGCGGGCCTGACCGACTCGCGAAGGGGGGCCGGTGCCGGCTGGACGCTGTCGCGAGATCTGTCTGCGATCACCCTGCTTGACGTCTACGAGGCGGTGGAGCCCGGGCCGATCTTCGCCCTGCACCGTTCCGCACCCGATCCCGAGTGCGTCGTGGGGCACGGCATAGCGCCGGCGATGACCGTCGTCTACGACGGGATCGAGGCCATCCTCCGCAAGGAGTTGGCGGGGACCACGCTTGAGGACGTGCTGCAAGACGTGCTGAAAGCCACCTAGTTTCGACCGTCGGCCCTCCGTGGGTGCGGGAGGGCGTTTTTTTGCGCCCCTAAAAGCAACAAAAGTAGTTACGTCAAGGATCTGGAGAATGCCATGGGACAGCTGGACAACAGGACCGCCCTCGTGACCGGGGCCTCCACCGGTATCGGCCTGGCCGTCGCCCGCCGGTTCGCCGCCGAGGGGGCCACCGTCTATCTGACCGGCCGCCGCAAGGCCGAGCTGGAGGCCGCAGTCGAGCAGGTCGGCAGCCGCGCCATCGGCATCCCCAGCGACGTATCGAAACTCGACGACCTCGACCGGCTCTTCGCCGAGATCACCGAGCGCAGCGGTCGTCTCGACGTCGTCGTGGCCAACGCCGGCGTCGGGGACTTCGGCCCGCTCGGCGAGATTACCGAGGAGGAATACGACCGCACCACCTCCATCAACATCAAGGGCACGGTCTTCACCGTCCAGAAGTCGCTCCCGCTGCTGTCGGCCAGCGCCTCGGTGATCCTGCTCTCCTCCAGCGCGGCCCTGCGCGGTGTCCCGGGCCTGGGCATCTACGCCGCCACCAAGGCCGCGATCCGCAGCCTCGCCCGCACCTGGGCCGCCGAACTCGCCGACCGCGGCATCCGCGTCAACGCCCTCACCCCAGGCCCCGTCACAACCCCCGGCGCCGACGAACTGCGGGCCGCACTCCCGGGAGACGGCCAGGCCGCCGAGCCCGCCACACTGACTCCGCTCGGTCGAGCGGGCCGTCCCGACGAGGTCGCCGCCACCGCCCTCTACCTCGCCGGGGACCAGAGCTCCTTTACCACCGGCGCGGAACTGTTCGTCGACGGCGGTACCACCCAGCTCTAGTGACACAGACCGCCCTCGGCGCAATCCCGCGCCGAGGGCGATTCGCTGACACCTACTCGGCGCCGCACCGACATCTACTCCGCGCCCGACAGGACGGGCAACGGGGAACGAAGATGCAGTGTCGGCCTGACCTTCCGCAACGCCGGTCGCCCAACCCATTCCTTCACCTCGCCGGTCACAGCCGCCGAGCGATGCAGCCTCCCGCGCGAACAGACAACGGGGTCCTCGACTACCTGGTGCGGTCGTCCCCCACGCGCCCGGGTCAGACCCCGTCGCCGCATCGAAACCGACAGGCACGACCGGTCGTCCCCCCACGCGCCCGGGTCAGACGGAAGCGCGTCAGTCGGTGGGTGCACGACCAGCGTCGTCCCCCCACGCGCCCGGGTCAGACTTCGACGTTCGAGATGGCACAGTCGGCGCAGACGTCGTCCCCCCACGCGCCCGGGTCAGACCCTTCGAGACCTGGGCTTTCAGAACAGCTTTGCCTGTTCTTGGTGTGGGTTGGGGGACGTCGGCGGGTTGCTCCGCCGAGGTGGCGCCTGGCCGTTAGGCCGGGCGTCTTCCCGTTTCATCGCGTCCTGAGCGCGGGGCTGCCACGGCTGCCGCGGCCACGGTAAGGATGCGCTGCAGAACAGGGACCGGGATCGCCGGGTTGGTGACCGCTGCGTATGCCGTGTCGCGGTCGTGCAGCAGTCCGGCCAGGACGCGGGCTGGCAGCCGCGGATTGCGCACCGCGGTGCCGCGGACGTGGGCCTCCGGGTCGTTCAGCAGCCGCACCGCGTCGGCCGGTGACAGCCGGGGGTCCTCAGCCGCGCGGCGGCGCACCTCGGCTTCGGGATCCCGGGCCAGGCGTGCGACGTCGACCGGTGTCGACTCCGGATCGTCCAGGGCCAGGCGGCGCATCCGCCCGCTGGGGTCGGCGGTGTAGCGCAGCAGGCCCGCACGGGGGAAGTTGGGGTGACTGCGGGGCCGGTCGGGATGGCTGAAGCTGCCGTCCCACCAGCGCCAGACCTCCAGCAGCATGTCGGCCGGAGCGTCCTCGCACGATTCGGCGAGGAACAGGCGGACCACCCGGTCCTCGTCCCGCGCCAGGCGCGCCACGACATCCGGCGGGAGGTGCCGGGCTCGGGCCACACTGCGGCGGACCAGCGGGTGGGACGACGCGGCGAGATGGCGCATCGCGGCGGCGTCACCGTGCAGGTCTTCGACCCAGGGCAGGGTGTGCGACATCGACATCGACGTCGGGTCGAAGTCGTGGCGTACCGCGGCACGTTGATCCTCGGTGAGGTCGGAGCGCAGCGCCACCGCGGAGCGGATGTCGTCCTGTGGGTCCTGCGCCAGCACGGCGACGCCGTGTGCGCCCAGGCCCGGGTTGGCGGCCAGCGCCCGACGTACTTCCGCATCCCCGGCCCCGACCAGCTCCGCCTCGAGCTCGGGCGCGAGGCGGCACCGTTCGAGCGCCCGCCGCGGGTCGGGCAGGGCGGCGAAAACCTCGCGAGGCATGGGTACGCCGGTGTGGTGGGCGAGCAGCGCAGCCGTTCGCACCGCGTAGTCGGTGTCGTCCAACAGCCGCTCCCGCAGCGGCGCAGCGAGGTCCTCCCACCGGGCACAGGCCGCCGCCCGCACCCGGGGATCGGCGTCGGCCGCGAGGCCAGGGAGGTGCTGTGCGGGGAGCCCCGGGAGTTCGGCGGCTCGCGCGCGGGACGGGCCGGCGAGGAGGTCGTCGTACAGGTCCTCGGGAAGTTCGGCGCCCCAGATGCAGGCGTGCTCCGCCCAGAGCACGCGTCGATTCGGCGACGGCTCGGCGCGGACCAGGCGTACCCACTGATCGGACGTGAGCTTGGGCCGGAAGGTGTCGGCGGGCCTTGACCGCACTCGCGGATCGGGGTGTGCCACGGCGGCGTCGAGGACGGCGGGCCGGTCGCATCCGTGCAGGAAGCCCTCCTCCACATCCAGCAGCCGGATCAGCAGTTCGTCCGTCGCAGCCGGATTTGCCCCTATCCCCTCCGCCCAGTGCAGAGGCCACGCACGTCGGCCGGGCACCGCCGCCCACACCTCGGCGCGCTCGACCTCCGTCTCGCGCCCGGCGGCCACGGCGGCCTCCTCCAGCCGCTCCGGCAGTCGGTCGAGGGCCGTCACCCGAGGCCCGTCCGCGCCGGGCACCTCCGCCAGCAGCACCTGCCCGTCGAGGGAGAGCGCCACGAACCCGGGATCGCCGGTCAACTCCGGCACGCCGCTCCCGGCGTGCCGGACCCGGGTCCACCAGGAGTCGTTGCCGCCGATTCGATGTCCGAGGACCGCCACCAAGAACTCACCGTCGACATCGCAAAGACGGTGCCACCACGCGGCATCGAGTGCTTCGCGGGCCACTCCGTCCGGCGCCGCAATCCCCCGCGCGATCCGCCAGCCGGCCTCTGGCGGGAACAGGCTGCCCGGGCGCACGTCCTCGACGACCGTGAGTCCGGCGCGTGCGAGTAGTTCAGGGAGTTCCTCTTGACGCTGCACGCGGTCATGATCCCCGCCGACTCGCGGTGGGACAAGGCCCTCAGCCCAGGCCCAACCGGCCCTCACCTGAGCATCGGCAGCTTTCTCAGACTCCGACAGAGACCTGCCCATGCCAGCACGGTGACCGCTTCGAGCCATCATGGATCTTCACGAAACGGGGCCGCTTCGAGTCGTCATGCCGGGGCCGAATCACGACGTCGTAGCCACCCCCTAGGGAGGAAACCGGGTGAGTCCGTCTGCACCACACCTGTTGCAGACGCTACATTCCAAATCCAAGCCACTGAGCTGCAGAAACTTCGTCGAGGCCCTGCATCACGCGCCAGGACCCCCAGAGAACGAATGCGTCCTCATCGAGCACCTTCACGCCCATCTGCCACGCGTCCTCAAAACGCCCGCCAGCCCCCACACCGCCAACCCCGAGCAGGAGACCACCCGATGCCCCCTCGCGTCTTCCGCCGCTGCGGCAACGCCCCCGGCGCCCCACCCTCGAGGACCAGGCTGTCGACGACGCGTTCCGTGCGATGCTCGCCGCGCTGCGCGGCCCGGACCCTTGGATGCCAGGCCGCGACCTGCTCGACAACCTGTTGGCCACCGCGCGTGCCTGAGCTATCCGGAGATGGTGCTGAGGTCGGCGCCGGTCAGATCACAGCTTGCGTCCCACAACCGTGCCGCGACGGAAGGGTCGGCCAGGTGGTTCCACACCGGTTCACGGCGGGGCTCGCCGCGCAGGCCGAAGACGCGTGGTCCCCACAGCTGGCCTCCACGCACGGCCGGGTCGAGCACTGCCCGGACCGCGGGCCATGCGCCGGCGTGCTTGCCCTGGACGAGGAGGGCCGCAGGTGCCGCGCTCAGCCGTGCGCCGGTAGTTCGCACATGGACCGGTGGCCGCGACGGGGTGAGGGAGTCCAGCGCGCCGCCGGGATGGACCACCACGCTCGCCACCGTGCTGCCGGCAGCACGTAGGCGGCGATCGAGTTCGACGCCGAAGTACATCTGCGCCAACTTGGAGCGACCGTAGGTGCGCTTGGGCCGGTAGTCCTTCCGGGACTGCAGGTCGTCCAGGTCGAGCCGCTCGGACTTCGCCGCGAAGCTGCCCGTGGTCACAACGCGGGCCGCTGGTGCAGCCGACAGCAGTGGCATCAACCACTGGGTCAAGACGAAGTGCCCAAGGTGGTTCGTGCCGAACATGAGCTCGTGACCGTCCCCGGTCTCCTTGCGCGGCGGGTCGTCAAGCGCGACGCCAGCGTTGTGGACTACCGCGTCAAGACGTTCCACCTCCAGTGATTCCACCGCGGTTTCGAGCGACGAGAGGTCGGCGAGGTCCAGCCGTATGGCCCGCACTCGTGCGCCGGGGACACGCGCACGGATCGAGGCCGTGGCGACCTCGGCCTTGGCGGGACTCCGGCTGCCGAGTACGACGGTGGCTCCGGTTGCCGACAACTGCTCCGCGACGAAGTACCCGATGCCGGCGTTGCCGCCGGTGACCAGGAAGACGCAGCCATCGGCACCCGGCAGTCGTTGGACATTCCAGGGCGGGGTGGACGACATGGCGACGGGGCTCCCTTGCTGTTGAAGGCGGTTGCAGCTGCTCCCTTGAGCAACTCGACATCCACGGTTTCAGAGGCCACCGACACATCGCCTATGGATCACCGATAGCCCACCGGACGGCCGACATCCTGCCGACGGGGTGCTGGCCCATCGCCGCACGGCTGAAAGCGGCCAGCTCGTGATCACTCCCTGGCCCCAGAAGAAGCCGCGGTCGTCAAACTGCTACGGGATCACCAGGAGAGCTGTCACCATAAGTGCTGCCCGCAGTGAGGCCTTTGACGAACGAGCGGAAGTCACCGGCAAGGACGAGCTCCGCATCGAGGTCGGTCTCGAACCATGTGACCGAAGGCTCGCCATCCCGCCCGCAGGCGCGGTAGTCGAGCCCAATCCAGCTGTGTCCATCGCCGGAGAGCAGCACAAGTGGTGATGGCAGACCCCACTCCTCGACCAAGTACGGGCTGTCGAGCAACGAGGTCATCCCATCGCGCCGACCGATGCCCATCAGGTCAGCGAAGGGAACGTGGTCCTCGCTCCACGAGGTTGGCCGGCTGGTAGGGAACGCATCATGGTCAGCAGCCACGATGCCGCCGTTCTGAACCCGCAGAAGATCAAGCAGGGCCGAAGGCAACGTCATACCGAGCACACGCTCGCTGTGACGCACCATCTCGTCCGTCAGAGGCTGCTGACACCGTAATCACCGTCACCCCAGAACGTCGCCATGACCTCATCGAATCGCGCCATGACACGCAGCCTACGGCTCAGCCGCACTGGCTTCCGCTACAAGATCATTTCTTACTGATCGTTTCAGAATGACTTTCGAAGGCGCCGGAGGCAGATGATGCTGCAGGCGAGGTCGAGTAGTCCCTGGTGGAGATCGGCGCGTCGCTCGTAGCGGGTGCGGAGGCGCTTGAACTGGTGGAGCCAGGCGAAGGCGCGCTCTACGACCCAGCGCACCTTGCCGAGTCCGGAACCGTTGGCGACGCCGCGTCGGGCGATCACCGGTTTGATGCCGCGCTTCCACAGCAGGCGGCGGTACTTGTCGAAGTCGTAGCCCCGGTCGGCGAACAGCCGCCGGGGCCTGCGTCGCGGGCGTCCTCGCAGTCCTCGGATCGGCGGTATCGCGTCCAGCAGGGGCAGCAGCTGGTTGACGTCGTGGCGATTGCCTCCGGTGAGCGTCACGGCGAGCGGGGTGCCACAACGATCCACGATCACATGGTGCTTGGAGCCGGGACGGGCGCGGTCGACGGGCGATGGGCCGACAAGATCCCCCCTTTGAGAGCCCGGACGTGCGAGCCGTCCACGGCGCAGTCCTCCAGGTCCAGCAGGTCCGCGCGGCGCAGTTCGGTCAGCAGCGCGGCGTGCAGGCGGGGCCAGACCCCGGCCTGGGTCCAATCCCGCAGCCGACGCCAGGCCGTGACTCCGGAGCAGCCCACGGCCTGCGCGGGGACATCGCGCCATGCGACACCGGTCCGCAGCACGTAGATGATGCCGGCCAGGGTCGCCCGGTCCGGGACTCGTAGTCGCCCGGGGTGGCGGTGGCGTCGTTCGGGAGCGGGCGGCAGCAGTGGAGCCACCCGCTCCCACAGGTCATCCGGAACAAGATCAGCACACACCCGGACAGCCTGCCCACCAAGATCGTCGGGCACAAGAGCGCAGTTCAACTCATTCTGAACCGATCAGACTGGGCGTTTCGCCCCTAATTCCGCAGGTCAGGTAGCGAAGACGGGCGGCACGTACCTGCTGGCCGACCGCTTCACCCTAGGCCGACGAACCGTCGGATCAGGATGCCGCCGCCCCGGACGGGGCGGCGGCATTGAGTTTCACACCTTGATACAGGGCGTCATGCCCGTGGTTGTGCCTGGCGCTCGCGAAGGATGGCAACGCCGTCTCCATCGAGCGCATCGAGGTAGGACGCGCGACCGGCCATCGCCATGATCAGGGCCAGGGTCGTGCCGGACACGCGTGGCCCCTCGCCGGTGGTGAAGGGGCTGTCGGTGGCGGTCAGGCGCAGTTCGCGGATGCGGGTCTTGGTGAAGACGGGCAGATCGGTGCGCTGGTAGTAGTCGGCCAGGGTGGTCAACGTGCGGACGGGGTAGTCGCGTTCGATGCCGAGTGGCCGGCGGATGTCTTCGCCGTGCACGATGGTCTCGCCGAGCATGGCCACGGTCGAGGGGATCGGCTTCGTCGTGCGGGTGGCCACTCGGCGGAACCGGTCGAGCGTCTCGGCAGGGGTAGCGCCCAGCTGTTCGGCCAGCCGCATGGCGACCTGCTTGTCGAAGTCGAAGCGGCAGCGGATCACGCCCGCCATCCACCGCACCGGGTTGAGGCCGGCCGCCGAGGTCAGGTGCGCGAGCACCTCACGAACGGTGAGCCCCTCGCACAGCGACGGGGTGGCCCACTGATGGTCGGTCAGCTGCGCGAGGTCGGCGGCCAGGGCGGTCCGCTCGGTGTGGATCAGTGGCCAGGTTCCGGTGGCGGGTGTCGTCATGGGGGTGATGCTCCTGTGCGGTGGTCGGGCGGGCAGGGGACCGGTCAGCGGCTGATTAGGCCGACGTGGTTGCCGTCGAGATCGGTGAAGACGGCGATGCGGCTGGCGGCCGTGTCGGTCGGGGAGAGGATTCGGGTGGCGCCGAGCCGCTCGGCGCGGGCGAGCGCGGCATCGACGTCGTCGACCGGGAAGTAAGCGACGAGCCCGGTGTACGGGCTGTCCGGGCCCGCCTGCCCGACCCCGCCGGTCGGTCGGCCGTCCTCGTCGCCGACCAGGGCGTAGGTGTCGTCCAGCACGTGGACCGGCCAGCCGAACAGCTCCTGGTAGAAGCGGCGGGCGCGCAGCGCGTCGGGAGTGGAGATGTCGAACCAGGCGGCACTGCTCATCGGGGTCTCCTCGGGGTGTCGGAAACGATCGGTCGAAGAGGTGACTCCCGGAGTAAGGCAGAATCGTCCCTCGTGGGCGAGGAAATTTCGGCGGGATCCGCGACGGGCGACCTGGCCAGGGCGCGCGAGGGGGACGACGCCGCGTTCACCCGCCTGGTGGCGCCGCTGCGCCGGGAGCTGCACGCGCACTGCTACCGGATGCTCGGGTCGACCCACGACGCGGACGATGCACTGCAGGAGGCGCTGCTGCGGGCCTGGCGGGGCCTGGACCGCTTCGAGGGGCGTAGTTCACTGCGCGCCTGGCTGTACACCGTGGCCACCCGCACCTGCCTGGACGCCGTCGACCGGCGCGGCAGGCGGGCGATGCCCATCGACCTCGGCCCGGCCAGCGACCACGCGGTGGTCGACGCCACCCCGCTGACCGAGGTCGCCTGGCTGGGCCCCTACCCCGACGCGGGCCTGCCCGCCGGCCCGGCCGGACCGGCCGCGCGGTACGAGCAGCGCGAGGCCGTCGAACTCGCCTTCGTCGCGGCCATGCAGCACCTGTCAGGCAACCAGCGGGCCGCGCTGCTCCTGTTCGACGTGCTCGGCTTCTCCGCCGCCGAGATCGCCACCATGATGGACACCTCCACCACCTCGGTGAACTCCGCCCTGGCCCGCGCCCGTCGACTGCTCGCCGAGCGGGTCCCGGCGCGCTCGCAGCAGCAGACCCTGCGCAAGCTCGGCGACGCCCGGGTCCGCGAGACCGTCACCGCCTTCGCCACCGCCCTGGAAAGCGGCGACGCCGACGCCCTGGTCGCCCTGCTCACCGAGGACGTCGCCTGGTCGATGCCGCCGCTGGCCCAGTGGTACCGGGGCCGGGCCGCCGTCATGGACTTCGCCGTTGAGGTCCCGCTCACCCGCTGCCCGAGCTGGCGCTACCACCTCACTTCGGCGAACGGCCAACCGGCAGTGGCCTTCTACGTGGGCACGAGCCGGTCGGCCCCGCACCTCGCGTGGTCGATCACGGTGCTGACCCTGCGCGGCGAGCTCGTCGAAGGCCTCACCTCGTTCCTGGGCGCGGAGCACGTGCAGCGGTTCGGGCTGCAGACGGAGTGGGCTTGAGCCAACGTCAGCCCCCGAGGCCCCCAGGGCGTGGCTACGGCCGGGACCATTGACCATGGAGGCCAGACGACGGCGTTTCCCATTCTGAAACGATCAGTTAGTCCGGAGAAACCACCTCAAGCAGCCGGTGACCGCGTCCTGGCCGTCACCGCGCGGGGGCTCACCGTCTGGGCTGGCAGCTGCGGGGCGGTCGGCAGTCTCGGGGGCGATGAGTTCGCCGTGACCGTTCGGACCGGACCCGGGCGCCGCGAGGTCCGTCTTGCACAGCTCGTCACGCTGCTCGCGCAGCCGGTCGAAGTCGACGACGACGAGCTGGTCGATGTCGCCGCGTCGATCGGCGTGCCTCCCTTGCCGTTCTTGGCACCCGCGATCTGTCGCTGCTCCAGCATGCTGCCGACACCGCGATGTACGACGGCAAGCAATCCGGGCGAGCGGTCCTCGCCGGACCGCAGCATGCTGCCGTGCCGTCTATCAACGGCCGTCGCGCCGGACGGCCAGGCACCGATGCCCTGGGGCGTGCGGCATGAGCGCTGCCCGACTCCCCGAGCCGGGCGACTGGATCCGGGGCATCACGATCCGCCAGCCCTGGGCGGCCTGCATCCTCGCCGGGAAGGACGTGGAGAACCGTCCGCGCCCCTGGTCCTGGCGCGGTTGGCTGCTCCTGCACGCTGGGCTGAGGACCGAGCGTGCCCCGCTGCGGGATCCGCTGGTCGCCACAGCGATCCGCGGCCGCCAGCTGGAGACCGGCGCGGTCATCGGCGTCGCGCGCCTCACCGACTGCCACCAGGACCCGACGGCGCTGCTGGTAAGTCCGGCTATCAGAACCTGCGGAATGACCTGCGGTTAAGGTCGTCAGTTACCACGCGGTGGTGCCAGGCGACCAGCTCCGCGTCACCGGCTACCTGCACCTTCCCCGCACACCGGACGAGCCGATGTGGCTGGTCGTCCTCGAACTGCAGGTGCTGCACTCCGCGCCGCTCCTGACCGAGCCGGCCGCTGTGGCCACGGCGGTGCTGGAGCGGTGCGGCCCGTACATCTGCGTGTTCGACGCGGAGACCACAGAAGTGCCGGTGTGGACCGAGGCCGGCCTCTGGGTCGGCACCGCACCTGAGCCGAACGACCTGGGCGAACTGCTCGAAGAATTCGAGCAGCGCCAGGCCACCGGTGGCGAGTGACGGATCCGTCGTGCCCATCTGTCCCGAGAACCTGCACCGGTACCCACGCGATTGGCCCGAGACCAGCACGCGAATCCGGTTCGTGAGAGCGGGCGGGCGGGCGCTGCGAGTGCTCCGGGCAATGCGGCCTGGAGCACCCCGGCGGCCGCTGCCCGGCCATCCTCCGGACAGGGGGCTCTCACAGCTTCTGCTCAAGCTGCTGCGTCATCGGCACCAGCCCGGATGTCTCATAGAAAGACCTGGCTGGTGTGTTGAAGCACCACACGTTTGTGATCAGCCGTCGGCAGCCGGCTTCGCGGCCGATCTCGCGAACTGCCTCAAGGAGTGCAGTCCCGACCCCACGACGTGAGGCTTCGGGATCCACGGCCAGCTGCTGCAGCATCACGACGGGAGGCTGCGGCCATGAACGTCCTGTACATCAACGGGCCCGTGCAGAACGGCCCCTTCACCATCGCCGAACGGCCGGGCAAGGCGGCCGGCATCCGCGCGGCCGAGGCACTCAACACCCTCCTCGACGCCGGGCCGGCCCCGCATCTGTGGAACACCGTCACTCTGGCCGGAGACCTGCGCCACCGCGACGCCCCCGACCGGGACACCGTCGGCCGTCAGGAGCGGGAGGAACACGTGATCGCCGCCAAGTACGTTCCGGGCGCGGCCTCGGCCGGTGGCGTCCTCACCGACACCGCGCCCGTCGTGGCCGCCCTCGCGCTGGAGATGACCGAACGCCTCCTGCAGGACGGTGTCCTGGCGGTCGCTCCCGTCGCGATACACCTCTGCACCCGCTGCGGCCACATGACTAGCGCTGTCGCCCACGCCCGCCGCGCGTGCGGGCACCAGGGCTCCCGGCCGCAAACCCGGCAGTTGCTGGTCTGGGACCGGCCCCCAGCACACCAGTGCTCGCACGTGATGACTTCCACGCCCACCGGGCCAGGACACCAGGACATCTGCTGTCCATCGCTCAGAACGTCCCGGAGCGGCTGATCCTGTCCCCCACCCGCGACCACGGCATCAGTCTCGCGCCACTCGGGCTCGACGGCCTGGTCCTGGACCCGCGGGCTGGCGTGCACATCGCCGTATTGGCCGCTGCTGCCCAGTCCAACGCCGAACAGCCGGTGATGACGGTCACCGAGAACGCCGCGGCGAACGTCGCCGCCTACGGGACCATGTTCCGCAGGCACCACGGAACACGGCTGCGGTACGCGCTGCACGGGCGCATCCCGTACGACGACACCGCGGCGCTGCAGAGGCTGTGCGAGGTGCACCGCGTCAGCCCGGCGCTACGAGAGCTGTTCCTCACCTGGTTCCTGCCGATGTGCTCACTGCACATCCGGGCGGGCATCACTGCAGCACAGCTCCCGGCCCTGCTGAAAATTCTGGCGCCGCGCCCACCTGGCCCGGCCGGACACACCCGGGAGTGACGTCCTCGCCGAACTGCGGCGCCGCGTCGCGGCAGGTGGTATGCGCTGGGTCATGGACGTCCGGACCCTGTCCCAGGTCATCCCCGAGTACCCGATCACCCAAGGCTTCGCAGAAGAGCCGGAAGGAGCGAGCTGATGAACGAGATCACCTGGCGGTTCGTCAAAAAGCGGACCGCCGGCGACGGCGCGGTGTACGTCTCCGCAGGCGGAACGCGCTACCGGCGCACCGGCGGAGCCGAGCTCCAAGCGGAGGCCGAGTTCCAGCGCCGGATCGCGGACCTGGACTACCCGGTCCCGCACCTCCTGGAGGAGGGCTTCACCGACGACGGCCACTACTACATCGTGGAGGAATCGCTGGGCGACCAGACCCTGCACGACCGGGCGGTGGCGTCACTGGACGGCGGCCGCGCCCTGGCCGACGACGTCACCGACACCGCCACGCAGGTAGCCGCCCGACTGCTGCGCGCCCAGGCCGCCCACGTCGTCCAACCCACGCCCCGCGCACTGCGGAAGTGGCTGGAGGGCGCCGGGTTCACCCAGAACGTCTTCCAGGAGAACCCTGACCTGGACAACGCCCGGACGCGCGCCGCGCTCGATCACGCGCTGGAGCGCCTTGCCGCGGTTCCGCTGGTGCGGGGCCACCTCGACTACGGCCTGTCCAACGTCCTGCCCGCCGGAGTCATCGACTGGCAGCACCACGGCCTGGTCCCAATCGGATACGACGTCCTCCCGGCCTTGGAAATCATCGCCTTCAAAGGCGGCAACAAGGGCTACACCGCCAGCCCCGGTCAGCGGCACCGCTACCTATCCGCGCTGGACGACGCGAGCCTGAACACCACCGGACAGCCAGTCAGCCAGAACCTGGGCGCATACCTGCTCGTCAAGGCCCTGTTCTTCCTCGCCCTGATGCGGCCCACCGACCCCTCCCGCACGGACAAGCACCTGAAGTGGCAGTACCGCCGTCACCTCTTCACGAAGGGACTCGAGCAGTATGAGCGCACCAGGGCGGTCGATACCGCCCTCTTCCCCAGCCTCGAAGAGTTCGCCGCTGGGCACAGCGCTGGCAGCCATCCGTGACCGCCACTACCTCCTGGACCGCGCCGGGGTGATCTTCAAAGTCATCGGCGATGTCCATCCCGGCACCCACTTCCTGGGGTACGTCAAGTACTACCCGGACGCCCGCAGCGACCGGATGCTGTTCGGCCGGACGTACCGGCAGAGCAGTGTCGTGTCCAAAGCGTTCGGGCTCCTCGCCGACCGGCCCGAGTGCTACATCTACTCCCCCGCCGTGGGATGCGTCATCACCGGCGTGCCCCTCGAGGACATCGTCACCCATTACTCCTGCCGCCAGACCCTCACCGCACTGCACCAGGCCCCGGCCTCCTGGACACAATGGCGGTCAGCGAGGACCTGCTTGCCATCATCAACTGGATCGTCGCGGCCGGCGCCACGGACGTCATCGGCGTGACCGGGTCCTTCCTGGTCGGCGCCTGCAACGCCCGCTCCGACATCGACCTGGTCTGCTACGGACCCCGCGGCTACGAAGCGGCACAGGCCCTGTTCGCCGAACGCACCCTCATCCGCCCGTACGAGGGCGAGACCTTGACTCGGTTGTACGTGCTGCGTGCCAAGTACATGGTGGGAGGAAGCTTCGATGCGCTCATGCGTCAGGAAGCCCGCAAGCTGCAGGGTCTGACAGCTGGGGCGGGTGCGCACATCAACTGTGAGCCGCTGAGGGCCGACGGTGACAAGACGTTCGCCGGGGTGGTGGCCAAAGAGGTAGGGGCGATCTCCGTCCTTGCCCGGATCACGGATCGCTCCGAGGGCCTGGTCACCCCGGCGCTCTACGGGATCGAGGTGGACACGGTCACCGAGTCCACGGTCGACGAGCCGTCCGTATTCGCCCGCCGATCACCCACCTTCGCAGCTACCTCGGTGCGTACACCGGGGCGTTCCGCACCGGCGACGTCGTCTACGTGTCCGGCCGGCTGGTCCACATCCAAGGACCCGATGTGCACAGCGGCTTCGGCATCGAGCAGACCCCGTGGTCGGCAGCCGAGTCCTTCCTCGCCAACCTGACCCGCTGAGCCACGCGTATGGCGTCCACGGCTCACGTTCGTCGCAGCGCATGAGCGGCCCCAGTCGCCCCGGTCCTCATCCGCCCCGACACGGAGACCGCTCTCACTGGCGCACGGACTCCACTGCGCCGGACCCGAATCCACAGGGCCTGGACCGAGCCCTACGGGCTCCTCACCTACGCCCCCGCCGGGGCGCGACCTCCCACCTGTCATTAACCTGAGCACATACGAAGCGGCCCTTGCCGCCCGGACCTGGATCCGGGCGGCAAGGGCCGCTTTTTTCGTTCCCCGCCGCGGCGGCAGAAGTTGCCGCCATTCGGCCTGCACACGCGTCCTGCCAGAACACGCTGCCGATCGTGGGCAGCCCTCCGACTTCCACTAGCCACCTTGCCCAGACCAGCGCGCGGATCCGTCTCGTGAGGGCGGGCGCTGTGAGTGCTCCGGGCAATGCGGCCTGGTGGAGTAGCGTGGCGGCCGCTGTGCGGCCGTCCAAGGCGAAGACTCCCCGACACCGGCTCCGAGGTCAGGCTCATCACCGCCACCTCAACCACACCCCCGAGGAGGCCCGAGAGGAGAACCTGCTCGCCACCTGCCACCTGCCACTTGCCAGCTGTGCCACCTGCGGATCGATCACGGTCCCCACTGGGTCACCCGCTCGCTCACCCTCGCCGCCCGCGCGGCCGCCGCCGGACGGCTCGGTCTCCTCCCCGAGGCCGAACTCGTTCGTGCCGAGCCACCCACCCGCCGGAAACCCGCGGCTGCGAACCCGAGATCGAACGCCACCTGCGCATCTTCGACAGGATCCGCAGTCTCCTCGACGACCTCACGGCGGTCTGCCCAGCTGAACCGAACCGTCACGGAAGCCGCTGGTCGATCGCCCTGGCACACGACAGGATGCAGGCATGCGTTACGCCCATAAGGACTCCGAACTCTGCACGTTGGTCCGCCGATACGTCGCGACCGACCGGCGCTACCTCCGCCTCGGCGGCAGTCTCCTGCGCCTCGGGGACCATGAGCGCACGCAGTTCGCCCGCGAGCTGGCCAAGGCTGCTGACGAGATCACGCCTCGCGAGCTCGCCATCCTTCTCGAAGGCGGATGGCGCGAACGCAAGACCGCAGCCTGGCTGATCGCCATCGCTCGCAGGACCACGTTCCGCGACCGGCTCGGTGAACTCCTGCTCGCCAGCGAAGTGTGCTACGCGGGTCAGGGATACTGCATCGCGCTCGCCACCTTCGGTGCGGCCGAGGACGCCGACCTGCTTGACGACTACCTCGATCGCTACTTGGCACGTCCTGACCTCTACTACGACCAGGCCTTCGCCATCGGCGCACTGCTGCATCTCGACACCACCCGCGGCACCGACCATGCGGCTCGGTTCCTCGTCTCAAACGGTCCGTGGGAGCAGTGGGTCGGCGGCAAGGACCTCGACCCACACAGCTACCGCCGGATCATCGAACGCTTCTGCGCGTTCGCTGCCGAAAGCACTGGGCATGCCGCGACGACGAACCAAGAACGCTGACGAGCTCGCCGCGCCCACGGCCGGGACGTAGATGCTGGTGCTGGGCATGTTTTCCTTTGGGTTGAGGCTGGTTGACCCGGCCTGTCCAGATGGCTTCTGGCTGGGCCCGTAGCGTCAACCACGGTCGCTGTCGTAGCCCCAGCGGGACTTGCCGTCGCGGCCCATAAAGCACTGGGCGGGACGGCCGCCGGTGCTGGTGTCGAGGGCGCCGACCGGGGAGCAGAACCGGCCGAACCCGGTCCCTGACTGACCGTCGCCGCTGGACGAGCCACCGGAAGAGGAGCTGCCGCTGCTGCGGCGCCCCCGAAGTCGTCGACAACTGCTGTCGCAGGAAGCAGAGAAAGCCATCCGGGCTTCCCGGAGACCAATCGTCTGTTGTACAACCCCAACGATCAGCCGAAGAGGTTCCAGTAGGAGCCCGCTCCCGCGAATCCGCTGAGACTGAGAAGCCAGCTCAGTAGTGGCAGAGACACCGACACTCGCAGATGCCGCCCGGCATTGACGCACAGCCCCTGACGCCCCAGGACTAGCTGCCACGTTGACGGTTGGGTCTTCATGTCCGTCTTGCTCACAGCTCTTGACTCCTTTTCCTCTGCTCCCCCGCCCCGCCCTCGGGGAGGTCCGCCCTCCATGCGGTGGGCCTGAATCCACCATGCGAGCGGCGCAGGAGTGCCCGAACGATCCCTGGCGTCAGTCCTAAACGACCTGACCGGGATCGAGCAGACACCCGCGCGAACGGACTGGCATACCGCAAACCTGACAGGACCTGACAAAGGCTGACGGAGACGCCGTGGTGGGCATTCGTATGCCGGACGAGTAGCGGCTGCAGCCGGGGCCACGACGGGAACTCGTTGTGGCGTTGCATGATCTCTATGCCTTGGCGGGAAAACCTCCCGCTCGCACGATAGCTCCTGGATCCGCGAGCGGGACGATCTTCCAGGCACGTTGAGCCATGAAGGGGTCAGCTCAATGCTGCGGGGCGTTGGGATGCCGCGCTGGGCAAACCTGGAGTCCCTTGTCCGTGTTCTGGTCGAACAGCAACGCGTAGGAGAGGCAGACGTCGAAGCTGTCGTCTTGCGCATCCATACGCTCTGGCGCATTGTCGACAGTGGCCTGTCACAACTGTCCAATACCCCAACGACACCTTCGGCGAGCCCTGGGACCGAGTTCAATGAGCAACCTGCGTCTCAGGCGGTTGCTCCTCCTACTAGGACTGGGGCCGAGAGCCGAGACGGCGAGCTGGCATCCAGGACGTCTACGCAACGACCGCTTATTCGGTGGAATCCGCGCCAGCGAACCCTGGATGTCTTCGACCGACAAATGGCTGTCGAAGTCGTCAAAGAGGTCGGGGGCATCAATGACGAAGCGTGATAGGGCATCCGCCATGCGGACTTCGGCTCAGCGCAACAGCGCTGTTGCTGACCTTGGTCAGGCCATCGACGTGGCCCGACAGGCGGTGGAGGCTGCTCCCTCTGGTCACCCTGACCGCGCTGCACTTATGAATAACCTCGGTAGCGCGCTTCGAGCGAACGGGCGACTTGGCTGACCTTGGTCAGGCCATCGAGCTGACCCGACAGGCACTTGAAGTGAGTCCGCTGGATGGCCCCCCGTACCCGACGATTTTGAGCAATCCTGGGGCGATGCTTTCGGAGGTCGGTCGTCGGGAGGAAGCTCTGACGGTCGCCATGGAGGCGGTGGCGATCCGCCGACGACTGGCGGAGGAGAACCCCGCCGCGTACGAACCCAGTCTTGCGTCCGCTCTCAACAATCTCGGCAACCGTCTCTCTGAAGTACAGCGGGTTGGGCTGTGCCCGGAGCGGTTTGCGAACGAGTCCAAGGCCGACACGCTGACGGTCCAGCGTGACGACGGCCTCGGCGGGAGCGGCTGACCGGTGGAAACGTTCCGGGGTGCCTACGCTGCCTCCTGCCTGGGCCGGTCCTGCTTGATCACGGCATCTGACGGGGCTCCTCGGCGTCCGGGCCGACGAGCCGGCCGGGTTGTTGTCCGGTCGCGGACCGCCTGACCAGGAGGTCGGTGACCAGGGCGAGGGCAGGCCAGTCCAGGCGGCCGTGGCGGGCGACGGCGTAGGCGCGCAGATCGACGTCGGGGGCGGTGAGCGGAAGGAGCCGCACAGCGGGGAGCGTGACGGTCCCGAGGGGGAGCAGGCCCACGCCGAGGCCGGCGGTGATCAGGCCCTGCACGAGGTCGAGGCTGTCGGCCTGGTGGGTGATGCGCGGGGTGAAGCCTGCCATGGAGGCAAGGGTGCGGATGACGGTCTCGTCCGCGGTGTTGCGCGAGTTGACGATCCAGTCCTGCCCGGCGAACTGGGTGAAGACCTCCAGCGTTGTCCCCTCTCGGACATCGGCCTGCGCGGGGACGCCCAGGCCCCAGCGCGCGGTCCACAGGGCAGTGGCGTGCACCGCGGGGTCCTCGGCCGCGGGTGCCAGGTTGTAGTCGTAGGTCAGGGCCAGATCCGTTGCGTCCTCGGCCAGGAGCTGCAGTGCCTCGGCGGGTTCGTGTTCGCGGACCAGGACGCGGAGGCGGGGGTGGCTCGTGGTCAGGGCGGTGACGATGGGCAGCAGGTGGGCGCGGATGGCGGTGGCGAAGCCTGCGACGCGCAGGGTGCCGTTGGGCTCGCTTCCTGGGGCGAGGTCGTGGCGCGCTGTCTCGACGGCGGAGAGGATCGTCATCGCGTGCTCGGCCAGGCGGCGGCCTGCGGGCGTCAGCCGGACCAGGCGCCCATGCGGTTCGGTCAATGCGGTGCCCAGGTCGTCCGCCAGGGCGGCGATCTGCTGCGAGACCGTCGAGGTGGTCGTGCCCAGCATGTCGGCCACCGCCCGCATGGACCCCAGGCGGGACAGCTCCACCAGCATCCGCAGTCGTCGTGTCTCCATGGGCTTATTGTCCAGCATTGACGAACAGATTGTTCATGATTGGCACGTGGACGCGAACGGTCCGAACATCGTGTACTCGGGTTCATGAGCTTGCTGAACCAGCGCGCAGGTCTGCGCCTGCCCACGTCCGCGTCCGGGGCCCTGATGGCCGTGGCCTCCATGTCCACCATTCAGCTCGGGCTGGCGCTGTCGGTTCCGCTGGTCGATCAGCTCGGAGCCCTGGGCACGACAGGGCTGCGTCTGGCGTGGGCCGGTGTGCTCCTGTTGGTCCTGGTGCGGCCCCGTCTGCGCGACTTCACCGGCCGTGACCTGTTGGCATGCATCGCGCTGGGCGCGGTCAGCGCGGGCATGATGGTGTTCTTCATGCTCGCCGTGACCCGGCTACCGCTCGGAACGGCAAGCGCGCTGGAGTTCCTCGGCCCGCTGGCCGTATCCCTCTGTGGCCCGGGCCGCGGTCGCAAACGCTGGACGGCCATGGCCGCCATCGGTGTCGTGGCGCTTACCGAACCTTGGCGCGGTGGCGTCGATGCGGCCGGCGCGGGCTTCGCAGTGGCCGCCGCAGCCTGCTGGGCGGCCTACATCCTGCTGACCCAACGCGTGGGCGACTCTGTGACCGGCCTCAGCGGGCTGGCCATCTCCATGCCCGTCGCCGGCCTCATCGGCCTCCTTGCCGCAGCACCCTCCGACCTGGAACACGTCACCTGGCAGCTGCTCGGAGCCATGCTGGGGCTGGCCGCGCTGAGCGCCGTACTGCCCTTCGTCCTCGAGTTTCTCGCCCTGCGCCGCCTTACGACCTCCGCCTTCGGCACTCTGATGAGCCTGGAACCAGCCATCGCGCTCCTCGCCGGCCTGCTGGTGCTCGGCCAGATACCCGGCCTCGCACCCGCGGCCGGCGTCGCCTTCGTCGTGATCGCCGGCATCGGCGCCACCCGCACCGGTGCCCGCCCCGCCCCGACGCCCCCGGGACCCCACCACTCCATGACGACCACCACGGTGAGCTCGTCGTCGAGCTGAACCGCCAGACCGCCGAGGCCGGGGCCGTTCCGGCCGGGTGCCTGGCCAGATTCGCCGCGCGCCCCGCTGTGTCCGGGGGCACGTGGTGGACTTCGGCATCTCCATCACCAAGTGACGTGGCTCCCGGTCGTCAGGGCACACCAAACGAAAGGAATAACTGAAGGCATCATGATGGCGACTACGGCCCGGGCCGCAGTGCAGCACGATGATGAACGCGTCCGCGTCACCCGCTGGGGTTTCGAGACGCCTCCGCACGCACCGCCCCGCCGCCTTTCCACAGAGGGGGCACTGCCTGGGCGATCACGAGCATGCCGCCTGCTGATCGGCAGCCGCGTCGCGCCGCGGCCCTGGTCATGAGCCGAACGGGTGCATCCTGAGCCGGTCTGCGGGGGCGGGCCGCTGTGATCGTGATCTTGCGTCGGCCGCCGGGTTATGGTCCGCATGGAAACGCTCCCCTGATGTGGTTCCTGCTGCTCCCGCCGGTGTTCTTGGAGGCTCGCGGGTATGCCCCGTTCGTATGGCCGGCCAGCGGACGGCCGACGTGGTTTCCCGGCCGGGCTCCGGTCGCGAGCGGGCGCCCTGCTCGCAGCCGCCGCCGCGGTGCTGAGCACGCTGATCATCGCCACGCCCGCCGCTGCGGCCGTGCCCAGTTGCCGCGTCGGGGCTTACGTCACCGACCTCTACGCGGTGGATCCGGTCAGGCGCACCGTGAACGCGGACCTGTGGCTGTGGAGCCTGTGCCCACGCAAGGATCTGACCGCTGTCCAGCGTCTCGAGTTCACCAACGCGACGAGGACGTCGCTGACCGCGCCTTCCAGCGAGAAGGTGGGCAACGAGTACTGGACGCAGGTCAAAGTGTCCGGGACCTTCCGGCAGGTCCTCGACCTGACGGACTTTCCGTTCGACAAACAGGTCG
The DNA here is from genome assembly GCF_059682825.1 of Streptomyces sp. JLSY215. Classification (NCBI taxonomy): domain Bacteria; kingdom Bacillati; phylum Actinomycetota; class Actinomycetes; order Kitasatosporales; family Streptomycetaceae; genus Streptomyces; species Streptomyces sp. JLSY215. The sequence continues at coordinate 130,620 of NZ_CM185022.1, forward strand.
TCCAGATCCGGGTTGAGGAAAACGAGCTGGACGAGTCGCGGTTCGTCTACCGGGCGGATACGAAGAACTCCACGTACAACCCCAGGATCCATCCCGACGACTTCAAGATCACGAAATTCCGGATCGGGGTCGTGGACGCGCACTACAGCACGAACTTCGGCGATCCCCGGCTCGAGCAAGGAGGCAGCAGCCGCTACTCCCAGCTGGTGATCGAGTTCCAGCTCACCCGAGAGGACATCACGAGCTTCGGCAAGCAGATCCTGCCGGTATACGTGGCTTTCCTGGTCGCCCTGGTCTCGTTTCTGATCTGGTCGAAGGACGACGAGGTCGCCTTGGTCGCACGGCTCGGGATTCTCGGTGCCGCGCTCTTCACGATCATGCTCAACTTGCGGGCGGTCGACGAGGCGCTGGGCACCTTCCTGAACGTGACGCTGGTCGAAGAGATCCACTTCATGAGCCTGCTCTACGTACTGATCGGTGTCGCCAACACCACCTACGTCCTGAGGGTGTTGAACGATCCCATGGACCGACCGGCCGCGCGGCGCTTCAACAACCGCGTTTTCGCCCTCGCGACGGGCCTCTACATCATCGCCAACATCGTCGCCATCTCCCTCACCGTGTCATTCTGAGTCCGTACACCGCTCGGCGCCGCGGCGGCCGCCGGCTCTGTCGGCGATCACCTGGCTCACGGATCTCGATGACAAACGACGGCGCTGTCGTGTCCACGGACGTGGGCCGCACGCGCACTGGTCGGGCCTGCGGGACGTCCCTCCGGTTCGCCGTCAGCGTCGGCCACGCTCGCATCCGTTTCCCGACCAATCCACGCTGTGCCCCACGCCGAACAAAAGGTGGCCGCGTATCTTCCTCGGAGGTGTTCATGCACGTCGCAGCCCGCGGCGAACCATCCCCGGCGCCGCACTCAGGCGCTCTGGAATCCCTGCTCGACCGCGTCGCCCGCGGTGATCAGCCGGCGTTCGAGAGCCTCTACAACGCGGTGGCCGGCGCCGTCGTGGGCCTGGTGCGGCGGGTGGTGCGGGACCCGGCCCAGTCGGAGGAGGTCGCGCAGGAAGTCCTCATCGACGTGTGGCGTTCGGCTGCCCGCTTCGACGCTCAAAGGGGCAGTGCTCTGACGTGGATCATGACGCTCGCCTACCGGCGCGCGGTGGACCGCGTCCGATCGGCGCAGACGGCCGCCGACCTCGAACACCGGGCCGGGCTGAGGCAGTGCACCGCCCCCTTCGACGAGGTGAGCGAACAAGTCGAGCGGCGTCGGGAACGCGAGCAGGTCCGCCGGTGCCTGGAACAGCTGACGGAACTCCAGCGGGAGTCGGTGACCCTTGCCTACTACCGGGGATACACCTACCGGGAGACCGCCGACGTGCTCGGCGCCGCCCTGGGAACGGTCAAGACCCGGCTCCGCGACGGACAGATCCGGCTCCGTGACTGCCTGGGGGCGACCGCATGAGCACCGTGGATCTGCACACGCTGACCGGTGCCTACGCGCTCGGCGCGCTCGCGGAGCCCGAGGCCGGCGAGTTCGCCCGGGACCTGGCCCAGTGCCCGGCGTGCGTACAAGAGGTGCGGGAGTTCCAGGAAACCGCGTCCCGGCTGGCGCCAGGCCGTCGCCGAGGTCCCGCCGGGCAGGCTGCGGGAGCGGGCAATGGCCCGGCCGCGGAGCCCGGAGGGAACACCGGCACCGGGCACGAGCCCCGCAGCACGAGTCAGCCAGGGCCTGGCCAGTCGAGCCAGACGATGTCCAGGACGGACAGGTGCCGCAGGGGCCGGTTGATGAAGTAGATGACGCTGAGCTGCCCGATGGAGGCGGCTCGGACGTCGTCGCCCTCAGGATCGCCGGCGTCCCATTGCGGCCAGCTCCATGGGGTGCGGGCAGCGATGTCGAGGACATCGCGGACCATCTCGGCCGCATGCTCGGGCAGCTCGCCCAGCACCTTTGCACTCTGCGGGGATAGCCGGACCGCCCACGGTCCTGCACTCATCGGCGAGGCCCCAGGACGTCCTCCAGAGCGACGAAACCGCTGTCGTCCATGCCGGATTCGGCGAAGGCGTCCACGGCCGGGGCGGCAGCGAGACGCAACTGCCAGGTGCGGACGACCTCGTGCATCGGGGTGAGGTTGTAGGTGTGGCGGGAGTCTTCCAGAGCCTTGGCCCAGTCCCGTTCGAAGGCCGGCACCCACCGCTCGGCACGACGGTCGGCGCGTAGCCGGTCGAGTAGCCGGGCGGCGGCAGCCGGGGCCGGCGGTGGGGCGGGGGCTTCTTCGGGCTGGGCGCTCATGGCTTCCTCCTGCGGGTCTCCTTGCCACGGTAGCTGTCGCCACGACAGTGGAAGAGGGCTCGGCGGTCACTGGCACAACTCCCACTGCTTGCGGAGGCGGCCCGGGGATCAGGGCAGAGAGCTGGTGAAGTCTCATTTCCGCGTCAACGGGGAGCACCTGACCTGGGGCTAATGCTGCATCAGGCCACGTCCACCCGTTCCTCGTCCCCTGATGCCGAGGTGGCTGCGGTCAGTCGGCTGGCGATCTCTTCGGCGGTCAGAACGAGCGCAAAGCCCTTGCGCAGGACAGCGAGTTCGGGTTCTTGCCGGGACTCGTCGTCGGTTGCCGTGACATCGGATCCGAAGACAACCTTGTAGCCGCGCTCGTATGCCTGCCGGGCCGTGGTGCCACAGCAGTAGTTGGTGAGCGTTCCTGTGACGATGACCGTGTCGCGGCCGAGGTTGCGCAGCATGGTGTCGAGCGGCGTGTCGTAGAACGCCCCGTAGGAGGGCTTGCGGATCACGGCTTCGTCGGGGCGGCGGCCCATCGGGGCCCACACCTCGGCAGGGCCCGGCCGGCGCCAGTCGGTGTCAGCATGCGGGAGGAACTGCAAGGCGTGCGGCCGGTCCAGTCCGAGGTGCGTGTCGTCGAAGAGGGTCCAGATCACCGGGACGGAGGCGGCCCGGCATTCTTCGACCAGCTGATCCAGCCGGGGCGCCATCCGAGTCGCCGCCGGCACCCAGTAGGGACTCCAGCCAGGCCGCACGAACTCGTCCTGCATATCGATGACGAGCAGCGCCGCCCGTTCGGGCCGTACGTCGAACGATGCCCTGCCGCGCTCGTAGGCGTTGCGCGCCCGCGTCGTCACCCATTCCTCGGTGTATGCCATCCCCGCCTCCTACATCGATTCGAGGTACCTCGTTTCGATGTGCGAGAGTAGCAGCATGCTCGAACTCGCGATCCTGGGATTCCTGGCCGAGGGGCCGCTGCACGGCTATCAACTGCGGCACCGGATGGCGCACTTGTCCGGCCATACCCGGCCCGTCAGCGACGGCAGCCTCTACCCGGCGATCAACCGGCTGGTCAGCGCCGGCTTGCTCGATCGGCGGACCGAACCGGGCACCTCGGCCGCTCAGCGGCACACTCTGCGCCTGACCGACGCCGGCCACGGCGAGCTGCTGCGCCGACTGCGGGATGCCGACGGCCTGGACATCAGCGACAGCACCCGGTACTTCACGGTCCTTGCCTTCCTCTCCCATTTGCCCGACATCGCTGATCAGCATGCGGTACTGCGTCGGCGGCTGGAATTCCTGGAGCAGCCCGCGAGCTTCTTCCACGACGGTGACCGTCCACTGGGCGCCGACGACACCGACGACCCCTACCGGCGCGGCATGCTCGTCATCGCCCGCGCCACCAGCCGCACGGAAAGGTCCTGGCTCCGGGAGGTGCTGGCCTGACACGGCACCGGCAGGCACCGGGCCCGTATCGGCCCCCCTCCGCCTTCGGCGAACGCCGATCCCCTTCAGTGCATGTCAAGCGGCGGCCACGGTCTGCGTATCCGCGCTGCTCACGTCCGGTGCGGTGTCATCCGGTCGCCTTGTCGCCTCCTGCCTCACGGGGAAGCTGAGGCGCAGGAGGGCCCTCACCACAACGGCGAGGGCCCTCGACCACTCTCGACCTGCCCGCGCACACCCAACGCAGGCGCGTGCCGGTCGGGTTAGTTGGTGCAGGTGTCGAGCATGGAGGCCAGGGCCGTCTTCTCGCGGTCGGTGGTGGTGAGTTTGAAGACGGACTTCACGTGGGTGTAGTCCTCGGCGTAGGTGCACCAGAAGGCGCGGTTGGTCGGCTTCCAGTCGGCCGGGCCACTGTCGCTCTTGGAGCTGTTGGAGGACTCGGAGGCGATGATGAGCTGGGGGTCTTTGAGGTCGTTGCCGAAGGCTTTGCGCTGGTCCGCGGTCCAGGTGTCGGCACCCGAGCGCCAGGCTTCGGCGAGGGGGACCATGTGGTCGATGGTGGCCTGGGCGACGTTGGTGACGGTGGTGTCGTCGTAGACGGAGTACCACTTTCCGCTCGTCGGCTGGCACTTGACGGACCCGTCGACAACGTCCTTGCCGTCGCGGGCCAGGACGTCCTGGCGGGTGGTACAGCCATCAGGCTGCTTGGCCCATATCTCGAACTTGTCCCGGGCGTAGCCGTCCATGGAATGCGGGACGGCGACGGTGAGGGCAGCGAGTTCGGCACGGGCAGTCGCCTGGCTGGGCGGGGCGGGCGGTTCGGCGAGCGCGGGAGCCGCGGTGAGGCCGGCGAAGGCGAGAGCAGCGGCGGAGCCGAGGACGGCACGGCGCATGAAGGTCTCCAAAAATGTGGGGGGGGTTGGAGAGACACTCCAGCAAACCGCGGACCCGCGCCCGGCGCTACGCGCGTTGACTGAACATGACAACACCATTCCCCACTCATTACCTACGCGTTGGACGATCACACAGCCCACCACACGCACGGGCCGGGCCCTCCCCGGCACATGCAGGCCGCCTCCCAGCACGGCACCAGCCCAGTGCTCTGCGGCGCGCGCTCGGCCGGTCCGCCGCAGCTACGGTGCCGGCGGCACGGCCGAGCGCGTGGCTACGGACGGAGTACCGGTCCGGGCCGGCGGCGCACGGCGTGACGCCGACACAGACGCTGCCATCGATCGCCACGCCCGCCAAGGACTGTCGCCTGCCGAGTCGGGGCCGACGGGGCCAGACTCGCTGGGGCCCGCCGGCTATCGACCTGTCGCACACGTGCCATCCGAGGCGGGGCGAGCACCTGCACGGCGTGCAGAGGCATTGTTGTCCGTGGGCGATGGCACGTCGAACCGGTAGCACAGCTGCCTAGCGCCGCCGCCGCTTTGTGCCTTTCCCAGGCCCTTGAGGTGCAGGACCCCTGTGATCATTGCTCTCCGGCCCCGTCTGTGGGTACTGCGGAGGTCGAATCCGGTATGCCAGATCTTGCTGGAGACGTCGAACGCGTGCCGGATCTCGGAATCGGTCAGCCCTTGTCCCGCAGCATGCTGAAGGCTCGTCAGTGATCTGTTGACGGCTTCACGGACGGTCATGCCGGGTTTGCACAGTTCGCTGTCGACGGCGCGGATTGAGGCCTGCCATGCGGTGGCGCGGAGGTAGGTCAGGGAGAAGCAACGGTCGATCTTGATAGGGCCTCCGTTGAAGACGATGCCGTCCTCGGGTAGACGGCGTCACTGTTGATGTAGGTGGCGAACCGGTCCCGGGAGCCATCACGGCCTATTGCGGGTGCTCTGGTGTGCTGCCAGATAATGTCGACGGCTTTGGCGGCATCCGCGTGTGCGCTGTTGAGCGTTGCCCCGGTCGTCGTGGCATCGACGCGAACTTTCCGGGCGATGCCGGTAAGAGCGTCCTGTCTGCGATGCTCGTTCACACTGCCGTTGTTCCACGCCAAGTACCAGCAGTAGGCGAGCAGGCATGCGGGAACGATCAGCGCGATGAGACAGCCGGTGGTCACGCAGCGGGTCCGCCGCCCCGCGACCACCGTGCCGGAAGGTTCTCTGTCATCAACTGCCCTTGTAGCCGATGCGGACTGATGGTCGTATGCCCCGGGGCGGGAAGACATCACTTGGGCTCTCGGGCCGGCGTTGGCCGAGCAGTATGCGAACGTCCTCACCCGATAAGGGCGCCCACCTGCGCATATCAACCCAAAGGCGTGGGGCCACGGACATCCCAGGATGGCGCATTCAAGCCCCACCTTCGGCTGGCGCAATCCGTGAAGCGAACCCGGATTCAACCAGGTGGCAAGTCAGTTCGGCTGATACTGGCAAGACAGATGCCGCCTACTCGCTGGTGAAATAGAGAGGGCATAGGGTTAATTGCCGAGAAAGACGAGTAACATCCAGCCAACCACGGAACGACCAGGCGACAGAGAGCAGGCTGTGCCATGTCAGACGCGGAACTTGCGGAGCACGTAGCTGCCAAGCTGAAGAGCATCGCGAAGCAGATCGACGACCTACAGAAGCTCAAGGCGAAGCTGGAAGACCTCCAGCTACACCTCGGCACCGGACCCGGCGACGAAGCCGCCACGCCACAGCCTCCAGAAGCCGACACCGAGGTGACGAAGCCGGCAACAGTGCCTGCCGCGCGACGCGCGACAGCGGCCGCCGCCAAGCCGCGGCCGAAGAAGGCCGCGGCCAAGAAAGCAGGAAGCACGAAGAAACCGCGTGCGGCCAAACGGGCTGGAGGTGCAGCACGGCGGAAGAGCCCCACACGCGCCGACCACCTCCTCGAGCTGCTCGACGAGCAGCCGCGCACGGTGGCGGAGTTGACAAAGCTGCTGGCACAGGAGCAACCCGATCACGCTGCTCCCGAGACCGTCGTACGCAACACCCTGGAGAATTCCCTCGTCGCCAAGGGCCTGGCACACCGCAGCAAGCAGGGAAGGAACGTCTTCTACTCCCGCCCCACAACGGCACTCGAAAGCGGCACCAACGCCCAAGCGCCCGACACGGTCGAGATCAATGAGGAAGCCGAGCCGACACCAGCCTGAACGTCACCGCGCCTCTTCCCGCCCTCACTCGCCGCGGTGGCAGCTGCGCAGAAGGCTACCGGTCCGGCGGCCGCACCCAGGGAGCGAGGCGTTGACCGGGCGCTATGTCCTCCCGCCAGTACCTCAGAACACGCTCGTGCACGATCTCCAGCTGTTCCGCAGCAATCAGACAGGAGACGGGCTCCTGGCCGTTGCCGTCCGCTTCGAAGGCGACCAGAACGGACGGCAGTTCACCGAGCTGGCGAGTGACTCTCAGCTGTTCCTGTGCCGTTGGCGTGCGGAAAACCGGATCGTGAAACGTCGCTGGGCAGCTGACGAAGGCTGGGGTCCTGAAGACCAGCTCCAAGCCGTGGAAGTAGGTGAGGTCATGGCCGGCAGCCAACCGGAACTGACCGACGTCCCAGGCGATCACTTCCCAGTCCCACCAGGACCCTTCAGGGAACTCGATCGCGGTGTGCGGACGCCCGGTGCCCATCTTCAGACCTCATCCTGTTCGAACAGATCGACAGGCTACACACGCCCCCAGGGCCTTCGAGGCAGGCGACTTAGATCCTTGAGGTGTCTGTGAGGTGCACAGGGTGCTTTCCCAGGTGGACGGCGCTGCCGTGAGGTTGTGAGCCTGTGAGTTGCCGCTGCCCGAGGTGCAACGTCCATCGTGTTGCAGGACGCGTTGCAGCAGCGCCCCGGCTACGCGGGGTGTCCTCTCTGGCCTCCGGCCAGCGGGCTCGGGGCCTCCGGCCCGTCTCGGGGCCGACACGACATGCGCTCCGACCTTCTGCCGGAGCGGGAGCGCGCGGTTCATCTGGCCAGACCCTTCCCTAAGGGACGTCATGGTGGCCGTCCCTGCCGAGGAGTACGCCAGGGATGTGCGTCGCCTTTACCGGTCTCTGGCCGGGTTCACCCGGGGTGCTGGTCGTCCTGCAAGTCGTGCAAGGAGGGGGCGTAGGAGATCCCCGATCAAGCCGTCTGCCGTGAGAAGTCTGGCCACCGTTTGGCCACCGTCTGGCCCCACGGCTCGGTGCGGGCCTGGTGCACCAGCTCGAAGCCCGCGCGCTGAAGCTCGGCACCGGCGGCTGTGACGGCTTCTGCGTTCGCCACCTCGAACTCGATCGATGCCTGCGGGACCACGCGGTCGGTGTGTCCGTTGTGGCGGGCGTATTCCCCGATCATGTGGATGAGAACCCAGCGCAGTGAGACCTTGCCTCGCCAGGGGGCATGGCCCTCAATATCGAGGTCCGGGGCCTCGGTGGCAAAAGCTCGCGCGAAGACGACCTCGGCGTGCCAGGCCGCCCAGGACGCGGCGACGACGTCGGGGTCGGAGGCAGCACCGTCGAAGTCACCCTCGGGGACCTCGTGGAGGAGAAGCACAGCTCGACGTCATGCCCGGCGAGCACGGCCCGGAACCAGCGGCGCTCCACGTCGGCGAGGTGCCTGACGGGCCGAGCAGAGAGAGCGAGGACGGGGACACGGAGGAGAGGGCCAACTCCGAGCCCAGCGCGGAGCACTTCAGCTCCAGGGTGGCGCGCTGGGCGTCCAGCACGGCCATGAGCATGCGCCGTTCGTCACCCGTCGCGGGGCCGTAGAACCGGCTGTCGCTGCCAGCGCCGGCGAACAGTTCGATCCGTCGATCGGGAATCTTCATTCCTGCATCACGAACTCCGGGTGCCCAGTCCCGGAAGCCGTGCTGGAGTTCCGGGACTTGAACGCGAACTGGGGAGGACCAGGCCAGTGCACAAGGCAGTTCGGACCCAGCCGCGCCGCACGCGCTCGGCACGCCCGGCCACGGTGAACAGGTCTCGGCCAGGTGCTCCAGGTAGGCGCGGAGCTGACGGCACTTCTTACCGTCGGTTTACGGCTTGTCTGAGCAGGATGAGGGCAAACAACTCCATTCTGCTGCAAGGCGCATGGGAGAGGACCAGTAGTGCGTTCACATATCATGCCGGTTTTAGCCATTGCGCCTGGTCCGGATTGCCGAGGCTGACCGGCGATGGCCGCACCCTCCGAATCTTCCCCACCGCTGACTGTGCCTGCGCAAACTACGTGGGACCCCAAACCGTCGGACCGGGCGCCGCTGTGGCTGCGCCCGACTATCCGGATACGCCTCACGATGCTGTACGGCGGCATGTTCCTGATGGCCGGCATCGTGCTGCTCGCCATCATCTACATGTCGGCCGCGGACGCCCTCGAAGACGGCGCCCCCTCGCTCGGCGTCTCCGGCAGAGGCATCACGGTCAGCGTCGACAGATGCCCACCGCTGCCCTCGCCAGCTTCCCTCCACGAGATCAACGCCGCCCTGAACAGCTGCATCGAACAGCAGCGCACCGAGGCGCTACAGACTCTTTTGAATCGCTCCCTGATGGCGCTGCTGGGCCTGACCGTCGTCGCATTCGCCTTCGGCTACGCGATGGCAGGGCGGGTTCTGTCCCCACTGGGGCGGATCACCCGCACCGCGCAGCAAGTGGCCAGTTCGGATCTGCACCGCCGGATCGAGCTGGGCGGCCCGGATGACGAGCTCAAGGAGCTGGCCGACACCTTCGACGAGATGCTCGACCGCCTGGACCGGGCTTTCGAGTCGCAGCGGCGGTTCGTTGCCAATGCCTCGCACGAACTGCGTACGCCGCTGGCGATCAACCGCACACTGCTGGAGGTCCAGCTCGCCGACCCGGACGTGTCGCCCGAGTTGGCTCAGTTCGGCAAGACGCTGCTGGCGACGAACGAGCGCAGCGAGCAGCTGGTGGAGGGCCTGCTGCTGCTCGCCCGCAGTGAGAACAAGGTCGTCGACAGGAAACCGGTCGATCTCGCCGAGGTCGCCGCGCAGGCCGTCGAACAGACGCGCGAGGAGGCACGAACCAAGGGCGTGGAGTTCCGCGGGGACCGCCAGCAGGTCTTCACCCAGGGCAACGGCGTACTCCTGGAGCGGATCGCGCTCAATCTCGTCCAGAATGCGGTGCGCTACAACGTCCCCGAGGAAGGCTGGGTCGAGGTCACAACCGCGTCCCGGCCGGGGTGTGCGGTCCTGGTGGTCACCAACACCGGGCCCGTGGTCCCCGCCTACGAGATCGAGAACCTCTTCGAGCCCTTCCGGCGACTGCGCACCGAGCGGACCGGCAGCGACAAGGGTGTCGGCCTCGGCCTGTCCATCGTGCGGTCGGTGGTGCGCGCCCACGACGGCACCATCACCGCCGAGCCGCGCGACGGGGGCGGGCTCGTGGTCAGGGTTTCGATGGCACAGTAGTGAATTTCTCCTGATGCGGTGGGGCCCGGAGAACATCTCCGGACCCATGGCGTCGCTTTACGCAGTTGCCTGTCCTTCCTTTCAGTGCGTTCGCGTGGCGCTATAGGTGGCTGGTTCCGAACCATCGGCGGTAACACACGCGGAATACCACAGCTTCTGTGGCTCGCGGGGCGCTCCGCTCCACAGGTCAGATGACGCGAGTACAGCGGGATGCATTCCGGCGCCGGGAGCGGACCGGCGGCTGGATGTTCATCGCCCTCGGGGTTGGGGTGGCCGTCGCCGAGTGACGCACGCTAGGACCGCGTCGCCTTCCCGCACTCGTCCCCGGAGGACTCGCCCCGCCCGACCGGCCCGCTGCGGTCGTACGGGTCGATCTCCGTGCCGGCCTCGTCCGCCTGGCGATCCGCGCCGAAGGGAGGGGTGAAGTAGCCCGTCGGGGCGCCGCAGCCGCCGTTGGTCATGTCGTACTTGTACGAGACGATCGAGAACGTGCCCGGCTCGGTGATCACCTTGTCAGGGTCGTCCCAGCTCAGGACCAGCTCGCGCCGGACGATCGTGCGCACGATCTCGTCGTCGACGCCCTCGTCGGCGCGGGTGACCGGGTAGACGAAGGTGACGTCGGCGGTCACCTGGAGTGCGCCGCGCTTGCCCTCCCAGTAGGTGAGCCGGCCACGGGTCTTCACGACGTCGCCGACCAGGTGGGTGCGGGAGGGCTGGAAGCGGCTGAAGAGGAGGAGGGCGTCGTTCTTCTCGCTCGGGGTTCGGAAAGCGGTTTTCAGAAGGTCTTGGACGTCCTTCTGGTGCGGGTTGATCAGTGCAATCGCCTTCTCGGGCCGCTCGCCCCGCAGCACCCCGCGGTCCAGGCTGGACGCCACGAGGAAGTCCCGGCTGCGGGCGAGGGCCCGCTCGACCTCGGCGGCGCTCATCCAGCCGACCGGCCCGGCCTTCGGCACGGTGATCCCGGCCGCTCCGCTCGCCCAGCGCGCCGCCGGCGAGCCGCGGAACGGCTCGTCCATGGTGGGGCGTTGGGACACCTCCACCGGGGGAGCCTGCGTCGGGCGGGCGGTCTCGGCCGCCAGCGGTGGGGAGTCAGCGCCGGCGAAGAGGTCCACTATCCGCCCCGGCGCGAGCGCCACCACCAGCAGCACCAGCGAGGCCAGCAACCCAGCCGCGTACCAGCCCGTGCGCCGCTTGGGCCGCGTGGGCGTGTAGCTGCGCCAGCCCTCCAGGCCGCCGCCGGGCTCCGCGCGCAGCCGCTTTGCCACGTCGCGGGCCCGAGCCGACGGCTCCTTGGGCGCGTCGGCGACACCGGCCACCGACTCGCGCAGAAACCGCTCCCACTCCTCGTCGGATCTCGACGAGCCGTCCGGCTCCGTACCCGCACCCATCCTCGACCCCCAGGCAACCAGTAGATCGCGGCCCGCTCCCTGGGACGCGTCCGCATAATGGCACAGAGCGAGAAGAGGGCAGGTCCGGGGGGCAATTAGTGTTGAGGCCGTGAAGTGGAGTGAGGTGGACTACCTCGACTGTCTGCAGTCCGAGCGGCGCGGCTACGAGTGGGTGATGCAGCACCATGGTGGGCTCACGCCGGCGCAGGCGCGGGAAGCTGCCCTGAAGCGGTACCCGTACGAGCCGGACGACGCCCCGTATCGTGGGCTCGTGTTTCACGATGAGGCGTGGCACTGGGCGATGCTGGCGATTCACGGCGATCGGTACGTGGTGGAACGCCCCGAACTGGCCCACCCGTCACCTGAGTACCTGGCCCTTGAGTGAGCGTCATGCTCAGGGGCACGTTTCACTTCTCAGGCCGGTGACGCCGTCCGCTTCTGCTGAGTCGGTGGCAGCCGATGAGGGTGCTGCTGTGCCGACGAGGGCAAGGAAGTGTTCGGCCTTGCGTTCCAGCGGCGGGCCGTCAGGCCGTGCTCGAGACCGTCGGCGATCGCGTCGTACAGCGGCGCCAAGGCCTCGGCCGTGTCAGTGTCAGTGTCAGTGTCGGACAGGTACGGGGGCGGATCAGGTCAGTCCCACTGTTCGTCGGCAAGAGAGCTGACCGGCTGGGGCTTGCCGATGACGGCCAGCACGATGAAGAAGCTGATCTGGCCGATCGCGGTGGTCAGGGTGGCCAGCGCCTTCTCGTCGTAGTGCTTCGCCACCTCCGCATACAGGTCGTCACTGACGCGCTCCTGGCCATGCGGCGCGGGCTGCAGCGTGGCCTCCACCAAGGCCAGGGCAGCACGCTCGGCGTCGCTGAAGTACGGGGCGTCCTGCCAGGAGGACACCGCGGTGATGCGCTCCTCGGACACCCCCGCCTTCCGCAGGAAACCGGTGTTCAGGATCGTCAGGTAGGTGTTGCCGACGATCTGCCCGGCGCGCAGGTGAACCAGACTCATCGTGGTCCGCGGCACCGAGCGGTTACCCGTGGCCTTGAACAGGGCGGCGCTGACGTCACTCAACTCGGGCACGAACTCACCCGGGTTCGCCATCCGGGAGATCGAGGTGTTGGTGTTGGTGTTGGTGTTGGTGTTCGTGTTCGTCATGAGTGGACGTTAAGTCCGTATCTGGTAGCGGCCTCGTCCGGGTTGGGTGAGGAAGCCTTGGCGGGTGAGGCGTCCGAGGCGAGCGCGGGTGACGTTGACCGATGCCTCGCCGGTGGGCATGCCAAGGAGTTCGTGCAGCTCGCGGGCTCGGAACTCCTGGTCGGGGTGCTGGTTGAAGGCGTGCACGATGGCCTGGTAGGTGGTGCTCGTCTCGGGAGGTTCGGGTTCGTCTTGGGCCGGTGCGAGTTCTGTGATGACCTTCCGGGTGGTGGCCAGGTCAGCGAGTCGCGCTTCGGTCTCGGCCAGGGTGGCGGTCAAGTGCTCGATCTGGACGCGTAGTTGAGCGGCCCGAGTGATGGTCTCGTCGTGCTGGGCCTGGAGGCCGGCCAGGAGCTCGGTGATGTTCACGCGGCCAGCTCGAGGGTGTCGCGCCAGGACGGACTCGGTGTGGTGAAGCGGCGGGCCATGTTCGCAATGGGTGCCCAGTAGACACGCGAGGTGGAGGTGTCGGAGCGGTGGTCGTACTCGCGGGCCAGGCGGCGGTGCAACATCAATGTGCCGTTGACCTGTTCCACGATCCACCGCTTGGGCTGCGGGACAAAGCCTTTGCCCTGGTCTTCGGGGTTGCGGCGGACGACCTCGACGTCGATGTCCAACAATGCGCCATGGATGACGACCTGGTCCTTGAAGCCCTGGTCCACCAGGGCCTTCTCGAGCCGGTTCCCGCACCGCTCGGTGGCCTGGTCGAGCAGGGCGGTGCCGGCGGCGTCGTCGTGGGCGGATGCGGCCAGCACGACGACACCGATGATCAGCCCCAGAACATCCACGGCCAGCCCCCGCTTGCGGCCCGCGAGCTTCTTATTGGCGTCCAGTCCCGTCGTGGTCTTCGGGACACCCGCCGCGGCGCGGACGGACTGGGTGTCGGTGATCACGAGGGACGGGTCTTCTAATCGACGGGCTCTCTCCCGCACCTGGCAGCGCAGGACTTCCTGGATCCGCTGGTCGAGCCCGTCCTCACGCCACAGGCCGAAGTAGTACAACACTGCTGACCAGACCGGGAAGTCATGCGGAAGGAGGCGCCACTGGCAGCCCGTCCGGTTCTGGTAGAAGATCGCGTTCACAACCTCCCGCAGGTCACAGGATCCGGGATCTCCGGTCGCCGACCGGGCGACCCGGTTCTGCTTCCAGGCCGTGATCATCGGCTCGATCAACGCCCACTGCTCGTCCGATAAGTCGCTGAGGTACGGCTCTGTCTTCACGCCCCGCATCTCAACATGGACATGACGACCAGGCGGCTCGTACGGCGATCAGTACCACGATCGAGCGATCACGAACCAGGGAAGACCGGACCTAATACCTACTCAGCACATCGTCCACGGGCGGGACTCCGGTGGCCTTAGGGGCGTCCGGTGGGTCAGTTGGGGGCAGCGCGCCGTGTGGGGCATGCGTCTGCTGTTGTGGGCTCGTCACGGGTGTCGTGGGAGCGTCGCTGGCCTGTCACCGCGCTGCCACAGATGGCGATTAGGGGTGTGGCGGGGGCTGGGGCGGCGAGTGTCTCTGTGTCAGCCGCGCGGCCCCCGGGCATCGCGGCCACCAAGACAGGAAGGTGAAGTCATGCTGAAGCGAGCGAAGATCGGCGTCACGATGGCCGCCATGGTCGCGGCCCTGGCCGTTGGCGGAGCGACCGGAGCCACACCGGCGTCCGCAGGCACGCCGACGTCTACGAAACCTGGGACACTGTCTCCCGCAGACCGCGCGAACGCCACCGCGGCCGCCATTGTCCTAAACAACTTCACGAGCGTGGAGACTGCCGCGCACCACAACATGCCCGATAACAGGATCTCGCACAACGACCTGTACGCGGCCTCGCAGTGGACCTCGAACCGCACGGTTGCGAACGCCGCCAACCGCATTCTGCGATACCCCGGGCTGGAACGGCAGCTTGACACCGCCGCGCATGGCGGCAGTGCCGACGGCCGCATCTCAAGGAACGACCTGAGGGCCTACATTGATAAGCACGGGCATTAGCCGTGGGCTACGGCACGCTCATGATGGTGCGTGCCACGCACACCAGCGAGTCGTGCACGTGGACCACCACGCCGTAGTTCGATGACGGGCGGCAGTTCTTCCGGGCGCTGAGCGTGGCCATGGGTATCCGCTGGCCGGCGGACACGTCGTGTGAGCACAACGCCGCTCGCGATGGCGGGTACGCCGAGCCAGGACCCGAAGGCCGGCCCGGCTGCAACTTGTGTCCGGGACGAACACGCTCCTGGCGGCCGCCAGGAGCCACCGGCGGGCCGAGGTTCACCGCGCCGTCGATGGTGCCGACGGCGGCCTCCGCCTCGGTGATGCTGGTCAGTGCCAGGATGCGTGAACGGCTCGAACATCTCCGCACTCAACCCGGACGGGGTCACTACCAGAAACGGACTTAACGCCCACTTGGTGGACGATAAGCTCGATCTTCCCTGGTTCATGATCGCTTGATCGTGGTGCTGATCGCTGCACGGGCTACCGGAGGCGCAGCACTGCAGCTCAAGCCCCTTACGTAGCCTGGGAGTTGCCAACCAACGCAACACCTGCCTGAGGAGCATCGTGATCAAGATCAGCATCTTCCTGACCCGGCGCGCGGACCTCACCCACGAGGAGTTCGTGGAGTACTGGACGGACAAGCACCTGCCGTTGATCGCGAGCGTGGTGGACGGAACGGTACCGGTCCGGCGCCATGTCCTGCTCTTCCCCACCGGCGACGAGATTCCCGGCATACCCACCACCTACTACGACGGCGTCGTCGAGGTCTGGTTCGACGACCTTGCCGACGCCACCCGCTGGTTCACCTCCGACGTCTTCACCACGACCATCGCCGCCGACGAGGAGAACTTCCTCGACCGCTCCCGGACCCGTTTCCTGTACACCACCGAAACCCCGATCGTCAGCTGAACACCAGCCTCGAAGTACGGTGCGTCTCCGCGAAGCGAGCGTCAACATCACCCGAAGGCGCCCTGGACGTCCCATCCACCGAGGCTTCCCTGCTCGACCCGGACGAGGGCGCCACCAGAAACGGACTTAACGCCCTCTGAGTCCGCTCCTTCACATCGGCCCAACGGCGCTTCCACAGCACTGACGGACCACACCACCAAGATGTGACCGGAACCCAGAAATCTCTTCCCGCCATGTTGGGCGCGTGGTCAGTCATGCCGCCCGTCCGGGGCCGGGCGGGCGGTCGGCGAAGCCTCCGTGGCTCGGCTGCGGATCCGCGCCAGGGCGAACTTCGGCCTTGTCCCGACGGATTACGGTCTGAACCCTGAGCCCAAAGGTCCACGGTCCGCCCGACTTCTGGCAACACTCGCCCCTCTGCCTGGAGCACGGTGGCCGCCTCGTCACCGGCCCGACCGACCGCCCGGAGTGGGGCCCGAACCTGCGCTACGCCCACCTGCGCGACCCCGACGGCCACCTGCAGACCCCCGACGGCTACCTGATCAGGCTTCAGTCCTACCAGGGGTTGTCCGGGCGATCGTGTTCGGAGCCGGATGACCAGGGGTGTTGTGGTGACGGTGCCGAGGAAGACGTAGCCGCGTCCGTCGTAGCGCGTGGCCACGGCCCGGAACTGCTTCAGCTTGTTGATCAGCCACGCCCTGCGGCGGCTGCACGCGGCACACCGGGCGCGTGTTCCTGGCCAGGTCGTCGAAGGCCGGAGAAATAGGCTGGCGGTGACTTTCTGTGCCCGCTGTGAGCGGAACGGTGAGAGGAAGGAGCCACTGCGGGCTTGCTCTGCTGCCCACGCGCAGGGCCGACCGACGCGCAGGGCCGACCAACGCGCAGGACCGACCGCAGAGCCTCGATCGGCACCTGTGTACCGGGCGCCGATGTCGTCGAGTCGAGTCGCATCGCTCTGCAGGAGATCTCATGGACTACTTCTTCGACCTCGGGACCCTCACCCGGCCCGTATCCACACGTTCGCCAAAAGCTCAGCGCTGGTTCGACCGTGGCCTTGCGTGGAGCTTCGCGTTCAACCACGAGGAGGCGGTCAGCTGCTTCGAGTCGGCGGCGGCCGCGGATCCCGGATGTGCCATGGCGTACTGGGGCATCGCGTACGCCCTGGGCCCCAACTACAACAAGCCCTGGGATTTCTTCGACGACGCCGATCTGCGGCGCACGGTGGAACGGGCGCACACCGCCGTCGAACGGGCCCGCGCACTGTGCGACGGGGCCACGCCGACCGAGCGCGCGCTCATCGAGGCGCTGCGCGAGCGCTACCCCGCCTCGCACGCCGTGCAGGACTGCTCCGTCTGGAACGAGCCCTACGCCCGGGCCATGCGCACCGCATACGAACTCGCACCCGACGATCCGGACGTCGCCACCCTCTACGCGGACGCGTTGATGAACCTCACCCCGTGGCGGCTGTGGGACCTGCGCACGGGCGAACCCGCCGCCGGAGCGCGCACGCTGGAGGCGAAGGCCGTCCTCGACCGCGCGTTGCTGACCGAGGCCGGCACCCGTCACCCGGGCGTACTGCACATGTACATCCACCTGATGGAGATGTCGCCGACGCCGGAGAAGGCTCTTGTGGTCGCCGACCGCCTGCGGGGGCTGGTCCCGGACGCGGGCCACCTGCACCACATGCCCTCCCACCTCGATGTGCTGTGCGGCGACTACCGGAGGGTCGTGTCGGGCAACAGCGACGCGATCAGGGCTGACGAGAAGTACCTGCGGCGAGCCGGCGCGATGAACTTCTACACGCTGTACCGCTCGCACAACTACCACTTCAAGATCTACGGTGCGATGTTCCTCGGCCAGTCCGAAACGGCGCTGGAGACGGCTACGCAGCTTGAGGCGTCCATTCCCGAGGAGCTGCTGCGTGTGGAGAGCCCGCCCATGGCCGACTGGCTGGAGGGCTTCCTCGCCATGCGGGTGCATGTGCTGATCCGCTTCGGCCGCTGGACGGACATCCTCGCGCTGCCGATGCCCCGTGATGCGGAGCTGTACTGCGTCACCACAGCAATGCTGCGCTACGCGCGCGCGGTGGCGTACTCCGCCACGCAGGTGACCGCCAAGGCCGAGGCCGAGCGAGAACTGTTCCGTCGTGCGGCCGAGCGGGTTCCCCCGACGCGGATGCTGTTCAACAACACGTGCCGGGACATCCTGGCGATCGCCTCCGCCATGCTCGACGGCGAACTCGCCTACCGTAAGGGCGAATACGACGTGGCGTTCGGCTGCCTGGAGCGCTCCGTCGAGCTCGACGACAACCTTCCCTACGACGAACCGTGGGGCTGGATGCAGCCGACCCGCCACGCCTATGGGGCGCTTCTGCTCGAACAGGGCCGGGTCGAAGAGGCCGAGGCCGTCTACCGGGCCGACCTCGGACTCGACGACACCCTGCCCAGGCCCTTGCAGCATCCGGGGAACGTCTGGGCCCTACACGGCTTCCACGAATGCCTCGTGCGGCTCGGCAGGACGGGCGAAGCCCGCATCGTCGCCCAGCAGCTCACCATGGCCACCGCACTCGCGGACGTCCCCGTCGAGGCGTCGTGCTTCTGCCGCCTCGATGCCGCGGGCACGAAGAACGGCTGCGGCTCCGACTGAATCCGTGACAGTGCCCACTGAGCGTACTGGCGTACTGGGCGTGCTGATGTGGCGATGGACTTATCCCGCGGGCGGGTGGCACGGGCAGACGAGCAGAGGAGCAGAGGAAGGCGCTGCTGACCTCTGCCGCTAAGAACCCCGACGGCGGCCGGCCTCAACCTCCGGGCGGCGGTTGGCCAGCAGCGGCCAGATGCTGCGTGCGTCGCTTCCCGAGGTGTGGAGGACGTAGCCCGTCGCCGTGCCCGCGTGTCCTCCCAGGTCGTACAGGTCGTACAGGTCGTACAGGGCACCGTCGACCAGGCGGGCCAGAAGGGCGTCGCGGCGCCTGCCCTCGGGCGGCGAGCGAGCGCGGTAGGTGATGTTGGCGATGGCGTAGTCGACCCAGGCATCGCCGGAGCGGTGTTCGTAAGGAAGGAAGGCGAGGGTGCGCCACTGGCCGGCGTGGGGAATGAGGACGACGAGGGTCCACATCAGCTTGGGCTCCTCGGTCAGCGTTCCCGTGCGGCACAAGCTGATCGGGTCGAGCAGCTCGGCGAGATCGTCGACATGCCGGGCGACGGAATGGGGTCCCCGCCACGGGGATTGGCCCGTGCCACGCTGGTCATACCGGTACAACTCCCTTGTCAAATGGGCTTTAAAGATGCGCGAGGTCCGTGGCCATGGGGCGAGATCGTCCAAGTAGCCCGGCAGACCCGGACCACCATGGAGCAGGACCACGGCCGGCTGCCGAGACGTGTCCCCCAGCGCTATCCAGGTCAGAGTGTTCTGTTGCGGCGACCCGACGCTTGCCATCGACTACGGTGACGCGACCGGCGATCGGCAAGCCTGGGGAGGGAATCGGTGAACAGACATCGAGCGATCGGGACGCTGGCGGCGGTAGTGGTGGCGGCTGCGGGCCTGGCGGGGTGCGGCGGCAACCGGAGCCAGGCGGGCGGCGTCTCGTCCCCGTCCGTGAGCCCTACCGCTGCACGGCAGAGCCCCACCCCGGGCCCCAGGTTCACGACGCCCCCGGGGCCGGCGACCGCACCCGGTCGCGACGCCGCTGCCCCGCCCCAGCGGACTTTCACCGGCGAGGAGCTGCACAAGACGCTGCTGCCGGACACTGCCTTCGGTCGGAATCTGGAGCCCGGCGAGTCGCACACCATGGCCTTCAAAAGCACCCGTGAGCAGCGGCAAAGCCGGTGGGATTACTGCCTCTCGCAATCACCCGACGAGGACCCGGCCTGGCTGGGCCCGGCCTCCTACCGCGGAACGATCGCGACAGCCGTCTCGATGTACGTGGACCGCAAGGCCAACGAAGGGCATTTGGTGGCCACGCAGACGCTCACGTCGCTGTCCATCGCCTCGGCCCGCGACCTCCTGCACGTCGAGCAGAACATCATGCGGCACTGCCCGTCCTTCACCTCCGACGCGGAAGCCGGCTTGGCCGGCGAGGAATACGCAGTGGAGCCGCTGGAGGGAATCGGCGACGAGGCGTTCCTGGAGATCCACACACTGAACTACGAGGGCCGACACACCGAGCACAGGGTGCACGTCCGGGTCGGCGGTGTGCTGCTCACCGTCTCGGACGGCGAGGGCTCGGGCCGCAACCGCGCCATTGCGTGGGCCGCCCAGCTCTCGCGGAAGGTGGGCAGCACCCTCTACCCCTGACCACGACGCCGTGAACCGTGCACGGTCGCCGGCACCGACGGCACGAACTCACCGCATCACTGGCCGGCCATCAGAGACACGCCGCTCTCCGTACCCGGGCCAGACGGCGCGGCCACCCGGCTGATGGCTCCGCGGCGGCCACCGATCGGCGTGGCTGCGGGGGCGCCCAGCGTGCGTGCCCCCTACTGACGGCCGAGGGATACGGCCCCTTTCGGGGCCGTTGACTCCGTCCTCCTCCTCTACAGACGAGGTGACAGCGTGTGGGAATAGCGCCGGTCGACTTCGACGAATCCAGCCGACTCGTAGAGGGCGTTGGCTGCCGTTCGATCCCTTTCGTCTCCCGGCGGGGCATCGTCGTGCACGTAGAGGATCGCCTCGGTGGCGCCAAACCCGGCGACTACGTCGAGTGCGGAGCCGAGCATGGCGCGGCCGGGGCCCTGCCCGCGTGTGGCGGGCTCCACGCCGATCCACCACAGCACTCCCCTGCCCTGGAGCGGCAGGCCAACGACTGCTTCAGCGACGGTCCGGCCCTCCTGCTGTACCTCCGGTCGCCGGGCGTCCTTGCCTCCAGGATCGGGGCCTACGTTCACGTGCTCCAGGTGCGGTAGGCCGTGTACAGGCAGAGCAGTCCGCGTGTACCGCCACAGCCGCTCGCCGGTGGATCCTGCCCGCGTAAGCACGGCGACCGTGGCGGGCCGGTGGCGGACCGGCAGGGCTTCGAGCCCCATGGAGAGCGCGGAGGCGAAGTGGAACGCGTGGACCGGGCGGGACGCACGCGCGGCCACGGTGTGCCGGATCAGGGCATCAGCGACATCGTCCCCAGCCCGGCCTCGGAGGCGGGGGCGTGCGAGCCCCGGACCGCCCTCACGTCCGGCGAATGCCCATCCGGGCGATCGATTTCGGGCGTCGTTCGAGCCTAATGGACTCGAACAAGCTCAGCGGGCTCCGGCCGGGTTGGTGTCCTCGCCGAGGTAGGTGCCGTGTCCCTCAGCGACGAGCGGGCCGTCAAAGATCAGCACCTCGTTGACCAGCCCGCCCTTCTGATTGCGGTAGTTGATGACCAAGCAATTCACACCGACGTAGCTTCCCACCACCTCGAACCGCAGGTCGGGGATGCGCCGCAGCCCCTCCTCCCAGTAGGCCCGCAGCGCGTCCTTGCCGCGGATGACTCCGTCTCCCTCGAGCAGTTGCGCGGCCACCGGCGAACGGAACGTCACGTTGTCGGTGAAGTGGGTCAGCAGAGCGTCCAAGTCGTGCGCGTTCCACGCCGTCACCCAGGAATCGACGAACGTCCGCGCGGTCACATGGTCCATGGGCACATTATGTCGTCCCGCCCCAAGTCCCGGACGGCCGCTCGGCTCGAAGAACTGGCGGCCCGACACCCGCTACGACGTGTGCGAAACCGTCGATCGCCCTGAGACTCTCATCGAACTCGACCACCTCAGGCCATGAAGAACAAGGTGAGTACTTGCTTCTGATCCTGCACTGCCGGGGCCACTGCGAAGATGACAACTCCTGTTGCGTCAATGGCTGTTCAAAAGAGAGGGCCGCACCACCCGTGACCGACCTGTTCACCATTTCCGTAGACGCCGTGGAGGACACCACCTTCCGCGGGCGGGTCCACATCATCAACCCCGACGCCGCCTCCGTCCCCACGGGCCTGACCTTCCCCGCGTCGCTGATCTTCGAGAACTGGTTCCCGGAGGACGACGAGGCCCCCAGCACCGCGGAGCTCGGTGACGAGGACCCCTTCGTCACCGAGCAGCGCCCCGAGATGGAAGCGTTGATCCTCTGCCGTCGGAAGATACGTGTCAACGAGGACGGCTACCTCCTGTCGGACGACGGCCAGACCCTGCTCGAACCGCGCCGGCACGAGAAGGAAGTGCCCGGTAAGCGCCGCGGCGGCGGCCACGACCACATCTCCACATACTTCAGCCTGGACGTCCCGGAGGACGACCTCGTCCACCACGCCCCCTCGATCGTCACCTCCTACGCAGCCAGCCCGCTGCGGAGAGTGCCGCTGGTCAGCGAAGTCGTCCGGTTCAATGACGGGGACCCGCTGACCGACGAGGAACTGGCGCCGGAGGAGTTCGAGGAGGGGGAGGTGGACCTGTACAGCGAGGGCTGGGAGCTGATCAACACCCGCCCCTTCGAAGAACGCCCGTACGCCGACATCACCTTCACGGTGACCGACAACCGCTATCTCAAGCACCTCACCCCCGGCCTCCGGTGGCGCACAGCCATCTGGCGGTAGCCATCTTCTCCGTCAGCCGTGTGCCGTTGGCCGCCTGCGGATGGGAGGAGGCACGCTTGAGCGGGCACCTGGGGCGCCTGGGGCGGGATTAGACACACCGACACACCCGGTCTGCGTGGAAGCGGCGGAGGGTGCCGGTCGGGGCGGGACTGTCCGAACACCGGCGTTCGGGTGTCCGGAGCCCACCGCAAAGCCCCCCACCACGGGCCGCCAGTCCAAGCACCGCCATACAGCAACGATCACTGAACACGGGCGCTGCGCAGCACGGATCACGAGACCTGATCGCCCCAGGTCAAACCGACAGCCACTGATCAGAGAAACCTCACCTGGACGACAGCACTCCCAGCAGAGGACTACGGTCTGCTACATCGCCGCCGAAATAGGCACGTCCCGCACGGTGGCCCCTGAAGGAGGCAGCCGTGCGGGACACGAGCGAGGCGAATCCCCATTCGGAGAGGAGCGCCTGGACCGGTCAGGCTGCCAGCAGCTCGGCGACCAGCCGGACGGCCTCCGGCACCTCGACGTGGTCGTCCGGGGTGGCGCCGAAGTGGGCGCCCGTCGGCGTCACCACTGCAGTCGCACCAAGGCCCTCGACAAACAGCCGGACGTGCTCGGTCGGGTCCGGCTGGTTGACCGGGTCGTCCATGGCCTGGAGCACCCTGAACTGCCGCGCCGATCGGCGGATCCGCTCCCAGTCGAAGCCGCCCTGGAAGAACTCGGCGAGTTCGTCGTAGCCGACCTCATGCGCGGAGGTGGCCACCAGCAGCACGCCCGCGAACACCCCCTGGGTCTCGGGGTCATGCTGCTCCAGGAAGCGCAGCACGTTCACTCCTCCGATGCTGTGCCCGACCAGCACGGTGGACTCGGCGGGGCCGGCATCCAAGACGGCCTCGCCGTACGACCTGCGCCAGGGCTCCAGCCGCGGGGCGGCGGTCTCCGGCAGCAGGGGCACGGTGACCCGGTGTCCGGCGGCCGCGACCTGCGCGTGCCTACCGGACAAACACCAAGCCGCCGCACCGGCGGCCGGATCCGCAGTCAGGACGCCCACGACGCCGTCCTCACCGCCGCGATCGAACTCGTCGAGGAGCTCGGCTACCAAGCCGTCACCATCGAACGGGTCGCCGCCCGTGCCGACGTCGCCAAGAGCACCATCTACCGCTGGTGGAAGTCGAAGGCACCCCTCGTCATGGACGCCTACCGCACGGCCGTCGAGCAGCGCATGCCCGAACCCGACACCGGCTCACTCGCCGGCGACCTGACCGCCTTCACCACCGCCCTGTACGGCGTATCCGCCCACCCGATCCGGGTCCGGACCCTGCGCGGACTGATGGCGGAAGCCCAGCTCGACCGCGCCTTCGCCGAACCGTTCCAGCAGTGGGTGGAAAGCCGGCGGGCCGTCGTGCGCACCCTGCTCACCCGGGGCGTGCAGCGCGGCGAACTCCCGGCCAGCGCCGACCTGAACGCCGCCACCGACCATCTCTTCGGACTGTTCTGGTACCGCCTGCTGGTCGGCCACCAACCACTCACCCCCGCCCAGGCCCCCGACCACGTCAACCAACTGCTGTCCGGACTCCGTGCGAAACACAGGGAGTAGGCCGCCGGCGGACACCGGGCCTAAGCGCTGTCACTTCCCGGGTTCTGGCTCAACTTCTGTGAAACTGCGCTGTGCGCGTTCGTTCGCAACGCCGATGCGGGCCAGCAGCGCGGCGGTGCCGTCCTCCGTGGCGATGAGGCGCGCGAGTTCGACCGCTCGCTGCCGGTGGGCCGGATCGGCCATGCAGGCTGTGATCGCCTCGGCGAGGGCTTCGGCGGTGAGCTCGTGGAACGGCAGCGGCCGCGGGGCGACTCCCAACTTGTGCAGCCGGGCCGCCCAGAACGGCTGGTCGGCCATGACAGGTACCGGCACGGCGGGCACCCCGGCTCGCAGTCCGGCCGCCGTGGTGCCCGCCCCGGCGTGGTGGACGACGGCGGCCGTGCGAGGGAACAGCCAGTCGTGCGGCAGGTCACCGATCGCCAGGACGTCATCGCCGACCGCGCTCAGTCCGGCCCACCCCGCCTGCACCACCGCGCGCACCCCCGCCCGAGCCACTGCCGCCGCCACCAGCTCGCCCAAGCGATCCCCCTGGCTCGGCGCCATGCTGCCGAACCCGATGAACACCGGGGGCGGACCGGCCTGGAGGAAGTCGACCAGCTCGGCCGGGGGCCGCCAACCTCGCGGCCGGGCAGGCCACCAGTAACCCGTCACCTCGACCTCGGACGGCCAGTCCGCCGGGCGCGGTACCACCTGGGGACTGAAGCCGTGGAAGACCGGCCGGATCTCTCCTGCCTGCACCGGCCCCACGGCGGCGGGCAGCCCGAGCCGGGTGCGCAGCCGCGTCAGGACCCCTTCCTGGAGCGTTCCGGCCCGCGCCAGCAGCGCCCGGCCCGCGGCGAGGTTGCCGTCCGGCCCCAGGTCGTCGGCGCCGGGCAGCGGGAATTCCCTCGTGGCGATGGCAGGCGCGAGGTAGGTACCGATGACAGGGACGGCGAACGCCTCGCCGGCGGCCTGGCTGAGTGATGCGGGGCCGAACGCGGTGAGCACCAGGTCGGTGCCGTCCGCGACGGCCGCCACCACCCCGTCTGCCAGCCGGTCCAAGAACGCCGAGGTCACCGCCCGCGCCTCCTGCGGTGACGTCGCCAGAGCGCGGGCGCGGATCAACTCCTGCGGATCCCCTGGCAGAGGCCGGTGGTCGAGGCCGCGCCCGGCGACGAGTCCGGCGAAGGGCAGATGCGCGGCCACGGCAACCTGGTGCCCGGCGTCCAGCAGACGCCGCCCCAGGCCCGTGAACGGTGCGACGTCCCCGCGCGAACCGGCGGTGACGATCAGAATCCGCATGTGATGATCCTCCTCGGCGAGTGCCGCCCCGGGCGCACCGGAAGGCGGCGGTCGCCGTGGACGCTAACGGCTCCTGCGCGGTGGAGGTTCAAGCAGCTGTGACGCACGGCACACCTGGAGAGAGCACAGTGGGTATAGGCGAGCTGGCCGCGCGCACGGGGCTGCCGGTGAAGACCATCCGCTACTACTCCGACATCGGGCTGCTGCCCGAGAGCGGACGCAGCCGAGGCGGCCACCGCAGATACGCCGCGGACGCGCTGCCCCGGCTCCGACTGATCCAGCGCCTCCGCGCGCTCGACACCTCAATCGCCGCGATCGCCACGGTGATGACGGGGGAACGCTCCCTGGCCGACCTCGTCACCCGCGAACTGGACACCGTGCAGGCGCACATGCGTGAGCTGACGTGGCGCCAGGGGATACTGCGGACCCTGGACGACTGCTCCGAGCTGGAACGACTTCGCCGCCTCGCACTGCTCGCCGAGGTGGGCAAGCTCGACGAGGCCCACGACCGCCTGGTCCGTTACTGGCGCTGGGCGCTTCCGGCCGGCTTGCCGCGCCGCCTGACCCGGGCCGTCATCGAGGGCGCGGTGCCCGTACCACCAGCCGCCCCGACCAGCACGACTGCCCTGGCGTACGCCGAACTCCACGCCCTGACCAGCGGAGACGACCGGCGTCGCCAACCGCAGAGCCACCAGGTCGGCGACGTCGCGTCGTTCTACTCCGGCATCATGGACGCCTGCACCCTGGCCGCCGAGGCCCTTGCCTCCGGCTGCCCGACCCGACGCGCCGAGGCCCTCGGCCACTTCGTAGGCACCTACGCCCGCATCAGCGGCCACGACGACACCCCGGCGTTCCGTGCACACCTCCGCACCCGGTTCCGCCACGCAGCGCACCCCGGCTCGTTCCCACTGCACTACTGGCGACACGCCCTCGCTGTCACCAGCGAAACCCCGCCTCAATCCACCGCCACCGGCCAGGGACACCTCGCCGCTTCCCTCGCCACCCTGCACCAGCAAGTCGCCGGCCTCCCCCTGGCCGCGTAGCACTGGGCCGACAACGACGACACCACGGTCCGCCTCCCCGAAGAGGCCAGAGGAACCTGGCACCACTACACCCCCGGCGACCACTCAGGGTGATCACGCCCCCTCAGCAGCTGAAGAACCCGCGACTCGCGATTACGCGACCTTCTCAGCCCCGCCTCTCGCGGCCAGCCTGCCTGGATGCCCGGGCACAGGAAGAGAGGGTGGGGCACATGATGTGTCCGGCCGCATTTTTGGGCGCCCATGTGCTGCCAACACGTATTGGGCGCCTGCAGTTCGTCGTTCCTGTCGCCGGTGGAGAAGAAGTTCGCAGCCGTCGAGGGGAACTTGCACCGACGGGCCGGTGCGGTCGCTCGTCGATCTCGCGCTCGCGCCCGAACACCGCCGCGGGCACAGGGAGAACCGCCGCGCGGCCACACGTCATGACGTGGGCCGAGTCCTCGCAACCGGCGAGGCGTTCAGCCGACCCGCCCACCACACGGTGGGCACGAAACCGCGTTGAACCGGATAAATGACAGGCTCGGGAATTTGTCTCCTTCTACCCCTGTATACGAACCGCTGCTAGCGTCTTCGCTGGCCGATCGTAAGGGCCAGATGACCAACTCCGGGGGATGGGCTGCCATATGAGGATCAACAGGACCGTAGTCAAGGGGATCGCTGTGCTCGCTGCGGCCATCTCCGTATCAACGACGGCGCTGACCGGGTCGGCTCTGGCCGCTACACAGTTTCCCTCTGGAACGGCCGGCGACGTCAGGGTGGACTGGAGCGGCGCGTGGGCGAACGCCAACCGCCTCGAGGACATCACTCTGCAGCTGTGCGACGCGACGCCGGGGGACAAGGACCAGGCGACGGCCCAGCTCCAGGGGTACGTCACCATGGGCGGTGCCGCGAGTATCAGAACCGCCCCGTCGATGTTCCGGGTTCCGATCGGGGACAAGGCATGCAAGCAATGGCGTGACGTCTTCCTCACTTACTTCGCGCAGGACGAGCGGCTGGCCTATGCGCGTGTCGAGCTCTTCGGGTCCCGGACCAAGGAGAAGCAGCACACGAAATGGGTGCGGAATCCGCACCTGCGCGGCTAGCCGCCCCGTACGTCGGTCATCACAGGGGGAATGAACAGTGAACTCTCGCGCATTGGCCATGCTGGCCGCATGCGTCATGGGGGCGATCGCCATGTCGGCGGCGCCCGCGCAAGCCGCTCCGCAGAGCCCGTCCTCGGACCTCAAGTGCCGGATCGAGGCATTCGGGCACAGCGTTCCCGTGGTGTGCGGAAGAAAGTGGGTGAATGCCGACTGGGACCGCGACGGCATAAGGGACGAAGTATTCTTCGTCAGCCCGCCGAACTCCTACGTGTATCGGATTTCGGGCAGCAGTAACGGTCCCGTCCGGGTCAGCAACGGAGCCGCGTACACCATGGACACGTACGAGATCCGCCCGACCGGCAAGCACCGGATCTACGCGGTCACCGCGGGGAGCACCCGGATCTACTCCCAGCTCGAATCCGGCGGCTGGAGCGCCTGGGAGAAGTACGTGCCGTAGGCCCTGGTCCGGCAGGTTCAGCGGCCCGGACAACTGCGCCCTTTCGCGGGGCGGCGACGAGTGCGCCCCGCGGAGGGGCGCAGCACTGTCGGCAGCGCCCCTCCCCCGGCCGCCGAGCGCTCGATCCCCCGCCACCGAGCGGTCCCTCGGCACCCAGTACGTACGCCAACCCGGCACGCGTCAGGTGCGCCTCCGGGGCGTCCTCGGTGACCCACGCGACCAGGTTCCGAGCCAGCCCATCCGGGACGGTGACCAGCACCCGGCGGTCAGCGGTGTCGCTTGAACAGGCGGAAGGGTGTGCTCCAGGTCGAAGCGTCACAGGAATGCCTTCCAGACGCGGTCGATGTCCTCGTCGGTGGCGACGCGAGGCGGCGTCGGCAAACGCATCACGCGATCGCCACGAATCCGACCGACCAGCTCGACCGGCCTGCGGACAGCATCAGGCTGCAGACTCACCTCACGGCCTTCGGTTTGTTCACGTGCGCCTTGGTCGGAGCACATGAACAGATGAGGGCCGTTGACACATCTGCCGAATGCCCAGGTGAGCTACCCAGTTCGAGGCGGCGTTCGAGACGGCACGACCCATGGTTGGCCGCGAAGCAGTCCCGCAGAGGTCAGGCGTTCCACCATTCGTCGGTGCCGCAGCCGACCTCGTAGTGCCACCATCCTTCGTCTCGACCCCGGTTCAGGAGGGCCTTGATCCCGGTGAAGTCCGCGCCTGCCGGGACGGTGAAGGCCACCATGGGGAGGTCATCGCTGAAGACCTCACCTCCAAGCCCGAACGCCGAAAGGCGCTGATGCACTGCCTGCGGGCTGCGTCCCAGGGGACCGGTGGGAACGGGCACCACACGGATCGTGCAGTTGCCGGAGGAACTAACCCGCCCGACAGCCCAGTGAAGCCCGTCGGAGTCCGTCTGGTACCGCACTACATCGCCCTCGGCGACCCCATCCTGAAGGAAAGGGGCGTTCTGCACACTGGCCGTGTCATCGCCGAGCTTCGTCGCCCACAGGCCCTCGGTGTCCTGCGGCAACCACCCCTCGCGAGGGACGAACCGAAACCAGACCTTGATCTTTTCGACCACGTTCTCCATGACGGCCATCATGCGCCGATCGTCAATGACAGCCCGCGCCGGGTCTAGCTGAAGATCAACCTCCGTCGTCACGGGAAAGCCGCAGGGTAAAGAACAAGCTGAGGGTGACCGGAGGGCCGTCGACCGCGCGTACGGTCAATGTGATGACCACGTCGTCGCGGGCGTACAGCCCGATCCACTCGGTGAACTTCCCCTCCGCGGTTGTCTTCCTGGTGACCTGAGTCAGAGATTCTCGGCTGGATCTCCCTGTTTCCTCAACCCAAGGGAGAACTGTCGAGGAACCTCTGAATCAGGTCACTCGAGCATGCGCACTGGTTGTTAGTGTCACGATCATGAGCCTGCCACCCCCGCTCCCCCTCGCCGAGTGGACTACGCACAACGCCGTCCGACTTGCCACTCCCGGCCTTGCCGCCCCGCTCGACGACCTGGAGCCGCTGCGCCGACTCGTCGGTGACGCGCGAGTGGTCGCGCTGGGCGAGAACTCCCACCAGATACGCGAGTTCGGGCTGATACGCGATCGGATGCTGCGCCTTTTGGTCCAGGAGTGCGGCTTCACCGTCTACGCGGTGGAGTTCGGGGCCGCCTCCGGCCGGGCCGTCGACGCCTGGGTCGGGGGCCATGACGGCGATCTCGACGCGCTGATCACGCCCCGCGCCGACGGCTATCCGGGGCAGTCCGCCGAGGGCCGCGACACCCTGCGGTGGCTGCGCGCCCACAACGCCACCGCGCCGCATCCGGTCCACTTCGCCGGGCTCGACATCCCGGCGGCCGGCGGCTCGCTGGCGCCCGTACTGGAGGCGGTCGCCAAGTATCTGGCCGATGTCGACTCCGGCGCGGTGCACTATGCGCGTACGGCTCTGGAGCTGTCCGAGCCGCTTGCGGGCGGCTCGGGTCTGGTCCCCGCCCATGCCCGCCTCCGCCTCGATCCAGCAACCCAAGACCGGCTATCGGCCACGCTCGGCCGACTGCTCAACCGTGTCACCGTCATGCGTGAGGTCTATGTCGAGAACGCCGGCAGCCAGGCATACGAGAACGCCCTCTCGGACGTCTGGGCCGCCTGGCGCACCGACCAGATGCAGCGCGCGATGTCCGAACTGCTCGGCGGCGCACCCGACGCAGCCGACCTTGCCGCCCGAGACCGCTACCTGGCAGACAGCCTGCTCCACCTGCTCGACCGATCCGCACCCGGGACCCGCATTGTCGTCTCCGCGCACAACGCCCACATCCAGCGCACCGCCAACCCCGAGGGCGGTCCGCTCGCCCGTACGCCCATGGGACACGCCCTCGCCCAGAAGCTCGGGGCGGACTATGTGTCCGTGGCGCTGACCAGCGGCGGCGGCCGGACCGTGGCGAACGTCCCTGATCCGGCGCACCCTGCCGGGATGCGCCAATCTGCGGCCGACGCTCCCGAAGCGACACCCGACAGCGTGGAGGCGTTGTTCGCAGGCGTGCTCGAAGCGCCGGCGCTGGTGGACACCCGCGCGCTGCGCACGCACGCCCGGCGACATGGCCTGCCGGAGCCGGCCCGGATCCGCATGGACAACGGCTTCCTGCCCGTGCCGGCCCTGGATGCCTACGACGCCGTGATCAGCGTTCCACGCACCACGCTCACTGTGGACTTCGCCGAAGCCGACTCCACATCACATGCATCTTCACCAGCCAAGCCCCAGTGACGTGAGTCAGCGGTGCGTCGTCGATTGTGTGTGACGCGTCCTGGACCGAAGATTCCGCTGTTGTCGGTAACTGTTGCCCAACGGGCTGTGCTTGAGGGGTGGGTGCGTCGGCGCTCGACCGCGCAGGTGTTGGCTCTGCGGTCGCGGGTCGTGCTGGAGAGCGTCGAGCCGATGATGCCGGGAGTGCTTGAACGCCGCAGTCACGACCACGTCCGGGCCGGCACCACAACCCTGTTCGCCTCCCTGGAGGTGGCCACCGGCAAGGTCATCGGCTCCCTGCACCACCGTCATCGGGCAGTCGAGTTCAAAGAGTTCCTGCCACGGTCGACAAGGAGGTCCCGGCCGACCTCGACGTGCACCTGGTCCTCGACAACTACGCCACCCACAAGACGCCTGCCATCAAGAAGTGGCCGTTGGCGCACCCGCGCTTCCCCATGCACTTCACGCCCACGAGTTCGTCCTGGCTGAACCTGGTGGAGCGGTGGTTCGCCAAACTCACGCAGAAGAAACTCAAGCGCGGCGTCCACCGCTCCGTTCAGGCACTCGAAGGCGCCATCCGCTCCTGGCTCACCAACTGGAACGAACACCCACGACCATTCGTCTGGACGAAATCCGCCGACGAGATCCTCGACAGAGTCGCTGCCTACTGCCACCGAATCTCTGACTCAGGTCACTAAAACGTGTGCCAGAACCCGTTCCCGTGAAAAAGCCACGGGGAGAACCATGAGAGGACGAGGCCCTGCGAATCGGTCTCGTCCCCGCTCAACCACAGGAGCACACACCGATGGCCGACACCGACACCAACGCGGCGGCGCCACGCCTGCTGCCCGCCAATGAGAATTTCCTCGACGACCTGCTCAGCCTGGAGGAGCCACTGCTGATGAGGCTGAGCCAGACCACCCGCGACGCCCGCGCGGACGACGAGGAGGTCCGGCAGCTGCCGCCCAGCCTCGACGGCGAGAAAGCACACAACGCCTGGCGCCACATCGTCACCGCCCTGCCCCAAGGACTGCGTAACGAGTGGTACGCGGTGCACACCGGCAGCGGCCAGCAGACCAAGGACAGCAGGCACGTCTACGGCCCCGACGGCGGCAAGCTCATCCCGCTGTACGCCGTCTTTGTCGACCAGGCCGACGTCGATGTCCTGGCCGCGCTGCTCGGCGACTGCCGCAAGGCCGTGGCAAGGGAGGAGGGCTACATCGACCTGTACCGCCTTCTCTCCGACGCCGGCGAGCACTACGGCAGCGAATACGGCTGTCAGCCGGAGACCGCCCAGCAGGTCACCGACCGGCTCTCCCGCGCGTTGGCTGTGCTGCAGATGGAACGGGATGCGGATGTCGAGATGCTGCTCCAGGCCGTGAGCGCTGCAGGCCCCGACGGACGGGTCGACCTCACCGCCGCCCAGAAGGCCGTCGCCGAGCGCTTCATGGACCGCGTGATCACGGCCACCACCGCCCGCAAGCAAGGCTTCGAACGTGACCCAGTGCGGCGGACCGCAACAGTTCCGACAAGCCGTAGACGACAAGTTCCGAACTCGGGCGGCAGTTTTCAGTGATCCGGTTCGCCGCTGCTGAGGTTGGCGGCGATGGTGGTCAGTCGGCCCATCGTGTGAGCCACACCGAGGCCGTCCATGTAGTCGCGGGCATGGACGATCAGGCCGTTGCGGACCCGAAGCACCAGGAGTCCGGGGAAGCTGAAGGGCCGGCCGTTTGTGGTCACGGTTCCGGTGATGACGTGTTCGGCGACGATTACTTCGGGGTCGGTGTTCTCGTGGACGGCGACTTCGGTGATCTCTTGCGGCTGTGCCGGGCTCGCGCCCCAGGCTGCCCGGTAGCCGGCGCGGACCTCTTCGCGTCCCTGATAGCGCGCGGGCATGCCGGGGGAGAAAAACGGGAACTCGTGTATGGCGTCGGCCGCGTACAGGTCGGCCAGGTCGTCCGCGGACTTATCGAGTATCGCGCGGTGGTAGCAGGCCAGTACCCCACGAGGGCTGAGGCCGGCCGAGGTCGTGTCCGCCATGGCGGTGGGGCTCCGTTCGGTCAACGCGTGAATGGGCTCGGGCGGGTGCGTATCCGCGAGTTCGGGCGGGCGAATGTGGCGAGAGCCTCCAAGTTCCGGTTGTGAAGCCCGACTTGGAGACACTGATGACCGCACTCTATGTGAAGATCGACGAGGAGATCGGAGGAACTCGATGGCTGGGCAGGCCGCCGCAGTTGAACGATTCCGAAGCGGTATGTCTGGCTGTAGCGCAGGCGTTGCTGGGGTTCGCCTCGGAGGCCCGCCGGCCGCGGCTTGCCGGTAAGAACCTGATGTTCCCGTAGCAGCTCTTGCCCTCGCGCGGCTTCTTCACCGCCTCCGCCAAGAGGACCGTCCGGAGTGTGTCACACCCTTCATGGTCGGCGTCCCGTCTCCCTGGATCGCAACTACCCCGGCCTCGCGGAACATCGGCACAGCCGTTGGCGCTGAGATCGATCACGATCCGATCGGCGCGAGGGTGCTGACGCGGTTCTCGTACGCGCGTTTACCGCCAGGGCGGACGCGGTCTCGGGCGGCCCGGCTCGCTGCGATCAGGCTTGTACGGTGGGGCGGACGACGATCTCGCTGACGTCGATGCCGTCAGGCTGTTCGATGGCGTAGCCGATGGCGGAGGCGACGGCGGAGGGCGGCATGGCGATCTCGTCGCGCTGCTGGGTCATCGCGGCCGCGGCTTCGGGGCTGGCTCCCTTGCCGACTCCTTCGGTGTTGGTGAAGCCGGGCGAGACGAGGGTGACGCGCAGGTCGGGTCCCGATTCCTGGCGCAGGCCCTCGGTAAGCACCTTCACCGCCGTCTTGGTGGCCGCATAGACCGCCTGGGGGGTTTTGACGACGTAGGCCGCAGTGGAGCCGACGTTGACGAACTGGCCGAAGCTCTGCCGGCGGAAGACGGGCAGGGCCGCCCCGATGCCGTTGAGCAGGCCCGTGATGTGGGTGGAGACCATGGCGTCCCAGTCGTCCTGGCGCAGGTCATCGAACGGCGAGACGGCCATCGTGCCCGCATTGGAGACGAGGACGTCGAGCCGGCCGTACCGGTCGAGAGCCGTGTCCGTCAGGCGCTGGAGGTCTTCGCGGCGCGTGACATCGACGATGACGCCGACGGCAGTGCCGCCCTCCGCCGTGATGCTGTCCACGACGGCGTTCAGTCGGTCCTCGCGCCGGGCTCCGAGCACGAGCTGGGCGCCCTTTTCGGCAAGGTGGGTCGCTGTCGCCTCACCGATGCCGCTGCTGGCACCTGTGATCGCGATGACCTTGCCCTGGATACCCGACATGATCGGCTTCCTTTCACGGGGTGCGCGCAGGTCAGTGCGGTGACCTGGTGCGGTGACCTACAGTGAAAACGGAGGTGTCCCCGTTTAGTCCATATTAAATGGGGGCGCCTCCGGTTAACAAGTCGAAAGGCTTCCGAGAGGGGATGGCGAGCACCGATGACCGATGGAGCGCTTCGGCCGCTGCGGGCTGACGCACGGCACAACAGGGAGAAGATCCTCACGGCCGCTGTCCGCGTGTTCACGACGGAGGGGCTGGACGCGCACCTGGAACGCATCGCCAAGGAGGCGGGCGTGGGCAGTGCGACCCTGTACCGCAACTTCCCCACACGGGAGGCCCTGATCGAGGCGGTCTACCGCAACGAGGTGGCCCACCTGTGCGACGCCGCCCCCACTCTGCTCGCGCAGAAGCCGCCGGCAGAGGCCCTGCGCGCATGGACGCGCCTCTTCCTGGACTACGTCACCGCCAAGCACGGCATGATCGACGCCCTGCGCGCCATCGCCGCGACCGGAAGCAATCCCTATGGCCACAGCCGGGAAATGATCCAGGCCGCCATCACCGCACTCATGGCCGCCTGCACGGCCGCCGGGGCGATCCGTACCGATATCCAACCCACCGACATCGGCGCCGCCCTGGAAGGCATCGCCCTCACCTCGGCGGGCGCTGAACACCGACAGCAAGCGGAGCGCCTGCTCGACCTCACCCTGGACGGCCTCACGGTCCGCCCGTGAGGACCCGTGCGAGACGTGCCGTTGGTTGGGTATGAGTCGTCCGGGTCCGAAGGTTCCGCCGTCGTCGGTAACTGATACCCAGCGGGCCGTGCTTGAAGGGTGGGTGCGTCGGCGTACGACCGCTCAGGCACCGGCCCAGCGGTCGCGGATCGTGCCGGCATGCGCCGAGGGACACTCGATCATGGAGGTGTCCCGTCGGCGTGAGGTCGCCGCGGAGGGCCGACGGGCTGCGGTCCGTCGCCGTGCTCTGGACGGCCCGCTACCTCGACGCCTCCGTCGCGCACCTGCGGGCTTTCCCCGCGGAGGAGCGGGAGCACGACGCCCTGGACGAGGACGTGGCACGTCTCGTCCCGCTTGAGCACGCCAACCTCAGCTGGCCTGGGCCACTACAGCTTCGCCGCCCGCCCGCCGCGCGAGGGCCTCGGCCCTGCGCGACCCGGCGACCGTCCACCTCGACGAGGACGACGACACAGAGGTGTGAGCGGCTGTGTGTCAGGCGGAGTCGGGCGGCAATGCGCCGAGAACGGCCGCGAGGCCATGCGGGTCGCGGCGGGCGATGTTGTGACCAACGGGAATCTCGTGAACCCGCCAGCCTGGGTCGTTGCGCAACCGTTCGGTCAGGGTCACGAACGGGCTACCCGCCCACGCGCCACCGCTGATGAAGGTTCGGCCGAGCGCGCGGCTGGGGTTGCCTCCCAGCCTGATCGACTGGACGAAGCTCGCCATTGGGTGCGGTCGCGCGCGAGGGTCGAGCCCATCAGGGACGGCGACCCATCGACCGTCGGCGCGGGCGCCGGCTATGAACGTCTCCCGGAAGCTGTCGCTGGTCAAAGACCAACACGAATCCCCGTCGTCCGGGACGTAGGCATCGATGAAGACGAGCTGATCGATGCGGTCGCCGAGCCGATCCGCGACACCAGCGATCACCATCCCGCCATAGCTGTGCCCGCACAGTGCGAGGGGCGTTTCGTCGCTACGGACGACGATCTCGGCTACCTGGTCAATGTGGGTGTCG
Source organism: Streptomyces sp. JLSY215 (assembly GCF_059682825.1). Taxonomy (NCBI): domain Bacteria; kingdom Bacillati; phylum Actinomycetota; class Actinomycetes; order Kitasatosporales; family Streptomycetaceae; genus Streptomyces; species Streptomyces sp. JLSY215. The sequence goes on from NZ_CM185022.1 coordinate 165,964, forward strand.
AGGTTCGGCGGACGGTCCACATCGACTGGGCCGTCCAACTCCAACCCTGACAGCGTCACCGCCTCGACGTGGTGACCGTCTCGGTGCAGCTCGGCGGCCACCGAGTCGAACACCCATCCGCCTTGCCAACCACCCGGCACCATCACGAACTTCACCGCGTCATCGTAAGCCAAGCAGAACCCGACGAGTACGGCTGGAGATCACGCACCTCGGTAACACTCGGGCCGGCGGCGGCGAACCGTAAGGCGAATCCGTCCGCACCGGCCGGCTCCGACGACGAAGCTCAATAGGCCCTCGGTGACGCGACTCTCACCAACCACCCTTTGCCCGAGCAAGAGCGAAGAGAGTCCCACGGTGATCGCGAAGTGCCGGTTCGGTTCGCGGAACCTGTTCTCGCCCCACACATTCATGGCTTCTGACCTGCGGCTTTGCGGTCACGGCTGGTGTGTGGGCTGCGTGCTGCCCCTACGGAGCAGATTTTCGCGGGCGCTTGTATCGGCCTGGCCGCGCCGCTGGGCCGTCAGCCATGCACCGCGCTGCCCCTAGCCGCGCAAGCCCCCTTCTCACGCGCCCTACAGGACCCAGGGGGTAGGCCGCGCGATCCCGGACCAGCGAACCATTCGGCCCGTCGCCGCGAATCCTTGAGCGGTCTCGCCGAAATGGAGACTGGCCAGCGAGGCAGGCGACTTCCTGACACATCCAGGGCGGCATCCGGCTGTAAGGATCACAATCCTTGCCGTAGGTGATCTTCGTGTGTCGGGTAACGAGGAAGCCCGAGGTAGTGGCTGGCGACGAGGACTGCCTTGCAGATCAGGGTTGTTGAACATCCACGAGCCCCTCCCCCGCCGGACGGGGCACGGTGTCCATCAATCGATCCGTTGATGAACAACATGAGGGAACGACGAAGGGCCCGGCCGGCAGGCCGGGCCCTTCTGTGTGTCGTCCGCGTCAGCCCCGCGTCGCCCTGAGCTTGCTGACAGCCCCTACCACGTTGTCCACGTTCACCTGGGGCTTCTGCACCACGGTCTTGGACACGGTGGACGAGTCCGCGAGCCGCCGAATCGGGTCCAAGGCGTCATCCGCGACCGCGGGCGAGGAGAAGGTGAGGGCGGCGGCGCCGGCCGTGAGGGCAAGGGTCATCGTCTTCTTGATCACGCGCTGACCAACGAGGAGCATCAGCTCCAGACACCCCAGTTTCCGGCCGCTCTTGGCAAGTTGGCGACTTCCCGGTCTCCCGGCAGAGCTACGCCCCCCGAAGGCCGGGCCGAGCTGCCGCTGCACATCGCCTGGTCCGGCCTGCGCACCCACGGTCCGCACCGGCCGCGTGGGCCTCGCGGTACGAGGCGAACGCCGAGCCGCCCTCGCGAGCGTAGATCGGACCGGTGAGCACCTGCGGGGCGAGATCGGCGAACTGCGGCCGGCCATCGCGTCGTGGGTGGAGACATGGCCGCGCAATCCTGGCCGCCGTCGAGACAGCGGGAGAGCGGGAGAAGGGCTCCGCGCCAAGGACGTCTGCCGGGGCCTCGGCCTCGACGCCGAGCCACGGCACACCGAAGGCGCCCGCGCCAAGCTGAAACGCCTGGTCGGCCGAGGCGTCCTCGTCGAGCCCGAGCCCGAGCCCGGGCTGCTGTTCACCATGTCGCTTCCGACGCCCGGACACCGGCAGAAGGCTCTTCAAGCCGGAACCCGACAGACGCTCGCAGAGTGGCCACTCACCGCTGTCGGGTCCGCCTCGTGGCGTACATACGCAGGGTCGACGTGCGCGGGGTCAGAACCAGTGCAGGCAGTGCGGGGGGCGGTCGGCGCGGAAGAGGGCGTCAGCGAGGGTGGCCGCGCCCGGGCGGTGGGCCCGGATGTGTCCGGCACGCACGAGCGTGCTCGGAGCGGTGCCGCCGAGGTAGACCGAGCCCAGGTCGCTCACGTCCAGGGACAGGTCGGGCTGCCGGTCCGTCGGGACGCAGTCGGCCTTGCCGTCCCGGACAGTCAGCAGGTAGCGGCCGTGTTCGCCGAGGAACGGGTCGTCGACGTCGAGGACGAGCTCGCCGTCCATGAACCAGCCGCGCGCGGTCAGCGCACGCGGGACGTCCAGCAGCCGCACCCAGAGCCAGTCGGTGTCGTCGCTCACCTCGCCGGCGCGGAAGTCCGCGAACTGCCAGCGCAGCGGGTGCTGGGGCGGGAAGTGCTTGAACACGACCTTGGTGACCAGGTCGTGTCCGAGTACGAACCGGGCCAGGGCCGTGAAGACGGCGTCGTCCGCGGCTATGGTCTCGTCGACCGTCAAGGTCTCGGGCTCGCCGATCCAGTAGCTGGCGTACCCGTCCGGGACACCGTCGGCGTCCCGGTGAACGGCGACGTAGCGCGGCGCCGGCGAGATCGGGGGCTGCCCCGCGCGCAAGGCCCACCAGCGATGGGGCCGGGACAGCGCGCCGGGCTGGGCGCGGCGATACCGGTCGTAGACCTCTTCCAGAATCTCGCCGCACTCGGCACGCCGCAGCACCTCGACCGAGCCCGTGTCCGAGCCGGTCGCCGGTGCGTCGGCCACTCCGCGCGCTCGGGGTACGGCGAGGGCGGCCTTGTGGCGCGGCACCGTCAGCCGCGCCGTGGAGGTCGCCGGTCCATAGCCGAACCTGCCGTAGATCGGGGCCTCGGAGGCCAGCAGTACGGAGAGGAACTCCCCTCGGACACGCAGTTCGGTGAGCTGATGCCGCATCATCGCGCTGAGCACGCCCTGGCGCCGGTGCGAGGGTATGACGCCGACGGCGGTCACCCCGGCGGCCGGGACGAGGGTCTCACCGGGCAGGGTGAGGTCGAAGGAGTAGGCACCGGCGGTCCCGACGGGCCGCCCGTCCGTCGTCATGGCGAATAGGCCGCGGTCCATTTCGAGCGCCGACCACCAGGCCCCGCCGCCGCCCTCGGCCGGGGTCTCCGGGAAGCGCCCGAACGCGGCATGGAGTGTGTCGACGAAGACGTCGAGATCCTGGTCGGTCGTGGGACGGATCTCCATTGCTGCCGCTGCCTCCCCTGGGATACCGGCACCACGAGTCGTGGCGCCCGGCCACAGTGCAGCGTTGACTCGTAGCCAGGTCAAGCGAATTACGGCCGGGCGCGGGTTGGGGAGGAAAGTTGTGAGACAACCCTGGGCCCGTGCTGACTGTTCCCACCCTGCCCTGTCGGGCATCTCCCGCGCACACTTCGGCGAGTGAATACCTTGCGATGAGCCGGCGTGGGCGGCTGGGGTGTACGACTTCGCCAACCACCACGGCCGGCAGGCCGATATCGCCGCGCTACGCACGGAACACCCGGGCCTGATGACCTTCGCCACCTGGCTCGACCGCGAGGGCGCCGCCGCCTTCACCGCAGTCCACACCTGACGCGCAGGTGTCACACCTCTCACGTCGCCGGTGTCTCATGCACAACCACCGATCGCCACCGATCACCACCGCATAGAGGAGCACACCATGACCGCACGGCTGAACCTGCTCGGCAACCCGGCCACGACCGCGGCCCGCGCCGCGAAGCACTTCGGCGCGGCGAGCCAGACCATCCTCAAGGAGTCGGCGCTGCCGGCCGCCACCCAGCGGCTGGTGCTGCTGCGTGCCAGCCAGATCAACGGTGACGGCTACGCCACCGACGTGTGGAGCAAGAACGCCGCGGCCGCCGGGGAGGAGGCCACCCGCATCCACCTGGTCGCCGCCTGGCGGGAGGCCACGGTGTTCAGCCAGGCCGAGCGCGCCGCGCTGGAGCTGGCCGACCAGGGCACCCGTATCGCCGATGGCTCCGGCGGCGTCACCGATGAGGCCTGGGCGGAGGCCGCCGAGCACTTCGACGAGGACCAGTTGGCCGACCTGGTGATGCTCATCGCCCTGATGAACGCCACCAACCGGATGGCCGTCATGGTCGGCCAGCGCGGCGGCGCCTACCAGGCCGCCTGACGCCCACGCCCCGATCTTCACTCCCCTACAAAGCCGACTGCCGGAGGTGCCGCTGCCTGGGCGCGGGTTCTCCGCCCAGTTCTAGGAACGGATGGAGCATGTCCAGCCGACGCTGCAGTCGGGGTCCTCCCCGTCCGGACCGGGGGTGTCCTGTCCCAGGCCCCGACGGATCGCGATCTCCACGGGTGAGTACGCGCCGTCGGCCCGCTCCAGTTCGTAGGGCGAGGCCGGCATCAGCGGCGGCTGGGCCATGAAGCGCGGCCGCACCCCATGGTGCGGTTGCGCCGCGTGCACCAGGAACGGATGGCACAGAAAGACGTCGCCCGGGGACCCGGTGGCGAGGGCGAGTGGCCGGTGGTCGGACGCGGCCACCAGATCGGGCGCGAGGGTCAGCCCGCTCGCCCCGTCCTCCCCGTACTGCTCCAGCACCTTCGGCACGTCAAGATGCGAGCCGACCCGGATCCGGGTCGGGGCGTCCTCCTCACCGACCTCGCTGAACAGGAACAGCATCAGCAGCGCCCGGCCCCGGGAGCGCAGATTGGTGAAGTACCAGCTCTCGCCCTCCGGCAGATAGCTTCCCTCGATGTGCCAGCCCGCGTCGTCCGGCTCTTCCTCGTGCGGGAAGCGCAGCGGGAACGTGCCCAGCGAGTAGCGCGGCTCCCAGCACCCCGCGCCGACCAGCAGGTCGTACGCGCGCTGCAGGGACGGGGAGTTGGGTGCGGCGGCGAACGGCCCCTGCGCCATGCCGGCCACCCAGTGCACGGGCTGCGTCCACGTCGCCGGATCGTCCGGGTCGCAGCCCGTCTCTCGCCACAGCAGCCGCGCGCAGTCCGCGGCCACGCGCGGCGCGACGGCGCCCTCCAACTTCACGAAGCCGTCGCGGAGGAAGCGGGATATCAAGGTCGTGTCATCCATGCCCCCATCGTGTGGCGACACCGGTCCCGATCACCCGACATTCACCGCACCGCCTTTGTCGGGTGTTCACCGACCCCTTCTCGTCCCCCTGAAACCGGAAGCAACCGCCTGGTGAGCGCATCACTGCCCGGCGCCGCCGCCCTCCCCCTCAAGCCGTCCTGCCGCAGAACTCCAGGGACCGGCTGGAGTGGTGGCGCGACCGCCGCCACCACGAGCGCCTCGCCCAGTCCCGTACGCCGCCCGCTGCCGACGGTGCCCGCCGAAGGCGCCGACCGATAGCGCTTCGCCGCCGACCGGCGGGAAGGGGTCCGAACTCGACTTCCTTGACGTATCTCCGCACGAGCGGGGAGGGGAGCCACCGTCGAGGAATTCGCTGCTCCCCGCGCCTGCCGGGATGGCCCCTTGGCCGAGCAGCACGACAGGTCGGAGTCGGTCCGTCAGGCGCTGCATCGCTTTGTGAGGGAGTCATTTGGAGGCAGTTCCGAGAGTCACCTCGTATGGCTAGCAAAATCAATGTCAGTGAGTTCTGATGTCACTGGCTCGCCTCGGGAGATGGGCGAAACGCGTGTTCGTCGCCGGCGAAGACGGTCGTGGCCGACGGCTGCCGCTGTCAGGGTGTGCTCATGACTACGACACCGGATGGACGGCTTGTCCCGCCCGCGCATGCCGACGAGCGCGCCATGCTGGAAGCATGGCTGGACTTTCACCGTGCGACTCTCGCCCTGAAGTGTTCGGGCCTGAAAGATGATCAATTGCGGCTTGCTGCGGCGTCACCCTCGTCGATGACACTGCTCGGTCTCGTTCAGCACATGGCTGAGGTGGAGCGCAACTGGTTCCAGCGTGTATTAGCAGGTCAGAAGGTGCCTCCAGTCTTCGGGCAGAACAACCTCGACGGCTTTGCCCTGCAGCCGGAACGAGGACTCGACGCGGCGATGGCTGCATGGCAAGCGGAAGTCGCCCGAGGCCGTGAGCTGATCGCTGAGGCATCACTGGACGACTCCGGCCGCCTGTCCGAACGGGAGGCGGGTCACGTCGGCGATCAGGGCGTCTCCCTACGCTGGATCATGGTGCACATGATCGAGGAATACGCACGTCACAACGGTCATGCCGACCTCATCCGGGAACAGATCGACGGAGTTACCGGCGCATGAGAGGTGCTTTCGGTTTTCGTTGATGTGCTGCCAGTCGACAGCGATCCGGAAGCGGGCGAGCGCGGCTCGGCAGGCGCGGCTGAAAGAGGTAGCCGCCCCTCTCGGTGGCAGCGATGGCGGCGGCCGCCGTGAACTCCGTAAGCAGCAGGCGCGCCGCAGCCCTTGATCACGGACGGGCCCGGCCGGTGCCACCCGCGACCGCTCCTGCTGTGCCGATCAGCTCCAGGAGGATGCCGTGGAATTCCGGTAGCAGGCGTAGGGCTGGGCGTAGGGCCAGGGTCCAGGCATCACCGCTTGTACCGAGGTGTTCGCGGATCAACTTGATCACTTCGGCGTAAGCCCGCCGTGCTTTGCCACCCGGACATCGATCATGTGCAGGACGTCGCCCGCGGCCGCGGGCCGAACCGGAAACAAGAGGGCAGGCGAAGCCCTGAACACCGAAACGAGACAAGAGGGATCACATGCCGACCGACGCTCCCACGCGCACCCGGCGCCTGGTGCTCAAACAGCGTGACTGGGCAGCGGCCGAGGCCTTCGCCGAGCGGCACGGCTGGCCCGAGCAGCCCACCGAGGACAGTGGCACCGGACGGAAGTCCAGGATCTGGCCAGTGGACGACGACATCCACTTCCAGGCCACGCTCGATCGCGACTCCGGGGAATTCAGCTGCTTCTTCCACGGCGTCGACCGTGAACGGCTCGGTCAATTGCTCGGGAAAGCGGAACACGAGTTGGACACATGGTCCCTGGCGGAGCTCCGCGAAGCCCCGTACGAGGAGGTGAATCCTCGTCGCCTGGCCCAGTCCCTTTTCCGTCTCGGCCTGGGCGCCCCTCCTGTCCACTCCCCGGAGTTCATACCGCCGCTGGCACACGGGTTGTCGAACGAACAGCCCCTGGTTCGGGCCGCGGCCGCCCGAACCACCGCGTACATGGAATGGCCCCAACTGTTCCCGGTCGTCAAGGTGATGGCCGAGAGCGATGCGGACGAACGGGTGCGGAGGGAAGCGGAGAAGATCGTGCACGTCTATCGCCGTGCGGGGCTCGGCGACGCATGACGGAGTGACGTCGTTGCGCTTGCCGCTCGTCGGTGATCAAGTGGCGTTTCGGGCCGGGCCGGGCCGGCGCCTCGCCGAAGGTCCCGTCCGCGCCGCTTCGTCTGCTCGATCGGTGAGCACCCGGCACCACCCACTCTCGCCACACCGGCACCACCGGCACCACATCGACAGACCGCACGTATCCGCCGGCCCCGCCCATGCAGCCGTCGGCCAACAACGCGCAGTCGTAGCGCAAAACAGCAAGACCATCAGGGTCCGCAGCCGGAACGAAGGCTGCGGACCCTGATGCACCGAGGCGGCACGAACGGCAGGCCCGACGGCCGGAATCCTGAGGCGACTACTACGTACGACGCTATATCGTCTAACGTAATAGCTGGCTGAACGAAGGAGGTGCCTCTGATGCCACGTCAACGGGTGCCCGCCGGATGGGCCGACCCCGCGCTGCTGATCCTGACCAGTCTGGCGGACGGCCCCAAGCACGGCTACGCCATCATCAAGGACGTCGAAGAACAGACATCCATCAAGCTGGGCCCCGGCACGCTGTATGCCGCCATCCCGCGCCTGGTGGAAAGCGGGTTGATCGCCGCGGTAGACGGGGACGAGCGCCGCCAGCCCTACCGCCTCACCCTAGAAGGACAGACCGTGCTCGACGAAAGACTCCGGGCCATGGCCCGCTTCGCACGTACCGGACTGAGGCGGCTGGGGGTGGCAGGCGCATGACCAACGTAGCCGTCAGATGGGCGCTGAAGGCCTACCCTCCCTCGTTTCGGGAGCGCTACGGCGATGAACTCAAGGCGCTGGTCGAGGACACCGGCTCCGGCCCGAGCGTCGTCGCGAATCTCCTCACCGGGGCACTCCAGGCCTGGCTCCGTCCCGTGATGCCTGATGTGTCCGCCGAACGGCGCCGCCGCCGTATGCAGGCGAGCGTCGCCACCACCTGGGTCAGTTGGTGTGCCGCGCTCTACGCCCTGCAGCTGTTGCACCTCGTCCGGACCGAGCTGCTTGGGCCGGTTTCGGTGCCCTGGGTGCAGTTGCTGTTCGATGTCGCGCTGTACGCCATGTACGCCAGCGCACTCGTCCCGCTGGTCGGCTCAGTCCTGCTGCTGGCGGAAAGCTTCCGGTCCGGTAACTGGGCCGCATGGCGCCCGCTGGTGGCTCCCATTGCGACCCTGCCGGTGGCGTTGTTGGGACTGTGGGCGCTGGCATTTCGCTACCTTTTCGACGAACCCTCCAGCCGGCTCTGGGACTTGGGATGGCTCGGTCCGGCGGCGTTCCTGATCGCCGTGGCGGCCTCGCCGGCCGTCGCCGTCACCCGATTCCGGCCGTCTGCCGGGACCTTGCGACTCCTTGCCCTGCTCGGAATGGTGATGGCGTTCGCCGTGACCACGGCAGGAATTGCCTGTGCCGCCGCCGTCACGACGTGGCTCATGGGCGGCGGTGAGGCGCCCATGCCGTCTGTTCTCGCCGCCGTCGCGGCCGGCGCTACGGTGGCAGCGGTGGTCAGCTCCGGTCGCGGAGCCGTATCCGCGCTCCAACAGGAATGCCCAGTCGATCTTGCCGGCGATGTCTGAGTAAGTGTCGCCGTGACGTGCGCCCGACGCTCCGATCCTCCGACGCTCCGATGCTCCGATGCTCCGATGCTCCGATGCTCCGATGCTCCGATGCTCCGATGCTCCGATGCCATGGTCGTGTTCATGCGCTCCTGAAGTGATCAAACGGGAGGGAGGCGCGGAGCAGCGGATCGATGACGTGCCGTTGACCGACGCGCAGTGATCGGGTTTGCCGTCGCAGTGCCCATGGGATCCGGGGTGGCGAGCGCATCCGATACCGCGCCGCCTGCGGTGGGGGGGGTGGCTGCCGCACGGGCGGCGAGCGCGATGGGCGGCTGTGGTGTGCTGCGGCTGCTGAACGACCGCCGCAAGGTCATCTTCCGGCGAAGATGCCCCACCGGTACGATCCCCTGTCATCCTCGTGCCCGGGCATGAACACGGGAACCTGTACAGCGGCCCGTGCAGCCTGCCCTGACCCACGTCAGCCCTTGCTTGGAGCATCTTCCGGCTGACCGGTCAGCCTGCGGGCGCGGCAGGGTGGACCGTGCCGAGCGTTCCAGGACCCGGTACGCGGTCGCCAGGCTGACGGAGAAGATTCGCTCCCGCCTACCAGCGGGAACGGGAGCGGGCCAACGTGGTTCGCGCTCTTGCCCGTCATGCTCCGAGATCGTGGAAGCCCAGGCAGTCCGGGTCCTGCAACGGACAGGCTGGGTGTGGTGTGCGGTCCGGCTCAGGCGTCGTCGGCTCGGGATCGCCATGCCCTGGTCGTGGCGGCGGAGCCTTGAACACAGCGCACGAGCAGTCGTCCGTGCAGGCGCCTGAAAACCGGGATCCGTCATGGCGATACCGCGGATGGCTGCACCGACACTTGTCCGTCGCCCAGGTCATCGCTCCCCCCATCCCCCCGCAAGCTCTCGCACAGCGGCCGGGCCATGGACCCCACTCATTGCCGCCGCAGCCTCGGCTGCCTCTCCCCGACACGCTACTGCCCGTCGCACAACTCGCGATAGCGACCGAGCTGCTTGGCCGGCGGCCGGTCCCGCTCCTGCTCACCCGCACCCCTGCAGAGATGACAGGGCCCCGGTCGGCTCCCGAGGTGCCCCAGGACCTGCTTGCGTCCGTGTCAGCCACGGATACCCGGAGGCTATCCGGGTTCCAGAGACCGGGGTGGCCGCCGAGGCCTGCGCCGAGCACCTCCTGCCCGCCGCCCTCGATATCCAGCCGGTGGAAGACGACGAGCACCAGGAGAACGCCGCGGCAACCGGCCAACCCACCCCAGTTGAACGCGTTCAAAACCACGGTGCATAATCACAACATGGCAAACACCAACGGGGCAAAGGCAGTTGTGATCGGAATCGCTGCGCTCGGCGTCGTCACCGCGCTCGCCGTGCTTGGCGTGATGGGCTTGCTGCTGCTGTACAGCATCGGCTGACCAGACCGCACCCGACAGGGCCCGTCCTGCGCACGCCGGAGGGGTTCGGTGCGGCAGGCCAAGGCGTTCGTCCATGCACTCCTCCGTAGTGGGCGGGGCGTCGGCCCCGCCCACCGTCCGAAGGGCCGGTGTCAGTCCGTGGCGACCGCCGTCTGGGTGGCTCCCGACTCCGTGCCGTCGTCGAACACCACGGTCACGCGGTAGAAGGACGTCGTGCCCTGAGGCATCGTCATGTCCCAGTACCCGCTCTCCCCGCGCGGCACCGGCGTCGCGGTGAGCTTGTCGAAGACGTGTGTCTCCGGGTTCCAGCGGTAGACACGGAAGCCGGTCGCCTTGCGGCCGCTCTCGTCGGCCTCGGGGGACAGAGTCCAGGGGAACCAGCCGTGATCGCCGTAGGACTGTGCGCCGAGAAAGCCGAGCGGAGCCCCGGTCGCGGCCGGGGTCGCGTCGGCGTCCGGGCGGAGGTCCAGCTCGGTCGCCTCCGCGACCGTGGCCCCGCCGTCCGGCGTCAACGCATTGCCGTACTGGTCGACGGCGACGACGCTGTAGCGCACCCGCTCACCGTCCGCGACCGTCCGGTCGTCGTGCCGGGTCCCGGTGAACTCCCGCGGCTGGAAGTTCGCGGGGTCCAGGAGCGGCTTGTACGTCCACTGCCCGTCGACGAGCGTGCCGCGCAGGATCGTGTAGTGGTCGAGGCCGGGGTCGTCGCCGGCGTCCCAGCTGAGCGAGACGCCGTTCTCCTTGGGTGTGACCTTCACGCCGGTCACCGCGGGCGGCGCGGTGGTGTTCCCATGGACGTGCACCTCCATGTCGGCCGACAGGGTGCCGAGGCACCCGGCGTCGTCCGCGGCCACGACCCAGTAGTAGTACGTGGCGCCGGGCTTCGGGGCCCTGTCGGTGAAGGACGTGCCCTGGACGTGCTCGCCGACGAGCTCGCCCTGCATCTTCGTCCCTTCGGGCCGGGGCGTGCTCGACCGGTAGACGCGGTAGCCGACGAAGTCGTCGGTGGTCGCCTCCGACTTGTCCCAGGTCAGCGTGACCCCTGCCTCGCTTTCGGAAGCCCGCGCGTTGAGAGCCGTCTCGTTCGGAGGCGTCCTGTCCCGCGTCATGAACTCTTGGCTCGCGGCGGACGGCGCCGATTCGTTGCCGTGCGTGTCCACGGCGGTGACGACGTAGTAGTACCAGTCACCGGTCTGTGGCAGCGGTTCGTGGTACCCGGCACCGCCGAACGGCTCGCTTCCGCTCACCAGGTTCGCCGGGGTGACGGCGACCTGCCTGCTGGTGGACCGGTAGACGCGGTAGCCGGCGAGGTCGGGCTCGGCGTTCCCCTCCCAGTACAGGGAGACGTTCTCGACGTAACCCATCGCCCAGTTCTTCTCAACGCCCTTGGGCGCGGCCGGCGCCGCCTCGTCGGCGGTGGTGATGGGCTGGTCCGCGGTACCGGCCGACTCGTTCCCGGCCTTGTCGAAGGCGCGCACCTCGTAGTAGTACGTGGCGCCCGTCTTCGGGAGCGTGGTGTCCGTGTACGAGGTGGAGGTCGTTGTCGCGAGCGGCTTGGAGGGGTACGCGGAGCCCTTGAGCCGCCGGTAGACGCGGTACCCGGCGAGATCCATCTCCTTGTTGGCCGCCCAGCCGAACGTGCCGTGGTACGCGGAGTACGAGAGGGACGTGCCGGTGGGCGTGAGCGGCTTGACCTTGTCGACGTCGGAGGTCGTCCGGGGCTGGTAGGTGAACTTGACGTTGGCGGCGCCGGTCCAGTTCACGTAGTCGATCCGGAGGGTGTGCCTGCCGGTCGGGACGGTGATGTTGACGGTCTTCGCCTGGGTCGTGGAGACGTTCTTCCACAGGTCGGTCTTGCGGACGCCGTCGAGGTAGACGCGGATGCCGTCACGCGCTTCGGCGGCGAACCGGAACGGTCCGCCGGAGCCGAAGTCGCGGGTGACCGTCCAGCGGACACCGAAGTTGTCCGTCGGCAGACCGGTCGCCGGGGCGCCGGTACCCCAGTTCTGGTCGATCGCGGAGTCGCAGTCCGTCTTCTTCGGCGTGCCGCTGAACGTCGTGTTCGCGTAGAACGTCCGCGTGAAGACGGGGGCGGCGCAGGTCACGGCCGCCTCGGCGGCACCAGCCGCGACGGTGAGCAGACCGCCGGTGGTGGCCAGCACGACGGCGGCGGCGAGCGCCTGGGTGGCGCGTCGGTCGCGGGGGCCGACGGCGACCTGGACGTAAGTGGCTTGATTCACGCGGAGGGAGACTTCGGAGGACGGTCGATGGTTGTACGGCCGTTGGCTGCGGATTGGGCGCCTCTGTGCTGGTCAGCGCCTTGTTCCTCGGGGAGGGAGGCCCGGCCAACACGCGACCCCCAGGTCTCCGGCCCGGTGCCGCACCGGCTGGTGCGGGATCTGGCGTCCCTGCCCTCGTTCCGCGAGTACGGGCCGGTGAGTAAAGGCTGGCGAGTACGGGCCGGAGGGGCGGACCGGAGTTGGTGGGACTTCCGGTGCCTCTACGTGAGTATGCGGATGTGGTGGTGGCGCACCGAGGCGGCCGGTGGAGGGGCGTCAGGAACCACTGGAGTTCCCCGCAATGGCGATCGGCGAGCTGTTCGGCTAAGGCGGTCATCGCGAGCTGGGGGCGGAGGCCGAGCCAGACCTGGTGGTGGACGTCCGGCGCGCTCTCCGCTTCCTCCTCCCCCGCGTCCAAGCACTCCCGCAGTCGACCAGCGCCGGGAACAAGACACGAAAGGTACGACCGGTACGACGTGCCACGCGATCTCCGCCCACCGGCCCACGGCCTTCGGGCCTTCGGCGCCCCAGCCCCGGTCGGACCAGCCCTCAGCCCCGTCCCTCCTGCGGCCGCGCCCCCCGCACCGCGTGAACCAGCGCGCCCAGGGTGAGGGCGGCCACCGCGCAGGCCCAGGCGGCGGGCTGTGGGCCGGGCTGGACGGGCCAGGCCCATACCGTCGCGGCCCGGCCGGCGGCGCCACCGCCGGCGAGATAGACCGCGCTGAAGTACACGATGGTCGGAAGCCAGCTCAGCCGGGCGCCGATCACGGCGGCCGAGACGGCCGTGACCCCCGCCGCTCCCAGGAGGTTGCGGGTCATCGCGACGGCGCCGAACTCCTGGGCATGGCCGGGGACGGCCAGTGCCAGGGTGCAGGCGGCGAGTGCGGTCAGCACGAGCAGATGAGCCAGCCGTCGAGGCCATGCAGGGCGCACGGCGGTCGCGTCGAGCTCCGCGGAGTACTGGTGCAGGCTGGTGCCGATCGCCGAGGAGGCGAGCACCGGTGCGAGTGCCACGACCGGCACCCGCTGCATCGGATCGATGTAGGCGGTCAGCTGATGTGCGCAGACGGCGGCCAGGACCGCGGTGCCGAGGAGCGTGGCGACGGTGACGGGCAGGGCGTGCGAGCGGGCGTAGAGGGCGTATCCGTAGGCCGGCCGGTACGCGCGGCGGTACGGGATGTGGTCGGCCATCACAGGGTCGGCACCCCTCTCGGGTCGCACTTTCCGGCGGTCGCGAAGTAGCGGCCGAGCCAGGCGCGCCGTTGGCCATCGGGCATGGATCTGAGATGGGCCAGGGCCCGCGCGCCGGCGGCGGCCTCGGCGATCGCCGCCTTGCTGCCCGACGTGCGGGCGTCCGCCGCCTCGATCCTGCGCAGGCGCTCGCTGAGACCGTTGGAGACCAGCCAATCCTGTACGGCCCGGTCGGTGCGCGCGACGCGGGGCGGGCCGCACTCGCGCCACACCAGTCCGGCGGCGGCCTCCCATGCGAACTGCTCGGGATGGGCGAGTTCCCCGCGTACCACGCTCTGCCCCAGATAGAGCTGGGGCAACTGCGCCTCGTCGCCGTGCGGGGAACGCGGCAGATCCTCGAAGCGGACGGGAAGGTTCGCCACCCCCGCGAGCCGCCCCGTGATCCCCGACAGGGCGCGCGAGACGTCCGGCAGCAGACCCCTGTTCAGCGCGTTGACGCAGACCCGCGGCGACGAGTCGTCGCACACCTGCGTCGCGCCGAGCGGGTTCGGGCGCCACATGCCCTCGCCGGTCTGCACGAGGGGTACGGCGGCGACGACCGCGACCGTCAGGGGCAGCAGGGCGGCACAGCGGTGGCGGCGGACGGCGTAGGCGAGCACCGCGGCGGCGGCGAGGCCACTCGTCCAGGCGGCCATGGCCGGCGGCTGCCACCAGGCGGGCAGCGGTGACGAGCTGCCTCCGGGGACCGCGGCCGGGCTGAGGAAGCGGGCCGCCCACGTCTGGTACGCGGGGTAGCCGAGCACCACGTACGCACAGACGGCGAGGGCAGGGGCGGCGAGCCGCCACCGCACCAGTCGTCCGACGACCGTGCCCACGGCCGTCATCGCGAGCAGGAACACCGCGTCCGCCACCGGCGGCAGGGCCAGCGGCCGCCCCGCGGAGACGTACGGCCAACTGGCCAGCAGCGCCCCGACGGCGGCAACCGCGTAGCCGACGAGGACACCGAGCGCCACCGGCCAGGCCACTACCAAGAACTGCGCGAGCGGGCCTCGGGCGCCGGAGGCCCTTAGCTCGGCCATGTGCGCGCGGCGTTCGCGGCCGCCTTGCCAGCAACCCGCTGCCGCGGCCAGGGGACCGCCGAGCAGCGTGGCCACGATGTGCACCTGCGCCTGGGTCTGCCCCCAACTCCCTTGCCAGTGCGCCGCCTTGGCGGCGAGAGGCACGAGGAGGGTGAGGAACGTCGCGAGCGCCGCCCAGCGGGCGGGACCGCTGCGCAGCTCCGCGTACAGCGGGTGGTGCGCGCGCCGGCCCGGTCGCGCGAGGCGCGGGGCGGGCGGCCGGGACAGGGTCGGGGCGGTCATCGGCGGGCCTCCGGAGTGGACGCCTCGCCGGAGCGATGGGCGCGGAGTGCGACCGTGTAGCCGCGCTCGACGGAATTGCCGCCGATTCCCGCGCCGTCCGCGCCCTCGCCGAGGTCGGAGAGGGAGGAGGGCGTACCGCGATAGGCCACCCGGCCCGATTCGATCACGGTCACTTCGGTGCACGCCACGGCCACGTCCTCCACCAGATGAGTGGAGACGATCACCGTGCTCTCCGACGCCAGCTCCCGCAACAGAGAACGGAATTCGACACGCTGCTCGGGGTCGAGCCCGGCGGTCGGCTCGTCGAGCAGCAGCACGGCGGGGTCGTTGACGATGGCCTGCGCGATGCCGACCCGTCGCACCATTCCGCCGGAGAGCGTCTTCAGCTTGGCGTCGATACGGTCCGCGAGGCCGACGCGCTCGACCGCCCGTTCCACCGCCGCCCCGGCCGCCTCGCCCGGCATCTCCTTCAGCCAGGCCACGTACGCCACGAAGTCCCGCACGGTGAATCCCGGGTAGTACCCGAAGTCCTGCGGCAGATAGCCGAGCCGGCGCCGGGCCGCCGCCAGCTCCCGGTGCCCGGACAGATCGTGGCCCAGGATCTCGACACGTCCGCGGTCGGGCCGGGCGACCGTGGCCAGCACCCGGATCAGGGAGGTCTTGCCGGCACCGTTCGGACCGAGCAGGCCGTGCACGCCGGGACCGAAGGCGAGGTCGATGCCGTCGAGGGCGAGGGTTCTGCGGTGCCGGACGGTCAGCCCGGTGATGCTTACGGTACTGGTGAGGTTTGTGATTCCCGGGTTGCTTGTCGTGTCGGCGAAGGTCATGGGTACTCCAGACGGTTGTTGCGCACGCCCCGGCCGGAGCCCGGACTGAAGTCGAAGACATGGCGGCGGAGGGTGAGCAGCCCCGCGCAGAGCGCGCCGGCCACCGCCCAACCGCCCTGCGCGGGGGCACCGGAGAGGTATCGGGCCAGCTGCTCGGCGAGCGCGGTCACCGGCAGGAACCCGCCTCCATGGCCTCCGCGCGCCGCGAGCACCGGCAGCAGCACCACAGACGTCCAGCACGCGGCGACGATTGCGGTCGCCGGCCGGCACCCGATGTACGAGCCGAGCGCGAGCGCGCCCAGCGTCAGCGTCAGGCCCGGCACCAGCCAGGCCCCCGCGCCGGGCACACCCGCGGGCGCCGGCAGGAGAGCACCGACGGTCGTGAGCAGCGGCAGGCTCACCCCGAGGACGCCGGCGGTCCGGGTCAGCAGCAGCCGCAGCCCGCCGGACGGCGTCGCGGCGCTGATCTCGTACA
Source organism: Streptomyces sp. JLSY215 (assembly GCF_059682825.1). NCBI lineage: Bacteria > Bacillati > Actinomycetota > Actinomycetes > Kitasatosporales > Streptomycetaceae > Streptomyces > Streptomyces sp. JLSY215. The sequence continues at coordinate 182,129 of NZ_CM185022.1, forward strand.
TCGGATCGGCATGCGGCCCATAGGACAGCGCCACGCCGGCCAGCGGCAGCACCGGCGCAAACGTGAGCAGCAGGGGCCGCGCGCCGTCGAATCCGGCTCCGTACGCCAGCACGGTGGCCACGGCGCACACCAGCAGCAAGGAGAGCAACCACGAACCCCGCAGTGCCGGCCCGGCGGCCCAGAGGGCGCGGCCGAGGCGACGGCCGGGGGTGAAGGAGGGGCCCCTGGTGACGGAGGAGCCCCGGGTCTTCCGGGCGACCGGCCGCCGTGAGGAACGTGCCGCGCCGGCTTCCGTTTCCGCGACGACCTGCAGCACCGATGCCCGCACCTGTGCCAGGGCCGCCCCGGCGTCCACCGTCTGCCGGACCGCGTGCGACACCGTGGCCGCGCACCGGGTGCACGCCTCCACATGCTTCTCCAAGGACCACGCCTCGGGCTCGGAGAGGGATCCGTCCGCATAGCGTGCGCTCATCGCCGCGTCCACGTGCCAGGCCACCGTGACCCGGTCCGGCCCGGTGCCTCTGCGGCCTTCCCGTTCCTCCCACGTCCTGCGACCCCACGTCCTGCGATCCCACGTCCTGCGATCCCACGTCCTGCGATCCCACGTCATGTGAGGTCTCCCATCGGCGCGACGCCGTCCGCCAAGGAGGCCAGGGCGCGGCGCAGTTCGCGACGGGCCCGCATGGCCCGGCTCTTGATCGTGCCGTCGGGTACGCCGAGCAGTACAGCGGCTTCGTGGGTGGTCAGCCCGTCGACGACGGTGGCGCGCAGCACCTCGCGCAGTTCCGGCGAGATCCGGTCGAGGGCGGTGCCCACGTCCCCGTACTCCAGCGCGGCCAGCACCCGGTCCTCCGCGGACGGGACGGACGCCGGCGGCTCGTACGCGACGCGCTCGGCCCGTGCGTGTGCGCGCTGCGCATCCACCAGCCGCCGCGCCGCAATCACCCACAGCCAGCCACCGATCTCACCTTCCCGGTGCGTACCGGCAGACCTCCACACGGCGACGAAGGTGTCCTGAAGGACCTCACGCACGGTCTCCGGATCCCCGCACCGCCGCGTCAACCGCGCGTGCAGCCACCCGGCATGCCGGTCGTAGAGCGTCGCCAGCGCCGCCTGGTCCCCACGGGCCACGGCACGCAGCAACGCCACGTCGTCATCCCGCTCTCGGTCTGCCCCCACGGGGCGGAACAGTCTCACGCCCCCTCTATCGCTCGGCGCCCCGGCCCCGGTTCACGCAACAGACACCGAATCGGGCTCGCCCAGAACGGCAGCGAACCTCGCATCTCCTCCGCGAGCGAGTCCTGCGCCACCAGTGACCGACCTGCTCCACCAGTGACCAAGGCATCAGGAAGCCCGCCCAGCCGGCCCAAGCTCCTCATCGATCACCAACGGAGCAAGGCAGTTGTGATCGGAATCGCTGCGCTCGGCGTCGTCGCCGCGCTCGCTGTGCTCGGCACACCGGGGACGGGGCGCGGTGGTGTGGCGGTCGGTCAGCGGCCCCGGTGACCGACACGGAACAGGTCCTTCGCGGCGATGCTGTCACCACGAAGGACCTGTTCCATACGCCCGCCAGTTCGCTGCCGCGGGATCAACAGCGCGTTGCTCACACGAGGGAGACGGCGACCAGGGCGACGGCGGAGCCACCGAAGACCACGGTATTGCGCAGATAGGTCTGGGCGCGCACCCAGCGGGGGAAGGCGGCCTCGGCGGCCTGGAGGAAGGGAGCGACCTCGACGCGGGCCAGCTCCGGGTCGCCCTTGCGGCGGAAGGCCGTCTCCACGGACTTCACCGCGGTGAGGTTGCTGTAGACGATCGCCGCGTTCATCAGCAGGACCAATGAGGAGAAGATCCAGGTCAGCAGCTGGGCCAGGTCGGCGCCGGCGAAGTTCAGGGCGGCGGTGGCGGTCATCACCGTGGCAACGGCTGCCGGAGCCGCGGTCTCATGGCCACCGGCGTCGAACCGGAGCTTGTTCTCCTCGAGCACCTCCGGGCGGACGTTCTGGCGGCGGAGTTCGGCCACGGCGGCGGCCTTCGCGGCGGGACCGAAGCGGTGGCGGACCACCGGGATGCTGACGAAGGCGGCGGCGACGAGCAACTGCATGACGGCGGCGAGGGCATTCATGGGACTCTCCTTCGACTTGCACTAAGTTCAACTGGCTGTCGAGAAGGACGATAGACCGCGACTTGAACACCGTGCAAGTGCCCGCTTGAACTTTGTGCAAGCGGCTGCGTACCGTGAGGTCATGCCGCGCGACACACTCACCCGTGACCAGATCGTCCACACCGCCGTCGAACTCATGGACACCGACGGCCTCGAAGGCCTGAACATGCGCGCCCTCGGGAAACGGCTCGACTCCGCCGCCACGGCCGTCTATTGGCACGTGAAGAACAAGGACAATCTCGTTCTCCTCGCCACCGACCAGGTGTGGGGCGAGCTCAAGCTGCCCGATCTGGCCGCGGTCGACTGGCGCACCGCGGCCTCCACCATGGCCACGGACCTGTACGGGATGTTCGTCCGGCACCCCTGGCTGGTGCAGGTCTTCGCCGCACACGTCGTCTACGGCGATGGCAAGGCCCGCCACGACGACCACAGCCTGGCTGTCTACGAGGCCGCCGGCTTCACCGGCCCCCAGGCCGACCAGGCCGCAGCCACCGTCTTCACCTACGTCCTCGGCAACGCGGCCGGCATCGCCGCGACCGCCTCACTCACCCGGAAACACAACACGGACCGCACCACCGCCGAAGCTCAGTTCCAAGAGGCCATGACCAAGGCGCGGGAGATCGCCATGCGTTACCCGCGCCTGCGCGCCCGACTGGAAACCCAGGCGGCGGCCGAATACGCCGCCGCCCCCGACAAGACCTTCGAGTTCGGCCTCCAGGCCCTGCTCGACGGCCTGGAGCAGGAACTCGCCGCATAACCCGACCTGATCCCGCAAAGGGCGCCCTGTCCTGGCGAGGTTGTTTGGCTCGCGGCTCGGACGTCGCGCCGGTTCGGGGTGGATACGCGGGTGAGCGTGCGGCTCATGAGGTCGATCATCGCGATGTGCGTCGTTCGTACCGACCGTGCACGCGGGTTGGAATCCTCCCACAGTGCGGACATCGCACCGACGGCGTACGAGAGCGCGTACGCAGGGCAACCCGCTGATGTGCGGCATCGGCGAGCGCACCTTCCGTGCGGTGCTGGAGTAGCGGTCAGCCTCCACCCGCCCGCACTTTCCGGGGAGTTGCGATGCAGTAGGTGCACGGGGGCTTGCGCCATGGCGGTGCAGAAGGATGCAGCCGTTTGTTGCACGCCGGCATAGTGGCGGGCGCCCGATGGTTGACCGGTTCGAGAGAGCAGCCTGGCTCTCTGTCGGGGCGGGATGGCCAGTGCGCTCCGGGGCGCTGGGCCCCCGGGGCTCCGGGGGCCTCCGAGCCATGTGCACGCATTGGCCGTGGGCCGCGAGTTCCGGCGCGGGCCGGGCGTGGCTGAAGGCGAAGGTGTCCCATCCCCATCCGACGATCGCCACGGAGGGCTGCGGCGTCGGCGGCGAACGGCGAACTGTGACTCGATGCCGTTGGTGACCTGGATGACGGCACCGGCTTCGTTGCCCAACCCTGCGGCGAACTCGCTGACGATCGGCGCGTATCCCCCGTTGCGCCGGGTGGTGGGACCACACTGGGAATCGGGCCGGATGGCTGATGCCCCTATTCAAGCGCTCCGGAGTGAGGTAGCGAGGCATGGACCGAGGGCTGGGTGGTACGGAGGAGAACACCGCGGCCAGGGGGCTGCGAAGGGAGCCGGATGTCGGCCAGGCATGGCAGGTCCTCGGACTGGTCGACGACGCGGCGAAGCACGCCGACGCCAAGGCGGGAGTCACCCTGGCGGCTACCGGGTTGATCAGCGCGACGCTGTACCGTGCCGCGCAGTCCTGGCACCGTCCCGGGGTCTTTCTCGTGGCCTGTCTCGCAGTGAGCGGGGTGCTGTTGCTCTGCGCCGGGGTCTGCGCGGGCCTCGCCCTCGTACCCCGGACGCGCGGCGGCGGCGCACCTTCCAGCCTCGTCCATTTCGGGCGGATCGCAGAGGGCTACCCCAGCGGTAGCGCCTACGTGGCAGACCTCGCGGCGCTGACCTGCAGCCGCGAGGCGCTGTTCGGGGACGTGGCCATGCAGGCGTGGGCCATGGCACGGGTGGTGTGGTGCAAATACCTGTGGTGTGGACGGGCCGTCCGCTGTCTGCTGCTGGCGCTTGTCGCGGCGACCGCGGCAGAGGTGACGCATACCTGGTGACCCGGCAGACCGTTGCGAGCTGCCTCTCGCGTCCGTCTGGCCCCGGCATGGCGCTCAGTGGGCTCTTGCGCCGTATCCCCTCCCGCGGCCGGGCGCGCATGGGACGCCTCGTACGAGGACCCACCCCGGGAACGTCACGCCTGGGCACGGATACCCACCGTGGGGCGCAGCCACAGACGAACACTGCTGGGCTCGCAGGCCGTCTCGGCCTCCGCGGCCCGGGTGAGCACCGCGGCGAAGTCGGTGTTCTCGCTGGTCATATGAGGTCTCCTCGATTCCGCGGCCCGGTCGCCGCCGTCGTGAGTCCCCCCTGGGAAGCCCGGAAGCCCGGAGGCCCGGTTCAGTGGGCACTGCGGTGGCGAAAGTTGTGGTCACTTGGCCCGGCTCCGTACCGGAACGGGACAGGTCGCACTGCCGCTCCCGTCAGGGCCGGGAGCGGCAGTGCGAGGGCGGTGCGCGGGGTGGGCCCTCAGCCGGTGGCCGGCCGGTGGCCCGTCGGCGGGTGGGACGCGGCGGCCTGGTGTTCTGCCGGCCGCGCCGTCCCGCGCGCGGCGACTGCCTTCAGCAGTCTTTCCCGCTCGGGTGCATGGGTGGCCAGTTCGACGCCGACCAGGGCGAGGGCGAGGGCGCCGTCGAGCACCGCCCGGTCGGCGCCGGGGCTCTTGCCGTAGGCGGTGAACTGCGGGGTGTGCGGATTGGCGCCGCCGGTGTCGTAGCCGATCGTCGGATGGATCGTGGGCAACAGCCGCGACACGTTTCCCATATCGGTCGAGGCCAGCGTCTCGCCGTCGCGTCGCCGTACCGTGCGCCCGAGTGCGCGAGCCGCCCGGACGTAGGCGTCCGTCATGTACGGGTCCTGGTGCAGTTCGGCGAAGTCGTGGCCGTGGCGGCGCAGTTCGAGCTCGGCTCCGGTCGCCAGTGCGCCCGCCGCGAAGCAGTCCCGGACCCTGCGGCGTACGTCGGCCAGCAACTCCAGTGTGGGAGCGCGGACTTCGTACCGTGCGCGGGTGTGGGCCGGGATCACGTTTGCCGTCTGCCCGCCTTCGGTGACGATGCCGTGCACCACCACGCCCGGGGGCAACTGCTGCCGCAGCAGACCGATCGCCGTGTGCGCGAGGGTCATCGCGTCCAGCGCGTTGACGCCCTCCCAGGGGGCGACCGCGGCGTGGGCGGGTGTGCCCCGGTAGTCGATGTCCCAGGCGCCGACGGCCAGTGAGGAGGCGCCCGCGCTGTCGTCGGGGGCCGCATGGACCATCATCGCCGCCGCCACATCGTCGAACACCCCGGCCTCCAGCAGCGGCACCTTCCCGCCGAAGTCCTCCTCTGCGGGGGTACCGATCACCTTGACGGTCAGGCCGAGTGTGTCGGCCACGGCCGCCAGCCCGAGGGCGGCGCCGACCGCCGCCGCCCCGTTGACGTTGTGTCCGCAGGCGTGCCCGATGCCGGCGAGCGCGTCGTACTCGGCGCAGAGGCCGAGCACCAGCTCGCCGGATCCGCGGGTGGCGGTCAGTGCGGTGGGCAGCCCGCCGGCCTCGCGGGTGACCGCGAACCCGGCCTCTTCCAGCAGCTTTGCTATTTTCGCGGCCGAGCGGTGTTCCTCGAGGGCGGTCTCGGGTTCGTCGTGCAGGCTGTGGCTCAGCTCCCGCAGGCGATCGCTCCACCCGCGCACCGCCGAGGCCACCACCTCCTGGGGAATCGGCCGGCCGCCGTGATCCGTGTGCGTCATGCGAGGCGTCCTTCCTGGGCCGGGTGCGCGGTGGGCGGCCGGTGCCCGGCGCCCGTTGCGTCGGATGCGCGGTAGCGCAGGGCCAGCAGCGCGCCGGCCGCCCCCACCCCGGCGCAGATGCCCCAGCTCCACAGATAGCCGGTCAGCTCGATTCGGGTGGTGCCGTGGGTCGTGTGCGCCGCGAAGCAGGCGCCGATCACGGCCGCGCCGATGGCCGCACCGAGCGACAGCGCGAGTTCGTTGAGGCCGACGGCGAGCGCGGTCTGGTGTTCCTCGACGACCTCCGCCGAAAGCGTGCGCGTGAGGGACTGCACGATTCCGGTCGCCAGTCCGACGACCAGGGCGGCGGTCACGTACTCGCCGCGGGTGCCGTGGCCCACCAGCATCGCCAGGAAACCCAGCGCGACCAGCACCCCTCCGGAGGCGAGCACGGCGCGGTCGCCCACCCGCCGGGCCAGGCGCGGCGTCACCGCGGAACCGGCGCACCCGGCGACGACCATGGCCAGCGAAACCGTGGCGATCGCCCGCGGCCCCATCCCCATGCCGTACCCCGTCCTTGACGGATCGGCTCCGAGGAAAAGCGCGTTGGCGCCGAGAAAACCTATCGTGGCGAAGGATGCGCAGAAGGTGTGACAGCTGACCACGGCCAGGCGGCCGTTGCTCAGCATCCGCACGCTCACCAGCGGATACGCCGATCTGCGCTCGACGGTGATCCAGGCGGTGAGCACGCCGGCGGCCACCGCCGTGAGGGACAGGGTCGCCGGCGACAGCCACCCCCAGGTGCTGCCCTGTGCCAGTACCAGGACGAGGGCGACGAGCCCGGTGGTCAGCAGTGCCGCGGCCTTGAAGTGGAACGGGCCGCCGCGCGGGGCGTCGCTGTCCGGCAGGAGCAGACCCGCGACCAGGGCGAGGCAGGCGACGGGGACGGCGGTCCACAACCCGGCTGCCGGATGCTGTTCGCTCAGCATGCCCGCCACCAGGCCACCGGCCCCGATCGACAGCAGCAACACGCCCACCAGCAGCGAGATGCCGGTTCGGTTGCGCTCCGGGTCGCGGGCACGGAGGATCCCCACCAGCAGCGGGAAGAAGCCCACCAGCGCGCCCTGCAGCACCACCCCGACGGCCAGGGTCAAAGCCGACGGCCAGACCGCCATCAGGAGCGTGCCGGCCGCCACCGTCCCCAGCGCCACCCGGAGCAGTCTGCGGTGGCCGTAGAGATCGCCGAGGCGGGCCAGCAGCGGGGTCAGCACCGCGAAGGCCAGCTGCGCCAGCAGATAGATGTTGTTCTGGCCCACGCCGCCGATGCCCAGGCGCGCCCCCAGTGCGGGCAGCAGCGGCGTCAGGTAGCCCTGCACGATGCCGCTGAACAGGATGACGACGGCCATCGCGGCCAGCATGCCCGGGCCCGACGCCCTCACCCGTGGCCGGAACTTCGATCTGTGCGCGAACGCCGATGTACGCAGGAACACAGCCTCACCTCACCCGATAGCCGGAATCGACAGTGGGGGCTACTGTGCGGGCCGGACCGCGAATGGGCCGGAATATCGAGGGAATCGGACGTACGGAGCGCACTGATGCCAGAAACGGTCACCGCCAGCGAACTCGACCTCGCTCTGGTGAACGCGCTCCAGCTCCGGCCCCGCGCCGCCTGGTCCGCATTGGCGCCGCCGCTCGGCGTCACCGCGAGCACCCTGGCCCGGCGCTGGGAACGGCTGACGGCTGCGGGGCTCGCCTGGGTGGGCGCCACTCCGGGACCGGACTTCTCGCGCAGCAGGTGCTCGGCGTTCGTCCTGCTCCGCTGCTCACCCGGTGCGCGCGCGGAGCTGGCGACGCGGCTCAGCGCGCTCCCGCAGGCCGTCACCATCGAGGTGACCGCGTCCGGCAGCACCGATCTGCTGCTCGACGTGCTGGCCCCGGATCTGGCCGCGCTCAGCCGCTTTCTGACCGAGGAGGTGGACCTGCTGCCCGGCATCACGTCGGTCAACTGTCTCTTCGCCACCTCGATGTACGTCGAGGGCAACCGCTGGCGCCTGCGTTCCCTGGACCCCGCTCAGCGCACCGCCCTCGGCGGCCTCGCGCCGCCGGTACCGGACGCGCGGCGCAGCGTCGCACTCGATGCCCTGGACCGCCGCCTGCTCGACCTGCTGGTCCAGGACGGGCGGCTCGGCCGGGCCGAACTCGCCCAGCGCGCCGACACCAGCCCGGCCACCGTACGCCGCCGGCTGCAGCGCCTGACCGACTCCGGCGTCCTCGCCTTCCGCTGTGACGTCGCCGCCCCGCTCGCCGGCCGCCCCGTCCCTGTCACCTTCCTCGCCCACGTACCGGCACGCGACCTCGCCACCGTGCACCGGACCCTGACCGCCCTGCCCGAATGCCGCCTGGTGGCCGCCGTCACCGGCAGCGCCAACGTCCTCCTCACCCTGTGGGTGCACGACCTCGGCGATGTCCAGCGTCGCGAAACGGCCCTGTGCGCCCGCCTCCCGAGCCTCACCGTCACCGACCGGATCGTGGGCCTGCGCACCGTCAAACGGATGGGTCACCTGCTCGACGAGGAGGGCAGGCGCATCGGCGTACGGCCGATCCGGCCCTGGTAGTTACGGGGTCTCGCCAGGTCGGCGGCCGGGTCCGAAGCTGTGGTGTTCCAGGCTTCGGTGAGGAAGCCGGCGTCGGCGGCCGTCGGCGGCTCCGGGACGACCATGGGCGGGAGGGCCGCCGGCCCGCTCCGCCGCCTCCGGCACTGCTCCAGACGTCGGCGACGAAGTCGCCTGGTGGGGGCAACGCGGGCGGGCGGCTTCCGCAGGTGTACCGGACCCGCCCGCCTCGGGACGGCCGTGTGCTGCGTCGCGGCGGTGACCAGACCGCTGGTGGCCCCTTCGCGGGCTTCGGCTGCGGTCGAGAACAGCACCTGCGTCTTTCGCGCCGTGCCGCGGATGACGGCCTGGGCACGGCTGGTGTGCCGGGTGCCCTTCGGTACGGGGTGATCTCGGGGGCGAGCGCAGCGCGGACGACATCCCCGCCGCCCCCGTGCGCGAACGCGCCACATCACCCGAGCACGTCCGCGCCTCGCACCTCGCACCTCGCGCCTCGCGTAGAAGATGACGCCCGGAGGCGGAGAATGCGAGTGGATTGCACGCGCTCGGTATCGGTGACGGCACCCGGGCCCGAGCGTCTCCCCTACCGGGGCGGGGACGACCCGGGCAGCGGCGTGACGTCACCGGTGAGGCCGGCCCCAACCACACTGCGCCCCGTCACGGGACCGGGGCCTGCCCCGCGCGGTGACATCACGCTCATCAGCCGCGAGGGCTGCTGATCCGTTCGGGCTGGATCACGAAGATCACCCGGACTTGGTCGCGACCGCCGAACCATGGGTAGGGCCCGCCGAGATACTTCTGTGAGAGCGCCTCGATGTGGTCGACCGCCCCCTCGGTCGTCACACGCACCACGCGGCCGCGGATCTGGACGTAGGAAGCCGGTTCCGAGGGGTCGGCGACCGCGACGGCCACCCGCGGATCGCGCGCGATGTTTCGGGTCTTTTGATGCGACTCGACGCTGTTGATCAGGACATGCTCGCCGTCGGTGTCGACCCAGGTCTGGGTGAGCTGCGGCGAGCCGTCGGGCATCGTCGTAGAGATGTAACAAGTGCTGGGGCGACGCAACAGCGCCACCACATCCTCGCCGAGAGGCACGGACACGGGGATTCTCCATAAGTCGGTTCGGTGGGGTGGGGGGCACGGGCAACGGTAACCGCGACGGAGTGTGCCGTGATCCTCGGGACGGGGCAGGGCGACCAGCCGGCGGTGCCGAGTGACAGGCCACCGGCCATACCTCGGCGCGCCCCGCGGGAGAGACTCCGGACGATTTTCCAAGCCCGATTTGTTTGGGAACATGGCCATGTGAACGGAATACCGGTCTTCGGCGGGGCCGAGCCGGCAGATGCCCTCGACGTGGCACCGACGGCCCGGACTGCGGTGGCCTGGCTGCCGCCGCAGAATCTCTGGCCGACGATTCAGGACATCCGCTGGGAGCACGATCCGCAAGTACGACGGTGGCCGCCGCATGTGAATCTGCTGTTCGGCTTCGTACCGGAGGCGGAGTTCGCACGGGCCGTACCGCTGCTCTCCGCCGGGGCGGCGCACAGCACGGCGTTCACGGCGCGCCTGGCCGGAGTACGGTACTTCCGGCACCGGCACTACGCCACGTTGTGGCTCGATCCGGCCGCGGCCGACCCGGCGCCGTGGGCCCATCTCCACCGGGAGCTGGGGCTGCGGTTCCCGCTCTGCCACGGGCGCGTCGGCCGCTTCACCCCACATCTGTCCCTCGGCCGCACCCAGGACCCGAAGCGCCTGGCTGCCGAGTGCGCTCTCCGGCTCGGCGCGCTGTCGGCAGTGGTCGAGGAGGTGGTCTTGCTCTCCCGACGCGGCGAAGGGCCCATGCGGGCCCGGACCGTGATCACACTGGGCACGGGCGATGTCCGCCAACCACAGGAGTGTTGAAAGGAGCGTTCCGTCCCGGCGATGTCGTTCGGTTCGAGGTTCAGACGTCGCGCCGGTTCGGGATGGGTGCTCTGGTGAGCCTGCGGCTCATGACGTCGATCATCGCGATGCGGATCATGGCTTCGGAGCGGGGGGGTGGGTTTCGTAGTCGCGGGCGAGTCGGCGGTGGTGCATCAGCCGGCCGAAGGGCCGCTCGACCACCCAGCGACGGGGAATCACCTTGAAGCCTTTGACGCCGGGGGCACGTTGGACAACTTCGACGTCGATGCCGAGGCGGGCGCCGTGGTCGATGGCTTTGGTGCGGTAGCCGGGGGACGCATGCCGGTGGGACGGCGGTAGTGGCCTGCCGGGAGCACGGATGGGAAACGGCGTTGCATCCTGTGGTGACCGGCCTGGATGCTGGCTGGTCGGAGGCGGTGAGGATGATCAATGTTGTGTTGAAGCTGTCGGTACGCGATTTGGTGCATGCGGACCTCGTGTCGTGCGGCTGGTCGGGGTCCGAACGCCATTTGGCCGGCGTCGCAACGCAGTTGGAGCGTGCCCGGCTCGGTGAGGTCGACTACCTTGCGGTCTGCACTGCAACGGACATTCCCGTGGCGAAGGGTGGCGTCGACTACCAAGTCAAGGACGGTGTCGGCACTCTGTGGCAGCTGGCAGTTCATCCGGCATTGCAGTCCTGCGGGATCGGCACCTTCCTTGTCGCAGCCGCGGAGCTTCGGATCAGGAACCGCGGCCTGCGGCGGGCCGAGCTCGGCGTGGAGGAGAACAACCCCCGGGCCCGGGCTCTGTACGAACGACTGGGCTACGTCGCATACGACCGTCAGCCGGACTCGTGGGACGAGCAAGCCCCGGATGGATCGCTGCGCCGCTACGAAACGATGTGCACGTTGATGCGCAAGGAACTTTCGTAGATTCGGCCGCGTCAGGGGATCCGCCTACCGGCTGCGCAGATGAGAACGGGCATCGGTTGCCGAGGAGTCTCAACAGCAGTTGTCGATCACTGCGTGGGACACGGTCGATGAGAAGGGACACCGCTGCTGGGCATCTGGAGTGTCGGTGGCTGCTGAGAAGGCCGAGTCATGGTGTGGGCCAAGAGTCATGGTGTGGGCCGCCCGACAGGGACGCGGCGCTTCTCGCCGTGCACGGTTGTGTATTCGGTTGCGAGCCAAGGGCCGAGGTCGTTGACGAGCATCGCGAGCACCGCCGGGTCGGGTGAGGGTGCGCGGCCGATGGATGCGGCGACACGCATCTGCTCGACGCGCTCGGGGTAGTAGCGGCCGAAGAAGTCGGCGGACCGGTCGAGGTCGCTGGTCCAGCCGCCCCATCGGGGCATGATCAGGGTGAATCCGGTGCGGACGAGGCGGCGGCCGACGCGACGGCTGAGGGTCCGGCGATCGGCGTCTGTGGTGGTTTCGGCTGCTGTGGCACGCCAGTGTGGAAGCAGGCGGGCGAGGTCACCGTTGGTCTCGCGGGCGAGGAGGGCCGTGGGGCGGTATCGGGGCAATTGTTCTGCGAGGTCCGGGCCCAGCAACGGGGTGCAGAGGCAGGCGATGAAGAATCCGCCGTCGTGACGTTCGATGTCGCTGAGCAGGACCCGTGTGCTGGTCAGCAGGATCCCGACGCCATCGATCTGCGGGAATGCACGGTCGAGCAGGGCCTCGATGGCTTTGGCGTCAGCGCGGTCGGCTTCGGTGGGCTCGTCGTGGAGGGCGAGCTGGAGGTCGAGGTCGGAGACTCCGGGGGTGGCGGTGCCACGGGGGATGCTGCCGTAGACGTAGGCACTGTGCAGACGCGTTCCGCCGAACGTCTCGGTGATATGGGCGCGGGCGGCATCGACGACGGGGACGAACGCTGCCGGCACTCGCTCCAGTGCGCCTTCGCGTGCGATCGTTCCGTCGCGGTTCAGCCCTCGTTCCTTCATGGGGCCACTGTGCCGTGTGCCGCTGTTTGCTGCCGAGCGGATTTCCGGGCCGGTGTGGCGGTGTGGCGTCCGCGTATCGAACCGCGCACACATGTCCGGTGACGTGGGTACGGGCGCACCCCGCCTCTTTCGGGGGTCTCGCGGACTCTGCCGCCCCCTTCCCGAAGGGTGGCAGCCGGACACCACCCCGGCGGGCGACGCACGAGGCAGACCGCGGAGCGGCTCAGCTCATGGCGGGGCCCGTTTTGCGAGCCAGCGGGTTGTTCCCTGTCGAGTTGTGGACGCTGAAGCTCACGGCGTCCGAGCGGTAGCGGTCGTCCGACCACTCCACGGGGCGCCCATCGCGTGTGGTGGTGACCCGTCGTACGCGCAGGAGCGGGCTGGTGCGGCGCACGCCGAGGAGTTCGGCGTCCTGGGCTCCCGCCGCCACGGCGTCGATCAGATGCTCGCCGTATGCGAGGACCAGGCCCTCGTCCTCGTACAGCCGCTGTGTCACGGACGGGCACTCGGGGTCGATGCGCTCGACGGTGGGGGCGATCCAGTCCGCGTACACGGTCCGCTCCAGCAGCACCCGCTCGCCGTCCAGACCGCGCACTCGCAGGATGTGCAGCACCGGCGTACCGGGCGGGAGCCGGAGTCGCGCGGAGATCTCCGGCGTCGCGGGGCGGTACGCGGACGACATCACGCGTCCGGACGCCTCGCGGCCCATTGCGTGTGCCCACTGCGCGAAACTGCACAGCTCGGCGAAGCTCTGGCTGCGGCGGCCGGCCAGGACCACACGGCGGGCGCCCTGGCGTGACCCGATACGTCCCTCGGCGGTCAGGGCCGCGACGGCCTGGCGCACCGTGCCGCGCGAGACGCCGTAGTGGGCCGCGAGTTCGGTCTCCGCGGGGAGCAGACTGCCCACGGCGTAGTCCTCGCGGTCAATCGCGCGCCTCAGCTCTTCGGCGATCTCCTCGTGTCGTGCCGCCATGCTTCCTCTCTCGCGCGGAGTTGTGCGCACAGTGTGTAGCGCGGCCAGCCTAGGTGAGATGCCGTGATGCCCCCGCGAGCTGCGATTGTGAGGGAATCGGGGTCAATAATTTAACCGATGTTCACCTTCCGTACACCATTGGCGGGCCTACTGAGGCCCAACTTGTTCGGACAAGTCGCCGGACAAGCGCCACCCCCCACGTGCATCCCCTGTGTGGCCCCGCATGAACCCCTCAACCCCTCTGTGCGTACCCCTGGAGAGACCGTGACCGTGTCCCTGCCGAGGACAGCCGTCCTCACCGGCGTCCTCACCGGCGCCGCCGCCCTCGCCCTCAGCGCCTGCGGCGCGTCCCCCGACGCGTCGACCAGCCCCGACGGCAAGAGCGTGGCCACCGCAACCACGGCCAAGGCCGCCGGCGGCATCAACGCCCTGGCCAAGGCGGCCAAGAAGGAGGGCACACTGCATGCGATGGCGCTGCCCCGCGACTGGGCAAACTACGGCGCCCTGATCGACGGCTTCGAGAAGAAGTACGGCATCAAGGTCGAGGTCGAGAACCCGAGCGGCGCCAGCCAGGACGAGATCAACGCGGTCACCTCGCGCAAGGGCAAGGACAACGCGCCCGACGTCCTGGACCTCGGCAGCTCCTTCGCGCAGAGCGCCGCCCAGCAGGGGCTGCTCGCGCCGTACATGGTGACCGGTTTCGCCGACATCCCCGATGCCCAGAGGGACTCGATCGCCCGCTGGGCGAACGACTACGGCGGCTACATATCCTTCGGCTGCGATGCCAGGCGTGTGCAGACCTGCCCGACCAGTTTCAAGGATCTGCTCAAGCCGCAGTACAAGGGGCAGGTCGCGCTGAACGGCAACCCCGCCAAGTCGGGTTCGGCCTTCGGTGCCGTGTATGCGGCCGCCCTCGCCAACGGCGGCTCCTTCGACGACATCCGGCCCGGCCTGGACTTCTTCGCCAAGCTGAGGAGGAACGGCAACTACACGCCCGTCCAGTCCACCCCGGCCACCGTCGAGAAGGGCCGGACTCCGATCAGCATCGACTGGGACTACCTCAACGCCGGGTACACCGACGCGTTCAAGTCCAAGGGCCTCGACTGGACGGTCGTCATCCCCTCGGACGGCAAGTTCTCCCAGTACTACTCGCAGGCCATCAACAATTATGCGCCGCACCCCGCGGCCGCACGCCTGTGGATGGAGTACCTCTACAGCGCCGAGGGCCAGAACCTCAGACTCAAGGGATACGCCCGTCCGGCTCTGATGACCGCCATGAAGAAGGCCGGCACGCTGGACAAGACCGCAGCGGCGAAGCTGCCGAAGGTCTCCGGCACGCCGACCTTCCCGACCGAGTCCCAGCAGAACAGCGCCAAGGACGTCATCGCCCAGTTCTGGGGCGATGACGTGTCCGGATGACCGCGACCGGCATCAGGGCCGACGTGGTGCCCGCCGCTTCCTCCCGGCGGCGGCACCACGCGGTCGGCTGACCCGCACTCCTCCCCCGGCAGGTGAGGGTGTAGCCGGCGCTCGACGCTGTGGGTGGCCCGAGCGCCGGTCCGATGTTTTCGCTCGGCATCGTCGGCAGGCCGGCCGGTGACGGCGCAGGCGGCGGTCTCACCGGTGGGCGCACCATCGCCGGGACGGGGACGTTGGACGCCGACGGGAAGGTGGGCGCGGTGGGCCGAGCCGCGCCCGGGAACGGCGTCTCGGCCTCCCGCGCCTACCTGCTGCCCGACGGCCGGGGTAGCGGCTGCAGGGCAGGTGGTTGGGGTGCCCGGCGGGCGTCGGGAGGCCGGGAGGGTGCGGTGTGCGGGCTCGTTCAGGCCTGGAGTGCGGCGTTCCATACAGGACTGTCGACGTAGTGGTTGTCGAAGCGTTCGGAGGAGGCCTTGATTTCTTCGGGGCTCGCCTCGCCGCGCATGACCCGGCCCAGCAGGCGCAGGTAGTCGAAGCGGGCCATGCCGGGGGTGAAGGCGAAGAGGACGTCGGCTTCGCGTCCGGGGGCGGCGGCGAAGGCGTGCGGAGTGTTCGGCGGGACGAGGAGGAAGTCCCCCGCCTCGAGCACGGTGATCTCCTCGTCGACGAGGACGCGCAGCGCGCCGTCGATGACGAAGAAGAGCTCCGCGGCGCGGGTGTGGAAGTGGGCCGGGGCGCCGACGGCTCCTTCGGCGAAGGTGGAGCGGTAGCTGGTGAGCAGACCGCCGGTGGTGTCGGAGTCGGCCAGCAGCGTCATCACACTGCTCGGGTCGCTGGTCGTCTCGGCCTCCGCGGCCCGGGTGAGCACTGCGGCGAAGTCGGCGTTCTGGCTGGTCATATCCGGTCTCCTCGGTTCTGCGGCCCGTTCGCCGCCGTTGTGAGTACCACTCTAGGAAGCCCAGAGACCCAGTTCATGGTGCATTTCAGCGGCGAAAATCGTGGTCAATTGACCTGGCGCCGACGCACCTGCCGGCACACCCTCCACCCCGACCGGCAACGCCTGCTGACCGCAGCCGACCTGGTAGGCATCCGAACGAACCTCCGCGCCCGCCTGCCGGCAAGGGTGGCGTCGAGCCACAAGTGCGGGAGCGCGGTCAGGCGTTGTGGTGGCTGCTCGCCCACACGGCGGGGGTCCGCTGCACCCAGGGAGTGGCCTCTTCCAGCTGTCCGGCGAGACGGAAGAGGACGTCCTCGCGGCCGTATCCCGCGGCGAACTGGATGCCGATGGGGAGTCCGGTGGCGAGGTCGGTCTCCAGGGGGACGGACATGGCGGGGGTGCCCGCGACATTGAACGCGGCGGTGAAGGGCGAGCGGGTGAGCGGCTCATGAGGATCGTCGAAGCCGCCCTGGACCGCCACTCGGCCCCCAAGGCTGCCCGGTGAAGGGGTGCGCCACGAAGTGATCCTGGTGCAGTGGCGTGGCCGGACGGCAGTGAGCCGCTGCTCGGCGGTCGACTCCCGGCAGCCGCACGCGGAGCCCCGGCCTCGCCCGTTCGTGTCCAACCGGGTGGTGAGGTCCGGCAGTTCGGGCCGGACCGGACCGGCGGTCCGGACCGGCGCTCCAGTTCGAGCGCATCCGCCGACTCGGCCGCTTCCACCCCATCCACGTACATGGTGGGTGCCCGCCGGCGCCGACCGCACCGCCCACGTTGCCGTCGACCCGGCGTGCCGCTATTGAGGGGCGATCGTCGTGAGCCAGTCGTCGACGGTGACGACATCCGCCCACTGCGGGAACAGCCGCTCGGTAAGAACCCGGTGCACCTCAGGATCGGTGTCCAGACAGCCGTCGGACAGGACGGTGAGGCCGAAGTCCAGGTCGTTGGCCTGGCACAGGGTGGACAGCACCACAGCGCTGGTGGCGATGCCGGTGAGCACAAGGCTGTCGATGCCTCGCGCCCTGAGCACCACGTCGAGATCGCTGCCCGAGAACGCACTCGCCCGTCTCTTGGTGACCACCACATCGCCCGGCCGGGGCGCGACCTCGGGGTGGATCTCAGTTCCGGGCGCGCCCTCTACGAAGAGGCCTGCCCGTGCGATGGCAGCGAGAGGCCTGTTGCGCGTGCCGACTTCCGGGAAACCGGGACGTAACGCGATGACCACGTAGATCACGGGGATGTTCGCCGCCCGGGCCCCGTCGATCGCCCTGCGCAGCCGTGGCACGTATCCGGAGCCGTCGTCGGCGATGTCCACGATGGCCCGTTGGACGTCCATCACGAGAAGGGCGCTGCTCATATCGCCTCCAGGAACGAAGTAGTTCGGTGTACGGCTCGATCTTTCCCCACGCGGCATCAGCAGTCACTGACGGGCGGGTACGTCCGATCGGCCGCCCGTCGAAACGGCAGAAGCCACCGCTGGCTTCCAAGGGACCGCAGAAACCGCCGGACGTGCACCGGACGCCGCTCCACCTGACATCCGCACGTCACGCTGCCAGTCCGGCCTGCCGAGGTGGAGAGCATGGTTCTGCGGCTTCCGCTGTGTGGATCCGGTTCCCGATAGCGCGGGGCCCTGAAGGCGAGCCCGGCACGGATGGCGGCGGCGGGGGCGTCCGGCCCCGGCTGAGGGGCGTCGGGAGCGCGTTGGTCTTGTCAGCAACCGGCATTCAGATCGCGAAAGGAGAAAAGGCTTTGCGCCCGTGTTCCCCGGGCCGCTACGGTCACCTGGCCGCGATACGGCAGGCCCATCGACGAGGAGGAGGTGTGCAGCAGATGCGCACAAGTGCCGAGCTGCCGAACCCGATTTCGACGTTCGCCACCTCACGATGGAGTCATCCTGTCCATTCACCTCACCTCACTGATCGATCCTGAGCACGGTTCGTCCAGCCGCCGCCTTGCGTGGCTGGCGTCCGACGCCGATGGATTCCCTGTCGGTTCGGCGTTTCTGCGGCTGTTCACCACGCCTGGGCAGCAGCACTATGCCGAGGTGGACCTGCACGTCCACCCGTCCGCGCACAGACACGGCACGGGAACTCTGCTACTGAACGCCGCCGTGCACGCCGCCCGCGAGGACGGCCGCCGCTCACTCGTGGCACAGGCCGAACCCGGGTCCCCCGGTGCACAGTTCCTGCGTGCCAGAGGCTTCAGCGAAGCCGTGACGTTCACGTACACGCGGCTGAACCTGGCCGACACTAACCGGCCGGCGCTCACGGCGATCGTCGAACGGGCCCATCCCGGCTATCGACTGTCCTGCTGGGACGGCACCGTCCCGGACAACCTCGCCGACACGTTCGCGCTCTCCCGCCGCGCCATGGATGACATGCCGATGGGCGACACCGACTACGGCACGGTCGACTGGGACGTGGATCGCATCCGAGCCGTGGCCGCGGCCGTCGCCCGACGCGGCGATGTGCTGCACACCGTCGTCGCCATCGATGAGGCGGACGGCTCGATCGCCGGATTCACCGAGCTGGTCGTCTCCGGCGACGGCACGGGCGACGGGCAGCACTACGGCACCGGCGTCCTGCCCGAGCACCGCGGACACGGCCTCGGCCGGTGGATGAAGGCGGCCGCCATCCTGCAGGCCCGCGACCGTCACCCGAACCTCAGCGGCCTGCGCACCGACACCGCCGACGGCAACCTCCCGATGCGCGCGATCAACGACGCGCTCGGCTACACGCCGACTCATCAGGCCATCCACTACAGACTCGACCTCTCGCCGCAGCAGCCGACCCAGGACCGGCACAGCGCGTAAGGCGGTCCGCGGGCCGGCCGGCGGCCGGCCCGCGGGCGCCATCCCACACTTCGTCAGACCCCTTAGGCCGACGGGCACTTCGCAGACCTCCGCCCCGGAGTGAGCGAGGTGTGCCCTGTCGTGGAAAGGCTTGCGCGTGAATCGCGAACAGATCTCCCGTATCGCCCATACCGACCACCCGGTCAAATCCCCGCTCAACGACACATCCGTGCGTCGGCTCCTGGAATACGGGCTGCCCCGAGGCGACGAGCGGGTGCTCGACCTCGGCTGCGGCAGCGGGGAATGGCTCCTGCGCGCCCTGGCCGCACGGCCGCACCTGCGCGCCGAGGGCGTGGATGTCTCCGCGGACGCCCTGGCACAGGCCCGGCAGGCGGCGCGTGACCGTGGCGTGGAGGACCGCATCGTCCTCCACCACCAGGGGGCCGAAGGCTTCGCGGCCGCCCAGGCCTTCGATCTCGTGATCAGCGTCGGCGCCACGCACGCCTTCGGCGGTCTCCTGCCCACCCTTGCCGCGGCCCACAAGCACCTGGCTCCCGGCGGCCGCGTCCTGATCGGCGAAGGTTTCTGGGACCGCACCCCGTCCCAGGAGGCCATCGACATGCTCGGGGACTGCGCCGATCTCGCGACAACCGTGGACCACGTCGTCGCCGACGGATGGACGCCGGTCCACGGGCACGTCAGTACACGTCGCGAACTGGACGACTACGAATGGGCCTGCTGGGGGTCGCTCGCCTCCTGGGCGCTCGACCACCCGGCCGATCCGGACAGCTCGTCTGCGCTCGCCGCGGCGACCACCCACCGCACCGAATGGCTCCGCTTCTACCGGGACACCTGGGGGTTCGTCTCCCTCGTACTCCGCCGGACGCCTGACCACCTCTGAAACAGCGCCGCCACCCGGAACCCGGTGACAACCGGGGCGCTGAGGTCCGGAAGCGCAGCCCGAGCGGCGGCCCGGCGCTCTTCGGCACCCTCTCGGGCATCCTCGGGGTGCAGGCCGGTCGTCAACCGTTTTATGAGCGTTCAGTTGACTGCTCCTGATCGTTGTTGTGCGCTGCATCTACGGTCCTTGAGGTTTTCGAAGGAGGGGACTCATGGATGCACTCCTCGCAGTCCGGGCTCGCGGGATCACCAAGTGGTTCGGGGATGTCGTCGCGCTCGACGGCGTCGACCTGGATGTGACACAGGGGCAGATTCACGGCCTGGTCGGACCGAACGGCGCCGGCAAGACGACCTTGCTCGGCCTCCTGCTGGGTCTGGCCGTCGCCGACAGCGGCAGCCTCGACATTCGGGGTACACCGGTCGGGCGGGCGCTCGACGCGCCCGACGGTGTCGCGGGTTTCGTGGACGGACCCGGTCTCTACCCCTCGCTCACCGCCCGGCAGAACCTCGCCGCGCTGGCCGCTCTCCGCGGTGACGACGCGCGGACGACGGCGATCGACGACGCGCTTGCGCAGGTCGGGCTCACCGACGTCGCCGACGACCGGGCCCGCGGCTTCTCCCTCGGCATGCGACAGCGGCTGGGGCTGGCCGCGGCGCTGCTCACCAAGCCCCGGCTGCTTGTGCTTGACGAGCCGTCCAACGGTCTGGACCCGGCCGGTAAAAAGCACGTACACGGTGTCCTGACCCGGCTCGCGGCGGACGGCACCAGCGTCGTGCTCTCCAGCCACCGCATGGACGACCTCGAGGCCCTGTGCTCCGACGTCACCATCCTCGCCGCCGGGCGGGTCGCCTTCTCCGGTCCGCTGAGCAAGCTGGCCGCCGAGGAGCAGGAACTCGACTACCGGGTACGCACCTCCGATGCGCACGCCGCCCGCCAACTGGCCGCCGAAACGGCCGGGATCCGCCTCGTCGACGACGCCGGGGCACGGCACGATGCGCAGGTGCTCGTCGTGCGCGCGCCGGTACCAGCCCTCGACGCACTGGTGGTGCGGCTGGTGCGGGCGGGCATCGCGGTACGCGAGCTCTCCCCCGTGGTATCGCCGCTCGAGGCAGCGTTCCTCGTCCTCACCGAACCCGAGGAGGCCGGACGATGACCGCGACCCACGCTCACGCCCAAGCCCACGCCCAGCCCCACGGCGCCGGTACCCGCCGCGCCTCGGTGGCGCGTGTCTACCGCTTCGAGCTGGTCAAGCTGGTCTCGCAGTGGCGGATCCGCCTGCTGGTTCTTGCCTGCTGGATCGCTCCGGCGCTCTTCGTCGCCGCGGTGGGCCAACAGAGCACGCTCCCCGTCGACACCCTTT
Source organism: Streptomyces sp. JLSY215 (assembly GCF_059682825.1). Lineage (NCBI taxonomy): Bacteria > Bacillati > Actinomycetota > Actinomycetes > Kitasatosporales > Streptomycetaceae > Streptomyces > Streptomyces sp. JLSY215. The sequence goes on from NZ_CM185022.1 coordinate 202,916, forward strand.
TCGGTCGCTGGATGCACGCCACGGGATGGGCCGGACCGCTGGTGATGCTCGGTTTCGCGGGCACCTGGGCGCTTCCGCTGCTGACCTCGGTGGTCGCCGGCGATGTGTTCGCCGCCGAGGACCGGCTCGGTACCTGGCGCCACCTGCTCGTGGCGGTCCGGTCGCCCAGGCGGATATTCGCCGCGAAGGCGTTGGCCAGCCTCACCGTCCTCCTGCTGCTCGTGGCCGGGCTGGCCTGTTCCAGCGCGGCCGGTGGGGTCGCGACGGTCGGCGGCCGGCCGCTGGTCGGCCTCGACGGCCACCAGCTGACGTCGGCGGACGCCGCCGCAAAGGTCCTGCTCGCCTGGATCTGCGTCCTCGCTCCGACCCTCGCCCTCGCCGGGATCGGACTGCTCGGGTCCGTCGCGCTGGGGCGCTCCCCGATGGGACTGCTGCTGCCCGCGCTCGTCGCCCTCGCGATGCAGCTCGCCCAGATGATGCCGCTGCCCGTCACCGTGCGCCTCGCCCTGCCCAGCTACGCCTTCATCGCCTGGAACGGTCTGTTCACCGGCCCGGCCCAGCTCGCCCCGCTCCTGATCGGCATCGGTGTCAGCCTGGCGTGGGCCGTGCTGGCGACGGCGCTGGCCTATCTGCTGTTCCTGCGGCGCGACTTCACGAACCTGAGCTACGACGGCTCGGGGCGCCGCGCGGTGACGGTCGGGGTGCTGCCGCTGGTCGGGCTGGTCGCCGTGACGGTGGCGGTCCTCACCACGTCGACCACGGCCACGGCGACCGGCTCCGGGATCGGGCAGGAGAAGGTGCAACGCTCGGTCGCCACGGCATTCGCCCACCTGTACCGGATGCAGACCGATCAGCTCCACCGGCCCGCCGTCACCGAGGCGCAGCTGAGAGCCACGGCGACGTGCAACAAGGGCAGCCTCCAGGTCGCCGCGCAGGGGCCGGGCAACGACTGGCGCTGCGTCGTCTCCTGGCATCTCCCCGGCGTCCAGGCCGCGGGGCAGGCCATCTATCAGCTCGACGTGACCCCGGACGGGCGTTTCATGGCCGATGGCGACGGGCCGAAGGAAGTCAACGGCTATTTCCTGGTGCGGACCCCGGAGGGGGACGCGCCGAACCCGCTGTGGCAGTTCGACGGCAATGTCGAACTCGTCTCCACCTCGAAGGGATGACTCCATGCAGGTCATACGCCGCCGTCGGCATGGCGAGAACGACCGTGCCGGCTTCCTCGACAGACGCTTCGGGTGCTTCGGCCGCCGCAGTGCCCTGGCAACGGCCACCGCGGTCGTTCTCGCCGCCACCGCCGGCATCGGTTATGCCCAGACGCACCAGTTCGGCACCGACCAGGTCGGCCAGAAGACGGCTGACGGCCAGGTCATCTCCAGCGACCAGTACATCGCCCCGTACGGCGACCGTCTCGTCATCGACAACGGCAAGATCATGTCGTCCTCGGTCAGCCCGGACGGCACCCACATCGCGGCCTCGCTGACCGACGGCGGAGCGGCGCTGGCCATCGTCGACCGCAAGAGCTGGAAGGTGCAGCAGCTCGTCAGCGCCTCGTCATCGTCGATCCCGCGCATCAGCAGCAACTCCGTGGGCCAGGAAGGCCCCACGTACTCCCCCGACGGCAAGCAGCTGTGGCTGGGCCAGACCGACGGCTACACCAAGTTCACCGTGAGCCCGGACGGCAGCGTCACCGACCCGACGTTCATCAAGATCCCGGCGGACGGACCCAAGCACGCGCTGGTGGGTGAGCCGGTGTTCTCGTCCGACGGCTCCACCGTGTACGCCGCGGTCAACGGCCAGAACAAGGTGGTTGCCCTCGATGCGGCGACCGGGGCCGTCAAGCAGAGCTGGGACGTGGGCAACGCCCCGCGTGACATGGTCAAGGTCGGCGACAAGCTCTACGTCAGCAACGAGGGCGGCCGTCCGGCCAGGCCCGGCGACACCACGATCAACTCCTACAACACCCAGGTGCCTGCCGACCCGAAGACCGGCGCCACCACCACCGGGACGGTCAGCGTCATCGACCTGGCGAAGCCGGATGCCGCCGTCGGGAGCATCGAGGTCGGTCTGCACCCGACCGCCCTGTACGCCAAGGGCGGGGCGCTGTTCGTCACCAACACCGCCAGCAACGACGTATCGGTCATCAGCACCGCCGGCGACAAGGTCGTGCAGACCATCGCCACCCGTCCGTGGCCGGAGGCGTCGGTGGGTTACGAGCCCAACGCGGTGACGCTCACCGACGACGGTCATCTGCTGGTGACGCTCGGCCGCGCCAACGCGGTCGCCGTGTACAAGTACAAGAGCCCGCAGGAGCCGGTCAGCTACGTCGGCCTGCTCCCCACGGACTACTTCCCCGCGGAGATCGCCACCGTCGGCAACCAGGTGCTGGTCTCCAACACCCGTGGTATCGACGCCCGCCGCCCCAACCCCAGCGGCGCGCACGGCACCCACGACACCACCTCCAGCCTGCTGCGGTTCACCCTGCCGGACGACAGCGTCATCAGGTCCAAGACGGCCATGGTCTTCAAGCAGAACGGCTGGATGGGCCACTCGGTCAAGAAGACCGACGGCAAGAGCGACACAAGGCCGACAGCGGTCCCGCAGCGGCTCGGCGACCCTTCGACGATCAAGCACGTCTTCCTGATCGTCAAGGAGAACCGGACCTACGACCAGGTCTTCGGCGACATGCCGCAGGGCAACGGCGACGCGACGCTGACACAGTTCGGCGAGAACGTGACGCCGAACCAGCATGCGATGGCCAGGCAGTTCGGGCTGTACGACAACACCTACGACATCGGCACGAACTCCGCCGAGGGCCACAACTGGCTGATGCAGAGCGACAATCCGGAGTACACCGAGTCCTCGGCCGGTGAGTACCAGCGCAGCTACGACACCGAGAACGACGCTCTCGGCCACCAGAAGTCCGGTTTTCTGTGGACCGGTGCGCAGGCTGCGGGCAAGTCCGTCAAGGACTTCGGCGAGTTCCAGTCGATGGAGAGCAAACCGTCCGGAGCGTCCTGGCAGAACCTGTACTGCGACGCCAAGACCATGGACACAACCGGGCAGCCCACGGCCTACCCCATCAAGACCGGGTCGGCGATCCCCTCGCTCAACGACGTGTCGGTGCCCGGCTTCCCGATGTTCGACCTCGACGTCCCGGACATCTACAAGTACGAGATCTGGAAGCAGGACTTCGAGAAGAACGGGCCGGCGAACCTGAACATGTTCTGGTTCTCCAACGACCACACCGGTGGTCCGGCGAGCCCGTCCGCCCAGGTCGCGGACAACGACCTCGCGGTCGGCAAGATGGTCGACAAGATCTCGCACAGCAAGTACTGGAAAAACTCGGCCGTCTTCGTCGTCGAGGACGACTCCCAGGCCGGCCTCGACCACATCGACGGGCACCGGGCCCCGATCCAGATCATCAGCCCCTGGGCACAGCACGGCAGGACCGACAGCCACTACTACACCCAGATCACGATGATCCGGACCATCGAGCAGATCCTCGGGATCCACCCGATGAACCAGAAGGACAGCGCGGCCAGCCCCATGAGCCGCGCCTTCACCCGCACCCCGGACCCCACCCCGTTCAAGGCGCAGCCCAACCGCGTCCCACTCACCGACGGTCTGAAGACCCAGCCGCCCTGCGGCCCGGACACCCCGGCACCGCAGAGCCCCAAGGCAGCGGCCGTCCCGCTCGCGAAGGTACCGGCGGACAAGCAGGACCTGGCGGCAACCTGGGACAAGTGGAAGTCCAAGCAGCGGCTGACCGGCCCCCACGCAGTCCCCGACTACGCCAACCCCGCCCAGATGAACCACCTCACCTGGTACGAGACGCACAACTGGAACAAGCCGTACCCGGGCGAGAAGAAGATCTTCGCGCCGCGGGATGTGCCGGGGGCGTACCTTCCTTCCTCGGAGAACGACGGCTGATGTCTGCTGGAGGCTGAGGGGCGGCTGGCTGCACCGCGGCCCGGAGCACAGCGCTCCGGGCCGTCGGGCCGCCTTCTTCTGGCGGGCGGGGCGGTAGGGACGGTGCCGCCTGGATCACTGCGGGCGCCCCGCCACCGCGGTGCCGGTGTCGTCCTTCGCCGGCGGCACGGATCACCTGCTGGCGGCCTTCGCGCTCACCTCGGCGCTCCCCCTGGCGGCGACCGGGGCGGCCGCGACCTTGCGGGTCTCGCGCATCATCAGCAGGCCGTTGACCACCATCAGCGTCGCGGTCAGGCCGTGGACGCCGAGCGCGGTGGCCACGGAGCCGTGGTGGACCAGCACGGTGGTCATGTCGCCGTACGCGGCGAGGGCCTCCACCAGCAGCACCCAGCCCAGCGCCCGGCGGTGGCCCGTCACCAGCAGGATGCCCAGGACCAGGGCCAGGACGACATCGCGGATTCCCTTGACGATCAGGAAGCCGCCGCCGTCGCCGGACGGCCAGTTCGGCAGGCCGAAGCCCGGCGCCGTCGTCTCCGGGCTCACGATGAACTCCGTCCCGAACCACAGAATGAAGAGGATGAAGGCGGCGGCCAGGACGGTGTTGAACTTCTTCAGCGACATTGTTCTTCTCCTTGCGTTGTGAGTCTTCGTGAGCTCGGTGAGCCCGGTGAGTCGTATGGGGCCTGGTCAGGCCGCGCGGACGCGGCGGATGTGGCGGGCGTAGCGGGGGCGGCCGATGACGTGCCAGATGCCGCGTACCGGTGCGGGGAGGACGGCGAGGAGCGTGGCGCGCTCGGCCGGGTTCGCGTCCTCCAGGACGAGGCCGAAGAGCGTGAGCAGGGTGAGCTTGGGCGTGTTGGCCACCAAGTGGTCGCCCAAGGAGGCCCATTCCTCTTCGGTGATGTGCTCGGCCGCGAGCGGGAGAAGAGTGGCCTCCTCGTCGTCGAGGTGTGCGAGCAGGACCGCCCGGTGATCGGCGAGGACCGCCACGAGGGTGTCGCGCTCGTCGGCTCCGGCGGTGGCCTCCCACGCCGGGACCGCGGCGTCCAGCCTGGTCATCGTGGCCGCGACGCGCTCGTGCTGGGCCTCCATGCGCAGGACGGTGTCCGCCTCCAGATCGACCCGGGACAGGAGCGGCGGCCACAGCAGCTCGTCCTCGCCCTCGTGGTGGTTCTTCAGCCCCGTCCGGTAGTCGCGGAAGTGGTCGGCGATCACCTTGGCGCGTGCGGTGTCGCCCGGGGCGACCGCCGCGACGAGTTCCATCAGCAGCCGAGACTCACGGCGGAAGGCGCGGTGGACGATCTCCATGTCCTGGGTGTTGACGCTCATCTGTTCCTGCCCTTCGGTTCGATGTGCTCAAGACTGCTGCCGGGGGTTTGGAAGGCACTTGGAGCCGACTTGGAACGCGTGCGGCGGCCGCGCGTACGATGTGTCATGTCATGGTCCTGATCCGGGTGTTGGGCTCGTTCGCGGCCGAGGTCGGCGGCGAGCCCGTTTCCCTCGGTGGACCGCGGCAGCGCGGCGTGCTGGCCCTGCTGGTGGCGGCGCGCGGGCAGGTCGTGCCGGTCGACCGGATGGTCGAGGACCTGTGGCGCGGCGAACCGCCGTCGCGCGCCCTGGCGTCGTTGCAGGCGTACGTGTCGAACCTGCGCCGCCTGCTGGAACCCGGCCGCCCGCCGCGGACCCCGGCCCGCCTGCTGGTGAGCGCGTCGCCCGGCTACGCCCTGCGGCTGCCGCCGGGGGCGGTGGACGCATGGCGCTTCGAGGAGCTTCTCGACGAGGCCCGTACGCGCGCCGATCCCCGTGCCGCCCGCGCCCGACTGGACGAGGCGCTGGCACTGTGGTGCGGACCCGCGTTCGCCGAGGTCGCCGACGAGCCGTGGGCCGCCGCCGAGACCGCCCGGCTGAACGAGCTGCGCCTGGTCGCCCGCGAACTGCGCATCGCGGCGGGACTGCGGCTCGGCGACGGCGCGGCGGTGGTACCCGAGGCGGAGGGCCTCACCCGCGACGATCCGCTGCGCGAGGAGGGCTGGCGCATGCACGCCCTCGCGCTGTGGAGCAGCGGCCGCCAGGCCGACGCCCTGGCCGCGCTCCGCCGCGCCCGCGCCACCTTCGCCGACGAGCTGGGGCTCGACCCCGGCCCGGACCTGGTGGCCCTGGAAGAGGCGATCCTCACCCAGCGCACGGACGTCCTCCGCGCGGCCGTCCCCCCGCCCCCCGCAAAGACGCCCCGGCCCCAGGCAACCGCACCGCCGCCTCCGCACAACGGTCCCGGCGCGGCACCGTTCGTGGGGCGGGAGGGCGAGCTTGCGGCACTGGTGGCGGCCGCCGGGGAGGCCGCCGCCGATGGGGCGCGCGTCGCGCTCGTCACCGGGGAGGCGGGGCTCGGCAAGTCGACGCTGCTGGAGCACCTCGGCGCGCGACTGCGACGGGACGGGTGGCTCGTGGCCGCCGGGCGCTGTCCCGAGGTGGACGGCGCGCCGCCCGCGTGGGCATGGGTCGAGGCGCTGCGGAAGGTGGCCGTGAGCGTTCCTCCGGGGGAGTTCGCGGACGACCTGGCGCCGCTGCTCTCCGACTCCGCGCCGGTGGGCGGTGACGCGGCGGCCGGGCGGTTCCGGCTGCGGCAGGCCGTGTGGAACTGGCTCGCGGCGGCCGCCGCCGACCGGCCGGTCGCCGTCGTCCTGGACGACCTCCACTGGGCGGACGCCGCCACGCTGGAACTGCTCGGCGGCGGAGTCGGCACGCGGGCCCCGGTCTTGGTCATCGCGGCGTACCGCGCCGACGAGAGCCAGCGCCTCACCGAAACGCTCGCGTCCCTGGCCCGCACCGCGCCCCTCCGGCTGGACCTGCCCGGACTGAAAGACGACGCCGTCGCGGAGCTCGTACGCGCCGAGTGCGAGGCCGACGACGCGACCGTGGCCGGGATCGCCGAGCGGACCGGCGGCAACCCGTTCTATGTGCGGGAGAGCGCGCGGCTGCTGACCGGCGAGGGCGCGCTGGTCGCGCTCTCCGAGGTCCCCGAGGGCGTACGGGACGTGCTGCGCCGCCGGCTGGCAAGGCTCCCCGAGAGCGGCGTGTCCGTCCTGCGGCTGGCGGCGGTGGCCGGCCGGGAAAGTTCGGTGGACGTGCTCGCACGGGCCGCCGACTCCGACGAGGACGGCGTGCTGGACGCACTGGACGCCGGCATCATTGCCGGGTTGCTCGACGAGCCCGGACCCGGCCGCGTCCGGTTCGTTCACGCGCTGGTCAGGGACACGCTGGTCGCCGACGTCACCCGGTTGCGGGCCACCAGGATGCACGCCCGGATCGCCGCCGCCCTGGAGGGCACCGGCGACGTCGCGGCGCTGGCCCATCACTACGCGCGAGCGGGATCACCGAAGGCCGTCGGCTACTGCGTACGGGCCGCCGAGCTGGCCGAGGCGCGCTACGCCCACGACGTGGCGGCCGCGCTCCTCACCGACGCCGTCACCAACTCCAGCGAACCGGACGAGCGGGTCGCCCTGCTCGGCAGGCTGCTGCGCGCGCAGATCAGGGCCGGGGCCGTCGTCGCGGCCAGGGACACGCGCGAGCGTGCCGTGGAGTACGCCGAGTCGATCGGCCGCGACGACCTGGTGATCGCCGCGTTCACCGCCTGGACCGAGCCCACCCCCTGGCAGGCCCGCACGTACGGCACGGTCGACCGTCCCATCGTCGACCGCCTCAGCCGCCTGCTCAAGCGCACCGGCCTCGCCCCCGACGTGCGGTCCCGCCTCCTCACCGCATACGCCAACGAGCTGGTGGGCGAGGACGATCCGACGGTCATGGCCGCGGCGCGGGAAGCACTCGACCTCGCCACCGATCCCCGCCTCCGGGCCGCGGCGCTCCTGGTCCTCGCCGGCGATCCCGGGCGGGAGGAGTACTCCCGCGAGCTGGTGGAGATCGGCGTCGAGCACGACCTGCCCGTCTATCGCGTGACCGGGCTGTTCAACCAGGCCGCGAACGCCGTCGCGGCCAACGACCCGGCGACCATGCGCCGTGTGACCGGGGAGGCGCTCGACCTCGCCCGCGCCTACCGGATGCCGGAGGCGATCGGCGCCGCCGAGATCGCGCTGGCGGCCCTGGTGCTCGTCGAGGGCCGGTTCGCCGACGCCGGGCGCCGCTACGCCGAGGCCACCGCACACATGGAACGCGCCGGATCGGTGCACGCGGGCTTCCTCCCCCTCGCGCTGGCGACGATCTGGCTGAACGCCGGCACGCTCGGCGACCACCTGGACGACGTCCGCGCGCTCCACGAGGCGCTCGGCCCGATGGTCACCGACCTGCTCGCGCTCGCCCTCCACGCCGCCGGCCGCAGCGACGAGGCACGCCGGGCCCGCACGTCACCGAGTCCGATCCGGCCCGACTTCTTCTTCACCTTCCTCACGAGCCTGCGCGCGATGGCGATCGTCGCGCTGAACGACCGCGACGCTGCCGAGGAGATCTACGCGGATCTGCTCCCCCATCGCGACGGTCCCCCGGCCGGCGTGGAGAGCCTGTCGCTGGCCCTGCGTCCGGTCGCCCACACGCTCGGCGAACTCGCCCTCCTCCTCGGCCGGGACGACGAGGCCGCCGCCCACTTCGCCCGGGCCGCCGCCATCGCCGACCGGTGGAACGCCGCCCACTGGTCCGCCGACGCGCGAACACACGCCGGTCTTGCTCTCAGCGTCCATGTTCCGCCCTCCGAGGAACGCTGAGAGCAAGAACTGCGAGCAAGATCGGCGTCGGGGGGGCTCATCCCGACGTATCCGGCTCCTTCGCATGCACCTGCGTCAGCGCCCGCTCGGCATCGCGGGCGACGTCGTACTCGGCCGCGACACTCCTGGTTGTGCGGTGTGGGAGGGCCGGTTGTGCGATGCGGGAGGCTCGGTGCCCATTGCCCCGCTCCGGAACAGGCCCGCGGGCCTGCGAGTCGGCCGCGCGGCGGTGGACTGGTCAGGGCGAGTCCTGGCCGGTCAGGCCGCGCGCCGTGGCGAGCAGGACGGAGTCGAGGTCCGAGGGCGTGACGCCGAGGGCCCGTTCGGTCTCGCTGGAGTCGAGGAGATGCGGGTGCTCGGTGGCGTAGAGCATCTCGATGAGTTCGCCGAAGAGGGGGGTGTTTGCGGCGAGTGCGGTGAGGGCGTCGCGGTCCAGGCGCTCCAGGCGGGGCTCGGGCGAGGCGGTCAGCTTCGCGAACCGTTCGGTCAGTTCCTGCACCGTGATGTTGGCGAGGGCCGGTGCATGCCAGGCGCGGCCCCAGGAGCGGTCGTTGGAGGCGGCGGCCACCAGGGTCTCGGCCACGTCGCCGACGGCCGAGAAGCACTGCGTCACATCGAGACGGCCGGGGTAGGTGGCGAGCTCGCCCGTGAGGACCTGGGAAGCGATGCCCAGGGTGAAGGTGCCCACTGAACCCGCGCCGAGGAACGAGGCGGCGCGCACCTCGGTGACCCTCGCCCGGCCCGCTTCATGGGAGGCCAGGGCGTCGAGCCACATCTGCGCGCGCACCCGGCCCTTGGCCGATACCGGGGCCATCGGCAGATTCTCCGTGATCGGTCCGTCCACATGGCCGTATCCGTAGAGGTTGCCGAGCATCACGTATCCGGCGCCGGTGCGCTCCGCGGCCTTCAGCAGCGAGGCGGCCAACGGAGGCGCGTCGGTGACCCACCGGTCATAGGCGGGCATGGCGCAGTTGATCAGGACCTCGGCCCCGGCGACGAGCTCGGTGAGGCGGGCTGCGTCGCTTGCGTCGGCAGCGACGCGTTCGACCAGCGCGTGCCGGACTCCGGCGCCGCTGCGGGTGATCTGGCGGACCGTCACGCCCCGCTCGGCGAGAAGGGCTGCGGTGGCACGTCCGGTGGCGGCGGAGCCTACGACAACGTATCGGGACATGAGGTTCTCCATCGGTGAGGGAAGCGGTGCGGAGGGGAATGACGGACCCCGCGCGGGAGTTGACGCCGCCGGTGGCCGTGCAGCACCAGCCTCCGCCGGCAGCGGCGGGGCGGCCACCCCCGAAAGCGACGACCAACCGGAGGATCTGGCCATGCACCGCATCGCCGTCCTGGCCGTACCGCCGGCCACCACCTTCGACCTCGCCATTCCCGAACTCGTCTTCGGCGCGGCGCAGGTGAAGGGCGAAGCGGCCTACGAGGTGCGCATCGGCACGCCCGAGCCCGGTCTGGTGGAGGCCTACGGTGCCCTCCAGGTCGCGGTCCCCCACGGGCTCGAGGTGGTGGACGGCGCCGATACGGTGATCGTCACCGGCACCGGTGCCCGGCAGGAGGCCGATCCGCGTGTGCTCGCTGCCCTGCGTCGCGCCGCGGCGGCGGGCAGCCGCATCGCCTCGATCTGCACCGGCGCGTTCGTGCTGGCCCAGGCCGGGCTGCTGGACGGCCACCGCGCCACCACCTACTGGCCGTTCTCGGCGGAACTCGCCGAGCGTTTCCCCCGGGTGGATGTCGTGGGGGATGTGCTGTTCGTCGACGACGGCCCCGTGCTCACCTCGGCCGGGCTGACCGCGGGCATGGACCTGTGCCTGCACCTGGTGCGCACCGATCACGGCGCGGCGGTGGCGAACGCGGTGGCCCGGCTCGCGCTGGTCTCCCCGTCCCGCTTCGGTGGCCAGGCCCAGGTGGTGGCCCCGCCGGTCGCCGCCGCCGACGCGTATTCGATGGCAAGGACCCGGGCGTGGGCACTGGAGCGGCTTGCGGAGCCGCTCTCCCTGGGCGACCTGGCCGCCCATGCACACACCAGCGTGCGCACCCTCACCCGCCGCTTCCAGGCCGAGACGGGGCGCACTCCGCTGCAATGGCTGTTGGAGGAACGGGTGCATCGTGCCCGTGAGCTCTTGGAATGCACCGATCTGCCGGTTGAGCGCGTGGCCGAGCTCAGCGGCATCGGCAGCGCGGATTCGCTTCGCCTTCATCTGATGCGCCGGGTCCGGCTCACTCCCACCGCCTACCGCCGGCACTTCGGGCGTCGTGGGGAAGGGCGCAAGGGCGGCGAGGAGCTCAAGCCCGACGGCGCTGTCGCCGGACGCGGGTGAACACTGCGGCCCTGGGGCGGCCTTGAGACAGAGCCGGCCACGGACCGCGGCCGGTGACATGGACGGGCAGGATGACGCCGGTCCGTTCGCCGTGCCGGGCGATCGCCGTGGCGCACCGGTGGAGGTCGGTCAGGGCGCTGCGGCCAAGGTTGTAGCGGGCGCGCCCGGTGGCCAGGAGCCTCCCGAAGGTGGCCTCGGCATTGACGCCGGCCCGGCACATGAGCCGGCTGTCGATGCCGACGGCCACGATGGCGCGCCGCGGCCTCCGATGGCCGTGCGGGCGGTCTCGACGGCGGGCTGGAGACCCCGCCTTACCGGGCCCGGCCATCCCGCGCGGGACTCGCCCCTGCGGGTGACCCGGCGCCGGCTCCTTGCGCTATGACCTGTACCGGTACCGGATCCGGCCGCGGGTGAGGTCGTAGGGGCTGAGTTCCACGAGCACCCGGTCGTACGGGAGGATCTTGATGTAGTTCTTCCGGATCTTCCCGCTGATGTGGGCGAGCACCGTGTGCCCGTTCTCCAGTTCCACCTTGAAGGTGGCGTTGCGCAGACACTCGACGACGGTGCCTTCGACTTCTACGCCGCCTGCTGTTTTTGTCATGGTTTCTCGTTTCTTTCGTTCTGTGACGGTCTGTTCGGTATCGGTAGGAAGGGAATGGCAATGCAGTGGGCAGTTGGGCGCGGTACCTTCTGCCGACGGCCGTACGCGGCCAACTCGTGGACGGCGGCGGGCGGTTGCCCGCTTGTCGGGGCGGCGCCACCGCGTCTGTTCCCGGCTCGGATCGGTCGCCCGGATCGGTCGCTCGACCCGGTCGCCCGGCCCGGTCGCTCGGTGCCGTGTGGCGGAGCGTCAGCGGCGGACGAGCTCCAGGGTGGCGGCGGTGCGCCGGCACCGATGCTCTCGAACAGGGCGGTAGCCGCCGCGTTGGACTCGTCCACCTCGGCCCATGCCGAAGCAGTCCCGGAGCGGTGCAGGGAACCCAGTGCGTGGGCCAGCAGCGCACGGGCGATGCCGCGGCGGTGCCTGTCGGAGCGGACGGCGATCAGCCCGATCCGTGGCTGCCGGGTCAGCAGCGTCACCCGGATCAGCCCCACGTACTGGTCCAAGTGCCGCGCCACCGTGTACTTCGACGGGTCGAGCACGGTGATTCCCGCCGGTCGGAGCAGCACCTCGGCCGGCATCGTCTGCCATCCGACGGCGGCCTCGACCTCGTCGCGGATGATGCGGTCCAGGGTGCGCAGCGGGCCGTCCTCCGCCTGGCCGGAGGGCACGATCGTCACGCCCGATGGGGGCCGCTCCGAGCCGAGCCCGGTGATCTGCGGGTCGGTGGGCACGAGGTAGCCCCGCTCGCGGCGTGCGGCGGTGAAGCCGGCCCGCTCCCAGCTGGACCCGGAGTCGGGGTCGGCCTCGTCGACGACGGTGTACAGCGGGGTCGGCAGGTCTTTGAGCATCGTCTCGGCGATGCGGTCGAAGACCGCGCCGTGCCACGCGTCGATGCTGATGAAGAGCCGCCCGTCGGGCCGGCGCGAAGCGTCGCCGCGACCGACCGTCCGGTCGTCCTCCACGGCCTGCCACTGTGTGTCCGAAACCCGCGTGATCACGGTCGCGTTGCGGCCCGTGCTCGAAGTGGAACGCGCAGAATTCATAGGTGTTGCCTCTCAGGAGTGCCTTGTCCGAGGCGCTCCCGGCGACAGCTACATCAATCGCCCACCGTGACGAAAAGGGGGAGCACCCATAGGGATACAGCCTTCATGGGTCTCACCTCCTCGCGTCTTTCACGGCTGCCCAGACCGTACCAGCGGCGGTCTGCCCACCCAACCGATTTAAAACCGGCCCAGCATCACCGATCGCGTCGAGCACCCGACGACGGCCACCGTTCGTCAACGATCGGGGCGACCCTGCCCAGGCCGCGGCGACCCACCGCTGGCCGACGCAATACTGCACACCGCCTGGTGACACGTCCCGCCGAACACCTCCCACGCGACCGGACCACATCCACGACCTCGCTCGACGACTGGTGGCAGGCCCTGGACCGCTCCAGCCGTACGGGTCCGGGGCGGCCGGGCCCTGAGGGCCGTCGCAGCTCGCGGGGCCGTCGAATAATCCGGTGCCGTGATGCCGGTGGACGTGCAGACTCGCCCCATGGCGGACATGAGGGCGTTCCGGGATGCGGTCACCAGCTGGGCGACGGGTGGCCCCGACAGGCCGGCGCGCGATCTGGCGGAAAGCCTGGGAGTGCGGACCGCCGTGCTCGTGGAAGGGCTGAGCGATCTCGCGGCCGTCGAGGCGCTGGCCGTCCAGCGTGGCCGGGACCTGGCTGCCGAGGGAGTGTGTGTCGTACCGATGGGCGGGGCGATGAGTGTCGGCCGCTATGCCGGCCTCCTCGGGCCGCCCGGCCTCGGTCTGCGCCTGGCAGGGCTCTGCGACGACAACGAGCGGGGCTTTTACGAACGCGGCCTGACACGGGCACAGGCATCCCTGCAGGACATCTATGTATGCGCTGCGGATCTGGAGGACGAGCTCATCCGCGCGCTCGGAACGGCAGGAGTCGAGGAGATCCTCCGCGCCGAGAGCGACTTCCGCGCCTGGCAGACCTTCCAGCGCCAGCCCGCGCGGCACGACCGGCCCCGGCATCAGCAGATGCGGCGCTTCCTCGGCACGAAGAAGGGCCGCAAGATCCGCTACGGCCGTCTCCTTGTCGAGGCCCTCGCACCGGACCGGACACCGCCCCCGCTCGACTGCCTCTTCGCGAGACTGTGAGGCCGTGGATGGATCGGCCCCTCGTCCGTACCGATGCGCCTGCGCGTCAGTGCACTGGCGGCACGGGCCGAGCAGTTGCGACGCGGAGAGTTCCGAAGCGGTGCTGGTGAGCGTCGCGTCGATCGCGGGGCCGCGATAACCCTCATGACCAGACGCCTCACCAGAGGCAGGAAGAGCATCGCCCGCCCTACACCCCACCCCGACTCACACAAGCCGCCTAACCGATTCGGAAGCCTCTGACCGTGTTCCTCGCCGAACCGCCCAAGGTGCAGCGATAGGTGCTTGCGCTTGCCGGGATGTGACGTGACGGCCCGCCTGACGGATGGACGGCGCGGTGGCGGGAGAGCGTTGCCTGATCATCGTCTTCTTGCCCATTGCGGACAGAACTCCACATGCAATTGCTCCCAGTCGCGGAAGTTGGGCGTTGTGTCCCAGTCGTAGATGGGTCGGCAAACGTGGTAGTTGCAGGCTCCAGGAATGTAAAGGCCGGTCGCGGCTTCGGGCGGCCCGTCTTTCGTGACGGCGAATATCTCCTTCGCTCCTTTCCGGAAGGCCCCGGTTCCGCCGGTCAGTAGCAGCGTCTCGGCGTGGACGTCCTTGCGAAGGAGGAACTCGTTCGCCTCCTTCCGGTTGTCGGCAATGATGCAGTCAGCCTCGAGGTCGGGAAGGTCTCGCTCCGGCACACTGGCGGTGCGGAGCTCGCGGGCGGCGTTCCCCGCGTTGAGATGCTCCCGGATCCGCTTCCAGCGGGAAGGACGCAGCTGCACTGTGCGGGGGGCCAGCACAAGGTCGAGTGGCTGCTCGTCTTCCCAGCCGACACCAGGTACCGCCGGAGTGGTACGCATCGGCAGGTAGACCAACGATCGCGGCGATCGCGCTGCGAGCAGCCACAGAGTGCCGATGTGCCTGCCGTCCGTTCGGTCCACATACATTTCGTAATGGCCACGGGTCTTGTAGAGCGCCCCGTTCTTCAATGGTCTGGCAGGCCGGATCACGCGGTACTCCGTACCTGCCAGCCGCACCTTCTGCACAACAACCTTTACCCGCAGGCTGTCCCGGGTCAGGGGCGCCCTTGACGCGGCCATGTTGTTATCTCCCTGTCTGCCAACCCAATCGGCTATACCGGTATGCCGGTGAGCTCGTTGCCGCTCAGTCACCGGCTCAGGTACAGGATGTCGAGGTCGGTGTTCCCGCTGCTGAAGGGCCTCTTACGACGGCTGCGAAGGCCTGAGAAGACAGATCGGACGAGCAGCCCCAACAAACCGACTCTAGATCGGCTCGCTCACCAGAAGCCACCCAGGCTCAGAAACAGGCACTCAAGGACAAGACCCACGGGCGCTACGTCTACCGGCGCCCCGTGGTGGGCGAGTTGGCCCTCTCCTTCGAGACCCTGCGCCTGCCGGATGATCCGGACCAGGCCGTGATCGCCCACACCGTTTAGGAAGGCTCGCCTTCGCACACCGCACTGCGGCTGCCGGCCGCCTGGGCCGGGGAAAGCACACCGGTCGGCTGAACGGCGCTGCCTTCACGCCCCGCCGCCTGGCCGCAGTCCTGACGTGCCTGTAAGAAGCTCTCGTGACTGAGGTCGGGCAGTGGGAGGCGCCGGCGGCCTCCCACTGCCCGAACGCGATCACCGGTCGGGCTGGAGCGCGATTGATCAGTCCCGGGTCACCGGTGCCTGCAGTTCCGTCACCCAGTCGTCACGGTTTTCGGGGCACTCCAGGTTGATCTCGCGGGGGTATCCGGTCGACCGGTAGCCGTTGGCGTCGATCCAGCGGGCCAGGGTCTGGGCAGTGGGGACCACGGTGTCCATCGAACCGCGGTGCACGATGGTCGCGGCCTGGTCGAGGGACGGCAGGTCGAGGACGCGGAAGGCGCCCTCCTGGAGAGGGGCGGAGACCTGGACGGCGGCGTGGACGCTGATCCTGCCGCCGCCCTCCGGGGCGTCCTCGTAGTACGCGACGCCGGGGCCCGTGGGGGTGATACCCGCGGAGCTCAGGCGCCGGAACAGCTCGTCGTAGAGCGGCCGGATGACCGGGCCGATGTCCTCGGGCTCAAAACTCGCGGCGGTTGCGGTCAGCTCCGCCACCCGGACGGAAGGGACGCTCTTGATGACAACGTCGTTCGTGGGCATGTGCCCCTCACTCTCGATCGCTCGGAGCCTCGCCTCGACCTGGACCAGCCGTGCTCCCGCGGCAGCCACTGCGGTCTCCAGCTCGGCCCGCCGCAGCCGCAGCATGCCGCGCAGTTCCTCGATGCCGACCTTCTCGTCCACGATGTCCTGGACCTGCTGGAGAGTGAATCCGAGGTCCTTGAGCGCGATGATCCGGTTGAGGCGGGCGAGCTGGGTAGCGGTGTAGTAACGATAGCCGCTGGCGGGGTCGACGTGAGCCGGGCGCAGCAGGCCGGTCGCGTCGTAGTGACGCAGCATCCGGACCGAGACGCGGCCGTGCCGGGCGAAGTCTCCGATGGTGAACATGATGTCTCCGAGCTGACCGCCTGACACGGTGTGAGGGTCAAGAAGCTACTCGGCGGCCGGGGGACAGCGAAAACTCAAGGCTTCATCGGCCAGCTGCCTGGAAGCCCACAAGCGAGCGGTCCGCGGATCTCTTCGAGGAGACGTGAAAATCCCGCCCATCGCCCGTACGTTTGGTCGCGTACTTTCAAGTAGGCCGATGGAGGATCTTCCGGTGGACCTGACCACGGCGTACACCGACGCCTGGTACCCGCAGCCTGACCCGGTGGAGCGCGTGGGCGACCGTCGGCCGACGAACGAGCAGTGGGTGCTGGTCGCGGCGGTGTGGCTGCTGGCGATGTGGTCGCCGCAACAGGCGCCCGGCTGGGCGTTCACCCTCGCGGCCGGAAGGACCGAACCGCGCGAGGATCAGCAGTGGCCGGAGCCACCGGCGCTGCCGGAGATCGCGGACGCCGGCGACCTCCCAGTGGTCACCAGTGCGACGGTGCTGACCGGTCGGGTGTCAACCGGCCCCGGTCGGCCGTACGAGCCGACCCGCACCGATGAGGAGGTGGCGGCCGAACTCGCGACGTTGATTTCGGACGTGGTGGCGGTGCGCGACCAGCGCGTGGCAGCGCTGGTGCGGTTCCTCGCCGACCACCTGGCCGGCCCGTATTCCGACGTGCTCCGGCTGAGCACGGGTGCCGAGAGCCTGAACGGGCCGAGCCTGCCGGAACCGCTGCACCTGCTGCACCGCGACACCTGGGGCAGCACGCTGCGTGTCTCCCTGCATCCGACGCCAGAGGTCCAGCAGCCACCGGTCTTCGCCTCCGACGGACCGGATGGCCCGCTGCGTACCCGCCTCGCCTGCATCATGACGTTGCTGAGCGACCTGCTATGGGTGAACAACAACAACCCGGTCGACTTCCGCTTTCGGATCGGCCGACTCGATCAGCTCGATCAGCTCGATCAAGGTGACGGCGACCGCATAGCCGAAGCAGCCCGCTGGTGGGCCGGCAACCGTGAGGACGCGGACGAGCACGACGAGGAGGAGTTCTACACCGTCTCGGCCACCGATCTCCGCGCCGGCCTCCGCAACGAGGTGCGGCTGCATCTGAACGAACTGTACGACGGGGAGTGCGACATCGACGAGGCCCCGGACTTGCCGGTCGACCACCTCGTGACATTCCTCAGCAACGACCTGATCGACCTCATCCTGGCCCGCATGGGTGACAACGCGCGGATCGCGTACGCGGGCTTCCTGCCGGTGACCTGGCCACCCGACGGCGAGGACGAACACACCACCGTGTTGCTGGTCGCCGGTCACGAGGTCGCCGTCCTGGAAGTCGACCTCACCTGCTGAGGCCCCTCCCCACCCGATCGTCGGCGGACAGCCCACTGCGGTCTTCTCCGTGGCGGATCACTTTCGGGTTCCCTTACTGCCTTCGGTGTCTCGCGGTCAGTCGGGTCTATCGAGGGTGCGGCCGGTCCCGGTGAGGAAACCGCGGAGGACGCCCAGCCGATATTGCAGCGCTCTGAGTCGCCGACGCAGCAGTGTCTCCAATGCGGTAAGGATGCAGGCCTCAATGCGGTGTGGGCCTCCACCTGGTTGGTCGCGGCATTCCGGTCAGGCAGGTGATCCGTCGGCGCGCATCACTGGCACGGGCGCCGTCGGCCCCATCTGCTCGCGCTGGTCGCCGTGACCGGGCAGGGCCGGGGTCGGTGGGGCGCGGCATCTGCAGGTGCTGCCGGACGCGGGGCTGGTGGAGCGGCGGCGGGTCGGCCGGTCGCTGCTGTACGTGCGGACGGCGGCCGGGGAGGTGCGCGTGGAGGCGTCCGGTCAGGTACCGGTGACCGGGAGCCGGAAACGGGGATCCACGAGCTGGAGCCCGGCCCACCGGCCGGGCCCCAGCGGGCGGTCAGCAGCGGGCGGTCAGCTCAGCACGTAGGAGAGCGTGTAGTAGGCGTCGTCCTCGGTGAACTTCATCTCGCCGCGGCCGAGAAGGGGGATCTGCTCGCCAAGGAGATCGTCGTCACCGATGTCGTCGCTCTCGTACATGCGGACGGTTGCGACGTCGCCCTTGAACGGGAAGGACTGGTAGATGGAGCGCTTGTCGCCCTCGCTCATGCGGGTCGAGTAGACCGTGTGGCCGTTGAGCGTGATGTAGATGTCGTCCGCGCCGTTCCAGTCCTCCTGCTTGACGCATTCGAGCTCGCCGAATTGCACGGTGCCCATAGGTATTCCCCCTCATGGTCGATGTGGTGCGACTGCAAGGCGATCCTGCCCGCCTGAGCTCAACGCCCCCTAAACGCCGCTCTCGTCGTTGAGAGACACCTGCATGTAGTGCTGGTCAGCACGTTCCACATCGAGCCGCCGCACGACAACGAACCGGCGCGAAAGACTCATGCCGACCAGAAGGTCGTGTAGCTGTTCCTCGGACGGGTCGTCCCAGGTCACCCCGTTCGCTCTGCTCGCCCCGTTCACCTCGATCGCCTCGATCGCCTCGATCGCCGGAAGCACTGGCACTGCCATGCAGTGACTCCACCGACCGATCGCGCTCTCGACGTGTAAGGCGTTTAAGGCGTGTATCGAAAGTTGATCTCGGCAGTCGAGGAGGAGGCGTTACTTACACCGCCTCTGGGGCCGCGCCGTCGAGGAATTCCCTTACCGTCGCGCCCAGTTCCGCCTGGTGGGTGATGTAGAAGTCGTGATGCCCGTCGATCGTCACGACTTCTGTGCCAGGCCGGAGACGGACCATCTCCTCTGCGTGCCCAGGCGGGACGACCGCGCTGCGTCCGCCCCGCACCACCATCAGCGGCTGCTTGGCGGCGGTGAAGTCGTCCCACCAGTCGCCTCGTACGGCGACCTTGGCGGCGTGGACCTCCTCCGCCCGCCACAGGAACCGCCAGCCCTCCGGTTCCTCCACCGCGCTCTCGGTGAAGTGCCGGGGCTCGTCCACAAACGCGAGCGCGTCCAGCATCGCCCGCATGCTCGGGAAGTGCGTCGGCAGCGCGCGCAGTTCATCGTCGCCCATCGGCGCCCGGTACGCCGCCGGAAAGTCCACCACGACCGTGGCCGAGACCAGCTCCGGTCGCTTCGCGGCCAGTTGGTACCCGGTCAGGCCGCCCAAGGAGTGTCCGACGATCGCGACGGGGCCGAGTCCGAGATGTTCGACGAGCGCCGCCGCGTCGGCGATGTAGCTCTCTCGCCCGTAGTCGTCGGGGTGATCGGAAAGGCCGTGCCCGCGCTGGTCGAGCGCGATGAGCCGGTATTCGGGTCCGAGGTGGTCGGCGAGCCCGAGCATCGATCGGCCGCGTCCATAGGCGCCGTGCAGTGCGAGGACGGGGCGGCCGGTGCCCCCCAGGTCGAGGTAGGCGAGCCGTATGCCGTCCGGGGTACGGAGGTACTGCGTGGTTGCCATCGTCATGACTTTGACTCTAACAGAGATACCTCTATTAGAGTCATAACCTCCGATGCGGCTACTCTGGACAGCCACGACGACCGCGAAGTACGCACCTCGGAGGCCCGGTGCTCACCCTCTGCATCCTCGGATTCCTCAACGAGGAGCCCCTGCACGCGTACGACCTGCGTGCCCGCATCTCCGGCCTCAGCGGTCATGTGCGCCCCGTGAGCGACGGTGCTCTCTACCCCGCCATCAAGCGACTGGAAGCCGCCGGGCACCTCACCCGCCACACCGAGCCCGGCGAACGCGCCACACCCCGCCAGGTCCTCACCCTCACCGAATCCGGCCGCGCCGAACTCATGCGCCGCCTACGCGAGCCCGCCGACCTCGAGATCACCGACCGAAACTCCTTCTTCATCCTGCTCGCCTTCCTCGGCCAGCTGCCCGACCCCGCCGACCAGGCCCGCGTGCTCCGCCGCCGCCTCGCCTTCATGGACGAGCCCGGCAGCTACTTCTACGAGGACGGCCGCCCGCTGCGCGCCCGAGACATGACCGACCGCTTCCGCCACGGCATGCTCCAACTCGCCCACGCCACCAGCAAGGCCGACCGCGCCTGGCTGGAGCGCACCGCCGCGGAGCTGGAACGCGACGCCTGACGAGCCCGCGGCGTTCCAGAGCTTGCGGGTGGCAGGCGACCGTCGAGGCGGACAACGCGACCGCCTCGGCGATCTCCCGTATCGAGGGTGGGTAGCCGACCTTCGCCGCACCCTGCAGCGGCGGGGAGCCGCCGGCGCGCGTCATGCCGGTACAGAGAAACGGTGCCGCCGCGTGCGGTCAGGCACGTGGAGAAGGCATCCCCGAAGTGTGATGCGAAGCCAAAGGCCTCCCGCGAGGCACCGTGGTGCAGCAGACCCACCTCTGCGACCTTCCTGGCCTTCGCAGCCTTCGCGGTCTTCGTGCTGGTCTCGTGCCGATCCGTCGGAGCACGGGATCGGGCAGACGAAGGCTGCTCTTACGTCCCGCGAAGGCCCGTCCTGGGGATCGCGTTCGGGCCGTCGTTCGAGGTCCACGTTCAAGAGCACGCTGTGGTGACCATCATGCGGTGGGGGGATCGTCCGGTATGGGTCCGGTGCGTGGCGGCAGCGTACGTGATCGGGTTCCTTGAAGGGGCTGGATGGCATGCGTACTGCCTGGCAACCGGCTGGCTGCATGCCTACAGTTACGCGCCCGTGCCCACCCAACTGCTCTTCCATGCGCTCCTGCTGCTGGATCCTCTGGTCACCCTGTTGATCGTTCGAGCCCGTCCAGGCGGACCTCTGCTCGCTGTCGTGGTCATGCTCGCCGACCTGGTCGGCAACTGGGAGGTCGCATGGAGGGACGTCTTGGCGCACCCTGCTGCGTTTCTCCGGCCGGTCGGGCTCTTGCCGATCACCCTCTTCGGCATCTTCGTTCTGCTCACGGCCTTCCGCTGCACCGCGCCCTGACATCCGGCGGTGACGTCAATGCCCACAGCTCATCTCAGACCGCGAACACCGTCACGGACGGCACGTCAGCCTAGCCATACCACCCTTCCTGGGCGGCGAGATGCGCGGCGCTTCTGAGCTGACCCGGCCGGACGTTGAATCTCAAGCTAGGTCCTTGGCGGCCTCCCCGTTGGAGGCGCCGATGGCGAAACGTTCGGCGGCGCCTCCCGCCGGATCCGCTCGCGAAACGGCTGCCGCTCAAGCGTCAGCCCAGTTGGCCACTGAGCGTTGCAGTTGGCCAGATATGCGCGACGGGCAAGCATCTGGTTGAGCCGTGCAGAACCTGCTCACGCGGGTGGGAACCGTGAAGTTAGGCTTCGGCTATGCCGCCCCAGCACCAGTCCGCAGACTCCGCTGTCGAGCAGTTGTCGATCATCGACGGCCTGAGCACACGGCCGTTCCCCGCAGCAGAGGAAAGGCCCGGAACGGGCGCCCAGTGGAGCGGGCCCGGGTATCACCTGGCGGCGCTCCGAGAGAGCCGCGACTTCTGGGAGGACCGGAGCACCGAGATCGTCGAGACTGCCGAACAGGAGATGGAAGCCAACCTCACTGCTCTGACGGTCATCCTCACGGAACGCTGGGGTGCTCCGGAACCGGTGGATCTGTGGCCCTATCTCGGGTTCGACAGCACCGACCCTGACGTCAGTGCTCGCGAACCGCTCAGCTTCCTGAGCAGCGTCGCCGGCAACATGCAGGTGTGGCGGTTGCCGAACTCGGAACGATGGGTCGGCCTGGCTATCGGCCAAGCCGATCCGGAGTGGCCGTTCCAACTGCTGACGGCCGTTGGCGAAGCATCCTCGCTCACCCGCTAGCTCGTACGTGAGCTCGTACGCTCAACCGGCCGGCCAAAACGCTCAGTCACAGCTGGTCGAAGCGCGGAGGGCCACAACACCGGCCGTCACGTGCCCCGCTGCCGACTGCTTACCACCCGCTCACTACGCCCCATCTCCGCAGGCCACAGAGCGGGGTAAGCACTGAAGACGCGTTCACGGCTCCTCAGTCGAGACAGAACTCGTTGCCCTCGATGTCCTGCATCGGGATGCACGACTCATTGACGCCGTCGGCACGCAGTGTTTGCACGTGTACCGCGCCGAGCGCGACCAGTCGTGCGCACTCGGCCTCAAGTGCGGCGAGGCGCTCTTCACCCACGAGCCCGGTGCCGACCCGCACGTCAAGATGCACCCGATTCTTGACGACCTTGCCTTCGGGAACGCGCTGGAAGAACAGTCGCGGGCCCACCCCCGAGGGATCGATGCAGGCGAACGCCGAACCCTGACGCTCAGGCGGCAGCGAGCGATCGAAATCGTCCCAAGTGGCAAACCCCTCCGGCGGCGGCGGTACGACGTACCCCAACACCTCGCACCAGAAACGAGCGACGCGCTCGGGATCTGCGCAGTCGAAGGTGACTTGGAACTGCCTGATCGATGCCATCGGTCCTCCACAACGCGTGCTGTTCGTTGAGCCCGAATGTCATCGCCGTGTGGAGAGCAGACGCACCACCAGGGATGCATCGATGTCCACCTCGCCGTCGTGCAACTTGGTGATCTCGGGCGCGGCCGGCGAGCCTGCCACATGACCACCCGAGGCTCAACCAATTTTCCACCTGCTGACCGGGGTCGTGCCTCATATGCCTGAGAGCAGCCGTGCCGTCCGACGCGGACAGCTACTTGACGGCTGGAGATAGGCACGGACGCCCGCGCCGAACGTCCGTCTTTACCCGTGCCTTGCCGCCTCCCTTCTCTGCAATGAGGAGGCAGGGTGCGAGGAGTGTCGCCAAGCGTGCAGTCCCCAACCGGCGCCCGGCCCCGCCATGGCGGTGTGTGCTACTCCGCCCATCAGGGACACCGTAACGAGGCCCCAGAGACCCAGGGTGTAACAGACACATGGGCAGGGAGCTGGGGCGGCGGGCGGACCGGCTATGGGGGTGAAGCCCTACCTTCGCCGGGTGAGGGCCCGTCGTAGTCGTGGGGGCGGTCGTAGGTGACGGAGCTGCTGGCGACTTCGGCGGCACGGGCTCCCCCGCGCCAGCGGCGACGGCTCCGCCAGCGTGGCAGGGACCGCTGTAATCAGCCCTGCTACCCGCACGGGCGCGGGCTCGGCGGCTCTCCTTCCCCATCGCTGCCCCTGCCTCGGGCGCACCGGCCTCAGCGGCCGGGTGCTCAGCCGCCCCTCGCACGCCGATGTCAGATGCAGGCATGAGCGAACGAACGGCGCATACTTTCGCTTCATGGACTTCAACATCACCGCGGAGGAGGAAGCACTCGTCCTCCACGTGGCGGCCCTCCTCCGGACCGACCGCTCCCCCACGGATGACGACCTGGCGGACGATCTGGGCGACGAGGTGCGCCCCCTCCTCCAGTCCCTCCTCGACAAGGGCTGGCTCGTCATCGCGAAGGAACGTGAGCTGACCTTGTCGACGACTGCGCGGCATGCGGTGTCCAGCCGGAGGGACGTCGGAGGTCCGTGAGTGCGGGCGCGATCCGTCGGACCACCACCTCATGCCCGACCGCCAGGCATTCAGCCCAGGGTCAGCTTCCAGTACGCGGTGTCCCGATCCGCGCTGTCCGTCTGCTTCCATGGTGGTGATCGTAGGAAGCACGAGCCGAGCATGTCTGAGTGCCGGTACTCACAACGGTCCGAGTGTCAACTGATCTGCATCCATCAGGAGTTGCCCGTCGTGTCCAGGGGACGCTGAGATCTGTCCCCTACTGGATGTTCAGTAGGTGGGGGTGTGTCGGGTCGCTGGGACAGATGAAGATCCGCAGTGCGCCCCATCGACCAGGAGTCAATCCGGTTGGCGCGCAGGCGCCTACTTGGTTGGCCTCGGAGTCCTCGATGGGGCGCCAGCTCTTGGAGCCACCGTCCCATTCGCTGCTGTCGAAACTGAGCAGCGGGTCCATCGGCGCTCCACACCGACAGTTGACGGGCGTTGGATCGGTCAGGTGCCAGGATGCCCAGCCGCCGGCCTTGCAGCCAGGGGCGATGGACAGGTCGTCCTGGTAAGCGAAACCAGTCTCGTCCAGCCACCGCTCGTCCTGCGCGTCGAGGCGCTCGCGAAGCGCGTCGGGCAGCAGCCCCGCGTACTGATACTCGGTCACCTGCTCAGGGTGTAGCACGCACGGGGTGGGCAGGTAGAAGTTGCGGATGTCCCGGGGCTGCGGCGGCACGCTGCCGGGCGCGCGGGATACATCGGACGCACGCCGCCACACGAGGTGTACGGACGGGCCCACGTAAAAGCGGTGCTGGCCGGGCAGATCCTGGTGATCGGTGGGGCACCACAGCACCTGGAGGAGGTCGGTCCCTGAGGGAAAGACAACCGTGGGGATGTCACGGGCGTGCAGCTGGGCGATGGCCACCAGGGGGTTCGGCTCTTCATGCGCTTCGGACTCATACCAGTGGGTGGTGTAGTGGATGAGGTCGAAGGACGCGCCGCGGCGGCTGGATGCTTCGTCGAGCAGGGCGAACTCCTCCGGGCTGCGCCGGCCGCCACGCCGCGCCCCCTGCTGAGCCTCCCGCTTGGCCTGAGCCTGCTGCAACGCGGTGACGAGCTCGGGGGCTATCGGCTCACTGCGCTGCACCATACGGGGCAGGGAACACGTGGGCCACGGCTCACTGGCGGGCCAGAGCAGCGGACCGCCGATCGAGCTTTCGGCGGTGTCCGGAGCCCCGGGTCTCGGGTGCAGCCGCGTCGTCACTCTGCTGTGGGCTGCCAGTTCGGGCAGTACGGCGGTGATGTTGATGGGTCGTGGTGGTGTCGTACGGGGCAACGTGCTGCTCTCCTTGAGCTGTTGCGATGTGGAGCTGTCGGCTTCAGTCCGCTATCACGGCCTGTCGGACTCCTGTGCTCGCGCCGTCGGTGGCTGCCGCCGAGGCCGGTTTCGCGGACCGGGCTCATCTCACGCGCTGCCGCCGTCCGGGCGTGCGCTGCCGCCGTCCGAGCGTGCGCTGCCGCCCGAACACCTCGACATTCGCCGTCGTGAGGCGTGAGGCGTGAACGGAGCCAGAGCACAAACGCTGCGGAGACCACCTAGAGGGGTTGCCTTGTGAGGTCAGCGAGGCGGGCTTCGAGCGCTCCGACCTCGGACTCGACGCTTGTCACAACGTGGTCGGTCACGTATCCGAGCTGGGCGTTAACGCGGATCATGTGAAGGTTGTCGGACGTCGTCATCGTGTGCACCTGTTCCAGCCGAGGAAGGTCGGTGGTGAGCCAACACATCATCGCGGCCTTGATCGCCCGGCCGAGTCCGAACCCGCGGAATTCGGGCAGCACAGCTGTGTCCTCCTGGTAGCAGTGGCTCTCCTGTTGAGGGACGATGGCTATCTCGGTGAAACCCGCCACCTCACCGCTGCGTTCGTCCACGGCTACGACGTATCGATGTGATTCGCCGACCTCACGCATCCTGGCCTCGTATTGCCGTATCCGTTCCGTGGTCCAGTCAGGGTGCTGGTAGCTTGCCTCGCCGGTCGGTGAGTCGGCTATGGCGTTGCGTGCCCTGGCGAAACTCCGCACGAGTTCGTCCGGGGCGGTGTCCGCCCACTTCTGGATCCGGAATCCGGGCGCCGGCGGTGATTGCCATCGCGTCGGGTCCGTGTTCTTGATTTCCAGGTGGTGTGAGGCGCGCTGCGCGACCGTGCGGAAGCCGAGGGCGTGCGTCCACTTCTCGCCGGCCGCCCCTGCCTTTGCCTGACCGGCGATGATCCGGCAGCCGCGGGCCGGCAGCATCGTCCGGAGCAGCCGTGTCCCGACACCGCGCCTGCGGTCTCGGGCGGACACGCGCACGGAGATGATCGCCCGCGCGCTGTTCTCGTCCTGCGGGAAAGCGGCGCTCGCCGTGCCGATGAGCCGCCCGTTGTCGTGGGCGCCCCATAACCGTTGCACTCCGAGGTACGAGACGGGCTTGCGCAGCTGCTGCACGAAGGAGTCGTACGACGGCACCGGGCTGCTCGGGTAGTCGGCAGCGGTTGTCGTCACGGAAAGTTCGTACCAGGCACGGAACTCGTCCACCGAGGCTCGCTGCGGCGCGAACGACCCTGTTTCCACATTCACAACGACGTCCTTTCCTGGACCCCGCCGCGGGCGGAGGTCTTCTTTCGAGTGTTGCCAGAAGCTGAGCGGACCGATGTCCCGTCAACAACGTCTGTCAGCTGTGGATCCAGTGTGGCAACGCGACGGCCGCGATGCCGATCCGAGCGCGTGCGTAAGTGTGTGAGTGAGTGAGTGCGTGAGTGAGTGCGTGAGTGAACGCGCGAGTGCTGGACGCCCAGAGCGTCAAGGCCTCCGCGAAGACGACGGAAATCACCTGGCCGAGACCTGGACGTACGTACACACAAACAGGAGGGAACCTTCGCCGGATCGTGCGCCTCCTGGCGGGGTGAACGCGGCTTCTCGTCTCTGGCGAAGGGATCCCCTCATGATCAACAGCGACCGCCCCATGCCCCCGCTGGAAGGGACCGAGCACCGGTGGGTGACGGTCCGCGGCGCCCGGCTGCACATCGCCGAGTCCGGCAGTGGCGAGCCCGTCGTGCTGCTGCACGGTTTCCCGCAGCACTGGTACGCATGGCGTGCGCTCGTCCCGCTGCTCGCCGACGGCCACCGTCTGATCTGCGTCGATCTGCGCGGCTTCGGCTGGTCGGAGCAGACCGGGCGCGGTTACGACACGGACGGACTCGGCGACGACGTACTCGCGCTGCTGGACGCGCTCGGCCTCGACCGGGTGACCCTGGTCGGGCACAACTGGGGTGCCGGGGTGGGCTTCCGCCTTTGCCAGCGGGCCCCGGAGCGGTTCCGGGCCTTCCTGGCGCTGAACATGGCGCACCCGTGGACGCGCCACCGCGACGTCCTGCCGAATCTGTGGCGGATGTGGTTCACCGCCTTCATCGAGTACCCGGTACTCGGACGGCTCGTCCTGCGGCATTGGCCGGCGTTCACCCGGTATCTGCTGCGACGCGCGGTCGCCGACCCGGCGGCGTGGCGGGACGCGGATCTCGCGGAGTTCACCGAGGCGGCACAGGCCTCGGCGCATGCCGGGCAGGCGCGCGCGGCCCGTACGAGCGGCGCCGCCGCGTCCCAGGGCCGCACGTCGTCATCCATCGCCGCACACCGTATACGTGGCGCCGGGGATGGGGGGCGCAGGGCGGGTCTCGCCCTCGACCATTGCCCGGCGGTTACAGGACGAGGCACTCGCGGAATTTGCCGCGGAGGTGGGGTCGCCTGTCACCGGTGCGGAGGCCGAGGGTCGGGGCCGTCGCGGCGGTCCGGCCGGAGTCACCTCTTATTACTCCGGTTATTACTCCGGCTGACCAGCTATGACTTCGGCCGACCAGCGCGGGTACCCCCGCCTTTCCGGTCCCATGCCCGCCCGTACGGCGTGAACCTCTACGGGGAAGCCCGTCTGCCCCTGAGTACCTGAGCACCTGAGCACCCATCAGCGGGGTTGGCCCGGGTGCGGCAGGAAAGCGGTGACCGGCCAGTGGAGGCTGTCGCTATGGGAAGGCCATGCCGTCAAGGATCTTCTGGAGGACGTGGTCGCTGCCGGCCGAGTGGACGTCGGGGGCATGCTCGGTGATCCCCATGCCGACGACGTTGAAGCACTCGGTCAGCGCAATCAGGGCGGCGCGCAGCTGGTCGGGTTGCAGCCCTCCGGGCTCTGGGCAGGACAGGCCGGTGAAGTGCCCGGGGTCCAGCACGTCCAGGTCCAGGTGGATGTAGACGTGCGTGGCCCCGGTACCTGCCACCGCAGAAACCAGTTGACCCGGATCCTGAAGAGCCTGAACCGACAGGGTTCGAATTCCTTCGGATGCGAC
Organism: Streptomyces sp. JLSY215; assembly: GCF_059682825.1. Taxonomy (NCBI): domain Bacteria; kingdom Bacillati; phylum Actinomycetota; class Actinomycetes; order Kitasatosporales; family Streptomycetaceae; genus Streptomyces; species Streptomyces sp. JLSY215. Next base: position 230,835 of record NZ_CM185022.1, read on the forward strand.
GAAGTCCCGCTCGGCCGGATCGAGGGCACGAACGCCCGCGAGCACGATCTGCCCGGTGGAAAGGCGCTCCTCCCGCCTGGGCAGGAGTGGCGACGGCCCCTGGCCGAGCAGGGTGCGCAGCACCATTCCGTGGAAGCCCCCCGAGGGAGATGTGTCAGGGGTGTTGAGGTCCGCGTGGGCGTCGAACCAGACGACGGCCAGGCTGTCGCCATGGCGAGCCACGGCGCGGGCGACAGGCGCGAGCTCGATACCGCAGTCGCCACCCACCGCGAGGAGGGTGTCTTCGCCGCTCCGGCCCAGAGCGGCCCTGGTCGCTTCCAACGAGCGGGTCAGCACATCGAGGTGGCGTACGCCGTCCAGGTCCTGTCCGGGCCGGAGGTCGAGGTCAACGACCGTGCGTCGCGCTGCGGGGAGCAGTGCGCTCAGCCGGTGCGCCCCCTCAGCGAGCCGTTGCGGATTACGTGCAGCCGACCCCTGCCACTGCGGAATCACGAGAACAGTGTGAAGTCCGCTGCTGCGGTCGGGTCCGGTCATGTCGTGTAGTCCGCGTTGACGCGGATGTAGTCGGCGGACAGATCGCAGCCGTAGACCGTGGCTTCGGCCTGCCCGAGGCCGAGCGTGATGAAGATGTCGACCTCGTCCCGGCGCATGATGTCGACGAGTTTGTCGAGGGTGTCGGCCTCGGGCTCTTCGGGGTACACCTCGATGCCGCCGAACCTCACGGTGACGTTGCTCGGCACGATGTCGGTGTCGTCGCTGTTCTTGCCGATGGCCATCAGTACTCGACCCCAGTTGGGGTCGGCCCCGTGGACGGCGGTCTTGACCAGAGGAGAGTTGACCACGCTCTTGGCGATGCGCTTGGCCTGTCCGTGGTCGCCGGCCTGGGCGACCGTGACGCGCAAGAGCTTGGTGGCGCCTTCGCCGTCACTGGCCATCTGCTGGGTGAGATCCAGACACAGATCGGCGAGGGCGCCGGAAAACTCCGCCGGATCGACCGGCCCTGCCGCGCCGTTGGCGATGATCGCCACCGTGTCCGAAGTGGAGGTGTCGGTGTCGACACTCAGGCAGTTGAACGTACGGTCCACCGCTCCGCGCAATGCGCTGTCCAGGTCGCCAGGCGAGACCTCCGCGTCGGTGAAGACGTAGGCCAGCATGGTGGCCATATTGGGTTCCAGCATGCCGACACCCTTGGCGATGCCCACGATGCGGGCCTGCCCGACGGCCCGTACGGCGGTCTTCGGGCGGGTATCGGTGGTCATCATCGCGCGGGCCACATCGAGCGGTCCGGCCTCGAACGCCGCAAGGCCGCGCTTGGCGGTCGCGTCGAAGTGCGTACGGATGGTGTCCATCGGCAGGGGGCGTCCGATGACACCGGTGGAGCCGATGAGTACCTCGCCCTCTGGGATGCCCAGAATCCCCGCGACTCGGCGGACGACCTCGGCGGCGTTCTCCGCGCCCTGGCGCCCGGTGGCGACGTTCGCGTTCTGCGCAAGCGTCGTCACGGCACGCAGGTTCTGCGCCGCGGCATGGGCGCGGCTGAGGACTACGGCCGGACCTGCGAAGAGGCTCTGGGTGAACATCGCGGCGCTGATGGCCGACCGGTCCGAGACGACGATGGAGATGTCGTCGCCGTGCTCGCGCAGTCCGCCATGCCCTGTGTAGGCACGGAAGCCAGTCGGCCACGCCATGGAGCAAGAATCTTGCGTCGATGCATCAATATGTGTCATGCAGCATATGTTTACACTCTGGGTGCGGGCTGTCCATCCGCTTTCGAGTGCGCATCCCGAACCAACTCCACTCCCTGAACCCGGACAGCACCCCCACCACGACTGCCCGCCGGCGCGGCCGCTCCCGGCCGACGGCGGCACAACCGATCACCCGCTCGGGGCTCTCGGCTCTCCTCGGCTGTTCAACAGCGTCTCGACGAGCCCACCCGGCGCGTATCAGCCGGGGCCGGCCGGGTCGGCGGCCGCCAGGGCCGCGGACCTCACCTCCCCGTGCTGCCACAGAGCGCACCCGTTCTCCGGAGGGCCGAGCCCCGCCAGACGCAGCCGGAACGCCGGATCGCACGCATCGCGGCTGGAGTTGCTCGCGAACGCCGCGCACAGCTCCCGGTCCCCGACACGAGGACGGCCTCCAGGAGACGGTCCGGCAGCTCGTCCCCGTCGCGTAGCGATGAGAGGACGTCGGTCCGGCCGAATGGCCCGTAAGCGGCGGCGCGACGGCCGTACCCGCAAGGGGTCTGCTGCTACGGACAATGCCGATCGAGGGCGTGCCGGCGCGATACCGCCCGGCGGGCACCGTACACGGTGTGACGCCACTCGGCCGTCGTGTTGCCGGATCGGCAACAGGAGTGGCGTGACCGGGACGTGAGGGTGATGGTGGGCCCATGACCGACCACATCACAGCAGGATCGCCGACGTCCGACACCCCCTCGCCTGCCGACGGGTACATCGGCGACCCCGCGGTGCGGATGGAGTGGGACAACCGGTACGCCGACCGGCTACAGCTGTGGAGCGGTCAGCCCAACGGTGCGCTCGTGGCCGAGGTCGCCGGGCTCACACCCGGGCGGGTGCTCGACGTCGGTTGCGGTGAGGGCGCGGACGCCGTCTGGCTCGCGCGCAGGGGCTGGGACGTGACCGCGCTCGAGGTCTCGGGCGTAGCGCTGGAGCGGGCGGCCGGGCATGCGCGGGACGCCGGCCTGGCCGTTCGCTGGGTGCACGCCACACTGACGGAAGCGGCGCTCCCTCCGGCCTCCTTCGACCTGGTTTCCGCGCAGTACCCGGCCCTGCTGCGCACTCCCGACGCCGCGGCCGAGCGAGCGCTGCTCGCGGCCGTCGCGGTCGGCGGTGTACTGCTGCTCGTACACCACGCGGGGATGGACACCCGGCAGGCGCACGACAGCGGTTTCGACCCGGCTGACTACGTCCGGCCCTCGATGGTCGCCGCCGTACTCGACGACGACTGGCGGGTGGAGGTGGACGAGCAGCGGCCACGCGTGGCACCCGACGGCGGCGCCGGCGCGCACCACACCGACGACCTGGTGCTGCGCGCACGCCGACTGCGCTGAACCCTCCGCTCCCAGCGGCTCCTCCCGTACTCGCGGTCACTGTGGGCACCGCTCCGGTCAGTCACCTGCCGCCACCCGAACCACCGTCAACGGGACATGCAGCTGATGCCGCGTACCCGACCGGACGCCGGCTCTCGCATGGCGAGAGTTGGACCTCACCAGCGATCAGATCAAAGCCTTGTCGGTCAACGAAGGCACAGCGCACGGACGGAGGACCATGAGCGAGTCTTCCAAGGTCGCCACCATGGCAAAGCGAAACCGGTCGACCTCAAGACAGAGTGCAACGTCGTCAGGATGGACTCCTTGACGCACACCCTCCGCCAGCTCGGCGGCGGCGCGCGATTCGCCGGCGCGGCGGAGGAACCCAGCCGCATCCGTCCCAGCCTCGGTGGCTCTCCGAGCGATGTACTGAGCGCACGCCAGATCTTCATCGGCCTGTCCATCGTCGCCAGTGACCACGAACGTGACGCTGCCACTCTTTCTGGTCCGCAAGAGCCGAGCGGTTGCCTCCGCCACGACGAAGCTGGCGCACAGCACCAGCGACGCCTCCTTGACCGCAAGGGCGCCGACCGTCCCTGCCGTGGTCTTCTGCACAACGGTCCGTCCGCCGAGGTGGACAGACCGCAGCAGGCCCGGCGAGTTGACCATGTCGAATCCAGGCGCGGGCGGACCGTCTTTGAGCGCCAGCCAATCCGGGTGGCGAGCCTTGAGCGCCAGGGCTTCGTCCAGCGACTCAGCAAGAACGATCTTTTCCGCCCCCTGGGCAAAAGCCCAGGCAGCCACGGTGAAAGCACGCATGACGTCGACCACGACCGCCACGGATGGGGCCTCGACCAGCTCAGCTATGCCAAGAAAACGAGCGTCCATTCCGATCATGATCGCGCACGCCCGACCCGAAATACCCAGGGAGTGATACGTCTCACCTCGACGGTCTCGGAATGCAGCGCCCCCAGTTGCCTACGTCGCGGAAGTACCTCGCAGCCGCCAACACCGCCGCCCTCCGCGACCGGCTCCGCGACCTGGCCGCCGCCCGCGACATCCTCGACTTGAGCGGCCCCCGCCCCCGCGGCCAGGACGTCGTCCGGAACACCCCCGGAGCCCGCGAACTGCTCGCCAACTTGGTGTCCTACGCCAGACCACACCACACGCGAACCCCGAAATCACCCCGCGCGTGTCCTTCCGGCACAGACCGGAAGGACACGCAGGACCTGTCCGACGGGTCGCACGACGCGCCAGTTGGTGCTCGATAGCGTCAGCGGGTCGGCCCGTTCGGATCCCGCACAGGATCCGAACGGCGAGCCTTACCCAGGCGGTCTCAGTTCCACGGGTCGGTGAACGACCGGCCGGGCACCGGCTTGGCGATGAGCGCCACGGCGATGAAGAAGTTGACCTGGCCGATCGCGAACATCAGGGTGGCGAGCGCCTTGGCCTCATAGTGCTCTGCTGCCTGGGCATACAGCGCGTCGGAAACCCTCTCGCCGTGCGTGGACGGCTGAAGTACGGCTTCCACGAGTGCCAGAGCGGCACGCTCGGCACCGGTGAAATACGGCGAGTCCTGCCAGGAGGCCACCGATGTGATGCGCTCCTCCGACTCCCCTGCCTTGCGCAGGAAGCCGGTGTGCAGAACGGTCAGGTAGGTGCTGCCGACGATCTGGCCCGCTCGCAGCTGGACCAGGCTGATCGTGGAGCGCGGTACCGAACCATTGCCGGTGACCTTGAACAGCGCCGCCGACACCGCTGCCAGCTCGGGTACGAGCTCCCCAGGGTCGTCGGCCATCCGCGGAACCATCGGGTACTCCGCCGTGATCGAACGTGATTCCATCGCCGTCTCCTTCGGGCTTTCATGTTGCTGTCACTGCCCTGACGGATCGCGACAAGGAAATGTGACCGATCGAAGAGAGTCGTTCAGAAGTCGTCTTCATCTCCAGCGCCCTCTTCACCTCGAGCACCCCCCGTGTCTCCCTATTTGCCTGGTGCAGGGCCGCGGTGTTGGTGCGAGGGTTGTTGTGGGTGGAGTCTCGACGGCCGGATGGGGTGACGGGTGGGGTGACGGGTGGGGTGACGGGTGGGGTGACGGGTGGGGGCTCGTGCCGTCAGCCGGGGCTCACTCGGCCGGGCGAGGTCGCCGTGCGAGGTGCCGAGGCAGTCCGGGGGGTGCATGAGGGCAACGAGCAGCGAGTTCGGCCCGCTGCAGCCAAGCAGGTCGGGCGCGCCCGGGTTGCTCCGAGCGGACGGATAATCTGGACCCGTCAGCGAAGATCACAGAAGGGCGGAGCACATGGCAGACATCGTGGAGACGGCGGCGCGCAAGGTCTTCGAGCGCTACGACATCGACGGGGACGGCCAGGTCACCGCGGACGAATACCGCAAGGTCGTGGCGGAGTTGGAAGGCTCGGAGATCACCGAGTCGCAGGCCCAGGAGCTGATCGACTCGCTCGACACGAACGGCGACCGCCAGATGTCCTTCGAGGAGTTCTGGGCGGCCATGAATGGCTGACACTGCCGGGGCCGGCACGTGAACCTGCCGGCCCCGGTTCCTCTTTACTTCCACCAGGGCACTTTGGCCAGCTGAGTTTGTGAGCCGCCGACCATCAGAGCGGCGGTCGACGAGCTGGCCGTCGACCGGCTCAGCCGTCTGCGGTCGGCGCTTCAGCTCGGGCCCCGCTCCACTCGGCGAACCGCCGGTGGGGGACGCCCTCGCCGCCCGGCGGCCACCTCGCGGTAGGACCTGACAGGCCGTGGACCGACGACAACCCGCCGCCACGTACTGCCGGTCGTGGCCACGAATTCGAGCACCGCCAGCACCGGTCGATCCGCATATCGACGGCGGCCACCACCCTGCGGACGTACCGGAGCAGCCGGGTCCACCCGCTGGTACAACTCCCCCGACTCGTCCGGGAACCAGGCCCTCGACCATCGCGATCACGGCAGTCAGCCCAGTGATCAAGCCAGTTGAGACGCACTTTTAAGGAAACCGGATGAAACATATGCGTATGCTGCGTTACCTGCCGGGTCTGGGGGCGGGCATGCGCTGCGCAGCGAAGAGGCGACAGCTCGACATGAACCGTGGATGTGGGGGAATTGGCGATCAACTCGCGACCGGTGGACGAGGGCGCTGAGGAGCACCCCGAGCGTCGCCCTGAACACAGCACTGAACACAGCACCGAGCACAGCACTGAGCACAGAGACGGAAAAGGTGTGCGTGCGGGGCATCAGGGGCCGAAGAAGGGGGCGCGTCGGTTCTGGAAAGAGCTGCCCATCCTTGTCGGCATCGCCTTGGTGCTTGCCCTGCTGATCAAGACGTTTCTCTTGCAGGCGTTTTCCATTCCGTCCGGCTCCATGCGCAACACACTGGAGCTCCACGACCGCGTGCTCGTGGACAAACTCACCCCATGGTTCGGCGCACAGCCCGAACGGGGTGAGGTCGTTGTCTTCCACGATCCGGCCCACTGGCTGGCCGGGCAGCCGAAAGCGCGGCCCAATGCGGTACAGACAGTCCTCGCCACCATCGGCTTGATGCCCTCCGCCGACGAGGACAACCTGATCAAGCGTGTCATCGGCGTCGGCGGCGACACGGTGGAATGCAAGGGAACCGGCCCATTGAAGGTCAACGGAAAGGCGCTCAAGGAGCCTTATGTGTTCCCCGGGAATACCCCGTGCAGCACCGACCGGGACGGTCAGTTCAAGGTGAGGGTGCCCAGCGGGCACATCTGGGTGATGGGCGACCACCGGCAAGACTCCTGGGACTCCCGCTACCACCAGCACGGGCCCGGCCGTGGCATGGTGCCCGTCGATCACGTCGTCGGACGGGCGGTGGTCGTCGCTTGGCCCGTCACCCGCTGGGACACCCTGTCGGTTCCCGAAACATTCGACCGGACAGGCACCAGGTGAACTGAGGCAGGCGAGCCCGTATGCACGTGTCTCCGCCCCTCCCCGCCCGGCGCCTGCGGGCGGCGCTCGGTCTTCAACCGTCGGCGTCATTCGGTGCTGAGCCATCAGGGGGGCGTCGCGCGGGTGATGGTGGTGAGGGCGTCGCGTAGGGAGGCGTCGGTCGGTGGGTGGTCGCCCCAGCGGGCGCCGATGTGGCCGTCGGGTCGGATGAGCAGTGCTCCGTGTGAGTGGAGGCCGCAGAGGTTGATGTGCTCGCGCGGAAGGGTCTCGATGCCCAGTGGCCAGGGGGTGGCGGCGAGGGCTTGCCGCTCCCATCGGGCGGGGTCCGAGGTCAGGAGCGTGAACCGCTCGCCGAGGGTGTCGAGCGTGGAGGTGTCGGTCCTGAGCCAGAGGTGTGGCATGCGATGGCCCGGGGCTGTGGTGGGGATGTAGTCCGTGCCGCTGAGGGGCGGCTCGGGTGGGGTGCCGTTGTCGGTGTGGACGGCGTCGGTGAGGACGGCGTCGGTGAGGACGGCGTCGGAGTGGTAGGCGACGCCGAGCACAAGACCGAGTTGGGCGAAGTACTCCTCCGTCCACGGCAGTTCGATCCCGTCCGCCGTCGCTTCGCCGCGTTGGAGCTGGTCGCGGCGCCGGTTTTGCACCTGGAGCAAGAGCCGGGTGTTGGCCACTGCTTGCTGGAGGGTCTGGTGGGCGACCGGTTGTCGTTCGGTCTCGTACGACTCCAACAGGCTCGGTCCGGCCCACCCGTGGAGAACGCCCGCCAGTTTCCAGCACAGGTTGTGCACATCGGCGACGCCGGCGTTCATGCCCAGGCCGCCGATGATGGGGATCGCATGCGCGGCATCGCCGGCCAGCAGGATCCGGCCGTGGCGGAAGCGCTGTGCGACGAACGCGTTCATCACCCAGTGCTGAACCCGCAGCACCTCGACCCGTACCCCGGCGCCAGGGCTGAGGGCACGTGAGACGAGAGCGGGCCAGTCGGCGCGCGCCGGGTCCTCAGGGGTGGGGGCGAACCAGGACCAGCCCCCTTCCGGGTAGAGCGGGAGGAACGAGCCGTGCGCGGTGAAGTAGACCCCGGCGGGCCGGCGGGCGCACCAGCGGTCGAGGTCTGCGTCGAACACGACGGTGGTGACGCCCCCAGCGTTCCGGGGCCCGTGGTGTCGATTCCCAGCAGGTGCCGGACGGGGGAGTTCGCGCCATCGGCGGCGAGCACGTAACGGGCACGGACACGAGTCTCGGCACCGTTGTCACGGTCGACGAGCAGGGCCATGACGCTGTCGGTTTCCTCGGTCAGGTCGATCAGCTCGGCCCCGAACCGTACCGGTGTGTGGGCCGCGGCGAGCAGGGTGGGTTCCATTCGGTCCTGCGAGGTGACCACACCGAGCACGGGGGTCTCGGGTACCGGCGCGTTGACCCCGACCATCGCCGCTGTGGCGAAGTCGCGGTCGTTCAGGGTGTCGCGAAAGCGGATGCGGCCGTACTCCGGCGCGAACGCGGCCGCGGTGATCCTGGCGGCCAGCCCGAGCTGGCGAAAGATCTCCATCGAGCGCACGTTGACCAGCCGGGAGCGTGGAAAGGGCGTCAACTGGCGGTGTTTCTCGACCAGCAATGCCCGCACGCCCCAGCGTTCCAGGAGCGCTCGGGCGGTGAGCCCCACCGGCCCGCCACCGACGATCAGCACCTCAGTCTCGGCGTTGGCTGCGGCGTTGGCTACGGCGTTGGCTGTGGCCTTGGCCAGGGGCATGTCGGAGTCCTCCCTGATCGCCTCACCCAGTCGGAAGACCGGACGGTTCGCCCTCCCTGGGCGCTGCCCCACACTGCCGGGCACGAGGCCGGGACGTGTGGAAGTACTGACCCTTCGGTGAGCCGTTTTCCGTTGTCCGGGGGCGTGTTGGTGCTGGCCGGTGGATTTCCGGAGGATGCCGGAAACACAGCCGGCGGACGTCCTGAGCGACGTGGCCCATGGCCTCACTGGCACGCCTCGCCCCGCTTGCCCAGTTGCAGGGCTCCAGGGTCCTGTACGGAGTCGTTCGCCTGATCCGGGGTCGATCGAAGGGAAACAATGGCCACCATGAACGACACGATCGCTGTTGCACTGATCACCTCCCTGTCGACGCTCAGCGCTGCAGGACTGGCCGGAGCGGCGTCGGCATGGGTGACCGGTCGGCAACTGCGGCATCAGGGAGAGCTGGCACGCGAGGAACGGGCCGAGCGGCGAGCAGTCGACGTGCGCGAGATGCGCCGTGAGGCGTACGAACGGTTCCTCTCCCAGGCCGACGAGGCGTATCGAGTGCTGGACCATGGGTGGTTCGTCCCATCGTTCTCAGATACGGGGCGCTGGGAAGAGGGATTTGCTGCCCGCAGGGCGCTGGATGAGGCGTACGTCCGGGTTCGGCTGGTCGGACCTGAAGAGATCGCCGAGCGGGGAGCCGAAGTGGTGCGCAGCATAGGTGAGGAGTACCGGATCCACTCGCGCATCGTCGCCTCCCCTTCGGGTGCGACAGGCAGCGCTGCTGAAATCGATCCGTCAGCACGCTCCGAAGCACTCCGCGCTCGGTTTGCCAGCACCGGGGAGTTCGTCACCGCGGCGCGTCGGGCGCTCACAAGCGAGTTGTCCACGATGCCTGAGGCAAGCGGCGGCTCAGCCACCTTCGACAGAGTGGTCTGATTCCTCTGAGGGGCCGACCAACTGCTCCCCGCGCCTGCGGGGGATGACCCCGGCGGCGCTTCGAACCGTACGGCCTGCAGGGGCGTGCCCCGCCCCCACCTGACGAGCACGCTGAAGCAGAAACTCGACGCCGTGCTCACCGCATCAGGACGCAGCGCAGGGCATCCGGCCGCCTGATCCGACAGCCAGGCCAGGGCAGTGGCAGAAATCCGCCGGTGCCCTCCCCGCCATGCCCGCGACCGGCGCTGACGAGTCGCAACACCGCGTCCAAGGCCGACGGCCGCAATACCTCGAAAGGGTGATTCGAGCCGTTCGAGTCCCCCCAAGCACCCGCACGCCAACCGCCCCGCACCCTCCACCAGAGAACAGAACATGCGTTCACTATTTGCCCCCGAATACCCCGTTACGGGGCGCGATCCGGGCCGTTTTTAGAGCACCTGTACTCATCGCCCACCCTCTTGGAGAGACCGTGAATCCCGTAGCCGTGCCTGCGCATGGTCCCGACGCGTTCGAACGGCGGCCGTCGGCTCCCGCCCTGCCCCTGACGCTCGAGGGGCGCCTGGTTGACGCTTCCCCGCCTGGCGCTCGCCGCTCATCACGACCGGATGCGGGGTGGGGAGCATGAGCGAGGACAACAAGTCGGCAGCCACCGCGGGGCCGCGGGCAAAGGTGCCCACACCCCGGTGTGAACCGTTGGCGCTGCCACCGGCGGAGGTGCCGGCGGGACCGACGAGCGAGAACCTCACCGACGATCTCGAAGACGCGTACTGGTCGATCCACGACGGCGCCGCGGCCAAGGCGACGGTCGGCCAGATCCTCGGGCAGCTCCCGCGCATCGTGCGGCAGATCGGCCGTTTGGCCTGGCAGGCCGACCGCCCGGCAACGGTGGCCGTGGTGGTGCTCCAGCTGGTCTCCGCGGCGATGGCTGCCTTCGGCCTGGCAGCTTCCGTCGCCGTCCTTCACCAGTTGTTCGCCCAGGGGCCGACGCCGGACAAGGTCCGTTCCGCCGTGCCGCAGATCCTGCTCGTGGTGGCCTTCCTTTCCACCCGGGCCCTTCTCGAGGCAGGGGTGGCCGTCGCGGAGGCCCGGGTAACGCCCAAGATCCGCACGGCCTTGGAAAGCGATTTCCTCCACTTGACCGCGCATGTGCGCCTGGAGGTGGTCGACGACTCGGACTGGCACGACGACGCCTTCCGCGCCAACGACCGCGGGCTGTTCTACGCGCGGCAGATCGTCGGCCAGGTCGTCTCACTGGCGTCCGCCTTCCTCGGGCTCATCGGCACGGCCGGCGTCCTGACCGTCCTGCACCCCCTGCTGCTCCCCCTGCTTCCTCTGTCGGTCCTGCCCGTGGGAGCCGCGGCAGTACGTACCGCGCGGGCGCGCTTCCACAGCTTCACGCGGTGGAACGCTCTTCAGCGCCGGGTGCGGGTCTTCTCCTGGCTCCTGCTGGACCGCGACTCCGCCGCCGAACTGCGTGCCGACACCGCCCAGCGGGCCCTCCTCGACGAGCACCAACGCCTCACCTCGCGCATCGCCGAAGAGGACACCCGCCTCGGCGTGCACGCCGCTCTGATGACACTGGCCGGACGCGCTCTGGGCGGAACCGGCGCCGGCGTCACCTACATCGCCCTGGGCGCCATGCTGATCGCGGGATGGCTCCCCCTGGCGGCCGGCGCGGGGGCAGTCATCGCCATCCAGGCCGCGCAGACCTCCCTGACCCGCTTCGTCGACGTCGCCCACCTCGTCTACGAGCACGCGATCTGGGTGACCGACCTCCTCTCCTTCCAGGAGCGATGCCGCAGGCTGCAGCCCCGCCACCGCGAGCGGACCGCCCCCGAGACCGTCAAAACGATCACCCTCAGGAACGTCAGCTACACCTACCCCGGCAAGGACGCCCCGGCGCTCGCTGACATCTCCATGACCCTGTGCGCCGGGGAGACCGTCGCCTTCGTCGGCCTCAACGGCTCCGGCAAGAGCACCTGTTCACGACTGCTCGCCGGCCTCTACGACCCGCAGGACGGCGCGGTCCTCTGGGACGGGGTGGCGACGACGGACCTGGATACCGAGTCCCTTCAGATGCGTGTGGCCACCGTGCTGCAGGACCCGGTGCACTTTCCTTTCAGCGCGCTGGCGAACCTCACGATCTCCACCGGCACGCTCACCGAGGCGGATCCGCAGCGCGCCTTGGACGCGGCGCGGGCCGCCGGTGCCGATCAGGTCATTACCGGGCTGCCCGGCACCTGGCAGGCGCTGTTGTCCAAGCGGTTCCGCGGCGGCCAGGAACTGTCGGCCGGCCAGTGGGCGAAGATCGCCGTGGCCCGAGGTCTCTACAAGAACGCCCCCGTGCTGCTGCTGGATGAGCCGACCGCCAGCATGGACCCACGCGCCGAACACGACGTCTACCGGGCCGTGCTGCGCGACGAACTCCGCGACGACCGGATCACCGTGTTGATCTCCCACCGCCTGGCCAGCGTCGTCGAGTGCGACCGCATCTACGTCTTCGACGGCGGGCGGATCACCGAGTCGGGATCTCACCAGCAACTCATGTCCCTGAGAGGCGACTACGCCCAGATGTTCACCCTCCAGGCCGCCGGCTACCGAGCCGCATCCATGGCGTCCGACACCGAGACCGGGACGGTGCGCCCATGACCGAGCCGACCTCACAGACCGAGCCGTCCTCACAGACCGACCCGGCCCTGCCGAACCAGCTCCCACCGGCGCATGCATCGGCGCTGATCCACAACGATTCCGGCGCGTACCTGCGGCACCTGCGTGACCTGGTCCACCGCCACGCCGAGCCGCTCCACACCCGCAGCCCAGGGCCCACTCCCCCGACGGCCGCCGATGCCACCTGCCGCCCCTACGCCCCGGCAGGACAGTCCGGAGGAGGAAGAACCGTCCTCAACGTCATCGGTGCGCATCTCTATCTGGAGAACACCGCTGGAGAGGTCCTGCTCGGTCTGCGCCACCCCGACTCCGCCTTCGCCGGGTCCACTTGGCACTTCCTGGCCGGCCACTGCGAGCAGGAGTCCGCCCTCTCCTGCATTGTCCGCGAGGCACACGAAGAAGCGGGGCTGCTGATCGCGCCGGGCGAGGTCGAACTCGCCCACGTCGTCCACCTCGTGGACACACCAGGCGGCCGGCCCCGAATGGCCATGGTCTTCCGGGCCCGCAGGTGGTCAGGAACGCCGGAAATCCGGGAGCCCGACAAATGCACGAGCTGGAGCTGGTGGCATCCGGACGCCCTCCCCGCGCGCACCGTGCCCTAAACCCGGGCCGCCATCGCGGGTATCCGCGCAGGCCGCCTCTACACGGAGATGGGCTGGTCATGACAGCCGAGACGAGTCGAGGAACGGACCGGACGCGACCGGACCGGACGCGACCAGATCAGACGCGACCGGACCCGCACCCGCTGGCAAGGAGCGAATCCGTGGCATACGACCGAGCCGACTGGTCCCAGCACTATCTGGACAATCGCGGCTTCCGCCCACTCCGCGACAGCGAACGAGACCTGATCGCCCGGCACGCGCCCGCCCCGGACGGCGGGCGGGCCCTGGAACTGGGCTGCGGCACCGGCGAACTCGCCGTCTTCCTCACCGAACTCGGCTACACCGTCGATGCCGTCGACTTCGCCGAGGGCGCCCTGGCACGCGCCCGGAAGGAACGGGCGGGGAGCGAGCGCGTGCGGTGGCTGTGCCGGGACATCGAGCACGACGATCCGGCGGAGCTGAGTGAAGACGGCTACGACCTGATCTCCCTGCGCCTGATGTTCCCCTTCCTGCACGACCGCGCCCGGGTCCTGAACGACCTCGGCGCGCGACTGCGGCCGGGCGGCGCGCTGGTGGTGGTCACGCTCGTGGTGGCGGCCACACCGCAGGAGCGGCGGGACATCGCGTTGGACGAGGAGGAGATCAGCCTGCTGGCCGAAGGGTGGTCGCAGGTGGCGAGGTTCGACGCGGAGGGGCTGGCGGTCCTCGTGCTGCGCAGCCCGGAGCGTGCCTTCAACGTGGTCGAGAAGGGCCGGCCGGATCCGCAGGCCGTGGTCGGTGTGGGCGCGGTGGTCACCGATGGCTCCGGACGCGTGCTGCTCGGTCGCTCGACGCGCGGCATGTGGGAACTGCCCGGCGGGCACGTCGAGTTCGGCGAGTCCGCCCCTGCGGCAGCGGTGCGGGAGCTGGCCGAGGAGACCGGCCTGACGGCGGCTGCCGAGGACGCGCACCTGCTGACGATCCTCCACGACGACCGTGCGGAGGTGCGGCGCCTGTCCGCGGTGGTCCGCGTGAGCGTGTGGGGCGGAACGCCGGGCTTGCCCGAGCCGGACCGTTTCCGGCGGTGGGAGTGGCACGACCTGCACGCCCTGGCCGGCCTCGGCTCGATCTTCGCGCCCTCCGCCCAGGCTCTGGAGGCGGTGTGGCCCGGCGTCCTGCCCGGCCTGCCGCCGGTGCACGCCTACCCGCACGCCATCGCCCCTCCCGCCGTCGGTGGCGAACCGGCGGAAGCGGTTCGCCTACGGCAGGAGATGGCCGAGCGCGTCATCGCCGGGGGCTGGGCGCCCTCGCCCGCGGTCCAGGGCGCGCTGCGGACGGTTCCGCGGCACCGTTTCACCCCGGAAAGCCCGTTGCGGACCGCCTACGACGGCGACCTGGCCGTCGTCACCCGCCGGGACGAGGCCGGGACTGCCGTCAGTTCCGTGTCCGCGCCCTGGCTGCAGTCGGGCATGCTCGAAAAGCTGCGCCCGGAACCGGGGATGACGATCTTCGAGTCGGGCTCCGGCGGCTACAACGCCGAGTTGATCGCCCACGTCATCGGCCCGGCCGGGCGCGTGGTCACCATGGACCTCGACCCGTACGTCGTCCACCGTACCGAGCGCTTCACCTCCGAGGCCGGCCGCGGGCAGGTGACGGTTCTCCTGGGCGACGGCAGCCGGGGCGCGCCCCGCCACATGCCGCCCGGTGGGTTCGACGGCAGCATCATCACCCACAACTGCTGGGACATCGCACCCGCGTGGCGAGCGCAGCTCGCCGAAGGCCGGTACCTGGTGCTGCCACTGGAGATCCACGGATATACCCGCGTCATCGCGCTCCAGCGTCACGGCGACGTGCTGCACGCGCGGGACTGGAGGTATTGCGGGTTCGTCCGCGACCGCGGCGCCACCGCCCGCACCACCCCGACCACCGACCTGGCCGGGGGCGAACTCCAGCTGCGCCATGAGGACGGCACACCCCCCGACGTCGTCGGCCTGGAGGAGGCATTGCGAGGCCCGCGGCACGAGCTGCCCACCGGCGTCACCGTTGCGGGCATGGAGTCGTTCGAGACGCTCCAGCTCTATGCAGCCACCACCTTGCCCCGGTTCTGCCGACTGGCCGGCACCCGGGACACCGGTCCGGTCGCCCTCCCACGTGGCACGGACGCCGCCGCGACCGCCGAGGACGGCTCGCTGGCCTACCTCACTCATGTCCTGGTCAAGCCCGGCGAGACGCCCGAAGAGCGCCGCTCCGAGTTCGTCGTCCACGCCTTCGGCCCGGCCGGACCGTTCTTGGCGGAGCGGATGGCCGCCTGCGTACGGGCCTGGGACCAGCACGTGCGCCATACCGGCTACCCACAGATGTCCGCGTACCCCGCAGGCACTCCCGACCACGAACTTCCCGCCGGCCACATCCTGGAGAAGCCCTCCTCCCGCCTGGTCTTCCAGTGGCCGGGCCGGCCCGCTGCTCCACAGGCCTCGGCCGAAGCGGTGGCCCTCGCGGAGGCCGGGGGCGGACGATGACCACAAAAACCGCCGACCGCACGTCGTGGAGGAGACAGCATGAGTGGCACGTGGCTGCCGCCCGAGCAGTACATCGCGACCTTGCCGAAAGCCACCGTCTATGGATGCCTGTACGTTACCGACGAAGCCGACCGTCCGGTCCAACTGCGCGCCGCCTACCCGCCACACGTGTGGCAGTGGCCCGGCGGCAACATGGACCCGGGCGAAACCCCTTGGCAGTGCGCGCTCCGCGAATGCCGCGAAGAGACCGGCCTGTGCCTGGCTGCCGAGCCCCGTCTGCTGGCCGTGCACTTCCTGCCCCCGCTGGGTGAGTGGACCACTCACAAGATCGGTTTCATCTTCGACGGCGGCCGACTGACCCGGCAGCAGATCGACAGCATCGTCCTGGACCCCGGCGAACACAGCGAGGCCGCCGTCAAACCGCTGGACGCCTGGCAGAAGGAGATGTCTCCGCACTCCTTCGCCCGACTTCACGCGGTCGCCCGCGCCCGCCACACAGGGTCGGCCTGCTACCTGGAGCAGACCAACCTGCCGTAGCCCGCGGGGAGTCGGCAGCGCGCCGCCGGCTCCCCCCGGCACGGCGTCACCTCATCCCTGCGAAACGGAGCATCCGCGGACGTCTCCGCCGACGGCGCTTCGACCGCCGACACGTCGGCCCGGTGCCACCCACCTCTGGACCGGTACCAGGTCAACACCCGGCCTCGATCCGGACGCGGCCGGCCCTGGCAGCCCGGCCGCGTCGATGCTCGACTTCCCCGGGCGGGGCGTCGCTTCTGCGACGAATACCGCGCCAGAGCGTTTAGAGATCGTTTATTGCGGCTCGGCAGTATGTGAAGTGTCGAGAAGGATCCTGCACAGGGGACGGTATGGCCAAGCTCTATCTGGAGAAGCTCAAGTGCGTCACGACTGAGGCCTGGAGCGGCTTCGACGAGCCGAGGCTTGTCGTCCAGAATCGCGGCACTGTATGGAATGGAACGGTGCTGGGAGACCGGATGTACACCGTCAAGTACGACTGCGACTTCACGGGAAGGATTGCCGTCTCGCTCTGGGAGGACGACGACCCGGACAGGGATGACAAGCGCGGGAAGCAGTGGATCACGGACACGCCGGGTGAACGCAGTCTGCACTTCAGGGCGGATGGCGCCGAGTACAAGCTGCTGTATGCGGTGGAGTAGGCAGCTCGCCCCGTAGCGGGCGGAGGCCCCGTCGGTCTCGGACGGAGTGCCGGCGTGTGGTATTGCAAGAAGCCCCCGACCGCCGGGGGCTTCTCGTCCCAGGAGCCGACATGACCCGCCGCCCCCTCCAGATCGACGCCGACGGACGCCCCCGGGTCGTCCCCCTTGGCCCCTCCGCGGTCCCGGGCTGGGATCTGCTCTACGACCACCCGCAGCAGCACGCCCAGGTCGTACGTCGCGGCGACCCGCCCACCTTCGGCCTCGCCTGCACCCTGCATCGAACGGTCAAGACGATGCGCACTCAGAACGACGAAAGAGACTGGCGTTTGGGCAGACTCGGCCCGTGGTGCCCCGACTGCGTGTAGACCTGCGCGCCATCGAAGCCCCGGCCTGCGGGTCGTGCCACCGCCGGGCCACCGCCGTGCCCCGCCGTGCCCCCGCCACCAGTCCGCGCTCGTCGCCTCCGACAGGAGTTTCGAGACAGGCATGCCTTACGTTGGCTGCCCGGTGGCCGACCTCAGGTTGGCTTGCGCCACACGGAGATGTGCTTCGTGGAGTCCTGGGTGAAGGGCGCACCGTCCCAGTCCGCGACGCGACGTTCCAGCTCGAGCCCGGCGATCCGCGCCATCAGGTCGAGCTCCGCCGGCCAGGCGTACCGGTGCCGGGAGTTGCCGCGGCGGTAGCGGCCGTCGTCGCCGTCGCGGGTGAAGTGGTGCGAGACGAGAATCTGCTCGACCAGGTCGAAGGTGTCGAAACCGAGATGCTGCTCGGAGACATCGAACGGCACCGCGACCTGGCCCGGCGGCAGGAATCGCAGCGGCGGCACACCCAGCTCGATGACGAATCGGCCGCCGGGCCCCAAATGACGTGCGGCGTTGCGGAAGCACTCGACCTGCTCGTCCTGTGTGAGCAGGTTCGTGATGGTGTTGTACACGAGATAGACCAGGGCGAACTCGCCGGAGACGACGGTCGTGGCCATGTCCCCGATGACGACGGGAAGCGTGTCTTCGTCGATCTTGCGCCGCAACACCGCTGTCATGTGCTCGGACAGTTCGATGCCCGCTACCGGCACGCCGCGTTCCCGGAGAGGGACGCCCACCCGTCCCGTTCCGATGGCGAACTCCAGTGCCCGGCCGTCTCCGGCGAGCTCGGCGAGGAAGGCGATGGTCGGTCCGAGAACGGCGGCCGAGGACATCTCGGTCTCCTCGGCGTCGTAGCGGTCGGCAGTCGCACGGGTCCACAGTTCACTGCTCGTCACGGGCGGCCACTTTGCCGGGCGCGGAGGGGCGCTGTCGACGCATTTACCTTGCACCGGATCCGATGACACAGTTCGGGGCAGCGACCGAGTGGCTCGGCTCGGTCTGCTCGGGCGGCTCGGTCTGCTCGGGCGGCTCGGTCTGCTCGGGCGGCTCGGTCTGCTCGGGCGGCTCGGTCTGCTCGGGCGGCTCGGTCTGCTCGGGCGGCTCGTCCTCTTCCCGCCGGCGCGCCCCGGGCTGCCGCCTCGCCGCCCAGCCGATCGGCATCGCCCTGAATTCGTGGCGGCGGGCGGCATCGCTGAGCGATGCCGCCGCTGCGCGACTCCCTCGGGGGCCGTGATGTCGACCGGCGTTCACGGTCGGACAGGCAACCCGATCAGTTGGTGAAGCCGGAGAATTTCACGTCCGGCCGGCACACGCTGAAGACGCCGGCCGAGCCGTCGGCCTTGGTGACGCGCACGGTACGGCCCACGTCCTTGGGCAGCGCGATCTCCACCTTGGACGCCTGCACCGCGCAGATCTCCCTGCCCGACGCGCTGCCCTCGAAGTTCAGGTCCGTGTAGGCCACCGACGCCTGGGCGGTGGCCCCGGGCTTGATGTCGACGCCGTCGGTGCCGTTGCCGGCCGTGTCCGCCGTGACCGGCTCGGACTTGCCCTGGTCGTCCTTGGCCGTCAGGACGCTGGCACCGACGATCGTGCAGGCTGCGCCCGAGGTGTTGGTGACCTTGACCGTGGCCGTCGCCGGCTGCTGCTCGCTGGCGTGGGAGGCCGATGCGGTGAACGCCACCGTGGTGTTCTTCGTCGAGCACGCCGCCGTGACCCCGTCGCCTCCGCCGCCTCCCGTCGACCCGGCCGACGCCCCGCCCGAGGACGAACCCGTGTCCGCGGATGAGGAAGCGGTCGCCTTCGAGGACGGTCCGCCGCCGGCCGCCTTGTCGTCGCCGTCCGGACCGCAAGCGGTCAGGGTCAGGGCGGCCAGCGCACAGGCGGCAACGGTGAGGGACATACGGGCGGGAACGCGCATGGGATTTCCTTCTGCGGTTGTCCAGGGGGATGCAGTCATGACGCATGACGACATGAACATGATCATGGTTCCCCTGCAGCATAGAACGCGCAGGGATCGCGTTCAGGGCGGGGGTCACCCCGCCTGATGTTTGGCCAATTGGCCGGATCGGCCAAGGAGATGATGGTCCGTCGGCGCACAGCCAGACGGCCGTCAGCTCGGACAGCTCGTCCCCGCCGTCTCCCGGACAGGGAGGAGCCCGTCCCGGCAGTGCGCCGCCACCCGCAAGCCACTCCCACCGGGCGTCGGGATATGTGCGCCGGTTGCCAGGAACGTCAGCGTTCGGCCTCCGGTCGTCAGGTACGGGTGAACTCCGGCTGCGTCAGATCGGCGACCCTGGTGGCCCGGCCCAGCAGGGCCACCTCACGGAACTGCCACAGCAGTGCACCGGTCGGTGCGTGGACCACCATGCCGCGCCGCAGCGGCATCTGCAGCAGCGGCCGGCCTTGCGGATCGGTACGCCAGCGCGGGACGTCCGGGTCCGTCAGCCGGCGCAGCGGGATCGGGTGCAGCGAGTGCACCTCGTCGCGGTTGCCCTTCGGCCGCAGCGGCGGCCGGGGCACCACGACCACGGGAGTGATGACGAATCCGGAATCGGTGACGAAGTCGTCCAGCAACCCGGCGACGTCGGCCGGGCCGGCGGATATGCCCGTCTCCTCCGCGAGTTCGCGCAGCGCCGCCTGCTGAGGCGTCTCGGCACCGTCGAGGCGACCGCCGGGCAGGGCCCACTGGCCCGCGTTGCGGCCGCGGGCGGCCCGTTTGATCAGCAGCACATGGGGCTCGCCCCGGTGCGTGTGGAGGGTCAGGCAGACACCCGCACGGCGGGCGTCCGGCGGGGCCGTCACCGTACGTCGCTCGAAGGCGGCGAGGTTGGCGCGGACCCGCTTCTCGAACCCTTCCGGCCCGTGCGTCGAGGTGGTCCCGGTCGGCCGGTACGGATCAGACATCGGCACGTTCCGCCTTTTCTGTAAGTGTCTTGGGCACGAGGAGTTCGCGCTCGATGAAGTCCAGGAGGACGACGCGCATCCGCTTCGTCGTCACGCCGGGTGCGCCGGTCAGCACCTGGATGGCCAGGCCGTCGGTGAGCGCGGTGAGGCCTAGGGCGAGCTGTTCGGCGTCGGTGTCGGCCCGGAACTGCCCCTGGTGCTGCCCCCGGCGCACGATGCGTACCACGGCCTCGCGCCAGCGGGCGTAGAAGTCGTTGTGGAGGGCGCGCAGTTCGGGGCGGAGCGCGGTCTCGGCCCAGAACTGCAGCCAGACCAGCCACTCGTCCCGGATGCGGCCGTCGGCCGGGAGCTGCAGGTCGATCAGCCGCAGCAGCCGCTCGTAGGCGCTGTCCACGCTTTTCAGCTCGGCGCTCTGCCGCTCGAAGGCGCTCTCGACGCAGTGCAGCAGTGCGGCGTTCAGCACGTCCTGCTTGGTCGGGAAGTAGTAGTGCACGGCGCCGCTGCTGGCGCCGCAGGCGCGGGCGATGTCGGTGATCCGTACGGCGTGGTAGCCGTGCTCCGAGATCAGCCGCCAGGCGGCTTCGAGGAACTCGGTGCGGCGCTCGTCGCCCGCCCGGTCCGGGTCGCCGGGCGTCCCCCCGAGCGGGTCGGCCCGTTGTTCCGCAGGCCCGGGGCCGACTCCGTGCACCAGCCATTCGACGCTCACCCCTCCGGCCGCTGCGACGGCGGCCAGCTCGCCGGAGGTGAAGCGTCGGCGCCCTCTGAGGGACTTGGAGAGCTTGGTCGGTTCGAGGCCGATCCGGGCCGCGAAGTCGCGGTGTGTCTCCGCGGCCCCGTCGATGATCCGGCGCACGCGCTGCGCTGTCTCGTCCATGGCCCGGAACCGTAGCGCCAGTGTTGCGGTAATCGCAATGCCGCCGGTCGGAACGGGGCACTCCAAATCCGGCCGCGATCCTCAAAATTCCAGCTCCCACTACCTATTGACACTCCCCTGCGGGCGGGCTCAGAGTGATGCCGCATTCCCGACCAACGCATCAGTCAGTTCATTGCGATCTGCTGATCGCGAGAGGTCGCAACCCGCTTTCGGAAGAGAAAGAGAGCGCTGTGGGACCAACACCGCTGCGCCCGGACGTCCACGACGGCAAGGTCGTGCTCGTCACGGGCGGAGGCACCGGCATCGGCCGGGCCGTGGCCATCGACTTCGCCTCCTGCGGAGCCCGGGTCGTGGTGTGCGGCCGCCGGCCGGAACCGCTGGAGAAGGTGGCCGCCGAGATCGCGGCCGCCGGCGGGACCTGCCTGGCCGTGCCCGCGAACATCCGGGCCGAGGGCGAGGCCGGGCGCGTCGTCGACGCGGCCCTGGAGGCCTTCGGCCGCGTGGACGTGCTCGTCAACAACGCGGGCGGCCAGTTCACCGCGCCCGCCGAGGAGATCACCCCCAAGGGCTGGCGGGCCGTGCACGATCTGGCGGTGGACGCCGGCTGGGCGATGACCCGCGAGGTCGCCGTCCGCTCCATGATCCCCAACCGTTCCGGGGCCGTCTTCTTCATGGCGTTCTCCCCGCGCCGCGGCATCCCCGGCATGGTGCACGCCACCGCCGCCCGCGCCGCGCTGGAGAACCTCGCCGCCGGACTGTCGCTGGAGTGGAGCCGCTACGGCATCCGCACCGTCTGCGTCGCGCCCGGCACCATCGCCACCGACGGCATGGAGGCGGCGTACGACGCGGCGGACCGGCGCCGCTGGGAACAGGCCGTGCCGCTCGGCCGGTTCGGCCGCCCGGAGGAGGTGTCCGGCCTGCTGTGCTTCCTCGCCTCACCGGGCGGCTCGTACATCACCGGCACCACGATCACCGTCGACGGCGGCGCCGACGCCTGGGGCACCGGACATCCGGTGCCGGCCGCCGACGTTCTCGTCACCCCCGACCCCGCGGAGGAGAACCCGTGACGACGACCTTGCCCCGCCACGACCCCGCGGCCCCCGCCGTACGCGACCTGTCCGGGCTCTTCGCCCCCGCGTCCGTCGCCGTCATCGGTGCCAGCAACGACCAGACCAAGTACGGCAATTGGCTCAGCGTGCAGGCGTTGCGCGGCGAGCACCGCCGTCCCGTCCATCTGGTCAACCGCCGCGGCGAACCGGTCCTCGGCCGCGCCGTCCACCGGCGGGCCGTCGATGCCCCCGATGGCGTCGACCTGGCCGTCATCGCCGTGCCCGCCGCCGGATTCGACGAGGCCGTCGAGGACGCCCTCGCCGCCGGGGCCCGCGCCATCGTCGGCATCACCGCCGGCTTCGCGGAGCTGGGCGAGGAGGGCAGGGCGCGCGAGGCGGCCCTGGCCGACCGCATCCGCCGGGCCGGCGCCGTCCTGCTCGGCCCCAACTGTCTCGGTGTGCTCGACACCACCTCCGACCTGTGCCTGGCCTCCAACGACATGCCCGTGGGCCGGGTCGGCCTGGTCTCCCAGAGCGGCAACATGGCCCTGGAGCTCGGCCGCTTCCTCGAACGGGACGGGCTCGGCTTCGCCCGCTTCGCCTCGCTCGGCAACCAGGCCGATCTGACGGCCGCCGACCTCATCCGCAGCTACACCGAGCACGACGGCACCGAGCTGATCGCCCTGTACTGCGAGGACTTCGGCGACGGCCGCGCCTTCGCCCGCGCCGCCGCCGACGCCGTACGGGCCGGGAAGCCGGTCGCGCTGCTCACCGTCGGCGCGGGCCAGGCCTCGATGCGCGGCGCCCGCTCCCACACCGGCGCGCTCACCAGCGACTCCGCCGTGATCGACGCGGCCTGCCGGGCCGCCGGGGTCGATCGCGTCGCCACCGTCGCCGAACTCGCCCATCTGCTGGGCGCGCTGCACCGCAATCGGCGCGGCGGCGGACGCCGGGTCGCCGTCATCGCGGACGGGGGCGGCCACGCCTCGCTCGCCAGCGATGTCGCCGAGGCGCAGGGCCTCCAGGTCCCGGAGTTCGGCGCCGGCCTCGTCGCCGGGCTGAAGGCCGAGCTGCCCCCGTCCGCGGGCACCGCCAACCCGGTCGACCTCGCCGGGGCGGGAGAGCGGGACATCACCTCCTTCGGGCGCGTCCTCGACCTCGCCCTCGGCGCCGACGCGGTGGACTCCGTGCTGGTCACCGGCTATTTCGGCGGCTACGGAGGATACGGCGAGGCCCTCGCGGACGCCGAGGTCGCCACCGCCCGCGTGATGGCCGAGCGGATCCGCCACCACGGCAAGCCCGTCGCCGTCCACACCATGTACGCGGACGCGCCGGCCGCCGTCGAACTCCGCCGCCGCGGGGTCTGCGTCTTTGGCTCCGTCGAGCACGCCGCGCAGGTCCTCGGCCGCATCGCGGACCGTGCCGAGCGGCCCACCCCGCACGTCCCGGCGGTGCCCGCCCCGGCCGTCCCCGTCACCGGCGACGACTACTGGAGCGCCCGCGAACTCCTGCGGCAGGGCGGCCTGGAGTTCCCCGCCGCTCACCTGGTCCGTACGGAGGACGAGGCCGCGGCGGCCGCCGCCGGCATCGACGGGCCCGTCGTCCTCAAGGCCATGGGGCTGCTGCACAAGTCCGATGCCGGCGGCGTCGCCCTCGGTCTCGCCGACGAGGCATCCGTCCGGGCCGCGCACGCCGATATGGCCCGCCGCCTCGACCCGCCGGGCTACTGCGTCGAGGCCATGGCCGACTCCCGGGACGGCGTCGAACTCATCGTCGGCGTACGGCGCGATCCCCGCTTCGGCCCGGTGGCGCTCGTCGGCCTGGGCGGCACCCTCACCGAGGTGCTGCGCGATATCCGCCTCGGCCTGGCCCCCGTCACGGCCGCGGATGCACAGGCCCTGCTGGAACGCCTGGCCGCCGCGCCGCTGCTGCACGGCGTACGCGGGCGCCCGGCCGTCGACATCGCGGCCGCGGCGCGCGCCATCGAGGCCATCACCACCGTCGCCGCCGCACATCCCGAGATCGCCGAGCTGGAGGTCAATCCCCTGCTCGTCACCCCGAGCGGCGCCACGGGGCTGGACGCCCGCATCGTCCTCGGCAACTGACCGGACCCTCGTACGTACTCGACAAGGAGACAGCCTGATGGAATTCGCCTACACCCCGCGCCTGGCCGAGCTCAAGGAGCGGGCCGCCGCACTCGCCACCAAGATCATGGTCCACGAGGACGCCTGCGAGACCGACAACGGCCTCTCCCCCGAAGCGCACCGGTCCATCCGCGAAGCGGTGCTGGCCAGCGGTCTGCAGGCGGTCAACATGCCCACCGAGTGGGGCGGCGCCGGACTGAGCGTGCTGGAGCAGGTCGTCGTCCAGGAGGAGCTCGGCAAGCTCACCAACGCCCTCTGGGACACGGTGTGGCGGCCCGCCAACGCCCTCTCCGCCTGCACCTCCGAGCAGCGCGAGCGCTACCTCGTACCGGACATCCTCGGACGGCGCCGCGATGCCGTCGCCATCACCGAGGCCGACGCCGGGTCCGACCCGCAGGGCATCACCACCACGGCCACCCCGACCGCCGACGGTTACCGCATCGACGGCGAGAAGTGGTTCGTCACCGTGGGCGACGCCGCCGACTTCTTCCTCGTGCTCGCCCTGGTGGGCGAGGAGAAGGCGCCCACCCTCTTCCTCGTCGACAAGGACCTGCCGGGCGTCCGCCTCAAGCGCGTCCCCCGCTATATGCACACCTTCGTCTACGAGCACCCCGAGTACATCTTCGACGGCGTCGAGGTCGGCGGCGACACGGTCCTGGGCGAGATCGGCGGCGGCTACGACCTCACCCGCAGCTGGTTCACGGAGGAGCGCCTGATGATCGGTGCCCGCACCGTCGGCGCCGCCGAGCGGGCCCTCGCCCTCGCCACCGAGTGGGCCCGCGAACGGGTCCAGGGCGGGCAGCCGCTGATCGAACGCCAGCTGATCCAGGCCATGCTCGCCGACTCGGCGGTCGACATCGCCGTCAACCGCGCCTTCGTCCACCAGGTTGCCTGGGAGTTCGACCAGGGCGGCGACCGCAAGACCCTGCACGCCAAGGCGGCCATGGCCAAGCTGTCCGCCTCCGAAGCGGCGGGCCGCGTCATCGACCGCGCCGTGCAGATCTTCGGCGGCCGCGGCTATATGCGCGACTACCCGGTCGAGCGGCTCTACCGCGAGCTGCGCGTCGACCGCATCTGGGAAGGCACGTCCGAGATCCAGCGCCTGGTCATCGCCAACGAGATCGGCAAGCGCGGCCTCGGCCTCCTCGACTTCCCCCGGGCCGCAGCGGGCGCCGGCGCATGACCGCAGCTGGCACCGTCGAGATCCGGCGCAGCGAAGGCACCGCCGTGCTGACGCTGCGCCGGGCGGCCAAACTCAACGCCCTCTCCACCGCTCTCGAACGCGCACTGCTCCGGGCACTCGACGACAAGGCGGTCACCACCGCGCGCGCCGTCGTCCTCACCGGTGGCGACACGGTGTTCTCCGCCGGCGCCGACACCGGCGAGCTGCGCGAGATGACCCCCGAGGCGATCGCCGCCTACTACCGGGACTCCGGCGCCGTCTACGAGAAGGTGGCCGCGCTCCCGCAGCCCACCGTCGCCGCGATCGCCGGATACTGCCTCGGCGGCGGACTGGAGCTCGCTCTCGCCGCCGACTTCCGCATCGCGGACCCGACCGCCACCTTCGGTCTGCCGGAGGTGGGGATCGGCATCCTCCCCAGCTCCGGCGGCACCTACCGGACGACCCGCCTCGTCGGCCCGGCCCGCGCCCGCGAACTCGTCCTCCGCGGCCGCCGCCTGACGGCCGCCGAGGCCCTCTCCTGGGGGCTGCTCACCGAGGTCGCCGACGAGGGCGCACACCTGGACCACGCCCTGCGGCTCGCCGGTGAACTGGCCGCCCTGCCCCCGCTCGCGGTCGCCGTCACCAAACGGGTCATCGATGTGGCCGCGGACTCCCCGCGCGAGGCCTCCCTGCTCCTGGAGCAGCTGGCGTACGCCTCCCTCAACCAGGCAACCCACCCACCGAACGAGGTCCCGAGATGACCTTCACCTCGCGCTCGAACGCGTCCGCCACTCCCCCGGCCACCCCGGAATCCGCCGCCGGCCGCCCCGTCATCGAAACCCGTTCCATCGACTACGTGCCGCTGGCCGAACGCCACGGCAAGGTCTGGCACCTGTTCCCGGTGTGGTTCGCCGGTGACGCCCACCTGGCCACCGTGGCCACCGGCGCCATCGGCGTCGCGCTCGGCGGCAATCTGATCTGGACGGCCGTCGCGGTCGTCCTCGGCTGTGCCTTCGGCACCTTCTTCATGGCCTTCCACTCCACCCAGGGTCCGCAGCTGGGGCTGCCGCAAATGGTGCAGTCCCGCCCGCAGTTCGGGTATGTCGGGGCCCTGCTGGTGTGGATCACCGCGCTGGTGACGTACATCGGGTACACGGCGTTCAACCAGATCCTGGTCGGCCGCACCCTGGAGCATCTGGCCGGGGTGCCCGACCCGGTGAGCTATCTCGGCTACGCGGTGGTGGGCATCGTGCTGGCGGTGGTCGGCTACGACTTCATCCACCGGGCGTCGCGCTGGCTGACGTACGTCATGCTCGCGGCGCTGATCGTGTTCAGCGTCGGCATCCTGGCCGTGGACCCGTTCAGCCCCGCACAGGTCGACCTCGGCGCGTTCGCCCTCGCGCCCTTCCTGGTCCAGTTCTTCACGGCCGCGGTCTACCAGCTGTCCTGGTCGATCTACGTCTCCGACTACTCCCGCTACCTGCCACCGACGGTGGGCGTGCGGTCCTCGTTCTGGTGGACGTACCTCGGCGCGACCGTCGGCGGCGCCTGGATGATGCTCGTGGGTACGGTGGCGGCCGGCCTGTTCCCCAAGGCGGCCCTCGTCGAATCGGTCATCTCGGCGGGCGACGAGATCTTCCACGGGTTCGGCACGACCCTGCTGCTGGTGTCGGTGCTGCCGCTGATCACCATCGGCACGCTCAACTTCTACGGCGGCAGCCTCACCCTGCTGTCGAGCATGGACTCGATCCGGCCGATCCGGCCCACCGTGGCCAAGCGGGTGGTCACGCTCGTCGTCATCGGCCTGCTGTCCACGGCCATCGCCTTCGGCTCGGACGAGACCTTCCTCCACCAGTTCGAGCACTTCCTCGTCGTGCTCGGCTATCTCTTCACCCCGTGGACCGCGATCAACCTGGTCGACTTCTACGTGGTGCGCCGCGGCCGCTACTCCATCCGCGAGATCTTCAACCCGCGGGGAACATACGGGCGTTGGAGCTGGCGAGGCCTGGTGTCGTACGTCGTCGGGTTCGCCGCGATGATGCCGTTCGCGGTGGTGGGCGACAGCATGGGGCCCGTGGCCCGATGGATGGGCGGCCTCGACATCACCATGCTGGTGGGCCTGGCGGTCTCCGCGGGGCTGTACCTGGCGGTCTGCCGGTCGCTGGATCTGCCGGCCGAACGAGCCGTGATCGCCACCGCCGACGCGGGGCTCGACGGGGACGCCCCGGCCGGCCTGTCGCCCTCGGGCCACGCCGGGTGAGCACCGCCTCCCCCATGCCGTTCGGCACGCCGCTTCCGGAAGCGGAACCCTTCCGGGTGCGCCTCCGGGACGGCGTCCGGCTGCACACCGAGGTCTACCTGCCGTCCGCGCGCCGCTCCCGTACGAGCCGTCCGGCGGTGCTGATCCGCACCCCGTACGACCAGACGCACCCGGACACGCTGCTGCCGGACATCGCGGCCCGGCTCACCGAGGCGGGGCTGGCCGTGGTGACGCAGGACGTCCGCGGCAAGATCCGTTCCGAGGGCGAGCCGGTCCCGTTCGCCGCCGAGGTCCGCGACGCCTGGGACACACTGGAGTGGATCACGGCCCAGCCCTGGTCGGACGGCACGGTGGGCTGCTGGGGCAACTCCTACTACGGCTTCACCGCCTGGGCCGCGGTCTCCTGCGGTCATCCGGCCGTCCGTGCGCTCGTGTCCCGCCTGACGACAACCGACATCGGCGGCGAACTCGTCCACCGCAACGGGATGTTCCGGCTCGGCCCCATGGCGGAGTGGCTGACCTCCACCTGGACCGACCGCGCCAATCTCGTGTCCGTCCCCGACTGGTCGCGCCGGCCGTTCGCGGAACTCCTCGACGGACTGCCCGCCGGGCCCGCGGTACTGCCGACGGCCGAGTGGGCCACCACACCGCCCGGCGACCCACGCTGGCGGCAGCTGGCTTTCGGCGGCCGGGATCCGGGGCACGGGCGGGTGCCCACCCTGCACTGCACGGGCTGGTACGACCTGTTCCAGGGCGGCCAGCTGAGCGACTGGCGGCGGGCCCGGCGCGCGTCGGGCGCACCTCAGTACCTGGTGGCCGCCGCCGTCGACCATCAGGACGACATGTTCACCTCGGGCGGGCGCAGCCCCGATCACCTCACCGAAGCGGTCGCCCGGGAAACGATGCTGGACCGTTCGCTGCGCCCGGTGATCGACTTCCTGCACCGGCACCTCGGCAGGGGCGGAACGGGCGCACCGCCACCGCCCGTCCGCTGGCAGAGCACGGCCGGCGGCTGGCACACGGCCGGCAGCTGGCCACCGGCCGGAACGGTCACCGTCCGGCTCCACCTCGCCGACGCCCCGGCCGCGGCGACCGGCCCCGAGGGGGGAGCGCTCTCCGCACGGCCCGACACGGCATCCCTTTCCGTGAGGTGGGAGCACGACCCCGGGAACCTCGTCCCGGCCACCGACCTCAACTGGTGGCGTCCCCTGCTGGCGCCGGCGGACGAGCGGACGGTCGAGCGGCGGCCGGACGTCCTGACCTTCACCGGCCCCGCCTCCGCCGCCCCATGGCAACTGACCGGCCCGGTCCGCCTCGTGCTGCCGGTCGCCTCCACGGCGCCCGCCGCCCATCTCGTCGTCAAGCTCTGCGACGTGGCTCCCGACGGCATCAGCCGACGGATCCTGGAGGCGCCGTACCGGATGTCCGGCACGTCCGTCGCCGATGGATGGCACCGGGCCGACATCGCACTCGGCGACACCGGCCACCGCCTCGAACCGGGCCACCGGCTCCGGCTCCAGGTCGCGTCCAGCTGCTTCCCCCACTACCTCCCGCACAGCGGAGGCATCGAGCATCCGTGGCGGGCCCGCCACGCCACCGGCAGCGCCCAGCGGCTGCTGACCGGCGGACACGAAGGTGCCTATCTGGAGCTCACCGCGCTCCCCGCCCGTACTCACCCGCACCACTGAAGGAACAGAAGGCATGGACCCCATGGACCAGATGGAACGCACGGACCGTATGGACCGCACGGACCGCATGGACACCATTCGCCGGATCGGCGTCGTGGGCGCCGGGCTGATGGGCTCCGGCATCGCCGAGGTATGCGCCCGGGCCGGGCTCGACGTCCTCGTCGCCGAAACCGGCCCGGAAGCACTGGCCTCCGGGCGACAGCGCGTCCTGCGTTCGCTGGCCCGCGGCGTGAGCAGCGGCAAGCTGTCGGAAGCGGACCGTGCGAGGGCGCTGGCCCGGGTGCGATTCACCACCGACCTCGGCGAGTTCGCCGACCGGGACCTGGTCGTCGAAGCCGTCACCGAGACCGAGCGGGTCAAGCTCGAGGTCTTCGCCACCCTCGACAAGGTCGTCGAACGCGAGGACGCCATCCTCGCCTCCAATACCTCCGCCATCCCGATCACCAAGCTCGGAACGGCCACGAGCAGGCCCGAGCAGGTCATCGGCATCCACTTCTTCAACCCCGTACCGGTGCTCCGTCTGGTGGAACTCGTGCCCTCCCTGCTCACCTGCGACGAGACCCGACGGCGTGCGGAGCGCTTCGTCACCGCCACGCTGGACAAGCAGGTCATCCACTCCACCGACCGCGCCGGCTTCGTGGTGAACGCACTGCTCATCCCGTATCTGCTGTCGGCAATCCGGATGCTGGAGTCCGGCTGTGCCTCCGCCACGGACATCGATCACGCCATGGTGCTCGGCTGCGCCCACCCCATGGGCCCGCTGGCCCTCGCCGATCTCATCGGGCTCGACACCACACACGCCATCGCCCGGTCCATGTACGCCGAGTTCAAGGAGCCGCTGTACGCGCCGCCCCCGCTGCTGCTCCGTATGGTCGAGGCCGGCCAACTCGGGAAGAAGACCGGCCGCGGCTTTCACGACTACCCAGGCGCATAGGCCGACGCCGGTCGTTCGGCGGCAAGGACACCTCGGCGGCGGGCATGGGCCTGTCACCCGGGCAGGTGGGCATGCAGGGCCTGGCCTGCACGCTGTGGTGGGGCGAGTGCGCAGGGGCCCACCCCGCCTCGCCCCTCGGTGCACCATCGGGCCGGACGGTGCGGGGTGCGCCGCGGGCGTGTGTCGGTGGGAACGGCGGCGGATGCGCACGCGATACTCGATCCGCAGACATATGCCCGATATGCGCCTGATGTGCGCTGCACATCGCATGAGCATCACGTCGAGGAGTGCGCCGCCCATGGATCTGGAACTCACGGACAAGGTCGCCGTGGTCACCGGTGGCAGCAAGGGGATCGGCCTGGCCGTCGCCGAGGCACTCGCGGGTGAGGGGGCTCGCGTCGTCGTCGGCAGCCGTACGGAGTCCCCGCAGCTCACCGCCCTGCGCGAGCGGCACGACCTGACCTTCGTCAGCATCGACCTGGCCGAACCGCACGGCGCGGACCGCCTGGTGCAGGCCACTGCGGAACGGCACGGCCGGATCGACGTACTCGTCAACAACCTGGGCGTGACCTCACCGCGCAACAGCTTCCTGGACGTCCACGACTCCGAATGGCAGCGGGTCTTCAACCTGACCTTCTTCAGCGCGGTCCGCACCACGCGCGCCGCCTTGCCCCACCTCCTCGCCGACGGCGGCGGAGCGATCGTCAACATCAGCTCCATCAACGCACGCCTGCCCTTCCCCATGGTGGTCGACTACTCGGCGGCCAAAGCCGCGTTGAGCAACCTCACCAAGGCGCTGTCGGAAGAGTTCGCACCGCGTGGCGTGCGGGTCAACGCCGTTGCCCCGGGGCCGGTCCGCACGCCGTTCTGGACCGCTCCCGGCGGCTTCGCCGAAGCCGTCGCCGCCGAGGCCGGCACCAGCGCCCAGGAGGCGATGGACGAGATCGTGCCGCGGCAGATGGGCATCTCCACAGGACGGATCAGCGAACCTCAGGAGGTCGCCGACCTCGTCGCCTTCCTGGCGTCCGCACGCGCCCGAAACATCACCGGCGCCGAATGGGTCATCGACGGCGGCCAGATCAAGACCGTCTGAACAGGTCCGGCAAGGCGGGCGCGCAAGGAAGACCTGGCCCCGGCCGACCCGTTCCCTCCGGTTCGCGTCTCACCGTCGGCCCTCAAGGGCATCGCGCCCGCCTACGCCCGAGCCGTCCGCTGCCTGTGGCAGCACTATGAACGCGGTGCCCTTGGCCAGGTCGATGCTGGAGCGAGGCGGCGCACCGTCGCTCTCGTCGTCCCGCCGCAGCAGCTCCACCCGCCGCTGCTCCAGCTCCACCGCCTTGTTTCCGTTCACGACCGCCGTGAATTCGTCGAAGGCCGTGGTCGACAACGACCGCTCCGTGCGCCTGCGCAGCCACGGGATCAGGCCCAGCCCCGTGAACCATCGCCACGCGCTCTCCACCAGGGCGAACAAGACCAGTAGACACGCGAACGCCGGGAACGACATGAGCCAAATCATCGGAGGCAGTCCCTCATCGCCCGCAATGGATCGGTCCGCGAGTGGACCGCTCGCGCAGACACTCCGGCACCCATCCCGGCAGCGTCGTATGTCGCCCGATGGCGGCGGCTTCCCCTCTCCCGGGTAGTGCGCTCTGTCCGCTCCGCCCGGAGCCGCACAGGCCGCTCGGTCCCCTCGACCGGCGTCGTGGGGCTCGTCTCGCTGATTGCCATGGGATCACCGTTCTGGATCCGCAGCTCGCAGGGATCGGCCCGGCGCAGGATCCGCCTCCCCCATGCGGCGGAGGCGCCGCCACGGAGATCCACCGCAGGTTGGAGTGCCGTGGGAGCGGGCCGGCCCCCTCGGCCGTCACGCCCGCCGGCGGATGGCCCGCCGGCTCCTGGCGTCCCCGGACCGCCGAGGATCGCCACGCGAGAACGAGTGCATGCACGCACTCCAACCTGGAGGCTCGAATCCGAGCGGCGGTCGCCCTGAGCGTCAGGAGAGAACGCGGGCGAGGAAGCCGCGGATGTGCTCGGTGATGGTCTCGAAGTGGCTTTCCAGGGCGAAGTGCCCGGACTCGATCAGATGGATCTCGGCATCGGGCAGGTCCTGGCTGAACGCCGTGGCGCCGTCCGGGCCGAAGATCTCATCGTTGGCGCCCCAGACCGCCAACAGCGGGACCTGGGAGTCGCGGAAGTACTGATGGACCTGCGGATAGAGGTCCACGTTGGTGGGGTAGTCGCGGAAGAGCTTGAGCTGGATCTCGTCGTTGCCGGGTCTGTCCAGCAGCGCCTGGTCGTGGACCCAGTTGTCGGGGCTGACCAGGCTCGGGTCTGCGACACCGTTCAGGTACTGCCAGCGGGTGACCTCAAGGGTCAGGGCGCCGCGCATGGGCGCTTCGGTATCCGGCCCCGGGGCCTTGGCGTAAGCGAAGACGCCGTCCCAGAAGGGCTTGACGAAGCCCTCTTCGTAGGCGTTGCCGTTCTGGGTGATGATCGCGGTGACGCGGTCCGGCGCCTGGAGTGCGAGCCGCCAGCCGATAGGGGCGCCGTAGTCCTGCACGTACATCGCGAACCGGTCGATGCCCAGCTGGTCCAGCAGGCCGGAGGTGACCTCGGTGAGGGCGGCGAAGGTGTACGGGAAGTCCTGCAGGGCCGGCATCGCGGACTGACCGAACCCGATGTGGTCGGGGGCGATCACGTGATAGCGGTCAGCGAGCGCCGGGATCAGGTGGCGGAACATGTGCGAGCTGGTCGGGAAGCCGTGGAGGAGGACCACGGCGGGCGCCTTCGGGTCGCCGGCCTCCCGGTAGAAGACCTCTAGACCCTTGACGGTGGCGGTGCGGTGGTGGACTACGGAGGTCATATCCCTAACCCCTTTATCGAGTTTTACTGGTTATGTATCCAGTCGAGCACACTTACCCTAACCAGTCAAGGAGCTCATGTTGGTTAGACTGGGATGGGGGTCGGGCGCGTCACTTCACCCGGACGGCAGGACGCCGGCCCACCTCAAGGCTTTGCGCGCGAGAGGCCACCACCCGGCGCAGCCGCCTCCGACGTGCAGCTCCTCGGCCCGGAAGGGGCCGCGTCGGTCAAATCCACTTCCGGCCAGCGAGCAACGACCGGGCTCATGATTCATGTAACCTGTCAAGCGGATCAATCGGGTTAGGGGGTGCGGCGGTGGCCGATCGAGAGCAGCAGGACGCACTGCTGGAGCTCCTCAACACCACGCCGGTCGTCAACGGGGTGGTCCAGGACCAGCTGGCCGACCCGGAGGCGGCCAGGCCCTGGCAGCAGGAACACGGCGGAAACGGCAGCGCAGAGGAGCACCGGCACCTCCTCCAGGCGCGCGATGCCCTGCAGGGCGTGGTGCGTGGCAGCCGGCCGGCCACATCGCTGGCCCCACTCCTCGAGGGCGTCACGTCCCGCCCGCGCCTCTCCCCCGCGGGGGTGTCCTGGGAGCTCGACGTCTCGCAGGAACGCCGGCTGGCGGTGGAGGCCGTACTGGCCTGGAGCGCGTTGCAGGAGACGATGCCCGGCCGACTGCGGTCGTGTGCCAACCCGGACTGTCGGCGCTTCCTCATCGACCGCAGTAAGACCAACGGGGCCCGCTGGTGTTCCATGGCCGTCTGCGGCAACAGGATGAAGGCCAGGCGCCACTACCAGCGCACCCGCTCCGGCGCAGCCGAGTAACACCTCCGGCAGGATGCGGAACGGTTCAGCGCCCTCCCCGGCGTCAGGCCCGCGGCCGTCATCCGGCCGCACCCACCACCCGGTCCACCGGGCACCGGCCCCCTCGGTGGGACCCTCGCGTCCGCTCAGGTGCGGTCGCGCCGGTAGGCGGCCAGCAGAAAGAGCCAGATCTCGCTGACGGTCGGAAAGCAGGCGATCGCGTGCCTGAGCCGTTTGAGGGGGACCTCGCCCGCGACCGCGACGGTCGCCGAGTGCAGCAGCTCGCTGACCCCCGAGCCGACGAAGGTCACCCCGAGCAGGACCTCCCGGTCGAGGTCGACCACCATCCGCGCGTGGCCCTGGTAGTTGTCGGCGTAGAGGTTGGCGCCCTGGGCGGCGTTGAAGTCGACATCGACCGTCGTGATGCGGTGGCCTGCTTGGGCCGCCTGTTCGGCGGTCAGCCCCACGGCGGCCGCCTCGGGGTCGGTGAAGAAGACCTGGGGAACGGCGTGCTGGTCGGCGGTGGTGGCATGGTCTCCCCACGGGCCGTCGTCCACGGGGAGGCCTGCGACGCGGGCCGCGATGGCGTCGCCGGCGGTCCGCGCCTGGTACTTGCCCTGGTGGGTCAGCAGGGCCCGGTGGTTGACGTCGCCGACGGCGTACAGCCATGCGCCGTCGGTCCCGCGGACCAGGCACGTGGTGTCTACATCAAGCCACGTGCCCGGGGAGAGGCCGACCGTGTCCAGGCCGATGTCGTCGGTGCTGGGCATCCGGCCGGTGGCGAACATGACCTCGTCCGCCTCCAGTTCGCTGCCGTCGTCGAGGGTGAGGGTGACCGGCCCGGTGGGATCCGGGCGGCGCACGGCGGTGATCTCGGTGCCCACCCGTACGTCCACGCCCGCCTCGGTGAGGCCGCGTGCGACCAGCTCGCCCGCGAAGGGTTCCATGCGCGGAATCAGGCGGCGGCGGGCAAGCAGAGTGACCTGGGAGCCCAGGCCCTGCCAGAGAGTGGCCATCTCAATGCCGACTCCGCCGCCTCCGACGATGGCGAGCCGGCCCGGGACCGCGCTGGAGTCGGTGCCGTGCCGGTTCGTCCACGGCCGGGCCTCCTCGATGCCGGGGATGTCGGGCAGCAACGGCCGGCTGCCGGTGGCAATGGCCACCGCGTGCCGGGCGGTGAGGGTGAGGCGTGTGCCGTCGTCCCTGGTGACCGTGATGCGGCGGGGACCGTCGATGCGGCCGTGGCCGCGGTACAGGTCGGCGCCGATGGACTTCACCCACTCGGCCTGTCCGGCGTCATCCCAGTCGGTGACGTAGTGGTCGCGTCGGGCGAAGACCCGGTCGGTGTCGAGCCGACCGGTGACGGCCTGGCGGGCACCGTCCACCCGGCGGGTATCGGCGACCGCGATGACCGGCCGCAGCAGGGCCTTGCTGGGGACGCAGGCCCAGTAGGAGCATTCGCCGCCGACCAGTTCCCGCTCCACGACGGCCACGGTGAGGCCGGCGGCGCGAGCCCGGTCGGCAACGTTCTGGCCGACCGGACCGGCGCCCAGCACCACCACGTCGTAGGCATCGCTGTCCCGGTTCTCGCGTGCTTCGCTCATTGCTCCCTCGCGACTGGTTGCGGCTGGTTGCGGCTATCGGGGCCGTACCCCGGCTCATGTAACCGCGCGGTACGCGCCGGGCCTCACATCCTGGCCGCAGGAGCCACCAAGTGCGGCCATCCGTAGCCCTTATGGCCGCATGCACGTCGTGACGGGCCGTCGGCCCGGACCCGCGGTGGCCCTCGACCGATGCGCGCTCCGCCGTCCGGTCCAATGACCGAACACGACGTCCGAGGCCCCTGACCAGGTCGCCGTCCTCACGGAGCAGGGCCGTACTCTTCCCCCGTAGCGGTGGATACCGACGAAGGAACCGAACTGTGGTGCGCGGATTGCTGGGTGTGGCCGGTGCGGTCATCGTGCTCGGGCTCTTCTCCTCGGTACTGCGTACGCTGGTGATCCCCCGGCCGACGCGTGCCGGGTTCGCCCGGGTCGTGCATTCCCTGGTCCACTGGCCGTTCCAGATGCTGGCCGACCGCCTGCCGAGCGCCGAGGCCAAGGACCGGGTGCTCGCTCCCGCAGCGCCCCTGTCGATCGTCGTGACGCTGATCGGCTGGCTGGTGTCCTATCTGGTCGGCTACGCGCTGCTGGAGGCGGCAGTGGGCGGGCTCGGCGCCAAGGCAGCACTGACCGAGTCCGGTTCCTCGCTGCTGACCCTCGGCTACGCCAGCGGCAACCGGGCGACGCTGAACGCCATCGACTTCTGCGCAGCGGCCACCGGCCCGATCGTGATCGCGCTGCAGATCGGCTATCTGCCCACTCTCTACGCCGCCTATCAGCGCCGCGAAACCGAGGTCACCCTGTTGCAGGCCCGCGCGGGAAGCCCGTCCTGGGGGCCGGAGGTCCTCGCCCGCTACGCGCAGGTGGAACTGCTCGACAGCCTCATCGAGTTCTTCCGCAACTGGGAGCGGTGGAGCGCCGAGGTGAGCGAGAGCCACACCACCTACCCCGTCCTGATCCACTTCCGGTCCCCCAGGCCGACCCGCAACTGGCTGGTCTCCCTGCTGTCCGTGATGGACGCCGCGGCGCTGCGGCTGGCCTTCAACCCCTCCCAGCCGCAGACCCAGGTACGGATGGCACTGCGGGCGGGTTTCGTCTGCCTGCGCGACCTCGCCGATGTCCGCCGCATCCCGTACGAGGGCGATCCCCACCCGGACGACCCGCTGCAGCTCGGTTACGAAGAATTTCTGCAAGGTGTGGCGCGCATGGCGGAACAGGGATACCCAATGGAGCGCACGCCGGAGGAGGCATGGCCGCATTTCCGCGGCTGGCGGGTCAACTACGAGGCGCTGGCCTATCGGTTGGCACGCGACATCGACGCCGCCCCGGCTCCCTGGTCGGGGCCACGCCGTACGGCCGTCACGGTCGCCACCCCGCACACCCCGATCGATCGGCGCCCGATCGCCGGCTGAAGAAGGGCTCCCCCCCCCAGGGCCGCACTGCCTCATCTGCGTCGCGTCGGTGGCTGCATCGTCAACGTCGGCTCCGTATCCGATGGCCGGGTGTTCCGGGCGGTTGTCACCACCCGGAACACCCACCGACCGCCGTGTCGCAACTGGCCTACCTGGCGAGTTCGATCGGTGTGTCCAGCTGCGTCAGTTTCTGCGGATTTCTCACCACGTAGATCCGGGTGACCCGCCCGTCCTCGACCACGAGGCTCACCGCGGACGGTTCGCCGTCGATCTCGATCCGGCCCGCCGGCGCGCCGTTGAGCCACACGGCCGTCGTCTCGAACGCGGCCACCACGCGGTTCGCTCGCGCGAGCAACGGCGCCACCAGTTCGGCGCCGTGAATCGGAACCAGAGCGGCGGTCACCAGCCCTCCGCCATCGGCGACCATGACCACGTCCGGCGCCAGGACCTCCATCAACTCTTGCAACTGCCCCGTGCGCAACGCCGTCAGGAACCGCTCCACCACGGCCTGCTGCTCCGACCGGCTCACCCGCATCCGAGGCCGCCGGGCCGCCACATGCTCCCGTGCCCGCCGCGCGATCTGCCGTACCGTGGCAGCGGACTTGCCCGTCGCCTCGGCGATTTCGCCGTACGGCAGGTCGAAGACCTCGCGGAGCACGAACACGGCCCGCTCGGTCGGACCGAGCGTCTCCAGCACGGTCAGCATCGCGATGGAGACACTCTCGGCGAGTTCGACGTCCTCGGCGACGTCAGGGCTGGTCAGCAGCGGTTCCGGCAGCCATTCGCCGACGTAGTCCTCGCGGCTGCGCGACAGTGTTCGCCGGCGGTTGAGCGCCTGCCGGGTGACGACCCGGACGAGGTACGCGCGCGGGTCCTGCACCTGCGCGTGGTCGACGTCGGCCCATCGCAGCCAGGACTCCTGCAACACGTCCTCCGCGTCCGCGGCCGACCCGAGCATCTCGTAGGCGACGGTGAACAACAGGCTGCGATGGACGACGTACGGGTCCTCGGTCATGCCGTCGGTGCCACGTCGGAGTTCTCCGGGCGCTTCGCCAGCGGAATCTCGCAGGCGTCGGAGTAGCCCTGCGACGCGACCCCGTTCGCGTTGTTGTTCCTGGTCGCCATGTTGACGAAGGCGATGTACGCGGTGAGCTCGACCATCGCCGCCGGGCCGAGCCGCTCCAGCAGACCCGCGTACAGCTCATCGGTGACGGTCGGCGGCGTGTTCGTCATGGCCTCGGCGTACTCGAGGACGTCCCGCTCCAGCGGCGTGAACACCTCCGACTCCCGCCAGCGCGGCACCTGGCTCGCCTTGGTCAGGTCCAGGTTCTGGTTCTGCGCCTGGAAGTAGCCGACGTCGAGGCACCAGCTGCAGCCGACCTGTGCCGCGACGGCCATGTGCGCGAACGATTTCAGGCCCGCGTCGGCCGCATCCCACTCGCTCAGCTTGGCCGAGAACTCCAGGTTGGAGGTGGCGACGTCGGGGCTGTGCCACACCACTTCGACGGGCTCGGGCACGGCACCGAGCTGCTTGATCATCTTCTCGCTCATCTCGGTGGGAAGCTCCGCCTTGGGAATACGCAGTGTCATGGTCTTCCTTATCCGTTGGACCGTTCGGCATGAAGACACCGCCGCCTCCTCGAATGTGACAACGGAGGTGGGGCGGGGAGCTGGTTGCCGGTACGCGGGCCGTCCACGGAACGCCGGCGGCGGGCGGCAGTGGGCAGCGTCGCGGGCTGCCCCGGGGACCGTCTGCCCGGCGCCTCAGCGCCGGTCCGGCTCGGGCGGCGGGACGATCTCCCGCTTGAGGATCTTGCCGGTGGGTCCCTTGGGCAGCGCGTCCGTGATCCACACTTTCCGCGGATACTTGTAGGCGGCGACCTGACGCTTGACGTACTCACGCAGTTCCTCGGCGCTCGCGTCGGCGCCGGGCTTGAGCACGACCGCCGCACCGACCTCCTCGCCGAGGTCGGGGTCGGGCAGGCCGATGACCGCGGCGTCGGCGACCGCCGGATGCTCGTAGAGCACGCCTTCGACCTCGCGGGGGTACACGTTGTACCCGCCCCGAATGATCACGTCCTTCGTCCGTCCGACGATCCAGAAGTATCCGTCCTGGTCGACCCGCCCGAGGTCGCCGGTGTGGAACCAGCCGTCCCGGATCGCGGCGGCGGTCTCCTCGGGGCGTTGCCAGTACCGCTTCATCACGTTGTGACCGCGGATCGCGATCTCGCCGATGTCCCCGTGCGCCACCTCCCTGCCGTCGTCGACCACCCGCATCTCGACGCCCCGGATCGGGGTGCCGACCGAACCGGGCCTGGGTCCGGGCCGCAGGGTGTTGAACGAGGCGACGGGCGAGGTCTCCGACAGTCCGTACCCTTCGAGCACGACGCAGTCGAACGCGTCCTGGAAGTCGTGCAGCACCTGGACGGGCATCGCCGCGCCGCCGGCGAGGGACAGGCGCAGCCGGGAGACGTCGTAGGCGTCTCGGTCGGGCTGCCGCAAGAGCCTGCTGAACACCGTGGGCACCCCGGCGAAGACGGTCGCGCCGTGCTCGCCGAGGATGCCCAGTGCCTTCGCCGCATCGAAGCGCGGCAGCAGCGTGAGGCACGCGCCGGAGGTGATGGCGGCATTGAGGGTGCAGGTCTGTCCGAACGCGTGGAACAGGGGCAGGCCACCGAAGATCACATCGTCGGTGGTGAGGCGGAGAAGGTCGGTGGCCACGATGTCGCAGTTGCGGATGAGGTTGGCGTGGGTCAGTTCGGCGCCCTTCGGCCGACCGGTCGTTCCCGAGGTGTAGAGAATCACCGCGGTGTCGCCCTCGTGCCGGTCGGTCAGGTCCTCGACGGGTGGGGCGGACGCCAGCAGCTCGTCGAACGGGCCGGGACCGACGACCACCTCGGCCCCGGCCTGCTGTGCACCGGACCGCGCCTCGTCGGCGAAGGCGTGCCAGGCGAACAGGAGCCGGGCTCCTGAGTCGCCGAGGTAGTAGACGACCTCTCGGGACTTGAGCAGGGGATTCATCGGGACGACGATGCCGCCGGCGCGGAGTACGCCGTAGTAAGCGAGGGCGAACTCGGGCACGTTGGGCAGCATGATCGCCACTCGGTCCCCGGGCTTCACACCACGGTTGCGGAGCAGTCCCGCCATGCGGGCGCTGCCCTGATCGAGCATGCGGTAGGACACGGCGGCGTCCCCGAGGCGGAGGGCGGCGCGATCCGGACGCGTCCGGGCGCTGCTCACCACGTGGCATGCGAGGTTCATGTCGGCTCCTCTCCTCGCCTTCCCGGCGGGGCCGTCGCGGACCACCTCCCGGCCGAGTGACCGACGAGCCGCTGCGCGACGCCGCCCGACCGGAGAAGGGGGTGGCGGCGGGTGGAGGCGGGTCGAGCCCCTCGGGTCGCACGTTTCGTCAGTGAACAGAGGTTAGCCGCGGACCGCCCGAAAACCACTGGGCGCGCAATACGACCTTCCGGTCCGATTTGGTGCCGGTGGACCATTCCGCCGGCGGTATTCGCGTGGGTGCCGGAATCCGGCCCGTCGCGCCGCCGAGAAACGGATGGATCACGAACCGCGCTGTAGGATCGTGATATGGCTGCGGAGCATCCCGAGGCCGCCAAGCAACTGTCCGTAGTCGCGGAGAGCGTAGCGTCACGCATCTCAGAAGTCAGCCGCGACATCGGTGACAATGTTCTTGCCGAGGTCCCCGAGCTTCGAGGGGACGCGACCGTCGTGAGAATTCTGCAGGCGAGCGTCGCGGAAAACATCGCTACGCTGCTGCACGTTTTCGAGAACGACATGCCTCTGGACAAGGTCGAGGGGCCTGCCGCCGCTCTTGAATACGCACGGAGACTCGCCCAAAGAGGCACCCCCCTCAGCGCGATGGTCAGGGCCTACCGGATCGGTCACTGGCGTTTTCTGCAGTGGTGTTTGGACGAGCTCAACCGACAGGTCGCCGACGGGGATCTCTCCACCGCGACCAACCGGCGCATGCTGCAGGTGAGCTTCGGTTATATCGACCGGGTGACCGAGCAGGTCATCGTGGTCTACCAGCAAGAGCGGGATCACTGGCTGCTCGGCCGAACCGCCGCGCGCGCGGCCCGGGTGCGAGACATCCTCACCGAGCAGGACATCGACCTCAACGCGGCTGAACCGGCCCTTGGTTACCGGATCCGGCAGCATCACCTCGGGCTGGTGGCCTGGTCGCCGACGCTGACGGATAGCGGGGACGCACTTGCCCGACTCCACCGGATCACCAACGACATTGCCCAGGAGCTGGACTGCCCTGCCGGGCCGCTGTTCGTCCCCCGAGACGCAACTTTGTCCTGGGTCTGGCTGCCGCTCGGTCCGCACGGCGAGGTCTCCTGGAAGCAGCTGTCGCATGCGGTCGAACACAGCGACCTTTCCGTGCACGTGTGCGCTGGATCCGTGGAGTACGGCCTCGACGGATTCCGCGCCACGCACCGACAGGCACTGCGCACACAGGAACTCGCGGCCCTGGCCAATCCGGCCCCGCAGTTCACCCACTTCTCCCAAGTCGGCCCCATCGCCTTGATGGCCACGAACGTCGACGACATGCGCGCCTGGGTGTGGCGCGTTCTGGGGCCGTTGGCCGTCGATGACGAGAACAGCGCACGACTTCGGGAGACCGTGCAGATATTCCTGGGCACCGGCTGCAGTTACACCGCCACCGCCGGCGCTCAAATTCTCCACAAGAACACCGTGCAGTACCGCATCCGGAAAGCCGAGGAAATCATGGGATACCCGGTCCAGCGCGAACACACCGATCTGGAAGTCGCGCTGCTCGCCGTTCGATACCTCGGCTCGACGCTCCTGCGCAGCACCGTCGAATGAGGGCGGCCGCTGTCAGCGGCCCTGCCAGTGCGGTGAGCGCCTTTCCGCAAAGGCGTGGGCGCCCTCCTGCGCGTCGTGGGACGCCAGAACCGGTGCGACGATCCGGTCCTGGTCGACGAAGGCGTCCTGGTCGCGGAAGGCTCGCCGCTCGTTGACGACTCGTTTCACGGCTGCCACCGCCAGGGGTGCGTTGTGCGCGATGTCGGCGGCCAGTTCCAGCGCCCGCTCGAGGGCCTTTCCCGGTTCCGTGAGGTAGTTGACCAGGCCGAAGCGCTCGGCGCGCGTGGCGGACAAGGAGTCGCCGGTGAGGAGAAGCTCCAGGGCGATGTTGCGCGGGATGCGTTCGGGCAGGCGCACCATGCCCCCTTCAGGCGGCACGATGCCGTAGTGGACCTCGGTCTGTCCGAAGGTGGCGTTCCGCGCGGCCACGATCATGTCGCAGGCGAGCGCCATTTCGGTGCCGCCGCCCAGCGCGTAGCCCTCGACGGCGGCGATGAGCGGGGTCGTGATCTGGGCGCGGGTGATGCCGGCGAAGCCGCGCCCTTCGACGATGGGCTTTTCTCCGGAAGCGAAGGCCTTGAGGTCCATGCCCGCGCTGAAGACGCCGCCGGCACCGGTGAGGATGCCGACCATGAGGTCGTCGCGGGATTCCAGGTGGTCGACGGCGGCCGCCATGGCCCTGGCCGTGGCCGCGTCGATGGCGTTGCGGGCCTTCGGCCGGTCGATCGTGATCACGAAGATGCCGTCGTTCTCCTCGGTCCGTACGGTCGGCGTGTCCGTGGCGCTGGTCATGATGGTGGTTCCCTTCTTTCCCGGCGCTGCTGAGCCGTGCCGTCAGTCGATGGCTTCGGCCTTGCGCAGCTCCTCGATTGCGCTGGCGTCGAACCCGAGGTCGCGGAGCACGGACTCGGTGTGTTCGCCCAGGTCGGGGGCCGGGCCCGGACGGATCTTCGGTTCCTGGTCCAGCCGGACGGGGCTGTCGATGGTCAGGCGCGGCTCGTCGTTGCCGTTGCCGTCGACGTCGTCGATCGGTACGAACACCCGGTTGGCGAGGAGCTGGGGGTCGCGGGCGCACTCTTCGAGCGTCTGCACGACTCCGTACGTGAGGCCCGCGGCGTCGAGCACCTCGCGCCACTCGGCCAGGGAGCGCGTCGCGAACGTCTTGTCCAGCAGGGCGACGATCTCGGCGGCGTGGGCGCGGCGGCTCGGGGTGTCGGCGTAGCGCGGGTTCTCCGCTGCCTCGGGGTGGCCGATGGCCTTGAGGAAGGGCGGGACCTCCTTGTTCTCGTTGGCGAAGCCGAGGACGAGCCAGCGGTCGTCCGCCGTGCGGTACATGTTCACGAGTGCGTTGGGCGGGTCGGACCGGTCGATGGGGCGGAGGGGCTTCGCCCCGACCAGTACGGCTTGCAGCCACATGCTCGCCGCCCAGGCGCCTTCGGCGAGCAGCGAGGCCGTGACGCGTGCGCCCTGGCCGGTCTTCTCCCGCCGGTACAGCGCGGTCATGATCCCGGCGAACAGGGTGATCGCCGTGGAGTGATCGCCCGATCCGAACGCGTTCGTGGCCGGCGGCACGCCCCTCTGGCGCGTGAGGTCCATCAGGCCGCTGCGTGCCCAGTACGCCGTCACGTCGAAGCCGGGCAGATGTGCATCCGGCCCTTCCTCGCCGAAGCCGGTGACATCGGCGTAGATCAGCCGGGGATTGAGGGGGGCCAGAGCGTCGTATTCCAGGCCCAGCTTCTCGCGCGTGTGCGGCGGGAAGTTCGTCACCAGCACATCGGCCCATCGCACCAGACTCTCGAGTACGGGCCTGGCGCCGGGCGACTTGAGGTTGAGCGCGATGCTGCGCTTGTTGCGGTTGTCCAGCTGCCAGGGGTAGTTGACCCCTTCGACCTGGGGGTTGGGAGGGATGCGGCTGAGCGAACGGTATGCGTCGCCCACATGCGGGGGTTCCACCTTGACGACGTCGGCGCCGTAGTCACCGAGGATGGTGGCCGCGGCGGGCCCGGCGATGAAGCTCGCGAGATCGACGACGTGCAGTCCCTCCAGGAGGGGCGGGTTGCTCATGGCTGTTCCTTGTCCTCAGGGGGTCGCGCGCCGCGGCGCCCGGGGTTGACCTGCTGTCACGGGCGCCTACGCACCGGGGTCAGTGGCTGCTCGGCGCCACCGGCACGAAGGCGTTGTAGCCCGTGATGTCGCGGCCGACGATCAGGGCCTGCACGGTGTCGGTGCCCTCGTACGTGTCGATCGCCTCGATGTCGCAGAGGTGCCGGGCGACGTGGTAGTCGAGCAGGATCCCGTTGCCGCCGAGCATGTCGCGGGCGTCGGCGAGGATGGCCCGCGCGCGTTCGGTGTAGTGCATCTTGGCCAGCGCGACCCGGGGCATCGAGTACTCGCCCTCGTCCAGGAGCTGGCTGAGCCGGTACTGCATGCACAGCATGTCGGTGATGTCCGCCAGCATCCGCGAGAGCCGGTACTGGATGAGCTGGAAGGCGGCCAGCGGCATCCCGAACTGCTTGCGCTGCTTGGCGTAGGCCAGGGCCGTCTCGTAGCCCGCGATGGCGGCGCCGATCGACTCCCAGGCGACGCAGAAGCGCGAGGCCAGCAGGACTTTCTCGGTGTCGCGGAAGGTGTGCACGTTCGCCAGCCGGTTCTCGGCGGGCACCCGGACGTCGGTGAGGGAGATCTGCGCGTTCTGGACACAGCGCAGGGCCATCTTCCCCTTGATGACCTGGGCGTCGA
Organism: Streptomyces sp. JLSY215; assembly: GCF_059682825.1. NCBI lineage: Bacteria > Bacillati > Actinomycetota > Actinomycetes > Kitasatosporales > Streptomycetaceae > Streptomyces > Streptomyces sp. JLSY215. The sequence goes on from NZ_CM185022.1 coordinate 275,055, forward strand.
ACCCGGGTGTGCCCTTTTCGACCACGTAGCCGCCCACATGCCCGTCGTCGCCGCGGGCCCAGACGATCACGTAGTCGGCGAAGGTCGCGTTGCCGATCCACCTCTTGTAGCCGTTGAGGACGTACGAGTCACCGTCGCGGTGCGCGGTCGCCTCCAGCTTGACCACGTCCGTGCCGTGCGCGGGCTCGGTCAGGCCGAAGGCGCCGATCTTCTCCAGGCGCGCCATCGGCGGCAGGAAGCGCTGTTTCTGCTCCTCGGAGGCCAGCAGTGCGATCGACATCATGGCCAGGGCCGAGTGGACGCCGGCGAACGTCGACATGCTCAGATCGCCCCGGGCCAGTTCGAGGATCACCAGGCCGGCCGTCACATTGCTCATTCCCGGGCAGCCGTAACCGGAAATCTGAAAGCCCGCGATGTCCAGCTGCGCCAGCTTGGGAACCAGCTCGAAGGGGAACTCCGCCCGCTCCCAATACGGGTTGATGATCGGGGTGACCTCCTGGTCCATGAACTCGCGGACCTTCGTCCGAAGGGCCCGCTGCTCGTCGGTGAGCAGGCTGTCGAGCAGGTAGTAGTCGGTGTGCTCGGGTCCGCCCAGTACCGGCGGCTCCACCCCGGAGTGTCCGTTGCCGCTCGCGAAAGCGCCGTTCGGCACGGTCTGGCCCCGGCCGACCGCCGTGCCATGTGTCGCGTTCATGTGCCTCTCCTTCCGATCAGGGACCGGTGGCGTCACTGCTCACGACGCTAGGAGGTACCGGAGGCGCAGCCACTGGGCGCGGAACACCACATTTCTGCGCCATTTGGTGCTCCTGCACCAATGCGCTCGGGCGAGCCGGGCGACGAGTTACGGACCGCGTCCGCCCTCGTCCGCGGTGGACGCCGGTCGCAGGTGGGGGGAGGCGGGGACGACCACGCTGCCGGCCCACCGCCTTCGGTGCTGCCGTGCGCCACCGGGAACACCGCCGGCGAGCGCCCTGTACCGCGATACCAAAGAAACGCCCGGTTCCTGGGCGCACAGCCCGATGCGCCGGCATTCCCGCAGGCCGAAGGTTGCCCCATGAGCACCGCACATCCCCGTGCCCGCCGCGGTCCCCCACCGCCCGTCTCACCCGTTCAGGAGCAGTGACCAGCCATGAAAGCGCACAGGCCCGTCCACCGCGTGGCGATCGTCGGCACCGGCACCATCGGTGCGAGCTGGGCGACGCACTATCTCGTCCGCGGCTTCGATGTCACGGCGACCGACCCCGCCCCCACCGCGGAGGCGGCCCTGCGGTCGTACGTGGCGGCCGCATGGGACGCGGCCGCCTCCATCGGGCTCGCGCCCGGAGCCTCGCCCGAGCGGCTGAGCTTCACCGCGGACATGCGCCAGGCCGTCGCCGACGCCGATCTCGTACAGGAGAACGCGCCTGAGCGCCCGGACCTCAAGGTCAAGCTGTTCGCCGATATCGACGACGCCTCGCCGCCGGATGCGATCCTCGCGTCGAGTTCGTCGGGCATCACGATGAGCGTCATCCAGGCCGAGTGCCGGCGCCCGGAACGGACCGTCATCGGGCACCCCTTCAATCCCCCGCACATCGTCCCGCTGGTCGAGGTCGTCGGCGGGACGAGGACCGCTCCGGAGACGATCCAGGACGTCATGTCGTTCTACGCCGCGATCGGCAAGAAACCGATTCACCTCAAGAAGGAGCTTCCCGGGCACGTCGCCAACCGTATCCAGGCCGCGCTGTACCGCGAGGTCGTGTACCTGGTCCAGGAGGGGGTGCTCGACGTGGCGGACTCCGACGACGCGGTGTCCTGGGGGCCGGGGCTCCGATGGGGCGTCATGGGCCCCCATCTGCTGTGGCATCTCGGCGGGGGTGAGGGCGGCATCCAGCACTTCATGGACACCCTCATGCCGCGGATGGTGGCGTCCTGGCAGGATCTGGGCACCCCCGAGTTCACGCCCGAGCTCCAGCAGACGATCGTGGACGGTGTCCTCAAAGAGGCGAACGGCCACTCGGTCGACGAACTGGCCGACCGGCGCGACGCGATGCTCTCCGCCCTGCTGGCCGTGCGCGCCCGGCACGCCCCGTCCGGCCCGCCGAGCGCCGCAACCGGTCCCGAGCCGAGGGAGGGGCCGTGACGCAGCGTCAGGAGAGACTGTTCGTGCTGGAGGCCAGCGGTGGCGGCCGCCTGTTCTCCGTGAACCCCGACGGCTCCGACAAGACGTTCCTCGTCAGCGGGTGCAGGATCCCCGACGGGGTCGCCGTCGATGCGGCGGCCGGGCACATCTACTGGACGAACATGGGTGTGCCGCCGGAGAACGACGGCTCGATCGAGCGCGTGGACCTGGACGGGGGCAACCGGACGACGATCGTCCCGAGCGGCGTCACGCACACGCCGAAGCAGCTCCACTTCGAGGCCGCCGACCGCAAGCTGTACTGGGGTGATCGCGAGGGCCTGCGCGTGATGCGCTGCGACCTCGACGGCTCGCACGTCGAGACCCTCGTGCAGACGGGGCAGGGGGACGACGACCGGCGCGACGAGACCAAGTGGTGCGTGGGAGTCGCCGTCGACCCGGTCGACGGACACCTCTACTGGTCGCAGAAGGGCCCGAGTGACGCGGGACTCGGGAGGCTCCTGCGGGCGGGGATCGACCTGCCCGCCGGGGAGAGCCCGGCCGAACGCGGCGACATCGAGGTGCTGTTCGAGGGTCTGCCGGAGCCGATCGACCTGGAGCTGGACCTCTCGGAGCGCATGCTGTACTGGACCGATCGCGGGGACCCGCCGCGGGGCAACACCGTGAACCGCTCGCCGATGCGCCCGCCGGACGGGCAGCGGACGCCGGAGATCCTCTTGACCCACCTCATGGAAGGCATCGGCATCGCGCTCGATCCGGACGGCGGCCGCATGTACGTGACCGACCTGGGCGGCAGCGTCTACGCGGCCGCCCTCGACGGATCGGACCGGCGGGAGCTCCTGGCCGCACAGGGCAACCTCACCGGCATCGCCCGTGCCGTGCTCCTGACCGGAACGGGGGTCCGGGCGTGCTGACCGCAGCGGTGGGTGGCGCCGTGCCCGGGGTTCAGGGCGTGTCCGCCGCCCCGTCCAGCAGGTCCTTCGACAGGCTCCACAGCCGCCGCGCGTTGTCCGGGTCGACGGCGTAGCGGGCGACGCCGTGCAGGGTGCCGGAGCGGCGGTCGAGGGTCTCGGTCTCGTTGCAGTCGACGAAGTACCGGCCGCCGACGCCGTCGAGCAGCGGCGAGGTGGCCAGCAGCACGGACGTGGCGGCGCCCTGCTCGACCGTCTTGATCAGTTCGGCAGGTACCCGGCCGCTGCCCTGGCCGCCGGTATGCCGTTGGAGGTTGGTGTAGATGGCGCCTGGCATCAGGGCGTTGGCGGTGATGTTGTCGTCGGCCCAGCGGCGGGTGGCCTCCACGGCGAAGAGCACGTTGGCGGTCTTCGACTGGCCGTAGGCGAGCCACGGGTCGTAGCGGCGGAAGGCGAAGTCGACGTCGTCCCACACGATCGGGGACAGCTGGTGCCCCGAGGAACTGACGACGACGATGCGGGCGGCGCCGTCGGCGGCGAGCGCGTCGTGCAGCCCGGTGGCGAGGGCGAAGTGACCCAGGTGGTTGATGGCGAACTGCCACTCCCGGCCCTGCTCGGTGTACTGCTCGGGGCAGGCCATCACGCCCGCGTTGTTGACGAGGATGTGCAGCGGGCCCTGCCAGGCGGCCGTGAAGGCGGTGACGGAGGCCGGGTCGGCGAGGTCCAGGTGCGCGGTGCGCACGTCCTGGGTGCCGGTCGACCCGGTGATCTCCTTCGCGACGCGTTCGCCCGCCGTCATGTCCCGGACGGCGAGGGTGACGGCCGCGCCGGCGGCGGCCAGGGCACGGGCGGTCTCCGCGCCGAGGCCGGAGGAAGCGCCGGTGACGACGGCGCGGCGACCGGTGAGATCGGCGCCCTGCGCGACGTCCGCGGCGGTGCTGGAGAAGCCGAACGGTGTGGTGATCGGGGCCATAAGGGGATTCCTGTCCGTGGGTTGTGGTGGTGCGGGCGGGACGGCTCAGGGGGTGAGCATGCGGTCCTGCTCGGCCGGGGGTGCGCCGCCGTGCCAGTCCAGAGCCGTGCCGAAGCGGACCAGCTCGCCGTACAGGGCGGGGTCGACGTGCTCCGCGCACACCAGGTCGAGCACGCCGCGCGCGGCCTGGGCAGGTGACCGGGCCTGGCTGTGGTCGCTGAACCACGGCCGGGACGTGGCGGTGTCGACCATGCCGGGACAGACGGAGGCGACCAGGGTGCCGGTCGCGAGGTCGCGCTCACGGCGTTCGGCGGCGAGTGCGCGGACGGCGGCAACCTGGGCCACCTTCGAGGGCACGTTCAGCCAGCGCGGCCAGCCCGCCTCCTCGGCGGTGTTGTGGTGAATCGCGGTGCGCCAGGACTCGACGGCGTACTCGACCTGTTCCAGGTCCGCGCCGTCGAACAGGTGACGCAGTTCCGGGGTGAGGTGACCGAGCGTTCCCAGGCTGCTGGCCACGACGATCAGCCGCCCGCCGGGGCGCAGGACCGGTCCGAAGGAGCGCAGGACGGCGTGGGTGGCGGTGTTGGAGACGTCGATGAACTCGTCGGCGCGGTCGGCCTGCGACTCATCGGGCAGCAGTCGGGCGACCGCGTTCGAGATCACGACGTCCACGCCCCCGTACCGCTCCTTCAGCTCGTCCGCGAGGCGGGCGATGGCATCGGTGTCGGTGACGTCCAGGACCCGGCCCTCCACCGTGCTGCGGGTGCCCGGCAGCCGCGCCACCTCCCTGCCCGCCTCGCTGACGCGCCGCTCGTTGCGGCCGGTGAGCAGGACCAGGTCGTCCGGGCCCATGCGGGCCGCGAGACCTTCCACGAGGGCCCGGCCGAGCCCCTGATTGGCGCCCGTGACGAGGGCGATGCGTGAAGCGTTCATGCCTGCCACGCTAGGAACCCGCGCGCCATGCGTCCAACGAAAGTTATGCACGGCTAGTATGCGTAAACGTCATGGACTTCACGGATGTGTCACTGACCGCGCTGCGGGTCTTCCGCGCGGTGGCCGAGCAGGGAACCTTCACCGCGGCCGCCGCGTCGCTCGGCTACACGCAATCGGCGGTGTCGCGCCAGATCGCGGCGATCGAACGGGCCGCGGGCACGGACCTCCTCGAGCGGCGGCGCGACGGCGCCCGACTGACCGCGGCCGGGCGCGTGGTCCTGCGCCGCGCAACGGTGGTGCTCGACGAGATCGACGCGACGGCACGCGAGCTGTCCGGCCTGCCGGGCCAGAGCGGTACCGTCCGCCTGGGCTGGGTACCCACCGCCGGAACCACCCTGGTGCCCCGGGCGCTCGTCGCCCTGCGGCACAGCGACCCGGGCCTGCACGTCGTGAGCCGCGAAGGCGGGACTCCCGCGCTGATCCGCGCCCTGCGCGCCGGCAGCCTCGACCTGGCCCTGCTGTCGTCGGCGCCGCCGTTCCGGGCACCGGACGCCGAGTCGCCCCCGCTCGTCCTCCAGACGCTCACCGAACGCGCCCTGTGCCTCGCGGTGCCCGCCACGCACCCCCTCGCCCGCGGCTCGTACGTCGATGTGGCCGATCTGCGCGGACAGCGCTGGATCTCCGGCGCGCCGGCCGGCGCCGACCGGGTCATGGGCGTGTGGCCCGGACTGGACGAACGCCCCGAGATCGCCCACACCGCCCGCGACTGGCTCGCCAAGCTCCACCTCGTCGCCGCCGGCTGCGGCCTGACGACGGTCCCCTCCTCACTCGCCGCGGCCGCGCCGCCCGGAGTCCGCATCCTGCCGGTCCGCGGCGGCCCCCAGGAACATCGCCGCCTGCTCCTGGCCCGACTCCCCCACCCCCCGACCGAACTCGTCAGCCGCCTCGCAGCCGCCCTGCGCGCCGCGGCCCTCGACGCCGACGAACCCGACGTCGCCTCGCGATCGCGTGACGCGTAGTGCCCTGACGGGCAGGTTCGCCGGGTCGGTGGGCGCGGTGGAGGCGACGTCCGGCTACTGCACGGGCAGGCTGCGGAACTGCCACAGCTCCGGAAAGAACCGGGTGTCGGCCCTCGCCCTGAGGTGGGAGGCGCCGGTGGTGCCCCCGGTGCCCGGCATGCTGCCGATCTGCCGTTGGACCACCAGGACATGACGGGCCCGCCACAGCGACCACGCCTGGTCATGGTCGAGCAGGGCTTCCGCCAGCTCGGCCAGGGCCTGGTGGGTGGGGTCGTGGGTGAACTCGGCGTAGGCGGCGCATCGTTCCTCTGGGGTGTCCACGTCGAAGCCGGACTTCGCGAGGACGGTCAGGAAGCCGTCCCACAGGGTGGGTTCGGTCAGCCGCCGTTCGATCCGGGTGCGCTCGGCGGCGGCAAGCCATGGCATCCGGCCGATGCGCGACGGCTCGTTCAGCCCCGAGAGGATCTCGATCTCGTGGAACTGTGCGGACTGGGCGCCGCTGGCCGTACCCAGACGGCCGCGGAACACCCGGAAGTCCTTCGGCGTCATGGTGTCGAGCAGGTGCATCGTGTCGAAGAGGACGCGCTCGATCGCGTGGCAGCGCCGCAGGCGGATCCGGGGCGCAGCGATCTCGCCCGTCAGCATCAGGTCCCGGGCCTCCGACAGCTCGTTGAGCAGCAGTTTGAACCACAGCTCGTGCACCTGGTGGACCGTGATGAAAAGGTGCTCGTCGTGGGCCGGCTCGCACACGGGGACCTGCAGTGCGAGCAGATCGGGAAGGTGCAGGTAGCGCCCGTACGTCAGGCCGGTGTCGGCCGTCATGATGCCGCCTCCTCCGGGTCGTCGAGTCCGTGGGCGGCGAAGCTCTCGCGTACGCCGGGGAGGTCGAACGCGCCCACCGACGCGCACAGTTTCCGCGTCGAGCGGGAGATGTCGTTGATCCGTCGGCTCCCCGCGTCACCGCCGTAGCAGTCGCGGACCACCAGCTCCGCGGTCCCTGCGTCGAGTCCGGCCAGGCGGAGGGACGAGCGGACCGGCTCCAGGTCCCAGGTCAGGGCGGCGCGGATCATGGCGGGCATCGCCCGCGCCGCCCGGACGCGGTCGCGGGGCTCCAACTGCGCCCACAGTTCCTGGAAGAGCAGGGAGAAGAAGCGGTGGTGGTGGCCTTCGTCGCGGGCGTGGTCGCGCAGGAGGTCGCGTACGGTGCTGACCACGGTGGGGTCGCCGGGCACCTCGTTGAGCACGGCCGTGATCAGGGTTTCGAAGACGACGGCCTGGAGCATGGCCGCCGGCCGGGGCGCGTCCGGCAGCAGGCGGCGGCCCGCCTCCTGAAGCCGGTCGACGAAGCCTCCGTAGTCCCAGGCGGGGACCGCGATACCGGTCACCGCGGCGATCTGGTCGGCCAGGTCGAGGCTGTAGAGGGCGTGGTAACCCTCGTCGCAGTAGACCTTGAACGCGTCCAGGCGCAGCGACGCCGGAAGGTCGAGGCCCGCTCTGTTGTTGGCGACGGGCTCGGCCGCACCATTGACGACCCGGGTCTCCAGGTGGGTGGTGGAGATCAGGAACTGGTAGAGGTGACGGATGGTCAGTTCGCGGACGCGCTCGGGCGGCAGCGCCGTTACGGCTTCGTGCCGTACGTAGGGGACCAGGTCGGCGGGGAAGAAGACCTTTCCCTGCTCGGCCTCCTGATGGAAGAGGCGGCGCACTCCGGTGCGGACTCCGGCCGCCTCGTACCAGCGGTCGAGCGGGCCCGGTCCGCTGCGCGGATATCCCGTCAGCCGGTGTCGGGGACCTTGCGTGATCATGAGTTTCTCCGGGTCCGGGAGGCCAGCAGTTCGCCGAGCCGGGTGAGGGCCTCGTGCACGAGGAGCGGGTCCACTGAGTGGCAGATGCGGAACCACCCGGGTTCGGGTGAGTGGAACGCCTCGCCCGGCAGGATGCTGACCCGCGCGGTGTCGAGGACGGTGCGCCACAGGGCACGTTCGCCGGGGAGGTCCCGGGACGGCAGCCACGCGCTCAGGTCGGCCCATATCGAACAGCCGGCCTGAGCGGGTACGTACGGAATGCCGAACTCGTCCATCAGGGCGGCGGCGGCCCGGTACGAGGCGGCGAGACGGCGGCGGTTCTCGGCGAGGATGCGGTCCACCCAGTCCGGGTCGTCGAGCAGATGGGTGAGGAACGCCTGCGTGTCGGTGGAGGCCGGTGCGAAATAGGCGAGTGCGCGGGCCGCGGCGCGCACCTGCGGGTCCGTGGTGTGCAGGACACCGACCTTGAGGCCGGGCAGCCCGAAGTCCTTGGCGAATCCCCACACCATGTGGGTGCGACCCGTCTGTGCCGGGCTCGCGGCGGGAACGAGCAGGCTGGTGAACGGCTCGGGCCCGAACACCGAGTTGGCATAGATCTCGTCGGCGATGATGTCCACGCCGTGCTCCCCCGCGGTCCGCGCCACCTCGCGCAAGCTCTCGGCCGGGTACACCTGCCCCAGCGGATTGGAGGGCGATGTCACCGCCACGGCCCGTACGGTGATGCCGTCCCGGCGGGCTTCGGTCAGGGCGCGGTCGATGGCCGGGGCCGTCAGCCGGAAGCCGTCGCTCGCCGCCGACGGTGCGGGCAGCAGCCGGGCCCCGGAGCGTCCGGCCAGGTCCGTGTCGAAGGCGCCGTAGTACGGCGTGGGGACGACGATCGCCTCACCCGGATCGCACAGGGCCGAGGCGATGACATCCAGCGCCGCCGTCGCCCCGCTCACCACCACCAGGTCCTCGGCGTCGACGGTGTACCGGCAGACGCGGGAGAGCAGAAACGCGATCCGTTCGCGCAGCGCCGGGGTTCCGTGCAGGTGTGCGTAGCGCGTGTCCGCCTCGACGAGCGGCCGGCGTACGGCGACGCGGTCCGCGAGAAGGTCCCACAGGAGCCGGTTCTCGGCGGTCCCGAGGTTGAGGTATCCGTCGGGGCGCAACTCGGGGTGGTAGGGCCGGGCTTCCGCCCGGAAGTGGGCGTCGGCGATGGCCGGTGAGCCGGCCACCAGACGGGCTGCCTGCCGGGAGACCATCACTCCCCTCCCCACCGGTCGGCGTCCACCGCGTCGGCCGCCCGGCATCTCAGCGGAACGCCCGTGAGCAGGCCCGGGTGCACGCCCAGCCCCATCGACGCGTCGATCACGGCGCCGTTGAGGACTCCGGACTGCTGACCGGCCAGCCACCACACGACGTCACCGATCTCCTCGGGCCTGATCAGACGGCCTCGCGGCAGCCTCGCCTCCAGCTCGGCGCGCTCGTCGGGGGCAAGGGGTGCCAGCGTGCTCGCCTCGAACATGGCCGTCTCCACCGCACCGGGGCAGACGGCGGTGACATCGACCGGGGCGTGGGCGAGTTCGGCGGCGAGATGCCGGGTGAGATAGGCCAGCGCGGCCTTGCTCATCCCGTCCGCGATCCCGAAGCCCGGGAACTCGGCGATGCCACCGCCGACACTGGCGACGTTGACGATCTTCCCGTGCCCTCGGTCCAGCATCGCGGGGAGGAGCTGCTGGCTGAGCCAGAGCGGCCCGACGCTGTTGATCTGCAGGAACGCGGCGTCACGCGCATGGGCGGGGCCGTCCACGTACCAGTCGACCGTCTTCGAGCCGACGGCCGCGTTGTTGACAAGGACGTCGACCGGGCCGGGCAGCTCCGCCAGCAGCCGCTCGTGATCGGTCCACACGCCCTGGCTGAACTTGAAGGCGCGTACGGGATGTGCGCAGGTGCCCTTCAGCTGCGACACCAGGGCCGCCGCGCGCGCCTGACCCGAGTGGTAGGTGAACCAGACATGGTCCCCGCCGTGCGCGAACCGCTCCACACACGAGCGTCCTATCCCGGCCGAGCCCCCGGTTATCAAAACATTGCGCGCCATCATGCGGCCCCTTGTTGCCGTAGCCCTCACCGGGCCGCAACTATCCCGCACTTGCGAGGCTGAAGTCTGTTGTCCTATCACCTGAGCGAGGCGAATGGTTGGTCTGGCTCGCATGTGCGATCCTCTCAATGCGCGAGCCGCTGACGGGTCGTCCGGGGCGGCGCCGGGCCTTGGCTAGAGTGCGAGGGTGCCGTCGTACAGCATTGGGCAGGCAGCTGGGCTGCTGGGCGTGAGTTCGGAGACCGTCCGTCGGTGGGCGGACGGCGGTCGGCTGCGCATGGCCCGGGACGGTTCGGGGAACCGGGCGATCGACGGGGTGGGCCTGGCGGCCTTCGCCAAGGAGCGGGCCGCAGGGATGCATCCGGTACCGGACGCGGTAGCCACCTCCGTGCGGAATTCGTTCTCCGGGATCGTCACTGCCGTGCGCGTCGACGATGTGGCCGCGCAGGTGGAAATCCAGTCAGGTCCGCACCGGCTGGTCTCCATGGTCACCCGGGAGTCCGTCGAGGAACTCGGCATCGCTGTCGGAGTCACCGTCACGGCCAGGGTGAAGTCGACCAACGTCCACATCGACCGCCACTGACCGGCCGTTCGTCTCAGCGGCGGCGCGCGAGCAGCCGGCCGAGGTCGGTGCGTGCGTTCTCCGGCAGTGCGTAGCGCGGAGACAACGCGATCGATCTTGGCGCGGCCGTCGTCCGGGGTCCATCACACGAGTCCGCCGAGGACGATCTCGCCCGGCTGCGGAAAGCGGGTCGGGGCCTCCAGATCGGTGGCGGTGACTCCGCCGATCCCTTGGCCGAGAAGAGGCTCATCTCCCCGGACGAGAGCGATGTCGAGGCTGTCGAGCCGGAGGAGGTCTTCGCCGTGCATGCGGTGGCTCCTCGCGCGACCGCGGGGCGACCCCACATCTCACATTCACTAGGCGATTGCGAGTTGGTACATCGTAAATGCCAAGGACTTTCCGCTGAAATCCTCTTGGTTGATCCTCCAGTTCACAGGTGTCAACGAGGGCGGTTTTCCGTGTGCGCAACCAGTCGTTTTCCGTTCCCGCCACGGCTTCACTGAGGTGGAAGCAGTGGCCGAAAGGCGTGGGGAGACATGGATCTGAACACGGTGATGGACGTGCTCGACGCGCGTCGTCGCGAGCCCTGGCGGCCCGGTGACGCGTGGCTCGGCGGGGGTACGTATCTGTTCTCCGAGCCGCAACCGCATCTGCGCCGCCTGCGGGATCTGAGCCGCATGGGCTGGGACCCGTTGACGTACCAGGAGGACGGGGCGTTGGAGATCGCGGCGACCTGCACGATCGCCCAGCTCTCCCGCTTCGGTCGGACGCTCCGTGCGGAGGCGGCGCCGCTGATCGAGCAGTGCTGCCGGGCCTTCCTTGCATCGTTCAAGATCTGGAACATGGCGACGGTCGGGGGGAATCTCTGCAACGGCCTGCCGGCCGGGCCGATGATCTCGCTGACCGCCGCGCTCGACGGGCAGTGCCTGCTCCAGTCGCAGACCGGGGCGCTGCGTCGCGTCCGCGTCGCCGACTTCATCACCGGCGCGGGCCGCAAGGACCTCGGCGAGGGCGAGCTGCTCCGCTCCGTCATCCTGCCGCCGCGGGCGCTGGGCTGCCGTACGGCCTTCCGTCAGGCGTCGCTGTACGGGCTCGGCCGCTCCGGCGCGCTGGTCATCGGCACCCTCGACCCCGTGGACGGATCGCTGGCCGTGACCCTCACCGCGGCGACCGTACGGCCCTTCCGCCTCTGGTTCCCACTGCCTCCGGACGAGCGGGAACTGCGGGACGCGATCAAGGCGGCGGTCGGCGACGACGACTGGTTCGACGACATCCACGGCCTGCCCGAATGGCGTCGGCACATGGGATTCCGCCTTGCCGAGGAGATCCGGCGCGAACTCACCCAGCTCCCCCAGGACGGTACGCGATGAGCTTCCACATCGAGGTCAACAAGCAGCCCTTCGCCGACGAACCGCGCGCCGGCCAGTGTCTGCGCACCTACCTGCGCGAGCGCGGCTGGTTCGGGGTGAAGAAGGGCTGCGACGCCGGGGACTGTGGAGCCTGCACCGTCCACGTGGACGGCGAACCCGTGCACAGCTGCCTCTATCCAGCGGTACGGGCCGAGGGCCGCAGCGTCACCACCGTCGAGGGCCTTGCCTCGCCGGAGGGGGAACTCCACTCCGTCCAGCAGAAGTTCCTCGACGCCCAGGGCTTCCAGTGCGGCTTCTGCACCGCCGGCTTCCTGATGACCACCGCAGCCCTCGAAGCCGAGCAGGGCACCGACCACGACGACGGCAAACTCGACGACCTTCCCCGGGCCTTCAAAGGCAACATCTGCCGGTGTACGGGCTACCGCGCGATCGAGGACGCGGTGCGCGGCGTCAAGCACACCGACCGGCCGTGCGCCGGCAAGGCGGTCGGGAAGAGCCTCGGCGCCCCGGCCGGTCCGCTGGTCGTCACCGGCACCGCCCGCTACACGTTCGACATCGAGGTCCCCGGGCTGCTGCACATGAAGCTGCTGCGCTCCCCGCACCCGCACGCCCGGATCGTCGCCATCGACACCTCCGCGGCGCTCCGGGTGCCGGGGGTGCACGCCGTGCTCACCCACGAGGACGCCCCCGAGCGCCTGTACTCCTCCGCCCGCCACGAACACCCCACGGAGGACCCCGACGACACCCGGGTCCTCGACAGCACCGTCCGCTATGTCGGCCAGCGCGTCGCCGCCGTCATCGCCGACAGCGAGCAGGCCGCCGAGGAAGGCTGCCGGCGCATCGAGGTCACGTACGAGGAGCTCCCGTACGTCACCGACCCCGAAGCCGCGATGCTGCCGGGCGCGCCCGCACTGCACGGCGACAAGGGACCCGAGGCCCGCATCGCCCGCGCCGAGAACAACGTCGCGGGCGAGGTGCACGGTGAGATCGGCAACGTCGAAGAGGGCTTCGACCTGGCCGACGTCGTCTACGAGGAGACGTTCCGGACCCAGCGCGTCCAGCACGCCAGCCTCGAAACCCATGGCTGCGTCGCCTACTTCGAGCCCAAGGAGGACGGCACGGGCGAACGCATGACGGTCCGCTCCTCCACCCAGACTCCGTTCCTGACCCGGCGTGCGCTCTGCGCGCTGTACGACCTGCCCGAGGACGAGGTCCGTGTCGTCGCGGGCCGGGTCGGCGGCGGCTTCGGCGGCAAGCAGGAGATGCTGACCGAGGACATCGTGGCCCTGGCGGCGCTGAAACTGCGCCGCCCGGTGAAGCTGGAGTACACCCGCGCCGAGCAGTTCTACGGGGCGACCACCCGCCACCCGTTCAAGATCACCATCAAGATGGGCGCCCGCAAGGACGGCACCCTGACCGCCTTCCACTTCCGGGTCGTGTCCAACACCGGTGCGTACGGCAACCACGGACCGGCGGTGATGTTCCACAGCGTGGGCGAGTCGATGGCCGTGTACCGGGCTCCGCACAAGAAGGTCGACGCCTTCTCCGTCTACACCAACTGCGTGCCGGCGGGCGCCTTCCGCGGCTACGGACTCGGCCAGGTCACCTTCGCGGTGGAGTCGGTGATCGACGAACTGGCCCGCCGCCTGGACTTGGATCCCCTCGTCTTCCGCGAGAAGAACATCATCGGCCCCGGCGAACACATGCTCAGCCCGATCGGCGAGGAGGAGGACCTCCACATCGCCTCGTACGGCCTCGACCAGTGCCTGTCGGTCGTCCGCAAGGCCATCGCCGAGGACACCAGCGCCGAACAGGCCCCGGAAGGCTGGCTGGTCGGCCAGGGCACGGGCATGGCGATGATCGCGACGGGCCCGCCCGGCGGCCACTACGCCGACGCCCGGGTCTCCCTCCTCGACGACGGAACGTACGACATCGCGGTCGGCACCGCCGAGTTCGGCAACGGCACCACCACCGTCCACAAACAGATCACCGCCGGCGCCCTGAACACCACGGAGGACCGCATCACCATCCGGCAGTCCGACACGGACGTCGTGCGCCACGACACGGGCGCCTTCGGCTCGGCCGGCACCGTGGTCGCGGGCAAGGCGGTCCTCCTGGCGGCGACCGCCCTGGCCGAGCGGCTGCAAACCTTCGCGGCCCGGCACACGGGCGTGGCCCGGCACCTGTGCAAGCTCGGCGCCGAGGCCTTCGACTGCGCGGGCCGGGTCGTGCCCCTGAAGGAACTCGTCGAGGCCGCCCACACCAAGGGGGCCGAGGATGAGCTGGCCGCGGACGGCCACTGGGGCGGCTCCCCGCGCTCGGTCGCCTTCAACGCCCAGTGGTTCCGTATCGCCGTCGATCCCGGCACCGGGGAGATCCGTATCCTGCGCAGCGTCCACGCCGCGGACGCGGGCAAGGTCATGAACCCGATGCAGTGCCGCGGTCAGGTCGAGGGCGGCGTCGCCCAGGCGCTGGGCGCCACCCTCTTCGAAACCGTACGCATCGACGAGCGCGGCGAGGTCACCACCGCCGCCTTCCGCCGCTACCGTCTCCCCCAATACGCCGACATCCCGCGCACCGAGGTCCACTTCATGGAGACCACGGACGCCATCGGGCCGCTCGGCGCCAAGTCGATGAGTGAGAGCCCCTTCAATCCCGTCGCGCCGGCCTTCGCCAACGCGCTGCGCGACGCCACCGGCGTCCGCTTCACGGAGATGCCGGTGACCCGGGACCGCGTCTGGCTCGCACTCGATTCGGCTGGCACATGCAAGGAATAATCGTGTCCAGGCTTGCAGATGCCAGATCGATGGCTCTAGCGTATCGCCCATGCAGTCCTACACCATCGGACAGGCGGCACGTCTGCTCGGCGTCAGTCCCGACACCGCACGCCGCTGGGCGGACGCCGGCCGGGTCACGACCCATCGCGACGACAGCGGACGCCGTCTTATCGACGGCCGGGATCTGGCCGCCTTCTCCGTCGAGGTCGCCCAGGGCGGCAGCAGCGACGACGACGCGTCGTACACCTCGGCACGCAACGCCTTCCCGGGCATCGTCACCGCGATCACCCTCGGCGACGTAGCGGCCCAGGTCGAGATCCAGGCAGGGCCGCACCGACTCGTGTCACTGCTGACCCGGGAGGCCGTGGAGGAACTGGGGCTGGAAGTGGGCATGCAGGCCACCGCCCGCGTGAAGTCGACCAGCGTGCACATCGACCGCACCTGACCCTTGCGGCACCGAGCGGTGGGACCCCGACCCGGCGTCTTCGCAGCTGCTCGCCCAGGCGGCTTCGCCCCGTCCGGGCCCCACGGGAAGACTTCCCGCCCGGCCGTTGCCGGTCCCGCGCGCCACCCTGCCACAGGCGGCTTCGAGAACGGCAACGGCCGGGTAAGCGAACGTCAGGCGAGGTCGAGGAGTTGCTCGTAGAAACCGCCGAAGCCCCGTTCCCGGTCCACCAGGTGGAGTTCGAGGATCCAGTGGCAGGTCCGCCCCGTGCGGTCGGTGCGGCGCAGCGGGGTGCCGTTCTCCGGGGTGATGTAGGACTCGGCCTTGGCCCCGTCGTTGGTCTCGTGGGGGAACTCTCCGACGAGGTGGCCCGCGTGCCAGATGCCGATGGTCCAGCCGGCCTCGGCGGCGAGGCGCTCGACCTCGGCGTGCAGCTGTCTGCCGGTGATGGCGGGATCGGCGGCGAAGAAGGCACGGCCGGCGTCGAAGATGCGCGGCAGGTCCTGGAGCAGGCGGTGCTTGTGCGGGTCGTCGCCGAAGACGTAGGTGCGGCCGAAGTCCGCCTCGTACTCCTCGAAGATCGGGCCGAAGTCGGCGAAGGCGATGTCGTCGGGGCCGATGATCCGGTCCGGTGGGTTGTCCTGGTAGGGCCGGAGGGTGTTGGGGCCGGAGCGGATGATCCGCTTGTGCCAGTGCTTGGTGGTGCCGAACATCTCGTTGGCGAGGTCGCGGATCAGGTCGCTGACCTCGCGCTCGCCGCGGCCGGGCGCCACCAGCCCGCGAGCCTCCACCTCGGCGAACAGCTCGATGGCCTTGCGCTGGGCCGCCACCAGACCCTCGACCCGCCGGGCCTCCGGCACGTCTCTCGTCCCGACCGTCACGAGGCCCTCCCCCGGCGGCAGCGGGCGAACGGCCCGGTACGGATCGGCGACCTGCGGATGTACATCGTCACTACCTCCAACATCTTTGGCACAAATGCGGTGCCTTTTGGGATAACACCCAAGCAATTGCAAGGAGATTGTCGAATCCTAGCCGCAGATGCAGGATGGGTCGTGTCGTATTGCGGAGGAGGGGAGAGGGGATCAGGTGGGCGACAGAGTTCACGGTAGTACCGTCCGCGCGTGGCTTCGGGGTATCGAGGTGTTCGCGGGACCGCTTCCGGAGTTCGTGCCGGATCGGGCTCCCGCCGATCCCGTGCAGCTGTTCCTGTCCTGGCTGTCGCACGCCGTGGCGGACGGCGTGCGCGATCCGCACGCGATGACCTTGTCCACCGTCGACGAGGACGGCGTCCCGGACGCGCGCGTGCTGATCCTCAAGGGGGTGGACGGCGCGGGGTGGCAGTTCGCCGGGCACGGTGCGAGCCCCAAGGGGCACCAGCTGTCCGCCCACCCGGGGGCAGCGCTCACCTTCTACTGGCCTCAGCACGGCCGGCAGGTGCGCCTGCGCGGGCCCGTGACGCCGGGGTCCGCCCAGGACAGCGCCGCCGACTTCCTCGGCCGTTCGGCGACGGCCCGCGCCGAATCGCTGCTGGCCCGTCAGAGCCGGCACCTGGCGGACACCGCCGAGCGCGACCGCGCCCTCGAGAAATCACTGGCTCTGGTCGAACAGGATCCCTCACTCGTCGACTCCGCCTGGACCCTCTACACCCTCGCTCCGACGGAGGTGGAGTTCTGGCAGGCGGCTCGGAGCCGAATCCACACCCGGCTGCGCTACGAGCGGACCGAGAACGGCTGGGAACGGTTCCCGCTCTGGTCATAGCCCCTCATCCACCCCCTGCATCCCTGCATCCCTGCACCCCGACCGGCACAACCGATGGCGTGCGGGTATCCATTTCCCTGTTCCTGCTCACGAGGCAAGGTAGGCCCGCATGACCACACGCACCCAGGACGGCAGCGCCGGCGACGTCGACTACGGCAGCTTCGGCTCCGGATATTCCTCCTACCGCCGGCCGGACGAGCGGATCGCCCGGTTCATCGCAGAGGCCCTGGGCGACGCCCGGACCGTCCTCAACATCGGCGCCGGCGCCGGCTCGTACGAGAGCGCGGCGCGTACGGTGACGGCGGTCGAGCCCTCGGAGACGATGCGTGCCCAGCGGCCCGCGCAGCTCGCCCGGGCCATCGACGCCGTCGCCGAGGAGCTGCCTTTCGCCGACGGCGAGTTCGACGCGGCCATGACGCTGTTCAGCGTCCACCAGTGGTCCGACGTACGGGCCGGCCTGCGCGAGATGCGGCGCGTGACCCGCGGCCCCGTGGTCATCCTGACCTGCGACCCCACCGTGGTCCGGGACTTCTGGCTGTACCGGTACGCACCCGAGGTCCTCGACACCGAGGCCCGCCGCTACCCGGGCGTCGAGGCACTGGCCGCCGCGATCGGGGGCACCAGCACCGTCCGTACCGTGCCCATCCCGCTGGACTGCACCGACGGGTTCAACGAGGCCTACTACGGGCGCCCCGAGATGCTGCTCGACCCGGCTGCCCGCCAGGCGTGTTCGGCCTGGAGCTTCGTCGACGACCGCGTCCGCGAACACTTCGACCGGACCCTGCGCCGCGACCTGGACTCCGGCGCCTGGGACGAGGAATTCGGCCACCTGCGCCTGCAGCCGACGTACGAAGGATCGCTCGTCATCATGCGCGCGACCCCGTAACAGGAAGAGAGAGCACGATGGCAGTACCCGACCGGATGGACGAGCGGCTCCGGGCGCTGGGGCTGGTGGAGGCCCAGCGGCTGGCCCGGACCCTGTTTGCCGAGGTCACAGCCCGCGGCCTGATCGCACCAGGACGTAGTGAACGCGAGGCGGGCGACCGGATCGGGGACCTGGCGCGGGAAGCGTTCGGTGCGGTCGCGTCCCGGCTCCGGCGGGTCGTCCGTTCGGGCCCGAATTCCGTGTTGCCCTACGGACAGGAGCCGCCGGTGGACCGGGAATTCGGTGCGGACGACATCGTGGTCGTCGACCTCGCACCGGTGCTCGCCGGGTACGAGACGGGCTTTGCCCGAACGATCGTCCTCGGCGAGGACCCGGGCAAACGCCGGCTCCGCGAGGACCTGGCGACGATGTTCGCCGCCGCCCGCGAGGCATTCCACGCGGACCGGGCCGTGACGGGTCGGCAGCTGCACGCCGAGGTCCACGCCCTTGCCGCCAAGGCGGGCTGGACTCCGGCCGGATGGCACGTCGGGCACCTGGTCGGAGCGGCGCCGGCCGCGCACGCCCACGACGCCCGGGCCGATGCGTACCTCGGTCCGGACAACGACCTGCCTCTCCGCCGCGTCGACGAGGGTGGGTGGCAGGCCCACTGGATCCTGGAGATCCACGTGATCGACGAACAGCAGGGCTTCGGCGGCTCGTACAAGGAACTCCTCGACCTGGCCTGACGCAGGCCGCCGTCAGCCGGGCGTCAGGACGAGCGGCACCGGGCTGCCGTCGGTCCAACCGGGAGGGATCGCGGCGAGCGCGTCGCCCACGGCGGCACCCTGGGGGAACGCCGCACGGCGCCCGTCGGCGATCCTGGCCCCGGCACCGTCCCATACGACGGGTACCAGCCGCGTCAGTCCGGGGGCGCTCCGCACCCGTCCCCGTACGGGAGCGTGCGGCAGGGGATCGAGGGCGCGGCCCGACAGGCCGGCGATCAGCGGGCCGAGCAGGGTCCGGGCGGCGACCAGAGCCGCGTACGGGTTCCCGGGCAGCCCCACCACCCAGCCGCCGACCGCGAGTTCGGCGAGCAGCATCGGGTGGCCGGGGCGGCAGGCGACCGCGTCGACGACCATCCTGGGGCGCGCCCGCGTGGTGCGGCGATGATCAGGCGGCGGCGAGGGAGACCTCGGTCGACTTCATCAGCGCGACGACGGAGGTCCCGGAGACCAGGCCGAGGGCCTCGACGGCGTCCTTGGTGATCG
Organism: Streptomyces sp. JLSY215; assembly: GCF_059682825.1. Taxonomy (NCBI): domain Bacteria; kingdom Bacillati; phylum Actinomycetota; class Actinomycetes; order Kitasatosporales; family Streptomycetaceae; genus Streptomyces; species Streptomyces sp. JLSY215. The sequence continues at coordinate 293,937 of NZ_CM185022.1, forward strand.
CGGCGGTCAGCTCGCCGCCCTCGACGGAGACCCTGACCGAGCCCATGGCGCCACCGGTCGAGACGTCGGTGACGGTGCCCGCGAGCTGGTTGCGGATGGAGATGCCCTCGACGGGCCCGGTCGCAAGGGCGACCTCGGTGGACTTCACCAGCGCCTTGACGGCGGATCCCTCGGCCAGCCCCAGGTCCTTGACAGCGTCGGTGGTGATCGCGGCGGTGAGGTCCTGGCCACCGGCCAGGCGCACCTTCACCGACGCCATGGCCTCGCCGGCGGTGACCGCGATGACGGTGCCGGGGATCTGGTTACGGATGGACAGGCTCATGGAAAACACGCCTCACAAAGTCGGAATCGAAACGGAAAGCACTTCTGTGACCTGCGTCATAGCCGACAGTACCGGAAGAAAAAACGCACCGGGAACGCTCCCATCACATTCGCCAGCCAAATGGCCGCAACCTCCTGGCGTATTTCAGGAAGAGCCAGAGACCGCGGATCCCGAGGACTGCGATCCCACCTGACCTGGACCTTTCGCCCCGTCTGACCGGATCGACCCCCGTCGTGGACTCAGCGTGGGCAAATTGCAGATGAGGGTCCGCGAGCGTTTGCGGGTAGCAAATGCAGCACCGTTCCCACGACCCATATCGAATGTGCGTGGAATACGGATAGCCGGACCTGGGATACGGATAACCGAACTGGAGAACTCCCGCCATGCACTCCTTTCACACCGCCGGACGGCGCCGGGCCGCCGCCCGCCTCCTCGGCGGCGCCGTTCTCGTCCCCGTCCTGGCAGCCTGCGGCGGCAGCGCCGGCAGCTCTCCGTCCGCCGCCCCGTCCACGACCGGGTCGGGTGGCGTGCCGGCGGCGAGGCTGACCGTACTCGCCGCGGCTTCCCTCACCGATGTGTTCAAGACCGCGGGTGCGACGTACGAGAAGGAGCACCCGGGAACGAAGGTCACGTACTCCTTCGCCGGGTCGCAGGAGCTGGCGTCCCAGGTCAAACAGGGCGCCCCCGCCGACGCCCTGGTCACCGCGGACACCAAGACCATGGAGGGCCTCGAAGCGGAGACCAACGATCCGACCGTGATCGCGAAGAACCGGCTCGTGATCGCGACCGCGCCGGGCAATCCTCGCAAGATCGGTTCCCTGAAGGACCTGGCGGACCCCAAGCTGAAGGTCGTCCTGGCGGCTCCCGAAGTACCCGCCGGCCGCTACAGCCGGCAGATCCTCGACAAGCAGGGAATCACGGTCAAGCCCGTCTCGCAGGAGCCGAACGTGCGGGCCGTGCTGTCCAAGGTGGAGCTGGGCGAGGCGGACGCCGGACTCGTCTACAAGACGGACGCGGTCGCGGCCAAGGGGAGGGTCGACACGGTCGAGATTCCGGACGACCAAAATGCCGTCGCCTCCTACCCGGCCGCGACGCTGAAGGCGGCGAAGCACGCCGCCGCGGCGGACGCCTTCGTGAAGTGGCTTTCCTCCCCCGAGGCCCAGAAAATCCTGCAGGAGGCAGGCTTCCAGAAGCCCTGAGCGAGCAATGACCGCGCGGGGCCGAGGGCCGGTTTCGCCTCACCCCCCGCTCCGCCGCGTCACTGATCCCGCCGGTCGGCCGGAGGCGAAGTCCGACAGGCGGAGGTTGGCGCCTGTACCCGTCCTTCGCCCAGGCCATGACGTGAGTCACCCCGCCTCACCGATGGCGGTGTTCGGCACGCAGCGGCCCGGTGTCGCTCCCGGACCCGCCGCGCCGACCGCTCGCCCGCCGCGGGCTTGCGCCGCACCACCCGGCATCCCACAGACGGAGACGGTCTGGCATATGCACCCCTCATGGGCGCATCCTTTCCCAGATGCCATCCGAAATGGCCAAGCTGGCTCGAATACGAGGAGCGATGAATGCCGGTTGTCGTCATGTGGCACGCTTCCGCGGAAACCCCGCTCACCGTACGCAGGGTGCTCGCCTCGGCGGGTCTGGCAACCCGAACGGTCCGGCTCACGGACGGCGAGGAGCCGTCCGCCGACCTCAGCGGGGTCGAGGGCCTGATCATCCTGGGCAGCCCCCGGTCCGCCGCACCGGACGACGCCCTTCCCGCAGACTCCCCCGGCCCGGCTCTCGTACGGGAGGCCCTCGCCGCCGAGGTGCCCGTGCTGGCCCTGGGCTCCGGTACCCGGTTGCTGGCCAGGGCCACGGGCGTGGCCACGTCCGCCGGCTCCTGCGCGCCCGCCGACGGCCGGACGGTGGAGCTCACCCCCGCCGCCCGTACCGACCCGGTCTTCGCCGGGGCCACCCGGCCTTCCCCCGGCCTGCAATCGGCGGCCGACCCCCTGGAGCTGCCCGGCGACACGGTCGTGCTGGCCACCTGCGACGGCTACCCGGAGCAGGCGTTCCGTATCGGCGCCAGCGCATGGGGCGTGCGTTGCCTCCCGCGGCACGGCAGCGCGGATGGAGAGCCGTCGGCCGGGCCCGCCCTCGACCCCTGGGCCGAGCAACTCCTGGGCCGGTTCGCGGTACTTGTGGCGGGCCGCGCCGAACACACCGCCACCCGGGCCTTCTTCACCCGCCGGGCCAACGCCTGGGAAGAGCGCTTCGCTTACCAGACCCCGGCCTACGAGATGGCCGTCTCGCGCATGCGGCTGGCTCCCGGCGGCCGGGCCGTGGACCTCGGCTGCGGCACCGGGCGGGCCATGCCCGCGCTCCGGGCACAGGTCGGGCCCGCCGGCCAGGTGCTCGGCATCGACGTCACCACGACCATGCTGACGGCCGCCGCCCGGCACGGCCGCACCCGCCACGGTTACCTGCTGTCGGCCGGCTGCACCCGGCTCCCGCTGCCCGGCGCATCCGTGGACGGCATCTTCTCGGCCGGCCTCCTCGACCACCTCCCGGCCCCGCACACCGCCCTCCGCGAATGGGCCCGGGTCACCGCCCCGGACGGCGTCCTGCTCCTGTTCCACCCCTCCGGCCGCGCCGAACGCGCCGCCCGCCACGGCCATCCCCTCGCCCCCGACGACCTGCTCGCCGAGAACAACCTCCGCACCGCCCTGGAGACGACGGGCTGGAACCTGGACGCGTACGAGGACGCGGACGGCCACTTCCTGGCCCGCGCCGTTCTCCTCGCATGACCCCGGCACCGGGTCCCGGCGGCCGCGAGCGGTGCCTGGCGCCCGTAGTCGCCGCCCGTCCCGGTGGCCCACCCACTCCGGTTGCGCGCGGCCCCTCTCCGGATCGAACCGCGCCTCGTCGTACGTGCGTTGCCCCGGCGGGCAGGCTGGGGGCCTACCGGCTCACGCCCTGAGGAACTCCGCCCACCGTGTGATACCGCCCGCATGGACCCGCGTGCCGCACTCGTCCGCCAGGGCGGTGACGATGCCGAGTCCGCGGCCGCGTTCGCCCACGCGGGGCTCGACGACCGGCCGCCGGCCCGCCGCCGCGGGCCCCGCGTCGGTGACCTCGACCCGCAGGGCGTTGCGCCCGTCGACGACCCGTGACAGCCGCAGCACCGCCGGCGGCAGGGCGTGGACGACCGCATTGGTGATCAGCTCCGAGATCACGAGGAGCGCGTCCTCGGCGAGGCCCGGGGCCAGGTTCCAGTCCGCCAGGACCGTACTCGCCCGCCGGCGTACGACCGGGACGGCCTCGGGGATGTGCGGCAGCGGAAAGACATGTTCGACCGCCTCCCGAACCACCGCGTCAAGCTGTGCCGTCATGCTGCCTCCTCCGAGGCCACTACCGGCTGGACGCCGGGCTTGAGAGGGACGCTATGGGGGACGGTGGAGGCGGTCAATGAACGCCGGTCGGCATTACCGAACGCCCGCCCGCGGAGGGCTGTCCCTGCTGGCAGATGCCGACCGCGGGACTACGATTGCCTCATGGCCGGCCCGGTCCAGTCGATCGAACGGGCGGCGGCAATTCTGCGTTTGCTCGCCAGCGGACCCCGTCGGCTCGCGCTGGGTGAGGTGGCCGCGTCGCTCGGGCTGGCGAAGGGCACCACCCACGGCATTCTGCGCACCCTGCAGAACCTCGACTTCGTCGAGCAGGACCCGGCGACCGGAAAGTACCAGCTCGGGGCCGCGCTGCTGCACCTGGGCACCAGCTACCTCGACGTGAACGAGCTGCGGTCCCGCTCCATCAACTGGGCCGACGCCCTGGCCGCCCGCAGCGGGGAGGCCGTCCGCCTGGGGGCGCCCCTGGAGGGCCAGGTGCTCATCGTCCACCACGTCTTCCGCCCCGACGACACCCTCCAGACCCTGGACGTGGGGGCGCTGCTGCCCCTGCACGCCTCCTCGCTCGGCAAGGTGCTGCTGGCCTTCGGCAGCGTGCCCCTGGAGCCGGCCGTGGAGGCCGGGCTGGAGGCGTACACCCGGCACACCCTGGTCGCCCCGGAGCGCCTCACCCGGGCGCTCACCGAGGTCCGGGAGCTCGGGTGGGCCGCCGAGGTGCAAGAGATGATCACGGACGAGGCCGGCATTGCCGCGCCGATACGGGGCCACGGCGGCCTCGTGGTGGGCGCCATCGGCATCTCCGGCACGGTCGAGCGGATCTGCGACTCCAAAGGGGTTCCCCAGCCGGCCCTGGTGACCCAGGTCCGCCACGCGGCCCGGGCGATCTCCAGAGATCTGGGGGCCGCCCGCTGGTGAGCCCCGCCGCCGCCCTTGTGCACCGCAACGGAAGGCTGATCATGGTTGAGCGGTATGTGATGTCCATCGACCAGGGCACCACCTCCACCCGATGCATCCTGTTCGACCACCAGGGGCGGCTGGTATCGGTCGCCCAGCGGGAACACCAGCAGCACTTCCCCCAGCCCGGGTGGGTCGAGCACGACGCCGTCGAGATCTGGCACACGCTCCAGCGGGTGGTGCCGCAGGCGCTCTCCGACGCCGCTGTCGGCCCCGATGAGGTCGCCGCCATCGGGATCGCCAACCAGCGCGAGACGACCGTGCTGTGGGACCGGCGTACGGGCACCCCGCTGGCCAGGGCGATCGTCTGGCAGGACACCCGTACGGCCCCCCTGGTCGAGGAGCTCAGAAACCGGCCCGGGGACGAGTTCTTCCTCCGGCGCTGCTGTCTGCCCCCTTCCACGTACTTCTCCGCCCCCAAGATCCGCTGGCTGTTCGACCACGTCGACGGGCTGCGGCAGCGCGCCGAGGACGGCGAGGTGCTGTTCGGCACGATGGAGAGCTGGCTGATCTGGAACCTCACCGGCGGACCGGCCGGCGGTATGCACCTCACCGACGTCACCAACGCCGGCCGCACCATGCTCATGAACATCAGCACCCTCGACTGGGACGAGGAGTTGCTGGAGTTCTTCGGGGTCCCCCGCCCGATGCTCCCGGAGATCCGCTCCTCGGCCGAGACCTACGGCGCCGCCCGTTCCGTCCTCCCGGGCGTCCCCATCACCGCGGCACTCGGTGACCAGCAGGCGGCGCTGTTCGGACAGACCTGCTTCGCCCGGGGCGAGGCGAAGTGCACCTACGGAACCGGCAGCTTCCTGCTGCTCAACACCGGCACCGACCTCGTGAGGTCCCGGCACGGGCTGCTCACCACCGTCGCCTACAAGATCGAGGACCAGCCCGCGGTCTACGCACTCGAAGGCCCGATCGCCGTCACCGGCGCGCTGGTCCAGTGGTTCCGCGACCGGCTGGGGCTGATCAGCACCGCCCCCGAGATCGAGACCCTCGCCCGCGCCGTCGAGGACAACGGCGGCTGCTACATCGTCCCGGCGTTCTCCGGCCTGTACGCGCCGCACTGGCGCAGCGACGCCCGCGGGGTCATCGTCGGCCTCACCTCGTACATCACCAAGGAGCATCTGGCGCGGGCCGTGCTGGAGGCCACCGGCTGGCAGACCCGGGAGGTGGTCGACGCCATGAACGCCGACTCCTCGCTCGCCCTCAAGGTGCTCAAGGTGGACGGCGGTATGACGTCCGACAATCTGCTCATGCAGATCCTGGCCGACGTGCTGGACGTGCCCGTGGTGCGCCCCATGGCCGTCGAGACGGTCTCCTTGGGCGCCGCCTACGCCGCCGGGCTCGCCGCCGGCTACTGGCCCGACCTGGAGGTGTTGCGCCGCAACTGGCACCGGGCCGCCCAGTGGACGCCGGATATGGACCCCCGGCGGCGGCAGTCGGAGTACGAGAACTGGAAGCGGGCGGTCGAGCGCTCGCTCAGCTGGATCACACCGCCGAACCCGCCCTGACCGCTCGTCTCCCCGGCTCGCCCGGACGGCCTGAACGGCGTCCCTCACCCGCCGGACCCGGGCGCGGGCCCGGTCGCGGACCCGGCCGCCGGGGCGCCGCCCGCATCCGCCGGTGCGTCCGCCGCGGTAGCCATCGCATCAGCGACGTTCTGCACGAGTTCCAGCGACTCCATCATGAGGCGGGACAAGTCGATGGACGCGGAATCCATTGCCCCGTTATCCCCCGAACTCATCACCTCAAGAAAACTCTGCGTGACCCGCTTGATATCCGACGCGTGCGTTTCAAAGCTCTTTTCCGGCGCCCCTTTTTCTACAGGCTCAACTAACGTCTCGTCATTCGGCATACGCGGCCTTCTCCCCGTTCCCAAAGCATCAAGGTCAAGACTGGAGTCTAGGCACAGTCGAAAAAACCGCACACAACGAAAGATCGTTCTTGTTGAATCCCTTACGCGGGCTTTCTGCAATCCACCGCAACCCGCTGGCAGAGCGGGCCAAGAGACCGTTAAAGAACCTGCAGATGCCTTGAACCCGTGCACGGCACGACGCGCGATGGATGCGCCGCGCCGTTCGGAGACCACCGCTTCCCGCTGTCTCGCACCCGCGGGCTTCGCCGCTGACTCACGGGTGACAGAAGTGGCCGCACGTCTCTCCGTCAGTTCCTTCCGGAAGGGGTCATTGGGCGCTTGCGGCGGGACGGACGACGATTTCGTTGACGTCGACCTGCGGCGGCTGGGAAAGGGCGTAGGCAATGGCGTCCGCAATGGCGGCGGCCGGCAGTGCCACGGCGCGGTAGGTCTTCATGGCCTCCCTGGCAGCGGGGTCGGAGATGCTGTCGGCGAGTTCGGACTCGGTCACGCCCGGGGAGACGAGGGTGACCCGGATGTTCCCGGTGGACTCCTGGCGCAGTCCTTCGGAGATCGCGCGCACGGCGAATTTGGTGGCGCAGTAGACGGCGGCGGTGGGCGAGACCTCGTACGCGCCGACGGACGCGATGTTCACAAAGTGGCCGCCGCCCTGCGCGCGCATCGCGGGCAGGGCGGCGGCGATACCGTGCAGGACTCCCCGCACATTCACATCGATCATCCGGTCCCACTCGTCGACCTTCAGCGCTTCCAAAGGCGAAAGCGGCATCACCCCGGCGTTGTTGACCACCACGTCGAGTCGGCCGTAGCGCTCGCGGGCGGCGGATACGAAGGCCCGGACATCGGCCGCATCCGTGACGTCCAGCCGCCGGAACGCCACGGTGCCGCCCGCGGTGGTGATCTCTCGGGTGAGCGCATCGAGCCGATCGGTGCGCCGCGCTCCGAGGAGCAGGCGATGACCGTCGGCGGCGAGCCGGCGGGCGGTCGCCTCTCCGATCCCGCTGCTAGCTCCGGTGACCGCAATGACCTTGACCGTGTCTGTCATGCCCGATCTTTCCCTCTCTGTGGAGCACGAGGTGCTCGTGGTGGAGCGCACCGGCGCGGATGTCGCCCGGCGCGGTGAACCCGGAGTCGTCGACGTGATCGATGTGGCTGCCGGGCACCGGGGGCGGCCCGTCGTCATGACGGGCTCCGTCTCCATGGGTGCGCATCTGTCCTGCCCGGCCGAGTCTGGTCAGGTCGAGGACCGCCGGCCAGGACGTGTGCTGCCTGGGTGCACCGCACCCAGGCAGCACACCGGCCCCGCGGCCTAGCCTGAGGAGATGACCGACAACCATCTGGGCGAGTTCCTCCGCGCACGCAGGGCGGCCCTGCAGCCGCGGGACGTCGGTATGGAGAGCTACGGCGTGCGCAGGGTCACCGGACTGCGCCGTGAGGAGGTCGCCGTCCTGGCCGGGGTGAACGCGGATTACTACACCCGCCTGGAACAGGGGCGCGAACGCCACCCCTCGGCGCAGGTACTCGACGCACTCGGCCGCGCCCTGCGACTGGGCCCCGACGCCCACGCGCATCTGCACCGGCTGGCCGGGACGGCGCCGAGCAACCAGTTCGCCCACACCACGGACCGGGTCAGTCCCGCACTGCGCCGGCTGATGGACGGCTACCCGGGCGCCCCGGCGTTCGTCCTCAACCGGACCTTGGACGTCCTGGCGTCCAACGCCCTGGCCGAGGCCCTGCACTCACCTTTCGAGCAGGCGGACAATCTGGCCCACATGACCTTCCTCGATCCGGCAGGTCGACAGTTCTACACCCGGTGGAGCAGCGCGGCGCAGGCCGTCGTGGGCCACCTGCGCCAGGCGGCCGGCCTCGACCCGGACAGCCCGCGGCTGCGGGAGCTCGTCCGCGCCCTCACCGAGCGCAGCGCCGACTTCACCCGCCTGTGGAACACCCACGCCGTGCGTGGCAAGACCCAGGACGCCAAGCACTTCCTCCATCCGGACGTCGGCGCGCTGACCCTCACCTACCAGGCCTTCGACGTACGGGACGCTCCGGGCCAGCAACTCGTCATCTACCAGGCCGAATCCGGCAGTCCGAGCGCCGAGGCACTCGGCCTTCTCGGCTCCGTCCGGGCCACCTCGCACCAGGCCGCTCGGTAACCGGAATCCCTCATCATCGTCGCCCTGATCCCCATCGCGCTGCGCGACGCTCGGCCCCGACAACCCCGGGCTGATCAGGTCGGTGCGGCACCGCCGCGCGGCCGTGGCCGCGTTCGACGGCATCGGCCCCGGGACGGTCGCCCGGCTGGTCTCCCGGCTGGTCTCCCGGCACGTCCAGGGGCGCACGCTGGGTTCCTGGGTCAGGAAAACGTCAACATCGTCGAGCTCAACCGCGCCCTTGCCGAGCTGATGTGACGATGGGTGACAACCCATGTCCGCTCGGCCGCCCGAGATCCGCTCGCAGTACCAGGCGTCGTGGGACCGTGCAGGACACGTGAGGGAGGGGCCTTCGGTGGCGCCGAGGGTGGTCGCAGCCGATACGCCGGGCAGCGTACGGCCAGGAAAGCTCAAGGTGTTCCTCGGAGCGGCTCCGGGGGTCGGCAAGACCTACCGGATGCTGGACGAGGGACGCCGCCGCGCCCGGCGCGGCACGGACGTGGTGGTGGCGTATGCCGAGTGCCACGGCCGGCCGCACACCGAGGAGAGGCTCGAAGGGCTGGAGATACTGCCCCGGGAGCACCGCGCCTACCGTGGCACGTCGTTCAGCGAGCTGGATCTCGACGCCGTCCTCGACCGCCGCCCCGCGGTCGCGCTCGTCGACGAGCTGCCGCACACCAACATCCCCGGCGGCCGCAACGCCAAGCGATGGCAGGACGTCGAGGAGCTGCTGGCCGCCGGGATCGACGTCGTGACCACCGTCAACATCCAGCACCTGGAGTCGCTCAACGACGTGGTGGAGAAGATCACCGGCGTCCCGCAGCGGGAGACCGTCCCCGACGAAGTCGTCCGCCGCGCCCACCAGATCGAGCTCGTCGACATGCCCGCCGAGGCGCTGCGCCGGCGGATGGCGCACGGCAACATCTACCGGCCGGAGAAGGTCGATGCCTCGCTCGCGCACTACTTCCGGGTCGGCAACCTCACGGCCTTGCGGGAACTGGCGCTCCTGTGGGTGGCCGGGCGGGTGGACGAGACCTTGCAGAAGTACCGTTCCGAGCACGGCATCGGCACCGTCTGGGAGACCCGCGAGCGCGTCGTGGTGGCGCTCACCGGCGGACCGGAGGGCGAAACGCTGATCCGCCGCGCGGAACGGATCGCGGACCGGTCCTCCGGCGGCGACCTGCTGGCCGTCCACGTGGCCCGCAGCGACGGCCTCGCCGACGCCTCCCCCGCCGCCCTCGCGAAACAGCGCGCCCTCGTCGAGAGCCTCGGTGGCAGCTACCACTCGGTGGTCGGGGACCATGTGCCCACCGCGCTGCTGGACTTCGCGCGGGCCGAGAACGCCACCCAGCTCGTCCTGGGGACGAGCCGCCGCAGCTGGCTGTCCCGTCTGGTGGCACCGCGCGGCATCGGCGAGGACACGGTCGAGCTGTCCGGCGACATCGACGTCCACATGGTCACCCACGAACGCGCCGGCCGCGGCCGGCGGCTGCCCGTCCCCGGCCGTCGGCTGCCTCGCTCGCGCCGCCTCGCGGGGCCGGTGGTCGGGCTCGTCCTCCCCCTGCTGCTGACCGCGGTCCTCGCCAACACCCGCGGCACGCTCAATCTGACCAGCGAGGCGCTGCTCTTCCTGGTCACCGTCATCGGCGTGGCCTGCCTCGGCGGTGTGGTCTCCGCGCTGCTCGCCTCGCTCACCGCATCGCTGCTGCTGAACTACTACTTCATCCCGCCGAGTGGGCAGTTCACCATCACCGAGCCCAACAACGCGCTCGCCCTCGCGGTGTTCGTGGTGGTCGCCGTCACGGTGGCCGCCCTCGTCGACCGCTCGCTCCGGCTGGCGCGGCGTGCCGCGAGCGCCACCGCGGAGGCGGAGACCCTCTCCTCCATGGCCGGGAACATCCTGCGCGGCGACCAGGCGGTGCCGATGCTCCTGGAGCGCACCCGGGAGACCTTCGGTATGGAGTCGGCCGAACTCGTCCCGCGTGCGGACCAGGAGAGCGAGGCCGTCGAGGGCGGCGACGGACTGGTGAAGGTGCCGGCCGGCCCCGACCGCGTGCTCGTCCTGCGCGGCCGCACGCTACCCGCCTCCGAACACCGGGTGCTCACCGCGTTCGCGGCACACCTCGCCGCCGCCCTGGACCACGCCCGCCTCACGGAAGCCGCCGCCGAGGTCGAACCGGTCAAGGCGGCGGACCGGATGCGTACGGCGCTGCTCGCCGCGGTCAGCCATGACCTGCGGACGCCGCTGGCCGCCGGGCGGGCCGCCATCAGCTCACTGCGCAGCACGGACGTGGACTTCTCCGCGGCGGAACAGGCCGAACTGCTGGCGACGGCCGAGGAATCACTGGCCAAGCTGAACCGGCTGGTGGACAACCTCCTCGACATGAGCAGGCTCCGGGCCGGCGCCCTGACGCTGCACCTTCAGCCCACGGCGTTCGCCGACGTCCTCCCCCTGGCACTCGACACCGTCTCCGCGGCCGCGGTGCCGGTCGCCTCGCAGGGGCTGGACGAGACCGGCGACGTCTTCGCGGATCCGCCCCTGCTGGAGCGGGTCATCGCCAACCTGGTGACCAACGCGGTACGGCACTCACCGCCGCAGCAACGGGTGCTGGTCAGCGCCAGCTCCCTCGGCCGGCGGGTCGAGCTGAGGGTCATCGACCGGGGGCCGGGGCTGCGCCCGGAGGACCGGGACCGGATCTTCGTCCCCTTCCAGCGGCTGGGCGACAACGACAACACCGCCGGCCTGGGACTGGGACTCGCACTGTCCCGGGGCCTGGCCGAGGCGATGGGTGGCACGCTCACCACGGAGGACACGCCCGGCGGCGGTCTGACCATGGTCCTCTCCCTGCGGGCCGCGGCCGCAGGGGAGCCGGCGGAGAGCGAGCAGCCGGTGCCGTGATCCACGCGCTCGCCTTGCACGCCCAGGCGGCCGTCCAGGAAAACTGCAGCCGCTCGACGGCGATCGCGCCTGGCCGGTGTGCCAGGGCAGGTGTCGGCACCCGATGCCCCTCCCCCGGGACGGCGAGAGGCGGACTGGCCTCACTGGCACTGCCCCGTGGCCCGTCATATCGGTGGCCGGTGGAACGGCATCCCGGGTCGCCGGGCGCCGGGGAGCGTTAAGGGCGTGGCAGTAGCCCGACAACACCCGGTAGGTTTCCTTGCGGAGTGCCGGGAAGTCTGGTCGGCGGCGGTTCAGCTCTAGCCGAAGCCATCGAAAGACGAGTACGTGACCGACCTCACTGCCATCCTCCTCCTCGTCGTGTTCGCCACCTTGGTGGCCACGGGCGCGCGCCACTGGCGTATACCCGCCCCCTCGCTGCTGGTCGTCGGCGGCGTACTCGTCGGCCTGCTGCCCTGGATCCCCGATGTCCAGGTGGCTCCCGAAATGATCAGCGTGATCGTGCTGCCGCCGCTGCTGTACGCCTCCGCCGAGGAGATCCCGTGGCGTGAACTGCGGGTGGTGTGGCGGCCGGTGACCGTCCTCGCCTTCGGGCTGGTGCTGGCCACCGCGGCCGCCGTGGGGGCCGTCGCCGCCGCGGTCACCCCGCTCAGCACCACGATGGCGTTCGTCCTGGGCGCCGTACTGGCCGGCACGGACCCGGTCGCGGTAACGGCCCTCGGACGGAAGATCGCGCTGCCGCCGCGCATACAGGTGCTGGTCCGGTCCGAAAGCCTCTTCAACGACGCCACCAGTCTGGTGCTCTTCAAGGCCGCGGTGGCCGGTGCAATAGCCGCACACGCCGTCCCCTTTCCACGGCCGGCGGACAGTCCCTGCTGCTGGGCGGGGCCGGAGCCCGCGGCCGGCTGCGCCGGGCGCTGTGGCCCTCCGTCGCCCGCTGCTGTGTCGCCCGCGCCCGCTGCCCGGTACTGACCGTGCCGCCCTCTCCCCTGCATCGCACGCTCGATGCCGTACACCGCCGCAACGCGTGGAAACTCTCCCTCGACACACGGGAGTTGGCGAACTGATCGCCTCGTCGTCGGCCGTCCGGTGGGCGTCGTCGGCCGGTGCTGTGACCGCACAGGGTCGCCGGGTGGGGCGATCAGGACCATGATGACGCGCGGTCGGCCTTCCCCTCGGATGCCTTGCCCCCTACGGACCTTGGCGCGTTCGCATCGTCAGCGCAGCACTACAGTGAAACGGTGACCTCTCTGCCGGAAGACCCGACGCGACTGATCAGAGAAGACGACCGCGACACGGCCGTGCAGCGCCTGCAGGAGGCGTACACCGAAGGGCACATCCCGCACGAGGAGTTGGACGAACGTCTCCACCAGGTGCTCATCGCCAAGACGCACAGCGAGCTCGTGTCGGCACTGGCCTCGCTCCCCGAGGAGGTTGCGGGCACCACGTCCACGATCGCCGCCGCCGGCGGACGGATCCAGCGGCGCGGCGTATGGCGGGTACCTCGGATCCTGAAGGTCGAGTCCGCATTCGGAAGGGTGCACTTGGACCTGTCCCGGGCGGTCATCGAGCATCCGGTGGTCGACATCGAGTTGCAACTCGGCACCGGCAGGGCGAAGATCACGGTGCCTCGCGACGCGATCGTCGACGCAGAGGATCTGCACACCGGGTGGAAGGACTCGCTCTACAAGCCCCGGCGGCGCTCCCGCCCCGGCGGGCCGAGGATCCGCATCTCCGGGACCATGGAGTTCGGACGGTTGAAGATCCGCCACGCGCGGCGTTGAGGCCCCGTCCCGGCCTATCAGGGCATCCGGATCACAGGCCATCCGATATGCCGTCCGATTTGCCATCCGATATGCCGTCCGATTTGCCATCCGATATCGGCCCGTACCCACGCGGTACCCGGGTGGCCTCGGGCGTGGGCGTGGGCGACGGCGCCATGGCAGTCGCGCTCGTCCACTGCTACCGGGCGGCGAACGGAGCCCACCCGCAACCGAACCGAGGCCGAGCCACGGCAGCCCCCCTGGACACGGCCGGGCGAGCCCGGGTCCCTGACACTCATGCATGGATGCGTGCATCGGCCGAGAACACCTCTCATAAGAGGACCGTCAAGAGGAGAGCGGAACTCTTGAGGCCGCGAGCGGCCGGGCATTTGATGGGTGTTGTGAACAGCGCCTGGCTCCATCTCGACCGTCCGCCTCATCCGGTGGCTCCGTGTCGTGCGCCGCGCTGCCCGGAGACGTCCGCTTCTCGCTGAACCGTCTCCTGCACATTTCGAGGGCGCCGTGAACCGAACCCGGCGCCCTCTTCTCGTCTCTCTGCACGCCCTCGGCCCCTGACGGGGGCTGTTCGGGCTGCCCGTCTCGCTTCCTGGAATGGATCATGCCCGACTCCTCGCTTTCCTCCCGTACGGTCCTGGTGACCGGCGCCACCTCCGGCATCGGCTTCGAGACCGCCCGGCAGCTCGCCGAGCGCGGCGCCACCGTCCTCGTGCACGGCCGCACCGCCGAAGAATCCCAGGCCGCAACCGACAAGATGATCGCCACCACCGGCGTCGACGGCTCCCAACTGTGCGGATTCGCCGCGGACTTCACCAGCCTGGAAGAGGTCGAGGCCATGGCACGGCGCATCGTCGCCGAGCACCCGCACCTGGACGTCCTGGTCAACAACGCCGCCATCGCCGCGCCCGAACGGCACACCCTCACCGCCGACGGAAACGAGATCGCCTTCCAGGTCAACTTCCTCGCGCACTACCTGCTGACCTGCCTCCTCGAACCCGCCCTCACCACCGAGCCGGGCGGCCGCGTCATCAACGTCTCCTCCTCGCTGCACCGCACCGCCTCCATCCAGTGGAGCGACCCGAACCGCGCCCGCCGCTACTCCCGGCTCGCGGCCTACGCGCAGTCGCAGCTCGCCCTCACCGTCTTCGCGGCCGACCCGCGGGTGACGGCGGTCTCCGTCCACCCCGGCATCTGCGCAACGGACCTGATGTCCCTCTACGCCCTCGAGGGCGCCTCGGCGGCGGAGGGCGCCACGCACGTGGTGCGGCTGTGCGATCCGGCCACCGAGATCGTCAACGGCGCCTATTACGACCGCGACCAGCGCGTCGACCCCGCGCCCGCGGCCACCGAGGACCGCACCGTCAAGCGCCTCAGCAAACTCGCCGGCCAACTGGTCGGCCACCACGCCTGAAGCACCGCACGGCGACCACCGGACCAAGCGAAAGGCCCTTACGGCCATGTCGAAGCGGGCCCGAAAGAAGAAGGCCCGCCGCAAGAAGCAGGCCAACCACGGCAGCAAGGCCGGACAGAGCTGAACCACCGAGCGGGGTTGCCCGGATGGGCCACCCCGCGACCGCTCCAGGAGACACCGTGATCGAACTCTCTCCGAACCATCAACTCCCGGCCCCCGCCGCTTGGTTCGCCTCCGCTCCCCCCGGCGCTGCGGCGCTGACGGAACATGCACGCGTCTCGGCGGCCGGGAGCTGGTGGGCCGACCGCGCCGTCGAACCCCGTGCCGTCGCCGTGGCCTGCGCCGACCATGTGCTCTTCCGCGGTGACCCGACCGCCCTGGCACCGCTCTCCCTCGCCAGGTTCGCCGCCCACTACGTACAGGCCCCCGCCCGCTTCCTGCCGCTGCTGAGCAGCGCCTTCGATCTGCTCCTGCCGTGGGAACGCATGGTGTACGTCCACCGCGGCCCCGTCCCCGGGTCGGATCCGCGCCCGCCGCACGGTGCGACGGTGCGCCGGCTGATATCCGAGGACGCCCCGACGCTCGCCGCGCTCGGCCCGGATGCCGCCTGGATCCATGCGAGTTGGGGCGGCTCGGCCGGTCTGGCCGCCTCCGGGCACGGCTGGGCGGCCTTCCACAAGGACCGTATCCTCGCACTTGCCTGTACGTACTTCCGTGGCAGCAGATACGAGGACATCGCCTGCCTGACCCTCCCCGAATACCGCCGTCAGCGCCTCGCCCTGGCCTGCGTCACCGCACTGTGCAGAGATATCGCGGCCCGCGGCCACACCCCCAGCTGGACCTGCTCCCGCGACAACCGCCCCAGCCGGCTCCTCGCCTGGACCGCCGGCTTCCGCCTGGAGCACGAGTACGTCCACTACTTCACCGGCCGGCCGGCCCGCCCCGTTGCCGGCATCACCGCTTGACCACCGCCCGCACCGCCCGCACCGCCCGAACGAGGAACCATGAAGGCATACCGCGCCCCCGATCCCCTCGCCTCGGCGAAGATCATCAACGGCGCGCACGAGCTGTCCGTCCACCGTCTGGAACCGCGGGACGATTCCTTCACCCTCTACTACACGATCACCCCACCCCTGCCGGACGCGACAGGCGGCACTCCCGTACTGCTGGCCCTCGAGGCAACGGACGACGTCGGCAACGACTACCTGGACTGGGGTGGCGCCTACGGGGCCGACGGACGTACCCACACCCGCGGCAGCATCTCGGTCCAGCCGGCACTGGCAGCGGCGGCACGCAAGATACACATCAGGATCACCTTCTTGCACGAGGGCGAGGAGCACGCCTGCCGCCTGACCCTGCGCACCTCGGGCGGCAGGCCCTGAGCGGAACAGGTGTGGCGGGCTCTCGCCGCGAAGCGCGCCGCCCCCGTACGCCGTGCCGTTCGGTCAGGCGGGCTGGCTGGCGGGCGGGCGGGCGGCCAGGATGCGGCGGAACGGCTGACCGAGGTGTCCGCCCCTGCCGCCACCCTCTAAGCTGGCCGGGCAACAGGTTCGCCCCGTCCGCCAGACGGGCCGCGTCGTAAGAGGGAACCCGGTGAGAATCCGGGACTGCCCCGCAGCGGTGAGTGGGAACGACCGCCGTCATACGCACTGGATCCGGGCCATGGATCTGGGAAGCGACGGCCAGTAGGTGCCCGCCGGAACACTCCGGCAGGCGCGCCCGCGAGTCCGAAGACCTGCCCGTTGTCCGAGCACGCCCATGCGTGCACGGATATCCCGGTGACCTCGAGGGCGGGTCGGCGTACATACCTGGCGGACACGTGCGTCGCGAACGCACGGTGGATCCGTCCGGTTCGTCATCCCTTCGCGTGCCTCGTTCCGTCTCCGGGACTTTCAGGAAACGTATCTCGCGAAGGAGAGTTCCGTGACAGCGAAGCCCGCAGCCGCGGCAGCACGGGCCACCGTGTACGGCTACCCCCGCCAGGGACAGCATCGGGAACTGAAGAAGGCCATCGAGGGCTACTGGAAGGGCAAGGCCACCGCCGACTCCCTGAAGGAGACCGCGCAAGCCCTGCGCCGCTCCCACTGGCAGCAACTGGCCGACGCCGGCATCCACGAGGTGCCGACCGGTGACTTCTCGTTCTACGACCATGTACTGGACACCAGCGTCATGGTCGGTGCTGTCCCGGACCGCCACCGCGCCGCCGTCGCGGCCGACGCCCTCGACGGCTACTTCGCCATGGCGCGCGGTACGCAGGACGTGGCGCCGCTGGAGATGACCAAGTGGTTCGACACCAACTACCACTACCTGGTGCCCGAGCTGGGCCCGGACACCGTCTTCACCGCCGACTCCGGCAAGCAGGTCGCCGAGCTCGGGGAAGCCCTCGCGCTCGGCCTCACCGCCCGGCCGGTACTCGTCGGACCGATCACCTACCTCCTGCTGTCGAAGCCTGCCCCCGGCGTGGCCGCCGACTTCGAGCCGCTGACCCTCCTCGACCGGCTGCTGCCCGTCTACGCCGAGGTCCTCGCCGACCTGCGCGCGGCAGGCGCCGAGTGGGTGCAGCTCGACGAGCCCGCCCTCGTCCAGGACCGCACCCCGGTCGAACTGGGCGCCGCCGCCCGCGCCTACCGCGAACTGGGCACCCTCAGCGACCGCCCGAAGCTCCTGGTCGCCTCGTACTTCGACCGGCTGGGCGACGCCTTGCCCGTCCTGGCCAAGGCGCCGGTGGACGGTCTGGCGCTCGACTTCACCGACGCGGCCGCGGCCAACCTCGACGCGCTGGCGGCCGTCGGCGGACTGCCGGGCAAGCGCCTGGTGGCGGGCGTGGTCAACGGCCGGAACATCTGGATCAACGATCTGGAGAAGTCGCTGTCCACCCTCGGCACCCTGCTCGGCCTGGCCGACCGGGTCGACGTGGCCGCCTCCTGCTCGCTGCTGCACGTGCCGCTCGATGCTGCCGTCGAGCGCGATATCGACCCGCAGATCGTCCGCTGGCTGGCCTTCGCCAAGCAGAAGACCGCGGAGCTGGTGACCCTGGCACGGGGCCTGGCGCAGGGGACCGACACCATCGCCGCCGAACTCGCTGCGAACCGCGCCGACCTGGCCTCCCGGGCGAACTCCGCCATCACCCACGACCCGGCCGTGCGCGCTCGTGCCGCCGCAGTCGCCGACGCCGACGGCCGCCGCTCCGCGCCGTACGCCGAGCGCGCGACAGCCCAGCGCGCGCACCTCGGGCTCCCGCTGCTGCCGACCACCACCATCGGCTCCTTCCCGCAGACCACCGCGCTGCGGACCGCCCGCGCCGACCTGCGGACCGGACGGATCGACACCGCCGGCTACGAGGAGCGCATCAAGACCGAGATCCGCGACGTCCTCGGCTTCCAGGAGAAGGCCGGCATCGACGTCCTGGTGCACGGCGAGCCCGAACGCAACGACATGGTGCAGTACTTCGCCGAGCAGCTCACCGGCTACCTCGCCACCCAGCACGGCTGGGTGCAGTCCTACGGCACCCGCTACGTCCGCCCGCCGGTCCTGGCCGGCGACATCTCCCGGCCCGAGCCGATGACGGTGCGCTGGACCTCCTACGCCCAGTCGCTCACCGACCGCCCGGTCAAGGGCATGCTCACCGGCCCGGTCACCATGCTCGCCTGGTCCTTCGTCCGCGACGACCAGCCGCTGGGCGACACCGCCCGCCAGGTCGCCCTCGCCCTGCGCGACGAGGTGGGTGACCTGGAAGCGGCGGGCACGTCCGTCATCCAGGTCGACGAGCCCGCCCTGCGTGAGACGCTGCCGCTGCGGGCCGCGGACCACGCCGGGTACCTGGCCTGGGCCACCGAGGCGTTCCGCCTCACCACCGGCGGTGTACAGGACCGCACGCAGATCCACACCCACATGTGCTACGCCGAGTTCGGCGACATCGTCCAGGCCATCGACGATCTCGACGCGGACGTCATCAGCCTGGAGGCCGCCCGCTCCCACATGCAGGTTGCCCGGGAGCTGGCCGCACACGGCTACCCGCGCGAGGCCGGCCCCGGTGTCTACGACATCCACTCCCCTCGCATCCCGAGCGCCGACGAGGCAGCCGCCCTGCTGCGCAAGGGACTTGAGGCCATCCCGGCCGAGCGCCTCTGGGTCAACCCGGACTGCGGCCTGAAGACCCGCGGCTGGCCCGAGACCCGCGCTTCGCTGGAGAATCTGGTCGCTGCCGCCCGCACCGTCCGCACCGAGCTTCCCAGCTCCTGATGTCACCGACGGCCGGGAGGGAGCGCAGCCGCGCCCTCCCGGCCGTCTCGGCGCGGCCCGGTGAGCATCCGACGACCCTGCCCCCGTGCCCATCAGCGCGGGCCTCTAATATCATTTCGCGTTCTCCGACGGACGTCGGCCCCCGCTTGGTCGCGTCCGCCGCCCAACGCCCGACACGACACGACGACGTCCATCTCATGGCGATGGAGTCGAGCATCGAGGAGAGGAACGTTCATGCGCGCCCGGAGCATCGCCACGGCCACCGCAACGGCACTGGCACTGGTGGCCGCTCGTGACCTTGTCCAGAAGAAGCACGCATTGCTCCGGAACTTCCCGGTGATCGGGCACGCCCGGTACCTGTTGGAGACGATCGGGCCGGAGCTGCGGCAGTACATCGTCACGTCCAACGACGAGGAGCGCCCGTTCAGCCGTGACCAGCGCACCTGGATCTACGCGTCGGCCAAGGGGGAGAACAACTACTTCGGGTTCGGCACCGACAACGACGTCGAGCACATGCAGGGGCATGCGTACCTGAAGCAGCGCACGTTCGCCGGCGCGCTGCCCGACGTGCACGACCCGCAGGCCCCACTGCCCTCGGCCAAGGTGCTGGGCGGGCCGCGCGGGCGCGCCAAGGCCTTCCGGCCGGCGAGCGTGGTGAACATCTCGGCGATGAGCTTCGGATCGCTCTCCGGTGCGGCGATCACGGCGCTCAACGAAGGTGCGGCGCTGGCGGGCACGATGCAGAACACGGGAGAGGGCGGCCTCTCCCCGTACCACCGCAACGGCGGCGACCTCGTCCTTCAGATCGGTACGTCCTACTTCGGCTGCCGCAACGAGGACGGCAGCTTCAACATCGACAAGCTCAAGGACGTGGTCGCCGGCGCCCCGGTCAAGGCGATAGAGATCAAGCTCTCCCAGGGCGCCAAGCCAGGGCTGGGCGGGATGCTGCCGGGCGCGAAGGTGACCCCGGAGATCGCCGAGATACGCGGCATCCCGGTCGGCGAGGACTGTGCCTCCCCGTCGCGGCACACCGCGTTCAGCGACGTCGACTCGATGCTCGACTTCGTCGAACTGCTCGCCACCGAGACCGGTCTGCCGGTCGGGGTCAAGAGCGCGGTGGGAGAGATGGAGTTCTGGCAGGAGCTGGCCACGCTGATGGCGCGTGGTGACCGTGGTGTCGACTTCGTGACCATCGACGGTGGCGAGGGCGGCACCGGGGCGGCGCCGCTGACCTTCTCCGACTCGGTGTCGCTGCCCTTCCGGATGGGCTTCTCGCGGGTCTACGGCGCCTTCGCCGAGCTGGGGCTGACCGACGACCTGACCTTCATCGGCTCCGGCAAGCTCGGCCTGCCCGAGAACGCCGCGGTCGCCTTCGCTCTGGGTGCCGACATGATCAACGTGGCCCGTGAGGCGATGCTGTCGATCGGCTGCATCCAGGCGCAGAAGTGCCACACCGACAAGTGCCCCACCGGCATCGCCACCCAGAACCCGTGGCTGGCCCGCGGCCTCGACCCGGCCTCGAAGGCCACCCGGGCCGCGGTCTACCTGCGCACCCTCCGCAGGGAGCTGCTGAAGGTCTCGGCGGCCGTCGGCGTCGCCCACCCGGCCCTCATCACGGCCACCGACATCGAGATCATGAACGGCGATTACGAGGCCCGCACCCTGGCCGGCGTATACGGTTACAAGGACGGCTGGGGCGAGCTCGGCCCGCACCTCGCCGCTGAGATCACCGCACTGCTCACCACCAAGCCGACCTCCGCACAGAAGCCGACCGTCTGACGCGCCGACCGCGACAAGCACCGCGCGCACGCGCGTCGCGCCGGCTGATGTCGCCCTCGTCCCCCCTGCCCCACGAACAGCCCCTGCCTAGGTGAATGCAACATGAGCGAAAAAGTGAGATTCCAGAGCGTCGTCGGCCCCGAACTGGCCGGGGCGATCGACCTGCCGGACGGCGAGATCCGGGGCTGGGGAATCTTCGTGCACGGATTCACCCTCGGCAAGGACTCGCCGGCCGCCTCGCGCGTCAGCAAGCAGCTGGCCCGCGAGGGGATCGGCATGCTGCGCTACGACAACCTCGGGATCGGGGACTCCGACGGCGACTGGGGAGACGGTTCCTTCACCGTCAAGGTCCAGGACACGGTCCGTGCGGCAGCCCTGATGGCGGAGCGAGGGACTCCGGCGGACCTGCTGGTGGGGCACTCGTGGGGAGGCGCCGCCGTCCTCGCCGCGGCGACCGGCGTCCGCGCGGTCGCCACGATCGGGGCGCCTTCCGACCCCAGCCACGTCGAGCGGCAGTACGACGCGGTCGTGGACCGCGTTCTCAGTGACGGGTCGCACGAGTGGTTCGTCGGCGGGCGGACCCTGGTCCTCAAGCGCGCCTTCGTCGAGGACGTCCGCCGCGCTCATCTGCGCGACCGGATCCGTGAGTTGGACCTGCCGCTGCTCGTCCTGCATTCGCCGACCGACAACACCGTCGACATCGACAACGCCGGGGAGATCTTCCGCGAGGCACGACATCCGCGAAGCTTCGTCTCGCTCGAAGGGGCGGACCATCTGCTGACCGCACGAGGACAGGCGCAGCGCGCCGCCCACATCATCAGCGCCTGGGCCGACCAGTACATCCACGGGTCACGGCCCGCAGGAAAGACGCCCAGGTGATGAAGAGCTCGCACAGATAGGTGCGGGGTTCGTCCAGGTCCTGCCCGATGGGTCAGGGTCGGAAAGGCCGCGGCGTCTGGTGCTCCCCCACGTCTTGAGGGCGCGGGAGGTAGCCCCTCGCTTCCGGGGCACGCAAGGGTGCCCCGGAGGCACGTTCACACGTCGCGGTGCCGCACGACGAGCACGGCGAGTGCGACCGCGATCAGCGGCCAGAGCGCGTACACGGTCCAGGAGCCGGGGATCGTGGCGCTGTAGCCCAGGGATCGGGGATCCGGGTCCCAGTTCTGGACCAGACGGCTCCAGGAGGCCGACACCAGCGCGTGTTTGATGTCCGCCGACCAGCGGGTGCGCTCCGAGAACATGGGGGGCAGCATCAGCAGGGTGAAGACGCTGGTGACCATGGTCGCGGCGGCGTGCCGGAGCAGAACGCCGAGGCCCAGACCGACCAGTGCACAGACCGGGGCCAGCAACGCGGAGGCCGCCAGAGCCCGGAACGCCCCGGGGTGGGTGAGGGGAACGCCGGCGTGGCGTCCGTTCAGGATGGCCTGGGAGACCAGGAAGGATCCGGTGGAGGCGGCCGTGCCCACCGTCGTCCACAGCGCCGCGGTGACGGTCGCCTTGGCCAGCACGACCGAGCCGCGGGCCGGGACGGCCACGGTGGTGGTGCGGATCAGGCCGCTGTTGTACTCGCTGACGACGGTGAGGGCACCAAGACCGCCGGCGACGAGCATCAGCGTCCAGTAGCCGGTTGCCGGGTACGCGTCGAAGGCGCGGAAATCGGCGGGACCAGAGCCTGCGGCGTGGTCCGCCAGCGTGGCCACGACGGTGGAGCCGATGACGAACAGAAGGGTGAGTGCGATCGTCCACGGGGTGGAGCGCAGGGACCGCATCTTGATCCACTCAGCGGCGAGCAGATCGCGGAAGCGGACGGGCGGCTCGCCGACGGGCGCGGCCGAGGTGGTCGGGGTGATGGAGACGGGTGTGGTCATCGGGGCTGTCCTGCCAGGTATTCGGTGCTGTCGGCGGTGAGTTCCATGAAGGCCGCCTCCAGCGAGGCGGTGCGGGTGGTCAGCTCCGCCAGCTGGATCCGGTTCTCGAAGGCGAGCGCTCCGATGCGGTCCGCCGGGAGCCCGGTCACGGCGAGCTTCTCGGCGCCGGCCGAGCCCTCCGGCTCGACCGAGGCGCCCGCCGCGGTCAGCACGGCTGCCAGCTCGGCGGCCTGCGGTGTCCCGACCACGACGCTGCAACGGGTGCCGCGGGCCGCGAAGTCCCGTACCGACTCGGCGGCGATGAGGCGGCCCCGGCCGATGACGACCAGCTGATCGGCGGTGTTCTCCATCTCCGACATCAGGTGGCTGGAGAGGAAGACCGTGCGCCCCTCGGCGGCCAGGCGCCGGAAGAGCCGGCGTACCCAGCGCACGCCCTCCGGGTCCATGCCGTTGATCGGCTCGTCGAACATGAGCACGGGCGGGTCGCCGAGCAGGGCGGTGGCGATGCCCAGCCGCTGCTTCATGCCGAGGGAGAATCCGCCGATGCGGCGGGCCGACACCTCGGCCAGCCCCACCTCCTGAAGCACCTCGTCCACCCGGCGCCGCGCGATGCCGTTGCTGCGGGCCAGGGCGGACAGGTGAGCCGCGGCGCTGCGTCCGCCGTGGACCTGGCCGGCGTCGAGGAGGGCGCCGACGTGCCGCAGTCCGCGCGGGTGGCGGTGGAAGGGGACGCCGCTGACGGTGGCGGCGCCGGTGGTGGGCGCGTCCAGACCGAGGATCATCCGCAGGGTGGTGGACTTGCCGGCTCCGTTGGGGCCGAGGAATCCGGTGACCTGGCCCGGTCGGACGGTGAAGGACAGATGGTCGACGGCAGTCTTGCTGCCGTAGCGCTTGGTGAGTTCGCTGACTTCGATCACGACACCCACACTGCCGAGCGGCCCCCGTTCGGACATGGGGCCGTGGGCGGCAATCGTTCCGCCGGATTCGCCCGGGGGTGTACGTCCCCGGGCTGATGCCGCGCGGACGGTGGCCGGTTAGTCTCGCGGCGTGAACCCCATAACGATCACTCCGTTGCCCGCGCGTGTCGCGCACCGCGGCCTTCGTCTCACGAGGGCACGCTGCCGATGACGAGAACGAAGGCCGTGGCCTGGGCGGGGGGTGCCTCCTACCTCCTCATGGTGGGTCTGCTGGTGGGGGGCGCGACGCGGGCGTCGGGAACGGTCCACGGTGTCGGGTCGCTGCTGGCCGTGAGCTTGCTCGTCGGCGTGGTGCGACGGATGCCGCTGCCGGCGCTGGCCATGACGCTCTTCGGGTCCACCGCGGTGGTGGTGGCCACTCCGAGCTCCGCCCATGCGGACCTGGCGGTGTCGTTTCAGGGCCAGTTCCTGTCGTATCTGGCGGTGGACCTCGTCCTGGGCTTCATCGTCGCCACCTGCACACGGCGAGCTCGGATCGTCGCCGTGTCCGTGTCCTTCGCCGTGCAGTCCGTGGTGATCGGCGGCTTCGCACACGGGGACAACCTGACCGTCAACGGCGTGATCGCGCTCTTGGCGATGGCCGCGTCCTGCACGGTCGGTCTGCTGAGTCGCGAGCGCCGCGAGCACGCGGTGGCGCTGCGTTCGCAGGAGGTGGCCGAGGCAGTGACCGCCGAACGACTGCGTATCGCACGGGAACTGCACGACATGGTCGCGCACAGCATCGGCATCATCGCCATCCAGGCCGGAGTGGGCAGCCGGGTCATCGAGACGCAGCCTGCGGAGGCCCGCGAGGCGCTGCGCGCCATTGAGGCCACCAGCAGAGAGACCCTGTCGGGCCTTCGGCGCACACTGGTGTCGCTCCGTCAGGCCGACCCGGGCGCGGCGGAGCCGGGGCGGGCATCGCTCGCACCGTCGCCTGGCCTGGCGGACCTGGAAAGGCTGGCGGCGACGACCGCGGACGCGGGGGTACGCGTCGACCTGCGGGTCAGCGGGAATCACCGGCCGCTGCCCGCCGACATCGACCTGTCCGCCTACCGCATCGTGCAGGAGGCGCTGACCAACGTGGTCCGCCATGCCGGCGCCGGGCAATGCCGGGTGACCATCAACTACGGAGACGAGGAACTGTCCGTGGAGGTCGTCGACGACGGGCACGGTGCCCACGAGAACGGCTCGGCCCATGGCTTCGGCCTCGTCGGCATGCGGGAGCGGGTCGGCCTGCTGCACGGCCACCTGACCGCCGGGCCGCGTCCTGAGGGCGGCTTCCGGGTGGCCGCGCGACTGCCGCTGCCCGAACCCGTCGGAGTTCCGGTGGAGGCCCGATGACCGTCCGCATCGTCCTCGCCGACGACCAGCCGTTGGTGCGGTCCGGTCTGCGCGTGATCATGGCAGACCACCCCGACCTGGAGGTCGTCGGTGAGGCCGCCACCGGCGCCGAGGCGGTCCAACTGGTCGGGGACGTCGGCCCCGACGTTGTGGTGATGGACATCCGGATGCCCGGCATGAACGGGATCGAGGCCACCCGCCTGATCACCGCCGGTCCGTCAGCCGCCCGCGTCCTCGTCCTGACCACCTTCGACGAGGACGACCACGTCTACGGCGCGCTCCGGGCGGGCGCGAGCGGCTTCGTGGTCAAGGACATGGCGCTGGACGACATCCTCGCGGCGATCCGCGTGGTCGCCGCCGGCGACGCGCTGATCGCGCCGGGTGTGACGCGCCGTCTGATCGCGGACTTCGTCAGGCGCCCCGCGGCCGCCCCGGAGCGCCCCCCACGTCCGGTCGAGGGCATCACCGAGCGGGAGCGGGAAGTGCTGACCCTGGTCGGACGAGGCCGGTCGAACACCGAGATCGCCGAGGACCTCTTCATCACCGTGGCCACCGCCAAGTCGCACGTGTCACGGCTGCTCAGCAAACTGGGCGCCCGGGACCGGGTCCAGCTCGTGATCACCGCCTATGAGATGGGGCTGGTCACGCCGCCTCGCTGACACCTCTGCGGCGCATCCCTCCAACTGCTGACGACATCTGGCAGGCTCCCCAGCCCTCGTACAGCCGGCGAACTTCCGGAAACACACCGCGACAAGAGCTGCTGACAAAGCTGCTACCAGCGCAGTGAGGCCCGGCGCGATACCGCGTCACCGGCACTGCGGGCGCCATTCGAAGAGCAGGATGGTCACGTCGTCCCGCAGTTGGTTGCGCTGGTAGTCGAGGATGGCGTGGATGAGCAGCCGCAGCACCTCCGCCGGGCGCTGGCCGGCGGAGGTGGAGCGGATGATGAAGTCGGTGAACCGGTCGAGGCCGAACTCCGCACCGTCCGCGTCGCGCGCCTCCACGACACCGTCGGTGTAGAGCAGGACGCAATCACCCGGTTCCAGCGTCGTCTCGTGGACCTGCCGGGCTGCCGGGGCGAGCGGGCCGGCCAGGCCGATCGGCGGCTGCGGGGGGCTGTCCAGCGCCCCGTCGAGCACCCGCTCGGCGCGGATCAGCAGCGGTGCGGGGTGACCGCAATTGATCCAGCGCAGCACCCCGGTCTCGGCGTCGAGCCGACACAGCACGCCGGTGCAGAACTGGTCGGGCACCCACTGGGCGAGCGCCTCGTCGACGGAGCCGACGACGTCGGCCGGTTCGCTACCGCCGCGGCGGGCGTTGCGCGCCGCCGCCATGGCGATCGACGTGGTCAGGCCGGCGGTCAGATCGTGCCCCATGGCGTCGAGGATCATGGTGTGCAGCACGTTCTTGATCACCGAGTGGTCGTAGGCGTCGCCGGCGATCTCGTACGCAGGTTCCATGACCGCGGTCGAGACACACCTGCTGCTGCCGATGGTGCGGGGTGGCAGGAAGGCCCGCAGCATCTCGGCGGGCAACTGCATGGTCGCGGTGCGGGTGCGGGCGGCGAGCCAGTCGCTGTAGCCGCGCTTGGAGGTGATCAGCATGGCGAACAGATGGGCCAGGATCTGGCTGCGGCGCATCCGGATCCCGTCGAGCGAGGCGGTCCGCACCTCCAGTACGCCCAGCCGCTCCGCACCGTCGACCAGAGGCATCCAGACGACCAAGCCGTCCTCGGCCTCGGCCACCCGCGGGGAGACCGTGCGGTACGCCCAGCCGGCCGTCGAGCGATCCACCGGCAGCGGCTCGAAGGCCTCGTCGAGTGGGATGAGCAGCCGTTGTTGCAGGTCGACGAGGTAGATCAGCGCGGTGTCCAGACCGAGGGCCGAGGCGCACCGCTGCGCCAGGGCGGGCATTTCGACCGGCAGGGCCGTCTGCGCCTCGATGATCAGCTCTTCCAGCCGATTCTCGTCTACGGCGGTGTCGGGACCGGAGGACGCATGCGGTGGGTCCGACACGGGGATCACCCCTTCCGTGCCCAGTCTCACACCGATCCCGTCTTCTCTCACGTCAGGCAGGACCGCGGACGACGTCATATGCCGCCGTGTCACGAAGGGGAGGCCGCGAAGTTCTCCGGCTGCTGGGCGTGGGTGCGGATCCGATTCCAGACGTAGTGCAGCGTGTCCGCATCGACGTACGGAGATCCGAAGGCGGCCCGGACGGCGGGGCGGCCGTTGACGCTTGTGGGGGTGCACAGGAGCGTGGGGTCGGTTTGCAGGCGGGAGAGCAGGTCACGGGTGTTGTCGTCGGTGTCGCGACGGAAGACGACCAGGCCCAGCTCGTGCACCTCCAGGTGAAACCCGGGCTCGGCCGTGATGAGGCGGGCCAGCCGGGCCGCCAGGTGGATGTCGTGACGGATGGCCTTGCGCAGGCCTTCCACGCCGTGGGCCCGCATCACGTACCAGAGTTTGAGGGCACGCATGGGGCGGCCGAGGGGTACCTGCCAGTCGCGGAAGTCCACGACCCGGCCGGAGTCGGTCGCGGGGTTCCGCAGGTATGAGGGGGAGATGCTCATCGCGTCGGTGAGAGCGGCACGGTCGGAGGTCCACATGACGTCGCACGGGGTCCCCGCACGCATCCATTTGTGGGCGTTGACGGCGTAGGAGTCGGCGAAGGCGATGCCGTCGATGAGGTGCCGGTATTCCGGGCACAGTGTCGCGGAGCCCGCGTAGGCGGCATCCACGTGCAGCCACACGTCCTCCCGCCGGCACAGCTGCCCGATGTCCGGTACGGGGTCCACGGCGCAGATGTCGGTGGTGCCGACCGTAGCGACGACGACGGCGGGGATGAAGCCGGCCGCGCGGTCGGCGTCGAGGCGCGCGCCGAGCGCATCGGGATCCATCCGGCCGGTGCCCGGCAGTGTGGCGATGAGCTGCGGCTCGCCCAGGCCGGCGAGCCGGGCGGCCTTCGGGACGGAGGAGTGGGCCCGTTCCGTGCAGTACATCCGGTAGCGGCCCTCGGTTCCGGCCGTACGCCATCGCCCCTGCGACGCCCGTTGGAGGGCCGCCGCAGTGGCCACGAGTACCGCCGATGAGGCGGAGTCCTGAATGACTCCACCACCGCGGCCACTCGAATGGCGGAAGGCTTCCGGCAGGCCGAGGGCTTGGGCCAACCAGTCCGTGACCACTTGCTCCAGCTCCGTGGCCGCCGGCGATGTCGACCACATCATGCCCTGTACGCCCAGCCCTGCGGTGACGTACTCGGCGAGCACGGACGAAGGGGAGTTACTGGTCGGGAAGTAGCCCAGGAATGCCGGATGCTGCCAATGGGTCAGGCCCGGGACGATGACCTTCCAGGTGTCGGCCAGCAGCTCTTCAAGGCTCTCCGCTTGCTCGGGAGGCGCCGACGGCAGTGCGGTGAGCAGCGAGCCGGGTTCGCACGGCGGAGTAACCGGCACCTCTCGGGCCGCCAATGCCCGCCAATGGGCGACCAGTTGTCTGGTGGCCGTTTCCACCGCCGCTTCAAACTCATCACCCATAACGGAAAAGTAGCGGCCTTATTATGCTTTGTCTATTATGTCGCTTATGCATCTCCGTCGCGTCGAACTCCGGCTTCCCGACCCGGATCAGCTGCCCGAGAGGCTTGAGTCGTTGTGGCGTTCATCCGTTCGAGAAGGCCGCCCGGTTCGCTCGGTCCGGCGCCGGCTGTCCGACCCACGGGAATCCGATTACGACTCCTTTTTCGGTGTCATCCGGGTGGTCTCCGGTGCGCCGGCCCTGCTGCTTTCCGAGGCACTGGTCACCACGGTGAGCGCCATGGTCTCGCTGCCCGAAGGCGCCGCCGAACCGGCGCTCCACCAGGCTCTGGATGCGGTCTGCCTGGCTCCCGTCGCGGTACCGGGACTGACGCACAATACGGCCGCTCAGCAGCGCTGGATACACGGGCACCGCCTGTTCTTCGCACTCACCCAAGCGGCCATCGTGGGCTTGCAGGACGCACTGGCCGCACCGCACGCCCGTTCCTGCGGGCCGGGCGTTCAGGCCACGCGCGTCTTCCTGCATGCGAGTGCCGCCGCCATGCGCCTGACCGCCTCCTTTTCCCGGTCCGCGTATGAGCGCATCGTGCGGCCTTCCATGACACCGCCCCAGCATTCCGCCGAAGGGTTCTCCGGGCTCTGGTCGGCCGATCACCGCGTGCTCATCACCCGATTGCGCGCCTGGGGTGCAATGCACAATGAAATATGCAGGGATTCCTGCAGAACCCGCCGGCATCTGCTGAACGCCGTGGACGAGGTGTACACCGCTCACATCGGTATATGTGAACGCTTCATCGGGGACGGCTCCTCTCTTTTGCGGGGATCGGATAGCTCACTGGACACTCTCAGTAAACTCGCCAGGCACCGCGGCCGACTTCTTTAGAACTGTGCATTTGCGCCGAGTGCGGCCCGGCGCCGAGCGCGGCAGCTGCCAGCTCTCCGGCACACCGCGTTCGGCCCAATTGCCGGTGGCGCAGCGATATCTGATGGACCAGCACATATCTCTTGCGTTCACGTCCTCGTCCTCTTTACAGGAAGGGATCGAGATGGGTCTCCGAGATGTCCTTCGCCGAGCCGCTGCCGGACAGGATCCGGCGCCCACTGCTGGGCGGCAGGCCGGCGTCAGGCAATACAGGGGAGCCTTCTTCGACTACGCAGCGGCGCACCCCGGCACATCGGTCGCGGTGGGAGGCGTCAGCCGCATCACGGGGGACGTGCCCGACCACGAGGAAATGTGTCTCCTGGTGGACCTTGCGGTAGCCCGCTATCCGGAACTCGCTGAAGCGCCACCAGGTGGGTCCGACAGCGGGGCGAAGGCCCCGTTCGCCGCCGCGGACCATGTCTTTCGTACGTCCGTCCCCGCGGGGACACGGCTGGACGGACTGCGCGCCGCGCTGGGGGATCTGGCCGCGGCACCCTTGCCGGAACGCCTCTGGGGAGTATGGATTCTGCACGGCTACGCCCCCGATGAGTTCGCGGTCGTACTGCGCGGGCATCATGCGCACTTCGACGGCATGCTGCTCAGCGAACTCTTCCGCGGCACCCTCAGCGGGCCCGCCGCCTCCTCAAAGGCAGGCGCCCCGCCGCCCGGCCGCGCAGCCCGCCGTGGCACCACAGCCGAGCTGGCCACCGCCGTCCGCGAAGGCATCGGCGCCTTGGGCGGACTGGGCCGGGCCGCTCGTCTCGTACCGGACGGCTTTCCCCTGACAGGCGAGTTGCACTATGCGTGGGGCGGCGTGGAGCTGGCCCGTTTCCGGAAAGTCGCCGCCGCACACGGAGCCACCCCCAACGACCTGTACTTGTCGTCCCTGGCCGGCGCGCTCAAGAGCTGGGCCGGGGAACGCGGCCGGCCGCTGGGCCGGCAACCGATGCGCATGATGGTGCCGGTCACCCTGCGGCGTCGGGACAACGCGGGCAAGAGGGGGAACTCGGTGCTGGGCGCGGCAGTACGGCTGCCCGTCGGCCTGGACGATCCCGTTGCGCGACTGGAGCACGTGAAAGCCCGTACGCGCAAGGTCCGTTCCTCGCTTTTCAATCCCCACGCCGGCGCCCTGGGACGGATGGTCCCCGACCGGTTCGGCCGCTGGCTCCTCGAACTCGACCTGCACCCGCGGAGCACGACGGTACTGGCGTCCCACGTTCCCGGACCCGAGAAGCGTCTCCGGCTCGGCGACCGGGTGATCACCGACGTCATCCCGCTGAATCTCCTCCCGGCCGGCCATGCGCTCGCGGCATGCCTTTCCAGCTATGCCGCCACCGCACAGATCTGCTTCGTCGCGGACCGGACGGTCGGCAGCTGCGACGGCCTGGTGCAGCTGTGGATGCAGGAGCTGGACGAGATGACGGCGCGCGCCGGGCTGTGATGATGAGCGGAGAAGCGGTCCGGGAGCAGGAGAGGGAGCGGCCCGCCACGGCCCCTCGACACTGGGCCGTGACGTACCGATGGCTGATCCTGGCCCTGGCCCTGATGGCCGTACTCGGTTCCGGTATCGCCGCCGGCGGCGTGCACGGACGCCTGGTGGACGGCGGATACTTCGACCGGTCGGCGGAGTCGAGCCGTGCGGAGCGGCTGCTGACGCAGCGCTACACCTCCGGGACCCCGAAGCTGATGTTCGTGGCCCGTTCGACGGGTGCGGTGGACGGGCGGGAGGCCTCGGCGGCCGGTCGGCGGCTCGTCGCCGAACTGGCCGCCGAACCCGGTGTCGTCTTCGTACGCGCCCCCTGGTCCCCGCCCACCCCGTCCCTGTTCTTGTCGGCCGACCGGCATGCCGCCCTGCTGACGCTCGCCATCGCAGGGGACGACCAGCAGATGACACGCACCGCGCAGCGCCTGATCCGGAAGTACGCCGGTGCCCGGCCTCCGTTGACCGTGGAGGCGTCCGGACGGCTGTCCGTCAACCAGTACGCCCAAGAGCAGAGCCGCCGCGACCTCGTCAGCTCCGAGATGATCGGCATTCCGCTGGTCTGCGCCGTGCTCCTGCTGGTGTTCGGCTCGGTGCTGGCCTGTGCGCTGCCGCTCGCCATGGGGCTGGTCAGCGTCACCGGCGCGATGGCCGTCCTGGACCTGCTGGCGCGGCACTATCAGGTGAACGTCTTCGCACTCAACATCCTCACCGCCCTGGGATTCGGGCTGGCGGTGGACTACAGCCTGATCATGGTCAGTCGCTTCCGGGAGGAGCTGGACCGCGGGCTGGAGGTGTCGGATGCGGTGCGCGCCACCGTGCGCTCGGCAGGCCGCACGGTCGCGGTTTCGGTAGCCGTGGTGACGCTGTCCCTCTGCGCGCTGTTGTTCTTCCCCACCCCCTTCCACCGCTCGCTGGGCGCCGGCGCCGTGGCGGTGGTCTGCCTGGCCGGTGTCGCCGCGCTGGTGGTCCAGCCGGCGCTGCTCGCGCTCTTCGGGCGCCGCCTGAGCCGCCGGCCCGTGCGCCTACGGTTGTGGCGGGCCCGGGACGCCGGTGCTCCGGGCTTCTGGGAGCGGCTGGCCCGCGCGGTGCTGCGGCGCCCACTGGCCGTACTCATCACCGTGTCCGCGTTCCTCGTACTCCTCGCCGTGCCTGCCTCCGGGGCGCGCATGGGGTTCATCGACGAGGACTGGCTGCCCCGTGATGCGGCTCCGCGCCTCGCCGCGGAGCGGGCGCGCGCCGAGTTCCCGCTGCTGAACGGGACCACGCTCACGGCGCTGACCCCCGGGATCCGGGCGGGCTCCCCGGCCGCCGACCGCATGGGCCGGACCCTCTCCCGGCTGCCGGGCGCCGACCGGGTTCTGGGCGCCGAGGGGAATTTCCGTGACGGCCGACGACTCGCCGCGCCGCCCGCCCGGCCTGCCGGCGGCACCGGGCACGGGACCTGGTACTCCATCACCACACAAGCCGGACCGTACAGTGCGACGGCTCAGCAGCTGGTCGGCGCGGTCAGGGCGCAGAAGGGGGCGGGCCCGGTACTGGTGGCCGGGGAGACGGCCTCGCTGGTGGATATGAAGGAGACCCTTGCACGGCATCTGGGCTGGGCCGCCGCGCTGGTCATCGGCGCCGTCGCGGTGCTGCTGTTCTTCTTCACGGGGAGCGTGCTCGTCCCGGTCAAGGCCGTGGTCATGAATCTGCTGAGTCTGACGGTGGCGTTCGGGGCCATGGTCTCTCTCTTCCAGGACGGACATCTGTCCCGGCTCCTGGGCGGGACCGCCACCGGTCATGTCGATCCGCTGATTCCGGCGGTGGTGTTCTGTATCGCGTTCGGGCTGTCCATGGACTACGAGGTCTTCCTGGTGGCGCGCATCCGCGAGGAATATCTGCGCACCGGGGACAACGAACGGGCCGTCGTCACCGGATTGCAGCGCACCGGACGGCTGGTGACCGTCGGCGCACTGGCCGTCGTCATCGTCCTCGGCGCACTGGCCGCCTCCTCGCTGGCCGTTCTGCAAGAGCTCGGAGTGTGCCTGGCCCTGACGGTCGCCATCGACGCCACGCTCGTGCGGTGCCTGATCGTGCCGGCCCTCATGGGCCTGGCAGGCCGCTGGAACTGGTGGGCCCCCGCTCCGCTCCTGAAGGTACGTGCCCTCGTCCTGTCCCGGTTGGCCAGGCCCGTATACCGCACCGACCACGACGAATGTCACGTCACGTCAGGGGCCGATACATCGGCCCGCAACGTCTCTTCACCCGACCGCTGAGCCACCCACTCCTCTCCGACCTCCCAACCAGCCAACCACCCAATCGCCCACCCCCCACCATCCGCACTCACTTCACGAGGGATACCGATGACCACCACATACGAGTTCATCTCCGACCTGCTCACCGAGCACTTGGGCGTGCCCGAAGACACCATCAAGCCCGACGCCACCTTCGAGGCCCTGGAACTCGACTCGCTCTCGATCACCGAACTCACCGTGATCATCGAGGACCGGCTCGGCGTCCACCTGACAGAGGCGGACATCAAGCCGACGCTCGGGGAGTTCTGCCAGATCATCGAGAAGCGGCGCAACGACGGGGAGTCTGTCGGCACGGACACCGCCCGGCAGGACGTACCGACCACCCCCACCATCCCATGACGGCGGTGGATGTCGCGGTCACCGGGCTGGGACTGGTGACCCCGGCCGGGATCGGTGTCCGAGCGACATGGGACGGGCTGCTCTCCGGCCGGTCGACGGCCGCCGCGGACGAGCAGCTGGCCGATCTTCCGGTGAACTTCTCCTGCCGGGTGCCCGACTTCGACCCCGCGGCCCTCCTTGGGCGCCGGTTGAGCTGGCGTATCGACAGATTCATCCAGATGGGGCTGGTCGCCACCCGCGAAGCGGTCACCGATGCCGGATGGGACCCCACCGCCTGGGACGGGGCCCGCGTCGCCGTGGTCCTCGGCAACGGGAACGGCGGCAACGACCAGAGCCAAAAAGAATACGACCTGCTCAGCAGCGGTCGGCACAAGGCAATTTCCCCTTTGAGCATCACGCGCACGGTGGCCAACATGCTCGCCGGCGAAATCAGCACGGACCTCAAGGCGCTGGGTCCCAGCCTGGTGACCTCCACCGCCTGCGCGTCCGGGGGCACAGCCATTGGCGTCGCCCGCGACCTGCTCGCCTCCGGAGCGTGCGACATCGCGATCACCGGCGGCAGCGAAAGCGTCTGCTACCCCATGGCCGCGGCCACCTTCGGTCAGATGGGAGCCCTGTCCGCCAGGGTGCACGACCCCGCCGGTGCATGTCGGCCGTTCGATGCGGACCGGGACGGGTTCGTGCTGGGCGAGGGTGCGGGCGTCCTCGTACTGGAACGGCTGGCGGATGCCCGCGCCAGAAATGCGCTGATCCGCGCCCTCGTTGCCGGATACGGGGCCTCCGCCGACGGCTACCACTCCACCTCACCCGACCCGGAGGGTCAGGGAGTGGTTCGGGCCATCCGCGCCGCACTCGCCGATGCCGCCCTGTCGGCGTCGGACATCGACCACGTCAACGCCCACGGGACGTCCACTCAGCAGAACGACCTGGCCGAAGCGCGCGCTCTGCGCTCGGTCTTCGGCACACCGCCGCCGGTCACGGCGAACAAGAGCATCCTTGGACACTCGATCGGCGGCGCGGGCGGCATCGAAGCCGCCGTCACCGTACTGAGCCTGCAACACCAGACCATCCCGCCCGTCGCCAACCTCGACCGCCTCGACCCCGACATCGACCTGGACGTCGTCACCCAGGCCCCCCGCTCCCAGCGCCTGCGTGCGGCACTCAGCAACTCCATCGGCTTCGGTGGTCAGAACGCGGTCCTGGCCTTCCGAGTGCCGTAGCGCCTCCAATGCATTCCGATACTGACCAGCTGATCAACTGGCGGCTGCACCGCGACTGAGTCGGCCGCTTCGCCTCTGAGCTGGTCGCGCTGTGTGGTTGGCGCATCGCTCTAGGGCACACTGAATTGTTCCGGCATGACCGGCGCTGCGTTTGCCAGTCACCGTGGCCGGCAGGAAACTGTTGATAACGGCGTGGCCCTGCCGCTCGAAACAGAGATGGCCGGCACCGACACTTCTCTCGCCGTTCCGTTTCCCCGCTTCTCTGCAGCCCTGTTTCTCCGCGATGGCCACATTCCACCCCGAACTTTTCGGGAGGGCACGTGACAACGCTGCGACTTGCCACGTTCAATGTCGAGAACCTGTTCGCGCGCTGGCGGTTCAAATCCGGCGTCGACCCTGCGACCGCCAACTCACGAGGCTGGATCGTCGACCAGACCCGCTTCGACGAACTGGGCGTGGACGACAAGGCGATCACGGGAGCAGCCGTACGGGAGTTGCAGGCTGACGTGCTGTGCCTGCAAGAAGTGGAGAACGTCGACACCCTCAAACATTTCCGTGACCAGGCTCTCGGCGGACGCTCGCAATACCCCTACGTCGCCGGGGTGGACGGCAACGATCCCCGGCTGATCGATGTCGCAGTGCTGTCGAAGTGGCCGATTACGCGTATCCGTTCACACCAGCACCTCATGGACCCTGCGAGCCCGACGGCAGCGCTGTTCTCCCGCGACTGCCTTGAGGTCGATATCGAGGTCGAGGCGGGTCAGGGGCGACGGACGTCGGTCACGCTCTTCGTCAATCACTTCAAATCCATGCTCGGCGGACGCGCGGAGACCCGCGAGAAGCGGGAACGGCAGGCCAAGAAGGTGAGGGACATCGTCACCGACCGCTTCGGGCACGAGGCTCCGGGAGACCATCCGTTCGTGGTCCTGGGCGATCTGAACGACTATCTGGGCCCGGACGGAAATGGGGCTTCCGGCATCGATCAACTCGTCACCTGGGACCAGATCGAGAATGTGATAGCTCGCCTGCCCGAAGAGGACCGGTGGACGCATTACTGGAACGACGGCGACGAGTACGAGCAGTTGGACTACCTTCTTCCGTCAGCCTCACTCGCCCGGGCAAATGCGCACGTGCTGCCTGAGATTTTCCGCAAAGGGACACCGCTGCGCGCCACCAGATACACCGGTCCCCGGTTCCCGGGCGTGGGGCAGGACAAGCCCAAAGCATCAGACCACTGCCCCGTCATCTTCGGCCTCGAAGTGCAGTGAGCGGTGGTATCAGAACGCCCGATCCGACAATCAAACTCTCGATGCGTCACCGGCGCTCCTCTTACACAGGAGGTACTCATGAGCAGGACCTGCCGCGTCAACTGCATCATCCCCCCGCACCTTCTCCACAAGCTCTTGGAAAGCGAAGACAGTGAGGTGCGCCGGGCCGCCTTGGACACCATGCTGGCCACCTCTCGATTGCGGGGCGAGCGCGCGGTCCGGGCGTCCTTCGCCGGCGCCGCCGCGCCCGGCAACGGCCGGCGGACGATCTTTGACTGCCGGAAGGGCAGGTTCCTCCCCTTCGCCGTTCTCGCCCAGTCGGAGGAGGGGCCGGCGTCCGCGGACGAGTCCGTCAACCGAGCGTTCAACGGACTGGGCACGACACGCGATTTCTACGGCGAGGTATTCCAGCGTCATTCGCTCGACGGCCGCGGAATGCGCCTGGACGGATACGTCCACTTCGACGTGAATTACAACAATGCGTTCTGGGACGGACGGCAGATGGTATTCGGTGACGGCGACGGAAGGACGTTCACCGACTTCACCAGATCCATCGACGTAATCGCGCACGAGTTGACTCACGGGGTCACCGAGTTCACCGCCGGGCTCGCCTATCACAATCAGCCTGGGGCTCTGAACGAGTCGATTTCCGACGTCTTCGGTACGCTGGTCAAGCAGTGGTCGCTGAAGCAATCGGCCGAGACGGCGGACTGGCTGATCGGAACCGAGGTCTTCACCCCGGGCATCGAGGCCGATGCCCTGCGTTCGATGAAGGCCCCGGGACAGGCATACGACAACGCCCTGTTCGGCAAGGACCCTCAGCCCGACCACATGAGCGGATTCCTCAATCTGCCGGACACGGAGCGAGGGGACAACGGCGGGGTACACATCAACTCCGGCATTCCGAACAAGGCCTTCTATCTGACGGCGATGCGCATCGGCGGATTCGCATGGGAGGCTCCCGGACTCATCTGGTACGAATCGCTCAAGGCGTCCAGCGTCGAGACGACGTTCCAGGATTTCGCGGACACCACCTACCAGAAGGCCGAGGAGCTGTACCGGGCCGGCAGCGCCGAACAGCTGGCCGTGTTGTCGGCATGGCAGGAGGTGGGCATCCAGATCAGCGGGGTCCCCGCCGGTGTCGCCCGAGCGCGGAGCCTCGCGGCAACCCGGGACGGTGGCGTCGGCCGGGAGGACGGTCTGGCAGCCTTGACCCAGCAGATCGGGGCACTGACCGCCCAGGTGTCGGGGCTGGCCAAGGACGTGACCGCGCTGAAGCAGAAGTGACCGTCAGCGGTTGATGCGGGCCGACCCTCGGACGATCGCCACGGCGAGGAACGTCGCTCGGTCGGCCGGGAGGTTGTGCACGATGAAGGTGACTTTGGCGAGACACGGCGGGCAGGCGGCTGCGATCCTCCTCCGCCTCCCGCCCGAGGTCCTGGACTCCGACACCCTGCCCGAGAACGCCGCCACGGAGCTGGCACAGCTGGTGGCGGCGGCCGTCCCGGCGGCCGAGCCCGACCGGCCCGGCCGCGCCAGGGACGCGAGCCCTGCCAGGGACGCGATGAGCTACACGATCACGGTGGAGGACGGTGGCCGCTCGACCGTTCTCGCCCAGTCGGACACCACCATGTCCCCGGCGTTCGCGGCCTTGCTCCGTTGGCTTGAGACACACCTCGCGCAGCAGTGACGCGCGAGGGTGGGCACCGCCCTCGGGCCCCGATCGGGTATCAGTGGCGGGTGTCGACCTTCAGGTCGCCGCTGATCAGTGTGCGGGCCACCTCGCCGGCGAGCACGTCGTGCGGGAAGCCGAGTGCGATCGCGCTGGCCTCGTCGAGGCGGGCCAGTTGGGCGGCGGTGAAATCGACCTCCAGGGCGCCCAGATTGTCCTCCAGCTGCGCGGGGGTGCGGGCGCCGATGGTCGGTGCCGTCACGCCCGGGTTCTGCAGGGTCCAGGCCAGCCCGATCTGGGCGGGTGTGCGGCCCAGCTCCGTGGCGACCTCCTTCACGACGTCCACGATGGCGAGGCTGCGTTCGGTGAGCGCGCCGCCTGCGATGGTGACGCTCTTGCGGGTGCCGTCATCGGATGCGACGTGCGTCGCGGTCAGATCGTCCCGGCTGTACTTGCCGGTGAGCACCCCGCCGGCCAGCGGTGACCACGGGGCCACCCCCAACCCCATCTCGCGCGCCATGGGGATCAGGTCGCGTTCCCCGGCACGCTCGATCAGGCTGTATTCGATCTGCAGCGCGACCAGCGGCGACCAGCCGCGCAGGTCGGCGATCGCCTGCATGCGTGACACCTGCCAGGCCGGGGCGTTGGAGATCGCCACGTACAAGACCTTGCCCTGCCGGACCAGATCGTCCATGCCGCGCAGGATCTCCTCGACCGGCGTCGTGACGTCCCACATGTGCAGGTAGAGCAGATCGATGTAGTCCGTATTCAGCTGTCGCAGACTTGCTTCCACCGACGCGAACAGGCTCTTGCGGTGACCGCCCCCGGAATTCGGATCGCCGGGCCGGCGCAGCGTCGAGTATTTCGTTGCCAGCACCAGGCTTTCGCGGTTGTCGCGGGTGAATTCGCCCAGGAGGCGCTCGGAGCTGCCGTTGGTGTAGGTGCTGGCGGTGTCGATGAAGTTGCCGCCGCGCTCGATGTAGCGGTCGAACAGCTTGCGCGCCTCGTCCCGTTCGGCGCCCCAGCCCCAATCGGTGCCGAAGGTCGCCGCGCCCAGCGCCAGCGGTGAGACCCGCAGCCCGGAACGGCCCAGCAGCCGGTAGGTGTCGAGGGTGAGCGACATCGTGTCCTCCTGTGCTTGCGATCCGTTGTCGAGAACCACTCTGTGACCGCCGCGAGCCGGGGATAAGGGAAAGAAGTTCCTGGGAATGCCAGTCCCACCCTGGCTGTTGGATCGACCGTGATGACCCGCACCGTGGACGCGACGCAGGAGCTGGCCGCGTTCTTGCGGTCCCGGCGCGAACGTCTGGACCCGCACGCTTTCGGCCTGCCCTCGCGTCGGCAGTCGCGGCGGACCCCGGGATTGCGCCGCGAAGAGGTCGCCGAACTGGCCGGGGTCAGCATCGACTACATCGTGCGGCTGGAGCAGGGCCGCGGGCTGCGGCCCTCGGCGGACGTGCTGGAGGCGCTGTCCCGGGCGCTGCGCCTGGCTCCCGACGAACGCGCCTACCTCTTCGGCCTGGCCCGGCATCGCCCCCGCAACGTGGACGAGCCCGCCACCACCGCAGCGACGCCATTGGCCCGGCTGATCGCCGACCTGTCGCCGCTGCCGGCCATGCTGATGAACCACCGCTACGACATCCTGGCCTGGAACGGCGAGATGACGAGGCTGCTCCTGGATTTCGACACCCTGCCGCCGTCGCAGCGCAATGCGATGTGGCTGTGCCTGATGCATCCCGAGATGCGTGAGTTCTATGTCGACCGCGAACGCGTCGTGCGGGAGGGGATCGCCCATCTGCGCGCTGCGTGGGCCGCGCATCCGGAGGATCGGGCGTTGACCGACCTCATCGCCGAATTCACCACTCGGGACGAGGAATTCGCGCGATGGTGGGCCGAGCGGGACGTCAAGGTCAACGGCCGCGGGCGCAAGGTGATGCGGCATCCTGACGCCGGTGAGATCGCCGTGCATTTCGAGGTGCTTGTGCCACTTCAGGATCCGGACCAGCGGTTGGTGATCTACCGCGCCGCGGACGATGAGAGTCAGTCGGCATGGGACCGGCTGTGTGCACGGTGATGCCGAACCGTCCGTTCGTGCACTGAGCCGAACCGTCATACCCAGCGGTCGGGTGCCCCGTGGCAGGGGGCTGGGGGCGTTAGCCGTGCGTAAGCGAAACGGCAACGGATCGGCAGCGGTGCGCACGAGGGTGGGGACATCCGACGGGAAGGCGGCGGGAATCCGGCCCGGTCCTCCCCCTGCACGCAACGAGGAGCGCCCGTGAACCGCACCTGCACCGCCCGCGTCCGACGGCGCAGGATTGTCGGCTCCCTCCGCGTGTAGCGCCCAGGGCGCGAGCAGGGGAAGCGCCGGATACTCCGGCTACCGGTCGGTGCCCTCGACAGGTTCGCCGGCGACCACCCGTCCCACCCCCGCCGGAACGCCAACCCTGCGCGCTGAAGATACGTCATACATCACGAGGCCTGCGATATCGATGCGGCGCATCGCGGCAACCATGCCTACAGGGGGGAATTGAACAGTGCAGCATGAGGATTCTCGTGCGGAAGAAATTCACTTCGGGGGAAAGCTGCGACTGTATCGCACGAAGCTGGGGCTGTCCCTCGGGGAATTGTCAAAATTGGTGCACTACAGCAAAGGGTATTTGAGCAGGGTGGAGACCGGCGAGAAGAATGCTTCCGAGGGTCTCGCCGCCCGATGCGACGAGATTCTGCAGGCCGGGGGTGAGCTGGTCCTCGCCTTCTCGGCGTCGGGGGTGGCCCGGAGGCCCCGTAAAAGCGTCGAGTCGCCGATCCAGCTCCCGCCCACAGCACCTCACTTCACGGGACGGCATGATCAGCTGTCGAACGTCGACCGGGAGGCGCGCAAACAGTGTGCGGACCACTCCGGAACGGCGCGGGTCATGGTGATCGACGGTGCGCCCGGCGTCGGGAAGACAACGTTGGCGCTGCAATGGGCGCATCGGCATGCGGATGAGTTCACCGACGGCATTCTCTTCCAGGATCTGCACGGCAACGGGCCCCATAAGGAAGCCTTGCGCATATACGACGCACTGGCCGATATTCTGCATGCGTTGGGAGTCGCCTCCGATGCGGTTCCGGTCACGGTCCGGGGGCGCGTCTCGATGTACCGGACCCTGGTGAGCAGGCGCAGGATGCTCATGGTGCTCGACAACGCAGCCACCGCGGACCAGGTGCGCTCGCTGCTGCCCGGCACCCCCGACTGCACGGTTCTCGTCACCAGCCGGAACCGGCTGGGCGGGCTCGTCGCGAGGGACGGGGCGGCGCGGCTGTCCCTGGGGCCGTTATCGTCCGAGGAGGCCGTCACCCTGTTGCGGTGCGCCAGTACGCGGGACCTGCGGGACGAGAGCCCCGAAGCGCTCCTCCATGTCGTCCGGCTCTGTGGCCACCTGCCTCTGGCCGTTCGGATCGCGGCCGAGCACTATTCGACGGGACAGTACTCCTCGCTCGTCGAGATGACCGCGATGATGGAGCCGGATCGCCTGGAATTCCTCAGTTGCCTGCACGATCCGGCCGCCTCGGTCCGTGCGGCGTTCTCCTGGTCGTATCAGGCTTTGGATGAGGACGTCGCGCATGCATTTCGCATGGTGTGTGCGCACCTGCACAAGGAGATCTCCGCACGCGCTGCGGCACGCATTCTCGGTGTGCCGGAGAGGGTCGCCGCACAGCGGCTGGATGCCCTGTACCAAGCGAACCTCTTGGTGCCGGCGGAGCCGGGGAGGTATCGGTGCAATTCCTTGCTCGCCGCTTATGCGGGTGAACTCTCCGACGCGCTGACCGGGTCGCCGTCATGCACCTGTGGGTGCAATCGCGAGATCTCCTAGGGCGGGCAGGCGAGGAAACGGACCGGTCGTGAAGCAGGGAATGTGTCACGGGGTGAAGTCGATGGTTCCGGCGCGTCGGCCGCGTCGAAGCAGCGCGTCGAAGGCGAGGTGGGCGACGCCCAGCCACAGCACTCCGACGCACACTCCTGTTGCCGCGTGCGCGCCCACCACGGCCAGGGGGGCGCCGTCCACGACCGAGCGGAGCGCGGCCAGACAGTGGGTGAGCGGGATCGCCTGGGCGAGCCGGCCCACCCACTCCGGCCAGAATTCGACGGGCACTTGTACGCCGCAGATCGCCATCATGAGCAAATAGCCGGCGTTGGTCACCACATTGCGTATGCCGCTTGCGTTCAGGACGAACGCCGAGAGGCCGAGACCCAGGAAGTACGTGGTGAACGACGTGATGACGACCAGGGCCGCAACTACGGGAATCTGCTCGATGTGCCACGACACCCCGAAGAGCGGAGCGAGCCCGAAGAGTGCCACGAGTGAGGTTCCGGTGCCGCTCAGCGGCCACTGCAGACTGCGGCCGAAGAACACCCAGACCGGTCTGACCGGGGCGGCGGCGAGCAGCGCCAGCGTGCCGGCCGCGCGTTCCCATGTGCTGGACGCGACCACGGTCAGCGATTCGATG
The DNA here is from genome assembly GCF_059682825.1 of Streptomyces sp. JLSY215. Lineage (NCBI taxonomy): Bacteria > Bacillati > Actinomycetota > Actinomycetes > Kitasatosporales > Streptomycetaceae > Streptomyces > Streptomyces sp. JLSY215. Next base: position 336,132 of record NZ_CM185022.1, read on the forward strand.
ACGCATGTCATCAGAGAGTTGCCGATGACCAGGTACGTGACCTGATCCGGGCCGCCGGTCGCACGTCCGAGCAGGGCGAAGAAGGTGACCTGGGCCAGCATGCGGCCGAGCCACCCGAAGGTCCAGGTCTTCCAGGTGTAGATGGCGCGCATGTCGGCGAAGGCATTCGCCGCACTGTGCCGGATGACCTGGGTGGGGTGAAGGTACATGACCGTCCTCACGCTGCCTGGGAGAGGGTGCCGATGCGCCGTACCCGATGGAGGACCCGGTGGAGCAGGACCAGCCCGACGGCGGCACCCACCGCTCCGAGCCCGAGGATGACGGCGAGCCTCAGGACGACGCGCGACACCGGCTCGCGTCCGAGGCTGTCGCGCAGCAGATCGGCGGACCAGGACAAGAACATCACCCGTGAGGCGGGGCGCAGCCAGTCCGGCAGGAAACTGACCGGTACCAGGACTCCGCCCAGCAGGTAGAAGGGATAGCTGAGGGTGTTCTGAATGATGCGCGCGGAGGGCATCAGGACGAACAGCGACGAGAGGACGCTCGCGGTGCCCGCGGTCGCCAGCCCCGTGGCAAGGACACAGGCCACGGTGACCAACGGGTGCGGGAGATGCAGCCAGCGACCGAATACCACCCCCGCCATGAGCCAGGATTCGGCGAAGGCAACGATGCCCACCGCCGTCGCCGCGCACAGCCGGCCCATGACGAGGGTGCCGAGCTGGATCGGTGCGGCAACCAGCCCCTCCAGGGTGCCGAGTGTCCGTTCCTCGTTGATCAGCTCGCCGGCGGTGTAGAGCGCGAGCAGCCACAGTGACATCAGGGTCGGCGCGACCACCGCGTACGGGGACAGGTCGGTACGGCCGGCGTGTTCACTGATCGCCATGACGATGAGGGTCAGCAGCGGCGCGGTCGCACAGACCTGGATGGTGTCGGGCGAGCGGCGGATGAGCCGAAGCTGGAAGCGGACGGCGGTGACGAAGTGCCTCATGTGCCGACCACCATGCCGCGGTCACCGATGATGTGGAGATAGACCTCCTCCAGGGAGGGGCGGCCGGCGGAGATTCCCGTGGCGTGGGCGTCCACCAGGCGCCGGATCACGAGCCGGGTGGCCGAGGCGTCGGCCGTCTCGATCCGGGTGCGGTCTTCGGTGGTGCTCCGGACGGAGATCACGCCGGGCAGTTCGGCGAGGGCCGCCGTGACCGCCTCGGGGACGCCGCTCGCCTCCACCCGCTCATAGCGGGAGATCGCGGCGCCGATCTCGGTGGGCGCCCCGGTGGCGAGGATCCGGCCGCGGTCCATGAGGGAGACCCGGTCGCAGACGGCCTCCGCTTCGGCCATGTCATGAGTGGTGAGCAACACGGTACGGCCGTCTGCCTCCAGTTGTGACAGCAGCGTGCGGAAATCGTGGGCGGCGACCGGATCCATTCCGACGGTGGGTTCGTCCAGGATGAGCAGCGGCGGATCGGCGACCAGCCCCCGAGCGAGGTGCAGACGCTGTTTCATGCCGCGGGAGAGGGTGTCCACACGGTCGGCCGCGCGTTCCGCCAGGCCCATGCGCTCCAGCAGCTCCTCGCAGCGCCGCCGCAGCGCTTGACCGTGCAGACCGTAAAGCGCCGCCCAGAAACGCAGGTTGTCCCGGACCGTGAGCCGCGCGTACAGTCCGCGGTCGCCGCCGAAGACGATCCCGATGGCGCTTTTGACGAGATCGGCCTCCTGGACCACGTCATGCCCCATCACGCGGGCGGTGCCGGAGGTGGGCAGCAGAATGGTCGACAGGATGCGGCACAACGTCGTCTTTCCCGCCCCGTTCGGACCCAACAGCCCGAAAATCTCCCCTCGTTCCACGACGAGGTCCACCTCGCACAGAGCGTGGACGGCGTCCGTGGCGGTGCGCCGCGCGTTCCTGGACTCGTAGCGCCTGGTCAGTGCGCGCGTTTCCAGGGCCGTCACCGTGCGTCCTCCGTCAGGCGGTCGAGCTCCCGGAGTGCCGCGTCGTACTCCTCTTGTCCGACCACCTCGTCGGCGACCAGGAGATAGTCGCCGACGGGGGTGCGCAACAGAGCGCTTCTCCCGAAGAGATGGAGATGCGAGCGCTCCCGGTCCGCGGGGTCCCCGGCGCTCCTCAGCGGCATGCCGTACAGCGGCCGGCCCTGTGCCAGTGCATCGGCCGCGCTTCCCCGCGTGACCGCGGCCGCATCGCGGCCGGCACGGCGAGCGCGCTCCTGGTGGTCGTACTCCTTCAGGGCCGTGCCCAGTTCGGCCAGCCGCCCCAGGGGAGCGCGCCGCCCCGCGTAGAGCACCAACTCCCGGAGTTCGGGTGCCAGTTGGTACTCGTGAGCGGCCTGCACGATGTCGGCCACATCGGGGCTCGTCGTCCGGTCGATCATGTGGAGGTCGATGGCGTCCCGGGCATGGAACGGGCGCTGGAACCGCTCCTCGGCGAGGGCGAGAAGATTGGCGGTCGGAACGTCCTCCGGCAGTGCCGCACGGATCGGGACCGCCTCGTAGTCGCCGACGAGCGCGGCCGTGCAGACCTCGACGCGAATTTCGGGGTCGAGGAGCGGATCCTCGGGAGTCCAGGTGAGCGTCACGACGAGGTGGCGGGTGGACGTGCCCAGGACGGAGACCCCTACGTACAGCGGCTCGTCGGCCATGAGCACACGGACCGCTCGCCACAGGTCCGCCTCACCGTTCGTCACCAGGTCCAGATCGCCCTGCGGGCGGAGCAGGCCGCCGGGGTAACTGCGGGCGATCATGGGCCCTTTGATGGGTACCGCCGGAACGCGGGCCGTGACCCGGTCGAGTACCTGTTCGTAGTGCCGGGCGCGCCGTTCGGCTCGCTCCAGCTCGTGGCGGGCCGCGTCGCTCATGGCGCCGCCGTCTTGGCGAATGGCCGAGAGCACCAGGTACTGCAGCGTGTAGTGCTCCCTGCGCGCCGCGAAGAGCAGTCGTCCCGGACCGTCTTCCTCTGGCACATCCAAGACCTCGTAGAGCATCGAAAGGTCCATCTCACGCACCGTCTCTTTCGTTCTTGGCTGCGGGCAGATGCCAGAAGACGTGGTCGACGGCCCAGCCGCGTGCGACCAGTGAAGCCACGATCCGCTCGCCCGCCCCCGGGGCGCTGTGGGGGGCGGGGTGGATGACGTTTCCGAACAGGGGGAGTGCCAAGCCGTGGGCGTGGAGCGAGGCGGCTTCGGTGAGCATGGCGGTGGCCCGCCGGCGCACCGCGTCCTCCGCCTCCACGAGCACGTCCACGAGTTCCGCGTAGGGACGGCCCGTCACTGGATCGTCGGCGGAGCACAGCAGTGTGGCGTGCCCGATCACGCGACCGTTGAGGCAGGCCACGTAGGAGACGCGGTCGGGCGCGTCGAGGAACTGGCGAGCGATGTCGTCGGCCATCGCCCGGTCGGCCGTCGCACCGTGATCGGCACTGCCGTCGACCAGCGCCTTGGCCAACCAGCGCGCCACGTCGGCGTCGTCCCGCTCCGGCTCGGCCCGGCGAACGCTCACCCCCGGTGGCGGAGCGGGCGTCACGCGGAGCGGGTGCGAGCACCGCACGTAGGTGGTGTGCCGACGCCAGGGACCGGGCAGCGGCACGGACCCCGGAGCCCGTACCATCACCGCGTCCGCATCCGGCGCTCCGTGCGATGCCATCTCGACCACCGCACCGAATCGGCGGGGATCGGTCAGGAGCTCCCTCGCGCAGAATTCGATCAGCAGCTGGCGCTCGTCCAACAGCGGATCATGGCGCTCTCCGGCCACGAACGGATGGCCGTCAAGGTGCTGCAGGAGCCCCGCGTCGGCGGCCGCGGTCAGATAGCTGCCGCAGGCCTGCGCGCTCACCGTGGCTCCGGGCGAACGACGGTGACCAGACCCGATCGCACGTGCGCGGCCGCCGCCCGGATGTCGTCGCGCGTGACGTCGGCGATCGAGCGCAGTTCGCGGTCCATGTCCCAGGCGGATTCTTGGCCCAGGGCCCGGTGGGCCAGCAGCCGGGCGCGCTCCAGCGGGGTCTCGGTGTCGAGGATCAGGCTCATACGGGCGCGTCGGCGCGCCGCGTCGAGATCGGTGTCGGAGGGGCCCCGCGTCGCCAGTTCGTCCAGCCCGCGGACCACCACATCGACCGCCTTGGCTCCGTTGCCGCTCTCCACTCCGATGAGGACGCGCCAGGCGCCGGCCTCGGCATAGCCGCGGTCCCATGCCTGGAAGGAATACGCCAGGCCCGAGGACACCCTGAGCTCTCGGTAGAGCAGCGAACAGGCGTCGGCACCCATCAGATTCGCCAGGACCCGGTAGCACTGCCGTCCGGCGTCGTCCGAGCTGCTCGGGGAACGTCCGCCGACCGCCACCCAGCCGAACTCGTCCGGCCAGGCGGGCTCGGCCGCCGTGACCGGACCGAGGGGAATTCCGGGACGCGGCGTGGCGGCGGTGCATGCGTCCCGTGCGAAGTCGATGGGTATGCGGGGGACTTCGGGGCCGACGACCGCCAGCGCCATGGGGGAGGCGAGGAAGAGAGCGCGGTGCGCACGCAGCACGGTGTCGATGTCGAGAGCACCGATCTCGGGAGCGGTTCCGCCCACGGGGCGGCCCAGTGGGTGGTCCGGGAAGAGCGCGGCGAGGAAGGCGTCCTGGACCACGTCCGCAGGGTCGGCCTCGGCCGCCGCCAGCTCCTGGAGTACCGCGGTGCGCTCGCTGTCCAGCGTCGCGGTGTCCGGTTCGGGGGTGAGCACGCCGCGCAACAAGAGGTCCAGCGTCCGCTCCGCGTCCTCAGCGGCCACCTGCGCGTAGAACAGCATCTGTTCCAGACCGGTCTCGGCGTTGGCGTTGCCGCCCAATCGCTCGATGTGCTGGACCAGGGGCCCGAGGACGCCGACCGGTGCGGACATCAGCAAGTGCTCCAGCATGTGTGCCAGACCACCGCACCCCGGTGGGTCGTGCCGCGAGCCGTACCCCACTCCGAGACAGAGACTCGTCGTCTTCAGGCGGGGGTCGACCACGGTCACCACGGGTATGCGGCCGGCGGAATGCGCAAATGTCATGGGGATGGTTCCTCGCACGAAAGTACCCTGGTGCGGTGAATGCCACCGCGGGAAATTCCGCGGTGGCATTCACCGTCGTGGACACGGCTCAGCGGCCCGTCTTGACCTTGTCCAGACGCGGGCGAAGACCCGACTTGTGGTTACGCATGACACACCCCCTTTCCTGGGGTCGACGAATGCTTTGACGAGAAGTTCCCGGCTCGGTGCCGAGACCGGGCGGCTTCTCGCTCATCGATAGTGCGCCGGGGCATGAATGGGCCTCAAGTGGTTGTCCGTTGCCCCTCATTGAGGAAACGGACAACGCGACCACATCCGCGACGCGACCGGGAATGCGGCCGGAGGCTCCTGTACCGGAGGCCGACCGCGAAGTCGCGGGTCGCGGGACTCGGGCCGTGCCCCCACCAGCAGTTGGAGCACCCCGGCACTCGGAAACTCATGCGTTGCCGAAACGGCGGGGAACGGACAACGGGTTGTTCGTCCCCCTCCGCCGGGGGAGCCTCGTCATACCAAGGGCTACACCCCGCGGCGGAATGTGCGTCCGCAATGCGTATCGATCGACGCACGCCGTTGGAACTACAGAAGGCATTCCGATGCACCCACCTCTCTTTCCACCCGCCCCAAAGGGTCGGCATGTGACGTCGAGCTTCGCGGGGGTGACCGTCCTTGGAGTCTCAGCGGGATCCGGTAAGACCAGCATTTGCGGGCATCTCTTGCGTGCGCTCGTCGATTCCGGAGTGCCGGCCCAGCCGTTCAAGGCGGTTGCCGTCACGGACCCCGAAGACGCCGCATATCCCGATGTTCCGGGCCCGCTTCGCGGGGCGCTGCACAACTGCGCGGCCGCCCGCACGACGCCTCGTTGGTGGCACAACCCGGTGACGGTGATCCCCGACCGCGGGCACGGCCACGAAGGGGAGCTCTTTCTCTGCGGCAGTCCGGCCGGTGCGGTGCCCATCCGGGGCCAGGACAGCGTCGACTTCCACCATGTCTCGCCCCGATTGCACCGCGCCTGCGAGGAAGCCGTCCACGAAGCCCTCCGATGTCTGCGATCGAGCGTGCTGGTGGTGGAAGGAGCGGGCGCCGTCGGGGAGTTGATCCCCGAGCACGATCTCGCCAACCACCTCGCGCCGATCACCGCCGGCTTGCCCGTCGCGCTGGTGGCCAATGCCAGTAGGTCCGGGCACATCGCGGCCCTGGCCGGAGTCCCGCGTCTGGTCGCGCCGGAACTGTTGCGCCTGGTATCCGGGCTGGTGATCAACCAGGTACGGGATGCCGAGCACGGCCGAGCCGTCGCCGAGCGGGCTCTGCACGGTTTCCCGATCCCCTTGCTGGCAACGCTGCCCGAAGCGCTGCTTCCCCCGGATTACGACGGCTCCCCGGAGATGCTCGACGCCATTTACGAGCGAGGCGCCCGGCAGGTGCGCGAATCCGGCCTCCTGGACGAGCTCGCGCCGGGCGTACCGGTGGGATCCGAATGAACGCCACGAACACCCACGGGACGGCCGTCACCGTTCGGGCGGACACCGCTGCGTGGTTCCGCCGCCACCGGCCGCCGGGTGACTCGCGCCCATGACGCCTCGGCGGTCCGCCCGGCCCGCCGGATCGCCCCCGATCACCTATGGCCCACGACCGAGAAGGAATGCGGTCCTGCCTCGCGCAGAGGGGCTGCCAACGCCCGTCAACCGCATGCATCCACGCTGTTCACACTCACCTGGGGGACCACCTATGCCGAGGAACGACACGACACAAGCACGGACCGACGGCACCGAGTTGATCGTGGGAGCCGATCCCTCGCGCCCGTTGGACGCCCTGTTCGTCAATGCCCCGCTACGGGACTACTCCCGCCGGCCGCGCGTCAACGACTACACCCTGCCGGTCCTGGGGATGGGGTACATCGCCACGTACGCGCGGGACGCCGGCTTCAACGTCGGCCTCCTGGACGCCGAGGCATGCGGACTCGGCATCGGTCACACCGCCGACATCATCAACGCGGCCCGGCCCCGCTGGGCGGGCTTCAACCTGCTCGCGCCGACCTACGCCATCTCCGCCCGGATAGCCGACGCCCTCGATCCCGCCATCCATGTGCTGGTGGGCGGGCATCATGCCAAGGCCATGCCGCAGGCCGTGCTGACCGACCCCCGGTTCCGGCACCTGACCGCACTTGTCCTGGGCGAAGGGGAGACCCGAGTCGCCGCCCTGCTGGAGGACCACACCCGCCGGTCCTCGCTGCCACAGGTGATGTGGCGCGACCCCTTGCTGAACACGACCGCCGTCGGGATCCATCACGGCGACCCCACCCACTGGATCTCTCCGGACATCAACACGCTGCCCTTCGTGGACCGGACCTTCCTCCCGCAGGATCCCTACCAGGCCGCCGACGGCCGGTGGGAGGGCAACATCGTCGGCTCGCGCGGCTGTCCCTACGACTGCGGGTTCTGCGGCGCCGCGGTGTCGATGAACCCCGAGATCAAGATCCGCACCCGCGCACCGGACAACATCCTGGGCGAACTGGACCAGATGCACGCGCGCTACGGGACGACCGCCTACCGATTCGTCGATGACCTCTTCCTGGGCGCCGAGCGCATCATCCGCACCTCCATGGACGCCTTCACCGCCGACAAGACCGGTGAACGGTACGTCTGGGACGCCACCGGCCGCATCAACGTCCTGCACCGGCTGGAGGACCGGATGCTCGACACGCTCGCCACCAACGGGCTGCGGGAAGTCGCGCTCGGCGTCGAGTCCGGATCGGACCGGGTGCTGAAGGCGATGGACAAGCGGATCACCTCCGACATGACGCTCTCCGTGACACGCCGGCTCCTGGAGCGCGGGATCGGCGTCAAGGGGTACTTCATCCTCGGATATCCCGGCGAGCGGACCGAGGACCTCCATGCCACCGTCGAACACATCCAGCGGCTGTGGGAGCTGGCCGACACGCTTCCGGGAGACTTCCGCGCCTCGGTCTTCGAGTTCCGCCCCTACCCCGGATCTCCGATCTGGGACCAGCTCATCAAGGAAGGTCACGATCCCAAGAGGATGCAGGCGTACGGCGATGTGGACCTCACCGAGCACGGCGCGGACGAAGCCATGCGCGGACGGGACGAGTTCAACTTCTCCGTCGGCATACCCTTCTCGCAAACGCCGCTGCCGGCCATCCGCGGACACCTCGCCGATCTCTCCCGCCAGCAGCACGCCCGCAACCAGGCCCCGGCGGTCGCCCGATGAGCGGCCGCAGGGTGAGGGAGCGCGGGGATCATGTGCCCACCAGTTCGGCGCGGGCGTGTGACCCCCAGGTGAGGGTGGAGAGGGTCAGGGTGTGCAGGGCGGTGCGGTCGGTGCCGGCCCAGCCGGTCCACAGCGGTCCAAAGGCCTTGTCCTTCTTGCCGGGCCAGGGGTAGGAGGGCGCGATCTGCGCGGCCCAGGTGCGCACGGCGAGATCATCGTGCGGGTAGACGCTGAAGTCGCCGGTGAAGTCGGCGGCCGCGGCGGCCGCAGTCCAGGGGCCGATCCGGGGGATGCGGGTGAGCGCCGCGGCCAGGGCGCCGGCGTCCAACTTCTCCCAGTCGGCGTGGTGTCGCTCGTATGCGGCGGCAGCGGCCTGCAGAGCGGTCCGGTGGAACTTCGCCCCGACGTCCGCGAACCGCTCGTCGGCCAGGCCGCGTACTTCGCCGGCGGTGGGCGCGACGGCGAGCGCACCGTGTGGGCCGTCCACTGCGGTGCCGTGGATGCTGCACCAGTTGCGGTACAGCTTGCGGGCCTGGTCGGCACGGACGACCTGCCGCAGGATCGCGGTCGTGATCGCGTCCCACAGCCACGGGTTGGCCAGGCGCTGCGTGCCGCCGAGCCGGTGGAGGCCGGCGCGGAGCTCGGCGGGTGCCGCTTCGGGAAGACGCGAGGGATCCGTGGTCAGGAAGGACGGCTTCACATCCTCGGTACCGTTCACGCACGCCATGTGGAGGCCCTCCCGGTCGTAGGACAGGACCCAGGTGCCCGAGGCCGTACGGACGGCACGCGTCAGCGCGCCGTTGTCGCTGGTGTGCCAGGCGGGGTGATCGGTCGTCAGCGCGACGCTCATCGGTAGCTCCTCATGATCCGAGATGGGTTCCCCATAGCCTCTCGCGTCACGGGATGCGACGCGCCGCGGGGCAGGGAATGGCGCTTCGGTCGATGCACACGGCACCGGGAGCCGACACGGTCCCCGTCAGCGCCGTCCGGCGGCCTCGCCGTGCGCCGCGCTCTCCTCCCCCACGACCGGCGTCTCGTCCGTCCAGTCGTCGAATGTCACGTCCACCACGCCTTCGACCGCCCGCACCAGACGGGCCAGGACGGGCAGCAGGGCCCGGTCACCGATCCGGCCGCGCAATGCCACCACGCCGTCCTCGACCCCGACTTCGATCTCTGTCGCGGCGTCGGCGAACAGCCGGTCGACGATCTCCGTACGCACCTCCGCCGCCAGGTCCTCGTCGGAGCGCAGGAAGACGCTCAGCAGATCGGCACGGCTGACGATGCCCTCCAGCAATCCGTGATCGTCGACCACGGGCAGCCGCTTGACGGACTTGCGCGCCATCGTTCGTGCCGCCTGGGCGATCGTGTCGGCGGCGTGCACCGTCAGAGCCGGGGCGCTCATCAGCTCACCTGCCGTCAGTGCACCGGCCTTGCGCAGGTCGTCCAGCCGCTGCCGCTGTTCCAGCCGGTCCGGGTCCGCGGCGCGGAATTCCTCCTTGGGCAGCAGGTCGGCTTCGGAGACCACACCGATCACTCGCCCCTCCCCCGCCAGCACCGGCAGTGCGCTCACCTTCCACTGCTCCATCGTTTCGACGATCTCCTTGAACGAGGCGTTCCGGCCGACGGCGACCACCGTCCGGGTCATCACGTCGCCCACGGTGTGCGGTGTGTGCGCCATGACGTCTCCTCCCTCCGGGGCCGGTGTCCCTCGCGCTGCGACACCTTCAGCGTGCTGTCGCCCTCCCGTACCGGGCAGGGGCCGTCCGGCCCTACCTCCCGCCGACCGGCCGGGAGCCCGGCGTCCTGCGCCACCGGCCTGGGGCCGTCCCTCGTCAGGAAGGCGAGCCCACGCCTGACCGCACGGTCCGCACCGCGTCACCCCCCGTGACGTCGAAGCGCACGTCCACCACCCCCTCGATGCCGCGCACCAGACGCGCCACCACGGGCACCAGCGAACGGTCGCGGATGTGTCCGCTGAGCGTGACCACCCCGTCGGCCACCGCCACCTCCAGGTCCTTCGCCGGTGCCGCGAACAGCGTGCCGATCACCTCACGGACCTCCTGCGCGAGGTCGTCGTCGGACCGCAGCAACACTTTCAGCAGGTCGGCTCGGCTGACGATGCCCAGCAGCAGGCCGTTGCCGTCCACGACCGGCAGACGTTTGACGGACGCTCTGGCCATCGTCCGCGCCGCCTGGGCCAGCGTGGCGTCGGCTCGTATCGTCACGGCCGGGCCGGTCATCAGCTCGCCCGCGGTCACCGCCTCCGCCCGGCGCACATCGTCGGACCGCCGCAAACGCTCCAGCCGGGCCGGGTCCGCCTCCCGGAACCCTTCCTTCGGCAGCAGATCGGCCTCGGACACCACTCCGATCACCCGCCGCTCGGCCGAGACCACCGGCACGGCACTGACCTTCCGCCGCCGCATGATCTCGACGATCTCCTTGAAGCGGCCTTCGTGGCCGACGGCAGCCACGGAACGGGTCATGACATCGCTGACGATGCGCGGAGTGCTGGGCATGTCGCCACCTCCTCCCCCCAGCCTGGAGCCTGCCGCACGGACAGGACAGGGCCGTCCGGCCCCACCCACGCACCGCATCCGCCCTCGGCGCCCGGCCTTCGTACCGCGAAATCGCCCCGCCGGCGCTCGAAACTCCCTCTGCCGCCGGCCGCGCGGGAGCGGCTGTGGTCGACGCGGACGAAGCGGCCGAAGACCTCGGGCCGGACCTCCTCGGGCACCCCCGGGCCGTCGTCCGCGACGGTGACCGTAGCGTCAAGAGTTCACCATGTATGTCAGCATGGGAACGGCTGGTTGGCGAAGTCGGCCTGCATTGTTCAACTCAGCCGGATGGGCGTGGCGATACGGCAAGCCGTCGACGCCTGCGACAGAGCGACACCTGAGCGAATTCCGAGTTGGTCACCGGCGGGGATGACGCGGAACTCGTGCACGAGGCCCTCTCTCGTTCGACCGTGCCGTGACCCGCCGTCACAACATGTGGCCGCGCCCCCTCTTGCTGAAGACGCTTTGAGAAAGAACAAGGAATCGCTGTATGCGCTTCGTCGCGCCGCGCAACTCCCCGGCAAGCTTGGCAAAGAGGTCGGGGCAGCCCAGGCTCCATGTGCTCGACGGGTTGCGCTTCGTGGCGTCGCTGATGGTTCTGTGCTACCACTACATAGCGCTTCGCGACGGTTGGGGCCGGGATCCCAAGGCCTTCTCGCCGGAGCTCTACCATGTTTCGCAGTTCGGCTGGCTGGGCGTCGAAGTCTTCTTCCTGATCAGCGGATTCGTCATCTGCATGAGCGCATGGGGACGTTCGCTCGGAGATTTCGTCAAGTCGCGGGCCGCCCGCCTCTATCCCGCGTATTGGGTTGCCGTTCTCATGACGGCCACCGTCCTGACGTTGTGGCCACGCGTGCGCAGTGCGGACAGCCTGGAGACCGTGCTGACCAACCTCACCATGCTGCAACAGGGTGTGGGCGTGTCCGACGTGGATGACGTCTACTGGTCGCTGTTCGTCGAGTTGAAGTTCTATCTTCTCTTCGCGCTCGTCGTGTACAAAGGGGTCACCTACCGCAGATGTGTACTGTTCTGTGGCCTGTGGACCGTCGCCGGCGTCGTCGCGTTCAAGGCCGAAAGCAACTTCGTGTCCGTGTGGGCGGTCGCCCCGTACTCCCCTTATTTCATTGCGGGGATCGCTTTCTACCTGATGCATCGTTTCAGGCCGACCGTGCTGCTGTGGGCGATCGTCGCGGTGGAATTCCTCCTGGCCCAGCACTACGTGCGGGGGCGCCTGGTGATGAACCTGGGCGACAAGGCCGCGGTAACGGACACCTGGCCCGCACGCTTGGGCATCATCGTCGCCTTCGCTCTCATGGCGGCCATCGCTCTTGGCGTGTTCGACAGGGTGCGCTGGAGCTGGCTGAGCACAGCCGGATCGCTGACGTACCCGCTCTACCTTCTGCATATGTACATCGGATTCACGCTGATCGACCTTTTGCGGAATCGGATGCCCGCTCCCGTACTGCTCACGGCCATCGTCACCCTCATGCTGCTGCTCTCCTATGCCGTCCATCGACTGGTGGAACGTCCCGTGGGCAACTGGTTGCGCAACGGGATCGAAAAGGGAATGCAGGAGATGCGCCGCGGCTCCCATAAGGAGCAGACCGAAGTGTGGCCCTGGCGGCGAGGGGATCGGCAGGTCGGCGTCGCGGAGAAGGAGGACGCCGGCGTCGGCACCCGTCCCTGACGGCCGGCGTGGCCGACCTGGTGAGCACCGGCTGTCGTCATCCTTTACCTATCGGTCAACCCACCATCAGTGCAGTTCACGTAACTTCTGAGGCATCCATTGACCTTGTTGAAGGCGGCCCGCGGACTGCGCTCCGGGCCGCTGGGAGGAGTGTGCCGTGAGCCTGGTCAACCTGATGAACACCGCAGCGGATCTCCCGGCAGGATGGCGTTCGCTCGTGCTGGGGCAGGTGGGCACCGCGTGCGTGAAGGTGCTGAGGATGGACGCACTCCCCGTCGAGACGGAGAGTCACGAAACCCCCGAGGCCCTGCTCGTCCTCGATGGGCAGCTTCAACTCGAAGTCGGCGGCCGGCCCGTATCGGTGGGGCCGGGCGAGCTCTACATGGTTCCGGCACGGACGGCTCACGCGGTTCGCCCCGGAAGCCGGGGCACACTCGTGATCGTGGAAGTCGGAGAAGGCGGCACTTCGGGCTGACCGCTCGTGATCAGCAGACGGGCCCTGGGCCGATTCGTTCGGACCATTCGGAACTTTTTGGCCCAGCGGGGCATCTCACCATCCGTACGGCCCATGCCCTGACGAGGGGAGCTGTTCCGGATGGTGCGTCAAGTTCGTGTGCTGCTGCTGGCTGTTCTACTGCTGGTGACGGGCTCGGTGATGTCGTCGTCGCCGGCCGCTGCCGTGATCGGCGGGGCGAAGAGCGCCTACGGCCCGTGGGCGGTGCGCATGCTCGTCGACGGCAACCCGGTGTGCACCGGGACGGCGATCGCACATCAGTGGATCATCAGCGCCTCGCACTGCTTCTTCGAGCAGGGGCAGCCGATCGCCGACAAGCGGATCTCGTTCCGGGTCGGCAGCCTCGACATGCGGAAAGGCACCACGGTCCGTCCGGTACCCGGTGGACGCGTGGGAAGCGCGCAGGCCGACATGATGCTCATCAAGGTCCCGCCGATGAAGATCCGCACGGCGCGCTTGGCCACGGCTCGTGTCCACCCCGGCCAGGCGGTGCGGCAGTACGGGTGGGGGGCCACCTGTACCGGGGACGAAAACACCTGCCAGTCCCCCGTGCTCAAGCAGTCGGACCTGCGGGTCGTACGGCCGGACGACCCCCGGTGCGACGGCTACACCGCACCGGGCGGCTCGGATTTCTGCATGGAAAAGGTGTCCGGGATTCCCGCCGGCGGCGACTCCGGAGGCCCGGTGATGAGCATCGCCCCACGCGGCACCGAAGCCCTCCTCGGTGTCTTTGACGGCTCGGACCGCGAGAAGATCGCCGAGGCCGGGGAGATCTCCCGGCAACTCGCCTGGATCCACTCGGTCATCCGGCGGTAGCACGGAGCGCGGGCAGGACGGTTCAGCGGCCGACAGCCTTGCGGAGCTCGTCCTTGTTCATGTTCGAGCGGCCCTCGATGTTCTTCTTCCTGGCCTCCTCGGACAGCTGGTCCTTGGTCGGGCCCTGCGCCCCGCGGTGGCTGCGCTCGCCGCCCCGCTGGTAGGCGGACTTCGGATCCTGCGTTGAGGTCCTGCTGGAGGTCCGCGCTTCCCCGGAACGCGCGCGCTGCTTGTTCACGGTGCGCGCGGCGATCTCCTTCGCCCGCTTTTCCGGGGTCCCGCGCTCTTCCGCCTGCTCCTTGATGTGCTCGTACTGCCGCTCGCGTTTTTTGCTCGAACCTGCCGGCATGCCCCACCTCCCTGGTCAGGACTGCGCAATAGGACCGTGCACATATCACCTCTCAGCACACTCCGGCTTCGGCGCGCAGTGCGATGTCAGCAGGTGGTCACCTTTCGACACCTTTGAGAGACCGCGCGCTCGAGGGCCGCCCGGTGGTTCCGAAACCGCTGGTCCACCGGCCCGAGTCGCTGAGATCAGCCGGCGTGAGCTTTACTGCCGGCACGCCGAGAGGTGTCGGCCGGACAAGGTCAATGGCGTCAATGGCACACGTCAGCGCGCTACCACGCCATTTGATCATGGGGTCATTCAGCGCGACCCCTGGCGGGCGCCACGGTCAGTGCTTGAGGGTGTCCTTGGCCCGTTCCACTGCGTGCTTCACCTTGCCCATGATCTTTTCGGCCTTGCCCTTCATTTCCATGCTTTCGTTTCCGAGGGCCTTCCCGGTGGTTTCCTTGGTTTTTCCCTCGGCTATTTCGCCGATGTTCTTGGACTTCCTGCCGATGCCCATGTCGTGCTCCTTCAGCGGCTCGGTCGAGCCGGTGGGATGCATCTCGGTCGGTTTTCCAGGCGCAGCCCCTGGCCCTTCCATCCTCCGTTGAATTATCTCACTTCAGGCGAAAAGGCTCAGTCCGTGGGCGGCAGCAGCGTCCCCAAAGGGCCGAGATCCAGGTTGAGGTCCTGCAGGGAAAGGTCGTATCGGGCGCAGAGTTCGATCATGCGGTCGTGGAGGATCATGAGCGTGGCCCCCAGGCGTTCCTCCTGCTCTTCGGTGAGGTCTCCGGCGTCGACGCGGTGGAGGGCCTGGCGCTCCATGAGCTGGCGGACGAGCTCGACGAGGGTGAGGACGAGTTTGACGAGGTCCCGTTCCACGGTGTCGGGGTTGGTATTGATGCGGTGTGCCGCGCCGCGCGCTTCCACGGGTCGCGGGGGCGCGGCCTGCGGCGACAGCTCGGGCAATCGGCGGTAGGCGCGGTCGGCGGCGTCGGCGACGTCGTGGAAGCGGTCGACCGGACGGTCGCCGTCAGTGGTCATGGTCCGGGCCGTCCCCGTGCAGAGGTGACGTTGCCGGGATGACATGGCCCGGCCAGGGCGAGGGGGTCTGTTCGCTGATGGAGGCGATGAGCGCACGCAGGGAGATCCGTACGAGGTCGATGTCGGCGATGGAGAGGACCACATCGCCGGTGAGGACCACACCCCCGGCGAGCAATCGGTCCAGCAGGTCGATCAGCGCTATCTGCCGGTCCGGCAGCGGCCGCTCCCCCGCCGGCGGCCGCTCCACCGCGCTCATGGCGTGGCCCTCTTCGACGGCTCGGTCTGTGGGGCGGCGATGAAGGAGTACGGGGCCCAGGGGCCGGTGACCTCCACGCGTACGCCGGGCAGTGCCTCCGCGGCCCGCATGACGTCGACGCGGAAGCTCTCCGCGTGCCGCAGCGGTACGAGGTAGGCGTCGTTGATGACGTTTTCCCCTGGCCCGCGGGCGAGTTCGCCTTGCTGCGGACGGTGCTGGACCCGGTCGACCGCGTGGGCGCGTGCGGCGGCCTCGACGCGCTCGGCGGCCTTTTCGGCGTTCCGGTAGGCGTCGTCGCGCAAATGGTGCTGTGCCCTGCGCCGGCTGAGGTAGGCCCGTCCGGGGCTCAGCTCCGAGGCCGTGGCCGGGTCGGGGGCCGCGGCCGGTTCGGGCCGGCCCGGCGTCGTCGGGGGCGCTTCGGCGTAGATCTTGACGCCCCACTCCTCGTGTCCGGCCAGGTCCGACAGGCGCTCGGCGAACGCTTCCCGGCGGTCTTCGAGCATGCTCCGCGCCCGGTCGTCGTCGAGGTAGACCGTCGCCAGGCGGAGCGGCAGTACGGTGCTGTGGGCGGCCAGCGCCTCGATCACGCGGTGATGCGCGCGGGCGACCGTTTCGAGCCAGTCCAGGTCCTCCAGGTGCGCCTTCAGCGCGGCCTCCTGGAAGTCCGGCGCGGGCACCGGGCTCACGGCGACCACCACCTCGTCGCCGTCCCCCGCGCGAATCAGGTGCACCGGCGCATCCCCCACTCCGCGGAGTCCGGGCAGCGCCTCAGCCAGCGACCCGTCGGCGTCCCGGGCCACGCCGTACGCGTAGGTGAGGGAGTCGGTCATCGCTCATCCCGCCTCTTGCCGCGGGAGCTCGGCTCCGCCCGCTCGCCACGGGGGGTGCGGGTCCTGCGCGCGGTGCGCCCGGTGTCGGCCGGGCGGTCTTCCTCGTCCTCGGCCGGCGGCAGCTCCGCCTCGCTGCGTTCGCGCAGGTCGGCGATCTCGGCGCGCAGCCTTTCGTTCTCCTCGGCGAGCGCATGGTGGCCGTCGGCGCGCGAGGACAGCGAGGGGTCGCGCTCCCACCAGTCGATGCCCATTTCCTTCGCCTTGTCCACCGACGCGATCACCAACCGCAGCTTGATGGTGAGCAGTTCGATGTCCAGGAGGTTGATCTGGATATCGCCGGCGATGACGATGCCTTTGTCCAGAACGCGCTCCAGGATGTCGGCGAGGTTCGCCGAGGAGCCCTGGCCGTGCGGCCCGGCCCTGGACGGGTAGTCGCCCATCCTCCGGGCGACGGGTTCGGTCACGGCCTTTCCACCTCAATTCCCGGCGTGCCGACAATTCCCGGCGTGCCGACGCGCGGTGTCGCGTTCATGTGCCGGTGCCCTGAGCATGGGCCCGGATCTCCTCCAGCCGGTCGAGCAGCTCGTCCTCGCGCCGGTCGAAGGTGTCCTCGTCGATCTCCCCCGCCAGGAGCGCCCGCTCGAGTTCGGCCAGTTCCCGCTCGATCGGCGCCGGGTCGTAGTACTCCTGCTCCGCGGCTTCGAGAACGCGCTCCACGACCCAGGAGACGCCGCGTACCGGTGCCAGCGGAAAGGTGGTGATCTGGGTGAGCAGGCCCATGACGTACTCCTTGGACTCCTCAGACGAAGCTGTAGGGGGGCAGCGGGCCGCGGAGCCGGAGGTCGAAGGCCTCGCCCAGCTCGTCGGCGAGTCCCCGCTCAGAGGCGAGGAACGGTGATTCGTTGTCCTGGTCCACCAGGAAGGACACGTTCAGGAAGTCGTCACCGGTGGCCTGCGACAAGCGCTCGTCCCGGGCGAATTCCCGCAGGACGTCGACGACCGCGGCGGCCCGCTGATCGTGGCGGACCTCAACTTCCTGGGCGACCAGTTCACCCAGGGCGAGCGGCAGCTCCGGGCTGTTACTGCCACTTCTGATCTCCTCGTTGAGCCTGCGCGCCTCGTCCGACTCGCGCAGGATCTCGCGCAGCAGCGCCTCCTCCTGCTGGGCCGCCTTGAGGTGGTATTCGGCGCAGCCCTCCAACGCCCGCAAGCGCTCAGTGAACCGCTCCGCACGCTCCTCCAGCACCGCCTTCACGGCCTCGTCGTCGGAGGTGACGAAGCCGAACTGCAGCGGCAGGACCGAGCCATCGGCCATCAGCCGCTCCTGGACGGTCTGGTGCGCGGCCAGGTCGCGTCGTTTGGGCCGCAGGTCGTCGGGTGCATCGCTGACGACCGCGGACAGCTTCCGGTTGTGCACCGTACGAAGGGTGGTGGGCGGGTCCCCCACGCCGTCGACGCCGTCCAGGCGCTGCGGGTGGGCGGCCGCGACAATCGCATAGACATACACGGCCATGGCTCACTCCTTCCGGTGCCGGACCGGTCGCCGGGCCGGCCGCTCCCGCTTCTCCGCGTGCTCCCGGTGCCGTCCCGCGTGCTCCTTCTCCTCCTCGTCCTCCTCGTCTTCCTTCTCCCCGCGGCCTCCCTTGAGGACATCGGACACCGTCTCCGCGGCTCCCTGCAGGGCCCCCTTGGTCTTGCCCTGGGCTCCGCTCTCGGTGACCTCGCCGACAATGTCGGGCAATGTGGCGGGCGCCTTGTCTCCCGACTCCAGATCGAGGCGATTGCAGGCCTCGGCGAAGCGCAGGTAGGTGTCGACGCTCGCGACGACGATGCGGGCGTCGATCTTGAGAATCTCGATGCCCACCAACGACACCCGCACGAAGACGTCGATGACCAGGCCACGGTCCAGAATCAGATCGAGAATGTCGTAGAGACTTCCGGAGCCGGCCCCGCCGCCTCTGGAGATGGTCCCTCCGCCTTGCGGCACCACAGTCACGGTGCCTCCCTTCGCCGGCTCGCCCCTGCCTCGGCGGGGCGGCCGTGTCGTTCGCCCAGCGAACGGTGCTTCACTGCTTTGGCGGCTTCACTGCTTCACTGCTGTCCTGGCTTCCCGGAACCCTCGGGTCAGGAACGTCGATCGATCTGCCCTCGGGTGTAGCGGCGGGTGCGCTCGTACGCGACCAGTTCGCCCTCCTCGTCCAGCGTGACCCGATAGCTCGCCATCACGCTGGTGGTTTCGGGGATGCGTGCCAGCTCCAGGACTTCCACGTCCGCCTGCCAGCCGTCACCGGTGGGCCGCACCGCAGAGACGGACTCGGGGGCTCGCCCCAACAGCTCCTGGAGCTGCTCGGCCGCGTACCGCATGGCTCGCGGCGCCGAGACACGACGGCCCACATGCTTCGCCCCGCTCTCGCTCTCGCTCTGTCTGTCGCCGGAGCGAACTGCACTGGTCTTCTTGGCAGTTTCCCCGGCAGTCTTGGCGGTCTTCCCGACAGTTTTTTTGGCAGTTCTCCTGCCGGTCCTTTCGGCGGTCCTCTGGGCGGTCTTCTTGACGGTCTTCTTGCTGGACGGACGCCGGACCGGCGCTGTCTCGTCCTCTTCTTCACCTGCGGCCATGTTCTCTCTCCGGTATCGGAGACGACATGCTGACCGCGCCACCTTCAAGAGGCGCCATTACATGATATACGGGTCGATAACGGTCACCTCGGGCGAGGCGCCGCACCTCCGTCCCCCGATACCTCCTCGTAAGCCCTTCGTGGCACCGAGTCGCGGGGGGGGCGACGTGACGGCCACAGCCCGCCCTCTCGCCACACCCTGCGCCACCGCGACCGGCACCGCCGGGCCACATCGGGTCAACGGGTGAACACATGGCGTCGCCGGCCTGTCGCGCCCGCACCACACACCAGAGATGACGCTTCGTCAGGACACCACGTCACCGCCATCGCCATCGCCACCGCCATAGCCATCGCCACCTGAACCCGCAGGGGCAGCCAGCCGGGGCGGTTCGCGTATCAGCAGTCCGCCATGCCACCGCAGCGCGTCCGGAGGGGAGCCCAGCGCCAGAGGCGGGGGGAGATCAGCGCGCCGTCGCCGCTCCCCAGATCGGCCACGGCGAACCCTCCAGGCGAACGGCCGTGCCGATCAGGTGGGTTGCCATGGCCCCGAAAGCCAGGAAGACGAAAGTCTCACGCTTCTTCCTCGTCGACCTCTTCGTCGGCCTCCTCGTCGGCTTCTTCCCAGTCGCCCTCCCCCTCCTCCGCTTCGCCATCCGCATCGTATTCCTCATCATCCTCGTCGTATTCCTCGTCGTCGGACTCCCGTTCGCCACCATCGGATTCTTCGCCTTCGGCCTCTTCTTCCTCGGCCTCTGCCTCTTCCTCCTCGATGGCTTCTTCGTGGGTCTGGACGACCTCGCCGTCACGGATTTCCCCGCGCCATCCTTCCGGCTCTTCGTTGGTGAGGCTGACATAACGCTGGAAGTGTTTGAAATCCAGCCGCAGTCGGCGCCCCTGAGCTCTCCACAGATTTCCGGTTTTCTCGAAGAATCCGGAGGCGTAGTACTCGACGACCAGGACGATTCGAGTGAGACTGGGCGTCAGTTCATGGAAACTGACGGCACCCCGCGTCGTTCCCTTGGCGCCCTCGGACGTCCACACGATGCGCTCATCGGGCACTTGCTCCTGGACGGTCGCCTTCCAACTCCTGGTTGAGGGTCCGACCTTGGCTTTCCAGTCGCTGGTCGAGTCATCGCTTCGCGATACACTGCGTACGCCTTTGGTGAAGCTGCTGAACTTCTCGTACTGCGTCCAGTGATCGTAGGCGTAGCGTAGCGGCACACCGACATCGATGACCTCGATGATGTTGGTGACTTTTGTGTCTCCTGCCTTGCCGCTCTTACCGCCACCCAGGGCTTCCTTGGCCTTCCCCAGGACGTTGTCCTTGACGTCCTTCAGCTTCCCAGTGACCGCGGCCTTGATCGGTGAGTCACCTTGAAAAATGTTGGCACCTATTTCGGACAACGATCCGCCGCTCTCGGCGACGTCGGTGAGCTGGTCCGTCACATCCACCAGCTTGTCGCCGGCCTTTTCGGCCAGGTTCCCCACCCAGGCGCTCACGTAGTTCCCAAGTTCGTCACGCAGTCGGTCGACGCCCGAGTCGCCTGCACCGTTTTCCCGTCCCGTCTTGGCCATGACCGGCTACCTCCGGCGCTCGGCGCGCGATGATGTCTTCTTGGCAGCCTTCTTCGGCGAGGCTGCCCTCTTCTGTGCGGCCGTCTTCTTACCTGAGGCTTTCTTGGGAGGGGATTTCTTGGCCGTTGCTTTCTTGGGAGGAGATTTCTTGCTCTGAGCCTTCTTGGCGGTGGCCTTCTTCGCTGGGGCCTTTTTGGCGGGGGCCGACTTCTTCGCAGTCGCCTTCTTCGCCGCTGTCTTCTTGGCCGCTGTCTTCTTGGCGGGAGCCTTCTTGGCCGGGGCCGACTTCTTCGCCGCTGTCTTCTTCGCCGCCGCCTTCTTGGCGGGAGCCTTCTTGGCCGGGGCCGACTTCTTCGCCGCTGTCTTCTTGGCCGCCGCCCTCTTGGCAGGAGCCTTCTTGGCAGGAGCCTTCTTGGCCGGGGCCGACTTCTTCGCCGCTGTCTTCTTCGCCGCCGCCCTCTTGGCAGGAGCCTTCTTCGCGGGAGCCGACTTCTTCGCAGTCGCCTTCTTCGCCGCCGCCCTCTTGGCAGGAGCCTTCTTGGCAGGGGCCGACTTCTTCGCCGCTGTCTTCTTGGCCGCCGCCCTCTTGGCCGGGGCCTTCTTGGCGGGGGCCTTCTTGGCGGGGGCCTTCTTGGCGGGAGCAGACTTCTTCGCCGCCGGTTCCCTTCCCGCCCTCTTGGCCGGAGCTGCCTTTGCAGGTTCACGCGAGACCCGACGACGGCGGGGGCGCTCCCTCTCCTCTTCCTCTTCCGGCTCCTCCTCTTCCGGCTCTTCCTCTTCCGGCTCCTCTTCCTCCTCCTCTTCCCCCTCCTCTTCCTCTTCCGGCTCCTCTTCGTATTCCTCTTCGTACTCCTCCGGCTCCTCACCCTCCTCGTATGCCTCTTCGCCCTCTTCGCCCTCCTCCTCCGGCTCTTCCCCACCGCTCTCAAGTTGGAGGGTGCGGTCATGAAGCGTGTCGGCGAGGGTCGTCAACTGACGATTGGCGGCAGCCGCGACAGCCTGTCGGCCGGTTTCCAGGACTTCCCCTCGGAGCTGCTCAACCAGCTCTGCGACCTGGGGTATTTCACCGAGCCTGCGGACCCCTTCCGCCGCAAGCTGACGCGGCTGGAGCCCGAACTCATGCCCCGCAAGGTAGGAGATTGCGCTAAGGGCGAGCCGGCCCTTCTTCATGCGGCCCAGAACGTAGCCGCCGACCAGACCAGCGGCGAGGAGGACCTTGGTGCCGTCATTCATACGTGCATCACCTCTTCATCGGGATGCGGCCGATCGGCGCCGGCACAATCGTCGAGCGGCGGCCGTTCCTGGTCTGCCGGAACTCCTCCGCCGAGTCGTCCGCCCGCGCGTTCTTGGTGTGAAGAAGCGACCCGGGCGTCTGATCAGGCACTTCGCCGGTTCGCCGAGATTCCGTACCGCCGCCCCGGCGCCGTATTTCCCGGTCATTACGCACCGTCGAGTGAGCGACGATGAGGGCCGGCTACGCCTGCGGGATCGCTCTCCCATATTTCAAGAGTGATCCGGCTCCTGGCCTGCGCATCCTGAGCGAGCCAAGGTGACGCTGGGGAAGCGGGAGATGCCGCTCCGTGGCAGGGCCAGCCGCGCCGTCACCCCACCGTGCGCAAGCCTCGTCAGCGGAGGCTGTTCCGCAGCGCACAGGCCGGCTGCGCGTAATTGACGTCGGCCTCTTCTTCGATCTCCGCGATGCGGGGTCTGAGTTCCTCGGGCAGATCCCAGGGGTCACAGGCAGTGGTCTCGGCGGCCCGTCCTACCGGTGCTGATCGGTCCCGTGGACACTTTGGAGTGGTGGGTGGGAGGCGACGCCGCCTGGGTCTCGGCCGTCGCTGCCTGCGGCGTGCGGCGCTACGGCCGGGGACCGGTGAGCGGCTGGACCACCGTGGGCGCCACTCTGCCGCTCTGCTGCTCAAAGCGGCTCTGCGGCTCTGCGGCCCTGAGGAGCGACGCGGGCGGCCTGGGGCACCACCGCCACCGACCCCGTCGGCCGCCGGGTGCCCGTGCAGGCCCTCGTCTGCACCCCGCTGTGCGTGGTCTTCCTCCTGCTGTCCCAGGGCTTCCACCGCTCGGCCTACACCGACACGGCGCTGATGCTCGCGGTGCTCGGCGAGCCAGCCGACACCCTGCTCTATGTGCGGCTACGCGGCGACGAGTTGGCGGACCATCCGCCAGCGCGGCACCGAACCCCGTGCCCCCGTCGCCCGATGCGATCGGCCACGGTGTGGGGATGCCGCGCCTGGGCAGGCCACCCGTCATCGGATCACCCCTCATTGGATCACCCGTCATCGGATCACCCTCAGCCATCGCCCCCTCGTTCCGTGCCGGCAGCCACGCCGGGACCGCCTCGGGGTGCTCCTCCAGCCAGGCTGTGTGGCGCGCGATGCCCTCCCTGATCGTGATCGTCGGCTGCCGACCGAGTACCGCGTGCATGCGGCGGGTGGCCCCGTAGCCGACGAGCGGTCGCTGGTCGGCATGGAGGTCTCGACGCGGCAGTCGACCGTGTGCTTCCCCGGCAGCCGTATCGCCTTGGCGGACGGATGCCTGCGGCAGTGCCCCTCCCCCACCCCGACGTCACCCGATTGGCGGTGTCAAAGTGTTCCGGCGTGCCACCGGATGGCGTACTGGAAGCCATGGCCTTTCGGCAAAGGAGACCAGGGTGACCGGTACGTCGTCGACTCACGGCATACCGTTGGCCGCTGCACCACTGGGGTTTCAGGCTGCTGCATATCTGGGGTTGCTGCTGGTCGTTGTGGGGACGCTGGTCGGGGCATGGTCGGTACGACGTTGGTCGCGGCACGGGGCGGTGTTGCTCTCGGCGGCTTGCGGCGTGCTGCTGGCCTTAGCGGTTGTCGACCTCGCACCACACGCGGTCGGCGACACCCGGTCGGCGGGGCTGCCGCTGTGGTCGGTTCTCGCCTCGGTGGCCGTCGGGCTCGTGGTGGTGCCGGCCTGTTGTGGTGTGCTGGGCCGGTTGCGTGGCGGTCGGGCTCGTGAGTGGGGGACCGCAGCCGCGCTCGTCCTGCACCGCCTGATCGAGGGCATGACGCTGGTGCTTCTGCCGTCACTGGCAGTTGTTGCGGCGCTCGTCGTGCACGCCGGCAGTGAAGGGCTCGCGTTGACCGCTTTGCTGAAGTCCGAGAGTCGCCGACGACTGGTGATCTGGCTGGGGCTGGCCTGTCTCAGTCCGCTCCTCGGAGGCCTCGCCGCCCAGGTGGTGCCGCTACCCGAAGCGGCCCATGCGCTGCTGATGGGTACCGTCGCCGGCGTCCTGGTGCGCGGCGCGGTCAGCGCCGGCTTGCTCGCACAGCGCGAGCATCTGATGCACCACCCCAGTGGATTCCCTGCCGTGATGGCCATGGGCTCTGCGCTGATCGTCACCGCGGCAGCGGTGCGCATCCTGCGCTGAGGGCCGGCAGTCACCGGCTGGGTTGCGGCCGCTGGAACGCGACTTTCGCTGCCCAGCTGCCAAGTACGCCAAGTACGCCAAGTACGCCAAATACATCAAGGGTCCGAGATCCCCATATTCCGAAAAGGAGACCGCCATGCAGAAACAGAACCTCCGAGTACGCCGTGACATCACGAACATGAAGATGGGTGAGAACGGCGAATGGGACCCGGACATCCTCTGGTACGCCTACGCGGTCGGGGCGATGATGAACGACTACGACGAGGACCCGCGCAGCTGGCGCTGGCAGGCGAATGTCCACGGCTCGGGCAGCCCCGACCCGGAGCGCGGTCTGAGTCCCGGAGTCAAGCCGAACCCGGGGTGGAACCAGTGCCCGCACGGCGGATGGTTCTTCCTGCCCTGGCACCGGGTCTATCTCTACTACTTCGAGCAGATCGTGGGCCAGGTGGTGAAGGGACTGGGCGGCCCGGACAACTGGGCACTGCCCTACTGGAACTACACCCGGGTGACGGACACACCCCACTCGCCGCAATCGAAGAAGTACCGTCAGCTCCCGCTGGCATTCCGGCAACCGAAGATCCCGGCACGCATACAACCGGTCGGCGTAGATACTCAGTACGTCGACAACCCGCTGTATGACGGCATCAAGAGGAGCGAAACGGCGAATGCCGGATACGGCGTCGCCTGGGAGCTGGTCGACCCCTCCCAGGCCATGCTGACCAGGGAGTTCCCCGGTATCCGGCCGGATTACTTCGGCAGCAAGGACACCGGCGACAAGGCACCGCACGACGAGGCCGACTTCGGCCAGCTGGAGTCGATACCCCACAACAAGATCCACCTGTTCGTGGGCGGTTGGATGGGCGTTTTCACCTCGCCTCGCGACCCGATCTTCTGGCTGCACCACTCCAACATCGACCGGCTGTGGCCGGCCTGGCTCGCGCAGGGGAACGGCCGTAAGAATCCCGAATCCGAGGACTGGCTCAACAAACAGCACAGCTTCCACGACAAGGACGCAAAGCCCGCGAGCAAAACGTCCAAGGACGTGCTCACCACCGAGGCCCTCGGCTACAAGTACGACAGCCTGGAGGTCTGGACCACTTCCGCGCCGGAGGAAGTCCACTCCGGCGTCCCCCTGGTGAGCACCTTCGCCCGCTCCGAGAGCCAGGTGGTCGGCCACGCGGAAGCGGCGGAACTGGGGGCCGCCCCGCACACCGTCCCGATCGAGTCCCACAACGGTGCGGTCGAAGCGCTGACCCTGGCCGCGCGGATCGATACCCCGCAGCGGGCCCTCCTCACCATCAGCGACGTGACCGCGGACCAGTCGCCCGGCACCACCTACCGTGTCCTGCTGGGCGCCGGCGGCACCCAGGACGACCTCGGTCCGGACAGCCCCTACTTCATCGGCCACCTCGACTTCTTCGGCGCGATCGGTGGTGACATCAACCACCACGGTGGCAGCGGCCTCAGCTTCAGCTTCGACGTCACCGAGCATCTCAGCCACCTGCGCGAACAGGGACTGTGGGACGGCACCGGCGTCCCCCCGGTCGTCCTGACCCCCGTCCCGCTCGAAGCGCCTGCCGAGGATGTCGCACCCCTGACGATCCCGGTCAGCGGCTCCCGCCCCCGCTACGGACGGGTGGTCCTGCACACCGAGTGACCCGACCGGCGGTGACATCGCCGTCCGGCACCGCCACCGCCCGCCGGGAAACCGTCGGGGCCGCCGCACCAGCGGCACCGGAGGACTCCTCTCTCGGTAACCCGACGGCACCCTCGCTCTCCTACGACTGACCGCACCCCGGTGTCGGGCCGTCTGCACAACGGCCCGACACCGTCGCGCGACAGCCTGTTCGCCGCGGTCGAACGGGCACCGGCCGGCATCGATGGGCATTCCTCAGCCAACACGCCATTTCTCGTCATGGTGCCGACGGCGTCCAAGTACGTGCACGTCTCCGATCACCCGTGAGGGGGAGCCGGCCGCCGAGTAGCCCCGTGCCGGAACCCGCAACTGGCAGGCTGCGGTGGTATGACCACTAGCGGCAACAACGCACAGGCCGCGATCGTTGAAGAATTCCAGCGCATGGACGCCGACGGCGACGGAGTCGTCGATCTCACCGACTTCCTGCGCGCCCCTCGCAAGCTCCTCGCCGCCCTCGACATCCCCGAGGACGCCCCCAAGGCGCAGGCCCTGATCCGGGCGAACGAGACCCAGTGGGCCTCCTTCCTCTCCCTGGGGGACGCCGACGGCGATGGGGGCCTGACCTCGGACGAGTACGTGACCACCCGCACCTCCCCCGAGTTCCGCTCGCCGCACCGCCCGGGCAAGGGCGAGGTGTGCCAGTCCCTCTTCGCCGTCCTCGATCGCGACGACGACGGCACCATCAGCCAGGACGAGTTTCTCCACGCGGCCGACTTCCTGTGCATGTCCGCCGCCGAGGCAGCTACCTATTTCGCGACGCTCGACGGTGACAGCGACGGACAGCTGAGCGAGAAGGAATTCCTCAAGGCGGTCAGGCGCTTCTACACGAGCTGACCGGAATTGGTGGAGGCCACCCGTCACCAGGGGGCCTCCACCATGGGTCGCCCCCGGGCGATCGACGCACGGGCGCCGTACCGGAGCGCACTCCGGAGCCGTGATCAAGCCGAGGGCCCGCCGGATACGGGGGACACCGGTCCGCGCCTGCCCCATGCGGTCACCGCCTTACCGTGGAGCGGTCGCCGCTGCCAGGAACATCACGCAGGCGGTCATCGCCGCCTGTACGGAGATCCCGCAGGTCAGCGGCGCGGCCTGGCATGTGCTGCCGTTCGTCGACTCCAGCGGAGTGCCGGTGGAAGCTGCCCCGTCCCGGCCGCGGAGGCGAGATCCGGAGGAATTCGTTCCGGGCGACGAAAACGGTCGCGTATTCTCGTCCGCGTTCACCAACCTCGCAGGGCTTCCCGAGTCCTAACCTGCGGAGATGATCAGGCACATGTCGGCGCACCCCGCCAGAAGCTTGAGCCGGGTGCTCGAGGACTTCGGGCCCACGCTCCTGGACCTGGTCCACGGTGACCCTGAGGCGGCCGGAGAGATCGGCGGCGTCGGCATCCACGATCCGCACGACGAGCAGCACCACCCGCAGCACGCCGTCGTGCTCGGCATCGGCGTCCACGGAGCCGGGCAGATCGCCCAGCTCCTGCGGCATCTGGCCGTTCATCGTGCCGCCGCTCTCGTCGTGCGCGGTCCCGTCGACGAGGGCGAGGGACTCGCGTCCGTCGTGGCCGAGACCGGTGTGGCCCTGCTCGCCCTGACCCGCGGAGCCTCCTGGGCCCAGCTGGCGGCGATGCTGCGCACCCTGCTCTCCGAAGGAGACGTCGGCGATGCGGGAGAACAGACCCTGGGTGGGGTGCCGTCCGGGGACCTCTTCGCCCTGGCGAACGCGATAGCCACCCTGATGGACGCCCCCGTCACCATCGAGGACCGCCGCTCGCGCATCCTGGCCTTCTCCGGCCGGCAGGACGAGGCGGACCCGCCGCGCGTGGCGAGCATCCTGGCCCGGCAGGTGCCCGAGCGCTATGTACGCATCCACGAGGAGCACGGCGTCTTCAAGGAGCTGTACCGAACCGAGGGCCCCGTGCAGATTCCTCCGCCGACCGTCGGTGACGAGGTCGCCCTGCCGCGCGTGGCCATCGCGGTGCGTGCGGGCGACGAGATCCTGGGTTCCGTGTGGGCGACGTTGCGGCAACCGCTCACCCCGGAGCGGGAGCGGGCGTTCCAGGAGGCGGCGAAGCTCGTCGCGCTCCACATGCTCCGGTTCCGTGCGGGCACCGACGCCGAGAACCGGCTGCGCGCCGACCTTGTCATGACGGCGCTGGAAGGCGGGGCCGGGGCGGTCGAGGCGCTCGGGCGGCTGGGGCTGGTGAACGACCCCACCGTGGTCGTGGCCATGGGGCTGCACCCCTCTCAGGGCGCGGACCATGCCCACCTCACGGCGGAGCGCCAGCGCCTGGCGAGTGCTCTCGCCGTGCATCTCACCGCTGTCCAGCCGCGTTCCGCGGTGGCGCTGCTCGGCGACGTGGCGTACGCCCTCTTTCCGGTTCCGGGCGACTGCGCGCACGCCCGGGATCGCGCTGTGCAGGTGGCGGCGAACTTCCTTGAGCGCACCGGTGCCAGGGAGGGCGCCGTCATCGGGATCGGCTCGGTGGCCCAGGAGCCCTCCGCCCTCGCCCGCTCCCGGGCCAATGCGGACCGGGCGCTGCGCGTGCTGTGCAGCGGCCGGGCGGACCGGCGCGTCGCCTCGATCGCCGACGTGTACGTCGACGCCCTCCTGATCGAAATGCGGGACCTCTCCGTCGCCCACCGCGACGAGCTCTCCGGCCCCCTCGCCCGGCTGGTGGCGTACGACGCCAAGCACAACGCCCACCTCGTCGAGACGCTGCGGGCGTGGCTGGATGCCTTCGGTGACGTGATCGCGGCCTCCGCGAGCGTGTTCGTCCACCCCAACACCTTCCGGTACCGGATCCGCCGAGTGGCCGAGGTGGGGCAGCTGGACCTCCAGGACCCGTCCGCCCGGTTCGCCGCGATGCTGCAACTGCGGCTGACGGGCTTGCAGGACGACGACGGGGAGCGCACCGAAGGCACTGGCCCCGCCGCCGTGTCGGCCGGCTGACGGCCCCGGTACGAGGTCAGCCGCTTCCCGCACACCGCTGCCCGGCAGGTCGGACGACCCGCCGGGCAGCGCGTTCGCAGCGGATTGGTCGCGCGGTACGAATCGGCGCCCCACGTTGTGCCGTCCGTACCAACCCCCCTGCGTGCGGCCTGCTTAGCGTGGCGGTCATCCCACTCTGGAGGACTCACTCGTGCAGGCTGACCACGCATCCCACCCCGCGCCGACGCAACCCCCGGCGGGCCTCGACGCCATGCTCACCGACCTCGAAGAACTGGTGTCGTGCGAGTCGTACTCCGCCGACCACGCGGCGGTCTCCCGCAGTGCCCAGGTCGTCGGCGAGCAGGGAAGCCGCCTGCTCGGAGCCAGGCACCGGACGCTGGTGACCGGCGGCGTCTCCCACGTCCAGTGGAGCTTCGGGATCCCGCGCATCCTGCTCCTGGGCCACCACGACACCGTCTGGCCCATCGGCTCCCTCAAGACCCATCCCTGGTCGGTGAAGCAGGGCATCGCGCGTGGTCCCGGCGTCTTCGACATGAAGGCCGGCCTCGTCCAGATGTTCCACGCACTGGCCTCCCTTCCCACCCTCGACGGCGTCTGCATACTCGTCACGGGCGACGAAGAGGTCGGTTCGGCCACGTCCCGCCCGCTCATCGAGGAAGTGGCGCGCCAGTGCGTGGCCACCTTCGTCCTGGAACCCTCGGCTCCCGGCGGGGCGCTGAAGACCGGCCGCAAGGGCGTATCGGCCTACGAGATCACCGTCCACGGCCGCGCCGCCCACTCCGGGCTGGAACCCGAGAAGGGCGTCAACGCGGCGAGGGAAATCGCCCATCAGCTCCTCGCCCTGCAAGGCATCGCCGACACGGTCACCACGCGCACCGGGCCGGGGACGACGGTCACGCCCACGCTGCTGTCGGCGGGCACGGCGAACAACACCGTTCCCGCCCGCGCCGACCTGAGCGTCGATGTGCGTGTCCCCAACGCCGCGGCGCAGGAGTTGGTCGACGGTCTCCTCAGAACACTGCGGCCGCAGGTCCCCGGCGCCCGCCTGGAAATCGGGGGCGGGCCGAACCGTCCTCCCCTGGACACCGATGCCTCCCGGAAGCTGTTCGCCCTCGCCGCCGAACTGGCCCCGCGGCTCGGCATGGCTCCCCTGCGGCAGGCGGCCGTCGGCGGAGCATCCGACGGCAACTACACCGCGGGAGCCGGCTGTCCCACCCTCGACGGCCTCGGCGCCGTCGGCGACGGCGCACACGCCGACCACGAACACGTCGTCACCGCGGAGATGCCGGTCCGTGCCCAGCTGCTGGCCCACCTCGTCGGAGCGCTGCAATGAGCGGACTCGACATCCGAGAGCTGCACCACATGCGGGAGTTCAACGGCGTCTGCCGCCTCCTTGCCGACATCTGGGGCACGGCCCCTGACAGCGCGCCCGTCTCCGCCGAGGTCATGCGCGCCCTGGCCCACGCCGGGAACTACGTGGCCGCGGCATACGACGACGGCCGGCTGGTGGGAGGATCCGTCGCCTTCTTCGGCCACCCCACAGGCACCACTCTGCACTCCCACATCACCGGCGCCGCCATGGGCCGCGGCATCGGACTGGCCCTCAAACTCCACCAACGGCAGTGGGCCCTGGCCCACGGGCTGAAGCGGATCACCTGGACCTACGACCCGCTCATCCGCCGCAACGCCCACTTCAACCTCACCAAACTCGGCGCACGCCCCGAGGAGTACCTGCAGTCCTTCTACGGAGCCATGGACGACGCCATCAACGGCGGCGACGAGTCCGACCGCGTCCTGACCGCCTGGGGCCTGTCCGCGCCAAGGCGGACCTCCGCAGAACGACAGGACCACAGCGTCTTCGAGATACCCGTCGATGCCGTGCACGGCGTCCGCAACCAGGGCGGCCATCCCGAACTCGGTTCCACCGACGCCGACACCGTCCTGATCGACCTGCCCGACGACATCGAGGCCCTGCGCCGCAAGGACGCCCCGGCCGCCCGTGCCTGGCGGCTGGCCGTACGGCACACCCTCGGCGGCCTGCTCGACGAGGGAGCACAGGTGGTCGGGTTCCACAACCGGCGCAGCTACGTCCTCCACCGCACCACCACCTCCCCCCTGCCCCCACGCACACCCACCAGGAGCACCCCGTGACCGCACTGAAGATCTCCGGCATCGAACTGCGCCGGATCGCGATGCCGCTCGTCGCACCGTTCCGCACCTCCTTCGGCGTCGAGACCAGCCGCGATGTGCTGCTCGTGCGCGTCGTCACCTCCGAAGGAGAGGGCTGGGGCGAATGCGCGGCCATGTCCGAGCCCCGCTACTGCTCCGAGTACGTCGACGGTGCCCAGGACGTCCTGCGGAGGTTCCTCATCCCCGCCCTGCCGAAGGACGGCGTGGACGCCGCCACGGTGGGACGGATACTCGGGCCCTTCACCGGACACCACATGGCAAAGTCCGCGCTGGAGACGGCGGTGCTGGACGCCCAGCTCCGCACGACGGGAGAGTCCTTCGGATCGTCTTTCGGCGCGGCGCGGGACCGCGTCCCCTGCGGGGTGTCGGTCGGCATCATGGACTCCCTCCCCGAACTCCTGGACGCCGTCGAGCGCTATGTCGCCGAGGGTTACGTCCGGATCAAGCTGAAGATCGAACCCGGCTGGGACATCGAGCCGGTGCGCGCGGTCCGCGAACGCTTCGGCGACGACCTGCTCCTACAGGTCGACGCCAACGCCGCCTACACCCTCGTGGACGCCCAGCACCTCGCCAAACTCGACGACTTCGGCCTGCTCCTGATCGAACAGCCCCTTGCCAACGACGACATGGTCCAACACGCCCAGCTCGCCAAAATGCTGCGCACTCCGATCTGCCTGGACGAATCCATCGAGTCCGCCGCGCACGCGGCCGCGGCGATCTCCCTCGGCGCCTGCTCCGTCATCAACATCAAGCCGCCTCGCGTCGGCGGCTATCTGGAAGCCCGCCGCATCCACGACATCGCGCGGGCCCACGGCATCCCGGTCTGGTGCGGCGGCATGCTGGAGACCGGCATCGGACGCGCCGCCAACATCGCCCTCGCCGCACTGCCCGGCTTCACCCTCCCCGGCGACACCTCCGGTTCCCACCGCTACTTCGCCACGGACATCACGCCGCCGTTCGTGCTCGCCGACGGCCACCTGAAGGTCCCGACCGGCCCGGGACTCGGCGTCGAGCCGCTGCCGGACATCCTCGACGAGGTCACCACGGCCAGCGAATGGATCCCCTCCGCCTAGCCCTGTCCGGCGGATCCTGCGACTCCAGCGGGGCCGGATTGTGGGCTCGGCCGTGGGGCGGGGAGACTCGGCCATGGGGCGGGGAGACTCCGCCATGGGGCGGGGAGATTCGACGAACCGGGAGTGGGCGCGGCTCAAGCTGCTTCTGCCCAAGCCCGAGCCGTGAGGGGGACGTTGGGCCGGGGGTGCCCGCCGCCACGGTGGCGGGCACCCCGTGGACCACAGCCTGAGGGCTGCGTCACAC
Source organism: Streptomyces sp. JLSY215 (assembly GCF_059682825.1). NCBI lineage: Bacteria > Bacillati > Actinomycetota > Actinomycetes > Kitasatosporales > Streptomycetaceae > Streptomyces > Streptomyces sp. JLSY215. Next base: position 368,178 of record NZ_CM185022.1, read on the forward strand.
CGGCCAGGGCCGCGGGATCCGCTGCGCACCCCGCCCCACGACACCGAAATCCGGTTTGCCCTGCTGACCTGCGCCTCTACCCTTCCCGCATGACCACGTCGCCCCGCTTGGAGAAGATCACCCCCGGCAACTTCGACGCCGCGATCGCCCTGAAGGTACGGTCCGGCCAAGACCATCTGGTCGCTCCGGTCGTCAAGTCCCTCGCCGAGGCGTACGTACATCCCGGCGTCGCCTGGCCCCGGCTCATCTTTGACGGCGACCGACTCGTCGGCTTCCTGATGGCCTTCTTCGACATCGACTTCGCCGGTGACGGCACCCGCACCGACGTCCGCTCCGGCCTGTGGCGCCTGAACATCGCAGCCGGGGAACAAGGCCGCGGCTACGGCCGCTTCGCCGTCCAAGCAGTGGCCACCGAGATCCGCCGACGCGGCGGCACCCGCCTGACAACCTGCTGGCACCCCGGCGACGACGGCCCCGAAGCCTTCTACCGCACACTCGGATTCCGGCTCACCGGAGAGATGAGCGGAGACCAGCGCGTAGGCGAACTCGACCTCACCTAGGCCTTGGTCCGCCGGAAGGTACCTGGCCGGCCCGTTCGGCCGGAGCCACCGCCTCGTGGCGCTCGGTCTGCAGCAGTTGCCGGCGCTCGGCACCTCCCGGGATGCGGTGCAAGCGGTACGCACCCGGCTTGTGCGCCTCTTCCGCCAGGTGCTTGACGACGCCTTTGCACACGGTCTCCTTGAGCCTGGCGCCCAGGCGACCGTCGATGTTGAACCACACCGCGTGGTCGGACCGGTTGGCGAACTGGAAGATGCCGGCGCGTCGGCCCAGGCTGATGCACTGGCCGACGAACGCCTGGTTGAGGGGCGCGGGTTGCTCACTCGCGAGCCGACTGAGCACCGTGTCGGCGGCCCGCGCGCCCAGGGGCATCGCGGCCTGGCAACTCATCCGCAGCGGCAGGCCGGACGGTGCCGCCGAGTCCCCGGCCGCGACGATGCGCTCATCGTCCACGCTGGTCAGCGTCTCGTCCGTGAGCAGACGGCCCAGGGCGTCGGTGCTCAGCCCGCTGCGCACGGCCAGGCCCGGCACGCCGAATCCGGCCGTCCAGATGGTCACCTGGCTCGGCAGCTCGCGGCCCTCACCGAGCCGCACGGCATCGCGGGTCACCCCCGTCACCTTCGCGTCGGAGCCTTCGAGCACGGTCACTCCGAGCGCCGCCAGCCGCCCGGCCACCGAACGCCGACCACGGGCGTGCAGGTACGGACCGAGCACCCCGCCGCAGACCAGGGTCACGGCCCGACCGGCCTCCGCCAGCTCGGCGGCGGTCTCGATACCGGTCGGACCGGCTCCGACAACGGTCACCGGGGCCGTCGCGGGCACGGCGTCGAGAACAGGCCGCAGTCGCTGCGCCTCCTCCAGGACGGCGATCGGGTAGGCGTACTCGGCCGCTCCGGGCACATGTGGGTCGGCGCTGCCGCTGCCCACCGCGTAGATGAGGTAGTCGTAGCCGACCGTGCCGCCCGACGCCAGCGTCACACCGCGCTCGGCCGCATCGATCCGTGCCACGGTGTCGACCACCAGCCGCACGCCCTCGGCCAGGACCTCTCGGTAGTCGACGACCGCGTCGTCGGACCCGCCCACCAGCTGGTGCAGGCGGACCCGGTGAACGAAGACCGGGCGCGGGTTGATCAGCGTTACGGTCACGTCGTCGCGCCGCGTCAGGCGATTGGCAGCCATGACGCCGGCGTATCCGCCGCCGATCACCACCACATGGGTGTTCTCAGCCATGATCTCTCCCTCATCTCAAGCGGTTCGCCCACAAGACGCCGCAGGGCCGATCCGTGTGACAGCGTGTGAGGCGGATCACTCCAGAGATACCGGCTCACGGCTCACGGCTCACGGCTCACAGTGATCGGCCGCCCAGCATCACGCAGGACGTTCTGCGGTCGGTCGCTCCGACGCTGTCGGGTTGCCGTCGCGGAAGTGGTGAGGCGGGGTGGCCGACCATCGGCAGCGCCGATAGCGTCACCGCGTGGATCAGGACGAACGGGTACGTCACGCCTCGTCATTCGGCGCAGCGGCGGTCGCATACGCCGAACACCGTCCGGACTACGCGCAGGCCGCGGTGCGCTGGGCGCTCGAGCCCGCGTCCGGCCCGCGCGTGCTCGACCTCGGTGCCGGAACCGGCAAGCTGACCGCCACGCTTGTCGCACTGGGTGCCGAAGTCATCGCAGTCGAGCCCGACCCGGGGATGCTGACCGAGCTGCGCCGCTCACTGCCGGAAGTCCGTGCCCTACCGGGCAGTGCCGAGGCGATCCCGCTACCGGACGCTTCTGTCGATGCCGTACTGGCCGGCAACGCGATGCATTGGTTCGACATGGCCATCGCGGGTCCGGAGATCGCCAGGGTCCTCGCGCCCAGCGGCATCCTGGCCGGCCTGTGGAACCTCATGGACGACCGGGTCGAGTGGGTTGCCGGGCTCGCGCGGGTCGGCGGGAGCGCGGCCATCGGCCCGCGTGACACGCCCACCAGCTGGCGCGCCGAGACGGCCGGCATGCACCTTCCCAAGACTGGCGTGGCCGCCCGGTTCGGCTCGCCGGAGCAGGCCGAGTTCCCGCACGGGCAGCGCCGCACCGCCGACTCCCTCGCCGCGACCATCGCGACGCGCGCGGGGATGCTCGTCATGCCGGAACAGGAGCAAGAAGCCACGCTGGACCGGATCCGCGCATTCCTCGCCGGTAGACCGGAGACCGCCCGCGGCGAGTTCACTCTCCCGATGCTGACCGGCGTGCTGCGCGTCCGTCGGCTGTGAAGCATCAGATCGACGACGATCGATGACGCACCGCACGCCGTCTCACGAAGACGGCGGATCCGCCAAGTGGGCCGTCAAGTTCGTGAGACACCGCCAAGTTCAGTGAGAACCACAGCTCACCGCTTCGCCGAGCAGTGGAACCCGGCGCCCACCCTGCGCGACAGCCGGGCCGTCCACCAGCTCAGGCGGCGCACCATGGAACGCGGCACGCGTGGGGCGCCATTCCTTCCGGACACAGCGTCTTGATCACGGCCTTGCGAATCGCTCGCCATGTCCGCAGGGAACACGTCAGATGGACGCGCAGCTCAACCGCTTCCCGCTCGCCGCTGTTCTGGCCAGGGTGTTCGAAGGCCCACTGTTCCGCCAGAAGGTCGTACATCTCGGCGGTCGTCAGGTCGCTGTCAGGATAGGTGCGTGCAACATCCGTCTTGACGATCCGGGCGCTCCGGAAAGCCACGGTCCGGTCGACTATTTCTCCGACCCAGGCCAGCCCCGGCTCGTCCGCGTACAAGCCGAACCTCAGAATTCGCGTCCTCATGATGGCGCAAACCTACTGATCATCAGCCTTCAGCGACAGTGTTTAACCCTCAACGGCATAGCGCGTGTGGGGGCAGGCATTCCGAGGGCTCCCCTACCCGAGTCCACCATGAGGAGTCAGCTTGCCGCCAGAAAGGCTCTCCTGACGACACGCCAGATCGGCTTCCGATGGCGCCCGCGCGAACCGGGCCTCCCCCGCGGCATGCCCGTGCTCTGCGACATCGTCGGCCGCACGGCCCACCGGCCTCACCCCCACCTCGGCAGGGGACGGTCCAGCAGACGGCCTTCACCGACTGCGGCATGGAGCGGGAGACCAGCGCGGGTCAACCGTGGCCGCAACAGGTCGTCAGCGTTCCTCCCCGGGCTCGCCTGTGCTCCAGTTCCAGCTGGTGATGGTGGTGCGCATCAGCCGGGCGGCGGTCGACAGGTGGCTGCCGGCGCCCCAGCACAGGGTTACCGTGCGACGGCAGTCGGGGCTGTCGACGGGGATCCAGGCGAGGGGGGTACGTGCGGCCCTGCCGCGGGCGAACGAGGGGACGAGGGCGATGCCGAGTCCCGCGCCGATCAGGTCCGCGATAGCGCTGTGCTCGTCGCTTTCGCAGACGATCCTCGGGGTGAGGCCTCGGGCGGCGAAGAGTTGATCAAGCAGTCGACGTAGCCAGTGTCCCTGGCGGGCGGTGACGAAGGGCTGGTCGGCGAGTTCGTGGATGCTCACGGACGTACGGCCCGCCAGCGGATGATCGAGTGGCATGCCCACCCCCACCGCCTCGTCGAAGAGTTGCACTGTCTCCAGGCCCTCGGCGTGGATCGGCCGCGAAGCGACACACAGGTCGACATCCTGGCCCCGCAGGCGGCGGGCCATGTCCTCGGCCGGCGACCAGTGGAGCTCGAGCTCGACAGAGGGATGGGCGCGCTTGTAGGCCGCCAGCGGGCCGGTGAGGGTGAGGAAGGTTTCCGACGCCAGTCTCACGGTGCCCAGGCCGTCGCTGGTGGCCTCGGCGACGGCGCGTTGTCCGGCCTGGAGTTCACCAAGGGCACGTTCGACGTGATCGCGGAAGAGCTTGCCCGCGTCGTTCAGCCGGAGCCGACTGCTCCGGTCGAAAAGCGGTGCGCCCAATTCCCTCTCCAGCCGGGCGATGGTGCGGCTCAGCGACGGCTGTGCGATGTGCAGTTCGTCGGCCGCCCGGCTGAGGTGCTCCAACCGCGCCACCGCCAGGAACTGCCGGAGCGAGTTCAGTTCCACCATGCCTCCGGAATCATGACGTCATAGCGATATTGATCTTAGACAAGATGACTCTCCAGTCATAGCGTTGCGGCGTTCGGTGTTCGCATAGGGAGATCGCAGCGAGGAGAAATCACCATGGCCATCAGCAGTCAGGGATCCGCCGGCGTGCATCAGAGGGAGCGGGGAAACAGCAGCCGACGAGCGAAGCTCAGAAAGCTCTTTGCCATATCACTGGTCGCCGCTGTGGTCGGCGTCTGCGCTGTGGGCAGCGCAGACGCCGATACCCCGGAAAAGAATCAGGCCGAGGTCCTCGAACTCAAGATTCAGAACGATCAGCAAGCGACCAGTGATCTCGGCCCGGCAGGGCCAAGCTTGGGCGACATGAATGTCTACTCCGGCACCGCCATAAGGGACGGCCGCAAAGTCGGACGTGGGGGTGGTTCATGTCAGGTCATTCACATCAATGGCGAAGAACTCACGACGCAGTGCGTGCTCACGATAGAACTCGAACGTGGCTCTCTGACGATGCAGTCGCTCTGGGTGAGCGGAACGACTTCGCCACTGGACATGGCCATCACCGGCGGGACAGGCATCTACAGCAAGGCACGGGGCACCGCTCGCTACTGGGACATCGCCACGCCGAATGAGAGATTGCGGGCCGAAATCTTGCGCTGACATCTGAAGCGAATCCGGACTGTGGTTGTCACGGTCGGCCCACGCCAGTCGACGGCGAGCGGAGAGCGCCCCTGCCGACCAAGTGCCTGCAGGGGCCTGGCAATCCCGCACGGCCCCACCGCGCCCCTGCCGATGCCCAGCGGGGGAGCGAGCTCCGGGTGCTGCAAGGTGACGTAGACCAGTCCGATTCCGATACCCAGCACCATGCGAGTGACCACGAAGATCAGCCGGATCAAGGAAAACTGCGCGACAACTTCTCTGTGATGGTGAAGAGTTGACGCATGCTGGATCATATCGCCATCCAAGTGCAGGACATCGCGGCCAGCGCCGCCTTCTACGACGCCGTACTCGCTCCATTGGGCGGCGAGCGGAAGAAGCAGTTCGGCGAGAACATCAGCTTCGGGGTCACGGGCCACCCTTTGTGGCTGGTCCCCTCGACGGACACCGCACCTGCGCGTGAGATGCACATCGCATTCGGCGCGGCCGACCGCGCCGCCGTGGACGCCTTCTACGCGGCGGCTCTCGCGGTGGGTGCCGAGGTCCTGCACGCGCCCCGGCTCTGGCCGGAATACCACGAGTCCTACTACGGCGCCTTTGTCCGCGATCCCGATGGGAACAACATCGAGGCCGTCTGCCATCGGCGTTAACCACTGCGCGGCGGTCCGAGGCGCAGCTTTGGCGCGAGCGCGTGATTCGCGCATCGCCGCTGCGGCTGCAGCTGCGGCTGAACGTCAGGTTCTCAGCCAGGATGGATCCCATGGACCCCATGGACCCGTCGCCCACGCTGTCCGCCACAGAGATCGCCTCGGATCGACTCCGGCTGCGCAAAGCGCGCGACGTGGACCGCGAGGGACTCATCGAACTCCAGACCGATCCACAGGTCCGGCTATATCTCGGCGGCCCAAGGCCCCGAAGTGCTGTCGAGCAGTATCTCGATGCGATCGGCACCACGAGCGTCACCAACAGTCCCGGCACGTTTGTCATTGCCGACAAGACGACCGACCGGCTCTGCGGGACGCTCATGATCGACCGACGCTCCGCCGACCTTCCTGGGCACGTCACCGACGAGGGTGGGGAACTGGAACTGACCTACCTGCTTCGACGCGAGGTTTGGGGCGCGGGGCTGGCGTTCGAGGCTGCCACGGCCGCGTTGCGCGCCGCCGCCGACGAGCTGCCTGACCAACCGGTCCTGGTAGTGACCCAGACAGCCAATGAGCGTTCACTCAAGCTCGCCACCCGTCTCGGCTTCCAGCGCATGAGGACCTTCGAGGCACACGACGCGGAGCAAACCCTCGCCGCCACCAACCTGCACTCGTTCAAAGCCTGAACGGCAGGCGACACGAGCACCATGCTTCGCCGGGATGGGCGCCGCCGCACATGCACGGGCCTACTCCGAGGGTTCACACAGGCGCACCGCGAGGGCGGCGATGTCGTCGTCCAGTCGTCCCCTGCTGTAGTGGAGAAGGTCGCGGTGCAGAGCCGTGAGCAGCTCGCGGGGCGGCGTCGGGGGCTGTCGGCGCATCCAGGCCGCCAGCGGGAAGAACTCGCCGTCGCGGGCGCGGGCCTCGGCGACCCCGTCGGTATAGAGAAGCAGCAGGTCACCGGGGGCAAAGTCGAAGGTGTCGATGGTGTAGTGATCGCCGATCAGATCCGCGAGGTTGAGCAACGGCGAGGGGGTGGTGGGCTCGAGGGCACGGAGCTCCCCGCGGTTCAGGAGCAGCGGCGGGGGGTGTCCGCAGTTGAGGATCTCGATACGCCTGCCCCCGTGCGGGATCTCGACGAGGAGGGCGGTGGCGAACCGCTCCGTCGGCCCCTCGGGGGGAAAGGCGGCGTTGTAGCGGGTGCTGCTGGCGTCCAGTCGGCGCGCGACGCTGACCATGTCGGCCTCGCCGTAGGCCGCCTCCCGGAAAGAGTTGACGATCGCCGCGGCCGCCCCCACTGCCGGCAGGCCCTTGCCCCGCACGTCACCGATGAGCAGCCTGACCCCGAATCGCGTGTCGACCACCTCGTAGAAGTCCCCACCGATACGGGCCTCCGCCGCCGCCGCGAGATACAGCGACTCGATCTCGACGCTCCCGAAGCGGCGCGGCATGGGGCTCAGCACCACCTGCTGCGCCGCGTCGGCGACGAGCCGCACCTGAAAGAGGGTCCGCTCCCGCTGGAGCCGGACATGGCTTCCGTACGCGGCCGCCACGGTGACCGCGATGATCCCCCCAGCCGTCCACCAGGTCCCCAGACCGGGGAACACGATGCTGAGGCCGATCATCAGAAATAGGCAGACCGCCCCCAGCAGGACGGTGGGGAGCACCGGCCACATGGCGGCCGCGAGGGCCGGCGCCGCGGGCAGGAGGCGGCTGAAGGCCACTTCCGGAGGAGTGGCGTATGCCAGGCTGGCGATGACGACGGTCAGGATGACCGGCGACAGTCGCACAAGCCTCCCCCGGCCGTGGCGACGCCGGATCCGCGGCCGTCCAGACTCGATCACACTTCACAGAGTATCTACGCAATGAGGACATAGCGCCCTGGCGGATCGGAGTCGGCCGACCGCCCCGGACCGGCTCGCCGGCCTTGTTGGTGTCACACCCGCACCGCGCGACTCCGGCGAAAGCAGCGGAAACCTGCGACGCCCCGGCGATACAGCCGCTGGCGACTGGCGGATCTTCGGCGTCTCCGCGCTGTTCAGTATCCGAAGGCTCGCGGAGTCCCGCCAGTTCTACGATCGCGAGCGCCCCGAGGGCGAGCGCCACACCCAGGCGGCTCCACTTGGCCTATAATTCGAACATTTGCACTAATTCCCGACGTGAACCTTCCTCGGATCTCGCGGAGACCCAAACGGCCGGAGGAGACCCGAACGGCCGGGTACAGATACGCACCCGTCGCGGCGTGCGCGAGTGGGTCGCCGAGCGCGGCGAGGCTCCTTCAGTGCGTGAGCTCGCGCAGGCTGCGGCGCCTCGCCTCCCCGTCCATGGCCTCCCCCAGCTGCAGCGGATACGGATGGGAACGGGGCTTCAGGCCGTCGCGAACTTGGCAACGTATTCGTCGAACGGCTCGATGCCGACCTCCGCACGGAGTTCGTCCATGCGCTCAGGCTCTTCGCACGGCCACGGAACCGGTGCGCCGTCCTTCACGCCGGCGATCTGAGTGCCGTAGACCTGCTTGCGACCCTCGTTGACCAGCGTGCGGTCGCGCAGGAAGGCCAGCTCGCGCGGGCCGGCCGAACCCGCCGACACCGCCTGTTCCATCAGCTGCCGGGCGCGCCGCTGAACGTCGAGCTGCCGGTCGGCGTGCTGAGCGATCAGCCACGCCGCGCGTGCGGCCTCCTCCCCGACCAGCTCCGCCGTCGGCCATCCGTACTCGTCCAAGATCTCGCCGAGCCGGTCGCCGTGCCGCGCGGTCAGCCGCCGCCAGGCCAGTTGCTCGGCGGGGTCATCGCTGTTCGCGCGGACAGCGGACCGATGATCGGCCGCGGCCATGTCCCTAAGTTCCGCCGCCAGCGCGGCAACGTCGTGCGTCACTCTCAACTCCCAGGTCAGATCGGCGCTTTGCACTCGCTCCCCGCAAACCTAAAGGAGCAAATCGGGTGTAAAGATCATTCCGGGGAAGGGTGACAGGCACCCCTGTGCACCCGGATAATGGATCTACACCCCGGAGCCGGAGCCGGAATCCTGCGCCGGTCACGATGCTCCGGAAGACACGGGCACGCTTGTCGAACCGCGTGGCCGTGACCCGGACGAGCCCCTCGTCGGGGCGGCGCCGCCGAGGCCCGAAGGCGTCCTCGTGACCCCTCAGCAGTGCCACGCAGACGAGGCCCGCTCTCTACGCACCGGCCGCCCGGCCTTCGATGAGGGGAGTCAGGCCGTCGAGGAGTGCCTTGAGGCCGGATTCGAAGAGCGCGTCGAGTCGCAGGTCATAGCCGTCGTGGAAGGCTCCGACCACCTTGGCGAAGGTCGGGAAGCGGCCGGACTCCACCAGTTCCCGGAGGGCGGGAGTCCGGCTGTCCATCCACTGGTCTTCCGATTGACCTGTGGAGGCTTCGGCGTGCGTCTCCCGCTCCAGGTGCACCGCCAGGCCCTGAACGTGGCTGTAGAGCAGTACGTGGATGTCGAACAGGGTGGTGGGATCGAGGCCGTGGCCGTCCAGGGCGCTCAGCATCCATTCGCCGTGGACCATCAGATGGGGCACGATCAACGGGCGAGTGAGAGAACCGAGCTGAGCCAGCCACGGGTGCCTGCGGTACAGGATCCAGAGGGTCCGAGCGCCCAGCTCGATCCGGGAGCGCCATCCTTCGGGCGCATCGGCGGGGTAGCTCTCCTCGCCGAACGCGGCGTCGGCCATGAGCAGGACGAGGTCGTCCTTGCTGGGGACGTACCGGTAGGGGGACATCGGGGCGACGCCGAGCCGGGCCGCGACGCCGCGCATGGAGAGCCCTGACAGCCCTTCGGCATCGGCGATGCCGATGGCCGTGCGGACGATCCGGTCGAGGGTCAGCTCCGGGTCGGAGGGTGGGGCGGGCGGCGCGTGCCTGGCGGGTGACGTGACGGGAGCGGATCCGGCGACGACGGTGGCGGCACGGGGGCGGGTCTCGACGAGTCCCTCAAGGCGCAGGGTGGTGAGGGCCTTGGTGGCGGTGGCCAGCGCGACACCCCATTCCCTGGCGATTTGCCGGGTCGAGGGCACCTGGGCCCCGGGGCCCAGGTCACCGTCGATGATGCGTTGGCGGATCCCGGCGACGATGCGCAGATAGGGCGGCTGATCGGATGCGCCTGTGGGCTTCGTCACGTCCTGCTGCCTTCCTGGTCTGTACTAGTGCAGAGGGGAGCAGCGAGGACGCCGATCGGCACGTCGCCTGCCCTAGTACAGGCTAGTACAGGACCTTCGGTTGGCCCGTTGAAGGGACTGTGCGTACGTCGTACATTCAGTGCGCGTACAGCGTACTGAAGGAGTTTCCCGTGCAGACTGTTCTCGTCTCCGGCGGCGGAATCGCCGGGCCCGTGCTCGCCTACTGGCTTCACCACCACGGCTTCAAGGTCACCGTCGTCGAACGCGCCCCGGGTCCGCGTCCTGGCGGTCAGGCCGTGGACATCCGCGGCGTCGCGCTCGACGTCGTCGAGCGGATGGGCCTGCTGGACCAGGCACGACGCGTGCGCACCCGGATGCGTGGCATGTCGATCCTCGACCCCGAAGGCCACGAGATCGATCGCTCCACCGAGGCGACCTTCAGCAGTGGCCGGCTCGACAGCGACGACATCGAGCTGCTGCGTGAGGACCTGGTGCGGATCGTGTACGAACGCACGCGCTCGGAGGTCGAGTACCTCTTCGGTAACAGCATCACCGCGCTCGCCGAGGACGAGAACGGCGTGCGCGTCGACTTCGACCGCGGGGTGTCCCGCGGCTTCGACCTCGTGATCGGGGCCGACGGCCTGCACTCGACGGTACGGCGCCTGGCCTTCGGTCCCGAGGACCGCTTCGCCCATCACCTGGGCAGCTATCTCTCGGTGTTCAGCGCGGACAACTTCCTCGCACTGGACGACTGGCAAGTGTGGCTGCGGGATGGCGATGCGGGCTTCGGCATCATGCCGGTGCGTGACAACACCGAGCTCAGGGTCGCCTTCGGCTTCGAGTCCGCGCCCCTCGCCCGCGATCTCCGCGACGCCGGCGCCCTTCGGCAACTCGTCGTCGACAAGCTCGCCTCCCTGAGATGGGAAGGGCCCCGCCTGGCCAAGGCCGCCCGGGATGCGCCCGATTTCTACTGCGATGCCATGGCCCAGATCCGGATGGACAACTGGTCACGCGGCAGGGTGGCCCTGCTCGGAGACGCCGGCTACTGCCCTTCCCCGCTGTCGGGGCAAGGCACCAGCCTGGCCCTTGTGGGCGCTCATGTGCTGGCCGACTGCCTCGCCCGGGCGCACGGCGATCACCGCGCCGCGTACTCCCGCTACGAGCAGCGGATACGCCCCTTCGTGACCCTTAACCAGGCCCTGGCCACCGAGAATCCCGGCGGACCCGCCTCCGAGGAATCCGTCACCCACGCCAAGAACGCACTCTCACTGGACGGTTGAGCCCACCCGGACGTGAGGCGAGCTGCCCCGCTCGTCCACGACCGGTGATGGCGCCGGCCGTCTCGATGACGGCGGCGCCGGACGGCCTTCCCGCTCCGGGGCGCGGTCCTCACCGCCGGCGTGGCGGGTCCGGTCCGGCTCTCCCGCCCTGCGGGGTGTGCCCGGCTGGGCCCGCTCGGTGACGCGTACATCTGCTGTCGCCACCCCGGTGGTGGAACCGCCCCGCCGGAGCCGGCTCCGCTGCGCAGCCGGGCGGGCATTTACTTGTGGGCGCTGATCACACCGCCGGCGCTGAGCACGATGTACACGCCGTTGGCGTCGACCCCGACGTCGTGCCCCTTCGTCTCCAGCGTGGCGGCCACGCCCTCGAAGCCGATGATCTGCGCGCGGTACCGCAACTCGCCGACCTTCGTGACCTTGGCCGTCCAGCCGCCCGCGAGCTTGAAGGTGCCCGGTCCCTGGTGTCCACCGCCCATCCAGGAGTGGACCTCGCCGCCCATCGTGAGCACGACGAACATGTCGTTGGCGTCGAGCCCGGCGTCGGCCTCCTGCCCCGTCGTCTCCAGCGTGGCCAGGACCGAACCGCGGCTGACGATCTTGGCGCGGTAGCGCTGGGCGCCGAGCTTGTAGATCTCGGCCGTGCTGCCGTCCGCCAGGCGCTGGGTGCGGTCCGGGGATGCCGCCTTGCCACCGTTGGCGGCCTGCCCGCCGCCCGACTGCTTGCCCGCCTGCTTGCCCGCAGCGCCCGCGTTGGTGGCGGGCTTGGCGTTGGGCTTGGCACCGGGGTCGGCCTTGGCGTCGGAGCCCTGCGCTCCGGCGGAGGAGCCCGCGCCGCCGGCCTCGGCGGCGGTCGTGCTCGTGTTCGTGCTCGTGTGGCCCGCGGACTTCGCGTCGGCGGCGTCCGAGCCGGAGCAGGCGGTCAGGGTGAGGCCGGCGGCTGCGGTCAGGGCCGCGACGGCAATGCGCAGGGTGCGGCGACGAGCGGTGCGGGCGGTGATGCTGGAGCTCATTTCGGGTCCCCCGGGGGTAGTCGGTTGCGTGGTCTCCTCGGTACGGGACCCACTCTGATCGGGACCACTATCGCGAGGCTGCCGCTCCACTAACCTCCGGCTAACACCGGCGTGAGCAGCGGAAGGACGCCAAGCGACGAAAACGGCGGCCGGGCGCGGTGAACCAATCTCCTCAGCTCGGCCCTTCGCTGTGACCGGTGCTGCCAGGTGTCTGTACGGGGACGAGGTACGGGCGCTTGGCGGTGTGGCCGTCGCCGGTGGATCGGCCGCGCAGGCGTCTGCCCAGCCAGGGGCCGAGGAAGGCGGCGACCCAGGACAGTTCATGCGCGGCCGCGCGCCATCCGACGGGAGCGGCCGTCCTCGGCGGCGGCAGGGGCGTGGTCCAGGTGTCGTCGCTGTCGGGCAGGGCGAGGGCATGGGCGACGGCGGCGGCGATCCGCTGGTGGCCGAGAGGACTGGCGTGGAGCCGGTCCGCACTCCACAGTCGGGGGTCGGTGACCACGGGGTGGTGGCCGGTTTCGGCGACGGTGACGCCGTGACGACGAGCCGCCTGGCGGATCCGGTCGTTGAGGGCGGTGACGCGGGAGCTGAGCGGCCGGGCGAGCGGGGTGATGCGTGCGACATCGGGAAAGGTGAGGGTGGCGACGCGGGCGCCTTGGGCGGTGAGCGCGGCGAACATCGCCTCCAGGTGTCCGGCGACTTCGTCGGCGTCGAACCGTGGCCGCAGCAGGTCGTTGACCCCGGCGACGACGGTGGCCAGGTCGGGGCGCAGGGTGAGGGCCGGGGTGAGCTGTTCGGCACGTACCTGTCCGGCGAGCCGGCCGCGTACGGCCAGGTTGGCGTACTGCAGAGCGGAGTTGTGCCGTGCGAGCTGTTCGGCGAGCCGGTCGGCCCAGCCGCGCAGGCCCACCGTGTCGTCGCCGTCACCGAGGCCCTCGGTCTGGCTGTCGCCCAAGGCGACGTAGCGCGCGTACCGCGGGTCAGTGCCGGGCATGGGCCACCTGCCTGTCCCTCAGGACCGCGATGGTGCGTTCGCACCAGTCGCGGTTGCCCTGCTCGAAAGCGAGGCCGCGCAGGCAGGTGAGGTAGGGGCCGATGCGCTTGCCGTGGCGCAGGAACTCCTCTTCGGTGCGCTCGCCGCGCATGGTGTGCAGCAGCCGGCCGAACAGGTCGGTCTTGGCCTGGGCGAAGGCGGCGCGCTCGCTCAGCTGCACGATCAGCGTCTCGGTGTCGACGTGGTCGGCCGCCTGTACCTTGACGGCCAGGTCGTCGCGGATGACGGAGGGTTTGGTGGCGGTGGCCGTGAAGTGCTCCAGTTCCGCCAGGCCGGCGTCGGTGACCTGGAACAGCCGTTTGTTGGGCCGTGTGTCCTGGACCACCTCGCGGCCCGTGATCAGGCCTTTCTCCTCCAGTCTCGTCAGCTCCGCGTACAGCTGCTGCGGTTGGGCGTACCAGAAGTTCGCCACGCCCAAGTCGAACGACTTGGCCAGCTGATACCCACTCAGCTCTTCGTCGAGCAACGCCGCCAGGACGGCATGACGCAACGCCATCGGTTCGCCTCCCTTTTGCTGCCCTTCCCCCTTGCTTCCGCTTTTCCGTGGGGGACGCCGGCATCATACTCAAGAATTTGATTAGTCAGATCCGTGACTATGATGCGCGCCCTGTGCGCGCAAACCTCCCGGGCCCGGTGATCACCGGGCCGACGGTCGCGCTGCCCTCGATCCTGACGCCGCGCCGACGGCGACGAGGTGGCTGAGGGGCACTCCGGCCAGGCGGCCGTCGGCCGGTTCAGCGGCCCGGGGTGCGGCGACGCAGGAAGTTCAGCACGGTGGCCTTGAAGACCGGCTCGCCCGCCGCGTCGAGCAGCTCGGTGAACGAGCGGACGAGTCCGCGATCGGGCTTGGAGTTCGAGGCCTTGGCGTCCAGCACAGTGACGCGCAGGGTCAGCACGTCGCCCGGACGGACGGGGCGCAGCCAGCGCAGCTCGTCCACCCCGGGGCCGCCCAGGCTCGCCACGCTGGACAGATAGTGCCGGGCGAACAGCCGCATCATCAGCGCCGCGGTCTGCCAGCCGCTCGCGATCAGGCCGCCGAACGGCCCGTCGGCCGCGGCGACCGGATCGACGTGGAAGAACTGCGGGTCGTATTCCTTGGCGAACTCGACGATTTGCGTCTCGTCGACCGTCGCGACGCCGAACACATAGGTCGAACCCGGCACGTAGTCTTCGAAGTAGCGCTGGTCGATCGGAGTGGTGAACCTCTGGTCATCGGTGGCCTCGGTCATACCCTCGTGGCTCCTTCTCTGCTTCTCCGCGCCGACTGTGATCGTGGGCAGCCTAGGGGGTTTTCCCGCAGTCGCCTCGGCCGCTGAGCCGTTCTGCGCGGGCGTCGAGCGGCTGATGCGGCCGCGGTGAAACGCAGGGAGTTCCCGGGCGGTTGCGCGAACCGGCGAATGCCCCGACTTCCGTGCACACACGATCTGTTGACCGATCCGGACCCTGTACGGAGCGCGGCGTTTTCGGCGGCGTGGCGAGGTGATCCAGGTCCGCGAAGTTCGGGCGAGTCCAGAAGGAGGAAGCCGGGTGCCCGGACGGGACGGTGTCCTCTCCGGGCACCCTTGTTCACACGGCGGGCTGCTGCTGGGTGACGCAGTGGATGCCGCCGCCGCCCGTGCCGAGGCGGTCGATGTTCAGCTGCTCGATGACGCGGTCCGGGTAGAGACGGGTCAGCGTTGCCCGTGCCGCCTCGTCCGCGCGGGTGTCGCCGAACTGGGCGCTGATGACGGCACCGTTGCAGAGGTAGAAGTTGGCGTAGGAGGCGAGGAATTTCGGGTCGGTGGAGCGGATCTTGTTGTAGTCGGGGCCCTCGAGGCGGGTCACGGCCATCGGACTGCCGGTGGCGGTCGTCGAGGCGGACAGGATGCTGTGCTGCCGGCGCGCGTCGCGGGCGAAGGCGTCCGTGTCGGTGGAGAGCGGCATCTGGACGAGGGCCTCGCCGGGGGCGAGGAAGCGGGACGTAGCGTCTACGTGGTCGTCGGTGATGTCCTGGCCGTATACGCCGTCGAACCAGATGACCTTGGAGGCGCCGTAGGCATCGCACATCGCCGTCTCCAACTGGCGCTCGGACATGTCGGGGTTGCGGTTGCGGTTCACCAGACTGCTGCGGGTGGCCATCAGGGTTCCGGCGCCGTCCTGCTCGATGGCGCCGCCTTCCCCGACGAGGTGGGCGGAGGTGAACGGGACGCCCACGTAGGAGGCGATGCGCTCCGCGACGAGGGCGTCGTTGGCGTGGGTCTGCTTGTTGCCCCAGCCGTTGAAGTTGAGGCCCACGGCGGCCAGGCCGCCGGAGCCGTCGGTGCGGAAGACCGGGCCGGTGTCGCGCATCCAGCAGTCGTCGACGGGGATGGAGTCGATGACCGTGACCGAGGAGCCGCACATCGAGCGTGCCTTGTCAGCGCTGCCGGAGTTGGCGCACATGACGACCGGTTCGTACTTCGCGATCGTACCGGCGATCCGGGCGATGTCCTCCTGCACGCCGCCCAGCTTGCCGGCCCAGATCGCGGCGCTGTCCGGCCAGGCCATCCAGGTGCGGGTGTGGCGGACGTCCTCGACCGGGACCCGGTAGGTGTCCGTGGCGGCGCGGGCCCTGCCCTGCGTCGTCGTGGCGAGGGCGGCGCCGGCGGCGGTGAGTCCGGCCGCGGCGAGGAATCCTCGCCGGTTCAAGCCTCGGGTCATGTCTGCCTCCTGTGTGGGGTTGGCTGCGGGGACGAGAGCTCCTGGCGGGCCGCCGCGATCCGGTCCGGATGCCAGCCGGGGCGGGGCACCGAGTCCAGGAGCAGCCGGGTGTACGGGTGGTGCGGCGCGGCGAGTACCTCGGCGGTGGCGCCGGACTCGACGACGCGGCCGTGGTGCATGACGAGGACCTCGTCGGTGACGCACCGGACCACGCCGAGGTCGTGGGTGATGAAGAGGTAGCCGATCGGCGTCTGCTCACGGATGTCGGCGAGCAGGTTGAGGATCTGGGCCTGTACGGACACGTCCAGGGCGGCGACGGCTTCGTCGAGGACGAGGACGGCCGGTTCCACGGCGAGGGCGCGGGCGATGGCGACGCGCTGGCGCTGGCCGCCGGAGAGCTGCCGGGGCAGGGCGTCGGCGGCGCGGGTGCCGAGGCCGACCTGGTCGAGGAGTTCGCGGATGCGGGGCGCGGGGTCGCGGCCGGGGAAGTGCAGGCGCAGGGTCTCGCCCAGGACCCTTTCGACGCTGGTCCTGGGGTCGAGGGACAGGTAGGGGTCCTGGAAGACCATCTGCACCTCGCGGGCCCTGGCCAGGCGCTGCTGCCGGCCGCGCGCACCGGCTGGCCGGCCCCGGCCCCGTATCCGTACCTCTCCGGCGTCGGCCCGCTCCAGGCCGACGACGATGCGGGCGGTGGTGGTCTTACCGGAGCCGGAGCCGCCGACGATGCCGAGCGAGCCGCCCTCGGGCAGGGTGAACGACACGCCGTCCACGGCCCGTACGGTGCCGTAGGCGCGGCTCAGGTCGACGGCTTGCAGCAGGTGTTCAGACATCGGCGACCGCTCCTTCTCGCGCGAGCCGGTCGCTGTGGTGGCAGGCGGCGAGGTGTTCGGGCCGGCCGGGGGACGGAAGCGCTTCCGGGACCGCTTCCTCGCAGATCCCGGTCGCGAGCGGGCAGCGGGCGGCGAAGGCGCAGCCCGTCAGAGGGGTGCGCAGGTCGGGCGGCTGTCCGGGGATGGCGGAGAGCCTGCCGCCCGGGGTCGTGAGGCGGGGCGTGGAGGCCAGCAGGGCCGCGGTGTAGGGGTGGCGAGGGTGCGCGAAGAGGACGTCGGCGGGTCCGGTCTCGGCGATCCGGCCGGCGTACATGACGTACACGCGGTCGCTGATCGCCGCCGCGAGGTCGAGGTCGTGGGTGACGAACAGCATTGCCGTGCGGAAGCTCTCGCGGAGCCGGGCGAGGAGGGCGATCACCTCGGCCTGGGTGGTGACGTCGAGCGCCGTGGTCGGTTCGTCGGCGAGGAGGAGCGCGGGGTCGCCGATGAGCGCCGCGGCGATCACGACCCTTTGCAGCATGCCGCCGGACACCTGGCTCGGGTATTTCCGCAGAGCGGTGTCGTCGAGCCCGACGGCCCGCAGGAGGTCGACGGCCCGGACGGTGGCGGTGGGCCCGTCCATGGTCCCGGCGGAGCGGACGCCCTCGGTGAGGAAGTCGCCGATGCGGTGGAGCGGGTTGAGGGCGGCCCGCGGGTCCTGGAAGACCATGGCGGCGGTGCCCGCGCGCAGGGCGCGCAGCCGGCCGGCGTCCATGGTGAGGACGTCGCGGCCCTCGACCAGAACGGCGCCTTCGGTGGCGGCACCGGGCGGCAGCAGGCCCAGGGCGCCGCGTGACGTGAGGGACTTCCCGGAACCGGACTCGCCCACGAGGGCGACCGTCTCACCGGGTCCGACGGTGAGGTCGACGCCGTCGAGGACGGGGCGGGCGGTGCCGGGGAGAGTGAGGGTCAGCCCCCGGATGTCGAGCGTGGGCGTCGGTGGGGACGTCGTCAGGGGCGTCGACGGCGCGGCGGGGGTGGGGGTCATCGGTCTCTCCTGGCGACGCGGTCGGCCCAGCGCTCTCCGACGACGTTGAACGCGACGACGGTGAGCACGACGAGGACGCACGGCAGGATCGCGGAGAGCGGGTAGCCGTGCTGGATGGCGGTCTGGCCGTCGAAGACCATGCGGCCCCAGTCGGGGGTGAGCGGAGGCACGCCGAGGCCGAGGAAGGACAGCCCGGCCAGGTCCATGAGGGCGTAGCCGAAGTTGATGGTGGACTGGGCGAGGACGACGGGGGCGATGTTGGGCAGGATGTGGCGCAGGCAGATCTGGCGCGCCGAGTGGCCCTGGACCTGGTAGGCGCTCACGTACGGGCGGGCGCGTTCGGCCAGGACGAGGGAGCGGGTGAGGCGGCTGACGTAGGGCAGGTACGCGAGCCCCAGTGCGACGACGGGGGCGAGCAGGCCCTCCCCGTACACGGAGATGACCAGGATCGCGAGAAGCATGCCCGGGAAGGCGAAGACGAGCTCGGTCGAGCGGGACAGGAGGGAGTCCAGCCAGCCGCCGCGCCAGGCCGCGGCGGTGCCGACGGCCACCCCCGCGAGGGTGGAGAAGAGGACCACGCCGAGGGGGCCCAGCAGGGAGGTGCGGGCGCCGAGCAGCAGCCGGGAGAGGGTGTCGCGGCCTGCGGTGTCGGCGCCGAGCGGGTGGTCCGCGGAGGGCCCGGCGAACGCGGCGCCGAGGTCGACGGCGTTGGGGTCGTGAGGCACGAGCCACGGCGCGAGCAGCGCCGCGAGGACGACGAGTCCGACGAAGCCCAGGCTGGCGAGGTGCAGCGGTGAACTGCCGGATGAGGCACGTACCTTGGAGAGGCCCGGCCGGCGGGTGAGGACGGCGGTCATGCGGCGGGCCCTCTCGTTCCGAGGGTGATCCGGGGGTCGACGACGGGCAGCAGGAGGTCGACGATCAGGTTCACGGCCATGAACAGCGCGACGATGATCAGGGAGACGGCCTGGACGGTCGGGAAGTCCTTTGTCGTGGTGGCCAGTTCGAGGAGCTGTCCGATACCGCCGATGCTGAAGGCCGTCTCCACGAGGATCGTGCAGACCAGCAGGGTGGAGACGATCAGGCCACCGGTGGTGAGCACGGTGCCGAGCGAATTGCGCAGCACATGGCGGCGGATGACCAGGCGCTCGGGGACACCACGGCTGCGCGCCACGGTCACGTGCTCGCTGTCGAGGGCTTCGAGCATGGCGGAGCGGGTGACGCGGGCGAGCATGCCGATCAGGTAGAGCGCGAGGGCGATCGCGGGCAGGGTCAGGTGCCACACCATGTCGGGGAAGCCCACGCCTGCGCCGTTGCTGGGGAACCAGCCGAGCTTGACGGCGAAGAGCCCCTGGAGCAGGACGGCGGCGACGAAGGACGGGGTGCCGACGGCGAGGGTGGTGACCAGGAGGACGCCGGTGTCGGTGGCGCCGCCGCGGACCGCGGCGATCCGGCCGAGGAGGAGTCCGGCGGTGACGACCACGACGAGCGCCATGGTGATCAGGAGGAGGGTTGTGGGCAGGCGGTCGGCGAGGAGCCGCGAGACGTCGGTGCGGTAGGTGAGGGAGCGTCCGAAGTCGCCCTGGACCATGTCCCCGAGCCATCGCAGGTAGCGCACGGCGAACGGGTCGTCGAGGTGGTAGCGGGCGTTGACGGCGGCGAGCGCCTCGGGTGAGGCGGAGCGGCCGGAGAGCAGGAAGCTCGCGGGGCTGCCGGGCGCCAGGTACATCGCCCCGAACACGACGAACGAGGCGACGAGGAGGGTGGCCGCCATCTCGGCGACCCGCCGTCCGGCGAATCTCAGGAAGTCGACGGGGTTCACGGGGCCGTCCCCGCTCCGGCGGCGCCGATGTCGGCGGCCCACGGGTAGTACAGGTACGCGATGGTGGTGGGGGCGCCGGTGATGCGCTTGTTGAGGAAGAGGGCGGTGGGCCACTCCGCGACCGGGATCCAGGGCAGCCGTTGGGCGACGTGCCGCTGGAGCTGGCTCTCGGCGCGCAGGCGGCGCTCCTTGTCGTAGGTGGCGGTGGCCCGTGCGACGAGTGCGTCGTACCGCTTGTCGCTGTAACCGGCGAAGTTGAGGTACGCGCCGGTCCTGAAGTTCGTCAGGAGGTCGAGCGGGTCGGTGATGGAGTCGTAGTAGGTGAGCGGGAACATGTCGATGCCCTCGCGCGCCTCGGGGTCGGTGAAGAGCGCCGTGAAGGCGTTGGGGGCGACGGACTTGAGGGTGATCCGCAGCCCGATCTCGGTGCCGGCGGCCTGGACGGCGGTGGCGAGGAGGGAGACGTCCTGGCCGATGGAGCTGGTGGCGACGGTCAGGGTTTTGCCGGTGGCGCCTGCCTCCTTGACGAGCGCTCGTGCCCGCTCGACGTCCCGGGTCGTGGGGGGCAGCCCGTCGAACGCCGCCTTCCGCACCCCGGGGGATGCCCCCGCCCAGGCGGCCCGGGTGGTGACGGAGCTGGTGGCCGCCCCCGCGCCGCCGAGGCCGGCCTGCACGAATCCGGAACGGTCCAGGGCCAGGGAGAGCGCCCGGCGTACGCGTACGTCGCCGAGCGGGCCCTTCATGTTGGTGATGCCGACGTTGACCGTGCTGAGGCCCTCACCGAAGTAGAGGGTGCCGACGCCGCTGGCCTTGAGGCGCCCGTAGCTCTCGGTGGGAATGAGGTAGCCGCCGTCGGCCTCTCCGCTGAGCAGGGCGTTGGTACGGGCAGAGGGGTCGGTGAGGAAGCGGAAGACGACCTTCCCGGCCTTGGCGCGGGTCCCCCAGTAGCCGTCGAAGCGCCTCAGTTCGAGCGACTGGCCCTTCTGCCAGGCGCCGAGCCTGAACGGGCCGGTGCAGGCCAGGCCGCCCGAGGTGCCGTAGTCGGCGCCCGCCGCGGTCACCCCGGCCTTGGAGGCGACGACGCCGGCGGCGGTCGCCATGTACTGAGGGAACTGCGAGTCGGGCTTCTTCAGCTTGACGGTGACCTGAAGGGGGCCGGTCTTCCGGATGGAGGCGACGTTCTGGAAGTTCTGCGCCCAGGCGGCGGCGTTCTTCGGATTCCGCTGGCGGCCGAGGCTGAAGACGACGTCGTCCGCCGTCATGGTCCGGCCGTCGTGGAATCGCACCCCGCGCCGCAGGTCGTAGACCCAGGTGGTCGGGTCGGGGTTGGTCGCCTTCTTCGCTAGACCGGGTTCGAGCCGGAGCCCGGGGGTCCAGCGCATCAGGCTCTCGCAGACGTTGGAGAGGATGGTGTTCTGCGGATAGTCGAACGCCATCGTGTAGTCGAGCGTGGACGGTTCCGCGTAGAGCGCCCAGGTGAAGGAGTCGATGTCCCCCTTGGGCTTGGGGGTACCGGCCGAGAGCGCGAACGAGACACCGGCTCCGTCGGTACCGCCACGGGGCGGGCCGGCGCAGGCGGCGAGGGCGGTGAGGGCGGCGACCGAGGTGAGGGCCGCCAGGGCGGTCCTCACACGGCGGCGTCCCGGGGCGCGGGGCTGGGGTGGTGCGGTGCTCATCGTCGCGCTCTCTTTCGGTACGGCAGGGGAACGGTTCGGTACGGCAGGGGGAAGGGGAAGCCGACGGTTTTCCTGCGGGGCTACGCGCCGGGGCGGGCCGCGGGTACCTGCTGGGTGATGCAGTGGACCCCGCCGCCGCCGTACGCGATCACCGGAGCCGGTACGCCGACGACCTTGCGGTCCGGGTACGCGGCGGCGATCACCTCCAGGGCGGCCATGTCCTGGGGAGCCGCGGCGACCGGGACGACGACGCCGCCGTTGGCGACGTAGTAGTTCAGGTACGAGACCTCGACGCGGGTGCCCGCGGCCTCTGCGTAGGCGGTCTGGGGGACGTCGACGATCTCCAGCGCGCGCCCCCGCGCGTCGGTCGAGACCTCCAGGACGGCACGGTTGGCGCGCATCCGGGCGTAGTCGGGGTGCGCGGGGTCCTCGGGCAGGGAGACGACGACCTTGCCGGGGGCGGCGAAGGCGCAGACACCGTCGACGTGGCCGTCGGTCTCGGTGTCGAGCAGTCCGCCGTACGGGAGCCAGATCACCTTCTCGACGCCGAGCCGCCCCTTCAGCTCGGCCTCGATCTGCTCCCGGGTCATCTCCGGGTTGCGGTTGGGGTGGAGGAGACACTGCTCGGTGGTGATGAGGGTGCCCTCGCCGTCCACGGTGATCGCCCCGCCCTCCAGGATCATGTCCGAAGCGAGGCGTTCGACGCCGAGGTGCTCCAGGAGCAGCGCGCTGATCCGGTCGTCGGCGTCGTACGGGTGATGCTTGCGCCCCCAGGCGTTGAAGCGGAAGTCGACGCCGGCCCGGCGCCCGTCGCCGTCGAGGACGAACAGCGGCGCGGAGTCGCGGAACCAGGAGTCGTCGAGGGGCAGTTCCACGACGGTCACGTCATCGCCGCAGTGGGCGCGGGCGTCGTCGCCGAAGCCGGGCGGGGCGACCATGGTGACGGGCTCGAAGCGGGCGATGGCACGGGCGACGTCGGCGTACTCCCGCTTCACGGCGTCGAGGACGCCGTCCCACAGGTCGACGCGGGTGGGCCAGGCCATCAGGCAGCCCTCGTGCTCGGACCACTCGGCGGGCATACGGAAACCGGTCATCGGGGTCTCTTTTCGGTCGTGATGAAGGGATCGCGGAGAGGAGATCGTGTGCCTAACTGAAATTTCAGTCAATACTCTGGGCAGGAGAAAACCCGGGGAACGTTCAGAGGAAGTAGAGCCGGCTCAGGGAGACCTCGTGCGCCGGCCCGGAACACAGCGGTGCCCCGTCGAGCGTCACGAGGCCGGTGCGGCCGTCGACCTGGACGTCACCGGTACGGGAGTTGAGCAGCAGATCGGCCGGACCGATGCCGCGGGTGCCGCGCACGGCGACCCGGCGACGGCGGGTGGCCAGCCCGTCGTACGGCCGGCCGGAGGAACCGGAATCGGCGGCGGCGCGGCTGACGAAGGCGACGGAGAGGTCGGCGGGGGCGGCGCCATGGGCGCCGAACAGGGGGCCCAGAACGAGGGGTTCACAGGTATCGGTGGCCGCGTTGGGGTCGCCCGTCACTCCGTAGGCGGGGAAGCCGTTCTTGAGGACCATCTGCGGCTTGGCGCCGAAGAATGGGGGGCGCCACAACACGATGTCGGCCATCTTGCCGACCTCGATCGAGCCGATCTCGTGCGAGAGGCCGTGGGCGATGGCGGGGTTGATCGTGAGCTTGGCGATGTAGCGCAGGACGCGGGCGTTGTCGTCGTGGGCTCCGTCGCCGTTCCCCCCGTCATGGGGAAGGAGGGGCCCCAGCTCGGCCTTCATCTTTCCGGCCATCGCGAAGGTACGGCGTACGGTCTCGCCCGCGCGGCCCATGCCCTGGGCGTCGGAGGAGGTGATGCCGATCGCCCCGAGGTCGTGCAGCACGTCCTCGGCGCCCATCGTCCCGGCCCGGATCCGGTCGCGGGCCATCGCCGCGTCACCCGGCAGGTCGGTCTTCAGGTCGTGGACCGAGACGATCATGCCGTAGTGCTCGGCGACCGCGTCCCGCCCGAAGGGGAGGGTGGGGTTGGTGGAGGAGCCGATGACGTTGGGGACACCCGCCATCTTCAGCACGTTGGGGACGTGACCGCCGCCGCAGCCCTCGATGTGGAACGCGTGGATGGTGCGGCCGTCCAGCACCCGCAGGGTGTCCTCGACGGAGAGGCACTCGTTCAGACCGTCGCTGTGCAGCGCCACCTGCACGTCGTGCTCCTCGGCCACGCGCAGCGCGGTGTCCAGGGCACGGGCATGCGCACCCATGTCCTCATGCACCTTGAAACCGGACGCGCCGCCCTCGGCCAGCGCCTCGACCAGCGGAGCCGGGTCGGAGGACGAACCCCTGGCCAGGAAGCCGATGTTGACCGGCCAGGCATCGAAGGCGCTGAAGCCGAGCCTGAGCGCCCAGGGTGAGTTCACGCCCACACCCCAACTGGGCCCCGTCTCCTGGCCGATGATCGTGGTGACGCCGCTGGCGAGCGACGCCTCCATGATCCGCGGGGAGAGCAGGTGCACGTGGGTGTCGACGGCCCCGGCGGTGGCGATCAGCCCCTCCCCCGGAATCATTGTCGTCCCCGTGCCGACCACGACGTCGACACCGTCGAGGGTGTCGGGGTTGCCGGCCCGCCCGATCGCGTGGATACGGCCCTCGCGGATGCCGATCGACACCTTCCGGATGCCGAGCACCGCGTCGATCACCAGCACATTGGTGATCGCCACATCACAGGTCTCGCGGACCGCGGCCGCCTTGAGATGCAGCCCGTCGCGGGCCGTCTTTCCGAAGCCGGCCAGGAACTCGTCACCCGGCTTCTGGGAGTCGGACTCCACCCGGACCACGAGTCCGGAATCGCCGAGCCTGACCCGGTCACC
Organism: Streptomyces sp. JLSY215; assembly: GCF_059682825.1. Taxonomy (NCBI): domain Bacteria; kingdom Bacillati; phylum Actinomycetota; class Actinomycetes; order Kitasatosporales; family Streptomycetaceae; genus Streptomyces; species Streptomyces sp. JLSY215. The sequence goes on from NZ_CM185022.1 coordinate 392,455, forward strand.
GGCCCGCGGGCCGTGCACGGAGGCGTACTCGTACGGGTCGATGTGGCGGCTGCGCCCGGGGGCGCAGTGGTCGCTGTGGCGGGTCGGCCTGCTCATGCCCGTCCTCCTTCCGAAGAGTCCTGGAGCGGCTCCGCGCCGAGATAGCCGCAGGCGGCGGCCCGTGCCAGAGCGCGGGCCCTGGCGCCGGGCGCATCGAGGGGGCCGTCGACCAGACCGGCGAAGCCGACGGCGACGCGCGCACCGCCGATCGGGACCAGACCCACCTCGACTGCCCGGCCCGCATCGAACCGGGTCGACGACCCGGCCGGCGCCGCGAGCCGCATGCCGTAGGCCGCAGCGCGGTCGAAGTCCAGCCGCGGGTTGGCCTCGAAGAAGTGGAAGTGGGAGGTGACGCTGACCGGGACGGTCGCCGTGTTCCGCACCGTGAGCGTGACGACCGGCTCGGGGACGGCAGGGGCGTCCGGACCGGGCAGTACGGCGCCGGGGGCTACGTCGTTCCGGTCCGTGGGCCCGAACGGACCGGCGACGACGGCGAGCCGCGAGCCGTCGTCGAAGACGGCCTCGACCTGGATCTCGGTGACGACGTCGACGACGCCGGGCAACACGTCATCGGGGCTCAGGACGGCGCGGCCCCGCTCGATCGCCTCGGCCAGGCGCGATCCGTCGCGGGCCGCCTCGCAGACGGTGTCCGCGATGAGCGCGGTCGCTTCCGGCACATTGAGCCGCAGGCCGCGCGCGCGGCGGGCTCGGGCGAGTTCGGCGGCGGTGAACAGCAGCAGGCGGTCCCGCTCGGTGGGAGTCAGCGGCATGCCGGCCTCGCGTACATGACGTACATGGGTGTTTCCTTCCTCCCCTGCGCAACCGGCGGGGAGAGAGCGAGGGAGTCGGGGCTTCCTTCTGCGGCTCGGCATCGAGGTGCGAGCGGTCCGCGAAGCCCTGCGATGACCTCACCCTGGCACTGACTGAAATTTCAGTCAATACTTTCGACGCACCCCGGCGATTGAATGCCACCGGGCAGCGGGACCGCCGGATCCTACGGCTGGCGCAGCAGTGCCAGCTCCACCTCGACCGCCTCCGACATCAGGGTGCGCGCATGGCCGATCGCGAGGCCACCGCTGAGCCAGCGCATGCTCAGACCCTCGAGCAGAGCCGTGAGCCGCTCGGCGGCCGAGGCGAGCCGGGCCGCCGGCGCCAAGGGGTGGACCTGCCCCAGGAGCGCGGCCACCTCCTGCACCCACACCAGGGTCGCGCGGGCAAGGTCCTCGCGCAGGACGGGGTCGAAGACGGCACTCGCCCTCAGCTCGCCCCAGGCCGTGCTGTTCTCCCGCACCTCCGGGACGTCCTGGAGCTCCAGGAGCAGGACCTGGTCGAGCTCCTCGCGCGGGGTCAGCGGTCCCGCGTCCGGATCCTGGGCCGTGGTGTACCGCTCGGCGCGGTCGTTGATGAACTCCAGCGTATGGCGCAGGATTCCGGTGCGGTCCTTGAAGTGGTAGTAGATCAGGCCGGTGGACACACCTGCTTCTTCGGCCAGTTCCTCCACGCGGAGCCCACGGACCCCGCGCCGGGCGATCAGCCGCGCGGCCGCTTCCAGGATCTGAGTACTGCGAGACGCCATGTCACAGACCCTATCCGGGCCGCCGGGCGGTGTGATCACCACGGCGCCCCCGGGCGGAGGGCCGCCCGGCCCCTGCGCGATTCACTCGCTCCTCCGGTACTGGCTCAGCGCCACCGTGACGGGCCCGCCACCGCGGGCCGCCTCGACCAGATACGCCACGACGAGCCGCTTGCCGTCGGCGCTGCGCACGCAGAACGGCCGCTCGTCGGCCAGCTCGTCGAACGGCAGGCTCGTCACCGGCTCCGTATCGAGCCCGCGGTCGCAGTCGGCGGGGCTGAGCACATACCCCGAGGCGACGAAGGCGTCGGCGTCCTCGGGCAGCACGAACCCGTCCTTGTCACGAGCGAGGTACCACTTGGCGGTTTCGGCGGGCGCCACCTTCCCGGCGCCCAGGTCGAACTCGTAGCCGTCGTCCGGGACGGTCAGTTCCACGTCCGCATAGCCCGGCGTGTACCCCGCGCCTCGCTCCGCGCCGCCCCGGTCCGGAGCGTCGAGCCAGTACACGGCCCCGGCCGCCGTCACGAGCGCGACAAGGACGGCGGCGGCTCCTGCCGCCACGGCCGTACGACCGCGCCGACTCCTGCGACCGTCCCGCCGTACGGCCGGCTCGCCGTGCGCACCGTCGTCCGGGGCGCCCCGCTCCTCGGGCACCGGGACCGACGGGGCGGACGCCCGCGTGGGCCGGTCGTGCGGCGACGTGCCGTCGAGGAGCGTGGGCTCGGGGGCGGACGGGCCCGATGCCCGGCGCATCACCTCCCGCCCGACCGCCCCGGGCAGCCAGCCCTCGCCGAACTCCGGTGCAGGTCCCACAGCGGGGTGCGCGCGCACGGCGGCGATCAGCTCGGCCGGGGTGGGGCGCCGCTCGGGCACCTTGGCCAGGCAGTGTCCGAGGATCTCGCGCAGCTCCCCCGGTACGCGCGAGAGGTCCGCCGGCTCGTGCACGACACGGTAGAGGGCGGCGGACTCGGGTCCCGTACCGAAGGGCAGGATCCCTCCGGCCACGTAGGCGGCGAGTGCGCCAAGCGCGAAGACGTCGGTAGCGGGCGTCACGGCCTGCCCGAGCGCCTGTTCCGGCGCCATGTACGCGGCGGTGCCGATCCGCAGACCGGTGCCGGTGAGCCCGGTGGCGTCGGCCGCCCGCGCGATGCCGAAGTCGATGACGCGGGGGCCGTCCTCGGCGACGAGGACGTTGGCGGGCTTGAGGTCGCGGTGGACCACCCCCGCCCCGTGGATGGCCTGGAGGGCCTCCGCGATCCCGGCGACGAGCAGCAGCACGGTGCGCGCGGGCAGCGGGCCGTGCCGCTCGACGACCTGCTGGAGTGAGGGGCCCGGCACGTAGGCGGTGGCGAGCCAGGGAATCGCGGCGTCGACTCCGGCGTCCACCACCTGCGCGGTGAACAGGCCGTGGATGCGGCGCGCGCTCGCGACCTCCTGGGCGAACCGCCGACGGAACTCCGGATCGCCGGCGAAGTCCTCGCGGACCACCTTCACCGCGATGGGACGGCCGCCCGGGGTGTGGGCGAGGTAGACGACCCCCATACCGCCGGAGCCGAGCCGGGCGTGGACCCGGTAGCCGCCGATCTCGCGGGGATCGCCGGGCGACAGCGGCGGCTGGACCGGCTGAACCCGGGGCGGCTGGGTGGTGGACATGGGCGGCTCTTTCGGCGTACGGAACGGCGGGTCGGGCGGTCGGAGCGATCCGGACGACGGTGCCGGTGGGCGCGCGGCACGCCCTGGGCACGATCGTGCATGCTGACTAAAGTTTCAGTCAACACCTGAGCGGCCCCGTGGACGAGAACCGAGCAAAGAGGAACACAGCATGCAGGACCGGAAGAAGGCAATCCTCGAAGCGACCGCCCGGGTGATCGCGCGCCGCGGAGTGCGCGGACTGCGGGCGGAGGAGCTGGCCGCCGAGGCCCGCGTTTCCAAAGCCCTCGTCTACTACCACTTCGGCAACCGCTCCGGCCTGCTGCGCCACACGCTGAGGTTCATCGGCGACCGGGCGGAGCGGTACACCCGCCGCCGGCCACCCGGGCGGCGGGAACCCGAGAGTCCGCTGCACGAGCTCGAACGCAGGCTGCTGCTGGAGCTCCAGGGCACCCCGGAGGTGCGCGAGAACAGCACGGTATGGGGCGAGCTGCGGGCCGGTGCCGTCTTCGAACCGGAGCTGAGGGAGGAGCTGGCGCGGGCGGGTGCCGCATGGGTCCGGGAGATCGCGGATCTCCTGGGCCGGGTCGGCCCCACGGCCCCCGACAAGGCCCTGGTCGCCGCGGCCGAGCGGCTCATCGTCCTCCTCGAGGGCCTGAGCACCCGGTGGCTCATCGGGATGCTGCCGATCGACCACGCCGCCGAGCTGATGCGGGGCGCCATCGCGGCGGAGGCAGAGGGGCTGCGACCGTTGGAGCCGTACGCCGTATGTCCGGTCGACGGAACGCGCGCCACACAGTCCGCACCGCCGCCACTCCGGTCCGCGACTTGACTGAAAATTCAGTCAGTGCCACAGTGCTTTCACGGCCACCCCCACTCACGCCTCCGTCGAGCCGTTCACGCGGCCGCCACATGCGTGAGGCCAAGGCCCGCGATTCCGCCACCGCGCGCGTCACCGCGATCCGCCCGTCGCCGCCGGATAGTTTCGCCAGCCCACGATCGGAGCACACCGTGTCCCACCTTTCCCACTCCCGCCGCACCGCCCTGCGCGCCTTCGCCGGAATCGGCGGCGCCCTCGCCCTCGGCGCCACCGCCTGCGGCCCCGAGGAGTCCGTGAGCGGCGGCACGGCCACCGCTTCCGCCCACACCCCGGCGTCACGCGGCGCGCGCCGCTTCGGCGCCGAGTGGGAGAGCCACACGCGTACGTTCATGTCCTGGCCCGCCCTCGCCTCCGTCTGGGAGGACGACCTGCCCTACGTGCGGAAGGACATCGCCCGCATCGCACGGGCCATCGGAGAGTACGAGGCGGTGGTGATGATGGCCCGCCCGGAGCAGCAGGCGGCGGCTCAGCGGGCGTGCGGTTCAGGGGTCGAGGTCATCCCGCTCGCCGTCGACGACCTGTGGGCTCGCGACACCGTCCCCGTCTTCGTCGAGGAGGACCATGAGGTCGTCGGCGTCGACTTCAACTTCAACGGCTGGGGCAACAAGCAGGAGCACACCCAGGACGCCCAGGTGGGCCGCAAGCTGCTCGGCAAGTACGGCATCCCCCGCGAGAGGGCGCCGCTCGTCGCCGAGGGCGGCTCCTTCGAGACCGACGGCGAGGGCACCCTCCTCATCACCGAGAGCTCGATCGTCAACGACAACCGCAACCGCGGAAAGAGCCGGGACCAGATCGAGGACGAGCTGATCGAGACGCTCGGCGTGAAGAAGGTGGTCTGGCTGGCGGGTGTCCGCGGCAAGGACATCACCGACGCACACGTGGACAGCCTCGTACGGTTCACCGCCCCCGGCGTGGTCCTGCTCGACCAGGCGTTCCCCGGCACTCCCCCGGACTCCTGGTCGCGCTCGGCCGACCAGGCCCGTTCCATGCTCAGCAGGGCGACCGACGCGCGGGGCCGGCGCTTCGAGATCATCGACCTGCCGGAGCCCGATCTCGACAAGATCACCGGCGCGGGCGACGACTTCGTGTCCACCTACGCCAACTTCTACATCGCCAACGACGCCGTCTTCCTGCCCAAGTTCGGCGACCGGAAGGCGGACGCACGGGCAAAGGCCATCCTTCAGGAGCACTTCCCCAAGCGGGACATCGTCCAGCTGGGCATCGACACCATCGCCTCCGGCGGCGGCGGAATCCACTGCTCCACCCACGACCAGCCCGGCAAGCCCGCCGCCTGACGATCTGTAGGAAGCCAGGCGCCCTGCCCGTGGCCGTCCTCGCGGAGGCGGGCAGGACGGCGACTTCGACGTGGACGCCGGGCATCCGGGCATCCGGGCATCCGGGCATCCGGGCATCCGGGCATCCGGGCATCCGGGCATCCGGGCATCCGGGCGAGGATGGAGGCGGGTGGTTCGGCGGCGCGGGTGAAGTGAGCCTGACCTCATAGTTCTTGACAGTCCGAACGCCCGCACGACACCATCCGGCCGGTGGAGATCACCGACCTCACTCCAGCGGAACGCCGCGTCTGGCAGGCGTTCCCCCTCGGCGAGGGTATCGACTTCCGGGAGAACGCCGACGACGACCCCGCCGGCGGCGCCACCTGGGGCCCCGAGCGGACCGTACGCGCCTCGGCGCTCCGGGCGATGCTGCTCAACGGGCCGTCACAGGACGGCGAGATACCGGGGCTGAAGCTGTGGGGCGCCCGTATCACCGGGGAACTGAACCTCAAGTACGGCAAGGTCGAGCACCCGGTGCGACTGCGGTCCTGCTACTTCGAGGAGGCCCCGGAGCTGTACGGCGCACACCTGCGCGTCCTGGCCCTGAACGACTCGGTCCTGCCGGGGCTCACGGCGGGACACCTCCACGTCGACGGAGTGCTGCGCATCACCTGTTGCCAGATCAAGGGTCCGGTGCGGCTGGCCGGGGCTCAGATATCCGGTGCGGTCTTCGCCAACGGGGCTCACTTCGGCGATCCGGCCGCCACGGATCCGCCTCAGGAACCGGTTCTCCAGCTCAACCACGCCGAGATCAGCACCGACATCTGGGCCCCCGGCCTGGTCGCCCACGGCCAGGTCCGGCTGAACGGCGCCACCGTCGGCGGACAGATCACGCTCAACGACGCACGGCTCTACGCCCCCGGCGGTCACGCGCTGGAGGCCGAGACCCTCAGCGTCGGCACCGACCTGCACGCGATGCGGCTGCACGCCGACGGCAGGGTCGACCTGCGCGGGGCCCGGATCGGTGGCCAGCTCAACCTCGCCTATGCCACCCTCGCCAACCCGGGCGGGGTCGCGTTACGCGTCAGCAGCTGCGTCGCAGGCGAGATGTGGCTGCGTGAGGCGGAGCCCGTGGTGGGCACCATCAATCTGCGCCGCGCCCAGTTCGACGTCCTGTACGTCCCGCCGGACGTCTGGCCGGACGAGGTCAAGCTCGACCGGCTCACCTACGGCTCGCTGCTCCCCCATCTTCCTGCCGAGGAGCGGCTCCCCGTGCTGGAGCGCGAAAGCGCAGGTTATCTGTCGTACTCGTACGAGCAGCTCGCCGCGGCGTACCGCACGGCGGGCGACGAGGCCGCCGCCCGCACCGTCCAGCTGGCCAAGCTCCGCCGCCACCGCCGCACCCTGCCCCCGTACGCCAAAGTCTGGGGTCACCTCCAGGACGCCACCGTCGGCTACGGCTTCCGCCCCATGCGCGCCGCAGGATGGCTGCTGGCACTGCTGCTCATCGGCGCCCTCGCCTTCGCCCTGCACCCTCCGCGCCCGCTGAAGTCCGACGAAGCCCCCGACTTCAACCCCTTCTTCTACACCTTCGATCTGCTCATGCCGATCATCGGCTTCGGACAGGAGGGGGCCTTCGCCCCACGGGGCTGGTACCAGTGGCTCTCGTACCTGCTGGTCGTCACGGGCTGGACGCTGGCCACGACGATCGCGGCGGGCATCACCCGCTCCCTGGCCCGCCATTAGCCCATGGCGCCAGGCGGGCGCCCGCCACAGCATCGACGGCCAAGCTGCCGGTGCGGAAGACGAACAGGATGCCCCACCCGGCGTCACCCGCGATCACACGTCGGGCTGCGCCCTGTTACGAGCCAACTTGCCTCGTGTGGCGGGTAGTTGAGTAAGGGGTCCGGCTGCCTGAACAGGTGGTGTCGTTCCTTCAGTTCATCGCTGGCGCTTGGCTGGGTCAGGACCGAGCTCGGCGGCCCGCACGCTCGCCTCACCGTCGGCGAGAGCATCCCCCAGCTCGTCACGACCATCGCCGCACAACGCGGCTGCGCCGGCCTGCAATTCCTCGATTCCCGCGGCCGGACCGTCGCCTGGTGAACAGCGCGGGACCGCATGCCGCGACGACGGTGCTCCGCGCACCACCACCCGCACCCGGAACAACGGCAGGCATGCCGAGGCCGGGGATCAGCGCCCGGACGTGCTGTGCGGGGTACGCAGGGCGAGGACGGCCATGTCGTCGTGACCGTCGCTGGGGTGCCCGTCGGCCAGGGTCTGAACGAAGGCCTCCAGGTCCATGCCGGCGTGGGCCGTGGCGACCTCGGCGAGCATCGCCAGCCCGGCCTCGATGGACCGGTGGGGGTGTTCGATGAGACCGTCGGTGAAGAAGACCACGGTGGTGTCCGCGGGAAGCGGACGGGTGTGGTCGGGCCGGCGAATCCCGGCGTCGACGCCCAGCGGGAGACCGGGTTCGCCGGACAGGTACTCCGTACGCCCGTCAGGGGTGATCAGCAATGGAGGGATGTGGCCCGCGGAGCTCCAGTGCAGTCTCCATCGGTCTTCCTCCGGTTCGATGAGTGCCAGGCAGGCGGTGGTGACCGGGAGGTCGGTGATGTCATGCAGGGTGCGGTCCAGCTGGTGGAGAACGTCACTGGGCGGGGTGCGACGGTCATAGATCAGCGCCCGGAGCATATTGCGTGTCTGGGCCATGGCCGCGGCGGCATCCATGTCGTGGCCCAGCACGTCGCCGATGACTGCGGCGCACGTGTTGTCAGGGAGCAGGATGGCGTCGTACCAGTCCCCGCCCAAGCGGCCGGGATCGGCTGCGGGCCGGTAGACGGCCGCGCCGGTGAAGGGCCGCAGATCCGGCAGGGTGGGCAGCAGCAGGCGCTGGAAGCGCTCGGCGGTATCGCGGACATTCCCGAACAGCCGGGCATTCTCGATCGCGATCCCGGCGGCGCCTGCGAGGGCGAGGACGATTTCCTCGTCGTCACGGTCGAACGGCTGCCCATCGTGGCGCTCGGACAGATACAGGTCGCCGTAGATCCTGCCTCGGACGCTGATGGCGACCCCCAGCAGAGTCCTCAGGTTCGGGTGACCGGGCGGGAAGCCGACGGAGGACGGATGGGAGGCGATGTCGGTCACCCGCAACGGTTCCGGATGATGGATCAGATGCCCCAGCACACCTCGGCCATGGGGGAAGTCGATTCCGCCCAGGGCCGTGCGCTCTTGCTCGGACAGGCCCACGGAGATGAACTGCTCCAGATGATTCCCGGACGGGTGCAGCACCCCGAGCGCTCCGTACCGGGCATCGGCCAAGTCCATGGCGGTGGTGACGATACGGTGCAGAACCTCCGGCAGCTCCAACTCGCGGCTGATCGACAGTACGGCGTCCAGCAGCCCCTGCAATCGGTCCTGGGCGTGTGCCAGTTGCCGGAACTGATCCGCGATCCCGTCCAGCTGGGCGTCGAGGCGCCGATGCAGGTACCGGTGTGGCTTCGAGGGGTCTTCGCCGGTCACCGTCTTGTGCCCTCGGCTCGTACCGCGGTGCGGCGGCTCACCGCTGCCTGCCGAACCGCCTCCGGCCGCGCGATCCCAGAGACCTGTCGGTGCTCCTGGAAGCTTTCCACGTCGGCCCGCCTGTGTGTGGTGTCCACCGACCGCCCCTCGCGGACCGTCGTCGCCGGCCCCCAGCGTGACCCTCCGTAGGGACCGGCGGTGACATTTGCGCCGAAAGCGGCATGTTGGGGCGGCTGGCGGCTACGTCGTCGCCCGCACCCCGGGTTCCGGCGACGGCACGGGGCCCGGCACCGGTTCCCGCAGGGCCGCTCCGCCGCAGATCGCCGTGTGCGGGGAGCGCCGTCTGAATGGCGTATGCAGAGGACGATGTGACGTCACGTCGAAGGGTCGCCGGACGGGCCGGGGCGCGCGGGTTCGTACACGCGCCCCGGCCGGCCCGCAGCAGTTACAGATAGTCCTGATAGCCCTGATGGTCCTCTGCGGATGGTCCGGGGCGAGGAGGCAGTGGGCGGGCGGCACCCCTCTGCCGGTGGGTGTAGACCCGGATGATCACTGCGGCGGCGGCCAGCAGGCCGGCACCCACAGCCCAGATGGCGTAGCCACCCGTGGCACCCTGGGACGCGGATTGTTCGGATTCCGTCGCGATGCTGTCGGAGTAGTCCTCGGGTTCATTGCCGCCCGAGTAGTTGATGGCGTGCGCCTTGGAACTGCCGGACAAACCGATTACGACCCGGCCGTCCCGATCCCGGGTGACGTTCTGGAAGGAATTCTGCACGGCCTTCGGCAGATCGGCGTGGTGGCGACGGAATACCGACGAATCCATCTTGTCGAGTGTGACTTTGCCGAAGTCCACGCCACCGTGGGTGTAGGTCACCTCGTAGGTCTTGCCGCCGATCGTCTTCAGCCGCTTGATGTTGAACTCTTTCTTGTTGTACGACTCGACGTAATCATCGAATACCTTGCGCGGGGACCACTGCTTCAGGGCCGGCCATCGACTGACATCACCGCTGTCGACCATCGAGGCCAGCGCGCCACCGGAACCACGCTGCCGGTACCACTCGGCCGCGACCCGGCTCAGGTACACCCGGCGCAGTTCGGCGAATTCGGGTGCCTTGTTGACGGCGTTTTCCACCCTGGGCAGAATCACTGTGCGGAATGCCGACTCCAGGCGGCGGTCGGGAACGGCGCACGAGCCCGCGCCGCCGCGTTGCTTCAGATACTCGGTCTCCATTTTGACTTCAAGCGGCGCGTCGACGATATACATCCCGCCGTTCTCCTCGTATACGGATGCGGGCTTCGGCACGATCCACTGCCGCATGTTGATGCAGCTTCTGGTCGCTACATCGCTCGAGTCCCAGAACGTCTTTCCGGTGCCCGTGTCCGGGTGAAGCAGCCGGCCGACGACCTTCTTCATTCGAAAATCCGCCTCGAGGAGGATCCGGCCCACATCTGTCGCACCCAGCTTGGCGTCCACGATGCGGTTGGGCTCGGTGGGGTTGAGATTGACCCAGAATGTCGACGGGGGCAGGCTCAGCCACACAAAGAACGCATCGGACATCTGGGCTGCGGCGATCTTCCCGTCGGTCACCCTACGGTCGTCGCCCATGTCCTTGCCCGTTGCCGGAGCGGCGTCGAGCGCATAGCGCAGTCGGCCGTCCCCGTCCTCGGACAGATAGCGCAATTCCAGCGTGGAGAAGTCGATCCCGCCAGGGTCGGCGCCCTGGTTCAGTGTCGTGGCACCGGCGCCCTTGGGGGCGGGACTGCCGGGAGGCTGGAAGAGACGGCCGCCCATCACCGCCGCGGCATCGGGGCCGTCAGGCATGCCGAGGCTCTTCCATTTCTCGAACCCCTTCCTGGAGGAAGCTGTCCGAGTCCTCTCCGCTGTTCAGCTTGTCCTTCGCCTCTGGGGTGCCTTCTTTCTTGAGCTTTGCCCGGCTCTCCAGATCGGTCATGAACTTCATGGTCTTCATGTCGGGGAACCAGCGGCTTTTCAGGTTCTGCTGACACCTGCTCGGGGAGACGTCGCAGGGTATCTTCTCGGACAGCCCGCTCGGCACCTTGTCGTGAGCGCCGGACATATGCTTCTTGAGGAACCAGTTGGCCACCCGCTCGGAGTGCATTCGTCCGCTCTTGAGGTCGGCCTTCAGGTCCGGGTCGGTACGCATGTCCCACCGATAGCTCGGCGTGGATGACGTCCGCCAATTGACCGGAGTTTTTCCGTCGGCCTCGAGGAGGGTATTTCCCTTCGGATCCACGAGGCGTAATTGCCCGCCCGGGTCCCGTTGGTAGAGGTCGATGAGCGCAACTTGGCTGTTCTGCGCGAACCCGCTGACGTTGGCCGTGACGATGACCCAGTTCACCTGGGTCTCGCCGTGTTGCTCGGACCACTCGAACTCCGCGACGTTACGGGCCCAGCTGACGAATTCGTCGGGATTATCGCTGTTCTGGGTGAGAAACGTATGCCGTTGCCGATAGATGAGGATCGGCAGATGCTGGGGATCGCCCACGTCGGCCGGCCAGAGGACGTATCCGTAACTGTGGGGCCCCGCATGGGACGCGGGCGGCGCGACGAGCGCTCCGAACAGGAGCGTGACCAGCGCCAGCAGCAGGACCAACCCACGACGCAGGGCCCGGGTCGGCGAGGAGACCAAGCGTAAGTGAACCACCGAGCGCATCATGGGCACTCCGATCTTGAATTGTGTGGTGCACGGCTACGGCTGCGGAGCAGTGAATTGTGCAGACGTTCCTAGCACTCGGCGGCGATCTGGTCCAGCATCGCGCCCCACCAGTTGCGGTCGTCCGTCGTCACCGCGTGGTCACGAGCACACAGCTGCCGCCAGACGTCCGCCACGGCATTTTCGAGTGTTTCCTCGGTTACCACATCCAGGTCCAGGACCCTGGTCTGGAAAAGGCCCAGGAACAATACGAAGAGCGCGATATTGGAATTGATCAGTCGGCTGTACTGGGGAATGTCGTCCACGTAGAACACCCGGTCGGTGGCCACCTCGACGGCGAAGCGGTATCCGGGCTCGTCGCCTTCGGCCACGGCAACGTACTCGTGTCCTTGCTGAGAGGTGGACACGAGAAGGCGCTCGTCGTGGAGGGGGACGATGTCCCGCACCTGGACCGTGGGCAGCCCCACGGTCGTGAGGAACTCCCGGGTCAGCGTCGACAGACGCGGACTGACCAGCTCCGGCGGCACGGGCCGGAGCCGATCCCCCCAGATGCGGCGGATCTCATCCACGCCGACATCACCGATCCCGCCCTGGCTCTGGCTCTGGCTCTGGCTCTGGCCGGAATCCTCTGCCATCTCTGCCGCTTCCTCTCCCTTGGCTGGATGGCCGACCGTATCCCGTCCGTCGATGATGATGGTCCCCTGTCGAAGCGCGCGGGCGTACGGGGCCGTAGGTAACGCCCGGCCACCCTCACCGGCCCGGGCACGGGCTGCACCGCCACCGCGTGGTCATCGGGCGGGCGGAGCCGCATGGTGGCGGCGCCGACACCGCCCCACCGCAGAGCTGCGCGCGATGCCGATGCCGGCCGATGCCGGAATCTACGATGTGCCGTATCCGGTCGCCACACCACCGAAGGGCCCGTGATGCCGCGCAAGGTCAAGCCCACCCCCTCCCCCACCGGCTGGCGCCGCCTGATCGCACGCGCCCCGATCCATCTGTACCGCTGGCGCCTGGGAGCCCTGATGGGCCACCGCGTCCTGCTTCTCACCCACACCGGACGCAAGAGCGGACAGCCCCGCCAGGTCGTCCTGGAGATCACCGGACGCAATCCGCAGACCGGCGCCTACCACCTGGCCTCCGGCCTCGGCCCCACCGCACAGTGGTACCGCAACATCCGGCACACCCCGCGGGTCACCATCCAGGTCGGACGGCACCGCACCGCGGCCCTCGCCCGCCCCATGAGACCCGAGGAATCCGGCCGCGCCATGGCCGACTACGCGCCCCGCCACCCCCGAACGGCCCGCCGCCTCATGGGCATCTGCGGCATCGAGACCGACGGCAGCACCGACGACTACTACCTCGTCGGCCGCGACCACATCCCCTTCGTCGAGATCACGCCGACGCCCGACACACCCGCCACGCACGACACCTGACGCCCGAACTCGCGCCGCACTCGTCATCGACGACGAAAACGGCGACGCCGGCAGCGGTAACCCCGCGACGTGGCCTGGCTCAGCCCCGGTCCGCATGACGGCGTGCCGACACGACGACACGCAGCTCGCCGCGTCGAGGGCGTAGGCCTACGGAACCGGAACCGAGCGGACCTGCCGGGCAACTACACCATCGGCACGGCCCGGATCGCGGAGATATCGAACTGCAGCCGGACTTTCTCACTCACCATGGCGCCGCCCGCCTCCAGGCGCTGGTTGTAGACCAGCCCCCACTCGGTACGGTCGATGGTGGTGGTGCCGTCGAAGCCGGCTCGCTCGTAGCCGAACGGGTCCAGGACCGAACCCAGGTAGTCGAGTTGCAGCTCGACGGGGCGAGTGACGTCGCGAATGGTCAGATCCCCCGTCATGCGGAAGCTCTCGGTGTCCTCGTGGACGGTGGAGGTACTGCGGAACACCATCTCCGGGTAGCGGCGTGCGTCGAAGAAATCGGCGCTGACGAGGTGTGCGTCCCGCTGTTCCACACCCGAGTCGACGCTGGCGACCCGGATCACGATTTCGGCCCGGGACTGCGAAGGCCGCGCTCCGTCGAAGTACAGCGTGCTGTCGTAATCGGCGAAAGCGCCCCGCACCGTCGTGACCATCGCGTGCCGCACGGAGAATCCAATGCGACTGTGCGGGCGGTCAATGGTCCATTCCCCGGTCAGCGCACGAAGTGCGGGGTCGAGCGCGACGCCGGTGGACTCGGCCGCCGGAAAAGGCGTACGGGGGCCAGCAGTTGCTGTCGGCTCGATAGTCGCACTCTGGCGACGGCTGAAGATACCCATGCGGTCGTGGCCTCCCTCGAATCTGATTACTCCGTGTTATCACGGTGTGGATAGGCGCTACGCAGCGAGATGGGCGACCTCGTCCGGACTTCCATGCCGCCGACTGTAAAGATGCACAGGATCAACACGAATATGGATGCACTGTCGGGCAGAACGGTGTCACGTATTGTCACCCCAGCCCTCGCCTCGCGCGCCGAGATCCGCAGGACGCTCTCCCAACGACGGTTGCACCAACAGCGATTACGGCATCGGCAGGGCCCGACAAACGTACGCGATCCAGGGCCTGTCCCTAGTGCGGCAACACCGCACCCGCACGTTTCACTGTGCGGATCAGCGGAGCGGTCTCGACCGAGTGCACATCGTCCAGCATGCCGATCCGCTCGGTCAGATAGCGGTAGAGGCCACGGGAATCACGGCAGATGACGGCGGCCACCAGATTTGACCGGCCCGTGGTGATACCCGTGAAGGAGACCTCCGGGTGGGCGGCGACGGCGTCGGCCACCGCGACGAGCGCGGACGGTCGCACCGTCATCCAAAGCCGCGCCTCGGCATGGTAGCCAAGCGCGGAGGGCGGGATGTCGACGTCGAACACGAGGACTCCGGTGCGCCGGAAGGTCTCCAGGCGGCGCTTCACGGTGGACTCCGACCACCCGGTGTCGGAGGCCAACTCGGCGTAAGGCGCGCGACCGTCGCGAGACAGCGCCGCCAGTAGGGCGTGGTCGCCCTCGTCGAGGGAGACCACTGCGTCGCCCGGCACTGGCGGGACGAGCCGAAGCCCGGCGGCCTGCTCCTCGGTGAGCCACTCCAGGCCCGCCCATCCGCTCGGTGCGGAACCGTCGCTCAGCAACGAGTGTGCGGAGACGTCGAGCACCCGGCTGGTGCGCGGCAACTTGTCCATCAACAGCACATCGCGTTCGGAATCACTGCGCGCCTGCACGTTGCAGGAGATCTCCGTGCCGCCCGAAAGCACATGCACCCAAAACGTGTCCGGGCGGCGTGCCAGGGCGGCGGCAATGGCGTCCGCGGCGTCCGGAGTGCACCGGATGCGGAGGGTCCACGAGGTGTACCCGAGCAGGAGGCCGTTCGCCGAGCCCACCACCCGGAGCACCCCGGCCGAGCGCAGGCGCCGGTATCGGCGGGCCACGGTGTTCTCGGAGACTCCGAGCACGTTGGCGATCTTGCTGAACGGCGCCCGGCCGTCGAGCTGCAACGCGTGCACGAGACCCCGGTCGAAGTCGTCCAGAGTGACGGATTCCATCACGCTAGTTTATCTACTGCCGGAAATCGCCACAGATGACTGCCTTGCTGGTGACTGCCGGGTGCAGCGGCCACAGTTCGCGGGACACGAAACCCACCGCGGGGAGCTCTCATGACAGCGCAACACACCATCTTGATCACTGGGGCGACGGGCAACGTCGGACGGCAGATCGTCTCCCAATTGCAGCGCACGCCCGGTGCCACGGTCCGCGCCGTGTGCCGCAACCCTGCAACGGCGGCTCTACCGAGCGGCGTTGAGGTGATGCGCGCGGACCTGGCCGACCCGAAGACCCTGGACGCGTGCCTGCACGGTGTGGACGCGGTCTTTCTGATGTGGCCACTGCACACCGCCGACGCACTGCCCGGCGTGCTGGAAGCCATCAAGACGCACACCCGTCGCGTGGTGTTCCTCGGCTCCGGTGGCGTCCGCGACCTCACGATGGACCAGCAGCACACATTGCTCGAACGATCCGGCCTGGAGTGGACCGTGATTCGCCCCAGCACCTTCGCCGTCAACGCCTTGTGGTGGGCGAAGCAGATCCGCACCGGCGACGTGGTGCGCGGAGCATACGGTGACCTCGCCATGGCGATGCTGCACGAAGCGGATATCGCGGCGGTCGCGGTCCGCGCGCTGACCGGCGCAGGGCACGAAGGAGTGGTCCACCACCTGACCGGCCCCCAGGCGCTCTCCCAGGCCGAGCAGGTGCGGATCATCGGGGAGGCGATCGGCCGGCCCCTGCGCTGGACGGAACTCCCCCGGCAACAAGCTCGGCAACAGCTGCTCGCCGACGACTTCCCAGCGTCGTTCGTGGAAGTTCTGCTCGACACCTACGCCACGATGCGCACGTGGCCCACGCCCGAGATCACCACCACTGTGGAGGACGTCACCGGGGCGCCGGCGCGCACCTTCCGGCAATGGGCGATCGACCACGCCGACGCGTTCACACCCACGCGCGGAAAAACGCACCTGCCCCGGCAATGATCCGCCGGACACGCGCCGACTAGACCTTGTCCAGTTGATCGGCCAGGTCGGCCAGGTCCTCTGCGTACAGGTCGAACCGGTCCGAGGAGGCGGGCGGATCGCCGACGGGGCGGGCGACGTAGGCGGTGCGCAGGCCGAGGTCCTGTGCACCGCGCAGGTCCCAGGCGTGGGCGGCAACCATCAACAGGCGCTCCGGCGGCCGTCCGGAGACGGTGACGGCCAGCTGATAGACCGCGGGATCCGGTTTGTACGTCCGGGCGTCTTCGGCGGACAGGGCCTGGTGCCAGCGCAGTCCGGCGTGGGCGTTCAGTCCCAGCAGCGCCGTCCGGCTCGCGTTGGAGAGTCCGATCAGCGGGAACCGTTCGGCAAGCCGGGCGAGCTCCGCCACGGCGTCGGGCCACGGCCGGAGCCGACGGCCCGACAGGGCCAGCGCCGCCACGGCGGCCGGGTCGTCGACTCCGGCGGCGTCGGCGACGAGCCGGGCGGCTTCCTGGTCGAGGACGTCGCTGGTGCGGTAGGGACGGCCGCCGTCGAGCATGCGCCGCTGCTCGCGGTCGATGTGCCGCTGCCACAACGACAGCAGCTGCTCGATCCTGGAATCGCCGAGTGACGGGGCGAGTTCGCGAATGCCGGCACGGATGCCGGCGGGTTCGTCGACAAGGGTGCCGAGCACGTCGAACACGAGGGCATCGATCTCTGGCTCCGGCATGGGCGAGGCCTCCTGGACGCGGCGGGGGTGTTGGCGGCGGTTGCCACTCCTCGCCCCGTGGCCGGGACGGAGCGCACCGGCCTCACCCATGTAAGGGTTAAAGTGTCGGTTAGCCGAACATAGAGGGAGAGTCGTCAGGGATGCAAGTGGGGTTGGACGATTACGTCTGGGCGGCGGGGGTCGCGACCGAGCTGGTGAACACCACCGCAGAGGTCTGGCGCGGCGACGACCGCCTGTCCGACCCGGCCGCCCTCATCGCGTTCACCGACCTGCACGGCGGCCGGTCCGGAAGCGACGTTCCCGGTGCGCTGTCCGAACTCGCCCGCCGCGGACGCGCAGCCGACCTCCGTGCGGTCCACGCGCTTCGGGAGACCGTGCGCGACCTGATCGACCACCCCGACCGCGCGTACCTCATCGCGGGCGCCACCGCGCTCACCTCGCCCGCCAAGGGCGTCACCCTGATTCCCGGTCCCGCGCACGAGAACCGCATGCGCTGGGCCGCTCCGCTGCGCGACGGTGCAACCGTCGCCGACGCCCTCTCGCTGGTCTGTGGCATGGGCATCCTCG
The DNA here is from genome assembly GCF_059682825.1 of Streptomyces sp. JLSY215. Classification (NCBI taxonomy): domain Bacteria; kingdom Bacillati; phylum Actinomycetota; class Actinomycetes; order Kitasatosporales; family Streptomycetaceae; genus Streptomyces; species Streptomyces sp. JLSY215. Next base: position 409,858 of record NZ_CM185022.1, read on the forward strand.
GGGTCGTGCACACCCTCGGCGAACAGCGATTCCGCCCGTGCGGCGCACCCACCTGCCGGGGGGTGTTCATCGACACCACCCGGCCCGGTCGCCGCCGCTACTGCATGCCCGGCCTGTGCGGCAACCGCATCAACGTCGCCAACCACCGCGCCCGCCGAGCCGCACCACACGACCGGTTCACCGGCTCCGAGTAGGGCCCACGAGCGGGACACCGGCAGCCGAGAGCCCCGGCGCCGTTCCGTCCATGATCCGCCGGGCAGGCCCTAATCGTCGGAGCCGGCAGCCGACGACGGTACCTCGAGGACGAAGAACAGGAAGCAGGTTCTGGTGGAAAGGTCGTGGAAGCCGTCGGGGAACAGTTCACGGGCGGCCGGGTCGGGCTGCGGCTCGCTGATGGCGGCAATGCGGAAACCGGCGGTGGTGAAGGCATCGGTCATCGCGTGCAACGGCTTGCGCCAGAACTTCATCGGGACGGTCTGCCCGCCGAACGTCCAGTCGAAGGTATAGCTGGTGGTCGCGAAGTAGTCGGGCCGAGGTTCCTGGATCGTGTAGGCCACGAACGGGTGGTCCACCGACGCGATCAGCCGGCCGCCGGGCCCGAGCACGCGCCGCATCTCGGCCAGCGTCGGCCCCCAGTCCTCCAGGTAGTGCAGGACCAGCGACGCGACCACGTCGTCGAACGCACCGTCGGCGAACGGCAGACGGTCTCTCAGGTCGACCGTGTGCAGGGCCACGTCGTCGCCCAGCCGCTGCCTGGCCAGCGCCAGCATCCGGGCGCTGGCGTCGATGCCGGTGACGACGGCACCGCGGTCGCGCAGCGCGGCGGACAGGGGGCCCGAGCCGCAGCCGGCGTCCAGGATCCGGCGGCCGGTCACGTCTCCGGCGAGGGCCAGCATCGCGGGCCGCGCGTAGTACGCGTTCACGAGGTTGTGCTCGGTCTCCGCCGAGTACGCCTCGGCGAAGCTGTCGTAGTCATTCGCCTGGGGCGGATCTGCAGGCTGGGCGAGACTCTCGGGTACGTCGGTTAAGCGATCCATCGCCGCAGCCTAGTAGTCACATGATCCGCCGGACAGAACCTGGGAACCGGGGAACCACAGCGCCGCGGGCGCACGAACGGGGCGGAGTTCCCGTTCGTGCGCCCGCGCGCTCGCCCCCGGGACCAGGACCGGGGAGCCGGTTCGGCACCGCGGGCGTGGTGTTGGCCGTCTGCCGCACCCTCACCAGGCTGACCCGCTGCAAGAGGTCCCTCGGTGGTGTCGTGCGACGCGTCAGGCGCCGTTGAGCCAGGCGTTCCACGCCTTGGTCGCCCGCTCCTCGTCCGCGTCCTCGGCGAACAGGTGGTGGCCCAGCCAGATCGGCCAGTTCCAGGTGCTGCCGTTGAAGAACCGGTACAGCGCGTCCGGGCCGCGCAGGCCGACGAAGTCGGGGCTCTGCCAGACCACGACCACCTCCTCCGAGCCGCCGTCCGCCCCCGGGAGGTCGAGGGAGAGCCGGTCGCCGACGGCCGTGTCGTCGGCGAGGCCGAGGCGTCGGCGCAGGGCGGCGAAGTCGGCGGGGTCGTCGGTGCGCTCGCCGCGGTCGGCCTTGACGTAGACGGCGGGACGGCCGCCGAAGTGCCTCAGGTACTCGGCGAGGCCGTGCTGGTAGAAGTCGACGTGCTTCTCGGCCGCGTCCGCCTTGGTGTCCCAGTAGCCGTCGACGACTCCGGTGTGCACCCAGTGGATTCCCATCCGCAGGTGGCTGGTTCCGTCGTCGCGCGGCTCGATGTGGTAGCTGAGGGTGTTGGAGAAGCCATCGTCCATGGACACGCGCACGGCGAAGTGGCGCGGCGGTTCCCACTCCACGACGGTGCCGTCGGAGCGGCTGACCTTGCCGCCGACGCGCGGCTCGACCTCCATGGGGTACAGCCAGCCGAGGTTGCCGGCGCCGGTGGCGACCGCGTTCCAGACCTGCTCGGGCGTGGCGGGCAGGTCCTGCTCACGGCGGACCTTGAACTCTCGGGCCATGGTTCAGTTCTCCTTCGTCGTCGTTCGGGTGTCAGTAGGTGAGCGGGAGGGCGCTCAGCCGCCGTTGCAAGGGGTTGGGCCGCCATTCGAGGGCCGCCCCGTCGGCCAGCCGCAGGTGCGGGAGCCGGCGGACCAGCGTGCCGATGGCCACCTCCGCCTGGAGCTTGGCCAGCGGGCCGCCGAGGCAGAAGTGCGGGCCGTTGCCGAAGCTCAGGTGGCGGTTGCCGGGGCGGGACAGGTCGAGCCGGTCGGGCTCGTCGAAGCGTTCGGGATCACGGTTGGTCGCCGCGAGCACCAGGTACGCCAGCTCGCCCGCGCGCAGCGTCTGCCCGCCGATCTCGACGTCCTCGGCCACGACCCGGACGATCGCCTGGGTCGGCGTGTCGTAGCGGGCGAGTTCGTCGACGGCCGGGCGGATCAGCGCCGGGTCCTCGCGCAGCCGGGCCAGCTGGTCGGGGTGGCGCAGCAGGGCGAGCGTGCCGTTGCCGACCAAGTGGGTGGTGGTCTCGTCGCCCGCGGTGATCAGGACGAAGCAGGTGGACAGCAGTTCGGAGTCGGTGAGCCGGTCGTCCTGCGCTTGCGTCGCGACCAGGGCGCTGATCAGGTCGTCGCCCGGGTCGGCCCGGCGTCGGCGGACGAGCCGGGCGAGGTACTCCTCGTACTGCTCGATCGCCGCCTCGGACTTGTCGATGTCCTCGGTGATCCGGCCGAAGCGGCGGAACCAGCCCTTGACCTGCGGGCGGTCCTCGGGCGGGATGCCGAACAGCTCGCAGACGACGTTCAGCGGAAGCGGGGAGGCGACCGCCTCGATCAGGTCCATGGTCGGCCCCGCCGCGACCGCGTCGTCGACGAGCCGGTCGACGATCCGCTGGACGCCGTCGCGCAGCGCTTCGACCCGCCGGGCGGTGAAGGCACGGTTGGCCAGCTTGCGCAGCCGGGCGTGGTCCGGCGGGTCGGTGTTGGTCATCACCCGGCCGAGCCGGTCGGTGAGCCGGCTGAAGTCCTTCAGGTCGCCGCCGAGCGCGCCGTAGGCGCGGGTCATCCGGCCCCGGTCGTTGGACAGCCGCAGGTCTCCCAGGGCCGCCTCGACGTCGGCGTACCGGGTGAGGTACCAGATGCCCTGGGGACTGCGGTGGACCGGACTCTCGCGCCGCATGCGGGCGTAGAACGGGTACGGGTCCCGGCGGGCCTCGGGCGTGTGCAGCGCTGCGGCGAGGTCGCCGGGCCGGACGGGGCCCGCGGTGCCGCGGGCCTCGTCCAGGGTGTCGGTGGAGGTCACGTCGGCCGCGCTACCGCTGGGCGTCCATGGCGTCGACGAGGCTCTTGGGCCGCATGTCGGTCCAGGTCTGCTCGACGTACTCCAGGCAGGCGGCGTGGGTGTCGGGGCCGTGGGCGACGGTCCAGCCGGCGGGGACGTCCGCGAACTGAGGCCACAGCGAGTGCTGGTTCTCGTGATTGACGAGCACGAGGAAGGTGCCGTCCTGGTCCTCGAACGGGTTGGTCATGGGGATCAGTCCTCCTGGTTGCAGGTTGGGGTGTCACCGGTGGCCTCGGCGAGCTTGGCGGCCAGAACGGGTCCGATCTGGGCCAGCGAGCCGACCTGGGTCATCCGGTCGTGCCGGGTGGCGATCTCGTGCGATGCGATCCGGCCGGCGATGTACGGGCGCCAGATCTCGGGCCCGGCGTTGTCCTCGGCGCGGTCGATCGTGGAGTTGAACAGCAGCAGGTCTCCGTCGAACTTGCCGGGGACGAAGTCGACCGCCAGCTTCGCGTTGTTGATCATGATCTGGACGACGACCTCGACCTGTTGCCCCGTCAGGCCGGCCAGTGCGCTGCCCCGCTCGCGCAGGATCTCGGCGACGTCGTCGTAGGTCAGTTGTCGGTCGCCCAGCTCGTCCAGGTTGCAGTCGAGGACGCCGACGAGCACGTCCCGCTCGGTGGGCACGGGCACCTCCTCGAACGCCACGTCCTTCACCGGGTAGGCGTCGAGGATCGCCAGCATCGCGGTCCGCTCGCCACGTGCCTGCAGCTCGCAGGCGATCGCGTGGGCGATCAGCCCGCCGGCGGACCAGCCGAGCAGCAGGTACGGGCCCTCGGGCTGGATCTTGCGGATCTGGTCGGCGTAGTCGGCCGCCATCTCCTCGTAGGACGTCGGCCGGTGTTCGGGACGGCTGAGGCCGCGCGCCTGGATCGCGTAGACCGGGTACTCGGAATCGATGTGGTTCAGGAGCCCGCTGTACGACCAGCTGATGCCGCCGCCGGGGTGGATGCAGAACAGCGGCGTCCGGGTCCCGGTCGTGCGCAGCGGCAGCACCACGTCCAACGCGTCGCCGGGATCGTTCATGACCAGGCGTTCCGTGAGCCCGGCCACGGTCGGCGCTTCGAACAGGGTGCGCAGGCCCACCTCGACGCCCAGGGTCTCGCGGACGCGGGAGACCAGGCGGGCGGCCAGCAGCGAGTGCCCGCCGAGGTCGAAGAAGCTGTCGTCGATGTGCACCTGTCCCCGGCCGAGGACCTCGGCGAAGAGGTCGCACAGCAGCTGCTCCTGCGGCGTCCGGGGGCCGCGCCCGGTGCCCGGCGCACTGTAGTCGGGGGCCGGCAGGGCGGCCCGGTCCAGCTTGCCGTTGGCGGTCAACGGCAGCACGTCGAGGGTGACGAACGCCGACGGCACCATGTACTCGGGCAGTTCGCGGCGCAGCCGGTCGGACAGCTCGCCCGTCTCGGGCGCACCCTCGGGAGCGGGCACCACGTAGGCGACGAGCCGCTTGTCGCCGGGCTGGTCCTCGCGGACGACGACGGCCGCCTGGGCGACCCCCGGGCAGCTCGCGAGCACCGCCTCGATCTCGCCCGGCTCGATCCGGAAGCCGCGCAGCTTGACCTGGTGGTCGGCCCGTCCGGCGAACTCCAGCGTGCCGTCGGCCAGCCACCACGCCAGGTCGCCCGTGCGGTACATCCGGTCCCCGGCCGGCCCGTACGGGTCGGCGGTGAACCGCTGTACCGTCAGGCCGGGCCGGCCGACGTAGCCCCGGGCCACTCCCGCCCCCGCGAGGTACAGCTCGCCGACCACGCCCGGCGGCACCGGCCGCAGCCGGGCGTCGAGCACGTAGGCGCGCATGTTCGCCATCGGGCGGCCGATCGGCACGGTCGCGGCGTGCTCGGAGAGGGTGTGCACCGGATGGCAGGTGGCCAAGGTGGTGGCCTCGGTCGGCCCGTAGCCGTTGACCACCGTGATACCGGGGCAGACCGCCAGCACCCGGGCGACGGCGGCCGGCGAAACCACATCACCGCCGGTCCACACCTCGCGGACCCCCGCGAGCAGGCCCGGCCGCTCCTCGGCGACCAGGCGGAAGAGGCCGGCCGTCAGCCACAGCCCGGTCACCTGATGCTCGCTGACCGCCTGGTGCAGCAGATCGAGATCGAGCCGGCCGGGCGGTGCGACCACGATCCGGCCGCCGCCGAGCAGCGGTACCCAGTGCTCGTACGTCGAGAGGTCGAATGCGGTCGGGGAGTGCAGCAGCACCCGCTCGTGTCCGCCGTCGTGCCAGCAGGCGGTCAGGGCGAGGGCCACCACGTCGCGGTGCGTGACGGCCACGCCCTTCGGCCGCCCGGTCGAGCCGGAGGTGTACATCACGTACGCCAACTGCCCTGGATGGCAAGGAACTTCAGGGTCGGACCAATCGCGCTCGGCCTGGATCAGTGCGGTCAGCACGTCCTCGGTGAGCACCAGCGCGGCCCCGGCCTCCTTGAGGATCAGGTCGATGCGGGACTGCGGGAAGCGCGAGTCGAGGGGCACGTAGGCGCCGCCCGCCTTGATGATCGCCAGGATCGCCACGACCAGATCCGCCGAGCGCTCCAGCAGTACGGCGACCGGCGCCTCCGGCACCACGCCCTGGCCGATCAGTGCCCGCGCGAGACGGTTCGCCCGCAGGTCGAGTTCCCGATAGGTCAGCTCGGTGCCGCCGGCCACGACCGCCACCGCGTCCGGGGTGGCCCGCACCTGACGGGCGAACAGCTCCGGCAGCGCGGCCTCGGGCAGCTCGGCGGCGGTGTCGTTCCACTCGGACAGCAGCCGGTGGCGTTCCTCGCCGGACATGATGTCGATCCGGCTGATCGGCCGGTCGGGGTCGGCGACCACCGCGCGCAGCAACCGCGCCCAGCGGGCGAACAGCAGCTCCACGGTGGCCGGGTCGAACAGATCGGTGGCGTACTCCACCGCACCGACCATGCCGTCGAGGCCGCCGTCCGGTCGGTACTGCTCGGCCAGGCTGAACGTCAGGTCGACCCGCGCGGTGCCGGTCGGCGCCTCCAGGTAGCCGGTCGACAGCCCCGGCAGCGTGAACTCGCTCAATGGTGCGTTCTGCAGGGCCAGCATGATCTGGAACAGCGGGTGGTGCGACAGCGATCGGGCCGGGTTGACCACCTCGACCAGGTACTCGAACGGCACGTCCTGGTGGGCGTACGCGGACAGCGCCTTCTGCCGCACCCGGCCCAGCAGTTCGGCGAAACCGGGGTCGCCGCTCGTGTCGGTGCGCAGCACCAGGGTGTTGACCATGAACCCGACGAGGTCGTCCAGGGCCTGGTCGGTGCGCCCGGCGATGGGGCTGCCGATCGGGATGTCGCTGCCGGCGCCGAGCCGGGTGAGCAGCGCGGCGAGGCCGGCCTGGAGCACCATGAACATGCTGGCGCCGCGCGCGGTGGCCAGGTCCCGCAGCGCCTGGTGCAGTTCGGCGTCCAGCCGGACGTCGAGCCGGCCGCCCCGCTGGGAGGCCACCGCCGGCCGGGGCCGGTCCGCGGGCAGTTGCAGCCGCTGCGGCAGTTCGGCCAACTCCTCGCCCCAATAGGCGAGTTGCCGGGCAAAGAGGCTCTCCGGGTCGGCGGCGTCGCCGAGCAGATCGCGCTGCCACCGGGTGTAGTCGGCGTACTGCACCGGCAGCGGGGACCACTGCGGTTCCTCGCCCCGGCAGCGGGACGCGTAGGCCGTCGCCAGGTCCCGGGAGAGCGGGCCCATCGACCAGCCGTCGGCCGCGATGTGATGCACCACGAGCAGCAGCACATGCCGGTCGGCGGCAAGCGCGTAGAGCTCCGCACGGATCGGCGGCTCGCCGGCCAGGTCGAAGCCGCGCTGGGCCCCTTCCGCCAGCCGGCCGGGCAGCCGTACGCCGTCGAGCTCGATGACCGGCAGCTCGGGGCGGGCCTCGTCCGCGCTCAGCACGAGCTGGTACGGCACGCCGTCCGCCTCACGCAGGACCGTCCGCAGGCTCTCGTGCCGGGCGATCACGTCGGCGAGCGCGGTGTGCAGCGCCACCCGGTCCAGTTCTCCGTCCAGGCGCAGCGCGAGCGGCATGTTGTAGGTGGCGCTCGGCCCGTCCATGCGGTGCAGGAACCACAGGCGTTGCTGGGCGAAGGACAGCGGGATCCTCTCCGAGCCAGGTGCCCCCGCGGGGCGCGGGCGGGCGGTCAGCGCGGGCCGCTCCGTGACCGAACCGTCGAGGCGGGCCGCCAGGGCGGCCACGGTCGGGTACTCGAAGAGCGTGCGGACCTCCAGCTCCGCGCCGAAGGTCGCCCGGACCCGGGCGGCCAGGCGGGTCGCCAGCAGGGAATGCCCGCCGAGGTCGAAGAAGCTGTCCTCGACGCCGACCCCGGGCAGTCCGAGCACGTCGGCGAAGAGGTCGGCGAGCAGTTGTTCCTGCGGGGTGCGCGGCGCCCGTCCGCCCACGGCCGTCCCCAGGTCGGGGGCGGGCAGTGCGCCGCGGTCGAGCTTGCCGCTGGCGGTCAGCGGCAGGGCGTCCAGGACGACGATGGCCGACGGCACGAGGTAGTCGGGCAGGCGGTCGCGCAGCCGGTCGCGGAGTGCGCCGACGAGGGCGCCCGTGGCGCGGCTTCCGGTCGGGTGGTTGGTGAGCGAGGACAGCGCGGTGCCGGACGGCCGCAGCGGCCGGTAGGCCTCGACGGGGACGTCTCCCGGTACGCCGCCGATGACGACGTCCAGGGTGTCGGGTGCGCCGGCCGACCAGGTGATGTCCACCCGGCGGCCGAGTGCGTCGCCGAGCGTGCGGAAGTCCTCCGGGTCGGGTCCGTCGCCGTTGTCCAGGCCGTGCAGCCGGTCCAGCAGTTCGGCGAGCGTGCCGTCCCCGTTCTGCACCGCTCGGCCCAGCGCTGCCTCACGGGCGACGCGCCGGTTCGGCACGCCGGTGATGCGCACCGGGTCCGCGCCGCGCCGGGCGAGCAGCTCGCGCAGTGCGGTGAGGTCGGCGACGTCCCGGCCCCACGTCAGCTCCTGCGGCGCGACCGGTGCCGTCGGGACGGCCGGCTGCTTGTGCAGCGTGACGTCGTAGCGGTAGCGGGTGAGCTCGTTGTGGTGGCGGCCGCGCTTGACCTCCACGGCCACGGCGCCGACGGTGCCGCGGTCGCGCAGGACGGTGAAGAAGTCCGGGTCGACCAGGAGTTCCTTCTCCACCAGAAGTGCCTGCTCCACGGCACGGCGCACGGAGGGCAGGTCGGCGCCGTCGGCGGCCCGGTGGAGCTGGACGGCCGTGGCCAGCGGGCGCAGCAGCCGCAGATTGCGGACGTCGCCGACGAAGAGCGCGCCGCCGGGGGCGAGCAGCCGCATCAGCCGGTCGATCACCTCCGCGAGGTGGTCGGCGGACGGGAAGTACTGCACCACCGAGTTCAGCACGATGGTGTCGAACTGCCCGACCGGCAGCCCGTCGGTGTCGTGCGCCGGGCGGGTCTGCAACACCACCCGCTCGGCCAGCCGCTCCTCCCGCGCCACTTGGGCGGTCAGCGCGTCGATCGCGGTGGCGGAGAAGTCTGTCGCCCAGTAGGACTCGCAGTGCGGTGCGATCCCCGAGAGGAGCAGGCCGGTGCCGACGCCGACCTCCAGCACCCGGCGGGGGCGCAGGGCCAGGATGCGCGCCACGGTGGCGTCCCGCCACTCCCGCATCTGCTCGACCGGGATCGGGCTCGCGTCGTAACTGCTGTTCCAGCCGACGAAGTTCTGGCCGAAGGCGGCTTCCTCCGGAACGATGGGCAGGGCGTCATAGATGTCCCGCCACTCGCCCACGTGGTCCGCTTCGAGGCCGCTGTCCCGGGCCGCCTCCTGGCGCGGGACGACGTAGCCGACGAGCCGGTCGTCCTGCGCGAGGACGGCGGCCTGGGCGACGGCGGGGTGCTCGGCCAGGGCCGCCTCGATCTCGCCGGGCTCGATGCGGAAGCCACGCACCTTCACCTGGTCGTCGGCGCGGCCGACGTACTCCAGCTCGCCGTCGGCGCGTCGGCGCACCAGGTCGCCCGTGCGGTACATCCGCGCGCCGTCCGTGCCGAACGGGCAGGCGACGAACCGTCCGGCGGTCAGCCCCGGCCGGTTCAGGTACCCGCGCGCCAGGCCCGCACCCGCGACGTACAACTCCCCCACCACACCCGGCGGCACCGGCCGCATCCGGTCGTCCAGGACGTACACCCGGGCGTTGGCGATCGGTCGGCCGATCGGCGGCACGCCCGACCCCGGGGACAGCGGGTCGCTCATCGTCGCGCACACCGTCGTCTCCGTCGGACCGTACGCGTTGATCATCCGGCGCCCCGGCGCCCACCGGGCCACCAGCTCCGGCGGGCAGGCCTCACCCGCCACCACCAGCGTCGACACGGTCACCGTGTCCTCCGGCAGCGCGGCCAGGACCGACGGGGGCACGGTCACGTGGGTGACCGCGAGGCCCGGGTCCGTCAGCGCGGCGACCGGCTCATCCGCAGGGGGCAGCACCAGGGCCGCGCCGCGCAGCAGGGCGGTGAAGACTTCCGACACCGAGGCGTCGAAGCTGGGCGAGGCGAACTGGAGCACCCGGCTGTCGGGGTCGATCGCGAACCGCTCGATCTGGGCGGTGACCAGACTCGCCACGCCGGTGTGGCTCACCACGACGCCCTTGGGCCGGCCGGTCGAGCCCGACGTATAGATCACATACGCCGGATTCCTCACGTCCAGTGCAACCTCCGGATCCGTCTCCGGCCAGTCCCCTTCCGCCACCATCGCCGGATCGTCGATCACCACCGCCGGCCGAGCGTCCTCCAGCATGAACGCGATCCGCGACCGCGGATACGACGGATCCACCGGCAGATACGCAGCCCCGGCCTTCAACACACCCAAGACCGCCACCACCGACTCCACCGACCGCGGCAACGCCACCGCCACGACCCGCTCCGCACCCACACCCCGAGCAATCAGCCCATGCGCCAACCGATTCGCCCGACCATTCAACTGACGGTACGTCAACTCAACATCACCACAGACCAGCGCAACCGCATCCGGCGTCGCCGCCACCTGCGCCGCGAAGGCCTGCGGCACCGGGACGGTGTTCACCTCGCGGGCGGTCGCGCCGTCGCACTCCAGGAGCCGGCGCCGCTCACCGGTGTCGAGGAGATCGATCCCCCCGATCGGCTGCTCCGGGTCGGCGGTGACCGCCTCCAGCAGGAGCGTCCAGCGCCGGGCGAGGGCGGCGACCGTGTCCCGGTCGAACAGGTCGGTGGCGTACTCCACCGCGCCGACGATCCCGGCCGGGCTGCCGTCCGGCCCGAACCGTTCGGCGAGGTTCACCCCGAGGTCGAACTTGGCGGTTCCGGTGGCCACCGCGTAGGTGGCGACGTCCAGGCCGGGCAGCGAGAAGCGGCCCATCGGCGCGTTCTGCAGGGCCAGGATGGTCTGGAAGAGCGGGTGGTGGGACAGCGACCGGGACGGGTTCAGCACCTCCACCAGATGCTCGAACGGCACATCCTGATGCGCAAACGCCGACAACGCCGTCTCCCGCACCCGCCCCAACAACTCCGCGAAACTCGGATCACCACTCGTATCCGTACGCAACACCAGCGTATTCACGAAGAACCCGACCAGATCGTCCAGCGCCTCATCCGTACGCCCCGCCACCGGACTCCCGATCGGAACATCCGTCCCCGCACCCAACCGCGTGAACAACGCCGCCAACGCCGCCTGCAACACCATGAACAAACTGGCACCCGAACGCCGCGCCAACTCCACCAAAGCCGCATGCAGTTCGGGACTCAGCTCCAGGCCGACCTGGTCTCCGTGCCAGCGGGCGACGGCCGGCCGCGGCCGGTCCGCGGGCAGCTGGAGCAGCTCCGGCAGATCGGCCAACTGCCGCTGCCAGTAGCCGAGTTGTTCGGCGAACCGGCTCTCCGGGTCGGCGGCGTCGCCGAGCAGGTCGCGCTGCCACAGCGTGTAGTCGGCGTATTGCACCGGCAGGACCGGCCGGCTCGGTGTGCGACCCTCGCACCGAGCGGCGTACGCCTCGGCCAGGTCGCGGGCCAGCGGGCCGGTGGACCAGCCGTCACCCGCGATGTGGTGCATCACCAGCAGCAGCACGTGCTCCTGCGGTGCGACCGCGAACAGCTCCGCCCGCAGCGGCGGTTCCGCCGCGAGGTCGAAGGGCTGTCGGGCGAACTCGGCCATCCGCTCCGTCAGTTCGTCCTCCGACACCTCGGTCGACCGCACCCGGGGCCGGGCCGCACCCGGCTCCAGGACGCGCTGGCACGGTACGCCGTCGACCTCCGGGAACACCGTCCGCAGGCTCTCGTGCCGGGCCACCACGTCGGCGAGCGCCTCGTCCAGCGCCGCTCGGTCGAGCGTCCCGGTCAGCCGGAGCGCCAGCGGGATGTGGTATGTCGCGGCGGCGCCGTCCATGCGGTGCAGGAACCAGAGCCGGCGCTGAGCGAAGGAGAGCGGTACCGCTTCCGGCCGCACGTGCGCCGTCAGCGCCGGGCGGGCGCGGCCGGCCCCGGCCAGCGCCTCGGCCAAACCCGCCGCGGTGGGCGCCTGGAAGAGCGCGCGCAGCCCCAGCTCCACGCCGAGCACCGAGCGCACCCTTGCGACCAGCCGGGTCGCGAGCAGGGAGTGCCCACCCAGGTCGAAGAAGTCGTCATCGACCCCGACCCGCGGCAGACCCAGCACCTCGGCGAACAACTCGCACAGGATCTGCTCCTGCGGCGTACGCGGCGCCCGGCCCGTCACCCCGGTCACCGGCTCCGGCGCGGGCAACGCCGCACGGTCCAGCTTCCCGTTCGCCGTCAACGGCAGGACATCCAGCAGCACGAACGCCGACGGCACCAGATAGTCCGGCAGGCGGTCGCGCAGATACGCCGTCAGCTCCGCTGGACGTACGACCGCGTCGGGACGTGCTGCCACATAGCCGACGAGCCGGTCGTCCTGCGCGAGGACGGCGGCCTGGGCGACGGCGGGGTGCTCGGCCAGGACCGCCTCGATCTCGCCGAGCTCGATGCGGAAGCCACGCACCTTCACCTGGTCGTCGGCGCGGCCCACGTACTCCAGCTCGCCGTCGACGCGTCGGCGTACGAGGTCGCCGGTGCGGTACATGCGCTCACCTGCCCCACCGAACGGGCAGGCGACGAACCGCCCGGCCGTCAGCCCCGGCCGGTTCAGGTACCCGCGCGCCACGCCCGCACCCGCGACGTACAACTCCCCCACCACGCCCGGCGGCACGAGGCGCAGGCGCTCGTCGAGCACGTATGCCCGGAAACCCGCAACCGGTCGGCCGATCGGCGGCACGCCCGATCCCGGCGAGAGCGGATCGCTCATCGTCGCGCACACCGTCGTCTCCGTCGGACCGTACGCGTTGATCATCCGGCGCGCCGGCGCCCACCGTGCCACCAGCTCCGGCGCACATGCTTCACCCGCCACCACCAGGGTGTCGGCCGTGACGTCGGCGCCGTCCAGCGTCGCCAGGGCCGAGGGCGGCAGCGTCACATGGGTGACATCGAGCCGGCGGTCCGTCAGGGCCTCCAGCGGGGCCTCGGACGGGGCCAGGACGAGGGCGGCACCGGTGAGCAGGGCGCTGCACAGGTCCCAGAAGGACGCATCGAAGCTGGGCGAGGCGAACTGGAGCACCCGGCTGGCCGGCGTCACGCCGAGCCGCTCGACCTGCGCTGACACCAGGCCCGCCACGCCGGTGTGGCTCACCACGACGCCCTTGGGCCGACCGGTCGAGCCCGACGTATAGATCACATACGCCGGATTCCGCACATCCAGCGCGACCTCCGGATCCGTCTCCGGCCAGTCCCCTGCCACCACCGTCGCCGGATCGTCGATCACCACCGCCGGCCGAGCGTCCTCCAGCATGAACGCGATCCGCGACCGCGGATACGACGGATCCACCGGCAGATACGCAGCCCCGGCCTTCAACACACCCAAGACCGCCACCACCGACTCCACCGACCGCGGCAACGCCACCGCCACGACCCGCTCCGCACCCACACCCCGAGCAATCAGCCCATGCGCCAACCGATTCGCCCGACCATTCAACTGACGGTACGTCAACTCAACATCACCACAGACCAGCGCAACCGCATCCGGCGTCGCCGCCACCTGCGCCGCGAACATCTCCGGCAGGCTCGTGGCGACAGCCCGGCTCTCGGCGGCGGGCAGCAGCGCGCAGCGCTCCTCGTCGGACAGCAGATCGATCCCGCCGATCGGCCGGTCCGGAGCGGCCGCGACCGCGGTCAGCAGCCTGGTCCACCGCGCGAAGAGGGTCTCCACCGTCGAGCGGTCGAACAGGTCGGCGCTGTACTCGACGGCACCGCTCAGACCGGCCGGCGCACCGTCGGCCCCGTGCTGCTCCGCCAGGCCGAAGGTCAGGTCGAGCCGGGAGGTCCCGGTGGGCACGGCCATCCCCGTGGCCCTCAGGCCGGGCAGCTCGAAGTCCCCGCCCGGCGCGTTCTGTACGACCAGTCCGGTCTGGAAGAGAGGGTGGTGGGACAGCGACCGGGACGGGTTCAGCACCTCCACCAGATGCTCGAACGGCACATCCTGATGCGCAAAAGCCGACAACGCCGTCTCCCGCACCCGCCCCAACAACTCCGCGAAACTCGGATCACCACTCGTATCCGTACGCAACACCAGCGTATTCACGAAGAACCCGACCAGATCGTCCAGCGCCTCATCCGTACGCCCCGCAACCGGACTCCCGATCGGAACATCCGTCCCCGCACCCAACCGCGTGAACAACGCCGCCAACGCCGCCTGCAACACCATGAACAAACTGGCACCCGAACGCCGCGCCAACTCCACCAATGCCGCATGCAGTTCGGCGTCGATCCGGACGTCCAGCAGGTCGCCGCGGTAGGACATGGCGGCCGGACGCGGCCGGTCGACCGGCAGGGGCAGCTGGTCGGGCAGCCCGGCCAGCGCCTCGGTCCAGTAGGCGACCTGGCGCGCGAACACACTGTCCGCGTCGTGCTCGTCGCCGAGGATCTCGTGCTGCCACAGGGTGTAGTCGCCGTACGTCACCGGCAGCGGCGGCCATTCGGGCACGCCACCGCCCCGCCGGGTGGCGTAGGCCGCGGCGAGGTCGCGGGCCAGCGGGCCCATGGACCAGCCGTCACCCGCGATGTGGTGCATCGTCAGCAGCAGTACGTGCTCCTGCGGGGCGAGCGCGAACAGCTCCGCCCGAAGCGGAAGTTCCGCCGTCAGGTCGAATGCCCGCACCGCCGCCTCGCGCAGCAGGGCCGGCACCTCCGCCTCGCCGATCGCGCGTACGGCCAGCGGGACGGCGACCTCGGCGGCGTCCAGCACCCGCTGGTGCGGAACGCCGGCGGTGTGCGGGAAGACCGTGCGCAGGGTCTCGTGCCGGGCCACCACGTCGGCGAGCGCGGCGCTCAGCGCGGCCCGGTCGAGGTCGCCGGACAGTCGCAGGGCGAGCGGCATGTGGTAGGTGGCGCTCGGCGCACCGAACTGCTGGAGGAACCAGAGCCGGCGCTGCGCGAACGACAGCGGCATGGGCTCGCGGCGGGGCCGCGGAACCAGGGCCTGCCGCGCGGTGCCGGCGTCGGGCAGCCCGGCCGCGAGCCCGGCGGGCGTCGGCGTGCGGAACAGGCTACGCAGTTCCAGCTCGACGCCGAGGGTCGCCCGGACCCGCGAGACCAGCCGGGTGGCGAGCAGGGAGTGCCCGCCCAGGTCGAAGAAGTCGTCATCGACCCCGGCCCGCGGCAGACCCAGCACCTCGGCGAACAACTCACACAGCATCTGCTCCTGCGGCGTACGCGGCGCCCGCCCCGTCACCCCGGTCACCGGCTCCGGCGCGGGCAGCGCCGCACGGTCCAGCTTCCCGTTCGCCGTCAAGGGCAGCGCATCCAGCAGCACGAACGCCGACGGCACCTGGTAGTCCGGCACGCGGTCGCGCAGGTATGTCGCCAGCGCCGCAGCGGTCGCCCCGGCCCCGGCCGTGGGCACCACGTACGCGACGATCCGGCTCTCGCCCGGCCGGTCCGCCCGGGCGAGCACCGCGACCTGGGCGACACCCGGGTGCGCGGCCAGCTCGGCCTCGATCTCGCCCGGCTCGATCCGGAACCCGCGCACCTTCACCTGGTGGTCCACCCGGCCCGCGAACTCCAGCTCGCCGTCGGCACGCCAGCGGACCAGGTCACCGGTGCGGTACATCCGCGCACCGGCCGGACCGTAGGGGTTGGCGACGAACCGCGTGGCGGTGAGCCCGGACCGGTTCTGGTAACCGCGGGCGAGTCCCGCTCCGGCGAGGTACAGCTCGCCCGTCACGCCGGGGGCGACCGGCCGCAGGGCCGAATCCAGCACGTACACCTGGCAGTTGGCGATCGGTCGGCCGATCGGCACCGGCAGCGGGCAGTCGGCGGGGTCGGCCGGCAGCGGGTAGGCGGTGATCACGTGGGTTTCGGCGGGGCCGTAGTGGTTGTGCAGTGTCCGGCCCGGCCGGCGGGCCTGGAAGCGGCGTACCGCACCGCCCAGTCGCATCGCCTCGCCGGCCTGTGCGATCAGCCGCAGGTGCGGCAGCTCCAGCCCGGCCTCCTCGGCGGCCTCGGCCAGCGCCTCGACCACCAGGTTGGGCGCGAACAGCTCCTCGACCGCGTGCCGGTCCAGCCAGTGGGCGAACAGCTCGGCGCTGCGGCGCTGCTCCTCGGTCGGCACCACTAGGGTCTTTCCGTACAGCAGCGCGGAGAGCATCTCCTGCACCGAGACGTCGAAGCTGATCGCGGTGAACTGCGCGGTGCGCGTGCCGGGTTCGCCACCGACGGCCCTGTGGTGCCACGCCAGCAGGTTCAGCAGCCCGGCGGCGGGCATCACCACGGCCTTGGGCCGGCCGGTGGAGCCCGAGGTGTAGATGAGGTAGGCCGGGTGCCGCGCGTCCACGGCGACGGCCGGATCGTGCTCCGGCCGCTCCTCGGCCGGTGTGACGGCCGCGAGGTCGTCGAGCACCACGGCCGGTCGCGCGTCCTCCAGCATGTACGCGATGCGGGCGGCCGGGTATTCCGGGTCGACCGGCAGGTATGCCGCACCCGTCTTGAGGACCGCGAGGACGGCGACCACCAGCTCGGCGGAGCGCGGCAGCCGCAGGGCGACGACCTGCTCCGGCCCGACCCCGCGGGCGATCAGTGCATGCGCCAGGCGGTTGGCCCTGCGGTTCAGCTCGCGGTAGGTCAGTGTGGTGTCCTCGAACACCACCGCCGGGGCCTCCGGGGTCGCCCGGACCTGGGCCTCGAACAGGGACGGCAGACCGGTGACGGGAGCCGGGCACGCGGTGTCGTTGCGCACGACCAGCAGTTCGTGCCGCTCCTCGGCGGCGAGGACGTCGATCCGGCTCAGCGGCCGGTCCGGGTCGGCGACCACCGTCGCCAGCAGGCGCAGCCACCGGGCGACCAGCGCCTCCACCGTGGCGTGGTCGAACAGGTCGGTGTTGTACTCGACCCGCCCGATGATGCCCTCGGCCGGCCCGCCGGTGCCGCCGCGCTCCAGCAGGTGGAGGGCGAGGTCGAACATCGCCGTGGGCGTCCGCACCAGTACGATCTCGGCGCTCAGGCCGGGCAGGGCGAAATCGGTGCGGGGCACGTTCTGCAGCGCGAGCAGCACCTGGAACAGGGGCTGGCGGGCGAGCGACCGGGCCGGGTTGAGGGCCTCGACGACGTGCTCGAACGGCAGGTCCTGGTGCGCGTACGCGGCCAGCGCGTTCTCCCGGACCCGGCCCAGCAGCTCGGCGAACGTCGGATCGCCCGAGGTGTCGGTCCGCAGCACCAGCGTGTTGACGAAGAACCCGACGAGGTCGTCCAGCGCCTGGTCGGTCCGGCCCGCGATCAGGCTGCCGACCGGGATGTCCGTTCCCGCGCCGAGCTTGTCCAGCAGCGCCGCCAGCGCGGCCTGCAACACCATGTAGGCGCTGGCCCCGTGCTCCCGGCCCAGGCGGACCAGCCCGGCGTGCAGCTCGGCGTCCAGCTCGACCGCCAGGTGGCCGCCGGAATAGGAGGGGGCGGACGGGCGGTGGCGGTCGGCGGGAAGCCGGATCTGCTCCGGCAGGTCCGCCAGCGTCCGCGTCCAGTAGGACACCTGGCGGGCGAACGGGCTGTCCTCGTCGGCCGCGTCGCCGAGCAGCTCGTGCTGCCACAGGGTGTAGTCGGCGTACTGCACCGGCAGCTCCGCCCACCGCGGCTCCTCGCCCCGGCAGCGCGCCGCGTAAGCGGTGGCCAGGTCGGCCGACAACGGCGCCAGCGACCAGCCGTCACCGGCGATGTGGTGGATGACCACCAGCAGCACGTGCTCGTCCGGTGCCGTCTCGAACAGCTCGGCGCGCAGCGGTGGTTCGGTGGCGAGGTCGAATCCGCGCGCCGCGGCCGCCGCCAGCAGCTCCGGCAGGTCCGCCTCGCCGGCCGTGGTGACCGGCAGCTTCGGCTGGGCCGTGCGCGCGTCCAGCACGTCCTGGTACGGCACTCCGTCGACCTGGGGGTAGACCGTGCGCAGGCTCTCGTGCCGGGCTACGAGGTCCCCGAGCGCCGCGTGCAGGGCAGCCCGGTCGAGTCCGCCCGACAGCCGCCACGCCAGCGGCATGTTGTAGACGGGTCCGGTGCCCTCCAGCTGGTGCAGGAACCACAGCCGCCGCTGGGCGGACGACAGCGGCACCCGGTCCGGCCGCTCCGCGCGGCTCAGGGCGAGCCGCGCCCGGCCGGCTCCGCCGAGTCCGGCGGCCAGCCCGGCCACCGTCGGCGTCTCGAACAGGCTGCGCAGTTCCAGTTCCACGCCCAGGGTCGAGCGGACCCGGGCCACCAGCCGCGTCGCCAGCAGCGAGTGCCCGCCGAGCTCGAAGAAGTCGTCGTCGATCCCGACCCGGTGCACGCCCAGCACCTGCGCGAACAGCGCGGCGAGGACGTGTTCCTGTGGTGTGCGCGGGGCTCGGCCGGCCCGCGACGCGGTGTACTCGGGCTCGGGCAGGGCGCGCCGGTCCAACTTGCCGTTGGCGGTCAGCGGCAGGCTCTCCAGGGTCACGAACGCGGTCGGCACCATGTAGTCCGGCAGCCGCTCCCGCAGGTGGGCCCGCAGCGCGTCCGGTGGGAGTTCCTCCCCGGCGACGGGCACCGGGTAGGCGACCAGGCGCCGGTCCTCCGTCCGATCCTGCCGGACGATCACGGCGGCCTGCGCGACCTGCGGGTGCTCGACGAGCACGGCCTCGATCTCGCCGAGTTCGATCCGGAATCCCCGGATCTTGACCTGGTCGTCGGTACGGCCGAGGAACTCCAGGTTCCCGTCCGAGCCCCAGCGCACCAGGTCGCCGGTGCGGTACATCCTCGTGCCGGACGGCCCGAACGGGTCGGCCACGAAGCGCCCGGCGGTCAGCCCCGGCCGGTTCAGGTAGCCGCGCGCCAGCCCCGCGCCGGCGATGTACAGCTCACCCGGCACGCCTGTGGGCACCGGCTGCAACGCCGCGTCGAGCACGTGTACCCGGACGCCCCCGAGCGGCCGGCCGATCACCGGGCGCGGGCTCGCCTCCAGCGGCGCGACGACCGTGTCCACCGTGCACTCGGACGGCCCGTAGTAGTTCAGGCAGGACACCCCCTCGACCGCCCGCAGCCGCTCCCACAGCTGGTCCGGAACGGCCTCCCCACCCATCGAGAGCACCGCCGGACGCCACCGCGGATCGTCCAAAAGCCCCCGCGCGACAAGGACTTGCAGGTAGGACGGGGTGGCGTTGACATAGTCCAGCCCGGCGCGCGCGGCGTACTCGACGAAGGCGTCCGGGTCGGACCAGGCCGCCTCGTCCAGGACGTGCAGCTCGTGGCCCGCGTACAGGCAGGACATCTGGTCGCAGGACGCGTCGAACGACACCGACGTGGTCAGCCCCACTCGCAGCCGTTCCTTGGCCCGCTGGGGGAACAACAGCGATCGCTGACTGGCGAACAGGTTGAGCAGGCCGCCGTGCGTCGTCACCACGCCCTTGGGCTTGCCGGTGGAACCGGAGGTGTAGATGACATAGACCGGGTGGCCCGGGTCGATGGCCACCGCAGGGTCCGTCGATGGGCAACCCGCCACCAGCGCGGCCGTCTCCGGGTCGTCGGCCACCAGCCACCCTGCGGGACCGGCTTCGGGCAGCCGGTCCCGGGTGCGGGTGTCGGTCACCACCAGGACCGGCCGGGCGTCGTCGAGCATGTACCTGATCCGGGCGGCGGGGTACTCCGGATCGACCGGAACATACGCGGCCCCCGCCTTGAGCACCGCGAGGATCGCCACCACCAGTTCCGCCGAGCGCGGCAGGGCCACCGCGACCAGCCGCTCCGGCCCGGCCCCGCGGGCGATCAGGGCATGTGCCAGCCGGTTCGCCCGCGCGTCCAGTTCCGCGTACGTCAGCGACGCGTCCGGCCCCACCACCGCGACAGCGTCCGGAATCGCACGCACCTGCGCCCGGAACATTTCCGGCAGGCTCGCGACGAAGGCCTGGACCACCGGGCCAGTACCCAGCGCCATCAGCTGACCTCGCTCCTCGGCGGCGAGCAGACCGAACCGGCTGAGCCTCCGCTGCGGGTCGGCGACCGCCGCACGGAGCAGTCGTACCCACCGCTCGATCATCGTCTCGACGGTGGCCGGGTCGTACAGGTCGCTGGTGTACTCGACGAATCCGTCGATCCCCTGCGGGGTGCCGTCCTCCGCGTGCCGCTCGGACATGGTGAAGATCAGGTCGAGCTTGGCGGTGGTTGTCGTCAACGGCATATCGCCGACGCGCAGCCCCGACGGCGCGAAGTCGGCCCGGGGCGCGTTCTGCAGCACGAGCATCACCTGGAACAGCGGGTGATGCGCCAGCGACCGCACCGGATTGAGGGCCTCGACGAGGTACTCGAACGGCAGGTCCTGGTTGGCGTACCCGGCCAGCGACGTGTCCCGCACCCGGCCCAGCAGCTCGGCGAACGTCGGATCGCCGGAGGTGTCCGTACGGAACACCAGGGTGTTGACGAAGTAGCCGACGAGCTCTTCGAGTGCCTGGTCGGTCCGGCCGGCGACCGGGCTGCCGACCGGGATGTCGTCGCCCGCACCGAGCTTGCTCAGCAGCGCCGCCAGCCCGGCCTGAAGCACCATGAACAGACTGGTCCCGTGCACGCGGGCAAGCTCGCGCAGACCGCGGTGCAGCTCCGCGTCCAGCCCGGCGTGCACGAGGCCGCCCCGCTGCGAGGCGACCGCCGGGCGGGGCCGGTCGGCGGGCAGCTGGAGCTGCTCGGGCAGACCGGCAAGCTGCTCGGTCCAGTAGGCCGTCTGGCGGGCGAACGGGCTGTCCTCGTCGGCCGCGTCGCCGAGCAGCTCGTGCTGCCACAGGGTGTAGTCGGCGTACTGCACCGGGAGCTGCGCCCACTGCGGCTCCTCGCCGCGGCAGCGCGCCCCGTAGGCGGCGGTCAGATCCTGCGCGAACGGTCCCAGCGACCAGCCGTCACCGGCGATGTGGTGGAGCACCACCTGGAGCGCATGCTCGTCCGGCGCGAGCTCGAACAGGCCGACGCGCAGCGGGGGATCGACCGCCAAGTCGAACGGACGGGCCTTCGCGGTCGCCAGCGCGCCCGGCAGCCCGGCCTCGGTGGTCCGGCTCACGTCCAGCCCCGGACGGCCCGCCACAACGTCCAGCACCTGCTGGTACGGCACGCCGTCCACCACCGGGAAGACGGTCCGCAGGCTCTCGTGCCGCCGGGCCACGTCCGCCAGGGCGGCTTCCAGGGCCCGCCGGTCCAGGTCCCCGGACAGCCGCCACGCCAGGGAGATGTGGTAGTTCGCGCCGGCGCCCTCCAGCTGGTGCAGGAACCAGAGCCGCCGCTGCGCGAACGACAGCGGGATCTTCTCGGGCCGCGGGTGGGGCACCAGTGCCTGTTGTGCCTGGCGGGCACCCGTCAGGGCGGCGGCCACACCGGCCGGGGTCGGGGTCTCGAACAGGGTGCGCAGCTCCAGCTCCACCCCCAGGGTCGCGCGGACCCGGGCGGCCAGGCGGGTCGCCAGCAGCGAGTGCCCGCCCAGGTCGAAGAAGCTGTCGTCGGCACCGGCCTCGGCCACCCCGAGCACCTCGGCGAACAGCTCGCACAGGATCTGCTCCTGCGGCGTACGCGGCGCCCGGCCGGACTGCGCCGGGGCGAGGTCGGCTGCGGGCAGCGCACGCCGGTCCAGCTTGCCGTTGGCGGTCAGCGGCAAGCTCTCCAGGGTGACGAACGCGGCCGGCACCATGTACTCCGGCAGCCGCTCCCGCAGGTGCTCGCGCACTTCGGCCGAGCGCAGGTCGGCACCCGGGGCGGGCACCAGGTACGCGACCAGCCGGGTGTCGTCCGCCCGGTCCTGCCGCGCCAGGACGGCGACCTGGGCGACGCCCAGGTGCGCGGCGAGCGCCGTCTCGATCTCGCCGAGTTCGATCCGGAAGCCGCGGACCTTCACCTGGTCGTCGGCCCGGCCCACGAACCGCAGGCTGCCGTCCGCATCCCGGCGCACGACGTCGCCGCTGCGGTACATGCGCGCACCGGCCGGCCCGAACGGGTCGGCCACGAACCGTCCGGCGGTCAGAGCGGGCCGGTTCAGGTAACCGCGCGCCAGCCCGGCGCCCGCGACGTACAGCTCGCCGGGCACGCCCGGGGGCACCGGCCGCAGGTGGGCGTCCAACACGTACGTGCGCAGGTCCGGGATGGCGGCGCCGACCTGACCGGCGGCGCTGCCGGACCGGTCGAGCGCGGCGTAGGTCACGTGCACGGTGGTCTCGGTGATGCCGTACATGTTGACCAGCCGCGGCGCGTCGTCCGGGTGTCGCTCGTACCAGCTCGCCAGCCGGGCGTGCTCCAGCGCCTCGCCGCCGAACACCACGGTGCGCAGGGCGAGCGAACGGCCGGTCTCCGGTGCCTCTGCGTCTGCCTCTGCGTCTGCCTGCATCAGCTGGTAGAAGGCGGACGGTGTCTGGTTGAGCACCGTCACCCGCTCACGGGCGAGGAGGTCCAGGAACCGGTGGGGCGAGCGGCTGGTCTCGTGGTCCACGACCACCAGACGGCCGCCATACAGCAGCGCGCCCCACAGTTCCCACACCGAGAAGTCGAAGGCGTACGAGTGGAAGAGGGTCCAGACGTCCTCGGCGGAGAAGTCGAACAGCTCCTGGGTGGTGCCGAACAGCCGCACCACGTTCCGGTGCGGGACCACGACGCCCTTGGGGTCGCCGGTGGACCCGGAGGTGTAGATGACGTAGGCGGGGTGGCCGGGATCGAGGGGGACCTCCGGGTCGGTGTCCGGCAGTCCGTCCAGGTCGGCGACGTCCAGCAGGAGCCGGTCCACCGGGTCCGCATCCGGCAGTTCGCCGATCCCGCCCGTCGTCACGAGCAGCGAGGGCCGGGCGTCCCGAAGGAGGTAGGCGATCCGGGCGGCGGGGTACTGCGGGTCCACCGGAACGTAGGCGGCTCCCGCCTTGAGGACCGCGAGGACCGCCACCACCAGGTCGGCCGAGCGCGGCAGCGCCAGCGCCACCAGCTGCTCCGGCCCCACTCCTCGCGCGATCAGAGCGTGCGCAAGCCGGTTGGCCCGACCATTCAACTCTGCGTACGTCAGCGTGACTTCGTCGCTCACCACGGCGACCGCCGCCGGGTTCGCCCGTACCTGCTGCTCGAAGAGCGCGGTGATGCCGCTCTCCGGCGACTCCCCGCTCCGGTCGACGGCGGCCGGCAGCAGCGCGCGGAGCTCGTCGGCGGACAGCACGTCCACCTGGCCGATCCGACGGCCGGGGTCGGCCACCGCGGCGCGGAGCAGCCGCAGCCACCGGTCGACGATCCCCTCAACGGTGGCCGCGTCGAACAGGTCGGTGCTGTACTCCACCAGACCCGACAGCCCGTCCGTGCCGGGCTGCTCGGTCAGCATGAAGGTCAGGTCGCACTTGGCCGCCCCGGTGTGGACCAGGTCGGCCGTCACGCGCAGCCGCGGCAGGTCGAACGTGCCGAGCGGCGCGTTCTGCAGCGCGAGCATGGTCTGGAAGAGGGGGTGGTGTGCCAGCGACCGGGCCGGGTTCAGTGCCTCTACGAGGTGCTCGAACGGCACGTCCTGATGCGCGTACGCGGCCAGCGCGTCGGCGCGCACCCGGCTCAGCAGTTCGGTGAACGTCGGGTCGCCGGAGAGGTCGGTGCGCAGCACCAGGGTGTTGACGAAGAAGCCGACCAGGTCGTCCACGGCCTCGTCGGTGCGTCCGGCGATGGGCGTGCCGATCGGGACGTCGGTGCCCGCGCCGAGCTTGCCCAGCAGGGCGGCCAGCCCGGCCTGGAGCACCATGAACAGGCTGGCCCCGCCGTCACGGGCGAGCGCGCGCAGGCCCTGGTGCAGCTCGGCGTCGATCCGCATCGGCAGGTGGGCGCCCCGGTGGGACATCGCCGCCGGCCGGGGCCGGTCGAAGGGCAGTTCGACCTGCTCGGGCAGGTTCGCCAACTGCTCCCTCCAGTATCCCAGTTGGCCGCTCAGCAGGCTGTCCGGGTCGGAGCCTTCGCCGAGCAGCTCCCGCTGCCAGAGGGCGTAGTCGGCGTACTGGACCGGCAGCGGCGACCACTCCGGCTTCGCCCCGTCGGAACGGGCCGCGTAGGCGGTCGTCAGGTCCCGGGAGAGCGGCCCCATCGACCAGCCGTCACCGGCGATGTGATGCACCACCAGCAGCAGCACGTGCTCGTCGGCGCCCAGCTGGAACAGTTCGGCGTGCAGCGGCGGCTCCTCGGAGAGCTCGAAGCCCTGCCGGGCCGCCTCCGCCAGCCGATCCGGCAGGTCGCCCTCGCCGACCTCGGTCACCCGCAGCCGCGGCCGGGATTCGTCGAGGTCCAGCACCCGCTGGCACGGCACGCCGTCGACCACCGGGAAGACGGTGCGCAGGCTCTCGTGCCGCTCGACCACGTCCGCCAGGGCGGCTTGCAGGGCCCGCTGGTCCAGGTTTCCGGACAGCCGCAGCGCCAGCGGGATGTTGTACGTGGCGCTCGGGCCGTCCATGCGGTGCAGGAACCACAGCCGGCGCTGCGCGAAGGACAGCGGGACCGTCTCGGGCCGCTCGCGCCGCCCCAGCGCCGGCCGCGCCCGGCCCGCGACGTCCACCGCCGCCGCGAGTTCCGCCACCGTCGGCGCGTCGAACAGGTCGCTCAGCCTCAGCTCCACGCCCAGCACCGACCGTGCCCTGGCGACCAGCCGGGTGGCCAGCAGCGAGTGCCCGCCGAGGTCGAAGAAGCTGTCGTCGACACCGGCCTCGGCCACCCCGAGCACCTCGGCGAACAGCCCGGCCAGCAGGTGTTCGGTCGCGGTACGCGGAGCGCGGCCCGGGGCGGCCGCGGCCTGCTCGGGGGCAGGCAGGGCCCGTCGGTCGAGCTTCCCGTTCGGCGTCAGCGGCAGTGCGTCCAGCATCATGAACGCGGTCGGGACCATGTACTCCGGCAGCCGCTCGCGCAGGTGCTCGCGCAGCGCGGGCGCGGCCACGGTGGCACCGGGTACCGGCACGAAGTAGGCGACCAGGCGGGCATCCTCTTCGGTACGTACCAGAACGGCGGCCTGCGCGACCTGCGGGTGCTCGACGAGCACGGCCTCGATCTCGCCGAGTTCGATCCGGAAACCCCGCACCTTGACCTGGTCGTCGGTACGGCCGCAGAACTCCAGGCTCCCGCCCTCGCCCCACCGCACCAAGTCGCCCGTGCGGTACATCCGCGAGCCGCCCGGCCCGAACGGGTCCGCCACAAAACGCTCGGCGGTCATCCCCGGCCGGTTCAGATAGCCCCGCGCCAGACCCGCGCCGGCAATGTACAACTCACCGGCCACCCCCGCGGGCATCGGCCGCAACGCGCCGTCCAGCACATACAGCCGGGTGTTGCCGACCGGACGGCCGATCGCCGGACGCCGACTCGACTCCAGCGACGCAATGACCGAGTTCACCGTGCACTCGGACGGACCGTAGAGATTGAGGCACGTCACCCCATCGGCCGACCGCAGCCGCTCCCACAACCGCTCCGGAACGGCCTCCCCACCCGCCGCGACCATCTCCGGACGCCGCTCGGGATCGTTCAACAGGCCGTGCGCTACAAGGACTTGAAGGTAGGAAGGGGTCGCGCCAACGTAGTCGAGCCGGTGCCGCCGGGCGTGGTCCACAAAGGCGTCGGGGTCGGTCCAGGTCGCCTGGTCGAGGACATGCAGCTCGTGGCCGGCGAACAGGCCGAAGAGCTGGTCCCAGGCCGCGTCGAACGACACCGACGTGGTCAGCGCCACCCTCGCCCGCCGCTCGGCCGACGGCGGGAACAGCAGCGTGCGCTGGTTCTCGAACAGGTTCCGCAGGCCACCGTGGGTCGTCACCACGCCCTTGGGCCGACCGGTGGAGCCAGAGGTGTAGATGACGTAGGCAGGATGCCCCGGGTCGACGGCCACCTCCGGATCCGCTGCCGGACCACCCGCCACCATCGCCGCCGTCTCCGGCTCGTCGACCACCAGCCACCCGGCGGAGACGGCCTCGGGCAACCGGACCCGGGTACGGGCATCGGTCACCACCAGCACCGGCCGGGCGTCATCGAGCATGAACCCGATCCGGGCGGCGGGGTACTCCGGATCGACCGGAACAAAGCCGGCGCCGGTCTTGAGCACCGCGAGGACCGCCACCACCAGTTCCGCCGAGCGCGGCAGGGCCACCGCCACCAGCCGCTCCGGCCCCGCACCCCGCGCGATCAGGGCCTGCGCCAACCGGTTCGCCCGCGCATCCAGCTCCGCATACGTCAGCGACGCATCCGCCCCCACCACCGCGACCGCATCCGGCATCGCCCGCACCTGCGCGCGGAACACGTCCGGCAGACTCTCGGCGGGAACCTGCGCCACCGGACCGGCACCCAGCGCCAACAGCTCAGCGCGCTCCTCGACGGCAAGCAGACCGATCCGGCCGACCGGCTCCTCCGGGGCGCAGTCCGCGACGGTGTCCAGCAGCGTGATCAGCCGCCGCTGATGGGCGGCGAGTTCGTCGTCACTCCAGGTCTGGGGCGCGCCTTTGAGTTCGACCTGGAGTTCGCTGTCTCCCCGTCGGCCCGTGATCCAGAGGGACAGCCCGGTGGTCGGTTCCGGGAGCAGGTAGTGCAGCGTCGCGGAATGGCCGGCGAAGCTCGGCGGGGAGTCGAAGACCACGATGTTGACGACGAGCGGGAACGACGCCCCGGCGGCACCAGGAAGGCCGAGGTCCCGGAACAGGTCCTCGCTGCGGTAACGCTGGTGCGCGAGGGCCGCGTCGGCCTCCCGCGCCACCTCGGCGACGAGGTCGTGCCACGGCATGTCCGGTCGCACCGGCAGGCGCAGGGGCACCGCGTTCGCGATCATGCCGGGCGTGGACAGCAGGGCGCGTTCGGCTCCCTCGCGCCCGGTGACGGGAAGGCCGATCAGCACGTCCCGGTCCCCGGTGAGCCGGTGCGCGTAGAGAGCCGCCGCCGCGATCAGCGGGCGTGACCAGTGGGTTTCGGTCTGCGCTGCCGTCGCCCGCAGCGCGTCCACGCGGAGCACCGCCGGTTCCACAGCCCTGCGCGGGCCGCTCTCGCCACGCGCATTCCGGCCGGTGAGCTGCGTCGGTTCCGGCCGGTCGGCGAGCCGCTCCGCCCAGTACGACCGATCGGAGGTGAACTGCGCCGAGGCACGATAGTCGGCATCACTGCGGACCAACTCGTCCAACGAACGGAACGGCGACCGCGGGACCGTGCCGCCCGCGGCCAGCGCCGTGTACATCCGCGTGAGCCGTCGCCGGACGAGGGAGAGGCTGAACCCGTCCATGACGAGGTGGTGGTGGTTCTGGTACAGGAGGTGGTGTGTCGGCGAGAGACTGATCAGCGCGAAGCTGAAGAGCGGATCCCGGGCGAGGTCCAGCGGACGCATCCGGTCCCGGGCCATCCACGCGAGCGCCGCCGCCCGGGGGTCGGGCTCCGAGCTGAGGTCGAGCCGGGTCGGTTCCCAGTCCCATGCCCCGCGGACGACCTGGCGCGGGTCCTGCCCGTCGTGGACGAAACTCACGTGCAGCGCTTCGGTCTCGTCGACCACCCGGCGCAGCGCGGTCTCGTAGAGTTCCGCGTCGACCGGGCCGTGGACCTCCAGATATTCGCCGATGCGGTAGGCATCGAGCGCTGTCCGGGCGCGCTGCTCGGCGAGCCAGATCTCACGCTGCGCCGCCGTCAGGGGAAGGGCGTCGCCGTCGCGACGGGACATGGGGGTACCTCCAGAAGTGTGGGCAGGCGTGGTCGCAGGGCGCGCCAGGAGACGCCGACCGCGGTGATGTCACGCGGTCGGCGGTCGGGCCGGGTGGTGGCTGCGGTCAGGCGGTGACTGCGGTCAGGCGGCGAGTTCGCCGGCCTGGAGTTGCCAGAGGGATGCGTAGAGTCCGTTCTGGGCGAGGAGTTCGTCGTGGGTGCCCTGCTCGGCCACGACTCCGCCCTTGTCCATGACGTAGATCCGGTCGGCGTGGCGGACCGTGGAGAGCCGGTGGGCGATGATCACCATCGTCCGGTCGGCCGCGAAGAGGCGGAGCGTGCGCTGGATGGCGGCCTCGGTCTCGTTGTCCACGGCGGAGGTGGCTTCGTCGAGGATCACGACCGGCGCGTCCTTGAGGATCGCGCGCGCCAGCGCGATCCGCTGCCGCTGGCCGCCCGAGAGGGCGGCGCCGCGTTCGCCGATCACCGTGTCGTAGCCGTCCGGCATCGTCGCGATGAAGGTGTGTGCCTCGGCCATCATGGCCGCCTCGACCAAGGTCTCGTCGGAGGCGCCGAAGCTGCCGTAGCGGATGTTGTCGGCGACGGTGCCGTCGAAGAGGAAGGGGTCCTGGGCGACGAACCCGATCGCGTGGCGCAGGTCGTGCCGCGGCACGTCGCGCACGTCCCGCCCGTCGAGCCGCACGCTGCCGAACTCCGCGTCCTGGAAACGCATCAGCAGCTTGGCGATCGTCGTCTTGCCGGAGCCGGTGGCGCCGACGAGGGCGGTGACCTGCCCGGCGGGGATGGTCAGCGAGAGGTCCTCCAGGGCCGGCGGCCGACCGGGGTAGGCGAAGGTCACGTCGTCGAGGACGATCTCCCCGTGCACCTTCTCGACGTCGAGCGGTCCGCCGGTGCCGTCGGTCTCGGCGGGCAGGGCGCGCAGCCGCTGGACCCGGTCGTAGGCGGTGAGGGTGCGCTGGTACTGGTCGACGATGCCGCCGAGGCGGTTCATCCGCAGCAGCACCATCTGAGGCAGCCCGATCAGCGGGCTGAACACCTCGAACGGCAGGCTGCCGTTGAGCACCGACCGGCCGCCGATCAGCAGGGTGCCGGCCATCGAGCTGGTCGTGCAGACCCGGACGATCTCGGCGTGGCGGATCGTGCTCCGGTCGGTCTGCCGGTTGCTCTCCTGGGCCTCCCCGCTCAGCCGGTCGACGCGCTCGGCCTCGTAGTCCTCGGTGCAGAAGCTCTTGACGGTGGCGCCGGCCTCCAGTGTGTTCACCAGCTGGCTGTGCAGCCTGGCGCGGTGCTCGCCGGAGACGGCGTAGTCGGCCGCGGCCTTGTCCTGGTAGTGGAACGACAGCCAGGCGATGACCGGGATGGGCAGGAACGCGATCCAGGCGATCTGCGGTGCCAGCAGCAGGAACAGCGGCACCAGGAGAGCCAGGCTGGTGCCCAGTTGCAGCATGTCGTTGGCCGAGGTGGCGAAGAAGGTGCCCAGCTGGCGGACGTCATCGGTGAGCGCACCGGCGATCCGGGAGGTCCGCTCGCCTTCCAGGTGCCGCAGTTCGAGGTGCTGCACGTGGGCGTACGTCCGGTTGCGCCAGTCGTGCTCGATGTCCTGGCCGAGCCGGCGCCACTGGAGGTTCGAGGTGTACGAGAGTCCCGCCACGGCGGCACAGGCGGCGGCCACCAGCCCTGCCAGGCCCCAGAGTTGAGCGGACGCGGTCGTCAGGCCGAGGCTGACCAGAGGCGCGGCCTCACCCTTGATGAGGACCAGCGCGGTCCAGCCGAGGAAGGTGCCGAGCGCCATCTCCGAGATCTGGCAGGCGACCGACAGCGCGGAGGCGCGGTAGAGACGCCGGCGGTGCGGTCCGACGATCTCCAGCAAGGGGTGTCTGTCGGCTCCGGTTCCGGGCAGGTCCTGGGTGGCGTCGACCGTTCTGCGCCAGGCCTTGCGGACAACGGCCGCGGTCGCCGCCGTCACTCCGCCCAGCGCCACCAACTGCTTGCTCAGTGCCGTCCCGCGGATCAGGGCGATGCCGGCCGCCACCCCACCCCCGACGGCGAGCACGGGGCCCGCAACGCCGCGATCCGCGCGTGGGGCCGGCTCGGCGGCGGGCTGCGCCGGGGCCGGGCGCCGCGTTCCGGCCGAGCCCTCCATGACCAGGGTGACGGCTCGGCGGACGAGCCGGCCGACGTCCGCGGCTTTCACCCGCGCGTCGTGCCGGACGAGGACCCCGCCGGTGATCGGGCTGGCCTGCGCATCGGTGATCCCGGAAAGGCGTCGCAGGGCCGCGGCGAGGACTTCGGCCTCCTGAGGCCGTCCGCGAAGCAGCTTGACGTCCCAGCGCTGGCGGCCCGGAATAACCGAACGCGGACGCACGTCCAAATCCACGGAGCGATATCCGGCTGCGGCACCCAGCAGAGATGGCATGTGTACGATCACCTGTTTATGGAGGTCGCAAATCCGTCACGAGCGGGACGGACTAATGCGGCAGAGTGGAAAGTCTGGGGGAAACAATGCGGTCGGCGGATCCGCGGCCGACCGCCACTCGGGCGCATTTCTCCGAGCCCGTGCGGCGGCCGGGCCGCCGGACAATCCGTCAGCGCGCCTTGCCGGCGCCGGCAGTCGCGCGGATCTTCGAAGCCCTCGCCTCGCCGTCGGCGCGGGCGGCCTCATCCTTTTCGCCCTTCGGGGCGCTGCTCTCGGCGGCCTGCTGGCCGTCACCCGAATGGGCTTCGACGTCACCGGCGACGATCTGGGCCGCCATCATCTCGGCGGCCACCTCGGCCGCAAGGCCGTGGATGTTCTCTCCGGCCTCATGGGTCGCCTTCTTCACCTCAAGGGCGAGACCGACGGACGTCTTGACGACACCGCGCATCAGCGGCTTGACGAGACGCTTGGCCAGTGGCGCGACGATGAGGCCGATCAGGAAGGGCGGTACTACGGGCGGCATGATGCTCCATCCTCTTCTACGCATACGTATGACAGAGACCCCGGGACACTTGGAACACCGAAGCAGTGCAGCTCGGCGGACTGAAGCACCCATTTGCAGAATTCGTGATTTCCATGATGGGTCGAATTCCTCATCGATGGGGTCCAGTACCCGCTCTTCCGTAACCGTAGTCGAGGTATGTCCATCGAGACCAAATCGTCTCGGCCGGTTTCACTCAAGTGAGTGCTCTTGATCTTCCGGAGCAACATTCATTGCCCTACGCGCACTCACCGAACGACCTATTGGACTGATTTTCCTACTTATTGAGACTGCCGATTTCGCGTGCCGTCCGCCGCCCCAGTGCGGGAAACGACAGGCCGGGCGCTTCGGGCGTCGAGGGTCACCTCGCGCAGGTGGCCGTCGCGGCTTGACCAGTCGCTCGGCTCGGCCCGGATCCGGGATTGAGGCACGCCGAGGGAAACTTTCCCTCCGCTGCGAAGCGACCGTCCCGGTCGCGGGCATCGCGCGGCGTGGTTGCAGCGCGCCACTCACGCAGCGGTGAATGCCCACTCGTCACGGCTCACCCAGGTGACCGGGCCCTCATCCTGGCGCCGGCCCGGAGCACCGCCCACCGGTACATCGCCACAGTGCGCAAAGCCCCGCGCCTCGTAATAGCCAGGTCTCACCGCGGGCGAGGGCATCCGTCACCCAGCCGGCCTCGAAGCGCGCGGGCCACTGGCCGATCCCCCGCGCCCCGAGCCATCCCGCCGCTTCGTCCAGTACGTTCAGCACATCGCCGATGTCCTCGTCGCCGGCACGCCGAAAGACGACGTCACCGTCCCGACCAACCGTCATGTCACGGATGATCGCAGCCGTACGACGTCGCCAACAGCCACTGCCGATGGACGTTTCAGACCAGCCACTTCCCGTCGCGCATCAGGGTCCGTCCGGCCATCTCGGGAACCGTGCCCCACGCCTGCAGCACCTGCGGGGTGACCTGGAAGAAGACGTACGACGGGTGGTCCTCGCGAGGATCCCAGCCGTCCTTGGCCGCGAAGGCGTCGCCCACCTCGGCCGGAAGCTCCTCGCGGGTCAGCGTGCGTGCGGTGCCGTGGACGAGGACCACGTCGCGGGTGTGTCCGAAGCTGAGCCGGACCCGGCCCGAGGCACAAAGATTGCGCCCGGTCGGGTTGGTGTCGCGGGTGGACAGCCATACCGCCTCGCCATCCCACCAGAAGGCCAGCGGAACGAGGCACGGCTCGCCGGTGGCATCGGCCGTGGCGACCCATACGTCATTGTCCTTCGCGAGCCGTTCGAGCGCCTCGCGTTTGCGCTGCTCAGGGCTACGGGGGCCGCTTGAGTGAGAGTCAACTGCCGTCATGTGGGGAGGTTATGGCGTGAGACGCTCGGTCACATCCGGCGACGGAACTAGGTCGCAGGGCGGAGGGGCGTCCTCACACCTATCGCCTGGGCAGCCTCACAACGAAAATGGTCCCTTCCTCGTACGAGGAAGGGACCATTTGCAGAGCGCCCGGCAGGCCTTGCACCTGCATCTCCCACCGGCTGGTGGACGTCTTTCCTTGGACCACAGACGCGCGACTCCCACCCGCAAGCGGAAGCTGCACCATGATCATACCGGAAGGATGAGGCAGGCGTCGCTCGGCGTGAAGGCACGGACCAGCGGCGCGCGGCCCTGGACGCAGCGGCTGTGTCCGCGAGGGCGGGCTGCGTTTCTCGGCGGCGGCGTTGTCCCGCGGTCAGAGAATCGCGATGCCCAAGGGACGCTCGCCCGCGGCGAGGCGCCGGACGGTGCCGGAGTCCACGTCGACGACGGAGATGCCGTTCCAGTAGCCGTCGCGGGTGAAGCCTCCCGTGACGTAGGCGGTGCGGGCGTCGGCCGAGACCGCGACGTCCTCGTGGGGACCGTCCAACGGGATGACCTTCTCCCGCCCCTGCGGGGTGCGCACGGTCAGCGATGGGCCCTTGTCCCGGGAGGGGTCGATCGGGCCGGTGCCGACGGCGAACAGCGTGCCGTCAGCGGTGATCGTGACGCCGTGCTGATGGGTGTTGGCGGTCATCCTCTCGATGCGCGAGCGGCCCGTGTCCGGGTCGACGACGGCCAGACGCTCCCCCTCGAACGGCAGCAGCAGCTTGCCGTCGGACGGGCGTACGGCGGTGTAGTGCGGCTTGAGCCAGGAGCCCAGGCCGCCTTCGGTGCCGTAGGGGGCGACCTCTATGCGCCGGGTGCGGAGGGAGCCCGGGGTCACCACGGTGACATCGAAGGAGTCGTGATCCGTGGCGTACACCTTGCGCCCGTCGCGTGCGACATCCACGTCGAACGGACGGCGGCCCACCTCGGCGACCCCGGTGACCTTCAGGCTGCGGGTGTCGATCGCCTCGACGGTGCCGTTGGTGCCGGGCCGGTTGACGCCGACGTATGCGTGACGGCCATCGGGGGCGAGCGCGATACCCATGCCGCCGCCGCGGTACTCGCCGTGTGTCGGGGCCCCGATGCCCTCCGTCTCGTACGGGATGCGGGTGATCCGCTTCCGTTCGGCGGTGTCGACGACGGCGACGCCCTCGGCGGTGGCGACCCAGGCCCGGCCGTCGTCGCCGACGACCAGCCCGTACGGGGCGGTGCCGACGCGTACGGAGTCGAAAGCGCCGCGGGCGGGATCGACGAAGGTCACGGTGTCGGCGCCGAAGTCGGCGACGAGCAGGGTGCCGTCGGGCGTCCGGCCGGCGGGCGCGGGGACCTTCTTCGCCGCGGCGGACGGTGAACCGTCGTGCCGTGCCGCCGAGTCGTCCGCCGCGCCGGCGGAGCACCCCGTGACCATGAGCGCGATCGCGGCGAGCACGGCCGAGGCTCGTACGGCCGGCGGGACCCGCCGCGAGGGCTCGGCCTGCCTCACCGGATGGCCTTGAGCAGATCGGCGATCTCGGTGTATCCGTGCCGCACGGCGTGGCCGAGGGCGGTGACGCCGTCCTTGTCGGGTAGGTCCAGGGTCGCTCCGGCGGTGATCAGCAGCTCGACGATCTCCCGGTGGGCGCTGCCGCCGTCACCGAGGATCACGGCTTCCAGCAGGGCGGTCCAGCCCAGCCGGTTCACATGGTCGACGTCGATGTCGGTCTCGCGGAGCACGGCACGGACGTAGTCGACGTGACCGCGCTCGGCAGCCGGGATGAGCGACGTGCCGCCGAAGCGGTTGGTGACCGTCAGGTCGGGCCCGGCGGGCAGCAGGGCGCGCATCATGGCGACGCTGCCGGTGACGCCGGTGACCAGCCACGGGCTGTCGCGCTGGTCGTCCTGGGCATTGGGGTCGGCACCCGCGGCCACCAGTACCTCGGCAGTCTGTACGTGGTCGCCGAGTGCGGCCAGCAACAGGGGCGTGCGGCGGTGTTCGTCGCGGGTGTCCACCGCGGCGCCTCCGTCGAGGGCGGCGCACACGGCGTCGGTGTCGCCGTGTGTCGCGGCCGCCACCAGGGCGCGGTCGAGGGCGTTCATCGTGGTGCTCCTTGAACTCCAGGGGGTGCGGGTGCGCAGCGCGGACAGCATCGTCGCGATCTTCGTACGGACCGCGATCGCGATCCCCGCCCGCAGCCCGGCGCGGATGCGGGGTGCGGACAGGGGCGGCCGGCGGCGCACGGCACGGGGGGGGTTCCGTGCGCCGCCGGGGTCAGGGCGACCGTACGGTCCGGGATCTTCGGCATGCCGCAGGTCAATCGGCCAGCTCGGCGACGCCGGCTCGGGCGAACTTCTCGTCCAGGGCGCCGGACGGGGCGCCGGCCACGCCGATCGCGGCGACCGGCGCGTTCTTGACGGTGACCGGGGCGCCGCCGGCGAGGAAGAGGGTGCCCGGGATGTCCTTCAGCGTCGGGGCACTGTCCAGGCGCTTGGCCAGCTCGGAGGTCGGGGCGTTCCAGGAGACGGCGGTGTAGGCCTTCTTCACGGCCGACTCGTACGACTGCGGGCCCGCCCCGTCGCCCCGCAGCTGGACGAGCGTGTTGCCGTTGCGGTCCACGACGGCGACGGAGACGCGCTGGTGCTCCTTCTTCGCCGCGTCCAGCACGGCCTCGGCGGCGTCGGTGGCGGCCGCGACGGTCAGGTGGGTGGACCGGGTGAGGTTGCCGCCGCTCGCGGCGGTCTTGGCTGCGGCCGGGGTGGCAGGGGCGGCCGGGGTGGTGGCGTTCGCGGACCAGACACCGAAACCGCCGATGACGAGGGCGGCAGCGATACCGCCGGTGACGACCCGGGCGCGCCGGGAGACCTTCTTGCCGTGCTGCACGGAAGGCAACTCCGATCAACTCCGATATTTTTCAGGGGTGTTCGGGGAATGGCCTGGCTCGCCGCCCGACGCTCCCCCTCGGTGGGCCGGGGCCTTGCCGCCCGCTCCGTCATCCATCCTGGGCCGTGTACCGGCCGCATCCCGTCGTCGTACCGGCTCGCGTCGACGCGCGGATCGGCGGAGACCGGGGTCATCCGATCGGTTGACCCCACCGTGGCCCTCGGGGGCCTCGGGCGCCGACGCGGCGGACGTCCCTGCCGAGCCGTCCGTACCGGCTGCACGACGGCACGAGGTCGCCTCAGGGGTAGAATTTTCAGGGGTAAGGGGTGTGGGTGCCGGGCATGAGCTGCGGCGACACGTCCTGCGGGTCGTGTGAGGGGACGGGATGGCGGAGCGCAGGGCGACGGGAGATCGGGATGCCGTCGCGATGGTCGTCGAGGACTGGGCGCGGGAACGGCCCGAGCTGGACACCTCTCCGCTGGAGGTCCTGGCGCGGCTGCACCGCTCCTTCCTGCGCTACAGCACCCGCCTCACGTCGTCGATAGAGCACCATGGCCTGTCGGTGGCCGGCTTCGATGTGCTGACCGCACTGCGGCGCGCCGGCCGGCCGTACCGGCTGACCGCGGGCCAGCTCGCCGACTCGGGGCTGGTGTCGTCCGCCGGGGTCACGCTGCGGATCGACCGGCTGGAGAAGGACGGTCTGATCGTGCGGGAGCGGGACGCCGAGGACCGGCGCGTCGTGTACTCGCGGCTCACCGACGAGGGGCTCGCCAAGGTGGACCAGGTGTTCGCCGAGCACCTCGACAACGAGCGCCGGATGCTCGGCGGGATGTCCCCGGCCGAGTGCCGCCAGCTCGCACGGCTGCTGCGCAAGCTGGAGCACTCGATCCTCTCCTCGGACGAGGAGCCCCCCGCCCGGGGCTGACCGGGTCAGCCGGCCGGGGTGGCCGCCACGGACTGCTGCTCGGCCTGCGCCCGGTAGAGGCGCCGCAGCCGCACCACGCCCAGGTCGTGCTGGTAGAGGTTCTCGCGCTGATCGGCGTCCGCCGGCATGGCTTCCAGCATGACGCGGTCCTGCTCCAGGACCTCCCAGTGCCGCTGCTCGATCAGCGTCTTGTAGAGGAAGCGCCAGGTGTCGCGCTGCCAGCCCTGCACACGGCGGTAGCGCCAGAAGAAGACGCCGGTGCGCGCGGCGTCCACCGGGCAGACCATGCCGACGATGCCGAAGGCGCCGCCGGGGCCCGCGGAGGGCGGGTACGGGATCGAGAGGTCCACCCAGTCGACGCCGGTGCGGCACAGCTCGACCCAGTCGAAATTGACGCCCCGCTGGTCGGTCTTCTCGAAGAAGTAGCCGCGGTCGGTCTCGCGGATGCGGAACTTGGCCGTGGTGTCCCCGTCGTACATGGTGTGGGACTCGTGGTGCAGGAACGCGCCGTGCATGGGGTCGAGGAGGTTCTCCATGGCGTACCGCCACGGGACGTCCCACTCGGCGTAGCACAGGATCGGCTCCACGTCGGGGTCGTCGAGCGGTTCGGGGAGGGTCAGTTCGACCGGGTCGGGGTGCTGCTCGTCCCCGAAGTAGGCGAGGATCGCGCCGGCGACCTCACGGACCGGCAGCGAGGTGACGAGCTTCTTGCCTTCGAGATTGCAACCGGGCAGGCCGGGCACCGACGAGACGGTGCCGTCGGTCTCGACCTCGACGCCGTGGTACCAGCAGGCGACCCGGTCCCCGAGGTGCTTGCCCAGGGACAGCGGGGCGCCGCGGTGGGGGCAGCGGTCGGCGAGCATGGAGAGGGCGCCGTCGGAGCGGCGGAAGAGCAGCCACTGTTCGCCGAGCGCGGTGACCTTGCGCATCGCGCCGGGGGCGACGAAGGAGGAGGGGACGACGGCGTGCCACTGATTGCGCAGGCCGGTGGCGTAGATGTGGTCGGCGGTGTCGTGGGTGGACAGGGTCATGGTCAGGCTCCCAGGCGGTGCATCTCGGCGCGGAAGGACTCTTCGGTCCAGGGGGCGCCGTCGGGTGCGTGGATCTGACGGTCATTCAGTCCACGGATGACGTCGGTGAGTTCGTGGCCGTCCTTGCTGAAGACCTCTTCGAGGGTGGCGGCCAGTTTGCACTCGTAGGGGGTGGGTTCGTGCGTACGGGACTGGTGGGCGTCCAGGTAGGGCCAGGGGGCGGCGGTGGTCATCGGGGCCTCCTACGGTCGGGGCGGGGGTCGTCGGGTCACAGGTCGAGGACGAGGCGGCCGGAGGTGCAGCGCGAGACGCAGATCATCATGGTCGCGTTCGCGGTGTGCTCGGCCTCGCTGAGCAGGAAGTCGCGGTGGTCGGGGGTGCCGGCGAGGACCCGGGTCTCGCAGGAGCCGCAGATGCCGTCCCGGCAGGAGCTGTTGACGCTGATGCCGGCGTCCTCCACGGCCTGGAGGATCGAGGTGTCCGGGCCGACGGTGAGGGTGCGGTCGGAGGCGCGGCACTCGACCTCGAACGCCTCGTCGTCTCCCGGGCGCTGCACGACGGGTGCCGCGAAGCGCTCCACGCGCAGCCGCTCGGCGGGGCACTTCCGCTCGACGGCCGCCAGCAGCGGCTCCGGGCCGCAGCAGTAGACGAGCGTGCCGGCGGGCAGGTCGGCGAGCGCGGCATCCAGGTCGATGTGTCCGTGCTCGTCCTGTGGGACGAGGGTCATCTCGCCGTTGAGTGCGGCCAGTTCGTCGGTGAAGGCCATCGAGGCGCGACTGCGGCCGCCGTAGACCATGCGCCAGTCGGTGCCGCGGCGGGCGGCCTCGCGGGCCATGGCCAGGAGCGGGGTGATGCCGATGCCGCCCGCCACGAAGACGTATCCGGGGGCGTCCTCCAGGGCGAAGTGGTTGCGCGGCGCGGAGACCGTGACGGTCTGGCCGGGGCGCAGTTGGGTGTGCACATGGCGCGAACCCCCGCGTGAGGCGGGTTCGTTGAGCACGCCGATCCGGTACGTCGTCGTCGCCCGGGGGTCGCCGCACAGGCTGTACTGGCGGATCCGGCCGCCCACCTCGACGTCGATGTGGGCGCCGGGGGTCCAGGCGGGCAGGGGTTTGCCGTCGGGGTGGGTCAGTTCGAGGGACAGCACCCCCTCGGCTTCCCAGGTCATGCGGTGCACGGTCAGGTGCAGGGGTGTTTCGGTCATCTCGGCCGGCTCCTCACTGTCCCGGGATCTTCACGGGCGGGGTGAACGGGTTCTTCATCGGGCCCAGCGCCGTCAGGTCGACCTCGACGAGCACCGGCCCGTGCGACGCGACGGCCTCGTCCAGCACCGGCCCGGCGTGCTCCTCGGCGGCGATCCGCAGATACGGCAGCCCGCAGGCGGCGGCGAGCCGCTCGAAGTCGGGGGTGGCGAGGTCGACGCCGGAGCGGCGCTCCGCGTAGGTGTCCTGCATGTTGCGCAGCACGCCGTACCCGCCGTCGTTGAAGACGAGCAGGGTGAGCCGGGGCCGTTCCTGGGCGAGGGTGAGGAGTTCGCCGAGGTGGACGGCGAGGCCGCCGTCGCCGGCGATCACGACCGTGGGCGCGTCCGGTCGGGCGAGGGCGGCGCCGATGCCCATGCCGAGGCCCTGGCCGATGCCGCCGCCGCGCGGGAAGACGTTGTCGCGCGGGTCGTATATCTCCAGCAGCCGGTTGCCCCAGCTGCTGGACGCGATGGTGACGTCGCGGGCCACGACGGCCTCGCGGGGCAGTGCGGTGCGGATCGCGTCGCAGATCGCCGCCTGGGGCCCGATGTTGTCGTGCAGCGTGGACCGTACGAGTGCGCGGGTCGCGGCGACCCGGTCCGTCCAGCCCGGCTCGGCCGCTGCGGCGTGCGGCAGCAGCGCCGCGAGGACATCGGCCGCGTCGCCGTGCAGCGGGTGCTGCGCGGGGTAGACGCGGCCCAGCGCGTCGGCGTCGAGGTCGATCTGGATGTGGGCGGCGGGGAGGCCGAGCCCGTAGTCGGCGGTCTCGTTGGAGCGGAAGTGCGTGCCGATGGTCAGCAGGACGTCGGCGTCGGCGAGCAGCGCGCGGACCGGCGGGGTGGTGGCGAAGTTGCCGATGACCTGGGGGTGGTCCTCGGGTACCGCTCCGCGTCCGGAGTTCGAGGTGAGCAGTCCCGCGCCGGTGGCGGCCAGCAGGTCCGCGAGTGCCGTACGGGCCCGGGTGGCACCGCCGCCCGCCCAGATGAGGGGCCGTCGCGCCGAGGCCAGCAGCGCGCCGGCGGCGGCCAGCTCGTCCTGTGCGGGAC
Organism: Streptomyces sp. JLSY215; assembly: GCF_059682825.1. NCBI lineage: Bacteria > Bacillati > Actinomycetota > Actinomycetes > Kitasatosporales > Streptomycetaceae > Streptomyces > Streptomyces sp. JLSY215. The sequence goes on from NZ_CM185022.1 coordinate 448,796, forward strand.
GCGGCACGACGGCCGGGGCCGTCTCCGTGGCCGTATCGGTCTGGGCCGCGTACTGCAGATCGATGGGCCATTCGACGCTCGCGGGTCCGCCGGGTGCGGTGCGCGCGAGGCGGGCCGCCCGGCGCAGGACTCGGCCCGCGTCGTCGGCGGACGGCACGGTGGCGGCGTAGTGGGAGACCGCGCTCAGCATGCCCAGCTGGTCCTTGGTCTCATGGATGAAGCCGCGGCCGCTGCCCAGGTACTGGCTCTCCACCTGGCCGGTGATGTGCAGGACGGAGGTGCCCGCGCTGAGCGCCTCGATCAGTGATCCGGCGGCGTTGCCCGCGCCGGTGCCGGTGGAGGTGAGGGCGCAGCCGATGCCGCCGCGGGCGCGCCCGTAGGCGTCGGCGGCGTTGACGGCGGATGCCTCGTGGCGGACGGGGACGAACCGCAGTTCCCGGTCGACGGCCTCGACCAGCGGCAGATTGTGCACGCTGACGATGCCGAAGACGGTGTCGATGCCGAGTTCCCGCAGGACGGCGACGAGGAGATCGCCTCCGTTGTCGTAACGCATGGTGAGGTCTCCTCAGAGGATGGACCGGCCGACGCCACCGCAGACGTCGATGCTAGTGCCGGTGATGTACGAGGCGCGGGGCGAGAGCAGCGTGACGATCGGGTAGGCGACCTCCTCGGCCCGGCCGAGTCTGCCGAGTGCGATGCCGCGGTCGGTGGCGAGCCGCTCCTGCCAGTCCTCGTAGGTCAGGCTCGTGTCCGCCGCGGCGTGGCGGCGGGTCCACTGGCCGGTGTCGATCAGGCCGAGGCATACGGAGTTGACCCGGATGCCGTCGGTGGCGAGTTCGGCGGACAGGGACTTGGAGAGGTTGAGAATGCCCGCGCGGGCGGCGCTCGTCGTGATCAGGCGGGTCTCCGGCTGTTTGGCCAGGACCGCGTTGACGTTGACGACGCTGGGGGCGGGCGATGCCTTCAGGTGCGGGCGGGCCGCGTGCAGCGGGTTGAGGACGCCGCTGAACTTCAGCTCCAGCTCGTCGCGCCAGTCGTCGGCGGTGGTCTCGTCCAGGCGCTTCATCCGGGACTGGCCCGCGTTGTTGACGAGTCCGTCGATACCGCCGAACGTGCCGGCGGCGAGCTGGATGAACTCGCGTACGGCGTCCGGGTCGCGTACGTCGCACACGCCGGTCAGCAGCCGGTCGCTGCCGAGGCCGGCCGCCGCCCGGTCGAGCCGGTCGGCGTCGCGCCCGCAGGTGGCGACGTTCGCGCCTTCGTCGAGGAGGGCGCGGACCGTGGCCAGGCCGACGCCCGAGCTGCCGCCGGTGACCACGATGGTGCGGTCGGCGAGGCCCAGATCCATGACTGTTGTCTCCTGTTGTTCAGTGCACCGTGGTCAGTGCAGGGTGGTCAGCGCATAGTGGTCAGTGCATGGTGAAACCGCCGTTGACGGCGATCACCTGTCCGGTCAGGTAGCGGGACTCCTCACCGAGCAGGAAGGCGACGGTCCCGGTGAGGTCGTCGGGCTGCTGGGGGCGGGAGACCGCCCGGTTCAGGCGGTAGAGGTCGTGCCGTTCGGCGGGCACGGTCTCGGTGGCCTCGCATTCGGTCAGGCCGGGGGCGACCGCGTTGACGGTGATGCCCTTGTCGCCGAGTTCGCGGGCCATGGCCCGGGTCAGGGCGATCACGGCGCCCTTGGAGGCGACGTAGTGGGCCAGCCGCGGGGAGCCGTACAGGGCCGCGTCGGAGGCGAGGTTGACGATGCGGCCGGGGCCGCCGTGGGCGAGGAGCTGCGGCAGCAGGGCCTTGGACACCAGCCAGGGGCTGCGGGCGTTGACCGTCATCAGCCGGTCCCACGCCTCGACGTCGATGTCCTGGAATTCCTTGCCGCCCACGCCGTTGGCGAGCGCCGCATTGTTGACCAGGCCATAGAGAGGTCCCAACTCGCTTGTGAAATGGGCGAGTTGCTCCACCGAGGCCGGGTCCGCGACGTCGCAGCGCGTGAAGTGGGCGTCGATGCCTTCCGCGCGCAGCCGCTCCGCGGCGGCCCGGCCCCGCTCCTCCGCCAGCTCGGCCAGGACGACCCGGAAGCCGTCCTGGCCGGCCCGGCGGGCCATGGCCAGTCCCAGGCCACGGCCCGCACCGGTGACGACGACGCTGCGGCCGCCGGTCGCGGGCTGCTCAGTCACGGGTGACGCCGTGCATCGGCGAGTGCTCGGGGTAGGTCGGCACCTGCGGCTTCTGCGTGCCGATGACGACGCAGAACAGCGCGTCGGTGTCGCCCTCGTTCTTCAGGGAACGGGCCACACCCGCCGGGACGACGATCATGTCGCGGTAGCCGAGGGTGCGGTACTCCACCTCGTTCTCGCCCCGGTGGATGCCGACGCGCACCCGGCCCTCCAGGACGAAGAACGCCTCCTCGACGTCGTGGTGGGTGTGCTCGGGGCCCTCGGCGCCGGGCGGCAGCAGCATGTTGGAGAAGGTGAAGCCGCCCGACGGGATGATGCGGCTGTCGTTCTCGTGGTTGCCGGTGGCGCCGGAACCGACGTACCGGATCTGGCCGCGGCGGTACTGCGGGCCCGCCTTCTCCTGGAAGGAGAGGGTGTTGAAGTCGGCGACGCGGGACTCCTTCGTGGCGATCAGGGAGTCGGTGTACGCGGCGAGGTCGCCGCCGTTGTCGTATGCGGTGGTGGTGAGCGGCATGGTGAGCTCCTATTCGGGGATACCCGCGGTGATGCGGAGGTGGGCGAGCACCCAGGCGTTGAAGTGCGCGGGCTGCTCCTGGTTGGCCAGGTGACCGGCGTCCTTGACGATCACGTAGGCGGTCTTGTGGACGGCACCGGCGAGGGCCTGGGAGGCATCGATGCCGGTGACGCGGTCCTGGTCGCCGCAGAGGACGAGCGTGGGGGCGGTGATCCGGGACAGTTCGCCGCGCAGGTCGGCGGCGGCCATCGACTCGGCGGCGTAGCCGTAGCCCGGCAGGCGGACCGCCTCCGCCATGGTGTCGGTCACGCGCTGGACGAGTGCGGCGGGGGCCCGTTCGGACACCAGGCGGGGTGCGCGCCGTCCGGCGAACGCCCGGGGCCCGGACTCGGCCAGCTCGGTGGCCCGCGCCCGCATGGCGGTCGCCTTTGCCGGGTCGGTGCCGGATCCCGGGCTGGAGTCGGCGACGATGAGGGACGCGACGAGCTCCGGATGGCGGACGGCGAGCCGCAGCGCGATCACTCCGCCCCAGGAAACCCCCAGGACATGGGCGTTGCCGCCCCGCGCACGGATCAGTCCGGCCGCCGTGTCGGCGTAGTCGTCGAGGGTCAACGGGCCTTCGGGGTCGGCCGACCTGGCGTATCCGGGGGCGTCCCAGGCGACGACGCGCGCGGAGCGTCCCAGTTCGGCGAGCTGCGGTGCGAACGCGGCCGACGAGGAGCCGATGCCGTGCAGGCACAGCAGCAGCGGCCCCCGGTCGCCGGCCTCTTCGACGTGCAGGGCGGGCCCGGCCGCCGTCGTGGTGTCCGCGTGCACAGCGGCCGTCACAGGATCTGTCCCGTCCGTCCGGCCAGCGCGGCGAGGCTGCGCAGCACGGCGTACGGCACGACCTGGCTGGTCGCCGGGTTGCCCGGGTCGGGCAGATGCGCGACGTCGAAGCGGTACGTCCCGTGGCTCCCGGACGCCTCGATGACATGCCGGGTGTGGTGCGCTCCGGGGTCGGCGACGACCCGGACCCGCACTGCGTCGAGGTCGCCGACGGCCAGGGCGACCGAGGCGGCGACGTTCGTCGACTTGGGGAACTTCACCGGGATGTCGCGGGCGGTGCCCGCCATGACCTCGACCGGCCCGGTCGCCGTCCGCATCCGGGTCAGCAACTCCTCGTCCATCCAGGGCTGTTCTAGGGTGGCGGGCAGCTTGGTGGTGGTCAGGCGCACCTCGTGCAGCGGGCCGAGGGAGCGGACGGCCTGGAGGAGGTCGAGGCCGCCGACGGCGCCGCCGGTGAAGTAGACCCGGCCCGGTCCCGCCGCGAGCAGCCGCTTGGCCAGTTCCTCGTCGGTCAGTGCGCCGGTGGAGGCGATCAGCAGGTCGGTGCCGGAGGCGAGGACGCGCTCGCCCCATTCGCGGATGACGCCCTGTCCCGCCGCCTCCACGATCAGGTCGCAGCGTTGGAGGGCCTCCTCGAAGGTGAGCTGCGGTGCGGGTGCGCTGTCCCCGAGGGGGCGGTTGTCGATGATGCACTCCAGCGCCGCGCCGGGGATGCCCTGTTCGGCGAGGGCCGTGCCGACGACGCGGCCGATGGCGCCCCAGCCGACGACGCCGACCTTGCGGACCTGTTGCGTGCGTGGGGTGGTGGTCATGCGGTCTCCTCGGCGGGGGCGGGGGCGGCGAGTGGGCCGGGATCGGGGGTGCCCGCCATATGGCAGCGGATCTCCGGGGAGGGCGGGCCCGCGGTGCCCCACAGGTCGGACAGTTCGGGGGTGCGCCGCCACACCTTGGCGATCCAGCGGTCCTCCACCACCTGCGCGACATCCGAGGTGTATTCGCAGACCAGGCCGGTGGGGTCGGTGAAGTAGGAGAAGGTGTTGTCGCCGGGGCCGTGCCGGCCGGGTCCCCACTGGGGGGTGATGCCGTGGTGGCGCAGCCGGCCGAGCCCCCGCATGAAGTGGTCGACCGAGGTCATCTCGTAGGCGATGTGGTTCAGCGAGGCCCACTCGGCCTGGTTGAAGGCGATGCAGTGGTGGTCCGCGTTGCAGCGCAGGAAGGCCATCTGGTGCTCGGACCAGTCGGACACGCGCAGGCCGAGGACGTCGCAGTAGAAGGCGACGGACGCGTCGATGTCGGTGGTGTTGAGGACGGCGTGGGTGACCCCGACCGGGACCGCCTCGTCCCGGCCGCGGGGCCGGACGGCCCAGGTCTCGGCGGACAGCTCGATCAGGCGGCCCTCGTGGTCGGTGAAGCGCAGGCCGTAGCCGCCGCCGACCTGGTCGAGGGGGCCGGGCCCGGCGACGGGCGTGATGCCGCGGGCGAGCAGCCGGCGGGCCGCCTCGTCGACCTCGGCGGGGGTGGCGACGGCGAAGGAGATCCGGCCGAGGCCGACGCGGTGCGAGCGGGTCAGCTGGAGCGCGTGGTGCTCCGCACCGGTGCCGCGCAGCCATACGGCGTCGCGCGCAGACTCGACGACCTCGAGCCCCCACGCCTCGGCGTAGAAGTCGGCGGCGTCGCCGAACGTGGGCGTGAGCAGCTCGACGGAGCGCAGGGCGCGCAGTCGGGCGATGGGTGGTTGGGGCATGACCGTCTCCGGGAGCTGGGGGCAGGGGCGAAGTGTCAGGGCGCGGGCGGGTCTATCCGGCCCACGGGAGGGGCGCGTCGGAGGTGCCCCAGTACAGGGACTTCTGCCGCTGGTAGGCGCGGATCGCGTCACGGCCCTTCTCGGTGCCGAGGCCGCTGTCCTTCATCCCGCTGAAGGGGGTGGCGATGCTGAACTGCTTGTACGTGTTGATCCAGACGGTGCCCGCTTCGATGCGGCGCGCCAGCCGCCAGGCCGCCCGGTGGTCGCGGGTCCAGATGCCGCACGCCAGGCCGTACACCGAGTCGTTGGCCTGGCATACCAGGTCGTCCTCGTCGTCGTAGGGCAGGGCGATCAGCACGGGGCCGAAGATCTCCTCCTGGCACACCCGGGCGGTGTTGGGGAGCCCGTCGATGACCGTCGGCAGGTAGTACGCGCCGTCCTTGTAGGCGTCGCCCTCGGGTGCGGCGCCGCCGCACAGGATCCGGCCGCCCTCCTCGCGGGCGAGGTCCACGTACGCGGCGACGGCGTCGCGGTGCCGGTGGTGGACGAGCGGGCCCACCTGGGTGCCGGGGGCAGTACCGGCACCGACGCGCAACTTGCTTACGCGGGCGACGAGTTCGCCGACGAACTCGTCGTAGATCTCGCGGGCGACGAACAGCCGCGATCCGGCGATGCAGGACTGGCCGCTGGAGGAGAAGATCCCGAACAGCACGCCGGCCAGGGCCTGTTGGATGTCCGCGTCGGCCCGCACGATGGTGGGGGACTTGCCGCCCAGTTCGAGCGAGGCGGGGATCAGCTTGGCGGCGGCGACCGCGGCGATGGCCCGGCCGGTGTCCGTCCCGCCGGTGAAGCCGATGCGGCCGACCAGGGGGTGGCCGGCGATCGCGTCGCCGATCACCCGGCCGCTGCCCGGCAGCACGGACAACAGCGCCGTCGGCAGGCCCAGTTCGTCCAGCGCGCGGGTGATCAGCCGCCCGAGGACGAGGGAGACCAACGGCGTCCAGGCGGCGGGCTTGAGGAGGACGGCGTTGCCGGCCGCGAGCGCGGGGGCGATCTTCTGCGCGTCGCTGGCGACCGGCGAGTTCCACGGGTTGATGGCCGCGACGACGCCGATCGGCTCGTACACGCTCATCGTGACGTACGCGCCGCGCGCGGGGGTGAGGGCGTCCTCGGCCGTCTCCAGGGCGGCCGCGGTGTAGCGGAAGGTCGCGGCGGCGCTCAGCGCGAGGGCCTTCGTCTCGGCGAGGGTCTTGCCGGTGTCGGCGGTCTGGACGGCGGCCAGTTCGTCCGCGGCGTCCTCGATCAGCTCGGCGATGCGGTGCAGCAGCCTGGCGCGCCGGTGGGGCAGCAGGTCGCGCCAGGCCGGGTCGTTGGCGGCGCGCGCGCCGGCTCGGGCCGCTTCGTCCACCTCTTCCACCGAGGCCGCCCGGAGGGACGCGATGACCTGGCCGGTGGCCGGGTCCTCGGTCTCGATCGGGGCGCCCGCACCGGGGCGCCACTGCCCCCCGATCAGGATGTCGGTGGAGAAACGAGGCACGGCGGACCTCCCGGACCGGTCGGCGGATGGGTGTGACCCGGAGCCCTTGCAGCGGCGAGCGCTGCGACTCTGAGGGCTAGAAATCTAAGTGCTTAAGTATTTCGACGGCAAGGCCTGCGACACCGAAAATTATCTTTGCCATTAACTATTGACCGCTTAGGCAACTGTTCCTACTGTCTCGGCATCTTCTCTGTTCGCGGAAGGAACCTTCATGACGACTGTGGCCGGACGGCCAGCCGCGGGATCAGCAGGATCGATCGCCGCACGGCTCGAACGACTGCCGCACTCCCGCTGGCACGTCAAGGTCCGCTTCCTGATCGGCGCCGTCACCTTCTTCGAGGCGTTCGACCAGCTGCTGGCCGCCTCCGCACTCCCCGTCCTCGTGCGGGACTGGCACCTCACGACGGGGCAGGCCACCTTCGCGTTGACCGCCGCCTCGATCGGCATGCTCCTGGGCGCTCTCGCGGCCGGATCGCTGGGCGACCGGATCGGCCGGGTCCGGACCGTCGCCCTCGGGGTCGCCGTCACCGCGGTCGCCAGCCTCGCCGTCGCCCTCGCGACCGGCATCGAGACGTTCGCGCTCTTCCGGTTCGTTCAGGGTCTGGGCATCGGCGGTGTCGTCCCCGTCGCCGCCACCTACATCAACGAGATCGCGCGCTCGGACCGCCGGGGCCGCTTCGTGCTGCTCTACGAGATGATCTTCCCGGCCGGTCTGACCGTCGCCAGCCTGGTCGCCGTGTGGGTGGTGCCCCACCTCGGCTGGCGGGCGATGTTCGTGGCCGGCGGGCTGCCCGTGCTGATCGCCGCCGTCCTCCCCCGTCACGTCGCCGAGTCCCCGCGCTGGCTGCTGGCGCGCGGCCGGACGGAGGAGGCCGAGCGGGTCCTGGCACGGATCGAGGCGGAGGTGGAGCGTGCCACCGCCGCCCCGCTTCCCGAGCCGGCCGCCGCCACCGCGGTCACGGACAGCTCCCAGGGACGCCTGCGGGAACTCTTCCGCGGGCGCTACCTGCGCCGCACCGTGGTCGTCTCCGGCCTCTGGTTCGTCGCGTACTACGTCAACCACGGCATCTCCACCTGGCTGCCGTCCCTGTACACCAAGAACTTCGGCCTGGACCTGACCACCGCGCTGGTCTATACGCTGCTCAGCAACATCACCGGCCTGCTCGGGACGCTGGCGGTCGCGCTCGTGATCGACCGGGTCGGCCGGCGGCCGGCCCTGGTGGTCGCGTTCGGCGGTACCGCACTGGCGGTGGGGACCCTCGCAGTGGCCGGAGCCGTCTCCGGGGGCCAGGTGGCGGCGCTGGCGTCCTGCACGACGTTCTTCGTGTATGCGATCAACGCCGGGCTCTACCTCTACTCCCCCGAGCTGTACCCGACGCGCAACCGCGCCAAGGGCGCGGCCTTCGGCGGGCTGTGGAACCGGGCGGGCGTCATCCTCGGCCCGATCGTCGTCGGCGCGATCCTGGGGGCGGGCGGCAGCCTGACGCTGGTCTTCGCCCAGCTGGCGTGCGTCGCGGCGGTGGGTGCGGTCATCGCACTGTTCGCCGTCGAGACGAAGGGCAGGACGCTGGAGGAGCTCAACTCCTGAGCCGCCCGGCGCCGCGCGCCCGAGGCTCCCCGTTTCCCGCACCGGCGGAACGGGGGGCCTTTGCGCTCCCCCGGCCCGCGGTGCGCCACCCCGCGTCTCAGGGACGGGAGCCGATGGCGCGTCAGTATCCGCCGGTGAGGGCTTCCCTGAGCAGGACGGACAGCTCGCCCCGTTCCACCGTGCCGAGTTCGTCGAAGCTGCCGGACCGTCGCCCCAGCACGATGCCCATGACCCCCGCGACGACCATCTCGGCCCGCAGCCGGGGCCGTTCCTTCCCTTCGGCGACGAAGCGCCGGTACAGCGGCTCCACCAGCCGGTCGTGCAGCGCCGCGCGGGCGGCCGCCTCGGCTTCCGGATCGCTCAGCCGCTGGACGGCGACCTGGAGGATCGGGACGAGGCCCTTGCGGTCGACCCGCTCCAGGACGTCCAGCAGCCGGTCCGGGTCGAACAGGTCGCCGAGCACCGCGTCGCCCCGCTCGGCTTCGACGGTGGCCAGGTACAGCTGCGTCTTGCCCCCGAAGTAGCGTGCGATGAGGGCGGGATCCACACCCGCCCGCCGGCCGATGTCCCGGGTGGTGGTGCCGTCGAACCCGCGCTCCGCGAAGAGTTCGCCCGCCGCCCGCAGCAGCGACTCGCGGCTGTGCGCGGAATCCCGGCGGCGCGCCTCCTGTCTCCCGCTCACCGATGCCCCTCCGTGTCCGCCCGCGCTGCGATCTCACGCTCCGTCACGGCCACCTTATGTGTTCCGGCGGCCGGTGCCGTCCCGCGGGCCCGCGGCACCCGCCGGGACGCGGTGGCCGGGCGCGGCGCGCGGGCCGGCAGGTATCCGGCCAGGGCGGTGACCACCCAGACCGCGCAGCTGGAGAGGGCGGCCACGCCGTAGCCGTCGTCCGTGGGCAGTCCCCCGGCGCCCGTGTGGTGCGCGAGGACGGCCGCGCTGAACGCGCTGCCGATGGCGTACCCGATGTACTTCACCACCTGGTTGAAGCTCATCGCGCTGCCGGTCTCGTGCGCCGGGACCGCGCCCACTATGAGCGCCGGCATCACGGACATGGTGACGCCGGTGCCCAGACCGATGAGCCCCATGGTGACGAACACCTCCCACAGCCCGGTCCGCGCGCAGGCGAAGAGCACCGTTCCGCCGAGGGAGACAAGGCAGCCCAGGGGCAGCAGCCGGGCGGGCGGGACGCTGCGGGAGACCAGCCGCACCAGGCGGCCGGACACCATGCTGGCCGCCGAGAAGGGCACCAGCACCAGACCCGCGACCACGACCGAGGCACCGAATCCGTAGTCGGCCGCCTTCGGCGTCTGCACGTACTGGGTCACCAGCGCCAACATCACATACAGCGCCACGCCGGAGATCAGCGCGGTGAGATCCGCGGCGAGCACCGCCCGGTCACGGACCAGTCGCACGTCGACCAGCGGATGAGCGGTACGCAGCTCGTGCACCACCCACCAGGCCAGCAGCAGCACGGACGCCGCGATCAGCCCGAGCAGCCGCGCGGATCCCCAGCCCCATCGCCCGCCCACGGTGGTCGCGTAGAGCAGTCCGGCCATGCCCGCGGCCAGGAGGAGCGCCCCCAGGACGTCCAACGGATGTCCGGGCCGCTGCGACGACGGCGGGAGGACCGCCCAGAGGGCCGCCAGCGCCAGCGCCGTGGCGATCGCCGCGAACCAGAATCCGGAGTGCAGCCCCAGGTACTCGGCGAGTACCCCGGTGAGCGGGTAGCCGAGCCCCACTCCGGCGGCAGAGGTGAGGGAGAGGGTGGCCACCGCGTGCCGGGCGCGCTCGGGCGGCAGCGCGTCCCGGGCGGCGGCCATGGCCAGCGGGGTCAGCCCGATGCCGACGCCCTGGAGGGCCCGCCCCACGACCAGCCCGGCGAAACCTGTCGGCAGCGCCGCCAGCAGACTGCCCACGAGCACCACCGCCAGCCCGCCGAGTATCACTCTCCGGCGGTGCGGCCCGTCCCCCAGCCGCCCCATCAGCGGCGTGGCCACCGCGCCCACCAGCATCGTCACCGTCAACGACCACTGGGCCACGCTCAGGGACACCCGGTCCACCTGCGCGATCGTCGGGATCAGCGGCGCACCGAGGCTGCTGATGATCGCCACCAGCATCCCCACCGAGAGCAGCACCGGCACCAGCAGCCGTTCCCTCGGCGAGCGGGTCGTACCTGCGGCTTCCACGGCGGAGTCCTCCTGTCGACGATGTCACCATGCGATGTCATCACATGGTGACATGCCCGTCGCCCCCGTCGGCACCGAGGCGGCGACGGGGGCGACGGGGGGCGACAGAGGGGACGCGGCGGCCTCCCGGGGCGCTTTCAGGTCGTGGCGCGCTCCGGGGGAAGGAGGTGCGCGCCGGTCTTGTCGGTGGTCAGGCACAGGGAGCAGACCATCGCGTCGTGGGCGGGGCAGGCGGCCAGGTCCGGTCGCTCGAAGCTCTGGCGGCACACATGGCACGAGTACGTGGTGGCGGTGGGATTGCCGTCCGGGTCGAGGAGCGGTTCCGCCATGCCGTCGTCGGTGCGGCGCAGGTAGTAACGGCCCTTGGTCAGCACCGCCGTCAGCGGGGTGAGGACGAAGGCGATCAGGGCCGCGGCGACCGGCGAGTACGGCTGGAGCGTGTCGCCGAGCGCGTGGAAGTACATGGCGATCGACAGGCCGGAAGCGGCGACGAACGCCACCACACCCACGGGGTTGACGGCGTAGAGCATGCCCCGGCGGAACTCGGGCACCCGTGGGGAGAGCCCGAGCAGGTACTTGTTGACCATGATGTCGGTGGCGACGGTGACGACCCAGGCGATCGCGCAGTTGGAGTAGAACCCGAGGACGGAATTGAGGACGCTGAACATGTCGGTCTCCATCAGCGTCAGCGCACATGCCAGGTTGAGGAGAACGAAGACCATACGGCCGGGGTAGCGCTTGGTGATCCGGGTGACGGAGTTGGTCCACGCGAGCGATCCCGAGTACGCGTTGGTCACATTGATCTTGATCTGGCTGATCACGACCAGGACCACGGCCAGCGGAATCACCAGCCAGGAAGGCAGCATCGCGGCGAAGGCGCCGCGGAACTGCTGGATGGGCTCGGTGGCCGCGGCGGGCCCGACCTCGGCGAGGATGTACACCGCCAGGAACACCCCGATGGCCTGCTTCAGAGCACCGAGCACCACCCAGCCGGGACCGGCCATGACCACTGCCGTCCACCAACTACGCCTGTTCTTCGGGGTCTTGGGCGGCATGAACCGCAGATAGTCGATCTGCTCGCCGATCTGCGCGATCAGCGAGAGGCATACGCCCGCACCCAACAGCACCGGGGCCGTTTCGATGCCGCCGGTGCCGTCGCTCCCGGCGTAGGACAGGAAGCGGTGGACCGTGCCGGGATCGGTGATGACCAGATACAGCAGGGGGCCGACCATCAGAAGCAGCCAGAGCGGCGTGGTCCACACCTGGAGCTTGCTCAGTGCCTTCATTCCGTAGACCACGAGCGGGATCACCAGCAGGGTGGAGATCAGATACCCGAGCCACAGCGGCAGTCCGAGCCCCAGTTTCAGGCCCTGCGCCATGATCGAGCCTTCGAGGGCGAAGAAGATGAAGGTGAAGCTGGCGAAGATGACGCTGGTCAGCACCGACCCGTAGTAGCCGAACCCGGAGCCGCGGGTGATCAGGTCCAGGTCGATGTTGTAGCGGGCACCGTAGTAGGCGAGGGGAAAGCCGGTGAGGAAGATGACCGCTGCCGCGACGGCGATCGCCGCGAGCGCGTTCCCGGTGCCGTGGGTGAGGCCGATACCGGCACCGATGGAGAAGTCGGCCATGTAGGCGATGCCGCCGAGTGCGGTGGTCGCCACCACCGCCGGGGTCCAGCGCCGGTAACTGCGGGGCGCGAACCGGAGGGTGTAGTCCTCCAGGGTCTCCTCGGCCGCCGACCCCTCGGCGTCCGGCCGCGCTTCGGGCGCCGGACCGCGCAGCGCCTCTTCCGCCGCTGGTGGTGAGGGAACACTCATGCCACGTCTCCTGAGGTGATGGGCCCTGTGGTGTGCCGTACGGGCGGGTGGGCAGCCGGCGGCCGTACGGATCCCCGCTTGGCACCGTTGGCAGGAGGGGAGGGAGTGGGAACCCGCTCGGGGGTGTCCGGGCGCGGGCGGCTCGAGAGCGCAGTACGGCCCGTGCCGGTGTGGGTGTCCGATGTCTGCGTCAGGGCGGACGGTGCCGGAGGGGTGGCCCGTTTCCCGGTCCGCGACGGAAACGCTAAGCACGCCGTATTTCACGGCTGCTGTCGCCATGTGACGGGGAGATTTCCGGGTATCGCAATCGATGACGAAGCCGGTATCCGATGCACAACGGATCGCGGGGTCAGGCGCCCCCAGGGCGCAGGGCCGTCCGCCAACTGCGGTAGCACGGGGGCATCGTAGGCGCCGCTCGATTGTGCGTGGGCACAACCAGCGGGTAGATTTCTCCGCCGACCGCCTACGGCGAGAGCCAGGCCAGGCCCATGAATATCTCGGTCAGCGCGTCGCGACGCGGCCTCACGAATGCGGCATGCGCACAATTCGTGTCTGGTCAGAGGAGATCGGGTGAACACCTACCGCTGCCTCACGGCCCAGGGAAATCACGCCCCGGCCGTATTCAGTCGGCTGTTCACGGCCGGACTCCATGGAGCCCCCCGCCGCAGATCCGGCACCGGAACCTGCCGGGCGCCACACCTGTCCGCCGCGTGGCAGGACGCCCGGCGGCCGGGCCCGTTCCGTGCGGGGTTCACCGTTCATTGTTGATCTTCAATCGTTCGCCGGAAGGACAGTCGATGGGTGTGCGCAGCCGTTCGCAGCAGGACGAAGCCGAGTCGGATTCAGCGGAGTTCACTCGCCGACGGTTCCTGGGGTACGTGGTGGCGGCCACCACGCTGACCGTGGCCGCACAGATCGGTGAGGAGTACGTGGCCCCGGCCGAGGCTTCCGCCGCGGTGCCGTCGCTTCCCGGGCCCTCCGAGATCTACGACCTCAACGACATGCTGACCCACGCGGCGCTGCCGACGGCGAACCTGATCACCATCCGGATCGACACCGACGGAACGGCCTCCTTCGCACTGCCCCGGGCGGAGGTCGGGCAGGGCATCACCACGTCGAGCGCGATGCTGATCGCGGAGGAGCTGGATCTGCCCCTGGACAAGATCCGGGTGACGCTCGCGGACGCCCGGCCCGAGCTGCTGTTCAACCAGCTCACCGGCGGATCGAACACCACGATCTCCACGTACACCCCGATCCGGGTGGCGGCCGCCATAGCCCGGGGGCGGCTTCTGGAGGCCGCGGCGCTGGAGTTGGGGGAGGTGGTCGGTTCCCTGACCGTCAAGGCGGGCGTCATCACCTCCGCGGCCGGCAAGAGCCTGTCGTACGGCGAGCTGGCGGAGAAGGCCGCGAGCGTGGCCACCGCCCGGGTTTCGGTGGCCTTGAAGGAGGCCTCCGCATTCAAGGTCATCGGCGTCGGGCACCGGCGCGTCGACGCGCTGGCGGCGGTGACGGGCCGCAAGAAGTTCGCGATGGACCTGCACGTGCCGGATGCCCTGCCGACGATGGTGTGCCGGCCGCCGACGATCAACGGAACCGTCCGCGCGGCGGAGAACCTCGCCGAGGTCCGGGGCATGCCCGGCATCACCGACGTCGTCCGCGTCTCGACCGGCATCGCCGTGCGCGGGCGCACCTTCGGCCAGTGCATCGACGCGGTGCGCGCCCTGAAGGTCGCCTGGGGCCCCGGAAGTGCCGAGGACGCCACCGACGCGACCGTCCTCCAGGAACTCCACAAGGCCGAACTCCCGCTCGCCGTACCGGCATTGGAGCCCCTGACCAAGGCCGTCGACGCCCGCTTCACCTTCCACTTCGCGAGCAACAGCGCCCTGGAGACGAACTGCGCGATCGCCGATGTGCGCAAGGACTCGGCCGAGATCTGGGCCGGCCTGAAGTCGCCGATCGTCGCGCAGGAGCAGATCGCGCTTCAGGTCGGCCTTCCGGTCACCGCCGTCAAGGTCCATGTCACCGAAGGCGGCGGTTCGTTCGGCCGCAAGCTCTTCCACGACGCCGCCCGCGAGGCCGCGGAGATCTCGCAGGCCATGGGCAAGCCCGTGAAGCTCATGTGGCACCGCACCGACGACTTCCGCCAGGGCCGCACGCACCCGATGGCCACGTCCCGGGTCCGGGCCACGTACGCGCTGGACAAGGTGCTCAGCTACGAGCAGCGGCATACGTCCGTCGCCACCGACTTCGGTCACGGCCTCGGCGAGATCATCACCTCCACGGCAGCCCAACTGCCGGTCGGCGACCTGACGTTCTCCGAGACGATCTTCACGCTCACCCAGCAGAGTCCCTATCACCTCGGCGTCACCACCCAACTCCTCAACGAGGTGGACAAGGGCTTCCACACCGGCTCGATGCGCAACATCTACTCGCCCAACGTCCGCTGCGCGCAGGAACTCGTGGTCGACGAACTGGCCAGGCGGATGGGCAAGGACCCGTACGCGTTCCGGCGCCGGCTCCTGAAGGACGAGCGGGCCCGCGCGGTACTCGAGAAGGTTGCCGAGGTGGGCAGGTGGGGCCGCACCATGGCCCCGGGGACCGCCCAGGGGATCGCCGTCCACCCCGAATACCACGGGTACGTCGCCGTCCTCGCCGAGATCGACTGCCGGCCGGAGACGACCGGCCGCAAGATCCGCGACGCCTACACGGGGCCGCGCGTCACCAAGGTCGTCTGTGCCGTCGACGTCGGCCTCGCGGTCAACCCCCGCGGGCTGCAGGCCCAGATGATGGGCGGCATCTCCGACGGCATCGCGATCACTCTCAGCTCCGGGCTCCATCTCCGGAACGGGCATTTCCTGGAAGGGAGTTGGGACAACTACTTCTATACCCGGCAGTGGAACACGCCGCCCGAACAGGAGATCATCGTCATGCCTCCCACCACCGGGAAGCCCGGCGGTGCGGGCGAACTGGCGGTGGCCGGAGCCATGGCGGCCATCGCCTGCGCGTACGGCCGGGCGACCGGCACGATGCCCACGACCTTCCCCCTCAACCACGGCGAGCGGCTCGGCTTCGACCCGCTGCCCACCACGCCGCCGATCCCCGCCTCGCCCACCGACGGCCTGAGCCGCGCGTACTAGGAGCAACCGTGCCCCAACACACCTTCATCCTCAACGGCAAGCCCGTGACCGTGGACATCGAGGGCGACGTACGCCTCCTGTGGGTACTCCGGGACGTCCTGGGCGTCACCGGGCCCAAGTACGGGTGCGGGCTCGGCGTCTGCCAGGCCTGTACGAGCCACATCAACGGCAAGGCGTTCAACCCCTGCTCGGTACCGGTCGAGGACATCAAGCCCGACGACGAGATCACCACGATCGAGGGGCTGCCCGCCACCGTCGGCAAGGACCTGCACCCCATGCAGGAGGCATGGCTGGAGCACGATGTCGCGCAGTGCGGCTACTGCCAGCCCGGCCAGATCATGGCCGCCGTCGCCAAGGTCAAGGAGGCCCGGGCCGCGGGCCGCGAGATCAGGGACGCCGACCTCGACGAAATCCGCAACATCTGCCGCTGCGGGACGTACCACCGCATCCGGACGGCGATAGCCGCGGGCGCCGCGCACTTCTAGGGTCTGTCCGGCGTGCCACGGCCGGGTGGGGCCGGCCTATGCCAGACGGTCGGCCCAGTCCGCCGGGACGCGTCCGGCGGGGCCGGGGGTGGGCTGGTCGGCGGGGTGGCTCTCAGGAGGAGCCAGGGGCGGCCCCGAGGCGTACATGTCCGAGGTCTCGTAGTTGTAGAACCAGGTTTCGCCCGGTTCGAAACTGCGGATCACCGGGTGCCGGGTGTCCCGGGCATGGGCCGTCGCATGCTTGGCGGGTGAAGAGTCGCAACAGCCGATGTGGCCGCACTGTGCGCACCGTCGCAGGTGGAACCACCAGCCGCCACCGGCGTCGCACTCGGCGCAGCCGGTTCCGCTGGGTGGGACGGCGGGGTCAATTCCGTGCGGTGAACTCATGACGGCTCCTGTGGGGAACTGGGGTCGGCGGGGGCCAGCGGCAGGCGTACCTGGAAGCGGGTGTCGCCGGGGACGGAATCGAACCGCAGGTCCCCGTTGTGTTTGTTGACGATGATGCGCCAGGAGATGTCCAGGCCGAGACCTGTGCCCTCACCCACCGGTTTGGTGGTGAAGAACGGGTCGAAGACGCGGTCGCGGATCTCCGCGGGAACTCCGGGACCGGTGTCGCGGAATTCGACGAGCAGATGGTCTCCGTCGCGCGCGGTGCGCACCGTCAATGTGCCGTCCGCGTCCGTGCCGTTCATCGCCGAGACGGCGTTGTCGATCAGATTCGTCCACACCTGGTTGAGTTCGCTGGGGTAGGCCGGGATCGGCGGCAGGCTGCGGTCGTAGTCCTTGACGACGGTGATGCGCGGGCCGATCTTCGCGGAGACCATCAGCAGGGTGCTGTCCAGCAGTGCATGGATGTCGGTGACCTGGTGGGGCGCTCGATCGAGTTGCGAGTACTGCTTGGCCGCCGTGACGAGGGCCGAGACGCGGGTGGTCGACTCCTCGATCTCGTTCATCAACAGCTCGGTCTCCACGGTGCAGTTGAGCCACCGCACGGCCCCTTCGAGGGTGTCGTCGTCCAGGGCCGCGGCGATCTGGTCCAGCCAGTCGGTGTCCAGGCCGGCCTGCACGAAGGTCGGCGCGAGCTGCCAGGCGTCCCCGATGCCGTGGTCGTCCAGCCAGTCGGAGAGGGCGTCCTCCCGGTCCGATGCTTCCAGCGGGCTGAGGTCGGTGGCCTTGGCGACGCGCTCGGCCGTGCGCTCTTGGATGTCGACGAGCGCCTCCAGGGTGCCGCGGCGGTACGAGCGTGCCGCGATGGTGCCGAGCTTGTGGCGCATTCCGGCGACCCGCTCGCGGAGCGCGGAGGTGGCTCGCACGGCCGCGGCGGCCGGGTTGTTCAGCTCATGGGTCAGCCCCGCGGACAGCGACCCGAGGGCCAGGAGCCGTTCTCGTTGGCCGACGGCCTCCTGGGCGCTCTTGACGCCGAAGAAGAGGCCTTCCAGCAGGTGTACGGCCATCGGAAACCAGTCACGCATGAGCGCGGCGAAGCTCTCCGCGGGCAGCACGAAGAAACGTGTGGGCGTAAGCACGCGGAGGGAGCTGTTGTACACCTGCGGCAGCCGGTCTCCCAGGTAGGCCTGGAAGGCTCCCGCGTACACCCCGCGGCTGGAACTCCGGTTGGTCTCCACCTCGTAGTCCCCGATCCGGCGCGAGAGAACGAGGGTCCCTTCGAGCAGCACGAAGAAGCATGTGGCGGGGTCGCCCTCCTCGTACACCGGCCCGGGTGCGAACTCCTCCACCCGGCCTTCGCGGCAGAGCAGGGTGATCTGGTCGGGGGCCAGCTTCTCGAACAGGAACAGCGAGCCCAGTTCCTCCCGGCTGCACGGCATCGGCCGGCCGTTCATGACTGCTCCAGATATCGGTGGACGAGCATGACCGCCATGGCTCCCTCTCCCACGGCGGAAGCGACACGCTTGGCGGACTCGGCGCGGACGTCGCCGGCCACGAACACGCCCGGGACGTTCGTTTCCAGGTGGTAGGGCGGCCGGTCCAACTCCCAGTCGGCCGGCGGGCGCCCGTCCGTGGTCAGATCGGGGCCGGTCAGGATGAACCCGCGGGAGTCCCGGAGCACCGTGCCCTCCAGCCAGTCGGTCAGCGGGGCGGCACCGATGAAGACGAACATCCACTGGGCGTCGAGGAGTTCGGTGTGGCCGGTCGCCGTCTCGCGTACGGTGATCCGTTCCAGATGACCCGAGCCGTGGGCGGCGTCGACGACCGTGTTCGTGCGCACGGAGATCGTGGGCGTCTCGTCGACCTGCTGGACGAGATAGTGCGACATCGACGCGGACAAGGACGCCCCCCGCACCAGTACGGTGACCGACTTGGCGCTCCGGGCCAGGTATATCGCGGCCTGGCCGGCGGAGTTCGCGCCGCCGACGATGTACACGTCCTGGTCCTGGCAGGCGGCCGCTTCGGTCAGCGCCGACCCGTAGAACACTCCGCAGCCGGTCAGCTCGGACACCTGGGGTGCGTTCAGTTGCCGGTACGACACGCCGGTCGCAAGAATCACGGCGTGCGCGGCGACGGCGGATCCGTCCGAGAACCGGACGACGCGCGACGCGCCGTTGATCTCCAGCCCGGTGACCTCGCGCGCGGTCAGTATCTCGGCGCCGAACTTCGACGCCTGGCGCCGGGCCCGGTCGGTGAGCTGTGCCCCGGACACGCCGTCCGGGAAGCCGAGGTAGTTCTCGATGCGCGAGCTCTGGCCCGCCTGGCCCCCGGTCGCGGAGCGTTCCACCAGGACGGTCCGCAGGCCCTCGGAGGCCCCGTACACCGCCGCGCCCAAACCGGCCGGTCCGCCGCCGATGACGACGAGGTCGTAGAAGTCCGTTCCCGGCGTCGTCGCGAGGCCGACATGGGCGGCGAGCTCGCGGTCCTCGGGCTCGACGAGGGCCGTACCGTCCGGGGCGATCACCAGCGGGAGCCGCAGCCCCTCCTCGCCCGCGGCGCACAGCAGCCGCCGGCCCTCCGGATCCTGCGACGAGTACCAGCGGTAGGGCACCTGGTTGCGGGCCAGGAATTCCCGTACGGCCGACGAGCGAGCCGACCAGCGGTGTCCGACGACCTTGGTGACGGTCACCGGCCGGTGGTCGCTGGCCCGCCAGGCCGACAAGAGATCGTCGAGGACCGGGTAGAGCTTCTCCTCGGGCGGCTCCCAGGGCTTGAGGAGGTAGTGGTCCAGGTCGACGATGTTGATCGCGTCGATCGCCGCGTCGGTGTCCGCGTACGCGGTCAGCAGCACCCGCCGGGCGCCGGGGTGGATGTCGAGAGCCTGCTCGAGGAACTCGATGCCGTCCATCTCCGGCATCCGGTAGTCGGCCACGATCACCGCGACGGGCGCGCCGCGCAGCTTGAGCTCCCGCAGGGCGGCGAGGGCGGACTCGCCGGACTCCGCGCGCACGATGCGGTACGACTCGCCGTAGCGGCGCCGCAGGTCGCGGGCGACAGCGCGCGATACGCCCGGGTCGTCGTCCACGGTCAGGATGACGGTCCGCGCCGGACTGGCAGCCTGTTCCATCGGCATTCCGTCCCCCGGTCGCTCACCCTTCCGCACCGGCTCCATGCGCCTGTCCGGCACGCCGGTGCGTCAGCAGTACCCATTTTATGGGTGATCATTGATTACCGCCCATCGGTGCTCGGGATACCCCGGATGAGGATCGACGGCACCATCTAGAAAGCGATTGACGGCACCATCAGAAAAACATCGCCGTAGCCGGACTTTCCTCTCCCCCGATGAATGGGCCGACGCTCCGCCGGCACCCGATCATGCTGGTCAACCTCACTTTCCGAGGTCCCTCCGGGGATTTCTCCTGCTGATCATCTCCATGCTTCCCGTGAATCCGTGCTCGGCCCGTCACCCGGAATTCGTCGCCGTGGAATGCACAGAATTCATTGCCTTGTCCCCGGATACGCTCGGCACATCAGTCACGCCCGGCGCGTCAGTGGGGAAGGAGCTGCTGCCCGCCGTCGATGTCGTACGTGCCACCGGTGAGGGCGTCGTTGCACATGAGGTGGACGGCCAGCGCGGCGACGTCCTCCGGGCCGACCACCCGTCGGATGGGAAGCGTGGCGCGCAACTCCTCGCGCCGGGCATCCAGCTGATCGCCCAGCAGCGAGGCCGACAGGGGCGTGTCCACGAAGCCCGCGGCGATGGCATTCACCCGGATCGGCGCCAGTTCGAGCGCCAGATTGGCGGTGAGGGCGGGCAGTGCGGCCGTCAGGGCCGACACGATGCTCATGCCGACACCGGGACGTCGGCCGCCGGTGCCGCTCATGAACAGCAGGGTGCCTCCCGGGCGGACCCTGTCGCGGCTGTGGAGGGCGACGCCGAGTGTCAGGGTGAGCCGCTCCCCGAACTCCCGGCGGGCGGCGTCGAGATCCATGCCGGACAGGGGCCGGTAGGAAGGGCTGCCGGCCGTCACCATCACATGGTCGACGGGCCCGGGAAGGTCCTGGAAGAACTGCTGGAGGCGGTCGGCGTCGGTCGCATCGAACGCCGCCGTCCCGACCGGGTGGAGTTCGTGTGCGGCTCGTTCCAGCCGTTCCGGATTGCGGCCGACCAGGATCAGCCCGCCACCCCGTTCCCGCACTTGGCGGGCGGTTTCGAACCCGATGCCCGCGCTGGCGCCGATCACCACGACGGTCTGACCGGCGAGGTCGAGGCGCGGCGGGGCGCCGGGATCGCCGGGCGTCGCGGTCATGACGCCCCACCGCCGTTCAAGGACGTCACGCGATCAGGCGTCTGCGCTCTCCCTGCCATCCGTACCTCCGGACATCGGCCTCCGCTCCCATCGTCGCGCTTCAGGCCGCTGATCACCTCCTCGGCCTCCTGACCTGCGCACCACAGGGTCAGGGGTCACTCGCGTACGCCCCCCAGCTCCACCGCCCGGCGGCGCAGGGAAAGGCCGGCCGGAGCGACCGCCGAGATCACGGCGAGCGCCGCGCAGGCGCCCATGACCGCCGCGAGCGTCGCCCACGGGATCTCGAGGGATGTGGACACCGAGAGCAGGCCCAGCGCGCTCCCCATGCCCACCAGATTGAGCACGGCGACCAGCGCTCCCAGCAGTCCGCCGACCGCGACCACCATCAGCGCCTCGGCGCCCACCAGCCGCAGCACCTGCCACCTGGTGGCGCCGGCCAGCCGCAGCACGGCCAGCTCGCGGACCCGGTCGGAGGTCGCCATGACCATCGTGTTGGCCAGCGAGATGCCGGTGTAGAGGAGGGCGATCCCGAGGACGAGGAAGAAGCCCGTCCGGGTCGTCCGGTTGGTCTCGGGGTATGCCGCCCGCACCCAGGCGTCCCTGGTGAGGACCTCTGCGCCCGATGCCCGCACCGCCTGACGAAGACCGGCGGCCACGGTGCCCGGGTCGGCACCGTCCGTGAGGCGTACGTCGACCCGGTCGACGGGCGCCGCAGGGGCGTTGCGCGGAGTGACGTAGACGCCGTTGTTGCCGGTGCCGACGGTCATGACTGCGGCGATCCTCAGGGACTTCTTCGTGCCGTCGCCGAGCCACACCGCCACGTGCTCGCCCACGGCGTGCTTCGCCCACTCCTCGTTGACGATGATCGAGTCGTCGTCCAGATCGCTCGCCTTCCCCGCGGCGAGGGGGAGGCGGGCCGTTGCCGCGAGCGGTCCCGGCTCGGCTGCCCTGGCGTCGGACCTGATGAGCGCCGCGCCGTCCTCCAGGACGTACACGGCACTCGACGAACTCGGCGAGGCCTCGGCACCGGACACGGCCCGAAGCCGCCGCAGCGTCGCCTCGTCGAAGCCGGCGTCGCCCGCCGCGGTGACCACGAAGTCGGCGGCCGTTCGCGCGCGCACCTCGGTGGCCTTCGCCTCGTCGAGGGTGGCGGTGGCGCCCAGCAGCGAGCCCGCCAGCGCGACCGTGACCAGCACGGGCGCCGCGACGGCAGCGGTGCGGCGCACCCCGGCGGCGGCGTTCTCCCGCACCAGCATCCCGCCGGCGCCCGGCAGTTGGGCGGGCAGCCAGGCGATCAGCCGGGCCAGTGGCCGCACCAGCACCGGTGCGAGCAGCGCGACCGCGGTGATCAGCAGCATCGGCCGGCTCACATAGGACTTGCGCTGCAGCAGTTCGCCCGGGTTCGTCGCCAGGGCCTGGGCCAGCGTCACCGCGGCGGTGATCAGCAGGGCCGCGCCGAACAGCCGGCGGCCCCATGTCATCGCCCGGGTGTCCACGGACGCCTCGCGCAGCGCCTCGGTGGGACCCGTGCGCCCCGCCCGCCAGGACGCGGCCAGCGCGCCGCACAGGGCCACGAACAGGCCCGTCCAGAACGCCATGTGGTAGGGCCAGGTGTAGTCGCCGATGCTGAACCAGCGGGGCGCGAGACGCTCGTCGACCGCCCATTCGGCGAGCTTCGGCGCCCCGTAGGAACCGAGCGCACAGCCTGCGGCCGAGGCGAGCGCACCGACCACGAGCGCCTCGGAGACGACCATGCGGCGGATCTGCCCCGGGGTCGCGCCCGCGGTGCGCAGGAGGCCGAACTCGCGGCGGCGCTGGGCCACCGCGAACGCGAAGGTCGAGGCCACCACGAACACCGACACGAACCCGGTGACGCCGCCGGCCGTGCCGAACATGGCGTTCATCGCGGTGAGCGCCTCACTGTCCCGGTCGGGGTCGGCGTCGGCGTACCGGCGCGCGTCCCCGGTGAGGACCCGGACGCCCTCGCTGTCGCGCACGGCCTCGCGCACGGCCGCCACGTCGGCGTCGACCACGAGCTGGAGGCTGCGCGGCGACAGTTCGGCGGCGCGGGCGTCGGTGAAGAACAGGGCGTTCTCGAAGCCGAGGCCGGTCACCGTACCGACGACGCGCACGGTGCCGCCGTCGGTCCGCAGCCGGGTGCCCGGACGGGCCCGGTCACCGCTGACGACGACCTCGTCCGCGGCCCTGGGCGCGCGTCCGGCGTCGAGCACGTACGGCGCGAAGGCCGCGGTGGACCAGGGGTGGCCCACCAGATCGGCGGGCCCGCCCTCGGCCCGCACGGCGAACGACCGGTCCTCGACGACGGTCCCGAGGTCCCGCAGCTTCGCAACCACCTCGTCGGGCACAGGACGCGGCTGCGCGAGCTTGCCGGTGCGGTCGCCGATCGAGGTGGGCACCTCGACGGTGTCCTGGCCCTTGACGACGACCGGCGCGGCCGCGAACCGCTCGGGCCCCCGGTCGGGCGCGTCCAGCGACGACGCCAGGGCCAGCCCCATGACGGCGATCAGCGCCACGCCCAGACAGAGGGCGACGAAGCTGCCGACGAAGGTGACCCAGCGGGTGCGCAGGGTGCGCAGCGTGGTGCTCAGCACGGCACGGCCTCCAGCTTGGTCATGCGCGACGCGATGTCCTCGGCGGAGGCGCCGGTCAACTCGCCGTGCACACGGCCGTCGACGAGGAAGACGACGCGGTCGGCGTAGGAGGCGGCGACGGCGTCACGGCGGGCGCCCGCGCCGAGCTGGCCCGGCTGCTGATCGCCTCCCGCGAGGGCGAGCTCGGCGCCAAGGTGGTCGAACTGGCCCGCTCCCGCGTCCGGTTGGTGGATGCCTTCGAAGCCGAGCGGCGCCGTATCGAGCGGGATCTGCACGACGGCGCCCAACAGCGCCTCGTGGCCCTGACGATGGCCCTCGGACTGGCCCGTCTCGATGCCCCGCCCGGCCCGCTCGCCGACCAGCTCACCAAGGCCCACGAGGAGGCGGGCAAGGCGCTCGCGGAGCTGCGCGAGCTCATTCGCGGCATCCACCCCAAGGTCCTCACGGACTACGGCCTTCAGGCCGCGGTCGCCGACGCCGCCGACCGCTGCGTGGTCCCCGTCGACGTCGACCTCGAACTGCCGGGCCGGCTCACCCAGGCGGTCGAGTCCGCGGCGTACTTCGTGGTCCGCGAGGCGCTGGCCAACGTCGCCAAACACAGCGGGGCGGGCCGCGCGTGGGTGAGCGGCGGTCATCGCGACGGACGGCTGTTCCTCGAGGTGCGCGACGACGGCCGCGGGGGCGCCGACGCCTCGGCGGGCAGCGGCCTCACCGGTCTCGCGGACCGGGTGTCGGTGCTGGATGGCAGACTTGCCCTGACCAGTCCGCCGGGTGGGCCGACTCTGTTGCGTGTGGAGTTTCCTTGCGAGTTGACCATGGCGGCAGATCGCTCCGCGTAGTGCTGGCCGAGGACAGCGTGCTGCTGCGGGAAGGGCTCATCGGCCTGCTCGACCGCTGCGGCCATGTGGTGGTGTCGGCCGTCGGGGACGCGCACGCGCTGATGGCCGCGGTCGAGGAACACGCCCCCGACATCGTGGTGACGGACGTGCGCATGCCGCCCGGTTTCCAGGACGAGGGCCTGCACGCGGCGGTGCGGCTGCGCGAGCAGCGCCCCACCCTCCCCGTCCTGGTCCTCAGTCAGTACGTACAACGGACGTACGCCGCCGAGCTCCTGGACTCCGGCGACGGATCGGGCGTCGGCTACCTGCTCAAGGACCGGGTGGGCCAGGTCGAGGAGTTCGTGGCAGCGCTGCACGAGGTGGCGAACGGCGGGACGGTGGTCGACCCCGAGGTGGTGCGCCAGTTGCTGCGCCGCCGCCGCGATCCGCTGGAGCGGCTCACCCCGCGCGAACGCGAGGTGCTGGCGCTGATCGCCGAGGGCAGGTCCAACGGCGCGATCGCCAAGGAGCTGGTGGTTTCCGAAGCCGCGATCGGCAAGCACATCGGCAACATCCTCACCAAGCTGGACCTGCCTCCGACGGACCGGACCCATCGCCGGGTCCTGGCCGTCCTCACCTATCTGCGGGCCTGACCGCGACGTCCAGCGCCCCGCCGGACGTCCGCGTCGGCGCCACTGGGCTCCCCCTCCCCCACGTGCCACATGGCCGCCAAACGCCTTACTGCTTGGTGGAGTTGGGGCACCACACCGGGTGAGATCGATTCACGCGTGCATCATGGACGCGCCCCCATAGCAGCTCGCCCCCTTCGGGCCGGTGTCCGCCGCCCGGCCTCCGTCCCCGGCCGTCGAACGCGCGATCAGACCCCCGGCCCGGCCACGGGATACGGCACGAACGTGCTGCTGTTCTCGTCCACCGCGAGCCGGCGGTCCAGTGGGGGCACCGCCCGCTGCGGGCAGTCGGTGCGTTCGCAGATGCGGCAGCCCATGCCGATCGGGGTGGCCGCCGCGGCGTTGTCGAGGTCCAGGCCGTCCGAGTAGACGAGCCGGGACGCGTGCCGGACCTCGCAGCCGAGTCCGATGGCGAACGTCTTGCCGGGCTCGCCCCAGCCACCGCGGTGCCGGGTGATCGCCCGTGCGGTCCACAGGTAGCGCTGCCCGTCCGGCATCGCGGCGATCTGGACGTGGATGCGGCCGGGCGCGGCGAACGCCTCGTAGACGTTCCACAGCGGGCAGGTGCCGCCCGCCCGGGAGAAGTGGAAGCCGGTCGCCGACTGGCGTTTGGACATGTTGCCGGCGCGATCGACCCGGACGAAGGAGAACGGCACGCCCCGCAGGCGCGGGCGTTGGAGGGTGCTCAGGCGGTGGCAGACCGTCTCGTGGCCGAGGCCGAACTGGTCGGTGAGCCGCTCGATGTCGTAGCGCGCCTCTTCGGCCGCGGTGTGGAAGCGGCGGTACGGCAGGATCAGTGCGGCGGCGAGGTAGTTGGCGATGCCGATGCGGGCCAGCGACCAGGTGGCGGAGTCCGGGGTGAAGTCCTCCGCGGCGAGGCGGGACAGTTCGCCGTCGTATTCGAGGAACGCCAGCTGTGTGGCCATCCGGAACGCCTGCTGGCCGGGGCGCAGTCTGCTCGACAGGTGCAGGACGCGGTCCCCGGCGTCGTAGTGGTGCAGAGCGCGGGAGTCCGCCGACACCCGTACGCCGTGACGTTCGGTCAGGCGGGCGGCCAGGATGCGTACGACCTCGCCGGGGCGGATGCCGATCTCGGTGGCGAGTTCCTCGGCGGCGAGGTCGGCGTCGTGGAGGTAGTTCCGGCGGCGGTAGAAGAATTCGCGGATCTCCTCGTGCGGGGAGCGGGGCAGCGCGGCGACGGTCTGCCCCCTTCCCTCCGCGGCTTCGGCCAGCCGCTCGGCGAGCTGGTGGTTGCGGCGGCCGAGGTCGACCAGCACTCCGGCGACGGCGGGCATACGGGAGGCGAGTTCCGCGAGGTCGGAGGGGGACACCCGGGCGGCGGTGAGCTCGTTGGCGAGGGCGTCGCGCAGATCGGCGACGAGCCGGCTGGTGTCGCGTTCGGAGAAGAACCCGGCATCCACGCCGAACACCTCGGTGAGGCGGAGCAGGACGGGGACGGTCAGCGGCCGTGAGTCGTGTTCCATCTGGTTGAGGTAGCTGGGCGAGATCTCCAGCATGCGCGCCATGGCCGCCTGGCTGAGGCCCCGGTCCTCGCGGAGCCGTCGCAGGCGTGCCCCGGCATAGGTCTTGCTCACAGTGATCGCCGCCGTCCCTCTCCGCAGGATTCTCTGCCCCGGATCTTAAGCGGAAGATCGCCGCGCCAACCCTTCGCAAGGTTGGCAAAAGCGGCCGTGAAGATGCGCAAAACTTGGCACGCATCCATGGTTGATGGCACTCAGTGCCGGTGCCAGAGTCTCAGTACGGCCCGCCGGAACCGGCGACCAGAGCGGAGCACCGGGCACGATTCATGCCCTGACGTCGGAGACACCGGCCGTTCCGTAAGGAAGTCCGCGCAACATTGCTCACCCTTGATCGCGCATGGGCATCCGGCGGGCCGCACCCTAAGACGGCACTCCGTGCCAGATTCGCATCATTGACAAGACACAGGCAGACCCGGGAGACGGTCATGGCACAGGCAAGCACGACGACGGCCGCAGAGCTGGACCGGCGGTGGGCGACCGACCCGCGCTGGAAGGGCATCGAGCGCACCTACACGGCCGAGGACGTGGTGCGGCTGTCGGGCAGCGTCCGTGAGGAGCACACGCTGGCCCGGCGCGGTGCCGAGCGGCTGTGGCGGCAGCTGCACGAACAGGACTACATTCACGCACTGGGCGCGCTGACCGGCGGTCAGGCGGTGCAGCAGGTCAAGGCCGGTCTCCAGGCCATCTACCTGTCCGGCTGGCAGGTCGCCGCCGACGCCAACCAGGCCGGCCACACCTACCCCGACCAGAGCCTCTACCCCGCCAACTCCGTCCCGCAGGTGGTCCGTCGGATCAACAACGCACTGCTGCGCGCCGACCAGATCGCCACCGCCGAGGGCGGCAGCGACACCACCGACTGGCTCGCGCCGATCGTCGCCGACGCCGAGGCCGGCTTCGGCGGTCCGCTCAACGCCTTCGAGCTGACCAAGGCGATGATCGCGGCCGGCGCCGCGGGCATCCACTACGAGGACCAGCTCGCGTCCGAGAAGAAGTGCGGCCACCTCGGCGGCAAGGTCCTGGTCCCCACCGAACAGCACATCCGCACCCTCAACGCCGCCCGCCTCGCCGCCGACATTGCTGATGTGCCCACCGTGATCGTGGCCCGTACGGACGCCCTCGCGGCGAACCTGCTGACCAGCGACATCGACGAGCGCGACGCCGAGTTCGTCACGGGTGAGCGCACCGCGGAGGGCTTCTACCGCGTCCGCAACGGTATGGCGCCGGTCATCGCCCGCGGTCTGGCCTACGCCCCGTACGCCGACCTGATCTGGGTGGAGACGGGGACGCCGGACCTGGCGCAGGCGCGGGAGTTCGCCGAGGCGATCCATGCCGAGCACCCCGACCAGATGCTGGCCTACAACTGCTCCCCGTCCTTCAACTGGAAGGCGGCCCTCGACGACGACCAGATCGCCAAGTTCCAGCGCGAGCTGGCCGCGATGGGCTACCGCTTCCAGTTCATCACCCTGGCCGGATTCCACTCCCTCAACCACGGCATGTTCGACCTGGCGCGCGGCTACGCCGAGTCCGGAATGACCGCCTACGTCGATCTCCAGGAGAAGGAATTCGCCGCCCAGCGACACGGCTTCACCGCGGTCAAGCACCAGCGCGAGGTCGGCACGGGCTACTTCGACCAGGTGTCGACGGCCCTCAACCCGGCGTCCTCGACCACCGCGCTCGCCGGTTCCACCGAGGAAGAGCAGTTCCACTAGGGCTGCTCGGCCCGCTCCGAGCACGCCAGGCGCCGTTGGCCCGGCTGTCGGCCCCTCGGCGCGGCGCGCAGGCATCCCGCCGCCCCGTATCCAGGTGAGGGCCGGACGACCGTCTCCGTCCGGCCCGCACCGCTCCGCTCCCCCGCGCCCGTTGAGGAGATGCGCATGTCCACCACCGAATTGACCAGCCGTGTCCAGGTGCTCGGCGCCCCGGGCGACCGCTTCGACGAGATCCTCACCCCCGCCGCCCTCGATTTCCTGGGCCGCCTCGCCCGTACCTTCGCCGACCGGTACCGCGATGTCCTCACCGAGCGCCGCCGCCGTGCCCTTCGCCTCTCGTCCGGTGCCCCGCTCGACTTCTCGCGGGCCACCGCCGCCATCCGCGCCGATCCGCACTGGCGGGTCGCCCCGCCCTCGCCGGGTCTGGCCGACCGGCGGGTGGAGATCACCGGGCCGCCGGAGCGCCGGATGACCGTCGACGCGCTCAACTCCGGGGCGCAGGTATGGCTGGCCGACTTCGAGGACGCCACCTCTCCCACCTGGGCCAACATCATCGGCGGCCAGCTGAACCTGCTGGATGCCATCGAGCGGCGGATCGACTTCACGGCACCGGACGGCACGGAGTACCGTCTCGGCGACCGGCTCGCGACCATCGTCGTCCGACCACGCGGCTGGCACCTCACCGAAGAGCACCTCCTCGTCGACGGACGCCCCGTGCCCGCCTCGCTCGTCGACTTCGGCCTGTACTTCTTCCACTGCGCGCAGCGCCAGATCGACGCCGGCTCCGGCCCGTACTTCTACCTGCCCAAACTGGAGAACGCCTGCGATGCCCGGCTGTGGAACGACGTGTTCGTCCTCGCCCAGGAGCTGCTCGGCATCCCACGGGGCACCATCCGTGCCACCGTCCTGATCGAGACCGTGACCGCGGCCTTCGAGATGGAGGAGATCCTCTACGAACTGCGCGAGCACAGCGCCGGTCTCAACGCGGGCCGCTGGGACTACCTGTTCAGTCTGATCAAGATCTTCGCGCACCGCCCCGACTTCTCCCTCCCCGACCGCAAGCGGGTCACCATGACGGCGCCCTTCCTGCGGGCCTACACGGAACTGCTCGTGCGCACCTGCCACAAGCGCGGAGCGCACGCCATCGGCGGCATGACGGCACATGTGCCCAGGCATGACGCGCAGGCCGACGGGGCCGCGCTCGCCACGGTGCGGCTGGACAAGGAGCGCGAAGCGGAGGACGGCTTCGACGGCACGTGGGTCGCCCACCCCGGGCTCGTCCCCATCTGCCGCGAGGTCTTCGACGGCGTGCTGGGCGGGCGGGCGCACCAGATCGACCGCACGCGGGAGGACGTGGAGGTGTCGGCCGACGCGCTGCTGGCCGTCCGGCGCACCGCGGGCCCGCCCACCGAGGACGGCGTGCGCGCCAACATCTGCGTCGCGTTGCGCTACTTCGACGCCTGGCTGCGCGGCACCGGTGCCGTCGCGCTGGACGGACTGATGGAGGACGCGGCAGCCGCCGAGATCGCCCGAGCCCAGATCTGGCAGTGGCTGCGGCACGGCGCCGTCGACCGGGACACGGTGCTCGGCCTCCTCGACGAGGAGATCGCCGCCCTGGGAGCCGAGTACCCCTGGGCGAGGACGGAGGAGGTGCGGGAAATGTTCGAACGGACGGCCCTGGCAAAGGAGTTGCCCGCCTTCTTCACCCCGGACGCCTACGCCCGCCACCTCGTGCAGCAGGCAGGGGTGACGGCATGAACGCCGCCCCGAACCCCGCGATCCGGCGGGTCGGCGTCGTCGGCGGCGGCCAGATGGGGGCCGGGATCGCCGAGGTGTGCGCCCGCGCCGGACTCGACACCGTCGTCTGCGAGGCAGACGCGACCGCGGCCCGCACGGCTCACGAACGGATGGCCGTCTCCCTCGAACGCGCCGTCCAGCGCGGCAAACTGGACCGCCTCTCGGCCGAGGACGCCCTGACCCGCACGGTCTTCACCGGCAGCCTCGACGACCTCGCGGACCGGCAGCTCGTCATCGAGGCCATCGTCGAGAACGCCGAGGCCAAGACGGACGTCTTCGCCGCCCTCGACAAGATCGTCGAGGACGGGGAGGCGATCCTGGCGACCAACACCTCGGCCATCCCCGTCATGCGGCTCGGCATGGCCACCCGCCGCGCGGACCGCGTCCTCGGGCTGCACTTCTTCAACCCCGTACCGGTGCTGCCGCTCGTGGAGGTCGTCACCTCCCTGCACACCTCGCCGGCGACGGTCGCCACCGCCGAGGAATTCGTCACCGGCGCCCTGGCCAAAACGGTCGTACGGTCCCAGGACCGGGCCGGTTTCGTCGTCAACGCCCTGCTCGTCCCGTATCTGCTCGCGGCGATCCGGATGGCCGAGTCCGGCTTCGCCACCGCCGCCGACGTGGACGCGGCCATGGAGCTGGGCTGCGCCCACCCCATGGGCCCGCTGAAGCTCGCCGACCTGATCGGCCTGGACACCGTCGCCGCCATCGCGCGGTCCCTCTACGACGAGTTCAAGGAACCTCTCCACGCACCGCCACCGCTGCTCCAGCGCATGGTGGAAGCGGGGCTGCTCGGCCGCAAGACCGGGCGCGGGTTCCACACCTACGACCAGGGCTGAGGGTCCCTGGATCGCCGCCGGGTTGAGGGGCCCGGCGGGTGTGCGGTACGGGTGCGGAACGGACGACCGAGGCCGTTCCGCACCCCGCCGTGTCATCCACCACTCCCCCGAGTCCTCACGGAGGTCGTCATCCGGCGTCTCTCGTCAGGGAGTGTCCGGCTGCCAGATGGTGCTCCGCAGATCCGCGCCGCGGACCAACTGGATCCTCCAGGGTTCGATACGGATCACCTGGTACTCGGGGTCGTCGGGGCCGCCCCGCCAGTACCGGACCGGGTCGTAGCCCACGCCCGGCGGCCCACCCTTGACGTAGAGGTCCCAGGCGTGGCGCTTGGCGGCCTCGTCGTCGGCCCAGGCGGAGAGGGAGTCGACGTGGACGGCGTTCTGACGGGGACTCCAGTAGGAGTACGTCGTGTGGGGATTGTTCGCCAAGTGGGCTGCTTTG
Organism: Streptomyces sp. JLSY215; assembly: GCF_059682825.1. Classification (NCBI taxonomy): domain Bacteria; kingdom Bacillati; phylum Actinomycetota; class Actinomycetes; order Kitasatosporales; family Streptomycetaceae; genus Streptomyces; species Streptomyces sp. JLSY215. Next base: position 479,951 of record NZ_CM185022.1, read on the forward strand.
ACGGGGGTTTTGTATGCCGCCAGCCAGCCGACCGGCCGGCCGTCGACGATCTCCCAGACGGGGAGCAGGATCCGGGCGCGGGGGCGGCCCTTGCGGTCGACGGTGATCATCGTGGCGTAGGTGATGTCACGTACGTAGCCGAAGAAGGTGTCTTGCAGGTCGGAGAATGCGGTGACCTTGGTGCTGGGCATGGGGGCACTCCTTGCCGGCGAGGGATCAGAGGGACTTCAGGAGGATCGGTGCGCGGCGGGGAGTGCGTCGGCGATGTGGTCGACGGGTCCGCCCGATGCGGCCACCGTGGTCGTCGGCCGGGCGCGCAGCCCGAAGGCGCCGAGCAGCGCGGCGAGCAGGGCCGCGGCGAGGGGGATCCACAGGGCCGCCCGGTAGCCGTCGAGCAGTGCGGCCGGTGACGTCGATGCGGTGGCCGAGACGTTGACGGCGGTGACCGTGGAGAGCCCGATCGCGGCGCCGAACTGGAAGGAGGTGTAGAGCAGTCCGCCGGCCAGGCCCTGCTCCTCCTCCTGGATGCCCTCGGTGGCGACGATGGTGAGCGGGCCGTAGGCGAGGGAGAAGGCGATACCGAGGGTGATCAGGCTGGGGAACATCGCCGGGTACGTCCAGTCGGCGCCGACCGGCAGGAACAGGCCGTACGACAGCGAGGCCAGCAGCAGCCCGCCGAGGATCACCCGGGCGTTGCCGAAGCGCTTCACCAGTTTGGGGGTGAGGAGCGGGGAGAGGATCGCGTCGACGCCGATGACGATCATCGCGAAGCTGGTCTGCACGGTCGACCAGCCGCGCAGCTCCTGGAGGTAGAGGACGACCAGGAACTGGAAGCCGAAGAAGCCCGCCGCGAAGAGCAGTCCGACGAGATTGGCGCGGACCAGGGCGCCGCTGCGGAAGATGCCGAGGCGGACCAGCGGGGATGCCGAGCGGCGTTCGATGGCGATGAACGCGGCAAGGGAGCCGAGGCCCGCGCCGAGTGTGCCGAGGGTCTGGGCGAGGCTCGTGTGGAGGGCGCGCTCCACGCCGAGGACGAGCAGGACGACGGCGGCGGTGAGGGTGATGCCGCCGGCCAGGTCGATGCTCCGGCCGGCGCGGTCGGGACGCGACGGCTTGGGCACGAAGGCGAGCGCCGCGAGCAGGATCAGCGCGGAGAGGACGACCGGCGCGAAGAACACCCAGCGCCAGCCGACCGAGGCGAGCAGCCCGCCGACGACCAGGCCGATCGAGAAGCCCCCGGCCGCGGTACCGGAGTAGAAGAGCAGGGCCTTGGTGCGCTGCGGGCCCTCTTCGAAGCCGGTGGTGATGAGGGAGAGGCCGGCCGGAGTCAGGAAGGCGGCGGCGACTCCGGTGACGAACCGGGCGACGATCAGCATCCAGCCTTCGGTGGCGAACCCGCCCAGGCCGGAGAAGAGCAGGAAGACCGAAAGCCAGAAGACGAACATCCGGCGGCGCCCGAAGAGGTCGGCGGCGCGTCCGCCCACCAGCATGAAGCCGCCGTATCCGAGGACGTACGCGCTCATGACCCACTGCAGGGAGCCGGTGGACAGACCGAGGTCGGCACGGATGGACGGCAGGGCCACATTGAGCATGGCCACATCGATGCCCTCCAGAAAGATCGCGCCGCACAGGACGAGCAGGACGCCCCACTCACGTGCGCTCAGAGCACCGGCCGGTTTCTGCGGACTCATGTCAGTTCCTTGACGGTGTAGGGATTCTGTCGGCTCGATCACCATCCGTCGGGGCACGTCGGGGGAACAACGGCAAAGATCGCAACGTTCGTTCAGCCAGGCTTACCGATCCGATTGACCTGGGGAACGTCGATGGAACGCGATGAACTGGAATGCTTTCTCCTCCTCGCCGAGGAGCTGCACTTCGGCCGCACGGCCGACCGGATGCGGCTGTCCAGGGCCCGGGTGAGCCAGCTCGTGCAGCGCCTTGAACGCCGCGTCGGCGCCCCGTTGTTCACGCGTACCAGTCGCCGCGTCGCCCTCACCTCGCTCGGCCGGCAGCTGCGTGCCGATCTCGAACCGCACCACCGCGCGATCGAGGCCGCCCTGGAGCGGGCCGCCGCCACCGCGCGCGGTATCGACACCGTGCTGCATGTCGGCTTCTCGAACCCGCTGACCGGCGAGATCGTCATGAAGGCGGCCGAAGCACTGCGCGTCACCCACCCCAGGCTCGCCGTGGAGATCTGCGAGGTGCCGCTCGCCGATCCCTACGGCCAGCTGCGCAAGGGCGAGTTCGACATCCAGCTCACCGAGCTCCCGGTGCGTGAGGAGGATCTGGGCGAGGGCCCGGCACTGCTCGCGGAGGAGCGCGTCCTCGCGGTCCACTCGGCACATCCGCTCGCCGCCCGGGACGCGGTGTCCCTGGAGGACCTGGCAGACGTGCCGCTGCTCACGATCATCGGCGACGTACCGGACTACTGGCTCGAGCACCACGTCCCCGCACGGACCCCGAGCGGCCGGCCGGTCACCCGCGGCCCCTGCATGACCAATATGCAGGAGGCGTTGATGCTGGTCGCCGGCGGTAAGGGCGCGCTGCTGGCACCCGCGCACACGGCGACGTACTACGCCCGGCCCGGTGTTGCCTACGTCCCCTTCGCGGACGCGGAGCCGACCGGTTACGGCTTGGTATGGCGGGCCGGACACGCCACCGGCGTGGTGGGGGCCTTCGCCAGAACTGCCCGCGAGGTGGCCGGAGTGATGGCGCGGGAGGACTCCCGGAGTGCAGTGCCGGGGGCCGCGCCCGCCGCGCTCTAGCCGACACCGGGGCGCCCAACTACCTCCGCCCCCCGACCGGTTCGCAGGGCCCGTTCTGGCCGAAAACGTCTTCAATCCGCGACGGCAGTGTGCCGGTGCCCCCGACCGTGTGGTCGGGGGCACCGGCACATCCGCGGCCGCGCCGCTGGACTCAGCGCACGTCCACCGTCGCCGGGCCAGAGGTCCTCTCGCGGACCGGATGGCGGTCATTCGGGCTGATCAAGCCGTACACCACCGCACGGTATTCCAGGACGCCCCGGTGCGCGGCCTTGACGTGTGCGGTGGCCTTCGCGTCGTCGCCCGTCGCGACCACTGCGCCGCAGGTCACCTGGTGCCACTTCTGTCCGCCGCTGCGGCCCTCCAGGCATATCCGCAGGTAGCTGGCGGCGTCGTCGTCCCCGTGCGCCGTGACCGTGAAGGTCTTGCCGACCTTCGCCGTGTGCGGTGCCGTGATGTCCACATCGCCCTTGGCGAACGCCGGCCCGGCGGCCAGAGCCACCGAGGCCAGGCCCAGCGCACCGATCACGGCCACACGGCCGCCCCGCGCCTTCGTCCCGGTCCTCTTCGTCCCGATCATGGGCTTCCCTCCCGTGGCTCTCCCCCACTTGGTGAGACCCACACCCTTCGCGAAGGCGCCCGGTGCGCCTCGCTGACTACCCAGATGAGCGGGACGCCGCGCCCGTTCCGTCCCACTCGGCACCATTACGGATCCACGACAAAACCGGCCAACCATGCTGAACCCACATCGGACCGATAGCAGACCGAAGCGGCCCCTCAGGAGCGGTCGGCACGAAGGATGATCTCCCGCCGCACCGGGCCTGACAGGTTGTCAGACCCGCAACCTGGGCCCGGGTACCTTGCCGGCACCTATGGACACAACCGTTGGTTGTGCCCGGCCGCCCTGCGGTTGTTTGATCCCCGCGCACGGCACTCGCTTTGATGCTTCCGATCGCGGATCGGTTGTGCGGGTGAGTGGCGAGGGGCGGCGGGCATGAGGAGCGGACACCGGCTGGGACATCTGCTCGGAGACCGGCTGGGACGTCTGCTCGGGCATCGGCTGGGGCGGCAGTTCGGATGGCTCTGGGGAGCGTACGGAACCAGCGCGCTCGGCACATGGCTGGCCTTCGGCACCTTCCCGTTGATCGCCATCCGCGTGCTGCACGCCGGACCGGCCGAGGTCGCCGCGATCTCCTCCGTGGGGGCCGCGGTGGGCGCGGCCGTGGCGGTGCCGCTCGGCCCGTGGGTGGAGTTCCGCCGCAAGCGGCCGGTGCTGATCGCGATGGACCTGCTGCGGTTCGCGGCGCTGCTGACGGTCCCCGCCGCGTTCGCGCTCGGCGCGCTCACCTTCGTTCAGCTCCTGCTGGTCTCGGTCGTCGTCGCGGCGGCCGACATCACCTTCCGCGCCGCCTCCGGCGCGTACCTGAAGACCCTGCTGCCGGCCGAGGACCTGCTCGTCGCCAACGCGCGGTTCGAGTCCACGGCCTGGACGACCACGATCATCGGGCCGCCGATGGGCGGCGCGGTGATCGGGCTCCTCGGTCCGGTGGCGACGGTGGTGGCCGACGCGGTCAGCTACCTGCTCTCTGCCCTGGGCATCCGCGCGACGGGCGGGCACGAGCCACGGCCCGAGCCCCGAAAGGCCGCGCGCATGCGGGCCGGGGACCTGCTCGACGGCTGGCGGTACATCCTCGCCGACGCGACGCTGCGTCCGCTGTTCTTCAACACCGCCTTGTTCAACGGCCTGGTGATGGCCACCCAGCCGCTGCTGGCCGTCCTGATGCTCGGCCGGCTCGGGTTCGCACCGTGGCAGTACGGCCTCGCCTTCGCCGCACCCGCGATCGGCGGGCTGCTCGGGTCGCGGCTGGCCCGACCGCTCGTCACCCGGTTCGGAGAGCACCAGGTCCTGGTCGTGGTCGGGACGCTGCGCGCGCTCTGGCCCGTCGGCCTGGCCTTCCTGGGGCCGGGCACCGGAGGGCTGCTGCTGGTGATGGGCGTCGAGCTCGGGCTCATCTTCTGCTGCGGGGTCTTCAACCCCGTCTACGCCACCTACCGCCTCAAGCGCACCGCGACCGATCGCCTCGCCCGCACACTGTCCGCCTGGGCGGTCACGACCAAGGCCTCGACCGCGCTCCTGACGGCCGTCTGGGGCGTACTGGGCGGCCTGCTCGGCCCGCGCACGGCCATCGGCGTGGCCGGCGTGCTCCTGCTGGCCACCCCGCTCCTGCTCCCCCGCCGCACGGCGGCGCATCCCACCGAGCCGGAGCCGACACCGAGCCGCGCCTGACGGACCACCGTGCCCGTCACCGCGATCGAGCTGCGCCGCCGTTCCGCGGAGCGGTCCCCACCAGACGCAAGGGTCCGACGGGCAGACGTCAGAAGGACCACCTGACCCTGGTCTCGATCAGCTGCGGCTCCCGGTCATCGGCCAGGCACGACAGCGCCTCTCGTACGGCAAGGGCCCCCAGCCGCAGGAAGACCATTTCGCAGGATTCGGTGTAGTGCCACAACAGGGCGCGCACCACAACCCGGGCGTCGATCGGCGCTCCTCGGCGGGCGTCGGGGTCATCGGTGTCCGCCGCAGCCAGCTCCCGCATGATGCCGCGCGTAAGAAACTCCTCGAACTCCGGCGCCGGTTCAGGCCGAGTGGCGCAAGCGAACTCGACAGAGCTCGCGCCCCCGGCAGATATCGGCTCGAAGTCCAGCTCCACTCTCCCGAACGTCGGTACACACGCGCCGTACGACCACCGGGAGTGCACCTTCACTCCGTGTACGGGGCGAGGGAACGTGTTGGCCAGCGTTGTCGTCATGGCGACACCCTAGGAACGGCCGTGCCTCCCCGGCGCAGATCGTGATCGACGAGATCTAGAGAATCGCCAGTCGCCCCTCATCGAGCAGCACCGGCTTGAGGACGGGGGCGTCCTCGTGGAAGCGCGTGTGGCAACTGAAGCAGGCCGGTCCTCCCCCGTGCCCGACCGCTCGGCTCTGCAACCACTGCAGCAGCTGTTCCAGCAGGGTGAGATCGTCACTGTGGAGAACCTGGCGCGAAGACAAGGCCCAGCCGCGGTCAGTTGGCCCGTCGCGGCGCGCCAGTTCGGAGAAGACAACCCCGCCGATCCTCGGGTCTGCAGGTCCGCGCCCTGCCAGCAGTGGGTACCGGTCGATCTCCCACCGGCCTTCCGGCAGGGGCTCGCCCTCCTCGTCGACGGTCACCACCGGCCAGCAATCCACCACGATGGTGAACCGCTCCGGGCGCGAGCCGTGCCCGAGGTGCCAGCGAAGCTCGGCTATCTCGGTTTCCGTCAGGTCAGCCGGAAGTTCGGCCGTAAGGAGAACCTCATGGATATCTGCCACGCTGCGGCATGCTACTCAGACCGAAGAGAGTGCCTGCAACCGCACAGGCGCGGCACGGCAACGAAAAAGGTCCCTTCCTCATACGAGGAAGGGACCCCTGGTAGAGCGCCCGGCAGGCCTTGCACCTGCATCTCCCACCGGCTGGTGGACGTCTTTCCTTGGACCACAGACGCGCGACTCCCACCCGCAAGCGGAAGCTGCACCATGATCATACCGGAGGGATGAGGCAGGCGTCGCTCGACCTGGCGCAGATGGTTCGAAGCACAGGTCAGTGGCGCGGTGGATTCCTGCGCGGCTTGATGACGGCGTGCGGCAGGGCGGGGGCGGGAAGGCGGTCTCCCGGATACCCCTCGACGGCGCCGAACCGGTCGGAGGCGTTCTGCCAGTCCTCGCGCGCCCTCACCACGTCTTCGTGACTGCGGCCGACGAAGTTCCACCACATGACGATTTCCTCCTCGAAGGGGGTTCCGCCGAGCAGGACCGTCCGTGCGATGTCGTCGGAATCGTTGGTCAGCGTCAGCGCCTCGCCGCCCGGAGGGGCGTAGCCCATTTCCACGGGACCGACCAGGGCGTCGCCCAGGCGTACGTCGCCGTGGTCGACCAAGAGGCCGTGCTCGAAGCCGGGGTCCACGGCGAGCGTGACGGCCGCGCGGGGCTGGAGGAGAATCTCGGCGCCGACCAGGGGCGTGAAGGTCCGCACCGGGGAGACGTCGCCCGCGAGGGAGCCCAGGAAGACCCTGATCTCGGCCCCGTCGATCCGCACGGACGCGGGGGCATAGTGCTGGAAGTCCCGTTCGGCGTTGCGGTGCTCCTCCGGCAGCGCCACCCACAGCTGGACACCGTGCAGGACGGTGGTCCGCGGCGTGGACACCTCGGAGTGGCAGATGCCGGATCCGCCCGTCATGAGGTTGAGCTCGCCCGGCCGTACGTAGGCGTGGCTGCCCAGGCTGTCACGGTGCTCGATCTCCCCGCTGAACAGCCAGCTCACCGTCTGCAGCCCGGTGTGCGGGTGCGGGGCCACATCCATGCCACCCGTCAGTGAGACGTCGTCGGGGCCGTAGTGATCGGCGAAGCACCATGCGCCGATCAGCGTCCGGGCGCGCTGCGGCAGTGTCCGCCGCACGGTCATCGCCCGGGGGCCGCCGAGGGGCACGTCACGGGCGGTCAGTACGTCCACCCGTGCCGCCCCGGTCGGCGGCCCGCTGTCCACCGCGGCGCCGCATCGCAGTTCCATGGGCCTCGTTTCGGTGTTACTCACCGTGGACCGCCTCCCGACCCCGAAATTCGTGCCACCTTTCACCATAATGTCGGGCGGTGGCACCGGCAGATGCACAACGCAGGCGCACCACGCAGATGCACCACGCAGGCGCACATCGCGCGACGGGGGGCGCGACGGCTTCCGCATCATCAGGGTCACGTCGATCCACCTGGCATCCAGAGGCCGAGGTCAACCCCTTGATCTCGGTGGCCTCAGCCACTACTTTGCGATAGACGTTCGATCCATGACTACCGAAAGGAGGCGACCAGCGGATGTACACCAGCTCTGATCTTGGTCGCCTCGCCCAGTGCACCGCCTGGGTTCCGGGTCGGATCGCGCACGGCTGCTGAGCACGCCGTTCCGATGTGCCCGTCCGCGGCACATTCCGGGTTTTCCGTCACCACCTTCCGGCGACGCCGCTGTTGCGTGCCGTTGTGCGCCCGCTCCTCTTGCATGGCGCGTCTGAACACAGAAAGCTGCCTGAAATTGGCGAACATGATGAATCGACCGATCGCGTACCGAAATGAAGGCCTGTCATGGTAGAAGCGCAGATCACGGTCAATGGGAAAGAAACACCGATTTCACCGGCTGCACCCCACACCACCGCGCTGGACTTTCTGCGCGAGCGTGGCCTCACCGGCACCAAGGAGGGCTGCGCCGAGGGTGAATGCGGTGCCTGTTCGGTCCTGGTGGCCCGGCCCGGAGTGAACAAGCCCACCGACTGGGTGGCGGTCAACGCCTGCCTGGTCCCTGTCGCGGCGCTCGACGGTCAGGAGATCATCACCTCCGAGGGTCTCGCCACCGACGGCGGACCCGGCAAGCCGCCCGTCCTGCACCCGGTGCAGGAGGAGATGGCGGTGCGCGGCGGCTCCCAGTGCGGTTACTGCACGCCGGGATTCATCTGCAGCATGGCCGCCGAGTACTACCGGCCCGACCGCTGCGCGCACGCGCACTCGGCCGACAGCACGGAGGCGACCGAGAACACCGACTCCGAGCACGGTCCGAACGGATTCGATCTGCACTCGCTGAGCGGAAACCTGTGCCGCTGCACCGGCTACCGCCCGATTCGCGATGCCGCCTTCGCCGTCGGTACGCCCACCGACGAGGACCCGCTGGCGCAGCGTCGCGAGCAGTCGCCGCCCGCTCCGGTTGCCACCGAGTACACCCGGGACGACAGCGCGTTCCTGCGGCGGAGCACCCTGGCCGAAACGCTGCAGGTGCTGCGCGAGCGGCCCGACGCGGTGGTGGTCGCGGGCTCCACCGACTGGGGCGTCGAGGTCAACATCCGTTCCCGCCGGGCGGATTGCGTGGTCGCCGTCGACCGGCTGTCCGAACTGCGGGAGCTGCGCGTCGAATCCGACCACATCGAGATCGGGGCGGCGCTGACGCTCACCGAGATCGAACGCCGCCTCGACGGCGACGTCCCGTTGCTGGCCGAGCTGTTCCCGCAGTTCGCGTCCCGGCTCATCCGCAACGGTGCGACCCTCGGCGGCAACCTCGGTACCGGCTCCCCCATCGGTGACAGCCCGCCGGCGCTGCTCGCGCTGGAGGCGTCGGTGGTGCTCGCCGACGCCGACGGTGAGCGCGAGGTCCCGCTGGCGGACTACTTCACCGGCTACCGGCAGAGCGTGCGCCGTCCCGGCGAGCTGATCCGCGCGGTGCGCGTTCCGCTGCCGCTGTCGCCGGTCGTGGCGTTCCACAAGATCGCCAAGCGGCGCTTCGACGACATCTCCAGCGTGGCGGTCGCGTTCGCGCTGGACGTCGAGGACGGCATCGTCCGCAAGGCACGCATCGGCCTGGGCGGCGTGGCCGCCACCCCGATCCGCGCCCTCGCCACCGAGTCGGCCCTGGAGGGCAAGCCGTGGGCGGCGGAGACCGTCGAGGCCGCGGCCCAGGCCCTGCGGTCCCAGGGCACGCCGATGAACGATCATCGCGCCAGCGCCGAGTACCGCTCCGCGATGCTCGGCCAGAGCCTGCTGAAGCTGTACGCGCAGACCACCGAGGCGGTGTCGTCATGAGTCATCTGTCCGAGCGTCCCGAGAAGCCCGTCGTCGGCGTCCCGATGCCGCACGAGAGCGCCGGCCTGCACGTCACCGGCACCGCGCTCTACACCGACGACCTGGTCCACCGCACCAAGGACGCACTGCACGCGTACCCGGTCCAGGTCATGAAGGCGCACGGCCGGATCACCGCGCTGCGCACCGGGGCCGCGCTCGCCGTGCCCGGTGTGGTCCGCGTGCTGACCGGCGCCGACGTCCCCGGCGTCAACGATGCCGGGATGAAGCACGACGAACCGCTGTTCCCCGACGAGGTCATGTTCTACGGCCACGCGGTCGCCTGGGTGCTCGGCGAGACCCTGGAGGCGGCCCGGCTCGGTGCGGCGGCCGTCGAGGTGGACCTCGACGAACAGCCCTCCCTGATCACGCTGCGGGAGGCGATCGCGGCCGGCAGTTTCCACGGCGCCCGGCCCGTGATGCTGTCCGGTGACGTCGACGCGGGCTTCGCCGACTCCGCGCACGTGTTCACCGGCGAGTTCCAGTTCTCCGATCAGGAGCACTTCTACCTGGAGACGCACGCGGCGCTGGCCTATATCGACGAGGCCGAGCAGGTGTTCGTCCAGAGCAGTACCCAGCATCCTTCGGAGACGCAGGAAATCGTCGCGCATGTGCTCGGTCTGCACAGCCACGAGGTGACCGTGCAGTGCCTGCGGATGGGTGGCGGCTTCGGCGGCAAGGAGATGCAGCCGCACGGGTTCGCGGCCGTCGCCGCGCTCGGCGCCAAGCTGACCGGCCGGCCGGTCCGGCTGCGGCTCAACCGGACGCAGGACCTGACCATGTCCGGCAAGCGGCACGGGTTCCACGCCACGTGGAAGATCGGCTTCGACGCCGACGGCCGCATCCAGGCCCTGGACGCCACCTTGACCGCGGACGGCGGCTGGAGCCTGGACCTCTCCGAGCCGGTGGTGGCCCGTGCCCTGTGCCACATCGACAACACCTACTGGATTCCCCACGCGCGCATCGCCGGTCGCATCGCCAAGACCAACAAGGTCTCCAACACCGCCTTCCGCGGCTTCGGCGGACCGCAGGGCATGCTGGTGATCGAGGACATCATGGGCCGGTGCGCGCCGCTGCTCGGCCTGGATCCGATGGAGTTGCGGGAGCGCAACTTCTACCGGAAGGGCCAGTACACGCCGTACGGGCAGCCGGTCACGCAGCCCGAGCGGATCTCCACCGTCTGGCAGCAGGTCCAGGACAACGCCGGCATCGCCGATCGCCGCCGCGAGATCGCCGCCTTCAACGCCGCGCACCCGCACACCAAGCGGGCACTGGCGATCACCGGCCTGAAGTTCGGCATCTCGTTCAACCTCACCGCCTTCAACCAGGGCGGCGCGCTGGTGCTGATCTACAAGGACGGCTCGGTCCTGATCAACCACGGCGGCACCGAGATGGGCCAGGGCCTGCACACCAAGATGCTGCAGGTGGCCGCGACCACGCTGGGTGTCCCCCTGCACAAGGTGCGGCTGGCCCCGACGCGAACCGACAAGGTCCCCAACACCAGCGCCACCGCCGCCAGTGCCGGGGCGGATCTCAACGGCGCGGCGGTGAAGAACGCCTGCGAGCAGTTGCGCGCGCGGCTGCTCCAGGTGGCCGGCACCCAGCTGGGCGCCAACGCGTCGGACGTGCGCATCGTCGAGGGCGTCGCGCGCAGCCTGGGCAGCGACAAGGAGCTGGCCTGGGACGACCTGGTGCGCACCGCGTACTTCCAGCGGGTTCAGCTGTCGGCGGCCGGTTTCTACCGGACCGAGGGTCTGCACTGGGACGCGAAGGCGTTCCGCGGCTCGCCGTTCAAGTACTTCGCCCATGGCGCCGCCGCGGCCGAGGTGGAGGTGGACGGTTTCACCGGCGCGTACCGCATCCGGCGGGTGGACATCGTGCACGATGTCGGCGACAGCCTGTCCCCGATGATCGACATCGGTCAGGTCGAGGGTGGTTTCGTGCAGGGCGCGGGCTGGCTGACGCTCGAGGACATGCGCTGGGACGCCAGTGACGGGCCGAACCGCGGCCGGCTGCTGACCCAGGCCGCGAGCACCTACAAGCTGCCGAGCTTCTCGGAGATGCCCGAGGAGTTCAACGTCACGCTGCTGGAGAACGCCACCGAAGAGGGCGCGGTATTCGGTTCCAAGGCGGTGGGTGAACCTCCACTGATGCTGGCGTTCTCGGTGCGCGAAGCCTTGCGGCAGGCGGCCGCCGCGTTCGGACCGAGCGGGATCAGCGTCGAGTTGGCCTCGCCCGCGACGCCGGAGGCGGTGTACTGGGCGATCCAGGCGGCTCGTCAGGGCGATGTCTCGCGGAACGGTGCCGCCCACAACGGGCTCGCCACCAACGGGCACGCCTCCAATGGGCACGCCGGGAACGGGCACGCCGCGGGCGGCACCGTCCGGCCCGACGCGGAAGCGTTGAGCGGTGCCTGACATGACGTGGCTCACCGCGGTGGCACGGTTGCGAGCACGCCGGGAGCCCGGCGTGCTGGTGACCGTCGCGACCGTGCGCGGCCACGCCCCGCGCGACGCCGGTGCGAAACTCGTGGTGGGGCGGACCGCGACATGGGGCTCGATCGGCGGCGGCAATGTCGAGGCCGTCGCGATCGACCGGGCCCGGGAGATGATCGCCGCGTCCAAGCCGGAGCCGGAGCTGATCGACTTCGCCCTGAACGACAAGGTGACCAACCGGCATGGCGTGCAGTGCTGCGGCGGCACGGTTTCGGTGCTGCTCGAACCGCTGCCGGTGCTACGGGCGGTGGCGATCTTCGGCGTCGGGCACATCGGGCTGGAACTGGCGCGCATCCTGGCACGTCAGGACCTCGACCTCCATCTGATCGACTCCCGCTCCGACATCCTCACCAAGGAGCGGCTGGGCGTGCTGGCAGACGCGGTGGCGCAGGTGCATGTGCATCACACGCCGCTGCTGCCGGAAGAGGTGCTGGCGGAGTTGCCGCGCGGCACCCACGTCCTGATCATGACCCACGATCACGCCGAGGACGCCGCTCTGTGCGACGCCGCCTTGCGCACCACCCATCTCGGCTTCATCGGGCTGATCGGGTCGGCGGCCAAGTGGGTGCGGTTCCGCAAACGCCTCGCCACCGAGGGCGGTCACGACGAGGCCACCATCGACCGGATCAAGACCCCGATCGGGCTGGCCGACATCACCGGCAAGGAGCCCGCGACCATTGCCGTGAGCGTTGCCGCCGATGTGCTGCGCAGCTTCGAGGCCGCGCAGCTCTGAAAAACGCGGGGAACCGACTCTCCCACTGGATCGACAGGGCGCCCCGCGCTCGTGCGAACGCACGGCTGCGGGGCGCCCTGTCGGCATACACAGCCTCAGGTTCGGACGGATCCGGACACTGGGACCTTCGTGCTCTCTCGGCCGGTGTTCCGTGCTCTCTCAGCCGGTGTGAAGGATCCGGAAGCGATCGGGTTCCGCCGGATCTCGATCGACGACCTGGACCGGCGTCCACGCCCATTGCCACACGCCGATGCCTGGTGTGCGGGAGAACCGGATCTTCCCGCGGGTGCCTTCGACAGCGACGCGCGGCCAGGATTCGGCGGTGCGCGCCCGGTCCGCGCCGTGGGAACGCAGCACATCGGCGAGGACGGCGACCGTGTCGTAGCCCTCGAAGGCGACGAAGGAGGGCGCTCGGCCCAGCCGCTCGCGGAGGGCCGACTCGACTCGTGCGCCGAGCGGGCCGAGGCGCTCGGGCAGGTAGCGCAAGAACGGGACCGCGGCGCCGTCGTCGCCCAGCGACGCCGCCCATTCGGCGAACTCCGGTTGCCCGGCCGGAGCGCCGATGAGGATCTCGGCGAGGCGCGGATCGCTGCGGACGGACCGGACGATCGACACGGCCGGCTCCGGGAGGCCGACCAGAAGAAGGAGGGCGGTCGCGCCCTGGGCGACGAGTTCGTCGCACACGTCCGTGGGGGTGAGCGCGCGCATGTCGAGTTCGATGACGGTGCCGCCGCGGGGAGCGAGGTGGTCCCGCAGAATGCGGGCCCCCGATGCCCAGTAGACGCTCGGCTGGGCCGCTACGGCGATGCGGCTGTGGCCCGCGGCGAGGAGGAAGTCCGCGTAGATCCGCCAGCCGTGGGACTGCGCCGGGGCGAGGCGCGCGACCCATTCCGTCGGCTGTTCGGTGAGCGCGTCGAGCACCGCCGACGAGCAGAGGAACGGCAGGCCGAGGGCGTCGGCCCTGGCGGCAGCGGCGCGAGCGACGACGCTGTGATACTCCCCCGCCAAGGCGGCCACGCCCAGACCGGCCAATTCCTCCACGGCCGCCGCGGCCCTCTGGGGATCGGCCGCGGTGTCCCGGACCACCAGCTCGAGCGGTCTGCCGACGATCCCGCCGGCCTCGTTGACTTCGTGTACGCCCAACTCGAGCCCGGCGAGCAGGTGTTGGCCTGCCTCGACCCAGCCGGGCCGAGTCAGCGGAACGAGAGCACCGATCCGGACGGGTGACTCGTCACTCCGCTCCGCCTCAGGTGGCGATGATGGCGTATTCATGCGCCGGCACCTCCCGCATGACGGTGCGCCGGCCGTTCGCCCGGATCGCGGAACGGCAAGGTCAGGAAGTACGCGTTCATGTCGTCTCGCCGTTGCGGGCGCACCTGGGTGATCATGCCGACATTGCATCCACCGCCATCGCCAAAAGGCAATCGCTTATTCGCCCGCCGAGCGGCCAGGCTGCGGTGGTCGGCGCTCGACGATCGTCGTCGGACGCGGGGCCGATGTGTCGCGAGGCGCGCGTCACTGGCGTGGGACGGTTACGCCCGCGGAACGGAGTTTGGCCTCGGTGAGCGCGGTCAGCCGGGCCGAGTTCGGTGCCTGGTCCCCGCGATGGTTGTTGATCAGCCTGTACTGGGTGGAAGCGTTGGCCCAGGCCCGCAGGCTGGTGGGATTCCCGAGCAGTGTGGGGTTGGCGAGGTAGTGGTCGGCCATGGCGGTCGCGAGTTCCTCGATCCTCGGGTCGTCCGGTTCCCAGGTCTCGGCCTCCCAGCCGCGCTTGGCCAGGTCGATGCACTCGGGGTCGTCGAGCCAGTGTTCGAGCTGGGTCAGGAAGCCGTCGAAGCCCTCCGGCACCAGCGCTCGGGCCAGCACCAGGGCCTCGCGTTGCGCGGCCACGTAGGCGGGGCCGAAGCCGAGGCCGGGCATCCGGTCCAGGATCGCGCAGGCGCGGTCGGGCAGCAGGGCCCGGTCGCCGTCGGCGAGCCGGTGCAACGTGTCACGCCGTGCGGTCAACTCCTCGATCTGGGCGGCGAGTTGACGCTCGACGGCAGCGAGGGCGGCGGCGAACTGCTTGGCATCGGCGTCGAGCAGGTGCCCGATCTCGGCCAGCGGTACGCCGGCGGTGGCCAGTGTCCGGACCTGCACCAGCCGCAACAGGTCGGCCGATCCGTACCGCCGGTAGCCGGAGCTGTCGCGTTCCGGCTCCTCGACCAGGCCGAGCTTGTGGTAGTGCCGCACCGTCTTCACCGTGACGCCGACGAATCCGGCCGCCTGCCCGATCGTGACTCCGCTCATCATCCGCTCAGCCTGCCTTGTGCTCGGGCTCGGGCTCGGCGACTGCGCACACCGCGGCCGAGCATGTGGACGGGCCACGCCGAGCTTGCCCGGCTCGGCGTGGCCCCGGTTCGCGTTCCCCCTGATGCATGACGGGAAGGGGGCGCCCCTCGAAGCGTACGGGGCACGGGCATTCAGTCCGTCGGCCGAGCCGGATCGGCCTGCCCGTCGCAGAACACCTCATTGACGAGCCTTTGTTGGGCGCTCTGGAATGCCGTCGCCATGGTCATGTCGGCGTCGTCCACATAGTTCAGCCCCGCGGTCAGGGTCTTACTGCCGTCGGATGTGCTGTACATCAGCGCCGCCGAGCCGATGGTGGCGCCGTTGTGGTGGAAGACCGTGCCGCCTCCTGGGCCCAGGTCCTGCGCGAACACCCCCAGGCCGTAGCCGATCTTCGCCTCCGGCGTGCGCATCTCGGCCAGCAGCTCGGCCGGCAGGAGCGCGCCGCCCATCAGTGCGGAGAAGTAGGTGTGCAGATCCTGCGTGGTCGAGATCATGTCGCCACCGGCCGAAACCCATGAGGGGTTGTGACGGGTGACATCGACCGTCTTCTCCTGCCCGGCGTCCTCATAGCGGTAGTAGCCGTGGTGGTGCGGCTCGGGGACCTCCGGCGAGGTGCCCGGCGCCACGGTGCCGGTCATCCCCAGCGGTCCCAGGATCAGCCGCTGCAGCTCCTCGGCGAACGTACGGCCCGTGACCTTCTCGATCACCAGCCGGGCCAGGACATAGTTGGTGTTGGAGTAGCTCCAGCCCGCCCCCGGGGCAAACCGCGCCGGCTTGGACAACGACAGCCGCACCAGCTCTTCGGGCAGGTAGGTGTGGAATCGGCTGTCCACCCACTCCTTGCCCCGCCAGGGGACCCCCGGCACGATCGTCCCGTCCTCGTAGAGCTCGCCGGTGTGGCTGAAGATCCCGCTCGTGTGCTGCAGGAGCATCCGCACCGTGATCCGCCGGTCCAGCCCGAACTCGGGCAGGTAGTCGTCGGCCGGGGCGTCCAGGCCGACCTTGCCCTCGGCCACCAGCATGAGCACCGAGGTCGCGACGAAGCTCTTGGTGCTGCTGCCGGTGCGGAAGTGCCCGTTGGCCAGCGGCTCGGCGTCCTGTCCCAGCTCGCGTGCCCCGGCGCCGCCGACCCACTCGCCTTGCTCGTCGTTCACCCGCAGCTGCACCCCGAGGAAACCGGACGCGACGATCTCCTCGATCGCCTTCTGCAGCTCCGGGCGATCCTGCCCCTGGTCGGAAAGGGTGATGGACATGTTGCTCCTTCGCATCCGTGCGGCCCGGGTCGGAGTCGGGCCGATGCGAGGAGCCTTCACCCTGCCCCAAGGTCAACCTCAACCGTGATCTGGCTCACAGCCGCCTGGGGGGCGGGGAGAGGCCATGTGCCGGGCGGCCGCCTCCAGGGCCTTCCGACCCCGACCCATCGGACAGGCCCTAGGCGACCCATGCGCTGGTCAGCGACTGCACGGCCGAGCCGTCGAGGTCCTTGAGCTTCGCCCCGACCAAGGCGCGCGCGGCGTCGGAGGTGAGCACCCGGAACGCAGGCCGCTCGGCCGCGAGCAGATCGACCATCTGCGCCGCCACGTCCTGCGGCGTCTGCGCGTTGGCGAAGGCGCCGCGGGTGCGGTCCAGGTACGCGGACAGGGCCGGCGCGTACGGCCCGGCCTGCTCCGGTGCGTTGTCCGCGAGACCCACGTTGCTGACGAACTCGCTGGCCACCGCGCCCGGCTCCACCACGCTGACGTGCACGCCGGCCGTGGCCGCGACCGGCGCGAGGGATTCCATGAAGCCCTCGACCGCGAACTTGGCGGCGCAGTACGCCTCGTTGAAGGGCTGGCCGACCACTCCGCCGACGCTGGTCACGGTCAGCACCCGGCCCTTGCTCGCCCGCAGCAGGGGCAGGGCGGCCTTCGTCACGTGCAGCACGCCGAAGAAGTTGACCTCCATGACGGCTCGCACGTCCTCGACGCTCTCCTGTTCCAAGGTGCCGACGTGGCCTGCGCCGGCGTTGTTGACCAGCGCGTCCAGCCGGTCGAGACCGGTCAGGCAGGCCTCGACCGAGGCCGGGTCGGTCACATCCAGGGCCCGGACGTCGACGGCGACCCCGGCTTCCTCCGCCGCCGCCAGCAGCGCGCCCGCCTTGGCGGTGTCGCGCATGGTGGCGATCACGTGCCAGCCGCTTCGCGCGGCGGCGACGGCGGTGGCCAGGCCGATGCCGGAGGAGGTGCCGGTGATCAGGGCGGTCTTGGTGCTCATCCTCAGTGTCTCCAGTGTGCGAGTTAGCCAGTTTACTTATGGGCCATAATTAATATGAGACATAACTATGTGCCGAGATATTTCATATGTCAAACAGCTCGGTACGCTGGGCGTCATGCCCAACCCACCGGATGAGCCCACCAGAGAGATCGTCGGCCTCTTCGCGGCCATCAACCGCCGCTACGCCCAGGAGTCCGAGGCCGCCGCGGCGACCCACGACCTGACCCCGCTCCAGGCCAAGGCGCTGCTCGCCGCCGAAGGCCCGGTACCGACGCGCCGCATCGCCGAGCGGTTGCACGCGGAGCCGTCCAACGTGACCGTGATCATCGACCGGCTGGAGTCCCGCGGCCTGGTCGAGCGCAGCCTCGACCCGAGCGACCGCCGCGTCAAGCGCGTCGCCGCCACCACCGCCGGCCGCACCGTCGCCGCCGACCTCCGCGCCCGCATGCCCTTCGCCGCCGAACCCCTGGCCCCGCTCACGCCGGATCAGCGCGAGACCCTGCGCGAGCTGCTGCAACTGATCCTGGAGGCCTGACGGCAGCGGGCGGACCGCGCCCCACCCATGAGCGCGACGGCGCGGGGCAGTTGCTGTCGCGCCGGGCAGGCCCCGCGGACTCGCCCCGTTCACCGGACAACCGTGAACACGTGGCCTCTACAGTATTGTAGAAGTGTTAGCTGCAGCCTGAACGAAAGTGCGTCCACCGAGATCGGGCAGGCGTTACGGGGACCGGTCAACGGCTGCGGCCGTGGGGGCGGTACGTCAGGTCAGAGGGCGGGCAGTGGGCAATTCGGTCGGGCCGCGTGTGGCGGAGACGCCCGTCGGCAAGCGCGAGGGGTCGGCGCTGCGGCCGCGCGGGCTGGTGGATCTGCGGGACTCGGACAACGTTCCGGCCGTGTTGTCGTATCCCACCGGTGCGGTGGTGGTGGTCTCCGGCTTGCCGGGCAGCGGTAAGAGCACGCTGCTGCGGCGCTGGTCGAACGCCGCGTCGGTGATCGATCCGCGCGTGGTCCATGTCGCCTGTGAGGCGCTGATGCCGACGTGGCTGCCCTATGCCGTGTACCGGCCCTGGGCGCGGTGGACATACTTCCGTTGGCTGCGTGCCGCGGTGCGCGGCGGTGAGCCGTTGTTGGTGCACGACTGCGGCGGCAGGCCGTGGATGCGCCGCTGGCTTGCCGGGAATGCCGGGCCGCAAGGACGTGAACTGCACCTGGTCCTCCTGGACGTAGGGGTGTCCGAGGCGTTGGCGGGCCAGGCGGCCCGTGGCCGATGGGCTCCGCGAAGTGCTTTCGCCCGACATCGCAGGGGGCTCGACCGGCTGCTCCGCACGTTGTCCGGGCTCGGGGAGGCGGCTTCGACCCGTGACCCGGTTCGAGAGGTGACGTCGGTGGTCCTGCTGGACCGCGGTTCGCGAGAGCGGGTGTCGGCGGTGGAGTTCGGCAGTGAACGGGCCCGGCCGTGAACGCCGGGTGACGTGCGAGGCCCTCGGCCGGTGACCGATGAGTTGTGGCCGCGCCGTGAGTCTGTCCTGGTGACCGTCGTTGGACCTCGTACGACCCTGTCCGGCACGAGACACCCCGGAGGACACCATGACCGACACGCCGAGTGACCCGACCACCGCGCTGCCCGGCCGCCCGCCCGTCGTTGACCTGGCCACCTGGCAGACCGCCCGGGACGAGCTTCTGGTCCGCGAGAAGGCCCACACCCGCGAGGGCGACGCCCTCGCCGCGGCCCGCCGCCGGCTGCCGATGGTGGAGTGCGACGGGACGGTGGAGGTCGTCGGACCCGACGGCCCGGTCCCTTTCCTGGACCTGTTCCAGGGCCGCGACGAACTCGTGGTCTACAAGCACATGTGGTACGACGGCGCGCCGCACCAGGGGCAGTGCGAGGGCTGCACCACCACGGCCTGGCACCTGAAGGACGCGGTCTATCTCAACGCCCGCGGCGTCTCGTTCGCCGTCCTGACCACGGGCCGTTGGGACGAGGTGGCCTCCTACGTCGACTTCATGGGCTACACCCAGCCCTGGTACTCGGTGCGCGATGTGGACGGTCCGGTCGGCGGCGACATGGGGTACCTCACCAGCTTTCTGCGCGACGGCGACCGCGTGTTCCTCACCTACTCCACGACGGGTCGTGGCAACGAGCGGGTCAACGGGTCCCTCGGCCTGCTCGACATGACGCCCTACGGCCGCGGCGAGGCGTGGGAGGACAACCCCGAAGGCTGGCCCGAGGGCCACAGCCCGTGCTGGTCCTGGCGCTCGGACGCGGACGGCAACGCCACCTGGGGCCCGACCAGCCGCCCCGTCCCGCAGTGGACCCGCCCCGGCGCGACCCCCGTGGAGACCCTCGGCCGGCAGGGCCACCATCACTGACACGCCTTCGCGACGGCGCCGGTGAAAGCTGTCCGGCGCCGGGCGCGGCCTCCTGCCGCCTCGGGGCGTACGGAAATCCGGTGCCCGGCCGACGGCAATCCGGCCGCTGCCCCGTATCGCTCCAAGAAAAATCACCTAAAATCCCGCCTTGTCCCGTGACGGTGTCATGCCGCCGCGCGTTGGGCGGACATGAGCGCGATGGATGAGCGGCTGATGACGTTGGTGGACGATGTACTCGAGGTGGACGAGAGGCGGCTTCCGCTTCTGACCCACGCAGAAGCACGCGCGGCGATCGAACTGCTGGAGCTGCTCGGCGCCAGCGGCGGAGAGGGAGCCTTCACCGCCCGCCATCTGGCGGGCAATCTCGCGCGGCGCCTGTCGCCGGGCAGCTGACGGCGGGACACCGCCGCGCGCCGACGGGCACGGCGTTCGTCAGCGGCTGGTTCTCCGAGCGACTCCCAGCGAAGGAACCTCCGGTCACGGCGCCGCCCGTACGGCCCGCCGGGCCGTCCGCCCCCCGTCGTCCGGCTGTTGTACCCGACGGCCGCGATCACCATGACGCATCCGCCGACCTGACTGAGCGTCGGGCGCTCACCGATGGCGACGCCGGGGTCCGAACGCCATGACCGGCTGGAGCAGCAACAGCCCGACGGCGACGGCCGCCGCGGCGGGCGACACGCATACCGGTACGGCGGTGTGCCCCCGTCCACCGCCGAGCCGCATCAGGAACAGATACCCCGCACACCTCACCCCGCCGCCGTTCCGAACACCACACCGGCGGCCGGATGGCGGCCCGGCACTGAACCGAGCCGCGCCGTGCCCCTTTTCAGCCGAGCTTGTTCAGCGCTGCGCCGATCCGTTCCACCGCCGGTACGACCTTGTCCTGGCCGTACGCGGTGAAGCACAGCCGGAAATATCCCGGGGCGGGGCAGAACAGCGTCTGGCCCGGTAGCAGCTGGACCTGCGCCTCCTTCTCCAGGTACGCACGCAGCCTCTCCTCCCGGTCGTCGATCTCAGGAAACACCCGGAACCACGTGGCGCCGCCCGCCGACCCGGGAACCTTGTCGAGATACGTGTGGAGGTCGAGGAAGAAGAACTGCGCCGCATTGTCGGAATTGTTGCTGAGGAAGGGGATGCCCGCCTTGCTCAGCGCCTTCTTCACCGCCTCGTAACTCGCGGTCAGCCGCTCCGGATACACCGTGCGCATCAATTGCTCGGGATACCACGGATCCTTGTCCGCGCCCGTCCGGAACAGCTTTCCCACGACCACGTTCTTGAGCGAATCCAGCGGGCTGAACCACGACATCTCCTTCACCCCCTTGCCGCCCCGCATCGCCGTGCGGACCACTGCGGAGCGGGAGATGGCGAAGCCCGCCCGGAAGCCCGAGAGACCGAAGTCCTTGGCCAGACCCCAGACGACATGGACCCGGTCCTGGTGCTGCTTGTAGGCGTCGAGGGAGAACGCACTGTGGAATCCGGGCTTGGCCTTGGCGATCTGGCTGTGCGCGTACATCTCGTCCGAGATGATGTGCATCTCGGTCTCCGTGAGCGCCCAGGCGTAAATACTCTCCAGCAATTCCTTGCTGTAATTGACCCCCAGCGGATTGTTGGGGTTGGTCAGCAGCAGCAGTTTTGGACGGGGCTGCGTCTTCTCATACGCCTTCTTGAGAACCTCCAGCGTCAGCTGGAACGCCTTGTCGCCGGTCACCGGCAGTGGGGCGAACGCGCACCGAAGACCGGGCCGTTGCTCGAAGCACCACTTGAAACCCTGCCAGGAGGGCGCGGGCAGCAGCACACGGTCACCCGGCTTGAGCACCTTGCCCGCTTCGAGGGCAAAGGCCAGACACTCCAGCGCCCCGGAGACCCCCGCGGTGGCGTAGATGTCATCGGCTTCGATGACCGGAGCCATGGTCTTCTTCAGCAGTCGCGCAATGTGCTTCCGCAGCTCATCCGTCCCGTAGGAGGTCTTGTAGCGGATGTCGTCCGGCCCGATTTCCGGGTTCTTGAAGACCTTCTCCTTCAGCGAGTCGTAGAGGAGAACGTTCTCGGCGACCGACAGGTTCAGTACCGGTGCCGTCAACGACTCGTGGTGGAGGGCAAGCCGCTCTTCGGGGTCCGCGATCCCGTACAGGATGGCGGCGGCAGCGTTCTCTGTGATGTCCTCGTCGGCGGTAATGGCCGTGTCCCCTTCCAGCGCGCGTACCCTCTGCGGTCCGGAGTGCCCGTCCGCACTGGTCGGGGTATCCGCGACATGTCAACGGGAAACGGTGCCTCCTGCGAAGTCACCCGGGCGGATCAGCGCGCGGCGGCCCGGCCTGGCGGGACACCGCTCATGCCCGAGTCGCCGGATTCCCCGCAAGGCCGTGATCGTGGCCATTCGCTTCCGGCGGCGAGGATCGCGAATAAGGTGCCCACCGATCCGGGTACGCCGGAATCGTGTCCAGCTGATGGGCACTACAGGATCAACGATGCGCGAGGATCAATGATGCATGGGGCCAAGGCGGCCGATCGCGGCGAATCCATCGAATCGATGGAGCAACTCGCCACGGTCTGGCGCGACATGGTGCTCGACCGCGATCCGGGGGCGGATGTACGCGACCTTCCGGGTATCGCGGTTCGCTGGGCCGACTGCCGCTTCGCCTTTTGGAATTGCCTCACCCTGACCGAAGTGGACGCGGAAGCAGATCGCGTCGAGCAACGTCTGCGCCAGGCAGCGGACATCATGCGCAGCAAGGAGCACCCGGGATTCCTGTGGCTCTTCGACGGCCTTCTCGGCGACGAGGCCCGTTCCGCGTTGGGGGCAGCCACCGAACGAGCCGGCCTGCAACACGCCTTCCCCGGCATGGGCATGGCCGGCGACCTGCTCCCTGTCCCCGAGCCGGTCCACCCCGACCTGACGTTTGTGCGCGTCACCTCCGATGAGCATGTGCGCGCCTATGCGGACCTCAACTCGCGCGGCTACGGATTCCCGTTGGCGGACGGCCGTGACGGGCTCGTCGGCTCCACGCTCTGGAAGAGCGAGGTGTACGCCTACCTGGGCATGCGGGGCGACGTACCCGTGACGTGCGCGGGCGCAGTCCCGGCGGAGGGTCGTCTCTTCGTCGTGCTCGTCGCCACGGACCCGGATTGGCAGCGCAGAGGCTACGGCGAAGCGGTCACGCGCAAGGTGCTGCACGAGGGCGCACGGGCCACTGGGCTGACCCGCGCTACGTTGCACGCGACCCTCGCCGGAGCCCCCGTGTACCCGCGCATCGGGTTCAGGCCGAACTCGCCCATCCACTTCTACGGCCTCAAAGGCTGATCCGGCGGACCCGCTCGATGCCTCGGCGCGTTCGACCGGCCTGTCGGTGACGGGCACGGGGGCGATGCCACCGCCCGGAGAGCGCATCGCTGCCGTCAGCCGCACCTGACGGGCCACGCGGAGACCGGACCGGCGGTCCCCCGTCCTGACCTGTCCGCTCACCGCGGCCGGTCCGGATCCGCGCGCGGTCCTCCCTCCCCCTGATGCGCCGTTTCCGCAGGGACGCGCCAGGAGGTGCCTCGGTGTGGTGGCAGGAGTAGACAGGAAACGTGACAGCAGGAGCAGACAGGAGAGGTGACGGTCGACGCGCGGGACGGGGGCGAGGTCCTGCCGGAGCTGTGCGGCGCGCCACCACACCCCTCCGGCCCAGCGCATGCGCTCGGACCGAACTGGAAGGTGGACGTCACCATGAAGACACCCCCGATCGTTTCACCGCAGGAGTGGGAGGCGGCGCGCCGGCAGCTGCTCACGGAGGAGAAGCAGCTCACCCGCGCCCGTGACGCGCTGGCCGCCAAGCGCCGGCGGATGCCGTGGCAGGCGGTGGAGACGACGTACACGTTCGACGGACCCGAGGGGAGGGCGAGTCTGCCCGACCTGTTCGAGGGGCGTCGTCAGTTGATCATCTATCGCGCCTTCTTCGAGCCGGGCGTGTTCGGCTGGCCCGACCATGCCTGCCGCGGGTGCTCCATGCTGGCCGACCAGGTCGGTCACCTTGCCCATCTGAACGCCCGCGACACCACTCTCGTCTTCGCCTCGCGTGCGCCGCAGCCGGACATCGCACGCGTGAAGGCACGGATGGGCTGGGCGATGCCCTGGTACACGATCACCGACGATTTCGACGCCGACTTCGGTGTGGACGAGTGGCACGGCACGAACGCGTTCTTCCGCGAGGGCGACCGTGTGTTCCGTACGTACTTCATCAACGCCCGCGGCGACGAGGCCATGGGGAGCCTCTGGAACTACCTCGACATGACGGCGCTCGGCCGGCAGGAGACATGGGAGGACTCACCCGAGGGCTATCCCCAAGCCCCGCCGTACGCATGGTGGAACTGGCACGACGCCTACGGCGAAGCCGAGCCGGCACCGGAGTGGGTGGCCCAAACCGGCCGAGGGCCCCGTGGTGGCTGACAACGCCGGCCGAGGAGACCGCGATGGGAAAGATCATCATCAGCGAGAACCTCTCGCTCGACGGTGTCGTCCAGGACCCGACCGGCGAGGAGGGGTTCAGCCGCGGCGGCTGGTTCCTCCAGATGGCCGACAAGGACCGCGAGGCATGGGCCAAGCTCGAACTCTACGAGGCCCTGGGCGCCAAAGCCCTGCTGCTGGGCCGGCGGAGCGACGAGTGGTTCGCCACGCGGTGGCTCTCCCGCAGTGGTGAGTGGGCGGACAGATTGAACAGCATGCCCAAGTACGTGGTGTCCGCCACCCTCCAAGAGCCCATGTGGAGTAACTCGACGGCCTTCAAGGGCAGGGTGCTCAGGGGCGACGTGGTGGAGGAGGTCTCGCGGCTGAAGCAGGAGCTGGACGGCGACATCGTCGTCTACGGCAGCATCCGGCTCGTGCGGGTGCTGATGGAGCACGACCTCGTCGACGAACTGCGGCTCGTCGTGTTTCCCGTCGTGCTCGGGGCCGGCGAGCGCCTCTTCGGCGAGATCAGCGATAGGAAACCGATGCGCCTGATCAGCACCCGCACCATCGGTGACGGCCTCGCCTTCCTCACGTACCAGCCCGTTCGCGACGCCTAGAGGTATTGACCCGCGGGGTTTCGCCTCACCGCCGGTCAACGCGTCGGCAACCCCGTGGGCCGCCGACGCTCCGACGTCCGGATGTCAGGTCTACTGTTCGCTGATGTTGACCATCCAGGTGATGCCGAACTTGTCCGTGCACATGCCGAACACATCGCCCCACATCTGCCTCTCCAGCGGGACCGACACACTGCCGCCGTCGGACAGCTTTTCCCAGTAGCCACGCAGTTCGGCCGAGTCGTCGCCGCTCAGGCTCACGGCGAAGTTGGTCCCGGGCTTGTGCGGCATCCCGGGCGGAGTGTCGGCGCCCATCAGGGTGAATCCGGCCGCGGTCTCGAGCATGCCGTGCATGATCTTTTCGGCGTATCCGGGTGGCACCTCGGCACCGGAGCTGCCGTAGGTGTGGAAGGCCAGGGTGCCGCCGAGGGCTTCCTTGTAGAACTCCATGGCTTGCTTCGCTTCGCCGGCGAAGCTGATGTACGGATTGAGGAGAGAGGCCACAGTTGCTCCATTCGTAACGAATAGTCGGCGCGGGCAGCCTACGTGCAACACCGGCGAATTCGGACGATCCGCGGAGCGTGGCCGCCACCCCGCCCCATTCCGGCCGACACGGCAAGAAGTGTCGAGGTCACGGCGAACCCGGCCGTCGGCATCCGCCTCGGCGGCCGTGGGTGGCCCGGAAGCCGGCCGACGGCGGCGATCCGAGCCACTACGGCAGAGGCCGAGCAGGGAGCAGGCGCTCTCCGGAGGCCCGAACGCGGCCGACCCGTCCGGCAGTTCGTGCGCAGCACGCCCCCGTCCGGTTCACCGCGCGCAGCGACGAACCCTTGTGCTCGTTTCTGTTCTATACAACACTCTCAGCACTCTCAACGCACAGAAACGCGCACTACTGAACACGTTCGAGTCTTGGGCGACGACCGGTCGAGTCGAGGAGAGCAGACATGACGCAGTTCAGCCGGCGGAGATTCCTGAGCGCGACCATGGCGGGGGCCGCTTCGGTGGGTGTCGCCCTGAACAGCGGCCGTACCACCCTCGCGCAGGCCGAGAGCCCGGGGGGACTGACGATCCGCGGAAAGGAATTCCTGCTGGACGGCGAGCCGTTCCGGATCCTTTCGGGTGCGTTTCACTACTTCAGGACACACCCCAAGGACTGGCGCGACCGGTTGGTGCGGATGCGGGCCATGGGCCTGAACACGGTGGAGACCTACGTCGCCTGGAATTTCCACCAACCGTACGAGTCGAAGAGGAAAGCCGACTTCACCGGCTGGCGCGACGTCGCCGCCTTCGTACGGACCGCGGACGAGGTCGGGCTGAAGGTGATCGTGCGACCAGGGCCGTACATCTGCGCGGAATGGGACTTCGGCGGCCTGCCTGCCTGGCTTCTCAAGGACAAGGACGCGCCGCTGCGCCGTTCCGATCCCGCGTACCAGCGAGCGGTGGACACCTGGTTCGCCGAACTGCTGCCCCGGTTCGTCGATCTGCAGGCCACCCGTGGCGGGCCCATCATCGCCATGCAGGTCGAGAACGAGTACGGCAGCTACGGCAACGACCACGCGCACCTGGAACATCTGCGGGACACCATGCGGGCGCAGGGCATCGACAGCCTGCTGTTCTGTTCCAACGGAGCCACCCGGCAGGCGCTGGAGGACGGAAGCCTTCCCGACCTCCTGTCGACCGTCAACTTCGCCGGGGATCCCACCGGCCCCTTCGCGGAGTTGCGGGCATTCCAGCCGGACAAGCCTCTGTTCTGCACGGAGTTCTGGGACGGCTGGTTCGACCACTGGGGGGAGCGGCACCACACCACCGACCCGGCACGGACGGCCGCCGACGTGAAGAAGATCCTCGAAGCGGGAGCGTCGATCAACTTCTACATGGCGGTGGGCGGAACGAACTTCGGCTGGTCCGCGGGCGCCAATATGCGGGGCAGCGCCTATCAGCCCACCGTCACCAGCTACGACTACGACGCCCCGATCAGCGAATCCGGCGAACTCACGGAGAAGTTCCACGCGGTGCGCGAGGTGCTCGCCGCATACTCCACGCTGCCGAACACACCCCTGCCGACCACGCCACGCCGCATGCCGCCGCAATGCGTCGCCGTCCGCGAGTCGGTGCCGCTGATGGACACCCTCGACGCGCTGAGCGACACGCCGGTACGGCGTACCGCCCCCGTCCACATGGAGGCCCTCGGGCAGCCGCACGGCCTGATCCACTACCGCACTCGGGTGCACGGGCCGCAGGGAACCAAGAGCCTGCGGATCACGGGGCTGGGCGACCGTGCGCTGGTGTTCGGCGACGGCAAGCGGATCGGCACCTTCGACCGCAACCAGCCGGACCACACCGTCGACTTCACCGTGGCGGGCGCGGCCGGCACCCTCGACCTGCTGGTGGACCCTACCGGGCGGGTCAACTTCGGCCAGGGCCTCAATGACCCCAAGGGAATCAGCGGTCAGGTGCTCCTCGATGACGCAGAACTCCGCGACTGGGAGATCCGCCGACTGCCCCTGGACGACCTCTCGGCCCTGAAATTCGGCAGCGCGGACACCCCGACCGGCCCCGCGTTCCACCGGACCCGGATCCATGCCGACATCCCCGCGGACGGCTTCCTCGCCTTTCCGGGCTGGGACAAGGGCATGGTCTGGCTCAACGGGTTCGCGCTCGGCCGGTACTGGTCGCTGGGGCCGCAGGTCACCCTGTACGCGCCGAGCCATCTGTGGCGGAAGGGGCGGAACGAGCTCATCGTGCTGGAGATGGAGCGGACGGGAGACCGGATCGAAGTGCGGTCCGCGCCCGATATCGGGTAGCTCCCGCCCCCCCCGGGCAAGTGGCAGGTAACTCCAGGTAAGTGATCAGCTTCACTCAGTACGGGACACCATGCGCGGTCTCCGCCGATCTCCTTACTGCCATGATCCGTATCGATGCGGAATGCAGTCGACTCCGCACGGACGGAAATGACAGCGAAGTCAGGGGTGTTGGCGTGAGATCAGCGTGGTCGCGGTGGCGTGCACGAAGGCGGTCGGGCACCGGCGTGGGCTCCGGGCCGAGCGCACCAGGGGCGGCCCGTCGGTCATCGGCGGCGCGGCGTTTCGCGGCGGTCGGCGCGGCCGCCGCGCTGCTGGGCCAGCTCCTCGGCGGGCTCCCCGCTGCGGCGCAGACCAGTGCCTTACCGGGATCGGCGTTCCCCCTCGTCCTCGACGTGGACCTGACGCCGAATCCGGTGTGCAGTGGACCTGTCCGCGGCCGGGTGCAGGTCTATGACCCGGCCGCGGCGAAGGCCGGAGCCACCGTGGAGTGGCGCATACACGCCGGTGCGGAGCAGCTGGCCGGCGGCCGCCTCCACATGGCCACCCATGTCGGCACGGCGGAGTTCCGCATCCCCTTCGACCGGGTGCCCGTGGCCGAGACGGCCCTACAGGTCGATGCCCGCCTCGCCGCCTCGTCCGACGGTGACGCACCCGGCCGCTACGGGAAGGTCTGGCGGGACACGATCCGCCGCGGGTGCGACCCGGTGCGGGTGGCGTCCGTCGGCGACTCCGTCGTCTGGGGGCAAGGCCTGGACCACGACCAGAAATTTCCCTATCTGACCGGCCAGTTGCTCGGCCGTGAGACCGGCCGGGGCTTTCAGAACCTGGACTACTCGATCTCCGGCGCGGTGCTCGATGCGCCCGGTCTGCCCGCGGGCAACAATGACGCGGCCTGTCTGCACACGACGGAGAAGCAGGACCCGGACGGCGACGGGGAGATGGAATTCGGCGAGGTCACCCAGCAAATGCCGGATGTGTTCTGCCAGTTGGAGAAGGCGGGCGCGCAGGCGCGGGCGGGCGGCTACGGTCTCGATCTGGTCGTGATCAACGGGTGTATCAACGACCTCGACCCCTTCTTCGGTATCGGGGTGGGCATCACTCCCGGCTCGGAAAACCTGCCCAAGGCGGTGAAGCGCGAATGCTCCGGCATCGGCGCGGCAGCGGAGAACCCGGCCAAGGACGTGCCGTACTTCAGCGGCGCGAAGGTCGGATACGGCGGACGCGGCATGCAGGCGGCGATCGAGAAGGCTCATTCCCTGCCGGGCCGGCCGAAGGTGATCGTGGCCGACTTCTACTACGCGCTGAGCCGCAGCAGCTCGCCGATCCCGGTGAAGACCTGTTCGGCCCCGGGAGTGGCCGGGGCGCGGCTGGCCTCCTGCAAGGGCGCCCTCGGCAGCGTGGCCGAACGCTACGAGCAGTACACACAACTGGCCAATGCCGCGTACCACCAGGCGGCGGCCGCCGCCAACGAGGCGTCCGCCGACGGTCCGTACGCGGTTGCGGCCGACGGGCTGTTCACCGTGGACAATGCCCTTCTCACCCGGGATTCCAAGGTCTGGAACACTCCGGTGACCGACCCGGCGTTCCCGCTGCGCACGCGCGCCTGCCCCGAGCTGAGCGCGACTCCTCTGCAGTGCCTGAGTGCGGCCGTCGGTCACCCCGACATCGAGGGCGCCCGGCAGTACGCCGACAATTTCCTCCTCAACCCGAGTGTTCGCGCGTGGTTCCACCTTCCCCGGCAGGGGCCGCGAGCGCGGCTGAACGTTCCGCGAGACGCGCACGTCGGCAGTGAGGTGCCCCTGTCGGTGACGGTGGACGGCAAGCGGCCCGCCGCCGGGTACCGCTACCACTGGTACTTCGGCGACGGTACGCAGCTGGAGACCGGCGAGGCGGCCGTCACCCATGCCTACGACCGCAAGGGTCCCTGGCTGCCACGGCTCGTGATGACCGGCCAGGACGGCGGGAAGGTCCTGGTCGAGGCCTCCCGGGCCATCACCGCGCACTGAACGTTCCGGCCGAGGGGCGGCTGCTCGGGTGGGATCAGGCGCACGGCTTGCGCCTGATCCCGCCGGGGGCGGGTCGCCACAGGTCGCGCTCCCGGCCGACCGCGGGCTCGCCCAAGGCTTCCTTTCCGACGTTGATCATCCGGCAAGCGTCTGTTGATTGGCTTCGCGCACTCTGCGGCCGTCGGTAAAACGGGGGCGAGACGAGGAACATAAGTGCCGGATACACGTGTCACGGTGTCGGTGCACGCTTCCGACCCGCTCAGTCGGGCCGGGGTCGTCAGTCATCTGCAGCACCAGCCCGCCGTCGAGATCGTCCAGGACCCGGGCGTCGCGGCGGCCAGGAGGGCGGAGCAGGCGGAGCGTGGGAGGGAGAAGGAAGGCGATGGGGAGGCGGTCGGGAATGTGGCGATCATGCCCATCGACCAGTTCGACGAGATCGCAGCGACCGAACTGAGAAGGCTCGTACGGGGTGGCGAGCAGCGGGTGGTGCTGATTGCCCGGGATCTGCGCGAGCCGGAGCTGATGGCGGTGGTGGAGTACGGCGTACGGGCCATCCTCTGGCGGCATCAGACCACCCCGCAGCGGCTGTTGCGGGCGGTGCAGAGCGCGGCGCGTGGTGAGGGAGACCTGCCGCCGGACCTGATCAGCAGGCTGCTCACACAGGTGGGGCAGCTGCGGCGATCGGTGGAGACATCGGCCTCCGTGGGGTTCGTACCGACGCTCGGCATGGCGCCGCGCGAGGTCGATGTGCTGCGGCTGATCGCCGAGGGGCTGGACACCCGGCAGATATCCGAGAAGCTCGCCTATTCCGAACGCACCGTCAAGAACATTCTGCACGCCCTGATGACGCGGCTGCAGTTGCACAACCGCGCGCATGCGGTCGCGTACGCGCTGCGAGAGGGATACATCTGATGAGGGCGGAAGCGGGCACGGAGACGGGTGCCGAGGCAACAACAGGTACGGATGCGAGAACAGAGGGCAACGCGGTGACGGAGTGGACGGCGGAAGTTCGGGCGGCGGGTCACCGGGCGGGGGAACGCGCATGATGCACGAGGTCGATGCGGCGATGCGGTCCGTGTTGCGCGGCGGAGTGCTGCCGGACGGCTCCGGGGACATCGCGTTCGAGGCGCCGACCCGCGACTGGGCGGCGCGGCGCAACCAACCGACGCTCAATGCGTATCTGTACGACATACGCGAGGAGGTCGCCCGCCGCGAGCGCGGGGCGATCTCGGAGCGCGACGCCAATGGTGTGGTCGTGCGCAGACGTCAGCCGCCGCGCTGGTTCCGGCTGTCGTACCTGGTCACGGCGTGGACCACCCGCCCGGAGGACGAGCACCGGCTGCTGTCCGCCGCGCTGGGGTGCCTGCTCTCGCACGAGATCCTGCCGACGGCCGCGCTGCCGAACGCGCTCCGCGCGCTGGAGGTGAGCATTCCGCTCACGGTGGCGGTGCCGCCCCCCGAATCCCGCTCGCTCGCCGATATCTGGTCCGCGCTCGGCGGCGAGCTCAAGCCGTCCCTGGACGTGGTGATCACCGTGCCCTTCCCGGTCTCGCCCGCGTACGAGGTGGCGCCGCCGGTCACGGAGGGCGCGGTCGCGGTGGTCCACGGACTCGACGGCGTGCCCGGCGACTCCCGGCCCCGGATGCTCCGGTCCGCTCCCGGTGCCCCGCCGTCCGCGCGGGGCAGCGAGGAGGAACGGTGAGTGGCACGACGGTGATCGAGAGCGCCGGCGGCGCGCTGATCGGCCGGCTGACGGGGCTGCGGGAGCGGGTGGCCGGGCTGGTCGAGCGGCGCAGCGCCGACGATCCGACGGCGTCGGACCCGCTGCGCGGGCTGTATGTGACCCCGGAGACGGCAAGCCGGCTGGCCGCGCGGCCGCCGGTGGCGGGCACGAGCACGTACGCGGACGAGCTGGAGGACCTGGAGGAGCAGGTCTCGGGTGCATGGGGCTCATCGGACCGAACGGCCGCGCTGGCCGCGCGGTTCGGGTTGTCGGCCTTGGATCTGCAGGTCCTCCTTGCCGCGCTCGCGCCCGATGTGGACCGGAGCTTCGAGCCGCTGTACGGGTACCTCAACGACGATGTCGGGCGTCGCCGCGCCACGGTCTGCCTGGCGCTGGACCTCGCGGGCACCGGCCCGCACGAGCCCGCGGCCCGCGCCCGCTTCCACCCCGATGCGCCGCTGCTGACCGGTGGGCTGCTCGTCATCGAGGACGAGGACCGGCCGCTGCCGGGGCGGGCGCTGCGGGTGCCGGAGCGGGTGGTGGCCCATCTGCTGGGGAACGACGGTCTCGATCCGGAACTCAGCGGCGGGGAGGTGGAGTTGTTGCCCGTGGGGCAGCGGACCTCCGCCGGTCGTACGGGCAGCGAGGCCCAGGCGTTCGCCGAGCGGCTCGCCGCGCTCGCGGGCGGGCGGCGGCTCGCCGTACATCTGCGGGAGCGCCGGCCCGGTACCGCCGCCGATCCGGTGACGGACGGGCTGCGGCGAGCCGGTCTGCCCGTGCTGCGGTACCGGCCGGATGGTCACCGCGGTGACGGTGCGGGCCCGGCGGGTGCGCTGCTGCGGGAGGCGCGGCTGCGGCGGGCCGCGGTCGTCGTGGGGCCGCTGCCGGAGCGGCCGCATGCGCTCGTGCGGGCGCTGGCGGGCGGGGACGTGCCGGTGGTCCTCTTCGGCAGCGAGCCGTACGACCCGGGCTGGGCCCCGGATTCGGGGCTGTTCGCGCTGGACGCGCCGGACGACGGAGCGGCGGCGGGCGAGGTCTGGAGCACCGAACTGGGCTCCGTGGACGAGGGCCTGGACCTCGCGGCAGCCGTGGCTCCGTACCGGCTGGGCGCCGCCCAGATCCGGCGGGCGGCCCGCGCGGCGACCGCCCTCGCCGCCTTCGACGGGACGCCGGTGACCGCCGCCCATGTCCAGCACAGCGCGCGCCAGCAGTCCGCACCGCTGCTGGACCGGCACGCCCGGCGGGTACGGCCCGCCGTCGGCTTCGACGGGCTCGTCCTGCCGCCCGAACCGCTGGCGCTGCTGCACGAACTGGTGCAGCGGGCCCGGCATCGGGAGAAGGTGCTGGGCGAGTGGCGGCTGCGCACCGGCGGCGGGCGCGGCCGGGGCGTGGTGGCGCTGTTCGCCGGGGAGTCCGGTACCGGTAAGACGCTGTCCGCCGAGGTCGTGGCCGGCGAACTGGGCCTGGATCTCTATGTGGTGGAGCTGTCCGCGGTGGTGGACAAGTACATCGGGGAGACGGAGAAGAACCTGGAGCGGATCTTCGCCGAGGCCGACCGCACGGACGCCGTGCTGCTCTTCGACGAGGCCGACGCCGTCTTCGGCAAACGCTCGGAGGTCAAGAGCTCGCACGACCGGTACGCGAATCTGGAGAGCGCGTATCTGCTGCAGCGGCTGGAGGCGTTCGACGGGATCGCCGTCCTGACCACCAATCTGCGCGCCAACATCGACGAGGCGTTCACCCGTCGGCTGGACCTGGTGGTCGATTTCCCGTTCCCGGACGCCGGGCAGCGGATCGCCTTGTGGCGTTCCTGCCTTGCGGCCACGCCCTGCGCGGACGACCTGGGCCTCGATGTCTGCGCCGACGAGTTCGAGCTGTCCGGCGGGGCGATCCGGTCGGCCGCGGTGACCGCGGGCTATCTGGCGGCCGGGCGCGGCGGGCCGGTGACGGCGGCGGATGTGCGGGCCGGGGCGCGGCGCGAGTACCGCAAGATGGGGCGGCTGGTGCCGGACGCGTCGCCGTTGTGGGACTGAATCTCCTGGTGTGACCGGGGCCGGCCGATGTTCTTCGGCCGGCCCCGGCCGCTCTCACGGTCCTTCGGCGATCTTCCAGTCCTGCACGTCATCGGGCCCGTCGGAGCACTTCCAGGACAGCGAGCCCTTGTCGTTCTGGGCGTCGGTCAGGCATTCCTGGTTGCGCATGTTGACGATGCGGGTGCGGCCATTGCCCGCGTCCACCAGGCGCCACTTCATCTGGGGCGGCAGCTGGCCCGACTTGAGCTGTTCGGGGTCGGCCTTCCAGAGCTCGACCTCGTTGGTGTTCTCCTTCAGCTGGGCGACGCTGCCCGGTGCGCTGGCCGGCTCCAGGGCGACCGTGTTGTCCTCCGGGTAGTGGTGGATGATCCACCACTGATTGCGGCCGAACTGGTCGTCCGTCCACTGGAGGCTCTGGCCGATCTGCGTGCCGTCCGCCTGACTGCCCTGGTTGGCCTGGAGGTACCAGCCGCCGTTGGCGTTGGACCGGATGGTCTGCTCCTTCGGGCCCTCGTCCTTGGGGGGCTGCGGAGTCTCCTTCTGCGGCTCCTCGGGCTTCTCGGACTGCTGCGCCGGCGGTGGCGGCGGCGTGGGCGGCTTCTGCTGCTCCGGGAGTTTGCGGGCGACGCCGGGCTTCTCCTGCGCGCTCGACGTCAGCTTGGGATCCGCTTTGAGCCACAGCACCACGAAGGCCAGCAGCGCCGCGAAGAGCAGTGAGAGCACCGCCATCGCCCAGCGCGGCAGCACGGAAGGCTGGATATAGGTGCCGCGCAGCTCGGTCGGCTCCGGCGCTCCGGCCCGCAGCACGGAGACCGTGAAGGGGTGCTTGGTGGTTCCGCCGATCCAACTCACCGCGCCGGGACGGATGTTGAGAT
The DNA here is from genome assembly GCF_059682825.1 of Streptomyces sp. JLSY215. NCBI lineage: Bacteria > Bacillati > Actinomycetota > Actinomycetes > Kitasatosporales > Streptomycetaceae > Streptomyces > Streptomyces sp. JLSY215. The sequence continues at coordinate 514,045 of NZ_CM185022.1, forward strand.
TCCCGAAGGCCGCGCGGCCCGGAGCGGCCTGGACCGATGTCGGATCGGGCTCGACGGTGAGGGCGTCGCCGTTCTCCCGGCCGGAGAAGGAGACCGTCAGCGGCTGGTTGCCGAGGTTGTCGACGGCGACCGCCGCTTTGGCCCGCCATCGGCCGCGTACGGCCAACGGCACCAGCTCACAGCGGAGCTCGGCGAACGGCCCCACCGTGATCTGTCCCTCGACGACATCGCGGATCTCGGGGTGCTCCGCCGGCTCGACGCGAATGCCGAAGGGCGTGGGACCGGCCACGGCGTCCGGCGTACGCGGGGGCGCGAACTCGACCTCCGCCGTGCCCTCGGCACCGGGATAGAGCCGCAGCACGTCCGGCTCCACCCGTGTCCAGCCCGCCGCGGCGCCGACCGGTTGCAGCCGGTACTCCTCAACGGTGTCGCCCGTGTTGCGTACCCGCAGCCTTACCCTCGCGACGGAACCCGGGTCGACGGATATCGCGGCCGGTTCCAGTGAAGTCCACATGCTCACCTGTGCAGTCAACCGGCGGTACCGGTCCCGGGTCAGCGTGCGTAAGGGCAGAGCCGGGGGCAGAGCCGGATGTCCTTATGGCTCCTTACGGCTCCTTACGGCTCCGGGCGCTTCCGTGGGCAGCCGGCTCGGCGGCGCGGGCCGCTGGTCGCAGCCGCCCGGCAGCTGCTCCGCGCAGCGTCCTCTCCGTCGCCACCGCGGGGCGGTCCCCATTGTCATCCCCGCAGGCTAAAGCCGCTTCCGTCATCTCCGGTGGTACGGAGGTGCCACCTCATGGGCACCGGCTGGTGCTCTTCCGGCTGCCCCTGGGGTGGGCCCCTGGACCGGTTCCTGCCCCGCGGGTACCCGCAGCGGATGCCGGGACGGATCCCGGAGCCGGTCCCGGCGGGGGTCCCTGCCCGGATACGGAATCCGAAGCAGGAGGGGTTCCCGGGGCGGATCCGGGAACGGCGCCTGCGCCGTGTCCGGTGGCAGCCGGGCTTCGTTCGGCGCTTCGGCGCGCCCCGCCGTCCCCACAAGAGGTGCAGGACCCGCTCCATGGCCTCGTCGTCGCCGTGCAGCCGGGCGCTTTCCACGGCGCGGTGAACAAGGGGTTCGAGCTCGCGGTGGCGCGCGCCGCCGCTGAGCGCATGCGACCACGCGGTGAGGAGATCCACGGCGGACCCCAGCAGTCCGGGGGCCGTGTCCAGGGCCCGTTCCACCGCCGCGTACAGCCGCGGGTGCGCGAGGTGCAGCCACTCGCGCGCACCGTCGGCATCCGCGTGCGTCCGGCCCGGGGAGTCCGGGCCGTGCGGCTGGTCGGACGGGATGCCGTGCGGCCGGATCAGCCGCACCGCGTTCTGGACGGTGGCCAGCAGATAGCCGAAGAAACGATGCTGCGCTGCCGCTCGCTCCCCCGGGCTGTCGAGCCGCTCGCCCAGCCGCCGGGCGAAGAGGCCGACCAGCTCGTGGTACCGGTAGTCGTCGTCGCCGTACAGCTCCACGAGTCCGGCATCGACCAGCGCCTCGACCGCCGTCTCCGCCTCGTCCTCGGTGGTGTCCAGCACCGCGGCCGCGGCGCCCCGGCAGAAGGCCGGCACACCGCACAGGGCGAAGGCCCGGAAGGCGCGCGCGAGGCCGGGCCCGAGCGCCTCGTAGTCGGCCCGGAAGACCGCCTCCACTCCCAGGTCGCCCGCCCGCAGCTCGTCCAGCCGCCGTTCACCGCTCAGCCGGGCGACGAGGTCGGCCATGGACCGGCCCGGCCGGGATGCCAGGCGGGCGGCGGCGATGCGCACGGCGAGCGGCAACCCGCCACAGGCGGCGACCAGTTCGCGCGCGGCACCCGGCTCGGCGGCCGTCCGCTCCGCCCCCAGCATCGCACCGAGCAGCCCCAGCGCCTCCGCCTCGTCCATCGCCTCCACATCGATGCGGTGGGCACCGGGCAGCGCGAGCGTCCGCCCACGGGTGGTGACCAGCACCGCGCATCCGGGCGCCCCGGGCAGCAGCGGTCGCACCTGGGCACCGTCGCGGGCGTTGTCGAGCAGTACGAGGACCCCGCGGTCGGCGACCAGCGAGCGGTACAGGGCGGCCTTCTGCTCCACGCCCTCCGGTACGGCGCCCTCCGCGACGCCCAGGGCGCGCAGGAAGTGCGTCAGCACGGCGCTGCTGTCGGCCGGTTCCGATCCGGTGCCCCGCAGGTCCACATACAACTGCCCGTCGGGGAAACCCGCCCGCACGGCATGCGCGACATGGACGGCCAGCGCCGTCTTGCCGACCCCGCCGAGCCCGTTGAGCGTGGCCACCACCGGTGCCCGTCCGCCGGCCGCCCCACGCAACGCCGTGACCAGGTACGCGACGATCTCCGCGCGCCCGGTGAAATCGGCGATGCCGGGCGGCAGCTGAGCCGGTACGGGCGGCGGTGTGACGAGGCGCGAGGCGTCCCCGGCAGGGCGGGGCCGGCGGTCGGGGCCCTCACCCGCACGGACCCGGGCGGGGCGGGCCCGATCGCCGGCGGGGCCGGCAGCGGAGCCGGGCCTCGGACCGGGATCGGGCCGCCCGCCGCCGCCCGGCTGCGCACGCAGCTCCGTGTACAAGGCACGGAGTTCCCTGCCGGGCTCGGCGCCGAGTTCGGCGGCGAGGATACGGCGGGTGGCCGCGTACACGGCAAGGGCCTCTGCCTGGCGTCCCGCGTGGTGCAGGGCGCGCATCAGCAGGGCCTGCGCCCGTTCGCGCAGCGGATGTTCGGCGGCGAAGGTGCGCAGTGCGGCGATCGAGTCGGAGACCGAGCCGGTGTGCCCGCCCCTCTCCACCAGGCAGTCGAAGAGTTCCTCCCGAGCGGTGACGCACAGTTCGGTGAGCCGGTCGCGCTGCCGCTGTGCGTAGGGACCGGGCAGCGCGGCCAGCGCGACGCCCTCCGGAAGCGCGAGCGCACCCCGCAGCTGCTCGTACGCGCCCGCCGTGTCGCCCGCCTCCCGCAACCGGCGCGCCCTGACCAGCCGCGCCTCGAAGCCGGCCGCGTCCAGTGCCTCGGCGGGCACCCGTAGCGCATAGCCGCCGCCGAAGGAAACCAGCAGGCGGGCGCGCTGCCGCGGCTTGCGTTCCGGCTCCAGCAGACCGCGCAGCCGGGAGGCGTAGGTCCGCAGGGTGCCCACCGCTCGCGGCGGCGGCCGGTCGCCCCACAGCGCGTCCACCAGCTGCGGTACGGAGACGGGCCGGCCCGCATGCAACAGCAGCACCGCCAGCATGGCGCGCTGCTGCGGCGGGCCGAGGTCCAGCGGACGGTCCCCCCTCCAGGCCCGCACCGGGCCGAGCAGCTGGAACCGCAACCCGTCCCCCTGGTGCGGGCTGCTCGCCGCCTCCGTGCCCTCAGGCTCGTCCGGAACGTCCGGATCGCCGCGCACTGTCTGCTCGCTCCTCTGCCGCCGTCGACCTGCAACGCCGCCCCTCGGACCTGCGTTGATGCACACGCTGTATCGAACGTAACTCAGCGCACGGACTCCGATTCCCTTAGAAAGTCCGATACTGAACCAACGGCTGAACCCCCCGATTTCTCCGCCCCCCAGGGCGTCCCGCCGGTGCGCACGGGCGCTTCGCCGGTCCTCGCCGACACTTTCCGGTGTTCGACAGGGCAACGGTCCTGCCCGTTCGGCCCCCCTTCCGCCTCTGGAGGTGTTTTCCGCTGCGGCTGAAAATCGGCGGTGGGACCGCTCACGGCGGACCACGGACCAACGAACCACCGGCCGCCAGAACGGAGCCACCGTGCACGCACACGAACGGCGGGCCACGGGAGGGGAATCGGCGCCGCGGACCGCGATCCGCGGTCCCGAACGCCCCCGCACGCCCGCCTCAGCCCTGTCCACCCACCGGTCGCAGGCGCTACGTACCCTCCAACGGACCGCGGGCAATGCCGCGGTCGCCCGCGCGCTGGCCCCCGCGGCGGAGAGCGCGAAGGCCTCGGAGCATCTGCAGCGGTACGCGGAGGAGGAGGCCACCCACGGCTTCGACAAGGTCTCCGCGCAGGGCGGCATCGCCATCCGGGGCCGCTACGAGGCGTACGCCGACGCGGACCTGATCGCCGACGCCGCGCACCGCCTCGACGCGCAGGACCATGTGCCGATCACCCTGGAGCGCGGGGCGGCGGTGCGGGCCGGTGAGCGCACCCTGTACCGGGTGCTGCCCGTGTACAAGGACGCGGCCAGGGCCGCGGCCGCCGTACGCGCCGCCGGCCGCGGCCCGGAAGGGGCCGGTCATGAGCCCGTACGCGGGGACACCGCGGCGCAGCGCGACGACAAGCGTGCCGCATACCTGCGGTCCCTGACCGACCCACCGCAAGTCCGGCAGCTCGTCGCGCTCACCCGGCGCATCGTGGCGGCGCTCCAGGCGCGGGCCGAACCGCGGAGCTCCACCGTCGACGGTCTGCGGTCCGAAGCGATGACGCTGGCGATGACCACGATGGGCGGGGGCTGGGTCGCCACACACTTCCCCTACCCCGAACGGGCCGGCCGGGAGGGCCTGACCGACCTCGCCGTCATCATGCCGCGTCTGACCTCCGACTTCCTCGCCGGACTCCCCGCCGTCGAGAACCAGGAGGCCCAGGTGCACGAGCTGCTCATCGCCCTCCCCAATGACTGCAAGGCTGCGGCCGCCCAGCTCATCGGCACTCCGCCGGACGGCGGCCTCAGCGTGCGGCGTGACGCACCCGCCGTCGGTGAGAACCACTTCGTCGACCTGACCGGAGCGGCCGCGGACGGCTGGGCGAACCACTTCGCCGCCGTCATCCTGCGCGACGGTTCCGACAGCCTCACGTACGAGACGGCCGCCGACCGCGGCAGCGCGGTTCAGCACGGCAAGTCCCTCGGTTACTTCGGGCTGTACGGCCGGGCCGGGACCGACCGGTCCTTCGACACGGTCATCCGCGCCCAGAACCAGGCCTACGCGGAGCGGTCGGCGCCCCCGGCGTGACCGAACGGGCAGCGCGCGCTGCCCCCGACGGCGCCCGTTCGTCTCTACAGCCCGGCCCGCCCGTCGGCCAGGGTTGAGAGCGTAGGGAGCAGAAACGGCAACAGTGGTGACGGGGGAGGGACGACGTGCGGGTACAGGACCGGCAGCCCGGCTCGGGCAGCGACCGCTTGGGGGCGGCGCACGCCGGCCGTACGGCGTCCTCCCCCGCGTCCGACGCCGCCCACCGGGCAGCGGCCGGCGAGGCGGAGCGCCTCACCCCCGAGGCGGCCGCCGCCCTGCAACGGGCCGTGGGCAACGCGGCGTTCTCCGCCGTCCTCGCCGGCCAGGAGCGGCACCGGCACAGCGCGGGCTGCGGACACGCCGCATCCCCCACCGTGCAGCGCTCGCCCGTCCAAGACGTCCTGCGCACACCCGGCCGCCCGCTCGACGAGCCGGTCCGCACCGACATGGAGACCCGCCTCGGCGCGGATTTCTCCGATGTACGGGTGCACACCGACGCGTCCGCCCATGAGTCGGCCGAGTCCGTCGATGCCCATGCGTACACCTCCGGTTCGCACATCGTCTTCCAGCGCGGCCGCTACGACACGTCCTCCGCGGCGGGCCGCCATGTGCTCGCGCACGAACTGACCCACGTCATCCAGCAGCGCAACGGCCCGGTCGCGGGCACGGACCGCGGCGACGGGACGCGGGTGAGCGATCCGTCCGACCGGTTCGAGCGGGAGGCGGAGGCGCATGCGAGCCGGGTGCTGTCCGCGGACGTGCAACGGGCAGATGCGCAACGGACGGATGGGCAACGGACGGCCGGCACCGCGTACGCCCCGGACCACGGCGCTGGCACCGGGCAGCGTCCCGTGCAGCGCACGTTCAAAATGGCGAACAAGACCATCACGGCCGCTGAAGACGTCCTCCCCCTCGACTCCCTCTTCGCCAAGGGCAAGGCCCACCATGCCCGGTGGACCGCCGAGTTCAAGCAAGAGGTCCGGGCCGAAATCATCAAGATGGCGAGCGATGAGCAGGACTTCGATCGGTTCTCGTCGTACAAAGACCTCTTGGATGCCGCCGAAAGGCGGATTCACCGGACGGCGGCGGCCGGCCTTCCTCCGGTGGTTCCCACCGCCGTCAAGACCGGTTCGTTCCATCCGGATCACATGGAAGTGGACCTCCCGGAAAGCGAGCAGATCGATCGCCTCGCCACGGTCCGCCGGCGGCTTTCCCTGCGCGGGACGGAACAGCACCTCGAGGGGTTCCGCAACCGCCAGGAGATGGTGAAACCGTTCAGGCACAAGCCGACCGGAGAGACCTACTCCATCGGCCACACCGGAAACTTCGTCCTGGGCGGGCCCCAGGAAGGCGAGTACGACGCACTCTTCGAACGCACCCGGAACAGCACCGGCCTGTCCGATGCGGAACTCGCCAAGCACTTCATCCGGGCCCTGACCGAGCCGGGATACGACTTCGACGGAGTGAGCGAGAACGGCCGTAAGTACTGCGCGAAGGTGGTCGCCATCATCCAGGGCGCCGAGTTCCGCCGTGCCGCGGCCAACCCGACCGTGGCGATCGCCGCCTTCAACCAGGTCGTCACCGGCGCGGCCGGCACGCTGCACGAGGCACTCGGCGGCTGTGCCGTCTTCGCCAAGGCCAAGGGGAACGCCGCCACCGGCGGCTCCAAGGACTCGCAATTCCACCGTGACACGGATGTGGACCAGGAAGACGCGGACTTCAAGAAGCGGGCGGTCAATGAGTACCGGTCACTCGCTCAGCTGGTCTCCGCCAACGGCTTCGACCCGAACGACGAGGAGGAGTTCTACAAGGGGTGCGAAAGGATCGCAGCCACCTCGATGAGCTCCTTCGCCGCCACCTTCGAGTACGAAATGCCCTGAGCCTCATCACCGTCGATTCGGTGCGTACGGCGGCTATTACGGCGGTCATCGCCACCGCGGCGCACGAGAAACAACCGAGCAGACCAGTTCGCATATCCAGGGAGTAACGGAACATGCCCACCTATCTGTCCCCCGGCGTCTACGTCGAGGAAGTCGCCAGTGGATCGCGGCCCATTGAAGGGGTCGGAACGTCGGTGGCGGCCTTTGTCGGGCTCGCTCCCACCGGTCCGCTCAATGAGCCGACGCTGGTGACGAACTGGTCCCAGTACGTGGCCGCTTTCGGGGAATTCACCGACGGCTACTACCTCGCGCACTCCGTGTACGGGTTCTTCAACAACGGGGGCACGGCCGCGTACGTCGTGCGGGTGGGCGGCTCCGGCGATGCCGAGTCCCAGGCCGCCGCGGCCCCTGAGGCGCCCCGGGCGCTGACGGCCGGGGAGCCGACCGCGCTCGGGACGTTCAAGGTCGCGGCGATCGCGGCCGGTTCCACCAACGGCGGGGCGCTCACCGTCGAGGTGCAGGACGTCGAGGGCGAGGGCAATGCCGACCGGTTCAAGCTGGTCGTCAAGGACGGCGACCGGGTCGTCGAGAGTTTCGACGTCAGCGCGAAGAAGAGCTCGCGCAACTATGTCGTCGCACAGGTGAAGCAGCGCTCCAAGGCGATCGCCATCGAAGAGGCCGCCCCGGCCGCGCAGCTGACCAAGCCGGACGCGCAGAGCATCACGCTGGCCCCGCCCACCCTGGCGCCCGCGGCCCCCGCCGGGAACGGCGCGGTCGAGCAGATCGCCTCCGGCCAGTTCATCGGCGACTCCGCCGACCGCACCGGCTTCGGCGGCCTGGAGGCCCTCGACGAGGTCAACATGGTCGCCGTTCCCGACCTGATGGCCGCCTACCAGCAGGGCCTGATCGACCTGGAGCAGGTCAAGGCCGTCCAGCTGGGCCTGATCGCGCACTGCGAGCTGATGGGCGACCGGATGGCGGTCCTGGACCCGCCGCCGGCGCTCAACGCGCGCGACATCCGTAAGTGGCGCCAGGAGATCGCGGGCTACGACTCCCGCTACGCCGCGCTCTACTACCCGTGGATCAAGGCCTTCGACCCGGCCACCGGCCAGACCCGCACCATCCCGCCGTCCGGGCACATGGCCGGCGTGTGGGCCCGTAACGACTCCGAGCGCGGCGTCCACAAGGCTCCGGCCAACGAGATCGTCCGCGGTGCCGTCGACCTGGAGCTCCAGATCACCCGCGGTGAGCAGGACCTGCTCAACCCGATCGGCGTCAACTGCATCCGGGCCTTCCCCGGACGCGGAATCCGGGTGTGGGGCGCGCGGACCCTGGCGTCCGATCCGGCCTGGCGCTACCTGAACGTCCGGCGTTACTTCAACTACCTGGAGGAGTCGATTCTCATCGGCACCCAGTGGGTGGTGTTCGAGCCGAACGACCAGGCGCTGTGGGCCCGGATCCGCCGCAACATCTCGGCGTTCCTGGTGAACGAGTGGCGCTCCGGCGCGTTGTTCGGGCAGCGGCCCGAGGACGCGTTCTATGTGAAATGTGACGCGGAGACCAACCCCGTCGAGTCCGTCGACGTGGGACGGGTCGTGTGCGAGATCGGTATCGCGCCGGTCAAGCCCGCCGAATTCGTGGTCTTCCGGCTGGCCCAGTTCTCGGGCGGCGGCGGGGAGTTGGAGGAGTAGGCAGTCGCAGCACATCTCATCGCCTCCGGCCCGTATCCCTCCTTTCCTTTCTCCGTCACCTTTCTCTTTCCCCAACAGGAGTGAACCACCTTGTCCCTTCAGCCCGGTGATGCCCTCACCTCACACAACTTCGGCCTGCAGATCGACGGCGTGATGGTCGAATATCTCCAGGAGGTCAGCGGTCTGACCATGGAGCAGGACGTCATCGAGTACCAGCAGGTCTCGGCGGACGGAAAGCCCGTCGTGAAGAAGATGCCCGGTACGAAGAAGGCCGGCGAATGCACGGTCACCCGCGGTATGACGCAGAGCGGTGCGTTCACCGAGTGGATCAACAAGTCCATCGCGGGCGATATGGGTTCGGCCCGGAAGAACGCCACGATCATGATGATGGACTACCAGAACAACCCGGTGAAGCGTTACAACATGCGCAATGCCTGGTGCAGCAAGGTCGAGACCAGCGGGGTCAAGGCGGGCGACGCCGCCGCGTTGACCGAGCAGGTCACCATCGTCTTCGAAGAGCTGGTCATCGAGTAATGCGACGCGAAGGCCCGGCGGGGGCGCAGCAGCAACGCGAGCCACTGCGTACGGAATTCGAGTTCGAGTTGCCGCGCGGATTCGTGGACGAGTCCGGGACCGTACACCGAAACGGTGCCATGCGGCTCGCGACGGCACGGGACGAACTGATCCCGCTGCGGGATGTGCGCGTGCGCGAGAACCCGGCGTATCTGTCGGTCGTGCTGCTGGGCCGGGTCATCACCCGGCTCGGGACGCTCGCAACCGTGCACGACGGGACGGTGGAGAACATGTTCGCCTCCGATCTGGCCTTTCTGCAGGACTTCTACCGGCAGATCAATGCGGAGGGGCACACGCGCGCGGCGGTGTCCTGCCCGCACTGCGAGGAGCCCTTCGAAGTGGAACTGGCCGGGAGCCGCCTGGGGGAATCGTGACGTACGCGACCGGGCGTATCGAGGAGGAAGTCGCCTATCTCGCCTACCACTTCCACTGGGGCATCGACGACATCCTCGACCTCGAACACGCCGACCGGCGCGCGTACGTGTCACAGATCGCCACCTTGGTGGAGCGGGCTGAACGGGAGCAGTGACTGAGGATGGGGTTGTTCAGGTGGCGACGGGGGTCGCGGAGTGCCGAGGGAACGCAGCGTGCGCATGACCCTGAGGTCGGGGCGGCTGCGGATTCCTCTGCCGGGAACGCGGAGGGTGGCGGCGGAGGCGGCTGGTCCGCCGCGCCCCCCATCCAGCGGGTCCTGGGGGCGCCGCGCACCGTCGCGGAGGCCGGCTTCGCCGCGTCGCTGAGCGCGCACCGCAACCCCTCCTTCGGAGGGGAGCTGGGGCATGACGTCCGTGCCACGGCACCCGGTGGTGTGGTGCGCGATGCGCTGGTGCCCGTCGCCGGCCGCCCCGCCGACCTCGGGCTTCCGGTCCTGCGGCTGCCCGTCGTGGGGCGGCCGGATGAGCCGGCGGCCGGGAGCCCGGGGGCGGCCTCCGGGTCCGCTGCCGCGCGGCAGGCGAGTACGGGACCGGGCACGGGTGCGGTGAGTGGTGCGCGCCCGGGGCGCGGTGCGGGTGCGCGGCAGGGCGCCGGGCCTCGTTCCGCGCCTCGACGCGGGCCCGGAGCTGGGGCAGCGCAGGCGGAGCCCCGGGGTACGGCGCGTACGGGCACCCGAGGTGCGGCCGCGGTACAACGGGCGGCGTCGCCGAGTGCGGCGTCACTGAGTCCGGCACCTGACGCGACGGCTGCCGCACGCGCTCCTCGTCAATCCGCTCCGGGGGGCGAGAGGTCCCCCGCGACCCCGCGGAAGGACACGCGGAGCGCGGCGTCGACCGTGTCGCCGAGCACGCCTTCGGGAGCAACGGCGGCCGGGCCTTCCGTGACGTCTTCCGTCCGGCCGTCCGTCACGTCATCCGTCACGCCGTCCGCCAGGCCGTCCGCCAGGCCGTCCGTCGCTTCAGCCGCCACGCCGCCTGTCACTCCGCCGGTCACTCCGCATACCGGTCCGCCCGTCCTGCCGTCCGGCATGTCGTCCGGCATGTCGTCGAGCGCCCGGCGCGGTGGACAGCCCGGGTCGGCGGTGGCCGAGCCGGCCTCCGGGAGTGTCGGCGATCCGCGTGGGGGCGGCACGGTCATGCCCGATGGCGAGGTCGCGTCCGGTGCTACCGCCGCGCCGAGTGGCAGAGGTGAGGCCGCCCGCTCCACGTCGCGTGAGGGACGGTCTGCCCTGCGCCCCTCAGCGCTGCCCGTAGCCAGGCCCGTGCGGAAGGCCGTCGGTACACGGTCCCCGCTCACCTCGGCCGGCAAGGTCGCGATGCCGCCGCGTCGGCTGCGGACCGCCACCACGTCGCGCGCGGGGAGCAGCGACACCGCCCCCTCCCCCGCTCCCGCCGACACGCCTTTGCAACGCAGCACAGCACCAGCGCCGCCGAAGGCCGCGACGGATCCGGAAGTGGCGCCTCCTGTCCCCTCCGCGTCCTCCGCGTCCTCTACCTCTCTTGACTCTCCTACCTCTCCTGAATCTTCCACCTCCTCTGTCTCTCCTCCCTCGCCCCGCACTCCTGCCGCCGAACCGGCGAGCGAGGGTGCGGCAGCGGCCCCCGCCGCTGTCCGACCTGACATCCCCCACCAGGTCGTACAGCGGCGGGCGGCCGGCCCGGGGCGGAGTGGTGACTCGACCCCGCCGACTCCCCACACGGCAACGAACGCAGGCCCTGCCCCGGAAGCACGGCCTGTCGCGCCCAGGTCCGCGGCCAAGAGCACGCCCCCGCGGTCGGACGCCGACAACGGCGATCACGCGGCCACGCGCTCAGCACCGGCCCCCGCCGCAAGCCCGACGGCGAGCCCGGCCGCGGCCCCCGCCACGAGTGACGGCGACCGAGCGCGCCGGACGGTTCAGCGAGCAGCTGGACGAGCTACCAACCGGCCCATCCGGCGGACCTCGGCGACAGGTGCTCCGCGTCTGGGACTCGGCGCTCCGCTGCTCCCTAGCGGGGACAGCACACAGCCGGTCGAGGACGTTGCGACCGCCGCACGGCCGGTCCGTCCGCCGTCTGACAAGGTCCGTACGCCGGGCCCCGGAAAGCCCTCGCCCCCCACGGTCCAGCGGAAGCCACTGATCGGCGCGCCCACCGAGTCCACCGAGATCCGTCGCCAGGGCGCTGCCCCGACGCATGCACCCGCAGCGACGGCTCCGGCGACCCCGGCACCGGCGTCGGCCTCAACTCCCGCCCCCGCCCCGGCCCCGGCCCCGGCCCCGGTGCAGCGATCCGCCACGCCCACCGAACGCCCCATCCCCACAAGGCCGTCGACGATGCCACGTACGTCGGAAGGTCCTGCATCGGAAAGCCCTGCATCGGGAAGCCGTACATCGGAAAGCCCTGCCTCGGCAAGCCGTACCTCGGAGAGCCACACATCGGCCCTCCGCACGCCGGAATCCCACACACCGAAGCCCCACACGCCGGATTCCCGTGCACCGAAATCCCGCACGTCCGAACCCCGCACGCCCGAACCCCGCACGCCGAAATCCCGTACTCCGCACGCCCACCCGCAGGGATCCCCCACGCCGACGACCCCCGTGCGGACGTCCAGCACCCCGTTCCCTCCCCTCTCCGCTCCCCCCGCCGCCCGCCGTGCGCCGCTCGCGTCGGCGCGTGCGCTGGCCCCAGGAGACCGGCAACGGCCCACCGGGCAGCGGGGCGCAGAGCCCACCGGGCAGCGGGGCCCCGAGCCCGCCGGCCCCACCGCGGTGCAGCGCTCAAGCGTGCAGGCCGACGGCCCGGCACCCGCCGTCCCCCTCCGCCCGGTGGCGAGCGCGGCAGGCGGTGCCGGCCCGGCCAGTTCGGCCGGCACCGCCGGACCGGTGCCCCGACGAGCGGAGGCCGTGCCGGCCGTCGCGCTGCAGAAGCCGGCCTCGGCTCCGGGACGGACGCCGAGCCCCTTGCACACGCCGTCCCGTACGGTCCGGACCGCACCGGCGCATACCGGCCGGACCGCACCGGCTCCCACGGTCCGGACCGCACCGGCCGCCCCCAACGCGCCCATGGTGCGGCATGCGCCCACGGCCCCCGGCGCCCCGGCTCCGGCCGCAGGTCCGGCGGCCCCCCAGCCCCTCGCCCCGGCCGCCCGGCCGTCGGTCGCCCGGCCGTCGGTCGCCCCGCCCAGGCAACCGCTCGCGGCCACACCCCCCAAGCCCGCTCCCGCGGCAACCCCCCGTCCGATCCAGCGCGCAGCCAGTTCCGCCACGACCGCCCCCACCTCACCATCGCCCGCAGGAGCCACCTCAAGGACGACCGCGACTCCCCCGGCCACCCCTCCCGCACCCACCACCCCCGCCGCTGCCGCCGATCCCACCACCGACCCCGCCGCTCTCGACGCCCTCGCCCGCCGCCTGGTGGCCCCGCTCTCCCGGCTGCTCCGTGCCGAGTTGCGTGGCGACCGTGAGCGCATCGGCCGACTGCGCGACAACGGCCGCTGACCCGCCCCGTCCCCCACCCGGCTCCGCCCACCACCACCTCACCCGAAAGACCACCCACCATGCCCCAGGTCCAGGACCCCGGCTCCACCGTCTTCTTCAAGCTCACCATCGACGGCCAGGACCTCGGCCTGTTCAACGGCTGCGACGGCCTGGCCTCCGAGGTGCAGGTGGAGGAGCGGCAGGAGGGCGGCAACAACGGCTTCGTCTGGCAGTTGCCCACCCGTGTGACGTTCTCCACGATCCGTCTCACCCGTCCCCTCACCGCCGACACCTCCCGTGTGGCCGCCTGGATCTCGTCCCTCGCCACCGGCATCACCAGGCCCACCGCCCAGATCGCCGCCCTGCGCGCCGACGGCTCGATCGTCGCGCAGTGGGGGCTGGTGGAGGTGCTGCCGGTGCGCTGGCAGGGGCCGAGCCTGGACCCGTCCAACCCTGCCGTGGCGACCGAGACGCTGGAGATCGCGCACCACGGATTCACCGACGCGGGAGGTGCCTGAGGTGGCCGCACCGACCGGCGGTAAAGCAGGGGCGAGCCTCGTACGGGCCGCCCTCGCGATCCACCAGCCCCCCACCGACCTCGGTGGCTCCATCGGCGGCCGCATCGGTGAGGTGGAGTTCCAGTTCAATCCGACCCAGCTGCAGCTCGGGCGGGAGGCGGAGTGGCACACCCAGGCCGCTGTCGCCTACATGCGGGGTGCGCCGCCCAAGTTCACCGGCACCCGGCCCGCCACGCTCCAGCTGGAGGTGTTCCTGGACGCCTCCGGCACGCCGAATTCCGGGAAGGTGCAGAAGCAGGTCGAACTGCTGCTGTCCTGTTGTGAGGTGACGGCGCAGAGCGTCAATTCCAAGCGTCCGTCGCCTCCTTGGGTGCGGTTCTCCTGGGGGTCGTTCAACACGGTCCAGTTCGTGGCGTACGTGACGAGCGTCAGCGCCACCTACACGCTCTTCAACCCCACCGGCGAGCCGATCCGCGCCACCTGCACGCTGTCCCTCACCGAAGTGGCCATGCCCACCAAGGGGCAGAACCCCACCTCCGGCGCGCTCTCCGCACGGCGTATCCACCGCACGGTCGCGGGTGACTCGCTCGCCTCGCTGGCCTGGCGGGAGTACGGGGACGCCACCCGTTGGCGGCTGATCGCGGAGGCCAACGACATCGACGATCCGATGCGGCTCCGGCCGGGCACGGAGCTGCTGCTGCCCGCCGCCGACGAAGGCCACCCCGAAGACCCGCCCCCCAGCAGTCCCGCACACGGTCCCACCGGTAGCTCCACATCCCACGAGGCCGCCCGATGATCAGCGAGAAGATCCGATGAGTGAGAAGACGTACACCAGCGTCGTGCACGCCGAGATCGGCGGCGCACCTCTGCCCGACAAGCTCGCCGCCCTGCTCACCGCATGCTGGGTGGACGCGAGCGTCAATGTGCCGTCCGCTTTTCAGCTCACCTTCAGTGACACGGGATCGGACATCCTCAAGACCTTCCCGCAGCTGAAGGTCGGCGCGAAGGCGGTGCTGTCGCCGTTCACGGACGGGCAGCGCGGCACGCCGATGGTGACCGGCGAGGTCACCGCCCTCGAGGTGGACGCGGACGCGAGCGGCAAGTCACTGGTCGTGCGGGGGTACGACCCGGGGCACCGGCTGCTGCGCAATCGCCGCGTCGCGGGCTACCCCAACATGACCGCCAGCGACATCGTGCGCCGGCTGGCCGGCCTCAACAACCTCTCCCTCGGCAAGGTGGAGGCGACCAGCACCGTCTACGAGCTGGCCACCCAGCCCAATATCACCGACTGGGACTTTCTGCTCCGCCTCGCCCAGGAGAACGACGCCCATCTCTCCTTCGATCCGAAGGGCAAGCTCCAGTTCGGCAAGCTCACCCCGGCCGCGTCGGCCCCGGCCGACACCACACCGGCCGCGCAGAGCCCGTACGTCCTGGAGTTCGGCCACAACGCGCTGCACAGCCGCATCGCCGTCACCGCCGCCGGGCAGGTCGACAAGGCGGGCGCGCGCGGCTGGGACATGCGGGCCAAGCGTGCGCTGTCCGCGCAGTCCCCGGCCACGGCGAGCAAGGACATCGTCGCGGACATCGCGCCCGCGGCGCTCAGCAAGCCTTTCGGTTCGGCCGAACTGACCGCCACGGACACGCCGTTCACCACCCAGGCTCAGGTCACCCATGCCGCGCGTGCGCTCGCCGACGATGTGGCGGGCTCCTTCGCGGAGCTGGAGGTGGCGGTGACCGGCAATCCTCAGCTGAAGCCGGGGCAGCCCGTCGCGCTCAAGGGCGCCGGATTCCCGTTCGAGGGGAAGTACACGGCGACCGGTGTCCGCCATGTCTTCGAATCGGGGCGGCAGTTCACCACCTGGCTGACCGTCTCGGGGCGGCAGTTCCGGTCGCTGTACGGGCTCGCGTCCGGCGGCGTGGATCCGGCGCCGCCGATGCCGGGCGTGGCCATGGCCCTGGTCAGCAATGCCAAGGACCCGCTGAAGCTGGGCCGGGTCCGGCTGCGCTTCCCCTGGCTGTCGGACACCTACGAGAGCGACTGGTGCCGGATCGCGCAGCTGGGCGGCGTACGCGGCGGCGGTCTGATACTGCCCGAGGTGGGCGACGAGGTGCTCGTCGCCTTCGACCGGGGCTCCCTGGAGCATCCGTACGTCCTGGCCGGGCTGTACAACGGCATCGACAAGCCGACGCCCAACACGGACGGGCTGCAGCCGGTGGACCCGACCAGCGGCCGTATCAACTGGCGCTCCCTCGCCTCGCGCAGCGGTCACACCGTCGAGCTCGTCGACGCCAAGTCCCGTATGAAGAGCGGCATCAGGCTGCAGACCGGCAACGGCAAGCTCACCGTCCACATGGACGAGACGCGCACCCAGGTCACCATCCGCAGCGACGGCTCCGTCTCCATCACGGGGACCCGGAACGTGAGCATCAAGGCGGGCGGGAATCTGTCGCTCACCGCGGGAGGTTCGCTGACGATGAGCGCCGGCGGGGCGGTCGACATCAAGGCAGGCGCGAAGTTCGGCGTCGCGGCGGGCGCCGTGGCGGACATCAACGCGACCGGCGCCATCAGCCTCAAGTCGGCCGGTGCGGTCGCCGTCAACTCGGTCGGCGCGGTCTCCGTCAGCGCGGTCGGCGCGGTAGCGGTCAACGCGGGCGCCGCGGCGGCCATCAGCTCGCCGGCCACGGTCGCCCTGAGCGCACCGGCCGTCCTGCGCAACGGCATTCCTTTCTAGGCGCGTGAGGAAGTTGAAGGACATGCATCACAAGGGAGGCACCGGACATGAGTGAACAGTTCGTCGGTGCGGGCTGGGCCTTTCCGCTGCGTACGGACGCGGGCGGCGGCATCGCGCTGGCCCGCCGCGAGCGCGAGGTCGAGGAGTCGATCCGGCTCGTGCTCGCCACCGCGCCCGGCGAGCGCCCGATGCGGCCGGAGTTCGGCTGCGCCGTCCACGACATGGTGTTCGCTCCGGTCAACGAGGCGACGGCCGGGCGCATCCGCTACGAGGTGCGGTCCTCGCTGGACCGTTGGGAGCCCCGTATCGAGGTCCAGGACGTCGAGGTGACCCCGGCGCCCGACGATCCGTCCGTGCTCTTCATCGACGTGCGCTACAGCGTGCGCGGCACCAACAATCCGCGCAGCCTCGTCTTCCCCTTCTATGTGATCCCGTCCACGGAGTCCGGCTCCACCGCATCCCTCGCGTCCACCGAAAGCGAAGCCTGATGGCCCTGCCCGCACCCCATCTCGACGACCGTCGCTTTCAGCAGTTCGTCGACGACGCCAAGCGCTATATCCAGCAGCGCTGCCCCGAGTGGACCGACCACAACGTCTCGGACCCTGGGGTGACCCTCATCGAGGCCGTCGCGCACATGGCCGACCAGATCGTCTACCGGCTCAACCGGGTGCCGGAGAAGAACCACCTGGCCTTCCTCGACCTGCTGGGCGTCACCCTCTTCCCGCCGTCCGCCGCCCGCGCCGACGTCACCTTCTGGCTCTCCGCTCCGCAGCCCGAGCCGGTCGTGCTGCCCGCCGGGACGGAGGTGGCCACCGGCCGGACCGAGACCGAGGAGGCGGTGGTCTTCGCCACCGAGGACGATCTGACCGTGGTGCCCTGCGAACTGACCGCCGTACTGCGGCAGGAGGCCGGGACCACGCCCGCGGACTGCAGCCAGGACATCTTCGCCGGCAGCGATGTCGCCGTCTTCGCGGCCGCCCCGCAGCCGGGCGACACCCTCCTGTTCGGGCTGTCGGCGGCGGTACCGCGGTGCGCGGCCGTGTTGCTGCTGGACAGCCGGGTGGACGGCGTCGGCGTCGACCCGCGCCAGCCGCCGCTGCGCTGGGAGGCATGGACCGCCGACGGATGGGCGGAGTGCGAGGTTTCGGAGGACTCCACCGGCGGCCTCAACCGGCCCGGCGAGGTCGTGCTGCACATCCCGGCCGGGCACATCGTCTCCCGCGTCGGCAGGACGGACGCCGCGTGGCTGCGCTGCCGGGTCGTCGAGGCCGCGCCCGGCCAGCCGTTCTACAGCGCCTCGCCGACCGTACGGTCCGCCTCCGCGTTCACCATCGGGGGCACGACGAAGGTCGCGCACGCCGTCGTGGTCCAGAACGAGCCGCTCGGCGAGTCCGCGGGCGTGCCCGGCCAGCGGGTGCGGCTGGCGCACGCGCCCGTTGTCGCCGACCGCCCGCCGCTGCGGCTGCAGGTCTCGGACGGGGAGGGCTGGCAGGAGTGGCAGGTCGTCCCCGACTTCGCGTCCTCCGGCCCGCACGACCGGCACATCACGCTGGAGGAGGCGACCGGCGAGATCGCCTTCGGCCCTTCGGTACGCCAACCCGACGGCTCGGTAAGGCAGTTCGGAGCGGTGCCGGCCAAGGGCTCGGTGATCCGGGCCCCGTACTACCGCACCGGCGGCGGGCGGTCGGGCAATGTGGCGCGCGGCGCGATCCAGGCGCTGCGCAGCTCGATCCCGTACGTGGCGCGGGTGGAGAACCGTGAGGCGGCGCGCGGCGGGGTCGACGGCGAGACGGTGCAGGAGGCGAAGGTCCGCGCGCCGATCACGCTCCGGGCGCAGGAGCGGGCCGTGACCGCCCGCGACTACGAGGAACTGGCGCGGCGCGCGGCCCCCGAGGCCGCCCGGATCGCCTGTCTCGCGGTGGATCCCGCCGAGCCCTCGACGGGCGCCGCGGGCGCGTCGGGTGCCGTGAGTCCGGGGGGCGCCGAGGCCGGCCGGACCGGCGACAACGCCGTCCGGGTCCTGGTCGTCCCGCAGGCCGTCCCCGACCGCGGTGGCCGGCTCCGCTTCGAGCAGCTGGTGCCCGGTGAGGAACTCCTCGGCCGGGTCACGCAGTTCCTCGACGAACGCCGGCCGGTGGGCACCCGCCTCGCGGTCGGCCCGCCCTTCTACCAGGGCGTCACCGTCGTCGCGACGCTGCACTCCTTCCGTGCGGCGAAGGCCGACCGCGTCCGCGCCGAGGCCCTGGACGCGCTCTACGCCTACCTCGACCCGCTGACCGGCGGAGCCCATGGCGACGGCTGGCCCTTCGGCCGTCCGCTGCGCTCCGGTGAGATCTTCGCGGCCCTGCAGCGCGTACCGGGAGTGGAACTCGTCGACGAGGTCCTCCTGCACCCCGCCGATCCGCTCACCGGCCGGCGCGGCGACGCCACCGACCGCATCGAGCTCGCCCGCTCCGCGCTCCTGTTCCCCTTCGACCACCGCGTCCGCGTGATCGAGGCCCGATGAGGGGCACACCCGCGGGGATGGCCTCCCCGCACCCACTGGGCGGGCAGCTCCCCGCGGTCTACGCCGACGACGATTTCGCGCAGCGTTTCGTCGAGGGCCTCGATGTCGTGCTCGCTCCCCTCTTCAACGTCCTGGACTGCCTGGAGAGCTATTTCACGCCCGCGCTGGCACCGGAGGACTTCGTCGACTGGCTGACCACGTGGGTCGGCACCGAACTCGACGGGACGGAACCGCTCGCCACCCGCCGCCGCGCCGTGGCAACGGCCGTCTCGCTGCACCGGGTACGCGGCACCCGGCTCGGCCTGTCGGAAGCCGTCCACCTGGCCTTCGGGGTCCGGCCGGAGATCATCGAGAGCGGCGGGGCGACCTGGTCCCGGCGTCCGCTCGGTCCCTTCCCGGGCTCGGCGCACCCCGGCCTGCGGGTCACCCTGCGGCTCCGTGACCCCTCCACCGTCGACCCGCACCGTCTGCACGCCGTCGTCGCAGCGGCCCGCCCCGCGCACCTCCCCTTCGCGGCCGAGGTGACCCACCTGCTCACCCCTGAAGGAACCTGACCCATGCCCACGGACCACACCCTCTGCCCCGACTGCGGCGCCCCCGCCTCCCAGACAGGCCAGTCCTTCTGCGACTCCTGCGGGGCGTTCCTGCGCTGGGACCGACCGGCGTCGCCGTCGCCCACGGCGGAACCGGAGCGTCCGGCCGCCGCGGCCCCGCCGGCTCCCGCGCCGCCCGCCCCCGCGAACGCGCCGAACCACCCGGCGCCCACCACTCCCCCTCCCGCCCCGCCTCACACTCCCGCCACCGGGCACGGCCCCCACTCGGCCGCCGTTCCGCAGCAGGGTGCCGGCGCCGACCCGGCCGCCCCGACCGCCCCGCTCCCGTCGGCCGCCGCGAACGACAGGACGGCGGGCCGGTCCCCGTCCGGCCCGGACAGCCAGGACGGCCCGCCCGCGCACCGTCCGGCCGGCGCGGGGGGCGTCTCCGAGACCGGCATCCGCGCCCTGCTGGTCCCCGTACCGGGCTCCTCCCCCACCCCGCCTCCCGAGGCCCCCGGCAGCGTGCTCCCGGGCCGTCCCGATGAGGCCCGGCCCCGGGTCCGGGCCCCGCAGGCGGCCCCCGAGGACGGCGCACCGTGCCCGAGCTGCGGCGCGCTCAACGCGCCGCGCCGGCACTTCTGCCGGAGCTGCGCCAGCCTCCTCAAGCACACCGCACCCGAGACCGCCGAAGGCCCGTACGCCGGGGAGCGGCCGCGGCTGAACCGGGACCGCGCCCGGTGGATCGCCCGAGCAGTGGTGGCGGCGGTGATCGCGGGCGTCGTGGTCGGGGGCATCATCGGCGGGCCGCCGGCCGCACAGGCGATCCAGGACCGCTTCGCCAAGCGCGTCCCCGTACCCGCGGCCACCTGGAAGGCCTCGCACTCCGGCCCCAAGCACGAAGCGCAGCTCGCGTTCGACAGGTACTCCAACACCTGGTGGGGTTCGGGCTTTTCCGGCAACTCGGAGGGCCAGTACCTGGAGGCCGGATTCGGTCAGCCCACCGACCTGCTGAACGTTCTGATCACCCCCGGGGCCACCGCGCGCACCCCGCAGGCCACCGATCCGGCCCGCCCGCGCGACTTCGACCTGATCGTGACCGACTCCGCGGGCAAGCAGCACATCTCGCACCCCCGGATCAATGACGGCGGGGTACAGCAACTCGATGTGGCGGTGCGGAATGCGATGACCGTACGGCTGGTACTGCACACCGCGTACGGCGCCTCGGACAAGAAGCAAGTGGCCATCGCCGGGCTGGAGTTCTTCGGCCGGTCGGCGCAATAGCCGACGGGAGCCGGGGCGGCGGCCACGGGACACGCCGCCCCGGAGCCCGCCACCGGAACGACGTTCTCCCGGCGCGCATCCGCTGCGCGCCGGGAGTACCGTGCCGCAAGGCCCGGACAGGGCTCAGGCGTCCACCCGTGCCCAAGGCGCCGGCTTCACTCAGGCGTCGCCCTGACGCTCGCGGCGTACCTCGTCGGTCAATTCCTCCACCTCGCCCTTGGCGATGGCCCGCGCATCGATCTCGGCCCAGGCTCGGTTGGAGATGCGGTACGGGACGGGGCGGCCGCCGGAGGCGCGGGACTCCGCCTCGGCCATGGACTTGAGCCGCTGCCGCTCGGCCTCGTAGACCGGACCGGCCCCCGGCACCTCACAGGACAGGTTGCCGCTCGACAGGTTGCCGCTGAAGCGGACGACGGTCGGTGCGCTGGTGCACTGGCCGGCGGCTTTGCCGTTGATGGTGACGGTGGCGGTCATGACGGCGGTGACCTGGTTGATCTCGATGGTCACCCCCTTCTCCCGGGGGACGATCTTCCCGGTGAAGCTCTCCGTGACGGAGCAGCCGCCGGCACCGCAGTTCAGTGATCCGCCGGTGTCGAGCGTGAAGTCGACGTTGTCGTCGACCGCGTCGCCGAGCTTGTCGATGTACTCCTGGAGCCGGTCGAACATCTCGTCGGACTCGGGCCCGGTGAGCGGGGTCAGCTCCATCCCCTTGGAGTCGCCTTCCTTGAGCGGGCCTTCCTCCACTGTGGGGGGCATCGAGGGCGTCGCTCCCTGCGATGCGGCGCTCTGCATCCCGTCGACCATGTCGTGGAGGTCGTACGGCTCCAGGCGCAGCACGCGGTAGGGCGGCTTCTTGGCGACGGTCAGGCGACCGGCGGAGGTGTCGACCCGCAGAGCCGGTACGCCGCTCACGACGAGCGGCGGTGCGCCCGGGGTGTCGGCCTCGGGGAACCGGTCCACCCGGTCCAGTGCGCGCCGGAGGTTCGCGGCCAGCTGCTTCGGAGACTGGTACTGCTGGAGCACCTCGTCGAGGACCTTGGTGCCACCGGTCGGGTTGACCACCCACCGGCCCGGACCGTCCTGTTCGCCCTTGGGCAGGAGGTCCTTCTCGTAATCGGCCGCCTTGTGATGCCGGGTGAAGGTCTTGCCGTCGATCCTGAGGACGTCGCTCTCCAGGTTCTTCAGCGTGCGGCCGTATCCCGTGCTGCCGAACTTCTTGTTGGACGCGGTGACGGTGATGTCCCGTTCGGTGATGCCGGCGATCGCGGTGTCCTTGTAGCGCAGTCCCCGGGCAACGGCCAGGCTCGCCACGGCCTTGTCGAACGGTCCCCGGTCGCCCGTGGCTTCGTCCTTGTCGTCGTCTCCGGTCACCCAGACCAGCAGGCCGGCCAGCAGGGCGAGTACGACAACGCCGACGCCGATGAGCTGGGGGCGGCGGAGGCGCCGGAGGTCAAGGGGAATGCGGTTGCGCGCTTGGCGGTCGTCGTCCTTGCCTTCGGCATGCGGCTGCGGAGCCGTGGGCGGGCCGTCCGGTGTCTTCGCCCCGTCCGGACCCTCCGCCGCCTCGCCCGTTCCCTCCGCCTCGTCCGTTCCCCTCCCCTCGTCCGTTCCCCTCCCCTCGTCCGTTTCCTTCGCCTCGTGCGTCGGTTCCGGGTCGGTCACGACTCCCCCTAGCGGACTCGCAGGCGCTGCCTCGTGAGCGCCCTCATCGTTGTGGTGCGTGGCGTGTTCGGTACGCGGATGCGGAGCCCTTCGCGAAGAGCCGCGGGTCTCCCGCCCTGGGCGGGGTGCGGCCCCCGATCAGGGAAGTGCCGCGAGGCGGTAGACGATCGAGGCCGGCGAGCTGCCTGCATCGGACGACGCCGACGCTAACCCCGTCCGTTGAAATGCCCATGAAATGGCGAGGCATCGCTGTCCGAAGAGTGTCTTCAGCGCCGCCTGGCAGTCGGCAGGGGTCCGGCAGACCTTGCCGGTCAGGGCGCCGCGGGCGGTGGGGCGCGAGCCGGTCGCCCGCACCGGCAACATGACTGAGCGGGGCACCTGGAATTCAGGAGCCCCGCCGGTGAGCCCGGGTCACGCTCGCACCGGGAACGGCATGAACGGAACCCGCGGCGCTACTGCGACGAGCAGATAGGCCGGTCTACACCGTGAAGTAGTCGTTCCAGGCATCGACCAGCGATTGCCGGATGGATGCATCGGCGTGTTGTGCCGCCTGATTGAACGTGCCGGTCACGCCGTAGTAGTAATAGTTGCCGTCGTTTGTCGCCATATGGTCTTCGGCCGGGTTGTCGACGTGGCGGCTGAAATGGAGATTCGCGAAGGCCGTCACTGCGGTGCAGATGTAGTACACCCAGTTCCCCGTCGCGTTCTCCATGGCGTTCGTGATGCTCCAGTTGTTCATGGGCATGACGATCCCCATCCCCCTCTTTCTCGCCGGATTCCGCGGTCAGACCGCGGACAGGGTGATGTCGCCCGTGGTGCTGACCGTCATGCGGTAGTCCTGCGGGCTGCTCTCGACGTTGGCGAGGACGAACTCCCCCTTGCCGTCATCCCACTGACCTTTGACCTTCCAGTCGTCGTCCCAGAGGATGCACCGGCCCCGGCCGGTCTGAACGCTCAACGGCCTTTCCTTGTGCTGCGAGATCCACGCGTAGGCGTCGCTGTACGACCTCGGGTTCACGGATTCGCTGTCCCCGGCATGCTCTTCGTTGACGAAGGACACGTACGAGTTCGACTGGTTGTCACAGCCCCTGATTCCAGTGGTCATTCATTTCTCTTTTCGCTGACCCATGGCACTTATCGCTCGGCCTGCCGAAGTGCCACGCCTTGGACTGACTCCGCCAATGACAGCAGAGCGCCGGGGCCATTGCGGGAGAATGGTGACAATCGGCTGGAATCTTCCCCTTGGCCGAACGGGTCCTCTTGCCAGGGGACTTCAGCCATGAATGCGACCTGGCAGACTGCCGATGTCAGGGAAACAGCATCCCATGAATTACATCGCGAGTTCGAATTTCGCAGAAATGCGTGAACGGGTAAATGCCGTCGGCGTACGGGCCGTTGCCGCTCGGCCGCACAGCCGCCGTCGGCCCATGACGACAATGTCGGCCTTCAAGACCACCAGGTCTTGAAGGCCGACGTCAGTCACACGGGTGCGGACCTCGCATCGGCCCACGGCACCGCCCGGGGCGACGGCTCAGCCGATCTGTGCCGGCGTCACCGTCAGCCAGCGCTTGTCCGCCGTGACCTTCTGGCCCAGTTCCTTCTGGCGTTCGGCGTTGGAGCGCTTCATCTCGTCGAGCTCCTTCATGTAGCTCTCCTTGCGGTTCACCCACACCCGGACGCCGCCGTGCTCCACGTCCGCGGAGTGGAAGAGCATCGGGCCGTCGCTCTTCGGGGTGTCGCCCGCCACGAGGAGCGGCTTCTGCCACTCGTCGATATAGGTGTTGATCGCCGCCGGCTTGCCTTCGTACCAGGTCAGCGGTGCCCACAGCGTCGGCGTCAGCTCGCGGTCGGCGAGCTTCTCGGGGTCGAAGCGGCCAGCCGCGATCTCCTTGCGGGAGCTGGTGACGTCGCCGGTCTTGCGGTCCTTGAGGAGCGCGGAGACGCCGAGGACGTTCTCCGGCTTCACGTTGTAGCCGTACTTGGGGTCGCCCAGGACCATGCGCACCAGGTCCTCGGAGGCCGCGCTCACCACGTACACCTCGATGCCGTGCTTGCGCAGCGCCTTGTAGAGCTCCTGCATGCCCGGCGAGAGGCGGGGGGCCTCGACCTCCATCTTGGTCAGCTTCCCGTCCTCGTAGTACTCGGCGGGTATCGGCTTGCCGTACGCCAGCAGCTCGTCCACGTAGCCCTTGAGCTGCTTCAGGGTGAAGCCCGAGAAGATCTGCGCCGCCCACGGGTAGCAGACCTGGTCGTCCACCTCGCACAGGCGGTTGTAGTAGCTGTAGAGGCTCTCCTTGTGGGTCGCCGTGTCCTTGAAGGGGATGGTCTTCAGGGACGGGTCCATGGTCTTGCGGGTCAGGACGCCCTTCATCTCCAGGAAGGGCAGCAGGGCCTCTTCCAGGTCGTTGCGGTACGTGGTGTTGTCCGCGTCGAAGACCGCGTACGCGCCCTTGTGGTCGTGGTCCGCGATGACCTTGCCGAGCTTCATGGCCACGGGCTCGGGCCAGTGCTTCAGCTCCGCCGTGGCGACCTGTGACGACGACCCGGCGGCCTCGGCCTCGCCGCCCGGCCACAGGGCACTGCCGGCGAAGACCGCGGCGGCCAGCGCCCCCACGGTGCCGAAAATCGCAAGCTTGCCTTTTGCCCGTACTGGCATGGTTTCCATTCCTCTGAGAGCTGTGCGCCGCCCGTCCGGAGCGGCGGGCAATGGTATGAGGCCGGGCGCGGATTGCCCATGATCGACGTCACCGTGAACGGAGGGTGTGGGCTGGCGGAACAGGGGTATGGGCCGGCGCCGGGGTACCGGCCTCAGCACCCTTCATCCCTTCGGTGCGCCGTCGGCCGTCGGGGAAGCGGGCCGATCGGCGGGTGGGAGTGAGGTGGCGGCGACATCCCTGAACTGCCATGACGCAGTGGGGACTTGGCGCTGCGGCACGCGGCCTGCCCCTGCGGTTCGGGGGTGACCGCGGCCCGTCACTCCACGGGGCGGGTCTCGCTGCCGGCCGGGCACGCTCCCCAAATGCTCCACAAGAAGTTCGAGCAGCGATCGAGCCCCCTTACGTTACGTTCCTCCCGTAATCGCCTGACCGCCCGCCGTTTCGGCGCTGTCGTTCAGGCGCGACGTCATGGGGGGAACCATGGACATCGCACTTCCGACCGACGACACCGGTGGCGGCCCTGCCCGCTGCTGCGTGTTTCTCTTCGACAACGCAACCGGCGGCCCCGTCTCCGGGGCACTGACCTTCCTCGAAGCCCAGCTGACCGTCACCGAAGAGGGCTCCGGCCGCGAGGTGGGGGACGCGGCATCCGCCGGGCACTCGGTCCGCATCCCGCTGGGGCTGCTCGGCAGTGACCACGCCGGGTACCTCTCCTGGGATCTGGCGCCTCTGTGGCGGCAGGCCCGCCAACTGGCCGAACGGCCCGACGGCTCCACCGCCGAGGTCCGGCTCACCCATGTGTGGCTGTACCTCTGCGGTCCGCTGCAGAGCGCGGTGGACGTCCTGGCCGAGGCCGACGAACGGGCGCAGGCGCTGGTCCTGCGGCTCGGCGTGGACCGCGGCGGCGTCTTCACCGGCTCCGCCACCGGCTTCCCCGCGATGCAGTCGCCCTCGCTCCTCGACTGGTATCTCTCGCCGGGCTCCTTCGCCTACGTACCGGCCGAACTCATCGGGCAGGACGGCTGCGAGACCCTGCTGCCGTCCAACGTGGCCACCCAGCAGTACCAGGTGCACCAGATCGTGCCCGTCCCGCATCTTCTGGCGAGCCTGGACTACGGCGCTCAGTACGCGGCGGCGGCCGGGGACGGCGGCGGCACCTCCGACGGCACCTCCGGCTTTCCGGTGCCGATCGCCCTGGTCATCAGCTACGACGTCACGTGGATCCCCGTGGGGCACGGGCTCGGCCAGGTCACCTACAGCCTCCCCCTGGCACCGGGCGAGCAGGTGCAGCTCGCGGTCGTGGACTGGTCGCGCACCTCGACCGACAGCCGGCTGGAGGACATCGCCCTCACGGACGACCTGGAGCATGCCCTCACCCGCGACCGGACGGTCGACGAGGTGGTCAAGGGCGCCGTCAACGAGTGGCAGCGCGGCGGTTCGGTGATGACCGGCGCGGCGGGGGCCGCGTCGATGGGCATGTTCGGCGGCTCCGCCGCGATCGGCGGCGGCTACGCCACGACGACCGGCGACCGCAGTGTCTCGGCGGACACCGTGCAGAACCTGCACGACCAGATCCGCCAGCACTCCACCTCCGTACGCGATATGCGCAGCACGGTGGTCGTACAGTCCCGGCAGACGGAGAGCTCCACCGCGCAGACCCGGACCGTACGCAACCACAATCACGCGCATGCGATGACCCTGCTCTACTACGAGGTGCTGCGGCACTTCCGGGTGCTCGTCGAGCGCGGGACGGTGCGTCCGGCCGTTCTGCTGCCCGCCGCGTCCCCGAACCTCGACGACGAGCTGGTCATCGTCCGCTACCGCCGCCTCCTGCAGGCCGGACTGCTCGATCCGCAGCTGGCCGGCGGGTTCGACGCGGTGGAGAAGTACGCGGCGTGGCAGGAACTGCAGCCCGAGGTACCGGTACCGCCCGATCCGGGCAGCGTCGAGTTCATCCTCTTCCAGTTCCGCTTCACCATCGGTGACCTGTCCAGCTTCCAGGACCGGGTGCCCACGACGGTCACCCTGACCCAGCGAGCGCCCGGCGGCGGCCAGAAAGTCTCGGATCTGGTCCGTCCGCAGCACAGCGACTGGGACCCCGATCCCACCCATCTGCAGAATCCCGGGGACTTCCAGCACACCCACGCCATGGTCGATCTCGCCGGTGTGCCCCGGCCCGACGAGCGCGTCAACTGGCGTGATCTGCGGACGATTTCGGTGACCCTGATCCCGCCGCACACCGAGGGCAGGAACGACGACGTCGCCGTGGAGCATCTGGTCGTCACGGCCGTGGACACCGCGGGCAACACCCACCTCCTGGTCGACGAGCCCAGCGGCAAGCTCTTCCAGAAGCCTTCGACGACCTGGGCGCTGGCGGTACGTCAGGCGCCGGAGCCCGCGCCCGCGCCGAGCCCGTTCCAGCGCCTCAGCGATGACGAGAACCTGCTGCGGATCCGGTTGCGCAGGCACCTGGTGCAGAACCGCGAGCACTACTACCGGCTGATCCGGCTCGGCGAGGACCCCAATGCCCGGTGGACGGAGCTGGCGGGCAGCAGCCTCACCGTCGGGGGCACGACGCGCCCGCTGTTCCAGGCCGTCGAGAACCGCGCCCTGGAGGTGCTCGGGGATGCCACGGCCTTCCCGCTCGATCCCGCCCTGTTCGACGACTCGGACGAGGGACAGGTACGCCTTCCCGAAGTGGCTCCCGCCCGCAGCGAGCAGCTGATCAGCCTGCCGACCCGCGGGGTCTTCGCCGAGGCCAAACTCGGCCACTGCAATTCCGCGGAGGTCATCGACAACACCCGCTTCTGGGACTGGCAGAAGTCGCCCGATCCGGACAGCGCCCCGGAGATCGCTCCGGTGTCCACGGCGACCCGGGAGGTCGTCGTCTCCACGACGCCCTCGGGGCTGCCCGCCTCGTCGGTGACCATCGTGCAGCCGCCGCAGGCCCCCGACCCGGTGGGCATGGCGGCGGCGCTGCAACTCCTCGGCAAGGGCGACATCTTCCGCGATATGTCGATGCAGAAGGAGATCGCCGCGCTGCTGACCTCGCTCGCGAGCAACGCGGCGGGCCTCGCGGGCAAGAACCCCGGAACGCCGGGCACGCCCGGAACACCCGGCGCGCCCGGCACCGGCTCGACGCCGGGCACCGGCGCGGACGGCGGTACGGGAGCGGGTTCGCCCGGCACCGGAGGCGGCCCCGGCGCACCGTCCGGCGGCGGCACCGGAACCCCGGGCGGGGGTACGCCGGGCGGCGGCACCGGAACCGGAGGAACGGACCCCCACCCGGGCGGCACCCCGGGCACCTCGGGCCCCGGTACGCAACCCGGCACCGGCGACGGAGGCTCCGCCACACCGAAGCCGCCCGCTCCGGTACCCCATCCCCCCGCTCCCCGGCCGCCCGTGCCGATCGGCTCGGGCAACCGGTCGTTCGTCTTCAGCTTCGCCCCTGTCAGTTTCGGGCCCAGCGAGGCGGACTGGGAGCGCGGCAGGTTCACCATCGCGATCTTCCAGGACGGCAAGCCCGTGCTCAGCCAGGACAATGTGGTTCCCGCGGCGCCCAGCGTCATCCTCAACGGCAAGGTCGCCCCGAACAAACCCCTGGACATCGTGGTCGACGGCTCGTCCGCCCATTGGGTGACCTACCCCGCGATCTACTCCTCCGCCATGGCGGGCAACCCGGCCACCACCGGAACGCCTCCCGGCATCCTGATCACCACGCACCTGGTCGGCAAGCTGACGCTCGCCGGTCTGGATCCCACGCAGCGAAGCTACGTCTTCACCATCCAGCGGGAGGTCAAGTTCACCTCGGTGACGCTGAGCGAGCAGCAGATCCGGCAGCAGGGCCTGGAGAAGGCCGTGTCGGGGCAGATCAACGCCAGCTTCGACAAGGTCATTTCGTTCGGCGCGGGGCTCACCTCGTCCGAGACGTCCTCGACCAGCAGCGGGACGACCACCAACAAGACGGACACCGTACCGGTCACCTACTTCAGCGGACTGATGTCCGTCGTCCCGGTCAAGAACTGACAGACAACAAGGCCTGACAGGGCGCTCCTCAGCACGGGGGAAGTCACGGGGGGGAAGTGTCCCGGCGGTTACCGGTGCGGGCGGCAGAGGTGTCGACCGCACCGGAACCGCGCGCCCCTCGTATGGGGCGCCGCCTGAGCCGCCGGTCCCCGAGGAAGGGGATGTCGATCAAGGTTGCGGCAGCTCGGCCGTGGTCCGGTGATGCAGGTGATGCGGTCCGGCGGGCGGGGGACGAGAATGGCAGGGAGGCCCCCGCGCCGTGGCCCCTCGCCGTCGGACGACGTCTGAAAGGTGGCAGGGCATGCGTGCTTCGCTGATCCAGCTGGCGGTGTCGGACAGCGAGTCGGCGGATGAACGCCGTGCGCATGCGGCCGAGTTGGTCCGTGGTCGGGCGGGGGACGACCTCGTGGTCCTGCCGGAGCTCTGGACGACCGGCGCCTGGGCCTACGACGCCTGGGAGACGGGCGCCGAACCGGTCGACGGGCCCACGGCCCGCGCCATGTCGCAGGCGGCGCGCGCCGCGGGCGTATGGCTGCACGCCGGCACCCTGGTGGAGCGCGGGAGCGACGGTGCGCTCCGCAACACCGCCCTGGTCTTCGACCGCGCCGGAACGCTGCGCGGGGTGTACCGGAAGATCCACCGCTACGGCTTCACCGTCGGCGAGGCCGCTCAAATGGCCGCGGGGCAGGACATCGTGACGGTCACCACCGAGTTCGGCACCCTCGGCATCGCCACCTGCTACGACCTGCGCTTTCCCGAGCTGTTCCGCGCGCTCGTCGATGCCGGAACGGAGATCCTGGTCGTGGCGTCCGCATGGCCGGCCCGGCGCCGTGAACAGTGGCGGATCCTGGTGCGAGCCCGCGCCGTCGAGGAACAGGCCGTCGTCCTGGCCTGCTGTGCCGGCGGCACGCACAGCGAGATGAAGCAGGCCGGCGGCAGCCTGATCGTCGACCCCTGGGGCACGGTGCTCGCCGAGGCCGGGGAGGGCGAGGCCGTGCTCACGGCGGACGTCGATGTGGGTGTGGTGACGGCGATCCGGGAAGAGCTGCCGGTCCTCCGGGATCGTGTCCTCGCCATCCCCGCGCCCCCGGCCAGGTAGGGCGCGGCCCGGCGCGCGGCGCCGTCCCCAGCGCGCGAGGGGTACCCATCCGCGCCGCTGTCGGTGCGCCTTCCGCAGCGCCGTGGGGCTCCTCGGACGGCGGGCGTGTTAAAAGTGTCGATATGTGGCGGAAACGGGGTCAGATCTCAGCACTGCTCCGACACATGCGGGCTGCGCTGATCCGACCCGTAAGCGCCCTCCGGCGCACCGGCCGTCACACGGTGTCGCGTACGGAGCCTCCCCCTGATGCGAGCGCAACCGCCGGCGGCGCGCCACGGCGGCGCGGCCGGCGCGTGCCGCGCAGCGTCTCCGGCCAGGTCTTCTGGCTGCAGTCGGCGATCGTGATCCTGCTGATCGGCACCGCGGGCGTGGCGCAGGTGATCCAGGCGCGGCACGCCAGCGAAGCCGAGGCCGGGGGCCGGTCGCTGGGTGTGGCCGAGGCGTTCGCCCATCAGCCGGGGGTCGCGGCGGCGCTGCGGACCTCCGATCCCACGGCCGCGCTGCAGCCGCTGGCCGAGGAGATCCGGCGCGCCTCGGGGGTGGACTTCCTGACCGTGCTGAGCCGTTCCGGCATCCGCTACACCGATCCCCTCCCCCGGCTGATCGGCCGTCGGGCGTCCGGTGACTGGGCGCGGGCGCTGACCGGTGAATCGTTCACGGAGAAATTCGTCGGTGCGCCCTCCGAGGCGATCCGGGCGGTGGTGCCGGTGAGGGATGCCCGCGGGAGGATCGTCGGCGTGGTCACGGCGGGCGTCGAGATCACCACGGTGTCCCAGGCGGTGAACCGGGAACTGCCGCTCCTCGCGGCGGCGGGGGCCGCGGCGCTCGCCCTGGCCGTGGGGGGTGCGGCGCTGGTGAGCCGACGGCTGCGGCTGCAGACGCACGGCATGGGGCCGGCGGAGATGACGCATATGTACGAGCATCACGACGCGGTGCTGCACGCCGTCCGTGAAGGAGTGCTCATCACCGGGGCCGACCGGCGGCTGATGCTGGCCAATGACGAGGCGCGGCGGCTGCTGAAGCTGCCCCCGGACGCCGAACGGCGCGATGTGCGCGACCTGGGTCTGGAAGCGGACTTCGCGGAGATGCTGGCGTCCTGCCGTCCCGTCACCGACGAGTTGCACCGCGCCCACGACCGTCTCCTGGCCGTCAGCTGCCGCCCGGCCGGCCGCCACGGCGGGAGCGTGGCGACCCTGCGGGACACCACGGAGCTGCGCGCGCTCACCGGCCGGGCGGAAGTGGCACGGGAGCGGCTGCAGCTGCTCTACGACGCCGGAATGCGCATCGGCACCACCCTGGATGTCGGGCGCACCGCGGAGGAGTTGACGGAGGTGTCGGTCCCGCGGCTCGCCGACGCCGTGACGGTCGATCTCGCGGAGCCGGTCCTGCGTGGCGACGAGCCCGGCCGGACGCACGGTACCGCCTTGTGCCGGGCGGCCACCGCCCACACACCGGGGATCCCTGCGCCGCCCGACAGGCCGATCGTGGTCCTGCCCGAGGAGGCGACCGCCGCCCCGCCCGACGAGGCGGCCGCCGTACCGGCCGGCGGTCGGTCCCTGCTGGTGCCCGATCTGGCCGCCGACAGCGCATGGCGGTCCGCTCACCCGCGGCTCGCAGGGACCCTCCTCGACCTCGGAATCCGGTCCCTGATCGCCGTCCCGCTCCGCGGCGGAGGCGCCGGGCTGGGAGTGGCGCAGTTCTGGCGCGCCGAGGGCCGCGCGCCGTTCGACGCGGACGACCTGTCCGCCGCGGAGGAGCTCGTCGCCCGGTCGGCGGTCTGTATCGACAACGCCCGCCGCTACGCGCGCGAGCACGCCATGGCCGTGACGCTCCAGCGCAGCCTGCTGCCGCGCGGCGTGCCCGAGCAGGACGCCCTCGACGTCGCCTACCGGTATCTGCCCGCCCAGGCCGGCGTCGGCGGGGACTGGTTCGACGTCATTCCGCTCCCCGGTGCGCGCGTCGCCCTGGTGGTCGGCGACGTGGTGGGCCACGGTCTGCACGCCGCGGCCACCATGGGCCGGCTGCGCACCGCCATCCACAACTTCGCCGGCCTCGACCTGCCGCCCGATGAACTCCTCAGCCATCTCGATGAGCTCGTCGCCCGGATCGACCAGGACGAGTCCGCCGACGGCCAGGGCCCGGCGGTCAGCGGCGCCACGGTGCTGTATGCGGTCTACGACTCCGTCTCCGGCCGGTGCGTCATGGCACGGGCCGGGCACCCGCCCCCCGCGGTCGTGCTCGCGGACGGCACCGTCACCTTCCCGCCGGTCCCCGCCGGACCGCCGCTGGGCCTGACCCAACTGCCCTTCGAGAGCGGCGAACATCTGCTGCCCGAAGGAAGCCGGCTCGTCCTCTACACCGACGGCCTCGTCTACGGCCGTACCCGCGGCATCGACGAAGGTCTCGGCCTCCTCCAGGCGGCCCTCGCCCGCTCCGGCCCCACCCCGGAACAAACCTGTACCGACGTGTGCGAAGCGCTGCTGCCCCCCGAGCCCGAAGACGACATCGCCCTGCTCGTCACCCGCACCAGGCGGCTCCCGGCCTCGCACGTCGCCGTGTGGGACGTGCCCCACGACCCCGCCGCCGTCTCCCCCGTCCGCGCAGCCGTCGTCGAACAACTCACCCGGTGGAACCTCGAAGAGGCCGCCTTCACCGCCGAACTCGTGCTCAGCGAACTGCTCACCAACGCCGTCCGCTACGGCACCCCGCCGGTCACCGTCCGCCTGCTGCGCGACCGCATCCTGACCTGCGAGGTATCCGACACCAGCAGCACCTCCCCGCACCTGCGGTACGCCGCCACCACCGACGAGGGCGGCCGCGGCCTGTACCTCGTCGCCCGCCTCGCCGAGCGTTGGGGAACCCGCTACACGCCCGACGGCAAGATCATCTGGGCGGAGCTGCCGGTGGGCGGGAACGAGGGTGCGCTGCTGGCGGTGTTCGAGGACGCGATCGAGTAGCGAGGCGGGCCGGCCGCCGGCTTCCGTGGCGGTCGGCCGCGCCGACGGCCCCTGGCCAGGAAGGGCGCCACCTCGGCGCTGGCCGCATAGACGGTGCCCTGGTGCAGGACGCTGTCGTACAGCTCCGAGACGGCCTCGTCGGCGGCGTCCGCATCGTCGCCCGCCAATGCCCGCACCACGTCCGGCAGGTCGTCGGCGCTGCCGTAGGCATGGGAGACGGCTGTCCAGAAACGCGCATCGAGACCTTCGAGCGCATGTACGAGATCCATGGAGAGATCATGGCAGGGGGGTCTGACAATCACCGGCCGCGGCCCGTTTCATCGGCATTTCAGCGGCTCGGGTGAGGGTGGGCGCGTCAGCACCGAGACGGCCCACCGGAGTTGCATCGCCCATGCCCGGCACCCCGCTCCCTTCCCAGGTCACCGCCGACCGGCAGCGCGCCCTCCGGAAGAAGAAGGGAAACCGTCATATCGGCTTCGGTGCGGCGTGGTGCCTTCTGGGCGTGCTCTGCTCGCTCTACACATCCGCACGCGCCGCGGGTACGTTCGCTCCCGTCTGGTACGGCCCCGTGCTCTGGGGTGCCTTTCTGATCGTCCGCGGCGGCCTCCTGCTGCGGAAACGCCGGGATGAAAGTGGGGCGCCCATGACACTCCCGTTCCGCGGCAAGCGCACCGCGCCGCCGGGTTCGCGGCTGCGGCTGCTCGTCACGGCCATCGTCGTGATGATGGTGGCGATCGCCCCGCTGACGGCGGAAACGCTGCCTGCCGCGTATGCCGTGCCCGCCGCCGCGCCCAAGCCCAAACCCCCGATGCCCGGTGAATGGGAGCAGATACCGCTCTACGACAGTCCGATCAGCCGGATCGGCTACGAGAGGCGGGTCAAGGCGGGCATGGCGACTCCCGGGGACGACAAGGCCTTGAACCGCAATGCCGCGGTCGGCTTCGTCGATATGACGTCGGAGGTCGCCGAGGCCCGGAATTCCAACGATCCCGAGAGCGCGCTCCAGAAGCTCAGCGAGAAGTACGGCAAGTTCGAGATCAGGGAGGCTGCGGACAATCCGGATCTGTTCGCGGCCCTCGGGCTGGACCCCGGCGTCACCGCCGTGCTGGTGGTTCCCACACTGAACAACCAGAACACTCGGCATTCGGAGATCGAGCTCCTCCGGACACTGGAGCGCAAGGCCATCTCCAGGGACCGGCTGCTGGCGTTGTGGTCCGAGCGTTCGCCGTGCAGGAACGGCCCCAGCTTCTGCTATTTCAAGCTCAAGAAATATGTGCCGCACATCAAGATTCTGTTCTCCGTTGCGCATCAGAGCTGGGAGGGCGGCGACTCCAAGGAAGTGCGTGACGCCATCGACAAGGCCCTCACCACTGAACTCGATCGCAAAAAGAAGAAGAAGGCCGCTCCCGACCCGAAGGCCGGGTCCGCAGTGGACTCCGCCTTCAACGCCGGCGGCGCAAGCGAGTGTCAGACCTCCGGTCTGGGGGCGGCGGGGCCCGTCCAGGGGGCGGCGGGGCCCGGTCAATCCATCGCCCTGATGGCGGCGCCGCGCTCCGGGGCCGTCCTCAGCGCCGCCTACCCCTGTGGCGACGGCGACGGCGAGAGCAATTCCCAGGGCAGGCAGCCGTCCGCGCTCGCCAAGATGCTGGCGAAACCCGAATCCGACCCCGGCGGTATCGACTTCTCCTCGCTGAATCTGCGCTATATGTCCGACACCGGCTCGGCCAAGACCGGCCTGCGTTATTCCATGGGGGCCGCGCCCGTCGGGACCAGTGGTGAGAACCGGCGGTCGGACGGGGTGAAGGCCGTACGGGAGGCATCGGACGCGTTCTTCGTCTGGCTTTCGCTGCGCCCGTCCGCGTTCTGGGTGAACCTCAACCCCAATGAGCCCGACCGCATTGTCGACGCCGAATTCGGGCGCACCGACGCCGGACGCATCCTGCTCCAGGCCGACTTGCGGATGAAGAAGACGATTGCCCAGCTCATCCACCCGGACACCGCACTCGGCGCCGATTACTGGCGCCGGATCCAGGGTGGCTGCATGTCCATGCGCACCTGGATCGTGCCGGGCGAGGCCAAGGTCCATGCGACGCAGGACGAGCTGTACATCATGGACGCGCCGCTCAAGGTGAAGATGGAGACGCAATACCTGAAAGGGCGTGGCGTCGCAGGCACCAAGGCATGCCCTCAGCAGGAGAAGTCCGTCGAGGAGCACAACGAGTCGCTGTTCCGGAACATGATTCTGCCGAAGGTGGAAAAGGCGGTGAACACCGCCCCACAGTATGCCGAGTTGCGCCGGGTCTATCTGAGCCGGGTGGCGGCCGAGTGGTACCGCGACGTCAGCCGGCAGAAGGAGACGACGTACTCGGAACTCATCGACCGGGGCGACGCCCGCCGATGGAACAGCAAGAGCAGCTGGAAGCCGCGCGACACTTTTGACGGCTACGTCGACTCCTACAAGAACGGCGAGTTCAAGGTCACGCGCCGCACGACGGAGGGCAATTCCGTCTATGTAAGG
Source organism: Streptomyces sp. JLSY215 (assembly GCF_059682825.1). NCBI lineage: Bacteria > Bacillati > Actinomycetota > Actinomycetes > Kitasatosporales > Streptomycetaceae > Streptomyces > Streptomyces sp. JLSY215. Next base: position 549,533 of record NZ_CM185022.1, read on the forward strand.
ACCTATGTGTTCGGTGGTGTCGACCTGACGAGGGTCCCCTTCCACAAGGTGGATGACGGCCGGTTCAAGGCCGAGTGGCCGGATGCGTCCACGAACGTCGACCGGTCCTGGGACCGGCCCGTCCGGGGCGCCGGCGGCAACGCACAGATCCTGCTGCTGAGCGGCGGCCCTTCCCCGGCCGAGGCGCGGAACGCCGGGGACCAGGAGTTCTCCTGGGCGGAATTCGTGGATGCGGCGCCGTTCCGTTGGGGGCTGCTGGGGGCCGTGATCGTCGCGTTCTTCGTGACCAAGTGGCGGCTGCGCCGCCGGACGGCGTCCGCGGTCACCCGGACCCGGCATCCCGGGCTGGGCGGATGACCACGGTGTGCGCTCCGCCCGCCGGCCGCTCTTCCGGGGTCGGGGAGCCTTCCTCGGGTGCGCAGGGCGGCGGTGCGGCGGAGACAGCAGCTATCGGCTGGCGGTGGGGCCACCTGGTCCGGTCGGCTGTGGGGGGACGCGCGGTGACCGGTAGCCGCGGGCGAGGTGGTGTTGCAGGCGGGCGTGGCGGAACTGGTAGACCGCGCCGGCCTGGCGGAGTACGCCCCGTTGGTAGGCGTCTTCGAGGAAGGCGACGACGGACCAGGGCAGCCGGCCGGTCAGCGGCAGCCAGATGCGGGAGAAGACCGCCCAGTGGCCCCAGGCGGTCAGACTGAGCGCGTAGCCGAGGGCGCCGCCGAGGCCGCCGATGACGCCGAGCTTGAGCGCGGCCGTGAGGTTCCAGACGACCGGGCCCACGATCTGCGACATGGGCCAGATCACCACCATGGATCCCAGGCCGACCAGGAGTCCGAAGAGGGGTGCCCAGACCAGGAGTTGGGTGGCGACGGTCCTGGAGTTGGTGCGCAGCAGGCCGACCGGGTTGACGGCGGACCGGATGTCGAGAGGGGCTTCGAAGAGGGTCAGGAGGCCGAAGGTGGGGCCGGCTCCCAGCGCGAACACCAGGCCGTAGATGAGGCCGTCGCCGAGGCCGATGACCAGGACGATCGAGGGGGCGACGTGCGCGAAGACGCCGTTGAGCACGCCGCGTACGAACCCGTAGGCGAGGCCGAAGACGAGCCCGCACAGGAGCCCGATCGCCAGTCGGGACAGGGATCTCCGCCGGGTTTTCCCTTCCCTGCCGAATATCTTCATGCGCATGACGGACGGCTCCACTGCCGCATCCTTGGCCGCGATCAGGAACCAGTACGCGATGGCGAACAGGAGTCCGGAGAGGGATCCGGCCACCAGCCCGTCCGCGAGCTGGAAGGCGAAGGAGTCGAAGAGGGTGCCGACGACGCAGTCGGCGAGCCCGACGGCCAGGGAGATCACCACTGCGGTCACCAGGGTGCGGGTGGTGCGGCGCAGGCCGTAGCCGAGCCGCCACCACTCCAGGTTCGGGGTGTCGAGCCGGGTCAGGTGGTGGGCCAGGTAGCCGAGCCAGTACTGGGCGCGTTCCGGGTCGAAGGCGCGGCGCGGTCCGCGGCTCGGGCGGTGGCCGGGCCGCGGGCGGTAGACGGTGGCGGTGAAGTTGTCGAGGAGGTGGTCCTCCAGTTCCTCGGGGCTGCCGAAGCGCTCGGTGTCCAGCAGCGAGGCCGGGTCGTGGTCGGGGGTGTCGCTGTAGACGGCGCGGGCGAGGGTGACCATCAGCGGAGTGGTCAGCACCGCGGCAAGGTGGGCGGCCGCCTGACTGTGCGGCCGCTCGCGCAGCTCGCTCAGCACGGGGTCCCAGACGGTCGCGGAGCGCGCCCCGCCGCGGGCCTTGCGCGTGGTGCGCGGCAGATAGTCGGCCAGGTCGTTCAGGGTGAGATCGGTCAGGTCCACCGCGGCGGCGGAGGTGAGCACATCGGTCTCCGCCACCGCGGCGGCGTACTCACCCGGACGGCTCGTCAGCAGCAGCGGGAGCGTGGTGGCGTTGAGCGCCTCCAACGCGGGACGGCGCAGGCCGTCGGCTATCTCGTCGAAGCCGTCCAGTACGGGGAGCACCCGGCCGGTCTCGACGAGTGCGCCGGCCAGGCTCGTCCCGTCGGGTCCCCGGGTGGCGAGGCCGGGGTGATCGCGCGTCAGCTGGGCGGCCAGCCAGTCCCGGAAGGTGATGGCGGTGGGATCCCACGAGCCGATGCTGAAGATCACCGGTACGGCTTCGGTGCGGCCTCTCGTCTTCAGGTGGTCCAGGACGAACCGCACGGCGAGAATCGTCTTCCCGGAGCCCGAGCGGCCCAGCACCACCAGCCGTCCGGACGGGATCCGCCGGTAGACGCCCACGATCTCGTCGAGTTGTCCGCTGAGGTCCAGCGGGCCGTGCGTCCCCCCGGCAGGCAGGCGGCGGATGTTGGCCCAGTGGTCGGTCAGCTCCTCGGCCACCGGCCGCCAGCGCACCGGCAGCGGGTAGGGGTCGTGGACCTGCCGCTGCTCCTCCTCGCGCCGCCAGCGGGCGGCCACCGTCTGCGCGAGCTGATCGGCGATGTCGGTCAGGGTGTCGTGCAACGCCGATCCCGGGCGGCTGCCGGCGACCTGTTCCGCATGGCCGGTTGCGTCGTCCGGCCGGCTCCGCTCCTCGGCCGGCTCCGCCGCCCGGTCCCCCTCTCCGTCCCCGCCCCCGTCGCCGGTCGAGTCCGTCGGCCGGCTCCCGTCCCCGGTCCGGTGGACGGCGGCCGCCAGCAGCTCCTCGCGTTCCTCGGGGCTCAGCCGGAGCGCATCGGCCAGCAGCCGCACCGTGGTCACCCTGGGGTCGGCGCGCTCGCCGGTCTCCAACCCTCGGATGGTGCGCACGCCCACTCGGGCGCGCTCCGCCAAGCCCTCCTGAGTCATCCCCGCTTCGCGGCGCAGCCGCCGCAACAGCGTGCTGAACTCACTGGTCACAGGTCACGGCCTTTCCCCCGGCGTGTCGATTTCCCCAGGTGAGGGACTCTAGCGCGGCCACCGGCCGGATATGGCCGGTCTGTTGGCCTGTCGCTTGCCCGGTGCCGTGGCCAGTGTCGACGGCATCCGCCAGACCGACCGCCCGGCGCCAGGGGAGCCCACGATGCCGACGACCGCAATCACCGGTCAGCCAACCGTCACCACGCTCACGCATCAGGAGCGCGAGGTGCTCTACGCGGTCGGCTGTGGCCTGCGAGACGCCGAGGTCGCCTCCGCCCTCGCGCTCCCCAAGGACGCCGTGGCCGGGCATCTCGCGCGGATCCTCGCCAAACTCGGTCTGCGCGACCGGGCCGCCGCCATCGTCCACGCCTTCGACAGCGGACTCGTCGTCCCCGGCCACGGCCCTCGCGAGGCGGCGGGCCCGGTGCCGCGAACCGTCGTCCGTCAGGCGGGCGATCCGCAGGTGCGGATCTCCGTACTCGGACCGCTGCGGGCATGGCGCGACGGACAGCCCGTGGACCTGGGGCATCTCCGCCAGCAAGCCGTACTGGCGGCGCTGGCGCTGTGCCCCGACCGGGCGGTCAGCCAGCAGGAACTCCTCGACGGGGTGTGGGGGATGGAGCCGCCGATCACGAAGGTGGTGCCGGTCTACATCTACCGGCTGCGGAAGATCCTGCGCCTCGGGGACAGCCCGGACTCGGTGATCCGGCGCGACCGGTGCGGCTACCGGCTGGTCCCCGGCGCAGTCGAGGTGGACGTGGCGCGCATGGAGCATTTGGTCACCGCCGCCGGGACGGCCGAGCGGGCGGGTGAGTTGACCGAGGCGATCCGCGTCTGCTCCCAGGCGCTGGACCTGTTCCGCGGGGAGCTCCTGGCCGGCCTTCCCGGGCCGTTCGCCGAGCTGGAGCGGCTGCGGCTCACCGAGCGCAGGATCGCCCTCGTACAGCGGAAGCTGGACTGGCAGCTGCGGCTGGGCCGGCACTCCGAGGCGATCGCCGAGCTGTGGGCCCTTGCCGCGGAGCAGCCCCTGAACGAACCGGTCGCCGCGATGCTGATGCGTGCGCTGTACCGCAGCGGCCGGCGCGCCGATGCGTTGACCGTGTTCGACCGCACCCGCCGCCGTCTGGCCGACGACCTGGGGGTGCCGCCGAGCCGGCTGCTGAGCCAGACGCATCAGATGGTCCTGCGCGGGCACGACACCGGCCTCGGCCTCACCCGGACCACGCCATGACCCGACCGACGCCGCGTACGCGCGGTGCCGAGCTGCTGCTGGCGAGGATCTCCGCGGCGGCCGGCCGCGCACGCCTCGGCAAGCGCCGTGCCACCTATGCGGGCGCCGCGCACCCGGCGCACGCGCCTGCCGGCCCGGTGCGGGTGGTCCGGGGTCTGCTGGCCTTCGCCCGGTACGGCCGGTTCTCCGGGACGAAGGCGCGGGCGGACGCGCGACTGGACCTGTACGAACACGGGATGACGGTGGTCCTCAAGGGGCGGATCCGTGTCATCCGCTACGACACCACCTCGGTGTTCCAGGAGAGCGTCCGGCCCGCGCACGACGCGGCCCGCGGCGGCTCCGCGCGTACCTGGACGCTCACCGACGTCGACGGGCGGCAAATCGTGCTGCTCGGCGGTCCGGAGGACGGCGACGCGAAGGAATGGGGCTCCGAGATCGAACGGGCCGTCACCCATGCCCAGCTGCCCCAGGCATGGGCCGCACTGGACAAGGGCAAGCGGCTCACCTTCGGGGACCTCTGGCTGACCACGGAGAAGGTCGGATCCGCAGAGGTGTCCGCGCGATGGCCACAGGTGCGGCGGATCGAGAGGAAGAACGACGCCATCAGGCTCAACATCGACGGGAATTGGCACAGGCTGGGCCCGACGGCGTCCACCGTCCCGAATCTCTTCGTCTTCTGCACGCTCGTTGAGCGCTTTCACGCAGACGGCGTGCACTGATGACGACGAGCCGCCCCCGAGCGCCTGCGCCGGCGCCCCGTCCGTTTCATCGCCATTCCAACGGCGCGGCTAACGTCATACCCGATCACAGCAGTTGTGTCCTACCTCAGTTCGAGGAGAAGCAGAGCGATGACCTTGTCCAGCAGATGGAAGCGGGCGATCGGCGCGGTCGGTGCGGCGGCAGCCATGGTGGCCGTCAGCGCCGCCGCACCCGCCGTTGCCCACGCCGAGCCGGTGCACCACTACTACCTGGAGGTCGGCGGCACGGGCTCGGCGGCCCCCGCACCCGACTGCACCTCCACCTTCGCGTTCGCCAACAAGCACCTCAACGGCGGCATCCCCGTACCGGTCTGCTATCCGGCGAGCGCCGGCCCCTGGCTCAACGGCCAGAATGCTCCGGACATCAACGCACCGAGCTACGACGCCAGCGTGCGCGAGGGGTACCGCAATCTCCTGGCGACCGCCGAGGCCACCTACCGCCGCGATCCGGGCGCCCGTTTCACGATCGTCGGCTACTCGCAAGGCGCGCAAGTGGCCGACCAGGTGCTCGAGACGATAGCCGCCGGCCGCACCGCCATCCCTCGCTCGCAGGTGAACGGCATGCTGTACGCCGACCCCCGGCAGCCCGACACCGGCCTCTGGGCCCGGGTTCCGAAGGGGTGGAGCGCCTTCGGGTTCACCTCCACGGGCGCCGGCCCGGCGAAGTTCGACGGCGTGCCGGTGCAGCGCTTCTGCATCCGCACCGACCTGGCGTGCGATGCCACCTCGGTCCAGTCCGTCCCCGGCTTCCTGTACCAGCACCCGAAGTACTGGCAGGACGGCAATGTCATGACGCAGACCATCGGCCATGACGGCGGTGACGGGGTCACCTGGGTCGACGCCTGATCGCCCCTACCTGATCGCCCCTCCTGACCGTGCCGTCAAGTGAGCCCGCACTGCGGCTCGTTGAAGAACGGCAGTGACACGGCAGGAAACGGCAGTGAAACGGCAGCCGGTTCCCACAACCTGAGGCGGCTCGAGGCCACCTTCGGCTCGACCGTGCCCCTCCCGGAGCCGATGACCGGTTCATCGGCTCCGGGACTCCGCACCGCCCCGAGCCCGCACGGGCCCGCGCGCGCAAGAGCGCCGGTTCCTCCCGAAACCTCCGGCCCCCGCGCATGATCGAGATTTCATCGCCATTTCAATGCCACCCACGACAGTGGGCGGACAAAGCGCCGAACAAGCCGAACAAGCCGAACAACCAGTCGTGCATCCGGGTCCGTTACGTGGATCCATCGGTGCGCGTACTCAGTGAATGAACGGGTGTCCCTGTGGATGATCTCTTGCACAAACTGGTTTCCGCCGTCATCACCGGAGCGCTGATCGCCCTGGTGGGATATCTCAGCGTGACGGTACGCAGGCGGCGGGTCGCCCGGGAGGAGGCCGCCGCGCCGGCCCCGGTCGAGGACCGCACGCAGACCCTGCTGCGTCAGGCCCGGCAGCGGGACGCCGGCCGCGACGCGCTGGCGACGCAGGGCCGTCCGGTGGAAGCGCTGGCACAGGCCCGGGAGGCCGCCGATCTCTGGCGTGAGCTCACCCGGGTCCGGCCGGGGCGGTTCCAAACGGAACGCAGGGCAGCGCTGGAGCGGCTGAGCGAACTGCTCGCCGACACGGGAGAAGTGCAGCAGGCAGCGCAGATCCGCCAGGAAGCCGCCGGACTCTCCTGACGGAGCACGGGAAGGCACGGAATAGCACGGGAAAACAAGGAGACCGCAATGCCCGCCGCGATCTGGTCCGGCCGAAACGCAACTCCGGAAACGGCTGCCGCCGACGTCGCCGCGGCGCTGCAGGACGAACTCGGTCTTGCGCAGCCGCCGTTGGCCACGACCTTGCCGGCCGAGAGCACCGGCGTACCGGCCGGAAGTCTGCTCCCGCCGCGCGAACGGTTCAGCGGAATGCCCGCGCCCACGCACTGCTTCATCTACGTCGATGCCCACACGCCCAGGGCGTTCGAACTGCGCGCTTCGGTCATGAGCGGGCGCTCGGGAATTCGTCGGAGCATCGGCCTGAGCCACCTCCTGTACGCGGTGCCGCTGACGCCGCCGGTTCCCTCGCGCATCGAGCTGAGTGCGGACCGCGACTCCGCGCCCGCCCCCTTCGAAGGAGACCCCGCCACCGCGACCCGTCTGAACGGGGACACCCAGCTGGTCGACATGGGCCATGCGCTGACACCCACCACGGCCGGTCCCGACCGGAACCACACCTGGCAGGTGGCACGACGGCTGACGATCGAACCGCTCCCCCAGGGTTCGGTCCTGCTCGTCCAGACCCTGCACCGTCCCACCGCCCGCGCCTGGTCCCTCGGCGCCCGCGCCGTGCTGGACTTCGCCCACCGCGCCGAGACGGCACTCGGGTAGCGCAGCTCTTCCGGGGGTGCCCCCTGGAAGAGCGCGCGGGTTCCCGGCGACAGGTGCCGGGGCCGCTGGGTGCGACAGCCAAGCCGGACCCGACAACGCCGGCCGCACGGTCGGCGGAAGCAACCCTTCCTGGGTGTGCGGCGGTCTTACCAGGCGTCGTGCTCAGAGGATCAGCCTCTGCCGCCTCGTGGTGGTGAACCGACTGGAAGGGCGCACTCCATGGTGCTGGATCCCCGCTTCTGCCTGGACGTTCCGGAAGGTTTCGACGACTCGGACGCGGAGACCGGGGTGCACCCCATGGCCAGGAAGCTGTTCCTCGCCACCACTGCCGCGGACGCCTTCAAGAAGGCCCATGAGTGGGTGCGGGAACAAAAAATCCGCCTGACGGACGTGTCGTGGGATTTCTTCCACGACGAGGACGAGCCCTACTGCCTGAGCATCTATTTCACCTTCGAGCCGGCTCCCGAGGACACCTGACCACGATGGTGCGGAGCGGGTGTGCGGAGCGGGTGTGCGGAGCGGGTGTGCGGAGCGGGCGTGCGGAGCGGGCGTGCGGAGCGGGTGTGCGGAGCGGGCGTGCACCGCGCCGGTGGCGCAGGCCGATGCCCGCGAGGAGCTGAACCGGGCGGTCGCGCCGGGCCGCCCGGTCGTGCGCGGCCGGCAGCACGCCGCCGGGGCCCGCGATAAGGGCCCCGGCCGCATGCTCTGGTCCGCCCGTGCTCCGACGTGGCCGGCGCGTCCTAGTGCAGCGTCCGCAGCGCCGCCGCGTCGTACGGCTTCAGCTCCTCGGACCGGCCTTCCAGGACCTTTGCCGCCCACTCCGGGTCCTGGAGCAGGGCGCGGCCGACGGCGACCATGTCGAACTCGTCGCGCTCCAGACGGTCGAGGAGGTTGTCGATGCCCTGGACCGGGGAGCCCTCGCCCGCGAACGCGCGGATGAAGTCGCCGTCGAGGCCGACCGAGCCGACGGTGATGGTGGGCCGGCCGGTGAGCTTCTTGGTCCAGCCCGCCAGGTTCAGGTCCGAGCCCTCGAACTCCGGGAGCCAGTAACGGCGGGTGGAGGCGTGGAAGGCGTCGACGCCGGCCGCGGCGAGCGGGGTCAGTATCGCCTCCAGCTCCTCCGGGGTCTCGGCGAGCCGCGCGTCGTAGGCCTCCTGCTTCCACTGCGAGTAGCGGAAGATCACCGGGAAGTCGGGCGAGACGGTCGCGCGGACGGCGGCCACGATCTCGGCCGCGAACTTCGTACGGGCCACGGAGTCGCCCCCGTAGGCGTCGGTGCGGCGGTTCGTCGCCGCCCACAGGAACTGGTCGAGGAGGTAGCCGTGGGCGCCGTGCAGTTCGACGCCGTCGAAGCCAATGCGCTCGGCGGCCGCGGCGGCCTCGGCGAAGGCGCCGATGACGTCGTCCAGGTCGCGCTGGGTCATCGCCTTGCCGGCGTTCTCGGTGCCGTCGACGCGGATGCCGGAGGGGCCGACGGCGGGAGCATCGGCGAAGGGCGGCTCGCCCTGCTTGCGCACCATGCCGATGTGCCACAGCTGCGGCACGATCGTGCCGCCCGCCTCGTGGACGGCGTCGGCGACCTTCGCCCAGCCCGCCAGCTGCTCCTCGCCGTGGAACCGCGGCACACGGTCGCTCTGCCCGGCCGAATCGTGGCCGACGTAGGTCCCCTCGGTGACGATCAAGCCCACCCCCGCGGCGGCGCGACGGGCGTAGTACGACCGCACGTCCTCACCGGGGACGCCGCCCGGGGAGAACATGCGCGTCATCGGCGCCATCGCGATGCGGTTCGGGACGGTCAGTCCGTTCAGCGCGATGGGCCGGGACAGGATCTCGGCCGCGCGGGAGCCGGAGGGCGTAGTGACGGTCACGGAGTGCTCCTCGTAGGTACCAGTCGGTATGTGCACACGCATTCAATGCGTGCAGGCGTCAACCGTCCCCGGCGGTGGCGGCATTCCGACCCTTCGGCAAACGCCCCTGTGATCCCGGACACGTGAGGGGGGTGACTGGGGCGGCCAGCGCGCCGCCCCGGCCACCCCGACCATCTCGGCAGAGCCCGATGCGCCCGTTAGGATGCCCGAAGAAAGCAGGATAAATATCGCCAAAAGGGTCACTGTCAGGCTTCCGAGCCGCGGCGGGCGGGAAGCCGGCGACCGTCCGGACCGGGGCCCCGTAGCGGCGGTCGGACAGGGCATCCGGAGAGAGGGCGCTGCGTGAGCGTGCAACGGGTGGGCATCGTCGTCCACGGCGGGCGTCCCGCCGCCGTGGCGGCCGCCGACATCGTCCGACGATGGTGCGCGCGCCAGGGCGTCGGCTGCGTCGCCATCGACGTGTGGAGTCAGGACGAGCAACGGCGCGATGCCCGGGACGAAGTCGATGCCGCCGGCGACCCCGACCTGATCGTCACGCTCGGCGGAGACGGCACCTTCCTCCGCGGAGCGCGCCTGGCCGCACAGAACGACGCGCTGGTCCTCGGCGTCGACCTGGGCACCCTCGGCTTCCTGACCGAAGTCCCGGCCGACGATGTCGAGTGCGCCCTGGACTCCGTCCACCGCGGTGAGGTGAACGTCGAGACCCGCCTGATGCTGACGATGCGGGCGTCCCGGCCGCTGGGACTCCCCGAGGGAATGGAAGCCCTCCTGCGCTACGGCCGGGGTCCCGCGCTCCCGGCTCCGCTGGTGCGCCCCGAGTGCGCCGTCGCCCTGGACTGGGGGGTGGCCCTCAATGTGACGGCCCTCAACGACATCGTCCTGGAGAAACTGGCCCGCGACCGGCAGGTCTCCCTCGGTGTGTACCTCTCGGGCCGGCTGCTCGCCTCCTACTCCGCCGACGCCGTCCTGGTCGCCACCCCCACCGGATCCACCGCCTACAGCTTCGCCGCCGGCGGCCCCGTCGTCTCCCCTGGAGCCGACGCCATCGTCTTCACCCCGGTCGCTCCGCATATGACCTTCAACCGCTCGGTGGTCGCCGCCCCCGACGAGGCCGTCGCCCTGCGCGTCCTGGAACATTCCGGCCGCGCGGCGGTCAGCGTCGACGGGCAGTTGCGCGGCGTCCTCGACCCGGGAGACTGGATCGGTGTCTACGCCGCTCCCCAGCGCCTGCGCGTCGTACGGCTCAAGCCGACCGACTTCTACGGCAGGCTGCGTGAGCGCATGCGCCTGACCGATGCGCCCGCGGCGGACGACGCGGACGTCACCCCCTTGTGGCCCCACACCACCCCGGCCCCCGACGACCTCGCACACCTGCGCCTGCCGCCGCTGCCCGCGGACGCCGACTGATCCGGCCGGCGCTCATCGACGGTTACGTGGGCAGCACCCGGCGAAGGCCCCCGGAACCCTGGGCCCGGAGCGGGGAACGGAACGCTCAACGCGACGTGGAACAGCGTCAGTTCGGCGCCGAGGACGGGTGGTCGATCCGGGTCGGGACGGGACTTCCGGCGTCCGAGCCCCGGTCGAAGGGTGGTGTCGACCCGGCCATGCTGAGGTATCCGTTCAGACTCTGCGCGACGGTGAGCCCGTATCCGTCGGATGTCCGGGCATAACCGACCCACGGCCGCGGATCGCTAATGGTTTGCGTCTCCCAGCCTTGATCGCCCCAGGCGCGCATCACCAGATCGAAATGCCGATCGCAGGTATCGGGAGTGGTGCCTAGCACCCAGTACCTGATGTCGAAGAACTCCAGGTCGCTGTCGGGGTCGTGTGCGTCCCAGGACAGGGTGACACCGCGGTGAAACACCGCCAGGGGAAGGTCCGGATGCCGTAGTGCCAGCGCCAGTTCGGTTGACTGGCCGTCCTGATCGCCGACTTGACCCCCGGCGGCGACCTCCGCCTGCTGTTTCTCGACGAACCGACGGTCGCCGAGTGGAACGAGCCGCTGCGCCATCATTACGCGTGCGTGTTCCGCGGGGAGCGTCCCGCGAGCGTCGGCGCCGCCGACATCGCCTCCCGCGCCGCTGCTCTCCTCGGCTCGGCAGGCTGGGACGTCGCGGCGTCGGAGGAGACCGACGGCGCAAAGCACAGCATCGTGGTCACCGGCCGCCGCGACGGCAGCAGCATCGACATCCGCGTGGGCGACCACACGTCCGCCGTGATGTTCAGCGCGCGGACGCCGACGTTGGCCCTGCACACGCCGGAGGAATTCCAGTGGCCGGAGCCGCTGCGGACACCCGAAACCCTCACGCCCGGATGTGTGCTGTCTACGAGTGCGACGGCCTAGGCGCATGCCCCGAATGCGGTGGCCGCGGCCGGCTGCCCGACGCCGCTCGCGGGCGGGCCACCTGCCGCGCATGCCATCGGCAGCACATCTGCCCGATCTGCCGGGGCGGGGGCGAGCTGGTCATCTCCCAACTGTCGCCGTTCCAGCGGACCTCTTACCCCGATCTGGGCTGAGGGCTGTCCCGTAAAGGCTCTTCGCTACGGGCCCGAGATCCGAAACCCGGATCCGTAACGGGTAATCCGTAACCCGTGATCTGTATGTGATCAACGCCCCGTAATCTCCACCCGACGAGGGAATTCACGGGGTATGCGAATAAGACGGGGGCAGTTGATGACATACCGGCGCGCGGTGATATCGGCACTGGCGGGAGGGTTGCTGTGCACGGCGCTCTTGTGGTGGGCGGGCGCGAACACGCACGCGCTGCATCTGCCGGGTGCCACCGACGTGCTCGGCGGCCCGGCCGCCGCCGAGCTCGCACAGTGGCTCAGCCCCTGGTCGTACGACCCTCCGGCCTTGGGTCGGCTCGGCACCGAAGCGTCCGGCGGGCTCGGGTACCCGGCCGGGACCGGCGGCCTCGACTATCTCGCCCTGTACACCACCGCGTTGCAGGTCCGCTTCGGTGCGGTCTTCGTCTTCTTCGTGCTCGGGGCGCTGCTCCTGGTCAGCAGGATGCCTCCGGTGCGTGGCCGGATGCCGGCCACCGTGCTGGCGCTGTGGGCCTGGGGTCTGGTGTCCGGGACCCTGGCGGTGGCCGTCTCCGCGCCGTGGCTGATCGCCGCGGGTGGGCACGGCAGTTTCCGCTTCCTGCCGCAGCTGGCGAGCATGGTCTCCGCGGGACGGCAGGTCCTGGTGGTGGCCGCACTGGTGGCGGCCGTGGCGACGGCGCTCCTGGCGCGGGTCGCCGCCGAGGATGCCGGTCCGCTGCCGCGGCAGGACCTGCCGGTGCGCGCCGTCCGCCTGGCCGCGACCGTCGGCACGGCGGTGATCGCGATGTCCCTGGTGGTCCTCTCGTACCAGCCGGTCGCCGCCGCCCTTCAGACCGTTTCCTCGGGCGGCGGGCTGCTCTCCGAACCGGGCGACCTTCTGCGCCAGTGGCTGCTGCTCGGTGCCTGGACGGGTCCGGAGGGCACTCCGCTCGGCTACTGGCTGCTGTATCGCGCCGCCGACGTGTTGTTGCTCGCCGTGGTGTGGTGGGCGCTGCGGCGGCTGCCCGGTCTGCTGACCCGGGTCACCGTCCCGACGATGGCGGTCGGTGCCGTGTGCGCGACCGTTCTGGGGCTGCTCGCGAGCCAGTTGCTGCGGTTGGTGACGGGCGGCGCGGGGGTGCAGGGGGACCCGTTGCGGCTGTTCGCCACTGTCGGCGACGGCGTCCCGGCCGCCTTGACCTGCGGCCTGGTGGCGGGCGTCGTGGCCGCCGTGACGCTGCGGATGGCCGGGGGCCGCGCGGAGACCGCCCAGGCCACCGCCGAAGCCACCGCCGAGGCCACGGCCGACGCCTCGTCGGCCCAGGAGTAATCGGCGCCTTCCTGGGCTCTGTGAGGCCGCCCGTACCCGCGCAGGCGGGGCGGCGGGCAGCTGCCGCGGCCCGGCCGAGCCCCCCTCAGCCGGGCCGACGGTCGGGCCCGGCACCGGGACGACTTCGGGACGCCGGCCTGACCCGCCCCCCGGCGACGCTCGCATGCTTCTTGCCACAGACGGCGGCGACGAGGGGGCGGGTCAGGCCAGGCCCGGCCAGGTCAGACCGGATCGGATCAGGTGGTGGCCAGCAGAAAATCCTCTCCGCTCGACGGGCGGAGGCCATCGGTACGACCGGCGAAGTAGCGCTCGGCGAGCGAAGCCCCCGACACATGCCGGGCGTCGCCGAAACCGGCGTCGCGGGCCAGTGCCACCATCTCGGTCGGGGTGTAGAAGCTGATGAACGGCGTTCCGGATGCCTGCGCGCCTTCCTTGCTCATCCGGAGGCCGGGTCGATCGGCGTCGTCGACGAGTTCGGTCGGCAGCAGGAAGGTCATGGCGAGCGTCGAGCCGGGTGCGAGCCCGGTGATCTGGCGCAGGGTGGCCGCGGTGGCGTCCTTGGTGAGATACACGCTGACGCCGGTGGAGACGATGACCGCCGGCCGGCCGGCATCGAAGCCGGCCGCGACCAGCTTCTTCAGCCAGTCCTCGCTCGCCTCGAAATCGACCGGCACCAGATGCAGCCATTCGGGGATGCCGTAGCCGAGTTCGACCAGGCGTTGGCGCTTCCAGGCCTGCGGGCCGGGCTGATCGACCTCGAAGATGCGCAGCCGGGCGGCGAGCTCCGGCCGGCGCTGGGCGAAGGTGTCCAGACCTGCTCCCAGAATGACGTACTGGGTGACTCCGCGGTCGGCCTGTTCGGCGATCAGGTCCTCGATGAAACGCGCGCGGGCCACCATCGCCGCCCGGAATCCTCTGGTGGCGTCCGGGTCCATATCGGGGCGGCGGAGCCAGTCGTCATCGGGGCCCGCCAGCTGCAGGCCGATCTCGTCCGCGAGCACATGTGGTGGCGGATCGACCTGGACGTGCCGTGCCCGCCAGAGGGCGGTCCGCACCGCGGTGCTGTCCGGTGCCTCGCTCTGCTCGTCTGCCATGGTGATGTTCCCCCTTCTCGGTGTGGTCAGCCCTTGGCGGGAGCCTGGAGGCTCCACACCCGCCCGTCCGGGTCGCGGACGGTCATCTCCTTGGTCCCGTAATGGGTGTCCTCGAACGGAGTGACCACCTCGACCGCGGGGTCGGGACGGAACGCGTCCGCGTCCGGCACCGTCAGCACGATCTGCGTCCGGGGCTCCTGGTCCTCGGGCACCTCGGCGATGAAGACGTACGGCCCGTCGCCGTTGCGGAGCCGGCCGGAGCTGTGGTCGGTCTCGAAGTCCAGCTCGTAGCCCAGCGCCTGGAAGAACTTCGCCGCCTTACCCCAGTTGTGGGTCGTCAAGAACACGGCCTCGATTCCTTCGGTCGCCATATCAGCTCTCCTTCTCGGTCGATTGCTGGGTGTTCCCATCGGCGTCATCGAGGTAGGCGCGCAGCGCGTCAGCGACCAGCGCCGACAGCGACGTGCCCGACTCGATGGCGCGGTACTTGACCTGCTTGATCAGCCCGATCGGCAGGTACACGTTGAACTGCTTGACTCCCTCATCGCTCACCTGCGCGATGCTAGCATCCTAGCGAGCTAGTAAGCTAGATCATAGGCTTCAGTCCATTCGCCTGTCGTGCCCGGCCGCACCCGGCAGCTCCTCGTACCGTCGATGCATGACGGACAATCAGGAGGACAAGGGCCACGGTCCCGGGAAGCTGCCGAAGGCGCGGTACGAGCGAGAGCTGTACCGGCTGCAGACGGAACTCGTGAAGGTCCAGGAATGGGTGCGCGCCGAGGGGGTCCGCCTCGTGGTCCTCTTCGAGGGGCGCGACGCAGCCGGCAAGGGCAGCACCATCAAGCGCGTCACCCAGTACCTCAATCCCCGCGTGGCGCGGATCGCGGCGCTCCCCAAGCCCACCGAACGCGAACGCACCCAGTGGTATTTCCAGCGCTATACGGAGCACCTGCCCGCGGCGGGTGAGATCGTGCTGTTCGACCGCAGCTGGTACAACCGGGCCGGCGTCGAGCACGTCATGGGGTTCTGTACGCCCGCCGAGTACCAGCGCTTCCTCCACCAGTGCCCGACCTACGAACGCATGCTCATCGAGGACGGCATCCTCCTGCGCAAATACTGGTTCTCGGTCAGCGACGAGGTGCAGGACCGGCGGTTCCGGCAGCGCCTGGACGATCCGACCCGACGCTGGAAACTCTCCTCCATCGACCTCGAATCACTGACCCGCTGGGAGGACTACTCGCGCGCCAAGGACGACATGTTCGTCCACACCGACATCCCCGAAGCGCCGTGGTACGTCATCGAGAGCGACGACAAACGCCGGGCCCGGCTGAACATGATCGCCCACCTGCTGTCGACGGTGCCGTACCACGAAGTCCCGCCGCCGGTGCTGGAACTGCCTCCCCGTCCGCCGGCCACCGGCTACCGGCGACCGCCCCGGGACCTGCAGACCTATGTCCCCGACCATGCCGCCGACCTGGAGAAGTGACGGCGGGCCGGGCCGCGGGCCATCTGCCGGATCCGCGTCCGGTCCGTCCGTCCGTCCGTCCGTCTAACGAAGGCGCAGGCCCCCCGGAAGTTCGTCTTCGATGATCTCGACCAGCCAGTCGAAGGCGGTCGGGCCGCGTCCGGCGCGGGCCTCTGCGAGCCGGGCGGCCATACGCTCCTTGTTCGTCGGATGACAGCGGGCGAGCCACCTCTCGAGCTGACGAGCGGTCTCGTCGTAGCCCAGGCTCCGGCGGGAGGCTTCGTGATCACGCCACTCGATCACGAAGTCGCCGTCCTCCGGTGTACCGAAGCCGCCGCGGAGGCAGTCGGCGAATGCGTCGAGGTTCCGGCCGAAGTACCCGCCGCAGCCGATGCTTTCGCCGGCCACCCGCCAGAAGTCCTCCAGCGTCTTGACCTGGCTGCCGTCCACCACATATCTCACCGTCACGGCCCGCAGACTACGTCCGGCCCGGCGGTCCGCCCATCCGTTTCCGCACAGCGGGACGGCACGGACGGCTGCTCAGCGCACGACCTTGATGCCGAAGTGGCCGCCGAACTGCCGGCCGAGGCCGAAGCCGATGGCGGAGTGCAGATGGGCGTACATCTCCATGCCGCGGGCGCAGACGAGGGGGCCGAGGTCGAGGATGTCGTGCCAGCCGTAGGACTTGAGCAGACCGGTGACGGCCTGTTTGGCGTCGGCGTGGTCGCCGGCGACGAACATAGTGTGATCGCCGCCGCCGACGGACTCCGGGGCGACGACGGTGGTCTGCTCCTGGGTGACGAAGCTCTTGACGACCTTGGTTTCGGGGAGGGCGCGCTGGATCTGCTCGCCGAGGCTGTCGATGTCGCACGGGTCGAGCCTGGGCATGACGCCCCACGGCGTCGGCCAGGGGTGCTCGGCGTCGTGCTGGTAGACGAAGGGAACGGCGTAGTCGACGAGCGTCTTGCCGGCGAGCCGGTCGGCGATGCCGGACAGGGCGGCGACGGCGTTGTGGCCGTCGATGCCGTTGATGACCAGCTCATCCGCGGCTGCTGCGGCGTCACCGACGGGCAGCAGGGTGATGCCGGGGTGGTCGGCGAGCCACTGGCCGTAGGGCGCGTTGCCCATCATGTCGGGCTCCGTGCGGGCCAGGGTGGCCTTGGGGTCACGGGTGCCGACGAACACCTCGTGGCCGAGTTCGACGAGCTTGGCGGCGTGTGGGCGGGCGCCGCCGCCGGTACCGAGAACCGTGATCTTCATTGCGAAGCCTTCCCGAGGGGGTGAGGGGCACGGGGCGAGAGGCCCGGTGCCCGTGCCAGGGGGGCTGGCGCCGCACTCCCCTCCGAGTGGTACATACGTACCGCGCGGCAGCGGAAGCAGAACTACGCGAATGGACCATTAGGTGTTCTTGGAGCGAGGAGACGCCGCCGCCACGCCCCGCACGGGACGCCCACTCCCCCACCGCCGGCGGCCCCCGTGACGCGCCGGGACCGACGCCGTGACTACGGAACCGGCACGCGCCCGGCCGGCTCCAGCGTTGCGGGCGTGGGGCCGTCGGGGCGGACGGTGATGCTGTAGGCCGCCTTGGTGGGCGTGGAGACGAAGACCGGGGTGTGGGCGGGCAGGAGGTGTTCGAGCAGGACGGTCGACTCGCGGAGCGCGAATTGCAGGCCCAGGCAGGCGCGGGGGCCGATGCCGAACGGGAGGTAGGCGCCCGGGTGGGTGGGCCGGCCGTCGGGGGTGGTGAAGCGCCGGGGGTCGAAGCGCTCCGGGTCCGGCCACAGTTCGGGATCACGGTGCGTGAGGTACGGGCTCACCACGATGTCGGTGCCCGCCGTGACGGTGTACCCGGAGAGGGTGTCGTCCTCGGTGGCGTGCCGGGGCAGGATCCAGGCGGACGGGTAGAGGCGGAGCGTCTCGTGGATCAGCGCCTGGATCGCCTGGCGGCGTTGTGGCGAGCCCTCGCCGCCGGCTGCGAGAGCCTGCTCGCGGGTGGCGGGGTACCGGTCGAGGAGCAGGTAGAGCCAGGTCAGGGTGGTGGCGGTGGTCTCGTGCCCGGCCAGCAGCAGCGTGACCAGTTCGTCGCGGATCAGCCGGTCGGTGTACTCGGGGCGCTCGGTGGCGGCGTCGAGCAGGACGTGCAGCAGACCCGGGCCGTCGGGGCCTGCCGTGCCGCCGCGGGCGGCGTCGATGGCGTGCCGGGCGACCGCGTCGAGCCGGGCGAGGTCGGCGGCCACGGCGTCCTGGGCGTCGGCGGCATCGGCGGGCAGCGTCGGAAGGACGGCCACCACGTCTGCCACGGCGGCCAGTTCACCTTCCGTCCGGTCGTCCAGAGGGTGCCCGGTGAGGGAGCGCCAGATGGTGTCCAGGGCGAAGCGGCGCATCTCCTGGCCGACGTCGAGGGTCTGTCCGGTGCGGGCGTATCCGGCCCAGCGCGCGGCGGTGGTCCGGGCGGCCTCGGTGATCCGCTGTTCGTAGCGGCGCATGCCGGTGCCGGTGAACTGGGATTGCAGCAGGCGGCGTTGCCGCTTCCACGCCGCGCCGGTGGCGGCGAGGACGCCGTCGCCGATCAGCACGCGGGCGCGGTGGGAGCGCTTGACGTACCGGTCCGGATGCCGGGCGAGTACGTGTTGGACCGCCTGGGGGTCGGTGACGAGGACGGTGGGGTCCGGCCCGAGGCGGAACGCGGCGATGCCGCCGCACTTCGCGCGCACCTGGGTCAGCAGATCGACCAGTTCGCCTCCCTCCGCACGCCACCGCTCCACGAGCGCGGGCCCGGCCTCGGGGACCGGCCGCTCCGTTCCGGAGGCGCACGGGAGGGGGCCAGGGCTGGCTTCGATCGCCACGTTCTTCTCCTGTTCGGCCGAACTAGGCTTGGTCCTGACGGAGCGTTGGCACCACGACGGACTGTACGGGAGCCGACGCGTGTGGTGACAGCCCGTCCCGCCGCTGCGCGCTGCCGGGGTGCGCGGTCGGCGAACCGGTCGCGACGTCGGTGCCGGCCCGGTGAGCGGCCGGCTCGGCGTCGGCATCGAGCACCGGATCCGTCGGACAGGCGAGGTACAGGGCGATGGCCCCGGCCGGGTCACGGACCTTGCGGCCCGCGCGGCGGGTGAGCTTGTCGAGGCGGTGGACGAGGGTGTTGCGGTGGATGTGCGACCGCTCCTCCGGGGGCGGCGTACGCGACGACGCGCTCGGCCGACCGTCGGGCCCCACCGGCCGGGGGATCTTCGCCGCCGACCCGCCGCATGAGCCGCCGAGGGCTTCGGCGGCCTCGCCGCGGATTGCCGTGAACGCCTCCGCGTCGCCATCCGTGCCTTCTGTCGACCAGGGCGCTGATCCGCGCCGGTGGAGAGGACGTACGGGAGTGGACATGAGGAAGTGGCGAAGCGCCTCGATCGCGGTGACGGCGGCGGCGTTGACTTTTGCGACGGCGGCGTGCGGAGGACAGGACGCGCCGGCGAAGGACAAGACGGCACCGGCGGGTGCACAGGGCAAGCAGGTGGCGAGCGTTCCCACCGGGCCCGCCGGAGAGCTGAGTGTGTGGGAGAGCAACGAGCTGGGTGATGTGCTCACCGACAGCGCCGGCTTCACGCTCTACCGCTTCGACAAGGACACGGCGAAGCCGCCGACGTCCCGGTGCGCCGGCGACTGCGCGAAGACCTGGCCCATCGTCCCGGCCGCCGGTGCGTCGGCCTCGGCGAAGGTCGCCAAGTCGGCGCTGGGGTCGGTCACCCGCGCCGATGGCACCAAGCAGCTCACCGTGGGCGGCTGGCCGGTGTACCGCTACGTGGGCGACACCAAGCCCAAGCAGGCCAACGGTCAGGGATCGGGCGGGGTGTGGTTCGCCGCGGCGGCGGACGGCAGCAAGGCGGCCAAGGGCAAGAAGGCCGGCACGGAGGCCGGGAAGAAACTGCCGGGGCTGTCGGTGCGCAACGACCCCAAGCTGGGGAAGATCGTGATCGACAGGCGGGGCTTCACGGTCTACCGCTTCACGAAGGACTCTGCATGGCCGATGAAGTCGGCGTGCACGGGGAGCTGCCTGGACAAGTGGCCCGTGGTCGAGCCGGTCGACAAGAACGACGCGCCGGGCATCATCAAGAAGAACTTCCTGGTGATGAAGCGGCCCGACGGGATCCAGCAGCAGACGGTCAACTGCTGGCCGGTCTATACGTTCAAGGGTGACAAGCAGCCTGGTGACACGAACGGGCAGGGGATCGGCGGTACGTGGTACGCCGTCTCGCCCGAGGGCAAGCCCGTCAAGGTCAAGTAACCCGGCGGCACGGCGCGGTACGGGACGGCGAAGACGCCCCGGAGATTCTCTCCGGGGCGTCTTCGCTTGCTGCGTGCGGCCCTTGCTGCCTTGAGTGCTTGCTGCCTTCGGGCGGTGCGCGGTGTGGTCGGCTCTCGTGGCTCGTGGCCTCGTGGCCTCGTCACCACGTGGCGGCGCCGGCCCTGCCCTGCCCGGCCCTGCCGGAAGGCAAAGAGCCGTCAGGTGGTGGGAGTCGGGGGACTCCCACCACCTGACGGGTTGTGCGGCCGGGCGGTCCACCGGCGGGGAGAGCGGCGCGAGTCGGTGGACCGCCCGACGTTCAGGGTGTTTCCCGTGGTCCACGCTGCCGCACGGGGTGGCGCGGGTTACCGCGCCAGGAGCCGTCCCTCGGGCACGACCCCGTTCTGCCGGGCCGGTGCCGCGGTGGTGGCACCGGCCCCGGAGACGATCCGGGTCTGGCCGGGCACCACGACCCGCAGTCCGAGGACGCCGGTGTCCACCAGGCCGTCCGGGTGCGCATGCCACCGCCAGTGCGCACCGTGCACATCTCCGACGGCCAGCACGATCCAGGAGCCGCCCTCCGGCGAGCTCAGCTCGGACAGCACCTGCGCGTCGGTGTACGAGGTGGGGTGGGGGACGACGACGAAGCCGTTCACCGGGCCGCTGCGGGCCGCGCCCTTCACCAGGCCGAGACCGAGGCCCTCGGCGCCCTCGAGCACCTCGGCCGGCGCCTTGCCGACCAGTTCGTGGGCCGTGGGGAGGCGCAGGACACCCTGGAATCCGGGCATGGCCGTGGCGGTGGGGTCGACCAGCAGCACCACGGTCCGCTGCCGGGGCGCGTCGAGCAGCCCGCGAACCAGGGCGGCGATGGTGTCCTGGGCGACGGCGAGGTCGCCGGTCAGGCTCAGCGCGCCGTTGATCTGCGCGAGGTCGACCAGTACCTGGGCGGCGGTGTCACCGTCCCAGCCGACGCGGACCAGATGCGGGCAGGAGACCTCCCAGGCGGTGTCCAGATCGCCGATGGCCGGGTGTCCGGTCCGCTCCCAGCGGTTGGGGGTGACGGCCGTCCACTGCGGGGGCGGGGTGGCGCCGCCGGAGACCGCCACGGAGATCCGGGACGGGGTGGCGAGCGCGCTGTAGACGCGGACGGGGCCGGACTCGTCGGTGTTCCGGACGAGTTCGTGCACCGCGTGCCGGACGACCAGCGGGGTGCGGGTGTCGGCCGCGAGACGCTTGCCGAGGCTTTCGCGGCGGCGTCGGCGCAGGGCCAGTTCGGCGAACTGCGGCAGCCGGGGGCGGAGCGCGTACGCCGCCGCTCCGATGCCCCTGCCGGACCTGCGCAGGCCCCGGCCGACGGCCTTGCGGAAGACCACCAGCAGGGTGAGCAGGGCGACGCCGCCGGCGCCGAGCCCGACCAGCGGCAGGGAGACCCGGTCGCCGATCCCGGTGAAGGGGTTGCCCGACGACTGCTGGGTGACCGGGGCGTGGCCCGCGCCCGGTGTCGTCCCCTGGCCGGCGCGGGGCGCAACGGAGGCGGTGTCCCCCGCCGCCGGGAGCGGGCCGACCTGGACGCCGGAGCCGGCGGCGTCGGCGGGGAGCTGGAGGACGTAGCCGGCCTCGACCGAGTTGGGGTCGTTGAAGGTCGCGCCGCCTGGCTGCACCCGGCCCTTGTTCAGGTTGAAGATCTCCTGGAAGCGGTTGCAGTCGTGCAGGACGCGCTGGGCGATGAGGCACAGCGTCTCCTTGTGTCCGCCGTTCTGCTCCGCGCTGCGTACGACGTAGTACTTGACGTTGTCGGCCGCGGACGCCGACGGGGCGGCGACGGCTCCCGTGATCAGGGCCAGTCCGGCCGCGGCGGTGAGCGTCAGAGCCCGTGCGGCCGGCCGCCGGGCGCGGCGGCGCGGGGGGATCTCTCTTGCCATGGGTGTGGTGCGTGCAGTGCTCACGGTTGGGGTCCTCTCCGTCTCGCCGGCCGTTGCCGGACCGGCGCTCGCTGCCAGGCCGCACGGGCGGTGGGCGGCGCGGGTTCACCGGGCGGCCCGGAAATGTCGCGGTGAACCGCCCGGCGGTGCGGGCCGTGCCTGTTCGCGAGCCGAAGAGGCGGGGAGGACGCAATGGCACGACGACACCCCACGGGGTGGGAGATCCTCGGTTTCGCGGAGGATCCGACGCCCGGGGAGCCCGAGGGCATCAGGAATCTGTCGGCGAACTACAACGAGCTGAGCGCGCAGGCCAATGAGGCGCTGCAGCTGTTCGGTGACGGGTCGAAGATCAAGGCCGGCAAGGGCGACGCCATGAAGGGTCTGCAGGCACGGATCCACGAGGTCCCGCAGATGCTGGACAAGACGGCGGTGTCGTTCAGCAACGCGGCCAAGGCGTACACCCGTTACGCCGATGTGCTGACCGACGCGCAGAGCAGGCTGGACCAGGCGATCGACCAGGGGCTGGAGGCGCAGGCGGAGGGCGCGGGCAAGGAGAAGGCGGACACGCCCTCCGGTGCCACGCCCGACCAGGCGGCGACGGACCAGGCGGCGAACAGCGCCATCGATGCCGCGAACGAGAAGATGAACGCGGCGAAGTCGCTGGCCGAATCGGCCCGGCAGCTGCGCGAGGAGGGGTCGGGCGAGGCCGGGCGGATGCTGCGCGAGGCGGCGTCCCAGGCGATTCCGGCCCGCAATGTCTTCAAGGTGGCGTCGGACTGGCTGACGGACAATCCGGTGTTCGAGATCGTGCTGGGTGTCCTCGTCGCGCTCGTCGCGGTGTTCTTCCCGATCTTCGGCCTGATCGCCGGTCTGCTGCTGCTCGGCGTCCAGCTGTTCAAGATGGGGATGAACGGCAAGTTCAACGTCGGCGAGATCGTCGTGGGCGTGCTGTCGATCATCCCGGGCGCGGCCGCGCTGGGCCTGCTCGGCAAATTGGCCGCGACGGTGGGGAAGATCGCCATCGTGGCCAAGGTGGCGGGCATCGTCGGCAAGGTGACCGGCCCGATCAAGGCCGGTATCGCGGTGATGAGCACCGCGATCCGGGGCTTTCTGAACACTCTCGGCAAGGGCATCATCGGCACCAAGACCCATGTGCTGCTCTCGGTCTTCGGCGCGATCACGAAGGACATCGCGCTCAACTTCGGGTTGGGCGCCCTCGGCGCGGTCGTCACCTCCGCCATCAACGGGGACCAGGTCAACTGGAAGGACGTGCTGATCGGCACGGCCATCTCCACGGCGATCTTCCTGCCCCTGACGCCGTTCGCGATGTCGAAGTTCGGCGCGAACCTCAAGACCGGTATCACCAACCTCGGCAGCAACAACGCCAAGGCCAAGGAGGCCTTCGGCAAGGCGTTCTCCAAGGAGGCCCTCCTCGGCATCCAGAACGGTAAGTGGAACCCGGCGAACGCCTTCGTCGCCAACAAGGGCGGCGGGATGAAGGTCGACACCCACGGCATCAAGACGACGCAGAGCCCGAGCACCGAGGGCAAGCCGTCGACGACGATCGCGACGCCTGACGGGGTCGCTACCAAGACGGAGATCAACCCCGATGTGGAGCTTGCGCCGGGACTGAGCACGACGACGTCGGAGACGACGACGCCGGACGGCTTCACGGCGTCGACCAAGAGCACCCCGAACAACCAGACCACCACGACCACGATCGAGAGCCCCCAGGGCGACACGATCGTGAACACCAAGACGCAGGACGGGCAGAGCACCGAGGTGTCCACGCCGGTGTCCGAGGGCGTCGTCACGGACACGGCCAAGACCGTGGGCGACAAGGTGCTGCCGGGCTCCGTCGCCGAGAAGGTGATGTCGCCGTCCCCGACCCCCCTCACGTCGACCGCGGCGCCGGACGCCACGACGACGAACCTGCCGAACGACGGCGGGTCGATCACCCACAACCTGCCGGACGGCGCGCCGGCCACCGTCGACATCAAACCGCCCCCCGGCGCGACCCAGCCGGACGGCACCACCCCGGCCAACCCGGTCACCGTCTCCACCCACGACGTGTCGACCGGGAACATCACGGTGACCGACCACGGCAACAACGGCATCAGCGTGGGCGGCGACGGGATCAACGTCAGCCAGAACGGCAACGTCAACACCGTCAACTCCAACGGCGCGCCGGTGATCACGCACGATTTCAGCCCGGCGAACCCCAGCGTCCACCACGACGTCGGCAACGGCCAGTCCATCGGCTTCAACCCGACGAACCCGGGCGCGGGCGCGGATCTCCCCGGAGGCGGCCATGTGTCGGTGGACAACACCGGCAACGTCAAGGTGGACGTCCCGGCGAACGGCGGCGGCCAGCACACGACCACCCTCGGCGGCGGCAGCAACACCACCTTCCAGAGCAACGACGGCGTCAGCACCACGCTGCACAACGACGGCGGAGGGACCATCACCCACGGGGACGGTACGAAGGTCACCATCCCGCAGAACGGCGACGGCTTCAGCGTCACCGACAGCGCCGGTACGAAGACGGCCTTCAACGGCGGCAACAACACCGTCACGGTCAACCCGGACGGCACGAACCCGGTCAGCGTGGGCTCGAACGGCGGCGTGACGTCCGGTCCGGTCACCACCGACGGCCACGGTGGCGGCACGATCACGCCGGGCGGTGACGGCCATGTGACCTTCAGCGACAACAGCACCACGTTCAACGGGCCGAACGGCACGGTCAAGGTCGGTCATGACGGCTCGTTCGACGTCAACGGCATCGCGAAGGCGCCGGACGGCACGATCACCACCACGCACTTCGACGGGAACGGCAACGCCACCTACCAGAGCAACACCATCAACCCGGACGGCTCGGGAAGCTTCCGCGGCGGCGGCACCGACTACGACATCGACGCGAACGGCAACATCAGCTACTCCCCCCACACCCAGCCCCCGCAGCTACCCGTCGAGGGACCTCTGCCACAGGGCCAGCACGGCCCGCTGACCGTCGACGCGCCCATCCAGCAGCCGGCGGTGGGCGCCCCGGTCACCCACGGCGACACCACCATCGTCAAGAACGCGGACGGCACCACGACCATCACCGTCAACGGCAGCGACGGCACCACGGCGACGGTCTCGCCGAGCGCCCAGACCACGACGCTGAACCACCACGACGTCACGGTCACCACCAACCCGAACACGACCACGGTGACCGGCAAGGACGCCGCCAATCCGGTGACCGTCACCACGCACACCACGGCCGGACCGAACCCGAACACCACGACGACCAGCTCGACCGTCAACACCGGGCCCCACAACGCGCCGGTCACCGTGAACCACAACGACGGCTCGACCTCCGTCGGCCCGAAGGGCACCACCCCGAAGGTGGACGTCAAGCCGACCGACACCGGCGCCGACGTCACGTCCGGCAACACCACGACCCACATCGGCCCGAACGGAGCCGCCGCGGACGCGAGCGGCACCAATGTGGCGAACACCACCAACACCGGTGGCCAGCATCCGAACCCCACCACGACCGCGCCCACCGGCAACGACACCTCGATCACCGCCGGCAACAACGGCAGCGCCATCAGCGACCAGGGCAACACCTTCACCGTCGGCAACGACGGCACGGTGACCAAGGGCCCGTCCGAGATCGCCCACAACCGCCCGCCCGCGGCCCAGCCGGGCGCCGACATCACCCACTCCAACCCGCACGGCGACCCGTTCAACGCCACGGTCACCCACAACAAGGTCGACATCACCGCCGGCGGGGTGCACACCGAGTCCCAGAACGGCAGCTCGGTGAAGTTCGGCGACAGCAACGCCCCCAACACCGGCATCAAGGCGAACCCCGACGGCAGCATGGACGTCACGCACCCGAGCGGCGACAAGGCCACGCTCAACCCGGACGGCTCGTTCGACGTGTCCACCCCGGGCGGCCCCACCACGCACAGCACCTCCAACCCCAACGGGGCCAACGGGCCGACCACGACCACCACCGTCGATCACGGAAGCGGCTTCAAGACCACCGTCACCGGTGACAACAACGGCCTCAGCAACACGACTTCGCACACCAGCGGCACCGGGCACACGACCAACCCGGACGGTTCCGTCGACGTGCTGAATCCGCCGAGCAAGGCCGACATCAGCGTCAGCCACGACGGTGCGACCGTGCACACCCCGGAGAAGCACGTCTTCGGGAGCAAGGGCCCCGATGTCCACGGCGGCGGTCACGACATCGGGTTCAACGGGAACGGCAACAACGGGCCGGTCGGCACCACCATCGAGACGCCGGGGACGCACCCGGTCAAGGAGCCCGGCAGCACCACCTTCCAGCACGGCGACGGCACCGGCACGGTCGACGTCACCTACGGTCCGGCCAAGGGGAGTTACGGCCCCGAGGGCGTGCACAGCATCGGGCCGGAGCCGGGCGGCAACAACCAGGGGACGAAGGGCCAGCAGGTCGACGTCACGCCCGTCCAGGGGGACGGCCACGGCGGGATCACCGTCCAGGCCCCCGGCGGCGGTCCGACGATCCACCACGAGGGCGGCGACCGCAACCTGGGGACCGGCGGAGGCGGCGGCAAGACCACCGTCGACACCGGATCCACCACCATCACCAAGACCGAGGAGCCGCCGAACCCCAAGGACCTCAGCGCGAACGACCGGAACGGCATCACCGACCCGGAGACCTTCAAGGTCAAGCACAACACGAACAACGAACCGAGCGTCGAGGTCCCGGTGGGCGGCAAGGGCTCGAAGGTGACGGGCCCCAACGACAACTACACCGTGACGACCAAGAACGACGGCACCTTCGAGGTGACGGCCACCAACGACCCCAACGACAAGGTCACGGTCGGCAACAAGGGAGCCCTGTTCGACGCGAACGGCAATCCGCTCCCGCCCTCCCAGCAGGGAGCCCCACCGGTCCAGTCCCACGCCTTGAACGACGGCACGGTCGTCACCAGCGTCTACGGCGGCGATGTGACCGTGAAGTCGCCGACCGCGGGCGCCCCGGAGACCGTCATCACCAACGGCACCGCCACGACCAACGGCGCCAACTCCACCATCACCCAGCCCTCGGACGGCACGAAGCCCACCTACGCGACCACGGACGGCAACACCACCCTGACGATCGGCCCGAAGGGTGTGGACGGCACCCACTCCGTTCCGAACCACGACGGCACGAGCACCGTGTACAAGGTTGACGCCGGCAACACCGGGGCGGCCTCGGTCACCAACACCACGACGAAGAAGACCACCTCGGTCGACGCCAACGGCAGCTACTCCGAACAGCACAACGCGCTGCACGACTACGACGCCCATATCGACCCGTCCGGTGGCAAGGACTGGGCCTGGGACATCGCCACCGGCCAGATCTTCGGCATCGCCAACACCGCGGCCCAGGGCGCATACAAGATCGGCGAGGGCGCGGACCCGGACGCGACCTGGCAGGACGCCTGGGCGGGCCATGCCCGCGGCATCACCAACACCCTCGCCAACAGCAAGCCGGCCACCGCCCATGTCTTCAACGGCAACAGCGTCGAGACGGTACTCGCCGACCTCCCGAAGAAGATCTTCGGCAATGCCGACGGGAAGGTCGACACCAAGGCCCTCGACGAGGCCGACGCCGCCCGGATCCCGACCAAGGAGGTCAAGAACGGCGGCCCGGGTGTCCACGCGCCCACCGACCCGCGTCAGCCCACGGCCTGACCGGGGTCACCCACCGCACGTCCCGGCCGGCGCCCCCGTCCGGCCGGGCAACCACAGCAACCGCGGCAACCGCCACACACCCACCGAAAAAGGAGCGCACCATGCCCGACTACCGGATCCGCAGCGAACAGACCGAAGCCACCTCGTCGTCCCTCCTGGCGGACTTCCAGGCCGCGATGGACATGCTCAACAAGATCCGCGCCGAGGTCGACGGCCTGCTCGCCGACGGCTACCAGACCCCCGCCGCCGAGCAGCAGTTCAAGCCCTTCTTCGACCAGTTCCACACCGGGTTCAACCAGACCTGCCAGGGGCTCCAGGGCATCAGCCAGTACGTCAAGGGCGTCGGCGACGCCTTCTCCGAGACCGACTCCAGCCTCGGCCGGAGCCTCACCCAGAGCGGCTGACGGCGGCCGTGCGCCGGGCCGGGCGGGGTCCCCGCGGCCCCGCCCGGCTCCGCGCACCGCCCCGTCATCCGCCGCGACAACGCACCAGGGCAAGGGAGAGCACCGACATGCGACTCACCATCACCGTCGTGGACCCCGCGGAGGGGAACGCGTCGGACTTCGTCATCGACAGCGACCCCGAGGCGCCGGTCGGGGAGATCGCCGAAGAACTGCAGCGCACCCTGCGCGGCGACGGCGAAGCGCTCCCGGAGCTGTACTCCGGCGACATCGCGCTGCACCCCGAGGAGCCGCTGGCCACGGCGGCCGTACGGGAGGGCAGCGTACTGGCGCTCGGCAAGCCGCTGTCCGTACCGCAGTACGAGCCGGACGGCATCGCCGAGATACGCGTCGTCAGCGGCCCGGACGCCGGCACCGTGCACCGGCTGCCGCCCGGCGACTACGAGATCGGGACGGCGGCGACCTGCCGGATCCGGCTGCACGCGGCGGGTCTGCCGGAGGTCGTGGCCCTGTTGAAGGTCGACGCCGACGGCCGCAGCCAGGTCCGCGCCGCCGGCACCGCACCCGTGCAGCTGGACGACGCGACCGTCCCGCAGTGGACCACCTGGCGCGTCACCGGGCTGCTCGACCTCGGCAGCGTGCTGCTGGAGCTGTCCGAGCCCACCCGCCCGGACGCCGCGCTGGTGCCGTCGGCCGACGGCCTGGGCCTGGACTACAACCGGCCGCCGCGGCTGCGTCCCAAGCCGGTCAAGAACCGGTTCCGCATCCCGGCGCCGCCGAAGGAACCCAACAAGCGGAAGATCCCGCTGGTCCCGCTGCTGCTCGCGCCGCTCGTCATGGCGTCCGTCAGCGTGCTGCTGTTCAACAACTACCGCTACCTGCTCTTCGGTCTGCTGTCCCCGCTCATCGCGATCCTCAGCCAGGTGAACAACAAGCGGCAGGGCAAGCAGTCGTACGAGGAGCAGGTCCGCGAGCACGAGGAGAAGCTGGACCGGCTGGAGCAGGACATCGACGAGACGGTGCAGGCCGAGCAGGCCGCCCGCCGCCTCGCCTGCCCCGACCCGGCCGCCGCGATGCTGATCGCCACCGGTCCCCGGCAGCGGCTGTGGGAACGCCGCTGGCGCGACGACGACTTCCTCCTCCTGCGCCTGGGCACCGCCGACCGCCCGGCCGCCATCGACCTGGAGGACGCGAGCCGGGACGAGCACCGCCGGCAGGTCATCCGCCTCACCCGGGACGTGCCGGTGACCGTGCCGCTGCGCGAGGTCGGGGTGCTCGGTGTCGCCGGGCCGGGCGAGGACACGGGCCCCCTGGTGCGCTGGCTGCTGGCCCAGTCCGCGATCCTGCAGAGCCCCTCCGACCTGCGGATCTGCGTACTGTCCAACTCCCGCGCCGAGAAGCGCTGGTCCTGGGTGCACTGGCTGCCGCAGTGCGCGCCCACCGGTGAGGACGCCCTGCGGCTGCTGGGCACCAACTCCGACGCCGTCGGCCGCCGGATCGCCGAACTGGCCCAGCTGATCACCACCCGCGCCGCCGCGGACAAGAACGCCCCGCGCGGCGGCGCGGCCGGCGAGCCCGACGTCCTGGTCGTTCTGGACGGGGCGCGCCGCCTGCGGTCGCTGCCGGGCGTGGTGCAGATCCTCCGCGACGGACCGTCGGTCGGGGTGTATGTGCTGTGCATCGACGACGAGGAGCGGCTGCTGCCGGAGGAGTGCCAGGCCGTCGCGGTCGTCCAGGGCGACGAGCTGCGGGTCGAGCAGAGCCAGGCGGACCCGGTGGACGGGGTGCGGATGGACGCGCCGAGCTTGGAGTGGTGCGTCGGGGTGAGCCGGGCGCTGGCCCCGATCCGGGACGTCGGCGAGAGCGACGACGCGGCGGTGCTGCCGACGTCGGCCGCGCTGCTGGACGTGCTGGGGCTGGAGCCGCCGACCGGTGAGGCGGTGGCGGCCGGCTGGGCGGTGGGCGGCCGCACGACCCGGGCCGTGCTGGGCATGGGTGTGGACGGTCCGTTCGCCATCGACCTGGCCAAGGACGGTCCGCACGGGCTGATCGCCGGCACCACCGGCTCCGGCAAGTCCGAGCTGCTGCAGACCCTGGTCGCCACGCTCGCGGTCGCCAACCGGCCGGACGCGATGAACTTCGTGCTGGTGGACTACAAGGGCGGCAGCGCCTTCGCCGAGTGCGAGGACCTGCCGCACACGGTGGGTATGGTCACCGACCTCGACGCCCACCTCGTGGAGCGGGCGCTGACCTCCCTCGGCGCCGAACTCAAGCGCCGTGAGCACCAGCTCGCCGCATGCGGGGCCAAGGACATCGACGACTACACCGACAAGCGGGGACGCCATCGCGAACTGCCTTCGCTCCCCCGTCTGGTCCTGGTCATCGACGAGTTCGCGTCGATGGTGCGCGACCTGCCCGACTTCGTCTCCGGTCTGGTCAACATCGCGCAGCGGGGCCGTTCGCTCGGCATCCATCTGATGCTGGCCACACAGCGCCCGACCGGCGCGGTCACCGGCGACATCCGCGCCAACACCAATCTGCGGATCGCGCTGCGCACCACCGACACCAACGAGAGCCGGGACATCATCGACGCCCCGGAGGCCGGTCAGCTGTCGCCGCGTACGCCCGGCCGTGCCTACGCCCGGCTGGGGCACGCCGCCCTGCTGCCGTTCCAGACCGGCCGGATCGGCGGCCGGCGGCTGGCGGCGGCATCGCAGGACCGGCCGAAACCGGTCCTGACGGAGCTGCACTGGGAGTCGCTGGGCAACCCGGTGGAGCGGCAGGCCGTCCAGGAGCGGGCGGCCCAGGCGGTCACCGATCTGTCGGTGCTGGTCCGGTCGGTCCGGGAGGCGAACGACTCGCTCGGACTGGAGCCGTCGCGCAAGCCGTGGCTGCCGCCGCTGCCCGACCGGCTGCCGCTGGAGACGCTGGCCCGGCCCGCGGAACCGGTCGGTCCTTCGGGCCGCCTCGCCCCGGTCCCGTACGGCCGGATCGATCTGCCCGCCGAGCAGAGCCAGGACGAGCTGGTCTTCGACCTGGAGACGATGGGGCATCTGCACCTCATCGGCTCCCCGCGCAGCGGCCGTTCCCAGGCGCTGCGCAGCCTGGCCGCCTCCCTGGCGGGCACGCACAGCACGGCCGATGTGCATCTGTACGGCATCGACTGCGGCAACGGCGCCCTCCAGGCGCTCGGTCATCTGCCGCACTGCGGCGCGGTGGTCGACCGCAGCCAGGTGGAGCGCATCGTCCGGCTGGTCGCCCGGCTGGTCAAGGAGGTCGGCCGGCGGCAGGCGCAGCTGGCCAAGCACGGCGTCGCGGACATCACGGAGCTGCGCGGGGTGCTGCCGGTGGGTGAGCGGCCGGCGCATCTGGTGGTGCTGGTGGACCGGTTCGAGGCGTTCGACCGTGACTTCGCCCAGTACGACCAGGGCTCGCTGATGGACAAGGTGCAGCGGCTGCTGCTGGAGGGCGCGAGCGTCGGCGTGCATCTGGTGCTGGCGGGCGACCGGGTGCTCAGCTCGACGCGGTTCTCCAGCACCACCGAGGACAAGCTGGTGCTGCGCCTCAACGAGAAGGCCGACTACGGCATGTTCGGCATCCCCACCCGTCAGGTTCCGGCGTCCATCGCGCCGGGCCGGGCGCTGCGGCCGCGGGACCTCGCCGAGGTGCAGTTCGCGCTGCTCGGGACGGACGCCAGCGGTGCCGCGCAGGTCGGGGCGCTGCTGGACCTGGCGCGGGAGGCCACGGAGCGGGACGCCGAGGTGGCGGCCGCGCTGCGCCCGTTCCGGGTGGACACCCTGCCGGACGAGCTGACCTTCGAGGAGGCCTGGGACCGGCGGCCGGAGGGCGGCACCGCGTCGCCGATGTGGGCGATGGTCGGGGTCGGCGGCGACGAGCTGACGGCGCTGGGGCCGAATCTGCTGGACCGGCCGAGCTTCCTGATCGGCGGTCCGCCGAAGTCGGGCCGCAGCACGGTGCTGATGACGGTGGCGCGGTCGCTGCTCGCGCAGGGCACCGGTCTGGTGATCGTCACGCCGAAGTCCTCGCCGCTGGGTCAACTGAGCGGTACGGAAGGGGTGTTCGCGGTGCTGGACGATCCGGAGATCGCGCTGGCCGATTTCCGGGCGGCGATGCAGTCGGTGCGCACCGACACCGGTGTGGTGCTGGTCGACGACGCGGAGCTGCTGCTGCACTCCGAGATCGACGCGGACCTGGCCACCCTGGGCCGGGGCGGGGCCGGAAACGGCTGGGGCCTGGTGACGGCCGGCAACACGGAGGCGCTGTTCGGCGGCCTGGGCGGCTGGATCGTCAGCGTCAAGCGCAACCGCTGCGGTGCGCTGCTGTCGCCGCAGTCGGTGACCGAGTCCGACATCGTCGGGGCCCGCGTGCCGCATGGGCTGGTGAGCCAGGGCGTGGAGCCCGGCAAGGCCCATGTGCACCTGGGTGACGGCAGGTTCGTGACCGTACGGGTGCCGCATACGACGGCGTAGCGCGGCGCAGCGCGAAGGGCCCGGCTCACCTGGAGGTGGGCCGGGCCCTTTGTGGTGCGTGTGCCGGCGGCCGGTGCGAGGCGGCCGCGGCGGTCAGCTGGTGGCGGAGAGGAAGGCGGCCCCGGCGCCGGCGGGCGCGGACTTCCGGGCCCC
Organism: Streptomyces sp. JLSY215; assembly: GCF_059682825.1. Lineage (NCBI taxonomy): Bacteria > Bacillati > Actinomycetota > Actinomycetes > Kitasatosporales > Streptomycetaceae > Streptomyces > Streptomyces sp. JLSY215. The sequence continues at coordinate 581,999 of NZ_CM185022.1, forward strand.
CTTCCCCTTCGCCTTGCCTGCGCCCTGCTTCGCGGGCCGATCGGGGGCCGCGTCGCGGAAGCGGAAGGTGCCGCTGATGGCGTCGAAGAGGTCCAGCAGCTCCTCGGTCAGCGTCAGGTTGGGGCTGGTGCAGGTGACGATCAGGACCCGGTCGTCGTCGGGAAGCGGGATGACGGTGTGCATCACCAGCAGCCGGACGGTGACCTCGTCGGCGATCCGGGCCTCCTCGATGCCGACGACCCGGCCGACCTGGCCGACCTCCGGGATCGTCTCCAGGGTCACCTTGCGCTCGACCGCGGCCTCCCCGGTGCCGGGGGTGAGCTGTCGTACGAGGTCCTGGAGGTCCATCTTCAGGCCGGGGGCGGGTGCCACCCCGAAGACCATGACGTTGGCCAGCAGCAGCCCGTCGTCGTAGTTGTGGAACGCACCGGCGGCGTACAGCGCGCCACGCCGCCGGGCTCCGTCCAGCACCTCGCGTGCCGTGCGGAAGAGGTCGTTGACGCTTTCGCGGCCGAGGTCGTCGGCGCCGATCCGGTCGACGAGCTTGGCACGCAGTTTCGCGAGGCTTGCGTGTGCGAGGTCGAACTCGACCCAGTTCTCCGGTACGCGCAGCGAGAACGCATGGGCAGTGGTCATGGAGTAACTCCCCTTCTTCTTCAGCCCTGTTGACCGTCGCCCTTGAGGGTGTCGGTGGTTTCCTTGTCGGCGTCCTCGAACGCCTTCATGATCTGGTCGCAGGCCTCCTTCAGCTGCTCGCACTGGCGCCTGAGGTTCTTGCGGCCGTCGCTCCACTTGTCGTCGAACTCCCGCGCCGCGTCGACCATCGGCTCGCCGACGGCCCGTTCGTCGAGCGCGAGCGGATCCTTCCGGTCGATCCGGTCCAGTACCTGACCGAGCAGGTTCCCGAGACTCTTGACGTCGTCACCGGGGATCTCGATTTCCTTGGCCATCGGATGCGGCACCTCGGCTTTCGTGCGGGGTCGGGTTCTGCTGTCCCGGCACGGCCGCGGGCGGTCCCCGGTTCACCCGAACCGGCGAGTAGCGCAGTACCTTTCTCCTTCGGCACAACATTCCGTTGAATTCTGAAGTGCCGTCAGATCACGTCGACATGGGGCGGGTTGGTGGAGCGGGACGCGGGCGCATCGGTGTGGGCCGGACGCGACGGGCCGGTACGGGACCTTCGGGACGGGGTGCGCGCGGTGGCGGCCGGGCGGGGCGGCCGCATCCTCGTCGAGGGGGAACCGGGCGCGGGCCGGACCGCGCTGCTGGGCGTGGTGAGCGACGAGGCGGAGCGGCTGGGGTGCCGTCTCCTGCGGGCCACCGCATATGAGCCGGGGCGGCGCTTCCCCTTGCGGGTCCTGCTCGACTGCCTGGAGTCCGGCGGCGCACCCTTCGCCGCGTCCCGTGCCGAGGCCGTCGCCCTGCTGCGGAGCGACGCCCCGGCCCCCGCGGGCGTGCGCGACCCGGTCTCGGCGGCCGCGGAGCTGGTGACCGAGCGGCTCTCCGGCCTGTGCCGGAACTCCCCGACGGTGCTGGTCGTGGACGACCTGCAGTGGGCCGACGACCCCAGCCTCGCCGTCTGGCAGCGCCTCGGTGAGGCGGCGCACCATGTGCCGCTGCTGCTCGTCGCCGCCTCCCGGACGGAGCCGCACCGGAGCGGCTCCCCGGCCCGGCTCCGCGCTCGCCCGCCGGCGGACGGCGCCACGCTGCTGACCCTGGCGCCGCTCACCGCGGCGGAGACCGGGCGGCTCGCCGAGCGGGTGCTCGGTGCCCCCGCCGGACCCCGGCTGCTGCGGCATCTGGCGGCCGCCGGGGGCAACCCGTACTGGCTGCGGGTGATGCTGGCCGCCCTGGTGCGGGCACAGGCCCTGGAGACGGGGGCGGCGGGCATCGAACTGACCACGGGGGAACCGCCGTTGCCCGTTCGGGAGGTCGCCGAGCGCCTGGGCTTCCTGCCCCCGGAGGCGCCGGCGGCGCTCCGGGTGGCCGCGCTGCTCGGCGACCGGTTCTCCGTCACCGAACTCGCCGCGGTGCACGAGTGCGCGCCGGACGCGCTGGAGGGCGCCGTCGCGGCGTGGCGCTCCGCCGGGATCGTCGACGAGGCCGCCGGCGGGCCGCTGCGCTTCCGCCAGGAAGTGGTCCGGGCGGCGCTCCGTGCCGGGCTGCCGGGATCGCTGCGGTCCGCGCTGCACCGGCAGGCGGCCGAGGCGCTGGCCGGGGCGGGCGCTTCGGCGGAGCGGGTCGCCGGTCAGCTGCTGTCCGTCGCGGAACGCCCCGACGCCTGGACCGTCGGCTGGCTGCTGGGGAACGCCGAGGCGCTGCTCCGGCGGGATCCGGGGACGGCCGTGCGGCTGGCGCAACGCGCCCTCGACGCGCTGGACCAGGACGCTCCAGGCCGTACGGAGCTGGAAGAGGTGCTGGTCGGCGGGGAGTTCCGGCTGCGCCGCCCGGGTTCGGCGGACGCGGTGCGGGCGCTGCGGGACCGGTCCGCGGAGCCGGGGCGGCGGGCCACCCTGACCTTCTGGCTCCTCCTCGATCTGCTGCGGGAGGGGCGGACCGAGGAGGGTCTGTCCGAGGCCGCGGCGGCGCTGGAGGCGGCGACCGGGGAGGCGCCGGCGGCGGGCCACGCACACCTGGCGGACAGGTTCCGTGCGTTGTATGCCGTCCTGCTGCTGGCCGACGGCCGGCACCGGGAGGCGGACGAGGCGGCGGACGAGGTGCTGCGGCCGGCCCGGACCGACGGTCTCGCGACGGCCTACGCCCGGTACACCCGCGCTCTTCTGCGGGGCGGTGAGCGGGCGTTGGCGGAGGTGGAGCGGGGTCTGGCCGCCGCCCGGCGGAGCCCTGCGGACGTCCCGGACGCCGAGGTCGGGCTGACGCTGCTGGGCGCACGGCTGCTCGGCGGGCTCACGCGGACCGACGAGGCGCACGCCTGGCTGGCCACGGCCCGCGCGCTGGTGGCGCGGACCGGCGCCGAGGGCCTGCTGCCGCGGGTGGATCTGCTGTCCGCGACGCTCCACTACCGGGCCGGACGCTGGGACGACGCGCTGAACGACCTCGCCCCGGCCGACGGCCGGCCGGCCGGATCGGCGACGGCCGTCGCCGCGCACGGACTGGCCGCCCTCATTCTGGGCAGCCGCGACCGGCCCGGCGAGGCCGCCGATCGGCTGGCCGCCGCGGGGACGGGCGAGCTCGGGGACGTACCGTCCGATGCCGGTTTCCCGGCCGGCGGGCCGGAGTTCTGGCTGCTTGCGCGGGCGCTGGCGGCGGAGCGGGACGGGCACCCGCGGCGGGCCCTGGAGATCCTGCTGCCCGGCCGGCCTGCCGCGGCGGAGGCCGGGCGGTACGGCGACCGGCTGCCCGATGCGGTACGGCTGGCGCTGGCGGCGGACGCCCCGGACCGGGCCGGTGCCGCGGTGGCCGCTGCCGGGGCGGCGGCGGAACGGGCGCCGGACGACCGGCACCGGCAGGCGGTGGCGCTGCACTGCCGGGGGCTGCTGACGTCGGACCCGGAACCGCTGCTGGCCGCCCTCGCCCACTACGCGGCCGGTGCCGTCGTGACCGGGCGGGGACGCGCCCTGGAGGATCTGGCCGCCGTGACGGCCGCGCGCGGCGACGCCGACCGCGCCCGCGCCCACCTCAACGCCGCGCTGGACGTCTACCAGGGCCTCGGGGCCGCATGGGACATCGCCCGCGCCGACGCGCGCCTGCGGGCGCTGGGGGTGCGGCGCGGCCGCCGCGGCCACGGGCGCCGTCCCAAGAGCGGATGGGCGGCCCTGACGCCGACCGAGACCAGGGTCGCGCTGCTGGTGGCCGAGGGCCGGTCGAATCCGGAAGTGGCCGCGGCGCTGGTGCTGTCGCCGCGCACGGTGCAGACGCATGTGTCGCACATCCTCACCAAACTGGGGGTGCGCTCGCGGACCGAGATCGCCCGGCAGGCCGGGGTCCTGGGCACGGAGAGGGTGACGGATGAGTCATGACGCGGCGGCCGGCGAGGCGGAGTTCGCGCCGCTGGCCGGGCTCCTTACGGCACTGGCGGGTGGCCGTGGCGGTTCGGTGCTGATCGACGGCGATCCCGGAATCGGGAAGAGCGCCCTGCTCGCGCGGACCGCGCGGGAGGCCGACCGGCTCGGCTTCCGGGTGCTGCGGGCCGCGGCCGACGAGCCGGTGCGGAGCGTCCCGTTGCGGCCCCTTCTGGTGGCGCTGGACGGAGCCGCCGGCGGGGATTGCGACGACGGATTCGGCGCCCCGGAGCGGACGGCCGCGGGCGAGGTGCGGACCATGCTGCTCATGGACCGGCTGACCGCCCGGCTCGCCCGCCTGGCGGCCAACGGCCCGCTGGTGCTCCTCCTGGACGATCTGCACCGGGCGGACGACGCCACGCTGCTCGCCTGGCAGCGGCTGGGCACGTCGGCGGCGCGGCTGCCGCTCCTGCTCGTCGCCGCCGTCCGCCGGGGCCCCGACCGGCCGGAGCTGGGCCGGCTGCGGCGCGGCATGAGCGATCAGGGCGCCCACGTCCTGCGCCTCATCGCGCGGTCACCGGACGAGGTGGACCGGCTGGCGGAGGCGCTGCTCGGCACCCTTGACGGGCCGGCGGAGGGCGCCGGGTCCCTGCCGCAGGCCGCCGTCGAAACGCTCCGGCGGGCCGCGCTGCTGGGCACGGAGTTCAGCGCCGCGGAGCTCGCCGCGGCGACCGGACGGCCACCGTCCGGTCTGCTGGGCACCTTGGACGTGGCGCTGGCGGCGGGCGTCCTCCACGACGCCGGGGACCGGCTGGCCTTCCGTCACCCCGCGATCCGGCAGCACCTGTACGACGGCGTCCGCCCGTCCGCCCGCGCGGCCGCCCACCGGCGCATGGCGCGGGGTCTGGCGGACGCCGGAGCGCCCCGCGAACGGGTCGCCGAACAGCTGCTGGCGGCCACCGACGGCAGTGGTGCCGAGGACGGTGCGGCCGACGACAGGGGTGCCGACGACTGGACGGTGGACTGGATCGGCCGGCATGCGGAGGCCCTCGTCCGCACGCGGCCCGAGGTCGCCGTGGAGCTGCTCCAGCGGGCACTCCAGCGGCTGCCCGCGGACGACCCGCGGCAGCCGCCCCTGGAACGGGACCTGGCGGCGGCGGCGTTCCGGCTGCGCCGTCCCGGGTGCACCGCGATCGTCCGCCGGATGCTGGACCGCACCACCACCCCGGACCGCCGGGCGCTGCTGACGACATCGCTGGCCCACGGTCTGTTCTGGGAAGGCAGCTGGAGCGAGGCGCTGGCCGCCCTGGACGACGCCGGGGCGACGGGCGCGCTCTCCCCGCTCTGGGACAACCGCATCCGCGCGCTGCGGGCGCTGTCCCTGTGGAGCGCGGGCCGCTACGACGAGGCGGGGCCCCTCGCCGAACAGGTCGTGTGCCGGGCGCGGGAGACCGGCGACACCCAGGCGGAGGCGTACGGCCGGCACACCCTCGCGCTGGGACTGCTGCGTCAGCGGCGTACCGAGGCGGCGCTGGCCGAGAACTCCCGGGCGCTCACCGTCTCCCGCCACGTCCGCGCCGTCGGCCAGCACGCCCTGGAGAACATGGACGTCCGCCTGGCGATGCTGGTCAACCGCGCCGTCATGCTGGGGATGCTGGACCGGCCGACGGAGGCCCTGGAGGCGCTGCGGGAGGCCCGTGGGCTGTGCGAGGAGCACGGCATCCACGGTCATCTCAGCGGGATCGGCATGACCGGTGCGGTGCTCAACTACTGGACGGGGCGCTGGGATGCGGCGCTGGCGGATCTCGACGCCCTCGCCGAACTGCCCATGGTCACGTGGCTTCCGGTGCTGCGGCACGGTGTGGCCGCGCTCGTCCACGGCCACCGTGACCACGACGAGGGCGCCCGCGCCGCCTTCGCGGCGCTGCGCGGCCGGCCCGATCCCGGGGGGCTCCAGCGCGCCCACGCGTCCTACCGCATCATGGCCGGGGCGCTGATGGCGGAGCGGGACGGGCGCCCGCACGAGGCCCTGGCCGTCCTGCTGCCCACGCTGTCCGCCGAGTACGCGCGGGATCTGGACCAGCGCTACCAGTGGCTGCCCGACGTCGTCCGGCTCGCCCTCGCGGTCGGCGACCGGGCCACGGCCCGCACCGCCGCGGTCATCGCTGCCGCGGAGGCGGAACGCGAGACGCACCCGGGCCGTACGGCGGCCGCGCGGCGCGCCCTCGGTCTCGTCGACCAGGACCCCGGGCCGCTGCTGGCCGCCGTGGACTACTACGTGCGGGCGGATCGGCCGCTCCAGGCCGGGCAGGCCCTGGAGGACACCGCGGCCGTGGTGGCCTCGCTCGGCGACCTCGCCGCCGCCCGCGGCCATCTGGACCGGGCCCTCGCGGTGTACGAACGGATCGGCGCCGGCTGGGACATCCGGCGGGCCGAGGCCCGGCTGCGGGTCCTTGGGGTACGGCCGGGGCAGCGCGGCGCCCGGGGGCGGCCCGACAGCGGCTGGGGCGCGCTCACCCCCACCGAGCTGAAGGTCGCCCGGCTGGTCGCCGAAGGGCGGTCGAATCCGGAGATCGCCGCCGAGCTCTATCTCTCGCGCCGGACGGTCCAGACGCATGTCTCGCACATACTCCGCAAGCTGGGGGTGCGCTCCCGTACCGAAGTGGCGCGGCAGGCCGCCGGTCACGCCGCGCGGTGAGGCGGCACGGCGTGCGGCGTCAGGCGGTCGCGCCGTAGCCGCGCAGGGTCTGCCTGAGGGCGCGCAGCGCGTAGTACGTCCGCGACTTGACCGTACCGGCCGGGACGCCCAGCACCTCGGCGGTCTCCTGGACGGACAGGCCCCGGAAGTACACGTGCAGCAGGACCGTGCGGTGTTCGGGGCTCAGCCGCTTGAGGGCCGTCCGCACATCGAGGCCGGCCACCGAGCGGTCGATCGGGTCCAGGGGCGCGGCGGCGCTCTCCAGCGCCAGGTCGCTGACCTCCTTCGGGCGGGCGTGCCGGGCGCGGCGGGCGTCGATCGCCAGCCGTCGCGCCACGGTGAACAGCCAGGGGCGCATGGACTCATGGGCGCTGTCCAGCGCTTCGGGGTGCTGCCAGGCGCGCACCAGCGTCTCCTGGACCAGGTCCTCGGCGCGCTGCCGGTCGCCGTAGGTCAGTCCGAGCAGGAAGCGGAAGAGCGCACCGCCGTGTTCGTGCTGCAGTGCGGCGAGGGCCCGCTCGTCGGCGCGGGCCGGGGTCGGTGCGGTGAGCGCGGTTTCCGGGGCTCCGGGAGCGGGGGGATTCACGGGTAACACCTCTTCTTTGGGGGGCGGTTGGCGTGTGATGTGCGTCTCGTGCCGGGGACTGCCCCAAGACTGGCCGTCGCCCTCCGGCGTAGATATCCGCCAGGTGGCGGAGGTGGCGGACGCCGTCGGCGAACGGGCGAACGGCACGGGGCACCGCTCGGCGAACGGACCGGCGGTCGTTCCCCATCGCCCCGGATGCCGTCCGGCGGTGCTGAACCCGGCCGGGGGCGCGCCCGTGCACGGCAGAATGGGAGTGCCGTTTTCGTGGCCGGAGGAACGAGGATCGGGGTCCAGCGTGACTGTGCCGCCACCATCCGGGAGCCCCCATGTGCGGCTGCTCCTGGGGGCGTATGTGCTCGGCGCCCTCACACCCGAGGAGGACGGGCGGGTCGCGGCCCATCTCCGGTGGTGCGGGGAGTGCGACGCCGAGTACCTGGCCATGGCCGAAGTGCCCGATCTGCTCGCGCTGTTCGGCGAGGCGGACCTGATGGAGGGCCTGGAGGACGGCTAGGAGGAGGCCGGGGGACGGCCGGGGCGAACGGCCGGCCGCCCGGGGGTGTGCCGCCGGGTTCCCGGCTCTAGAATCCCCGCATGCTGCGCGTACTTGCGGTCGATGACGAGGAGCCGGCGCTCGAAGAGCTGGTCTATCTGCTCCGCGAGGACCCGCGGGTGGGCAGCGTGGAGGGCGCGCTGGACGCCACGGAGGCGCTGCGCCGGCTGGGGCGCGCGCTGGACGGCGGGCCGGAGGGCGCCGAAGCCATCGATGCGGTCTTCCTCGACATCAATATGGTCGGGCTCAACGGCCTGGACATGGCGCGGCTGCTCGCGGGCTTCGCCGCTCCCCCGCTGATCGTCTTCGTCACGGCCCATGAGGACTACGCCGTCCAGGCCTTCGATCTCAAGGCCGTCGACTATCTGCTCAAACCCCTCCGCGGGGAACGGCTGCGGGAGGCGGTGCGACGCGTCAGCGAGCAGGCCGACGCCCTGCGGGGCGCGCGCGGCACGGACACCGCGTCCGGCTCCGGTGCGGTGCAGCGCGGCGGAGCGGCACCCGGCCCCGGGGATCCGCTGGACGCGCGGCCCGGCCATATTCCGGTCGAACTGGGCGGGGTGACCCGCTTCGTGGCCATCGCCGATGTCACCCATGCCGAGGTCCAGGGCGATTACACCCGGCTGTACACCCGTGACGGCAGCCATCTGGTGCGGGTCTCGCTCTCGGCCCTGGAGGACCGCTGGCGGCCGCACGGGTTCGTGCGCATCCACCGCCGCCATCTGGTGTCCCTCGACTCCATCGACGAACTGCGGCTGGACGGCGGCAGCCTGACCCTGCTGGTGGGCGAGGCGGTGCTGGCGGTGAGCCGCCGGCACTCCCGGGAGCTGCGCGATCTGCTGATCCGGCACGCCAACGGCGAGAGCGCGGCGGGCCGCTGACGGTGCGCGGCGCCCCGTCCCTCGGCGCCGTCCCGGTTGCCGTTCGTCGCTCCGTCCGGCCGTACAGCGGTCCCCATCGACCGCTCACGGATCCGGGTGCGGATTCCGTCGCGCCCGGGGCCGGCGGCCGTTCTACCGTTGCCCTGCGGGCCCCTTCCCAACGGCCCTGGAGGGGTGGGATGTCCGAGATCGACGAGCTGCTGGACGAGCTCCGGGGGCTGCCGTCCGCGACGCCGCACGATGCGCAGGAACTCACCGAGCTGCTCCTCCGGATCAAGAGTGCCGCCGGTCACTGGGCGGATGTTCTGTACGACGTGCGCCGGACCGCGCAGCGGCTGGCGGGGCCGCGGGCCGCGGCGGCCCTGGAGATCGCCTTCCGCAAGGCCGAAGAGTCCTATATCGAGCTGGAGATCGCCCACGGCGACGTCAGGGAGGTCGCCGGCGGCGGACACCGGCCGGGGTGAATCTCCGGCGCATATACCGAACACGCCCCACCACCTAGCTGGCCGACGCCGGGCTGCGTACACTCACGGCGATGTGATCAGCACGGAGGGTCGGAGGGACGCATGGGCGCGGACGGGGTCCCCCGGCGTGAGGTGGTCACCGGCGAACCGCAGGGAGGCCGCGGCCACGCCGAGCCGCCGGCCGCCCCCGTGCCGGGGAATGCCGCGCGGTCCGCGGTGGCCGACGCGCAACTCCGGTATCTGATGCGTCGTCAATTGCGCGCCGGACTGGCCGGATCGGCCGCCCTCACGCTCCTGCTGGGCCTGCTTCCCCTCCTCTTCCCGCTGCTGCCCGACCCGGACAGCTGGCCCGGCGGCGGTCTGCTGGTCTGGGGGATCCTGGGCGTGGCCGCCTACCCCGTGCTCGTGGTGGTCGCGCGCTGGTACGTACGCCGCGCCGAGCGCAACGAAGCGGCCTTCGCCGAACTCGCCGACGGTTCCTGAGCGGTGCCGATACCGAGAGCCGGGGCCGCCCGGTGAACCAGACGTACGGCATCGCGGCCGTCTCCGTGGTCGTCCTCGCCACGGTGCTGATCGGGGCGCTGGGGCTGCGCATCTCGCGCACCACGTCCGATTTCTACGTCGCCTCGCGCAGCGTTCCGCCACGGCTCAACGCGGCCGCCATCAGCGGCGAATACCTCTCGGCGGCCTCGTTCCTGGGCATTGCGGGGCTGGTGCTCGCCCAGGGTGTGGACATGCTCTGGTTCCCCGTCGGATACACCGCGGGCTATCTGGTCCTGCTGCTGTTCGTCGCGGCTCCGCTGCGCAGGTCCGGCGCGTACACGCTGCCGGATTTCGCCGAGGGGCGGCTCGATTCGCGGGCCGTGCGCCGCATCGCCAGCGCACTCGTCGTGGGGGTCGGCTGGCTCTACCTCCTGCCGCAGCTGCAGGGCGCCGGGCTGACCCTCGGTCTGCTGACCGGTTCGCCGCGCTGGCTGGGCGGGCTGCTGGTCGCCGTCGTGGTGACGGTGGCGGTCGCCGCGGGCGGGATGCGCAGCATCACCTTCGTCCAGGCCTTCCAGTACTGGCTGAAGCTGACCGCGCTCCTGGTGCCGGCGGTGTTCCTGGTGCTCGCCTGGCTCGGGGACGCCGGTCCGACGGCCGCCATGGACGAGGCTCCGTCGTTCCGCCGGCCCACACAGGTGCGGGTGACCGACACCGTCCGCCTCCGGGTCCGGGAGCCGCTGCACCTCACGGTGTCCGGCACGGTCGGCGCGGAGCGGTACCACGGCGGGGCGGTGGACCTGGCCCCGGGCGTGCACCGCGTCGGCGGCGGCACCACCCTCGGCTTCCCCGCGGGCGCCGCGGTGCCCGAGCGCGCCACCGGTCCGCACCGCTCGGACACCGCGTCGAGCTGGGCGGAACCGCTCTCCAGCAGCCGCGAGGAGCATCCGCTGTACGCCACGTACGGGCTGATCTTCGCCACCTTCCTCGGCACGATGGGGCTGCCGCACGTCGGGGTGCGGTTCTACACCAACCCCGACGGCCGGGCGGCGCGGCGGACGACGGTGATCGTCCTGATGCTGATCGGCGCGTTCTATCTGCTGCCCCCGGTCTACGGAGTTCTGGGCCGCCTGTACGCGCCCGACCTGCTGCTCACCGGGAACACGGACGCGGCCGTCCTGGTGCTGCCCGGACGGCTGATCGGGGGCCCGGGCGGGGACCTGCTGGGCGCCCTGCTAGCGGGCGGTGCCTTCGCGGCGTTCCTGTCCACGGCCTCCGGGCTGACGATGTCGGTCGCCGGTGTGCTCACCCAGGACGTGCTGCCCTCGCTGGGGATCCGGCACTTCCGGCTCGCGACCGTGCTGGCCATTGCGGTGCCCACCGCGGCGAACGCGGCGGTCAGCGATCTGCCGGTCGCCGACGCCGTGGGGCTGGCCTTCGCGGTCTCCGCATCGTCCTTCTGCCCGCTGCTCGTCCTGGGCATCTGGTGGCGCGGGCTGACCCCGCCGGGCGCGGTCGCCGGACTCGTGACGGGCGGCGGGGCGGCGCTCACCGCGGTGGCCGTGACGATCGTCGGCGGTCCGGCCTCGGGCTGGGCCCACACGCTGCTGGCCTGGCCGGCGGTGTGGTCGGTGCCCCTCGGCTTCCTCACCATGGTGCTCGTCTCCCTGGCCACCCGCGGCAGGGTCCCGGCGAGCACGGACGCCACCATGGCGCGCCTCCACCTGCCCGAAGGACTGCGGTCCCGTCCCATGAGCCCCTGAAGGAGCGCGCCATGAGCACACCTCACCCGATGTCCCCGGGGCGCGGCCGATGAGCGCCTTCGGCGGCGTGGCCCTCGCCGTCGGCGGGCTGCTGCTCCTGGCGGCGGGCGCGGCCGCCGGTTTCCTCCTGGCGCGCCGCCGGCGGCCGGAGGACGGCGGGGACATCGGCACGCCCGTCGAGCGCGCGACCTTCCACACCCTGCACACGGCCTCGTTCGCCGCTCCCCCGCTGCGCGCCGGGCTGACCCCGGACACGGCCCGCAAGGCGGTGCGGCGGCTGCGCCCGCTGCTCGGTACCCAGACGCTCGCCCTCACCGACCGGGAGTCCGTGCTCGCCTGGGACGGGGCGGGCGGCCATCACCGGGACGCGGCGATGGAACAGGCCGCCCAGGTCTTGCGGACCGGCCGCAGCCAGGCCTTCCCCGTCTCCTGCGACGACGACAGGTGCCCGGTGCGCTGGGGCGTGGTCGCACCGCTGACGGTCGACGACGGGATCCTGGGGACCCTGGCGGCCTTCGGTGAGCGGGAGTCCGCCGTCCTGGTCAGAGCCACCAACGAGGTGGCGCGCTGGGTGTCGGTCCAGCTGGAGCTCGTCGAGCTGGACCGCGCCCGGACCAGGCTCATCGAGGCCGAGATCCGGGCTCTGCGCGCCCAGATCTCGCCGCACTTCATCTACAACTCGCTCGCCGCCATCGCCTCCTTCGTCCGCACCGACCCCGAACGCGCCCGCGACCTCCTCCTGGAATTCGCCGACTTCACCCGCTACTCCTTCCGCCGGCACGGCGACTTCACGACCCTCGCGGAGGAGTTGCGGTCGATCGAGCAGTATCTGGCCCTGGTCCGTGCGCGGTTCGGCAAGCGGCTGGAGGTGACCTTGCAGGTGGCGCCCGAAGTGCTGCCCGTGGCGGTGCCGTTCCTGTGTCTGCAGCCGCTCGTCGAGAACGCGGTCAAGCACGGGCTGGAAGACTCCGTGGAGCGCAGCCGGGTCACGATCACCGCGGATGACGTGGGGGCCGAGGCGCGGGTGAGCATCGAGGACAACGGCGTGGGGATGGACCCGGAGCGGCTCCGGAAGATCCTTCGCGGCGAGGGCGGCCCCGCGACCGGCATCGGGCTGCGCAACGTGGACGAGCGGCTGCGCCAGGTCTACGGGGACGGCCACGGCCTGGTCATCGAGACGGCGGTCGGAGCCGGCATGAAAATCACCGTCCGCATCCCCAAGTACCGGGCGAGAGTCCACTCCGCACCGCCTCCGGCGGCCCCGGCTCCCGGCGCGTGACGGAGGCGGACGCCGGGTCCGGAGCCGCCGGAGAAGGCCGCCGGCCGGCTATCCGGCGGCGCTGCGGTCCTTGCGCCGCCGGATAGCCAGCGTCACACCGCCGGCACCGACCACGACGGCGGCCGCCGCGATACCGATCGGCACCGCGGGAGTGAACGCCGCCGTATCGGACGCTCCCCGTGCATCGGACAGATCCCGTGCCATGGGGCCCTGGTCGATCGTCGCCGCCATCGGGGCGATGCGCCGGATGCCTCCCACCGCCTTGACCGAGCCGTCCTCGTTCAGCAGGACCTGCTTCCCGTTGGGGTGCCGGAAGTCGAACATCCCGGCCAGGGAGCCGGCCCGCGCGTCGAAGGCGGCGTCGCCGATCCGTCCGGTGTACCAGTTGTCCTCGACGAACTTGATGATCGACGTCTGCTCGGTCGGGGTGTGGTCGATGGCGTTGACCTTGCTGTACGGGGAGATCACCAGCAGCGGCTGACGGGCGCCGGGGCCGCAGCGGTCGGCGTAGCCGCCGGCCGGCGCCGGGCCTGCCTGGCAGGCAGGGCTGTCGGCGGGCTTGTGGTTCGAGCCGGGCGTGGTGTCCCGGGAACCGTTGCGTGATGGGGCGTAGGTGTGGTCGTACCAGCCGTCGGAGTCGTCGTAGGCGACCACGATCGCGGTGTCCCGCCACTGCGGCGACTGCTGGATCTTGTTGATCTGCCGGATGAGGAAGTGCTGTTCGTCGGTCGGGTCGGAGTAGCCCGCATGCCCGTCCTGGTACGCCGGTGCCTTGACGAAGCTGACCGCGGGGAGCCTGCCCGCCTTGAGGGCGGCGTCGAGGTCGGTCAGGTCGTAGTTGTGGTTGGCCGGTCCGCTGTGGCCGATCTCCCGGACGCTCCTGGGCGGCAGGTGGTGCGGGTTCGACGTCGACCGGTAGTACTGGAACGGTGCGTGGTGCGGGCTGTAGTCGACGACCCGCGCGCCGCCCACGTTGGCGTGTGTGGTGCCGCCGCACTTGGCGAGGTGGCCCGGTTTGCCGTCCCACGGGGTGCTGGGCCGGAAGCCGCCCTGGAACCAGCCCCAGCTGATGTGCCGGGAGTTGAGTACGTCGCCGATGTTGCGTCCCCGGAGCACGGCGAGGGCGTTCTTGCTGGTGTGGTCGCTGCCGGAGCAGTCGTCGTAGGCCGGGTCCGGGTCGTTGACGAGCGTCCCGACGCCCTTCGCGTCGGGCGAGACCACGGCGTAGGGGTCGGGCTTGTCGGTCTGCCGGGGGTTCTCCGTGCCGGAGGCGGGGTCGGTGGAGATGACGCCGTGGGTCTGGCCGGAGACGAGGTTGATGGCACCCGGGGTGGAGGGGCCGTAGACCGTGCCGAAGGACCTGTCGTTGAGGGCGTAGTGCTGGGCGTAGTTCCACAGCGCGGTGACGGTGTTGCCGTCGTAGTAGTCCATGACCAGGCCCGGCTCGCCGAAGAGGTTGCCCGAGCACTTGCCCGAGTCGGTGTTCTGGACGAACTTGTCGGCCCGACCGCCGTTGTAGGCGTACTGCTCGGGGCCGTAGGAGTGGTTCTGGTCGCAGGTCATGGCCTGCTGTGGGGTGAGCCGCTTGGGCAGGTACTGGTTCGGGTTCTTCTTCAGCAGCCCGGCGGTGCGCAGGTTGTCGATGTCGCGCGGGGTGTGCGGGGCCGGGTGGAACGGCGTGCCGTCGGTGTTGGCGGCCCGGGGGTAGGTCGCGAAGTAGTGGTCGAAGGAGATGTTCTCGCCGAAGAGGACCACGACGTGCTTGATGGGGGTGGCCGTACCGGAGCCGGCGGGGTGTGGTCCGGCAGGTGCGGTGGCCCAGGACGGGGCGGCGCCGCCGAATGTGGCGAGCGCCGCCGCGAGGGCGAGCGCCGCCGCCCGCCTGCCCGTTCGTGCTCGACGTCCCTGTCTTCCGGTGCCGGCCATGCTGCCTCGCCCTCCACCCTGTGTGCGTGAATCCGGGGTACGGCTCGGGATGCTTCGCTGGGTGCGTGTCGTGGTGACGGATCAACCATGGCACGGCGGTGAACACCCGGTCAGGGAGGCACGGCCAAAGCTTGACCGCACGTTGACCTTCAGGCGTGCCGACGCTCCGGCCCGGCGTCCCGGGCCCCGGGCCCTCATCAGCCCGGGAGCAGCAGCGTCCGCCCGAACCAGTCGTCCCGGTCCCGTACGCCCGGCAGCGCGAAGAAGTAGCCACCGCCGAAGGGCACGATGTAGTCCACGAGCGGCTCGCCGGCCAGGCGCCGCTGCACGGTCTCGAACTGTCGCGCCAGGTCCTGCTGGTAGCAGCAGAAGAGCAGCCCCATGTCCAGGTTGCCGTTGCTGTCCATGCCCCGGTCGTAGTTGTACGAACGGCGCAGGATCCGCCGGCCCTCGGTCCCGGGTGTCCGGGGATCGGCCATCCGGATATGGCAGTCCAGGGGGATCACCTCACCCTTGGGGTCCTTCGGATAGTCCGGCGCGTCGCCCTCGCGATTGCCGTCCAGGGGCGCCCCGGTGTCGCGGCTGCGGCCGAACATCCGCTCCTGCTCGGTGAGCGAGACGCGGTCCCAGAACTCCACCAGCATGCGGATCAGCCGTACCACCTGATAGCTGCCGCCGACCGTCCACGCGGGCTCGCCCGTGCCACGGCCCACCCACACCAGCCGGTCCATGGCTCGCGTGTCGTGTACGTCGGGGTTGGCCGTTCCGTCCTTGAAGCCCATGAGATTACGGGGAGTGCCGGAGGGCCGCGGTGGACCGGCGAAACCGTCGAGCCGCCAGCGCACCTGCATTCCGCCGCGGGTGTGGCGGGCGATGTCGCGCAGCGCGTGCAGCACCGTGTCCGGCCGGTCACCGCACAGCTGCAGGCTCAGATCGCCGTGGCACCAGGCGGTGTCCAGGTCGTCGTCCGGGAAGGGAGGCATGGTGCGCAGCCGGAGCGGTGTGCGGTCGCGCAGGCCGAACCGGTCGTCGAAGAGCGAGGCGCCCACGCCGACCGTCACGGTCAGCGCGCCGGCCGGGACCTGGGGACCCAGGATCCCGGAGTCCGGGGGCGGCGCGGTGATGCCTGCCGGGGCCGGTGTGCCGCCGCGGGTCAGGAAGCGGGCCCGCTCGGTCAGCGTGCCCAGCAGCTCGGTCAGCTCGCGCCGGTTGTCGGCGGTCACGTCGAAGGCGACGAATGCGGTGCTGGGCTGCGGTGGGGTGAGGATCCCGGCCTGGCGGCGGCCGTGGAACGGAACCCGGGCGGGTGCCTCGGCCCGGCTCTCGGGCGTACGCGCACCGGCCGCCGTGTCCCCGTCCCCCGCCAGGAATCCGGCGCCGGCGACCACCGCACCGCGCAGCACCCGCCTCCTGCCGACGCCGTGGCTCATACCGTCCTCCGTACGTCGCAGAGCGCGGCGACATCCGCCAGCCGCTCGACCAGATCGCCCACGGCCGCATCGATCCTCTCGCGTCCCGCGCGGCCGAGGCGCTCCAGCGGCAGCCGGTCCCCGCCGCGGAGCGCAGCGTCGAGCGCGCGTTGCGTGCGGTCCAACTGGGCGTCCAGGCCGTGCGGATCACGGAGGCGGGTGGCAAGCAGCGGCCGCAGCCGGGCCAGTACCGCACGGGTGCCGTCGAGATTGGCCCGTGCGGTGGCCAGGTTGCTGCCGCTGCCGTAGTCGGTGCGGCCGGTCAGCTCGAACTGCAGGGTGTTCTCCAGGATTTCGTGCGCGCGCAGTCCCAGGTCCGCCGGGTCCATGCGCGCCTGCGCCCAGTCCGTACGCAGGGCGCTGACGGCCTTGGTCAGCGCGTGCACCGGTCCGCGGAGGCGTCCGGTCGGTTCGCCGTGCCAGAGCCCGTACTCCACGCGGTGGAATCCGGTGAAGCCCGGGTCCCGTA
Source organism: Streptomyces sp. JLSY215 (assembly GCF_059682825.1). Taxonomy (NCBI): domain Bacteria; kingdom Bacillati; phylum Actinomycetota; class Actinomycetes; order Kitasatosporales; family Streptomycetaceae; genus Streptomyces; species Streptomyces sp. JLSY215. The sequence goes on from NZ_CM185022.1 coordinate 598,529, forward strand.
CGCCTCGGGGCAGCCCGCCCGTCGTCCCGTTGATCGCCTTGTCGGCGTCACCGAAGGCGCCGTAGGCGGCCCCCAGCCGCTCGTACTGGAGGTGAGCCGCACGCCAGGCGGCACGCGCGGCCTCCCGGTCTCCGCGGTCAACGGCCTCCCCCAGCCTGCCGGTCCTGCGCACGAGGTCGGCCAACTGCCCCGCCACCCATTTCTGATAGCTCAGCGTCGGCGGGATCAGGTCGTGCTGGGTCACGGGAGCGGCCGCCGGGCCGCCGGCGGAGCCGCCTCTCACCCGTACCGTGGGTCCGGTGACCGCGTTCGCGTCGTCGGGCAGGCACATGAAGGCGTACGCGCCCTTGCCCAGCCGCACCCGCAGTGCCCGGGTCGTGCCGGGAGCGAGCCCCTCCAGCTCCCCGTACACCGCGCCGGTCCGCGCATCCTGGAGATACACCTCGGCCGCAACACCCGAGGTGTTCCGCAGATCGAAGACCTGCATGCCCGGCTGCGGCCGGTCCCAGCCCCGGCCGCAGCCGCTCTGCGACACCTCCACGACGGTGTGCGGCAGCCCATCGCCGCTGGCTCCGGCCGGGGCCCGCCCGGCCCCGCCGTCCCTGCCCTCCGCTGCCATGAGCACGCCGGAGGCCACCGCCCCAACGGCCAGCAGCACTCCCACCGTCGGCAACAGGCGGCGCGGCACAGGCACCGCGGCGGATCGGCCACCGCCGACGGCGGGCACGGCGGAGTCGGCGGGGACTTCGGACACGGCGGGGTCGGTCGAGGGCACGCCTACGTCTCCAAGGGGATCAGGCCACGGCTACGTCGAGGCCACCCTGCGCCGGACGGAGGGCCTTTCGCATCCTCGCAGACGCAGAATTTCCGGCACGCGCCTCCGGCGGCGGAAACCCCCGGCCCTCGTCACTGGCCCACGCGTCCGTCGATGCACTCACGCAACAGGTCGGCGTGCCCGCAGTGCCGGGCATACTCCTCCACCCGGTGCACCATCAGCTCCCGGACCGCGGTCCGGTCCTTCCCCAGACGCTCGCTCAGATCCGGGTGCTCGGCCAGCGCGGCATCGGTCTCGGCCTGCTCGCGCGCCAGATCGGCGTACGCGGCGTCGATGACGGCCTGATCGGCGACGGCTCCGTCGAAGTCCCCGTCACGCTCGCCGTACAGCTTCGGCAGCGGGTCACCGTCGGTGAACCAGTTGCGCCAGTCCCGCTCGGCCTCGGCGAGGTGGCGGACCAGGCCGAGCAGCGACATCGTCGACGGCGGCACCGAGCGGCGGGACAGTTGCTCCGGATCCAGGCCCTCGCACTTCATCAGCAGGGTCATGCGGTAGCTGGTCAGGAAGTCGAGGAGGGTCGCAAGCTCGCCGTCCGGACTGGCCGCGTCGTTGTTGCGGGGGTCGTCGTCCGGGTCGACCCACATATCGGGGTAGACGGTCGCCTTGCTCCATCGTGCGGACTCGTCACTCATACGCGGCATGGTCGTCCGTGCGGGCCCGAGCCGCCAGTGTTTTTCCTGCGAAGTGTGGCGGCCGGTCGGGGGTGTTGCCGGCGGGCAAGCCGAGGATGTCCCGGTCGGCCGTGGAGTGGCCGACCGGGACACCGGGCTCAGGCGAGGTCGAACCGATCGAGGTTCATCACCTTGTCCCACGCCGCCACGAAGTCACGCACGAACTTCTCGCCCGAGTCCTCGGACCCGTAGACCTCCGAGACGGCTCGGAGCTGGGAGTGCGATCCGAAGATGAGGTCGACGGCGGTGGCGGTCCACTTGGCGTCGCCCGTGGCTCGATCCCGGCCTTCGAATACGTTCTCGGCCGAGGTCGACGCCTTCCACTCCGTGCTCATGTCGAGCAGGTTGACGAAGAAATCATTGGTCAAGGTCTCCGGCCGGTCGGTGAAGACGCCGTGCGGGGAGCGCTTGAAGCCCGTGTTCAGGACCCGCATGCCGCCCATCAGGACCGTCATCTCGGGAGCGGTCAGCCCCAACAGGTTGGCGCGGTCCAGCAGGAGAGTCTCCGGCGACAGCTTCTCGCCCGCCCGGAGGTAGTTGCGGAACCCGTCCGCCTTGGGTTCGAGCACGGCGAACGACTCCACGTCGGTCTGCTCCTGCGAGGCGTCCGTACGCCCCGGTGCGAACGGGACGGTGATGTCGTGCCCGGCGCTTTTCGCGGCGAGCTCGACGGCCGCGCACCCGCCCAGGACGATCAGATCGGCGAGCGAAACCTTCGTTCCGCCCTTCCCCGAGCCGTTGAAGTCCTGCCGGATCCGGTCGAGGGTCTGCACCACCTCGGCCACCTCGGGCAGGTCGTTGACCTCCCAGTCCTTCTGCGGCGCGAGCCGGATCCGTGCCCCGTTGGCCCCGCCGCGCTTGTCGGTGCCGCGGAAGCTCGCCGCCGCCGCCCAGGCGGTGGTGACCAGCTGGGAGACGGACAGTCCCGCGGCGAGAATCGTGCTCTTGAGGGCGGCGATGTCCGCGTCCGCGACCAGGGGGTGATCGACCGCCGGGACGGGGTCCTGCCACAGCTGCGGCTCGGGAATCCACGGGCCGAGGTACCGCGTGAGGGGTCCCATGTCGCGGTGCAGCAGCTTGTACCACGCCTTGGCGAACGCGACCGCGAGCTCGTCCGGGTTCTCGTGGTAGCGCTTCGTGATCGGCGCGTAGATCGGATCGAGCTTCAGCGCGAGGTCCGTCGTCAGCATCATGGGTGCGTGCCGCTTCGACGGGTCATGTGCGTCGGGCACCGTGTCCTTGGCCGACGGGTCCTTGGGCGTCCACTGGTTCGCCCCGGCGGGGCTCGTCGTCAGCTCCCAGTCGTAGCGGTACAGGTTGTCCAGATACCCGTTGTCCCACTGCGTCGGCGCGGAGGTCCATGCGCCCTCGAGCCCACTGGTGAGCGCGTCGGCGCCCTTGCCGCTGCCGTAGGTGTTCCGCCAGCCGATGCCCTGCTGCTCGAGGGGGCAGGCCTCGGGTTCCGGACCGATGTACGAGGGGTCGACCGCGCCATGGCACTTGCCGAAGGTGTGGCCGCCGACGATGAGCGCCACCGTCTCCTCGTCGTTCATCGCCATCCGCCCGAAGGTCTCTCGGACGTCCCGGGCTGCGGCCATCGGATCCGGGTTGCCGTTGGGCCCCTCGGGATTGACGTAGATCAGCCCCATCTGCACGGCACCGAACGGCCCGGCGAGTTCCCTGTCGCCGCTGTAGCGCTCGTCGCCGAGCCAGGTGTCCTCGGGCCCCCAGAAGATCTCCTCGGGTTCCCAGATGTCCTCGCGGCCGAAGCCGAATCCGAACGTCTTGAACCCCATCGATTCCATGGCGCAGTTGCCGGCGAAGACCAGAAGGTCGGCCCAGGAGATCTTCCGGCCGTACTTCTGCTTGACCGGCCAGAGCAGCCGGCGCGCCTTGTCGAGGCTCGCGTTGTCCGGCCAGCTGTTGAGGGGTGCGAAGCGCTGAGCGCCGGCGCCGCCACCGCCCCGGCCGTCGGCGATGCGGTACGTCCCCGCGGCATGCCAGCTCATGCGGATGAAGAGCGGCCCGTAGTGGCCGTAGTCGGCAGGCCACCAGTCCTGCGACGCCGTCATCACCTCGAAGACGTCCCGCTTCAGCGCGTCGACGTCGAGGCCCGCGAACTCTTCCGCGTAGGTGAAGTCCTCGTCCATCGGATTGGACCGGGACGAGTGCTGGTGGAGAACCTGAAGGTCCAGCTGACTCGGCCACCAGTCCCGGTTCGTCCTGGGCGGAGTCGGCGTGGGGGCCGGGGAGTCGATTACGGGGTTCTCGCTTTCGCTGCCGGACACGTCCGTCCTTCTTCCTGTTTCGGTGTTTCCCTCTGCTGGCTGCTTGTTCTCGACGCGGGTATGCCGTGCTGGTGTCGAGCGCTGCGACCCGCGCTCGTGGCGCGCCATGGCGCCCGCCGGCCGACCGGAAACGACCGACCGGACCCGCGGCGGTCGACGCGGGCCGGCGGCCGACGAGAACCTGCCCTCGTGCACGACGCCGATGATGGAGCCGGTGTCGGCGTCCGTATGGTCGCGCACCGCAGACCACACCGCTACGAGAACACGCAGAGCACCGCCGCGTAACAAGCCGCGAAGTCCAAAGACGTCGCGTACCGACGACGTCGGCGACCACCTGGGGCACGGCAGCTGACGGCCAGTCCGTTTCACTCGAAGGAGTGGTTGACTTGTGGGGCCCCGCTTCTCCGAAGCCGGTGCCGGCCCGAAAACGAGTGGCACACAGGAGCGTGCGCCGCATAGCTTGCGCGCTTGTGGCTGATGATCCAGAAGCGCTTGTCGCCGATGCGACGCCGCACTGCCTGATCGTGACGGGGATGCCGGGGGCCGGGAAGTCGACGGTGACCCGGCTGGTCGCCGAGTGCCTGCCGCGCTCCGCCCGGCTCGACGGCGACCACATCAGCAGGCTGGTCGTCAGCGGGCGCGTCGGGGCCCTTGGCGAGCCCGCCGACGAAGCGGCGCGGCAAGTGGAGCTGTGCAACCGCAATCTGTGCCTGCTGGCGCACAACTTCTGCGACGCCGGCTTCACGCCCGTGATCGACTGGGTGATACCCGACCGCGAGCAGCTGGACTTCTTCGTCTCTCTCCTCCCGGCGCGGCGGGTCCTGTTCGTCGTTCTTGCACCGGGCATCGAGGTGTGCCGGTACCGCAACACCATCCGGGATCCACGTGAGCGGTTCGACTTCGACGGCTATGCAGAGCTGGACGCCGGCATGAGGCGTGAGCTCGGCGAGGTCGGCTGGTGGTTCGACACCGCGGCCCTCACTCCAGGGCGGAGCGCCGACCGCATCATCCGCGAGGCGCGCCACCGGGCCCCGGTGAACTGACTCCCTTCCGTGACCGTGCCCCGTGCCGCCGTTGTGTCAGGAATGCGGAGCGCCGTAGTAACTCGCGAGCTCGTGGTGGTACGCGTCGTCGCCGATGTGCTTCTCCCGGTGGAACTCCGGGGCGTTCTTGATCTCCTGCTTCGTCCGGGCCACATACAGCGTCGTGGTGTCGAAGTCGACCGAGGAGATGACGCCGGCCGGCAGCAGGACATGTTTGCCGAAGATCCACCCCTTGGTGTCGACCACCAGCCAGGAGGCGCCGACCTCGTCGGAATGCTCGTCGACCGTGCCGACGCTGCCGTCGATCGCCTCGACCTTGAAACCGGTCAGTTCGGTACCCGGCCGGTGGCCCGCGGCCTCCTGATAGCTCCAGATGTTGCCCGCCATGACAAGAGCTCCTCTTGTGGTCATGGATGTGGCGGCAGCGCCGGACGCGATGAAGGGTCGGCCATCGGCGGTTCCGGTCCTGGGCCGTTCGGCTGCGCAGCCCTGGCCTCGTCCGGGGTGCTCCCTCTCCGGTCATTATGCGCCCGGCACCGGACGGCTGCCGCCGCGGCAACCGGCGGCAGCCGGGAAGCCACGATCGCGCCTGGCAGCGGGGCGCCTCAGCGTCGTGGTGACGGTCCGCGGGGTGCGGGCGGCGGATGCGGGCCGGCGTGATGGGTGGTGCGGTCAGTCGGCGGCCGGAGCGCTCAGCATCGCGGTGAGCATCACGGTCAGGTCCGCGCAATATCTCGTTCCGCCGACCGCCTGCCGCTGCCCGGACTGCATCTGGCGTGCGCGATCCGCGAATGCCGCGCCGACCAGCATCACCATCGCCTCGACGCGCTCCTTGGCGAGGTCGGTCGGCACGCCGACGTCCTGGGTCAGCCGGGCGTCGACCCGCTCGAAGAGCCGCCAGGTCAGGCTGTCGCGCAGCGCCGGATGCGGTACGCCGTCGCGGAAGCCGGTCTCGTGCGCGAGCTGGGCGACGATTTGCAGGCAGTAACGGCCGCTGTCGTGGGCAAGTTCGGCGGCCTCGGCCGCGACATAGGCCCGGAGCAGGGTCGTCAGCGGGGCGGCGGGGTCGAGTTCCTCCAGGGCGGGGGCCAGTGCCGCCTCCACCCTTCGCTGATGCTCCGTCAGGATCGCATTCAGCAGGCCCTCACGGGAGCCGAAGTGGTAGTGCAGCGCGGAGGAGTTGCTCTGTCCGGCGCGCTCGGTGATGTGCCGGGTGAGGGCGCCGGCCACGCCGCGTTCGGCGAAGAGCTCCTCGGCCGCGCGCAGGAGACGCTGTCGCGTCGCCGTCGTTCCAGGTCTTGTCTTCTCTGCCACGGGCCGATATTAATCGATCCAATTACTTAATCGCTCCCATTAGAAGGGGGCGGTGAGGGAGGGTGATGACGGTGCGGCTGGGCATGATGGCGCCGTTCGCGGACGGGCTGATCACCTCCGGCGGCTTCCTGCGCGATCTCGCGGGGACGCTGGAGGAGTGCGGCGTCGAGTCGCTCTGGACGGTCGAGCATGTGGTGGTGGCCGAGGCCTACGAGCCGCTCTACCCCTATGCGAGGTCGGGGCAGATGCCCGGCGCCGCCGGCACGATGCCGATGCCGGATCCGCTGGAGACGATCGCCTTCCTGGCCGGAGCGTCGAACAGCCTGCGGTTCGGCACGGCGATGGTGGTGGCGCCGCTGCACAGTCCGGTGGTGCTCGCCAAGCGCGCGGCGACGATCGACCGGCACTCCGGCGGGCGGCTGATGCTGGGCCTGGGCATCGGCTGGCAGAAGGAGGAGTACGCGGCCGTCGGCGTGCCCTACCGCGACCGCGGGGCCCGGCTGGACGAGTGCATCGGAGCGATGCGCGCACTGTGGTCCCAGGCCCCGGCGACCTACCAGGGGGAGCATGTGGCCTTCGACCGGGTGCACTGCCTGCCCCGGCCGGAGTCGGGCGCGGTACCGATCGTTCTGGGCGGCAACAGCGACCCGGCCGTGCGCCGGACGGGGCGCTCCGGCGACGGCTGGTTCCCCTACACCATCACCGCCGAGGATTTCGCCCGGCAGGCCGACCTGCTGCGTCATGCTGCGCAGGCGGCCGGACGGGCGGAGGACGCGGTCGAGCTCACGGCCTGGCCGGGCTCCTGCGACCCGGAGCGGGCGAGCAGCGACCCCGCATGGGTGCGGGAGTACGTACGGGCCGGGGCGACCCGGCTGGTGATGTCGCCGCGCATCGGCGGCGCGGACGGTCTGCTCGGGCCGCGCGGCCTGGCGGGGCTGCGCGAGCAGATCGACCGGTACCGCGCCGAAGTCCTCGAGAAGCTGTGACGGCCGTGCAGGTACAGGACCGCATCGTGCTGCCGGCGGAGCACGCCGGACCCTGGCTCGAACGCTGGCGGGGCGAGTATCTGCCCGGCGCCCGTGCCCGCGGATTGACGCCGAAGGGCGTGTACCGCACGCACACCGGCACCGGCACCGTCGCCCTGACCGTGATCTGGACGCTCCCCGGTCCGTACGCGTTCTACGAGATGCGCGCCGCCGCGGCCGCCGATCCCGATGTCACGGCCTTCTGGGCGTACACCGACGCCCTGGCCGTCGAGCGCGACCGCCAGGTGAGCCAGTTGCTGGAGGAGCTCGTATGACCCGCTGGGTGATCTTCACATCGGCCTCCGAAGCGGCCGTCGGCCGGTGCCGGGCGGGCGTCCGGCCGCCCGGTGTCCGCGACTGCGCCGTGGGGCCCGATCTGCCGGGCAGTTTCGGCGGCTCGGGCCTGAGCTGGGACGTCACCGCCGATGGCGGTCCGGCCGCGGTGGGGGCGCTGCTGGGCGGGGCGGAGGCCGACGCCGTACCCCTCACGCCGGTGGCCTCGCGGACGGTGAGCCTGTCCGGTCCGCGCGTGAAACGCACCCTGGCACTCACGGTACGGCCCGGCACTCCGCCGGAGACCGTGGCCCGTTTCGAAGCCGATCTGATGGCGATGCCCGACCACATCGCGACGATCCGCTCATGGGCGCTGAGCCGCGTCGACGCGACCATGGCGTCCACCCGCTGGACCCATGTCTGGGAACAGGAATTCACCGACGTCGACGGCCTGACGGGCGAGTATCTGCGGCACCCCTACCACTGGACCTACGTCGACCGCTGGTTCGACTCCGAACTGCCGTCCTCGGTCGTCGCCCCGGCCCTCGCCCACGTCTTCCGGTGGGCGGACGCCCCCGTCCTGACCTGACGTGGCACTCCCACGCGGCAGGCGGGCGACGTCAGTAGGCGGAGGGCTCGGCCGCGAGCCAGTCGGCCACGGCCTGAGCGATGGGCTGGTCGGTGTCGAGCTGGACGAAGCCGAACTGGCCGCCCTGGTTGCACTCCAGGAACCACCACGTCCGGTCGTCGTCCTCCGCGAAGTCGAAGGCGCCGTAGGAGAGTTGGGAATGCCGCAGATAGGCGTCCACCGCGTTCCGCACCCGGTCCGGCACTTCGACCGGCTCCCACGGGCCGCCCACGCTGAATCGGCTGTCCACCTCCTCGGAGTCGGCCTTCCTGCGGGCGGCGAAGAGCCGGTCTCCGACGCAGGTGAGCCGGATATCGGCCCGCTTGGGGATATGCAGTTGCAGCAGGGTCGGCCCGGCCGCCACCCCGGAGAAGTCCACGTCCGGGCTGATCCGCGTGGTCGGCAGCACCATCGGCGGATCGGTGGGGTGCCCGCCCGACACCGATTTCACCACGACGTCCTGATGCGCCCTCGCGAACTGCCGGGCCACCGTCGGGAACGAGGTGATCACCGTGGGAGGCACGGGGAATCCGCTGTGGTGGGCGGCGCGCAATTGCCAGGGCTTGCGGCGTGCTCGTGCGGCCGCGACGGGGTGGTTCATCCAGCGTGCGCGGGTGCAGTCGAGGATGCCGTACAGGGCGTGCTCGGACTCGGCCGTGAGCCATGCGGACGGTTCCGGGGCACGCGTTCCGGGTGTCCCGGGGCGGCGAACCCATACGGACCGCAGACTGCTCAGACCCACCACGCGTTCGCCTGCCTTGAGGTAGCCCTCGAAGTCGCCCTTGGCGTACTCCGCGGACACGGCGACCTCCCCGGGGAGATCGGCGGGGTCGAGGCGGACGAGCGGGACACCGAGTGTGTGCAGCCTCGCCACCACCATGTCCGCCGTCACGTCCTCCTCGCAGGTAAGAATCAAGACGGTCATCGCGGATCAGTCGTCGAAGTGGGTCTTGGAGCCGGCGGTCGAGGTGGTGGTGCCGGTGGCCAGCAACACCGCCCTGCTGTTGGTCGCCGGGCGACCGTCAGGGAGGACGTTCAACTGCCGTGTGGCGTCGTAGGTGTACGGCACGGCTGACGACGGCTGAGCCGGCGGTCGGGCAAAGCTCAGAGCGAACGGTCGCATACCTCCCCCTCAGGGCTAGGGGCGCTGCGACATCCGGTGGTCTGGGCCGGGGACGCTTAGCGCCTTCTGGCTAATCTCTACGAGAAACACTGCAAAAGCCGATCGAATAATGAACGTTTTTGATCGTTTCTGCCGATGTTCTTGACGTCGCTGACTTGAGTGTCGTCGACGAGAAGAGAGACGACCGAACCCCGGCCAGGGTTCCCTCCGGTGGTCCGGGCAGGGCCGGGCCCCCTGGTGGACCCGCTCAGTGCCCCACCCGCTCCAGTGCCGACTCCGGGTAGCGCTCGCCCGCCACGGCCTCCTCGGGCACGGCCTGGCGGAGCAGATCGCGGTCGGCCTCGGACAGGGCCAGTTCCACGGCGGCGACGTTCTCCTGCAGATAGCGGCGGCGCTTGGTGCCGGGGATGGGCACGATGTCCTCCCCCTGGGCCAGCAGCCAGGCCAGCGCGGCCTGGCCGGGCGAGCAGCCGATCCGCGCGGCAACGTCCCGAACGGCCTGGACAAGGGCCAGGTTGCGCTGGATGTTCTCGTCGGCGAACCGTGGCCAGCGCCGGCGGTTGTCCTGCGGGAGCAGATCGCCGCGGGAGGAGACGCCCCCGGCGAGCATGCCGCGCCCGAGCGGGGAATACGCCACCACGGCGATGCCCAACTCCCGGCAGACGTCGAGCAGTTCGCCCTCCACCACGCTGCGGGTGAAGAGGGAGTACTCCACCTGGACCGCGCTGATCGGGTGGACGGCATGGGCCTTGCGCAGCGTCGCGGGGCTGACCTCGCTCAGTCCGAGATGGCGTACGAGCCCGGCCTGCACCAGCTCGGACATGGCACCGACCGTCTCCTCGATGGGCGTGACGGGGTTGCGGCGGTGGGCGTAGTAGAGGTCGATGTGCTCGGTACCCAGGCGGCGCAGCGAGGCCCGGCAGGCGAGAGGAACGTACGCCGCGGAGGTGTCCACGTCGCCGACCCGGCCCGTGGCCGCGTCGTGCCGGAGCCCGAACTTCGTCGCCACCACTACCCGGTCCCGCTCCTGCGCGTGCCTGTGCAGCCAGCGGCCGACCAACTCCTCGTTACTGCCCTGCCCGTAAGCGTCGGCGGTGTCCAGAAGCGTGATGCCGCTCTCGAGGGCGCGGTCCAGGGTGTGCTGGGACTCCTCCTCGTCCGGTACGCCGTAGGCCGTCGACATGCCCATGCACCCCAGGCCGATCGCGGACACCTCGGGGCCGTCGGCACCCAGCTTGCGGTATTTCATGAAACATTCCTCCCAGCGGGCCGAGCAGCGGGACAGCAAGGCGGGCACGGGCTGTCCACGGCGAGCGACGGTGATGATCCCCGTGCTCAGGGCGTCCGGGCGACGGCCAGCAGTCGCCGGTGGCTGGGGTCGAAGGGGCGGCCGTCGTTGCCCAGGAACCGCACGTCGGCGAAGCCCGCTTCGCGCAGCCACTGTTCGAGCTCGCCCGGTTCCAGCATCCGCAGCGACCAGCGGCATTCCCGCAGGACGCGGTCGCGTACCACGGTGCGTCGGGATTCGAGCCGGCTGCGGGCCGCGTCGTAGGTGACCTCGTCGAGCATGAAATCGGAACCCACCCGCTGGAGCCCCAGTTGAGGTCGGCCGGCGCTCAGGGCCTGCTGCCGGGCCGGGTTGAGGATGTCGAGGAGCAGCCGGCCGCCTGGGCGCAGGGCGGTGCGCAGATTGGCCAGGATCACACGGCTGTCGTCGTCGCTCGTGTAGCCGAAGGAGGTGAACCACACGACCGCGGCGTCATACGCGTCCTCGGCCTTCAGCTCGCGCAGGTCGCCGGACTCGAAACTGGCCGGCAGGTCTTCCCGGTCGGCTCGGGCACGCGCGGAGTCCACCAGCGCGGGATTCCGGTCCACGCCGTGTACCTCGATTCCGCGGCGGGCCAGCTCCAGGCCGATACGCCCGAATCCGCACGCCGCGTCCAGCACCCGCATACCGGGTTCGAGCTGCCCGGCGCGTACCGCGAGGTCCGCTTCCTCCGCGTTGAACCGCGGGTCATGACCGGAACTCATGAAGTACTCGTAGTCGGTGTCGAAGACCTCGTCCAGATCCTTCTCCCGCATACGGGCGTCGTCCGCGAGCGGCACCTTCCGTAAGTCGTCCCTCTGCTGCACCCTCGTCTTCCCCCTCATCCACTGGACGTTGCCCGCCGGGCCATGGCGTGCGGTCATTCACGCCGGTTCCCGGTCCGGCAAGTGTGCGCCCCTGGGCCGCGCTCCGCCGCTGCGGCGGAGCGCGGCCCTGCACTGTGGCGTCCATCAACCTGACCTGATCACGTACGAGGCTACTTCCTGCACATCCGCCAGCCGTGTACCGGGTGTTGTCCGGCAGACTGCGCCTTGCCCCCGCCGCGCCATATCCGGCGCCGCGGTTCCGCCCGCCGCGGGTGTGGCCGTCCCCTCCGGAGCGGCCGCGTTCGGCCCGCGGACCAGGCGGCGCGCTCCATCGGGGCCCCAGCCAGGACGAGGCGCGCCCCCGCCCTGCCGGTCGGCGGCCCTTCAGCCCAGGCGGGCGGTGATATCGGCGAGGAGTTCGCCCTCGCGCGGTACGAGATAGAAGTGGTCGCCCGGGAACGAACGGACGTCGACCGCGCCGGGGGCGGTCAGTTCGGACCAGGTGTGTGCTTCCTCAAGGGCGCAGTGCGGGTCGTTGTCCCCGGTGTAGGCCGTGATCGGTGCCCGTACACGCTCCGGGTGCGGGGGACGGTGGTTCTCGATGAGCCGGTAGTCGGCGCGCAGTGCCGGGAGCAGCAGCTCGCGCAGTTCGGGGATGTCGTAGGCCTCCGCGTCGAGGCTGCCCAGCCGCCGGACTTCGGCGACGAGCGTGTCGTCGTCGCTCTTGTGCAGTTCCGTACGCCTGGCCCGGTGCGGGGCGGCGCGTCCGGAGACCAGCAGCCGCTGGGGGACGATGCCCCGCTTTTCGAGCCGCAGGGCGACCTCGTAGGCGACGGAGGCTCCCATGCTGTGGCCGAATAGCGCCAACGGCCGGTCGGCGTAGGGCTCCAGGGCCGCGTCGATCGCGTCGGCGAGGGCGTCCATGTGCGCGGCGCAGGGTTCGGAGAAGCGGTCCTGACGGCCGGGGTAGCGGACCGCGAGCAGTTCGACGTCCGACGGCAGCAGGGCGCGCCACCCGTGGAAGAACTGGGCGGTGCCGCCGGCGTGCGGGAAGCAGACCAGGCGCAGCCGCGGCTCGGCCCCCGCCCGGTGGACGCGGAACCACGTGCCCGCGGCGCTGTCGGCGGGGGGCTGCCCGGCATTCCGGCGGGCCAACGTCATGGTGCGATCACTCTCTTCCGGCCGCTCTCTGCCGGCCTCTCTCCGGCGGCCATGCGCCATCGGCCGCCCTGTGGTGGTCGGGCGGCACGAGAGATGCCGCCCGATGGCAACGCCCTACCGGCAGCCGCTGACCTGCTTCGAGTTCAGCATGGAAAGGAACATGGGGAGCTTCTCCACGGCCTTCTTGGCGATCTGTGTCGTCTGCACGGTGTTCCGCAGGCGATCCCTGACGACGAGCGTATAGGTACCGTTCTCCTGAATGAGCTCGGCCGAATACAACAGTCTTTCCATGGCGGGAATATCCCCTCGTGGTGGTGTGATCTCGTGGAATACGGGTGGCGGACGCGCCTTGGGCGGACACGTCGTCCGGCCGGGCGCTCCAGGATTCGGTCGCCTGCTTCTCGTCGCCATCGCCGGCGAAGAGGTGGTGGCCCACCCGGATCCGCCGGTTCCGGGAACTCCCGTTGAAGAAGCGGCAGAGCCCGTTCGGCGGTACGCAGGCCGACGCGCGCCGATGGCCGCCTGGGCTTCGAGCCGGGCGCGCGGGAGGCCGAGCCGGTCCGGGGCACGGGCTGCCGTTCTACCGTCGGCCGTTCATGGCGTCGACGAGGCTCTGCGGCCGCATGTCGGTCCAGTTCTGCTCGACGTACTCCAGACAGGCCTCGCGGGTGTCCTCCGGGTGGGCGACGGTCCAGCCGTCGGGCACCTCGGCGAAGGACGGCCACAGGGAGTGCTGGCCCTCCTCGTTGACGAGCACGAGGTAGGTGCCGTCCTGATTCTCGAACGGGTTGGTCATGTCAGTTCTCCTGGGTCGATGAGGTGGTACGGGTGATGTCGGCGATCTTCGCCGCCAGGATCGGCCCGATCTGGGCGAGCGAACCCGGCTGGGTCATGCGGTCGTGCCGGGTGGTGATGTCGTGGGACTCGATCCGGCCGCCGATGTACGGCCGCCAGATGTCGGCACCCGGTGAGTTCTCCTCCCGGTCGATGGTGGAGTTGAACAGCAGCAGGTCACCGTCGAAGCGGCCGGGGGTGAAGTCGAGCGCGAGCTGAGCGTTGTTGATCATGATCGCGACGACGGCCTCGATGTGGTGTTCCTCCAGGCTTGCCAGCGCGCTGCCCCGGGCGCTCAGGATCTCCGCGACCTCGGGGTAGGTCAGCGGCCCGTCGCCCAGCTCGTCCGGATCGCAGTCGAGCATCCCGACCAGGACGTCCCGCTCCGTGGGCACCGGCGGCTCGTCGAACGAGACATCACCCACCGGGTAGGCGTCGAGGATGGCGAGCAGCACGGTCTGTTCGCCGCGCGCCCGCAGCTCGCAGGCGATGGCGTGCGCGATCAGCCCGCCGGCGGACCAGCCGAGCAGCATGTAGGGGCCGTTCGGCTGGGCCTTGCGGATCTGGTCGGCGTAGTCGGCCGCCATTTCCTCGTAGGACGCCGGGCGGGGTTCGGGCCGCCCCAGGCTGCGCGCCTGGATCGCGTAGAGGGGGTACTCCGGGCCGAGGTGGTTCATCAGCCCGCAGTAGGACCAGCTGATGCCGCCGCCGGGGTGGATGCAGAACAGCGGGGTGTGACGTCCCGTCGGACGCAGCGGCAGGAGGACGTCGAAGGCGTCGTCGGGGTCGTCCATGGCCAGGCGTTCCGCCAGTGCCGCCACCGTCGGCGCTTCGAAGAGCGTCCGCAGCCCCAGCTCGATGCCGAGCGTTTCCCGGACGCGGGAGACCAGGCGGGCGGCGAGCAGCGAATGCCCGCCCAGGTCGAAGAAGCTGTCGTCGATGCGGACGCGGTCCCGCCCGAGCACTTCGGCGAAGAGGTCGCACAGCAGCTGTTCCTGTGGCGTCCTCGGGGTGCGGCCGGTGCCGGCCGCACCGTACTCGGGGGCGGGGAGGGCGACCCGGTCCAGCTTGCCGTTGGGGTTCAGCGGCAGTGCGTCCAGGGTGACGAACGCCGACGGCACCATGTATTCGGGCAGGTGGCGGCGGAGGCGGCGGGCCAGCGCCGCGGGCTCGGGCGGCCCGTCGGGGCCTTCGGGTGCGGGCACGAGGTAGGCGACGAGCCGCTTGTCGCCGGGCCGGTCCTCCCGGGCGATGACCGCGGTCTGCGCGATCCCCGGGCAGGCGGCGAGCGCGGCCTCGATCTCGCCCGGCTCGATGCGGAAGCCCCGCAGCTTGACCTGGTCGTCGGTGCGGCCGACGAAATCCAGGGTGCCGTCGGCGAGCCACCGCACCAGGTCGCCCGTGCGGTACATCCGGGTCCCGGCCGGCCCGTACGGGTCGGCGACGAAGCGCTCCGCGGTCAGTGCCGGCCGGCCGAGGTAGCCGCGGGCCAGGCCCGCCCCGGCGAGGTACAGCTCCCCCGCGACGCCCGGCGGCACCGGCCGCAGTCCGGCGTCGAGCACGTAGTGCCGCATGTTCGCCATCGGCCGGCCGATTGGCACGGTGCGCTCGGTGTCCGGCGCCGCGCACATCCGGTGGTGGGCGGCGAAGGTGGTGGTCTCGGTGGGTCCGTAGACGTTGACCATCGCCGTCCCCGGGCATACGGCCAGCACCTTGGCGACCGAGGCCGCCGACACCACATCGCCGCCCGCCCACACTTCGCGTACCCCGGTGAAGGACTCCGGCCGCTCCTCCGCCACCAGGTGGAACAGGCCCGACGTCAGGAACATACCGGTGACCTCGTGGTCGCCGATCACCCGGCACAGCGTGCCGGTGTCCAGTTGCCCCGGGGGCGCGACGACGACCTGACCGCCGCTGAGCAGCGGCACCCACATCTCGTACGTCGAGGCGTCGAAGGCCGTCGGCGAGTGCAGCAGGACCCGCTGGTGCGCGCCGCCGCGCCAGCACGGGGCGAGCGCCAGGGCCGCCACGTCGTGGTGCGTGACGCCGATGCCCTTGGGCACTCCCGTCGAGCCGGAGGTGTACATCACGTAGGCCAGCTGCCGGGGGTGGCAGTTGACCGCCGGGGCGACGGGCCGGGGCTTGCCCTGGCTCAGCGCGGTGAGCACGTCGAGGGTGAGGACCATCGCCGCGCCGGTCTCGCGGACGATGAGGTCGACGCGGGAGGACGGGAAGCGCGGGTCGAGCGGGACGTAGGCCGCCCCCGCCTTGACGATCGCCAGGACCGCCACGACCAGCTCCGCCGAGCGTTCCAGCAGGACCGCCACCGAGGTCTCCGGTCCGACGCCCTGGGCGATCAGCGCATGGGCGAGGTGGTCGGCCCGCGCGTCGAGCTGCGCGTAGGTGAGGGCGGCATCGTCGGAGACGACCGCCACCGCTTCGGGAGTGGCCCGCACCTGCGCGGCGAACAGCTCCGGCAGGCTCGCGTCGGGAAGTTCGGCGGCCGTGTCGTTGTTCTCGACCAGCAGCCGGTGGCGTTCCTCGGCGGAGACCACGTCGATCCGGCCGATCGGCCGCCCAGGGTCGGCGACGACCGCCCGGAGCAGCCGGATCCACCGTGCGAAGAGTTCCTCGACGGTCGACGGGTCGAACAGGTCGGTGGCGTACTCCACGGCCCCGAGGACACCACCGGGGACGCCGTCCGGGCCGTACTGCTCGGCGAGGCTGAAGGTCAGGTCCACCCGGGCGGTGCCGGTCGGCGCCGACGCGAAGCCGGTGTCCAGGCCCGGCAGGGTGAACTCGCCCATCGGCGCGTTCTGCAGCCCCAGCATGACCTGGAACAGCGGATGGTGGGACAGCGACCGGGCCGGGTTGAGGACCTCGACGAGGTACTCGAAGGGCACGTCCTGATGGGCGTAGGCGGCGAGCGCCTTCTCCCGTACCTGGCCCAGCAGTTCGGCGAAGGTCGGGTCGCCGGAGGTGTCGGTGCGCAGGACGAGCGTGTTCACGAAGAAGCCGACGAGGTCGTCCAGCGCCTGGTCGGTGCGGCCGGCGATGGGACTGCCGATGGGGATGTCGCTTCCGGCGCCGAGCCTGCTGAGCAGGGCGGCGAGCCCGGCCTGCAGCACCATGAACGTGCTCGCGCCGTGTGCGGTGGCCAGTTCGCGCAGGCCCCGGTGCAGTTCCGCGTCCATCTGTACCGGCAGCTGGCCGCCGCGGTGGGACGCCGTCGCGGGCCGGGGCCGGTCGGTGGGCAGCTGCACCTGTTCGGGCAGTCCGGCCAACGCCCGCTTCCAGTAGGTCAGTTGAGCGCTGAATCGGCTGTCCGGGTCGGACGCGTCGCCGAGCAGTTGCCGCTGCCACAGGGTGTAGTCGGCGTACTGCACCGACAGCGGCGTCCACGCCGGCTCCGTGCCCCGGCACCGGGCCGCGTACGCCCGCGCGAGGTCACGGGAGAGCGGCCCCATGGACCACCCGTCTCCGGCGATGTGGTGCACCACGACCAGGAGTACGTGTGCGTCGCGGGACGTCGCGTACAGCTCCGCCCGTACCGGCAGTTCGGTCGCCAGGTCGAAGCCGCGCTGCGCCCCTTCCGCCAGCCGCTCCGGGAGTTCGGCCTCGGCGGTCTCGATGACGGGCATGCTCGGGCGGGCTTCCCTCGGGAGCAGGACGTGCTGGCAGGGCACGCCGCCGAATTCCCGGAAGACGGTGCGCAGGCTCTCGTGCCGGGCCACCACGTCCGCGAGCGCGTCGTGCAGGGCCCGCCGGTCGAGGTCGCCGGAGAGCCGCAGCGCCAGCGGCATGTTGTACGTGGCGCCGGGGCCGTCCATCTGGTGCAGGAACCACAGGCGGCGCTGCGCGAACGACAGCGGCACCCGCTCCGGGCGTTCGCGGGCCGTCAGCGCGGGCCGCGCCCGGCCCGCGTCGTCCAGGCGGGCGGCGAGCCCCGCCACCGTCGGCGCCTCGAACAGGATCCGGACGTCCAGTTCGGCGCCGAGGGTCGCACGGATACGGGACACCAGGCGGGTCGCCAGCAGCGAATGCCCGCCGAGGTCGAAGAAGTTGTCGTCGACGCCGACCAGCGCGAGCCCGAGCACCTCGGCGAACAGCTCGGCGAGGAGCTGCTCCTGCGGGGTCCGCGGCGCCCGCCCGGCCCCGGCAGAACCCGGTTCGGGAGCCGGCAGCGCGCCGCGGTCCAGCTTTCCGCCGGCCGACAGCGGCAGCTCGTCCAGCATCACGAACGCGGACGGCACCAGGTAGTCGGGGAGCCGCTCGCCCAGGTAGTCGCGCAGTTCCTGGATGAGGGCGCCGGTTCCGCGGCTGCCGGTCGGGGTGTTCGTCAGCGACGTCGGCGAGGTACCTGCCGGCCGGGCGGGCCGGTACAGGTCGACGGGAGCGGCCGACGGCGAGGCCGGCGGGTCGGCGAAGACGATGTCCACGGCGTCGGCCGCGGTGGCCGACCAGGTGATGCCCACCCAGCAGCCGCACTCCTGCCCGAGCTCGTGGAACGCCTCCAGGTCGACGAGGTCACCGTCGTCCGTCGCGTGCAGCTGTGCCCACAGGTCCGGGAGCGAGGCGCCGCCGGACTGCACCGTCCGGGCGAGGGCGGTCTCCCGCACGACGCGGCCGTTCGGTACCCCGGTGATCCGGAGCGCGGCCGGGCCCCGCCCCCGGAGGAGTCCGCGCAGCTCGTCCAGGCCGGCGATCTGCCGCCCCCACTCCGCCTCGACCGGCTCGCCGGACGGGAACAGGGTGACCGGGTGCTTGTGCAAGGTGACGTCGTAGCGGTAGCGGGTCAGCTCGTTGTGCTGCCGGCCGCGCTTGACCTGCACGGCGACGCCGCCGATGGCATGGTCGTCGGCCCGCAGGGCCGCGAAGAAGTCCGGATCGACCAGGAGTTCCTTCTCGACCCGTACGGCCTGTTCCACGGCGCGCCGCACCGTCGGCAGATCCGCTTCGGGGCCGGCTCGGTGCAGCTGGACCGCGGTGGTCAGTGACCGCAGCAGGCGCAGGTTGCGCACATCGCCGATGAACAGCGTGCCGCCGGGAACGAGCAGCCCCATCAGCCGGTTGATCACATCGACCAGGTAGTCGGCGGTCGGGAAGTACTGGACGACCGAGTTGATGACGATGGTGTCGAAGGATCCGGCCGGCAGCCCGTCGGTGTCGTGCGCGGGACGGGTCTGGAGCGTGACGCGCTCGGCCAGTCCCGGGTCACGGCCGACCTCGGCGGTCAGCGCGTCGATCGCCGTGGCGGAGAAGTCGGTGGCCCAGTACGTCTCGCAGTGCGGCGCCACCTGGGAGAGCAGCAGTCCGGTGCCGACGCCGACCTCCAGCACCCGTCGGGGCTGCAGCGCCAGGATCCGTGCCACGGTCTCGTCGCGCCATTCCCGCATCTGTTCCACGGGGATGGGTGCGGCGTCGTAACTGCTGTTCCAGCCAGTGAAGTTCTGCCCGAACGTGGTCTGTTCCGCGGCGACGGGCAGCGCGTCGTAGATCTCCCGCCACTCGGCGACCTGGTCCTGCTCCAGCCGGCGGTCGCGATCGCCCCCGGTGGCGTTGCGGGCCACGACATAGGCGACCAGCCTCTTGTCGTCCGGCGCGTCCGTCCGGTCCTGCCGGGCGATCACCGCGGTCCGGGCGACGTCGGGGTGGGCGGCGAGCACGGACTCGATCTCACCGGGCTCGATACGGAAGCCACGGACCTTGACCTGCTCGTCCGCCCGGCCGACGAACTCCAGGTTGCCGTCGGTCCGCCGGCGCACCACATCACCGGTGCGGTACATCCGCGTCCCCGCAGGCCCGTACGGATCGGCCACGAACCGCTCCGCCGTCAGACCCGGCCGGTTCAAATAGCCCCGCGCCAGCCCCGCACCGGCCACATACAACTCCCCCGGCACACCAGGCGGTACCGGCTGCAGACCGGCATCGAGGACATACACCCGGGTGTTGGCGATCGGCCGGCCGATCGACGGCACACCGGCGGCCGGCACCAGCGGCTCGCTCATCGTCGCGCACACCGTCGTCTCCGTCGGCCCGTACGCATTGATCATCCGACGGCCCGGCGCCCACCGCGCCACCAACTCCGACGGACACGCCTCACCCGCCACCACCAGCGTCGACGCCGACAGACCACCCTCCGGCAGCGCCGCCAGCACCGACGGCGGCAACGTCACATGGGTGATCCCCGAAGCGCCGTCGGTCAGCGCGGTGAGCGGGGAGCCCGGGGGCGGCAGCACCAGCGTCGCGCCCGACAGCAGCGTCGTGAACAGCTCCGACACCGAGGCGTCGAAGCTCGGCGAGGCGAACTGCAGCACCCGGCTGCCGGCGTCGATCGCGAACCGGTCGACCTGCGCGGCCACCAGACTGGCGATGCCCGCGTGGCTCACCACCACGCCCTTGGGACGGCCGGTCGAACCCGATGTGTAGATCACATATGCCGGATGCCGCATATCGCGCGCGACGGCCGGATCGGTGTCCGGGCGGCCTGCGGTCCCGGTGACCGTCGCCGGATCGTCCACCACCAGCACGGGCCGCGCGTCCTCCAGCATGAACGCGATCCGGGACTCCGGGTACTCCGGATCCACCGGCAGATAGGCGGCACCCGCCTTCATCACCCCCAGCAGCCCCACGACCAGCTCCACCGACCGCGGCAGCGCCAGCGCCACCACCTGCTCCGGGCCCACACCCCGCTCGATCAGCGCATGCGCGAACCGATTCGCGCGCGCATTGAGCTCCCGGTAGCTGAGCGAGACGTCTCCGGAAACCAGGGCCACCGCGTCCGGTGACGCCGCCACCCGCTCCTGGAAGGCGTCGGGCAGCGGGGCGGGATCCACGGCGGCGTCCGTGGCGTTGAAGTCGCCCAGCAGCCGGCCCCGCTCCTCGGAGGACAGCAGGCCGATCCGCCCGATCCGCTGCTCCGGGTCGGCGACGACGGCCTCCAGCAGCCGCGTCCACCGCCCGACGAGGGTCTCGACCGTGGCCCGGTCGTACAGATCGGTGGCGTACTCGACCGCGCCGGCGATGCCGCCGGGGGTGCCGTCCGGGCCGTAGCGCTCCCACAGGCTGAAGCCCAGATCGAACTTGGCCGTGCCCGTCGGCGCCGGCACGCCGGACACCCGCAGCCCCGGCAGCTCGAAGTCACCCATCGGGGCGTTCTGCAGCGCCAGCATGACCTGGAACAGCGGGTGGTGCGACAGCGACCGGACCGGGTTCAGCACCTCCACCAGATGCTCGAACGGAATGTCCTGGTGCGCGTACGCCGCCAGCGCGTTCTCCCGGACCCGGACCAGCAGTTCGGCGAAGGTCGGATCGCCGGAGGTGTCGGTGCGCAGCACGAGGGTGTTGACGAAGAAGCCGACGAGCTCGTCCAGCGCCTGGTCCGTACGGCCGGCGATCGGGCTGCCGACCGGGATGTCGGTACCGGCGCCCAGCCGGGTGAACAGCGCCGCGCATGCGGCGTGCAGGACCATGAACATGCTTGCGCCGCTACGGCGGGCCAGAGCGGCCAGTCCGGCGTGCACGTCGGGGCTCAGCTCGACGGTGAGGTGGTCGCCCTGGTACGACGCCGCGGCCGGCCGCGGGCGGTCCGTCGGCAGCTGGATGCGCTCCGGCAGGCCGGTGAGGTGGCCGGTCCAGTAGGTGAGCTGCCGGGCGAGCCGGCTGTCCGGGTCGGCGGCGTCACCGAGCAGGTCCCGCTGCCACAGGGTGTAGTCCGCGTACTGCACCGGCAGCGGCGACCACTCCGGCTTGGCGCCCTGGCAACGGGCCGCGTACGCCACCGCGAGGTCACGGGACAGCGGCCCCATCGACCAGCCGTCGCCGACGATGTGGTGCACCGTCACCAGCAGGACATGCTCGTTCGCTCCGAGCGCGAACAGCTCCGCCCGCAGCGGGAGTTCCCCGGCCAGGTCGAACGCGTACCGTGCCGCCTCCGCCAGCCGCTCCGGCAGCTCCCGCGGCTCGGTGGCGGTCACCCGCAGCCGGGGCCGGGCCGCCTCCGCGTCCAGCACCCGCTGGCAGGGCACCCCGCCGCTCTCCGCGAAGACGGTGCGCAGGCTCTCGTGCCGCGCCACCACATCCGCCAGCGCCGCCTCCAGCGCCGTTCCGTTCAGCTCGCCCGACAGCCGCAGCGCCAGCGGAATGTTGTACGTGGCGCTGGGCCCTTCCATCTGGTGGAGGAACCACAGGCGGCGCTGGGCGAACGACAGCGGCACCACATCGGGACGCTCGGCCGCGGTCAGCACGGCCCGCGCGGTGTCGGCGCCGCCCAGGCGGGCCACCAGTCCGGCCACGGTCGGCGCCTCGAACAGGGTCCGCAGCTCGACCTCGACGCCGAGCACCGTGCGCACCCGCGACATCAGCCGCGTCGCCAGCAGCGAATGCCCGCCGAGGTCGAAGAAGCTGTCGTCGACCCCGACTTCGCCGACGCCCAGCACCTCGGCGAACAGCTCCGCCAGCAGCTGCTCGCGCGGCGTCCTCGGCGCCCGGCCGCCCGTACCGTCCGGGTCGAACTCCGGAGCCGGCAAGGCGGCACGGTCCAGCTTCCCGCTCGGCGTCAGCGGCAGACCGTCCAGCGTCACGAACGCCGCCGGCACCAGGTATTCCGGCAGTCGCCGCCGCAGATACTCGCGGAGCTCGACCGGCCGGAGATCGCCGCCCAGGGCAGGCACGGCATAGCCCACCAGCCGGTCGTCCCGGACGATCACGGCGGCCTGAGCGACGCCGGGGTGGGCGGCGAGCACGGACTCGATCTCACCGGGCTCGATACGGAAGCCACGGACCTTGACCTGCTCGTCCGCCCGGCCGACGAACTCCAGCTCGCCGTCGGTCCGCCGACGCACCACATCACCGGTGCGATACATCCGCGACCCGACAGGCCCGTACGGATCGGCCACGAACCGCTCCGCCGTCAACCCCGGCCGCTTCAGATAGCCCCGCGCCAGCCCCGCACCGGCCACATACAACTCCCCCGGCACACCCGGCGGCACCGGCTGCAGACCATCGTCGAGCACATACACCCGGGTATTGGCGATCGGCCGCCCGATCGACGGCACACCGGCGGCCGGCACCAGCGGCTCGCTCATCGTCGCGCACACCGTCGTCTCCGTCGGCCCGTACGCATTGATCATCCGACGGCCCGGCGCCCACCGCGCCACCAACTCCGACGGACACGCCTCACCCGCCACCACCAGCGTCGACGCCGACAGACCACCCTCCGGCAGCGACGCCAACACCGACGGCGGCAACGTCACATGCGTCACACCCAAGGCACGGTCCGTCAGCGCCGCGAGCGGCGCGTCGGGCGGAGCCAGGACCAGTGCGGCACCGGTCAGCAGGGCGCTGCACAGGTCCCAGAACGAGGCGTCGAAACTCGGCGAGGCGAACTGCAGCACCCGGCTGCCGGCGTCGATGCCGAGCCGTTCGACCTGCGCGGCCACCAGGCTGCCGACGCCCGCATGGCTCACCACCACGCCCTTGGGACGGCCGGTCGAACCCGACGTGTAGATCACATACGCCGGATGCTCCGCCCGCACCCGGACGGCCGGATCGGTGTCCGGGTACCCCTCCGTACCGGTGACGGGGGCCGGATCGTCGACGACCAGCACGGGCCGCGCGTCGTCGAGCATGAACGCGATCCGGGACTCCGGGTACTCCGGATCCACCGGCAGATAGGCGGCACCCGCCTTCGCCACCGCGAGGACGGCCACCACGAGTTCGACGGAACGCGGCAGGGCCAGCGCGACGATCTGCTCCGGGCCCACGCCCCGCTCGATGAGCGCATGCGCGAACCGGTTGGCGCGCGCGTTCAGCTCGCCGTAGGTGAGGCTCGTCTCCCCGGACACCACCGCGACCGCGTCCGGCCGGGCCGGCACCCGCTCCTCGAACATCGCGGCCAGGGCGGTGCCGGGCAGCTGCCGCGCGGTGTCGTTGCACGTGTGCAGCAGCCGGTGGCGTTCTTCCGGGGCGAGTACGTCGATCGCGCTGAGCGGCTGGTCCGGGTCGGCGACCACCGACGCCAGCACGCGTGTCCACCGCGCGACGAGCGTCTCGACCGTGGCCCGGTCGAAGAGGTCGGTGCTGTACTCCACCACGCCGCCGAGACCACCCGGCATGCCGTCCGGCGCGCGGCGCTCGGCGATGCTGAACGTCAGGTCGAGCCTGGAGGTGCCGGTCGGTACCGCCAGACCCGAGACCCGCAGGCCCGGCAGCTCGAAGTCGCCCATCGGGGCGTTCTGCAACGCCAGCATGGTCTGGAAGAGCGGATGGCGCGAGAGCGCTCGCGCCGGGTTGAGGGCCTCCACCAAGTGCTCGAACGGCAGCTCCTGGTGGGCGTATGCGGCCAGTGCGTTCTCCCGCACCCGCAGCAGGAGGTCTCCGAACGTGGGGTCGCCGGAGGTATCGGTGCGCAGCACGAGGGTGTTGACGAACAACCCGACCAGGTCGTCCAGCCCCTCATCCGTACGGCCGGCGACCGGGCTGCCGACGGGGATGTCCGTGCCCGCGCCGAGGCGGGTGAACAGCGCCGCCAGCCCCGCCTGCAGCACCATGAACAGGCTGCTCCCGGTGCGCCGCGCCAGTTCCGCCAGCCCGGCATGCAGCTGCGGGTCCATGTCCAGGGGGAGAAGGTCCCCCTGGTACGACAGCGCCGCGGGCCGCGGCCGGTCCGCCGGGAGCCGGATCTGTTCCGGCAGCCCGGCCAGGTTCTCGGCCCAGTACGCGCTCTGCCGCAGGAACAGGCTGTCCCGGTCCGACTCCTCGCCGAGCACCTCGCGCTGCCAGAGGCTGTAGTCGGCGTACTGCACCGCCAGCGGCTCCCACCCGGGCTCCGCACCCCGGCTGCGCGCCGCGTAGGCCGCCGCCAGATCCCGCGACAGCGGCCCCATCGACCAGCCGTCACAGGCGATGTGATGCATCACCACCAGCAGCACATGCTCATCCGGCGCCAGTGCGAACAGCTCCGCCCGCACCGGCGGCTCCACCGTCAGATCGAACGCGTACCGGGCCGCCTCCGCCAACCGGTCCGGCAGCCCGGACTCGTCCACGGCCGTCACGGGCAGCCGGGGAGTCGCCTCCGCGGCCGGGATGATCCGCTGGTAGGGCACCCCTTCGCGCTCCGCGAAGAACGTGCGCAGGCTCTCGTGCCGGCTCACGACATCGTGCAGTGCCGATGCGAGCGCCTGCCGGTCGAGGGTTCCCGACAGCCGCAGGGCCAGCGGCATGTTGTACGTGGCGCTCGGCCCCTCCATCCGGTGCAGGAACCACAACCGGCGCTGCGCATACGACAACGGCACCCGCTCCGGACGCTCGTACGCCGTCGGTGCCCGGCGTGCCCGCCCCGCGTCGCCGAGCTCCGCGGCCAGTCCGGCCACGGTGGGGGCCTCGAAGAGGGTCCGCAGCTCGACCTCGACGCCGAGGGAGGCACGCACCCGGGAGACCAGCCGGGTCGCCAGCAGCGAATGCCCGCCGAGATCGAAGAAGCTGTCGTCGACGCCGACCTCGGGCACGCCCAGCACCTCCGCGAACAACGCGCACAGCAGTTGTTCCTGCGGTGTCCGCGGCGCCCGGCCGGGACCGGCGGACCCGAGGTCGGGAGCGGGCAGGGCACGGCGGTCGAGCTTTCCGTTGGCGGTCAGCGGCAGCGCGTCGAGGGTGAGGAAGGCGGCGGGCACCATGTAGTCGGGCAGCCGGTCACGCAGGTGTGCGCGCAGCCGGTCGTGCCACCGGCCGTCGAGCCCGCCGGTCCGTCCGCCGTCGTCGCCGGTGGCGGGCACGACGTAGGCCACGAGCTGCTGGTCCCCGGGGCGGGTCTCGTGGGCGATCACGGCCGCCTGGGCCACGCCGGGGCAGCCGGCGAGCACGGTCTCGACCTCGCCGAGCTCGATGCGGAAGCCACGGACCTTGACCTGATGGTCCGCGCGTCCGAGGAACTCCAGCTCGCCGTCGGTCCGCCGGCGCACCATGTCACCCGTGCGGTACATCCGCGACCCGCCGGACCCGTACGGATCGGCCACGAACCGCTCCGCCGTCGCCCCCGGCCGGCGGAGATAGCCGCGCGCAAGCGCCGCACCGGCGATGTACAGCTCCCCCGGCACACCGGGTGCCACCGGCCGCAGCCCGGCGTCCAGCACGTACGCCCGGGTGTTGGCGATCGGGCGGCCGATCGGCGGCGGCAGCGGGCAGTCGGCGAGGTCGGCGGGCAGCGTGTACGCGGTGACGACATGGGTCTCGGCGGGCCCGTAGTGGTTGTGCAGCAGGCGGCTCGCTCCGCGCCCGTGGAACTCCCGCACCGGGCCGCCGATCCGCAGCGCCTCACCGGCCTGCGCGAGGGAGCGCAGGCTCGGCAGATCGCATCCCCGTTCGTTGGCCGCCTCCACCACGGCCTCGATCACCAGGTTGGGCGCGAACAGCTCCGCGACCTGGTGCCGGTCCAGCCAGTCGACGAGCAGTTCCGCGCTGTGCCGTTCCTCCTCCGTGGGCACGATCAGCGTCTTGCCGAAGGCGAGCGCGGAGAGGATCTCCTGCACCGAGACGTCGAAGCTGATCGCGGTGAACTGAGCGGTCCGCGTTCCCTCGCCGCCGGCGACGGCGCGGTGGTGCCAGTGCAGCAGATTCAGCAGCCCGAGCGCCGGCATCGCGATCGCCTTGGGGCGGCCGGTGGAGCCGGAGGTGTAGATGACGTAGGCCGGGTGCTGCGGCAGCAGCGGAGCGGTCCGGTCCGCGTCGGTGGGATCGGTGACCGTACCGGAGCCGAGGGCCGCCACGACCGCCGGGTCGTCGAGCACGAGGCGCGGCGTGCCGTCCTCCTCGGGGACGAGCCCGGCCGTCCCGGTGGCGGTCAGCAGCAGCGCGGGCGCCGCGTCCTGGAGCATGAAGGCGATCCGGGCCGCCGGGTATTCGGGGTCCACCGGCAGGTACGCCGCGCCGGTTTTGAGTACGGCCAGCATCGCGACGACGAACTCCGCGGAGCGGGGCAGCGCCAGGGCGACGATCCCCTCGGGTCCGGCACCCCGGTGGATCAGCTCATGGGCGAGGCGGTTGGCCCGGACGTTGAGTTCACCGTAGGTGAGCGTCGTGTCGTCGGACATCACGGCGACCGCGTCCGGCGTGGCCTGCGCCCGCGCCTCGAAGAGCCCCGGCAGCGTGGCGGCGGGAAGCTCGGTCGCCGTGTCGTTGGCGACGGTCAGCAGCTCGTGGCGCTCGTCGGCGGACAGCACCTCGACCTCGCCGATCCGCCGCTCCGGGTCGGCGGCCACCGACTCCAGCAGCCGCACCCACCGGGCGACGAGGGTCTCGACGGTGGCCCGGTCGTACAGATCGGTGGCGTACTCGACGGCTCCGACGAGCCCGCCGGGACCGCCGTCCGTCCCGCGGCGTTCGGAGAGGGCGAAGAACAGGTCGAACTTCGCCGTGCCGGTGGACACCGGAACCGTCGACAGGTGCAGCCCCGGCAGCTCGAAGTCCCCGTCCGGCGCGTTCTGCAGCGCCAGCATCACCTGGAACAGCGGGTGGTGCGACAGCGACCGGACCGGGTTCAGCGCCTCGACGAGGTGCTCGAACGGAACGTCCTGGTGCGCGTACGCCCCCAGCGCGTTCTCCCGCACCCGGCCCACCAGCTCGGCGAACGTCGGATCCCCCGACAGATCCGTACGCAGCACCAGCGTGTTGACGAAGAACCCGACCAGATCGTCCAGGGCCTCGTCCGTGCGCCCCGCCACGGGGCTGCCGAGCGGAATGTCGGTGCCCGCGCCGAGCCGGGTGAACAGCGCCGCGAGCCCCGCCTGCAGCACCATGAACAGACTGCTCCCGGTACGCCGCGCCAGGCCGGTCAGCGCGGTATGCAGCTCGGGGGTCAGCTCGACGGCGAGACGGTCGCCCCGGTACGACACCACGGCGGGCCGCGGCCGGTCCGCCGGCAGCTGGATCTGCTCCGGCAGTCCGGCGAGGTGCTCGCTCCAGTACCCGAGCTGCCGGGCGAAGAGGCTGTCGGGATCGGCGGCGTCGCCGAGGAGTTCCCGCTGCCACAGGCTGTAGTCGGCGTACTGCACCGGGAGCGGGGCCCAGTCCGGCGCCGCGCCGCGGCAGCGGGCCCGGTACGCCGCCGCGACATCCCGCGCGAGCGGCCCCGTGGACCAGCCGTCCCCCGCGATGTGGTGCACCACCAGCAACAGCACATGCTCATCCGGCGCGAGCGCGAACAGCTCGGCCCGCATCGGCGGCTCCGCCTCCAGGTCGAAGGTGTGACGGGCCGCCTGTGCCAGCCGCCCCTGAAGATCGGCCTCGCCGGTCTCGGTCACCGGCAGCCGGGGACCGGCCTCCGCGGCGCCCAGGACGCGCTGGCACGGCACCCCGTCGACCTCCGCGAACACCGTGCGCAGGCTCTCGTGCCGCGCGACGACGTCCGCGAGGGCCCCCTTCAGCGCGGCCCGGTCCAGGCTGCCGGACAGCCGCAGGGCGACGGGGATGTTGTATGTGGCGCTGGGCCCTTCCAGCCGGTGCAGGAACCACAACCGGCGCTGCGCGAACGACAGTTCCACCCGCGCCGGCCGCTCGTATGCGGTGAGCGCGAGCCGGGCCTCTTCCGCCTCGCCCAGCTTCCCGGCCAGCCCGGCCACCGTCGGTGCCTCGAACAGGGCCCGCAGACCGACCTCGACGCCGAGGGTGGCGCGGATACGGGCGACCAGCCTGGTGGCCAGCAGGGAGTGCCCGCCCAGGTCGAAGAAGCTGTCGTCGACGCCGGCCTCGGGCACGCCCAGCACCTCGGCGAACAGCTCGCACAGCAACTGCTCCTGCGGAGTGTGCGGCGCCCGGCCGCCACCCCCGGCCGCCGCACCGAACTCCGGCTCGGGCAGCGCCCGGCGGTCCAGCTTCCCGCTCGGCGTCACCGGCAGTGCGTCCAGCGCGACGAACGCCGACGGCACCATGTATTCCGGCAGCCGATCCCGCAGATACCGGCGGAGCTCCACCGGAGTTGCGGCGGCACGCCCTGCCGCCGTGACGACGTACGCGGCCAGCCGGTCGCCACAGGCGATCACCACGGCCTGCGCGACGTCCGGATACGTACCGAGCAGGGACTCGATCTCGCCCGGCTCGATCCGGAACCCCCGCACCTTGACCTGGTCATCGGCCCGGCCGACGAACTCCACGTTCCCGTCGGCACCCCAGCGCACCACATCACCGGTGCGGTACATCCGCGACCCGGCCGGCCCGTACGGATCGGCCACGAACCGCCCCGCGGTCAGACCGGGCCGGTTGAGATAGCCCCGCGCCACGCCCGCGCCCCCGACGTACAGCTCTCCCGCGACACCCGGCGGCACCGGTCGCAGCCCGGAATCCAGTACATACACCGTGGCGTTGGTGACGGGGCGGCCGATCACCGGACGCGACGAGCCCTCGATCCGAGCGGTGAGGGCGTCGACGGTGCACTCGGTGGGGCCGTAGTGGTTGAAGCATGTGCTGCCGTCCAGGGACCGCAGTTGCTCCCACAGCCGCTCCGAGACGGCCTCGCCCCCGACCACGATCAGCGGCGGACGCCACGGGGCCTCCAGGAGACCCCTCGCCATCACCACCTGCATATGTGACGGGGTCAGGTCGAGGAGATCGATCCGGTCCCGGTCCAGTCGCGCCATCAGCGCACCCGGATCGGTCAGCGTCTCCCGGTCCCATACGTGCAGCTCATGGCCGGCCAGCAGACAGAGCATCTGCTCCCAGGAAGCGTCGAAGGACATCGACGCCGTCAGCGCGACGCGCAGCCGGTGACTCCGGGACTCCGTCGGCGTCGCATACAGCTTGGCGCGGTAGTGCGCGAAGAGGTTCACCACGCCGTCGTGGCTCACCACCACGCCCTTGGGGCGGCCGGTGGAGCCGGAGGTGTAGATGACATACGCCGGATGCTGCGGCAGCAGCGGGACCGTGGGACAGGTGGACGGATGGCCGTCCGTCCCCCGGACGGTCTCGAGATCGTCGATCAGCAGCACCGGTCGTGCGTCGTCGAGCATGAAGGCCGTGCGGGCGGCCGGATAGTCCGGGTCCACCGGCACGTACGCGGCTCCGGCCTTGAGCACGGCCAGGACGGCGACGATGGCCTCCGCCGAGCGCGGCAGCGCCAGCGCCACCAGCCGCTCCGGACCGACCCCGCGCTCGATCAGCGCATGGGCGAGCCGGTTGGCCCAGGCGTCGAGTTCGCGGTAGGTGAGGGTCGTGTCGTCGGAGACCACCGCGACCGCGTCCGGCGTCGCCGCCGCCTGCGCGGCGAACAGCCCGGGAATGGTGCCGGCCGCAACGGCCACCACCTCGCCGCGGCCCGCGGACGCCAGCTCGGCGTGTTCCTCGGCCGACAGCACATCGAGCCGCCCGATCCGCTGCTCCGGATCGGCGACCACCGACTCCAGCAGCCGCACCCACCGCGCGACAAGCGACTGCACCGTCGCCGCGTCGAACACATCGGTCGCGTACTCGACGACGCCCTCGAGACCCTCCGGCGCGCCGCCGGCCCCCCGCCGCTCGGACAGGCCGAAGGTCAGGTCGCACTTCGCCGTCCCTGTGGAGACCGGAACCCGCGACAGCCGCAGCCCCGGCAGCTCGAAGCCGCCCTCCGGCGCGTTGAGCAGCTCCAACGCCACTTGGAACAGCGGGTGGTGCGACATCGAACGGGCCGGGTTCAGTACCTCGACGAGGTGCTCGAACGGAACGTCCTGGTGCGCGTACGCCCCCAGCGCGTTCTCCCGCACCCGGCCCACCAGCTCGGCGAACGTCGGATCCCCCGACAGATCCGTACGCAGCACCAGCGTGTTGACGAAGAACCCGACCAGATCGTCCAGGGCCCGGTCGGTGCGCCCGGCAATGGCGCTGCCGATGGGCACGTCGGTGCCGGCCCCCAGCTTGCCCAGCAGCGCCGCCAGCCCGGCCTGCAACACCATGAACAGGCTGCTCCCGGTGTGGGCCGCGAGCTCCGACAGGGCCTGGTGCGCCTCGCTGCCGAGCCGGACCGCCACCCGGCCACCACGGTTCGACGCCACGGCCGGCCGCGGCCGGTCGAACGGCAGCTCCATCTGTTCCGGGAGCCCGGCCAGCGTCTGCGCCCAGTACGCGCTCTGCCGCGCGAAGAGGCTGTCCCGGTCGGACTCGTCGCCGAGGAGCTCGTGCTGCCACAGCGTGTAGTCGGCGTACTGCACCGGCAACGGCGACCATCCCGGCGCGCGCCCCGCACACCGCGCGGCATACGCCCCCGCCAGATCCCGCGACAACGGCCCCATCGACCAGCCGTCACCCGCGATGTGATGCACCACCACCAGCAGCACATGCTCATCCGGCGCGAGCGCGAACAACTCCGCGCGCACCGGCGGCTCCACCGCCAGATCGAACGCATACCGCGCCGACTCCGCCAGCCGAACCGCCAACTCCGACTCGGCAACCTCCGTCACCGACAGCCGAAGACCGGCCTCCGCGACGTCCAGCACACGCTGATACGGCACCCCGTCGATATCGGGGAAGACGGTGCGCAGGCTCTCGTGCCGCGCGACGACGTCCGCGAGCCCCGCCTCCAGCGCGGACCGGTCCAGGCTGCCCGACAGCCGCAGCGCAACGGGGATGTTGTAGGTCGCGCCGGGGCCGTCCATCCGGTGCAGGAACCACAGCCGGCGCTGCGCGAACGACAGCGGCACCCGCTGCGGACGCTCGTACGCGGTCAGCGCGAGCCGGGCCTCTTCCGCCTCACCCAGCTTCCCGGCCAGCCCGGCCACCGTCGGTGCCTCGAACAGGGCCCGCAGCTCCACCTCGATACCCAGAGCCGAGCGCATCCGGGAGACGAGCCGGGTCGCCAGGAGGGAGTGGCCGCCCAGGTCGAAGAAGCTGTCGTCGACGCCGACCTCGGGCACCCGCAGCACCTCGGCGAACAGCTCGCACAGCAGCCGCTCCTGCGGCGTACGCGGCGCCCGGCCGGCCCCGCCCGCACCGAACTCCGGCTCCGGAAGCGCCGCCCGGTCCAGCTTCCCGTTGACCGTCAGCGGCAGCGCGTCGAGCGTGACGTACGCGGCCGGCACCATGTGGTCGGGCAGCCGCTCCCGCAGGTGTGCGCGCAGCCCGTCCGCCGCGAGCGTCCGTCCGGCCGCGGGCACCGCGTAGGCGACCAGACGGGTGTCGTCGGCGCGCTCCTGACGCGCCACGACCGCTGCCT
Source organism: Streptomyces sp. JLSY215 (assembly GCF_059682825.1). Lineage (NCBI taxonomy): Bacteria > Bacillati > Actinomycetota > Actinomycetes > Kitasatosporales > Streptomycetaceae > Streptomyces > Streptomyces sp. JLSY215. The sequence goes on from NZ_CM185022.1 coordinate 630,032, forward strand.
GCGCGACATCCGGGTGGGCGGCCAGCACGGCCTCGATCTCCCCCAGCTCGATACGGAAACCCCGCACCTTGACCTGGTCATCGGCCCGCCCGACGAACTCCAGCTCACCATCCGCCCGCCACCGCACCACATCACCCGTGCGATACATCCGCGCCCCAACAGGCCCGAACGGATCGGCCACAAACCGCTCCGCCGTCAACCCCGGCCGCTTCAGATAACCACGTGCCGGCCCCGCACCCCCCACATACAACTCCCCCGCCACACCCGGCGGCACCGGACGCAACCCGGCATCCAGCACATAGGTGCGGAGATCCGGGATGGGGCTCCCGATGACACTGGCCGATACCGCCGCGGCGCTGCGGCGGTCCAGTGCGACGTACGTGACGTGCACCGTCGTCTCGGTGATGCCGTACATGTTGACCAGGACGGGGGCGTCGTCGGCATGCCGCCGGTACCAGTCCTCCAGGCGGGCGGGCTCCAGCGCCTCGCCCCCGAAGATCACGGTACGCAGGGACAGCGACCGCCCGGTCTCCGGATTCTCCTGGTCCGCCTGCATCAACTGGTAGAAGGCGGACGGCGTCTGGTTCAGCACGGTGACGCCTTCGCGGGCCAGCAGCTCCAGGAAGCGCCGCGGTGAACGGCTGGTCTCGTGCGAGACGACGACCAGGCGCCCGCCGTGCAGCAGTGCCCCCCAGAGCTCCCAGACAGAGAAGTCGAACGCGTACGAGTGGAACAGCGTCCATACGTCGTCGGCGCCGAACGTGAACCACTGCCGGGTGCTGTCGAACAGGCGCACCACGTTCTGGTGCGGGATCACCACGCCCTTGGGGCGGCCGGTGGAGCCGGAGGTGTAGATGACGTACGCCGGGTGCTGCGGCTGGACGAGGGTGTCCGGGTCGGTGTCCGGGTACCCCTCGACCATTGCGGTGGTCGCGGGGTCGTCGATCAGCAGCCGGTCGATCTGTCCGGCGCCGGGCAGGCCGTTGGCGGTCCGGTTGGTGGTCAGGAGCAGGGCGGGACGTGCGTCGTCCAGCATGAAGTCGATGCGGGCGGCCGGGTAGTCCGGGTCCACCGGCAGATACGCCGCGCCGGCCTTGAGCGTGGCCAGAATCGCCACGACCAGCTCGGCCGAGCGCGGCAGGGCCAGCGCCACCAGCCGCTCCGGACCGGCTCCCCGCTCGATCAGCGCATGGGCCAGCCGGTTGGCCCGCGCGTTCAGCTCGCGGTAGGTGAGCGTGGCGTCGTCGGACACCACCGCCACGGCGTCCGGCGTAGCCGCTGCCTGCGCCTCGAACAGGGCGCGCACATTGGTGACGGGAGCCTCGGTCACCGCGTCGGTGCGGACGGCCAGGAGCCGGTCGCGATCGTCGGCCGACAGCACATCGAGCCGCGCGATCCGCTGCTCCGGGTCGGCGACCACCGACTCCAGCAGCCGCACCCACCGTACGACGAGCGACTCCACCGTCGCCGCGTCGAACACATCGGTCGCGTACTCGACGACGCCCTCGAGACCGTCCGGCGCGCCGTCGGCCCCCGGCCGCTCGGAGACCACGAAGGTCAGATCGCACTTCGCCGTCCCGGTGGCGACCGGAACCCGCGACAGCCGCAACCCCGGCAGCTCGAAGTCACCCGCCGGCGCGTTCTGCAGCGCCAGCATCACTTGGAAGAGCGGGTGATGCGACAGTGACCGGGCCGGGTTCAGCACCTCCACCAGGTGTTCGAACGGAACGTCCTGATGCGCGTACGCCCCCAGCGCGTTCTCCCGCACCCGGCCCACCAGCTCGGCGAACGTCGGATCCCCCGACAGATCCGTACGCAGCACCAGCGTGTTGACGAAGCATCCGACGAGGTCGTCGATGGCTTCGTCCGTACGTCCGGCGATCGGCGTCCCCACCGGGATGTCGGTGCCGGCCCCGTGCTTGCCCAGCAAGGCCGCCAGCCCGGCCTGCAGCACCATGAACAGGCTGGCTCCGCCCGCACGCGCCAGTGCGCGCAGCCCACGATGCAGCGCTGGGTCCATGCGGACCGCCACCTGGCCACCGCGGTGTGACGCCACGGCGGGACGGGGACGGTCGAAGGGCAGGTCGGCCTGTTCCGGCAGTTCCGCGAGCGCGTCCGTCCAGTAGGCGAGCTGCGTGGCGAGCCGGCTGTCGGGGTCCCCGGCGTCACCGAGGAGGTCGTGCTGCCACAGCGTGTAGTCGGCGTACTGCACCGGCAACGGCGACCACTCCGGCTTGTCGCCGTGACAACGGGCCGCGTACGCCGCCGCAAGATCCCGCGACAACGGCCCCATCGACCAGCCGTCACCCGCGATGTGATGCACCATCAGCAGCAGAACATGGTCATCCGGCGCGAGAGCGAACAGCTCGGCCCGCACCGGCGGCTCCACCGCCAGATCGAACGCATACCGCGCCGACTCCGCCAGCCGAACCGCCAGCTCCGACTCGGCAACCTCCGTCACCGACAACCGGAGAGCGACCTCCGCGACGTCCAGCACACGCTGACACGGCACCCCGTCGACCTCCGCGAACACCGTCCGCAGGCTCTCGTGCCGCGCCACCACATCCGCCAGAGCCGTCTCCAGCGCCGACGCGTTCAGCTCGCCCGCCAGCCGCAGCGCCAGCGGAATGCTGTACGTGGCACTCGGCCCCTCCATCTGATGCAGGAACCACAGCCGACGCTGCGCGAACGACAACGGGATCCGCTCCGCCCGCGTGCGTGCCGCGAGGGCCGGCCGTGCCTCCTCGGCACCGTGCAGGCGACCCGCCAGCCCCGCCACCGTCGGCGCCGCGAACAGGGTGTGCAACCCCAGCTCCACGCCGAAGGTGGTGCGGATCCGGGCGATCAGCCGGGTGGCCAGCAGGGAATGTCCGCCGAGCGCGAAGAAGTCCGCGTCCGCGGCGACCTCGGACAGACCGAGCACCTCGGCGAACAGCTCTGCCAGCAGCTGCTCCTGCGGCGTACGCGGCGCCCGTCCGGCCCCGCCCGAACCGAACTGCGGCTCCGGCAACGCCGCCCGGTCCAGCTTCCCGTTCGGCGTCAAGGGCAGCGCATCCAGCGTCACCACGGCGGCCGGCACCATGTGGTCCGGCAGCCGTTCCCTCAGATACGCACGGTGATCAGCGGATCCGGAAACACCGGAAGCGGCCGGCACCACATACGCAATCAGCCGATCGCCGCGAGCAACCACCGCGGCCTGCGCGACATCCTGATGCGCGCCGAGCACGGCCTCGATCTCGCCCGGCTCGATACGGAACCCGCGCACCTTGACCTGGTCATCGGCCCGCCCGACGAACTCCAGCTCACCATCCGCCCGCCACCGCACCACATCACCCGTGCGATACATCCGCGCCCCAACAGGCCCGAACGGATCGGCCACAAACCGCTCCGCCGTCAACCCCGGCCGCTTCACATATCCACGCGCCAGCCCCGCACCCCCCACATACAACTCCCCCGCCACCCCCGGCGGCACCGGACGCAAACTCGCATCCAGCACATACGCCCGGGTATTGACGATCGGCCGGCCGATCGGAGGAGCCTCCGCCGAAGGGGACAGCGGACCGCTCATCGCCGCGCACACCGTGGCCTCGGTCGGACCGTAGACGTTGATCATCCGCCGTCCCGGAGCCCACCGTGCCGTCAGCTCCGGCGGGCAGGCTTCCCCCGCCACGGCCAGGGTGGGCACCGGCACCTCGCTGTCCGTCAGTGTCGCCAGCGCGGACGGCGGCAGCTTCGCGTGGGTGATGCCAAGAGTGCGGTCGGTCAGCGCGGTGAGCGGGGAGCCCGGAGGCGGCAGCACCAGTGCCGCTCCCGACAGCAGCGCCGTGAACAGCTCCGACACCGAGGCGTCGAAGCTCGGCGACGCGAACTGCAGCACCCGGCTGTCGCGGTCGATCCCGAACCGCTCGACCTGCGCCGCCACCAGGCCGGCGATGCCCGCGTGGCTGACCATCACGCCCTTGGGCCGGCCGGTCGAGCCGGAGGTGTAGATCACATACGCGGGATTCCGCGGATCCGGCGCCACCGCCGGATCGCCGTCCGGGCGCTCGGCGGTCCCGGTGACGGTGCCCGGATCGTCGACGACCAGGGCAGGCCTCGCGTCCTCCAGCATGAACGCGATCCGGGACTCCGGGTACTCCGGGTCCACCGGCAGATACGCCGCCCCGGCCTTCATCACCCCCAGCAGCGCCACGACCAGCTCCACCGACCGCGGCAGCGCCAGCGCCACCACCTGCTCCGGGCCCACACCCCGCTCGATCAGCGCATGCGCAAAGCGATTCGCCCGCGCGTTCACCTCGCGATACGTCAGCGAGGTGTCCCCGGCGACCAGGGCAACCGCATCCGGGGTCGCCCGCACCTGCTCCTCGAACAACTCCGGGACCGTCGCTTCCGCCACCGCCCGGCCCGTGTCGTTCCACTTCACCAGCAGCTCATGCCGCTCCTCGGCGGCCAGCAGATCGACGCGGCCGATCGGCTCCTCCGGATCGGCGACGGCAACGGCGACCAGCGACCGCATCAGCCGCTGCTGGTGCTCCGCCAACTCCCCGTCACCGAAGGCATCCGCGGCCGCCTGCAGCCTGATCTGCGGCCCGGAACCGTCTCCCCGGTCCCAGAAAGCGGCGGTGAGCGTGGTCGCCCGCTGGGATACGTCATGGGCGGTGCTGCGATGCCCGGCGAAGCTCAAGTCGTAGTCGAAGAGACTGATGTTGACGACGGGAGAAAGGTCGGCACCCATGCCACCGGCCAGGCCGAGATCCCGGTGGAGGTCCTCGCTTCGGTACCGCTGATGGTTCACCGTCTCACGGACCTGCGCCGCGGTGTGCCGCACGAGCTCGGACAGCGTCATCCCTGGCCGCAGCGACAGCCGCAGCGGCACCACATTCGACACCGCGCCGGGCACGGACCTGAGAAGAGGATCGGTGCGGCCACTGACGGCCAGACCCATGACGACGTCCTGCGCGCCGGTCACCCGGTGCACATACAGGGCCGTCGCCGCGATCAGGAAACGGGACCACCGAACCCGGCCCTTGCCGCCCACGGTCTTCAGGTCATCAGGGCTCGGCAGCGCCACCAGCTCGGTCCTGCGATTGACACCGACGACCTCGCCGGGCGCGCGCCCCACCAGTCGCGTGGGCTCCGGCCGGTCGGCAAAGCGCTTCGTCCAGTACGCGCGGTCCGCCGCGAACCGCTCGGAATCGCGATACGCACAGTCGCTGTCCACCAGGTCGGACAGCGAACCGAAGACGGCAGGCCCCGCCGACCGGCCCTCCACCAGCGCCGTGTAGACATCCGCGCAGCGGCGCGCGACAAGGGAGAGCGCGAACCCGTCCATCACCGCGTGGTGATAGGTCTGGTACCACCAGAAAAGGTCCGAGCCCAGCTTGAAGAGGGCATGCCCGAACAGCGGATCGCGCGTGAGATCCATGGCACGGGCCATGTCCGCCGCGATCCATTCCTCGGCCGCCGCGCGCGGCTCCGGTGCCGCACTGACGTCGACGACCGGCAGCCTCCAGTCCCGTACGGTCCGGACCACCTGCACGGGGCCGTCGTCCCCGTCCGTGAAACGGACGTGCAGCGCGTCGGCCTCCGCCACGACCTGCCGCAGGGCCGTCTCGAACATCACCGGGTCGATGGGTCCGTGGATTTCCAGGTACTCCCCGATCCGGTAGGCCGGAAGCGCCGTGCCCGACCGTTGTTCGGCCAGCCAGATTTCGCGCTGAGCGGCGGTCAGGGGGAACACGGTCCCCTCGCGACGGGACATGGGGGTACCTCCAGAGGAGTTCAAGACGTAGGAATCCACCGGCGTGTGCGCCTGCTGCCCGCTCGGTCCGCGGACAGCGGCGACTTATGCGGCCTTCTCGCCGGCCTGAAGGTGCCACAGGGATGCGTACAGCCCCTCGCGCGCGAGCAGGTCGGAGTGGGTACCCTCTTCGGCCACGACTCCGCCCTTGTCCATGACGTAGATCCAGTCGGCCTGACGGATCGTGGACAGGCGGTGCGCGATGATGACCATGGTCCGGTCCGTGGCGAAACTCTTGAGAGTTCGCTGGATGGCCGCCTCGGTTTCGTTGTCGACGGCCGAGGTGGCTTCGTCAAGGATGACGACCGGTGAGTCCTTCAGGATGGCGCGGGCCAGGGCGATGCGCTGTTTCTGGCCGCCGGAGAGTGCGGCGCCGCGCTCTCCGATCATCGTGTCGTACTGCGCCGGCATCGCCTCGATGAAACCGTGTGCCTCGGCCATGCGTGCGGCGTTCATCACGCGGTCGGGCGTGCTGTCGAAGCTGCCATAGGCGATGTTCTCGCCGATCGTGCCGTCGAAGAGGAAGGGTTCCTGGGCGACAAAGCCGACCGCGTTCCGCACGTCCTGGCGCGGCAGCTGACGAAGGTCCTCGCCGTCGAGCAACACCCTGCCGGACTCCGTGTCCTGAAAGCGCATCAGCAGTTTGGCGATGGTCGTCTTCCCGGAACCGGTGGCACCCACGATGCCGGTGACCCGCCCGGGGGCCATGCGCAGGGAGAGGTTTTCCAGGACCGGGGGACGCCCGGGGTAGGCGAAGGTCACCTCGTCGAGGACGATGTCGCCCGTGACCCGGTCCGCGTCGAGCCGGCGGCCGTTGCCGTTGGACTCGACAGGGAGACCGCGCAGACGCTGGACCCGGTCGTAGGCCGCCAGGGTCCGCTGGTACTGGTCGACGGTGCTGCCCAGTCGCGTGAGCCGCCACAGGACCTGCTGCGGCAGGCCGACCAGGGGGCTGAACACCTCGAAGGGAAGGGTGCCGTTGAGCACCGCGCGGCCGCCGAGCAGGAGAGTTCCGGCCATGGAGGCGGTGGTGCACACCCGGATGGTCTCGGTGTGCAGGACGGTGCTCCGGTCGGTCCGGTCGTTGCTGTGGCGGTAGATCTCGCTGAGGCGGTCGATGCGGTCCGCTTCGTAGTCCTCGGCACAGAAGCTCTTGACGGTGGCGCTCGCTTCGAGGTTGTTGACCAGCTGGCTGTGCAGCTTCGCGCGGTTCTCACCGGAGACGGCGTAGTCGGCGGCGACCCGGTCGTGGTAGTGGAACGACAGCCAGGCGACGATCGGCACCGGCAGGAAGGCGATCCAGGCGATCTCGGGGGCCAGGAGGAGGAAGACCGGGACGAGGACGAGGAAGCTGGTGACGAGCTGGATCACCTCGTTCATCGACGTGGCGAGGAAGTTGCCCATCTGCGTGATGTCGTCCGTCAGCGCGCCGGCGATCCGCGTCGTCCGCTCGCCCTCCAACTGCTGCAGTTCCAGGTGCTGTACGTGTGCGTAGGTCGCATTGCGCCAGTCGTGCTGGACGATCTGGCCGAGCTTGCGCCATTCGACGCCCGAACCGTACGAAAGACCCGCCGCGACCAGACAGACCAGGGCGGCCGCACCGGCCAGGAACCACAGCTGGGCCGTCGCACCGGCGATTCCGAGGCCGGCGAGGGCCGCGCTCTCCCCCTTGATGAGCACCAGGGCGATCCAGCCGAGGAAGAGGCCGAGCGCCATTTCGGTGATCTGGCTGACGACGGACAGCAGGGAGGCGACGCAGAATCGGCGTTTGTGCGGGCCGACGATCCGCAGCAGGGGGTGTTGTGAGATCCCGGTGGCGGACGAGGAGTCCCGTTGGGCGGCGGCTCTGTTCCAGGCCCGCCGCAGGACGACGGCCGTTGCCGTCACGACGCCGGCGAGGGCCACGAGCGGCTTGCGCAGCAGAGCGCGGCCGCCCAGGGCGAGGAAGGCCGCCGCGCCGCCGACGAGCGTGACGTTACGGACGGCCTCGCGGCTCGGTGCCGCCGTGGAGGTGCTGGTGGTCGCGCCGGACGGGGCGGCCGCGGGCCGATGGGGCAGGCCGGTCCGTGCGGCGATCAGCGCGATGGCTTTCCGGATGAGCTGTCCGACGTCCGTCGCATTCACCGTCGGGTCGTGCAGGACGAGGATCCGGCCGGTAACAGGATTGGCACGTGCCTCCGTGATGCCGGGGATTTTCCGCAGTGCGGCCGCGAGAAGTTCCGCGATGCGCGGCCGACCGAGCACGAACCCGACATCCCAGCGCTGACGGCCGGGAACAACCGACCGCGCCCGTACATCAGCGTCCGTGGGCCGGCACGCGGATGCGGTACCCACCAGGGATGACATGTGAAAATCTCCTGTTTTCGGCGTGACGCAACCCCCGGGAATTCGGGCGCGACGGAGCCCCGGGAAACGAAGAGGGGTGTGCGTGGAAGTCAAAAATCGCTGAAAGGGGGATGGTCACCCGAGTGTGGGCGCGTCTCTCGGTTAATCGGGAAATCAACTTCCCCTGAAGTCATCAGGGGCGGGATTCGCGCCCACACCGGCGCCGGGCCGACGGATGCGTGGCTCAGTTCGCCTTGCTCGCGGCGGCGGCACGGGGCTTGGCGGAGGTCTTGCTGTCGGTATCGCTTCCGATGGCGCTGCCACCGTCGGTTGCGGGGATCATCTGGGCGGTGACCATTTCGGCGGCCACTTCGGCGGCGAGGTCCTGGATCCCCTCGCCGGCCTCATGGGCGGCCTTCTTGACTTCCAACGCCAGTCCCACGGACGTTTTGACGACCCCCCGCACCAGCGGCTTGATCAGCCTCTTGGCGAGCGGGGCCGCAATGAGTCCGATCAGGAAGGGAGGCACTACAGGCGGCATGGTCTTACATCCCTCTCGTTTTATGTGCGCGGTACGAATGCCCCGGGCCCGGCAGACACCGAAAAAGCGTATGGCTCAGTGGGTGGAATCATTCGACCGACGTCGACCAAAGGAGGAATTCATTCCTCCCGTAATTTACGTTGGTACCACTCGAATCGACGCTACGGAATAGTAGGATTTCCGCGTACCGGAACTTACCACCCACTTCGCACACCATAGCCGAGGCTTGACGGGCGGAGCCAAATAGCTCCAGCCTCTTTCATCCTTTCGGGTACACGGCCCGCCGGGGCGCGTCGAATTCCGGCCAGCATTGCCGTATGGCCGCCCGGGAGCTGCGGAATTCCGCCGCCCGCCGGGAATTCCGGCGGCTACGACGAAGCGGCCCGCCGGCGCGGCTCCAGTTCGCTCAGCAGCGTCCGTACGGTCTCGATGACGAATGCGGGGACCTCGTCGGGGAAGGCATGGCTGGTTCCCTCGGGAGTGTGGACCCGCCTGGCCTTGGTGGACGTCGAAAGGAAGCGTTCCCGGGTGGTGAGGTAGAAGCGCCGTATGCGGGCGGCCTCTTCGGGGTCGTCGGACACGTCGAGCGCCTGCCCGCCCCCCGTGAGATCGCGCGGTGCGACGAGGAGCAGGGGGAGATCCCCGAGGTCGCCGTCGTAGACCATGGTGTGCCATCCGACGTCCGCCATACCGGTCGGCGTGAGCTCGCGGAAGATCGAGGCCGCCGCGGCGTCGGCCCGAGGCCTGGAGCCGACGGCGGGCGGGCTCATGGCGTCCGCGCGGGAGTGGAGGCCGAACAGCTTGCGCACGGCGCGCCGGACGAGGGCGCGGGAACCGGACTGCCGCAGGGCCGGGTTCGGCGGCCCGTAGGTGATGACGTCCGGGGGTGTGGGATCGAGCAGGACGAGGCCCGCGACGAGATCCGGGCGGCGGCGGGCGGCATTGGCGACGAGCAGCCCGCCGAAGGAGTGCCCCACGAACACGAAGGGCCCTTCCTCGCCGGCCCGCTCCAGGGCCGTGAGCAGTTCGGCCGCTTCGGTCGCCGTTGTGCGCGGGAAGGGCCCGGCGTCGCTCCATCCCGAGCCCGGCCGGTCGACCAGGATGGAGCGCGTGTGCTCGCGCAGCATCGTGTGGAGATGGTGCATGGCGTGGCCCGGGGCGTGGCCGCCGGGCATCCACACCACCGTGGGCCGTGTGGCGGACTCGCCCTCGGCGAGGAGATGCATGCGATAGCCCCCGACGTCGACCATCCGACCCGGTGGCGGATTGCCCGCTCCGGCCCGTGCCACATGCACCAGGTGCCGCAGGGAGCCCACGGCCAGCAGCGCGGCGACGCCCAGCAGGAGGCCGCCGGGTACGGACCAGGCGCCGCCGAGAGCGATGCACCAGCCACCCCCCGCGGCGAACGGCAGGGCGAGGGAGAGCCCCGCCCAGTCCCGGCTGATCAGGGCCAGCACCATATGGGCGGCACGCGTACCCGGACGCATCCGTCCCTCCCTCCTCCACACACCATGGCCGGTGCAGCGGCCGGTCCCGGGGCCGCGGTCAGGGCGCCGTCGGCGCGTCGGCAGGGAAATCGTCGCGCGCGGACAGCTCGCGCGCCACGCGGCGGGACAGCGCGGGGAACGGCAGCGTGCCCCCTTCGAGGATCGACTCGTGGAAGGCCCGGACGTCGAAGCGGGCGCCCGCGCGGCTTTCGGCCCGTGCCCGCAGGGCGGTGAACTCGGTGTAGCCGGCGCGGTAGGTCAGCGCCTGGCCGGGGAGGTCGGTCGCATAGCGCAGCAGCTCCGTGGCGATCTGCGTATCGGATTCGGTGGAATGGGCACGCATGAACGCCCTCGCCTCTGCGAGGGTCATCGTGCCGAGATTGAGTCCGGTGTCGACGACGAGGCGTTGCGCGGTGAAGCGTTCGTGGGCGAGGCGTCCGTAGGCGTCCCACGGGTCGTTGTAGAGGCCCATCTCCCAGCCGAGGCCGGCCGCGTACTCCGCCCAGCCCTCGTCGAACGCGCCGAAGGCGGTCAGTTCCCGCCGCAGGTCGGGCAGGGCGTCGTTCTCGGCCTGGCGGGCGAGATGGAAGTGATGGCCGGGGGCCAGTTCGTGGTAGATGAGGGCGGCGGAGCCGAGCAGTGACCGGTTCGCCAGGTCCGAGCCGTTGTAGCGGTACCGTCCGACCGGCTGCCCGGGGGTGGGCTGCTCGTAGTAGCCGAAGGTCATGGACGGCTCCAGCGCCGGGTCGAGGCGGGCCACGCCGTAAGGGGCGCGGGGCAGGGTCGCGAACCAGCGCGGCAGCAGCGGTGTGAGCCGGTCGAGGTGGCTCCGGTAGCGGGCTTCGACCTCCTGGGGTGTGGCGGCGTACAGGCGGGGCTCGGTGGCCAGCCGTTCGTGGAACTCGGCCTCGGGGCCGGAGAAGCCGAGTGCGGTGCGGGCCTCGCGCATCCGGTCGGCGAGTTCGCGGCAGTGCTCCCGGCCGAGTTCGTGGAGCCGTTCCGGTGGGGTGTCGCCGGTGGTGTACGTCCGTACGAAGGACCGGTAGGCCTCTTCGCCGCCGTCGTAATGGGCCCATCCGGCGGTCTGGGGGGCCTGACGGGCGTAGGCGGGGTCGTCGAGGAGGGCGAGGAGGCGGTCGAACGCCGGGTGCAGTTCCGTGGCGACGAGCCGCGGGACGCCGTCGCGCAGTCGGCCGCGGGCGGCCGGGGCGAGGCGGGCGAGCCGGTCGTCGTCGGTCTCGACGTAGCGTGCGGTCAGTGCCCGCAGGCCGGTGAGGGTGGTGCGGACGCCGGCCAGGGCGGGGGTGGGGATGCGGAAGCCGCGGGCCGCTTGTCCGGCCGTTTTGTCGGCGATGGTGGCGACGGAGCGGGCCAGGTCGTGCACGAGCGACAGATAGCGGTCCGCGTCGGTGCCGTCCTCGAAGGTGAAGGGGCGGAAGACCACGTCGCCGTACAGCGGGAGGCGGAAGAGCGTGTACGGCGTGGCGGTCGGCGTCAGCCAGTGGTGGCGGGCGGCTTGCACGTCCTGTTCGGCCAGTTCGGCGAGGAAGCCGGCGGTGTCGGCGTCGGGGCCGGGCAGGCCGTCGGGGACGAGCGCGCGGAGCCGGTCCTGGATGCCCGATGCGAAACGGGCGCGTTCCTCGGTCTCCGCGTGCGACACCCCCGGCAGCGTTTCGACGGGCAGGCCGCGGCGCGTCCGGAGCAGTGGGTCTCTCGTGAGCAAGAAGTCCCAGTAGGCCGCCGCGAGGCGGTGGAGCGTCTTCGCCGCGGGCTCGTCGGCCGGGTCCGGTGCGTGCGTCGCCATGGGGCAAGTGTGGTTGAGGGGCCGGGAGCTGTCACGGGCGCGCGTCGCGAATGGCGGATACCGGCTGTGATCACCCGAACGGACGGTTTGGGCTGCTCGACGGCCGTGGGGCACCGAAGTACCGTGCGGACATGGGCCGTTGTGGTGGCACGATGAGCGCCATGCGCCGTCGCACCCTGTCATCAGCCGCTGCGCGGTCGGCCCTCGTGGCGTCCGCGGCCGCCGCCTCGGTGGCGCTGGCCGGTTGTGACGGGGCCGGTGTCACCTCCTCGACGCGTTCCCCGGTCGTCGTCGGCGGCAGCGTCAGGATCGCCACGTCCTCCGAGACCACGAGCTTCAACCCGTACTCGCAGTTCGGTACGGGCGCGGCCCGCTACGCCTACGACTCGCTGGTCAATGTCTCGCCGAGCGGCGCGCTGGTCTCCGGTCTGGCCACGGCGTGGCGGACGACCGCGACCTCGGCGAAGTTCACCCTGCGCCGGGGCGTGACCTGCTCCGACGGTACGGCGCTGACCGCCTCCGCGGTGGCGCGGTCGCTGACGTACGCGGCCGACCCCCGCAACCGTCTCATCGGCGCTCAGGCGGAGCTGCCCGGCATCCCGTTCACGGCGACGGCCGACGATGCGGCCGGCACGGTGGCGGTGCGGATGGCGTCGCCGTACAGCTTCATCACCCGGACGATCGGCGTGCTGCCCGTCGTCTGTCCCGGCGGGCTGGCGCATCCCCGGTCGCTGGAGAGGGCGACGAGCGGCACCGGCCCGTATGTGCTGAGCGGGTACCGCTCCGGGGGGCCGTATGTGTTCACCGCGCGCAAGGGGTATGTGTGGGGCCCGGGTGGGGCGTCGAACAGTGTGCCGGGACAGCCCTCGAAGATCGTCATTTCGGTGGTGCCGCAGGAGTCCACCGCGGCGAATCTGCTGCTCACCGGCGGGGTGAACATCGCGAAGGTCACCGGGCCGGACCGCGCCCGGCTCACCGGACAGGGCCTGGCCACGGCCGAGGTGCCGACGATGGTGGGGCTGACCTTCTTCAATCAGCGCCACGGCCGTCCGCTCGGCGATCCGGCCGTCCGCCGGGCCCTCGTGGCCGCCCTGGACCGCAAGGGACTGGCCAATGTGGCGGTCGGCGGCAGCGGGACGCCCGCGACGGGCCTGACCGCGACGAACGCCGTCTGCCATGCGGACGTGGCCGCGGCGAGCCTGCCCGCGCACGACGCGGCGCGCAGGCTGCGGGCCGCGGGCTGGCGGAAGGACGCCGACGGCCGGCTGACGAAGGACGGCCGGCCGCTGCGGCTGCGCCTGATCAGCAGTCCCGACCTCGGTTCGACGCTGCCGTCCGTCGCGGAGCTGATGGCCGCGACCTGGACCGCGCTGGGGGTGCGGGTCGAGCTGGTCAGCGAGGGCCTCAATGCGCTGGTGAAGGCGATGTATCAGGACGGCAACTTCGATGTGGTGGTGGGCAGTTCTCCGGGTCCGCCGCTGCCGTCCGAACTCATCCGGTACTTCTCCGGGCCGGCACCGGACAAGGGACTGAACTTCGCGGGGATCGACAACCGGGAGTACCGCCGGCTGGTCGGGCGGGCCCTGCGCCAGGCGGACAAGGACAGCTGCCGGACGTGGAACAGCGCCGCCGCCGCACTGTTCCGCTCGGCGGACGCGCTGCCCATCGCGGACGGAACGAGCGGGGTCTACGGCTTCCGGACGACGTTCGCCGTGGGCTTCGGCGGGCAGATCGTGCCGACCAGCATCCGGCTGCACCGATAACCGCCGTTGCGGACGAGGAGGTTCAGCGATGACGACCGTGTCGGCGACGACGGTGTCCGCGCGGCTCGGTGCCATGGCGCGGCGCCATCCGTGGCCGGTGTTCCTGTGCCGGCGTGCGGTGCGGCTGATCGTCTCGCTGTTCATCGTGGTCACCGGTTCGTTCGCGATGATCCGGCTGATTCCCGGCGATCCGGTCCGGGCCGCGCTGGGCGTGGATGCCGCGCCCGGACTGGTGGCGGCGAAGAGACACGAACTCCATCTGGACGCGGGGCTGGTGACGCAGTTCCGGCTGTACCTGCGCGATCTGGTGCACGGCGATCTGGGGGTGTCGCTGGTGACCGGCGACCCGGTGTCGGACCTGGTCAGCACGCGGCTGCCGGCCACCCTGCAGCTCGCCGTGCTGGCGTTCCTGTGCGTGCTCGTCGTGGCCCTTCCGGGGGGCCTGCTCGCCGGGGTCCTCACCCGCGACGGGCGGCGGCCCCGCGCGGAGCTGGCGTTCACGACCACGACGTCGGTGGTGGCGGGTCTACCGGACTTCGTTCTCGCCGCGGGGCTGACGGCGGGGCTCGCCGTGGGGCTGCGGATGTTCCCGGTTGCGGGTGATGCGGGTGCGGCGTCGTTCGTGCTGCCCGTGCTGGCGCTGGCGCTCGCCCCGGCCGCCGTTCTGCTGCGGATCGTGCGGGTGGAGACGCTGAAGGTCCTGGGCGAGGACTATCTGCGGGCCGCCCGGGGGAAGCGGCTGCCGGCCGCCGCGCTCTATCTGCGCCATGCGGCACCGAACATGCTGACGGCGTCGCTGACGATCGCGGGCAATCTGCTGCCCGCCCTGATCGCCGGGACCGTGCTGGTCGAGAAGGTGTTCGCCTGGCCCGGTATCGGGTCGGCGATCGCGCAGTCCGCCGTCACGCAGGACTATGCCGTGGTGCAGGCGGCGGTGCTGATCCTGGGCTCGGCCGTACTCGTCGCGAACTTCCTGGTCGATGTGGTGCTCGCGCTGCTCGACCCTCGATCGGCCATCCGGGAGAGCTGACGCCATGATGCCTACGCTGCCCCTGCGGGCGACGCGTTCCGCCGCCCGGAAGCGGTCGCGCGCGGCCCGGTCGCGGTGGTCCTCGCCGATGGCGGTCGTCGCGGTGACGATGCTCGTGTCGTTGGCCGTGCTGGCCGTCATCGGGCCCGTGGTCTGGGGGCCGGCGGCGGATCGTCCGGATCCGTCGGCGGTGCTGCAGGGGCCGTCCGCCGCGCATCTGCTGGGCACGGACCACCTCGGCCGCGATCTGCTGGCGCGGGTGCTGGCGGCGACCCGGCTGTCCCTGCTGCTGGCGCTCACCGCGGCGCTGCTCGGCGCGGCGGCGGGGGTCACGCTCGGGGCGCTCACCGCCGTCGTGGGCGGGCGCAGCCGGCGGCTGCTCGGGGCGCTGATCAATCTTCTGCTGGCGTTCCCCGGCCTGCTGGTCGCGATCTTCTGCTCGGTGATCTTCGGTGCGGGGGCCCGCGGCGCGGTGTTCGCGCTGGCCGTCGCCGCCACGCCGGGCTTCGCGCGGATCGCGCAGACGCTCGCCGCCGGCGTCGCCGGTACGGACTTCATGGCGGCGGCGCGCGTCCTGGGCCTGCGCCGCCACCGGCTGCTGATGCGTCATGTCCTGCCCAACATCGCCGAACCGCTGATGCTCAATGCGACGATCTCGGCCGGTGCGATGCTCGTCGCGCTGTCCGGGCTGAGCTTTCTCGGGCTGGGCGTGCAGGCGCCCGCGTACGACTGGGGGCTGCTGCTCAGTCAGGGCCTGAACCGGATCTATGTCGAACCGCTGTCCGCGGTCGCCCCCGGTATCGCCGTCGTCTATGCCGGGCTGGCCTTCCAGCTGCTCGGTGAGGTGCTGGCCGGCGGCGTCGCCCGACGCGCCGGTCCGGCCCGCGCGGACGAGCCGGTGGCCCGGCCGCCCGCCACAACGGACCCGGTGACGGACGACGACGTGCTGCGGGTCGAGGACCTGGAGGTGGTCATCCCCACGGCGGACGGGGTGATCCGCCCGGTCCGCGGTGTCACGCTCGCCCTGCGGCGCGCCGAGATCGTGGGTCTGGTCGGCGAATCCGGATCCGGCAAATCGCTGACGGCGCTGGCGCTCGCCGACCTGCTGCCGGCACGGGCGCAGGCGACCTGGCGGACCCACCGCTTCCTCGGCACGGACGTCGCGGCCCTGTCCCGGCGGGCTCGGCAGCAACACCTCGCGACCGGCATGGCAATGATCTTCCAGAATCCGGCCTCGTCGCTCAATCCCGCGCTGCGCATCGGCACCCAGGTCACCGAGGCGGTCCGGGCGCACCGCGGGGTGCGCCGGGCGGCGGCCGTCGAGCAGGCCGTGGCGAACCTCCAGCGCGTCGCCCTGCCCGGTGCGCGCCGGCTGCTGCGGTCCCGTCCGTTCCAGTTGTCCGGCGGGCAGCGGCAGCGGGTGATGATCGCGACGGCGCTGATGATGCGGCCGGAGGTGATCATCGCGGACGAGCCGACGACGGCGCTCGACGTCACGGTGCAGCGGGGCATCGTGGAGCTGCTGGCCGGAATCCGGCGCGAGGCCGGGACCGCGATCCTGTTCATCAGCCATGACGTGGCGCTCGTCGCGCGGCTGTGTGACCGGGTCCTGGTCATGTACGGCGGGCGGGTCGTCGAGAATCTGCCGGCCGCACGCCTCGCCGGCGGCGCCCGCCATCCGTACACGCGCGCGCTGGTGGAGTCGGTGCCGGATATGACCGTGGACCGGAACCGCCCGCTGCGCACGGCGGATGCCGGGCCGTCCGGGTCCCTGGGCGACGACACGGGCTGCCCGTTCCACGGGCGGTGCGCCCACCGGCGGGAGCGGTGCACGACGGAGGACCCGGCCTTGTCGCCGCTCGCCGCCGATCATCAGGTGGCGTGCTGGTATCCGGTGGCGGCGGGTTCGTCGCGGGAGGAGGCGGAGACGTCATGACGGGGCTGACGCTGGACGAGGTCACGGTCCGGCACGAGGGGCCGGGGGGCGGGGTCACGGCCGTGGACCGGGTGTCGCTGGAGGTGCCCGAGGGCGCCACCGTCGGCCTGGTGGGCGAGTCCGGTTCGGGGAAGTCGAGTCTGGCGCGGGCGGTCGTGGGGCTGTCCCGGCTGTCCGGCGGGCGCGTGCTGGTCGGCGGGCGTGAGGTGCGCAGCCGTACGGTCGGCGACCGGCGACGGCTGGGGCAACAGGTCCAGATGGTGTTCCAGGACCCGGATACGGCGCTCGACCCGAGGATGACGGTGCGTCAGACGCTGGCCGAGGCGGCGGGCGCATTCCGCAGGCTCGACGGGCGCGCCCGTGAGCAACGCATCGCCGGTCTGCTGGATCTGGTCGGTCTCGACCCACGGCTCGGGGACCGGATGCCGCGGGAGCTGTCCGGCGGCCAGCGTCAGCGGGTGGCCCTCGCCCGTGCGCTCGCCGTCGACCCCGGCATCCTGATCGCGGACGAAATCACCTCGGCGCTCGATGTGTCGGTGCAGGCGGCGGTCCTGACGATGGTTCGCGATCTGCAGCGCCGGCTGGGCCTGTCGATGCTGTTCATCAGCCACAACCTTGCCGCGGTCCGCTATGTGTCGGACGTCATCGCGGTGATGTACCTGGGCCGGATCGTCGAGGCGGCCCCGGCCGAGCGTTTGCTGGCCGATCCCCAGCATCCTTATACGCGGGCGCTGCTCGCTTCCGTACCGAGTCTGCACGGGCCGCTGCCGACGGAGGAAACGCGGCTCTTGGGGGAGGTGCCCGATCCCTCGGCGCCGCCCGGGGGGTGCCGGTTCCATCCGCGCTGCCCGGTCGGGCCGAACCGGCATCCCGAGCGGACGGTCTGCGCCGAGCGGGATCCGCAGCCGGGCTCCGGCGGGCGGCCGCACCTGGCGGCGTGCCACTTCCCGTCGGGTGCCGGATCCGCACCCCGGCCTCCGGCGACGACACCGAACGGGCGGTGATCCGCGGCGATGACGATGCGGGAGACGGACCGCGGGCCGGCCGGCGCGGACGCGGTCGTCGTCGGGGCCGGCGTGATCGGTGCCGCCGTCGCGTTCGAGCTGGCGCGCGGCGGGCGACGGGTGGTCGTCGTCGACAAATCCGGCGGCGCCGGGCACGGATCGACCGGCGCGTCGAGCGCGGTCATCCGTTTCAACTACTCCACCTGGGACGGCGTCGCCACGGCCTGGGAGGCGCGTCACCACTGGGAGAACTGGGCGTCGCATCCGGGCGGCCGCGGCGGTCCCGTGGCGGCGTTCCGGCGGACCGGTGCGGTACTGCTGGACGCGCCGGATGCCGGGACGGCGGCGGTGGCCGCCCTGTTCGACCGGGTCGGCGTGCCCTACGAACGATGGGACGCCGCGACGCTGCGCAGCCGGGTGCCCGGGATCGATGCGGGCCGGTACGGGCCGCCGAAGCCGGTGCACGACGACGCGTTCTTCGCGGAGCCCTCCGGCGAACTCGGCGGCCTCTTCACACCGGACGCCGGTTTCGTCGATGATCCGCAGCTCGCGGCGCAGAATCTCGCGGACGCGGCGGCCGGTCTCGGGGCGCGGTTCCTGTTCCGCCGCACCGTCGTCGGCGTCGACCGGTGCGGGGAGCGGGTGTCGGGCGTCCGGCTCGCCGACGGGGCCCGGATCGCGGCGCCGGTGGTGGTGAACGCGGCGGGTCCGTGGTCGGGCGCGTTCAACCGGATGGCCGGTGTCGGGGGCGAGTTCACGGTCGGGGTGCGGCCGCTGCGGCAGGAGGTCCATCAGGTGGCGGCGCCCCGCGGATACGGCGCCGGGGACGCCTTCGGGCCGGTTCTCGCCGATCTCGACCTCGGCATCTATGTCCGTCCCGCCCCTGGGGGAAAGCTCCTGGTCGGCGGCACCGAACCCGCCTGCGACCCGCTGGAGTGGATCGAGGATCCGGACCTGTCCAGCCCCTACCCGACGCCCGGACGGTTCGCGGCCCAGGTGACGCGGGCGGCGCGGCGGTTCCCGCGGCTCACCGTTCCCAACCATCCCACCGGCATCGCCGGCGTCTACGACACGGCCGACGACTGGACGCCGATCTACGACCGCACCGACCTCGACGGCTTCTATGTCGCGATGGGCACGAGCGGCAATCAGTTCAAGAACGCTCCCCTGGTGGGCCGTTTCCTCGCCGCCCTGATCGACCGCGTGGAGGCCGGCCACGACCACGACCGCTCCCCCGTCCGCTACACGGGCGACCACACGGGCAACGTCATCAGCCTCGGCGCCTTCTCCCGCAAGCGCCCCGCGGACGGAGGTTCGTCCCGGTCCGTCATGGGGTGAGGCGTGGGGAGCGCCCTCCCTATGCTGGCCGCATGACGGACACCCACACCTATGACGTAGTGGTCGAATGGACCGGCAACCTCGGCTCGGGAACGGAGGATTACCGTTCCTTCAGCCGTGCCCATGAAGTCCTGGCGCCTGGCAAAACACCGATCGCCGCCTCCTCCGATCCGGCCTTTCGCGGCGACCCGGCCCGCTGGAACCCCGAGGAACTGCTGGTGGCCGCCGTCGCCCAGTGCCACATGCTCTGGTACCTCCACCTGTGCGCGGTGGGCGGGGTGAGCGTTGTCGACTACGAGGACCGGGCCCATGGGGTGATGACCATGGACGCGAGCGGCGGTGGCGGCCGGATCACCGAGGTCACGCTGCGTCCCGAAGTGACCGTCGCCGACGCCTCGATGAGGGACAAGGCGCGGGCGCTGCACGGCGAAGTGCACGCGGTGTGCTTCATCGCCCGCTCGGTGAACTTCCCCATCCGCCATGAGCCGGTGATCCACGTTCAGTAGTCGGCCGGGTTCTGTCCCGTTGGTCGTCGTCGGGCCGGGATGAGGACGGCCGGACGGGCTTCAGATGCGCAGCTCGGGGGGAAAGCCGGTCCAGCGCAGCTCGTCGGGCAGATGCCGCATGTCGTTCGAGATGAGGGGGGCGGCGGATCGGCCGGGTGCGTAGCGGATGACCGTGAGTGCCGCATTGCCGTGGTTGAGGCCGAGCCAACGCCACTTCGGCGCATGCATGGCATCCCGGACGAGCCAGGCGACGAGGAAGTTGTGGGTGACGACCAGTTCGTGCCGGTCCTCTTCGCCGTCCACCGGCCCGGTGAACAGATCCAGCGCCCGGCGGGCCAGCGCGGGCCCGTGCTTCCGCTCCTCGTCGGTGGCACCGGCGAGGAAGCTGAGGTAGAAGTCCGCGGATTCGGCCGGAAGCTCGTCCTCTTCCGGAACGTACGGCACATAGTCACCGGCGACTTCCGAGCAGTGCAGGGGGACGTTCTGCAGTTGCTCGCCGATCAGGCGTGCGGTCTGCTCCGCCCGCGGCAGCGGACCGTGGTGAACGGCTGAGAACGGCACGTCACGGAGGCGTTGGCCGAGCAGTACGGCTTGCCGCTGACCGGCCTCCGTCAGCTCGCTCTCGTCAGGCGATGCCTCGCCGTGCCGGACAAGATAGAGGTAACGGGTGGCCGTGCCGGTCATCTCAAGCTCCTCTGTGCCCACTAGCGATCTTGTACATCCATGGACGCTGCCTCCTTGAGTGCCGGTTCCCTCCACCCGTCGAGGAGACAGGCCCTGGCTGTACCGGAGCCGGCGAAGCCCGTCGCGTGGCCGGCGCATTCAGGGGGATCGGCAAAGCGGTGTGATCAGGCCAATTCGCATGGCCGCGCATGACGGAACCGGCGCCGTGGAATGCACACGAGGGCGCCGGCACGGGCGTGGGGTGAGTACGGGGGGCGTGGGTGGTGACTGCTGACAACTTTCTCCTGCTGTCGGCGCGGCTGACCGGTTTCGACGGCCAGGAGCTGCGGGCGACCGGGTTGGCGGGCGTGTACGAGGCGGTGGTCCTGGAGCGAGCGGGAGCAAAGGCCCTGGACCGGCTCGTCGCGGCCGCGGGTGGCGATGGACCGCCGGGCCTGGCGGACGAGGCGGTGCGGGAGCTGGCGAGGGCCGTCGCGCATCTGTGGTACCTGGGCACCTGGGTCGGGTGCGGGTCGGAGCGTGCGGAGGACGGGGCGTTCGTGGTCTCGCCGCGTGCCTATGCGCAGGGGCTGGTGTGGCGGACGTTCGGCGGGCATGCGCCGGGATCGGTGGCGCAGGGGTTCGCCAGCTGGGCGTCCGCGCCGGCGGCCGGTTCACTCGCCGGTGCGGAGGGCGACGGCCTGGTGGTGCTGCGGTGAGCGCGCCGGACGGGCGCCGGTGGGACGTGATCGTGGTCGGTGCGGGGTTCGCGGGGTCCTTGGTCGCCCATCGGCTGGGGGCGCGCGGCTGGCGGGTCCTCGTTCTGGAGGCCGGGCCCGATGTGGCCGATCCCGCCAAGGGACACCGGGAGGCGGTGGAGGCGTATCACAGCGCGCTGGCCAAGGTCCCCAACTCGCCCTATCCGACCGGCCGTGCGGCGCCGTCCCCCGACGTGCGCGATCTGTCGGGCAGCGCGCAGGGCTCGTTCCGTGCCGAGGGGTACTTCGTACAGCGCGGGCCCCTGCCGTACGCCAGCGGGTATCTGCGGGCCAACGGCGGTACGGGGCTGGCCTGGACGGGGCTGGCCCCGCGCATGCACCCGGAGGACTTCCGGGCCGGGGACTTCGGCCACGGCCGCAACTGGCCGATCGGGTACGAGGATCTGGAGCCCTATTACCGTGCGGCGGAGCACGAGATCGGGGTGGCCGGCGATGTGGACGAGCAGCGCGCGGCCGTGGGCCTGCCGTTCCCGGACGACTACCGGTTCCCCATGCACGCCATTCCGCCCAGCTATCTCGACCGGGTGATGGCGAAGGCGCTGGACGGCCGGTGCGTGCAGGACCCCTCCGAGGCGGGCCCGACCCGGCTGCGCGTCGTCGCCACGCCGCACGCCCGCAACGGCCTCCCCGACGGGGCTGTGGGAGGCCACGACGGTGGCGGGCTGTGCGCGGGCCACGCCAGCTGTGTGCCCATCTGCCCGTCGGGGGCCAAATACACGCCTCTCAGGACTCAGGCCCGATGGGCGCCGACCGTCAGCCTGATCACCCGGGCCGTGGTCACCCGCGTCCTGGTCGGCGGCAATGGACGCGCCACGGGTGTCGAGTACCAGACCTATCAGGACGACGCCGCCGCGGCCCGTTCCCTCGGCGTGCACACCGCCGACGCGGACCTCGTCGTCCTGGCCGCCCATGCGATCGAGAACGCCAAGCTCCTCCTCGCCTCGGGTGCGGCCAACAGCAGCGACCAGGTCGGCCGCAATCTCATGGACCATCCTGTGCTGCTCACCTGGGGTTTGATGCCCCATCAGATCGGTGCCTACCGCGGCCCCGGTTCGACCTCCGGGCTCGAGGGCTTCCGCTTCGGAGCGGCCCGCGCCCGCCGCGCGCCGTTCCGCGTCGAGATCGGTAACTGGGGCTGGAGCTGGGCGGTGGGGCCGCCCGACGCGCGTGTCGCCGCGCTCCTGCGCGACGGAGGACCGGACGGCCGGGGCTTGTTCGGGCCGGAGCTGCGGCGCACGCTCGGCGACCGCATCGGACGCGAGTTCGCCTTCCAGTTCGAGATGGAGCAGGAGGCCGATCCGGAGAACCGGGTCACCATCGACCCCCGCTACCGCGACGCGTACGGCAACTTCCGTCCGGTGATCCACTACGACCTGTCGCCCTACGTCAAACGCGGGATCGTCGCCGCGAAGAAGGTGTCCGATCAGCTCTTCGCCCTTCTCGGGGCCGAGGACCACACCCTCTTCGCACCCGGCCCGGCCTGGCCCGGCTACTTCGCGTACGAAGGCCGTCCCTACGCCTACCGGGCCGCCGGGCACGGCGCCGGCACCCACATCATGGGGGACTCTCCCGCCACCTCCGTCGTCGATGCGTGGCAGCGGTGCTGGGACCACGCCAACCTCTACGCCGTCGGGTGCGGCAGCATGCCCACCGTCGCCACCTCGAACCCCTCGCTGACCATGGCCGCCCTCGCCCTGCGCAGCGCCGAAGAGATGCACCGTGACCTGCTCGCCCGACACAGCGCCGCCGCCGTCCAGGGCGCCGCCGTACCCCAAGGAGCCGACCGCCCGTGAACCCGGACCGGACGCTGTCCCTGCCGCCCGTCCCCGCTCCCTACCAACTGCCCTTCCACTACGGGGCGCTGCACCACATCGGCATCGACTACCTCGTCGACCCCGGCCCGGCCCGCGATCTCCTCGCCGCGCACCACCCCGGCCTGGAGGTGGCCGAGTTCGACGGGCGGGCCTGCCTCTCGCTCAACTACCAGCTCTATTTCGCCCAGTATCCGAACGGCGGTGGGATCACCCAGGAAATCGAGATCAACATCATCGCCCACCCCACAGATGCCGCCGGACGCCTGCCCGCGCTCAGCTACGACGAGTACGCGCGCGGCTTCGACCAGACCAAACTCCTGGGCATCGCCCGGATGCACGTCCTGTGCGACAACCCGCTCGCCATCGACGCCGGCACCAAGCTCTACGCCGAACCCAAGTACCCCGGCTGGTTCGAGACCACCATGCCCTCCCTCAATGGACCGGCTCACCACAAGACCTGGTCGGTGGCCTGCAAGAAGGCGGACTTCACCGCCGACCGCAGCGGTATCGACCGGCGGGACCACACCCTCTTCTCCTTCGAGGCCGACCTGGCCGGCCTGGAGGCGGAGAGCGTCAACAACACCCCGATCACCGGCTACGGCACCGACCCGCAGCACGGCCTGCTCGCCGGACCGATGAACGTCTACCAGCCCTACCGGCACCACCCTCTGGGGCCCACCACGGCCGGAAGCGTCCGCCTCACCGTCGCCGACACCACCAGCGGCGCCGGCCGTCATCTCGCCGACCTCGTCGGCGACACCCCGGCCGCCGCCGTCTGGACCTTTCAGTCGCCGCCCGTGGCCGCCCACAACCGTCCGTACTACCTGCCCGTCAAGGGCTGACCCGGCGCCCGGGTCGGCCCGATGCCGTGCCCGGTCACACCGTCGCGCCGGCCGCACTCCGTTCCCCGGTGGTCCGCGGGGCGGGAGTGATCAGCAGCTTGGTGTGGATCCTGGGCCCCAGGACGGTCACGGTGACGGCGATGGCGGCGGCGGTGAGCACCTGGGCGTCGGCAACATAGGGATCGAGCAGCATCTGGGCCAGCAGCGCGGCGGCGATGAGGCCCAGCTTGGCGAAGATCAACCGGGGCGCCGACAAGGTGGGGCGGGCCGAGGGGTGCACGCCCCTGGCCCGTGCGCGGTGTGCGGCGCGGATCTGCAGCGGGATGGTCAGCAGCACGCAGCCCACGCGGATGCCGAGCGCCGTGCTGTCGTGGGCGGCGTGCGGGTCCATCAGGTGGCTGAGCAGCGCGCTGACGACGAGGGCCGCCGAGACGATGAGGATCCGGGCGGCGATCAGCCGGGCGAGCGCCCCACCGGGACGCTCGGACTCGTACCACGCGGCGGTGAGGCGGCGGTTGGTCCGCAGGAGCAGGGGCGGTATGAGCAGCAGGAGGACGGCGGCGCGCACCGCGTGTGCCCAGGCGGGCTCGTGGGCCTCGCCCAGCCACATGAAGGCGAGGACCGCGCCGGCCACGAAGTAGCCCCTGCGGACGCCTCGGGCGGCTGACTGCCGTTGCGGGTGCGGGGTCATGAGTGCGGCTCCTTGGGGGAGTTGCGGGCGATCCGGGACGCCGTGCGGGTCAGTCCTGGTCGGCGGGGCGGGCCGGTGCGGGGCTCGCGCCGATGCCGCTGAACAGCCAGCGCAGGGCCTGGCCGAAGAGCTCTTCGGGAACGCTGTCCGGGTCGACGCGCCGCAGCCGCACCAGCCCCTGGAACAGCGCCGTCACCACCGTGGCCACGGAGTCGGCGGGGACGTCGGAGGGTGCGCCCAGCTCCGTGAGCCAGGTGCCGATCAGACCTTCCAGCGCCTGGCGCGGTTCCCGCAGGGCACCGGCCATCGTGTCGAGGACGTGGGGGTTGCGCACCGCGTAGAGCCAGAACTCGGCCTGGAGCGGCGCGAAGTCGGCGTCCTTGTCGGCGACGTCCACCAGCAGGCGTCCCAGCTCGGCGGCGGCCTCCCCGGTGCCCGCCTCGTGACGGTCGAGGGTCTGGGCGGCCTCGGCGACGCGGCCCAGACCGCGTTCGGCCATCAGCTCCAGGAAGAGGGCCTCCTTGCCGCCGAAGTTGGAGTACAGCGCGCCGATGGAGAAGCCCGCGGACTCGGCGATCTCCTCCACCGAGGCGCCGGCGAAGCCCTTGCGGGCGAAGACCCGGGCCGCCGCGTCCAGCAGCAGCCGCCGGGTGCGGGCCTTGGCCTCCGCTCGGGTGAGGCGCGGCCGCACGGGTTCGGCACGGTCAGGTTCGTCACGCTCGGTGCTCATGTTGTGCATGCTATTCGGATAGTGAGGACTATGTCAATGCTCGGATAGCGTGTACAGTTCGAATAGTGGCCGCTATTTGAATGGCGAATGCGATCGGGATTCGATCGGGAGGCGATCGGATCTGCGAGGCGGTCGCGAGGCGTGGGGCATCCCCGCCGCCGACCACGGACCGCCCACTTCAGAGCGCCGCCGAACCCCCGCTGACCTGGGAGGAGAGCGAAAATGCCCACCGATTCGCCACCCGTCGAGCTCCGGCTCGTCGTGGATCTGAACCGATGCCAGAGCTACGGACAGTGCGTCTATGCCGCACCGGACGTCTTCCGGTTCCACGGTGAGGAGGCCGTGGAGTACGACTACGCGCCCGATCCGCACAGGCGCCGCGAGGTCGAGCGGGCCGCCGCGGCGTGTCCCGTACAGGCCATCACCCTGGGCAGGGCCACCGAGCCCGCGCCCCCGACCGCGGAGAGTGCGCAGTGAACGGCCCCGAGCGCATCGTCGTGGTTGGGGTCTCCCTGGCCGGGCTGCGCGCCGCCGAGGCGCTGCGCGACGAAGGGTTCGACGGTGAGCTCACGCTCATCGGCGACGAGCCGTACGCGCCCTACGACCGTCCGCCGCTGTCGAAGGCGGTCCTGTCCGGCCGGCTGTCCACCGACCACACCGTGCTGCCCCGGGTGCGCAACATCGACGCCCGGTGGCTGCTCGGCACCCCCGCGAACGGCGTTGACCTGCACGGACGCCGGGTGACGTTGGCCGACGGGCGGGCGGTGCCGTATGACCGGCTGCTGATCGCCACCGGCACCCGGGCCCGGCCCTGGCCCCAGGAGCAGGGCGGCGACCTGCACGGGGTCCATCTGCTGCGGTCCCGCGACGACGCCGACCGGCTGCGCGCGGCACTGGCCGCGGGGCCGGACCGGGTACTGGTGATCGGCGCCGGGTTCACCGGCGGCGAGGTCGCCTCGGTCTGCCGCGACCTGGGCCTCGACGTGACCGTGACGCAGCGCGGCGGCACCCCGTTGGCGGGCGCGCTGGGCGGTGTCATCGGCCGCGCCGCGACCGGCTGGTACCGCGAGGCCGGGGTGGACCTGCGGCTCGGCACCACGGTCCAGGCGCTGGAGGGCGATGCCCACGGCAGGTTGCGGCGCGCGGCCTTGTCCGACGGGACCGTGGTGGAGGCCGAGGTGGCCGTGGTCGCCACCGGTGCCCTCGCCAACGCCGAGTGGCTGACCGGCTCCGGGCTGGCCGCCGACGTCCGCGGGGTGACGTGCGACGACGCCTGCCGGGCCCTGGCCGACGACGGCACACCGATGGCGGACGTCTTCGTCGCCGGTGACATCGCCCGCTGGCCGCACCCGCTCTTCCCCGGGCAGCTCCTGCGCCTGGACCACTGGGACAACGCCGTCGCGCAGGCCCGTACCGCCGCGCACAACATGACCCACGGGTCGCGGGCGCCTCGTACGCATCGCCCCCTGCCGGCGTTCTGGTCCAACCAGTTCGGGGTCAACCTCAAGTGCCTGGGGCTGCCCTCGTCGGCCGATCAGGTCGTCGTCACCCAGGGCTCGCTCGACCAGCGGCGCTTCGTGGCCGCCTACGGTCGGCGCGGCCGCACGGTCGCCGCCGTCGCGGTGGACTCGCCCCGCGTCCTGGACGGCTACGCCGCCCTGATCGAGGCCGGAGCGCCCTTCCCCCCAGAGCTGAACGCCACCGACGGACCGGACCGGCTCGATCCGCTCGACGCCGAGTTCGCCCGGCCTGCCGCGCCCGCACCGGGGCGTCCGTGCACCCCTTCCGTCCCGACTGTCCCGTCCGTCCCGGCCACCCCTGCCGCCCTGGCCGGACACGAGTAAGGGAGCTCCACCATGACTTCCGCCACGACATCCACCACGACCTCCGTCACGACCTCCACCACGC
Organism: Streptomyces sp. JLSY215; assembly: GCF_059682825.1. Classification (NCBI taxonomy): domain Bacteria; kingdom Bacillati; phylum Actinomycetota; class Actinomycetes; order Kitasatosporales; family Streptomycetaceae; genus Streptomyces; species Streptomyces sp. JLSY215. Next base: position 656,993 of record NZ_CM185022.1, read on the forward strand.
GCCGGCACACGGCCTCGGACCTGTTCGCCCAGGCCCTCCGCCCCGAGCACCGCGCCAACCCCTACCCCCACTACGAGCAGTTGCTCCGGCAGCCGGTCGTACGCATGGACAACGGGACCTGGCTGGTCAGCGGTCACCGCGAGATCAGCCTGCTGCTGCGCGATCCCCGCATCAGCGCCGACCGGCTCCCCCCGGAACACCAGCGGCCGATCCGCAAGAGCCTGCTGGTCGAGGATCCGCCCCGCCACGACCACCTGCGCCACCTGGTCATTCAGCAGTTCGTTCCCCGCGTCATGGGCATGCGCGACCACATCGACGAGCTCGTCACCGGGCTGCTCGACGCGCACACCAGCGAGCGGCCGGGACAGCTGGACGTCGTCGGCGACCTGGCGTACCCCCTGCCCGTCACCGTCATCTGTGAACTGCTCGGCGTGCCCCGCGAGGACGAGTCCCTCTTCGGCAGCCTCGCCCGTCGGCTCACCCGGGGTCTGGACCCCATCGACACCCAGACCGAGGACGAGATCCGCGAACTCCAGCAGGCGCGGACCGAGTTGCAGCAGTACCTCGAAGGGCTCATCACCCGGCATGGCGCCACGCCCGGCGACGACCTGCTCTCCGGCCTGATGGACGGCCAGGGCCCCGGGACCCCCATGGACCCCGTGGACCTTCGCGTCACGCTCGGCCTGCTGCTCATCGCCGGCCACGAGACCACCGTCAACCTCATCGCCAACGGCACCCTCGCGCTGCTGCGCCACCCCGACGCCCTCGCCCGGTTGCGTACCGACCCCGATCTCGCCACTCCGCTCGTGGAGGAGGTGCTGCGCTACGACCCGCCGGTACAGATGTCCGGCCGCAGCACCCTGGCCGAGGTCGACGTCTTTGGCACCACCATCCCCAAGGGCTCGCGCGTCCGCCTGCTCCTCGCCGCCGGCAACCGCGACCCGCGGCGCTTCGCGGACCCGGGCCGATTCCTGCCCGACCGCCCCGACAACGCCCACCTCGGGTTCGGCGGCGGCATCCACTACTGCATCGGCGCCACCCTCGCCCGCGCCGAAGCGCAGATCGCCCTGACGGCGCTCGCCCGCCGTCTGGAGTCCCCCCGCCTGGTCGCCGATCCCCCGCCCTACCGGGAGAACGCCATCCTGCGCGGCCCGGAGTACCTCCCGGTCTCCTTCACCCGCCTCCTGCCCGATGCCGGAGGGGCCTGACTTGGACGCGGTTGGGGTGGGGCCGTCCTGTCGTCCGGGGTAGCGCCCTTCCGGTTCCTCGGCCAGGGACCGCAGCCGATGGACGGTCCCGACCGGGCCGACCGCCCGCAACGGCGGAAAGGCAGGTGGTTCATCGCCGTTGGACCATTGCCCCTCGACGATCAGGTCGGGCCCGGTGACCGACCTCCCTCGTTCCTGAGCCTCCGGCACCGCGTCGGCTGCCGGCTTGTGCGCAGAGAGGTTCGCAGTTGTTCTCCGGCTCGGACTATGGCGCGCACAGCGTGTTGAGGTTGTTGATCTCGCGCTTCAGCGCCTCGGTGCCGGGGCCGCCGTAGGGGTGGCTGTTCACGAAGTTCTGTGCGGCATCGCGTACGGACTGCCAGGTGTCGGCGCCGGTCGGGGCGCCGGCCTGCTGGAGAAGCTGCTTGGTCCGCGTCACCGCTTGACCGCACGTCTCGGCCTCCAGCGCCGGGGCGGCCAGCGCCGTGGGGGCGACGGAGGCCAGGGTGGCGAGCGCGATAGCGCTCGTGATGGCGGAGATTCCGAGCCTGCGAAGATTCATTCGTTCTGCCTTTCGGTGGGAGTGGGCATCGGATTCGCGGCGGCTCGCGCCTGGCCTGTCGGGGACACGACGGAAGAGCGGCCTGCCGGTCAGTTGAGTCGCACCCTGCATGTGCCCGGCCTGCCTGGCCGCCGACGCAGCTGTCGGGCAGGCGTGGTGTGCACCGTGGCCGGCTGCGTCACGGATTCACGTTAAGGACGTCACGGGCCGTGCGTCCAACGAAACTTCCGCACATGCCGTATGCGTCATTCGCATGCCTTGTCGCACAGGAAGCGGCGTCACCGCTCCGACGGGGCAACGCAATTCGAGGAGGGGCGTGCGGCGGAAGTCGGCCGCGCCCGCTTCAGGAGCCGAACACTCCCAAGGCCGGATCGCGGCCCGGCCCTGCGTCCTGTAGGCCCACAACCGCAGGTCTCGGCGGATCGCACCGACCCACCCGGATGATCAACTGGCCTTTGCTGCACAAGACTTGACGGCATGTTCTGTCCGGGAGCTACAAAAGACACCCCTCGACATGGGCGGGAACCGCACAAACATTGCAGACCGCCAGCGCGGCAACATGGGTTCACGAGATGCAGACAGCTGAGCCGCGCATCCAGCCCGCGCCGACGTGCCCTGCCCACTCGTAAGAGGGGAGCCCCGTCAGGTCCGACCAGGTTCCTAGGCCACGTCGGAAGGGCTCCCCTCGCTGACCCCGCGCCATCAGAGCCGATGACTGGAGCCGTCATGCAGGATAAGGGGAACCTCAGCACCACCGGAACCACCGTGCCCGAAGTGGTCAAGACCACCCGGCTCAAGCGCATAGCCCGCTGGGCCAGGCGCCGCCGCAACGTCGCCGCCACCAGCCTCCTCCGAGGCGTCGCCTACGGAGTCGGCGCCGGCGGAATCGGCCTGATCGTCTGGTGGATCGAAAATCACTGAGACCGGCCACCGGGGTCCCAGCATCAGCCAGATGCTGGGGCCCTTTTCGCGTTGAAGAGCGTTGAAGAGTGTTGAAGAGCAAGGGCACCCCGTAGTTCCGTCATGGGGCCATGCCCCCAAAGGCGACGGGCCGTCGAGCCGGGCCAGGTGGAAATCAGTCGGCTTGCGTGGAGTCGAGATGGCGGGTGTCGCCGAGGCTGACGACCTGGCGATTGTGGAAGAAGTCGTCTTCGCGCAGGGTGGTGATGCTGCCGGAGGGTGCAGGGAAACTTGCATAGCCGACCGATTCGATCGGCATCTTGAGCCAGGACGTCACCACGAAGGTCAGAGAACCGCCGTGCGTCACGATGATCTGGTGCTCGCACGGACTGTGCAGGATTTCGTCCATCGCCGCATAGATGCGCTGCGCCCATGCCGCCTTGGTCTCGGCGCCGGCCACACCCTCGTCGTGCTCCAGCCGTTCCCCGACAGCCGGCGGTGGGACAAACCGCCGGTCAAGCCACTCCTGCGGCCTTCCCCCGGCCTCTCCGTAGGACTTCTCGCGCAGCCTGCGGTCAAGGGTCGGTTTCACGCCGAACAGCTCGGCAACCTCCTCGGACGTCCGGCGGGTGCGTTGCAGATCCGACGAGAACAGCTCCACCTCGGCGCCGTCCGGGACCTGGGCCCGCAGCGCCTTGGCAATGGAGGCCGCCGCGCGGACGCCGGCGGGCGTCAGCCGCGAGTCGTGCCATCCGCCGACGACTCCCTCGACGTGGTGCGTTGCCTCCGGGTGGGTGACAACGTAAAGAGTGCGCATGGGTGTTGTGCCCTCTCTGTGGGTGGCTTCCCGGCTGCCGGGCCGAGTCCAGAGCCAAGTCCTGAGCCAAGTCCTGAGCCTTCCGCGCGGTCCGGCACCTCACGCCGTGCCTGCACTCGATTTTCCGCGTCGGCGAGGCGTCACCAGGCCGCCCCCGGAGCCGTGGTCCGCTGCGTGCCAGGGCGTGCAGCCGCGAGCTTCGCGTGGTCGGTGTCGGGGAGCCAGTCGCGCTGGGGGATGTAGTCCAGCCAGCGCCGGGCGCGGCCGGTCTCGGTGAAGCCGCGCAGCAGGGTGTCGAGTTGCGGGTGGCGGGCGGACTCGCGCCAGGCCAGCGACCAGGCGTACAGCGGGGTCGGTTCGACGAGGGGGATGGCGCGCAGGCCCGCGTGATCGGGGAGCGGTGCGTCGGCGGGGAAGAGGGTGAAGCTTCCGCCGTCGCCGCGGAGGTGCTGAACGAGGTGGTCCAGGCCCAGGTTGGGGCCGTCCTGCCGCCGGGCGAGGGCGAAGTGGTCGGCGAAGCGGCGGAGGAAGTCCAGGCGGGTCAGCTCGGCGGGGCACCACAGGGTGCTGTCGCGCAGATCGGCCGGGCGCAGCGCGTCCGCGCCGGCCAGCGGATGGGACGGGCCGACCAGTGCATCGACGGGTTCGAGCCGCACCAGCCGCTGGGTGAGGCCCGCGTCGCGGCCGCCGGGCAGCGGGTGCACCCGGCCGAGGCCCAGGTCGGTGTCGCCGCGCAGCAGCGCCTGTGCGACCGCGGGCCAGTCGCGCCCCGGGCCGGGCTCCAGCCGTACCGGCCCGAGGGCCTGCGCGGCCTGGGCGACGGTGCGCATCGGCGCGTAGAGATGCCCCCAGGTGTCGATCCGTACGGCCGAACCGGTGCCGCACACGGCCGCGATGGCGCGCTCGCCCGCGGTCAGCGCCTCGTGCGCGGCCGGCAGGAACCGTTCGCCCGCGTCGGTCAGCCGGATGCCGCCCTCGCGCTCGAACAGCCGGACGGCCAGCAGCGCCTCCAGCCGCGCGATGCGCTTGGACAGCGCCTGCTGACTGGTGTTCAGCTCCCCGGCCGCCCGTCCGAAATGCAGCGTTCCGGCGGTCGTGGTGAAGGCGCGGACCAGGGCGAGGTCGAGATCCATGCCGCTGACCTTATGCGACAACCGCACGTTGTCGGCCGGGCGGCTTCGTTGTTGGCCGGGCCGGCCCGCCGACCGGTCTGATGGTCCTCGACGCCACACCGGGCGCCGCACCGGGGACGGCCCCGGAGAACACCGAGGAGAACGACGATGGGGGAACCACGATGAAGGCCCTGATACCGACCGGGGATCCCGCCGAACCGGTCGTGCTAGCCGAGGTGCCCGAGCCGGTGCCGCGCCCTCATGAGGCGCTGGTGAAGGTCGAGGCGTTCTCGGTCAACCGGGGCGAGACGTTCAAGCTGGAACGGCCCGTGCCGGGCGAGCGGCCCGGTAAGGACATCGCGGGGCTGGTGGTACAGCCGGCCGCCGACGGCAGCGGACCGTCCGGGATCACTCGGGTCGTGGGCCACCCCATGGCGGGCGGCTGGGCGGAGTACGCGGCGGTGCCGACGGACGCCCTCGCGGTGCTGCCGGACGGTGTCTCCACGCTCGAGGGCGCGGCACTGCCGCTGGCCGGGCTCACCGCGTTGCGGCTGCTGCGGGTCGCCGGGCCCCTGGTCGGCCGGCGCGTCCTGCTGACCGGTGCGTCCGGCGGCGTGGGCCATTACGTGACCGAGCTCGCCGCCGCGGCGGGGGCGCGGGTCACGGCCGTGACCCGGGACGCCGAACGCGGCGCCCGGCTGGCCGGGCTCGGCGCCGAGGTCGTCCACGACGTCGCCGACGCCCATGGCCCGTACGACGTCGTACTGGAGTCGACCGGCGGCCGGGCCCTCCCGCTCGCTCTGGCGCGGCTCGCCGGGCGCGGCACGCTCGTCTGGTTCGGCCAGGCCAGCCGCACGCCCGTCACGCTCGACTTCTTCGACTTCTTCAGCGGCCCCGAGTCGGCCGTCATCCGCCACTTCCACTACCTGGACGCGGACTCCCGCCTCGACGACGACCTGGCGGCGCTGGTCCGGCTGACCGACGAGGGCCGTCTGCACCCGGAGATCGGCCGCGTCACGGACTGGGCCGACACCGCGACCACCCTCACCGACCTGCGCGACCGCCGCATCCGCGGCAAGGCCGTCCTCACGCTGTCCTGAACCCCGAACCCCGAACCGCCCGAACCCCGTTCCCCCACCGCGAACTCCGCACAGCAACCCAAGGAGCATGACCATGAGCATCACCACCGACCCCCGGACCGTCGTCATCCGCTACGTCGAGGCCGTGCGCGACGGCGACGCCGAGGTCATCCACGACAGCTTCGCCGAGGACGCGACCTGGCACTACCCGGGCAGCCTGCCGGTCTCCAAGGTGTGGCACGGCCGCGACGCGATCATCAACGACTTCCTCGGCGGGATGGGGCCCGCCTTCGTCCCCGGCAGCCTGGAGATAGCTCTGGTCAGCACCGTGGCCGAGAACGACCGCGTGGTAGCGGAATGGACCTCCAAGGCCACCACCGTGCACGGCAGCCGCTACGACAACCGCTGCCTCGGCATCTTCACGGTTCGCGACGGCAAGATCACCTCCGTCATCGAATACGCCGACACCCACCACGTCGCCGCCACTCTCTTCCCGGACCACGACGCTCCCCGGCCCGCCGGCGAGGAGTGAGCCGCGACGAAGAAGCCGCTGCCGGGCGGTTGATCACTACCGCCCGGCAGACAGCCTGCCCCCCTTGGCCGTACGCCAGGGCCGTGCGCCTGGGCCGTACGGTCGGACTTCGCGTGGCGCCGCCGCGCTAGGCGACCTTGGGCCCGCAGCGCATGCCGACATACACGCACCCCGTACCGTCCTGCAGCGTGGAGAAGACCACGGGCATGTAGTCCTCGCTGAACGCCGCGCCCACCCCCGTACCGGCGAAGACCGTCTCCGTCACCGGCAGCAGGTCGATCTGAAGGGGCTCGGAGAAGTCCTTCATGCCGTCGACGAACTCGTACACCATGTGCCCCGCACCGTCCCGCTCGGTCACGGTGATGACCACGCCCGCGCGCCGGTAGGTGCCGACGAGCGGCGCGAAGTCGACCACGGGCGGCTGGGCCGGCGGGGCGAAGGGCTCCGGCATCGTCACCCCGGCCAGCTCGGCCAGGAGTTCGCGATAGAGCGCCGCGTACACCTCACGCGCACCGCCGCCGTTGGTGAGCAGTGCGACCGCGACGCCCGCCGACGGCACCACGCGCAGGTATCCGTACTGCCCGATGGAGGCGCCGTCGTGGCCGTAGCCCCGGATGCCGTTCCAGTCGTACAGGGTCCAGCCCAGGCCCCAACCGTCCGAGCTGACCGTCCACTTGTCGGGGCAGTCGACCACGCGTTGCTGCATCAGCGCGACCGTCTCCTCGGAGAGCACCCGGGTCCCGTCCTCCGCCACACCGCCGTTGAGGTGCATCCGCGCGACCCGCGCGAGGTCCCCGGCCGTCGCGATGACCCTGCCGTACGGGCCCGCCGAGCGCGGCATCAGGTCCCAGGACGGCGCCGGGTCCGGGTCCTGGCCCGGCTCGCCCAGATGACTCATCGCCGCGCGGAACCGCAGTGCCTCTTCGGGCAGCGTCATGGTGTGTGTGAGGCCGAGCGGGGTCAGGAGCAGGTCCTTCAGCGCCTCGTCCCAGACCTTGCCGGTCAGTACCTCGATGATGCGGCCGAGCAGGTTGTACCCGATGCCGCTGTACGAGATCGCCTCGCCGGGCGGGCAGTCGAGCGCCACGTCCTTCGCGGCCTCGACGTACTTGGCGAGACAGTCGTCGCCGCGCCCGCTGTCGTAGGTGAAGTCGCAGGTGAGGCCGCTGGTGTGGCTGAGCAGCTGGCGCGTGGTGATCACCTTGGCCACCTCGGGGTCGGCGAGTGTGAACTCCGGCAGTACGTCCACGACCGGTGCGTCCAGGTCCAGTTGGCCCGAGTCGGCGAGCTGCATGATCAGGGTGGCGGTGTAGATCTTGGCGATCGAGCCCATCTGGAAGACCGAGTCGGTCGTCGCCGTCACGCCCGTACCGCGGTGCAGCACCCCGCTGGCCAGCTCGTGCACCGTTCCGTCCACGAGGATCGCAAGGGACGCTGCCGGGACGTGGTGCCGGACGCGCAGCTCGTCGAGACGGGCCTGCCAGTGGGCGAGGTCCAGCTTCCGGCCCGCCGAGTCCCGACTCCCCCATTCACCCTTGGCACCCCAGTTGCCCTGCTCATCCCAGCTCACGTTCTTCGACATGCCTGACTCCCCACCCGATGCGTACGGCGTTCTCTCGATGCGAACACTGTACGCACACGAGAACGGTGTACGCAAGGCGCGTACAGCGTGCGCTAGCGTGGGGGAGGAACAGCGGAACAGCGGAACGAGCAGGGATGAGGGCCGTATGCCAGCCGACAAGAAGCCGACCGCATCGGTGTGGACCCGACCGCGCCCCCAGCAGCGGGAACAGCTGACCCGCGAGCAGATCGTGGCCGCGGCGATCGAACTGCTGGACGCGGAGGGCATCGAGGCGCTCAGCATGCGCAAGCTCGGCACCCGCCTGGACGCCGCGGCCACCTCCCTCTACCGGCATGTGGCCAACAAGGACGAGCTGATCGAGCTGGTCGTGGACGAGGTCTACGGCGAGCCCGGGATGCCGGCCACCGCCGACGGGAAGCAGTGGCGGGCGACCGTCACCCACACCGCCAACGAGCTGCGGGCGATGGTCCTGCGCCACCCGTGGATCGCCCCCGAGCTGGGCCAGGTGGGCCTCGTCCACATCGGCCCGAATGCGCTGCGGATGTCGTCGGGGCTGCTCGCGCAGTTCGAGGCGGCGGGCTTTCCGGCGGACGAGATGGACCAGGCGATGGGAACGCTGATGGCGTACGTCATCGGGACGGCGATCCCCGAGGCCGCCTACCTCTCGCAGATCGCCCGCAGCGGCAAGACCGAACGGGAATGGGTGGCGGAGCTGCGGCCGGCCTTCGTCGAGGCGTCCCAGGAGCACCCGCGGCTGCGCCAGGGAAGCTCCGCCCAGGAGGACGCGGACCCGCAGCGGATCCGCGACGACTCCTTCACGTACGGGCTCGACCGGGTCCTCGACGGGCTGGCGGCCCGGCTCGACGCCTGAGGGAACGCCTCACCGGCGGACAACCACCGAGCGCGGCGAGGAGTTCCGTCGCGCCGGGTACCGGCCCTGCGGCGCGGGAAGGGGATCTGTATGAATTCTCCTCCCCGTGCGGCCGGCCGAGGCGGAACCATCATTCGCCTTTTCTTCATGTGACGGGTCCGGCCGGGGGTGTTCGGCCACTTCTAAGGTTGCGCCCGCGCCGCCCCCCGACCGCTCGTCGCTTCTGTCCGGAGGACAGTCATGACCGCACTGCAGGCACCCCAGCGCCGACGACGTACCCGCACCACACTGGCCGGGGCCATGGCCCTCGCCATCACGTCGATCGGGCTGTGGGCCACCACCGGATCCACCGCCTCGGCCGTGGGGCTGCCGGCGCCGGACCATGTGGTGGTCGTGGTGATGGAAAACCACGCCTACTCCCAGGTGATCGGCAGCTCCAGCGCCCCGTACCTCAACAACACCCTCAAGGCCGGTGGCGCCAACCTCACCCAGTCCTTCGGCCTCACCCACCCCAGTGAGCCGAACTACTACCAGCTGTTCTCGGGCTCCAACCAGGGCCGCACCGACGACAGCTGCGTCCCCGTCGGATCCCTCAACGCGCCGAACCTCGGCTCCGAGCTGATCGCCGCCGGCAAGTCCTGGGCCAGCTACAACGAGGGGCTGCCCAGCCAGGGTTCGACCGTCTGCAGCAGCGGCCAGTACGCGCAGAAGCACAACCCGTGGTTCGGCTTCTCGAACGTGCCGACCAGCACCGCGAAGACCATGACGCAGTTCCCGACGGACTACACCACCCTCCCCAAGGTCTCCTTCGTCGTGCCGAACCTGTGCAACGACATGCACGACTGCTCGGTCTCCACGGGCGACTCCTGGATCCAGAACAAGCTGGGTGCGTACGCGACGTGGGCGAAGACCCACAACAGCATCCTGGCCGTCACCTTCGACGAGGACAACAAGCAGTCGGGCAACCGCATCCCCACGCTCCTGTACGGCGAGCACGTCGCCCCCGGCAGCTCCAGCGCCACCACCTACAACCACTACAACATGCTCCGCACCCTTGAGGACCTGGCCGGTCTGAGCACGCACGCCGGCAACGCCGCCACCGCCTCCGACATCACCGGCATCTGGAACTGACGCCCGTGTATCTCGCGGACTCCCGCAGCACCAAGCCCGTCGCCGCCCCGGACACCCGTCCGGGGCGGCGGCCCGCCGTACCCGGCACCGTCCTGGCCCTCGGTGCGGTCAGCCTGATCACCGACATCTCCTCGGAGATGGTCACCGCCGTCCTGCCGCTGTACGTCGTCGCGACCCTCGGCCTCTCGCCCCTCGGCTTCGGCCTGCTGGACGGCATCAACAACGGCGTCGGCGCGCTGGTCCGGCTGGCCGGCGGCCACCTCGCGGACCGGGGCGGCGGGCGGCACAAGGTGGTGGCAGGGGTCGGATACGGACTGTCCGCCCTGTGCAAACCGCTGCTGCTGCTCGCGCACGGCCTCCCCGCGATCGGCGCCGTCCTCGCGGCCGACCGCACCGGCAAGGGTCTGCGCACCGCGCCCCGGGACGCGATGATCTCGCTGGCCACCCGGCCCGAACACCGCGGCAGGGCGTTCGGCGTGCACCGCGCCATGGACACCACCGGCGCCGTGCTCGGCCCGCTGGCGGCCTTCGCCGTGCTCCGGGCCACGGTCGACGGCTACGACGCGGTCTTCGCGGTCAGCGGCTGCGTCGCCGCACTCGGGGTCCTCGTCCTGGTCCTCTTCGTGCCGCGCAGGATCACCCCCGGGACCGCCCCGCCGACCCCTGCCCCTTCCACGGCCGCCGCTCCCAGCACCGCGCACTCCCCCGCCCGCCCCATGCTGCGCGACGCGCTCGCGCTGCTGCGCCGCCGCCGGCTCCGCCGGCTCACGCTCTGCGCCGCGCTGCTCGGACTCACCACCGTCAGCGACTCCTTCCTCTATCTGCTCCTCCAGCGCGAGCTGCGCCTGCCCGCCCACCTCTTCCCGCTGCTGCCGCTCGGCACGGCCGCCGTCTTCCTGCTGCTCGCGGTCCCGCTGGGCGCGCTCGCGGACCGGATCGGCCGTCCCCGGCTCTTCCTGGCGGGGCACGGCGTCCTGCTGCTCGGCTACGGCCTGGTGCTCGCGCCCGTACGCGGTGCCCCGGTCGCGGTCGCCGTCGCCGTCCTGGTGCTGCACGGCGCCTTCTACGCGGCGACCGACGGGGTCCTCGCGGCGGCCACCGCCGACGCCGTCCCGGCCGAACACCAGGGGGCCGGGCAGGCGCTGGTGGGTACCGGTCAGGCGCTGGCCCGGTTCCTGTGCTCACTCGCCTTCGGCGCCGCCTGGAGCCTGTGGGGCGGGCGCAGCGCGCTCGCCGTCACCGCCGCCGCGCTGGCGGTCAGCGCGGTCGTCGCGTCGGCCGCTCTCCGTACGGCCGGAAGCGCCACGGCCGGCGAAGCATCGCCGTGACCCGTCGGCTCCGGCCTCCCTTCCCTCCCTCCCCTCCCCTCCCCTCCCCTCCCCTCCCGACGACGTATCCGCCCGTGAGACCGATGAGGTGCCGTATGACCAGAACCGCCCGCCTCGCGATCCTGCTCGTCGCCGTCCTGCTGCTGGCATCGGTCGGCACCGCGGCGGTGCTGCGCGCCGCCGAACGGTCCGGCGAGCGCGACCAGGAGCAGGCGGGCGGCCCGCCCGTCCGGACCGGCACCGTCTCGCTCAGGACGGCCGCCACCGGCCGTCAGCTGCTCGTCCGCAACCTGGCCTGGGGCCCGCACCGCGACGAGATCGCCACCGTGGCCGCCGACCGGCCGGACGGGCCGCGCACCGTGTCCGGCGTCAAGTGCCTGCGCTTCCATGCGGCCGCCGGTACCGGCATCTGTCTGCAGGCCGTGCACCACGCCTTGGACGACACCTACCGGGCCGTCGTGCTCGACTCCCACCTGCGCGAACGGCGTCACTTCCCGGCGGCCGGCATCCCGACCCGCGCCCGCGTCGCGCCCTCCGGTCACCTCGTCGCGTGGACGGTGTTCGTCAGCGGGGACTCCTACGCGGGGACGAAGTTCTCCACCCGCACCGCCATCGTCGACACCCGCACCTGGGCGATCGACGACAACCTGGAGACCTTCGCCGTCACCAAGAACGGCCGGCCGTACCGCGCCTCCGACATCAACATCTGGGGCGTCACCTTCGCCGACGACAACCGCTTCTACGCCACCCTGGCGACCGGGGGCCAGACCTACCTCGTCCGCGGCGATATCGCCGCCCGCACCCTCACCACCCTGCACCGGAACGTCGAGTGCCCCTCGCTCTCCCCCGACGGCACCCGGATCGCCTACAAAAAGCGCGCCCAGGGAGCCTCGCCCGATGCCCCCTGGCGGCTGTACGTACTCGATCTCCGGACCATGACCGAGACCCCCACCGCCGAGCGGCGCAACATCGACGACCAGGCGCTGTGGGCCGACGGCTCCACCCTCGTCTACGCCCTCCCCGGCGACTACGGCTCGGATCTGTGGACCGTCCCGGCCGATGGGAGCGGGACGGCCCGGCGGCTGATGGTCTCGGCCCTCGCTCCGGCGTATCTGCCCTGATGAGCCCCGGTCCCGCTCGCCGGGCCGCCGCTCCCGCGTGATGCTTGCCATAGGAAATTCTCGAGATCCAAGGGCAACTGCCCGGTTTCGCCAAAATCTTCCCCTGCGGTTCCCCGGCCGCCGGTCGTCGTCCGGCGGCGGATCGCTGGGCGACGCGGCCGCACGGCCTTACGATCAGCGCCTGCCGCACCGCGCACCCCCATACCGCGACGGCCTTTCGTCTCCCTTTCCTTCATTTTTGATCCAGAAGAAGGCTTCATGAAGCTTCGTCGTGCCTTGGTGACGGTTGCCGCGACCGCCATGCTCCCGCTCGCCCTCACCGCCTGCTCCGGCGGTTCCTCCAAGGACGCGTCCGCACCGTCCGCCGGTTCGAAGGCCGCCTCGGCAGCGGACGCCAAGGAATCCCACCTCCTCAACGGCCCCAAGCTGAAGTCCCTGCTGCTGCCGGCCTCGGCGCTGCCCAAGGGCTACAAGGCCGACCCGGAGGCCACCCGCGACTCGGGGAACGCCCTTGCCGCTCCCTCGCCGAAGAAGGCCGTCAACCTGGCGAAGGTCTGCCCGAAGCTGGAGGCCAGCGCCTGGATCCAGACCACCGGCATCGAGGGCGCCGCCTTCGCCCAGGCCGACTTCACCAACTCCTCCCAGGAGGAGTTCAACGAGGAAGCCGACAGCTTCCGGGGCAATGACGCGGAACTGGTGATGAAGCGCCTGGCGCTGGTCTTCCAGAGCTGCGCGCACTTCAAGGACACCTCCAACGGCACCACCGCCTCGGTGACGGTCAAGTCCGCGGTGGTGCCGAAGGTGGGCGACCAGACCCTCAAGGCCACCCTCTCCGCGCCGGAGTGGGAGGGCGGCACCACGCTGGTGGCGACCCGGGTCAAGAACGTCGTCATCACCACCTTCTACAACGTCCAGTCCAAGGACATGGGCGCCGCCGGCCTCGACCTGACGAAGAAGATCGCGGCGCAGGTACCGGACGCGAAGTAGCCGGTCAGGGCCTTCTGCCGTCGGGCGTGGACCGCGATGTCCGCACCCGGCGGCCGGAGGCCCTCATGGCAAGGCACGACGGTTCGGCGAGTGGTGACAAGTCCGCAAAAACGGCCACCGCGGCGCTCCCCTCCTGGCAGAGTCACCGTCATGTCGATCTCCATACGCCGGCGGCGCAGATCCCGCGCCGCCGCCGTCCTCCTCCTGGGTGCCGTCCTCTCGGTGACCGCCTGTGGCCGGCCGCGCAGCACGGTGACCGCGGCCGACGCGCCGAGCGCACCGCCCGGCGCCAGTTCCGGTCCGAGCCCCGGCACCGGTTCCGGTCCCAGTGCCAGTTCCAGCCGCGGTCCCGGTTCCTCCGGGGCCTCCCCCTACGTGGAGCCCGGAGCCGGTGACGGCGCCCCGCACTACCAGGACAACAACGCCCACCGTCGCCCCGGCGAGATGTCGCCCGCCGACGCGAAGGACGCACAGCGGGAAGCCGACCGCATCGAGCCCGTACTCAAGCGGCTCTGGAAACAGCGGACGTGGGATCCCAAGAGCGTCCGCGCGGCGCTGCACGCGCTCGGGTACGAGGACGAGCGGACCGGCCCCAAGGGTGAGCGACTGGGCGGAAAGCTCTCCGTACGCGGGATGGAGCCGCGCTTCGAGGGCACCGATTACGTCACGCCCGAGGGCAGCCGCGTCGGCCTGCGGGTGCACGACGACGCCTGCGTCACGGCGTTCGTCCAGAAGACCAACTACGAGGTGACGACCAACGGGCCGTACATGGAGAGCGGCTGTTTCGAACCACCGTTCGGCCACTGACGAGCCGTGCAGCCGTGTGATGACCGCCACGAGAGAGACGGAAAGAGACCCCCGAACATGACGAACGTGCACGGAACCTCTCTGGACGTGCCCACCCCGGACGGGCTCGCCGACGCCTACCTCGCGCACCCCGACGACGGCCTGCCGCATCCCGGCGTCCTCCTGTACATGGACGCCTTCGGGCTGCGCCCGTCACTGGAGGCGATGGCCAGGCGTCTGGCCGGCCATGGCTACACCGTGCTGGTGCCGAACGTCATACACCGTTCGGGGCGGGCGCCGGTGGTGAAGCTGCCGGAGTTCATCGACCCGGCCCAGCGGCCGGAGATCTTCGAGCAGCTCTTCCCCGTGCTGCGGGCGCTCACTTCCGACCTGGCGATGCGGGATGCCGCCGCCTACCTCGACTGGCTGGCCGCCTCACCGCTGGTCAGCGACGGGCCGGTGGGCAGTACGGGGTACTGCATGGGCGGCGGCCTCGCGCTCCGTACCGCGGCGGCCTTTCCCGACCGGGTCGCGGCCGCGGCGGCCTTCCACACCGGCCATCTGGTCACCGAGGCCGAGGACAGCCCGCACCGGCTCGTCGGCGGGGTCACGGCGGAGCTGTACTTCGGCCACGCCGACCAGGACCAGTCGATGACGGCCGACCAGATCGAGGTGCTGGAGGGCGCCCTGGACGCCGCGGGGGTGGCCTACCGCAGCGAGGTGTACGCGGGTGCCCACCACGGTTACACCCAGACCGACACCTCCGTGTACGACGCCGCCGCGGACGAGCGGCACTGGCGTGCCCTGCTGGACCTCTTCGGGCGTCGGCTCTGAGAGCGGAGGAGCGGAGGCGGACCGGCCGGCCCACGGTCGGCCGGTACCGTCACCGGCCGCGGCGGGGCCCGCGGGCTCCGGTCCGTCGGCCGCGTCGGGTTCAGCGCGTGGGAACGGTCAGGTCGGTGGTGCGCAGCGCGCCGTAGACCGACCAGACCACCGAGACGAGCGGCACCGCGACGACCGCGCCGAGGACCCCCGCCGTGACCGCCCCGCAGATCACGGACAGGGCCACCACGATCGGGTGCAGCCGCACGGCCCGGCTCATCACCAACGGGTGCAGCACATGCCCTTCGAACTGGCCGATCACCACGATGAGCAGGATGACGACGACGGCCGCCAGCGGGCCCTTCGCGGCGAGCGCCACCACGGCCGCCACCGCCAGCGCGATGGGTGAGCCGACGAGCGGGATGAAGGCGGCGAAGAACTCCAGTACCGCCAGCGGGACGACCAGCGGGATACCCAGGATGAAGAGCGCCAGGCCCACGAGGAGCGCGTTGGTCGCGGCGACCACCACGATGCCGCGGGTGTAGCCGGTGAACGTCGTCCACGCGGCCCGCCCGCCGATGCGTGCCGGACCGCGTCGGTGCTCCGGCAGCCGGCCGCCGAACCACCGCCACATCCGGTCGCCCGAATGCAGGAAGAAGACCGAGCAGAAGAGCGCCAGCGCGCCGACCGTCAGCACATCCACCAGGCGGCCCAGTCCACTGAGCGCGGTGTTGATCAGGTTCGTGCGGTGCGTGGCGATGAACCGCGACACCCACGACTGGAGCTGGGACAGCGTTCCGTGCCGGAGGCGGAACGGCGCGCCTTCGAGCCAGCGTCCGATCCGCGCCACGCCGCCCTCGAACTCCTGACGCAGCCCCTGCCACTCCCCGGCCACGTTGGCTCCGACCAGACTCAGCACTCCGAGGACGAGCACGATGCCGAGCAGCAGTCCGGCCGCGACGGCCGCCGCGCGCGGCATCCAGCGGTCGAGCAGATTGGTCAGCGGCTCCAGGAGGGCGGTCAGCACCAGGGCGAGGAAGAGCGCCAGCGTCACCAGGTGGAACCGTCCGAGCGCCACGAAGACCGCATAGACCGCGGCGCCCACGACGATCAGACGCCATGCGTATGCCGCGGCCACCCACAGCAGCGGGGAGAAGCCACCGGCGCCGCCGGTCCGCTGCGCCGCCCCGCCCATGCGCTCGGCGCGGCCCCTGCGCGCCATGATGCGCATGCGCTGCCGGGCCATGCCACGGAGCGCGTCGGGGGACCGCTCGCGCTCGACACCAGGTCGGTTCCGCACCCGCCGCCACCACCTCCCACCCCTCACCTGGCCGGGGCCGAAGGGGGCCGATTTCCGTACGAAGGACGGGCGACGGCCCCTCGTGCACACCCAGTGGTGGTATCACCGCCGGGCGGTCCTCGAACGCGTCCGGGCAGGCTTTCCCCCGAAGGCAGGCGGCATCCGCGCCGCGCGTATGCTCCGCCGCGCCTTCGCGGTGGGAGGGCTCAGCGGGTGCCGGCCGACGGCAGAAAACGCGGTGCCCGCCGGGCGTGGAGCCGGTGCTCCACCGCGGCCCCCAGCGCCAGGAGCTTGCCGTCCTGGTGGTCGCCGGCCATCAGGAGCAGGCCCACGGGCAGCTCGTCGACGAACCCGGCGGGCACCGACAGGGACGGATATCCGGCCACGGCCGCGGGGGTCGAGGACGGGATGACGTCGTTGTCCCCGCGCGCGCAGTCGGTCGTCCACGCGGGTGGGTTCGTCGGCGCGGCGATGGCGTCCAGCCGGTGGGTGGCCATGGTCTCGTCGAGGGAACGCCGGGAAAGGTCCGTCAGCTCGGCGCGCATGGCCCGGTATTTCGGGTCGGTGGTGGGAGGCGCGGCGAGGGCCTGCTCGAACAGTTCCTGGCCGGCGAAGCAGGTGCGTTCCGCCGGGTGGGTGCGGTTGAAGTCGATCAGCTCGGAGAGGTTCTGCGGTCCGTCGCGGGTGGGGAGGTAGGCGTCGATGTCCCGGTGGAACTCGCTCAGCAGCGCGGGGAATTCGAGTGCGGCGAGCCGCTCCTGGTACGGGGGTGTCACCTCGACGACCTCGGCTCCGGCGTGCCGCAGTCGCTCCGCGGTACGGCTCATCAGGGCGTCCACCGCCGGCCCGAGCGAGGGCAGGCGCCACAGGCCGATCCGTTTTCCGCGCAGGCCGTTGGGGCGCGTGAGCTCGTCCGGCAGGCCTGCGGGGCCGCCCGGACGCGCGGCGTCACCGCCGCTGAGCACGGAGAGGGTGAGCGCGGCGTCGGTCACGTTGCGTGCCATGGGCCCGGCGGTGTCCTGCTCGGCGGAGATCGGCACCACACCGGCCTGGCTGACGAGGCCGAGGCTGGGCTTGTGGCCGACCACGCCGTTCATCCCGGCCGGGCACACGATGGAGCCGTCCGTCTCGGTGCCGATCGCCACCTGCGCCAGCGACGCGGCGAGCGCGGCGGCCGATCCGGAGGAGGAGCCGCACGGGTTGCGGTCCAGTACGTAGGGGTTGTGGGTCTGTCCGCCCACCGCCGACCACCCCGACGTCGGCTTCGTCGCGCGGAAGTTCGCCCACTCGGACGGATTGGTCTTGCCGAGGATCACCGCGCCCGCGTCCCGCAGCCGGGTCACCAGGGCGGCGTCGGTGTCCGGCGGGCTGCCGGCCAGTGCCGTCGACCCGGCCGTCGTGGGCATGTCGCGGGTGTTCACGTTGTCCTTGAGCAGGACGGGGATGCCGTCGAGCGGGCCGCGGGTGGCGCCGTCCCGGTGCCTGGCGTCGCTGGCGGCCGCCTGGCGCAGGGCCGTCGGGTCGGTGCGCAGCACTGCGTGGATCTTGGGGTCGATGGTCCTGATCCGCCACAGGTAGGCGGCGGTCAGTGCCGACGCGGTCAGCGAACCGTCCGCCATGCGCGCCTGTAGCTGCGGGATGGTCACCGTGTCGAGATCGATGCCCAGTTCTGGGGGCGGAGCGGCCGGCGGAGGGGCGCCGGTCTCGGCGGCGGCCGCTCGCGGATTCGGTGCGCCCGCGCAGAGGCCGCAGGCGACCAGAGCGGCGATCAGCGCGGCCGTGCCCCTGTTCCTTGTGGTCCTGTTCCCTGTGCTCCTGTTTCTTGTGGTCCTCTTGCCTGTGCCCCTGTTCCTTGTGCTCCTCATGAGGTCAGCCGACTACAGGGCGGCGGCCCGGTACAAGGTCCTTTCGCGCCGCCCTCCCCCGGATTCCCGCGGTTGCGTCCATGTGGCCCAGGCCCTGGGACGTGGCGCGCGGGTCATGACCGGGCGCCCGTCGCCCCCAGGAGCGCCGTCAGGGCCGTCCGGTCGACCTTGCCGTTGTGGTTGAGCGGGAGGGCGTCCAGTCGGGTGAGCGTGGCGGGCACCATGTAGGCGGGGAGCCGGTCCCGGAGGGCGGCGTGGAGGTCGTCGGCGCCGGTGGACGTCCCGGTGTAGGCGGCGCCGAGTTCGACGCCACCGGGGTTCGCCTGCGGGACGACGGCCGCATCGAGGACACCGGGCAGTGCGCGCAACGCCGCCTCCACCTCGCCGAGTTCGACACGGTAGCCGCGCACCTGGACCTGTTGGTCACCGCGGCCGAGGTGGACCAGCGGTGGGGTGGCGTCCGCGGCAGGGGCCGGGGTGCCGGGCAGGGCGGTGACGCGGTCGCCGGTGCGGTACCAGTGGCCGTCGGTCAGGGCGGTGGCGGGATCGTACGGTGTGCCGTCGGGCGCCAGGAAGCGGCCGGCGTTGTTGACCGGATCGAGGTAGCCGGGGAAGCGCTGGGCGCCGCGTACGCACAACTCGCCTTCGTGGAGGCGGAGTTCAAGGCCTTCGTGGAGGGTGCCGATGGGGACGGTGCCGTTGGCGGGCGCCGGCCAGGCGGTGCGGTCGGCCGGCAGCCGGTAGGCGGTGCAGGTGACGGTCAGTTCGGTCGGGCCGTAGGCGTTCTCCACGGTGCTGTGCGGCGCGGCCCGGTGCCAGGCCCCGGCCTGCTGGAGCGTCAGCGGCTCGCCGCAGAACATGCTGCTGCGCAGCGTCGGCATGCTGTCCGGCCGCAGGGCCCGGAACCGGTGGGCGAGGGAGATCACCGACGGTACGGAGTTCCAGTGGGTGAGGGCGCGGCGGTTGACGAAGCGGACCGGCGCGAGGAGTTCGTCGCGGGTCGCCGCGACCAGGGTGGCGCCGCTGCCCCAGGCGGTGAACATATCGTGCACCGAGGGGTCGAAGGTCAGCTCGAAGGTCCCCGAGACGCGGTCGCCGGGCCCGGCCGCGGCGCGGGGGACGGCGCCTGCGAGATAGGCGCAGACGTTGCGGTGCTGGATGGGGACGCCTTTGGGGACGCCGGTCGAGCCCGAGGTGAAGAGGATGTAGGCGAGGTCTTCGGGGCGGGCGGTGCGGCCGGTGGGGGGCGTCGTCGTCGGGAGGCGGAACAGTTCGGGGTCGGTGAGGGCCGGTGTGGGGACATCGGGCCACCCGGTGTGGTCGGCGGTCCCGTCGGACAGTACGGCGTCGAGCCGCGCGGCCCGTACGATGCCGGCGTTGCGCTCGGCGGGGAAGCCGGGGCCGAGGGGTACCACCGTGGCGCCGAGGCGCTGCACGGCGAGGTATCCCGCGTAGGCGACGGCGGTGCGGCCGGCCAGCAGACCCACCCGGGCGGGCGGGGTGCCGTCCAGGCGGTGGAGGAGATGCGCGGCCAGTGCGTCGGCGAGGCCGGTGAGTTCCGCGTAGGTCAGCGCGGTGTCGCCGAGCTCCAGTGCGGTGCGGTCCGCGTGGGTGACGGCGGACGCCGCGAACCAGTCGTAGAGGGTGTGCCGTTCGGCGGGCATGCGTACCGTTCGCCTTTCTCGGGGGGGGTCTGGTCTGCTCGGCGGCCGAAGCGTGCGGCGGCGGCGCGGTCGGTCATTCGCGGGCCAGGGGAAACGCGCAGCTCAGGGGCAGTGCAGAGCGGTCGCGCAGGCTGATCCAGCGGTAGTCGCCCCAGCGGCCGGACCGGGCGCCCGGTGGCACGTCGATGGTCCAGGGGCGCCCGGCGAACCCCGCCCCGCTGGCCTTGACGCACGCCTCTTGGGCCGTCCAGACCCAGGCCACCTCCTCGGCGGCCCGCGCCTGGGGCAGCGCGGCGATCCGCGGGGCGTGCGCGTGCAGCAGCCGCCGCGCGAACGAGGGGGTGACGGAGGTGCCGGGGCGCTGTACGTCCACGCCCATGGCGCGCCCGGCCGCGACTCCGGCGGCGAGTGCGCCGTCGCTGTGCGAGACGCTGATGCCGACGCCGGGGTGCCCGTGCAGGCGGGGCTTGCCGCGCGGATCGGTGGTGATGTCGGCGTCGGCCAGGGCCGGGCGCAGCGCGGCGAGCGTCTCCCGCAACAGCGCGCGGCCGGTGAGGAATTCCCGGGCGCGCCACTGGGGCAGGGTGGCGGCGCGACGCAGATCGTCGCGGTGGGTGCTGGGGGTGAGGTGGTCCTCGGTGGTCGTGGTCACCCAGACCTCGTCGGCCACCATGAGGGGCGGGGTCACGGCAGGGTGCCCGGCCGTGTCAGGCCGGCCAGGATGCTGTCGGCGGCGTCCGCCAGCGTCCCCAGCACCACTTCGTTCGCGCCGCCGCCGATGCCGAACAGCGCGGCCTGGGCACGTATTTCCTGGATACCTCCGGTGGTGAAGCCGGCCGCGCCCCACAGCTGGCCGCATTCGGTCAGTACGTGGTTGACGGTGGCGCCCGCGGCGGCCTTGAGCGTGGCGGCGGCGGTGGCGTCGTGGTGCACGGCCACCGGCTCCGCGTACTCGGCGACCAGGGCGTGCAGTTCCCGGACCTTCAGGAGGCAGGCCGCGAACCGCTGCCGTACGGCGGGCTGGTCCCAGAGGGTGCCCGTGCCGTGTGGGCGGCCGGCCAGCCGGCGGTGGGTGTCCGCCAGGATGCGGCGGCACAGGGCCACGCCCCACTGCGCGCCGGCGAGCCGTTCGGTGGCGATATGGCGGGCGAAGAGCGGGAGGCCGAAGCCGACCCGGCCGAGGACATGGTCGCGGTCGAGCCGTACCCCGTCGAAGGTGACATGGCCGGTGCCCGAGTCGGCGAACAGGGCGGTGTCCGCGGGGCGCACGGTGACGCCGGGCGCGTCGGCCGGCACCAGGACCCAGGTGAAGTCGGTGAAGTGCCGTCCGGTGCGGTGCCGGGCGAGGACGAGGAAGGTCTCGGCCGTGGTGGTGTTGGCGATCCAGTCCTTCTCGCCGGAGAGCTCCAGCGCCTCGTCCTCGATCCGTACCCGGGTGCGCAGCGCGGTGAGGTCCGTACCTGCGGTGACGTCCGTGGCGGCCAGGGCGACGGTCGCCCGGCCGGTCAGCGCCCGCTCCAGTGCCCGCCGGGCCGCGGGCGCCCGTCCGGTCGCCAGGATCGGGAGCGCGGTGGCCAGTTGGACGCTCACCGACAAGGTGGCGGCGAGGGAGCAGCGGGCGTCCACCGCGGTGAGCAGGTCCGCGAGCCCGTCGGGGTCGGTGCCGGTCCCGATGGCGCCGTCGCGGTAGGCGCGGGTGAGCAGGCCCGCGCGGCCGAGCGCGGCCCATACCTGTGCGCCGTCCGCGGTGCGCGGCAGCGCGTCGAGTGCGGCGAAGCCGGTGGCGGCAGGGGGCGGGGTGTCGCCGGTTCCGGGTGGGGTGGCGGGCCGGTCCCGGGGCAGTGGTTCAGGCAAAGCTCACTCCCTGGTCGCGCAGCGCCAGCCGGCCGTCGGCGAGGTGGAGCCGGTCGTTGCTGTAGTTCAGCGCGGCCGAGCGCAGGTCCCGCAGGGCCCGTTCGAGGCGGGTGGGCGAGTCCTGGAGATAGCCGTGCCGCAGTCCGACGGCGCTGATCAGGTCCTCCACGGCCGCCGCGCACTCCTCGGAAGCGGTGATCTTCAGGGCGTTGAGCTGGAGCTGACGGGCGGGGACGGAGAGGTCCGCCCCCGAGGTGACCGTCCTCAGGGTCGCCTGCAGCAGGGCGTGGACGGCGTCGAGGCGTCTGCGGGCCTGGGAGAGGCGGGTGAGGAGGAGTTCCGAGGTGAGGTCGAAGCGCGCGCGTCCGGCCTGGCTGCGCAGTAGCCGCAGTACGCGCGAGAGGGCTCCCGCCGCCGTCCCGAGCCACACCGCCGACCAGCCCAGATGGGCCAGCGGGCCGAAGACGTCGGCGGCGATCTCGTGGAAGTGTCCCGGCGTGCCGACGATGTGGTGCGCCGGGACGCTGCCGGTCAGCCGGAGGGCGACGCTGTGGCTGGCGCGCATGCCCATCGGCTGCCAGTCCCCGGATGCGGTGATCTCCAGCTGGTGGCGGTGCGCGTACACCAGCGACACCTCGTGCTCGGTGGCGGCGCCGGGGCTGCGCATGGTGATGAGGAAGCCGTCGGCGTGGGCGCCGCCGGTGACGATGGGCGCCTCCCGGTCGATCACCAACTGACCGTTTTCGTCAGCCAGTTGGGCCTGTGCGCTGCGCAGATGACCGCCCTTGCCGGCTTCCGTGGTGACGGAGGCGAGGTAGTTCTCCCCCGCCGCGATCGACGGCAGCAGTTCCTTGCGCAGCCGTTCCTGGCCGTGGCGGACGAGGGCCTCGGTCTGCTGGCAGTGCATCGCGAAGATCATCCCGACGGACATATCGCTGCGCCCCAGGGTCTGCGCGGCCGCGACGAGGTCCCCCACGGTGCCACCGAGTCCGCCGTACTCGGTGGGGACCAGCAGACCGAGCAGGCCGGTGCGGCGCAGTGCGGTGAGCGCGTCCACCGGGAATTCCGCGGCCCGGTCGGTGCGCCGGGCGTGCTGTTCGGTGACCTCGGCGACCTCGGCGAGACGGGACGTCAGGTCCAGGGGGGCGGGGCGGTCGGCCGCGGGCGCCTGGCTCATGGGGCCACCTCGCCGGTGGCGGCGCCGGTGGTGCCGTCGGGGAGCTGTGCGGCGATCGCCTGCCACAGGTTGCCGGCGGTCGCGAAGGTGGCGTCGTTGAGCTCGTCGTCCGGCAGCGAGATCCCGAAGGTGTCCTCGATGGCGAAGAGCAGCTCGATGGCCTGCATGGAGTCGACGCCCAGGGTGCGCAGATCGGTGTCGGGGGTGAGGTCGATCTCCTCGGGTCCGGAGTGCTTGAGGAAGGGGCGCAGCAGTGTGGTGAAGCGGGGGTCCATGGGGACTCTCTTCGGTAGGGGGTGGTTCAGCGGGCGATGCGGCACAGGTCGTCGACCCGGCGGAGGTTTTCCGGGACGAGCGCGTCGGCGTCCAGTTCCCGGCCCAGCTCGCTCTCCAGCCGCTCGATGATCTCGATCAGGCGGAAGGAGCTGAAGGAGGCGAAGGTGTCGAACGGGGCGCCGTCGAGGAGTGCGGCGCCGTCCACGCCGAGCACTTCACCGGCGAGGGCGGCCACCCGGTGCCGCAGCGCGTCGTCCGGGGAGGCGGGGGCGGCGGGCGGGGAGACGGGGTCGGCGGCGGGCGGGGCGCCGAAGACGGTCCGGTCGGCGGCGAGGACGTCGCGCAGCCGGTCCACGATGCCCGGCGGTTCGGCGCGGCCCCGGGAGACCCGGCGGTGGGCGAGGTAGGTCTGCTCGACGACCTTGTCCCAGGCGCGCAGGTGCGCGCGTTCGGCCTCGGTCTCCTCCGCCCGGCCGGCGAGGTGCGCGCGGTAGCGGGCGTGCAGTTTGCGGGCGCGGGAGAGCAGCCAGGTCTCGGCGGTGAGCCGTTCCACCACCGCCGCGCGGTCGGTGCAGGCGTCGTACGCCCCGAGGTAGGCCGCGACGGCGGCCTCGTCCACGGACAGCGCCGGCGCGGGCGCGGGGGCCGGCAGGCCGTCGGCTGCGGTCAGTTCGACGACCTCGGCCGTCTCGATGGCCGCCAGGTCCGCGGCCGGCAGTACCCAGCTGCCAGGTGCGGCCGGTCCCCAGTGGGTCTCGCTGTGGTAGGCGTCCGTGATGTGCCAGCCGCCGGGCGCCGCGGCGAGCAGGAAGCTGTGCTCCATATGTGCGTGTCCGTGGTACGGCAGCCAGGGCAGGGTGTAGGCGTCGGCGACGACGTAGCGGACCCCGCTGCCGGGGCGGAGCCGGGCGAGCAGGTCATCGGCGGCCAGCCGCTCCCGGCGTACCACCGTGAGTCCCAGGAGCTGCGGCGCCAGGTCCAGTTGCCGCGCCAGCGGGGGGTCGACCGTGGGCAGACCGTCCGCGCCTTCCCAGGAGCGGAAGGTCAGCGGCGCGCCGAGCCTGAGGTGCGTTCCGGGGCCGTGGTGATGGTCCGCGAGCACCGCCAGATTGGCCTGGATGCAGTCCAGCAGACCGCTGTGCACCGAATCCAGGCCGAACTGCTCGGGTTCGCCTGTGACGGCCATGTGTGTTCACCGTTCCTTGCTTCGTCGGGGCTGTGCAGGTGGTGCGGGGGCGTGGGGTGCCGGTCAGAGCCACGGCGGCAGCGCGGGCAGCGGCGCCGTGCCGTCGAGTCCCGTGCCGGTGGAGCGCCCGGAGAGCCAGGCGAGCACGTCGGCGGGGGTGCCGGTGACGACCGGGCCGCCCGCGCCGAGGCGGCCGAGGAGCGTGCCTTCGGGGTCCGCGAGGGTGAGGTCCGGCGTGCCCTCGGCCTCGGCGTAATAGCCCAGGACGTCATCGAGGACGATCCCCCGGGCCGGGGCCGGGATGTCGGTGACCTCGTAGCCGATGTCGAGGTCCACATGGTGCAGGACGAGTTCGCGCACCCGGATCACCAAGATCCGGCAGGGCGTGCACAGTTCACCGGTGAACGGCCGGACGGTCGCCTTCCAGGCGGGTGCGGGAAGCTCCTCGATGGTGCGCCGGAAGTGCGCGGCGCTCGTGCGGACGTCCGCCACCAGCGTGGCGGCCGGTCCCCGGGCGCCCGCCTCGATCTCGGCGTTCCGGGCGGCGCGGCTGGGGTACTGCGCGGTCTCGACCCCGGTACGGGCCCACTCCAGCAGCCGTTCCAGTGCCGGGGCCTGGCGCGCCAGATGGCTCAGGACGTGGCCGCGGGTCCAGCCGGGGAGCCGGGACGGGGCGGCGATGTCCTTGTCGTCGAGCCCTGCGACGCCGGCCAGCAGCGCGTCCGTCGCGGCGGCGATCACCCCGAATGATTCCGGGGTGGGGGGTATCTCCTTCATGCTGCTCCCTTCAGCCGGGCGAAGCCCTGGGCGATCCTGGTGAGTTGCCCGGCGATATGCGGCAGACGGGTGGGGTCGTCGGCCCGAAGAGCCTGCTCCTGCTGCTGCGCATCGCCGTACAGCAGGCTGGTGGCGGCCTTGAAGCGCAGCGCCTGGGGATCGTCGCCCAGCAGATGTCCGGCGAGCACGACGATCCCGGAGTCGTCCAGGAGGCTGGCGGCGAGCGACGCCGAGTCCGTGACCCCGGCGCGGGCCAGCCGGTCGCGGAGCGGTGCGAAGTCCGGGTAGACGTAGAACCCGCCGGTGGGCGGCCGGCAGTCGGCGCCCGCTTCGACGGCGATGCGGTGCACGGCACGGGCCACCGCGCCGTGCAGCCGCGCGCTCGCCCGCATCCGTTCGACGATCTCCGGCGGTTCGGCGTAGGCGTATCGCGCGACCTGTTGCATCGGGCCGGCGAGCGTCGACCAGATCTCGCTGGCCGCCGCCACCACGGCGTCCCGCAGCAGCGCACCGGTGTCGCCCTCGGGGAAGCGGGCCACGCCGATGCGCCAGCCGCCGATCCCGAGGGTCTTGGACAGTCCGCTGGTGACGACGGTGCGCTCCGGTGCCACCTCGGCCGGGCTGAGGAAGGGGGTGGCCTCGGGGTCGTGGACGAGGTCGCGGTAGATCTCGTCCGCGATGATCAGCAGGTCCTCGGCCCGTGCGAGCGCGCACAGTGCGCGGATCGCGGAGGGCGGCGCGAGCGTCCCGGTGGGGTTGTCGGGGAGGGTGAGGACCAGCAGCCGGGGGTCGGCGCCCGTCGCGCGGGCGCGGTGGATCGTCGCCCGGAGCGCGTCCGGATCGGGGATGCCGCCGCAGTCGGCGGGGATCGGCACGCCGAAGACCTTCTTGCCCGCGTAGGCCGCCTGCGGGGCATAGGTGTTCCAGGCGGGGCGGGGCAGCAGCACATCGCCGGGGATGACGAGCTGCAGCGCCATCAGCAGCGGTTTGCTGCCCGGCGCGACCACCACCCGGTCGGCTTCCGTGGGCAGCCGCCGGCGGGTGAAGTAGCCGGCCACCGCCTCGCGTACGTCCTCGGCGCCGGCCACCGGGCCGTACGCGGAGCGCGCCGCGCCGAGCGTCAACTGCTCGGCCAGCTGCGGCAGTACGGGAAGCCGAGCCTCGCCGAACGCGAGGTGGACCAGGGACGCGCCCGCCGCCCGGCGCTGGTCCACCAGCTGGTTGAGGGCCAGGTTCGGGGAGGGCGGGGCCACGGTCACGGCGGTCATGTCGCTTTCCTCTCCGTGCGCTGCGACCCGTGGGGGCCGTCGTCGGGTGGTGGGGTGGCGCCGGCCCGGTCGGTGCCGCGGACGGCGGCCGCGAGGTCGGCGGGGGTGGCGGGGTCCAGCTCCAGGTCGTCGAGCCAGGCGGCGGTCGCCGAATAGCGGGCCCGGAACGGGCGGCCGACCAGCGCGGGGTTGCGCGCCTGGAGCATCCGGAGCCGGAAGTACGCGCCCTCGGGTGTCTCCTCGACGCCGTCCACCACGACCTTGCCGGGCGTCGCCGACATGACCGGTCCGCGTACCGTGCGGGCGAGGCCGGGCAGGGTGCGGTACGCCGCGGTGAAGATCTCCACGGCGCGGGCCAGCGGCACCTTGAAGTAGTCGTACGGCCCGGTGTCCCGCTCGACGAACAGGTAGTAGGGCACCGCGCCGGCCGCCAGCTCCGCCTGCCACAGCTCGCTCCACGCCCGCGCGTCGTCGTTGACGTGGGCGATCAGCGGTGCCTGGCAGTAGACCACCGCTCCCGTGGCGCGGATGCGGGCCACCGCCCGCCGCGCGAGGTCGGTCGCCAGCTCCCGGGGATGGCTGAAGTGCGCCATCACGGCGAGCTGCCGCCCGGAGGCGACGACGCGCTCGAACAGCCGCAGGACGTCGTCGGCGTCGGGATCGGTGACGAAGCGCTGCGGCCAGTAGGCCACCGACTTGGTGCCGATCCGGATCGTGCGGACCGAGGGGACGCCCAGCAGCGGTTCCAGGTGGCCGCGCAGCCGCTCGGTGGACATCACCATCGGGTCGCCGCCGGTGACCAGCACATCGTGTACTTCGGGGTGCCCGGCCAGATAGTCGATGAGCCCGCCGGGGTCGGGGGCGGCGAAGCGCAGATCCGCGTCCCCGATGAACTGCGCCCAGCGGAAGCAGTAGGTGCAGTAGGCGTGGCAGGTCTGGCCCTGGCCCGGGAAGTAGAGCACGGTCTCGCGGTATTTGTGCTGGAGGCCGGGGAGCTGCACGCCGTCCCGGCTGGGCACGTTGAGCTGCTGCTGCCCGGAGGGGTGGGGGTTGAGGCGGCCCCGGATCTCCCGTACGGCCTCGCGCAGCAGCAGCTTGTCGGCGGGGTCGGCGGACAGCTTCGCGAGCTGGTCCTCGTCGGCCTCGGCCAGCATCCCGCGCTGCGGGAAGGTCAGCTGGAAGAGGGGGTCCTCGGGGACCCGGTCCCAGTCGATGAGCTGGGTGAGGACGTATTCGTTGACCCGGAAGGGCAGCACCAGCGACACCCTGCGCACCGTCTCCCGGATGTCCTCGGGCAGGTGGTGGCGCCGGGCGATCTCGTCGAGGTGGTGCGGGCCGTACGCCCTGAAGCGCGCCGGTTCCGGCAGGCCGGAGGCCATCAGCGGGCCCCTCCCGTCCCGTTCGGTTTGCGGTACAGGTCGTCGCCGAGCACCAGGAAGTCCAGGTCCATGGAGCGGAAGGCCGCCAGTGCGTGGGCCGCGGTGTTGACGATGGGCTCGCCCTTGTCGTTGAAGGAGGTGTTGAGCAGCACCGGTGGCGCGCCGCGCCGCTCCAGGCAGTCCAGGGCCGCGCCCACGGCGGGGGCCTCGTCGCCGTGCAGTACCTGCGGCCGGGTGGTGCCGTCGATGTGGACGACGCCGGGTGCCACCCGCCGGCCGAGTTCGGTGGCCTTGGCCGCGCCGAGCATGTAGCGGCTCAAGTGCTCCTGCTGTTCCCACAGTTGGGCGCCGTAGCCGGGCCGGGTCACGCCCGCGAAGGGGCGCCACTGTTCGCGGTTCTTGACGGTGTTCACCCGGGTGTTGACGTCCGCGGTGTTCGGTACGGCGATGATCGACCGGCGGCACAGGGCGCGCGGGCCCACCTCGGAGCGGCCCTGGGCCACCGCGCCGATGTGGCCGTCCAGCAGCAGGGTGGTCAGCTCGTCGATGTCCAGGTCGGTGCGGATCAGATCCGAGGTGTCGGGTGCGTCCATCGGGTGGGCGGCGCCGCGGTGGTGGATGTCGGTGCCCAGGTAGGGGCTGAGCGGGCCGGTGCGCTTCTTGGGCGGGCGGACGGTCCATGCGGCGCCCAGGGCGACACCGGCGTCGTGCGGCACCGGCGGTACGTACAGCGGGCCGGGCAGGGTGCCGTTGGTGCTGCAGTTGAGGGCGACGCCGCCGCTGAGGCACAGCTGGTCGACGCCGGACGTCTTGCGGGTCAGCGCGGCGAGGTGGGTCACGGTCTGCTCGATGAGGCGCTGCGCGGTGTAGGCGACGAGGATCGCGTTGGGGTCCTCGGTGAGCCGCTCCTCGGGTGCGGTCGGGCCGTCCGCCCCGGCGATCTTCGTATAGCGCTCCCGCCAGCGGCCGACGACGGTGTCGTAGTGCTCCTTGATCTCGTCGGCGGTGGCGCTCCCCCGGCTTTCGGTGAGCGGTTCGACGGCGAGGCGGAAGTCGTCGGCCGCGAGGTCCACGAGGGGTTCCACGTCGAGGTGGGCGGCGCGTCCGTAGGCGGCCAGGCCCATCGTCTTGCCGGCGTTGAGGAAGGAGAAGCCGAGCCAGGTGGAGGCGGCGTCGTAGGCGTAGCCGAGCGAGGCGGTGCGCTGCCAGGTGTGTTCGAGGCGGGGCTCGGCGCCGTCCTCGTACGTCCAGATGGTGGAGGACTCGTTCTCGCCGTGGCCGTCGATGACCAGCACACCGGCCTTGCTGAAGGGCGAGGCGTAGAAGGAGGAGGCGGCGTGCGCCTGGTGGTGGGGGACGCGGACGACCTCGGGGGTGTGGTCGCCGAAGTCCAGTCCGACGGCGTACGCGAGGAAGTCGGCGTCGTTGGCGAAGCGGCGCGGGTAGAGCTGCTCGCTGTCCCAGCCGAGGGCGACCACATCGATGTCGGCGGCGCTGATGCCGGCCTGCTCCAGGCAGAAGCGGGCGGCGCCGAGCGGTTTGCGGTAGAGCGAGTGACGGTGCCGGTTGACGCGCTCCTCCTCGGTGAAGGCGACGATCTCGCCGTTCCCGTCGATGAGGCAGGCGGCGCTGTCGTGCCAGCCGGTGGGCGGCGCGTTGACACCAAGGATCCAGGTCATGGGTATCTCTCTTCGTCGCGGGACGGTCGGTCAGGGAAGCGGGGTGAGGGAGTGCCGCACGGCGCGCTGGGCGCGGCCGAGCGTGGTGGCGCAGTCTTCGGGGGTGTCGCCGACGGCCACCAGCGCGGCGAGCCGTGGCACGATGCCGCGGGGCGGCAGCAGGAGCCGGGTGCCGGGGGCGGCGAGCGGCACGGCCTCGACGATGCCGGGTTCGGCCGCGGCGGCGGTCAGGTCCAGGGAGCGCACGGTGCCGTCGGATTCGGGGTAGACGAAGCGGACCTCGGCGCAGCGGTCGCGGTCGGGGGTGAGCCGCGGGGTGCGGCCGAGTGCGATGTCGGCGGCCGCCGCGACGGGGTCGACGCCGGTGGCGAGCGTGCCGAGCAGCGGGATGAAGTCGCCGCCGAGGCGGCCGTTGACCTCGACGATGCGGGGGCCGGTGGGGGTCAGGCGCAGCTCGGTGTGGGTGAGGCCGGTGCGGATGCCCAGGGCGGTGTGGGCGTCGGTGACGACGCTCTGCACCTCGTCGGCCCAGGGCTCGTGGCGCCAGGGGGCGACCAGATGGCCGACCTCTTCGAAGTACGGCGCGAATCCCAGGCGCTTGTGTGCCACGTTCACGACGCGTACCTCGCCGTCGAACACGGCGCAGTCCACGCTGATTTCGGGGCCGGACAGATACTCCTCCACGATCACCCCGGCCAGCCCGTGGATGCCGGGGAAGGCGGAGCCGAGCGCCTGGTCGTAGGCGCGGGCGACGTGTCCGGGGCTGTCGGCGAGGGTGACGCCGATGCTTCCGGCGAGCGCACGGGGTTTGACCACGACCGGCGCGCCGAGCTCCTCGGCCGCGGCGAGGGCCTCCTCGCGCGTGTGGACCTGGCGGAATCGCGCCGAGGGCACCCGGGCGGCGGCGAGCAGCCGGCGGGTGGCGAGTTTGTCGCGGCAGCGGCGGGCGGCTTCGGGGCTCATATGGGGCAGGCCCAGTCGGCGGGCGACCTCTGCGGTGCGCTCCAGGAGCGTCTCGTCCCAGGTCAGTACGGCTCCCGGGCCGGGGTGTCCGGCGAGCAGGCCGGCGACGGCGTGGGTGGTGGCGGCGGTGTCCGCGGTGTCCGCGATGCGGAACCGGTCGGCGACGTAGGGGCGTTGCCAGTCGATGTCCGTGCTCTGCACCAGCGAGGTGGTGACCCGGTCGGCGAGGGAGGCCAGCGCATAGGCGCGGTAGGGCGGATTGCCGCAGCCCACCACGACGAGCCTGCCGGGCGCCCGGGGGTCGACGGGGGTGCTCTCCAGCTCGGCGTCGCGCATGGTGCGGCGGACGGCGGCCTCGACCTCGGCGCTGTCGGCCCCGCGGAAGCGGAATCTGGCCCCGGCGTGCTCGTATCCGCCGCCGCTGAGCACGGCGCCGGGTTCCGGGAGGACTTCGGCGTAGGGGCCGGCTCCCCGGTGCGAGGTGACGGTGCGCACCCGGCAGGGCATCGCCGCGGTGGGCGGTACCAGCAGCCAGCCCGCGACCTGCGCCGGGCCGGTGGCGGGCCGGGCCGAGCGGTCCTCGGTGCCGGTCTGCTGGGCGACGGCCGCGGCCATCAGGTCGATGCCGTGCACCTCGCGCCAGATGAAGGGCACTTCGGCGCCGCCCGGCCGGGCGCCGATCTCCAGGACGGTCAGTTCGCCGGTGTCGCTCGCGAAGAGCTCCAGGTGGAAGACCGAGGGGCCGCCGAAGAGTGCCGCGGTGGCGGCGGCGGTGATCTCGCCGATGCGGGCGAGGAGTGCGTGGTCGTCGATCTCGACCGAGCCGAGGGCGGTGCCGGTGGTGAATTCCAGGCAGGTGTTGAGGTAGCGGGAGGCGCGCCAGGGCCCGAGTCCGTCGCCGGTGAACACGCCGTCGACGTGCAGGACCTGGTGCGGCAGCCAGGTCTGGACGAGCATCTCGGCGTCCGGGGGGAAGGCGTAGTCCCTGATTGCCGCCGGGGTGTCCAGCCGGGTGATGCCCGCGCTGGCGGTGCCCCGCCGCGGTTTGACCAGGACCGGCCCGCCGTGCCGGGCGGCGAAGGCGGCGACCGCGTCATGGTCGGGGGCGGCGGCGGTCGCCGGCACGGCGATGCCCGCGGCGTCCAGCCGCTGCGCCATCAGCAGTTTGTCGCGCAGCGGCAGCAGGTCCGCGGTGCGCTGTCCCGGCAGGTCGAACTCGCCGCGCAGTTCGGCCGCCAGATCGAGGTCGGTCTCCTGGAGGGCGATGATCCGGGTCGGCGGCCCGACCTGTTCGACCAGCGCTTCGAGGGCGGCGCGGACCGACTTGGCGTTCTCGGTGGTGTCCACCAGCCGTACCGCCGCGGCCTGTTCGGCGGGCAGATGGTGGGCGGCGCGCTCGGTGGTGACGTAGCTGACGCGGTGCGCCGTGTGGTCGAGGTAGGCGGCGTAGTCGGCGTACCGGTCGGTCCAGCGGTGGATGATCACGACATGTTCGGGCACGGGCGGCCTCCTGGGAGGGGGACGAGCACGGGGAAGCGGTCGGGCGACGGCCGGGGGTTCGGCGCGGCGGAGTGTTCAGGGGCGGGCCTGCGCCTTTGGCGGGCGGGCACCGCGGAAGTCCGGCAACTCTCCGTGGCCGGTGCGGGGTTCACGAACGGGTGGGCGGGGCCCGGCCTCCGTGGCGGGGGCCGGGCGGGCCGCTCCTTCAGCGGCCGTCGGCCGCGGTCAGCAGGCTCTCGTGCAGGTCCCACAGCAGTTCGGCGCAGCGTTCACGGCCGAGGTCCTTGGCGGTGAGCCGGATGGTGAGGGCGTCCTCGCTCTCCAGGGCGCGGGCATAACATCGCGGGCCGATGGTGGTGAAGGGCTGCTCCCAGGTGAGGGTGGGCGGGGTGCGGCCGGGGGCCGGGGCGGGGCGCGGTGGGGCGTCCGGCGGGGTGCGCTCCGGTACGGCCACGTAGTTGAAGGCGCAGGCCGGTTCGGCGGCGCCGGGCAGCTCGGCGCGCAGCGCCGCGACGGCGGTGACGTCGTGCATGCCGTGGCGGAAGGCGCCGAGGCCGCTCCAGTGCACGGCGTCGGCGAGTTTCACCAGGTCGTCGTTGCGGGCGTCCTCGATCAGTGCCGGGACCCACTGGTTCATCGATGTCACCAGGTTCTTCCAGCGGCCGCCGAACCGGTTGGCGCTCATGAGTTGCACCAGCAGCCCGTCGGTGCCGCACATCCGGGCGACGCTGCGGGCGTAGGCGGCCAGGACGACGCTGGCGACGGACACCCGTGCGCGTTCGGCGAGGGTGTGCGCGGCGGAGCGGGCGGTTGCGGAGTGCAGGGTGCCCTGGACGACGTCGCCGGACGCCTCGACGGGACGCGGCAGGGCCGCCGTGGATGCGCGGCCGAGGAGGTTTCTCCAGTGGTCGAGCGCCGCGGCCTGCCGGCGGAGCCCGGCGGCGGAGTGCTGTTCGGCGGCGAGGTCGGCGGGGCCGGGCGGCCGGTCCGCCAGCCGTCCGGGGTCGGTGAGCGCCTGCCGGAATTCCTGGTGGAGCAGCTCCTGGGCCCAGGCGTCCGCGGCGATGTGGTGCTTGACGAAGAGCAGGTGCGAGGGGGCGCCCGACCTGGTCAACAGCCGGGCCCGCCAGCCGTGTTGGCGGCCGAGGTCGAACGGCTCGGCGGCCAGTGCGGCCGCGAGGTCCGCGGGTTCGGCGGCGTCGGCGGTGCCGGCCTCGATGACCGGCAGTGCGTCGTCCGCGTCGGTGTCGGGCGGCAGCTGGCCGGGGGCATCGGGGTCCCGGAGGTCGTAGCGCGTGCGCAGCGACGGGTGGCGGGCGGCGATGGTGTGCAGCGCCGTGCGTACCTGCTGCGTCCCGATGCCCCGTGGCAGGGGCCAGGTCGCCGCGTTGTTCGGCTCGTGCCGGCGGGCGGCCGGCAGGCTTCGGATGTCATGCCATACCGAGAGCTGTCCCAACGACAGCGGCCCTGTCTCGGACATACGCTCCCCCATTGGCGCACTTCCATCATGCGGAATGTCAATTCCATGCAGGGCTGACGCTGCCACAATCCGTCGAAGTCTGTCCAGATCCAGCCATCGCCAGGTGCCGCCGCTCCCCCATGCACCCGAACCCTCCGCGGCGGCAGGCCCCCTACGGGGGAGCCCCGAAAGCGCACCCGGCGACCGCCCGGCGACGGAAACCTGAAGTCGCCAAAAGTGACCCACCTCACATCCCATCACCGTGGCGACCATGAGAGCCTGAGTGTCACTTCCCGGAACTACCCTTCCACGTAACGGAAGTTCGGCAGGGAACGGGACGGTCACCTCGACCGACGGCCGGGCACCCACACGGGACGGTCACCGCCCACGGCGCCCCGCGCCATGGCCCCGCGCTCCGCCCGGCCCGCCCCGGACCACCGCTCTCGCACACCACAAGGGGTCTTTGCCACGTGAGTCAGCAGCCGCCCGTCCCGGCCGATTCCGCCGGGGAATTGCTCCACGAGTTCCTGCTCGACCCCGCACGCCACCGCCCCGACGACCCCGCCGTCATCGAGTCCGTGCAACCCGGCACGATCACCACCACGACCTACGCGGAACTCCGCGCCCTCGTGGACGTCTACGCCGCCGGCCTCGACGCCCTCGGCATCGAGACCGGCGCCCGGGTGATCCTGGAGGCCGACACCACCGCTCACTCCCTCGCGCTGCTGCTCGCCTGCTCCCGGGCAGGTCTCGCCTTCATCCCGGTGAGCCCCGAAATGCCGCACCAGCGGCTGCAGTCCATCGTCGCCACCGCCCGGCCGGCCCTCCACCTCCAGACGGAGCACGGCACCCGCACCGACCTCCCGCACCCCGTCGGAACCGCCCGGTTCGGCCCCACCGGACTGACCGTCGAACGGGCCCCCGAACGCCACCGGCCCCGGCGCCGGATACCCTGCGCCACCGACCCCGCGTACATCATCTTCACCTCCGGCACCACGGGGCGCCCCAAGGGCGTGGTGATGAGCCACCGGGCGGTGATCGCCTTCTACCGGGGCATGCTGGCGCACCGCATCGCCACACCCGAGGACCGCATCGCCAGCACCTCCCCGCTGCACTTCGACTTCTCCCTGCTCAACATCGGCCTGGCACTGGGCAGCGGCGCCTGCATGGTGCCCGTACCGCAAAGCCTGGTGCGCTGGCCCCGGCACCTGCTGCGGGTGCTACGGGAGACCGGGGCCACCCAGGTCAACGGCGTACCGTCGATCTGGCGCCAGACGCTGCGGTACGAGCCCGCGCGGCTCGCGGCCCTCGACCGGCTGCGCGGCGTCCTCTTCTGCGGCGAGGAGTTCCCGCTGCCGGAGCTGCGCAGGCTCCAGCAGCTCCGGCCCGACGCCCGCATCATCAACTGCTACGGCGCCACCGAGTCGATGGCCTGTTCCTTCAAGGACGTGCCCAACCCCCTCCCCGACACGGTGGAGAGGCTCTCGATCGGGATCGCGCACCCCGGCGCGGAAATCCTCCTCGTCGACGAAAGCGGCGAGGTCGTGGCGGAACCCGGCGTGCTCGGCGAGATCCATCTGCGCAGCCCCGCGCTGTTCTCCGGCTACTGGGACGATCCCGCGGCCACCCGCGCCGCGCTGGTCCCCGACCCGCTGTGCCCGCAGTCCGGCCAGGTCGTCCTGCGCACCGGTGACCTGGCGGTCCAGGAGGAGAACGGCGAGTTCACCTTCCGCGGCCGGACCGATTCCCAGGTGCAGATCAACGGCAACCGCGTCGAACTGGGCGAGGTGGAGCGGCGGTTGACGGAATTCCCCGGTGCCACCGCCGCCACCGCCATGGCCCTGCCGCGGCCCGACGGCGGCCTGCAGCTGACCGCCTTCGTCGTCCTGGAGGCGGAGCGGGCCGGGACGGACCCGGCCGAACTCCGCGCGTTCTGCGCCCGCACCCTGCCCCCGTACATGGTCCCCCAGGACATCGAGCTGCTGGACCGGCTGCCCACAACCGCGAACGGCAAGGTCGACCGCGCGGTCCTGGCGGCCACCGTGGGCGCGGACCGGCCGGGCGCGGTGCCGGCCGGATCCCAGGGCCCGGTGCGCCGACCGGCCGCGGAGGACTGAGCCGTGAGCAGCGTCGACACACCCGGCACACAGGCCGGCGAGCATCCCGAGGGCCGGCTGCGCGCCTACGTCCGGGTCCGGGTGGGCGGGCTGCCCGGCGCGTTCTGGGTGCTGTGGGGCGGCTCGCTGGTCAACCGGCTGGGCTCGATGGTCAACCCGTTCCTGAGCCTCTATCTGACCGCGGTCCGCGGCGTCTCCCTCGCCGACACCGGACTCGTGCTCGCCGTCGTGGGCGTCGGATCGGTCCTCTCACAGCCGCTCGGCGGCTTCCTCGCCGACCGCTTCGGCCGCCGGGTGGCCCTGACCGGCGGGATGCTGGCGAACGGCGCGACGCTGCTCGCCCTCGGCCACGCCCAGAGCCTCACGGTGCTCGTCGGATGCTGCTTCGTGCTCGGCATCACGATCGACCTCTTCCGCCCCGCCGCCCAGGCGCTGGTCGCCGACGCCGTACCGGCCGCCGACCGGACCCGCGCCTTCGGCCTCCTCCTGTGGGCCGTCAACCTCGGGTTCTCGGTCGCCATGGTGATGGGCGGCTTCCTCGCCTCGCACGGATTCCAGCTGATCTTCTGGCTGGACGCCGGGGCCTGCACCGCCTTCGGCGTGCTGGTGTGGCTGGCCATCCCGGAAACCCGCCCGGCCGCCCCGGAGACGACCGCGGGGGGCTTTCGCACCGTGCTGCGCGACCGCACGATGCTGGCGTTCGCCGGGATCATCGTGGTCTACGCGATCGTCTTCCAACAGGCCTTCGCCACCCTGCCGCTGGCCATGAAGGCCGCCGGGCTGCCCAGCAGCGCCTACGGAATCGTCATGGGCATCAACGGCGCCGTCGTCATCGCGATGCAGCCGCTGATCGGCCACCGGCTCACGGAATTCGACAAGAGCCGGGTGCTGGCCACCGGCTTCACCCTCGCCGCCGGCGGCAACGCGCTGGCGGCCACCGCCTCGGCGACGGTGGGGTACGCCCTGGCCGTCGCGGTGTCGACGCTGGGGGAAATCCTGGTCTTCGCCACCACCGCGTCCGTCGTCGCCGCCCTCGCCCCGGCCGCGCTGCGCGGCCGCTACAACGGTCTGATCGGGATGGCCTGGGGCGCGGGCTTCCTGATCGCGCCGGTCGTCGGCACCCGTCTCCTCGACACCGGCACCACCCTCCTGTGGCTGAGCTGCGCCGCCCTGAGTCTCGTCGCCGCACTCGGGCAGCTGTCCCTGGCCCCGGCGCTCCACCGGCGCGCGGCGGAGTGAGCACGGGAGCGCGCAACGACGCCGCCAACGCCCAGAGCCACCGGCCGACATGCCGGGCCGCCGCGTACCGGAAGGACGCCCCACCGTGAAGAAAGTCCTGTTGATCGAGGCCGATGTCGCCGCGGGCGAGGACCTGCTGACCGCCGCCGCGGAGCTCGGCGTGGAAGCCTATGTGGCCACCCACAAGGAGCTGTACCTGCGCTACCGGCCCGAGTTGCGGTCGATGATCACCGCGCCCGTCTTCACCGACTTCCGCGACTCCGCGGCCGCCCTGGACCAACTGGCCGCCTTCTGCCGCACGACCGGCATCGACGCCGTCGTCGCCTGCTGGGAGTTCCTCTCCCCGCTCGCCACCCGGCTGGCGGCCGAGCTGGGCCTGCCCGGACACCGCCCCGAACTCGCCGACGCCTGCCGCAACAAACGGCTCATGGCCGAGGCCTTCGCCGCCCACGGCGTGCCCTGCCCCCGCACGGTCGTCGCGGCCGATCACCCCACCCTCGCCCGAGGAATCGCGGAGGCCGGGCTGGCCTACCCCCTCGTCGTCAAACCCGCCGAGAACGCGGCCTCGATCGGGGTGTCCGTCGTCCGGACGCCGCAGGACCTTCCCCGTGCGACGCAGCTCGCCCGGTCCGAGACCCATAAGTTCCCGCACGGCATCGCGCTGGACACCACGCTGCTGGCGCAGGAGTACGTGGACGGGGACGAGTTCAGCGTCGAGACGATCGTCACCGGTGGCGAGGCGCACCACCTGGCCGTCACCGAGAAGTTCACCACCCAGGGCACCAGCCGCGCCGAGCTCGGACACACCGTCCCGGCCCAGTTGCCCCGTGACCTGGGCGCGGCCGTGCGGGCCGCGGCCACCGAAGCCCTCGCCGCACTCGGGTTGCGCGACGGCATCGCGCACACCGAGGTCAAGATCGACCCACAGGGCGGGCCGAAGGTCATCGAGGTGGGCGCCCGGCCCCCCGGCGACCACATCATGAGGCTGGTCAAGGAGGCGCTCGGCATCGACGTCGCGCGCGCCTACCTCCGGACCACGCTGGGCGAACGCCCCGACCTCAGCGCGCGGCGCGAGACGGCCGCCGCCGTCCGCTTCCTCACCGCTCCGCGGGCCGGCACCCTCGGGAGGATCGGCGCCCTGCCCCACGGCCCGCACATCATCGCCGCCACCCTGTCGAAACTGCCCGGCGACGAAGTCGGCGGCCCCGAGCACAACCTGGCGCGCATCGGGCAGATCATGCTGCGGGCGGACACCGCCGCGGAGGTCAACACGGCCGCCGCGGCGGCGCTGCGCTCCCTCACCGTGGAGATGGCCACGCAGGAGTGAGACGACGGGCGCGCGCTGTGGTCGCCTGCCGGGTTGCGGGTGGCGTCAGGCGACCGCCGCGCCGCCCTGTGCGGCGGCCTCTTCGCCTTCTTCGCCTTCTTCGTCTTCTTCGTCGAGCCGGACGACGAGGAGCATCGCCACGTCGTCCGCCAGCCGGTCCTCGGTGTGGCGGATCAGTCCCAGGTGCAGTTGTTCCAGGAACTCCGGCGGGGTGCGGGCGTCCAGCGCTTCCATCGCCTCGGGCAGCGGGAAGAAGTCGTCGTGGCTGTCGCGGGCCTCGGTCACGCCGTCGGTGTGCAGCAGCAGACGGTCGCCGGGTACGAACGGAAAGGTCTCCGCGGTGGCGGACGGAGCGGTGATGAGGTCTTCCAGGCCGAGCGGCGGCAGCGGATCGCTGGGCATCAGGGCATGGGCCTTGCCCCGGCTCAGCACCAGCGGAGGCGGATGGCCCCGGTTGACCACCTGGACCACGGGGCTCTCCGGCACCTGGGCCACGAGCGCGGTCACGAATCCCTCCGTCAGCACTTCGGGATCGACGGCACCGGACACGGCGCGCTCCCGCCGCAGCGCGGCCGCGCAGTGGCTCATCACCTCCACCAGTTCGTGCTCGTAGTGCACGGCCTCCCGGAACGCCCCCAGCACGGCCGCGGCCGCGCGCACCGCAGGCAGTCCCTTGCCCCGGACGTCCCCCACGATCATCCGGACCCCGAACCGGGTCTGCACGGCCTCGTACAGATCACCGCCGATCTGCGCCCCCGTCTCGGCGGCGAGGTACATGCTGGCCGCCCGCACCGGACCCAGCCGGGCGGGAACCGGCCGCAACAGCACCTCCTGGGCCGCCTCGGCGATCCGGCGGACCTGGTTGAGCTCGTTGCGGATGCGCCGGTGCGCGGTGGTGCTCATGACGAAGCTCGCCACGGACACCAGGAGAATCGCCACGAGATTGGTGTAGACCTGCTGGCCGCCCCATGCCTGGTTGTAGGTGGCGGTGGTCACACTGACGGCCAGCGCCAGAGCCGCCGCCGCGAGGGTGCCCCGGGGGCCCATCGTCACCGCGGCCAACGCCGGCGTAGCGGTGAGGAGCGGCCCGGTATACAGAAAGTGTGCAGGTGAGAGTTCGATGGCCACCACGAGCAGGGCGAGCGCAAAGGGCACGCACTGCACGCAGGCGAGAAGGAACCTGCTATGACCGCCCGCTCTCGGTTCAGAAGATGAGCGGAAAGGCGACCGCATAGCTACAGCCTGCCTCCATGGAGCCCGATGTTCCACTTGTTGTGGCCGCCGAGCGGCCCTTCGGACGGGGCCGCCCGGCCCGGAGAAGGCGGGACACGGCGGCGCAGCGGCTGCGGGCGGTCGCCGAGCGGGCGACGATCGAGGGACCGGCCCCGACCGCCCCCTTGGAGCGCTGAGCAGCAGATGACCGGCAATCCCAGCGATGCACCGGCACCCCCGCCGGCCGACAACGGGCCCGCCGTCTCCCGCCAGGAGTTCGACGCGCTCTTCGAGGCCGTCCGTACGTGGGGGCGCTGGACCCCCGCCGACCGCGGCGCCTGGAACCGGGTGACCCCGGAGCACGTACGGCGGGCGTCCGCCCTGGTCCGGTCGGGAACGGTCGTCCCGATGGCGCGCCCCTGGGACACGGCCCCCGGCCCGGACAACACCAGGCCCGCCCTGCACCACATGTCCGAGCTGGGCGACATCGAGGCCCCGGAACCCGCCGTCCACAGGGACTTCATCGCCGTCGACTACCACGGCAAGTCCGTCAGCCATGTGGACGCGCTGTCCCACGTCGCCTACCGCGGGCGGCTCTACGACGGCCACGCGGCGCGCGAGCTCATCGACTCCGGCGGCGCCCGCTTCGGTGCCGTATCGGCGCTGGGCGCCCTCGTCACCAAAGGCGTGCTCCTCGACCTGCCGGCCGTTCGAGGCTGCCCATGGCTGGCCCCCGGACAGGCCGTGCGCGCCGAGGACATCGTGGCGGCGGAGAAGGCGCTCGAGGTGACGATCGGCGAGGGCGATGCGGTGCTGCTGAGATCCGGCAGCGTGCGCCGCCGCCGGGAACTGGGCGCCTGGGACCCCGGCGCGGCGAGCGCGGGCTTTCACGTCGATGCCCTGCCCCTGCTGGCCGAGCGCGGGATCGCCCTGCTCGGCGGCGACGGCGACAGTGATGTACGGCCCTCGCCGGTCGAGGGGCTGCACTCCCCGGTCCATGCGCTGGCCATCGCCGCGATGGGGGTACCGCTCCTGGACAACCTCGATCTCGAAGCGCTCTCCGCGGTCGGCGCCGCGACGGGCCGTTACGAGTTCCTGCTCCTGGTAGCCCCGCTGAACATCCCCGGCGGCACCGGCTCGCCCGTCAACCCGGTCGCCGTCCTCTGAGAAAAGCCCAGGTCACCACCGCGATCACGGCGACGGGAAGACCGTCTCCCCGATCCGGACCCCCACACCCCCGAAGTCCTACAATTAGGGCGAAAGGTGCAGCTGCTCCGGCGTACGAGTGGCCATAGCTGCGCGTACGGATGTGGAAGTGATGCGGATGGGGCTCATGGGAGACGGAATCGGCCCCGCACGTGCCCGTGAGCAGTTCCTCCGAGGTGAGCCGGTTCAGGGGTCCGTGCGCAGCTCGATCCTGAATTCGTGGCAGCGTTCCCGGTCACTGGGGCTCTCACCGGAAGGCTGCGAGCTTCCCTTCCATCAGGATCTCGACCTGGACGGGCGGCTCGTCCACGCCGCCGGGCCCGTACTGGACCGCCTGCAGTCCAGGTTCACGGGCCGGAACATGAATGTGTCCCTTGCCGATGGACACGGTGCCGTACTGCAACGCCGTTTCGGTGAAGCGTCCGCGGTCAGGCATCTGGCCGCCATTCAGAGTGTCCCGGGATTTGTGTTCGCCGAGCAGTTCGGCGGTACCAACGGAATCGGTCTGGCACTCGCGGAACGACAGCTGATCAATGTCTACGGGGCCGAGCACTTCGCCGAACGTTCGCAGTCCAATGCCTGTTCGGCAATTCCGATCCGCGATCCGCTCAGTGGGCGCATAGAAGGCATCCTCTGCTTCGGCTATCCGCTCGCCGATGCGGACGAGGCGTTGAATGCCGTGATCCGCAGGGCCGCCGGCGCCATCGAACGGCGGCTGCTGGAAGAGAGTTCGACGCGGGAGCGCGCTCTGCTCGAGGCGTACCTCGACGCCCGGCGCCACTCGTCGACCGGAGCCGCGACCGGCAACGGGGAGCCGGGCGAGCTTGCCGAGAGCGGGCTGGACTGGCGCGATCAGCTGATCCTGGAGGAGCGGGCCACCGCTCTGATCGCCTCGTCGCAACGGGCCGCCGTCGAGGTACCCCTGCCCGACGGACGGCACATCACCCTGCTGAGCCGGCCGGTGACCAGCCCCTCCGGGGTGGAGGGCGTCATCGTCGAAGCGGTCCTCCCCGCACGGCATCAGCGCGTCACCGTCCCCACCGAGGCCGGCGCCTCGCCCGCCCCCCTGACGCCGCCGACGCTCGCCCCAACCCCCGTGCCGGCCAAGCGCGTTCGCGGTACCGCACCCGGCCGACCGGCCACGACCGCGGGCACGTCCGGCGCCGGCGAACGTGCCGCCGGCGGGCTGGTGCTGGTGGGCGAGCCCGGGGTGGGGAGGCACGCCCTGGCGGCCCGGCGCCGCCTGGAGCTGCTGTCCGAGGCCAGCACCCGCATCGGCACCACCCTGGACGTGAGCCGCACCGCACAGGAACTCGCCGAGATGGCCGTCCCCCGCCTGGCCGACTTCGTCACCATCGACCTGTCCGAGGCGGTGCTGCGCGGCGACGAGCCGGCCGACCCCCGCACCGATCTCCACCGCACCGTGGTCCATGGCTTTCGCGAGGACTGCCCCTTCTACCCCGCGGGGGAGCGCGTGCACCTCCGCCCCATCACCCCCCAACTCCGTTGTCTGGCCGACCGGCAGCCCGTGCTCGAATCCGATCTGAGAGCCGCCCCGGGCTGGATCGCCCAGGATCCCGCGCACGCCCAGCGCCTCCTGGACCACAACGTCCACTCCCTCATCGCCGTCCCCCTCCTCGCCCGCGGTATGGCCCTGGGCGTGGCGAGCTTCTACCGCTCGCGGGACCCCGCCCCCTTCGGGGACGACGACCGTTCGCTGGCCCAGGAACTCGCCGCGCGCGCCGCCGTCTGCATCGACAACGCCCGCCGTTACACCCGCGAGCACACGATGGTCCTCGCCCTGCAGCGCAGCCTGCTGCCGCGCAGCTTCCCGGAGCAGAACGCCGTCGAGGTCGCCTATCGCTATCTGCCCGCCGAGTCCGGGGTCGGCGGGGACTGGTTCGATGTCATCCCCCTCTCCAGCAGCCGCGTCGCCCTCGTCGTCGGGGATGTCGTCGGCCATGGCCTGCACGCCGCCGCCACCATGGGCCGGCTGCGCACCGCCGCCCGCAACTTCGCCGAACTGGACCTCCCCCCGGACGAGGTCCTCACCCACCTCGACAATCTCGTGGGACGCCTCGACCGGGACGAGGGCAGCGAGGAACCCTCCCCCGAAAGCACCGGCATCATCGGCGCCACCTGCCTGTACACCATCTACGACCCCACCTCGCAAAAGTGCGTGATGGCTCGGGCCGGCCACCCCCCGCCCGCCCTGGTCCACCCCGACGGCACCGTCACCTTCCCCGAACTCCCGGCCGGCCCGCCGCTGGGCCTGGGCGGCCTCCCCTTCGAAACCGCCGAGTTCCACCTCCCCGAAGGCAGTCAGCTCGTCCTCTACACCGACGGAGTCATCGAGGACCGCCACCGCGATATCGACACCTGCCTGGAGCAGCTGCGCCGGGCGCTGGCCCACCCGAGCCGCCCGCCCGAGGACACTTGCGAGGCGGTGATCCGGGCCATGGTGCCCGGCCGGCCCGCCGACGACATCGCCCTGCTCGTCGCCCGCACCCACGCCCTGGACCCGCACCGGATCGCCACCTGGGAGCTGCCCGCCGACCCCGCGCTCGTCTCCGGCATCCGTGCCGCCGTCACCCGCCGGCTGGCCGAATGGGGGCTGGACGAGATGGCCTTCGCCACCGAGCTCCTGCTCAGCGAGCTGGTCACCAACGCCATCCGCTACGGCACCGGCCCCGTCCGGGTGCGTCTGCTGTACGACCGCACGCTGACCTGCGAGGTCGCCGACTCCAGCAGCACCGCCCCGCATCTGCGCCACGCCGCCGCCACCGACGAGGGCGGCCGCGGCCTGTTCCTCGTCGCGCAGCTGTCCCAGGCCTGGGGCACCCGCTACACGGCCGACGGCAAGGTCATCTGGGCCGAATGCGCTCTGGAGGTGCCCGGCGGAATGCCCGGCATCGCCGAGAGCTGTTTCGACGACATTCCCGCCATCGAATAGCCGATCCGACAGAGAAACCACAGCGGGCCGTAGCATGCCGAAATGCGGAAATGCGGCAACAGGGGCAGATGGTGCGGGTGGTGCGGCGCGAGAGCACCCAATACGGCGTCCTCACCCACGCGGAGCGCACACCGGCACGGCCCATTCCGCCGGGAAGAGCTGAGGCCGTCCCCCGGAGAATTCCGTGCCTGACGCTTCCGACATCTCCCCTCCCCCACTCTCCGGCCCCGAGCCCCTCGTCCGGATCCGCGGTCTCAGCAAGCGGTTCGGTGGCACCCTCGCGCTGGACGCGGTCGACCTCGACATCCATGCCGGCAGCATCCTCGCCCTGCTCGGGCCCAACGGCGCCGGAAAGTCCACCCTCATCCAGGTACTCGCCGGCATCCACCAGGCGGACGAGGGCGAGGTGACCGTCGCCGGACACCCGCTCGGCACCGAAGCGGCCGCCCGCACCATGTCCTTCATCCACCAGGACCTGGGACTCGTCGAGTGGATGACGGTCGCCGAGAACATCGCTCTGGGCACCGGCTATCCGCGCCGCGCGGGACTGCTGTCCTGGCGGCTGACCTACAGACGGTGCGCCGAGGCCCTGAGCGTCGTCGCCGCGCACCTCGACCCGCGCGCCACCCTCGCCGACCTCCCGCGGGCCGAACGCTCCCTGGTGGCCATCGCCCGCGCACTGTCCACCCGGGCCGCACTCATCGTCCTCGACGAGCCGACCGCGAGCCTCCCGGCAGCGGACTGCGCCCGGCTCTTCGACGTCCTGCACACCCTGCGCGACCGGGGCCACGCCATCGTCTACGTCACCCACCGTCTCGACGAGGTCCACGAAGTCGCCGACACCTTCGCCGTCCTGCGCGACGGCCGCCTCATCAGCCGGGGCCCGCTCGCCGACCACGGCACCGCCCGGCTGGTGCACGACATCGTGGGCCAGGAACCGGGCAGCTACCACTTCGCCCCCGCCGGAAGCCGGACCGTCCTGAGCCTGGAGCGGGTACGGACCGCGAACACGGCACCGGTCAGCCTGGCCCTGCGCACCGGCGAGATCGTCGGCATGGTGGGCCTCACCGGCGCCGGACACATGGAACTGGGCCGCGCCCTCGCCGGCGCCCGGCCGCTCCTCGGCGGACGCGCCCGGCTCAACGGCCGGCCGTACCGCCCGCGCACGGTCGCCGCCGCGGTCGGCTCCGGCGTCGGCTTCGTGACCAGCAACCATCAGGAGGAGGGCTGCGCCGCCGAGCTGACCGTACGGGAAAACTTCCTGGCCAACCCCCGGGCGGCGGGCGTGCCGGCCTGGCGCTGGATCGGCCCCCGGCGCGAACGGGCCGAGGCCACCGCCCTGGTCGAACGGTTCTCGGTGTCTCCCCCGGACGGCGAGGCGCCGATCGCCACCCTCTCCGGGGGCAATCAGCAGAAGGTCATGGTCGGCCGGTGGCTGCGGATGCACCGCAGCCTGCTGATCCTCGAGGAGCCGACCGCCGGGGTGGACGTCGGCGCCAAAACCGCGCTCTACCGCCTGCTCCA
This sequence comes from Streptomyces sp. JLSY215, assembly GCF_059682825.1. NCBI lineage: Bacteria > Bacillati > Actinomycetota > Actinomycetes > Kitasatosporales > Streptomycetaceae > Streptomyces > Streptomyces sp. JLSY215. Next base: position 701,756 of record NZ_CM185022.1, read on the forward strand.
GGACGCGCTGGCCGACGGCCTCGCCGTCCTGCTCCTGTCCACCGACTTCGAGGAGGTCGCCCACGTGTGCCATCGCGCCCTGGTCTTCGTCCGCGGGGCGGTGACGAGGGAGCTCAGCGGCAAGGCCCTCACCGTCACCGCACTCGCCCGCGCCTCCTCGTCGATGCCCGCCCTCACCGGGAATGCGAGGCGATGACCCCTCCCCGCTCACCCCGTCCCCCGCTGGGCCGCCGCCTCGGTCATCCCATCGGCGCCTACGGCCTCCTGGCGCTCACCGTCCTGCTGTTCCTGGCCTTCTCGCTCGCCCTGCCCGACACCTTCCCCACCCTGGACAACATCTCGGCGGTCCTGTCCAACCAGTCGGTCCCCGCCATCCTCGCGCTCGGCGCGATGATCCCCATCGTCACGGCCAAGTTCGACCTGTCCATCGGCTACGGTCTCGGCCTCGCGCACGTCATGACCATGCAGCTGATCACCGCCGAAGGGTGGCCGTGGCCGCTCGCCTGCTGCGTGGTGGTACTCGGCGGGGCGCTCATCGGCGTCTTCAACGGCGTCGTCGTCGAATACGCAAGGATCGACTCCTTCATCGCCACCCTCGGCACCGGCAGCATCCTGTACGCCGTCACCGGCTGGATCACCAACGGGGCCCGGATCGTCCCCGGCCCGCACGGCCTGCCGGCCGCCTTCACCGACATCTACGACTCCAGGTTCCTCGGCCTGCCGGTGTCGGCCTTCTACGTCCTCGCCCTCACCGCCGTGCTGTGGGTGCTCCTGGAGCGGCTGCCGCTCGGCCGCTACCTGTACGTCATCGGCTCCAACCCCCGCGCCGCCGACCTGGTCGGCATCCCCACCCGACGCTATGTCATCTACGCCTTCACCGGCTCGGGTCTGGTCGTCGGGATCGCCGGTGTCCTGCTCGCCGCGCAGCAGCGCATCGGCAACCCCAGCGTGGGCCTGGACTATCTGCTGCCGGCGTTCGTGGGCGCGCTGCTCGGCTCCACGGCGATCAGACCCGGCCGTCCCAACGCCCTGGGCACCCTGATCGCCGTCGTCATCCTCGCCATCGGCCTCGCCGGCATCGGCCAGCTGGGCGCCCAGTTCTGGGTCACCCCGCTGTTCAACGGCACCACCCTGCTCATCGCCGTCGGCATGGCGGGCTACGCCGCGCGACGGCAGCTCCGCCTCCGACGGACGGAACCGCCCCGCACCGCACGCCAGCCCCTTCCCGAAGTCCGCCCATGACCGCCGCCGTCCCCACCACGCCCTCGCCACGGCGCGGAGCGTGCAGGCTCGCGCATAGCAGGGCCGGTCTGCGCAGCGCCGTCGTGCTGGCCCTGGCGGCCGCGGTCCTCGCCGGCTGCGAGCGCGGGGCATCCACCGGCACGGGCCCCTCCTCCGCGGCGCCGGCACGGCCCGGCTGCCCCACCGTCCTGGACCGTGCCGAAGCGGCCGTCCGGCAGGCCGAGCGGACCAGGTCGGCCAGGAACGGCCCGGCCGGCGGCCCCAGGGCCGTCACCGGCAAAAGCATCGTCTATGTCGCGCAGACCATGACCAACCCCGGCGTCGCCGGCGCCGCCCAGGGCGTGGCGGAAGCGGCGAAAGTCATCGGCTGGAACCTCCGGGTGATCGACGGTCAGGGCACGCCCGCCGGGATCCAGGCGGCCTTCGGCCAAGCCATCGCGCTGCGGCCCTCGGGCATCGTCATCGGCGGCTTCGACCCCGAACTGACGTCCCAGCAGGTCGCGCGGGCCCGCGCGGAACACATCCCCCTCATCGGCTGGCATGCGGTCGCCCGCCCCGGCCCGAGCACACACCCCCCGCTCTTCAGCAACATCACCACCAAGGTCACGGATGTCGCGAAGATCAGCGCGGACTGGGTCATCGCCCACTCCCACGGCCGCGCCGGAGTCGTCGTGTTCACCGACGCCTCGATTCCGTTCGCCCGGAACAAGTCCGAACTCATCAAGAAAGAGCTGGCCACCTGCTCCGGCATGAAGCTTCTGGCGGAGGAGAACATCCCGATCCCGGACTCCAGCAGCCGGACCCCCCAGGAGGTCTCCGCGCTCCTCTCCCGCTTCGGGGACGCCTGGACCCACTCCGTCGCCATCAACGACGTGTACTTCGCCGACGCCGCGCCCGCCCTGCGCGCGGCGCGCAAGAAGGGCGGCGCCGCACCCTTCAACATCGGCGCGGGCGACGGCGACCCCTCCGCCTTCCAGCGCATCAACAGCAGACAGTTCCAGGCGGCCACCGTGCCCGAGCCGTTCGCCCAGCAGGGCTGGCAGATCCTCGACGAATTCAACCGCGCCTTCTCCGGAAGCCCCGCCAGCGGATACGTCGCCCCCGTACACATCGCCACCGCCGCCAACAGCAAAGGCGCAACGACCTGGGACCCGCCCGGCTACCGCGCGGTGTACCGGAAGATCTGGGGCAGGTAGGCCCCGGGAAGGAACGGAACCGCCGTCCCACCAGGGGCGCGCTTCACGCTCGCCCGGTCTTCGCCGGTACGCACCGCCAGGCGAGGCCCGCGGCGAGCAGATAGGCGAGTGCGCCGATGGCCATGCTGGTGCGCGTTCCCGCGTTGTAGTCGGTGGCCGTGGCGAGCAGGGTGCCGCCCAGGGCCACGCCGGTGGCGCTGCCGATCTGGCGCGTGGAGTTGAACAGCGCGGAGGCGGTTCCCGCGTACGCGGTGGGCGCGGCGCCCATCACGGTGGAGGTCGAGCCGGTGAGCGCGAAGGAGGTGCCGAAACCGGCGGCCATCATGGGTGCCACCAGGAGCGGGTAGGCCGGATCTGCGCCAGCCGCGGCCCAGCCCGCCAGCCCTGCGGCGGCGAGGAGCATGCCGGAGACCACCAGCGGACGATCGCCGGTGGTGCGGGCCAGCCGTCCGGACAGGACGGAGGCGAACATGGTCATCGCCACCGCCGGGAACAGGGCCACGCCGGTGCGCAGAGCGCTGAAGCCGCGCTGGTGCTGGAAGTCCAGGCTGGCGGTGAACACCATGCCGTAGAAGCCGAAGTTGAACAGCAGGCCGATCGCGGCTCCGCCGCTCAGCGCGCGCGAGCGCAGCAGGTCCGGCGGCAGGGCGGGAGACCGGGCCAGCCACTCCCGCACCGCGAGCGCCGCGGCGGCCAGGACGGCCAGACCCAGCCCGGCGAGCACGGCCGGATCGGACCAGCCCCGCCGTCCGGCCTCGTTGAGTGCGGCCGTGAGCAGCGCGACCGCCGCCACGACCAGGCATTGCGCCGGCCAGTCCAGGGCCCGGCCGGGGCGCCGTGGCGAGGGCGCCACATACCGCAGCGTCAGCACAAGGCAGACCACCCCGACCGGCAGGTTGATCAGGAACACCCAGCGCCAGCCCGCCGTGGAGACCAGCAGTCCGCCGAGCAACGGCCCGGCGGAGGCCGCGATGCCCGCCATCGAGCCCCACAGCCCGAAGGCCCGTGAGCGCGCGGCGGGCGCCGGATAGGCCTGCTGGAGCAGGGCCAGGGAGCCGGGCACGATCAGCGCCGCACCGAGTCCCTCCGCCAGCCGGGCGCCGACCAGGAACGGGGCGCCGGGCGCCAGCGCGCACGCGGCCGAGGACGCGGTGAAGACGGCCACGCCCGCGCAGAAGACCCGGCGGTTCCCCAGCCGGTCGCCGAGCGCCCCGCCGGTCAGCAGGAACCCGGCGAAGACCAGGGTGTACCCGTCGGTGATCCACTGGATCCCGGTGAGCGAGGCCGACAGGTCCCGCCCCACCACCGGCACCGCGACGTTGATGATCGTCACATCCAGGATCACCATGAAATACCCGGCGCACACCGCCAGCAGCGGGGCCAAGGACCGCCGTCCCTCACCCGGTGCCGCCGCGGGAGGGGGTACGGACGCACCGCCACCGGCCGTCTCCGCGAACTCCACGGCGCCCACTCCATCCCGTTCGCGGAGGCCCGCTACCAAGCTGATCGGAGGAAATGCACTGGAAGGAACAGTACGGTGCGTAGGGTGCGGATCGGGACAACCAGGCTGTATGACCTCCGCCGCCGGGGTGCGGCCGTTCTCCTTCTCCGGTTCCTGCAGCGTGGCCGGCTCCGGCGGTCCCGACCGGTTCCCACCGGTTCCCCGCTCCCGGCTCGGAGGACAGCACGCCATGGACTTCGCCCAGCGCACCATCGACCTCGCCCGGCAGAACGTCACCGAGGGGGGCCGCCCCTTCGCCACCGTCATCGTCAAGGACGGCGAGATCCTGGCCGAAAGCCCGAACCGCGTCGCGCAGACCGGCGACCCGACCGCGCACGCCGAGATCCTCGCGATCCGCGAGGCGTGCGGAAAGCTGGGCACCGAGCACCTCACCGGGACGACCGTCTACGTCCTGGCCCAGCCCTGCCCCATGTGCCTGGGTGCGCTGTACTACTGCTCGCCGGACGAGGTCGTCTTCCTCACCACCCGCGACGCCTACGAACCGCACTACGTGGACGACCGCAAGTACTTCGAGCTGAGCACCTTCTACGCCGAGTTCGCCAAGGACTACACCGAACGACGCCTGCCGATGCGCTACGAGCCCCACCCGTCCGCCGTGGAGGTCTACGCGTACTGGCAGGAGCGCAACGGCGGCGAGCGACGCGTCGCCGGTGCCCCCACCGCCGGCTGAGCGTGTGGCCGCGGACCCGTCCCGCCCGGGCCGGACGGGTGCCGTGCGGGACATATCCTCGCCGGAGACACGCCGAGCGGAGGATGGTTGAGGTGCCGGAGAGGGCAAGGGCCGGTGCGGCCGGTACGGAGGGCGCCGCCGCCCGCGGGGCCGGCTCGATGAGCGCGCGGGCGCGGGAGGCCGTGCGGCAGCGCATCGTCGACCGCCGCTATGCGCAGGGCGTCCGCCTCGTCGAGCGCGAGGTCGCGGAGGAACTGGGCATGTCGCGCGTGCCGGTCCGCGAGGCGCTGCGCTCGTTGGTCGCCGAGGGCCTGCTGGAGCTGCTGCCCAACAGCGGGGTACGGGTGCGCACACTGGCGCGGGCCGATGTCGACCATCTCTACGAGGTGTGGGAGCCGCTCTCGGTCCAGGCGGCCCGGCTGGCGGCGCGGGCCGCGGCCGGTGATCCGGAGCGCCTCGCCGCGCTCCGGGCGACGCTCGGCCAGGCCGAGCGGGCCGCGGCGGACGACGAGGGCACGCGGGAGGTGGCGGCGCACACCGCGTTCCACGAAGGCGTCGTGGCGCTCGCGGGCAACCCGCTCCTCGCCCGCACGATGGAGCAGCTGAGCTGGCAGCTCCAGCTGCTGTTCGGGCTGCGGGCGGAACCGGCACATATGCGGTCCCAGCACGCGGAGATGTTCCGGCGTATCGCGGCGGGCGACGAGGAGGCCGCGGCGGCCGTCACCCTGCTCCACGTACGGGACAGCAGGGCCGTGGCGATACGTTCGCTCTTCGGGCACGGCTAACACTCTTTGTATACCAACCCTCCAGCTCAACGAGTTCGGCGGCGCGGTCAACCCTGAACTTCGCGCTCCAGCAGCCCATTCTCCAGTAAGCCTTGTCACCTCGGAAGAGTTTGGTATACAAACTGGCTACCCCCTGCCCCGTACATCCCCCGAGGAGCTCCCATGTGCATCGACGCCGTCCCCCCGCCCTCTCGCAAGCTGACCCGCCGGGGCGTTCTCGCGGGCGCCGCTGCGCTGGCGGGCACCGTGGGCGTGAGCGGCGCGGCCCTCGCGTCCCCGGCCTCGGCGGCCACGCGGAACACCGCCGGGCGGAACGCCGCCGAGCAGCAGGGCCCCGCACCCCGCGGAGGCAACCTCGTCATCCAGGGCGGCACGCTGCTCGATCCCGCGACCGGGGACGTCGTCGAGGACGCCGTCGTCGTCATCGAGGACGGGACCGTACGGGCGGCCGGCGCCCGCGGAGCGGTGGAGACCCCCGAAGGCGTGACGGTGCTCGACGCCCACGGGAAGTGGATCCTGCCGGGGCTGATCGACGCCCATATGCACCTCAGCACCCTCGACGAGGCACGCGACGCGATCCGCGGCGGAGCCACCACGGTCCGCAGCGGTTCGACCAGCTTCTACCAGGACATCGCCCTGCGGGAGCTGGCCCGTCAGGTCCCGGTGCAGGCACCCCGGCTGAAGGCCGCGGGCGTCTTCGTCACCCCCGACCTGTCCGACACGGTGCTGGCCGATCCGGACCTCACCCCGCTGGCCCGCCTCCGGGGCGGCGTGCGCTCGCCCGAGGCGCTGCGCCGGGTGGTCGAGGTCAACCTGCAGCGGGGCGCCGACGTCATCAAGACCCGCGTCAATGAGCGCGCCGGGCTGCCCGACCAGGACCCGCTCACCCAGGTGTACTCGTACGAGCAGCTGTCCGAGGTCGTCGGCGCCGCGCGCCGGGCCGGCAAGGGCGTCCTGTGCCACAGCTACAGCGAGAAGGGCTGCCACGACGCCGTCACGGCGGGCATCCGCTCCCTGGAGCACGGCGTGTTCGTCGGCGAGCGCACCCTGCACGAAATGCGCCGGAGGGACACCTACTTCACCCCCACGCTCACCGCGATCGCCGGCATGATCGGTGACTCCGATCCCGTGCTGGACGAGCGGGGCCGCACCTTTCTCCCGGTGCTCAAGCGCGCGGTACGCGCGGCCCACGAGCTGGGCGTGCCGCTCGCGGCGGGCACCGACTCCTCGGGCGGGAAGGTCGACCGCATCGGCGGCGAAGTGGAGCTGATGCGGGAGGCCGGGCTGCCCGCGCTGGACGCGATCCGCACGGCCACGACGGGGGCGGCGCGGCTGCTCGGCCTGGAGAAGCGGGTGGGCCGCCTCGCGCGCGGCTACGCGGGAGACGCCATCGTCGTGGACGGGAACCCGCTGGCGGACATATCGGTGCTGAAGAAGCCGGTACGCGTCGTGCGCACCGGCATCCCGGTCTGAGCCGTACCGGCCCCTCCCCTCTCCCCCCTTCTCTCCCTTCTCCCTCCCCTCACCCTCTTCTTCACGTCCAAAGGAGCCTGTATGAGGCCCTCCTCCCTCCCCTCGCACGGGGCAACCCGGCGCAGCGTCCTCGCCGGCGCCGCGGCGGCCCTGTCCACCACGTCGTCATCGGCCCGGGCGGAGCCCGCGGCCGGCCCCCGGGGGCACGGCGACCGGCCCGCCCACCCGGTGGTCTTCCGCAACGTCCGGCCGAACGGTGCGCACTCGCCCGTGGACCTCACGGTCATCGACGGCCGGATCACGGACCGTCCGGCGCCGCCCGGCGCCGATGTGGTCGACGGCGACGGCCGCATCGCGCTCCCGGCCCTGGTGAACGCGCACATCCACCCCGACAAGACGACGTGGGGCGGCTCATGGGTGTCGCGCAGGCCCGCGCACACCATTGCCGACTACGCCGCGCAGGACGCGGATCTCTTCCGCAGCCAGCACCGCCCCGTCGCGGAACGCGCCCACGGCCTGATGGCGCACGCCGTCACCCGCGGCACCCGGGCGATGCGCGCCCACGCCGATGTGGCCCCCGCCTACGGCCTCGCCTGCGTCGACGGCGTGGGCGAAGCCCGCGAGCGGCTGCGGCATGCGCTCGACGTCCAGATCGTGGCGTTCCCTCAGCACGGCGTCATCCGCACGCCCGGCACCGCCGAGCTGCTGGAGGAGGCCGCGCGCACCGGCGCCATCGACATGATCGGCGGCATCGACCCGATCGGGTTCGACCACGCCCTCGACGAACAGCTCGACCTGGTCTTCGACCTCGCCGACCGCCACGGGCTGGGCGTCGACATCCATCTGCACGACCAGGGCAAGGACGGCACCACGGCGCTGCGCGCCATCATCGACCGCACCCGGGCGCTGTCCTTGCGGGGCAAGGTGACCGTCAGCCACGTCTTCTGCCTGCCGGCCCTGGCCGACCGCGAACTCCGGTCACTGGCCGAGGACTTGGGGCAGCTGGACATCTCCCTCACGACGGTGGCGCCGTCCGACTCCCTCGTGCTGCCGATCGCGCGGCTGCGCGAGCACGGCGTACGCGTCGGCCTGGGTACCGACGGGGTACGCGATGCCTGGAGCCCCTTCGGCAACGCGGACATGCTGCACCGCACGCATCTGCTGGGCTGGGTCACCGACGTCCGGCTCGACGAGGAGCTGAGCGACTGCTACCGCGTGGGCGCCCACGACGGCGCGGACGTCATGGGCCTTCCCCGGGTGGACTTCACGCCCGGTTCCCCGGCCGACTTCCTCCTCGTACGCGGCGAGTGCCTGCCGCAGATCGTGGTGGACACCCCCCGGCCGGACATGGTCGTCCACGGCGGCCGCGTCGTGGCCCGGAACGGGGAGCCGGTCCACCCGGACCGGTGAGCCGGGCCTGAGCACGACGGGATCCGGCCACTTCCCCGTGCGAGGCGGCGAGTTGACGTTCAACGCTTCGTCGCCTCGCGCGGGGAAGGCGCGTAGCGGAATCCGTTCCGGTATTCGGTGGGAGTGGTGTTCAGCTTTCTGCGGAATGCCCGCACGAGGGTGGCGGTCGAGCCGAAACCGCAGGTGGTGGCGATGCGCTCCAAGGTGGCGTCGGTGGACTCCAGTTGATTGCGGGCGAGTTCGACCCGCGCGGATTCGACGTAGGTGGCCGGGGTGACACCGAGTTCCGCGGTGAAGATGCGGGTGAGCTGGCGTTCGCTGACGTGCGCGTACTCGGCCAGCTCCGGGACGGTCAGCGACCGGTGCAGGTTGCCCATGATGTATTGCCGGACATCGTCGATACGCCGGGTCGTGGCGGCCGGCTCGGTCGGAACGCTGAACTGGCTCTGTCCGCCGGAGCGTTTGAGGAACATCACGAGCTGCCGCGCGACCCGCAGGGCGATCTGTTCGCCGAAGTCGTCGGCCACCAGGGCCAGGGCGAGATCGAGGCAGGAGCTGATCCCCGCGCCGGTCCACACGTCGCCGTCGCGGATGAAGATCGGATCGGCGTCGACGGTGACATCCGGGTGGTCGGCGGCAAGCTGCGCGGCCGTCGACCAGTGCGTGGTGGCGCGGCGGCCGTCGAGGAGTCCGGCGGCCGCCAGCAGGTGCGCCCCCACGCAGACGGACGTCACGCGGCGGGTGGTGGCGGCGAGGGCCTTCACCCGGGCGACCACGGCTTCGTCGGTGAGGGCCTGGACGCGGCGCCGGTCGTCGACGTGGACGGCACCAGGGACGAGGAGCGTGTCGATGCGGTGGCCGATGAGGGCGTCGAAGGTGGTGTCGGGCAGGACGCGCACACCGGCGGAGGTGGTGACGGGGTCCGGGGATTCGGCGGCCAGGACCACGCGGTAGCCGGTGTCGGTGTCCATCTCGCGCTGGGTGAGGGCGAACACTTCGGGCGGGCCGGTGACGTCGAGGAGGTCGACGCCGGCGAACAGGACGATCACGATCAGCCGTTCCATCCCGGCCGCCTTTCCGATGTCGGTTTCTGCACGCTGGATGACCTGGCAGACATCCTGGGTGGGTCATAGCGTGGCATACGAAGCCACCGACGCGTGGCCGCAACTTTCCTTCAACCCTCGCCCTAGGAGGGCTTTTCCATGTCTTCGACGACCCTTCGGCAGCTCAGCGGCCTCACCGAGACCCCGGCCACGCTCGCGGACGCGACGCTGATCATGGTCGACTTCCAGAACACCTACACCCAGGGCGTGATGGAGCTGACCGGCTGGCAGGAAGCCCTGGACTCCGGCGCCGCGCTGCTGGCACGGGCGCGGGAGGCGGGGACGCCGGTGATCCACATCATCAACGACGGCGGCGAGGGCACCCCGTACGACATCCGCGCCGAGATCGGAGCCATCCACAAGGCCGTGGCCCCGGCCGACGGCGAGCCGGTGGTGGTCAAGTCCGTCCCGAACGCCTTCCACGACACGGACCTGGAGGAGAAGCTCAAGGCCACCGACCGCAAGAACGTCATCCTCTGCGGGTTCATGACGAACATGTGCGTGCAGTTCACCGCCGAGGGCGCGTTCCTGCACGGCTACACCCCGACCGTGGCCGCCGACGCCTGCGCCACCCGGCCCCTGAACGCGGCCGGAACGGAGCTGACGGCCGAGCAGATCCACCAGGGCGCGCTCGCCACGATCGCCGACCTCTACGGAGTCGTCGTCGCGAAGGGTGCAGCTGTGGTGTGACGCCTGCCGCTGCCATGGCGGCCGTCCGCACTACGAGTGAGGGCCCCACCCCCGAACGTCTTCCGGGGGTGGGGCCCTTCGCGCTTGGCTCTGTTGGCCCTCTTCGCCCTCTTCGCCCTCTTCGCCGGGGATCAGAAGGCCGTATGGGCGAACCAGTGGTCCAGTACAGCCGGCTCGCCCGAGACGTCGAAGACGCTCTCCTGGTACGACCGCCGGCCGTAGAGCAGCAGCAGGAGGTCCGCCGCCGGCCCCCGCACGGACGCCTGCGCCGCGGCGGGCGTGGCGTCCGCCCCGGCCCCCGGAAGCAGGCGGAAGCCGTCCGCCGCCAGCCGCACCCGCCACTCCTCGTCGGTGTCCGTGCACTGGAAGGCGAGGGTCTCGCCGGTGCCGCGCAGCTTCGCCACGGCCGGGGCGAAGATCCCCGCGTAGGGGAGGTTGACGAGGAACTCGTCCACTCCGTCCGCCGCCGTCGCGGCGTCGACCCCCGACTCCCGGCCGAGGGCACGCTCCGCGTCCACCCGGTGCACCAGCGTCTCGAACAGCATCCGGCGGGCCCAGAACCGTGCGTGCTGGTCCTCGCCCCAGGCCCACATCGCCGCCTGGGGATCGGTGTCCCGCAGTACGGCGGCCACCGCGGGGACGCCCGCCGCCACCCAATCGGCATACTCCGCCGCGCTCTCCGGCAGGCCCAGTTCCACGTCACGGCTGCGCGGCGGCTCCTGCACCTGCCGGGTCAGCAGCGCGCAGAACCAGCGCTGCAGCGCTCCCACGTGCTGGGCCAGGTCGGCCAGCGCCCAGTCGGGGCAGGAGGGCACGGCGGTCGCCGGGTCCGCACCCTTGACCACCTCGGCAAAGAGCAGGGTCTCCCGCTCGATCGCCTCCCGGTAGGTGTCGTACGGCAAGGGGTGTCCCGCCCGGCTCGTCGTCGCCATCAGCTGACGCCTTTCTGTCCACGGCATGCTTCCTGTCGTGGTCAGTGTGGAGGTTGGAGTCCACTCGAAGGCAAATCCCGCCACCCCGTCGGCGCGCTGCGCCCTCAGTCGGTGAAGCGGCGGACGTAACGCTTCTGCCAGGGGGTTTCCACGGCGCGGCGGTCGTAGTTCCGGCGGACGAAGTCCACCGCCCGGCCGGCCGGTACGCCGTCCAGGACCGCGAGGCAGGCCAGGGCCGTGCCGGTGCGGCCACGGCCGCCGTGGCAGGCGACCTCGACGCGTTCGGCGTCCGCGCGGGCCCATGCCTCGCCGAGGACGGCTCGGGCCTCGGTGCGGCTGCTGGGCAGCCAGAAGTCCGGCCAGCGCAACCACTCGGCCTCCCAAGGGACTTCGGGAGGCCGCTTGCCCAGCAGATGCACGGCGTAGGTGGGCGTCGGTCCGGCGGGCAGCGGGCGGCCGAGCGCGCGGCCTCGCACCAGGCGTCCGGAGGGCAGCCGCAGGACGCCGGTGTCGGTTGCTTTCCAGGTCTCGGCCATCGGCTCACCGTAGTGGAGGTGCTCGCCGCGCGTACCGGGGATCGCGTTCCCGGCCGCCCGGAGCGGCGGCCGGAGTCCGGCGTCCTCAGGGGGTCGGCAGGCGCAGCGTCAGCAGCGGGCCGTGCTGCTGCGCCCCGTAGACGTCGCGTTCGCCGACGTTCCCGGAGACGAGCGGGCGGCGCAGGTTGATCTTCACGGCCTTCGCCGGATCGTAGAAGATCGGCTCGCTGACGTCGGCGACGGGCAGCCGGTAGAGGTCCGCCACCAGGGCGCGGCTGATGGCCCGTTGGCGCTTGACGAGGTCGTACTGCTCCTGGTCCGTGAAGATGATGTCGAGGGTGATTTCGTACGGCCCGGAGTTCTTGCTGCGGATGACGTCGGCGAGTTCGGTCAGTGGCGCGGTCGACGGAGCGGTCACGACGGGTCTCCGGGGTAGTCGAGGTAGGTGATCGGGAACAGCGCGAGGGGATCGTCGGCCGTCATGAGGTGGTAGACGCTCCACTCGTAGACGGCGCCGGCGTGGAAGTCGGACGGCGAGTAGGGGAAGGCCAGATTGCCGGCCGTGGACAGCCGCCCGGGGTAGCCGAAGTGCAGCATCGTGGAGCGGGCGAAGCCACAGAGGGTGTCGGCGAGGTCCTGGGTGTCGGCGACGGCCTCGATGACGATGCCGGCTTCGTGCCCTTGCGGCAGCGGTGACGGTTCGAGCGGGCCCATGCAGCCGTCGGCTCCGTAGACGCGCACGAGCAGGTCGTAGCTGCCGGCTGGGATGTCGGGGAAGTTGTCCGCCACCCGCTCCCGTACGCCCTGGACGATCGTGTCGATCTCGCGGAGGAAGAACGGGTCCCGGGCGCCGGCCAGCGACACGGTGCGGTATCCGCGCAGCCGGGCGCCTTCGAGTTTGACCGCGAAGGGCTGAGCGATATGGCGGGAGCCGGACACGCGCACGCTGCGCTCGTCCGCCGCCGTGAAGACACAGTCGCTGAGGTCCAGGTATCCGCCGGGTCCGGGGAGCCGGCAGGGGTCGTTCTTCTCGTAGAGGGTGTGGGCCGCCACCGATGTGGGGGTGCACCGTCGAGCCGGGTTCAAGGGCTCGAGGACGAAGTGGTCCTGGCGCAGCGTGCCGAGCATGCAGTCGCTGCCGCTGCCGGGCTCGGCGGCGATCGCGGCGCACTCCAGGATCTTGCTCATGTGCAGGGCCAGTCCCTCGTCGAAGCCGTGCAGCAGCGGCAGCGCGGCGAACACCGCAGGATCGTAGGCGCGCCCGGCGAGGACCACGTCGGCGCCGTTGCGCAGTGCGGCCACGAGCGGTTCCGTGCCCATCTGCGCCACCAGGTGCGTACTCGCCCGGACGTCCTCGGCGGTGAGCCGCGGGCCGTGCGGAACCTCGCTGATCCGGCCGTCCCGCAAGGCCTGCAGGACGGTTTCCCGGTCGATGTCGGCGGGAATGACGGCCGCGCGGAGGCGGAGCCCCTGCTCGGCGGCGATCTCGTCGACGATGCCGCGGAGCCACGTCAGGTGCGGGGCGGCCCCGGCGCCGCCCGCGGATCCGATGACCACGGGGACGCCGAGGCGCTGCCCGGCGTTGATCATCCGCTCCAGATCGCGCTTGACCGCCGTTCGGTCGGTGAACGATTCTCCCGCGCCCAGGTAGTACGGCCCGGGGTCGCTGGAACCGGCGTCGGCGGCGATGACGTGGGGGCGGCGAGCCAGACCGGCTTCGAACGACGCGTCCGGGAATCCATATCCCAGGATCGCCGTGGCGGACAGCACGCGCATCTCGTCCATCGCGTCTCCTGAAGAGGGTGGTGGGACGCTGCGGCGCCCTGGGGCCACAGCTCGGTACGGGAGCCGCGCCGTCGCCGCGGCCGGCGAACAGGCGGCCAGCGAACAGTACGTTGCCGAGGGAGCTGTTGCCGCATGTGGCCCCGTACTTCGGCACGAAAGTCTCGGTGCTGTGGTCGCACGCCGCATCAGGACCGCCGTCGCTCTCTCGTCATGCCACCGGTGGTGCCGGTCCGGGGCTGGTACAGCCGCGCTCCGAGGAGGGAGAATGTGGCCCCGCTCAATCAGAGGGCACGGGGGGCTCAACTGATGGACAGAGCAAGGGAGTTACGGGAGATGGGGCGCCCGACGGCGCGGGCCGGGGAAGGCGATTCCGAGACGACCCGGGTTCTGTGTCGGGGGCTCTACACCCGCTCCTGGTACGTCCCACGGCGATCGGAGCGGGGCGGCAGCGGCGGCGTCCCGTGGGCGATGCCGTGGGGCGAATCCGCCGCCCGCTGGGTGATCGACCATGTGCTCCACGGGCCGGTCCCGCCGGTCCCCTCGTACGGCTTCGACCTCGTGCCGATCCTCGCGCACAGCCTGCGCGTGCGCCGCATCCAGTGGATCCGCCGCACCGTGCTGCTGACCTTGACGGGTCTGATCGTGGCCTGGATGCCGGTCGGCAGCGCGATGTGGTGTCTCGGCCTTGCGGTCGCCTGGGTGCTGGGGCCGTCCGGGCGCCATTGGGTGATCTCGGCGCTGGCGCTGCCCGTGGTGTGCGCACCGGCGGTGCATGACCGCGTCGACCTGGCGGTGGTGCGGGACGCGAACGTCATGCTCGAGGTACTGGCCACGCCGCTCGTGCTGTCGGCCGCCGCGGTCCTGGTGTACGTCGTCGACCACGTGGTGGCCGGTGCGGCCGGCGCGGGGCTCCGGCGTACCGAAGGCCGGCTCCCGTCCAGCGGGCCGCTCGCCCGGCGCCGGATCGCGGCGATCGGCGCCCGCCAGCACGGCGAGCGACTTCCGTACGACGCGACGGGACGGTTCATCGGAGCGGGCCGCGAAGCGCGGGCTGCCGAGAGCATCCGTCTCGTCCTGCGGTCCAAGGTGTTCGGGCAGCCCCTGCCCCCGCTGAACGAGGCGGAATTGCTGCGGCGGATGCGTGCGGCCCCCGCCCAGGCCGCGGGCCGCGCTGGCGATACGGACGGCGGTGGCGATGGCGATCGGGACGGCGGTTCGGCGGAGGCGGAGGCGGAGGCAGCGGCCGTACTCCCCCGCCTCCTGGTGACGACCGTGCAGGCCGTCCCCGCCGGTCTCTGGCCCGAACCGGCCGGCGCGGCTGCTTCCCCCGCGAGAGGGGGCGGCTGGGATCCGGGGGAGGCGCTTCGCCCCTATCTGCTGATGCAGTCCCGGAGCCGGGGCGATCAGCTGGTCGTCAGCCTCTTCGTCCAGGCCGCACTGCAGGACGGCGAACTGCGGCTGACCGTACGCCCGCAGCTCATGGCGCCACTGGTACCCACTCCCGACCGGGATGGCGCGCTCATCATCGGCCTGCGAGGTGCGCAGGCGCTGGGCGGCGCGGTGTACCGGAGGCTGCGCAAAATGCACGGGGGCTCCCCGGACGGTGCGGGACAAGCGCATCCGGTGAGTCTGCGGGACCACTTCTCGCTGCCGAAGATCGAGGACCTGCAGCAGCGGGACGAAGCCGAACGCGGCCTCGGCGCGCTGCGTGCCCAGCTTCTGCGCAGTACGGAAGCGGCCCTGGGCGAGCTGGGAGTACTCGTCGAGGAAGTCCACGCCGAGGCACGCTCGGTGATCAACAACATCCAGGTCCACGGCGACAATCGCGCGCCGATCCAGGCCATGGCCGTCGGTGGCCATGTCATCGATCCCCGCCAGAACATGCAGGCCGGTCAAGCCGACCGAGCCGGGCAGGCGGTCGTCCATCGGGGGAGCCAACCCATGAGCCCTGGCCCGTTCTTCCCGCGCCGCCGGCAGCAGCCGGAGCAGCAACCGCCCGTCGGGCCCGATCCCACGCGCGGGTCCGAGCCCGCGGGTGGCTCCGGCGTCACGGTCGGCGGCGCCAACCACGGCACCGTCCAGAACGCCACCGGCACCGTCTCCCACGTCCACCAGACGGCCACGGTCCACAGTGCGGCCGCCGTCGACATCGGCACCGTCCTGGAACTCCTGTCGGCCTTCCGCGCCGACATCGAAGCGCACTCCCCCGACCTGCCCGACGCCCAGACGCTCCGCGACCATGCGGACCTCGTCGACGCGGCGGTGCCCGACCCGGCGAGCAACGCCTCCGCGCTCCGCATCGCCATCCGGAGCATCCCCGCCCTCGTGGCGGGCACCGCCGTCCAGCAGACCGGCGAGGCACTGGCCTCCGCCCTCTCGGGACTGCTGAGCTGAACGCCCCATGGTGGCCGGGGCGGCGCTTCAGTCGTCCCGGCCACCGGACCCCGCGCCGGAAGCCGCACCGGACCGCACAGTGGGCCCCCACGGACGACCCCGCAGACAACAAAGGGCAAGGAGGTTACCCGCTCCTTGCCACTCTCAACATATAGCGCACGGGGGGCCTTGCGGCAAGGCCCCGGTCATGGCGCACAATCGTCCGCCGAGGCCAGGACCTGCGGAAATCAGGGACTCGCGGAGTCCCTGAGCGTTTGTCGACGCGTGGGGCAGCTGGCCGCATATCCATCGCACCACATGGGGGGGCTTCATGTTTGACGTGATCATTGCCGGTGGCGGACCGACCGGCTTGATGCTGGCCGTCGAGTTGCGGCTGCACGGCGTGCGCGTGCTCGTACTGGAGAAGGAAACCGAGCCGACCCTGCAGTCGCGTGCGCAGGGGCTGCACGCGCGCAGTATCGAGGTGATGGACCAGCGCGGTCTGCTGGAGCGGTTCCTCCCGCTCGGCGAGAAGTTCACGGTCGGCGGCTTCTTCGCCGGTCTCGGCAAAACCTGGCCGGAGCGGCTGGACACGGCACACTCGTACGTCCTCCGCATCCCGCAGCAGGTCACCGAGCGCCTGCTGACCGAGCGCGCCATCGAACTCGGCACCGAGATCCGGCGCGGCTGTGAACTGGTCGGGCTGAGCCAGGACGAACACGGGGTGACCGTCGAGCTGGCCGGACGTGACGCAGTCGCCGGGGGCGGGGACGGCACGCAGCTTCGCGCGCGCTACCTCGTCGGCTGTGACGGCGGCCGCAGCACGGTGCGCAAGCTGCTCGGCGTCGGCTTCCCCGGTGAGCCTTCGACGGTCGAGACGCTGCTGGGCGAGATGAGGCTGACCGCGTCGCCGGAGGAGCTGGACGCGGTGATGGCCGAGGTGCGCAAGACCCAGCAGCGGTTCGGCGCCATGCCCCTGGGCGACGGTGTGTACCGCGTCGTCGTGCCCGCCGAGGGGGTGGCCGAGGACCGTACGGTCGCGCCGACCCTCGACGAGTTCCAGCAGCAGCTGCGGGCGTACGGCGGCACCGACTTCGGCGCGCACTCCCCGCGCTGGCTCTCCCGCTTCGGCAACGCCACCCGGCAGGCCGAGCGCTACCGGGTCGACCGGGTGCTGCTGGCCGGCGACGCGGCGCACATCCACCCGCCGACCGGCGGGCAGGGCCTCAACCTCGGCGTCCAGGACGCGTTCAACCTCGGCTGGAAACTGGCCGCCGCGGTCAACGGCTGGGCGCCGGAGGGGCTGTTGGACAGCTATCAAACCGAACGGCACCCGGTGGCCGCGGATGTGCTGGAGAACACCCGCGCACAGATGGAGCTGATGTCCACCGAGCCGGGCCCCCGGTCGGTGCGCCGGCTGATGTCGGAACTGATCGACTTCGAGGAGGTGAACCGGTACCTGATCGAGAAGATCACGGGGATCGGCATCCGCTACGACTTCGGCGAGGGCCACGCGCTGCTCGGCCGACGGCTGCGGGACATGGAGCTGAAGCGGGGGCGCCTCTACGGGCTGATGCACGGCGGCCGCGGGCTGCTGCTCGACCAGACCGGCCGGCTCTCGGTGGCGGGCTGGTCGGACCGGGTCGACCATGTCGTCGACGTCAGCGAGGAGCTGGACGTGCCCGCGGTGCTGCTGCGGCCGGACGGGCATGTGGCGTGGGCCGGTGAAGATCAGCGGGATCTGACCGGTGAGCTGGCCAAGTGGTTCGGGGCTGCCGCCGGCTGAGCGCGTAGTCCCGGTACGTCAGGGCGGCGGCGGTCTCCGGTCGGGTCCGGCACCGGCCGGAGACGGCGGCTCCGCCACGACGTCGGTCGTACGTCCCGCGGGTGTGCGGGTGGCATGCCGCCGCGAGGGTTGACCCTGACGCAGGGTCAACCCCGCAGCATGGGCGGCATGACTACGAAATCCCCTGCGACCGAGGTCACCGGACCGCACCCGTCGTACGGCGAGACCGGGGCACGGACCGCGAGCGGCGACGGGACGCTGCGGCACTTCACCCTCCACCACGACGGCGTCACGATCCCGGTGTCCCGCGGCGGCCGGGGACGACCGCTGGTCCTGTGCCCCGGGCTGTGCTCGACACAGGCTGATCTGCACGAGCTGACCGCACTGCTGCGGCGCGACCACGACGTGGTGACCTTCGACCTCAGGGGCCATGGCCTCGCCTCGGCCGCCGACCGGTACTCCTTCGAAGCGTTCCTCGGCGATCTCGTCGCCGTGCTGGCGGAGCGGGGACGCCTCGGCCTGCGCGCGGCGCCCGTGCTCGTGGGCTACTCGCTGGGCGCGGACCTGGTCGTGCACCATGCCGCCGAGCATCCGGACACCGTCGCCGGGCTCGTCCTCATCGACGGGGCGAACCCGGTGCCCGAACCCTTCATCACCGAGGCCGACCTGGCGGAGTTCCGCGCGCTGTGGGAGGACCAGGCGACGCGGCAGGAGGCGGAGCGGGACAGGAGCACCGCGCGTCGGGTGGCGCTCACCGGACAGGACATCCTCGGCCTGAACCTCGAACTCGATGCGCTGCGGACCGGGATCCTCCTCGACCGCTACCGGAAGATCGACCGCCCCATCAGCATGATCATGTCGACCTCGATCGCCGGGGACAGCGGCGCAGGACGTGCCCCGCGGCACAATCGGCTCTGGCGCGCCGGCGTCGAACGGCTCGTCCGCGAGCGGCCGCACGTCTCGACGTCCTGGCTGGACGCCGATCACCGGCTCGTCTTCACCCACGCCCCGGACATCGCACGGATCATCCGGAATGCGCCGGGCCCGGCCCGCCGAACGGCTTCTTGAGCCGTTCCCGGGAGACTCAGGAGACTGGAGCGATGCTGACCATCGGCGAGCTGGCCGCGTACGCCGGAGTGACGGTGCGCGCGGTGCGGCACTACCACGCCAAGGACTTGCTGCCGGAGCCGGAACGGGACCACTCCGGCTACCGGAGGTACGACGCCGGCGCCGTGGTCGAGCTGATCAGGATCCGGACCCTCGCCGAGGCCGGGGTTCCGCTGGCGCGCGTGCGGGAGCTGCTGCGGGCCGGCGAGGAGGAGTTCGCCGCGGCGGTCGCGGACATCGACAGGCGGTTGCGGGCGGAGATCCGGGAGCGGCAGCGGCACCGCGAGCGGATCGCCCGCCTCGCCGCCGGGGACAATCTGGCGCTGCCGCCGGAGGTGGTCGATTTTCTCGGTCACCTCCGGGCGCTCGGGGTGGATGAGCGGATCGTCCAGGTAGAACGCGACGGCTGGATCCCGCTGGCCGCGCACTCACCCGAGCGAGTCCCGGAGTGGCTGGCACGAAAGCGGGAGCAGCTGGCCGATCCGCGGCTCATCGGCTTCTACCGCACCCTGGGCCAGGCTCTCGACCGGGCCGACGACGATCCGCGGCTGGTCGAGCTGGCCGACGAACTGGCCGCCTGTCTCACGCAGTTGGCCGACGAGCGGGGCGAGCGCTATATCGACGACGCCGCCATCGAGCCACCGTTCGCCAAGCTGATGGACGCCCTGGCCTTTGACGCCGCACCGCCGGCCCGTCGACTGATCGAGCTGCTGAAGCAGCGAGGCTGGACCGGCTGGACCAGGCTCAAGCGCGTGGCGCCCCGCCCGCCGGCCGCGTCGCCGACCGTGCCGCTCTCCGGAAAGGGGTAGCCGCGGGCGGCCTTCTCGTCCGTGGAGCCGGGGATACCGGCCCCCACGCACCGGTCAGGCGTCTTTGCGGAGGGTCTGCGCGAGTACGGAGCGGTGGGTCGGCATCGCGTCGCCGTGACGCCTGCGGCCTTCGTCGGTGAGGACGACGAAGATGCCGCGACGGTCGAGATCGCACATGACGCGCTCGACGAGGCCGCCGCGCTCCAGCCTGGCGACCAGCCGGGATGCGGCGCTCTGACTCAGGTGCACCACATTGGTGAGGTCCTGGCCCCGGCACTTGCCGTGGTCGGAGGCGGCGAGGAGTTCGAGCGCCTCGTACTCGCTGACGCTGAGGCCGTGCTGCGCCTGCAACTCGTGCTCCAGGGCGGTGTGCACGGCGGCATGGCGGGCGAGAAGCCCATGCCACTCATCGACCAATTCCTGCTCCGAGCCACCCATCATGGCACCAGGTTAGCATGCGCCAACATTTGATGCACGGAGATTAAATGCGATTGCATTCGATGCGCGTGCATGCAAGAGTCATGGCATGACTTCCTCCGCACCCTTGTCCGCCTCGACCTCCACGTGGAACGCCAAACTCTGGGGAGTTCTGCTCACGGTCTCCCTCGTGATCGGCCTCGACGCCCTCGACGTCTCGATGGTGGGCGTCGCGCTCCCCTCCATCCAGGCAGACCTGGGCCTGTCCACCAGCGCGCTGCAGTGGATCGTCAGCGGCTACGTCCTCAGCTACGGCGGACTGCTGCTGCTCGGCGGACGCGCCGCCGACCTGCTCGGTCGTCGCAAGGTGTTCCTGACCGCGGTGGCCATGTTCGCCGCCGCCTCCGTGCTCGGCGGCCTGGTCGACGACGGAGCCCTGCTCATCGCCACCCGCATACTCAAGGGCATGGCGGCGGCGTTCACCGCGCCCGCCGCGCTGTCCATCGTCACCACCACGTTCGCCGAAGGACCGGCGCGCAACAAGGCGCTGGGAGTCTTCTCCGTCTTCGGAGCCAGCGGCTACTCGGCGGGCCTGGTGCTCTCCGGTCTGCTGACCCAGGTCGGCTGGCGGTGGACGTTCTTCCTGCCGGTACCGATCGCGGTGATCGCGTGGATCGCGGCCAACCGCCTGCTCCCCAAGGACGGCCCCCGCACCTCCGGCGGCTACGACATCCCCGGCGCGATCACCTCGGTCGGCGCGATGCTGCTGCTCGTCTACACCGTCGTGGAGGCACCGGAGGCCGGCTGGGCCGCGCCGAACACGCTGATCCAGTTCGCGATCGCCGCGGTACTGCTGATCGCCTTCGTCCTGATCGAACGCCGCAGTGCGCATCCGCTGGTCCGGCTCGGCATCCTCCGCTCGAGCTCGTTGGCGCGGGCCAACCTGGGGATATCGGTGTTCTTCGGTGGCTACATCGGCTTCCAGTTCGTGGTCATGCTCTACTTCCAGTCGGTGCTGCAGTGGTCGGCGCTCCAGACCGCGCTCGGCTTCCTCCCGGCCGCGATGATCGTCGCCTTCGGCTCGCCGCGGATGGAGCCCCTGATCGCACGGATCGGCACCTCGCGCACCATCGCGGGCGGTGTCATCGCCCACCTCATCGCCTACGTCCTCTTCCTCGTCATCGACCGGGACGCCCCGTACGTCGTCGGTGTGCTGCCCAGCATGATCCTGCTCGGAATCGGATTCACCCTGGCCTTCGCGTCCTTCAACATCCAGGCCACCGCCGGCATCCCGGACCATGAGCAGGGCCTGGCCGGCGGCCTGCTGAACACCTCGACGCAGGTCGGCGGCGCGATCGGACTCGCCATCGTCACCGCGGTCCTCACCGCCGGAGGCGAGGGCAAGACCGGACCCGCCGCCCTGCTCGCGGGCTTCACCCCGGCGCTGCTCACCATCACGGTCCTCTCGGCGATCGGCCTGCTCATCGGACTGTCAGGGGTGCTCGGACGGCGCAAGGTCGACGGGTCGGCGGATGCGTCGGTGGAAGCGCCGGCGGACGCGTCGGCGCAGCAGCTGACGAAGAGGCCGGCGGACGAGCCGGAGCTCGCCCTCGTCGACTGACAAGTGCAGTCACGGTGCAGTCACGGCACATCCCGGTGAGGCAGCCGCCACCACCGGGATGTGCCGTTCCGGCATGCGTACGGCTCGCCGTCGAAGGCTCAGGAATCCTGCGCCAGGTGCTGCATCTGCCGCAGGAACGTCGCATTGTCGGGCGTACGCCGGACGCGGTTGAGCAGGGCTTCCGTGTTCAGGCGTTCGTCACCGGTCCGCAGGGCGCGCCGCAGACGACCGACGGCGGCCAATTCCGTTGTCGGGAGCATCAGTTCCTCGCGGCGGGTGCCGGAAGCGGTGATATCCACTGCTGGATGGATCCGCTTTTCCGCCAGCGTGCGATCCAGACGGAGCTCCATGTTTCCGGTGCTCTTCAATTCCTCGAAGTAGTAATCGTCGGCCCGGGACCCGGTGCCCACCAGGGCCGTGGCGAGAATGGTCAGCGATCCGCCCTCCTCCGCCCGGCGCGCCGCCCCGAAGAGCCGCTTGGGACCGTGCAGCGCGGCGGCATCGACGCCTCCGCTCAGCGTTCTGCCGCCCGCTGCGGCGGCATTGTTGTGCGCCCGGCACAGCCGGGTGAGGGAATCGAAGAGGATGACGACGTCCTGCCCGTGCTCGACGAGCCGTTTGGCGCGTTCCACCGACAGTTCGGCGAGGCCAATATGCTCTTCCGCCGACCGGTCGAAGGTCGATGCGAGCACCTCTGCATTGACGCTGCGGCGCATCTCGGTGACTTCCTCCGGCCGTTCGTCGACCAGCACCACCATCAGCCGGCATTCGGGGTGATTTCCGGAGACGGCGGCCGCGAGCTGTTGCAGCAGCACGGTCTTTCCCGTCTTGGGCGGCGCGACGATCAGCCCGCGCTGGCCCTTGCCGACCGGTGCGATGAGGTCGATGATGCGCGGTGCGATGCCGCCCGTCGCGCTTTCGAGGCGGATCCGCTCTCGCGGATGCAGGGGTGTGAGGTCGCGGAAATGCGGCCGGCCGCGCAATGACTCCGGCGGACGGCCATCGACCGACTCGACCTCGGAAAGCACCCCCTGCCGGCCGCATGCGCCGACGACGAAATCCCCTTTACGGAGGCCGGATTTCCGGATCAGCTGGGCGGGCACTCGGACGTCGTGGGACGAGGAGACATACTCCCTCCCACGAAGAAAGCCGAGCCCCTGCTTTTCGTTGACGATGTCCAGAATTCCGGCTGCCGACACGAAGGGGTGCGCCGCGGTCGGCACGGCGAGATGGTCGGACGTCATGGTCATGGGTGTGGGTGTCCTCTCGGAACGGACGGGAGAGAGTGATAGGTGGGAAGGGATCCGCCTGAAGGGGTGGCGGAGCGGAGGAAATCGCGGTGCGGGAAAGCGGGGCGGTGAGATCACGCCCCGCGGGCCGTCAGATGGGCCCGCAACCGGAATGAGGTGTTACAGAATCGCTTGACCGTGCGTGGCGAAACGCTCACACATAGTGGGTGTTCCGCAAACAGTCGGCGGCTCGGCGCCGCACTGGATTGCCGGTCAAGAAGGACGGCTGTGCGGCAGCGACAGGGAGAAGAGGGCGGAACCGGCACCGGAATACGGTGAGTTCGGGTTCGCTCCCCTCGCAGAGTACCACTTGATGCGCCAGGCCCGACGGGGAACGAACCGAAACGGGAGCGGGAACGGATCGAAACAGCCCTGGACCGAGGGCAACATGCAGGCCCCTTAAAGGGTCTGTTTCACCATCAACTACAACTTTACCGATTCTTGGTGTAGTTGAATCAAATTTCACTCCAGTCTCAAACCCACAGCGACGAACACCACACTCGGAATCGTCGCTTCCAAGTGACAGGGCGAGAGGCAACAGCAAGATGACGAAAAGCCGAACGATCCGCTACGGAAGCCGCCTGATGGCGCTGTCCACCGCGGCACTGGGCCTGTTCGCGGCGATGGCCCTACCGGCCGCCGCCGATGACCAGCCCACCCGGGAGCAGCTGATAGCCGACTGCGCTTCCGGCGAGGGGAAGTGCAGCTTCAACGAGCCGAAGCTCGGCACGGCGTACCTCGGTGACTTCCACCAGGTGTCCAACTCCCTTTACAACTGCAGCACTTCGGATGCGACACAGTCGATGGGCTGGGCGGACACGGTGGGCTCGACGGACTCGGTGGGGGTCTCCGTCACGGTCGGCGGAAAGATCGCCGAAATCATCGACCTGAGCGTCACCGCGACCTACAGCCACACCTGGTCGAGTTCCCACACCGAGAACAGCTCCATGAACATGACGGTGAAGCCCGGTGAGGTGGGCTGGATCTCCCGCGCCCAGGTGATGCAGACCGTTTCGGGCACCTGGCAGACCCACTACGACAGCCCGAAGTGGGGTCACTACTTCTGGTACGTGCCGGACACGGTCACCGGTCCCGCGCCCAACGGCACGGACGGACAGAGCAATGCGGTGATCGTCAAGACGCGCAAGATGACCGCCGCGGAGCAGAACTCCTGCTCGTCCGACACCAAGCAGGGCCGGGCCTTCGTGGTGAAGCGCTGACCGCGGAGCCGGCCTGCTGAGCGCGGCACGGCGCGCACCGCCCCGCCCCGCGCCGGGACATCGTGAGCCGGCGCGGGGCGGAGTGCGGAACGAGACGCGGGACGGCGCGCGATACGGGGCGCGGACCGCACCGAGCGGACCCGGAAGTGCCGGATGAGCCGGACGTCACGTCTGGCTGCGCAGCGGCCCTTCGCAGTCGAAGTCCGCCGTGCCCGTCCGGCCGTCGGAGGCGATGCTCACCTCGCCGAACGAGCAGTTCATGTCGCTGAAGTTGTTGTCGCCGTTCGCGGTGCGGTCCAGCACGGTGCCGTCGAGGGTCTCGGACATGTCCTTGAAGACGGCGTCGGCGTTCCCGGCGTCGGTCAGGTTCGCCGTGAGGCGACCGGTGCAGGCGAACCGCGGCCGGTCCTGCGAGCCGGCGGGATCGCACTCCGGCGTGATGCCGGTCGTCGCCGCGAAGGAGGTACGCACCTCGGTGGCCGACGCGTCGCGCAGGTCGCCGAGGGGGACGTACTTGGTGTCGGGTACGAACAGGTCGTCGACGTGCGCGATCTGCTCGTCCAGGAAGGAGCCGTAGGCGTCCTGCAGGCCCGCGTCCTTGCCGAGCCGGTCGCGCCAGGCGTCGAAGGCCGCGGGGTCGTCGGAGCGCAGCAGGCCGTACATCTCCTTGAGCAGGGCGGGGCGTTCGGACCACAGGAACTCGAAGAACGTGCCCGCGTAGTTGTAGAAGCGGAAGCCGTCGCCGGCGTACGTGGCGTGCAGCAGCTGGTCCACGGTCATCCGTGGGCCGCCGTTCGCGGTGTCCGCGATGATGCCCTTCACCAGCGATTTGCGGACCTTGATGCCGTCGTCCCGGGTGCCGCCGTCGAAGAATTCCGCGGTGCCCTCGTCCATCGCCGTGGTCCGGTCGCCCTCGTACCACGGGCCCTCACCGAAGGAGCCCGGTACCGCCCAGCGGCCGTTGAGGTAGTGCGTGTACTCGTGCCGGAACAGCTCCTCCAGGGTGAGCGTGGAGTCCTGCGGGACGCGGCGCTGGTACGTGTAGAAGGTCGCGCCGTTCTCGATGTACATGCCGCCGTTGTTGGTGTCCAGGCCGGTCAGGAGCGGCTGGAAGTTCTCGTAGTCGGCCCGGGAGGCGTACAGGACGATGTGCAGGGTGGAGTTGGTGTCGCCCGTCAGCGGCGCCTCGGTGCCGACCACGCGGTGGAACTGGGCCTTGACCTGCTTGCTTGCGTAGTAGAGCTGATCGACGGTGTCCCGGTCGAGGGCGGTGCGCACCGTGATGCCGTCCGTGCCCTCCCTTCCGTACGTGTACGTCTGCGGGAAGAGCCGCTTTTCGATGTCGTCCTTGCACACCTGGTAGGGGGCGCAGGCGTCGAACTCGACGAGCCAGGTGGCGGCCTTCGCCCAAGGGGCGCTCAGGTCACCGAAGTTGGTCGCGAGGGCGGCGAGGAGCGGGCCGAGGCCCGAGACGATCTCGTCGCGGAGTTCGTCGATCTGGCCGATGCGGCCGTACTCGCTGACCGCGTCCCGCACCACCCAGGCGTTGTCGGTGTCCTTGAGGTGGGTGTAGTCGGCGAACGCCTTGAAGGCGGCACGGTAGGAGGGGTCGGCGACGACCGCGGCGCGGAAGGCGGTGTCCCTGTTGCCCGGGTAGATGCCCAGGTAGTTGAGGGAGAGCGCGGCGAACGCGGCGCCGCCCCAGGAAGCGTCCCGGGAAGTGTCCGGGTGGGAGGCGTCCATGGTGCTCAAGACGCGCTTGACGAGCGGTAGTTGGTGCTGGCGCAGGCCCGGGGCGGTCGCCGCGGTCAAGGCCTCCCGGAGGGTTTCGGCATTGCTGCGGGTCACGTCGAAGGTGCGGGCGGCCGAGCCGAAGGCGTCAACGGCCTGACGCATGGCCTCCACGGTCGGCGGGTCGGTGATGTCGATCTCGTCGTGCGAGAAGTCCTGGTACGCGACCGCGTGGAGATAGGTGAACATCTCCAGGAGATGGGTGCCGTTCTTGCCGTCGTGGTCGGCGGCGAGGCGGGTGATGCGGCGGGAGACGGCCTGGACGTGCTCGTCCGACATGACGGGGATCAGGCGCCGGTCCCAGGTCCAGACGAGGGACCGTAAACAGCCGTCGGCGGTGACCGCCGGGTCGGCGAGGAAGTCGGCGAACTCCTCAGGGGACAGGCCGGTGACGCCGTCCAGGGTGCACGGCACGGTGGCCCCGTTGATCGTGGCGTGCGGCGTTGCGGTCTTCGCCTTCGCCTTCGGGGTGTGTGCGCCGGGGATACGGCCGTCCGTGAGGCCGCCGGGGGCGGGTATCGCGCGGGCCGAGGGCGCGGGCGCCTTGGCCAGATGGCCGGCCCTGTCGAAGCGGTGCGGCGTGGCGTCCGGTGTGCCGGATGCGGCGACCGGACGTGCCGTCGCGGGGGCCGTGTACGGGACCGGGGAGGCGACGGTCGCGTAACCGGTCCCGGCGGCCGTGACGCAGAGCGTCACCGCGGTCGCGGTGGCGAGCAGGGACCTGCGCAGGGTTCTCGAAGCGAACACTCAGGACTCCTGTGTGTGGGGGTGTGGGGGTGCGCGGCAGCGGTGCCCGGAGGTCCAACTGCCGTGCTGCGGACGGCACTCAGGAGTGGAGAGCCGCACCGCCGCACCATGTGATGTGATGCGTAAAGTAGTAATGTGACATTGCACTGACAACCCCCCTGCACTCGGTTCGTGCCGTTGTCCGGGTCGCAACCCCTGCCGCCGCTCATACGGTTGCCCGCACCTGGACACCCCATCCTCAGACACCTCTTGATGCACAGTCAGGAGATCCCTTGGCAACGCAGGTGCAATGTGAAATATTACTCAGGTGCTCTCGGGACACTCTCCGGATCTCATCGTTGTCGGCGCGGGCATCGTCGGCGCCGCCTGCGCCCACTACGCCGCCCGCGCCGGGCTCTCCGTCACCGTGATCGACCGTGGCCCCGTCGCCGGCGGGACCACGGGGGCCGGCGAAGGCAATCTGCTCGTCTCGGACAAGGCCCCGGGCCCCGAGCTCGACCTCGCCCTCCTCTCCGCGCAGTTATGGCGGGAGCTGGCGGGCACGCTGCCACCGGGGATCGAATACGAGGCGAAGGGCGGCCTCGTCGTCGCCTCCGACGACAACGGAGCCGCGGCGCTGCGGCGCTTCGCGGGGCGGCAGGCGCGGGCCGGGGTCATCGCCGAGGAAGTGCCGGGCGACCGGCTCAGGGAGCTGGAGCCGCATCTGTCCCCCGGCCTCGCAGGCGGCATGCACTATCCGCAGGACGCACAGGTGCAGCCCGCGCTGGCCGCCGCCCATCTGCTGCGCGCGGGGGGTGACCGGGTGCGGCTGCGGCTCGGCGAGGAGGTCACCGGGTTCCTCATCGGTGCGGGCAGGCGGGTGCGCGGGGTGCGGACAACGACCGGTGAGGTGCACGCCCCGTATGTGGTGAACGCGGCGGGGACCTGGGGCGGCGAGATCGCCCGGCTCGCGGGCGTGGCGCTGCCGGTGCGGCCCCGGCGCGGCTTCGTCCTCGTCACCGAGCCACTGCCGCGCGTGGTGCGGCGCAAGGTCTACGCGGCCGACTATGTCGCCGACGTCGCCAGCGGCTCGGCGGCCCTGCAGACCTCCGCCGTCGTCGAAGGCACCCCGGCGGGCCCGGTCCTGATCGGTGCGAGCCGGGAGCGGGTCGGCTTCGACCGTTCCCTGTCGGTGGAGGCGCTGCGCCGCCTCGCCGGGCAGGCGGTGCGGCTCTTCCCGGTGCTCGCCACGGTACGGGCCATCCGGACCTACGCGGGCTTCCGTCCGTACCTCCCCGACCATCTGCCGGCGATCGGACCCGATCCGCGAAGGCCGGGGCTGCTGCACGCGTGCGGCCACGAGGGCGCGGGGATCGGGCTCGCCCCGGCGACGGGGCGGATCGTGGCCGAGTGCGTGAGGGGAGGTGAACTCCCGCTGGATATTGCGCCGTTCAGGCCGGAACGGTTCGACTTCGGGGCGGGCGGTGAGCCCTCCTGGTGATCTCCCGCCGACCTCCCGCCGACCTTGCGTCGATCCCCTGCCGACCTCCTGCCGATCCGCTGTCGACCTTCTGCCCATCCCCATCCCCTGTCGCCCTCCTGCCGATCTACCTCCCGCACTCCTGCCGACCTTCTGCCGATCTCCCTCCCGCCCTCTTGCACCTCCGAAAGGAGCCGCGTCATGGCGCGTCGCCACAGCCCCGCCGACCTCGTCGGTGGGGCGCCCGGCGCAGCGTTCGAGATCACCTTCGACGGGCGTCCCCTCTCCGCGCTGCCCGGCCAGTCCGTGGCCGCCGCGCTGTGGGCCGCGGGCATCCTGGCCTGGCGCAGCACGCGCGTCGGCGGGCGCCCGCGCGGTGCGTTCTGCGGCATCGGGCAGTGCTACGACTGCCTGGCCACCATCAACTCCCGCCCCAACACACGGGCTTGTCTGGTCCCGGCGCGGCCCGGGGACGCCGTCACCACCCAGGAGGGGCACGGTCATGCCGCACTCGGTGTCTGATGGCGCGGAGTACGACCTCGCGGTGATCGGCGCGGGCCCGGCCGGGCTGGCAGGTGCCGTCACCGCGTCCGAACTCGGCCTGTCCGTAGCCCTGTTGGACAGCGCCGCGCAGCCGGGTGGCCAGTTCTACCGGCACCCGGATCCGGCTCTTGGGGCCGTGCGGCCCGAGGCGCTGCATCATGACTGGTCGGCGTTCGCCCGACTGCGCCGCCGTCTGACGGAGAGCTCCGTAGCCCCGCTGACCGGGCACCACGTGTGGGCGGTCGAGCGGGAGGGCCCCTCGGGCACCACGGGCACCGCGGGCTCCACGGGCTCCACGGGCTCCAAGCATTCCGAGGGCGCCGAGAACTCCGAGGGCGCCGAGCAAGCGAAGGAGGCCAAGGGCGCAGACGGCCGATGGGCGGTGCACGCGGTCACCGGTGCGGACGGCGACGGGGAGCGGCCGGTCCGGGTGCGGGCCCGCGCGGTGCTGCTAGCGACAGGTGCGTACGAGCGGCAGCTGCCCTTCCCCGGCTGGACGCTGCCAGGAGTCGTCGGTGCAGGCGGCGCACAGGCGATGCTGAAGTCCGGCCTGGTGCTGCCCGGCAAGCTGGTGGTGGTGGCGGGCAGCGGCCCACTGCTGCTCGCCGTCGCCGCGTCGCTCGCCGCGGCGGGGGCCCGCGTCCCGGCGGTGATCGAGGCGTCCGACTACCTGGGGTACGCGCGCCATCCGCGCGCTCTGGCCGCCAATCCGCGGAAGTCTGCGGAGGCCGTGAGCCTGGGCGCGGCGCTGTTGCGGTACGGGGTGCGGCTGCATGCGCGCAGCGCGGTGACCCGTGTGCACGGCACCGACCGGGTGGCCGCGGTCACGGTCTCGCGGCTCGACGGCGACTGGCGGCCCGTGCGGGGATCGGGCCGCCGGATCGCCTGCGACGCGCTGGCGGTCGGCCATGGCCTGGTCCCGGGCATCGAGCTGGCCATCACGCTCGGCTGCGCGGCCCGGCGCACCCAGGACGGGACGTACGCCCTCGTATGCGATGCCCTGCAGGAGACCTCGGTACCGGGTGTCTGGGCGGCGGGCGAGACCGGCGGTATCGGTGGGGCACAACTCGCGCTCCTTGAAGGCGAGTTGGCGGGAAGGGCGGTGGCCGCCCGGCTGCGGGAGCGGCCGGCGCTCGCCGCGGGCGGCCGGGTGCGGGAACTGCGGCGACGGCGCGCCCGGATGCGCGCCTTCGCGGACGTCATGGCCGCCGCACACGCACCCGGTCCAGGGTGGCCGCAGTGGCTCGACGACGCGACGGAGGTCTGCCGCTGCGAAGAAGTCACCGCACGGCGCATCCGCGAGACGGTCGCCGATTACGGCGCCCGGGACGCCCGGACCGTGAAGCTGATGACCCGGGCGGGCATGGGCTGGTGCCAGGGACGGATGTGCGGGACGGCCGTCGCCCGCCTCGCCGCCGAGGCGGCAACGCCGTCGCCGACCCCGGAGCGCCGACCGCTGGCCGTACCGGTCGCCTTGGGGGCACTCGGCGCACTCGCCGACACGGACCCTCCCGACACGGACCCTCCCGACGCGGCCCCGTCCGACACGGCCGCCCCAGGTACGGACTCCGGGGCGAACTCCCGCACGGACGCAGACACAGCCTCCCGTCCCGACCCCGCCCCGGACTGACGCACGCCACGACTCACAGCCCCTCCCCACCCTCAACAAACCCCCAACCCCCAACCCACAAAACCCCACCTCACCGAAAGGCCCCTTCATGCCCCCCTCCTCCCCCACCCACTCCGCCTGGAGCCCCGACCGCCCCTGGCGCGGCATCATGGTGGCCACCGCGCTGCCCTTGCGCGACGACCACTCCGTCGATTACGACGCCTATGCCGAGCACGTCCGCTGGCTCCTCGCCAACGGCTGCGACGGGGTCGTGCCCAACGGGTCCCTGGGCGAGTACCAGACCCTGACCGACGACGAGCGCGCCCGGGTGGTCCGTACCGCCGTCGCGGCCGCGGGCGACGGGGCGCGCGTCATGCCGGGTGTGGCCGCGTACGGCAGCGCCGCGTCCCGCCGCTGGGCCGAGCAGGCCGCCGAAGAGGGCGCCGGCAGCGTCCTGTTGCTGCCGCCCAACGCCTACCGGGCCGACGAGCGGGCCGTGCGCGCCCACTACGCCGAGGTCGCCAAGGCGGGACTGCCCATCGTGGGCTACAACAACCCCATCGACACCAAGGTCGATCTCACCCCGGCGCTGCTCGCCCGGCTCCACGGCGAGGGCAGCGTCGTCGCCGTGAAGGAGTTCAGCGGCGATGTGCGCCGCGCCTACGAGATCGCCGAACTCGCCCCCGATCTCGATGTGCTGGTCGGCGCGGACGATGTGCTCCTGGAGCTCGCGCTGGCCGGCGCCGTCGGCTGGGTCGCCGGCTATCCCAACGCCTTCCCCCTCGCCTGCGCGGCGCTCTACCGCGCCGCCGTCGCCCGGGACCTGGACACCGCACTGCCGCTGTACACGTCCCTCCACCCGCTGCTGCGCTGGGATTCCAAGACCGAGTTCGTCCAGGCGATCAAGCTGTCGATGGACATCGTCGGGCGTCCCGGCGGGCCCACCCGGCCGCCGCGCCTCCCCCTCCCCGACGGCGGGGCCGGGGTGCGTGCCGCCACCGAAAAGGCCGTCGCCACCGGGCACCGCTGACCACCAAAGGACCCCCATGCGCACCCGTCATGTCTTCCACGCCGTGGACTCGCACACCGAGGGCATGCCCACCCGGGTCATCACCGGCGGCGTCGGAGTGATCCCCGGCGCCACCATGGCCGAGCGCAGGCTGCACTTCATCGAGCACCTGGACCATCTGCGCACCCTGCTCATGTACGAGCCGCGCGGGCACGCCGCCATGAGCGGCGCCATCCTGCAGCCGCCGACCCGCCCCGACGCCGACTACGGAGTCCTCTACATCGAGGTCTCCGGCGTGCTGCCGATGTGCGGGCACGGCACCATCGGGGTGGCCATCGTCCTGGTGGAGACCGGTATGGTCCCGGTCACCGAGCCCGTCACCACCGTCCGGCTCGATGCGCCCGCGGGCCTGATCAGTGTCGACGTGCGGGTGGAGAACGGACGGGCGAAGTCGGCCACGCTCACCAATGTGCCCGCCTTCTGTGTCGGCCTCGACCGCAAGGTGACGGTGCCGGGACTCGGCACGGTCACCTTCGACCTCGCCTTCGGCGGGAACTTCTACGCCCTCGTCGAACTCGACGCCCTGGGGCTGCCGTTCGAACGCTCCCGCAAGGACGACCTGCTCGCCGCCGGGCTCGCCATCATGGAGGCGGTCAACGCGTCGGCGGACCGGCCCGTCCACCCGGCCCGGCCGGAGATCCACGGCGTCAAACACGTCTACCTCGCCGCCCCCGGCTCCGACGCACACCATTCCCGGCACGCCATGGCCATCCACCCGGGCTGGTTCGACCGCTCGCCGTGCGGCACCGGCACCTCCGCGCGCATGGCGCAGCTGCACGCCCGCGGCGCCCTGCCGCTGCACCGCGATTTCCGCAACGAGTCCTTCATCGGTACGGAATTCACCGGCCGCCTCGTCGCCGAGACGGAGGTCGGAGGGGTGCCCGCCGTCGTCCCGCGTATCACCGGGCGCGCCTGGATCACGGGCACCGCCCAGTACCTGCTCGACCCCGACGACCCGTTCCCCGCCGGGTTCCTCCTCTGAGCGGCCCGCGTCAACAGGGGCGTTCAACAGGGGCGTGCCGCACGGTACTTGGCCGCCCCGGCCCCACTGCGCCCCGACCCGTGCGCACTCTCCCGGCCACCTGCGAAAACAACGTGACATTGTACGCTGGTGATCCGCTCGGTCACGAGGGACGGGGCACCGGGACGGGCACGAAGGGAACGCCACCACATGGGTCACCTCCAGCAGCGCAACCTCAACACCACCAGGGAGCGCCTGCGCGACCAGGTTGCCCACCATCTGCGGGCCGCGCTCATCTCCGGTGAACTCAGGCCCGGTGAGGTCTACTCGGCGCCCGGCCTCGCGGAGGACTTCAGCATCTCCGCGACACCGGTCCGCGAGGCGATGCTCGACCTGGCCCGCGAGGGTCTGGTCGAGCCCGTACGCAACAAGGGTTTCCGGGTGACGGAGGTCAATGAGCGCGACCTCGACCAGTACACGGAAATCCGTACCCTCATCGAGGTCCCCATGGTCGGCCGGATCGCGCGGACCGCCGACCGCGCGGACCTGGAGGCGCTGCGCCCGGTCGCCGAGGAGATCGTGCGCGCCGCCCGCGACCACGACCTCGTCGGCTATCTGGAGGCCGACCGCCGGTTCCATCTCTCGCTGCTGGCGCTCTCCGGCAACGAACGGCTCGTCGAGACCGTCGGCGACCTGCGCAAACGCTCGCGTCTGTACGGTCTGACCGGCCTCGACGAGCGCGATCAGCTGATCCCCTCGGCCGAGGAGCACATCGAGCTCCTCGACCTGATGGTGGCGGGCGACGCCGAGGCCGCCGAGACGTGCATGGCGCGCCATCTCGGCCATGTGCGCTCGCTGTGGGCCGATGGCGCCGAGCGCCGCCCGCCCGCTCCGCGCGGTCCGTCGGGCCGGCCCTAGAAGTTGCCGTAGTTGACCTGCCAGGTGGGCAGGCCCATCCGGCGCCAGACCGCGACCACGCGGTCGCGGTCGTCCAGGGAGACGCGCACCGCGAAGCGCTGACGGACGTGACGGTCGAAGAGTTCGGCCTTCACGACGTCGTCCCGGCGGCCGTCGCCGGCGGCGCGCATCCACAGCTCGTCGTAGGGGACCTCGTGCCGGCGCAGCCACTCCTCGGTCCGCTCGCGGTGCTCCTCGCCGCGTCCCGACAGCAGGACGAGGACGTCTCCGTCGGCACGCTGGAAGGAGCGCAGCGCGTCCCGCACCGAGACGTTGAGCAGGTCCTCGCCGCAGCGGCTGAAGTCGTAGGGGCCGCGGTCGCCCCGGATGGCGAGCGTGCCGTCGATGTCGCACATCACGGCCGCCGGGAGCGCCGGGTCGGCGGTGTACGGCTCGACCGGGGGCTCGTCGTTGAGCCACTCGTCGGTGAGCTGCCAGCCGCCCCGCCTGGCCTTGGCGTGCTTGTCGGCCAGGATCCGGATGATCTCCTCACCGACCGCCCGCTCCCGCTCGGCGTCGCGGCGTATGCACTCCTCCACCGGTACGTCGGTGAAGTCGTGCACGACGAAGGCGGCCTGACCGGCCACCGCCGCCTTCAGCCGCTTGGGGATGTGGGGCGTCAGGTGCGTGTTGTCCACGACGACGTCGAAGCCGCCGTCCACGGCCGCCCGTACCGCCGCGTCCTGGGTCGCCAGGACCGTCTGCTCGTGCTCGTACGACCGGCCGCGCTCGGGGGCCGGGATGTCGAGCATGGTCCGCAGGTCGTCGAGGTTGACCCGGCGCATCCGGCCCTCGGACTCCGCCTGCAGTTTGCGCGCGGCGGTCGTCTTTCCCGAGGCCGGAAGCCCCGTCATGACGTGTACTACGGGCACGGTCAGTTCTCCTCGTCGGTTGCGAAGGGGTCCGCGGTCTCCGGACGGACGGAACGGTACGTCACCAGCTCGGTGGGGCGCCCGTCCAGACGCTGGAACATGGCGGGGCGGACGGCGCGGTCGGGCAGTGCCTTCGCGGCGCGGGCGAAGGCGGCCCGGTCGGCGGTGAGCGGTGCGAGGGAGGCATACGCCTCGTCGATCGCGCGCTCGCGGTCGGCCACGTCCTTCTCGATCCGCGCGATCACCTCGCGCACCCAGGTGTCGAATTCGTCGGGCACCTGCTCCAGCAGCGCGTCCAGCGGCCTGCCGCCGGACTCCTCGATGTCGGCCATCGAGCAGCCCAGCGCCTGGGCCACCTGCTTGGCGGGCAGACCGGCGAAGCGCTGGATGCCGTGGCCGCGCCAGATGTCCCGCTCGCTCACGCCGGTGAGGACCTTGTGGAGGCGTATGTACTCGGAGAGCTTGGCCTTTGCCCGCACGCCCGAGGCGAAGCGCAGCACGAAGCCCTCCGCGTCCGTGCCCGTGGCGGCCCGGCCGCCGGGCAGTTGGTTGGACTCGGCCAGGGCGAGCAGTTCGGCGAGCGGCATGCCGGGCCAGACCGTGACGACCGAGCCGATGCCCTGCCAGCCGGCCGCGGCGTCGGCCAGGGGTATCTCCGTGCCGTCCCGGGCGATGGCGGCGAGGAGGACCAGGTCCCGGCGGTCGCCGTAGTCGACGACGATGCGGTTCTGCGGGTAGAGGATCTCGGCGAGATAGGTGACTCCGGGCACCAGCGCGGCGGTGTCCTTGCCGTCCAGCAGGCGCTGGGCCCACGTCGCCTGGGTGCTGATGAACGATCCCTTGGAGGCGACCCGCCACCGGTCGGCGTAGTGGAAGATCACCGCGAGGCTGCCGTCGACCTTGTCGTACACCTCGAACGGCTCGTCCGGGAGGGCGGGGGCGTACGGCTGACCGGCTTCGTGCTCACCGACGTTGAAGAACTTGGGCAGCGGAAGCGCGACGATGTCGCCCGTGATGTCGTCGGCGACCAGCCCGCGGCAGCGCATGGTCACCCCGTTCCACACCCGCTCGAACTGGCACGTCCTGGTGTACGTGTAGAGGGAGAGCGGGAGTTCGGGGTGTTGCTTGCGGATGACGTGCCCGGCGTCGAGGGCGGCGGTCAGCTCCTGCGGCGGCAGCAGTTCGTGCAGAGTCAGGTACGCCTGGCTCATGTGTTCCTCCTGGTTGTGGACCTTGATTGTCACGTGCAGGAGGCCGGGCGAGTATTTATTTTCCGCTGCTAGGGCGCCGAGCGGTCGGGATCGTGCGGGACCGGCGGGCGCAGCAGTCGCAGCTGCAGCCAGCATGAGAGCCGGTCGTCGGGGTGGCCGAGGTCGAGGTCGAACAGTTCGCGGGCGCGGCGCAGCCGGTACTTGCGGATCCTCGCCGGCCACCCCGGCCGCGAGCAGGGCGTGCTGGTGCGGGTCACGCCGGACATCCGGCCCGACACCCACGAGGCGGCCGTCGCCGGCCGGCGCGGCTCGAAGTTCGGGCTGCTGGTGCCGCAGGCCCGCGCGGCCGTCGCCCGCCTGCGGGGCAGTGACCGGCTCCGGCTGGACGGCGTGCATGTCCATGTGGGGTCGCAGATCCTCGACACCGAGCCGTTCGCCCGGGCGGTGGCGGCGGTCGCGGAGCTCGGCGAGTTCGCGGTGTACGACCTCGGCGGCGGGCTCGGTGCCCGCTATACCTACGACGACCGGCCGCCGGGCGTCGAGGAATATCTGGACGCGATGGTGGACGTGGCGAGGGAACTGCTGCCGGCCGATGCCCGCCTGCTGATCGGGCCGGGCCGCTCGATGGTGGCCGAGGCGGGGGTCTCCCTCTACCGCGTGGTGACCGTCAAACGCGGCGGCGGGGAGACCTTCGCGGCGGTGGACGGCGGGATGGGCGACAACCTGGAGGTCTCGCTCTACGGGCAGCGCTTCGAGGCCACCGTCGCCACCCGGGTCGGCGGCGGGGAGCCCTGCCGCCTGGTGGGTCGCCACTGCGAGTCCGGCGACACCCTCAGCACCGGCGTACCGCTGCGGGACCCGCGACCGGCGATCTGATCGCCGTACCCGCCACCGGCGCGTACACCTACTCGCTCAGCAACAACTACAACGGTGCGCTGCGGCCCCCGGTGGTCTTCTGCCGGGACGGCGAGGCGCGTGCGGTGGTCCGCCGCGAGACCTATGACGACCTGATGCGGCGCGACCTTCCCTGACGTTTCGAGCTTCCCTGACGTTTCGAGGCCGCGGCCCTGGTGACCGGGTCCGGTCCGGCC
This sequence comes from Streptomyces sp. JLSY215, assembly GCF_059682825.1. Lineage (NCBI taxonomy): Bacteria > Bacillati > Actinomycetota > Actinomycetes > Kitasatosporales > Streptomycetaceae > Streptomyces > Streptomyces sp. JLSY215. The sequence goes on from NZ_CM185022.1 coordinate 738,032, forward strand.
GTGGCTACGGTGTGTATGTGCAGCCCTGCCGGCCGTAATACCACTCGTACTGACCCATCACCCAGGAATCCGCCGTGATCGCGAAGGTGCCGCGCGGGTGGGGGCAATGAAACGTCACGGTGGCGGTGTCGCCGCCCGGCGGGGGCGGCGAGGCGGTGGCCGCGGAGGCGATGCCGGCGCCGCCGGCGCCGAACAACGCGGCGATGAACGCTGTCGCGATGACCTTCTTCATGGCTTCTCCCAGTTCCCACGCGTGCGTGAACTGCCTGTGGAGTCAGGGCACTCGGCCGGTCTCTCGCCGGCCGAGGCCGCTCGGCACCATCGCCACGCACGTAAAACCGCAACCGCACGGAGGCGTACAGAGGACCATACAAGCAACTGACCAAAAGTGGAATAATGGTAAAATTCGCCCGCACCGGAGGCATCGCGCCGGTCAGCGGCGCCCGGCGGGGGTGTACTCGCTGAGCAGCAGGGCGATGTCGTCCTCGCGGTTCGGGGACTGACGGGCGTCCAGCAGCAGTTTGTCGGCCAGTTCCTCCAGGGAGCCCGCGCTCACATGGGCCAACGAGGCCCGCAGCCGGTCGATGCCGGTGGTGAGGTCCGATCCGCGCCGCTCCACCAGCCCGTCCGTGTACAGCGCCAGGATCGAGCCGGGCGGGAAGCGCAGGTCCGATTCCGGGTAGTGGACGGCGTCCGCGGCGCCGAGCAGAGGACCGCACGGCAGGTCGAGAGCCTCCGTACAGCCGCCGGGCCGGCTCAACAGCGGCGGACAGTGGCCCGCGAGGACCATGCGTGCGACCCCCGAGCCGGGGTGCAGGAGGACATAGCAGCAGCTGGCGAGGAGCCCGGGGTCGAGGTCGAGGAGCAGCCGGTTGGTACTGGAGATCACATCGCCCGGCTGGTGGCCCGCCGTGGCGAACGCCCGTACCGCGCTGCGCAGTTGGCCCATGACGGCCGCGGCGGCGACATTGTGGCCCTCGACGTCTCCGACGACGAGCGCGACGCCGTCCCGCGTGGGGACGACGTCGTACCAGTCGCCGCCGATGTCCATGCCGCGGGTTCCCGGGAGATAGCGGCCGGTGACGCGGACGTCGGGCAGTGTGGGCAGCCGGTGCGGGAGCAGCGCGTCCTGCAGCCCGTGGGCGACGGCGAATTCGGCGTCGTAGAGCATGGCGCGTTGCAGCGCATGGGCGATCACCCCGCCCAGCGCGGTGATCAGATCCCGCTCGTCGCCCAGAAACCGGTGCGCTTCGTCGAAGCCGAGAACGCAGGCGCCCACGGGCCGACTTGAGGCGATGAGCGGGAGGAACGCCACGGCACTGGACTCGCTCGGGTGGATCCCGGGGCAGGCCCGCGCGAACTCCTCCCGCGACTCGATGAACAGCGGAGCGCCGGAGAGCAGCGCATCCGCTACGGGCAGGCCGCGGCGGAGCGGTGAGCCTTCGAACCGGTCGAGGAAGCCTTTGCGGTAGCCGCGCTGCGAGAGCAGCCGCAGACGGCGCTCCGTCACCACATAGAGCGCCATCCGCCGACCGCCGAAGGCCGGCAGGAGCTGCTCGGCGACGACCTCGCACACCCCGCGGGCGGTCACCGCCTCGGTCAACGCGCCGCCGAGCTGGAGAACGCGGTAGAGCGTGCCCAGGCGGGGGGCGACGGGTGGCGGCGCCGACGTACCGGCCGCCACGTCCTCCGTGACCGGCGCCCCGGGTGCGGCATCCTCCGGGACCGGGCCCCGGACCCGGGCCGCCCAGCCCGTCATGCCTTGCGACCCCGGGTGGAGGGAGAACACGAGCCATTGGCCGGGCGGACGGCGGGCGAGAAAGGAGACGGGATGCTGGGAGATCATGGCGGCCCGGTACCGGTCCTCGTATACGGGATCGGCCAGCCACGGCAGGACGTCCCAGGGGCGCCGGCCGAGCAGTTCGTCCTGGCGGACCCGCAGCAGGCGCTCGAGGCCGCGGTTGGCGTAGGTGACACGTCCGTCCGGGGCGAGCGCGAAGAAGCCGTCCGTGAGCCGTTCGATCGCCTCGACGGCCGCCATTCCGGTTCCGGAGTCGAGGACGGCACCCACCAGGTGGGAGCGCATCCGCCGGCCGCCGGGAGTCTCCGATACGCGGCCCCACAGCGCGACGGTGCGGTCGCCGCCGCCGTCGTCCCGTAGCCGCAGGGCATGGGCCCATACGTGGCCCTCCTCGACCGCGGTCCGGGCGGCGGACCGGAAGCCGGGAAGGCCGGCGTCGTCGATCTTGGCGGCCAGGGTGGCCGCTCGCCCGTCGAACTCGCCGGGGTCGATTCCGAAGATCGCGCACAGCTCGTCATCGGCCACGAGGGCCCCGGTGTCGAGGTTCCAGTCGAAGAGACCCACGCGGACGGCCGGGGCCGACCGCACCGGGACCACCACCGGGGCGCCGCCCGTGTCGCTCTCGACCGGAACGCCGCGTGCGCTCAGCCGCGCCAGCGCCGCGCCGAGACGGTCGGCCGTGGCGCGCAGCCGTCGTCGCTGCGCCTTCGACAGCCCTTCCCCCTCCGGCTCGGCGGCCCATACCACAGCCATCGCCCCGAAGACGGTCTTCCCCGCTTTCACCTGCACGGAAGCGGATCCGAACGAGTAGGGCAGGGCCATCGCGAGCTGGGGAAAGCGCCGCGTGGTCTCGTCGGCCCCGGCCAGGTGGACCGTACGCCCGGAGCGGTACGCCACCGCCACCGGGATGGCGCTGCTCACCGGGATCCGCCGCCAGCCACCGAGCAGGGAGGGCGGCGTTCCGCACACCGCGCTGAGCACCAGGGAGCGGTGGTCGCGGGAGATCAGGAAGACGCTCGCGGCATGCGCCTCGGTCACCTCGACGGCTCGGACGACGGCGCCGATCAGAACATCGTCACGCTCCGATGTTCCGCCGGAACCCACAGTGCCGAACGGTCGGGTGCCCGGCTCCGTACCGCTGGGTGGCATGGCGCCTTCTCGGGTTGCCGTACTCTCCCGTTTGCTCCTGCTGCCTCACATTTTAGGCGTCGGCCCGGCGCCTCAAGGAGCGCCGCCCTTCACGAGCGGACAGCCGCCGCGCGGCAACCGGAGTCCACGCCCCCGTGGCGACTCGGGCTCGCGGAGGTACGCCGCCGAGCCCGCGGCCTCCCCCGGCGTCGCGCCCTCCGAACCCCCACGCACGCGCCCCCGGGCACGCCCTGCCCCCCCGGCCGCCGCCCTCTCCCCCTCCCTCCTCCCTCCCCGACTCGACGTCACAAAACAACGAAGTCTGTGAAATTGCTGTTTCTTACCTGCTCAACAGCTGTCAAAAAAGGTCAACTAGTGGCACGCTGCCCTCAATTCAGTTCCGCTCCACCGGGCACCCCACCCCTCGGCTGCCCGGCCGGCTCTTGGGACCGCGACCCCGCGGCCCTGACAAGGGAGACAGAGTTGAGACGGATCTCGTCCACCCCCCGCAAGAACACCCTGCGCGCTGCCGCCCTGGTCGCCTCCGCCGCGATGGTCGCGGTCGGCGTCCAGGCCGGATCGGCCAGCGCGCAGCCGGACCGCGCACTGGGCGCATCGGCGATCCAACTCTCCGCCGCACAGCGGGCGTCCGCGCTGCAGGATGCAGCGAACGGCGCCGCCGCCACGGCCACGAAGATCGGCCTCGGCGCACAGGAGAAGCTCATCGTCCGGGACGTCATCAAGGACGCGAACGGCACGGTGCACACCCGGTACGAGCGCACCTTCGCCGGACTGCCCGTCCTCGGCGGCGACCTGGTCGTCCACCAGGCCACCAACGGCGACCACAGCGTCACCAAGGCGACCAACGCCCGGATATCCGTGCCCAGTACGACCGCCGCCCTCGCCCCCTCCGCCGCGAAGACGAGCGCCCTCAGCGCTGCCGCCGCGAAGAAGGACGCCCGGACCGACGCCTCCGCCGCGCCGCGCAAGGTGATCTGGGCCGCCACGGGCAAGCCGGTCCTCGCCTACGAGACCGTCGTCACCGGCGTACAGAAGGACGGCACGCCCAGCGAACTGCACGTCGTCACCGACGCGACCACCGGCAAGAAGCTGTTCCAGAACGAGGCCATCGAGACCGGCACCGGTACCAGCACCTACAGCGGCAAGGTCGCGCTCACCACCACCAAGAGCGGATCGACCTACCAGCTCACCGACGGTGCCCGCGGCGGCCACAAGACGTACGACCTCAAGCAGAAGACGTCGGGCAAGGGCACGCTCTACACCGACGCGGACGACGTATGGGGCGGCGGCCGCCAGACCGCCGGCGTCGACGCGCACTACGGGGCGGCCGTCACCTGGGACTTCTACAAGAACACCTTCGGCCGCAACGGCATCCGCAACGACGGCAAGGGCGCCTACTCCCGCGTCCACTACGGCAACAGCTACGTCAACGCCTTCTGGGACGACGGCTGCTTCTGCATGACGTACGGCGACGGCGAGGCGAACTCGCACCCGCTCACCTCCCTCGACGTGGCCGCCCACGAGATGAGCCACGGCGTCACCTCCGCCACCGCGGGCCTGGAGTACAGCGGCGAGTCCGGCGGTCTCAACGAGGCCACGTCCGACATCTTCGGCACGTCGGCCGAGTTCTACGCCAAGAACGCCGCCGACCCGGGCGACTACCTCATCGGCGAGAAGATCGACATCAACGGCGACGGCACCCCGCTGCGCTACATGGACAAGCCCAGCAAGGACGGCGCCTCGGCCGACTACTGGTCCAGCGACGTCGGCAACAAGGACGTCCACTACTCGTCCGGTGTCGCCAACCACTTCTTCTACCTGCTGTCCGAGGGCAGCGGCGCCAAGGTCATCGGCGGCGTCAGCTACAACAGCCCCACCTACGACGGCTCCAAGGTCACCGGCATCGGCCGGGACAAGGCCGAGAAGATCTGGTACAAGGCCCTCACCACGTACATGACCTCCACCACCAACTACAAGGCCGCCCGCACGGCGACCTTGAAGGCGGCCGGTGACCTGTACGGCACGACGAGCGCCGAGTACGCGGCGGTCGGCGCCGCCTGGACGGGCCTCAATGTGAAGTAAGCGCCCTCGGCGTACAGCGTCCCGGCGCCGATACCGGTGTCAGTGCCGGTATCGGTGCCGGGACGCATGCCGAAGCCGGAGCGGTGCGTCCATCCAGCTCAGGCCTGATATTCCGAGAGGTCGATGCTGTGGATGGCCAGCTCATACCCGTATTCCGGGTGCACGGTCTCCCGCTCGAAGACCATCCCGAGTTTGTGCATCACATTCTCGGAGGCCTTGTTGCCAGGCTGGTCGATGGCAACGACACGGTCCAGGCCGCGGTCCTGTAGGGCGAACTCCAGCACGGCCTGAGCGGCTTCGGACGCGTAACCCTGCCCCCAGTACTGACGGCCGAGGCGCCAGCTGATCTCGATCGCGGGGAGCGCTTCCGGCAGGTACTCGGGCACGGACAGCCCCACGCACCCGGCCAGCTCCCCCGAGGCCAGCAGCTCGACGGCGAACAGGCCGAACCCTTCGTCGTCCCACTCCTCCTCCCACCGTTCGATGGCCTCTGCGGTGCGGTCCAGGTCGAGGACGGTGCCGTCGCCGATCCAGCGCATGACCAGCGGGTCCGCGTGGATGTCCGCCATGGGGGCGAGGTCGTCGTCCTGCCAGCGGCGCAGCAGGAGGCGGGGGGTATGGATCTCGGTCATGCCACCCATCCTGTCGAATGCGGGAGCGGATCGGTAATCGACCGCTGACCTCATGGGCCGGCGGCGCGCGGTGGAGGCTCAGTCTCCGGACCAGCCCCAGAAGTAGATCTCCTGTGGCGTCCCGTGGTCGTCGTGCAGTACGGCGCAACGGCCGTACCCGCGCTCGCGGGCGAGGTCCTGGATCGCCGGAACGTGTGCGCGGGTCAGCTGTGCGATGCCGGTGGCGCCCCGGGCCTCTTCGGCGGTCACCGGCTGTACCGCACAGATCTCGGGCTCCTCGTCCTCCCGTTGGACGTGGAACACATCGAGGATCGAGTGCGTACCGGAGTGCTGCGCCCACTCGTCGGCCCACAGGTCGTCCAGGACCGACGGCCGCGGGCGGCGCTCCTCCTCGGGAACCCGGTCGCCGCCGCGCACCCAGTAGTAGTCACCGGCGAGGAACACGCGGTGCCGCAGCTCCTCCAGCGCGGCGCCGAGGTCCTCCTGATAGGGCACGTAGTAGTCCCAGGCCGAGGCACCCATCCGGTGTCCCTTTCGTTTCAGCTGCCGGCGCGGATTGCGTCACGCGAACGTTAGCGGTCACCTCTGACAAGCAAGCCGCAAAGGGTGACGGCAGCCCTCCCGTGCCCTCCCGGCAGGGCGTACGGCGTGACCGCCCGCGGGCGTGGGCCGTTGGTCAGGACGTGATCACTTTTCGCCCGTCTGCGGCGGTGGAAGAGTCCGGCCGGTATTCCGGCGCCGTGCCCGAGGAGCGGTCATGGCCGCTCAGGACGGCTCGGGTGCGCGTCCTGGTGGCGCTGACGCTTGCCGGGCTGTGCGGCTGCACGGTGGTGGCGCCGGATGCGGGCGGCGGCGGGTCGGCTCCCGCGCCCTCGCCGCGCCACACCACTGCTGCGGCGCCGCCGGGACCGGGCTCCGCCGACCGTCCGGTGCGGGAGGGGCTGGTCACCACTCGGCCCAAGGATGCGAAGACGACGAGATCGCCGGAGTCGAGGAAGGCGTCGAAGTCGTCGAAGGCAGGGAAGTCGTCGAAGGCGGGGAAGGCCAAGGGGCGGTCGGGCGGCCGAGGGGGACGCCTCCCCGTGCAGCCGCCGGTGGGTGTGCCGAGGCAGGCGGAGCATCCGCGGCGCTCCGCGGCGCCGCACCCTCGGGTGATGCGGCCGCACAAGAGGGTGTGGGTGGCGCCGCGGCAGACGGGGCGGCGGGGTGACGCTCCCGTGAGCGGGCGGGACATGATGCCCGTGTGCCGCGCGGCGATGGGGCGGGTTCGCGCGGACATCGTGGCGCTGTGCCGGCAGCTGGCGCGGTGAGGTGAGCCGCGGCGGACCGGACCCGGACGGGACCGGGGCCCGGAAAACACCGGGCAGCCCCGGAAGGTGATCTTGTATCGTGCATGCGGTCGTGTCGGCGCCAGGGGGAGGCGACGTGTCTGCAGCGGGCGAGACCTATGCCGAGTTCACCGAGCGGAAGGTCGTCAACTTCCACCTGTGCTGTATCGCCACCCTGTTGCCGTACGACGTACGGCTGACAGCTCTGGAGGCTTGGCTCACGGTCGATCCCTCGCTGTTCCTCATGGACCACGACCCGCCCGCCCCGGTGGTGGAGTGTGTTCTCGAACGGGGCAGCAAACAACTCCAGGTGGCGCTGGCGCGCTTCGCCCGCAGCCGGACGACGCAGACCGGTCTGCTCGATCTGGACGACCCCGACGTCGATGCCGCGCTCGTCGGCACCTATCCGCTGCACTACGAGACGGAATGCCGCCTGCGGATACGGAACCCGGCGGCGGTCGCCGCCCGGCGGCAGTACCACCAGTGGCACCACCGGAACGCCCTGGTCTCGGCCGACCCGGCGCTGGCGGCGGCCGCGCTGATCGACCAGCGGGACCCGTCCGTACCGACCATGCGGGCCGCCGCCTGGAGCACGGTGCGCCGCAGCGGTGGTACGGCGCGGGTACGGGAGGTCGTGGCGGCGCTGCCGGCGGACGTGGACCCGGTCAGCGGCGACATCAGGGCGGCGTGTGCCGAGGCCGCGCCGGGGCCTTTCCTCGACACGGTGGAGGAGCGCCTGCTCGGTACGGGGGCGCTGCTGCGGCGGTTGCGGGCCGTACCGGGGCACCCCGAGTGGCGGGCGGAGCGGGAGGTGCGGTCGGTCCTGGAGGAGCCGTACCGGATCGACTGGGCGCTGGTGACGGCGGCTCGCCTCGGCGGGCGGCTGCCGCGGACGGCGGCCAGGGTGTTGCTGCTGCGTCCGGACTGCCCGCCGGAGGTGGCCGTGGTGCTGCGCACCGGGCGCCCGGCCCGCCCCGGGCGGCCGCTGCCGCCGCCCGCTCCCGCACCACCGCCCGCCGATTCCGGCAAGCGGCGTCCGCGGTGGGTACCCGAGTGGCAACCGCCGGGCGGGACCGGACCGCTCGGGGAGAGCGCCCGGTCCGCGCGGCAGGCCTTGCGGACCATGCCGGTCTCGTCAGGCGCGTCGGACGGGCCGACGGTCGATCACCTCGCCGCGGTGATCGAACGCGAACAGCTGTCGGCGGCGGAGGTGGCGTCGCTGGCGCGTCCGGCCCAGGTCGTGACGTCATGGGTCGGCCAGAGTTCGGGACACGCGGACGTCGGCCGCGCCGCGTGGAGCGGACGCGCCGCGCTCCATGTGGCGACCGCGGCACTGATCGCCCGCTGGGCGGCGGGGCAGCTGCCGGTCGAGCAGTGGGCGGCGTTGCGGCGGATGATCCGGACGTTCCAGGGTCCGGTGCCCGAACTGCTCGACGCCGTACGCGAGGCCGCCTGACTCCCGGAATCCGGCACGGCCGGTACCGGGCACTCCCGGAATCAGGCCAGCAGCGCCGCCGCCTCCTCGCGCGCCCGGTGCAGCCAGGAAGCGCGTACCTCGTGGGTGGAGTCGGTGACGGTACGGAAGACGACCCGGCGCACGTCGGTGACTCCCACGTACGGCAGCACGCATGCCGACCAGATCCTGTGCAGCGGGTCCCCGAACTCGCTGTCCTCCCGGCCGGCGGGAGTGTCGGAGGTGTTCAGGACGAGCGCCCGGCCGGCTTTCAGCAGCCCCGCGGGCTCGCCTTCCGCGGCATGGAGTTTGTAGGCCACGCCGGGCGCCAGTACGCGCTGCACCCAGCCCGTGAGGACGGCCGGTGGCATACCCCACCAGTTCGGGTGCACGAAGACCATGGCGTCGAGCGTGGCCACCTCCGCGCGGTGCCGTGCCACCTGCGCGTCGGCGGGGCTCCCGGCAGACTCCACGGTCCCCGTCTCGTCGGCGGCCAGCACGGGCGGGAAGCCCTCGGCGCAGAGGTCGTGGGCGAGCACCTCGCACCCACGGCCGCGCAGTTCGTCCACCACGGCATCGAACACCGCATGGTTGAAGCTGCCCGGCCGCGGGTGTGCGAGATAGACCCCGGTACGCATACGCATTGCTCATCCCCCAGAAACGTGCGGCACTCGTCGGCCGGCAACCGCGGGAAGTGTACGCATCTGCGGTGGACCGCGGCCGCGCCCGCCGTCCGTCGGCGCGGAGGGATGGCTCCCTCGGCGATCACGCGGTGAGAAGCCGGTCGCGGAGGCGGGCGATCAGTTCGTCGTCCGCGCCGAGGAGGTCGGCGGCGTAGCCGCGCAGCGAGCCGTGTCGGGCCGTCAGGTCGGCCAGGAACAGCCGGATGATCTCGGCCGGGGCCCGTCCGTAGCCGGGCCAGCGCAGCGGGCGGCCCGGATTGGCGGCACGCCAGTCGGCGATCAGCCGGTCCGTGGCCCGTTCGGTCAGGGCGAAGTCCTCGGCGATCTTGTCCTCGGAGACCCCCAGCAGGGCGAGCACGAGGGCGGCCAGGAGTCCGGTGCGGTCCTTGCCCGAGGCACAGTGGAAGACGAGCGGGCTCTCGGCGGAGGCGATGACCTGCAAGGCCTGTGTCAGTTCCGCGACGCCGTCGAGTGCCACCTCGGCGTACCGGTCGGCGAGGAAGCGCCAGGGGTCGATGTCCGGGTCGATCTCCGCCTGGTCGTAGGGCCGGTGCTCGATGCTGAGGTTGACGTACGCCAGCCCCTCGCTCTCCGGTACGCGTCCCTTCGCCGCTATCTCCCACGGATACCGCAGGTCGATCACGGTGCGCACGCCGAGCGACAGGAAGCGCTCCCAGTCCTCGCCTTCGAGCTTGGCGAGCGAGTCGGACCGGTAGAGCAGGCCCCACCGGACCGTACGGTCGGCACCGGCGGCATACCCGCCCAAGTCCCGGAAGTTGTGCAGGCGTTGGAAGGCCAGATGTCTTTGCATGGGCGTCACCCTATGGGTGCCGGCCGGCGGCCCCGGGCCCGGCGGTCCGGCGCGGTGCCGCCCCGTCGCGCCGCCCGGAGCGACGGTCGTCCGGGCCTCGCCCGGCACGTTCTCGGCCCGCCGCCCGGCAGGCGCCGCCCGGCAGGCGCCGCGCTGGCCGGCACGACCGCGCCTGCGGCATGCCGTCCCGGCCGACGGGGGCAGGGTGTGCGGTCGGCGGGTCGCGGAGGGACCATGGAAGCCGAAGCACTCACCGGACGAGGGCGCAGGTCACGTACGCGTGGGCAGCCAGGGCCCCGGAGAGAGGGGAGTGCCCACATGGTCCGTCGAGCGGACGGAGGGCCCGGGTGAGCGCAGCCGATGGGCTTCCGGCGGGCCTCGGTGAGCCGGAGGACGTATCGCCGCAGCCCAGCGGGCTGCTGGATCTCCTCGGGGTCGCCGCGGTGCTGGTGGACGCCGATGGGCGGATCGTCCTGTGGAGTCCGCAGGCCGAGGACCTCTACGGCTATACGGCCGACGAGGCGCTCGGGCAGTACGCCGCGCCGCTGCTCGTCAACGAAGAGCACTGGGACCTGGTGATCAAGAAGTTCGCCGAGGTCATGGAGAACGGTACGAGCTGGGGCGGCGTGTTCCCCATCCGGCGCAAGGACGGCGGCGCGCGGCTGGTGGAGCTGCGCAATATGCGGCTGCTGGACGACCGCGGCGATTTCTACGCGCTGGGGCTCGCCACCGACTCATCGACGCTGCGCGAGGTGGAGCGGGACGTCGCCCTGTCCACCCGGCTGATCTCCCAGTCCCCCATCGGGCTGGCGATTCTCGACACCGATCTGCGGTACGTGGCCGTCAACCCCGCCCTGGAGCGGATGCACGGCATCCCTGAGGCGGACCACCTCGGCCGGCACTACCGCGAGATCATGACCGCCGCGAAGTTCGAGGTGCCCGAGGCCGCGATGCGGCAGGTACTGGAGACCGGCGTCCCCATGGTCGACCAGTCCACCATCGTCGGCCGCACCCCGGCCGATCCGGGTCACCAGCACGCCTGGTCGATCTCGCTGTACCGGCTGGACGACCCCCAGGGGCGCGTACTCGGAGTGGCCGATCTGGTGGTGGATGTCACCGACCGTTATCAGGCCGCCCAGGAGGCCGCCGAGGCCCGGCAGCGGCTGGCCCTGATCGCGGACGGCTCCGCCCGCATCGGCACCACCCTGGAGGTGGACACGACCGCCCGAGAGCTGGCCGAGGTCACCGTTCCCGAGCTCGCCGACGTGGTCACGGTCGATGTGCTCGACTCCGTACTGGACGAGCACCGCCCCGCCAGCAGGGACGGCCCCGCGGTCTTCCGCGCCCTCGCGGTCAAGGCGGCCTACCCCACCGAAGCAGTCCAGGCCGCCGATCCCCCCGGTCAGATCGCCGCCTTCGACGCTGACCGCCTGGCCACCCAGTGCGTCCGCACCGGCCGCCCGATCCTGATCTCCCACGCCGATGACGCGGATCTGGGGCGTATCGCCCGCGACGACCACGCCGCCGGGCTGCTGGCCCGCGCCGGGGTGCATTCCTACATGCTGGCGCCGCTCACCGCCCGCGGTCACATCCTTGGCTTCCTGGGCCTCAGCCGCGCCCGCAATGCGGTGCCCTTCGACGAGGACGACCTCGCCCTCGCCGCCGAGCTGGCCTCCCGGGCCGCCGTGTGCATCGACAACGCCCGCTCGCACCAGAGCGTGCGCAACGCCGCCGTGACCCTGCAGCGCAGCCTGCTCCCCGATCACCCGCCCCACCTCCCCGGTCTGCAGATCGCCTCCCGCTACCGGCCCGCGCAGGCCACCTACGAGATCGGCGGCGACTGGTACGACGTCCTCCCGCTGGAGGGGGACAAGACCGCCCTCGTCGTGGGTGACGTCATGGGCAGCGGCATCGACGCCGCCGCCACCATGGGCCGCCTGCGCACCGCCACCAGCGCCTTCGCCGACCTCGACCTGGAGCCGGCCCAGGTCCTCCAGCACCTCGACAAGATCACCTCGGGTCTGGAGCACTACATCGCCACCTGCGTCTACGCCACCTACGATCCGCACCGCGCCCAGTGCCATATCGCCACCGCCGGCCACCTTCCCCCTGCCCTCGTGCGCAGGGGCCGGCCCCCCGTACTCCTCGACCTGCCGACCGGCACCCCGCTCGGGGTCGGCGGCGTCCCCTTCGAGACCACCGCCTTCCCCCTCGCCCCCGGTGACCAACTGGTCCTCTACACCGACGGCCTGGTCGAAACCCGCCATCACGCCATCGACGAACGCCTCGAAACGCTGCGCCGGCTGCTCGACGCCCCCGACCGCACCCTGGAAGAGACCTGCGACCGGCTCCTTCGCGAACTCCGGCGCCCCGACGACCCGGACGACGTCGCCCTGCTCATCGCCCGCACGCAGCCCTTCCCTTCCGACACGTAGCGGCCGGGCGGCACACCGCATGCCGCGACGCCACGGCCGGCGCCGCTCCCCGCGGACGCTCCGGCCGCCGTAGGCGGAGACCGCTAGACGTCGGCGTCCAACGCGGGGGCGAGGACCGCGAAGGCCCGGTCGATCAGTAGGGCGGGGTCCTCGGCACCGTCGCTGCCGCTCCACCGTTGCAGCACGGCGTCGAAGGCGGTGAGCGCCATCCCTGCGGCGAGCCGCGGGTACAGATCGGTGTCGGGGTCGAGCTTCTGGCGGCGCGCCAGCTCCGCCGTCAGTTCGTCGCGCCACTGCGCCTGGCGCTCCAGGAAGCGTGCGCGCAGGGCGGGGGTACACAGAATCAGCTGCACCACGCGCAGGGCCCGGTCGGAGTGGCCGGCGCAGGCGGCGAGGGGGACCCGGACGGCGTGCCGCAGGGCCACGGAGGGGCGCTCGTCGGCGGGGCGGGCCGCCAACTCGGCGTGGATGCCGGTGCCCATGTCGGCCAGGAACTGGACGACCACGTCCTCCTTGGACGCGAAGTACCGGAAGAAGGTCCGCTTGGACACTCCGGCGCTGGTGACGATCTCGTCGATGGTGACCGCGTCGAACCCCTTGAGCGCCAGTAGTTGCAGCGCCGCTTCGGTCAGTTCGTTCGCCACGAGCTGACGTTTGCGCTGGGCCAGGCTGACTTCAGGGCGGGAGTTCACCCGGCCATGGTAGCGCCACGCTGCCTCACATGACACTCGGTAGCGTCTTGACACCAAGTGCCACTGACGGCAGCCTATGCCGCATGACACAGAAGCAGCACTGGACCGTCGAGCGGATCCCGGACCAGACCGGGCGGGTATTCGTCGTCACCGGAGCCAACAGCGGCCTCGGCCTGGCAACCACCCGGGCGCTCGCCCACCGGGGCGGGCACGTGATCCTCGCGGTGCGCAACGAGGACAGCGGCCGCCGGGCCGTCGCAGAGATCACCGCCGAGCAGCCGGATGCCCGCCTCGAGGTGCGCCGTCTCGACCTGGCCGACCTCGACTCGGTCCGCGCCTTCGCCGACGGGATGCATGCCGACCATCCGCGGCTGGACGTGCTCGTCAACAACGCCGGCGTGATGGCACCGCCCCGCACCCTGAGCGCACAGGGCCACGAGGTGCAGTTCGCCTGCAACCATCTGGGCCATTTCGCCCTCACCGGGTTGCTGCTCGACCTGCTGGCCGCCCCCAAGCCCTCGACCCCGCTGGACCAAGGGGAAGTCCCCGGCCGCGATCCCCGCGTGGTCACGGTGAGTTCGATCAATCACCGGAAGGGCCGCATCCGCTTCGACGACCTCGACGGTGCGCGCAGCTACTCGGCCATGGGGTTCTACGACCAGTCGAAGTTGGCCAATGCCGTCTTCGGCCGGGAGCTCCACCGTCGACTGACCGAGGCCGGCAGTCCGGTGCGCAGCGTGCTCGCCCACCCCGGCTACACCGCGACCAACTTGCAGATGAACGGGCCGATCGGCCTGTGGCGGGTGGTCTTCGGCCGCATCGGCAACCCACTGTTCGCCCAGCCCCCGGCGCAGGGCGCGCTGCCCCAGCTGTATGCGGCGACGGAACCGGATGTGGCGGGCGGTCAGTTCATCGGGCCGGACGGCCCGGCCGAGCTGCGCGGCGGACCGACACGGGTCGAGCTGTCCCCGGCCGCGGCCGATGCCGCGACCGGCCGCCGCCTGTGGGAGGTCTCGGAACAACTGACCGATGTGCGGTTCGCGTTTCCCGCCTCCGTCTGAGCTTGCCGTTCGGCCGGTCAGAGCGACGGACCGGCCGGCGCCCGGCGGGGCACGGGAGCGCGCGAGACAACTGCCCTCCGTGGCCCGCCCGGACGACCGGGCCGGTGGCGCTCCCGCTCAGGCCGTCGGAGCGGATCCCGCGGCACCCGAACGCCGCATGTCGCCCCGCCCGAATACGTAAAGTCTTCTTCAATTACGCCCGAGCGTCGTGACGTTCGACACGTCGTCCGCATACCGGGCATCGTTCCCCGAGGAGCGGCCCCCACCTGCGAATAACAGGTAAGGGTACGCTCCGGCTCACACGTTCATCGGGTTGTGTCCGTAATGCCCCCGCCCGTTGGAGGAGTTGGCGTTACCGCTCCGTAAACATCCCGTGATCGACAATCGGCCTTTATCGCTAAAAGATGTCGCTCGGACAGCACCGCCCCCACCTCAGCCGCAACGCGCTGATGCGGTGCGTAAGAGGGAGAGGCATCGAAACATGGGCCGATATCTGCTGCGCCGATTGGCGAACTATCTGGTCCTGGTGGTCGTCGCGGCGGCACTGACGTACTTCGTCGCGGGGCTCAGCCTCAATCCACGCGCCAAGTTCGAGGGCCGCAATCCACCGCTTCCCGAGGCGTCCATCACCAAGACGCTCGACGAGTACAACATGAACCCGGACACCCCGATCCTGACGCGGTTCGGGCACTGGGCGGAAGGCGTCGCCCACGGGGATCTAGGCAAGACCATCGAAGGCGACAGCGTCAACGACGATTTCGGCCGACGGGTGGGTGTCTCCACTAGGCTGCTGCTGCTCGCCACGATCGTCGGCTCCCTGGGTGGTGTCGCCCTCGGCGCGTTCGGGGCCATTCGCCAATACCGGCTCTTCGACCGGTTCACCACCCTGGCCTCGTTCTTCGTGCTGGCCATGCCGGTGTTCGTGATCGGTGTCGCGCTGAAGATCGGTGCCACCGCCCTCAACGACGGAACGCAGACCATCAAGGTGCTCGGCGAGTACGACGCGCAGTACGCGGGGCAGTGGAACATCGACGCCCTCGTCAACCGCGCCCAGCACATGCTGCTCCCGGCGCTCACCCTGATCATCCTTCAGGTCGCTCTCTACAGCCGCTACCAGCGCTCCAGCATGCTCGACGTGCTCGGCAGCGACTTCTTGCGGACGGCCCGCGCCAAGGGGCTGCGCCGACGAAAGGCCCTGGTGAAACACGGCCTGCGGACCGCGATCCTGCCCCTGGTGCCGCTGCTGGTCTACAACATCGTGCTGCTGTTCACCGGCGCCACCTTCACCGAGAAGACCTTCGGCTGGCACGGCATGGGCGAGCTGCTCGTCGACTCGATTCAGAAACAGGACGTCAACTCCGTGGCAACGGTGGGACTGTTCACCGCCGTACTGGTACTGATCGCCGGGATGCTGTCCGACCTGCTGTACGCGGCGCTCGATCCGCGCGTACGGGTCCGTTGACCCATCCCGCCGGCCGAACCCCACCCACCGCACCTCAGGAGAGCGCGCGATGAGCGTCCAGCTGCCCCCTGCCACCGAACCCGCCCCCGGCCCCATCCCGGCCGATGCTGCGGAAGACCGTCCCGAGAAGGGCCGTACCTCACGTCTGCGGCTGACCGTCCGCCGCTTCGCCCGTAACCGCCTGGCGCTGTTCGGGCTGTTCCTCCTCGTGCTGCTGTTCCTCGGCGCCTACGTCGGCCCGTTGTTCACCAAGTGGGACTACCAGCAGCACGACTACATGAACTTCCTCGCCGACCCCTCCGGGGAGCACTGGTGGGGCACCACGCAGGGCGGCGTCGACCTCTTCTCGCTCACCATGCGCGGTCTGCAGAAGTCGCTGATCATCGGCCTGCTGGTCGGTGTCATCTCCACGTTCCTGGCCGCCACCGTCGGCGCCTTCGCCGCGTATTTCGGCGGCTGGGCCGACCGGGTGCTGATGTGGATCGTCGACCTGCTGCTGGTGATGCCCTCGTTCCTGATCATCGCCGTGCTGTCGCCCGCGTTCCGCGGCGCCACCTGGCTGATCTTCGTGGTCCTGCTCGGCGCCTTCAGCTGGATGATCACCGGCCGCGTCGTACGGTCCATGACCTTCACCCTCAAGGACCGCGAGTTCGTCAAGGCCGCCAAGTACATGGGCGTGCCCGCGCCGGTCATCATCTTCCGGCACATCCTGCCGAGCATGGCCTCGATGCTGATCATCGATACGGTGATCCAGGTCGGCGCCGCGGTCATCGGCGAAAGCAGCCTGTCGTACTTCGGATTCGGCGTGCAGGCCCCCGATGTCTCCCTCGGCACGGTCATCGCCGACAACACCACCAACGCCACCACCTACCCCTGGCTGTTCTTCTTCCCGGCCGGCTGTCTGGTGCTGATCGGCGTCTCCATCTCCTTCATCGGCGACGGTCTGCGGGACGCGCTCGACCCCAACGCGACGGGCGCGAAGGCGCGTTCGCCCCGTAAGAAGAAGCGGCTGAAGCAGCAGCGGCCGTCCGCGGCCGCGGCGGTTCCGGCACCGGCGGCCACCGCGGACGGTCCGGGCGCCGCCTCGTGAAGCGTGCCGTCCCCACCCCACACCACCACTCCGCGCACGGCGCACCCCAGGAAGGACCCCGACGGTGACCGAGACCAGCCCGGCCCAGCCCACCGAGGCCCTCGACGCGACACAGCCCGTCCTCGACGTCCGCGACCTGACGGTCTCCTTCCCGAGCGAAGCGGGTGAGGTGCACGCCGTACGCGGCGTCTCCTACGCCGTGCGTCCCGGCGAGGTCCTCGGCATCGTCGGTGAGTCCGGCTCCGGCAAGTCCGTCTCCTCCATGGCCGTCCTCGGACTGCTCCCCGAGAGCGCCGAGGTCTCCGGGTCCGCCAAGCTCGCCGGACGCGAACTCCTCGGCCTCGGCGATGCCGCGCTGTCGAAGATCCGCGGCAAGGACATCGGCATGGTCTTCCAGGACCCGCTGTCCGCCCTGACCCCCGTCTACTCCGTCGGCGACCAGATCATCGAGGCCATCCAGGTCCACCAGTCGCTGGACAAGGCGGTCGCCCGCAAGCGGGCCATCGACCTCCTCGACGTGGTCGGCATCCCCGACTCGAAGCGCCGGGTGGACGCGTTCCCGCACGAGTTCTCCGGCGGTATGCGGCAGCGCGCGATGATCGCCATGGCCATCGCCAACGACCCCAAGGTCATCATCGCCGACGAGCCCACCACCGCCCTCGACGTGACCATCCAGGCCCAGGTCCTGGAGGTGCTCAAGACCGCCCAGGAGGTCACCGGAGCCGCCATCGTCATGATCACCCATGACCTCGGCGTCATCGCCGGCTTCGCCGACCGGGTGCAGGTCATGTACGCGGGCCGGCCGGTCGAGGCGGGACCGGTGGACGACGTGTACTACACGCCGCGGATGCCGTACACCATCGGCCTGCTGGGCGCGATCCCCCGGCTGGACGAGGTGCGCGCGGAAGGCACCGCGCGCCGCGCCCTGACGCCCATCGACGGGAATCCGCCCAAGATGGTCGACCTGGCGCCCGGCTGCCCGTTCGCGCCGCGCTGCCCCATCGCGATCGACCAATGCCGCACGCAGGAACCGGAGTTGACGGTCGCCGAGGGCGGCGACCACCCCACCGCCTGCCACCGCGCGCACGAGATCGGCGCCGGGCTCGACCGTGATGCGGTGTATCCGCTGCCGGTCCTGCCGGAGGCCGCCGAGGTCGAGCGGCTGCCGCGTGCGGAGCGCGCCACCGTCCTCGAACTCGACGGTCTCATCAAGCACTTCCCGCTCACCAAGGGCGCGATCGTCAAGCGCACGGTCGGCACCGTCCGGGCCGTGGACGGCATCAGCTTCGACATCCGCGAGGGCGAAACGCTCGGCCTGGTCGGCGAGTCCGGCTGCGGCAAGACCACCACCCTGCTGGAGATCCTCGACCTGCCCAGCGGCCAGGCCGGCACCGTCACCGTCTTCGGCAAGGACATCCGCGGCCTGCGCCGGGCGGACCGCAAGGGGCTCCGCCGCGATATGCAGATCGTCTTCCAGGATCCGATGGCGGCGCTCGACGCCCGGATGCCGGTCGGCGACATCCTCGCCGAGCCGCTGAAGACCCACGGCTGGGACAAGGCGCGGATCGCCGCCCGGATCCCCGAACTCCTCGACATGGTCGGCCTGGAGCCCGAGCACGCCGACCGCTACCCGCAGGAGTTCTCCGGCGGCCAGCGCCAGCGCATCTCCATCGCCCGCGCGCTCGCACTGGAACCCAAGCTGGTCATCCTCGACGAGCCGGTCTCCGCCCTCGACGTCTCCATCCAGGCGGGCGTCCTCAACCTCCTCGACGAGCTCAAGACGCGCCTGGGGCTCAGCTATCTCTTCGTCGCCCACGACCTGTCCGTCGTACGGCACATCGCCGACCGCATCGCGGTCATGTACCTCGGCCGGATCGTGGAGCTCGGCGCGGCCGACGACGTCTTCGCCGCGCCCTCGCATCCGTACACGCAGGCGCTACTGTCCGCGGTCCCGCTGCCCGATCCGCGCAAGGAGCGCGAGCGCAGCCGGATTCTGCTCAGCGGCGATCTGCCCAGCCCGGCGGACGTACCGTCCGGCTGCCGGTTCGCGGGACGCTGCCCGAAGTACGCCGGGCTCGGCGAAAGCCAGCAGGCCCGCTGCCGGGACGAGGACCCCGCCACGGCCGTCCTCGGACCGGACCACACCGCGGCCTGCCATTACGCGGCGGCGGTCGATGTCGTCGAGCCGGCGGCAGCGCAGTGATGCGCCGCCGCATCGGCTCGGCATCGCACTGATCCGCCCGGACGCCTGCTCCACCCCACACACCGGTGGCCGGCACAGCACGGCCACCCAGGAAGAGGAACTCGTGAAGGTCTCCCGATATCCACTCGCCCTCGTCGCCACGCTCGCCGTGTCGTCGCTCGCGCTGACCGCCTGCGGCGGCTCCGACAGTGACGAAGCGGAGCAGAAGGCCCCGCAGAAGTCGACCTCCATCAACATCAAGGCGACCGACCCCGCGAAGCTCAAGCAGGGCGGGACGATGAACTGGGCTATCACCACGTTCGCCACGCAGTGGAACATCGTCGAGATCGACGGTCTCCAGGCCGGCCCCACCGAGGTGATGAAGTCCCTCATGCCGAGCTTCTGGAACTCGCAGGCGGACGGCGAGCAGCTCCCGAACAAGCCGTTCCTGCTGGACGCCTCGACCAAGACCGTCAAGGGCAAGCAGGTCGTCACCTGGCACCTGAACCCCAAGGCCAAGTGGTCCGACGGCACGCCGATCACCTGGAAGGACGTCGCCGCCAACACCCGTGCCCTGGACGGGCACGACAAGGCGTACAAGGTGACCTCCACCGTCGGCTTCGACCAGGTGGCGGATGTCAAGAAGGGCAAGGACGACTACGAGGCCGTCATGACCTTCGCCAAGCCGTTCGCGGACTGGAAGGGCATGTTCAACTCGGCGGCCAACCAGCCGCTCTACCCGGCGAAGTACGTCTCCGACGCCAAGGCCTTCAACACCGCCTACGTCAACAAGATCCCGGTCACCGGCAACGCCTTCAAGGTGGGCACCATCGACAAGTCCGCCAAGACGGTCACCGTGGTGGCCGACCCGAAGTGGTGGGGCGACAAGCCCAAGCTGGACAAGATCGTCTTCCATGCGATGGACCAGGCCTCGATGCCGGGCGCCTTCGCCAACGGCGAGGTCGACTACTTCGACGTCGGCGGCGACGCCTCCGCCTACAAGCAGGCGTCCAAGGTGGCGGCCGGTGAGATCCGGGAAGCGGGCGGCCCCAACTACCGCCAGATCACGTTCAACGGCCAGAGCGCCAAGCTGAAGGACCCCAAGGTCCGCCACGCGCTCTTCATGGCCACCGACCGCGAGACGATCGCCAAGTCGGACCTCAAGGGCCTGGGCTGGAAGCCCTCCGTCAAGAACAACAACTTCCTGAACGCCAACCAGAAGGGGTACCAGGACAACTCGGGCAAGCTCGGTAAGTACGACCCGAAGGCGGCCGGGAAGCTGCTGGACGAGGCGGGCTGGAAGCTCAGCGGCAAGATCCGTAAGAAGGGCGGCCAGGAGCTGTCGCTGCGGTTCGTCATCCCGTCCGGCACCCCCGCGTCCACCAACGAGGGGTCGATGCTGACGCAGATGTACCAGCAGGTCGGCGTGAAGCTGCAGGTCCAGACGGTGCCCAGCAACGACTTCTTCGACAAGTACATCACCCCGGGCGACTTCGACATCACGCCCTACACCCTGCTCGGCACCCCGTTCCCCGCGAGCGGTTCGACCAACGTCTACGCCGTCAAGGGCGGAAACAACTACGCGAAGGTCGGCAGCAAGAAGCTGGATGACCTCATGTACGCCGCAAGCACCAACGCCGCCGACCCGGCCGGCGCGCTCAAGCAGACCAACCAGGCCGACGTCGAGGCCTGGCAGATCGCCGGCGTCCTGCCGCTCTACCAGCGCCCCGACATCGCGGCCGTCAACAAGAAGCTCGCCAACATGGGCGCCCTCGGCATGACCGAGCACCCGGTCTACGAGCACATGGGCTTCCTCAAGTAGCCCACTGAGCGGCACACACCGCGAAGGGCCGGACTCCTACCGACGGGTCCGGCCCTTTGCGTGGGCCACCTCCGCTCGGCGCTTCCCCCACCGCGGGTGGAACGGTGTGACTCCGCTGTGACTCCGCTCACCGGCCGGACGACGGATCCCCGGCGCTGCCTCATGGTGTGCGCGCGGCGCAATGACACCTTGTCAGAGCCGCACTGGAGTCAAGGGTCCGGCCGCCGGAGCCTGTACCCATGACGACAACGACGGCAGATGTCCTGGCCGTGGTGAGCCAGAGCGGCCCCACGGTCACCTTCTTCGACGCGGCGACGTACGACCGCCTGGGTGCGGTGACCGTACCGAGCCAGCCCCATGAGCTGTGCTACGACCCGGCGCGGCGGCTGCTCTACGCCACCGTGACCTACCGCTCCGGCTCCTACCACGCCAACAGCGGCCGGGCGCACGAGCTGGTGGATCGACCCGGACGCGCGGCGCCTGGTCGACACCGTCGACCTCTCCCCCGAGTGCGCGCCGCACGGGATGGCCCTGGACCCGTCGGGGGAACTGCTGTGGGTCAGCGTGGAGGCGCACGGGAACGAGGCGGGTGCCCTGGTGGCGCTGGACGCCGCGTCCCGCACCGTGGTGCGCCGGGTGCCGGTCGGCGCTCATGGCCCGCACTGGTTCGTGCTGACCCCGGACGGCCGCCGCGCCTACACCGCGAACAAGGAAGCGCCGTTCGTCTCGGTCGTGGACCTGGTGTCGGGTACGGTCACCGACCGCATCGCGGTGCCGGGCAGCGAGGGCATCGCGATCTCAGCTGACGGCCGGTGGGTGTATGTGGCGACCCCGCCGGGGGACTTCGCGGCCGGTCCGGGCCGGGAGCACGGCGTGCGGGTCATCGACACGGCGACCGGTGCGATCGTGCGGACGCTGCCGGCCGAGGGCACGCTCTTCCCCGTTCACGTCACGGCGACCGGTCTCGTCCTGACGGGCGAACTGCGCACGGCCACGGACAGCGCGGCGCCGGGCCGACAGGCCCCCGGGCTGCTGTATGTCCACGGCCAGGACGGCGACGCGCCACTGGGCCGGATCCCGGTGGGCGCCTTCCCCCTGACGATCATTTCCTCCCCGGACGGCAGGTACGGCTATGTCGCCGCCGGGATTGCCGGCACCGTGACCGTGGTGGACCTGGAGCGACTGGAGACGGTGACCACGCTGGACGTACCGAAGTCCGGCGAATCGGGTGCCCATGGAATGGCCTATGTGCCGGGTCTCAGGCCAGTGGCGTGAGTCCCCCGCGGCCAGGGCGCGCGAGGGTCGCGCGGACCCACTTGCCGCCACCAGGATCCACGCCGCAGGTCCAGGTCTCGGCAAGCGCCGCGATGATCGCCATCCCGCGTCCGCAGTCCTCTTCCCGGCCGGCCGTGCGCTGGACGGGCAGGACCGCGGACGCGTCGTGCACCTCGATGCACAGCGCGTCGGATTCCAGGACCAGCCTGAGAGCGATCACGGAATCCGGCCCCCGACCGCCGCCGCATTCGGCCGGCGGTCGTGCTCCATGGCGGATGGCGTTGGTGACCAGCTCGCAGACGACCAGCACGGCCGCTTCGGTGGTCTCTTCGCTCTCGCCCCACCGTCGCAATGACTCCGCGGTAAAGGTCCGCGCTTGCCGGGCGGAGCGCAGGACTGCCGGCAACGTGAGCGAGACAGCAGCCATTTCGACATCACAAGGGATGGCGAGTTCAGCCACAGCAGTCATTTGCTTAACCCTTCAAGCGGGCAAGTGCGTCATCGGCACGGCCATCAGTACGGGCATCAGAACGGTCACCAGAACGGCCGCTTCTGCATTATTTGCTCAAGTGAGCGCATACAGCTCATATATGCAATTTCCCTTCCATTAAAGATCCGTGGAAAGCGATGTCAATGGTTCGGGGACCCCCATTTCAAACATGAGCAAATGGCGCTCAGACGAGCAATTCGCCTCGTTCTTCGTCACGGTGCGCAGCTGACCGATGGTGTCCGGTAAGGCGCCCGACTGCTCATTTCACGGCTCCGAGGGAGAGGCCCTGGACGAGCTTGTCCTGGGCGGCGAATCCGGCGATGAGCACCGGGAGGGAGATGACGGTGGCGGCGGCGCACACCTTGGCCAGGAACAGGCCCTGGCTGGTGACGAAGCCGGTCAGGAACACCGGTGACGTACCGGCGACGACGCCGGTCAGGACCCGGGCGAACAGCAGCTCGTTCCAGCTGAAGATGAAGGAGATCAGGGCCGTGGCGGCGATGCCCGGCATGGCGACCGGCGCGACGATCCGGGTCAGGGTGGTGGTCAGTCCCGCACCGTCGATCGAGGCGGCCTCCAGCATCTCCACCGGGACCTCGGCGAGGAACGAGCGCATCATCCACACCGCGATCGGCAGGTTCATCGAGGTGTAGAGGATGACCAGCAGCCAGATGTTGTCGAGCATCCCGGTGTTCTGCGCGACGAGGTAGATCGGCAGCAGCCCGGCGACCAGCGGCAGCATCTTCGTGGAGAGGAAGAAGAACAGGACGTCGCTCCACTTGCGGACCGGCTTGATGGAGAGGGCGTACGCCGCCGGTACGGCCAGCAGCAGGACGAGGAGGGTGGAGGCCACCGACGCGGTCAGCGAATTGATCAGCGGTGGCCAGGGGCTGACGCCGGTGCCCTCGCCGAAGAACTCCCGGTAGCCGTGCAGGCTGAGCCCGGCACCGAGGCTGGGCGGGTTGGTCGCCGCGTCCGTCTCGCTGTGGAAGGACGTCAGCACCATCCACGCCACCGGCACGAAGAAGAGCAGACCGCACAGCCACGCGAGCAGGCCCAGGTACGCGCTCCGGCGACGTCGGCGGCGGGCGGGAACGGGAAGCCGGTGTGCGGCACGCGGCGCGCCGGTCATCGGGGGCCCTCCTCGCGGAGCAGGGACGAGACGGTGCGCAGCGCGAGGGTGGCCACGAGCAGGGAGCCGATCAGCACGACGACGCCCTGCGCGGAGGCCCGTCCGTAGTCGTGGGCCTGGTAGAAGGTCTGGTAGATGGCGTAGGGGAGGTTGGCCGTGCCCAGGCCGCCGGAGGTGATGGTGAAGACCGCGTCGAAGTTCTGGATGATGAAGATGGTCCCGAGCAGGGCGGCCAGTTCCAGGTAGCGGCGCAGGTGGGGCAGGGTCAGATAGCGGAAGATGTCGAAGGCGGAGGCGCCGTCCACCCGCGCGGCCTCGACGATGTCGGCGGGCCGGCTCTGCAGCCCGGCCAGCAGGATCAGCATCATGAACGGTGTCCACTGCCAGATCAGCGCCACCTCCACGGCGGCGAGCGGAGCGCCGGTCAACCAGTCCGGCTGCGGTGGGTCGTCGCTTCCGAACAGGCTCCACAGCCAGGTCAGTGAGCCGTTGAGCAGTCCGTAAGAGGCGTTGAACAGGGCGTGCTTCCACAGCAGCGCCGCGGCGACCGGGACGACGAGGAACGGGGTGATGAGCATCGTGCGGACGATGCCGCGGCCGCGGAAGCTGCGGTCCAGCAGCAGCGCGAGGCCGAGCCCCAGCAGCAGGCTGACCAGCACCACGGTCACCGTCAGCAGCACCGTGGTCCACACCGCGTTGCGCAGCACGGGGTCGGTGAAGACGGCCCGGTAGTTGCCGAAGCCGGCGAAGCCGCGGTTGTCCGGGGCCAGTGCGTTCCAGCGCAGGAGGGAGATCGCCACCGTCGCCACGAACGGCAGCTGGGTGACGACGACGAGGAAGACCAGGGCGGGCAGCAGGGGCGCGCGGCGGGCGCGCGCTCTGGCCCGGTCCAGGGCCGGGCGGCGGCGGGTGCGGGAGGTTCCGTGGGGGCCGTGCCGCGCTGCGTCAGTTGCCTCCATAGGCGCGGGCCACCTCCCGCGCCAGTCGCTGGCCGTGACGGAGGGCGGCGGGCACGCTCTGCTTGCCCGCGATGGCCGAGCTGATCTCGTGGGAGACCTTGGTGCCGAGGTCGGCGAACTCGGGGATGCCCACGAACTGGATCCCGGGCGCGGGGCGGGGCTGGAGCCCCGGGTCGTCGGGCCGGGCCGAGCTGATCGCCCGCTCGGTCGGGCCGGCGAAGGCACGGGCGGACCGGATGTACTGGGGGTTGCGGTAGAGGGAGGCCCGCTTGCCGCCGGGCACCTTCGACCAGCCCAGGGTGCGGCCCACCAGCTGCTCGTACTCCTGGCTGGAGGCCCAGCTGATGAACTTCCACGCCGCGTCCTGGTTCTTACCGGCCTTCTGCACGCCCCATGCCCAGGTGTACAGCCAGCCCGAGTTGGCGGTCCGCTCCACCGGAGCCGGTGCGTAGCCGACCTTCCCGGCGACCTTGGAGTCGGAGCCCTCCAGCGAGCCGGCGCCGGCCGTCGCGTCGTACCACATGGCGACCTTGCCCTGCTGCATGTCGTTGAGGCACTCGGTGTAGCCGGCCTGCGGCGCGCCCGCCTCCCCGTGCCTGCGGACCAGATCGACATAGAACTCGGTGGCTTTGGTGAACTCCGGGCTGTCCACCTCGGCGTGCCAGTCCTTGGTGAACCAGGTACCGCCGAAGGTGTTGACCACGGTCGTCAGCGGGGCGATCAGCTGGCCCCAACCGGGCTGCCCGCGCAGGCAGATCCCCTTCATGCCCTTGCGGAAGCCGTCCAGCTTCCCGGCCATGGAGGCCACCTGCCGCCAGGTGGGCCGGGCGGGCATGCTCAGCCCGGCCGCCTGGAACAGGTCCTTGCGGTACATCAGGAACGACGATTCGCCGTAGAACGGCTCCGCGTACACCTTCCCGTCGGCGGCCGTGAGGGACTTGCGGACCGGGGCCAGGATGTCGCCCTGGTCGAACGAGCGGTCCTTGGCGGCACGCGTACCCAGCTCGGTCAGCCAGCCGTTGCGGGCGTAGATCGGCGTCTCGTAGTTGCTCACGCTCGCCACGTCGTACTGCCCGGCCTGACTGGAGAAGTCCTGGCTCATCTTGTCGCGCAGATCGTCCTCCGGCAGCACGGTGAAGTTCACCTTGATGCCGGTCTCCTTGGTGAAGTGCGCGGCGGTGAACTTCTGCAGATCCACCATCTGCGGGTTGTTGACCATCAGTACGTTGA
Source organism: Streptomyces sp. JLSY215 (assembly GCF_059682825.1). Taxonomy (NCBI): domain Bacteria; kingdom Bacillati; phylum Actinomycetota; class Actinomycetes; order Kitasatosporales; family Streptomycetaceae; genus Streptomyces; species Streptomyces sp. JLSY215. Next base: position 763,801 of record NZ_CM185022.1, read on the forward strand.
TGGTGTCGCGGCCGCGGTTGCCGACATCGCCGGCGCCCCGATAGCAGCCGCCGGCCGCCACCACCACGGCCAGGACCACGGCCGTCGCCCCGGCCACGCGCCCGGCGTCGCTCCGGCCCGTCCCTCCACGGCGTCGTGCTCTCACGGCTGGCACCTTTCACCCCACCCGCGGCGACAATGCGGGAATCGCTCCGCAATCCCACCAACGGAGCAAGACCCCGCGCCCAGGGACGCAGCATTGCCGATTCCCTGCCGTGACCCGTCGGGCCGAACACCTAGAGCAGGCTCGCGGCAACCCTGGCGTCGGTGACCACGCCGTTGAAGAGGCCGGTCTTCAGCGCCGCCGAGGCGGCGGTGGCCCGTTCGATGCCGTCGGCCATGAGAATGACGTCGGGGACCTTGCGCAGCTCGTCGAAGCTGATGGCGATGATCCGTTCCGTCAGTTCGGGGACGATGTCGCGTCCCTCGGCGTCGAGCGGCCGGCCGGCGACCTCGGCGCATACGCCGCGGCGCCGGTAGTCCTCCCGTTCGGCGTCGCTGAGCGCGTCGTAGACCGTGGAGAGCCCCGGGCCCCAGCCACCGACCGTGACGACGGCCTTGGTCACCTCGCCGAAGCGGCGGACCGCGTCGACGACGCCGGGCTGCTCGCGCAGCATCCGGGCCGCCGTGGCATCGGGCAGCAGCAGGGGCGCGTAGATGGGGTGGACCGCGCCCCTCGCTATGGTGGCGGCCCGTCGCACCGCCTCCACGGCGGTCACGCTGACGGGCCGCAGCGGGGTGACTCCGCAGAGCTGGACGACGGTGCACCGGGCGAGCGTGGTCAGTTCGAGGCCGACGGCTTCGACCTCGGGGCCCCAGACGAGCCCGAGGACGTCGTTCTCGGTGACGATCTCGGCCAGCAGATCGGCGGTGACCGCGCCGAGGCGGCGGGTGGCCTGGACCGTGTCGTCCGGGACCTCCTGCCGTGCGGCGATGACGATGGCGTGCCGCAGGCCGTAGCGCGTGCGCAGGGCGTCGGAGAGACCGGCGTCGAGTTCGGCGGGCAGGCGTATCTCCAGGCGGATCAAGCCGTCCCGGAGGGCGGACTCCAGCGTCCTGGCCACCTTGAACCGGCTGATGCCGAACTCCTCCGCGATCTCCATCTTGGATTTGCCTTCGAGGTAGAACCTCGTGGCCATCGCGGCGGTCTGCACCAGGTATTCGGGGCCGGTGTGGTGGGTGCGCATATACAGCCCTGGCCTTTCTGGCTACCGCGCTCGGCGCTCGAATGAGCCATTGAGGCTCATATGCACCTTTTTCCCTATTAAAGCCCTCCGGAGAGCGCTGTCAACGCCCTCCGGAGAGCGCTGTCAACGCCCTCCGGAAGGCGCTGTCAACGCCCCCGCTTCCTGCCGCTCCGCCCGACGCGCGACGGCATGCGCGCCGTCGCCCGTCCGCGGCTCGGGCGTCTTCATGCACAGCACGAGAACGGCGCTGAGCAGATGCAGGGCGGCATAGATCCCCATGACTCCCCCCATGCCGATCACACCGATGAAGACCGTGCCGATGAGCGGACCGAAGGCCATGCTGGCGCCGGCGCCCAGGGTGTACGCCGACATGATCTGCCCCTTGCGTTCCGGATCCTGCGAGGTCATGAGCGGCGGCAGGGGAACGTATCCGGCCATGCCGACGCCCAGCGCGCCCGCGGCGATCGCGACGAGCAGGTAGTGATGTCCTGCAGCCTCGGGCACGCCGTACAGCGCCAGACAGGCGATCGCGGAGACCACGCCGCCGAGCCAGGCGACGGTCTTGCGCCGGCTCCACCTGTCACCGAGCGCACCGAAGGTCACGACGCAGGCGAGGTTGCTCACCATCATCACGATCAGCAGCGAGGCCCACTCCTGTGCGCTGAAGCCGACCCGGTCGACGAGGAAGAGCGGCATGAAGACCCACACGCCGAACTGCGAGGTGGTGTTGATGAGCCGGACCAACGCCCCCATGCCGACGCGCGGCTTGGCGAACATGACGGTGAAACAGCCCAGGAAGGTACGCGAGGGACCGACCCGCTCCGGCCCCCTGGACAGGCCCTGGAATCCGGTGCGTTCGCGCAGCAGGAGGAGGACGACCAGAGCGCCCGCGACGATCACCGCCAGCGATACCCACAGCGTGCGGTAGAAGCCGATCGCGGGTTTGAGGAGCGAGACCAGAGCGGAGCCGATGACGGGGTATCCCATGGTGAAGCAGAACCAGAACCAGCCGAGCGCCTTGCCGAGCTGCCGTTCCGGGGCGCCCGCCATGATCCAGACCATGAATCCGTAGGCGAACAGCGGATACCCGAAGCCGCGCAGGCCGTAGCTGACGAGGATCAGCGGGTAGGAGTGGGCGGGCACCGCCACCGCGAGCAGGAAGGCATGGCAGACCGCCCAGCAGGCGGCGCCGGCCATCATCACCCGGCGCGGCCCCCACAGATCGCAGAGCCCGCCCGCCAGGAAGGCGCCCACGGCGGCGGTGACCCCGTACACCGTGAAGACGACGCCGACGCCCGCCTCCGTGAAGCCGAGGTCGGCCTTGAAGTACGTGGGCAGATAGCTGGTCTCCACACCGTCGCCGATCATGAAGAGCAGAACGCCGATATAGCCCCATATGAGGGCCCGGGGGATCCCGAGGACGGCGGGGCGGGGCGACGAGGGATCGCTCACTTGGGGTGTGCGCAGCACGGCGGGGACCTCCTGAGGGGCGGGCGTTTGCCCGCAGGTGGCCATCAGACTGAACAACCTCACAGAGAATTTCAAGAGCTTCACATAAAGTGTGTGATGTTCTAGGGTGAGAGCACGTCGGCGGACCGCCGCGGAAACGAACGGGGGTGCCCACAGTGAGAGCGAGTCGCGGCTCCGAGGCCGAGGTCGAGGAGCGCCGTCAGGCGGTGCTGCGCCATGTCGCCCAGGAGGGCGAGATACGCATCGCCGAACTCGCCGCGCGCATGCACGTCAGCGTGATGACCATGCACCGGGACCTCGACAACCTCCACGAGCGCCAGCTGCTGCGCAAGGGCCGCGGTGTGGCGACGGCCTTCTCCAACGTCGCCATGGAGAGTGCGCTGCGCTTCCGGGAGAACGCCCACGTCGAGCTGAAGACCGCCCTTGCGGACGCGCTCATGGACGAGGTCTCCCCGGGCGACACGGTGCTGGTCGACTGCGGCTCCACGCTCTTCCCGCTCGCCCGCCGGCTCGCCACCGTCGACGGGATCCGGGTGATCACCAACTCGCTGCGCATCGCCTACCTCCTGGCGGCGTCGCCCGCCGAGGTGACGCTGCTCGGCGACCGCTTCTACGAGGACTTCGAGTCCTGCGCCGGCCCGGGTACCCGGCGCCAGCTGCAGGACATCCGCGCCACCGTCGCCTTCGTCACCGCCACGTCGATAAGCGGCGGCCGGCTCTTCCACCCGGTGCGCGAATACGCGGACAACAAGCAGGCGTATCTCCAGGCCGCCGACCGCGCCGTACTGGCCGTCGACCACAGCAAGTTCGGCCGCACCGCCACCTATCCCTACGGCGATGTCAGCGGCTACGACCTGCTGGTCACCGACACCGGCACCCCGGAGAGCGAACTCAGGCCCGTCCGCGACCTCGGCGTCGAGGTTCGCACCGTCGACCCCGCCGGCTGAACCGGCCCGAAGCCGGGCCCCCCGTCCCCGCACCCCCGCACCATCCGAGAAAGGCCCCGATCCATGCGTGCTGTCGTCATCCACACCCCCGGGCACTACGAGGTCACCACCGTCGATGACCCCACCCCGGGGCCCGGCGAGGTCATCGTCGCGCCCGCCGCGGTGGGCATCTGCGGCACCGATGTGCACATCGTCCAGGGGGAGTTCGCACCCACGCCGTATCCGATCATCCCCGGCCATGAGTTCACCGGCGAGATCGTCGCGCTGGGGGCGGGAGTGAGCGGGCTGCGCACCGGGGAGCAGGTCGCCGTCGACCCGTCACTGTTCTGCGGCGCGTGCCACTACTGCTCGATCGGGCACGGCAACCTGTGCGAGAACTGGGGCGCGATCGGCGACACCGTGGACGGTGCGATGGCCGAGTACGTCAAGGTGCCGGCCGCGAACTGCTACCGGCTGCCCGCGAACGTCGACGTCGCGCAGGGCACGCTGATCGAGCCGCTGTCGTGTGCGGTGCGCGGCTTCGACGTCCTGCCGCGCCGCCTCGGCGACCACTACCTCATCTACGGCGCGGGCACCATGGGCCTGATGATGCTCCAGCTCGCCAAGGCCGCCGGCGCGGCATCCCTTTCGGTCGTCGACATCAACAAGGACCGGCTGGAGATCGCCGAACGGCTCGGGGCGGACGCCGTCGCGGTGAGCGCCGAAGCGCTGGAGCGGCCGCAGGGCTGGGAGACCGTCATCGACTGCACCGGCGTCATCCCCGTCATCGAGGACGGCCTGACCCGGGTGCGCCGCGGCGGCACCTTCCAGCAGTTCGGCGTTGCGCCCTCGGCCGCCAAGGCGTCGTTCTCGCCGTTCCGCGTGTACAACGACGAGATCACCATCGTCGGTTCGATGGCCGTCCTGCACAGCTTCGGCCGCGCCGTGGACCTGATGGCGAAGGGGGTCATCGACGCCGACACGATGATCACCCACAGCTACGGACTGGACGGCTTCGGCGCCGCCCTGCAGACGTTCCGGGACGGCTCCGGCCGCAAGATCCAGCTCCGTCCCCAGGCCTGAACCCCCCTGCCCCTTCGTCTCGTTGCACGGAACCGGAAGCGACAACGTCATGCCCACAGTTGCCGGGGTGGACTCCTCCACCCAGTCCTGCAAGGTCGTCGTCTGCGACGCCGACACCGGGGAGGTCCTGCACCGGGGCCGCGCCGCCCATCCCGAGGGCACCGAGGTCGCCCCCGAGGCCTGGTGGCAGGCGCTCCGCGCAGCGGGCGACGGCCTCCTGGAGCACGTGGATGCCGTCGCGGTCGCGGGGCAGCAGCACGGCCTGGTGGCCCTCGATGCGGCCGGGCAGCCGGTGCGCGAGGCACTGCTGTGGAACGACACCCGCTCCGCGCAGGCCGCGGCGGACCTCGTCGACGAGCTCGGCGGGCCGGAGAAATGGGCCGAGGCGGTCGGCACCGTACCGGTCGCGGCCATCACCGTCGCCAAGCTGCGCTGGCTGGCCGAGCACGAGCCGCACCACGCGGACCGTACCGACCGGGTGCTGCTGCCGCACGACTGGCTGACCTGGCAGTTGTGCGGCGGCCCCGGTACGCGCGCCGAACCGGTCACCGACCGGGGGGACGCCTCCGGTACGGGCTACTGGTCACCGGCCGAGGGCGCCTACCGCCGCGATCTGATCACCCTCGCCTTCGGCGACCGCTCTCCCGAACTGCCCCGCGTACTCGGCCCGTACGAGGTGGCCGGCCGCACGCCGCACGGGGCCCTGGTGGCGGCCGGCACCGGCGACAACATGGGCGCCGCCCTGGGCCTGGGCCTCCAGCCGGGCGACGTGGTCATCTCCCTGGGAACCAGCGGCACCGCCTTCGCCGTCTCCCCGCACCCCGTGGGCGACCCGACCGGCGCCGTCGCCGGCTTCGCCGACGCCACCGGCCGCTTCCTGCCGCTGGTGTGCACCCTCAACGCCGCCCGGGTCCTCAGCTCCTCCGCCCGCATGCTCGGCATCGCGCTCGACGACCTCGACCCCCTGGCCCGGCAGGCCGAACCCGGCGCCGGCGGCCTCGTCCTGCTCCCCTATCTGGGCGGCGAGCGCACCCCCAATCTCCCCGAGGCCGCCGGGAGTCTGATGGGTATGCGCAAGGCGAACATGCACCCGCCGAACTTCGCCCGCGCGGCGGTCGAAGGCATGCTGTGCAACATGGCCGACGCCCTCGACCGGCTGCGCGCCCAGGACGTCAGCGCCCGGCGCGTCCTCATCATCGGCGGGGCCGCCAAGGCACCTGTGGTGGGCGAGATCGCCGCGGACATCTTCGGTACCCCGGTCACCGTGCCCGAACCCGAGGAGTACGTCGCGCTGGGCGCGGCCCGCCAGGCCGCCTGGGCGCTGGCGGGTACCCCCGAGCCGCCGCACTGGCCGCTCGCCACGGCGCGACGGATTCCGGTCCCCGCCGACGGCTCCACCGGCCGCCGCATCCGCGAGACCTACGCGCACGCCCGGGCGACGGTCCACGGGTAGGCGGCAGGCGCATCCGGCCGCGCCCACAATCCCCGCGCACGCGGCAAGGACACTTCGGTACTTGGTCCGGTCCAAAGTGTTGACGCATTCATGACGAGGGACCACTCTGTGGAGCGATTGGTCTGGACCACTCGCTCCTGGGAGGGCATGTGCCACCTCGCCACATCAGATCTCTCGCCGCCGCCGTCTCGGCGGCGTGTCTCGCGCTCGCGGCCGCCGGCACGGCTCTCGCCGTCGGCCACGGCACCGCCGCCGCGGCCCCGAAGGCCCTGGGCAGCAACTGGTACGCGGCGGCGCCCTATCTCATGCCGCTCGACAACGACCCGCCGGACGCCGGGGCCGTGATGGACGCCACCGGGCTCAAGGCGTTCCAGCTCGCGTTCATCCTGGCGCCGAACGGGGGCGGCTGTTCGCCGACCTGGGACGGGACGAACCCGGTGGGCTCGGACACCGCGGTCGCCGGCGTGATCGCCGCGATCCGCGCCAAGGGCGGCGACGTCTCCGCGTCCGTCGGCGGCTACGGCGGCACCAAGCTCGGACAGAGCTGCGCCACCCCCGAGGCGACGGCCGCCGCGTACCAGCAGGTCGTCGACAAGTACGGCCTCAAGGCGCTCGACTTCGACCTGGAGGAGCCGGAGTACGAGAACGCCGCCGCCATCCACAACGAAATCGGGGCCGCCAAGATCCTCCAGCAGAAGAACCCCGGCCTCTACCTCTCCGTCACCACCGCCGGGACCGCCGACGGCACCGGCTGGTTCGGCAAGCAGATGCTCAACGAGGCCAAGTCCCAGTCCTTCACCCCGGACAACTTCTCGATCATGCCCTTCGACGGCGGCTTCAACGGCGCCGCTGCGCAGACCGCGGCCCTGACGAACTTCAACTCCGTCCTGCGCTCCACCTACGGCTGGGACGAGGCCACCGCATACGCCCACGAGGGCATCTCGCAGATGAACGGCCGCAGCGACACCGGCGAGTACTTCACCCAGGCGGACTTCCAGACCGTGCTGGACTTCGCGACCGCCCACCACATGGCACGTTTCACGAACTGGTCCGTCAACCGTGACCGGCAGTGCTCCCCGCCCGACAACAACGGCCGGACGTCCGGCACCTGCAGCAGCGTGCCGCAGGGCGCGTACGACTTCACCAAGTACTCGGTGAAGTTCGCCGGGGCCACGCCGCCCACCACCCCGCCGCCCACCACACCGCCGGACAACGGCAGCTGCACCGCCGCCGCCTACCGCGCCGACGCCGTCTACGTGGGCGGCGACCGGGTCGCCTACAACGGCCACACCTGGCAGGCCAAATGGTGGACCCAGGGCGAGACGCCCTCCACCGGAGGCTCGGGAGTCTGGCAGGACCTGGGCGCCTGCTGACCGCGCGGGGAGAGCGCGGTCCGCGCGGGGAGAGCGCGGTCCGCGCGGGGAGAGCGCGGTCCGCGCGGCCGCCGTCCCCTCCCGGATACCGCGTTGCGGCGGGAGCACCGAGCTCCCGCCGCAACGCGGAACCCCACGAACCGCCCCCGCCGTCACGCTCCGGACGCCCCTCCCCCGTTAGCTTCGCACCATGACAGCGACGCGGATCATCAGCGAGACCGGCCTCCTGCACGCACTGCCGATGGCCGCGGCCATCGACGCGCTGCGCGCCGCCCTGCAAAGCGGGACGGACCCCGAATCCGACCCGCCCCGGACCATCGTGCCCGTGGAACACGGCCAGCTGCTCCTGATGCCCGCGCACCGGAACCGGTACGCGGGGGTCAAGATCGCCACCGTCGCGCCGGACAACCCGGCCGCCGGACTCCCCCGCGTACAGGGCCAGTACCTGCTGTTCGACGCCCCGACACTCGCCCCGCTGGCGCTGCTCGACGGGATCGCGCTGACCACCGTGCGCACCGCCGCGGTATCCGCCCTCGCCGCCGACCTGCTCGCCGGATCCGACGCCTGCCGTCTGGTGGTGTTCGGCACCGGCCCCCAGGCGCGCCGCCATCTGGACGCGCTGCGCGTGGTGCGGCCCGTCGCCCATGTCACCGTCGTGGGGCGCACTCCCGCGCACGTCGAGCGGTTCGTCGAAGCCGCCCGCCGGGACACCGGGCTCGACGTCGTATCCGGCGATCCGTCCGCCGTCGCGACCGCCGACCTCGTCGCCTGCTGCACCACCGCCAGGACCCCGCTGTTCGACGGCACCCTGCTCATGCCGCACGCCACGGTCATGGCCGTCGGATCCCACGAACGCGGCAGCCGCGAGGTCGACAGCGCCACCGTCCGCCGCAGCACGGTCGTGGTCGAGTCCCGCTCCGCCGCCGTACGCGAAGCCGGCGACCTCATCCCGGACCTGGACAGCGGCCGCCTCGACCGCGCCGCGCTGGTCCCGCTCGCCGACCTGGCCACCCGGGCCACCACCGCGGACCCGGCCCGCCCCCGGCTCTTCAAGAGCGTCGGCATGGCGTGGGAGGACCTCGCCGTGGCGGGCGCCGCGTACGAGGCCGTCGAGAACGGCCACACGGACCCGGCCGCGCACGGGGACTGAGCGGCGGACGCATCCGGACGAACCGCCTCGCTCCGGCCCACGGCCGCCCCGGCCAGGCGTCATGCCATGCTGGGGACGCCCGGCCGGCGGCGCGCATGGCCTCGGCCGATGCCAAAGATGGGGAGCGTACGGCAGCGTGATGGCAGCGATACGACGGACCGGTACCGGCACTTGGAACCGCTTCGCGGCATCCGACCCCGGGCTGCTGCGGCTGATGGCGGGGCTGCGGACGGTGGGGGCGATCGTGCTCACCCTCATCGCCCTCGCACTGCTCCACACCAATGTCACCCTGATGGTCGCGGGCGCCATGGCGGCCATGGTCGCGACGTTCGCCATCAGGGAGAAGGAGGTGCGCGGCCAGGCGGTCACGCTCGCCCTCGGCCTGCCCGTCGCACTCGCCGCCGTGACGCTGGGGGCCCTGCTGCACAGCATGGTCGTCGCCGGCGACCTGTTCTTCCTCGCCCTGATCTTCGGCGCGGTCTACGCGCGCCGCTTCGGCGACCGCGGCATGGCGCTGGGCCTGATCGGCTTCCAGGTCTACTTCATCTCGCTGTTCGTCCGCGCCACCGTGCCGGCCCTGCCGGAGCTGTTCCTGACCCTGGCCATCGCGTTCGTCTGCAGCGCGATCGTCCGGTTCACCCTCGTCCCCGACACCCCCGAACGCACCCTGAGCCGACTGCGGGAGGCCTTCCGGGCACGTCTGGCGCAGCTGCTGGCCACCCACCGGGAGCTCGTGGACGCCGGGCCGAAGCAACTGGACCACGTCCTCGACGACCTGCGGCGGCACACCTCCCGGCTGCACGAAACGGCGCTGATGATCCAGGGGCGCCTGGAGGAGGGCACCCGTGACGCGGCCACCGCGGGGCTGCTGCAGCGCCGCGTCGCGGACGCCGAGATCGCCGCCGAACGGCTGGGCATGACCTTGCTCAACGCCCGCAGCGCGGAGCGCACGGACACCCTCACCATGCATCTGCCGCATGCGCCCGTACCGGCCATCGCGAACCGTATGCAGGCCGAGGGCGATGCCCTGGGCACGCTGCGCCGGGACCTCGAAGCGCTCCATCTGCTGGTCGCCCGCCGGGCGCCCGACGACCGCGGCACCGCGCTCGCGCACGTACGGAACAGGCTGCTCGGCTACCGCGACGAGGACAACCTGCCGAGCGCCTCACCGGGCGTCCAGGACGCCTTCCGCGGTCTCGGTGAGGCCGCCCGCGCCGTCCTGGGCCTGCGGCTGGCGCTGGACGGGCCGCAGGACGAGTCCGACGACACCTCGGCCACCATGCGCTCGCGGGAGGAGTTCGACGCCGAGGACCTCGCGATCGTCGGAGCCGAGGAATCCGAGGAGGCCGCGGACGACCGCACCGGGCTCCAGCGGCCCACCACCCGGGCCGCGTTCCAGGTCGCGGTGGGCTCCGCGCTGGCCATCGTCGGGGGCGAGTTCCTCTCCAGCCAGCGCTGGTACTGGGCGGTGCTGACCTGCTGGGTGGTGTTCCTCAACACCGCTTCCACGGGCGAGATCCTGGTCAAGGGCTATCGCCGGCTGCTGGGCACGGCGCTCGGCGTGGTCGCCGGTGTCGGACTCGCCGGCCTGGTGGGCAATCACACCTGGACCGCGTTCGCCCTGGTCCTGCTCTGCGTCTTCGGGATGTTCTTCACGGCGCCGCTGTCGTACGCGCTGATGTCGTTCTTCGTCACCGCGATGCTCGGCCTGCTCTACACGCTCCTGAACACCTACAGCCTCGCCACGCTGGTGCTGCGCATCGAGGAAACGGCGCTGGGCGCGGCCTGCGGGATCGTCGCCGCGGTGCTGGTGCTGCCGGTGCACACGGACCGCCGTACGGACGAACATCTGGGCACCGTGCTGGTGCGGTTGCGCGAGGCGGTGTCCGCGGCGGTGGAGCAGCTCAGCGGCGGGCCGGCCGTCGACCTGCTGAGCCTGGCGCGCGATCTGGACACCGCGCTGAACGATCTGCGCGACTCCACCCAGCCGTTGATGCATCCGATCACGCCGCTGCGGGTACGCCGGCAGACCGCCCGCTATCTGGTGGCGCTCCTGGAGACCTGCGCCTATCACGCCCGTTCCCTGGCGGCGACGGCCGAACTCCTGCCGTCCAGCAAGACGGTGGCGGCCGACCCCAGGCTCGAGCGCGTCGGCGGGCGCATCGCGCGCAACATCGATCTGATCGTCGCGCGGGTGCAGGACGAACCCGCCGAGGGCGAGGTCGCCTCCGGCGCCAGCATCGCCTCGATGCTGGAGGCGGACGGCGCGCCGGGGCCGCGGTCGGGCACCGTCACCTTCCGTGTGCTGCGGCACCTCCAGCGGCTCGACGAGGGCGTGGTGGGTATCGCCCGCGCCCTCGACGTGCCGGTGGCGGGGCGCAGCGGGCGGAAGAGCGGCTGACCGCGGCCGCCGGCCGCGCGCCCCGTCCCGGCGGCCCCCGGTCCGGGCAGGCCGGTTACGGCGTGACGTCCAGCGTTCCCCGCTGGTGCGGAATGGTGATCCCGTCGGGCTGATGGAGTGCCACGGTCCGCGTCGGTGCCGGGATCCGGATGCCCTCGTCCCGGTACCGCTGGTGCAGGCGCTTGATGAACTCGTGCTTGATCCGGTACTGGTCGCTGAATTCGCCGACCCCCAGGATCACCGTGAAGCTGATCCGGGAGTCGCCGAAGGTGTGGAAGCGGACGGCCGGTTCATGGTCGGGGACGGCGCCGGTGATATCGGTCATCACGCTGGCGACGACCTCGGTGGTGACCCGCTCGACGTGTTCGAGATCGCTGTCGTAGCCCACTCCGACCTGCACCAGGATCGACAGCTGCTGTTCCGGCCGGGTGAAGTTGGTCATGTTCGTCCCGGCCAGCTGGGCGTTGGGGATGATCACCAGGTTGTTGGAGAGCTGGCGCACCACGGTGTTCCGCCAGTTGATGTCGACGACATAGCCCTCCTCGCCGCTGCTGAGCCGGATGTAGTCACCGGGCTGCACCGTCTTGGAGGCGAGGACGTGCACGCCGGCGAAGAGATTGGCGAGGGTGTCCTGCAGCGCCAGGGCGACCGCGAGGCCGCCCACGCCCAGTGCGGTGAGCAGCGGGGCGATGGAGATGCCCAGGGTCTGCAACACGACGAGGAAGCCCAGCGCCAGCACGACGATGCGGGTGATGTTGGCGAAGATGGTGGCCGACCCCGCCACGCCGGATCTGGACTGGGCCACGGACTTCACCAGGCCGGTGACCACGCGGGCCGCGGTGAGCGTGCCGACCAGGATGAGCAGGACGGTCAGCGTCCGGTTGACGTTGTGTCCGACCGTCGGCGTCAGCGGCAGCGCGGCGGTGGCCGCCGCCAGGCCGGCGCATATCGCCGCCCAGGGCACCACGGACCGCAGCGCATCGACGAGGACGTCGTCGCCGCTCCACCGCGTCCTGCGCGCGTGCTTCCCCAGCCACCGCAGGACCGCTCGCAGCAACAGGCCGGCCGCGATGCCGGCGGCCAGCGCGGCCCCGGCGACGATCGCGTCGTGCAATGTGAGCGTGCGGTTCACCGGCCGGCTCCCACGGGACGGATGAACGGTGCTGCGGAGCGCCGGAAGTGCTGTTTCGTCACCTTGCCACCTGCTTGTCTCTAGGGCTGCGAATGCGCCGAGACATCCGCGGACGCCCCGACACGAGCTGCCATCCTGCCGCACGCGGCGCGGCTCGCCGCGGGGGCCCCGGGATAAAGCATCCGTCAGGTTGCTTACCGGGGCGAGGCGTTCGCTTATGAGTGGCGCGAATTCTCCCTCGCCGCCCTTGGCCGACTCCGCCGGCAACGCTGCACCGGCGCTGAATTCGACCGACCATCACATGACATGGTTATCGCAACGTTCCGGGAAGGAAGTGCGGGTGCCGGAACCCGGGCGACCGGCCCTCTTGGAATTCCGCTGTCCCGCTACCCGTTGCGGCGTGTCGGCCAAACGGGAGGCGCACGGAACACATTACTCGGCCGGGCATGCGCCGGAGTGCGGAAGTGCCGCAGACAGCCCCGTACACGCCGATTTCCATGAAAGGAAGTGGTTAGGCGTAGGGAGTGAAGGACTGCCTTGCATCGCGGGCTGTGTGATCTTACGGCGCCATAATGACCTCGGGCGTAAGGAGGTTGCAGTGGGCGTCCCGACCCCCGAAGCATCTGAGCTTTCCGCCTTCCGGTATTTCGCATCCCCGCAAAGGATCACGGAAGAGCATGCACCGCAGCAGCCGCGCCAAGGTCCCCTCAGGGAGGCCCGCACCACCGCGGAAAGACAACAGAACACACCGCAATCACCACAGGAGTACAGATGGACCAGCGCAGAGCAGGAACCGTACAGGCAATCAGCGAAGGGCGACAGGAGGCCATCATCCGGGCGGACGAAGACGGTGCCGATATTCTCGCGCCGTACGCGGAATTGCGGGATTCCAACGGGGAGCCGCCGCCGTCGCTGCGGACGGGTGAACGCGTGACGTACATGCGAGAGGAGCAATCGCGCGGACCGATCGCGCGCGATATTCGCCGTTAACGGCGGGAGCAGGTTTTCCCGCCGGCACCTCCACGGCGGGGAGACATACCGGCGGCCTCGGCTCGGGCGGGCGCGGTATCCCTCCCGGGCCCTGGTCGGCGCGCGGCCCCGGCGCGCCGTCGGCCGTCCCGGTCCGGCGTCGCTCAGGTGGCGCTGAGGGGATGGCCGGCCGTCGCCGAGCGGGGTGGCCAGGCCTGGGGGGCGAGGATGCCGAGGACGTAGGCGCGCGCGACGAGGGCGCAGCGGGTCGGGGCGTCCAGGAGCTCGCGCAGGCGGCTGAGGTGGTAGTCGACGGTTTGCCGCGAGAGGTGGAGCGAGCCGGCGATCTCGGCGTTGCTGCGGCCGGCGGCCAGCAGCGACAGGATGCGGACCTGAGCGGCCGTCAGCGGCGGATGGGCCTCATGGGCGAGGCTCTGGTGGGTGACCAGCGCCCAGACGCCGGTGGCGCGCGCCGCGCCACGGCCCACCGTGGTGAGATGCAGCCGGGCGCGGCGCTGTCGGCCATGGGCGTCGACGAGGACCGCGGACGCCTGGATCCGTCGGCTGCGGCGGCCTATCAGCGCGAACCAGCCGCGCCGGAGCGCCAGCAGTTCGGGCTCGGGCGCCAGCAGGGTGTCCGCCCGGCGGCCGACGAGGTCCGACAGCCGGATCCCCAGCAGTTCGGCGGCCGCGGCGCTCGCTTGCAGGATCCGGCCGCCGGCGGAGATCAGCGCGCACGGCAGACCGCTGTGGTCGCGCAGCGCGCACAGGCTCTCCTCGGCCTCCCGGCGCTGCTGCAGCGCGCGGGTGTGGTCGCTGATGTCGATGTAGATGCCGGCCACGCAGGTCCGGGTGCCTTCGCGTACCGGGAAGCGGTGGCCGGCCGCGTGCCCGCTGCTGCCGTCCGCGCGGTGGTAGGTGAGGGTGTGGCGTACCGGTTTGCCGCGGGCGAGCACGTCCTGGTCGAGCGCGAGGACCTGCGCGGCGTCGGCCGGGGCGTCGATGTCGTGCACGTACCTGCCGATGACCTGTGCGGGCGTGGTGCCGTACAGGTGGGCGTAGGCGTGGTTCGCCCAGAGATAGCGGCCGCCGGCGTCGCGTATGAAGGCCGCGGCGGGGGCCAGGTCGGCGAACCAGGACACCGGAAGGTGGGGGAGCAGCGACGTCAGACCGATTTCGTCCACGACGGCCTCTCTGTGGGGAGCTGCGCGGGGAGCGGCGCGGGAACGGCTCACCGGGGGCGCGGGGCGCGCCCTCGGCATGCGTATCCCCCGGCGCGGCGGCGTATGCCCGGTTCTCGGCCGATCTGGACGGGGTCCTGGCGGGGCCTCGACGCTCAACGGGCCGATCCTGAACGGGATCTGGACGGGGCCTGAACGGGGCGGGAACCTGCCACAGCGGGCGCCCGACCCCATACGGCATCACACAACCTTCACAACGAGTCCACGAAGTCCGCAACTCTGGCATTTGCCTGAGCGGTTGGCCTCCTTCGCGGCGAAGTGGGCGCCGCCCGGCTGGTTCGCTGGAGGCAGGGCGTCCGGCCGGGCCGGTACGGGCGTCGCCGGCCGTCCCCGACGGCCCCACCCACCTGCGAAGGAGTCGGATTCCAGTGAGCTCGGTGCTGTTTGTGTACGCCCAGGGCGGACCGCCCTTGGGGTATGCCCTGTCACGGGTCGCCGCACGGTCGGCAGTGCACCTGCTGGCGCTCAGCACGCTGCCGCCCACCATCGCCGCGTCGGCCGGACGCCAGTTCGCCTCCGTGCTGACCGCCACCGGTCCCGAGCGCGGCGATCTGGTGTCCCTGATCGTCTCCCGGGCCCGGACCGTGGGCGCCGACGCCGTCGTCACGTTCTCCGAGTACGCGGTCGTCGCGGTCGCGGAAGCCTGCGAGAAGCTCGGCCTCGCCGGGGCCGGCGGCTCCTGTGCGCTGGCCCGCGACAAGCGGCTGATGCGTCGCACCTGGGAGCAACGGGGCATCTCCCAGCCCCGGTTCCGTCCCGTCGCCGACGAGCGGGAGCTGCGCGAGGCGGCCGGCGTGCTGCGTCTGCCGCTGCTGCTGAAGGCCGCCTGGAGCGCGGGCTCCACCGCGCACCGGATCATCCGCTCCGCCGACGAGGTGCCGGCGGCCTGGGAGCGGGCGCGGGAGGTGATGGCCGAATCCGCCGGGCTGGGCTACGCCGAGCTGCATGTGGCCGGCGCCGGGGCCGACTTCCTCGTCGAGGAGATCGTGCCGGGCACCGCCGACGGCTGGTTCGGCCAGGAGGGCTGGGGTGACTACGTCAGCGTCGAAGGCGTCGTCGTGGACGGGGAGTTCCGCCCGGTCGCTCTCACCGGCCGGATGCCGACGGTGGAGCCGTTCACCGAGCGCGCCGGCATCACCCCGGCCGCGCTCCCGGACGACGCCCAGCGGCGCGTGGTGGCCCTGGCGCGCGAGGCGGTCGACGCGCTGGGCCTGGAGAACTGCGGTACGCACACCGAGATCAAGCTCGGCGCGGACGGCCGGATGTGGGTGATCGAGACCGCCGCCCGCTTCGGCGGCGCGATGACCGTCCCGCAGATCGAGGAGGTCTTCGGGCTGGACCTGATCGGCATGCTCGTCGACCACCTGCTCGGCCGTGCGGTGTCCTGGCCCGCATCGGCCCGCACCCCGCGGGAGGCGCGCGGCGCGGCCGGCTCGCTGGTCGTCCTGGCCGTGGACGACGCCGGTGAGGCCTGGCCGGACCGGCGGCGGTGGGACTTCCCGGCCGTACGGGACGCGGTGACCCTCGGCGCCGGCAGCCGGCTGTCCGTGGTGGCCGAGAATTCGCTGCCGGACGGGACCCCGGTGCCGGTGTACGACCCGGCCGCGGGCGCCAACACCATGGCGGCCCTGTGCCTGCTGTCCGCCGCCGACCCGGAGACCGTCCTGCACGACTTCCGCACCCTGGTGGCCGCCCTGCCGCGGGTCCTCCCGGCGGCGACGCCCGCCACGACCGCAGCGATGACCACGGGGGCGCGCTCATGACCACCGCCGTCCTGCCCGCCGACGCACCGCTCCCCGGCACCGACCGCACGGCCGTCGGCGGGCGGCTGTCCCTGCCGCTCTTCCACACCCTCGCCGGCACCTTGGCCGGTCACCCCTACCTCAAGGTCGTGGTGGACCGGGCCGAGGACACCTGGCACCTCCTCGACACCGCCGTCCACCCCTTCCACGTCGACTACATCGCCACCCGCGTCCTCGGCATGGAACCGGCGGCGCTGGACCGCACCCTGGACGCCTTCAACGCCTCGGTCTACACGGACCCCGGGCGCCGGTTCCTGCTGGGCGTGCTGTCCCTGCACACCGACGAGGACCCCGACGGCCGGGAGCGCCCGTTCCTCGTGCTGGAGACGACCGAGGCCGACACCATGCCCGGCGCGCTGCTGGAGGAGTTCTACACGTGCGTCCGCCACCGGCTCGACGGCCGCCTCCCGCTGCTGCTGAAGCCCGCGAACCACGGGCAGGAGAGCGCACTCGCCGCGGTCAGCGCCGTCCGGGTGCCCCGGATCCACAGCCATGAGCTCTTCGGCAACCGCACCCGCACCCCGCTCAGCCCCGGCGTGGCCGCCGGCCGGCTCCGCTGCTTCCGTACCGTCGAGGAGTACGCCGCCGAGGCCGGCCGCCTCGGCCGGTCCGACATCGTGGCCATGCCCGTGCTGCCCGACGACATCCCGCGGGTGGCCGGCTTCATCAGCACCACGCCCACCACCCCGCTCTCGCACACCAACGTCCTCGCCTCCGGCTGGGGCATCCCCAACGCGATCGTCCGCGACCTGGAGCGGCTCGTCGAGGCGGAAGACCTGAACGGCGCATGGGTCCGCTATGAAGTGACGGACGACCACATCGCCCTCGTACGCCTCACCGGGGCGCCGACCACCGAGGCAGCGGGCCGGCAGCGGCCCCAAGTCCGGCTGCGCACACCGCTGCTGACGGACCTGCCCGCGCTGCCGCTGCACCGGCTGCGCCGCACCGACCAGAACGCGTACGGCACCAAGGCGGCCAACCTCGGCGAACTCCACCACGTCCTCGGCAGCCGTACCGCCGACCTGACCGCGTACTACCGACGGCCGCGGCCGCCCCGCGCCGACCTGCTCGGCCATCTCGCGGCCCGGCTCGGCGCGAAGGCCCCCGCACAGGCCGCCGCACTCCGCTCCGCGGCCGCCGCCTTCGCGGCCGCCACGGTCACCGCGCCCGACGGGATCGCCCTGCCGTTCGCCCTCCAGCACCGCTTTCTCACCTCGTCCCCGGCCATCCAACAGGCCATCGGCAAGCTGAAGACGGCCCTGGCCCGCGACACCGCCGATGCGGTGGATGCCCTCTGCCGGGAACTCCAGCACCTCATCCGGCACGCCCCGTTACCCGACGCCGTGACCCGCACCATCGTCCGGGCGCTGCCCACGGGTCCGGCCGCCGGCAGCCGGCTGGTGGTGCGCTCCTCCTCCAACGCCGAGGACCTGCCCGGCTTCTCCGCGGCCGGGGTCTACGACTCGGTCACCACGGTGCGCGGCGCGGACGAACTCCTCGCCGCCGTACGCCAGGTGTGGGCCTCGCTGCTCTCGCCGCGCAGCGTCCGGCTGCGCCACCAGGCGGGTATCTCCCCCGACGACACCTATATGGGCGTGATCATCCAGCGGTATCTGCCCGCGGACCTCGGCGGCGTCCTGGTGACCTGCAACCCGATCCGGCGCGCGGACTTCCGCAACGTCTGCCTCAACTGCTCCCCCGGCTCCCCCGAGACCGTCGTCGACGGCACCTCGCTGCCGCTGCAGTACCTCTACAACACCGTCGAGGGCGGCGGCCGCACGGTGGCGCTCGGCTCGTCCGGCCGGGACCTGCCCGCCGCCACCCGTGAACGGCTGGCGCAGCTGGCCCTGACCGGACGGCTGCTCCAGTCCCACTTCAGCGAGACCGACGTGGACGATCCCGTCGACATCGAATGGCTGATGACCGATCGGGGCGCCTTCCACCTGGTCCAGATCCGCCCGTTCGCACGGTGATCGGCCACCGCACCGGCCCGCCGCGCGGCCGCCGGACCGACGCCACGGGCACGCCCCGCACCCCGCTCACGCCCCGCGCCCGCCGCATCATCCACCTGAACAACGGCTTCCAGCTGCTGTTCAACCTGCTGTGGTGGATGCCGGTGTTCTACGCCTACCAGCGGCAGGCGGGGCTCTCCGACGGGCAGATCTTCGGCATCCAGAGCATCTACTACATCGCGTTCTGCCTGTTCGAGATACCGACCGGGCTGATCGCCGACCGGCTCGGTGCCCGCAACTGCCTGTGGGCCGGTGCCGTCGTGATGGCCGCGGCGAACCTGACCCCGGTCCTGGCGCCCGACTACACCGGCTTCCTCGTGCACTTCCTGCTCATCGCGGCCGGCCGCTCGCTGACCTCGGGTGCCGGCTGCGCCTACCTCTACGACGGGCTGCGGGCCGAGGGCGCCGGCGCGCACTACCTGCGGGCCGAGGGCCAGGCCCGCGCGCTGGGCCTGGCCGCGAAGGTGCTCTGCTGGCCGCTGGTCGGGCCACTCATGGCGCTGGCGCATCCCGCGCCGTACCTGC
Source organism: Streptomyces sp. JLSY215 (assembly GCF_059682825.1). Classification (NCBI taxonomy): domain Bacteria; kingdom Bacillati; phylum Actinomycetota; class Actinomycetes; order Kitasatosporales; family Streptomycetaceae; genus Streptomyces; species Streptomyces sp. JLSY215. Next base: position 782,564 of record NZ_CM185022.1, read on the forward strand.
TGAGCGCGCTGAGTGCCGGAGGGGCGTTGCTCTGCGCCGTGGCGCTGCCGCACCAGGCCTCGTCCCGCCCCACCGCCCCGGCCCGTCCGGCCGGGCCGGGCGCCCGCGAGCCCGGGTTCCTGCGCGACGCCGCCACGGCGCTGCGTTCCGTCCGGGCCAGTCCCTGGCTGGGCCTGGTGATGGTGCAGGGCGTCGCCGTCTTCACCCTCTCGCGTATCTGCCAGGTCAATCTCTTCCAGCCGGTGCTGCTGGACCACGGCATCGCCGAGAACGCACACGGCGGGGTGCTGGCCGCGATGACCCTCGCGGAGGCCGCGGCCTCGGCCCGGCCACGGTGGCTGACCGCCCGGCTGACGCCGGTGGCCTGGGTGTCGCTGCTCAGCCTCGCGCTGGCGGGGACCCTGGCGGGTCTCACCCTCGTCGGACCGTGGAGCGCGATCGCGCTGCTGTGCCTGTTCGCCGCCGTCACCGGCTTCGCCTATCCGCTGCAGCGCAAGCTGGTGAACGACGCCGTCCCGGCGGGCGCGCCCCGTGCCACGCTGCTGTCCGTCGAAAGCATCGTCGACCGTGGGGTGTGCGCGCTGGCCGCCGTCGCCGCGGGCGGCTATCTCGCGGCGGGCCGCCTGGACGTGCTGCTCTGGCACAGCGCGCTGGCGACGGCGGTGCTGATGGCGGTCCTGCAGCTGTACGTACGCCGCCACCGTCGCGCCTCGGCCGCGCGGCCGCTCCGCCCCGGGAACCGCGACAACGGCCCCGCCGGCTCATCGCGTCGGGTGGCGCATCACGTCAACTGACCCCACGCGTCACATGACTCGTCCGGGCCGGTGGCTCATCCGAACGCGGAAGTCGCCGGCGACGACATCCGGGGCGCCGGCACCACGGCGTCTCCCACGGAAGGAGCGGACGGGGCCGCAACGCGGTGTTCCAGGTGGCCCTCGGCGGCCTGGTGGTGCTGAGCGGCAGCACCCTCGCCGTACGAGCGGCTCCACCCCGGTACCTGGGGCGTCACCAGTCGGGCCGCGGCTTCCTGCAGTTTGGCGAGCGCGTCGCCCCGCTCGGCAACAAGAGCCTCGTAGATGGGTGTGTTACTCGTCGTCATGTTTGCCGTATTCATCTCGGTCGCGATCCCCCGTTGTCGTTTTTTCGGCGTGCCACGTGATGGCCCCCACGTGTCTACCACGTAGTCCACCCGGAGTTCGCCCCTGATCCGTTCTCTGAGATGTCCACCACAGCCGGAGGGACGGCCGGACGCCCGCTCCGGCCCGAACTCCGGTACGTGCGGGGGAACTCAAGGAGAACCCAAGAGAACGCGAAGAGTTGGGAAACGGCTCGCGTGGCGCCGTCAGTCGCCGCGCCAGATGTTGTCGAAGGCCGCCTCTTCGATGGCTCGTCGTTGCCGTACCGCTTCCAGTTCCATCAGTGCGTCATGGACGGCGGCCAGTACCGTCTCCACCGCGTCGTCGTCCACTCCCGGGGACTCCTCGTCCGTCCGACCGCCGATGCCGACGGCCGCCGCGAGGGCCGCGAGGACGGGCTCGCCCGATGTCCAGCGGTCCGCCACCCGGCTCCGCTCGGGCGAATCCGCCAGCACCATCTGACCGGCCCGGAACGGCATCCCGCGGTGCCGCTGCCGGGTGACCTCCCCGTCCGCCTCGAGGGCGGCTAGATAGGCCGCGGAAAGGCCCTGGCCCCGGCGCCACAGCCAGTCGCTGACCTGCTCGTACGGCGTTTCCCGGACGAGCGACTCCGCGGCCTCGGCCAGCAGGCGATCGGCGATCGCCGGCCGGAAGCCCGGCACGATGCGCTCGCCGTCCAGGCTGACGGCCTGGACGGCGAGAAGGTCGATCACTTCGGCCCCCGCCAGCGCCAGCGACAGGTCACCTCGCTCCACGGGGCGGCCGGAGGCCGTGTCCAGGGCGACGGTCATCAGATCCCGCGGTGTGGTCATCGATGGCTCCACGGCACAGGCATCGGTAGCGGCGCGAGGCCGCGCGGCCGGACCGGCCCCGGCATGCCGCCGGGCACCGGGTACGTCCCGGCCCGCCGCCTGGCACTCTCACTACGAGCTTACGGAGCGCGGACGGCGGCTGCATCCCGCGTCGGCGCCCCCGGTGGCCGAAGGCGATCCAGGACCGCGGGAGCGGAAGTTCAGGCCCATGGGATGCTCCGGGGCGGCCGTACACCTGGGCCGCTCAGTTCGGGCCGGACCAGCACCTTCACATGATCGTCGGGGGCGGCCAGGGTCTCGATCGCGTCGGCCACGCCCGCGAAACCGACCTCCCCGGTGATCAGCGCGGCGGCGTCCACCCGTCCGTCGGCGATGCGGTGCAGCGTCTCGGCGTACTGCTCGGGCGGGTAGGTGAGGCACATCTTGACGGTCAGGTCCTTGTAGATGCCGACGACCGGCCGGAAGGTGTCCTCGGTCATGCAGGCGCCCAGCAGCAGCACGGTGCTGCCGTGCGGGGCGCGGTGGATGACGTGGTTGAACATGCCCGGCTTCCCGGAGCACTCGACGACGGTCAGCCGCTGCTCGCGCCCGGATGCCTCGCGCCAGGCGTCGAAGGGGTCACGCTCGGCCGGGTCGACGACGAGGTGTGCGCCGAAGCGCCGGGCGAGTTCCCGGCGGCGCGGCGACGGCTCGGAGACGACGACCGGGGCGACGCCCCGCTCGACGAGCCCGGCGACCGCTCCGAGGCCGATGGGCCCGGCGCCGATCACGACCGCTCCCGAGCCCCGCTCGGCCCCGGAGCGCGCGATATTGCCGAAGCCGACGGCCAGCGGCTCGGTGAGCGCGGCGACCGGCGGCGGAAGGTGCGCGGGCACCGCGATCAGGGCGGCGGCCTGCATCACCATCAACTCGCCGAAACCGCCGGGGAATTCATTGGAGTAGCCGATGGTGCGCACCGTACCGCCGGAGTCGACGGCCCACGGCAGGCCCACCACGACCCGGCCTTCGGGGAAGCCCTCCACTCCGGGGCCCGGCCGGACGACGCGGGCGCACAGCTCGTGCCCCATCACCAGGTCGGCGGCGGGGTCGAAGAGGAAGGCCGGGGTGTCGGAATCCCTTGATGCCCGGAGGAAGTCCTCGGTGTGCCGGTACGCGGAGAGGTCCGATCCGCAGATGCCGGTGGCCACCGTCCGCACCAGGACCTGGCCGGGGCCGGGTACGGGGTCGGGGACCTCGTCGAGGGTGAAGGCGCCGTGGCGCAGGACTGCTGCTCGCATGGGTGCGCTCCTTGACTATTTCTCGCAGGCGGCGGCCACGGCGGCGTGCATCGCCCCCATGAACGTCTCGCTGTTGGTGTGGGCCCAGCCCAGGGATGCGGCCCGTTGCCGGGTGGCGCCGGTGAAGTGCGGGATGACGTACTCGGCGAACAGTTCGTAGCTGCGCCGCTTGGCCTCGGGGGCGGCGGCGGGCAGGTCCATGAGGAGCAGCGTGCCGAAGCCGCCCGACTGCTCGGCCATGGCCTCGATGCGGGCGATCGCGTCGTCCGGGGTGCCGATCGTGGCCACGCCGAAGGTGGGGAAGCCCTCGGTGGTCCACCGCTCGACGGCCGTCGCGGCGTCGGTGCCCCAGGGCAGGGTCATCCCGGACAGCCCCTCGCTGTAGCGCACCAGGTGGAGCGTGCCGTGCTCGGCCTGACGACGCGCCTGCTCGGCGGTTTCGGCCAGGTGCATGGGGACGACCAGACGCCAGCTGTCGCGGTCGGGGGTGTGCCCGTGTGCGGCGCAGGTCTCCTCGTGGACCCGCCAGTTGGCGTCGAGCGACGCGAAGCCGCTCGGATCGCCGGCGGCGAGGGAGAGCAGCGACAGACCGTGGCGACCGGCCTGCACCGACCCGGAAGGGGAAACGGCGGAGGCGACGGCGACCTCGATCCCCGCGCGCTGGTACGGGGCCAGTTGCAGCCGGGCACGGTCGAGCTGGAACCAGTCGGTCTTCCTGGTGACGGTCTCGCCGCGCAGCAGCGCCACGACGGCCTCCAGCGCCTCGGCCATCATGTCGCGCTGGCGCATCGGGTCGATGCCCATCATGAAGGCGTCGGAGGGGAGTTGGCCGGGTCCGGCGCCGAGCATCACCCTGCCCATCGTCTGGTGGTCGAGCTGGACGATGCGGTCAGCGAGCAGCAACGGGTGGTGGTACGGCAAGGAGTTGACGCCCGTGCCGAGCCGGATGCGGCGGGTGCGCTCGGCCGCGGCGGCGATGAAGACCTCCGGGGAGGCGATCGTCTCGTAGCCGGCGGAGTGGTGCTCGCCGATCCATGCCTCGTCGAAGCCGAGGCCGTCGAGGTGCCCGACGAGGTCCAGATCGCGGCGGATCTGGAGGGACGGACTGCCGTTGATGTCGTGCCAGGGGGCGATGAACGCTCCGAATCGGCCGGGCCGGATGGGGCGCGTTGTCTGCACTCGCATGCCTTTCGACGTGCTGGGGTAACGACCCGCCCATAGTGAGACACAAAAATCGAGAGTTCAATATTTGTGTCTCACCTGATCCGCACGGCATGCCGGACTGGATGCCGGACCTCATGCCGGACCGCACGCCGCACCGCGTGCCGCGCCCCACGCCTCGCTGCCTAGGATCGGGGGGCATCGGGCCGTACGAAGGCCCCCGCCGGCGAGGGAGGACCACGATCGACACCCCGGCCCCCGAACTCGGGCCCGCGCGGCCCCGCACGCGCCGGCGCAGCGACGGCAGTCCCAGCGCCCGCGCCCTGCTGCTCACCGTGCTCGGGGAGTATGTGCGCTGGCCGGGCCAGGACCGTGTGTGGTCCACCGCGGTGGTCGCGGCGCTGCGCGCCTGCGGGGTGGAGGGGACCGCCGCCCGGCGCGCGATCACCCGGCTCGCCGGCGAGGGCTGGCTGACGACCGAGCCCGCCGGTCGCTACACCCGGCTCGTCCTCACCCCGCGCCTGGTCCGCCTGCTCACCGGCTGGACCGAGCGGCTCACCCGCGCCATGCAGGAGACGCCCTGGAACGGACAGTGGCAGCAACTCCTGCTCCAGGCCCCGGCCGGTCCCGAGCGGGCGATCGTGGAGGAGCAGCTGGCCTTCGAGGGCTTCGGCCCGCTCGGCCACGGCGTATGGATCGCCGCCGACCCCGGCGGCGTGGGGGCGCTGCGGGCGCTGCTCACCGAGCTGGGGCTGGCCGAGGACGCCACCTGGCTCGTGTCCACCGTCGCCGACGACCCGGCGCGCGAGCGGGCGCTGGTCGCGCGGGCCTGGGATCTGGCGGCGGTGCGGCGGTTGCACGAGGACTTCCTGAGCCGCTTCGCGGGTGCCCGGCCCGGCGGCGACGCCGAGGCGTTCGTGCTGCGCACCCGGTTGGTGCACGCCTGGCGGCTGACGTTCGAGGGCGACCCGCGGCTGCCCGCGTGGCTGCTCCCCCCGGACTGGCCCGGAGGGGAGGCCACGGCGCTCTTCCTGCACACCTGGCAGGCCTGCTCCGAAGCGGCCGACCGCTGCTGGGCCGAGCTGTCACGCGACCCGCGAGCCGGCGGCGCCGCCACCGACGCCTAGGCTCCTCGCCTCATCCGGATGTGCCCGTCACCGGGGTCACGGTCACCGTGACCCGGCTCTGCCACGGCGACAGCACGGTGACCACGGCCGGCTTCCCCGCCGGCACGGTGCGCGTATCGCTCCATGCCCCGCCGCGCACCACGACGCTGCGGTACCGCGGGTCGGACGGCAGCGAGATCTCGGTCCTTCCGCCCCGGCGCGCGTCGTAGGTGAGGCGGTAGCTGCCGGGCTCGGGGCCGAGGACCTGCGCGGACGTCCGTCCCGCGACCGCCGCGGCGTAAGGGGCGGCCGTGAGGTCCTTGTTGGTGCGGAGCCTGCCGTCCTTGTCGGCCGCGCAGTATCCGCCGCCGTAGCACCACACATAGCCGGCCCAGCCCGAGCTGTAGCGGGCGAGGGAGGCGAGCGCGTCACGGTAGAAACGGCCCATGTTCGGCAGGTCGTTGTTGAGCGGACCCCATTCGCCGATCACGACGGGGATCCGTCGGCGCCGCGGATAATCGGTGACGGCCCGCTCGTACGACGCGATCCATCCGGCCTTCGGGTCGTAGTCGGCTCCCGCTTCCATGGCGGAGTTGTAGAAGTGCGGCGCGTATACGACGTGGCGGTCCCGTACCTCGCCGAGTCCGGTCGGTATGCCCTCGCCCACGATCGGGGTCGGCTCGATGAACAGCCGGCTGTCGCGGTCCACGGTGCGCACATACCGCGCGATGCGGTTGTACATCGGAGTGATCTGCTGTGCCTCGATGCGGCGGGCCGCCGTGGGCAGGTCCTCGCCTTGGCGCAGCTCGCCCATCGGCTCGTTGATCAGGTCGTATCCGAACACGGCCGGGTGGTCTCCGAAGCGGTCGGCCAGCAGGCGCCACATGCGTCCCTGGGCGCGCTGGAGGTCCGGATCCGTGTAGAGGTGGGTGAAGGCACGCTGGACGGCGGGTTCGTAGTACTCGGCGAACCAGTCCTCGGGGTGCGGTGTGAAGGGCAGTCCGTCGGTCCGGGTCGCCCAGTCGGGGATGCCCCGGTGGCCGAACGCCGGGCCGAAGACGTCCTGATGGGCGTCGATGACCACCTTGATGTCGTAGGTGTGCGCCCAGTCCAGGATGCGCTCGATCGTGCGGAGGTACCGGGTGCTGTAGTGGCCGCGACGCGGTTCGAGATCGTCCCAGAAGATCAGCAGGCGGGCGAAGTTGAAGCCGTTGCGGCGCAGATCACGGAATTGGCGTTCGGTGATGGCGGACAGGGCGTCGTCGCCGCGGTGTTGCTTGTCCTCGACGTTCCAGCCGTGCAGGGTCAGCGTCCGGCCCTGGTCGTCCGTCAACCGGGGTATGTCCGGGCCCTGGCCGCTCGGGACGGCCTCGGCGGCGGAGACCGGGGCGGGGGCCGCGGCCGAGGCGGGAGCGGCGGCCGGCGCCAGCGCCGCCGCGGCGGCGCAGAGGACGGCGAGCGCGCCCCGGTGAACCAGTCTGACCTTGCCCATGCCGGCACTCCCCCGTCATCGGTGACGATCTCGGCGGAGAGCCAAGCAGCGCAGCGGTGAACCCACAAGAGCCACGGATGAACGAACCGCACCGGGGTCACGAGCCGGCGGCTCGGTAGAGTGAGGGCGTTTTCGTCGCTGCAGAGGAGGTGGGCCGGGTGCCGACCTTCGCGGTGACCGGTCATATGGACCTGGCGCCCACGACATACAAGCTGGCGGGAGGCGCGCTGCGCGAGCTGCTGGCCGGGTATGCGGGCGAGGAGTTGGTCGGAGTGTCGTGCATCGCGCCCGGCGCCGACGCACTCTTCGCCGAGGTCGTGCTCGAGGCCGGGGGCACGCTGATCGTGGTGCTGCCCTCCCTGGACTACCGCGCCGCGCACGTCACACCCGATCACGAGTCGCTGTTCGACCGTCTGGCGTCGGCCGCCTCCGAGGTCATGGTGCTGCCTTTTCCGCGGGCGAACCGGCAGGCGTACGAGGCCGCGAACGCCGAGCTGATCAGACGCGCCGACGCACTGATCGCCGTGTGGGACGGGAGCCCGCCGTCCGGCCGGGGCGGGGGAACGGCGGACACCGTCCGCGCCGCGCGGGCTGCGGGCGTTCCCGTGCACGTGGTGTGGCCGGCGGGCGCGGTGCGCGGCCCGGCGTAGCGCTCGCGGACACCGCCCCCCACCGCCCCGCCCCCACCTGGCCGAATCACCGCTCAACGCGCCTGGCAGGGTGGGGCCATGAGCGAACTGGTGGAGCAGGTGGACGAGCGGGACCGTGTGGTCGGCGTGGTGGAACGCGATGCGGCGGTCCGGGGGTGGCTGCTGCACCGCATAGCGGTGGTGGTCTGCCGGGATGAAGCGGGCCGCGTCCTGGTGCACCGCCGCGGCGACGGCATGCGGCGCTACCCCGGCCGCTACGACACCGTGATCGGCGGTGGCGTCGATGTCGGCGAGAGCTACGAGCAGGCCGCCGCCCGGGAGTTCGAGGAGGAGATGGGGGTCCGCCTGGCCGAGCCGCCCCGGATGGTGTTCAAGCGGATCTACCAGGAGGAGCACGGCCCGTACTGGATGGCCGTGCACGACGTCCGGCTGGCCCCCGACCAGATCGCGTCGATCGCCCCGAACCCGCGTGAGGTCGCCTGGTGGGGCTGGATGACGGAGGAGGAGATTCGCACCGGCCAGGAGCGGCTGCCGTTCATCGGCGGGGGCGAGAACGTCCTGTGGACGTTCCTGCGGCACGCGGACGCCACGGCCCCCGACGGCGCTCGGGAGGACGGCGCCGGCGAGTGACCGCAGGCGCCGCCGGCCACGGGCGCGCGGGCCCCAGGGGGCGGCGGCGGCGTTCCTATCGCGCCTGGTAGGCCGCCCACGGGCCGAGGGCGAAACGCTCGCCCTCCCGGCGGACCTCGAGGGCGCCCGCGCCGCCGAAGTGCGCGGGGACGACCAATTCGGTGTTCTCGGCGGCCCGTTCCAGCACCCGTCGGCGGCTGGCGACCGCTTGGGCCTGGTCCAGGCACAAGCAGCTGTTGCAGGACGGGGCGAGGATCTGCACCGGGCTGTGCAGCAGATCGCGGTGCCCGGCCTGCTCGATCTGCTCCTCGTCTACATGATCCGTTCCTGGATGGCCGCGAGCACGACCGGAGCCTGGCCGGCCGTGCTGGGTGACCCGGTGGCGGCCGCCGCCCTGCGGGCGCTGCACTCGGATCCGGCCGCCCCGTGGACGAACGACCGGCTGGCCGCGGAGGCGGGCGTCTCCCGTCCCACCCTGGCGCGCCGGTTCACCTCCCTGGTCGGCCGCCCTCCGATGGCGTACCTCACGTGGTGGCGGCTCACGGTCGCGGCCACCCTCCTGCGCGACACCCCCGACCCGCTGGCCGCCATCGCCCGCAGGGTCGGGTACGGCACGCCGTATGCCCTCTCGCACGCCTTCAGCCGGGAGTTCGGCACCACCCCGGGGCGCTACCGCGCGGCGGCCCAGGGCGCGGGGACCGGGCATCTGGGCAACGCCCCGACGGCTCGCCAGGACAGTGGCCGCGCCCAGGACGGATGACGGCACCGTCAGGTCAGGGTGAACCCCGTCATGAGTGCCGCCTCCGAGCTGTTGCCAGCGTAGATCTCGAACTCCCCGGGCTCCACCAGGAATTCACCGCGGGGATCGTTCGTGTGGAAGCCCAGTTCCGCCCGGCCGAGGGTGAAGCCGACCGTCCGCCGCTCCCCCGGCTTCAGAGGGACGCGGGAGAAGCCGACGAGCCTGCGTACCGGCTGGACGACGCTGGCGGCCTTGTCGCGGAGGTAGAGCTGGACGACCTCGTCGCCCGCCGTGGTGCCGCTGTTCTCGACCTGGACGGTGGCCCGGACCGTCGCGCCGCCGGCGGCGACGCGCTTCGCCGGCAGGACCTCCACGGTCAGCTTCAGGCCGGAGAGCGTGAAGGTGGTGTAGCTGAGGCCGTGCCCGAAGGGGTAGAGCGGGGTGTGCGGGATGTCCAGGTACTTCGAGGTGTATTTGTTCTCCGGGTCGAAGGGGCGGCCGGTGTTCTCGTGCCCGTAGTGGAGCGGGAGCTGGCCGACCGAGCGGGGGAAGGTGGCGGGCAGTTTGCCGCCGGGGTTGACCTTGCCGAAGAGGAGGTCGGCGACGGCATGGCCGCCCTCGATGCCGGGGTGCCAGGCCTGCAGGATCGCGTCGGCCCGGTCGGCGAGGGCGGTGAGCACCAGCGGGCGGCCCGACAGGACCACGACGACCACCGGTGTGCCGGTCGCGGCGACCTTCGCCACCAGCTGCGCCTGGACGCCGGGCAGGGTGATGTCGCTGCGTGCGGCGGCCTCGCCGCTCTGTGCGGCCTTCTCGCCCACGACGACGACCGCCGCATCGGCCGCCCGTGCCGCGGCGACCGCCTCGTCGAAGGAGCCGGTGTCGTCGCCCTCCACCGCGCATCCGCGGGCGAACCGCACGGTGACGGAGGGGGCGGCCCGCTTGATGCCGTCCAGTACCGATACCGCGGGGAACAGGGCGGCGCCGATGCCCGCCCAGGTACCGTGCAGTTCCTTGGTGTCGTCGCCGAGCGGGCCGATGACGGCGAGCGAGCCGGTCTTCGGGGACAGCGGAAGGGTCTTGTTCTCGTTGCGCAGCAGGACCATGGAGCGCGCGGCCGCGGTCCGTGCCGCCGCGCGGGCCGCGGCGCTCGGTTCGGTGATCTCCGCGGCCTCGTCGGCGTAGGGGCGGTCGAAGAGCCCGGCGCGGAACTTGACCCGCAGCACCCGGGCGACGGCGTCGTCCAGCCGCTCGCGACTGATCCTTCCGGCCGCCAGCAGCCGCTTGCCGTGTTCCGCGTAGGTGGTGGAGACCATCTCCATGTCGACGCCGGCGCCCAGGGCGAGGCGGGCGGCATCGGCGCCGTCGGCGGCGATGCCGTGGGCGATGAGTTCCTGGACGCCGGTGTAGTCGCCGACGACGAAGCCGTCGAAGCCGAACTCCTCGTGCAGGATATCGGTCAGGGTGTGCCGGTTGGCGTGCGCGGGCACGCCGTTGACGGTGTTGAAGGACGCCATGACGGTGGCGACACCGGCGTCGACGGCGGCCTTGAAGGGCGGCAGGCAGACATCGCGCAGCCGCCGCTCGGAGACATCGACGGTGTTGTAGTCGCGGCCGCCCTCGGGGAAGCCGTAGCCGACGAAGTGCTTGGCGCAGGCGGCGATCCGGTCCTTGGCGCCGTAATCAGCGCCCTGATAGCCGCGCACCTTGGCGGCCGTCAGCTCGGCCGTCAGATACGGGTCCTCGCCGCTGCCTTCGGCCACCCGGCCCCAGCGCGGTTCCCGGCTGACGTCCGCCATGGGCGCGAACGTCCAGTGGATGCCCTGGGAGGCGGCTTCCCGCGCGCTGGTCTCGGCGTCGGAGGCGACGACGTCGGGATCGAAGCTGCTGCCCTGGGCCAGGGGGATCGGGAAGGTGGTGAGGTAGCCGTGGATGACGTCCTGGCCGAAGATCAGCGGGATGCCCAGCCGCGATTTCTCCACGGCGGCGCGCTGGAGGTCGTTGCACTTCTTGGCGCCGGTGAGGTTGAGCACCGAGCCCAGCAGCCCCTTCGCGGCGAGTTCGGCGCACTGCTCGTTCTGGCCGTCGCCGGGTCCGGTGGCCGCATGCCACGTCAGCTGCTGGAGCTGCCCGAACTTCTCCTCGACGGTCATCCTGTCCAGCAGGGCCCGTACCCGGCGTTCGGTCTTCGGGTCGCGGGGCGGCCGCGCGACGGCCGGGGGCACCGCGGCCGCGGCGGGCACCGGATGCGCCACGGACGCCGCCGTGCCGACGAGGACCGCGGCTCCCGCGGATGCCGTGAAGATGTGACGACGGCTGATGGATCCGGAACCGGACACCGGCGACTCCTCACTGCGTGCGCACAGCGCCGACGCGTGTCGGCGTGGCGGTCAACCCGCTGATGGCGTAGGGCAGTTAAGCCACACCCCCTTCAAGGGTCAATAGATTGAACGTCGGACAAAGGGCGCGACCCTGGGCCGCTTCACGAAGTGGAGCGCCTCCGGCCGGCGACCGGCGCCCGGTGGTCGGCGCCCGGTGCTCGGTGGCCGGTCAACGCACCGGCTATACATTCGGTTTATACGTCCCGTATATAGTCTCGAACATGTCTGTTGATCTCGACTCCGGAGCCACCGCCGCCCTCGGACGGCGGGCCACCCAGCCCCTCGCGGGAGCACACCGGTGGCCGGGCTGGGTGGTTACCGGAGCGCCGGCGCTACTGGCACTCGCGCTGAGTCTGTGGGGGCTGCACCGACAGGGCGCCATATGGCGGGACGAGGCCGCGACATGGACGACGGCCGAGCGCTCGCTGCCCGAGATAGGGCACCTGCTCGCGCACGTGGATGTCGTCCACGGGCTCTACTACCTCCTGATACATGCCATATTCGAGGTCTTCGGACCGAGCGTGACGGCGATGCGGCTGCCGTCGGTCCTGGGCATGGTCATCGCCGCGGCCGCCACCGCGGCAACCGGCCGCCGGCTCGCCGGACCCATGGGCGGCCTCTCGGCGGGACTGGTGCTGGCCCTGCTGCCGGCGATGCAGCGCTACGCCCAGGAGGGCCGCTCCTTCACGCTGGTGGCGGCGTTGGTGGCGGTGGCGACCCGGCTGCTGGTGGGCGCGGTGTGTCCGGCGGAGCCCACGAGTGCGCGCGACGGCCGGGGGCGGCGGGTCGCATGGGGGTGGCGCTGGGGCGGCTATACGGCGGCCATGCTCGGTGCCGCACTGCTCAACTGGCTCTCGCTCTTCGCGCTGGCGGCGCACGGCGTGACGGTGGTGATCGCCCGGCGGTCCGGTCAACGTCCGCTGATGGCACGATGGTTGATGAGCGCCGCAGTGATCGTGTCGGGGACGCTTCCTCTCATTCTCGCCAGCCGGCCGCAGGCGGGTCAGGTGGCGTGGATCCGGCCCGCCTCGGCCTCCAGCCTGCTGGGGGTGACCGTGATGCTGGTGGTCTCCCTGGCATGTGCCCGAATACCGCGCCGCGAGGGTACGGCGCTGTCCCAGATCCCGGTGGGTCTGCCGCTGCTCGCCGTGCCTCAACTCGGCCTGCTGCTGGCCTCCTGGATCGTCCAGCCGCTCTACGCCGACCGCTATGTGCTCTTCTCCTACATCGGGCTCTCACTGCTGGTCGGCCCCGCCGTCGCCTGGGCGGTGCAGAAGGCGGAGTCGTACGGCCGGGCCCGGGGCCGTCGCTGGGGGCGGGTGCGCGGCGAGTTCCTGCTCGCCGGGGTCGTGGCGGTCGTGTTCGTGGCGCTGCTGCCCCTGGAACTCGGCCTGCGGTCCCCGACGAGCCGGACGGATGATGTGCGGGCGGCGGCCGCCGAGGTCGCGGCGCTCGCCCGCCCCGGGGACGGGGTCGTGTTCGTCCCCGACCAGCGGCGTGACGCCGCACTCGTCACGCCCGCCGCGTTCCGTCGCCTCGACGATGTCGCTCTGGCCCAGAGCCCGTTCGCCTCCGGAACCCTGTACGGCATCGAGGCCGCGCCCGCACGCCTGCGGGCCGCCATGCTGACCCACAAGCGCATCGTCCTCGTCACCGACGGCGCGGGCAGCGGCACCAGCGGCGCCTCCGCCTCGTCCAACCGCCGTGACCTCGTCAAACGTTCCGTCCTCGCCCAGCACTTCACCCGCACCGCCTCCGCCGACACCGGAGGTCGGCGGGTGACGGTGTACGAGCGGGTGCGGTGACGGGCGCACCGCACCGCGGTCAGCGCAGGGGGAGCGCCAGCTCGGACGGATCGGCCGGGGTCGAACCGAACGACACCTCGCTCCCCCGTGGCGTACGGCCGCCGTACAGCGGGTCCTTTGTGTCCACGACCAGCGCCAGCCGGTGCCCGGCGGGCAGGTCGTAGGCGGTGGCGAAGAGGGAGACGTCCAGCGGGAAGGCGCGCCCCGGCTTCCTTCCGGACCAGCTCTGCGGGCCGTGCGAGATCAGCTTCCCCACCCCCAGGGCGTTCACGTCGTAGAGGTAGGCGAACGCCGTGCCCTGGGCCGCGGACGCGGTGACCTGCGTGTGCAACCGCGCGGCGCCGCGAAGGTGTTGCACCGTCGCGGCGGGCGCCGACTGCCATACCGCGGCGGACCTGCGGGGCAGCAGCGGGAGGAAAACGGTCGGCGGGAGGCCGAGGGTCTGGTCGAGGGCCCCGGAGAGTTCGGCGATACCGCCGTCCGCGCCGGAATCCGTGCCACCGGCGACGGGTTTGCGCCAGCCGGGGCCGGCCGGGCCGCCGAGCGCTCCGGTGCCGGAGGGGTCCGGGCCGCCCAGCCGCAGCTGCGCGGTCCGGGAGCTGACGGCGCGCCAGTCCGGGTAGCTCTCGTGCCTGCCGTTCGGCCGGACCTCCAGCTCCACCGGCTGCCGTCGGGCGTCGCCGCCGGTGCCCTTGAGGTGGTGATCGAGCCACTTGCGGGCGCTCGCCCAGGTGGCGTTGTCCAGCCCCAGCAGGCTCGTCAGCTCCTGTGTGGCGTGGTCTCCGGGGCGCAGTTCCAGCCGCTTGGGAACCGTCAGCCGCTGGTAGAAGGCGGTCATCTGGCCGGGGTTGAAGATGCTGTCGCCCCAGGCGTTGGCCAGGAAGACGGCCGTACCGTGGGCGTTGATGCGGTCCACGTACCTGGCCGGGGACCGGGTGTGCGCCCAGGCCACGACCTTGGGCAGATCGCGGTCGGCGAAGAGGTCCGCCAGCATCCGGGCGAACTCCGGGCTCCTGCGGCCGGTGGGCGCCTGGATGGCGGCGAGCAGGGCGACGGCCTGGAGGTGCCGGGTCCGTCCGCTGTAGAGGGAGTCGGCCAGGTCGGCCCAGCCGCTCATCGAGGCGACCGCCTTGATCCGCGGGTCGAAGGCGGCGCCCATCAGGGTGAGGCCGCCGCCCAGGGACAGCCCCACCATGCCGATGCGCTGCCGGTCAGCGGGTGTGTGGGCGAGGGCCCAGTCGATGACCGCGGACACATCGGCCACGTCCTTGGGTCCCGCGACATCGACCTGACCGCCGGAGCCCCAGAATCCGCGCACGGTGTAGGTGACGGCGAGGTAGCCGTCGGCGGCCAGCTGCTTGCCCTGGGCGAGGTACTCCAGGTCGTTCTGTCCCCAGCTGGCGGGCTGCACGACCAGGGGGTAGCGGCCCTTCCGGTCGGCGCCGGGCGTGCCGGGAGCGGGGGTGAACACATTCGCCTTGAGGACGGTGCCGTCCTTCATCGGGATGTCGACCCGGCGGAAGGAGGGAGTAGCGGCCGCGGCTGCCGCGGCCGTGGTGACGGCGGGGGCGGGGCGGGAGGCCGCCGACGCGGGGCCCGTGGCGAGGCCGCCGCTGAGGGCAAGTGCCGTGACGAGTAAGGCAGTTGTCATTCTTCGCCGGCCGGGCTGCCGGCCGGCGGTACGGCGGGATCGCGCCATCGGTGCTCCATCGGGATCTGACCGCGGTGTCACTGCGACACGGGTGCGGTGTGCGGTGATCCGGAGCGTAGAGGTGCGCCATCGGTCCTGGTGAGACCATGATCAGCCAAAATTACTCGCGGGTAACGCGGCGTGGGTCACGGCCCGGTGAGCGAGCGCGCACGGTCGGGATCCGACCGGTGGATGGGGGTGTGCGCGTCCGAGAGGGAGGCTCCGCGGCCGCCGCGGCGGTCGGCGACGATCTCCGCGGCGATCGACAGGGCCGTCTCCTCCGGCGTACGGGCGCCGAGGTCGAGGCCGATCGGGCTGCGGAGCCGGGCCAGTTCGGCTTCGGTGACGCCCGCCTCGCGCAGCCGCTGGTTGCGGTCCTCGTGGGTGCGGCGGGAGCCCATCGCGCCGACGTAGGCGACCGGGAGCTTCAGGGCCAGCCGCAGGAGCGGCACATCGAACTTGGGGTCGTGGGTCAGTACGCACAGCGCCGTACGGGAGTCCACCTCCGTCGCCTCCAGATAGCGGTGCGGCCACTCGACGACGATCTCGTCCGTCTCGGGGAAGCGGGTCCTCGTCGCGAAGACGGGCCGGGCGTCGCAGACCGTCACGTGGTAGCCCAGGAACTTCCCCACCCGCACCAGCGCCGACGCGAAGTCGATCGCACCGAAGACGATCATGCGCGGCGGCGGGACGCTGGTCTCGACGAGCAGCGTCAGCGGACGGCCGCAGCGGCTGCCTTCCTCGCCGATGACGACGGTGTCCGTGCGGCCCACGTCCAGCAGCGCGGCCGCCTCGCCCGCCGCGGTGCGGTCCAGTTCGGGGTGCGCGCCGAGGGTCCCCTCGTACGAGCGGTCCGGGCGGACGAGCAGGGCGCGGCCCAGCAGTTCGGCCGGGCCGTCGGTGATCGTGGCCAGGGCCGCCGGCCGGCCGGCCGCGGCGGCCGCCAGCGCGGCGGGCACGACCCCGCCGCGGACCCGGGTGACGAGGACATCGATGACGCCGCCGCAGGTCAGCCCCACCGCGAAGGCGTCCTCGTCGCTGTAGCCGAAGCGTTCGCGCACCGTTTCGCCGTCCGCCAGCACCTGTTGGCACAGGTCATACGCCGCGCCCTCCACACACCCGCCGGAGATCGACCCGATCGCCGTGCCTTCCCCGTCCACGGCCAGCGCGGCGCCCGGACGCCGGGGCGCGCTGCCGCTGACGGCCACCACGGTGGCGACGGCGAACTCGCGGCCCTGCTCGGCCCATCGGTTCAGCTCGTCAGCGATGTCCAGCATCTCGGTCTCCCTTGCCGGGGCGGGGCGCGGCCGGGCGTCGGCGCGTTCACATCAGCGCGTCGAGCGTGAGGGGCAGCGAACGGATCCGCTTGCCCGTCGCGTGATAGACGCCGTTCGCCACCGCGGCCGCGATGCCGACGAGGCCGATCTCGCCGATTCCCTTGGTGCCGATCGGGTTGGCGCGGTCCGGTCCGCCGACGAACACGACGTCCATGTCGGGGATGTCGGCGTTGACGGGGATGAGGTAGTCGCCGAACGTGGCGTTGGCGATCCGGCCGCTGGGGGCATCGGTGACGGTGTCCTCGAACAGCGCCATGCCGATCCCGCCGACCGTGCCGCCGACGATCTGGCTGCGGCCGGTCTTCGCGTTGAGGATGCGGCCGCCGTCGATCGCGGACACGATCCGGGCGATGCGGATCAGGCCCAGGTCCACGTCCACCCGGACCTCGACGAACTTGGCGCCGAAGGCTCCCGACAGCGCCATCCCCAGATCGTCCTCGGACGCCGGCGTGCTGGTGCCGTCCGCCGTCAGCTCGGGCAGTCCGTACCGGCCGAGGAGGTCCGTGTACGCCTCGCCGCGCGCGGGCGCCCCGGCCAGGTGGATGCGCCCCTCGGTGACGTCCACCTGCGCGGGCGAGGCACCGTACAGCGGGGAGTCGGCGTCCTGGCCGGCGAGGCCGACGAACATCCCGATGAGCCGCCGGCACGCGTCGAGGACGGCATTGCCGAGCGCCGCCGTCAGCCCGGAACCGCTGGCCTGGGGCGCAAAGGGCATGTCGGAGTCACCGAGGTCGAAGCGGACCCGGTCCAGCGGGAGGCCCAGACACTCCGCGGACAGCTGCGTCATCACGGTGTACGTGCCGGTGCCGATGTCGGTGGCGGCGCTGCGTACCAGGGCGCTTCCGTCGCGCCGGACCGTGGCCTGCGCGCGGCAGTCCGTCGCGTACCACGGGTAGCTGACGCCGGCCATGCCGTACCCGATGAGCCAGTTGCCGTCCCGCATGGACCGGGGTTCGGGGCGGCGGGCCGACCAGCCGAACCGCTCCGCGCCCACCTCGTAGCACTCGCGCAGCGCGTTGCTGGACCAGGGCAGCCCGGACTGCGGGTGGACGTCGGCGTAGTTGCGCATCCGCAGCTCCAGCGGATCCAGGCCCAGTACGTAGGACAGCTCGTCGAGCGCGGACTCCAGCGCGAAGTTCCCCTGGGCCTGCCCGGGGGCGCGCATCGACGTCGGGTCGGGGATGTTCAGCCGGGCCTGGCGGTCCTGGGTGCGCACATGGGGGCACCGGTAGGCGAAGCCCGATCCCGCCGCGGACGGCTCGAAGTCGTCGTCCGCCATCGACACCGGGGAGATGCTGCGGTGGTCGATACCGACCAGCTCACCACTGCGGGTGGCCCCCAGGGTGATCCACTGGACGCCCTTGGGCCGGTGCCCCACCGAGGTGAACATCTGCGGGCGGGTGAGGACCAGCTTCACGGGCCGTTGCAGCAGCCGGGCGGCGGCGACGGTGAGGATCACATGCGGCCATACGCGCAGGGCGCTGCCGAACCCCCCGCCCACGTAGGGCACCAGCACCCGCACCGCGCTCTCGGGCACCTGGAAGACGGCCGCGAGGTTGCTGCGCACCAGTGACGGCCACTGCGTGGTGTCGTGCACGGTCAGCCGGTCCCCCTCCCAGACCGCGAGCGTCGCGAACGGCGCCAGCGGATTGTTGGTGTTGTCCGGCGTCGTGTACGTCGCCTCCACCGTGACCTCGGCCGACGCCAGCGCGGCGGCCGCATCGCCCCGGGTGTGGTCCGTCCCCCATGGATCGGCGAGCTGCGGAGCCCGCGGGTCCAGCAGATCCAGCAGGGGCTCGGTGCGCTCGTACGCGACGTCCACCAGCCGGGCGGCGGCGGTGGCCCGCTCCTGGGTCTCCGCGACCACGAACGCGATGTGCTGGCCGTGGTGCAGAATCCGGTCGTCCTGGAGCGGCGCGGGCGGTGACGGCCCGATGTCCGTCATCGGCCCCCGGTCGAGCCGGGGCATGCTGGCGGGTGTCAGCACGGCGAGCACACCGGGAGCCGCCTCGGCCGCCGCCGTGTCCATCCGCGCGATCCTGCCCGCCGCGATGGTGCTCTGTACCAGCGCACCGTACGTCTGCCCGGGGATGTCGAAGTCCGTTGGATAGGGCGCGGCACCGGCGGCCTTGCGGGGACCGTCCACGCGGTTGATCCCGGCGCCGACCACCGGAGCGCTCTTGACCGTACTCATGCCGCGCCTCCCGCCACCGTCTGCAGTGCACGGACCAGGGTGCGCTGGGCGAGCTCCACCTTGAACGCCGTGCCCGGCACCGTCCACGCCCCCGTCACGGCCGCCTCCGCCGCCCGGCGGAACGTCCCGCGAACGGCCGGCGCGCCCCGCAGCTCGCGCTCAACGGCCCAGGCCCGCCAGGGCGTTGACCCCACACCGCCCAGACCGGCCCGCGCGTTGCGGATCATGCCGTCGGACACCAGCAGCGCCACCGCCGCCGACGCCAGCGCGAATTCGTACGACGCCCGGTCGCGCACCTTCACATAGCCCGACCGTGCCCCGGCCGGCAGCAGCGGAATGTCCACGCCGGTGATCAACTCACCGTGCACCAGGACGTTTTCCGACTCCGGACTCTCCGCCGCCGTACGGTAGAACTCCGTCAACGGCACCGCCCGCCGGCCCGACACCCCCTGGATCCGCACCACGGCATCCAGCGCGACCAGCGCGACCGCGAGATCGGACGCATGCGCCGCGATACACCGCTCGCTCACCCCCAGGATCGCGTGCATCCGGGCCGTGCCCGCCACCGCCGCGCATCCCGAACCGGGATCCCTCTTGTTGCACTGTGGCACGGCGGGGTCACGAAAGTAGCGGCACCGTGGGCGCTGCAGCAGATTCCCCCCGATGGTCGCCATGTTCCGCAGCTGCGTGGACGCCCCCGCCAGCAGAGCCTCCCTGACGAGGGGAAGCCGCGCCACGATCACCGGATCGGCCGCCAGCTCCTCCATCGTCACCAGCGAACCCACGTGCAGCACCTCACCATGGGGCTCGATGCGATGCAGCGGCAGACGCGTGATGTCCACCAGCAGCCCCGGGTTCAGCACCCCGTCCTTCATCAGATCGAGCTGCGTCGTACCGCCCGCGAGGAACGCCGCCTGCGGATCGCCGGAAACCAGCCGTACGGCCTCGGCGGCATCCGCCGCCCGCACATACTCAAGGGCGCGCATCGCCGCCACCGCCCGCGGCCTCGCGAATGGCGGCCACCATGTGCGGATAGGCTCCACAGCGGCACAGATTCCCGCTCATGAACTCGCGGATCTCCGCATCCGAACCGGCTCTCCCCTCCTTCAGCAGAGCCACCGCGGACATGATCTGACCCGGAGTGCAAAAACCGCACTGGAATGCGTCGTGGTCCACAAATGCCGACTGCACCGGATGCGGCCCGTCCGCACCGTCGATCCCCTCGATGGTCGTCACCACGCGCCCCTCGCACTGCGCCGCCAGCGACAGGCACGCCAGCACCCGCCTGCCGTCCACATGCACCGTGCACGCCCCGCACGCGCCCTGGTCACAGCCCTTCTTCGTGCCCACCAGCCCCAAGTGGTCACGCAGGGCATCCAAAAGCGTCACCCGCGCGTCCAGCCCCAGCGTGTACGACCGACCGTTCACCTGGAGCGTGACCACCCGCTCACCGGGACGTGCCGCATTCTCCGTATCCGTCGCGTCCGCCATCACGCGTCCTCCGAACCCCTCGGAAACAACGCCGGCGCTGCGCTCACCTCATCGATCCCCCGAAATTCCCGGTCCCCCCGAAATACGAAATCGCCTGGGCCGTGAAAAACCGGCCAGGCGGCACAGAAATCTCGGCCGGCTCTTTTCACGGTACGCCCGATGACCCGGCCCGGCAGCGCGTGCACGGGGCGTTCCCGTCGGCGGGCGGCGGTGGCCGCGTCGGCCCGCCTGCGTCACTCGCCCAGTTGGGACACGACGGCGTCGGCCCGCTCCCCCGCGCCCTTCGGCCATGACGCGATCAGCTGCCGGAGCGGCTCGCGGTGTGCGTCGATCAAGTGCGGGTAGGTGAGCCCGATCGCCCCCTCCACCTGGATCGGCAGCTCGGTGGAGCGGGTGGCGCGTACCAGGACCGCGGTCGCCCGGGGAGAGTTCTCCAGGCCGAACAGGGCATTGATCGCGTCCGTGCGCAGGTCCGGATCGAGCGAGTCGTCGAAGATCAGCGGTTCGAGCGCCGCGACGATCCGCTCGTCCGGTGTCCGCCACCGTTCGAGACAGCCCCAGGCCGCCTGCACGGCGCATGCGCGCACCACACCCGCGGGGGCCGTTGCGCGCAGCGCGGCGACGATCGCCGCCGCGTCCTCGGGCTCGCCGAGCTCCGCCAGGATGTCGAGCGCGCTCGCATGGTTCGCGCCGGCGCCGACGCCTTCGCCGGTGCCGGGGCCCGGCGCGGCCGCGGACGGCGCCTGGGCGAGGACGCCCCGCGCGACGGCGAGCGTCTCCGGTGCGTGCTCGCCGTCGTCCAGGCCGAACCGGATGAGCCCGTCGCCGTGGTGGAAGTGGTCGAGCGCGATGCCCACGGCCACCGGCTGCCCGCTGCCCGCTGCCCGCTGCCCGCTGTGCAGCATGGCGGAGAACGCCCGGCGATGGGACGTCTCGCCGGTGGGGGACCGCAGCTCACGGTGGGCCGCACGCAGCTCCGCGCTCTCCGGCTCGCACCCTTGCCAGTGGACGCTGTGCGGGCCGTCGGCCAGCGCCTCGCGGACCGCGTCGGCGGCGGGGGAGCGTTCGTCCGCCGGCCAGGCCTCGACGAGGCGTTCCAGCAGGGTCCGGTGACCGTAGGAGCGCACCCCCGACGCCAGCGCCGCGGCGGCCTCCTGCCGCACCCGCCACTCCGCATCCCCGGTCGCGCGGACCAGCGCCGCGGTCGCCTCGGCTCCGGGCGTCTCGCGCAGCGCGGTGACCTCCTCCAGACGCTCCCGGCACTTCTCGGAACGGGCGACCAGCGCGGCCAGCCGCGCATCGGGGGCCTCCTGGTCCTCCAGAACCGCCCGCGCCGCATCCAGAGCGATCTCCCGCAGCTCCCCGTCCGGCAGCCGTTCCAGAACCGCGGCGACCGCCTCCGGCTCCTCGACCACGAGACCGAAGCGCAGCAATACGCGCAGCGCGCCGGCGTGATGGGCGTCCTCGATGGTGCTGTGCTCGTCCTTGGGCGCCGGGGCGGGTCCCGGAGCAACTTCCGGGCAACGGCGAACACTTCCTCCGCATAATCCTCGAGCGCATTGCCGCCGACATACCGCTCCGTCATCTCGGCGCGGTCGTAGAAGTCCAGCGCGATACCTCTGGCGGCCGTGTCGTCGCTGCGCAGCAGCGTCAGGAACCCCCGATGGAATTCCTCCGCGGTCGTCGGGGGTTTCATCGCCCGGTAGGCGTCCCGCAACTCCGGATCGCCGAAGGTGCTGCGCCAGTGCCAGGACCCGAACTCCAGCAGGAAGACCGAGATGAACACCGGCGCATTAGAGCATCGAAGTGGCCTGCGTACCAACGGAATTCGCCGTACGGAGGCCGGGCCACCGAAAGGGACCGACGGGGCATCCGCACCGTCGGCGGACATATCGCGATCCGGTCCGCCGTTCACGCACCGTTGCCGGGCGTAAACGGCCTGCGGCGGGAAAGGGTTATAGGGCCACACCGACCTTGATCCGCATTCCTCGCAGGGGAGGAACGCCTGGGATGAACGGTGTCCCGATACGCCTGGATCCACGACTGGAACCACCGCTGGCATCGCTCTTGGAGTCCCCGGCCTTCCTCCATTCGCTCGTCGATGCGCTGGGCTCGCCGCTCAATGTCGTGCTGCCCGAGCAGATCGTGACGAACGTCGAACGCTTCCGCTCCGCCTGTCGCCGGCACCACCTCGCCGGCCAGGTCTTCTTCGCGCACAAGGCGAACCGGTCCAGCGCCCTGGTACGACGGCTCGCCGCGACCGACGCCGGCATCGACGTGGCCTCCCTGGGAGAGCTGCAGCATGCCCTCGGCGCCGGTTTCACGCCGGACCGGATCGTGGCAACCGGACCGAAGGACGCGGAGTTCCGGTGGCTGGCGGCCCGCACCGGGGTCACCGTCAGCGCCGACGGGCCGGGGGAGCTGGCGGAGCTCGCCGCCCTGGTGCGCACCCACGGCCTGCCCCGGGTCCGGGTGCTGCTGCGCCTGTCCGGCTTCGAGGCATCGGGGGTCAAGGTGCTGTCCCGGCAGAGCCGGTTCGGCTCCTCCGCGCGGTCGTTGGGCCGGCTGCTGGACGCCGTCGAACGCGACACGGACGCCCTGCAGCCGATCGGCGTCGCGTACCACATCGACACCACCAGCCTCGACGAGAAGGCGACCGCGCTCGACGGCTGCCTCCGCGCCATGGACGAGCTGGCGCGCCGGGGCTTCCGGCCCCGTGCGATCGACGTCGGCGGCGGCTTCGGCGTCAACTACCTTGCGGACGAGGCGCAGTGGGACCGCTACACCACCGAACTCGCCCAGGCGGTGCTGGGCCGGCGCCCGCCCATGGCCTGGGGCGGGCACGGCTACGGTCTGCGCGCCGAGCACGGCACGCTCCGCGGCTCCCTGAGCCTCTACCAGGCGCACCGCCCGCTCTCCGGCGCCGCTTACCTCGACCGGCTGCTGTCGCTCCCCGCGCCGTCCCTGGACCGCCCGCTGGGCACCCTGCTGCTGGAGAACCTCTACGACCTGTACACCGAGCCCGGCCGGGCGCTGCTGGACCAGTGCGGGCTCTCCCTGGCGAGGGTGCTGGAGGTCCGCCGTACGGACGCGGGCGAGCGGCTGGTGCGCCTCGCCATGACCGCGAGCGATGTCGGCCTGGAGGAGCACGGCGTCCTCATGGATCCCGTACTCCTCCCCCGCGGCGGCGCCGTGGCCGCCGCGGACCCCGAAGGCACCGGAGAGACCGAGGGGCCGGTGGGGGCGTATCTCACCGGGAGTCTGTGCCTGGAGGCGGATCTGATCACCCGCAGGCTGGTGTTTCTGCCGCGCCTGCCGCGACCGGGCGATCTGCTGGCCTTCGCCAACACCGCCGGATACTGCATGGATTTCGGCGCCACGCATGCGCAGCGGCAGCCGGTCGCGCGCAAGGCCGCCGTCCATCGGGAGGCCGGCTCCTGGCGGTGGTGCCTCGATGAGCAGTACTGGCCGATCACCTTTCCTGGGGGGCAACAGGCATGAGGTACGACAGCATCACCGAAGCCATCGGCAACACTCCGCTGGTGCGCCTCGACCCCGCCGTGCACGGTCTGCGCCACATCGACCTCTACGCCAAGCTGGAGATGCTCAACCCCTTCGGATCGGTCAAGGACCGGGCGGCCTGGAACATGGTGCGGCCGGATCTGCCCGGCGCCGGGGAACGCGGGGAGACGATCGTCGAGCTCTCCAGCGGCAACACAGCCAAGGCGCTGGCGGCCATCGCGGGCATGCACCGGCTGCCGTTCAAGAGCGTCACCAACCGGATGCGGGTACCGGAGATCAAGGACCTGCTTCTGCTGCTCGGCGCCGAGATCGAGGAACTGCCCGGCCGGACCGAATGCCTGGACCCGTCGAGCACGGACGACCCGCTGACCGTCTTCCACCGGGAGCTGTCCCGGCCCGGCAGCGCCCATCTGCACACCGACCAGTACTTCAACGCGCGCAACACCGAGGCGCACGAGACGGGCACCGGCCCGGAGATCGTCGCGGACCTCGGCGGCCGCGCCCCGGACTGGTTCATCGCCTGTGTGGGCACCGCCGGATCGTCCACCGGGGTGGCCAGGGTGCTGCGTGAACACGATCCGGAGGTGCGGGTCGTCGGGCTGGTCGGGCAGAAGTCGGACTTCATTCCGGGGATCCGGAACGTCGACGAGGTGCACGAGGTCGGGCTCTTCGACCCGGCCACGTACGACGCGATCGAAGCGGTGAGCGCGGACGAGGCCATCGACGGGATGCTGACGCTGGTCCGCCGCTGCGGCATGCTGGCCGGTCCCACGGGCGGTGCGGCGTACCACGGGGCGGTGCGTCATCTGCGCGCGGCCGATGCGGAGCTGGCCGGGACGGGCCGCCGCGGTACGGCCGTCTTCATCGTCTGCGACCGCGTCGAGAGCTACATCGGCTATGTCCGGCAGCGCCGTCCCGAGCTGCTGGGGCTCGCGCCGGTGCGCAACTCCGTGGCCACGCTCACCGACGCCGAGGTGCGCGCGGCCACGGTCATCGACATCGCCGACGCCCAGAAGTGGATCGCGGCGGAACGACCGCTGGTGGTCGATCTGCGCGGCCCGTTCGCCTACGCCGCGCTCCATATCGAGGGGTCGGTCAATATCGTCGATGAGCTCTTCGACGAGCTGCTGCGCGGCGGGCTGCCGTTCAGCAAGCGGCAGCCCGTGCTGCTGGCGTGTCCGGTCGGCGAGAAGTCGGTCCGCTACGCCGCCTTGCTGACCCGCATGGGCCATCCGGACGTACGGAGTCTGGCCGGCGGCATCATCGCCTGGCGGGACGCCGACGCGCCGTTGGTGCGTGACTGACGTGGTGGCGCCCCTCGACGACCTGAGGCCGTGGCAGCGGACGCTGCGCGACCAGTTCCCGATCATCGTGCTCCATCCGGAGCTGGCCTACCTGGACAGCGCGGCCACCGCACAGAAGCCGCAGGCCGTGCTGGATGCCGTTCACCGCTACCTGACCACCTCCAACGCCAATGCGGGCCGGGGTACCTACCCCTGGGCCAATGCGACGACGGCGCTGGTGGAGCGGACCCGCGACCGGGTCAAGGAGTTTCTGGACGACCCGGACCCGGACCGCTCGGCCGTGCACTTCACCAGCGGCGCGACCGAGGGACTGCGGAGCGTCGCACGCGACTGGCTGACCTCCTTCCTCCGGGACGGGGACGAGATCGTCGTGCCGTTCGCCGACCATGAGGCGAATCTGTCGCCGTGGCTGGAAGCGCGCGCCCAGCTGGCCCGCGAAGGCGTCCGCATCCGGGTCCGGGAACTCCCCTACCAGGCGGAGTCCGGCGACTACGACCCGGCGGCGCTCGCCGCGACGGTCGGCCCGCGCACGCGCTTCGTCGCGGCCACCCATGTGCACCACGTCTACGGCGGCGACATGAATGTGCACCGGATCCGCGAGGCGGTCGGGCCGGAGGTGCCGATCTGCCTGGACGCCGCGCAGAGCGTCGGCCATCTGCCGGTCTCCCTGGCCGCGCTCGATGTGGACTTCGTGGTCTTCTCCGGCCACAAGACGCTGGCGCTGCCGGGCTCCGGCGCGATCTGGTCCCGCGGCGCGCGCGGGCCCGCGTTCCGTCCCGGCGGCTGGAGCGGCACGCCGAACACCGTCGGCATCGCCAGTCTGGAGGCGGCCCTGGACTGGCTGGACGCGGCGGGGCCGGACCGGATCGAACGGTGGACGGTCGCCCTGGGCGCCAGGCTCACCGACGGGCTGAGCCGACTGCCCGCCTACGAGGTCCTGGGCTGCCGGCTGAGCCTGGCCGCCGGGTCCCCGGTGCAGCGGCGCCGCGGCATCGTCACCTTCCGGCATCACACGATCGGCTCCCACGATCTGGGATTCATCCTGTTCAGCCACGGGTTCATGGTGCGGTCCGACGGCCACTGCCAGGCCGGTGCCAAGGAGCGCGACGGCGCCGTACGGGTCAGCCTGCACGTCCACAACACGGCCGAGGAGATCGACGCGTTGCTCACCACGCTCGCCAATCTGCAATGATTCCCAGTGCCATTAGTGGTGGGCAAGAGGACAGGGGCTGCACGACCGCATGGGACTGAGCATGGCGACGGCCGCGCGCTGGGTGGAGCGCTGGGAATGCCAGCAGCAGCGTTACGCGGTCGATCGCGAGGAGAGATTCACCGTCATCGCCGATGTGGTCGAGCATGTGACAACCGGTCACCGCAATCCCCTGGTCGTCGACCTCGGCTGCGGCCCCGGTTCGCTGGCGGCGCGACTGGCCGATCGGCTGCCGCACGCGGAGATCGTGGCCGTCGACGCCGATCCGCTGCTGCTCGAACTGGGCCGGACCCATAACGGCCACGCCGCCCGCTATGTCGAGGCGGTGATCGGGGCGCCCCACTGGCTCGATGCGCTCGGCCTGGACCGCCCACCGGATGCGGCGGTCTCCACCACGGCACTCCACTACCTCGACGAGCCCACGCTCCGGCGGGTCTACCGTGAGCTCGCCGCCGTGCTGCGCCCCGGCGGCGTCGTCATCAACGGCGACCACCTCCGCCCCGACGGGGTGAAGGTCTGCGAGATCGCCACGGATGTGGGACGCCGCCGGGCCGAGCGGCAGCGGGCCTTCGTCCACGAGGACTGGGCCAACTGGTGGACGTCCGCGGCGTCGGACCCGGACCTGGCCGACCTCCTCGCCGAACGCAGCGCACGCCTGCCCGTACACGGCCAGGACCACGACGTCGCGCCCTCGACGCACCTCGCGCTGCTCCAGGACGCGGGATTCGAACACGCCGGCTCGGTGTGGCAATTCGGCAACAGCCACGTCCTGGTCGCCGTGCGGTGAGCGGAGGGCCGTGGGCCCGCACGGGCCCGGCCGGGCCGACGGCCGGGCCCCCGGCCTCCCGGTAGCGGCCCGGGCCCGCCGGTGCCGGCCGTGGCCGCTGCGCGGCGTGCCGCCCGTCGTAGGTGTAAGCAGGAGATATGCGCTTCCGGCACGGCCGCACCCCGCGGCTCGGCAGGGCCTGGCGGACGGGTCATGGGTTGGTCATCATCCCGCTCGCGATCATCGCGGCGATCACGGTGATCGACATCAACACCCCGACGACCATCCATCTGGGCCCGTTCCTGGTCGCGGCGCCCGCCATCACCGCCTCTTTCGCCGGCGCGGGACTCACCGGCGCCATCGGGGCCCTCGCCGTGGCCGCCCAGGTCGTCGTCGGTGTCCTGCACGGCGGCGTGATGACCCCCAACCACCAGGCGCAGATCGCCGCCCTCGTCGTGATCTCGGTGCTCGTCACGGTCTTCCGCTATGTGCGCGACCGGCACGAGCGGCAGCTGGGCCAGGTGCGGTCGGTGTCCGTCGCGACACAGCAGGTGCTGATGCGGCCGCTGCCCCCCAGGATCGGCCCGTTGCAGATCGCGTCCGTGTACATCTCGGCCGAGGCGGAGGCGGAGATCGGCGGCGACCTCTACGCGGCGGTGCCGGCCCCGGGCGCGACCCGCCTGGTCATCGGCGACGTCCGCGGCAAGGGACTGCCCGCGATCAATGAGGCCGCACTGCTGGTCGGGGCGTTCCGGGGATCCGCCTACCGGAACCTTCCGCTGCCCGGCATGGCGGCCCACCTGGGGAACTCCGTCTACTGGAACATCGCCACCCTCACCGACGGCGAAGCGGAGAGCCAGGAGTCGTTCGTGACCGCACTGCTGCTGGACATCCACCACGACGCCCCCGCCATCAGCATGGTGACCTGCGGGCATCCGCCGCCCCTGCTGCTGCGCGAAGGCACCGTCCGGACCTTGGAGGCGAGCGACCCCGCGCTTCCCCTGGGTCTCAGCGCCACCTCGGCGAGCGAGTACACGGTGGAGAGCTTCCGCTTCGAGCCGGGCGATCTTCTCCTGCTGTACACCGACGGCGTCATCGAGGCCCGCGACCGCACCGGAACCTTCTACCCGCTGACCGATCGGGTCGCGGTCTGGAACGGGTCCGGTCCGCAGTCCCTCGTGCGGCACCTCCGTGACGACCTGCTCCGGTACGCGGGCGGCACCCTGGGCGACGACACGGCCATGATCGCGATCACCAAGGGCGGCTGAACCGCGAGGACGGGCGGCACCGCCACCGGGGAGCGGCCGCGAGCGGCACGCGCCCCCGGCCGCTCGCGTACCGCCGCACGCTCAGCGCGCGCACTTCTCCAGGGCGGCGACGTAGTTGTTGATGAAATGGTCGCGGACGCCGTCGGAGGCGGGCGCGAGCACATCGGCGGTGTAGCCGCGGGCACGGTCGACGAGGCCGCCGATCACCGGCATGGCGTCGTGCAGCTTGCCCCGGGAGTCGATGTACCGCAGGGCGTCGACGTGGTGGAAGACCGGCTCCGGCGGGAGCTGGGGCACGACGTCGTTGTTGTTCACGAAGCGGTACATCCGGTTGGCGAAGGCCCTGTTGAACTCCTGGGCCAGCATCCGGTCGCAGGTGCGCGGCTGGCCGAAGGTGTAGATGCCGTCGGCCGTCAGACGCGGCTCCTCGAAGTGCAGTCGGGCGCCGGCGAGCATCGCCAGCGCGCCGCCGAGGCTGTGGCCGGTGAACCAGATGGTCTGGCCGTTGTCGCGGAACTCGCCGAGGGCCGCGCGGACCTGCGGCCAGATGGAGTCCAGCGCCTCGCCGAAGCCGTAATGCATGTAGCCCGTGCCGCCGGGGCCGGGCCAGGGCGGGGTGGCGGTGTCGGACAGCCAGTCGCGCATCTGCACCGGCTCCGTCCCCCGGAAGCCGGTGATGATCATGTGCTCCCCGGCGATGGTGTACGCCTGGGTGTCCTCCAGCGGGAACGGGGGCCGGAACCGGGTCTCGTGGTGGCGCACCCGGTCGAAGCCCCACTCGCGGGCCTTGCTCTCGATGGTCTTCTCGTCCTTGTAGGCGAGGTCGGCGGCATGGGCCATGCACAGGGCGTGGCCCAGGCTGTAGCCGGTGGCGTGGTGGTCGATCGTGAGGGCGGTCAAGAGGATGGCTCCTTGGGGCAACAGGGGCCGGCCGGCGGCCGGCACCGACGGTGATCGCTACGCAGAGGCGCAGATCAACTACCGAACGTAGCGGCCGCCCGGCCCCGTGCCACTGATTTGCCAGGCGTGGCGACACCGGAACCGCACCGCGGAGATATCGAACGTTCATGCGATTTCGGCGTGGTGCGTATGGGTCACAACAGTGCGCGAGGTACAAAAGGAGCATGGCCCGAATCTCCGGCCGCTTCCCCTGGCTTCGTGTGCGGCGCTGGTCCACCGGCCGGCGCCCGGACGGCGACGGCCCGGGTGAGCTGCATAAAGGCTCGCCGAAGCGATCGTCGCGGCGCCTGCACTCGCTGACGAGCGGCCGCAGCGTGGCCGGTCAGATGTTCCTCCTCCAAGTGCTGATCGTGGTGCTGCTCATCGTGGCCGCGGTACTCACCTTGGTGCTCCAGTCGCGGACCGACCGGTTCCAAGGGGCGCGCGACCGCTCGCTCGCCGCGGCCGAGGCCTTCGCCCACAGCCCGGGGCTGGTGGACGTGATGCGCGGCCGCGACCCGAGCGCGGTGCTCCAGCCGCTGACCGAGGCCGCCCGCAAACGCGGCGGCGTCGACTTCATCGTCGTCATGAACCGAAGCGGCATCCGCTACACCCACCCCAAGCCGAAGGAGATCGGAAAGCATTTCGTCGGCACGATCAAGCCTTCGCTGGCCGGCCGGATCACCATCGAGAGCGTCAAGGGCCCACTCGGCCGCGAGGTACAGGCCGTCGTCCCGGTCATGGACGCGCACGGCGCGGTCGTGGGCATGGTGTCGTCCGGCCTGAAGGTCCGCAACGTCAGCAGCGCCGTCAACCGGCAGCTGCCGGTCGTACTCGGCGCCGGAGCCGCCGCGCTCGCCCTGACCACGGCCGGCACCGGCCTGGCCACGCGACGGCTACGGCGCCAGACCCACGGGCTGGGCCCGGCGGAGATGACCCGCATGTACGAGCACCACGACGCGGTGCTGCATGCCGTACGCGAGGGCGTGCTCATCGTCGACGCGGACGGGCAGGTCCTGCTGGCGAACGACGAGGCGCGCCGGCTGCTCGGGCTGGCCCCCGACGTGGAGGGACAGCACGTCAGCAGCCTCGGACTCGCCCCCCGCACCGCCGAACTGCTGGTCTCCGGACGCGAGGTCACCGACGAGGTCCTGCCGGTCGGGGACCGGCTGCTGGCGGTCAACAACCGGCCCACGGACAGCCGGGGCGGCCCGCCCGGCAGCGTGGCCACGTTGCGGGACTCCACCGAGCTGCTCGCCCTCACCGGCAAGGCGGAGGCCGCCCAGAGCCGGCTGCGGCTGCTGTACGAGGCGAGCGTGGCCATCGGTACCACGCTCGATGTGCCGCGCACCGCCGAGGAGCTGACCGAGGTCGCCGTGACCTGGTTCGCGGACTATGCCACCGTCGATCTCGCCGAACCCGTCCTGAGCGGCGAGGAGCCGCCGGCGGGGTCGTACGCCGAGGCCCCGGAGCTGCGCCGCGTGGCGCTCGCCGGCCTCAGCGACGACCATCCCCTCTACCGGGCGGGCGAGATGCACAGATACGCCGAGCCCACCCCGATGGCCAAGGGTTTCGTCACCGGACAGTCCGTGCTCGTCCCCGACCTGCGGACCGCGGATTACTGGCGCGCCCAGGACCCCGAACGCTTCCAGCAGGTCGTCGACTACGGATGCCGGTCGCTCATCACCGTGCCGCTCCAGGCGCGCGGGGTGATCCTGGGGGTCGCCAACTTCTGGCGCTCCCGGGAAACCACCCCCTTCGAAGAGGGCGATCTGTCCCTCGCCGAGGAGATGGCGGCCCGCGCCGCCGTCTGCATCGACAATGCCCGCCGCTTCACCCGCGAGCACGCCGTGGCCGTCACCCTGCAGCACAGCCTGCTCCCGCGTGGCCTGCCCGAGCAGAACGCCCTCGACGTCGCCCACCGGTATCTGCCCGCACGGACCGGCGTGGGCGGCGACTGGTTCGACGTCATCCCGCTGCCGGGCGCCCGCATCGCCCTGGTCGTCGGGGACGTGGTCGGCCACGGCCTCCATGCCGCCGCCACCATGGGCCGGCTGCGGACGGCGGTGCAGAATTTCTCCACCCTCGACCTGCCGCCCGATGAGCTCCTCAGCTTCCTGGACGAGCTGGTCAACCGCATCGACCAGGAGGCCACGGCGGCGAACGACGAGGCCACGGTCGCGGGTGCCACCTGTCTGTACGCGATCTACGACCCCTCCACCGGCCGCTGCGGCCTGGCCCGCGCCGGCCACCTGCCGCCGGCTCTGGTCCACCCCGACGGCGCCGTGGAGATCCTCGGCCTCCCCGCGGGCCCGCCCCTCGGCGTCGGCGGGCTGCCCTTCGAGGCGATGGATCTGCAGCTGCCCGAGGGCAGCAGCCTCGTCCTGTACACGGACGGCCTCGTCGAGGACCGCAACCACGACATCGAGTCCGGAATGCAGAATCTCGCCAGGGCCCTGGCGCACCCCGGCCGGACGCCGAGCGAGACCTGCGAAGCCGTGCTCGGCGCCCTGCTCCCCGACCGTCAGCGCGACGACATCGCCCTGCTCGTCGCACGCACCCGCCGGATGGACCCCGAGCACATCGCCGGCTGGGAGGTCCCCTCCGACCCCGCGGCGGTGGGCGAGGCACGCGCGCAGGTCACCCGGCAGCTGGAGCTGTGGGGCCTGGACGAAGCGGTCTTCACCACCGAGCTCATTCTCAGCGAGCTCATCACCAACGCCATCGTCTACGCCACCGGCCCGATCCGCGTACGTCTGCTCCACGACCGCACGCTGATCTGCGAGGTCTCCGACACCAGCAGTACCTCCCCGTATCTCCGCTATGCCGCCGTGGAGGACGAAGGCGGCCGCGGTCTCTTCCTCGTCTCGCAGCTCGCCCAGCGCTGGGGCACCCGCTACACGCCCGAGGGCAAGATCATTTGGGCGGAACAGGCCCTTCCCTGACGGTGCGGGCCGCGGCCGGTTCGCAGGCGGACGAGGACCAGAGGGTGCCGCCGGGAGCGATGGCGAGGATCGCGACGTCGTCGTGGAAGGCGCGGGTGTGACGCGGCAGATCGGTGTTGAGGAAGTCGATGACGTCGGCCGGGCCCGGTGCCGGGTCGCCGTTGAAGCGCTGGCGGAGCCGGTCGAGGAGCGGGTAGAAGGCGCCGCTGTCGTCCCGGGCCTCGATCAGGCCGTCGGTGCAGAGCAGCAGGACGTCACCGGGGATGAAGGTGTGGCAGTAGGCGACCGGCCGTTCGTCGGCCAGACCGCCCAGGCCGAGGGGCAGGGCGGGCGGTCCGATCAGCGGGGTCACCATGCCCTGGGAGATCAGGACCGGTTCGATGTGGCCGTGGTTGACGATCGTCAGCCGCTGGTCCGAGGCGTCGTACTCGATCAGGGCGGCGGTGACGAACAGCTCGTCGTCCCGGATCTCTTCGGCCGCCCGCGCCATGCTCCGTTCCATCCGCAGGGCGACGGACCGCAGGTCTCCCTGGTCGTAGGCGGCCTCGCGGAAGGTGCCCAGGAGGTCGGCGACGGTACGGACGGCCTTCAGCCCCTTGCCGCGGACATCGCCGATGATGGCGCGCTCACCGGCCTTGGTGGCGCGGATGTCGTAGAGGTCGCCGCCGACCATGGTGCCGACCTCACCGGACCGGTAGAGACCGGCCGCGAGGACGTGTCCCACCTGGTGCGGCACCGGCCTCAGCAGGGTGCGCATCAGGGCTTCGGCCACCGAGTTGGCCCGCACCAGGTGCCGTTCCTGGCGCTGCCGGTGCGCGGCCAGCGCCACACCGAGGATGCCGACCAGGGCGGTGGCGATGTACGCGGCGACGTGGTGGCTCGCCCACAGCTGATGGACATTGCGGCCGGCGCAGCACGCGGTGCCCGCGAGAACGCCCTCGAACACGACGGCGAAGACCGTGACGGCGGCGACGCTCACGGGACCGAGCGTGTAGGCGGCCGCCACCGGCAGCGCGACGAGCAGGGAACTCACCGGCCACTGGGTAGGAGTTACCGGTTCGAGCACGAGGACGAAGACGACGTAGGCCGGCGGCAGCCAGCGCATCCACGCGGGCGGGCGGAGCACCTCGATGCCGTTGTCGTCCGCGAGTCCCGCGTGCCGTCCGGCCAGGCGGCCCCGGCCGGGGCGCCTCACGGCGTGCCCCGGCGTCGTGCGCCGGTCGCCGGCTCCGGTGGGATGCCCTGCCGGGGCGGCGGATTCCTCAGCGTCGCAGGAACAGGACACGCCAACGCCTTCACCACCGTATTCCGCGACACCTTGCGACAGCCTGACCCAGGCGGAGAGTTCCCCCCGGTGATTACGCCGTCGGTGGCGTGTCCCGTGCGGCCTCCGTCACCGGCCCGTTCGTCACTCCGGCAGCCGGTGGGCGCAGTTGCCGGACCCGGCGCAGCGGCCGGGAGTGCGGGCGGCATACTTGCCCCTCGGCGCGACGCGATCATTCCCGCAGATGAGGAGCAGTCATGGCCGACCAGCCCGCCGCCGAGAAGACCACCTTCAAGACCGTCTTCGAAGTGGGCCCCGCCGCCCTGGAACAGGCGCAGGGCATAGCCGACACGTTCCAGCACGCGATCGCTCCGGCGACCGTGGACTACGACTTCGGCGAGATCAGCGGTGCGGCGAGCGCCGTCCCCGACAGCTCGACGGTCAAGATCATCCGTGGCTGGGGACTCCAGGAGACCGCTCCCACCGGCGTCATGGTGCTCTCCCTCAGGGAGGCGGTCCGCCAGGCGCTGACGCATCCCTTCGGCAACCCGGCCTTCTGGGA
The DNA here is from genome assembly GCF_059682825.1 of Streptomyces sp. JLSY215. Taxonomy (NCBI): domain Bacteria; kingdom Bacillati; phylum Actinomycetota; class Actinomycetes; order Kitasatosporales; family Streptomycetaceae; genus Streptomyces; species Streptomyces sp. JLSY215. The sequence continues at coordinate 816,245 of NZ_CM185022.1, forward strand.
GAAGGCCGAGGCGGCGCTCACGGACGCCTTCATCGGCCTCGGCGAACAGGAGGGCACGCACCTCTCGTTCCACGGGGACGCCGCCGACAGCACGAGCTACTACTACAACCTGCTGTTCGCGCTCCAGGACGAGGAAACCGAGGAGCACGTCTACGCCATCGCCTTCTGCGCCGATATCACCGTCGCGCTGGACGCGGCGATGGCCCGCACGCTGACCCTCGACGATGTCGCGCAGTACACGATCCGGCTCAACGCCATCGCCCTGCGGCAGAAGCTCCGCCCCGCCGCCTGATCGCCGCTCAGGGCGGGGAACGGCGCTCCTGCCTGCCGTTTCCCCGCCCTGACGCGTCGCGCCCGCCCAGGCGGTCGTCACCCGTCCTATCGGGTCTTCCCGCCCTTGACGTCCACCGGCCGGTCGTCATTGAGCTCGTCGAACAGCCGCCTCGCCTGCGCCTTGTCCCAGAGGATGGCGCTGCCCTTGGAGGTGGGGATACCGATGGCGGACACGGGGACGTTGATCTGCTTGCCGCGCCCGCTCGTCACGTTGCTGACCGCCCGGAACATCTCCGTGAGGTCCAGCAGGCCGGTGTCCCGGTCGACGATGAGCGTGTCCAGGCCGGCGTCCAGCGCGGCATAGAGCGCGAACGGGTTGAGCACGGTGCCCGGCGCCGCGGCGCGGTGGGCGAGGGCGGAGAGGAACTTCTGCTGGTTCCGGGTACGGCCCAGGTCGCCCTGGGCCTCCTGGTGGCGCTGGCGGACGAAGGCAAGCGCCGCGGTGCCGTCGAGGGTTTGGCAGCCCTTCTTGAAGTCGGCTCCGGACTTCTGGTCCTTGAGGTTCCGGTCGAGGCAGATCGGGACGCCGTCGACGGCGTCGACGAGGTTCACGAAGCCCGCGAAGCCGACCTCCACATAGTGATCGATCGTCAGCCCGGTGCTGTGCTCGATGGTCCGCACCAGCATCTTGGGGCCCCCGAGCGCGAACGCGGCGTTCAGCTTGTTCTTCGCCGGGGCGTGGCGCTTGCCCGTCATGGGGCTGGTGTATCCGGGGATGGTCAGCCAGGAGTCGCGGGGCAGGCTCACCATCGTGGTGCCGCCCGCGCCGGTGTGCAGCAGGATCATCGAGTCGGTGCGGCGGCCGCCGGCCGATCCGGTGTGCAGGTCCTTTTTCTCCCGGTCGGTGAGGCCTTCGCGGCTGTCGGATCCGACGAGGAGGTAGTTGGTCCCCTTGCCGGTGTGCTGCGGCCGGTCCGGCGCGTCGAGATCGACCGTGCTGTTGAGCTTGCTGTCGGCCCAGGCCAGGGTGCCGGCCGGAAGGGCCACGAGCAGGACGAGCACGGCCACGGCTATCCGCCGCAGTGGCCGCCGTCGCCGGGAACGGTGGGACCGGCGCCTTGGGGCGCCGCCGCTCTGCCGCCCCTCCCCCGTTGCCGGCGGGTTGTTCATGCGCTCACTCTCCTCGGTCGGTTGGGCGGTCGTATGAGGGGTCATGGATGGGGTCATGGATGGGGTCATGTGAGGGGTCATGTGGCGGCGTGCTTGGTCGGCCGCCCGGCCCGTCACCCGGTCGTTCATCCGGCCGCTCACCCTGTCGTTCATCCGGCCGTTCACTTCGGCGACAGGCTGCTCGGGTACGGGACGGGCTCCTTGAGCAGGTACTGCGTGGCGCTGCCGGAGCGGCGCATGCGGTGCCACTTGAGCCGGGTGCCGAGCAGGGCCGTGACCACGGACTGGATGACCACGAGGTACAGCAGCTGCCGGTAGACGAACAGCTGAAGCGGCAGTGCCCACAGCGCACCGAGCTTCTCGTGGTCCAGCCGCAGCGCGTACCCCGCGGTGACGAGCTGGACGGCGAGGAAGGCGAGCCACACCCCGACGGCTTGCGCGGTGTCCCCGAAACACACCCCGTACAGGGCGAAGACGTCGACGACCGGCGCGATCAGCGGCAGGACGATCTGGAACAGGGCGAGATAGGTGAGCCCGCGGCGGCCGAAGCGTCCGGCCGGGCCGAACTCCACCACGGCGTGCCGGTGCTTCCACATCGACTGGAGCGTTCCGTAGCACCAGCGGTAGCGCTGCCGCCACAACTGGCTGAAGGTGTCGGGCACTTCGGTCCAGGCGATGGCCGTCTCCTCGTAGACCACGCGCCGGCCCACCCGCCACAGCGCCATGGTGAGATCGGTGTCCTCGGCGAGGGTGTCGTCGCTGATCCCGCCGATGGCGGTCAGCGCGTCCCGGCGGAACGCGCCGATGGCACCGGGAACGGTCGGCATGCACTCCAGCACCTCGAACATGCGCCGGTCCAGGTTGAACCCGAGGACATACTCCAGGTGTTGCCATCTGCCCAGCAGCCGGCTCCGGTTGCCCACCTTGGTGTTGCCGCTGACCGCGCCGATCGTCGGGTCGGCGAGCGGCTGGATCAGCCGGTGGAGGGCGTCCTGCTCGAAGACCGTATCCGCGTCGATCATGACGATGATCTCGCAACGCGCGTAGCGCAGGCCCGTGCCGAGTGCCCCGGGTTTACCGGAGTTGGGCTGCTGCACCACGGTCACCCGCGGGTCGTCGATGCCGCGGGCGATCTCCGCGGTCCGGTCCGTGGACCCGTCGTCGATGACGATGATCTGCAGATCCTGGTGGGTGGATGCGAGGAGCGAGCGCACCGTGGCTTCGATGCCGGCCTCCTCGTTGTGCGCGGGAACCAGCACCGTCACCGGCTCGGTCACCTCGCGCAGCCGGGCCGCGCCGGAGCGGTGCCGGTGCCGTCGTCGCACATGAACGCGGGCGAGGAAGGCGAGCAGCACCAGCCGGAGGATGCCCAGCCCGCCCGCGATGCCCAGCGCCCAGGTCATCGAGCGCGCGAAACGGTGCCCGAGGGACTGTGTCCAGATCAGCGCCTCGCCCTGGGCACGCTCGGGCCAGGAGGCCGGCGTGGTGAGCGAGGGCCGCCCGAGTCCGCCCGTGACGGTGGTGAACCGTCCCACGTCCGGGTCGGCCAGCAGCTTGCTCGCCTCCTGGTACCCCAGGGCGGTCTGGCTGTACTGCCGCACCACGCCCTGTGGGGGCTTACGGGTGTGGTGGGTGGCGGCGACGAGAAGGTAGCCCTGGTCGGAGGCGCGCCGTGCGGCGGACCATTCGGCACCGCACAGCGTGTCGGCGGTGGTGGTGTGCGGCAGCCGCAGCAATCGGCTGTTGATGTCCGCGGCCCCTGCCAGGGCGGTCTGGGTGAGCGAGAGTTCCAGCTGGGAGCGGACGGTCGAGGCACTGCCCAAGTCGCCGCCGGTGTAGGTGTAGGAGCCGATCTCATGGCCCTCGTCGCGGATGCGCCGCACCAGGTCGGGATGGCGGGCCGCCTGCGTTCCGTAGAGGAAGAAGGTCGCATGCGCATGGTGGTCACGCAGCAGGTCGAGCAGCCGCGGCGTCCACACCGGGTCCGGCCCTCCGTCGAAGGTGAGCGCGGCGGTCCGGTGCGGCATCTGCGCGGTCTCGGCGGTGCCGCCGGTGACGCGGAGCACCGGGTCTCCGTTGTCCGCGGACTTCGGTATGGGACTCGTACACGCCTGTCTGGTCCGGGCCCCGTCGACCTCATGAGTGGTCCAGCCCTCGAAGAGCAGGGACGTGGCGACTATGGGGAGGATCAGCAGCAGCAGTAACCAGTGCCAGCGTGGGGGGCGGCTCAGCGCGTGTCGCCCCTGCCCTGACAACGCCACAATGGGCCCTTTCTGTCGAGGAGACATGCCACGTGCGAGGCGCGCGTCCGCGCCGGCCCGCCGTGGCGGCGGGCGCGGGCGGACACGCCTCGGTGCTTTACCGGGGAGGTTTCACACCCAGCGGGTGGGTCTCACCGGTCCGGCGTTTCTCACGGGGCAGGGGTGGTGTCGTTGTGGGCCCGGGATCGGTGGTGCTCAAGGGGTACGGCCTGCCCGGGGGCACCGGAGCGCGCCGGCGGACGGGCGCCGTTCGGGACACCGGGCTCATGGCGTGTGGTGCGTTTCGGGAGCGGGTCGGCCTTTCCGGGCAGCGGATTTCCGTCCGGTTGCAGGAGGCCGCCGAAGGCGACGACCAGGAGCACGAGATATCCGGTGCATATGCACCCTACGGTCAACGCTGCGTGTCCCAGGAACCGTCGACGCCTCCCTGAGGCATCGACAAATACGGGACGATTCCGTTGCTTACCGGGGCGACTGCTGTGGGGGGTAGCGGTCATGGAGCGTGAGTGTAACCAGAGACCCACGAAAGAGAATAGGAAAGATCTTGCCGCCCCCTTCGCCACCGGATGACCAGGGCAATGGCGGCGCCACCAGGGCCGAACTCCTACCCCTCAATTACGCTCTCACTCGCCAACATACCTATTCACGCGGTCCGGTGGCCTGCACCGGCTCTCCCCCGGCCCCGTCGCGAGCGCCCGCGACGCCGTCGAGGCCCTCCGCGGACGCCCTTGAGGAGTTTTGCGCCCGTCCCGCCGAGCGATGGCTACTGTGAAGTAACTCACGCCCACCGATGATGCCCAGCGGATATGCTTCCGGCTCAACTCCCTTCCGTGGCGGTAGGCAGCAGGAGCGCTCCGCCCTGCCCGGGGTGTCGTCGGCGGGAACGGCCCCATCCGGCGCATGCGAGCGGCCGCCGACCGGGGACCGCGCGCGTCTCGATGACGAGGCGTCGCAGCCGGCGCGGAGGAAAGGGAGACCGACAGCCGGGAGCACACCCGGGGTGGGTATTTTCCGACCCCCTCGGAGAGATGTACGGCACCAACGGACGGCCGCCCAGCGGCCTTTACGGAGCGGAATTCCCCGCCATTTCTCTGCTCCGCCCCCTTTTGCCGTCGCACGGCATTCCCGCCGACAAGTGAACACGTGAACCGGACATCTCCGCTCAAGCCACGGAAAGCGCCTTTGAGCCGCTTCGAGCCGCGCCGCCGGATGCCGCGCCCACCGTATGGACGCGGCACCCAGCACGCGCGCAACGCGCACTCCCTGGCCGAATATCAGCCCGCGATGATGCTGCCGAACTGCGGTGCGCCCGCGGTCGAGAGGCCCGCCGCGGCGGCCCCGACGAAGCGGGAGCCGGTGGTGGTGAGCTGGGCGCCGTCCGAGGGCAGCGTGACGATCGCGCCGTCGCCGCCGTCCTCGTAATTGGCCCCGACGGTCAGATCGGCCTTCTTGTCCCCGTTGAGGTCGGAGAGGAACACCTCGCCCCCGAAGAGGTCCCGCTTTTCGTCGCTGCCGGGGACGCCCGGCGAGTTCTGGTGGAAGTACTGGACGTGGTGCGTGGTGTCGATACCGGACGGCGAGCCGCGCAGTACGGTCACCGCGCCCGCCTCGCTCACCCCGTCGATGGTCTCGGACGCGACACCGATCGCCAGATCCTGCAGGCCGTCGCCGTTGATGTCGCCCAGGGAGACCTCGTACCCGAATTTGTCTCCCTTCTCGGAACTGCCCGGTACCGCACCGGAATCCTGGGTGATGGTGTCGACGAGGTCGAGCCGCGGACCGCTCGCCGAGCCGTGGACGACGCTGACCTTGCCGCCCTTGGTGGCGCCCGGGACCCGGTCGTCGAAGTGCATTCCGGTGACCAGATCACCGAAACCGTCGCCGTTGACGTCCCCGATGGCGGTGATGTAGCCGCCCGGCAGCCGCTTGGCGCGGGCGCCCGACAGGCCGGAATCCGTGCCGGGCAGGTAGTAATTGACGCTGGCGTGCGGGGCGTTCTTGTCGTAGGCGCTGACGACGAGGTCGGCGTACCCCTGGTCGGTGACCTCGCCCGACGTCAGCTGGAGGATGCCGTTCCCCTCCCCGAGCACGGGCAGGCCGATGGCCGCGCGCGCCCCGGACGTCCCGGCGCGGCTGAAGCCGCCCTTGAAGACGTGCAGCGTCGCGGAGGAGGCACCGACCGCCAGGTCCGCCGTGCCGTCGCGGTCGAAGTCGCCCGCGGCCAGTGCCGCGCCGAGGAGGTCGTGCTGCGACGGCGCGGGATCGGCGAGCGTGACGCTGCCCTTCCCGGAGAGACCGCCCGCCGCACCCCACAGGATCTGTACCGTGCCGCCGTCGACGTCGCCGGAGACGTCTTCGTACGGGGCCGATACGGCGAGATCGGCGAAGCCGTCGGAGTCGAAGTCGCCGACCGCGAGGGCGGCGCCGAAGAGGTCACCGGCCTCGGCCGCGCCCGGGACTCCCGGGGAGTTCTGGCTCAGCGTGGTGCGCCGCGCGGCGTCCACGCCCCGCGGCGAGCCGTAGAGCACGGTGACGGCGCCGGCACCCGTCTTGCCGTCGACGGTGGCGACGGGCGCGGCGACGACGAGGTCGCGGTAACCATCGCCGTTGAAGTCTCCCTGCCGGCCGTTGCCGGCCGTCGCGGCGCTGTCCGCGGCCGCGGCGGGGCCGGTGGCGGCGGTCAGCAGCCCGGCCGCCAGCGCGGTGGCTGTCGCGGTGGCCAGGGTCGTACGGAGGTACTTGGGCATGCGGGCTCTCCTGCTGCCTGTGGGATGCGGGCATCCACGGCGAACGGTGTGCGGAATGCTGCGTCCGGACCGGCCTTCTCCCTTTGTCCGGACGGCAGTTGGCGAACAGGAGACCCCTGGGAGAGCGTGATGGTTGTAGCGAATGCGTGAAGTCGCGGTGATGAGGAGGTGACGGCGGCGGGTCTGCCCGCGCGGGGTAGGGTCGGCGCATGCTGATCCGGTTACGGCGCCCGTGGCGCGCCAGGCTGGCCGTGGCCTGCACCGTCCTGGTGCTCGCCGCGGCCGGAGCGACGCTGCTGCTGCGGGACATGGCGCCGCCCCCGTACCAGCCGCCGCGGGGCCTGCCCCGGACCCCGGGCGTGACGCTGCAGGTCACCTACGAGAGCAGGCTCGAACGCGATGCCCCGCCCGGCCCGGCCACCCTCGCCGGAGCCGCCGTGCTGGCGGTCGCCGGATGCCTGGGCATCGCGGGCTGTCTGATCCGCGGACGGCGCCAGGGCCTGCCGGCGGCGCCAGGATCCGCCGCCGGCTGACCCCGGCCGTCATCCGACGACCTCGGCGCCGGCCGGCTGCGACACGCTCCGGTAGTGGTCGAGCTGTGTGACACCGTTGTAGCCATAGCTTTCGGGGTGGAGTTCGTACAGCGCGACTCCGGCGACCGGAGGCAGTGCGCCCAGCGTCTCCCGCAGCAGCGCATAGGCCCCGGAGATGAACCGCGCCCGCTCGTCGGCGCTGTTGGTGCCCGCGGTGATGCTCACCTCCACATGCGCGCCGGTGGCGTCCCGGACCGGGCGGCCGGCGATGAAGAAGTGGTCGGCCGGGACCAAGTTCACATGGACCGTGGTGCGGGCGGCGGACTTCCCGAGCGCGGTGACGGCCAGGTCCGTCAGGCCTTCGGCGAGTGCCTGACGGCGGGCGGGCGGCAGCTGGGGGTCGGAGACGGTGACGCGGATGAACGGCATGGGAGGACGCCTTTCCAGGAGCGGGAGGGAATGCTCATCACCCTTTCCGATCAGGCAGGATGAGTCCAACACAGATCATCGATGGCTCATGAGGGCGCCTCATCGGCCGACTATGAGGGCGCCTCACGACGAGGCGCGAGGAGGCGAGGAGAGGCATCGTGGCGCTGAATCTGCCGCAGTTGCGGGCGTTCGTCACGGTCGTCGACGCGGGCGGCTTTGGTGCGGCGGCGACGGAGCTGGGCCTGAGCCAGTCGGCGGTCTCGCACGCCGTCGCCTCGCTGGAGCGCACCCTCGCGGCCCCGCTGATCGTGCGCTCAACTCCCGTACGCACCACGGCACTTGGCGATGTGGTGCTGCCCCGGGCCCGCTCGGCCCTCGCCGCGACGGACGCGATCTTCGACGCGGCGGCCCGGCACGGTGCGGCAACGGGCGGCACGGTGCGCCTCGCCGCCACGCCCACCGTCTGCCAGGGCCTGCTGCCCTCGCTGCTGCGCCAGTGGGCCGAGCGGCTGCCGGCCATCCGTATCCGGGTCTTCGAAGGCAGCGGCGAGGAGACGGAGGCCTGGCTCGCGAGCGCGGCGGCCGACGCCGCCGTCCTGGTCGACCCGCCCCCGGCCGCCGGCCCGGCGGAGCCCGGTACCGGCAGTGGTGCACTGCTGGTGACCGATCCCTTCCTCGCCCTGCTCCCGCAGGACCACCCCTTGGCGGACGAGGAGACCGTCCACGTCGGGGACCTGGCGGACGACCCGCTGGTCCTCTCCCCGAACGGCTGCGAGCGGCACATCCGCACCATCCACCAACTGGCGGGGGCGCAGTACACCCCGGCCCATCGCGTACGGGACCTCGGCACGCTCATCAGCATGGTCCAGGCCGGCCTCGGCATCTCGATCCTGCCGGAGGTCTCCCGTCCGCTGGTCCCGGACGACCTCGTCCTGGTGCGGATCACCCCGCATCACAGCAGGCGCCTCGTGCTGTGCGGTCCGCGGGAACGACCCTGGTCACCGGCGGTACATGCCCTCGTGGACGCCGTGACGCGGCTGCCGGAGGGCGCGATCGGCGCGGCGTGACGCCCAGGGGGAGTTCCGGGCGTTCGGGGAGTTCGGAGGCGTTCACGGCTGTGGGACGGTCTCGGCCTCCCGACGCGGCGCATCGTGGTGTGCGGACCGCAGGATGCCCGCCGTGCAGGCGGCGGTGAGACAGAACGTCACGGGCAGGAAGAACGTGAGATTGAGCGGGATGAAGTGGGTCAGCGGCCCCATGACGGCGGGCCCGGCGAGCATGCCCAGGTAGCCGAGGCCGGCGACGCGCGAGACATTGGCTCCGGCCGCGTTCGGGTCGACGTGGCCTGCGGCGCTGAAGAGTTGGGGGATGCAGCCGGAGAGCCCGGTACCGAAGAGGGTCCAGCCGATCAGCGCCAGCGGTATCCACGGTGACAGCGCCGCCATCGTCAGTCCGAACGCGGCCACGGACGCGCCGTGGCGGACGATGAGCACCGGGCCGAAGCGCGCGGCCATCCGGTCGGTCAGCAGCCGGCCGATGGTCATGGCCGTGGCGAAGGCGCCGTAGGCGAGGGCGGCGGTGGCGGCGGGCGCGTCCAGGACGTCCCGCAGATGGAGCACGCTCCAGTCGTTGGCCACCCCTTCGCACAGCATCAGCATCAGGGCCAGGGCGGCGAGCACCCAGATGCGCCGGGGCGTCCGGCGCCGGGCCGTCGCCGCGGCGGGGTCCGGCGCGGGGCGGGTGGTGGGTTCGGGCCGCAGCAGCGCGGGGGCGGCCAGTGCGGTGACGAGGAGGCCGAAGAGCGCCACCGCGCCGAGGGTCGCGGGCGGACTCCAGCCGCGGTCGAGAGCGCGGGCGCCGACCAGCGCGGCAAGGACGCCACCGATCGAGAAGGTGGCGTGGAAGGCGGACATGACGGGCCGTCGGTAGCCGCGCTCGACCTGGACGGCGTGGGCGTTCATGGCGACGTCCAGGCAGCCGTTGCCGAACCCCAGCGCCAGCAGCGCCGCGCCCAGCGTCCAGCCGCTCGTGGCCGCGCCCGGCAGGACGAGCGCGGCGCTGCACAGCGCCGCACCGGCCGGTACGACGGTGCGGGCACCGAAGCGGTCGGTGAGCGGGCCGGCGAGCTGCATACCCGCGAAGGCCCCGGCGCCGAGCAGCAGCAGGAGCCAGCCGAGCACGGCATGCCCGATCCCGGCGCGGTGTTCCACGACGGGGATGTGGACGACCCACATCCCCATGAGGAAGCCGTTCAGGGCGAAGTAGGCGAACGTGGCCAGCCGACCGGCCCGCAGTGATTTCTCCATGCGACCGAACATATCGAACAGTCTTGATGTTCGAAAGCTTGCCGATCGAACGTGTTCGATGTTCAATTCGAGGATGGCGAGCACAGACAGGCTCAGGCAGATCACCGACGCCGTGCGCGAGGCAGGCCGCATCGGCGTCACGGAGCTGGCCGCACTCACCGGAGCCTCGGAGATGACCATCCGTCGCGACCTGGAGGTCCTGGCCGACCAGGGAGTTCTGGAGCGCTATCGCGGCGGCGCACGGAGCTTGCTGCTGCGCGGTGACGAGCCTCCGTTCGCGCTGCGGGCCCAGGAGGGGCAGGAGGCCAAGCGGCGGATCGCCGCCGAGGTCGCCGGGCTGATCGCCGACGGCGAGTCCGTCGTTCTCGACAGCGGCACCACCTGCCTGGAAGTGGCCCGCGCATGGGAACACCGCCGCCTGACCGTGCTGCCGCTCTCCCTCCACGCGGTCAATGCCCTGACCGGGGCGCCGCACCTGACGCTGTTGGTGCCCGGTGGCCGACCGCGTCCGGGCGAGCTGGCGCTCACCGGCCCGCTGACCGTGGCATCGCTGGCCGCCCTGCGCTTCGATACGGCCGTCATCGGGTGCTGCGGAGTGAACGCGGCGGACGGCCTGACCGCCTACGACCTCGACGACGCCGCCGTCAAACGCGCCGCGATCGCCTCGGCCCGCCGCGTCATCGCCGTCGCGGAGGGCGGCAAGCTCTCCCGCACCGCCCTCGCCTTCGTCGCCCCCGCCGCCGCCCTGCACGCCGTCGTCACCGACGAGACCGCCCCGGACGGGGAGACCCAGGCGCTGACGGCGGCGGGAGTGACCGTGCGGAGGGCCTGAGCGCGCAGGGGGACGCCGCGGCCGGCGGGCTCAGCCCGCCAGCTCCCCCAGAAGGGCCCAGGTGCGGCGCCGGTCGGCATCCCCGGCGACCTCGGTCCCCGAGAACACGACCTCCGTCGCCCCGGCGTCCCGGTAGCGCCGCACCTCGGCGGCGACCGTCCGCTCGTCGCCGATCACGGCCACATCGGCGGCCCGCTTACCTCCGGAGAGCTCGATGACGCGCGCGTAGGACGGTATCTGCTCGTAGAACGCGAGCTGTTCGGTGACCGTCTCGCGCACCGCGTCGGCGTCGTCGGTGACCACACCATGGACGAGAGCGACGATCCGGGGCGCGGGACGCCCGGCCGCCTCCGCCGCCGCGGTGACGGCCGGAACGATGTGTTCGGCCAGGGCGCGGGGCCCCGCGAGATAAGGCAGGATCCCGTCCGCCAGCTCACCGCTGACCCGCAGCGCCTGCGGCCCCATCGCGGCGACGAGCAGGGGCACGCCGGCCTCCGCGCCCGGGACCCGCGCGGGGATCGGGGTGCTCGCGGTGAGCAGCTCGCCCTGGAAGTCGGCCGCGCCGGTCTCGGTCAGCTGACGGAGCGCCGTCAGGAATTCCCGCAGCCGCGCGACGGGCCGCTCGAACGGTATGCCGAAGCCGGACTCGGTCAGGAGCTTCGTGCCGAGCGCGAGCCCGAGGTGATAGCGGCCGTGGGTGGCCGCCTGGGCGGTCTGCGCCTGGCTGGAGACGAGCAGCGGATGGCGTCCGAAGACGGGGATCGCGGACGTGCCGACCTGGAGGGCCGGCACTTCGCGCCCGACGATCGCCGCCAGCTGGGGCGAGTCGGCACCGAAGGTCTGCCCGAACCACGCGGACCGTAGCCCCGCGGCCGCAGCCTCCGCGGCGAGCCGCACGGAGGCGTCGATCTGATTTCCGGCGTCGGTTGCGTTGAGCGCTACTCCTAGAGTCATGTCAGCTGGAAACGACGTCAGTTGGCCGCCTATTCCGACAACTCCGGGAAAACGTTGCCCTATTCAGGGCTGCGCGGCGTGAGTTCGCCCATCAGCCCCCAGCCGTCCATACCGGGGATCTCGGTGCTGACGATCTGCGGCCGCTCGGCCACCGCGTACGACATGACCTCCATCGCGGTCTTGAAGTGCTCGGACTCCACGTGCTCCTTGCCCGCTTCACCGTCGCGGAAGCCTTCGACCAGCACGAACTGGTGCGGGTTGTCGACGCTGCGGGACCACTCGTAGAACAGGTTGCCGGGTTCGCTGCGGGTGGCCTGGGTGAAATCGTCGACGAGGTCGAGCCATTCGTCGCTGCGCTCGGGACGGACGGTGAATTTCACGGTGATGAAGATCATGGCGCTGGTCTTTCGGAAAACGAGGACGGGTGTGATGCCTGGTCGGCGCGGCGGCATGCACGAGAGTTCATACGGCGGCCGATGAGAGCGAGGCTACCTTCTCCGGCCCGCCCGGCGATGCGCCGCATACGTCCTCAGATATCGAGGCCACTTCTGATTTCCTCGTCCTCGTCCTCGTCTTCGTCCCCCTCCAGTCGGCACCGTGAACGCGTCGCCGGCCGTCCAATTCCGGGATGGTGAACACGCGGTAGGCCGTGGATTCGGTGCCGTCATCCGCGCGATGGTGCAGCGAATTCTCGTTGTCAACGGCGGTCAGGGTTTTTCCGGATCACCGCGGGACGAGCGGAGCGTGGCCAGGCGCCGGCGGTACTCCTCGTCCTCGATCTCGCCGCGTGCGTACCGTTCGGCGAGGATCTGCTCGGGGTTGGGTCCGCCGGGCGGGCGGTCGCCGCGCCAGCCGGTCTGTTCGCCGGCAGGGGGCGCCGTACGGGCCAGGGCTCGGTAGAGCAGCACACCGGCCGTGATGACCAGCGCCCAGAACAGGACGATGCCGAGCGTCATGGCGAACCAGCCCCAGGCGCCTGCGCCGTGGTTGTACCAGAACAACATCGCGCTTCACTTCCCAGCTCAGGCGAGGTGCGGGCCGGGTGCTCGCAGGTGTTCTCCTGTCCATTCTCGCTCCCCGCCGCAGCCGTGGCGGGGTGTCGTGCGAGGCGGGCGCCCGAGGGCGGTCCGTCCACCGATGCGCTCTTGCCGGGGCCCGGCCGCCGGGCGTCGCGAATCGTTACGAGGAGCCACGGACCGTGGCATTCCGGCACGGGTCGCGCCCCGTCGGCAGATGAAACAGGATGAAATTCCGGCCACCGGCCAGTGGAGGTAACCCGTGTCCGCTCCAGACATCCCGTCCCGGGCGCCCGCGGCCGCCGTTCTCCCGGAGCGCGGCCCCGACCCGGTGAAGGTCACCCTGTCGGTCAATGGCACCGACCATTCCTGTGAGATCGAGCCACGGGTCAGCCTGCTGGATGCGTTGCGTGAGCACCTGGCTATGACGGGTGCCAAGAAGGGGTGCGACCAGGGCACATGTGGTGCCTGCACGGTGTGGGTCGATGGGCGTCGGGTGCTGGCCTGCCTCACGCTGGCGATCGCCTGTGAAGGGCACGAGGTGACCACCGTCGAGGGTCTGGCGGACGGTGACGAGCTGCACCCCATGCAAAGCGCCTTCATCGAGCAGGACGCCTTCCAGTGCGGTTACTGCACCCCGGGCCAGATCATGTCCGCGGTGGCCCTGCTCGCCGAGGGCCATGCCGCGGACGACGCCGAGATCGGGGAGTGGATGAGCGGCAACCTCTGCCGTTGCGCCGCCTATCCCCACATCCGGGCCGCCATCCGCGCGGTCCGCGACCAAACCTGAGGAGGCCTGCCGTGCGGCCCATCAGTTACTCGCGCGCCGATGCCGTGGCCGATGCGGTCGCCACCGTCGCCGCCGATCCCACCAGCGACTTCCTGGCCGGGGGCACCACCGAGATCGATCTGCTGCGGCAGAACGTCATGCTGCCGCGCCGGCTCGTGGACATCAACGATCTGCCCCTGGGCCGGATCGAGGACCGGCCCGACGGCGGCCTCTACATCGGCGCCCTGGCCCGGATGAGCGAGGTGGCCCGGGCCCCGGCCGTACGGGAGCGCTATCCGATGGTCGCGCAGGCGCTCGTCCTCGGTGCCTCCGCGCAGCTGCGCAACATGGCCAGCATGGGCGGCAACATGATGCAGCGGGTGCGCTGCGCCTACTTCCGCGATGCGACCTCACCGTGCAACAAGCGCGATCCGGGCAGCGGATGCAGCGCTCTCGACGGCTTCCACCGCGGCCACGCCGTCCTCGGCGTCAGCGATCACTGCATCGCCACGCATCCATCGGACGTCGCCGTACCGCTGATGGCGCTGGACGCCCGCATCCATACCGAAGGTCCCCACGGCCGGCAGGTGTACCCGATCGACGCATTCTTCCTGCTGCCCGGGGCCACGCCGCATCTGGAGCACCCGCTGGAACACGGTGAGCTGGTGGTGGGCATCGAGGTCCCGGGCCTGCGCACGGCCCGTACCTCCCGGTATCTGAAGGTCCGCGACCGCGAGTCGTACGAGTTCGCCCTGGCCTCCGCGGCCGCCGCGATGACCGTGCGGGACGGCGTCATCAGCGACGTACGGCTCGCGCTGGGCGGGGTGGCGACCAAGCCCTGGCGAGCGCGCCGCGCGGAGGAGATGCTGCGCGGGGCGCCCGCCGACACCGAGACCTTCCGACGGGCCGCGCGCGAGGAGCTCCTCCCCGCCCGCACCAGGCCGCTCAACGCCTTCAAGGCCGAGCTGGCCCAGCGGACCCTGGTCCGGGCCCTGCAGTCCCTCACCCACCCGGAGATTCCGTCATGACGACGACCCTCGCGATCGGGCAGCCCACCGACCGGGTCGACGGCCGCCACAAGGTCACCGGCAGCGCGCAGTACTCCTCGGACATCTTCCTCGGCAACATGACCTATGCCGTCCTGGTCGGCGCCCGCGTGCCGAGCGGCCGGATCATCCACATCGACGCCGAGGAGGCGTGGGAGGCCGGCGGGGTGCTCGCCGTCCTCACCCACGAGAACCTGCCCAAGGCCGCCGCGCAGCCCCCGCTGATCCCCTCGCTCGCGGGGATGCCCGCCCCGGGACAGACCTTCTTCCCCTTCCAGGACGACGTCGTGCACTACACGGGGCAGCCGGTCGCCCTGGTGGTCGCCGACACCCTGGAACGCGCCCAGCACGCGGCCGCGCTGATCCGTATCGCCTACCGGGAGACGCCCTCCGTCACCACCCTCGACCAGGGGCGTGACGCGGCCTACGAGCCCGAGGCGATCTTTGCCGGCTTCATCCCGGGGCGGACCGAACGCGGCGATGTCGAGGCCGGGCTGGCACGCGCCGACGTACGGATCGATGCCACCTACGCCTTCGCCGCCAACAACCACAATCCCATCGAGCCCTCGGCCACCACCGCGGCCTGGGACGACGACCAGCTGATCCTCTACGACGCCACGCAGGGGGTGGCGGCCACCCAGCTGACCGTCGCGGCGCTGCTCGGCCTGACCCCCTCGAAGGTGCGCGTCCTCTCCCACTACGTCGGCGGCAGCTTCGGGTGCAAGGCCATGATCTGGGCGCACCCGGCGCTGGCCGCACTCGCCGCCCGCGAGGTCCAACGGCCCGTCAAACTCACCCTCACCCGGGAGCAGATGTTCACCTCCGTCGGCCACCGGGAGGAACAGGAACAGCGCATCGAGCTGGGCGCGGACAACGAGGGCCATCTCACCGCGCTGCGGCACCACAAGCTCTCGCCCACCTCACCGTTCGACGACTGGGCCGAGCCCTCCCTCGGTGTCGCCTCCCAGATCTACGCCTGCGGCAACTACGAAGGCGTCTACCGGCTGATCCGCGCCAACACCATGACGCCCACCTTCATGCGGGCGCCCGGCGAGGCGTCCGGCATGTTCGCGCTCGAATGCACGATGGACGATCTGGCCCACCGGCTCGGCATCGATCCGCTGGAACTCCGTCTGCGCAACCACAGCGACACGGACCCCAGCACCGGTTATCCCTGGTCCAGCAACGGGCTCAAGGAGTGCTACGCACGCGGCGCCGAGCGCTTCGGCTGGCACCGGCGCAATCCCGAACCCCGGTCCCACCGCGACGGCAACTGGCTGATCGGCTACGGCATGGCCGCTTCCGGATATCCCGTCTACGGCCCGAACAACCCGCAACGCGCGCGGGCCCGCCTGTACGCCGACGGCACCGCCGTGGTCCAGGCCGCGACGCCCGACTTCGGCACCGGGGTGGCGACCGTGATGACCCAGGTGGCCGCGGATGCGCTCGGCCTGCCCTTCGAGCGGTGCCGCTTCGAGGGCGGTGACACCACCCTGCCGACCATCGCCGCCGCGGTCGGCTCCTCGGGAGCGGGCATGATCAGCGCGGCCGTGCACACCGCGGCGACCCATCTGCGCGACCAGCTCGTGGCGCAGGCCGTCGCGGACGGCCAGTCGCCCCTGCACGGCGCCGATCCCGCGGCCGTCACCGTCCAGGACGGCCGCATGATGCTGCGCGATGCGCCCGGAACCGGGGAGAGCTACGCCGATCTGCTCCACCGCAACGTCCTGCCCGACGTCGAGGCGGCCGGCTCCTGGTCTCCTTCGCCGCGGAGCACCCGCTACGGGATGATGACGTTCGGCGCCCAGTTCGCCGAAGTCGCCGTCGATCCCGATCTCGGGCTCGTCCGGGTCCGCCGGATGGTCGGCGCCTTCGCCCCCGGCCGGGTCCTCAACCCCAAGACGGCCCGCAGCCAGCTGATGGGCGGGATGCTGTGGGGGCTGGGCCAGGCCCTGCTGGAAGCCAACTCCATGGACCCGCGACGCGGCCGCTGGGTGGCGGCGAGCCTGGGCGACTATCTCGTGCCGGTCAATGCCAACGCACCCGACGTGACGGTCGAACTCATCGAAGTGACGGACGAGATCGTCAATCCGCTCGGCGTCAAGGGCGTGGGCGAGGTCGGCCAGGTCGGCGCCGCCGCGGCCATCGCCAATGCCGTCCGTCACGCCACGGGGCGCCGCATCCGGAAGCTGCCGCTCACCGTCGAGGACCTGCTCCAGGATCCTCAGCGCGGTGCGGCGGGGGTGTCGCCGAAGACGGCGTGAAGGTAGAGAGCCAGCGTGTCGCGGGTGAAGTAGGAACTGTAGGAGACATCGGGGAAGTCGCCGCCCGTGTGGTAGCCGCCGATCACTCCGATGAGGGCGTAGCCGGTGAAGTCCCTGACCAGGAAGGGCCCGCCGGAGGTGCCGCCGATGTATCCGGCGCAGGCGATCTCGAGGAAGGAGCCCGGGGCGGCGGGGTCGGTGCTGGTGTACCGGTGTGTGGCGGAGGTGCAGTCCAGCGGCTTGGGGTGGGTGGTGTCGCTGTTGCCGGGGTAGCCGATGAGCCGTACCTCGGGGTGCCGGTAACCCGGGTAGGGAAGCAGGTCGAAGCCGCCGGTCGCGTCCTCCACCTCGGTCCCGTCCTCACCCGCGGCGAGGCGTACGACGGCATAGTCCCAGCGGGCGCCGGCGCCCGTGCCGAGGTCGTAGTAGCGCTGGTCGATGTAGATGCGGTCGACGGGGAAGATGCCGTACGGCTTGATTCCGTCGTGGTACTGGGGCACGAACGACAGATGGCGCTTCGGGTCGGGCGACCGGAGGCAGTGCCCGGCGGTGACCACGAGGTTGCGGTGCGGGCTGCGGACCACCGTTCCGCCGCAGAACCGGCCGGTGTTGTTCCCGTCCGTCCAGAAGAACGTGCCGACCTGCGGAATGCCGTCGAAGGGGTGACTGGGCGGAGCGGGATCGGCGGCCGGGCGCGGGGCCGACGCACCGCGGCTGACGGAGGCCGGGCGGGCGGCTCGCATCCGCTGCGATGTCCAGTAGGTGTCGTCCGACACGGCCGAGTGCCCCGGGACGCCGGCGGCACGCGCGAGCGGTCCGGGCAGGGCGAGCAGCGGCAGGCCGACCAGCGGAGTGGCGAACAGCAGGGCGATCAGGGCACGTACGGCAAAGGGTCTGCTCATGGGCGGGGTCCTTTCGCGGGCACGGCGTACGGAAGGAACGTGACGGGATCGGACGCGACGGGACGGGACGGGTGCGAGGCGCGGGGACATCGTCGTACGGCGGGAGGTGCTTGACGAGAGGGCCGCGCCGGGTTCGGCCCAATAGGCCGCCCGTCGGAGCAGGCTCCGCGTGAACTCCTCCGGCCTTCCCGACCGTTGGGCACCACCGCTCAGGAGCCGACCCGGATGGAGGTGGTACGGCGGTATGCGGCATGGGGGCTCACTGCCCCCGGCGCACCTCGCTATTCCTACGCGATGGCGCAGCGCCCTCGCGTTACGGAGTCTCGCGGAATTCCTGGCCTTCCCTGTCCTCCAGTGACTCCAGGAACTCCAGGATCAAGCGGTCGAGCGCGGCGGCGTGGTGGAAGGGCATGCCGTGGTGTGAGAGGCCGGGAAGCACGACGGTCTCGGCATGGGGCAGGAGCCGGCGCGCGGCCGCCTCGACGCGTCGGCTGTGATGCGCCCGGCTGTCCGCGGCGAGCACCACCAGGGCGGGTACCGTCAAGCCTTGCAGCTGAGGCGACCGCGGGCGCTTGCCCACGATGGCCTTGGCGTCCGGGAACTCGGCGGCCAGAGCGTGCAGTTCGCGCCACGCAGGGTCGAGTTCCGCGTGGCGGGTCTCCCAGGCGAGGAAGGCGCGGGCCCGCTGCGCCGTGGGCCTCAGGAGCAGGGGAAGGGCACGCAGCAGGTATCCGGGCCGGAAGCCGGCGAAGCACTGGGTGGGGTCGAGGAGGACGAGCCTGCGGACGCGGTGCGGTGCGCGGAGCGCGTAGGTGAGGGCGAGCCAGCCGCCGTACGAGTGCCCGCAGAGGTCGGCGGTCCCCTGGCCCAGGCCCAGTCCGTCGAGTACGCCGTCCAGCCAGTCCAGCAGATCGTCGACGGACCGCATCGGACGGTCACCGCGGCGGCTGCGTCCCGCCTCGCCGATCCGGTCGACGGCGTAGACGCGCCGCGTACGGGCCAGATCGGCCACGTTGGCGTACCAGACCGTTGAGGTGGTGCCGCCGCCGTGCAGCAGCACCAGCGGCTCGCCGTCCTCGGGGCCGCACGCGGTGACCCGGGTCGTGCCGTACGCCGACGTGAGGTCCACCCGGTCGACGGGCACGGGCCAGCGGGCGAGCACGGCGTCGTAGGCCGCGAGGAAGCGCGTCAGGTCTTCGGTCACCGGATCCCCCTGGGCAGATGCGTCGCCCGGCAATTGTCGAGCACGTGCCAAGTGAGCATCGCGTCGGGGGTGTTCTCCGGTCCGCCGAGGGCAGCGGTGGGCCACTCCGACGCACATCACCTCACCATCCTGCGCCGGCCATCCATGCCGAGATCTCCCCGGCACCCCGACGCACAGCCGCTTCCGGGTCCCCGGCGAGCTGCCTGCAGACCGCTTCGAGGTCCGGCGCGCCGTCCGGCCCCGCAAGCGCGTCATGCACCCCGGTCAGCAGCCAGTCGACCCGGCTGTCGTCGCCCTCGACCACCGCGAGAGCGATGAGCCTTACCGCGGCCGCGGTTCCCACCTGGGCCAGGGCCTCTGCCGTCTGCCGGGTCACGGCCGTGTCTTCGACGTCCAGCAGCAGCCCCACCAACGCCTCCGCAGCCTCAGGAACATCGGCGAAGGCAGCAAGGCCACGCCCGGCACGAACACGCTGCGCCCACGAAGGAGACGAAGCCTCAACCAGAACCGTCTCCCACGCGCTCATCATCTCCGACACAGCCAGACAGTCTCATGCCCCACGAACGAACGGACAGCGGCCACCCTCGGACCTGTCGACTTCCGCGAAAAGTGGGGTGCAGCTCCACCCGCGCCTCCGGCATGATCCATGCCACCCTCACCGTCCACCTCACCCATGCACCAAATGCATCATTGGCCGGAAAGGACCCACTCATGGCTCGCAACGGTAAGAAGCCCCGGCGTCTCGTCGTCGGCGACGAGACGTTCCTCTGGTCAGTGAGACATCACCACACCGTCGACCAGGGCCGGTCTCGGGAATGCAGCGAAATCCTCACCATCGGCCGCATCGGAGCGCGCGGCCGGCTCCGGATCGTCTTCCGAGAAAGCGTCGGCCGGTTGGTCCCCGATGGTTATCTTCACTCCGGCGGCGTCGGCACCGGCAAGGGCAAATTCCTGAACCTCCACGAGCCGGGCACCGTCAGAGCCCTGCTCGACGAGGCCCTAGCCGGCGGTTGGCAACCGGACAATCCGCCAACTGAGCAGAGAGACGGCTGGGACCTCTTCGAGACGGTGGTGGCCCGCCGTGACCTGACTCCACCTGACTGAGGCCCGCTGCGCGACCGCCGAGGCATTAGGGATGAAGGATGAAGGGGGTGAGGGATGAGGGATGACGAATAAGGGCTTTCGCCTGCAGAAGTCCCCGCACGCCCACGGTCCTTCAATCGCCGTCACCAGTAGGTACGTTCGAGGCGTCGTTTCCGGCCTCCCCACCGTCACCGAAGGAGCCGTCCGCCATGACCACCCCGCGCGCGCAGCGCACCGAAGTGCCTCGACGGCTTCGACCCGATGGGCCAGATCATGCGGCTTCCCACTACGCCTCGGCATTCGCGCTACTGGATCCGGACGCGTCGTCCCGGACGCCCGAGCAATGGGCACGGGCCGCATTCGAAGACGCGCCGGCTCCCCTCCGGTGGTTTCTGGTCATGGGCTGGACCCTCGTCCTGGGCCTTCGGCTGGGCCCGAGGTCGTCGCCGGGTCACGTCCTTGGGTGGCCGATCTCGGATTCCGGCAGCGCCTCGCTCAGCCTCGTCTCCCGCTCCGGCCTGATAACTGCTCACAACATCGTGACGGTGGACGATTCGACCGTGATGTGGGTGACCTTCGTACGCTTCAACCGACGCCTCGCCCGCCCGGTGTGGGCCACGGTGGCGCCGATCCACCACCTGGCGATCCCCTACCTCCTCAGGCGCGCCTCTCGCTCTCGTTCCCGCCCCTAGGCAACGGCGCCGGCGAGGCCCGCGTCCCCGAGACATCACCGTCGCGGCCCCGCCCCCGCCTCCTCGCCTCCCCCATCCGCTCAGGGGAGGACCGACGTAACCGGCCCGGACCGGAACGCCGCCGTCCAGTCCACGATCTGCACCGCCGCCCCGGCGGCCTCCTGCCCCTGGCAGCGGGCGTGATGGCGGCGCGCGATGCCGTCCAGATCGAGGTGGGCACCGAAGGCGGGGAGGGCCGCCAGACGGCGGGCGTACGACCACAACCGCCGGTGGTCCGCGATGCGGTGTACGGCCGCGGCGTCCAGATGCCAGCGGTGCACGGTGTCGAGTTGTACGAGCGTCACCCACAACTGGACGTCGGCGGCGGTGATTTCGTCGCCCAGGATGTATTCGCGATCGGCCAGTCGGCGGTCCAGTGAGTCCAGCGCTTCGAGCAGGGTGCCCAGCGCGGTCCCGTACTCCGAGCTGTCGGCGCCGAGTCGGCCGGCGCTCTGCGCGGCCTCGTTGAGCTCGTGCTCGCAGAGCCGCCCGATCGCGTCGATGTCGTTCTGGGCGTGGTCCGGGTACAGGTCGGGTCCCGCGCCGCCGAACCGCTCGGCCAGGTCGCGCAGGATGTCAGGGGTGTGCGTGCTGACGATCCGCCCCGTCCACCCGTCGCTGAGCGCCGGTGCCGAGGCCGGTCCGGGGTACTGGTGCGAGCTGGCCTCGTACAGCGGGCGCAGCGAGGAGTACTCGCCGCCCGGACCGTCGGGGACGGCGGGCAGCAGCGAGACCGGGAGCGTGCCATCGAGGTCCAGCAGGCTGTGGGTGATGGCGATTCTCAGACAGAGCGGACAGGAGAGGGAGAGATGCAGGCGGTAGCGGTGCGGCACGGCGTAGTGGCCGCTGCGCGCATCGCAGCCGATCCTGCCCCGGAGGGACGGCACCAAGGCCTGGGACGCGGGTGACGCAGGTGACGCAGGCGATGCGGAAGACGTGGAGGTCACGGCAGGCGACGCGGTCATGCTGACTCCCGGGGGACTGGGAACGGGGACTGGAGCTGGGACTGGGACTGGGGGCTAGGACTGGGGCTGGGCCGAGACCGGGACGGTCTCGCGGGCGTACGGCGGAGGGGCCGGGCAAACGGCGGCACGGGCCCCTGCGTGGCCGATATGCGTCGTGCAGGCTTACCTACGGAAGGACCCGCGGCGAGCGACGGCAAGGGGGCACCGTCGACGCACGTCCGGGTACGCGGAGGCTTCGGCGCGGGACGGCGTACGGCGGGAGGGGGCGGGCCGCCGGGTATCGCCTCAGCGCAGGGAACTCGCCGCGCTGCAGACGCGCAGGAGGTCGATGTGCCGGCGTGAGGTCAGAAGGGGAAGCGGCTGGGCCGCGCGGACCGCGCGGTCGTCGTCCAGCGCTGTGTGCCCCATGAATTCCCACCCGTTCACTAGGGTTCCCGCCCTTGAGTGTCGAGCCACCGTCGAGCCGCGTCAAGGGTGGTGCAGCGGCGCGGTCCGCG
The DNA here is from genome assembly GCF_059682825.1 of Streptomyces sp. JLSY215. Lineage (NCBI taxonomy): Bacteria > Bacillati > Actinomycetota > Actinomycetes > Kitasatosporales > Streptomycetaceae > Streptomyces > Streptomyces sp. JLSY215. Next base: position 838,227 of record NZ_CM185022.1, read on the forward strand.
GTCCGGGGCCCGCCGGAGAGGGGTCGCGTCCAGCCCGGAGACCCCTGAGCCCGCCCCCTGCGGGATAATGGCCCCATGCGGATTTCAGCCAGAGCGGACTATGCGGTGCGCGCCGCCCTGCAACTCGCTGACGCCCGGGATGCGGGGCCGCTCAAGGCGGAGGCTATCGCCGACGCCCAGGACATTCCACACAAATTCCTCGAAGGCATCCTCAACGACATGCGCCGGGGCGGACTCGTCCTCAGCCAGCGCGGCGGCAATGGCGGCTACCGGCTGGCCAAGGCGGCGGAGGCCATCAGCATCGCGGATGTCATCCGCGTCGTGGACGGGCCGCTGGTGTCGGTACGCGGTGTGCGCCCGCCGGAGTTGTCCTACACCGGCCCCGCCGAGTCACTGCTGCCGCTGTGGGTGGCGCTGCGGGCCAATGTCCGTCAGATCCTCGACGGCGTGTCACTGGCCGATGTCGCGTCGGCCAAGCTGCCCACCACGGTTTCCTCGCTGACCGAGGATCCCGCCTCCTGGACCAATCCCTAAGGGACCACGGGGCTACGGGGGGGCGCGGGACCACCGGCACGGGGCCACGGGCTACGGAGCTACGGGCAGGAACCCCATGCAGACGGCACCGCCCGCTCCCCCACCCCCTGGCGCACAGTCCAAAATCGAACCCTCAACTGTCCACCCCTCGAACACCCCTTGCCCGGCCCGGAGTCCGGAAGCATTCTGTTCCCTACCAATCCAGTGGGAAAACTAGGGAAGTCGGAGGTGACGGCGGCGGCCATGAGAACGCCGATCCGTACCCCCACCCCGCCGCGTCACCTCCCGACCGACGCACACCGGCCCACCCCCACCCCACCCGACAGGACGGTGACCGGCACCATGCCAAAGAAGTCCGCAACCCGACCTTCCGCCCCGAAGCCCCACCACGCGACGGAGGAACGGATGTGGCCACGCGTCACGCGCGAGCTTGCGGACGACCTCGCCTTCGACGCGCTCACCCGTGACCGCGCGGGCAAGCCGCCCTTCGACGAGATCGCGCGGCTGCGCGAAGCGGGTCTGCCGGCCCTGTTGCTGCCGCCCGGCCCGCTGGGCAGAGGCAGTGACTGGCGTACCGCCTGCGCGGTCATCCGGGAGATCGCGGCGGCCGACGGCTCCCTCGGCGAACTGCTCGCCCGTCACTACGTCCTGTCCTGGAGCCCTCGCTTCTTCGGCACGCCGGAGAACGCGGAGGCTCTCGAGTTGTCGGCGGCCGGGGAACAGTGGATCTGGGGCGGCAGCACCGATGTCCCGGGGACGGAGGCGGAGTCGGCCGCGGGGCCGGAGCTGACCCTCACGCCGGTCCCGGGTGGGTACGTCCTCAACGGGCGCAAAACCTTCGCCGCGGGCGTGGCCGTCACCGACCGGCTGGTAGTCGCGGCGCACTGTACCGATTCCGGCGAATCGCTGATCGCGCTTGTGGACCCGGCCCACCCCGCCGTGACGAGCACCCCGGAGCACGACCGCCTCGGGCAGCGCCTGACGGGAGCCGGCAGCGTCGGGTTCGACAGCGTCCCGGTGCGCCCCGACGACATTCTCGGCGCCGTCCCGCGCGACGAGCACGATCTTTCGCCCTTCGCCGCGCTCGCGCCCCTGGCGCTGCGGCTCGCCCTCGCCCATGTCGCCCTGGGCATCGCCGAAGGTGCGCTGGCCGAGGCGCGGGACGTCAGCCGCGCCACACCGCGCGCCTGGCCGGCCACCGGCCCGGACGACGGCGCCTACGGGGACCGCTCGGGCCGGGATCCGTATCTCCTCCTCGCTTACGGCGAATTGGTGGCCGCCGCCCACACCGCCGCGGCGGTCGTCGAACCGGCGACGGAAGCCCTGGCCAGAGGACTCCTGCTGGAACAGGACCTCGGGGTCGACGAGCGCGCCGACATCGCCGTCCTCGTCGCCGCGGCCGAGGCCGTCACCAGCAGATCCGCCATGCTCATCACCACCCGCATCATGGAACTCACCGATGGCGCCGACTCCCCCGCCGACGGCCCGGGGTTCGACCGCTTCTGGCGCAACGCGCGCGTGCTGACGGCACAGGGCTCCCCCACCCACAGCCTCCGCGATATCGGCGATCACTACCTCAACGGGACGCATCCGGCCTTGACCTTGCGCATCTGAGGAGGAGCGGCGGGCCCGCCCCCACGGATGGCAACGAGGGGTATCCGGCCAAGCATCGGCCGGCACATCAAGGGTGCCGGCATGCTGCCGGACCCGTGGGTCCGGGCCGCGCTTCGGCAGTGGCGCTCCGGCCGTTGGTGGCGTCGCCGTCCGGGCGGCGGCAGGGAGGCCGGGGAGAAGGGTCGGCAACGCCGATACCGGGGAGGTCCGGTCCCGTACGCGCAAAGTGGTTCCCCGGGGATGACGCGACGCCAGTGGCGGTTTTCCCGTCGGTCGGCCCTCACGGAAGCGGCCGTCCGCGACGTCATCGGAGCCCCCGGCACTCACATGCCCCATATTCGTACGCGAAATCGAGCGTAATAGGCCGCGCTCTATTATCCCTGCATTTCAAGCCACCGAGAGCGACTCTTGGCCTTGTAGGATTAATCGCCGATCCGGCCAATCCTCCCGCCTTCCTTGACGCCGAATGGCCATGTCCGCCGAAATGGATCCGGGCGCCGTTATCGAGAGTTCGGCGAGAACGGCGCACGTCGGTAGCGACAGTTCAACGAACGGGAAGGGCAACCGCCGTGAACGAAGAAGAAGAGCTGTTCGAGGAGATGTCGGTTTCGGAGTCGGAGACGGCATTCGCGGGCCACAGCTGTCTCTGCTGGGTCGCCGAGTACGACGCCGAGCCGGCCGAGTAGCGAGGTCAAGTGCCTCCCGGCCTGGTCGTTTTGGCCGGGAGGCGCTTTCGTCGCGGCGCGAGGGATTGGGCGGGTTGGACGGATCGGCGTGGCTGATCGAGCCGACTTCCGCGATCGGGCGGCGCGAAGGGCTTTTACCGATCGCCCCTGTACGCCCCTCCTTTGCGCATGCCCCTTGCGAGGCGTTCCGTTGCGCGTTGTTCACCCAGAGCCATTACCCATAGCCCTTACCCATAGCTCTTGCACACAGCTCTTGCGCACAGCTCTTGCGCATTGCCTTTGCGTAAGGGCTGTGTAACCGTCCCCTGCTCTTCGAAGGCGGAATGAATTGGAAACGAGCCCGGACCCGTCGGCCGCCGCACGCTCCGCTTCCCTGACGCCCCGGCGTGACGTACGGCTCGTCACGCGCGGCGAGCATCTCTATGTGTGTGCCAGTACGGGCACCCTCCGCGTCCCGGTCCGGCTGCCGGCCACCGGCGAGGGTGCGGGTCGGAGCGGGAGTGGGCAGGGAGCTGGGCTTGTTGCGCTCGAAGATGTGCCGGGGCGCGTGGTCGAGGGGCTGCGCGCCCGCGATCTGGCTCATCCCGGGGACGGGCAACGGGCGCATCCGCTCTACGGCGAGGGCAGCGAGCGGAGCGGGCTCAGGATCGCCCTGGCCGGGGAAGGGCAGCTGAGTTCCGAGGTCGGGGCCCTGCTGACCCGGGCAGGGGCGCAGGTGGTGGCCGACGGCCGGGCCGACGGGGCGCACGCCGTCGTACTGCCGCTGGGGCTGCCCGAAGACGAACTCCGGTACTGGACCGGCAGGGTGCTGGACGGCGCCACGCCCGTGGTGGCGTATCTGAGCACGCCGACGCGGCTGCTCCATGCCACCCTCGCCCCGCCCCGTACGGCCTGTCCGGTCTGTCTCGTGCGGCGTTTCCGCGCCAACCACATCTGGCAGCCGGTGGCCGACCTGCCGCTGGACATGCTGCTGGGCGCGGCCGAGAGCGCGGCCTGGCCGACCACCGCCATCGCCGCGGGGGTTCTCGCGCACGAAGTCCTCACCGCTCTCGCCCCGGGGCGCCGTCCGGAGGCGTCGGCCCTGACCGAGATCGACCATGCCTCGCAGGAACGCACCCGCCACGCCCTCTTCCACACCCCCCATTGCCCGGCCTGCGCGCACGCCGCCACCGCGCCGAAGCGCGGCGAGGTGAGCCAGGTCGACGCGCGGGCGAGCTGGGAGCTCATGCGCGGCGCGGTCGATCCGCTGACGGGACTGGTGCCCGAGCTGCGGGTGGACGAGGGGGACGGTCGTGCGGGCGGGACCACGTACGCGCGCACCGCGGGGATGACCACCACTACGTGGTTCTCCCCGGTGGCTGCCGAGGCGCGCGGGGGCGCGGTCAAGAGCGATCCGGTCACGGCGCGGGTCTGCGCGGTGGGCGAGACCATGGAACGGTATGCGGCCGGGGTCTATGACGAGGAACGACTGGTGCGCGCCACACTTGCCGATCTCGGCGACGCCGCGGTCGATCCGCGTGAACTGCCGTTGGGCTCCGCCAAGGAGTACGCCGAGCAGACCCGGTACGCGCCCTTCGATCCCGATGTGGCGATCGACTGGGTGGCGGGCCGGTCGCTGACCACCGGCCGGACGCGGTACGTACCGGCTTGTGCGGTCTACCTTCCGTACCGTTTCCCGCGGAGCCACAAGCCGTGGTTCGACCCCATTTCCACCGGGCTGGCCGCCGGCGGCAGCCACCACCACGCCGTGCTGGGCGGGCTGATGGAAATCGTCGAGCGCGACGCGACGATCGTCTTCTGGGAGAACCGGCTCACGCTGCCCAGCCTCGATCTCGCATCCCTCCCCGACGGCCGGGCCCGACGCATCGTCGACCGCATCACCGCCGAGGGGGCGACGGTCACCTGCAAGGATCTGACCACCGACCTGGGCATTCCGGCCGTCGCCGTCCGCTTCGCCGAGGGCACCGCCGAGCGGCCCGTCGTCATCCATGCCGCCCGCGCCGACCTCGATCCGCATGCCGCGCTCCTGGGTGCGCTGGAAGAGGCGTGCCTGTGCCGCACCGGCGCCGGCATCTGGCTCGACGAGGAGGAAATCCCGGCGGAGGATGCCGCGTTGAGCAGTCTCAGCGAATTCTGTCTCTATTACTGCGCCCCGGAACGTCAGCACCACCTCGCTTTCTGGGATGACGGCCCGCTGCGTCCGGTGCCCGCCGCCAGACCGGCCGCCGCACTCCAGGACGATGTCGCCGAGGCGGCACGGCGACTGTCCGCGCGCGGGTACGAGACCGTCACCGTCGACATCACCCCCATCGACGTCGCCGAATGCGGGGTCTCGGTGGTCAGGACCGTGATTCCGGGCCTGTGCCCGCTCACCCTGCGCAGCGACTTCCACCGGCGCGGCGGACCCCGCGTCCATCGGGCCCCGGTCGACATGGGGGTGCGCGCGACGCCGCTCAGGGAGGACGATCTCAACCCCCTTCCGCTGCCTTTCCTTTGAGCCCGTTCACACCGACCCGATGAGAGGCGACGGCAACGGCATGGATGGCCACCCCTACCTCTACCGACGTAACCCCGATCTGCTGCTGGAGTGGGGGGAGGGCGGCGGCCCCGTGCTCGTCGACTGCCGCCGGTGGCGGAAATTCGCCGCCAAGCCCGCGCTCGTGGGGCTCCTCCATCAGCTCGATCACCCGCAGACGGCCGATGAGCTGCACGGTCGTTGGGGCGAGGCCCAGCACGCCGACGAGGTGCACAAGATCCTGGAACGGCTGGCCGCGGCCGGGATCGTCCGCCGCAGCGCACCGTACGGCGACGGCCGCGCGGACGGCGGCGAGGGCACGGAGAACGGGCCCGACGGCGACGGATGGACGCCGTACGAACTCGCCGTGCACGCGCAGGCCGGAAAGGGCCCCGTCCCGCACGCCCGGCGCGGCACACCGCCGCCCGCCCGCTTCCAACACCCCGAGGCCGACGCCGCGATCGCGCTCCCCGACGGCCATGACGCCCCCAGCCGTCCGCTGGCCCGGGTCCTGGCGGAGCGCCGCAGCGTCCGGGCCTTCGCCCCGACTGCGGTGCCGCTGCCGCTCATCGGTGCCTTCCTGGACCGCACCGCACGGGTGCGCGGCCACTTCCCCCCGCGCGCCTACGAGCAGACCCAGCGCCCGGCGCCGTCCGGAGGGGGGCGGCACAGTCTCGAGGTCTATCTGCTGGCCCGCGAGGTGGACGGCCTGGCGGCCGGGGCCTACCACTACGACCCGTTCCACCACACGCTGCACCGGGTCTGTCCCTGGACCGATGGCCTCGCGTCCCTGCAGCAGCGCACCGTCACCGGTCCCACGCTCATGGAGTCCCCTCCCCCGGCCGGGCTCTATCTCGCCTCCTGCACCGGCCGCACCAGTTGGAAGTACGAGGGAATGGCGCTCAGTCTGATCTACCGCGACACCGGATGCCTGATGCAGACGATGAGCCTGGCCGCGACCGATCTCGGGCTGGCCTCCTGTCTGGTCGGCATGATGGAGACGCCCGTGACGGCACCGTTCCTGGCCCCGTACCAGGACCGGTTGATCCATGTGGGCAGCATGGCTCTCGGTCTGCCCACGGATCCGCCCGCGGCCCCCGCCGTCGAACCGCTCGGCCGCTGACGGGGGCGCGATCGGTGCCCCCTCAGCCGGACTTCTTGACGAACTCCGTGGTGTAGGTCTTCTCCAGGTCCACCGAGGCGTTCTTGAGGTTGGGGTTGAAGGCCTTGAGTACGCGCTCGACGGTGGCGGGGCCGTCCGCCGGCATCACGCCGTCCTTGGTGAACATCGGCAGGGTGTCCTTGATCGCCTGGGCGTAGAGCCGTTTGCCGCCCTGGGCGTAGTCGGCCGGCATCTTCGCGGCGATCTGCTCGGGGGTGTGGGTGGACATCCACTTGAGGGTCTTCACGAAGGCGTTGGCCAGCTTCTGGACGGTCTCCTTGTGGCTGTTCACCCAGTCGGTGTTCATGTAGAGGCTGGAGGAGGGGTAGGGGCCGCCGAGCGCCTGCTTCGAGCCTTCGGGGGTGCGCATATCGATGAGCACCTTGCCGAGGTTCTTGTTCACGATCTGCGCGACCGTCGGGTCGGTCGTCATTCCGCCCTGGATCGAGCCCTGCTGGAGGGCGGAGATGAAGGTCTGCCCGGCGCCGACCGCGACGGGCGTGAACGCATTGGTGGGCACGCCGTTCTTGACCGCGAGGTATTTGGTCAGGAAGTCGGTGGACGAGCCGAGGCCGGTGACGCCGAGCTTCTTGCCCTTGAAGTCCTTGGCGGAAGTGAGGCTGCCCGCCGCCTTGTTCGCGACGACCTCGACCTCGCCGGGGGCGTGGGCCAGCTGGACCACCGACTCCACCTGCTTGCCCTTGACCTGGAGATCGAGGGTGTGGTCGTAGAAGCCGACGACTCCCTGCACATCGCCGGAGACGAGGGAGGTGGTGGCCTGTACGCCGGCCGGTTCGGTGAGCAGCGTGACGTCGAGGCCCTCTGCCTTGAAGTAGCCGAGCTGCTGGGTGAGTCTCGCGGGAAGGTAGATGACCTTGTCCAGGCCGCCCACCATGATCTTGATGCTGCCGTCCTTGGCATCGGAGCCGGCCGGGGAACCACCGCCGCAGGCGGTGAGAGTGGCCAGGGCGAGGGCGGCGGCGGACAGCTTGAGCGGGATGCGCATGATCACGTCCTTGCGGAAGGGCAGGTGAGGTGAGGTGAGGTGAGGTGAGGTGAGGTGTCGGGGCTGTAGGGGCGCTGGGGCCCTGTGATGCAGCGGGCGCTGTGGTTCAGCGCTCGGCGGATGTATCGGCCGGCTTCCAGCGGAAGAGCCGCTTTTCGAGGAAGGCCAGCAGTCCCTCGGCGAGCAGGGCGACGACGGCGAGGATCACCATGGCCGCGTAGACACCGGCCGCGTTGAAGGTGCCCTGCGAGGCGGAGACCAGCAGGCCCAGGCCCTTGGTCGCGCCGATGTACTCGCCGACGATCGCGCCGATGAGCGCGAAGCCGAAGCTGACGTGCAGGCTGGTGAAGATCCAGGAGGTGGCGGAGGGGATCACGACGTGCAGGGTGACCTGGCGGTTGCCGGCGCCCAGGATGCGGGAGTTGGCGACCAGGTTGCGGTCGACCTCCCGGGCGCCCTGGAAGGCGTTGAAGAAGACCGGGAAGAAGACCAGGACGACGGCGGAGGCGACCTTGGAGGCCGGGCCGAGGCCGAACCAGATGAGGAAGATCGGGGCGAGCACGATCCGCGGCAGGGCGTTGAGGACCTTGATGTAGGGGCCCAGCACATCGGCGAGGAAGCGGATCCGGCCGAGCGCGATGCCCAGCAGCACGCCGCCGATCACGCCGATGACCCAGCCGAGGAGCGCCTCGTAGAGCGTGTACCAGATCTGCTCCCACAGCGAGCCCTGCGGGGTGCCGTGCAGCGCCCACTGGCTCATCTGGTCCCAGATCTTCGACGGCATCGAGAAGTTGAAGGGGTCGATGACGGAGGCGCGGGCCAGCCCCTCCCAGAGTCCGATCAGTCCGATCAGGAGCAGGACCCGGGTGCCATGGACCAGGAGTTTGCGGTTGCGGGCGGCGCGCGCCCTGGCCTGCGTACGGTCCGTCCGGCCGGCCGCGGTGGCGGACTTGGCCAGGGCCACGGTCTCAGGCGGCATCTGCGGCACCCCTCTCGCGGGTGATGCGTACCTCTTCGCCGAGCGAGGACCAGATCTCCCGGTAGATCTCGATGAACCGCGGCTCCAGCCGTACCGATTCGACGCGGCGGGGGCGCGGCAGGTCGATGGCGAAGACCTCCTTGACGGTCGCCGGACCGGCGGTCATCACCACCACCTTGTCGGCGAGCGCGATGGACTCCTCCAGGTCGTGCGTCACGAAGACGACGGAGGCGCCGGTGCCCGACCACAGGTCGAGGAGTTCGTCCGACATCAGGGCGCGGGTCTGGACGTCCAGGGCGGAGAACGGCTCGTCCATGAGCAGGAGTTCGGGGTCGTTGACGAAGGTCGCGGCGAGGGCGACGCGTTTGCGCTGGCCGCCGGAGAGCTGATGCGGGTAGCGGTCCTCGAAGGCGGCCAGCCCGACCCTGGCGAGCCATTCGCGGGCCCGCTCCTTCGCCTCGGCCTTCGCCACGCCGCGGAACCGGGGGCCGGCCATGACGTTCGACAGCACGGTGCGCCAGGGGAAGACCGCGTCCTGCTGGAAGACGAAGCCGATCTTGTCGCCGATGCCGCGGACCGGCTCGCCGGCGACCAGTACGTCCCCGACCGTGGGCTCCTCCAGCCCGCTGATCAGCGTCAGCGTGGTGGATTTGCCGCATCCGGTGGGCCCGACCACGGCGACGAATTCGCCCCGTTCGACGACCAGGTCCAGATCCCGGACGGCGGTGTGCAGTGTGCCGGACGGTGTCCGGAAGGTCTTGCTCGTTCCCCGCAGTTCGATCGCGGGGCTGGGGTGGCTGCTCATGGCCCGGGAGGCTAGGAGCGGACCGGGCCGGGGCGGCAGCCTTGTGGGCGCAAGCCGCCTTTCTGCGCGCAATACCTGTTGTGCTCGTTTTGCTCACGCTAGAACGACCAAAGCGTGACCGAGGGGTGGGCAGGCGCTCACCCACGGCTTACGGTGCGATCACCGCCACGTCATGCGGAAGGACTGATTCCGCGACGGGGCGGCCGGGACCGGGAAACGACATGGGACACAAGGGGAGGACCGGATGCGGATCCACTGGCCCCGGCAGATCTTCGCGCAGGTCCTGACCGCGCAGGTGACCATCACCACGGGCGTCATGGTGCTCGCCACGGGTCTGTTCCTCGCCCCGCTCGGCTCGGAGCTCGACGACCAGGCGATGCGGCGGGCGCTGTCCATCGCGCAGACCACGGCGGCCGATCCGGACCTCGCGCGGGAACTGGTCGCCACGGGACCGGATCCGCGCGGGCCGGTCCAGGCGGACGCGGAGCGGATCCGGAGGGCGACGGGGGCGCTGTACATCGTGGTGATGGACACCCGCGGGGTGCGCTGGTCGCACACCAATGCCGCCGAGATCGGCAGGCATGTCTCCACCGATCCGAGCCGTCCGCTCGGCGGCCAGGAGGTACGCGGGATCGACACCGGCACGCTGGGGCGGTCGGCCCGCGCCAAGGTGCCGCTGCGCGACGACGACGGCCGGATCGTGGGCGCCGTGTCGGTCGGTATCGCCTACGACAGCGTCCGGGGGCGGCTGCTCGGCACCATCCCCGGGCTGCTGCGGTACGCGGGCGCGGCGCTGGCCGTCGGCGTACTGGCGGCGGTCGTCGCCTCCCGCCGGCTGCGGCGCCGTACGCACGGTGTCGCGTTCGCCGATATCTCCGCGCTGCTCGACGAGCGGGAGGCGATGCTGCACGGCATCCGGGAGGGCGTGGTGGCCTGCGACCGGCACGGGCGGATCCGGCTGGTGAACGACGAGGCCGGGCGGCTGCTCGGGCTGGACGCGTCGGCGGCCGGGCGGGCGCCGGGCGAGGTGCTGCCGCCGGGCCGGACGACGGATGTGCTGACCGGGCGGGTGGCCGGGACGGATCTGCTGGCCGTCAGCGGCGGGCGGGTGCTGATCGCCAACCGGGTGGCGACGCGCGACGGCGGTGCGGTGGTGACGCTTCGCGACCGTACCGAACTGGAGCTGCTCGGCCGCGAACTGGACAGTACCCAGGGGCTGTTGGACGCGCTGCGCGCCCAGGACCACGAGCACGCCAACCAGCTGCACACGGTGCGCGGGCTGCTGGAACTCGGGCGGTACGAGAAGGCGGTGGAATTCGTCGCCGAGGTGGCCAGCGCCCACCGGGCGTCCGCGGAACAGATCGCCGAGCGGGTGCACGAGCCGCTGCTGGCCGCGCTGCTCGTCGGCAAGGCGGCCATCGCGGCCGAACGCGGGGTGTCGCTACGGGTGTCGGCCGCGACGCTGCTGCCCGACGCGGTGGTCGACCCGCGCGACCTGGTGACCGTGCTCGGCAATCTCCTCGACAACGCGCTGGACGCCCTCGCCGCGCGCCGCCGCGCCGAACCCTTCGTCGAGGTGGAGCTGCGCGCCGAGGGCACCACGGCGGTGCTGCGGGTCTCGGACAACGGGCCCGGTGTGCCGCCCCCGCTGCGCGGCGAGATCTTCACCGAGGGCTGGTCCACCAAGCACACCCCGGCGACGGCCGCCCCGCGCGGCCGGGGCATCGGCCTGGCGCTGGTGCGCCGGCTCGCGGAGCGGTACGGCGGGATGGCCCGGGTGACCGCCCGTGCGGGCGGCGGCGCGGTCTTCACCGTCGTACTGCCCGAGGCGCTCGCCCGGCAGGAGGGCGCACCCGGTGCCCCGGACCGGCCGGACGCCCCGGAGGCGCCGGGCGCCCCGGACACCCCGCTCACGGCCGCCGGAGGGCCACGATGACCGAGGGAGAATCGCCATGATCGACGTCCTTGTCGTGGACGACGACTTCCATGTCGCCGAGATCAACGCCGCCTATGTGTCCCAGGTCCCCGGCTTCCGCGTCACCGGTCGCGCCCACACCGCCGCGCAGGCGCTGGCGACCTTGGAGCGCACCCCCGTCGACCTGGTGCTGCTCGACCACTATCTGCCGGACGAGACCGGCCTGAGCCTGGTGCGGCGGCTGCGCCAGCTCGGCCACCGCGCCGACGTGATCATGGTGACGGCGGCCCGCGATGTGGCCACCGTCCAGGACGCGATGCGCTGCGGGGCGCTGCAGTACCTCGTCAAGCCGTTCGGCTTCGCCGGTCTGCGCGGCAAGCTGGAGGGCTACGCCGCGCTGCGCCGCACCGTCGCGGGCGTCGGCGGGCGCGGCGAGGCCGGGCAGGAACAGGTGGACCGGATCTTCGGCGCCTTCCGCACCGCCGACTCCCCGCACACCGAGCTTCCCAAAGGCCACTCGGCGGCGACCGTCGACCTCATCCGGCAGGTCCTCGGGGCGGCCGGGGCCCCGCTCTCGGCCCATGCGGTCGCCGAGCGGGCCGGCGTCAGCCGCTCCACCGCCCAGCGCTACCTGAAGCATCTCGAACGCAGCGGGCACATCACCCTGACGCTCAAATACGGCGACACCGGGCGGCCGGAACACCGCTACAGATGGGCGAGCGGGCGGTAACCGCAAGCAGCCTCTCCAAACGGGCTATTTGCCACGAATTCGGAGCATCTTGACAGGCGACTTGGTCCGACTTATGCAGATGGTGTAGGTGGCTTGCTCTCCGTACCAGCAGGTGAGAGGGCCTGTGTGGTGGACCGTACGGCGCAGCAGCGCTGCCCCGAGCAGGTGAGGAGAGGACCATGGCACGCGCAGTGGGTATTGACCTCGGTACGACGAATTCGGTGGTCAGCGTGATGGAGGGCGGCGAGCCCACCGTGATCACCAACGCCGAGGGGTCGCGGACCACGCCGTCGGTGGTGGGGTTCGCCAAGGGCGGCGAGGTGCTGGTCGGTGAGATCGCCAAGCGGCAGGCCGTGACCAACATCGAGCGCACCGCCCGGTCGGTCAAGCGGCACATCGGCGAGGCGGACTGGCGTTTCCCGGAGAAGGGCGACATCGACGGCAAGCGGTACACGGCGCAGGAGATCTCCGCGCGGGTGCTGCAGAAGCTCAAGCGCGACGCCGAGCAGTACCTGGGCGAGGACGTGACGGACGCCGTCGTGACCGTACCGGCCTACTTCAACGACTCGCAGCGCACCGCGACCAAAGAGGCGGGCGAGATCGCGGGCCTGAAGGTGCTGCGGATCGTCAATGAGCCGACCGCGGCGGCGCTGGCCTACGGCCTGGACAAGGAGCAGGACCAGACCATCCTGGTCTTCGACCTCGGCGGCGGCACGTTCGACGTCTCGCTGCTGGAGATCGGCGACGGCGTCGTCGAGGTGAAGGCGACCAACGGTGACACCCACCTCGGTGGCGACGACTGGGACCAGCGGATCGTCGACCATCTGGCCAGTCAGTTCAAGAATGCGTACGGGATCGATCTGTCGCAGGACAAAATGGCCACCCAACGTCTGCGCGAGGCCGCCGAGAAGGCGAAGATCGAGCTGTCGGCGGCGACCGAGACCACCATCAATCTGCCGTATCTGAGTGCGTCGCCGGACGGTCCGCTGCACATGGACGAAAAGCTGACGCGCGCCCAGTTCGAGAAGCTGACCGCCGACCTTCTGGAGCGGTGCAAGGCGCCGTTCCACAACGCGGTCAAGGATGCCGGGATCAAGGTCTCCGACATCAACGATGTGATTCTGGTCGGCGGCTCCACCCGGATGCCGGCGGTGACCGAGCTGGTCAAGGAGCTGACCGGCAAGGACCCGCACAAGGGCGTCAACCCGGACGAGGTCGTCGCCCTCGGGGCCACCCTGCAGGCCGGTGTCCTCAAGGGCGAGGTCAAGGACGTTCTGCTGCTGGACGTCACGCCGTTGTCGCTCGGTATCGAGACCAAGGGCGGCATCATGACCAAGCTCATCGAGCGGAACACCACGATCCCGACCAAGCGGTCCGAGATCTTCACGACGGCCGAGGACAACCAGCCGTCGGTGCAGATCCAGGTGTTCCAGGGTGAGCGCGAGATCGCGGCGTACAACAAGAAGCTCGGGATGTTCGAGCTGACCGGTCTGCCGCCGGCCCCGCGGGGGCTGCCCCAGATCGAGGTGTCGTTCGACATCGACGCCAACGGCATCATGCATGTCACGGCCAAGGACCTGGGCACGGGCAAGGAGCAGAAGATGACCGTCACCGGCGGCTCCTCGCTGCCGAAGGACGACATCGACCGGATGGTCCGCGAGGCCGAGAAGCACGCCGAGGAGGACCGCCGCCGGCGCGAGTCCGCCGAGACCCGCAACCAGGCCGAGCAGCTGGTCTACCAGACCGAGAAGTTCCTCAAGGACAACGAGGACAAGGTCCCCGCCGAGACGAAGACCGAGGTCGAGACCGCCGTCGGCGAGCTGAAGGAGAAACTCAAGGGCGGGTCCGCCGAGGGCGACGACACGGTCGAGCTCCGCACCGCCACCGAGAAGCTCGCGGCCGTCTCGCAGAAGCTGGGCCAGGCCATGTACGCCGAAGCCCAGGCCGCGCAGGCCGGCGCGGAGGGCGCCCCGGCCGGTGCGCAGGAGCAGGCCGAGGACGAGGTCGTGGACGCGGAGATCGTCGACGACGACAAGCAGGAGGGCAGCGCACGATGAACCGCCCGACCGACGTCCCTGGCCTCCCCCCTCCGACCCTGACCGTCGTCCGGGACCGTGCGGGCGACGGGCCCGCCGTCCTCCCGCCGCGCGCCGTCCAGGGCACGGAGACCGCCGGCCCGGACCGCGGCACGCCGTCCGTCCGGGGCCCCGTCGCCGCGCCGCCCCCGTCGCCGGAGACGGCGCTCCGTGCCGAACTGCACGAGCGCACGGCCGATCTGCAACGGCTGAAGGCGGAGTACGACAACTACCGCAAGCGGGTCCGCCGCGATCGCCGGGCGGTCGGCGAGATCGCCGTGGCCAATGTGCTGAGCCGCTTGGTGCCCGTGCTCGACGCCGTCACCGAGGCCGCCGAGCAGGGCGAGCTGACCGGCGGTTTCCGGCGCGTCGCCGAGGCGCTGGAGGCCGAGCTGGCGGCGCTGGGCCTGGAGTCGTTCGGCGCGCCGGGGGCTCCCTTCGACCCGACCTGCCACGAGGCCGTGACGTACACACCCGCCGACGTCCCTCCCGGCACCCCTTCCGACCAGGTCGAACGCGCCGTCTGCGGGACGATCCTCCGGCCCGGGTACCGGGTCGGCGACCGGCTGCTGCGGCCCGCTCAGGTGGCCGTTACGGACGAGGCGGCGCCTGCCGGGCCGTGATGCCCCGCGGCGCCTCGCCCCGCGGCGCCTCGCCGCGGGGCCGCCCGCCGCATCCCGGTCCGCCGTCCCGTCGGAACCCGCCATCACCGCCCCGGCGCACGCACCGCACGCCGCTCGTGTCACTCCGCTCGCCGAAGGGGTGACTCACCGTTGGCGTTCAGTGCTTGTGCTCCACCAGATCCTTGAACTGCTGGAGATCGCTGCGCAGCCCGCGCTCGATCGCGGCGGCCTGGGCAAACCCCTTCGGTCCGCCGAAATCCTCCTTGATCGTGCCCGGGTCGTACTCGAACCGCGCCTGGACGCGGGTGTGCTCACGGTCGATCGGCAGCAGCGAGACCGTGCCTGCCAGGTCAGGACCGGTCTTGGTCTGCCACGTCATCACCTTTTCCTTGCCGCGGTCGCTGATCTCCAGCTCCAGCTCCTGGGACCGGCCTCCCGCGTCGAGGCCGAGATGCGTCCGCCGGCCCTCCGAATGGGCCTCGCGGACGCCGTCGACGAACTTTGGATAGCTCTCCACCTTGTGCAAGGCATCCCATGCCTCGTCGAGGGGGGCGCCGATGTCGATGTGCTCTTCGAGCGTGCTCATGGGGCACCTCACAGATCGGTTCACGGCTGACGGGTTACGTCTCCAGGGTGCTCCGGGCGGAGGGCGGAAGCGACCCGAGTCGGGCGCCGCGCCCGCGCCGGAGCCGGCCGGTCACTCCCCGGCAGCGGGGCGCGGGCCCCGGGCCTCGACCTCGGCCGGCCAGGCGTCGCCCCGGCGGGACAGGGCGTGCCGCGCGGCGAGCCGGGGGCCGGCACAGGGGTCCGTCAGGGCCCGGACGAGCGTGGCTTCCTCGGCGGGCCCCGGGCGGCGGCCGAGCGCGATGACGGCCGCCCGGCGTACCCCGGCATCGGTGTCGGTGACGGCGGCGGCGCGGAGCGTCGCTGCGGCGGCCGGCGGGAGCGTGGGGTAGCGGCCCAAGGTCCAGGCGGCCGCGTTCCGTTGGGAGGGGTCCGGCGCCCCGCCGAGGAGCGCGGTCAGCGTGGGCACGTCGTACGGGAGCGAAACGTCGAAGCCCGAGCAGTCCAGTCCGTTGGCGGTCTCGTCCAGCCATCTTTCGTACCAGGCCAGGAAGTCGGTGTCGGGGCAGAAGGCGGGCGGCCCGAGATCGAGGTCGACGTCGACGATCCGCCCGCGGGCGGGGCCGCGGACCACGAGCAGCGTGACGAACGAGCAGCCCCGCTGGGCGAGGGGAAGGGCGCCGGGGAAGGGCTCGGGATCGTCGCCGTCCAGCGCTTCGTACCAGTCGGGTCCCGGCTCGGGGCCGGTGTGCGAGAGGGGGAAGGGGGTGGCGAGATGGCCGGGCCGGGGCAGGTCGAGGACGGCGAGGTACCAGTTGTCGAGGGGTTCGAGACCGTAGTACGGGCCGGTGCCGGCATGGCCGATCGTGGTCAGAAAGCTCCGGTAGCCCTCCGGCAGCCGGATGCCGTGCTCGGTCTCGAACGCCGCCACGCGGGACTCCGGGAGGGGCGGGCCGAGGCGGAAGCGGTGCTTCTCCTCTCCGAAGGAGTAGGCACGTCCGGGGAGCCCGCGGACGAGCGCCAGCTTGGCGGCGATTCTTCTCAGACGTGCGTCCACACCGGATCAACTTCCGGTGGCCCCGACGGAGTTCCCACCCCGTCAGGGCCTCGGAGGGCGGTCGCTCAGCCGACGTGGACGCGGGGCCGGCGCTCCCGGTCGGGTTCGGCCTCGCGCAGGACCTCGCGGGTGACCGGGGCGACCTCGCCCTGTCCGAAGAGGAAGAACCGCAGGAACTGCGCGAAGGGGTTGCCCTCGGTCCACTCGAAGTAGATGTGCGGCCGCTGCCCCGTCATGTCCCGTACGTGCAGCAGCAGGGCGGCGAGTGCGTTGGAGATGGTGGAGCTGTCGAGGCGCAGCACCCGGTAGCGGGCGTGCAGGACCTCGCCGTGGACCCGCAGTTCGCTCTCGAATTCGGAGGGGTCGCCGACGGTGACCTCGACGAAGATGACGTCCTCCGCGGTCGGAATGTCGTTGTCGGTGCGGATCTGGTGGAGCTTGTCGCGGTATTCGGCGACGTCCCGCTGGTCGGGCTCGTTCGCGATGAAACGGATGCCGCGCCGGGCGGCGTCACGGATGAACCGCTCGGCGGCGTCGTCCAGGACCACGCTGGTCACCCGCAGCTCGAAGGCGCGGGCGACGCGGGAGAGGAACGACAGCAGGATGATCCCGGCGATGAAGCAGGCACCGATCTTCACACCGTCGGGACGCTCGATGACGTTCACCACGGTGGTGTAGAGGAAGACCAGGGAGATCACGGCGAAGCCGATGGTCCAGCCGCGCTGGCGGGCGCGCCGGGCCGCGATGGTCACGGCGATGGCGGCGGAGCTGATCAGGACGAGGACGCCGGTGGCGTAGGCGCCGCCCTGGGCGTCCACGTCCGCGTCGAAGATCCAGGTCACCAGGAAGGCGACGAGGGTGAAGACCAGCACCATGGGGCGGACCGCGCGGGCCCAGTGGGGCGCCATGCCGTAGCGGGGCAGGTACTGCGGCATGAGGTTGAGCAGTCCGGCCATGGCGGAGGCGCCGGCGAACCACAGGATGGCGATGGTGGAGATGTCGTAGACGGTGCCGAACGCCGAGCCCAGGTATTCGTGGGCCAGGTAGGCCAGCGCGCGGCCATTGGCCTCACCGCCCGGCTTGAAGGCGTTCTCCGGGATGAGCAGGGTCGTGATGAAGCTGGTGACGATCAGGAAGCAGCTCATGATCACGGCGGCGGTGGTGAGCAGCTTCTTCGTGCCGCGGATCCGCCCTGCGGGGTTCTCCTCGGTGTCGTCGGCATCGCCCTCGACGTGCGGCATGACGGCCACGCCGGTTTCGAAGCCCGACAGGCCCAGCGCCAGCTTGGGGAAGACCAGCAGGGCCACGCCGACCATCGCCAAAACGTTTCCGTGCTCGGCGGTCAGCGCATGGGACCAGTCGGTCACCACATGCCCCGCGGTGGCCACATGCCACAGTCCGACGACGACCACGGCCACGTTCAGCGCGAGGTAGATCCCGACCAGGACGACGGCCACCCCGACCGCCTCTAGGAACCCCTTGAGGAACACCGCGCCCAGCAGGGCGACCAGGATCAGGGTGATGACCATCTGCTGGTTGTGCAGCGCGCTGTTGAGGTGCGGGTTCTCCACCAGGTGGGTGGAGGCGTCGGCGGCCGACAGGGTGATGGTGATGAGGAAGTCGGTGGCGGCGAAGCCCAGCAGGGTCAGGACGAACAGCTTGCCCTTCCAGAAGGACAGCAGCCGCTCCAGCATCGCGATCGAGCCCTGGCCGCGCGGGCTCTCCTCGGCCACCCGCCGGTAGACGGGCAGCGCGCCGGCGAGGGTCACGATGACCAGGACGATGGTGGCGATCGGCGACAACAGGCCCGCGGCGAGGGCCGCGATGCCCGGCTGATATCCGAGGGTGGAGAAGTAGTCCACGCCCGTCAGGCACATCACCCGCCACCACCGCTGTCCCTTGTGGGCGGTCTCCGGCCGGGGCTGTCCGCCCTGATGGTGCTTGGCCATATCGGCCAGGCCTTCCAGCATCCACGCCCGTAGGCGATGGCGTACCGAGGCGCTGGATCCCGAACCAGCGGGGGCGGGGGCGGTCATGCGTGCACTCCTGTCGTACGACGAAAGCTTTCGGCCATCGACGAGACGGCCAGGTCAGCGTACGCAACCGGCTCGGCGCGCCCGCGTCGGCATGCCGCTTCGGGCGCACAGGCGTCCGAGTGGGGGCCCACGCCGAGCCTCCCGCGCCGACCGCCATACTGCTAACGATCTTCGTCTCCGGCTCGAAGGGAACCCTCGACGTGTCGTCGTCCTCGCCCACCCGTACCCACACCTCCGTCGCCGTCATCGGCGCCGGTCCGGCCGGGCTCGTCCTGGCGAATCTGCTGCGCGATGCCGGGGTCGACTGCGTGGTACTGGAGGCGGAGAGCAGGGAATTCATCGAGCGGCGGCCGCGCGCCGGGTTCATGGAGGAGTGGGCGGTGCGCGCGCTGGACCGGCACGGGCTGGCCGACCGGCTGCGGGAACGGGCCGAGACCCAGGGGGAGTTCGAGTTCCGGTTCGACGGGGCGCGGCATGTGCTGCGGACCGCGGAGCTGTCGGGGAGCCGCCATTTCGTGTATCCGCAGCCGTTGCTGGTCACCGATCTCGTCGCGTCCTATGCGGACGAGCGCGGTGGCGATGTCCGGTTCGGGGTACGGGACGTGCGGCTGCACGACGTGGCGGGCGACCGGCCCGCGGTGACCTACGCGGATCCGGTCACCGGCGTACGACACCTGATCGACTGCGACTTCATCGCGGGCTGCGACGGCGCGCGGGGAGTGAGCCGGGCGGCGATACCCGACGACCGGATGGTCATGACGCGCCATGACCACGGTGTCGCCTGGCTCGCCCTGCTCGCCGAGGCGCCGCCGTCCGCGGACGGGGTGGTCTTCGGCATCCACGAGAGCGGATTCGGCGCCCATATGGCCCGCAGTCCCGAGGTCACCCGCTACTACCTCCAGGTCGCGCCCGGCGACAGCGCCGAGAACTGGTCGGATGCGCGCGTATGGGACGCCCTGCACACCCGTCTCGCCGCCTCGGGGGCCCGGCCGCTGACGGAAGGACCGCTGGCCGAGAAGGTGGTCCTGGACATGCACAACTACGTGGTGGAGCCCATGGCCCACGGCCGCCTCTACCTGGCGGGGGACTCGGCGCATCTCGTCGCGCCGATCGCCGCGAAGGGCATGAACCTCGCGATCAACGATGCGCTGCTGCTGGCCGATGCGCTGATCGCGCACTACCAGGGCGACGACGGGGGCCTCGCCGGCTATTCGGTGGCGTGCCTGCGGCGCGTATGGCAGTACCTGGAGTTTTCGCAGTGGCTGTCGGACGTGCTGCACGGCGCCTCGTCGGGCGACCGGTTCCGGGCGGGCACGGCCTCGGCCAGGCTGCGGCGGCTGCTGGGGTCACCGTCGGCGGCACGAGCGTTCGCCGGGCTGTACATCGGCGAGGAGGCGGATCTGTGAGGGACCGGCAAGGAGAGGGACAGGTGGTTCCGTCGCGGGACTGCTGCCGCCCGTTCCGCTAGGGCCTGTCCGACGGGTCAGGCCCCGGGGCACCGTTTGCCCGGCCCCCCGGGCGGCGCCACGCTGGAGGCATGGCATCGGATTCCGGTCAGGGCGCCGCGCAGATGCTGTGCGGCTGGGCGGTCGAGCGGCCCGGTCCGGTGGCGTCCGGGCCCTTGGCGGCGGTGCGGCGGGAGGTGCCCGAGCCAGGGCCCGGGGAGCTGCTGCTGAGGGTGGAGGCGTGCGGTGTGTGCCGTACGGATCTGCATCTGGCGGAAGGGGATCTGGCGCCGCACCGGCCGTCGACCGTGCCGGGGCACGAGATCGTCGGGCGGGTGGTGGCGGCCGGTGCGGGGGTGACGAGCTTCGGGGCCGGCGACCGGGCCGGCGGGGCCTGGCTGCGGGCCACCTGCGGCGTCTGCGCGTACTGCCGGACGGGGCGGGAGAACCTCTGTCCGGCGTCCCGGTACACCGGATGGGACGCGGACGGCGGCTTCGCCGAGGCGGCGCTCGTGCCCGCGGCGTACGCCTATCCGCTGCCGGACGACCGGAGCGCCGCGCAGCTGGCGCCGTTGCTGTGCGCCGGGATCATCGGCTACCGGGCGTTGCGCCGCAGTGCGCTGCCGTCCGGCGGGCGGCTGGGGATCTACGGGTTCGGCGCTTCGGCGCATCTGGCCGCGCAGGTCGCGCTGGCCGAGGGCGCCACCGTGCACGTCCTGACGCGGTCCGCACGGGCGCGTGAACTCGCCCTCGAGCTGGGCGCGTCCTCGGCCGGCGACGCCTACGACCGCCCGCCCGAACCGCTGGATTCGGCGATTCTCTTCGCGCCGGTCGGCGATCTCGTGCCGGTGGCCCTGGAAGCGCTGGACCGGTCGGGGACGCTCGCCGTCGCCGGTATCCATCTCACCGACGTCCCCGTGCTCAGCTATCAGCGCCATCTGTTCTACGAGCGGAATCTGTGCAGCGTGACCTCCAATACCCGGCGGGACGGGCGCGAGTTCCTGGCGACGGCGGCGCGGATCGGCATCCGGGTCACGGTCAGCCCCTATCCACTGAGCCGCGCTCCCGAGGCGCTGGCGGACCTGGCGGCCGACCGGGTGCAGGGGGCCGCTGTGCTGGTGCCCGGCTGAGCCGACGACCAGGGGCCGGTCGCCGCGCTGTGCGCCCCGACTTCCGTACGGGGAAGGGGACTTGGGCCGCCGCCTGCGGAGGAGCGACCGGCCTCCGCCCGTGAGGTGCTCGCGTGCGCGTACGTATACGTATATGTGCGCGCCGACGGCCCGGGAGCCGCGGCGGACGGCGGGCGGCGGGCCGGGCTCCGCGGCCCCTCCCCCGGCCGGCGGCCCCGGCTTCTTCCGGATCGCGCCCCGACTAGCTGCCCTCTCCCCGGATGCCGCACCATGGAGGAGAGGCGGTAAATGGCGAAATGTCCGATGAGGTGGGGCCGGGGTGCACGCCCCGGCCCCGAGGGCGGATACGGCGACCGTGGCTTACGACGACGGCTTCCCGCGTACGGAGGCGGTGCAGGCAGTGACCGCGCGCGTCCTTGGGTCTTCCGGCACCGAGCTGACCGCCGTCTATCTGCCGGCCGAAGGGGACGGCGATCTCCAGCTGGCCGAGGCGGTCGGCGGCTCCGGCGCACCCTACGGGCTGCCGGAGCGTTGTGCGCTGTCCGGCGACTCCCCCGTCGCCACGGCCTTCCGTACGGGCCTTGCGCAGTGGCCGGGTCCCGACACGTTCGCGGCCCATGGTTCGGTGGGCGTGCTGCCGCTGGGCGGCGACGCCAAGCGGCTGGGCTGCCTGGTGGTCGTCGACAAGGGCGCGGACGCCTTCGGCGCCGACCGGCGCAGTCTGCTGGAGCTGCATGCCGACCAGGTGGCGGCGGGGCTGGAGGCGGTGGCGGCCCGGGTCATCGGGCGGGCCGGGGGCACGGCGGCGCGGCGGCCGGAGGGGCGGGCGCTGCTGGGGCCGGGGCTGGACACGCTCCGGGGCGGCGCGTTCACGCTGGGGCTGAGCTCCGGGCAGATGGACGCGGACGGGCAGGTGCTGAAGCTGTTCGGCATCGCGCCGCAGGAGTTCGACGGGCGGGTGGAGACGCTGCTGGCGCGTACCGTGCCGGACGATGTGCCCGCGCTGATGGCGATCGTGGAGCCGGGCCGGGTGTCCGCCGACAGCCGGCAGCTGTCGTTCCGGATCCGCCGGCCGAACGGTGAACTGCGCTGGCTGGGCCTGCGCTGCCGGGTGCTGGCCGGCGCCGACGGCGCGCCGGAGCGGATGCTGGGCGTGGTCGCCGACGCCGCGTATCTGCGGCCCGGCGCCGACGAAGTCGCCATGGTGCAGCGGCTGTCCGCGGCGCTGGCCGGGGCGACGACCATCCGGGACGTCAGCCGGGTGGTCACGGCGGCCCTGCGGGGGCCGCTGGGTGCCGCCCGGATGGCGGTCGCCGAGCTGGAGGCGGACCGGTTCGTGGTGACCGTGCTCGATCCCCCGGAGCCCGACGCCTGGCCCTCGGCGTGGCGCTCGGAGTGGCGGTCCGAATGGCCGGATGCCTCGTGCCATCAGCTGCCCACCCTGGAGGCCGCGCTGCGGTCCGGTCATGTGGCCCTGTGGCCCCCGGGGGCCGCGCTCGAACCCGGCCTCGAAGGTGTCGCGCCCGGCGGCCTCGCCGTGCTGCCGCTCCCCGCGGACGGCCGGATGGTCGGGGTGTGCCTGGTCGGCTGGGACGAGGAGCACCGGTTCGGCGCGGAGGAGCGGTCGCTGCTGACCGCGACCGCCGGTCTGGCGGGGCAGGCCCTGGTCCGGGCGCATGCGCTCGATGCCCGGCACGAGCTGACCACGATGCTCCAGCGCAGCCTGCTGCCCCGCAAGCTGCCGAGGCTGGCCGGCGGAGTGGCCGCCGCCCGCTATCTGCCCGCCACGGTGGGACTGGACGTGGGCGGCGACTGGTTCGACGTCATCCCGCTGTCCGACGGTCATGTCGCGCTCGTCATCGGCGATGTGCAGGGGCACAACGCCGGAGCCGCCACGATCATGGGCCAGATGCGCACGGCCATCAGGGCCTACGCGGTGGAGGGCCACCCGCCCGATGTGGTGGTCGCGCATACCAATCGCCTGCTCGTGGGCATGGAGACGGATCTGTTCGCCACCTGCTGCTACGTCGATCTGGACATGGAGGAGGGCCTCGCCTGGTTCGTACGGGCCGGGCATCTGCCGCCGCTGCTGCGGTACCCCGACGGCAGCACCGAGGAGATGAAGGTCGAGGGCGGCCCGCCGCTGGGCGTGATCGCGGACGGCGAATTCCCGCTGACCGAGGTCGGGCTGGCCCCCGGCACGGTACTGGCGCTGCTCACCGACGGTCTGGCCGAGTCGGCGAGCCTCCCCCTGGAGGAGGGGCTGCGCAAGGCGCGCGAGGCGCTCGGCGCGGCCGATCCGGCCGACGCAGGGCGGGTGGCCGAGGAGCTGATCGGCAGCGCGAAGCGGCGCGACGACGACGTGGCGGTGCTGGTCCTGCGGTACGACGGGATGCGCAGCCGCCCGACGCGGGCCCGCTGGACGGTGTGGCGGCTGCCCGACGCCGTCATGCACGCCCGTCGGTTCACCGCGCGCACGCTGCGCACGTGGCAGGTGACGCAGGAGATGGACGTGGCCCTGCTGGTGGTGTCCGAGCTGGTCACCAACGCCATCGCGCATACGCAGGGTGAGGTGCGGCTGGATCTGACGCTGGCCGCGGACCGGCTGCGGATCGCGGTGAACGATGCCTCGCCGCGGGCGCCGGTCAAGCCGGTGAGCGTGGACTGGGAGTCGACCGGCGGCCGCGGGCTGCTGCTGGTCGAGGCGATGTCGGTGTCCTGGGGCTCGGTGCCGCTCAGCGGCGGCAAGCAGGTGTGGAGCGAGATCGCGCTGTCGCCGCGCGAGCGGGTGGGCAGCGGCGGCACGGAGGAGGTCCCCTGAGATGACCGCCCGTGCACGGGGAACCGCCGCCGTCCTGGCCGGGCTGTGCCTGGCCGTCGGCGCGGCCGCCTGTGGGAACGCCCGCGAGGTGGGCGGGTCCGGCGCGCCGGCTTCGGGTGGCGGCCCGACGATCGGCCTGCTGCTCCCCGACTACACCTCCCGTATGCAGACCTTCGACAAGCCGCTGATCGAGCGGAAGATCCATCAGCTGTGCCCCGCCTGCCGGGTGCAGTTCGCCAGCGCGCAGCACGATGTGGCCACGCAGCAGCAACAGGTGGACGCGATGATCACCAAGCGGGTCAACGTGATGATCCTGGATGCCGTCGACTCCAAATCGATGCGCTCCTCCATCGAGAACGCCCGCCGGGCGGGCATCGCGACCGTCTCCTACGACCGTCTCGCGGAGGGGCCGGTCTCGGGTTATGTCTCCTTCGACGGCGACCGGGTCGGCCGGCTCCAGGGCCAGGCGCTGCTCAGGGCGATGGGCGACAAGGCCCACGGCGGCCAGATCGTCATGATGAACGGCGCCGCGACGGACCCCAATTCCGCCTGGTTCGAGAGGGGCGCGCTGGCCGTCCTCCGGGGCAAGGTGAAGATCGGCAAGGCCTACGAGACCGCGGGCTGGCGGCCGGAGAACGCCAATCTCAACATGTCCGGCGCGATCTCGGCCCTCGGCGCCGACCACATCGACGGCGTCTACTCCGCCAACGACGGCCTGGCCGCCGGCGTCATCGCCGCCATGAAGGCCGCGAAGATGGATCCGCTGCCGCCGGTCACCGGGCAGGACGCCGAACTCGCCGCCCTGCAGCGCATCGTCAAGGGCGAGCAGTACATGACGGTCTACAAGCCGTTCGCCCCCGAAGCCGGCGCCGCCGCCGAAATGGCCGTCGCCCTGACGCGCGGCAAACCGCTCGACAAGATCACCACGCACACGGTCGACAGCCCCACGACCCGCGGCATCCCGACCGTACTGCTCCAGCCGATCGCGGTGACCGCCGGCAACATCAAGAACACCGTCGTCAGGGACGGCATGTACACGGTCAACCAGATCTGCACGCCCAAACTCGCGGCCGCCTGCGCCAAGGCGGGCCTCACCAGGTAAGGCGGGTACCCATGTCCGCACCGCCGCTGCTGTCCCTGCGCGGAGTCTTCAAACGCTTCGGCGCCGTACAGGCACTCGCCGACATCGAGCTGGACATCCATGCGGGGCAGGTCGTCGCGCTGGTGGGCGACAACGGCGCGGGCAAGTCCACGCTGGTCAAGGTGATCGCCGGCGTCGACCCCGCCGACGACGGCTTCTTCGCCTGGGAGGGCCGCACGGTCCAGATCGCCCGCCCGCACGACGCCCGGAACCTGGGCATCGCGACCGTCTACCAGGACCTCGCGCTGTGCGACAACCTCGACGTCGTCGGCAATCTCTTCCTCGGCCGCGAGATCCACCGGGCCGGTGTCCTGGACGAGGTGGAGATGGAGCGCCTCACCCTGGATCTGCTCGACACCCTCGCCATCCGGATGCCCGATGTGCGCCGGCCGGTGGCCTCCCTCTCCGGCGGCCAGCGGCAGACCGTGGCGATCTCCCGCTCGCTGCTGGGCGAGCCCCGTATGGTCCTGCTCGACGAGCCCACGGCGGCGCTGGGCATCGAGCAGACCGCGCAGGTCCTCGATCTGGTCGAGCAGCTGCGCGAACGCGGCCTCGGAGTGCTGCTGGTCAGCCACAACATGGGCGATGTCAAGGCCGTCGCGGACTGGGTCGCCGTACTGCGGCTCGGCCGGAACAACGGGTTCTTCGACGTGACGAGCACCTCCCACGAACAGATCATCTCCTCCATCACCGGGGCCACGGACAACGCCGTCACCCGCCGGAAGACCCCCGGGTGGGAGGTGGAGCAGTGAGCCGCACCTGGACGCTCAGAAAGCACAAACCGTCCGGTACGCGAGGGCAGGGCACGGGAGGGCCGGGCGCCGAAGGCCATGTCGCGGGGCGGCCGTCCGCCGCCGCCGAACGGCGCCGGGGCACGCCGCCCGCACCCCACGACCAGGGGCCCTTCGCCTCGTTCGCCCGCCGCTTCCGCAGCGGCGAACTCGGCTCGGTCCCCGTCGTTCTCGGTCTCCTGGTGGTGTGGATCATCTTCGAGACGCTGAACAAGAACTTCCTCTCGCCGCGGAATCTGTCCAACCTCGGCGTGGACATCGTCGGCACCGGCCTGATCGCGATCGGCATCGTCTTCGTGCTGCTGCTCGGCGAGATCGATCTCTCGGTCGGCTCGGTGAGCGGCCTGGCGGCGGCCGTGTTCGCGGTGCTCAACGTCAACCAGGGCATGTCCGAGGGGCTCGCGGTGCTCGTGGCCGTACTCGCGGGTACGGCCATCGGGGCCTTCCAGGGTTTCTTCTTCGCCAAGGTCGGGGTGCCCGCCTTCGTGGTCACCCTCGCGGGCCTGCTGGGCTGGAACGGGCTGATGCTCTACATCCTGGGCACCAGCGGCACCATCAACCTCGACGACAAGGGCCTGGTCGCGATGCTGACCGGCCACTACTTCACCAATG
Organism: Streptomyces sp. JLSY215; assembly: GCF_059682825.1. Classification (NCBI taxonomy): domain Bacteria; kingdom Bacillati; phylum Actinomycetota; class Actinomycetes; order Kitasatosporales; family Streptomycetaceae; genus Streptomyces; species Streptomyces sp. JLSY215. Next base: position 864,468 of record NZ_CM185022.1, read on the forward strand.
TCGCCGCCGCATACGGCCTGGCCGCGCTCGGCACCGCCGGGTACTTCCTCGCCTCGTACCGGGACACCAGGCGCCGCAGGGCCGCCGGGGTGCCCACCCGCCCGCTGCGCGAGACCCTCGTGCGGACGGGCGTCCTCGCCGCGATCACGCTCGGCGCCGCGTATGTCCTCAACCAGTTCCAGGGCCTGCCGCTGGCCCTGCTGATCTTCCTGGTCTTCCTCGTGGGCCTCGACGGCGTCCTCCGCCGCACGCCCTACGGCCGGATGATCTTCGCCCTCGGCGGCAGCGTCGAGGCCGCCCGCCGGACCGGCCTCAACGTCGGGCTGGTGCGGATCTCGGTGTTCATGATCTCCGGGACGATGGCCGCGATCGGCGGTCTGTTCCTGGCCTCCCGGGTCAGCTCCGCCAGCCAGTCCTCGGGCGGGGGCAACCTCCTGATGGACGCCATCGCCGCGGCGGTCATCGGCGGCACCAGCATGTTCGGCGGCCGCGGCAGAACCTGGTCCGCGCTGCTCGGCGTCCTGGTCATCCAGTCGATCGCCTCCGGTGTGGCCCTCATGGGGATCCAGACCGCCGTCCAGTTCATGATCACCGGCGGTGTGCTGCTCGTCGCCGTGGTCATCGACTCGCTGTCGCGGCGCGCCCAGAAGGCCCACGGCCGGGTGTGAGGGGAATCCCGGCGATGCGGAGCCGGGGTGCGGTTGCGGATACCGACCCGAGCACGAAACATGGAGGGAAATGTGCAGACGGGTGAAGTCTGTGGAAAGACAGCCCGTTCCGGCATTACCGGCCTGTTACCGGCCTCCGGTTCCCCCACCCCTTCTCGAACTCCTCTGCTCGAAGGGACGGCAACTTCATGGCCATGGAATACGGACAGCAATGGAGTTTCGCCGCCGAATCCGGTGGCCTCGGCGCGGCGGTCACCGACGCCATGCGTGCCGTGGGTGCCATGAACGACACCGACGAGTACGCCGCGGAGGGGTATCAGCAGGCGCTCGACGAGCTGACCGGATATCCCGCCGAGGACGTCGCCGCGGTGCTGCGACGCGGCTGGGAGACGTTGCCGGAGTTCGCCTATTCCGACCGGTGGGGCATCGTCCAATTGCTCACCGATCTCCGTATGACGTCCGCCACGGACGTATTCGAAACCATATTGACCACTCCCATACCGCCGGAACGCACCCCCGAATTCGCCTATCCCTGTTCCACCGTGGGGGAAGAAATCACCATCAGAACCACCGCCGTCGAGGGGCTGACGCGACTGGCCGCCGAGGACGACCCCGGCGCCGTCGAGCTGCTCATCCGGCATGTGACGGACGAGCACCGCAGCATTCAGGTCGCGTGTGTGATGGCACTGCGGGATCTCGGCGAGGACGCCGGGGTCGATGTCTCCAGCCTGGTTCCGGAAAAGGACCAGAAGTTGCTGCGGATGCACCGTGACAGCGGGTAGGCGGCCCGCAGAGGCGGGATCCCCCGCGACGCCCTAGCGTGAAGAGGTGGACGAAGTCTTGCTCCCAATGGAGCAGGAAATCTTGCTGTCTTGCTCTCCACGGAGCAAAGGGGTGATGTGCCATGACCGACATCAAGGAGCACGGTCCGGGAGCCGCCCAGCGTTCCACTCCCGCCCGGGAACGCGGCAAAACGACCATCGCGGACGGCGTGGTCGCGAAAGTCGCCTACCTGGCCGCCGAGGACGTACCCGGCGTCCATGCGCTGGGCAGCGGCATATCCCGTTCCGTGGGGGCCCTGCGCAAGCGCGTCCCGGGCGGGCCGACCACGACCGTTCACGGCGTCAAGGTCGAGGTCGGCGAGAAACAGGCCGCGATCGACCTGGACATCATCGTGGAGTACGGCGAAATCATTCGCGATGTCGCCGACTCCGTACGGGAAAGCGTGATTTCCGCGGTGGAACGGATGACCGGATTCGAGGTCGTGGAAGTGAACACCGCGGTGAGCGATGTGAAATTGCCCGACGAAGCGGAAGAGGAAGCGGCGCCCCAGGAACGCGTGCTGTAGCAACGCACCGGCCCGGCGCGCCGGGTCAGCCGGTCACCAGGCCGTGCCGCTCCAGCAGCGGTCCGACCTCCGGGTCCCGTCCCACCACCGCGCGGAACGCCGCCATGGCATCGACGCTGCCGCCCCTGCCGAGCAGCTCCCGGCGGAAGATCTCACCGCTCTCGCGCACGGGTTTGCCGTTCTCGCAAAACCACCGCACGGTATCCGCATCCAGCACCTCGGCCCAGCGGTAGCCGTAGTACCCGGCCGCGTAGTTGCCGCCGAAGACATGCGCGAAATAGCCGGTGCGGTAGCGCGGCGGGACGGCGGCCAGGGTGAGTCCGTAGCGCTGCAGCGCGGCCGCCTCGAACGCCTCGGCGCCGGCCGCGTCCGGCAGCTGCCCCTCGGCGGGGATGGTGTGCCAGGCCCAGTCCAGCACCGCCGCGGCCAGATGCTCCACCATGCGGAAGCCGACGCCGAAGTCCTCCGCCTCGCGCAGCCGGTCGGGGAGTTCGGGCGGCATGGGCTCGCCGGTGAGGTGGTGCCTGGCGTAATGGGCCAGCACCTCGGGCCGGTCGGCCCACATCTCGTTGACCTGGGAGGGGAACTCCACGAAGTCCCGCGGCACTTGGGTACCGGCCAGCAGCGGATGGCGCACATCGGAGAACAGGCCGTGCAGCGCGTGCCCGAACTCGTGGAAGAGCGCGTTGACCTCGCCCCAGGTCAGCAGGACGGGCTCGCCCGCCGGGGGCTTGGCGATGTTCAGGTTGTTGACCACCACCGGCCGCCGGCCCAGCAGATGCGACTGGGTGACCAGTTCGTTCTCCCAGGCGCCGCCGCGCTTGGACGCACGGGCGTGGAAGTCGCCGATGTACAGGCCGAGCGGGCTGCCGTCGGACTCGTGCACCTCGAAGACGCGGGCGTCCGGGTGGTAGGCCTCCAGATCGGGGCGTTCGGTGAACGTGATCCCGTAGACCAGTTGGGCCGCGTGGAAGACGCCGTCCCGCAGCACGCTCTCCAGCTCCAGGTACGGCCGCAGCGCCGCCGCGTCGAGGCCGCACCGCTCCTTGCGAATCCGCTCCGCGTAGTACTGCCAGTCGGCGGGGCCGATCTCGGCGACGCCCGCCGCCTCGGCCAGTGCCGCGGCTTCGCGCTCGGCGTTGGCGACGGCGGGGGGAATGAGGCGGCGGAAGAGGCTGTCGACCGCGTCGGTGGTGCCGGCGGTCTGATCGGCGACCTGCCAGGCGGCGTGGCTCGGGTGGCCGAGCAGGGCGGCGCGCTCGGCGCGCAGCGTGGCGAGGGTGACGGCGAGCGGGCCGTTGGTGTCGCTGCCCCGGCCGAGCGAGGCGGCGAGCAGACGCTCGCGCAGCGCCGGGTCGTCGAGCGAGGCGAGCTGCGTCTGGCTGGTGAAGCTCTTCATGCCGAGGACGAATTTGCCGTCGTGCCCGAGGGCCTTGGCGTGCTCGGCGGCGGCCGCGATCTCGTCCTCGGGCAGGCCCGCCAGCTGTTCGGCGCGGTCCAGGACCAGCGCAGCGTCGGCGGTGGCCGCGCGCAGGTTCCGCCGGAATTCGGCGCTTCGGGCGGCGATTTCGGTGTTCAGCTCGCGCAGCCGGCGCTGCTGCTCCGGGCCGAGCCGGGCCCCCGCCCGGACCCGGGCGGTGTGGTGCCGTTCCAGCACCTTCACCTGTTCGTCGTCCAGGCCGATGTGGTGGCGCTGCCCGTGGAGGGCGTCCAGCCGGGCGAACAGGGCGGGATCGAGCAGCAGCGCGTCGTCGTGCGCGGCCAGCCGGGGCGCGATCTCCGCCTCCAGCGCCTGGAGGGCGTCGTCGGTGTCCGAGGCCGTCTTGTTGAAGAACACCCGGCGCACCCGGCCCAGCACCACGCCGCTGCGTTCCAGCGCCTCGACGGTGTTCTCGAAGGTCGCGGGCTCGGTGCGGGCGCCGATCGCCGCCACCTCGGCCAGCTGCTCGGACATCCCGCGTTCGAAGGCGGGCCGATAGTGCTCGTGCCGGATCCGCGCGAACGGCGGCAGCTCGTAGGGAAGTTCACTCGGCTGGAAGAAGGGGTTCTCGGTCACGGAATCCGACCCTATGCCCGCGGGCCGCGCCGGGTCCGGCGGTTGTGCACGACGGCGGCCGGAAGCTCGTGATCCGGCCGCCGCGGTGCCGTCACGCCCCGTCGTTCCCCTCGTCGTCCTTGGTCCAGCCCCACCGCGGCGTCGGGCCGGGCTCGCCCAGGTCGGCGCCGGCCGGCTGCCGGGAGACGTTCTGGGCGATCCGGGTGCCCCAGTCGAAGTAGTCCATGACGCGCCGGCGCAGCGCCGGGTCGGGCGGCAGCTCCTTGTCCACGGCCCGGGACATCAGCTCCATCCAGCGGGAGCGCTGTTCGTCGGTGATGGCGAGGCCCAAGTGGCCGCGCAGCAGGCCCTGATGGCCGCCGAGGGCGGCGGTGAAGTCCGCCGGTCCGCCGAAGACCTCGGCGAGCCAGACGGCGACATGGTCGCGGTGCTCGGGGGTGAACCGTGCGAAGACGGGGGCGAGGACGGGATCGGCGAGGACCGCCTCGTAGAAGGTGTCGCTGAGGCGGTGCAGGGCGGGGAGGCCTCCGACGGCCTCGTACAGCGTCGCGGCCCGCGGTGCGGACGCCACCGGGGTGCGCGCGTAGTGCTTCATCTCCTCGATGTCGTCGATGTACGGCCGTACGGAGGCCAGGAACGGGCCGAAGAGCGGGCCGCCGCGGAAGCCCTGGAGGTGGTCCTCGACGGACGTCCACTCGATGCGGAGGATGTAGCGGTCGGGCTCCTCGACGCCGTGCGCCAGGTCGTAGCCCAGACACTGCGGCGCCGCGTCGAGCTGTTCGGCGGCGTCCGTGTAGGCCTTCTCGAAGGCGGCGCGCCGCTCGGGGTCGGTGATGCGGTAGCGGATGTACTCGATGGTCATGCGGGGCGCTCCTGGGAAGTCGTCGGCGTGGCGCGCAGCGCCGGGGCGTGTTCGGTGAGAAATGCGGTGAGGGAACGGGCCGGACGGCCGAGCAGACGGGGGATGCCGTCGGTGACGGCGGCCGCCTCGCCCGCCGCGTACATGCCGTAGAGCTCGACCAGCCCGCTCGCCCGCCACTCGTCCAGGCCGGCGGCGCGCAGGGCGGCGCGGGCCTGGTCGGGGGTGTCGGCGCGGTAGCCGACGTCGCGGCCGAGCACGGCGCCGATCAGTCCGGCGATCTCGTCGTGCGTCAGGGCCTCCGGGCCGGTCAGTTCGTGGATCGCGCCCTCGTGCCCCTCCGTGGTGAGCACCTCGGCGGCCGCCTCGCCGACATCGCGTGCGTCCACGTACGAGACCGCGGCCGCGCCCGCGGGCAGCGCCAGGGTTCCCGCGCGCAGGGAGGCCGCCAGACCCAGGAAGTTCTGCTGGAAGCCGTTGGGGGCGAGCACCGTCCAGGGCAGACCGTGGGCCTTGGCGTGGTCGAGGCCCGCGGCGTGCGCGGCGAAGAACCGCACCGGGGCGGTCCGGCGCCCCACGCCGATCGCCGCCTGCAGGACGACGCGGGGCCGGCCGGCCTTGGCCGCGGCGTCGATCACGTTGCGGGCCTGCCGGGTGGCGCCCGGGTCGACCGGTGTGAGGAGGTAGACGGCGTCGACGCCGTCGGCGGCCGGGACCAGCGACCCGGCGTCGTTCAGGTCCGCGACCACGGCTTCCACTCCGTCGTCCCACTCGGCGGGCACGCCGTCCGCGTCCCGTACCAGCGCCCGGACCGCCGCGCCGCGTTCGCGCAGTGCGCGCACCAGCGGCCGTCCGACGGTGCCGGTCGCACCCGTCACCAGAATCATCGTTCCCCCAGGGGCAGTTGGAGAGCCACGGCGGCGTCCGAGCGGTGCGGACACGTCCGGGCCCTCGCGTGGTGTTCCTGCATCTTTCCGCCCCGCCCACGCTACGAGCGGCCCCATTGATCAACAAGCGCAGCTTGTTGTCGATCGACAAGCCGCGATTGTCGACGCGGGCGGCGGACCGGCCGTACGATGCGGTCGCATGGAACCCGAGCTGCGGCAGATGCGGTACTTCGTGGCGGTGGCCGAGCGGCGTAGTTTCACCCGCGCCGCGGAGGATGTGTTCGTCGCCCAGCAGGCGCTCAGCCAGCAGATCAAGGCGCTCGAAGACATCCTGGGCGTACGGCTGTTGGAGCGGACCTCGCGCCGGGTGGAGCTGACCCCGGCCGGTGCGGCGTATCTGGCCGACTGCAAGCGGGTCCTCGCCGCTTCGGGCCGCGCGGCGCAGCATGCGCGGGCCGTGGCGGCCGGGGAGGTGGGGCGGTTGCGGGTGGCCTATACGGTCAGCGCGGTGTACGAGACGCTCCCGGCGCTGAGTGCGCTGCTCGCGGAGGAGTTTCCGCGGCTGAAGGTGGAGACCCGGGAGATCTTCGCGGCGGACGTCTGCCGGACGCTGCGGGAGGAACGGTGCGATATCGCGCTGGCGCCGCGGACCGGGTATCCGAAGGGGATCGACCGACGGACCGTCCGGCGCGAGGAGTTGATGCTCGCGGTCGCCGACGGCCATCCGCTCGCCGGGCTCCCGGCCGTGGATCCGGCACGGCTCAGGGACGAGACCTTCCAGCTGTGGCCCCGCGAGATGGCGCCCGGCTACTACGACGCCGTGGTCGCGGCCTGCCGGGGCGCGGGCTTCGAGCCGGCGCTGGACGACACCGCTTCGGGCTCCAACGCCTGGGCGTCGATCGCCGCCGGGCGCGGGGTCAACCTCGTCGTGGCGTCGCTCGCCCACCAGCTTCCGCGCGGCATCACGCTGGTGCCGCTGACGGAACCCCGCCCCGGCCTGTGCGTCGACGCCGTCTGGCGGGCGGATCATCCGCATCCGGCCGTCCCCCGCTTCCTCGAGGTATGCGCCGAACTCGCCCGCCGCCGGGGCTGGCCCACCGGCGAGTGACGGCTCGCTCACCAAGGGCGACCCTTCGACGTGCCGGGAGTCGCGGAGCCTGATTGGCTGAGGTATGGCGACTTTCCGCTAGCGACGAAGGAGTGATCATGGGCGCCAAGGACGAAGCGCATGAGCGCCTCCAGCAGATGCGCGAGAAGGCCCAGCAGCTGACCGAGGCCGCCGCGCAGGCCAAGGATCCCAAGGAGCGGCAGCGCCTCCAGGAGAAGGCGCGCAAGCTGCAGAGCCAGACCGAGCAGGAGAGCAGCATGGGCGGCGGAGACATCCTGCCTCCCCTGTGACGCGCTCCACCGAACCGCACCGGCCGGTGTCCCCCTGCCCCGCGGACGTCCCCGCGGACGCCCGCACGGACCGGGGGCCACCGGCCGCTCGGTGAGCACACCGGGATCGCGCACCAAGGACGCATCCCAGGGCCCCGTTCCCGTACACGCCATCCGGTCGTACGGGAACGGGGCCCGCTGCCGCGCGGCGCCCCATTGAGGGGGAACGGCCGCCTCCGGGGGCCAGGAACTCGCCGCGTCCCTCTTGCCAAGCCGAGATAGTACGTGTTCGGATTATCTCCGTCGGGTGCTCCACACCAGGGGCATCACCGCAGATCAGAGCGTGTCCGCAGGCCATTTCACCGGCTCCGCCCCAGCTCCCGGGCGGGCCTTCGTCCCTTCCGCGGCATTCCCCTCTCACCTCACCGAGCCCGCCCCACCTCCTTGGAGGTCACCGTGTTCGATCTTTCCGCCGTCGATCTGCTCGACGCGTTCACCCGTCAGCTCCGGCTGTGCAAACTGCGCGCGGACGAGCATGTCGTCGTCCTCGCCGAGCCGGACAGCCGCGGCGACTATGTCGCGGCCGCCTTCGGCGCGGCCAAGGCGTGCGGCGCGCACGTCATCGCGGCCACGGTGCCCGGCGGCACCCCGGCGCCGATGCCCAGTACGCACACCGGCGCCGGCCCCGGGCTGACCTCCGTCCTGCGCGACTCCGCCGCCCAGGACCTGCTCAAATCCGCGGATCTGGTGGTCGATCTGACCCGCGAGGGCTTCATCCACGCCCCGGTCCAGCAGGAGATCCTGCGCGCGGGCACCCGCATCATCTTCGTCTGCGACGCCCCCGAGGTCCTCATCCGCAACCTCCCCCAGGAATCGGACAAGGACGAGGTCCTGCGCGGCGTCGAACTGCTCAAGCGGTCGTCCGTGATGCACGTCGGCTCGGCCGCCGGGACCGATCTGACCGTCCAACTCAGCGGCTCCAAACCGGAGTTCCAGTGCGGCTTCGCCGACGACCCGGGCCGCTGGGACCACTGGCCGAGCACCATGGTGCTGTGCTGGCCGGAGGTCTCCGACGGGCAGATCGTGCTCGCCCCGGGCGACATCCTGCTGCCGTTCAAGGAGTACGTGCGCGAGCCGGTGGTCCTCCAGATCGCGGGCGGGCACATCGAAAAGATCACCGGCGGCGCCGAGGCCGATCTGCTCACCACCTTCTTCGAGGACTCACAGGACACCTGGGCGCGCAGCCTCTCCCACATGGGCTGGGGGCTGATGCGCAGCGCCGACTGGTTCGCCACCGCCATGTACGGCAAGGACGAGCTGATGGGCATGGACGCCCGTGCCTTCGCGGGCAACTTCCTGTGGTCGACCGGGCCGCATCCGGTGCTCGGCCGCGAGTCGTATGCGCACCTCGACATCGCGATGCGCGGCTGTTCGGTGTCGGTCGACGGCACGGACGTGGTCACCGACGGCCGGCTGACCGACGAACGGTGACCCGTGGTCGCCGACCGGCGCCCCCCGTGCCCTGCCTCGCGCAACCTCCCACCACAGCCTGGAGGAAGAGTGGTGTCCAGTCAGTCGTATGAAGTCACCGTCGTCGGCGGCGGCCTGGGCGGTCTGACCGCCGCGCTGGCGCTGCGTCAGCGCGGTCTGCGGGTCACCGTGCTGGAACAGGCGGACCGGCTCGGCGAGGTCGGGGCGGGGATCCAGACCGCGCCGAACGCCAGCCGGGTGCTGCTCGGTCTCGGGCTGCGGCGGCAGCTGGAGGCGATCCACACCGAGCCGCTCGACCAGGTCAGGCGGCGCTGGCAGGACGGCCGCGTCATCGGGCTCACCTCGCTCGGCCAGTTCTGCAAGGACCGCTTCAACGCCCCCTACTGGCACTACCACCGCGCCGATCTGCACCGCGTGATCATGGAGGCCTGTCTGGATCCGGCGGGCCCCGGCCCGGTGGTCGCCATGCACACCGCGAGCCGGGTGACCGCGCTGGACCGCACCGATCCCGAGCGGCCCACGGCCGTCACCGAGGACGGTCGACGCTTCGCCTGCGACGTGCTGATCGGGGCGGACGGGGTCCGCTCGCAGGTGCGCGAGCTGATGGGCGCGCCCGACACCCTGCTGTTCTCCGGCGAGATGGCGTTCCGGGCGCTCATCCCCGGCGAGCTGATCGCCGCCGATCCGGCGACGCGCTGGCTGGTCGACCGCTTCCAGAGCACGATCTGGTACGGGCCGCAGCGGCATCTGGTGCACTACATGATCCGCGGCGGCGAGTATCTGAACGTCGTGGCGTGCGTGCCCTGCACGGATGAGGTCGCCGAGAAGTGGACCGTGACCTCGACCCCGCAGGACCTGGTGGACGCGTTCCCCGGCTGGGACGACCGGGTGCCGGCGATGCTGTCGAAGGCCAAGGAGAATGTCAGCTGCTTCGCGCTCCACCACCGGCGGCGCGACCCGGTGTGGATGGACGGGCGCATCGCGCTGCTCGGCGACGCCTGCCACGCCATGCTCCCCTATCAGGCGCAGGGCGCCTCGCAGGCGATGGAGGACGCGGCGGTGCTGGCCGAGGAGCTGGGTGCGGTCACCGTCGCGGACGCCGAGGGCGCGCTGCGCCGTTACGTCGACCGGCGGGCCAAGCACGCCGGGATGGTGCAGGACGCCTCCTTGCAGAACAAGACCTTCTACCACTTCCCCGACGGCCCCGAGCAGCGGGCCCGCGACGAGAAGCTGCGGCGCTTCGACGGCGAGTCCGACCTGTCCTACGACTGGCTGTGGCGCGGCACGCCCCTCCATGACCCCGATCTGGGTGCGTTCTCCTACCAGTTCGCCCGCTGAGCCCTGGAGTTCCTGTGAAAACCGGCGATCAGATCGTTCAGGACCTCCCCTGGAGATGGGGCGTCCAAGGCAGAATTTTCCTCATCGGTGGCCTCGGCTACCTCTTCGACGCATACGACATCGCCCTGAACGGCTTTCTGATGCCGCTGCTGGGCGAGCACTTCCACCTCACGCTCGCCGACCGGGGGCTGGTGGCCACCGCGAACCTGGTGGGGATGGCCGTCGGCGCGGTGGCCTGGGGCGCGGTCGCGGACCGCATCGGCCGGAAGAAGGCCTTCAGCGTCACGCTGCTGATCTTCGCGGTGTTCTCGGTGCTGGGTGCCTGCGCGCCGGCCTACCCGGTCTTCCTCGTACTGCGGTTCCTGGCGGGCGTGGGGCTGGGCGGCTGCATCCCCGTCGACTACGCCCTGGTGGGCGAGTTCTCGCCGCGGAAGTACCGGGGGCGGGTGCTGACCGCGCTGGACGTGTGGTGGCCGGTCGGGGTGACGCTGTGCGGTCTGGTGTCGACGGCCATGGTGACGCTGGACGACGGCTGGCGGTGGATGCTGACGGTGATGAGCCTGCCGGCGCTGCTGTTGTTCTGGGTGCGCCGCGGCGTACCCGAGTCGCCCGTCTATCTCACGAAGAAGGGCCGGGAGGCGGCGGCGCGGGCCGTCATCGACGATCTGGTGGCGCGTACGGGGGCGACACCGGAGCCGTATGTGATTCCGGCGCCGGAGCCCGCCCCGCGGTCCCGGGGCCCGCGCGCGGTCGCCGAACAGCTGGGCCGCATCTGGTCGTTCAGCCCCCGGATCACGTCGGCCGCCTGGCTGCTGTTCGTCACCGTCATGCTGGTCTATTACGCGGCGCTCAGCTGGATGCCGTCGATCCTCAAGGAGCAGGGCCTGGCCGATACGGCGGCGTTCATGGGCACCACCGTGATGAGCGGCGTCGGGATCGTGGGGGTGCTGGTCTCCACCGCGCTGGTGGATCTGGTCGGGCGCAAATGGCTGATCGGCGTCACGGCGCCGCTCGCCTCCCTCGCGCTGGTGGTATTCGCTCTGGTGATGAAGATGCCCACCGGGTCGGTCGTGGCCATCGGGGCCTTCGGCTTCCTGATGCAGCTGGCCATCCCCGCGCTGTATGCCTACGTGGCGGAGCTCTACCCGACGCGGCTGCGGGCCGGCGGCTTCGGCTGGGCCTCGTCGGTCAGCCGGGCGCTCACCGGGTTCGCGCCGCTGCTGTTCGGCACGGTGATGTGGCCGGTGCTGGGGCTGCCGCTGACGTTCGGGGTGCTGGGGCTGGCCGTGGTGCTGGCGGTGGCCTGGATGGCAGTCGCGGCGCCGGAGACGAAGGGGCGGGCGCTGGACGAGGAGGACGCCCCGGCGGAGCCGCCGTCGCTGCCGCACTCCGCCCCGCCGGTCCGTCCGTCCGCCCCTACGACGGGAGCACCGTGAAACCCGCCGCCTTCCGCTACCACCGGGCCCGCGATGTCGAGGGCGCCGCGGTGCTGCTGGCCGAGCTCGGTCCCGACGCCAAGGTCATCGCGGGCGGCCAGAGCCTGGTCGCGATGATGAACTTCCGGCTGGCCCGGCCCCGGCATCTGGTCGACATCGGCGGGCTGCGCGCCCTCGACCACCTGGGCACCGGCGCCGACGGCGCCCTGCACATCGGCGCGCTCACCACGCATCACACGGTGGAGACGGCCCCGGACGCGCTGCTGGGCACCGGCTTCGCCGTGCTGCGCGCGGCCATGGGCTGGATCGGTCATCTGCCGATCCGCACCCGGGGCACGGTCGGCGGCAGCATCGCCCACGCCGACGCCACCGCCGAATGGTGTCTGCTGGCGGTCGCGCTGGACGCCGAGTTCGTGGCCCACGGCCCGCGCGGTGAGCGCCGTGTCCCGGCCGACGGCTTCTTCCTCGGCCCGTACCTCAACGCCCTCGACCACGACGAGATCCTCGTCGAGATCGTCTTCCCGCGGCCCGCGCCGTATGCCGCGCTCACCGAGTTCGCCGAGCGCCGGGGCGACTTCGCGACCGTATCGGCCGCGGTCGATCTGGACGTCGACGGAACGTCGGTCCGGGGCGGCCGGGTGGCGCTGGGCGGGGTGGCACCGGTGCCGGTCCGGGTCCCGGCAGCGGAGCAGGTGCTGGCCGGCGGCGGGTCGTTCGCCGACTGCGCCGCGGCGGCCGCCGCCGCGGTCGATCCGCCCGACGACGCCAATGGCTCCGCGTCGTACCGACAACACCTGGTGCGGACCCTGGTCCGGCGTGCCTGCGAGGAGGCGATGGCCCGATGACGCCAACGGCGCCGGAGAACGGTCCGCTGATCGGACGCTCCGTGGCGCGCCGCGAGGACCCCCGGCTGCTGACCGGGCGCGGCCGGTTCGTCGACGACATCGCGCTGCCCGGCATGCTGCACGCCCAGTTCGTGCGGAGCACCGTGGCGCACGGCGTGCTCACCGCCGTCGACCTCACGGCCGTACGGTCCGTCCCGGGAGTGCTCGCCGCGTTCACCGCCGACGATCTCGACCTCGGTGACATCACCGCCCAACTGGGCCGCCCGCGCGAGGAGTTCGTGCCCACCGCGATGCCGGTACTGGCCCGCGACCGGGTCCGCTACGTCGGCGAGCCGATCGCGATCGTCGTCGCCCGCGACGCCTACGCCGCCGAGGACGGCCTGGAGGCGGCACGCGTCAGCTATGCCGTGCGCCCGCCGGTGACCAGCGAGGAGGCGGCGCTGGCGGACGGGGCGCCGCTGGTCCACGACGAGGCGCCGCGCAACACCCTGGTGGATGTCTCGCTGTTCGCCACCGACGGCATCGACGAGATCTTCGCCGCCGCCGACTGCGTCGTGCGGGTCCGTACCCGCACCGGCCGGCAGAACGCGCTGCCGCTGGAGACGCGGGGCGTGGTGGCCCATTGGGACGACCGCGAGGAACAGCTCGTGATGCAGCTCTGCACCCAGGTCCCGCACCAGGTGCGAACGGTGGCGGCGCGCTGCCTCGGGATGGACGAGCGCGCGGTGCGCGTCCAGGTGCCGGACATGGGCGGCGGGTTCGGCCTCAAGTGCGTGGTGGGACGGGAGGAGATCGCCGCCGCGGCCGCCGCGCGGCGGCTGGGCCGGCCGGTGAAGTGGATCGAGGACCGCAAGGACGCGCTCACCGCGTCCTTCCTCGCCCGCGAGCAGCGCTACGACGTCCGCGCCGCGTTCTCCGGCGACGGCCGGATCCTGGGCCTGGACGCGGAGGTGGTGTGCGATATGGGCGCCTACTCCTGCTATCCGTTCACCGCCGGCATCGAGCCGCTGATGGCGTCCGCCGAGATGCCGGGCGTCTACAAGGTCCCCGCCTACCGGGTACGCGGCCGGGCGGTCACCACCAACAAGGCACCCACCGCGCCGTACCGGGGCGTCAGCCGGCCGCAGTATGTGATGGTCGTGGAGCGGCTCTTCGAGCGCGCGGCCCGGCAGCTGGGCCTGGACCCGGTGGAGATCCGCCGACGCAACGTCATCACCGAGTTCCCCTACACCGGCGTCAACGGCATCACCTACGACCCGGGCTCCTATCTGGAGTCGCTGAATCTGTGCGAGCGCACGCTGCGGGACGAGGGCTGGTACGCGCGCCGGACCGCCGCGGCCGCCGAGGGACGCCATCTCGGCATCGGCTACGCCTGCTTCAGCGAGCGCACGGGCTACGGTTCCGCCGCCTTCGCGCAGCGCAAGATGGAGGTGGTGCCGGGCTTCGACATCTCCGAGGTCCGGATGGACACCAGCGGCGCGGTGACCGTCACCACCGGCACCATGAGCCACGGCCAGAGCCATGAGACGACCCTGGCGCAGATCGTCGCCGATGAACTCGGGCTGGACATCGGCAAGGTGCGGATCCATCAGGGCGACACCGACCGCATCGCCTACGGCTGGGGGACGTTCGCCAGCCGGTCGATCACGGTGGGCGGCAGCGCCGTACGGCTGGCCGCGGGCAAGCTCGGCGAGAAGCTGCGGCGGCTGGCCGCGGCCCGTTGGGACATCCCCTGGGAGGACACCGAGCTCGGGCGGGGCGAGGTCCGCCGCCGCGGCGCGCCCTCGGTGGCGCTGCGCTACCCGGAGCTGGCCGAAGTCGCCTTCCTCCGGGCCGATCTGCTGCCCAAGGACCTGGAACCGGGGCTCACCGCGACCGCCACCTTCGACGTCTTCAACGACGGGACCTTCTCCAACGCCACCCACGGCGTCGTGGTCGAACTCCACGAGGGCACCGGCCGGGTGGAGATCCTGCGCTATGTGTGCGTCGAGGACTGCGGCGTGGCCATCAACCCCCAGGTCGTGGAAGGCCAGTGCCGGGGCGGGATCGCCCAGGGCATCGCGGGCGCGCTCTTCGAGCGGGTGACGTACGACGCACAGGGAGAGCCGTCGGCCACCAGCTTCATGGACTACAAGGTGCCCACCGCCCAGGAGATCCCGGACGTGACGATCCACCACCTCGAAACGCCCTGCGCGTTCACCGCGACCGGCGCGAAGGGCGCGGGCGAGGGCGGCACGATCGGCGCCCCCGCGGCCGTACTGAACGCCGTCAACGACGCCCTGCGCCCCACCGGCATCGAGCTCGACGACACCCCGATCACCCCGGAAGCGGTGCACACCGCCCTGAGCACCCTGGAGCACCTGTCATGACCGATCCCGGGACGCAGCCGGACCTCCAGCTGATGACGCTCGACGTGAACGGCGCACAGCACGAGGTGATCACCGAATCGCGCCGCACCCTCGTCGACGTCCTGCGCCACGATCTGCGGCTGACCGGCACCCATGTCGGCTGCGAACACGGCATCTGCGGGGCCTGCACGGTCCTGGTCGACGACCGTCCGGTACGGGCCTGCCTGATGTTCGCGGCGCAGGCCGAGGGCGCCCGGATCCGTACCGTCGAATCGCTGGCCGAGGACACCGGCGGCGGGCCGGACGGCCGCCAACTGTCCGATCTGCAAAGGGCGTTCAGCGAACACCACGGCCTTCAGTGCGGCTTCTGCACACCCGGATTCCTGATGCTCGCCGAGGGGTTCCTCGCCGAGCGGCCGGAGGCGACCAAGGAGGAGATCCGCGAGGTCGTGGCGGCCAATCTGTGCCGGTGCACCGGCTACCAGTCCATCGTCGAGGCGATCGACGGCTGCGCCACGGCCCGGCGCGCCGCCAGGGACACCCCTAAGGAGCGATGAGCATGCAACTCACCCACACGGTGCCGGTGAAGGCCGCCCCGGACGAGGTGTTCGCCCTGATGAACGACGTACGGCGGGTGGCGTCCTGTATGCCGGGCGCGGCGCTGGACGGCCGGGACGGCGACTCCTGGCGGGGCAGGGTGACGGTGCGGGTCGGCCCGATCACCGCCGCCTACGCCGGCAGCGTCCGTTTCCTGGAGGCCGATGCCGCACGGCGGCGGCTGCGCGTACAGGCCCGCGGCGCCGATACGCACGGCAGCGGCGATGCGGAGGCGGAGGTGACGCTGACGGTGGCCGAGGCGCCGGAAGGCGCGCGGCTGGAGCTGTCGACGGACCTGGTCATCCGGGGCAAGCTCGCCCAGTTCGGCAAGGGCGCCATCGGTACGGTCTCGGACCGGATCCTGGAGCAGTTCGCGCGGAATCTGGGCGGACTGCTGGGGGCGGCGGAGCCGGCCGGGAGCACGCCGGCCCCGGCCCCGCGGGCGGCCGCACCCGCCGCCGCCCCCTCCCCCGCCCCGGAACTGGACGGCCTCGCGCTGCTCGCCGGCCCGGCCCTGGCCAAGTACGGCCCGCTCGCCGCCGCCTTCGCCTTCGGCGTGTTCGAGGGCTGGCTGCTCGGCCGCCTCCAGGGCCTGAGCCGACAGGTCAAGGAGGCCCGGCGCGCATGAGCACCAGCCAGTACGGAGCGGCCACCGACCGCACCTATGCCCGCGCCGGATTCGGCGCCCCGGTCCGCCGCGGCCGCCGCCCCGCGCTCGTCGTCGTCGACCTCACCCGCGGCTTCACCGAGGACCGCTTCCCGACCGGCGCGGACCTCACCGAAGTCGTCACCGCGACGGCCGAGTTGGCAACCGCGGCCAGGGGCGCCGGCGTGCCGGTCGTCTTCACCGCCATCGCCTACACCCCGGCGGAGGCGTCCGGCGACTGCCTCGCCTGGCTGCGCAAGGCGCCGGGTCTGCGCGCCCTGGTGGCGGGCAGCGAGGCGGTCACCCTGGACCCGCGGCTGCCGTACCACCCCTCGGCGGACCGCCTGGTGGTCAAGAAAGGCGCCTCGGCGTTCTTCGGCACCTCCCTCGCCGCCACCCTGACCGGTCTGGGCTGCGATACGGCGGTGATCTGCGGGGCGACCACCAGCGGCTGCGTACGGGCCACCGCGGTCGACGCCGTACAGTCCGGCTTCCCCGTCCTCGTCCCCCGGGCATGCGTCGGCGACCGCGCGCAGGGACCGCACGATGCGGCCCTCTTCGACATCCAGGCGAAGTACGGCGACGTCATCGACCAGGCCGAGGCCCTCGGCTGTCTCGCCTCGGCCGCACCCCGCCCCGCCTGACCGGCTCCCCGTTCCCCCTTCAGGAGGTTCTTGTGCCGCACGCCCCGCGGGCCCTGCCGCAGTCCGCCCTCGCAGATCTGGCCGACATCCCGGCCGTCGGCCGATGGGTCCGCTCCGGCACCGCCCGGCTGCACGTCCTGGACTACGGCGGCCGTGGCCCCGCCCTGGTGATCCTGCCGGGCATCACCAGCCCGGCCGTCGCCATGGACTTCGTCGCCCGTGAACTCACCGATCTGGTCCGCCCGTTGGTGCTCGACATCCGCGGCCGCGGGCTCTCGGACGGCGGTGGCGCCTACAGCCTGGAGGAGTACGCCGAGGACACCGAGGCCCTCGTGAACGGGCTCGGCCTGCGCCGGCCCCTGCTCTTCGGGCATTCCATGGGCGCGCGGATCGCCGCCGCGGTCGCGGCCCGCGGCAAGGCTGCCATCGGCGGCAGCGTGCTGGCGGATCCGCCGATGAGCGGTCCCGGCCGTGGGCCGTACCCGACCTCCCTGGAGGCCTTCCTCGGCCAGCTGACGCAGGCGGAGCGCGGTACGGACGCCGATGAGGTGGCGGTTTCCTGGCCCCGGTGGCCGCGCCGGGAACTGGAGTTGCGGGCCCGCTGGCTGTCCAGCTGCGAACGGCAGGCGATCATCGCCAGCCACCGCGGCTTCGAGACCGAGGACTTCTTCGCCTGGTGGCCGTCGGTCGCCGGCCCCACGGCCCTGCTGTACGGCGCGGACAGCCCCGTCGTGACGGCGGCCGGCGTGGCGCAGGCACGCGCCTTGCTGCCCTCCGCGTCCTTCGCCGCGGTCCCGGACGCCGGGCACATGATTTTCTGGGACAATCCGCCCGCTGCTCTGACGGCCCTACGAGAGGCGCTGCGCCCGATGCTTGGGTGATCGTCCGACCGTGGCGAAGCCGTCGGCGATGCCCCGTCACCCCGTGATTGAGTTGCCCCATGGCTGATGAGAGCGCTTCCTCCGACTTCGCGCCGGCGATTCCGCAGGCCCTGACCGCCGCGCCGGGCTATCAGGTGCGCCGTCTCTACCAGGCGTATCTCGCCATATGGGTCCGCGCGGTGGACACCACGCTCACGGGGCCGCAGTTCGCGGTGCTGACGGCCGTGGACGCGGACCCGGGGCGCGATCAGCGGTCGATGGCGTCGGCGGTGGCGCTGGACACGTCCACGATGGCCGATGTCGCCCGTCGGCTGGAGAACCGCGGCCTGCTGGAGCGGCGCAGCGACGCCACCGACGGCCGCCGCAAGCTGCTGCATCTGACCGACGAGGGCGAGCGGACCCTCCGCGAGGCCCACGACCGTGCCCGCCGCCTGGACGAGCGGCTCCTGCAGCCGTACGACGACGACCGGCGCGCGGACCTCATGCAGCTGCTCACATCCCTGGCCGACCACTGGGAGGGCCTGGCCGGGGACCACTGACCGCACCCGTCGTCCGCACGGGTGCCTCGTTCCCCCTTCCCGAGGAGAACCCGTGACCGACCGCCCCCTCAGCCTGCCCACCGACCACCACATCGGCCTGATGGTCCCCAGCTCCAACCTCACGATGGAGACCGAACTGCCGCGCATGCTCGCCGCGCGCGAGCGCGAGCGCCCCGGGGACCGCTTCCTCTTCCACAGCAGCCGGCTGCGGATGCAACACGTCACGCCCGAGCAGCTGCGCGGTATGAACGCCCAGGCCGAGCGGGCCGCCCTCGAACTGGCCGACGCCCGGCCCGAGGTCGTCGCCTCCGCCTGCCTGGTCGCCATCATGGCGCAGGGCCCCGGTCACCACTGCACCGCCGAGGCCGAGATCGCCGCCGCGCTCCGCAGCCAGGGCGCGCAGGCCCCGGTGGTCTCCAGCGCGGGCGCGCTGCTGGACGGCATCGCCGCGCTCGGCGCCCGCCGTATCGCCGTCGTCACGCCGTACATGAAGGAGCTGACGTCGCTGGTCGTCGACTACATCGAGGACGCGGGGGTGGAGGTGGTCGACGCGCTGAGCCTGGAGGTCCCGGACAACCTGGCGGTCGCCCGTCTCGACCCCGCCGCCCTCCGCGACCACTGGAAGCGGCTCGACCTGCGCCGGGCCGATGCGGTGGTCCTCTCGGCCTGTGTGCAGATGCCCTCGCTCGCCGCGGTCCAGCCGGTCGAGGACGCCGCGGGTCTGCCGGTGCTGTCGGCGGCCACCGCCACGACCTATCGCATCCTGCAGGAACTCGGGCTGGAGCCCTACGTCCCGGGGGCGGGGCGGCTGCTGAGCGGGCGGATCCCGGCTCCGGACGGCGGGCGCTGATCGCCCGCCGCCGGCTCGCCCGCGCCCCGCGCCGTGGGCGAACTGGCCACCGGACGAAGTGAGTTGAGGTCACGACGCGCCCGGGAAAGGGAATTCCGCGGCGCCCATAGTAAGGCTCTGCGGAATGCCGTGCGCGAGAATTCGTCAGCCGCTCCCGGCATATTCGCGGACCGGAATCCGTCCTACGCGGCGGACCGTCCGCACTCACACCGCCCGCACACCGAAAGGGCCCTGGCGCATTCCCGTCCACCCCTCCCTGTGGCGGTTTCGCGCCCTCCCTCCGGGGACTTTACCGGCCATAGCATTTTCTCCGGCTCGGAGACATCGCGCTCCGGGCGGCCGTCGTTGCATTGGCCTTAAGGAGGCCTCCCTTGCACGTCCGCACCATCCGCAAACTCATCGCCACCGCACTCGCCGCCACCGCCCTGGCCACGGTCGCGCTCAGCGCACCCGCGCAGGCCGCAGCCGCCCCGGCCATCAGGGCGGTCCCCGTCGGACACCCGGTGCTGGCCGTCAGTCAGGTCACCGGCAACTACCTGCTCCCGGACGATACGAAGGGAAATGTGGGCACCTACCTTCAGGTTTATCCGAGCGAGCAGCCGACCTGGAACAACAAGTGGCAGTTCGATGTGGTCGCGACCTCCGACGGCCGGCCCGTGTATCAGCTCAGGAGTTCTCCCGGCGGGGCCTGCGCGACGGACGAAAACGGTGCCGACAGCATTTCGTATCTGCGGGTCTGCAGCCGGGGAAACAAGGACCAGTGGTGGCTTCTCAAGCCCGTTCCGGGCACCGATCCCCAGAATCCGGATTACGGCATCGTGTCCTACGTGCACGAGGATCTGGCCCTGACCGCCCGCAGTGAGGGCGACAACTACGTCGACCTGAAGAAGATGTGGGGCGGGCGCCCCTCGGCGCGGCAGGGCTGGCACTTCTACCCGGCGTAACCACCCCGGTCCCCTTCGCTTCGCCCCGCCGGCCCTCGCCGACGGGGCGAAGCGCTGACGGCGAGGGCCCGACGAGGCGGCGCCGCGGCCGGGCCTCCTGCGCGGGCGCGCCCGGCGCGAAGTCGTGGTGCCATGGAGGGAAGGCCCGGACCGGAGCCCGCCGAGGAGGCCCTGACGAAGGGATGCGTCATCATGAG
This sequence comes from Streptomyces sp. JLSY215, assembly GCF_059682825.1. NCBI lineage: Bacteria > Bacillati > Actinomycetota > Actinomycetes > Kitasatosporales > Streptomycetaceae > Streptomyces > Streptomyces sp. JLSY215. The sequence continues at coordinate 884,419 of NZ_CM185022.1, forward strand.
CGGCGCGCCGTCCCTGGCCGCGTGCCTGCGTGCGCTGCGGGCCGTGGTCTTCGACACGGACGGGGTGATCACGGACTCCGTCCCGGTGCACACGGCGGCCTGGCAGGGCGCCTTCGACGCCTGCCTGACGGCCGTCGGCGGGCAGCGCCCGTTCGACCCCGTGGACGAATATCTGCGCTATGTCGACGGGCGTTCCCGGCAGGACGGGGCGGCGGCGTTCCTCGTCTCCCGGGGAGTGCGGCTGCCGCTCGGGGAGCCGGACGATGCACCGGGCACGGACACCGTGTGGGCGGTCGCGGCCCGTAAGGACGAGCTGTTCCGGGCCGGTCTGCGGGCGGCGGGTGTCACCGCCTGGCCCGGCACGGTGCGGCTGTTGCGGGTGCTGCGGCAAGAGCGGATGGCGTGTGCCGCCGCCTCGGCCTCCCGGCATGCGACCGAGCTGCTGTCGGCGGCGGGCGTACTCGGGCTCCTGGAGGTCGTGGTGGACGGGAACGAGGCGCATCGGCTGGGGCTGCCGGGCAAACCGGATCCGGCGCTGTTCGTGGAGGCGGCCCGGCGGCTGGGCGTCCCGGCCCGCGAGACCGCCGTGGTGGAGGACGCACCGGCCGGTGTCATGGCCGGCCGGCGCGGCGGCTTCGGCCTCGTGGTGGGCGTGGACCGGACGGGCGGCTGGACCGGCGCGGCCGAGCTGCGCCACAGCGGCGCGGATCTGGTCGTGACCGACCCGGGCGAACTCCTGACCTCCGGGGAGGACTGATGGAATCGGGCTGGACCTGGTCGTATCACGGCTATGACCCGCAGGCGGAGCGGCTGCGCGAAACGCTGTGCGCGCTCGGCAACGGCTACTTCGTCACGCGGGGCGCGGCGACCGAGACGTCCGCCGGCCCCCTGCACTATCCCGGCACCTACGCGGCGGGCTGCTACAACCGGCTGACCTCCACGGTGGCGGGGCGGCAGGTCGAGAACGAAGACATGGTCAACCTCCCGAACTGGCTTCCGCTGCGCTACCGCATCCACCCCTCGGACGCGCCCCCGGGGCCGTGGCTCTCCCCGGACCATCCGCAGCTGACGGAGCATCGCCAGACGCTGGACCTGCGGCACGGCACGCTGACGCGCTGGTCGACGTACGAGGACGGGGACGGACGGCGGCTACGGGTGAAGCAGACCCGCCTCGTCCACATGGGAGACCCGCATCTGGCCGCGCTGCGCACGTTGTTCACCGCCGACGGCTGGTCGGGCGAGGTCGAGGTGGTGGCGGGCATCGACGGCGATGTACGCAACACCGGTGTGGCGCGCTACCGGGATCTGGCCAGCCGGCATCTCGGGGGCTGGGACACCGGATCCGAGCTCGATGACGGGACCCGGGACGACGGCGAGACCGGGCCCGGCGGCGGATGCGGGGAGGCCGACACGGTGTGGCTGAGCTGCCGCACCGTCGACTCGGACGTCCGGATCGCGCTGGCGGCCCGGATCGAGGTGGGCCCGGGGCAGGGTGCGCCGCCGAGGGCGACCGAGCGCACCGTGCGGCGGGTCTGCCAGCGGCTGCGGCTGCCCATCCTGGGGACCGGGTCGACCGCGGTCGTCGACAAGACCGTGGCGCTGCACACCTCGCGCGACCCGGCGATCGGCAGCCCGCTGCGCGCGGCCATCGACGGGGCGCTCGAGGCCCCGGACTTCCCCCGGCTGCTGGCCTCGCACCGCGCCGCCTGGGAGCACCTGTGGCAGCGGGCGGAGCTGGAGGTGCCAGGGGAGGCGGGCGAGATCCTGCGGCTGCATCTGTTCCATGTGCTGCAGACGCTGTCCCCGCACACCGCCGAGCTGGACGTCGGCGTTCCGGCGCGCGGGCTGCACGGTGAGGCGTACCGCGGGCACGTCTTCTGGGACGAGCTGTTCGTGCTGCCGTTCCTGAACCTGCATCTGCCGGAGGTCTCCCGGGCGCTGCTCGACTACCGCCACCGCCGGCTGCCCGCGGCCTTCCGGGCGGCGCAGGAGGCGGGCCGGGCGGGCGCGATGTACCCGTGGCAGAGCGGCAGCGACGGCCGCGAGGAGACCCAGCAGCTGCATCTGAACCCGCGCTCGGGGCACTGGCTGCCCGATCATTCGCGGCTGCAGCACCATGTCGGCTCGGCGGTCGCGTACAACGTCTGGCAGTACTGCCAGGCCAGCGGCGATACGGAGTTCCTGTACGGCCACGGCGCGGAAATGCTGCTGGGGATCGCCCGCTTCTGGGCGGACAGTGCGGCCTGGGACCCGGCCATCGGGCGGTACCGCATCCGTGGGGTCGTCGGGCCGGACGAGTACCACGACGCCTACCCGGGCGCGATGGAACCGGGGTTGGACGACAACGCGTACACCAATGTCACCGCCGCGTGGGTGCTGATGCGGGCGCTCGACCTCTGCCGCGCGCTCCCCGAGACGTGCCACTGGGAGCTGGGCGACCGCAGTCACCTGGGCGACGAGGAACTGGCGCGCTGGGACGACATCGCACACCGGTTGTATGTGCCGTACCACCAGGGCGTCATCAGCCAGTTCGCCGGGTACCCGGATCTGGCGGAGCTCGACTGGGCGGAGTACCGCAAGCGATACGGCGACATCCGGCGGCTGGACCGGATCCTGGAGGCGGAGGGCGACACCGTCAACCGCTATCAGGCCTCCAAGCAGGCCGATGTGCTGATGCTCGGCTACCTCTTCTCACCGGCCGAACTCTCCGAGATCTTCGGGCAGTTGGGCTACGCCCTCGACGACGACATCTGGCGCCGCACCGTCGAGTACTACCTCGCCCGGACGAGCCATGGCTCGACGCTGAGCGCCCTGGTCCACGCCTGGGTGCTGGCGCGGGTACGGCACGACGACGCCTGGTCGTACTGCGAGGAGGCGCTGACCGGCGATGTCGCGGACCTCCAGGGCGGCACCACCACCGAGGGCATCCATCTGGGGGCGATGGCGGGCACCTTGGACCTCGTCCAGCGCGGTATGACCGGCCTGGAGACCCGCGACGGTGCGCTGTGGCTGGCGCCGGCGCCGCTCCCGCAGCTCTCGAAGTTCGCGGTACGGATCCGCTATCGGCGGCACTGGGACATCGGCCTGGCGCTGCGGGCGGAGCGGGTGCGGGTCGCCGTACCGGACGGGGGCAACGGGCCGGTGCGGGTGCGGCTCGGCGGGCAGACGTTCACGGTCGTCCCCGGGGCGACCAGGTGGCTGGGCCTGCCGGCGTCCTCCCACGTCGGCCCGAGCCCCTGAAATCCCGGCCCGATCAGACCCCGGCCCGGCCGGCCCCCCGACCCCAGGAGAAAGGAGCCCGCCATGAGCGCCAGTACGGACCTCCTCATCGATGCCTTCGGACGCATCCAGGAGACCGTCGACGACGTGCTCTCCGGACTCGGCACCGGCGAACTCAGCGCCCGGCTCGACGAGGAAGCCAATTCCATCGGCTGGCTCGTCTGGCACCTCACCCGCATCCAGGACGACCACATCGCCGATGCGGCCGGTACCGACCAGATATGGACCTCACAGGGGTGGTACGAGCGGTTCGCCCTGCCGTTCGCGGACGCCGACACCGGGTTCGGCCACTCCCCCGAGGACGTCGCGGCGGTGCGGGACGTGAGCCGGCAGCTGCTGAACGGCTACCACGGGGCCGTGCACGACAACACGGTCCGGTATCTCAAGGAGCTGCACGTCAAGGACCTGGAGCGGATCGTCGACGACGGCTGGGCACCACCGGTCACCCTGGGGGTGCGGCTGGTGAGCGTGATCGCCGATGATCTCCAGCACGTGGGGCAGGCCGCGTTCATCCGTGGTGTGCTGCGACGGTAGGCGACGGGGGCGTCACCCCGGCACTGCGCCGGGCTCCGCCGCGGGGCTGGAGGCGCGGACCACCAGTTCCGGTGCGAGCCGTACCGCGCGGCGCGAGCCGGTTCCGCCGGGCGGGCGGACGAGCAACCGGGTGGCCTCGGCGGCGAGTTCGCCGACGGGCTGGCGGACGGTGGTCAGGGCCGGGTCCGCGAGGCCGGCCAGGGGGATGTCGTCGAAGCCGGTGACCGCGACCTCCCCGGGAACGTCCGCGCCGAGCTGGCGCAGCCGTTGCAGCGCGCCGACGGCGATGAGGTCGTTGGCGCAGACGAAGGCGTCCGGGCGGGACGGCCAGATGCGGTCGACGGCGGCGCGGCCCCACTCGACCGAGAAGTCGCCGAGTTCGACGCGACCGGGGGCCTGCGGGTCCAGCGCCGCGGCCCCGCTCTCGTACGCCACCCGGCGTTCGACGGCCGCCGACGCGGTCCCGGCCGCGCCCACGAAACAGGGACGGCGGCGGCCCGTGGCGGCCAGATGGTCCAGGACGAGGGCCATACCGGCGGCGTTGTCGACGGCGACCGAATCGGCGACGCCGGGGCCGCAGCCGCGGTCGAGCAGCACCAGCGGCACCCGGGTCGCCGCGTCCGCCACCGCGTCCCGGCTGCGGCGCTCATCGACGGGTATCAGCAGCAGGGCGTCGACCTGACGGTCCAGGAGGGCGCCGATCCGGGCCGCTTCGGTCAGCGGGTCGTCGTCGCAGTCGGCGAGCAGTACGGCGCGGCCCTCGGCGTGCAGGGCGTGCTCCAACTCCCGGACGAGGGACGGGAAGAAGGGGTTGGTGATCTGCGGCAGGACGAGGCCGACGGTGCCGGTGGAGCGGCTGCGCAGGGCGCGGGCGACCTGGTTGGGGCGGTATCCGAGGCGTTCGGCGGCCTCCCGTACCGTGCGGGCGGTCTCGGCGCCGACCGGGCGGGTGCCGGCCAGGACCCGGGAGACGGTGGCGATGGAGCAGCCCGACGCACGCGCGACGTCCTTCAAGGTCACTTCGGCCACGTGGGTGCGCCCCTTAGCGCTCGGGCGCGAGGGCGCTCGGTCATGGTGGCGGCAAACGTTATCACCGGCCCTGCACCGCGTCCCTACCAGGGAGTAGCAGGTCACATGCCTCACACTTCGTTGACATCGGCGCGCGTGATGAGCGACATTCCCGGAGAACGTTTTCCCGCGGTAGCAGCCTCCTGCGGCGCTCCGAAGAGACTTCACCGCGCACCACCCTCCCGCAGAGCAGCAGAGCAAAGGGGCTCCTCCGTTGGCCAGAAAGATCATTCTCGACTGCGACCCGGGGCATGACGACGCGGTCGCCATGCTCCTGGCGCATGGCAATCCCGACGTCGAGCTGGTCGCGGTGACCACCGTGGTCGGGAACGCGACGGTCGAGAAGGTGACCCGCAACGCCCTGTCCGTGGCACGCATCGCCGGGATCACCGGCGTCCCGTTCGCGGCCGGCTGCCCGCGTCCGCTCGTACGGGACATCGAGACGGCGCCCGAGGTGCACGGCGATTCCGGTCTGGACGGGCCGGAGCTGCCCGAGCCGGCCTTCGAGCTGGACCCCCGGCACGCCGTCGACCTGATCATCGACACCGTCATGGCGCATGAGCCGGGCGAGATCACCATCGTCCCGACGGCCGGTCTGACCAACATCGCGATGGCCGTGCGCAAGGAACCGCGGATCGCGGAGCGGGTGCGCGAGGTCGTGCTGATGGGCGGCGGCTACCACGAGGGCAACTGGAGCGCGGTCGCCGAGTTCAACATCAAGATCGACCCCGAGGCCGCCCATATCGTCTTCAACGAGAAGTGGCCGGTCACCATGGTCGGCCTGGACCTCACCCACCAGGCGCTGGCCACCCCCGACGTCGAGGCGAAGATCGCCGCCGTCGGCACCAAGCCCGCCCGGTTCGTCCTGGAGCTGCTGGACTTCTTCCGCGAGGCCTACCGGGAGAACCAGGGTTTCGACCACCCGCCGGTGCACGACCCCTGCGCGGTCGCGTATGTCATCGACCCGGACGTGATGACCGTCCGCAAGGCCCCGGTGAACATCGAGCTGCGCGGCGAACTGACCCTCGGCATGACCGTGGCGGACTTCCGCGCGCCCGCCCCCGCCGACTGCACCACGCAGGTCGCGGTCAAGCTGGACCACGAGCGGTTCTGGAACCTCGTGGTGGACGCGCTCGAGCGGATCGGTGACGTAGCGGCATGAGAACCACCAGTACTACCCGTACCACCAGCACCACGGAGATACGTCCGCCCGCCGCGCCGCAGGGATCCGGTGTCCGCATCGGCGTCCTGGTCACGGCGTTGCTGGCGGCCTGTTTCGCGTTCCAGCTCAATGCGAGCATGCTCAGCCCGGCGCTCAAGAGCATCCAGGACACCCTCGGCGCAAGCTCGGCGGAGATCGGCCTCACCCAGACCGCGTTCTTCACCTCGGCCGCGCTGTTCTCCCTCTTCCTGCCCCGGCTGGGCGATGTCATCGGCCGCCGCAAGGTACTGGCCGGCATGCTCGGCCTGATGGTCATCGGCTGTGTGGTCGCGGCGCTCGCGACCAGCGTGCCGATGCTCTTCGTCGGCCGCATCATCCAGGGAGTGTCCGGTCCGGTCGTCCCGCTGTGTCTGATCATGCTGCGGGTCGAGGTGCGGGAGCCGAAGCGGTACGGCACCCTGCTGGGCGTGATCACCGCCGTCAACGGCGGCATCGCCGGTGTCGACTCCCTCGCCGGCGGCTACCTCGCCGACCGGCACGGCTTCCAGTCGGTCTTCTGGGCGATGGCGGTGGTCGCGGCCGTGGCCACGGTCCTGATCGCCACCCTGACGCCCGAGACCAAGGCGCCCACCGCGACCCGGATGGACTGGCCCGGAGTCGCCTTCCTCGTCGTCTCCATCGGCTCCCTGCTGACCGCGCTGAACGAGGCCGGCAAGCTCGCCGCCGCGAACTGGCCGCTGATCGCCGTGCTCGTCGTGGTCGCCGCGGCCGCTTTCGCCGCCTTCTGGCGCACCGAGAACCGCAGCGGCCACCCGCTGGTCGCCACCCGGCACCTCAAGCAGCGCGCCACCTGGGCGACCCTGCTGACCACCGTGCTCACCATGACCGGCGTCTTCGCCGTCATGAACGGGCTGATCCCGGCGTTCGCCCAGGACGCCCAGGCCGGACTCGGCATGAGCGCCGAACAGTCCGCCTGGTGGACGCTGACCCCCTACGCCCTCGCGGGCCTCGCGATGGGCCCGGTCGCCGGGCGTCTCGCCGCGACCTTCGGGTATGGCCGGATCCTGCGGCTCGGCCTCATCGGCGCGGTGGCGACCGTCGTCCTGATGCTCCTCACCCTCGGCAGCCACTCGCACATCCTGCTGCTGGCGGCTTCGCTCCTGGTGGGCATCACCTACGCGGGCGTGGCGAACATCGTCCTCAACGGGCTGGGCATCGTCCTGTCCCCCAGCGAGAACCCGGGCTTCCTGCCCGGCCTCAACGCGGGTGCCTTCAACCTCGGCGCGGGCCTGAGCTTCGCCCTGCTGTACGCGGTCATGACCGCCTGTGCGCCCGCGGACCCCTCATCGCACGCCGGGTACGCCGCCGGCATGATCGCGGGCGTCGTCATCCTGGCCCTCGCCATCGCGACGTCGTTCCTGATCCCGAAGCCGGTCGCGGCGGAGGCACAGGACTGACCCGGACCGCCGCCGCGCGCGAGCGCGGCGGCGGCTCCTGAGGGTTTCCCCGATCAGTCGGTGCCGGACTCCATCGCGGCACGGTCGAGGGCCTCGTCCTCGCTGGAGACCTCACCACGGGAGGCGATGGCCTGGGCGCCGCCCTCGGGCAGGGTGCCGATGAGGCCGGTGGCGGCGGCCTGCGCGGCGCCGACCGCCGAGCCACCGGAGCCGAGCAGGCCGAGGCCCGCGTACTGCTCCAGCTTGGCGCGGGAGTCGGCGATGTCGAGGTTGCGCATGGTCAGCTGGCCGATCCGGTCGACCGGGCCGAACGCGGAGTCCTCGGTGCGCTCCATGGACAGTTTGTCCGGGTGGTAGCTGAACGCCGGGCCGGTCGTGTCGAGGATCGAGTAGTCCTCGCCGCGCCGCAGCCGCAGGGTGACCTCGCCGGTGATGGCGGCGCCGACCCAGCGCTGGAGCGACTCGCGGATCATCAGGGCCTGCGGGTCCAGCCAGCGGCCCTCGTACATCAGACGGCCGAGACGCCGGCCCTCCGCGTGGTACTGGGCGAGGGTGTCCTCGTTGTGGATCGCGTTCACGAGCCGCTCGTAGGCGGCGTGCAGGAGGGCCATGCCCGGGGCCTCGTAGATGCCGCGGCTCTTGGCCTCGATGATCCGGTTCTCGATCTGGTCGGACATGCCGAGGCCGTGCCGGCCACCGATCGCGTTGGCCTCCATCACCAGGTCGACCGCGGAGGCGAACTCCTTGCCGTTGATGGTGACCGGGCGGCCCTGCTCGAAGCCGATGGTGACGTCCTCGGTGGGGATCTCCACCGAGGGGTCCCAGAACTTGACGCCCATGATCGGCTCGACGGTCTCCAGCGACACGTCCAGGTGCTCAAGGGTCTTGGCCTCGTGCGTGGCGCCCCAGATGTTGGCGTCGGTGGAGTACGCCTTCTCGGTGCTGTCGCGGTAGGGCAGGTCGTGGGCGAGCAGCCACTCCGACATTTCCTTGCGGCCGCCGAGCTCGGAGACGAAGTCCGCGTCGAGCCACGGCTTGTAGATCCGCAGGTGCGGGTTGGCGAGCAGGCCGTAGCGGTAGAACCGCTCGATGTCATTGCCCTTGAACGTCGAGCCGTCGCCCCAGATCTGCACGTCGTCCTCGAGCATCGCCCGGACCAGCAGGGTGCCGGTGACCGCACGGCCGAGTGGCGTCGTGTTGAAGTAGGAGCGTCCCCCCGAGCGGATGTGGAACGCGCCGCAGGTGAGCGCGGCCAGCCCCTCCTCGACCAGCGCCGCGCGGCAGTCGACCAGGCGCGCGATCTCGGCGCCGTACGCCGAGGCGCGGCCGGGCACCGACGCGATGTCGGGCTCGTCGTACTGGCCGATGTCGGCGGTGTAGGTGCACGGAACGGCACCCTTGTCGCGCATCCACGCGACCGCGACGGAGGTGTCGAGGCCGCCGGAGAAGGCGATGCCGACGCGCTCGCCGGTGGGCAGGGAGGTAAGAACCTTAGACATAGGAAGAGTATGCGCCATTACGCATGATCATGCAATGTGCGTGAGGTCGCGCGTCGCGATACGAGCCGACGGCCGGTCACGCCGGCCGGCAGCGGCCCGCCGAGCAGAGTGATCAGGGACAGGCCGGGGCCGGACATCCAGTTGACCTCCGCGGCACGGGCGCCCAGCACCACGGCGGCGCCGATCGCAACGCCGTGGAGGGCGAGGCGCGCCGGACGGAGCCGTCCTCGGCCAGTGCGCCGAGAACGCCGAGGCCGAGCGCGAGTCCCCGGACCCCGAGCGCCTCCGAGTCGGGACGGGCGACGGTCCAGGGGACGAAATCGGCCCAGACCCGGAAGGGCCGGCAGTTCCGCGCCGATACCCGGCCCTGCCGATCCGAGCACGGCCAGGAACGGCTTCGACCAGCCCGGCAGCGGCGCGGCCGGGTCCCCAGAGGCCGGGCGGGCATCAGGTACTGCCGGACGAGACCACCGACCGCGCACACGACGAGCGGTCCGAGCACAGAGTCCCGGGCCAGCGGCGCCGGGCGCGGGAGGTCGAGACGGTCGCTGTCACGGCGCTGCGCGAGCGGATCGGCGATCTCCGGGGGCGTCGTCGGCGAGACGGATCCGTACCGGGCGGCGGATGGGCTGACGAACGGGGCCGAGGGAGCCTCCGTTCGTGTGGGACTCCGGGCCCGGTGGGGGCGGGTGTGGAGCGGGGTGCGTTGGTGCCGCGGGGGGGGGCCGGAGGGGACGCACGGGTGTCCGTCCTCGGGCCGGGCGCTTCTGGTCCGTAGGAAGGGCGGCCCCCCGTTCGCTCCGGTCCCTGCGGGCGGACACCCGTACATCCCCTCCGGCCTACGTGTCCCGTCTGCCGCCCGGTGGCACTGCCCGTCCCGGCCCAGGGAGACGACGGGTACGCCGCATCGCATCGCATCGTGTCGCCTCGCCCCGTGCCTTGCCGTGCCGCATCGCGTCGCGTCGCCTCGGGCCGTGCCGTGCCGTGGTGTGGTGTGACGGTGATCGGTACGGCGGGACGGTCGCCCGCGTCGGTCGCCGGAGGGGATGTCCCGTAACCCGCCCGCAGGGACCGGAGCGGACGCCGGGGTTCCTGTGTCCGGGACCAGAAGCGCCCGGCCCGAGGACGGGTTACGGGGCGTCCCCTCCGGCCCCACCCACCAAGCCACGGCGAACCGACCCGCACCCACGGCTAGGCGACCGGCGACGGATCCCGGCGTGGGCCGCGCGCGGCGGCCAGGCGCTCCCTCTTGACCCGCTCACGGCCGTGCATGGCGCGCAGACTGACCACGGTGGTCGCCGCGAACGCCAGCACCCCGCAACCGATGGCGACTCCGGCGGACAGCGCCGTGTGCGGGTCGAGACCCGGATAGCGCTCGAACAGCAACCCGGCGGCGACCGAGAGCACCGGCGCCAGGCACAAGGCGGCCAGATGCAGACGCCACTCCTCGCGCGCCCAGCTCCTTCCCTCCCGCCCCGCGCGCCGCTGGCGGACCAGCATGACGGCGTAGGTCGCGCCGTACGGGATCAGATAGGCAAGCAGCAGGCGCCGCCCCTCGGCGCCCCATTCCAGGTAGGACTTGGCGATCCAGACCAGCGCGACCGCGCCGACGAGATGCACCGCGGCCAGCACCGGCAGCGGCACCCACGTCCCGGTCACCCCGGGAACGGTGGCGCGCTTGTCCATCGTGCGGGAGGCGGCCAACGCACCGAACGCGACCACGGATCCGAGGTGCATGATCGCGACGCGGTTGATGTCCTCCATGGACAGACCGGGAAGGATCCACGGGAGCGCGCCCCACTCAAGGCGCAGCAGCGGGGCGGTCATCAGGAAGCCGTAGCACAGCAGCATCCACCGCTGGTGCAGGTCGGGGAGCTTGCCGACGGCAGCGAAGATCCCGTACGTCACGCTCAGCACGGTGCCGACCAGGATGGTGGCGAGCACGATCCAGAACGCCGCCCCGCTGAACGCATCGCCCGGTGCGGTGCGCACCAGATAGATCGCGGCGCCCGCCATCGAGACATACACCGTCAGCGCGAACACCACGCCCATGGCACGGTGCAGCCGGATGCGCCGCCGCACCGCCGAGAGCAGCTGGACCGGCCCGAGCAGCATCAGCGCACCGCCCAGAACCGAATGGACGATCATCGCCACCAGGCTGCGGCCGTACGGCCCGATGCGGGTCGCGAGGGCGTCGGCGACGTAGTGCGGCGAGACCGCGCGGGCGAGGAGCCACTCCCCGAACGCCGGTGCGCCGCGCTGCGCGTACGGCCACAGCTCGGTCATCGCGATCGGCGCGTAGCCCACACAGACGACCACCACGGCGATCGTGGCCACGCGGCGCCAGGCGACCCTCCTCGGACGGTTCACGGCGACTCCCTCGATCGCGGCCCCATGGCCCTCGATAGTCCTTTCTGGACTATCGAGAAGGTAAGGGGGGACCGTCGCCGTGGTCAACGGTCACCGCGGCGTCCTCACGCGCCGCGCCGCTCCACCCACTGCCAGAAATCGACCATCATCCGCTCGTAGCGGATCCCGAATTCGAGCGCCTCGCGCTGTCCCCGCGTCAGCAAGTCGCCCACGCTCTCCGCGAGTTCCTCGTAGCCGGCGAGCGTGCCGTGGTGCTCGGCGAGCTGCACCGGGGCGAGCACCTCCGGCCGGGACCCGAACCACAGTTTGAGGATGCCGCGCTCGCGCGCCTCGACCGGGACGAAGGCCGGGTCGGCGAGCCATTCCTCCAGGGCCGCCTTGCCCTCCGCGGTCAGCTTCATCAGCCGCCGGTTCCGCCCGCCCGTCTGGCGGGCCTCCGACAGCAGGCCCGCCGCCACGAGGCGGTCGCACTGCGCGTACACCTGCGCATGCGGCATCGACCAGAACGGCGCCACCGTGCGGGCGGCCTCGACCTTCACGTCGTAGGGACTGGCCTCCCCCAGCTTGTCGATGATGCCCAGCACGAGGAACGACGGTGTGGTCAACCGGGAGTCAGCCATGCCGCGACCGTATCGCGACCGCCGGCACCGGCCCCCGCCTGCACCGTTCTCAGCCCAGGCGCTCGGTGACCCAGCGGTGGAAGGCCCCGATGTGGTGCTCGCTGGGGACGAGCACACCGCCGTCCCGGTAGGCACGGGAGTCCATGGCCGGCTGGGTGCGCTCGCAGGCGTCGAAGTCCTGGGTGTTGACCCGGTGGAAGAGTTCGACCGAGCGGGAGACGTCCGCTCCGGATCCGACGACCTCCGGCAGATACAGCCAGTCGCATTCGACGACGGTGCGGTCGGCGGCCATCGGGAACATCCGGTGGACGATGACGTGGTCGGGAACGAGGTTGACGAAGACCTGCGGCCGGACGGTGATCGCGTAGTAGCGGCGGTCCTGGCCGTCCTCGATACCGGGCAGCCGGCCGAAGCCCGCGCCGCCGTCCACCGTGAACCCCTGCGCCTGAGGCGCGAACTCGGCGCCGTGGCCGACGTAGTACTGGGCGGCGAAACCGTCCGCGAACTCCGGGAGCACATCGGTCAGTTCGGGGTGGATGGTGGCGCAGTGGTAGCACTCCATGAAGTTCTCGACAATGAGCTTCCAGTTGGCCCGGACGTCGTAGGTCAGACGCTTGCCCAGGGCGAGCCCTTCGGTGCGGTAGCGGTCGAGGGCGGCCGGGTCGCCCAGCCGCTCGACGGCCGCGCCGATCACCGTCTCCTCGAAGGACGGCGGTTCGTCGGCCAGGCACACCCAGGCGTAGCCGAGCCATTCGCGGAGCGCGACGGCGACCAGGCCGCGCTCGGTACGGTCGATGTCCGGCATCTTCTGCAGATTGGGGGCGGCCACCAGGCGGCCGTCCAGGTCGTAGGTCCAGGCGTGGTAGGGGCATTGCAGATTGCGGCGGACCTCGCCCGACTCCTCGGTGCACAGCTGCGCGCCACGGTGCCGGCAGATGTTGAGGAAGGCGCGCAGCTCGCCGGCGCGGTTACGGGTGATCAGGACGCTCTCCCGGCCGATGCGTACGGTACGGAACGCCCCGGGCTTTTCCAGGTCGGCGCCGCGCACCGCGCAGAACCACAGGCGCTCGAAGATCTTCTCCTGCTCCTGACGGAAGATCCCGGGGTCGGTGTAGTAGTGGCCGGCGAGGGTGGCGATCAGGCTCGGGGCGGGGGCAGGGGGCGCGGTCGGAGACGCGGTCGGGGCGGACGTCGTGGCCTGCGTCGTCATGGATGGGGTCGTCATGGTGCCCTCCTCAAGCGGGCGCGGCGGCGGGCCGGCCAGGGGTCTCCCCGGCGAAGCGGCGGGAAGGGTCGAACAGCTCGATGGGGTGCGCGGTGGCGCCGGTCAGCGCCAGATCGGCGACGATCTCGCCGACCACCGGGACGAACTTGAATCCGTGGCCGGAGAAGCCGCAGGCGACGGTGACCGTCTCCGGGTGCGCCGGGTGCCGGGTGATCACGAAGTGTTCGTCGGGGGTGTTGGAGTACATGCAGGTGGCGGCCTTGAGGAAGCGGCCGGGGAGGGTGGGGATCCGGGTGCGGACCTGGTCGGCCATGGCGCGCACCTCGTGGTCGTGGACGGTGCGTTCGATGGTCTCGGGGGTGCAGACGGTGCCCTTGCGGAAGAACGCGACCTTGGCTCCGCCGCCGGGGCCGTCGATCGACGGGAAGCCGTAGATCTGGACGCCTCGCGCGTCCTCCCAGATGTAGATCGGATGCCGCTCGGGGACGAACGGCGCGGTGCCGCCCTCGGGTCCGAACCAGTACATGATCTGCCGCTCGATGGTGAACGGCACCCCGAGGTCGGTCAGCAGCCGCGGCGCCCAGGCTCCTGGGCAGATCACCAACTGCCCGGCGGTATAGGTGTTTTCGGGGGTGTGGACGCGGACGCCGGAGCCGCCCGGCAGTTCCTCCCAGCGGGTGACCGGCTCCTCGAAGTGCAGCTCGGCGCCGTCCCGGGTGGCGAGCTGGACATGGGCGGCGACGGTGTACTCGGGACGCACCAGCCCGGCCCGCGCCTCGTACAGCGCGACCTCGTCGTCCGCCGGGGTGAGGGTGGGGAAGCGCCGGCGGATCTCCTTCGCGTCCAGCATCTCGTGCGGGAGGTCCCACTGCCGGGCGGACCGCAGACTGCCGCTGACGGTACGGCTGTCGGGGCGGCCGACCATCACCCCGCCGCACAGCGTGGCGACCTCGCGGCCGGAGTCCCGCTCCAGCTTGTCGTAGAGCTCGTACGAGCGCAGGAGCAGCGGTACGTAGGCGGGATCCTCGAAGTAGGACTGGCGGGTGATGCGCGAACCGCCGTGGCTGGAGCCGCGGTTGTGCACCGGGCCGAACTTCTCCAGGCCCAGGACGCGGGCGCCGCGGGCGGCGAGGTGGTGGGCGGCGGCGCTGCCCATGCCACCGAGGCCGAGGACGATGACGTCGTACGAGGGGGACAATGTCGCCTCCTGGCGTGTCGGGCGGGGAAGGGCCCGGTGAGATGGGGAGGGCCGGGCCCTAGCGGCGGATGCGGGTCATCTTCGGGTCGAAGAGCGGCTCGTCGGCGACGGTTGCCGGGACCTTCCGGCCGAAGTACTCGATGCCCACGCCGGTGCCGGTGGCGAGCGGCGGCAGCCAGGCATAGGCGACGCACCGGCCCAGCGTGTAGCCGTAGGCGGCGCTGGTCACATAACCGGCCGGGGCTCCGTCGACATGGACGGGCTCCTTGCCCAGGACGTTGGCGGCGGGGTCGTCGAGGAGGAGCGCGGTGAGCTTGCGGGCGGGGGGTGCGTCCGTGTCGAGGGCGGCGCGGCCGACGAAGTCCTTGTCCCGGCGGACGGCGAAGCCGAGTCCCGCCTCGTACGGGTGGTGCTCGGCGGTCATGTCGGTGCCCCAGGCGCGGTAGCCCTTCTCCAGGCGCAGGCTGTTGAAGGCGCTGCGCCCGGCCGCGATCGCGCCGTGCGCGCGGCCCGCTTCCCACAGCGTGTCCCAGAGCCGCAGCCCCAGGTCGGCGGTGGTGTACAGCTCCCAGCCCAGCTCGCCGACGTAGCTCAGCCGCAGCGCCGTCACCGGCACATGGCCGAGGTAGGTCTGCTTGGCGCGGAAGTAGCCGAAGCCCTCGTGCGAGAAGTCGTCGCGGGTCAGCGGCTGGACGAGCTCGCGGGCGAGCGGCCCCCAGACGCCGATGCAGCAGGTGCCGGAGGTGATGTCCTTGATGTGGACTCCCCCGCTCTCGGCGTCGCTCGACCGGAAGGGGTCCCCATCGGGCGCGTGCCGCAGCAACCAGTCCAGGTCGGCCGGGGAGTTGGCGCCGACCTGGAAGCGGTCGGGGCCGAGGCGGGCGACGGTGAGGTCGGAGCGGATGCCGCCCGCGTCGTCCAGGAGCAGCGTGTAGGTGACCGCGCCGGGCTTCTTGCGCAGGTTGTTGGTGGTCATCCGGTCCAGGAAGTCCAGCGCCCCCGGTCCGGTGACCTCCAGCCTGCGCAGCGGGGTCATGTCGTACAGGGCGACCCTTTCCCGGGTGGCCCTGGCCTCGGCCGCGGCGATCGGCGACCAGTGGCGGGCGGACCAGGCGTCCCGCTCGGGGAGCGGGAGCCCTTCGGCGAGCGGGGCGTTGGCCTCGTACCAGTGCGGGCGCTCCCAGCCGCCGGCCTCCAGGAAGTACGCGCCCAGCTCCTGCTGTCGGGCGTAGAAGGGGCTGGTGCGCAGCGGCCTGGGCCGCTCCATCGGCTGGAGCGGGTGGATGACGTCGTACACCTCGATGAAGTTCTGGGCGCCGCGGTCGGCGATGTACGCGGGTGAGCGCTGGGCGTCCTCGAAGCGGGCGAGGTCGCACTCGTGGACGTCGAGGGCGGGCCGGCCGTCCGTCATCCACTCGGCGACGGCCTTGGCGACGCCCGCGGAGTGGGTGACCCAGACCGCCTCGGCCAGCCAGAATCCGCGCAGTTCGCGGGATTCGCCGAGGACCGGCATGCCGTCGGGGGTGAAGGAGAAGACGCCGTTGAAGCCCTCGGCCACCCGGGATGCGCCCAGGGCGGGGAGCAGACCGATGCTGTCCTGCCAGCTCGGCGCGAAGTCGTCCTCGGTGAAGGGCAGCGACGACGGCATGACGGGAGCTTCGTCGAAGGCGGGCACGGCGTGGGGGTCGACGGGCATCGGGCGGTGGGCGTAGGAGCCGATGCCGATGCGGTCGGTGTGCTCACGGAAGTACAGATCGCGGTCCTGGAAGCGCAGGATCGGCCGGCTCGCCTCGGTGCGGGGGTCGTTGACGCCCGCGAGTTCGGGCAGCGGCTCGGTCTTGGCGTACTGGTGGGCGAGCGGCAGCAGGGGGACGTCCACTCCGGCCATCGCGCCGATCACCGGGCCCCAGAAGCCGGCGGCCGTCACGACATGGTCGGCGGGGAAGGTGCCCCGGTCGGTGACGACTCCGGTGACGTGGCCGTCCGCCCGCTCGATGCCGGTGACGGTGTGCCGCTCCAGGAAGCGGGCGCCGCGGCGCTCGGCCCGGATCATCTGGGCGCGGCAGGCGAGCAGGGCGCGGGCCAGGCCGTCGTCCGGGGTGTGGAAGCCGCCGTGGAGCGCGGTCTCGTCCAGCATCGGCCACAGCCGCTTGCACTGCCGCGGGGTGAGCAGTTCGCCGCGTACGCCCCAGGAGGCGGCGAGCCCGGCCTTGCGGTGCAGATCGGCCCAGCGGGCTTCGGTGGTGGCGATTTCCAGGCCGCCGACGGGGTGGAAGCAGGGCAGGCCGTCGACGTCGAGGGAGCCGAACTTCCGGACGGTGTAGGCGGCGAACTCGGTCATGGTCTTGGACGGGCTGGTCTGGAAGACCAGGCCGGGGGCGTGTGAGGTGGAGCCGCCGGGCGCCGGGAGCGGGCCCTGTTCGAGGACGGTGACATCGGTCCAGCCGCGGGCGGTGAGCTCGTCGGCGAGCGAGCAGCCGACGATGCCGGCGCCGATGACCACCACACGGGAACTGTTTGCGGGCGTACGGGACATGGCCCTCCTCCTGCCAACCCAGTGTTGCGCACTGCACGACTGGTTGCGCGATGAGAGACATCGTGGGAGTCCCGCCTCGGCAGCGTCAAGAGGCCCGGTGCGGCTCTTCGTCAGGGGCCGGTGACAGCCGGGTACACGCATGCGGGGCCGGATCGCCGCTCCGGCCCCGCATGCGCATCGGCAACCTCCGTCACCCGCTCACCATGCGCACCCCATCCGCCGCGACAGCTCCCGGGCGGCGGCGACGGTGCGCTTGATCACCTCCGCGAGCCGCTCCTCGGCCAGCCGGTACGCGGGCGCCGAGGCGCTGATCGCCCCGACGACCGCGCCGCCGCGCGCCCGTACCGGCGCGGCCACCGCCCGCAGCCCGAGCTCCAGCTCCTCGATCGCCACCGCGAATCCCCGCTCGGCCACCTCACCCAGCTCGCGGCGCAACGCGGCCGCCGAGACGACCGTCCGCTCGGTGCACGGAGCCAATACGCCGTCCAGGACGGCCCGTTGGTACGGCTCCGGCTGGTGGGCGAGCAGCACCTTGCCGCTGGAGGTGGCATGCAGCGGGGTGCGCCGGCCGAGCCAGTTCTGCGCGGTGACCGATGCCGGGCCGCGCGCCTGCAGGATGTTGACGGCGGCGTCGCTGTCCAGCACCGCGATATTGACCGTCTCGCCCAGCTCGTCGGCGAGGCCCCGGCAGACCGCCGCGCCCTCCCGTGAGATGTCCAGCCGCACGGCGGCCGCGCCGGCCAGCCGCAACACCCCCGCGCCGAGGTAGTACTTGCCGCGCTCCGGCTCCTGCGCCACCAGCCCCCGGTTCTCCAGCACACCGAGCAGCCGGAACGCGGTCGACTTGTGCACGCCCAGCTCGTCGGCGACCTCGGTCACCCCGGCCTCGCCGTGCCGGGCGAGGATCTCCAGGACGGTGACCGCCCGGTCGACCGACCGCACCGCGCTGACCGGCCCTTTCGGCGGCTTCTCCGCGGTCCGCCACACCGTTGTCGCCGCCCCCGCCGGATCCGTGCCACCGTGCGCCGCCGGTTCCCCGGCCGGGTCCGCCGCCGTGCCCGCTGTGGTGTCCGTCATCTGCCCGCAGCCACCGCCCGGCGCGCCGGTCGCCGGGCCGCGTTGCCGGGGACCGCTTGACGCACCGCTCCCCCATCGGGATTCTGTTGCGCATAACGCTCCACCATGCGCACCGCGAAACGCTTCTCCGCCGAAGAGGCCGACCGGCCCGAACGGACCAAACAGGCCGAACAGCAACTGGGGGGTCGTGTGATTCCCGTCTGCCGCATCGATTTCGCTCCTCCGATCGCCGTCCGTCACGCCGACGGAGAGCCGTACGCCATCGACGACACCCGCCGCCACCAGCGCGCCGCACGCTCCGGCGACCGGCTGAAGGGGTGTCCGGTCGGCTGCCCGTTGCCCGCCGTTTCATTCGATCTCCGTGCCGGGGCCCCGGCACGGCCGCCCGCCGCTCGCCCCGGGCGCCGCCCTCCCGTAGCCGTCGAGGCCTGCACGGCGCCGGCCCGCTCCCCCCTCCCTCGTACCGCCGGGAAAGGAATCACCGTATGAAGTCGATCGCCGTCATCGGTGCCTCGCTGGCGGGGCTGTACGCGGCACGGGCCCTGCGCGCCCAGGGCTTCGACGGCCGCCTGGTCATCGTCGGGGACGAGCCGCACCGCCCCTACGACCGCCCGCCGCTGTCCAAGGACTTCCTCACCGGCGCCGCCGCCCACGACCAACTGGCCCTGGCCGACGCCGAAGAGACCGCCGCACTTGACGCCGAGTGGCTGCTGGGCACGCGGGCCACCGGACTCGACACCGGCGCGCGCACGGTGCTCCTCGACGGCGGCCGGTCCCTCGTCACCGACGGCGTGGTCATCGCCACCGGAGCCACCCCGCGCCGCCTCCCCGGCCCGGCGCCCGCCGGAACCCACACCCTGCGCACCCTCGACGACGCCCAGGCCCTGCGCGCGGACCTGGCCCGGGGCCCGGCCGACGTCGTGGTGATCGGCGGCGGCTTCATCGGCGCCGAGGTCGCCTCGTCCTGCGCCGCGCTCGGCCACCACGTCACCGTCGTCGAGGCCGCCCCGCTCCCCCTCGTCCCCCAACTGGGCGCCGAAATGGCCCGGTTCTGCGCCTCCCTGCACGGGGACCACGGAGTCGGCCTGCTCACCGGGACCGGCGTCGCCCGCCTCCGCAGCGACGGCCCCGGTGATCGGGTCACCGGAGTCGAGCTGACCGACGGGCGGCTGCTGGCCGCCTCCGTGGTCGTCGTCGGCATCGGCGTACGGCCCCGCACCGACTGGCTCACCGGCTCCGGGCTGCCGCTCGACGACGGGGTGCGCTGCGACGCTGGCTGTGTCACCCCGCTGCCCGCCGTGGTGGCCGTCGGCGATGTGGCCAAAGTGGACGGCACCCGCGCCGAACACTGGACCAGCGCCACCGAACAGGCCACCGTCGCCGTGCGCAACCTCCTGGCCGGCCGCACCGTCGCCGCCCCTCGCGCGGTGCCCTACTTCTGGTCGGACCAGTACGGGGTGCGCCTCCAGTTCGCCGGCCACCGCCGGGCCACCGACACCCCCCGCATCCTGGAGGGCTCCCCCGACGACCGCAGCTTCCTGGCCGGCTACGAACGCGAGGGCCGCACCACGGCCGTCCTCGCCGTCAACCGCCCCCGCCCCTTCCAGCGGCTGCGCCGCGAACTCGGCCGCGCGACGCAGCCGACGGGCACGTAGGGGGACGCCACGGCGTGGAGCGCCGGCTATCGGCCCAACGTCATCCCCCACTCCTTTTTCCCGCCGCACCGGCCGGATCGCCCGGCCGGCGCCGGCCGCATCGCCCGCTCCGCGCCGGCGCGGTCTCCGGCCGCCGGGTCCACCGGCGCGGCATCGGTCCAGTGGATGTCGAGCATGGTGCGCAGCGGCGTCGGCTCGCTGTCCGGGCCCATCGGCACCATGATCCGGTCCAGGGCCCGCCACAGCTCACGGTCCGGCCGCTCCGCGCCGTCCCCGGCGCGGGCGTGCGCGGTCTGGTGCCGCTGCACCGCGAGGGCCAGCTGTCGCAGGCATTCGCGGTGCTCCTGGGCCACGCTGTGGTTCGCCGAGCGGTTGAGGTCGCGCTTGGCGCGGTTGACGTCGGCGAGGGCGTTCTGGACGGTACGGGCGAAATTCGCGGCGCGGTGCCGCCATTCCTCGTACTCGTTCCGGGTATCGAACCAGTCCTTTTTCCCTGCCGATCCCCGGGCGAAGCATGCGGCCTGAAATGCCTCGCGCTCGGCCTTGCGTCTCCGCAGTGCGGAGACATTGCGCTGTACAAGGCCGGACAGTGTGTCGCGGGTGCGGTCGATCAGCGGCGGGCTGATGAGTAATTCCCAGGTCTTCCTGTCGCGGGCCGGCGGGTGGGCGTTGTCGAGGACAAGCCGCTCATAGGCGTCGTCGGTGAGCTGGGTGAGGGTGGTGACGTCCATCAGGCGGCCTCCGAGCCGTTCGTGGGCGCTGTTGTGCCCATCGTGACGGCCGCGTCCGGCATTCGGACAGGGCGCACTGCTGCACACAAGCGCTCCCGCCACCCATGCCGGGCGCCCGCCGCGGGGCGGTTGCCTCCCGTGCTCCCGCCTCGCCGCGGGCCGACGCCGTGCGCTCGGCCGAACGAGCACCGGCACACCCCTTGACACCCCGCCCCCACGCGGCCGACTATCCCGGGGTGAACCTGTCAGACAGCCAGACAGCTGGCGATATGCCCAGGCGGATCAGCGCCATGGAAGCGGTACTGACCCATCTCCGCAGCGCCATCGAGCGCGGCGACTACGCGGTCGGCGACAAGCTGCCCTCGGAGGCGGAGCTGTGCCGGCGGCTGGAGGTGAGCAGGCCGGTGCTGCGCGAGGCGCTGCGGGCGCTCCAGACGATGGGGCTCACGGTCTCGCGTACCGGCAAGGGCACGTTCGTCGTGTCCGCCGGCGCGGTCGAGGACCCGACGTTCGGTGACTACGCGGCCAGCGACCTGCTGGAGGTCCGGCGTCATGTGGAGATCCCGGTGGCCGGGTACGCGGCCGTGCGCCGGACCTCCGAGGACCTCGACCACCTGACGCATCTGCTGGAGCGGATGGAGCGGGAGACCGACACCACCGCGTGGGTGGCGATGGACACCCTCTTCCACCTGGCCGTGGCGCAGGCCGCGCGGAATCCGGTCTTCCGGCGGGTCATCGAGGAGATCCGCGATGCGCTGGCCCGCCAGTCGACGTTCCTCAACGAGCTCGGCGGGCGGCGCGAGCAGTCGAACCGCGAGCACCGGGCGATCGTCGAGGCGCTGGTCGACCGCTCCGAGCAGGACGCGGTGGAAGCCATGACCCACCACCTCGCGCGCGTCGAGACGACGCTGAGCACCATCGTGCGGCCCGCGCACCGTACGGCCACCCCCTCCCCCGACGAAGAGGATCAGGCGTGAGCGAGCAATCCCTCCGGCAGGCAGAACAGCGGCAGGAACCGCAGGCGGCCGAGCATGCCGCCGACGGACATGTCGACGCGGGCGATGCCGGGTACCAGAAGTCCCTGAAGTCCCGGCATGTGAACATGATCGCCATCGGTGGAGCCATCGGCACCGGGCTGTTCCTCGGCGCGGGCGGCCGGCTCGCGGACGCCGGGCCGTCGCTGGCGCTGGCGTACGCGGTCTGCGGAATCTTCGCGTTCCTCGTCGTACGGGCCCTGGGCGAACTGGTGCTGCACCGGCCGTCGTCCGGCGCCTTCGTCTCGTACGCCCGGGAATTCCTCGGCGAGAAAGGGGCGTTCGTCGCGGGCTGGATGTATTTCCTGAACTGGGCGACGACCGGAATCGCCGATATCACGGCGGTGGCGACCTATACGCACTACTGGGGGATGTTCTCCGACGTTCCGCAATGGGTGATCGCGCTGATCGCGCTCGCGGTCGTGCTGACCGTGAATCTCATCTCCGTGAAGATCTTCGGCGAACTGGAATTCTGGTTCGCGATCGTCAAGGTCGGTGCGCTGGTCGTCTTCATGCTGATCGGCATCTTCCTGCTGGTCACCCAGCACCCGATCGCCGGCCACTCCCCCGGCCCCGCGCTGATCACCGACAACGGCGGCATCTTCCCGACCGGGACGCTGGCGATGCTGCTGGTCATCCAGGGCGTCGTCTTCGCCTATGCCTCGGTCGAGCTGGTCGGCGTCACGGCGGGTGAGACCGCGGAGCCGGAGAAGATCATGCCCCGGGCGATCAACTCCATCATGTGGCGGGTGGGCGTCTTCTACGTCGGCTCGGTGGTCCTGCTGGCGATGCTGATGCCCTGGAACGCGTACTCGGCCGGCGAGTCGCCGTTCGTGACCGTGCTGTCCCACGTGGGGGTGCCGGCGGCGGGCGGCGTGATGAACCTGGTGGTCCTCACCGCCGCGATGTCCAGCCTCAACTCCGGTCTCTACTCGACCGGACGCATCCTGCGCTCCATGGCGATGTCCGGATCCGCCCCGCGGTTCACCGGCGTGATGAGCCGCAGTCAGGTCCCGTACGGCGGGATCCTCCTCACCTCCGGGATCTGTGTGCTGGGCGTGGGGCTCAACTACCTGGTGCCGAGCGAGGCGTTCGAGATCGTGCTGAATTTCGCGGCGATCGGCATTCTGAGCACCTGGGCCATGATCATGGTCTGTCATCTGCTCTTCTGGCGAAGGGCGCAGGCCGGGCTGGCCGTCCGCCCCGGCTACCGGCTCCCCGGCTCCCCCTGGACCGAGATCGTCACGCTGGTCTTCCTCGCGTCGGTGCTGGTGCTGATGTGGGCGGACGGCGGGCCGGGCCGGACGACCGTGCTGTGCCTGCCGGCGATCGCGGCCGCGCTGGTCGGCGGCTGGTTCCTGGTACGGCGCCGGGTCGATTCCCTGCGGGACGCGGCCGCGCCCGACCGCGCCGGCATCTCCAAGTAAGCGAATATCACCGGAAGTTGATGATGACTCACCCCACCACCCTGCCGCCCCGCCGCACGCCCGGCGCACCGCCCGACGCCCGGGAGCCGGCCCATGTCCCCGTCGCCCATGTGGTGCGCGGAGGCCTGATCGAAGGCGTCCACCACGGCTCGGTCGTGGTGCTGGCGGCGGACGGCAGCGTGGAGTTCCAGACGGGCGACATCGAGGCCGCGTTCTATCCGCGCTCGGCGCTGAAGCCGGTCCAGGCGGTCGGGCTGCTGCGCGCGGGCCTGCCGCCGCTGGACCCGGCGTCGCTGGCGCTCACCGCGGCCAGCCACTCCGGCGAGGAACGGCATCTGGCCACGGCCCGGCGCATGCTGCACTCGGCCGGGCTGACCGAGGACGATCTGCGCAATGTGCCGGACCTGCCGTACGGAGCCCCGGTACGCGACGACTGGCTGCGGCGGGGGCTGGGTCCGTCCCGGCTCGCGCAGAACTGCTCGGGCAAGCACGCCGCCATGCTGCTCACGGCCCGCGCACGGGGCTGGTCCCTGGAGAGCTACCTCGATCCCGGGCATCCGCTCCAGTGGGAGATCGCCGCGACGGTCGAGGACCTGACCGGGCAGGGCATCGCCCGGGTCACGGTCGACGGCTGCGGGGCGCCGCTGTTCTCCGTATCGCTGCACGGTCTCACCAGGGCCGTGGCACGGCTGGCGACCGCCGCGCCCGGTACCGACGAGGGGCGGGTCGCCCACGCCATGCGCGAGCATCCGGAGATGGTCGCCGGAGACGGGCGGGACGTCACCGCGCTCATGCGCGCGGTCCCCGGGCTGATCGCCAAGGACGGGTTCGAAGGGGTACAGATCGCGGCGCTGCCGGACGGCCGGGCGGTGGGCGTCAAGATCGCCGACGGCGCCGACCGCGCCCGGATGCCGGTGACTGCCGCGGCCCTCGAACGCTGCGGCATCGCCCCTCGAACCCTTTCCGCATTCGCCACCGCGCCGGTCATCGGGGGCGGCGAGAGCGTCGGTGCGCTGCGGGCGGCGGGCGCGCTGGCACCCGTCTCCGCCCCGTAACCCCCGCCCCGTAACCCCTCCCCCCTCGCCCCCTCGCCGCACCCTCCCCTCCCTCACGAAGGACCGACTGCACCATGACTGCCACCGCCGGCCACCGCCGCGAACACGACCTCCTCGGTGACCGCGACATACCCGCCGACGCCTACTGGGGCGTCCACACCCTGCGCGCCGCGGAGAACTTTCCGATCACCGGTACGGCGATCTCCGCCTACCCGCATCTGATCAACGCCCTTGCCGCCGTCAAGGAGGCCGCGGCGCGGGCCAACGAGGATCTCGGGCTGCTCGCGCCGGAAAAGGCCGACGCCATCGCGGCCGCCTGCCGGGACATCCGCGAAGAGGGGCTGCTGCACGACCAGTTCATCGTCGACGTCATCCAGGGCGGCGCCGGCACCTCGACGAACATGAACGCCAACGAGGTCATCGCCAACCGGGCGCTGGAGGTCCTGGGCCACACCAAGGGCGACTACGGCCGGCTGCATCCCAACGAGGACGTCAACCTCGGCCAGTCCACCAATGACGTCTATCCCACCGCCGTGAAGGTGGCCACGATCATCGCCGTGCACGAGCTGCTGGAGGCGATGACGGCGCTGCGCGAGGCATTCGCCGCGAAGGCGGCGGAGTTCCGCGATGTGCTGAAGATGGGGCGCACCCAGCTGCAGGACGCCGTGCCGATGACGCTGGGGCAGGAGTTCTCCGCGTATGCCGTGATGCTGGAGGAGGACCAGAGCCGGCTGGCCGAGGCCGTCCTGCTCATCCATGAGATCAACCTCGGTGCCACCGCCATCGGCACGGGTCTCAACGCTCCCGAGGGCTACGCGGAGGCGGCCCGCCGGCATCTCGCCGCGATCACCGGGCTGCCGCTGGTCACCGCGGCCAATCTGGTGGAGGCCACCCAGGACTGCGGGGCCTTCGTGCATCTGTCCGGCGTCCTGAAGCGGATCGCGGTGAAGCTCTCCAAGAGCTGCAACGATCTGCGGCTGCTGTCCTCGGGGCCGCGTGCGGGGCTCGCGGAGATCAACCTGCCGCCGGTGCAGGCGGGTTCGAGCATCATGCCCGGCAAGGTCAACCCGGTGATCCCCGAGGTCGTCAATCAGGTGGCGTTCGAGGTGATCGGCAACGACGTCACCATCACCATGGCCGCCGAGGCGGGGCAGCTGCAGCTCAACGCGTTCGAGCCGATCATCCTGCACTCGCTGTCGGAGAGCATCACCCATCTACGGGCCGCCTGCCGCACCCTCGCCGAGCGCTGTGTGTCCGGCATCACGGCCAACACCGAGGCGCTGCGCGCGACCGTGGAGAACTCCATCGGCCTGGTCACGGCGCTCAATCCGCACATCGGCTACACCGCCGCGACCGCCATCGCGAAGGATGCGCTGGCCTCGGGGCGCGGGGTGGCGGAACTGGTGCTGGAGCGCGGGCTGCTGCCGGCCGACCGGCTCGCGGCGCTGCTGCGCCCGGAGGAGCTGGCGGGGCAGCGGTAGGGGCGGCAGAGGGCGCGAGACAGGAGGGACAGGGCGGAGAAATCGGTCTCGATTTGGCGAACGTCACATTTCGGCGACGCCGACAAATTTGGACATTTCGCCCTGTTCCTTCGAGGCGGCCCATATCGGGCCCCGTATCGTCACCGTGGCCCATGAACGGAAGTGAGAGCCGCACCCCGCACCGGGCGGCCGGAACGGAATTCCCTATGCACGCATCGCGCATCACACGCTGCGCACGCCGCGGGCTGGTCGCAGTGGTGGCCGGCGGCTCCCTGCTGGCGGCCCTTCACACGGCGGTCCCGGCCGCGGCGAGCACCGCCAGCTCCCCCGCGGGCGGCTCGAAGGTCGTGTGCACCTCGGAGAAGTCCGGCCTGGCGCCCAAGCTGTCGCAGGACATCGCGGCCGCCCTCGACGGGCGCACCGGCCAGTCGGCGCTGGCCGTCTACGACCGGCCCACCGGGACCATCTGCCGCTACCAGGCCGGTACGCACTTCGACTCCGCGAGCGTGGTGAAGGTCACCGTGCTCGGGGCGCTGCTCCGCCAGGCCGGCGAGGCGCACCGCCCGCTCACGCCGCAGGAGACCCGCTGGGCCACCGCCATGATCACCAAGTCGGACAACGCCTCGACCGACGCCCTCTGGCGCCGGATCGGCCCCGCCGGCATCCAGCGGTTCCTGGACCTGGCGAAGATGCACGACACCGTGCCGGGCAAGGGCGGGTCGTGGGGGCTCACCCAGATCACCGCGGGTGACGAGCTGACGCTGATGCGGCTGCTCACCTCGGAGAATGCGGTGCTCTCCGGCGCCGACCGTGCCTACGCACTCGACCTGATGCACCACGTCGAACGGGACCAGCAGTGGGGCGTGCCCGCCGGAGCCCCCGACTCGGCCACGGTGCACGTCAAGAACGGCTGGCTGCCGCGCGCCAGCCACGGCTGGCGGGTGCACAGCGTGGGCGCCTTCACCGGCAACGGCCACGACTACGGGATGGCCGTCCTCTCCCACGGAAACCGCACCATGAAGGACGGCGTGGCCGCCATCGAGAGCGCGGCGCGGGTCATCCAGCACGACCTGGCCGCGACGGGGCAGTAACCACCGCACGGGCCCGACGGCGCGGCGCCGGGACCGGACGCGCTACCGGGGCCGGGCGATGAGTACGGCGACGTCGTCGTGGTCGTCCGGATCGCGCAGGGCCTCGAGGAGCCGGTCGCAGGTGTCCTCCAGGGACCGGTCGGGGCTGTCCAGCAGGCGGAGCAGGAGGGCCAGGCGCTCGTCGATGGCGTGGTGGCGGGTCTCGACCAGGCCGTCGGTGTAGAGGACCAGCTGGTCGCCGGGGCGCAGCCCGAAGGTGGTGTCCTCGAAGGCGACACCGCCGACCCCCAGGGGTACGCCGGTGGGCAGGTCGAGCAGCTCGGGGGGCCGGCCCCCGCGCATCAGCACCGGGGGCAGATGTCCGGCCACGGCGATGTGGCAGCAAGCACGGTGCGGGTCGTAGACGGCGTAGGCGCAGGTGGCGTACTGGTTCAGACCGCTGGTGATCTTGTCGATGTGGCGCAGCACATCGGCCGGCGGGATGTCCAGGTCGGCCAGGGTGGACGTGGCGGTGCGCAGGCGTCCCATGGTGGTGGCGGCGTTGATGCCGCTGCCCATCACATCGCCCACGACGAGCGCGGTCTTCTCGGCCGCGAGGGGGATGACGTCGAACCAGTCGCCGCCGACTTCGAGGGTGGTTCCGGCGGGCTGGTAGCGGGTGGCGATCTCCAGGCCGGTCTGTTGCGGCGGGCGGTCGGGGAGCAGGCTGCGCTGGAGGGTGACGGCGGCGTCGCGCAGGCTTTGGTAGAGGCGGGCGTTGTCGATGCACACCGCGGCGCGGTCGGCCAGTTCACCGGCGAGCGTGAGGTCGTCCTCGTCGAACGGCACGGGATTGCGGGCGCGGGTGAGGCCGAGCGCGCCGAGCACCCCGCCGCGGGCGATCAGCGGCGTCGTCAGATAGGTGTGTACGCCGGCGCGGGCCAGGAGGGCGGCGGCCTCGGGGTCACGGGCGATACGGGCGAGGTCCCGCTCGTCGACGTGCGGTATCAGGATGGGGCGACCGGTGCGCACGCACTGGGTGACCAGCCGATCGGCTCCGTAGCTGGCGAGGTGGCCGGGAGGGTCGGCGGCCTCGACGGCCTCGTTGGGGTAGGCGGCCTTCACCGCGAGGGCCCGGAAGAGGGCCGGGCGGGCGCCGGGCGCCGTGGGCGGACGGTCTTCCAGGACGGAGTCCAGGACGTCCACCGCCGCCACGTCGGCCAGCTCGGGCACGGCGACTTCGGCCAGCTCGCGGGCGGTCCGTTCCACCTCCAAGGTGGTGCCGATACGGGCCGAGCCGTCGGCTATCAGGGCCAGGCGGCGCCGGGCGCGGGCCGCCTCGGTGGCGGCGCGGTGCCGGTCGGTGACGTCCACCAGCAGGCCGGCCACCCCCAGCACCCGTCCGCCGGGGTCCTCGAGCCGGTAGTAGGAGACCGACCAGGCGTGATCGTGGCCGGGGTCGGCGGGGGTGCGCCCCACCGTCTGCTCGTCGACCAGGGGATGTCCGGTCCGCAGGACCTGCCGCAGCGCGGCCTCGATCTCGTCCGCCTCCAGGAACGGCAGCACCTCGCGGACCGTCCGGCCGATGTGGTCCTCGGCGGGGACGCCGTTCATCCGCTCCAGCGCCGGGTTGACGGCCAGGTAGCGCAGGTCGGTGTCCAGGACGGCCAGCCCGATCGGGGACTGGGACACCAGCCGCGTGGACAGCGCCACGTCCCGTTCCGCCTGGCGCAGGGTCGCCTCGTCGGTGGCGATGCCCAGTGCGTAGAAGTCACCGCGGTCGTCCAGCAGCCGCATGTTGCGGAACTCCACCAGCCGGGTGCTGCCGTCCTTGCGCCGGACGGGGAAGGCTCCCGCCCAGCTCTGGCCCGTCCCCATCACCTCGGTGAACAGCCTGATCACCAGGTCCAGGTGCCGCTCATGGACCAGCAGCCGCCCCGCGAACTCGCCCAGCGCCTCCTGCGCGGTGTAGCCGAACAGCGACTCGGCCTGCGGGCTCCACAGCACGATCCGCCCCTCGGCGTCCAGGAGCACCGCCGCGACACCGAGCAGATCCAGCAGCCCGCTGCGCTGCGGCGCCCCGGATTCCGGTCCGCCGGCCGCGGAACCGAAGGGGACCGCTGTACTCATCCCGGGCACTCCCTCCGCCCATGAACGCGACGCGCGGCGCCCCGCCGGCTCGCGGCTCCGGCGGCGTCGCCCGCACCCCGCGGTGCTTCCATGGTCCCCCCTGACCCCGGCGACCGCCCGGCACGCGCCCGGCGCCCCGCTCCGTACCCGGTCGGCGAGCCGCCGCCGAGGTCAGGGCCCCGGCGCGGCGGCGACCGCGTGCCGCGGCGAGGTCCGCGCCCGCGCGCACCCGCGGCGCCGAGCCCTGGCCGATGCGCCGGGCGGCATCCGGCACGGCGGTCCGGGCGGCGGCCGCGGCGACCGCGCGACACGGGGGGGGGCGCCGGGCCGGGGCCTCAGAGCGTGGGCGGCCCCTGCTCGATACGACGCAACACCGGTGCGAGCCGGTCGAGTTGATCGCTCTCGATGAGCCCGCGTTCGTCCCACCACGTGGCGCCGGCATCGGCCAGGGGCCCGATCAGATCGCGGGCCTTGGCGGGCGTCCCCGGGGTCGCGCCGCCGATCACGATCTCGAACGGGCCGCGCCGTGCGCGGTCGCGGTGCCGGTCGACGTAGGTGACCAGGTCACGGACCTGGTCGACGGGCGGGAGATGGCCGTGCGTGGCGTCGGTGAACAACGGCACCGCGCCGTCCCATTGGGCGGCGCGGCGCATCGGACGCCGGTGCGGCCAGAAGCCCGCCACCCACACCGGCGGGCGTGGGCGCTGCACCGTCGCGGGCAACAGGGTCACGTCGTCGGCGTGGAAGTGCCGGCCGTGGTGGGTCACCGGCTCTCCGGACCAGTAGCGTCCGAGGAGGTCCAGCCCTTCATCCAGGCGTTCGGCAAGGACGACGGGGTCGGTCGGCTCGCCGAAGCTGCCGTACTCGTCGTCGATCGGGCCGCCCAGGCCCGCACCGAAGATCACCCGGCCGCCGCTGAGGGCGTCCAGCGTGGCCACCTGACGGGCGAGCTGCTGCGGGCGCCGCCGGGCGACCGGTGTGACCAGCGTGCCCAGCTTGATCCTGGACGTCGCCAGTGCCGCGGCGGTCAGCAGCATCCACGGGTCCCCGAACGTCCGGCGCAGATCCTTGCGATGCACCACGTGATCCCAGACGAAGAGCCCGTCCCAGCCCGCCCGTTCCGCCGCCAGGGCCACCGTCGCGACCGTCCTGGGATCGGCGAAGTCACCGAAGTTCGGGATGTTGATCGAACAGCGCATCGTCCCATGGTGGCCCATGGACGCCGCTTTGCGAACAGGCGGCGCCGCTCGGGCGGCGCCGTCTGCGTCCGCTAAGGGGCCCGCGGTCAGGACCCGTTGTCCGCCTCGCCCTTGACGATCGCGTCCAGGGCGGCGGCGACGTGGCCCTCGACCGCCTTCTTGTCGATGCCGAGTCCGGTGAGCACCCCCGTGCCGGCCTCGCGTTCCAGCAGGGCGAGCAGGATGTGCTCGGTGCCGATGTAGTTGTGCCCCAGGCGCAGGGCTTCCCGGTAGGTCAGCTCCAGCGCCTTCTTCGCCTGCGCGTCGAACGGGATGAGCGCCGGCAGCTCGTCGACGGCGGGCGGCAGAGCCGCGGTGAGGGCCTGCCGTGCGGCGTCCAGGGACACGCCCTGCGCGACGATCGCCTGTGCGCCGAGCCCGTCCGGCTCGGCCAGCAGCCCCAGCGCCAGGTGCTCGGGGCGGATCTCGTTGCCGGACGCCGCGCGGGCCTCTTCCTGTGAGGCGACGACGACCTTGCGGGCCCGGTGCGTGTACCGGCTGAAGCCCTGCTGGGGATCGAGGTCCGAGAGTTCGCCGGAGCCCTTCGCCACAAAGCGCTTCTGCGCCGCCTGCTTGGTGACCCCCATGCTCTTGCCGATGTCCGTCCAGGAGGCGCCCGAGCGCCTGGCCTGGTCCACGAAGTGGCCGATCAGGTGGTCGGCCACATCGCCGAGGTGCTCCGCGGCGAGAACCGCATCGGACAGCTGCCCCAGGGCGTCGGCGTGTCCCTTTTTGATGGCCTCGATCAGGTCGTCGAGGCGGACCGGATGCGTGGTACGGCGTGAATTCTCCATGCGTCAACCATAGGTTGACGACACGCAATCGTCAACCGCGAGTTGACGATTCCGGGGTGCAATCCCGGCAAGGCATGGCAAGACATGCCTGCTTGGCACGCCCTGCCACCCACCGCGTACGGTTGGGCCTTCATCCATACGGTTGGCCCCGTCCCCTGGGCACGGGCAGCACAGCAGAGGTGGCAACAGCAGTGCGTCGACGGCACTTTCTTTCTCGTACGGCGGGTATGGCGGGTGCGGCGGCGTGGGGCCTCGCCGGCTGCGGCTCGGGTGATACGGCCGGCGGGCACGTGACCTTGACGGTGATGGCGGCCAGTTACGGCAAGAGCGTGGGCTCCTCCCTCGTCGACCGGTGGCACGAGACCATCGCCGCCTTCGAGAAGCGGCACCCGAAGATCAAGATCGACCTGGAGCTCGTCCCGATCGGCCAGATCGACAAGACGCTCGCCGCCCGCGTGGCCAGCGGACGGGCTCCGGACATCGCGCAGTCGTACGTCTTCGCCGACTACGCCGAGGCCCGTCAGCTCTACTCGGTCGACGACCTCTTCGATCTCACCCTGCAGGCCGACTTCATCGCCTCCTTCGCACGGGCCGGGGAGATCGGCTACATCCAGT
Organism: Streptomyces sp. JLSY215; assembly: GCF_059682825.1. Taxonomy (NCBI): domain Bacteria; kingdom Bacillati; phylum Actinomycetota; class Actinomycetes; order Kitasatosporales; family Streptomycetaceae; genus Streptomyces; species Streptomyces sp. JLSY215. Next base: position 915,674 of record NZ_CM185022.1, read on the forward strand.
ACGGGATTCCGTTCCTCGCCAGCACACCGCGCCTCTTCTACAACAAGAGCCTCTTCGCTCGCGCGGGAGTCAGCGGCCCGCCCTCGTCCTGGGCCGAGCTGCGCACCGCCGCGCAGGCGCTCAAGGCGGCCGGGGTCACCATCCCGTACGGGCTCCAGTTCGGCCCGGAGGCGGCCGAGGACGAGGCGCTGGCGTGGATGCTGGCGGCCGGCGGCGGCTACGCGAGCCCGGCCGGGTACGACTTCGCGAAGAAGGAGAACGTCGAGGCGCTGACCTGGCTGAAGACCGAGCTGGTGGCGCCGGGGCTGGCCGGCCGCGATCCGGCGCAGTTCAACCGGACGGCCGCGTACGGCGCGTTCCTCAAAGGCGAGGTCGGCATGATGCTGGCCCACCCGATGCTGGTCAAGGCGGCCGAGCAGGCCCGGATTCCGTACGGGGACGCGGACTTCCCGACGAGGGACGGCGGCACCGCGGCGCCGGTCGGGCTGAGCGACTGGCTGATGGCGTTCCAGCGCAACGGGCACCGCAAGGAGTGCGGCGCCTTCCTCAGCCACCTGTTCAGCGAGAAGTCGGCCACCCGGTTCGCGGCGGGCCAGGGAACCCTGCCGGTGACGGTGTCCGCTTCGGAGGCGCTGCGCCGGCAGCCGGCCCAGCGGCCGCTGCGGAAGTTCATCGACCAGATGCCGAAGGCCCAGTTCCATCCGGTCAACCGGAGTTCGTGGCCCAAGGTCCGCGACGCCGTACGGGACCGGATCGGCGATGCGGTCACGACGGGCGGCAGTCCGCGCAGCACCCTCGATTCGCTCCAGCTGACCGCGAACATGGCCGAGGACAGGTCCGCCCGGCGCTTCTGACGCCGCATCCGCCACCACCGGCCCCTCCCGTCGGTCCGGTGGTGGCGAGGTGCGACGATAGGCCCGACATGGATGCGGGGCACGTTCTCAGGGGGCTACGCGCCGCGGTGTTCGCGGCGGTCTGTGTGCTGCTCGCCGCGCTGGGGCACACCGCGATGTCGGGTGCCCCGGTGCCCGGCCGGCTGCTGCTCGCGGCCGGCGCGGTGGCCGCGGCCGGCGCCTGGTGCCTGGCCGGACGCGAACGCGGGCCGCTGCTCGTGGGGTTGCTGACGGTGGGCACCCAAGCCGCCCTGCACAGCGCCTTCTCCCTCGGGCAGGCGGTCGCCGGCGCCGCCGGTGAACGGGCTTCCCTGGCGCGCCAATGGGCGAGCACCTGGCTGTGCGGCGCACAGGGGATGTCGCTCGCGGACATCGATGTCGCGCGGCGGATGCAGCAGATGCCGCAGATGCCGCACGGGATGCCCGGCATGCACGGGATGCAGGACGGCATGGCGGGGATGAGCGACCCGACCGCGATGCACGCCATGGGCGGCGACGCGGGCGGCATGCTCGCCGTCCACCTGCTCATCGCGCTCTTGAGCGCATGGTGGCTGTGGGGCGGCGAACGCGCGGCGTTCCGGCTCGTACGGACCGTCTCGGCGCGGGTGTTCGCGCCGCTGGTGCTCGTCCTGCGCGTCCTGCTGCCCGATGCGCCGCCCGCCGTACGCGCCGCCCCGCAGGAGCCGCGGCGTGCGGTGCAGCGGCTGCTGCTGGCCCATGTCATGTCCTTGCGGGGTCCACCGTGTGAGCCGGCTGTCGTCTGACAGCACGGTCGAATTCCCGGGCCGTACGGGCCATCCGCCGACGGCGGTCCCGGGCTCCCCTTCACCGGTTGCCGTATGCGGCGACCGGATCACGCCAAGGACTCCAAGGACTCCAGATGATGATTCCTGTCCGGACCGGGCGCCCCGGCGTCCCCTCAGCCGGGCGCCGACCCCGGCCGCAAGCGTGCCAGCAGCGCGTCGACGGACGCCGTGTCGTCCTCGGCGGGCGCCGCGGCGCGGGCGATGTCCGCGGCCAGCGCCCGTGCCCGCAGCTGCCAGTGGCGGCAGTCGGCGCAGCCCGAGAGATGGTCGTCGAGCCGGCGGCCGGTGAGGCCGGGCGGCAGTTCCTCGCCGTCGAGACGGGCGGAGAGGGCCGTACGGATGCGCGCGCAGTGCATGGGCCCATCCTCCCCGACACATCGGCGCACGACGAGGGGCGGTCGCGGAATGCGCGATGACGAGGCGGTGACCGGGTGGGCGCTGGCCGCCCGCAGCGGTGACGAACGGGCCGTCGAGCAGTTCGTACGGGCCACTCAGCTGCATGTCCGGCGCTATGTGACGCATCTCAGCGGCGATCCGCAGGCCGCCGACGACCTGGTGCAGGACACCTACGTCCGGGCGCTGCGCAGCCTGCCGGGGTTCGAGGGCCGGTCGTCGGCGCGGACCTGGCTGCTGACCATTGCCCGGCGCGTGGTGGCGGACCGGATCCGTTCCCAGGCGGTCCGGCCCCGGCTGGCGGCGACCGACGACTGGCAGGCGGCGGCGGAGCGGGTGCAGCCGCGCGGGGTGCCGGGCTTCGACGAGGGCGTCGCCCTGACGGAGCTGCTGTCGGCCCTGGGGCCGGAGCGGCGGGAGGCGTTCGTGCTGACGCAGCTGCTGGGCCTGCCGTATGCGGCGGCCGCCGGGGTGATGGGCTGCCCCGTGGGGACGGTCAGATCCCGGGTGGCGCGGGCCCGGGAGACGCTGATCGCGCGGCTGGCGGAGGCGGAGGGGGCCCGCGGGCCCGCCTCGGGGCCGCCGCCGCGCGCTCTGGCGGGCGCCGTTGCCTGACGTAGCGTCAGGTTCCTCGGCGCGGTAGGTGCGGGTCGGCCCCCGCGCCGGCACCGGTGGGTGCGGGTGCGGGGGCCGCCGGGTTCAGCCCGCGCCGAGGGTCGCCGTCGCCCGCGCCCGGACGGTGAGCGGCGGGCCGTCGCGGAAGTGGAGGGTGAAGGTGAGCCGGTCTCCCGGTGCGAGCCGGGGTGGCGGAGTGAGCATGATGTCCAGGCCGGTCGCCGTCATCCGCAGCGTGCCGCCGGCCGGGACGGTGGCGGCCCGGACCATTTCCATCCGCCGTGCGTTGCCTCCGATGTCGGCGGTGCGGCTGAGCATGGCGCGGTGTCCGGGCGGGCCGGTGACGCCGGTGAGCGTGGCGTCCGCGGTGCCGGTGTTGCGGAGGGTGAAGAACGCCGCGGTGGATTCCGTCCCGTAGGGGATCAGCACGCGCCCCTCGGCGGCGGTCACCCGTGCCGGGGTACCGGCGTTGCCGGTGGCCGTCCAGGCGACGAGGGTGCCCAGGGTTGCCAGGCACACGAGCACGGGTACGCCGGCCGCCGCGCGCAGTCGGTTCATGAGGTCTCCCAAGGGGCGTGCGTACGGGGGTGCCGGGCGCGCCGGGACGGCTTCGCCTCCCGCGTCGGCTGCCAGGCCCGCAGGCGCAGGCTGTTGCCGACCACCAGCAGCGAACTGGCGGACATCGCGGCGGCCGCGAGCATCGGGGTGAGCAGGCCGACGGCGGCGAGCGGCACGGTGAGGAGGTTGTAGCCGAAGGCCCAGACGAGGTTGGCGCGGATGGTGCCCAGGGTGCGGCGGGCCAGGCGGACCGCGTCGGCGATGGCCTGGAGGTCCTCCCGCACCAGGGTGACGTCCGCGGCGCCGATCGCGGCATCGGTGCCGCTGCCCATGGCGATGCCCAGGTCGGCGAGCGCCAGGGCCGCGGCGTCGTTGACGCCGTCGCCCACGACGGCGACCCGGCCGCCCTGTTCCTTGAGGGTGGTGACGAGGGCGGCCTTGTCCTGCGGGGCGGCCCCGGCGTGGATCTCGGTGACGGCCAGATGCCGGGCGACGGCACGGGCGGTGGCCTCGCGGTCCCCGGTGGCGAGCACGGGGCGCAGGCCCAGGCGGCGCAGATGGTCGATGGCCCGGTAGGCGTCGGGGCGGAGCGCGTCGCCGACGGCGAGGACGGCCTCGGGGGTGTCGTCGACGGTGACCAGGACCGCGGTGTGGCCGGCGGTTTCGGCGGCGCGTACGGCTTCCGGGAGAGGCGCGGGCAGGCCGGCGGGGTCGGCGGGCGGCCGGGCGACGGTCACCCGGCGGCCGTCCACCGTGCCGCTGACGCCGTATCCGGGCGTGGCGGTGAAATCGGCTACAGGCGGGGCGAGTTGAGCCTGCCGGGCGGCGTGGGCGGTGACGGCGCGGGCCAGGGGGTGCTCGGAGCCCCGCTCGACGGTGGCCGCCAGGCGGAGGGCCTCGGCCGGGTCGAGGCCGTCGGCGCGCGGCGTCAGAGCCGTCACGCTCATCCTGCCGGTGGTGAGCGTGCCGGTCTTGTCCAGCACGATGGTGTCGATGCGGCGCAGCCGCTCCAGCGCCCGTGGCCCGCTGACGAGGATGCCGAGCTGGGCGCCCCGCCCGGTGGCGGCCAGCAGCGCGGTCGGGGTGGCGAGCCCCAGCGCACAGGGGCAGGCGACGACGAGGACGGCGACGGCGGCGGTGACCGCGGCCTGGGGGTCGGCTCCGGCGCCGAGCCAGAAGCCCAGGACGGTGACCGCGACGGTCAGTACGGCGGGGACGAAGACGGCCGCCACCGCGTCGGCGAGCCGCTGCGCCGAGGTCTTGCCGGTCTGGGCGTCCTCCACCAGCAGGGTGATCCGGGCGAGTTGGGTGTCCGCGCCGACCGCGTCGGCCCGGACCACCAGCAGTCCGCCGGAGTTGACCGCGCCGCCGACCACCGCCGTGCCCGGCCCGGCCTCGACCGGCCGGCTCTCGCCGCTGATCAGCGACAGGTCCAGGGCGGAACTGCCCTCGGTGACGGTGCCGTCGGTGGCGACCCGCTCCCCCGGCCGTACGAGAAAGAGGTCACCGACCCGCAGCCCGCTGAGCGGGATGCGGCGCTCGGTCCCGTCGCGGCGTACGGCCACGTCCTTGGCGGCGAGTTCGGCCAGCGAGCGCAGCGCGGAGCCGGTGCCGCGCCGGGCCTTGGCCTCCATCCGGCGCCCGGCCAGCACGAACAGCGGTACGCCGACGGCGGCTTCGAGGTAGAGGTGCGCGGTTCCGTCGCCGGCCGTGGGCAGCAGGGTGAAGGGCATGGTCATGCCGGGCGTACCGGCGCCGCCGAGGAACAGCGCGTAGGCGGACCAGCCGAAGGAGGCGGCGACGCCCAGCGACACCAGGGTGTCCATGGTGGCGGCGCCGTGCCGCAGGCCGCGCAGCGCACGGGTGTGGAAGGGGGCCGCGCCCCATACCGCCACCGGAGCGGCGAGCGCGAAGCACAGCCACTGCCAGTGCCGGAACTGCCAGGCGGGGACCATGGACAGGGCCAGGACGGGCACGGAGAGCAGGACGGTCAGCAGCAGGCGGTGGCGTTCCGCAGGGCCGCTGCCGGTGGCGTCCTCGGGGACGGAGGGTGCGTCGCGCGGCTCCGTGGCGGGCTCGGGGAGTTGGGCCGTGAATCCGGCGGCCTCCACGGTGGCGATGAGCTCGTCGACGGGCAGCGCCGCGGGGTGGCTGATCCGGGCCCGGCCGGTGGCCAGGTTCACCGAGGCCGATACGCCGTCGAGCCGTCCGAGTTTCTTCTCCACCCGGCCCACACAGGCGGCGCAGGTCATCCCGCCGACCGTGAGGGTGGTGGTGCGGGGCGCGGACGGGAGGGCGGTGGCGTCGCGCGGGGCGGTGGCGGTCATCGCATGCCGCCCATCCCGTGCATGCCGCCCATGTCGCCGTCGCGGGCGGGTCCGGGTCCGGGGGTACGGGTGTCGCCCGCGGGGTGCAGCCCCGGCGCGACCGGTCCGGCGGCGGCGCCGACCCCGTACGACAGCGCGAAGAGCACCGCCAGCAGGGCGACGAAGCCGATGACCGGCCGGGCGGGCAGCAGCCGTTGGACCGCCGGGGGAAGAACGGGCCGCTTGCGGTCGTCCGCCGAGGACGCAGTGGCCGAAGGGGCCTCGGGGGCCTCAGGGGCCGACGCGGCGGACGGGGCCGACGCGGCCGAAGGGTGGGACATCGCCGCTCCAGTGGTGGCGTGGGGGAGGTTGCGCAGAGGTAGTCGGCGCGGCCGGCGCCCGGGTTCCCCGTCATTGCCGATCTCCGCTGCCCGGACCGCCGGCCTCCGTATCCCGCGCCGCCGAAATCCCCGCCGCGGGAACTCCCCTCCCCCGCCGTCCGACTTCTCTCACGCCGTGCCGACCGGGCACGGCGTGGAGAAGAGCGAGGAGATCACCACCATGTCCGCAGCGCCGGAACCCGTAGAGCTGTACGGGACGGACTACAAGCGCGACCCCTACCCCCTGTACGCCGAGCTGCGGGCCCGCGGGCCGGTCCACCGGGTCCGCTTCCCCAGCGGGGTGTGTGCCTGGCTCGTCACCGGCTACGACGCCGCCCAGCAGGCGCTGACCGATCCCCGGCTGGGCAAGCATCATTCGCGGGGCAACGCCGCCTGGCGGGCCCGCGCCTCGATCATGCCGGAGCCGCAGCACTCCCGGCTTCAGGTGCATCTGCTGCATCAGGACCCGCCGAAGCACACCGAGATGCGCCGCCTGATCACCGATGCCTTCGTGCCGCAGCGCGTCGAAGCGCTCCGCCCCCGCTTCCAGGCCATGGCCGACGCCCTGCTCGACGCGCTCCCCGACACCGGCCGCATCGACCTCGTCGACGCCTTCGCCGCCCGCTTCCCCTTTCTGGTGCTGGCCGAAGTCATCGGCCTGTCACCGGAGTTCGCGGACCGCTTCGACCGGGACTGGGGGAAGGTCGTGGCGCCCGTCGGCCCCGACGACCCGGGCCGCCCCGCGTACGAGGCGCGGCTGCGCGGCCTCCAGCGGTACATCGCCGACCTGGTGGACCACAAGCGGCGCGAGCGCGGCGAGGATCTGCTCTCGCGGCTGGTGGTGGCCCGGGACGCCGGACGGCTCGGGCAGGAGGAGCTCGACTCCATGATCTTCCAGCTGCTGGTCGCCGGACAGGAGCCGGTCACCAACCAGATCACCACCTCCCTGGTCAACCTGCTGCGGCACCCCGAACAGCTGGCGGCGCTGGCCGGCCGTCCCGAGCTGCTGCCCCGGGCGGTCGAGGAACTGCTGCGCCATGACAGCGCCTTCGAGCTGACGACCTGGCGTTTCTTCGCCGAGGACGCCGATCTGCACGGGACGCGGATCCCGGCGGGCGACTCCGTGATCGTCTCGCTGTGTGCGGCCAACCGGGACCCGCGCCGGTTCGCCGACGCCGACACCCTCGACCTCGGCCGCTCCCCCAACCCGCATCTCGCCTTCGGCCACGGCATCCACTTCTGCCCCGGCGCGGCCCTGGCCCGTATCGAACTCCAGATCGCCCTGGGCACGCTGCTGCGCCGGCTGCCGGGCCTGCGGCCGGCCGGAGCCGACGCCGAACTGTCCTGGACCTCGGCGGTACTTGCCCGTGGGGTCGAACGGCTTCCGGTGGCGTACGGTCCCGCCTCGGACGGACCGGCGGCCGCCCGCTGCCCCGTCGGACGGGGCGCGGACGCCGCATGCTGACCCATCACAGGACGACCCACCCGGCACGCCCGCACCCCGGCACGGCCGCCCGCCACCGGGCGACCGCCGAAGCGGTGCTGGCGATCCTCCTGCCCTACCGCCGCACGCCGGACGGCCCGCAGGCGGACGGCCCGCACGAGGCCGCCCCCGACGCGTTCCGCCCCCAGCTCCGCCAGCTCCTCCCGGCCATCGCGGCCGGCGAACCGATCCGGTTCACCCTCCCCGGCTTCCCCTGCAAATCCCCCAACCCGGCCAAGGTGCTGGGCCATCTCCCCGACGAGGGCGAACGGCTCGCCCTGCGCTTCCTCGACGGCCTCTGCGCCCGGATCGCCGCCGTCCACCCGCCCGGTGCGCGGGTCGTCCTCTGCTCCGACGGCCATCTCTTCGGCGATCTCATCCACGTCCCCGACCCGCAGATCGACGCCTACGGCGACGCCCTGCGCGCGCTGATCGCGGACGCGGGCCTGACCCGTCTGCACCTCTTCGACCTGCGCGATGTCTACGGCGATCTGCCCTACGACGACAAGCGCGCCCGGGTCCACGCACACCACGCGCCGTCCCTGGAGACGCTGCGGGCACAGACCCGCGGCGGCGACGCGGAGACGCTGCGGCTGTACCAGGGCATCACCCGCTTCCTCTTCGAGGACGCCGTTTCCTTCACCGGTACCCGGTCGGCATTGCAGCGCGCCTGCCGGGCCCGCGCGTACGGCGTGATCCAGCGCAGCCGCGCCTGGGGCGATCTGATCGCCGGGCACCATCCGGGGGCGGTCCGGCTGTCCATTCATCCGCAGCCGCGCGGTTCGGCCAAGTTCGGCATCCGGCTGCTCGACGCGCCGGATGTGTGGATGACGCCGTGGCATGCGTGCGTCCTCCGACACCGCGACGGAAGAACGGAGTTGATGCGGCGGGCGGACGCCGAGCGGATCGGCCGCCTGGTGCTGCGCCAGGGGCGGCCGAGCCATTTCGAGGCGCCGTAGCGCGACCGAATCGGGCGTCGGCCGCACGCCTCAGCGGAGGGCGCGGTGATGGCCCGCGTCCTGGGTGTGCGCCGTCCTGCGGTGGTCGAAGGCGATCAACGGGTCGCCGGTGAGCGGGTGTTCGGTGACCGCGGCGCGCACCCCGAAGACCTCGGCCAGCAGCTCGGGGGTGAGCACCTCGCGGGGCGTACCGGAGGCCACCACCTGCCCTTGGTGCAGCACATGCAGCCGGTCGCACAGGGACGCCGCGGCGTTCAGGTCGTGCAGGGAGATCAGCGTGGTGCGGCGCTGCGCGCGCAGCAGGGCGAGCAGCTCCACCTGGTGCCGGACATCGAGGTGGTTGGTCGGCTCGTCCAGCACCAGCACCTGCGGTTCCTGTGCGAAGGCCCGTGCCAGCAGGACGCGTTGGCGCTCGCCGCCCGACAGCGCGGAGAACCGGTGCGCCGCGTGCCCGGTCATGCCGACGGCGGCCAGCGACCGGGCCACGATCTCCCGGTCGCCGTCGTCGTCCCCGGCGAAGGCCCGCTTGTAGGGCGTGCGCCCCATCACCACCACCTCGCGTACGGTCAGCTCGAAGTCGCCGCCGCGTTCCTGCGGGAGCGCGGCGACCTGCCGGGCGGCCTGTCCCGGGCGCAGCGCGCGGATATCGTCCCCGGCCAGGAGCACCCGCCCGGCGGTGGGCCGCAGATGGCGGTAGACGGTGCGCAGCACGGTGGATTTTCCGCTGCCGTTGGGGCCGACCAGCCCGGCGATCTCGCCCTCGGCCGCCACGAGGCGCACCCCCGCGATCACGTCCCGGCCCGCATAGCCGACGTGCAGATCCTCGATCTCGACCTTCATCGGCCCGCCTCCATCCGCCGGTCCAGAATGAACAGCAGGGCGGGCGCCCCGATCATCGCCGTCACCACTCCCACCGGCAGCTCCTGGGTGTCCATCGCCGTACGGCACACCACGTCGACGACGACCAGCAGCAGCGCCCCGGTGAGCGCGGAGAGCGGCAGCAGACGACGGTGATCGCCGCCGATGAGCAGACGGCAGAGGTGGGGCACCATCAGGCCCACGAAGGCGATGGCCCCGGAGACGGACACCAGGACGCCGGTGAGCAGGCTGGTCACCACGAACAGCTCGCGCCGCAGCCGGGTGACGTCCACGCCCACGCCGGCCGCGGTTTCGTCGCCCATGAGCAGGGCGTTCATGGCGCGGGCGCGGGCCTGGAGGACGAGCAGTCCGGCGGCGACGGCGAGCGCCGGCAGCCACAGCACGCTCCAGGTCGCCCCGCTCAGGCTCCCCATCAGCCAGAACAGCACGCTGCGGGTCTGCTGCTCGTCACCGGCCTGGAGCACCAGATAGCTGGTGAACCCGGACAGGAACTGCCCGATCCCCACTCCCGCCAGCACCAGTCGCAGCGGCGAGAAGCCCCCGCCGCGCCGGGCCATGGACCACACCAGCGCGAACGAGCCGAGCGCACCCGCGAAGGCGGCCCCGGACAGCCCGAGGCCCAGCAGGCCGCCGGTGCCCGCGCCCAGCACGATCGCGGCGACCGCGCCGAGGGAGGCGCCGTTGGAGATGCCCAGCAGGTACGGGTCCGCCAGCGGATTGCGGACCAGCGCCTGGGTCGCCGCACCCACCAGCCCCAGTCCGGCGCCGACCAGCGCGGCCAACAGCGCCCTGGGGACACGGAGTTGCCAGACGATCAGGTCGCTGGTGCCGGGCCGCAGGGCCGCGCCGCCCAGCCGCCGGAACACCACGGACCACACCTCGCCGGGGGCGATGTCCGTGGAGCCGAGCGCCACGGCGGCGGTCAGCGCCACCGCCAGCGCCAGGCCCGTCCCCACGGCGAGCGGCACCGGGCGCACCGTCCGCCGCGCCCGGTCGGTGACCGCCGCCGCCACTACCGGCCCGCCGGGAAGTCGTCCGGGTGGATCGTGCGCGCGATCCGCTCCACCGCTTCCGCGTTGCCGACGCCGGCGATGGTGGTGTGCTCCGACCCGATCCGCAGGAACTTCCCCTCCCGGACCGCGCGCAGCCCCTTGGTGGCCGGGAAGCTCTTCAGGAACGCCTCGGCCTGGTCGTACGCCTTCGCCGTGGCCGCCGCATCGCCGCGGTTGCGTACCCCGAGCTGGATCCAGTCCGGGTCCTTGGCGACCACGTCCTCCCACGAGACGGGCTTGAAGTCGCCGTCACACCCGGCGAAGACATTGCGCGCCCCGGCCTGGCTGATCACGGCGTTGGCGACCTGTTTGCCGCACACCGCCATCGGCTGCCTGGTGCCCGCGTCGAAGTCGAAGAAGAAATATCCGGGGCGTTTGCCCTCCGGTACGTCACCGATGGCCTTGTGCACCGCGGCGACCTTCGCCCGCATCCCGGCCACGATGGCCCGCGCCCGCTGCGCCGTCCCGGTCACCGCGCCGAGCCGGATGATGTCGCCTTCCACCCCGGACAGGTCGTGCTGCGGCTTCTTGGCCATGGACGCGCATGCGGTGGAGGCGAGATAGACGTGCTTGATTCCCGCCGCGGTGAACTCCTCCGGTGTCGGCGCATTGCCCGCGCCGCCCATGTTCCCCATCGAGGAGAAGGTGTCGACGTAGAGATCGGCCCCCGACCCGAGCAGCTTCTCCTTGGCGATGACGGACTTCCCCAGCACCGGGACCTTCTCCGCCTGCGCGCCGAGCTTGCCGGGCACGGTGCCCTTGCCGGGCGGGAATCCGGTGCCGATGATCCGGTCGCCGACACCCAGCCGCAGCAGCATCTCCAGGCTTGCCGCATTGCTCGTCACGATCTTGCGGGGCGGGGCGTCGAACGTGGTGCGGGCGCCCTGGCAGTCGGCCACCTTCACCGGGAATCCGTCGGCCGCGCGCCCCGCGGCGCCCTTGTCGGTCCCCGTACCGCCGCTGCCGCCGCCGCACGCGGTCGCGGCCAGCGCGACGACCACCGCCAATCCGCACATCCGCCAAGGACGCATGGGCCTCTCCCTACGACTCACTCTCCGACGGGCCGCAGTCGCGGCCCGGCACAGGTAGTCGGCGGGGTGACGGTTACGGTTCCCGGCGCCGGCCGTCCGGAGCTCAGGGTTCCAGGCCGCTGCCGTGCGGGCCGTAGAGGTCGAGCAGCCGGGTGCGGGTGCCGTGCAGCCGGTCGGCGAGCGTTTCGGCGACATAGCGGTACATCGCCCGGCCGACGACCGGGTCGGAGTCGCACAGGTCGCGGACGACCGTGGCGTCGAACTCCACCGCCTCCACCGGGCCGGTGGTCTCCGCGCCCAGGTGCCAGAGGTACGGCGGGAAGAGCCAGGACCAGCCGAGCAGTTCATCGCGGCCGAGGGTCTCCACGACCGCCGCCTGGCGGCCGGGAACGCGCTGGTCGAGCGCGACCTTGCCGCTGCGGATGATCCAGAACCGGTCCGCCCGGTGGCCCTCCTCGAAGAGGCGGGTGGCGCGGGGCAGCGACACCTCACGGGCGATCTCGGTCAGCTTCCGGCGCCGGTCGGGCGGCATCCCGCCGAACAGGTCCCGCGCTGTGGCCATCTCATCCTCCGTCCGCTGCCCTGCACGATATGCGGTGTTTTACGGGGATGCGGGGATGCGGGGACCGGCCGTCCGGGTCGGGTCACGGGAGGCTGCGTGGGAGGTGGCGTGGGACGAGGTCGCGTCAGGTCAGCTGGCGGCGTACCAGTTCGTGCAGGTGCCCCCCGGTGTTGGCGAGCAGTTCGGCGGGGGCGCCCTGCTCGACGACGCGGCCGTCCGCCATGACGATGACGCGGTCGGCGTCCATGACGGTGGACAGGCGGTGGGCGATCACCAGGCGGCTGGCGCTGAGCTTGCGGGTGCTTTCGATGACGATGCGCTGGGTCTCGTTGTCCAGGGCGCTGGTGGCCTCGTCGAAGAAGAGGATGCGCGGCCGGCGGATCAGCGCCTGGGCGATCATCAGGCGCTGGCGCTGGCCGCCGGAGATCGCGCCGCCGCCGGAGATCATGGTGTGCAGGCCCATCGGCATCCGCTTGATGTCCTCGGCCAGGCCCGCCATCTCGGCCGCCTCCCAGGCCTCTTCCTGGGTGAATGCCTCGGCGCCGCAGATGCAGTCCAGGATGGAGCCGGTGAGCGGCTGGGCGTTCTGCAGCACCACGCCGCACTGGCGTCGCACCGCCGCCTGGTCGAGGGCGGCCAGGTCCTGGCCGTCGTAGAGCACGCTGCCGGAGGACGGCTTGTCGAAGCCGATGAGCAGCCGCAGCAGCGTCGACTTACCGCAGCCACTGGGGCCGACGACGGCCACGAACTCGCCGGGCGCGACCTCGAGGGAGATGTCGTCGAGGACCAGGGGGCCGTCGTCCGTGTAGCGGAAGGAGAGCTTCTTGGCCGCGATGCCGCCGGAGAGGGTTCCGGGCTGCGCACTGGCGCCGCGGACCTCGGGCGCCTCGTCCAGCACCGGCTTGATCTGCTCGAACATCGGCAGCGCGGCGGCCGCCGAGACGAAGGCGCCGGTGATCTGGGTGACCGAGGTCAGCAGCATGGTCATGGCCGTGTTGAAGGTCAGGAACGACCCCGCCGACATGCTGCCGCGGGCCGGCCCGGCCAGCAGAAGGAACATGGTGAGCGAGCAGAGCGGCAGATAGACGGCGTTGAGGACGGTGGTCAGATTCTTGATCCGGCCGGCCTTCTGCTGGAGTTCGCGCGAGCGGGCGAACTCGCGGGCCCAGGCGGCGTACGCGAAGCTCTCGGCCGCGGCGACGCGCAGCTTGGGCAGTCCGCGCAGGGTCTGGAAGGCCTGGTTGTTGAGCTTGTTGCTGAGGGTGATCAGCCGCCGCTGCCAGCGCAGCTCCCACAGGCCCATGGCGAGGAAGACCGCGCCGATGACGACGAGCATGCCGATCGCCGCCAGCGCCAGCGGCACGCTGTAGAGGAGCAGCAGGACGAGGTTCATCGCGCCGACCGTGACGGACTGGACGGCCACCGGGCCGACGCCGGACAGCACCCGCCGGATGGCGCTGATGCCCATGGCCGCGCTGGCCAGCTCTCCGGTGGAGCGTTCGGTGAAGAACTTCGTCGGCAGCCGCAGCAGCCGGTCCCACACCGCGGGCTGGAGGGCGCTCTCGATCCGGCCCTCCATCCGCAGCACGGTGAGGTTCTGCAGCAGCATGAAGGCGGCGGTGACGATGCCGGAGATGATGACGGCGAGGGCGACCTGGACGATCAGGCCCCGCTCGGCGGCCGGGACGTACACGCCGAGGACCTTGCCGGTCGCGATCGGGACCAGCGCGCCGAGGCCGACCGTCACCAGTCCGCTGATGGCGAGATTGCGGACGTCCATACGGGTGCCGAGCAGGCTGAAGCGCATCAGCCGCCACATGGTCATCGGCCGTTCGGGCAGCGGGCGGTAGAACATGACGGCACGCGGCTCGAACTCGTCGGCGTTGTCCTTGCCGATGCGGATGCGCAGCCCGGAGGCCGGGTTGACCGCCTCGTAGCGGCCGCGGCGCCACAGCAGCGCGACGGGGGCGCCGGACTTGGCGCGATGGCCCACCAGCGGGCCGGTGTCCGTGCGCCACCAGCTGTTGCCGAGCCGGACGGCGCGGGTGCGGATGCGGGAGCTGACGGCGATCCGCTCGACGGGGCTGATGCGGTCGTTGACGGCGCCGCCCTTCGGGGGCTCGGTCAGCGTGATCCCGGCGGCCTCGGCGACCGTTCGGCAGACCGCGAAGGTGGCGTCGTCGGTGGCGCGGTCCGTGCGGGTGCCGCGGCCGCCGCGGTCCTGGCGGCCGATGGAGGCCAGCAGCGCCTGGTCGGCGCGTTCGCGGACCGCCTCGCCCGCCTTGATGCCGGCCGCCGTGCGGTCCTCGTGCGCCCGCTCCAGCTGCTCGATCCAGCGGTCCACGGCGGACAGCAGCCGGTACTGCTGATTGACCATCTGCTGCCACATCGCGGGGTCGACCAGCAGGGCGTCCGCGGCATCCGCGCCGTAGGTGGCGCCGTACTGCACGCTGCCGGGCGGCACCGGCATCCACAGGATGTCGTCGTCGGCCACCGCCTCGTCGCCGGGCCGGCCGTCGAGCGGGGCCTCGAACAGCACGCCCAGGCTGCGGCCGGTGCCGAGCGCGAAGGCGTGTTCCAGGGGGGTGGGGCCGCCGTCCTGGCCCGCGTAGGTGTCGCCGTAGCCGCTCTGGTACGTCCCGTTGCCGTACGTCCCGTACTCGCCGCCGTATTCGGAGCCGTATTCCGGGCCGTACTCGCCGCCGTATTCGGGGCGGGGCAGCTCGCGCAGCGGGATGCGGCGCAGCGCGCAGTCCTGCGACGGGCGGCCCAGGAGGGTGTGCTGCGGGCCCTCGACGGGGCCGAGCAGCAGCGTTCCGGTCTCCAGCCGGCCGAGGAAGTGCCAGTGGCCCTCCTGGACGGCGTCGACCGCGAAGAGATCGAGGCAGCCGCCGGTGACCAGCCACAGGACGTGCGGGCCTTCGAGGGGGACGCTGCGCAGTCCGGTGCAGTCGACGGGGGTGCCGAGGCCTCCCATCGCCTGCGTCACCGCGTCCATCTCGCCCGGTTCCCCGGCCGTGGACGAGGCGGGGGGCGGAATCATGGATGACACGTCAGTGCTCCTTGACCAGCTCGGCGTACGGGCCCTGGGCGGCGACCAGGTCCTCGTGCCGGCCGCGTTCGACGACCTCACCGTGGTCGAGGACCACGATCTCGTCGCTGTCGCGGACCGTGCTCAGCCGGTGGGCGATGACCACGCAGGCGCAGCCGCGCCGCCGCAGGTTGTCGATGATGGTCTGTTCGGTCTGGGCGTCCAGGGCGCTGGTGACCTCGTCGAGGACGAGGATGCTGGGCCGCCGGACCAGTGCGCGGGCGATCTCCAGGCGCTGCCGCTGTCCGCCGGAGAAGTTGCGGCCGTCCTGCTCGACGCGGCTGTGGATGCCGTCGGGGCGCCGGGCGATGACGTCGTCGTAGAGGGCGGCGTCGCGCAGGGCGGTGATGACGGCGTCGTCCGGGATCGAGGGGTCCCAGAGCGCCACGTTGTCCCGCACGGTGCCTTCGAAGAGAAAGATGTCCTGGTCGACGAAGGAGACGGAGGCGGCCAGCGCGCTGCGGGAGATGTCCTCCAGGCGCTGCCCGTCGATGCGGATCGTGCCTTCCCAGGGGGTGTAGAGGCCGGATATCAGCCGCGAGACGGTGGACTTGCCGCTGCCGGAGCCGCCGACGAGGGCCACCTGGCGGCCGGGGCCGACGGCGAGGGAGAAGCCGGTGAGCAGCGGTTTGTCGAGCGGGCTGTAGCCGAAGGTGATGTTCTCCAGCGTCACATGGCCCTTGAGGCGGCGGGTGCCGCCGTCCGCGCCGGGGCGGGCGTAGAGGCTGTCGGCGGGGAAGCTCTCGACGTCCTTGAGGCGGGCCACGTCGGCGGCGAAGTCCTGGATCCGGCCGGCCACGCCGTTGAGCCGGGTGATGGGTGCGGTGAAGCGGGTCACCAGCGCCTGGAAGGCGACGAGCAGGCCGATGGAGATATGGCCCTCGACGGCCCGCAGTCCGCCGATCCACAGGATCAGGGCGCTGTTGAGCGTGGCGAGGGTGGGTGCGACGACGGCCAGCCAGGCGCTGGGGACGCCGAGCCGCTGCTGTTCCTCCAGCGTGGCCGCGTGCTGGCCGGCCCAGCGGCGGAAGTAGCCGTTCTCGCCGCCGGTGGCCTTCATCGTCTCGATGAGCTGGAGGCCGGTGTAGGAGGTGTTGGTCAGCCGGGCGCTGTCCGCGCGCAGTTTCTGGGTGTGGGTGGCGCGCAGGCGTACCACGATGCGCATCGCGACGACGTTGAGCAGCGCGATGCCCACGCCGATGACGGTCAGCTGCGGGTCGTAGGTCCACAGCAGGAGGGCGTAGAGGACGACGACGATGCCGTCCACCCCGGCCGCGGCGAGGTCGCGGGCCAGGGTTTCGGCGACCGCGTCGTTGGACTGGAGCCGCTGGACGAGGTCGGCGGGGCTGCGCTGGGCGAAGAAGGTGACCGGGAGTCTGAGCAGATGGCGCAGGAAGCGGGCGCTGCTGAGGGTGGAGGAGATGATGCGGCCGCGCAGCAGGTTCGCCTGTTGGAGGCCGGTGAGTACGGCGGTGAGCGCGACCATCGCGGTCATCGAGGCGAAGAGCGGCCCCAGCAGCGAGGTCTGGTTGCCGATCAGGAACATGTCGATGTACGTGCGGCTCAGCGCGGGCACCGCCGCGCCGACCGCGACCAGCAGCAGGCTGGCGAGCAGGGCGGCCAGCAGGGTGCCCTTGGTGCCGCGCAGGCGGGCGGGCACGGCGCCCAGGATCCCCGGCTTGCGCCCGCCCTTCTCGAACGACTCGGACGGCTCGAAGACGAGCGCGACACCGGTGAAGCTGGTGTCGAAGTCCTCCATCGCCACGAAGCGGCGGCCCTTGTCGGGGTCGTTGATGTGCACGCCCTTGCGGCCGAGCTTGCGGCCCATGCCGTCGTAGACGACGTAGTGGTTGAACTCCCAGAAGAGGATGGCGGGCGCCTGGACCTCGGCGAGCGCGGCCGGTTCCATCTGCATGCCCTTGGCCGTCAGGCCGTAACTGCGGGCGGCCTTGAGGAGGTTGCTGGCCCGGGAGCCGTCGCGGGAGACGCCGCAGGCGATCCGCAGCTCCTCCAGCGGCACGTGCTTGCCGAAGTGGGCGAGGACCATGGCCAGCGAGGCGGCGCCGCATTCCACGGCCTCCATCTGGAGGACGGTGGGGGTGCGGACCGACCGGGTCTTCCCGGCCTTCGGGTTCTGCGGGGGTGCGGCGCGGCGGGCCCGGCGGCCGCTGGGCGCGGGCTCCGGGCGGTGCCGGCGGCGGCCCGGGGGCGGCAACTGCTGCTGGGGGGCGCCGGTCCGGGCGGCGTCGTTCGGTGCGGTCACGGCAGCAGCCAATCGATCGGGTGCTGCTCGGCAAGGTGGACGGCGCCGTCGGCCATCGTCATCGAGTCGACCGCGAAGGGCGGTCCGTCGGAGGTGGACCAGGCGTAGCCGGATCTGGTGCGGGGCGCGCGGTCCAGCTTCACCAGGACGGCGACGGGCGGGCCGTGCTGCGAGAACTGCTCGCCGAGCTGACTGCTGCCCAGGTAGGCGCCGATCCGCTGGCGGGTCTGGGCGGCCCGGCCGACCGCCTGCACCCGGCCGCGCAGTACGCCGTACTGCTGGGCCGGCACGGACTGGACGGTGAGATCGACCGAGGCGCCCACGGGGACCGTCGCGGCGTTGGCGGCGGGGACGTAGAGCGTCGCGGTCAGGGGGTCGTCGGGGCGCGCGACGCGTTCCACGGAGGCGATGTCCGCGCCGGTGGTGACGACGGAGCCGATGGTGGCGACCATGGTGGTCAGCCGGCCCGCGGCGATCGCGCGGACGACGACGGTGCCGCGTGCGGTACGGACCTTGAGCACGGGGGAATTGGCGGCGACCTGCTTGCCCTCTTCGGCGAGCACGGCGGTCACCTGGCCCGCGACGGGGCTCTGCAGGATGTAGCTGCCCTGGCCGTGGGTGAGGATGCCCGGTGCGTTGATGGTGGAGGAGACGGAGCCGGTCACGGCCCACATGGCGGCGCCGATCAGTACGACGACCGTGATGATCAGTACGAGCCAGCCCTGGGGCCGGGCGAAGCGCACCGGGAGATCGATTTCCTCCGGCGACTGCAGCTTGGAAAGGGCCTGTTGGCGAAACTGCACGACACTCTTCCCTCAGCTGCGATGGATCTGTCTGGCCCGCCTCGGACAAGGCAGCCAAGGCAGCTCGGTCCGGCCGGCGCTGCGTGGGGCCGAGCGTACGGGGGTGCCTCCGGGTGGCGGCAGCCGGGTGCCCCGGAACCCGGCGAAAGCCTGGTGGTTCCGGGGCGCCCGGTGCGGCATGTCGGCAAGGAGGGGACGCCGACCTGCCGTTGGTCTCAGAGACCGGCGACGAGGCCCGTCACGCCCGCGGTGTTGACACCGGCGGTCTGCTCGACCAGACCGGTGGCGGTGTTCACCAGGCCCGAAACCGGGGCGACGGAGTCGGCGGTGTTGGTAACGGTGCCGACCAGGCCACCGACGAGGCCACCGGCCACGTTGTCCAGCTCGCTGTCAGCGATTTCCTGGGTCTGAATCTCGCGCATGATGATTCCTTTCGGATGCATGTAACTAATAGCTGCGGCCGAGCCGTCCGGCAGGGCAGTACGGCCGCGGCAGCGGTTGCCGGGTCTCGAAACCGAGAACCCATGTGCGACTTCCGCGGTGCGAAGGATCAAAGCATGCAGGCGCGTTGGTCTGCTAATCCGACGAGCGCGGATCCGGACTCCAAGCCTCCATCGAATTACCTGACGTGGACACATGTTCATGACTTGGTGGCAGCTTCTTCACATGTTCTACCGCTTGGATCTTGGCGATTTGGCGCGCCCTTTACCCCGAACTGGACATTCCCGTCGCAAAGCGCTGAGCCGCAGGTCAGGACGTGGATGGCCGACGAGACGGCGTGTGTCGCCTACACATTCGATGTGCAGATTTTCTGAAGGCCCGAGCTTTTCGCTACATCCGGCCACGGCCCCGCCAAAGACCTGCCAAGGTTGCCTTCGGCATCTATCGAGAGATGTTGCGCGGGCATTGCCGGAACATGCACCACCCCGCATTTCCGGGCGATATTGCCGGTAATGCGCGCCGGAATTGACGGGCCATCACGAACAGAAAGGGATCGCCCATCCGGAGATCGGACATAGCCACATAATGACGCTACGCGGGATGCGGGCGATTTAGGCGATTTCCGGTCGGCGCCCCGCTTCGGTGCGTGATGCCCCCCCGTGTGAGGCCCCGCGACATACCGGCCAATGGCGCCGTATAACGACCGAAGGCGTGTCCCCGCCCGCCCCTTCACATCCCGCCGGTGGCAGCCGGTCCCCCGGTGCGGCACCGTGGAAGGGGACTGCGCGGCACGCCGGGAAGGAGCCGCAGGTGGAGCCGGTCGAGGCGCTGGAGCGGATCGCCTTCCTGCTGGAGCGGCAAGGGGCGGTGACCTACCGCGTACGGGCGTTCCGCACGGCGTCGGAGGTGATCGGCGGACTCTCCCCCGACGAGGTCCGCAAGCGCGCGGCGAACGGTTCGCTGGCCCGGCTCAAGGGGCTGGGGCCCAAGACGGCCCAGGTGGTCGAGGAGGCACTGTCGGACGAGGTGCCCGCATATCTGGCGCGCATGGAGGAGGAAGCGGGCGGGCCGCTGGTCGAGGGGGAGCAGGGGCAGCGGCTGCGGCGGGCGCTGCGCGGCGACTGCCATCTGCACTCGGACTGGTCCGACGGTGGCAGCCCCGTCGAGGCGATGGCCACCGCCGCCCGCGACCTCGGGCACACGTGGTGTGTGCTGACCGACCACTCCCCCCGGCTCACCGTCGCCCGCGGGCTGAGCCCGGACCGGCTCCGCGCGCAGCTGTCGCTGGTGACGGAGGTGAACGCACGGCTGGCGCCGTTCCGGCTGCTGACCGGCATCGAGTGCGACATCCTCGACAACGGCGAGCTGGACCAGGAGCCGGAGCTGCTGGCGGAACTCGATGTGGTGGTCGCCTCGGTCCACTCCAAACTACGGATGGAGTCCGGACCGATGACCCGTCGGCTCCTGGCCGCGGTCACCAACCCGCTGGTCGACGTGCTGGGTCACTGCACCGGCCGGCAGATCACCGGCAAGCTGCGGCCGGAGTCGCAGTTCGACGCCGGCGAGGTGTTCGCGGCCTGCGCGGCACACCGTACGGCCGTGGAGATCAACTGCCGCCCCGACCGTTTCGATCCCCCGCGCCGGCTGCTCCGTCAGGCGCTGGACGCCGGGACGCTGTTCGCCATCGACAGCGATGCGCATGCGCCGGGGCAGCTGGACTGGCAGATATATGGGTGCGCCCGCGCGGAGGAGTGCGGGGTGCCGGCGGAGCGGGTCATCACCACCTGGACGGAGCGGCAGCTGACCACCTGGACCAGGACGGGGCGGACGCCGCGGCGTTAGGGCCGTGTCCGAGGGGCCGGTGTCCGGCCGCTTCGGCGGATCGGCGTCCGGCCGGCTCGGCGGGGAACGCCGGTCCGGTCTCCGCTCCCCAACGCCTTGTGACGCACCTACCATTCGCCCATCGCCGAGACAACCTCTCCTTTTCGCGGCGTGGCTGGTTATGATCTGCATCCCTCCCGTCCCACCGCAGCCGGACCGGCGTCCATCCGTCCCCCTCCCCCGGCTCACCCTGCGTCCGACCGCCGGTTGCACTCCCGTTCTCCCGCCCTCGAGGATTGATGTCTCCCCTAGCACCCGAAGGCCCGCAGAAGTCGCCGGGCATACGTCGGCGGCGCACCGTGCGCCTTCGCACCCTGCTCATTTGGCTGGCAATCGTCCCCACCGTGGCCATGGGTACCCAAGTCGCCGTGACCGTCGACCGCTTGCTGCAGCAGTCGCGGCATCTGCGCGCCGATGTGGCGGACGGCGAGCGGGTCGGCGGATCCGTGCACACCCTCATGACCGCGATGCAGGCCGAACGGTCCCTGACGGCCGCGCGGTGGGCGGGGTCTCCCGTGTCCGTCATCGATCTGCGCGACCGGCGTGCGGCCACGGACCGGGCGGCGGCGGAGTTCCGCCGGGCGGTCGCCTCCGCGCCGTCGGAACCCGGGGCCGAGGGCCGTCTCCTGCGGGAGCTGACGGACGGTCTCGACGACCTGGACGCCTACCGCGAGCGGGCGGACGCCCGGAGCGGCGGCGCCGACACCACGATCGGCTACTACACGGGCTCGATCGCCCGGATGATCGACCTCTACCAGGAGGAGTTCAACCACATCGAGGACGCCGAGCTCACTCAGGAGAGCCGGCCGGTCGTCGCGATGTTCTCGGCGACGGAGATGCTGGCGCGCGAGGACACCGCGCTCGCGCTGGCCGGCCCGTCGAGAAAGCTGACCGCCCCCGGGTTCGCCGCATTCGCCAACGCCGTCGGCGCCCACCGGTACCTGTACGAGACGTGGATCGCGCCGTATCTGCCGGCCGAGGACGGCGCGCTGTACCGGCGGATCGTCGGCTCGCAGGCATGGGCGAGCAAGACCCGTATCGAGAACGCGGTGGTCTCCGGCCACCGGGACATCGCCTCCGGCGTGCGGCTGCCGCGCGAGGTCGACGGCTGGCGGCCCGCGCACGAGAAGCTCGCGGTCCAGCTGGACACGCTCAACGTCCAGCGGTCACAAGAGGTGATCACGAACGCCAACGCCAAGGCGTCCGACCTCGAGACGAAGGTCACCTGGCTGATCGTGGGCAGCGGCGCGGCACTGCTGGCCGTCGCGGCCTTCGTCGTCGTCCTCACCCGCTCGGCGCTCCGGCGCCTGCACGATCTGCACGAACGCACCGTCACCATGGCCGAGGAGACCCTGCCGGATGTCGTCGCCCGGCTCCAGCGTGGACAGGCCGTCGACGCCGAGGCGCTGCCCAGGAGCAGCGGGGAGCGGGACGAGGTCGGTCGGATCAGCGATGCGTTCGCCCGGGTCGTCGCCGTGTCCGTCGACGGGCACCGGCAGCTGGCGGACGAGCGCCACGGCTTCGGGATGTTCGCCGCGGGCATCGCCTCGCGCACCGGAAACCTGGTCAGCCGTCAGCTGAGCCTGACCGAAGACCTTCAGGACACCTTCGGACACGACGAGGCGCTGCTGGCCCAGCTGATGCGCTCCGACCAGCTGACGGTGGGCATGCGGCGGCAGATCGAGAACCTGCTCATCCTGGCGGGCGGCGAGATTCCCGACCCGCACACCGAGCCCATGCGCCTCGCCGACCTGCTGCGCGAGGCCGCGGCGGAGGTCGAGGACTTCCGGCGGATCGAGCGGCAGGCGCTGGACGAGGTCAGCGTGGAGCCGCAGGTGATCAGCCAGATCAGCCATCTGCTGGCGGAACTGCTGGACAACGCCACCCGGTTCTCCCCGCCGCGGTCGAAGGTCGTCATCCGGGCCGAGTCGGTGGCCGACGGACTGTCGGTCGAGATCGAGGACCGCGGTCCTCGGGTGGCGCCCGAGCGCTACGAGGAGATGAACGGGCGGCTGCACTCGGCCCCGCCGTACGCCGTCCTGGCGGAGAACGCGCACCGGCTGGGTCTCTTCGTGGTCGGTCATCTCGCCGACCAGCTCGGGATCACGGTCACGCTGCGCCGCTCGGTGTACGGCGGGACGTCGGCCGTGGTCATCGTTCCCCAGGAGCTGCTCGTGCCGACCGAGCGGGAACCGGCGCGCGCGTCGGCGCCGGCCACCCCCGCACCGTCCGCCGCCGCAGCGCCCGCCCCCGCGCGCCCCGCCCCCGCTGCGCGCCGCCCCGAGGAACGCAAGCCCGAGCTGGTGCTGCATGTGGGGTCCGGACTGCCCACCCGCCGGACGCCGGAGCGGCCGCAGGAGAGCGCGCTGCCGGTCCGGCCCGTGGGTGCGCGGGACGGTGACGCCCGGCCGGCCCTGCCCGAGCGCGTCCCGCAGACGCATATCGCCGAGCAACTGCGCGAGCCGAGCGCACCGCAAGCAGCCGTCAGCCAGGACACGGCGACGCCCGAAGAGGTGGCCGACGCCTGGGCGGACTACGAGGACGGGACCCAGAAAGTGGAAGCAGAGCTCCGACAGGACCAGCCATGACGACGACAGCGAACGACACGATCTACAGCATCCTGGACAACAACCTCACCAGGATCGCCGGCATCCAGGGAGCCGTGCTGCTCTCCAACGACGGCATCAAGCTCAGCGCCTACCTGCTGGACCAGCCGCAGGCGGAGCGCATCGCCGCGGCGTCCTCCGGCATCGCGGCGACGATGAAGGCGATATCCAGGGAGGTCGACGGCGGCCGGGTGATCCGCCAGCTGGTCGAGATGGACGACCGCTATCTGTGCATCGTCGGCTGCGGGGAGGGCAGCACCCTCATCGTGGTGACCTCCCGCAAGGCACGCCTCGGGGAGCTGGGCGGTGAGGCGGTGCGCACCGCGCAGGCGCTCGGTGAATGGCTGGGCACGCCCGAACGCACCCAGACGCCCACGTCGTAATGGCGGACGATCCGCAGCACGGAGGCCGCCGCCGGACGCGGCTGTACGCCCTGACCGATGGCCGTACCGCCGCTCCGCACACCGTCCTGACCATGGACACCACGATCACGGCGGCGGTCCCCGAGGATGCCCGGGGCGGACTGCCCACCGAGTGGCAGACGATCCTCGCCATGTGCCCGGCGCCGGACGGCGGAGCGGTCGCCGAGATCGCCGCCCGTATGGGCATGCGGCTCACGCCGATGACGGTCCTGCTCGGCGAACTCGCGGACCGCGGGCTGATCGACCACCGACCGCCCCTGGCCCCGGCCGAGACCACCAACGTCCACCTGCTCATGAAAATCAGGGACAGCCTTGCCCGCATATGACTCCGCCGCCCCGGAAGCGTCCCCCGTCAAGATCCTCATCGCCGGGGGATTCGGCGTCGGCAAGACGACACTGGTCGAAACGGTCTCCGAGATCGAACCGCTGCGTACCGAGGAGCGGCTGACGGCCGCTGGGGTCGGCGTCGACGACCTCGACGGCATCGAATCCAAGTCGATGACCACCGTCGCGATGGACTTCGGCCGGATCACCCTCACCGACGCCGGGGTCGTCCTCTACCTGTTCGGCACGCCGGGCCAGGAGCGCTTCTGGTTCATGTGGGACGACCTGCTGAACGGGGCGCTCGGCGCGATCGTGCTGGTCGACACCCGTCGCCTGGACCGCAGCTTCCCGGCCGTCGACTTCTTCGAGAACCGCGGGCTGCCGTTCGTGGTCGGCGCGAACTGCTTCCACGGCGAGCAGCCGTACACCGCCGAGGAGATCCGGGCGGCGCTGCATCTGCGGGACCCCGAGACGCCCCTCCTCATGCTCGACGCCCGCTCCCGCGACGACGTCCGCGGCGCCCTGCTCTCGCTGTTGGACATGCTCATCGCCAAGGCGGGGACCGCGGCGCCCGTGTGACGCTGCGCCTGGCTGGGGCCTGTCCGATGGGTCAGGGTCGGACAGGCCCTAGGCCGGTGCGCCGGGAGCCGGCGCGGGGGTCAGGCGGGCCGTTACGACGTACGCGACGACGACGGCCACGATCACCAAGGGCATGACGGTGAGCCCGGAGCGGCCCAGCAGCAGGGTGGCCAACAGGACGGCGGTCATCGGGAGGCGCAGCATCGCGACCGTCATCGCGCCGATGCCCATGGCGAATCCCGCGGTGTCCGACAGGCCGGGGAGGTGGGCCAGGGCGATGCCGCCCACCGCGCCGATGAACATCGCGGGGAAGATGGGGCCGCCCCGGAAGCAGCTCAGCGAAGCGCAGTACGCCAGGCTCTTGCAGACGACGAGGAGGACCAGTGCCACCGCCGGGAAGTCGGCGGTGTGGCCGAAGAGGGTCCCCAGCGCCGACTGCCCCGAGTACAGCACCTCGGACGCCGGTTTGCCGGTGGCCTCGGCGAACGCGATCGCCAGGGCACCCACCACAAGGGCCAGCGCCACCGTGGCCGGGAGCCGGTGCGCGGCGACGCGGTCCTTGAGGAACAGGGCGAGCCGGCGTACGCCGTGCCCGGCGAGGGCGCCGAGCACGCCGATGGCGAGCGCCCAGCCGAATTCCGGGAGGGCCGGGGCGGCGGCCTTGGGGACGTCGTGGAGGGTGAGCGAGTACGTGCCGAGCCCGGTCCAGTCCCCCAGGCCGGTGAAGATGAGCGCGCCGATCCCGGCCGCGAGCAGTCCGGGCACCAGCATCACGCCCAGCAGCGCGCCGCCCAGCCCCGAGGCCTCCATCAGCAGGAACGCCCCCAGCAGCGGGGAACCGAGCAGCGCGCTGAGCGCGGCGAAGCTGCCCGCGGCGCCCACCACGGCGACCGCCTGCTCGGTCAGGTTCCGTTGCACCGGGCGTACGGCGGCGACGGCCAGCCCGCCGCCGAGCGCGATCAGCGGCGCCTCGGGGCCGAGCACCGCGCCGCAGCCGAGGGTGGCCAGCGCGGCCAGCACGATACCCGGCAGCGCGGACGGGGCGGGGGCGCCGCCGAGCGCCAGTCCGTCGGCCGGTTCATGGCCACCGTTGCCCGGCAGGTAGCGGATGGTCAGCGCGACCAGCGCACCGCCGGCCGCGAGCATCGGCAGCGGCCACCACACCGGGGTGCCGTGGAAGCCCAGCGCCCGCGGCAGGTCCTGGTAGATCAGCGGTTCCAGCGCGTGGACCAGCGCGAGAAAGCCGAACGCCACGGCGCAGACCGGTACGCCGAGCAGCGCGACCGGCACCAGGAGCTTGAGGTAGCCGCGGCTGCGCAGCAGCGCGAGCGGGTCCTGCGGCGCCGTGGCCGGTGCGCCGCCCACCGGTCCGGTCCGGCCGACCGACATCGCATCGCCTCCTCGGAGCCGGGACTGCGCCTGGCGCCACCCTTGCCGCCGCCGTGCCGAGCCTGCCATGCGCGCTCCGGGACGGCGCGCAGACGCGGCCGGGCAACGGTGTGCTCGGGGCCCGCCGGCGCTCAGCCCTGAGGCGCCGCCGCCTCCTTCAGGGCCGCCAGCACCGGGCGCAGCAGCGGATGTTCCTCGGCCCCGCGGCGTACGGCGGCGAAGACCCGCCGGGTGGGCGCCACGCCGTCGACGGGGCGGACCACCACCCCCGCCAGGTCCCCGTCGCCCAGCGCGGACCGCGGGACGAGCGCCACCCCCGCCGCGGCCGACGCCAGCGAGACCACCGCGCGGAAGTCGTCGGAGGAATGCTCCAGCCGCGGCTCGAATCCGGCGTACTCGCAGGCCAGGACGACCACGTCATGGCAGGGGTTGCCGGGGTACGGGCCGATCCACGGGTCCTGGGCGAGGTCGGCGACCGCGATGCGCGCCGAGCCGGCGAGGCGGTGGCCGACCGGGAGGACGGCGTCGAACGGCTCGGCGTACAGGGGGACGCGGGTCAGCCGGGGGTCGTCCGCGCGCGGCGCGCCCCGGTACTCGACGGCGACGGCGACATCGACCTGCCGGTCGAGGACCATCAGCAGGCTGGCGTCGCCCTCGGCGTCCCGGACCCGGACCCGGATGCCGGGCGAGGAGGCGGCGAGCTCGGTGATCGCGGGCGCCACGACCAGGGAGATGCCGGTGGCGAAGGCCGCGACGGTCACCACGCCGGCCTCGCCGGAGCCGTATGCGGCGAGTTCCGATTCGGCGCGCTCCAGCTGGGCCAGTACGGCGTTGGCGTGGGTGAGCAGAATCTCGCCCGCGGCGGTCAGCGTGACGCCGCGGGCGCTGCGTTCCACCAGGCGGTGGCCGGTCTCCGTTTCCAGGGCGGCCAGCTGCTGGGAGACCGCGGAGGGGGTGAGGTAGAGCGCGGCGGCCGCGGCGGTGACCGTTCGGTGGTCGGCCACCGCGCGCAGGATGTGCAGCCGTCGTGCTTCGATCATGTGGTCAGTTTCGCAGGGCCCGCGGTGTCAGGCCCCCACGGCGGCGCCCGCCTCGGCCTTCAGGGCCGCCTTCGCCGCCACGAAGGCGTCCACCGCGCGGTGGACATCGTCGGTCGAGTGCGCCGCCGACAGCTGTACCCGGATCCGTGCCTGGTCCTGCGGGACCACCGGGTAGGAGAAACCGATGACGTACACGCCGCGCTCCAGCAGCAGCTCCGCCGTCCGGGCCGCCTCGGCCGCGTCGCCGATCATGACGGGGGCGATGGCGTGCTCGCCGGGGAGGATGTCGAAGCCCTCCTCGGTCATCCGGGAGCGGAACAGCGCGGTGTTGGCGGCCAGCCGTTCGCGCAGGTCGCCGGCCGATTCCAGCAGGTCGAGGACCTTGAGCGAGGCGGCGGCGATCACCGGGGCGAGCGAGTTGGAGAAGAGGTAGGGGCGCGAGCGCTGGCGCAGCAGGGCGACGATCTCGGCGCGGGCGGCGACATAGCCGCCGGAGGCGCCGCCGAGGGCCTTGCCGAGGGTGCCGGTGATGATGTCGACGCGGTCCATGACGCCGTGGAGTTCGGGGGTGCCGCGGCCGCCGGGGCCGACGAAGCCGACGGCGTGCGAGTCGTCGACCATGACCATGGCCCCGTAGCGGTCGGCCAGGTCGCAGATCTCGCCCAGCGGCGCGAGGTAGCCGTCCATGGAGAACACGCCGTCGGTGACGATCAGCGTGCGGCCCGCGCCGCCTTCGGTGGCGTCCTTCAACTGCCGTTCCAGGTCCGCCATATCGCGGTTGGCGTAGCGGTAGCGGCGGGCCTTGGAGAGGCGGATGCCGTCGATGATGGAGGCGTGGTTGAGGGCGTCGGAGATGACCGCGTCGTCCGGGCCGAGCAGCGTCTCGAAGACACCGCCGTTGGCGTCGAAGCAGGAGGAGTAGAGGATGGTGTCCTCCTGGCCGAGGAAGCCGGAGATCCGCCGCTCCAGTTCCTTGTGCACCTCCTGGGTGCCGCAGATGAAGCGGACCGAGGCCAGGCCGTAGCCCCAGCGGTCGAGGGCTTCGTGGGCGGCGGCGATGACCTCGGGGTGGTCGGCGAGGCCGAGGTAGTTGTTGGCGCAGAAGTTGAGGACCTCGCCGGGTCGGCCTCCGTCGGTGACCTCGACGGTGGCGGACTGCGGGGTGCCGATGACGCGCTCGGGCTTGTGCAGTCCGGCGGCGCGGATCTCGTCGAGGGTGCCGCGCAGTTCGTCGCGTACGGAGTCGAACATCGTTGATTTCTCCGGGAGTTGAAGGGTGGCGGAGCGGTACGGGGCGGGTCAGACGGCCCAGTCGAGGATGACCTTGCCGCCGAGGCCGCTGGCGGCGTCGTCGAAGGCGGCGTCGAACTCCTGGTACGGGTAGCGGCCGGTGATCACGGGCGCGAGGTCGAGGCCGCCTTCGAGGAGGACGGACATCGCGTACCAGGTCTCGAACATCTCTCGGCCGTAGATGCCCTTGATCGTGATCATGGAGGTGACGATCCGGGACCAGTCGACGGGGAACTCCTGGGACGGCAGCCCCAGGACGGCGATCCGTCCGCCGTGCGTCATGTTGCCGATCATGTCGCGCAGCGCCTCGGGCCGGCCGGACATCTCCAGGCCGATGTCGAAGCCCTCCCTCAGGCCCAGCTCGCGCTGGCCGTCGGCGATCGAGGCCTCGGCGACATTGAGCGCGAGGCTCGCGCCGACCTTCCTCGCCAGTTCCAGGCGCGGCTCGCTGACGTCCGTGATCACGACATTGCGGGCGCCCGCGTGGCGGGCGACGGCCGCGGCCATGATGCCGATCGGCCCGGCGCCGGTGATCAGTACGTCCTCGCCGACCAGCGGAAACGACAGCGCGGTGTGCACGGCGTTGCCGAACGGGTCGAAGACGGCGGCGATATCGAGGTCGACCGGGGTCCGGTGCACCCACACATTGGCCGCGGGCAGCGCCACGTACTCGGCGAACGCGCCGTCCCGGCCGACGCCGAGACCGACCGTGGCGCGGCACAGATGACGGCGGCCGGCCAGACAGTTGCGGCACTTGCCGCAGACGAGATGCCCCTCGCCGCTGACCAGGTCGCCTGGCTTGATGTCGGCGACATCGCGGCCGGTGTCGACGACCTCGCCGACGAATTCATGGCCGACGGTCAGCGGGGCGCTGATGGACTGCTGCGCCCAGCCGTCCCAGGAACGGATGTGCAGATCGGTGCCGCAGATGCCGGTGCGCAGCACCTTGATCAGTACATCGCCCGCGCCGACGGCCGGCTCCGGCACGTCCGTGAGCCACAGTCCGGGCTCCGCCTTCTGCTTGACCAGTGCCTTCACCGCAACGGCTCCCGTACGCATATGACCTGCCGGGGGCGCATTTCGGCCGCCCGATCTCCGTCAGGAAATCTTCCGTACGACGGCCGCCTGGTCCATCGAGGTTTTCTTAAGCACGGTCACAGCTGCCCTTTACGCCCTCCCGGGGGACCGGCCGTCGCGGGCCCTGAGCCGTCGTGGGCCGGGCCGGAAACGGTCGTACGCCGGACGCTCGGCACCCTGCGCGGGACGACCAGGGCCAGGACGGCCCCCCGTTGTCACCCCGCGCCGTTGGCACCCGCCGACGGACCGCGAGGGGGGTTACCCCCACCCCCGGCTGGTGGCTCGCCGGATGGGCAACGGCATGCGGCTGCAGCGATCGTGTGATCACGGATTTCCGGCCAGGCGTCGTCAGACGTCCCGGATGACCGCACAAGGCATCACATGAGGCATCACATGAGGCATCGCGTGAAGCACCACACGAAGCGTCGCGTGCGGCATCGCGTGAAGCACCACATGAAGGATCAATAAGGGGGAATGGTGAATCGTCCCATGGAGCGCGCTCTCGGGCGCCGCACGCTGCTCGCCGGTGCGGCGGCGGCAGCCGGTGCGGGGATCGTGTGGGGAGCCGCGGGGAACGCCGCCGCCGGCGGGCGGGCACGGCCGGTGGGGCAAGGGGCGGTGGCGCAAGCGGCGGTGGACGCCGAGGTGGCGCGCCAGGAGCGCGCCCTGATCGCACTGCGGCGGGATCTCCATCAGCACCCCGAGGCGCCGGGTCAAGAACAGCGCACCGCCGCGCTGGTGGCCCGGGAGCTGCGGGCGGCCGGACTGACCGTCACCACCGGCGTGGGCGGAAACGGCGTCGTCGGCGTCCTGCGGGGTGCGCTGCCCGGCCGGACCGTCGCCTACCGGGCGGACATGGACGCGGTGCCACCCAAGGACATCGTCGGGGGCGGCACCGCACCGGCGCACGTCTGCGGGCAC
Organism: Streptomyces sp. JLSY215; assembly: GCF_059682825.1. Classification (NCBI taxonomy): domain Bacteria; kingdom Bacillati; phylum Actinomycetota; class Actinomycetes; order Kitasatosporales; family Streptomycetaceae; genus Streptomyces; species Streptomyces sp. JLSY215. The sequence continues at coordinate 945,718 of NZ_CM185022.1, forward strand.
GACCTCCACACCACGGTGGCCCTCGGCGTCGCACGGGTCCTGGCGCGGCTGCGGCAGCAGGTGAGCGGGACCGTGGTGTTCCTCTTCCAGCCCGCCGAGGAGGCGCTGGCCGGGGCGCGCGCACTGATCGACGCGGGCGTGCTGGAGCGCACCGGGGTCGAGGAGATCCATGCGCTGCACTGCGGGCCGTTCCCGGTGGGGCAGTTCGCCGTGACTCCGGGCTACGGCCTGCCGGGCCAGGACCGCGCGGAGGTGACTCTCACCGGTCCGGACGCGCCCGCTGCCGCGCAGCGGCTGGCCGCCGAGATCGGCGCGCTCGCGACGGTGACTCCCCCGCAGACGCCCGCGGACCTGGAGCGGATGGTCGCCGATGTCCAGACGCCGGACGGGCCACTGGCCCGGTTCGTGGCCGTCCGGGCCAGGGCGCAGGACACCACGGTGAGTGTGGCCTACCGCTGCTGGCCGCAGGAGCGGTACGTGGAGGTGCGCGAGAACATCCGCCGGCTGGCCACGTCGTACGCGGGCGCCGGGGTGAGCTTCCCCACCGAGCCGTTCCCCGCCATGGTCTGCCCGGAACGCGATGCCCGCACGCTCGCCCGCCACCTGCGCCGGACACTCGGCCGGTCCGCGGTCACCGAGCTCCACGCCGCCTTCCCCTACAACGGCGAGGACTTCGCCCTCTATTTGGACCGCGTCCCCGGCACCTACACCTTCCTCGGCGTCCGGGCCCCCGGCGCCCCGGTCACCACCAGCTATCCGCACTACCCCGACTTCGCCCCGGACGAGCGCGCCATCGGCCTCGGCGTACGGGCGATGGCGGGCTGGCTCGCGATGCGGACCCGGCAAGCGGGCACGCCCACGGCAGCGCGGGCGTGGCCGGCTGCCTGATTCTCCGGTCGGAAATCGCTGCCTGGGCCGGGCGTCTCAACGCCCGGCCCAGGCAGCGGCGAACATCTCATGCAGCGGGCGGGGCGGCAGCAGCCGGGTGAATGGGCCCTCCATTTCGCGTTTTTCGGTGGCGGTGGCCAGATGGGCGTCGAGCTTGGCGGTCTCCAGCGGCAGATGGGGCGCCTTGAGGTCCGTCCAGCCGCCGGGGAGGAAGGCCGTACGGCCCGCACGGCTGCGCTTTTCCGTCACCACGGCGCCGGTGGCGGCGAGTTCGGCCTGTACGGTGCGGTGCCGGGCGGCGCTCCAGCCGTTCCAGCGGCGGATGTTGCGGTCGGTGGGGCGGGCGAGCGTCAGCAGCTGGAGGTGGAGCGCGGCGGCATCCCGGCCGACGCCCAGCGCCTCGGCCGCCGCATCGACCAGTGCCGGCACGCTGAGCAGCGGGTTCGCTTCGTATCCGCCGACCGGTACGGGGGTGTCGGCGGACCGTGCGGCCAGCGCCGTGATGCCGTCGCGCAGCACCCGTATCCGCTCGATCTCCGTGGCCAGCTCGGTCATGCCCAGGTCCTCGCAGAGCCGCGTGACCGCTTCGTGCTTTCCGCGGCGGGTGAAGCCGGCGGGGCGCAGGAACACCGTGGCCCACTCGCCGTTGCTGCGGACGATGAGCAGTCCTTGGTCGTAGTAGAGCGGCAGCCGCGCCGCCCGGTCGGTCGCGGGTGGTTCGGCGGCCGCCACCGGGTACCTCTCGGGTCCGAACAGCACGTCGATGCGGGCCTGGTCGAGGGGAATCCTGTGGCGTCCCAGCCCGACGAGGAAGTCCGGTGCGTCGAGGCGTTCGGCAAGCCGTGCGCAGAGCACCCGGGCACCGGCGGTGGCGGGATCGCCCACGGGGCGTTCGGTCAGCACCCAGGAGAGGGCGGACGCCGTGTCGAGGTACGGCATGGTGTAGTCCGGCCGGTCGCCCGGGGAGCCGTCGGCCGCCGCCGGATAGACGTACAGATAGCCGTACTTGCTGGCGGCGATGACCCGGCGCCGGTCCTCGGTCAGTACCCCGCCGCCCTGCGGATCACCGAGCGCCGCCGAGAGCCCGCCCGCGCCCAGCTCCTTCTCCAGCTCCGCGGTCAACTCCTCGTCCACCGCGGTCTGTTGACCGAGGATCGCGGCCCATTCGGCGCCCATCCGCCCGGCGGCCGCCACCAGCCCGGACGCCGTCCACAGCTCCGCCGGGTCGTCGGGCAGGCCCGCCGCCAGGACCCGCGCCCGGCCCGCCGTGCCGAGGCGGTGCACCAGCGATTCGGCTTCCCGGGCCACCTCGGGTGTGGCCTGGAACGGCTTGGCGCGCAGCATCTGCCGGGTGCCGTTGATCCCGGGCCTGGTGGGGAGCCCGGCGAGGGCCTGCACGGCCACCGCCCGCCGCACTCCGGTGCGGGCGACGAACGCCGCGACGGCTTCGGGGGTGAGGGTCAGCGGGCCGTGCTCGGCGAGGAGTTCCAGCAGTCGCGGCAGCCGGGCCGCGTCGTCGTGGCCGACGGTGACCGTGCGGACCTCGGTGGCGCCCTCGGGTACGGGGGCGGACTCGGGCTGGACGAAGCGGTAGCCGCCCGTGGGACCGAGAGGTTCGCTGGGATTCGGGGCGACGCCCTGTCTGCCGTCGCCCATTCCGGTGGCCACGGCCCGGCCGGTGTCGCACAGCGGGCGCAGCGCCGCACCGGAGGCGCGGCCCAGTCGCCAGGTGCCGGGTGCGGCGAACGGCGTGGCGGCCCAGGTGCGCAGCAAGGCGCTCAGTGCGGTGCGGTCCTCGTCCGGTGTGGTCTGGGTGACGCAGCGCCAGGCGGCGGCCGCGATCCCGTCGCCGAGCAGCGGTGCCCAGTCGCGCGGCCGGGCCGGCGGGCTGACGCGCCGGGCGGCGTCGTCGATCCGGCCGCGCAGGAACTCGCCGTCGGCGGCGATCGCGCTGACGGTGGCGGCCTCTTCGGCGATCCGCGGCGCGTTGTAGGGGATCCATACCTCCACGAGGTCGCGCAGGGCGGTGATCAGCGCGGTGTCGGCGGTCTCCCCGGCGGGGCGGACCTGGGCGCCGTTGACGACCAGCGCCGACCTCGACGAGAGGGTGCGGCGGCGGTCCAGGATCCCGGCGGCGGTGCGGACGGCACGCACCACACCGTCCAGGACGCCGGGGTCGGTCACCCCGGAGAGCACCCGGGCGGCCTCGGCCCGAACCGCTTCCTCGGCCCGAACCGCTTCCTCGGCGCGGTCCGCTTCCTCGCCGCCGTCGCCGACTGCCGCCGCCAGCAGGGCCTTTGCGGCATCCTCGGTGACCGTGCGCAGCGCCTTGGAGGATGCGGCGTCCCGCGGGGTCAGGAAGTGCCAGAAGGCGGGCGGCGGGAACAGCGGCCCGTCGCCGGGCGCGGCGGATCCGCCACCGGACCACTTGGGGTAGGGGAAGCCACGCGCCTCCCACAGCAGGGAGTTGTCGTCGGCGGCGTAACAGCGCATCGGACGGTGGTCGGTCAGCACGGCCTCGGCGCCGCCCTCGGGCAGCCGGATGATGCCCCAGGGGTCCTCCCCGGGGTGGGTGACACGGAATTCGGCGCGCCGTCCGTCGTTGCCCTCCAGCAGATAGCGCACCGGGGCGGTCTCGCTGTGGTCCCAGTGCAGGACCCGGCAGCCGGTGACGCCGTCCACCTGGCCCAGCGGGGATTCCGGGGCGCCGGGCGGCATCGGGGCGAGGGTCTGCATGTCGTGCGTGCGGAACAGGCCCTTGGGCGGCTCGGCGGCGAGGAAGGGGGGCAGGGCGGTGTTGTCCGTACGTTCGCCGCTGTCCGCGTCGAGTTCGCGCCACACGCCGTCGCGGTGGCCGATCCTGCTTCCGAACAGGCGGGAACTCCACAGCCGGGTGCCGTCGGCGAGCTGCTGCTCGTAGTCGCCGATGCCCTCCCGGCCGCCCGGCCGGAGCACCCGGGCACCGTCGTACCGGCCGCCGCCGTCGGGCGTGGCGAACTGATAGCCGAGCGCACCGTCCGTACTGCCGCCGTAGGAGACCATGCCGAAGGAGTCCTCGGGCACGAAGCCGTCCTCGGGACGGTCGGCCCAGAACGCCCGCCGCGCCGACAGGCCGTACGTCTTGCCGTCGGCCCAGCCGACCAGAAAGCTGCCGCCGATGAAGAACACCGAATGGGTGGCGGCCTCTTCGGGGAGCGCGAAGGTGCAGCTGCCGCGCTCGCCGCTGTGGTCGACGGCGATCGCCCGGTCCCGGCCGAAGACGGTCAGCACCGGCCAGGTGCAGGTGACCCCGGCGATCTCCCGGACGCCGCCCAGCCGCCGTACGGCCTCCTCGAGTGCGGGCCAGGCCAGCTCCTCCGGGAGGCCGGCGCGCAGCGTACGCAGCAGCGGTCCGACGCCGTCGAGGGCGTCCAGAGCGGTGTCGATGCCCTTGAGCGCGGTGATCGTCGGTGGGTCGAGGATCGTGTCCAGCTTGGCGAGGGCATCCTGCGCCGCGCCCAGCCCGCCGTCCGCGACGGAGTCCATCAGCCGGGTCACGCGGTCGTGGACTGCCGCATCGACGCCGTCGCCGAGCGGCAGCCGCGGGGCGCCGGCGCGCGGGCCGCGCGGCGCATGGGCCGTGCCGATCAGGCGGGGGCCCAGCACCGGGTCGGCGGCGAGCGCCCGGTGGTCGCGGCGGGCCTTCCCGCCCCAGAACTCCAGCCCCACGCGCGGGCCGGGGTCCGCCACCGCGATGGCGTTCGCCAGGCAGACATCGACGAGATCGGCGTCGAAGAGGGTGTGCCGGAAGCGTGACCGGTGGAGGCTGACGGGGGTGTTCTCGGCCCTGATCCGGCCGGCGATACGGGGCACCAGGGCGTACAGCTCATCGGGCATCGCCTGCCGCATGACGCCGGAGCTGTAGCGCTTGTAGGAGTAGTGGAAGGCGAAGGAGCCGAGCCATCCGCTCAGGCCTCCGGACGGGACGATCCGGCCCTCCGCCATGGCGTCGTCGACTCCGGTGGCCGCCAGCAGCCGCAGCCATGCCCCGCCGTCGGTGACCGAGGTCGGGAACAGCTCCGCCAGCGCCTGGCGCACCGGCGCCGGAGGCGGCACCTCGGCGAAGACCGGCCCCAGGCCGTCCAGGAGAGCATCCGGCAGGGGCCGGCCCTTCGCCGCCACCAGGATGTCGCCGAGCGCCTGCGCGCTCTCCACGATGCCGAGCCCCGCCGCCTTGGCCGACGCCTGCACCCTGCGGTGCAGATCCCTCCCGGGCGTACCGCCACCGGCGGCGAAGGCCAGCAGGAACTGTACGAACTCCTGATGCGCGGCGGCCGCATCGAGCGTGGCGTGCAGCCTCCGCTGGTGTCCGGCGACCTCCTTCGCGGGCAGCGCGCCGAGGCGGGCGTAGAGCAGGACGTTCGCGCGGTGGTACGTCTCGTCGACCGGCAGGCCGTGCTGCTCCTCCGCCTGGCGGGCCAGTCCGTAGGCGGTACCGGCATGGCGCGGCGTCCAGGGGCCCATGCGGTGCCCGACGGTGTCCCAGAACCAGGGCAGATGCGTCGCCGGGAGCTTGGCGGCACGGTACTTCAACTCGTCGAGAAACCCGCCGGGTTTGTTCAGCGCACGCCCCAGCCCGTCCGTCACCGTCGCGATGAGGCGGTGTGCGTCGTCCTCCGCCTCGGGGGCGTGCAGACGCGCCCACTCCAGGAAGACGGTCGAATTCTTCGGATCGGCGGGCGGCATCACGGGCTGTGCAGACATGGAACGAATCTTGGCATGCGGCACTGACAACCGGCCGTTGAGCGGGCAGTCGCCGGGAGTGTAGGGGGCCCGGAGCCGGATCCGGCGGAATTCATCGCACCTTGAGTGGCCGTGAGACCGCGACGGACCGGCTGCGTAGGACTGGGTGACAACAGTGCATCCCAGTTGGAGGTCAGTGAATGAGTCCCCGACAAGTCAGCCACCGGCCGGCGGGCCGTCGACGGATCGGCCGCGGGCAGGCGGGCCACCGCCATGTGAACAAGCGGACCGGTGCCATCGCGGGAGCCTCCGCGGCGGCCATCGCGGCGGCGGCGATCCTGCTCCCCAACGCCCATGCCAGCACGGACCGGCCGCCCGCCCTGAAGACCCTCTCCGCGCCGTCGGCCGCCCGGCTCGCGGCGTCCCTGAAGGCGGATCTCGGGGACAAGTCGGCGGGCTGGTATCTGGACGGCAAGACCGGTCATCTGGTGATGAACGTGCTGGCGCAGGAGGATGCCGCGCGCGTCACCTCCCAGGGCGCGGTGGCCAAGGTCGTGGACCACAGCATGGCCGCGCTGAAGGCGGGCACACGGACGCTGCGCAGCACCGCGTCGGTCCCGGGCACGGCCTGGTCGATCGATCCGAAGACGAACAGAATCGTGGTGCTCGCCGACCGGACGGTCACCGGCCGGAAGATGGCCACCCTGAACAAGGCCACCGCGTCCATGGGCGGCATGGTGACCGTCAAGCGGTCGGCCGGAGAGTTCAAGCGGTACGACGGCGGGGACATGGGGGCGGGGCAGCAGGGCGCCGGCGGGATGGGTGGTGCCCCCGGGACGGGCGGCGACGCCGGATCGGGCGGGGACGCCGGGGCCGGAGTGGACGGCGGCGCAGGAGTGGACGGGGGTGCAGGAGCAAATGGCGGCGCCGGTACAGATGGTGGCGCCGCAGCAGATGGCGGCGCCGGCACGGACGGTGGCGCCGCGGCAGCCGGCGGCGCGGGAGAAGCGGCCGGTGGTGCCGGAGACGACGGCGGTGCGGGCGGTGCGGGCGGCGGCGGTGCGGCCGCGGCGCCGGTGGGCGGCAGCGCCATCTTCGGCGGCAACGCCCGCTGCTCCCTCGGCTTCAACGTCACCGTGAAGGGAGCCCCGGCCTTCCTCACCGCGGGCCACTGCGGCAACGACTCCAAGACCTGGTCCGCCGATCAGGGCGGCCAGCCGCTGGCGACCGTGACGGACTCCCAGTTCCCCAAGACCGACTTCGCGCTGGTCACCTACGACGATCCGGGCGCGCAGCCGCAGAGCGCGGTCGACCTGGGCAACGGCAAGACGCAGCCGATCACCAAGGCCGCGGAGGCCGCCGTGGGGATGAAGGTGCAGCGTTCGGGCAGCACCACCGGGCTCCATGACGGCACCGTCACCGGGCTCGACGCCACCGTGAACTACGGGAACGGGGACATCGTCAACGGCCTGATACAGACGGACGTGTGCGCCGAGCCGGGCGACAGCGGCGGCTCGATGTTCTCGGGTGACGCGGCCGTCGGGCTGACCTCGGGCGGCAGCGGCGACTGCACCCAGGGCGGCGAGACGTTCTTCCAGCCCGTCACCGCCGCGCTCCAGGCCACCGGCGCCGAAATCGGCGCCGGTGGGGGCGCCGGCTCAGCAGCCGCGGGCGGGGGTGATGCCGTGAACTGACCTCACGCCGATCCCGGGTCGAGGGCCCCGCACCGCAGCACGCGCGGTGCGGGGCCCTTCCCGCGCGGCCTCAGTGCGCGATGCCGTCGATCAGCTCGCGCGCGCCCTGCCGCAGCAGCGCGACGGCCACCGATGTGCCGAGCGTCTCGGGGTTGAGCGGCCCGGCCCACTCGTGGGCGTTCAGGACGGTCTTGCCGTCCGGGGTGAAAACACAGGCGCGCAGGGCGAGTTCGCCGCGCCGGTCGGTCGTCGCATAGCCGGCGATCGGGCTGTTGCAGTGGCCCTGGAGGACGTGCAGCAGCATCCGCTCGGCGGTGGTTTCGCGGTAGGCCGCGGGGTCGCCGAGGCCGCTGACGGCGTCGATGGTGGCGGTGTCGCCCTCGCGGCACTGGAGAGCCAGCACACCCGCGCCGATCGGCGGGCACATCTCGTCCACGGAGAGGATCTGGGTGATCACATCCGTACGGCCGATCCGCTCCAGTCCGGAGACCGCCAGCAGCAGCGCATCCGCCTCGCCCGCGGCCAGCTTCTCCATCCGGCGGTTGGCGTTGCCGCGCATCGGGACGCACGTCAGATGCGGATGGGAGGCGGCGAGCTGCGCGATGCGCCGTACGGACGAGGTGCCGATCCGGGTCCCGGCGGGGAGTTCGTCGAGGGTGAGCCCGCCGGGATGGATCAGCGCGTCGCGGACGTCGTCGCGCTTGAGGAACGCCGCGAAGACCGTACCGGCGGGCAGCGGCCGGTCGCCGGGAATGTCCTTGACGCAGTGCACCGCGAGATCGGCCTCCCCGGCGAGCAGGGCGGCGTCGACCTCTTTGGTGAACGCGCCCTTCCCCTCGACCTGGGAGAGGGCACCCATCCACCGGTCGCCGGTGGTCTTGACCGGGATGACCTCGGTGGCGATGCCGGGGTGCAGCGCGCTCAGTTCGGCGCGGACGCGCTCCACCTGGGCCAGGGCCATGGGCGAGTCACGGGAGACGATACGGATCAGCTCTGGGGCGGACATGCCGCCACGATAGACCTTCGGGCCAGGGGATCTTCGGCGGGTCGGCACCCGTGGCGCGGAGCCTTCCGGCAGCCGTGGTGAGGTGTCAGAATGTCCGCCCTGTTCCGTTCCCGGCCTTGCCTCGGGGGACCCATGGCGGCGAACGATCTCGATTCCCATATACCGGTGTTCCGCGGAGCCGGGCATCTGCTGCGCCTGATAGCCGATCTGGTGCGCCGGCCGCGGCGGCGCGAATGTCCCGAACCGGTGCGGCACCGGGACGTCGCGCAGGGGCGGGAGGGCCTGCCCGTGCTCTGTCTGGTCGGCGGCCCCGACCACACCCGACTCGCCAAGGGCATCAGCTACTTCCTCAGCCACGCCGATCCCCGCCGGGTCCCGCACGTACTGCACGACCTGGAGGACGAAAGCGCCCCCGCGGAACCGGAGTCGGCCGGGTCGGTCGAGGCGGTACGGCACACCCTGGAGCGGCTGGCGCAGGGCTTCGCCCTCAGCGTCAACGGCAGCGACGGCCGGGTCCGCTTCCGCCGGTTCGGCCTGGTCAACTGGCTGATGCAGACCGGCGCGGGCGGTTCGGGACCGCACTACCCGGGCGGGCTGGAGGGCAATGACCACTCTCTGCTGCAGGGGCTGCGCGAACGGGAGTTCCGGCGCCGGCGGATGTTCGGGCTGCTGCGGTCCCCGGAGACCGAACTGGCGGTGGACGGCAATGTGCCGTGGTGGGTGTGGCTGTTCGCGGTGCATGTCTTTCCGCTCGCGTGGTTCCGGGTGCGCCGCGGGCTGGGCCGCGAATACCGGTGGCTGCTCAACCAGCCCTATCTGGCACCGCGCGACCCGGGCACCTTCCTCGGGTTCGCCGAACGGCTGACCACACCGCACCACCAGGTGGAGGACTCCGAGCAGTTGCGCAAGCTGATGGTCAACGCCTTCCTGGAAGACCTGCGGGTGGCGTTCCGGCGGCGCATCTGGCGGCCGCGGACGGCCCGGCGCACCGCGTACTGCGTGGCGCTGCTCGACGGTACGGCCGCCGGAAACTGCGGCTATGCACTGATGCAGGCGATCATCGACGTACGCAACGAAACCGGCGCCTTCGACCCGCTGCTGGTCATCGGCTGCGGCGCCGAGCCGCCCGAGGACGGCTCGCAGGTCCGCACGGACTGGGGCCACAGCTCCCTGTGGGAGCTCAACGACCGGCTCTACGGCGGCTGGCGGGACACCTTCCTGCACACCGGCCGGGCCCGCAACCGTGCGCCCTGGTACCTGCCGGTGACCGTCCCGGAGCTGATGCCGCCGGCCCAGGAGGAGTACGAGCTGACGCGGCGGCTGGAGGTCGGCCAGGACGCCCGGCTGCGGATTCCCGAACCGCCGCTGTGGGCGCGCCGGGCGGTGTCCGCGGCGGCGGCCTGCGCGGTGACCGTGGCGCTGCTGGGGGCGGGCGGGCTGGTGCTGCGGGGCGAGAGCGCGTACCGGAAGGCGCACTGCGGGCTGAGCCGGTTCGACGACGACGCGGAGACCCTGCGGACCGCGGAGACCGGCGAGTGCATCGGGGTCTCCCAACACGGTTTCACCTTCCACTCCCCCGACCGGGTGCTCAACGAAACCCTCGCGAAGATCGCCGAGCAGAACGGCCGTGCCGACGCGGCACACCAGGAGGCTCCGGAGCGCCCGTTCATCACGCTGATCCACCTGTCCGCGCTGCTGAGCAGTACGGGCAAGTCCAGCGCGCAGCTCGCCTACGGGCGCGAGGCGCTGCAGGGCGCGGCGAGCGCCCAGTCCCGGCAGCTGCGCAGCACCGGAAGCTCGGAGCCGATCCTGCGGATCTTTCCCGCGAACGCCGGATCCGGGATGCGCTTCGGCACCCGGGTGGTGGAGATGCTGGAGGTGCTCAAGCGGCAGGATCCCTCGATCGTCGGGGTCACCGGGCTGGACCAGAGCCGGCAGGCGACCAACCGGACGATACGGAAGCTGACCGAGGCGGGGCTGCCGATGGTCGCCACGACCCTGTCCGCGGACACCCTGGTACGGCAGTCCCCGATGTACTTCCAGGTGTCGCCGCAGAACTCCCGCGAGGCGGAGGTGGCGGCCGCGTACGCCGCTCATGTCACCCGGATCACGGGCAGGAACAAGAAGAAGCAGGTCCGGGTGATCGGCTCCGCCGACCCGAGCGACACCTACAGCAAGACCCTCAGCGACGATGTCGTCGCGCGGTTCCGGGCCCGCGGGTTCACGGTCGAGAAGGTCTCCTACACGCCGCCCGCGGCTCCGGGCGACGACCCGGTCTCGGACGCGCCCGGCGCGGGCGCGGTGGGCCAGCGGACCTGTTCCTACCCCGGGCTGGTGTTCTTCGCCGGGCGCTCGGAGGACTTCGAGACGCTGCTCAGCGGGATCAACGAGTCCTGCAACTCGGCCCCGCCGCTGCTCTTCGGCGGCGACGACGTGGCCCGGCTCGCCGCCGACGCGGAGCGCCGTACGCACTATCCCGGCATCCCGTACGACTTCCTGGACTTCACCCTCGGCTCGGCCCGCTGCGACGGCACCAGCGAGCTGTACGCGGAGATGAGCCGGCTGTTTCCCGAGGAATGCCCGAAGGTGCCCAGCTCCTCGCTCGACGGCCATGCGGCGCTCGGCTTCGATGCGGTCAAGCTCTACATCAACGCGGTCAAGCAGCTGCGGGAGGAGGCCGCGGGGATGCCGCTGACGCCGCCCGCGGTATGGCATGCGATCAGCGGGGTCCACGGGGACGAGGCGCTGGACGGCGAGAGCGGGATCATCAGCTTCGGCGGTGATGTGGACCGCCAGGTGCCGCTGGACAAGCTGCTGTCGGTCCAGCACATCGACGCGCGGGGCCGGCCCACGCAGGCCGGATTCTGCGGGCGGGTCGGCGGGCGGCAGCAGGCGGCGTGGTGCCCGAAGTGGGAGCCGGAGAAGGGCGGGTGACGGCGGTCGGCACGGCCCCGGTGCTCAGGGTGCCGTGACGGTGAACAGTCCGCCGTCGGGGTCACGTATGACGGACTGGACGCCGCTGCCGTCCGGATTCGGGGTGATGGGGGTGACGGTGCCGCCCGCGGCGACCGCGGCCGCCGTCACCGCCTCGATGTCACGGACCGGGAAGTAGACGTGCCACCGGGGGCGGACCCGCGGGTCGGGGGCCGCCTCGACGCCGCCGCCGCGCAGGGTGGCGACCATATGGGTGCCGTCGCTGACGATCACCTGGTCGTGTTCGTAGGTGACATCGCAGCCGCCCGGCTCCTCGGAGGCCCAGTCGAAGACCTCCGCGTAGAAGATGGCGGCCTCGAAGGCGTCGCGGGTGCGCAGTTCCAGGCAGGCCGGGGCGCTGCCGTGCCCGACCGACCAGGCCATGGTCTGGCCTTCCCAGAAGCCGAAGGTCGCGCCGTCGCGGTCGGCGGCGAGGGCGGCGCGGCCGGGGCCGAGTTTCAGCGGGCCGACGGCGACCGTCGCGCCGCGTTCACGGATCCGGGCCGCCGTGTCGTCGGCGTCGGCCACCGCGAAGTACGAGGTCCAGGCGACCGCGATCTGAAAGCTGGGGGCCAGCGCGCCGATACCGGCGACCGGCTCTCCGTCGGAGACGCCGACGGAGAACTCGTCTCCGAGACTGGCCGGCCGGAACCGCCAGCCGAGGACCGCCGAGTAGAACTGCTGCGCCGCCTTGAGGTCGCGGGCCATCAGGCTGACCCAGCACGGGGCGCCGCGCACGGGAACGACGGGCTCATGGGGGGACATGAGAATCTGCCTCCTCGTACTCACCGCCCTTCCCCCACTGTGCCAGCGACCCACGGTACGGGCGACCGCGCGGCCGTTCCCCCACCCGGCGCAACCACCAACGGCCCCCGCCCCGGCCCACCACGCCGCGGGGTGCCAGAGCGGCCCCACCACACAAGTCCCCCACCCGGCGCAACCACCAACGGCTCCTGCCCGGGCCCACCACGCCGCGGGGTGCCAGAGCAGCCCCACCACACAAGTCCCCCACCCGGCGCAACCACCAACGGCTCCTGCCCGGGCCCACCACGTGGCGGGGTGCCAGAGCGGTTGTGCGCGTATTGATCAGGCTCGATGCTGTAGGTACTGAACCGGGCTGGGTTGATGCCATGAACGCATGGAATGCGGTGGAGAGCGCCGACTTCCGTGGTCCCCTCGACGTCACCAGGGCGGCCACAGCGGTGCTCGACGTCCGCAACCTGGTCATCGGGTGGAGCCCCGCGGCCGAGCGGCTGCTCGGGTACCGGGCGGACGAGATCGTCGGGCGCCCCCTGGAGACCCTGTTCCCGTCCGCGGGACCCAGCGCCGCCGAGGAAGCGCCGTCGACACGGATGCTCGGCAGCGTCTCCCGTACGGCGCGGCACCGCGACGGGCGGCTGCTGTCAGTGGCGACCACGATCTGCCCGTTGGCCGACACGGGCGGCGGTACCGGCGGCGAGCCCGCCCGCGTCCTGGTGGCGGCCGAGCTGGACGGGCTGCGGGCCTGGGAGTCGCAGCAGGCCATGCTGCACGGGCTGGCCACCCAGTCGCCGGTGGGCCTGGCGATCTACGACACGGATCTGCGGCTGACCTGGTTCAACGCCACGTACGGGCGGGAGATCGGGCTGCCGCTGCGGGATTTCATGGGCAAGCGCGCCGATGAGCTCTATCCGCGGGGTGTGTTCGTCACGGAGGGGTATCCGCGGAGCACCCAGTCGGTGATGGCAAAGGTCCTGGAGTCCGGCGAGCCGGTCGTCGATCTGCACTTCATCGGGCAGCTGCCCACCGATCCGGGGACCGATCATGTGTGGTCGTGCTCCTACTACCGGCTGCACGACGCCGACGGCCGGGTGCTGGGGGTGTGTGAGGACGCCTTCGACATCACCGACCGCTATCAGGCCCAGCGGCGGCTGAACCTCCTGGTGGACGCGGGCGGCCGGATCGGCACCACGCTGGACATGGCCGTCACCGCCCGGGAGGTCGCCGAGGTGGCGGTGCCGGGCTTCGCCGCCTCCGTCACCGTCGATCTGGTGCAGTCCATCCTGGAGGGCGAGGAGCTGGGCCACGGCGTCGGACTGCCCACCCTCGTACGGGTCGCGGCGCGGTCGGGCGAGGAAACGACGGGCGGGGTGCCCGGCAGCGCCCACCGGGTGGTCTATCCACCGGGCTCGCCGCAGTACCGCAGCCTGTCCTCCGGCGGGATGGTGCAGGTGGAGCGCACCCTGGTCGTACCGCTGCGGGCCGGCGGCACACCGCTGGGCCTGGTCACCTTCGTGCGCGGCGAGCACCCCTCCATCTTCGACAGCGGTGAGATCGAGCTGGCCGACGAGCTGGTCACCCGTACCGCGGTCTGGCTCGACAACGCCCGCCGCTTCGCCCGCGAGCACTCCGCCGCACTCACCCTCCAGCGCAATCTGCTGCCGCAGCATCTGGCCCCGCAGTCCGCGGTCGATCTGGCGTTCCGCTATCTGCCCAGCGACAACCGTGCCGGGGTGGGCGGCGACTGGTTCGACGTCATCGGGCTGTCCGGGACCCGGGTCGGGCTGGTGGTGGGGGATGTGGTGGGCCACGGTCTGCAGGCGGCGGCCACGATGGGGCGGATGCGGACGACCGTACGGGCGCTGGCCCGGATGGACCTGTCCCCCGACGAGCTGCTGAGCCGGCTGGACGACCTGGTGGGACAGACGGCGGACGACCGCAACAGCACGCCGGGCACCGACACGGACGACGACATGGCCACCGGGGTGACCTGCCTGTACGCCATCTACGACCCGGTCTCACGGCGGTGCACCATGGCGCGGGCCGGGCATCTGCCGCCGGCCGTCGTCAGCCCTGACGGCGGGCTGTCCTTCCCGGATCTGCCGGCGGGTCCACCGCTGGGGCTGGGGGGCCTGCCGTTCGAGTCGCTGGAGCTGGAGCTGCCGGTGGGCAGCCTGCTGGCGCTGTTCACCGACGGGCTGGTGGAGGGCCGCGACCGGGACATCGAGGCGGGCCTGGACACCTTGGGCCGGGTGCTGCTGGATCACCGCAGGCCGCTGGACGAGCTGTGCGACCGCGCGGTGGCCGAGCTGCTGCCCACCGGGACGGCGGCCGACGACTCGGCGCTGCTGCTGGTACGTACCCGCGAGCTGGACACGAGGCAGGTGGCCGCGTGGGAGCTGCCCGCCGAGCCGGAGGCCGTGGGCCGGGCCCGCGAGCTGGCCACCCGGCAACTTGCGGGCTGGGGCCTGGAGGAGCTGTCGTACGCCACCGAGCTCGTGGTCAGCGAACTGGTCACCAATGCCGTACGGCACGCCTCGGGGCCGCTGCATCTGCGACTGCTGCGCGATCTGACGCTGCTCACCGAGGTCTCGGACACCGGGCACACCTCGCCCCACCTGCGGCACAGCGCGAGCGACGACGAAGGCGGCCGCGGGCTGTTCATCGTCGCGCAGCTGGTCCAGCGCTGGGGGACCCGCTACACGCCGTACGGCAAGACGATCTGGACCGAGCAGGCCTTTCCCCCGGACTATCCGGGGGCGCCGCGCCCGGTGGGCTGAGGTCCCGGCCGGTGCACGCCGTGCGGGTGCCCGACCGGGGACCGATGATGGAGTCAAGCGGCCGCCCAGAGACTCGGCGGGCGCGGAATAAGGAGGTCCTGTGACGAGCAACGGGAGCCAGAGCGCGGCCGAGCACCGGCCGACACAGCTGTACACGGGTGGTGAGCGGCCCTTCGACCCGGAGGACCTGGTGAAGGCGTCGGGACGCGAACCGACGCCTGAGAGCCTGGAGTGGGCGAGGCGGCTGATCGAAGAGAAGGGACCGGCCGCCATCGAGCGGTATCTGCCGTGATGTCCTGATCGTCACGCCGCGGAGGCGTGCGCAGGCTCCCTGTGCACGCCTCCGCGGCCCGTGCGCCGCTACGGATCGCACCGCGGGAGCGGGGCCGGGAGCGGCTGCGTCGGTGCCGGGCCCCGGTCCGCCGTCGGCACGGACGGCGGACCGGGGATCACGGACGGTGGGCCAGCAGCCTGCGCAGCCAGCGCAGCGGTGCCGCCCCGGCGTCCTGGGACAGGGCGGCGTGCGGCGCCATGCCGGAGAAACCGTGGAACCCACCCGGCCAGACATGGAGTTCCGCGCTGCCACCGGCCTGCCACAGCCGGCTGGCGTAGGCGATGTCCTCGTCGCGGAAGGTCTCGGCCGAGCCGACGTCGATGAACGCGGGCGGCAGCCCCGACAGGTCCTCGGCGCGGGCGGGCGCGGCGTACGGCGAGACGTCCGGGCCGCCGCGCGCCTCACCCAGGAGCGCGGTCCAGCCGGTGTCGTTGGCCGTCCGGTCCCAGACGCCGATCCCGGCCATCTGGTAGCTGGACGGGGTGTCGTTGCGGTCGTCGAGCATCGGGCAGAGCAACAGCTGTCCGGCGAGTTCCGGGCCGCCCCGGTCGCGCGCCATCAGGGCGACGGCCGCGGCGAGTCCGCCGCCGGCGCTGACGCCCGCGACCACGATCCGGCCGGGGTCGACGCCGATGTCGGCGGCGTGGGCGGCCGTCCAGAGCAGGCCCGCGTAGCAGTCCTCGACCGGTGCGGGGTGCGGGTGTTCGGGGGCGAGCCGGTATTCGACCGACACGACGGCGGTACGCAGCTGCCGCGCCGACTCCAGGAAGCCGAGGGCACCACTGCGCCGCTCCCCGACGATCATGCCGCCGCCGTGCATCACGTACAGGGCCGGCAGCGGGCCCCGCTCCCCCGTCGGCCGCAGGATGAGCAGCGAGATGTCCGGAGCGCCCGGCGGTCCCGGCACCGTACGGTCCTCGATCTCGAAGGCACCGCCCAGGCTCAGCGCCTCGTCCGGCACCGGCGCCCTCAGGGGTGACCGGCGCAGGACGGGGATCATCTCGGGCAGCAGGGAGGGCGGCAGGTCCTCCCCTATGGCCTCGAGGGAAGCGGCCAGTTCCGGGTCGAACGGGGGCGGCGGCCCGACGGGGACGGACTGCGCGCCGGTGCGCTGGGTGCTGGTCATCGTTTTCGCTGCCTCACAGGTCATCGGGATCGGGCGTGGGGGCGGGTCGTCGGGACAGGTCGTCGGGGGAAGGCGCCGGCCTCGTCCGCGGCGCCATCCCCTGGCCGATCATCGCGATCCTGCCCGGTGATACCGCCGGGCATCCGCATCGTCGGATGGCCGGGCCCCGCCGGGCGGCGAGTGGACCCAGGGCGACGGCGGCCGATCATGACGCGTTTCGCACCCCGTTCATCTCTCAACCATTCGTAAATGTCGGCCAATTCGACGCGAATTTTCAGCCACCCCGAGTGTCGCTACGGGAGGCCCCGAAGGGTGTGGCGATGCCTCTTTCCGGCCACTCCCGCCGCCCGAGCTCGCCACTTTCCCCGCGGCCGGGTCCCGCCCCTGACGCATCCCTGACCCATCTCCGGTACGTTCCATAGATGTTCACGAAGAAATCATCATCCGTACACCAAAAAGACACCTCACGCGGCTATCTGACGGACCGCCAGGTTCACGGGAAAACGTCCAAAGACCAACTGTGATTAGCGGACGCTACTTTCCGGAAGCGTGTGATCACATGTAGCGTTCGACTGGACCTGAGCCGTGGCTTTGCGTGACGTCACGGCTGACCACGGGCCTGGGCGCGCGCATGCTTCCGGCACGGACGGAGCTATGGCCCCGCTGGCCACACCCGCATCACAAGTGCCGGTTGGCCAATCCGTATCGGCATCGCATCGCGCTCGCCCCGCAGTACCCCCGAACACCGAACGTCGAGCACCGCCATGTCTCTGTCCGTACACGCCTGCTTTGCAAGAGGAATGGGCCCAGATCATGTTTATGAACTCCTCGACGACCCTTGTCTTGCGACCAGAGTCAGAGTTCGGCCTCCCGGCCGACGCCGCCCCCGACGACGGGCCTCCCTTGGCGGTCGACCGGCTTCCCGACGGCAAGTGGCAACTCACCCTGCACGACCTCGAACCCGTGTCGGTGCACCGGCTCCCGGACGAGGTGCACATCATCCTGGCTCCGGCCTGCGAGGAACCGCCGCAGCCCACCGCCGTTCAGGCACCCGCACAGCCGACGGCGGCACCACCGGATCCGATATCGATCGATACCGCGGCCCGCACCGTATCCGTTGAAGGCCGCCAACTCAGCCTTCCCCGGCTGGAATTCGACCTGCTTTCCCATCTGGTGCTGCACCCCCAGCGCGCCTTCACCCGGCAGCAGCTGATGGACGCCCTCTGGCCCACCTGCCAGTCCAGCGCCCGCACCGTCGATGTTCACATCGCCCGACTGCGGCGACGTCTGGGGCCGGGCCTCCGCGATTCCATCAGCACGGTGTTCGGCATCGGCTACAAATACCTGCCCACCCCTTAGACGGCGGGTTCTGCGGCCGGCACAGACTCTTTTCGGCCCGCGCCCTTGTACCGGCGCCCCCCGTTCGCCGGTGCAAGGGCCGCGGCGCGCCGTCACCCGGCCGTGCCCGCCGCCAGATGCGCCGGCGTTGCCGTCGGCGGCTCCTTCCGCACAAAGGCGCGCCGCAGGGCGTGGTACGGCTGGTCGGGGCCGAAGAACTGGGTGTGCATCCGGGCCAGTTCATGGGACCGGTAGGCGGCGAGCGGCCGCTGCGCCTCGTCCCGTTCCCGGCGCGCCTTCTTGGCGGCGATCCGCGGCTGGCAGGCGGGCGCCGAGGCCAGACGGGCGGCGAGCCGCGCGGTCTGCGCGGCGAAGTCCTGTGGGGCGCAGTCGATGATCCGGTCCACCAGCCCCAGGCGCTGCCCGGCGGCGGCGGTGACCGGCAGCGCCCGCTCCATGAGCCGCGCGGCCGCCTCGGGACCGGCCCGGCCGGGCAGGGTGTAGGTCCAGTACTCGGATCCGTACAGCCCCATCAGCCGGTAGTGGGGGTTGAGCACCACGGCCGACCGGCACCAGACCTCGTCGGCCGCCAGAGCCAGCATCGCCCCGCCGGCCGCGGCGTTGCCGCCGAGGGCGGCGACCACCAGCCGGTCGGTGGTGGTCAGGACGGCGTGGACGAGGTCGTCCATGGCGTTGATGTTGGCCCAGGACTCCTCGGCGGGGTCCGGCGCGGCCTCGATGACGTTGAGGTGGATGCCGTTGGAGAAGAAGTCGCGGCGGCCGCCGAGGACGAGCACGGAGGTCGGCCGGGTGCAGGCGTGCCGGTAGGCGGCGAGCAGCCGGCGGCAGTGGTCGGTGCTCATCGCCCCGCCGGGGAACGAGAAGCGCAGGAATCCGACGGCGCCGTCCTCGCGGTAGCGGATATCGGTCCAGGTGCGGGGGCGGCCGGGTGCCGCACGGGGGCCGTCGTCCGGCTCCGGCGGTGCCGGGATCTCCGGGAGGGGCGGCAGCCGGTCGCCGAGGGCGAGGGTCGCGGGCAGCTTGACGGGGGCGGGGTCGCCCGGGGTGCGCGGCGGGCGCAGTTCGGGGATCCAGACCGCGCCGTCGGCGGTCGCCCGGCAGACGGCCCCGCACCGGGTGGCGAGCAGCGCGCCCGGCTCGCCGGTGAGGGTGTCCTCGGGGTGGCCGCCGTGCAGGAACCAGGTGCCGCCGAGGAGTTCGTCCCGTACGCCCGGCTGGGAGTCGGCGGCGCGCAGTTTGCGGACGACGGTCCCGGTCGGGTCCGTGCGCCAGTCGATGCGGCGGGTGTCCTGGCGCAGCGGCGGCCGGACGCGGCCGGGTTTTTCGGCGGCGGGCAACGCGTGCTGCGGGCGCGGGCGGTAGGCGCCGGAGGTGAAGCGGTCGACGGCGGTGCGGACCGCCGCCAGGGCCGCATCCGCGATCTCGTTGCGGTACAGATCGCTCTTGCCGACCTCGGGGACGGGGCACTCGGCGGTGGCCCACACATCGCCGGCGTCCATCTCGTCATTGGCCTGGAGGACCGTGACGCCCCAGCGGTCCGCACCCAGGTGCACCGCCCAGTCCACGGAGGACGGCCCACGGTCGCCGAGGGGCCCGGGGTGCACGATCAGGCAGGTGCACGCGGACCAGACCTCCCGCGGCACGGCCGTTTTGAGCATCGGCGCGATGACCAGGTCCGGGGCGTGTCCGCGCACCGTCTCGAGCAGCGGCGTCCGCCGGTTGACGAGTTCGACGCCCACGTGGTGTCCGGCGTCGGTGAGTTCGGCGAAGACGCGCTGCGTCAGGCTGTTGAACGCGCCGGCGATGAGCAGAATGCGCACGGCAGACTCCCCTGAGGCTGGTACCGATGAGCCGATGACTGATCGCGATCGTTCCGCAGCAACGGTGGCGGGCCGCCGGACCCGCTCGGCGGGTCACTCGATCGGTGGACGCCGGGCGGCGCAGTGACCGGCAGCCATTACCCTTGTTTGACATCGACTTGGCGATTCTTTTACGTTCGGATACCCGGGAGGCGTATCCCCGTCGACCGCGTACCCACGGCGCACAACCAACGAAACAAGACGTCATTTCCCGTTATCACGGGTGAAACCTGAAGGGTGCAGGATGACGGCACCTGGATCGAGACGGAGGGCGATGATGCGGAAGGGAAGGGGCATATCCCGCACCACCGGCACCGCCGATGCGCCCGGCATATCGCTCCGCCGTCTCTGCCGTATCCCGCTCGCCCTCCTCGTCGCCGTCCTCGCCTGCCTCCTGGCCGGTGCCGCCGTCGTGCCCGATACGCCGACGCCCGCCCTGCCGGCCGCCGTGGCGCTCAAGTCCGACGGCAGCGCCCCGGTCGCCGGCGACGCGGAGGACCGCAGCGTGGGCTGCGCCGAGATCGAGGCCGAACGCGGCCGGCCACACCGCCCCGCGCGCAGTTCGGTGGGCATTCCGCAGCACACCGGCCGCCCGCTCCCGCCCTGCCGCACCGACCCGACCTCCGCGCCCGCCGACGCCTGCGGCCCCCCGCAGGGCCGGGGACCGACACCGGCCGCCGCCGACTCGAGACCGCGCCAACTCCCCGTACTGCACTGCGTCTCCCGCTGCTGAGCGACGCACGTGGTGGCCCGCCCCACCACTCGCGCACCGCACGTTCACGCCACCCCTCGGTGGCACCACTCATCAGCAGGAGACCTCCTCATGGAGACCTTCATCCAGCATGCCCGCGGCCGGACGGCCCGGATCGCCGAACGGAGCGAGGAGCGGGAGGCCTACGGCCGGCTCGCCGACGGGCAGTCCCCGCTCGCCCTGTTCATCACCTGTTCCGACTCCCGGGTCGTACCGTCCCTGATCACCGGGGCGCGGCCCGGCGAACTCTTCGAACTCCGCACGGCGGGCAATGCCGTGCCCCGCTACCAGGAAGGCATGGCGGCCAGTTCGGAGGCCGCCACCATCGAGTACGCGATGTGTGTACTGGCCGTCGCCGACATCGTGGTCTGCGGTCACTCGCACTGCGGAGCGGTCGGCGCGAAGGCCCGCAACGAGGACCTCACGGCGGCACCCGCCGTGCGGGACTGGCTGACCCAGCAGCTGTCCGACGAACTGCCCGGCGACGCGGAGCCGATGGTCACCGCAGCGGTCCAGCAGCATGTCCGCGAACAGGTCGAGCGGCTGCGGCAGTACCCCTGCGTACGGGAACGCCTGGCGGCCGGCGAGGTCCGGCTGCACGGCTGGTTCTACGAGGTGCACACCGGCCGGGTGTCGGCGCACGACCCGGCCGCCGACGCGTTCCTCCCGCTGTGAAGGCGGGCCGGAACATGATGCAGCAACTGCGCCGACTCACCGCCTTCCGGGCGGACTTCACCGCGTCCCTCGTCGTCTTCCTGGTGGCCGTCCCGCTGTGTGTCGGGGTCGCGGTCGCCTCCGGCGTCCCGGCCGAACTGGGCCTGGTCACCGGCATCGTCGGCGGACTGCTCACCGGGCTGCTGCCCGGCAGCAGCCTCCAGGTCAGCGGCCCGGCCGCCGGGCTGACCGTGCTCGTCTTCGAAGCGGTCAAGGAATACGGCATCGGGGCGCTGGGCGCGCTGGTGCTGGCGGCCGGTGCCCTGCAACTGGCCATGGGTGCGCTCCGGCTCGGGCGCTGGTTCCGGGCCATCTCGGTCGCCGTGGTCCAGGGCATGCTCGCCGGTATCGGCCTGGTCCTGATCGCCGGGCAGCTCTACGCCCTCACGGACGCCAAGGCACCGGGCAGCGGCCTCGCCAACCTCGGCGCGCTGCCCCGCCTGGTGACCGCCACCGCGGGGTCCGGTCCCGCGCTGACCGCGCTCGCCATCGGTGCCACCACCATCGCCGTCCTGGTGCTGTGGCCCCGCTGGCGGCGGGCCGCGCGGATCCTGCCCGCGCCACTGGCCGCCGTGGCCCTGGCCACCACCGCGGTCTGGGCGCTGGATCTGCCCGTGGCACGCGTCAAGGTCAGCGGCCCGCTCGACGCGATCCAGCCGCCCGGCCTCGCCGACCTCGGCCGGCTCACCGAGATCGGCGTGATCGGCACGGTCCTGGCCTTCGCGCTGATCGCCTCGGCGGAGTCGCTGTTCAGCGCCGCCGCGGTGGACCGGCTGCACGACGGTCCCCGGACGGACTACGACAAGGAGCTGATGGCGCAGGGCGCGGGCAATACGGTGTGCGGGCTGCTGGGCGCGCTGCCGATGACCGCGGTGATCGTCCGCAGCGCCGCCAACGTCCAGGCGGGGGCCCGGACCAAGGCCTCCCGTGTGCTGCACGGCTGTTGGCTGCTGCTCTTCGCGGCGGCGTTCCCTGCGGCGCTGGGCGTGGTTCCGGTGGCCGCGCTGGCCGGCGTACTGGTCCACGCGGGCTGGAAGCTGATCCCGCTGCGCGATCTGCGCCCCCTGTGGCGCGAGCACCGCGGCGAGGCGGTTGTCCTGCTGGTCACCGCGCTCGCCATCGTCACGGTGAACATGTTCGAAGGGGTGCTCATCGGTCTGCTGATGGCCGTCGCCAAGACCGCCTGGGAGACCTCCCATGTGCACCTCGAGATCGACGAGCCGGAGGGCGATGGGCCCGTCGTCGTACGGGCCCTGGGCAATGCCACCTTCCTGCGGCTGCCCAAGCTCCTCGACCAGCTGGAGGCGCTTCCCCGGGACCGGGACGTCGCGCTCGACCTGAGCGGCCTGCGCCATCTCGACCACGCGTGCGGCGCCGCGCTCAAGAACTGGGCCGAGCAGCACCGTCGCAGCCGCGACCGGGCGGCGGAACTGGTCTCCTGACCGCCCGAGGTCCCCGGGACGGACACACCGTCAGCCTCCCGGTCCGTCACGGCCACCGATCCCGGTGGCCGTGGGCGGGCCGGGAGGCCTCGACGGGGGCCGCGGTCCCGTCCCGACACGACGGCGCGGACGGGAGTGATTGCGCGGCCGCGGTTGTTGGGCCAGGGTCGTGGCTGCCGTGCGCGGCGCGACCGCCCGCCCGGCCGATGTCGCGATGCTTCGAGGATGGGACGGACAGCATGCCTCTTGAGGGTGAGTACGAGCCGAGCCCCGCGCAGTGGGTGCGTGACCAGGTCGAGTTGTACGAGAGCTCGGGCGGCACGGAAGGAACCACGATGCGCGGCATGCCCGTCGTCGTGCTGACGACCCGGGGCGCGAAGAGCGGAAAGATCCGTAAGAGTCCGCTGATGCGAGTGGCGCACGGCGGCGTCTATGCCGTGGTGGCTTCCATGGGCGGCGCCCCCAAGCACCCGGTCTGGTACCACAACCTGGTCGCCGAGCCCCGGGTGGAGCTCCAGGACGGGCCGGTGCGCCAGGACATGACGGCCCGTGAGGTCAGCGGGGAGGAGAAGGCGGTGTGGTGGGCCCGTGCCGTCGAGGCGTTCCCCGACTACGCCGACTACCAGGCGAAGACGGAGCGTCAGATCCCGGTGTTCGTGCTGGAGCCGGCGGCGTCGGCGCACTGACCGCCGGGCCCCGGCCGGGCGGCCGCACCGGCGGACCGGTGCGGCCGCCTACAGGCCGACGAGCGTGACCTCCGTGGCCTTGACGCTGGTCCAGATGGCGGCGCCGTCGGCCAGGCCCAGTGCGAGGACGGCCTGCGGGGTGACCTCGGCCACCAGGTCGGGGGCCGCGGGCGAGGTGACCAGGATGCGCAGCCGGCTGCCCGCGGAGGTGATTTCGGCGACCGTTCCGGGCCAGACGTTGCGGGGGCTGCCCTCGGGCTCGGTGTTGTGCACGGCGACCGCCTCGGGGGCGATGATCGCCAGCGCCGGGGCGCCGTCGGCGAGGCGGTCGGCGGTGACGAGACGACCGCCGCCGGCGAGGGCGAGGCCGTCGGCGGTGGCGGTGCCGGGCCAGGCGTTGCGGCCCAGCATCCGGGCGACCCAGGGTGAGCGGGGGTGCCGGGTGACCTCGGCGGGCGGGGCGTCCTGGAGGGTGCGGCCCTCGTCCAGTACGAGCACCCGGTCGGCCAGCGAGACCGCTTCGACGGGGTCGTGCGTGACGATCAGACAGACACCGCCGAAGCCCGCCAGATGGCGGCGCAGGGTGTGCCGTACGTGCGCGCGGGTGGTCTGGTCGAGGGCGGCGAGCGGCTCGTCCAGCAGCAGCAGTCGCGGCCGGGCGGCCAACGCCCGCGCCAGGGCGACGCGTTGGGCCTGACCGCCGGAGAGCTGGGCGGGTTTGCGGTGGGCGAGGTGGCCGACGCCGAGCCGGTCCAGCCACTGCTGGGCGGCGCGGCGGGCCTCGACGCGCGGGGTGCCGTGGGCGCGCAGCCCGTACGCGGTGTTGGTCAGGGCGCTCAGATGCGGGAAGAGCGCGCCGTCCTGCGGCACCCAGGCGACGCCGCGGCGGTGCGGGGGCAGCGCGCTGACGTCGGTGTCGCCCAGGCGCAGCGCGGCGTGGGCGCGCGGGGTGAGGCCGAGGAGGGCGCGCAGCAGGGTGGTCTTGCCGGCGCCGTTGGGGCCGACGACGGCGATGGTGGTGCCCGGGTCGGCGTCCAGGGTGAGCTGGTTGAAGCCGGTGACCTCGGCGTGCAGCGGCCAGGGCTCCAGGGGGACCTCGGCCGGGGCGGCGGACTCCTCGGGTGCGGCGGTCGACGCCGTCGACGACAGGGGGCCGGTGTCATCGGCGCGTACGGCGCGGGCCGGGCGGTCGGCGCTGCCGCCGGTCCAGCGGCCGCGCAGCGCCACCAGGACGGCCATGGCGATGACGAGCAGCAGCAGGGAGACCGAGGTGGCGGCTTCCGGGGAGTCCTGGAGCAGCAGATAGACCTGGAGCGGCAGGGTCTGGGTGGTGCCGGGCAGATTGCCGGCGAAGGTGATGGTGGCGCCGAATTCCCCGAGGGCGCGGGCCCAGGTCAGCGCGGCGCCGGCGGCGAGGCCGGGGGCGACCATGGGGAGGGTGACGGTGCAGAAGACCCGTACCGGAGAGGCGCCGAGGGAGGCCGCGGTCTCCTCGTAGCGGGGGCGCAGTCCGGCGAGGGTGCCCTCCAGGCTGATGACCAGGAACGGCATCGCGACGAAGGTGGCCGCGATCACGGCGCCGGAGGTGTGGAACGGCAGGGTGATGCCGAAGGTGTCCTCCAGCCAGGGCCCGAGCAGGCCCCGGCGGCCGAAGCCGAGCAGCAGGGCGACACCGCCGACGGTCGGCGGCAGCACCATCGGCAGCAGGACGAGCGAGCGCACCAGCGCCTTGCCGGGGAAGCTGACCCGGGCCAGCAGCCAGGCCAGCGGCACCCCGAGGACCAGCGAGAGCCCCAGCGCCCAGAAGGAGACCAGCAGTGAGAGGCGGAGCGCTTCGGTGACGCCGGGGCTGGTCAGATGCGTGCCGAGGTCGCTCCAGGTGGTGCTGGCGAGGATGCCGATCAGCGGCATCAGCAGGAAGGCGACGGCGACCAGCGCGGGCAGGCCCAGCGCGAGGGGGGTACGGGTGCCGGGCGTGCGCGAGGGTCTCATCGGGATTCCAGGAGAGATGGGGCGGGCCGGCGGCGTACTGCGGGGCGCCGCGCGGGCCCGTCCGCTCCCCCGAGCCGGACGGACCCCTGCGGCGCACGGGACGGTTACGGCTTCTGGAAGCCCGCGTCCTGCAGGATCTTCTGCGCCTCGGGGCTGCTCAGCCACTTCACGAACGCGGCGGCGGCCTTGGCGTTGGTGGAGGTCTTCAGGGTTGCGGCCGGGTAGGAGGCGATGGCGTTCTGCGCGTCGGGGATGTCGACCGCATCGACCTTCTTCGGGGCGGTGTCGGCGTCCGTCTTGTAGACGAGGCCGGCGTCGGCCTCGCCCATCTCCACCTTGCTGAGCACGGCGCGGACGTTGGGCTCCTGCGAAACCGCCTTGACCGTGAGGTTCTGGGCGTCCAGGACCTGCTTGCTGTAGCGGCCGACGGGGACCTCGGGCGCGGCGAGCACGACCTTCAGCTTGCTGTCGGTGAGGTCCTTGAGGCCCGCGATCTTCTTCGGGTTGCCCTCACCGGTGGCGATGACCAGGCGGTTCTTGGCGATGACGGTCGGCTGACCGTGGTCCGCCTTCGCCAGCGAGTCCATGGTCTTGGTGTCGGCGGTGACCAGGGCGTCGGCGGGGGAACCCTCCCTGACCTGGGCGGCCAGCTCCTGGGAACCGGCGAAGGAGAACTTCACCTTGGTGCCCGGGTGCGCCTTCTCGTAGACCGCTGCGGCCTTCTTGAAGACATCGGTCAGCGACGAGGCGGCCAGCACGGTCAGATTCGCCTTCGGGACGCCGGACTTGTCGGCGGCGTCGTCCTTCTTGGCGTCGTCCTTGCCACAGGCGGCGAGCGGAACGAGCAGGGCGGCGGTGACCAGCGCGGCGGCCGTACGGCGTCGGGTGATGACACGGGACATGGGCGGGACTCCTTGTGACGCGGGCGGCGGGCGCCGCCCGAGCGGATGGGGACAAGCCGCGCCGAGGACGGCGACGCCGCTGGAGAGGGCAGCCGACCGGTGGGGGACGGTGGGTGCGGATGAGCGGATGGGGATGCCGCGAGGGCTCAGGAGCGGGGTGTCACGCGGCGGTTCAGGTGCGGTCGATGTGCACGCTGGTGGACTTCACGCGGGCGGTGGCCTGCATGCCGACCTCCAGTCCCAGTTCCTCCACCGCTTCCCGGGTCAGCAGGGACACCAGGCGGTGCGGTCCCGCCTGGATTTCGACCTGCGCCGCCACATCGCCGAGCTTGATGGCGGTGACGATGCCCGGGAAGGCGTTGCGGGCCGAGGTGTAGGAGGCGTCGTCCTCACCGGTGCCGGTCTGTGCGACCTCGGTGGAGAACGCGGCCAGGTCCCGGCCGTCGATCAGGCGGCGGCCGCCTTCGTCGCGATGGGTGGCGACCTTTCCGGCGTCCGCCCAGCGGCGGGCGGTGTCCGGGCTGACGCCCAGCAATCGCGCCGCCTGGCCGATTGTGTAGGACTGCATGTGCGACAAGATATGCAGCATTGGCTGGCATTTGCAATTCTTTTGGCGAATGTATATAGCAGCCGCTAGGCGCGTAGGAGGAAATGCCAAAGGCAAGTTCTCGCCACTTCCCGGCTCCCACCTGCGTGATGCCGTGCGAATTCCTCATCACCCTCACACCTGCAATGCGTGTCCGGACGACTGCGCGGGGTGTGACTAGAGTGCAAGAAGTGGCGACATATCCGGCAATTCTCGGCATTCGACGCCACGCCCTTCCGCATTCGACTCCGTACATGAGGCGCCCACCATGAACCTGAGCATGCGCAACCACCTCCCCGGCATCGTCACCTCCGTCACCACCGGCGAGGTGATGGCCACCGTGAAGGTCCGCCTGGACGGCGGTCAGGACGTCACCGCCGCGATCACCCGGGAGGCGGCCACGGACCTGGGCCTGGCGGCGGGGGCGGCGGTCCGTGCGCTGATCAAATCCACCGAGGTCGCGCTCGCCACCGGGCCGGTCGACGGCCTGAGCATCCGAAACCAGATCCCCGGCACCGTCGAGGGGGTCACCACCGGCGGCGCGATGGCCGGGGTGAAGATCAGCGTCGCGGGCGGCGAGCTGACCGCCGCGATCACCAAGGACGCCGTCAACGACCTGGAGCTGACCGCCGGTTCGCCGGTCACCGCGCTGATCAAGGCCACCGAGATCTCCCTCGCCGCCGCCTGAACCCGGCGCACTCACTCTTCCGGCACGGCGCAGACGCCCACCCAGATCCCGGTGATGGCGCTGATGTACCGCGCCCCGCAGCGGTCCGAGGGCACCACGAGCTGACTGCCCGCCTCGTCCAGCCCGCGCCCGTCCATGGCCGTGGCCAGCAGGATGGGCGCATCGCCGAAGTCCGCGTCGAGCTCCGCCCAGGAGAGCACCGTGTGGTGCCCGTCCCCGCCGCTGACGGACAGCAGGAAGCGGGAGCGGTCCTTGCGCCGCCGGGCGTCGAAAGCCGGCCCCGCCGCGCCGATGACGTCCCTCAGCAGCGGCCCGTCGAAGGTGTGGTGCTGCGGCCCGTTGGTGGCGCAGTCGAAAACCACGTCGGCGTGCCGCTGCGCCCATCGCTCCCGGAGATCCGCGACGGTCAGCGCGAGCGGACGGTGCAGCTGACCGCGGATCACCATGCGCCGGGGCGACGGGGGTCCCCCCGGTCGAGCGACGCCGCGACCGGGGGAGGGTGCGCCGTCCGGCTCCGGGTGGACGGCGACGGGGCGGGGCGGCGGGCTGAGTCGGCTCATTCGAGTCCCCCTTGAGGCTGTTCGCGTGGCGACTGCCCCCTGTGATGCCCGGCCGCGCCGCACCCGAACCACGGATGCCATCCGCACATGCATTTTTACCTCGCGTGTGTGAGGCGAAATGGGCCATGAAGGCGGCATGTCCGGTGTTGCGATCCAGCCATCCGCACGGCGCCGTCATCCGGGCGCCTCACACCGACCCCGCACGGGACGGATGCGCCGTGGCCGACGAGCCCTCCCCCGCACGAATCCTCGACGCCCTTGACCCCGCGTACGGCGTCCTCGATCCGTGCAGGTCGCCGCGAGCACGGCGTTCAGGCCCCTACCGCGAGTGAACCAACGCGGCGGCGCCCGGCACGACGGGTGCACGGCATGGGAAAGCACCAGTGCGGCGGCCCGGAACTGGATGATCAACCAAGAGGTATATCGGCGAGAACAGCTTGCATTTACGATGACCCAACGCGCATTCGCCTCGTGAATGTGAGATGCCGGGCCCCTCCCGTCCGTTCTCCGCCCCGGCAGCCGCCCAAGGAGCCAGCACATGCACGTCGAAGAACTCCTCCAGCTCGATTCGCTCGATCTGAACCTGCTGTGGGGCGAGAGCGCCCTGCTCGCCCGGGAAGTCAGCGGGGTGACTGCCACGGATCTGGAGGACCCGACGCGGTTTCTGCAGCCGGGCGAGCTGGTGCTCAGCGGACTGGTGTGGTGGAAGCCCGGGGAGAGCCGCGCGAAGGTCGACCGCTTCGTCTCCGCGCTGCATGCGGCCGGGGCGGCGGCGCTGCTGGCGGGTGAGGAGACCCATGGCTCGGTGCCCGAGGACCTCCTCGCGTCCTGCCGCGAACACCACATCGCGCTGGTCTCCGTCCCCGCGCACACCACCTTCCGGGCGATCACGGAAGCGGTGTACCTGCGCCAGTGGGGAGACCTGAGCCGGCGCCCCACCGACCACTACGCGCTGCCGGAGAACGTCCGCACGGAACTGGCCGGGCTGCTCGCCGAGGACGCCGCGCCGGACGCGCTGCTGGACCGCGCGTTCGCCCACCTCGGCGGGCCGGCCTGCTATCTGCTGACGGCGACCGGGCGGGTGATCGCCCGCACCCCGTCGGCCCCTTTCCTGACCACGCAGCAGGCGCTCCGCGGTCTGACCGGCACGGTCGGCGTCAGCCTGCGGATCGACGGGGACTTCGGCCCGTACGACAGCTGGCATCTGCATCTGCGCGGCGCGGCCGACGCCCCGCCGCGCGTCCTGCACGAGATCGCCGAGGTCATCGCCCAGTACCGCCATCGCCTCGACCGCAGGCAGGACGCCGGGCGCCGCGCCGCCGACGAGCTGATGGCGCTGATCGACGCCGCCCCGGCCGACGGCACCGCGCTCGACGCCGCGGTGCACGCCGCCGGCCTGCCCGCCTCGGGCCCGTACCGCGTGGTGGTGGCGTCGCTGGGGAGCGGCGAGGGCGACCGGGCCGTCGGCGCGCTGACCGAGGCGCTACGGCACTTCCCCGACGAGCCGTTCGTCGCCGGCCGCCTCCCGGGCGGCGAGGCCGTCGCGGTGGTCCGCGCCGACGCGGACTCCGGCACGGGCCTCGGCGGTGAGGGGCACACCGCGCTGCACGACCTGTGGCCGGCCCTCCACGCCTGCCACCCGCAGACCCCGCTGCACGCCGGCGTCAGCAGCCTCACTGCCGCCGCGGGCGGCCTCAACTCCGCGCTCGACCAGGCCCGTTACGCCCTGGCCGCGGCCCGCGCCGACGCCCCGGAGGCCGCCCGGGTGACCTCCGTCGAGGACCTCACCACGCTGGGCACGCTGCTGGCCGGTGTCCCCGCCGAGGTCCGTACGGCCTTCAGCTCCCGGGTCCTGGGCCCGCTGGCCCACGGCAGCAGCACCTCCCACCGCATGCTCCTGGAGACCCTGGAGGTCTTCCTCGCCCAGCACGGCTCCTGGGCCCGTACGGCCGAAGCGCTGCATCTGCACGTCAACACGGTCCACTACCGCATTCAGCGCATCGAGTCGCTCACCGGCCGCGATCTGTCCCGGCTGGACCACAAACTGGACCTGCATGCGGCGCTGTTGTGCCGCTGAACCCGCACCGGCCGCCGGAGGCCGGGCCGTGCGGGCGGCGGGTGGCCTTCACAGCTGCCCGCGGCCGTCCTGCCGGTCGATGTGCACATTGGTCGACTTGACCCGGGCGGTGGCCGTGACGCCCACCTCGATGCCCAGTTCCTCGACCGCCTCCCGGCTGACCATCGACACCAGCCGATGCGGCCCGGACTGGATCTCCACCTGGGCGACGACATCGTCCAGGGTGACCGCGGTGACGATCCCGGCGAAGGAGTTCCGTACCGAGGTGCGGACCTCGCCGGGCACCGGATGCAACCCGGCGGCACGGTCCTTGGCGAACGCGGCGAGGCTCACCCCGTCGATCACGCGGTTGCCGGAGCCGTCCCGGTCCATCCTGAGCTGACCTCCGTCGGCCCAGCGGCGGACGGTTTCCGAACTCACTGCCAGCAGCCGGGCTGCCTGGCCAATGCTGTACGACGGCACCCCCGCACTCTAGGGCAGCGGCCGCCCGCGGCGGGTGCGGGGTGGGCTCGGGTCCGGGAAGCCGGCGGGATCCGGCGCCGGCGGGCGGGGGCGGGGCTGCTGGGCGCGCTCGGCGAGCGCTTCGAGCGCCGGGAGCGCGTCGTGCAGCAGGCGCCGGTGGCCAGGAGTCAGCCCCGCTATCTCCGTGGCGAGGAGGCCGGTGGTCTCGTGCCGTACGGCGCTCAGCAGCCGCCGCCCGTCGTCGTTGAGGCTGATCAGGCTCGCGCGCTGGTCCTCGGGGTCGGGGCGGCGGGCGAGCCAGCCGCAGCCGTCGAGGAGGTCGGCCATCCGGGAGGCGGTGGACAGCGCGATGTTCATCCGCGCGGCGAAGTCGCTGATCCGCAGCGGGCCGTGCGCGGCAAGGACGGCGAGGGCGGTCAGCCGGCTGGGGGTCAGATCGCCGTGCACGCTCTGGCGGCGGAGCAGTGGCAGCAGATGCTGGATCACCGCGCGCAGCCGGCCCGCCAGCTCCGCGTCGGGCGGCGGCGCGGGGGCCGCGCCGGGTGCGGTCTCGGGGGTGGTGTTCATCGGGAGCTCCCTGGGTGGCTCGGCGGCGGCGGCGGGGCCGGACCCGCTTCAGGGGCCGGGGCTGGCCCGCGGGCGGCAGCGCCGGAGGGCGGGCCGCCGGGGGCCGTCTCCTGCCGGACGGGTTCCTTCGCGGCCCGTTCGGCGCGGCGGTCCGGGCCGCCGCCCTGCTCCCCGTGCACATAGCGCCCGCCCCTCAGCAGCGAGGCGACGGCCGCGACCAGGCAGGCCGCGATGGCGAAGCCGAAGGCGACGGCCAGCCCGTCGGCGAACGGCGCGGAGATCAGTCGGGGGAAGAATTCCCGGCCGGTGAGATAGGCGGCGTGGCCGGCCGGGAGGTGGGCGAGGACGTGCGGGCCGAGCAGGGTCTGAATCGGGTTGTAGCCCAGGAGGGAGGCGAAGAGGACGCCCACCGGGGGCAGCGCGGCGACCTTGGCCGCGTCGGCGGCCGGGACGCCGTGCGCGGTCAGGCCGCTGGTGAGGGCGCCGGGCAGCGCACCGGCCAGGCCCGCGACCATCAGGGAGAAGAAGATGCCGATGGACAGCACCATGGCGGAGTTCTGGAAGGTGGTGCTGATTCCGGCGCCGACGCCGCGCCGGTCGGGCGGCAGGCTGTTCATGACGGCGGCCCGGTTGGGCGAGGCGAACAGGCCCATGCCGATGCCGTTGAGGAGCAGGATCAGCGCGAAGGCGGGGTAGGAGAAGTCGACCGGCAGCGCCTGGAGGGCGACGAACGTGCCCGCCGCGAGCAGCATGCCGCCGGTCGCGAAGGTCCGGGCCCCGAAGCGGTCGGACGCCCATCCGGAGACGGGTCCGGCCACCAGGAATCCCACGGTCATCGGCAGCATGTAGATACCGGCCCACAGCGGGGTCCGGGCGAAGGCGTAGCCGTGCACCGGCAGCCAGATGCCCTGCAGCCAGATGATCAGGATGAACATCAGGCCGCCGCGGCCGAGCGAGGCGAGCAGGCTGGCGAGATTCCCGGCCGTGAACGCCCGGATCCGGAACAGCCGCACATCGCACATGGGCTCCGCGACCCGCCGCTCGACCAGGCAGAAGATCGCCAGCACCGCCGTCCCGCCGGTCAACGCCGCGATCACCGCGGGATTGGTCCAGCCCATGGTGTGGCCGCCGTAGGGCTGGATGCCGTAGGTGATTCCGGTCAGCAGCGCGATCAGTCCGGCCGCGAAGGTGAGGTTGCCCCACCAGTCGGGCCGGGCCGGGGTGCGCACTCCGGTGTCGCGGAGCTTGAGGTACGCCCAGACCGTGCCGAAGACGCCGAACGGCACCGACACCAGGAAGACCAGCCGCCAGTTGACGGGGCCGAGCAGCCCGCCGAGGACCAGTCCGAGGAACGAGCCGGCGATGCCCGCGACCTGGTTCAGGCCCAGGGCTAGGCCGCGCTGGGCGGCGGGGAAGGCGTCGGTGAGGATCGCGCTGGAGTTGGCCATCAGCATCGCGCCGCCGACGCCCTGCAGGACGCGCATCCCGATCAGCCAGAGGGCGCCCGCCGTGCCGTGCTGCCAGGTGACCGAGAGCAGCACGGAGAAGAGCGTGAAGACGGCGAAGCCGAGGTTGTACATCCGGGTGCGGCCGTACATGTCGCCGAGCCTGCCGAAGCTGACCACCAGGACGGCGGTGACGACCAGATAGCTCATGATCAGCCACAGCAGCAGGCTGGTGTTGCCGGGCCGGAGCGGGTCCACGCCGATGCCGCGGAAGATGTCGGGCAGCGCGATGAGCATGATCGACATATTGATGGAGGCGATCAGCACGCCCAGCGTCGTGTTCGACAGGGCGACCCATTTGTAGCGGGGATCCGGCGCACGGCGCACCCCGCCTCCGGGGACGGTCGCATCGGCCGGCTCGGCAGTCTTTCCCACGGAACACCACCCCTACAGATAGAGGGCTCCACCGGGACGGTGAGGTGCTCGGCTCCTCCGCCGGTGGCACCCACCGGCCGCACTTACTTGCTTGACATCAACCAATTTCCAATTTAGACCTCGGCGGAGAACCTGGCCAGGGGTGAGGGCCACGGGGAGGGCCACGGGGAGGGCCGGGGGGCACGGGCGGACGCCGCGCACCGGCGCGCCATGGGGTGCCTTGGAGCGGGCCGCCGTACACGGACCGCCGGTGCGGAACGGTGTCCGGCGCCTCGTACTTGCGGGTAGTACGCCCGAACGGAGCAGTGCCGGTCGGCGTCGGGCGAGGGAGTCCGGGCCCCGCCGTACGCCGTTCGACGGTCACCGGACCGCACTCAATCCGGCACATTTCCAAGGAAGTTGGCAGGTCGGGAGGCGGTCCGGGCGAGCAACACACCACGTACGGCGGGCTCTGGGCCCGACGCCGGGAAAGCGCGAAGTCCGATTTGTTCGGATTGCGGGCGATTTGGGCGGATGCCAAGGTGGATCTCGTCCGCCGCACAAGAGAGGAAAAAACCTATGGTTACGGATCGCACAGCACCGACCGACACGACCACCCTGGCCGCCGAAGTCGAAGGACTGCTGGACTCCGCCGAACCTCACGGCGTGTTCCGCGACACCCGCGAGTGCGGAGGAGGCCTGCTGCTCCTGGGGCTCCTGCTCATCTCGCCGCCCACCCCCCGTCCGAAGACGGACGCACGGTAAAAGGGGCATGCGTTGGCTGAACAGGCGCAGGGCGCAGTCCCACTGAGCGCTGTGATCGCCGATGCCGCAACCGGGGTCGCCCTCGCCCTTCGGGGCGAGGGCGACCCTTATGCCTTGTCGCGCATTCTGCGGCAGGGCGACGCGGTGTCCATGGCGGCGCTCCGGGTACTGGGCGCCGACGCGCTCGCACCGTATGCACTGGACCACCGGACACCCCCCGGCGCCGACGACGAGACCGTGGTGCGCGAGACGCTCGCCGCCTATCCGCCGGGAGCGGATGCCTCGGAGGTGTCGACGTGGAGCTACCGGGGCCTGGTCGAGGCCTCGCACTCGTATCTGCCCGGCGGCGCGGGGCACTGGCCGCCGCCACCACCGGCGGGAGCCGACTGGGTGACGGCCGATCCCTGGCCCAAGCTCGCCCACCGGGCCTCCCAGCTGGCCGCGCTCGCCCTCCCGGGGCTGGCACCGGGGCTCACCGAGGACCTGGCGCACCGCACGGACGATCTGGCCCGCGGCTTCGTCCGCGCGGTCCGCCGCCGCGACTGGCTCCAGGCGGCCGGCGTGGGCCGCTGGCTGTCCCGGATGCCCGACGTACCGACGACCCTGGGCCTGGACGCCGGGCTCGCCTTCGTACGGCAGATGAGCGGCGGCGACGCCCGGGTGGCGCTGCATGTCGTGGCCGCCCAGCGGTTCTACGGGCGGGGGTGGTGACCGGCGGCCGGGGCGCCCCGGAGC
Source organism: Streptomyces sp. JLSY215 (assembly GCF_059682825.1). Lineage (NCBI taxonomy): Bacteria > Bacillati > Actinomycetota > Actinomycetes > Kitasatosporales > Streptomycetaceae > Streptomyces > Streptomyces sp. JLSY215. Next base: position 980,004 of record NZ_CM185022.1, read on the forward strand.
TGCTGGACCGAATGGTCGAGAACAGCCTGGGGTGGCTGGACGGCGCGCGGCCGTTCTTCCGCCTGCCCGCGAACGCGACCACCGACGCCGATCCGAACCTGACCCTCAAACCGCTCGGCGAACTCGCCGAACTGATGCATGTGATCGCGTCGTTGCACCCGCATGCCGGCATCCGGGAGTCGGCGGACGGGCTCTTCGCGTTCGCCTGGGAGGAGACCCGGGACGGGGAGCTGTTCGCCGAGCTGATCCGCGGTGAGCCCTATGCCACCTACCCGGTGGAGATCTACGGGGTGTTCGCCAGGACCGGGCTGCGCAACGGCGCCGTCGAGGAGCTGCTGTCGACGACGACACGGCTGCGGGCCTGGCGGGTGGCGCGCGAGGATCACACCCGCACCCTCGGTGTACTGAACGCCGAGCGGCGCATCGGGCATCCCCAGCACGCCGATTTCGCCGCGGTGTTGGGGCATACCGCACTGGGCCACCGGCCCGAGCCCTGGGCGCTGGACCGCAAGGCGGTGTACGGCCTGACCCACGACGTCTTCCATCTGACCGACTGGGGCCGCGCCCCCCAGCGGCTGCCCGTGGAGCTCGCCGGCTATCTGCGGCTGTGGCTCCCCTCCTGGCTGGAGAACTGGCTGGAGGAACAACTGTGGGACCTGGCAGGTGAGTTGCTGGCCGTGACGGCCTGCCTGCCCGGAGCCCCGTACGATCCCGTCGCCTGGCAGCGGCTGGCCGCCGCGCAGGCCGCCGACGGCAGCGTGCCCGAGACCGGCTCCGTCCCCTGCCCGGACGATCCCGCCGAGGCCTTCACGGCCTGCTACCACTCCACCCTGGTGACCGCGTTCGCCGGCACCCTCGCCCGGATCGCCCCGGACCCTTCGCGGGAAGGATCCGAGGCGGCGGCGACGGCCGGGCGGACCCCCTGCGAAAGCGAGGCAATCCCGTGACGGTGACGGCCGCACCCGCTCCCCCCGCGCTGCTGCACGGCGTCGGTGACCGGGCCCTGACCTGGCTCGACAAGCACCGCGACTTCTTCCGGCTGACCGACGAGGACCGCGCCACCGGCGGCGCCCTGATCGAACGGCTCAAGCCCATCGGCGAGTTGGCGATCAATATGCAGGTGCTGTTCCGGGAGGGCGTGGCCGGTTCGCGGCAGCATGCGCGCGCCGGGCAGCTGCTGGACTTCGCCTGGCGGGAGCTGCTGGACGGCGGCAATGTGCTGGCCGCGCTGCAGCACGAGGAGCCGCTCTCCCCCGTTCCGCTGGAGATCTATGCGACCTTCCACGAGCTGGGCCACCGCCATCCGGCGCTGGAGACGGCCCTGGAGATCCCGCGGCGCACCGCCACTTGGACGGCGCTGGAGATGGTGCCCAACCGCCGGCTGGGCGTCCTCAACGCCGAACGCAAGATGAAGCTCGCGCCCAGTGACGATTTCGACCGGGCCCTGGCGGCCACCTGGCTGGGCCGGATGCCGGAGCCGTGGACGGTGCAGTACCACATCGCCTACGACCTCACACACACCGTCTTCCACCTCACCAACTGGGGCGAGGCACCGGACCGCATCCCGCCGGGGCCCGCCGACTATCTGGCGCGGTATCTGCCCGCCTGGATGGAGGACTGGGCGGACCTGGAGCACTGGGACCTGCTCGGTGAACTCCTGGTCGTCGACGCCTGTCTGCCGCGGCCCACCCTGGACGGTGAGATGTGGGAGCGGTACGCCGCCGCGCAGTCCGACAGCGGGGCGATGCCGATTCAGCGCGGGATGCCGGCCGGCGATCCGCAGGACGTCTTCGACCAGGTCCACCACCCCACCCTGGTGGCCGCCTTCGCCTCCGCGATGGCCACCTCGCGGTCGCTGTCCGCCGACGCCGGATGAGTGGCACCGGCCCCGGTGGCGCCCTCGGTGACCGTCTCGCGGAGGCGGTCACCCTCATCGACGCCCCGGACATCGTGCTGGCCGTCACCCACCGGCGCCGGCGGACCGTGGTCACGGGCGGCACCGCCCTCGCGCCGCCCACGCCCCGGCACGCGCTGCGCTATGAACTCGGCTCGCTGTCCAAGACGTTCACCGTGCTGCTGCTCGCCGAACTCGCCCGGTCCGGTGTGCTCTCCCTCGACGACCGGGTGGCCGACCATCTGCCCGCGCTGCCGCTCCCGCACGCCGCCTCGCGCGAGATCACGCTGCGGCATCTGGCCACCCACACCTCCGGGCTGCCCCGTATCCCCGCCGATCTGGTGGCCGGCGCGCTGCTGCATCCGTACCGCAACGGCTACGCCCGCTACGACACCGGCCGCCTCCTGGACACCTTTTCCCGCACCCGGCTACGGCACCCGCCCGGCACCCGCTGGCGCTACTCCAACTTCGGGCTGGCGCTGCTCGGCCCGGCGATGGAGAGCGCCGCGGGTACCGACTACGCGACCCTGCTCACCGAGCGGGTGCTGAAGCCCCTGACGCTGACCGGCACCACGCTCGGCGCCGGCACCACCGGAACCGACGCCATCGGCCACCGCGCCAACGGCAGAACGCCGGTCCCCGCCTCCGACATGGGCGGCTTCCGCGCCGCCGGGGCGGTGCACTCCGCTCCGGACGATCTGCTCACCTATCTGGAGGCGCACCTCTTCCCCGAGGACACGCCGCTGGCCGGGGCGCTGCGCGATGTCCAGGTACCGCTGCTGCGCCGCGGCTGGCGGCACCGGCACACCCACACGCTGACCTGGTACCAGCACCCCGCCCCGCGCGGGCCGTTGCTCTTCCACGTCGGGGCGACCTTCGGCCAGCAGGCGTTCCTCGGATTCCAGCCGGCCTCCGGCATCGGCCTGCTGGCGATCGCCACCCGCCGCGGGCGCACCTGCCACATGGTCGACACCGCCTACGAGCTGCTGTACGAGCTGGCCGGCGACCCGGTGGTCTGAGGCCGCCGCCCGCCCTGGGAGGGTCCTCAGAGATCGCCCGCCAGAACCTTGGCGAGGGAGGCCTCGGGGCGGGCCTCGGTGCCCCGGCGGAAGGCGTCCGCATAGGCCTCGTCGCCGATCGCCGCGCGGGCCCGCTGCTCGCACTCCTCGCGGACGGCGCGCAGTTCCGGCGTGCCCCGCTGCGGGTGCCCGACCGTGCGCCAGTAGGCCTGGCCGGTGCCGTAGACCACCGCGGCGCTCTCGCCGTTGCCCTGCGCCGCCACCGCGGCGGCCAGCAGATCGAGGCCGAGGGCGATACCGAAGTTGTCGCCGATGCCCTGCTTGGCGACGAGCATGGCGCGGGCGTGGCCCGCGGAGTCCTCGGGGCGACCCTGGAGGAGGGCGATCAGGGAGAGCTGGTAGTCGGCGTAGGAGCGGGCCCAGTATTCGCCGTGCGCCACACAGCCGTGCCGCAGTTCGGTCGCCTCGGCGCGTGCCTCGGCGAGCCTGCCCAGGCCGGTGAGGGCGAAGATCCGGATGATGTGGCAGCGCAGCCGGGCCGCGGAGTCGAACGGGTCGTCCGGCATCGGGCCGAGCACATGGTCGGCGACGGTGTACGCGGCCAGCGGGCGGCCCGCCATCAGGTGGGTGAGGCCGACGAGATAGCCGGCCGCGCGCATCGCCTCGGCGTCGGAGTACTCGCGGGCCGCGCGCGAACACTGGCGGCCCAGTTCGTCGGCGGTCTCCAGATCACCCTGGAGCAGCAGGGCGACGCCGAGCATCCACAGCGCCCGGGTGCGGGCCGGGCTCGGGCCCTGATGGGCGGCGAGGGCACGCTCCAGATAGCCGCGGGCCTCGTGCAGATGGCGGCAGCAGCTCCAGAAGAAGCCGATGCAGGCGCTGAGTTCCTGGGCGCTCTCGGGGTCGACGACCAGGAGGTGGTCGAGCGCGGTGCACAGGTCCACATGGGCTTCGGCGACCCGCTCGTACCACCGGACCTGGTCGCCGCTGAGCCAGCCGATGTCGGCGCGGCGGCCGAAGCCGAGGAAGTGCCGGGCGTGCCGGTCGGCGAGCGCCGCCGCCTCGCCGAGTTCCTCCAGCCACAGCCGGCCGTACTCACGCAGCGTGTCGAGCATGCGGAAGCGCTGCCCCTCGCGGCAGATCACCGATTTGGCGGCCAGGCCCGCGAGCCCGCTGTGCACCTCCGGTGCGGTGAGCGGGCCGCCGGCGCAGACCGACTGCGCGGACTCCTCGTCGAAGGTGCCGCGGAAGACGGACAGCCGGGCCCACAGCAGCCGCTCCAGCGGTGCGCACAGCTCGTGGCTCCAGCCGATGGCGGTGCGCAGGGTGCGGTGCCAGGGGGGCCGGGCCATGCCGTCGCCGTCGAGCGCGTCGAAGCGGGAGTTGAGCCGCTCGGCGACCCGCTCGGCGGAGCTGCCGGCCAGCTGGGCGCCGGCCAGCTCCAGGGCCAGCGGGATGCCTTCGAGGCGCCGGCAGATGGCGGCCGCGGCCGCCGCGTTCGCCGGGTCGGTCAGCCGGAACCCGGGGGCCGCCGCCGCGGCCCGCTCGCTGAACAGGGCCAGCGCATCGCCGTCCCCCTCGACCGGCAGCGGTTCGACCTCGGTGACCCACTCGCCGACCACGTCCAACGGCTGCCGGCTGGTGATCAGTACGGTCACCAGCGGGGCGGCCGTCAGCAGATCGCCGATCAGGTCCCGGCAGGCGTCGACGAGGTGCTCACAGGAGTCCAGCACCAGCAGCAGCTGCTTGTCGCAGAGCCAGTCGCACAACGCCGCCACCGGCATCCGCGCCGTATGGTCGGACAGCCCCACCGCATCACACACGGTGGCCGCCAGCAGCCGGTCGCCGCGCAGCGGCCACAGATCGGCCCACCCCGCCCCACCCGGATAACGCGCCACCGCGGCGCCCGCGGCCCGCATCGCGAGCCGGGTCTTCCCCACACCGCCGGGACCGGTAAGGGTGATCAGCCGATGCTGCGTCAACTCGATGGTCAGTCGGCGCAGTTCGTCCCTACGTCCGATGAAACTGGTGGATTCTTCGGGAATGTTGCTCGCCACGGCCTCAGTGTGCCTCACGCTGCGCTTGGCTGGCTTCCCACGTTTTCGGCTGTCCCGCCGTGGGGGTTGTTGTGCGTTGCGCCTGCGGCGGGCGTGGGTTTGTCGGGTGCGGTGACGTCCCTACACGGCTCCGCCGCTACGGGCCGCCCCCTCCCGTGGGTGGGTGGGAGAGGCCGGTGGGGGCGGACGTTTCGTGTTCAGGTGCAGGTGGTTGTGTCCACAGGGTGCACCTGACCACCGACGCACGCCCCCACTGTCCTTCTCCTCACCCCCATCGGGGAGGGGCCGGGCCGCAGGACGGAGTCCGGAGGCCCGGTCCCGCAGCCGAACAGCCTCGCGCAGCGACCACAGCCCGCCGCAGGCGCAACGGCGACAAACCCCCACGGCGGGACAGCCGACAACGTGGGGCGCAGGCATTGCGCAGCTACCCGCAGCGAACCCCACCGTCCACATAAAGATCGTGCATCGTGATGTGGCGGGCCCGGTCGGAGACCAGGAAGGCGACGGCCTCGGCGATGTCGAGGGGGTCGGCGATACGGCCGAGGGGGGTGTCGCTGTGCGGGGCCTGCAGGTCCCCGTAGGTGCAGCCGGGGGATACGACGTTGCAGCGCACGCCGCTGCCCGCCAGTTCCAGGCCGAGGGACTTGGTGAAGAGGGTGGCGGCGGCCTTGGACGCGGCGTAGGCGGCGAGCCCGGCCCGAGGTGCGCCCGCGACATGGGAGCCCACGGTGATGATGCTGCCGGCCCGGCGGGCGGTCATTCCCCGGGCGACGGCGCGGGAGAGGTGGAAGACGCCCGTGGTGTTGACGGCGAAGGTGTCGTCCCAGTCCTGGTCCGTGAGTTCGACGACGGACGCGGTCCGCAGCACACCGGCGACGTTGACGAGGATGTCCAGTGGGCCGACGGTGCGTTCGGCGTCGTCCACCAGGGCGTCGACGGCCGTGCGGTCGGTGATGTCCACGGCGCGGGCGGTGATCCGCGCCCGCCCGTACGCGGCCTCCAGGGCCGCTGTGCCGTCGGCGTCGCGGTCCACGGCGATCACCCGCGCGCCCTCTTCGGCCAGCAGCCGCGCCACGGCCTCACCGATGCCCCGCCCGGCACCGGTGACCAGCGCCGTTCGCCCGGACAGCTCGGAATCCCACACGCCGTATCCCCTCGCCTCATATTTAATTAGGTAAGCCTAACCTAATAAACGAGGTGTGAGTCCAGACGCGCATCGGACCCGGACCTGCATCGGGCCCGGTGCCGGCACCGGCCGCCCTCCCTCAGGGCGTAACGATCGGGAAGTTGGGGTCCCCGTCACCGAGCAGCCCGAGGAGTTCGCTCAGTGCCCCGGTTTCGCCCTCCTTCGTCACCCCGGCCGCGCCCCGGCCCGCGAGGAGGTCCAGCAGCTGGGGCTTGGTGAGGGTGAGGGTCAGGTCCGGGCGGCGCTCCCCGGCGGTCTTCGGGGGGCCGGGCGAACTGAGGTGGGTGAGCGCTCCGTTGGAGAGCGTCAGCTGCCAGGTGCGGTCCTCGTCGGCGAGGTACCAGTCGAAGGTGAGGGCGGCCGTCCAGGCCCGGGGGCCGTCGATGCGGATGGCGAGCGAGTCGATGAGCTGGTCGACGGTCAGCGCCTTGGTCATCTCGGGGTTGGTGGGGTCGACCCGTACCTCGGCCGGAGTGCCGCGCAGTTCCATGGCGCCGGTCAGATAGAAGTTGCGCCAGGTGCCGTTCTCGCAGCCGTGGCCCAGCCGGTCGTAGACGGTGGCCAGTTCCTGGCGGGCGGCGGTGTGGCCGGGGTCGGCGAAGACGGCGTGGTTGAGGAGCGTGGCGGCGAAGCGGAGGTCGCCGTCGTCCGCGTAGCGCCTGGCGGTGGCGACCGTGGCGTCCACGCCGCCCAGGGACTCGACGTACCGCTTGGCCTGTTCGACCGGCGGGTGTTCCCACAGATGGGCGGGATTCCCGTCGAACCAGCCCATGTAGCGCTGATAGATCGCCTTGACGTTATGGCTGAGCGAGCCGTAGTAACCGTGTCCGGCCCAGGACCGCTCCAGGCCCGGGGGCAGCCGCAGCTCCTCGGCTATCTCGGCGCCGGTGAGGCCCTGGTTGAGCAGCCGCAGGGTCTGGTCGTGCAGATACGCGTAGAGATCGCGCTGGTTCGCCAGCAGATTGCGGATCCGCTCGTTTCCCCAGGTCGGCCAGTGGTGCGAGGCGAAGGCGATGGCCGCGTCGGCGCCGAAGAGGGCGAGCGCCTCGTTGAGGTAGCGGGCCCAGTTGCGGGCATCGCGGACGACCGCGCCGCGCAGGGTCAGGATGTTGTGCATGGTGTGGGTGGCGTTCTCGGCCATGCACAGCGCCCGGTGGGCCGGGAAGTAGAAGTTCATCTCTGCGGGTGCCTCGGTCCCCGGGGTGAGCTGGAAGACGATCCGCACGCCGTCGACGATCTCCTCCTGGCCGGTGCGGGTGATGTCCACGCTCGGCGGGATGAGGGTGAGGGTGCCGGTGGACATGGTGGTCCCGAGGCCGCAGCCGATCTGGCCGGCCGGGCCCTTGGGGAGTTCGGAGCCGTACATGTAGACGGCGCGCCGGGTCATCGCCGTGCCGGTGGCGATGTTCTCGCTGACCGCGTGCTCCAGGAAGCCGGCGGGCGCGAGGACCGGCGGGGTGTCGTGGCCGGGCGGGAGCACCCCGCGCCCGCCGCCGAAGTGATCGGCGTGCGAGTGGGTGTAGATCAGGGCGGTGACCGGGCGGTCCCCGCGGTGCTTGCGGTAGAGCTCCAGCGCGGCGGCGGCGGTCTCGGCGGAGATCAGCGGGTCGATGACGAGGACGCCGTGGTCGCCCTCGACCAGCGTCATATTGGACAGGTCCAGACCACGTACCTGGTAGATGCCGTCCGTGACCTCGTACAGGCCCTGCCGGCTCACCAGCCTGCCCTGCCGCCACAGGCTCTCGTGTGCGGTGTCGGGGCAGTTTCCGGCCAGAAAGCTGTAGGCCTCGGCGTCCCAGACCGTGCGCCCGTCCTTCGCGGCGACCTCGGGCGGGAAGAGGGCGGCGATGAAGCCACGGTCGGCATCGGCGAAGTCTTCATGGTCGTCGACGGGCTGAACGGCCACCTGGCACCCCCTCTCCGAGCGGGCGGGACGGCGGGACGGCGGCGTGGCCGTCCGGCGGGCCAGGGTCCTTACCATCGATTTAACCTCAATGTGCGGGCATGCCGCATATGCACGCCCGCCCGGTCACGGCGTCCGCCCGCGGCCTCCGGCCCGTCGCCCCGCCCCTCGGCCTTACACCGGCTCGGCCTCGATCAGGGAGAACCGGCTGGGCTGTGCCAGCCGCGTCACGGACCGCAGCGCGAAGCCCGCACCGCGGCACAGCCGCTCGAAGTCGTCGCGGGTGCGCTCCCGGCCCCCGACGTTGACGAGCATGTTGAGGTCGCTGATGTAGACGACGCCGGCCGCCGAGGGGTCCACGACGGGCGGCAGCACCGGCTCGATGATCAGCAGCCGGCCGTCGTCCGGGACGACCCGGCGGCAGTGACGGAGGATGTCCGTGCACTGCGCGTCGTTCCAGTCGTGGATCACGCTCTTGAGGACATATACCTCGGCGCCTTCGGGAGCCGTGGTGAAGAAGTCCCCGCCGACCAGGGAACAGCGGCCCGCCAGCCCGTCCCGCGCCAGTGTGCCGGGGGCCTGCGCGAGCCCTTCCCCGAGGTCGAAGAGGATGCCCTTCAGGGAGGGATGGGCCTTGAGGATCGCGGCGAGGAGCGTGCCGTCGCCGCCGCCGATGTCGGCCACGGTCGAGAAGCGGCCGAAGTCGAAGGCCGCGGGCACCTGCGCCGCCGTATCGCGGGTGGCCTGTCCCATCGCGGCGTGGAAAACGGCGGCGAATTCCGGCTGTTCGGCGAGATGACCGAAGAAGTCCTGGCCGAAGATCGCATCGAAGGCCGGCTCGCCGGTCCGCATGCTGTCGTCCAGATGCTCCCAGGACCTGAGCAGGGTGGGGTCGGTGAACATCCGGATGAAGGAGTGCATCGACTGCGGCCCGTCGGAGCGGAGCAGGGCGCCGGCCGGGGTGAGGGCGAACCGTCCCGGGGCGTTCTCGGCGAGCAGCCCCAGTCCGGCCAGCGCCCGCAGTAACCGGGCCAGGGGCTGGGGTTGGACCGCGCACTCCCCCGCCAGCTCGTCGGCCGTGCGCTCGCCGTCGCCCATCAGGTCGGCGACCCGGAGGCGGGCGGCGGCGCCCACGGCGTGCGAGGCCATGGCGCCGTACGCGATCCGGGTGAGCACCTCACGGGCCTCGTCGACCGGCCGATTCTCGCGGGGCATGCGGGAACACCTCTCTGTTCAACGGCGTTACGGACAGGGCTTTCTGCGTCATGGCGGGACTCCTGCGTTACGCGCAGGGCTTCCCAGGGCACAACAACGCCTGTGGCGTGGTGGCCGTCGGCTCGTCACACCCATCCTTATTAGGCAAACCTAAGTAAGCCTGAGCACCCTAAGTTCTCCGGATCACCGGGGCAATGCCCTGCGATCCGGCCCGTACGCCGCGACCACCGGCTCGCTCCGGGAGGGGAGGGACGCCCCGTGTCCCCCGACGACGACCGCCAACCCGGCGACCGCGCCGGGCAGTTCCGGCGCGGCGCCGCCGGGCTGCTGCTGACCGCCGCGCTCGGCAGCCTGGGCACCGGCATCGCGTTAGGACACGGCCTGCTGATGGCGGGCGGGCTGGTGCTGGCCGGGATCTCCGGGCACCTCCTGACCCCGGACACCCGCCGGCCCGTTCACCCTCGGCGAGGGTGAACGGGCCGACGGCCCTCACCTACCCCGTTGCGGGGCACGCCTCATGTCGTACGGCGGCTCTTTGCTGCCGCCCCGATGCACATCGCCCCCAGCAGGAACGTAAGGGCACCGATGATGACGTTGTTCCAGATCACGCCGGCGTCCGGGCTGCTGCCGACGATCCAGGGCGCCACGATCATCCACACGCCCATGGCGCACATGGCGCCGCTCAGGCCGTACATGCGGTCCGGTGTGACGGTGAACCCGATGGCCAGCAGGGCAATGGCGATGCCGAGGATCAGGTTGTGGGTCAACAGAGCGGGCTGCGATGCCGCGTAGTGGACGATCCACGGCGACGCGGCGCAGTACAGGCCGACCAGGAACACCGGCCCGTCCACGAGGATGACGTCGCGCCCGCCGAGCACGCGCTCGTAACGCTCCTGCATCTCTGATACGTCGGGGTGACCTGCGAGATCTCCCCTGTGGTGTGAGACGTCGGCCATGCGACTCGCCTCCTTCGCTGCACAAGCCTGGCCGTCTCGCGGCATAGGAACCGCGCACTCTTTATTCTGCGCTTATGTCGCCTTTATGTGTAGATGAGCGGCAGGTCAAGTTTGCGGACCCGCAGCCACGCCTCCCGGCAGCGCCCGGCCCAGCCCCAGATTCCAGCGCCCGCCCCGCCCGCTCAGCTCGGTCGCCGTCAGCGGCGGCACATCCAGCCGCCAGAAGGTCTCCACCGGGACGCCCAGGGCGCACACCACGGCGGCGCGCACCACGTCCACCTCCACAACGGCCACCACCCGCCCGGAGGTGGCGGCCAGCCGCCCGAGCCAGGCCTCGGTCCGTACGCAGAGGTCGCGCAGCGACTCCCCGCCGTGTCCCGCGAACCCGGGGTCCGACAGCCAGGCGGACACCGCCTCCGCTTCGGTCCCGGCCACCTCGGCCAGGGTCCTCCCCCGCCAGCGGCCCATCGCACAGCCGGGCGGCCCCGGCTCGGGCGCGGGATCCACCGGCAGCCCGAGCTCCTCGGCCGTCCGGCGGCACCGGGCGGAGGGCGAGACCACGATCCGCGCGGCGGACGGCAGATTTCCGGCCACCGCACGGGCCCGCCGCAGACCGGCCTCGCTCAGCGGCCCGTCGTCGTCGAAACGCACCTCGCGCTGCGCCTCCCCGGCGGCCGGTGAGATCAACATCACCCGAGTTGTCATGGCCTCTTCTCTCCCTGTCCCTCCACCACGGCAACAACTGCCCAGTTCACGAGAGTTGTCCGGTCGGCGCGCCCCGCGCTGCGCCTCTCCGCCCCCTCCGTGGCCTTGGCCCGCCGGTCGGTTCGCGGTACCTTCCCGATGATATTGACGACGACATGACGGAAGCCGGTGGGATCCCGGCGCGGTCGCGCCACTGTATGTCCGGTTTTGACGCAGCCCCCAGGGGCCGGGACCGGGCGAGCCAGACCCGGCATGTCGTTAGTACTCCCGCAACTAGGGACGCGAGTTCCCCCTATCAGGAGGTCCCCTGCCATGGCTCAGACCATCGCACCCCCGGCCACCGGCACCGCCGCCCCGGCCCCGCTCCCCCTCAAGGCCATCGCCCCGTGGGCGCTGTTCGTCGGCGTCCTGATGCTCGTTCTGCTGTACTTCGTCGGCGCCGAGCAGGGCGCCACCTCGCTGCTCTCCGGTACGGACGTCCACGAGTGGGTCCACGACGGACGCCACCTCCTCGGCTTCCCCTGCCACTGATCGGACGCCGTTCCATGAACTCCGTCACCGTCAGAAATCTCCTGGTGCGCGGCATGCTCGCCGGTCTGGGCGCCGGCCTCCTCGCCCTCGTCGTCGCCTATGTGCTGGGCGAGCCGAGGGTGGATGCCGCGATCGCCTTCGAGGAAGCGCACAGCCACGAGCACGAGATGGAGGTCGTCAGCCGCGCCGTGCAGTCCACGGCGGGGCTGGCGACCGGCGTGCTGATCTACGGCGTGGCGCTGGGCGGCATCGCCGCGCTGGCGTTCTGCTTCGCGCTGGGCCGGATCGGCCGCTTCGGCCCCCGGGCCACCGCCGCGCTGCTCTCCGGCGCGGCGCTGCTCGCCGTCTACCTCGTACCGTTCCTCAAGTACCCGGCCAATCCGCCGTCCATCGGTGACCCCGACACCATCGGCAAGCGCACGGCCCTGTACTTCCTGATGATGCTGCTCGGCATCCTGCTCGCCGTCGGCGCCACGCTCTTCGGCCGGCGGCTGGCTCCGAAGCTGGGCAACTGGTACGCCACGGTGGCGGCCGGCGCGGCGTTCGCCGTCGCCATCGGGATCGCGTACGCCTTCCTGCCGTCCATCAACGAGGTGCCGAACGGCTTCTCCGGCACCCTGCTCTGGCAGTTCCGGCTGTCGGCGATCGCCATCCAGCTGGTGCTGTGGACGGCCTTCGGGCTGCTCTTCGGGCACCTCGCCGAACGCGTCATCACCCCGGCCCGGGACACCGCGGCCGCGGAGGCGGCACCCGCGGCGTCCTGACGGCGCGGGGGCGGTCGGCCCACCTCGGAGGGCCCGCGACGTACCTGCGTCGCGGGCCTTTTCGTACGTCAGGACAGGCCGGGGATGCCGTCCAGATGCGGCAGGTCATGGTCGAGCCGTTCCCGTTTGGTGCGCAGATAGCGGATGTTCTCCACACCGGGCGGCATCAGCAGCGGGACCTGTTCGGCGACCGCGATACCGTGCCGCAGCAGCGCCGCCCGCTTGTGCGGATTGTTCGACAGCAGCCGCACCGAACGCACCCCGAGGTCCCGCAGAATTCCGGCCGCGACGTCGTATTCGCGGGCGTCGACCGGCAGTCCGAGCGCGATATTCGCATCGACCGTGTCCAGCCCGTCCTCCTGCAGCTTCATCGCCCGGAGCTTGGCCAGCAGCCCTATCCCCCGGCCCTCATGGCCCTGCACATAGACGAGAATTCCGCGGCCGGCCGCCACGATCGCCGCCAGCGCCGCGGACAATTGATCGCCGCATTCGCAGTGCGTCGAGGCGAAGACATCACCGGTCAAACACTCCGAATGCACCCGGGTCAGTACGGTCTCCCCCGCGACGTCGCCGTGGACCAGGGCCACTTGCTCGGTCCCGCGGCGGATGTCGAGATAGCCGACGGCGAGGAATTCGCCGTGTGTGGTGGGGAGTCGGACCGCCACCACCCTTTCCACCAGGGTGTCGTCATCCGCAGCGATTTCGGCATCGGGGTCCGTCATGGCGCGATGGTACCCGGCGCGGGCGGCCGGTTGGCATCGGTTGGCATGATATGCGCGCATGCCTATGCTGCGACGGCCCGGCGAATGAACGCTACGAAAGGCGGCACCCCGTCATGACCGCTTCGGCACACCGGATTTCCGCCCGCGGGCTCTTGCCGGCGGAAACCACCCGGGAGGTCGGGGTCCGGCGGCCGCACTGCGCGCTGCTGCCCATCGGCAGCTTTGAACAGCACGGCCCCTTCCTGCCGTTGACCACCGATACGGTCATCGCCTGCACCATCGCCGAGCGGATCGCCGCCGACCGCCCGGTCCTTCTGCTGCCGCCGCTGACCGTCTCCTGTTCCCACGAACACGCCGCCTGGCCGGGCACCGTCAGCATTTCGGCCCGCACGCTGCACACCGTGGTGACGGACATCGCCGAATCGCTGCGGCGGTCGGGCATCCATGACCTGATTCTCGTCAATGGGCACGGCGGAAATTACGTACTGCGCAACGTGGTTCAGGAATCCGCCGGTACCGGGACGCGGATGGCGCTCTTCCCCGGCTCGGCCGACTGGGAAGCGGCGCGCACACGGGCCGGTGCACAGACGTCGGCGCACAGCGATATGCACGCGGGAGAAGTGGAGACCTCCATTCTTCTGTATGCCCATCCCGAATTGGTACGGCCCGGATATGAATCGGCGGAATCGGCGGATTGCGTCGCCGAGGAACGCGGGCATCTGCTGACGCTCGGTATGTCGGCCTATACGGAGTCCGGAATCATCGGACGCCCCTCCCTCGCCTCCGCGCACAAGGGCGGGGAACTCCTGGCCGGGCTGACCGAGGCATTCGGCGCCTGTGCGGAGCTGTTCGGCATACGGGCGGCATCCCATGGCTGAGCCGCTCGACGCGACGGCGGCCTGGGAGCGGCTGCGGCGCATCCGTACGGCGGACGACGCCGAGGCCGCCGGGCTGGTGCCGGACGGGAACGGCGGACTCCGGTGGCGGGCGGCCGCCGCACCCGAGGCGGCGCGGCTGGCCGAGCGCTATCTGCCGCTGTGCCTGGCCGGTCCCCGGGTCGCGGTGGCGCAGCTCGGGCAGAGTCTGGACGGCTTCATCGCGACCCGCACCGGCGACGCGGACTATGTCACCGGGGAGGAGGACCGCCGCCATCTGCACCGGCTGCGCGCGCTGACCGATGCGGTCGTCGTCGGGGCCGGCACCGCCGTGGCGGACGATCCCCGGCTGACGGTACGCGCCTGCGCGGGCGACAATCCGGTGCGCGTGGTGCTCGATCCGCGCGGCCGGGTGCCGCGCCGGCGCCGGGTGTTCCTGGACGGGGCCGCACCGACGCTGTGGGTGGTGGGGCCGGAGGGGGCCGCACGGGCGCGGGAAGCCGGCGTATCCGGTGCCGGGTCCGGCGTCGACGTGCTGCCGCTGCCCGACGCCGATGCCTTCGCCCCGCGGCGCCTCCTGGCGGCCCTGGCGCGGCGCGGTCTCGGCCGGGTGCTGGTCGAGGGCGGCGGCGTCACCGTGTCGGGGTTCCTGCGGGCGCGGGCGCTGCACCGGCTGTATCTGACCGTCGCCCCGGTGCTGCTCGGCGACGGCGTGCCCGGTCTGCGGTTTCCCGGTACGCCGGTGATGCGCGAGGCGCTACGTCCGCCGCTGCGGCGCGGACTGCTCGGCGAGGACACCCTCTTCGAGCTCGATCTGCGGGCGTCCGCCGCGCAGTCCGGCGACCCCGCGCACGATGAGCACCCCGGCGCCCGGCAGGCTCGCGGCGAAGGCGAGGACGCCGTAGACGACGGCGGTGGCGAGCCCTTGCGCCGCGCCTAGTCCGGCCGCGCCGAACGCCCACGCCGCGACGCCTTCCCGCGGGCCCCAGCCGCCGACGTTCAGCGGCAGCGCCATCGCCAGCAGCGCCAGTACCGCCAGCGGCACCAGCTCGGCCGGCGGCGCGCCGACTCCCGCCACGCGGGCGGCGAGCAGAAACATCCCGAGGTAGCCCGCCAGGACCACCACGGACGAGAACGCCACGCCCAGCCGGCTGCCGCGCGCGAACAAGGCCCGGCGGGCCTCGGCGAGCGCGGCGCGGACGGCCCGCGCGCCGCGGGAGGCGCCCCGGCTCCAGCAGGCGACGCCGACCGCGAGGGCGCCCGCCACGGCCGCCGCGATCACCGCGCCGGGCGCGCCGAGGAAGCGGCCGGCCCGCGCGAGGACCGGGGACGGCCGCAGCAGCAGCACCGCCGCGCCGGCCAGGCCCAGGACGAGCTGGCCCGCGGTCCGTTCGAGGACGACGGCACGTACGCCCCGTCCCAGGTCGTGGGCGCGTTGGCCGTGCCGTACCGCGCGGTGCACATCGCCGAGCACGCCGCCGGGCAGCGCGGCGTTGAGGAACAGGGCGCGGTAGTAGTCCGCGACGGCCCGGCCGAGCGGCAGCCGCAGTCCCAGGGCGCGGGCCACCAGGCACCAGCGCCAGGCGCTGAACACCGTGGTGAGCAGGCCGATGCCGAGCGCGGCCGACAGCGCCCCGGCGTCGATCCGGCGCAGACCGTCCAGGAAGGCCCGGGACCCCAGGTGCCACACCAGCACCGCGAGGATGGCCAGTCCCCCGAGGACCCGCAGCCACGCCCAGACGGACCGTTTCATCGTGTGCCCCCCGCGTCCGGAGGACCGGAAGCCGGGCGCGGCCGGGGCAGTGCCAGCAGATCCGTGTGCTGCACGGTGACGCGCAACTCCCCGGCGGCGCAGGCCGCCAGCCGCCGGTGCAGATACCCGTCCGGCCCGTCCAAGCGGGCCGCCAGCGCCGGCCGCTGCTCGCGGGCGGCGGCCACCCAGCCGCGCAGCCAGTCGGCGGTGAGCGCGGCCTCCGGGGCGGCCAGCCGCCAGGGGCTGGGCCGGGTGAGGACCGTCGCGCCGCACCGCTCGAACGCCTCCGTGGCCGCCGCCACCGCGTCCGGCCCGAGCAGCCGCCGCCCGCCTGCCGTCCGGCGCTGATGGTCGTTGAAGGCGGCGCCGATCTCGTCGTCGAGCGGCTCGTACGGGGTGAGCGCGACGCGCCCCGCGACGGAGAGCGCCAGCAGGGCGGGGCAGCCGGCGAGGGTGCAGGCCTCGGCGAGCCCCGCCACCTCGTCGCGGGTGAGCAGATCCAGCAGCGCGGAGGCGGTGACCAGCATGGTCCCGGTGAGCGCCGCGGCGGTCAGCCGGGCGAGGTCGCCGCGCTCGGTGGTGGCGGTGACGGCCGCCCCGTCGGCGGCCGTCGTGGGCAGCGTCTGCCGGGCGCGGGCGAGCAGCGCCGGGTCGTGGTCGTGCAGGATCCAGTGCTGCGGGCCGGGCAGCCGGGGCGCGAGCCAGCGCCCCATGGAGCCGGTACCACAGCCCAGGTCGCGGATCACCGTCCGCGCGGCCCCGGGCCGGGCGGACAGCGCGGTACGCAGCGGGGTCAGCAGTCCGGGCGCGCGGGCGGCGGCATCGGCGGGCTCCCGCAACTCCAGCCATTCCGGGGCGAATCGCGGCCGCCCGGCCGCCCTCACACCGCCGTCCGGGGCTCGCGCCGAAGCCGTTCCAGCACCCCCGCCAGATCGTGCGACGTTGTCTCCCACCCCGCCAGCATGGCACGCCGCCCGCGCGCCGAGATCTTCAGCCGCCGCCGCAGCGCCGGATCCCCGAGCCAGTCGCGCAGCGCCCCGGCGAGCGCCGCGGGGTCGCCGGACGGTACGAGAAGCCCCGGCACGCTGCCGTCCGGGGCCTTCCCGACCGCCTCCGGAATGCCGTCGACCGCCGTCGCCAGTACCGGAATCCCCCGCGCCAGCGCCTCGGTGACGACCATTCCGTAGGTCTCGGCATACGACGCGAGCACCAGGAGATCGGCGGCCGCGTAACTCGCCGCCAGTTCCGCACCCGCCCGCGGCCCGACCAGACGCACCCGGCCGTCAAGCCCCAACCGTCCTGCCTTTGCTCGCAGTTGCTCGACGTAGCCGGGGTTCCCGCGCACCCCGCCCACACAGTCGCAGCTCCAGGGCAGGTCGGCGACGTCGGCGAGGGCGTCCATCAGCCGGTCGTGGCCCTTGCGGGGGATGACCGCGGCGACGCAGAGCAGCCGGGTCGCGCCGTCCGTTCCGGGGGCGAGGGGCGCGGCGTCGACCCCCGGCGTGGCGACATGGACCCGGTCCGCCGCGAGCCCGTGCCGCGCCACCAGCCGCCGCGCGGCCCACCGGCTCGTGGCCACCACCGCCCGTACGGCATGCAGGGTGCGGCGCTCCCGGGCGTCCAGTTCCGCGGCCACGCCGGGGGCGAGCCCGGTCTCGTCGGCCAGCGGCAGATGCACCAGCACCGCCATCCGCAGCCGTGCGGCCTGTGGGGCGAGGACCTCCGGGACGCCGCAGGCGACGAGCCCGTCCAGGAGGACGAGGGCGCCGTCCGGCAGCGCGGCCAGGCGGCGCGCCAGGGCGTCGCGGGCCGCCGGGTCCGGCCGTGGCCACCTCCCGGGCACGGCGGCCGGGTGCACCCGCCATCCGGCCGCCGGGAGGCCTCGGCACACCCGGCGGTCGTAGGTGTTCCCGCCGCTGGGGGCGGCCGGGTCGGCCACATCACCGGGCAGGACGAAGTGCACCACGCGCTCCTGGCCCGGCCCGGTGTCGGTCACAGCGTGCGCTCGTACGTCGCCCAGGCGATGTGCGACTCGTGCAGGGTGACCGTTATCCCGGCCAGCTCGCGGGCGCCCTCGCCGAGGTTGCCGGCCTGTACGCGGTCGGCGAGCCGGTCGGCGATGACCTTGGCCAGGGCCTCCGTCGAGGTGTTGATGCCGGCGAAGGCGGGCTCGTCGTCGAGGTTGCGGTAGTTCAACTCCCCGATCACCCCGCCGAGTTCCTGGGTGGCCAGCCCGATGTCGACGACGATGTTGTCGGCGTCGAGCTCGGCGCGGCGGAAGGTGGCGTCCACGACGTAGGTCGCGCCGTGCAGACGCTGCGCGGGCCCGAAGACCGCGCCGCGGAAGCTGTGGGCGACCATCAGGTGATCGCGGACGGTGATGCTGAACAAGGTGGTCCTCCGGTGGTGTCGGACGGGGGGGGTGGCAGGTGGGGGCAGTCGGGGCGGTCGGGGCAGGTGGACGCGGGTGCGCGCGGCCGGAGCGGGCGGGGGCGCGACCGCGGCACCGAGGGCTAGGGTCTGTCCACCGGGGCCGCGTCCGCTTCCCCGTACCGGATGCGATGGCACAGCGCCGGCAGCTCACCCGTGGCGAGCCGGGGCAGCACCTGGGGCAGGTCCGTGAACGCGGATTCGCCGGTGATCAGCGCGTCGAAGGCGGGGTCGGCGAGCAGATCGAGGGCGAGGGCGAGCCGGTCGGCGAAGGTGCGGCGGGCACGGCGCGCCGGGGAGACCGCGCCCACTTGGCTGCTGCGGACCGTCAGGCGGCGGGAGTGGAAGGCCTCGCCCAGCGGCAGGCTGACCGGCCGGTCGCCGTACCAGCTCAGCTCGATGACCGTGCCCTCGGTGGCCAGCAGTTCGAGCGAGCGGGCCAGTCCGGCCTCGGTGGCGCTGGCGTGGACGACGAGGTCGCAGTCGCCCAGCGCTTCCTGGGGCGGCGCGAAGGCGACGCCCAGCGCCGCGGCCGTCCCGGCCCGTGCGGGATCCGCGTCGACGAGCTGCACCCGGACACCGGGAAAGCGGGCCAGTACGGCGGCGACGCTGCACCCGACCATCCCCCCGCCGACCACCGCGATCCGGTCCCCCACCAGCGGCGCCGCGTCCCACAGGGCGTTCACGGCGGTCTCCACCGTCCCCGCCAGCACGGCCCGCGACGCGGGGAGGCCGTCCGGCACGGGGACGACGGCGCTCACCGGGACGACATAGTGCGTCTGATGCGGATAGAGGCAGAACACCGTACGGCCCAGGAGCCGTGCGGGCCCCTCCTCCACGACCCCGACGCTGAGGTAGCCGTAGCTGACGGGTCCCGGGAACTCCCCTTCCTGGAACGGCGCGCGCATCGCGGCGTACTGGCTCTCGGGCACCCCGCCGCGAAAGACCAGGCTCTCCGTCCCCCGGCTCACACCGGAGTACAGCGCGCGCACCAGCACCTCGTCCTCGCCGGGTCCGTGCAGCGCGACCTCGCGGATCTCGCCCCGGCCGGGAGATGCGACCCAGAAGGACCGGGCGACGCGCGACATCGGAAACCTCCTGGACGCTGCGGCAGTGGTGCGTGAGTGCAGGTGGGCGGCATGCCGGTGAGCGGCATACGGGGAAGCCGCATGCGGACGGAGCCGCATGCCGGGGATCATGAGGACGCGGTTACCATACGCGGCAGTCATCGACTCCGCCACACATCCCGGGAGGCCCGGTGGCCGTACAGGATCCGTACGACACAAGGCCCTTCGGCCAGG
This sequence comes from Streptomyces sp. JLSY215, assembly GCF_059682825.1. NCBI lineage: Bacteria > Bacillati > Actinomycetota > Actinomycetes > Kitasatosporales > Streptomycetaceae > Streptomyces > Streptomyces sp. JLSY215. The sequence continues at coordinate 999,315 of NZ_CM185022.1, forward strand.
ACACCACGGCGGGCATGGGCGTACAGCTGCTGGTGCTGGAAGTCCTGTGCCGGGTGTTCGGCCTGGGCACCGCGGGCTGGCTGACGGGCTCCGCGTTCGCGGTGGTCACCTGGGCCCTGCTCACCCTGGCGCTGCAGCGGTCCTGGACCGGTTCGTTCGGCCCGGCCAACCGCGTCACGCTGGCCCGCGCGATCCTCGTCGGCGGCGTGACGGCGCTGGTCGCGGACTCCTTCGGGCACCGGCCGCCGGTGGCGGTGCTGGTCGCGCTGGCCACCGTGGCGCTGATCCTGGACGCCGTCGACGGGCAGGTGGCGCGGCGCACGGGCACGGCGACGGCGCTGGGCGCGCGGTTCGACATGGAGGTGGACGCGTTCCTCATCCTGGTGCTGTCCGTCTACGTGGCGATGCCGCTGGGCGCGTGGGTGCTGCTCATCGGGCTCATGCGGTACGCCTTCGTCGCGGCGTCCTGGGTACTGCCGTGGCTGCGCGGCGACTTGCCGCACAGCATGGCCCGCAAGACGGTGGCCGCATTGCAGGGGATCGTCCTGGTGGGGGCCGGTGCCGGCATCGCGCCGACGGCGTGGACGGTCCTCGCCGTGGGGGTGGCGCTGGCGCTGCTGGTGTGGTCGTTCGGGCGGGATGTCGCCTGGCTGTGGCGGGCGCGGGGCTCCGCCGCGTGACGCGGCCCGCGCCGGGGCGCGGCGCGGCCGTCACGTTCCCGCGTGCCGCCCCAGGTAGACGACCAGCGCCAGGAAGACGAGCAGGAGCTGGCTGACGAGGATCGAGAGCAACACCCGCCGCCATACGCTGTGCTGGACGGGGCGGTGCGGCACATGGACCGCGCCGGGCAGCCGCGCCAGCTGACGGCCGGGGCGGACGGCGGTGGGGGTGCCGCGCCGGCCGCCGCAGCGCGGTGACGTGCGGTGGCGGGCGGCGAATTCCGGGCAGCCGCGGCCGTGTCCGGGTGCGGTCCGCAGCGGCCCCCGGCCGTGGTGGCGCCCGCGGCAGGGGCGGCCGGAGCCCGGCCCGGTGGCGGACGGTATGCAGGTGCGGGAGCGGACCGCCCGCCACGGCGGCGGGCCCTTACGCCTCGCTGCGGCCATCTGCGATCACCCCTCGGGGCGGCGCGCGTACGTCACGACACCGCCCCCACGCCGTCGGCCGTCGCCACCGCGCCGGCCGTGCGAACGGTGCCGGCCTCGGCCTTCCGCAGCTCGGCGAGGAGCGCATGGCGGCCGGTGAGCACATCGGTGAGCACCCGGCGGGCGGCGCCCAGCAGCTCCGCGACATCGCCGCCGGCGAGCTCGTAGACGACGGTGGAGCCGCAGCGGGTGGCCGTCACGATGCCCGAGCGGCGCAGGATCGCCAGCTGCTGGGAGAGCGCGGACGGCTCCACCTCGATCGCGGACAGCAGGCTGCGGACCGGCAGCGGCCCGTCCTGGAGCAGTTCCAGCACCCGGATGCGGACGGGATGGCCCAGCATCCGGAAGAATTCGGCCTTCGCCTGGTAGAGCGGGACCCCTGCGCCGTTCACTCCGGCGCCCCGCTCTCCGGCCCGGCCCCGCCGTCCTGCGTGATGCCCACATTGCGGGCCACCCGCAGCGCGTCGTCCAGCTCGTCCTCCGCCACGGCCAGCGCATAGGCGTCACCCGCCGCCCGCGCCGCGTCGACGGCGGCGCGCGCAACCCGCACCCGTTCCCGTACCGCCTCGGCGAAACCGCCCACGCTTGCCCTCCGCGTCCAGGCCGACCGGCCGTCGCGTCATCTGTTGAATTGCGGAATTCTGCAACTGTAGACGACAAGGGCGGGCCTCCCCTATGGGTGGGGCGGCCCAATCCTCCGATGGCGGCAAAACGTCCTCGGCCCGCGGGCGGCCGGGCCCCGGGCGGACCGGCGCGCTCGCGGCCCGCGACCACGCGAAGCGCTCACGCCCGGAACGTGCCGCTCCCCGCCCGCCGCTCCCGGCTTGAATCTCCCGCTGGAGGAGCTTTTACGGTGCCGACGGACGCGGCCCGGACGGTATCGGCGGGCCGCGGGGAACCCGACCTCAAGGAGAAACCATGACCGCATTCGTCCTCGTGTCCGGCGGCTACACCGGCGGCTGGATCTGGCGCGACGTCACCGCCCGGCTGCGCGAACGGGGCCATCAGGCGCACCCGGTGACGCTCACCGGGATGGGCGACCGCCGGCACCTGGCGGGTCCCGGAACGGATCTCGAGACGCATATCGAGGACGTGGTGCAGCTTCTGGACCACGAGGAGTTGGCGGACACCGTGCTCGTCGGTCACTGCTACGGCCTGATCCCGTTGCTGGGCGCCGCCGACCGCCGGCCGGACCGGGTCCGCCGTCTCGTCTATCTGGACGCGGGGATGCCCGACGACGGCGACGCGGGGGTCGACGTGATGCCCGACCCGGCCGTACGGGACCGGCTGCTGCGACGCGCCGAGGACCGGGGCAACGGGCGATTCCTGCCGCCTCCGCCCCCGGAGGACGAGCAGCTGTGGGGCAGCAGCCTCGCGCTGCTCCCGGAGGCCGCCCGGCAGCGCCTGCTGCGGCTCGCCGCACCCCAGCCGCTGGCCACCCTCACCCAGCCGCTCCGCCTGACCGGCGAGTCGGCGCGGATCCCGGCCACCGGCATCTTCTGCACGGCGCACGGGGCGAGCATCGCCCTCATCGAGTCGCTGGTGGCCACGGGCGACCCCCGCTTCCAGAGGCTCACCGACCCCCAGGTCGGCTTCTTCGACCTGGACACCGGCCACTACCCGATGCTGTCCCACCCGGACGAGCTGACCGACCTGCTGCTCCGCGCCGCCGCGGGCGAGGGCCACCGAATCGGGCAGCCCACTGAACACCCCCGCCCGTCAACCGCACCGTGACGCGCACGACATCACCGCAGAATCGGCGAAGTCCCGTCCGCAGGGGCCCCGTTCACTGACCTGGCGGGGCCCGACGACAGCGTCCCACCTGGCGGCGGGCCGGTCGCCGGCCCGCCCCGGAGGCGTTCCCGCTGACTCAGGGGGATAACCGATTGAAGTGAACATACGGTCGTGCGTATTCTTTGTCGCGGCTCGGGACCGCCGAGCCAGTGCGCAAGTGCGCCTTGCCGCGAAAGGGATGTCTCACATGCCGAATGCCAGTCACACACTGAAGGCGGCGCGCAGCGCGCAGCCCGGTCCAGGGGATGCGGTGCCTTGGGCCGCGCTGTCGACCGTCATGATCGGTATGTTCATGGCGATCCTGGACTCGTTCATCGTCGTCGTGGCGGGCCCCGCCATCCAGACCGATCTCAAGGCGACCGCGAGCGAGCTCCAATGGGTCCTCGCCGGCTACCAGTTGAGCTACGCGGTCTTCCTGATCACCGGCGGCCGGCTCGCGGATCTGTACGGGCGCAAGCGCGTCTTCCTCATCGGGACGGCGGTCTTCACGCTCTCGTCCATCGCCTGCGCCCTGGCCGGTGATCCGAGCGTGCTCATCGGCTCCCGTATCGTCCAGGGCCTCGGCGCGGCCCTGATGGTCCCGCAGGTCTTCGCCATCATCACGCTGACGGTCTCCACGCAGAACCGGCACCGTGTCTTCGGTGTCCTCGGGGTCGTCCTCGGCATGGCGTCGGTCAGCGGTCAGCTGGTCGGCGGCCTCCTGATCGGCGCGAACCTCTTCGGCTCCGACTGGCGCTCGGTGTTCTGGGTGAACATCCCCATCGGCATCGTCACAATCCTGCTGGCTCTCAAGTACGTACCCGAGTCGCGGGCGGAGCAGACCCGCAAGCTGGACGTGCCCGGCGTGCTGGCCCTCAGCGCGGCCCTGCTGCTGCTCACCTACCCGCTCATCCAGGGGCGGGACGCGGGCCGGCCCTGGTGGACATGGGCGTGCTTCGCGGGCAGCGCGGGGGCGTTCGCGCTCTTCGTCGCGCTGGAGCGAGCGGTCGACCGGCGCGGCGGTGAGCCGCTGATCAAGCTGTCGCTCTTCGCGCAGCGCTCGTTCTCGCTCGGCATCGTCCTTGTCCTCGCCGTGTACGCGCTTCTGTACTCGTACTACCTGGCGCTGTCCGTCTCGATGCAGGACGGGCTGGGCATGTCACCCCTCGGCTCCGGGCTGGTCTACACGCCGGCGGCGGTGACCTTCTTCGTCTGCAGCCTGATCGCCGGACGGCTCGTCCCGAAGTACGGCCGCCGCGTGCTGGAGGTCGGTTCGATCGTCCTCGCGGTCGGCTATCTGACGACCGCCGTGGTTCTGCTGTCCGGGCCGCGTCTGACGCCCCTGCTCATCATCCCGACCCTGATGCTGCAGAGCGTGGGAGGCGGGTTGCTGATCACTCCGCTGCTCAATACGGTCCTGGCGCGGATCGATCCGCGGTCCGCGGGGATGGCCTCGGGCTCACTGTCCACCGCCCAGCAGGTCGGCGGTGCGCTGGGCGTGGCGGTCGTCGGAGCGGTGTTCTTCCACTCCTTCCAGACAGGCGCCGCCTCCGGCGACAAGGTGCATGCGGCGGGACACGCCTTCGCGCTGACGTCCCTGACGACCTTCGCCATCGCGGCGCTCGCGGCGCTACTGGTGTTCCTCCTGCCGAAGACGCCGCCGACGAAGGCGTGACGACGCGCAGCAGGTGCCTGCGCCTCCGGGGAGCGAATCCCTGGAGGCGCCGGCACCTCTTGTCTTGCGTCGCACGGCCCGGCGCGGGGAGCGGTCAGGTCTTGTTCAGGGTGTTCTCAGGGCGAATTCAGGGCGATTGCAGGAGATTGTCCACGGTGCGGCGCACCTTGGTGATGACGTCGTCGTCCCCGAGGCGCAGGGCCGTATTGGCCGCGCAGAGCACGGAATCGATCTGAAAGACCGCGAGGTCGATGTCGAGTTCCGCGATCTCGTGGGATGCGACGGCGTTCCGCAATTCGTCCGCGATGGTGTCGAACCATTCCTGCTGGTTGCGGAACAGGGCGTCGTGAATCGTTCCCGGCTTGCTGTCGAAACGGGCGATGTTCGCGACGTAGAAGCAACCGCCTTCGAACAGCGGGGTTTTGGCGTAATCGAACCAGCGCTCAATCAATGAGCGCAGCCGGTCGACTCCGGGGGCCGCTTCCCTCGCCGGGCGGATGACCGCGTCGAGGAACATTTCGCGCGCATAATCGATGGTCGCGAGCTGCAGCACTTCCTTGGACCTGAAGAGGGTCTGGATGCCCGCCTTGCTCATCCCCGTATCGGTCGCGAGACGACCGAAGCTCACGTCGTCCAGCCCGTCGAGGGAAGCGATGTCGACGGCGCGCCGCAGTGCGGTCTCCCGCGCTCGCGCCCCTTTGAGCAGGCGCTTGTCAGTGATCGACACCGTATCTGCCCGCGTGACGAAGGTTCGCGCCCCAGTGTCCATACGGTCGATCGTACCTCTTGTGTGTGATGGGCGGGAGAACGCACCCCTTCCTACGGGCCGCCTCATCACATCGGGCATTCGGGCATGCGGATTCAGCACCCCCACATCGCGCTCCGGTGCATTTGGGCCGGTATACGGAGGCGGTCCGGTCGCATCACCGCGCCGAGCGCGATCCGTTCCAGGAGTTGAGTGTCGAACCCGGCCCGGAGCTGCGCACAGCACACGGCATCACGAAACAGACGTTCTCCTCGGACATCATGCGCGAGCGTCCGGGGCCGGCCCGCCCGGCGTGACAGCCGGGCGAGTACCGGGCGCCGACGGCGAACGCGGTGCGGCGAAGGGGCCCATGACCGCCCTCGCCACACCGCGTCGACCTTCCTCGTTGCCCTGCCGCACCGGCGTTCAGGGCGTGCGGTGGGCCAGGGCGGCGGCCAGCGCCCTGACCATCTCGCTCGCCATGACGGCCTGGCCCGACGTGGAGAAGTGGAGGCGATCCGCACTCAGCAGGTTCTCCCGGGAGTTGACGGGGTGATCCCACATGTCGACGACGACGGCGTCATACTCGCCGGCGAGGGCGCGCGTGAGGTCGTTCAGGGTGAGCACGCGCTCCGTCCAGTCGGGGAAGACCGGCACGACGTAGGCGCGCCCCAGGGTGAACGTCGTGAGCTGCGCACCCGTCTCAGCCGCCAGGTCGTACATCTTGCGCATGTTCTGCTCGATCTCCCCGAAATCCGGTGAGCGGCGCAGGAGGTCGTTGGCGCCGCACGGGATGTGCAGCAGGTCCGGCGCGAAGTCCCGCATCTCGTCGATCTGATGGTCGATGGTGTCAACCGTCGTGGCACCGGCCACCGCCGTGTTCAGGTAGGCCAGACCGGGCCTCACCTGCCGCAGGATGTGCGCGAATCGATCGGGCCAGCCCTGGTTCCCGTAGCCGACGCTCGCGTCTCCCGTCCCTGCGGAGAGGCTGTCCCCGATCACGGCGTAACGCTGCCAGGGGGCATCGAACAGCAGCGCCGCGGCATCGAGCGTGGGCAGGCAGAACGGATCGGTCTCCTCGGTGAAGGATGTCGAAGTCATCACCAAAGAATGCGGTCGGCCGTATGTAATGTCAACGTCGATGCCGAGGCGGCCTGACACACGCGAGGTGGCGAGGGTGGCGAGGGTGGCGAGGGTGGCGAGGTGGCGAGGTGACGAGGTGTCAGAGAGCCCCGGCCCCGGCCCCGTTCCGGCTCTGCACGCGAGCCCCGTTCGTCGAGGATCAGGCGGTGCAGCTTCGCCCGGACCGGGCAACTGCCGCCCGGTGCAGTCCGTCGGGACCACGAAGACGATCGCAGCGAGGGCCTCGCGGTCCCCGTAGGCGGCGCTCGGGCGCTTCGCGAGGGGCCGGTCCGTCCGCAGCGGACGACAAAAAGAAAAGGGAAAGGAGTTCCCCACTCCTTTCCATGCTCAACGTATAGCGCACTGGGGGGCTTGCGGCAAGGCCCTGGTGGTACCGCAGAATCACCGACCGAAGCCAGAAGTTGAGGAATGGGGAGTCGTACAGTGCGGGTGTTGTTGTCGACGTATGGGTCGCGTGGGGACGTCGAGCCGATGGCGGGGCTGGCGGTGCAGTTGCGGGAACTCGGCGCGGAGGTTCGGGTGTGCGCGCCGCCGGACGAGGACTTCGCGCAGCTGCTGGCCGGTGTGGGCGTGCCCCTGGTGCCCGTCGGCCGGTCGGCGCGCGCACTGACGGCCGCCGCGCCGCCGCCGTCGTCCCTGTCCGAGCGTGCGGCCGAGTTGATCGCCGCCCAGTTCGACGCGGTCACCGCGGCGGCCGAGGGATGTGACGTGCTGCTGGCGACCGGCATGCTTCCCGCCGCGGCCGGCGCGCTGTCGGTGGCCGAGAAGCTGGGCATCCGCTCCGTGTACGCGAGCTTCCAGAAGCTGGTTCTGCCGTCCCCCCACCACCCGCCGCTGGCGTATCCGGGGCGGCCGTTCCCGCCGGAGGCGACCGACAACCGGGTGCTGTGGGACCTGGACGCCCAGAGCGTGAACGCGCTGTTCGGCGAGGCGCTCAACACCAACCGGGCGTCGATCGGCCTGCCGGCGGTGGACCACGTCCGCGACTACGTCATCGGCGACCGGCCGTGGCTGGCCGCGGACCCGGTCCTGGACCCGTGGCAGGAGTCGCCGGACCTCGACGTCGTCCAGACCGGCGCGTGGATCCTGCCCGATGTCCGGCCGCTCCCGGCCGAGTTGGTGGCGTTCCTGGACGCCGGCACACCACCGGTGTACGTGGGCTTCGGCAGCATGCCCATGCACACCTCCGAGGACCTCCCCAAGGTGGTCATCGAGGCGATCAGGGCGCAGGGCCGCCGCGCACTCGTCTCCCGCGGCTGGGCAGGTCTGGCCCTGATCGACGACGCCGATGACTGCTTCGTCGTCGGCGAGGCCAATCACCAGGCGCTGTTCGGCCGGGTGGCCGCCGTCGTGCACCACGGCGGCGCGGGCACGACGACGACGGCCACCCGGGCCGGCGCGCCCCAGGTGGTGGTACCCCAGGGGGCGGATCAGCCGTACTGGGCCGGCCGGGTGGCCGACCTGGGCATCGGCGCGGCACATGACGGTCCGACGCCGACCTTCGCGTCCCTGTCGGCCGCGCTCAGGACGGCCCTGACCCCCGAGACCGGCGCGCGGGCCAAGGCCGTGGCCGGCACGGTCCGCACCGACGGGGCGGCGGTGGCCGCGAAGCTGCTGCTCGACGCGGCCGGCCGGGAAACGCCGGCCGGGTCCGCGTGAACGACGCGGGGTCGCCGAGCCGGGGACGGCGCCCGGCGCCCGGCTGCACCGCCAACTCGGCCTGCGCAGGCCCCCGCGAGCCGCGCGTAACTGCGCTGCGAGGAGCCACCGTCGGTACACCGGGGGCCGCCAACACCGCCGCTTCCAGGCCGTCTTGTCCCGGCCTGTCCCCGGAAGGCATAGGGTGACATGCCGAAGTAGTACCGGATAACCCTTACTTCATGTTTCCGCTGGTCAGGGTGTGGGGTCCTGGCGGTGGTCACCCTTCTGCGAAAGGCACCGCATGACATCCCTGGTACGCCACATCACGATCGACTGCGCCGATTCCTATCGCCTGGCGCAGTTCTGGGCCGAGGCGCTGGGCGGCTCGCTCGCCGAGGACGACCGGCCGGGCGACCCGGAGGCCTTGGTGACCGCTGCGGGCAGCGTGCTGCTGTTCATCGCGGTACCGGACAAGAAGGCCGTCAAGAACCGGCTGCATCTGGATCTGCAGCCGCAGGACCTCAGCCGGGACGAAGAGGTCGAGCGGTTGCTCGCACTGGGCGCGGAGTTGGTCGCCGACCACCGCCGGCCCGACGGCACGGGGTGGGTGACGCTGGCCGATCCCGAGCGCAACGAGTTCTGTGTGGAGCGCAGCGCGGCCGAGCGGGCGGCGGGGTGAGGTCCCACCGGGACGCCGCGTGAGCGCCGTGCCCGGCGCCGTCCGGCCTTCTTGGCGGAGGTGGCGGAGGAGGCGAAAGGGTCGGCCGTGCTCCCCGCCCGGTCGCACACCGGGCGGGGAGCACCGCCCTATTCCCCGGCCTGCGCCTGGGCCCCGGCTATCTTCTCCTGCGCCTCGGCCAGGTCCTCTGCCGTGGGGGCGTCGTCCTGGGTGAGTCTGCGGCGCCAGTAGCCGGTGAAGTCGATCTGCGTGGTGGCCAGGCCGCGCTCGTTGACGAGATGGCGACGCAGTGCGCGGACCGTGCCGGCCTCACCGGCGAGCCAGGCGAAGACCGTCCCGGAAGAAGGGAATGCGGCGTCGCGTACCGCGCTCAGCAGGCCGTCGCTCTGTCCGGCCGCGACGCCGTTGCGGTGCACCCAGTGGACGGTGAGGTCGGCCGGGGTCGTGAAGGGCTGTTCCTCCGCGGCGTCGGACACCTCGATGTACGCCGTCGCGGGGGCGCCCGCGGGCAGCGCTTCCACCAGCGAACCGATCGCGGGCAGCGCCGTCTCGTCGCCGGCCAGCAACAGCCAGTCGGTGCTGTCGAGGGGCAGCGGCCGGGCATAAGCCGCCGCCGGCCCGTAGCGCGCGAGGGTGTCGCCCCTTCGGGCGTTGGCCGCCCAGCGGGTGGCCGGGCCGGCTGCCGCGTCTACCTCCGGGGTGTCCGCGGCTGCGTGCAGGACGAAGTCGACGGTGATCCGATGGAGTTCGGCGTCGTAGGACCGCACCGTATAGCTGCGCATCCAGGGCCGTTCGTCCTCGGGCAGGGCGAGGAACGCCTCGTACCAGCGCATCACATCGCCGTCCGCGCCCGTGTCCGGGAGCCGGGGGGCGGTCTGGCCCGGTCGGGGAAAGAGCAGCTTGAGCTGCTGGTCGGGCCAGGTGGGGAAGTCGTCGAGGCCGTCTCCGGCGAAGGTGACCCGGACCATGCGCGGGGTGATCCGCCGGACGTCGGTGACCTGGATGAGCGCGACGGGCACGGCCGTCATCGGATCCTCCATGAGATGTGCGGAGTTGGTGGGAAGAGGCTGGAGCGAGGTCGGAGAGGTCGGCGAGGTCGGGTGTGGGGCGGTTTCCCGCAAGGCCTGCGGGGGTTGCTGCTGCCCTGCGGTCCCGCCAGGCCTATGGCGTCTGCGCCGCGCGCGGTCGGAGGTATGACTTGAGGTGACGGGCCGTCAGTGAATCTCCGTGGGCGACGAGATCGGCCGGGGTGCCGGTGAACACCACGCGGCCGCCGTCGTGGCCCGCGCCGGGGCCGAGGTCTATCAGCCAGTCGGCGTGGGCCATCACCGCTTGGTGGTGCTCGATGACGATGACGGTGTTGCCGTCGTCCACCAGCCGGTCCAGCAGGCCCAGGAGCTGATCCACGTCGGCGAGATGGAGGCCGGTGGTCGGCTCGTCCAGGACATAGACGGCGGCCTTCTCCGCCATATGGATGGCGAGCTTGAGGCGCTGGCGTTCGCCGCCGGAGAGGGTGGTGAGCGGCTGGCCGAGGCCGAGATAGCCCAGGCCGACGTCGCTCAGCCGGTCGAGGAGGGTGCGGGCCTGTCCGGTGGGGAAGAACGCGCGGGCCTCGGCCACCGACATGGCCAGCACCTCACTGATGTTCTTGCCGCGCAGGGTGTAGGTGAGCACCTTCGGGGTGAAGCGCCTGCCCTCGCACTCCTCGCAGACCGAGGCGACGCCCGCCATCATCGCGAGGTCCGTGTAGACCAGCCCGATGCCCTTGCAGGCGGCGCACGCACCCTCCGAATTGGCGCTGAACAGCGCGGCCTTGACGCCATTGGCCTTGGCGAAGGCCGTACGGATGGGGGCGAGCAGCCCCGTGTAGGTGGCCGGATTGCTGCGGCGGGAGCCGCGGATGGCGGACTGGTCGGCGACGATCACGCCGTCCCGGCGGGCGAGCGAACCATGGATCAGGGAGCTCTTGCCCGATCCCGCGACCCCGGTGACGACGGTGAGGACGCCGAGCGGGATATCGACGCTGACGTCCTTGAGGTTGTGCTGCTTCGCGCCGGTGATGGACAGCTGACCGCTGGGCCGGCGGACCGTCTCGCGCAGCCGGGCACGGTGGTCGAGGTGGCGGCCCGTCAAGGTGTCGGAGCGGCGGAGCGCGTCGACATCGCCGGTGAAGCAGATCCGGCCGCCGGCGGATCCGGCGCCGGGGCCGAGGTCGACCACATGGTCGGCGATCTCGATGGTTTCCGGCTTGTGCTCGACGACCAGGACGGTGTTGCCCTTGTCGCGCAGCCGCAGCAGGAGGTCGTTCATCCGCTGGATGTCGTGCGGGTGCAGTCCGACGGTCGGCTCGTCGAAGACATAGGTGACGTCCGTCAGGCTGGATCCGAGGTGGCGGACCATCTTGACCCGTTGGGCCTCGCCTCCGGACAGGGTGCTCGATTCGCGGTCCAGGCTCAGATAGCCCAGCCCGATCTCGACCAGCGAATCCAGGGTGTGGGAGAGGGTGGCGAGGAGCGGGGCCACGGAGGGGTCGTCGATGGTCCGCACGAAGGCGGCCAGGTCGCTGATCTGGAGGGCGGAGCATTCCGCGATATTGCGGCCGGCGATACGGGAGCCGAGGGCGGCGGGATTGAGCCGCGCGCCGCCACAGTCGCCGCAGGAGGTGAAGGTCACCGCGCGGTCGACGAAGGCCCGGATGTGCGGCTGCATGGACTCGCGGTCCTTGGCGAGATGGACCCGCTGCACCTTCACCAGCAGACCCTCACAGGTGATGTTGAAGGTGCCCTGTCTGGTCTTGGTGGCGGGCTTGTGCAGGAATGCGTCCCACTGCTCGGGGGTGTAGTTCTTCAGCTTGACGTCCGGGTCGAAGAAGCCGGAGTGGGCGAGGGTCTGCCAGTAGAACGAGCCGACGGCGAAGCCCGGTGCGGTGATCGCGCCTTCGTTGAGGGACAGTTCGGTGTCCACCAGCTCGCCGACGTCGATCGCCGAGACCTGTCCCAGTCCCTCGCATGCTGGGCACATTCCCTCGGCGCTGTTGAAGCTGAAGGCGGTCGAGGTGCCGATGTGCGGCCTGCCGAGGCGGCTGAAGATGATCCGCAGCATGGTGTGGGCGTCGGTCGCCGTGCCGACCGTGGAGCGGGAGTTGGCGCCCATCCTCTCCTGGTCGACGATGATCGCCGCGCTGAGGTTCCGCAGTGCATCGACGTCGGGCCGCCCCTGTCTCGGCATGAACGACTGGACGAAGGCGGTATAGGTCTCGTTGATCAGCCGCTGCGACTCCGCGGCGATGGTGCCGAAGACCAGGGAGGACTTCCCCGATCCGGAGACGCCGGTGAAGACCGTGAGGCGGCGCTTGGGGATGTCGAGGGACACCTCCGCGAGATTGTTCTCCCGCGCGCCGCGGACCTCGATGACGTCGTGATTGTCGGCCGCGGACCTCATGGACCATCCGCCGGACCCCTGGTACCCCATCCCGCCCCCTGATATCTTTACAACGTAAAGAGTTCGCTCGACGAGGTTACTTTATGCCGTAAGGAGTTCGCAAGTGGTCCTCTTCGCCGGCCAGGGCGACGCCCGCCGTTCGATGTCCCTGCTGTGGCGCGCCAAGGACAAGGACCCGGCCGGGAAGCGCTCGGCGCCCGGCCCCAAACCGGCGCTGAGCGTGGACGCGATCGTGGACGCGGGCATCGCCGTCGCGGACGCCGAGGGCCTGGCCGCGCTGTCGATGCGCGCGGTGGGCGAGCGCCTCGGGCGGACGGCGATGGCGCTGTACACGTACGTCCCCAGCAAGAACGAGCTGGTGGACCTGATGTACGACCGCGCGCTGGCCGAGCTGCCCACCGACTACGACCTCACGCCGGGCTGGCGGCCCGCCGTGACGTCCTGGGCCGAGGACACCTGGGAGTTCTATCTGCGCCACCCGTGGGTGCTCCAGGTCTCCCAGGCCCGGCCGGTGCTCGGGCCGAACGAATATGTCGCGCTGGAGACGCTGGTGCGGCTGCTGTACGCCACCGAGCTGGACTCCGCCGTGCTGCGCCGGATCGTCGGGGCTCTCTTCCACTTCGTCCGCGGCGCCGCCCAGACCGTCACGGAATCGCGGCTGGCCGCGGCGGCGACGGGCATGTCCGACGAGGAATGGTGGCAGTCCCGCTCCACCGTGCTCGGCGAGGTCGTGCCCGACTTCCAGGACCGCTTCCCGCTCCTGGTCCGCCTCGAGACCGAGGGCGCGGCACCGCACACGGGCGGTTCGGAGCCGTACTTGGAGCGCGAGGCGAAGACCACCTTCGAGGTCGGCCTGACCGTCCTCCTGGACGGCATCGCGGCGACGATGGACAAGGCCGCCCCCTGACCCCCTCGCCGCCGCTCCTCGGTCGCGCCGGCCCCGTCCCGCTCGTCCCACCAGCCACTCGGGTTCCGCCAGAAGGGCGAGAACGGCGTGTACGACGCCGACCGCGCCGACGGCGGTGGGACGGTCCGTGGACCATTACCGAGCGCCGCTGACGACGACCGACGACGGGAGGCACCCGTGCGAGGACGCCCCTTGCCCCGCAGATCCCTGCTGGCCGGCGCGTCGGCGCTCGGCCTCCTGGGGGCTGCCGCGACGCCGGTGGCACCCGCCGCCGCGACACCGGCGGTATCCGCCGCCGGGATCCGCCACTGGGTGGGCGGCTGGGCGGCCGCCGTCACGCCGCCCGCCCGCAGGGGCCGGTCCGTCACCGGGTTCGCGCACCGCACCCTCCGCCTGGTGGTGCACCTCTCCGTCGGCGGCGACCGCGTCCGCCTGCGGCTGTCCAACCTGTACGGCACCCGGCCGCTGGACCTGGGCGCGGTGACGGTCGCCCGGCGGGCCAAGGGGGCCGCCACCGAGCCGGGCAGCCGGCGCACGGTGACGTTCGCCGGGCGCCGCTCGGCCGTCGTCCCCGCGGGCGCGGAGGTCGTCAGCGATCCCGTACGGCTGAGGGTCCACGCCGACGGCGACCTGGTGGTGAGCATCCATCTCCCGGGAACGACCGGGCCCACCACCTGGCACGGCGGCGCGAAGCAGACCAGCTACGTCTCCAATCGGGGCGATCACACCACCGACGAGCGCGGCTCGGCCTTCCGCCACCAGATCCTGTCCTGGTTCTTCCTGTCGGGCGTGGACGTCGGCACGACGGAAGCGGACCGCACGGTGGTGGCCTTCGGCGACTCCATCACCGAAGGCGGCGCCATCCCGGACAACGCCAATCTGCGCTGGCCGGACGTACTGGCGCGGCGGCTGGCCGATACCGCGCGGCGCGGCCGCGGCCTCTCCGTCGTCAATGCGGGCATCGGCGGCAACCGGCTGCTGAGCGACGTCGGGACGGGCGCCGACGGGCGGATCCACCTCGGGGTCAACGGCGAGGCCCGGTTCGCCCGCGATGTGCTCGGGCAGACCGCCGTCTCCGACGCGATCGTGCTCCTCGGCACCAACGATCTGGGGGCCGGCACCGGGGTGCACCGGGGCACCAAGGTGACGGCCGGCCAGGTGATCGCCGGACTGGCCGCGCTCGCCGGCCGGGCACAGGCCGCCGGGATCGCGCTGCACGCCGGCACGCTCACCCCGAACGCCCTGCTCCGCCCGGCGGGAGAACGCATGCGGGCCGAGGTCAACCACTGGATCCGTACCGGACGGGCCTTCGACGGCGTCGTCGACTTCGATGCGGCGCTGCGCGATCCGGCCGCGCCCAGGCGGCTGCGGCGCGCCTACAACAGCGGCGACGGTGTGCATCCGAACACCGCCGGAATGCACGCCATGGCACAGGCGGTGGACCTGTCGGCCCTGGGCCGGGCGGGAACGTATCTTCTGCCCGTCACCGGCTCAGGCGCATCTCGCGGCCGTCCCCCGTGCGCACCGCAACCCGTGCGGCACTCTCCAGGTTGAGTCCGGATATGGACGCGAAAAAGACCACGGGTCATGTTTTCCAGCGCCTGTCGCTCTCGCCCCCGTACGCACGACGGTCCCCCGAGGAGGCGACCCCCATCTTCGACCAGTTGGTCAGGGAGTGGCGCGCGGGCGCGCGCCGGCCGGTGGTCTCGTGGCCGGTCGACGATTCCGGGAAGATCAGGCCGGGCGCCACTGTTGTCAGCAATGACGTCCGTCCCTATTCGCGGAACCGCATTGAGGAGCATGACCGTGAGCCTGTACGACATTCCCCTGCGCACCCTGACCGGTGAGCCCGCCTCGCTCGCCGACTACCGCGGCCGGGCGCTGCTGGTCGTCAATGTGGCGTCCAAGTGCGGGCTGACCCCGCAGTACACGGGCCTGGAGCGGCTCCAGGAGCGCTATGCCGACCGCGGCTTCAGCGTGCTGGGCTTCCCCAGCAACCAGTTCGCGGGCCAGGAGCCGGGCACGGCCGAGGAGATCGCCACGTTCTGCTCCGCGCAGTACGGCATCAGCTTCCCGCTGTTCGAGAAGACCGACGTCAATGGCGCGGAGCGGCACCCGCTGTATGCGGAGCTGACGGGCACCCAGGATGCGGAGGGCGCGGCGGGGGACGTCCAGTGGAACTTCGAGAAGTTCCTGATCGACCACCAGGGCAAGGTCGTGGGGCGGTTCCGGCCGCGCACGGAGCCGGAGGCCGACGAGCTGGTCGCGGCCATCGAGGCGGCCCTGCCGGCCTGATCCCCGCTGCCGCGTCGCCCGTCCCGCGGCCGCCCGGTCCGGTCGTCGCATGCGGCGCCGGGCCGGTGGCGCGTGGGCGGCCGTCCGCCCGCCGGCGGTCAGACGGCCACGCAGTCGGCCAGGCAGGTGGCTCCGGCGATCGCTTCGGCCACGATCTCGAACTCACCGGTCAGCGAGGCCATCCGCAGCAGCCGTGCGACCCACCCGCCGTCCGTGACCCCGGTCAGCCGCAGCCGCCCGCCCCGGTCCCGCGTCCGGTGCCGGGCCCGGCACAGCAGGCCCAGCCCGACGCAGTCCATGAAGGTCACCGCGCTCACATCGAGGACGAGATCGGGGCGCTGCACGCCGGTCAGCGCGTCCAGCCGGTCGGAGACCATAGAGGCGGCGAGGATGTCCCATTCACCGCGGAGCTCCAGCACGATCGTGCTGCCCGCCTCGCGGATGTGCCCGACGAATTCTTGGTAGTTGTGGCCCTCGGCCATCAGCCCGACCCACTTTCGTGCCAGGGAGCGAGACAGCGCCACACAAGGGGCGAAGGGATCCGGGGAGTGAGGGGGAAGCGCCCGTCGCGATCCGGACGGACGCATCCGTATCCGGTCGTCGGCCGTGCCCTGACATCGCTGCTGTGCGTGACGTTCTACGGCTTACCCGCCCATCGTGGCGTCAAGTCCTGGTGAGAACCACGTAAAGAGGTTGGCTCAATTACGGCGGGCCGGTTCAGAGGGGGTTCCCGCGGGCCGCGGTCGCGCGTGCGCACGAAGCCTGGGTGGGTGGGTAACGGGCTTGCGCAGAGGGCGAGTTGGATGCACATCAGGGCGTCGGTGCCTTCGTCGGTGATCCGGCTGCATCGGCGTCCCGGGGCCGCCGCAATCAGGCTTCGTGCGCCGCATGGCTTGAAATAGCGGGTTTCGATGTCGCGCAGATGACGGACGGCACAGCGGCACATCCGCCCGGCGGTACGAGGCGGGTCATCGGTCCCCTGATCGCGGCGTGGCCCACGGACACCCGCGCCTCGTCAGGTGCCGATGACGCGCAGCGCCACCCACAGCCCGACCGTCGACAGGACCAGCGTCGCCGGGACCGTCAGCAGGCCGAGGCCGGTGAAGACGGACAGGGCCGGCGCGGATTTGTGGTCGTGCAGGATGCGCCGCCACAGCAGGGTGGCCAGGGAACCGACATAGGTCAGGTTCGGGCCGACGTTCACGCCGATCAGTACCGCCAGGACGGGCCCCGCGCCGGAGGGGGCCGCGACGGGAAGCAGCGCGAGGACGGCCGGCAGGTTGTTGATCAGGTTCGCGAGCAGCGCCGCGAACGCGGCGAGCCCGAGCAGCGCCGGCAGCGACGACCCGTCGGGCAGCAGCCGGTCCACGGCGTCGCCCAGCCCGTTGTCGACGACGGCCTTGACCACGATGCCCAGGGCGAGCACGAACAGGCAGAACAGCGGGTTCGCCGCCGCCACCAGCCGCGGCACGGTGGTCTCCCCGCGGCGCAGCGCGCGGACCGCAAGGACCAGGGCACCGGCCGTCGCCGCCCACGCCGGGTTGATCCCGGCGAAGGAGGTCACCACGAACCCGCCGAGGGTGAGGGCGAGGACGACGAGGGCGGGGACCGGCAGCGGCGGATCCGCCCGCTGCGTCCGCTCCGGCCGTCCCACGGTCGCCGCGAGGTCATGGGCGAAGAAGCGGCGGAAGACGACGTACTCGACGGCGACCGCCAGGGCCCAGGGCAGTGCCATCAGCGCCGCGAACCGGGTGAAGGACAGCCCGGCGGCGCCGAGCGCCAGGAGGTTGGTGAGGTTGGAGACCGGGAGCAGCAGCGAGGCGGAGTTGGCCAGGTGGGCGCAGGCGTACAGATGGGGCCGTGCGCGGGCACCGGCACGGGCCGCGGTGGCCAGCACGACCGGCGTCAGCAGCACCACCGTCGCGTCCAGGCTGAGCACCGCGGTCACGGCCGCGGCCAGCGCGAACACCCCGGTCAGCAGGCGGCGCGGACGATCGGCGCACAGCCGGGCCAGCGCGGCGCCCGCCGCCTCGAACACGCCCTCGCGGGCACAGAGGTAGGCCAGTGCCAGCACCGCGGCGAGAAAGCCGACGACCGGCAGCAGGCTGTGCACCTGGGCCCACGCCTCGGCCGGTGACACCGCGCCGATCAGCACGACGATCGCCGCCGCGGGCACCGCCGCCACCGCCTCGGAGGCGCCGCGCGGCCTGCGTACCGCGAAACCCAGCACGCCCAGCAACAGCAGCAGGGAAACGGTCTCCGACCAGGCGATAGTCACCACCGAACGCTACCCGTCCCGCTGCCGGGCCCCGCGCCCGGTCCGCCCCTGGCAGATCACCGGCCCCTCATCCCCCGGTCGCCTCGCGACCGCCCTGATGGACGCAGGTCACCGCGCCGCCGCCCTGATGAACGGCCGATCGCGCGCCGCCACCCGCGCCACCGGACCCGCCGCCCGCAGCACGGTGTCCAGGGCCCGCTCCGGATCGCTGGTGTAGCGCCCGCTCGCCCAGGCCGCGTTGGCCTCGATGACCGCCCAGTGGCCGTCGAGGCGGCCGATGTCGACGACGATCGCGGAGGGCAGGCCGGCGCCGCAGCGGGCGAGGAGTTCGGCGCCGAAGGCGGCCGCATCCGGGGTGAGCGGGCCGAGGCTCAGGCGCCCGTCCTCGGCGTAGCGGCCGCCGGTGTGTACCTCGCCGTCCAGGAGGTAGAGGCGGTATTCGGCGGCGAAGGTGACCACGTCGGAGACCAGTACGAGGGTGTCCGGGTCGACGGCGTCGGCTCCGGGCAGCCGGGAGCCGTCCGCGTAGACCATGGCCCGGATGCTCTTGTCGTTGGGTGGCTTGACGAAGACCGGCCTGCGCAGGGCGTACGCCTCGCGGATCGGCAGCGCGCGGATCTCGCGCCGCACGAGGTCGCGGGGCAGCTCGGCGAGCCAGCATGGCGGGGCTTCGAGCGGGGCGATGCCGAGCGGGCCCGCCACCGCGTCGGCGAAGGTCGGCCCGGCGTGCAGATGAGTGGCGCGCAGGCCGTCCGGGAGGGCGAAGGTGGGCAGCTGGACGGTGCGCAGTCCGCGCCGCCGGGCGGTGTCGCGCAGCTCGGTGGCCGACGCCGTCAGGCGCGGCGGCAGGAGCAGGGTGGCCGCGGGTGCGGCGGCTGCCGTCGTGTGGTGGTCGTGGACATCGCCCCCATGTCGCATGGCGATCATGGTAGCGGCGGGTTAACTGGGGATTCGGGGTGCGTCCCGGGGGACGGCCGAGGGGCCGTACGGGAGACCGGGAGGGTGATCGGCGGACCCGCTGCGCGTCCCGGAGGGTGACCTGCGCGGAATCCCTTGACCTCAACATTGGTTTAGGTCCTAGGTTCCTTTCATGTCGCCGGTCAGCCACGGCGATCCCGTGCCGACCCCGACACCTGGAGGCCGCGATGGACATGGAAGTCACCGCCTGGCATTCGCTGCACAGCACGATGACCGCACAGCAGGGCAGCCGCCGCTTCTCCCGCGGCACCCTGCGCCGGATCGGCGGCTTCGCCCGCCCGCATCGGCGCCGTCTGCTGTGGTTCCTGCTGCTCAGCACCGTGACCGCGATGCTCGCGGTGGCCACCCCGCTGCTCGCGGGCCGGGTCGTCGACGCGATCTGGCACCGCGATTCCGCCTCCGTCGTCCTCGCGCTGTCCGGGCTGATCGCCCTGATCGCCGTCGCCGAGGCGGGTCTGGGCCTGCTGACCCGGTGGCTGTCGGCGAGCCTCGGCGAGGGGCTGATCCTGGATCTGCGGACGACCGTCTACGACCACGTCCAGCGGATGCCGATCGCGTTCTTCACCCGCACCCGCACCGGGGCGCTGGTCAGCCGCCTCAACAACGATGTGATCGGCGCCCAGCGGGCCTTCAGCGACACCCTCTCCGGGGTCGTCAGCAATATCGCGACGCTGCTGCTGACCCTCGTGGTGATGCTCAGTCTGTCCTGGCAGATCACCCTGATCGCGCTCGTACTGCTGCCGGTGTTCGTGCTGCCCGCCCGGCGGGTCGGCCGGCGGCTGGCGGCGCTGCGGCGCGAGGGCGCCGACCACAACGCCGCGATGGGTACGCAGATGACCGAGCGGTTCTCCGCACCGGGCGCCACCCTCGTCAAGCTGATGGGCCGGCCGGCCCGCGAATCCGCCGAATTCGCCACCCGCGCCCGCCGGGTGCGCGACATCGGGGTCCGTTCGGCGATGGTGCAGACGTACTTCGTCACCGCGCTCACCCTGGTCTCCGCGCTGGCGCTGGCCGTGGTCTACGGGCTCGGCGGCTATCTCGCGCTCCGCGGCCATCTGCAGCCCGGCGCGATCGTCTCGCTCGCGCTGCTGCTCACCCGGCTCTACGCCCCGCTGACCGCCCTGTCCGGTGCGCATATCGAGGTGATGAGCGCGCTGGTCAGCTTCGAGCGGGTCTTCGAGGTGCTGGACCTCAAGCCGCTGATCGCCGAGAAGCCGGACGCCCGCGCGGTGCCCGAGGGCCCGGTGTCGGTGGAGTTCGACACCGTACGCTTCGGCTACCCCGCCGCCGACAAGGTCTCCCTCGCCTCCCTCGAAGAGGTCGCCACCCTCGACACCCGCGGCGGCGAACGGGTCCTGCACGACATTTCCTTCCGCGCCGAGCCGGGCCAGATGGTCGCCCTGGTCGGCTCCTCGGGCGCCGGCAAGTCGACCATCGCGCAGCTGCTGCCGCGGCTGTACGACGCCGATGGCGGCGCGGTCCGGCTGGGCGGGGTGGACGTCCGCGATCTGACCGCCGCCTCGCTGCGCGAAGCGCTCGGCATGGTCACCCAGGACGGGCACCTCTTCCACGACACCATCCGCGAAAACCTGCTGCTGGCCAGGCCCGAGGCCGCCGAGGACGAGCTGTGGGACGCACTGCGCCGCGCCCGTCTGGAGGCGCTGATCCGCAGCCTGCCCGACGGCCTGGACACCGTCGTCGGCGAGCGCGGCTACCGGCTCTCCGGCGGCGAGCGCCAGCGGCTGACCATCGCCCGGCTGCTGCTCGCCCACCCCCGGGTGGTGATCCTCGACGAGGCCACCGCCCACCTGGACAACACCTCCGAGGCCGCCGTCCAGGAGGCGCTCGGCGAGGCCCTGGAGGGCCGGACCGCGCTGGTGATCGCCCACCGGCTGTCGACCGTACGGGCCGCCGATCTGATCCTCGTCATCGAGGGCGGCCGGATCGTCGAGCGCGGTACGCACGCGACGCTGCTGGCGGCCGACGGGCGGTATGCGGAGCTGTACCGGACCCAGTTCGCCTCGGAGACGGACGAGGCGAACGACGCACACGACGCACACGAGGCGAACGAGGCGGATTCCGGCGCTCCCGGGACGGCGACCGCAGCGAATTCCGGCCAGGAGCCGGGCGACGGCCTCGCCGAGGACACCGTGCTGGTGGGGTGATCCCGCGCCGGATACCGCGCCGCTTGGCCCCCGCTCTCTTGGCGGGGGCCGCCGTATGCCGAAAACTGAGGCAATGACGCAGCGCGCGGAACACTCGACAGTCATGGACCGCCTCGCGATCGACGATCTGGTCACCGGCTATGCCATAGCCCTCGACGACGGGGACTGGGCCGGCTACCGGGCCCTGTTCACCGACGACGGCCGGGCCGACTACCGCTCCGCGGGCGGCATCGAGGGCAGCACGGCGGAGATCGCGGCCTGGCTCACCGACATGCTGCGTCTCTTCCCGGTACGTCAGCACCTGATCGTCAATCGTCGGATCACCCTCGCCCGGCGGGACGGCGCACCGGGCGATACGGCCGTCGTCCAGGCCGACTACCTCAACCCGATGCGGCTCGACGACGGCGCGGCGGACGCCGGTGCCGGCCCCACCGCCCCCAACTACACCTGTGCCGGCCGCTACGCGTTCGCCGCCCGCCGCACACCCGAAGGCTGGCGGCTGACCGAGGTCGTCGTGCACGAGAAATGGCGCGAGGTGCTGCCCGCCGGGGAATGATCCCCAGATCCTTTGGACGGTCCGGTCCGCGCGACGAGAAGGAGACGGTATGCACACACCGCTCGGCGATCGGGTGCCCCGGCTCCGCTCCCCCTGGCGACGGGGTCTCGTCGCGGCGCTCGCCGGGGCGCTGCCGACGCTCATCTTTCCGGCGCCGTCCTTGTGGTGGCTGGCGTATGCCGCCCTCGTCCCCTGGCTGCTGCTGGTGCGGTCGGCGCCGACGGTGCGGCGGGCGGCGCTGGACGGCTGGCTGGGCGGCGCGGGGTTCATGCTGGCGGTCCACCACTGGTTGCTGCCGAATCTGCACGTCTTCCTTCTCGTGCTGGCCCTGCTCCTCGGTGCGCTGTGGGCGCCCTGGGGGATGCTGGTGCACGCGCTGCTGTCGGACGGGCGGGGGCGGGCGACGGGCGGGCGGTACGCCGCCGCGCTGGTGCTGGTCCCGGCGGGCTGGCTGATGGTCGAACTGGTCCGCTCCTGGCAGTACTTGGGCGGTCCCTGGGGATTGCTCGGCGCCAGCCAGTGGCAGGTGCCGCCCGCGCTGCGCCTGGCGTCGCTCGGCGGGGTGTGGCTGCTGAGCCTGCTGATCGTGGCGGTGAACACCGCGCTGGCCGAGCTGATCGCCCGCCCCGCGGCCTGGCGGGCGGCCGTCGCCGGGCTGCTGGTGCCCGCCCTGGCGGCCGCCGCGGCCTGGTTCTGGGCGCCCCTCCCCCGCCCCGCGGGCACGGTACGCATCGCCGTCGTCCAGCCCGGCATCGGCGGCACCCCCACCGAACGGCTGGCCCGGAGCGAAGCGCTGACCCGGTCGCTGGCGCACCGCGGCGTACGCCTCGTCGTCTGGGGCGAGAGCAGCCTCTACCAGGACCCGGGCGACCATCCCGCGCTCGCCGCCCGGCTCGCCGCGCTGTCCCGGCAGACCGGCGCGGACCTGCTGGTCAACGCGGACGCCCGGCGGGCCGGCCGGGCGGGCATCGAGAAGAGCGCGGTACTGATCGGGCCGCAGGGACCGACCGGCGACCGTTACGCCAAGATGCGACTGGTGCCGTTCGGCGAATACATACCGGCCAGGTCCCTCCTGGGCTGGGCGACCCATGTGGGCAGGGCCGCGACCACCGACCGGATCCGCGGCACCCACCAGGTCGTGATGCGGATCCCCACGGCGGACGGGCTGCGCATCGGCCCCCTGGTGTGTTTCGAGACGGCCTTCCCCGACATGAGCCGCCACCTGGCGCGCGACGGTGCGCAGGTGCTGGTCGCCCAGTCCTCGACCTCGACGTTCCAGGGCAGCTGGGCGCCGGCCCAGCACGCTTCACTGGCCGCGCTGCGCTCCGCGGAGAACTGGCGGCCCATGGTGCACGCCACGCTCACCGGCATCAGCGCGGTCTACGGCCCCCGTGGCGAGCCGGTCGGCGAACGGCTGGGCACCGACCGCAGCGCGGCCGCCGTCTACGATCTGCCGCTGGCCCGGGGCACCAGCCCGTACACCCGGTTCGGCGACTGGGCGGTGTACGCGGCGGTGGGCGCGCTGGTGCTCGCGGGCGCGTACACGGGCGCGCGGGCGCTCGGCGGGCGGCCGGCGCGAACTCCCCGGTGACCCTCCGGGCGCACCGCTCCGTGGACGCGTCCATGGACGTGCGGGGGCGGGCACCGGCGTGACGGCGCCTGCTGACGCCGGGTGGGCTGCCGGTGCGGTGCGGTGCGGGGAGAACGGACCCGCCGACCGGCCCCGGGTCCTCAGCCCTCCTGCGTCACCGTGCGCACGATGCGCTCGCACAGCTCGTGGGTCCGCAGGGCGTCGGCGGCGCTGAGCACCTCGCCGGCGCGTACCGAGTCGAGAAACGCGAGCACCGCCTGCTCGATACCTCGCTGCCTCGCGACCGGCACCCAGTCGCCGCGGCGACGGATGGTCGGCTGTCCCTTGTGGTCGATCACCTCCGCGAGGTTCACCACCTCACGCTTCGTGTCCTGCCCGGACACTTCGAGGCGCTCTTCGGCCGACCCGCTCAGCCGGTTCATGATCCCGATCGCGGTGAAGCCCTCGCGTGCCAGGGAGCAACTGCCGCCGGAGAGCTGGAGCACCACATGCTCCAGCAGCCCCTCGCGCATCCGCGCCCGCACATCGATGTGATCGATCTCGCCGGGGACGAGGAACCGCAGGGTGTCGACGACATGGATGAAATCGTCGAGCACCAGGGTGCGCGGGTCCTCCGGCAGGCCGACGCGGTTCTTCTGCATCAGGATCAGATCGCGGGCATGATCCCGGCACTGGGCGTACGCGGGCGCGAAGCGGCGGTTGAAACCGACGGCCAGCCCCACTCCCCGGTCCTCGGCGAGCCGCACGATGCTCTCCGATGCGGCGAGTTCATAGGACAGCGGCTTGTCGACATAGGTCGGCACGCCCGCCTCCAGGAGCCGCGTCACGATCTCGGGGTGTACGGAGGTCGGCGCATGCACGAACGCCGCGTCCAGGCCGGCGGAGAGCAGCGAGTCCAGGTCCGTGTGCAGCTGCCGGCCGGTCAGCCGGTGCATCGCGCCGACCCGTTGGAGGGTGGCCGGGGTGCGGGTCTGCAGATGCAGCTCGATGCCGGGCTGCGTGGCCAGTACGGGGAGGTACGCCTTCTGGGCGATGTCTCCGAGTCCGATGCAGCCGACCTTCACTCGTACTCCTCCTCCTGGGACGGCACCGCGGGTGGTGCCGCGGCCGTGTGGTGGTTGATGCCGCGGGCCGGACGACCCGTGTGCCGGACGACCGTGTGCCGGAAGCTTACGTGGCGGCCGGGGGGCGCCAGTCGGCGATGCCGTCCAGGCCGCGCAGCGCGAGATCCGGCGCGAGCCGGGCGGTGGCGGCCATACCGGCGGCGCGCAGCGCGCGGGCCGGCCGGGACCGCCAGAGGGTGAGGCGGCCGATCCGCTCCGCCCGGCGCACCACGTCCATGGTGCGCGGCAGCCGCTGCCGGGTGTAGGCGGCGAGCGCGGCGCCGAGATCGGCGTCCGCGGCGGTCTCGTGGGCGAGTACGACGGCGTCCTCGATGGCCTGGCAGCCGCCCTGGCCGAGGTGGGGGGTCATGGGGTGGACGGCGTCGCCGAGCAGGGCGACGCGTCCCCGGTGGAAGGCGGGCGGCGCGGCGGCCGCGGTCCGGACGTCGTTGCGCAGGACGGTTGCCGGGTCGACGGCGGCGAGCAGCGCGGGGACGGGGTGGTGCCAGTCGCCGAAGCGGCGCAGCAGTTCGGCCCGTTCGTCGCCGTCGGCGGCCCGTCCGCCGGGCGGCAGGGCCGCGGTGGCGTAGGCGTACACGCGCCCGTCGGACAGCGGAATCGAGCCCCACAGGCTTCCGGCGCCCCAGGTCTCGTGTGCCGGGTACGGGCGCTCGGGGGCGGGCGCCACGAAGCGCCAGGCGGTGAATCCGGCGTAGCGGGGCTCGGGATGGCCGGGGAAGACGGCGCGGCGGACGGCGGAGTGGATGCCGTCGGCACCCACGACGAGGTCGGCGGTCAGCTCTTCGCCGTCGTCTCCTTCGCCGTCGCCTCCGTCGATGACCGCCACTCGCGCCGGGCGGCCGCCGGGCGCCGGGTCGCCCTCGTCGACGAGCGTGGCGGCGGCGCCGGTGCGCAGGGCGCCTTGGGGCAGCCGGGCGGCGAGGAGGGCGAGGAGCTCGGCGCGGTGGGCGACGACGACCGGGCCACCGAAGCGCCGGACGGCCGCGGCGGCGTCCACACGGGCCAGCCGTCGGCCGCTGGGGAGGCACAGTGCGCCGGTGATCTGCGGGGCGGCCATGGCGCGGACCGCGTCGCCGGCGCCCAGGGTCTCCAGGGCTCGCTGGGCGTTGGCGGCCAGCCCGATACCCGCCCCGCTACGCGGCGCTCCGGCTCCGCGCGTAGCCGGGTGTCCGGATGCGGGGCCCGGTTCCGGTGCGGCGGTGCGCTCTAGGACGGTGACCGCCCAGCCGCGGCGGTGCAGCGCCAGTGCGGCGGTCAGTCCGCCGATTCCGCCACCGATCACGAGAGCGGTGCGTCGGTCCATGGTCGCGTCCCTTTCCCTACCTCTGCCTGTGTCACTGCAGCGCAGCACTACATCTGTAGTTTCACCTTTCACGCTACTACGGCCGTAGTCAACGCGTCCACTACAGCCGTAGTCGAAGCGTCCGGTGCAGCCATCGCCGCCACACCTACTACGGCCGTAGTGGGCGCGATAGGCTCACCTCCCATGAACGCCCGCAGTACGCCGCGCCATGAGCTGATCGCCGACACCGCCCTGACCCTGCTCGCCGAGCGCGGAATGCGCGGGCTGACCCACCGGGCCGTCGACGAGGCGGCGGGACTGCCGCAGGGCTCCACCTCGAATGTCGCGCGCACCCGCGCGGCGCTGCTGGAGACGGCGGTACGGCGGCTGGCGGAGCGGGAGGCGGCCGTGCTCACACCGGACGAGATGCCGCCCGCCGCGGACGGCACCCCGGCGGCGGTGGCCGATGCCCTCGCGCTGGCCCTGCACCGCTATCTGTCGGGCCACCGGCAGCTGCTCGTCGCCCGTTACGAGCTGGCCCTGGAGGCCTCTCGGCGGCCCGAGCTGCGGGTTCTGTACGACCGGGCCGGGCGGGGTTTCCGGGAGCCGATGGTCGCGATGCTGACGGCGGCCGGCTCCACCGACCCGCAGCGGCATGCGCTCAGCGCGATCGCCTGGTGCGACGGGGTGCTGTTCTCCTGTACGGCGGGGCAGTTCCACGGCGCCGTACCGAGCCGGGCCGCGCTGCGGGCGTCGTGCGCCGAGCTTCTGAACGGAATGCTGCGGGGATAGCGCCCGGGGCAAGCGTCGGAGCGGCACCTGGGCACGGCGGCCGCTACGCCTCCGCGCTGCCGCCCGCTTCGAGCCGTACCGCCAGCCGGTCGATGGCCTCCCGCAGGCCCTGGCGGTACTCGCCGTCGGCCACTCCGCTGGTCGAGGCGCGGGCCCTGAGCAGCTGGGCGCGGGCGTCGGCCGGGCGGTCGAGGGCGACGTAGTCGGCGGCGAGGTTGAGGTGGAGCGAGGGGAAGAAGGCACACAGGGCGCCGGTGTCCGTGCCCGTGGCGCGCTCGGTGACGAAGCCCTCGGCCGCTTCGAGGGCACGCAGGTCCCAGTCGAGTTCGTCCCTGGGGTCGTCCTGGGTGTCCGCCATGTAGTGGGCGAGCGTGCAGCGGTGGAAGGCGTCCCCCTGAGGCCCGATCTCGTGCCACAGCTCCAGGAGGCGGTTGCGGGCCTCTTCCCTGTCCCCGGCGCGATGCAGCATGATCGCCTGGCCGATCCGGATGAGCACGCCGTCCAGCGGCGTCTCCTCCCGCTCCTCCGTCACCGCACTCACCCCGCGCTCGTTCGCCGGCCCTCCCCCCGACGCTAACCGCCGGGGGAAGCCGCCGCGCGCCGTGGGCGGCGCGCCGGATGGAGCGGCCCGGCCGGCCTGACGGTCCGGCTCGGCCCGCGTGACGGTCCGGCTCAGCCGGCGTTCAGGTCGGGGATGCGCCAGTCGATCGGGGTGTGGCCCTGTGCGGCGATCGCCTCGTTGATCTGGGTGAACGGGCGGGAGCCGAAGAACTTCTTCGCCGACAGCGGCGAGGGGTGCGCGCCCTGCACCACGGCATGCCGCTCCTCATCGATCAGCGGCAGCTTCTTCTTGGCGTAATTCCCCCACAGCACGAACACCGCCGGGTCGGGCCGGGCGGCCACCGCGCGGATCACCGCATCGGTGACCTTCTCCCATCCCTTGCCCTTGTGGGAGTTGGCCTCGCCCTCGCGGACCGTGAGGACGGCGTTCAGCAGCAGCACGCCCTGCTTGGCCCACGGCATCAGATAGCCGTTGTCCGGAACCGGGTGGCCCAGCTCCTCCTTCATCTCCTTGTAGATGTTGCGCAGCGACGGCGGCGTCTTGACGCCGGGCTGCACGGAGAAGCACAGGCCATGGCCCTGCCCCGCGCCGTGGTAGGGATCCTGCCCGAGAACCAGCACCTTCACCTGGTCGTACGGTGTGGCGTCCAGCGCCGCGAAGACCTCCTCACGGGGCGGGTACACCGGGCCCTTGGCCCGCTCCTCCTCGACGAAATCGGTCAGCTCCTTGAAATAGGGCTTCTCCAACTCCTCGCCGAGGACCCCGCGCCAGGATTCGGGCAGCATGTCGGTCACCACGTCAACAACCTCCGTTGTGCGTTCCGTTCTCATCATCAGAACTTACCGGCGACCACTGACAACGCGGTCCGCGGGCGCCGGATCCGGGCCCCGGCGCGGAACCACTGACCTGGGCGGCGGCTCGGACGCCGCGCCGGGCGGTGCCCTCAGGCGGTGTCGAGCCGCGCGCGCTGGTACGGATCCAGCTCCAGGTCCAGCGCCGCCAGGCACTCGTCCAGCTGCCCCACGGAACTCACCCCGAGCACCGGCACCACCGGCACCGACCCTCCCATCAGCCATGCCAGCACCACCTGGTTCCGGGTGGCGCCGCACTCCGCCGCGACCTCCGCCAGCACCCGCATGCGCACCACCGAGCCCGGATGGTCGTAGCGCTCCGGCAGCGGTTTGTCCGTGCGGGTGTAGGCGCCGTCCATCAGGGGCGAGTAGCCGAGGAGGGTGACCCCGGGGTGCGCGGCCGCGTAGTCGAGGAGCTCCTCGTCGGTCTCCCGCTGGAGGCCGGACGGCAGGTCCCGGCGCGGATGCAGATAGGTGTGCCGCTGCTGTACGGCCCGGAAGCCGGGCAGACCGCGCCCGGCGGCGGCCTGCCGGGCCTCGGCCAGCCGCCATGTCGGATGGTTGCTGGCGCCGAGGGCGCCCACCTTGCCGTCCCTGACGAGCCCGCCCAGCGCCTCGACGGTCTCCTCCAGGGGGACGGCGCGGTCCTCGATGCCCGCGTAGTAGAGATCGACCCGGTCGGTGCCCAGGCGGCGCAGACTGCCCTCCAGCGCGGCGCGGAGCGCGGGCCCGGCCAGCCCCTCGGCGTTGGCGGGCCACCGGGCGCCGCGGGCCCGATCGGGCCGGGCGCCGCCCTTGGTGGCCAGGACCGTACGGCCGGCCGCGCCCCGGCTGCGCAGCCAGCGGCCGAGCAGCAGCTCGCTCTCGTCACCGGTCGCGCCGGGCACCCAGCAGGCGTAGTGGTTCGCGGTGTCGACGAAGGTGCCGCCGGCCTCGGCGAAGCGGTCCAGGACGGCGTACGAGGTCCGCTCGTCGACCGTGGTCCCGAACGGCAGCGTCCCCAGGCACACGGCGCTGATCCGGGGACCTTGATCACCGCCGAGGGTGCGGTAGTGCATGGTGCCTCTCCCTCACAGAGTCCGCTGACGCGCGTGGTGCCGGCCCCGTCGGGACCGGCACCACGGACTCTGCCTCTTGGAGCGCACACGAACGCAAGGCCCGGCGCCCCCAAGGGGGACTCCTCTCACCGGGAGCGCTCAGACCCCCGCGTTGAGGAACAGCCCACCGTCGACGACCAGCGTCTGCCCGGTGATCCACCCCGAGGCGTCGGACAGCAGGAAGGCCGCGGCCCCGCCGATGTCCTCCGGGACGCCGAGCCGCGCCATCGGGTAGCCGGCCGCCGCCTCCTCCTCGCGGTTCTCGTACAGCGCGGCGGCGAACTTGGTCTTGATCACCGCGGGCGCGATGGAGTTGACCCTGGCCACCGGCGCGAACTCGTGCGCGAGCTGCTGCGTCAGGTTCACCATGGCGGCCTTGCTCATGCCGTACGCGCTGATGAAGGGCGAGGCGTTGAGGCCGGCGATGGAGGTGATGTTGACGATCGCGCCGCCGTTGTCCTTCTGCCAGGCGTGCCAGGTGCGCTGCGCGAAGCCCAGCGCCGAGATGACGTTGGTCTCGAACACCTTGCGCGCGACGCCGAGATCGAGGTCGGCCATGGGGCCGAACACCGGGTTCGTACCGGCGTTGTTGACGAGGTAGTCGACGCGGCCGAAGGCCTCCATCGCGCGCTCCACGGCGACGGCCTGGTGGGCCTCGTCGTGCGCCTTGCCCGCGACGCCGATCACCCGGTCGCCGCCCAGCTTCTCGGCGGCCTCCTTGAGGGCGTCCTCGTTGCGGCCGGTGATCACGACCCGGTCGCCGCGGGCCACCAGGGCCTCGGCGATGCCGTAGCCGATGCCCCGGCTGGCGCCGGTGACCAGCGCCACCTTGCCGCTGAGCTCGGGGAGCGCGTTGTCCTGCTCGGTCATGTCCTGAACTCCCGTGGTCAGTTGAGCGGTCCGCCGGCGACGTACATGACCTGGCCGGAGACGAACCCGGCCGCCTCGCCCGTGAAGAAGGCGATGGCGTTGGCGATGTCCTCCGGCCGGCCGACGCGCTGCACCGGGATCTGGGTGGCGGCCGCGGCCTGGAAGTCCTCGAAGCCCATGCCGACGCGCTCGGCGGTGGCCGCCGTCATGTCGGTGACGATGAAGCCCGGGGCGACGGCGTTGGCGGTGACGCCGAACTTGCCGAGTTCGATGGCGAGGGTCTTGGTGAAGCCCTGCAGACCGGCCTTGGCGGCCGAGTAGTTGACCTGGCCGCGGTTGCCGAGCGCCGAGCTGGAGGAGAGGTTGACGATCCGGCCGAACTTGGCGTCGACCATGTGCTTCTGACAGGCCCGCGACATCAGGAACGCGCCCCGCAGATGCACGTTCATGACCGTGTCCCAGTCGCTGTCGCTCATCTTGAACAGCAGGTTGTCGCGGAGCACGCCCGCGTTGTTGACGAGCACGGTCGGCGCGCCCAGCTCGGCCGCGACCCGGGCGACCGCCGCCTCCACCTGCTCCGAGTCCGAGACATCGCAGCCGACCGCGATGGCCTTGCCGCCCGCCGCGGTGATCTTCTCGACGGTGTCCTTGCACGCCGCCTCGTCGAGGTCGAGTACGGCGACGGCGCGGCCCTCGGCGGCCAGGCGTACGGCGGTGGCCGCGCCGATGCCGCGGGCCGCGCCCGTCACGATGGCGACGCGCTGCTCGGTGGTGGACATGCGGGTTCTCCTCACCCTCGAAACCTCGAAAGCGGCTCGCCGCACCGGCCGAACAGGTGAGCAACCGCTTAGTAGGGCTGACGCTAGAAGCCCGGCCACCGGCTGTCAACGCCCCGCCCCAGTGCCGTAACCCACCTCACCCGACACAACAGCGCCGGGCCCGTAGGAGACGGGCCCGGCGCGGGCATCAGCGGTGTTCCGGCGGCTCAGCGCACCAGCAGCTCCAGCAGCCGCTTCGCCTCGGCGGCGGGGTCGGCGGTCAGGCCGGTGTGGACGGGGCCCGGCTGGACGATCGTGCTGCGCGGCGCGATCAGCCAGCGGAAACGGCGCCCCTCGTCGTCCCCCGCGGCCTGTCCGGCCTGTGCGCCGCCGTGACAGATGCCCTCGACGGCGGTGAGCGCGGCCCGTACACCCTCGACGTCACAGGCGGGATCCAGGGCCCGCAGCCGGGCCTCGTCCAGATGGACCCGGGCCTCGACAAAGCGCCGCGCCCGGCAGTACACGATGACCCCGGCGTTGATCATCTCGCCCCGCTCGACCCGCGGCACGACCTTCAGGAGGGCGTACTCGAAAACATCGCGCCCGTTGTGCAGACCGCTCATGCCGAAACCTCGCTCCGCTCGGCCCCGCATTCGCGAGGCGCGCACCTCCTAATGGTTATCCCCATGGTTATCCCCCGGCCTCCGGCCGGGGGGACTCGCATGCTGCACCCGCTCACGTCACGACCCTCCGCGGCAGCTTGCCCGCCAGCCATTCCGGTGCCTTGGAGGGGGCGTCCTTGGTGGGTTCCCCGATGGTGATGTGGTCGCTGATGATCTCGGCACGGGCCAGCAGCGTCCTGACGTAGGCCCGGCGCAGGTCGTCCGGCGCCTCGAATCCCGGCTCGTCGGTCAGCCATTCGTCGGGAACCTCGGCCGCGATCCCGGTCAGCAGCTCCTCGGTGATACGCGGCGCGAACTCGGCGGCGGCCGCGGCAACATCCGGGGCGAAACCGGCCAGCACATGATCGGAGGCGTCGAAGGGCTTGATCGCGGCCTTCTCCGCGCTGGGCCAGTTGTGGTGCCAGATCATCGTGGCGCCGTGGTCGATCAGCCACAGCTCGCCGTGCCAGACCAGCATGTTGGGGTTGCGCCACGACCGGTCGACGTTGTTGATCAGCGCGTCGAACCACACCACGCGCCCCGCCTCGCGCGCACTCACCTCGAACGCAAGCGGATCAAAACCCAGCGACCCGGGGAGATAGTCCATCCCGAGATTCAGCCCGCCGCTGGCCTTGAGCAGCTCCTGCACCTCCTGGTCGGGCTCGCTCAGCCCGATCACGGGGTCGAGCTGCATCTGGACCAGATCCGGCACCCGCAGCCCGAGCCGGCGCCCCAGCAGCCCGCAGATGATCTCGGCCACCAGGGTCTTACGCCCCTGACCGGCACCGGTGAACTTCATGATGTACGTACCGAGATCGTCGGCCTCGACGATTCCCGGCAACGATCCGCCCTCACGCAAGGGCGTGACATAGCGGGTCGCTATCACTTCAGTCAGCATTTTCCCAGGCTATCCGACCAAGTGGCCTTACAATGAACGATTAAATCCAGACGCTCACGAGCCGGTGAATCCGCCGCGATCAGCCCTGGAGAGAATCTGGAAAGTTTCCACCGGCACGATGGATCCCGTGGATCCCATGCATCCCCCTTCCTCTCCGAGCAGTCCGTCAACGGCAGTGCGCCCCGCCCCTTGCTCCCGGCCCCCGGCACGACCGTGCGCATAGTAACCGAGCGTGACAGCCGGCGAGGAGTGCCCGAGCCACCCACCGCGCCACAGTCACCACGGACTCCCCCGCCTCCGCCATCATCGAGGCGTAGGTGTGCCACAGCACGTGGAAGCCGTCCTTCGGCGCCGCCTCCCACTGCCACGGCTTCGCACCCTTGGGACGCGGAGGGATGACACCGGCTTTGGCAAGCGCGGGTTTCCAGCTGTGGGTGTTCCACGTGTTCACGGCCACGGCGTTACCGAATCGCGCGGGAAGCAGCAGGGAGAAATTCCTCCGCGGCCCATCCGACCCCGGCTTCTCCCACGGAAGCTCCACCTCCGCCGGCGAGAACATGCCGACATGGCGCGTCAGCTTCTCGGCCACCGAGGAGGGCATGTCGACGCTACACACCTTCGCCCCTTTCAGCAGGACGTCCCGGTGCCGTGGATCTCACCGCCACAGGGCGGGCGCCCGCCGAAGCACGGCAAGGAACTCCGCTTCGCCGAGCCTGACACCTGGGGCGAGCCCGATGCCGCGACGGTACAGGTCACCGACCGCCATGGCACCGCCCGCGCAATGGCCTGGAACCGCATCCATCCTCGTCTGACCACTCGCTCCGCATGGATCGACCACACCAGTGAACTCCCCGCCATCGAGGGCACGTTGATCCGTCTGGAGGTCGACCGCCTGCCCGACGGCCACGACCCACTCCCCGTCTGGCTGTGGTCGTCGGCCACCGGCCTGTCGGGCGAGGGCGTCGACCTGCGCCGGCAGGCGTTCCTGCGCAGATTCGACCTGGAACACACTTTTCGGATGATCGAGCAGACGCTGGGCTGGACGGACCCGCCCGAAGCCTCGCACCCCCGAGGCGGCGGACCGGTGGACCTGGCTGGTCATCGCGGCCCACACCCAACTTCGCCTGGCCCGGCCGCTGGCCGCGGACCTCCGCCGCCCCTGGGAGAAGCCGACCGAGCCCGGCCGACTCCCGCCCGGGGCCGCTGGGGGTTCAGGAATCTCCGCCCGAACTTGCCCTTCCCGGCCCGTGCACCGAAACCCGACCGGCCCGGCCCGGCCCCGGCAGACCGCTCGGCTCGAAGAACCGCCACCCCGCCACCCCGCCACGACATGGGCAAAACGGCCAGGCGGCCCGGACCATCGCCGAACGCGACCAGCTCAGGCCATAAAGAACAAGCTCAGTGGTCGTAGCCGGTCAATGCGCCCATGACCGGCTGGCCTCGCATGAACCTGGCTCCACTCATCAGGCCCCCTTGGAATCGATCATCCAGGGACCCGGGAGGCCCTCTACCGGCGGACCGCCGAGATCAGTCCGCCGGGCCGCTCCTCGCGCTGCGGCGGGGTGCTGATCGGGCGGCCGTAGGCGGCAGCGCGCTCGCGCAGGGTGTGGCTGTCGGCCTCCCAGCCGTGCCCGGCCAGCCAGCCCACCGGGTCGTCGGGCATCTCCGAAACCCACATGGACGCCGCCGATCCCGGCGCGGCGTCCGCGCCGAAGCGCTCGATCACGCCGCGCGAGCCCAACGCCAGCCCCATCCGACTGCCTGCCGCCGACTGCGCGCTGATCCGGGCCAGCAGCAGCTCCACCGCGTCCTCGGGCAGGTAGATCAGCAGTCCTTCGGCGATCCACACGGTCGGCACCGCCGCATCGTGCCCTGCGGCCGCCAGCGCGCCTGGCCAGTCCTCCCGCAGATCCACCGCGACGGTGATCCGCTCGCAGCGTGCGACGGCCCGCTCCTGGCGCAGCACCGAAGCCTTGAAGTCCAGTGGCGCGGCGGTGTCGACCTCGAACAGGCGGGTGCCCTCGGGCCAGTCCATCCGGAAGGCCCGGCTGTCCATACCGGCGCCGAGCAGCACGACCTGCCGGACCCCGGACGCGGAGGCCTGCTGCAACAGGTCGTCGAGGAACTTCGTCCTGATGACGATGGAGGACGACACGGCCAGCCGGCGGCGTCGCGCGGCCTCGTCATCGGGCGGCGGCGAGGAGGGCCACAGGCCGCCGGCGGTGGCGAAGGCCTGTGCCAGTGGGTCGCGGAACAGCGCGTTCTCCCGCTCGGTCTCCAGCGCCCGCACCCTGGCCACTCCCACCGCCGTGGCCCACACTCCCGACGGCTGCACCCGCTCCTGCTCATCAGTCACCGCGCCAGCCTAGATGGCCGATTCCAAGGGGCCTGATGAGGGGCGCCAGGTTCATGCGCGGCCAGCCGGTCTGCTTCGTGGATGAACCTCGTGGAGGTCTGGTTCGCCATCGTCGAGCGCCAGGCCATTCGCCGCGGTGACTTCAAGTAGGTGCCCGATCTGCACGCTGAAATCCGCGCCTTCATCGACGGCTGGAACAACGAGCGCACCTACCCGTTCACCTGGACCAAGGCCGCCGACGAGGTCTTGACCAAGGCCAAGCGTCCAACAACTCCAAAGCCGCGCCATTGGTCCGTCCCCTGAAGGTCGGGAACCTATCGCTGAACGACCGGCAGTTCGTGGCTCCCAGCGATGCGGTTCCCTTCGGATAGGTGATCGACTGGGACTCACCGGCGAATGGCAACGGCAAGAATGCAGTGATCATCCGGTATTCGGCGTCCCAGTGTTCCTCGTTCGAGTTGAGGGATTGTCGAAGAGTTGGTCAACGAGGAGGACGCCTGCGTTCCGGACCAGCCCTGTGCGTGGACGCGACTCGCGTGAGCGGGGGCCACTCCGAACGGGCGTGGACTATCGGTTGATGCGGCTCATGTCGGCGTACCGGTCGCCGACCGGCGCCGCCACCTCGGACAGCTGCTTCAGCTGCTCGGCCGAGAGCACCAGCTCGTCCGCCACCACGTTCTGCTCCAGATTGGCGACGCGGCGCGTGCCGGGGATGGGCGCGATGTCGTCGCCTTGCGCGAGCAGCCACGCGAGCGCAACCTGAGCGGGCGTCGCGCCGAGCTGCTTGGCGACGTCGTCCACCTGCTCCACGATCCGGATGTTCGCCTCAAGGTTGTCCCCCTCGAAGCGTGGGTTGGACCGGCGCCAGTCGTCGGCGTCGAGCTGGTCGAGCGAGCGGATCGTGCCGGTGAGGAAACCGCGGCCGAGCGGCGAGTAGGGCACGAAGCCGATGCCGAGCTCGCGCACGGTGGGAAGCACTTCGGCTTCGGGGTCGCGCGTCCACAGCGAGTACTCGGTCTGGATGGCGGTCACCGGGTGCACGGCGTGCGCACGCCGGATGGTGGCGGGCGCCGCCTCCGACAGCCCGTAGTGGCGGATCTTGCCTTCCTCGATCAGCTCGGAAAGCGTCCCGACCGTGTCCTCGATCGGCGTCCCCGGGTCTATCCGGTGCTGGTAGTAGAGGTCGATGTAGTCGGTGTTCAAGCGTCGCAGCGAGCCCTCGACCGACCGCCGCACATTCTCGGGGGTGCCGTTCAGCCCGAGGACAGGCAGTCCGTTCTCCTCGGGCACGAGATGGTTGATCTGGCCGAACTTGGTGGCGATGACCACCTCGTCGTGGTGGCCGGCGAACGCCTTGGCCAGCAGTTCCTCGTTCGTGTACGGACCGTAGATCTCGGCGGTGTCGAAATAGGTGACGCCCAGCTCCATGGCGCGGTGGATCGTGGCGATCGACCCGAGGTCGTCGGTGCCGGCGCCGGTGTAGCCCCCGGACATGCCCATGCAGCCGAGGCCCAGACGCGAGACCTCGAGCCCCTCTCCTCCCAGGGTGATCTTCTTCATGCGGACACCCTTTCTTGATAGAGACCGATCTTGTAGTCGATGGCGGCGAGGCTCGCCGTCTTCGCGCATTGTGGCGATGGGCATCGAGGTCATGCGCAGCTTGGCGAGAAGGGTCATCCAATTGAGGTCGGCCTTGGTGTATCGGCGATGGGTCGACGGTGCCCTGTCGACCGGCGCGAACACGTGCCCTTCGCGCTCGTAGTAGCGCAGCGTGTGCGTCGAGGGTCCGGTGCGTTCGGCGACATCGGAGATCGACATCGCGCGCGTGTGCTCGACCCTTGCCGATTCGGTCATATCAGTCACGGTAGAACTTGAAGTGCGATCTAAGTCAATCGGATGAGTCTGGGGGCGTCGGAGCCACCATGGCACCCTTGAGAGAGCCGCGCCATGTCGGCCGCATCCACCATCGAACTCTCGTTTTGGCGGCGACGCCGGCTTCCACGATGGCGCATTCTGAGGTTGAGGCGTCAACGAGGGGTCATGGGGTTCACGGCGTTTTCGCTATCCGGGCCGCAAGCCGCTCTCTGACCGGCACGTACTAAGCGGAATCCTGTGCGTGCTGCACACCGGTATTCAGTGGGAGTGGCTGCCGCAGGAACTGGGTTTCGGCTCCGGGATGACTTGCTGGCGGAGGCTGAGGACTGGCACGTCGCTGGGATGTGGGACCGGCTACACCAGGCGCTCTTGAGCGAGCTGCACCAGGCCCATGAGCCGGACTGGTCAAGGGCGGTGATCGACGGGTCGCATCGACCGGCACGTCGGGGCGGCCCAAAAACGGGGCCGAGCCCGGTCGACCGTGGAAGACCGGGCTCGAAACACCATGTGATCACAGACGCTCGCGGCACTCCGTTGGCCATCACGCTGACCGGCGGGAACCGCCATGACGTCACCGAGTTCCTGCCTCCACTCGACGCGATTCCCCACGTCAAGCGTCGAACCGGCCGTCCCGGCCACCGGCGACGCGAGCCGTTCGCCGATCGGGGCTACGACTTCGACAAGTACCGCCGCCGCTTGCTGCGGGAGTGCGGGAGCGCGGGATCAAGCCCGTCATTGCCCGCCGTGGTACGCCGCACGTGACGACATCCATGAAGCCCCCCTTAAGGTTGCCCGCTGCGTGATCACCTACCGACGTGTCCGAGCGATCGACCGGCTTTCCTGAACTTCGGCAGGCGTGCGGTACGGCGTCAACGGTGCCGACGGCAGCTGCGAAGCGCGGCGTTCCCGTTCGAACCGCTTCGTTACGACGGTGGTTGGGCTCAGGCGGATTCGAGGAGCGGGCGGATCTCGACCGTCTCCGGAGTAGGCAGGGACTTGGCCAGTTCGACGGCCTCTGCACGGTCGGCCACCTCAACCACGAACCAGCCGCCGAGGGTCTCCTCGCCGGTGTGCGCGGGCCCGTCGGTCACGGAAGACGCCCCGTCTGTCGTCTTGCGCACGGTCGCCGGGGTGTTGTGCTCGGTTTCCAGGGCGTCGCCGCCGACCAGCTTTCCGGCCGCCGCAAGTGTGCCGATCCAGGTCTGGTAATCCGCGCGGTAGGTGTCCCGGTCGGCCTGGATCCGGCGGCGTGACTCATCTGTCTCAAAGATCACGAGTGCGTATTTCACGGATGTTCCTCTCCGGTCGCCGTGTGGGCGGCCGTTGTTGACGTTGGCGGGTGTAAGGGGGTCGTTGGTCAGGTGGCGTTGTCCACGGGGGCGATGCGAGCCAGCGCACCGATCTCCAGAGCTGCCCACAAGGCGCCGTCGGGACCTGGGGTGATGCCGTGCGGCTCGGAGCCGGGGGTGGGCAGGTCGTGCACGGTGATGGTGCCGTCGGGAGTGATCGAGCCGACGCGGTTGCCGCCCCACTCGGTGAACCACGCAGTGCCGTCGTCGGCGACGGTGATGGCGTGGGGCCGGGCTGCGCGGTCGGGCAGCGGAAACTCGATGACCTGCCCGT
Source organism: Streptomyces sp. JLSY215 (assembly GCF_059682825.1). Classification (NCBI taxonomy): domain Bacteria; kingdom Bacillati; phylum Actinomycetota; class Actinomycetes; order Kitasatosporales; family Streptomycetaceae; genus Streptomyces; species Streptomyces sp. JLSY215. The sequence continues at coordinate 1,037,074 of NZ_CM185022.1, forward strand.
CGGGGGTGATCCGCCCGATCTGACCGGCGGAGATCTCGACGAACCACAGCGCCCCGTCGCGCCCCGCGGTGATGCCTACCGGAGCGGCGTCCTCGGTCGGCAGTGAGTGAAGGGCCACTACGCCGTCCATGCCGATCCGCCCGATGGCGTTCGCCTGGTTGAGCGTGAACCACATCGCGCCGTCGGCGCCGGCGGTGATCGCGGAAGGGAATGCGCCCGTGACCGGGAGCGGGAACTCGGTGACCCGGCCGTCGAGGGTGATGCGACCGATGCGGTCGGCGGTGGTCTCGGTGAACCACAGGGCACCGTCCGGCCCTGCTGCGATACCGAAGGGCCCGCAGCCGGGGGTGGGTATCGCGAAGTTGTCGATGACGCCGCCGGTGGTGATCCGCCCGATCCGGTGTGCCTGGTACTGGGTGAACCACAGGGCGTCGTCGGGGCCGTGGACGATGACGGTCGGCCCGCAGGCGGGGTCGAGCTGGTGGCTCGTTGGTTGTCCGCCGGGGATCAGCCGACCTACCTGGCCGCTGTGGACCAGGGTGAACCACAGTGCGCCGTCCGGCCCGGTGGTGATGGAGTACGGTCCGGCTTCGCCGTCAGTCACGGCGTGCTCGTCGATGGACACGTGGGTCACAGGGGTTTCTCCAGATCGTGCTCGGCGGCGATGCGTGCGATGTCCGCGGGAGTTCCGGCCATGATGGTGCGGGCGTATTCGGTGACCAGGTCGGTAGGCCAGTCCCACCATGCCGCGCGGAGGAGTCGTTCGACGTCGTCGTCGGCGAACCGCTGCCGGATCGGCCTGGCCGGGTTGCCACCGACGATGGTGTAGGGAGGAACGTCGGCGGTGACCAGGGCGCCGGCCGCGATGATGGCGCCGTCGCCGATGTGCACACCCGGCATGACGGTCGCCTGGTGGCCGAACCAGACGTCATTGCCGATGACCGTGTCCCCGCGGCTGGGCATGGCCGTGACGATGTCCAGGGTTTCCTCGGCCCAGCGGCCGCCGAACATGGTGAACGGGAAGGTGGACACACCCGCCGTCGGATGCTCCGCGCCGGCCATCAGGAAGCGGGTTCCCGTGGCGATCGCGCCGTACCTGCCGATGATCAGGCGTTCCGGCCCGTAGGCGTACAGCACGTTGCGGTGCTCGAACTCCGTCGCACCGCCGGGGTCGTCGTAGTAGGTGTACTCGCCAACGACGATCTTCGGTGAGGCGACCAGCGGTTTGAGGAACACCACCCGGTCGTGCGCGGACAGCGGGTGAACGGTGGCCGGATCAGGTGCCAAGGTGAGGGTCCTTTGTACGGTGCGGTGCGGTGCGGTCCGCGGCGGCGGACGATGCGGAGAGGAGAAAGGGCAGGCAGGCACGGCTGACGCTGCTTCCAGCCGGGTGCCGGCGGGACGGCGGGACAGCGGGACAGCGGGACAGCGGGACAGCGCCCAGTCTCACCTAGGCTGTTCGGCCGGAACAACGACGATTTCCGCAAGGCAGCCATAAGCGGGAGTGATAAATGGGAGAGCCGTGGAACTGCGGGACATCGAGATCTTCCTGACGCTCGCCGAGGAGCTGCACTTCGGCCGGACCGCGGAGCGGCTGCATCTCTCCCAGGCACGCGTCAGCCAGTCCATCAGCCGGCAGGAACGCCGCCTGGGCGGCGCCTTGTTCGACCGCAGCACCCGCTCCGTGACACTGACGCCCCTGGGTCAGCGGCTGCGCGACGATCTCCACCCCGGCTACGGGTTGATCCGCAAAGCCCTGACCCGTGCGGAGGAGACCGCCCGCGGCTGCTCCGGGACCGTTCGGCTGGGGGCGATGGGCGTACTCCCCTCCGAATTGGCCTGGCTGGTCGAGGAGTTCTGCGCCCGCCACCCCCAGTGCAGCGTGGAGTTCGTGGAGTACCACTTCAGCGATCCGCTCGCCCGGATCCGGGCCGGCGAGGTAGCGGCCCAACTGATGTGGCTCCCGGTGCCTGAACCCGGACTCCGGCTCGGGCCCGTAGTGCTGACGGAGGGCCGGGTCCTGGCTGTGGCCAAGGGCTCCGATTTGGCGTCACGGGCTCGTGTGTCGCTTGAGGATCTGGCCGGTCGGACAGTTCCGGACCCCGGCACGCGTACTCCCGAGGAGTGGTTCGGGGCGATGTGCCCGGAGCGGACGCCGGGCGGGCGCCTGGTCCACCGCGGCCCTCAGGCGAGGACCTTCCACGAGGTCCTGGCCCTGGTCGCCACCGGGCGCGTGGTCTGCCCGCTCAACGCCCATGTCCCCCGCTATTACAGCTACCCCGGAGTGGTGCTGGTCCCGATCGATGATGCGCCACTCACCCAATGGGCGCTCGTCCTGCCCGAGTCCGCCCCCGCGCCGCATGTACGGGCATTCATAGAGACCGCCCGCGAACTCGGGGCGCGCGAGATTGACAGGGGCGGAGCCCGTGAAGAGCGACCAGGACGAGCCACAGCTGGTCATGGTCCACGCTCCTCAGTGCCCGACAACTGAGCCCAACAGGAAGAAGCCGGCCCAACCGCATTGTGTTAGTGGTTCTTAGAGGCTGCCCAGATAGGCATGGTCGGGGCACCGACACAGATAGTGCGTGGTGACGTCACAGGGTGCGTAGGGCGCCGCCATCGATGTGGATCGCGGTGCCAGTGATGCAGGACGCTGTCGGTGACAGGATGACGGCGGCCATGCGGCCGAACTCCTCAGGTGCGCCGTAGCGTCGCAGTGGGATTTCGGCCGTCCGTTCGGCGCGTGCTCGCTGCGGATCGCCGTTGGCCTGCTCCAGGCTTTCGGGGCGGTCGATTGCTAGTTGAGCCGACTTTGAAGCCGTTGACTCTGATGCCACGTGGCCTCAGCTCAGCGGCCGGCGTCTTGGCGGCCATGGCGAGTCCTGGGCAAAGTCCGTTGGACACGCTCATGTTCGGCCAGGGGGATTTCACTGACAAGGACAGCACGGAGCCGATCGATCCGTCGGGCGGGAGAACGGGTGCGGCAGTACGGGCAAAGCGCAGTGCGCCGCACGCCAGGAGTCGTCGCCCTCAACGTCGAGGTCGGGGGCCTCGGTGACGAACCGTTCGGCGAAGGCCACCTCGGTCCGCCACGCCTCCCATGCCGTAGCGACGCAGCGGGGTTGTCCGTGGCGCCGTCGAAGTCCCCGTCGGGGTCGGCAGTCGCGGAGAAGAGGGCGGCGCCGGGCACCTGCTGTTCGCCAAAGGGGAAGGCACCGTGCCAAGACCGCGGCCGTCCGCAAGGTCGTCACCCCACGGTCATCGCCGGTGTCGCACGAGAGCCATGAAAACCCGTCAGGGCTTCACGGCGTGGAGGATCCGCATCCCCCTGGAGTCTGCAGCGTCGTGGCGGATGTCCAGTCCCGCGGCCCGGCACTGTTCGACCAGCCAGGAGGACGCGATCCGCAGCTTGGGGTAGCTGCTTGCCTGTTGCTGCCAGGAGCCGTCCGTCCGGGTGTGGAGCAGGTCGTGGACGATCACCGTGTCCTCGTCGCGGTATTCGAGGAAGCAGGTGAGCAGCCGGTCGTCGCTGCTGCGGACCGGGATGAAACGGTCCGTGCCGCGCAGCTCCACTGTGAGATCGCGGTAGGTGACGACGAGATGGCCGCCCGAGGCGAGGGCACGGCTGATGTGGCCGAGCAGCACGGGGACGTCCGCCTTGGACGGGAGGTGGGGAAGCGTGTCACCCATGCAGACGACTGCCGCGACCGTGCCCGGCTCGGCCGCCTCGGGCAGCACGGTGCGAATGTCGCCGTGCACCGGCCGTACCGCCTCGGCGCCGGGGACGTACGAGACGAGCTCGTCGAGCAGCCGGCGGCTGTTGTCCACTGCGATCACGGAGGAGAAGCCGAGACGGACCAGCGCCAGCGTCTGTGCACCGGAGCCGCAGCCCAGGTCGATGGCCGTCCCGTCGTCTTCGGTCCCCGCCAGGCCGAGTTCCGCGAGCAGCGCGGCTTGCCGGTCGGCGATCTCGTGGATGTCGCCGCCCAGCATCCAGGTGTAGTGCTCGGCGAGCAGTCGGTCGTAGTGGTCGACGGTGGTACCCGCGTCGGGGGTCATGGCGTGCTCCTTCGGGTGGTCTGTACGCCCTGCCGTCCGCCGGTCTGCGCGAGCAGTGCGGCGTTGAGCCAGGTGAAGCGGAGCTCGGCGGGAGAGCCGGCGAGCCGGGACGCTACGCCGCCGGGGGCTCGGGGCAGTGCCAGAGCCGGAGGCCGGCGGCCGCCGGACCGAGCGCCGTCGAGTGAACAGCCACGATCACCGGCAGCCGGGAGCGCCGACCGGTGTGGATCGCGACCTGCTCATGATCGAGCATCAGTCCGCCAGTCCCCTCGTTGCCCGATTCGATGACGTCATACTGGACGACTGACTCGTTGGTGAGGTACCTGGCCGAACGTTTGGCTGAAGATCGGGTACGGGAGCCGGCCATGGACGAACTTGATTCGGAGATCGTCCGGCTTCTCCGACAGATGCACGGCAGTGTGGGGACGACGGTCGACCTGGGCGAGCTTGTCCTTGGCTCCCGCATCGAGCACAGCGCCGCCACTGCCGGTGAAGCCCTCGTGCTCGCCCAGCGGATCGGCGCCCCCGCTGCCTTCGCCAGATCAGCGACCTCGCACGCGGCTACGAACCCCACCTGAAAGTGCCGGGCGTTGAGCAGTTCCTCAACACCGTCCGGGCAGCGGCATGACACCGCCAGGAGGCTCCTCGTGAACTGCCGCGGCAGTCAGCCACACGACGCGGCGCCCTTGCCCACATGCTCTCCACGGCTTCACCTCGGGCTGTGGGGAGCATGTGCGGCTGCGTCTCACGCCGTTGCGGCGGACAGCGGCAGGCGAAGTTCCGCAGACGCTGGAAGGCCGTGTACTGCTTGCGCTTGACGCGGTTCACGCCATTCCCGAGCCCGAGCAGTGCCTAGGTTCTGTCTCTTTGGTCAGCGTCGGGTCCAGATGAGGATGGCGGCGAGGTGGAGTGCAGCCTGGTAGGCGATGGCGAGTTTGTCGGTTCGCATGGCCAGACCGCGCCACTGCTTGAGGCGGTTGATGCAGCGTTCGACGGTGTTGCGCTGCTTGTAGGCCTCGGCATCGAAGCCGGGTGGCCTGCCGCCGAGTCGGCCGCGTCGTCGACGATGGCCGATCTGGTCGGTGGGCTGTGGGATGACTGAGCGGATGCCGCGGCGGCGAAGATGCCCGCGGATCGCGCGGGAGGAGTACGCACGATCCGCGAGAACGGCCGTGGGCCGGGTTCTGGGTCTTCCGAGCCCGGCCCGTGGAACCCGGATGCGGGCCATCACGGCTTCGAAGGCCGGTGCATCGCCGGCCTGGCCTGCAGTGATAACGAGGGCGAGCGGACGCGCCCGCCCATCGCTTGCCAGGTGGACCTTGGTGCTCAGTCCGCCGCGGGAGCGTCCGAGTCCGTGATCGACGGGTTCGGACCGGCCGGCCGCCCCCCTTTCCCCGCGCCGGCGGCGTGCTGATGGGCCCGGCAGACGGTGGAGTCCACCGACACGGTCCAGCCGACGTCGTCGTCGGCGTCCGCCGCAGCCAGGACCGCGGTGAAGATGCGCTCCCACGTGCCATCGACGGCCCACCGCAGCAGGCGTTTGTGAGCGGTCTGGAACGAACCGAGCTCACCTGGCAGATCCCTCCAGGGGGAGCAGGTCCGGTACTTCCACGCGATGGCCTCAAGGGTGCGGCGGTGATCGGCCCACCGTCGACCACGGACCGGATCGGCCGGCATCAACGGCTCGATCCGGTCCCACATGGCATCAGTGATCACTAATCGGACGGACACACCCGATCAACTGACCAACCCATCAAAGAGACACGCTCTAGTCGACCGCGCGAGCCAGTTCCACCATCGACGCGCCCTGGACATCGGCTGACGCCCGAGCGACCGCCCGCCGGCGCGTCAGGTGGGTTGCCTGCATCCCGCCGCTGACGGACGCCACGGTCTCAAGCCCGAGCAGGTCGCTGCCGAAGAGTCGGTAACGGACCAGGTCGATCGACCTCCGGTGCTCGCACACGGCGTGGACGTCGTAGCGCGTGAAGTCGCCGGCGGTGCGGATCTGACGCGGTCCGCTCCACAGGACCTCGGACGCGGCCGTCGCCCCGAGCCGGCCGCGGACCAGGTGCTCGAACGAGGCGCGGTGGTCCATCAACCACGAGAAGCAGAACAAGCCCTGGTTGATGACGCCCGCATCAACGCCCCGCTTGCACTCCACTTTACCGACCGCAGGAGCTCGTGAAACGGCTCTGAACTGCGACGACTCATAGGCTGCATGTCCGTGACGGGGAGTCGGAGCCGTTTGGCTTTGTTCACGAGAACCGGGTTCTCGTGAACAAAGCCAGGCCGTTGCTGTTCGCCGTCATTCAATCGAGGCGTTTGACAGCGAATCCAGTCGTTCAGGCTTCCTTGTCAGCGAACCTGGTCGCTCTTCGGCCCGATGTCTTTGTTCCTGGTCGGAGTTCCGTCCGGGGCGAATGAGTGGTGGAAGGTGAAGGCGTGCGGCGCGGAGCCGTGGTCGTGGAGGTGTTCCAGTCTGGAAACCCCGTCCTGCCAGGTGGGTATCACGCCGTCGGAGACCCACCAGAACACGTAATTCGGGTGCCCTGTCCTCTCGAACCAGTCGTAACGCCTGTTCAGCGCCTCGCGGTGCAGACCGGTGTAGACGGCGTCGAGGGCGGGGCGCAGGTCGGTCCAGAGTGAGAGGGTCGTGGCCAGGGCGGTGGTTTCCACCGTACGGCCCTTGTCGTACCAGGTCGGTACGGCGAACTCTCCCCATGCACCCCAGTCCGCCCCGAAGAGCATGCCCTGGACACCGTCTGCCGCTTCGGCATGCGCGAGGTATCCGGGGTGCTGACTGATCTTCCGGTAGACGGCCTCACCGATGTCGTAGAACTCGCGCGTGAGAGGTGCGGGATCGGCGAGAGGTGACTTCAGGACGCCGAATGTGTACAGAGCAAGATGGGGCATGCGTCTCTCCCTGGTTGGGGGTGCCTGGTGTGGAACCGGTTCGGTGGCTTCCGCATGGGGGCGAGGAGTCGTGGGGCGTGACCGACTCATCCCGTCGCGGGTGGCTCAGCCTGAAGGAACTCCTGCGCGACCGTGGGCGATCGCCGAAGACCAGGTGAAGGTAGCGGCCTCTGCGGGCCCTGTCGAAGTTGCGTTTTCCCTGTCCAAGTGGCTTCTCGCACAGGCCCTTGCGGGAACTGGGGCGGTGGCGCTGCCTGCCGCCGTGGAAGTCCGCATCGGCCCGGCAAATGCCGAGAAGCAGCATCGACAACCCCGCTCAAGCCGGTGTGCCGCGGCGACGCCGGCGGCGTCGTCGGCGGGTCGGCACTGGCCGAGGTCGGTCTCGCGCTCGCTGGCCGAGCCGGGGCCGAGCAGGTCTTCAGCCTCAGCCAGGGACATTTTGACGTCCGGCCCTTCGGCGGGGGTGGCTCCTCGTGTTACTCCGCGGGCGCGATCTGCCAGGTGCGGTGACGTACGTCGAGCGTCGCGGTGAGGTCGGCCTGCGGCGGGAACGAAACGCCCAGCCGCCACGGCTCCGAAAGGGCCGCCAGCTCGATCGATACCTGATCCTCGGTGACTTTGCCCAGGGCTCCGATCCAGTGGGATGCCGTGGCGATCAGCCGTTCCGGCAGCCAGGGCCCGGGCTCGGGGACGCGTGAGAGGGGCGCCTCGGTGAGTTCGGTGAGGGCGGAGCCGGCCAGCAGCGTCAGCAGCCGCGCCAGGACTGCGGTCGGCAGGGCGGGGTCGCAGGTCTCCAACATCACGTAGCAGTCGTCGTGACCCGAGAACCAGACTCGGGAGTCTCCCAGACGGCTCAGGAGCGGCTCGTCGACGCCGGTCGTGCCGAGCACGAGGGCGAGCTCGTCGAGCTGCTCCGGGGTCACGTCGGCAGGCACGTCGATCAGGGTCAGCTCATACGGCGACCAGGTGCCGTCGAGGAGACGAGGCAGGAGGTCGCGGTCCATCACCAGGAGCTCCTCCCCGAGTCCGTACGTCCCGGACGCCCAGGATCCGAGGGAGTGGACCGTGCACAGCACGCCGAGCTCGGCCGCGATCAGCGAGGGCCGCAGTGTCTGCCAGTCCTCGTCCAGGTAGGAGTTGGTCTCCAGCGACACCACCGCCACCGCGTCGTTCGCCACGGCCACGAGCAGGTCGACCAGCTCGCCCGCCTGGGCCGCGGCGGCCGTCACCTGCCACGCACCCTCGGTCTCGCGGACGCTGAAGCTCAACGGGAAGGGCCGGCGCTCCATACCGACACAATTCACGCTGAACGCGCCCTGCTGCCCGACCTCGATCACTGCCGCACCCCCGAGAACCCACCGGACGCCACCGCGGAGCCCGCACCCATCATCGCCGGTCAGCGGGGCAGGCCTGCCACGGCCGACCACCCCTCGATGGGGCGTGCTCCGACGCCCAGGTGTAGTTCGCGTCGGGAAACGGCGTTCAGGGCCGCGGCAGGGACTCGACTCGACCATCTTCTGCGCGTTGACGGCGTACGGCGTGTGCGAGGTCGGCGCAGTGACGTCGATGCCCGGTACACCACGACGAAGTAAGACCGGAATCCGGCGGTACCGCGGGCGTGGGCATCTACGACCCGCTCAGCGAGGCCCACCGGGAGCGGTTGCCGGCCCTGCTGCTCGACAAGGACGCCTCCGGCACCACGAAGTACAACAGGCTGAAGCAGTCGGTGAAGGCCCCGACGTGGACGCACTTCCAGTGTTTCTGCTCCCGCCCGGCGATCCGATCTTCGGGCGCGCTGCGGATCACCGATCGGGGCTCGCCTGCCGCAGGTATCGATCCGCCGGACACCGCGGAAGGGCCGGAACGCTCAGCTTCGCGGCGTTAGCCCCGCCACCGCACCCCGTGCCGATGCCGCAGCCGGTGGATCTCCCACCAGGCCACCGCCGTCACCGACACCGGGCCGCCGAGGAACGCGCAGACCGCGAGCGGCACCGGGCCCGGCGGCAGGCCGCCCGCCGACAGGCCGAGGAAGGCGAACACCCAGACCAGGACGGAGGTGACCAGCGCGGGCAGCGCCGCATGCAGGGCGGACAGGTTGAAGGCGTGGCGTAGCGCCGGACCGGAGGCGAAGCAGAGGAAGAAGATCACCCACCAGAACGGCGCCCAGCACACGAACATCACGGACACCCAGAGCAGCAGTCCGAACAGCCCGTTGGCGCTGCTGGGCAGCAGCCCCATTCCCTTGCCCGCCGCCGTGAACAGCAGCGGCACCAGCGTCCAGGCACCGAAGTACCACAGGGCCGACCGGCCGGACGGCCACAGCTGCGTCCGCATGGCCCGCCGCGTCCCGGGCCTGGCCGCCCAGAAGAGCAGCGCCACCACCACCGCCGCACTCAACAGCGCTAACCACGGCGCGAACAACAGCCGTTGCAGGGCCTGCTGCTGTGCCTCCCACACGTCCTGCCAGCCACCGAACACGGCCAGCAGCAACCCCGACATGGCGAGGGCCACCCAGGCCCGCACCCGCTGCACCCGGAGCACCTCGGGATCCTCGACGTGCCCTTCCAGGCGTACGGGGAAGACCCGGCGCGCCATACGGCGGGCCGTACGGGCCAGTTGATAGCCGACCAGCACCGGCACGGTCAGCCACCACAGGCACGGGAGGAGCAGCACCAGCAACACCCCGGGACGCATCTGCTCCCGCCGCCCCCGCAACACCTCACCCAGCGGCGGCCATTCGTCCTCACGCAGCCGTCGCCACAGCGGCGTGTACAGCTGCGGTGGGTCGCTCGCGGGCCGCGGCCCGCCGTGTGGCGACCGCCCGGACGGGTGGGGTGCGTCGATGCTCATGGGCCTCCATTCCACGGTCCCGGAAGGGGACGCGTCCCAGCCGGGCCACGGTTCCCGACCGGGCGCCCCGTGCTGCCGGGCGCGCCGCGCCGGCCCCGGCACCGGGCATGAGGCGGCCCCCGGTCCGTGCGGCGGATCGGGGGCCGGGCTGTCGACACTTGCTCGTGCTCGCCCCTCTCGACGGAGCGCTACGCGGCACAACGACCGCGGCCGTGCACGGTGCCGGAGCCGTAACCCCTCGCCGGCGTTTCACAGGTGGCCACTTGCGCGGTGAGGCGGCCGACGGGGACGGCGGCCAGGTCCCAGGCAGCTCCTGGGGCTCGACGAAGACGAGACTTTCCGGGGCAATCGGCCGCGCCGGGACTGGTTGCGCTCCTCTTCCCAGGCCGGGAGTTCGGCTTGGCCGCGCTCGCGGCGGTGCGGGATGACAAGTCCGGTGCCTGGGTGGACGCCGTCGGCGATCGTGAGGCTCCTGCCGACGGCGGCCTTCGCGCCGGATTCCTCCCACGCCTTGCAGTCGTTGCGGTTCCCGGCAAGCGGCTGGCCGACCACGACAACTCGGCAGGTGTCGGCGTCGATGACGACCTGGTGGTTGGTGGTGTACCGAGAGTTCTTCGACCGCGCGGCGATGGAGTGATCCCGGGTGGGGACCAGGGTGCCGTCCACGATCAGTACGGTGTCCTTGGCGAACCGCTTTCGGGGCCGGAGCGCGAGCATCGGCCCGAGGTGGTCGATGATCCGGTCCGCCGCCGGCTTGGACACCCCTAACAGGGGGCGAGCTGTCGCATCGTCAGGTTCGTGCGCCAGTACGTCGCGACCAGCAGCGCCCGCTCCTCCAGCGGAATGCGCCACGGCCGGTCTTTGCGGACCGCGTCCGCACCCTCGCGCCGCAGAACGGTCACCAGCTTCCTGAAAACGCGCGGGCTCAGCCCGGTGAACGGGGCTATCCATGACGGTTCGGATGTCGTGATCACACCGACCATGACGTGATCAATTCACCCGTGATCGGCAGCTGCCTGACAGCCGTCAACCAATCCCGGTGACCATCGAGGCCAATGACAGGAACAACGCGCCCAGCGCCCCCGCAGAGCCGTAAAGCCGTACCTCACGCCGGCCGTCATGTCGGCGGACATAATGCGTGGCGGCCGCGGCAAAGGCCATGCCACCGGCAATGAACCACGGCCCCCACAAGTAGGGGGTGTGCTCGTCGGCGGGTAGCACTTGCAGGTTGCCCGCCTCGCACAGCGGGTCCAGGAACGCGAACAGCTCGTCGGGCCGCTTGTCGATGTGCGCCGTGGCCTCCAGAAGGACGGGGTCGGCGACCGACACGACCGTTCCGGCGCCCGGAAGTTGGAAGCGCACGACGGGTCCGTGCGCCTCGTGCAGGCGTAACTGGTACCGGTGCAGCCCGCCCGCAGCCGCAACGGCGCTCACCCCGCCGTCGTCCTGGTGTTCGGGGCCGGGGATGCGCATAACGGTGCCTCCTGTCCCAAGTCCTGTCCTTGAGTCTGTCCGAGGGGCCCTCAACTCGCCCTTGCATCAGCCAGGTTCCCTCGCCGGCACCGGACCGCGCGAGCGGTCGGCACCGTGACGACGCCGGGCTGGTCGGCGAGCCCCTATCGGGACACACTCGCCCAGCCCGGCACCGGCAACGCACCATCCCCGGCCGGCGGTCGGCGCAGCCTGAGCAAGACACCCGGTCAGCGCGCTCTCAGCTGTCAGCTCCCCGCTCTCAGCTCTCAGCTCCCATGAGTCAGCCCGCACCGCGCCCCCGACATCGTTGTCGAAGGCACGGCCTGCGCGGATCGCCGCCCTACGGGATGCGGCAAGCCCCGAGGGAGCGCCGCGCACTGGGGCGTGCGGTCGCCTTACGGCGTGTAGACGGCGTCACTGCCGTACAGCTCCCTGGTGAACGCGGAGACATCCGCGCTGCGGTCGGCGCCGTCGAGGTTGTACGTCAGATAGACGCCGTACCCCTCGCTGACGGTGCGGCGGGCGAGGTCGGCTACCGTGCTCTGCGAGGTCCCGCCGATCTCGACGGCCGCCGGCGACAGCTTCGACTTGGGCAGTGCGATGCCGGGGACCTGCCAGGTGCCGTAGTACGGGTTCCAGGCGTAGTCGAACGTGGACGAGACGTCGACGCCGCCGTAGGAGAGACGCGACGCGGCCGGGCCGATGTTGTAGAGGCTGATGATCTTGCCCGGCATGTTCGCGCGCAGCGCCGTCACCAGGTAGACGAAGGAGCTGTCGTTGGGCTGGCCGGTGCCGTTGTTGCCGTACTCGGCGTACTCGTCGTCGAAGTCGATGCCGTCGAGGTCGTACTTGGCCACGGTGTCCGACAGCTGTTTCGCGAACGCCGAAGCCGCTTGCTGTGACGGGAAGTTGGCGAATCCCGCGCCCTGGTGGTTGCCGAGCACCGAGAGGACGACCTTGATGCCCTTCTGCTGCAACGGCCGTATTTCCGTGGCGGCGTTGTCGAGGACGCGCTGCACGTTCTCGTTGAAGTACAGATGCGCCGCCTTCGTACCCGTGTCGTAGTTGATGTTCGCCGCGAAGATCACGGCGACGTCGAAGACGTTGCCGCCGCCGTTGGCGAGGGTGTACTTGCCGACGTTCAGCATGCTGTTGTTGTTCACCTCGACGTACGCCACCGAGGTCGGCCCCTGTTTCGCGGGTGCGTGGGCCGCTGCCGCGCCGGTCGTGGCGGTCGCGCCGAAGGCAAGGGCCGCGACGGCCGAGAGCGCGAGCGCGGCCATCCGCACTCTGCTCCGTAACAGAGTGAACATCATTGATCGGTCTCCCATCGCATAGGTCCCGGCGCCCGACCTGTTCGAAAGCGCCGAGTGAGCCCTCCGAGTTTTCCGCTCCCGCGACCGAATCCCGAGAGCCTTGGCCGAACTCTTCACAGCCCCCACGCACGCATCGGGACAGTCGAAGCGGAACTCGTCGAAGACGGCGGGCAACTGACGGCCGCGGCTCTGTCCACCGGAGCGTACGTCGACCACAGCACCGTCCACCGGCCCGGTGACGAGGTCCCCACCGCGGCAGACGAGCCGTGACAGACGAACCGCGGCAGACGAACCGCGCCTCACCGAGCGGGACCTGTACGCCTCGTAGGAGACCGGTCGCGCTCTGGAACGAGACGAGGGAGTCCGGGCCACGGGGATCCACGATCCGCAACTACATGTCACCGATCCGCACGTCCATGCCAGTGAGCGAGCAGCCCGACAACAGCCTCTACCTGCATCTCCTCAAGGATGACGACTCGGTACGCGGTAGCGCGGGGTCGGCCGTGACATGACGACGGCCGGTTCGAAGGCGCCGACGAGCCGCAGAGCGGGATGCGGCGAGCGAACTCTCCGAGTCGAGGTGCCGTTAACGGACGGCGAACCGATCGGCATGTGGCTGAACGTGATGCTCAGAGCGTGTCCGCCATGACTATGGGCCGTTTTGAGGTGAGAGAGCAGGCGGTTGCGAACGCTGGGGTGCACATGACGTCCACTTCCCCTCGCCGGGAGCTGATTCGTGTCGGTGTCGTGGGGCTGAGCGCGAGCGGCGGGTGGGCGGCCACCGCCCATGTGCCGGCGCTGGCCGGGCTCGACGGATACGAGTTGCGGGCGCTGAGCGCCAGCAGCGCCGAGTCGGCGCGCGCGGCCGGCGAGAAGTACGCGGTGCCGCTGGCCTTCGCCAGTGCAGAGGAGCTGGCCCGCAGTGAGGAAGTCGACCTCGTGGTGGTGACGGTGAAGGTTCCGCATCACCTGGAGCTCATCCGACCCGCGCTGGAAGCGGGGAAGATGGTGTTCAGCGAGTGGCCGCTCGGTGCCGATCTCGCGCAGGCCGAGGAGCTGGCCGACCTCGCGCATCGCAGGGGTGTGCTGACGGCTGTCGGTCTGCAGGCCCGGTCGGCTCCGCCGCTTCGGTATCTGCGGGACCTGGTCGCCGACGGCTACGTAGGGCGGGTGCTGTCGACCAGCATGCTCGGGTCGGGCTGGATCGGGGGCGCCACTTACGACGACAACTATGCGTACGTGCTGGACGTCACGAGCGGCGCCACGCTGCTGTCGATCCCCTTCGGGCACTCGGTCGACGCGCTGACCATGGTGCTCGGGGAGTTCCGCGAGGTGTCGGCTCTCATCGAGAACCTGCGCCCGGAGGTCACCCACGTCACGAGCGGGGCGGTCGCGGCCAAGACCGCGGAGGACCAGATCGCCGTCACCGGTGTGCTGGAGTCGGGGGCCGTCGCCGCGATGCACATGCGCGGTGGGACGTCACGTGCCACCGCGTTTCATTGGGAGATCAACGGCACGGAGGGTGATCTCGTCGTCAAGGCCGACCAGGCCCAGTGGTGGTACGGGGGGCTGCGGCTGTACGGCGTCCGGGGAGGGGACGGCGCGCTGACCGAACTTCCGGTTCCCGCCCGCTACCAGCGGTCGCTGACACCAGGGACCGAGCGATCCGCCGAGCCCGCCTTCAACGTCGCCCACGAGTACGCGCTGCTGCGCGACCAGATCACCGGGAACCTTGCGCCGGACGAGGACGGCGTTCCCGACTTCCGGCACGCCGTCCGGCGACACCGCATGCTGGAGCGGATCCGAGAGGCGGCGCGCGCGGGCCGGAAGGTCACGCTCGCAGAGCACGGCGCGTAAGCCCCGAAGCGAGTCAGTCGTGAGCTCGGCCGTTTCGCCCTCGGCCAGGATGCGGCAGGCCGTGGCGGCCGAGGGGCGGTTGCCCTGGTTCCTACCCGAGGTTCCTACCCGAGGTGATGACGAGCTTCTGGGCGATCTGCGAAACCGGCCCCGGAGGCCAACGGAACTGCCATTGGCGCCCCGGCGATGATCTTGCTGGCCACTCGGTCTTCGAGCTCTGGAGTACCTGGGCCTGGAGGCGTTCGCGAAGGTCGGCTTCCTCGGGCGTCAGCAGGACCTCGGAGCGATGTCCTCAGGTGAGAAGCCGGACCCGACCGCGACGGCAGGGCATCCACCTGCGAGGTCACCCCTGTCCGGAATGTCCGATGCCTGTGCCGGCGTTACAGCACGGTGCGAGAACATCCTTACGACGAGGGGAGGATGCCATGCCTCTCGAGGGCGAGTATGAACCCAGCACGACACAGTGGGTGCGCGAGCAAGTGGAGGTGTACGAAAGCTCCGGCGGCACCAAGGGGACGACACTGTGGGACACCGGGCAGCCCGTGGTGGTGATGACCACCCGGGGCGCCAGGAGCGGCAAGATCCGCAAGGCGCCGGTGATGCGCGTCGAGCACGACGGGCGATATGCGGTGGTCGGCTCGTTGGGCGGCTCCCCCAGGCATCCACTGTGGTACTTCAACGTCAAGGCCGATCCGCACGTCGAACTCCAGGACGGCCCCGTGAAGCAGGACATGACGGCCCATGAGGCCACCGGCAAGGAGAGGACGGAGTGGTGGCAGCGCGCCGTCGCCGCCTTCCGAGGTACGCCGACGTGCAGAAGAAGACTTCGCGGGAGTTCCCCGTGTTCATCCTGGAACCTGTCGTCGCGCAGTAAGCCCAGGGCGCCTCGGGCCGTCGTCCTGCCCGAGAGGCGTATTCGTGACGTGTGATTCGCGAGCACCCTGTGCAAGCGCGGTTTTCGCACGGTGATTCCCGTTCCCGCGGACCGACGCAGCCGCCGGCCGTAAAGGGGCAGTCAGGGCGGCCGTTCGCCCAGCGGACTCGCCGTCGCAGGCATCTCCCTGCGGTCTGTCCGCTGGCCGACGTGGCGCGGCGCCCTTTGCGCGCTGGGCGGGTGGATCCACAAGCACGGAGACGCCGCCCTGGAGGCCCAGGAGCGGGCCCAGGGCACCTGACGGCTCCCGTATCGCCAGAACGGAAGGTTGTTCCGAAGTTCAGTGAGGCCGGGCATGCTCCACGGCATTGGTGACGAGTTCGGAGAGGGCCGGAAGGACCGAGTCGGCCGCGTCCTCGGCGACGCTCCACTGAGTCGGGAGCTCTTCAGTGATCTTGCGGGCCTCCCCCGCGGCATCCGAGCCGTGCGCCAGAGTCCATGTGCCGACGGACGCCGACGGACTGCGAGCAGGGCTCTACCGTGGGAGTGCCTCTGGGGCATAGGTGCAGGTCACGGTCATCACCTTCCTCCGGCGCCGCCATGCCGCCTTGATTGTCACCAGAACCCCTGATGGCCCAGGACGCGCATATATCACCCTTCTATATAGACAGTCTATATAGAAGGGTGATATACATGAGGGTATGGATGAGATGCCTGAAGAGGGTCACCAGGAGGTGGCGGCGGCGCTGAACGAGCTGGCCACCGGAATGGTCAGACACCTTCTGTCGGAACGGCAGAGCATGAGTCTGACCACCGCTGCGGCGCTCAGCCGGCTGGAGCGGGAAGGTCCGGTCCGGCTGACCGCACTGGCGGCGGCGGAGGGCATCGCCCAACCGTCGATGACCGCCCTGGTGCAGCGCCTGGAAGAACAGGGCCTCGCCACTCGGGTGGGCCATCCCGGAGACGGGCGGGTCCGCCTGGTTGCCATCACGGAAGCCGGGCGAGAGCTGATGACCGAGCGCCGGCGCGCGCAGTGTGCCCGGGTGGCCGACATGCTGGCCGCGTTGCCCGAGCAGGACGTGCGGTCGCTGGGCGAGGCCATGCGTACGGCCCTGCCCCTCGTGCGGCGGATGCTCCAAGCCGACCCGCAACCCCGCGTGTCCGGCGGCGAATCACCCTCCTGAGCCTCCTGGCTTCGCTCTTCGATGTCTCCTCCAGCAGGCGGTACCTACCCCGTCGCGCCCCACGCGCGCCGAGCCCGGTCCCGGCACTGCCCCCATGTCCGACTTACGGAAAGGGCGGAGAACATGAGCACCACCTCGGCATCCGGCACCGATGTGCCGTCGGCGCAGGTACCGGACTACCCCATGACCCGGGCTGCCCGCTGCCCCTTCGATCCGCCGCCGGCCCTGCGCACGCTGCAGGACCGGTCCCCGATCAGCCGGGTGCGGCTGTGGGACGGCAGCACCCCGTGGCTGGTCACTCGCTACGACGACGTACGGGCTCTGCTGGCCGATCCGCGGATCAGCTCGGAGAGCAACCACCCGCACTACCCCCATCTGAGCCCGGCCCAGAAGGAGCGCCGCAGGCAGTCGCGGACCTTCATCAACATGGACGATCCGGAGCACGCGCGGCTTCGCCGCATGGTGACCGCGACCTTCTCCATCAGGCAGGTGGAGGCGCTGCGGCCCGCCATTCAGAAGATCGTCGACGGCCTGATCGACACCCTGCTCGCCGGGCCCAAGCCGGCGGACCTGGTCCAGGCGTTCGCGTTGCCGGTGCCGTCGCTGGTGATCTGCGAGCTGCTCGGCGTCCCGTATGCCGACCACGACTTCTTCCAAGCCAACAGCAAGATCCTGATCAAGCGCACCAGCACCGTGGAGCAGGCGCGGGTGGCCACACAGCAACTGCTCGACTACCTGGACCGGCAGATCGGCGTCAAACTCGCCCACCCGGCCGACGACGTGCTCTCCACACTGGCCGAGCGGGTCAGGGCCGGTGAGCTCTCCCGGCGTGAAGCGGCCGGCATGGGGATGCTGCTGCTGACCGCCGGACACGAGACCACCGCGAACATGATCGCGCTGGGCACCCTGGCCCTGCTGCAGAACCCTGACCAGCTGGACCGGCTGCGCGAGAGCGACGACCCGAAGACGGTCGCCTCGGCGGTCGAGGAACTCCTGCGCTACCTCACCATCGTGCACGGCGGACGCCGCCGGGTGGCCCTGGCGGACATCGAGGTCGGCGGCGTGACCATCCGCGCCGGCGAGGGCGTCGTCCTCTCCAGCGACGTCGCGAACCGCGATCCCGACGCCTTCCCCGCCCCCGACCGGCTGGACATCGACCGCAACGCCCGCCACCACGTGGCCTTCGGCTTCGGCGTCCACCAGTGCCTGGGCCAGCCGCTGGCCCGGGTGGAACTGCAGGTGGTCTACAGCACCCTCTACCGCCGCATCCCCACGTTGAAGCTCGCCGTGGATCTCGACCAGATCCCGTTCAAGCACGACGGGAACGTCTACGGCGTCTACGAACTGCCCGTCACTTGGTGAGCGCGGCCAACCGCCACGCAGGAAAGGAGCATCCGATGAAGGTGATCATCGACCAGAACAAGTGTGTCGCCGCCGGCCAGTGCGTGCTGACCGCACCCGAGGTGTTCGACCAGCGAGAGGAGGACGGCATCGTCGTACTCCTCACCGAGACCCCGCCCGAGCGTCTGGCGGACGACGTCCGGCAGGCCGTCGCCCTCTGCCCGGCCCAGGCGATCTGGGTGGAAGAAGAGGAGAAGAAGGAGTGAAGCGCATAGTCATCGTGGGAGCCTCGGCCGCGGGCCTGACCGCGGCCGAGACCCTCCGTCGCCGCGGCTGGGACGGTCACCTCACCCTGATCGGCGAGGAGCCCCA
Source organism: Streptomyces sp. JLSY215 (assembly GCF_059682825.1). NCBI lineage: Bacteria > Bacillati > Actinomycetota > Actinomycetes > Kitasatosporales > Streptomycetaceae > Streptomyces > Streptomyces sp. JLSY215. Next base: position 1,055,313 of record NZ_CM185022.1, read on the forward strand.
TCCGCCGTACGACCGGCCCCCGCTGTCCAAGCAGATCCTGACCGGCGCCTGGGGGCCCGAACGCGCCACCCTGCGCTCCCCGCCGGATCTCGCGCGACTGCGGGCCGACCTGCGGCTCGGACGGCGCGCCGTCGCCCTGGACGTCCCGGACCGCCGGGTGCGCATGGACAACGGCGAGAGCATCGGCTTCGACGCGCTGATCATCGCCACCGGTGTGGCTCCCCGGCGCCTGCCCGACAGCGATCTGGACGGAGTTCACGTCCTGCGCACGCTCGACGACGCGATCGCCCTGCGCGCCGCGCTGCGCGCCGGGCCCCGGGTGGTCGTGGTCGGTGCCGGATTCCTCGGTACCGAAGTCGCCGCGGCCGCCCGGACCATGGGCCTGGAGGTGACCGTGGTCGAGCCGGAACCGGTCCCGGTGCGGCGCCCGTTCGGGGACCGGATCGGTGCGCTCGTCGCCGAGTTGCACAGGGACCACGGAACACGCCTGCGATGCGGAGTGCCGGTACACCGGCTACGCCGCGCCGACGGCCGGGTGACCGGAGTGGACCTCGACGACGGCACCACGCTGCCGGCCGACGTCGTCGTCCTGGCCCTCGGCGCCGTGCCCGCGACCGGCTGGCTGGAAGGTTCGGGGCTGCGGCTGGGAGACGGGGTGGAGTGCGACGCGTATTGCCGGGCGGCACCCGGGATCTACGCCGCCGGGGACGTCGCCTCCTGGCCCCATGCACGCTTCGGCACCCGCATGCGGCTGGAGCACCGGATGAACGCCACCGAACAGGCCATGGCCGCAGCCGGCAACCTGCTCGGCGACGCCACCCCGTTCGCTCCCGTGCCCTACTTCTGGACCGACCAGTACAACACCAGGATCCAGGCGTACGGGATCTTCCCGCCGGACGCGGAGATGCGGATCGTCGACGGCGACACATCGGACGGCCGCTTCGCCGCCACCTACGGCCACCGCGGGAGGGTGGTCGGCGCCCTCGGCTGGAACGCCCCACGCCAGGTACGCACGCTGCGCCGCCTGGTCGTCGAAGGCGCGCCCTGGATGCCGTTCACGGCCGCACCGGCACTCGGCCCGGCAATCGTCAACTGACCTCCAGGTCCCACAGGAAGCAAGGAGGGAGGACTTCCGGTGACCCCCGACCGAGCCCCCCGCCCTGCGGGCACCGCCCCCGGCATCCGGCTGCCGCTCCACGGCTACGGCTACGCCCGCACCCCGCTGTGGGCCGGCGTCTACCTGCTGCCCCTCACTATCGGCTTCCTCGCGGCCGGACCGGTATCCGGAGCCCTGTCGGACAGATGGAGCGCCCGGCCGTTCGCTGTGGCGGGATGCGTCGCGACGGCCGCCCCCTTCGCCGGGCGCCTCCGCCTGCCCACCGACTTCCCCTACGGCCTCTTCGCAGCCCTGCTCCTGCACCACGGCCTCGGCAACGGGCTGTTCGCCGCCCCCAGCACCTCGAGCATCAGGACCCCCACCGGCGGCAGCCTCCACCAGCCCCCTCGCGACGACCTCGGCAGGCGGGGCAGTGGACGACCGGCCGGGACGAGCCCCCTGCACTGCCACGGTGGCCGAGGCACCGGGGAGCCACTGGCCGCTGGACGGGTCGGGCCGTCGGAAGGGACAGCGGCCGACATGCTGATCCGGTTCCGGGCGCCCCGCGACCTGGCGGGCAGCTGCCGCGTCCATGGGTTCCCCCGCACCGCAGAGGTGTCGCCGGACTCCGTCCTGTTCGGCGCGGGATCAGGGGGCCTGCAGGAAGGTCAGGACGGCTCGTACCCGCCGGTGGTCATCGTCGGTCTCGGACAGACCCAGCTTGCCGAGGATGCTGCGCACGTGCTTCTCGACGGTGCCCTCGGTGACCCAGAGACGGCGTGCGATACCGACGTTGGACCGGCCCTCCGCCATCAGGGCCAGTACCTCGCGCTCGCGTGCGCTCAGCGCGTCGAGCGGATTCCTTCGTCGTTGCGCCGAGAACAGTTCCTGAACCAGGGCGGGATCCACGACGGATCCGCCCTTGGCGATCCGCCTGACCGCCTCCAGGAACTCCTCCATGTCGGCGACCCGGCTCTTGAGCAGATACCCGATCCGCCGACCTCCGGCCAACAGCTCCATGGCCTGCTCCACCTCGACATGCGCGGACAGGACCAGGATGCCGACATCCGGCAGCTCACGGCGGATGACCCGGGCCGCCTCCAGACCCTCCGTGGTGTTGGTCGGCGGCATACGGATGTCGACCACGACCAGGTCGGGCACCGTGTCCCTCGCGAGCTGCAGCAAGGTCGAGCCGTCACCGGCCTGCCCCACCACGGACACCTCGGCCCGCTCGAGCAGGCCTGCCAGGCCCTGGCGCAGCAGCACGTCGTCGTCCGCCAGAACCACTCGCAACTGTGTCATACCGCGCCTTCCACCGTCCTGTGCGGCATGCCCGGCCGGCCCCGTCGCCGGCCGATGGCGGCGATGACCTGCCCAGCTGCAGGCTCTCATGGGCATCGGCACCGGTCGACCGCTGAACCGCCCGGTCCGGGCCGGGCCGGGCAAGGGGCGTGAAGCGATGACACAGGGCCGGGTGGACATACGGAGTCGGCACTGGGCGAAGGGCCGGCCCGCCGGAACGGCGATCGTGGCGGGCATGGCGATCGTGGCGGGCGCGGCGGGCCTCCTGGGCGCCGTCGCGCCGTACGCCGGGCAGCACGGCTTCGGGATCACCGGCTCGCAATCCGCCGTCGCTCTGGCCGCCTTCCTCCTCGCAGCGGCGATCGTCGGCCGCCTGGCGGCGCGGCTGCGGCACTCCGCTCAGGTGTCGGCACAACTGTCGCAGCAGCAGTCCGCGCTGCGGCAGGTCGCCACCCTCGTCGCACGGTCCGCTCCGCCGGCGACCGTGTTCGAGGCCGTGACCCGCGAGATGGGCCTCCTGTGCGGCGCCGATCTGGCCTGCCTGGCGTGTTTCGAGACGTACGGCGGCATGCGTGGCGTCGCGACCTGGAGCCGTCGGGGCGGGCCGGACCCGTCGCCCGTCGGTGCTCGCTCCGCCCTCGACGGACGCGGTGCCGCCCGCCAGGTCCGGTCGACGTGCGGTCCGGTCCGCATCGAGGACGTCGAGGACACCACCGGAGCGATCGCCCGGCAGGCACGCGCACCGGGCATGCGCTCGTCGTTGGGGCGCCCGATCGTGGTGGGCGGGGAGGCCTGGGGCGTGATCGTCGCCTCGAAGGAGAGCGACGGCCCGTTCCCGGCGAACACCGAGTCCCAGATGGCCGCCTTCGCCGATCTGGCGGCGATCGCCATCGAGAACGCCAGGAACCGTGCCGAACTGACCGCCTCACGAGCCCGTGTCGTGACGGCCGCCGACGGGGCGCGCCGCCGTATCGAACGTGATCTGCACGACGGCGTCCAGCAGAGGCTCGTGTCGTTGCTCCTCCTGCTCCAGCACGCGCAGCTGACGGTTCCGCCGGATCTGGACGAGCTCCGCGCGCGACTGCGCGACGTCGCCGCCGGGGTCACGGGCGTGTTCGACGAACTCCGCGAGGTGGCACGGGGCATCCATCCGGCGGTCCTGGCGCATGGCGGCCTCGGTCCCGCGCTGCGGGCGCTTGCCCGCCGATCGGCCCTCCCCGTCGATGTCGAGGTGCGCCTCCCGGGGAGACTGCCCGAACGGGTGGAAGTCAGCGCGTACTACGTCGTCTCCGAGGCACTGACGAACGCAGCGAAGCACGCGAAGGCCTCGACCGTCACCGTCACCGTCGCCGTGGACACCGACTCCGGCGTACTGCGTGTCCGCGTACAGGACGACGGCGTCGGCGGGGCCGCCTTTGCCGCCGGTACCGGCCTCGTGGGTCTGAAGGACCGGGTGGAAGCCCTCGGCGGCAGGATGGTTCTGGACAGTCCGCGTACCGCGGGGACCACCCTCAGCGCGGAGCTGCCGCTCGTGCCGAGCGGCAGCACAGGCCGCGACTAGACCGCCGCTGCCCCGTCGGGGATGGAACTACCATCCCCATCCGCCACCGCCCCAGCCATCGCCGCCCCAGCCGCCGGTGACCTGGGCCGAGTCGACGTCGCCACCATGGTGGTGGTGATGGTGGTGATGTTGAAGCACGCCCACTGGTGAGGCCGGCGCGGCGACGGCCGACGCGGTGGAACCTCCCAGGGCCAGAACGATGCCCGCGAGGGCGGCGAGGGGCCACTTGATCTTACGCATGATCAATCTCCTGTAGCGAAAGGGAATGTGACAGCTCATCAGGTAAGACGCGCACGGAAGGGGACTGCCGGGCCTCGGGCCTTGGGCCTTCTGACGTCCGTTCAATTCCGTCTTCCCGACCTCTACGCTGCCCCGCCGGGAAACCCCGGACAATCCTGCAGGCTGCAAGCGGCTATACCGGCCAGCTGCAATCTCGTCGCCCACCAGATCAAGATCCTTAACTCGAAGCCCATATATCACCTCTCTATATAGACAAACTATATAGAGAGATGATATACATGGCCATAGGCCGTTAGGGGCCTGGAGTCCCGGGCGTCACCGTGGCGCCGGAAGAGGGTGATCACCATGACCTGCACCTACGCGCCCACCGTCTCCCCGCGGCGAGGCGTCACCCGGAGGCCACGACAGGCAACGGGCGGTGCCTGGCCCCTCGCGCACCGCCCGGAAGCCGCCGGAGAGGCCCGCAGGATGACCCAAACGCTCCTGACGTGGTGGGGTGTCCCCCAGGAGGCGGCCGACTCGGTGCTGCTGACCGTTTCCGAACTCGTCACCAACGCCGTCGAGCACGCCCAGCCCCCACTGAACCTCGAGCTGAACCGCGACGCGGACACCCGCCGGGTGCACATCGAGGTCTCCGACGGAGGCCCCGCCGACAAGGAGGGCGACTGGGCCGCCAGCGGCACCCCTGACGAGCACGGCCGCGGGCTGGACATCATCGACCACATCACGGCCGCCCACGGCGAGCACGACCACCCTGGGCACACCGTCCACTGGGCCGACGTCAACGCCACGGCCTGACCGGCGCCGACGCCCCCTTTCCGGATCGGTCGCGCGCGGTGACGCGGTACTGCGCGACCGGCCCAGCGGCTGCCACGACGAGGACGGCGACGCCGTACGCGGGGACGGTACCCAGCAGACCGACCGGAGCGATCAGAAGTCCCGCGACGATCGCCGGCACGCCGAAGCCCAGGTAGGCGACCAGATAGACCGAGGCGAAGAGTTATCACGGCGGTTCCCAGCAGCACGCCCGCACCGCCGACGAAGACCGTGCGGCGTGGGGTCGGGCAGCCGAGGCAGAGGCCCGGCCACGGCGGCCGCCCCGCGGGCTCCACGAACGCCATGGAGCCGTTCAGGAGACCGCTGTGAAGGCCGAGCAGGGCCCCGGATGATGCTGGGGGTACGAGCCCCATGAAGAACCCGGCCGGGATCCACGTTCTGCGACCATGACCTCGATGCCCCGCTCCCGGCAGACCGAGGCGATCTCCGAGCCGGTGCAGCCTGCGCCGATGACCAGCACCCGGCGCGGCCCGGCGGCCAGCCGCTCGGCCAGGCACCCGGCGTCGTCAGTGGCCGGCATGGCCACCGGATGCCTGGGCAGCGATCCTCGTCTCGCCAGCTGCGGCCGTAACCACACCCCGTCAACTGCCGATGCCAGGATCAGAAACACTTCTTACGGGTCAAGGCAGCCGTCGCCGAACCGAGCACCCGGGGACCTTCGCCTCGTGCCCGAACGAGCCGCTCTTGGGCATCGAGCCGCCGCTCGTGGTGTGGGCCTCTCCCGACGCGCACGCCGACCGGTCCATGGACCTCATGGACATGCATGTCAGGTTTGGCATGCCCATCGCGGCCCAGCCCGGAGTCAGCCGATCGCGAGCTGTCCGCCGCGTGCCTCGAGAACCGCGCCGGTGACGTAGCTGGCGCGGGAGGAGGCAAGGAACACAACCGCTTCCGCGATCTCGTCAGGGTCTGCGACCCGCCCCAGTACGGTGGTCCGCCCGATCACTCGGAGGGTTTCCTCTCCCATCTCCTCCGTCCCGGGGGTATGGACAGGGCCCGGGGCCACGGCGTTCACGCGGACGCCCTGGGCGCCGAACTCGTCAGCCCATACTCGCGTGAGAAGTTCGAGTGCAGCTTTGGAAGCCCCGTAAGCACCCGTTCCCCGCACCGGCGTGGTAGCCGCCGCTGTGCTCACACTCACGATGGCGCCACGCCCCCGTGCAGCCATTCCCGGGGCGAGGGCACCGACCAGGAGCATCGGCGCGCGCGAGTTGACGGCCATCTGAACGTCGAACATCTCGGCGGTGGTGTCCGGCGTACCGGCGAACCGGTAGATACCGGCGTTGTTGATCAGAATGTCCACCTCGCCTGCTTCGGCGGCAAGACGCAGGACATCTTCAGAGCTGCTCAGATCCGCAGCAACGAACCGGGCTTTCCCGCCTGCGGCAGCGATCTCCTTGACGGTCTCAACACCTCGCTGCTCGTCCCGCCCGTGGACGACAACCGAGGCCCCCAACGCCGCCAGGCGAAGGGCAACGGCCCGGCCGATGCCAGAGGTGGCGCCGGTGACAAGAGCGGTGGATCCATCCAGTTCTGCAGTCATGGAAAGCTCCTCCAAGCCGAGAGGAACGACATGCTGTCTGCTGTTCCTCGTGTAACTGATGATCCTGATGGTTCATTCCAGGGCGGAGACTGACCCACGCCGGGCCGATCGTTGATCATGGTCCAGTGCGGAGCCGTGGCCCACGTGGTCTTTGGAGGCCAGTGAGCTCGTCTTCGCTGACCATGTCCACGGGCGACTGGAGCGCGCCGCACTGCTCATGGAGATCGACGGGTGCGCTGCATCCAGACCGGTGACGACGAATGGCTGGTCGAGCACATCGGTGAGGCCAACTCTGGCGCCGATCGCCCCGCAGCCGCCCAGCAGCGAGAAGGGGCCTGAGCGACCACGCTGCCGCGAGATACGCAGAGGGTCCGTGCCGACTGCTTCCGGCACGGACCCTCGATCTGTGGGATTTTGAGGTGTGTGGGTGTGGCCAGGGCCGTTTCGTTTGGATCCAAACTGTGCAGCCTGCCGCTGACGCCGGTCGACGGCGTGGTTCTCGGGAGGGAGGGTGGCAGTGCACACCGTGCCTTGGTTGCATGTAGTTGGGAAGCAAGACGCTCTTCCTGTCGATCTGCTGCTTCCGGTGACCGGCAGGACGTACGTCGCGCGTCTTGACGGCCGGGAAATGCGCGACACGGACGCTGTCCTCCAACAGTTCTACGACGGACTGAAGCTTCCGGATTACTTCGGATGGAACTGGAATGCCCTCTCCGACTGTCTGCGCGACCTGAGATGGCTGTCTGCGGACCACTACGTACTGATCGTCGAGGCCGCGGATGAGGCACTGTCGGACGACACCTCCGAACAGCGGCTGCTCTTCAAATCCCTGCTGCAGGCAGGCCGGCGATGGTCCTACGCACGGCGGTCCGAGGGCATCGAACTCGGCAGGCTCGTGGTGGTCATGTCTTGTGACGACGCATCCGTCCCGTCCCTGCAGGGACGGCTGCGATCATGCTTGGCAGAGACGGCATCGGCATCGTCATAGGGCATCGTCTCGCGGACCAGAGGAAGATCCCCGCGAGGTGGAGTCCGGCCAGGTAGATGGTTGCCGCCTTCTCCTAGCGGGTTGCGATGCCGCGCCGCTGATTCAGACAGTTGATGCGCCGCGAGGCCGCGTCTCTTCGATCAACAAGGACCGCTACAAAGATCGCAACACGGTGGAGCGGGCCATCGGAAAGCCCAAGCAGTTCAGGCCGTCGCCACCCGCTACGGCAAGCGCGGGTATGTCCATCTCGGCACGGTCACCGCTGCCGCCCTCCGCATTTGGCTCCGGTCGTGATCGGAGCCAGAACGCGGGCAAGGCGGTTGGTCGCCCTTGCGGGATGGTCCGCCGGCTCAGGAATCGAGCACGGCGGCGATGGCTTCGATCTCTACGAGCTGGCCGTCGTAGCCGAGTACGGTGACACCCATCAATGTGCTGGGCACGTCGTGGTCGCCGAACGCAGTCCGGACAACCCCCCACGCCGTCACCAGGTCCTCCCGGCGGTGGGAGGCAACGAGAACGCGGGTGCTGATGACATCGTGGAGTGACGCGCCGGAGTCTGCCAGAGCGATCCGCATATTCTCCACGGCCTTGGCTGCCTGCCCCGCGACGTCTCCGATTGCCGCGGTGGAGCCGTCCTCATTCAGCGGACATGCTCCGGCCAGGAAGATCAGCCGCGACTCGGCCGGGGCCGTGGCCGCGTAGGCGTACTCGGCAACATCGGACAGGGACGCAGAGCGAATCAACGTGACGGCACGAGACACGGGCTTCCTTTCACAGTAGATCCGGGACACTCGCGACCTTCTCAAAGATCGACTCCGCGTTCGACGGAATTTCGTGTCCGCCAACTCCCGTGATGGGCCACTGCCGTCGGCCGCCGAATCGATCTGCATGGTCAGCGCGTCAGCACCCGTCGCATGCCGATCCCCCGACGAATCACTTGATCGAAGAGGCACGCCCTAGCTAGGTGTGCTGCCCCGGCACGCTGGTGACACGCGTGCTGGGTGCTTGAACGAGGTGAGGGCCTTCTGGCTCGGTGGGGATTGCGACATCTACCGCCGAGCGCAGGAGGCCCTCGTGATCCACCGTAACGCCCCGCTGACACCGACCGGCAGGCTGCGGCTTGCCCGGTGCGTCGTCGATGACGGCCGGCCTCTGCGCCGCGCCGCGGAACGGTTCCAGGTCGGCCACACGACAGCGGCACGCTGGGCCGGCCGCTACCAACGCCACGGGCACGCGGGGGGCGAAGGACCGCTCCGGCAGGCCCCATCACCAGCCTCACCGGCACTCGGCTTCCCATGAGAACGGGCGGCTCGGCTCGCCTGCTGATCCGTGGTTCATCGGTACGGTCCTCTGACGGATGGCGCCGTGGCCCGGGTGACCACCGGGGCCACGGCGCCATCTCGGCCTCACCAGGACGACTTGGTGACCCCGGGAAGGAACCCGGCGTGCGCCTGCTCCCGCATGCGCACTCGGGACATGCCGAACTTCCGCAGATGCCCGCGGGGCCGGCCGTCCACGCTGTCCCGGTTCCGCACCCGGGTGGCGCTGGCGTCGCGCGGCTGGCGTCGCAATTCGGCCTGAGCCGCGGCGCGTTCGGCCTCGGTGGACGAAGGGCGTCGGATGATCTCCTTCAGCTCGGCACGCCGGGCCGCGTACCGCTCGACGATCACCTTGCGCTGTTCGTTCTTCGCGATCTTGCTCTGCTTGGCCATCAGACCTTCACCCCTCGTGCGCGGATACGTGCCACCGCGGCCTCGATGCCGATGGCATCGACCGTCTTGATCGCCTTGGCGCTGAGGGTGAGCCGGATGTGGCGCCCCTCGCTCGCCAGCCAGTAGCGCTTGCGCTGGATGTTCGGGTCGAACCGGCGGGATGTGCGGCGGTGCGAGTGGGAGATGGTCTTGCCGAAGCCCGGCTTGGCGCCGGTCAGCTGGCAGTGGGCGGACATGGAGTGGGTCACCTCTCGTCGGAGACGTTATCGGTAATGGAAACCATTCCCATATAGTAGCGCCCATGGCTCGCAACGAACTACGCCCGATCATCAAGCTCCGCTCCACCGCCGGCACGGGCTACACCTACGTCACCCGCAAGAACCGGCGGAACGACCCCGACCGCATGGTCCTGCGCAAGTACGACCCGGTCATCGGCCGCCACGTCGACTTCCGGGAAGAACGCTGACCCACGAGCCGACTTCACACAGACAGGAACACCTTCATGAAGCCTGGGATCCACCCCGCCTACCGGCCCGTCGTCTTCCGCGACAAGGCAGCTGACTTCGCCTTCCTCACCCGGTCCACCGCGACCAGTGACAAGACCATCGAGTGGGAGGACGGCGAGACCTACCCCGTGATCGACGTGGAGATCTCGTCGCAGAGCCATCCCTTCTACACGGGCACGGCTCGCGTCCTCGACACGGCCGGCCGGGTCGAGCGCTTCGAGCGGCGCTACGCGCGGCGCGGGGCACAGTGATGAAGGACCGCCGGCTTCCCGTCGTCATCGTCGGCGGGCTGCATTCCGAGGCCCGCGAGCACGTCGTACGGCGCCTTCTGCACACCGTGCGCGGCAGCGTCGCCCTCCACCACGACCTGTCCACGGCAGCGGACGGAACCGTGCGGCGCACCGTGCGCGACGCCTCGGGTGAGCTGTCCTCCGGCGAGGCTCCCCTCGTCAACGACTGCGCGTGCTGCGCCTTGCGCGAGGACCTGGTTCCCGAACTCCAGCGGCTGGCCGACAGCGGTCGGCACCGGCTGGCGGTGGTCGAGCTCTGGGACTCCGTCGAGCCCAGGGCGATGGCCGAGGTGATCGCCTCGCACGGTGGCGAAGCGCTGACGCTCTCCAACGTCATCACAGCGGTCGACCCCGTACTCGTCCTGCCGTATCTCGCCAATGGCGACGACCTGGCGGAGGCGGGCCTCGCGGCGGCCGCAACCGATCAGCGGACCATCGGGGACACCTGGGCGCGCCAGCTGGAGTACGCCCCCGTGCTCGTACTCGTCGACAGCGAGGAGGCGGATGACGAGGACCGTGCACTCCTCGCCCAGCTGCACCCGACCGCACGCCGCGTGCCCGTGGCTTCCCGGCAGCTCGCCGAGGTCGCGTTCGCGGGATTCGACGTCGAGGCGGCGGCCGCGGCCCAGCACCCGGCATGCGCGCTGCTGCCGCAGGAAGCGGAGGAGTCGGGAGTCGCCACCCTCGTGTGGCACCGGCGTCGCCCGTTCCACCCGGAACGGCTCTACCAGGCACTGGAAGACCTGGCATGTGCGGCGGCCCGCAGCCGGGGCCGCTTCTGGCTCGCCGACCGCCCCGACACCCTGCTGTCCTGGGATGCCGCGGGCGGCGCCCTGTGCGTGGAGAACACCGGCCCATGGCTCGCCTCCCTCCCGGACGCCGCTTGGGAGATGGTCCCGGCGATACGCCGAGCGGCCGCCGCCCTCGACTGGCACCCCGAACACGGCGACTGCTGCCAGCACCTGGTCTTCACCGCCCCCGGCCTCGACCGCGACGGCCTGGAGCGGCTGCTCGACTCCTGCCTTCTGACCGAGGCCGAGTTCGCCGGCGGACGCAAGGTGTGGAAGCGCCTGCCGGCCTCCTTCGACGCGCTCCTCGACCCCGTTTCCTGAACCCCGACCACATCCCCACCGAACACCGGCCGTTCGACCGTCCGGCCGAGAAAAGGAGCCCCATGGCCCGCCGCCCCGATCCCCGCAAACCCCTCAAGTCCCGCCCCAACCCGTTGGACCAGGCAGGCATCACCTACATCGACTACAAGGACACCGATCTGCTGCGGAAGTTCATCTCCGACCGCGGCAAGATCCGCAGCCGCCGGGTCACCCGGGTCACCGCCCAGCAGCAACGCCAACTGGCCCGCGCGATCAAGAACGCACGGGAGATGGCGCTCCTGCCGTACGCCCCGAGATAGTCCGCCCGTGCGCCGGCTGCCGCCCGGTGAATCACCCGGCGTCATCCACCAGAGGCCGGCCCGGTTGCCTGCACCGTGCCGGCCTCTTCTTCGTCGATTCTGTCGGCGGCACCAGTGGTGATGCTTTGGGTTCCTCGTCCGCTTCGGAACCGTGTTCCGCCCCCGGCTGCGAATCGCGTCAGCCTCGCGGAGAACCGCCCGCCGAGGTGCCGCAGTCGGCGCCAGATGCCGGTGAGTTCAACGGTGTGCCGCACGGCGGTGAATCCGCTCGTGCGGGCTATATCGGCAGCCCATTTCTCCACCACCGCGGAATCCAGCGTCACGCCGGCCCCGCATTCGGTGCAGAGCAGTTAGTGGCGGTGGTCGGAGCCAGCGCGGTAGCGGAAGAGTCGCTCCCCTTGCAGGTCCCGCACGTGACCGCACGCCCGGCTGCGGCCAGGGCGCTGAGCGTACGGTAGACGGTGGACAGCCCGACCGTTGAGCCGGCGGACAGCGGCCGGGCGTGCAGGGACTGGGCGCTGACGAGCCCCTCCGCCTCCGCTGCCTCGATCAAGGCTTCCACCACCATGGTTGAGGGCATCGGCGGTGAAGATCTGAGCCCGTAGGACCGGGAAGTGGCCGACGAGTCCGGAGGCCGCCGCGATGGCGGTGCCTCCTTCGGCGAAGTCCGCCTCGGCGAGCGGGCCCGCCAGGTCCTCTCCGCATAGTTGGCGGACATACCGCAGAGGTACAAAACCCAGGACATGGAGCCGCTGGCACGACAACTGCTGTGCCGTCGCGAGACGTTGGAGGCGGAGCAGGCTGCGGGGCTGCGCGCCGGACAGGGCGCGCAGCCCCGCCCTACCCATCGCTCGAACGGAAACCTGCGCGCGTTGCCGCGTGCCGACGCTCAAGGAGGCCACCCATCAGTCAGCTTCGCACCCGACGCGAGCACGCCGTCACCGCGATCAGCCGAGGACTGAGCGCCGTGCCCGCCCCCGGGCTGGTCATGGGCGGCGTGATCGGCCTGCAGTGCGGGGCCGCGCTCACCACCCGGCTCTACCCGACCGTGGGACCGGCCGGAGTGGTGACCTTGCGCCTGTGCATCGCCGCATTCGTCCTCACCGCCCTGTGGCGGCCGGGACTGCGATGGGACCGCACCACGCTCGGCATCGCAGCCGCCGCCGGAAGCCTGCTCACCGTCCACCACCTCAGCTACTACGAAGCGGTCGACCGCCTCCCACTGGGCGCCGCCACCACCATGGAGTTCCTGGGACCGTTCGCCATCGCGCTGTTCGGCTCACGCCGTGCCACCGACCTGCTGTGGGCCTGCCTTGCCGCCGCCGGCGTCGTACTGCTCAGCCACTCCGGCATCCCGCTCAATGCCGCGGGACTCGCGTTCGCCTCTCTCGCCGGGTGCTGCTGGGGCGGCTACATCCTCGTCGGCAAACGCCTGGCCGAACGCGTCCCCGACGGGCGCGGCCTGGCCCTCGCCGTCACCTGGGGATCCCTGTTGAGCCTGCCCTACGGCATCGCCCAAGCAGGCACCCGTCTCCTGGACCCCGGCACACTCGCCTTGGCCTCCGCCGTCGCCATACTCTCCAGCGTCCTGCCTTACACGTTCCATCTCGAAGCCCTCCGCCGTGTGCCGGCCCGCGTCTTCGGCATCCTGACCAGCCTCGAACCCGCCGTCGGAGCGCTCCTCGGCCAGCACCTCGCCACCCCGCAATGGGCCGGGGTGCTCGCCGTAGCCCTCGCCTCCATCGGCGCCACCCGCGCCCCAGGCCACCCCCGCAGGCCGACCACGCCCGAGACGCCGAGCGACACGTCAGGCGAGCCGACGACCCGAACGCCTGCCGACTAGCGGGACACTCCGGGCGGTGACGAGGACGGCCTTGAGCTGGTTGATCGCCTGGGTGCGCGCTTTGACGGCAGACCCCAGGTCAGTTCTTACGTGCGGTTACCAGTGCGAAGGAGAGGAATTCTCCGCCGTCCGCGGTGAGCATGTCGATGACGGCCTGGTTCTCGCTTTGGTTCGCCGGCGTACGCTCGGCCCCTGCCTGGGCCCACAGCAGCCAGTCCCGCCAGGCGTCTTGCTGCAGTGCTGCCGAAGTGACCTCCACCAGCTCGGTGATCTCCCATTGGAAGCGCCACCAATCTGCCGTGTGCCAGGCGATCGCTTCCCAGCCGACCACTTTCTTGATGTGGGGCGGGATATGCCCGAGCTCACGGACTTCTCGTGTCATGGCGGGAGTCGCCATGCCCAGTTGTCCGCCAGGACGGAGAAATCGCACCAGGTAGGGCAGGTAGCTGTCCGCCGTGCCGAAGTACTCGAACGCGTCGACGCTGATGATGGCGTCGAAGGTCTCCTCCTCGAACGGCAAGGCGTGGGCCTCCGCTCGCACGGCAGTTACCTGGTCGCCGACACCCGCCTTGGTGAAGACGGCTGCCGCGTCCTCGGGAGCGATCCACCAGTCGGCCGCCACGACTTGGGCGCCGTACTCGCGGGCCAGAAACACCGACGTGGCACCCTTGCCGGAGCCGAGGTCGAGAATCCGCATCCCGGGACGGAGATCAAGTTGCCGGGCGAGATCCTCCAGCAGCCACAACGGGTTTGGCCCCATATCGAGGTCGATCAACCAGGCGGGGTCATAGCGAGAGGAGCGCGGGTAGCGGTCCGGGCGTACGAGATCATCCAAGGCAGTCACGAGCACGGACCCAAGCCGATCGCCTACGCAGGCGCAATCCGATTTCCCCCCGCCGTCCCCGGGCCGGCGAGTCGAAAGTGCGTTGCCTCGGCCGGGGAACACCGGCTAGCGTCACGTCAGCGCGACAGACGCGTGATCACGGGATGGGGAGGTTGATGAATATGGCCGCCGTCGGCCCTCATCAGCATGCCCTCATCCGGCCCGCGCGATAGCAGAGCGCGGCCCGGTCGTTCCAACGACCAGGAGAGACACGTGTCTTCCTCTTCTTCACCTGCCCACGCCGACGTGATCACCAGGCGTCTCGTCCTTCGGACCTGGACCACGAGCGATGCCACCGCAGTCCTCGACGACACCCGGTCCGTGCACTGGGCGGACGACTTTCCCGCCGAAGGCGATCGCGTGATCGCCGGCCTCTTCGACCAGCACCCCGTCTGGCTCGGCGCATACGGCCACCGTCTGATCATCGAGCGTGAGAGCGGCTTGGTGGTGGGCTCCATCGGCCTGTTCTGGCCGCCCAGCGAGGGCGTCCTGGAGATCGGATACGGCATCGTGGCTTCCCGCCGCGGCCGGGGCTACGCCCCCGAAGCCACCCGGGCCCTGGCAGAGTTCGCCTTTACCGCGTCAGATGTCCACACCGTGTCCGCCAGTGTGGAACTGTCCAACCCCTCCTCGGTCCGCGTGCTGGAGAAGGCCGGCTTCCACCGGTGGGCCACTGAAGAGAACGCGGAGAACACCGCCCGGTTCAGGATCACGAGACCGGACCACTCACAGCGTTGATTCCCAGGGCCCTGGAGGCGGCGATGCCTCCAGGGCCCCCTCGCGGTGGTGGAGCCACGGGCGATCCAGCGTGATCAATACAACCAGGGCCTGTCCGGCGATTGAGGACGAGGGCGGGAGGGCCGAAGGAGGAGAGGAGCGGGCCGCCTATCGTGCGATCCTCAGGGCGGCTGCCACTCAGCACGGTGGGCGGAGGAAACCGTCAACCACGCGGCGAACCTTCGAGACGACACCGGATTCGCCCAGCCGCAACGCGATGTTGGCGGCGATGAGCACGGCGTCGATCTGGAACGTCGTAAGGTCCGGGTCCAGTTCGGCGATCTCCCCGGTGTGCACGGCGTGGCGCAGCTCCTCGGCGAGCAGGGCAAGCCGGCCGCTGCGCGGTTAGAGACGACAGGACGTCCCCGCGTCCCTGCGGCTCTTCCACCCTGACGTGGTGCCCACTGCATCGGCCCTCGGTACCTTCCCGCGACAAGGAAACCGGGTCGGACCCCAGGCCCGCTAGGCTCTGGTGGTCATGGACAGCGCAACGGAAATCGAAGTGGCACGCAAAGAAGCAGGCTCATCTCTTCAGTACTACTGGGAGGCAGCCGAGTACGACACTCCCGAGGACCTGGAGGATGACGAAGCTGAAGTCCGGGAGGCATGCGCTGCCATTCAGAAGGCATTTCCCGACGACGCTGCCAGTTCGACCTGCCTGATGCTGCTGGAATTGGGAAAGTTGCGGGCACACCTGAACGACGAAATCGGCACCGGATACGACCACTTCGACGATGAAGACAACCCACCCGCCGAATTGGACGAGGACGACCAGCGCGGCCGGACTCTGGCCGCCGAAGTGGTGCGGGCAGCGGAGCGCACTCTTGCCCTGCAAGGGACCAACAACCTCGCAGTCTTCTCGCGCGCGTGTGCCCTGCATTGGATGGGCGATCATGACGCCGCAGCGGCGGCCTATCGTGAGGCACTCCGTCTCGATCCCTACGACCACATCGCAAAGGCCCGCGTAGAGCAATTGGTGAACATCGAGCTCCCTGAGCCGCCAAGCGGGCTCATCACCCACCATCCGCACGGCTTCCACCTGTTGGAGATGACCCATCTCGTGGGTCACAGCGGGAGCACCAAGGGCTGGGTTTGGCTGCTCAGCGATCCGTCCTCGGTCCAGAGCTCTGTGGACGGCTACCTTGACGCATGGCTGACCAACTGCGGCCTCGGTCTCGACGACGAATTCAGCGTGTGGACTCATGTCCCCGGCAGCAGGCGCGAAGGATATGAGTTGCGTGAGGCACTTGGCCGGTCAGCTGAGGGACGACCATTCATCGACTGGTCGAAGGTGCCCCTGCCCGATCTGGGGCGTGATCATCTCCCGGTCGGCCAGCCGATCCGATGGCTTGGACAGCTGCACTTCTTCGGCGGGACCGAGCACGACGATTAGATCGAGGGCCGTACAGCAGGGGAGACGAGACCGTCAGCACCCACCAGCCGAAGTTCCGGCTGCGCCGGCTTTCCGCTGATGAAGTGTGTAATCCGTTCCTCCATGTATCGACCGATGGCGACTCGATTCTGCACTGAGCAGAGAAAGAGAACTGGGCCCTTCCGATCCGCGCCTGTCAGGGACACGGATTCAAAGGGCCCATAACCACCGATCCACCGTCACGCGACTCCGGCATTGCGCTGACACTCCGGCCCCCTCCGAGCAGCCGGGCGTTCCGGAGGGGCGGCTGACGGCTTCTCCGCCGAGTGCCGTGGGGCGAAAGCCGCCTGGGCTTGTCGTTCCTGCGAGGCAGGACGGCAGAGCAGACGCGACGATGTGGCTAGGAGCCGGACGCTGCGTCGACGGCGGCGCGGACCTGCTGGGCGAAGCCCTTGACGGTGTAGTCCGCGGGGAGAGCGTCGATCAGCACCATGTCGCTGATCGAGTTGTTGGTGCGCAGGGGGCGGATTCTTCGGTAAGCCGGCGAGTCGTACCACTCTTCCGCGGCGGCGCGATCCGGAAATTCCATGAGGACGACGAGGCCCGGCCAGGCCCCCTCCACGACCGTGACCTCACCGTTGGCCAGCCACTTGCCGCCGTAGGGCTTCACGGTGGCCTCAACCTGTTCCAGATAGGACAGGCCCTCCTCGTTGGGAACGTCGCCGGGGATACGCAGGTGATTGATCAGGTAAGTACTCATACCGAACCCTCCGGGTCGTCGCGGAGTCGTGGAGGCGGTGGCGGGAGACGGCACCGCTATCACTGTGGTGTGGCCACTGCTGCCTGGTCTGCGCGTGGGCGAACGCGCCGCCGCATCCGGCGAACGCGTTCGTCGAGTGCTGCGCCGCTCGTCGCCCGCAGGACATCCGGTCCACCCGGTCATCAGCTCCCGGTCCCTCGCGTCGGTATTCGACCGTCCGGTGTGCAGGGCTCCTGTACATGGCCGCGCAGAAGATCCACTGCTCGTTCGGCGATCGCATAGACGGTGGCGTTGGGGTTGGCACCGGGAAGGGTGGGGATCACGGAGGCGTCCACGACACGCAGCCCGTCGATGCCGCGCACGCGCAGTCGGGGATCGACGACCGCCATGGGGTCGGTACCCATCCGGCAGGTGCCTGCCGCGTGCTGATACGGGTCGGCGTCACGGCACAAATAGCCGCGCAGCTCGCTCTCGTCGTGCACCTCGTGTCCGGGAAGCGCCTCCCGTTCGCGCCAGTCGTCGAAGGCCGATGAGCTGCCGATCTCGCGGGCGATCCCCAGGGCCGTCAGCATCGCCACCATGTCGCGGTCGTCGCCGAAGAAGTTCGGATCGATCAGCGGGGCGCTCACCGGATCGGCGTCGGCCAGCCGGACCGAGCCCCGGCTGTGTGTGCGCAGCCACGAGAACGCGATGGTGTACCCGTTCGCCGGTCCTTGTATCGAAGGCGGGTGGAACGGCACGTCGATGGGAATCAGATGGAGGTCGGGAGCGGCCAGGGCGGGGTGGCTGCGCACGGCCGCAACGACCTCGCCGTGGTTGTTCCGACCGGGGGGAACGGGCTGCGCCGCGGCGTAGACGACCCCGGCGAGAAGGTGGTCGTGGAGGTTTGCACCGACACCGGGCAGGTCGGCGACCACGTCGATGCCCGCGGAGTGCAAGTGGTCGGCCGGCCCGATGCCGGACAGCAGGAGCAGGTGGGCGGACCCGATCGAACCGGCGCTCAGGATCGTCTCGGCGAGCGAGTAGGCCCTCCGCACCTCGGCGCCGACGGAGTACTCAACTCCGGTGCACCGTCCGCCAGTTATGACCAGTCGGTGCGCCCATGCGTCGGTCATCACGGCAAGGTTTGCACGTTCCAGGACGGGGCGCAGATAGCCGTTCGCGGCGTCCTGCCGGATGCCGTTGACGATGTTGAGGTCCCACCAGCAGACACCTTCCTGGTCGGCTCCGTTGAGATCGTCGCTTCGGGGGTATCCGGCGCCCTCGGCGGCGTCCAGGAAGGTGTAAGACAGGGGATGGGCGTTACTCGCCGGTGCGACCCGCATGGGGCCGTCGGTGCCTCGATATGCCGGGTCGCGCCCCTGCGTGGCCTCGCTGCGTTTGAAGAACGGCAGAAGATTCTCATAGCTCCAACCGGGAGCGCCCGTTGACCACTTGTCGTAGTCGCTGCGGTGGCCCCGGATGAAGGCCAACGCGTTGATGCTGCTGGAGCCGCCCAGGACCTTGCCGCGTGGATACCTGCGGGCGATCCCACCAGCTGCCCGCTGCGGGACGGTGGCGTAGCCCCAGTCGACCTCGCTCCCGATCAGCGTCGGCCACGCCGTCGGGTCCGCCATGGTCTCCGGCCCGTGCGCGGCCCCGGCCTCCAGTAGGAGCACCCGGTTCCGCGGATCTTCCGACAGCCGTGCGGCGAGGACGCAACCGGCGCTGCCGGCGCCGACCACGACGTAGTCGAACTCGTTCATGTCTCCTCCGACGACGGCCGATCGCAGCAGCGTGCCCAGGGCGAACGGCAGGTCCCGGATGGGGATTGCCGGTGGCGCGGCGCACGGCGCGGGCGATCGCCGCGGCGGCGCCGACGATCAGCGCCATCGAAGGGCCCGTGGTCATACCGCCGAGCAGTTGCGAGCGGGCGGTCCGGGGGTTGATCACCTGGCCGAGGCCGAACACCCCGAGCAGGCACGGGACCGCACTCCACCTGCACGGGACGCACCCCCGACAAGGCGTGTCGGGATTACGGAATACCGCAAGATCAAGCCTTCCGCAGGCTCTCACCCGCCGCAACTTCGGAGGGTGGTCCCGACGATGCCGGGCACCTGACGAGGGCGCCGGGACATGGGCCGACCTGCTGCAACGCGGGCTTCGCGGATGTCGTCCCGGATCTCCCAGCGGATCCGTAGACGGCGGAACCAATGCCCATGGGCAAATGCGCGCTCCACGACCCGGCGTTGGGTAAGGGCTGTTCCGTAAAAGATCTCCGTGGCTTGGCGATGGGCTATCCCATGGCTGCTCGGGCGGCGTCGAGGAACACCAGCCGGTTGTCCTCCAGGTAGTCCCGCACGCTCTCTCCGTCGGGCAAGCCTTCCCACACCGTCCGGTTGAGGTCGAGGAAGTACGCACGTGCCGCGTCGTGCACAGGCAGGGGGAACTGGATGCGGATGAGCCGCTCGGCGACCCACAGCCTGTTCATGACGTCCTGAGTCCTGAGGTGCCAGGGGTGGGTGTCGTCGAACTCGGAAGGCCGGCTGAAGGCGGAGCGTTCGGCCTCGGCCGCCACCTCGATGAACCGCTCCAGCAGCGCCAGCCGTTCCGCGCGCCGAGCCTCCGACAGGGCGTTCTGCTGCCGTTGCTGTTCAGCGCGTTCCGCTGACAGTTGAGTCCTGTGCTGGACGAGGTAGGACAGCATGCCGCCGAGGACTACGCCGCCCAACGATATGAGTGACACCCAGACCTGACCTGACATGGTGGTCATCGTGCCACGCCGTCGATCTTTGGGACGATCTCGCTGTGGGTGGTGTGATCACGGCGTCCGAGCCGTCCTGGATAACCCCGTTCACGGGGCTGAGCGCGCAACCCGAGCGTCATGGCGGGAGCCCGCTGAAGACGCCTGAAGTCATTCCGTCAGGGGCTCTTAGCGGTGCCGTTGGGGTGCAGCCGATATGACAGATGTGTCGCCGGCGTGGGGCCCACTTGGAGGTACCGAGGTAACGATCACTCCGCCGATCTGGGATTTCTGCGCTGGTTGGCATTGAAGCGCGCCTTCTTCTGGCGATTCCCGCACGTGTTCATGTCACACCATTTGCGGGTGCGGCTTTGACTGGTGTCGAAGAAGGCGGCTTGGCAGGTTGGTGATGCGCACAAGGCCAATTTTCCGTCTCGTTCGCCCGCCAGGATGCTGATCGCGTCGGCGGCGATCACGCTGAGGGCATCTTCGACGCAGGAGGCGGAGCTGAGCTGCCATCGCCGCTTGCCCTCGGGCGTCAGGATCGCCGCGGCCCGGCCCTGAGCGCTGCAGTCATTGATGACTTGGACAGCAGACGCGGGGAGAGCTTCCTGGATCGCGGCCGCTGTCGCGGCGGCGTGAATCGACTCCCTCAGTTCCCGAGCGCGGTCGAGCTGGGCAGTGGTGCAGGAGTCCACGGCGAGGCCGCTCACCGCCAGCCAGTCGACGAGTCGGTGCGGCGCGGGAATGCGCTCCACGGCGTCGCCATGACGCTCCGACAGAGTCCCCGTGAAGCTGGTCGCCAGCACCTTACCGAGGCGGAAGTCAGGGAACGCAGCACGCATGGAACCACCTTAGCTGGTTGCGGCGTGGCTCGGAAAGCTGTTAGAACCGTCTTAGCCGGTTCGCTATAGGCCGTAGCCGGTACCACGACGGCCAGGAGGTCTGATGCCCCGTCCCACCAGCGACGTCCAAGCATTTGAAGCCCACGCAGCTGACGCCGACCTCGACGATCTGCGCGCGCGACTGGCTGCGGCGCGACTACCGGAGCCCGAGACGGTGCGTGGCTCCGCGCCAGGCCCCCGCCGATGGGAGCAGGGCGTTCCGCTCGCCGACCTCGTCGATGTCGTGAACTACTGGCGCACCGGATACGACTGGCGGTCGTTCGAGGAGCGCCTCAACCGGATCGGCCAGTTCCGCACGACCATCGACGATCTGGGAATCCACTTCCTGCACCGGCGGTCCGCGCGCGCGGATGCCACTCCTCTGCTCTTGACGCACGGCTGGCCGGACAGCATCGCTCGGTTCATCGACGTAGTGGACGAGCTGGCAGATCCGAAGGACGTGGACGCGCCGGCGTTCCACGTCGTGGTCCCGTCGCTCCCCGGCTTCGGTTACAGCGACAAGCCGGCCACCACCGGGTGGGGAACCGAGAAGATCGCGGCCGCATGGGTGGAACTGATGGGACGGCTCGGCTACCGGACGTTCGCAGCCCACGGCGGCGACTGGGGAGGCAACATCACCACGGTTCTCGGCGGCAGGTTCCCGGCGCACGTGCTCGGCATCCACACCACCTTCGCGGAGGGACCGCCCGGTCTGAGCACGGACGGGCTGACGGCGGTCGAGCGCCAGTGGACCGAGGAGACCCGCGATTTCTGGCGCCACCGCGCGGGGTACGCGAAGCAGCAGGCGACCAGCCCGCAGACCATCGGCTACTCGCTCGTCGACTCACCGGTCGGGCTTCTCGCCTGGATCCTCGACAAGTTCGCCGAGTGGTCGGACACCGAGGACAGCCCGTTCGAGACGATTTCCAGAGACCGCATCCTCGACGACGTCACCCTGTACTGGCTCACGCGGACCGGCGCATCGGCGGCCCGCATCTACTACGAAAGCCACAACTCGCTCGACCCTGAACTGCGGGTCGACGTCCCGTCAGCACTCACCATGTATCCCCGCGACGTCGAGAAGTGTCCGCGCCCCTGGGCGCAGGAGCGGTACCGGCAGATCGTCCGATGGAGGTCGCCCGAGAAGGGGGGACATTTCCCGTCGCTGGAGGTTCCCGAGTATTTCGTCAAAGATCTGCAAGAGGGCCTCGCGGCAGTGCTGGCCGCCAATCGGTGAACGCGGCAGCGATCCCGCCTTGCCGGACCGGATGCTGAGCGATGCGGCGGGCCGTTGCGGTGTCCTTCCCACGATGCCGCGACGGCCCGCACCCTGGCTGTCGGGAAAAGGTTCTCCGGCACACCGAACCTCCCCCGGGCATTGCCCATCTTCAGGTGCGTAGGCGCGCGCTGACCTCGCGCGCCGATTAGCCTTCGAGGGGAACCCGACATGAAGAGCAAGCTGACCACCGTGGCCCTTGCGGCCCTCGTCGTCGCCGGCACTGCCGCTACCGCCATCCCTGCCTCGGCCGCCCCCGCCAAAGCCGAGCCGACCCGCTGCCACACCGCCGACCTGAAGGCCGGCTTCGCCACGGGGGAGGACGCGGCACCGGAGATGGACCAGACCGAGAAGCAGACCCAGGCGTACATCTGGTTCACCAACCAGAGCAAGCGCACCTGCACCCTGTCCGGCTTCGCGGGTGTCGACATGATCGGCGCTCAGAAGACCGACGGCACCTGGTCGCTGGTGCGCTCCGCCACGAAGCCCGAAAAGATGACCCTGGGGCCGGGGGACACGGTGGACTTCAGCATCACCCTGCTCCCGGTGGCCAAGTCCACGCCGCAGAAGGAGAAGTTCGTTCCGGCGAAGTTCCTGGTCACCCCGCCGAACGAGACGGAGCACTTCACCCTGAAGTGGCCGTTCGGCGGCCAGATCCTCAAGCAGGACGGCGCCACCCACCCGGCCACCTACCTCAATCCGGTCGGGCGGTAACCGACTGGACAGCCTCCGAGCTTCCCTGCAGCGTCGCTGGTGGCCACCGCAGGACTCCCGGAATGAGTTGAAGCCGCCGGGGAGAGCGGTGGCCACCCAGGGGCCGCGTGCTCTGGCGGTTCGTGGACCGCGGTGTGACGTGCAGTGAGGGGGCGCGGGTCCGCTCGGCTGGGACCAAGGGGCCACTTGCCTGATCACAGCATGGCCAGGTGCGCTTCCACGTACGGGACCGCAACCGACTCCGCGGGGTGCACCGAGCCGAGCATCGGATGCACGTTGACTTCGAACACCACGCCACCGTTCTCAACGGCGAGGTCGACGCCGGCGAACGGCAACCCCATAGACTCGGTGGCCGAGACGGCCAGCTTGCAGAGTTCCGCGGGCAGATCGTCAATCGGCAAGGGGGTGCAGCCCGCTCCCTGAGCCTCGTTGCAGGGTGCATCCGGATCCGCCTGGACATGTTCACATGCCTGTACCGGGCGTCCGTCCAGCACGGACACCCGGAATTGATGGCGCAGCCCATCGGAGTTGAAGTTGTCGGCGTCCCGGGAGATCAACCAGTCCTGCCCGGAACGGGCGTAGTAGCCGATTGCGGCACGCAGTTGCTCAGGAGTGGTGACGTGGAAGACGTCATTTCCACCGGTGCCCAGCACCGGCCGAGCCCAGACGTTTCGCCCCAGTCTCTCGAATGCCGCGGCGGCTCGCTGCGCGCTGGGCCGGGACAGACTGATGGTTTCCATATGCCGGATACCGTGCTGGGCGAACCGTTCCACCGTGAGGTTCTTTTCGGTGGCCGCCCGCCAGGCACTGGCGTCCGTTCCGAGCGACGCCACCCCGTGCCGGCTCAGCAGTCGCTGGAACGGGGCGAAGCTGCGGCGTTCGGGTGGCTGAACCTCGTAGATGAGTACAGCCGAAGGTGTCACCATCAGCCCTTCGGCCGGCACCTCGAACCGGACTCCTGCGTCGACGAGATGTGTCCGACCGGTCCCACCCGTCATGAAGTGCCGCGCATCGATCAACACGGGTGGCCGTCCGGTGAGCAACTCGACGGCAGCGGCCAGAGCGGAACGACTGCCCTCCGTCGACCCGTGATCGGTCATCAACACAACCTCGCGTGTGCCCATATCGGCCTGATCCCCTCGCCCACTGGGTCGCACTTCGCGGCACCCGCCGCGAGGCTCGATCCTGCCAGCGCGAATACGGAAGGCGATAGCGCGATTACAGACAGCTGGTACTGCGTGGGGCGAGCTGCGGAGGCGAGCCACAGCTGGTGGCGGGCCTCAGACGGTTGGTGGAGGGGTCACTGAGTCGGTTCCTGCACTGTGCGGTAGCCGGCGGGCCAGGTCTCCTTCCGTGCGCCGCCGGGGTTCAGTTCGTGAGGCGCCCGGGGACCACCAAACCGGTCTCGTAGGCGGCGACGATGCGCGGAGACGGGTCGCACCCCGAGGGAGAGGGGACGACGATGGGGCTCGGACTGCTCGTCCTACTCCTGCTGGGCAACGTGATGGTCACGTGGCCCGCCGGGCGATGCTGGCGGCACGACCGTGCACAGTCCCACTCGTTTCCGGTGCCGAGCGCGTCCGAGCTGCTGTGTACGCAGTACGTGAAGCGTCTGCCCGCGCAGCCGGAGGACCTGGCCGGTCCCGCCCGCGGCACGGTTGACCTGCCGCTGCACGTGGTCCGGTCGGGCCGCCGCTCCCATGGACGCCGCTTTCCCCGAGCTCACCACCGCGGCAGCCGCGACGGCCGTGTGAACCTGACGGATCCGCACCGCCGGCTCCTGGCCGACGTCTTCGCTGTCGGCAGCCCCTACCCGCTCGTGATCACCGGCAGGTACTCGCTGGATGAGCGCGTGGTGACGCTTCGGGCGATCCGGGCCGGAACGGTAAGTGCTCAGGACGGAGGCGGTCCTCCGCGCTGGCGTGGTCGCGGCTCACGAATCGTCCAATTCCGGTGACTCCTCCCCTTCCGGCACGGGTGAGATCGTTGCACCGGCCGACAGCAGTCTCTGCGCCAGCGCACGAGAGCGCCTTCCGAGCTCCGGAGGGTCGAGTATCTCGAAGTCGTGCCCCAGCAGGAGCACGTGCATGAGCACGGCGTCGAGGCTTGCGGCGCCACTGAGCACCTCGCAGAGTTCGTTCCCGCGCCGTCGTACGACGGCAGCCGACACCGGAATCTGCATCCGCACCGTGTCGGCCGACGCGTGCACGAGGAAGCGCGCCTGGTGTGGGTAGACCCGGCTTGCCACGCCCTCCTGCACGTACGTTGCCGCGTCAGGCGCCGCGCGCGGGCGAAAGCGCCAGGTCCGTGCAGACGTGTCGGCCATCCGGTCGACGCGGAAGCTGCGCCAGTCGTCGCGATCGAGGTCGTAGGCGAGGAGGTACCAGCGCCGGTCGGAGGCGACCAGGCGGTAGGGCTCGACCCGTCGCCGTCGCACCTCGCCTCCGGACGGGTAGTCGAAGCCGGCCTCCACCTCATCGCGGCAGGCTCTGGCCAGCGTCATGAGCACCTCCGGGTCGACCGGCGGGTGGCCTCCGCCGAAGGACTCCACCGAGCCGGTGAGCGCGCGCACCTCGTGCCGCAGCCGGGTGGGCAGCACCTGGTCGAGCTTGGTCAGCGCCCGGAGCGCGGCGTCGCCGGTGCCGGCGACCGCGCCGCCCGCGCCGGCGAGCAGCGAGACCGCGGTGGCGATGGCCTCCTGGTCGTCGAGAAGCAGTGGCGGCAGGTCCTGCCCTGGGCCGAGCCGGTAGCCGCCGCCGACACCCTGACTGGCATGCACCGGATAGCCGAGGGCGCGCAACCGCTCGACATCACGCCGCACCGTGCGCGGCGTGACCCCGAGCCGGTCGGCGAGCTCGGGGCCGGTCCAGACCTGGCGCTGCTGCAACAGCCCGAGCAGCGTGAGCACCCGCTCCGTCGTACCCCGCTCGTCACCGCTTGCCACGCCCATGCCGCCCACCCTGCCAGAAAATAGCGGACCGATCCTGTCCGCCAGAGATGTCACGGTGGCTCCATGGACGCAGACCAACTCGACTGGAACCGGACACTGCGCGAGCAGTGGGAGGTCCACTGGAAACATCAGCTCCGAGCCCGGCTTGAGGGCCTCACCGACGACGAATACTTCTGGTCGCCGGTAGCGGACGCCTGGAGCGTGCGGCCGCGCGGCCGCTCGACGGCGCCCGTGCAGTTCAGTGCCGGGGACTTCACGATGGACTACGCCTCCCCTCAGCCGGTCCCCGCGGCCTTCACCACCATCGCCTGGCGACTCGGTCACGTCATCGTCGGCGTGCTCGCCGCGCGCAACGCGGCACATTTCGGCGCGCCGGCGGCGTCGTACGAGACCTGGGAGTACGCCGGCAGCGCGGCCACCGCGCTCGACCGGCTCGAGGCCCAGCTCGACGTCTGGCCGGCTGGGGTCCGCAGCCTCGGGGAACGCCGGGCTCCGGGTCCCGATCGGTGAGAAGGAGCCCTTCCCCGAGATGCCCATGGCCGACCTGGTGCTGCACATCCACTGCGAGCTGACCCATCACCCGTCCGAGGTCTGCCTGCCGCGCGACCTCTACCTGCACACGAAACCCGCTACGAACGGAGCAACCCGATGAGCCACCACATCCAGGTCACCTTCGACGCCCACGACCCGCTGGCACTGTCGTCCTTCTGGCGCGATGCACTGGGCTACGTCCACCCCGGTCCGCCCGGAGTCAGCCTGCCCGAGGGCGCCGACCCGCTGGCCGCCTGGGACGACTTCCTCGCGCGGATCGGCGTACCGGAGGAGCAGCGCAACACGCGATCGGCCATCGAGGACCCGGACGGGCACGGCCCACGGCTGTTCTTCCAGCAGGTGCCGGAGGACAAGGTCGCCAAGAACCGCGTCCACCTCGACATCCGCGCGGCTCCCGGACTGCAGGGAGAGGAGCGGATGGCGGCGCTGGAGGTCGAGTGCGACCGGCTCGTCGCGCTGGGGGCGAAGCGGGTACGTCGCCATGAGCCCTCTCCCCCGATGAGCGCCGGCTTTATCGTGATGACCGACCCGGAGGGCAACGAGTTCTGCTTGGACTGACGCAGCCCAGCGGTAGTCGCGGAGCCGCGGCCGGTCTTGACCGCCGCACCAGTGTTTCCCGAGGCCGGTCGAGGCGGCAGTCCATGCCGGCCGACGACCAGGGCGGACACCCTGCTGACCGCCGCGCTCGCCCACACCGGGGCCGTCGCCGTCCGTAAGGTGGCCGTCCGCACCCGCGAGCGCCTGGCCGTACTCCGGCCCCGGCACGGCACGCTCGTCCTGCACACGCTGCTGCGAGCGCCCTCTTCAGCTGGGGGCTGCCGTCGCTGGGGCCGGTGAGGCTGTGATGGATGTCTTCACGTGACGGGGGTTGCCGTTGGGGGAGGCGTTCCCAATGCGGGATGATCTGTTGGACGTCTTCGGCAGCGCGGACGCCCCCTGCGCGCCGGCCTGAGCGATCTGCGGGAGGGCGAGCGGACCGTTCTGCCGGCGCTGGGACTTCAGCGTGCCGACCAGGTCCAGCGTGAACGGCTCCACCGAATGGTGGGCCGGGTGGACCTGGGTGAGCGTGAGGCGGCGGAGATCCGGAGCATCCCGCAGGCGACCGGGTGCGGGAGCAGACCGAGCTGATGCTCGTTTCCCGCTGTGAACCGGTGCGGCGGGCCCTGGTCGCGGCTGGCATCCTGCTGGCTGCGGACTGTGCTCTGCAGGGCGGAGCGGTCAGCGCCACCCAGTGCACCTGACCGCGCAGCGGCCGCGTGTCCGGAGCACCGGACACCCCTGTAGTGCGTCCACAACGGTGTCACTCACCCTCGGAGCAGGAAGAACTCATGATGAGCGAGCAGGTATGGGAACGCATCGCCGGATACGAGCGCTGGTTCAACACCCTCTTCGAGGAGTACTTCGACACGGTGAGCGCCGGGCTGGATGCGCCGTCGTTCAGCCGGTTCGCCCCGGAGTGCCTGCGCCTGCTGCGGGAGTTGTCCTTGCGGGGCGGCAAGCGGATGCGGGTTGTCCTGCTGCGTGAGGCAGCCCGCCTGGTGACGGCCGAGCCGGTCGAAGGACTGGACGCCGCGGCGCTGAGCATCGAGCTGCTGCAGACCCACGGCCTGGTGCACGACGACCTCATCGACGACAGCCCCACCCGCCGTAGCGGCCCGTCCACCTACTACGCCTACCGTGAGCGGTTCCCCGGTCACCCGCAGACGGCCCTGGGTCTGACCGTGCTCGCGGGCGACCTCGCCCTCGCCCTGTCCCTGCAGGTGCTGCTGGACGCGAAGGTGGCTGTGCCGGTGCGGCAGGCCATGGTCGAGGTGCAGTCACGGGCGGCGGCCGACACGTTCGTGGGCCAGATCATCGACCTGGAACGCGACTTCGCCGCCGCGCCGGACGAAGACATCCTGCACTGCGTGTCCGACTACAAGTCCGCCCGCTACTCGATTCTCGCGCCCATGCAGCTCGGACTCCTGGCCGCGGGCGAGCAGCCGGCGCTGTTCGAAAGGGAGCTACGCGACTACGCGCGGCTGCTGGGGATGTGCGGGCAGATGCGGGATGACTACCTGGACCTGTTCGGGGACGCGGCCGTCATGGGCAAGCCGACCGGCACCGACATCCGCGACGGCAAACACAGCTACACCGTTCACGCCCTGCTGGCTGCCGTCGACGACACCGAGCGCCGCGTAGTGGAAGCCGCACTCGGTGACCCGTCCTGCACTCCGGAGACCATCGCCGCCCTCCGGGAGATCGGCGAACGCCGCGGTGTGACGGTCAGGATGCAGGCGCAGATGCACCGGTGTGCGGAGCAGGCTGCCGAGGTGGCCGCCGGCTGGCGGTCACGGTGGCGCGAAGAGGCGGTCACCTTCTTCGAACGCGTGCCCCTGTTGACCGTCGAGCGAGCCATGTGATCAGCGGCGCGAGACCGGGCGTGGTCGGCTTCAGGGGTTGTGCCCCGGCGGGTGCGGGGGCACAGACGGCGGCCGGAGACGCCTGGGTCGCCAGGTCTGCGAGGGCCTGGAGCCAGCGTTTGGGTCGATGGGGTGTACGGCCGCCTGGCCGTAGTACAGACGCCGGCGCACCGCGAGAGGGGAGGCGCGGACGGTGAGCCGGCCCGGGACGGCGCTCGCGGCCATGAGGCGCTGAACCAGGCGCCAGGGCAGGCGGTTGAGGGCGGCTCGGAGCACCTTCGTCGTCACGAAGCAACCAGTCGTCGGCCTTCGGTGGCAATCGACCAAGCTTCCCCACCACGGGGCAGCAGCCGCAGTTGGCGGCTTTCGCCGGCTCGAATGCTCAAGATTGCCTTGACCTGGTGCAGAGGAAGCACCCCTCCCAGTGCGGGAGCCCGCTAAGGATCCGGTGTTGTGAGCACGAGGCCATCGCACGGTCGTCCGGTCCGGGGAAGTCTCCGACGCGATGAGTGTCGTCGGCCGGTACGAACGACTCGACCATGGCTTTGAACTGGTTCAGGTAGTCACGGGCGAAGGCAGGGGCGTACCCGAGCTCGCTCCAGCGGTGGCGAGTCAACGCGAGTGCGATGGCGCGCAGCACGAAGTCCTTCGATCGGGCACGTTCACGCGGAGTTGTGCCCCACGCAATGTCTTGCAGGTCGAATCCGACAGCCCCCCGCCCCATCACGTTCTGGTCCTGCAGATTCAGAAGAGCCGCGAAGCGGTAGTCCCACGCGTCATCAGCAAGATCGGATACCGCCAACATCAACACGTCGATGAACACCTCTGTGCCGCCGTTGGACAGGTACAGGCACTGTTCCCCACCACCGAATACGTTCCCCACCGAGCCACGCTACATCGAGGCCGGTGAACTCGCGGATCTCCCGTACCGCGCCTACGGCCTGATCATCTTTCGGCAGAGCTTCCCGTTCGTCCGAGACTCACCCGGGTGGTCAACCGGCCGCGCGAGCGGCTACGCCCCGGCGGCGCCTTCTCCGTGATCGCCCCGCTCGCAGTCAACGTCCAGGACGGCAAGCGCGATTTCACCCTCGACGAGGGTGAAATCGCCTTGCTGACGGTCGGCTGGCGCCACAGCGCTCAGCTCGACGCCGAGGGGCTGGCCTTCATCGTGCTGCGCGACCCCACGTTCGGACCGGTCACGGGCGCCGACGAGCGACGCCCCACCCCACAGAGCCTGGTCGGCGCGGGCGTGGTGACGCCGGATCCGAGGGCCTCCAGCACCGTGGCCGCTGCCTCATGCGGGTCGGCCGGGCCATAGCTGCCGGTCATGCTCATACAGCCCGGACCGAGCCGGGAGACCGCGGGGCCGTCGACGCCAAGGGCGTCGGTGTGCATCGTTCCTCCGTCACCTCGCCAGAGCCGCGCGGAGGAACGCGAGGATCTCCGCCTGGGCGGCTCCGGCCTGCGGTTCCACTCCCGGCAGGGTGAGGAACGCGTGCCTCGCGCCCGGGTATTCGGTCAGCCGCACGGACGTCCCGGCGGCCCGCAGCCGCTCGGCATAGCGGCGGCCGTGATCGGCGACCGCATCCTGGGTCGGCACCACGAGCAGCGCCGGGGCGAGCCCGCTCAGGTCGTCCGCGTAGAGCGGCGAGAATGCCCGGGCGTCCGTGCCCGCCGGGACGGCGAGCCGCTGGAAGAACCGCAGTTGCGGCAGGGCGCGGGTCGGGTTGTAGGCGTACTCGGCGATCGAGGGGTAGTCGTACATCGTGTCGGTCACATCGACCGCGGGGTTGACCAGCACCTGCGCCGCCAGGTGCAGACCGTCCTCCCGGGCCCGGATGGCCGTCAGGGCGCTGACGAGTGCGCCGAAGCTCTCGCCGAAGACGGCCGTGCGCGCCGGGTCGATGCCCCACTGGGCGGCGTGCTGCACCACGTGCCGCAGCACGTCCCAGCCGTCGTCGGCGGCGTTCGCAAGCGGACTGTCCGGGGCGACGAGGCGGTGCTCGACCGAGACGACGAGCGCGGGCAGTTGGACGGCGAGGTGGCTGTTGGTCCAGTCGCACTGCACCGCCGTGCCCACGAAGCTGCCTCCGTGGACATGGACCACGAGTGGCAGGTCGGTTCGGGCGACGTCACCGTCACCCCTCGACGCCGGCCGGTACACCCGGACCGGGAGGTCGCGCCCGGGCAGCGCGACATCACGCCACTCGATCGCGGCGCCGGGGTCCGGCTCCCCGGTGATCGCCCGCGCCGCGGGGGATGCCCGGAAGCGGTTCTCCGCGTCGCGATAGGCAATCAGTTCCTCGGTCGTTAACGTCTCGAAGTCCGGCTCCGGCGGCCGCGTCGCAGCTGCGGTCTGGTTCATGTCTGTGTCTCTCCTTCGTCTCCCGGCCTTGCCTCCCGGCAGGCTTGCGCCCTCAGTATGCACGCACTGCGTGCAACAGCAAGTGCATAGGTAAGCGCATAGCTAAGTGCATAGGTTAGGCTGAGCCCGGACGAGAGGGGCGAGATGGCAGGCCGAAGGCGTTGGTCGACCGAGGAGATCCTGGACACGGCGGCGGAACTGCTGCGTACGAGCGACGCAGAGTCGTTCAGCGTGCGCAAGCTCGCGGCAACGCTCGGGACCGACTCCTCCAGCCTCTACCGGCACTTCCGCAACAAGACCGAATTGCTGCGCGCGGTCGCCGACCGGATCCTGGCGGCCGCCATGGACGGCTACCGCCCCGAGGGCGACTGGAAGCAGCGCATCACCGCCACGGCCCTTCGCCTGCGCGAAGCCTTCGGCCAACAGCCCCAACTCGCCGTGATCTGGGGACGCTACGCGTCCAGCGGCACCGGATCCCGGCTGGTCATGGAAGAGATCCTGCAGTCACTGCGAGCCTCGGGCCTGCCCGATCAGGAGATCCCGGCGCGCTACCACCGGATCGTGATCCTCCTCGCCGCGTTGATCGCCTCCGAGGCCGGCGTCAGCACCATCACCACCGAAGAGAACGAACAGGGCATGGAGCTGTTCCGCGTCGCAGTACTGGGCGCCGACCCCGAACGCTTTCCCGCCCTGGCTCACTACGCTCGCGACATCCGCCCCCTCGGCGCAGACCGCCGCGACGCGTTCGAGGAGATCCTCGCCGCCCATCTCGCCCACATCGAGGCTGCAATCCGCCCGAGCTAGGGCCTGTCCGACGGGTCACGGCGGGACTACTCGGTGGCCATGTCAGTGGTGCGGCATACGATCCGGGGTGCGAGCTTCAGGCACATTCAAAGTTGCCGACTTCACCCCGGCGCCGGTGCCCAACCCCGCGATCGAGACGGCATTGCCCGTCGGTGTAGCCACGTTGGAGAAGCAGTACCAAGGCGAGGTCGTTGGGCGCTCCGCCACCTTGTTCACCGCCGCGTTCGACCAGTCCACCGGGACGGGGACGTATGCCGCGATGGAGTCCTTCGAAGGGTCACTCCACGGGCAGCAGGGCGCCTGCAATTTTGCGCACTCCGCGACAACCCTGGGCGAAGGAAGGGAGAGCGAGTTCTTCGTCATCGTGCCGCCCAGTGGGACAAGCGCGTTGGCCGGCATCACTGGGCCAGGGCGTGTTTCACCGTGCCGGGTCAGAAGACGACGCATGAGCGGCTGCCGCTGCCACGGACGAGTGACCGGCGGGAAAGCCAACGACTGAGCACAACCAGCCAACCGGACCGGCCCGCCCACCCGCGGGGCGCCTGCCACACCACACTGAGCAGGCCAGCGCGACCGATCAGCACATCGGGGGATCACGTGACGACAGCCCGACGACCCAGCAACCGCCGCCCCGCCCGCCGGCCCCGCGGCAAAGCCGCCCGCCGCCGGCAGCGCGAAGCCCGCGGCCTCGCCGCCCTCCTCACCGCCGTCTTCGCCGTCGCAGCCGTGAGCGCCTACCCCGTCACCAGCGCCATCGTCATCACCCTCACAGCAGCCGCGGCCCTGACCGTCCACCTCGCCCGTACCGGCCGCTTACGGCTCCCCGCAGGCCTCGCCGGCGCCACGGGAACCCAGCCGCGACGGGACTTCACGCACACCATCGCCGCCTACCAGAACATGGGCTCCACCGACTTCGAGCACGCCATGGCCGACCTCGCCCGCCGCGACCCCGCCGTCCGCAAAACCGAGGTCTCCGGCGGCAAGAACGACCGTGGCCTGGACGTCCTGGTCCACCTCCACAGTGGCGACCGCTACCTCCTCCAGTGCAAGCGTTGGAAGGGCCGCGTCGGCTCCGAAGAAGTCATGAAGATCAACGGCACCTACCGGGACATCCACAACTGCGTCGGCGCCGCGATCATCACCACCAGCGCCTTCACCGCAGACGCCGAGCGCACCAACGCCATGCTGCCCAAGGCGCTGCGGCTCATCGACGGCCGCGGCCTCGCCCGCTGGGCCGCCGGCGGCCGCCCACCCTGGGCCTGACCCCACGGCGAACAGCGTGGAGGAGTAGCCGGGGGGAAAGCACGTCGGACAAGCCGACGATCGTGCCTCACCATCCGAGATGCACGTCCCACGCCGCGGTCTTCAGCCGACCCACCGCGTCCGGCGACTGAAGCCCGACACCTTTCGCGTCTGAGGCTTCCGAACTCGGCACGGGTGACTGCTTGCTGTCCTGGTCGGATGTCGTCCCAGGCGGTCGCCGCGCTGGGCGGACTGTGGCTCTCCAGCGGACCCTCCGCCCCCCGGCACACCCCCGGCCAGCCCCTCGTCGCCATCCGCGCCTACGCCGACCTGCATCGCGCCCCGCTGACCGGCGGCCCCGGCGCCCCATGGCCTCAACGAGCCTGACGGCATCGACATCGGCGTGCTGCAGGCCAGGAGGAGGCCGTTGTGCTCGGCATGGTCGACGGTGGGGAGAACCTATCCGGCCCAGGGATTCGGCCCCTGTTTGAGGATGGCGAGCCCGCCCGCCTGGGCGGTGGGCCATAGGTCGATCTGATAGAGAAAGTGGTCACCGGGGCCACCGTTGGTGTCGACGGCTGGTGGCTCGGAGGGGATGTAGGAGACCCGGACGCGCAGCAGCCCGGAGGGAACGGTCACGCTCGGTCCGTCCTCCGGAAGGACTCCCGGGCTGGACACGGCGAGTTGGCCGGTCGAGGCGTCCAGGTCCGCCTCGACGATGTGCTCGGCCGTCGGCTCCGTCATCGGCGCGGACTCGTGCACGGTGATCAACGACTCGACCATGTCGTCCCGGGCGGTGCCGACAGAGATCGAGTGCGGCTCCACCCCGATGCGATGAACCTGGACTGCTTCCTCGGTCCAGCCGGCCGGCGGCACGTCCGGGTCCATCGCGTGTTCGGCCAACCAGGCGTCATAGGGTTCGAGGTCCTGGACGTAGAACTGTCCATGATCGGCATCGATCAGGAACGTCAACGAAGCATCAGCCACCGCCGCAGGCTATCGGAGCCCGCGCGGCACCGATTGATCTGGGCCTTCAGCTCCCGGACCGGACCCGCGCCTGCGGGGTGGTTCGATGCCGCAGACGCTGCCCGCCAGTCACTACGGGTCTTCCCCGCCGATGCGGGGGCGGCCCGCTCCAGGGCTCCACGCCCGCCCCGCTGAGCACGCTTTCCCCGCCGGCGTGGGGGTGGTCCGTCGATGTGAATGTCCTGTTCGACCAGCGAAATGTCCGCTCCGTGTTCGCTGCCCATCAGGCCGTCCTGGCGCTCGCGGTGCGGCGACCGTGTCTCTACGGGTCAGCCCTTGATGGAGAAGAAGATCGTGTCCTGGGTGTACCAGTCGAGGTTCTTCGTGCCGTACTCCCACGATTCGTGCTCGACATCCAGCTTCTCGATGAGGACTTGGACGTCATAGGTGAAACCGTCGTCCATCCTGTCCAGGACCGCACGGTAAGCATCCGCGGCGGGCTTGGCCTTGGCCAGCGGGAACATCCCGATGTGCGGGCCGTCCACGGGATACGGGATGTAGAAGGGGATCTCTTCCGGCGGCCCGGAAAACAGGTGGTCGTGCAGCAAGAGGTCGGCACTCACGCCCAATCGCTGCAATTCGCCGTCCAGCAGCCCGAAGAAGGTCGAGGGCTTCGAGTACACGCCCAGCTCGTCGGGGTCGGAGCCATTGCGGTCAATGATGAGCTGGAGGGCACTGTAGTAGGCGGCGGCCGCGTACTCGGCGTCTGAGCCGGCGTGGCCGGCTATGAGGTGGTCGAGCGCGTCCGGAACGGACAGGCCCCAGTCGATGCCCTCGTGGTCGAGGTCGAGTTGCCTGGCCTGCGCGAGCTCGCGCATGACGCCGAGGTTGCGCTGCTGGTCAGATGTGAGGTTCCCGGCGGCCCCGAGAAAGGCGACGACGTCGGCCTTGTCGGCGCTGTTGAACGAGATGATTCGGCTCATGATCGTCATGCTGTCAGCCACCACTGACATCGGACTCGGCGGGCAGGGGCCCCACAGGGCAGCCGACGGCCGGGCCCGGCAGCCGGCCCCGGCAGATCCATCGCCACCGTGATCCATGGACAGGCTCTTCCGTCACGCGCGATCCTGCGGCTGGTGCGACCGAATGCCTCCATTGGTGGGCTATGCCCTCTGTATCGCCCAGCTCCTACGTGCGCAGGGGTGTCGGGCTGGTGTCGGCGGGGGTGCGCGGGCGTGAGCCGACAAGTGATCTCAACATGCCGACCCCCGTCACGACGGCGGCGACGTGCAGCACCGCAGCGACGGCAAGGTTTTCCGGCAAGGTGACGTGGCTGGGGTGGGCCAGTGCCACGAACAGAGTGAGAGGCAGTTTCCAGCCGCTCCACGCGAACAGCGAGCCCGACCCGAGCCAGCCGAGCGCCAGCAGGAGGTGGTGGGGCACCCGGGTAGGACGTTGTCGGGCAAGCATCCAGACGGCGGCGGCTCCGGCGAGCGCCCAGCACGCACCCACGCCCGTCAGCAGGTACCCATTGGTGTCCCGCTCGGCCGGGTGTGCGACTCCGAGGGTGCCGCCAACTGCCCAGTACGTCCAGGCAAGACCGACGACGGCTGCGACAGCAGCAGCCCATGGCACTGCGGTACGGGTACCGTCCCCGAGCCGCGCGGTGAAAGCTTCCGGCCAGCGTCGCCGCAGGTAAGCGGGGAGCGCGAGGGCCAGCCCCAACCCCATCCCGATGAAGCTGAACTGGATCAGTGCGCCTTCCCAGCCAGGCATGGCCGAGTCGTCGCCCCCGCCGTTCGCCGCGCCGCCGCGCGCTGCATCCAGCACCGTACTGAGCACGGCATACGGCAGGATCGACACGAGGAACCCCGACCCCGTCCAAGCGCAGAAGGCCGCCAGCCGCCCCGGTATCCGCATGCCCCAGGGCCGCACCAGGGCGAGCGCCAGGGCGATCCCGATGCCCGCCATGCCGATGGTCACGGTATTGAGGAGCACCCAACCGGCCAGGGAGAAGCCCTTCCCGATCGGCGCCAGTCCCAGCAGTGAGCCGACGACCCACGACGCCTTGATCAACAGATAGGGCGACACTGCCAACGCCGCCCCATATCCCGCGCACCGTCCGACCCGGTCCCAGCGTTCCACCTGGATGTCCCTTCCTCAGCAGGAACTCCAGCCTCGGACATCCCCCTGCCCGTGTACGTCCGCCATGAGGAGCGTTCGCCTCCACCGGGCGGCGGAGCCCGATCTCGTCATCCGGACGGACCGGGCGCGCGAGCTTCCCTGACGAACGGTCACTATGCGGGCGTGGCCCCTGAGAACGGGACAGTGGGGCAGTGGGGCAGTGGGGCAGTGGGACGGTGGGACGGTGTTCCAGGTCGGGTCCGTGGAGACAGGGCAGGCGGATCAGCAGGTGGTCGCAGGTCGAACCCGGCACGCACGGTTCACCGAGCGGCACGCCGGGGTTGCCCGAGAAGGCCATGGAGTCCGTCCGTCCGCGAGGCCATGGCCGCGGACCGGTGAGCGCGGCCATTCCTCCGCGGTGAGCGCGGTGAGCGCGGTGAGCGCACGGTGAGCCCGCGGTGAGCGCTCCCGTAGAAGGTCTGAGGCATGACGAACCTCAAGGTACTGATCTCCGGCGCCTCCGTCGCCGGCCCCGCGCTCGCCTACTGGCTCCATCAGCATGGCTTCCAGCCCACCGTCGTGGAGCGCGCCCCCGCGCTCCGCGACGGCGGCTACGCCGTCGACTTCCGCGGCGAGGCCCACCTGACGGTCCTGCGCCGCATGGGCATCCTGGCCGACCTCGAGCGCGTCCGGACGGGCACGGGCTCGATGTCCTACGTCAACAGCGCGGGCAAGCCACAGGCCGAGCTGCCCGCGGACATGTTCGCCGGGGACATCGAGATCCTCCGGGGTGACCTGGCCCGGATCCTGTACGACGCCACCCGGCAGCACACCGAGTACGTCTTCGGCGACTCCATCACCTCGCTCACCGAGGACGCCCAGGGCGTGACCGTGTCCTTCGAGCACGGCGCGCCGCGCCGCTTCGACCTGGTGATCGGCGCGGACGGGCTGCACTCCAACACCCGCCGCCTGGCGTTCGGTCCGGAGGAACAGTTCGTGAAGCACCTGGGCGTGCACTGCGCGATCTTCACCACCGCCAACCACCTCGGGCTCGACCACACCGGGCACGCCTACCGCACCGCAGGCAGGCTCGTCGCACTCCACAGCGCCCGCCACAATGCCGAGGCCAGGGCCGTCTTCTACTTCGCCGCGCCGCAGCTGGATGTGGACCGCCGTGACGTGGCGCGGCAACAGGCCGTCCTCGCTGAGACGTTCACCGGGAACGGCTGGGAGAGCGACCGGCTGCTGCAGGACATGCGGAACGCGCCCGACTTCTACTTCGACTCGGTCGGCCAGGTCCATATGGACACCTGGTCCCGCGGCCGGGTCGCCTTGATCGGCGACGCCGCCTACTGCCCGTCCTCCCTGTCGGGCATGGGGTCGGGCCTCGCTCTGGTCGGCGCGTACGTCCTGGCGGGCGAGCTGGCCGCCGCGCACGGCGATCACCGCGTTGCGTTCGCGCGGTACGAGGAGGAAATGCGCGAGTACGCGGTGGGCTGCCAGAAAATGGGTGACGGCGTAGCCAAGCTGATGGTCCCCGGAAGCCGCGTCCTGGCCACGCTCCTCAACCGCTATTACAAGGTCATGCCGTACCTGCCGGGCAAGAACATGGCTTCCAAGATCGCCCGCAAGGCCGCGGAGAACATCACGCTCCGCGACTACCGTGAACTTGCCCCGCGGCAGGCACGCTGCGCGGAGAAGTCGTCCCCGCGCCCTCGGGCCTAGTTAAAACCGATCCGGTCTCACGGCGATGACCAGGGACGCTCCCGGACTTGACGTGGCCGGCATGGCGCAGGACGCGGCAGGCGTCCTGGCCGCCGTTGACCGCGAGGCCCCCGACATCGTTCTGCTCAATCCTCGCAAACTGACGGGTGACAACCTTCACCGTCTCGTCCAGCCGATCGGCGCACATGCCTCGAATATCGTCCTGTGGCGTCACGACTCCGTCGTCGCGTCACAGGACGCTTTACGAGCCAAGGTCGCCGGGTTCGCGGATCCGGAAATCCTGCAGGAGGACTTCGCCAACGCGATCACCCTGGTCAGCTGGGGCTGTGCGGTGTATCTCCTCCCGCGTGACGGCTTTCCGATATCAGTACCGAATGTCCGACGCCTTCAACCTCGGTAGCGATTTCGGGCCTCACATCGTGAGAGAAAGAAGTTCTCCCTTGACTAGGCGCCTATGTGAGGATCAATCAGATCGGTTCCGCTCTTCGCATCGCGGAGAAAACCGTGAAGAAGCATGCGCATCGCGCAATGATCAATTTTTCGGCTGCCAACCGGGTGGAAGCGGCTTGCCGCTTGTCTCCCAGCACGGCCCGAAGCGGTGAGCGGCACGCGGTAGATCCGACTTCCGGATGAGGGCTTGTGGTGCAGCGCGTGCAGCGCACCGGCCGTGAATCCCGAACTCCTTGCATTGCAGTCTCCGCGCCGGTCGTCGAGGAGCGACCACTCTCGCTGAACAACGGCATTGTGCGGCTGAGGCGTTGGATTCGAATGTTCGTGATTCTTACTCTGCTGGATCTGCGCGTTCGGTATTCGTAACGTTGCTATGTTAGGTCGATGATGGATATCGACGCAGCTCAAGCCGTCCTCGATAACAGCCCCTTCGGACCCTGGTGGGGATTCAAGGTGGAAGCTGTCGGGAAGGGGCAGGCCAAGGTTTCGTTACGCCAGCGCCCGGAGCTCTTCCGCCCCGGCGGCGTCCTCCAGGGCGGGTGTGCGATGACACTCGCCGATGTGACCTGCTGGATCGCGATCATGTCGCTGTTCGGCGAGGACGATCCGTCCGTCACCCAGCAGATGACGACGAGTTTCCTCGGCCCGGCGCGCACCGATCTGGTCTGCGAGTCGACGATCGTCCGGCCCGGCCGCTTGATCGTTTACGGCACCGCTGACACGACCGACACCGCCGGAAAGCTCGTATCCCACCACACCCTGACCTATATCCGGCCACCGGAGCGGAACGTGGCCTGAGAGATCCGTCCGTTCCCAGCCATAGCCCCTGCCTGCGGCCATCCCGGCGAAGACCTGCCCGCCCGATCCGCATGGCCCGCATCGTGAAGGATGCGTCGGTTCCGGCAGCCGCCGGCCTTGCTGGCGGCAGTGCCGCCGCTGGCTGCTGGCGTGGCCCTGGCAGAGCTTCACCACGATGCCCGCCCGGGCACATCTCGCCGAGTCGCTGACAACTGCACAAAGCTCCGGGTCGCTGCCGCGTGGCCGTGCCGACGGAACGGACTGAACATCGAACTCCTCCCAGGCCAGACCTCGCATCCGCGGCATGGAGCTGCCACGCCGCTCAGCCAAGCGCCCTCGAATGCGGGGAGCGAGGACAGGTTCGTACGGCACCGAGCCCGTCACCGAACCGACCCCGCGCCGAACCAGCCCCGCGCATACGGGGATGGCCCCGAGTTCGAGCGGGGCTTCCTGTTCGGCGTCGACCGGGCGCCCAGTCCCGTCTCCAGCCGGGCCACTTGGTGGCTGAGCGCGGACTGGACGACGTGGCACCGCTCGGCGACGCGGGTGAAGCTCGCGGCCTCCGCCACCGCGAGGACGTAGCGCATCCGCTGGACGCCCATTGACCCATCGTGAAACACGATGGATGGGATGACAACCATGTATTGGACGGATGGATGTCTGCTCGGCGATGCTGAAGTCCACGGCGGGCCATGGCAGTTAACAACCAGCCACGGACCGGCGAGGCCCGGGGCCGCAGGCCCCGGCGTACCACCAGTGGCGCACTGGCGCCCCGACCCCACGGAGACACCCATGCGCGTGATCGCCTTCGACCACCTCGTCCTGAACGTCGCCGACATCGAGCGTTCCCTCGCCTTCTACACCGGCCCGCTGGGGCTCGAACCGGTACGGGTGGAGGAGTGGCGGGCCGGCAAGGTCTCCTTCCCGTCCGTGCGGTTGAGCCCCACCGCCATCATCGACCTCGTCGAGGCGCCCGACGGGCGGCCGGAGGGCTCCAACGTCGACCACATCTGCCTGGTGGTCGAGCCGCTCGACTGGCAGCAGGTCATCGATTCCGGTGTCTTCACGGTGCTGGACGGTCCCGGCGAGCGCTTCGGCGCCCGGGGCACCGCGGTCTCCGTCTATGTACGGGACCCCGACGGCAACACCGTGGAACTGCGCTGGTACCCGCAGGACGCCTGAGGAACCTCACGGCGATCCAGCTGGACGCGGTCGCGGTCGATCCGACCGGGGCCGAGACCGTCGCGAGCCACCTCGCCCGCGCCGCCGCCCTCGAACAGGAACAATCGCCGGACCAGAGCACACAGGACCGCATCGGCCTGTTCAGCACCTGCGGAACTGAACGGCGAGTGCTGTGGTGCCGACCGGGCATACGTGGGTGCAGGTCAGGGTTCGATGACGAGGTCCTCGATGAGGCCGGTGCCGAGGGTGAAGCGGTAGTGCAGGTCCACTACGCCGCCGGGGAAGTTGCCTTCGAGGTGGTGTGTGGTGACGTAGTGGTCCGTGTCGACCTTCTGTGTGCCGGTGAGTTCGATCGTGTACGTGTACTCACTGGCGGAACGGTTCAGCCAGCTCTCGATCGCCGCGGCTCCCTTGTGGGTCCTGCGCTCGTCGGTCACGGTGGCGTCCGGATGAAAGGCGCCGAGTGCGGTGGCGGTGTCACGGGTGCGATGGGCTTCCAAGTAGCGGGTGATCACCTCGGGCAGGGCGTCGGGGGCGAGGTCCTGAGGTTGGTCGGTGTGCATGGCGGTTCCTGACGGTGGAGGGGTTCATACGGTGGGGATGGTGCCGCCGTCGATGACGTACTCGGCGCCGACTATGGCGGAGGCGCGGTCGGATGCGAGGAAGGCGATGAGTTCGGCGACTTCTTCGGGGCGGTTGGGGCGGCCCAGCGGGATGCCGCCGAGGGAGTCCATGAGCTGTTTCAGTGCCGCCTCGTGGGTGGTGCCGGCATTCTCGGCGATTCGGGCGACGAGGTGGTCCGCGGCGGTGGTCTGGACGAAGCCGGGGGCGACGGTATTGACGCGGACGCCGTGCGGGGCGACCTCGTTGGCCAGGCCCTTGCTGTAGGTGGTCAGCGCGGCCTTGGCGGCGGCGTAGGCGAGGGTGCCGTTCCACAGCGGCATGCGGCGCTGGATCGAGGAGACGTGGATGATGACGCCGCGGCCGGCTTCGATCATTGCGGGCAGCAGGCCGCGGTCCAGGCGGACGGCGGCGAGGAGGTTGACGTTCAGCTCCCTGGCCCAGTCGTCCTCGTCGAGGGCCGCGTATCCGCCCGAGGGTGCTTCCGAGCCGCCCAGGTTGTTGACCAGGATGTCGATGCCACCGAGGCGGCGAAGGGCTTCCTCGACGACAGTGGCGGCCCCCTCGGGGACGGCCAGGTCTGCGGTGATCATGTCCGAGGCCGGGAGGCCGTCCGGTCGGCTGCGCGCGGTCACGAGCACGGTGGCGCCGGCTTGGGTCAGGCGTCGGGCGACGGCCGCGCCGACCCCCTTCGTGCCGCCGGTGACCAGGGCGCGTCGGCCCTTCAGGGATTCGCTGATGTCGCTGACGGGGGTGGTCATGGAGAGTTCCGTTCCCGGGTACGGGCAGGCAGCGGCACCGCACCCATCGGTACTGCTAAAATAGAAGCCACTAACTTCGACTTTAGCAGTAACTATCCGGGGGTGGTCAACCTTGGCAGGCCGCATCAGGGCAGAAGACCTCGAATGCCCGCTGTCCACGACCGTGCAGCACGTCGGCGAATGGTGGACGCTGCTGATCCTCCACGACGCCTTCGACGGCTACACCCGCTTCGACCAGTTCCAGGAGAACCTCGGCATCTCCACCAGCATGCTCACCGCACGCCTGAAGACCCTCGTCGCCGACGGCCTGCTGGAGCGCCGCCCTTACCAGACCAATCCGGTCCGCTACGAGTACGTCCTGACCGGCCTGGGCCGCTCCCTGCGCCCGGTGATCATCACCCTCGCCGCATGGGGCAACTCCCGCCTCACCCCCGAGCAGCGCAGCATGATCCTGATCGACGCCGGCAGCGGCGACGAAGTCGAACCCGTGGTCGTCGACGCCAGGACCGGACGCCGCCTGGACGACAGTCACGCCTACGTGTTCACCGCCGGCCCCGCCGCCAGCCGTGCCATGCGCGCCCGCTATGACCGAACCGCGGCGACCACGGCAACCACGGCTGACGGTGCAATCACCACGTGACGTCCGGCTCGCAGACAGGCGTCGAGCCGTGCCCTTCGAGCGGATGGGTACTGGAGCGCCTCGAAGCCGTCGGCGTTGGCGTCATGGATGACGTCCCGGGCCCGGTCCGCGCTGGTGAACGTCACCTCGGCGATCTTCGCCACCGGCACACCCCGCGCGGACAGCCGCACCAGCTGCGCCCGCCTCCGGGTCACCAACGCCCCGGTGCCGCGCCGCACGATGCGCGACGGACGAGCGCCCTCGTCGTCATCGATCTCCCACACCTGCACCCGCTCGGCCATGCCGAATGGCCAGGACCGAGCGCCGCAATCGCGCCGAATCAACCGACCTGACGATCCTCTCTGCTGTGACGGCGGCGCACATCGCTGATCAGGGATGACAGATGCGCGCGCTGCAATGACATACGGAGGGGCGGGGGCGTACGGGCGGGGTCCCGGAGCCGGGTCCCCGCCCGTGCCGGCGGTCTGCGGGTCAGCCCGTGACGCGCCAGGTCAGCGCTGCGGACAGGTACTTGCGCAGGGCCGGGGTGCGGACCGCGCGCGTGGGGTCGACGGCCTTGGCGGTGACGGTGTGGGCGCGGCCGTCGGCGGGGACGCCGAGGGATCCGGGCTCGACCGTGGTCCGGCCGCGAGCGGCGGCGGCCTCATGCCCGTCGACGTACCACGTCACCCGCGCCCCGGGGGCCGGGGTGACGCGGATCCGGTCTTCGCGGGACAAGGCGTGCGCGGTATCGACCTGGCTGGTCAGCACGCTCGCGTGGCGGTAGAAGCCGGCGATCATGGCCTCGCGGCCGGGGAGGTTGAACTCGCGGCCCAGCGTGCGCATGATCGAGTTCTCGGTGG
This sequence comes from Streptomyces sp. JLSY215, assembly GCF_059682825.1. Classification (NCBI taxonomy): domain Bacteria; kingdom Bacillati; phylum Actinomycetota; class Actinomycetes; order Kitasatosporales; family Streptomycetaceae; genus Streptomyces; species Streptomyces sp. JLSY215. The sequence goes on from NZ_CM185022.1 coordinate 1,098,454, forward strand.
GGCGGTTGAGCCCGAACTGGTAGTAGCCGCCGCCCTCGTAGGCTCCGACCGTGCCGCCGTCGGGCGACTCCTGCCCGATCCAGCGGTACCACTTCTGCTGCCGGCCGGTCATCTCGTCGGCGGAGAGGGTCGAGAGGTTGACCTCAGCGGGCTCGGGACCGGAGTACGTCCCCGGCTGCCCGTAGTCGTACTCGTCGGCGAGCTTGCCGAGCGAATGGCCCGTCTCGTGCACCGCGATCTGGTCGGACTGCGCGTTGTCGGACGAGGCGGTGGCGATCCCCTCGTAACCGACCTGCGACGAGACGTCGTTGTAGCCCGCGCCGCCGTACTTCGTGGAGTTGGACAGTACGACGACGAGATCGGCCGCGGGGGCCTTGGCCGCGTACGACTCGACCTTGTTGGTGTCGACGCACAGCAGCCGCTCGGTGCCGTCGCAGAAGAACGCCGAGCCGAGGGCGGTGTCGCGGACCACGTCCTGGGTCGGATCGCCGGAGACGCCGGAGTCATGGGAGACGGCGTCGACGGCCCAGACGTTGAACAGGCCGGTGTACGAGGCGTACGGCTCGACCTCGGTCATCTTGGCCCACTTGGCGCGGATGTCGGCGTGGAAGTCCTCCTGCTGCGCATCGGTGTAACCGTCGCCAACGAAGACGACGTCGAGCTTGCTGCCGACGGGGCCGTTCTGCACGATCGGGGTGACGTCCCCGTCGGCGGCGATGGCCGCCTTGTCGGCCGGCGACAGCGGCTTCGGGGAGGCAACGGTGGTGTGTCGGGGGTGCCCGTCCGGGCCGGTGAAGTACTCGACCGCCTGATGGGTCTGAGGGGGTTGGGGAGCCGACGACGGGGCCGCGCCCTGGGCCGTGGTCGCGGCGGCTGTCGCGGCGACGACGGCCGCGAGGGTCGTCCCGATGGCCGCTGCGGTGCGTGCGGATATGGAGGTGCGTCTACGCATGTGGGGGTCCTCCCGAAGCCCGCCGCGACGGCGGCGGGTTGAGCCAGATTTTGGCGCGGCTCAATGTATGGGCTGGGGAGGCGGCGGACAACGGGCGTGGCTCAAGTGGTCTGTGGTGAGCGGCGTTTCACGCCATTCGCCCTTGCACGAGCTCGTCAGGCGCCCTCGTTCCGCCAGGAGCCCGGGCCGACCGGTCGGCGCCACCGCTTGAGGCGTCTCGGGCACCTCCCCGCAAGGCGCGATGCGCGATGCGCGACAGCAGAGGAGCGAAAGGACCAATCCCTGCCCGACTTCGGGCAGGAAAGTGGATGTTCCACGATTTCGAACCTATGGTGATCGTCCATGACCGCCATAAGCGCATTGGGGGCTTTCCCTCTGATGGCGGGATTTCCCGCCCTCCCTCCCGGGTTCGACAGCGCGTGGCGCGGGCTCTCCTCGCTCCTGTGGGCCACCCGGCGCCACGCGGTGGACGAGTGCCCGAAGACGACCAGGAGCGGCGCCGAGGTCGGGACAGGCATCGTCGATCGCGCCGACACCGTCTGAACAGCCGACCAGCTCACCGGAAGTGAAAGGACACAGTCATGGGCTCGCTCCCCGCCAGCGCGGAGGCCGTGGTATTCGACTGCGACGGCCTACTGGTCAACACCGAAGTCTGCTGGACCGTCGCGGAAACGGCCATCTTCGCCGCGCACGGCCACGCCTTCGGCCCCGAACAGAAGGCGCTGGTCATCGGCCGTACCGTGGAGGCTGCGGGGCAGGCCATGGCGGACTACTTCGGTCGGACCGGAGCCGGCGTCGAACTCGCCGCCGAACTCCTCGACCGCGTCCGCAAGGAGCTGGCCCGGGGCGCCGCCGCCCTCCCCGGGGCTGCGGAGCTGGTGCGGGCCTGCCGGGCATCCGTACCCATAGCCGTCGCGAGCAACAGCCCCAGGGAACTCCTGGACGCGGCGCTGGGATCGGCTGGTCTCGCCGCATACTTCACCCACTCGTTCGCCGCCGACGAGGCGCGTTCCCCCAAGCCCGCACCGGACCTCTACCTCACGGCATGCGAGGCACTCGGTGCGGCCCCGCAGCGTTCCGTCGCCTTCGAGGACTCGGCCACCGGTATCGCCTCGGCGCGTGCCGCGGGTCTGTACGTCGCGGTCGTGCCGTCCCTTCCGGAGGCCACCCTCGATCACGACTGGCTGGGCGCCAGCCTGGCCGAGCCCGAATTGCTGGACTGGGCCGGGAAATTGGGGCGAGGCACCGCCCTCTGACCCACCGGCTGCCACGAGAAACGCCTTCTCGGGGTTACGGACATGCTGCACCCGCCGTCCCTGACCGGGCACGCCGCCGGCTCCGCAGCCCAGCGCCGGGCTGCGGAATATGTGCGCACCGCTGACGGCCGGCGGATCGGCCATCGAAAAGGTATCGCCACGCCGTACCCCCTGGGCGGGACGACAGAGTCCGAGTAGTCCGAGTCCACGGTCACGGGCGCCGGCCGCCCTCTTCGCCTCCGCCGTGCGCGGCTGAAGCACACCGCGCCGGTGCCGGACATGGCGGTGCGCCGCAGACGTAGGGCTGCGGCGCACCGGGGGTGGTGAGAGTGACCAGGTCTCACCGGTTGGTCATCGGGTCAGTGGCCGTGGCGGCCCCAGCGCTCGGAGTCGATGATGCGGTGGCGGGCGTTGCGCAGGGTGGCGGTGTCGCGGTTGTTGTCCCAGACGTACGTGCGGCGGTCCTGGTAGAGGTCCCGGCGGTTGTCGTGGCCGATGCCGGTGTGGACGCGGACCTGAGTGTGGCCGGCCAGGCGGACGTTGCCGAAGCGGTAGGTGTGACCGCTCTTGTCGGAGAGGGTCCAGCCCTTGATGGTCACCGGCCAGCGGCCGGTGTTCTTCACCGTGACCCACTCGGCGTTCAGGCTCCGGTTGGAGCGGTCGTCGCGGCCGGGGCTGTCGTACTGGATCGGCCCGAGGACCACTGCGGAGCGGACATGGTGGTGCCGGGCCGGAGCGTGGTGGTGGCCGACCGCGGCCGCAGGCAGAGCAGCGGTGGCCGCAAGTGCCGCGGAGCCGAGGACGGCAGCGGCGATACGTGACGCATGACGGAACACGAAGATCCCTCCCAAGGCACCCACGCGGGGTGCCGGAAAACCGGACGCCCGGCCGGTTCGACCGGGCCCCCACACAATGACGCCACGTCATCCCTTGGCGGAAGAAATCCGATTTGACTTTACGAAATGCGGACATTTACACAACCGCGCCGCGCCAGGCGCACACTCCCCCGCGCCCATCAGCCCCGATGCGACACCCCCTACACGCATCCAGACGCCCCAAGGGGCCACCCTCGGTAAACCACTCAGAACTGCCGGAGCCGGCCGGAGGTGACACCGCACTGCACTGGATGACGGCGGCTGCTGCTCCGCCGCCGCCGTCCGCGCCACCCAGCCGGTCGTCGCAGGCATCGACCGAGCACCGCTGCCGAGGCGGTGGCCGGTTCCCGCCGCGAGGGATGGGTTGTGCCGCACCCCGCTTGCCGAATGTCCGCCTGGCGGCCGCGACGCCGAAGGGCTCCGCGCCACCGCCGAGGGGCACGGTCTCGACGTGTTCATCGACGGCCGTGCGGCCTCGCGTCGGCGGATCGGGCGGCCCCTGAAACCGATGGACAGGTCAGTCCCACTGCTCGTCCGCGAGGGAGCTGACCGGCTGCGGCTTGCCTATGACGGCCAGGGCGATGAAGAAGTTGATCTGGCCGATCGCGATGGTCAGGGTGGCCAGTGCCTTCTCGTCGTAGTGCTTCGCCACCTCGGCGTACAGCTCGTCGGAGACGCGTTCCCTGCCGTGCGGGGCGGGCTGGAGGGTGGCCTCCGCCAAGGCGAGGGCGGCGCGCTCGGCTTCGGTGAAGTACGGGGCGTCCTGCCAGGAGGAGACTGCGGTGATGCGCTCCTCGGACTCCCCGGCCTTGCGCAGGAAGCCGGTGTTGAGGATCGTCAGGTAGGTGTTGCCCACGATCTGCCCGGCGCGCAGGTGGACGAGGTTCATCGTGGTCCGCGGCACCGAGTGGTTGCCCGTGGCCCGGAAGAGGGCGGCGCTGACGTCGTTCAGCTCGGGCACGAACTCGGCCGGGTTGGGCATCCGGGAGATGGAGGTCTTCGTCATGGCTGCGCTCCTTCGCTTCCGCCTGGTTGGCGTCTTCACAGCACTGACGGATGGGCGCACGCAGATGTGACGGGAATCCGGAAAAGTTTCCTGGCGTGCTCCCGGCCTGGCGGCAAACCTGCCCTTCGCAGGCCGCGCCCGCTGAGTCGCGCCGGAGCATCCGCGCCACCGGGACTCGTCACCGTGCGGACAGCCGAGCAACGTGCCGCCAAGGTCACCACGGACTCCCCTGCCCAACGACCAGACCATGCCTCTCGGCGCGCCTGGGACAGCCTGGGCCACCTAACGGACTTCGCTTGCACAGCGTTCCTGGCGAGCCGCTGGTCATCAACGGCTGCCTCCAACACCGGGTTCCCCACCGAATCAGCGGGGCATCGCTTTACCCTTCCCGCGACAAATGCTGCGAAATTCGGGCCGGCAGCGCGCAAGAGCCGTTCCCGGTGATCGAGCGGCGACTCGTCGGCACCTCACGGCAACGAGCGTCCAGGCCGGGCACCCTGGTCAGCAGGTGGGGACCCGGCCGCCCGTGGTCAGAGCGCGCAGGGCGTGCACCGCCTCGCGGAGGGTGGCGACGGGGATCAGCCGCAGTCCGGCCGGGGCCGGCTGCACCTGCTCGCACTCCGCCTTCGGCACCAGGAATACGCTCGCCCCATCCCGCTTGGCCGCCTGGACCTTCAGCGCGGCTCCGCCCACCGCGCCCAGCTTCCCGTCGGCGTCCATCGTCCCCGTCCCCGCGATGATGCGCCCACCGGTGAGACCGCCGCCTGCGCCGTCACCGGCCAGCTTGTCGACGATGCCGAGCGAAAACATCAGACCGGCGCTCGGGCCACCCACATCGTCGAGCGCCAGCTTCACCTTCACCTTCCGAGGGTCCTGCCCGAGCAGCCGGAGCGCGGCGGAAGTGGCCGCGTGCTGCGAGGACTTCATTTCGGCGGTGTTGTGCCGCGCGACTTCTTCGTCGGACGCACCCGACGGGAACACGGCCTCCCTCGGCATCACGGCACGGTCCCTACGCAACCAACCCTCGGCCAACTCCCCCAGGTGTACGGCGACATGCGGTCCGGTGGCCCGGATCGCCACCATCCGCAGCTGCCCACTGGTTCTGCGCACCGGGGCGCCACTGATGGAGACGACCTCGGTGCCGTGGTACACACCGAGGACGTTCGTGGTCTGTCCGGGCCGGGCGAGGGAGTACGGAAGCGGCGCGAACGCCGCGACCGCGAGCAGCACAACAACAAGCCCGGTGCAGAGAACGAGGGCGCGGAGGCGTGCGGGGACAGTCGGGCGAACCGAAGTCGCTTCGGGGGAAGGGCGAGTCGTCACCAGGTCAATCTAGGACGACGCTCCACGGCGGCTGCCGCCGGCCTACGGACAGAACCGGCGCGCCCCCGGACCACGCCGGTCACAAGATCCGCCGGACAGGCCGGTGGTCGGCGGCGACGGCATCCCGGCGGGAGCGAGGACGGCCGACAGGCCCGCGGATCCGTGTCTTCCCCGGCAGGGAATGGGCTGCGGGCCGTCGGCGCACTGACCGGCGGTCGGTACGAACGTCAGCGGGCGGGGCCTACCGACGGGTTAGCGGCGTCCTCGTGTCGGAAGTGGGCGCGGGGCCTTCCGGGTCCGCGAGGTCGTTCTCCACTGCCGCCTCCTCCGTGGCGGAGTTCGACGGCGTCGGGCCGGGGCTCCGCCGCCGTACCCGGACGTAGTGGACGACGGCGAGGAGCGCCAGCCACACCACGCCGACGACCAGGGCGATGCGGGTGCTCTCGTAGAAGCCGAGCACCACCAGCACGCCGACCATGAAGACGATGGCGGCGATCTGCCCGTACGGCCAGAAGGGGACCGGGAATTTCAGGGCCTCCTGCTCCCCCTGGGGCATGTCCCGTCGTGCCTTCACCTGCGTCAGCAGGATCATCACCCAGACCCATACCGTGGCGAAGGTGGCGATGGAGGAGATGATCAGGAAGATCTGGTCGGGCATCAGGTAGTTCATCACCACGCCCAGGAGCAGCGCGCCGATCATGATGAGGGTGGTCACCCACGGCACGCCGTTGCGGCTGAGCCGCTGCATGACCGCGGGGCCCTGCCCGCGCTGCGCCAGGCCGAACATCATGCGGCCCGCGGCGAAGATGTCGCTGTTGATCGCGGAAAGGGCGGCGGTGAGGACGACGGCATTCAGCACGGCGGCCGCGGATTTGAGGCCGACGCCGGTGAAGATCTCCACGAAGGGGCTGCCCGAGGTGCCCACGTGCTGCCAGGGGTTGACAGCCATGATGACGGCGAGGGTGAGCACGTAGAAGAGGATGATGCGCAGGGGGATGGAGTTGACCGCGCTCGGGATGGTCCTCTCCGGGGAGTCCGCCTCGCCCGCCGTGACGCCGATGATTTCCGTGCCGCCGAAGGCGAACATCACAACGGCGAAGGAGACGATGAAGCCATGGGGGCCGGTGGCGAAGAAGCCGTTCTCCCAGAGGTTCGACACGCCGACGTGGCTGCCGCCGCTGCCGAGGCCGAAGGCGATCACGGCGATGCCCGCGAGGATCATCGCGATGATGGCGATGATTTTTACCAGTGAGAGCCAGAACTCCAGCTCGCCGAAGACCTTGACGCTGACGAGGTTGAGCGCGCCGATGAGGAGGACGGCGCCGAGCACCCAGATCCAGCGCGGCACACCGGGGGACCAGAAGCCCATGTAGACGCCGACCGCGGTGACGTCCGCGAGACAGACGATGACCATTTCGAAGACGTAGGTCCAGCCGGTGGTGAAGCCGGCAAGCGGGCCGAGGTGCTTCGTGGCGTAATCACCGAAGGAACCGGCGGACGGAGAGTGGACGGCCATCTCGCCCAGGGACCGCAGGACGAGGAAGACGGCGGCGCCGCCGATCAGATAGGCGAGGAGCACCGCCGGCCCGGCGGCTTTGATGGATTCCGAGGACCCGTAGAAGAGTCCGGTGCCGATCGCCGAACCCAGTGCGATGAAGCGTATGTGGCGAGAGTTGAGCCCTCTGCTCAGCGTCGCCTTTTCGGTGGCCAACTGTGCTCTCCCTTGGGACCAGTGGTGATGGGGGTGCGGGGCGCTTGAAGAGGCGGGGGTGAGGCGATGGCTCTTCCGGAACGGGTGCGCCGCGCACCACGGAAGCACTCTGTATAGTCCTGTATATACAGGCGTTGTCAAGAGGTGATCCAGTGAGTGAACAGGAAGGCACGCCGGGGTCGGCGTCGAGCACATCGCCCGCGGTCGGCCGCGCGCTGGACATCCTGGTGTACCTTGCCGGCCGGTCGGGACCGGTGAAGGCCGCCGCCCTCGCCCGGGATCTGGGCCTCCCGCGTTCCTCGGCCTATCACATCCTCACGGTGCTGACCGAGCGCGGATTCGTCACCTACCTCCCGAAGGAGCAGACGTACGGCCTCGGCGTGACCGCCTTCGAGATCGGCTCCGCCTACCTGCGGCACGAACCCCTCGAGCGGCTCGCCCGCCCCATCCTGCGTACCCTCGCGAACCGCCTCGGCCAGACGGTGCACTTGGGCATCCTGCACGGCGCGGAGACGGTCTACCTGCTCAAGGAGCGGCCGCCCGCGGGCCGGGCCGGCGATGTCGACATCGCCCTCGTCACCGACATCGGCGTACGGCTGCCGGCCCACCTCACCGCCAACGGCCGCGCCCTCCTCGCCCACACCTCCGAGGCGCAGCTCAGGGCGCTCCTTCCCCGGCCGGGCGACCTGACCACCCGCACGGGCAAGGGGCCGCGGACACTGCCGCGCCTGATCGGCGAACTGGCACGGGAGCGTGCACGCGGCTGCTCGGAGGAGGTCGAACTGGTCAGCCAGGGGTTCCGTTCCATGGGGGTGGCCGCGTTCGACCACAACGGGCGGCCCGTCGCCGCGATCAGCAGCACCTGGCGCTGTCACCACTGCCGGCACGACCTGGACCAGGTGCGCCATGTCCTGCGGCAGGGCGCGGCACGGCTCACCGCGGCCGTCTCGGGACGTGCACCGGGAACGGGAACGGGGGCGACCACCGCGGCGTGAGCGCGGCCGCCCCGCCGATCAGTGCGTGTCGAACGCGCCCTCAAGGCGGTAACGGGAGCCGGGGTGCAGCAGCCGCGCGATGCTGACGAGGAGATCCCTCGACCAGGTGCGGCGGACCACGAGCAGGCACGGCTCGGAGGGCGCGACGTCGAGGATCGCGCACTCCTCCGCGGACGCCAGCACCGCCTCCACGATGTGCTCGCCCCTGCCCAGTGGCGCGACCTTGGAGAGGAACGCGAACGGCGTCTGCCGGCTGAAGTCCTGATCCAGATAGCCGGGCGCGAAGACCGGATTGACGTAACGGTCCTCGAGCTGGAGCGCCACCCCGTCCTCGTAGTGCACCACCCGCGAGTGGAAGACCGGCTGCCCCTTGCCGAGACCGAGCTGCGCACCGGTCTTCGGGTCGGCCTGCTCCTCGCTCACCGTCAGCACACGGGCCTCGTACCGGTGGCCGCGCTGGCGCACCTCATCAGCGATGTTGTGGACCTCGAGCAGGGCGGAGGTGGCCTTTCTCGGCGCCACGAAGCTGCCGACCCCCATGACCCGCCGGATGACGCCCTCGGTGGCCAGCTCGCGCAGCGCGCGATTGATCGTCATGCGGGACAGGCCCAGCGCCTCGACGAACTGGCTCTCCGACGGCAGAACGTCGTCCTCACGCCAGTGGCCGCCCGCGATCTGCTGCACCACGAGGTCCTTGACCCGCTGGTACGCGGGAGAGGCGCCGGCCGAGCGCTGCGCGTACAGCCGGCTCAGGTCAGCCGGATCCACGACCAAGCCGTCCACCGTCCTCGTCATCCGCTGCGCCGCCGTTGTCCCTGCTCCACCGGAATCTTAAAGGAGACGTCCCGGCTCTTCCGCACCGCGGACCGGCCTCCGGCCGGATGGGCGAAAGCCCCCTTCCCCTGGGTCTCCGAGGCTCAGGGGAAGGGGGCTGCCCTTTCCGGATGCGCCCTATCGCGCACCCGCGAGCCGCGCCTGCAACGCGGCCTCGGTGAAGACCCGGTATCCGGTCTCCGGGACGTATCCGTGGATCTCGCGGGTGTCCAGGGCCTCCATGTAGGCCAGCACGTCCTTGCTGATCACCTGGCCGGGAACCAGCACGGGGAAACCCGGCGGGTAGGGGGTGACGAACGTGGCGGAGACGACCGACCGGCCCTCGGCCATCGCTTCGGTGATCGCCTGAGCGGAGAGGTAGTCACATTCGGTGTCGTCGTAGGCGAGGAAGAACGCCGCGCGCATATCACCCTCGGGCGTGTGGGCGCTCGGGCGGAAGGCCGGGTGGAACTCGCTGAAGTCCGGCAGGGCGGCGGACAGGCTCCCGAGGCCGTTCACCACCTGAAGGTGCGCGGCGCGTTCGCGGGGGCTCATCTCCCCGACCCGCTCCTCCAGGTCCTCGGCGATCTTGACGAGCACCTCGATGAGATAGGCGACCGCGCTGCGCGTCGTACCGATGTTGGTCATGAACAGCAGCGTGTTGCGGGTGGTTTTGTTGACCTGTACGCCGTACCGGTCCATCAGGAGCTCGTGCTTGAAGGTGTCGCCGTCGACACCTGTGAGTCCGATGTGCATCGTCGCGCGGGTGGGGTCGAGGACGAACTCGTCCTCCTCCCAGGCCTCCGCCATCCGCGCCATGCCCGTACGCAGCGGCTGCTCGACGCCGGAGGAGCGGTACCGGGGCGGGATGAGCTCCGGTGTGGTGAGGAAGCGCAGGTAGCGGCTGAGCAGGGGGTGCTGGTCGATGGCGTCCCTCAGCACCCCGGCCTGTTCGAGCTGCTTCTGCACGAGCTCGAAGCCCTCCAGCACCGCCTGCCGGCGGCCCAGGTCCATGGAGGCGAGGATCTGGTAGTTGGGCGACGTCGACGTGTGCGTCATGTACGCCTCGTGGAAGGTCTCTGCCACCTTGTGGCGGAAGTCCTGGTCGAAGACGTGCACCATGGAGCCCTGACGCAGGGACGTCAGCGTCTTGTGCGTCGACTGCGTCGCGTACACCCGCACCCGGACCTGCTGCGGGTCGGGCATCAGCCGGTGGGCGAGGAGGGTCTCCTCATCCGGGTCGTCGCCGAGCCGCTCACGGTGGGCGGCGTACTCCTCGGCGTACCGCGCGTCGCGGTAGCGGTCTGTGAGTTGGCGGGCCGCGGCCATCGCCGTGCGGCGACGGTAGACGGGGTGGAAGCGGGCGAAGGCGAACCACGCCTCGTCCCAGAGGAACGCCAGGTCCGGCTTGAGGGCCAGGCACTCCTCCATCACGCGGGAGGGGTTGTAGACGATCCCGTCGAAGGTGCAGTTGGTGAGCATGAGCAGCTTGACGCGATGGAGGACGCCCTCCTTCTTCAGCATCAGCAGCTTCCGCTTGATCTCCTCCACCGGCACGGCTCCGTACATGCCGTACTCGTCGAGGGGATAGGCGTCGAGGTAGACGACGTGGGCGCCGGCCAGCACCAGTCCGTAGTGGTGGGACTTGTGGCAGTTGCGGTCCACGAGCACGATGTCGCCCGGCCGCACCATCGCCTGCACGACGATCTTGTTGGCGGTGGAGGTGCCGTTGGTGACGAAGTACGTCTGCCGGGCGCCGAAGGCCTCGGCCGCCAGGTCCTGGGCCTCCCTCAGCGGGCCGGTGGGCGCGAGGAGGGAGTCCAGGCCGCCGGAGGTGGCGGAGGTCTCGGCGAGGAAGATGTTCAGCCCGTAGAAGCCGGCCATCTCCGGTATCCAGTGGGAGTTGACCACCGAGGTGCCGCGCGAGATGGGCAGGGCGTGGAAGACACCCGTCGGCCGCCGGCTGTAGGCGCGCAGCGCGGTGAAGAACGGTGCGCGGAACCGTTCGGCGATGCCGTGCAGGATCGACAGGTGCAGTTCGAGGAGTCCTTCACGAGCGTGGAAGACCCGCTGGAAACGTCGGCTGAGGCGGCCTGCGGTCGTCTCCACGGATGCCTCGGACATCAGGTACAGATCCAGCTCCGGTCGGAGCGCGAGCAGCCGGTCCCCCAGCGCCTGCGCCCGTTCCTCGCTGTGCCGCCAGTGCTCTTCGGGAATGCCGGCGGAGGCGTCCGCGGCGGCGCCTTCGAAGAAGCGCCGCACCACCTGAAGGTCGTGCAGGGAGCGGTCGGCGAACCGGTGGCGGATCACCACGGCCTGCAGACCGGAGTTCACGAGCGACGCGATGACCGCGTCCTCGAAACTGGGGGCCACGACGAGCTCGTACACGAACTCGTCCTCGGGGCGGCGCAGTTGGCGCAGCTCCTTGCGGAGTGCGTCCTCCTCCGCCGCGTCCATCTCGCCGACGACGAGGACTTCGAAATACGGCCTCGCCGCCGGTTGGGATGCCGGATCGTCCGCCGTCCCGTCGTCGCCGAGGATGCCCGGGGCCCCTGGAGAAGTCGGCGGCGAAGCCGCGGTGGCCGCGGTGTTCCGGTAACTGCCGCTGCCCAGCGCGCGGTTGAGGTCCTCGGTACGCCTGGCGAGCCGCTGGTATTCCCCGTTCCCGTACAGCCGACGGAGCTCGTCGAGGCCGGCCGTGCCGGGGAAGGCCCAGCAGTTCTCGATCGGCGCCAGCAGCGCGAGCAGCTCCTCCAGCCGCTGGGTGATCCGCGGATGCGCGTGTGCCCCCTGGTCCGAAAGCTGGTGGGTGAGGTCGGCCAGCGAGCTCCAGGCGTCGGCGCGCAGCTGCCCGACGCTGTTGTGCACGCTGGCGGTCGGCAGGTCACTCACCGGGACGGCCGCCTTCCCAAGGACGGCCCGCACGCCGGACCGCCGAGACCAGCGGCACCCCGGGGCGGTAGGCCAGATGCACATGGGAGGGTGCGTCCAGGACGACGAGGTCGGCCCGCGCACCGGGCGAAAGACGTCCGACATCCGCGCGGCGCAGGGCCTGCGCACCGCCGGCCGTCGCCGCCCACAGCGCCTCGTCGGGCGTCATGTGCATCTCCCGTACGGCCAGCGCGATGCAGAAGGCCATGGAACTCGTGTAGGACGAGCCGGGATTGCAGTTGGGTGAGAGGGCCACCGTGGCACCGGCGTCGAGGAGCCGGCGGGCGTCGGGGTAGGGCGAGCGGGTGGAGAAGTCCGATCCCGGCAGGAGGGTGGCGACGGTGTCCCCCTGCGCGAGGGCATCCACGTCGGCATCGGTGAGGTACGTGCAGTGGTCGGCGGAGGCCGCTCCCAGCTCCACGGCGATCTGGACGCCCGGCCCGTAGGAGAGCTGGTTGGCGTGGACCCGGGGTACGAGGCCCCGGGCCGCCGCCGCCGTGAGGACCGCCCGCGCCTGGTCACCGTCGAAGGCCCCCTGCTCGCAGAAGACGTCCACCCAGCGGGCGTGCGGTGCGCAGGCGTCCAGCATCGGCCCGGTGACGAGGTCGACGTAGCCGCCGGGGTCGTCGGCGAACTCCGCCGGCACGAGGTGCGCGCCCAGGAAGGTGACCTCGTCGGTGTGGGCGGCGGCCACCGACACGGCGCGCGCCTCGTCCGCCACCGTCAGGCCGTAGCCGGACTTGATCTCCAGAGTGGTGGTGCCCTGCCGGAGCGCCTCGCGCGCATGGCGCTCGACCACCGCGTGCAGCTGCGTGTCGGTGGCGGCCCGGGTGGCGTCGACGGTGGTCTGGATGCCGCCGGCGGAGTACGGGCGGCCGGACATGCGGGCGTTGAACTCGGCCGTACGGTCGCCGGCGAAGACGAGGTGGGAGTGTGAGTCGACGAAACCGGGGATCACGGCCCGGCCGCCGACGTCCACCCGCTCATCGGCCGACGGGGCACGGTCGGCGGGGCCGGCCCAGGCGATCTCGGTACCGTCGATGAGAAGCGCGGCATCGGTGAGGAGGCCGAGCGGGCCCCGGCCGAGGGCCGGGTCGTTGGTGACCAGTGAGCCGATGTTCGTGACGAGTGTGGTGGCTGCACCGGTGCGTGGATGGTGCGGTTCCATGCGGATACTCCTGAGTGAGCGGGAAGCTGACCGTTCCTGGGCGGGCCGGGCGGGCGGTGTCCCCGGGCCCGGAACCTCCGGCCCGCCCTGGAACGGCTGGGTCAGAGCAGCGGGCCGGTGACGGACTCCGCGGCGGCGAGGGCGCGGCCGGAGATGACGTACTGGACGGTCGCCTCGATTTCGGGGGCGAGCCAGCGGTCGGTACCGGGGCCGTCGACCTTCTCGCGCAGCCCGTCGCGGACGGCCGCGGTGGCCGGAGACGGCACCAGTGGGGCCCGCATGTCGAGGGCGCGGGCGGCGGTGTAGATCTCCACCGCGAGGACGCGGCTCAGACCGTCGAGGGCGCGTCGCAGCTTGCGGGCGGCGGCCCAGCCCATCGAGACGTGGTCCTCCTGCATGGCGCTGGAGGGGATCGAGTCGGTGGAGGCCGGCACGGCCAGCCGCTTGAGCTCGGAGACGATCGCGGCCTGGGTGTACTGGGCGATCATGTGGCCGGAGTCGACACCGGGGTCGTCGGCCAGGAAGGCGTTGAGACCTCGGTTGCGGGCGGGGTCCAGGAACCGGTCCGTGCGGCGTTCGGCGTTCGAGGCGAGGTCGGCAACCGTGATGGCCAGGAAGTCGAGGACGGCGGCGACGGGGGCGCCGTGGAAGTTGCCGTTGCTCTCCACCCGGCCGTCGAGGGTGACGACGGGGTTGTCGACGGCACTGGCCAGCTCGCGGGAGGCCACCAGCTCGGCATGGGCGAGGGTGTCGCGGACCGTGCCGTGGATCTGCGGTGAACAGCGCAGCGAGTACGCGTCCTGGACGCGGGTGCAGTCCGGTCCCTTGTGGCTGGCGACGATGGCCGAGTCGGCGAGCAGGGAGCGCAGGTTGGCGGCACTGTCGGCCTGGCCCGGATGCGGGCGCAGCGCCTGCAGGTCGGCGGCGAAGACGGCGTCGGTGCCGAGCTGGCCCTCGACGCTCATCGCGGCGGCGATGTCGGCGGTGCGCAGCAGCAGACGCAGGTCGTGGGCGGCGAGGACGAGCATGCCGAGCATGCCGTCGGTGCCGTTGATGAGGGCGAGGCCCTCCTTCTCCTCCAGGACGACGGGGGTGATGCCCGCGGCGGCGAGTGCCTCGGCGGCGGGCTTGCGCTCACCGCCGGCGGTGCGGACCTCGCCCTCGCCCATGACCGCGAGCGCGCAGTGCGCGAGGGGGGCGAGGTCGCCGGAGCAGCCGAGGGAGCCGTACTCGTGGACGATCGGGGTGATACCGGCATTCAGCAGAGCGGCGTAGGCCTCCGCGGTCTCCGTGCGGACGCCCGTGCGGCCCGTGGCGAGGGTGGACAGGCGCAGCAGCATCAGCGCGCGGACGACCTCGCGTTCGACCTCCGGTCCCGAGCCCGCGGCGTGCGAACGGACCAGGCTGCGCTGGAGCTGGGCGCGCAGTTCGGTGGGGATGTGGCGGGTGGCCAGGGCACCGAAACCGGTGGAGACGCCGTAATGGGGCTTGGCGTCGTCGGCGAGGGCTTGGATGACCTCGCGGCTGCGGGCGATTTCCTTGAGCGCTTCCGGGGCGAGGGCCACCGGGGCGCCAAGACGGGCAACGGACAGAACTTCGTCGGCGGAGAGCGCGCCGACACCAACAACAACGGTCATGCCTCTATGAAGCCCCAGGTAAGCGGGGGTCTGCGAGGGGGGCGGGGCGGGTTGTGTCTGGTATCCCAGACGTTTGGTTTTGCGCCTTCACCGTTTACTCTCGTTACTCTCGCCCCATGAGCATCGTTCCTGCCGCCGCGCAGGTGCTGGCCGTCCTGCGCTTCCTGGCGCGGCAGGCCGCGCCCGTGCCCGCGGCCGCCATCAGCCGTGACGTGGGGCTGCCCCGCTCGACGACGTACCACCTGCTCGACACCCTGGCCGCGGACGGCTTCGTCGTCCATCTGCCGGAGGAGCGGCGCTACGGCCTCGGCGTGAGCGCCTTCGAGCTCGCCTCCGGATACGAGCGCCAAGGGCCGTTCCAGCGGCTGGCACGGGTGCCACTGGCCATGCTCGTGGACCGCACGGGGCACAATGCGAACCTCGCCGTGCTGCACGGCCGCGAGGTCATTTACGTGATCGAGGAGCGCGCCCCGGGCAGATCACCGCTCGTCAGCGAGGTGGGGGTACGGCTGCCGGCCCACCTGACCGCCAGCGGGCGAGCGGTGCTGGCGCTGCTGCCCCCCGCGCAGGTGCGGGCACTCTTCCCTGACCGGTCGGCCTTCGTGCTGCGGCACGACGTCGGCCCGGCATCGCTGACGGCGCTGCGGGGCCTGCTGACCCAGGTGCGGCGCCGGGGATATGCGACGGAGGAGGGCGAGGTCACCCCCGGCCTCTCCTCCGTCGCCGCGCCGGTGCTGGACCACCACGCCCGCCCGATCGCCGGCGTCTCCGTCACCTTTCCCGGCGAGTCGGCCGACGAGGCGGAACGCCGCCGGATCGCCGGTCACGTCGCGCAGACGGCACGGGAGCTGACCCGCCGGGTGGGGGGCGTCATCGCGGTGCAGCGGTGATGCGGCTCACCGGCTCCCGGTGTGCGCGGCGACCCTTGCGTTGTTCCCGCCGTCCGCGGAGGCGGGTGTCCCGCCGCTGTGCGGCGTCATGGGTCCGGCCTCAGCGGGTGGCGGCGCCGCTCGGTGCGGCGTCGTGCGGCCGGTCGCGGAAGAAGCGGACGAAGTGGCCGATGACCGCTTCGGGTTGTTCCTCGGGGAGGTAGTGGCCGCTGCCGGGGACTTCGACGATTTCGAGGTCGGTGGCCCGGGATGCGAGGACCGGTTCCAGGATGGCTCGGGTGCCTTCGCCACCGCCGAGGGCCAGCACCGGAGCGGTCAGAGGGGCGTACGTCGTTCCGTCGGCGATGTCCTGGGCAAGGGCCCGGTACCAGGCGTTGCCGGCGCGGATCGCCCCGTCACCGGAGTAGGCGCGGGCGTAGACGTCCCGGTCGTGGTCGGTGATGGCGGCAGGGTTCGCGGCGAGGTAGTCGATCATCCAGTCGATCAGCAACCGGGCACGGCCGGCGAGGAGCCGTTCGGGCAGGTCGGGGACCTGGTTGAAGGCGAACCACCACAGGAACCGGCCGGGGCCGGCGTGGATGTCGCCGTCGACTTGATGGCGCCCGGGTACCGGCAGCAGGGAGTGGCCGAAGAACCGGTCGTCCGGTGGCGCGATGTCCAACAGTGCGACGCGGCGCGTCATTTCGGGGTGGTTGGCGGCGAACGCGTACGCGACCATGCCCCCGATGTCGTGCCCCGCGATATGCACGGCGTCGTATCCGAGGTGGCCGACCAGGCCGCGGATGTCCGCGGCCATGGCCTTCTTGTCGTACCCGCCGGCGGGTTTGCCCGAGCCGCCCATGCCGCGCAGGTCGACGGCGACGACCCGGAAGCGCTCGGCGAGTGCGGGCATGACCTTGTGGAACTGCCACCACGTCTGCGGCCATCCGCCCAACAGCAGCAGCGGATCGCCGTGACCGCCTGCCACGTAATGCAGGCGAACCCCGCCGATCTCGGCGTGGCGGCTGACGAACCCGCCTTCCAGTGAACGTGCCAGCTCGACGTCGGACACTGCGTCAGGCATGCGCCCCCCTGGGAACAAGTACGTTTGTACGGGAGAACCGTACAATAGTCGAGTCTCAGATCCCTTTGCCCAGTGGCCACTTGGAGCGAACGGGAACGGTCGACGTACGGCTGTACGGATATGCCGTAGCCTCGAAACATGGCCGCTCTCCTGCACCCGACCCGCGAACAGATCACCCTCGAGGACGTGTTGGCCGCACTCGGGCACCCGGTGCGAATGAAGATCGTCCGCGCGCTCGCGTCGGGAGCGGAGACCTACTGCGGTGCGATCGAGACGGACGCACCGAAATCCACCCTCACCCACCATTGGCGAGTCCTGCGCGAGAGCGGCGTCATCCGCCTCCGCCACGAAGGCCGCAGAAACTACCTCACCCTGCGCGCGGACGATCTCGAAGCGTGTTTTCCCGGGCTCCTGACCGTCGTCTTCCAAGGCCGGACCCAACCGTCCTGAACGCTGTGCCCCACAGACCGGCTCCGGACTCCCGCCCGTGTCGGATAGCTTCGCCGCATGGAACCCTCTCCGCTTCTCCGCCACTTGCGCCGTGAACTGGACGCTTTCCGGGACTGCCTCGACGGGGACCTCACCGCGCGGGTCGAGCACTGCGGCGACTGGACGCTGCTGAACCTGGCGGAGCACGTGGGCAGTTCGAACCTCTCGGCGGCCGTCGCAGTCACCCAGAAGCGCGGTGGCTACGAACCGCCTGCCGCGCCGCGCGAGCGGGCCGCTCTGGTGCGGTGGTTCGACGATGCGTCGCAGACGCTGTACGAGGCACTGGACACCGATCCATCCGCTCCCGCCTGGACGTTCCACCCGCCGCACACCGTCGGCTTCTGGCAACGGCGCCGCTGCCTGGAGGCACTCGTCCACCGCTGGGACGCCGAACGCGCGTCGGGTGCCCCGCGACCGCTCGACGCCGGACTCGCGGGCGAGGGGGTGGCCGAGGTCTTCGACACGATGGCGCCCCGGCAGATCGCCCGCGGACGCACCCGGCCGCCGACGGCCACCCTGCGCCTGGAAGCCACCGACACCGGCGCCTCGTGGGTGTACGGCCCCGGTGCACCGGTGGCCGCGCTGGCCGCGCCCGCGGAATCATTGCTGCTTCTGCTGTGGGGGCGAATGCCGCTCGACGGCGGGGCGTTCGTCTGGGACGGCGACGAGAAGGCAGGCCGGCGGATCCTGCAGGGGCCCCTCACCCCCTGACCTTGCTCGACGCGAACACACAACACCGGGCCGTGCCGGCTGCCGTCCTGACGCACGCCGCCGCGAGACCGGCGAGCGGAAGGCGCGGCGGTGTTGCCCGTGGCTTCACGGCGCCGCGGAACCGGCTCCGTCGAACACCTCACGGTTACGGACGATCTCCATCTGGTGTGCCTGCACCCAGCCCACCACGTGCGTGACGGTGGCGTCGAGCGATCGCCCCAGCGGGGTGAGCGCGTATTCGACGCGAGGCGGTACTTCGGCGTAGGCCGTCCGCGTGATCAGCCCGTCGCGGGTCAGCGAACGGAGCGTCTGGCTGAGCATCCGCTGGGAGATCCCGGCGATCCGCTCGTGGAGGACCGTGAAGCGCAGCGGTCCGTCGGCGAGCGTGGTGATGACCAGGACGGTCCACTTGTCTCCGACGCGGGCGAGCACATCGCGCACGAGTTCGATGGTCGCCGCGCACTCCGGGGTGACCCCGGCGGCCGCCAGCTGGGAGCGCAGTGCGGAATCCATGTGCCGGTTCCCTTCGAGTGCGTAGCTGACGTCAAAGTGCGTGAGCGCCAGACCTTGATCACGGCGGCCGCACGCCGTTACATACGGATAGTAACCAATGGGCGCTCGCCCGATCCCCCACGACGTCATGTGAGGAAAAGATGGCCACCAACGCCGTCGGAACCAGTACCGCGGGCGCAGCCGCTGACGGACAGTCCGGCAGCGCGGTCCCGGGGGTACGGCACGACACCTTCACGGTCGGAGTCGACCTGGCCGCGCCGCCGAGCGCGGTGTTCGAGGCCTTTGCCGACACTCCGGTCCGGCGCCGGTGGTTCAAGCTGCCGGGCCGCCAGGTGTCGTACCGCCACGACTTCACCGTGCACGGTGGCGAGACGGCGTCCAGTGTCTTCACGGTCCCGGACGCACCGCCGGAACGGCTCGCGTACGCATCCCGGTACCTCGACATCGCGCCGGGGTCGAGGATCGTCTACGCGTACACGTCCCGCGTGGACGACATACCGCGCTGGACGTCACTGGTCACCGTCGAACTGCGCCCGGAGGCCGACGGCACCCGCCTGAGGTGGACCGAGCAAGCGGCCTTCCTCACCCCTTCCGCGGAGCCCGACCACGACTTCCCCCACCTGCGCGGCGCCACCCGCCTGCGGTTGAACGGCCTTGCGGCGGCTCTGACCTGACGGCCACGGGGCAAGCCGGTACCCGTCCACGCAAGGGGGTCAGTGGCGGGTCAGGCGCCCGGGCGGGGAGCGCGTAGGTGCCGGCGCCGGGCCAGCTCTTCGTCGTCGACCAGAGTGACCATGGGCTGACCCGGTGCGCACAGCATGGTGACGACGAAGCGGCTCGGGGAGTCCGTCCGGTTGTTGCCGTCCTGGTAGTGGATGACATCGCCGCCCGGCTCCCAGAACGACTCACCGGCCTTGATCACCCGCTCCGGCTCACCTTCCAGCTCGAAGAGCATCTCCCCCGCCAGCATGTAGCCGAAGGCAGGTCCCGGGTGCCGGTGCGGAGGGGTACCGGGATCGCCTGGAGGGAACTCGACGAGAACCGTCATCGCCTCCGCCCCCTCCGGAACGAACGGCGGTTTCGCCGACTGCAGCACGGTGAGCGCCGTCTTCCATGCTTCCGAGCGCGGTTGGCTCGCGGCGCTGCCCCTCGTCTCTTCGTTGTTCGGCATGGCGAGTTCTCCCATGGAGGGCCGGCCGGGTCAGGTGAGCTGGTCGGTGTCGGCGGATGGGGCGCTGCGACACGCCTCCTGCCCGGTGGCGTCGAGCTTCTTCTCGGCCTGCGCCCCGGTCGGACCGGCGGCGTCGACGACTGCGGATTTCAGTGCTGCCCCTTCGTCACGCACCCACAGGTCATGCGTCCAGGTTGCGGTGTTGCGGCGCACCGCGCACGTCGGCCCGTGCGCACCTTCGTACGCCGGTGACGCCAGGTTCTCCCGGCATCACCGATGGCAATCGACGCAAGGGCCTCAGCTGTGGTGGGCGCGGGTGTGGAGGTCCTGGCGGGCGGCGGCGAGCAGTTGGTCGGACAGTTCCGGGTCGGTGGAGGCGACCGCGCGGGACAGCAGGAGCGCGCCGGCCATCTGACTGAAGAGGGCGAGGGCGCGCGACCAGGCTTCTTCCTCGTCCAGGCCGGTGGCGTCCTGAATGGCCTGACCGAAGCGGTGCAGGTTGGCGGTCAGTCCGGTGGTGTAGCGGGAGCGGGCGGCGTCGTCGAGGCGGGGGGCGTCGCCGAGGAAGCCCGCGTTGGGGCAGCCGTGGTCGATGTCGGCGCGGTGCTCGGGTGACAGGTACCAGTCGATCTGGGCGTCGACCGGGTCGGTATCGCGTGCGACGGGGGCATCCAGGAGGGCGGTGAGGTTGGCCAGCCCCTTGGTCATGGCCTTGGCCACCACCTCGTCCACCAGGGCTCCCTTGGACGCGAAGTGGTTGTAGAAGCCGCCCCGGGTCAGTCCGGCGGCCGCCATCAGCTCCACCAGGCCGACAGCCTCCGCTCCGCGCTGACGGAACAGCGTCTCGGCGGCGTCCACGATCGCGTCGTGGTTCTCGGCTGCCTTCTGTCGTGACACGCCCATGCCTGGCACCTCCCTCTCGCAACTCATTCACCGTACACGATGTCACTCGACATTGACATGGCACCGGATCGGGCATAAAACGATGTCGAGCGACATTGTGAATGGGTGAGAGGAGCACACGATGAACGTCGCACCGCTGTTCACGCCGGTCCGGATGGGCGATCTGGAACTGCCCAACCGCATCGCGATGGCACCGCTGACCCGGATGCGCGCCGACAATCCCGGCCATGTGCCGACCGCACTGCAGGCCGAGTACTACGCCCAGCGGGCCTCCGCCGGTGTCATCGTCGGCGAGGCGACCGCGATCAGCCCGGACGGCTTCGGCTGGGCCGACACGCCCGGCCTGTGGAGCTCCGAGCAGGTTCACGGCTGGCGGCGGGTGACCGAGGCCGTGCACGCGGCGGGCGGCCGGATGATCGCCCAGCTCTGGCACACCGGGGCCATCTCGCACCCCGATCTGCGCGCGGGCGCCCTCCCGCTCTCGGCCTCCGCCGTCGACCCGCAGCAGCGCAGCGTCACCCCGACCGGCCGCAAGCCCACGGTCACGCCGCGCGCGATGAGCCCCGCCGAGATCCGTCGGACCATCGCCGACTACGCCACCGCTGCCCGCAACGCCCTCACCGCCGGGTTCGACGGCGTGCAGATCCTCGCCAACTACCTCTACCTGCCGGCCCAGTTCCTCAACAAGGCCACCAATCAGCGCACCGACGCCTACGGGGGGTCCATCGAGAACCGGGCCCGGCTGACCCTGGAGATCGCCGACGCGGTGGCCACGGCGGTCGGTCCGGAACGGACCGGCGTCAAGCTCGGCCCGATGCACGAGACCGGTCCGTTCGAGGCCAACGACGAGACCCTGCCGGCCGCCGAGTACGTCATCTCCCACCTGAACGGCCTGTCGCACCTGCTGGTGATGGGCGCCACGCGCGACCTGACCGCAACCCCGCTCGACGGACTGGGCGGCGACGGGATGTTCGCCCACTTCCGGCCGCTGTTCGACGGCACGCTCATCGCCAACGTCGAGTTCGCCGCCGAGCGGGCCGCCCATCTGGTCGATGCGGGGCTCGCCGACGTGGTCGCCTTCGGCCGCCCGTTCATCGCCAACCCCGACCTGCCTGCCCGGCTCGCCACCGGAGCCCCGCTCGCCGACATCGACTGGACCACCGTCTACGCCTCCGGCGCCCGCGGATACACCGACTACCCGGCCCTGGCCACGGTCTGAGACGGCAAGGAGCACCTCATGAAGCTCACCGGAAACACCATCCTGATCACCGGTGGTGCGGGCCCGTGCCCACCGCGACGACGCCGGACCGGACGAGCACACCTACGTCACCGGGTCGAACGCCTCCACGGCCGCCCCGCTCCCGACGCGAGGTGTCCGTCTCCTGCCGGAAACGCCGGATGAACGTCCTGCGGGACGAGTGCGCGCGGTGGGCCAACTCGTCGCACCCGGGCCCGGCGTGCGCGGCCGCGCCTCGGGCCGGTGGTTCGCGCGTTCACCCTGAGGACTTGCGTGGGAGGTCGGCCACACGGCGGAGAGCCGACTTGAAGGCGGCGTATTCCTGCCTGCCCAGCGCCTTCGCGTGACGTTCCTCGATCGTGCGCATGATGGCGGCGGCGGTCTCCATCTGGAGCAGGCCACGCTCGGTGGGGCAGATCAGTTTGGCCCGGCGGTCGGCGGGGTCGGGTGTGCGCTCGACATAGCCCAGGCGTTCGAGATCGTCGATGAGGGAGCCGATGACCTGCTTGTGCCGTCCGGAGGCGCGGGCGAGTTCGCTGGCCCGGATGCCCTCGGCACGCAGGTGGGCGAGGACGGCGCCGGTGCGCGGCTGGATGTCGTCGAAGCCCTGCTCGGCGAGCGCGGCGAACAGCTCGTGTTGAACGGCGAAGAGGACCTGCGCGGCGAGTACGCCGAGGTCCGGTTCCGCGGTCCGGTTCCTGGCCAACGCAGCTCCCGTCTCGATGGTCGTCCGCCGCCGCGCAGGGTGTGACCTGCGCATTCAGGTGTCCCTGAACGACGGCCGGGACGGCACCGGCCCGCCCCGGGCACCCCGCCCCGTCGGGTGCTTGCGCTCCCCCGGGCCGAGGCATAGCGTGAAGTAGTCACCAATATTGACTATCAAGATTAGTGACCAATGAGCTGTGGCTCAACCCAACGAGGAGTGCGAGATGAGCGAGCGCAGCAAGTTCCTGGAGTCGCTCACGCGGGAGAACGCCGCCGTGGTCCTGGTCGACCACCAGGTGGGCCTGCTGTCCGGCGTCCGTGACATCACCGTCGACGAGCTCAAGCACAACGTGGTGGCGCTGGCCAAGGCGGCGACGGTCCTGGGCATCCCGCTGGTCGTGACCACCACTTCGGCCGACAGCCTGTGGGGGCCGACCGCCCCTGAGCTGGTCGAGGCGCTGCCCGCCGACCAGAAGATCATCGACCGCAGCACGGTCAACGCCTGGCACGACAACCGCGTCCGCGAGGCCATCGAGGCGACCGGCCGACAGAAGCTGATCTTCGCCGGGGTGTCGCTGGAGGTGTGCGCGGCGCTGCCCGCGTACGCCGCCACGGCCGCCGGATACGACGCGTACGTCGCCCTGGACGCCTCCGGGACCTTCAGCCGGGCCAAGCGGCAGGCGGGGCTGGTGCGCATGCAGCAGGCGGGCGTCATCGTCAGCGACTACGCCACCCTCATGGTCGAGGCCCTGGCCGACAACGCGGCACCCGAGTCCGGCGCCGTCTACGCCGCCCTCGACATGCCGTTCGCCGTCCTGGTCGGCCAGATCTCCGCGGCCCGTCAGGCATAGCGGCCCCCGACGCGTCCCCGGTGACGGAGCGGGCGGTACGGCTCCGGGGCCGTCGCGCATCGCGAACGGCCCAACATTCGGCGGACACGGCGGCGACGCGCCGGCGGTCGTTCCGTCCGCCACATACTGGGCCGGATGACCTCTCAGCGCCGTGATGAGGAACGGGTGGTGTCCGTGGCTCCGAAATCAACGGTCCACAGCGTTACGTACGATCTGCTGCGCACCCTTGAGCTGACGACCGTCTTCGGTAATCCCGGTTCGACGGAGCAGACCTTCCTCCAGGATTTCCCCGACGACTTCACCTACGTGCTGGCGCTGCAAGAGGCTTCCGTCATCGCCATGGCCGACGCCTTTGCCCAGGTCACGCAGCGCCCGGCGCTGGTCAACGTCCACTCCTCGGCGGGGCTGGGCAATTCCCTGGGCAATCTGGTGGCCGCGTACCGCGGCAACACCCCCCTGATCATCACGTCGGGGCAGCAGCACCGCGAGATGGTCATCGGCGAGCCGTACCTGGGCAATCGGGATGCGACCACCATGCCGAAGCCATGGGTGAAGTGGTCGTACGAGCCCGCCCGCGCCGAAGACGTACCGAACGCCTTCATGCGGGCCTACGCGACGGCCCTCCAGCCGCCGGCCGGCCCGGTCCACCTGTCGATTCCGCTCGACGACTGGAAGAGGCCGCTGGCCGGCTCGGTGCCGGTGCGTACCGTGAGCGCACGGGTCGTGCCCGACGCGCAGCGGCTGCGCTCCTTCGCCGACCGCATCTCGGCGAGCCGCCGCCCCGCGCTGGTCTTCGGACCGGAGGTGGACCGCAGCGGCGGATGGGACTCGGCGATCGCCCTGGCGGAGAAGCTGCGCGCGGCCGTTTACGGGGCCCCCTTGCCGGACCGCGTCTCGTTCCCCGAAGACCACCCGCTCTTCTGCGGCCCGCTCGGCATCTCCATCAAGGCCGTCAGCGATCGGCTGGCCGGGCACGACCTGGTCGTCGTGCTCGGAGGCGAGGTGTTCCGCTACTACCCCTACGTGCCCGGCGACTACCTCCCGGCAGGGACGGAACTGCTGCAGATCACCGCGGACCCCGAGGTCGCCGCGGCCGCGCGGAGGGGCGACAGCCTCCTGGGCGATCCCACGACCGCCATCGACCAACTCCTCGAACTCGTCGCGGAAGGATCGGCGCGGAGCGCCCCCAAGACCATGGAGCGGCCGCGGCAACTCCCGGCGACACCGAGCCGCCCGCTCACCCCGCCAGAGGTCTACGCGTCCCTCAGCAAGCTCAGGCCTCTCGACGCCGTCATCGTCAACGAGTCGACCTCCACCATGGCCCAACAGATCGAGTGGCTGCCCACCGTCGCGTCGGGATCGTTCTTCGCCACGGCCAGCGGAGGCATCGGATGGGGCACTCCGGCGGCGGTGGGGGTCGCCTTGGCCGATCGCAGCCGGGGCGTCCGCCGACCCGTCATCGGCCTGATCGGCGACGGCTCGTTCCAGTATTCCGTCCAAGCCATCTGGACCGCCGCCCAGCACCGACTGCCGATCGTCTACGTGGTCATGCGCAACCAGGAATACTCCATCCTCAAGTCCTTCGCGGAGCTGGAGGAAACCCCCGGCGTGCCAGGGCTCGACCTGCCCGGCATCGACATCGCCTCCCTGGCCCACGGCTTCGGCTGCCGCACCGTCGACGTCGACACCACCGACGACTTGGAACGCGCATTCACCCAGGCCCTCGCCGCCGACACCACAACGGTCATCGTCGTCCCCACTCAGCCCCAGAAGGCCGCGCTGTAGACCGCCCCGGACGGCAACAGGAGGCACCGACGGGGGTCGGCGGCAATACGGCCTGGGGCAGCCAGTCGTTCACCGATCCGGTCGTGACGAACTCGGCGATCCCGGCTGCGAAAGTGCGGCCCAGGGCCCGCTCGGCGTCGGTCGGCCTGCCCAGCATCGGACTCTCCGGGTAGGCGTCGAAGGTGCGGAAGAGGAAGGGCAGTTCGACGCATGACCGTGCCGCGGTCCGTCTCGGCGATCCGGTCTGCGCTGTCCGTCATCGTGTTCACCTCTCTCGCCCCGGAGCGGGGTCAACAGGACCGGTCCACTCCGCCCGGTCAGCCTCCGAACCGACCCCACACGGTGGACGCAACGTCACCACAGTTCCGCACGTGTGCGTCACCACGGCGACGCACACGACACGCCCGGGGAGTCGTCCACGGTCAGGATGCCGGTCGCCGCCGGAGCGCCAGCCCGATCCCCGGGCACCCCGTCCCCGGGGTCGCTCGCCCTTCCGTACCGGCTGCACGCGCCCGACCGGCACGCCAGTGCGTCAGCGATGTCCACTTCATGGGTGATCATCGTGATTTGATATGCAAGATCGGAGTTGGGCGGCCGACAGCGCCTCGCCGGGCCACGGAAACGACGTTCAGGCGTGTCGGGAACGGCAGGAGTTGATGATCATGGCTGGGCAGGCGGACATCGGCGTGACCGGGCTCGCGGTGATGGGCCGCAATCTCGCCCGTAATTTCGCCCGCCACGGGCACACCGTCGCGCTCCACAACCGCACCGAGACCCGCACTCAGGCGCTGATGGACGAATTCGGCGGCGAGGGGAGCTTTGTGCCCACCGGGTCGGCGGAGGCGTTCGTCGCCTCGCTGGCACGGCCGCGACGGCTGATGGTGATGGTCAAGGCGGGGGCGCCCACGGACGCGGTCATCGACGAGTTCGCGCCGCTGCTCGAACCGGGCGACATGATCGTGGACGGGGGGAACGCGCACTTCGCGGACACCCGACGGCGGGAGGCCGCGCTGCGGGACCGGGGGCTGCACTTCGTCGGCACCGGCGTGTCCGGCGGCGAAGAGGGCGCGCTCCACGGCCCGAGCATCATGCCCGGTGGCTCGCCCGAGGCGTACGCCTCGCTCGGCCCCCTGCTGGAGGACATCTCCGCCAAGGTCGACGCCGCGCCGTGCTGCACGCACATCGGGCCCGACGGTGCCGGCCACTTCGTGAAGATGGTGCACAACGGCATCGAGTACGCCGACATGCAGCTCATCGCCGAGGCGTACGACCTGCTGCGCCGGGCGCTGGGCATGGATCCGGCCGGCATCGCCGAGGTCTTCCGGACCTGGAACCAGGGCCGGCTGGAGTCGTACCTCATCGAGATCACCGCCGAGGTCCTGGGACACACCGACGCCGCCACCGGCAAGCCGTTCGTCGACGTGGTGCTCGACCAGGCGGAGCAGAAGGGGACGGGCCGCTGGACCGTGCAGACGGCACTGGACCTGGGCGTACCGGTGAGCGGAATCGCCGAGGCCGTCTTCGCCCGCTCACTGTCCGGCCACGCCGACCTCCGCGACGCCTCGCAGGGACTGCCGGGCCCGGCCGGCCGGCGCCTCGGCGGGTCGGCGGCCGAGTCCTTCACCGACGACGTCGAGCAGGCGCTGTACGCGTCGAAGATCGTCGCCTACGCACAGGGCGTGCACCAGATCCAGGCCGGCAGCCAGGAGTACGGGTGGGGAATCGACCCGGGAGCCGTGGCGAAGATCTGGCGCGGCGGCTGCATCATCCGGGCCCGCTTCCTGAACCGGATCACCGAGACCTACCGCGGCACGGACCAGCCGGTGACGCTGCTGACCGCGCCCTACTTCCGGGAGGCACTGGAGGCGGCGCAGGACGCCTGGCGGCGGGTGGTGTCCTCGGCGGCCGAACTGGGTCTTCCCGCCCCCGGATTCTCGGCGGCGCTCGCCTACTACGACGCCCTGCGTTCACCGCGGTTGCCGGCGGCGCTCATCCAGGGCCAACGGGACTTCTTCGGCGCACACACCTACCGACGCACCGACCGTGACGGGGCATTCCACACCCTCTGGGGCGGCGACCGCACCGAGCACTCCGCCTGACCGACTCGATCGATCCGGTCGAGGGGATCCGGTCCCTTCCGCGACGCGGCCGGCTCTCCCACGTCGCCACGTCGGTGATCATCCCGACGGAACCGGGCCGATGGAGAACCGCAAGCTTTCAGCGAGACTTTAGCGCGTCCTTAACGCGCCTCTCCGGCAGACCGCCGTACTGTTCTATGCAGGGTAGAACAGGGCGACGATGGGAGCCCGAACGTGATCCTCGGCCTCGATCCGGGCGGCGAGGTGCCCATTTACCAGCAGATCCGGAACCGGATTGTTGAGGCCATCGCATCCGGTGAACTCGTCGAAGGCAGTTCACTGCCCTCGACCCGGCAGCTCGCCGTCGATCTGGGCATCAATTTCCACACCGTGAACAAGGCGTACGACCTGCTGCGACGGGAGGGTCTCCTCCGGATCAACGGCAAGAGCGGCGCCCTGGTGCAGCGTGACGCCCGCAGCGGTCCGCCCGCGCCCGGCTTCGCCGACGAGTGGGAGACGCGGCTGCGGACACTGCTCGCCGAAGCGGTTGCCCATGGCATCGGCGATCCGACGGTTCTGGACAGCTGCGGGGGCGTGCTGACCTCGTTCACCTCATCCGCGCGTGCCGCAGCCGGCGCAGCCCACGGCACGGTGCAAGGAGACGCGGCGTCATGAACAGCGGGGCGCTGCAGGTCGACGCAGCCATCCCCCTGGCCGCCCGCTGACGTCGGGAGGAGTCGCTCGCGGACCCGCACGTTTCCCGCATTCCCGGACCGTTGGGAGAACTCATGCGTGGGAGCACCGGCACCTGGCGGCGCCGCGCACTGGCCGTACTCATGGCCGCGGCCGCCGTCACCATGGCCGAGCCGGCGTTGGGAACGGCCGACGCGGCGTTGGGGACGGCCGACGCGACCACAGCGGCCCGTTCCACGGCCGTCATACCCGCCGCCGATCACCAGGTGCGGTTCACCGTCGGCGGCGCCACCACGTACGGCACCGTGCACATCCCCGCCCATCGCGCGGGCCAACGGCTTGCCGCCGCGCTGTTGCTCCCCGGCAGCGGCCCGACGGACCGCAACGGCGACCAGCCGCCCGTGTTCACTCCACACACCCTCGCCCTGATCGCGAGCGTCCTGGGCGAGAACGGTGTGATGAGCCTGCGCTTCGACAAATTCGGCACCGGCCGTACCGAATGGGGCCGGTACAAGAACCCCGAGCACATCGACATGGCCGCGTACACCGCCCAGGCCGTCGCCGCGTACAACGTCCTGCGCGCCCAGCCCGACGCCGACCCGCACAAGCTGATCATCGTCGGGCACAGCGAGGGAGGCCTCCAGGCACTGCTCGTCGCCCGCGCCGTTCACCCGAAGCCCGCCGGGCTGGCGCTCATCGCCCCGCAGGCCACCCGGGTCCTGGACGCGATCGGCCGGCAACTCGGGGACAACTTGGACAAGCTGGTCAAGGCGGATGAACTCTGGCCTGGGCAGGCGCAGTTGAACAAGTACGGCGTATACCGTTCCATCGCGGACTTCCGTGCCGGACGCCAGGTGGACACCTCGGGACTGCTGCCCTTCATCGTTTCCTCGCTGAACGTGATGTTCGGTCCGCGCAACGCCCTCTTCGTCCGCAGCGACGACGCCATCTATCCGCCGGACATCGCCCGAGGCGTCGCCCCAGGCACCCGCGTCCTGGTCACCTGTGGCACCGCGGACACCAACGTGCTGTGCCGGACAATGCCACCGCTGCTCGCGGCCTTGGCCGCGGCCCGGACCACCGGTCCCGGACTACGGGTCCTGCCCGGCCTCGACCACTTCCTTCACCCGGCGGACACCCCGCTCAACGAACAGATGATCGCCCTGGCCGCACAGCGCGCCCTGTCCGACTTCGTCCGCCCTTGGAAGTCGGACGCGGCGAGCTGAGCGACCGGTGCCCGGCCGCGACGGAGTCGGCGGCATACACCAACTCGCGGTGGATGAGAGGGAGTTGGTCCTCGCGCATCCCGGCCACCATGCCGGACACCCCAGGATGATGGATCACAACGTCCCTCAACCGTAAACAATGACTCACAAGAACAGTCAAAATAGGTAAACAGCAGCAGTCGGACGCATCGTGCTCTAGCGTTCACGTCCAGCACGGAGGCGGCCGGGCGCCGGGGGGGGGCGGCCGCGCCGGAATTGAGGGGACGACCAAGTGGGGGGCCATGGGGTTGTTCGAAGCTGCCGCGTCACGGGGGGCCTCCTCTCCCGCCACGACGGCAGGGCTGCGGTGTGCGTCGGGACCGCACCGGGCAAGCAGACGCAGGAACGTCGAACGGCGGCTCCTGCAGGGGGTGTTGGTAGCGGATGTGGTCGGCACGGTGGTGCCGGTCGGGGTGGCCTGTGCGGCGACGCGGCAGCCGCAGCCGGTGCTCGTCGCCGTTCTGGCCGGCGCCGCATGGCTTGTCGTGGGTGCGGCAAAGAATCGTTACGGCAGGGATGAGCTGGGGGCGGGCGGAGCGGTGCTGCCCGTGTTACGGGACTGGCTGACGATGCTGGGGGTGCTGGGCGTCGTCTGCGTCGCGGCGCGCATCGATGTGGCCACCACGGTCTGCGTGCCGGCGCTGGTGCCCGCTCTGGCGCTGACCGTGGTCCGGCGCAAGCTCGTCCACCGCTACCTCCTCGCCGTCCGCCGCCGGGCGCAGGCGCTGCGCCGGGTGCTGCTGGTCGGGGAGGCGGGCGCGGTCGACATGGCGCTGGCGGGGCTGGCACACCGCACCGATCACGAGTACGTCGTCGTCGGCGGCTGCCTCGTCGGGGCGGAGCCGTTCGAGGCGGCGGTGCCCGTGCCGGCGCGGCTCGCCCGGGACGGGGACGGCCTCGAAGCGCAGCTGGACGGGCAGACCGTACTGCGGTGTGCGGCCGAGTTGGACGCCGATCTGGTCTTCGTGGTGCCGGGCCGCCGGATGTCCGCCGCACGGGTGCGCCGGCTGGCCTGGGCGCTGCACGACGAGGGCCGGGATCTGGCCATACTTCCGGGACTGTTCGATGTGTCCCGGCACCGGGTCAGGATCGCCGAGGCGGCCGGTCTGACGGTGCTGCACATAGCGCCGGCGGCACGGCGGGGGCTTCCGGTGGTGCTGAAGGGGGCCACGGACCGGGCGGGGGCGCTGCTGCTGCTGGTGCTGCTCGCCCCCGTGTTCGCCGTGGTGGCGACGGTGATCAGGCTCTCCTCCGCGGGGCCGGTGTTCTACTGGCAGATGCGGGTGGGCCGGGACGTGATGCCGTTCCGGATGTGGAAGTTCCGCACGATGGTCGTCGCCGCCGACCGGATGCGGGCCGCGCTGGAAGCGGCGAACGAGCACGACGGGGCGATGTTCAAGATGCGGCGCGATCCGCGGGTGACCCGGGTCGGCCGGGTGCTGCGCCGCTTCTCGCTGGACGAACTGCCGCAGCTGTTCAACGTACTGGCGGGCCATATGTCGCTGGTCGGGCCGCGGCCGCCGCTGCCCGAGGAGGTCGAGCGGTACGACGGCACCGAGCTGCGCAGGCTGTCGGTGAAACCGGGACTGACCGGGTTATGGCAGGTCAGCGGCCGGTCCGATCTCTCGTGGGACGAGACCGTCGCGCTGGATCTGAGCTATGTGGACAACTGGTCCTACGCCCGCGACCTCGATGTGCTGGCCCGCACCGTGCGGGCCGTGGTGGACGGTCGCGGTGCGTACTGAGCGGGGCGGGGGCGGGCGGGCGGCCGGCGGCACCTCGTCGAGGACCGGCCGGCCGCCCGCCCGGGGCGCGGCGCTCTCACGCCGGCGCGAACTGCGCGCGCCACGCCCGGTAGGTCTGGGCGATGCCCTCGGCGAGCGGCACGGTCGGCGCCCAGTCCAGCGCGCGCATCCGGCTGATGTCCAGCAGCTTGCGCGGGGTGCCGTCGGGGTGGGACGGGTCGAAGGCGATCCGGCCCTCGTAGCCCACGACGGAGGCGACGGTGTGCGCGAGGTCGGCGATGGTCAGGTCCTCGCCGCAGCCGACGTTGACCGGGGCGTCGCCGTCGTGGCGGCGCAGCAGCACCTCGCACGCCGAGGCCAGGTCGTCGACGTGCAGGAACTCGCGCC
Organism: Streptomyces sp. JLSY215; assembly: GCF_059682825.1. Lineage (NCBI taxonomy): Bacteria > Bacillati > Actinomycetota > Actinomycetes > Kitasatosporales > Streptomycetaceae > Streptomyces > Streptomyces sp. JLSY215. The sequence continues at coordinate 1,129,607 of NZ_CM185022.1, forward strand.
GGGGCGTGCCCGTGCCCCAGAGGGTGAGGCGGTCCAGCCGGTTCTCCTTGGCCTCGTGGCAGCGGCGGATGAGCGCGGGCAGGACGTGCGAGGTCGCCAGGTCGAAATTGTCGCCGGGGCCGTAGAGATTGGTCGGCATGGCGGAGATGAAGGACGCGCCGTACTGCCGCCGGTAGGACCGGATCTGGATCAGCCCGGCGATCTTGGCTATCGCGTACGCCTCGTTGGTGGGCTCCAGGGGGCCGCTCAGCAGGGCGTCCTCGGTGATCGGCTGGGGGGCGTGGCGGGGGTAGATGCAGCTCGACCCGAGGAACAGCAGCCGGCGTACGTCCGCGCGGTGCGCGCCGGCGATGACGCTGAGCTGGATGACGAGGTTGTCCTCCAGGAAGTCCACGGGGCTGGTGCTGTTCGCCATGATCCCGCCGACCTTGGCGGCCGCCATGACGACGGCGTCGGGGCGGGTCCTGCGCAGGTAGGCGGCGGTGGCCTCGGCGTCCCTCAGGTCGAGTTCGGCGCGCGACCGGGTCAGTACGTCGTAGCCCTGGGCGGTCAGCCGCCGGGCGACGGCGGATCCCACCAGGCCGCGGTGGCCGGCGACGAAGACACGGGCGGGTGGGGGCAGCAGGTCATCCATGGCATCCATGGGCGGATTGTGGCAGTAGATCCGCTATGCCCACCCTCTATTTCCGGAAATTTCTGCCATGCCTCGCTCTCGACCACCGGGAGGCGAACGGGTAGCGTCCGCGCCCCGCGCCCTCGGCGCAGGGGGAAATCACCTCGTTCGGTCTCTCGTCACCATCGCTTCTCGTGGGGGGAAGTCATGCCCAAGACCGCTGTCATCACCGGCATCACCGGCCAGGACGGCTCGTATCTGGCGGAGCTGTTGCTGAGCAAGGGCTACGAAGTGCACGGGCTGCTCAGGCGCTCGTCGAGTTTCAACACCGAGCGCATCGACCACATCTACCAGGACCCGCACACGCCCGGCCGGCGGCTGCTGCTCCACCACGTCGACCTCTCGGACGGGGTGGCGCTGGTGAACCTGCTGCATGACGTGCAGCCCGACGAGGTCTACAACCTCGGCGCGCAGTCCCATGTCCGGGTCTCCTTCGACGCGCCGCTCTACACCGGCGACGTGACCGGTCTGGGCGCCCTGCGGCTGCTGGAGGCCATCCGTGCCAGCGGCATCCGGACCCGGCTGTACCAGGCCTCGTCCTCGGAGATGTTCGGCGCCACGCCGCCGCCCCAGCACGAGGGCACGCCGTTCCACCCGCGCAGCCCCTACGGCTGCGCCAAGGTGATGGCGTACTGGTCCACCGTCAACTACCGCGAGGCGTACGGCCTGTTCGGCGTCAATGGCATCCTCTTCAACCACGAGAGCCCGCGTCGCGGCGAGACCTTCGTCACCCGCAAGATCACCCGCGCGGTGGCCCGAATACAGGCCGGACTGCAGGAGCACCTCTACCTCGGCAACCTCGACGCGGTCCGCGACTGGGGCTACGCCCCCGAGTACGTGGAGGCCATGTGGCTGATGCTGCAGCGCGACGAGCCGGACGACTACGTGGTGGCGACGGGGGTGGCCGCGACCGTACGGGACTTCCTCCAGGCCGCGTTCGGCTCGGTGGGGCTGGACTGGGAGCGCAGCGTGCGCTTCGACCCGAAGTACGAACGGCCCAGCGAGGTGGACGCGCTGATCGGCGATCCGTCCAAGGCCAGGAGCCTGCTGGACTGGTCGGCGAAGGTGCAGTTCGACGAACTGGCCCGGATCATGGTCGAGTCGGACGTACGGCAGCTGGAGGACGAACTCTCCGGACTCCGGGTGCGGGTGGACCGATGAGCGCTCCCGCCACGGCGCGTCGGCTGCGCGGCTTCAGCGGTGCCGGTTACGACAAGGGGCGCGGACTTGCGGTGCAGGCCGCCTGGTTCGCGGTGCTCAACCTCGTCTTCGTCAAATGGTGGTGTCCGCCGCGGCTGCGGCCGGTGCTGCTGCGCGCGTTCGGTGCCCGGATCGGGTGCCGGGTGCTCATCCGGCACCGGGTGCGCGTGCAGTGGCCGTGGAAGCTGTCGGTCGGCGACGACGTCTGGGTGGGCGAGGGCGCCTGGCTGATCAACCTGGAGCCGATCACCATCGGCAGCGACGTCTGCGTCTCCCAGGGGGCGGTGCTGTGCACCGGGAGCCATCAACGGCGCTCTCCCACCTTCGAGTTCGACAACGCGCCGATCCGGCTGGAGGCCGGGGCGTGGGTGGCCGCGCGCGCCATGGTGCTGCGCGGGGTCACCGTCGGGGCGGGCGCGGTGGTCGGCGCGGGCGCGGTCGCCCACCGGGACGTGCCCGCGGGGACCGTGCACACCACCGGAGGCGTCCGGTGAGGATCACCCATGTCGTCACCCTGGTCAGCGACGACGGCGCGTACGGCGGCCCGGTGAGCGTGGCGACCGGGCAGCTGGGCGAACTCGCCGCACGGGGCCATGAGGTGGAGCTGGTCTCGCTGTGGCGGGGACGGGGCGCGCCCCCGCGCACCGTGGACGGGGTACCGCTGCGCGCCCGCCGGGCCCGCACGCTGGTGCCGGGGCAGGGGTTCCTCGGCCTGTTCCACCCCGGCCTGCTGTGGCTGCTGTGGCGCCGCACGGGCCGGGCCGAGGTGCTGCATCTGCACGCCGGACGCGATCTGGTGTCGCTGGCCGCGCTGGCGGTGGCCGTGGCGCGCCGCCGGCCCTTCCTGGTGCAGACGCACGGCATGGTCCAGCCCCGCCGCTCGGCCGTCGCCCGGCTCTTCGACCGGGCCTACGTCCCGCTGCTGCGCAGGGCGGCGGCGGGACTGGTGCTGACCGAGGAGGAGGAGACCGGGCTGCGGCGGGTGCTGGGGCCGCGTGGGCCGCGGCTGGTCCGGCTCCACAACGGGGTGCGGGCCCGGCCGGCCGACGTGGCGCGGGAAACCGCCGATGTGCTCTTCCTGGCCCGGCTCCAGGCCCGCAAGCGGCCCGAGGCGTTCGTGCGGATGGCCGCGCTGGTGCACCGCAAGCGGCCCGACGTGACGTTCGCCGTGCACGGTGCGGACGAGGGGCAACTCGCCGGTGTGCAGCGGCTGATCGCCGACGAGGGGTTGTCGGAGGCGGTGCGGTACGGCGGTGCCCTGGACCACGACGCGGCGGTGCGGCGGACCGCGCGGGCCACCGTCTACGTCCTGCCGAGCATCGACGAGCCGTTCCCGATGACCGTGCTGGAATCCCTGGCCGTGGGCACGCCCGTGGTCTGCACCGACAGCTGCGGCATCGCCGGCACGCTGCGGCGGCGCGCGGCCGCCGTGGTGACCGACGGTTCGCCGGAGCAGCTGGCCGATGCGGTGCTGCGGCTGCTGGAGGACGACGAGCTGCGTGACCGCGTGGTGTGCGCGGGCCACGCGGCCGTCGAGGCGGAGTTCTCCCTGGCGGCCGTGGCCGACCGGCTGGAGGAGTTCTACCGGTCTCTCACGGGAGCGTGGTGACGGGGGCGGCCGGGGTGCGGCCCCGCCGCCCGGACCTACCGGCGGGCGTCCCGCCCAGCGGTGGCGTGGTGCAGCAGCGCGGTGATCCGCTCCAGTCCCGCCCGGCTGCTCAGCCGCTCCTCGACGTAGCGGGGCCCACGGGCGCCGAGGCAGGCGGCCCGCCCGGGGTCGGCGGCGAGCGCGCGCACCTCGGCGAGCAGCGCCTTGGGGTCCTCCGGCGCGATCACCGCTCCGGCGCCCGAGCGCAGCACCTCCTGGGCGGTTCCGCCCTCGGCGGCCACCGAGGCGATCACCGGCCGCCCGGTCATGAAGTACGAGGTCAGCTTGGACGGCAGGCTCATGTCGAGCACGGACGCCTTCTGGGTGACCGCGAGGACGTCGGCCGCGGCGAGGACGTCGGAGAACTCCTCCGCGCCGGCCGGTGGCAGGAAGGACAGCGCCGGGACGCCCGCGGCGAGCCGCTGGAGATGTGCGCGCTGGTTGCCGTCGCCCATGAGCACGATCCGTACCGGGGCGGCCTCCTGACCGGCGAGCCTGGCGGCCTCGACGAGGACGTCCAGGCCCTGTTTGAGCCCCATGTTGCCGGCGTGCAGGACCACGGTCTCCTCCGGCGGCCAGCCGAGCCGGGCCCGGGTCCGCTCCCGGTCGCCGCCGGGCCCTTGCACATGCGTCCAGTTGGGCACCACATGCACCCGGGACCGCGGCACCCCCATCGCCGTGACCCGCGCCACGAACGACTCGTGGACCACCCCGACGACCGCGGCGCCGCGCAGGATCCGGGCCTCCACGGCGCCGGCCAGCGCGGCGGTCCCGCCGCCGCCGCGGATGCCGCTCTGCGCCGCCGCCGCGCCCATCAGGTCCTGGACCACCACGACATGCGGGGCGCCGGACCGCCGGGCCAGCCGCCCGCCGAGCACTCCCCCGGCCAGGGTGGGCATCTGGGTGAGCACCACATCGGGCCGGAGGCGCGGCGGGGCGAGGACACCGTGCGCCAGGATGCTCGCCTCGAACAGCGCCCGGTGCGCGGCGGTCTGGCGCGGCGGGACGGTGTGCCGGCGCCGGTGCACGGTGACCCCGCCCCGCCGCTCCCGGACCCGCCACCGTCCACGGTATCCCTCCGCCACTTCCCAGGCCGGGTAGTGCGGCATGCCCGCGAGGACATGGGTGTCCGCGCCGGACGCGGCAAGATGTTCGGCTATCTGTGTCGAGTACGGCCCAATGCCGGTGTGTTCGGGTGCGTAGTTGGTCGAGACCACGAGCACGCACCGGCCGGTGAACGAGTCTTCCACGGCTGCCCCCTCTGGCTGTCGGGTCGTCGGAGGAGGAACCGAGTCCCGAGAACGGTGAATTGGGTTGGGATTGTGTCCTGTAGGCGGCCTTACTATGCGATGCCCCTTAGATTGGCCTCGCGGAAGGGGAGTTGGGGGGTGGTCGGCCGATGACGTCCGGGAGACGTGCGGGCGGCGCGCCACCTTCGCGGGCGGTCGCCGCGCTGTGCTGCTGGGTGCTGTTCCTCGTGGTGCTGTTGCCGCTGCTGGTGCTGAGGTCACTGGACGCCCGGTTCGGGGCCGCGCTCGCCGTGCAGTGCGTGGTGGTGGTGCACACCGGTGGCGCGCTCGCCCGGGTGCTGACGGACGTCCGGGCGCGGCTGATCGGCCTGGGGTTCTGGCTCTTCTCGTACGTGTGGCTGGGGCTGGCGCCGCTGGCCATGCTCGCGACGGATGCGTATCCGCGGGGATTCCTGGTCGACGAGCGGACCGGATTCCTCACAACTCTCCTGGTGGAGACGGGACTTCTGGCCTACAGCGCGGGATCGGCGCTGGCGGCGTGGCGTTCGTCCCGCACCTCCGTGGCGCTGGAACCGGTCCTCTCGCGGCGGCTGGCGCCGGGGCGGGTGCTGCTGCTGTGCGGGCTGGCGCTGCTGCTGGCCGTGGTGCTGATTCCCGGTCAGGGCGGGTTACCGGCATTCTTCCTCAGTCGGCAGGCCGCCAACGAGGCGGCGGCACAGGCCGAGCCGTCGGGGTCGGCGGGCCGGGCGATGGCGGCGTGGGCCCTGTCGGTTCCGGCGTTCTGGGCGCTGGTGGCGCTGGTGCACGTACCGCGGTTCAAGGCCGGTGACCGGGTGCTGCGGGGGCTGCGGTGGCTGTTGCTGCCGCTGCTGATCGCGCTGAACGTCGTGGTCAACAACCCCATCAGCCAGCCTCGTTTCTGGGCCGGCACGGTCCTGCTGGCGCTGGTCTTCGGCGCGTCCTGGCTGCGCGGGCCGCGGGCCTTCCGGGTCGGTGCCGCGGGGGTGGCGGCCGTGGTGCTGGTGGTCTTCCCCTACAGCGACTACTTCCGCTACGACAAGCGGGAGCCGGTCCGGGTGGTCGCGCTCGCCGAGCAGTTCACCTCCAACGGCGACTACGACGCGTTCCAGCAGATCGAGACGGGTGTGGACTATGTCCGTACGCACGGCTTCACACCGTCCGCCGCGCTCGGTCCGCCGCTGTTCTTCGTGCCGCGTCCGGCGTGGCCGGGCAAGCCGGACGACGCCGGGGTCCTGCTGGCCCGGCACGCGGGATACCGCTTCGAGAACCTCTCCGCGCCGCTGTGGATCGAGGCATACATGTGGGCCGGATTCCCTTCGGTGGTCGCCGTGTTCGGTCTGATCGGTGCCGTGGGGCGGCGCATCGACGAGGTGCGGCACCGGATCCGGCACCGGCCGGGCACGCTCGCCGCGCTGCTGGTGCCGGCGTTCGGCTTCTACCAGCTGGTGCTGCTGCGCGGCAGTCTCATGGCCATCGTGGGACCGCTCGCCCTGCTGGTGTGCATCCCGCTGCTGATCACCCGCCCGTCCCGGCGCCGGTCCGCACCGGTGCCGGATCCCGTTGTCGCGCCGGCCGAAGCGGCGCCCTCGCCCCTACCCACAGGAGGAGCACGTACGTGAGCGTCTTCGACGAGCCTGCCGAGGAGCCGGACCAGATCCGCGAACAGCTGCGCCGGCTCTTCCGCTACCGGGCCTTCATCGTGCTCGGGCTGGTGCTGGGCATGCTCGGCGGTGCCGCGGTGTCGGTGCTGGGCGGCGAGACCTATACCGCGACCGGTGAGGTGGTGGTGCATGCGATCAGTACCGCGCCGTTCGAGGCGGGTCGTGTCTCGGTGGACAAGCAGATCAGCATGGGTACCGAGCGGCAGATCGCCCAGAGCGCGTCGGTGGCGGCCGGGGCGGCCAAGGCCCTGGGGGAGCGTACGGATCCGGCCGCGCTCCAGCGCGACCTGCGGGTGAGCAATCCGCCCGAGACCCAGACGCTGATGTTCGAGTACAGCGCGGGCTCCCCGGACCGGGCTGCCGAGCTGGTCAACGCCTTCGTCCACGCGTATCTGAGCTACCGGCAGGACGCGGCGGCCCACCGGATCGACACGACGGTCGGCAAACTCGGTGCCGAGCTCGCACCGCTGGTGGCGCAGCGCAAGGTGCTGGACCAGCGGATCGCCGGGGAGGGCGCCGGGTCGGGGCGGACCGCCGACCAGTCCGAGCGCGGCAGTCTGGTGACGGAGATAGCGGATCTGCAGGGGCGGATCGCCAGTCTCAAATCGCTCGACACGACGCCCGGTGACATCGTCCGCAAGGGCGATCCGCCGGCCTTCCCGTCCAGCCCCGGTCTGACGATGCTGCTGCTCACGGGCGCCGTGGCGGGTCTGGTGCTGGGCATCCTGGCGGCCTGGGTGCGGTCGGTGCTGGAGCCGCGGGTCCGGTCGGTGGCGGACGTGCAGGACAATCTGCGGGCACCGGTGCTGGGGATACTGCCGCGCCGGCGGGGCGGCCGGGGGATGCTGGAGGTCGGCCGGTCCGGGCACGGCAACCGGGCGGAGGCGTACCGCACGATCGCCTTCCGGCTGGTGCACGACCGGCGGTTCGCCGGGCGGGGCAGCCTGCTGATCGTGGCGCCCCGGCAGAACGCGGACGCGGTCCCGGTGGCGGTCAACCTGGCCGGGGCGTTCGCCGAGATCGGCAACGACGTCCTGCTGGTGGAGGCGAATCTGCGGACGCCCGTACTCGCCCAGCGGCTGCCGCTGCACCCCGGGCACGGGCGGCCGGTACCGGGGAGTTGGGCCGAGGGCGAGCGGCTGGCGGTGGACGCCGGAGTCGACGGACGGTTCGATCTGCTGCCCGGCCGGGAGGTTCCCAATCCGGCGCGCGCGCTGACGTCGCCGCAGTTCGCGCGGCTGCTGACGGCGTCGTCGGGCCCGCACGAGCACGTCGTGGTCGTCACCGGGCCCTTGCTGGCGCATGCGGACGGGCTGGCCGTGGCGAAACAGGCGGCCGGTGTGGTGGTGGTCTGCGATCTCGCCGAGGTGCGGCGGGACGACCTGGACCGGGTGTGGGAGCTGATCACGGGGGCCGGCGGGCACATTCTCGGTGCCGTCCTCGACAAGGGGCGCAGCGGCCGGCCGCTGCGCCGGCTCACGGACGCCGGCCCGACGGACCGCAAACGCGGCCGGGCGCGTACCGGTGCGGTGGTGGCGCCGCCGCCCGTCCTGCGGGAACAGCCACCGTCCCGTACGGGGCAGACGTCCGGCGGGTCCGCCGCTGCCGACGCCTCGTCGCTGCGCGGATGACGGCGACGGGTCCGGCGGGCCTCGGCGGACGGACGGCGGCGGCGCGCCCTGGGGACGACGGTCCCGACCGGGGTGTCGCCCCGACCGCGCGCGGGAGCCTGATCGCCCTGGCGGGTTCGGCGGCGACGGCGGTCTTCGGGTTCGTCCTGGTCGCCGTCGTCACGCACGGGCTGGGGGCGCGGGGGGCCGGTGCGGTGTTCACCGGCGTCGCGGCGTTCACCATCGTGAGCAATGCGCTGAAGCTGGGGGCCGATACCGCGCTGGTGCGGTACGTCTCCCGGGATCTGGAGCTGACCGGTGGCGCGGGGGTGCCGGGGCTGTTGCGGATCTCGGTGGTGCCTACGCTGCTGGCGAGCGTCGTGGGGGCGGCGGTGGTGCTGTGTTCCCCGGGGCTCGCCGGCTGGCTGCTGCCGGACCTCGCTCCGGACCAGGCCCTCGTGGTGGTGCGGCTGTTCGCGGCGTTCCTGCCGGTGACGACGGTGGCGCTGGTGCTGCTCGGCGCCACCCGCGGGTACGGCTCGGTGGTCCCGTTCGTGGGGGTCGAGCAGATCGGGAAGCCGGCGTTGCGGGTGCTGCTCGCGGTGCCGCTGGTGCTGCTCGCGCCGGGCGTGGCCACGCTGTCGGCGGCGTGGCTGGTGCCGGGGGTGCTGGGTGCGGTGGCGGCCGGGGTTTCCCTGCGCCGGTCCCATCGCGCGCATCCCGGCAGTACCGCACCACCGTCGCAGGCGCGGGAGTTCTGGGCCTTCGCCGGGCCGCGGGCGGTCTCCTCGCTCTTCGACATCGCGGCGGTGTGGATCGGTGTGATCCTGCTGTCGGTGCTGGGGACGAGCGCCGAGGCGGGTGTCCATACGGCCATCGGTCGGCTGGTGACCGCGGGGACACTGCTGCAGCTGGCCGTCCGGCTGGCGGTGGCGCCGCAGATCAGCCGGCTGCTGACGGCCGGGGACACGGACGCGGCGCACCGTCTGCACCGGGTGTCGACGCGCTGGATCGCGCTGTTCTCGTGGCCGGTGTGGGTGGTGCTGGCGGCCTATCCGCGCACCGTGCTGTCGGTGTTCGGGGCGGGGTTCTCCGGCGGGGCGCCCGGCCTGGTGGTGCTGGCGGTGGCCGGTGCGGTGAACGTCGGCGTCGGCAATGCGCAGACGGTCATCCTGATGGCCGGCCGGAGCGTCTGGAACCTCGCGGTGGCCGGGGCCGCGTTCGTGGTCCAACTGGGCGGCGGTATCTGGCTGGTTCCGCGCTATGGGGTACTGGGTGCGGCGGTGTCCTGGGGGCTGGCGATCGTCGTGGACAACGGCCTTTCGGCCTGGCTCGTGCACCGTCGGCTGGGTTTTCGGTCCGTGGACCGGGATTACCTGCTGGCCGCCGGGATCGGTATCGGCGCGGTGGCAACCATCGCGTTCGCTATCCGAACGCTATTCGGCGACAGCGTTCCCGGTGCTCTTTTGGCAATACTTTCTTCCATTGTAGCTTTCGGCGCCCTCGTCCGGCGCTATCGTTTGGCCTTGGGGGTGGGGGAGTTCTTGGGAGTACTGCGAAAACGCGTTCGGAAAGCTTCTGTTGACCGCTGAACACCGATCAGTGGTCACAGAACATCAGTGGTCAAGAACAACAATGGTCACGGAACACCGCTGGCCACGGAACACCGGACGCAATTCCGCACAGAACTCATCTCGTTCACGCGTCCACTCCCGATTAATTCTGATTGCGCCATGATTCCAGGGGGGACCTGTGCGCCAAAGAAACCGAACCGTCCATCTCGTCCTCGCGGCCGCGGTGCTGGGAACCGCCTCGACGGCGCTGGCCGCCGGGCCGGCCCAGGCCTCCGGTGAGGCCACGCTGACCGCCGATCCGCTCGGCACCTGGCAGACCGACGGCATCGTGTGGTCCCTGGCCTACGCCAAGGGCATCGTCTACGTGGGAGGCACCTTCGACCACATCCGGCCACCCGGCGCCGCCCCGGGCACCGGTGAGCTCGCCCGGAAGAACTTCGCCGCCTTCGACGCGAAAACCGGTCAACCGCTGCCGTGCGCACCGGCGTTCACCGGCGGCAGCGGCACCGTCCGGGCCATGAAGCCCTCGCCCGACGGCTCCCTGCTGTACATCGGCGGCTCGTTCGGCAAGGCCGGCCCGGTCGGCCGCTCCAACACCGCCTCCCTGGAGACGGCCGACTGCACGATCGGCGCGGACTGGAAGCCGACCGTCAGCTCGACCGTACGGGCCCTCGACGTGACCGCCGACGCCGTCTACATCGGCGGCGGGTTCGACACCGTGCAGGGGCAGACCCGTGAGCGGATCGCCGCGCTGCGCCCGAACGGCACCCTGCTGCCCTTCAAGGCGACGATCCGGGGTTCGTCGATCCCCAACGACACCACTCCCGGGGTCAACGCCATCACGGTCGCCCCGAAGCTCAACAAGGTCATCATCGGCGGGCGCTTCACCTCGGTGAACGGCAGTCTGCTGGGTGTGCACGCGCTGGCCGGCCTGGATGCGACCACCGGCAAGGTGGTGCATTCCTTCAGCGGCTGGATTCCGCAGCGGTCGGCGGTCAAGACGCTGGTCAACGACGGCACCAACTTCTATCTGGGCGCCGAGGGCACCGGTGGCGGCGTCTTCGACGGCCGGATCGCCGGCCGGCTCTCGGACGGCTCCCGGATCTGGAAGGACACCTGCCTCGGCGCGACGCAGGCCGTGCTGCCGTACAAGGGCGTGCTCTACAGCGGCTCGCACGCGCACAACTGCGAGGACACCCCCGGCGGCTTCCCGGACATCGGCAACCGCCAGCACTTCCTGGCGCAGTCGATCTCCGACAAGACGATCCTGCCGTGGTTCCCGGACACCAACGACGGGATCGGCGAGCAGATCGGGCCGCGCGCGCTGACCATGGCGGACGGCGTGCTGTGGGCGGGCGGCGAGTTCACCACCGTCAACGACGCGCCGCAGCAGGGCCTGACCCGGTTCGCGGCCGCGCCGGACACCGGGGCGCCGCAGGTGCCCTTGCTCAGCGGCGCCAGCGGAGCACGGGGCAAGATCACGCTGAAGTGGAAGGCGTCGTGGGACCGCGACAACGGCGTCCTGACCTACAAGATCTACCGCGACGGCGTGTATCTGACCTCGCTCACCAAGGATTCGCGGTACTGGAACCGGCCGGACATGAGCTACACGGACACCGTCCAGCCCGGCGCACAGCACCGCTACTCCCTGGAGGTCACCGACGGCACCAACGTCTCGGGCCGTAACGGGCCGGTCTATGTGACGGCCAGGAGCTGAGCGGATGCCGCGCGGGGTGGACAGTGGGGAGGGTGGACGGTGAGGGCCGGATGACGCACCGAGTGGGTTATGCGCCCGGGGTCTACGACCTCTTCCATGTGGGGCACCTGAACATTCTCCGGCACGCCAGGAGCCAGTGCGACTACCTGGTGGCCGGTGTCGTCTCGGACGAAATGGCCGAACGGGCCAAGGGGAAGGCCCCGGTCATTCCCCTCACCGAACGGCTGGAGATCGTACGCAGCGTCCGTTTCGTGGACGCGGCATTCGTCGAGACGGTGCCCGACAAATTGGAGACCTGGCAACAGGTGCGGTTCGACGTCATCTTCAAGGGCGACGACTGGCGGGGTACGAGCAAGGGCGACAAGCTGGAGCGCGATTTCGCGACGGTCGGCGTCGAGGTGATCTATTTCCCGTACACCGTGCACACCTCGAGCACCCTGCTGCGTCAGGCGCTCGCCGGTCTGGCGAATTCCGCATGAGGCACGGCGGCTCCGGTGACATTCCGGGGCCGCCCGCCACGGCGTATTCCGTCCCCGTCCCTCAGCGGCCGGGGACGGACAATTCGCGGTACCACTTGGCGAGGAACGCGACCATGAAAAGAACGTGCGCGGCGAACAGGACGCAGTACCCGGCCACGAAGAGGTTCCGGTCGGCGAACAGCAGGAACAGCAGGCAGAACACCCCGTAGTCGACGGGGAGCAGAGCCACCGCGCGCAGTCGCGAGACCGGTGCCGCGGCGGCCGGGCGGGGCGCGCCGTCGCGCAACCGCTCGGCGCGTGTGAGCTGTTCCGTGAGGACACCGCCGAAGAAGACCATGACGGCGGCGAATTGGAAGGCGATGGGGACGAACAGCAGCGTGGGCTCGGAGAATCCGAAGTGGCGGTGGAAGGAGACGAGTACGGCCATGTGGAGGGCCAGCATTTTGGCGCAGTCGATCACATGGTCCAGCCACTCCCCCGCGGCACTGCCGGTGCCCGTCAGACGGGCCAGCTGTCCGTCGGCGGAATCGAGGGCGAAACCGAGCACCAGCGCCGCGACAATACCCAGCGCCGCCACCGGCGAGGGGCGCAGCGCGGCAATCATCAGGACGCCGGTAAAGGTGAAGGCGCCGCTGATCAGAGTTATCTGATTGGGCGTCAGTCCCATTCCGTATCCCGCGGCGGCCAGCACCCGCCCGATCGGACGGTTCACACCGCGCGAGTACAGGGACACCCCTTTCGCGGTTTTCTGGGCCGTCGAGAGTTCTCTGATCGCATATCCGAAGCGGCTCATATCCCCCACCTGATGCATTGGCCCCCGAAGGAGCAACATCATGACAGGCAGGACCTCTCCGTCAAATGGTGCGGCCACGCGTCGGACAGTGGTGGCCGGAACGGCCGCCGCGCTCGCCGCCGCACTGGCCGGATGCGACTCCGCGCCCACCGACTCCTCGCCCGGGGACCGGTCGGACGAGGCCCTGGCGCCGAAGGTCACCGGGCAGAAGCCCAAGGGCAGGGACGTCATCGACGTGGTGGCGGACTGCGGCGCCAAGGGCGACGGCCGCACCGACGACAGCCGGGCGTTCGCCCGCGCCTACGCCTATGCGGCCGGCCGGGTGTGGGACCACGTGGGCCGCACCGTGATCGACGTACCGGCCGGCACCTACCTCATCCGCTCCCCGCACGCGCTGCTCGACGCCCCCGGGGGCAAGCTCAAGGCGAACGGCCTGCGGTTCCGCGGGGCGGGAAAGCGCATGACGCAGCTGCTCTTCGCGCCGTCGCGCGCCGCGGGCGCCTACCTCTGCCGCAACGAGGACAGCTGGGCGAACGTGGACTTCGAGCACCTGGCGTTCGCCTCCGGCACCGCGGGCGCCTCGTTCTTCTACTCCTACTCCACCGGCCAGGCGCAGGACTACCGTTTCACCGAATGCGAGTGGACCGGTGAGTGGACGTACGGAATCGCCCTCGACGGCAGCAACACCAATTCGGAGATGCGCTGGGACGCCTGCCGGGTCGGCGGCGCCTACCGCAAGGCGTTCCTCTACTCCGGCCTCTCGCAGAAGTCGCCGGACCCGGCGCAGCAGGACCAGTTCCTCAACTACTGGTTCACCGACATGAAGGTCGAGTACTCCTGGGGGAACTTCCTGGAGTTCCCCTACGGCGGTTCCCTCACCTGCCGCGGCGGCTCGTACATCATCACCGGCCGGCGCCCCGAGAACTCCGGCGACTACGGGCGCACCAGCACCTTCTTCCGCTTTCCGCGCGCCGCGCACCACGACTCCGTACAGCGTTTCCACGCCGAGGACATCCGCTTCGAGGTGCGGAACGCGGACACCGTCGTGATCGACTGCGCCTGGGGCAGCGGGACGGTGCACTTCAACGACTGCGACGACACCGCACACGCCTTCAAGCCCTTCGCGGCCGGCACCCGGCCGCACCGCTACCGGACCGGGGCGCGGGGGCCGCTGGTGCGCTACGACTCATGTCAGCTGTCCGGGAAGCACCTCTACGAGGAGGACGGCGACGGGGCCGGCGGCCCCCGGGTCCGCTACGACATGTGTCTGCTGCGCAATCACTCCGCGCGGGAGTTCATCGCCGGCTCCGGCGACCGCGTGCGGTTCGTCGACTGTCTGGAGGTGTGAGGTCGACTGCCCGGAGGCCTGGGCGGGAGGGGCGGCGGCGTCCCCTCCCGCGGCGCGGGGGGCGGCGCTCCCGCTCAGCCCTCCAGGGGACGCCCGAACCGGACGGCGGAGGCGGGCCCGCCGAAGTACGCCGAGCCGCTGCCCGTCGTTCCGCTCGCGCCGCCCGGCAGCCGCCACACCATTCCGGTGCCGTTCTCCCCGTCGGCGGTCACCGCCAGGTCCGCCCGGCCGTCCTTGTCGTGGTCGCTGAACAGCAGCGCCGCCCCGAAACGGTCACCGCTCTCGGCGGCCCCCGGCACCTGCGCACTGTCCTGGGTGAGCATCGCCGCCCCCGCGGTGGTCAGGCCGTCCGGGGAGCCGTGCAGCACGGTGACCGCACCGGCCGACCGGAGGGCCGCCGTTCCGGTGCCGAGGGTCTCCCCCGGCGCGCCGACCGCGAGGTCGCCGTGGCCGTCCCCGTCCGCGTCACCGATGGCCAGCGCCGCGCCGAAGGCGTCCTCGGGTTCGTCGGTGCCCGGCACACCGGCGGTGTCCTGGTTCAGCCGCACGGTGGCCCGGCCGGCCCCCGGGCCCGCGGACGCGCCGTAGACGACCGTCACCTCTCCCCCGCTGCCGACGGCGAGGTCCGCCCGGCCGTCGCCGTCGAGGTCGCCCGCGGTGAACGCCTTGCCGCCCGCGAGGTGCGCGCTGTCCGGGAGCCCGGGTACCACGACGCCCTTCGCCAGGCCGTCCGGTGCGCCGGCGAACCACCAGATGCCGGTGGAGGTGTCGGAGCCGTCCTCGGGCTGGGGGTTGGCCTCGGCCAGCAGATCGGCCCGGCCGTCGCCGTTCACATCGGCGGCGCGTACGGCGTCGATCCACTCGGTGCCCGCCGGGAGCCGGTGCGCCGTGACACCGGCGTTGGCGCCGGCGCGGGTGAACGGGCCCTTGATCACGCGCACGCCGCCCGCCTGCCCGACCGCGAGATCGGGGTGACCGTCGCCGGTGAAGTCCCCGGCGGCGAGCGTCGCCCCGACCGCCTCGTAGGGGCCTTCGGGGTCCGGCACACCGGTCGGCAACGGGGTGCCCTGGGTGAGCCCGGAGGGGCCGCCCCACAGGACCGTCACCGAACCCGACTCCCAAGGGCCGCTCCCGGTCACCTCGTGCGGAATGCCCACCGCGAGGTCGCCGTGGCCGTCGCCGTCGAAGTCCGCCGCGGCCAGGGCCCGGCCGAAGCCGTCGCCGTCCTCGTTGTGCCCCGGGACGCCGGGCGACTCCTGGTCGAGCACGGTCG
The DNA here is from genome assembly GCF_059682825.1 of Streptomyces sp. JLSY215. Lineage (NCBI taxonomy): Bacteria > Bacillati > Actinomycetota > Actinomycetes > Kitasatosporales > Streptomycetaceae > Streptomyces > Streptomyces sp. JLSY215. Next base: position 1,144,854 of record NZ_CM185022.1, read on the forward strand.
GCGTGCCGCCGAGGCCGCCCGCCGCTCCGTAGAACACGGTGATCCGCCCCGCCCCGCCGTCCGAGGCGGCCACCACGTCACCGTAGCCGTCGCCGTTGAAGTCGCCGCGCGGGCCCGACGGTGCGGCCACCGCTCCGCCCGCGCCCCAGGACACCAGCGCGACGGCCAACAGCCCGGAACAGCCGCCCGCGACCAGCGTCCGACGCCATGTGTGCATCTGCAGGTCCCCCTTGTGCCGGGAATCCGCAAGGGTGGCGGATTCCTGAATTCCTTCCGTACGGGAGACAACCGAGCCTCGGGAGAGGTTGTGGTGACAGAAGAGGCATGCGTCGTGGACATCGACAGAACTGTCGCCTTCGCCATGGCCGCAGCAGACATACGCGACCGGCCTCTCTCCACCACCGTGGGAGAAAGGCCGGTGGACCGGGGTCCGGTCCGGGCTCAGGCGACGACCACGAACCCGTGCCGGCTGCCGAGCGTAGTGAGGGTGGACATACCCGGAATGCCGTCGGCGGCAGTTCCAGTGAACCCCTCGCGGCGCTGGTAGGCCGCGTAGGCGTTGACGGTCTTGGAGCCGAAGGACCCGTCGTCGCCGAGACTCGGATCCAGCAGCCCCTCTTGGACCAGGGCGGCCTCCACGGGTTTGACGTCCGCCGGGAAGGTGGTGTGCCCCTGGGCGGCGGCCGGGTCGGTGCGTGCGGCAGAGACGACGTGGGAGAGGCTCACCTTGACACCAGTGGGCGGCGGGGAGGGAGCGCCGCCGGGCCGCGGAGCGCCCTTCTTCACCCACGTGAAGAGCGGGTCGCCGGGGCAGTCGGTGGCGAAGCCGTCGCGGTGGCCCTTGATCTCCGCTCCGGCGCCGCCCTTCTGCCGCAGAAGGTCGATGGCGTCGCGCATACCGGCCAGTTGCGCATCGGTCGGACGGGTCAGACCGGAGTCGCCCACCATGCCGCACACCGAGTAGTGGTGCAGGTTGAGCTGGTGGTTGCCATTCGCCGCTTGGAGTTTGTGCAGGCCACGCCCTTCGAAGACATGACCGTGCGGACAGACGACGTAGCTGTAGGCGATATCGGAGTAGTTCTCCTTGCGGTTCGCGAGATGGTCGGCCTGGATGGCCCGCACCCGGCCGGCGCACTTGGTGTGGTTCTCCGGCTTGGCGAGATCGGCCGGGACGGGAGCGCCCTCATAGTGGACCTTCACGCCCCGGGTGGACGTGATGTTCTCGAGGGGGAAGCGGGACGGCTTGGCCCCCCATTGAGCGCGAGTGACGAGGTGCATTCCTCACTCCCTTCACAGGGAACGGCTTCACAGGGAACTGGGCGCGGGCGGCCGCCGGGAGTTGCTGCCTTGGCGATACGCCAGAACGGCGGGCGTCACGAAGCTCCGCTCGGTGAAGGCGCGAACAACCACGAGTTTCGCCGGAATTGCACATCTCATCACAGACGCCTGTGCGATGTTCGCGGCTTGGCCGGCACACTTGGCCGGCGCATGGGACATAGAGAAATAAATCGTGAAGCGTCCATATCAGGTTGCATCTTCTCGCTCGGGGAAGTCAAGCAATGCGAGCGACGGCCGGAAAGTCCCCCTCGTCCCGCGTGCTTCATACGCTCGGTACGCAAAAAGTGCACCCCTTGCATGCCACTGGTGGACCGCGGCCGCGCCGAGCGGATCTCCCCGTGACCACATCCGTCACGGCAACGAGCGCCGGACGCCGGCGACGGCCGGGCGTGAACGCCGCCAAACCGCCCACAGCGCACGGAACTTGAACCCGCTCCGGTTGCCCCTTTCCCGACGCCACCATAGGGTGGAAATAACTGATCTTTTTTCGCACCTCGCAAGCGCCTCGATATCCATGGAGGCGCGGGCAAGAGTGCCTCGTTCTCATTTTTGTATATGCGTCAATCAGTGGGCGCTCACAGCCGGGATTGTCGTCCCTGACCCGCAAGTGCGTGCAAGCGCAGGTATCGCATTCCGCCGATATCTGGTCCCGGTCCGGGGATTCCGGCCGACACCCGCCGGCCGATTCGGCACCGCAATGCGATATGTGCACACGGCACATGACTCCTGAACGGCACGTGACAAGCCAAGAGGGCGTAGGGAATGACAATGAACCTGACCGAGCTGCGTACCCTCGCCACACAGGCAGGGTTCCACGGCAAAGACATCAACATCGCGGCGGCCGTCGCGATGGCGGAGTCCAGAGGCAATCCGGGCGCCGTCGGCGACGAGGGTCTGGCCGACCACAAGTGGGGGCCGTCCCTCGGCCTCTTCCAGATACGCTCCCTCCGGCACCCGGAGCAGTTCTCCCCGCCGGACACGCTCAGGATTGCCAAAAAGCTCAAGGATCCGCTCTACAACGCCACGACGGCAAAGGCCATCAAGGACGCACACGGCTGGACCCAATGGTCCACCTTCAAGAACGGTGCCTACCTGCAGCACATGGATGGCGGCTCCGCCAAGTTCGAGCCGTTCCCTGGTGCGTCGTTCTTCCACACCGGGCAGAAGTCGCCGATCATCGCCGAGATGCACCACCGGCTTGTCGCGGAAGGCTGCGATCGATACCAGTCCAGCAGCACCACCAATGTGTGGGGCTCGGGCGATGTGAATTCCTACGCCGCCTGGCAGCGGAAGCTCCACTTCTCAGGACGCGATGCCGACGGCGTCCCCGGCAGGTCCAGTTGGGACAAGCTGCACGTGCCCAACGTCTGACCGACGCCCTTGCCCGCCGAAGAAGCCCCGCGCTTCTTCCGGACCACAAGAAAAGGCACCTGACCCGGCTTTCGCCCGTCAGGTGCCTTTTGCTCGGCCCGCGCAGACCGGGGGGAGCGGCGTTCGCGCGAGCCGTCGTCGACGCCGGACGACTCCGAGGGATCGTCAATTGCCTTACGGACGCGTGCATACTGAATCGTGCGGCCCGGCAAGGAAGTTGGGCCGCGCGCGAGGAAACCGAGGGAACGGGAGGCTGACGATGCGGGACCACAGCACACAGGACAGCGACTCGGCGGTGCGCCATGCGCGGTTCGGCGCGCTGCCCGAGCGGATCGCCTACGACGACATGGTGGAGACGAAGGCTGCCTCGTCGAGGGACCCGGAGCGGGACGCCGGCAACCCCGGAGCGGGGAATCTCCTCGCCTGCGTGGCGTGGGACCTGGTGCTCTGAAGCGCGCCCTCCTCCGCCGCACGGGACGCGGGCCGCGGGCCTTCACACCGGCAGCGGAGGAGGAAACAAGAGGGGAGGCGGAGGCGGGAGTTTTCGGACTGCCGCGCGGAGCCTGATACGGTTGCCGCGACAGTGATCTTTCGTAGAGGAGTCCAGACATGGCGGGTGACGACGACATCTCCGGGTGATACCCGGATCTGATCGGCCACCGGCAGGCGCATCCAGGCAGCCGCCGCTGTGGTCATCGCGTCGTCCCCTTTCCCTGTCTCAGGCGCAGTGCCCTTCGCGCAGCGGATTCCCCGTGGAGCGGTTCCCGTACAGCAGTTTTCGTACAGCGGACTCCGTTCAGCGGTTTCCCCGTGGAGCGCTCTGCCCTCTTTCCCTCACGAGGTCATCCCCATGTCCGACACTTCCGTCATCTGCTCCCAGCTGACCTTCTCCTGGCCCGACGACACCCCGGTCTTCGCGGGCCTGTCCTTCACCGTCGGCGCCGGCCGTACGGGCCTGGTGGCGCCCAACGGCTCCGGCAAGAGCACCCTGCTGAAGCTGATCGCCGGTGAACTGCGGCCCGCTGCGGGGGCGTTGACCGTCCACGGCACGATCGGCTACCTCCCGCAGACCCTCCCCCTGACCGGTGAACCGACGGTCGCCGAGGTCCTCGGCGTCGACGCGGTGATCCGCGCCATCGACGCCGTCGAGTCCGGCGATGTGAGCGAGGAACACTTCACCACCATCGGCGACGACTGGGACATCGAGGAGCGCACCCGCGCCCAGCTCGACCGGCTCGGCCTCGCCCAGCTCGCCCTCGACCGGACCCTGGGCACCCTCAGCGGCGGCCAGATCGTCAGCCTCGGCCTGGCGGCACAGCTGCTCAAGCGCCCCGATGTGCTGCTGCTCGACGAACCGACCAACAACCTCGACCTCGAAGCCCGCCACAGGCTCTACGAGGTGCTCTCGGACTGGAACGGCAGTCTGCTGCTGGTCAGCCACGACCGGGCCCTGCTGGACCGCATGGAGCGGATCGCCGAACTGGACCGCGGTGAACTGCGGCTGTACGGCGGCGACTTCACCCAGTACGAGCAGGCCGTACGGGCCGAGCAGGACGTCGCGGAGAAGAACGTACGCAACGCCGAACAGGAGCTGAAGCGGGAGAAGCGCGAGATGCAGCAGGCCCGCGAACGGGCCGAGCGGCGGGCGAGCAACGCCGCCCGCAACCTCAAGAACGCCGGCCTGCCGCGCATCTTCGCCGGGAACATGAAGCGCGGCGCCCAGGAGTCAGCCGGCCGGGCGGGCCAGATGCACGCCACCCGCGTCCACGAGGCGCAGGCCCGGGTCGACGAGGCGGGACGTGCCCTGCGGGACGAGCAGCGGCTCGTCCTGGAGCTGCCCGACACCGACGTCCCCGCCGGGCGCACCGTCATCCTGGGCGAGCGGATGCAGATCCGCCATGGCGAGCGCAACCTGTTCGCGGGGGACGGCGTCGGCCTCACGATCCGCGGTCCCGAGCGCATCGCGCTCACCGGCCCCAACGGCGCGGGCAAGACCACCCTCTTGCGGCTGATCTCCGGTGAACTCGCCCCGGACGGCGGGAACATCAGGCGTGCCGACGGGCGGATCGCCTCCCTGTCGCAGCGCCTGGATCTGCTCGACCCCGACCGCACCGTGGCCGAGAACTTCGCGGTGTTCGCCCCGCACCGGCCGGAGGCGGAGCGGATGAACCTGCTCGCGCGCTTCCTGTTCCGCGGGCCCCGGGCACACCTGCCCGTGCGCGTACTCTCCGGCGGCGAACGTCTGCGCGCCACGCTCGCCTGCGTCCTGTGCGCCGAACCGGCCCCGCAGCTGCTGCTGTTGGACGAGCCGACGAACAACCTCGACCTGGTCGGCGCGGGCCAGCTGGAGAGCGCCCTGACCTGCTACCGCGGCGCGTTCGTGGTGGTCAGCCATGACGAGCGGTTCCTCGAACGGATCGGCGTCGACCGGTGGCTGCGGGTCGCCGACGGAGAACTGACGGAGACGGGGGCACCGGGCGCCTGAGCCGCGGCGCCGGCCGGGAGCGGTGTCGGGGCCGAGGATGCCCACGCCCGGCCGGGCGACCTCGCCGAGGTGGGCGGTGGCGCGGGCACTGGCCATCGTCGACTGGTACATGACATCGTCGTCGACGGCGTAGCGCTCGCGGCGCCGTTCGTCGCGGGTTCGGACGCGGTGAGGCTGCCCGCGTCGGCGGTGTAAAGGCAGGTCAGCACCCGGGCCGTGGTGTCGGTGTCGGTGTCGGTGTCGGTGTCTCCGGTTCATCGCCGCCGCGCCGGGCCGACACCACGGTCGAGGTCCGGCCCGCGGACGCCTCGTCGGCCGCCTCGGCGGCCCCTCGGAGATCACCACCGCCAAGGGCGACATCCGCATCAACGAGGCCGTGGGCGGCTCGGTCGTACTGCGCACCGAGGCCGGCGAGATCTCGGTCGGCGCCGCCCCCGGAGTCTCCGCCACCCTGGACGCCGGCACCAGCTACGGCCGGATCCACAACGCACTCAAGAACACCGAAGGCGCCACCGCCGACCTGAACATCCGGGCAACCACCGCCTACGGCGACATCACCGCCCGCAGCCTCTGACGGTGCGCCTCCCCGCCGGCGGCCGCCCGCCGGCTCAGATCTCGGGGAAGGTGTCGGGCACGCCGAGCGTGCCCGACACCGCGCGCCAGATGGCGGCCTGGGCGGCGGGGAGGTCGATCCGCGGGTCGTCCAGCATCAGCCGGATGCCGAAGCCGTCGCTCAGCGCCATCAGCAGCGTGCTGGTTGCCTCGACATCACAGTCGGTGAACTCGCCCGCGTCGATGCCCCGGCGGATCGCCTGGCTGATCCAGGCGTGCAGCTGGTCGTAGAGGTCGACGGCGAGGTGCCGGGCGGACGCGTCGCGCAGGGCCCTGACCCACAGCTCCTGCCACAGGCGCCAGTCCTGGCGCAGTTCCGGGTCCGTGGGGAGCATGTTGTGCAGGATGCGGGCGAGGACCACGGAGGCGGGCACGGTGTCGGCATCGCGTTCGAGCTCCGTGCCGGTCTGACCGAAGGAGTGGGTCATCGCCTCGGCGAAGAGCCGCTCGCGGTTCTCGAAGTGGTAGTGCAGCAGGGCCGTGGACACCCCGGCGTGTTCCGCGACCATCCGCATGCGGATCTTCTCGAAGCCGACCTCGGCGATCACTTCGCACGCGGCGGAGAGAATCCGTTCCCGCGTTTCGAGAGTGCGTTCAGCCTTGGCCACGTGAGTGCTCCCCGGGTCGGTGTCGGCGTGCGGCGGGCTCCTGCGGCCCGTCTCCTTCCATCTTCCCGCATGGTCTCCTTCGGGCGTTCTCGCACCTCGCCTCCCGCATGGTTTCCCGCGGGCGCTCTCATCGGTAGTGGTGGAAGCCCCGGCCCGACTTACGGCCGAGCAGTCCGGCGTCGACCATCCGGGCCAGCAGCGGTGGCGGCGCATAGCGCGGCTCGCGGAACTCCGCGTAGAGCGACTCGGCGATGGCCCGCGTCGTGTCGAGGCCGATCAGGTCGGCCAGCGCGAGGGGGCCCAGCGGATGGGCGCAGCCCAGCCGCATGCCCCGGTCGATGTCGGCCGCCGGGGCCACGCCGGACTCGACCATCCGCACCGCGTCCAGCAGGTAGGGGACGAGCAGCGCGTTGACGACGAAACCGGCCCGGTCCGCGGCCTGTACGACCTGCTTGCCCAGGACGTCGGTGACGAAGGCCCGCGTCCGGCCGACGGTGTCCTCGCCGGTCAGCAGCGAGGGCACCAGCTCGACGAGCGGCAGCACCGGAACGGGGTTGAAAAAGTGCAGGCCGATGACCTGCTGCGGGCGCCCGGTCGCGCCGGCCAGACGGATGACCGGCAGGGACGAGGTGTTGGTGGCCAGGATCGCCGCCGGATTCCGTACCGTCGCGTCCAGCCGCGCGAAGACGGCCAGCTTGGCGGCCTCGTCCTCGGCGACGGCCTCGACGATCAGATCGCGGTCGGCCAGTGCATCCTGGTCGGTGGTGACGGTGATCCTGGCGAGTGCGGCGTCCCGTTGCCCGGTGGAGAGCTTGCCGGCCGTGGCGGCGCGGTCGAGCGAGCGGGCGATCCGGTCCCGTCCGGCGTCCGCCGCGCGCGGTCCGGTCTCGACGACGAGCACCTCGCGGCCCGCGCGGGCGCACACCTCGGCGATCCCGGATCCCATCAGGCCGCAGCCCACCACCCCGATCCGTTCCACAGGATTCTCGGACAACGGTCCTCCTCGGCAAGTGTGCTGACGGTGTGACAGATGAGGGTGCGGCGGCGGGTGCCGCGGGGCGGTCCCGGCGTGCCCCGGCCCGGAAGCGGGGGCACGCCGGAGCCGTCAGGGGGCGGTGGGCAGTTGCAGGACGCCCGTGCCGCGCTTGATCAGTTCACCGGCGATGATCAGGCGCTGGATCTCGGAGGTGCCCTCCCAGATCCGGTCCACCCGCAGCTCCCGGTAGAGCCGCTCGACGGGATACGAACGGTCGTAGCCCCGGCCGCCGAAGATCTGGACGCACCGGTCGATGACCCGCCCCGCCGCCTCGCTCGCCGCCAGCTTGGCGATGGCGGCCTTCGCGTGCAGGGTCTTGCGGTCGGCGGAACCCTCGTCCACCTCCCAGGCGACCTGGTGGGTGTAGGCGCGGTTGACCGCGATGTCCACCGCGCAGTCCGCGAGCATCCCCTGCACCAGCTGGAAGTCCGCGATCGGCGAACCGAACTGCCGGCGCTCCACCGCCCAGTCCCGGGCCAGCCGCAGGGCCCGCTCCGCCGCGCCGGTCGTACGGGCCGCGATCATCAGCCGCTCCTCGGTGAACCAGGACCGGGTGATGTCGTAGCCCTTGCCGACGCCGCCGAGCACCGCGTCCTCGGGGACCCGGACGTCGGTGAAGGTGAACTCGGGGTGCTCGTAGACGAAGGTGTGCATGAAGCGGGGCACCCGGGTCATCTCGATGCCGGGGGTGTCCTTGTCGACGAGGAACAGCGTCGGCTCCCGGTCCGGGCCCGCCGCGGCCAGCACGATCATGAAGTCGGCGTGGTCACCGACGGTGACGAACCACTTCTCGCCGTTGAGCGTCCAGCCCTCGGCGGTCCGCGTCGCGACGGTGGCGAGATTCTGCGGGTCGGAGCCGGCGCCGGGTTCGGTCACCGCGTAGCAGTCCCGGCGCTCGCCGCGGATGACCGGTTCGAGGAAACGCGCGCGCTGTGCGGGCGTGCAGAAGCGCAGGGCGTTGGCGGGACGCCATACGGTGTCCCACAGCGCACCGGTGAGCTGCCCCAACTCCTCCTGGACGATGGCCTGTTCCAGGATGGTGAGGCCGGCGCCGCCCCATTCCTGCGGCATGTTGACGGCCTGCAGACCGCTGGCGAGGACGGCCTTGCGGATGGCCGCGTGGTCCTCGGGCGGAAGGCCGTTGTTCTCCTCGCAGGCGGTTTCGTAGTCGGTGAGGGTCTCGGTGAGTGCGCGTGCGGTGCGCTTGAGGTCCGCCTGGCGCGGGGTGAGACGGAAGTCCATGTCAGTCCTCGAAGGTCGTGGTGGGCCGGGCCGGGATCGGGCGGCGGGTCAGGGCTGGGGGAGGCCGAGGGCGCGGGTGCCGCGTTTGATGAGCTCGTTGGCGATGATCAGGCGCTGGATCTCGGAGGTGCCCTCCCAGATCCGGTCCACCCGCAGCTCGCGGTAGAGCCGCTCGACGGGGTACGAACGGTCGTAGCCCCGGCCGCCGAAGATCTGAACGCACCGGTCGATGACCCGCCCCGCCGCCTCGCTCGCCGCCAGCTTGGCCGTGGAGGCCTTGGCGTGCAGGGTCTTGCGGTCGGCGCCGGGCTGGTCGGCCTCCCAGGCGACCTGGTGGGTGTAGGCACGGTTGACGGCGATGTCCACCGCGCAGTCCGCGAGCATGCCCTGCACCAGCTGGAAGTCCGCGATCGGCGAACCGAACTGCCGGCGCTCCACCGCCCAGTCCCGGGCCAGTTGCAGGGCCCGCTCCGCGGCGCCGGTCGTACGGGCCGCGATCATCAGCCGCTCGTCGGTGAACCATTCCTTGGTCAGCTCGTAGCCGTTGCCCACGCCGCCGAGGACGTCGTCGTCGGGGACGAAGACATCGGTGAAGGTGAACTCCGGGTGCCCGTTCACGGCGGAGTGCATGAAGCGGGGCACCCGGCTCATCCGTACGCCCGGCGCCTGCTTGTCGACGAAGAAGAGGGTGGCGGCCCGCTCCGGGCCCGCGTCCGCCTGCACCAGCAGGAAGTCGGCGATGTCGCCGCAGGTCACGAACCACTTCTCGCCGTTGAGCAGCCATCCGCCGTCGGTGCGGGTGGCGGTGCTGGTGCCCGATGCGGGGTCGGAGCCGGCGCCGGGTTCGGTCACCGCGAAGGCGTCGAAGCGCTCGCCGCGGATGACGGGCAGCAGATACTTCTCGCGCTGGGCCTCGGTGCCGTACGCCAGCACATTGGCCGGCCGCCAAGGGATGTCCCACAGGCAGTTGGTGACCTTGCCGAATTCCTCCTCGACGATGACCTGGTCGAGGAGGGTCAGGCCCGGCCCGCCCCACTCCTCGGGCATGTTGATGGCGTAGACGCCGGCGTCGATGGCGGCTCGGGTCAGCTCACGGACGGTCTCGGCGGGCAGCGGTCCGCCGGCCTCCTCGGCCCGGTCCTCGTACGGATACAGCAGCTCGGTGTAGGCGGCGGCGCGGGCTTTGAGATCGGCCTGTCGGGGGGTGTAGCGGAAGTCCATGTCTCCTCCGGAGCGGCGGACGTGCGCGGGGCGGGGTCAGGTGTGCGGGGTGGGCGGGGGTGGGGCCACTACGGCGCGGGCGTCGAGGGCGAGGGCTCCGTCGGGGCGGACGAGCAGCGGATTGACCTCGATCTCGGCGATCTCGGGGTGGGCAGCGGCGAGCGTGGTGAGGCGTTCGATGACGGCGGCCGCGGCGGCCACGTCGACGGCGGGCCGGCCGCGGACACCCTGAAGGAGCGGGGCGGTCCGCAGCCCGGCCAGCAGCGCTTCGGCGCGGGCCGCCGGGACGGGCGCCAGCGCGAAGGCGACGTCCTGGAGTGCTTCGGTGAGCACGCCGCCCAGGCCGACCATGGCCACCGGGCCGAACCGGGGATCGCGGTGCACGCCGACGATCAGCTCGACGCCGTCCGAGAGGTCGGCCATCGCCTCGACCGAGTAGGAGGCGGCGCCGAGCCGGGCGTGCATGTCCCGGTAGGTGGCCAGGAGCGAGCTGCGGTCCGGCAGCCCCAGGGCGACGCCGCCGGCGTCGGACTTGTGCAGGAGGTGGAGCGCCTTGAGCACATACGGTCCGGGGAACGCATCAGCGGCGGCGAGCAGTTGGGCCTCGTCGGTGATCTCCCGGGCCGCGGGGAACGGCACTCCGGCGGCGTCGAGCAGTGCGCGCACGCCGTGGTAGCCGGTGTCGCGCAGCGGCGGAGCCGGCGGGGGCAGCGGGCACACGCCGGGCCGGCCGCCGGGGTCGGGGACGGTCAGCGCCGACAGGGCGCGGGCGGCGTCCTCGGTGGCGGCGAAGACCGGGATGCCGGCCGCGGCCAGCGTCCGGCAGCTGGGCGAATCCGGGAACATCGACTGCACCACCAGGGGTTTGGCGAGGGCCGTCGCCCCCTCCGCCATCCGGCGTGCGGTCTCCAGCTCGCCCGCGGCCAGCGCGCCGCCGCCCGCGGTGCCGGTGCCGCCCAGGCCGCCGGTGGCCGCCGAGTAGCCGCCGAAGTACCCGGTCAGCAGGACGGAGTCGATCTCGTCGAGCGCGAGCAGGGCGGTGACGGTGTCGCCGTAGGAGTGCGGGTCCTGTTCCCCCATTCCGGCCAGGTCGACGGGGTTGCCGACCGCGGACTGCTCCCACAGCTGCGTCCGGAGCTGCCGCTGGGCGTCCGCGGTGAGTTCGGGGACGGTCAGCCCCGCGCTCTCGGCGGCGTCGGCGGCGATGGCTCCGTGGCCGCCGCCGTCGGTGCAGACCGCGGTGCGGCGGCCGGTGGCGCGCCGGCGGCCGTTCAGCGCGGCGAGGACGACGGCCATCTCCCTTGGGGTGCCGACCAGTTCGACCCCGGCGTCGCGGCAGGCGGCGGTCACGACGTCGGCGGAGGTGGTCAGGGCGCCGGTGTGGGACTGCGCGCTGCGGGCGGAGGCGGTGCCCCGTCCGGCGGTGAGCAGGACCACGGGCTTCCCGGCCGCGGCGGCGGTCTCGGCGAAGGCGCGGCCGTCGCCGAAGTCCTCGGCGTACACGGCGATGGCCCGGGTGGCGTCGTGCCGGGCGGCGTCCTCGACGAGGTCGACCAGGGTGACATCGGCCTGGTTGCCCAGGGAGACGAAGCGCGCGAAACCCAGGCCGTGGGGTGCGCAGCGGAGTTGGAGTTCGAGGGCGAGGTTGCCGCTCTGGCTGAGCAGGGTGACCTCACCGGGCGCGAAGCCGTCCGAGGCGAGGTACAGCTCCGTGGTGTTGTCGGCGATGCCCAGGCAGTTGGGACCGACGAGGACGGCGCCGGCGGCACGTACCCGTTCGGCGATGGCCCGCTGGCGGGCGAGCCCGGCGGGGCCGGTCTCGGCGAAGCCGGCGGTGATGCCGACTATGGCGCGGGCCCCGCAGGCCAGCGCGTCGTCGACGGCCGCCTCGAATCCGGGGCCCGGTACGGAGATCACCACCAGGTCGACGGGTTCCCCGACGGCGGCGAGCGAGGGGGCGGTGGTGCGTCCCAGGACCGTGCCGCCGCGGCGATTGACGAGATGGACCGGGCGGCGGCCGGGTGCCCGCAGCGCCTGGGCGGCGACCGCGTGCCCGTACTTCGCCGGGTCGTCGCTGGCTCCGACCACCGCGACCGATGCGGGGTCGAACAGGGCCGACAGATCACGTCCCATGGTCACCTCGCCAGTCGGAGCGCGGAGTTGGGGCAGGCGGCGACGGCGTCGCGGGCGGCGTCCTCGGCGGGGCCCGGTGCGGGCTGGGTGGCGACGGAGGCGTAGCCCCACTCATCGAGGTCGATGAGGTCCGGTGCGGGTTCGTGGCACAGGCCGTAGCCCTGGCAGCGGGTGGCGTCGAGGTGGAGTTTCACGGGCGCTTCCTTTCGGCGGGAGCGGTTCGCTGGTGCGGCACGGCGGGGCCGGCGACGAGGGGGACGGCGACGGTGAGCCCGCCGCCCGCCGCGCAGGCGGGGCAGGGGGCGTCGAGGTGGGCGCGGACGAGGTGCGGGAAGGCGGCCAGGAGGCTGCCGGCGGTGCCCGCCGCGGCGTCGAGCAGGCCGCAGGCGCCGCGGCCGGGCAGCGAGGTGGACCAGCGGTTGAGCCGGTCGGCGAGGTCGGGGGCGGCGGTGCCGGTGGTCAGCGCGCCGACCGCGTCGCGGAGCGCTCCGGTGCCCGCGACGCAGACGCCGCACTGGCGGGCGCTTTCGGCGGCGAGGTGGGTGAGGGCCGCGGCGGCGAGGGCCACCGGGCACTCGTCCGGGCCGAGGAAGCGGAGCGCGCCGCAGCCCAGTGCGGTGCCCGCGGCCGCGAGGGTGTCCGGGTCCAGGGCGAGGCCGAGGCGGCCGGGGCCGATCAGCCCGCCGAACAGCCCGCCCATCAGGGCGCCGGACGGCTCGGTGGCGCCCTGGGCCCCGGCGAGGCTGCGCAGGGTCCGTCCGTAGGGGACCTCGGCGAGCAGCGGTGCGGCGCCGCCGCCCGAGAGCGTGACCAGGGTGGTGCGGGCCGTTCGGTGCCGCTGGTCCGGCCGGGCGGCGATGAGCGCGATCCGGGCCAGCGTCTCGACATTGGCGACGAGGGTCGGTGCGTTGCCGACGCCCTGTTCGTGGGGCCGGGGCGGTTTGGCGGTGGGGAGGGCCGGGCCGCCGTCGATCCGCCGGACCGCGGCGGTTTCCTCCCCGGCGACATAGGCGTGCGGGGCGTCGACGACCTCCACCGGCAGCTCCGGTGCCCGTTCGGTGAGCGCGCGGCGGACCCGGTCGCCGGCCGTGGGGTCGGAGAGGTAGACGTAGCCGCGGTCCGCGCCGGTGATCTGCGCGGCGCGCGCCAGTCCGTCCAGGACCAGGTGCGGGCGGGCCCGCAGCAGCCAGCGGTCCTTGACCGAGCCGGGCTCGCCCTCCGCGCCGTTGGCGACGACGACGGGGCGGGTGCCGGCGTCGCGGACGGCGCGCAGTTTCACCGCGGTGGGATAGCCGGCGCCGCCGCGGCCGCGCAGGCCGGCGCCGGCGATCAGTTCCAGGAGTTCGGCCGCCCCGGTCGCCGTGCCGTAACCGCCGGTGGCCGTGTAGGTTCCGGCGTCCTCGGTGGTGTCCGGGTGGGCGCCGAGCACGGTGGGGGTTCCGGGTGGTGTCAGGACGTGGATCCCGGTCATCCTCGTTCTCCGTTCGGTGCGGCGGCGCGCAGGGTGCGCACCGCGCCTTCCAGGGCCGTGCGGTCACCGGCCGTGCGGCCGTACCCGGGGCCGGGGAGGCCGATGAGCATGCGGTGGTGGTCGAGGACGACTTCGGCCGCCAGGAGCGCGGCGCGGCGGTCGCCGGGACGGGCGCCGTCGGCGACCTCCGTCACCAGGCGGGTCACCTCGGCGAGGTAGCGCAGCCAGCCGCGCTGGGTGCCGTGCAGCACCAGGTGTTCGACGCGGCGGCGCTCGGCCCGCATCGCCGGTGCGGGTACGTCCGCCGCGTGCGCCGCGGCGGTGCGCAGGGCGGCGACGGTGGCGGGCAGTTCCCGTTCCGGCTCGGGGGTGAGCCCCAGCCAGACCAGGGTCCGACGACCGCTCATGCGTGCCTCCGGGGAGAGGGTGGGGTGCCGGCACGGTGCGGGCCCGTTCGCCGGATGGGGGCGGGGGCTCGGTGCCGGGGTGAGGTGCCGCTGTGGGGTGCGGCGCAAGGATCGGGGCGCGGGGCGCCGGCTCGCCTTGGGTGTCCGTGCTGCGGGGCACCGGAGCGGCGTCGCGACTAAACTAACTAACTAATTAGTCAGGACACAAGTCTTGACTTCCCCGAAACTCGTCAGCAATCTGACTGACCAATTAGTCAGCGCGGGATGCGATACCGGCCGCGCCGGCGCCCCCCGCGCGCCCCGCCGCCTCCGCCCCCTTCACCCGTGCGGCACAGAGGAGTGACCCGATGCACCCCGAAGCCACGACGGCACCCCCGCAGCAGGACTCCCCCGGACACGCACTGTCCGCCCGCCACTACACCGATCCGGCCATCGCCGCCGCCGAGACGCGGCACATCTTCGCCAGGTCCTGGCAGCTCGTATGCCACGAGTCCGACCTTCCCGCCCCCGGCGCCCGGCTCGCCGCCACCGTCGCCGACCGCGAGGTGCTGGTCGTCCGCACCGAGGACGGTTCCCTGGCCGGCCACCTCAATGTGTGCCGACACCGCGGCACCCGGCTGGTCTCCGCCCCCGAACCGGGCGGCAAGGCCATCCGCTGCCCGTACCACGGCTGGACGTACAAACTCGACGGGCGCCTGGTCGGTGCGCCCGAGGCACGGCAGATCCCCTGCCTGGACAAGCCGGCACTGGGCCTCCTGCCGGTCCGGGTCGAATCGTTCCTCGGCTTCGTCTTCGCCAATCTCGATCCGGACGCCGTCCCTCTGGCCGAGCAGTGCGCCGGGCTGGCCGAGGCCGTCGGCCACTACGCGGGCGCCGACCTGGTGCCGGTGGGCCGCAGCCGCATCCACGACCTGGCCGGCGCCGAGGTGCAGGAGGCCAACTGGAAGGTCGCGGTCGACAACTACCTGGAGGGCTATCACGTACCGGTCGCCCACCCCGGGCTGATGCGGCTGCTGGACTACCAGGGCTACACCTGCGAGACCGACGCGTCCTACGCGCTGTTCGCCTCGCCGCTGCGCGACAAACCGTCCGCGAACTGGGCCGAGCGGCTCTACCAGCGCCTGGCCTCCCCCATGCCGGGGCTCACCGACGCCGACCGGCGGGTCTGGCGGTACGCCGTGATCTACCCCAACACACTCATCGACTTCTACCCCGACCATGTGCTTGCCTGGACCGCCATCCCGACGGCCGTCGACCGGGTGGCCGTCCCCGGCGCCTTCTACACGCGCCGCGGGACGAGCGCACGGACCCGGCTCGCCCGCCGGCTCAACATCCACATCGGCTGGATCACCAATGACGAAGACGCCGCATTGGTGGCCCGGGTCCAGAAGGGCCTGGGCACACCGGGCTTCGAGCCGGGCCCCCTGTCCCGCCGGGAGGCCGCGGTCGGCTGGTTCGCCGACCGGGTACGCACCGACCTCGGTGACGCGATGACCTGAGCCGCGACGTCGAGGCAGCCGTACGAGCCGTCCCCCTCGGCGCGCGTCGCCCCACGCGCCACGGCCGACCGGTCCGCACGGAGGGCAGGGCCTCCGTGCATCCGTGACCGCGCCCTGAAGCAGCGCTCACCCCCTACGGAGAGGACACCGATGTCCCCCGAGGAATCCCCACCCCCCTCCCGGCGCGCGTTCCTGCGCTCGGGCGCCGCCGCGGCCCTCGGCCTCGGCCTCGGCGGCTGCGGCTTCATGCCGGAGGGCCGGAACGCCTTCGGCGACCCGGACCGGCCGATCGACGTCAAGGTCGACGGCGATCTGGTGTATTTCAACTGGGCGGACTTCGTCGCGCCCGCCGTCTTCGACGGTTTCGAGAAGGAGTACGGCGTCAAGGTCATCCAGTCGAACTTCGACTCGATGGAGGGCATGGCCGCCAAGCTCAACGCCGGAAACCGCTACGACATCATCTTCCCCACCGCGAAGTGGGCCCAGCGGCTGACCGCCGGCCGCCGGCTGCGCCGTATCCACCACGACCGGCTCCCGCACGCCGACGCGGTGTTCGGCCACTACCGCTACTTCGCCGACCCCTGGTACGACCGCCACTCCGCCCACACCGTCCCGTTCACCATGTACAAGACGGGCATCGGCTGGCGCAAGGACCGGATCGGGGACGATCTGACCGACTCCTGGGACGACCTGTGGAACCCCCGGGCCAAGGGCAAGGTCTTCGTCCTCGACGACCGGGACGAGGTGCTCGGGATGGCCGCGCTCAAGCTCGGCCTGGACCTCGGCACCTCCGACGCACACGACCTCGCCCGGATCACCAGGACGCTGCAGAGCCTCCGCCCCCGGCTGCGCGGCTTCTCCAGCGACAGCTACAACAACCTGCTCAACGGCAACGCGGCGATGACCCAGGCCTGGAGCGGGGACATGGCCGCCATGCTCGGGCAGGCCAAGGACCCGTCCGTCCTCGGCTTCGAGGTCGCCCGGGAAGGCGCGCCGATCAACTCGGACTGCTACGCCATCCCCGCCAACGCCCGCCACCCCGGTACGGCGATGCTCTTCATCGACTACATGCTCCGGCCGGAGAACGTCCGCCGGAACATCCGCTACATCGGCTACCCCATGCCGGTCCGCGGCAGCGAGGACGTCTACGCCGCGATCGTCAAACCGTTCCCGCAGTGTCTGGTCGCCCCCGACGACCTCAGGGCCGAACTCTTCTTCCGCAACGCCTCCGCACCGGGCGAGCGGGCCCGCGACACCGCCTGGACCCACGTGAAAGCCGGCTGACATGGCACAACGCACCCCCTCTCCCTCCGGGACGCTCCGGGCGCCGCGCGGGCGCGCCGCGTCCGGCACCCGGCTGTGGACCTGGCTCATGCTCCCCGGCACCCTCTGGATGACCGGATTCCTCATCGCCTCGCTGCTTCTGGTGGCCACCCTGGCGCTGGGCACCACCGACCCCCTCGGCAATCCGCGGTTCGGGTTCGACCTCGACAACATCCGGGCCCTCGCCGACCCCGCGTACCGCATCGTGCTGCTGCGTTCCCTGGGATTCGCCCTGATCGCCTGCGTGGTGTGCCTGGTCGTGGCGTACCCGGTCGCCTACGTCATCGCCCTGCACGGCGGGCGGTTCAAGAATCTGCTGATCGCCGCGATCGTCGTCCCGTTCTTCGCCAACTACCTGGTGCGGATGTACGGCTGGTCGGTGGTCCTCTCGGACGGCGGCCCGGTGCTGAAGGTGCTGCGTGCGGTCGGGCTGGCCGACGGGCACACCAAGATCCTGCAGAGCGGCGTCGGCGTCATCGCGGGACTCGTCTACGGCTTCATCGTCTTCATGATCATCCCGCTCTACGCGGCACTGGAACGCATGGATCTGTCGCTGATCGAAGCGGGCCGGGACCTCTACGGAGGGCCCCTGCGCACCTTCGTCTTCGTCACCCTCCCCACCACCCGGCAGGGCGCGGCCGCGGGCGCGGTGCTGGTCTTCCTGCCCGCCATGGGCGACTTCGTGAGTGCACAGCTGATGGGAGGCCCGGACCAGATCATGATCGGCAACCTCATCCAGGACAAGTTCTTCCAAGGCCAGAACTGGCCGCTGGGCTCCGCCCTGACCATGCTGATGATGGCGGTCCTCTTCATCGGGATGCTCGGTTATCTGCGCCGGACCCGCAAGGACGAAGCGGAGGCCACCCGATGACGCTCCGCCCGCCGCACCGGCGGCGCCGCCGCGGCACCGACCGCAGGCCCCGGGCCGCCCTGGCCGTCACCGCCGTCTTCTTCCTCCTCCTCTACCTGCCCATCGGCGTCGTCGTCCTCTTCTCCTTCAACGCCCAGAAGTCCCTCACCGTCCTCAAGGGCTTCAGCCTCCGCTGGTACGCGGCCTTCTTCCACGACAACGTCCTGATCGACTCGCTCGGCATGAGCCTGCGGGTCTCCCTGGTGGCGATGGCCGGCTCGGTGGTGCTCGGGGTGGCGCTGGCCCTGGGTTTGGTGCGCTGCCGTACCCGGCTCGGGTCGCTGGCCGGCCTGATCATGCTCGTACCGCTGATCACCCCGGAGATCGTCACCGGCGTCGCCGCGATGCTGCTCTTCAAGGGCCTGGGCATCACCCTCTCCTCCGGCACGGTGATGCTCGCCGAGATCACCTTCTCCATCTCCTATGTGACGGTGATCCTGCGGTCGCGGATCGCCGCCCTCAACCCGGAGGTCGAGGAGGCCGCGATGGATCTGGGGGCCACCCGCTGGCAGGCGCTGCGGCTGGTCACCCTGCCCGCCCTGCTCCCCAGCATCCTGGCCGCGGCGGTCCTCGTCTTCGCCCTGGTCTTCGACGACTTCGTCCTCGCCTACTTCACCACCGGCGTGGATCCCCAGCCGCTGTCCGTCCGCATCTACTCGGCGATCCGGTTCGGCGTGCAGCCCACCATCAACGCCGTCGGGACGCTGATGCTGGCCGGCTCGGTCGGCCTCGTCGGTCTCGCCCTGGCCATCCCGCGGCTGTTCGGCCGCCGCGGTGGCCTCGATCTGCTCTCCGGGAAGTGACCCATGGCCTCCACGAACTCCCTCTCCCCCGGCTCCCCCACCCCTGACGCGGCCCCGGCCGCCGCACCGCCCGCCGTCCGGCTCGACCACATCAGCAAGAGCTATGGCTCCTCCTGCGCGGTGCGGGACCTGTCCCTGGACATCGCGCCCGGTGAGTTCTTCTCCCTTCTGGGACCGTCCGGCTGCGGCAAGACCACCTCGCTGCGGATGATCGGCGGATTCACCGACCCCACCGCCGGGTCCGTTCTGCTCAGCGGTACGGACGTGACGGCGCTGCCGCCGGACAAGCGCAACGTCAACACCGTCTTCCAGAGTTACGCCCTCTTCGACCACCTCTCGGTGGCCGACAACGTCGCCTTCGGTCTCAAGCGCAAGGGCGTGGGCCGGGGAGAGATCCGCGAGCGGGTCGCCGCCATGCTCGAACGGGTGCAGCTCGGCGGCCTCGGTGACCGCAAGCCGCGCACCCTCTCCGGGGGCCAGCGCCAGCGGGTGGCGCTGGCGCGCGCCCTGGTCAACCGCCCTCAGGTGCTGCTGCTGGACGAGCCGCTGGCCGCGCTCGACCTCAAGCTGCGGCGGCGGATGCAGGTCGAGCTCAAGCAGATCCAGCGCGAGGTCGGCATCACCTTCGTCTTCGTCACGCACGACCAGGACGAGGCGCTGACCATGTCGGACCGGGTGGCGGTGATGAACGAGGGCCGGGTCGAGCAGTGCGGAACGCCGGAGGACGTCTACGAGCGGCCCGCGAGCCGCTTCGTCGCCTCCTTCATGGGCACCTCGAACCTCGTTCCGGGCACCTACCGCGACGGAAAGGTCGTCCTGGACTGCGGGCCCGCGCTGCCGGTCGGCACCCACCGCGGGATCGCCGAGGGCAGCGGCGTCAGCCTCTCGATCCGGCCGGAGAAGATCTGGCTCTCCGACTTCGAACCGGACATGGCCCTGGTGCGCGGTGTGGTCCGGGAGACCGTCTACTCCGGCCCCACCACCACGTACCTGATCGAACTCGCCCCCGGCGTCACGGTGTCCGTACTGGAACAGAACACCGACCGCTCGCGCATGGAGGACCGCTGGAGCGGCGGCGAGAGCGTGGAGATCGGCTGGCGGCCGGAGCACTGCCTGGTCCTGGACTGACGTCCGCCCGCCCGCAGCCGCCCACCGACAGCAAAGGAACGCTCCCCCATGAATCTCGATGTCATCGTGCTCGGCGCCGGCCTCGCCGGTCTCGCCGCGGCGCGGGACCTGCGCGCGGCCGGCGCCGACGTCCTCGTCCTCGAAGCCCGTGACCGGGTCGGCGGACGCGTCGAACAGGCCGTACTGCCCGGCGGCCGGCTGGTCCAGCTCGGCGGCGAGGTGGTCGGCCGGGCCCATCACGCCTATCTCGCGCTGGCCGCGGAACTCGGGCTGAGCCTCGTGCCCAGCTATGTGGCCGAACCCGGCCGGATGGTGCGGGCCACCGCGGAGGGCATCTCGGCCGGCGACCCGCCGCACTGGTTCGGCCCCGGTGACGACGCCGGCCACCGGCGGGTGACCGAGGCGTTCGTCGCGCTGGCCCGCACCGTCGATCCGCACGATCCCTGGTCCCATCCGCACGCCGAGGCCCTCGACCGGCTGTCGGTCGGCGACTGGCTGCGCTCCGAAGGGGCGAGCCCGGCCGTCGTGCGGCTGTGGGAGATCGGCCAACTCGCCCTGGCCGACGGCTCGTGCGAACGCACCTCGCTGCTCGCCGCGCTGCGCAAACACGCCGCGGTCCCGGGTGACGAGGCCTATGCCTACGAGGACTGGGAGGGCCTGCGGGTGGCCGAGGGCTCGGCGACGGTGGCCCTGCGCATGGCCGCGGAGCTGGGCCGGCGGGTCCGGCTCGAAGCACCGGCCGAAGAGGTCGCGGTGGCTCCGGGCGGCTGCCGGGTGCGGCTGCGGGGCGGGGAGACGCTGACGGCCGGCGCCGTGGTCAGCGCCCTGCCGGTCGGCCCGCTGCGCTCGGTCGCCGTGACCGGGGTCTCCGACGCGCGGCTCGCCTCGCTGCACCGTCAGCGGCAGGCCGTCGCGGCGAAGTTCGCGGCGGCCTACGACCGGCCCTTCTGGCGCGGCCTGGGCCTGAGCGGTCTCTCCGAGTGCGAGGGCGTGCTCGGCAGCACCTGGCCGCAGAGCGAGGGCGTGCTGTCCGCGCTGATACCGCCCGAGCGCTACGGCGTGCTCCTGGGCATGCCCGAGCCGCTCCGCGACCACGAGCTGCTGCGCGAGGTGGCCCGCCTCTACGGTGACGAGGCCCTCCAGCCGTTCACGTCGTATCTACGGCTGTGGGGCACCGATCCCTGGACCCAGGGCTATGTCACACAGTGGAATCCCGGGGACGTGATGGCGGTCGGCCCGCTGCACGGCACCCATGAACCGCCGTTCTACGTCTGCGGATCCGACCAGTGGGTGGCCGGCTACATGGAGGGCGCGGTGCGCACCGGGCGGGCGGCGGCGCAGGAGGTGCTGCGCCATGGCTGAGACCGGCGCACCGACGCCCCTTCGCAACCACATCGCGGGGCAGGACCGCCCGGCGGACTCCGGCGCGACGATGGAACTGGTCGACCCCGCCACCGGTGAGGTGCACGGCAGCGCCCCGCGCTCCGGCGCCTGCGACACCGACGCCGCCTGCACCGCGGCGGAGGCGGCCTTCGCCCGCTGGTCGCTGACCACGCCCGCGCAGCGGCAGCGGGCGCTCCTGCGGATCGCCGATGCGCTGGAGGAACACGCCGATGCCCTGGTGGCCGCCGAGGTCGCCGACACCGGCAAGCCGCCGGAGCGGTTCCGGGACGACGAACTGCCCGCGATCACCGACACCTTCCGCTACTTCGCGGGGGCGGCGCGCAATCTGCCGGGCGCGGCCGCCGCCGAGTACACCGAGGGCCGCACCTCGCTGCTGCGGCGCGAACCGGTCGGGGTCTGCGCGGGGATCACCCCCTGGAACTATCCGCTGATGATGGCCTCGTGGAAGGTCGCGCCCGCGCTGGCGGCGGGCAACACCAGCGTCCTCAAGCCCGCCGACACCACCCCGTCGTCGGCCGTGCTGCTGGCCCGGATCGCGGCGGAGCAGCTGCCGCCCGGTGTGCTGAACGTGGTCTGCGGGGACCGCGACACCGGGCGCTTCCTGACGGCGCACCCGGTGCCCCGGCTCGTCGCCGTCACCGGCAGCGTCCGGGCCGGCCGGGAGATCGCCGCCGCGGCGGCGGCCGATCTCAAACGGGTGCATCTGGAACTGGGCGGGAACGCCCCGGTCATCGTGCACGACGATGTGGACGTCGAGGCCACCGCGGCCGAGCTCGCCGCCGTCGCGTACTACAACGCGGGCCAGGACTGCACCGCGCCCACCCGCCTGCTGGTGCACCGCCGCGTGCACGACGCCTTCGTGGCCGCCTTCGCGGCCCGTGCCCGCACGCTGCGGACCGGGCCGCCCGACGGTCCCCCGGCGGACTACGGCCCGCTCAACAGCCATGCCCAACTCGCTTCCGTGGAACGCCTGTTGAGTCGTCTGCCGGCGCATGCGGAGATCGTGACGGGCGGGACGGCGACGGGGCGGCGGGGATGGTTCCACTCCCCCACCGTGGTCGCAGGGGTGCGGCAGGACGACGAGATCGTGCAGGAGGAGATCTTCGGACCGGTCGTCACCGTGCAGCGCTTCGCCGACGAGGCGGAGGCCCTGCGGCTGGCCAACGGCGTGCGGTTCGGTCTCGCGGCGAGCGTATGGACCGGCGCCCATGACCGTGCCCTGCGCGCCACCCGGGCCCTGCACACCGGGATCGTCTGGGTGAACACGCACGGCACCACCGTGTCGGAGATGCCGCACGGCGGGGTCAAGCACTCCGGCTACGGCAGCGATCTGTCACTGGCCGGCCTGCTGGACTACACGCAGGTCAAGCACGTCATGCTGTGAGCCGCGGCGGGAGCCCGGCGGCCGGCGGCACGGGACGGCATGGCCATGCCGCCGGCCGCATCCTTCCGGCCCCGCCCGCGGACCGGCAGGGTGCATGCCCCAGGGATAGAATTGCCTTCCGGATCGACCCACGCGGTGTGCGAGAAATATTCGACCCGGCGAACGGCGCAGCCCTTTTCGCGGCCGCGGAATTCTCAGGAATTCCGCACTCTCCGGAACACCGCATTTTCGGAAATGCCGCATCCTCGGAAATGCCGCGGATTTCTCCGGAACAGGGGCGGCGCCGGGTGCCGGGTGGAGCGATTCGCGGAACGGTGCCACGCATGCACGATGCCAGGTTCGACACCCTCGGCGATCTTCCTGAGCCGGGCGACGAGGCCTACGCCACCGTCGACCAACGGGGTGTGCTGACGGGCTGGAGCGCGGGCGCCCAGCGCCTGCTCGGCCATACCCCGGACGACGTCCAGGGGCACCCCGGCGCCGAGCTGCTGTACGCACGCCCCGATGCCTCCCTCCTGGTCGAGCGGTGCCGGGCGATGGAGACGCCCTACCTCGGGCAGGCGGCCCTGCGGCACCGGGACGGCAGCCGGGTCGACGTGGGCATGTGGGCCCATCTGCTCGAACCCGCCACCGACGAGCCCTACTGGCTGATCCGGGCGGAGCCCGCCGCCGATGTGCGCCGGCAGAGCCTGGGCCGTGCGCTGCTGCGGGGCCTGTTCAGCGAATCACCGTTCCATATCGACGTATTCGACATCCGATTGCACTTCATCGCACAGAACGCCCGCCGCTTGAAGAATTTCGCGGACCACGATTTCATCGGCCGCACCATGCGCGAGGTGGCACCGCCCGGAATCATGGACATGGAAGCGTTCGACGCCCGCCAGCGCCAGGTCCTGGACAGCGGCGAGGCGCTGGTGGCCACCGAAGTGCGCACCCATCCGCCCGGCGCCCCGGAGCGGTACCAGGCCTTCTCCGAGACGATCGTTCCGCTGCGCAGCGGCGCCGGGGAGACGATCGGGCTGGCGCACATCGTGTTCGAGATCACCGACCGGGTCCGGGCCCGGGAACGGCTGACCCTGCTCAACGACGCGAGTGCGCGGATCGGCAGCACCCTCGATGTCCTGCACACGGCGCAGGAGCTCACCGATCTGGTCGTGCCGCCGTTCGCCGACCATGCCTATGTCGATCTGCTGGAAGCGGTGCTGGGAGGCGAGGAACCGGTCTCCGGACCGGTCCCGGCGGAGCTGCCGCTGCGGCGTGCGGCGACCTCGCGCATCCCCGAGGGCCAGGTGCGGACGGTCGCCACGGGAGAGCCCGACCCGTTCGCGTCCGGGCCCGCGTCCCTGTTCCACCAGGCCCTGGCCGGCGGCGAGCCGCTGCTGCTGACGGGTGAGCAGGTGCTTGCCGAGCTGTCCGCGGTCGATCCCCGCCGGGCCGCGGCGGCGCGCGAGTTCGGGGTCCGTTCGTGGCTGCTGGTGCCGATGTTCGCGCGGGGGACCGCGCTGGGTGCGGCGGTCTTCATACGCTCCCGGGGCGCGCACGCCTTCGAGGTGGACGATGTGCTGCTCGCCGAGGAATTCGTGGCCCGCGCCGCCGTATGCATCGACAACGCCCGGCGGTACGCCCGGGAACGGACGACGGCGCTGGCCCTGCAACGCAGTCTGCTGCCGCAGCGGATGCCCGCGCTCGGCGCCGTGGAGGCGGCGTCGCGCTATCTGCCGGCGAGTGGGAGCACGGTGCTCGGAGGTGCCTGGTTCGATGTGATCCCGCTGTCGGGCGCGCGGGTGGCGCTGGTGGTGGGCGATGTGGCGGGGCACGGTCTGCATGCGGCGGTGACCGTGGGGCGGCTGCGCACCGCGGTGCGTACGCTCTCGGATCTCGATCTCTCACCCGACGAGCTGCTCACCCATCTCGACGACCAGGTCAACCGGTTCCAGGACGAGCACGGCGGCGACCGCGCAGCCGGGGCGGCCGGCTCCACCTGCGCGTATGCGGTCTTCGACCCCGTCACCCGGCGCTGCACCATGGCCCGCGCGGGCCATCCGCCGCCCGCGCAGGTGACGGCGGACGGGTCGGTGCGGTTCCTCGATCTGCCCGGCGGCCCCCCGCTCGGTGGCGGCGGAGCGACCTTCGAGTGCGGCGAGACGACGCTGACCGACGGCGATCTGCTCGTCCTGTACAGCGAGGGCCTGGCCGGCCCGCAGGACCCGAGCGCCGACGCCGGTCCCGCCTGGCTCCGCGAGGCGCTCTCCGATGCCCGGCTCGCCTCTTCTCCCCCGCTCGACGGCGTCTGCGACGCGGTCGTCCGCCGCCTTCCGTCGCCCCGGCCGCAGGACGATGTGGCCCTGCTCGTGGCGCGGGTGCGCGGACTGGAGCCGGACCGGCACATCACCTGGGAGCTGGCGGCGGAGCCCGAGAACGTGGCCGCGGCACGGCGGCTGGCCACGCGGCAGCTCGCCGAATGGGAGCTGGGGGACCTGGAGTTCACCACCGAGCTCATGGTCAGCGAGCTGGTCACCAACGCCATTCGCTACGGCGCGCCGCCGATCCGGTTGCGGCTGATCCGCGACCGCAGCCTGATCTGCGAGGTCACCGACGGCAGCAGCACCTCGCCGCACATCCGCCGCGCGCAGGACACCGAAGAGGGAGGGCGCGGGCTGTTCATGGTCGCGCAGTTCGCCGAGCTGTGGGGCACCCGCTACCACACCCGCGGCAAGACCATCTGGGCCGAACAACCCCTGCCCGACGGCACCGGCCCCGCCCACGGCGCCGAGTTCCGCCACGCCGATGACGAGCCCTGACCCGAGACCTGCCGTGCGCCGGCCATCGTCCAGGAGGTAGTGATGCGTCAAACCAATCTCACCGGGGAATCGGCGGAATACGCCGGCGCCCGCGAGGAGCTGCGCCAGGCCGAGATCGAGCTGATGCGCCATCGCGAACGCGTCGCCGACCTGCGCCGCCGGCTGCCACCGGGCCCCGTCGTCGAGGACTACGCGTTCACGGAGGGCCCTGCCGACCTACAGGCCGGCGATGCGCCGGTGACGACCGTCCGGCTGAGCGAACTGTTCACCCGGCCCGGACGCGACCTGGTCGTCTACCACTTCATGTACGGCAAGCAGCAGACCGAGCCGTGCCCCATGTGCACCATGTGGATCGACGGTTTCAACGGAATCGCCCACCACGTGGCGCGGAACGTCGACTTCGTGATCGTCGCCGCGGCCGACCCGCCCGCGCTCCGCGCGCACGCCCGCAGCCGGCGGTGGACGCGGCTGCGCCTGCTCAGCGCCGGGGCCGGCAGCTTCACATACGACCTCGGCAGCGAGGACGCCGACGGCAACCAGGATTCGACGGTGTCGGTCTTCACCCGCGACGGCAACGGGTCCATGCGCCACTTCTACTCGGTGCACCCCCGGATGTCCGACGCCATCGACCAGCGGGGCATCGACCTGCTCAGCCCCGTATGGCACCTTCTCGATCTCACCCGCCGCGGCCGGGACGACTGGTTCCCGTCGGTCAGCTACGAGTGATCGGTCCGGCCGTACGGCGGGTCGGGGGATCCGGACGCCGCCCGCGGCGAGCGGGTCATGATCCGCCCCTGACCCTCCCCTGACCCGCCCGTGATCGCCCGGCAGTGCCTAGGCTTCTGCCGTGAACGACACCACGCACGACATACGGATCAGAACGGGCAGCCTCGCCGACGCACCGGCCATTCTGGACATGCTCGACGCCGCGGTGGCCTGGATGAACGCCCGCGGCAACACCCAGCAGTGGGGCACCACACCGTATTCGCAGAAGCCCGGCGGGGTGGCCCGGGTCGAGCGGTACACCACCGAAAACACCCCGTACGTAGCGGAGTTGGCCGGGACGCCGGTCGGAGCCCTGGTCCTGGACCACGGACCCAGCCCGCAGATGCCGATCGAACCGGCCGGGGAACCCGAGCGTTACGTCCGGCTGCTGGTCTCCGACCGACGGTACGCCGGCCGGGGCATCGGGGCGGCGCTGCTGTCCCATGCCGCCGAGGAGACCCGGCGGGCCGGCGTCCAGCTGCTGCGGGTCGACTGCTGGGCGGGCGGCGGGGGCGAGCTGGTCGCGTTCTACGAGCGCAACGGCTTCCACCCCACCGACCCTTTTCTGTCCGGGGAATGGCCGGGACAGGTGCTGGCCCGGCGGGTCGGCTGACGGGGCGGCCGGGACACCCGGCGGCCAAGGACACCGGTCAGCGCCGCCGCCTCCGCGTCAACGGCCGAAGTGGCCCTGCATTCCGCCTTGTTGGCCGCCGATTTCGCCCTCGCGGGCGGGCCGGTGTGCAAGGCTCCCGGCATGACGATCAATGACGATGGCGACATCGTTTCCGGCGGCTACTCCCGGATCGACCCATGGGTGATATCCCAGGACACCGACGCGGAGATCGCGTTCCTCGGCCGGGTGTTCGGAGCCCGGGAGCGCGGCTCCCGCATCCTCAACGAGGACGGCACGATCGGCCACGCCGAGGTGGAGGTGGGAGGCTCGGTGGTGATGATGTTCGACCGCCGGCCGGGCTGGCCGGCCCTGCCGGCGCATCTGAGGATCTACGTCGACGATGCGCAGGCGACCGTGGACAAGGCCCTCTCGGCGGGCGCCCGGCTCGTGACCCGGCCGACCGTGCTGGCCTTCGGCGAAGCGGCCGCACGGATCCGTGACCCGCAGGGCCATCTGTGGTGGATCTTCCAGCGCGTGGAGGACGTCACGCCGGAGGAGATGGGCCGGCGCTTCGCCGAGCCCTCCTACCAGGAAGCCATGGCCTACGTACAGCAGTCCCTCGCCGAGGAGCTGGGCGGCGCGGACCACGTATAGCGGCGTCATCCGCGCACCGTGGGCGCCGGCTCAGGGCTGTGCCAGATAGCCGGCGAGGGCGCTGCGGGTGCGCTGGAGATCGTCGATGCGTTTGTCCGTGGCCGCCAGCTCCCGGTCCAGAAGGGCCCGCAGGTCCGCGCACCAGTCGAACTCCGGCAGCTCGCCCCGGGCGCAGGGCAGGACCGCGCGGATCACCTCGGTGGACAGTCCGGCCGTCAGCAGGGCGCGGATCTTCCGCACGGTGACCACCGACTCCTCGTCGTATTCGCGGTAGCCGTTCGGTCCGCGGCCGGCGTCGAGCAGTCCCTGCGCGCCGTAGTAGCGCAGCAGCCGCGGGCTGACCCCGGTACGCCGCGACAACTCCCCGATCAGCATGTGCCCCGTCCCCCTCAGAGGTTGACCTTCTCACTGGTGTCAAGGCTTAACGTCGCTGCGCGAGCAGGCATTCCGCCGCTCGGCGGGCCGCTCGCCGATCCGCCCGATCCCGTACCGCTGGAGTGACCCATGACCTCTTCCGCCGACCCACGCGACGACCGGGCAGCGGCCGCCCGCTCGTTCCTCTTCGTCCTGGGCAGCTCTCGCCCCGACGGCAACACCGAGATGCTCGCGCGGGCCGCCGCAGAGCAGTTGCCCACGGAGATACCGCAGCGCTGGGTGGACCTGGCCACGTTGCCCCTGCCGGACTTCCAGGACGGGCGGCACGAGACCGGCACCTGGCCGGCCGGGGAGAGCGAGGAGACGCTGCGCCGGGCCACTCTCGACGCCACCGACATCGTCCTCGCCTCGCCGCTGTACTGGTACACCCTCTCCGCGCAGACCAAGCGCTACCTCGACTACTGGTCGGGCTGGCTGACGGCGCCCGGCTCGGACTTCCAGGAACGGATGGCGGGGCGGACCCTGTGGGGGGTGACGGTCATGGCGGACCGCGACGAGGCCGTCGCCGACGGGCTGACGACCACCCTGCGCCACACGGCGGCGTATCTGCGGATGCGGTTCGGCGGGGTGCTGTTCGGCAACGGCTCCCGGCCCGGTCAGGTGCGGGCCGACGAGCGGGCGGCGATCCGCGCCAAGACGTTCTTCCAGCAGGCCGCCCCGCTCGCCCGGTTCCCCTACGAGGAGGAGGCCGGGGAGGCGTAGCGGCGTTCCCGGGTTCCGTCCGCCGCCCCGGTGCCCGATTCCGTGGATATCCCTTTCGCGCCGCGCTCTTTTGTGCCTATACAACCTTGGGCCATCACGGCCCCACGCGACGGCACTTTGGAGGGCAGCACCTTGGACGGCACATCGCACGGCGCATCGCGCGGCACGTTGGACGGCGCGTTGGACGGCGCGTCGCAGGACACGCGGGACGGTGCGGAAGCGCACTCGGACGGCTTCCCACGGCAGTTCGCGCGCACCCGCCGCTTCTCGCTCGGTGTGCCGCGGCAGTTCACCGTCTCACCGGACGGACGACGGGTGCTCTTCGTGCGGACGGGGTCGGGGACCGATCCGGTCGGCCGGCTGTGGCAGCACGAGGACGGCACGGAGCGGGTGCTGGCCGACCCGGCGCTCCTGGTGGGGGCCGGGCCGGAGGCGGTGCCCGAGGAGGAGCGGCTGCGGCGGGAGCGGGCGCGGGAGCGGTCCGTGGGGGTGGTGGCGTATGCCGCCGATGACGCCGCTCGGCTGGTGGCGTTCGCGCTGTCCGGGGCGCTGTGGGCGGTGCGTACGGACGGCGGCGAGCCGTTCTCCGTACCCGCGGCCGGTCCGGTCGTCGACCCGCGTCCCTCACCCGACGGGCGGGCCATCGCCTATGTCAGCCGCCGGTCCTTGCATGTCGTCGGCTTGGACGGCGCCGACCGGCAGCTGGCCCGCAGCGAGGGCCCGGAGATCGGCTACGGCCTCGCCGAATACGCCGCCGCCGAGTCGATGGGCCGGTCGCGCGGCTACTGGTGGGCGCCGGACAGCCGCCGTCTCCTGGTGGCCCGGGTCGACACCTCCCCCATGGCACGGCGCTACCTCAGCGACCCGGCCGACCCGACGAAGCCACCGCAGGTCATCCGCTACCCGGCGGCGGGCACCGCGAATGCGGAGGTCACCTTGCAGGTGGTGGCGCTGGACGGCGAGCGGGTGGACGTGACATGGGACCGGAAGGCGTACGAGTACCTCGTCGACGCGGGCTGGGACGCGCACGGCCCCGTCATCGCCGTACAGAGCCGTGACCAGCGCACGGTGCGCACGCTCGCCGTCGATCCGGCGACCGGCGCCACCGAGGTGCTGCACGAGCGGACGGATCCCGCGTGGGTGGAGCTCGTGGCCGGCACCCCGGCTCGTACCGCCTCGGGAGCCCTGGTCCTGCCGGAGGACACGGACGGCACCCGGTATCTGACCGTCGGCGGCCACCGGGTCACACCCGACGGGCTGCAGCTGCGCGCGGTCCTCGGCGTCGAGGGCGAGCGGGTGCTGTTCACGGCGAGCGAGGACCCTGCCGAGACCCATGTATGGCGCTACGAGCCCGGCCACGGCAGCCGCCCGCTGAGCCGGGATCCCGGCAGGTACGGGGGCGTGGGGCGGGTCGGCACGGTCGTCCTGGCGGGCGTCGGGCCGTCGGGCGCCGAGGTGACGGTCGTCCGCACCGAGGTCGGCGGGTGCGTGCCCGTGGGGGCCATCGCCTCGCTCGCGGAGGAACCGGTGGTCGCCCCGCGGCCGCGGCTTCTCGCGCTCGGCGCACGCGAGTTGCGCGGCGCGCTCTACCTCCCGTCGTGGCACACGGAGGGCACCGGGCGGCTGCCGGTACTGCTCGACCCGTACGGGGGCCCCGGCACGCAGTGCGTGGGGCGCGACCGCGGCTGGCCCGCGGGGGTGTCGCAGTGGTTCGCGGAGCAGGGCTTCGCGGTCCTGGTGATCGACGGCCGCGGGACGCCGGGACGGGGCCCCGCCTGGGAGAAGGCCGTGCACGGCGACCAGCTCACGCCCGCGCTGGAGGACCAGGTGGACGGGCTGCTGGCCGCCGGGGAACGGTTCGGCGACCTGGATCTGGGGCGGGTGGCGATCCGCGGCTGGTCATTCGGCGGGTTCCTGGCGGCGGCCGCCGTACTGCACCGGCCCGATGTCTTCCACGCGGCGGTGGCCGGCGCCCCACCCACCGACCAGCGGCTCTACGACACCCACTGGAAGGAACGGTTCCTGGGCCACCCGGACACCCACCCGGAGAACTACGCGCGCTCCTCCCTGGTCGGCCACGGCCACCGGCTGCGCCGCCCGCTGCTGCTCGTCCACGGGCTCGCCGACGACAACGTCGCGGCCGCGCACACGCTGCGCTTCTCGGCGGAACTGCTCGCGGCGGGCAAACCGCACACGGTCCTGCCGCTGCCCGGGGCCACCCACTCCCCGGCCGATGCGGCGGTCAACGAGAACCTGCTCCGTTTCCAGCGCGATTTCCTGCTCGGGGCGCTGCGGACCGGCCGGGGGTCGCGCGGGGGACGGTAGGGCGCCGGCGGTACGGGGTCGGGCGTGGGCGGCACGGGTTCGGGCGGGGGCGAAGGGTTGCCTGAGGACGCAGATCTGCGCGGAGACGCAGGTTTGCTCGGGGGTTGAACGCTGGCGGCGGCCCGCCCGTATGGCCGTAACGAACGCGGAAACCCCACACCTGGCGAACCCACCGGACATCGGAGGCGGACATGGCTCGAGAGGAATCGGCGGACCGGACGGCACCGGAGCAGGCGATATCGCAGCGGACGGCACCGGAGCGGCCGGGCGGGCCCGCGCGGCGGACCGTCGTCGCGGCGGCCGGCGCAGTCGGGCTGACCGCGGCCCTGGCGGCCTGCGGCGGCGGCAGCTCGTCCGCCGCGAGCGGGACCACCCTCGGGAAGACCTCCGAGATCCCCCGAGGCGGCGGCAAGATCTTCAAGGCCGAGAAGGTGGTGGTGACCCAGCCGAAGGACGGCGAGTTCAAGGCGTTCTCCGCGGTCTGCACGCATGCGGGCTGCCTGGTCGGCGAGATCACCGGCGGCACCATCAACTGCCTCTGCCACGGAAGCAAATTCGACGTCACCGACGGCAGCGTCAAGCACGGCCCCGCCACCGAACCGCTGCCGACGGCCAAGGTGAACGTCGAGGACGGCTCGCTCACCCTCGGCTGACGGCGCAGCGAAGTCCTTCCCTGCCGGCTTTCCGTGGCAAGGGAGCAAGAGCCAGCGGTTCTCGCAGATCGGCAACGCGGACCTGGGGGGGCGTCCCCAGCCCGAGCGGGGTGACGCGCCACCTGTTCTGGCGCAAGTGACCGGTTCCTCAGGGCGGCCTCGGCCGGCTGTTTCGCCTCCCGGGGCTGCCTTGAGGCGGGCCGCCGCGGCAGCGTGGTTCCCCGGACGAACCGTCCCGCGATAGGGCCCATCAGGGCCTCGAACGTCTCCTGCCAACGGGCAGGATCTCTGCCGTGACCTACGGCCACCGCAAGATCGTTGGTCTTCACGCCGATGGTCAGCAGTGGCCGCCACTGCCCCCTCAGCTGGCCCCCGGCAAGATCACACCGTACGGCTGGAGCACCAGGTCGCGCTGATACCAGGTCCCTGGCTTACCGCCGAGATGGGCCGGGTCGGCGGGCCCGGCGGGGACGAACCCGGCTTTGGTCAGCACCTTCTGGGACGCGACATTCCGGCGGGCGGTCGCCGCCCGCAGTGTGCGCAGCGCATGCCGGGCCGCCGCCAGCCGACACAGCTCCCGGACGTTCGCGGTTGCCACGCCGCGGCCGGCGACGTGCTGCGCGACCCGGTAGCCGAGTTCCGCAGTACGGTCCTCGATGTCGACCAGATTGAACCTGCCGAGTACCGCGCCGTCTTCGGCCACGAGCAGATAGAAGGCACAGATGCCGGCCTCCTGTTCAGCCAGCAGGGCGTTGTACCAGTCGGCGAACCGGTCGAAGAAGTCGTCGCCGCGGTCGGAGACCGAGGCAGCGAAGTAGGCGCGGTTCGCCAGCTCGAAGGCCAGGACCGCCGGGGCATCGTCGGCATGCAGCCGCTTCAGCTCGGGCATTGCGCGACCTTACCCAGGTAGTACGCCGAGCCCCCACCTGGTTTCCGTCAGCGACCGGCAGCGCCGAGCCCAAGGCGCATGACGATCTACCACTGGAGTATTGGGCGGGCAGGCAGGCAGGTGTATGGGGCGCGTGCCGTGCGACCGGGCGTGCCTGCGGCATCGCGTGAAGGGCTCGACGGGAGCAGACGGGCGAGAAAGCCGAGAGTGGGGTCCCACGCGACGGACGTCGGCGCAACGCCGGTTCGTGGCCCTGCCGAGCGGAGAGGGCAGCCCAGCCGCGAGTGCCCTCTTCCGCAAGTCCTCCGTCAGTTGACGGATGTAACGCCGCGCGGCCCCTCGTACGTTGGCACCGCCGCAGCAGGGCCACAGCCAGGAATGGGGCGCTTCCTCCCCCGTCCGGGAGGCGTTACCGCGGCAACAGGGCCGGTTACCGAGCCGGCCCCACAGGCAAGAACCGCCCAAGGAGAACCGAATAACCATGATCACCGAGCCGACCCCCCACGGGCCGGTGCGGCGGACGATGGCCGCATTTGCCGCGGTCGCCTTCGCCACGCTCGCCACGTCAGTCTCTCCGCTCACGACCGGAACGGCTCACGCGGACACTCCCGCCCTCACCGGCCTGTCCCTGTCGCCACGCCTGCCCCAGAGCGACGGTCTTGCGCCGTCATTGGATCTGGCGAAGGACTCGCCGGACTACGGCACCGAAGTAGTCATCAACAAGTCGCCGATGGCGAATTGGAGCATCCTTCCCAACGGGGACGGGAGTTTCCTGATCCGCAACGACAAGACGCAGAAGTGCATCGACTTCAACACCGACAACGGCCACCTCGTCGAGCCGCAGTACTGCGACCAGAAGAACAGCAAGCAGAATTGGTATCTGCAGCCCTCGGGCGGCGGTGACGGCTACTACCTGATCCGGAACGTCAACACCGATAAGTGCATGGACGTGTTCGGGGGAAGCAGTAACGACGGCACGACCGTGGGCATCCACGACTGCAACGGTGACAGCAACCAGGAGTGGACCATCGGCCCGACGCCCGGCCCGGAGTACACCGGCCCCACCCTCGCGGACCTGGCCACCGCGTACGCCCTGAAGCAGTGCAGCAACGGTGCCGGCGCCGTCAAGTCGTGCGATTACGCGGTCACCGGCGACAGCGTGGCGTCCGTGGGGAATCTGAAGCGGGTCAGCTCCAACGTGTGGAACAACAGCACCGATCCCGGGGAACGGACCATCACCTGGACGCAGACCACGTCCCAGACCAACACGGTGGGCACCTCCCTCACCGTCACCAGCGAGGTCGGGGTCAACGTCGAATTCGTCACGGCCAAGGTCAGTACGGCGCTCACCGCACGCTATGAGCACTCCTGGACCCAGACCGACACCGTGAGCGACGCGAACAAGATATCCGTGAAGCCGGGCAACTACAGCTGGGCGATGCGCGGCCAGCTGATGAAGACGGTGACGGGTAAGTGGACGTTCACCAATGATCTCGGGGACACCTGGTCCGGCGACGGCACCGCCACCGTCCCCGCCAAGGACGGCACCGACAATCTCAGCAGCGACCTGGTGCTGTGCACGAGCGACAGCTCCGCTTCGGAGTGCGTCAACAACCGGTGACCGGTGCGGAGCACTCCCCCCGTGATCCGAGTGCACTGCGCCGCGTGATCTGACGGCACGTCCTCGGACCGTTTGACGGCCCGCCGTCGGACCGTTCCCCGGCCTCCGCGAAGGGAGCCGGGGAACAACGCGTCGAGCGCCGAGGGGTCAGTCCCGCGAAGGTGACCGCCCGGACTTCTGCCGGCGGGTCACCTCCGCGGCGATCTCGACCCGTGAGGTCATCGCCAGCTTTCTGAGGATGCTGGACACATGGGTGCTGACGGTGCTTCGGGCGATGGACAGCCGAGCCGCGATCTCGGGATTGGAACACCCCTCGGCCACGTGCTCCGCAACCAGGCGTTCGGTGTGGGTGAGTGCTTCCCAGCCGTCGCGAGAACCGGTTCGGGTCCTGTGTGAGCCCCGGCGGACGGCGACCGCACGCAGCCGGGACGTCGCCTGGGCCACGTCCCAGACCGCGCCCAGCTGCGTGAAGGTGTCCAGCGCCTGGTCGAGCAGGAAACGGGCGTCATCCGGCCGCCCTCCACGGGCCAGCATTTCCGCCGCATCGGTCAGGGCGTGTGCCGCGTTGAGTGGCCGCGGAGCGTTGCGGTAGCAGCGGACCGCTTCCATGAGCAGATCGGGGTCCCCGTTCAGCAGACCTTGACAGCGGTAGGCGTCACCGAGGTGGTAGAGGCCCCCGCTGTGGTCGGCGCGCCGTTGCGCGGCGGCGGCGTATCGGCGTGCGTTCGCACGGTCCCCCTGGGCCAGGGCGAGGCGGACCAGATCAGGTGTCAGAAAACTGAGGATCAGCTGGCCCGGCAGATGGCCGACGCCGCTGTCGAACGCCTCGGCGAGCCGGGAGTAGGCGCGCCGGGCATCGCCCTGCGCTTCGTCCAGAAGGACGCCGGCGCACAACGGCAGATACTCGTAGAAGGCGGCGACCGTCGAGTTGTCGACCTCAGGCAGCAGAGCGGTCAGATGTGCTTCGGCGAGGGGGCGCCGGCCTCTGTGCACGGCGATCAATGCCGCCACCGCCCGCAGCGCCCGGCTCAGCGCGTCCTGGCCTCCGCAGTCGAGACCTGATGCGATCTCCGCCAGCGCATCGTCCCAGCGCCCCGTGTGAAAGGCGAGGAGCGCGCAGGACAGGTGGTACCAGGGCAGGAACATCCCTCCGGTGTGCTCCGCCGGGACGCGGATGGCGGCGAGGGTCTGCTGGGCGTCGTGCCCGAGATCGAGATCGACGTAGTAGTTCACCAGGGCGAGTTGCAGCCCCATCCACTGCGCCGGGTGCATCGTGTCGGGCGTGAGGCGGGACGCCTGCCGCGCAAGTTCCAGCGCTTCGGCGTCCGGCGTTTCGAGGAAACGCTTGGCCGCCAGTACGTGCAGGGCGCCGGCCAGGGCGTGACTGTCGCCGGCCTTGTCAGCGGCGCGCCGGGCACGTGAGGCGACCGCGCCGGCTTCGGTGAGGTCGCCCAGCGCGAAGAGGCATACCGCGCCGAACGCCTGGAGCCGGACCGCCTCGATCGCCGGTATGCCTGGGCTCCGGCAGCCGGCCCGTGCCTCCGCCAGCGCCAGGTCGGGCCGGCCGCGGGCGAACGCGGCCTGGATGACGATCCAGCGCATCAGGCATTCCCACCCGGGGTCAGGCGCCTTGGCCAGGGCGCAGCGGGCGCTTTCCTCCGCTTCGGCGAGGAGACCGCAGGAGAGCTGCGCAAGGGCGTGGTGCAGGCGGAGGTTGGCGTACCCGGCATCCGTGGGGTCGCCGACTTCCAACGCCGTGGTGAGCAGCCGCAGAGCCATGGTCGGTGCCCGCGTGGTGAGCCGTGCCGCGGATCCTTCCAGCCACGTGATCAGGAAGTCCGGGCCCGGCGGCCCGTTGAGGAGGTGCTCGGCAACGCGTTCGGGAGCTGCCCCGGCCCCAGCCAGACACTGCGCTGCTCTCATGTGCAGCATGGCCCGGACCGATCCCGGCACGGCGTCGTACAAGGCGTGCCGGATGAGGTCATGCCGGAAGCGCAGGCGTTGACCCGTGTCCCTCAGCACCCCGGATGCCTCGGCCTCCGCGAAGACGGCCAGCAGGTCGCGTAGCGGAAGGTCCACCACCGCTGCGAGTTCGGTGGTGGTGCAACTGGCGCCCAGTACGGAGGCGACACGCAGCACCTGCAGCACGTCATCACGCAGATAGCGAAGCCGGTGCGTCACCAGCGCGGTCAGCGGCGGCAGCGAGCAGCCGGCGGCGATGTCCGCCGTGGCCCCACCGGTCTCGATGGCCCGCTCGCGCCTCAGCGCGGCGATCAACTCGGTGAGGTACAGCGGGTTGCCGGCGGCTCCCTCGGCCATGCGGCGCAGTCGCGGACCGGCCGGTCGGCCGCACAGCTCCGCCAGCAGGGCCGCCACGGCCTCCGTATCGAGGGGTGCCAGCTCCAGCAGGGTGCGATTTCCGGCGATCGGGCTCCGTGACAGGTGGTCGACTTCCCCGACTCCGGACAGGGGCCGGTGAGCCCCCACCACCAGAAGCGGCAATTGATGCACCGAACACACCAGTTTGTGCAGCACGGCCACGCTTGCCGAGTCCGCCCACTGGAGGTCGTCGAGGAACAGCGCCAGCGGCCCCTGTGCGCACAGGTCCTCGACCAGCCCGATCATCGCCTCGATCGTCGCGGCATACGCCCCCGCCGATTCGCTCTTGGCGCCCGGCAGACCGTAGCGGGCATCGCCACGCAGCACCTCGGCGACCCGGGCCCGCCGGGCATCCGAGGGAGACTCCTCCAGCCCCAAGCAGCTTGAGATGAAGGCGAACGGACATGCCTGTTCCAGCTCCTGGGCACTCCCCTGCAGCACCCGCAGGCCCCTGCTCTCTGCGGCCGCCGCGGCCTGCTCGAGCACCGCGGTCTTCCCGAGACCTGCCTCACCCACGACGAACGCGGCCCGCCCCTCGCCCGCAAGCGTGGACTCCGCCAGCCTGGACAGCTCCGCCAACTCAGCCGCACGCCCCACCAGCAAACCTTCGAATGAAGCCATCACTTCGCCCCCACGCCATGCAATGCCAGGTGTTTCATAGCACATGTCTTGGATGTGCGTAGCGAACGACCGTCACCCGGACAAGATCCGCCCTCGGCTGCGCCGGGCAGGCGGCCTCTGGACGAGAAGGACCTGGGCGAGGGCTGCGTGCGCGAGGCGGAGCGTGCAGGGCGGACCGACGACGTCACACCAAAGCGGCCAACTGAAGCGGCCATCGGCCAACCAGCTCGCTCAGTCACCAACCGGTGTGACTGAGCATCAGATGTGGCGAGTTGAGCACGAGGCGGGCAGCGCGTCAGCGGGAGGGGGCGATTCCCCAGGCGGCGGCTCGGGCGGCGGCGGCAGCGCGGTTGGGGAGGTCGAGCTTGGCGAGGATGTGCTCGATGTGGGTCCCTACGGTGCGCGGCGTGATGTACAGCCGCTCGGCGATCTCCCGGTTGGTGCGGCCGGTGGTCAGTTCGGCCAGCACCTGGAGCTCCCGCGGCGAGAGCCCGCCAGGCCGCCGCGCGTCCGCGGCCGCGGCGACCTCCGCGGGCGGCGGCCCCGACCGGGGGTCGACGGTCGCGGCGAGGGCCTCGGTGAGCAGGGTGACCACGGCGCGCGCCGGATCGGGCATGCGCCGCGGCCGGCGGGTGCTGACGTTCAGCATGCCGACGTACCGGCCGTCGGTGGCGAACAGGCACTGGGCCACGCCGTCCTCGACGCCGAGGGGAGACAGCACCTCCTGGAAGCCCGGGGACGTCGCGAGGAGCTGCCGGGGGACGTCCCTGAGCCAGAGACCGCCTCGGGCCGGGCTGCGGAGCACGGGGAACACCGGGTCGTGGTGGAGACGGGTCTCGATGTAGGCAGTGGCGTCGTCCGGGTAGCTCCCGGCCAGGGTGGTGTGGCGCCGGCGAAGCGGATCCCACCGGGCCAGGGAGGCATGGTCGTACTCCATCACCGCCGACAGCGCCGCCAGGACCGTGTCGACACCGGTCGCACCGCTCGTGGCGCTCCTGGCGGCCTCACGGACCTGGACGGCCGCGTCGAGGATGTCCGCCGTGCTCCGCTGCGCTGCCATCCTCCAAGGATGATCATGCGCCCGGATGACGTCAATCGCGGAGGGTGTCGTGCACGACCTGCCCGTCCACGACGGTGAGGACGACGGGCATCTCCGGGATGTCGTGGGGGTCGGCGGCGAGCAGGTCCCCGTCGAGCACGCAGAGGTCGGCGACCTTGCCCGGCTCCAGGGAGCCCTTCCAGTCGTCGGCGAAGTCCTGCCAGGCCGCGTCGATCGTGTACGTACGGATCGCCTCGGCCAGGCCGATGCGCTGCTCGGGGCCGCTGACCCGGCCGGCGGCCTTCGACTCGCGCAGCACCATGGTGGCGACGCCCTGGCGCCAGTCCGGGTAGGTGACCGGGGCATCGGACCCGCTCGCGACCCGCACGCCAGCGTCGATGGCATCGCGGTAGGGCCATGCGTAGGCGGCCCGTCCGGCGCCGACGAACTCCTCCTCCATATCGGCGACGGTCCACTTGATGGTGGGGTTCATGTTGACGCCGAAGCCGTGCGCGGCCAGCACCTTCATGCTGTGCGCGGTGAGGAAGTCGCCGTGGATGACGTAGTGGCGGGCGTCGGGCCGCGGGTGCTCGGCCATGGCCGCGGCGAAGGCGTCCGCGACGGTGTCGATGGCCCGGTCGCCGGTGACGTGGACGCCCAACTGGTGCCCGGCGGCGTGGGCGTGCCGGATCATGGCGTCGATCTCGGCGGTCCGCTCGGTGTCGGTCTCGCCGCCGACGCACAGGGAGCCGCAGCCGCCGCCGACGTACGGCTCGTGCATCCAGGCCGTCTTGTTGGGGACGATGCCGTCGGCGAAGATCTTGACCCCGTGGATCGCGAGGCGGCGAGGATCGGCGTCGCCACACTCGCCGAGGGCGGTGAGGGTGCGGGCGAACTCCTCGGCGGTGCTCGCCATTCCGGTGGGCAGGAGCAGGACGCCGAGACGGGCGGTCAGTTCGCCGTCGGCCAGCAGCCGGCGGTAGACGTCGAGGGTCTGAGCGCCGAGCGCGCCCCGCATGATGCCGTCGCCGCCGGGGCCGAGCCCGGGCTCGGTGTAGCTGGTCACGCCGAGCCGGGCGAGCGTGGCGAGGGTCGACCTGATCGCGTCGGTCCGCTCCTGCCGGCTGAGCG
This sequence comes from Streptomyces sp. JLSY215, assembly GCF_059682825.1. Lineage (NCBI taxonomy): Bacteria > Bacillati > Actinomycetota > Actinomycetes > Kitasatosporales > Streptomycetaceae > Streptomyces > Streptomyces sp. JLSY215. Next base: position 1,183,857 of record NZ_CM185022.1, read on the forward strand.
GCGGCAGCGCGTTCTGGACGAGGGCCTGGGCCCCCTCGTGGAGCAGCCCGGTCGGCTCCCCGGCGTCGTCCACGACGATGGCTCCGCCGGGCGGCGCGACGGTGTGCCGGTCGATCCCGATGAGCTCCAGTGCCTTGGAGTTGACCCAGGTGGCGTGCCCGGAGAAGGAGTACAGGACAACGGGGTGGTCCGGGCTCACGGCGTCGAGGTCGCGCCGCGAGGGCAGAAGCGACGGATCGGCGACGCACTCGTCGAGGTAACCGGTGTCCCAGCCGTGCCCCGTGATCCACTGCCCGCCCGGAACCCGCCCGACCGCCTCCCGTACCGCCTCGGCCACGTCCGCGAGGGAGGACACGGCGGGATGGCCGACCTCGAGGGAGAGCGGCGGCGTCGCCATGCCGAAGGCGCAGCCGTGCAGATGAGAATCGTTGATACCGGGAAGCAGCGTCGCCCCCCGAAGGTCGACGACGCGGGTGCCGGGCCCGACGAGCGGCGCGACGTCGTCCCGCCCCCCGACGGCAGTGATGATCCCACCGGTCACCGCCAGGGCCGAAGCGACGGAGAACTCCGCATCGACCGTGACCACCCGCCCGCCGACAAACGCCAGATCTGCATACCTGTCCATGGAAGGTCCTCTCGGAAATCGGGCGCACCACGGCCACCCGCGAACGATCTCCCGAGGACTATGGCCGTGCCCCCGCCCCTCGCACATCGGTCATCCCACCGATACGCGCTCCCGCGGTGGCAGGCTGACCTCATCCCTGACCGCCCACACCCAGGGGGTGCGCTCAACGACCGGTCAACTCGTGCCGGATCGGGTTGCCCGCGCGTTGAACGCGGCGAAGCGGAATTGCGGGAGCCGTCGACTGGCTGGGAGCACCTGGCGCCGGGCTCCGTGCCGCGGCAGGGCTGTGTCTGACGCCACTGCCACTGCCACTGCCACTGCCACTGCCAGTGCCAGTGCCGCCTTCCGGGCTGAGCCGCAGCGGATATCCGGTACGTAGCCGACTGCGCTGCACTCGCGTTGCGAGGCCCTCCCGCCGGACTGATCCTGAAGAAGAGGCATGCCGACCATTCGAGTGAACCGAGCGCAGAGGGGCTGCGGCGTCTGCGGTCAGAATGGCCCGAGCGAGGAGCGGGGTTCCAGATGAGGCTTGTCGTCGATCTCAACCGCTGTCAGGGATTCGCGCAGTGCGCCTTTCTCGCCCCGGACGTCTTCACACTGCACGGCGAGGAGGCGCTGCTCTTCACTTCCCGCTTCGACGAGGCACTACGTGACCAGGTGGAACAGGCTGCGGCCGCGTGCCCGGTCCAGGCCATTCTCGTCGACTTCTCCGACGAAACGACCAAGGGGGTGGAGGGCCGTGTCGGCTGACGCCGATGTCCAGGCCCTCCGCCGAAAGGGCCGGATCGTCGTCGTCGGCGCCTCGCTGGCCGGCCTGCGGGCGGCGGAGATGTTGCGTGACCGGGGCTTTACCGGGTCGCTGACGCTGGTCGGGGACGAGCCGTACGAGCCCTACGACCGACCCCCGCTGTCCAAGCAGGTGCTGCTGGGGCTGGAGTCCGCCGAGGACACCGCGCTGCCGCGCACACACGACATCGACGCCGAATGGCGCCTTGGTGTGGCGGCCGCGAGCCTGGACCGAGCCGCCAAGCACGTGCGCCTGGTGAACGGCGACACCCTTCCCTACGACCGCCTGCTGATCACGACCGGGACCAAGGCCCGGCCCTGGTTCCATCCCGAAGAAGCCGCCCTGGACGGGGTTTTCGTACTGCGCACCCGCGACGACTCGGCTCGGCTGTTCCGGAAACTCGCTGCCGGCCCGCGCCGGGTGCTGGTGATCGGCGCCGGTTTCACGGGCTCCGAGATCGCCTCCGTCTGCCGGGAGCGAGACGTGGAGGTGACGGTCGCCGAACGCGCCCCGGCGCCGCTGGTGGGCGCGCTCGGCGGGGTGGTCGCCGCGGTGGCGGCCCGGCTGCAGCGCGATCATGGGGTGGATCTCCGCTGTGGTGTCAGCGTCACCGCGTTGGAGGGCGACCAGGCCGGACGGCTGCGGCGAGCCCACCTGTCCGACGGATCGGCGATCGACGTGGACGTGGCGGTGGTCTCCCTCGGCGCCGTCCGGAACACCGAATGGCTGGCCGGTTCCGGGCTGGCGGCCGGCCCCAGGGGGATCGCCTGTGACGCGGGATGCCGGGTGTTCGACGTCAACGGCATCGTCACGGATGACATCTACGCCGCCGGTGACGTCGCCCGCAGCCCCAATCCGCTGTTCGATTACCAGTTCCTGTCACTGGAGCACTGGGGCAACGCTGTGGAACAGGCCCGGATAGCGGCACACAACATGGTCAGCGCGGGCCCCGACCGTCGCCCGCACCTGTGGGTGCCGATGTTCTGGTCCGTCCAGTTCGGCGTCAACATCAAGTCGGTGGGTGTACCCACGCTGGGCGACCAGTTGGTCGTAGCCCAAGGGGCGCTCAGCGAGGCGCGGTTCGTCGCGGTGTACGGGTATCGCGGCCGGGTCATCGCCGCGGCTTCCTTCGACGCCGGGAAGTGGCTGGGCTTCTATCAACAGCAGATCGAGACCGGAGCGCCGTTCCCGCCGGACTATGCACTGGTGGACCGCCGCACCGACGCGCTGCATCCCGTAGATCCGGCCTTCCCGGACCCCCACCTGCCTACCCACGGGCCGACGGTCACCGTGACGGGGCACTCGCCGACCGAGCGGCGCGTCCGGTTCGTCGCACCACGCGCCTGACCCTCGCCCGGGGACGTCGCCCTTCAGGAGGCACCATGACTCTCGCGACCATGTCCGCGCAGATCACCGACTTCGCGAATCGCGCCGATCCGTACCCGCTCTACGCCGCACTGCGCGAGTCGCCGGTCACGCGTCAGGACGACGGTTCCTACCTGGTCAGCACGTACTACGAGGTGCGGAGCCTGGCGAACGACCCGCGGCTCAGCAACGACCCGCGCAACCGCGCCCCCGGCGGCCCCGCCACGACCGAGGAGGACACGAACCTGCCGCCCAGCTTCATCTTCCACGACCCGCCGGAACACGACCGGCTGCGCAACACGGCGATGGGGCAGTTCGGCCCCCCGCACAGCCCCAGGTTCCTTTACGACATGCGGGATGACATCGCCAAGATCATCACGGACCTGCTGGACGGGCTCGAAGGCAAGACCGAGGTCGATGTCGTCGACGACTTCGCCTACCCCCTTCCCGTCACGGCCATCTGCAAGATCCTCGGCGTGCCACGCGAGGACGAACCGCTCTTCCACGGCTGGGCCGACACGGTGGCATCCGGCCTCGATCCCAGCCAGGGCAAGGAAAGAGCGCGCCAGGCACGCGTCGAGCTCGGCGCCTACCTGTCCGACCTGATCGACACCAAGCGCCGCCGTCCTGGCAGCGGGATCCTCGGCCCCCTCGCCCGCGAAACCGGCCCCGGCGGGGGCATGTCGCAGGCGGAGCTGGTGGCCACCTCGATACTGCTCCTGATCGCGGGCCACGAGACCACCGTCAACCTGATCAGCAACACGACGCTCACGCTGCTGCGCCACCCCGACGTCCTCAAGCGTTTCCAGAACGAACCGGGCCTGGTCATCCCGCTCATCGAGGAAGTGCTGCGGTACGAACCGCCGGTGCAGTTCATCCCGTTCACCTTCGCCCTCTCCGATATCGACGTCGCCGGTACCACCATCCCCAAGGGCGCGCAGGTGTGGCTTCTGCTGGCCTCGGCAAACCGTGACCCCCGGCGCTTCGAAAACCCCGACCGGTTCGATCCTGACCGCGAGGACAATCAGCACCTCGGGTTCTACACAGGCATCCACTACTGCTTCGGCGCCCCGCTGGCCCGGTTGGAGGCACAGCTCGCCCTGCCCCGGCTCTTCCGACGGATCGAGAACCCACGGCTGCTGGCGGACCCGCCGCCCTACCGCGTCAACCCCGTCCTCCGTGGCCCCCGCCACCTTCCCCTGGCGGTCGACGCCGTCGCCGCCTGAGGCGGCAAGGGCCCGTCGTTCCGTCCGGGCCACTCGGCATGGGCGTATGCGGCCGTCCCATCGGGGGCCGGGTGCCACGCCGTTCAGGTTGCCGGGCGGCCGAGCAGCGAGCGAGGCCGCGAGTCCAGGATCGCTTCGGCCTCGTCGCTGATCGCACGGACCACTTCGGCGGCCGGGCGCACGCGATCGACGAAGGACGCCGACTGGCCGTAGACGATTTCGCTCGTATCGGGGTCGGGCGCGGCCCCGAAGGGGTTGGCGCCTTCCGCGGGCCGGAATTCCTCCGCGCGGTCGCGCAGCGTTGATTCGCGCTCCGCCCACTCGTCGGTGAACCGGTTGCGGCGGACGCGTTCGCCGATACCGGCCGGCCACGGCAGTCCTGACACGATGTCGTAGGCCGGTGTCCATACGGTGTCGCCGCCGTCGCTCTCGACGATCAGACGCTTGTGGATGTCGTGCACCTCGACCGCCTCGGGTGTGGCGAGGAACGCCGTGCCCAGCCAGGCGCCGTCCGCACCGGCGGTGAGGACCGCCGCCAGCGTTCGGCCGTCGCCAATGCCGCCGGCGGCCAGCACGGGGATATCGGGGTATCTCCGCACGACCCCGGTCAGGAACGGCAGCAGACCCATCGCCCCGGTGTGACCGCCGGCCTCGTTGCCCTGTGCCACGAGGACATCGGCCCCTGCGGCGACGGCCACCTCGGCGTCCTCGTAGTTCTGGACCTGGCACATCACCCGGGCTCCCGCGTCCTTGGCCCGGGAGAGCCATGGCTGGGGATCGGCGAACGACAAGGCGACGACCTCCGGCCCTTCCCTCAGCGTGGCCTCGAACAGCGCCTCGGTGAAAGGAAGGAACGGCGTGATGAAGCCGACTGCGAACGGCCGGTCCGTCGTGGCGCGGATGGTCGCGATCTCCGCACGGATCCAGTCGGGCCCTTTCCAGGGATGCGTACCCCCGAAACAGCCGAGTCCGCCGGCGGCGGAGACCGCGGCAGCAAGTGTCCCGCCGCTGTGCAGAGCCATGGGAGCTGACATCACCGGATGGGCAAGCCCGAACATATCGGTGAATCTCGTCTGCAACATGGACGAACAGTAACGGATTGGCGAAACGGCGAAACGCCAACGGGGGCATGCCCAGAACGGCAGCGAGGCTGGAGCGATCCGGGCCGGTGCGGCAGTTGGCGCCGGCCCGAGGTGCCCTGCGCGAGACGGCGTGTCGTCCGCCCGGTCCGCGCAGAGGGCGTCTCGAAGTCACGCCCCACGTAACCTCGTCCTGTGCCAGCCTCCCGCCTGCATCGCGTCGCCGTCCTTGTGCTCGACGGTGCGAAGCCGCTCGACGTCGGCATTCCTGCGCAGGTGTTCACGACCCGCGCGAGCATGCCGTACGAGGTGCGGGTGTGCGGGGCGACACCCGGCCTCGTGACCGGCGGCGATGGCCTCGCGTACTACGTCGCCCACGGCCTCGACGCGCTTGCGTGGGCCGATATCGTCTTCGTCCCCGGCTACCGGCGCCCGGACCGCGACGACCCGCCGCAGGCCGTCGTCGACGCACTGATCGCCGCCCACGACCGGGGCGCGCGGCTCGCCGCCATCTCGACGGGTGCCTTCGCGCTCGCCGCCACGGGCCTGCTCGACGGCAGGCGCGCCACGACGCACTGGCACTACACGCGGGCACTCATGGCCAGGCATCCGCTCGTCCAGGTCGACGAGAACGTGCTGTTCGTCGACGAGGGCAGCGTGCTCACCTCGGCCGGCGCCGCCTCCGGCATCGACCTGTGCCTGCACATCCTGCGCGGCGACCTCGGAGTGGCCGCGTCCAACCACGCGGCCCGCCGCCTGGTCGCGGCCCCCTACCGCAGCGGCGGCCAGGCCCAGTACGTGCCGCGCAGCGTCCCCGAGCCGCTCGGCGAGCGGTTCGCCGCCACCCGTGAGTGGGCGCTGCACCGGCTGGACGAGCCCCTCACCCTCGACACACTGGCGCGGCAGGCGGGGGTCTCGCCGCGCACGTTCTCCCGGCGCTTCGTCGAGGAGACCGGCTACACGCCGATGCAGTGGGTGATGCGCGCCCGCATCGACCTGGCCCGCGAACTGCTCGAGCGCTCGCAGCGCAGCGTCGAACAGATCGCCGCCGACGTCGGGCTCGGCACCGGCGCCAACCTGCGCCTGCACTTCCAGCGCATCCTCGGCACCACACCGAGCGAGTACCGGCGCACCTTCACGCGGGGCGAGTAGCCCGCCCGGCACCGCGTGGCGGGATCCTTTTGAACCATGGCGATCCCGCCACTGTCAGCGGCGCGAGCCCCGGGCGACCCTGGTCGCGAAGGGAAGGGACCTCACTCATGACTCGCATCGCCATCAACGGATTCGGCCGCATCGGACGCAATGTGCTGCGCGCACTGCTGGAGCGCGACAGCGCCCTCGAGATCGTCGCCGTCAACGACCTGACGGAGCCCGCCACGCTCGCCCGGCTGCTCGCCTACGACAGCACGGCCGGCCGGCTCGGGCGCCCGGTGACCGTTGACGGGGACGCCCTCGTCGTCGACGGCCATCGGATCACGGTGCTGGCCGAGCGCGAACCGGCGCAGCTGCCGTGGGCCGAACTCGGCGTCGACATCGTCCTGGAAGCCACCGGCCGCTTCACCTCGGCCAAGGCCGCCCGCGCCCACCTCGACGCGGGCGCGCGCAAGGTGCTCGTCAGCGCGCCGTCGGACGGTGCCGACGTCACGCTCGCGTTCGGGGTCAACACCGACGCCTACGACCCGGCCGTGCACACGATCGTCTCGAACGCCTCCTGCACCACCAACGCGCTCGCGCCGCTGGCCGCGGTCCTCGACGAACTCGCCGGTATCGAGCACGGGTTCATGACGACGGTGCACGCCTACACGCAGGAGCAGAACCTGCAGGACGGTCCGCACCGCGACGCCCGTCGCGCCCGTGCCGCCGGCGTCAACATCGTGCCGACCACGACCGGCGCCGCCAAGGCGATCGGCCTGGTGCTGCCGAACCTCGACGGCAAGCTGTCGGGCGACTCGATCCGCGTGCCCGTCCCGGTGGGCTCGATCGTCGAACTCAACACGACCGTCGCCCGCGACGTGACGCGCGACGACGTGCTGGCGGCGTACCGCGCCGCAGCCGAGGGGCCGCTCGCCGGCATCCTCGAGTACTCCGAGGACCCGCTCGTGTCGTCCGACATCACGGGCAATCCCGCCTCGTCGATCTTCGACTCGGCCCTCACCCGCGTCGACGGCCGCCACGTCAAGGTGGTCGCCTGGTACGACAACGAGTGGGGCTTCTCGAACCGCGTGATCGACACGCTCGAACTCCTCGCCACCCACTGACCGGACGCCGGGGCGGTGCCCCGCCTCCGGCGACCGCGCCGGTCGGCACTTCCTGTGGGCGCTCCGGTTGACCAGTCGGGCCAACCGGAGCGCCACGGCCAGTCAAGGGACTCTTCGAGCGTCGCCCCGCGCTGTCCTACGTCCACCCTTCACACTCCGCGACGCCCCTCGAATCAGGCGGCTATCAGACGGGCCCGCCCCCCTGGTCAAGCCCACAACCAAGTGGGGGCGAAGAGCGGGGCTGGGGAATTTCAAGGAGCCCCAACAGTTGTGTTGATGAGAATCCTTGAAATTCACCAGTCTTACTCTTCCTTCCTCCTCACTTGGTTGCGCGCTCGATGAGGGGGACGGCCGGGAAGGGCTGGAAGGGCTGGAAGGGCTGGAAGGGCTGGAAGGGCGACGTTGGCACGATTTCCTGCTGACAAGCGCGCGACGGTAATCGTGAGAAGCCGCCCACAGGCGACCCGCCACAGACGCCCCGGGGGTGTCGGCGGCCCTGGCTCGCGATGGTCACGTTCCGACGGGGTCGGGCGTCTCGGCTCGGTGCTCGGCGGCGGCCAGCACCGGATAGTCGGTATACCCGGCCTCACCGCCCGTGTACATCAGGCCCCGGTCTCGCACCGGGTTGAGCGGTGCGCCGATGCGCAGTCGTTCGACCAGGTCGGGGTTGGCAAGGAACGGGCGGCCGAGTGAGATCAGGTCGGCTCCCGCGGCGAGCAGCCGCTCGCCCTCGTGCTTTCCGCCGTCGGCCGGCAACGGCTTCCCCCACCCGAGGACCGGGTTGGCGATCAGCGTGCCCGGCCAGGTCTTCCGGATCTCCTGGAAGAGGGGCTGGTCCGGATCCGCGAAGACGACGTGCAGGTAGGCAAGACCGGCATCGGCCAGGGCAGCGATGAGCGCCGGGTAGATGTCCTCGGTGTCGCCCTCTTCTATGCCGTTGACGGTGAGTCCTGGCGCGATCCGCACACCTACCCGCTCCGGGCCGATCGCGTCGGCGACGGCTTGGACCACCTCGACCGTGAACCGAATGCGGCCGGCCACCGAGCCGCCGTAGGCGTCGGTACGGTGGTTGGTCCCCCGCGCCAGGAACTGGTGCAGAAGGTAGCCGTTGGCGGAGTGCACCTCCACTCCGGCGAAGCCCGCGTCGATGGCGTTGCGGGCGGCGGCCGCGAAGTCGGCCACGGTGGAGTGGATCTCGTCGATGGTCATCTCACGCGGCACGACGGCCGGCTGGTGCCCGCCGGGAGTGAAGATCGTCTCCGGGAGCGGGACCGGCGAGGGCGCAACCGGCGTCAGCCCGCTGTTGTCGGGGTGCCCGACCCGGCCACCGTGCTGCAACTGCAGGAACATGCGGCCACCCGCGGCGCCCACCGCGTCCGTGACGCGTCGCCATCCGGCCACATGCGCCTCGTTGTAGATCGCGGTGATGTTGGGGTAGGTCTGGCCCACGGCGTTCGGCGTGGAGGCCTCGGCGATGATCAGCCCCGCGGAGGCACGCTGCTCGTAGTAAGTGGCCATGATCGGTTGCGGGACACCGTCGGCCCCGGCGCGGTTGCGGGTCATCGGCGCCATCACCAGGCGGTTGGGCAGGCGCAGGGTGCCGAGCCGGGCGGGTTCGAAGAGGCGGGAGTCAACTGCTGTGTTCGTCATGCCGGTACGGTAGAACCTGACATCAGTGTCAGGTTCAAGTCCTGAGTCGGCATGCGAGGTGGGGAATGCGGATCGGTGAACTGGCTCGGCGCAGCGGGGTGAGCGAGCGTTCGCTGCGCTATTACGAGACGCAGGAGCTCCTGAGGGCCGAGCGCACTCCGGGTGGCCAACGGCACTACGGCGAGTGGGCGGTCGACCGGGTCATCCGCATCCAGGCACTCTACGCCGCGGGACTGAACAGCAAGAAGATCGCGCAGCTGCTCCCCTGCATGCGTGACGCGGACGGCGCCCCGAGCGACATCGCCACACCACGGCTGGTCGACGAACTCACTGGGGAACGGGACCGCATCAATCGAATGATCACCGACCTGATCCGCTCCCGCGACGTCCTGGACGAAGCCATCGCCACGGCCTCGGCCGGAATGCATGCCGCCGCCATCTCCCGCGCCGACACGGTCGGGGCCGCCCACGGATAGTGGTCCGACTGACAGAGGCCACGCGCAGTCCCCGAGACCGCCATCAACGCGTCAGCCAACGTCCTGACGACGAGCGTTCACCCCGCAGCCCCCGCCTAATTCCACCCCGAGCCTTGGTAGGTGGGAAATGAAGGCGAGCAGGGCCGGGAGCTCTGAGCAGGGGGTGGCAGCGGCACGATGTCGCAGCGTGTGCTCTTCACGGCCAAAGACGCCTACGACAGTGCGCTCGAACCGGGGTGAGCCCTTGAGGTTCAGGACCGTAGCCGCAGGCGGATCGCGGCCGCGGCGACCGTGCCCTGAAAACGAAGGCCCTCTCGTCGAAACGGGGTCTGATGGGCCCGGCCCCCCGGAGACCTGGTCCGGCAGTGGTCCGGCAGCGGTTCGGAAGTGGTTCGGCAGTGCTTCCGGGGGGCGGCTCGGCGGTGGTCGCGACCGCCCCAGACGTGGCTCAGTCGCGGCTCAGTAGTAGTTCCGCATGAGTTCCGTCGCCCACTGCGGCTGCTGGGTATCGCCACGCGGCCCGTACTCCGCCATGTACGGCTTGATGTCGAGAACGGGGGTTCCGTCCACGGCATCAAGCCCTGCCACACGCAGGTCGTACCCGGCCACCTCGACCAACCGGCAGCGCGAAACACCGATCCGGTTGGGGCGGTTCTTGCCGCGTTGCGCAAAGATGCCCACAAGCGGCCACTCCTTGTTGCCCCGCGGATGCCGGGCGTTCGTCTCGATCTTCTCCACCGGCACCCGGTCGAAGTGAAAGACGATCTCCAGGTGGGAGAAGGCCTCGAGGCCGGCCAACGCCTCGGCCGAGAACTGCCCGGCGTCCAGGCGAATCACCGAGGAAACCGTCGCCCAGTCGTCGTCGAACGCCTCGTTCCGACCGCCGACAACCCTGGCAACGGGACGCGAGACGACGAGCGGCTCCTCGCCCCTCCGCCGTTCGACGGCCAGTTGTACCTCGGCCTGCGCCACTCCCGGCACCCGTTGCAACGCCTCGCCCAGCAGCTGCTGGAGAAGTGCCTGCCGGTCCGCGTCCGGGAAATCCCTCTCGTCGACCGTCAACAGACAGACAACGGGGGCGGACTGGTCGTCGGCGCCGGTGAGACACTGGCGCCAGGCCACCTGACAGCTTCCCTCGGGCAGCCCCAAGACGCGGTCGATCACGGCCCCGGCGTCGGCGAGGCTTCTCCTCCCCGGGTCCGCGGCCCTCGACAACAGGGTGAGCATCGCCATGTTCCGACTCCTTCCGGGCTGTCAGCCGGGCTCTCGACCCAATTGATCACTATCACGAACGCCCGTTCCATGGCTGCCACTTCGAACAAGCCGCCGTCACTCGCACCACCGCATCGGGCACGGAACGGCGACCGGTCCCCGGGACCGCGGTCCCGCCTCAGATGTGCGGAGCGTGCATAGCTCGGCTCGGCGATCGTCAGCGCATCTCCACCGACCCGCGGGGAGTTCGACCTGCTGCGACCTCCGGGAGTCCGTGGCCTTGGCTTCGCACAGTTCCCGTGTGTTGCAGCCGTTTCGGTTGCCGGGCAGGGGCCGGCCGACGGCGACGACGAGTCGGGGGCCGACGTCACATGATCGCTTGGACATGCCTGGGGGCGGATGGGTTGCCGGGGATCGCCCGGCCGGGAGGAGAACGAGCAAGAAGACCTTGCTCGCTATCGTGTGCGAATGACCGACCGGGCGAACCTTCCCAGCACCGCTGGATATGGCGAGGCCGCCGAGGCGCTGGCGGAGCAGTACGAGAGTGTCTCCTTCGCCGAGGTGCACCGCGAGGTGCTGCACCTCTTCCCCACGCAGCCGGCCGCCGTGGTGGACATCGGCGCGGGCAGCGGCCGTGACGCCGCCGCGCTGGCCGCCCTGGGGCACCGGGTCGTGGCCGTCGAGCCGACGTCGGAACTGCGCCGCCTGGGGGAGCGGATCCACGCGGGCCAGGACGTCCAGTGGCTCGACGACGCGCTGCCCGGACTGACCGAACTGACCGCGCTCCGGGACCGCGACCGGCGCTTCGCCCAGGGCTTCGACCTGGTCCTGCTCACCGCCGTGTGGATGCACCTGGACGAGCAACAGCGTCGGGAGTCCCTGCGGCGGCTGGCCGCCCTGCTCGCCCCGGTCGGGCAGATCGTGCTGACGCTGCGGCACGGCCCCGTGCCGGCGGGCCGCCGGATGTTCGAGGTCTCGGCGCGGGAGACGATCGAGCTGGCTGGTCACTACGGATTCGCCGCGATCCACCACAGCGAGCGGGACGACCCGCATGCGCGGGCGGGAGTGCGGTGGAGCTGTCTGGGGCTGCGGCTGGGAATGGCGCGGCCCACGGCCTCTTCGTTGCCGTAGGCGGCGGTGGTGTCGAGGAGACGGTATCCGGCGGCCAGTGCGTCGGAGACGGCGCGCTCGGTGTCCTCGGCGGGGATCTGGTAGACGCCGAAGCCGAGGAGCGGCATCTCGACACCATTGTTCAAGGTCGCGTACTGCATGGGGAGTTCCTTTGCGGTGCGGGTGGAGGTCAGGGGCGGATGAGGGCCTTGAGGAACTGGCGGTCGGCCATCGCCCGGTAGGCGTCGGGAGTCCGGTCGAGGGGGAATTCCTGGTCGACGACGCGGCCGGGGGCGATCGTGCCGTCCAGGACGTCGGGCAGCAGCTGGTCGATGTAGGCGCGGGCGGGGCCGGCGCCGCCGGTCACCGGCCGCCGTTGCGGCACGAGATGTGCAGGCCCTTGGCGCAGTAGTCGCAGGTGTTGTCGCTGTAGGTGAACGGGGCGACGACCAGGTCGCCGCCCTTCAGGCCGGTCACGTCCGCGCCGGTCTCCTCGACAACGCCGAGGAACTCATGCCCCATGGGGCGTCCGGTGTCGGTGGTGGGCATCGACCGGTACGGCGACAGGTCACTGCCGCACACACACGCGGCGACGACGCGGACAACGGCGTCGGTGGGCTGGGTGATCTTCGGGTCGGGCCGGTCTTCGACGCGGACGTCTCCGGCTCCGTACATCACTGCTGCATGCATCAGCGGGTGCACTCCAAACAGGGGTGGTGCCAGGCGGCGCGGCGCGGGATCAGCGTTCGAGCATCCGCGCCTGGGCCTCGGTGTGGGTGTCGCCGGCGGCGGGTGGCAGGCTGGAGAGCTTGTCGAGCTGCTCGGCGGTCAGCGCGACGGCGTCGGCGGCGGTGTTCTCCTCGACCCGGCTGACGCGCTTGGTGCCGGGGATCGGGGCGATGTCGTCGCCCTGGGCGAGCAGCCAGGCCAGGGCCACCTGCGCGGGCGTGACGCCGGCCTCGGCCGCCAGGGCCTTGACCTCGTCGGCGAGGGCGAGGTTGCGCTGGAAGTTCTCGCCGGTGAAGCGCGGGTTGTCGCGCCGGAAGTCGCCCTCGTCGAACTGGTCGGTGGAGCGGACGGCGCCCGTCAGGAAGCCGCGTCCCAGGGGGGAGAACGGCACCAGGCCGATGTTCAGCTCCCGCAGCACGGGCAGGATGCGCTCCTCGATGCCCCGGGTCCACAGGGAGTACTCGGACTGCACCGCGGTGACCGGCTGGACGGCGTGGGCGCGGCGGATCGTCTCCGGGCCGGCCTCCGAGAGGCCGAAGGCGCGCACCTTGCCCTCGGCAATCAGTTCCGCCACCACGCCGGCGGTCTCCTCGATGGGGGTGTTCGGGTCCACCCGGTGCTGGTAGTACAGGTCGATGTGGTCGGTGCCCAGTCGCTTCAGGGAGCCCTCCACGGCGGTACGGATGTTGGCCGGCCGGGAGTCCAGGTTCCAGGCGCCTTCACCGCTGTGGGATACGAGACCGAACTTGGTGGCCAGCACCGCTTGGTCGCGGCGGCCCTTCAGCGCCTTCCCGAGCAGTTCCTCGTTGGTGTAGGGGCCGTAGATCTCCGCGGTGTCGATGAGCGTGACGCCGAGCTCCAGCGCGCGGTGCACGGTCCTGATCGACTCCGCGTCGTCGGTGCCGGAGCCGGTGTAGCCGTGGGACATCCCCATCGCGCCCAGGCCGATTCGGGAAACCTCCAGGTCACGCAGCTTGATGTAGCGCATTTCGCCCTCTCCGTATCGTGGCATCGCCCGGCACCCTCACTCTCAGCCGGTCCCGCAGGTCGTGCCTGCGCCGGCTGGGGTCGGGGTGTCGGCGTCTTGCTCATTCAGCTTCGCCCGGATTGCGCGGGTGTGGCAGGGCGGGCTCTTCGGGGCTAATGACAGGGCCCCCTCGCGCCTGCGCGCCCGGTCATGGACGGGTGAGACTGGAGTCATGGCATCCGAAAGCGCGCACAGCGAGGGCGCCGAGCTGGGCCGCTACCTGCGTGCCCGCCGCACCCGGACCAGCCCCGAGCACGTCGGCCTCACCGTCGGCACCGGTATCCGCCGTACCCCCTCACCTCGCAGTCCCTGCACGTGGAAGGCACTCCCGGTCAGCGCATCGGCGTCTACACCGCCGAACCCGGCAGCCCCGACTACGACGCCCTGCTCCTGCTGGACATGACCGCGCCGCGGCCAAGGGAACGCCCCGCGACCGACCCGACAGCCACTGGTCAGCGGCCCCACCGGGACTGACCACGCGGGGCGCTCGGTCGGCGGGTTCTGCGGTGGTGCGGTGCCGGCCGGCCGGCCGCCCAGGGGGCGAGGATGCGCAGCCCGTCGTGGGTTGAGGGGAGCCTACTTCGGCGGTCCGTACGACGAGCTGCCGATCCGGGGCGGTGCCGGCCGTCAGGGTGTCCCGGTCCAGGGAGAGGTCGCCGGCGATGGGGTGGTTGAGGAGCAGAAGCTGACAACACGAGACCTGGGCGACGATGATCGGAAGGCCCGCCTGGGACAGTCGAGGCCGACTTGGAGGTGGCCATGAGAGTCGTGTTCGTGCACGGGGCGTGCGTGCGGGACGGGTCGTGGTGGTGGCACCGCACCGCCGACCTGCTGCAGGAGCGGGGGGTGCCGAGCGTGGCCCCGGCGCTGCCGAGCTGCGGCGAGGCGGGCCTGCCCGGCGGCGTCGGCGGTCCGGGGCTGCCCGAGGATGTTGCCGCGGTGCGGCAGGTGCTGCGGGCCGGCGACGAGCCGACCGTCGTGGTCGCCCACAGCTACGGCGGTATCGTCACCGCGGAGGCCGCTGCGGGAATCAGGTCCGTGCGCCACCTGCTGCTGGTCTCCAGCTACCTGCCCGAGGTCGGGCAGAGCCTGTCGGAGTTCGGGGACGGCAGCCCCGCCCCGTTCCTCGACGTCGACCCCGACGCCGGCTCGTTCGGGGTCCGCCCCGAGCTGCTCGTGGACACGTTCCTGCAGGACTGCGACCCCGAGGTTCAAGCGCAGGCGGCGCACCACCTCGCCCGGCAGAACGTGCAGGTGACCGGGCAGCCGGTCGGGGCGGCCGCATGGCAGCAGTTGCCCTCGACGTACCTCGTCTGCGCTCAGGACCGGGGCACTCCGCCGCGGCTGCAGCGCGAGTTCGCCCGCCGGGCCGGCAGCGTCGTCGAACTCGACGCCGGACACCACCCGTTCCTGTCCCGGCCTGCAGCGGTCCGGGACCTGCTGCTGAGCCTGTGACGGCGGCCGCGGACGAGCCGAGCCGGCGCTCCGCCGGGCCTCTGCCTGCTCGTAGAGCGCCCTCGCGCGCCTGCGGACCAAGGCTCCGGTGGTTCTTGGCGGTCTTCCCGTTGGTACACCTGCAGCGCGCCCTCCGGCAGCTCAACCTGGCGCCGGACTCGGAGGAGCCAACACAAGGTTCGGGCACGTCAGTTGGTGACCACGCAGCGGTCCGATTCGAGGAACGCCTCGTGGATGTCGTCCCGGGTGTTCCCGCGGTTCACGCGCCTTCAGCCGCCGGCCCATCCCCCAGCAGAACCGCATGATCGACGGGCCGTGGCCGTGGTCAGCCCGCCAGGACGCACGCTCGACGATCTGTCGCATGGACAGGCCGTTCTTGAAGTCGGCGCCGACCTTGCCGATATGCACAGGCTGGTGGTCACGCCTAGCGTGGAGATATCGGGGGACAGCGCAAGAGGCGCGAACGGTGGTGTGTTGCAGCGTAGTACTGCCGAAGGGTGCCGACTTTCGCCCCCGAGGCCGAGGTGGTCGCGCGCTTCGGCCGCGCTCTCGCCGACCCGTCCGGCCGACGAAGCCTCGACGGAAGAGACGTTCCGATGGACACCGTCACCATGCAAGCCGCACAGCCCATCACAGCTGGACAGGCGGTCCGCACCACAGGATCGCGCACCGTCACCCCTGCCGTCCAGAGCACCTCCGAAGGCGGGACGGTGCATACCCTTCCGTTCTTCGGGGTTGCTCTGCAGACGGTGGGTGCGGGGAAGAAGGTCGACGTTCAAATAGGCGGTATTTTCAACGGCCTGGACTCCGAAAAGTCTGGCGCGGTTGGCATCAACAGTGCGGGACAACTCGTTCGCGCCAAGGATAAATCCTGCATCAGCGCTCCGAACTGGATCGGTGACTGTGATGCTTCGGGCACGGTGACGATCCGGCCCCGCCGCGACACGCGGCTGAACGTGCTCGACTTCGGAGCGGCAGGGGACGGCAAGGCCGACGACACGGACGCGCTCCAAGGTGCCCTCGACTGCGCAACGCGATTCGAAGCGGGTGAGCCGGTACTCGAGGGCAAAGTGGTCTGCCTTCCTCCGGGTGACTACCTGATTACGAAACCTCTTGTCGTCAAGCACCATTGCATTCTGGAGGGGGCTGGCGGAGCCGGCCTTGGCGTCACTGAAAATACTCGCATACTCGCAGATGTCAAAGCCGGGAATTTCGACCTCTCCGCCAGGATCGCCGGTCTCGGTCCAGTCGCGGGGGAGACTGTTTATTGTGCAATTGCCCTGGTGGGCGCTTGGACCTCTGGATCGGCTGTAGTGCCCTCTCGCGCTCGTGCGGACTATGCTGTGCTTCGCCAGTTCACCCTCGAGTCGTTCCCCGACCAAGGGATATTTGCCCCCGCCCTCTATCAGGCCCCCCAGATGGATGGCGTGAGAATTCTGGCGCACGGCCCATTGATCGAGACGGTGGGGGTTTCCGGCTTCAGGCGTAACGGACTATCAGTGGACGGCCCCGCGCCTGACCCCGGGCCGCCTGACCCTGGGGCGCATGCCGACCTCACGCGGATACGCGGGCAGGCCAATGCCAACCTCACGCAGATACGTGATTGCGTTCTCGATAGCAATGGCCAACATGGCCTCGACATCGGCAGCCATGGCAACGACGGCGCCAATACCATGCTGATCATGAATGTTTCCGCCTCGACCAATGGTCGCGATGGTATTCATGACCATTCATTCTTGGGCTGCACCTTCGTTTCGTGTCATACCGCATCGAACCATCACCGAAACTACAGCTGCGATAACGCCGCTCCGAATTTCGCCACGTACATCGGCTGCTACGGCGAAGGCGATGCGCCATCAGTATTCAAGGGCAACATCGCCGTCATCGGAGGGGATATAGCCATTACTCCGGACTCAAAATATTGGGGCTTCGCCCCTGCCAGTAGTGGACCTTCCACCCTCCGTGTGACAAACCACTATTCTGAGGTGCACCTGTATCCAGGTACTGGCGCGGGGCTCGGAATTCGTATCGACGCCGGCGAGCTGCAGACGCCCGGGAACGGATTCAAATATAAAGCAATTTCCGCCGGGCGCACTTACGGAGAACATCGCAGTCCCGCCGAGAGCCCGCCTGAGAGGTGGCCGGAGACGGTCGGGGAAACGGTGGCAGAGTTTGACGGTCTGGTATGGAGGTGTGAGGGTAAATACGAGCGTCCAGTCTCAGCATTCAATTACCTCGGAAGTAATGCGGATTCCACGATCATTCAGGATTACGGCTATGACAAGCCGGATATAAAAGATCAGAATCCCTTCTTCCGCACCCAAGTCTCGCCCACTGCCGAGGTCAAGGGCAGGATTGAAACGTCCCTCACGAGCGGGACAGATCGCCACACGTACTATCAAAACTCGTACGAAAACGGTCCGGTTCCCGGTACGCTGCTGCTTCCGGATGCCTGGATTGGCGACTACTACTTCGGTGAGCGGCGAATCGGTGTTGTCTATACCGGAACTTCCGAAACACCCTTCTATGTGCCGCACAGCGACAGGAGCGTCGATTTCTACAGGCCGGGCGATCTGTTTCTCAACGCCACGGGAAGACCAGCCGAGGAGCGCCGGGGCGGGATCGGGTGGGCGGTGAAGGCCCTGTGTGGACGGCGGCCAAAGACTGGTGACTCTGACTGGGTTCACAGGAAGCACTACCGCATCGGGGAAGTCGTCAGGCCGGCGCACTCCAATGGCAGAGGCCACCTGTATCGGCTGACCGCCTACATCGGTGGCCCGTCCTACCCGCTGCAGAAGGTCTCCGGCGAGCAGGAGCCGGACTGGAACAAGTCGGTCGGAGGCTTGACTCCCGACAAGGACCTGCAATGGCAGACGCTCTATGACTTGGATGTTCCCGCAAATGCATGGGTCATTGAACCGCTTCCTCAGCGCGCGAAAGGTCAGCCGGACTCGACAGCGACGGACATTGCCGGGCTGAGGGCAGAGTTCAACGCGCTTCTTGCCAAGATGAGAAAGGCGAATCTACTGGAATAAGCGGAGGTGCAGGGGACTGATACCGGGCGCGCTGCATCTCCGCTGCCGTTGCTGTTCGGCACGTTCCGCTGATTGCTGAGTCCTGTGCTGGACGAAGTGGGACAACACGCCGCCGGGGACAACGCCGCCCAACGATATGAGTGACACCCGGAGCCGACCTGGCAGGGCATCAGGTGCGGGGCAGCAACGAGCCCAGCGGCCCGAGGTCGAGGTTCAGGTCCTCCAGGCGCAGGCCGTGCTGGTCGCAGAGTTCGGTCATCCGCTCTTCGAGGTGCATGAGCGTCTCCCCGATCCGGTCCACCTGTTCGTCGCTCAGGTCGCCCTGGTCGACCCGCCGGATCGCCTGTCGTTCCATCAGCTGCCGTAGAAGTTCGACGATGGTGAGCACCAGAGCGACCAGATCGCGGCCCACTTCGTCGCGGTCGATGTCGAAGCGGCTCTCCGCCCGGGTGCGCTCATCCGTCACAGGGGGCCTCCGTCCGGCCAGGGGGCGGGGACTCGCTCGCTGACCGACGACAACAGCGCGTGCAGGGAGAGCCGGACCAAGGGAACCTCGGCGATGGCGATGACGAGGTCGCCGCTGACGACGACGCCCGTGGCCAGAAGGCGGTCCAGCAGGTCCACCAGTGGCACGCCGACGGGGCCGGCCAGGGGGCCGGGAGTCTCCCAGGGAGCGGGCTGATGGGGCGATGCCGCCGTCACGGGTCACACCTCCCCGACGAAGGAGTACGGCACCCACGGCCCGGACATCTCGATGTGTGCTCCGGTGCGACGCCGCAGGTCGACCACGGCGGCGCGGAGTTCTTCGGCCGCCGGGGCCGCGACCAGGTACGTCGCGTTGAGGATCTGTACCCGGTGTTCCTCCCCCGTCGCCTCCTGGCTGTGCAGGCGGAGCCGGCGGGCGGCCGTCGCCAGGCTGGACAGCGCGGTATCGACGTCCTCGGCGATCCGCAGCGTGCGGTCATGGTGCTGCTCCCGTGCTCGGTGCAGCCCGCGCTTCCGCTGGAGGTAGGCGCGGCCAGCACCGGTACCTGCCGGGGAGGCCGTCCGGGCGGACGCGGGCTCGCCGCCGCGAGGCGCGGCGGGCGTGGCCGACACGTAGACCTTGACCCCCCACTCGGCACGGCCGTCGATACGGTCCAGCGCCGCGCCGAAGCGGTCCGCGTCCCGGCCGAGGGCCTCCTTGGCGCGCGCTTCGCCGTGGTAGAGGGTGGCCAGCGCGAGGGGCACCGTCGGCCCGCAGGCGGCCGCCGCGGTGACCACCTCATGGTGGGCCCGTGCGCAGCGCTCCAGTTCCAGGCGGTCGCCGAGCCGCCGGTGCCAGGCCTCTTCCGTGAACTCGGCTGCCGGTACGTCCTGGACCGCCGCTGTGAGCGCGCCGAACGGCAGAGCGCGCACCGGGGAGCCGTCGGCGAGCCCCGGGAGTCCGGTCAGGTCCGCGGGGTCGAGTCGGCGGCACACGGCGAAGACGTAGACGGCGGTCTCGGCCCCCGCACCGGGGGACGGAGAACCGATGGCCGTGGGGTGCGTCGTACCGCTGACCACCTGCGTCGTCATGCGTCCGCCCCGCTCTTCGCGCGGGGGGCGCCCGACGCCTCGTCACCGTCGGCCTCCAGGGCTTCCAGGCGTTCGCGCAGCCGGCGGTTCTCGTCCCGGAGTTCGCTGCGGGCCGCCTTCGAACTGAGCGCCGGGTCCGTCTCCCACCAGTCGATGCCGGCTTTCCTCGCGGTATCGACCGAAGCGACGAACAGTCTCAGGCGGATGGTGAGCAGCTCGATATCGAGGAGGTCGATCTTGATGTCCCCGGCGATGACGATGCCCTTGTCGAGAACCCGTTCGAGGATGTCGGCAAGGTTGGCCGTACTGGGACCGGACGCGGGAGACACGCCCTGCCGGTAGTCGACGTCTGTCATGTGGTCGCCCATTCCGCCGTCCGCCTCATGGTCCGCGTCGCCTCCGTGCCCCTCGCCGCCCTCGTCATCTTCGTCGTCGGGCGGGCTTCTCTCTTCGACGCGCGGCCTCGCGCGCGCGAAAATTCACCGCGCCAGCCCTCGCGCGCGTATCGGGTTCGGGTCAGCATCCGTGCAACAGGTCGAGCAGCCGGTCCTCTTCGCGTTCGAAGGCCTCGGTGGAGAGATGACCGTTCTCGTACTCCTGATTCAGGGCGGCGAGCCGGACGCGGACCAGTGCCGGGTCGTGCAGCTCGCGGTCGGCGGCCTCGGCGAGTTGCCCGGCGACCCAGGTCACGCCCCGCACGGGAGCGAGCGGAAAGGTGAGCAGTCCGCTGATCAGCCCCATGTCATACGCCGATGCGTTCGGCGGCGTGCTCGGGCTCCAGGAAGCTGTAGCACGGGAGGGGGCCGGCGACCCTCAGGTCCGCCCGGTCGCGATGGCGCTGGGCCAGCAGGCGCACCTGCTCCGTGAATCCGTCGCAGTCATCCCGGCTGACCAGGAACGACACGTTCATCACGCATCCGGAGACCTCTGGCCCGGCGGCGACCGCATGAGCCGCGCGGCGCAGCTCCCCTACGGCGTCGCGCCCCGCTTCGGCGGCCCGGCGCGACAGCGCCGCCGCCACGGCCTCTCCCAGGCGGACGTTCGCCTCGTAGGTCGGTCGGCGGCGTACCGCCTCGCGCAGTTCGCGGACGGTGCGGTCGTCCTTGACCACGGCCGCGAGGGAGTCGTTGGCCGGCATCGCCTTGAGGTTGATCTCGACTCGGTCCGCGACCCGTTCCAGGACGGCCAGGTGCCGGTCCTCGGCATCCGCCAGCTGCCGGCGCACGGCCACCGCGTCGGGCGCGACCATGCCGAAGCGCATGGGGAGCAGCGGCCCCTGCTCGGCCAGCGTCAGCAGCAGCTCCTGGTGCGCCAGAAGGTCACGGCGGCGGGCGCGCAGCTGCGGTGGGGCGGGGCTGACGACCGCGGCGAGCCGCCCTTCCTCGATCGCCGTCACCGCCCCCGGCGGGTTCCCCACCCCGTGCAGAGCCGTGGGCACCGGATGCGCCGCCCGGACGATCCCGTAGACGTAGAGGCCGTCGTCGGTCACCGGTCAGTCCTCCCCGGAGCTGCGTCGGCGGGAGGCCGCTCCGGATCGGGCGGGGGCCCGCCGTCGCCTCGGCTGCGATTCCTCCTCGGACTCCCCGTCCTCGTCGTCGCCCGCCCCCACCGCGGTGCGAACGGTGTCGCCGACGGATTTGGCCACCTTCTTGACCTTGCTCTTCCCGATGCTCTTGGCGGCTTGCCCGCTGAACAGCTCGGGAACGGTGACGCTTCCCGAATCCCGCTCCAGGTCGAGGCGGTTACATGCCTCGGCGAAACGCAGATAGGTGTCGACGCTGGCGACGACGATGCGGGCATCGATCTTGAGGATCTCGATACCGACCAGCGACACACGGATGAACACGTCGATGACCATGCCCCGGTCCAGGATGAGCTCCAGCACGTCGTACAACGTGCCGGCTCGTGGCGGGCAGGGGACTACCTCGCCGGCGAAGCCGGAATACGTGCTCGTGGCGGCCATCTGTTGACGTCCTTTCATCGCATGAGGACCGTGCGCTCACTCGTCGGCCGAGCCTCGGCGATAGCGGCGGGTACGGAAGTACTCCAGCAGCTCGCCCTGCTCATCGAGCTTCACTTCGTAGGTGGCGAGCAGGCTCGTGGTGTCGGGAATGCGTGCCAGCTCAAGGACTTCCGCCTCGACACACCAGCCGTCCTCGGTGCGCCGGACGGCCGACACCCCCTCGACACGATGGCTGATCAGGCTTTGCAACAACTCGGCCGCACCACGCGCCGCGTCCCCCGGCCGCATCTCAGGCGCCTTCCGCTTCCGGGTGGCCGTCGACGAGGTGCGTGTCCGCGATCGCTCTGCCATAGGTCAAGTCTGATCGCCGCCCCGGCCACCGCACGCTGAGCAGAGCCGAACGGCGTCCCGTATCCGGTTCGTGCCGTCGGCGACGGACTCGGCCCCGCCCGCTCTCCGACGAGGTCGGAGCGCCGCCAGACAGGTGACCCCGCGAAGGCCATCGGCGGCGTCATCGCAGAGGTCGGGCCGGAACGGTGACGAGCCAGGAGGCTCCCTGCCCCCGGCCGGCGCCCGCAGTCCCGCTGAGCATCAGCACCACAGTCCGCACCGCTCGTCGCTGCACCCTGCGCGTTGCCGCTGTGGCCCTGACCTCAGCCGCCGCCTGCGGCGGGAAGGTCCGGACAAGAGACAAGCCCCAGGCTGTTGGCCTGGGGCTTCCTCCGGAGCGGGCTGCGGGATCGACGTTGCGCTCTCGATGACCGACACGATGCTCAGACAGCCGCCGCCGCATCTCATACCTGAGCAATGACGGCTTGGACGGGGGAACCTGAGGTCGGCAGGCTTGCGCCATGGCCGCCTTCGGAGTCCCAGACCGAGACCAGGGACAGTTCCACCTCCTCCGCGATCCGGCGTTGCTCCGCTTCGTCCATCAGGGCGCTCGCGGTGCGGGTGCCCCGCGGATCGGCGGCCTCGGTCATGAGCCGGGCGGCCGTGGCGGGGCTGGTCTCCGGAGGGATCACCAGCAGGTCCCAACGACCGACGCCGTAGGAGAGCAGCAGCAGCTTGTGGGGATCCTGCTCGGCCTTGAACCAGCCGACACCCACCACATGCCCGTCGACGGGCACCTTCCGTGGGATGACCGGCCAGAACGTGGGGTTCACCGTGACGTGGGTGATCCGCCCCCACAGGGGGTCAAGGGCGGCCGTCAGTGCGGGAAGTTCCGCCGTGAGGTCACGGGAGCGGGGCCACCACGCACCGTCGAGCAGAGCCGGAGCGGTGCCGGCCGGCGCCAGCATGAGTCGCAGGGGCAGCGAAGCGGTCCGGTCTTCGACCGCAGGCGGATACCGAATGGTCGTGGTCATGACGCGGACCTTGCCCCGGGCCGACCGTAACCCGCCCGGTGTCGTGAATCGCCGAAAACGACACGAGCGTGGAGCTGGTGTACGAAGTGCCCTCGGTAATTCCAGCTTACTCCTGGTAAGGCGCGCCGGGCCGATCCGGAGCGACGGGGTGAACGGCACAGGAGACCTTGGCGCAGGCGGCCCGAGAATGGCGAAGAGGCAGCGCCTCCCGTGCGAGCAGCTGGACGGTCTCGTCCGATATCGACTGCCAACGGGGACTGTCAGCCGCAGGACTGCGTGGGTCGGCCGGTCGGCCGGTCGGCCGGTCGGCCGAGGAAGGACAGCCGGGCTTGGCGTTCGGGGCCGTCCGGGTCGGCGTTCACCAGTACGACCGACTGTGACGTACCCAGCTCCAGCTCGCCATCGATGATCAGGTCGTTGAGCTCGGCGGCGCCGGCCGGCAACAGCCGTGCCGGCACTGAGGGCGGCGGCGAGCCGGGCGGCGGAGCGAGGCGAGTTCGGGGGTGCCGTCCAGGTCCGTGGCGGGCGGCAGGCACAGGAGTTGGGTGGCGAGGCGGCGGGGGCTCTCGGTCGCGAGGCCGACGGTGCAGGTGCGGTCGTCGAGGGCGTGCACGCGGCCGGGCGCGGGAACCAGGTGCGGGCGCACACGGTCTGAGCGTCGGTGGGGACGGTGGCGCGCAGCGTGTAGCGAGCGGGCGCTGCGGCGATACGCGCGGCGACGTACGCGGACGCGGCTCGGCTCGGCTCGGCTCGGCTCAGCTCAGCTCAGCTCGACTCGGCTCGGCTCGGCTCGGCTCGGCCGACAACTACCGCTTGGTGGTCCCGAGGGCGGGGCCTGGACCTGGCTCACCGAACACCCGACGTGCCAGGTGCTGAGCCGCGCGGCCTGCGGTATCCGGGAGCCGGCCGGGCACGGGGCGCGCATCCGTCTGCCCGGTCTTTTCAACGGTGTCGATGCTGAAGCACCAGTCGGCCGACCAGCGCACCGCCGAAAACCACCACGCCCACGCCGACCAGCCAGGACTGGACGACCAGGACGGTTCCGATGGCGCCGTAGGTGACGGCGCTGGACGCGATCAACGGCGAGAAGACAAACCGGGAGAAGACCCTGAGACCGATCAGCCCGGCCACCGTAGCCACCGCGCCGGGCAGCAGGGCGCCCCAGCCGACCCGCCCACCGAGCAGCATCCGCTGAGACCACCAGAAGAACAGCACAGCGCCCAGCAGCGCGACCGACGTGAGAGCCGAAGACTGTCGCCACAGCGTGGTGGTGGCGGACATGAAGAGGTACCCGACGAGTACGACGAGCCACAGCACATGCCGCCAGCGGGCATACCAGCGCGCCGGTGAGAGCTCCCAGACCCTCTCGTAACCGGTCTGCACCGCCGAGCCCAACGACAGACCGAAGACAGCAAGGGTGGCAAGGCCGAACGCGGTCGTGGTCCGTGCTGCCTGGCCGGGCCGAGTGAACAGCTGCCCGATTTGTCCCCTGGACGTCGCCGACACGCCGATCCCGTCCCCCAGCCACTGCGCGAACCCCCGCCCGTGTGTCGGATCACCCGCGGAGACAACGATCAGCAGCGGCACCAGCGTGAGGAACCCGAGCGCCGCGAAGCCCAGTGACCGCGATCCCAGCTCCAGCTCACGGCCCCGGCTCCATCCGCGCCCGACCGGCGAATGCCGGATCACCAGGCGCAGCCGTCCGAAGGGAGAGGGGCGGGTCGCGGCATCGGAAGGCTTCATCGGTGTGCCTGTCGACTACACGGTCGACGACGTCGCCGCCATCTCACGGGCTGTCAGGAATCACGCTGCGTGCCTCGGGGGGAGAAGACCGCCGCCGCGGCCGTGAGGCGCAGTGTCTCCAGCGTGTCGATCTGTCCCCGTGCCCGGTCCAGCAGATCGTGCAGCTGGGCTTCATCCAGGCGGGGTTCCCCCGCGGCCACGACCAGCAGCGTGCGCCAGATCAGGGTCTTCCCCTCGACTCCCAGCCGCAGGGTCTCCAGCTCGATCAGCGTACTCAGCGCGGAGCGCCGGTACAGGACGCCGTTCGGCTTCAGGCGCCCCAGCCTTTCGGCCGCCCAGCCGCCGTAGACCTTGTAGCGGCGTGCGGAGACGCCGAGCGCGTCCATGACTTCGAGCAGGCTCCGCCGGTCCTCGGCGATCTCGTCGGCGATGCGTTGCAGGTCGGTGCTGCGCGCCGAGTGGCGGTGCTGGTGGGCGATGCGCTGCGCAAGCCCGACGCCGAAGGTGGCACCGGACAAGTGGTCATTCAGGTAGATCCCGAGCTTGTCGCGATGCACCCCGGACCCCTTCTCGCCTGTCCTCGGCGATTTCCTCGACGCTTTCCTCGACGCTTTCCTCGACGGTGCGAGCGCGTACACAAGCGGGTGGGAAGCACCTGCTCGGATTCCCCCGCACACACGACAGCAAACCGCGGGGGAAGGGAGCCGGCGCGGCGAAATGCCGGGGACGAACCCGAACGGCTCAGGGGTCCAAGGGCTGTAGTGCTGCATCGGAATTCTCGGCGCCGGCTCGGCAATGCCTGTTCCCGGGTCTGTGCGCCGAGCGGCCGACGCCACCGGCAGTCGGCACCTGCCGGCCGGAGGCCGCGGAGACGAAGTCGCGGGCAACGGCAAGCAGGCCACGGCCGGGGTTAGGGACGCCTTCAAGCACTGACCGATCGATCCGCCCGTGGACCTGACGATGGCTCAGGTCGGTGGTGACGCGCCCCAGGGCTCAGGTCGGTGGTGACGCGCCCCAGGGCTCCGGTCCCGGACACGCTGCCGTCACCGTTGGTGGCTGGAGGTTTCGCCGGCGCCGGCTGATCGGCGCTATGGGCCAGGCCGCGTGCGTTCTGCAGGAGCCTGGTTCAGCGCTGACCGGTTCCGCCAACGGGACGCGGCCTATTGGGTGGCATCGCACGTACCGCAACGACTCAGGCCCGCGAGTTCGGTGTTGCCCTCAGTCACCTTGAGCGGGTTGGATTCCGAGAGCCGTCACCACGTGCCTGGAGCGGAAGCGGTCACCCAGCCAAACGTCGGGGCCTGAATCCGGCTGTCCGAGAGGTGAGCACACCCGGGTAGGTGGGCCTTGCCGCTCTCATGAACGATGATTGCCCCCGTCGGCCAGCCTTCCCAGCCCGGCTTTGCCCCATCAGGGCGTTTGCCGGCACGGCGTACACGGTCGTCAGGCACACAGTCAGCACAGTTGTGCATTTCATGGCGCTCGCAATACAGCATGGCGTTCCCCCTGTGCTCCGGTCAGCCCATCCAGCCTAGAAGATCGCTCGCCTGCACCATCGCTTGTCGAGGTGCGAGCGCTCCGCTGCCCATGCGCAGTTGCCCCTATGGCGGAGGTCATGATGGTGAAGGCCTGACCAGGTTGAAGATCTCTCGGTCGACGTAGCGTTTGAGGCAGCGGACGATCTCGGTGCAGAGCGCCTGGGGACGGCCCGCAACCCCGGTGTGCACCTCTCCGCCTCTCGGCGTCGCTCAGCGGCACGACGTCCTCCGGGGCCGCGGGCAGCGGACTGAAGGCGCGAGCTGTCGCGTCGGTCAGCGGAAGGACGGCGGCCGTAGTTGTCCAATGGTCGAATCAGCCTGGGCGTGCCCCCAAGGTTTCGCCCGGAATCAACGCTCTTGATTGCCAGGACATCGAAATGACATCCGAAAGTTCTCGGGGCGGGCAGCCCTCCGGTGGGAAATGGAGACGCACGGGGCGGCGCCGCGGCGGCCTGCGGTTCTGGTTCGCCGCAGGCTTCAGTGCCACTCTCGGCGGTGCGCTCGCCTATTGGCTGGCACACGAAGCCCTACGGCTCAGCGAACTGATGATCCTTCTGCTCATGTCCCTCTTCGTAGCCGTCAGTCTGGACCCCGTCGTGCGGTGGCTGGTACGGCACCGGCTGCCCCGGGGGTGGGCGGTCACCGTGGTGCTCCTGGCATTCGTCGTCCTGCTGGCGGGATTCCTGGCGCTGGTGATTCCTCCGGTCGCTGAAGAGGTCTCCGCATTCACCCATGCCATGACCCGCTGGCTGCGGCAGCTCCACGACAACCACACCGCTCTGGGGAGATTCGAGGCCCGATTCCACCTGTTCAGCAAATTGCGTGAGCAGTTCACTTCCGGGGCCTCCTCGCGTGTGGTCGGAGGTCTTCTCGGAGCGGGACAACTGGTGGTCAGCACGGTCACAGCAGGCCTGGTGGTCGTGGTGGTGGCGCTGTACTGCATGGCCGGCCTGCCGCAGATCAAGAAATTCTGCTTCCAGTTCGTCCCGGGCAGCCGTCGAGCGGAGATGGAAGCTCTCACCGAAGAAATCCTCACCCGGACCGGCTGGTACATGCTGGGGAATGTCTTCACGTCCGGAATCGCGGGCCTGGCCACATTCATCTGGTGCGCCACGACCGGCGTCCCCTATTCGGCGGCGCTCGGCGTTCTCGTCGCCTTGCTGGACTTGGTGCCGATCGTGGGCTCCACCATCGGAGGGGTCGTCGTCAGCCTCGTCGCGCTGGCAGTCTCTCTTCCCATCGCCATCGGCACGGCCGCTTTCTACACCGTCTTCCGGCTCGCGGAGGACTACTTCATCGTGCCTCGCGTGATGAAATACGCCGTACGGATTCATCCCATCGTCACCGTGGTCGCGGTGCTGGTCGGCGCGGCTTTGATCGGCATCATCGGTGCGTTGCTCGCCATTCCCGCGGCCATCGCCCTGGGGCTCGTCCTCGACGAGTTCGTCTTCCCGAAAATCAGGGCCGCCTGACGGGCCGTCGCCCCTTGCTGTCGACTCCACAACCTCAGGAGATTGGCCCGCTGAGGGAGGAACGACATCACGGAGGCTTCAGATGCCGACCGCGCTGAGGTACGAACGCGACCGGGTCAGGGCCTGGCCCGATGACTGGCTGGCCGGTTGACTCAGATGGCCACCACGAGAAACTCGCCTTGGACCTCCTGCCACCTGCGGCGGAACTCCTCCTCGGGACCGAGATGTGGCCCCTTCTCCAAGGCGCGATAGTGCACCACCGTGCTCCACAGTTCCTCCGTGGTCGCCTGATGCCGACTGCTTCGGGCGTGCTGCGGCGGTCCCGTGGCACCTCGACCCAAGTCGGCGGGACGGTCACCGCCGAGCAGGCACGCACATGCTTCTACCAATAGTGCTTTCGCCCGAAGACTGCGTGGCCCATCGCGCCGAGAATCCAGAAAATCAGCCCGAGTACGACAAGGACAGCTCCGATGGTCCACAAAATGGCGATGCCGGCCACGAAACCTACGACGAGGAGAATGATCCCGAGAACGATCACGATCCCACTCCCTTCTCGTGCGAAAGTGCGAACGTTCCCTTCTACTGTGATCCCCTCATATGGGAACGGCAAGCGGCGCGAGCCTCTGGCGCCCTCGGGTGATTGCGGCCGGGCACCTGAAAGATCAGAAGCGGCCAACGGCAGGAGCGACGTCGTCGCGGAGACCGTCGGTTTCAAGGGCCCTGACGGGACGGGAATCGACGGGTGTGCTGAGCAGGTGGCAGCTTCACTGCGCGGGCCTCAGAATGAATTCAGGGAGGCGTCCATTCCGTGTGTGCAGCATGCCGTTGGGCAACACAACAGGCGCCGCACGGCGGCACCTCGCCCGATGCAGAAGTGCAGACCTTCGGAGGATCTCCATGCTCACGGCCATCGCAGACGTCTTGAGATCTATCGGTGGCGCCATTGCCACCGTCGTCACCCTCCCCTTCCGCGCCGCCGCCCGGCTGTTCGGCGGAGCCTCCGACAGCGCCCACGGACATCACTGACAATGACCGACACCGGGTTCAGGCCTTGGGCGGCCGCTTCCTCGGCCGGAGAGATGACATGTGTGGCTGTCCGAACAAGGGTCTGGAGGATCGGTGTTGCGGCGTAGGACGCATTTCGCGCATTGATCGCGTAACTCGCTCGCGAAGTTGATGCGGCCGCGTTGGCGAATAGCTCGCACGCAGTCGTGCTGGATCTCGACCGGCTCGTGGTCTCCCAGTGGGCAGGGCGGTGTGCGCTGTCGCTTATGCCGATTCCAGTCGCCGTTCGAGTCCCCGATATCGGCTGCGCCGGCGCAGTGGCGCAAGCCGCGGACGGTGCAATGTCCCCGGCCAGGGTCCCCCTGCGCGGAGCCCTCTCGGCCCCCTCGGCGGGGACCGCCCGGCCGACGTCGCCACATTGCCCGCTGATTGCGATCCGTTCGGCCCGTGCCTAAGTACACGTGAGCATCTGGGAGTTGGTGGGGAGCCCGGCTCCAGTGGCCGGAGCAGCCAGTCATCCATTGCCGAGCGAGCGTTTACGCACGGTGGAGCACGACTACCCAGGGTTTCTGTGCCCATGGTCACGGAGTGCGCAGCAGCTGCCACGGCAGGTGCTGCGCACTCCGTTCCGCTGCTGGACGGGAGTGGGCACTTCGCGAGGACTTTGCCGGGGAGATGCGTTCCAGCGGATGTGGAGTGAAGGTGGAAACGGGGCCACTGCCGCCTCGAGAGGCATCGTGCAGAGACGTTACGAGGAGCCGGCGGCAGCGAAAGGCCGCCACTGCTTGGCCTGAGCAGGCTGATCCCACGAACGTGACACGAGGCCATCCATGGATACCGAGAAGAAAGCCACCCTTGGCGCTGCGATAGCGGCCGGGTATGTCCTGGGCCGGACCAAAAAAGGCAAGCTCGCCATCGGGGTCGCCTCGATGCTTGCAGGCCAGGGGTTCCTGAGTCCGCGAGAACTGATCGTCCAAGGGGTACGCAAGCTGGCGGAGACCCCCCAGGCCGCACAGCTCATCGACCAGGTGCGAGGGGAGCTCCTGGAGTCCGGGCGTTCCGCCCTGTCCGCGACGGCCGACCGCGGCTTCGAATCACTTGCCGATGCCCTGCAGCAGCGCACGAGTGCCCTGGAGGAACCGCCGGAAGACGAGGAAGAAGAAGTCGAGGAAGAGGACGAGGACGAGGAAGAAGACGAAGGACCGGACGAGGAAGAAGAGGAAGAGGAAGAAGAAGCCGACGAGGAGGAAGAGGAGAAGTCCTCGCGCCGGCGGCCAAGGAAGAAGACGGCCGCGAAACGTGGCCGCGCAAAGAAGCCACCGGCGAAGAAGACAGCAGCCAGGAAGGCCCCGCCGAAGAAGCACCCTGCCAGAAAGGCCCCGGCGAAGAAGGCGGCAGCGGGCAAGACGACGGCAGGGAAGTCCGGCACCAAGAAGACCTCGACATCCCGCCGCACCGGCCGCAGGAGGTAAGCAATGGCCAAGAAGGAGGACAACACGGCTCAAGGCAAGCCCTCTGGCCTCGACTTGCTCAAAGAGCAGCTTGCCGGATTCGCTGAAGCGCAGGGCCAAAAGCTGGTGGAAAAGGCTGGAGACAAAATCACCGATCTCGCGCAGGACCTGGGCCAGGTGGCTGACGGCAACAGCAGCCTCCTCAACGTCGGGAAGCGCGTTCTCGGTGGCGAGTCACCCGTCAAAGCCTTTCTCAGCGAGAAAGCCGGGGACCTCAAGGACAAGGCGATCGACACCGTCAAGAGCGCCTTCGGTGGTGGGGGCGGAAAATCCGGGGACAAGAAGGTCATCAATATCGTCGAGGCCATCGACGTCGGCATGCCCCTGCGCACCGTCTATGACCGCTGGACGCAGCTCGAGGAGTTCAGCAGCTTCACCAAGGGAGTGAAGAGCGTCTCGCAGTCGGACGAGATAGAGAGCAACTGGAAGCTCAAAGTGGCCCTCTCCAGCCGCAGTTGGAAAGCGACCGTCCAAGAGCAGGTCCCCGACGAGCGGATCGTGTGGAACTCCGAAGGAGGCAAGGGCACCACACGCGGCGCCATCAGCTTCCACGAACTGACCCCGAACCTCACACGCATCGTCGCGGTCGTCGAGTACTACCCCTCCGGATTCTTCGAGAAGACCGGCAACATCTGGCGCGCGCAGGGACGCCGTCTCCGGCTGGACCTCAAGCACTTCCAGCGGTACGCCACGCTCACGGCGGACGAGGATATCGAAGGCTGGCGCGGAGAAATCCGTGACGGGGAGGTCGTCCGAACCCACGAAGAGGGGCTCGAAGACGACGAGGACCAGGACTTCGACGAGGAAGAAGAGGCTGAGGAATTCGAGGAAGAGCCCGAAGAAGATGACGACGAAAACGCAGAATTTGACGAAGAGGAGGACGAGGAAGAAGAGGAAGACGAGGAAGATGAGGAGGAGTGAGGCTATCGCGCGAGCGGGCGCGGGCGCGGGACGACGTGCCTCCAGGTCACGTCGCGATCAACGTCGGGCCGCCCCCTCAGAGGCATACCTCCGACGCTGACGGGTGGCGAGCCGGAAGGAACAGCCGGGAGGTCATGATGCCGCGCCGGTCGTCGGGACGGACATCACCATGGAGCGGCTGGAGGCGGCGACCATGGCGAGGGTCCCGCCCACGGAGTTGCCGATGGTGTCGATGCCGACCTTGACCGGGATCGACCATTCGCCTTGGCTGTCACGGATTTTCGGAACGTTGAGGAAGGCCGTGACTCCGGTGGCAAGGATGAGGAAGGACGCCGCCAGCGCCCAGCCCTTCAGCTGTTGGTCGACGACCTGATAGATCGCGTAGCCGAGGCCGGCGAGCCCGACCACCGTCAGCAGGACAGGACCCGCTGTCCGGGCGAACTTCCTTGCCTTCTCGCTCTTGACGAATACCCACACCCCGATGCCGACGGCTGACGCAGCGATGGTGCCGGCGAAGATACTCCAGCCCAGGCCCGCCCATTTGAGCCCCTTCCAGCCCAGCCCGGCGTGCGAGAGTCCGACGATGATCGCCGAAGCGGCCAGGCTCACTCCGGTGAACCAGCCCGGAGTCTCCTCCCCCAGTATGTCGGCCGTGGTGGCCGTCATGACGCTCATTGCCTGGAGCAGTCCACCCACCATGAGGCAGGTCTCGATGGCCCCGTACTCCTCCTCGGCGCCCTCGCCCGCAGCGGCCGGCCGGGGCAGACTGCCGTGCGGGAAGGGCTGGTCGTCGGCGCCGTACAAGAGCTTGTAGGCGACCGTGACCGGAAGTGCGGCCAGCAGGGCGAGGAGCCCCCCGAAGGTCAGCTTGTCACCCAGGTGACCCGCCAGAGAGGCGAGCCAATCCCAGAGTGTGTTGAGGGGGCCCAGATGCAGCTCCCTGTTGAGCATGGCTTGAAACGCCTGGACGCCGTTCTCCACGAGCCGTTCGACCTCGGCGACGAGCGCGCCGGCGAGGTCGAGCCCTACATCGATGACGCCTTCGCCGGCGGTCGCGAACTCCCCGAGGGAAGCATCGGGGTTCGTCAGCAGGCCGCCGACTGCCCGTGCGTACGCCACACCCGATTCCCCCAGCGCGGCGCCGGCCTGATCCACCCAAGAGGCCAGCGAATCGGGCACCTCGTAGCCCTCGGCGCTGCTTTCGTCCGTGAACAGCGGCACGGAATGCGCCTGCACCTTGTCCATCAGCCAGTTCCGGTGCACATCGTGCCCGGACGTCGCTCCGGCCACCCCGGAGTGGGAGTCGGGCACTTTCGGCACCAGGGATCGACCGCCGTGCTCCTTGGCGAACCGCTGGATGCACGTGTGCAGGTCTCGCTTACCCTGGCCGATCCACTGGCGCGCGTCCTGGGAGGCTTCCTGGGCCGCGTTGCGCAGCAGGGTTCCGGCGGAGTCCATGGCCTGCTCGAACGCCTTTTTGGTGTTCCAGATGTCGCGGAAACTGAAGAGTGCCTTCAGCCACTCGATGATCTTCTCGATGGCGGCGCCGATGGCCTTGAGGACCTGCACGATGAAGTGCGCGACCTGCTCCAGCGCGTGCATGGCGAGCTTGACGCCTTTGATCACGATCTTGCCGATGCGCACCGCCAGCGTCACGAGCTTCTTTCCTCCTTCCACGACGGCGTCGGTGATGACCATGGCGCCCCGCTTGAGGCCGTGCCAGACGTCGCCCGCGACCTTCTTGAACTTGTGCCACTTGTCCTTGATCCAATCCCCGAGGTCGAAGACGGACTCGGGCATCTCGCCGGTCACTCCCGGAGCGAGGGCCACGCCGGGGTTCCCCGCCATCAGGGTCAGCTGATGTTGCACGTCCTCCTGGGTCCGCAGGGTCGCGCACGTGACGGCGCCGCGGCCCGCCGTGCCACCGTCACCGACGGCGAAGTGGAAGCCGGCGTCGCTGGTCTCCATGCCGAGGCCGATGGCCGCGCTCTTGCGAATGGCCTTGGCCGCGCCTTCCGCGTCGCCCGGATCGGCGCCGGGCGCGAGCTTGTACAGCCCCTTGCCGTCCTCAGTGAACTCGGGGAGTCCGCCACCTGGATTGGTCGGGTTGAGCGTCTTCCGCTTTCCGGCCAGATACTCATGCACCGTACGGCCGGGCTCCAGGACGACGGGAACCGGCAGGCCCTTGGCGGTCAGCTCCAGACGGGGCGTGGCCAGCCCGTCCGCGGGCAGCGAGACGGTCAGTCGGCCGTAGGCGTCGGTGAACAGTTCGGCCGGTTCCCTGCTGACCGCGACGGTGTGCCCCTGACAGGCGATGCGGCACGGCGCGCTTCCGTCAGCCACCTTCAACGACACTCGGCAGCCGGGCACCGGGACTCCGTGGTCGTCGGTGAGGACCGCCTCCAGCCGGTGCCGGGGCATCTCGTGCAGCTGTGTCCCGCCCTCCGGCGCCCCGGCGGCGGCCTCCCCGGGCTTGTGCTCCGGCACGTGAACGCGCACGGTGGCCTCTTGCCACATGCCGGTCTTCTCGTCCTGGAGATCCAGCCGCAGGCTCGTGCCGTCCCGCGTGTAGGAGAACAGGGCCGTGGAGTGACCCGGGGCGTGACTGATCGAGGTACCGCCGATGTTCCGGTCGAGGGGTACCGGCGGCGCCCACCGCAGGGTGCCGTCCGCCTCCCGGGGCCGGTCGGGGTCCTGGCGCATCGCCCAGAGCGTGCCGTCGTCGTCCTCTCCGTAGAGGTCCCAGGCCGCATCGACGTGGGTGAGCCCGGTCAGCTGCACCGCATCCGCCCGGAAGCTCAGCCGCCCCATGGACCTGGTGGTCATGGGGAAACTCCGGTTGCGGGGCTCACCGGCCCTTCCCCCTTGGACGGTGACCCGGAGCTGGTGCAACCCTCCGTCCTGCGTGCGCACCAGATACAGGACTCCGGAATCGCCGAGGCCCAGCCCCCCGATCACGGCATCGACCGGCTGGCCGAAGTCGTGCGTGAGGACGCGCCCTTCCGTCCGGTGAAGGCTCGAATTGATCCCGACCGTCACCGCGGACCTGCTCGGCCACGCAGCGAACACCCACGAGTCACCGCGAGCGCGCCGCAGCAACACGGCACGCGCCGTGGAATCCGCCCGCATCGCGACGCTGAAGTGCTCGTGGGCGCCGTCCTCGCCGACAGTGAGGTACAGCGCCGTGGGTGTGTCCCTGAATCGCCCGTACACCAGCGGCCCGTGCCCCGGCGTGTAGGCCACCTGCAGCCCGATGAGCCCGCGGGCGGGAACGTACTCCTCCGGCTTCCCCCAGCCGGCCTCCCTCAGATGGGAGAGGTAGATCCGCTCCCCGGAGCGGAAGAAGCACTGCACGACGGTCGGCCCCGCCTCGACGATCACCATCTCCTCCGGGGCGTGATCGGAGAACACCCGCTCCGCAACCCAGCCCGACTCGTGCCCCAGCTGCGGCAACACATGGAGGACCTGCGGCTTGTCCGCACCCGCCGGCCAGGTACGCACCAGGGCCTCGTGCTGCAGGTCGGGCAGTTTCGGGAACCGATAGGGGTTGCGGAAGGCGAGAACCGGCTTCGCCGCGCCCTCTTTGGTCAGGGACAGCGGGTTGCCGAAGAGAGTGTCCTGGCTGATCACATCCGTGACCGTGACCTGGCTCGGCAGCGGCCTCGCCGGCCGGGGCCGGGTCTTTTCCTGGGGCGGGGACGTCTGCATGCGCGAGACCTGCCTTGCGGTGAGGGTCGGACAAGGGCGAGCTGATGGAGGCGCCCAGCGGACGCATCGCCACCCGAGCGCGGTGTGCCCGGTATTGAAGGCGGATCAAGCATTCGCACAACCTGGCTCCCACCGCGAGTGCACGCGCCGTGCCCTGCCGACCACAGCACCGGATAGCCCCAGGCAAGGCGAATGAACGGGGGAAAGGCCCATCGCGCGACGCACCGAAGTGCTCCTTGCCGAAGAAGCGGTAGCGAACCAGGTCGATGCTGCGCCGGTGCTCACGCGCGGCGTGCACGTCGTAGGGGGTGGAGTCGCCGGCCACGCAGATCGGCCGGGGTGCGCTCACGCGAACAAGGGCCGGTACGGTCGCCGCGTCCGGCGCGCCCCGGCGCGGCCCGCCGTCACCCGTGTGGACAGAGGCTGAATCCTTTCGCGCGGCCCGCGCCTCTTATACCTGTCCCGACGAACGTCGGACAGGACCTGGAGGTTGTCGTGATCGTTGGTATCGGTGTCGCGGTGGGTCTGGTGCTGCTCTGCACCTGCATGTTCGTCCTGAAGCGCAAGCGAGGTGAGCGTGGCTGACACGGTCTGGCCCAGCGAACAGCTGATCGTCGCCGCGCAGAGCGGTGACGTGGCCGCGATCACCGCGCTGGTGTCGGACTCCCACCCGACCGTGCAGCGCTTCGCCCACTCCCTCTGCGCGACCCCGGAGGACGCCGAGGACGCGGCGCAGGAAGCCTTGATCATCCTGTACCGCAAGATCGGGATGCTGCGGGCCTCCGGCGCACTGGCGTCATGGATGTTCCGCATCGTCCGCAACGAGTGTCTGCGGCGCGCCCGGACGATGCTGCGGGACCATCCACCGCTGCCGGGCGCCGCCATGGCGACGGCCGTGGACACCGCCGTGGCCTCGGCCGAGGAGGAGGCGCTGCGGCGCCTGGACGCGAGCAGGGTGGCGGCGGCGGTCGCCGCCCTGCCGTCCGACCAGCGCCGGGTGCTGATCATGAGAGACATCCAGGGCCACAGCGGACGGACGGTCGCCGATGCGCTGGGCCTCAGCACGGCGGCGATGAAATCCCGTCTGCACCGGGCCCGCGCCGCGGTTCGGCACACGCTCCGCGCCACATCCGACTCGGCTCCTGGGGGAAGCGATGCCCGGAACGAAGACTGACGGCCCCGACTACGCGAGCGATTCCCTGCCCCGGCACCTGGTGCGCGGCGCGGTGGGATTCGGCGCGCTGGTCGGCTCGGTAGCCCTGATCCCGGCCGTCGGGCCGGGCAGCCTGGTGCTCCTGCCGGCCGGTCTGTTCGCGTTGCGCGGCTGCCCGATGTGCTGGGCGGTCGGGCTGATGCAGACCCTTTCCCGAGGCCGACTGCAGCGCTCCTGCAAGGACGGCCGGTGCACATTGACCAGCGCGGACGTTCCACCGTGACACCGCCGACGAGCCGGGCGGCCCGGTCCCCCTGCCGGCCGCCTTCCCCCCCCCCGCCCCGCCGCGCCCGGGTTCAACGGGCGCGGCGGGGCCTTTTCCAGCAGGTCAGGACGGAGTCGGTGGTGGCGATGGTGGCCACCAGGGCGAGCGTGTGGCGGACCATCGCGGGGGTGTATTCGGCGGGCACCCCGGCGATGGCGTCCGACGGGACGACGGCCGTGTAGCCGAGGTTGACCGCGTCGAACACGGCGTTGGGGATCGCCACATTCGCCGAGACCCCGGTGACCACCAGCGTCCGGCACCCGAAGTTGCGCAGCAGGGCGTCCACGTCGGTACCGGCGATCGGGGAGAGTCCGTGCAGCCTGCGCACCACCAGGTCATCGTCGGAGACCGGGATCGGGTCGGCGACGCGTACCGCGGTGGACCCGACGGTCTGCCGGACGGGCAACCGCTCGGCCGCCTTGAACAGGCGGGCATTGTGGCTGGCGCCGCGCCCGTCGGGACGGCGTTCGGCGATCGCGTGCAGCACCTGGACGCCCGCCTCGTGGGCGGCCGCCACCAGGCGGGCGACGTTCGCCAGCGCGCCCGATGTGCGGGCCGCATCGGCGAGTTCGGGCAGCGCGCTGTCCGTACCGACCACTCCGCGCTGGCACTCGACGGTGAGCAGCACCGTGGTGGCCGGGTCCAGTTGCTCGATGAGTCGCGCGTCCGACGGCATGGGCGATCCCCTCCTGTACGAGGCGCGCGAGGCTAGCCGCCATTGCGTCCGTTAGGAAGAGCCCGCATGATTCCCCCGTGCATTCTGACGATCAGTCAGATGTGTGGGGCCACGGCTCGGCACGGCCCCGTGGGGTGCGGCCCAGCCGGGTACGACCGGTCGGGGACGCGACGGACGGCAGCGGAGGCGATGAGCGATGACGGACACCCAGCGGCGCGGACGCCGGATCATGATGACGCGGGACGAGCTGGACGCGTTCCTGGCGGCGCAACGGACCTGCCGGGTCGCGACGGTCGGCGGGGACGGCGCGCCGCACGTCGGGGCGCTGTGGTTCGTCTGGGACGGCGCGGCGCTGTGGCTGTACTCCATCACCCGCAGCAAGCGGTGGGCGCAGCTGCGCAAGGACCCGCGGATCGCGGTGGTCGTCGACGACGGGCACGAGTACGGGGAGCTGCGCGGCGTCGAGCTGGCGGGCGAGGCGGTGTTCATCGGCGAGGCGCCCCGCACGGGCGAGCCCTGCCCCGAACTGGAGGGCCCGGAGCGGCTGTTCGCGGCGAAGTACTTCGCCATGGACGCGATGCCGCACGACGGGCGGCATGCGTGGCTGCGACTGACGCCCGATTCCGTCGCCTCGTGGGACTTCCGCAAGATCCCGGGGTGAGCCGAGGGGGCGGATGCGGGGTCCCGCCCCGTCGCGGCCCCGTCATGCAGCCGTCGTGACCCGTCACGGAGCCGGTCCGGGCGCGGTCCGGTCGGACGGGGCTCCCGTCGTCCCGGGTCCGAGATCACATCCTCGGTCGCGCCGTCAGGGATCGCATTGTCAGTGGTCTCTGCGAGAGTGGAGTGGTCAGCCCGTTCTCCATCGTCACAGGTGCGGGAGCGGGGTGGTTCGGCCGCCACGGGCCGGGCGCCGACGACGAAGGAGATCCGGTGGACGTCCTCTTCCCCGCGTTGCACGACGCTTCGCCCGCCCCCGCGCTGCGCTTCGGCGACCGCGCGCTCAGCTACCGCCAACTGGCCGCGGTGGCGGTGCCGCTCGCCGGGCGGATCGGCGGCGAGACCCGCGTGGCGATCTGGGCGACGCCGACGCTGGAGACCGCGGTCGCCACGGTCGCCGCGCTGCTCGCCGGGGTGGCGGCGGTGCCGGTGAATCCCAAGATCGGCGAGAGCGAGCTGGCGCACATCGTGGCGGACAGCGCGCCCTCGCTCGTCCTGGCCGCATCGGACGACGACCTGCCGGCCGCGCTCGCCGCGCTCCCCCGTATGGACGTGACAGCGGCCGAGCCCGAGGAGGGCACGGAGCCGGTCCCGCTCCCGTACGAACCGGTCGACGAGGCACCGGCCCTGATCGTCTACACCTCCGGCACGACGGGCCCGCCCAAGGGCGTCGTCCTCCCCCGGCGCGCCATCGCCCACACCCTCGATGCGCTGGAGGACGCCTGGCAGTGGACCGCCGACGACGTCCTCGTCCATGCCCTGCCGCTGTTCCACGTCCATGGGCTGATCCTCGGCATCCTGGGTCCGCTGCGCCGCGGGGGCAGCGTCCATCACCTGGGGCGCTTCGGTACGGAAGCGGTCTCGCGGGAGCTGTCCGCGGGCGGCACGATGCTTTTCGGCGTCCCGACGATGTACCACCGCCTCGCCGCCGAGGCCGGGCGCGACCCCGCGCTCGCCAAGGCGCTCTCCGGGGCGCGGCTCCTGGTCTCCGGTTCCGCCGCGCTGCCGCTGACCGATCACGAACGGATCGCGGCGGCCTCCGGGCGGCGGGTGATCGAGCGTTACGGCATGACGGAGACGCTCATGAACACCAGCGTGCGGGCGGACGGCCCGGATGCGGCCGGGACGGTCGGCGTGCCGCTGCCGGGGGTGTACGTCCGGCTGGTGGACGACGCGGGGCAGGCCATCGAGGCGAGCGACGGCGAGACGGTGGGCGAGATGCAGGTCCGCGGCCCGAATCTGTTCGTCGAGTACCTCAACCGCCCCGATGCCACGGCCGCGGCGTTCGACGGCGGCTGGTTCCGTACGGGCGATATGGCGGTCCGTGACGCATCGGGGAATTACCGCATCGTCGGCCGCAAGGCCACCGACCTGATCAAGAGCGGCGGCTACAAGATCGGCGCCGGCGAGATCGAGAACGCCCTCCTGGCGCACCCCGGGGTCGCGGAGGCGGCCGTCACCGGCGAGCCGGACGAGGATCTCGGCGAGCGGATCGTCGCCTGGATCGTGGCCGAGACCGGCCCGGACGCCGGGCCGCCGCCTTCCGGGCAGGAGCTCGCCGACCATGTCGCCCACCAGCTGGCGCCGCACAAGCGGCCCCGCGTGGTGCACTTCCTGGACGCACTGCCACGGAACGACATGGGCAAGATCCTGAAACGAGAGCTCCATGCCTAGGTCCGACGCCGGGGCCCCGATGCCGAGCATGCGACTGACGGCCCGTCAGGCCATGGCGGCGGTATCGGACTCCTACGTCGAGCTGATCGCACCCGAGGGCGCGGCGTCCGGCCGTCCGGACGGCCCGCTGGGCTGGCGCGGCTACGACGCCACCCGGAGCCGGGCCCGCGCCCGGACCGGCGAGGACGAGTCGGTGGTCGCCGCCCTCGCCACCATAGGCGGCACCGAAGTCGTGCTGCTGTCCTTCGAGTTCGGGTATCTGGGCGGCTCGCTGGGCGAGCGTACCGGCGACCGCCTGGAGGCCGCGTACACCGAGGCCCGCGAGCGCCGCCTGCCGTTGGTGTCGCTGATCGCCACGGGCGGCAGCCGGATGCAGGAGGGGATGCGGGCGCTGGCCCAGCTCCAGCGGGTGGCCGGACAGTCGGCGCTCCACCGGGCCCTGGGGCTGCCGGAGATCGCCGTGCTGCGGGATCCGACGACCGGCGGCGGCTGGGCGACGCTCGGCGCGGGCGCCGATGTCATCCTCGCGCTGCCCGGCGCGCAGATCGGCTTCGCGGGCTCCCGGGTGCGCCCGGCGGACGCCGACCCGCACGCCTACTCCGCCGAGGGCCAGCTGGCGGCCGGCCAGATCGACGCCGTCGTGCCGCCGGACCGGCTGCGGGCTGCGCTGCAGCGGTGGCTTCATCTGCTGGGCGCAGGGCGGCGGTCGGCGGCCGGGAGCGGCCCCGGCCGGGTACCACCGCCGTCCGCGCTCGGCCGGCGCGAGCTGCCGGAGACGGGCCGGAGCGCGGTGGCCCGCGCCCGCGACGCCCGGCGCCCGCGCGCCGAGGCCTATCTGCGGGCGTACTTCGACGACCGGGAGGAGATCAGCGGCGACCGCTGTGGCGGCGTCGACAGCGGCATACGCTGCGGATTCGGCCGTCGTGACGGCCGGACGATCGCATTCGCCGCGCAGTGCGGTACGGCCACCCGCCCGGCCGGATTCCGTACGGCGGCCCGGCTGATCCGGCTCGCGGACCGGCTCGGCATCCCGGTGCTCACCCTGGTGGACACCCCGGGCGCCGCGAACGACGCGGCGGCCGAGCGGGCCGGCGCCGGCGCGGCCATCGCCGACGCCTTCGCTGCGCTGGCCTCGGCACAGGTGCCGGTCACCTCGCTGCTCATCGGCGAGGGCGGCTCGGGAGGCGCGCTGGCCCTCGCCGCACCGGGCCATCTCTGGGCGACCCCGGACAGCTATTTCTCGGTGATCGCCCCGGAACTGGCCGCCGCCATCCTCAAACGCGACCCCGAGGAGGTGCCGCACACCGCCGACCAACTCCACATCCGCCCACAGGACTTGCTCGATCTGGGCGTCATCCGCGGCATCGTCCCGCCGGCCTGACCGGAGCCCCGTCCCGCTCCCGGCCCCTCAGCAGCCCGATACGGCCTTCCCCGCCACCTGGAGCGCCGCGACGGCCGCACGGATCGAGGGCCTGCGGTCGGCGTCCGCGCGCCAGATGGCGTAGACATGGCGGCGCATCGTATGCCGTACGGGCACCACGCTCACCCCCTCCGGCACCGGCCCGCGGCCGAGGCGCGGGGCGACCGCGACGCCCAGCCCGGCCGCGATCAGGGCGAGTTGGGTGTGGTGCTCCTCGGCCAGATGCGCGATGCGGGGCTCCACGCCGTTGCTGCGCAGGGTGAACATCAGCCAGTCGTGGCAGAACTCCGCCTGCGGCCAGGAGATCCACTCGTCATCGGCGAATTCCTCCAGGTCGACGGAGTGCCGTTGCGCCAGCCGGTGGTCCGACGGCATCGCCACATCCGCCGGATCGTCGAGCAGCGGGGCCTTCGCCAGCCCCTCGGGCAGCGGCAGCGGCCGGTTGTACCAGTCCAGGACGACCGCCAGATCGAGGTCGCCGCGCACCACGCCACGCACCGCAGGGTCCGGCTCCATCTCCCGTAGCCGCGCGCGGAGTTGGGGGTACTCGGCACGCAGGGCGGTCAGCGCGGCCGGGAACAGCCCGCGGGCCGCGGTGGGGAAGGCGGCGAGCCGGAGTTCGCCCACGGCCTGGCCGCGGTGCGCCTCCAGCTCGGCCTGTGCCAGCTCGACCTGCGAGAGGATGCGCCCCGCATGCTCGGCCAGCAGCCGTCCCGCGTCCGTCAGGCGCACCCCACGGCCGTTCTTCGCCAGCAGCTGCTGCCCGGTCTCGCGTTCGAGTTTGGCGATCTGCTGCGAGACCGCCGAGGTGGTGACGTGCAGCCCCTCGGCGGCCGCACTCACCGAACCATGGCGAGCGATCGCGCTCAGGGTCCGTAGACGATCCAGGTTCAACACATAAGCAATGCTACGCGATACCCAGCACAAATTCTCGCTTGTGCTACGAAGTAGGGGTCGGCATCGTAGACGGCATGAGCACCACCACCGGCCCCGACACCGCCGCCACCAGCACCACACCGCCGTCCCCCACGGTCCTCGACGCTCCGGTCCCCGGTGACACTGCGGATCACCCCGCCCGCCGCCGGGCCCTGGGCTGGCCGGTCCGCTTCGCCGTTCTCTGCCTGGTCTGGGGCTTCAGCTTTCTGTTCATCAAGGTGGGCACCCAGGGCTTCACGCCGGTGCAGTTCACGCTGGGCCGCCTGGCCTGCGGTGCGCTCGTGCTGCTGGTGATCCTCGCGATCAGGCGCGAGCGGCTGCCGCGCTCCCCCCGGATCTGGGGCCATCTGGCGGTCTCCGCGTTCATCCTCAACGTCCTCCCCTTCACCCTCTTCGCCTACGCCGAGACGACCATCCCCTCCACCCTGGCCGGCATCTGCAACGCCACCTCCCCGCTGTGGGGCATGGTGCTCTCCCTCGTCGCGCTCTCCGAGGACCGCCCCACCCGGCGCCGCGTCGCGGGGCTGGGCCTCGGCTTCCTGGGCGTGCTCACCGTGCTCGGCGCCTGGCAGGGCTTCGCCGGTACGGACCTGGCGGGCACCGCGATGGCCCTGGGAGCCTCGCTCTGCTACGCCATCGGCTGGATCTACGTCCGCCGCACGCTGGCCGGCGCCGACCACTCCCCCGTCGCCATGACCGGCACCCAGCTTCTGCTGGCCACCCTTGAACTGGCCGTCGTGGCACCGCTGTTCACCTCCCTTCCCACGTCGTTCCCGCTCGCACCGCTGCTCTGCGTCTTCGCGCTCGGCGCACTGGGCACCGGCTTCGCCTTCGTCCTCCAATACCGCCTGGTCGCGGAGATCGGCCCCACCACGGCCCAGATGTGCACGTACTTCATCCCCGTGATCGCCACCGCCGCGGGCGTGGCCCTCCTGAACGAGCGGCTGAGCTGGAACACCCCCGTCGGCGCCCTGATCGTCCTCGCCGGCGCCGCCCTCACCCAGAGCAAGCCCCGACGCAAGTCCTAGCCCCCGGCCCGGCCCCCGGCCCACCGACGCCACTTCCCCACAGAGCCCCCGAGCCCCAACTCGGGGGCTCTCCCCTGCCCGTCGCCACCCGGGGCCCGCGCAGCAGAAGAGCCGCCCCGCCACGTCGTACCGAACATCCGCCGGCGTCTGACGGGCGACTCCGGCGGCGCGCCCCGGCGAGGTAGACGGCACCGTCAGGCCGTACCCGCCGTCCGGGAATTCCTTGACGTCACTCCGGTCCGCACCGCAGTACCCAGCGGGCCCGGCGAACGCCTCCCCCCTCGCCGAGCGCCGAAGCGGGACACCCCTTCCGACCGGCCGAGCGCGGGCCGGGCACACCCGTGACGAACCGTCCTTCGAAGTGGCTCCCACCACGCGGCGCACGGGCAGCCGCGGCGCCCGACGCGCTGGCACGCACCCCGCCGAACGTGGCCGCTCCCAGCCGCTCCGCCCCGCCCTCGGAGGAGCTCGGAGCAGTACGGGCCCGCTGGTTGGGCACCCGGGGGCCGCCCCTGTACGCCCGCCCCGGGACCGGTCGGACGGAAGACGGCGGGCGCGCTCGCTCCCGGCGCCCGGGGAGCGGGGCGACCGCCACGCCGCCATCGCCGCGGCCCCTCACCCGGCCGGTATCGTCCGGCCCGCGTACCACCCCCAGACCCGGCACCTGGCCTTCTCGCCCACACGCAGCGGGCGACACCCCACGGGGGTCCCGCCCCCGCCCCGCCCCGCACGCTTCTCGGCCCACCGGGCCTCACTCATACCGCCGCGCCTCCCCCACTCCCGTGGCCGCCGCGACGGCGTCCGCCACCGGCGCTATGTCGTCGTCGGTCAGGCCGGACACGGTGATCCGGATGCCGGGCGGGGACTGCATCCGAAAGCGCGCGCCCGGCGCCACCGCCCAGCCGGAGTGCAGGAGCCGGGCGACGGCGCCCGTTTCGTCGGGGACCGGCACCCAGACATTCATCCCGCTGCGTCCCCGCGCCCGGACTCCGCGCTCGGCCAGGGAGCGCAGCAGAGCGTCCCGCCGGCGGTCGTATGCCGCGGCGACCCGCCGGGGATCGATGGCGGACGTACGCCAGAGATGCGCGACCGCGTCCTGGAGCAGATGGCTGACCCAGCCCGGCCCCAGGCGCTGTCTGCCGCGCACCCGGTCCAGGGTCACCGCGTCACCGGTGAGCACGGCGAGGCGCAGGTCCGGACCGTAGGCCTTGGCCGTGGAGCGGACCAGCACCCAGTGGTCGGTGACGGCGGACAGCGGATGGAGCGGGACGTCGACGATGCCGTGGCCGTGGTCGTCCTCGATGAGGAGAGCGCCGGGATGGTCGGCCAGCAGGGCGCGGAGCTCGGTGGCGCGGGTACGGCCGACCGCCGCTCCGGTGGGGTTCTGCGCCCGGTCGGTGATGACGACGGCACGGGCGCCCTCCTGGAGCACCTGCGCCAAGCGCTCGGGCACCGGGCCTTCGTCGTCCACCGCGACCGGGGCGGGGCGCAACCCGAGCGCCGGGATCAGATCCAGCAGGCTGCCCCACCCCGGATCCTCGACCGCCACCGTGTCGCCCGGTCGCAGATGGACGGCGAGCA
The DNA here is from genome assembly GCF_059682825.1 of Streptomyces sp. JLSY215. Classification (NCBI taxonomy): domain Bacteria; kingdom Bacillati; phylum Actinomycetota; class Actinomycetes; order Kitasatosporales; family Streptomycetaceae; genus Streptomyces; species Streptomyces sp. JLSY215. Next base: position 1,228,183 of record NZ_CM185022.1, read on the forward strand.
CCCTTTCGATGGCATCCAGCGAGCCGCTGGTGACGGCGATCGGGGCTTCGGGCACGCCGTCCCGGATGAAGGCCGCACGGGCCAGCGCCTCGAGATCGCTGTCGACGGCGGGCGCGCCGTAGAGCGTGGGCCGCCGGGAGCTGCGCGCCGCCGCCTCGGCCAGCGCGCCTTCCAGGGAGGGCAGCAGCGCCGGATCGGGATTGCCGTCCGAGACCTCCCGTACTCCCGGCGGCGCCTCCACCCGCAGCGCCTCCCGGGAGGTGCTCGCGGGTCTGGGGCGCACCCGGCTGCCCCTGCGGCCCGCGGTTTCGATCACCCCACGGTCCCGCAGCGTCCGATACGCGGACGCGACCGTATTGGGATTGACCTCGAGATAGACCGCCAACTCCCTTAGCGGCGGCAGGACTTCGCCTGGTTGGAGCTCACCGGCACCGACGGCTCGCTCGACGCTGGCGGCAATCTCCGATGCGCGCCGCCCTTCGATCCGATACTCTCCTAGCACAAACTCGATTATGCACTAGTGCAATGGAGAAGGCAATGGCACACGAGGAACTGGCACGGGACACGTCGTACGCGCCGACCGAGCGCACGGTCCCCACCCGCGCCCGCGAGCGCGCCGCCTACGACCACGAGACGGTGCACGCCATCCTCGATGCGGGATACCTCTGCCACCTCGGCTTTGTGCGCGACGGCGCCCCGGTCGTGCTGCCCACCCTCTACGGCCGCGTCGGCGACCGCCTCTACCTGCACGGTTCGACGGGCTCCCGCCCGCTGCGGGCGGCCGGCGAGACGACCGACCCCGGCCTGCCGGTCTGCGTCACGGTCACCCACGTCGACGGCCTCGTGCTGGCCAGGTCCGCATTCCACCACTCCATCAACTACCGCAGCGTCGTGGTCCACGGCACCGCCCATCAGGTCGTCGACCCCCAGGAGAAGACGGCCGCGCTGGACGCGCTCGTCGACCATGTGCTCCCGGGCCGCGCGGCCGACTCCCGGCCGGGCAACGCCAAGGAACTGGCCGCCACGGCTGTGATCCGCCTCGACCTGCGCGAGGTCTCGGCCAAGATCCGCACCGGCGGCCCCAACGACGAGCCGGAGGATCTGGAGCTGCCGTACTGGAGCGGCGTCCTGCCCGTGGCCCCGGTGTACGGCGCCCCCATACCGTCCGACGATCTCGCGCCCGGCACGCCCCAGCCCTCGTATCTCACCGCCCGCTGAGCAGTCACGATGCCGACCGAGGAGTCACGATGCTGATTCATCCCTGGGACGCCCCCACCGATGACGCCGAGTGGCAGGACTGGCTCACCACGCACGACTTCGGGCAGCTGGCCGTCAACGGGGCGGCCGGCGCACCGCCGATGGTCCAGCCGACGCACTTCGCCTACGACCCGGCCCGCCGCGAGGTGATCACCCACCTCGCCCGCCCCAACCCCATCTGGCACGCGCTGGAGGGGCGGCCGACGGTCCTGCTGAGCGTGGTGGACGACTACGTCTTCATCCCCGGCCCCTGGCAGGCGGCGGAGGACGAGCCGGCCGAGCACGGCGTCCCGACCAGCTTCTACGCCGCGGTGCAGCTGACCTGCACCGCCCATGTCGTGGACGACCCGGAGGCCAAGGCCGCGCTGTTGCAGCGCCAGATGGGCCACTTCCAGCCGGAGGGCGGCTCGGCTCCGGTCGCCGCCGGCCGGATGCCGTACGGCCGGCAGCTCTCCGGCCTTCGTGGGCTACGGCTCGAAGTGCGCGAGGTACGGGCCAAGTTCAAGTACGCGGGCAAGCGGAGCGAGGCCGTCCAGCGGCGCATCGCCGAGCGCCTCGCCGAGCGGAACGGCCCCGGCGACGCGGCGGCCCGCGGCCACCAGGAGCGCCGCCGGGCCGCCCGGTCCGCTACGGCCCGCTGAGCCGTCGCCGTGCCCGGCCGTCGCCCACCGCCGGCCGGGCACGCCCGGGTCAGCCCGCCACCGGCAGAACGGCCGCTTCCACACCCGCCGAGGCCCGCCGCGCCTCGGCCACCGCCAGCGCGGCCACTGCCGTCAACAGCACCCCGGTGCCGACCGCCGTGGTCATCGTCAGCCGCTCCCCGAGGAAGAGCACGGCGATGGCCGCCGCCGACACGGGTTCGAGCAGCAGGATCACCGAGGCGGTCGCGGCCCGAACGACGGCCAGCGCCGCGAAATACAGCACGTACGCCAGCGCCGTCGGCACCGCGGCGACATAGCCCAGCAGAAGGAGGCTGCGGCCCAGCCCCTGCGCCTGGGGCCACAGCCCCTCCGCCGCCGCGAGCGGCAGCAGACAGAGCGCACCGACCGCGAAGGTGCTGACCGCCGACGCGTACGTGTCGCCGCCCCCGCCCTTGCCCAGCCGCCGCGCGATCAGCGTCATCGCGGCACAGCCGGCCGCCGACAGCAGGGCATACCCGATACCGGCGGGCCGCACCGTCGCCCCGCCCCCGCCGAGGACCAGGACCAGCAGCCCGGTCACCGCCCCGGCGACCGCCAGGACGCCTCCCGACCCGAGCCGTTCGCCCATCATCACGCGCGCACCGACGGCTATCAGGACGGGCGCCGCCCCCATCGTGACCACGGTGCCCACGGCCAGACCGGTGTCCTCGACGGCGGCGAAGTAGGCGGTCTGGAAGACGGCGAATCCGATGCCGGTGGCGGCGATCCGCGCCGTCCGGCGACGCACCGGCTCGTACGGGGCGGCGCCGGCAGCCGTGGCCTGTCGGCGGCGCAGCACCGCCCGCACGGCGAGCAGCAGCACCAGGCCGCCGAAGGTGCGCCAGAAACTGATGGCCAGCGGGCCGAGTCCGCTGCCCCGGTAGAGGAGGGCGGCGGTGGCACCGGCCGTGCCCCAGACGATGCCGGTGAAGGTGACGTACAGCAGCCCCCGGCCCACGGGCAGGGCGGAGGAAGGCGTGGCATGCATGAGAGAGGTGCTCCGGGAAATCCAGGACGGCGCGCTGCGCCGCGGAATGGTCGCGTGGTCCCGTGTGCAGGCAGCGACGATCGGCCCGGGAACGCTCCCGGGCCAGGGTTTCCTCGGAGGCCGCCGCCCGCCTTACGCGGCGGGAGGGGGCAGCACAGTCAAACGCATGATCGATACCCTACGGGGCGCACGAACCGGCGGGCAAGCCGTCCCCGGCGGGCGCCGGAGCGGAGGCGGCCGGGGCCGGCTCCTTCGGCTTGGCCGACTGCGCGATGAAGGCGCCGACCAGCACCACCGACCCGCCCGCGATCTGCGGCGCGGACAGATGCTCACCGAGCAGCACCCAGGCCAGTACGGTCGCGATCACCGCCTCCAGACAGGCCACCACCCCGGCGACCTGGGGCGAGAGCAGCCGGATGGAGACGACCCCGGTCAGGTAGGCGGCCACCGTGGCGATCAGCACGATCCAGCCGAGGAGCAGTACCGCGGGGACCTGCGTGCCGTTCATACCGGCGCTGCCGCCGAGCACCTGCCAGTCCATGTTCCAGGGGCGGGCGATCAGGGTGAGCACGACGGCGCCGATCAGCAGGCCGTAGGCGATCACACCGAGCGGGTCGGCCGTGTCGTCGCCGTCACCGCCGTGGTCGGACAGCACGAAATAGCCGACCTGGCAGCAGGCCGCGCCGAGCGCGAGGGCCAGGCCGATGGCGTCGAAGCTGAGCCCGGACCACACCTCGACGACGCAGGCCAGGCCGCCGACGGCCAGGACGACGCCGACCGCCGCGGCGCGGGTGACGGGCCGTTTCTGGACGAAGCGCACCCAGCCCAGGACGAGGGCGGGCGCGAGGTATTCGATGAGCAGCGCGACCCCGACGGGGATCCGGGATATCGCGGCGAAGTAGCAGGCCTGGACGCCGGCGACGGCGAGCAGCCCGAAGCCCACGAGCAGGGCGGGCCGACGGCGCGGCAGATCGCGGTGGCGCCAGGCGAGCGGCAGCATGACCAGCGCGGCGCCGGCCACCCGCAGCCAGGTGACGTGCAGCGGCTCGAGGCCGGCCTCGATCAGGGGCTTGGCGGCGACGCCGGATCCGCCGAACGCGAGGGCGGAGAGCAGCGCGATGCCGACGCCCGCGCCGCGCCCCCGGGGCGCGCTCCCGCCATGGGCCGATGATGATGCCTGGGGGGTCGCGGTGGACCCTGGTGCTGCTGGGCCGATACCGGTGGCTGGACCGGCGGGGCTCCCCGAAGACGCGTGCATCCGCTCATCATGACAGCCCCGTCAGCAGCACCACCCCCGAGACCCCTGTCTCCCCCGCGTCACTCCCGGCCGGAGCCGTCGCCGTCCAGACGGGCGGCGAGCAGGGCGGTGTTCACGGAGGCCCGCTGCAGGACCTCGACGGCCCGTGATTCGGGGTCGTCCACCAGGGCGGCGAGCAGGTCGAGGCAGCCGGCGCGGGTGGCGTAGCGGGCGTGCGCACGGTCGAGCGCGCCGTCCAGGGCCGCGGCCGCGGCGGGCGACCACCCGGGGACGCCGCCCTCGGTGACCGTGGGGACGGCGCCGGAGTCCTCGACGGTGCCGTGCCATTGGAGTCCGTAGCCGATGCTGCGCTGTACGAGGTAGCCGAGGAGCCGGGCGATCTGGGGCCCGCCGTCGAAGGCGTCGCGGACCGCGGGGTCCGACTCCAGGAGGCCGTGCAGCAGATGCGCGGTGTCCACCTGGCGGTCGCCGTCGCGGGTGGCCCTCCTGCGGGCGGCGGACACGACGGACGCCAGCTCCACGGTGAGCTGGGTGTCGAGGTCCACCCGGGCGGGGCCGTCGGCGCCGCTGTACGCAGTACGGTTTTGCACAAGTCCCACCCCACCAGCCGCCACGGCCCGGAGCATCCCCGGCGGGAAGCATTTACGCATCCCACCCTGGTTGGGGATGACCTCCTCGCATCTCATCCTTGCGGAGGAGATAGCCGGAAATCACGGAAGCCGGGCATTTGGGTTCCGAGCTCCCTCTTGTGGCCCGCGGCAGGCAACCGGAGACCGCCCCGCGCGCGTCTTTCCCCGACAGGCTCGGCGCCGCCCCCACCGGACAACGTCCGCCCGCCCGGTCCCGGTCCACCCCGAACTCCTCCGTGGCGAAGGATTCCGATGGCCACCCGACCGCTGCTCTTCCTCGACATCGACGGCGTACTGAACCCGGTGCTGCCGTCACCCGGCTTCACCGCGCACCATCTGCTCGACCACACGGTGCTGCTGTCCGCGGACCACGCCGACTGGCTGCGCGAACTGTCCGCGGAATACGAACTCGTCTGGGCCACCACCTGGGAGCATCACGCCAACACCCATATCGCTCCGCTGCTGGAGCTGCCCGAGCTGCCGGTCGTCGCTTTCACCGGCCGTCCCGCCCGGCCCGACGACCCGCAGTTCGAGGGCCCGGAAAGCCCGCCGGCCCGGAAGTGGGAGCCGATACTGCGCCATGCGGACGGGCGTCCGTTCGCCTGGGTCGACGATGTGATGCCGGAGAGCCTGGTGCGGCGGAGCCGCTGGCGGCCGGACCGGCTGCTGATCCCGGTGGATCCCGCGCGCGGACTGCGCCGCCATCATGTCGACCGGCTCCTCACGGCCCCGCCCCGGCCGCGGCTCTGCATGAATCTGACGGCACATCAGGAATGATGGCCGTCGGTATTGAACCTTCACCGCCTTGGGGCTACGTTCCGCGGCACCAGCCAGGGACAGTCACCGAAGGGGTGGTCGCATGGCCGAAGTCACCGCCGAGGCCCGCATCGAGGCACCGGCCGAACAGGTCTGGGACCGGCTGACCGACTTCGACTCGTACGGGGAGTGGAACGCCACCCACACCGCCTTCCCCAAGGGCGGCCCCACCACGCTCGAAGTGGGCGCGGGCTACGAGGAGAACATGAAGCTGATGGGCTTCCCGGCCGAGGTGACCTGGACCGTACGGGAACTGCAGCCGGGCCGCCTCCTCGACATCAAGGGGAAGGGCCCGATGGGCGTCAACCTGGGCATGCGCTACGAGCTGACGCCGGACGGCGGGGCGACGACGCTGCGGATCGACGGGGCGTTCACCGGGGCCGCGGTCTCCCTGATGGCGGGCAAGCTGAAGGACTCGGCGAGCGCGGCCCTGAACGAATCGCTGCGCAAGCTCGCGGGCCTGGTGGGCTGAGGCGGGGTACGCACCGCACCCGGCGCGCACCCCGCCCTCACCCCGCCCCGACTCAGTCCTCCTCGGCAAGGATCAGATACAGCTCCTTGCGCGCCTTGTTGACCACCGCCATGGCCTTCTCCCGCTGCTCGGCGCTGCCGGTGGCCCACACCTGACGGAAGGCCTCGACCAGGCCACCGCCCGCCTTGCGGATTTCGTTCATGGCCTCCCAGTCGACGCCGCGCCCGGCGTCCTCCCAGGGTGCGTCCGAGCCGCCCTCGGCCTCGGCGCGGCCGGCCTCCGTCAGCGAGAAGAGCTTCTTGCCGCCCTCACTGGCGTTGGTGATCAGCCCCTCGTCCTCCAGGAGTTGCAGGGTGGGGTAGACCGAACCGGGGCTGGGCTTCCAGGCCCCGCCGCTGCGCTCGGCGATCTCCTGAATCATTTCGTAGCCGTGCATCGGACGGTCCTTGAGCAGCGCCAGGATCGAGGCGCGCACATCGCCGCGCCGCGCCCGGCCGCGCGGCCCGCCGCGGCCCCGGCCCCCGCCGAAGGGCGGCCCTCCGAAAGGCGGCCCGAAGCCGCCGAACGCGGCCCGCCGCCGCTCGAAGCCGCCGGCGAATTCGGCCCAGCCGCCCGGCCGGCCGGGTCCGCAGCGCTCGTGACGGTGCTCGTGTCCGTGCTCGTGGTTGCTGTCGTGGTGATGTCCCTGGGAACGCATGACGACGCCCTCTCTGCCTTCTGTCGATTCCAGCAGTCACTCCTGCTGTTCTTGCCGATCTCGTTGATCTCGTTGATCTTGCGGCCGCCCTTGCTTGCGCAGCCGTTACTGAAACGCCATCGTTGATCGATCGCGATGCTTCAACGATATATCGGAACTGTTCGCCGAACAACCCCTTGAGTGAGGAGCCGGATGATCCGTCCCCATGAAGGTCGAGGCGATCTCGGGCAAGCTGCACGAGCTGCACAGGCTGCGCCGACGGGGCTTCGTCTCAGCGAAGATCGACGACCTACTGGTTCGCCCCCGTGAAGGTGGACCACTGCAGCGGTTCGCTGTCCCTTCGCGCGCTTGGCCCCTGCCGCAAATAATCCGGCCCGGTCAACAGCGCGCGCCACTATGGTGAGCCGATGGCATCGATCAAGCAGTTCCAAGTCACCTTCGACTGCGCAGATCCCGAGCGCGTCGCTCGCTTCTGGTGCGAGGTGTTGGGGTACGTCATACCGCCGCCGCCGGAGGGGTTTGCCACTTGGGACGATTTCGACCGCTCGCTGCCGCCTGAGCGTCAGGGTTCGGCGTTCGCCTGCATCGATCCCTCGGGGGTGGGCCCGCGACTGTTCTTCCAGCGCGTTCCCGAAGGCAAGGTCGTCAAGAACCGGGTGCATCTCGACGTGCGGGTCGGCACCGGGCTCGTGGGTGAAGAGCGCCTCGCCGCACTCGAGGCCGAGTGCGCACGACTGGTCGCGCTCGGCGCGGTACACGTGCAAACGCTGTACGACGGCAATGATTCATGCATCCCGATGCAGGACATCGAGGGCAACGAGTTCTGCGTCGACTGAAGGGCCGCGAACGTGTCCTCGTTCTGCCCCCCATGAGCCAAGACGAAGAACCGCCGCCGACCTCTGCCGTTGATCACGACCCGACCCGTCCTCTAGGACGGTTGACGGACTTCGGTGACGAAGGTGTAGAGCTCGACGATGACGCCGTCCTTGCAGTGGGCGATGTCCATTCCGGTCGCGACGGGCGCTTGGCCGGCCGGACCGTACCGGAAGCCGAGGTGGCCGAGGTCGTCGTTGACGGAGACGGGGCCGTCAGGCCGGAAGACCCAGTCCGGGGTCTGCGCACGGAGTTCCGTGGCGCGCTCGGCGAGGGCCTCGCGGCCACGGACAACGCGGTCGGGTTCGTGCCACACGACGTCCTCGGCGTACGTTCGGGCGATGGCCGCGCTGCGGCGCCCGGGGTCCGGCTCGTTGAAGACGTCGAGGAGGTTGCGGCGCATCAGGTCGGCGACGGTGCTGTTCATGAGCGGTCCTTCGGGTCGCGCCGGCCGGCATCGTGCAGGCGTTCCGGTGCGGGGCCGGGAAGTACCCCGCCGGCTCCGTTCGGGAGATCGCGTCGAGCAGCACGATAGCGACCTCGCCGGCCTCCGCCGGTGAAGCCGGCAGAAGGCCACGTCATCGATCCCGATGACGTGGCCACATCTCGCCGCGCCCCGCCGAGCGCCGCCGCGTACGCCAGGCCCGGTTTCCGGTCCGGAGCCTCAGCCGCTGGTCAGGGTGCGGCCGAGGAGCGGGAGCAGGCGGTCCCAGTGCAGCTGCAGTGCGGCGGGGTTGAAGGCGTCGGTGTCGGACATGGTGAAGCCGTGGACGGTGCCGGGGTAGATCTCGGAGGTGTAGTCGACACCCGCGGCGTCCAGGGCCTGGTTGAGCTCGCCGAGAGCCTCGGGCGTCAGGTCGGTTTCGGCGTGGCCGAAGTGGACCTGGGCGGTGAGCTCGGAGAAGCCGTCGGGCCCGTCGACGTGCACGGGGCCGTGGAACGCGGCGACGGCGGCCACCTGGCCGGGGTGGGCCGCGGCGGTGCGCATCGCCAGGAGGCCGCCTATGCAGTAGCCGGTCACCGCGACCGGTCCGGCGGCGACCTCGGGCCGGCCGGCGAGGAACCTGAGGTAGGCGTCGGCATCGCGGAGGACACGTTCGGCGGTGTGCGCCTCGATCATGGGCATCAGCCGGGCGATGAGCGCGGGCCGGTCCTCTTCCCCGATGTACTCGGGAAGTTCGATCACCGGTGCCGGGCCGTGCCGGTAGAAGAAGTGGGGGACGAGCACGTAGTAGCCGTGCCCGGCCAGTTCGCGGGCCATCTCGCGCAGGACGGGCCGGTCGCCGAAGGCGTCCCCGTACATCAGCACCCCCGGGTGCCGCTCGCCGTCGTCGGGGAAGGCGGCGAAGGCGTCGGCCCGGCCGTCCGTGGTGGGAATCTGCAACATCTCGGTGGGAATGGCGGATCTTCCTTCCTTGGAGTTCACCGAACTAACGTTTATTGCACTAACGTTATCGGCGCGAGCGAACGTACATCGTTAGTCCAACTAACGCAATGGGTAGGATTTCAGCCATGACCAGAGCCGAAGCCCCGGACCTGCCCGACGACGGCGCGCGCGAGACGCCCGACAGACTGCGCCGGCGGGCGAGCCGACTGCTGTCGCAGCTGACCGCGCGGTCGGACCGTCTGATCACCGAGGGACTGGCGCAGGTCGACGCCCGTAAGTGGCACTACGCCGTGCTCGCCGCACTGCAGGATCACGGGCCGGGCAGCCAGGCGGCGCTGAGCACGCGCACCGGCATCTACCGCAGCGACATGGTCGGCGTGCTCAACGAACTGGCCGAGCGTGACCTCGTCGAGCGGGCACCGGATCCCGACGACCGGCGCCGCAACATCATCACGATCTCCACCCGGGGCCGCCGTCATCTACGCCGCCTGGACACGGTCCTGGACGACCTCCACGACGAACTGCTCGCGCCGCTGAATCCGGCCGAACGCGACCAGTTCGTGGAGTTGCTCACCCGCCTGCTGGACCACCACACCCGGAGCTGCTGACATGGCGGACACGACGGACGCCGGCGCCACACCCAAGCGGCGCTTCCTCGTCCTGCACGACTACGGCATGGGCGGAGTGTGGTGGTGGGTGCTGGCGAGGTCGCCCCGGGAGGTCCTCGAAACGTTCGCGGAGGTCGAGGTCGTCGACGACGCGGCAACGGTGGAGGAGGCCGCGTCCTGGGAATTGACGGAGGCCGACATCGACGCGCCGGGCATGCCCGCGGGCCTGGCCGGCCTGCGGGACAAGCGCGCCGCGCAGCGCGACCGCCCGGGGTTCGGTGCGCTGGCCGGCCGGAGCATCGTCCACTTGCGGCGCCGCTGGGACGGCGACGACGACGAGGACCCGACCGTCTACCTGCTGGAGGTGGGACGGGACGGGCGCCGGCTGCGGCAGGTGAGGCTGCCCGAGGACGGCACCGCTTTCCGGAGCGGCCCGGACGACTGGGCGCTGAACCCTCCCATCGTCGACCTCTTCGACCCCGGACTGGCCGATGCGGAGATCAGCCGGGACGAGTTCGACGCGCAGTGGGTGCGCGCCCGCCACGACACGTTCGAATAGGGTCCAGCCTCCCGGAATTGGCCTTGGCCCGCGGCTTGATGGCCCTTCTACGCTCGCCGTCATGAGGATTCGCATTGTCGACGCCTTCACTGAGCGTCCCTTCGCCGGAAACCCCGCAGGAGTCGTACTCCTCGACTCCGACGCGTTCCCCGACGACGCCTGGCTCCAGCAGGTCGCCGCCGAGGTCAACCTCTCCGAGACCGCGTTCGCGCACCCGCTGCCCGCGGGCGGCGACGCCGACTGGGCGCTGCGCTGGCTCACCCCGTCCGTCGAGGTGAACATGTGCGGGCACGCCACGCTGGCCACCGCCCACGTCCTGCACACCACCGGGACCGCGACCGGCACGGTCCGCTTCCGCACCCGTAGCGGCGTCCTGATCACGACCGCCGGGGACGACGGGTCGATCACCATGGACTTCCCGACGGCACCGCTGACCCCGGTGGATGTGCCGCCGGTGGTCGCCGGGGCGCTGGGCGCCGAGATCCTCTCCGCGCACGACACCGGCCCCGACGTCGGCGATCTGCTGCTCGAGCTGGCGGACGAGAAGGCCGTACGGGCGCTGTCGCCGGACTTCAGGGCGCTGGCCGGGCACGGCGGCCGGGGCGTGATCGCCACCGCGCGCGCCGAAGACCCCGACAGCGGCCACGACTTCCGCTCGCGCTGCTTCTTCCCCTACGTGGGCATCGACGAGGACCCCGTGACGGGCAGCGCGCACACCGCGCTCGCCCCGTTCTGGTCGGCGCGCCTGGGCCGTGACGCGCTGGTCGGTCTGCAGGGCGGCGCCCGCACCGGTTTCGTACGGACCCGGCTGCGCGGCGACCGTACGCTGCTGACGGGCAGCGCGGTCACGGTCATCGACGGTGAGCTGCGCACCACCGGCTGAGCCCGTTCCCCGGCGCGGGACGCCCGGCCGGCGGCCCGCGCCGCGCCCGTCTCACGCCGTCGGCAGCCACCCCACCCGGCCGGCCAGCAGGGCGTAGCCGAGGAACGCCACGATGTCGATGAGGGCGTGCGCGGCGACCAGCGGACCGACCCGGCCCCACCGCCGGTAGAGCAGGACGAAGATCACGCCCATCACCATGTTGCCGACGAACCCGCCGATGCCCTGATAGAGGTGGTACGAGCCGCGCAGCAGCGCGCTGGCCGCCAGTGCCGCCATCGGGGCCCAGCCCAACTGCCCCAGCCTGCGCAGCAGATAGCCGACGACGATGACCTCCTCCAGGACGGCGTTCTGCACCGCGGAGGCGATCAGCACCGGGATCTTCCACCACACCTCGGGCAGCGCCTCGGGGACCACCGTCAGATTGAATCCGGCCGCCCGCGCGCCCAGATAGAGCAGCAGTCCGCTGCCGCCGATGACCGCGGCGACCCCCACGCCGCGGCTCAGGTCGAAGCCGGGCCGCCGCCGGTCGAAGCCGATGGCGCGCAGTCCGCCGGCCCGTTCCCGTAGCAGGAAGTGCGCCACCAGCGCGACGGGCACCAGCGCGGTCGCGATGCCGAACAGCTGCCAGGCGAGATCCAGCCATGGCCGGCCGGGCGCATGGGACGCATTGAGCGTGGCCGCCTGGTGCTTGAGGGCGCCGGATCTGGTCACCGAGCCGATGAAACTGATGAGCGCCGACACCCCGCTGGCCCCGAGCGAGAGGGCCAGAACGAGCAGCGTCTCACTCCTCAAGATGCTCCGGCACGGCTCCTCCGCGACCCCCGCGCCCCGCCCGGCACCAGGCCCCTGACCTGGAACGTCCGCATCTGCCAAGGGACTTGTCTCCGACTCCACGCTTCCTCCACTTCCGGGATACCGCCTCTTCACCGCCACCGCCCCGCTAGGGTCTCGAAAGCAGGTACGAAGATCGCGCGCGACAGGCCGGGGACGGGCGCCATCCACGTGGCGCGTTCTCTCTCCCCGTCGAACCCCATCGAATCCCGATCGAGTCCGGGGCATCGGGCTCCGAGCATCAGGAGAGGCGCTACCGCAATGGGACGACACAGCTTGCCCGATCCGTCCGCGCCGGAGAGCACGGGGGCCCGCCCCGGCACCGTGCCGCGCGCTCTCGGCCCCGCGCGGGCAGGCGGGATCCGCACCCGCACCGTCATCATCGCCACCGTCCTCGTCCTCGCCGCCGGTTCCGCCGTGGCGCTGCGCAGCGATCTGCTGTCGTTCGGCGGTCCCTGCGACGGCAATGCGGTGCGGCTTCGGGTGTTCGCCTCCCCCGATATCGCCCCGGCGATCGACAAGGTGGCCACCCGGGCGCGGCGGAACGAGACGCGGTCCGACGGCAAATGCCTGGACGTCAGGGTCACCGCGCGGGCCTCCTACGAGGTGGCCGATGCCCTCGGGCGGCGGCCGGAGCACCCCGGATTCCAGGTCTGGATACCCGATTCCAGCCTCTGGGTGGACCGCGTCGGCACCGAGAGCGGCACCCCGCTGACCGCCGTCGGAGCCATCGCCTCCTCGCCGATCGCGCTGGGCGCCGTCCCCGCCACCGCCACCTCGCTGGGCTGGCCGGAAAAGACCTACACCTGGGCCCAGCTGACCCGCGCCGCCACCACGGACGACCGGCTGCGCCTGGGCGTCGCCGACCCGGCCCGCAGCGCCACCGGACTGCTCGCGCTGGCCCGCATCAACGTCTCCCACGCGAAGGCCGCCAGGAGCGCCCCCGCCTCCGAGGACGGCGGCGACTCCGACACCCGTACCGCCGCCGCGGCCAAGCTCCTGTACGAGCGGGTCGCGGACGGCGACAGCCAGGTGCTGGCCACTTTGCCGCGCGACGGCTCCGGTGCCGAGCAGGGCAATCCGCGCCGCAACCAGGCGCTGCTGCTCTCCGAACAGGCCGCCCACGCCCACAACACCGGCCCGGCCAACGGCCCCGACCTCCGTCTCTTCTATCCCAAGGACGGCACCGCCCGGCTCGACTATCCGTTCACCCTGGTGGACGACGATGCGCTGAACGCCGACCAGACCCGCGCCGCCAACCGCTTCATGACGCTCCTGGACGGCGCCGCGGGCCAGCGCGAGCTGCAGGCACGGGGCTTTCGCGGCGCCAACGGCAAGGCGGGCGCCGCGGTGGCCCGGGCAGCCGGCGGCCGGGACCCGCAGCCGTACACCGCGGATCCCGCCGATCCGCCGTCGGCCAAGGAACTCCGGGCGCTGCTGGGCATGTGGACGATCACGGTGCAGAGCGCCCGGATAGCGACGGTCGTGGACGCCTCGGCTTCCATGGGCAACGCCGTCCCCGGCAGCGGCGGCCGGTCCCGGATGGAACTCGCGAAGAATTCGCTGCTCCAGGCGCTGTCGACGTTCACGCCCGAGGACGAGATCGGGCTGTGGAAATTCGCCACCTCGCTGGACGGCGACAAGGACTATGTGGAGCTCTCCCCCACCAGCCGCCTCGGCGACCCCGGCGCGCACGGCGGCACCCACCGCGAGGACCTCGCCGCCGCGTTCGGCTCGCTCGCCCCGGTGCCCAATGGCGCGACCGGCCTGTACGACACGACGCTGGCCGCCTACGACAAGGCCTGCGAGACCTACGCGAGCGGCAAATTCAACGCCCTGGTCATCGTCACCGACGGCGCCAACGACGACTCCAGCAGCATCGAACTGGACGCACTCGTACGCAAGCTCAAGAAGCGCGCCGACCCGAAGCGGCCGGTACCGCTGATCGCCATCGCGATCGGCCCGGCGGCCGACAAATCGGCCCTGGACCGCATCGTGGCCCCGACCGGCGGCTCGGCGCACCGCGTCAACGACCCCTCGCAGATCCACGAGGTGATCCTCAAAGCCATCATGACGGCGGGCATGAAGGGGCCGCGCTAGGGGGCGTCCGATGGGCCGGGGCCGAAGAGGCCCCGGGCGGCATCGACGACGACGCCCATGCCGCCCCCACGTCCCCTAAGCGCTCTCGACCCTGTGCCGCGCCCCCGGTACGGCCGGCGGCGTCCCCACCGCCCAGGCCACCGGCCAGGTGTGCACCGGCTGCCCGGCGTGCATCAGCTCGCTGTAGCGCCGGGTCATCGCGCCCAGCGCGGCATCCCGGTCCAGGCCCTGGCGCAGCGCGTGGTGGAAGGCCGCCGCCTGCCAGGACGCGCCGTTCACCCGTCGGGCGCAGCGGTCCTCGATGATGCCCAGATACAGGTCCCGGTCGGCCGGCTCCACGCCCCAGGCGTCCAGTCCGGCCGCCGCCAGCGGCAGCAGTTCCTGGCGGACCAGCCGTACGGCCGGGATCTCGGTGAGGGCGCCGCCGCGGCCGGGGCGCGGCCAGTGGAGGCAGGCGTCGATGCCGTAGCGGCAGGCGGTGTCGAAGTTGGCGGCCGCCGCGGCGAACGGCAGGCGTTTCCAGACGGGGCGGGGATCGTCGGCCAGCGCCCGCACCAGACCGTAGTAGAAGGCCGTGTTGGCGATGACGTCGGCGACGGTGGGACCGGCCGGCAGGACCCGGTTTTCGACCCGCAGATGGGCGACGCCGTCGGCGACCCCGTAGACGGGGCGGTTCCACCGGTAGACCGTGCCGTTGTGCAGCACCAGTTCCGCCAGGTCGGGTACGCCGCCCTCGTCGAGGGTCCGCAGCGGGTCCTGCGACCCCGGTATCGGCAGCAGCGGCGGGAAGTACCGCAGATTCTCCTCGAAGAGTTCGTAGGCGGAGTCGATCCAGCGCTCCCCGAACCAGGTACGCGGGCGGACCCCCTGGGCCTGGAGCTCGGGCGGCCGGGTGTCGGTGGACTGCTGGAAGACCGGCGGCCGGGACTCGCGCCACAGTTCACGGCCGAAGAGGAACGGCGAGTTGGCCCCGATGGCGACCTGTACGGCGGCGATGGCCTGGGCGGCGTTCCAGACGGCGGCGAACCGGCCCGGGGTGACCTGGAGGTGCAGCTGGACGGACGTGCAGGCGGCCTCCGGAGCTATCGAGGCCGAACGGGAGACCAGGTGCTCGACGCCCTGTATGTCGATCGCGAAGTCCTCGCCGCGCGCCGCCCGCATCTGGTCGTTGAGCAGCACATAGCGGTCGATGGCGGAGAGATTGGCGGCCGTGAGGTCGGTGGCGGCCATGGTGGGCAGAATTCCGATCATCACTATCCGCGCGGCGACCTCACGGGCTTTTCTGTCCGCGTAGGAGAGGCCCGTGCGGAGTTCCTCGGCGAGCTGGTCGAGGACGCGGCCGGCCAATCGGTGCGGCGCGATGTTGACCTCGAGACTGCACTGGGCGAGTTCCGTCTGGAAATCACGACTCCCGATGCGTTCCAGAACTTGAGAGTTCAGCATTCGGGGCAGTCCGTCCGCGCCCGCGAGATTGAGCTCGATCTCCAGGCCGATGAGATTCTTGGGCCGGTCGAACCTCTTCTCTTCCAGCATCCTCCGCAATCCCGCGAGACACTCGTGGAGCTTTCTTCGATAACGCTCCCGGTCAGCCAGGTCGATGCCGTGCGCGGCGACCTTCTCCCCCATCGAAGGGTCCTTCCTCGATCGAGCGAACGGCCCGTGGACACGGGCTGGTTGGGGCCGTCCCCGATACCACCGGGGCACGAGCTACGGTCGATGATGCCCCGGCAATCTGATCGATAACGCCTCCCGGGCACCCTGGTACCGATAGGCTCGAAGTGGCGGCGGACCGGAGCCGGGCAGGACATACCCATGGCATGCGCCAAGGGCATATCCAAGCGGCCATCGCCATAAGCATTTCTCTTGTGAAAAACACCGACAAGATTCGGCCTACCACGCCCGCGGGAAAATATGAGGTGGCGTGGACAAAGGTCCGCGCAAAGCGGGGGAAATCCCCCCGAAGAAGGGTCCGGATTCCGCCTTGCCGGAAATCCACAAGACCAGTAGCCGAAACATTTTCAGAACATACGTCGTATAAACTCCGCACACGAGGCAGAGAGTTGGCGCCCGGTGCTGCGGTGTTCTCACCGGCACTGGGGCATTGCGCTGACCCACCGGGGCCACCGCTCCGGCCGGCCATGCTCTGGCCCCGCATGCTGACAGCGCCGTCCGCACCTGCCCGGCTTCACCGTGTCTCCGAAGTGAGAGGCGACCCACCATGCCGCTGCACCTCCCCCCTGCCCCTGCGCCCGCCCTGCGCAGCGTTCTCGCCGCCCTCGGCTCGCCCACCGCCGTCCGCGAAGCCCCGAGCTCCGCCCTGCGCGACCATCACGGCCCGCTCAGTCCCGACCGTCCGCTGCCCGTCCACGTCTGGGACGACGTCAGCCGCGCGGGCGGCTCGCCGCGCACCCGGCTGGCCGGCTGGCGCTTCCTCGTCCGCAGCGGGGAGCGCGCCGTGGCAGCCGCCGAGGCGATGCTCACCGCAGACGGCTGGACGTTCTCGCACTTCTGCGGCGGCCCCTATGTGGGCGCGACCGAGCAGGCGCTCCAGCAGGCGGAGTCGCTGTCCGCGCCGTACCAGCCGCGGCTGCTGTCCGTACCGGAGCTGTACATGCTCACGCTGTGGCTGCATCACGACATCGCCTCGGACGGCGCGGACGGCCTGCCCGACCCCGGTGACCTGCTGGTACCGCTGGCGCCCGCGCCGCCCGGAATCGCCCCGCACCACCCGCAGCGCGTCGCCGATCTGCTGCCCCGGCTCACCCTCCGCCTCGCCCCCGGCCCGCTGCTGGACTCCCCGGCCGCCTGACCGCGCACACCGTCGCCCAGCGCAGCGCCCCGCGCCCCATCCGGCCGCGGGGCGCAGTGCTGCGCTCACCCGGGCGGGCCAGTAGCCCGAAGCACTCTCAACCCCCTTGGGCAAGAATGCAATTGAACCGCCCGCACGGGTGATGCGTCCTCATCCAGTGAGTACCACTGCCGCCAAATCCCTGCGGAAACCCTTCCGTGGGGCAACACTGGGACCAACCGATGGAAACGGGGGAGCGGCCATGGCCATCTCATCGAGCCGCACAACGACGTTCACACCGCAGCGAAAGACAACTTCCATGTGTCAGCACCAACCTCCTTGCCCGTCCGCAGACTCCAGCGACCGGGAGGCCGCGCATCCCGTGGCGCACCACCCCGAACAGGGCTGGAGCCTGCTGTGCAACGGCGTCCTGCTCTTCGAGGACACCGGTGAGCTGCTGCCGGACGGGCAGGTCATCGCCCCGCACCGACCGCAGGAACGGGTTGCCAGCGTGGCCTGACCCACAGCACCTGGCAGAACAACAGGGCCCCCGGCAGATCTGCCGAGGGCCCTTGATGTGTAGATGTGTACCGACGGGACGGGCAACCGCTACCCGGACACCCCGTACGCCGGATCAGTCGTGGTACTCGTCCAGCGGCGGGCAGGAGCAGACGAGGTTACGGTCACCGAAGGCACCGTCGATACGGCGCACCGGCGGCCAGTACTTCTCCGCGGCCACGACACCGGCCGGGAAGGCAGCCACCTCACGGCTGTAGGGGTGCGACCAGTCGCCGGCCAGCGCGCCCGCGGTGTGCGGGGCGTTGCGCAGCGGATTGTCGTCCTTGTCCCACTCCCCCGAGCCGACCTTCTCGATCTCCGCGCGAATGGCGATCATCGCGTCGCAGAAGCGGTCCAGCTCGTCCAGGTCCTCGCTCTCGGTCGGCTCGATCATCAGCGTGCCGGCCACCGGGAAGGACATCGTCGGCGCGTGGAAGCCGTAGTCGATCAGCCGCTTGGCGACATCGTCGATGCTCACGCCGGTGGCCTTGGTCAGCGGCCGGACGTCGATGATGCACTCGTGCGCCACCAGGCCGCCGGGGCCGGTGTAGAGCACCGGGTAGTGCGGCTCCAGGCGCTTGGCGATGTAGTTCGCGCTCAGGACCGCGACCTGGGTGGCGCGCTTGAGGCCCTCGCCGCCCATCAGGCGGACGTACGCCCAGGAGATCGGCAGGATCCCGGCGGAGCCCCAGGGAGCCGCGGAGATCGGCCCGACGCCGGTCTCGGGGCCCGCGGTGGGCTGCAGCGGGTGGTTGGGCAGGTACGGCGCCAGGTGGGCGCGGACGCCGACCGGGCCGACACCGGGGCCGCCGCCGCCGTGCGGGATGCAGAAGGTCTTGTGCAGGTTGAGGTGCGAGACATCGCCGCCGAACTTGCCGGGCTCGGCGAGACCGACCAGCGCGTTGAGGTTGGCGCCGTCGACGTAGACCTGGCCGCCGGCGTCGTGCACCGCCGCACAGATCTGGGTGATGTGCTCCTCGAAGACGCCGTGCGTCGAGGGATAGGTCACCATCAGGACCGCGAGCTCGTCCCGGTGCTTGTCGATCTTGGCGTGCAGATCGTCGGTGTCGACCTCGCCGTCCTCGCCGGTCTTGACGACGACGACCTTCATGCCGGCCATGACGGCACTGGCGGCGTTGGTACCGTGCGCCGAGGAGGGAATCAGGCAGACGGTGCGCTGCTCGTCGCCGTTGGCGCGGTGGTAGGCGCGGACGGCCAGCAGACCGGCCAGCTCGCCCTGGGATCCGGCGTTCGGCTGGATGGAGACCTTGTCGTAGCCGGTGACCGTGGCGAGCCGCTCCTCCAGCTCCTGGATGAGCGTCAGGTAGCCCTGCGCCTGGTCGGCGGGGGCGAAGGGGTGCAGCTGGCCGAATTCGGGCCAGGTGACCGGCTCCATCTCGGTCGTGGCGTTCAGCTTCATCGTGCAGGAGCCGAGCGGGATCATGCCGCGGTCCAGCGCGTAGTCCTTGTCCGCGAGCGTGCGCAGGTAGCGCAGCATCGCGGTCTCGGAGCGGTGCTGGTGGAAGACCGGGTGCGCGAGGTAGTCCTCGCCGCGCAGCAGCTCCTGCGGCAACGCTTCGGCGGCGACGGCGTCCAGCTGCTCGACATCGCCCTGCACCCCGAAGGCGCTCCAGACACCGGCCAGCTGCGCGCGCCCGGTGGTCTCGTCACAGGCGATACCGACCAGGTCCGCGTCGACCGGCCGGAGGTTGACGCCCGCCTCACGGGCCGCGGCGACGACCTCGGCGGCCCGGCCCGGCACCCGCGCCGTGAGCGTGTCGAAGTACGCGTCGTGGACGATCTCCACGCCGCCGGCGCGCAGGCCCTCGGCCAGGACGGCGGCGTAGCGGTGGGTGCGCCGGGCGATGGTCCGCAGGCCCTCGGGACCGTGGTAGACCGCGTACATCCCGGCCATCACGGCGAGCAGCACCTGCGCGGTGCAGATGTTGCTGGTCGCCTTCTCGCGACGGATGTGCTGCTCACGGGTCTGCAGCGCGAGGCGGTAGGCCTTGTCGCCGTCCGCGTCGACGGAGACGCCCACCAGGCGGCCGGGCAGGCTGCGGGCGAACTTCTCGCGTACGGCCATGAAGCCGGCGTGCGGTCCGCCGAAGCCCATCGGAACGCCGAAGCGCTGGGTCGTGCCCACCGCGATGTCCGCGCCGAGCTCGCCGGGCGAGGTCAGCAGCGTCAGGGCGAGCAGGTCGGCGGCGACGGTGACGACCGCGCCCAGCTCCTGGGCCTGCGCTATGACGGTACGCGGGTCACGCACCGCGCCGGACGCGCCCGGGTACTGCAGCAGCATGCCGAAGACACCGCGTTCGGCGATCTCCGCGGGAATGCCGTCGGACAGGTCCGCCACGACGACCTCGACGCCGGTCGGCTCGGCACGGGTCTGGATCACCGCGATGGTCTGCGGCAGACAGTCCGCGTCGATCAGGAAGACACCCTGCTTGACCTTGCCGACGCGGCGGGAGAGCGCCATCGCCTCGGCGGCGGCCGTCCCCTCGTCCAGCAGGGAGGCACCGGAGGTGGGCAGTCCGGTCAGGTCGGCGACCATGGTCTGGAAGTTGAGCAGCGCCTCCAGACGGCCCTGCGATATCTCCGGCTGGTAGGGCGTGTACGCCGTGTACCAGGACGGGTTCTCCATGACGTTGCGCAGGATCACCGGCGGGGTGAACGTGCCGTAGTAGCCGAGGCCGATCATGGAGGACAGGACCTGGTTACGGTCCGCGAGGCCGCGCAGCTCCTTGAGGACCTCCGCCTCCGTACGGGCCTGCGGCAGGCCGAGCGCCTCCGCGCTCTTGATCACGTCGGGTACGGCCGTGGCGGTGAGATCGTCCAGCGATCCGAAGCCGACCTGCGCGAGCATCTTGGCCTGCGCCTCGAGGTCGGGACCGACGTGCCGGGCCTCGAAGGGCGTACCGCGCTCCAGCTCTGTCAGGGAGATGCGATTGGTGGTCATCTGCGGGGGCCTCCTGGTCACTGCGACCTACGAGGGGCACCACGGCGCGGGTGCCCGGACGGCCTCCCCCTCTGTCATCTCAACCTGAGAGCTTCACCGGTCCGCAGGCTGCGGCCCGGCTTTCACCGTCGGTGAGGAGGGGTCCCGGCGCTGTGCCACCGCGGCCCGCCCTGCTTTCCAGAGTGACCTCGTCCATGCGGTACGGATGCCTGAGAGATTCCGGGGAGGATTTGCTCCTTCGGCGCCCCCGCCGCGAACGGCAAGGGACTCTCCCGCATGGGGTCAGCGGCCATCAGTCAGCCTACCAGCGCACCTGTCGGGGGAACTTTCGAGTGGCCGGGGCATGAAATGTGCCGTTTGGTAGTTGTCACAGGGCAGTTGCGACCACAAGGAGGGGCTGTGCACACCGATATCGATCCCCGGAGCCTGATCGGCCGCAAAGCGTTCGACCGGAACGGCACCAAGATTGGGACCATTGATGAGGTATATCTCGATGACGCGACCGGCGAACCCGAATGGGCGGCCGTGCGCACCGGTCTCTTCAGCCGGGACGCGTTCGTCCCCCTGGAGCCGAGCGAGCTGGCGGACGAGGGGCTACGCATCCCCTACGACCGCAAGCTGATCAAGGACGCCCCGGACTTCGGGGTGGGCCGCCATCTCTCCCCCGAGCAGGAACTCCAGCTCTACCACCACTACCGGCTGGATATCTCCTCCCCGGGCTCCGACCCCGTTGCGTCCCCGGGCGACAAGGACTTCGGCAAGATCGCCGGCTCGGAGGACTGACCGGCTCCTGATTCCCCGCCCACCAGTGGCAACGGCTCCCCCGGCCGCAGCGCCGGGTCATCGACGGCAAAGGTCCGCACCCTTCCCGGTGCGGACCACGGCTGTTCAAAACGTACGGTCACTCTGCCCACCCCGCTGCCCTGCACCCAGCCGGCGCCGTACTCGTCGTGCACCACGTCCAGCCCCGGATGCCAGCGGCGCGGCCGCTCCTCCTCCGGCTCCGGCTCACCCACCCCGCCCGACACCGGCGCCGCCGCTCTGGCCGCTGCCCTGGCCGCCGTCTCCTCGGCTTCCTGCTCGGTCGCCAGCTGGGCGAACAGATCCTCCTGCGTGAAGTCGGCGAGCCCGCTCACCCCGACCCCCAGCAGCCGCACCCCGCCCGTGGTGTCCACCGTCTCCAGGAGCCGCGCCACCGCCTCCCGTACGACCGCGGGGTCGTCCGTCGGCCCGCGCAGCGTCTCCGACCTGGTCAGCGTCGAGAAATCGTAATTACGGACCTTGATCACCACCGTGCGACCGGACCGCCCGGCCTCCCGCAACCGGTGCACACAGCGCTCCGCCAGCCGCACCAGCTCGGCCCGCACCCGCGTCCGGTCGGTGAGATCGACCTCGAAGGTGTCCTCGACCGAGATGGATTTCGCGTCCCGCTCGGCCACCACCGGGCGGTCGTCCCGGCCCAGCGCCATCGCATACAGCCCGGCGCCGTGCGCTTTGCCCAGCAGCCGCACCAGCTCGTCCTCACCGGCCTCCGCGGTCTCCGCGACCGTATGGATCCCGGCCCGGCGCAGCGCCTCGGCCGTCGCCGGCCCCACCCCGGGCAGCGTCCGCACCGGCATCGGCCCCAGCAGCTCCCGCTCCGTACCGGGCTCGATCACCACCAGGCCGTCCGGCTTCGCCGCCTCGGACGCGATCTTCGCCAGCATCTTGGCGCCCGCGAGCCCCACCGAGCCGGTCAGGCCCGTGGCCTCCTTGATGTCCCGCCGCAGCCGCTCCCCCACGGCCCGTACGGCGACCACCTCGGGCGCGACCCCGCCCGCCTCCAGATCCACGAACGCCTCGTCCAGGCTCAGCGGCTCCACCAGCGGCGACAGCGCGTGCAGCAGCTCCATCACCGCGTCACTCACCTGGCGGTACAACTGGAACCGCGGACTGAGGTAGGCGGCATTGGGGCACAGCCGCCGCGCCTGCGCCGTCGGCATGGCCGAGCGGATACCGAAGACCCGCGCTTCATACGACGCCGTGGCGACCACCCCGCGCGGCCCGATCCCGCCGACGACCACGGGCTTCCCACGCAGGCTCGGCTTGGCCGCCTGCTCGGCGGAGGCATAGAACGCATCCATGTCCAGATGCAGAATCGTCGGCGCGGATCTCACAGGACCGATCCTCCCGCACACCACTGACAATCGACCCGCTGCCGGGCCGGAGTCCGGATGCGGGGCTCAGCCGGCCCGGTTGCGCCGCCGCGCCAGCTCGTCGCGCGGGTTCTTGCCGACCAGCGTCTCGCCGGTGTCCAGCCGCTCCCCGTGCAGCTCGGAGAGCGCGCCCTCCACGTCCCGCAGCACCACACCCACCGCGATGCCGAAGACGCCCTGGCCGCCCTGGAGCAGATCGACGACCTGGTCGGGCGAGGTGCACTCGTAGACCGTGGCGCCATCGCTCATCAGCGTCATCCGCGTCAGATCGTCCAGCCCGCGCGAGCGCAGATGCTGAACGGCGGTGCGGATGTTCTGCAGCGAAACCCCGGTGTCCAGCAGCCGCTTGACGATCTTGAGGACGACGACGTCCCGGAAGTTGTAGAGCCGCTGGGTACCGGATCCGTAGGCGGGGCGCACGCTGGGCTCCACCAGGCCGGTACGGGCCCAGTAGTCGAGCTGCCGGTAGGTGATCCCCGCCGCCGCACACGCCGTCGGACCGCGGTAGCCGATGGTCCCTGCTGCGCAGTCCCCCGACACCGCGGCGGGCTGTGCCGGTGCGCGGTTCACTGCTGCATTCGGGTGGAGCGGCAACGCCCCTTCCGCCGCCGTACCGTCACCGGTGATTGCCACGCCGCCCTCCGTCCTCCACGTCCCGGACGGGACCTGCCTTATCGACGGTATGCAGTCACTCGGGGTGCGTCAACGATCGCCGCGCTCGCCACGCCGAGTGATAATCACCCTACGAGTGGTTTCTCGTGACCTCGCGCGGGGAACGGCTAAATAGTTTGGCCGGAATCAGACGTATCTGCCGACCGGGGTCACTGGTTGCTGCTGCCGAAGTCCTCGGGCGAGATCTGGTCGAGGAACTCGCGGAACTTCTCCACCTCGTCCTCCTGCTCGTCCGGAATGGCGATGCCCGCGTCGTCCAGCACGCCGTCGGTGCCGTAAATCGGCGTCCCGGTGCGCAGCGCCAGCGCTATGGCGTCGGACGGACGCGCGCTGACCTCGACGCCGCTGGCAAAGACCAGTTCGGCGTAGAACACTCCCTCGCGCAGATCCGTGATGCGGACCTGCGTCAGCTCCTGGCCCACCGCTTCCAGCACATCCTTGAAAAGGTCATGCGTCAGCGGCCTGGCAGGGACCATGCCCTGCTGGGCAAAGGCGATGGCGGTGGCCTCCCCTGGCCCGATCCAAATGGGCAAGTAGCGATCGCCTCCCACCTCCCGCAGGAGCACGATCGGTTGGCTGGAAGGCATTTCCACCCGGACACCCACGACGTCGAGCTCGTTCACACAGCAACCCTAGGACGTGCCCGGCAGGTTTGGGTAGTCGGGCAGTCATTTGCTCATGTGAGGCGGACCTTCAGCGCGGTCTCGACCAATGCCGCGTGGAGCCGTACCGACAGCGTTGCCAGCTCCCTGGCCGTAGCCTCCGCATGGGCCCTGGTCTGCGGATTTCGATGCCGGCGGAGGGGTGCCACGACCTGCTCCACCAGGCCCGCCTCCCGCTCCGCGGCCGCCTTGACGGCCCGCAGATGCCGCGGCTCGAGACCAAAACGCCCCAGCTCGGCGACCAGTTTCGCAACCGTGACGGCCTCGCGGTCGAAAGCGCCGTCCGCATCCGGTACGACGAGCCCGTACGACTCCCAGTCGGCGAGCGCCGCCTCGTCGACCTCGGCGGCCGCCAGCAGCTCGGCCCGGCCGACCCGGGCGGCCGCCGGACGGTCCTCACCGGGCTCGCGCATGCCCGGAACCAGGTCCCGCGAGGAAGTGGCCTGGGCCGGCAGCTGCACCTGCTCACCGCGCTCCAGGGCGTCCAGATGCTCCCTGATGACCTTCAACGGGAGATAGTGGTCCCGCTGCATCCGCAGGACGCCCGCCAGCCGCTCGACGTCGGCCGCGGTGAATTTGCGGTACCCGGAAGGCGTGCGCGTCGGCTCGACCAGCCCCTCGGCCTCCAGGAAGCGAATCTTGGAGATGGTGACCTCGGGAAATTCCTCGCGCAGCAAAGTGAGCACCGTGCCGATGCTCACCGGCTTGCCGTCCGAGGAGGCGGCGCCGGAGGACCCGGCACCGCCTGTCGGTGATTGGCGCATATGCCTTCCCTGGCCGGTCAGATTCCGGCGCCTCGCTGGCTCGCGTAAAAGACCAGCCGGAACTTGCCGATCTGGACCTCGTCGCCGTTGGAGAGCGCAACCGAATCGATCCGCTCGCGGTTGACGTACGTGCCGTTCAGGCTGCCGACATCGGCGACCGCGAAGCGTCCGTCCGCACCTCGGCGGAACTCCACATGGCGGCGCGAGACCGTCACATCGTCGAGGAAGATGTCGCCCTGCGGGTGCCGGCCGGCCGTCGTCAGCTCGCTGTCCAGAAGGAAGCGGCTGCCGGAGTTCGGCCCCCGGCGGACGACCAGCAGCGCCGAACCCAGCGGAAGGGCGTCGACGGCCGCCTGGGCCTCGGGCGACAGGGACGGCATCTGGGTCTGGCCCGTCGCCTCCGCGTCATAGGCCTCGATCCCCGAGATCGAGATGGTCGAGGTCGTCTCGGACGCGCGCTCGGGCTGCGCACCCGGGCGCAGCGGCGCGCCACAGTTGGAGCAGAACCGGCTCGCCTCGGCGTTCCGATGTCCGCACCTCGTACAAACCGGCAAGGCCAACCCTCCACCCGTGGATGAGGCTGATGGTTCCTGGGAACCTATGCGGCCGGACCCGGAGGGGTCAACAGAACCCGCGCCGTACCCCCCGGACGGACCGCTGACCTCGTCACGGAAGAGCGGACGGTCCTCGCCAGAACCGCTCTCATCGGGCCGGCCCGCGGCACGATGCCGCGCCGAGCCGCTGCCGCCCTCCTGGCGGGCGCTCTTGCCGAACAGCTTTCCAAACAACTTCACGGGCGATTCCCCTTGAACGAAACAGACCCGCCCGTGGGGCAGGACGAACCCTCGATGCACACACCGGCCGATCCGGACATCCATTGAACGTCCGTGGCCTGCAGACAGTTTCCACCACACACCACAAACACGGTGCGCCGACCCCCCGCTACCTCATGCCCTCCCCGGGCCATGGACATATCTGGACACCTCACTGCGAAGACGACCGAGCGTAGTCAGGCCGCTTCGCCTCTCGCAAGGCATCCACAATGATCTTCTCCTGCCGGGTCACCGACACCTTGGCCTGCTCCTTCTCCAAGGTCTGCACCACCCCACCGGGGATGTTCAGCGCCGGCTCCAGGTCCTCCGGCTTGCCGATGACCTTGAAACGGTAAGGCTGCGTGACCCGCTTGCCGTCGATCTCCACGCCGCCGCTGGCATCCGAGAGATAGGTGTTGGCGACGACCCGTACGTTATTGACCTGGATGGCCTCGGCGCCGGCCGCTCGCAGCTCCTGGACGGTGTCCAGCAGCTTGTCCGCCTCGACCGAGTGCGTCGGGTCGTCGATGGTCAGGTAGATGCCGGGCCCTTGCGCCGCGACGGTCCCGGCCAGCACGCCCAGCTGCTGTTCCTTCTCCACGGTCTGCTTACGAGCCTCCTCGGCCTGGTCCGAGCTGTTCTCCAGCTCGGTCTTCTGCCCTTCCAAACGGCGCTGCTCGTCCGTCAACCGCTGGGAGCGATTGTCCAGTTCGTCCAGAATGCGCACAAGGTCCTCCTGGCGCGCACCCCGCAGCGCACTGCTGTCACTCGTGGAACGTACCTGAATCGCCAGGCCGAGGCCGAGAATGAACAGGAGCAACGCGACGATCAGTTGAGCCCGGGTCAGCCGCGGCGGCCACAGGCTTGCGGCGAGCCGCTGCCGGCCGTTCTGCGGCTTTCCCGCGCCCCCATCTTCCTCTTCCGGGGCAGGGGCGGCGGCGTCTGTCGGTTTGTCGCCGTTCTGCTGCGCGTCGTCCGCTTTACGCCCTTCCGTCCGCTCCTCGGCCTCCTTCGGAGCGGGCCGGCTCTCGGGAGGCATCGGCCGCCGGTCGGCGGGGCTGCGGTCCCGCTGCGGCTCGGGCTTCTGCTGCGGCTCCGGCTTCTTCTCCGGCTCCGGGGTCTCGTCCGTTGCCATCCGCCTCACGCCCTGAAGACGTGCCGGCGGATCGCGGCAGCGTTGGAGAAGATCCGGATGCCGAGCACCACGACCACACCGGTGGAGAGTTGGGCACCGACGCCCAGCTTGTCCCCGAGG
This sequence comes from Streptomyces sp. JLSY215, assembly GCF_059682825.1. Taxonomy (NCBI): domain Bacteria; kingdom Bacillati; phylum Actinomycetota; class Actinomycetes; order Kitasatosporales; family Streptomycetaceae; genus Streptomyces; species Streptomyces sp. JLSY215. The sequence continues at coordinate 1,254,889 of NZ_CM185022.1, forward strand.
AAGACGATCAGCGCCGCAACGACGACGTTGGAGAGAAAGGAGACGACGAAGACCTTGTCGTCGAAGATGCCGTCCAGCATCGCGCGCAGACCGCCGAACACGGCATCCAGCGCCGCGACGACAGCGATCGGCAAGTAGGGCTCGACCACCGTCGGCACCACGGGTCGGACCACAAGCCCGACCACGACTCCCACGATGAGGCCCAGTACGGCGATCACGATGTGCCCTTCCCTGTGTCGGCGCCATCCGCCTTGGCGGCACCGGCCTGCGGCTTTGCGGTACGTACGGTCAAACTCGGCGCGGGTGGCAGCGTGACCTCGCTCTCGGCGGAAATCCTCGTGCGCACGCCGTAGTTCTCGTGCAGGACGTGCAGATACTGGCCGTCGACGCTGTCCTGGAAAGCGGTGCTGAGCCGCTGCCCGTCCCCCACCGCCAGCACCGTATAAGGCGGTACCAGTGGCTTGTTGTCGACCAGTATGGCGTCTCCCGCGGCTCTGATCGCCGAGAGTGACGTAAGCCGCTGCCCATTGACGGAGATGGCCTCCGCACCGGACTCCCACAGGCCGTTGACGACGCGTTGCATGTCCCTGTCGCGTACCCGCCCGGTATCGGAGAAACCACTGCTCTCCCGCGGCCCTCCCCCACTGGACTCCGCGTCCTTGGCATCGTCCACCACAAGTTTCACGCCAGGTCCGGTCACTTGGGTCGAACCGGACAACAGGGCCAGGAGTTCCGCCTTGTCGCCGCCGTGCGTCCGCAGCGCCTCGCGCTGCATCCTGCTGACCTCGTCGCGGGTCGCGTCCACCCGCTTCTGCTGCTTGTCCGCCTCGCCGGTGCCCTTCTGGATGCGATGGATGAGCTCTTCGCGTTCCTTGGCCAGCGTCGGTGCCGATATCCGCGCCTGGGCGGCGCCGACCGTGACGACCACCGCTGCCAGCACCAGACCGGCTGCCAGGCCCAACTTCGCCCGCAGGGTGCGGGGCAGACCGCGCACGCCCGCGGCGGACTTCCGCGCGGCGGCCTCCGCGTACCCGTCGTCGAGGCTGTGATCCATCACATTGGTCAGCAGCGACATGGATGCGTCGGGGCGCAAGGCCGGCTTCCTGGGAGTGCTCCGATCGGGGCGCTGCTGCGACATGCCGCACATCGTCGCACGTCGGCCGCGCAGTCTCCCAATGGCCCCACCGGCGTGCCCGATCGCGGGCACGCCGGTGGGCTCGGGCTCAGCGTCCGGCGCCGTCCACCACGGCCGCCCACTCGTCCAACAACTGCTGCGCGGAGGCGTCGTCCGGCCCCTCCGCCCACAGATGCGTCACCGCCTCGGCCGGGTCGGGGAGCACCAGCACCCAGCGGCCGTCCGCCTCCACGACGCGAACGCCGTCGGTGGTGTCCACGTCCCGGTCGCCGGCCGCCTCGACCACATGCCGCATGACCAGGCCCTTGACCGCCCACGGCGTGGCAAGGTCACGGCGCAGCACATGAGCCCGCGGGATCCGTGCGTCGATCTGGCTGAGCGTGAGCTGGGTACGGGCCACCAGGCCGATCAGCGTGACGAATGCGGCCGCGCCGTCGAAGACGGCGCTGAACTCCGGAATGATGAAGCCACCGAGGCCGTCCCCGCCGAAGACCGTGCCCTCCATCCGGGCCACCCGGGCCAGATCGTCCGGCGAAGTGGTCGTCCACTCCACCTGGGTCCCGTGGTACGCCGCCACCTGCTCGGCGATACGGGTCGTGGTCACCGGCAGCGCCACCCGCCCGCTGCGCCGCTCGGCCGCCACCAGGTCCAGCATCACCAGCAGCGCACGGTCGTCCTCGATGATCCGGCCGCGCTCGTCCACCAGGGACAGCCGCTCGCCCACCGGGTCGAAACGGACCCCGAAGGCGGCCCGCGCCGACGCCACGATCTCGCCGAGCCGCACCAGTCCCGCACGCCGGGCGTCGGGCGTCTCGGTCGGCCGGGACTCGTCGAGACCGGGATTGATCGTCAGCGAGTCGACACCGAGCCGGCCCAGCAGACTGGGCAGGACCAGCCCGGCGCTGCCGTTCGAGGCGTCCACGACGACCTTCAGCCCGGAGTCGGCGACGCCCGTGGTGTCCACCGCGCGCAGTACGGAGCCGGTGTAGGAGTCGAAGACGCTCGCCGGGAACCGCAGATCGCCGATCTCGCCGGGGAAGGCGCGGCGGTATTCCTGACGGGCGTAGACCCGGTCGAGCTTGCGCTGCCCGGCCTGCGAGAGGTCGGCGCCGCGCTCGTCGAAGAACATGATGTCGACGGAGTCCGGCACCCCGGGCGTCGTACGGACCATGATGCCGCCCGCGCTGCCCCGGGCGGTCTGCTGGCGGGCGACCGGCAGCGGAACGTTCTCGAGGTCCCGTACGTCGATGGCGCTGGCCTGCAGCGCGGAGATCACCGCGCGTTTGAGCGCCCGCGCGCCACGGGAGTGGTCCCGGGCGGTCGTGACCGTGGAGCCCTTCTTCAACGTGGTGGCGTACGCCCCCGCGAGCCGTACGGCCAGCTCCGGGGTGATCTCGACGTTGAGGATTCCGGAGACCCCGCGCGCGCCGAACAGATGCGCCTGGCCCCGGGATTCCCAGATCACCGAGGTATTGACGAACGCACCCGCCTCGATCGTCTTGAACGGATAGACCCGCACATTCCCCTGGACGATCGACTCCTCGCCGATGAGGCATTCATCGCCGATGACCGCACCGTCCTCGATCCGCGCGGCCCGCATGATGTCGGTGTTCTTGCCGATCACGCAGCCACGCAGATTGCTGTGCTGCCCGATGTAGACGTTGTCGTGCACCACCGCCCGGTGCAAAAACGCCCCGCTCTTGACCACCACGTTGGATCCGACAACGGTGTGCTCACGGATTTCCACACCGGCCTCGATCTTGGCGTAGTCGCCGATGTACAGCGGACCGCGCAGCACCGCGTCCGGATGCACTTCGGCGCCCTCGGCGACCCACACCCCCGGCGAGATCTCGAAGCCGTCGATTTCGACGTCGACCTTGCCCTCGAGCACATCGGCCTGGGCCTTCACATAGCTCTCGTGAGTGCCGACGTCCTCCCAGTACCCTTCGGCGACATAGCCGTAGATCGGCTTGCCTTCCTTCATGAGCTGCGGGAAGACATCGCCGGACCAGTCCACCGGAACGTCGGGCTCGAAATAGTCGAAAACCTCCGGCTCCATGACGTAGATGCCGGTGTTGACGGTGTCCGAGAACACCTGGCCCCAGGTGGGCTTTTCCAGGAAACGCTCGACCTTGCCGGCCTCGTCGACGATGGTGATGCCGAATTCCAGAGGGTTCGGCACCCTGGTGAGACAGACCGTCACCAGGGCGCCTTTTTCCTTGTGGAAGCGGATCAGGTCCGAGAGGTCGAAGTCGGTGAGGGCGTCACCCGAGATCACGAGGAATGCATCGTCCTTGAGGGCTTCCTCGGCGTTCTTCACGCTGCCCGCGGTGCCCAGCGGCTTTTCCTCGTTGGCGTAGGTGAGCTCCATTCCGAGCTCTTCCCCGTCGCCGAAATAGTTTTTAACGAGCGAGGCAAGGAATTGAACGGTTACGACGGTCTCGCTGAGACCATGCCGTTTCAGCAGCCGCAGCACATGCTCCATGATCGGCCTATTGGCCACAGGCAGCAGCGGCTTGGGCATGCTTGACGTCATGGGGCGAAGACGTGTGCCCTCGCCGCCCGCCATCACAACGGCCTTCATGTCGGAAGCGTCCTCCTCTAAGAGACGACGGTCTTGCCGACTTCACTTGTCCAGATCGCCCACTGTTCTTGTACTCACGTACGGGCGCCGGGCCTTGGCACAATCTGCCGGTTCGGCGAGCTCAGTCGGCCGTGGCGTCCGCCCTGATGAGCCGACGGACCTGGACCACGTAGAGGATCCCTGCCCACCAATAGAGCGCCGTACCCCATCCCGCGAACGCCCATCCGAAAATGGCAGCGAGTGTGTGAAGCCAGCCGTTCCCGACGCTCAGCAGGAGCAGCGGGAAGGCATACATCAAGTTGAACGTAGCCGCTTTGCCCAGGAAGTTCACCTGGGGAGGGCCATACCCGTGACGGCCCAGGAATCCGACCGCGATCAACAGCATCAGTTCGCGTGCCAGCAGAGCCGCGGTGAGCCAGATCGGCAGGATCTCCCGCCAGGTCAGCCCGACGAGGGTGGACAGGATGTAGAGGCGGTCGGCCGCGGGGTCGAGGATCCGGCCCAGGCTGCTGATCTGGTTCCAGCGCCGGGCGAGCTTGCCGTCCAGATAATCGCTGACGCCGCTCAGCGCGAGGACCACCAATGCCCAGGCATCGGCGGACTTCGGCCCATCGAATTCCGGCCACAGGATCAACCACAGGAACACCGGCACGCCGACCAGACGCCCCATGCTCAGAATATTCGGGATGGTGAGGACGCGGTGCGTCTGGACCTGCGTCTCCTGGACCTCCACTCGGAAGCCTCCTGTGGGAAATGTGCCGACGATACCCCTGACCTTACCTGCCCCGCCGGCCACGCCGCGCCGCGGGTCCCGGCTCCGCCGAAACGCGAGAAAGCCCCGTTGGGAACCTGGTTCCCAACGGGGCTTTCTCTTAAATTTTGTTCGGCGGCGTCCTACTCTCCCACAGGGTCCCCCCTGCAGTACCATCGGCGCTGAAAGGCTTAGCTTCCGGGTTCGGAATGTAACCGGGCGTTTCCCTAACGCAATGACCACCGAAACACTATGAAGTTAACACCGGAGCATGACTCAACGGTCGTTACTTCAGAACCTACACAGTGGACGCGAGCAACTGAGGACAAGCCCTCGGCCTATTAGTACCAGTCAACTCCACACCTTACGGCGCTTCCATATCTGGCCTATCAACCCAGTCGTCTACTGGGAGCCTTAACCCCTCAAGGGGGTGGGAGCCCTCATCTCGAAGCAGGCTTCCCGCTTAGATGCTTTCAGCGGTTATCCTTTCCGAACGTAGCCAACCAGCCATGCCCTTGGCAGGACAACTGGCACACCAGAGGTTCGTCCGTCCCGGTCCTCTCGTACTAGGGACAGCCCTTCTCAAGACTCCTACGCGCACAGCGGATAGGGACCGAACTGTCTCACGACGTTCTAAACCCAGCTCGCGTACCGCTTTAATGGGCGAACAGCCCAACCCTTGGGACCGACTCCAGCCCCAGGATGCGACGAGCCGACATCGAGGTGCCAAACCATCCCGTCGATATGGACTCTTGGGGAAGATCAGCCTGTTATCCCCGGGGTACCTTTTATCCGTTGAGCGACGGCGCTTCCACAAGCCACCGCCGGATCACTAGTCCCTACTTTCGTACCTGCTCGACCCGTCAGTCTCACAGTCAAGCTCCCTTGTGCACTTACACTCAACACCTGATTGCCAACCAGGCTGAGGGAACCTTTGGGCGCCTCCGTTACTCTTTAGGAGGCAACCGCCCCAGTTAAACTACCCACCAGACACTGTCCCTGATCCGGATCACGGACCCAGGTTAGACATCCAGCACGACCAGAGTGGTATTTCAACAATGACTCCACAACCACTGGCGTGGCTGCTTCAAAGTCTCCCACCTATCCTACACAAGCCGAACCGAACACCAATATCAAGCTATAGTAAAGGTCCCGGGGTCTTTCCGTCCTGCTGCGCGAAACGAGCATCTTTACTCGTAATGCAATTTCACCGGGCCTATGGTTGAGACAGTCGAGAAGTCGTTACGCCATTCGTGCAGGTCGGAACTTACCCGACAAGGAATTTCGCTACCTTAGGATGGTTATAGTTACCACCGCCGTTTACTGGCGCTTAAGTTCTCAGCTTCGCCACACCGAAATGTGACTAACCGGTCCCCTTAACGTTCCAGCACCGGGCAGGCGTCAGTCCGTATACATCGCCTTACGGCTTCGCACGGACCTGTGTTTTTAGTAAACAGTCGCTTCTCGCTGGTCTCTGCGGCCACCACCAGCTCACCGAGTAAATCGGATCACCAGCAATGGCCCCCCTTCTCCCGAAGTTACGGGGGCATTTTGCCGAGTTCCTTAACCATAGTTCACCCGAACGCCTCGGTATTCTCTACCTGACCACCTGAGTCGGTTTAGGGTACGGGCCGCCATGAAACTCGCTAGAGGCTTTTCTCGACAGCATAGGATCATCCACTTCACCACAATCGGCTCGGCATCAGGTCTCAGACTTAAATGCTGTCCGGATTTGCCTAGACAGCGTCCTACACCCTTACCCCGGGACAACCACCGCCCGGGCTGGACTACCTTCCTGCGTCACCCCATCGCTTACCTACTACCACCTTGGGTCAGCGGCTCCACCACGTCCCTTCGTCCGAAGACTCCAGGCCGGCTTCACGGCCTTAGCATTAATGGATTCGATATTGGGCGTTTCAAAGCGGGTACCGGAATATCAACCGGTTGTCCATCGACTACGCCTGTCGGCCTCGCCTTAGGTCCCGACTTACCCTGGGCAGATCAGCTTGACCCAGGAACCCTTAGTCAATCGGCGCACACGTTTCCCACGTGTGTATCGCTACTCATGCCTGCATTCTCACTCGTGAACCGTCCACAACTCGTTTCCACGGCTGCTTCACCCGGCACACGACGCTCCCCTACCCATCACAGCAGACGTTGGTCCTAATGCTGCAATGACACGACTTCGGCGGTGTGCTTGAGCCCCGCTACATTGTCGGCGCGGAATCACTTGACCAGTGAGCTATTACGCACTCTTTCAAGGGTGGCTGCTTCTAAGCCAACCTCCTGGTTGTCTCTGCGACTCCACATCCTTTCCCACTTAGCACACGCTTAGGGGCCTTAGTCGATGCTCTGGGCTGTTTCCCTCTCGACCATGGAGCTTATCCCCCACAGTCTCACTGCCGCGCTCTCACTTACCGGCATTCGGAGTTTGGCTAAGGTCAGTAACCCGGTAGGGCCCATCGCCTATCCAGTGCTCTACCTCCGGCAAGAAACACACGACGCTGCACCTAAATGCATTTCGGGGAGAACCAGCTATCACGGAGTTTGATTGGCCTTTCACCCCTAACCACAGGTCATCCCCCAGGTTTTCAACCCTGGTGGGTTCGGTCCTCCACGAAGTCTTACCTCCGCTTCAACCTGCCCATGGCTAGATCACTCCGCTTCGGGTCTTGGGCACGCTACTCAACGCCCTATTCGGACTCGCTTTCGCTACGGCTTCCCCACACGGGTTAACCTCGCAACATACCGCAAACTCGCAGGCTCATTCTTCAAAAGGCACGCAGTCACGACACAAGGAACAAGTTCCTTGTGCGACGCTCCCACGGCTTGTAGGCACACGGTTTCAGGTACTATTTCACTCCGCTCCCGCGGTACTTTTCACCATTCCCTCACGGTACTATCCGCTATCGGTCACCAGGGAATATTTAGGCTTAACGGGTGGTCCCGCCAGATTCACACGGGATTTCTCGGGCCCCGTGCTACTTGGGTGTCTCTCAAACGAGCCGTCAATGTTTCAGCTACGGGGGTCTTACCCTCTACGCCGGACCTTTCGCATGTCCTTCGCCTACATCAACGGTTTCTGACTCGTCTCACAGCCGGCAGACTATGAAAGAGAGATCCCACAACCCCAACCACGCAACCCCTGCCGGGTATCACACGTGACTGGTTTGGCCTCATCCGGTTTCGCTCGCCACTACTCCCGGAATCACGGTTGTTTTCTCTTCCTGCGGGTACTGAGATGTTTCACTTCCCCGCGTTCCCTCCACACTGCCTATGTGTTCAGCAGCGGGTGACAGCCCATGACGACTGCCGGGTTTCCCCATTCGGACACCCCCGGATCAAAGCTCGGTTGACAGCTCCCCGGGGCCTATCGCGGCCTCCCACGTCCTTCATCGGTTCCTGGTGCCAAGGCATCCACCGTGCGCCCTTAAAAACTTGGCCACAGATGCTCGCGTCCACTGTGCAGTTCTCAAGCAACGACCAGCCACCCACCACCCCAACCCGAAGGCTGAGTTCACTGGGGCCGGCATCGCGAAGGTCCAGACCGTAGCCCGTACCCTCAGATACCCAACAACGTGCCCGGCCCACCATCTCAATCCCCACGTTCCACGCCGAAGCAGTACTAGTGACAACCAATCAAGTGCGCCGAATAGTCAACGTTCCACCCATGAGCTAACCACCGTCGGACATTTGCCGACGTAGTGGCTCTGGATCCCTTACAGGATCTAGATGCTCCTTAGAAAGGAGGTGATCCAGCCGCACCTTCCGGTACGGCTACCTTGTTACGACTTCGTCCCAATCGCCAGTCCCACCTTCGACGATTCCCTCCCACAAGGGGTTGGGCCACCGGCTTCGGGTGTTACCGACTTTCGTGACGTGACGGGCGGTGTGTACAAGGCCCGGGAACGTATTCACCGCAGCAATGCTGATCTGCGATTACTAGCAACTCCGACTTCATGGGGTCGAGTTGCAGACCCCAATCCGAACTGAGACCGGCTTTTTGAGATTCGCTCCACCTCGCGGTATCGCAGCTCATTGTACCGGCCATTGTAGCACGTGTGCAGCCCAAGACATAAGGGGCATGATGACTTGACGTCGTCCCCACCTTCCTCCGAGTTGACCCCGGCAGTCTCCTGTGAGTCCCCATCACCCCGAAAGGCATGCTGGCAACACAGAACAAGGGTTGCGCTCGTTGCGGGACTTAACCCAACATCTCACGACACGAGCTGACGACAGCCATGCACCACCTGTACACCGACCACAAGGGGGACCCTGTCTCCAGGGTTTTCCGGTGTATGTCAAGCCTTGGTAAGGTTCTTCGCGTTGCGTCGAATTAAGCCACATGCTCCGCTGCTTGTGCGGGCCCCCGTCAATTCCTTTGAGTTTTAGCCTTGCGGCCGTACTCCCCAGGCGGGGAACTTAATGCGTTAGCTGCGGCACGGACGACGTGGAATGTCGCCCACACCTAGTTCCCAACGTTTACGGCGTGGACTACCAGGGTATCTAATCCTGTTCGCTCCCCACGCTTTCGCTCCTCAGCGTCAGTATCGGCCCAGAGATCCGCCTTCGCCACCGGTGTTCCTCCTGATATCTGCGCATTTCACCGCTACACCAGGAATTCCGATCTCCCCTACCGAACTCTAGCCTGCCCGTATCGAATGCAGACCCGGGGTTAAGCCCCGGGCTTTCACATCCGACGCGACAAGCCGCCTACGAGCTCTTTACGCCCAATAATTCCGGACAACGCTTGCGCCCTACGTATTACCGCGGCTGCTGGCACGTAGTTAGCCGGCGCTTCTTCTGCAGGTACCGTCACTCTCGCTTCTTCCCTGCTGAAAGAGGTTTACAACCCGAAGGCCGTCATCCCTCACGCGGCGTCGCTGCATCAGGCTTTCGCCCATTGTGCAATATTCCCCACTGCTGCCTCCCGTAGGAGTCTGGGCCGTGTCTCAGTCCCAGTGTGGCCGGTCGCCCTCTCAGGCCGGCTACCCGTCGTCGCCTTGGTAGGCCATCACCCCACCAACAAGCTGATAGGCCGCGGGCTCATCCTTCACCGCCGGAGCTTTCCACACGGAGGTCATGCGACCCCGTGTCGTATCCGGTATTAGACCCCGTTTCCAGGGCTTGTCCCAGAGTGAAGGGCAGATTGCCCACGTGTTACTCACCCGTTCGCCACTAATCCACCACCGAAGCGGCTTCATCGTTCGACTTGCATGTGTTAAGCACGCCGCCAGCGTTCGTCCTGAGCCAGGATCAAACTCTCCGTGAATGTTTACCCGTAATCGGGTGACACTCGCGTTGAGCGGAACGAGCGGGCGGAATAAGCCTGCTCGTTCACAGCGTCCTCGCTGTGTATTGCCTACCGTCACACAAGGTGTCGGCAGGACTTTCAAAGGAACCTCATCTCCCGGATGTTTCCGGTCGACGGGGTATCAACATATCTGGCGTTGACTTTTGGCACGCTGTTGAGTTCTCAAGGAACGGACGCTTCCTTTGGATTCCCTCTCGGGTTTCCTCCGGGCGCTTCCCTTCGGTGTTTCACACTCTATCAGGCCTTTTCCGGTCTTCCGAACCGCTGCTTTTCTGCAGACATGCAGAATCACGCAATTCGAGAATCTCGATCAAGAATCTGAGGGAGTGCCGCCCACGGTCGACCGGACCGCAGTTGATTGCGGCCTGGTTGTCTGGGGCAGGTCTCAGACAGTACAGCCCTGCTGTGGGCGAGGCAAATCGATTCAGCGGGCATCAGGGTCCGTTCGGCCGGTGTCGCCCATGCGGAATCGGCCGTTCTTATGACTTACGCTTCTGAACGGTGCGCCGTCCAGGACAGGTAGTGACGGCGGCCTGATGAATCTCCACCCCTGGGAGGCTTCCCATGACCACCGTGACGTCCCCTCTTGCAGGACGCGCCATCGGACTCGCGGCAGTGCCCGATCCGGTGTTCTCCGGAGCGATGGTGGGTCCGGGTACCGCCATCGACCCCGTTCGTGAGCCGTCCGAGGCGGTTTCGCCCGTGGACGGCGTTGTCGTTTCTCTGCACCCGCATGCGTTCGTTGTTGTCGACGCCGAGGGGCACGGCGTGCTGACGCACCTGGGTATCGACACCGTTCAGCTCAACGGCGAGGGCTTTGAGCTGCTCGTCAACAAGGGGGACACCGTTTCCCGCGGCCAGGCGGTCGTGCGCTGGAACCCGGCTGCGGTCGAGGAGGCCGGCAAGTCGGCGGTGTGCCCGGTTGTTGCGCTGGAGGCGGCCGCGGACTCGCTCGGTGACGTGCGCGAGGACGGCGACGTCAAGGCGGGCGACGCGCTCTTCTCCTGGCAGTAGCAGCGGACGCCGTCCTGGACGGCGGGTACGACATCCATCGCGGCGGCCGGGGCCGCCGTATCAAGGGAGACGGGTGACATGGAGACAACGCTGCGGGGCGTCGGCGTGAGCCACGGCGTGGCCATAGGCGAGGTACGGCACATGGGTACGGCCGTACTCGAGCCGCCGGCCAAGCAGATTCCGGCGGAGGAGGCGGAGCGCGAGCAGGGGCGCGCGCGTCAGGCCGTGGAGGCCGTTGCCGCCGATCTGGTCGCGCGGGGGAATCTGGCGGGCGGCGAGGCGCAGGGCGTGCTCGAGGCGCAGGCCATGATGGCGCAGGACCCCGAGCTGATGGCGGATGTGGAGCGGCGGATCGCCGTGGGCAGCACCGCCGAGCGGGCGGTGTACGACGCGTTTGCGGCCTACCGGGCGCTGCTGGCGGGGGCCGGGGAGTACCTGGCCGGGCGGGTCGCCGATCTTGATGATGTGCGCAACCGCATCGTCGCGCGGCTGCTGGGTGTGCCGATGCCGGGTGTGCCGGACAGCGATGAGCCGTTTGTGCTGATCGCCCGGGATCTGGCGCCCGCCGACACCGCGCTGCTGGACCCGGCGCTGGTGCTGGGGTTCGTGACCGAGGAGGGCGGGCCCACCAGCCACAGTGCGATTCTCGCGCGGGCACTGGGGGTGCCTGCCGTGGTGGCGCTGCCGGGCGCAGGGGAGATCGTCGAGGGCACCGTGATCGCGGTGGACGGCAGCACCGGTGAGGTGTTCGTCGAGCCGGATGCGGACAAGCGGGCGGCGCTCGAGCAGGCCGCGGCGGAGCGGAAGGCTGCGCTGGCCGCTTCCTCCGGTCCGGGGGCCACCTCCGACGGGCACAAGGTGCCGTTGCTGGCGAATGTCGGTGGGCCCGGCGATGTGCCCGCTGCCGTGGAGGCCGGGGCGGAGGGGGTTGGACTCTTCCGTACCGAGTTCCTGTTCCTGGACGACAGCAAGAAGGCGCCGTCGGAGGACAAGCAGGTCGAGGCGTACCGGAAGGTGCTGGAGGCCTTCCCCGAGGGACGCGTGGTCGTGCGGGTGCTCGACGCCGGTGCCGACAAGCCGCTGGACTTCCTGACGCCGGCCGACGAGCCGAACCCCGCGCTGGGTGTACGGGGTCTGCGGACGCTGCTGGACCACCCGGATGTGCTGCGGACGCAGCTGACCGCGCTGGCCAGGGCGGCCGAGGGGCTGCCGGTCTACCTCGAGGTCATGGCCCCGATGGTGGCGGACCGGATCGACGCCAAGGCGTTCGCGGACGCGTGCCGGGAGGCCGGGCTGCGGGCGAAGTTCGGTGCGATGGTGGAGATTCCGTCCGCGGCCCTTCGGGCGCGGTCGATTCTGCAGGAGGTGGAGTTCCTTTCGCTGGGGACCAATGACCTGGCGCAGTACACCTTTGCCGCCGACCGTCAGGTGGGTGCGGTGTCGCGGCTGCAGGATCCCTGGCAGCCGGCGCTGCTGGACCTCGTGGCGGCTTCGGCCGAGGCCGCGAAGGCCGAGGGCAAGAGCTGTGGTGTGTGTGGTGAGGCGGCCTCCGATCCGGAATTGGCGTGTGTGCTGACGGGGCTTGGTGTCACCAGCCTTTCGATGGGTGCGGCGTCGATTCCGTATGTGCGCGCGACGCTGGCGAAGCACACGCTGGCGCAGTGTGAGCGTGCGGCGGCCGCGGCGCGGGCGGCGGACACCGCCGATGATGCGCGGGCCGCGGCGCGGGCGGTGCTCTCCGGGGAGTAGCGCCGCCCGGCGCGTGCGTCGCCGGAGCCGTTGATGGCCGTCCCGCCTCTGTGGTGGGGCGGCCATCTGCCGTGGCGGTGCGGTGGCCTGGTGGGGGCACCGGTCAGTGGTGGCGGTGTTCGTCCGGTGGGGGTGTGAGGGGGAGGCCGGGGGCGTGGTCGACGCCGTGCTCGGGCGGGATGGGCTCGCCGGTGTCGGCGTCGGTGCAGTAGGCGGTGAAGACCTCGGCCTCGGTGAGCGGGCAGGGCCAGCCGTCGCGCAGGGACCAGCCGCGGACCGTGGAGCGCCTTTCTCCGGTCGTGGTGCGGGCGACGATGCCGCCCGGGGTGCGCAGCGCGAGGCCGGCGGCGAGGACCGTGCAGAAGATGAGCGTCTCGGACTCGGAGAGCTGGGGGCGGTCGGCCTCGGCCGTGGTGGTGTGCAGGATCGCGAGGAGGGGTGGATCCCCCGCGGGGACGCTGCAGACGAGGTGGTGGGTGCCGTCTCCGAGCGCTTTGAGGAGTTGCCGGACGGCGGCGGTGGCGCGGGCGAAGGCGGCGTGGCCGAGGTCGGCGCCGCAGTCCTGGCAGCTGCCCGCGCGGGCCAGGACGGCGGATGCCTGGTCCCAGGTCGCCTGGCGGTCTGCCTCCTCGATGAGCAGGGGGAGGAGCTGGGCCAGGGGCTCGCCCGCGTAGGGCAGCGTCGCTCCGGTGCAGGCGAGTTCGGCGGTGTAGCGCGTGCGGCTGCCGGGGTGGTCCGGGTCCAGGGCGAGGTCGGTGCAGTACTGCGCGTAGGCGACCGGGTCGAAGAGGCTCAGGGTCGTGAGCACGCCTTGGGCGGCGAGGGTGCGGAGCAGCGTTTCCATCTGCTGGAGGTAGCTGCGGTGGTCGTCGAACGGGAAGGTGCGGTAGCGGCGCATGGCCGCGAAGTCGCGTTCGTCGGCGAGGACGGCGGCGGTGCTGGGGACTTCGCGGCGCAGCTTGCGGCGGGCGGCGGCCTGGTCGGTGCGCCGGGTGGTGGATGTCATGGCTCCCCCTCAGTGCGGTGCGTTGGTCGAACGTCACTTGTCACTGAGAGTAAGCGGGGGGTCTGACAATGGCCGGTCGGCGCCCGGCGGACCGGCGCCGACCAGGCCTGGGCCGTGGTTACTTGGCGCGGTCGCGGGCCACCTGCTCGTAGAAGCGCAGGAGTTCGAGGTTGTCGACGGAGCCGGGGTTGACGGCCTTGTCGAGCGGGGTGCCCTGGAGGAGGCGTTTGACGGGGACCTCGATGCGTTTGCCGGTGAGGGTGTGCGGGACGCCGGGGGCCTGGATGATGTCGTCGGGGACGTGGCGGGGGGAGAGTTCGGTGCGGATGGTCCGTTTGATGCGGTCGCGGAGGGCGTCGTCGAGGGTGGCGCCGGGGGCGAGGTGGACGAAAAGGGGCATCCAGTAGCCGCCGTCGGGGAGTTCGAGGCCGATGACGAGGGATTCGCGGATCTCCGGGAGGCGTTCGACGGCCTCGTAGATGTCGGCGGAGCCCATCCGGACGCCCTGGCGGTTGAGGGTGGAGTCGGAGCGGCCGTGGATGATGACGCTGCCGCGGGAGGTGAGGGTGATCCAGTCGCCGTGCCGCCAGACGCCGGGGTACATGTCGAAGTAGCTGTCGTGGTAGCGGCTGCCGTCGGGGTCGTTCCAGAAGCGGGTGGGCATGGACGGCATGGGGTGGGTGACGACGAGTTCGCCGACCTCGTCGGTGAGGGGCTTGCCCTGGGGGTCCCAGGCCTGGAGGTCGGTGCCCAGGCAGGGGGCCTGGAGTTCGCCGATGTGGACGGGGAGGGTGGGGACGGCGCCGGCGAAGCAGCTGCAGACGTCGGTGCCGCCGCTGACGGAGGCGGTCCACAGGTCGGCGCCGCTCTCCGCGAAGGAGTCGTGCAGCCAGCGGAAGCCGTCGGGCGGGAGCGGGGAGCCGGTGGTGGCGACGCAGGTGATGGCGGAGAGGTCGAGGTCGCGGGCCGGGTGGATGCCGGCCTTGCGGCAGGCCATGACGTAGGCGGCGGAGGTGCCGAAGACGGTGGCGCGGGTGGTTTCGGCGACCCGCCACTGGGCGGAGATGTCGGGGTGGCCGGGGCTGCCGTCGTAGAGCACGATCGTGGCGCCCACCAGGAGGCCGCCGACGAGGAAGTTCCACATCATCCAGCCGGTGGAGGTGTACCAGAAGAAGCGGTCCTCGGGGCCGAGGTCGCAGTGCAGGCCGGTCTGTTTGAGGTGTTCGAGGAGGATGCCGCCCTGGGACTGGACGATGGCCTTGGGCAGGCCGGTGGTGCCGGAGGAGTACAGGACCCACAGGGGGTGATCGAAGGGGACCTGTTCGTAGACCGGTTCGGTGGCCTGGGCGATCAGGTCCGGCCAGTTCAGGGCGCCTTCGGGGGCGGGGGTGCCGAGCAGGGGGATGTGGATGACGGCGCGGAGGGTGGGGAGTTCGGCGCGGAGTTCGCCGACGGTGTCGCGGCGGTCGTGTTCCTTGCCGCCGTAGCGGTAGCCGTCGACGGTGAACAGGACGACCGGTTCGATCTGCTGGAAGCGGTCCAGGACGCTGCGGGCGCCGAAGTCGGGGGCGCAGGAGGTCCATACGGCGCCGACCGCGGCGGTGGCCAGGAGGGCGACGACGGCCTGCGGGATGTTGGGGACATAGCCGCTGACGCGGTCGCCGGGGCGAACCCCGAGGCGGCGGAGTGCGGCGGCCAGCGCGCCGACCTGGTCGCGCAGCTGGGTCCAGGTGACGGTGGTGGGCTCATGGGTCTCGTCGACGTACAGGAGCGCCGGGGCATCCGCGCGGTCCGGGTCCGCGGCGGCGCGCAGGGCGTGTTCGGCATAGTTGAGGGTGGCGCCGGGGAACCAGCGGGCGCCGGGCATCGTGCGGTCGGCGAGGACCGTGTCGTAGGGCGCGGTGAAGCGGACGTCGAACCATTCGGCGGTGGCCTGCCAGAAGGCCGGGAGGTCGGCGACGGACCAGCGGTGCAGGTCGGCGTAGCTCGCGGCGGGGTCGCCGGGGGTGGGGGCGGGTGCGCCGTGGTGTGCGGCGGCCCAGGTGTGGAAGCGGGTGATCCGGGCGCCGGCGATGCGGTCCGGGCCGGGCTGCCAGAGGGGTTCCGGCTGCGGTTCCGGTCGGTCGTCGGACTGCGGTGCGGTGGTCATGATGCGGCTCCCGGGCGATACGCGTCGTGTGCGTCGGTCGTGCGCGGCCCCGGTTGCCTGGTGGGTGGGGGCGCGCGTGACACGGCTTGCCTGGACCATGCCATGTGATCGACTTGTGCACCAGGGTGGGCCTGCCACATCCGGGGTGGCGGCGGCCGCGGAGTGCGTGATCGTCCGGTTGCCCGGCGGTATCAAGCCATCGGGCCCCGGTCCGCGGGCCTGAAGGTGGCCGAGGGTGACCCCGCGCAGGTGAACGGCAGTTGAACGCTGCCCGCACACCGGTGCGTCAATGGCAGGCTGGCCTGCATGGACGGGCGGGATCTGGTGCGGTCGGTACGGATGGTCAGGGCGGTCGGGCCGGCGCAGGGGCTGCGGTCCGTGCGGATGGCGTGGCGGCGCCGGAGAGCGGACGGGCGGGCGTTTGCGCGGCAGGGCGGGGAGCGGGCGCGGGTGCCGGGGGCGGCGACCGGGGCGGAGCCGCAGCCGGGTGGCGGGCTGATCCACTTCGCGCGGTCGTCGCTGCGGGTGCGGGTCGCGTCGGGTGGCGCGGTGTTCTGCGGCTGGGACGGCGCCGAGCCGGAGCCCTCGTACGCGCTGGCCGGGGCGTGTCCGCAGGTGGACCCGCGGGCGGTGCTGGAGCCGGACACGGAGGGTGGCTGGCGGGTCGTCTCGGAGCGGGTGCTGGTGGCGGTGTCCCGGCACGGTGCGGTCGAGGTGCGCACGCCCGGTGGGGTCACGCTGCGGCGGGAGCTGCCGCCGCGCTGGTGGGATGCCGCGGACTCCGAGGGCTCGGTGGCCGACGGGCGGCCGGAGGGGAGCGGCGTCTCGCGGTGGGTGCAGCGTTCGGAGGTGGGGGCCGACGCGCGGTTCTTCGGGCTGGGCGGCCGGGCGCACGGGCCGCGGCTGCGGGACGGGGTGTACCGGCTGTGGAACACCGATCCGGGCGGGGCGTTCGTGCCCGGGGACGATCCGCTGTCCCTGACGATGCCGGTGCAGCTGGTGGTGGCGGACGCCGGGACGCATCTGGTCTTCCACGACAACTCCTGGGACGGCCGGGTCACGCTGCGCGAGGGCGCGGAGGGCGCGGGCTCCGGGCACGACCGGCCGGGCACGTGTGAGCTGCGGATGGACGGCGGGCCGCTGCGCTACTGGGTGCTGCTGGGTGCCCCGTCCCGGGTGCTGCTGGGGTGGACGGCGCTGACCGGCGCGCCGGCGCTGCCGCCCCGTTGGGCGCTCGGGTATCAGCATGCCCGCTGGGGCTTCGGCGGGCAGGACGAGGTGCGCCGGGTGGTGGCCGGCTACCGGGAGCGCGGTCTGCCGCTGTCCGCCGTCCATCTGGACATCGACCATTACGACCGCCATCGGGTCTTCACCGTCGACCGGGAGCGGTATCCGGATCTGCCGGGTCTGGCGCGGGAGTTGCGCGGCGAGGGGGTGCGGCTGGTGTCGATCGTGGATCCGGCGGTGAAGGCGGCGCCGGGCGAGGTGGTCTACGAGGGCGGGGCGGCGGCCGATGCGTTCGTGCGGGACGCGCGGGGGCGGGAGGTGCGCGGGGTGGTGTGGCCGGGCGAGTCGGTGTATCCGGATTTCACCGATGCGCGGGTGCGCAAGTGGTGGGGTGCGCTGTACGCGGAGCGGCTCGCACAGGGATTCGCGGGTGTCTGGCACGACATGAACGAGCCGGTGTCCTTCGCGGCGTTCGGGGAGCCGACGCTGCCGCGCTCGGCCCGGCATGCGCTGGAGGGCCGGGGCGGCGACCACCGGGAGGCGCACAACGTCTACGGGCTGGCGATGGCGCGGGCCGGCTATGAGGGACTGTGCGAACTGCGGCCCGAGGAGCGGCCGTTCCTGTTCTCGCGATCGGGCTGGGCGGGGCTGCAGCGGTACGGCGGCACCTGGTCGGGGGATGTGGCGACGGGCTGGCCGGGGCTGCGGGCCTCGCTGTCGCTGGTGCTCGGCCTGGGGCTGTGCGGGATCCCTTACAGCGGCCCGGACATCGGGGGGTTCTCCGCGCAGCCGTCGCCGGAGCTGTACTTGCGGTGGTTCCAGCTGGGTGCGTGGCTGCCGCTGTTCCGTACGCATTCGGCGGTGGGGGCGGGGCGGCGGGAGCCGTGGGAGTTCGGGCCGGAGGTGCTGGCGCACGCCCGTGCGGCGCTCGGCGAGCGGATGCGGCTGTTGCCGTACTTCCACACGCTGGGGCAGCTGGCGCGGCTGTCCGGCGCGCCGTATGTCCGGCCGCTGTGGTGGCATGCGCCGCGCGACCGGGAGCTGCGGGACTGCGAGGACGCGTTCCTGCTGGGGGACGCGCTGCTGGTGGCGCCGGTGCTGGAGGCCGGTGTGACGGAGCGGGCGGTGCGGCTGCCGCGCGGGCGGTGGTACGACACGGCCACCGGGCGCGCGTACGACGGTCCGGGGCAGGTGGTGGTGGAGGCGCCGGCGGCGCGGATCCCGGTGCTGGCGCGGGCGGGTGCGGTGCTGCCGGTGGCGGGCGCGGACGGCGCCACGGAGCTGGAGGTGTGGGCGCCGGTGGCCGGGCGGCAGGGCGGCGGTGTGGTGGTGCCGGACACCGGGGACGGCTGGGGGCGGCCGGAGGTGGAGCGGTTCACCTCGCGGCTGAAGGACGGCGCGGTGGTCGTGGCGCGGCAGGACGGGGGCGCGGTGGGGTATCCGGTGCGGATACGCGGGCTGGACGGCTGACGCGGCGGGGCTTCCGCTGCGCCCGCCGCGGCTGGTAGATCAGGGCCATGCCGAGACTTGCTGCCGCGCTGCGCGGCCTCGCCGTCGCCGCCGCCGCCCTGCTGACCCTCACCGTCGTCCCGTCGAGCGCCTCGGCGGGCGGCGCGGCGCCGCCGTCCGCCCGCCCCCCGGAGTTCGTCGCGCTGCGGGCCGTGGACCCGACGATCATTCAGGAGATGCGCTACATCACGCCGCACAACTTCGTGGGCGTTCCGGTGGACGGCTACCAGCGCCCGACGTGTCTGCTGACGCGGGACGCCGCGCGGGCGCTGCATCGCGCCCAGCGTTCGTTCCTGAAGCGGGGGTTCTCGCTGAAGGTGTACGACTGCTACCGCCCGCAGCGGGCCGTGGACCATTTCGTCCGGTGGGCCAAGGACCTCGATGACCAGCGGATGAAGGCCGAGTTCTATCCGCGGGTGGACAAGACGCGGCTGTTCGACGACGGCTACATCGCCGCCAAGTCGGGGCACAGCCGGGGCAGTACGGTCGATCTGACCCTGGTGCGGCTGCCGGCGCTGCCCACCCGCCCGTATGTGCCGGGCGAGCCGCTGACGTCCTGTTACGGGCCGAAGGCCGGGCGCTTCCCGGACAACTCGCTCGACATGGGGACCGGCTTCGACTGTTTCGACACCCTTGCGCACACGCTGGATCCGCGGATCCACGGACGGCAGCTGAAGAACCGGCTGCTGCTCAAGACGGGGCTGGAGCGGGCCGGGTTCGTGAATCTTCCGGAGGAGTGGTGGCACTTCACCTTCCAGCCGGAGACGTTCCCGGACACCTATTTCGACTTCCCGGTGCGCTGAGTTCCGGTGCCCGCGGCCACCGGTTCGCCGGGCATCGGGCGGACGGGAGTGCGGGCGGACCCGCCGCTCCGGCGGCCGGACCCGCCGGTCGCGAGGACCTTGTCCGCCGCCGTCGGCCCGTAGGACTCCATCAGGACGGGGGCCGCCAGGGCCTCGCCGATGGCGTCGCACCAGGCGCGCGGGTCGGCGCCCGGTGACCGCCAGGCGGCCGGGCGGGCGGTCAGCAGGGTTTCGGTGAGGCGCTGTTGGCGGTCGAGGTCGCCGGGGCGGGCGGCGGCCGGGACGCGGTCCATCGGGCCGTCGGGGGTCCGGTAGCCGTGGACGAGGCGCAGTTCCGGGTGGCGGGCGGGCGCGTCGAGGTGGGTGACGGCGAGGGCGTCCACTCCCCCGCACACCGCGGCCGCGTAGGCGTGTGCCGGTGCGTCGAAGTGTCCGGCGCGGAAGGCGCCCTGCCAGCGTCCGTGGCCGTTGTGGGCCTCGGGCAGGGCGGTGCGCAGCGCGGGGTCCTCGGTGACCAGGGGGCCGGGTCCGTGGCGGGTGGTGTAGGTGCGGACGACGCCCAGGCGGAGCGCGGTTCCCGGCCGGCCCGCCTCGGCGAGCAGCGTCTCCGCTCCCTGGAACGTGGTGGTGGACCAGGTGGTGTACGGGTGGAAGCCGTACCACTCGTCCAGCAGCACGCCCTGGGCGCCCTCGAAGACGACGGCGCCGGAGCGCACCAGTGCGGTCAGGTGGTCGCCGTCGACGAGGCGTACGTGGTGGGCGAAGGCGGCGCAGGCGTCCAGGCAGGCGTCGACGGGCGGGCCGCCGAGCGGGCCGAGGTCCGCGGTCAGCCGGTCGCGGAGCAGGGTGAGTTTGCGGCGCAGCGCCGTACGGGAGGCGCAGTCGCCGGCCGTCGGGGCGTCGGCGGCGTGGGCGAGGGCGTACGCGGCGGTTTCGCCGATGCCCATGCCGCAGGAGCCGTGCCGGGCGGTGCCGCGGGCGCGTTCGCGGGCCTGGTTGGCGGCCGCGTGGTAGGGGGTGGTGAGCAGGGCGCGGCGGTCGACGGTGAGCAGGGACAGCGGGTCCGGGACGCCGAGCGAGGCCAGGTGGCGGGCCTCGGCGGCGAGGGCCAGGGGGTCGACCAGCATGAGGCGGGAGAGATGGGTGGGGACTCCGCTGAAGGTGCCGGAGCCGAACTGGGCGAAGGTGTGGTGGCGGCCGTCGGCGGTGACGACGTTGTGGGCGGCTTGGGCGCCGCCGTTGAAGCGGACCACCGCCGTGACCGGCGCGGCGCCCGGCAGGGGGGCGCAGAGCCGGTCGACGACGGTGCCCTTGCCGGCGTCGCCGTGGCCGAGGTCGACGACGATGGTGTGCACGGGCGGTCCTTACAGGCGGGTGGTGCCGCCCGCGGTGGGGTCGGCGTCGACGAGGGGTGCGGAGGAGCGGGCCACGGTGCCGCCGGAACGGCCAAGGGTGGCCAGCGCCTTGCCGACGGTGGCGCCCGCGTCGGAGCCGATGTCGGCGAGGTCGTCGAGTCCGGAGGCCAGGTCGATGGCCTCCTCGCCGAGGCCGACGGTCAGCGCGATGGTCTCGCAGACGGCGCCGAGGTCGTCGAGTTCGATGACGTTCTGGCCCAGGAGCTTGCGCCAGGTGCCGAGGACAGCGGTGTTGCCGACGTGGGCGGCCCCGGCCGGGACGATGAAGTACACCTCGAACTTCCGCCGCAGCTCGGCGAGGATCGCGGGCAGCGGGATGTCCTCGGTGAGGTGGTCGCCGAAGACGGCGCGGACCTCGCGGGCCTTGACCTTGCCGTAGGGCATCTCGTCGCCGATGAGGAAGAGGTAGCCGCGGCGGCCGCGCTTTTCGTGGCAGTCGAGGCTGGTGTGCCGTGCCATGGCGTAGAGGGCGAGTTCGTACGACTCGGTCATCTGGCCGCCTCCGCCGCCCTCCAGCAGGATGTTGCCGAGGTCGTCGTCCATGCGGTTGTCGGACTCGAACTGGCCGAGCTGGAGCGGGACGCGGTCGCAGGTGGCGTCGCCGACGGCGCCGAAGAGGATCTGCGGGTGTGCGACGTACCCCTTGCGCAGCAGCAGGCCGAACAGCTCGGGGAGCTTGGTCTGCAGCGTCCGCGGCACCGAGCCCATCGATCCGGTGACGTCGAAGAGGACGGAGATGGCCAGCGAGGTGGGGTGTTCGTCGGAGTCGCGGCTCTCGCGGGTGGTGAGGCCGTTGGGGTCGAGCGAGGGGTGTGCCGTCCAGGTGTGGCGCGGGGTGGAGGCGGTGGTGCGGTCGCTGTAGTCGAAGGCGCTGGTGCCGGCGGCGGCGCGGTAGCTTGCCGCGGCGCCGTAGACGTTGGTGGACCAGGTTCCGCTGCCCATGATGATTCCCCCTGATGTGTGGTGTGCGTGGTGTGGTGTGCGTGGTGTGGCGGGATGCCGTCTAGGGATGCGGCCGTGCGGCCGGCATCGCGAACGGGCGGAAGGTACGGGGCCCGTAGAGGCGGTCGAGGAGTTCGTCGAGCTCGGCCAGCAGCCGCCAGGCGTCGTGCGGGCGGCGGGCCTCGGCGGGGAGGGTGCAGCCGCGCAGGAAGGCGTGCATCGGTTGCGGGGCGCGGTCTCCCATGAGGGTGGCCATGGTGCGGGTGGCGAGGTGGATGTCGGTGGCCTCGGTCGCCGGGCGGCGGCCGGTGACCTCGGGCGGGTAGTGGTCGCGGTGGCGTTCGACGAGGGCGGGCACGTGATCGCCGACGCCGAGCGATGTGCTGTAGCACCAGTCGAGGAGGACGAGGCCGTGCTGACCGGGGTGGATGAGGACGTGGTCGGGCAGGACGGCGCCGTGCACGAGGCCGGTCCGGTGGGCCCAGCCGAGGGCGACCAGGAGCCGGCGCCACATCCAGGCGGCGTCGCGCGGGTCGAGGCCGTCGGGGTGGGCGGTGCGGACTTCGGTCAGGGTGTGCCAGCCGGTGAGCGGGACGAGGACGTTGATGCGGCGCTCGGCTCCGGTGTCGGGGTCGCGGTGGCGGACGGTCTCCAGGAGCCGGGGTGCGTAGCCGCGGTGGCGTGGCTCGCCGCGGCGGGCGAGCCGGTTCAGGGCCGCCGCCTCGCGTTCCATCAGGTCGTTGTCGGCGACCGCGCGGGGGATCTTCAGCAGGGCGCGGTGCCGGGTGCCGTCCTGCTCGTACGACGCCTCGCGGAGTACGGCGAGGTCGCCGGAGGCCGCGACCGGCCCGAGGGTGTAGGTGCGGCGGCGGGTGGTGAGTGTGGGTTGGGCGCCGGCGGTGCGGCGTCGCCAGAGGGCGTCGAGGCGGGCGAACTCGGCCTCGGCGTCCGGGCGTTCGGCCGCGGGGACGGTGTCCGGGTGCAGGAGGCGGGCGAGCCTGCGGTGGATGCGGGCGGCCGCGGCGTCGCCGTCGGGGAAGAGGTCGGCGGGTGTGCGGGCGGCAGCCAGGGCGGCGCGGGCGGCGGCGCGGGTGTCCGCCGTGCCGGTCATCGGACGCTCTCCTCGCGGTCCGGGCGCAGCAGCGCCGGGTGCAGCAGGCGGGCGTCGCCCGCGCGGTAGAGGCGGGCGCGGGGGCCGCCGCGGGCTCCGCCGCGGGCGGCGGTCGCGCCGGTGGATTCGACGAAGCCGGGGACCGAGAGCACCTTGCGGTGGAAGTTGCCGGCGTGCAGCGGGCTGCCCCAGATGGCTTCGTAGACGCCGCGGAGTTCGACGATGGTGAATTCCTCGCCGAGGAAGGCCGTGGCCAGCGGGGTGTATTCGAGCTTGGCGCGGGCGCGGTCGAGGCCGTCGGTGACGATCCGGGCGTGGTCGAAGGCGAGCGGGAGGGCCGTACGGCCGGGCGCCTCCTGGGTGTCGTCGTCGGGCCGGGGCACGGAATCACCCCCGTCGGTCCCGTGCCCCGGGCCCTGCTCTGGGGGACGCGGGCGGGCCGCGTCCGGTTCGGTGACGGCGGAAGTATCGCCCACGGCGAAGCCGGGGCCGGCGCCGAGCCCCAGTCCGGCGACCGGGATCCAGGCGGCGGCCGAGGCGTCGCTGCCGCCCCGCGCCTCGGGGAGATCGGGCGCGAAGGCCAGGTAGGCGACGGTGACGACGGGCATGCGCGGGTCGCGGCCGGGGTCGCCGTACGAGCCGAGCTGTTCGAGGTGGACGCGCTCCAGGTGCGTGGGGTCCAGTCCGGTTTCCTCGGCCAGCTCGCGGGCCGCGGCCTCGTCGAGCGTCTCCCGGCCGGCCCGGACGAAGCCGCCGGGCAGCGCCCAGGCGCCCTTGAACGGCCGGCCGCCGCGCTCCACGAGCAGGACGTGCAGGGCTCCTTGGCGCAGCGTCAGTACGACGATGTCGACGGTCACGGCGATGGCCGGGAATTCGCGCGGGTCGTACGCCGCGAGGAACGCGCCGTCGTCGCCGCCATCCGCGGTGCCACTCCCCCGGTGCGCGTCCATGACCGCATCGCCTCCGCTTGTCATTCTCACTTTGAGTCTTTCTCGAAGCGAGAACAACATAGCACCGGGTGCTGACAGCGTCCAGGGGCGGCACTACCGTGCGGGCATGACCCATGCATCCGATGAAGCCGATGAAGCCGACGAATACGCCGCCGGCCGCGAGTTCGGCTCGTACGAGGAGTTCTGGCCCTACTACGTGGCGATGCACTCGAAGGCGGCCACCCGCTGGATCCATCTGACCGGCACGCTGACCGGGCTGGCGGTGTCCGCGTACGGGGTGCTGCGGCGGCGGCCCCGGCTGCTGCTCGCCCTGCCGGTCATCGGCTACGGCACGGCCTGGCCCGCGCACTTCCTCATCGAGGGCAACAACCCCGCGACCTTCGGCCACCCGGCGTGGTCGCTGCGCGGCGATGCGCAGATGATCCGGATGATGCTCGCGGGACGGGATGCGGAGCTGGCCGAGATCGCCGCGAAGTGGCTTGCAGAGAACGGGAGTTGAGGGACGCGGCGCGTCACGTTCCGTCGGTCGGCAGGCGTCGGATCCGCCCGCCCGCCGGATCCGACGACAGTCGCTGCGCCACATGGACGGGGATCACGGACAGCACGATCAGCAGCGTGGCGACGACGTCGACGACCGGCGCCTGGCGGGGGCGGGCCAGGTTCTCGTAGATCCACAGGGGCAGCGTCCTGGTGCCCGCGCCCGCGGTGAAGGTGGTCACCACGACCTCGTCGAAGGAGAGCGCGAAGGCCAGCAGGGCGCCGGCGAAAAGGGCTGGGCGGAGCGCCGGGAAGGTGACATGGCGCAGCGTCTGCCAGGGGCGGGCGCCCAGGTCCGCGGAGGCCTCGGCCTGTGAGGGGGCGATCCGGCGGAGCCGGGCGGCGACGTTGTTGAAGACGATGACGACGCAGAAGGTCGCATGGCCGACGACGACGGTGAACAGGCCGAAGCCGATGCCGAGCGGTTCCAGGACGGTGCGGAACGCGGCGTTGAGGGCGATGCCGGTGACGATGCCGGGCAGCGCGAGCGGCAGCACGATCAGGAACGAGACGGTCCGCCGGCCGAAGAAGCGGTGGCGGTGCACGGCGAAGGCGGCGAGCGAGCCGAGGACCAGGGCGATGGCGGTGGCGCCGAGGCCCGCCTGCAGCGAGGTCCACAGGGCGTCGCGGGCGCCCGCGCTGTGCAGGGCGCGGCGCCACCACTCGCCGGTGAGCGCGCTGGGCGGCCAGGCGAACGAGCGGTCGGCGTTGACGGAGTTGAGGACGACCAGGATCAGCGGGAGATGGATCAGCGCGAGTCCGGCGGCCGTGATGCAGCCGAGCACGATGCGGGCGGTGCGCGGCAGCTGCACCGAACCACCTCCTGGCTAGAGGGAATCGAGGGCGCCCGCCCGGCGGACGGCGGCGAGGTAGCAGACGATGAGGGCCACCGGTACGGCGGACAGGGCCGCGGCGAGCGGCAGGTCGAGGGTGACCTGGGAGGCGATGACATTGCCCAGGAGCTGGGTGCGGCCGCCGACGATCTGCACGGTGAGGTAGTCGCCGAGGGACAGCGAGAAGGTGAAGACGGAACCGGCCAGGAGCGCGGGACGGACGGCCGGGGCGACGACGGAGCGCAGCGTTCTGAGGGTGCCCGCGCCGAGGTCGGCGGAGGCCTCCAGGTGGTGGGCGGGCAGCCTCTCCAGGGCCGCGTGGACCGGCAGGATCATGTACGGCAGCCAGAGGTAGGCGAGGACGAGGACGACGGCCGTGGTGCCGTATCCGGGGCCGTGCAGTCCGAACGGGGCGAGCGCCGCGTTGACGATGCCGTGCTCGCCGAGCATGACCCGCCAGGCGTACGCCTTGACGAGATAGCCGGCCCACAGCGGGGTGAGGACGGCCACCAGGAGGGCGGCGCGCAGCCGGCCGGTGGCCACCCGCGCCATGAAGAAGGCCATGGGCAGGGCGAGGGCGGCGTCGAGGAGGGTGACAGTGACGGCGATGCCCAGGGTGCGCAGGGCGACGGCGCGGTAGACCGGGGTGGTCAGGATGTCGCGGAAGTTGTCGGTGGTGAAGGAGTGGACGACGTCGGAGGTGAAGGGGTCGGTGGTCCAGAAGGCGGTGAGGAGGAGGACGGCGAGGGAGCCGAGGTAGGCGAGGACCAGCCAGAGGAGCGGCGGGGCGAGGAGGGCGGCGAGCCGGGCGCGGGCGCGGGGCCCTTCGTCGGGGGCGGACATCCGGGGTCCCGCCCCGGCTAGCCCTTGATCTCCGTCCAGGCGCGGGTCCATTCCGCGTAATCGGTGCACCTGACGTTCTTCCGGCCGTCGAGGCACTGCGGGACCGGCGTGGTCCAGAAGTGGACGCGACGGTAGTAGCTCTCGTCGTCGGCGTGGTAGACCGCGCAGTGCCGGGGGTCGGCGGTCTCCTTGCAGGCCTTGGCGTTCGCCGGCGCCTCGCCGAAGTACTCGGCCACCTGGGCGTTGACCTTCGGGGAGACGATCCAGTCGAGCCATTTGTAGGCGCAGTTGGGGTGCTTGGCGGTGGCGGAGACCATCCAGGTGTCCGACCAGCCGGTCGCGCCCTCCTTGGGGAGCACGGCCTTGACCGGGGCCTTCTCCGCCGTGGCGGTGTTGGCGATGACCTGCCAGCTGGTGCCGATGACGCTGTCGCCGCCCTTGAAGGCGGTGACCTCCTTCTGGTAGTCGCTCCAGTACTCGCCGATGTGCTGCCGCTGCTTCTTCAACAGCGCGACGGCGGCCGCGAGTTGCTTGTCGTCCAGGGCGTAGGGGTCCTTGATGCCGAGCGCGGGATCGGTCTTCATCAGGTAGAGGGCGGCGTCGGCGATGTAGATGGGCGAGTCGTACGCGGTCACCTTGCCCGAGTACTTCGCCGCGTCGTCGAAGACGGCCCGCCAGGAGTCGGGTGCCGGGGAGACCTTGTCGGTGCGGTACATCAGCAGGTTGGCGCCGCGGCCGTGCGGGATGCCGTACATCCGCCCGTTCCTGGAGTTGAACGGGCGCATCTTGAGGCCGGTGAAGATGTCGCGGTAGTTCGGGACGAGCTCGGTGTTGACGGGCGCCACGTCCTTGGCGGCGATCAGCCGGAGGGTGGCGTCGCCGGAGGCGGAGACGGTGTCGTACTGGCCGGTCTTCATCAGCGCGACCATCTCGTCGGAGGTCCCGGCGGTCCTGGTGTTGACCTTGCAGCCGGTCCGTTTCTCGAAGGGGTGCACCCAGTCGGCCTTGGGGTCGTTGGAGCCGTCCTCGGCGTAGCCCGCCCAGGCGACGATGTCGACCCGTCCCTCGCCCTTGCCGACGGTCTTCTTCTCGGCGGGCCCCGCGCCGCCGGCACCCCCGCCGCCGGAGCCGCAGGCGGCGGCCAGCAGCAGGACACCGGCCGCCGCGACGGCTCGCCACGAATTCGCGTTGCGCATGGTGAACTCCCCTGTCGCACACGGCTGTCGAGCCCCGCCAGTATCCGGAAACCGGTCGTCCGCCACCAGGGGGCGTCGGCCGCCGGACGTCCCTCAGCCCGGTACGGGGAAGGCGTCGCCGATGTCCCACAGAAGGTGGACGGCGGCGCCGGTACGCGCCGCCTCCGGCAGCCGCGCGGTGTTCTGCCGCAGCACGGTGAGCCGGTCGTCACCGCCGTCGAGGCGGACCACGAAGCGGGTGTGGGCACCGGCATGGGCGATATCGGTGATCCGGCCGGGCACCCCGCGCTCCCCCGGCCCCGGCACGCTGCCGGGCGCCGCGATCCGGATCCGCTCGGGGCGGATGCTGTACGTGCCCGGGGCGCCGACGACGCGCGCCGCCGCCTCGTCGCGCAGCAGGTTGGTGGTGCCGACGAAGCCCGCGACGAAGGCGGTGGCCGGGTGGTCGTAGACCTCCAGCGGCGGGCCGGTCTGCACGATGCGGCCGCCGTCGAGGACGGCGAGGCGGTCGCTGAGCGTCAGCGCCTCCTCCTGGTCGTGGGTGACGAGGAGGAAGGTGACGTCGGTGGCGCGCTGGATGCGTTTGAGCTCCGCCTGCATCTCCTGGCGCAGCCTGAGGTCGAGGGCGCCGAGGGGCTCGTCGAGGAGCAGCAGTCCGGGACGGTCGATCAGGGCGCGGGCGAGGGCGACGCGCTGGCGCTGGCCGCCGGAGAGCCGGTCGGGGCGGCGCGGTCCGTAGCCGTCGAGCCGGACGGTCGCCAGGGCCTCGCGGGCGCGGGCGAGGCGTTCGGCTCTGCGGATGCCACGGACGGTCAGCGCGTAGGCGACGTTCTGCTCGACGGTCATGTGCGGGAAGAGGGCGTAGTCCTGGAAGACGGTGTGGACGTCGCGCCGGCTGGGCGGGAGGTCCGTGACGTCGTGGCCGGCGAGGGTGATGCGGCCCGTGGTGGGGCGTTCGAAGCCGGCGATGAGGCGCAGCAGGGTGGTCTTCCCGGAGCCGGAGGGGCCGAGCAGGGAGAAGAACTCGCCTTGGTGGATGGTGAGTTCCGTGGCATCGACGGCGCGGAGCGGGCCGAAGTCCTTGGTGACGGCCGTCAGGCGGACGGCGGGAGGTGCGGCGGTGCGGGCGGCACCGGCGTCGGCGCGGCCGGCTTCGGTCACGGGCACTCCCCTCGTGAACGGCGTGATCGCGCCGGTGACTGTACCGGGGTTCCGCGCCGGGCGGCAGCGTGCCACACTTCTGACGTTCCGTCAGTTTCGGGTTCCGGGGAGGCGTCGTGCCACGCTCACGTAAGCCGGTGGTGCCGGGCTGGTTCGATCCGGACGCCGCGGAGTTCCGGCTGCTGGGGACGCGGTGCCGGGCCTGCGGCGCGGTGTTCTTCCCCCGCGAGGACGCCTTCTGCCGCAACCCCGGCTGCGCGGGCGGCGAGCTGGAGGAGGTGCCGCTGTCCCGCCGCGGCACGGTCTGGTCCTACACCGATGCCCGCTATCGCCCGCCCGCCCCGTACGTCAGCGACCCCGACGCCGAATGGCGGCCGTACACGCTGGTCGCCGTGGAGCTGGCGGCCGAGCGGATGGTGGTCCTCGGGCAGGCGGCGCCCGGCGTGGGCGTCGCGGATCTGGAGGTCGGCGCGGAGGTCGAGCTGGTGCCGGGGGTACTCGACGAGGACGCCGAGCACACCTGGACGACCTGGCACTGGAAGCCGGTCGCCGCGGGCCGCGGGGAGGGCGCATGACGCACGACGTGGCGGTGCTCGGCGCGGGGATGCATCCCTGGGGCAAGTGGGGACGGAGCTTTGTCGAGTACGGGACGAAGGCGGCGCGGGAGGCGCTGGCGGACGCGGGGCTCGACTGGCGCGCCGTACAGAGCGTGGTCGGCGCGAACACGGTGCGCGGCGGCTATCCGGGCCATGTCGCGGGCGCGACCTTCGCACGGGCGCTGGGCTGGCAGGGCGCGCGGGTGACCAGCGTCTACGCGGCCTGCGCGTCCGGTGCGCAGGCCATCGGCACCGCACGGGCGCAGATCCTGGCGGGCCTGGCGGAGGTGGCGCTGGTGGTGGGCGCCGACGCCGCGCCCAAGGGCTTCTTCGCCCCGGCCGGCGGCGAGCGCCCGGACGATCCGGACTGGCTGCGGTTCCGGGTGCTGGGTGCCACCAACCCGGCGTACTTCGGGCTGTATGCGCGCCGCAGGATGGCGCT
The DNA here is from genome assembly GCF_059682825.1 of Streptomyces sp. JLSY215. Lineage (NCBI taxonomy): Bacteria > Bacillati > Actinomycetota > Actinomycetes > Kitasatosporales > Streptomycetaceae > Streptomyces > Streptomyces sp. JLSY215. The sequence goes on from NZ_CM185022.1 coordinate 1,284,156, forward strand.
GTACGGCGATACGACGGATCACTTCGCCCAGGTGAAGGTGAAGAACGCGGCGGCGGGCGCGCTCAATCCGTACGCCCGCTACCGCAAGCGGGTCAGCGCGCAGGAGGTCGCCGCGTCGGCCGTGGTCTGCGATCCGCTGCGGCTGCTGGACATCTGCGCCACCTCCGACGGCGCCGCGGCGCTGGTCCTGAGCAGCATGGACTTCGCCCGGCGGCACGGCGTCGCGGACCCGGTCCGGATCCGGGCGGTCTCCACGGCCACCCCGCAGTATCCGCGGACCGTACCGGACCTGCCCGATATCGCCACCGACTCGGCGGCCGCCGTGCCGGAGCCGGCGACCGGCTTCCGGGCCTCCATCGCGCGCCATGCGTACGAGGAGGCGGGCCTGGGCCCCGAGGACCTCTCGCTGGCCGAGGTCTACGACCTGTCCACCGCGCTGGAGCTGGAGTGGTACGAGGACCTGGGGCTGTGCGGGACGGGCGAGGCGGCGAAGCTGCTGCAGGAGGGGGCGACCGCGCTCGGCGGGCGGCTGCCGGTGAACACCAGCGGCGGGCTGGCCTCGTTCGGCGAGGCGGTGCCGGCCCAGGCGATCGCCCAGGTCTGCGAGCTGACCTGGCAGCTGCGGGGCCGGGCGGGTGAGCGTCAGGTCCCGGGCGCACGGGTCGGTGTCACGGCGAATCAGGGGCTGTTCGGGCACGGGTCGGCGGTCGTCGCCGTACGGTGAGCGGCCGGGCGCGGGACCCGCGGGCCCCTCCGCCCGAAAAGCGTGTGCGCATCGCCGGGCGGCCGCCCATACGCTCCGAAAGGATGCGTGAACAGTGCGTGAACCGGGCGCCGTTCGTGGCCCTGGGGCGGCATTCTGGCGCGGTGCCTGCCTGGATGGACGAGCTTCGCTTCGCCTTTCAACCCGTCGTGAACCTCGCGACCGGCTCGGTCGCCGCCTTGGAGATACTCGCCCGCCCCGAGGACGGCGAGGGCGGCTTCGACGTGCTGGGCTCCGCGCACCGCTGCCCCGATCTGGACGCCGAGCTGGCGGCGCTCGCCGTACGGGCCGCGGCTCGCCAGGAGACGATGCTGCCGCTGCAGGTGAACGTCTTCGCCGCGACGGTCGCCGAACTGCCGTCACTGACGTCCCTGGGCAAAGCCGTACGCGATGCGGGCCGGCGACCGTGGGAGATCACGCTGGACATCGGCGGGCCGTTCACCCATGTCCCGCACCGCTCGCTGCTGGAGGCGGTGGCGGGGCTGCGCGACGAGGGGTACCGGATCTGCGCGGACGGGGTGGGGGACGGCGATCTGCCGCTGCGGCTGCTCGGCGAACTGACGCCGGACCTGGTCAAACTCGACCGGTCGCTGTGCGCGGGACTGGCCACCGACCGGGGCCGGCGGGCCGCGGTGGCCGCGATGCGGCAGCTGTGCGAGCAGGTGGGCGGGCTGCTGGCCATCGAGGGGGTGGAGACCGAGCGGCAGTATGCGGCGGCGCGGGCGGCGGGGGTGCAGCTGGCGCAGGGGCATCTGTTCGCGCCGCCCGCCCGGCGCGCCGCCGTCGATGTGTACCTGCCGGCCGAGCGCCCGCCGCAGACGCGCGGCCCGGCGCCGTACAGCCCGCCCTCGGGACCGCCGGTCGCGCAGTTCCTGCAGCCCGCGGCGATGCTGCCGATGTCCGCGTCCGCGGGTGCGGTGCGCAGCCATCTCACCGGGTTTCCGGGGGTGTCGGGGGTACTGCTGGTGGACACCGACGGGGTGCCGGTGCGGGCGATCGACCGCGACCGGTTCCTGTTGTCGCTGTCCGGACGGTACGGCCATGCGCTGTACGCGGACCGGCCGGCGCTGCGCCTGGCGGACCGGCCGCGCACGGTGGGTGCGGACGCCACCGCCTGGCAGGTGCTGGACCTGATCGCCGACGGGGAGCGCGACCGTACCGGCGACGATGTGGCGGTGGTGGACGAGCGCGGCCGGTGCATGGGGGTGGTCCATCTCGCCGACATCGTGCGGGCGCTGGCCGAGAGCCGGGTGGAGGAGGCCGCGCGGCTCAATCCGCTGACCCGGCTGCCCGGTTCGGATGCGGTCAACGGCGAGGTGGACCGGCGGATGGCCGAGGGCCGGGCGTTCGCGCTGAGCTGGCTGGATGTGGACGGTTTCAAGCAGATCAACGACGGAGCGGGGTTCGCGGCGGGCGATGAGCTGATCCGTTCGGTGGGGCGGACGCTGGCGGAGGTCGCGGCGCGCGAGCCGTGCGCCCGGGTGGGGCATATCGGCGGGGACGACTTCCTGGTGCTGACCGGCCCCGGGGCGACGGGGCCGTTCGCGGAGGCGGTGCTGGATGTGACGTGGACGGCGGGCGGGCGGCCGGTCACCCTGTCGCTGGCGACGGTGGACTGTCCGCCGGGCAGCGTCCGCGGTCACCACGAGGCGGCGGCCGCCCTGGCGCCGCTGAAGCAGGCCGCGAAGGCGCTGCCGGGGGCGAGCTGGGTGGTCGGCCGGCCGGGCACGGAGCGTACGGAGATCCGGCGGGGAGGCGCGGCGCGGGTGCCGCCGCCGGCCGGTACGACGGGTGCGGGCACGGCGGGTACGGCCGGCACAGAGGGCGCACGAAGCCGCCTGTAACGGCGTCACAGAGCGTTCCCCGAACCGGAATCTCTCCTCAACTTCCGCCATTGTGCGCGACCTTGACGGTCGATCACCTCAGGTGAACACTTCCCGGTGCCTGCACGGAGGTCCGGGGGCCGCCCCGGGTGAGGCCAAGGAGGCGCCATGTATTCCAATGGGGACATCATCGTCGGTGAAGTGATCGGCACCGCGATCCTGATTCTGTTCGGCGCGGGGGTGTGCGCCGCCGTCACACTGCACTACTCGAAAGCGAGATCCGCCGGCTGGGTGGTGATCGCCTTCGGCTGGGGTATGGGCGTACTCGCCGGGGCCTATACCGCCGCGCCGCTGTCCGGAGGACACCTCAACCCGGCGGTGACGGTCGGTTCGGCGGTCGCGGGCGGCACCGAGTGGTCGAAGGTACCGCTGTACATCCTGGCCCAGATGATCGGCGCGATGATCGGCGCCGTACTGGCCTGGGCGCTGTACTACGCGCAGTTCGCCGCCAACTCCGAGCAGGACAAGGCACAGCCGACCGTGGGGATCTTCGCCACCGGCCCGGAGATCCGCAATCCGGCCGCCAACCTCGTCACGGAGATCATCGCCACCGTCGGCCTGGTGCTGCCGCTGCTGTTCTTCGGCGAGAACAAGGGCATCGGCATCGGCCAGGTCCCCGGCGCGCACGCGGGCGTCTACGGCTCCGGGATCAATGTGCTGCTGGTCGCGCTGCTCGTCGTCGGCATCGGGCTCTCGCTCGGGGGACCCACCGGCTACGCCATCAACCCCGCCCGCGACCTCGGTCCGCGGATCGCGCACGCACTGCTGCCGATCCCCCACAAGGGCTCCTCGGACTGGAGTTACGCCTGGGTGCCGGTGGCCGGTCCGCTGATCGGCGCGGTGCTCTCCGGCCTGGCCTACCAAGCAGCGTTCTGATCCCGCGGCACGCGGACGCGGCGGGCCCGCTGCACCCACTACCAGGACTTCAGGAGGCGTGACGGCATGACGGAGCAGACCGAGAAGTACGTTGCCGCGATCGACCAGGGCACCACGTCGAGCCGCTGCATCATCTTCAACCACGACGGGGCGATCGTCGCCGTCGACCAGCGCGAGCACCTCCAGATCTTTCCGCAGCCGGGCTGGGTGGAACACGACGCCACCGAGATCTGGTCGAAGGTGCAGGCCGTGGTGGCGGGCGCGCTGGCCAAGGCGGGGCTGCGCGCGGACCAGCTGAGCGCCCTGGGCATCACCAACCAGCGCGAGACCACGGTCCTGTGGGACCGGGCCACCGGACAGCCGGTGCACCACGCGATCGTCTGGCAGGACACCCGCACCGCCGAGCTGTGCACCGAACTGGGCGGCGCGGACGGCCAGGACCGCTTCCGGGAGGCCACCGGGCTGCCACTGGCGAGCTATTTCTCCGGGCCGAAGGCCGCCTGGCTGCTGGATGAGATACCGGGGCTGCGGGCACGCGCCGAGCGCGGCGAGATCGCGTTCGGCACCATCGACTCCTGGCTGATCTGGAATCTGACCGGCGGCACCGACGGCGGGGTGCATGTCACCGACGTCACCAACGCCGGCCGCACCATGCTCATGAACCTCTCCACCCTCCAATGGGACCCGGCGATCCTGTCGGCGATGCGGGTGCCGGAGGCGATCCTGCCGGAGATCCGCTCGTCGGCCGAGGTGTACGGGACGGCCGTCGGGCAGCTGCAGGGCGTCCCCGTGGCGTCCGCGCTGGGCGACCAGCAGTCGGCCGTCTTCGGGCAGACCTGCTACGGCGTCGGCGAGGCCAAGAACACCTACGGCACCGGTTCGTTCCTGCTGCTGAACACCGGCAACCGCCCGGTTCCGTCCAAGAGCGGGCTGCTGACGACCATGGGCTACCAGCTCGGCGGCGAGGCGCCGGTTTACTGCCTGGAGGGCTCCATCGCGATCACCGGCGCCCTGGTGCAGTGGCTGCGCGACCAGCTCGGCATCATCGCGTCGGCGGCCGAGATCGAGCCGCTGGCGGCGAGCGTCCCGGACAACGGCGGCGCCTATATCGTCCCGGCGTTCTCCGGCCTGTTCGCGCCGTACTGGCGCTCGGACGCACGCGGGGTGATCACCGGCCTCACCGGCTTTGTGACCAAGGCCCATCTGGCGCGCGCCGTCCTGGAGGCGACCAGCTGGCAGACCCGTGAGGTCGTGGACGCCATGTACCAGGACTCGGGGGTGCGGATCACCCAGCTCAAGGTCGACGGCGGGATGACGGCCAACAATCTGCTGATGCAGCATCAGGCGGATGTGCTGGGCGTACCGGTGATCCGCCCGGTGATCCCGGAGACGACCTGCCTGGGCGCGGCGTACGCGGCGGGGCTGGCGACCGGTGTCTGGCAGGACCTCGACGAACTCAAGACGCACTGGAAGCGCGACACGGAGTGGACGCCGCGGATGGACGGCCAGGCCAGGGAGCGCGAGTACGGCAACTGGCGCAAGGCCGTGGAGCGCAGCTTCGGCTGGCTGGAGGGGGCGTCGTGACCCGGACCGGCAGGTCCGGCGGCGGGCGGGGCGGCCCCACGCCCCCCGTCCGGGCCGACGGCTGACCCCTCGGACAGGGTCTGCGGCCCGTGCCCCGGACGGCGGGGTACGGGCCGCATCCGCGCGCCCGGTCAGGGCAGCGCCGGCTCCCGCTCCTCCGCGCCGAAGTGCATCGCGTGCCGGACGACCGCGATCAGCACATCCCGTGCGGACTCCTTGCGCCGGGCGTCACACAGCATCACCGGCACCGCGGGGTCCAGGTCCAGGGCCTCCCGGACGGTTTCCGCGGGGTAGTGCTCGGCGCCGTCGAAGCAGTTGACGGCGACGGTGAAGGGCAGGCCGCGCCGCTCGAAGTAGTCGATCGCGGCGAAGCAGTCCGCCAGGCGGCGGGTGTCGGCGAGCACCACCGCGCCGAGGGCGCCGCGCGAGAGCTCGTCCCAGAGGAACCAGAAGCGGTCCTGGCCCGGGGTGCCGAAGAGATAGAGGACCAGTTCCTCGTTGAGGGTGATGCGACCGAAGTCCATCATGACGGTGGTGGTGGTCTTGCCCTCCACCCCGTTCAGGTCGTCGACGGGCCGGCCCGCCTCGGTCAGCCGCTCCTCGGTGCGCAGCGGCTTGATCTCACTGACGGCGCCCACCAGGGTGGTCTTGCCCACGCCGAAGCCGCCCGCGACAAGGATCTTGAGCGTCATCGGGTCGGCCGCCACAGGCCGGCTGCGGCGCTCAGAACGCCCGAAGGCCATGGGATTCTTCTCCTGAATTGCCGTAAGTGCAGGGGGAAACAAAGATTTTGTACGGCTTGCCGGGGAGCGGTGCAGCACACCGATGGCAGCTACAAGGGAACGGTACAACGTGCTTCGCGCGGCGCCCACTTGAGGTCCCGCCCGATCCGGAACGGCCGCTTCCCCAAGGCCGCCAATGGTCCCAAACGGTCGCGGAATAGGGCCCGTTGGGGCGGCGCCGGATCCGCTGAGGAGGCGGAGCGGATCCGTCGGGGCGGCGGGTCAGCTCTGGGCGAGCGCCGCGGGCCGGTCGAGGAGCCCCAGGAAGCAGACGAAGCTGGACTCCACGAAGGCGCACAGCTCGTCGTGGCCGGCGTCCTCCTCGGCCGGCCAGCTGAGGACGGCCTCCTCGGCGAAGGCCATCCAGGCCCGGGAGGCCAGGTCCAGCCGGGGGGCGTCCGGCATGCCCAGCCGCCGCCGGCCGTCGCGGACCCGGCGGGCGAGGATCTCGCGGGTCTCGTCGAGGATGTCGGTCACCGCGGGGTGACTGCCCGCGGCGCCCCGGACCAGCGCGAGATAGACCTGGCGGTGCGCCATGACGTACGCGACGAAGCCGGCGATGAAGGCCCGCACCCACGGGACCGGGGCCAGCGCCGCATCCGGTTCGGTGGCGGCCGTGAAGCGGTCGCACGCGGCGCGGACGACGGCGCGGAAGAAATCGCGCTTGGAGTCGAAGTAGTGGAACAGCAGTCCGCGGGAGATACCGGCCCGACGGGCGACCTCGTCAGTGGACAGTTCGTCCAGGGAGCGGTCGGCGAGCATCTCCAGACCGATGCCGACCAGCTGTTCCCTGCGCTGGTCGGGGGTGAGGCGGGTGACCCGCTTGCCGGACATGAGCGCAGTGTACGGGGGCCGGCCGGGCCGGAACGATCTCGGTGCGTCCCGGCCCGGCGGCCCGTCAGGCGTGCTTGCCGAGGTGGTCGAGGATCTTCGGGGTGACCACGTCCGGGACCTCTTCGGGCAGCCAGTGGCTGGCGCCCGGGAGCTCTTCGAAGGTGTACGGGCCGTCCACCCACTCCCCCGTCGACTCGGCCGCGACGCGGCCCAGGGCGACGTCCTCGCTGCCCCACAGGAAGAGGGTGGGCACGGCGATCCGGCCGGCGGGCACGGAGATGACCGATGCGGGCGCCCGGTACCAGTTGAGGGTGGCGGTCAGCGCGCCCGGTTCAGTGAGCCGGCGGACGTTGGCCTCGACGAGTGCCGCCGGGACCTTGCCGCCGTAGGCGGCGCGCAGCCGGCGGGCGTCGTCGGCGAGCAGGGCCGCCTCGGCGGGGTGGCCCTCGGTACGGAAGAAGCGGACGTAGTCCAGCCGATGGTGCTGTTCGGTGTCCCCGGCGGCGGCGCGGTTGAGCGCCTCGGGGTGCGGGGTGGCCAGTACGGTCAGCGACTTCAGCCGCTCGGGGTGGGCGCCGGCCAGGGCCCAGGCGACCATGCCGCCCCAGTCGTGCGAGACGAGGTGGAAGCGGTCCGCGCCCTGGGAGTCGGCGAAGGCGAGGGCGTCGGCGACCAGTTCGGGCACGGCGTAGTCGGCGATGCCGGACGGTCGGGCGCCCGGGGAGTAGCCGCGCTGGTCGACGGCGACGGCGCGGTAGCCGGCCGCGCCCAGGGCGGGGAGCACGGCGCTCCAGGAGTCGGCGAATTCGGGCCAGCCGTGCAGCAGCAGGACGAGCTCGCCGTCGGCCGGGCCGGTGGCCAGGGCGTCGTAGGTGTGCGGGCCGACCTGGAGTTCCAGGCGCTCGAAGGGGGCCGGTGTGGGGGCCATGGCGGCGCTCTCCTTGCATTGACAGATGCTTAACAGACACCGTACGCCCGCGTTGAGTATTGCTCAATAGGAGCGGTGGGGCGGGGCCGGGCCGGCCACCGACGCCCCTGTCCGTTCGGCGGTAACGTGAGAATCCAGCAGCGATTGGCCGACCGGAACCGGCCATTTCGAAGCTTCCGAGCGGAGTGTGGAATGAACCGGCGCCGCACCACCCCGACTCCACCCCCCGAAGAGCTGCTGCACGTCCTGGGCCAACTCACCGGCCGGGTCATGGAACGGATCAAGCTCCAGCAGGCCCGGGTGGCCCTGGCCGTGGAACTCCAGCGCCATATGCTCCCGCCCGAACTGCCGGCACTGCCCGGACTCCGGACCGCGGCCCGGTACGTACCGGCGCAGACGGGCCTGGACATCGGGGGCGACTGGTACGACGCGTTCGCGCTGCCGGACGGGTCGTTCGGCTTCGTCATCGGCGACGTGCAGGGCCATGACGTGGAGGCGGCCGCCTTCATGGGCCAGGTCCGGACCGGCCTGCGGGCGGTCACGGGCTCCACCACCGACCCCGGCGAGGTGCTGGGCCGGGCCAACGACCTGCTGCTGTCGATGCGCTCTGACCTGATGGCCACCTGTACCTTCCTGCGCTTCGACCCGGCCAGCGGCGATCTGGCCGGCTCCCGCGCCGGGCACGTACCGGCCGTCTGGGCCACCGCCGGCGGCGCTCATGTCCTGCAGGACCCCGGCGGGCTCCCGCTGGGTGTCCTGCCCACCGGGCCGTATCCGGTCACCCACCGACGGCTGTGCCAGGTGGGCGCGTTCGTCCTGATCACCGACGGGGTGGTGGAAGGACCGGCCTTCCCTCTCGAGCGGGGCCTGGCGCGGGTGGTCGACCTGGTCGGCGCGTCCTACGACGCGGACGCCGACCAGCTGGCCTCCGACGTGATCGCCGTGGCCGACCTGACCGGACACAGCGACGACGCCGCCGTCCTCGTCCTCCGTCACAACGGCGGTCCCTACCTCTAGCAGGCCGATGTGCTGCGCAACGAGTGGCTGAGCCGGCACGGCCCCACGGCCGTGCGGATCCTCTGCGTCGCGGCCGCCTACTACGCCGGCGCCAAGCTGGGACTGCTCCAGGAGCTGGTCCGTGGCCAGGTCACCCCGCTGTGGCCGCCCACCGGAATCGCGCTGACGGCCCTGCTCCTGCTCGGCCTCCGTACCTGGCCGGGGATCGCCCTGGGCGCCTTCCTGGTCAATGTGACGCTGGGCCCCTCGCTCCTGGTGGTCCTCGCGATCACCGCGGGCAACACCCTCGCCCCGGTGGTCTCCTGTCTGCTGCTGCGACGGGCGGGATTCCGGGTACGGATGGACCGGCTGCGCGACGCCGTGGCGCTGGTGTTCCTCGGCGCGCTGACCGGGATGCTGGTGAGTACGACCATCGGCAGCGGGGTCCTGGTGCTCTCCGGGGCCCTGAAGGCCGTCGATTTCTGGCCGACCTGGGCGGTGTGGTGGACCGGTGACGCGATGGGCGTCCTGGTGATCACGCCCGTACTGCTGCTCCTCAGCGCCGTGCGGCCGCCCCACCGGGCCCAGGTCCGCCCCCTGCGGTGGGCGGAGGCGGCGGCCCTGGTGATCGTCACCTTCGCCGTCACCGAGCTGGCCGTGAGCAGCTCGATGAACCTGCTCTTCCTCGTCTCCCCCTGCCTGATCTGGGCCGCGTTCCGCTTCCAGCGCGCGGGCGCCGCGCCGTGCGCCCTGCTGGTCTCCACGATCACGATCGTCGCCGCCGCCCAGCGGCACGGGCCGTTCGCCCATCACGACCTGTTCACCAACATGGTCACCCTCCAGGCCTTCAACGGGATCACCGCGCTGACCGCGCTGCTGCTCGCGGCGGTGGTCACCGAGCGGCGCGACACCCACCGCGAGATCAAACGTGTCGTCGCCCAGCTCGGCGAGGTCCTCGCCGATCTGGAGCCGGACATCTCACTGCGGCGGTGGCCGCCGCCCCATGAGCGGAAGCCGGACGACGACACCGGGTGACGGGCCGTCTCACAGCGCCCGCAGGCCGTCGATCACCTCGCGCAGCACCTGCTCGTCCGGCAGCTCGGCGGGCGGTACCGGCCGGCTGACCCGCACCAGCTCCGCCTCCAGCAGATCGCCGATGAGCACCCGCACCACGCCCACCGGCAGATCCAGTTCGGCCGCCAGCTCGGCGACCGACAGCGGCGCCTCACGGCACAGCTCGACGATCTCGACATGCTCGGGGGACAGCAGCTGGTCGGCCACCGCATGGCCCTCGCGGCTCTCGGCGATCACCTGCGCGATCAGATCCAGCCGCCCCTCCGCGGCCGTCCGGGTGCGCCCACGGGTCATCGCGTACGGGCGGACGACCGGTCCGGCCTCGTCGTCGAACCAGCGGGCCGCGCCCCGCTTCGGTACGGCTCGGCCGTCCTGATCACTCATGACGTCACCGTCGTCGGTCCGTCGCCGATCAGGTGGCCGGACCTGACCTGGGCGCCGCGCCCAGGTGCGTACCGACGCGCTTGACCAGCAGCGTCATCTCGTAGGCGATCAGCCCCACGTCGGAGTCGGCGTCGGCCAGGACGGCCAGGCAGCTGCCGTCACCGGCCGCGCTGACGAACAGGAACGCATCGTCCAGCTCGACCAGGGTCTGCCGGACCCGGCCCGCCTCGAAGTGCCGGCCGACCCCCCTGGCCAGGCTGTGGAAACCGGAGGCGACCGCGGCCAGATGCTCGCCGTCCTCGCGGGTCAGGTCCTTCGAGGCGCCGGTGGCCAGGCCGTCGCTGGAGAGGATCAGTGCCTTGCGTATCGAGCCGACCCGCTCCACCAGCTCGTCCAGGAGCCAGTTCAGGTCACCGGCCCCCTGCTGTGCGTTTCCCGGCGCCGTGGCGATGGACGCTGCTGCCTTCGATGCGGTCATGGACCGTCCCCTCCCGATGTGGTTCCTGGTGCTGTGCTGTCACCGTCGTCGCCGTGGGCCGGCGCCTCGTGGCCGGCCTCGGTGCGGTGGGTGTCGTCGTGTGCCGGGCCGTCGCCGTCGGGACGGTCATCGGCCGCGGTGTCCTCGCTGTCGCGGCGGCCGCGCTGCCAGCCGCGCTGGAGCGAGGCCATCCGGGCCCGTACGGCGTCGGCGTCGCGGTCGTCCGCGGGCTGCTCGCCCGGGTGCTCGCCGGCCTGCCGGTCGGGGTCCTGCCGCAGCTGGGGCGCCAGGCTGGCCTGGCGTACCCGGCGGGGCAGCCCGCCCGGCGTCGGCGGGGCGGGGGCCTCGGGGGCGCCGCCCGCGGGCGGCTCCTCGACGGGCTCCGGCCGCCGCGGACCGCGGCGCTGCGGTTCGTCCTGACCGGCGGACGCCTGTGCATGCGCGTCCCCGTCGTCGACCGTCCTGCCGTGGTCGGAGACCAGGACCGGCGGCTTGCGGCGGCGCGGCAGCGGGGCGGGGCCGCCGCCGGGCGTCTGGTCGCGGGCCTGCTGATGCTGCTCGCCGGACCGGACCGGCACCAGGCCGGGCGGTGCCGCCGGAGAAGGAGTGGGGCCGGTCGGCCGGGCTGCCGGTCCGGGCCGCTCACGGCCGCGTTCCCGGCCGCGGAAGACGCTGTCCGCGTCGTCGTCCAGGGGCCCCAACTCGTCCAGGGCGAGCGGCGCCTCCAGTTCGACCGGGCCGTCGATGACGCGCGGGGTGCGGCGCTCCGGAAGCGCCGCCGGCCCCCGGGACAGCGCCTGCCGGCCCGCGGCGCGCTCCAGCTCGTTGCCGCCGCGCCGGTCAGCCGGGTCGAGGGCATGCGCTCCGGTGTCCTCGCGGCCGCCCTCGGAGGTCTCGGTCAGGATCGCGCCGGGGATGAAGACCACGGCCGTGGTGCCGCCGTACGGAGAGGTCTGCAGGGAGACCCGTACGCCCTGCCGCAGGGCGAGCCGGCTGACCACGAACAGGCCCAGCCGGTCGGTGTCGGACAGCTCGAACTCCGGGGTCTCGGCGAGCCGGAGATTGGCGTCCAGCAGCAGGTCGGGGGCCATGCCCAGACCGCGGTCGTGGATCTCGAGGGTGAAGCCGTTGGTGACCCGCTCGCCCAGGACCTGCACGGCGGTGTGCGGCGGCGAGAAGACGGTGGCGTTCTCCAGGAGTTCGGCGATCAGGTGGGTGAGGTCGGAGACGGCCGGGCCGTCCACCGCGAGCCGCGGCAGCCGCCGCACCTCGATCCGTTCGTAGTCCTCCACCTCGGCGACCGCCGCGCGCACCACGTCCATCAGCTGGATCGGCTTGCGCCACTGCCGGGACGGAGCCGCGCCGGAGAGGATGACCAGGCCCTCGGCGTGCCGCCGCATACGGGTGGTGAGGTGGTCGAGGCGGAAGAGGTCGGCGAGTTCGTCGGTGTCCTCGGTGCGCCGCTCCATGGCGTCCAGGAGGGTCAGCTGGCGGTGCAGCAGCACCTGGCTGCGGCGGGCGAGGTTGACGAACACCTCGGAGACGCCGCGGCGCATGTCCGCCTGCTTGACGGCGGCCTCGACGGCGGCCCGCTGGAGGGTGTTGAGCGCCTGGCCGACCTGGCCGGTCTCGTCCTGGCCGAAGTCGAGCCGGGGCGCCTCGGTCTCCACATCGACCTGTTCACCGGCCGCGAGCCGGCGCATCACGCTGGGCAGGCGCACACCGGAGACCTCGTGCGCGGCCTTGCGCAGCCGGGTCAGGTCCTTGACGTGCTTACGGCCGATACGGAACGAGACGATGACCGAGACCAGCAGCGCGACGAAGCCGAGGACGCCGGCGATGACGGCCTTGAGGACGACGTGGGTGGCGTACGGCTCGACGCGCTTCTGGTAGCGGTCACCGGCCTCCTTGCCCATCCGGGTGAGGTCGTCGAGCACCTTGTCCGCGGCGGTGTTCCAGCGCTCGGCGTTGACGACGTGCGGCGCGGAGCGGGCGCCGGCCGCGATCGCGGTGTCCTCGTAGGAGGCCACCTCGCGCGCCCTGGCCGAGCGCCAGTAGTCCTCGAAGATCCCGCGGTCCTTGGCGGGCAGGAGGGTGAGGCTGGTGCCGTAGAGGATCCGGCGTTCGGCGACCCGGTCGGCGAGCATCCGCAGATCGCGCCTGCTCATGCTGCCGGAGGCGAGCGCCGCGGACATCAGCGCGTCCTCGCGGGAGAAGGACTCGCGGGCGCGGGTGACCTGCACCAGCGCGCGGGCCTGCTTGTCCATCTCCACGCTCTGCAGGGAGTTGAGCGAGGAGAGGAAGTCGTAGTTGGGGTCGACCATGGAGTTGTACGCCTCCAGGGTCTCGTCGCGGCTGACGGTGTTGTCCTCGACCTGTTTGCGCAGTTCGGGCAGCCCGGCCAGGGTCTCGATGACGTTCTTGGCCCGGTAGGCCACCCCGCCCTGCAGCTCGTCGAGCACGTCCGGATCCTGGGCGTTGCCGCGCAGCCGGGCGATGGCCTCGTCGGTGGCCCGGGTCTGCTGCCGCAGCTGGGTGAGCGCGTCGGCGCCGCGCCGGTCCGCGAGATACAGCAGGCTCTGGCGGCGCTCGCGCTGGAGGGCCTGGACGACATCCTCGGCCGGATAGCCGACCTTCTGCATGACGTTGGCGACATCGAGCAGCTGGTTGGCCTCGCGCCCGGTGATGTACGTCGCGAACGTCCACATGGCCGTCAGGGACACCAGCGGTACGAGCAGCAACGCCACGATCTTCCGGCGGATCGACTTTCCGCGAAAGCGCATGGCCTCCCCTACGTCAACCCCGGCGCACGGGGGTGGTGTTCCGTCAACAAACGGCGAGAGCCTACTACTGCCGAGTGACCAACCCGAAGACCTGCTTGGACGTTGGGGACCGCAGGCACGGCGGGATCGTCACGTGTTGTCCGTCGATACGCGGACAACACGCCCGTGGTCAGGGGTCTTGCGCACCGCGCGGGTACGGGGTGCGCGGGCCCGCCGAGTGGCCGGAATTCTCCTCCCCCGGGGAACTCCTCGCCGGAACGGTGCGTGACGATAAGGGAGGACGGGGAGCGGCACCAGGGACAGGTATCCGGCAAAATCCGGGCAGCCACCGAGGAGTCGGACAGGCGGGGAGAGTGCGGGGAGTGTGACGATTTCATGGACACCGACAGGCGTCCCTTGTGGCACGAGGAGCCGACGCCGCGGCGCCGGATGGCGGATCCCGTACGGACCGCCGCGGTGCGGGCCGTCATCATCGTCGCGATCACGCTAATTCAAGCCATGGTCGCCTTCTTGACCACACTGGCGGGTTCCTGGCTTGCCTTTCCCATGGTGCTCAGCACGGTCGCCAGCATCGTGGTGGCGACCTGGGCCGTGCTGGATGTGTGGGTGACGCGTCAGGTGTGGGTGCAGCGCCATGGTGTGCAGTCCCAACCGAGCAGTACGGCACGGGAGTTGCGCCGCGAGCGGCGGCGGGCGCGCCGGGCGGCGGCGCGGGAGACACGGGACGGCCCGTCCCGGATCGACCGCGCGGCCGCCTGAGCGCGACCGGCCGTTACGCCACCGCCTCTTCCCGTACGGCGGGCCGGACATGGATCATGCCGTCCACGACGCTGACCTCGTGGGTCCGCACGGGACGACGGGCGGGCAGGCAGGTCGGCGCTCCGGTCCGCAGGTCGAACAGCGCCGCATGCAGCGGGCATTCGACGAAGCAGCCCTCGACCCAGCCCTCGGAGAGCGAGGCGTCCTGGTGGCTGCAGGTGTCGTCGACGGCGTAGAAACCGCCCTCGGCGTGAAAGACGGCGATCGCCGGCGTGGTGTCGTCGATCTCGATCCGTAGGGACTCGCCCTCGGGCAGGTCCTCGATGCGGCAGACGGCAATCATCTGGCCCCCCTCGCGCTGATCGGTATCATCGTTTTGAATAACGCATCGCAGAGCGTGATGCGCAACAGAATCCAAGTCGGGGAGCGGGCCGTCAAGGGCTTTCCGGAGATCCGGACAAGCGCCCTGGGAGACGCCCCGCGGTGGCCGAACGGGCGGTGACGCAAACACCCATGTCAAGCACATCGAACGCATCAAACGCAGCCAACCCATCGAACGCACCGGACGCACCGGACACGTCGCGGGCGTCGGGCGGGGCGGCGACGGAGCGGCCGGAGGAGCGGCGCGGCGCGGCGGGCTCCGTCCAGTCGGTGGACCGCGCGGTGAGCGTGCTGGAGCTGCTGGCCCGGCTGGGCGAGGCCGGGGTGACCGAGCTCTCCGAGGAGCTGGGCGTCCACAAGTCGACCGCGTTCCGGATCCTCGGGGTGCTGGAGAACCGTGGGCTGGTGGGCCAGGAGAAGGAGCGCGGGAAGTACTTCCTGGGCGCCGGGGTGCTGCGGCTGGCGGGCGCGGCGGCGATCCGGCTGGACATCTCGCAGGAGGGCCAGCCGGTGTGCCGGGCGCTCGCCGACGACACCGGGGAGACCGCCAACATCGCGGTGCTGGACGGCGATGCGGCGGTCAACATCATGCAGGCCAGAGGCGCCGCGGCGGTGACCGCGTACAACTGGCTGGGCCGGCGCACCCCGCTGCACGCCACCGCCAGCGGCAAGGTGCTGCTGGCCCATCTGCCCCGGGAGCGCCGGGAGGCCCTGGTGACCCGCAAACTCGCCCGGTTCACCGAGAACACCCTGACCACGCCCACCGGGCTGCGCGAGCAGCTGACGGCCGCCTTCGCGGACGGATTCGCCCGTTCCACCGAGGAGCTGGAGATCGGGCTGAACGCGGTGGCGGCGCCGGTGCGGGCGCACGACGGCGCGGTGATCGGGGCGATCGGCGTCTCGGGGCCGGCGTACCGGATGGAGCGCGCCCTGCTCCCGGAGCTCGCGGAGCGGTCCGCGAAAGCCGCCGCCGATCTCTCCCGCCGGATGGGCTACCCGGGGTGACCGGCGGCCCGCGGCGGGGTGGCGGGCGGCGGTCTCCGGGCAGTCGCCGGGCAGCCATCGGGCAGCCACTCAGGCAGTCATCAGGCACTCATCCGGCACTCATCGGGCAGCGGGAATTCGCCTCTTGACGGATCCCTGACGGGCTTCCAGCATGTCTCCCATGGCGCAACCCAGAGCGCCATAAGCAACTTTGGACCGACGTCGCCGCACTGCCGGATCGTCGTCCGGGCGTTGTTGAGGAGTGAGACATGCCGTACGAAGTCCGCGCCGCCGTCGCCGTCAAAAAGGGTGCACCCGCCGAGGTGCAGACGATCCTGGTGCCGGATCCCGGCCCGGGGGAAGTACTGGTCGCCGTCCAGGCCTGCGGCGTCTGCCATACCGATCTGCACTACCGCGAGGGCGCGATCGGCGAGGACTTCCCGTATCTGCTCGGCCACGAGGCGGCGGGTCTCATCGAGGCCGTCGGCCCCGGCGTCACGGACCTGGCTCCCGGCGACTATGTGGTGCTCGCCTGGCGGGCGCCCTGCGGCCAGTGCCGGTCCTGCCGCCGCGGCCGCCCCTGGTACTGCTTCGACTCCCGTAACGCCGCCCAGCCGATGACCCTCCTGGACGGCACCCCGCTGTCCGCGGCCCTGGGGATCGGCGCGTTCGCCGAGAAGACGCTGGTCGCGGCCGGCCAAGCGGTGAAGGTGGACCCCGCGGCCCGCCCGGAGGCCGCCGGGCTCATCGGCTGCGGCGTGATGGCGGGTTACGGCGCCGCCGTGCACACCGGGGCCGTCGGCAGCGGCGACACCGTCGCCGTCATCGGCTGCGGCGGCGTCGGCAACGCCGCCATCGCCGGGGCCTCCCGGGCCGGCGCGCGGCGCGTCATCGCCATCGACCTGGACGACGGCAAGCTGGACGCCGCCGAGCGGTTCGGCGCCACCGACACCGTCAACTCCCGGGGTACGGACCCGGTCGAGGCGGTCCGGGGGCTCACCGGCGGCCACGGCGCCGATGTCGTCATCGACGCCGTCGGCCGCCCGGAGACGTACACCCAGGCCTTCTACATGCGCGACCTCGCCGGAACCCTGGTCCAAGTGGGCGTACCCGACCCGGAGATGAGGATCGAACTCCCGCTCATCGACCTCTTCTCCCGCGGCGGCGCCCTGAAGTCCTCCTGGTACGGCGACTGCCTGCCCAGCCGCGACTTCCCGGTCCTGATCGATCTCTACCTGAGCGGCAAGCTCCACCTGGACCGGTTCGTCACCGAGACCATCGGGCTCGAGGACCTGGAGGCGGCCTTCGCCAAGATGCGGCGCGGCGAGGTACTGCGGTCGGTGGTCACGCTCTGACGACCGCGCCCTGACGGCCACATCCTGACGAGCCGTCAGCCCGCGGAGCCGTCCGGCGCGTCCTCCGGCCCCGTCTCCTGCTGGACGGGCACCTGCGGTGCCTCGTCCGGGCGGCGGTACATCCGCGTCGCCGTGATCTGGCCGTGCACCGCCTCCCCCGCCGCATCCTGCTGCGGCAGGCCGGGCCGCAGATGCTCCTCGACGCTGATGTACTTCAGCCCGGCGCGCAGGTCCGCGTCATTGCGCAGCCGGATGACCAGCGGGAACTCCGCCAGCGCGGTGGTGTCGAAGAGACCGGTCGTATAGAGCAGCTGAACGCCGAGCGCATCGGCGACGGCGCGCTGGAGCTCCAGCAGATAGGTGGCGTTGGCGCGGCCGATGGGGTTGTCGAGGAACAGCGTGCCGGCGTGCCGCTGCTTGTCGCGGCCCCGGTCGTTGCTGCGCAGCGCCGCCATCGTGCAGTACAGGGCGATGGCAGCGGTCAGCAGCTGGCCGCCGGAGAAGACATCGCCCATCTGCCCGACGGGCACCCGCTCGGCGCGCAGCACCGCGTCCGGCTTGAGGATCTCCACGGCCACACCGCGCGGCAGCAGCGCCGCGCCGACGCCGCGCAGCAGCAGGGACATCCCGTCCCGCCGCAGATCGCTGTTCTTCTTGACCGCCGAACGGGTCGCCTCGTCGATGACCTCGCCCAGCCGCTCGGTGAGCGTGGCCTGATCGGGGTCCTCGAAGCGGATCCGCAGGAACTCCTGGCCCGACCACTCCCCCAGCCCCTCCGGCAGCCGGGACAGCCGCTGGGCGGAGCGCAGCGTCGTCAGGGACGACTCCACCAGGCCGCGCAGCCGGTCGACGATGGAGTCGCGGTTGCGCTCCAGCTGCGCCAGCTCGTCGGTGAGCACCCGCAGCCGGGGCGCGAAGGCCTCCGCCCACTTGGCCGCGTGGTCGGGCAGGGCCGCGGCGGGCAGTTCGCGGATCTGCTGCCGGGCGGGGGTGCGGACCTGTTCGTAGCGGGTGGAGTTGGCGTGCCGTACGAGGATGTCGGAGGCCTCGCGGACCGCGGCATCGGCGGCGGAGAGGTCGGCGGCGCAGCCGCGCAGCGAACGGCGGGACTCGGCCGCGGCCTGCCGGGCCTCCTCCGGCCGCCCGGCGTACGGCTCGATCTCGGCCTGCGCCGCGTCCGCCGCGCCCTCGGTGTTCTGGTTGTCCCGGAGCAGATCGCGCAGCAGCGCGGCGGTCTCGTCGAAGCCGCCGGCCGCGTCCTCGGCGGCGCGGTGGCCGCGCAGCAGCTCTTCGTGCCGTGCGCGGGCGTCCGCCAACGCCTCGGTGGCGGTGGCCAGTTCGGCGTTGGCGGCGCGCAGCAGCTCCTTGGCGCGGTCGGCGTCCCCGGGGACCAGCTCGTCGGGCAGCTCGGTGTGCGCCTCGCCGTCGACGGGCGCCAGCCGCTCGGCCTCGCCGCGCAGCCGGCCGAGCTGCTCGCTGGCGGCCGAGGCGCGGGTCTCCAGCATCTGGACGAGCGATTCGGCGCGGGCCGCGGCGGCCTGACGGGACGGGCCGTCGGCGGCCTCGGGGCTCTCCAGGAGCGCCTCGGCGCGGGTGCGGACCTTGTTGGTGAGGCGGTTCAGCTCGGCCAGGGCCGCGGATTCGTCGCCCTCGGCGCGGGCCTGTTCGGCGCGCAGATCGGCGCCGACACCGACCTTTTCGTAGACCTGGGAGGCGGCGCGGTAGGCCTCGCGCAGCGCGGGCAGCGAGGCATTCGCCCCCTCGGGCGCGGCGCCCGGGTCGTCCGGTACGCCGGCGATCTCGGCCCGCTCGGCGCGCAGCGCGCGGGCGGTGCGGCGGGCGTCGTCGGCGGTGCGCTGGGCGGCCCGGCGGTCCTCGTCGGCGGCCCGTGCGCGGTCCACGCACTCCTCGGCGCGGGCCTCGAACTCGGCCGCCTCATCGGCCAGTTCACGCAGCCGCGACTGCCAGGCGGGGCGCTCGCGCAGGCGGTGGGCGAGCCCGGCCAGCAGGTCGGCGGCGCGGCGGGCGCGCTGGGCGCTCTCCTGCCGCTCGTCGCGCACCCGGGTGGCCTCGGCCGCGACCTCGTCGGCCTCGGCACGGACCGTACGGGCCTCGGCCAGCTCGGCCGCCGCCGCGTCCGCGGCCGTACGGGTCTGCTCCGCGGCCTCGGCCAGCTCGGCGAGGCGGCCCTGCGGGCATCCCGTCCGCCAGGACGCGAGCCGGGCGGCCAGCGCGCGGTCCCCGGCGAGGCGGGCGGCGAGCCGGCGGATCTCCTCGTCGCGCTCGGCGGCGCGGGTGCGCAGCGCCTGCCGTTCCTCGTCCGCCGCCGATTCGTCGTGCATCGCGGGGTTCGGCGGGACGAGAAATACCTGGGAGGCGCCGCTGTCCGAGCCGTCGGGGGCGGGGGTGGGCGCGAGCAGCGCGGCGGCCGTGCCGACGGCGACCGCGGAGCGGGGCAGCAGCGCGGCCTGGGCGAGCACCTCGCGGGCCCGAGCGTGGGTGTCGGGGTCCGTGATGATCACGCCGTCGACCAGCTCGGGGCGGGCGGCGAGCACCCGGGCGTGGTCGGCCGGGTCGACGGACTGGGCGAGATAGCGCCAGCCGGGCAGCGCGGGGACGCCGTGCTCGCCCAAGTACTCCACGGCGGCGAGCACATCGGGCCCCGGCGGCAGCAGTCCGCCGTCGCCCAGCGCGCCCAGGATCCGGGAGTCGTCGGCGGCGGCCGTGCGCAGGTCGAACAGCTGGCGCTCGGCCGCGGCCACGCCCTCCTCGAGCAGCTCGCGCAGCGCGTCGGCGTTGCCGTCCAGCTCCTCGGCGGTCAGCGGCCCCGCGGGATCGTCGCCGTCCGGACCGTCGCCGTCCGCACCGGCGTCGGCCGTGCGGGGGCCGGGCAGCGCGACGGCCTTCGCCTCGGGAAGTCCGAGGAGGTCGGCGAGCCGCTGCTCGGCGCCGATCGCCCCGGCGGCACGGCGTTCGGCGTCGTACGCACGGTGTGCGGCGGTGGCGGCGTCCTCGGCGCGGGCCGCCGCCAGCTCCGCTGCGGAGTGCCGGGCCGCGGCTTCCCGGGCACGGTCGGTGGCCTGCCGGGCGGCCTCGCGGGCCGAGTCCCAGGCCTCGACCGCGGTCTTCTCCGCGTCGGAGGCGGCGAGCGCGGCGCGGGCCGGGTCGGCGTCCGGGGCGGAGTCGTCCAGCCAGCCGGCCCGGACGGCCTCGGCGGTCTCCTGGGCGACCTCGGCCAGCCGCTGTTTGAGGTGATCGGCCTCGCTGCGGGCGCGCTGGGCGTGGGTGGCGGCGGCGGTGGCGTCGCGGTGCGCCGATTCGCCGGCCTCCTGGAGGGCGGCGGATCGTTCCTCTTCCTCGTTGGCGTTCCGCTCGCCCGCCTCGGCGGCCGTGTGCAGGGCGCGGACGAGGTCGGTGGCGGCGGTGGCACGGGCGGCGAGCGCCGGGGCGGCGTCCCGCTCGGCCTCGCGGATGGCGGCCGCGACCCGCGCGGAGCGGTCGGCGGCGGCGCGGTGCCGGAGCGCGATCTCGGCGGCCTGCCAGGCGCTGTGCAGCGTACGGGCGTCGTTCAGCTCGCGGCGCTGGGCGGCGGCGCCCTTCTCGGCGGCGGCCAGCGCCAGCGAGGCATGGCGGTAGGCCAGCTCGGCGGAGACCAGGGAGCGGCGTTCGCGGGTGCGTTCGGCGTCGGTGACGCGGTGCGCCGCGGCGGCGAGTTGTTCGGCGAGCTCGGCGGCCCGGCCACGCTCCAGGGTGCCGCGGGCATGCAGCCGCTGGGCCAGGCCCCGGGTGCGCCGCTCGGCCCCCGCATGGACCTCGCGGGCCCGCTCGCGCTGCTCGGCGGCCTCGGCGATCCGCGACAGCAGATCCAGCGACCCGGCGGTGAAGTCCCGCTCGGCGGTCAGCTCGGCGCGTCGGCCGAGCTTGTGCGCGAAGCCGTGCACCAGGTCGGCCAGGCCGTCGGTGTCACGGGTGTCGGTGACGGCGCGCAGCAGCAGATCGGTGAAGTCGGAGTCGTTCTTGACCGCGAACAGTCCGGCGGCCTCGCCCTCGTCGGCGTTCATCTCCCGCTGGTACCGGAACAGTTCCGGATCCAGGCCCAGCGCACCGAGGTGCTCGTTCCACCGTTCGTGGATCTCCTCCCACACCACGTCCAGATTCGGGTAGTTCTTCCCCGCCTCGGTCAGGACGTCGCGGAAGCCCTTCATCGTGCGGCGGCGGCCCTGCGCCCCGGAGGCGCCCTCGCCGTTCTCCTGGCGGGGCCGGACGATGGTGGCCTCGGCCACCGGGAGGGAGTCCAGGCTCATCCCGGGGCCCGGCCGGAAGCTGTACCAGGCCTCGGCGAACTTACGGGGGTCGTTGGAGACCTGGCGGCCGCGCCATTCGCTGACCTTGCCGACGACGATGCTCTCGCCGGTGAGGACGTGCTGCCATTCCAGGGCGACATGTCCGCAGTCGTCGGCGAGCAGGAACTTGCGCAGGACGCCGGAGCTGGCGCCGCCCAGGGTGTTGCGGTGGCCCGGCAGCATCACCGAGAAGATCAGCTTGAGCAGGACGGACTTGCCGCCGCCGTTCTCCAGGAAGAGCACGCCGGCCGGGGCCGGGCGGCGCGGCGGGCCGACCGGTTCGTCCTCGAAGAAGTCCGCCTGCGCCGGCGCCGGTCGGGGCACGGGCGCGCCGACTCCGCGCAGGTCCAGCACCGTGTCGGCATAGCGCGCACCGGCGGGCCCGATGGAGTAGAGGCGGACCCGGGACAGCTCGTACATGGCGGACTCTCGTTGTGGTGTCGGTCGGTGGTCTGGCGGGCGGAACAGCGGTCGTACGGCGGTGATCGCGGGCGGTCAGCCGGAGTGGAAGGGCAGTCCCTCGCCGGCGACCAGCTCGAGGTCGTCGGTGTCCTCGCCGGGCAGCAGCGAGCCGCTGCCGTCGGCGACGGGGACCACGCCCAGCTCCAGGAGCTCGGCCATGGCGGCGCTGCCGGCCATGTCGCGGACCTGGAGCTGATAGCGGGCGGTGGTGCGGTACGCGCCTCCGGCGTCGTCGCCGGTGCGCTGGAGGAATCCGGAGTCGACGAGGAAGGTGACGGCCTTGGCGATGATGCCGGTGGTCGAACCGGCCAGCCGCCGGGCGTCCTTGGTGGCGCCGGTCGCGCTGCGCCGGGCATAGACCCGCCAGGCCGACTCCAGGCCGGGCGCATCGCTGACCGGGTCGGTGTTCTCGCCGTCCTGCGCGGCGCGCTCCTCCAGGCGGCGGCAGGCCTGGCGGACGAACGCGTCGACGCCGTTGACGGTGATCCGGCCGATGTAGCCGTCGTCGGCGAGGTCCTCGGGGCGCGGGAACGCCAGCGCGGCGACCGCGAGATGGGCCAGGCCGTGCAGAAAGCGGTCGGCGGAGTCCGTGGAGGCGCGGCGGGCGTAGTCGCCCATCCGTACGGCGAAGACGGAGTCCTCGGCGGCGGTGACGGCCATCCCGGCGCGGGTGGAGACCTCCAGGACCACCAGGCCCAGGCCGGTGGCGACCGCGTCGGCGAGGCGGGCGAAGGCGGGCTCGTCCCGATAGCGGCGCAGCAGCTCGCCGTACTCGGCGTCGCGGGCGGGCAGCAGCTTGGGCTGGAGCCCGAAGGAGACCAGCCGGGCGGCGTCCGCGGCGTCGGCCGGGCTCAGGGCCGCGGGGGCGGCCGGCGCCGGCGTCTCGTCCGCGGGCCCGCCCCAGGACGGGGCGTCGCTCACGGACTCGGGCACCGCCTGGTCGGCGGCGGTGTACCCAATGGACTCGGTCACGGTTGAAGCTCCTTGTGCGGGGTCCGGACGGCCGGGCGGGTGTGCGGCGGCGGTATCCGGCGGGCCGGGCGCATCGGGCCCGGGGACGTCGGTCCCGTGGGCGTCGATCCCGGGGGCGTCGGGCTCGGGGGCATCGGGCCTGCGGACATCGGGCTCGGGGGCATCGGGCTCGGGGTCATCAGGCCACCTCCGAGCGATCGGCGGCCATCCCGGCCGCGTCCAGCAGGGCCGTGCCGACGATGAGGTCGGCGCCGCCGAACTCGGGATCGGCCAGCTCCGTGCCGTCGTCCACGGCGAACAGCAGCTGCGACTCGCCCTGGCGGTAGGCCGTACCGACCGGGGGGCTGGCGGCGTGCACCGCCAACAGGGCCACGAGATAAGGGAGTTCGGGGTCCTTACGGCGCGCATCGGCCAGCAGTCCGGAGAGCCGGCGGGGCGCGTCGGCGGGCAGGTCGAGGAGCTCCATCGCGGCGTCGAGCTGCTCCTCGCTGAAGCGGCTGTCGTCCGGCGTGGCCACCAGATCGGGCTCGGGCATCTCGGCGCCGAGGTGTTCGCGCTCCAGGGGCGGCGTGAGCAGCATCTCGACGAGATCGCCGACGCGCACCGCGGAGGGGGTGCGCAGGCCCGTGCCGCGGGCGAAGAAGGCGTCGGTGACGCGGATGGCCCGCTCGGCGGGCAGCGGCAGCAGCGGCGCGACCAACTGGCCGTAGAGGTCCAGGCCGGAGCGGGCGGTGGGGGTGGCGAAGGCCTGCCGGTCCTGCTCGGCGCGGAAGAGCGGGCCGGCTTCCAGCAGCCGGGACTGGAGCTGGGTGTGCCGCCGGATGCAGTCCTTGACGATGTCGACGAGCTCCGCGGCGCGCCGCTTGTGCTCGCCGGTCTTCTCGTCGACGGCCTCGGCCTCGTCACGGACCTTGCGGATGTTGGTGAGGATGGCGTTCTCGTGGCGGTAGCGGTCCGCGACATGGTCCAGCGCCTCGGCGATCATGTCCGGGACGGTCTCCAGCCAGTCGACCGCGCGGACGTTGCGCCGGGTGGCGTCCAGGGTTTTGCGCAGCGTCTCGGCGTACTGCACGGTGCGGTAGCGGGCCTGCTCGGCGGCGAGCTGGGCGTCGGCCAGCCGGCCGCGGCTGATCAGCACCTCGAGCTTGACCTCGGCGGCGATCTGGGCGCTGGTGACGTCCGTGTCGAGCGCACCGACCAGGACGTTGACCGCCTCGTCGGTGGCCCGGAGGTAGACCGTGCCACCGGGGCCCGGGACCTCCTCGATGAGCTTGAAGTCGTAGTCGCGGCGGACGTACTCGCCGTCGGTGGTGAACGTGCCGTAGACGGCCCGGAAGCCGCGGTCCACGCTGCCGACGTTGATCAGATTCTCCAGCACCCAGCGGGCCACCCGTTCGTGCTCGCCCTGGGCGCGCCGGGGAGCCTGGGCGGCGACCCGCGGGAGCACCTTGGCCACTATCTCTTCATGATCGGCACCGGTGTCGAAGTCCATGTTGAGGGTGACGAGGTCGATGACGGCGAGCGCCACCTCCGCCATCGCGTAGCCGCTGTACTCGCCCGCGAGGTTGGCCTTGCGCGCGTCGAGGTCGTGCAGCGGCGCGGTGCATGCCAGGGCACGCAGCCGACGGGCCAGGCCTTCGTCGGCGGCCGGTCCCGGCGCGGGCCGGGCCGGCCCGTTGAGCTGGGACGCAGCGGTCCCCGGGGCGGAAAAAGTCACGTCGCACAGAGTAGGCGCTCGCACTGACAACGGACGAAACGGCGCGGTGCGCCACCGCGCAGGAACCGCTGGTGGAACCGTTGCGGGGCCCGTTGATGGACCCGCTCACCGGCCGACGCACCAGTCTACGGCGGCCCCGTTCCGCGACGTTCCGCGCCCCCGCCCCCACCCCCCCCCCACCCTGCCCTCCCCCCTTCGGGGGGGGGAGGGCAGGGTGGGGGGGGAGGGTGTGTGGGTGGGGTGGGGGGCGGAAGCCGCGCCTCCGCCCTGAGGTCGGAGCCGGAGACCGAAGCCCCTCCCCCACCCTCAGTGCGTAGCCCCCTCCGCCACCCGGACATCCGTGCGCACACGGGCCGCCGTGGCCGCGATCTCCCCCAGCGCCCGCGCCACCGCCGCAACGGGCAGTGAGGGCTGGGCCCGGTCGACGACCTGCTCCGGCGCGTAGGGCACGTGGACGAAGCCGCCCCGTACGCCGGGCAGTTCGGTGGCCAGGAGATGCGCGAGCCCGTAGAACACGTGGTTGCAGACAAAGGTGCCCGCGGTGTTGGAGACCGAGGCGGGCACCCCCGCGGCGCGGACCGCCGCCACGCAGGCCTTGATCGGCAGGGTGGAGAAGTACGCGGCGGGGCCGCCGGGCACGATCGCCTCGTCGATCGGCTCGGCGCCCGCAACATCCGCAATGCGAGCATCGTCCACGTTGATGGCGACGCGCTCGACGGTGACGTCCGGGCGGCCGCCCGCCTGGCCGACACACACCACGATCTCGGGACGGGCGTCCGCCACCGCGGCACGCAGGGCGCTCAGCGAGGCGCCGTAGACGCAGGGCAGTTCCACGGCGGACACCTCGAGGCCGGCGGGCGGCCCGTCCGCGACGGCGCGGACCGCCTGCCAGGAGGGGTTGACCGACTCGCCGTCGAAGGGCTCGAATCCGGTCAGCAGTACCCGGGTCATATCGGGGTCCTCGGCGGGCTCAGAAGGCGAACAGGGACATGAAGACGATGTTGCAGCCGAGCAGCACGCCGGCGGTCGGCAGCTGGGCCTTGATGGGCCCGTACCGGTCCTTCAGTTCCAGCAGGGCCGCCGGGACGATGTTGAAGTTGGCGGCCATCGGGGTCACGAGGGTGCCGCAGAATCCGGCGAGCATGCCGAGGGCCAGGACGGCGGCGGGGTTGCCGTCGAAGTGGCCGATCAGGACCGGCCAGCCGACGGCGGCGGTCATCACCGGGAACGCGGCGAAGGCGTTGCCCATGATCATGGTGAACAGGAACATGCCCACGCAGTAGACGACGACCGCGACATGGAGCGAGTCCTCGGGCAGCACGGCGGTGGCGAGCTTGCCCACCTGGATGCCGACGCCCGAGACCTGGAAGATGGCGCCCAGCGTGGCCAGCATCTGCGGCAGCAGCATCGCCCAGCCCATCGCCTCCAGCATGGAGCGGCCGGACTGCACGGGCACCGAGATCCGCTTCTCGCGCAGCATGATCATGGCGACGACCAGGGCGACGACGGCGCCCAGGCCCAGTCCCAGAATGGTCTCGCTGCCCTCCTGGAGGACGGGTTCGCCCCCGAAGGAGAGG
The DNA here is from genome assembly GCF_059682825.1 of Streptomyces sp. JLSY215. NCBI lineage: Bacteria > Bacillati > Actinomycetota > Actinomycetes > Kitasatosporales > Streptomycetaceae > Streptomyces > Streptomyces sp. JLSY215. The sequence continues at coordinate 1,310,071 of NZ_CM185022.1, forward strand.
TGCTTGACGCCGATCGCGCAGACCATCGCCACGAGGGGGATGGTGAGCGCGGGGACGAAGAGCTTGTTGCCGAGCCGGGCGGCGGCGGCCGCGCGCTCCGTCGCGGTGGTGGTGCGCGGGGTGCCGCGCCCGGTGCATCCGAAGCCCGCCAGAGCGGCCATGACCAGTACCGCGACGCCCAGCGGCTCGGCGGGCGCCTGTTTGGTGACCACCCAGCTGCTGTAGAAGAATCCGGCGCCGACCAGGCCCCAGAAGGCGCCGGTGCCCAAGCGCTTGGGGTTGCTGCGGTCGGTGAACATCTGGGCGGCCATCACCAGGAAGCTGAGGCCGACCAGCCAGTAGAACCACTCTGCCTTGATCACTTGGCGGCCTCCATCGCGACGGTGCCGGCCGGGACGGCGCCCAGTTCACGCTCCAACCGGCGGTCCAGCCTCAGCAGTCGCCAGCCGTGGAAGACAAAGGCGCACACCGCGGTGGGGATCGCCCACAGCGCGAGGTGCAGCGGCTCGAGGTGGGTGCCGTAGGAGGTGTTGACGAAGCCGGTGATCAGCAGGATCGAGCCGACGGCCAGGAAGACGTCCTCGCCGAAGAACAGGCCGACGTTGTCCGCACTGGCGGCGAACGACCGGACCTTCTCCCGTGCCCGTTCCGGGAGTTGCCCGTACCTGCGCTCCGCGGCGCCCTCGGCCATCGGCACGGCGAGCGGGCGGACGGTCTGCGCGGGCCCGAAGACGTTGGTCAGCCCGACCGCGGCGCCGATCTGCCGCAGGCCCAGATAGAGCGCGAGGAAGCGTCCGGTGGTGAGTTTGGCGAACCTGGCGATGAGGTTGGCGGCCTGCTCCTGGAGGCCGTAGCGCTCCAGGAGGCCGATGACCGGGAGGGTGATGGCGAAGATCGTCGCCGCGCGGCTGTTGGCGAAGCCGTCCCCGAAGGCGGCCAGCACCTTGCCGGGTGAGAGCCCGCCGAGGAAGCCGGTGGCGATGCCGGCCGCCCCGACGACCAGGAGGGGATTGCGTTTCGTGGCGAAACCGACCACCACCACGAGCACACCCAGGAGAACGATCATGGGTCCGCCTTCCACATGCAGGGACCCCACGGACGGTGAGGAGAGTGCCGAGGAGGCTAGGCGATTGTTCAACGATCCGACAAGGGGTTGGCGGGGGCGAACTCCCCGCGGACCTCACCCCTCCGCGATGCGCTGGGCGTACGCCCCGGACAACTGGCCCCGCGAGTCCTCCAGATAGTCCAGCAGCAGCCGTTCGGCCTCGGCCGCCTCGCCCGCCAGCAGCGCATCCGCGATCTGCCGGTTGCGGACCAGATACGGCGCATAGAAGCGCTGCGGATCGTCCATGACGTGGAAGACCAGCCGGAGTTCGGCCAGGACGCCGCGCATCAGCTCATCGGTGCGCGGGCTGCCCGCCAGGGCCACGACGGCCTGATGAAAGCGGATATTGGCGGTCGAAAGGTCCTCCCAGGCGCGGTCCGCGGCGGCCCGCTCACCGGCCCGCACCGCCGCGTCGATGGCCGCGATCGCCTCGTTCACCCCGGCGTCGTACGGCCCCTTCCCCAGCCCCCGCACCGCCGCGGACTCCACGATCATGCGGACCCGGAAGATGTCGTCGAGGTCCTCGACCGTCACGAGCCGTACGAACACCCCGCGGTTGAGCCGGTGCTCCAGCAGCCGCTCGTGCGTGAGCAGCCGGAACGCCTCCCGCAGAGTGTTGCGCGAGACGCCCAGCGCGCCGCCGATGCTCTCCTCGGACAGCCGGGCGCCGGGCGGGAAGAAGCCCTCGGTGATCCGGTCCCGCAGGATGTCGGCGACCCGCTCGGCGGTGCTCGCGCGCCCGAGCAGGGCCCGGTCCGACTCCAGGCCCTTGACCTCGGCCAGCCGCCGCTGATCGTTCTTCGCCACTCCGCCGGCCATTGCACTCCCGCTCTCCGCTGCCGTGTCGGCGGCAGTCAATCCCAGATGAGAGAACGAGACAACACACCCCTTGTCGGATCGTTCAACAATCCAGTACGTTGACCGGCGCCCCTGCACGTGCACACCACACGGAACGGACACCCATGACCGACCCGGCGGCCCCTCCCGTCATCGACCTCAACGCCGACCTCGGGGAAGGCTTCGGCCGCTGGCAGCTCACCGACGACGACGCCCTGCTGTCCGTCGTCACCAGCGCGAACATCGCCTGCGGCTTCCACGCCGGCGACCCGTCCACCATGCGCCGGGTGTGCGAGCAGGCCGCCGAGCGCGGCGTGGTCATCGGCGCCCAGGTCTCCTACCGCGATCTGGCCGGGTTCGGCCGCCGCGCCATGGACGTCCCGCCGGACGAGCTGGCCGACGAAATCACGTACCAGATCGGCGCGCTGGAGGTCTTCGCGCGTGCCGCCGGTGCCCGCGTCGGCTACGTCAAACCGCACGGCGCGCTCTACAACCGCTGTGTGCACGACGAGGAGCAGGCCGCCGCCGTCGTCGCCGGCATCCGCGCCGCGGGCGGCGCGCCGCTGCCCGTCCTCGGCCTCGCGGGCTCGCGGCTGCACCACGCCGCCCGGGAGGCCCGGCTCCCCGTCGTCGGCGAGGCGTTCGCCGACCGGGCCTACACCGCCGAGGGCACCCTCGTCCCGCGCCGCGAGCCGGGTGCCGTGATCCACGACCCGGACGAGGTCGTCAAGCGCGCCCTGGGCATGGCCCGCGACCGCGCCGTCACCTCGGTCGACGGACGGCACCTCGCGATCACGGCCCGCTCGCTGTGCCTGCACGGCGACACCCCCGGCGCGGCCGGCCTCGCCCGGCGCGTGCGCTCCGAACTGACCGCGGCCGGCGTGCAGGTGCGCGGCTTCGTCCCGAGCGGCGCATCCCGAAGTGACGCATCCCGAGGTGACGCATTCGGGAGCGGTGCATGAGGCCGCTGCCCGTCGGTGAGCACGGGCTGCTCATCGAGCTGGAGAGCGCCGAGGAGGTCGCGGCGCTCCACGCCGAGCTGCGGCGCCGCGCCGCCGAGGGCACGCTGCCGCCGGTGCGCGAGATCGTGCCGGCCGCCCGTACGGTCTTCGTCGACGGCCTCGCCGACCCCCGCGGCCTCCTCGCGGAACTGCCGACCTGGGACGTCCCGCCCCTGACGTCCGGCAACCGCCCCACCGTCGAGATACCGGTGCGCTACGACGGCCCCGACCTCGCCGAGGTGGCCGCCCTGTGGGACGTCACCCCCGACGAGGTCGTCCGTCTGCACTCCGGCGCCGCCTTCCGGGTCGCCTTCTGCGGCTTCGCCCCCGGCTTCGGCTATCTGACCGGCCTGCCCCGGCAGCTGCACGTCCCCCGCCGGACGACGCCCCGCACCAGGGTCCCGGTCGGCTCGGTCGCCCTCGCGGGCCCGTACACCGGCGTCTACCCCCGCTCCTCCCCCGGTGGCTGGCAGCTGATCGGCACCACCGACACCGTCCTGTGGGACCCCGCCCGCGAACCCGCGGCGCTGCTCACTCCCGGCACCCGCGTCCGCTTCGTCCCCCAGGAGCCCGCCCGATGACCGACCGCGCCCTCTCGGTCGTACGGGCCGGAGCGCTCACCACCGTCCAGGACCTCGGCCGGCCCGGCCATGCCCACCTGGGCGTGCCCCGGGCCGGCGCCCTCGACGAGCCCGCGCACCGCCTCGCCAACCGCCTGGTGGGCAACCCGGAGCGGGCCGCCACCCTGGAGACGACGCTGACGGGCTGCGCCGTACGGGTCCGCACGGCGACCGTCGCCGCGGTCACCGGCGCTCCCTGCCCGGTGACGGTCGACGGCCGCCCCGCCCGCTGGGGCGCCCCCGTGTGCGTCCCAGCGGGCGGCGTCCTGGAAGCCGGGCCCGCCACCCACGGCCTGCGCGCGTATCTCGCCTTCGGCGGCGGCATCGAGGCCGATCCCGTCCTGGGCAGCCGCGCCACGGACCTGCTCTCGGGGCTGGGGCCCGACCCGCTCGCCGACGGCGCGGTCCTCCCCCTGGGCCGCCCCGGCGCCCCGCCCGTCGCCGTGGACGTGGTCCCGCAGCCCGGCCCGGTGACGGAACTCGTCCTCCCCTTCCTGCCCGGCCCGCGCGACGCGTGGTTCACCGACGCCGGCCTGCGCACCCTGACCACCGGCCGCTTCGCCGTCTCCCCGGCGAGCAACCGCATCGGCCTGCGGACCGAGGGCCCGCCCCTGGAACGCGCCCGCTCCGGCGAACTCCCCAGCGAGGGCATGCCGTTGGGTGCCCTCCAGGTCCCGCCCAACGGCCTGCCGGTGCTCTTCCTCCACGATCACCCCACGACCGGCGGCTATCCGGTCGTCGGCGTGGTCCCCGAACGCTTCCTGGCACCCGCCGCCCAGGCCGTACCGGGCACACCGGTCCGCTTCGTGCGCATGCGCTGAGGCGCGTCCGTCGGGTCCGCGGAGGTGGCAGGGCCACGCGCCGGTCCCGGTGGGCCTCCTAGCGCGACACGAGGAAGTGGACCTCGCGGGGCCTGACCTCCAGGTCGCTCAGGCCGTCGGGGGTCGCGCCCATCTCGCGGGCGACATCGGCCGTCGCCGAGAAGGCCTCCTGGGACTCGAACGCGCCGGTGGTGACGACGGCGTCGCCGTCCGGGGTGACCCAGACCCCGACGGACTCGAAGCCCGGCCGGCGCCGCATCGCCTCGGCGACCTGGTGACAGTCGCGAACGAACTCCTCGAGGTGCTCCGGGGCGGGGTAGTGGAAGGCAACGAAACCGAATGACATGCGGCGTCCTCTCCCGAGTTATACGATGCCGTACAACGCGAGACTAGGCCTGTTGTACGGCTCCGTACAACAGGCTTGACAGGGTGAGGTGGGTCACAGATGGGCGCATTGCGTACACCGCGGGAGAAGTGGGTCGAGGCAGGACTGCAGGCGCTGGCCGCAGGCGGGGTGGACACGGTGCGGATCGAGGCCCTCGCCAAGGCGCTGGGGGTGACCAAGGGCGGCTTCTACGGGTACTTCGCCGACCGCGACGCACTGCTGGCCGAGATGCTCGACACCTGGGAGCGCGAGAGCATCGACGACGTCATCGACCAAGTGGAGCGGGAGGGCGGCGACGCACGGGACAAGGTCCGCCGGGCCGGGCAGCTCACCTTCTCCAGCGACCGCCTGCTCCCCATCGACCTGGCCGTCCGCGAATGGGCCCGCCGCGACGACACCGTCGCCGACCGCCTGCGCCGCGTGGACAACAAGCGGATTCAGTTGGCGCGGGACGCGATCGGCACCTTCTGCGCCGACCCCGAAGAGGTCGAGGCCCGCGCCCTGCTCGCCTTCTGCGCGGCCATCGGCAGCCATTTCCTCGCCGCCGACCACCCCGGCCGCACCCGCGCCCCGGTCATCGCCCGCGCCGCCGACATCGTCCTCGACGTCCCGCAGGACAACCCCGTCGGGTAACTCCGCCTACTCCTTCGCCTACCCCTCCGCCGGCCCGTACCCGCCCCCGCCCGGCGTACGGATCACCAGCACGTCGCCGGCCCCCACGTCCGCCGTGTCGCAGCCCCGCAGCGCCTCGCACGAACCGTCCGCGCGTTCCACGGTGTTGACGCCCAGCGAGCCGGGCGCGCCGCCCGCCATCCCGTACGGCGCGACCCTGCGGTGGTTGCTCAGCAGGGCCACCGTCATCGGCTCCAGGAAACGCAGCCGGCGTTCGGCGCCGCAGCCCCCGTGCCAGCGCCCGCTCCCGCCGCTGCCGTTGCGGATGGCGAAGCGCTCGACGCGGACGGGGTAGCGCCACTCCAGTACCTCGGGGTCGGTCAGCCGGGAGTTGGTCATATGGGTCTGTACGGCGTCCGCGCCGTCGAAGCCGTCGCCGGCGCCGGAACCGCTGGCCACGGTCTCGTAGTACTGCACCCGGTCGTTGCCGAAGGTGAGGTTGTTCATGGTGCCCGACCCCTCGGCCTGGATGCCGAGCGCCGCGTAGAGGGCGCCGGTGACCGCCTGGGAGGTCTCCACATTGCCCGCCACGGTGGCGGCCGGGAAGTGCGGGGCGAGCATCGAGCCCGGCGGGATACGGACCTGGACGGGCTTGAGGCAGCCGCTGTTGAGCGGGATGTCCTCGGCGACCAGGGTGCGGAAGACGTACAGCACCGCGGCCATCACCACCGAGCTGGGCGCGTTGGCGTTGCCGGGCTGCTGGGGTGAGGTCCCGGCGAAGTCCAGTACGGCGCTGCGGGCCGCGCGGTCCACGGTCAGGGCGACATGGATCTCGGCGCCGCTGTCGGTCTCGTAGCGGCAGGAGCCGTCCGACAGCCCGGCGATGATCCGCCGCACCGACTCCTCGGCGTTGTCCTGGACGTGCCCCATGTAGGCCCGTACGACCTCCAGGCCGAACTGCTCGGTCATCCGCCGCAGTTCCTCGATGCCCTTCTCGTTCGCGGCGATCTGGGCGCGCAGATCGGCGATGTTGGCGTCCGGGGCGCGGGAGGGGTACGGGCCGGAGGCGAGCAGTTCGCGGGTCTCGCGCTCGCGGAGCCTGCCGTCGCGCACCAGCAGCCAGTTGTCGAAGAGGATGCCCTCCTCCTGGATGGTGCGGCTGAACGCGGGCATCGAGCCCGGGGTGATGCCGCCGATCTCGGCGTGGTGGCCGCGGGAGGCGACCAGGAACAACAGCTCGTCACCGTGCGTTACCTCAGCATGCGTGACGTCATCGTGCGTCACGTCCTCGGGCATCGCGTCCTCGGGCATCGCGTCCCTGGGCGTGGCGAAGACGGGGGTGACGACCGTGACGTCGGGGAGGTGGGTGCCGCCGTGGTAGGGATCGTTGATCGCGTAGACGTCGCCGGGCCGCATATCGCCGCCGCGCCGCCGCAGCACCTCCTTGATGGACTCCCCCATCGAGCCCAGGTGCACGGGGATGTGCGGGGCATTGGCGATCAGGTTGCCGTCGGCGTCGAACAGCGCACAGGAGAAGTCGAGGCGCTCCTTGATGTTGACGGAGTGCGCGGTGTTCTCCAGGCGGACGCCCATCTGCTCGGCGATGGCCATGAAGAGGCTGTTGAAGACCTCCAGCATCACGGGGTCGGCCTCCGTGCCCACCCCCGTCCGGCCGGTGCGCTCCTGTACGCGCGTCAGCAGCAGGTGGCCGCGCTCGCCCACGGCCGCCCGCCAGCCCGGGTCGAGCACGGTGGTGGCGTCCTCCTCGGCGATGATCGCCGGGCCGGTGAGGGAGTCGCCGGGGCGCAGATCGGTGCGGCGGTAGAGGCGGGTGTCCTGCCGGCGCCCCTGCGTGTACATCTGCACGGTGGTCAGGGGCCGCACGTCCCCCGGCCGCTCGGTGACAGGCACCTCGTAGCCGGTCGCCCCGCCGGCCGCCCCGACCGCCTCGACCGACACCGCCTCGGCCACCAGGGGTTTGTCCATGGTGAAGGCGTAGCGGGCTCGGTGGGCGCGGTGGAAGGCGTCGGCCATGGTGGCGGCGTCGGCCAGCGGGACGCCGATGGTGGAGTCCGTCCCGGCGTAGCGGATGAGCACCTTGGCGTGCGTGGTGACGGAGGCGTCGGGCACGCCGTCGTCGAGGAGTTCGCGCCGGGTCTGCCGGGCGAGGGTGTCGCACACCTCGTGCACCCTGTCGATGGCCCCGGCCTGCCCGAATTCCGCCTCGACGGCCGCCTCGCGCATCGCGGTGGCGTCGGCGACCCCGATGCCGTACGCGGAGAGGACACCGGCCAGCGGCGGTACGAGCACCGTGCCGATGCCCAGCGCGTCGGCGACCGCGCAGGCGTGCTGGCCGCCCGCGCCGCCGAAGCTGGTGAGGGCGTAGCGGGTGATGTCGTGGCCGCGCTGGACGGAGATCTTCTTGACCGCGTTGGCCATGTTGAGCACGGCGATGTCCAGGAAGCCGGCGGCGACCTCCTCGGGGCCGCGGTCGTCCCCGGTGGCCGCCGCGGCGCGCGCGGCCAGCTCGGCGAACCGGCCGCGGACGACGTCGGCGTCCAGCGGCCGGTCGCCGTCCGGGCCGAACACCGCGGGGAAGTGGCCGGGCTGGATGCGGCCGAGCATCACATTGGCGTCGGTGACGGTCAGCGGGCCGCCGCGCCGGTAGCAGGCCGGTCCCGGAACGGCACCGGCCGAGTCGGGGCCGACGCGGTAGCGGCGTCCGTCGAAGTGCAGCACGGAGCCCCCGCCGGCCGCGACGGTGTGGATGTTCATCATCGGGGAACGCATCCGCACGCCCGCGACCTCGTTGCCGAAGACCCGCTCGAACTCCCCGGCGTAGTGGGACACATCGGTGGAGGTGCCGCCCATGTCGAAGCCGATCACCCGGTCGTGGCCGCCGGCGTCCGCGGCGGCGCGGACCATGCCGACGACGCCGCCCGCGGGCCCGGACAGCACCGCGTCCTTGCCCCGGAAGTGCTCGGCCTCCCGCAGCCCGCCGTTGGACTGCAGGAACATCAGCCGGATCCCGGGAAGCTCGGCGGCGATCTCGTCGACGTAGCGGCCCAGGATCGGCGAGAGATAGGCGTCCACGACGGTCGTGTCGCCGCGCGGCACGAGCTTCATCAGCGGGCTGACCTCGTGCGAACAGCTCACCTGCGTAAAGCCCGCCCGCCGGGCCAGTGCGGCGACGGCCTTCTCGTGGGCGGCGTGGCGGTAGCCGTGCAGCAGGACGACGGCCGCGCTGCGCAGCCCGTCCGCGCGGGCCCGCAGGAGCGCCTCGCGGACCCCGTCGGCCTCCAGCGGCCGTACGGTCTCGCCGTACGCGCCGATCCGCTCGGGCACCTCGATCACCCGCGCGTAGAGCGCCTCGGGCAGCACGATCCGCCGGTCGAAGATCCGCGGGCGGTTCTGGTAGGCGATGCGCAGCGCGTCCCGGAATCCCTCGGTGATGAGCAGCACCGTCGGCTCGCCCGTGCGCTCCAGGAGGGCGTTGGTGGCGACGGTGGTGCCCATCTTGACGACGGAGACCCGCTCGGCGGGCACCGGTTCGTCCGGTCCCAGCCCCAGCATCATCCGGATTCCGGCCACCGCGGCGTCCCGGTAGCGCTCGGGGTGGTGCGAGAGCAGCTTGTGGGTGACGAGGCGGCCGTCCGGCCGTCTGCCGATGACATCGGTGAAGGTGCCGCCGCGGTCGATCCAGAACTCCCAGCGTCCGGTCATCCGGCCATTGTCGCAGCGCCCTTCGGATCGGAAAGGGCGGCGAGCGCGGCGCGCGTGGCGCGTTCGGCGGTGGCGTCGAGGAGCCGTCCGGAGCCGGCCAGGCCGTGCCGGCATTCCTGGAGCGCCAGGGCGAGCAGACCGGGCAGCAGGTCCGTACAGCGGTCGGCGACCCAGCGGGTGCCGCGGGTGGCCATCCACCAGGCGGAGCCGGCGCGGGTCGGCGGCGGCCCGTCGAGGCCGAGCGGGGGCGGCGGCCCCACGGCGTGTCCGGCGGCGGCCAGCGCCGCGTGGAAGCCGCGGGCCAGCAGCCGGTGGCCGCGCTCGCTGGGGTGCAGCCGGTCCACGCTCCAGCTGGTGCGGTCGGCGACCCAGGCATGGTCGGCGAGGTGCAGATGGATACCGCCGTAGCGGCCGGACACCGCATGGACGACGGTGTTCACCGCGCGCATCCGCCGGGCGAGCGGGCGGGCCAGCGGCGCGGGCAGCCCCAGCATCCGCCCCGGGTCGGGCAGACACGCGGTCAGGACGACGGCCCCGTCGGCGCTGAGCGTACGGTGCGTCAGATCGAGCGCGGCGGCGACCCGTTCTATGGCGAAGGCGGCCCGCAAGGTGTCGTTGGCGCCGACGACGAGGGAGGCGTAGCGGGGCGCCAGCCGCCGCGCCGCGGGCAGCTGGCGCGCGGCCACATCGGCCGCCAGCGCCCCGCTGCACGCCAGATTCACCAGCGGTACGCCGCCCGGCCGCTCCCCCAGCGCCGTGGCGAGCAGCGCCGCCCACCCGCGCCAGCCGCCGCCGGGTACGGGGTCTCCCAGGCCCTCGGTGAGCGAGTCGCCGAGCGCGGCGAAACCGGACCGTGGCATCGTCACCACCCGCCCCGGGGACGCACCGGCGGCACGGGGCCGACGGCCGCCCGGCCGCGCGGCGCGGGCGCATCGTGCGGGTCGGGTGCGTCGTGCGCCGCCAGGAAGGCGTCGACGGCGGGCCGCCAGCCGTACCCCTCGGCGCGCTGCCGGGCGGCGGCGCGGCGGGCGGGCCCGGGGCGGGCCAGCACCCGCTGGGCGGCGTCGGCGAAGGACGGGCCGTCGTCGAGCGCCGTATCGCCGACGCTGCCGACCAGCCCGGCCAGCGCGGAGGCGGCGCTGACCACCACGGGTGTGCCGCAGGCGAGCGCCTCCAGGGCCGCCAGGCCGAAGGTCTCGGCCGGGCCCGGCGCCAGGGCGAGGTCGGCGCTCGCCTGGAGCGCGGCGAGATGGGCGCGGTCGGCGATGTGCCCCAGGAACGCCGCGGGCAGCCGCTCCGCCCGCGCCCGGCCCTCCAGCCGCGCCCGCAGCGGCCCGTCACCGGCCACCACCAGCGCCGCATCGACGCCCCGCCGACGCAGCTCCGCCAGCGCGTCCAGCGCCCGCCCCGGCCGCTTCTCGGGCGACAGCCGGGAGCACATCAGCATCAGGACGGCGGCCCGTCCCGCACAGCGCCGCCGCAGCTCCGCGCTGCGGCAGTCCGGGTGCCAGGCCGCGAGATCGACGCCGAGCGGCGCCTGCACCACATTGCGCGCCCCGACCCGGGTGAACTCCGCCGCCGCCCATTCGGTGGTGCACACGATGCGGCTGTAGGCATGTGCCGTACGGGAGTTGAGCCGGTCCGCGGCGGCGCGGGCGAGCGGGTGCGGCACGCCCCAGGTCCGCAGCACGCCGTCGACGCTCTCGTGCGAGACCATCACCGCGGGGACCCGGGCCCGGCGCGCCCACTCGCCCGTCCACCGCAGCGTCGTGCGGTCGGAGACCTCCAGCCGGTCGGGGTCGAGCGCCCGCAGCACCCGCCGCAGCCGGCGCCCGTCGGTCAGCACCCGATAGCCCCCGGTGCCGGGCACCGCGGGCCCCGGCAGCGTGATCACCCGCCCCTGCTCGGTGAGCTCGTCGGACGCTCCGGGTCCCGCCCCCGGCACGATGAGCACCGGTTCGTGCCCGGCGGCCGCATAGCCGGCGCCGAGTTCGCGCAAGGCGGTACGCAGCCCGCCGGACGCCGGGGTGACGAAGTTGGCGACCCGTACGATCCGCAGCCCCGCCCCGCCGTCCCGGCGGACCCGCGCGCCGCCCCGTATGCCGTCCGCGGTGCCGCCGCTCATGCCGCCACCGCCGTCCGGTCGGCGAGCACGGCCTCGTAATGGCCGAGGAGCTGATCGCCCACGGCCTCCCAGGTGCGGTCCTCGACGGCCGCGCGGCCCGCCGCGCCGTAGCGGATGCGCAGCTCGGCGTTGTCCCCGAGCAGCCGCACCGCGTCCCGCACGGCCCCGCCGTCGCCCGGTGGCACGAGCAGCCCGGTGCGGCCGTGGTCCACCAGGTCGAGTGGGCCTCCGGCGCTCGGCGCGACCACGGGCACCCCGGAGGCCATCGCCTCCTGCACGGTCTGGCAGAAGGTCTCATACGGCCCGGTGTGCACGAAAACATCCAAGGAGGCGTAGATCCGGGCGAGTTCATCGCCGGTGCGGCGGCCCAGGAAACGCACCTCGGGGAGGGCGGCGCGCAGTCCGGGGGCGCTGGGGCCGTCGCCGATGACGACGGTCCGTACGCCGGGCAGCCGGGAGGTCTCGGCCAGCAGCCGGACGTCCTTCTCCGGGGCCAGCCGCCCCACGTACCCCACCAGCAGCTCGCGCCCCGCGGCCAGCGAGCCGCGCAGCACCGCGTCGCGCCGGGCCGGGTGGAAACGCGCGGAGTCGACGCCACGGGGCCACAGATGCACCCGCGGCACGCCGTGCTCGGTCAAATCCAGCAGCGCCGCGCTGGAGGGCGCGAGCGTCCGGTCGGCGGCCGCGTGCACCGCCCGGATCCGCCGCCAGGCCGTCGCCGCGCCGCCGCCGAGATAGGTGCGGGCATAGCGGCCCAGATCGGTCTGGTAGACGGCGATCGCGGGAACCCGGCGCCGGGCCGCGGCCGCCATCCCACGGGCACCGAGGACGAAGGGGGAGGCGAGGTGCACCACGTCTGGTTGGTGCGCGGCGAGTGCGGCGGACAGTCTCCGCCCCGGCAGCGCGATCCGTACCTGCGGATAGCCGGGCAGCGGCACGGACGGCACCCGGACGACCGGACAGGGGCTCTCGACGGCCGCGACCTCCGGCTCATGGCCGCCGAGCGGCGCGATGACGAGCGGATCGTGGCCGCGCCGGACGAGATGGCGGGTGGTTTCCAGGGCGCAGTGTGCGACGCCGTTGACATCGGGAGGGAAGGATTCGGTGACGATGACGACACGCATACGGCTGTTCTCGGCGCGCCGTGCGTGGACCGGGCCAAGGGGATCTTTCCAGCCGGGGAACGTCCCATGAGCGTTCCGCTGCGCACGCCTCCGCCGAGCGGCCGGCCGCCCCGGATGTCAGGCTGGAGGTGGACCCGGCGCCGCGGCGCCGAAACCGGAGCGGACGGACGAGGAGACGTGTGACGTCCTACGACGCGGAGCCCGACGAGCCCGCTGACGGCCTCCCCCCGCGGATCGGCGCCCCGGCACGCCGGGCCCTGGAGCGGGCGGGCTATCTGCGGCTGTCGCAACTGGCCGACGCGAGCGAGGCCGAGTTGCGGCAGCTGCACGGTATGGGCCCCAAGGCCCTGGGAATCCTGCGGGACGCGCTGGCGGCGCAGGGAATGTCCTTCGCCGGGAAGTGAGCCCGACCGCCGGAGGGCGAACCGCCCGCTGCGCCGCCCCCGTACGGCGCCGCAGCCACCGCACTGGGCCGCAGCTACCGCACTGCACCACAGCTACCGCACTGGGCCACAGCTACCGCGAGGCCTCCGACCAACGGGCCGAGGGAATACCGCCCCGGCCCCGCCGCGTTGGGGCCCGCAAGGGGCTCATGCACCCCCTAGGGGATTTCCCCCACCCGCACGCCCCTGGGCCCTACCCACCCCCCGGCCCCGCCCCCCCCAGAGCGCTAAACCCCCTGGGCCTCCGGCCCGAAGCGGCTGCGTACCGCCGTCTGGACCTCGGCCTCCTCCGCGGGATCGGCGGCGAGGCGGCGGAGCTGTTCGACGACCCGGTCGTCGCCGGTGGCGGCGTGCCGGGCCGCGAGTTCGCGGGTGGTCTCCTCACAGTCCCACAGGCACTCGACGGCGAAGCCGGCCGCGAATCCGGGATCGGTGGCGGCGAGCGCACCGGCCGCCCGGCCACGGAGGTGGGAGGAAGAGGTCTCGCGGTAGACGTGACGCAGTACCGGGGCGGCGCAGGCGACACCGAGGCGGCCGACGCCGTCGACCAGCTCCCACAGGCCGCCCGCGTCCGGCCCCTCCTCACGCACCGTGCGGCGCAGCGCGGCCAGCACCAGGTCGGCGTCGCGCTGCGCGCCACGGCGGGCGAGCATCGCGGCGGCAGAGGTGCCGAGGCGGTCCGTACGCCGGGCCCAGACCCGGGCCCGCTCCACGGCCGCCACACTGCGCATCCGCCCGAAGGCGGCGAGCGCGGCCGAGACCGGCAACTCGGAGGAGAGGGGGCAGGCGACCGCTTCCTCGATCAGATCGAGGACGTCCGTGTCGCCGCGTTCGGCGAGGTGGTGCAGGGCCGCGGCGCGCGCGGCGTCCGGGCCCGTACGGGCGGCACTCAGCAGCTCGGGGCGGTCCTCCGGTCCGGCGACCGCGCCCAGGCAGCGGGCGGCGGCGACGTACCGGTGCTCCTCGGGCTCCAGCTCCAGGCCCTGCTGGGCCCACTGGAGGACCTCGGTCACGCTCCAGCCGGGGCGCGGGCCGCGGGGGCGCAGCTGGCGCTGCCAGCGGTCGAAGGAGCCCTGCTCCCCCGCGGCGGCCAGCCGGGGACCGTACCGGGGGTCCTCGGCCCACAGCCGCCAGGGCCGGGGCTCGAAGGCATCGCGGACGGCGGCGGCCAGCTCGGCCTCGCCCTCCTCGGTCTCGGGGAAGCGGGCGAGCGCGGCGGGGGCGAGGGTCATCAGCCCGGCGTCGTCGTCACGCAGAGCGAGCTCGTCGAGGGCCCAGCGCCAGTTGCTGCCGGCCGCGGCGTAGCTGCGCAGCAGCAGACGGGCGGCGTCCCGGCCGTACGCGGCGAGGTGGCCGAGCACGGAGAGGGCGAGGCCGGTGCGCTCCTCGCCGGTGTCGAGGAGGTCGTCGGCGTGGAAGAGGTGGCGTTCGATCTCTTCGAGTCCGCCGTCGAGCTGCATGTAGAGGCGCGCGTAGTAGAGCGAGCGGTTCTCGATCTGCCAGTCGCGCCGGGGATCACGCAGCACGCTGTCATTGAGCGCCGCGAGCGCCTCGGCGCGCGGCGCCGCGAGGGCATGCAGGGTCCCGTCGCCGCGGCCTCGCTGAAGGAGGCCGAGCAGGGTGCCGCTGGGCGCTATGTCTGGATCGAACATGAGGTCAGCATCCGGGGCGAGGGGCGGGCTGGCAACGGGATTTCCGCTGACCGGCATTCTTGCCGGTGACTGCGGGCTGTATGCGTCGTTCCCACCATGGATCGGCGGGCATGACAGCTCTACGGCCGCCGCAGCCTAGCCTGGAAGCTGCCATTCCGCCGATTCGACCCGGGGTTGCCACGGAAGGCCTATGGCATATGCCAGGTGCACCACCGTATCGGGTAATGCCAAATCCCTTACGGAGCGTCGCAGCCTGTGCAACAGTCGTTACCGGCCCCTTCTGTCAGACCTGGCCCCGGCGCCGCCTGATCACGGAGTACGTCATGCCGTCCCCTCTCTTCGCGGATCACTCAGCCGACCGGTCTCCCGAGCGCGACACCGTCGAGGCACTCATCACGCAGGCCCGCCGCCTGCGCGGTGGCCTGGATGCGGTACGCCGGGAATCCGCGGCCGTGGACACCGGCCTCGCCACCGACCCGCAGCTGCGCTGGCAGCGGGCGCTGTGCGACCTCGCCGTCCACCACCTCGACGACCTCGGCGGTCATCTCGACCAGCTGAGAGAGGGACTGCCGCCGGAGGACGAGGAGGACGCGGCGCCGGATGCGGTAGTGCCGGCGGCGCCCCAGCCCGCGACGCCCGAGCGCGGCTCGCTGCTGCGCCGGGTAGGCAGCGCCGAGTGGAATCTCCTCACCGACGAGGTGAGCTGGTCCGACGAGCTCTTCGCGATGTTCGGCCGCAGGCCCTCCGACGGCCCGCTGACCCTGGACGAGCTGCCGTCCCTGGTGCTCGCCGAGGACCAGGAGGGGCTGGCCGCGATGGTCACCGACTGCCTGGTCGACGGCAAGCCGATCGACGGCGAGTTCCGGATCGTGCGCGCGGACGCCAGCCTGCGCACGGTCCATATGGTGGGCGAGCCGGTGCTCGACACGGACGGCAGTACGGCATGCATGTGGGCCGTGCTGCGTGACGTCAGCGAGCTGCGGCGCAGCCAGGCCGCGGTGCGCGACAGCGTGGACTCGCTGCAGCGCGAGCGGCATGCCGCGCAGACCGAACACCGTATGGCGGTCGAGCTCCAGGAGTCCGTGCTGCCGCAGTGGCGCGATTCGCTGCGCTTCCCGCAGGGCGGGCCGGTCGCCCTCGACTTCGCCGGCCGCTATTTCCCGGCCGGCACCAGCGCGCTGATCGGCGGCGACTGGTACGACGCGCTGCAACTCCCGGACGGCAAGACGCTGTTGAGCGTCGGCGATCTCACCGGGCACGGCGTCACCGCCACCTCCGGGATGGCGATGGTGCTCGGCGCGCTGCGCGGGATGGCCGTCGCCGGGCAGCAGCCGGGACCGCTGATGGGCTTCCTCAACCAGCTTCTGGACACCACCGCCCAGCCCGCCCTGGGCAGCGCGGTGTGCTGCCGCTTCGACCCCGACACCCGTCGGCTGGAGTGGGCCCAGGCCGGGCACCCCGCACCGCTGCTGTTCCGCGGCGGCACGGGGCGCGCGCTGGACCCGCCCGAGGGCGTACTGCTCGGCGCGACCGCGGGCGCGACCTACAGCCAGCGCACCGAACAACTCGAGCCGGGCGATCTGCTCGTCCTGCACACCGATGGTCTGGTGCCCCGCCGCAACCCCACCGCCGACGCCCACGAGGGAGCCGAGCGGCTGCTCGCGCTGGCGCCACGGTTCGCCGCGGCCCGCAGTGCGCAGGACAGTGTCCGTATCGTCGTCGAGGAGTTCGGCAGCACCGAGCGTGAGGACGACGCCTGTGTGCTGATCGCCAGGATCGGCGACTGACACACGGCACGGACGCATCTCCGCACGGCGAAACGGACATCAGGGCAACGGCGTCATCGATATCACCGGCATGACCGGCGATGCCGAAAGCATCGCCATCGCTTTCGCCTTCGCCATGTGAGGCATCGTCATCTTCACATGGCGTTCCGTCATATCTCCTGCTACACGGTGAAGTTGGGCCCCAGGGCGCTCGCCGCTCCCAGCCCTGGGCCGAGACCGGATGCGCTCCCCTTCGGCTTGGTCTTCGCCTTCGGCAGGACATGCTGGATCTCCTCGCGCAGGTCCTGGATCTTGGTGTGGTCGGCGTACTGATGGGTGAGCCGGAACATCTCGCGCAACCGGTCCCAGGTCCGATGGGAGGAATTCTCGCCGATGGACACCAGGGCCAGCCGGGCGTAGCGGTCGGCCTGTTCGGGGTCGTCGCCGAGGAAGCAGGCCGAGGCCATCGAGATGTAGTCGAAGATCTGGGACCGCTGGAAGCCGGCGTTCCGCAGCCGCAGCGCCTGCTTGGCGTGATTCTGGGCGATCTTGGCGACGGAGGGGTCGTGATCGGCGAGCGTACGGAACGCCAGCGCCTGCATGCCGTGCAGATCCGCCTCGTCGAACATCTGCATCCAGCTGGGCGGCGGCACATCGCTCTTGTCCGAGACGAACAGCTCCTCCGCCTCGCCCAGGGTACGGCGCATCGCCTGGCCGTTGCCCTTGGCGGCCTGCGCCCAGGCCTCGATGGTGTGCAGCATGGCGCGGGTCCGCGGCAGGGTCTGCTCGCCGGAGCCGGACTTGGCCAGCTTCATCAGGTCCAGGGCGTCGTCCGGGCGGCCCAGGTGGACCATCTGACGGGCGGCGCGGGAGAGCGCCTCGCCGGCCCGGGGGCGGTCGCCGCCCTCGCGCGCGGCATGGGCGGCGATGATGAAGTACTTCTGGGCGGTGGGCTCCAGCCCCACGTCATGGGACATCCAGCCGGCCAGGACGGCGAGGTTGGCCGCCACGCCCCACAGCCGGCGCTGGAGATGGTCGGGGTGGCGGTAGGCGAGCATGCCGCCGACCTCGTTGAGCTGTCCGACCACGGCCTTGCGCTGGAGTCCGCCGCCGCGGTTCGCGTCCCAGGCGCGGAACACTTCGACCGAGCGCTCCAGCGCGTCGATCTCCTGGGAGCCCACGGGGGCCGCCTCATAGCGGTCGAGGCCGATCTGGTCGAGGGAGTCGGAGGCGAACGGATCGTCGTGGCGTGGGGCGTCGGCGGTCAGGGCGGGGTCGGTGTGCAGCCAGTCGTGCATGGCGCCGGTGAGTGCGGATCCCGCGGCGAGCGCCGCGCCCGCGCCCACCAAGCCGCGTCGGTTGAGCATGAGGTCCATTCCCGTGAATTCCGTGAGGACCGCAGCGGTCCGTTCGGGAGCCCACGGCAGACCGTCCATGGCCTGCCGCTTCCCCGAGCGACCTGTTCTGGCGAACCCGAGGTCCTCGATGGTTACGACACGGCCGAGGCGCTCGGTGAACAAGGAAGCCAGGACCTTGGGCACCGGATCGCGGGGCGTCTCCCCCATGTCGATCCAGCGCCGCACTCGCGAGGTGTCGGTCGCCAGCTGCGGATGGCCCATGGCCGCCGCCTGCCGGTTGACCAGTCTCGCCAGCTCTCCCTTGGACCAGCCGGCCAGGCCGAAAAGGTCCGCGAGACGGGTGTTCGGCTGCCTGTCCACGTCAAGCCCCCAGGTTCCTCGACTGAGTTGACAGTAACGGCCGGTGATGGGCGCTGCGACCATTCGCCAGGGTTCGCCAGGGTGCGCCAGATGGTCTGCCACCCGTAGCCCCGTGTTCGGTAGGTGTGCAGCCCCCGGCCCGGTGGCGGGACCGCATTCCCCAGGGTGCGCGCCCTTCACAGGGACCCTGGATCGGCCTCCTTCTGCGGGCCCGTTCACCGGGTTCCCACCACCGGGCCGGGAGCGCACGCAACTCGTCGGCGCACGAAGGGATCTGTCTCACCCATGTATGCAGCATCGTCCGCCGTGACCGCCACCGCCCGGCCGTACCGCCCGCACCCCTCCGGCAGCGGGCCGTATCTCGACCCCTCCCCCTCCGCGGGGGGTGTCGCCGGCCTCCCCGGCGGACGTACCCGGCGGCCACAGGGGACGGGCACCCAACCGCTCAGCGGGAGACTCGATTTGTCCGGCCCCCAGGGCGCTCAGCTGCGCGCCGCCGTCGCGTCGGTGCATCGGATCTGTCCGGAGTTCAATCCGGTCCAGGTGCTGCGCCGCAGCGGCAAGTCCGTCCTCCTGGTGGGCACGACGGGCCGGACGAGCGCGGTCGCGAAGTGTTTACTGGACCACTCCCCCGCATGGTCCGAGCGGTTCCGGCAGGAAATAGCTGCTTACCGCGCGTTCGTCCGGCATCGCCCGCCGGTACGGGTGCCGCGGCTGGTGGCGGCCGATCCCGACAACTGCACGCTGGTTGTCGAGCGCATGCCGGGCCGGGTCGCGGCCGCGGCGCGGCACCCGTCCGAGGCGCCTCCCCGCGCGGACGTACGGGCCGCGCTCGGCGCGATCTGCCGGATCAACCACTGGCGGCCGCCGGCCGGGCTGTTCGACGCCCCGCTGGACTACGCGGGCCGGATCGGCCGGTATCACGACCTGGGGCTGCTCACCGACCGTGACCTGGGCGATCTGCAGAAGCTGCTGCACGGCCTGGCGCACACCCAGGGGCAGTTCTGCCACGGCGACGCGCTGCTGAACAACGTGCTGCTCTCGCCCGCCGGTCCGGTGCTGCTGGACTGGGACAGCGCGGGCTGGTATCTGCCGGGCTACGACCTGGCGACGCTGTGGTCGGTGCTCGGTGACGCCCCGGTGGCACGCCGTCAGATCAGCCAGCTCGCCCAGTCCGCGGGGCCGGCCGCGCGGGACGCCTTCCTGGTGAATCTGATGCTGGTACTGACCCGCGAGATCCGGCGCTACGAAACGGCGGTGCAGCGGACCATGCGCGAGCCCGCGCCCACGGGGACTCCGGGACCGGGACAGCCCGGGGTGCCCGCGGCGGGCGAGGAGCAGCGGCTGCTCCTGCGCCGGCTGCACGACGACTGCCAGATGGCGCGGCGTGCGGTGCGGGCGGCGGTCGGCACGCGCTGACCGCGGGTGGGGGTCCCCAGCGCCGTTCAGGCGTACGGGAATGTGAGCGGCGCGCCCGGGACGGGGCGCGCCGCTCACCCATGTCCGGCGTGCCGGCTCATTGGTCCATTCCACTGACGCCCCGCGGGCCCGGTGCCCGGTCCGGGAAGGATCCTCGGTAGATGCCCTGACATGCGAAATCCGGCTGGGGCGTGGCGATTGACGGAGCGTCGGCAAACCCCTGGCTCTGGGCCGACCGGTGGCTTTAGTCTCGGGTCCTTCGCTTCGTACGGCCGTTTGCGCATCAACCGTCACATCGCGTCGGCTAGGGCCGGCTTGAGGAGGCTGTTTTGCGAGGATCCGCCCCGGAAGACGACAAGAGAACCGCCCGTCCCGCCCTGCGCAGGTCCGCCACCGCCGTCGCCGCCGCGGTGCTGTTGCTGCCGCTGGTCGCGGCCACTCCGTCCGCGGGGGCCGGCCGGCCCGGTCCCCATGATCTGCAGCGCGCCTTCACCGAAGCCGCGGAGCGCTATCACGTACCGCGCAGCGTGCTGCTCGGCGTCTCGTACCTGGAGTCCCGCTGGGACGAGCACGGCGGTGCGCCCAGTGTCTCGGGCGGTTACGGCCCGATGCATCTGACCGACGCCCGTACGGCCCTGTCGAAGGAGCCGGAGTTCAGCGCCCCGGCCGAGGACGCCCGCGGGGACGGCTCGCGTGTCCGTAAGGCCGCGGCCGCTCAGCCGGCGGCGCGGGCCGCGCTGCCCGCCGAACTCCCCGCCCGGCTGCGGACCTTGCGCACGGCCGCCAGGCTCACCGGGCTGTCGCCCGAGAAGCTGCGTACGGACCCGGCGGCCAATGTGCTCGGCGGTGCGGCGCTGCTCGCCGCGGAGCAGCGCCGGCTGGGGTCGGCCGGCAGCGCCGATCCGGCCCAGTGGTACACCGCGGTGGCGCGCTACGCCGGCGAGGACAACGCCGAGGCCGGCCGGTCCTTCGCCAACGACGTGTACGAGGTGATCCGGCGCGGCCTGACCCGGACGACGGACGCCGGGCAGCGGATCACGCTGGCCGCCGCGCCCAGCCTGCACGTCGACTCCGGGCAGACGCAGCGCGCCGGCCTGCAGACGAAGCAGGACCCCGGGGCCGAGGTGGAGTGCCCGTGGAGCGTGGCCTGCGAGTCGGTCCCGGCGCCGTACGAGGAGTTCGGTGACCACGACTACGGCAATCACGACCTGGCGAACCGCCCCCGGGACCAGCGCATCAGCACCATCGTCATCCATGACACCGAGGGGTCGTGGGAGACCACCCTGAAGCTGATCAAGGACCCGACGTATGTGTCCTGGCACTACACGATCCGTTCCTCCGACGGGCTGATCGCGCAGCATGTGCCGACCAAGGACGTCGCCTGGCACGCCGGGAACTGGTACATCAACTCGCACTCCGTCGGCATCGAGCACGAGGGCTTCCTGGCGTCGCCGGACGCCTGGTACACGGAGGCCATGTACCGTACGTCGGCCCGGCTGGTGCGCTATCTGAGCCGGAAGTACGACGTGCCGCTGGACCGGCAGCACATCGTGGGCCATGACAACGTGCCCGGCACGACCGCGGCGGCGATCAAGGGCATGCACACCGACCCGGGGCCGTACTGGGACTGGGACCACTACTTCACCCTGCTGGGTGCGCCCTTCACGCCCAATGCGGGGCCGCGCGGCGGACTGGTGACCATCCGCCCCGACTACGGACGGAACCGGCCCGACTACACCGGTTGCACCAAGCCCGGTGAGCCGTGTGCGGCGCACGGTTCGGCGGCGGTCCGGCTGTACACCGCGCCGGACGAGCACGCGCCGCTGGTCAGGGACATCGGGCTGCACCCGGACGGCAGCGACTCGACCATCGATGTCAATGACACCGGCGCCCGCGCCTCCACCGGCCAGCGGTTCGCGGTGGCGGAGCGTGCCGGTGACTGGACGGCCGTCTGGTACCTCGGGCAGAAGGCGTGGTTCCGCAACCCCGACGGCAACCGGACGGCGGTGAACTCCAAGGGCCTGGTCGCCACGCCGAAGGAGGGCCGGGCGGAGATCCCGGTGTACGGCCGGGCGTACCCGGAGAAGGAGGCCTACCCGGCGACTGTGCCGTACCAGGCCGTCACCCCGCTCCCGTACAAGATCACGGCCGGCCAGAAGTACGTGGTCGGCGACCGGATGCGCGGCGACTACTTCTTCGCGCCGACGTTCGATGTCTCGCAGCACGCGGTCGTGCGCGGCAACGACGTCTACTACGAGATCCAGCTCGGCCACCGGGTCGGCTATGTCCGGGCGGACGATGTGGACATCCGCCGCTCCGACGCGTAGTGCGGTCCCTCGTAGCGGGGCCCGCCGCCCGGTACGGGCACCCGGGCCGCGCTGCGGGGGTGTGACTCCGGTCGTGTGACGGCAAGCGTCGCGCCCGGTGGACGGTCCTGTCGTCCACCGGGCGCGATGCCCGTCCGTTCCGGTGTCAGCCCTGCTGGAAGAGCTCCGCGGGCAGCGGCTTGAGCAGCGCGTAGAGATCGTCCGTGATCGGGCGGTCCCAGCTGGCGATCGTGACCAGTACGCCGTCGCTGCGGTCGAACTGGGCGCAGGAGATCCGGCTCTCGGAGCACTTGATCCGCTTGACGATCAGCAGGTTGTCCTCGTGCATCACGGGGGTGTCCTCGCTCTCGACGACCGTCACCGGCTCGTCGTTGCCGAGCGCCGCGAGCAGCTGGGCCACCTCGAAGGGCACCTCGTCGTCCGCGAGGTCGCGGGCCGGGGAGCCCTCCGGCAGATTGCCGATGATCATCGCGGGGCCGCGGCCGCCGAACAGGTCGTAGCGCAGGAAGACACCCTGGCAGGTGCCGTCGGGCGCGGGCAGCAGCCCGGCACCGAGGTTGCCCGGCCAGTCCCCGGGGTCCATCGCGAGAACGTCGAAGTCAGGACCAGCGGGCGTGGCTGCGCTACGGCGGCGGAGGAAGGACATGCCGCCATCGTACGTGTCCGCGCCGGGCTCGCCGCGCGGACATCGGGGCAAGTGGCGGCGGGTGCGTGCCGGGCTCCGACCGGAGCGGTTCGGGCGCCCGCCCGGTCGTCCGGGCCCCTTCCTGGGGCCCGCCCGGCTGCTCAGGCGCGTTCGGCCAGCGCGGTGAGCAGCCGGACCGCCTCGTCGGCGGCGGCGTACGGCACAAAGAGGTGATCATGGAAGTATCCGGCGACGACATTGCAGCTGAGGCCCGCGGCGGCGAGTTCCGCGGCGACCGCGGCGGTCAGCCCGACGGCGTCCAGCGCGGAGTGCACCCGCAGGGTGAGCCGGCCGGCCACGTAGTCATAGGCCAGGCCCGCCCGGTCGGCCTCCTCCTGCCGGACGACGAGCGTGGTGCCCTCCGCCTCCGCGACCGTGACCACCGGCTCCAGGCCCTCGGGGACGGCGCCGCGCACGGTCGTGAAGACATAGCGCCCCTCGTGGAGCTCGGGCCGCATGCTTCTGAGCAGCACCTGGAGGTCGCGCTCGCCCGTCATGCGCCGCCCCGCCCTGCCGCGCGCGCTTCCCGGCGCCGTTCGTGGTGGCGGGGCACCTCGGCCTCCGGGAGCAGCCGGTGGGCGTCGGCGACGCCGCCGTGTCCGTAGTGACGGAGGGTGACGGCAAGATCGGGTGTGAGCCGTGGGGTGGTCATGCGGCCCATGCTAGGGTCGCCGCCGTTCATTCACCGTGGAGGGGGACGGAGGGACCATGACCGATCCGCGTCTCGTCCTCAACTACTGGAAGTCGGGCCTGCGTTCGGTCCCGCCGGAGGTCTGGCGACGCGCGGACTGCGAGGTCCTGATCCTCGCCGACAACCACCTCACCGAGATCCCGTCCGCCCTCGGCCGCCTCCGTTCGCTGCACACCCTCGACCTCGGCCACAACGCGCTGACCGGGGTCCCGGCGGAAATCGGCGCGCTGGCGGCGGGGCTCACCCGCTATCTGTATCTGCACGACAACCGGCTCACCGACCTGCCGGACGGGCTGTGCGCGCTGGACCGGCTCGGCTATCTGAACGTCGGGGACAATCCGCTGGGCCGGCTGCCGGAGGAGATCGGCGCGATGGGCGGTCTGATCGAACTCCGGGCCCAGAACGCCGGGTTGACGGGCGTGCCGGCGTCGGTGGGACGGCTCGGCCTGCTGCGGGAGGTGTGGCTGGGCGGCAATGCGCTCACCGGGCTGCCCGCCTCGTTTGCCGCCTTGGGGGCCTTGCGGCTGCTGGAGCTGCGGAACAATGCGCTGCCCCGCGTCCCGGAGGCGCTGCGTGCGCTGCCGCTGCTGCGCCGGATCGATCTGCGGGGCAATCGGATCGGGGAACTGCCGTCGTGGATCACCGAGCTGCCGTCGCTGGAAAAGCTGGATCTGCGGTGGAATGCGGTGGCGGACACCGCGGAGCCGGTCGTGGCGCTGCGGGAAAAGGGGTGCGCGGTTCTGACGTGAGGGCGACGCTCCCTGCCGGCCTCCGCGGCCCGGGGTGCCCTTGTCCTCGGGGCACCCCGGGCGGCCGGGCAGCCTAGGTGAGGTCGAACTCCCCCTCCCGCGCACCGAGGACGAATGCCCGCCACTCGGCAGGAGTGAAGATCAGCGCCGGGATCTCCGGACTGCGGCCGTTGCGCATCGCGATATAGCCCTCGACGAAGGCGATCTGGACGTCGCCCACGCCCTGACTGCTCGACTGCCACTCGGCTTCGGTCAGGTCGAGCGCGGGTGCGCTGCCGTCCGTCGGTCGCTGCTCGGTGATGCTGTCGGCCACGTTGCCGCTCCTCCCGGTTGGTCGTCCGGCGTCAGCGTAGTGACCGGGCCCGGTGACGGACAGGGTGCGAGCGGCCCGGGGCGCGCCGGGTCGGTGGGGCGACGCGCTCGCGGTCCGCCGTGCGTCAGTCGAGGATGGCGTCGAGCTCCAGCTCGACGAGCCAGTCGGGGTCGATGAAGCGGGAGACCTCGACGAAGGTGCAGGCCGGCCGGACCGTTGCGAACCGCTCGCCGTGCGCTCGTGCGGCATCCTTCCAGCGCGTCACGTCCGTGAGCATGATGCGGGTCCGTACCACGTCGTCGAGCGTCGCCCCGGCCTCCCGCAGCGCGGCCTCGGCGATGTCCAGGCACCGCACGGTCTGGGCGTGGACATCGCCGCGCCCCACCGTCGTCCCGTCGTCCCCGATGGCCGCGGTGCCGGCGACCGCGACGTGCTTCCCCTTGCGGACGGCCCGGGAGAATCCGATCCGGGGCTCCATCGGTGAGCCCGAACTGACCGTCTTTCGCGCATGTTCCATCGCACCGTGTTCCATCGCACCATGCTCGCAGAGCGCCGCGGTGTCCCTGCACGGCCCAGGCCGTCGGGCGGCGGTCCTAGCCTGCCGGGGGTTCGGAGCCCACCAGCCACATGGCGAAGAACTGGGAGCCGCCTCCGTAGGCGTGCCCCAACGCCCGTCGTGCGCCGTCGACTTGATGTTCGCCCGCCTGGCCGCGTACCTGGAGTGCGGCCTCGGCGAAGCGGATCATTCCGGAGGCGCCAATGGGGTTGGTGGACAGGACGCCGCCGGAAGGGTTGACGGGGAGGTCGCCGTCCAGTTCCGTGACGCCGGACTCGGTGAGCTTCCAGCCCTCGCCCTCGTCGGCGAAGCCGAGGTTCTCCAGCCACATCGGCTCGTACCAGGAGAACGGGACGTACATCTCGACGGCGTCGATCTCGCGGCGGGGGTCGGTGATGCCCGCCTGGCGGTAGACGTCGGCGGCGCAGTCCTTGCCCGCCTGCGGGGAGACGAAGTCCTTGCCGGCGAAGAGGGTGGGTTCGCTGCGCATCGCGCCGCCGTGGACCCAGGCTGGAGGGTGGGGTGCGCGCGCGGCGCCGGTGCGGTCGGTGAGGATCATGGCGCAGGCGCCGTCGGAGGAGGGGCAGGTCTCGGAGTAGCGGATCGGGTCCCAGAGCATGGGGGACGCCTGGACCTTTTCGAGGGTGAGGCCGGCTTCGTGGAGGTGGGCGTAGGGGTTCTTCAGGGCATTGCGGCGGTCCTTGTAGGCGACGAGGGAGCCAACCGTGTCCGGGGCGCCGGAGCGGCGCATATAGGCGCGGACGTGCGGGGCGAAAAAGCCGCCGGCGCCGGCGAGCAGGGGCTGCTGGAAGGGGATGGGCAGGGACAGGCCCCACATGGCGTTGGACTCGGACTGCTTCTCGAAGGCGAGGGTCAGGACCGTGCGGTGGACCCGGGCGGCGACGAGGTTGGTGGCGACCAGTGCGGTGGAGCCGCCGACGGAGCCCGCGGTGTGCACGCGCAGCATCGGCTTGCCGACGGCGCCGAGCGCGTCGGCGAGGTAGAGCTCCGGCATCATCACGCCCTCGAAGAAGTCGGGGGCCTTGCCGATGACGACGGCGTCGATGTCGGCCCAGGTCAACTGGGCGTCTTCCAGGGCGCGTCGGGCGGCCTCGCGGACGAGTCCGGCGATCGAGACATCGCGCCGGGCGGCGACGTGTGCGGTCTGTCCGATGCCGACGACGGCCACCGGCTCTTTCCCTGTCGGGGCCTTGCTCCTGACGGTCATGACGCTTCTCACTCACCTTCCAGGACGGCGACCAGGTTCTGCTGCAGGCACGGCCCCGAGGTGGCGTGCGCGAGGGCGCGGTCGGACTCCCCGCGCTGGATACGGGCGGCGGCCTCGCCGAGGCGGATGAGGCCGGCGGCCATGGCGGGGTTGGCGGCCAGTGCGCCCCCGGACGGATTGATCCGGACGGTGGAGCCGGGCGCGTCGAGTGCGAGGGCGCGGCGCAGGACGACTTCCTGGGAGGTGAAGGGGGCGTGCAGTTCGGCGGTGTCGACCGGCCCGTCGAAGGCTCCGGCGCGTTCGGCGGCGAGGCGGGTGGAGGGTGAGTCGGTGAGATCGCGGACGCCCAGGCTGTGTGCCTCGATGCGGTGATCGAGGCCGCGGATCCAGGCGGGGCGGTCGCAGAGAGCGCGGGCGGTGTCGCCGACGGCGAGGACGACGGCGGCCGCGCCGTCGCTGACGGGCGGGCAGTCGCCGGTGCGCAGGGGGGCGACGACGGGGGCGCCGCCGGACCGGGTGCCGCCGCGCAGCTGGGCGTGCGGGTTGGACTCGGCGGAGGTGCGGCTGCGGGCCGCGATACCGGCCAGTTGGCGTTCGTCGGTCAGTCCCGCGTCGATCAGGGCCTGGGCCTGGAGGGCGGCCAGCGCGACGGAGTCGGGCCACAGCGGGGCCACGTAATAGGGGTCGAGCTGGCGGGTGAGGACCTCGCGGACGTCGCCGGGCGAGGATTTGCCGTACGCGTAGACCAGCGCGGTCTCGGCCTCTCCGGTCAGGAGCTTGACCCAGGCCTCGTACAGCGCCCAGGCGCCGTCCATCTCGACATGGGATTCGGAGATCGGCGGCCAGGCTCCGACGCCGTCCAGCGCCATGGTGAAGGAGAAGGCGCGGCCCGCAAGGTAGTCGCTGGAGCCGGAGCAGGTGAAGCCGATGTCGCCGGCCTTGAGGCCGGTCTGTGCCAGGACGTCATGGAGCACCGGCATCAGCATTTCGACCTCGGAGGTCTCCGTGCTGTCGCGGATGTGCGCACTCTGCCCGAAGGCGACGATGGCGACCTCGCGCCCCGGACCGCGCACCGGATCCCGCTCTGGCTCGGGCATCAGATCAGCTCCTTGTAGCTGTCGTAGTCGGCGTCGGGTTCGCCGGTGGGGCGGTAGTGGTCGGGGAAGCGCCCGCCCTCGCTCCATACGGGTTCGACGCGCAGGCCCATGCGGACCTGGTCGTAGGGGATGCCGCCGATCCGGGCGTGCAGGGCGAGATCGGCGCCGTCGAGGGCGATATGGGCGTAGACGTAGGGGACTTCGATGTCGAGGTTCTTGGCCTTGATGTTGACGATGCAGAAGGTGGTGACGGTGCCGCGGGGGCCGACCTCGACCTGGGTGTCGGTGGCGACGCCGCAGGTGGGGCAGGCGCCGCGGGGCGGGACGTACACCTTGCGGCAGGAGGGGCAGCGTTCGCCGATGGTCTTGTGGTCGGCGAGCGCCTGGATGTAGCGGGACTGGGCGCGGCCGGGCGAGTAGGTGTAGTCGAGGCGGGCGGGGGCGGTGATGCCGGTGACGGGGTCGGCGAACTCGCCGCTGTGCGGCGTCGGTCCGGTGGTGGGCTCGTCGGCGCCGGCCGGTTCGAAGCAGGCGATGTCGGTGATCGCGCCGGTGCGTTCGGCGGCCCAGCGGATGGTGACCCGCATGCCGGTGTGTACGGCTTCGGGGCCGGGTGCGTCCAGGGCGTGCAGCAGCGCGGTGTCGGCGCCGTCGAGCCGGACCAGGACCCAGGCGAAGGGGGTCCGCAGGGGCTGGCCGCGCCGCGGGGCCGGGTTCCAGGCCCAGGTGGTGACCGTGCCGCTGGTGCCGACCTCGACGAGATCGCGGATCTCCTCGGCGGTGACCGGGTCGTATTCGGTGGGCGGTACGACGACCCGGCCGTCGCTCGTGGTGACGCCGAGGACGGTGCGTTCGCGCAGCCCGGTGAGGAAGGCGCTCTGTACGGGGCCGAGCGAGCGGGTGAAGGGGAATTCGACGACGAGGGGCGCCGAGAGGACTTCTGGCATGCGGGGCTCCGTAGGTGTCAGGCGCGCCGGTAGACGGGCGGGCGTTTCTCCGCGAAGGCCCGGGAGCCCTCTTTGGCGTCGGCGGTGTCGAAAATCGGCCAGCCGCGGGCGAGTTCGGCCTCGAGCCCGTCGGTCTCGGTCATCTCGGCGGTCTCGTAGACGGATGCCTTGACGGCCTCGACGGCGAGCGGCCCGCAGGCGTTGATCCGTTCGGCGATCTCCAGGGCCGCGCCGAGCGCGGTGCCGTCCGGCACGACATGGCCGATCAGTCCGATGCGCGCGGCCTCGGCCGCCGGGTACGGGCGGCCGCTGAGCAGCATTTCGAGGGCGTGGGTGCGCGGGATCTGGCGGGCGAGCCGGACCGTGGAGCCGCCGATGGGGAACAGTCCCCGCTTGACCTCGAAGAGTCCGAAGGTCGCGCTCTCGCCGGCGACGCGGATGTCGGTGCCCTGGAGGATCTCCGTACCCCCCGCGACGCAGTGGCCCTCGACGGCGGCGATCACCGGTTTGCGCGGGCGGTGGTGCCGCAGCATCGCCTTCCAGTGCAGGTCGGGGTCGTCGCGCAGGCGGTCGCGGTACTGCTGGCCCGCCATGCCGTTGCCGGCCAGGGCCTTCAGGTCCATTCCGGCGCAGAAGGTGCCGCCGGCGCCGGTGAGGACGATGGAGCGGATGTCGTCGTCCTCGTCGGCCGCGATCCAGCCGTCGTACAGGCCCACCAGCATCGGCAGGGAGAGGGCGTTCTTCGCCTCGGGCCGGTTGAGGGTCAGCACCAGCGTGGCGCCGACGCGGGTCACGGTCAGATGCTCCGTGCCGGCCGTCTCCTGCTTGCCGCGTCGTCCGTCCGGGCTTCCCGTTGCGTCTGCGGTGCCCGCTTCCTCTGCGGTGCCCGTTCCCACCGCGGCGCCCGTTCCCTCCGCACCGCTCATTCGCTCAGCGCTGCTCGTTCCCTTCGCACTTCCCGTTCCGTCCGTACCACCCATTCCGTCCTCCCGTCTCAAGGCGTAGAACAGGTTGCAGTAGCCGCACGGCGACTTCAAGGCTTTTCTGACACTCAGTCAGATTTCTTGGCCGCGCCCCTTCCCTGCTCCCCTCCCCGACGCTCTAATGACCGCCGAGGCCCGGTCCGGCGGACCGGACCGAACCGATGCCCGCCCGGTCTGGAGGAGACGTGGAGTACAACCTTGCCGACCTCTTCGAGTCGATCGTCGACACGGTTCCCGACCGCGAGGCGCTGGTGTACGTCGATCACCCGGGAACCGGCGCCGAACGCCGCCTCACCTACGCGGAACTGGACCGCGCCGCCAACCGCCTCGCCCACCACCTGAGCGACCGCGGCATCGGCCCCGGCCAGCACGTCGGCCTGCATCTGTACAACGGCATCGAATATCTCCAGGCCGCCTACGCCTGTCTGAAGATCCGCGCCGTGCCGGTCAACGTCAACTACCGCTACGTCGAGGAAGAGCTGGTCTACCTCTACCGGGACGCCGACCTGGTGGGCCTGGTCTTCGACGCGGAGTTCACCGAGCGCGTGGCCGCCGCCCTCCCACAGGCGCCCGGTCTGCGGCATCTCGTACGGGTCGGCACGCCGCCCGCCGGTGCCCCCGAGCCCGCGCTCGCCCCGGTGGCCCTGGCGGACGCCGAGGCCGACGGGTCACCCGCACGCGGCTTCGGCCCGCGCTCCGCCGACGACCAGATCGTCATCTACACCGGCGGCACGACCGGGATGCCCAAGGGTGTGATGTGGCGCCACGAGGACATCTTCTTCTCCGGAATGGGCGGCGGCGCACCGACCGGCGAGCCGGTGAAACGGCCCCAGGAACTGGCCGAGCGGGTCGCGGCGGGCGGCGAGGGTCTCGTGTTCTTCCCCACGCCCCCGCTGATGCACGGCACTTCCACCCTCACCGCGTTCATCGCCTTCCACTTCGGCCAGAAGGTCGTCATTCACCGCAAGTACGTGCCGGAGGAGGTACTGCGGACCGTCGCGCGCGAGAAGGTGACCAGCGTGTCGCTGGTCGGCGATGCGATGCTGCGCCCGCTCGTCGATGCGCTCGACGGGCCGCTCAGGGGCACCGACTGCTCGTCCCTCTTCAGCGTCAGCAGCTCCGGCGCGATCCTCTCCGAGACCGTACGGTCGCAGTTCAGCGCGCTGGTTCCGAACGCCATGCTGCTCAACAACTTCGGCTCCTCGGAATCCGGCTTCAACGGCACCGCGACGGAGGACTCCGGCCCGGATACGGGATTCCGGCTGCGGGTCAACTCCCGCATGGCGGTGGTGGATCCGGCCACCCATGAGCCGGTCGGGGTGGGCGAGCCGGGCCGTCTCGCGCTGCGCGGACACGTACCGCTGGGGTACTACAACGACCCGAAGAAGACCGCGGAGACGTTCTTTGAGTCGGGCGGGGACCGGTGGGTGCTGCTGGGGGACATGGCGACCGTCGACCCCGAGGGCATAGTCACCGTCCTCGGCCGGGGGTCGCAGTGCATCAACTCCGGCGGCGAAAAGATCTATCCGGAGGAGGTCGAGCAGGCGCTGAAGGCCCATCCGGATGTGTACGACGCGCTGGTGGCGGGGGTGCCGGACGCGCGGTGGGGGAACCGGGTCGCGGCCGTCGTCCAACTCCGCTCCGGGGCCGAACCGCTGGACCTCTCCGGCATACAGGATCACTGCCGTACCCGGCTGGCGGGGTACAAGATCCCGCGGGCCGTCGTCTTCACCGACCGTATCCAGCGTTCGCCCAGCGGGAAGGCGGATTACCGGTGGGCGAAGGCGGTGGTGGCGGGCGAGCGGGAGGGGTGACGGGCGGCGGGCGGCAGGTGAGGGGCTGCGGGTGAGGGGGCGGCGCGGCCGGTCGTCGGCGGCCCGCCCCCGGCCGGTGGGCCGCCCGGCAGGGGCCTCAGCCGCAGACCGAGCGCAGCGAGCGGGCCAGCGCCACGGTATGCAGTGCGTCCAGGCGCCGTTCGTACCGCACCTGGACGGCGGCCCCGGCCTCCAGCGGACCGCAGTACGGCGCGGAGCGGGCCGGTGACGAAGCGGCGATGGCGCGCACCAGCTCGCCGTTGATGCGGTTGATCTTCTCCCGCACCTCGTTCAGGTCCGGCCGCTCGGTGGGGGCCTGGGCCGGGTCGGCGTCCCATTGGCGGTGCAGCCCGCGCTGCACGATCTTGCTCGCCTCGATCTGGTCCCGGAAGATCCGCACCGTCGCCTCGGGATCGGCGCCCAACTGCCGCGCCTGGGCCGCGACCGAGTCCAGTACGACCTGTTCCCGGGCCGGATCGTCGATCGGGCTCCCGGTGCCCCACTTCGCCGCGGCCACCAGGTCGCCGGTGGCCAGCCGCTCGGCGGACAGCGCGGCGAGCGGACGGAGTTGGGCGTACGGGGAGGTCGCGGCGGGGGCATGGGCGACGGCGCGCGCGGGGGCCGCCGTCGGGTGCGCCGGGGCGGCGACGGCACCACCGGCTGCGGCGAACAGCAGGGTCGCGGTGGCACCGGCGATCAGCGCGCGGCGCATCGGGCTGGTCGGCTGCACGGCCGTCCTTTCTCTCAACTCTCTCAGGTCTCTCAGCTCTCTCAACTCACTGCACTCACTGCACTCACCGCACTCTCTCAACGGAAAGCACTGCGGGTGGCGGGGAGTTGGCCTGTCGGGTCACCGTACGGCACCCGGACTGCGGCCGTCCGGGCGTACCGGGTCAGGAGCGGGCGAGGGCGAACGCGGACGCGGCACGGCCCGCCACGGCCACCTCCGCGCCCCGGCACGATCCCCTGTGGACTGGAAGCGGCCGGCCAGCTCCAGGGCGGGCAGCGGGCGATACCGCCCCGGGACCGCTTCGTAGAGCCTGGGAACGCCGGTCGGCCCGTACGGGCCGAGGGCATGGCATCGTGCTGGCGTACGGCTACACCACCCTGTGACGCGGTGCCGCGCGCTACGACCGCGCGGCCAGGAAGGACGTCACCGCCGCCAGGAACTCCCCCGGACGCTCCTCGTGAACGAGATGGCCGGCGCCCTCGATGGTCACCAGGCGAGCATCGGGGATCCGGTCGGCCACCTCGGCGAGGTGGTGCTGCGGGATGTGGCTGGTGGGGCCGCCCGCGATGACGAGGGTGGGCGCGCTGATCTTCGCCAGGGCGTCCCGGTCGAAGGCGTGGGGCGTATTGCGCTCCGCGACCACCGCGATCTTGGCCCGCCAGTCGAACGACTGCGGCCCCTCCGGCCGCTCGGGCACCTCCTGCGGGGGATCGGACGGCACCGGCGGCGCGGCTTCCTCCAGGACCAGCCTGTCCACCAGCTCGGGGCGGTCCGCGGCCAGCAGCAGCGCGGTCACGGCTCCCAGCGAGTGCCCGATGAGGGTGACCCGTCCCAGACCGAGGGCCGTCACAAAACCGATCGCGTCGTCCCGCCACCGCGCGAAGCCGTACTCCCCCGGCCAGTCACTGTGTCCATGACCCCGCTGGTCGAGGGCGAAAACGCGATGGGTGCCGGCGAGCCGGCCGACCACGCCGCGCCAGTCCTCACCGTCCTCCCCGAGACAGTGCAGCAGCACGGCCGGCGGCGCATCCGGCTCACCCCACACCCGGTATGCCAGCTGGACCTCACCGACCTGCACTTTCCGGACGTCACTCATGCGCTGGACGCTACCCGCGAGCGGCATGCGGCACGCCCCTTGACGTGTCCGCCGCGCGCTGATTACTTGGATCCGCATCCAGCTACCGAATGATCGGTAGGGAGACGAGGCGGTGACACTCCATGCCGGAAACGGCCAGGGAAGCGGCTACGGGCATGCCTTCGGAATCTATGGGCTCTTCGGGTCTTTCAGGCTCCTCAGGTCTTTCAGGCTCCTCAGGTGCCTCGGGCAGCGGCGCGCGCGAGACGTTCGACGACGCGGAACGGCTCTCCCTGGAGGCCTTGCGCGAGCTGCAGCTGACCCGGCTGCGCGCCTCGTTGCGGTATGCGTATGACCGCGTGCCGTTCTACCGGGAGTCGTTCGACCGCGCCGGGGTACACCCCGACGACTGCCGTTCGCTCGCCGATCTCGCCCGCTTCCCCTTCACCGTCAAGGACGACCTGCGCGCCCAATACCCCTTCGGGATGTTCGCCGTCCCGAAGGAGGAGGTACGCCGCATTCATGCCTCCAGCGGCACCACCGGACGGCCGACGGTCGTCGGCTATACCGAGCGCGATCTCTCCCACTGGGCGGATGTCGTCGCCCGCTCGATCCACGCGGCGGGCGGACGCCCCGGGCACACCGTCCATATCGCCTACGGCTATGGGCTGTTCACCGGCGGCCTCGGCGCGCACTACGGCGCGGAGCGGCTCGGCTGTACGGTCGTGCCGGCGTCGGGCGGGATGACCGGGCGGCAGGTCCAGATCATCCAGGACTTCCGCCCCGAGATCATCATGGTGACGCCGTCGTACATGCTCACCCTCCTGGACGAGTTCGAGCGGCAGGGCATCGATCCCCGTACGACCTCCCTCAAAGTGGGCATCTTCGGTGCCGAGCCATGGACCCAGGAGATGCGCCGGGAGATCGAGGAACGGTTCGCGATCGACGCCGTGGACATCTACGGCCTGTCGGAGGTCATGGGACCGGGCGTCGCCCAGGAGTGCCTGGAGACCAAGGACGGGCTGCACATCTGGGAGGACCACTTCTATCCGGAGGTGGTCGATCCGTTCACCGGCGAGGTGCTGCCGGACGGTGAGCACGGCGAGTTGGTCTTCACCTCGCTCACCAAGGAAGCCATGCCGGTCATCCGCTACCGCACCCGTGATCTGACCCGGCTGCTGCCCGGCACCGCGCGCGCCGCCTTCCGCCGGATGGAGAAGATCACCGGGCGCAGCGACGACATGATCATCCTGCGCGGCGTCAATCTCTTCCCCGCGCAGATCGAGGAGATCGTGCTGCGCACGCCGGGCGTCGCCCCGCACTTCCAGCTGCGGCTGACCCGCCAGGGCCGGATGGACCATCTGACCGTACGCGCCGAAGCCCGGCCGGATGCGACTCCCGAGGAGCGCACGGCGGCCGTCGGGGCGATCGCGCGGAGCGTCAAGGACGGCATCGGGGTCTCGGTCGCGGTCGAGATCGTCGATCCCGAGACGCTGGAGCGCTCGGTCGGCAAGATCAAACGCATCGTGGACGCGCGTCCGCGGGGCGAGGCCTAGCGGGCCCATGGGCATGCCTCTCCACCTGCTCGGCCGGGTCAGGACGTGCTCGGCTCGCCCTTGATCAGGGCGAATGCCGCGCCCGCGGGGTCCAGGAGCATGGCCAGCCGGCCGACGCCCGGTGCGTCGCTCGGGGGAATGAGGACCGTGGCGCCGCGGGAGGTGGCCGCGCCGAACGTCGCGTCGCAGTCGGTCACGCCGAAGTACGGGTGCCATTCGGACGTCGAGCCTGCCTGGAGGTGGTCCTTCTGGAGCTGCAGGATGCCGCCCTGCCCGGTGTCGCCCTCCTTGCCGCCGCCGGGCGAGGAGACGACGGAGTACACCATGTCGCCGCCCATCGGCATGTCCTGGTAGTCCCAGGAGAAGACCGAGGCGTAGAAGTCCTTCGCGGCGGCCGCATCGGTGGTGTACAGCTCGGTCCAGCAGAGGGTGTTCGCTTCCATGACCGTCTCCAGGCCCGGGGTGTCACCGGGCTGCCATACGGCGAAATCGGCGCCCGTCGGGTCGGTGAAGGCGGCCAGCCGCCCGGCGGTGAAGACATCCATCGGCGGGACGCGGACCGCGCCGCCCGCCTGCTCTACGGCCTTGGCCGTGGCGTCCGCGTCGGCGGCGTGGAAGTACGCCGTCCAGGAAGAGCTCGCGCCCTCCTCCGTCAGCGGGCCGACGGCGCCGACGGTCCTGCCGTCGAGCTGGAAGAAGCCGTAGCCGCCGGCCTCCGGGCCCGCCGACTGGAAGGTCCAGCCGAAGACGCCGGCGTAGAAATCGACGGCGGCGTCGATGTCGGGCGCCCCGAGGTCGAGCCAGTTCGGTGTGCCGGGGACGTAATGGGTGGTCAGCATCGTCGCTCCTCCTGTGCGCTGCGTGCCGATCGGGGTCGTGCGCGGGAGGTGCACGGCCGTATTTCCGATCACTCTCAGCATGGCAGGGGGCACTGACAGTCGGCCTTCGCGCGCTGCTCAGGGCGCGCCGAAGCGGTTCCGCAGCTCTCGCTTGAGGACCTTGCCGCTGGCGTTGCGCGGCAGCGCGTCCACGAACATCACCCGCTTGGGCGCCTTGAACGGCGCGAGGCGGGCGCGGGCGGCGTCGATCAGCTCCCGCTCGCTCACCTCGCCGCCGGCACCCTCACCGTCGCCACTGCTGCCACTGCCGCCGTTGACCGTCGTGCGCCGTACGACCACGGCGGTCACCGCCTCGATCCATCGCTCGTCCGGCAGCCCGATGACCGCGACCTCGGCAACCTGCGGATGCTCGTAGAGCACGTCCTCCACCTGGCGGGAAGCGACCAGTACGCCGCCGGAGTTGATGACGTCCTTGACCCGGTCGACGACGGTGAAATAGCCCTCCGCGTCGCGCACGGCGAGGTCGCCGGAGTGGAACCAGCCGTCCCGGAAGGCCTCGGCGGTCTCCTCGGGCTTGTCCCAGTAGCCGGCGCACAGCTGCGGTGAGCGGTAGACGACCTCGCCACGGCTGCCGTCCGGCACCTCCCGGCCCGCCTCATCGACCACCCGCGCCTCCACGAACAGCACGGGGCGTCCGCAGGAGTCCATCCGGCCCTCGTGTTCGTCCGGGCCGAGCACGGTGGCCAGCGGGCCGATCTCGCTCTGCCCGAAGCAGTTGTAGAAGGCGAGGGAGGGCAGCCGGGCACGCAGCCGCTCCAGGACCGGTACGGGCATGATCGAGGCGCCGTAGTACGCCTTGCGCAGGCCGCTCAGCTCCCGTACCGCGAAGTCCGGGTGGTTCGAGAGCGCGATCCAGACGGTCGGCGGCGCGAACAGGCTGTCCGCCCGGCCCGCTTCGACCAGGTCGAAGATCCGGCCCGGATCGGGCCCGTCCAGGATGACGTTCTCCGCCCCGACCGCTAGATAGGGCAGCAGGAAGACGTGCATCTGCGCGGAGTGGTAGAGCGGGAGGGAGTGCAGCGGCCGGTCGGTCTCGTTGAGGTCCAGGGCGACGATGGCGCTGGTGTATTCGTGCACCAGCGCGCTGTGCGTCATCATCGCGCCCTTGGGGAGGGCGGTGGTGCCCGAGGTGTAGAGCAGCTGGACGAGAACATCGCCGTCCGCCGACGGCTGTGCCGGGTCCGGCCCGCCCGCGGCTTCCGTGGCCGTGGGCAGCCGCTCCAGCAGTCCTTCGGGGGCGTCGTGCAGCGGCATGGTGCGTACCGAGGGGGGCAGCCGGTGGGCGAGGGCGGGGTCGGTGAGGACGAGCGCGCTGCCGGACTGATCCAGGATGTAGCTCAGGTCCTCGCCGGTCAGGCCGTGGTTGACCGGAACGTGCACCAGGCCGGCGCGGGCGCAGGCCAGGAAGCCGATCAGGTACGCGTCGGAGTTGTGCCCGTACGAGGCAACGCGGTCGCCCGGCCGGAGGCCCTCCCCCAGCAGCACCCGGGCCGCGGCCGTCACCGCCTCGTCCAGCTCGCGGTAGGTCCAGGCCCGCTCGGCGTACCGGACCGCCGTCCGCTCGGGCACCCGCCGCGCGCTGCGCCGCAGTACCCCGTCCACCGTGTTGCTCCGCGCTTCCGTCATGGCGTGATCCTCGGGGCCACCTGATGCCCGGTCAAGCCCTGTGGACAACGCGCCGCCGGGCCGGGACCTGCCCGGCCCGGCCCTGCTCGCCCGTGCCTGGTCCCGACCGGCTGTGCCCGGCCCTGACCACGCGTGCCCGGCCCTGACCGACGGTGCCCGGTTCTGCCCGCCCCTGGGTTGTTTCCCCGCCGCCCACCCCGGTGTTGTTGTTTCCCCGCCGCCCACCCCGGTGTTGTTGTTTCCCCGCCGCCCACCCCGGTGTTGTTGTTTCCCCGCCGCCCACCCCCCTTCGGGGGGTGGGCGGGTGGAGGAGCGCGGGGCGCGGCGCGGGGCTGCGGTGCGGGGCTGCGGTGCGGGGCGCGGGGCTGTGGCGCGCGGTGCGGGGCGCGACGGGGCGAGGCGCGGGGCTGCGGCGCGGGGCTGCAGCGCGGGGCTGCAGCGCGGGGCTGCGGCGCGGGGCTGCGGCGCGGGGCTGCAGCGCGGGGCCCGCCGCGCGGTGCGCGACGCGGGGCGCGGCGCGAAGCGCAGCTCAGGCCGCAGCTCGGAGCCCGCCGCCCAAACATGCCTCAGCGCCATCCACACAGGCCTCCAAACACGCACGCCGCTCCCAGCAGCCCTAAACCGCCCGCTCCCGCCCCGCCCAGTACGGGTCCCGGAGTCGCCGCTTGTAGAGCTTGCCGTTGGGGTCGCGGGGCAGGGCGTCGACGAAGTCGACGGAGCGGGGGCGTTTGTAGCCCGCCAGCTGCGCCTCGCAGTGGGCGAGGATCTCGTCGGCGAGCGCGGGCCCCGCCTCGTAGCCGTCGGCCGGTTCGACGACGGCCTTGACCTGCTCGCCCCAGTCGTCGTGCGGGATGCCGAAGGCGGCCGCGTCGGCGACGGCGGGGTGGGCGAGGAGGGCGGACTCGATCTCGGCGGGGTAGATGTTGACGCCGCCGGAGATGATCATGTCGATCTTGCGGTCGCGGAGGAAGAGATAACCGTCCTCGTCCAGATAGCCGAGGTCGCCGACGGTGAAGAAGTCGCCGATGCGGTTCTTCTTCGTCTTGCCCTCGTCCTTGTGGTAGCTGAAGCCGCCGGTGGTCATCTTCATGTAGACGGTGCCCAGTTCGCCGGGCGGCAGCCGGTTGCCGTCGTCGTCGAAGACCGCCAGCTCGCTGATCGGCCAGGGCCTCCCCACCGTGCCGGGCTTCTTGAGCCAGTCCTCGGCGGTGGCGAAGGCGCCGCCGCCCTCGCTGGCCGCGTAGTACTCCTCGACGCAGCCGCCCCACCAGTCGATCATGGCGCGTTTGACGTGGTCGGGGCAGGGCGCGGCGCCATGGATGGCGTGCCGCATGGAGGTGACGTCGTAGGACGCCCGCACCTCCTCGGGGAGCGCGAGGAGCCGATGGAACTGGGTGGGCACCATGTGGGTGTGGGTGCACCGGTGCGCGTCGATCAGGGCCAGCATGTCCTGTGCGGTCCACTTGTCCATCAGGACGAGGCGGTGCCCGATGTGCAGCGAGGCACCGGCGAACTGGAGTACGGCGGTGTGGTAGAGCGGCGAGCAGACGAGGTGCACGTTGTCGTCGAACGGCTTGATGCCGAAGATGCCGAGGAAGCCGCCGAGGTAGGTCTCCTCGGGGGGCTTGCCGGGTAGCGGGCGGCGAATGCCGTGGGGGCGTCCGGTGGTGCCCGAGGTGTAGTTCATGACCCAGCCCAGGGTGCGGCCGGCGGGCGCGGACTCCGGTTGTCCGGCCAGGAGTTCGGGGTACGGGCGGAAGCCGTCGACCGCGCCCACGGCGTACCGCCGGGCGGCCGGGAGCCCCGCCTCGTCGGCGGCCTGGCGCGCGGCGGCGCCGTACCGCTCGTGGGCGATCAGTACCTTCGCGCCGGAGTCGGCGACGATCCAGGCGATCTCGGGGCCGACCAGGTGGTGGTTGACGGGGACGAGATAGAACCCGGCCTGGGACGCGGCCAGATAGGCGGTGAGGAACTCGACGCCGTTGGGGAGGACGACGGCGAAGGCGTCGCCGCGCTCCAGGCCCGCCGCGCGCAGTCCGTGGACCAGTTGGTTGACGGCGGCGTGCAGGCGGCCCGCGGTCCACTCCTCGCCGTCCGGGGCGATCAGGACGGTGCGGTCCGGGTCGGTGGTGGCCTGTGCCCAGAAGCCGTTGGGGGGCTGGCTCACTGCTGGCTCCTTCCGGCGATGCGGTTGATGCGGTCGATGGCCCGCTCGAAGCCGCGGGTGAGGTCGTCGAACACGGCCTGGACGCTGCGTTCGCTGTTCATCCGGCCGACGATCTGGCCGACCGGGGTGCCGAGCAGCGGCTCGACCTCATGGCGCTGGATGCGGGAGTTGGCCTCGGCGACCAGCAGTCCTTGCAGCGGCATGGGGAGCGGACCGGGGCCGCCGGGGTCGTCCCAGGCGTCGGTCCATTCGGTACGCAGCTGGCGGGCGGGCTTGCCGGTCAGGGCGCGGGAGCGGACGGTGTCGCCGGCGCCCGCGGCGAGCAGTTTGGCGGTCAGCCGGCGGGAGTGCAGCTCGGCTTCCTCGGTGGTCAGCCAGATCGAGCCGAGCCAGACGCCCTGGGCGCCGAGGGCCAGGCCGGCGGCGATCTGTTCGCCGGTGCCGATGCCGCCGGCGGCGAGTACGGGCAACGGGTCGACGGCGGCGACCACTTCGGGGGTGAGGACCATGGTGGCGATCTCGCCGGTGTGCCCGCCGGCCTCGTAGCCCTGGGCGACGACGATGTCGATTCCGGCCGCCTTGTGGTGCTGCGCGTGGCGCGGGCTGCCGGCCAGTGCGGCGACGAGGACGCCGTGGTCATGGGCGCGCCGGATGACGTCGGGCGGCGGCGAGCCGAGAGCGTTGGCGAGGAGCTTGATCGGATAGTCGAAGGCGACATCGAGCTGGTTGCGGGCGACCTGCTCCATCCAGCCGGTGATCCGCCAGCCGGATTCCTCCCCGTCGGCGAGCTGCGGCACCTGGTACTTGTCGAGGAGCCCCGCGACGTAACGGCGGTGTTCCTCGGGAATCATCGCCTCCACATCGGCCTCGGTGACGCCTTCCACCTTCTTGGCGGGCATCACGACGTCGAGGCCGTACGGCAGGCCGTCGGTGTGGTCCTGCATCCAGTCGAGGTCGCGGGCCAGTTCGTCGGGCGCGGTGTAGCGGACCGCGCCGAGCACCCCGAAGCCGCCCGCCCGGGTGATCGCCGCGGCGACCGCGGGGAAGGGCGTGAACCCGAAGACGGCGTGCTCGACGCCCAGCGTGTTGCTCAGCTCCGTCTGCATGGGCGCAGGATGCCGCAGCGGGGCGCGGGAGGGAAGAGACTTTCTGATGCTGCGTCAGAAACTCGCGTGGGACGGGCCCGGCGCCCCCGGCACCGGGCCCGCGACAGCTACCCCGGGCGGCCCCTGGGCCGCCGAACGCCCCTCAGCCCTCCTCCAGCACCGCCATCGCCGCGTTGTGCCCGGGAATGCCGCTCACTCCCCCGCCGCGCACCGCGCCCGCTCCGCACAGCAGCACATTGGCGTGCCCGGTGGCCACGCCCCAGCGGCCCGGTGCGCCGGCCCCGGCGGCCTCCTCGTCCGCGTACGGGAACGCCAGGTCCCGGTGGAAGATGTTGCCGCCCGGCAGCCCCAGCTCCCGGTCGAGGTCGAGCGGGCTGCGGGCCTCGATACAAGGGCGGCCGTCGGCGTCGCGGGCGAGGCAGTCGGCGATCGGTTCGGCCAGATGGGTGTC
The DNA here is from genome assembly GCF_059682825.1 of Streptomyces sp. JLSY215. NCBI lineage: Bacteria > Bacillati > Actinomycetota > Actinomycetes > Kitasatosporales > Streptomycetaceae > Streptomyces > Streptomyces sp. JLSY215. The sequence goes on from NZ_CM185022.1 coordinate 1,350,422, forward strand.
GAGTTCCGCCAAGGTGGCGGCGAGCAGCCGGTCGCGGGTGGCCGGTTTCTCGGGGGTGTCGGCGGCGAACAGCCCGGCGGGGGTGTGCAGTCCGAAAAGGGTGAGGGTCTGGAAGCCCCGGCGGACCAGGTCGCCGCCGAGGATGGAGGGGTCGGTGAGCGAGTGGCAGTAGATCTCGGAGGGCGGGGCGGCGGGCAGCTCCCCGGATGCCGCCTGCCGGTAGGCCGCCTCCAACTGGCCGTAGCCCTCCGCGATGTGGAAGGTGCCGGAGAAGGCCTCCCGGGGGTCCACACCGGTGTCCTTCAACCGCGGCAGGCGGGTGAGCAGCATATTGACCTTGAGCTGGGCGCCTTCCGCGGGCGGCGGCGGGGCCTCGCCGAGCAGCCGGGCCAGCTCGCGGGGGGAGGCGTTGACCAGCACCCGGCGGGCGCCGACGGTGCCCTGGGCGGACGTCACCTCGGCGCTGCGGCCGTCCGTGGCGATGGCCGTGACCGGGCAGTCGGTGACGATCTCCGCCCCGGCCCGGCGGGCGGCGTCTGCCAGGGCGTCGGTGAGCGCGCCCATACCGCCGATGGGCACGTCCCAGTCGCCGGTGCCGCCGCCGATGACGTGGTAGAGGAAGCAGCGGTTCTGGCGCAGTGAGGGGTCGTGGGCGGTGGCGAAGGTGCCGATCAGGGCGTCGGTGAGGACGACCCCGCGGATCAGGTCGTCGGAGAAGGTCTCCTCGACCAGCTCCCCCAGGGGGCGTTCGAAGAGGGCCTCCCAGGTGGCGTCGTCGTCGACGGTGGCGCGCAGTGCGGCGCGGGTGGGCAGCGGCTCGGTGAGGGTGGGGAAGACGCGCCCGGCAAGGCGGTGGGTGGTGCCGTAGAAGCGCTGCCAGGCGGTGAACTCCCGGTCGGATCCGGTGAGTTCGGCGAAGGAGGTACGGGTACGGGCTTCGCCGCCGCCCACCAGGAGGCCGGTGGGACGGCCGTTGCGTACGGCGGGGGTGTAGGAGGAGACGGTGCGTTTGCGGACCGCGAAGCGCAGGCCCAGGTCCCGCACGATCTTCGGCGGCAGCAGGCTGACGAGGTAGGAGTAGCGGGACAGCCGGGCGTCGACCCCGGCGAACGCCTGGGTCGACACGGCCGCACCACCCGTGTGGTCCAGCCGCTCCAGCACCAGCACGCTGCGCCCGGCGCGTGCGAGATAGGCGGCGGCGACCAGTCCGTTGTGCCCGCCGCCGACGATGACGGCGTCATACGAAGTCCGTTCCGGCATGCCCTTGGAATAGCACGCGGTGATCTCGGTGGCCAGGGCAGGCGGCTGAAACCTCCGGGCGGGTCGGTGCGGCTTCTTGACCGGGCCGGGGCCGACTTCTAGCGTCCGGCCGTGCGCCGCACCGATTCCGCCGACGGTGCAGCGCCCCGGCCGTCCCGCCCACCCCGTGAGGTGATCCGTGTCCCACCGTCAGGTTCCCCGCACCGGCCGCGCGTTCATCGCCCTGACCGCCGTCGCCGCCTGCTCGGCCGGGCTGCTCGCGGCCACCGGACCCGCCTCCGCCGCCTCGGACGCCGATGCGTCCTCCGGTACGACACGTACCGCGGCCCGCGCGCGCACCTCCGCCGCGTATCCGAATCTCGCCCCGACCCCGCCGATGGGCTGGAACAACTGGTCGTACTACCTGTGCAACGTCAACGAGAAGGTCGTCCTGGACAACGCGCGGGCACTGGTGCGGACCGGGCTCGCGAAAAAGGGCTATGACACCGTCACCGTCGACGACTGCTGGATGGCCAAGCAGCGCGGCCCCCAGGGCGAGCTGGTGCCGGACAAGGACAAGTTCCCGAACGGCATGGCGTACATCGGGCGGGAACTGCACCGGATGGGCCTGAAATTCGGGATCTACGAGGACGTCGGCACCCTCACCTGCGGCAAGTACCCGGGCAGCTACGGCCATTTCAACGAGGACGCGCGGCTGTTCGCCCGTTGGGGCGTCGACTACCTCAAGGCGGACGGCTGCAATGTGCCGCGGCCCGCCGGCCGCACCAAGGAACAGATCTATCGCGACGTGTACGAGCAGCAGAGCCGGGCGCTGGAGGCCACCGGACGGCCCATCACCTTCTCGGTGTCCGCGCCGGCCTATTTCCAGTACGACGGCGACAGCGTCTGGCACCAGGTCATCGACTGGTCCGCCAAGGTCGGCAATCTGTGGCGCGGCGGACGGGACATCGCCCTGGAGCAGCAGAGCCCGGCCACGAAGTGGTCCTCCATCGTCTACAACTTCCGCTACAACGCGGGACTGGCGCAGCTTCAGCGGCCCGGACGCTGGAACGACCCGGATTTCCTGCTCGTGGGTGACTCCGGGCTCAACCGGCACGAGATGCAGAGCCAGATGTCGCTGTGGGCGATGATGGCGGCGCCGCTGATCTCCAGTACGGATCTCGGCAAGCTCTCCCCGGAGGCGCAGGAGGTACTGGGGAACGAGGAGATCATCGCCGTCGACCAGGACCCGCTCGGCAAGCAGGGCAAGGTCATCGAGCAGAACGACGGCTTCACGGTGATGTCCAAGCCGCTGCGGCACGGCCGGCGGGCGGTGGCGCTGTTCAACACCGGTGACACGCCGCGGACGGTGTCCACCACGGCGGCCGCGGCGGGGCTGCCCCAGGCGTCCTCGTACCGGCTGCACGATCTGGTCACCGGACGCGTCCGGCACAGCGGCGGGGACATCGTCGCGCGGGACGTGCCGGCGCACGGCACCGTGCTCTACCGGGTCGCCGCGCGCTGAGGCGGCCGGGCCGCCGTCCGCTACCGCCGCGCGGCGCGCTCCTCGCGCAGCGCGGCGACCCGGCGGTAGAGGGCGGCCGCCTCGTCCGTGCGGCCCAGCTGCTCCAGGCACTGCGCCTCGTCCGTACGGCTGGCCAGCGCGTCGAGATGGCCGGCGCCCAGGACCCGTTCGCGGGCGTCGGCGACCTGGCGGTAGTCGACGAGCGCCGCGGCCCAGCGGCCCAGCCAGCCGAGCGCCACGGCGATCTCCCGGCGGCTGACGAGGGTGTCGGGGTGGTCCGCGCCGAGCACCCGCTCGCGCGCCGCCGCCACCTCGCGGGCTTCGGCCAGCGCCTCCTCCCACCGGCCCAGCCGCCCGAGGTTGACGCCCAGTCCGTGCCGGGCGCGCAGCGTCTCCGGGTCGTCGGCGCCCTGTGCGCGGCTGCGGACCACCACCAGGTCGCGGTAGAGCGCCAGGGCCTCGGCGCCGCGGCCCAGCCGGCCGAGGCCGATGCCGGTCTCGTAACGCGCCGCGAGGGTGTCGGGGTGGTCGGGGCCGAGCGTTACGGTGCGCGCCGCCGCCACCTCCTGGTAGGTCCGCAGCGCCTCCTGCCACCGGCCCAGCTGCCCCATCACATAGGCCATTTCGTAACGGGTGACGAGGGTGTCGGGATGCCGCGCGCCGAGCACCCGGGCGCGCGCGTCGGCGACCTCGCCGGCCATCGCGCAGCAGTCCTCCAGCCGGCCCAGGCGGGCGAGGCCGAACGCGAGGTGATGGCGGCAGTCGAGGGTCTCGGGGTGGTCGGGGCCCAGGACGCGTTCCCGGCCGGCCAGTACCTCGGCCCAGATCTGCTGCGCCTCGAAGTGCCGGCCGAGCCTGCCCAGCGCGAAGCCGTCCTCCAGGCGGGCGGTGAGGGCGTCGGGGTCGTCACCGGGCCGCACCGGCCGGGCGGATCCGGCGGCCGGGGAGGTCTCCTGGCGCTGGGTGCCGCTGCCGTCGGTCCAGGTGTCGGTGAGGACGGCGGTGGCCTGGTCGAAAGGGTGACGGCGGGGCGTGCCGGCCGGGGAGCCGAGGGTCATACCGCGGGTCCAGGAGGGCACGCGCCGGGTGGGAACGGCGTCCACGCGGGCCGCCGGGCCGGACCGCCCCTGGCGGGCGTCGGCCAGGCGTTTGCCCAGTTCGTCGGCGTCCTGGGGGCGGTCGTCCGGGTCCTTGGCGAGCAGATCGAGGATGATCCGCTCGTAGGGCTCGGGCAGATCGGGCCGGCGTTCGCGCGGGGGCCGCGGGGCGGTGTCGCGATGGCCGACGAGCACCGCCCAGGCGTCGCCGGTGCCGAACGGCGGGGCGCCGGTGGCGATCTCGTACAGCACACAGCCGAGCGAGTACAGATCGCTGCGGTGGTCGACGGCGTCCGCGCCGATCTGCTCGGGTGACATGTAGTGCGGGCTGCCCATGGCGACGCCGGTGCCGGTCAGCCGGGCGGTGAAGCCGATGTCGTGGCCGAGCCGTGCGATGCCGAAGTCGCAGATCTTGACCGTGCCGTCGATGGTGCGCACGATGTTCGCCGGTTTGAGGTCGCGGTGCACGATGACCTGGGCATGGGTGTAGGCGAGCGCGGCGCCGACCTGCTCGGCGATGTCGATGACGTCCGGGACGGGCAGCGGCCGGCGGCGGTTGTCGTCCAGCAGCTGGCTGAGGTTGCGGCCGTTGAGCAGCTCCATGACGAGGAAGAGGGTGCCGTCGTGCTCGCCGAAGTCATGGACGACGGTGATGCCGCGGTGCTGGAGACCGGCGGCGGCCCGCGCCTCGCGGCGGAAGCGCTCGCGCAGCACCGTCAGGAACCGCGGATCGTGCCGCGGCCCCATGGGCTTGAGGCATTTGACGGCGACCTGGCGGCCCAGCGATTCATCGCGGGCCCGCCAGACCTCGCCCATCCCGCCCCGCCCGATGATGTCGAGCAGCCGGTAGCGCCCTTGGATCAGCCTTTCTTCGGCCATCGCGTATCGCCGTCCCCCGTCCACGCCCCGCGTTCAGTCGTGCAGCTCCCCCTGCGGGTCCTCCTGCCGCTCCAGTATGGCGGCGGACCGGCGCAGCTTGTAGGGCGCTGGGCGGCTGCCGGGGCCGAGCCGCGCGACGGCGCGCAGGATGTGTTGCGGCGGAAGTTGCCAGCGCACGGCGGGGGGAACGGCGCGCAGGACCCGGCCGGTGGCGCGCAGCCGGCGGGTGACGCTGGCGGGCGGTGGCGCCGGGCGCCCGTACAGCTCGTGGGCGAAGGCGGGCAGTGCGCCGTAGGCGAGCGTGGCCACCCGGTGCCATACGAGCGCGCGGGCGGGCACGAGGACGGCGGGGGTCGGCGGGCTGCGCAGGAAGTCGTCGACCTGCCGGGCCTCGGGGGTGAGCGCGAGGGCGGGCCGGACGGCCGCGAAGTAGGCGGCGAGTGCGGCCCGGTCGCCGGGGACGGCGGCCGGGTCGAGGCCGACGAGCCGGGCGCTGACGCGGTGTTCGTCCAGGTAGGCGTCGGCCTGGGCGTCGCTGAGCGGGAATCCGGAGCGGCGCAGGACGTGGAGGTAGGAGTCCACCTCGGCGCAGTGGACCCACAGCAGCAGCTCCGGGTCGTCGATGCGGTAGCGCTCGCCGGTGGCCGGGTCGGTGGCGGACAGCCTGCGGTGGATGGCGCGGACCCTGCCACCGGCCCGTTCGGCAGCGTCGGTGGTGCCATAGGTGAGGGTGCCGACGAAGTTCGCCGTGCGCATCAGCCGGCCCCAGGCGTCGCGCCGGCCCCTCTTGTTCTTCTGGAAAGCAGCGGAGTTCTGGATGACGCCGGCCACCGCGCGGGGATGCAGCGCCTGGAGGTACAGCGCGCGGATACCCGCGATCCACATCATCGGGTCGCCGTGCATCTGCCAGGTCACCGAACGGGGACCGAAGAGCCCGGGGTCGCCTGCCATCACCACACCTCCCGCTGGACGCCGGTGTGACCGGGATTGCCGGTTGGCTCTCACCAACGCTACTGACCGGGAGCGACGCCCACCAGCACACGCCACCTGGGACGCGGCGGTGCGGTGGCTGCCCGTAGTCCCGCACCAACACCCTGACGTCGGCGAATTCGCGGGCTGCGGAAGGATGTGCGGCCCCTGCAATCGATGAAGTGAGCGAGTCGACAACCGTGACCCACCAGCCGCCGCAGCCGCCGCAGCCCGGATACGGCGCCTGGCGGCGACAGCGAGGCGCGTCAGAGGCAGCGGCTCCGCCGGCTGACCCGTCCCGCACTCCGGAACGGCGGCGCAGACTTCATGAGGTCTGTGCCGTCGTTCGGTACCGGGAGGATGAAGAATGTGACGGGGCATCACTTTCGCGCACCGGTAGCGGTGTTGATGCCCATCGCCCTCCTGGGCGACAGCCGCGCGGCAAGCGACCGCCCGAAGTCCTCGTCGCGGCCGGTCAGCGCCGTACGCGGGGCATCCCGAGGCCGATCCACGAGATGATCTCGCGCTGGATCTCGTTGTTGCCGCCGCCGAAGGTGAAGATGACGGCGGAGCGGTAGCCGCGTTCCAGTTCGCCGTGCAGCACCGCGCCGGCCGAGCCCTCCTTGAGGGGGCCCGCGGCGCCGACGGTCTCCATCAGCCAGGCGTACGCGTCGCGCCGGGCCTCGGAGCCGTAGACCTTGACCGCGGAGGCGTCCTGGGGGGTGAGCGTGCCCTGCTGGAGCGCGTCGACCATCTGCCAGTTCAGCAGCTTCATCGCATCCAGTTTGGTGTGGGTGCGGGCCAGCCGTCCGCGGACCCAGCCCAGGTCGATGACGCGGCGACCGTCGGCTAGCTTGGTGGCGGCGGCCCAGCGCTGGACGTTGTGCAGGGCGCGGATGGCCATGGTGCCGTGCGCGGCGAGGGTGACCCGCTCGTGGTTGAGCTGGTTGGTGATGATCCGCCAGCCCTTGTTCTCCTGGCCGACGCGGCGGGAGGCGGGGACGGTGATGTTCTCGTAGTAGCTGGCGGTGGTGTCGTGCGAGGCGAGGGTGTTGATGAGGGTGCAGGAGTAGCCGGGGTCGCTGGTGGGGACCAGGAGCATGGTGATGCCCTTGTGGGGAGGGGCGTCGGGATCGGTCCGTACCGCCAGCCAGACCCAGTCGGCGGTGTCGCCGTTCGTCGTCCAGATCTTCTGCCCGTTGACGACGTAGTGGCCGCTGTCCTCGTCCCCTTCGCGTACGGCACGGGTCTTCAGCGCGGCCAGGTCCGTTCCGGCGTCCGGTTCGCTGTAGCCGATGGCGAAGTCGATCTCGCCGGAGAGGATCCGGGGCAGGAAGTAGGCCTTCTGCTCGTCGGTGCCGAACTGCATGATCGTCGGGCCGACGGTGTTCAGCGCCATCAGCGGTAGCGGTACGCCCGCCTGCGCGGCCTCGTCGAAGAAGATGAACTGTTCCATCGGGGTCATCCCGCGGCCGCCGAATTCCTTGGGCCAGCCGACGCCGAGCCAGCCGTCGGAGCCGAGGCGGCGCACGGTGGCGCGGTAGAAGCGCTTCTGGGCGGCGGGGTCGGCGTACCGGGCGTAGGCGTTGTCCGGCACCAGTTCGGCGAAGTACGTCCGCAGCTCGGCCCGCAACTGCTGCTGCTCGGGGGTGTATTCGAGGTGCACGGCCCCTCCAGTTCGTCCGGTCCGGTCGTCCGGTGCGATGGCGCGCGGCGATTCTGACGGCCCGTCGACCGCCGGACCGAAGGGCACAGTAGAACGTGTTCCATTAATACGGAAGGGCCTCTCGGCACCGGCCGCCCGCTCTACGCTCACCGGACGATCACCGATGCGGTGACACAACGGAGGGAACCGGAGCCATGACCGAGCGGCCGCATACGCTGCTGGAAGCGATCGGCGGCATCGAGGTGCTGCGCCGTCTGAGCAACACCTTTTACGAAGCGGTGCTCGCCGACCCCGTACTGGCGCCGGTGTTCGCGGACTTCACCCGCACCCATATCGAGCATGTCGCCGTCTGGCTGGCGGAGATCTTCGGCGGGGACACCGCGTTCACCGACGAACTGGGCGGCCATCAGGCCCTGTTGCGCTCGCACCTCGGCCTGGAGATCACCGAGGAGCAACGGCTGCGCTGGATGGAGCTGATGGGCGGCGCCGTCGATAAGGAGCTGCCGGCCGACGAGGAGCTGCGCCGGCAGGTCATCGCGTACTTCGACTGGGGCACCAGGATCGCCCGCGAGGTGTCCGCCGACCCGGCCGGCACCGACCTCGGCGACCCGGGCCCCACACCCCGCTGGGGCTGGAACGGCCTGGTCTGACGCGCCCCTTCGGCGCGCATGCGGAAGGCCCGGTCCGGCACCCTGCGGTACCGGACCGGGCCTCACCGGGCCGGTCAGCCCTTGGCGTGCTTCGGCGGGTTGTTCGGTACGACCTTGTTGTGCGGCATGTCCTTGCAGAACTTGACGGCTCCGCTGTTGTTCACATGCTTCGCGGAGATCCAGCTGTCCCGCGTGTCACGGACCAGGTACCAGATGTTGTTCCCCTCGATGCTCTGCGCACGGACCTTGCACTGCAGGCCGATCCGCGCCTGGTGGCGGACGTAGCCGCGCACAAGGGCGTCCGTGCTGGGGTCCTGACGCAGGGTCAGGCCATGGCTGGCGGTGATCGTGCCGTACGGCTTCGCGGCCGCGCCCTGGGGCGGTGAGGGGGGCGCGGGGGGCGCCGCCGCCTGAGCGGGAGCCGCAGCGAGCAGCGTCGCACCGAGGGTGAGGGCCGCGGTCAGTGCACCCGCACCGGCCGCCAGCTGCTTGCCTCGGCCCCCGAAGATGTCGGTCGTGGACATAAGGTTCTCCTGTTCTTGACGCGCAATGCCACCATTGGCGCGAAGTGGACATTACGCGTAAATCACAAGAATTCGACGACGCAACGACGATCGAGGAGCCGTTCGTGTGACGAACTGATGATTCGTCCCGTCAGACGCCCAGGTCACCCCAGCCGTGTCGCAGAAGGGTGAAGATGCGGTCCAGGTCGGCCCCGGGGTCCGCGCCACCGCCGGCCAGCCGGGGCGCGGCCAGCGCATAGTGGGCCAGCGCACGGACCCGCACATCATCCGCATCAACACCGGTCTCCGCGGCGATCGCACCGGCCAGGGCCGTCTCGTGCCGCATCCACATGCGGTGCGCGTACTCGCCGAGCGCCGGGGTGCCGTCGATCAGCTCCCGGAACCGGCGGAACTCCGGGGCGTCATGGGCCTTGAGCACGATGTCCCGCAGGTGGTCACGGAGTCCGTCCAGGACCGTCCGGCCCGGTCCGCGCTCCCGTACCGCCGCGACCAGCGCCTCGCCCCGTTCGGTGTCCCGGTCGAAGACCAGCGCCTCTTTGCCGCTGAAGTGCTTGAACAACGTGGTCACCGACACATCGGCGGCCTCCGCCACATCCTTGACGCTGACCTGGTCGTAGCCGTGCTCCAGGAACAGCTCGAGGGCGGCGTCCGCCAGCGCCTTGCGGGTCTGGGCCTTCTTGCGTTCCCGGCGGCCGGTCGTCGGCTGAGTCATAACGTCAGACTAACTCTCAGGGTTGAGTGACTCGGAAAGTGGAGTCGGTACGGGCGGAGCGTTACGTGGTGGGCGGCTGGTCGGCGGAGCGCTGGAAGTGGCGCAGGTGGCGCAGCGAGCCCTGCGGGGCGTCGGGGGCGATGGCGTTGTCCAGGCCGCGGGCGGCGGCCTCGGCCGCACGGGCGGCGCGGGGCAGCATGCTCGCCTCGTACGCGCGCACCGCCTCGTCCAACTCGTCGTGCCTCGCGAGGGATTGGGCCAGTTCGCAGCCGTCGAGCATGGCGAGGTTGGCGCCCATGCCGGAGAACGGCGTCATCAGATGCGCGGCGTCACCCAGCAGGGTCAGGCCCGGGGTGTGGGTCCAGGTGTGGGGTACCGGCAGGGCGTACAGGGGCCGGTTGACGAACCCGCCGTCGCCCTCCCGTAGCAGTGCCAGCAGCCGGTCGTCCCAGCCGGCGAAGCGTTCCAGGAGCGCGGCGCGCACCGCTTCCGGGTCGGCGAGGTGCACGCCGCGCTCCAGCGCCCAGTCCTGGGACCCCCGGAAGGCGGCGTACACGCGGATCCGGGCGCGGGAAGTGCGCTGGGCGATCAGGGCCTTGTTGTCGTGTGCGGCCATCATGCCGCCGTCGCCGACGAGGCGGGCGACGGCCGGATGGCGGGTGTCGACGTCGTCGAACGCGGTCTCGACGAAGGTGACGCCCGCGTAGTGGGGCGAGTCGTCCGAGAGCAGCGGCCGCACCCGGGACCAGGCGCCGTCGGCACCGATGACCAGGTCGAAGGTCTCGGACGGGCCGCCGTCGAACTCGGCCTCGTGGGTGCCGTCGCCGCGCGGGTGGAGGGTGCGCAGATAGCGGCCCCAGCGGACGGTGCCGGGGGTGAGGGAGTCCAGGAGGAGGCGGCGCAGTTCGCCGCGGTCGATCTCGGGTCGGTCCGGTTCGCCGGCGTCCGGCGCATGCCGGAAGAGCACGGTGCCGGTGTGGTCCAGCAGGCGCATCTCCTGGCCCTCGGGGCGGGCCAGGGCGAAGAACTCCTTGTCCAGATCCGCCGCGCGCAGGGCCGCCTGACCGGTGGCCTCGTGCAGGTCGAGCGTGCCGCCTTGCGGACGGTCTTCGGCGTACGCATCGCGGTCGTAGACGGTGACCTCGATGCCGTGCCGCTGGAGGACCCGGGCGCAGACGAGCCCGCCGGGGCCGCCGCCGATGATCGCGATACGCGGGGTGGTGGTCATGACTCAAGAAAAGCACAGTGACTAAGAAGGTGCAATCAATACACTTTGAGAGTGAGTGAACCTCGCGATCCCCGGGGGGAAACCTTCGAAAGGCAGGATTGAGGCCAACTTCGCCGACAAAGAGGACAGTTACCCGCATCCAGTCCTTGCACTTGCAGAATTAGGTATGCCTAACCTAATGTAACGACGCGTGTCGACGACCAACCCACCTGCCACAGCACCCCCCGTGCCCGAACCGCGCCCCGCCGCGCGGACCTGGCGGCGTATCCCGCTGTTCGCGGCCGGCCTGGGCGCGCTGGCGGTCTGCGCGGCGCTGAGCCTCGCACTGGGGGCCCGTTCCGTACCGCTGTCCACCGTGCTCGACGCCCTGTCAGGGACCGAACACGGGCGGGACGCCCTCGTGGTGACGGGTCTTCGGCTGCCGCGCACCCTCGTCGGACTCGCGGTCGGCGCGGCGCTCGGCGTCGCCGGGGCGGTCGTCCAGGGCATCACCCGCAACCCGCTCGCCTCACCGACCACTCTCGGCATCAACGCCGGTGCCGGCTTCGCCGTGGTCACCGCGATCTACGCCCTCCATCTGACCCGTCCCGCCGAATACCTCTGGTTCGCCTTCGCGGGCGCCGCGGCGGCCGCCGTGTTCGCCCAGGCGCTGGCCCGGCGGGCCGGGGACCTCGACCCGGCACGGCTCGCGCTGGGCGGCACCGTCCTCCAACTCGTGCTGCTGTCCTGGACGTCCACGGTGATGCTGGCCAGCAAGCGCTCGCTGGACGAGGCGCGGTTCTGGCTGGCCGGATCGCTGGCCGAGCGCCCGCTGTCGGTGCTCTGGCCGGTGCTGCCGACCCTGGTGATCGGTCTGGTCCTCGCGCTGGTCCTCACCCCGGCGCTCAACGCCCTTGCCCTGGGCGACGATGCGGCGCAGGCGCTCGGCGTACCGGTGACCCGCATCCGGCTGGCCGGCGGCCTCGCCGTGGTGCTGCTCGCCGCCTCGGCCGTCGCGGTCGCCGGGCCGCTCGCCTTCATCGGACTGGCCGCACCGCACCTCGTACGGCAGCTGTTCCGCACCTCCGACCACCGCATCGTCATCCCCGGCTGCCTGATCGCCGGACCGCTGCTGCTGCTCGCCGCCGACATCCTCGGACGGCTCGTCATCCGGCCGTCCGAGCTTCAGGTCGGCATCATCAGCGCCTTCCTCGGCGCCCCGCTGCTGGCGCTGCTGGCCCGGAAGGTGGCCCGATGACCGACGTCCTGCGTCCCGCGCAGCCCGCCGCGCCGAACCCCGCGCGCCGTCGTGCCGTTCGCCGCGTCCCGCTGCTCGCCCTCGGCACCGTCGCGGTGCTGCTCGTGCTGGTCACGGTGTCGGTGTCCACCGGCGATATGCCGCTGCCGCCGTTCGATGCGCTGGGGGGCCTGTTCGGGCTGGGCGATACGGCCACCGTGCTGATCGTCCAGGAGTTCCGCGCCCCGCGGATGGCCGCCGCGATCATCGCGGGCGGCGGGCTGGCGGTGGCCGGTGCGCTGCTGCAGCGGCTGTTCCGCAATCCGCTGGCCTCACCGGATGTCATGGGGGTGACCGGCGGCGCGTCGTTCGGTGCGGTGGCGATGCTGGCCGCCGGTGCCTCGCAGGCGCTGATGCCGCTGGCCGCGCTCGGCGGCGGACTGCTCGCCGCGGTGCTGCTGGGGGTGCTCGGCTGGCGCTCCGGTGCGAGCGTGACCCGGCTGGTGCTGGTGGGCCTCGCCGTCCAGGCCGGGCTGACCGCCGCGGTGAACTTCATGGTCGTGCGCTTCCCCACCGAACTGGCGGGCTCCGCCCTGCAGTGGACCACCGGCTCGGTGTACGGACGGACCTGGACCGAAGTGTGGGCCGCGGGCGGCGCGGTGGCCGTGGCGCTGGTCATCGCCTTCGCGCTGCACCGCCGGCTGGCCGTACTCGACCTGGGCGACGACTCGGCTGGTGCGCTCGGTCTGAACACCGACGCCGCCCGCCTTCAGGTCCTGGTGACCGCGATCGTGCTGGCGTCGCTGGCCGCCGCGCTCACCGGGCCGGTCGCCTTCGTCGCGCTGGCCGTGCCGCACATGGTGCGGTTCCTGGCCGGCCCGCCCACCGCCGGGACGCTAGCGCTGTCCGGCCTCGCCGGTGCCGTACTGCTGCTCTCCGCCGATCTGGTGGCGCAGCATCTGCTGCCGGTCAGCGGGCTGCCGGTCGGGGTGGTCACCGCCACTCTGGGCGCGCCCTGGCTGCTGGTGCTGATGATCCGTCAGAGCAGTTCCGTGAACAGGAGTGTTTGATGACCGCCAACCAGCTCTCCACGCACGGGCTCGATCTGCGCTACGGCGACCGGCTGATCGTCGGCGGCCTCGATCTGGTGCTGCCCGGCGGCGCCGTCACGGCGGTCGTCGGCCCCAACGCCTGTGGCAAGTCCACCCTGTTGCGCGGTCTGACGCGGCTGCTGGCGCCCGCCGCGGGCACCGTCGCGCTGGACGGCGCGGACATCCACCGGATGCCGGCCCGTGCGCTCGCCCTGCGGATGGGGCTGCTCCCGCAGCAGCCGGTCACCCCCGACGCGATCACCGTCGAGGCGCTCGTACGGCTCGGCCGCTATCCGCACCAGAAGCTGCTGAGCCCCTGGTCGGCGGCCGACCAGCGGGCCGTGGAGGACGCGTTGGAGCGCACCGGGACCGCCGTGCTGCGCGACCAGTGCGTCGACCAGCTCTCCGGCGGGCAGCGGCAGCGCGCCTGGATCGCCCTGGCACTGGCCCAGGACACCGATCTGCTGCTGCTCGACGAGCCCACCACCTTCCTCGATCTGCGGCACCAGCTCGATGTCCTCGACCTGGTCGCCGAGTTGCACGCCGAGGCGGGCCGCACCGTGGTGATGGTGCTGCACGACCTCGGGCAGGCCGCCCGTTACGCGGATCACCTCGTGGTCCTCAAGGACGGGCAGCTTGCGGCGGCCGGCGCCCCGGCGGACGTACTCGACGCGGAGCTGGTCAAGTCCGTGTTCGACGTGGACTGCCGGGTGATCCCCGACCCCGAGACCGGCACCCCGCTGGTCGTCCCCAAGGGCAGCGCGAAGCGGCACACCGCCGTGCCCGCCTGACCCGGCCCGCTCTCCCCCACGAGCGCTCCCTTCCCTTCCCCGTCTCCCCTTTCTGCTCCGGTCCCCTAAGGAAGTCGAACCCTCATGTTCACCAGACCCACTTCGCGCCGTGTCCGCCGGCTGCCCGCCGCCCTGCTCACCCTCGCCCTCGGCACCGCCGCCCTCACCGCCTGCGGTGGCGGCAAGTCCGGCGGCGACGACGCGGCGAAGGCCGACGCCGGCGCCGGCTTCCCCCGCACCGTGAAGAGCGTCATGGGCGGCGACGTGACGATCCCCGCCAAGCCCAAGCGCGTCGTCGTCCTGGACACCGGCGAGCTCGACGACGTCACCACGCTCGGCGTCAAGCCGGTCGGCGCGGTCTCCCCGCACATGAAGACCGAGGGCGGCTTCCCCTCGTACCTGAAGGACGAGATCGGCGGCGTCAAGGACGTCGGTCCGCTGCTCGAGCCCAACCTCGAGAAGATCATCTCCCTCAAGCCCGACCTGATCCTGTCCTCCAAGGTCCGGCACGGGAAGATCTACGACAAGCTCAAGGCCATCGCGCCGACCGTCTTCACCGAGACCACCGGCGGCCCCTGGAAGGCCAATCTGAAGGTCCACGCCAAGGCCCTGGGCCTGGAGAAGGAGGCCGATCAGAAGCTCAAGGCGTACGAGGCGCGCGCCAAGGCGCTGGGCGCGGAGATCAAGAAGAAGTACCACGGCACGATGCCGTCGGCCTCCGTGGTCCGCTTCGTCGCCGGCCCGACCCGCCTCTACCAGAAGTCCTCCTACAGCGGTGTCGTCCTGAACGACATCGGCCTGGCCCGTCCGAAGTCGCAGAGCTCCACCGACCCGGTGAAGACCATGCTCGACGTCAGCCCGGAGGAGATCGACAAGGCCGACGCCGACCTGGTCTTCGTCACCGTCGCGGATCTGCCGGACAAGACCCAGAAGAAGGACGTCACGTCCAACCCGGTCTGGAAGGCGCTGCCCGCCGTGAAGAACCACAAGGTCTTCGACGTTCCGGACGAGACCTGGATGTCCGGCATCGGTATCCAGGCCGCCGAGCACATGCTCGCCGACGTGGCGAAGGCCACCGGCGTGCCGCTGCCGAAGGCCTGACCGACCGCCACCGAAGGCTGACGCCGAAGCCGAAGGCGGAAGGCGGAAGCCGAAGGGGCGGGCCGTTGTCCTCCGTGGTGGTCGGCCGTGAAGGTCGGCCGTGATGGATGGCCACGGAGGACGGCCGCTCATCGCCGCGGTTCGGATGAGGCCGCGTTCGGACGAGGTCGATGAGGATGTCCGTCGCTCGGAGCCTGTCCGCCCCCTTGGAGCCCGTCCCGCCCCGTCCTCAAAGCCGGCGGGTCCCGATGGGCCCGTCGGAGGGGGCGGGTCATCGGTCGGAGGTCCGAGGGATGTCCGTCCGCGGCGTACGGGGCGGAGGGCGCGTGCCTGTGCCCTGTGCGGCGCGTGACTGTGCCCTGTGCGGCGCGTGCCTTCGCCTTGTGCCTCGTGCTGCCTCCTTCTTTTCCGGCAACGCTTACGGAGAGTAATTAATTCCGGGCGGTGAGTGATGAGTTGTTGCTCTTGCCGCCCTGGCCCGCCCGGCCTGTCCCCCGCACCACCCTTGATCCCGAAGGGGTCCCGCTCATGCGGATGTATCTGCTCGCCCTCAACCCCACCGACTCGGTCACCGAGGGATTTCTGCCCGCCGCCGCCCGCCTCGGTCTCGATGTCACGGTCCTGACCGACCAGCCCGAAGCGCACCGGCGCCGCTGTCCCCAGACCGAGGTCCTGGAGTGCGACGTCCATGACTTCCGCGCCGTCATCACCCGCGTAGCGAGCCACCACCCGGCCGACGCGATCTTCACCAACAGCGATCACCTGCAGACTCAGGCGGCGCTGGCCGCCGACTACTTCGGGCTGCCCGGCAAGGACTGGCGGGCCACGCTGCGCGCCAAGAACAAGGCCGAGATGCGCCGTCATCTGGCCGCCACGGGCGTGGACACCGTGCGGTCCGTGGAACTCGGCCCCGGCCAGGACCCGACCGCGCTCGCCGCCGCCGACCTGCCCTATCCCTGTGTCGTCAAGCCCCGTGAGGGGGTGGCCAGCGAGGATGTGATGCTGGTCGACGGGCCCGAGGAACTCGTGGCGCGGGCCAAGGACATCCAGGCGCGGCGGCCGGAAGCGGCGCTGGTCGCGGAGGAGTTCCTGGCCGGCGAGCTCTACACACTGGAGACTCTCGGCGACGGCCGGCTGCGGCACGTCCTGGGTGGGTTCCACTCGTCCCTCTCCGCGCCGCCCACCTTCATCGAGGAGCGGCACGAGTTCGTCGCCGCCCACCCGGAGTCCGTGAGCGCCCAGGTGCTGGCCCAGCTGGACGCGCTGGGCGTCGGATTCGGCGCCTGCCACACGGAGTTCGTGGTGCACGAGGGCCGGGCGCGGCTCATCGAGGTGAACTACCGGGTCATCGGCGACCAGTGCGATCTGCTGCTCGCGCAGGTCCTGGACATTCCGCTGTTCGAGCACATTCTGCGGACGCATATGGGAGAGCCGCTGCCCGCGGACCTCGGTGCCCGCAAGGACGGCGCGGCCCGGGTGGAGTACGCCCTCGCCGACCGGGCCGGGACGCTCACCGCGGCACCCGAGGCCAGTGACCTGACCGCGGACGGCGTACGGCTGTCTTACCGGCCGCTGCGCGCCCTGGGCACCGAGCACCCCTATTACCGCACCAACCGCGACTACCTCGGCGTCGTACGCGCCATCGGCAGCGACCAGGGCGCGGTGGACCGGGCCGTGGACGGCTTCTTCGCCGCCGAGCGCTGGGAGATCTCGTGATGAGCGGAGCGCCGGGAGACCGCGTGATGCGTGATGCACCGGGAGACCGTGTGAGGAGTGGAGCACTGGAGACCGCCGGTGGTCGGGACGGTGGCGCTTCGGGCGGGGCCGAGGAGGCCGAACTGCAAAAGCCCGAGCCGCAGGAGGCCGAGCCGCAGGAGGCCGAGCTGCTGACGCGGGTCCTGGGCGCACTGCTGCGGGAGGACGTCGTCGGGCTGCGGAGCCGTAGCACCGTGCTGGAACGCCCCGACGGCCCCTGGCTCAGGCTGCCCGCGGACGAGGCGGCCGGCGCCCTGCTGCTGCCGCTCGCCGCGGACGGCTATCAGAGCGTGCACACCGCCCGGCTGCCGCTGCTGATCCGCGAGTCCGACGGCGCCCGGCTGAGCACCGTCGACGGCGCCCTCACCGCGCTGCGCGCGCTCGCCGACCCCGAGGACCACGAGGGCTTCGACGCCTTCGCCGAGGAGTGCCGCCAGACCCTGGCGACGATGCGGCTGCACGCCCGTACGCGGGACGAGGCGGACACGGAACTGACGAAACGTCACGGCGAGGACCCCGGCGCCTGG
This sequence comes from Streptomyces sp. JLSY215, assembly GCF_059682825.1. Lineage (NCBI taxonomy): Bacteria > Bacillati > Actinomycetota > Actinomycetes > Kitasatosporales > Streptomycetaceae > Streptomyces > Streptomyces sp. JLSY215. The sequence goes on from NZ_CM185022.1 coordinate 1,367,392, forward strand.
CTGGGGCTGGACGGCGGTCTGGCCTATGAGGCGCTGGCCGCCCGCCTCGACCATCCGGTCTATCCGACGTCCCGTGGCCGGGCCGGCCTGGACGAGGCACAACTGCGCGCGTACGCACCCGAATTCCGGCCGGACTTCGCGCTGCGCTGGCTCGCCCTGCCGCGCGCCGCGGTCACCGTGCCGGGCGGCGAGGCGACCCTGCCCGCCTGCTGGCCGACTCCGACGGACCTGGGCCTGCCGCACCTCGAAGGCAGCCATCTCCCCCTCCCCGTCCACCCCTTGACGCTCGGCGATGCGCTGCATGACGCGCTGCGGGAGAGCGGGCTGGAGGGCGAGGCGGTGCTGTCCGGGTCCGCCCGGCTCTCCGTCGTACCGACGCTGTCGATGCGCACCGTGGCGCTGCCCGCCGATCCGGCGCTGCATCTGAAGCTGCCGCTGGCCACCGCGACCCTGGGCCTGCGCAACCGGCGCACCATCAAGCCCCGCACGCTCGTCGACGGCGCCGAGGGCCAGCGGCTGCTGGAGAAGGTGCTGGCCCGCGAGCCGCGCTTCGCCCACTCGGTCCTGCAGGCCGACGAGACCGTCTATGCGCATGCCGGCCATGAACTGCTGGCCGTGCTCTGCCGTCGCTACCCGGCCGGCCTCGAGGGCAGCTCCGTCGTGCCGATGGCGGCGCTGCTGGGCCGGGCACCGGGCGGGCGGCTGGTGATCGACCACCTCGCGGACCGTTACTACGGCGGCGACCCGCTGGCCCTGCTGGATGCCTGCCTCACCCTCCTCTTCGACTGGCAGACCACCCTCTTCGGCTACGGCATCGGGCTCGAGTCCCATCAGCAGAACATCTCGCTCGTGCTGGACCGGGCGGCGGGCGGCACCCGGCTGCGGCTGCTGTTCAAGGACAATGACGCGCCGCGCATCAACACCGTGCGGCTGCGGGACACCCTGGGCACGGACGCGCCGGACCCCGAGGACTTCGCCGACCCGCGGATATTCGCCGACGGCGACCGGCCGGTGCTGGACCTGTTCACGACCATCACCCTCCACCTCTGCGCCGGCTCCTACGCCTTCGGGCTCGCCCGGCACGGCCGGGCTCCGCTCGGGCGGCTGCTGGGCCTGATACGCGACCGGCTCGCCGAGGCCGTCGAGCGGCTGGGCACCGGGGCGGGCGAGCCGGGTGCGGCGCTGCGCGCCGCCGTCCTGGACGCGCCCGAACTGCCGATAAAGGCCATGGTCAGCGCCGGGACGCTGCTCTCCAAGGAGCGCTCGGGTGCGGCCGACATCAACAAGCACTACGCCAGCGGTCCCAACTATCTGCTGCCGGAGGCTCTGTCGGCGAACTCTTCGCTGTGGAGCGCCGGGCTGCCGACGGGGATTTCTTGATGGCCACCACCTCCACTTCACGCACTTCGTCCACTTCATCCACTTCGTCCGCATCCTCGGCTTCCTCGGCTTCTTCCGCTTCGGCGGCCGACGCCACATCGGCGGCTTCCTCCGCTGCGCCGAATTCGCCGAGTTCGCCGAGTTCGCCGAGTTCGCCGAATCCGTCGAGTTCGACTTCGTACGACAGCGCCGCATCACGTATCACCCCCACTCACCGGACCGCTTCCGCGCCGGAGAACGCCGCTACCTCACAGAACACCGCCGGATCACAGAGAGTTGCCGGTTCGCAGGAGGTCGCCGGATCCGGGCGAGGTGCCGGAGCCGGTCGGTCGCGGAAGGTCGCCGCGGCCGCCGTCGAGACCAAGGTCCGGCGGGGCCTCCCGCGCCGTCAGGTGTACGCGGTGGCCGGCTGCTACTTCGTGGCGTCGTTCGCGGCGCTCGGCCTGCCGCCGTATCTCACCGAGATCCTGCCCGAGCTGGGTGACGGCGCCGCCCGCTGGGCCGGTCTGCTCTACATCGTGCCGACCATCTTCGGCGCCATCGGCGCCCCGCTGTGGGGCCGTCTCGCCGACCGTTTCGGTCGTAAACGGCTGCTGTTGCGCGCGCAGTTGGGGCTCGCCGCGGCGTTCCTGCTGGCCGGCTGGGCGGAATCGCTGGCGACGTTCGCCGCCGCGCTGGTCCTCCAGGGTGTGCTGGGCGGCACCTTCGCCGCATCGAACGGGTATCTGGGGGCGGCGCTCGAAGGCGCCGCTCTGTCCCGGGCGCTGACGGTGATGCAGGGCAGCGCCCGCGCGGCGCTGGTCTTCGCGCCGATCGTCGTCGGCGCGCTGACACCCTGGCTGTCGCCGCACCGCCAGTACGCCCTGCTGGCCGTACTGCCGCTGGCCGCCGCCCTGATGCTGGCGGCGCTCCCCGAGCCGCCGCAGCAGCAGTCGGCCGCGCGGCCCCCGGCCGCCGAGGTCGAGGCGACGGCGGTGGACGCCGCGGACACCCCCGCGGCCGAGCCGTCCGGACGCGCCCCGGCCACCTCCCTGCGCACGCTCTACGTGCTGGAGTTCGCCTTCGTCTTCTCGACCGTGATCTCCTTCCCGTACCTGATCTCGCTGATCAAGGAGCGAATACCGGGCACCGGCCCGATGGTGTCCGGTGTGCTGTTCGCGCTGCCGCACATGTGTTATCTGGTCGCGGCGATGGCGGTGCACGCGCTGTTCCGCACCCGTCCCCGGCTCGGCATCGCGCTCGGCTTCGCCTGTATAGCGCTCGGCCTGGCCGGCCATGGTTTCGCCGACTCGCTCACCGCTTTCGTCGCGGTCCGCCTCGTCCTCGGCGCGGGTCTCACCATGGGCCTGGTCTGCCTGTCCGTACTGGCCGCCGACTGCGCCAAGGGCCGGGCGCCCGGCGGGCTGTTCGGCTCCATCGAATTCTTCTCCAAGGCCGGCGCCGTCGCCGCCGGCCTGGCCGCGGCGGCCGGCAACGACGTGTTCGGCCCCGCCGCCCCCCTCCTGATCGGTACCGCGATCGCGCTGGTCACAGCGGTCGCGACCGTCATCCCCGCTCTGCCGTCCCGTCTCCCCCGCACCCGCAGGAGCCCTCGATGCCCCCGCTGACGAATTCCCCCGACACGGTCCCGGCCCCCGGCACCACCCAGGTCCCGGGCACCGCCCCGGCCGCCGCCCCCGCCGGTCCGCCCACCGCCGACCAGGCCGTCGCGCACACCCTCCTGAACTGTCTGCTGCGTGAGGTCTCCGGGCCCGAGCACCAGACCGCCGTCGACAGCGGCCATCTGCTGCTGCGGCTGCCGCGCCGCGGTGTGCTGCTGCGGATCGCGCTGCGCCGTACGTCGCTGATCGGCGCGCACCGCTTCACCGGCCCGGTGACCGAGGAGACCGACGGCGGCTGGGCCGAGGTCGGCTGGCGCCGGCTGGCCGAGTACGTCCACGCCGAGCTGTCGCTGCGGACCGGTGTGGACAACGACGAGTTCCTGGCCCAGATCACCTCCAGCCATCAGGCGATCTCCGCCGCGCCCGCCGGCCGTACGGCGCCGCGCCCGGCCGGACCGGCCGCCGACGCCGGGGCCGACACCGACGACTGGCCGGCCCGCTACCTCGCCTCCGAACAGTCCCTGGTCCTCGGTCACCGCTTCCACCCCACCCCCAAGGCCCGCACCGGCGACCCCGCCTCCTGGCGGTCGTACGCACCGGAGGCCGGGGCGTCCTTCCCGCTGCTGCTGCTCGCCGTGCGCGACGAGCTGATCGCCGAGGAGTCGGCCGCGCCCGGCGACGCCGCGCCCCTGGACGCGCTGCACGCCGAGGTTCCGGACGGCTACCGGCTGCTGCCCGCGCACCCCTGGCAGTACGAGCTGCTGCGCGACCACCCCGTCCTGCGGGAGGCGTTGGACCGCGGCGACGTGCGCGTCCTGGGCACCGGCCGGACCCCCTTCGCCGCGACGGCCTCCGTCCGCACGCTCTACGACGGCGCGTCCTTCCTCAAGTTCAGTCTGAACGTCCGGATCACCAACTGCCTTCGCAAGAACGCCAGTTACGAGCTGTCCGGGGCGGTCGCCCTCACCCGGCTGCTGGAGCCGGTGCTCGCCGACCTGGCCACCCGTTTCCCGGGCAGTGCGGTGCTGCGCGAGCCCGCCTACCGCAGCCTCGCCCTGCCGGGTCCGGACGGCCGGCCCGACACCGAGCTGCTCGAAGGGTTCGGCGTGATCATCCGCGAGGGCCTGTCCCGGCGGCTGCTGCCCGGCACCACTCCGCTGCTGGCCGCCGCGGTCGCCGACGAGTACCCCCACAGCGACGGCCATGTCTCCCGCCTTCTGGACGGCGCCGGCCCGCAGGCCGCGCTCGACTGGTGGGCCGCTTACCTCAACCTCCTCGTCCCGCCCGTGCTCGCCGCCTACTTCGACCACGGTGTGGTGCTGGAACCGCACCTGCAGAACGTCCTGGTCTGCGTGGACGGCGACGGCATGCCCGCCCAGGTCCTCTTCCGTGACCTGGAGGGCACCAAGCTCGTCCCCGAACGCCACGCCGAGCTGCTCGCCTCGCTGCCCGAGGCGGTCGCCGCGCCGATGACGTACGACGCACAGCGCGGCTGGGACCGCGTCGTCTACTGCCTGCTGGTCAACCACGTCTCCGAGATGCTCGCCGCGCTCGCCGATCTGCATCCGGACACCGAGGCCGACCTGTGGGCGCAGGTCCGGCGCACCCTGCAGACCCATGCCGACCGGTACGGCTGCCCGCCGCGGCTGGCCGCCCTGCTCGCCGGTGTGCCGCTGCCGGCCAAGGCGAATCTCCTCACCCGCTGGGAGCGCAAGGCCGACCGCGAGGCCGGCTATGTCCTGCTGCCCTCGCCGCTCGCCGAGTCCGTCCTGACCGGCACCGTACGCACCGACGACACCACCCCCTGGAACGCCCGATGACCGCCCCCACTCCCCTGGTCCGCAACCACACCCGCACCCTGCGGGGCGACGAACTCCCGGCGTACGTCTACGACTTGACGGCGCTGCGGGACCACCTCCGCGGTGTCCGCGCCGCGCTCCCCGCCCCCGTCGATCTGTACTACGCCGCCAAGGCCAACCCCGAACCGGAGATCCTGGCCGCGCTGCGCCCGTACGTCGACGGCTACGAGGTGTCCTCGGGCGGCGAACTGGCGCATGTCGAGGCGGCCGTACCCGGCGCGCCCCTGGCCTTCGGAGGTCCCGGCAAGACGCCGGCCGAGATCACCCGGGCGCTGGAGCTCGGCGTCGCACGCTTCCATGTGGAGAGCGTGTACGAACTGCACATGCTGGCCGAGCTGGCCGCCCAACACGCCGCGGGCCGGCGCGTCGCCGTGCTGCCGCGCTTCAACCTTCCGGTGGGCGACGGCGCCCTGGACGGCAGCTCGCTGGCCATGGGCGGTCGCCCCACCCCCTTCGGCCTGGACCCCGCGCGGGCCGACGAGGTGGTCACGCTGCTGACGGACGGCAGCTACCCGCAGCTGGAACTCCGCGGAATCCACGCCCACTTGGCGAGCGGTCTGGAGGCGCCCGAGCAGCTCACGGTCGCCGGGTCCATCGTGACCTGGGCCGCGCAGCTGGCCGAACGTCACCGCTTCCCGCTCTCCGAGGTGACCATCGGCGGCGGGATGGCCGTCGACTACGCCGCTCCGGATGCCCGTTTCGACTGGGCGGCCTACGGGGCGGGCCTGGCCCGGATCGCCGCCGCGCACCCCGGCGTCACGCTGCGCATCGAGCCGGGCCGCGCGCTCACCGCGTACTGCGGCTGGTACGCCACCGAGGTGCTGGATGTGAAGCGCAGTCACGGCGAGGAGTTCGCCGTGGTCCGCGGCGGCACCCATCACCTGCGCACCCCGGCCACCAAGGGCCACGACCAGCCCTGCACGGTGCTGCCGTCCGACGAGCCGTGGCCGCACCCGTGGCCCCGTTCGGCGGCGACGGGCGAGCGGGTGACGCTGACCGGCCAGCTGTGCACCCCCAAGGACGTACTCGCCCGCGAGGTCGCGGCGCCGGGACTGCGGGCCGGTGACCGGGTGGTGTTCGGGGTGGCCGGGGCGTACGCCTGGAACATCTCGCACCATGACTTCCTGATGCACCCGCGCCCGGGGTTCCACTTCCTCGGCGCCACGGAGCCCGCGGGTACGGAGCACGCGAGTACGGAGCACGCGGGGACAAAGGGCGCTGGTACCGCGGATCCGGTCGGCGTCGCGGCGGGTGGGGCCTGAGATGCTCCGCCCCAACCAGGTCCGCCGGAAACTCGCCGCGGGCCAGGAGGTCCACGGCCTGTTCAGCACGCTCCCCGAGCCCGCCGTGGTCGAAATGATCGGCTGCGCCGGATACGACTTCGTCGTCCTGGACACCGAACACACCCTGGTCGACCCGCAGCAGCTGGAAAACCTCATCCGGGCCGCCGAGGCCAACGGCCTCACCCCGTTCGTCCGCGTCCCCGAGGCCGACCCCGGTGCCGTGCTGCGCGCCCTGGACGCCGGAGCGATGGGCATCGTCGTCCCGCACGTCCGCACCCGCGCGGACGTGGACGCCGCGATCCGCGCCGCCCGCTACGCCCCCGAGGGCATGCGCTCCCTCAACGGCGGCCGCGGCCCCGGCTTCGGCCGGATCGGCCTCACCGACTACATCCGGCAGGCCAACGCCGAGATCATGCTCATCCCGCTGATCGAGGACGCCGAGGGCGTCGCCGCGATCGAGGAGATCCTCGCTCCCGGCGGCGTCGACCTCGTCCTCCCCGGCCCCGGTGACCTCTCGCAGTCCTACGGGGTCCCCTGGCAGGTCCGCCACCCGCGCGTCCAGGAGGCCGTCCGCTCGGTCCGCGCGGCCTGCGCCCGTCACTCCGTCCCCTTCTGCGCCCTGTCCACCACCCCGGAGCGCCGGGCGGAGTGGCGCGCCGACGGCGTCACCGCGTTCGTCCTCGGCGAGGACCGCGATCTGGCGGCGCGGGCGCTGCGGGAGCAGTTGGCGCGGATGGGCGAGGCCGAGGGCGGCTGAGGGCGCGGCGGCCCCGGCGTCCGGCGCCGTACGCCCGCGGCTCCCGCCCCGGCAACACCATCGGCGGGATCCGCCCGGCATCCGAGTGGGTACCTGTGGCTGAAGTACGGGACCGAGGGAGCTGAGCGGAATGGGCACGAGCAATGCGCTGGTGATCGCGGGAGCGGGGCTGGCCGGGGCGAAGGCGGCGGAGGCGCTGCGCGCGGAGGGGTTCGACGGGCCGCTGGTGCTCCTGGGGGACGAGCGCGAGCGGCCGTACGAGCGGCCGCCGCTGTCCAAGGGCTATCTGCTGGGCACCTCGGAGCGGGAGAAAGCCTATGTGCATCCGAGCCGGTGGTACGGGGATCATGACGTCGATCTGCGGCTGGGCACGGCGGTCACCGCCGTCGATCCCGCGGCCCATGAGCTGACCCTCGCCGACGGGAGCCGCCAGGGCTACGCGAAGCTGCTGCTGGCCACCGGTGCCGCGCCGCGTCGGCTGGCGGTGCCGGGCGCGGAGCTCGACGGGGTGCACTACCTGCGGCAGCTGGCGGACAGCGATGAGCTCAAGGAGACCTTCCGGCACGCCACCCGCATCGCGGTGATCGGCGGCGGCTGGATCGGGCTGGAGACGACGGCCGCCGCCCGCGCCGCCGGCGTGGAGGTGACCGTACTGGCGTCGGCGGAGCTGCCGCTGCTGGGGGTGCTGGGCCGGGAGGTCGCCCAGGTCTTCGCGGATCTGCACACCGCTCACGGGGTGGAGGTCCGGGGCGGCGTCCAGGTCGCGGAGATCACCGGCACGCTCGGCCATGCGGACGGGGTGCAGCTGACGGACGGCACGCATGTGCCGGCGGACGCGGTGATCATCGGTATCGGTGTCGCGCCCAACAGCGGGCCGGCCGAGGAAGCCGGGCTGGAGGTGGACAACGGTGTCCGGGTGGATGCGCAGCTGCGCTCCTCGCACCCGGACATCCACGCCGCCGGGGATGTCGCGAACGCCTTCCATCCCCTGCTGGGCACGCATCTGCGGGTCGAGCACTGGGCCAACGCCCTCCACCAGCCGGTGACCGCGGCCAAGGCGATGCTCGGTCAGGATGTGGCCTACGACCGGCTGCCGTATTTCTTCACCGATCAGTACGACCTGGGGATGGAGTACACGGGGTATGTCGCACCCGGTGGTTACGACCGCGTCGTCTTCCGGGGCGACCCCGGTGGCGGCGAGTTCCTCGCGTTCTGGCTCTCCGGGGGCCGGGTGCTGGCCGGTATGAACGTCAACATCTGGGATGTGGTGGAGCCGATCCGGGCGCTGGTGGCCGGCGGGCAGACGGTCGACACGGCGCGTCTCGCCGACCCGGGGGTGCCGCTGCCGGACCTCGTATGAGGCCGCGGGGCGGGAGGGGCGGCGAGCCGGACGGTCCCCGGCCGGGAATCGACCGCGCAGGTACCGACGAGCCCTCATACCGACGACGAGCCCTCATGGCGGTTGACGCGGGCGGACGGCTTCCCGGCCGTACGTTTGCGCCCCGGGCCGCCGGTTACCCGAACCGGGGATCGCGCGCGCCTGCGGAGACGCGCGCACCATGGAGAGGAGGAGGGTCGCCATGACCACTGAGCCGCTTCCCGACGGGCCGGGCCCCGTGCCGCGCGAGCCGGAGCCGCTGCCGCGCGACCCCCGTCCGGCCGAACCGGCGCCGGACGAGCCGGACCCGCGTCCGGCCGAACCGCCGGGTACCCGACCGGACGAGGACCCGGCCCCGGAACCACCCGACTGACCGACGCCCGCACCGGCCGCCCTGCCCGCACCGCCCCGCACCGCCCCGTACAGCGCGCCTCCGCTTGCGTGCACGGGTCGACCGGCGCACCGTGGAACTTCCCACCCCCTGGTGCGGGAAGGGCTCGACGGGCCCGGGGAAGCGGACACCATGCGGGAGAAGACAGCATGCTGCTGCCGGACAGAACTGTGCTCGCTTCACACCTGCGGCGCTACCGGGTGTGGGAAGACCTCGTGGAGGCCAGGCCCCAGGACGCGGCCCGGCGCCGTCGGCTGGAGGATGTCGCCTACACGCTGTGCGTCCTGACGGGCCGCCGCACCGCCCGCGAGGCGATCGTCGCGGCGGAGAGCTTCCTCGCGAGGAGATGAGCATGCGCGACGCCCCGACGCCGCCCGCGCCGACCCACCTCGACCCCGCCGAACTGCGCACCCTGGACACCTACTGGCGTGCCGCCAACTACCTGTCCGTCGGCCAGATCTATCTGATGGCCAACCCCCTCCTGACGGAGCCGCTGCGCCCCGAGCACATCAAGCCGCGGCTGCTGGGCCACTGGGGCACCTCGCCGGGCCTGAACCTCGTGCACACCCACCTCAACCGTGTGATCAGGGCCCGCGATCTGGAGGCGCTGTGCGTCTGGGGTCCGGGGCACGGAGGTCCCGCCGTACTGGCCAACTCCTGGCTGGACGGCACATACGGCGAGACGTACCCCGATGTGAGCCGGGACCGCGCGGGCATGGCACGTCTCTTCCGGCAGTTCTCCTTCCCCGGCGGCGTCCCCAGCCATGTCGCCCCGGAGACGCCCGGCTCCCTCCATGAGGGCGGCGAGCTGGGCTACTCCCTCACCCATGCCTATGGCGCGGCGTTCGACAACCCGGGGCTGCTGGTCGCCTGTGTGATCGGGGACGGCGAGGCGGAGACCGGGCCGCTCGCCGCGTCCTGGCACGCCACCAAATTCCTCGACCCGGTGCACGACGGCGCCGTCCTGCCGATCCTGCACCTCAACGGCTACAAGATCGCCAACCCGGCGGTGCTCGCCCGGATCCCGCACGACGAGCTGGACGCCCTGCTGCGCGGCTACGGCCACGATCCGCTGTACGTCGTCGGCAACGACCCCGCGCCGGTGCACGATGCGCTGGCCGCCGCCATGGACCGGGCGCTGGACAAGATCGCCGACATCCAGCGCCGTGCCCGCTCCGGAGGCGAGCGGGAGCGGCCGCAGTGGCCGGTGATCGTGCTGCGGACGCCCAAGGGCTGGACCGGTCCCCATGAGGTCGACGGTGTGCCCGTCGAGGGCACCTGGCGCGCGCACCAGGTCCCGCTGGCCGGCGTACGCGACCACGCCGGCCACCGCCACCAGTTGGAGGGCTGGCTGCGCTCGTACCGGCCGGAGGAGCTGTTCGACGCCTCCGGCGCACCCCTGCCGGATGTCCTCGCCTGTGTGCCGCACGGGCCCCGGCGGCTGGGCGCCTCCCCGCACGCCAACGGCGGGCTCCTGCTGCGCGACCTGCCGCTGCCGCCCCTGGAGCGGTATGCCGTGGACGTCGAGAAGCCCGGCACCGTGCTGCACGAGCCGACCCGGGTGCTCGGCGGCCTGCTGCGCGACGTCATGGCGGCTACCGCGGAGCGCCGCGACTTCCGCGTCGTCGGCCCCGACGAGACCGCCTCCAACCGCCTGGAGGCCCTCTACGAGGCGACGGGCAAGGCGTGGCAGGCCGAGACGGTCGGCACCGACGAGCATCTGGCGCACGACGGCCGGGTGATGGAGGTGCTCTCCGAGCATCTGTGCCAGGGCTGGCTGGAGGGCTATGTCCTCACCGGCCGGCACGGCCTCTTCTCCAGCTACGAGGCGTTCGCCCATATCGTCGACTCGATGGTCAACCAGCACATCAAATGGCTGCGCACCGCCCGCCGGCTCCCCTGGCGCCGCCCCATCGCCTCCCTCAACTACCTGCTCACCTCGCACGTCTGGCGCCAGGACCACAACGGCTTCTCCCACCAGGACCCCGGCTTCGTCGACCACATCCTCAACAAGAGCCCCGAGGTCGTCCGGGTCTATCTCCCGCCGGACGCCAACACCCTGCTCGCGGTGGCCGATCATGTGCTGCGCAGCCGCGATTACGTGAATGTCATCGTCGCCGGCAAACAGCCGAGCTTCGACTGGCTCACCCTCGACGAGGCCCGCGCCCACTGCGCCCGCGGCGCCGGCGCATGGTCCTGGGCGGGCACGGAGGACGGCGGCCTCCCGCAGTCGCTCGGCTCCGCTCGCGCAGGGGGGACCCCGGCGCCGGATGTCGTCCTGACCTGCGCCGGAGACATCCCCACCCAGGAGACCCTGGCGGCCGCCGGTCTGCTCCGCCGCCATCTGCCCGAACTCGCCGTCCGGGTCGTCAACGTCGTCGACATGGCCCGGCTGCTGCCGCCGGGTGAACACCCCCACGCCATGCCGGACTTCGAGTACGACGCCCTCTTCACCCCCGACAAGCCGGTCATCTTCGCCTACCACGGCTACCCGTGGCTGATCCACCGCCTCTGCTACCGCCGCACCGGCCACCGCAATCTGCATGTCCGCGGCTACAAGGAAGAGGGCACCACGACGACGCCCTTCGACATGGTCGTCCGCAACGACCTCGACCGCTACCGCCTGGTGATGGACGTCGTGGACCGCGTCCCCGGCCTCGGCGTCCGCGCGGTCGCGCTGCGCCAGGCGATGGCGGATGTCCGTACCCGCCATCACGCCTGGATCCGCGAGCACGGGACGGATCTGCCGGAGGTGGCGGACTGGACCTGGACCGGGTGAGCGCGGGACCGGGGCGGCCGGTCGACCGGACGGGGAACAACGCTCGTGATCTCTACGCCTGGCCCGCCGCGGCCTCCCGTACCTCCTCGGCGATGTCCCGGTCCAGCGCCGCACGCACCAGCGCCGAGGCGAACGCGGCCGACTCCTCCTCGGTGACCAGCCGCGCCAGCCGCCTGCTGTCGCCCGGCAGCCCCAGCCGTTCGGCGCCCTGTACGGCCTTCGGGTCGAGGAACGGGGCGTACTCCGTCCAGACGCCCTGCACCTCGCGCAGGAAGATCGCGGATCCCGTGGGCCCGACGCCCGGCAGTTCCTCCAGCGCCCGGCGCAGCGTGCCGGCATCGCCGTCGGCGGCCTGCCGCATCCGCCGCAGATCGCCGCCGTACTTGTCCAGCAGCAGCGAGGCGCCGTCGCCGAGCCGGGTGGCGGTGCTCTCGTCGTAGCGCCGGTAGCCGCCCTCGCCGAGCGCGTCGACGCGCCGTTGCCAGGTGGCGTCCAGCATGCGGCGCGGGGTGTTCATGCCCGCGTCGAACAGGGCCCGCGCCGAGGCGACCGCCACCGATGCGCGGATCCGCGTGCTGAGCAGGTCTGCCAGCACCAGGACCTGATACAGCGGCTGCGGGGTGTTGCGGACCGTGATGCCGCATTGTTCGGCGTAGGTCTCGCCGTGCCGGTCCAGCAGAGTCCGGGCGACGGTCCGGTGCGCGGCGTCGCCGCTCATGCCCGGCCGCCGGTGTCCGGGCCGCCGAAGTCCTCGGTACGGCTCTCTCCGGCGGCCTCCGGGACGTCCCTCGCTGCGATGACGGCCACGCCATGTCCTCCGTCGGTCAGCCGTGTCGGTAACGGCGGCGGAATCCGCTGCGGTTTTCCGTACCACCGGGCCGGGGACGCGGAAACCGGTACCGCGCCCCGGGCGCCTGTCCCGCGATGGGCGTCCGCCCTGCTCCCGGAGGCCGCGCAGGGCGTGAGCGTGCCGTCTTGACGGCACCCGAACGGCGCGGCCGCGGACTCGTGCGTACGGGTGGCGGCGTGCGGTGGCGGCGTCCCCCTGTCGCCCGCGGCTGAGATGTATGCCCCGACCGACCCGCCTACCATGGCTTTCACGCCGACCCCCCGATCCGCCGGCCCGCCGACAGGTACCGACGAAAGCGGCCCCCATGCGCCCCACGGCGAAGTTCTCCATCAGTTTCGGCCTGGTCACCATCCCCGTGGCCGCGTACTCCGCCACGGACACCACCGCCTCCGTCAGCTTTGTGCGCATCCACACGGCGGACGGCGGACGGGTGCGCAATCAAGCGGTGTGTTCGCTGGAGGGCGTCGAGGTCACGGAGGACGAGATCGGCCGGGGCTACCGGGCCGAGGGCGACGCGCTCGTCCCGCTGAGCGACGAGGATCTTGCCGCGCTGCCCCTGCCGACCGCGAAGACGCTGACGATCCTGGCCTTCGTCGACGGTGGCGACATCGACCCCCTCCAGATGGGCAAGGGCTACTACCTGAGCGCCGACGGCGATGCCGCGGCCAAGCCCTATGTCCTGCTGCGGGACGCCATGGAACGGCATCAGCGCGTCGGCATCGGCAAGGTCGCGCTGCACGGCCGGGAGACGCTGGCCATGATCCGTCCCGTCGAGGACACCCTCGTGATGCAGGTCCTGCTGTGGCCGGACCAGATCCGTCCGATGGAGGGCGTACTGCCCGAGGGCGGGGTGGATCTGGGCGCCAAGGAGGTGGCGGCCGCCGAGAGTCTGATGGACTCCTATCGCGAGCTGTCGGAAGGCGATGTGCACGATCATTACCGCGAGGCGCTCGAAGAGATCGTGGCGGCGAAGCTGGCCCACCGCGAGCCGGATTTCGAAGCCCCGCGGGAGGAGCCGGCGGGCCAGGTGATGGACCTGATGGCGGCCCTGCAGGACAGCGTGCGCGCCGCCAAGGAGTCGCGTGGCGAGGGCGGTGACGCCGAGCGCGCCACCGGCGCGAAGGCGAAGAAGGCCCCCGCGCGTACGGCCAGGACCGACCGGGCCGAGAAGCCCGCCGGCTCCGCGAAGAAGTCCACGGCCGCCAGGACGAGCGCGGCCAAGAAGACGGCGGCCAAGCCCCGCCGCCGGGCCGGCTGACCCGCCCGGCGGCGGCGCAGGTACGACGGCCGCGGGCGTGGGGCGGCGCCGGCCGGGCGAACCGTGCCGCGGGACTTCAGTGCCGATGCCCCTCGGCCGCCTCGGGCTCGGCCTTCTGCGTCGTCCGCCCGCCGCCGTCCACCGTGACCGTGAAGGCGGCGGTGCGGACCGTGCCCTGGTGCCGGAAGTCGAGGAAGAGGCGGTATGCGCCGGCGCTCGGGGCCGTGGCGGTGAAGGAGACCTCGGGGCCGGGCTCGGTCCGGCCGTCGCCGGGTTCGCCGTTGGGGTGGACGTGCAGGTAGGCCAGGTCGCCGGAGCGCAGGGCCACCAGATGGCCGTATGCGCCGAGGTAGGGGTCGAGGTCGGTGACGGGGCGGCCGTCCTTGGTGACCTTCACCGTCAGCTCGCCCGCCGTCCCGGCGCGCAGTCGGCCGGCGAGGGTGACCGTGTAGCCGTCGATCCTGGCGACGGCGGAGGAGGCGGGGAGCGGGGCGGGCCGGTAGTCGCCGGAGACGGCGAGGTCCGCGCCCAGGGTGAGGTTCTCGGCGCCCTTGCCGGTGGGGGTGAAGTCGGCGAAGAGACGGTAGGTGCCGGCCTCGGGGAGGTCGGCGGAGGTGCTCCAGGTGCCGTCGGCGGCGCGGGTGGGGTGCAGATGACGGAAGGTGCCCAAGTCCCGGGAGGCGAGGATGAGATGGAGTTCCTTGTCGTGCCTGCGTTGGTAGGCGGTGACCTGCCGGCCCGTGCGATCGCGGATGGCGAAGCGCAGTTCGCTCTTGCGGTCCGCGGCCACGCGCGGGGTCTTGAGGTCGAGGGTGTAGCCGGCCTCGGAGATCCGCAGTCCGCCGACGGGTATGTCCTGGCCGCCGGCCGTCCCGCTCCCGGGCGTGCCGTGTCCGGCGTGTGCGGCCGGTCCGGCGTCGGCGGCAACGGGGCCCATGACGTTCCCCACCCCGTAGGCGCCGGCGAAGGACGCGGCGAGCGCAGCGGCGTATGCGGTGATCTTCAGCGGGCTCTTCATGGCGCTCTCCTCTGATCGTCCGGGCCGGCCAACTGCCGTACCGCTGCGATGACATCGAGGAGATTACATACCCCTAGGGGGTATACGCAAGCGCGCACCGAAGGGCGGTGCCGAATACGGGGCAGGGGTATGACGTTTCAGGGTCCGGAGGGGCGACGCGCGGGATACCGTGCGGCCATGTCCGGATTCATACAACAGCTTCCCGCGCTGATCGGCGTGATCGTCGGCGCCCTCGGCTCGTACGTGGCGACCACGCGCGGCGACCGGGCCCGCTTCCGCCGCGAGCAGGCGGCCCGTTGGGACGAGCGGCGACTGACGGCTTATGCGGACTACGCGAGATCGCTGAAGAAGACCGTCACCCTGACGTACCGCGTCGCGTCGCACCTCGGCAACGACCCTCATCCGCACCCCTTGTCCCCCGAAGAGGCGGCGCCGCACCTGGCCGAGGCCACCGACGCCCGGGATCCGGCCGGAGAGGCGCTGTTGATGCTCGGCACCGCGGATGTGGTGACCGCGGCCCGCGCATGGGTCGTCGCGGTCATGGACATGGAGCAGTTCCTGCGCGACCGGACCCGGAACCCGGAGACGTGGTCGGCCATGCTGGAGCAGCAGCGCGCCGCGCGCGAGGGGTACTACGCGGCGGTCCGGCGCGACCTCGCACTCCCGCCCGGCCACTCGGGGAATTGGCAGCTCGGGTCCGCCCGCACCCCGTGATACCCGCTCGCGCCGTTACGGCGGCCCGAACGGGGCACCGCGGCGGGAAGGGGGTCCGCCGCCAACACCGTGGTGCGGCAGGGGACTCGGGCGGAATCCGGCGCGGAATGCACCGAGGTCCGGCAGGGGCCGCCGGGGCAGCAGGTGCCGTGCGTCCGGGTCCATGAAGTACCGGGCAGGAGCGCTTCCGCTACGCCCTGGCACGGCAATCCGTCTCGTATCCCAGACGTCGGCGACGGCCCGCGCCGGGAGGCCGGGCCGGAACCTACGCTCGCGACATGTCCATGGTTCCCGTGGTTCCCGCCGCCGCGCAGGTCCTGGCCATCCTCCGGTACCTCGCCGGTCAGGGTGGCCCGGTGCCGGCCGCGGCCATCAGCCGCGATGTCCGGCTGCCCCGGTCGACGACCTACCAGCTGCTCAACACGCTGGCCGGCGAAGGCTTTGTGGTGCACCTGCCCGAGGAGCGTCGCTACGGGCTGGGCGTCGGCGCCTTCGAGCTGGGTTCCGGCTACAGCCGGCAGGCCCCGTTCCAGCGCCTGGCCCGGGTCCCGCTCGCCCTGCTCGCGGACCGCACCGGTCACCACGCCCATCTGGCCGTGCCGCACGGCCGCGAGGTCATCTACGTCGTCGAGGAGCGGGCACCGGGCCGCCCGCCGCTGGTCACCGAGGTCGGCGTCCGGCTGCCTGCGCAGCTCACCGCCAGCGGCCGGGCGGTGCCGGCGAGCCTGCCGCGAGCCCAGGTACGGGCGCTGTTCCCGGATTCCGCGGCCTTTGTGTCGCGCAACGGCCACGGTCCCGGCTCGCCGTCCGCGCTCCGGGCCCTCCTCGTGGAGGTGCGGCAGCGGGGACATGCGACGGAGGACGGCGAGGTGACGGCGGGCTTCTCCTCCCTCGCCGTCCCGGTCCTCGACCACGGAGACCACCCGGTCGCGGCCGTATCGGTCACCTTCCCGGCCGCGGAGGCGGGCCCGGAGCGGCGGCGGATCGCCGCGCAGCCGGCCCGGACGGCCCGCGAGCTCAGCCGTCGCATCGGCGGCGGGGCCCGGCACGCCTCGCCGCCTCACCGGGCGGAGTGAAACGACCGCGAAATGTCGACTTGTATATTCCTGTGTATATGGCTCTGTCAGGGATGACCGCATGAGTGAACGCGAGACGATTTCGAGCACCTCGCCGGCCGTCGGGCGGGCGCTGGACATCCTGCTGCACCTCGCCGGCCGGTCCGGTCTGGTGCAGGCGGCGGCGCTGGCCCGGGACCTGGGCATCCCGCGGTCCTCCGCCTATCACATCCTCTCGGTCCTGGTGGACCGCGGCTTCGTCACCTACGTCCCGAAGGAGCAGGCGTACGGGCTGGGCGTCGCGTCCTTCGAGATCGGCTCCGCCTATCTGCGGCACGAGCCGCTGGAGCGGCGCGCCCGGCCCATCCTGCGCAGCCTCTCGAACCGGCTCGGCCAGACGGTTCACCTGGGCATCCTGCACGGCGCGGAGACGGTGTACCTGCTGAAGGAGCGACCGTCCACGGCGCGGTCCGGCGATGTCGACGTCGCCCTCGTCACCGACATCGGGGTCCGGCTGCCGGCGCATCTGACGGCCAACGGCTGCGCGATCCTCGCCCATTCCACGGAGGCGCAGCTCCGGGCGCTGTTCCCGCGGCCTGGCGATCTCATCACCCGCACCGGCAAGGGCCCGCGTTCGCTGGCCGAGCTGCGCGGTCAGCTGGCGCGGGACCGCGAGCGCGGCTGGTCGGAGGAGGTCGAGCTGGTGTCGGAGGGGCTGCGCTCGATCGGCGTGGCGGCCTTCGACCACAACGAGCGGCCGGTGGCGGCGCTCAGCAGCACCTGGCACCGGCATCACTGCCGGCACACCCCGGATCATGTGCGCGAGGTCCTGCAGCAGGGCGCGGCACGGCTCACGGCCGCGGTGTCCGGCCGCGCCCCCGCCCGGCGGACGGGCGGCTGACGGCCGCGGGGGGGCGGGGCGCAGGGGGCGGCTGACGGCCGCGGGGACGTCACGGCGCAGGGGGCCGCATCGGCTCGTCGCGGCGCGGGCCCCGGGCGAATCGTTCTCGGATCCGAGAAACCCGGCCGGTGCGCCTGGCTGCCGCCCGTCCCGTCGCCTGTCATGGGACGAGCAGATCCGACTCCCCCTGGAGGCAGCATGACCAGCGTTTTTCCGGATGCCCGCGACATCCGCGCCCCCCGCGGCTCCGAACTGAACTGCCGCGGCTGGCAGCAGGAAGGCGCCCTGCGGATGCTCATGAACAACCTCGACCCCGAGGTCGCCGAGCACCCGCAGGACCTGGTCGTCTACGGCGGCACCGGCAAGGCCGCGCGTAACTGGGCCGCCTACGACGCCATCGTCCGCACCCTCAAGACGCTCGAGGACGACGAGACCCTGCTCGTCCAGTCCGGTAAGCCGGTCGGCGTGATGCGCACCCACGAGTGGGCGCCGCGCGTGCTCCTCGCCAACTCCAACCTCGTCGGCGACTGGGCCAACTGGGAGGAGTTCCGGTCCCTGGAGGCCCAGGGGCTGACCATGTACGGCCAGATGACGGCCGGTTCGTGGATCTACATCGGCTCGCAGGGCATCGTCCAGGGCACGTACGAGACCTTCGGCGCGGTCGCGCGCAAGAAGTTCAACGGCACTCTGGCCGGCACCATCACCCTCACCGCCGGCATGGGCGGTATGGGCGGCGCCCAGCCCCTCGCCGTGACGATGAACGACGGCGTCGCGATCTGCGTCGACGTCGACGAGACCCGTATCGACCGCCGCATCGGCACCCGCTACCTGGACACGAAGGCCGACAACCTGGACCACGCCCTGGAGCTCGCGGTCCAGGCCCGCGACGAGCGCCGCGGCCTGTCCATCGGCGTCGTCGGCAACGCCGCCGAGATCTTCCCGGAGCTGCTGCGCCGCGAGGCCCCGATCGACATCGTCACCGACCAGACCTCGGCCCACGACCCGCTGGCCTACCTGCCCGTCGGCATCTCGGTCGAGGACTGGGACAAGGAGCGCGAGGCCGACCCGGCCGGCTTCACCGACAAGGCGCGCCACTCGATGCGCCTGCACGTCGAGGCCATGATCGGCTTCCTCGACAAGGGTGCCGAGGTCTTCGACTACGGCAACTCCATCCGCGACGAGGCCCGCAAGGCGGGCTGCGAGCGCGCCTTCGACTTCCCCGGCTTCGTCCCGGCGCACATCCGCCCGCTGTTCGAGGAGGGCCTCGGCCCGTTCCGCTGGGCCGCCCTGTCCGGTGACCCGGAGGACATCGCCAAGACGGATGCCGCGATCAAGGAGCTGTTCCCGGAGAACGAGCACCTGCACCGCTGGATCGACATGGCCGGCGAGCGGATCTCCTTCGAGGGCCTGCCCGCGCGCATCTGCTGGCTCGGCTACGGCGAGCGGCACCGCGCCGGTCTGCGGTTCAACGAGATGGTCGCGTCCGGGGAGCTGTCCGCACCGCTCGCGATCGGCCGTGACCACCTGGACTCGGGCTCGGTGGCGTCGCCGTACCGCGAGACCGAGTCGATGCTCGACGGATCCGACGCCATCGCCGACTGGCCGCTGCTCAACGCCCTGGTGAACACCTCGTCCGGCGCGTCCTGGGTCTCCATCCACCACGGCGGCGGCGTCGGCATGGGCCGCTCGATCCACGCCGGGCAGGTCTGCATCGCCGACGGCACCGAGCTCGCCGCGCAGAAGCTGTCCCGGGTGCTGACCAATGACCCCGGTATGGGCGTCATCCGCCATGTGGACGCCGGCTACGAGCACGCCGCGTCCGTGGCGCAGCAGCGCGGAGTGCGCGTCCCGATGACGGAGGACGAGCCGAAGTGACGACGGCGACGACGGCCGTGGACCGGGCGCCGGAGCCGTGGACCGGCCGGGACGACGGACACGGGCCGGGGAATCTGCGCTGGCACCATGCGGTCGGCCTCGATGCCGACCGGGCCGGATCCGGCGAGGTCGCGTTCGTCGGCTTCCGCAGCGACGAGGGAGTGCGGCGCAACAAGGGCCGTCCGGGCGCGGCGGACGGGCCGGGTGCGCTGCGCGGCGCCCTCGCGTCGATGGCGCTGCCGGCACCGATGCGGGCGCTGGACGTCGGCGACGTCGAGGTGGGCGACGGCAACCTGGAGGACGGCCAGCAGCGGCTGGGCCGGGCGGTCGCCTCGCTCGTCGACCGCGGCCACACGGTCGTGGTGCTGGGCGGCGGTCATGAGGTCGCCTACGGCAGCTACCTCGGGCTGGCCGGCAGCCGCGCGCTGCGCGACGGACGGCGCCTGGGGGTGCTGAACCTCGACGCCCACTTCGACCTGCGTGACGACGACCGGCCCAGCTCCGGCACGCCCTTCCTCCAGATGGCACAGAGCGAGGAACGGCACGGGCGGCGGCTGAACTACTGGGTGCTCGGCGTGAGCCAGCCGAGCAACACGGAGCGGCTGTTCCACACCGCGGACGAGCTCGGCGTGCGGCATCTGCCGGACACCGAGTGCGGCCTGCTCGACCTGGAGCGCGTCGACGCCTTCGTCGACGAGTTCCTCGCGAGCTGTGATGTCGTGCATCTGAGCATCGACCTCGATGTGCTCCCGGCCGGCGCGGCGCCCGGCGTCAGCGCGCCCGCCGCCTACGGAGTGCCGATGGAGATCGTCGAGCGCGTCTGCGCGAAGGTGGCGGCAAGCCGGAAGCTCGCCGTGTGCGATGTCGCCGAGCTCAATCCCCAGCTCGACATCGACCACCGCACGGCGCGGGCCGGCGCCCGGCTGGTCCACCGCATCCTGACCTCGACGGGCACCACGGCCGACCGGTAACAGGACGCGGGCAGCCTAAGTGGGCGGAGCGGCCGACGGCGCCGACGGCAATCGTGCCGTCGGCGCCGTCGGCTGTCGGGGCCGGGGGCCGTACGGGTGTGACCTCCCCACGTACGCGGTGCAGTTGGGGCCTGTCCAGGCTCCGTTCCACCCCGATGCGGCGGGAGCGGCGTCACCGCGTCTCGCATATGAGAAATGGCCATTCACCTATTGCTTGGCTGTAATTCTCCATTCAGGATGCCGTGCATCCCCTCTGTGCCGCATCCCCACTCTGGGAGGTCATGCATGGCCACGCTCACCGTCGAACCCCGGACCGAGGAACCCCTGAAGGGCTTCCATCTCCGGATCACCGCGACCACGTTCGGAGCGAACTTCTCCGACGGCTACGCCCTCGGCATCATCGGGGCGGTGCTGCCGGCCCTCACCGCCTCCATGCACCTCTCCGGCTGGTGGCAGGGCCTGCTCGGCGCGTCCGCGCTGATCGGCCTGTTCTTCGGCAGCGTCGTGCTGGGCTGGGTGGGCGACCTCGTCGGCCGTCAGAAGCTCTACATCTACAACTTCGCCCTGATCACCGTCGCCTCGGCGCTGCAGCTGTGGGCACACGACCCACTCGTCCTGTTCGTACTGCGCCTGCTGATCGGCTTCGGGCTCGGCGCGGACTACGCGGTCGGGCCGACGCTGCTGGCCGAGTTCGCCCCGCGACGGCTGCGCGGCCTGCTGCTCGGCTCGCTCACCGTGCTGTGGACCGTCGGGTATGTCGTCGCGAACATCCTCGGCAGCTACCTGTCGCTCGACGACTCCTCCTCACACCTGCTGCTGGCCAGCGCCGCACTGCCGGCCGCGCTGGTCCTGCTGCTGCGCATCGGCACCCCGGAGTCGCCCAGCTGGCTCGTCAGCCAGGGACGGATCGAGGAGGCCCGCGCCATCGCCGGCCGCTTCCTGGGCACCGAGCTGGAGCTCGACACGGACGGCGCCGCGGGAGCGGGCGAGAAGCAGAAGCCGGCCGGGTACGGTCAGCTGTTCGCCAAGGGGCAGCGGCGCAACACCTGGTTCGGCGTGTTCTTCTACAGCGCCCAGGTGCTCCCCTACTTCGCCATCTACACCTTCATGGGCACCATCCTGTCCGCGATGCAGGTCTCCGACGCGGACACCCAGAACCTGTTGCTCAACCTGTTCCTGCTGCTCGGCGGCGTGGTCGGCCTGTGGCCCACACAGCGGATGGGACGCCGCCCGTTCACCATCGTCAGCTTCGGCATCCTCACCGTCTCGCTCGCCGCGCTGGCGGTGCTCGCGGACGCCTCGCCCCTGGCGATGATGGTCCCCTTCGTGATCTACACGTTCGTGATGGCCGGGGCCTCCAACATCACGCAGGTGTACCCGCCCGAGCTCTACCCCACCGCGCTGCGCTCCTCCGGCGTGGGCTTCCTCTGCGGAACCAGCCGGGTGGCCGCCGCCATCGGCACCTTCGTGCTCCCCGTCAGCCTGGACCACCTCGGCGTCACCTGGTCGATGGCCTGGCTGGCCGGGGTCCTGCTGCTCGGCACGGTCATCAGCATCGCCTGGGCACCGGAGACCAAGGACTCGGTGACGACCGAAGGCTGGACCCACTGATGGCCCCCCTGACGCCACCACGCGCCGAAGCCCGGACCGAACCGCCGACGGCACCCCCCATGACCTGCGTTCGCCTCGACGGCACCGGCCTGACCGCGTCCCAGGTAGCGGCCCTGGCCAGGAGAACGGCGCGCGCCGTGGTCGCCCCGCACGCCCGCGACCGGATGCTCAAGGCCCGCCTGGTGGCCGAGCAGGTGGTGGCCCTGCGCCCGGTGTACGGCCACACCACCGGCGTCGGCGCCAACCGCACCACCGCCGTCCCCGGCGACTCCGCCGATCAGCACGGTCTGCGGCTGCTGCGCAGCCACAGCGGCGGGATCGGCCCGCTGGTACCGGCGGAGCAGGTACGGGCCATGCTCGCGGTCCGGCTGAACCAGCTCCTCGGGGCCGGCACGGCGCTCGGCGCGGGCATCGCCGACCGCCTCGAACAGGCGCTGGCCTCGGGGCACGTCCCCGCGGTGCACACCCACGGCTCGGTGGGCACCGGCGATCTCTCGGCGCTGGCCGAGCTGGGCCTCGCCCTCGCCGGCGACCTGCCCTGGCGGGAGGGCACCGGCCCGGCCCCGGAGCCCTTGCAGCTGAGCCACTGGGACGCCCTTCCGCTGATGTCCAGCAGCGCCCTGACGATAGGCCAAGCGGCCCTGTTCGCAACGGAGTTGAGCGATCTGCTCGACCGGGTGCCGATGGTGGCCGCGCTGTCCCTGGCGGCGGTCCAGGGGTCCACCGAGCCCTACGCCGAGGACGTGCACGCCCGCCGGCCGCATTCGGGAGCGCGGCGCACCGCCGCACGCATGTGTACGCTCCTGGGCCGGCCGTCCTGGGAACCCGCGCTGATCCAGGACCCGTTCGGCTTCCGCTGCCTGCCCCAGGTCCACGGCGCCGCCCTCGACGCGATGACCGCACTGGAACGGGTACTGGCGGTGGAACTCAACGCCGCCTGCGAGAACCCGCTGCTCAACCTCGACACGGCGGAGTACCACCACCACGGCGGCTTCCACCAGGCCTCCCTGGCGCTGGCACTGGACCAGCTGCGCCTCGCCCTGCTGGGCACCGCCGGGCTGTCCACCGCCCGCCTCGGCGTCCTGGTCGAACCGGACTTCACCGGACTGCCGCCCTTCCTCGCCCGGGACCGGGACGGCAGCAGCGGAATCATGATCGTCGAGTACGCCGCCCAGTCCGCCCTCGCGGATCTGCGCGGCGCCGCCCAGCCGAGCATGCTCGGCCACGCCGTGCTCTCCCGCGGCGTCGAGGAGCACGCCAGCTTCGCCTCGACCGCGGTCCGCCGCCTGCAGGAGGCGATCACGGCCTTCCGGTACGTGCTGGCCTGCGAACTGCTCGCCGCCGTAAGGGCACTGCGCATGCGCGCGCTGCCGCCCTTCGGCGCCCCGGAGCTGACGGACCTCCGCCGCGCCGTCGAGGCCCTCCTCGACCCGTCCACCGACGACCGCAAGCTCACCGGGGACGTCCACGCCGCGGCGGCCCTGCTCGGCGCCGAACGGCACGCCGGGGCCCTGGCGTAGCCGGCGCCCCGGCACCGCCCCGAAGCGCCGTCGGACGAGCGACGGGACACCCCGCCCGGCGAACGCGCACCGGCCCGCCCGCCGGCCATTCCCTCCAACCGAACCTCGTCCGGGCGCTGTTGCGGGACGCGCCGCTGCCGTGCCTGGACGGACCGACCGCGCGTCTCGTCCCTCTTCTTCCGGCAACCGTGTGCGGCGGGGAACGCCGGGCGCGGTCGCACGACCGTCATGACTCTGCGCGCACCGGGACGCGCCCCCCAGCGCCCTCCTCGCGCGCGTCGGCACCGCGCGCCGCCGCCCGGCACGGATGATGACCGCTGGGGCCGGCTGCCGATCCGGTACCCCTTCTACTGGGAGAGGAGTTCTTCGATGGCCGATGAACCGGTATTGGTGCTCGCGGCGACCGGCGGACAGGGCAGGGCCGTGATCGACGCGCTGCTGGCCCGCGGGGCCCGGATCAGGGCGCTGGTCCGCGACCCCGGCCGCAGTGCCGCGAGGCAACTGGCCGACCGGGGCGTGGACGTGGTGGCGGGTTCCCTGAGCGATCGCGGGTCGCTGGCCGCGGCCATGAACGGGGTGGCCGGTGTCTTCGCGTTCACCACACCCTTCGAGGCCGGTGTCGAGGCGGAGGTGGAACAGGGGCGGGCGATCCTCGCCGCCGCTGCTCAGGAGCGCGTCCCGCATCTCGTGTTCAGCTCGGTCGCCGGGGCCGACCAGGACAGCGGGGTACCGCACTTCGAGAGCAAGGCGCGCATCGAGGCGGAACTGGCCGCGGGCGACGTGCCGTACACGATCCTGGGACCGACGTACTTCTTCGACAACGCACTCGGCGGAGCGGAACGCATCCGCGACGGCGTGCTCGATCTGCCGCTGCCGCCCGACCGGCCGTTGCAGCAGCTCGCCCGCCCCGACCTCGGCGCATTCGCGGCGCACGTGCTCCTCGACCCCGCTCCGTACGCCGGGCAGCGCATCGAACTGGCCTCCGACGCGCCCACTCCGGCACAGATGGCGACTGCGCTCGGCACCGCGCTGGGACGGGAAGTCCGTCATGAGCAGGTACCGCTGACGGCCATCGGCAATCCGGACATGCATGCGATGTGGACGTTCCTGAACGGCCCCGGCTATCGCGTCGACATCCCCGCACTCCACGACGCCCACCCGGAGATCCACTGGACCGGCTTCGCCGACTGGGCGCAGCACGCCTGGGCGGGCGCCCGCTGAACCTGCCGTCCGGAGGCGGTCGCCCGGCGGCTCTCGGGCGCGGGCCGGGCGGCGGCGCCGTAGGGACTCAGCGGCCGGCAGCCTCCCGTACGGGGTGCTTGCTCAGGATCGAGACCCGGTTGAAGGCGTTGATGGCGATGGCCACCCAGATCACGGCGGAGATCTCGTCACCG
The DNA here is from genome assembly GCF_059682825.1 of Streptomyces sp. JLSY215. Classification (NCBI taxonomy): domain Bacteria; kingdom Bacillati; phylum Actinomycetota; class Actinomycetes; order Kitasatosporales; family Streptomycetaceae; genus Streptomyces; species Streptomyces sp. JLSY215. The sequence continues at coordinate 1,391,987 of NZ_CM185022.1, forward strand.
GTGAGGGCCGCGCCCGCCTCCGCGTACGCCCGCTCCTGGGCGAGGGCGTCGGCGGGATGCGTGGTGGCCTCGGCCAGCGCGAGCGCCGCGCGCTCGCGGGCCGTGAAGAGCTCGGTGTCCCGCCAGGCGGCGAGCACGCCCAGGCGCCGCGTGGTCTCCCCGGCGCGCAGCGCGGCCCGGGTGTGCACGTCGAGGCAGAAGGCGCAGCCGTTGAGCTGGGACACGCGCAGGTTGATCAACTCGACCAGGATCCGGTCGAGCCCGGCGTCGGCGGCCGTCGCGCGGACGGCGTCGGCGGTCTCCACCAGGGCCCGGTACGCGGCGGGGCTCTGCTTGTCCAGATAGATCCGCCCGTTCGCCCTGCGGGCCGCCGGGACCTGCGCCGTCTCGCTCACCCTGTGCTCCTTCGCCTGTTGTCGCGGGTCGCCATCGGGACTATGATCCCCCATGATTGTTGAAAACGAAACTACATGCCGAAGAAGGGGCCGGGAGATGGATCACACGGAGGTCGAGATCCTCACCGCCCGGGACGTCCCGCTGGGCGGACCGCGCGCGATGACCGTACGGCGCACGCTGCCGCAGCGGGCCCGGACGCTGATCGGCGCCTGGTGCTTCGCCGACCACTACGGCCCCGACCGGGTCGCGGAGTCCGGCGGCATGGACGTGGCTCCGCACCCGCACACCGGCCTGCAGACGGTCAGCTGGCTCTTCAGCGGCGAGATCGAGCACCGCGACAGCCTCGGCACCCACGCCTCCGTACGACCCGGCGAGATCAACCTCATGACCGGCGGGCACGGCATCAGCCACACCGAGGTCTCCACGCCCGACACCACCGTGCTGCACGGCGTCCAGCTCTGGGTGGCCCTTCCCGACGAACACCGCCACGCCCCGCGCGACTTCCAGCACCACGCCCCGCAGCCGTTCCGCGTCGACGGCGCCGAGGTCAGGGTGTTCCTGGGCACGCTGGCCGGCGAGACCTCCCCCGTCCGCACCTTCACCCCGCTCCTCGGCGCCGAGGTCCTGATCGACGCCGGAGCCACCGTCACCCTCGACGTCGCCCCGGACTTCGAACACGGCCTGCTCGTCGACGAAGGCGACGTCCACTTCGACGGCACCCCGCTGCGCCCCGCCGAACTCGGCTACGCGGCCCCCGGCCGCACCACCCTCACCCTGGCCAACACCTCCGGCCGTCCGGCCCGGACGATCCTCCTCGGCGGCCCGCCCTTCGAGGAGGAGATCGTCATGTGGTGGAACTTCATCGGCCGCAGCCACCAGGACATCGTCGAGGCGCGGGAGCAATGGGAGCGGGCCTCCGACCGCTTCGGCACCGTCGACGGCTACCCCGGCGACCGCCTCCCGGCCCCCGCCCTGCCGAACGCCGTCATCACACCCCGCAAGAACCCCTCCCACCGCTGCCCCCCCCTACCGAACCAACCCTCCGTGCCGAAAGGGCCGTCATGAGCGAGCAGCCCACCACCGCCCCCGTCGTCCGCCGTGCCGACGCCCGCCACCGCTACGAGATCCTCGTCGACGACACGCGCGCCGGCCTGACCGCCTACCGCGACCGCGACGACCGCCGGGTCTTCTTCCACACCGAGATCGACGACGCCTACGCGGGCCAGGGGCTCGCCGCGATCCTCGTCGAGCGGGCCCTGACCGACGTCCGCGCCGCCGGGATGCGGATCGTCCCGGTCTGCCCGTACGTGGCCAAGTTCCTCAAGAAGCACGAGGAGTTCGCCGACATCACCGACCCCGTCACCCCCGAGGTCCTGTCCTGGCTCGACGCCCAGCTGAAGCGCTGAGGCACCGGGCAAGCGGCCCGGGCGGGCCGGCAGGGCGTACAGTGTGCGCGGGCGCGGCGTGATCATGAGGAGCATCTGTGACCGCGGCCGGCCTTGAACACGCCACCGTCCCCGCCGACACCGGCGAGGTGACCCTTCTGATAGCCCGCCGGGTGGAGCCCGGCCACGAAGCCGACTTCGAGCTGTGGGCGAAGGGCATCCTCGAAAGCGCGGCCGCCTTCCCCGGGCACCTCGGATACGGACTCTTCCGGTCCTCCGGCGGCGACGCCCCCTGGTTCCTCGTCCACCGGTTCCAGGACGCCCAGGCCTGCCGGACCTGGCAGGAATCCCCCGAGCGGGCCGCCTGGTTCGCCGACTGCCGGGGACACCACCACACCGAGATCGCCCGGCGCACGCTCACCGGCATGGAGACGTGGTTCGCCAAGCCGGGCTCGACACGCCCCGCGCCGCCCCGGTGGAAAATGGCGATCAGCGCGACGCTGGCGATCTACCCCATCTCCGTGCTCGGCAGCCTCTTCCTCGTCCCCCACCTCACCACACTCCCCCTCCTGCTCAGCAGCGCGATCGTCGCCTGCGTCTTCAACGTGCTCATGACACGTGGCCATGCCCACCGTGAGCAGACTCCTGCGCGGCTGGCTCACGCCGTAGCGCCCCTGCGCGGATCTCCGGAATCACCCGGATCCGACCGATGACGCACCGGTGCACGCTCATGCCCTCACGCCGATAATTGCGCGATGATGCACATTCGCACAGACCCTCCACGGCCGACCTGACCTGATGCACCCTCAGGAACGTCGGCCATAAGTCAGCAACACGTCAGCAACGAGTCGGCATCAGCACCCGCGGAACCGCCCCGGGCGCCACGAACCGCCGAGACCAACAATGCGCCTCGCCCGTCCTGACCTGCAAAGACCCCGCTCAGCGACGTGCCCGCCAAGCTCACCAGGAGGTATCCGTGAAGATGCTCATCAACGTCGCCGAGACCGTCGTGGCGGACGCGCTGCGGGGCATGGCCGCGGCGCATCCCGAACTGGTGGTGGATGCGGAGAACCGCGTGATCGTGCGGCGGGACGCGCCGGTGGCGGAGAAGGTGGCGCTGGTGTCCGGGGGCGGGAGCGGGCACGAGCCGCTGCACGGGGGATTCGTGGGGCCCGGGATGCTGGACGCCGCCTGTCCCGGGGAGGTGTTCACCTCGCCGGTGCCGGATCAGATGGTGCGGGCCGCCGCGGCGGTGGACAGCGGGCGCGGCGTGCTGTTCGTCGTGAAGAACTACACCGGCGATGTGCTCAATTTCCAGATGGCGGCGGAACTGGCCGAGGACGAGGGGGTGCAGGTCGCCAGCGTGCTCGTCAACGACGATGTGGCGGTGACCGACTCGACCTTCACGGCCGGACGCCGGGGCACCGGCGCCACGCTCTTCGTCGAGAAGATCGCCGGGGCGGCGGCCGAGGAGGGCATGCCGCTGGAGCGGGTCGAGGCGCTCGCCCGGCGGGTGGTGGCGTCCTCGCGGAGTTTCGGGGTGGCGCTCGGCGCCTGCACGACGCCAGCGAAGGGCAGTCCCACCTTCGACCTTCCGGCCGGGGAGCTGGAGTTGGGCGTCGGCATCCACGGCGAGCCGGGGCGGGAGCGGCGCGCGATGATGACCTCGCGCGAGATCGCGGACTTCGCCGTGGACGCGATTCTGGAGGATCTGGCGCCGAGGCTGCCGGTGCTGGTGCTCGTCAACGGCATGGGGGCGACGCCGCTGCTGGAGCTGTACGGGTTCAATGCGGAGGTGCGGCGGGTGCTGGACGAGCGGGGGGTGGCGGTGGCCCGTACGCTCGTCGGGAATTACGTGACGTCGCTGGACATGGCGGGGTGCTCGGTGTCGTTGTGCCAGGTGGACGGGGAGCTGCTGCGGCTGTGGGACGCGCCGGTGGAGACGGCGGGGCTGCGCTGGGGGCGGTGAGCCCGGCGGGCGTCGCCGCTCAGGACCGACGGATCAGCCAGAGCAGGAACAGAGGAGTACTACGTGTCGGACACCGTCTTGGATACCGCGTTCTTCGTCCGGTGGATGACGGCGATGGCCGCCGCCGTGGACCGGGAGGCCGACCGGCTGACCGAATTGGATTCCGCCATCGGGGACGCCGATCACGGAACCAATATGCAGCGCGGTTTCACCGCCGTGGCGAAGATGCTGGAGGCAGATGAGCCGCCGACGCCCGGGGGCGTACTGGCCGCCGCCGGGCGGCAGTTGATCTCCAGTGTGGGGGGCGCGTCGGGCCCGCTGTACGGGACGCTGCTGCGGCGCAGCGGGAAGGCGATGGGCGAGGCGCCGCAGGTGACGCGGCAGGAGCTGCGGGCGGGGCTGCAGGCGGGGGTGGACACGGTGGCGCAGCTCGGCGGTGCGGCGCCGGGGGACAAGACGATGCTGGATGCGCTGGTGCCGGCGGTGGCGGCGCTGGGGACGTCGTTCGAGGCGGCGGCCGCGGCGGCGGAGCAGGGCGCGCGGGCGACCGTACCGCTGCTGGCCAAGAAGGGCCGGGCCAGCTATCTGGGGGAACGCAGCATCGGGCATCAGGATCCGGGGGCGACGTCGTCGGCCCTGCTGTTCGCGGCCCTCACGGAGGTGGCGCGGTGACCGGGGACGCCGCGCCGGTGGGGATCGTGCTGGTGTCGCACAGCGGGCCGGTGGCCGAGTCGGTCGCGGCGATGGCGGTGGGGCTGGCCGGCGGCGGCACGGCGCCGGTGGCGGCGGCGGGCGGGACGCCGGACGGCGGGCTCGGCACGAGTACGGAGCTGATCGGGGCGGCGGCGCGGGAGGTGGACCGGGGCGCCGGGGTGGCGGTCCTGGCCGACCTGGGGAGCGCCGTGCTGACCGTGAAGGCCATGGTGGCGGAGGGGGACGAGCTGCCCGAGGGCGCGCGGCTGGTGGATGCGCCGTTCGTGGAGGGCGCGGTGGCCGCGGTGGTGACCGCCTCGGCCGGCGCGGATCTGGACGCGGTGGCGGCGGCGGCCGGGGAGGCGTACGGCTATCGGAAGGAGTGAGGGGCGCGCGGCCGCCGCTCACGGTTTGCGGGCGATGGCTGCGTAGCAGGCCGCCTCGGCGTCGGTGACATGGGTGGCGTCCCCGGGGCGGTCGGGGCGCCATTGGTGGGAGAGGGTGACGCCCGGCTCCAGCAGCTCCCAGCCGTCGAAGAAGCGGAGGAATTCGGCGCGGGAGCGGAACTGCAGGGTGGTGCCGGCGCCGCGGTAGATGTCGATGATCTTGTGCATCGCCTCGGGGGCGAAGTCCGGTGTCGCATGGGTCATGGCCAGGGTGCTGCCGCTGGGCAGGGCGGCCTTGAGGGCGTCGACGATGGAGTGGGCGCGCCGTCCGCCGTCGTCGGTGACGAAGTGCATCAGGGCGTTGAGGCTGAGGGCGACCGGTTTGCGCAGGTCGAGGGTGTCGAGGAGGTGCGGCGCCGTCAGGATGCCCTCGGGGTCGTTGACATCGGCCTGTACGTACGCGGTGCGCCCCTCCTCGGTGCTCAGGAGGAGGGCCGCGGCGTGCGCGAGGACGATGGGGTCGTTGTCCGTATAGACGACCCGGGCGTCGGGGGCGATGCCCTGGGCGATGTCGTGGAGGTTCGGCGGGGTGGGGATGCCCGTGCCGATGTCGAGGAACTGGCGCAGCCCCGCCCTCGCGAGGAAGCGGGTGGCGCGGTGCATGAACTCGCGGTTGATCCGGGCGGCGACCAGCGCGCTGGGGAAGACGGACAGGACGCTGCCGGCGGCCATCCGGTCGGCGAGGAAGTTGGTCTTGCCGCCGAGGAAGTAGTCGTAGATGCGGGAGGAATGGGCCCGGTCGAGCTGTAGGTCCACCACGGGCTCGTTGCGGTCGCTCATCGTGCGCTGCCTCCCCAGTACGGCCGCCGGGGCACCCGGCGGCGTTCCGGATGCCGCCGCCCGCCCGGCAGTTGGAGCACTGCCCGGTACGGACCGGATCATGCCGGGACGCCTCGTGCGCCCCGGCGCGCGCCCCGCGCACGCGCGGCGCGCCGGTGTGCCGGATGAACATGCCTGCGGCACGGGTAGTCATATGAATACGCAGCGGAAGATTTCTTGCGCCCCGGTGCCACAAAAGGGCGCACTTTCCTGTTCATTAGAGGTGAGGGCAGACAGTCCTTCCGCTGCCGCCGGCATCCTCGGTGCGGCAGCAGCGGTGCACGGCGAACGGAACGAGGACGGCTCGTGGGCTCAAACCGGGACCGACTTCTGCCGGCGTGTGCGGAGGCGCGCGGCCCTCGCGCGGAGTTAGCCGCGCTCCCCCGCCGGCTCCCGGCCGGCGCGAACGGGCCGCCCGGCCCACCGGATTCCGCGGACCCGTCGGCCCGTCATCTGTCCATAGCCCTGGAGGCCTTCCACGCCACGCACGCCCGCAAGTGGCTGACCTACGCCTATCTGCACACCGGCAGCGAGGGCGCGGCCCAGGAGGTGACCCGGTCCGCCTTCCGGCGGCTGGGCCGGCTGTGGCCGCATGCGCTGCGGCAGGCGTCGGTGGAGGCGTTCGCGTGGTCGGTCCTCAAGGAGTGCGTGGTGGAGTGGCTGTACGACCACCAGCAGCCCACCGCGCTCACCGAGACCGCCGCATTCGCGGTCGTCACGCATGCCCTGCTGCGCGAGTGCCAGCAGCGGTTCGCGCTGCTGGAGAGCCAGTTGGGGCTGTACGCGGCGATCGCGCGGCTGCCCGAGCGGCAGTGCGATGTGATCGTGCTGCGGCATGTCATCGGGTACGACGACGCGCAGATCGCCGCGCTGCTCGGCGTCGACGAAGTCACCGTCCGCTCCTATGCGAGCCGCGGCAAACGCAAGCTCGCCGCCGCGCTCGGCATCGACCAGGGCACCACGGCACGCCCGCACCACAACGCATCAGCAGGGGGGAATTGACCATGTCGTCCACCGATCACCTCCGCCACACCGAGCACTCCGAGCGTCGGGACACCGTCGAAACGCTGCTGAGCGCCGCCGCGGCGGTCGCCGGAATCGACGGCCTGGCCGGCTTCTGCGCGCTCGATGACGCGGGCGCGCTCGACGGGCTGGGCTGCTTCGAGGCCGCCACGGAGGCGGAGTGCCGCAGCGGGGACGTGGCGGCGGGGCCCGGCGCCGGCCCCCGCGGGGTCCGCGCCGACCACGGCGCGCCCAGCGCCTACCCCAGTGCGCGCGACGAGGCCACCCATGAACTGGAGCTGGCCTGTGCGCTGGTCGTCAATGCCGCGGCGGCCGCGGCCAGCCTGGAGCGGCTGGTCGACGACCATCACATCGACCCCGAGGGCGCGCTGGTCTTCGCCTGTCTGCTGCACATCACCGGGCGCTTCGACGCGGCGCACTTCTGGTGGCACTTCGGCGCGGGCGCGGGGAGCCGGACCGCCGCGTACTGCCTCTACCTCTCCCATCGGCGCAACGGGGAGTACCGCGACGCCGACTACTGGCGCGGCCAGGCCGCGCACGCGCCGGACGAGGAACGCCCACCGGTGGCCGCGTTCGACGAGAAGCAGCTGCTGCCGGACGCGGCCCGGCACAATCTCCTCGTCCAGTGGCACAGCGGGCTCGCCCCGACCCTGCCGTCGGCGCTGGAGAATGTGATCAACCGCCTTGTGGTGGAGGGGGACGACGAGGACTTCGGGGAGATCCCGCGTCCGTCGCCCACCCTCGTCCGCGACCTCGGCCGGGTCGTCTGAGCGGATATCAGAGGAAGTTGACCCCCTGGGCGAGGGGGAGGTCCGCGGAGTAGTTCACCGTGTTGGTCGCCCGGCGCATATAGGCGCGCCAGGCGTCGGAGCCGGATTCGCGGCCGCCGCCGGTCTCCTTCTCGCCGCCGAACGCGCCGCCGATCTCCGCACCCGACGTACCGATGTTGACATTGGCGATGCCGCAGTCGGAGCCGTCGGCGGAGAGGAAGCGCTCGGCCTCCCGCTGGTCCTGGGTGAAGATGCTCGACGACAGGCCCTGGGGGACGTCGTTGTGCAGGGCGATGGCCTCGTCGAGGGTGCGGTAGGTCAGGACGTACAGGATCGGGGCGAAGGTCTCGGTGCGCACGATCTCGGTCTGCTCCGGCATCCGGACGAGGGCGGGGCGGACGTAGGCGGCGTCCGGGGCCTCGGCGGCGAAGTGGCGGTCCCCGCCGGTCAGCAGCTTGCCGCCGGCGCGCTGCGCGGCGGTCAGGGCATCGGCCATGGCCGTATGGGCGGCCGCGGTGATGAGCGGGCCGACGAGGGTCGCGGGGTCGAAGGGGTCGCCGAGCGGCAGTTGGCCGTAGGCGTGCACGATCCGCTCGGTGAGGCGGTCGGCGAGGTCTTCGTGGACGATCAGCCGGCGCAGCGTCGTACAGCGCTGGCCCGCGGTGCCGGCGGCGGAGAAGACGACGCCGCGGACGGTCAGGTCGAGGTCCGCGGAGGGGGTGACGACGGCGGCGTTGTTGCCGCCGAGCTCCAGCAGGCAGCGGCCGAAGCGGGCGGCCACCCGCGGGCCGACCTGGCGGCCCATCCGTACCGAGCCGGTCGCGCTGACCAGCGCCACCCGCGGGTCGTCGGCCAGCCGCTCGCCGCAGGCGCGGGCACCGAGCAGCAGCCGGTGCACGGCGGGCGGCGCATCGGCCTCGGCGGCGGCTTGCGCGAGCAGACCGTCGCAGGCCAGCGCGGTGAGCGGGGTGAGTTCGGAGGGCTTCCAGACGACGGTGTCGCCGCAGACCAGGGCGATGGCGGTGTTCCAGGACCAGACGGCGACGGGGAAGTTGAAGGCGGAGATGACGCCTACGACGCCGAGCGGATGCCAGGTCTCGGCGAGGCGGTGGCCGGGGCGTTCACCGGCGATGGTGCGGCCGTAGAGCTGCCGGGACAGACCGACCGCGAAATCGCAGATGTCGATCATCTCCTGGACTTCGCCGAGCGCCTCGGAGCGGATCTTCCCCGCTTCGAGGGTGACCAGGTCGGCGAGGTCGTCCTTGTGGGCGGTCAGGAGTTCGCCGAGCCGCTTGACCAGGGCGCCGCGGCGGGGTGCCGGAACGGTGCGCCACTGCTGGAAGGCGCGGTGGGACGCGTCGAGGGCCCGGTCCGCCTGCGCGGCGGTGGTGGCGGGGAGACGGGCGAGGACGGCGCCGGTCAGGGGGGTACGGGCCGGCAGGACGTCGGACGCCGGATCGGCTGTGTCGAGGGCGTCGAGGTCCACGCCGCAGCGGCGCAGGGCGGTGGCCGCGCGGGTGCGCAGGGCGTCCGCGGAGGGGAATCGGGGGCCGGTGGACGGGGTGGCGGTGGCCGGGCCGGCGGTCATGGCGGGCTCCTTGGGGACGGGAAGCGGTGGGTGGCGGGCGGTGGCGGGGCGTCAGTCGGGGGATGTCCGGGGGCCGTCATCGCCGTCCAGGGCGCGCAAGGCCGCGCCCGCCCGCAGGGTGAACAGCGCCTGGCGCAGGGAGCGGTCCTGCTGTGCGGCGTAGAGGGTGAACGGGTCGAGCACGGGGCGGCCGATGGCTTCGGAGAGGCGGTGGGCGTCGAAGGGGGTGCCGGTCAGGGCGGCGTCCCGGGTGCCTTCGCCGGTGAGGTTGGAACGGAAGATGCCGGCGGCGGAGCGGGGCAGGAAATCCTCGTAGACGATCGGGTGGGCGGTGAGCCAGCCGCCGTCGAGGAGCCCGGCGAGGTCGGCGGGCGGCCGGCGGCCGTCGCGGGGCCGTCCGGTCACCGGGCGGTAGGTGAAGAACGCCTGCCGGTCCACGGCGAGTTGGCGTTCGGTGCGGGGGAAGGTGCGGCGCCACAGGGCGCGGGCGGTCTCCTGCCGGTCGGCGTCCGGGTGCTGGGCCAGGTGGTGGTCGGTCGCGGTCATCAGCTCGTCGTAGCGGGCCCGGCCGGCGCGGGTCAGGGCGATGCCGCGGGCCTCGACCTCGCCGAAGCGGACCCGCAGCGAGCCGCGGGTGATGCCGCCGTCGGGCTCGCGGAAGCGCCGCGGCTCGGCGAGGGCGCGGAAGGACGTCTGTCGCAGCAGGACATCGGGTCCGTCCCAGCGCGGGGGTCCCTGGATGCGGTCGATCATGACGATGCCGCGCTCCCCCATGCGGCGGTAGAGGGCGTCGATGTCCAGGACGCGGGGGGTGAGGTGGTTGATGTGGGTGGCGGCCACCCCGCCGATGTCGGCGGCGACGGCGGAGACACGTTCCAGTTCGGCGTACCAGCTGCGGTCGACGGGCTCGGGCGAGAGCTCGAAGGCGGCGACGGCCAGGACGAGGAAGCGCTCCGCCCCGGACTCCGGGAGACCGCCCAACTCCTCTGCCTCCTCGGCGAGTTGGAGGAGTTCCGGCGGGAAGAGGCGGCGCCGGGCGAGGAAGCCGTCGAGCCGGGACTCCAGGTCGGCGTCGAAGAAGCGGCGGTCGGAGGTGGTGAGGAGGGAGGTGAAGACGCGGAAGGGGTTGCGGTCCAGCTCTTCGGTGCCGGTGGGGCGGAAGGCGGTGGAGACGACCGGTACGGCGCCGGTCCCGCCGTCCCGCAGATCGTAGAAGCCCACCGGACGCATCCCGAGGGCGGCGAAGATCTGGGCGGCCTGGCGCAGTTCGTCCTCGGTGCCCACGCGGATGGCGCCATGGCGTTCGGCGGTGACCCGGGAGATGCTGCCGAGCCGTTCCGCGTCCGGGTCCCGGCCCGCGACCTCGTCGTTGACCTGCCCGGCCACCTCCAGGAGCGTGGTGTAGGCGGGCACTTCGGTGCCGTACATATCGGACAGCCGACGGGCGAATGCGGCGCGTAGCCGCCAGGTGGGGACCATGGGGGGCTCCCGGACGGAGGGGGTCAGATGATGTGGGCCTCGCGGCGGCCGGCGGCGCGGCCGCCGAAGCGGGTGGCGGTGAGCGCGGAGATGTCGAGGAACGGTGCGCGGCCGAGACAGAGGTCGCGGATGATCTCGCCGACGGCGGGCGCCTGGAGGAAGCCGTGGCCGGAGAAGCCGGTGGCGTAGAGAAAGCGGCTCGGGCAGGCGGCCTCGCCTATCAGTGCGTTGCGGTCGGGGGTCATCTCGTACAGGCCGGCCCAGCCGCCGGTGACGGGCAGGCGGGCGAGTTCCGGTGCCCGGCGGGCGGCCGCGGCGCGGAAGGGGCGCAGCCATTCGCGGGTGAACCGCCTTCCGAATCCCGGCTGTTGGTCCGGATCGGACAGGCCCAGGAGGAGGCCGTCCGCGGTGTCGTTGTGGAAGTAGAGGGTGGAGGCGAAATCGAGGGTGAAGGGGATGCGGGGCGGGGCCGGGCGCAGCGGTCCGGTGAGGGCGATCTGGCGGCGCAGCGGGGTGACGGGGAGGTCGACGCCGGCCATCGCCCCGACGGCGGCGGACCAGGCGCCGGCGCAGCAGATCACGGTGGGGGTGCGCACGGTGCCGTACGGGGTACGGACGGCCCGGAGCACGCCGCCGGTGGTGTCGATCGCGGTGACCGGGCAGCGGGTGCGTACGGTGGCGCCGAGCCGGCGGGCCGCGCGGAGGTAGCCGGTGACGGCGGCCTTGGGGAGGGCGTAGCCGTCGGTGGGTGAGTAGGCGGCGGCGACGATGCTGCGGGGGTCGACGTACGGGCACAGCTCGGCGGCCTCGCGCGGGGTGATGATGCGGCTGGGCAGGCCGAGGGCGTTCTGGGTCCGGACGCCTTCGGTGAAGGTGGCCAGTTCGGTGTCGTCGCCGAGGAGGAAGAGATAGCCGACGGATTCCAGCCCGATGTCGGCGCCGGGGCGGCGGGCGAAGGAGCGCCAGGCGTCCAGGCTGCGCCGGCCGAGCCTGATGTTGAGCGGGTCGGAGAACTGGGCGCGGACGCCGCCGATGGGTTTGCCGGACGAGCCGGAGGCGGGCCGGTCGCGCTCCAGCAGCAGCACCCGGGGGACGTTCGCCTCGGCCAGGTGGAAGGCGATGCTCGCGCCGATGACGCCGCCGCCGATGATCACGACGTCGGCCTGTTCGGGGATGCCGGTCCGGTCGGGGACGCCGGCCCGTTCGGGGAGGGGGACAGAAGCCGCAGGGGAAGCCATCGGGGCCGCCTTCCCGTCGTCGCGCGGGGCCGGCTCGTCGTCGGGCCGGTCACTCTTGATGGTGGCGGGTGGGACGTCCGCCGTCCATGCACAGTTGCTGGAGGCGATCTATCAGAGGTTCTGGTCCTCGGAAGCGCTGGGTAGGGTCCCGGCATGGAATTGCCGGGGGCCCAGCTGCGGGCGCTGCTGGAGCTGACCCGCAGCGGCACCATGACCGCGGCGGCCGCGGCCCTGGGCTACACCCCGGGCGCGGTGTCCCAGCAGATCGCGGCGCTGGAGCGGGCCACCGGGACGGAGCTGGTGCGGCGGCTGGGCCGGCGGGTGGAGCTGACGGACGCCGGGCACACCCTCGCCGAGCACGCCGCGCGGATCCTGGCCGCGCAGGACGAGGCCGTGGCGGCCCTGGAGCGCGGCCGCGGCGAGGTCGCGGCGCGGCTGCGGCTGGGCGTGTTCGGTACGGCGGCGGCCGTGCTGCTGCCGCCCGCGCTGGAGCGGCTGCGGGCGCGGCATCCGGGGGTGTGCGTGGCGAGCCGCGAGGTGGACGTGGACCAGGCGTACACGGAGGTCTGCGCCGGTCGGGTGGATCTGGCGCTGGGCCTGGACTATCCGGATGCGCCGCTGGCGCCGGACGGCGCGGTGGAGCTGATACGGCTGCGGTCGGAGCGGTTCGGGCTGGCGGTGGCGGCCGGGCGGGTGAGGGAGCGGCGGCCGCTGCGGCTCGCGGAGACCGCCGGATTCGACTGGATCCTGCCCGCGCCCGGTTCGTACTACGGGCGGGCCGTACGGGCCGCCTGCCGGCGGGCCGGGTTCGAACCGCGGGTGGTGCACGAGGTGACCGATACCGCCACCTCACTGGCGATGGTGGGGGCGGGGCTGGGGGTCGCGCCGTTGACGGATCTGATGCTGCGGCTGCGGTCCGAGGGCATCGTGCCGGTGCCGCTGGCGGATGTGGTCGAGCGGCACATCGTCGTCGCGGTCGGCGCCGCCGCGCGCGGGCGGCCGTCGGTCGAGGCGCTGATCGCCGCACTGCGCGAGAGCGCGACACCGTAGGGGCGGTCCGCGGCCAACGCGTGGCAGGGCGCGGTCCGTCGGCTCGGATTACCTTGACGTCGAGGCCATAGGACAGGGACAGGGACGGGGACAGGAACGGGGGACGTCGGCCCCGGACGTCCCGTGCCCGGTGCCTCCGCATGCGCGGCCCGGCCCGTCGCGCCCTGCCCCGCCCCGTCCCCTCCCGCCCCGTCCCGGCCCGTGCCGCCCCGCCCTGGAGGTACCGGTGAGACCAGCCCGCCCGGCGAGATCCGCCCGCTGCCTGTCGCTGGCCGTTCTGCTCGCGGCCGGCGGCACACTGGCGACGGCCGCCCGCGCCGCGCCCGCCACCGAACCGCCGCCCCGGCTCGCCCCCTCCCCGCCGCACGGGCCCGCACCGCTGTACGAGCCCGCACCGCTGTACGAGCCCGCCCCGCTGTACGAGTCCACCGATCTCGCGGTCGCCGGGCAGGGCGCGCACACCTACCGCATCCCGGCCCTGGAGACGCTCCCCGACGGCACCCTCGTCGCCGCCTACGACCGGCGCAACGACAGCGCCGCCGATCTGCCCGGCAACGTCGATGTGATGGTGCGGCGCAGCACCGACAACGGGCGGACCTGGAGCGCCCCGCAGGCGGTCGCCGACTACGACGGCGGGGCGGGGGCCGGCGATCCCAGTCTGCTCGCCGACCGGCGGACCGGCCGCCTCTTCCTCTTCCACGCGTACGGCCCCAAGGGCATCGGCTTCCGCAACGCGGGCCGGGGCAACGACCACGACAGCACCACGATCCTGCACGCCGACTACCACTACTCCGACGACGGCGGCCGCAGCTGGCGGTACCGCCGCCTGACCCATGAGCTCAAGGACCCGTCCTGGCTCGGCATCTTCGCGTCGTCCGGCACCGGCATCCAGCTCTCCACCGGGCGGCTGTTGCAGCAGTACGCGTTCCGCAAGGCCGACGGCGGTATGTGGGCGGCCAGCGCCTACAGCGACGACCACGGGGAGACCTGGCGCCTGGGGACACCGGTCGGGCCGCTGATGGACGAGAACAAGACCGTCGAGCTGGCTGATGGCCGCGTCATGCTCAACAGCCGCACCGGCAGCACCACAAAACGGCTGGTTTCCTACTCCGGGGACGGCGGGCTGACGTACAGCCAGCCGGTCGCGGACGGCGCCCTGGTCGACCCGGTCAACAATGCGTCGATCCTGCGCTACGACCGCACCCTGCCGCCGGCGGACGAGCGGGCGCACTGGCTGCTGTTCAGCAACACGGCCAGCGCCACCGCCCGGCAGAACCTCACCGTGCGGCTGTCCTGCGACGACGGACGGAGCTGGCCCGTCTCCCGGGTCGTCACCCCCGGCCCGGCGGCGTACTCGACCCTGACCCGCCTGAAGGACGGCACCTTCGGGCTGCTCTACGAGTCCGGCCCGTACCAAAGGATCGTGTTCGCGCGGTTCGACGGCGCCTGGCTGGGGGCGGGTTGCCCGGCCCGGTGACCGCCACCGCGGCCGTCACCCCGATGCCGCGTCACGTCACACGAACGGGTCATCGCCCGGCAACGGCGGCTCGTCCACCGCGGGCGGCCACGCCGGGCGTGCGCCGTCGGGGACGGCCGCCAGTGCGTGACCGACGGTCGGGAAGCAGGAGAAGACGCCCAGCGACTGGGTGCCGACCAGCAGCCGCAGCATCCGTACGCCGAGCGAGGCCAGGAACAGCCGGCCCTCCAGCCGCCGGCACAGCCACTCCAGGGCCAGCAGGCAGCTCAGCCCCCGTGAGTCACAGAAGCGCAGGGCGGTCAGATCGAGCACGAGGAAGCGATGGCCGGCCGAGACGATGGACCGGGCCTCCTCGAGAAAGGCCTGCTCGGTGCGGAGATCCAGCTCCCCGCTGACGCGCAGCACCGCGCACTCGTCCGCCTCGACGATCGCCGTGACCGCCAAGGACCGCATCTCCGCACTCATGGCGTCCAGACTATGCGCCCTTTTCGACCGCATCATCGACATGGCCGACAGGTGTACGCGGGTCGCCCCCGGGTCGCCCGCCTGCCCGCGGGCAGGCCCACGGAGCGTCCCACCAGGCCGTACGGGCACCGGGAGCGGGTATCCGGCCAGGTCGGAGGCGTTCCGGTGCGGGCAGAAACGGGCCGGTTTTACGCCGCTACGGGCGGACGTGCGGCGTCCTACCGTTGCTATAAACCTCAGGCGGGCAGAAACGGGCAGGCCCGTGACCGAACGGAGCACCGTTTCGGACCGTCGTTCCGCACCGCTACGGGCAGGAGACCACCATGAGGGCAGAGGAACGCCAGCACCGCCTTCTCGTGCTCGCCCGGCAGTCGGGCCGGGTCGAGGTCGCCGACGCCGCGGCCGAGTTCGGGGTCGCCCGGGAAACCGTACGGCGCGATCTGAGCGAACTGGAGCGGCGCGGCCTGATCCGGCGCACGCACGGCGCGGCATATCCGGTCGAGAGCGCGGGTTTTGAAACCACGCTGGCGAAGCGGGAGACCCAGCAGGTCGCGGAGAAACGCCGGATCGCGGCGGCCGCGGCGCAGCTGGTGGGTGCGGCGGAGACGGTGTTCGTGGACGAGGGCTACACGCCCGAGCTGGTCGCGACGCTGTTGCCGACCGACCGCCCGCTGACCGTGCTCACCGCCTCGCTGCGCACCGCTTCGCTGGTCTCCGCGTCCGACTCCACCACCGTCCTGCTGGCCGGCGGCCGGGTCCGCGCCGGGACGCAGGCGACGGTGGGTTCCTGGGCCCGGGACATGCTCGCCGGGTTCGTGATCGACCTGGCCTTCATGGGCGCGAACGGCATCTCCCGGGAGCACGGCCTGACCACCCCCGACCCGGCCGTCGCGGAGGTGAAGGCGCAGGCCGTGCGGTCCTCGCGGCGCCGGGTACTGGTCGGGGTGCACAGCAAGTTCGGGGCCAGCAGCTTCTGCAGGTTCGCCGAGGTGAGCGACTTCGACACGGTCATCACCGATGCCGGGCTCTCCGCGCCGGAGGCGCATCGCTACTCCCTCCTGGGGCCGCAGGTGCTCCGGGTCTGACGGACCGGCGGCCGCCCGGACAACCGGCCCCGTACGACACCTCCACAGCTCACCGCCGAAGGCCCGCTTCCCCCGGCCCTCGGACGGTCATTCCGGCGTACCCGCAGCGGTCCCCCACGCCCGGTGCCGCGCCAGCCCCCGTCCCCAGAAAGGTACGAGCCGTGACAGCACGACCACCCGGAAACCCGCCCCCTGGACACCCGTCCCCCGGGCGCCGCCGCCCGGTCCGCGCCGTGGGCCTGACCTCGCTCGCCCTGGCCCTGTCGCTGTCCGCCACCGCCTGCTACCGCGGCGCCGGTGACGCGGGCAACGACGCCGCGCACACCATCAATGTGCTGATGGTCAACAACCCGCAGATGGTGGATCTCCAGCGGCTGACCGCCGCGCACTTCACCAAGGAGACCGGCATCAAGGTGCACTTCACCGTGCTGCCGGAGGACGATCTGCGCGACAAGATGAGCCAGGACTTCTCCAGCCAGGCCGGACAGTACGACGTGGCCAGCCTCAGCAACTACGAGACGCCCATCTACGCCCGCAACGGCTGGCTGGCCCCGCTGGGCGAACGGGCCGAGCGGGACCCGGAGTTCGACCAGAGCGACATCCTCGCCCCGGTCCGCGCCTCGCTCACCGCCGCCGACGACAAGGTCTACGCGGAGCCGTTCTACGGCGAATCGTCGTTCCTGATGTACCGCAAGGACCTCCTCAAGGCCGCCGGGCTGACCATGCCCGCCCGGCCCACCTGGCAGCAGGTCGCGGACACAGCAGCCAAGTTGGACGGCTTCCGCAAAGGCATGAAGGGCATCTGCCTGCGCGGCCAGGTCGGCTGGGGCCAGCTGATCGCCCCGCTGACCACCGTCGTCAACACCTTCGGCGGCACCTGGTTCACCAAGGACTGGCAGGCGCGGCTGGACAGCCCGGAGTTCACCAAGGCCACGCAGTTCTACGTCGACCTGGTCCGCAAGCACGGGGAGGCGGGCGCGCCGCAGGCCGGCTACGCCGAGTGCCTCAACGACATGCAGCAGGGCAAGGTCGCCATGTGGTACGACGCGACGGCCGGCGCCGGCTCGCTGGAGGGCTCCGACTCCAAGGTCGCCGGGAAGGTCGGCTACGCACCGGCGCCGGTCGAGCGGACGGCCGGTTCGGGCTGGCTCTACACCTGGGCCTGGGGCGTACAGAAGGCCAGTACGCATCAGGACGCGGCGTGGAAGTTCATCCGCTGGGCCTCCGGCCAGAAGTACGAGCAGCTGGTGGGCCGGACCCTGGGCTGGTCGAGGGTGCCCGGCGGCAAGCGGGCGTCCCTCTACCGCAACCCCCAGTACCTGAAGAGCGCGGGCGCCTTCGCCCCGGCGACCAAACAGGCGATCGGCTCGGCCCGGCCCCACGACCCCGGCGTCCAGGAACGCCCGGCCCCCGGCATCCAGTTCGTCGGCATCCCCGAGTTCTCCGACCTGGGCACCAAGGTCGCCGACGAGATCAGCTCGGCGATCGCCGGCAAGCAGAGCGTGGCCGAGGCCCTGAGGAAGAGCCAGCGGCTGGCACAGGAGGTGTCCGATGCCTACGCCGACCACTGAGGCGGCCCGGTCCGCCGAGGCCGTCGCCGCGGCGCCCGACCGTCGGGCGGCCCGCGCCCGGCGCATCCTGCGGGCGAAGGACTGGGCCCGGCGCGCTCCCCTGCTGCCCGCCCTCGTCTTCCTGATCGTCGTGACCCAGCTGCCGTTCCTGGCGACCGTGGTGATCTCTTTCACCCGCTGGAACGCGCTGGCCCCCGAGAACCGCGGCTTCGCCGCCCTCGACAACTACAAGGCCGTCTTCACCGATCCGGCGATGCGGTCCTCGGTGGGCACGACGGTGCTGCTGACGGTGACCGTGGTGCTGGTCAGCCTGCTGCTGGGGCTCGGCCTCGCGCTGCTGCTGGACCGCAGTTTCCGCGGCCGCGGCATCGTCCGCACCCTGCTCATCACCCCGTTCCTCGTCGTCCCGGTCGCCTCCGCCCTGCTGTGGAAGCACGCCCTCTACAACGCCTCGTACGGGCTGCTCAACGGCGCGCTGACCTGGCTCTGGGGACTCTTCGGCAGCGACAGTCCCCCGCAGCCGGACTGGATGACCGACTCCCCGCTGGCCGCGGTGGAGATGTCGCTGATCTGGCAGTGGACGCCGTTCATGATGCTGATCCTGCTGGCCGGGCTCCAGAGCCGCGCCACGGACGCCATCGAGGCGGCCCGGATGGACGGCGCCACACCGTGGGACATCTTCCGGTATCTGACCCTGCCGCATCTGCGCCGCTACCTGGAGCTGGCCGCCCTGCTCGGGACCGTCTACGTCGTCCAGAACTTCGACGCGGTCTTCACCATCACCTCGGGCGGGCTGGGCACGGCCAACCTTCCCTACACCATCTACCAGACCTTCTACCAGGCCCACGACTACGGACGGGCGTCCGCGCAGGGCGTCGTCGTCGTGCTGTGCTCGCTGCTCGTGGCCACCTTCGCCCTGCGCACCGTCTCGTCCCTGCTGCGTGAGGAGGTCACCCGATGAACAGCGCACCCCCGACCCCGCGCCGGCGGCACACCGGCAGGCTGCTGGGCCTGGTGGCCTGGCTGTGCGGGATCGCCTTCTTCCTGCCCGTCGCCTGGATGGTGCTGACGTCCTTCCACAGCGAGACGGACGCGGCGACCAACCCGCCCAGCCTCGGTGCCGGGCTCAGCCTGCACGGCTACCGGGAGTTCTTCGGCGAGGGCACCGGCGTCAGTCCCTGGCCACCGCTGATCAATTCGCTGACCGCGTCGGTGGCCTCCACCCTCCTCGTCCTGCTGCTGGCCGTACCGGCGGCGTACGCCCTCTCCATCAAGCCGGTCCGCAAGTGGAGCGACGTCCTCTTCTTCTTCCTCTCCACGAAGATGCTGCCGCTGGTCGCCGGGCTGCTGCCGATCTACCTCGTCGCGCAGAACACCGGGATGCTCGACAACATCTGGCTGCTGGTCATCCTCTACACCTCGATGAACCTGCCGATCGCGGTGTGGATGATGCGCTCCTTCCTCGCCGAGGTCCCGGTGGAGATGCTGGAGGCCGCCTCGATCGACGGTGCGGGACTGACCACCACCCTGACCCGGATCGTCGCCCCGGTCGCCATGCCGGGCATCGCCGCCACGGCCCTGATCTCCTTCATCTTCAGCTGGAACGAGCTGCTGTTCGCCCGGGTCCTGACCGGCGTCGTCGCCGGCACGTCACCGGTGTTCCTGACCGGCTTCGTCACCAGCCAGGGCCTGTTCCTGGCCAAGGTGTGCGCCGCCGCCACCGTCATCTCCCTCCCGGTGCTCATCGCCGGATTCGCCGCCCAGGACAAGCTCGTCCAGGGCCTCTCCCTCGGAGCCGTGAAATGAAAGCCGCAGTGATCACCGCCCCCGGCAAGGTCGAGGTCGCCACCGTCGACGACCCCACCCCCGGGCCCCGCGACGTCGTCGTCTCGGTCGCCGCCTGCGGGCTGTGCGGCACCGATCTGCACATCCTCCAGGGCGAGTTCGCGCCCACCCTGCCCGTCGTGCCCGGTCATGAATTCGCCGGGACGGTCGTCGCCACCGGCAGCGCCGTCACCGAACTCGCCGAGGGCGACCGGGTGGCCGTCGACCCGTCCCTGTACTGCTACGAGTGCCACTACTGCCGCATCGGCCGCAACAACCTCTGTGAGCGCTGGGCGGCGATCGGGGTGACCCGGTCCGGCGGCGCCGCCGAGTTCGCCGTCGCGCCCGTCGCGAACTGCATCAAGCTGCCCGACCACGTACGCACCGAGGACGCGGCCCTGATCGAGCCGCTCTCCTGCGCCGTACGCGGCTACGACATCCTGCGCTCCCAGCAGCTGGGCACCCAGGTGCTGATCTACGGCTCCGGGACGATGGGCCTGATGATGCTGGAACTGGCCAAGCGCACCGGTGCGGCGGGCGTGGACATGATCGACATCAACCCGGACCGGCTGGCCACCGCCCGCACCCTGGGCTGCAGCAACGCGGCCGCCTCCGCCGACGAGCTGGACCGGCCGCGCGGCTGGGACGTGGTCATCGACGCCACCGGCAACGAACGCGCCATCCAGGACGCGCTCGGGCGGGTCGGCCGGGGCGGCACCTTCCTCCAGTTCGGGGTCGCCGACTACGCCGCCCGCGCCGTCATCGAGCCGTACCGGATCTACAACCAGGAGATCACCATCACCGGTTCGATGGCCGTCCTGCACAGCTACGAACGCGCCGCCGAGCTGTTCGCGGCGGGCGTCCTGGACCCGGAGATCTTCATCAGCGACCGGCTGCCGCTGACGGAGTACGCGGCGGCGCTGGACCGCTTCCGGGCCGGGCAGGGCCGGAAGATCCAGGTGCGGCCGTGAGCCCGTGACCTCAGCTGGGCAGCCGTACGGGCGCCAGTTCGCCGTGCAGCAGCGCCGCGCCGAGCGGGGTGAGGGTGTGCACGACGCTGGTGCCGTCGCGGCGGCTGTGGGCCAGGCTCGCCTCGCGCAGCGCGCTCACATGCTCGCTCGCCGAGGGGGCGGAGACCCGTAGCCTGCGGGCCAGTTCGCCGGTGGTGGCGGGCGCGTCGAGGGCGGCCAGGACGCGGGCCCGGGTGCGGCCGAGCAGCGCGGACAGGGCCTGCGGATGGCAGGCGCGGGTGGTGGCGGGGGCCCAGGCCGTGGAGTGCTCGATGGGGTGGACCAGGACCGGCGACAGGTCCGGGTCGGCGAGCGCGATGGGCCGGCGCCAGCAGAAATACGACGGGATCAGCCGCAGTCCGCGTCCGTGCAGCCGCAGATCGCCCTCGCGGGGGTAGTCGACGTACAGCACCGGCGGCTCCCAGCGCAGGTACGGGCGGAAGGAGTTGAGCATCCGGTCGACGCCGCCGTGGCACAGCGTGCGGGCGCGGGCCGCCCGGTCGCGGGCGGCCGTCGCGGTCGCCTCCGTCCAGTCGGGGGCCACCACCGCACCGTGCACCTCCTGGAACGCGGCGGCCAGCTCGTCCAGCGGCTGCCGGCTGCCCTTGGCCACCGCGCCGGCCCAGCGCGGCAGCCGGGCCGGGAGGGCGGCCCGGCGCAGCTCCGCGGTCAGCCGGGCCCTGGGCGTCTCGCGCAGCGCCGTCAGCCCCGCCGCCAGGCCGTGACGCCCCGCGTCGGGCGTGAGGAAGTCCGGGAAGTAGCGGGCGTCGCCCGGCGCCAGCGCGCAGATCAGCCGGGCGGCGCGGGTCAGCCCGCGCTCGGCCAGCTCGGCCCGCGCACGGGCCCGCCACGCGGCGTACACCGGCAGGCCGTTGCCGGGCGCCGTCAGCTGGTGCATGGCCAGCACCGTTTCCCACAACGGGTCCGGTTCGGCCGCGATCTGTACGCGCGCGATGTCCCGCTCATCGAAATGGATACGCAACATGCGGCCCCCGCGGCATGCTCATGACCCCGTCCCCAGAGCCCCCCGTTTTCTCCCCGCGCACAGACTGCCGGGCGGCGAAGGGGGTGTCCAGGGCGAGCTGTACCCAAAGCCCGTGCGGGGCGGTCCGGGGGTCGTACGGGGGCCGGGTCCCGGCCCGGCGGGCGGCCCCCGGGGCCGGGCCCCTCAGCCCCGCTCCCCGGAGCCGCTCAGCCCGCCCCCGCAAGCTGTTCGGCCAGCCGTTCCAGGAACACCCGCTGCCCCTTCACCATCCGCTCCGCCGCCGCCTGCGGGGCGAACCACGCCACCCGGTCGACCTCCGGGAAGCTCCGGGGCACGCCCGAGCCCCGGGGCCACTCCATCGCGAAGGTGCCGGGCACGATGCGTTCCGGATCGAGATCGCTCTCGACGGCCCAGACGGTCACCACCTTGCCGCCCGCCTGGCGGGTGTCGCCCAGTTCCAGGTACGGGCCGGCCGGCGGCGGCAGCCCCAGCTCCTCCTCGAACTCCCGCCGGGCCGCGTCCCGGGCCTCCTCCGGCGGCAGGTACTCCCCCTTGGGCACCGACCAGGCACCGGCGTCCCGCCCGGCCCACAACGGCCCGCCCATATGCGCCAGCAACACCTCGACGCCGCCCGCACCCCGTCGGTACAGCAGCAGCCCGGCGCTGCGTTTGCCCGCCATGGGGCTACGTCTCCCCGCCCCCGTGCGCGGCCAGTACGGCCTCCACCGTGTCCGCCTCCGCCGCCGTCTTGTCGTCGCGGTAGCGCAGCACGCGCGCGAAGCGCAGCGTCACGCCCGCCGGATAGCGCGTGGACGTCTGCAGGCCGTCGTAGGCGACCTCGACGACCAGCTCCGGCCGTACGGCGACGACCTGCCCCCGCTCCTCCACCGCCAGCTCCTGCAACCGTTCGGTCTGCCAGGCCAACGTGGCGTCGGTGAGGCCCTTGAAGGTCTTGCCGAGCATGACGAATCCCCCGTCCGGGCCGCGCGCCCCGAGGTGGAGATTGGAGAGCTTGCCGGTGCGCCGGCCGTGGCCCCATTCCGCCGCGAGCACGACCAGGTCGAGGGTGTGCACCGGCTTCACCTTGAGCCAGGCGGCGCCGCGGCGGCCCGCACTGTAGGGGGCGTCCAGGGCCTTGACGACGACGCCCTCGTGGCCGTCGCGCAGCGTCCGGGCCCAGAAGTCCTCGGCGGCGCGGCGGCCCGCCGCATCGTCCGGGCCGTGCACCACCTGGCGCCGCACCCGCGCTTCCGCCGGCACCAGCCGGACCAGCTCCGCGTGCCGCTCCGCGCCGGTCCGTTCGAGCAGGTCACGGCCGTCGCACGAGAGGACGTCGAAGAAGACCGGCGACAGCGGCAGCGCGGCCCGCGCGGCGGTGACGTCCACCCGCGAGCCGAACCGTCCCGCGATCCGCTGGAACGGCACCGGCCGCCCGTCCTCGTCCAGCGCGATCACCTCGCCGTCCAGGATGAACCGCCCGGCCGGCAGCGTCCGCGCGAGGGCGCCGACCTCGGGCAGCCGGTCGGTGACCTCGTCCAGGGTGCGGGTGTAGATCCGTACGTCGTCGCCGTCCCGGTGGACCTGCACCCGGATGCCGTCGAGCTTCTGCTCCACGGCGCAGACGCCGAGCTTGGCGATGGCCTCGGCCACCGACCGGGCGCTGTGCGCGAGCATCGGTCCGACGGGCCGGCCGAGGGTGAGCCGGAATTCCGCCAGCGCCGGCGGCCCGTCCGCGAGCAGCGCCCGCGCGACGTCCGGCAGCGACCCGGCCAGCATCACGGCCCGCCGTACGGCCGCCGCGGGCACCTCCGCCGCCGCCGCGAGCCCCTCGACGGCGAGGGCGTCCAGCGCGCCCTGCCGCACCTCCCCGGTCAGCAGCCCCAGCAGATACCGCTGCTCCGGCCCGGTCGCCGCGGCCAGCAGCGCGCGGACCCGCCGCCGGCGCTCCCCCTGCGCCCCGGCGCCGCCGACCCCGGCCAGGCCGGTCAGCGCGGCATCCACCTCGCGCACGGTGAGCGTGGCGCGCGCCGCCGCCGGCACCGGCTCCCGCAGGACGCTCCAGCCGACGCCGATCCGCCCCTGCGGCAGCCGCCCGGCGAGGTACGGGATGACGATCGGCACGTCCTGCGGCTCGGCGGCCCGGAACAGCCCGGCCAGCAGCGCGGTCTTCCGCGACCGCGCCGGTGTCGCGGCGACGTCCGCGGAGACCTGTGCGAGATCGGCCAGCAGCACAGGACCATGGTGCGCCCGGCGCACCGTCATCGCCTCCGGGCCGGACGGACCGGGCGGACCGGGCGGACCGGACGGAGCAAGTTGTCCCCGCAGCGCTGTCGGTGCCCTGCCCTAGCGTGCGGGCATGACCGACAGCTACTGGGACCACCCGCCCGACCACGAGCTCCGCGGATACGGCAACGGCACCATCGCACTCGTCCACCCGCCCTTCCGTCCCTACGCCCGCCCCACACCCGACAAAGCCGCGTCCTTCGCGCCCCACGACCCGGCGCGTGCACGGGCCTTCGCCGAGGCCTTCCCCACGGTCGAGGCCGTCCTGGAGGAGCTGGAGCCGACCGTCGCCGTGGCCGACTCCCCGTGGGCGCGCGAGGACCTGGACGTGGTGAGCGTCGGCTGCTGGGGCAATGTCATCGCCCTCTCCGACCCCGCGCTCGCGGACGACGGCCTCGGGCAGGCGCTGCTGGACGCGACGGGCGTCCTGGCCGAGCGGTACCCGGAGGCCCGGATCGTCGGGGAGGCCTCCGTCGACCGCGGGGCGAACCACGTCGAGGCCGCCATCCATCTGCCGGGCGGGCTGCTGCTGCACGCCGAGTCCTGGTCGGAATCCGACTTCTACGAGTTCCGCGGCGACCCGCACGCCCTCGTCCGCGCCGTCGGCATCGGCCCCGAGGTCCTGGCCCGGGAAGGCATCGACCTGGACGCGGAGGTCGGCTGGGGGCACTTCGGCCACGTCCTGCTGGAGCCGCACTCCCCGTGGGGACGGGCGGAGCTGAGGATGTCCCGGTTCCTGGTCCGCCACACCCGGCAGGCCACCGGCCACCTCCAGGACATCTGGCTCGACGAGCCCTGAACGGCCGGACCGTGCGGGCGGCGGCGGGGGCCCGTCGGCAAGGGCGTGCCCCCGCCCGCGGCAGGCGGACGGGGGCCGGGGCGGGGCGGCCGGTCAGCTCTGCTGCACGACCTCACCGCCGACGACGACCGTCTCGGCGACCGTCCCGAGGATGTCCTCGGGCGCGGCCCGCAGGATGTCCCGGGAGAGCACCACGAAGTCGGCGAGCTTGCCGACGGTCAGCGAACCGCGCTCCTCCTCCAGGAAGTTGGCGTACGCCGAGCCCATCGTGTACGCGTACACCGCGGTCTCGACGTCCACGGTCTCCTCCGGCTGCCAGGCCTCGCCGCCGGCCAGCGGCTTACGGGTGAGGGCGGTGTAGATGCCGATCATCGGGTCCATCTCGGCGACGTTCCAGTCGCTGGAGAAGGCCAGGACGGCGCCCTCGGTGTGCAGGCTGCGCATCGGCCAGGCCTTGTGCCAGCGGTCCGGGCCGACGTTCTCGGCCCAGTCCTGTCCGGGGCCGGCGATCTCCGGGGCGCAGTGCCGCGGCTGCATACAGGCCACCACGCCCAGTTCGGCGAAGCGCGGGGTGTCCCGGGGGTCGAGGCATTCGACGTGGACGACCTGGTGGCGGGCGTCGCGCGGGCCGTTGACCGTACGGGCCTGCTCGACGGCGTCGAGGACGGTGCGGATGCCGCGGTCGCCGGTGGCGTGCACGAAGCACTGGAAGCCGCGGGCGTCCAGCTTGGTGAGCAGATCACCGAAGTCGGCGGCCGGGTAGAACGTCTCGCCCCGGTGGTGCCCGCAGCCCACGTACGGCTCCAGCAGCGCGGCCGTCCGCGGCTCGACGACGTCGTCGATGTACAGCTTGAGGGGGCCGACCCGCAGCCGGTCGTCGTCGTGGCGCCGGGCGGCCGCCGCGAAGTCGTCGAGGTCGGCGTCGGTGGTGCCACGGGGGTGGAAGAGCGCCGCGACGATCCGCGAGCGGAGCCGGCCCTCGGCGCGGGCGCGCTCGAAGAGGGAGAGGTCGTCGAGGGAGTTCTGCGGTTCGACGACGGTGGTGATGCCGAAGCGGATGGCGTCGTCGAGGCTCTTGGCGAGGCGGCCGTACTGGCGGTCGGCCGAGGCCCACGGCACGCCGAGTTCCTTCAGGGCGCGGTGTCCGTCGCGGGAGAGGCCCTTGACGGCGAAGTCCTTGATGAATCCGGTGGGCTCGCCGGTCTCCGGGTCGGTCTCCGCCTCGCCGAAGGGCAGGCTCGTGCGGTCCCGGTCGATGCCCAGGCGGCGCAGGGCGGCGGTGTTGAGCCAGGCGGTGTGGACGTCGTAGCTGAGGACGAAGGCGGGGGTGTCGCCGGTGACGGGGTCGAGGTCGCTCGCGCGCGGCATCCGGCCGTCGGGGATCGCGGAGTAGTCGAAGGCCTCGGCCTCGATCCACTCGGCGTCCGGGTGGGCGTCGCGCCAGGTGCGGATGCGCTCGTGGATGGCGTCGAGGGTGCGGACGCCCGCGAGCTGGACGCAGGCGTCGTCGGAGCCGAGCCGGACGTGGTTGTGCGCGTCGATGAATCCGGGCAGCACCAGCCGGCCGCCGGCGTCGATCACCTGGGTGTCGGGGCCGGTCCACTGTCCGGCGTCGGCGTCCGCACCGAGCCAGGCGATCCGGCCGTCGCGCACGGCGAGCGCCTGCGCCTCGGGCAGGTCGGGGTCGACGGTGTGGATACGGGCGCCGGTGAGGACCAGATCGGCCGGTGCGGGGGCGGGCGCGGTGGTGGCGGACATGAGGGGTGTGCTCCTGAGGTGGTACGGGTGGTGCTTGACCGGTGGGTGGTTCGAGGGGCGGCGGTGCGTGCCGTCAGGCGGCCGCGGCCGGGGCGCCGACGGTGCGCCGGGCGAGCGCCCAGTAGACGAGGCCGGAGACGACCGAGCCGAGCAGCGTGAGGTCGGCGCCGCCGAGCGGCGCGACCAGGGGGCCGGTCCACAGCTCGGAGTCGCAGGTCAGGGCCGCGAAGACCATGCCGGCGACGAGCGCGGTCATGCCCGCCGGGTGGTAGCCGGAGCGGTACCAGTACGCGCCCGCGCGCCCGGAGTGCAGGGCCTCGGTGTCGTACCGGCAGCGGCGCAGCAGCATGTCGGCGAGGAAGACGCCGCCCCAGGGCGCGAAGACGATGATCAGCAGGGAGAGGAAGGACAGCAGCGACTCGGTGAAGTCGGTGAAGAAGAGCGCGCCGAGCGAGCCGAGCGCGGTGACGGCGGCGCTGATGATGATGGCCTTGGAGCGGCTCCAGGGGATGCCGAGGACCTGGAGGTTCAGCGAGGACGAGTAGAGCGTGATGATGGAGTTGGTGACGGATCCGCCCAGGACCAGGGCCAGGAAGACCGGCTGGAACCACCCCGGCAGCAGCTTCTCGGTTCCGGCCACGGCGTCGGTCATGTCCGTACGGCTGGCCGCGGCCACGCCGATGACGCCGAGCGCGACGGACGAGATGAAGCCGCCGAGCGCACCGGTCCAGGTGATCGCGCGCAGCGAGGTCGACTGCGGCAGATAGCGGGTGTAGTCGGCGGGCATCGGCACGTACGAGAACGGCCCGGCCAGCATGACCACGAACGCCAGGCTCCAGCCCGCGGCGCCGGGGGCGGAGGCGTGGCCGGTGGTGTGCGCGCCGGGCAGGACGAAGACCAGCAGCCCGGCGAAGCCGACGGCGAGGATGTAGGCCATCCAGCGTTCGGCGAACTGGACCGTGGCGTGGCCCCACATCGCCACCACGAAGGTGAGCGCGAGGGTGATCAGCAGCGCGAGGGCGCGGGCGAGGTTGCCGCCGGCCCAGCCCAGGTCGGCGAAGAACGCTTCGAGGGCGAGGGTGCCGACGACCGTGTTCACGATGGTGTAGCCGATGCTGACCACCCAGTTGAGCAGGCCGGCGGGCCAGTTGCCGCGGACGCCGAAGGCGGCGCGGGAGATCACCAGGGTGGCGGTGCCGGTGCGGATGCCGCTCAGGCCCGCGGCGCTGATCGCGAAGAACGACAGCCCGCCGAGGACCACGACCGCGATCGCCTGCCAGAAGGACAGGCCGAAGCCGACCGCGAGGGCGCCGTTGATCACGTAGGTGAAGGTGAGGTTGGAGCCGAACCAGAGCCAGAACAGGTCCTTGGCGCTGCCGTGCCGCTCGTCGTCGGGGATCGGATCGATGCCGTGGGTCTCGACCCGGAACACTTCATCGCTATCCGGATTGCCGGGATCACTCGCATGAGGCGAATGGACCGACGTGCCGACGGAGGTGGCCACGGCCGCATCGGCCACATCGGCCGCTCCGCTCGCCGCCTGCGCCGCCCCGGCGCCCTCCGCGCCCGGGACCCCTGCGTCCGGGATCTCCGTGTCCGACTGCCGCTGCACCATCCGCGCACCACCTTTCGACATCCACATCTTGAATGTCGTTCTAACTCCTAGAACGGCATTCAAGATGTGCGACCACTCCCCCGCCCGTCAAGACCCCTGCACAAATTCGCGGATAGGCTCGGGCCCGGAACACCGCGACGGCGCGGCGACGACAAAACGGCACGAGAGCGAAGACCGGGGGCGATACGGGTGGCACGGGCGGCACGACGGCGCGATGGGCACATCACCCAGGAACGGATGCTCGAGGAGGCCATGACGGCCATCGCCGAGAAGGGCCTGGCCACGCTCACCATGTCCGCCCTCGCCGAGCGGCTGGGCACCAGCGGCGGCCACATCCTGTACTACTTCGGCAGCAAGGACCTGCTGCTCCTGGAGGCCCTGCGCTGGAGCGAGGCGGCCCTCGCCGAGGAGCGGCGCGCGCTGCTGGCCCGCCGGCTGACCGCGGAGCGCAAACTCGACCTGTTCCTGGAGCTGTATCTGCCGTGCGGCCCGCGCGACGCGCGCTGGACGCTGTGGATCGAGCTCTGGGCCCGCACCCCGTCGAACGAGCCGCTGCACCAGGCGCAGGAGGAGATGGACCGGAGCTGGCAGGACGATCTGGAGGCGCTGCTCACCAAGGGGGTGCAGCGCGGGAGGTTCGCACCGATGGACGTCCCCTCGCGCGCCTCCGAACTCCTGGCGCTGCTGGACGGGTTGAGCACCCGCGTCGTCCTCGGCCAGCGCGGCACCGACCGCCCGCAGGCCCTGGCCGCGGCCCGCTCCGCGACACAACGCCTCATCGCCAGGGCGGCCGGCTCATAGCGGCCCGCTCGTAGGCCCTCGTGGCGGCCTACTCGTACATCACGTACTCCGGCCGGGGCGTCAGCGCCAGGACCTCCTTCGGGGTCATCAGCCGACCGCCCCGCGCATCCTCCTCGTAGAACAGCTTGAAGCCGGTGTGCACGTCCTCGGGTATGCGGGAGACGAGCCTGCGCCAGGTGCCCCGCTTCAGGCCCGGGGAGCCGATCCCGTCGACGCTCTTGATCACCGCCACACCGGGCTGTGGCCGCAGTGCGGATTCCTCGCGCAGCACGGAGGCGGCGACCTGGTGGAAGACCAGCGGCTTGGTCGGCAGATCATGCTTGTCGACGAGGCCGGAGAGATAACGGGCGACGCCGGTCATCTCCCGCCCGCTGGTGTGGCCGAACTTCCGTCCCGGCACCTCGCCCGGTCCCATCTCCCATTCCGGATCGAGCGCGATCCCCACATCGGGGTGCACCAGCCATTCGCGCAGCGCCTTCACCTCACCGAGCGGCGCCGCCCGGCCCGGCTGGACGTTCAGCAGCAGCAGTGCGCGGCGCGCCCGCGCGAGTTCATGGAAGCGGCGGATCGTGGTGGACGGCGTCCGTGTGCGGTAGGTCCCGTCGGGCCCGGGGCCGGCGTTCGCGACCACCGCCAGCAGTTCCAGTACGGGCAAGGGCTCGCGCCCCGCGGCGTAGGAGTGCGCCACCTTCTCGATCTCGGCGGCGCGGGCCCCGGGGTCACCGATGCCGAGCCGGCCGAGCGCGGCGGCACCGGGGAACCCGCAGAACCCCACCAGGCGGTGCCGGGGGAACAACTCCCGTCCGCCCCGCGGGAGTTCGGGGCGGCGGCGCGGGCGGCGCCCGGGCGGGTGGGCGGACGGGGAGTGCGGCGGCTCGGTCCGCCGTTCGGGCGGCGGCGCGCCGTTCGCGGGGTCGTCCCGAGCGGCCGATGTGCCGCATCCCGCGAGGAGTCCGAGGCCGGCCGCGGCGCCGGCGGCGAGCATCCTGCGGCGGCTCGCCCCGCCCCTGTCGTCCGGCCCGCCCGCGCTGCCCGGTTCCTCCGCCACGCCGCCTCCGTCCGTCGCCACCTCACCCCCGCACCACGCGCCTGTCCAGCCCACACCCCGCAAAACCTCCTCCCGGCGCCCTCGCGCACACGTCGATTCGCCATCCCTGCGCCCGAGTTCACCGGGAGCGGCGCCGCCGGTGAGCGAACCGCCGCGAACGCCGTGACGGCGGTGAGGCAGCGAAGGGATCGACCGACGAGGTTCGGGGGAAGGGGAACGACGCGGAGAGCACGGAGAACGAGGAGAATCGGAGGCACGAAGGAGTGCAGGAGTGCCGGAGTGCCGGAGTGAGTTCTCGCCGCCGAGTGCCGCGCACCACGGAGGCACCCGGAAGCGGCCCGAGCAGGAAGGGAACGGCCCGTTGACCACGCCTCGCCACCCCACCGCCCGCCGGGTCTGGTACGCGGCATACGGCTCCAACATGCACCTCGACCGGCTGACCGCCTACCTGGAGGGCGGCCGGCCACCTGGCGGGCGGGTCGGCTACCCCGGCTGCCGGGACCCCCGCCCGCCCCTGCGCGCCGAGCCGGTCATGCTGCCGGGCCTGCTCTACTTCGCCACCGAATCCCTGACGTGGACCGGCGGCAGAGCCTTCTACGACCCCGACGGCGAGGGTCGGCTCCCCGCCCGCGCCTATCTTCTGACGCTCGGCCAGTTCTCCGACATCGCGGCCCAGGAGATGTACCGTGCGCCCGGCGAGGACCTCGATCTGACGGACGTCCTAGGTGCGGGACGGGCGACGATCGGCCCCGGCCGCTATGAAACGCTGGTCCGCGCCGGCCGGCTGGACGGCTCCCCCGTACTGACCTTCACGGCCCCGTGGCGCAGCGGCGACATCCCGTGGAACGCCCCGTCCGCCGCTTATCTCCACCACATCGCGGCGGGCATCGTCGCCGCACACGGGTGGAGCGCGCGCCGGACGGCCGCGTACCTGGCCGGATGCCCGGGGGTGGCGGGGCGGTGGTCGGTCACCCAGATCGAGGCGCTGGTCACCCGGGGCTGTTCCCCGGAGCCGGCGGCGGGTCCGCGAGCTCCAGAAGATCCGGCAGGTCGGCGAAGGAATCGATGACGTGATCGGGGGTGCCGTCGGCCTCCCGGTGCGTTTCGGGCAGGTACTTCCCGGTCTTGACGAGTACGCCGGTGATTCCGGCGCGCTGGGCCGCCAGCACATCGGAGACGATGTCATCGCCCACCATCAGGGTCTCGGCCGGTGTGGCCCCGAGGTGGTGCAGGGCGGTGGCGAAGAACGCCTCGGCGGGCTTTCCGGTGACCTGGGCCTCGACCCGGGCGGCCCGCTCCAGCCCGAGGAGAAAGGCCCCGGTGTCGAGGTCGAGCCCGTCCGCCGTCCGCCAGTACAGATTCCGGTGCATGGCCACGAGCCGGGCGCCGCGCTGGAGATGGCGGAAGGCCGCGTTGAGGGCCGGGTAGTCGAAGGCGCTGCCCGCACCCCCGAAAACGATCACGTCCGGGGGCTCGTGCGCCCCTTTGTCGACGAGCGTCACGCCCGCGAGATCGTCGCGCACGTCACCGGAGTTGATCAGCAGGCAGCGGGCACCCGGGTGGTGCTCGCGCAGATACCCGGCGGTGACGGCGGGTGCGGTGAGGATGTCGTCGGCGTCGACCGGGAAGCCCGCCCCGGCCAGCCTCCCGGCGATCACGGCGCGGGTCCGCGAGGTGTTGTTGGTGACCAGGGCCAGCGGGAGCCCGGCGGCACGCAGCCGCCGCATGGCCGCCACGGCACCGGGCAGCGGCTTCCAGGACACCGTGAGCACACCGTCGATATCGATCAGGACCGCCCTGATGCGACCGCCCGGCCCGGCGCCGGGCGGCCCGCTACCGCTCGGACCCGTGGCGCTCGGCCCCGTACCGCTGCGTGCCATATGCCGACCGTAACCACGACCGGCCGACGGCGGAAACGGAGCCGCTCCCCGACTTGCGGAACGCCCGCACATGGGGTTGTTTCGAAGTAGGTGTGGACGTGGCTTCTGTCTCCCCTGGGTAGGGGGTGCTCGATTGTGCTGTTCACCGATCGCACGGACGCGGGGCACCGTCTGGCCGAAGCGCTCGGCCGTCTGGCCGGGGAAGACCCCGTCGTCCTCGGGCTGCCGCGCGGCGGCGTCCCCGTCGCCTATCAGGTGGCGCAGGCCCTGGGCGCGCCCCTCGACGTGATCGTCGTCCGCAAGCTGGGCGTGCCGTACCACCGTGAGCTGGGCTTCGGTGCGATCGGTGAGGGCGGCGTCCGGGTGATCAGCGAGGACATCGTCCGGCGCGGCCGGATCCGGCAGGCCGACCTCCAGGCCGTCGAGCGCACCGAGGAGGCGGAGCTGACGCGTCAGGCGCGACGCTTCCGCGCCGGCCGGACACGGCTGTCCCTCAAGGGCCGCACGGCGGTCCTGGTGGACGACGGGATCGCGACCGGTGCGACGGCCGCGGCCGCCTGCGAAGTCGTCCGGGCCCAGGGCGCGGCCCGGGTGGTGCTGGCCGTGCCGGTGGCGCCGCCGGACGCCGCCGCCTGGCTGCGTACCAAGGCGGACGAGGTGGTGTGCCTGTCCACGCCGGCGTCGTTCTCCGCCGTCGGCGAGTGGTACCAGGACTTCTCCCAGACCCCGGACGAGGAGGTCATCGCCCTGCTGACCGAGGCGGCGGCCCGCCCGTTGAGCGACCCGCCCGTTGCGGCCCACGGGTCGGTGGTCGAGGAGCCGGTGGAGGTGGACGCGGGCGGGCTGCGGCTGGCCGGGGACCTCAGCCTCCCGGAGGGCGCCGAGGCGGTCGTGATGTTCGCCCATGGCTCGGGGAGCAGCCGTCACAGTCCCCGTAACCGGATGGTGGCCGCGGTCCTGAACCGGGCCGGTCTGGGCACCCTCCTCTTCGATCTGCTCACCCCGGGCGAGGAGGCCGACCGGGCGAATGTCTTCGACATCGCGACGCTGGCCGGGAGGCTGGCCGACGCCACCCGCTGGCTGCACGGCCGGGTGCCGATCCCGATCGGCTATTTCGGGGCCAGCACCGGAGCCGCGGCCGCGCTGCGCGCCGCCGCGGCCACCGAGGTCGACATCGGCGCCGTGGTCTCCCGCGGCGGCCGCCCCGACCTCGCCGGCCCCCACCTCGGTGACGTACGGGCGCCGACGCTGCTGATCGTGGGCGGCAACGACACCCTCGTCCTCGACCTCAACCGGCAGGCCCTGCAAGAGCTGCGCTGCGAGAACCAGCTCGAAGTCGTCCCGCATGCCACGCACCTCTTCGAGGAGCCGGGAGCGCTGGACGCGGTCGCCGATCTGGCGCAGGACTGGTTCACCAGGCACTTGGTCCCGCAGGCCGGGTAGGGGCGGGCCGACGGGAGTGCATGGCGCCTCGACGCGGCCGGGACCCACGGCATCATGGCCGCCGTCTGCGCTGTTCCGCGGCTCCCGGTCCGTCGTTCGAGAGCGCGAATTCGCACCAGACGGCCTTGCCGCCGCCGGGGGTGCGGCGGGAGCCCCAGGACGAGGCGATGGTCGCGACGACGGAGATGCCGCGGCCGGCCTCGTCGGCCGGCTCGGCCCGGCGGCGACGGGGGAGATGGTCGTCGCCGTCGGTGACCTCGACGATCAGCCGCCGGTCCGTACGGCGCAGCCGCAGCCGCATGGGCGGCGTGCCGTGCTGGAGGGAGTTGGCGACCAGCTCGCCGGCCGCCAGCACGCCCAGCTCGCTGAGCTCGGACGGGAAACGCCAGGAGGCCAGTACCCCGGACGCGAAGGCGCGGGCGCGGGAGGCCGCTTCCGTGCCGCCGTGGAGTTCGAGGGCGGCGTTGTGGAACAGCTCGGCGTCGTGCCCGGTGCGCTCGGGGTGCCGGACGACGAGCACGGCGGCACCGTCGTCATGGCAGGAGGTGACGCCCAGGTCCCGCAGCAACCCGTCACACACCGCCTGCGGCGTGGCAGCGGCGTCCGCGAAGGCGCGTTCCAGCTTCTGGATGCCGTCGTCGATGTCGGCGTCGCGGCGTTCGACGAGGCCGTCGGTGTAGAGGACGGCGCTGCAACCGGGGCCGAGGGGGACGGAGCCGGAAGTGTGCAGCCAGCCGCCGGTGCCCAGCGGCGGCCCGGTCGGCTCGGCGGCGCGGCGGACCGTGCCGTCGGCGTCGCGGACGAGAATGGGCAGATGGCCGGCCGAGGCGTAGACCAGGCGGCCTTCGTTGGGGTCGTGGACGGCGTAGACACAGGTCGCGATCTGGCTCGCGTCGATCTCGGCGGCCAGCCCGTCCAGCAGCTGGAGCACCTCGTGGGGCGGCAGGTCCAGACGCGCATAGGCCCGTACGGCGGTACGGAGCTGACCCATCACGGCGGCGGCACGCACCCCCCGGCCCATGACGTCCCCGATGACCAGGGCCGTACGGCCCGCGCCGAGCGTGATCACGTCGTACCAGTCCCCACCGACGGCCGCGTCCGTACCACCGGGCTGATACTCGGCGGCCACTTGCAGATCGTCGGGCTGCTCCAGCTCCTGCGGCAGGAGGGAACGCTGGAGGGTGACGGCGGCCTCGCGCTGGCGGGCCTCACGGACACGGAGGCGTTCGGCGGACTCGATCTGGTCCGTGACATCCGCGCCGAAGACCAGCACACCGTGGGGCTCCATCGGCGTACAGGTGAACGTGTAGTGCCGCTGCGCACCGTCCGGGCCGGCGCCAGCGGGGACCTTGCGCGACTTGACCGTACGGGGCTTGCCGCTGCGCAGGACCTGGTCCATGAGGGGGAGCAGGCCCAGTTCGGTGAGCTCGGGGAGGGCCTCGCGGGCCGTGTGGCCGGCCGGGCGGGGGCCGAAGACGTCGGCGTAGGCGCCGTTGACGTACGCGATGCGGTGCTCGGGGCCGTGCACGACCGCCACCAAGCCGGGAATGTGGTCGAACATGGCCAACTGGCCCCGCCGGAAGCCATGCACGCCGATGGCCTCGTCCGGTCCTTCGACGCCCTCGAACCCGTCGGCCTGACCGAACCCGTCGGCCTCCTCGAATCCGTCGGCCTCCTCGAACTCGTCGCCCTCCACCGCCGCAAGCCGGCTACGCAGCTGCCGCAGTGCCAGGTCGTCATCGACGTAGGAGCTCACCATCTGACCGGCCTGCCGCTCGGCCTCGGCCAGCGACTCCCGCAGATCCCGTTCCTCATCGGACGCGTCCGCCGCGCGGGAGGTGGCATCCGGCCGCCGGGCACCCGCCGATCTCGCTCCGAGCGGGGGCGACATGGACCACCGCGTCGGAGCGGTGGGGTCGCTCATGACAGCCTCCCTTGATCGGCCTTGAGGGAACGACGCGCCTGGCTGACGAGATTGCGCACCGTGACCTCCTCCACCGCCATGATCCGCGCGATCTCGGGATAGGAGAAGCCCCCCAGGAACCGAAGACCGACCGCATGCCGCTGCCGCAGCGGCAACGCCGCGACCTGGCGCAGCATTCCTTCGAACTTTTCCTTGATCACCACGAGGTCCTCCGTCAAGGGGGCGGGATCCACCCAGTCCATGCCCTCCGCCGAGGCGTGGGCGGCGACCTCTTGGCGGCGCGCCACCACATGACGGACCGTCACCCGCCGGAGCCAGCCCCACCAGTTGTGCACGGGCTCCGCGTTCGGTGTCAGCATGCGCTTGAGCGCCTCTTCGAATGCCTGCTGCACACCGTCCCATGCGAGATGCGGATCGACCACCATCGCCGCGGCCAGCAGCCCGTCCTTGTGTGCGCGGAACAGCGCCTCGCACGCCGCCTCGGCCGCGGCCCGGTCAGCCGCCCTCACCACACCCACCGTGCTCGCCGGGCGCCCGGACATCGCATTCCCCGGCATGTTGCGCCGAGACCGGGGAGAGCCGCATCTCCCACTCCGTCGTCGCCCGTCCCTGCCGGTCGAGCGAGCGATAGCGGATCGTGCCACCCCGGCGAAGCGCACGCGCCGCGGCCACGATCCCACTCATCCGCGCCCGCTCCCTGATGCGGTAAGCCACCGCCGCGCATACGCCCATCACCCCCGCCGGTCCACCGATGGCCACCACCATCCACTGCCACTCCGTCACCCTGCAGCCCTTTCCCGCGATTGCCTCGTCGCCTGTCAGCCCCAAGAGCAAAAGAGCGTCAAAAATGTCTAGGCGGGGCGGTACGGGAGGGGACGGGACGAGACGGGACGGGAAGGCGCGATGCGCTACGCGTGCGGGGTGCCCTGGCGGGGGCTTGTGCGGGAAGGAAGCGCCGACGGATGTACGGACCGACGGGCCAGGGGCCTCCGCTGGGTGACTACTGCCTGCTGACTACTGCCTACTGCCTACTGGCGGAACAGTTCCCGGAGAGGATGCTCGGCCTCATCGCCGTCCCGCATCGCTTCGACCACCGCTTGGTGGAAGCTGCGGCTGTCCTCTTCCGAGTCACAGGGGACCGGACTGCCAGCCATGGTGAACCAGTCGGTGGCACCCGTGTACTGCACCGCCACATGCGCCTGCCCCTCCGACCAGGTCGTATGCACGCTCAGGTCGCCGTCGATGACACCGACCTCCTCGGTGCGCACCACCCCGGGCCGCGCGTAGATGCCGATCGTGGTCCAAGATGCCCAGGTCATGTCTCCCCCTTGATGCCAGGGGCCACCGGCCGCCGGCAGCCAGTGCGGTCTTTCAAGTCTGACACCGGACCGGCGACGGCGCAGCGCATTGACCCGGCAATCCGGAACGGGGCGGTCCGCCGGGACGCGCCCCCTCCTGACTACGCAGAGTTATCCCTGCGCAGGCCCCTGGGCGGATCCCTGACCGTGCCCCTGCCCGCCACCACTCGTCAGCCGCACCAGCAGCCGCCTCGGTCCCCGGGTGAAGATCCCCGCCTCGGCGGGCGCGGCACCGTCCGGGAAATCCATCTCGGGGAAGGCGTCCAGCAGCTGGTTCACGCCGACCTCCACCTCGGCCTTCGCCAGCAGCGCGCCCACGCAGAAGTGCCGCCCGATCCCGAAGGCCACATGGTCGGCGGCGGCACTGAAGGCGCTGGCCGCCGCGATCTCCGTACGGAAGATGTCGAAGGTCTCGGGGTGGGCGTAGCGGCGCTCGTCGCGGTTGGCGGCGCCGATCAGGCAGGTGACGGTGGAGCCCGCCGGTACGGTGCCGGCGCTGAGGGCGACGTCCTCGGCGGGCTGCCGCATGATCATCTGGATGGGCGGGCTGTAGCGCAGGGTCTCGGCGAAGGCCGCCGGTACGAGACTGCGGTCGGCCCGTACGGCGGCGAGCTGGTCGGGGTGGGCGAGCAGGTTGCGGAAGATGCCCGCGAGGGCCTTGTCCGTGGTCTCGCCGCCGGCCGCGAGCAGCAGGCTGACGAATGCGGTGATGTCCTGGTCGTTCATCCGGGTGCCGTCGATTTCGGCGGTGCACAGGGTGGACAGCAGATCGTCACCGGGTGCGGCGCGCCGTTCCTGGATGACGGGGAGCAGGTACGCGGCCAGCTCCTCGGCGGTCCGCAGCCCGGTGGCCGTGACGTCCGGGTCCTGGGCGAGATTGGCCAGGAACGCGACGACCGCCCCGTACCAGGTGTGGAAGCGGTCGTGGTCGGCCCGGTCGAGGCCGAGCATGTCGACGATGACGTTGATCGGTAAGCGGGTCGCGAAGCGCGCCACGAGGTCGGTTTCCTCCGCGTCGCGGAAACCGTCGATCAGCTCCCGGGCGTTGCGCTCGATCAGCGGCAGGAATTTCTCGCGCAGCTCGCGGCCGCGGAACGCGGGCGCCACCAGCGCGCGGCGGACGGCATGTTCGCGCCCGCTCATCTGAGGCAGGGTCCGGCCGCCGTGCACCGGCTCGATCTGCCATTCGTAGTTGTCGCTGGTGAACACCGGTTCGCGGAAGGCCCGTTGGACATCCTCGTACCGGGAGATCAGATAGCTGCCGGTCCCCGGATCATGAAACAGCGGGTAATGCTCCCGCAGGACGCGATACGCGGAGTAGGGGTCGGCTTCGAATTCCGGGGAGAGGATGTCGGGCGGCTGCGGAATCGTGGTCACGACGCGTCCTCGGCTTCCCTGAGCAGGATCGGGAGAGGGATCGGGGTAGGGGGCAGGGTCGCGAGGGGCTCGGGATCGGGAGCGGGCGACCGGTGCCCCCTTGCGGTGCCGCCCGACGCTAGGCCAGTGCGGCCGGGTCGGTCCAGAGGGCCCCTCGCGTCGCGTAGCCCCAACTCCCGTATTTGGCAGCCATATTGGGGCGCTTCATCCCCGGCACTCGCACCGCTGTCACTGCCACCGCCGCCACCGCTGCCATAACTGCCGCCCTAACCGCTGCCACTGCCCCCCTCCCCATCTGGCCGGAATCACCCCCTTGTCCCCCGCCCCCACTCCGCCTAGCTTTGACTGCGTGACCAGATTCGAAATCTGGTCACGACGGTCGTACCCCATCGCACTCGCACCCGAAAAGGCACAGGTCGTGGCACAGACACAGCGCGGTGAACGCATCCTAGAGGTCGCCGGCGAGCTACTGCTCGCCTGGGGCTACCGCCGGGTGACCATCGACGAGATCGCCCGTCACGCCAAGGTCGGCAAGGGCACGGTCTATCTCCACTGGAAGACCAAGGACGCGCTGCTCCTGGCCGTCGTGCTCAACGCCAAATCGCGGAGTCTGCGCCGCCAGCTGGAGCGGATGCGCGCCGATCCGATGGAGGTCCTGCCGAGCCGGATGATGTGCGGGCTGCACCGCGACTACCTGGCCGACCCGGTGCTGCGCGCCGTTCAGACCGACGACTCCGACGTCCTCGGCCGCCTCAATGACACTGCCAAGGAGGAGCTCGCGGAACTGATGGCGCACGGCCACCGCGCTCTGTGCCGCCATCTCGAGGTGCTGCGCGAACACGGCCTGGTGCGTCAGGACGTCACCGTCGCCCAGCAGCACTACGCGATCCTGGCGGTGTCCGCCGGATTCTTCCTGACCGAAGCGCTCGGCACGGCTGCCCCGGACTCCCCGGTCCCACCGGAGCAGCGGATCGACATCCTGGCCCACACGCTCCGGAGCCTCCTGGAGTTCCCCGTCGCCCCGGATGCCGATGGCGCCGCCCCGGATTCCGCCCACCCCGTTCCCGCCGACCGCACGCTCGCGGCGGCGACCGCCGCCGCCCCCGAGATCATCGCGCTCTACGAGCACGTGCAAGAGCTCAGCTCACAGGAAATGGGCCGGCAGCTGCGCGACTGACGGCAAGACCCCACCCGGAGGAGAACAGACGCATGTCCACATCCCCTGCCAACCCACTGGCCGAACATGTCGGGAAGCACCCGGGCGAGCTCAATGTGATGGACCCGGTGCTGCTCGCCGACCCTTTCAAGGGCTACGGCGAGCTCCGCGAACAAGACCGCGTGGTCCGTGGCCGCTTCGTCGACGACTCCCCCGTCTGGTTCATCACCCGCTTCGATGACGTCCGCGAGGTGTTACGCGACCCGCGTTTCGTCAACAACCCGTCCTCCTCCCTGGGGGGTGCGGACGACGGCCCGTTGACCCGCCTGATGGACACCATGGGGCTCCCCGAGGACCTCCGCCCCTACCTTCTCGGGTCGATCCTCAACACCGACGCCCCCGACCACACCCGCCTGCGCCGTCTGGTGTCCCGCGCCTTCACCGCACGCAAGATCAACGATCTGCGGCCGCGCGTGACGCAGCTCGCCGACGACCTGCTGGCCCAGCTCCCCGGCCATGCAGAGAACGGCGTCGTCGACCTCATCGAGCACTTCGCCTACCCCCTCCCCATCACCGTCATCTGCGAGCTGGTCGGGATTCCGGAGGCGGACCGCCCGCAATGGCGGAAATGGGGCGCCGACCTTGTGTCGCTGGTGCCGGGGCGCCTCAGCACCTCCGTCCGGCCGATGATCGACCACATCCACGAACTGATCGAGGTGCGACGCGGCGCGCTGACCGACGACCTGCTCAGCGAGCTGATCCGGACGCACGACGACGACGGCGACCGGCTCAGCGACATCGAGATGGCCACGTTGGTCCTCACCTTGGTCTTCGCCGGTCACGAAACCACCGCACACCTCATCGGCAACGGCACGGCCGCCCTCCTCACCCACCCCGATCAGCGACGCCTGCTCACCTCGGACCCGGACCTGCTCCCCCGCGCGGTCCATGAGCTGATGCGCTGGTGCGGTCCGGCCCAGGCGACCCAACTGCGCTACGCCACCGAGGACGTCGACTTCGCCGGCACCCGTATCCGCAAGGGGGACTCCGTCCAGCTCGTCCTGGTCGCCGCCAACTTCGACCCTCGCCACTACGACGACCCGAACCGCCTGGACATCACCCGGCACCCGGCCGGCCACGCGGAGAACCACGTCGGCTTCGGCCATGGCCTGCACTACTGCCTGGGCGCCTCGCTCGCCCGCCAGGAGGGCGAAGTCGCCCTGGGCAAGCTGTTCGCGCGCTACCCCGACCTCTCGCTGGCCGTCCCGCCCGACCGTCTCGAACGCCCGCAGCTGCCCGGCAGCTGGCGGCTCACCAGCTTGCCCGTGCGGCTGTAGCACCCCGCCGGGCGGGTGCGTACGGCACGCACCCGCCCGGCGGTTCCGCGCACCGGAGCGGGCGGCGGGGGATCTCCTGCCGTCCGCGCCCGCACGGGGAGCGGAGCCGGACGTCGTCGGCCGCACCCGTCGACGGCTCACATGTGCATGGCGGGTACCGCCACCGCGGCCCCGTCCGCCTCCATGGCCTCCCGTGGCACGGCCTTGAGGGCGACCGTTGTCACCATCGCCGCGGCCAGGAGCCCCAACGAGGCCCACATGGCGATCGCGTACAGGTCCGGGCCCTGCGCGCCGGCGCTCCCCGCGGCCGTGATCAGGGCGGAGGCCAGCGCGGTCCCGAGCGAGGCGCCGATGCCGAAGCAGGCACCGTTCAGACCGGGCAGGGCGCCCTTCTGGCCCTCGGGGGCCGAGACGACGGCCAAGGCGTTGATGGCGGTGATGCTCAGGCCGTTGTACGTGATGCCGAGCACCGCGAGCGCGGCCACCAGGACCCACTGCGAGGTCATGAACGGCACCGCGACGGCGAACGCGATCAGCGAGCCCGCAGAGCCGATGACCACGCTGCGGCGCCAGCCGATCCGCGGGCCGAGGATGCCCGCGAGGGGGGCGCCGATCACGCCGATGGCCTGGGCGGGGGTGGCGAACAACAGCGCCGACCGTGTCGCGCTCAGGCCGTAACCGGCGTGCGGGTCCTGGGTGAAGAGGGGCACGGTGAGGGTGAGCGCCCCGAAAGCGCCGGCGAGGGTCAGGACGGTGGTGGCCAGCAGCGGCCAGGCGCGGCGTGAGGCCAGCAGCCCGGTGTCGATGATGGCGTTCCGGTTGCCCCTGCTGACCAGGACGAACGCGACCAGACAGGCGAGCCCGCCCAGCACACAGGCCGCGGTCGGCACGGACAGCCAGCCCCACGACTCCCCCTGCGCCAGGCCTATCAGCACCCCGGTCAGGCCGAGGCCGAGGAAGGACGTACCGCGCCAGTCCATCCGGCCGACCGCCGTGGGCGGTGCGGCGGGGACGGTTTTCAGTACGGCCAGGGTGCCGGCCACCGACACCGCGAGGCCGGCCAGGAAGATGCCGCGGAAGCCGACCGTGTCCGCGAGCCGGCCGCCGAACACGGCGTCCACACCGGCGAATCCGCCGTTGACCGCGGTGATGATGCCCGCGGCACGGCCGAACCCCTTGGGCGACAGGGTGTCGTTCAAGGTCAGGAACGACAGGGTGAACAGGGCGGCGGAGAAGCCCTGCAGTACGCGTCCCGCGAGGAATACGCCGATGTCCGGGGCCGCGGCGCAGGCGATGTCGCCCGCGATCACCAGCAGACAGCCCAGCAGCATCATCGGCTTGCGGCCGCGGTAGTCACTGAGCCGGGCCAGAGTGACCTGCCCGACCGCCGCGAACAGGAAGAACAGCGTCTGCGAGAGCCCGACGAGTCCGCTGGTGGTGTGCAGACGCCGGATGACGTCGGGGAGGGCGGGGCTGAGCATGGTGGCGTTGAGCTGGTAACCGAGCACGGCCAGGGCCAACGCCACCAGCATGCCGGGACGGCTGTCGGACCGCGGCGTCTCGGGGCGGTCAGAGCACGTCGACATGGCGGCTCCTAAGGGGAGAGGGGGCGGGGAGAGGGGCGGGGCGGAGGAGTCGGGGCGGAGGGGTCGGGGTGACAGGGGAGGTGGGACGGGGGGATCGGCCCCGTTCTTCCGCTCTCCGCAAAGGCCTGCAAGAGCCGTCATGGCTGCGACGGCCGCGATGGCTGCGACGGCCGCGATGGCCGTCCGCGAAGGGGGACTGACGGCACCCGGAACGTCATTGATGGGGACGCCCAAGCGCTACTTGTCAGACAAGAAGTGATGTTGAACTGGTCTACCCCCGCGTTCGGAGAGCTGTCAAGGGCTCCCCGCGCCCCCGTGCCGCCCACCGCGCGCCGTACGAACTCCCCGCACACCGGCCACACCTCCCCGCTCTTCGCCCGAATGCGTAGGCTGGACCGCCGGTCAGCGGCAGTCCGACGACACCCTCAGGAGATGGCAATGGCTGACAGACAGCAGCAGCGGCGCCCGGTCGTCGTGCTGTACGAGCGGATCGTGGAAGCGATCCATCAGGGCGTCTACCCGCCCGGGTCGCAACTGCCGACCGAACCCCGCCTCGCCGCCGAACTGGGCGTGAGCCGGCCCGCGCTGCGCGAGGCGCTGATCCTCCTCCAGGAGGACGGGGTCATCACGGTGCGGCGCGGGGTGGGCCGTACGGTCAACCACCATCCGCCGCAGCGCGGGTTCGAGACCCTCAAGCCGATGGAGGAACTGCTCGGCGCGGGGCAGGCGGTCCGTACCGTCCGGCTGGCGCAGACCCGGGAGGAGCCGACGGACTTCTCGGCCCAGCATCTGCTGCTTCCCGCGCACGGCGAGGTCCGGTTCTGGGAGAGCGTGATCGAGGTCAACGGGCTGCCGTCCTGTCTGGCGCACGAGTGGGCGGCCCCCGACGAGACCCTCGCCCGGCTCGGCCTCGCGCCCGCGCAGGCCTTCGACGGCGCGCGGGGGGCGCCCGCGACCATGCTCCGGCTGCTGCTGGAAGCGGGGCGCGGAATGCCCCTGAAGGGCTCCTCGACCATGGTCGCCACCATGCTCGGCCGCCAGCGCGGGGAGCAGTTCGACCGCCCCGCGGACACCCCCGCCGTCCTGGTGACCCAGGTCGTCCAGGCGGGGCGGACCCCCGTCCTGGCCGCCAAGTACATGCTGCCCACCGGGGCCCCGGCGCTCCCCGTCTGGCAATCACGCTGAACGGACGGCCCGCGGCGCGACAACGGACGACCCGCGGCGCGACAAGGGCCACGGCACACCGAACGAGGAGGAAACAAGGCGGACATGTCAGAGGGAAAGCGGACTTGCCGGGAGGGACACCGGGATGCCGTGCCCCCGA
The DNA here is from genome assembly GCF_059682825.1 of Streptomyces sp. JLSY215. Classification (NCBI taxonomy): domain Bacteria; kingdom Bacillati; phylum Actinomycetota; class Actinomycetes; order Kitasatosporales; family Streptomycetaceae; genus Streptomyces; species Streptomyces sp. JLSY215. Next base: position 1,434,949 of record NZ_CM185022.1, read on the forward strand.
TGACGCCCCCCGTTCCGGTTCCGGAATCCCGCAGCTACACTCCCACCCCATGCACTTGTCAGACAAGCTTTCCCGCGACGCATCCGCCTCCTCCGACGCACCCGGCGTCGCCCACGCCCCCGGCCGGGGCACCGGCACCCTCGATCACGAGCAGATCCGGCAGGCTCCCAAGGTCCTTCTGCACGACCACCTGGACGGCGGCCTGCGCCCCGCCACCATCGTCGAACTCGCCCGCGACGCGGGCTACGACGCCCTGCCCACCACCGACGCCGCCCGGCTCGGCGCATGGTTCCGCGACGCCGCCGACTCCGGCTCCCTGGAGCGCTACCTGGAGACCTTCGCGCACACCTGCGCCGTGATGCAGACCCGAGAGGCGCTGCACCGGGTCGCCGCGGAGGCCGCCGAGGACCTGGCCGCCGACGGCGTCGTCTACGCCGAGATCCGTTACGCACCCGAGCAGCACCTCGAGCGCGGCCTCACCCTGGAACAGGTCATCGAGGCCGTCAACGATGGCTTCCGCGAGGGTGAACGGCGCGCGGCGGCCGACGGGCGCACGATCCGCGTCGGCACCCTGCTGACCGCCATGCGGCACGCCGACCGCTCCCGCGAGATCGCCGAACTGGCCATCACCTACCGCGATTCCGGCGTCGTCGGCTTCGACATCGCCGGAGCCGAGGCCGGCAACCCGCCCGAGCGCCACGTCGACGCCTTCGACCACCTCAGGGCGGCCGGCAGCCACGTCACCATCCACGCCGGCGAGGTCGTGGGCCTGCCCTCCATCCAGGAGGCGGTGCAGCGCTGCGGGGCCCACCGGCTCGGCCACGGCGTCCGTATCACCGACGACATCACCGTCGCCGCCGACGGCTCCGTCACGCTCGGCCGGCTCGCCTCCTACGTGCGCGACCACCGCATCGCCCTTGAGGTGTGCCCCACGTCCAACCTCCAGACCGGCGCGGCCGCTTCGTACGCCGAGCACCCCATCGACCTGCTGCGCCGGCTGAAGTTCCGTGTCTGCGTCAACACCGACAACCGCCTGGTCAGCGGCACCACGATGACGCAGGAATTCGAGCACCTCGCCGACACCTTCGGCTACGGCCTGGACGAGATGGAATGGTTCACCGTGAACGCGATGAAGTCCGCGTTCATCCCCTTCGACGAGCGCCTCACCGTGATCCACCAGACCATCCGCCCCGGCTACGCCCAGCTGCGCACCGAGAGCCTCAGCCGCCTCCCGGCCGCGTGGGCCGCGACGGCGGTTCCCGCTCAGGCCCTTCCTGCGTAGGGGGTGCCTGCGTAGGGGGTGCCTGGGCGGGCGGGCCCTGCGTCCGGCCTCCGTATGTGGCCGAAACTGTCAGCGATCACACTTCGGCGGGCATCGTCCTCGCCTGGCTGAGCCGCTGGCGTCCCGTACAAAAGATCGTCGCCTCGGTGCTGTCCGGGCTGTGGTTCCTCGTCGTCCCGGCCGTCGCCGCGCCCCCGACGGCGGCAGGCCCGGCGCCGAGGCGGATCACCGGCCGGCCGGCGCCCGGACTGCCACCCCCGGGGCCGCATCCTGGACGGCTCCTCGCTCGCCGTCTCCCACGACGCTTCCGACGGCGACGCCGGCCAGCGGGCCGACGCGAACTGGCGCGTGTGCTTCCAGCAGCCGGGTTCCCGTGTGGGCGGACGGCCGCCACCTCGACCGGGACGGCGACGGGATCGGGTGTGAGTGGCAGGCCGGGATTGCCGCCGGTCCTGGGCCAGGGCTTCGGCCGGGTCTCCGGCCGGGCACCGGAGCCGCTCGCCGGCGTCCGAGTCCGGCCCGGGGTGCCGCCGCACCCCGCAGGGGAGGGCTCAACCGACCGCGGTCAGCGGCTGATTCCTCCGCCCGCCGACGGCGTCAGCCCACCATCCCGGCGCTCAGCAGCCCGAACAGGAGCACACCGATGATGATCCGGTAGATGACGAAGGAGTTGAAGGAGTGCTTGGCCACGAACTTCAGCAGCCAGGCGATCGAGGCGTAGGCGACGCCGAAGGAGACGACCGTGCCGACGGCCAGCGGGGCGAGGGAGGCACCGGAACCGACGGCGTCCTTCAGCTCGTAGAGGCCGGCTCCGGTGAGCGCGGGGATGCCGAGGAAGAAGGACAGGCGGGTGGCCGCGACGCGTTCCAGGTCGAGGATGAGGGCGGTGGACATGGTCGCGCCGGAGCGGGAGAAGCCGGGGAAGAGCAGGGCGAGGATCTGCGAGCAGCCGACCCACATGGCGTCCTTGAGGGAGGTGTCGTCCTCGCCCCGCTTGTGGCGGCCCATCTGGTCCGCCGCCCACATCACGCCACTGCCGATGATCAGTGAACCGGCCACCACCCACAGGGAGGCGAGCGGGCCTTCGATCAGGGGCTTGGCGGCCAGGCCGACGACCACGATCGGGATGGTGGCGTAGATGACCCACCAGGCGAACTTGTAGTCGTGGTGGTAGCGCTCCTCGCGGTTGCGCAGTCCGCGGAACCAGGCGCCCACGATGCGCACGATGTCCTTGCCGAAGTAGACGAGCGCCGCGGCGATCGCGCCGACCTGGATGACGGCCGAGAAGCCGACGACGGACTTGTCGTCGACGGGGATCCCCATCAGGCCCTCGGTGATCTTGAGGTGGCCGGTGGAGGAGACGGGGAGGAATTCCGTCACCCCCTCGACTGCTCCGAGGACGAGGGCTTGGCCGATGTTGATCGCGCTCATGGGGTCCACTTCTGGGGAAGGTGTGGGCGGTGGGCGTGGGCGGCTGGGTCGCGAGGACGTTGCCGGGGCGGCTTCCACGGCCGGCCGGCGAGCGGTCCGGGCCGGTGGTGCGCCGCGCGGCGATGGACGCAGGATGGTACCGCTGTGAGAATGCCAGAGCGGCGCTGCCCCGGTGGCCACGGCACGGCGATGGTCTACATCACTGTAGACGACCCGGTGGAGAGGCCGGGCGCGGGTCAACGGACGGGGCACGGCCCGCACGGACAACCTCCCGGCCCGCACGGACAACCTCCCGGTCCGCACGCACAGCACCGCGGCCCGCACGGACAACCTCCCGGTCCGCACGCACAGCACCGCGGCCCGCACGGACAGCATCGCGGCCCTCGCGTACATCCGGCCCCAAGGGAACCTGAACAGAACCTGAACGCATCGGCCCCCTCTCCCCCTGTATCCGAAGAGCGCGCCCCTGGCCTGGTAATACTGGCCAGGTGACCGCTGCCCGCATTCTTGTCGTCGAGGACGACCACGGCCTGCGCGACGTCCTCGCGCGGGGGCTGCGCGAGGAGGAATTCGACGTCGTCACGGCCGCCGACGGCGCGGGGGCGCTGCGTACCGTCGACGGGTCCGTGGACGCCGTGGTGCTCGATATCGGGCTGCCGGACTCCGACGGGCGCGATGTGTGCCAGGCCATGCGCGGTGCGGGGATCACCGTCCCGGTGATCTTCCTGACGGCGCGGGGCAACCTCACCGACCGGCTCTCGGGTTTCGCCTCCGGAGGCGATGACTACCTTGCCAAGCCCTTCCACCTGAGCGAGCTGGCCGCGCGCATCCGGGCGGTGCTGCGTCGCGGGGGCGGCGACGGCGCGATCGTCGGCAGCGCCGGCGCTCTGCGTCTCGATCCCGTACGGCATGAGCTGGCCGTGCACGGCCGGGCCGTCGCGCTGACGCCCACCGAGTTCCGGCTCCTGGCGTGCCTCATGGGGGACCCCGGGGCGGTGATCCGCCGGCGGGCCCTGCTGCGGGCCGGCTGGCCGGAGGGGGCGCAGGTCAGCGACAACACGCTGGATCAGTACCTGGCGCGCCTGCGGCGCAAGCTGCGGGAGGCGGACAGCCCGCACGGTATCAGCACGGTCCGCGGGATCGGATACCGCTTCGGATGACGTGGCTGCCGCTCAGGAAACGTCCGACGACACGCCGCGGACAGCGCTTCCTCGCCCCCCGTACGCTGCGCGGCCGGCTCGCCCTGATGGCGCTCGCCACCAGTGCGCTGTGGGTCGCCGTCCTGACGACGGCCTTCAATCTGGCGCTGGAGAAGCGGCTGCACGAGCAGGCGAACGACGTGCTGCGGACCCGGGCCGAGGCGGTGGTGGCCACTGTGGAGGCCCGGCCGGACGGGCGGCTGACCGTCCACGAGCCCGCGGAGGACCAGGCGCTGGACGCCGGCGTGTGGATCTTCCAGGGAGCCAAGGTGGTCGACCGGCCGCCCGGCGCGTCCGCCGCCCTGCAACGGCAGGCGGAGCGGCTCGCCGGGCACCGCCAGGAGTTCGCCGATGCCGCGGGCCCCGGCGCGACGCGGCTGTATGCCTCCCCCGTCGTCGCCGCTTCCGGACACGGCCAAGCGGGCACCGTGGTCACTTCCGTCAGCCTCGACCCCTACCGCAGCACGGCCGCCACGGCGCTCGCCGGTTCCCTCACGCTCGCGGCGCTGCTGCTGGGCACCGTCTACCTCCTGACCCGCCTGGTGGTACGCCGGGCGCTGCGGCCGGTCGCCGCCATGAGCGAACAGGCGGCCCGGTGGAGCGCGGCCGGCGCGCCGGAACGCTTCGGTGCGGCCGGCCGGCCCGCGGAGCTCGCCTCGTTCGCCGCCAGCCTCGACGCGCTGCTGGACCGGCTGGCCGCGGTGCTGCGCCATGAGCAGCAGCAGGCCGCGGAGCTCTCGCACGAATTGCGCACGCCGCTGGCCCGTATCACCGCGGAAACGGACTGGCTGACCGGCCGCCCGCGCGATGCGGCCCAGCGGGATGCCTCGCTCGAGGCCATCGCGAGCGCCGCCGCCACGATGCAGCACATCTGCGACTCGCTGCTGTCCGAGGCGCGTACCCGCGGTGCGCAGACCCCGGGGAGCTGCCGGATCCCCGCTCTGGCGCACGGACTGGCGCGGCGCTGTGCGGCCGAGCACCCCGACGCCCCCAGGGTGACGGTCGAGGGCGGCGAGGCGAGCGTGGGGGTGTCGGAGGCGGTCGCGGAGCGGATCTTGATGCCTTTGCTGGACAACGCCCGCCGGTACGCCGTCCACGCGATCACCCTCGCGTGGACGGTGGAGGCCGGAGCGGTCACGGTCCATGTCGGCGACGACGGGCCCGGGGTGCCCGAGGAGTTCGTCGACTCGCTCTTCGAACCCGGTCGCCGCGCGGATCCCGAGGACGGGCACGACGGCGCCGGCCTCGGCCTGGCGCTGGCCCGGCGGCTGGCCCGCGCGGCCGGCGGCGACATCACCCTGGCCGACGCCGGCCCCGGGGCGCGTTTCGCCGTCACCCTTCCTACGGGCTGACCTCGCCCACGGGCCGGGCGGCCTCGGGTTCCCGGGCGCCGGGCACCTCGGCCGGAGCCACGTCACGCTTCGTACGGGTGAGGTGGACGACCAGCCCGAGGATGACGGCCAGGAGCGAGCAGCATGGTGACGGGACCGAGCAAGGCGCTCGGCACTGGGCACTGGCCACTGGCCACTGGCCACTGGCCACAACGTTGCCCACCATGGCGTTCCGCACCCCGTACGAAAGCTGCGGCAGCTGGAGACGAAAGTGGGATGTGCGGTCGGGCGCACCACGGCGACAGTGGTCACATGACGCCCCGACGAACATTCCCTACCAGGCGCGATCGGCGAGCTTTCCCGGCCGGGGACGCACGGCAGCCACGCTGCCGGCAGGGCCGCATAGCGTCGACCCTGACCCCCAGGAGCCCGGTGCGCCGCGCTCAGCCGTAGGGGCCGGCCGGATGCCGCAGGTCGTGCAGGGCTTGCCGGGGTGAGAGTCCCGACCTGGGTGCGGCGTTGGGGGTGATGTGCTCGGCGGGGAGGCCGGCGAACTGCGGGACGAGCTGGGAGAACCGCGTGCGGGTGAACATCCCCAGGTGGCGGTTGGTGTGCCGGGCCAGGTCCAGGACCTCCGACCAGGCCGTGAAGCGGACCAGCAGCGCGAGTGGGGCGCGCGGAACGGCCGGGATCGGCGCGCCGTCCCAGGAGGACGCGGCCAGGACCATGGGGTGCCAGAGTGCGTCCGGACGGGGCGCGAACGCCCGGGGGGTCCCGAGAAGCGGCCGGGCCCCGCAGGCGCGGGCGGCCTGCGCCCAGGCGGCACCGCGTTCGGCGTTGGCGACGGGGAGGGCGGTACGGCTGGCGGGGTGGGCCGCGTAATGGAGTGCGGCTCTGGTGAAGGCGCTCTCGAAGGAGGACCAGATGCTCTGATGTACGGCGATGAGGGACGCGGCCGCACAGGTCCGGCCGGCGCGCCCGAAGCAGGACGGTACGGCCGCACGCACGGCCGCGGTGACGGACGCGTCGTGCCGCACGACCAACAGGCCCGGAGGAGCCAGGGTTTCCCCTTCCGGGCGGGGCGTGGCCGGGCAGCATTGCGGAGCGCGTGCGTCGCAGTGTTCGGTCAGGAGGGCGTGCAGGGCCCAGGTGGCGGTCCGGCTCTGAGGCAGGACGAATTGCCAGACCCCGTCCGGGAGTCCGGCGGCGCGGGCGTGCTGCGCCATCCGTAGCGCGGCCACCGCCGTGCGGGTGCTCAGCCGGGTGATGACGGCGCTTCCGCTCAGCAGGGCGGGCAGCGCTCCCTCCAGCAGGGACATCAGCGGGTGGGCGTCATCGGTGCAGGACGTCACCACCGCGTTGTCCGGGCCGGTCCGTGCGGCGATGCGCCCGCCCAGGTGCGGCCGGGGCAGGCGGTAGCGGCGGAAGTGGGCGCGGGCGGCGGCCTCGCAGGCCGGGAAGTAGCGGTCGGCCAGGTGGAGTTCCGTCATGGTGTCGACGGAGCCGAGGCCGCAGCCGTGCACCAGGGCGGGGTACAGGAGGGTTCGCTCCGCCCGGAAGCGGGCCCGCAGCTCCCGGAGAATCCCGATTCTCCGCGACAACGGCGCCGCGTGCCACAGCTGTTGGGCGATTCGGGCGCGCCCCGCGGCCTGGTGGACGTCGGTGGGAACGGACGCCGGGATGGTGGCAAGTCGCCGTCCGGTGAAGGCGCTGGCCACCGGTGCGCAGGCATCGCTTCCCGACGTGACCAGGCCGAGTGCCGTGGGGTCGGGAAGGTCCGCACACAGCTGCGCGGGGGTGGGGGCCGAGGGGGTGGAGGAGGAGGTCATGCCGCTCTGTTCTGGAGGGGTAGGGGGTGGGGGTGGGGGGTGGGGGTGGGGGTGGGGGGTGGGGGTGGGGGGAGGCTGGGCCCAGCTGCTCAGCTCATAGCAGCCGTCGGGATTCCGCCGCCGTGGAGGGCCGCCCGGCCGGAGGCGATCCGCTACGGGCTGGCGGCGGGTGGCTGGCGGAGGTCCGGCCCGGCCGTACCCACGGTCTCGACGCGGCGTGGCGCGGCGGACGGCGCCGGCCGGCCGGTGACCGGCTCACCGGCAGGGTGTCGATGGTGCAGGTCTGCCGTCCTGCGCGGCCGGCAGCGGAAGGCGAGGCCGCGAAGGACTGCGCAGCGCCGGCGGCCGCAAGCCGGACGGCCACGGCGGCGAGGGCCGCGGGGGCGGCCTGACGCCGGTGCCTCGCGTGCGAGCGGCGCGAGGGACGGGGAACGCCGCGTGGGGCGCGGGACACAGGCGGCTCCTGGTGACATAGGGAACGAGGGATGACGTCGGCTCCCCCGGCCCCTGCCGCTCCTGACGGCGAGCCGGGTCGTAGGTGCCATCGGTGTGTTAAAAGCGCCCGGCCCTCAGGGATCACAGCCCGGGGCACGAATTCACCCGCCCGGCCGCCGACCGGACAGGTGAGGGCCCGTCATCCCTGGTCATGGACGTGCGCCGAGCCGTGCGAAAGGCCGGCGGCCGTGCCGTCGCACGGCCGGGGCGGCGCGGAGTCCTGAGCCGCGGTACGGAGCCCGGCGGGCCGCCGTGCGCGATCGCCCCGGCCACGGGCCGGCCCGTTCGCGGGAGCGGTATGACGCCACGGATCCGCTCTCACGGAAAAGGCACGTACGGCCCCTTGCAACCATCGGAAGCCCGCCGGTGTTTTTGTGAGTGATGGACGAGACAGCCGAGCCACTCTGCGAACGCCTGGCGACGGATCTGGACCACGGTTTTACGGAACTGGTCCGGGTCCACGCCTCAGCGGTCCATGCCTTCTTGCTCCGGATGACGGGAAACGCCGCGGAGACGGACGACCTGGGCCAGGAGACATTCCTGCGTGCCTATACGGCACTGCAGGGGTACTCCGCGGAACGGCGCCGTGCGCTGCGTCCCCGTGCGTGGCTGATGACGATCGCCGCGAACGTGTGGCGCAACCATGTGCGCTCCTGCGTCCGCCGGCCGGTCGCCACCGCTCGTGTGGAGGACGCCTGCGAGAGCTGGCCTGCCGAAGGGCCGGGTCCGCAGGAGCGGGTGGACACGGCCGCCGACCGGGCGCTGCTGGTCGCGGCGCTCGCTCGATTACCCGAGCGGGCCCGGGAGGCGGTGGTGCTGCGGCATGTGGTCGGGATGAGCTACGCCGAAGTGGCCGCGGTGCAGCGATCCCCGGTCGGTACGGTCAAGGCCCAGGTGTCGAGAGGGCTCGGCACACTGCGTGAATTGCTGGAACCAGAAGTCGCGTTGCTGAGGGAGGTGACGATGTGAACCGAGAGGGGAAATGGCCCATGCAGCCGGAGGGCGGTGTGGAGGGCGCCCTGGCGGGCCTTGCGGGTCCCGCTCCGGGGGACTTCGCGGCGCGGGTGCTGCAACGGGTCGGAATCCCGAGGGACCGGTACGACATGTATCTGCACCTCGACGCGCCCGCCGGCGGGCTGTACGTCGCGTACGGGGCGCAAGCCGTGACCGGAGCCGCACTGGGCAGCACGCTGCCCGGCCCCCAGGCGTTCGAGGAGGCGCACCTCGCCCGCACCGGACGAAGCGCGATTCCTACGACGCGGCCCCTGCCGGGGCTACGGACCGCGCTGCGCACGGGGCGCACAAAGAGTCTGCCGATCGATCTGCCGGAGCTCACCGAAGCCGAGCGGGCCGCGCTCGATGCGGTACGCACCATTCCACGGGGGCAGCTGCGGCCGCTCGCCTGGGTCGCGCGGGAGGCCGCGCTGCCCGCCGATGCCGCCGTCATCGAGGCGTTGGGAAGCAATCCGGTGCCGCTGCTGATCCCCTGCCACCGCGTGACGTTCGACAATGGCGGCCCCTGCGATCTGCGGTACGGACCCATGGTGGGCGCGCTGCTGCGCGGCGCCGAGGGTATCGACGACGAGCTGGTGGGGCTGTCCCGTTCGGGGACGGTGTTCCTCGGCAGCGACACCACACGTATCTACTGCCATCCGACCTGTGCCCATGCACGGCGGATCACCGCGCCGCACCAGGTGCCGTTCCGCTCGGCGCGAGCCGCACGCGCGGCGGGTTACCGCGCCTGCAAGAGCTGCCGGCCCATAGCGGCGTGAGGCGGCGCGGCGGAAGGAGATCCGCCGCGGAGTGAGGCCTGTTACGGCGTGAGGTCCCTCGCGCCGGGTGGGAACCAGCGGCGTGTCAGGAGCCGCGGAACAAGGGACATCCAGTCATGTCACTCAGCGGGGAGGAAGACGTCATGCATGCCAAGAGCCGGGGCGCCGTGCCCGAAGCGGTGGGCGCAGTGGTCGTCGCGGAACACCACACACCGATCGGCCGCCTGGCGCTCGCCGCCACGGATGAAGCGCTGCTGTACTGCGGCTTCTTCCCGCCGGAGACGGTACGACAGCGGCTGACGGCGGGTGCGCGGGAGTGTCTGGACGAAGCCGCGGCCAGCCCGGACCAGTTGGGGGTGATGAGCGAGGCGCGCGGTCAGCTCGACGACTTCCTCGCGGGGAAGCGGCGCGCGTTCTCCCTGCCGCTGGATCCGAGCCTGGCGACACCCTTCAGCAAGCAGGTGGTGCTGGCGGTCGCGGAGCACGTTCCGTACGGGGGGACGGCCACCTACGGTGAGCTCGCCGCGGCGGTGCACCGTCCCGGCTCCGCGCGGGCGGTGGGCAAGGCGCTGGGAGCGAACCCGCTGTGTGTCGTGCTGCCCTGCCACCGTGTCGTGGGTGCCTCGGGCCGGCCCACGGGCTACGCGGGCGGTGTGCAGGCCAAGCGTTTTCTGCTCGCCCTGGAATGTCAGGGCTGAGCCGGTGATGCGCGAGCTCATCCGCCGAGGCCCAGGCGTACGGCGAAGCCGATGAACACCGTCCCCACGACGGCCTCGACGACGCGCGCCGCTCCGGCGCCCGCCTCGGGCCGGCGCGCGGCCACCCAGCGGCGCAGCAGATATACGGCACCGCTCAGCAGGGCCAGCCACAGCGCCGCCAGCGACAGATGGACGGCGGCCAGCACCGCCATCGTGCGCGCCGGGGGATCACCGGGCGGCACGAACTGCGGCAGGAATGCGAGCAGGAACAGCCCGACCTTGGGGTTGGCGCCGGTGCAGAGCAGCCCCCGCAGCCAGCAGCGCCGCAGGGACACCGGGGGCGGCTCCGCGCGGTCGGGGCCCGGGCCCGGCGCGTCCGGCGGGAGCGGGCGGCGCAGCGCGGACCGCAGGGCCCGTAGGCCCCACAGCAGCATGACGGCCGCGCCGCACCAGCGGATGGCGGTGAACAGCTCGGGCCGGCCGGCGAGGACGACGGACACTCCGCTGATGGCGAGCGTCGCATGGGCGGCTCCCGCCGTGAGCATGCCGACGGCCGCGGCGAGCGCGGGGGCGCGCCGTCCGGTGCGCAGCACCAGCTGGGTGACCAGCGCGGCGTCGGGCCCCGGAGTCGTGATCACCAGAAGGGAGCTGCCCAGGAACCACCCGCTGATCATGGGTGGCTCCGGCGGCGCCCGGTGGCGGTCGCCCTTGGGGACGGTGGGCTCATGCCGCGTCCTCGTCGGGTTCCACGGTCAGCAGCGACTCGATCCGGCGGACTTCCGCATGATCGGCGTCGAGCTGCTCCGGGTCCTCGTGGGCGAGGACGACGAAGCCCAGCGAGAGCGTGCCCAGGAGGTCCTTGGTCGGGGCGATCCGGTCGCCGTTGCGCACCGGCACGGCGGAGACGTGATGGCTCTTCACCTCCCTTATGGCGTCGAGGACTTCGGCGTTGCGCACCACTCCGGAGGACCGGCTGATCAGGAACACCACGCGGACCCGTCGGCGCAGCTCGTAGCCGGACGGCAGGGTGCGGGTGCCGGTGAAGTACGCCACGGCCCGGTCGACCTGGCTGTCGCCGGTCGCGGCGCGGCAGAAGCGGGGGTGGCCGCCGCCGTGCGGGCGGGCATTGACCTCGATCAGCCGCGGCCCGTCGGCGGTCATCATCACCTCGACATGCGCGGCGCCCCACCGGAAGCCGACCGCGTCCAGCACACCGCGGGTGTACCGGACCAGTTCCGGGACCTCGGGGCGGTCCTCGGGGACCCAGTCCATGGATTCGTACACCGCCATCTGCCCGCCGCTGTCGACCTTGCGGTAGCGGCACACGTCCGTGACGGTGTGGCTGCCCGCGTGGCTGAAGACGTCCACGACGTATTCGGTGCCGATCGCGTACTCCTGCACGAGCATCTGGTCGTTGCGGATTCCCCATTGGTTGAGCTGCCCGAGCTGGGCCTCGAATTCCTGGCGCCAGTGGTGCCCGCCGGCGATGCGGGTCACGCCGTCGGTGCTGGCGCTCTTCGGCGGCTTGATCACGAGGTCGTGGCCGGTCAGATGCGCCGTGTCGAGCCAGGCCGCGACCTCGTCCGGATCGTCGGTGCACAGCTGCCGGATCACGGGCAGCCCGGCGGCGGAGACGGCCTGCGCCATGGCGTACTTGTGGCGCCGGGCAGCCGCGAGTTCGGGGATGTTCGCCACATCGGGCACGACCTGGGCCGCCAGCCGGTCGGCGAGTTCCACGCCGATCTCGGCGCCCGGCAGTATGCAGCGTGGCCGCAGCGCCCGCAGCCGTTCCACGAGCGGGGCCTCGTCGCCGGTCAGCGTCAGGATCTCGTCGAAGTCCGCCGGCTGGAAGGACCCGGCGTAGGCCTGGGGGATCTCCGGATACGAGACGACCCCCACCGTCGGCACGCCCGCGGCGCGGAAGGCGGGTGCGTAGAGGCCACCGGAGGAGAAGGGATCGACGATGACGGCGGGACTGCCGGGAGGATGGGGAGGCACAGCTGGTGTTCCTTGTCCGCTCGGTGGGTGATGGGCTCGCGGTGTGCGGTCGGCCGGCGGCGGCCGGGACCGGAGGGCCCCGGCCGCACTGCGCGGTCAGCCCGCCAGGTCCGCCGACAGCGGCCGGTGTCCGATGCTGACCTCGGCCTCGGGCAGGCCGGGGAAGACCGCGGTGACGATGTCGCCGCTGCGTACGGCGGGGATCTCCTGCCGCAGCCGGGTCAGCGACGTCTTGCGCTCGTGCCACGGGCACACCAGCCGGTTGCCCTCGGGGGCCAGTTCGGCCAGGTGCAGCGGACCGCCGCGGTGCGGGCAGCGGGCCCGCATCACGAAGGAGCCCTCATCGGTCCGCGCATACACATACGGCTCGCCGGCCACGACCGCGCAGTTGTTCCGGCCGGCCACGGAGAACGTCACTACATGCACTTCTTGTAGTCCCCCACCGAGTGGATCTGGTAGACGCATTCGTCGGATTCGATGATCGCTCCGTGCAGCCGGTTGCGCTGGATGACGGTGCCCTCGCCGGCTTCGAGGATCTGGTGCGAGTCGAAGCCGGAGACGAACTTCATCGTCCCGGACACGATGTGGCACAGCTCGTCGCCGTCGTGGCAGTGGGTGTTGGACAGTTCGCCGTACGGCTCGACGATGTCGGCGACCGGGGCGGTGACGCGGCCGCTGGAGAGGGCGTCCCACACCGGCGCGTGCAGCTTCTTGAACTCGGGGCCGTTGTCCATCCAGGCGATCTGGGTGGCGAAGTCCTCGTCGGCGAGATCCTGGATGCGGCGGTACTCCTCGATGCCGCGGACGATCTCCGGGATGATCTGTTCGCCGTGCTCGGCGACGAGCGGGCGGATCAGCTTCTCCAGGGCCATCCGGCCGTGGTGCTGGTCGATGTGGACGTGTTCGGTGAAGTACTGGGCATCGACGCGGTCGCCGAAGACGTCCTTGAGCAGGGCGGTGGCCCGGCGGCAGAAGTCCACCAGCGTGGCCTCGGTGTAGTAGAGCGCGCCCACGTAGCGGAAGAACAGTTCGTGGTTCTTGCCCAGGTAGTGGAAGTAATTGTTCATCAGCAGGCTGCTGTTGAGGTAGTACTGCCAGTACCGGTGGACGTCGGTCTCGAGCCCGACCGACTCCAGGGTGCGCTCGAAGAGCTGGCTGTGCTTGGTGTCGTGGACCCCGTAGCCGTACTCGTCAATGACGATCTTGAACCACTCGGACTGGGCTGCGCCGTAGTAGCCGAGCACATTGCGGATCATCGGCGAGGCCTCGGAGAGGAAGTCCGGGGCGAACTGGATGAGCCACATGCGGGCCGCGCGCTCGCGGTCGGTGGAGTTGGCGATGGCCTTCTCGGAGAGGGAGGGGCCGGCCGGTTCATGGGCGTTGAGGGATTCGAGGTAGGTCTCGAGGCTTTCGGCCGTCCAGGTCCCGGAGGTCTCGACCTCCTTGTCGAGGAAGCCGAAGGCGTAGCGCTCCAGTGCGGGCCGGATCATCTCGCCGAGCACCCGGTTGGTCGGGCTGTAGAAGCGCTTGAAGTCCTCCCACTTGCCCGCGCCCTTGAGGCCGCCCTTGGGCAGGAAGACCAGATCGGCCTCGTAGATGCTGGTGAGCAGGCGCTGCACGGCGAGGCTGCTGTAGTCCAGTATCTCGTCGCGGCCCGGGACCCGGTCGAGGTCCAGATGCCGCAGCACCTGCGGGCGCAGCTGGCGGCGGTAGGGGTTGTCGTCGTTCTGCCACTCCTCGTTGTCAAGGTAGATGGGGTTGCTGGCGTAACGGACCACCGCGTCGCGCAGTTCCTGGCCGTGCAGCTCGAAGGGTTCGTAGGGGAACGGAGTGTGGCTCATCGGATCAGGTCGGCCTTCCTGTGAGGTGGGTGCGGTTGCTCAGCGTGCGGAGAGGCTGTAGTCCGTCCAGTGCAGCTCCACGTCCAGCCGCTCTCCCGGGCTGACCGGGATGGGCTTGTCGAACGGGATGAGGGCCTGCATCCAGTGGGACCCGACATTGTCGGGCGAGTTGCGCAGTACGACTCCGGACCCGAGGTCCAGTTCGAACCAGGCGACCAGCGCGGTGGCCTGCCCGGCGGCGGTGGCGGGCACCGGGATCACCCGGCTGCCGGCCTCCAGCGGGCCGGTGAGCAGATCGAAGTCGAGGAGTTCGACGGGTCCGGAGAGGATCTCGTGCGGCCAGGTGTGCAGCCGTACGGGGAAGTGTCCGCGGGTGGACGCCGCGTTCATCAGCGATACGTCGAATCCGCCGGCGTTGCTCACCCGGTTGAGGCCGTCCGCCACCTCGCTGTGGATGAGCTGGCCGTACACCCGTGCCGCGCCCGGGATGAGGATGCCGCCCGGGGCGAGGAGGTGGGTGCGGGCGTGGCGCATCGTGGGCAGCAGCCCTTCGCCGATCAGTCCGCAGTCGACGATCTCGGAGATGAGGACGTCGACCGGGCGTTCCAGGTCACTGCCCATCTCGAGGTGGGTGGAGCGCTTGTTGACGACGGTGATGACGTCGGACATGCCGTGCTCGGCGATGATCTGACGGGCGATCTCGGCGAGCAGCGGGTTCTCTTCGCAGGTGATGACGCGTCCGGCGCCGGCTCGCGCGGCGGCCATGGCGAGCAGGCCAGTGCCGGTGCCGATGTCCAGGACGTGGGAGCCGGCCGGGATGCGGCGCTCCAGCGCCACGATGAGGGCATCGTTGCGTTCGGTGTCGTTGAGCATGGCGAAGTGCCAGCGCGGGATCGTCCGGGCAGCGATCTCGGCGAAGGCCGCGGAGTGCGGGGACAGGCTTTCGCGGGGCCGGGCCATGGCATCGACCGTGGCGGTCACCAGCCGGTTCAGCTCCTGCGCCTGGGTCTGCAGCGAGGCGAGCGCGAGACGCAGCCCCGGAGACGCGTCGAGATCGAGCGCGGTGAATTCCTCGTCCCGGAATTCGGTATTCCCGTTGGTCAGGGAGTTGGCGGAAATACTCATGGCAGTGTCTGCACACTCCTCCGGAATGAATTTCCGAATTGACGGCCGCTGAGGTATGTATTGCCCATGGAGGGCGAAGCGGGTCGTTCTCATCCTCAGGACACCATCCGCCGCGGGGGCCGGGCAAGGAACCTCTCGGAGTGCGGTCCTACTGCGGTACTTGGAGATTTCATGAAGGGTCGGCGGTGGGGTTTTGATGGCACCTTCCGCCGGTTACTGACGCGCCCCTGACAGTTCACCGATTGCTCATGCACAATCCGGTGTCCGGGTCGCCGCAAAAGGAATAGGGAGCCTTCGGAGTTCGGGCAGGCGTCATCCCGGCGCGGCGCCACGGGCGTCGAACCGGGATGACGGGCAGGCGAATGCGCCCGTGCGGAGACGTGCGTGCGCCGGGTGCGGGCCGGCCGTTGTCAGGCTGCCCGGCCCAGGGCCACCGTGTGGGCGGCCATGGCCAGGAGGGAGAGCGTGATGTGCCGGTACCAGGCGGTCCAGGTGCGGATCTCGTGCCGGTCGAGTCCGGTGTGCAGCCGGGCCTCGTCCAGGTGGCGCCGCGCATGGCAGCGGGCCGCGGCGGCGGTGACCATGGTGTGGCCGTTGGTGCCCCGGGGCGCGTGCACCAGATAGCAGTCGGTCCGCGGCGCGTCGGGCCGGCGGTGCAGCAGCAGCGAGCGGGTGAATCCTTCGCAGAGGGGCGCCGCGGGGCCCCAGTGCGAGGTGTTCGGCACGGTCAGCCGCGCCCATCTGCCGGGGATGGTGCCGGGTTCGCCCGGGACTCCGGGGGACGGCCACCAGCGCTGCTTCGGGATGGCGGCGGCGGCCGAAGCGGCGCCGAGCCGCCTGGCCGGCACGGCGAAGACATAGCCGATGCCGCGCTCCTCCAGCCAGCCGCGCAGCGTCTCGTCCTGGCCGTAGTCCTGACCTCCGCACACCCACCGGAAGGGGATGGATGCGTCCATGGCGCGCTCGATCATCGTCCGGGCCAGCTCGGGTTTGGTCCGGTACGCGAGGCGCTCCTCGGGTACGCCCGCCTTGATGCATCGCTGCGGGTCGTCGGTCCAGGCTTCCGGCAGCAGCAGTTCACGGTCCATCAGGGCGCGGCCGTGCGGGGAGATATAGGCGGTCATGACGGCGGTCTGGCAGTTTTCGACGCGGCGGGTGAGCTCGGTGTACTGGCGGGCCGCGGCGACGGTCTTGGCTCCTTTCTTCAGGGCGTCGGTCTGTCCGAGGACGAGCGTGGCGTCGGGATGGCCCAGGTTTTCGGCGAGATAGCCGCGGACGGTGTCCTGGACGGCGTCGGCGTCCCATCGGGCGCGCGTGAGCAGGCGCTGCATCCGCCAGGGTGACGAGTCCCCGACCCGTTGGGCGAGCTGCCAGGTGTTGCTGCGGCCGCCGTCGGCGAGCAGGCCCAGGGCGTACTGCATCGCCTGCGCGCGTGGTTCCGGGCGGGCGAAGAGCGGGCCGATCCGTTCCCCCAGTTCGGCGAGGACCTTCGTCAGTTGGGCGTCGTCGGCACGGGGCGCAGGCCTTGCGCCCGCGGCGGGCGGTTCCCAGCCGCTGTCCGGCGGCGGTGGCGGTATATGGACGCCGTCCGTCTCGCCGGATGCCGGGTTCCGGGCGCTCTCCGCGGTCGGTGATGCGTCCGGCGACGCGGTCGGCAAGGCCTTCGGTGATGGGGTCGATAACGCAATGTCCGTCGGTCTGGTAGCGCACTCGGTAACGATCACTAGAGCTCCTCCGTCGGGCGCACGGCCACATGGCCGCGTGCCTGCTCTGGCGCGGTACGTGCTTCATTCCAGGTGGGATGAATAATGCTCAGAGGGCAGCAAGAAAACGGACAGATGCCTTCCGGTATCTGCGAGCGCGCATATGCATTCGCCCGAATCCCGGTTGCTCCGGCTCGGTCACGTCGTGAACCCCCCGCTACTTCGCATGGTCCGGCCGGCGGCAGAAACAAACTTTTCAGTCAGTTTGTTTACCGATCGCACGAAGGCGCCCCCTGCGCACTTTCCGGACCAACCCCAGCGAACCCCACGGGCCGAAGACTCGGCAACTAAAAGCTAACCCAATGGAACGTAAAGCGTTCACCATGGAAAGAGATCTTTGGTGGCAAGCTGGTACAGCGTACGTGCAGGTGGACGGCCCTCTGGTTGCCGAACGGACCGAGAAGTGCCCGGATCGGAGAAATGATCAGGTCGGGCGGTTTGACTCGAATGCCGTTCCTGAAGCGGGCCTTCCGCAACCTTCCGGCGCTCCGCGGTGTTCCATAGGGGTAGGGCGGAGAATTGACGGCAAAGATCGGCGGTACGGCATGCGGGATCCGACCTCAGGAAACACCGCGGAAAGGCCATTCCGGATGACGCCGGAAGCCGCCGTCGAGGCGGATGCAATCCGGCCATATCCCACGGGGCTCGGTTAGGGGAATCGGGCGGGGCCATGGAAAACCCGGCCCCCGGAGGACAGATGCCGTCCGGAGGCCGGGAGATGGCGCCGGGTATCAGACCGGCTGATGACTCGCCAGGGAGCTCTCGACGTCATAGCCGTGGAGCCAGTCCTGCCGGTCCGGCGCGGGAGTGCCCATCGCCGCGTCGCGCTTACGCTGCGCATCGCCGTCCGCCAGATGGAACGCCGTGCTGTTGCCCCGGGAACGCTCCTGCACCAGCGTGGTCCGCGGTCGGCGCAGCGACTCATAGCGCTGCAGTGCCGCGGGGAGGTCCCCGGGGGCGGCGTCGCGCAGACAGGCCGCCAGCGCCACCGCGTCCTCGATGGCCTGGTTGGCGCCCTGGCCCAGGAACGGCAGCATCGGATGCGCCGAATCGCCCAGCAGCGTGACCCGCCCGGTGCTCCACCGCTCGATCGGGTCGCGATCGTGCAGCGCCCACAGGCTCACCTGGTCCGCCGCGGCGATGACCGAAGTGACGTCCTCGCACCACCCCTCGTAGGCCGCGGCCACGTCCGTCACCCGGCCCCGGCGTGACCACGACTCCGCCTCGGAGCCGCTGGTGGGCACCGTCGCCACGAAGTTGACCAGCCGCCCGCCCGAGACCGGATAGCAGACGAAGTGCCGCCCCGGACCCAGCCACAGCTGCACCCGCGGCTCCGCCACCAGGGCGGGTATCCGCCGGCTGTCGACCAGCCCCCGGTAGACGGACTGTCCGGAGAACCGCGGCCGGTCGGCCACCAGGGCCTGGCGCAGCACGGAATGGATACCGTCCGCGCCGACGACGACGTCCGCCACGGCCTCCGAGCCGTCCGCGAACCGCAGCACGACCTCGTCCGCGCCCTCCTCCGCCATGGTGCACCGGGCGTTCAGCCGCACCATGTCCGGCGGCAGCGCGTCGACCAGCGCCTGGTGGAGATCGGCGCGGTGCATCGCGTAGTACGGCGCGCCGTACCGCTTCTCGCAGTGCTCCCCCAGGAGCCCACGGCTGATCACCGAACCGTCCGCCCAGCGGCGGAACTCCATGGCCTCCGGTGTCACCGCCGACTTCCGCAGCGCGGGCTCCAGCCCGAGACGATGCAGCAGCCTGGTCGCGCTCGGCGCCAGCTGGAGCCCCGCTCCCACCTCCCCCAACCGGGGCGCCTGCTCATGGACCTGGCACTCCAGCCCGGCCCGGTGCAGCGCGAGCGCGAGCGTCAGACCCGCCAGCCCTCCTCCGACCACAGCGATGCGTGGTGGCGTGTCCTTCCTCATCGGCCCCTCCTCTACGGCGCGGTGCCCGTGCAGGCACTCTCATCCGCAGAACACCGGAGAGCGCAACTCAGTTGCGTTTTCGGGGAAATTGACCTTCCCCGGCCGGCGAAGTACCGCTGTAGCCGCCGACTTCCTCCCCATTCGGCGCCGGAGCCCTTGAGGATGTTGCTCAGGACGCCGCCGGGCCCTAAGAATCTGTATCCGGCGGGAACGCACACGGGCTGAAGCCGGAGCGCTCGAAAAATCTTTCACCCGGCCTGGTTCGGCCCGTTACCCAAGAGTTCATCATTCTCCGGGTCTTTATCAATCCGCAGTTTCGACTGACGGTTCCCGTATCACCCGTGCTTACGGAGGGTGCTGTGCCCCTACTACCCCTGAGCGGAAAATCGCTGCGCCTTACCCGGCTTTCCAGGCCCGGCGACGGAAAATTTCTCATCGTACCCATGGACCATTCCGTGGCCGACGGCCCCATTGCCGACGCCGCGGGGTTCAGCCGGATCGTCGGTGACGTCGTGACCGCCGGTGCCGACGCCATCGTCGTGCACAAGGGGCGCGCCCGCACCATCGAACCGGGTCTGCTGAACGGCGCCGCCCTGATCGTCCACCTCAGTGCCAGTACTCCCCACGCGCCCGACGGCGACGCCAAGGTCCTCGTCGGCGGCGTCGAGGAAGCCGTACGCGCCGGGGCGGATGCGGTCAGCGTGCATATCAACATCGGCTCGGACACCGAGAAACGCCAGCTCGCCGACCTCGGCGCGATCGCGGCGGGCTGCGAGCGGTGGGGGATGCCGCTGCTGGCGATGATGTACGCACGCGGGCCGCGCATCCAGGACCCCCGCGACCCCGCACTCCTCGCGCATGTGGTGAGCATCGCCGTCGACCTCGGCGCCGATCTGGTGAAGACCGTCGCCGCGGGCTCGGCGGAGGACATGGCCGGCATCGTCGCCAAGACCCCGGTCCCGGTCGTGGTGGCCGGCGGGTCCGGCGACGGCCGTGGCCTCACCGATTTCGCGAACTTCGCGATGAACGCCGGCTGCCGCGGACTCGCGGTCGGCCGCCGGGTGTTCCTGAGCCCCGACCCGGCGGAGGCGGTACGCACGCTGGCCGCCGCCGTCCATGAACCACGACCGGAAACCGCCCCGAATTCAACCTCCCTACCCGAACTGGCAGGTGCGATGTGAAGTTCGCCTGGATTGACATTCGTTCCGTTTCCGCCGACCAGCGCACGGCGCTGGTCGAGGCGGCCGTGCACGCCCGGATCGACGGCATCGTCGACGACGGACCGGAGATCCTGGCCACCCTCCCCCCGACCGTGCGCAAGGTACTGGTCGCCAAGGGGCCCGGCGACGGGGCCGCCGCGGGCTGGGACGGCTACGACGTACTGCTCACCGACGTCACGGACACCGCCGGCCTCGCCGTGCTGCAGGGCCGTGCCCTCGAGGGCCAGGACTCCGTCGCCGCCCATGTACCGGTCGACGACGATGCCTCGCTCACCCTGGCGTGCTCGGCCGCACGGGCCCTGCCCTACACCGCGGTCACCTTCAAGGACCCCACCAAGATCCCGCTGGAGATCGTGATCGCCGCGGCCGACAAGGCCCCCGGCCAGCTGATCTGCCGGGCGGACTCCCTGGAGGAAGCCAAGATCATCCTCGATGTGCTGGAGAAGGGTTCGGAGGGCATCCTCCTTGCGCCGACCTCCGTCGCCGAGGTGCTGGAGCTCGCCGAGCTCCTCCAGACCGACACCCCGCCGCTGCAGCTGACCGAGCTGACGGTGGAGTCCATCGAGCACAGCGGCCTCGGCGACCGGGTGTGCGTCGACACCTGCAGCTATCTGCACAAGGACGAGGGCATCCTGGTCGGCTCGTACTCCCACGGGTTCATCCTGTGCTCCAGTGAGACGCATCCGCTGCCCTACATGCCGACCCGTCCGTTCCGCGTCAACGCCGGCGCCCTGCAGTCGTATGTGCTCGGCACCGACAACCGCACCAACTACCTGAGCGAACTCGGCGCCGGCGACACCGTTCTGGCCGTCAGCACCACCGGACGCACCCGCCGCGTCGTGGTCGGCCGCGTCAAGCTCGAATCGCGCCCGCTGCTGACCATCAAGACCCGCGCCGAGGACGGCACCCTGGTCAGCCTCGCCGTCCAGGACGACTGGCATGTACGGGTCCTCGGCCCCGGGGACGCGGTGCGCAACGTCACCGAGCTCAAGAAGGGCGAGAAGCTGATGGGCTACCTCGCCACCGACCAGCGCCATGTCGGCTGGCCGGTCGGCGAGTTCTGCGTCGAGAAGTAGGCCAGCGCGCCGGCTCGGGCGCCCACTGTACGGGCCGACTCCCAGGTCCCGTACGGGGGCGTCCGGGCCGGCCGCGCGCGAAGTAGAGGGAAGTCGCACCATGGATGAACTCGCCTATCAGCCGGCCACCCGCCTGGCCGGGATGATCCGCCGCCGTGAACTGTCCCCGGTCGAACTGGTCCAGGCCTGCCTCGACCGCATCGAACGCCGTAACCCCGCCGTCAACGCCTTTGTCACGGTCTGCGCCGACGAGGCCCTGGAGGCCGCCCGCCGCGCGGAGCGCGAGGTGCTCACCGGCGCCCCGCTGCCGCCGCTGCACGGTCTCCCCATCGGAATCAAGGACCTCGACCCGGTGGCGGGCATCCGCACCACGCAGGCGTCGTACGCCTTCCAGGACACGGTGCCCGAGGCGAACGGCGTGAGCGCCGAACGGCTCCAGCAGGCCGGGGCCATCGTCATCGGCAAGACGAACACCCCGGAGTTCGGCCACAAGGCCATCACCGACAGCTTCCTGTTCGGGCCCACCAGCACGCCCTTCGACCTGACCGCCAACGCGGGCGGGTCCTCCGGTGGCGCCGCCGCTGCCGTCGCCGAAGGGCTGGTGCCCCTCGCGCAGGGGTCCGACGCGGGCGGCTCACTGCGCGTCCCGGGGTCCCTGTGCGGGGTGTTCGCCCTGATGGGCACCTTCGGACGGGTGCCCACCGTGGTGCGGCCCAATGCGTTCGGCCTGCTCAACCCCATGGTGTGCTACGGCCCGGTCACCCGCACCGTCGAGGACGGGGTGCTGATGTTCGAGGTGATGGCCGGTCCGCACCCCCGGGACCCCTACTCGCTGCCCGCCGCACCCGAGCGCCTCGCGGACGCGCTGCGGCGCCCGCTGACCGGCCTGCGCGTCGCCTACTCCCCCGACCTCGGCGGCTTCCCCGTCGAACCCGATGTGGCCGCGGTCGTAAGGGAATCGCTCGGGGCGCTCATCGACGACGGCGCCGAGGTCGTCGAGGTCGACATCAAACTCCCGCGCCCCCACCAGGAGTTCACGGCGTTGTGGCGGCGCATGCAGGCCGTCCGCCAGGTCGAGTTCATCACCCGTATGCGGCGCGCCGGCGTGGACGTCCTCGCCCACCGCGACCGCATCGCGCCCACCTACCTGGAGCTCCTGGAGATGGGCGCGCGTCCCTCGGCCGTCGACTACCGCCTCGAGGACGTCCTGCGCAGCGAACTCCTCGACTCGCTGGAGGACGTCTTCGACGAGTACGACCTCATCGTGAGCCCGGTGACGTCGGTGGCACGGATACCCAACGCCGCCGACCGCACCACCGTGGGCCCCTCCCAGGTCGCGGGTCAGAGCGTCAATCCGCTGGTCGGATGGTGTCTGACGGGTCTGTACAACTTCATCGGCAGCCCCGCCGCCACGGTTCCCGCCGGCTTCACCCCGGCCGGGCTCCCGGTCGGTCTCCAGGTCGCCGCCCGGCGCTTCGACGAGCCTCAGGTCGTCGCCGCCTGCGCCGCAGTGGAACGCCGCCGTCCCTGGCACGCGGGCTACGAGCGCCTGGAGCTGCGGCGCGAGCGGGAAGGCTGAGTCACGGTGTCCCTCACTTCCCGTCGGGACACCGACTGGTGGGGCGCCGGACTGCTGGAGACCCGGCCGTCCGACGCCCCATGGGCGATCGCCCGCAGCACGGTCACCTACGGCCAACTGCGCGCCCAGGTCACGTCCTTGCGTCACACCCTGAGGTCGTACGGCATCGGGGCGGGCAACACCGTCGCCCTGCAGGGTGCCCGCAGCTTCACCCAGACGTGGGCGCTGCTCGCTCTGTGGTCGTGCGGCGCCCAGGTGATGCTGATGGGGCCCGGTCTGCGCGGCCGGGAGCTGGGCACCCTGCTGGACCGCTGCCGGCCGCAGTATCACCTCTCCTTCGACGCCCCGGGGTGGGCGGCCGGGACCTTCCACGACGAGTGCGAGGTCCTGGTCCGACGGCTGGTCGGCGGCCGCCCGGCCGAGACCCCGCACTGCCTGGTCCAGTTCACCTCCGGCAGCACCGGCATCGCCAAGGCCATCGGCCGTACGCCCGAGTCCCTCACCACGGAACTCGGGCGCTTCCGTGCGATCGGCGGGATGCCCCACGACGGTGAGAAGGCACTGGTGCTGGCGCCGCCGGAGCATTCCTTCGGCCTCATCGGCGGGCTGCTGCATGCCATGAACACCGGCGCGGTCACCGTCTTCGCCCGGGACACCGGGCCCCGGGCGGTGCTCGAGGCCTGCCGGGCGCATCACGTCGACGCGGTCCTCGGGGCGCCGGGGCACTTCGCGGCCCTCGCGCACCACGACGGCGCACCGCCGCCGCTGCCCCGGTTGCGGGCGGCGGTCTCCGCCGGTGACGTGCTGGAGCGGCAGGTCCCCACGCGCTTCGCCGAGCGTTTCGGGGTGCGGATCGGCCAGGCGTACGGCACGACCGAGACCGGCATCATCGCCGTCGATACGGCCGGGGTGCACGGGCCGGGGACGGTCGGCGTGCCGGCGCCCGGCGTCCGCGTCCGGCTGGTCTCCGGGGAGCTGCAGGTACGGCTGCCCGGCTCGCCGTACCTCGCACCGGAGGAACCGCCCGCGCGGTTCCTCGCGGACGGCGGGCCCGACCCGGGCGGCTGGCTGTGCACCCGTGACCTGGTCGAGGTCGATCCGGCCGGCGGGGCGTTGCGGCTGCTGGGCCGGCTCGACCCGCTCGCCGACCGGAGTGGGCTGACCGCCGACGCCACGCAGCGGCAGGTCACCGACCGTGCCGTCGTCCGGCTTCTCGGCCGCGACGGCTCCCTCGCCCACTGAATCCGATGATCCGGAAGTGCATCCCGGGCCGCCTTTCGGCCCGGGATGCAACCGTTTCCGAACCGGCGGTGTTTCCCCTGTGCATGCCACCGAACCGGACGCTCCGCGTCGCACCGACTCTCTCGCCGAACCCACCCGAGCTGGAGGCCCCATGACCGAGGCAACGATGACCAAGGGAAAGGAAGACGACCCGGAGCGCCCCCGACGTGTCCTGCATGTCCCGGCCGGGGAGGGCCCGACCGTCTGGGTCGACGGCGACACGTACACCATCAAGGCGAGCCATGAGAACACCGGCGGCCGCCTGGCCTTCATGGAGGCCTCCGTACCGCCCGGCTGCGGCCCGGCAGCCCATGTGCACCGGGGCGAGGACGAGGCGTACTACCTGCTCTCCGGTGAACTCGAAGTCCTCGACTCGGGACGTACGTTCACCGCTCAGCAAGGTGACTTCGTCTTCATACCCCGCGGAGTGACCCACCGGTTCAAGAACACCGGCCTGCATGTGGCCAAGATGGTCTTTCTGTTCACCCCCGCCGGATTCGACAAGTTCTTCCTCGAAGCCGGCGATCCCGCCCAGCCCGGAGTACAGCCCCGGCCCTGGCCCCCGGAGCGCTTCCCGCACGTCGCTGAGATAGGCGCGCGCCACGGCTGGGAGCCAGGAGAAGAACCCGCCGGCTGACCCCGGCGCGCCACCGTCCCAGCGCCTTGCGGCCCGAAGGCCGCACACGGACGACACCCCCGCCGGCCCGCGCGCCGCTCGGAAACAGCGCGGTACGGACGCAATGACAGCACGGAAGGTAACGATGGAAGAGACCGCGGCGGCACAGCCGCCGGAAGTCGACAACGCCCCGCGCGCCGGGGCTCCCTCCGAAGGAGGCGAGCAGGGCCAACAGCGCCTGCTGCCCATCGGATCGACGTTGTCCCTGGGCGCCGTCATCGCCCTGCTCAGTACCACCATCGTGTCGGTGGGCATGGGGCGCCTGGCCGAGGTGTTCACGGTGCCGCTGTCCACCGTGCAGTGGGTGAGCACCGCCTATCTGCTGGCGATCGCCGTCGCCATCCCGGTCGCCGGCTGGGCGATGGACCGCTTCGGGGAGAAGACCCTCTGGCAGGCATCCCTCGTCGTCTATCTCATCGGCTGTGTCCTGGCCGCCGTCGCCGGCAGCGTCGGCGCGCTGATCGCCGCCCGGGTCGTCCAGGGCATCGGCGGGGCCATGTTCGAGCCGATCATGCTCACGATGCTGGCCCGTGCGGCCGGACCGAAGCGCGCCACCACCGTGCTGAGCATGGTCCAGATCCCCATCACGCTCGCCCCGGTCTTCGGTCCCATGGTCGGCGGTGTGCTGATGGACAACCTGGACTGGAGCTGGCTGTTCTGGTTCAACGTCCCGCTCGGCGTGCTGTGCGCGGTGCTGGCCCAGCGCATCCTGCCCACCGACCCGCCCCGTGAGGAGCGGGGCGTCTCGCGGCTCGATGTGACCGGCCTGGCGCTGCTGCCCGCGGCCCTCGCGGGACTGCTGCTCGGCTTCTCCCAGCTGGCCTCGGGCGGCGGCATCGGCGCCCCGGTCGTGCTGGTCTCGTTCGGCGTCGGCGCGGTCCTGCTGATCGCGTATGTGGTGCATGCGCTCCGTATGCGGGGCGTACCGCTCATCGATGTGCGGCTGTTCGCCACCGGCCGGTTCACCGCAGCCGCCCTGGGCTCGTTCCTGTTCGGTGCCTCGGTCTACGGCATGATGTTCCTGCTGCCGCTCTTCTTCCAGCAGGGCGGTGGCTTCGACGCCTGGACCTCGGGTCTGCTGCTCGCGCCGCAGGGCGTCGGCACGGTCCTGATCCTGCCCGCGGTGGGACGTCTCGTTGCCCGGTTCGGCCCGCGCGCCGTCGTACTCGCCGGCATGGCCCTCGCGGCGATCAGCACCCTCGCCTACACCCAGCTCGACCCCGCCCATGACACGGCGCTGCTCGTCGTCGCGCTGCTCGTGCGCGGTGTCGGTCTGGGCACGACGCTCGCCCCGGCGCTGTCCACGGGCTTCACCAGCATCGCCCCGGAGAACACCGGCCGGGCCAGCAGCGCCCTGATCGCCTCCATCCAGCTGGGCGGCTCGGTCGGCACGGCCCTGCTCGCCGTCGTCGTACAGCAGCAGCTCACCGACCGTCTGGGCCCCAACGGTTCCGCCGCGTCGGTCGTCTCCTCGCCCCATCTGGCCGGGCCGATCACCGAGGCGTTCGGCGCAGCCTTCTGGTGGACGCTGGGTCTCTGCGTGGTCGGCGCGATAGTCGCCCTCTTCCTGCCGTCCGCCGAGCGCGGCGGCACCCCGGCGGAAAGCTGAACCGCCCCGGCGCGCGGAACCACCGCCGCCCCACGAACCCCCGCCCAACACATGGCACCAACAAAGAAATCGATATACCTGTGAGAGGACGCACGACGTGACAGACACCCTCAATGGCAAGGTCGCCCTGGTCACCGGGGCATCCCGTGGCATCGGGGCGGCGATTGCGCAGCGCCTGGCGGCCGACGGCGCCGCCGTGGCACTTACCTACTCCCACTCCAAGGACCGCGCGGAGGAGGTCGTCGCGGGCATCCGCTCCGCGGGCGGACGCGCCCATGCCATCCAGGCCGACAGCGCCAAGGACGAGGACATCGCCGCGGCCGTCGACGAGACGGTGCGGGTCCTGGGCAGCCTGGACATCCTGGTGAACAACGCCGGAGGTGGCACTTTCGGGCCGGTGCAGGATCTGCCCATCGACGCCATCGACACGATGATCGATGTGAACATCCGTGGCGTGGTCGTCGGGGTCCGGGAGGCGCTCCGGCATCTGCCGGACGGGGGCCGCATCATCACGATCGGCAGCATCAACGCCGACCGTATGCCCTTCCCCGGCGGTTCCGTCTACGCCATGACCAAGGCGGCGATGGCCGGGCTGACCCGCGGTCTGTCCCGGGAGCTGGGGCCGCGCGGTATCACCGTCAACAACGTCCAGCCCGGTCCGACGGACACGGAAGCCAACCCGGCCGACGGTCCCCTGTCCAGCGCCATGCTCAGCTGGATGGCTCTGGACCGGTTCGGCCGGTCCGAGGAGATTGCGGCGATGGTCTCGTACCTCGCGGGCCCCGAGTCCGCTTTCGTCACCGGCGCGAGCCTGGACATCGACGGCGGCTTCGGCGCCTGAGCCCTCTCGCCGCGGTCCCGCTGCCGTCCCACCCGGGGCAACCAGCTCCGGGTGGGACGACGTCACCGGGACGGCGTCACCGGGACGGCATCGCCGACAGGGCATCGCCGGCACGTCATCGCGGTGCGACCGGGGTCGCTGCCGCGAGTCCGTTACCGCGGCTCTGTCACGCTGGGTCTGTTACACCGGGGCCGTTACGGCAGGCGCACCGACTGGCCGTGGTTGAAGCGGTTGCCCGGGTCGTACTTCGCCTTGACCCGCTGCATGCGGGGGTAGTTGTCCCCGAAATACAACGTGTGCCACGGCACTCCGGACGTGTTGTGCTGCGGGTCGTTGAGATCGATGTCCGCGTAGTTGATGTAGCAGCCGTCGGTGGTCTCGTCGAGGACCGGAACGCCGCCCGTCTTCTGGTACACGTCCTCGTAGAAGGACCGCAGCCACGAGATGTTCACGTCGTCGTCGGCGGGGTTATTCCAGTACGTCTGGTAGAGCAGCTTGAAACGTGAATCGCGGTGCACGCTCGCGGTGTCCCCCGGCTTCACGCTGTTCACCGCGCAGCCGAATGAACTGAACTGCACCATGGCGCGCGGGTTTTCGAGATCGGTGTGAGCCAGGTGCTCGTACATCGCCTCGATCTGGGTGTCGGTCACATTCTGCTTGTTGTACGCCGACTTGTAGTCCGCGCGCAGCGTCGGGTCGACCAGGAAAGTGGTGGTCGTGCCGAAGTACCGCGTGGCCTGCAGCCACGGAAGCCGCTGCGGCTTGTGGTACTGCGGCATCGGCTTGTGCTCGCCCATCGTGTTGGTGACGGGGCCGTGCTCGATATCGACGCCCTCGGTTACGGCGGCGATATAGGCCTCCAGGAGCTTCTCCGCATTCGGAGTGGTGGCATCCATCTGGGACACCAGGCCTATCTGGCCGTTCGACTTGTGATTGAGCAGAAGCGAACTCATCAGTCCGCTGTAGGCGCTGCCCGGCTCGGAGTTCTCGTCCGCGGTGTGCCAGGCCGAGTAATTCCGGGTGAGGCGGATGAACGCTTCCTTGGTCATGTCCTCCCAGGGCCAGGCAACGGCGCTGACCAGCACCTCGCTCGGCGGCTTGATGAGCGCCTGCTCCGGCCGGTGTCCGGTGGCCTTCGGGGAGCGGAACCAATACCGGGTGATGACGCCGAAATTGCCGCCACCGGCTCCGGTGTGGGCCCACCACAGATCCCGGTTGGGGTCGGACTCCTCGCGGGTGGCGACCACCGTACGAGCGGTGCCGCGGTCATCGACCACCACGACCTCGACCGCGTAGAGGTGATCGATGATCAGGCCGTCCCGGCGGGCGAGCATGCCCCATCCGCCACCGCTGACATGGCCGCCCACGCCCACCGAGTAACACATACCGCCGGGGACGGTGACGCCCCACACCTTGTACAGGCGCTCATAGACATCGAGCAGCGTCGCGCCCGCCTCCACCGCGAATGCGCAGAACTTGTCGTCGTAGTAGACCGAGGTCATCTCCGACATGTCGAGCACTATCTGGGTCTCGGCGTTGAAGACGAAGTTTTCATAGCAGTGCCCGCCGCCGCGGACCGCCAGTTTCTTTCCGGCCCGGACCGCCTCTTGCACCACGGTCTGAACCTGCTGAGTGGAATCGACCACTCGTACGAATTCCGGTCGCCCGACCCAGCGTTGGTTCATCCCGCGCACCAGATCCCCGTAACGCGGATCCGCCGCCCCGATCGTCGCCGCGGAAAACTCCGCGACAGGAGCGTCCTCGGGCTTCCGGCCCCTGGGCCCCCCGCCCTGTGCCTGACCGTCATGTTCGTTCGTCATAACCGTTGTCGAGCCCTTCCTGAGTGAATTGCCCCGGACCTACCCGATCCCCACGAGCCGGGAATCTCTGCGCTGTCCGCAAAGCGGCAGCGGACGATGGGCGCGAACGCCATCAGGGCCGAAGGTGCGACCGCCGCGATCACATGCCGTGCCGCAGGCAGAGAATGCGCATGGAGCGCCAACGAAAAGATCTCCCCCCGGATCCCGGACTCCCCGACACTCGGCAGGACGACTCGAAGCCCCTGCCTCAAAAGGGAGTCACCGAAATAATGAAACGCGGGCCACAGGATTTCAAGGAAAACCGGGATATCCCTGCACAGTGTTTGCCATCCCGACAAGAGGCCGTGACAGAACTGGCGTAAAACACAGCCCGGCCATCGAAATCGGAGTTCCACACTCCGGATCGGCAGGCCCCCAACACCCGTGCCATGGAACGCACTTACGCCGGCCGAAGGCGGAGCGAGGACGGCCCCGGGCATCCATCGATCACCGGCGGGACCCACCGAACATCGGACAGTGCCCACAGGTCACGAAGCGGACCCGCCCCCGTCCGGCCAGGATCGAGGCGCCGGCGGAGCGCGTCGCGAGACAGTTCGCCAGGGCTGACTTCAGTGAGCCGCAGGAGAGTTCACGCTCGGGCTGTCGGCGGCTTCACCGTTCGAGAAACAGCGGGAGGCTCACCGAATCGGCCGGGAACACACCCCCGGGCGACCTCCGGCAGTGAGCCACTGCGTCACGGCCACCATCGCCGCCACGCTCACCGCTGCGGCTTCGCGTCCGAGCCGTCGGACGCCGCCCGGTCGAGCTCCGCGGCCCAGCGTTCGGACCAGCGGTGCAAGCCCTGAAGTTCCTCGCAGGCGTCCCTGCCCAGAGGCGTCAGCCGGTAGCCCTCCTGGGCGTCGCGCTCCACGAGGAGGGATTCCTGCAGATCGGTGAGGCGCTGCTGCAGCACGCTGGACGACATTCCGTCGCACCGCTGCTGCAGCGGCCGGAACCCGAGGGCCTGGCCCCGCAGTTCCCACAGGATGCGCAGGGCCCACCGCCGCCCGAACAGGTCGAGGGCGGCCATGACCGGGCGGCCCGTGGAGGATCCGCGGACCGGTCGCCGAGGTGTGGGTGCCGCCGCCATCGTGCCTGCCGTTCCTCTCCGCACGGGATTGCGCTTCTTTTTCAGAAACACTACCGTCCCTGTCGATGCTTCTGAAATCGAAGCACGAAAGGATGGCATGGCCCCATGACCGCCCGAATCCCTCCCCTCACTTCGCCCTATCCGCCAGAGGTCGCGCCGGTCCTTCGTCGCATGATGCCCGCCGGCGAAGAGCCGATCGGCCTCTTCCGCACCTACGCGCACCATGTGCGCCTGACAGAGGCGCTCCACGCCTGGGGCACGTACCAGCTCAGCCGGCAGCTCAGCCTCGGCCTTCGGGACCGGGAGATCGTCATCGACCGCACCTGCGCCGTCTGCGGATGCGAATACGAGTGGAGCGTGCACATCGCGCGCTTCGCGCCCCGCGCCGGACTGACCACGGCGCAGGTCGCCTCCCTCACTCACGGCACGAGCACGGACACCTGCTGGACGGCCGAACGCGACCGGCTCCTCATCGAGGCGACCGATGCGCTGCACACCCACCACGACATCGACGATGCCCTGTGGGAGCGGCTCGCCGCCGAATTCAGCCCCGAACAGCTCCTGGACCTGCTCATGCTGTGCGGCTGGTACCACGCCATCAGCTTCACCGCTCGCGCCACCAGACTGCCCCGGGAACCCGGGGCGCCGCGGTTCCGCGACTTCGCGCTCCCGGCCCGCCCGACACCCTGACGACTCCGACCGGACCCTCCGACGGCCCCCTCAACCCACCGTCGGACGCAACGCCGCCCGGAACAACGTCACATGACTACGCGTCATGCTGACCCGACGTCCCGCGCCGATGGCATCCCACCAGATGCGTGTCGACCATTCCGATGGCCTCCATGAGCGCGTAACTCGTGGTGGGGCCGACGAACCGGAAGCCACGTGACCGCAGATCGGCCGCCAGCACCTTCGACTCGGCTGTCTGCGTCGGCACTTCGGAGACCGTCCGGGGCACCGGAGTACAGCCGGGTTTGTGCGACCAGATCAGCTGGTCGAGCCCGCCGTGCTGCCGCAGCTTCAGGACGGCTCGCGCGTTGGTACGCGCCGCCTCGATCTTGGCGCGGTTACGGACGATCCCGGCGTCGCCCATGAGGCGTTCGACATCCCCGTCCGTATACCCCGCGACGGTCTCCGGATCGAACCCACCGAACGCCGCACGGAAGGCCGGCCGCTTGGCGAGAATCGTCAGCCAGCTCAGCCCGGACTGGAACGCCTCGAGCGTGATCCGCTCGAACAGCGCCTGTTCGCCCCGGACGGGCAGGCCCCATTCGGTGTCGTGGTAGTGCCTGTTGAGCGGGTGCGAGGCGGCCCACACGCAGCGCCCGAGCCCGTCCTCCCCCACGACGGCTTCGCCCTCCGCCGGCCGGACGTCCGACTCGCTGCCGGTAGTACTGGTCACGCACTCACTCTCTCTTCCAGGGCCGCCCCGAGCGGGCGACCCTCACCTTGCCCCGTCCCTTTGGGCCTTCCACCGTGCGTACTGCCGGGGCATGCACACCGCGCACGGCCGGTACCCCGCCGCGACGGCGGTCTCCTCGTCGGCGAAGAAGACCCGATGTCGCAGGTAGTGGCCACGGGCGAGGGCACGCAGCGCGGAAGGGCAGTCCAGCCGCCCGTACAGCTTCCCCCGCCGATAGCCGCCCAACGAGCCGGGCACGGCACTCGCGTAGGGCCGGCCGTCGCGCCCCGTCAGCCTGTACGTCGACTCGCCCATGAGCCGAGTCTGTACGCGCCGCGCCCGAAGGTCCGGCGGAATTCGGACATCGTGCTGCCCCGTTCCCGGCTGTCCGCCCGGCCGCCTGCCCACCGGAGCCGTTGGGATCGTTCGCGCCGACAGGTACGGGGAGGGAGCGACAAGGGACAGGCGTGCCCGCCGGAAACCCCTCACCCGAACGGCCGCCCCGGATCGCCGCGCCCGCGCCGGGCTCCTAGCGTCAATCGACGCAGGCCAACGCCTGCGGACCGCCTCCACGAGCGCCGCCGACCACCAAGCTCCACCGACCCCACCGAGCCCCACCGCCACACGAAGCGCCACCGCCACACCAAGCGCGCATGACACCAAGCGCCGTCACGAGGAGTCCGCATCCAGGACTCCGCATCAGGGACTCCGCATCAGGGAGCCCGCGTCAGTCCGACCAGGGGAGTCCGATCAAGGGAGTCCGATCATGCGTAGGCTCATCGCCGTGCCGACCGTGCTGCTCGCCCTCACCTCCGGGGGATGCGGCAGCGGTGACGAGGGTGGACAGAGGCCGAACGGTGGGGCCGGGACCAGCGGCAGCCAGAGCGAGGGCACCGGGGACGGCCCCCCTTCGTCGGGCCCGTCCGCCGGCGTCCCGGGCCAGTCGGTGCGCTGCGGCGAGATTCCCGATGCGCTGGTCGATTCGCGGAGCGTCGCGCTGTTCGCCGACCCGGGCGCCGGCGGCACGGTGGACTGTGCGGAGGCCCACGACGTGATGGCGGAATTCTTTGTGCGCGCGCCGCAGCAGGACGGTGAGAAGCCCGGGTCGCTGACCGTGCGGGGCTGGCTCTGCAAGTACGAGAGCGGGCCGACCGGCACCTGGATCAGCACCTGCGACAAGGGCGAGCTGGAAATGCACACCGAGGAGTCGTCCGATCAGGGCGCCGGGCCGGATGCATCCGCCGCACCCGAGGAGCCCGGTGGCCCGGAGGAGCCCGGCGAATCGGCACAGCCCGGCGAATCAGAGGAACCTCGCATACCGGACGAGTCGCAGCTCCCGAGCCTGCCCGACGAGCCGGACGACCCGATGGACGAGCCGTCCACGGAGGAGCTCTAGGGAGCCACCACGCCCGGCTCCTGCGGCTCCTCCCCCATCCCCTGGAACCACGTCGGCTCGGACTCCGCCGCCCGCTTGATCCGGGTCAGGGCGTAGTCGTCGAGCGTCGGCAGGGCGTCCATGGCGAACCAGCCGACGTCCAGCGACTCGTCGTCGTTGACCTTCGCCTCGCCGCCGACCGCGCGGCACCGCAGCGTGATGTCCATGAACTGGCACATATCACCGTTGGGATATCGCATCGGCGGCATGGCCTCCACGAGGACGACCCGCTCGGGCACGGCGTGTACGGCCGTCTCCTCATAGACCTCGCGCACCGCGGTCTCGGCCGGCTGCTCGCCGGGCTCGGGGATGCCGCCGATCACCGACCAGCCGCCGGTGTCGGCCCGCCTGCCCAGCAGGACCCGGCCCTCGCCGTCGAAGACGACCGCGCTGACGCCGGGCAGCCACAGGAGCTGCCGGCCGATGGAGCTGCGGAGGTCACGGATGAAGTCGGGGGTTGCCATGCATCGACCCTACGGGACCCAGGCGGTGCGCCGACAGCACGCACACGCCGAAGTCCGGGAAACCTCCTGCTCAGGCGCCCGCCGGCGTGCCCTTGGGCAGCCCCAGGCGACCGCGGATGCAGCGGACGGCGGCCTCGGCGTCGTCGACGGTGACGGTGAAGGTGCGGCCGTCGCCGAGCTGGAGGACCAGGCCCTCGCCGCGGCGTACGACGACGGCGGTGCCCTGTTCGGGACGCCAGCGGTAGCCCCAGCCGCCCCAGTGGCGCGGCGTGACCCGCGGCGCGAAATCGGCGCCGACCACCAGGTCGAGGGGGATCCGTCGGCGGGGCACCCCTATATGGCCGCAGCGCACTTCCAGGTAGTCCTTCTCGACGCGCACCGCGACATGGACGAAGGCGAGCGTGCCGAACAGCACCAGCAGGCCGGCCGCGACACAGCCGACCACCGACATGACCAGGGGGGTCAGGCCCGTGGTCCAGGAACTGTCGACGGCCAGCTCGACGCCGAGCGCCAGGCAGCCCGCGCCGACGGCGGCCAGGAGCCACTGGATGCGGTTGGTGGCGCTGCCGTGCCAGACCTCGGGAATCTCCGCATGGGCACCGCCTGTGGCGCGCGCGCCGCCGGCGCCGTCGACAGGAGCGTGGTCCTCGGGGGCTGCTGCCCCCTCGTGGGGGTGGTCCCTCATGGGACGCAGCGTACGCGCCTTCGCACGCTACGGCAGTGCGTCGGACGGGTCGTTTCCCCCTCGGTCAGGAGGGGTCCGACGTCATGGCTGACGTCAGCCGCGCCCGGCCCCGTCGCCCACCAGGGCGGCGTCCGCGGCCTTGTCCGTGCCGCTCGCCGCCAGCAGCCGGCCCTCCGCGTACGCCAGTGCCGCGGCGGGGAGTGCCGCCGGGCGGCCGCTGAGGATCACGCGCAGTCCGCCGGTCGGGGCGGCCGCGGGCGCGGGCTCGGCGCCGATGCGGCGCAGCGCCTGGGCGGCGACCGCCTCGGCGGAGCCGTGCAGGGTGAGGGCGGGGGCACCGGGCTGCTGGAGGGCGGCGCGGATGCGCTCGGCGAGCAGCTCGTAGTGGGTGCAGCCCAGGACGACCGCGCGGATGTCGCGGGGGGTCCGGCGCGCGGCGGCCGCGATGGCGGCGTCGATCGCGGCGTAATCGGCGGCCTCGACCGCGTCGGCGAGTCCGGGGCAGGGCACTCCGGTGACGTCCACGCCGTGCGCGAAGCGCTCGATGAGGTCGCGCTGGTAGGGGCTGCCGGTGGTGGCGGGGGTGGCCCAGATGGCGATCGGGCCGCCGCCGGTCGCGGCGGGCTTGATGGCGGGGACGGTGCCGATGACCGGGATGGCGGGTTCGAGCTCGGCGCGGAGGGCCGGGAGGGCGTGCACCGATGCCGTGTTGCAGGCGACGATCAGGGCCTCGGGGGCGTGTGCGGCGGCGGCGCGGGCGACCTCGAGGGCGTGCGCGGTGACATCGTCGGGGGTGCGCGGGCCCCAGGGCATGCCGTCCGGGTCGGTGGAGAGGATGAGGTCGGCGTCCGGCCTCAGTCGTCGCACGGCGGCAGCGGTGGGGAGCAGGCCGGTCCCGGAGTCCATGAGCGCGATCTTCACCCGGACACTTTATCGGTCCGCGCGCCCGACTTGTCATACCGGACGGTGTTACCGCTCACGGCGCGGCCGGTGCGGCAGACTGCGGCCGTGGGAGCGATGGAGTGGATCGGCGCCGGGTCGCTGCTGGCCTGGACGTGGCTGTTGCTGGGGCAGGGCTTCTTCTGGCGGACGGACGTACGGCTGCCGCCCCGCCGGGATCCGGAGCGCTGGCCGTCGGTCGCCGTGGTGGTCCCGGCGCGGGACGAGGCCGCGGTGCTGCCGAAGAGCCTGCCGTCGCTGCTCGCGCAGAAGTATCCGGGGCGCGCCGAGGTGTTCCTGGTCGACGACGGCAGCACGGACGGGACCGGCGCGCTGGCCCGGCAGCTGGCGGCGGCGCGGGGCGGACTGCCGCTGACCGTGTCCTCGCCCGGGGAGCCCGAGCCGGGATGGACGGGCAAGCTGTGGGCCGTACGGCACGGGACGGCGTTGGCGCGGGAGCGGATGGCGCCGGAGTATCTGCTGCTGACCGATGCCGATATCGCGCACGAACCGGACAGTCTGCGGGAGTTGGTGGCGGCGGCCCGGTCGGCGGGGCTGGATCTGGTGTCGCAGATGGCGCGGCTGCGGGTGGTGACGTTCTGGGAGCGGCTGATCGTCCCGGCCTTTGTGTACTTCTTCGGGCAGCTGTATCCGTTCCGCCGGGTCAACCGGCCCGGTGCGCGTACCGCCGCGGCGGCCGGCGGGTGTGTGCTGCTGCGGGCCGAGGCGGCGGAGCGGGCGGGCGTCCCGGAGGCGATCCGGCATGCGGTGATCGACGATGTGTCGCTGGCGCGGGCGGTCCAGGACAGCGGCGGCCGGATCTGGCTGGGACTGGCCGACCGGGTCGACAGCGTACGGCCGTATCCACGGCTCGCCGAGCTGTGGCGGATGGTCTCGCGGAGCGCGTACGCGCAGCTGCTGCACCGGCCGCTGCTCCTGCTGGGCACGGTGATCGGGCTGGCGCTGGTGTATCTCGTGCCGCCGGTCGCGCTGGCGGTGGGGGCGGCGGGCGGCAAGGGGGCGGTGGCGGCGCTGGGTGCGGCGGCCTGGGCGGTGATGTGCGGGACGTATCTGCCGATGCTGCGCTACTACCGGCAGCCGTGGTGGACGGCGCCGCTGCTGCCGTTCACCGCGCTGTTGTATCTGCTGATGACGGTGGACTCGGCGGTGCAGCACTACCGGGGGCGCGGGGCGGCGTGGAAGGGCCGGACCTACGGGGCGCCGTGAGCCGCGCCCCCGGTGGTGGTGTCATTTGCTGGCCGGGGACCAGTCCAGGCCCCACCCGTAGGCGTAATCGACGGTGCGTTGGGGGCTGACGCCGGGTTCGGGGACGAGGTAGCGAGCCTCGCGTTCGACGACGAGTTCGCTGCCGGTGTTGGTGATCATGGCCAGGGCGCAGACGTTGGACGGCACGGTGCACTCGTCGAGCGAGAAGTCGACGGGGGCGCCGTGCTGCGGCTGGAGGGTGACGGTCGCGTGCAGGCCCTCGAAGCTGCGGGCGCCGGCGTAGACGGTGACGAAGATCAGGATGCGCTTGATGCGGGCCTGGTGGTCGAGGTTGATGGTCATGTTCTCGCCGGCCGCGACGGAGCCGGTCCGGTCGTCGCCGTCGAGCTGGATGTACGGCGGGGCGTGCAGACTGCCGAAGTTGCCGCCGAGGGGATGCACCACACCGGCCGAGCCGTCGGTGAGTTGGAACAGCGCGCACAGGTCGAGGTCGAGCTCGCCGGACTGCGGCAGCAGCGCGCCGCCGGCACCCAGCGCCTGCATGGCCTTGCGGCCGAATTTCTTGGTCAGCCGCTTGCCCGCGCTGCCGCTGGTCCAGTTGAGGTTCACCCGCATCGCGCCCGAGGTGCCGCCCTGTTTCGTCAAGGAGACGGCGGGGGCTTCCTTCGTGAGGGTGACTTTCGTCAGATGAACGGGGGTGGGCGCGGGGGCCGGGACGGGCGCCCCCGGGGGCGGTGGAATTGACGCCGCGGGTTGACCGGCCGGCAACGGGGGCGTGGGGTGCATGGGGGCCGGCGGCGGGGTGGGCGCCGTCTGCGGCTCCTCCGCCACGCTGATGCCGAAGTCCGTGGCCAGGCCCGCGAGCCCGGTGGCGTACCCCTGCCCCACCGCGCGGAACTTCCACCCGCCCTGGCGGCGGTAGAGCTCGCCGAGCACGAAGGCGGTCTCGGTGGTGGCGTCCTGGCTGTCGAAGCGGGCGAGCTCGGCGCCGCTGGCCGCGTCCAGGACGCGGATGTGCAGGCCGGGGACGTTCCCGAAGGAGCCGCCGTCCGCGGAGGCGGCGAGCACCACGGTCTCGACGGCGGTCTCGACGGCGGCGAGGTCGAGGGTGAGGCCGTCGGTCATCGCGCCGCCGGTCTGCCGCTTGCCCTCGTGGCGTACGGCGCCGGAGGCATGCACGGGCTGGTTGTAGAAGACGAAGTCCGCGTCGCTGCGGACCTTTCCGGACACCAGCAGCAGGGCGGAGGCATCCACGTCCGGGGTGCCCGGCGGCGCCTGCCAGCCCAGCTCCAGCCGGACCGTCGGTGCCGGGACCGGAACATTGCTGCCCTTGAGCATCGACATCGCCGCGCCTTCCTCTCGTCCTCCGTGCACCGTCAGCGGTGGCACCGTCCAACTTACTTGGCCCGGGGCGCCCCGAACGCCCTCTGTTCATCCGCGAGAAGCGCGGTCTTTACACGATTCCTATGGGCGATCGCGACCGATTTCCGCAAGTTCGCTCGCATTGGGGATCGAGGACCACTCACAACGCGTAAAACAACCCTCTTTTCAGGCTCCCCAATCGGCACATCGTGGGCTTAACTTATGAGGCATGACCTCCCCCCGCTCCACCTACGGCGGCGGCTACTACGCTTCGCCCTCCTTCCCGGACACTCCGATCTACGACAGCCTCGTCGCGGAGCGCGGAACGCCGCAGATCGCCCCGATCCAGGTGAACCCCTCCCCTTACGACACGGGTTCGTCCTATTTGCCGGCACTCTCCTCACGCCTGCCGGCGCTGCCGGCCGGCCCCTCCGCGGCCGCGCCGTCACACGGTTACCCGAGTCCGGCTCCGCAGCCGGTAGCGCCGTTGCAGCACGCTCCGGCGCCGTACATCCCTCAGCAGGCCGGCGTCCGCGGCTACCCGTCCCAGCAGCCGCAGCAGCCCCAGCGGCCGTCGTCCCCGGGCACGGGCTACGAGGCGATGCGGCCGGCCGCCCCGGTCGCGCCCCGTCCCCCGGCGCCGCGCCCGGCCTCGCCGTACGACGACCCCTACGGCGGCCGCCAGTATCCGCGCGGGTACTGAACGAGCACGGAACATTCGCCGAACGGGCACTGACCTGCCCATTCGGCCGATTGTCACAGGCGGCTGGCAGGATGGATCCATGCCGAATCCTGCGCTCCAAGCGATCCATCTCTATCCGGTCAAGTCCATTGCGGGGTCCGGTCCCGGCGAGGCCAACGTAGAGCCGTGGGGGCTCGCCGGGGACCGACGCTGGATGGTGGTGGACGGCGGACGCAAGCTGCTGACCCAGCGGCCGCTGCCGAAGCTGGCGCTGGCCCATGCCGAGGAGCTCGCGTCGGGGGCTCTCCGGCTGACCGCGCCCGGGATGCCGCCGCTGACGGTCGAGGTGCCCGCGCCCGGCGAGACGATTCCGGTGGAGCACTTCCGGGACAAGATCGATGCGGTGACCGCGGGCCCGGCGGCGGCCGGGTGGTTCGGCGAATATCTCGGCGTCGAGGCGGAATTGGTGTATCTCGACGCCCCGGAGATACGCCGGCCCATCGATCCGGAGTACTCCGAGCCCGGCGACACGGTCACCTTCGCCGACGGCTACCCCCTGCTGCTGACGACCACCTCGTCGCTGGACGCCCTCAACTCCCTCATCGCGCAGGGCGACCATGCCGACGAGGGCCCCCTCCCCATGAACCGTTTCCGGCCCAATGTGGTCGTGGACGGCACGGCGCCCTGGGCGGAGGACGACTGGCGGACGGTGCGCATCGGCGAGGTGGTCTTCCAGGTGGCCAAACCCAGCGCACGCTGCGTGGTCACGACCACCGACCAGCAGACCGCCGAACGCGGCAAGGAACCACTGCGCACGCTCGGCCGGCATCGCCGCTTCGGCGACGGGCTCATCTTCGGCCAGAATCTGATTCCGCGCGGGAGCGGCACGATCCGTGTCGGTGACCCGTTCGAGATACTCGACTGACGGCCCGGCGCGGTCGCACAAGGGGCCGGTGGAGCCACGGGGGGAGGCCGAGAGCTGCGTGTCGATGCCTGGGAGGGACAGAAACGGCCATCTCCTGCCTGTCCAGCAGCTGCGGCCCGGGGACCACGCCTTTGCGAGTTACGCCGACGACGAGGTCCGCTGGGACGTCATCACGGCGTTCGTACGGCTGGGGCTGGCCCGCGGCGAGAAGGTCATGGTCCTGCCCTGCCCGGCCGTGCCCGAGGAAGAGGTGCTGGCCAGGATGGACTTCCCCGGCCGGAGCACCGCCTCGGCACGCGAGCGCGGCCAGCTGGTGCTCAGCAGCATGCGGGCGGTGATCCAGCCGGACGCGGAGTTCACCGCCGCGCGGCAGCTGGGCCGGCTGCACACCGAGACGGACCGGGCGACAGCCGAGGGGTACACGGGCCTGCGGGCCTTCATCGACATGGGCTGGGTGGCCGCGCTCGGCGCGGACCTCGCCACGGTGGCGCATCGCGAAACGCATGCGCAGACGCTGTTCTCCGGGCGCCCGTACACCGAAATCTGCGCCTACGACCGCCGCCGGTTCGATCGCGCGATGGTCTCCGCGATGGAGAGCGCGCATCCGCATGCCCTTCTGGAGCGGCTGGGCAGCCTGCGCTCGATGCGCGGCGCCGAGGACGAGGTGTGCTTCATCGGCGAGGCCGACACCGCGAACCGCGCCGCCTTCCTGAGGTCGCTGGAGATCGCACTGGCCCGTACGGCACCGGCCCGGCGGCTGACCGTCGATCTGACCCGGCTGCACTTCCTCTCGGTCGGCTGCGCCACCGGGCTGCTCGCCCTGGTCCATGGCGCCGCGGGGCACGATCTGGTCGAGGTGCGCTGCAGCCCAGGGCCTCGGGGGCTGTTGCGGCGGCTCGGTGCCGATGAGCTGCCGCGGCTGGCGACGCGGGAGGCGATACGGCCGTGACGATCCCAGAGCCGGCCGGTCCCCGGCAGGCGCCCGAGACCGGCCGCCCGCTGCTGCAGCGGCGCTTCACCGCCCGGCTGCTGCCCCAACTACGGCTCCTGGTGGAGGAGTGCGCGGCCCGCGAGGGACTGCCCGAGCCGCGGCGCGGGGAGTTCGTGCTGGCCGT
Organism: Streptomyces sp. JLSY215; assembly: GCF_059682825.1. Lineage (NCBI taxonomy): Bacteria > Bacillati > Actinomycetota > Actinomycetes > Kitasatosporales > Streptomycetaceae > Streptomyces > Streptomyces sp. JLSY215. The sequence continues at coordinate 1,475,108 of NZ_CM185022.1, forward strand.
GGACGAGATCGCCGGGAACGCCGTGGAACACGCGGGCGGTGCGGGGCGGCTGGTGCTGCTGCGGGTGGGCGACGAGCTGGAATGCCGGGTCAGCGACGCGGGGCCCGGCTTCAGCGAGGCGGTGATTCCCGAGCTGCTGCCGGGCCTCGACGGGACGCCGGAGGGGCGCGGGCTGTGGCTGGCGCGTCTGGTGGCGGACCGGTTCGCGGTGGCCACCGGAACTGCCGTGGCAGGGACGGCAGATGCGGACAATGCGGGCACTGTGGTGACGGTCGCCGTGCGGCTGCGCTGACCGCCCTCCGCGGCAGCGCCGCCCGCACCTGGCGTGATCTTGCTCTCTCTTCGCCGAGCTCTGGCGTGATCGGCGTCCGATGAGGTATTTACGGACACGGAGAGGGGGGAGCGACGATGCGGGCGATCACAGGCGTATGGCGCTGGCGGCACAATCCGCTGCGGCGCCGGACGGACCGGCTCGAAGCCTGGGTGGCGCTGGCCGCCGCTCTCCTGATCGCCGCCGGCGCCCCGACGGCGGGCTCCCTGACCGGGCAGGCCGCCAACGACGCGCTCCTGGAAACCGTACGAATACAGCACGAGCAGCGGCATCTGGTCTGGGCAACGGTCGACCGGCTGATCTCCCGGGCCCCGCTCGACCCCGATCCGGAGACCTCCTCGCAGCGCGACGCCCACCGCCGGGTCATCGCCCGGTGGACGGCGTGGGACCGCAGCCGGCATCTCGGACCGATCTCCACGCCGCGGCCCGTGGACCCCGGCGACCGCTTCCGCATCTGGACCGACGACCGCGGCCAGGTCGTGCCGCGGCCGATGGACGCCGGCACCGCCGGTACGCATGCGGTGCTGGCCGGTCTGGGCAGCGCGGCTGCCGTCGGCGGGCTGATCGAGGGCGCCCGCCGGCTGATCGTCTGGCGGCTGATGGTACGTCGCTTCCGGCGCTGGGACCAGGAATGGGAGCGCGCGGGACAGGACTGGGGACGGGCCGGCGCGGGCGGCTGACTCCGGTATCCGGTGAGGTGGCTGACCATGTCAACTACCGCTCTCCGGGCGCGCTACGGTGGTGCAGCCAGCCTCTCGGCTGGGGCCTCGCAGACCCGAATGCGGACATCCGCGGACGGATTCCGCCTTGCCGACAACAGCCGTACGAAGTGGGGGCACGACAGCGCCATGGCACAGGGCTCGGTCCAGGTGACGCACTCCGGAACGTCGCGTTGGCGGCGCCGTACAGGGGAGTACAGCACGCTCGCCGCCGCCCTGGAGGCTGCTGGGGACGGCGATGTGCTCACCGTCCCGGCCGGTACGTACCGGGAGAATCTGGTGCTGGCGCGCGCGGTGACGCTGCGCGGGCCCGACGGTGCCCGCGGTTCGGTGCGGATCGCCCCGTCCGACGGCGTGGCGCTCACCATACGTGCGTCGGCCACGGTCCACGATCTGCATCTGGAGGCGACCGATTCCGCCTCCCCCGCGCTCCTGGTGGAGGACGGCGCCCCGGAGCTGTCCGGTCTGCGGGTGGTCACCCGTTCCGCGGCCGGCATCGAGGTACGCGGCAGCGCCCGCCCGACGGTCCGCCGGTGCACGGTCGACAACGCAGGCGGCGTCGGCATCAGCGTCCTGGACGGCGGCGGCGGGGTCTTCGAGGAGTGCGAGGTGGTGGCCGCCGGGCAGGCCGGTGTGGCGGTACGCGGCGGGGCCCATCCGCGGCTGGAGAACTGCCGGATCCACCACGCCTCCGGCGCCGGGCTGGCCGTGAACGGCGAGGGCAGTTCCGTCGAGGCGGTCGGCTGCGAGCTGTACGAGATCAAGGGGGCGGGCATCCAGGTGGCCGCCCGCGCCACCGGCCATCTGACCGACTGCACGGTGCACCGCACCTCCGCCGACGGCGTCACGCTGGACACCGATGCGGTCCTGACGCTCGCCGACTGCGATATCCACGACATTCCGGAGAACGCCATCGATCTGCGGTCGCGTTCGGTGCTGACGCTGACCCGCAGCACGGTCCGGCACTTCGGGCGTAACGGTCTGTCCGTATGGGACCCGGGCACGCGGGTGGACGCCAACCAGTGTGAGATCCACGACAGTACGGGCGACTACCCGGCGGTGTGGGTCAGCGACGGGGCCACCGCGGTGCTGGACTCGACGCGTGTGCACGACGTCCCGGACGCCCTGTTCGTGCTGGACCGGGGCTCCCGTGCCGACGTCGTCGACAGCGATATCTCCCAGGTGCGCAACACCGCCGTGTCGGTGAGCGACGGGGCCACCGTCCAGCTGGACGACTGCCGGATCCGCGAGGCGGCGACCGGCGCCTGGTTCCGCGATCACGGCAGCGGCGGCACGCTCGCCAACTGCACCATCGACGGTGCGCAGACCGGCGTGATCGTCACCAAGGGCGCGGACCCCACCATCGAGGGCTGCACGGTCAGTTCGCCGGCCGAGGCCGGGTTCTATGTCTCGGCGGAGGGCCGTGGCACGTTCAACAGCTGCCGGGTGACGGGGAGTTCGGGCTTCGGCTTCCATGTGATCGACGGCTGCCGTACGACGCTGACGCGGTGCCGCACGGAGCGGTGTGCCCGTGGGGGCTACGAGTTCGCCGATGCGCAGGGCGACGGCAGCGGCGGCGGCCCGACCGTCGAGGACTGCAGCAGCGACGAGAGCCGGGCCGCGCAGGCCCCGGGCGCCGGGGCGGTGACGGCGCCCGCGGTACAGCAGGCGACGCAGACCGCCGGGCTGCTGGGCAACGTTCCCGCCGCCCCCGCACAGACCGCATCGCCCGCCGCCGAACCTGCCGTCGTCAGCCGCCCCTCCGACGAGGTGCTGGGCGAACTGGACACGCTCGTGGGGCTGGACAGCGTCAAGCGCGAGGTGCGCAGCCTGATCAACATGATCGAGGTGGGCCGCCGGCGCCAGGAGGCGGGGCTCAAGGCCGCATCCGTACGCCGCCACCTGGTCTTCACCGGCTCCCCCGGCACCGGCAAGACAACCGTGGCCCGGCTCTACGGCGAAATCCTGCACGCCCTGGGGGTGCTGGAGCGCGGGCATCTGATCGAGGTCTCGCGGGTGGACCTGGTGGGCGAGCACATCGGCTCCACGGCCATCCGTACCCAGGAGGCGTTCGACCGGGCGCGCGGCGGGGTGCTGTTCATCGACGAGGCCTACGCCCTCTCCCCCGAGGACTCCGGGCGGGACTTCGGCAAGGAGGCCATCGACACCCTGGTGAAGCTGATGGAGGACCACCGGGACGCGGTGGTGGTGATCGTGGCGGGCTACACCGCCGAGATGCAGCGCTTCCTGGCGGTCAACCCCGGTGTCGCGTCTCGTTTCTCCCGCACCATCACCTTCGGCGACTATGCGCCGGAGGAGCTGCTGCGGATCGTCGAGCAGCAGGGCGAGGAGCATGAGTACCACCTCGCCGAAGGCGCCGGCGAGGCGCTGTTGAAGTACTTCACCGCGCTGCCCAAGGGCCCGGCGTTCGGCAACGGCCGGACCGCCCGGCAGACCTTCGAGTCGATGGTGGAGCGGCACGCGGGCCGGGTCGCGGAGCTGGCCGACCCGAGTACCGACGATCTCACCCTGCTCTATGCGGAGGATCTGCCGGAGCTGCCCTGAGGGAGCTGTGGCCGCTGGGGCGGTACCCCCGGGCCGAGCCGGGCGATCAGCTCGCTGCGTACGGTGCCGAAGACCGGGTCGGCCTGATAGTCGCCGTGGCCCAGGATCTGGGCGGGCAGCGGATTCTGCAGGGTGCGGCCGAAGGCGAGCGGGTCGCGCAGCGGTCCCTGGTCGACCTTGCGGCCGTCCTCGGTGGTGAGGAGGATCGGGCCGCCGATGGGGTCGGTGAAGCGCCACAGGTTGCGCCAGTCGTCCATCTCGCGGTGCAGGCCGGTGAGGACGTCCGGTCCGAAGTAGGCCGGGAACCAGCGCCCGTAGAGCCGCTCCAGGGGGCTTCCGTACGTCAGCAGGGCGACGCGGCTGCGGGTCACCAGGTCCAGCTGCCAGACGGCGGCCGCAGCCAGCACGCTGCCCTGGGAGTGCCCGGAGATCACCAGTCGGCCGTCGAACCGCTCGGTCCAGGTGGCCATCCGCCAGGTGAGGTCGGGCACGGCACGCTCCGCGTAGCAAGGCGGTGCGAAGGGGTGGGCGGCGCGGGGCCAGAACGTGCCGACGTCCCAGAGGATGCCGATGGTGCGGCGGGCGGAATGGTCGCGGTAGGCGCGCCGCCCCATGGTGAGCAGGAGTATGACGCCCGCGCTCATCAGCCAGGAGCCGAGGGACTCCGCGGTCTCGGCGGCGGCATGGACGACCGGCGGTGCCCCTTCGGTGGCGCGGCCGGGCGCCAGATCCGTGAGCCAGGCGCCCGCCACCGCGCCGGCCCCCAGGACGAGCGTGACCGCGGCGATGGCCGCCACCAGGACGGGTGCCACGTCCGTCAGTCCGGCGCGGGCGATGGTCCCCGCGATCCTCTGCGTACGCCGTGCGTCGGGGCGCTCCCGGGCGTCGTAGAGGCCCGGGACGTTCCGGGTGACCTGTTTCCGGACGACCAGCACGCGGATGCCGGCCAGCACCACCACGACGGCCACCACGACCAGCAGGGCGGGGATGACGGAGGCCTGCCAGGACAGCAGGACCGGAGGGCCGGGGATGGGGGCGTGCGCCTGGCCGGGGGTGGCGTCGCCGTCCATCCAGTCGGCGAAGCGCTGGGCCACTCCCCCGGACAGCACGCCGCCGACGGCGCAGGCCAGCAGGGCGACGGCGGGCCCGCCCATCCCGTTGAGCGCGCTGCGGGCCTCGTCGCGGGCGGCGCGGTGGAGGAGCCAGGCCGTCACCACCAGCGCGAGGACCACCAGGCTCTGGAAGACCGCGATCGCGCCGAAGGCGGCGACACCCGGCAGCGGGCCGTGGCTCTGGGCTCCCGGGCGCGACCAGGCGGTGTGGACGGCGACGATCGCCAGGAGGCCGAGGGAGGCGTACGGCAGTGCCCGGACCACGAGGCGGTCGGACTGGTCGTCGGGGGCGGCCTCGCTGCGGGCCGTGCGCCAGACGATCAGCACGGTGGCGGCGGCGAGCAGCACGACCAGGGCGGTCAGCGCCTGCCCGGTGACGGCGAGCGCGGTGTCGTTCCCGCCCCTCCGGTCGAGCTGCGCGGTGGCGATGCGCAGGGCGGCGGCGATGGTGAGCACGCCCGCCGTGGCGTGCGCGGCGCGCAGGCGGGCGACGAGCCGGCGGCCGTACCAGAAGCCGTGCAGACTGAGGACGGTGCGCTGGTGGGCGGGGGTGCCGCGGGAGGTGCCGGGGTCGCGGGGCGGCGGGGAGGCGGATTCGTAGGCGCTCCAGGTGCGGTGCGAGAGCCACCACAGGAAGCCGATGACGAGCAGCGGCACCGTCGAGGCGAGCGCGAGACGGCGGCCGGGGGCGCTCCACCAGCCGGAGTTGGCGGGGCTGAGGAAGCCCAGCCAGGACTTGCCGTCGCTGCAGACGGAGGTACCGGCGCACTGCCAGGCGGTCAGGTCGAGCGCCACCTCGCAGGCCGCGGCGGCCAGGAGGACGGTCAACGTCAGCGCCAGGATCCGGACGAGTACGTCGTAGATCCGCTGAGCGCGGTGCTCCGGCGGCGCGGCGGGGCGCATCCAGTGGGCGAGGTTGGCCACCATGAAGGGCACCAGGATCAGCCACAGGGCGCGGGCGCTGTTGCCCGAGGTGAGATTGGACCAGCAGTACGCCTCGCGGACCGGCTCGCCGCGATACGCGTCGGGACGGTCTTCGGCGTCCGCGTCCTCGGTACGGCGGTAGCAGGCAGCGGTGTCGTCGCCGGTGATGCGCCGGACCCGCGGGTCGCCGAGCATCTCCTCCGGCGTCGTGCCGCCGACGCCGTGTACGAGTAGCTCCAGGGCGAGTTGAGGTCCGGCGGGCGGCACGGATGGAGGCGGCCCAACTGCCTTGGGTTTCCTGTCATTTGCGTGCGTGGGCGGTGTGGTGTCCGCGGTCTCCACTGATGTTCCCCCGTTGTCGAACGGCACCGTGCGGTGTGGTGCGGTGCCATTCAGGATTCTCTCTTTTCCGCGGAAGCGCATCCATTGACGGCAAGACTGTGGATAAGTGTCGCGGGCGGGGGTTTGGCGTCCGGGTCTGTGTGGGGTTTCGGGGCGGGTGGCGGTGTCGGGCGCGGCGTGCGCGCTCGCGGGAGGGCGGGGTGGGCGTGCGCGCTCGCGGGAGGGCTGGGGTGGCGCGCGCTCGTGGAAGCGTGGTGCGGCGTGCGCGCTCGCGGACCGCGCGTCCCCCCACCCCCGAACCCACCCCCGCCCCCTCCCCCGAAGGGGGAGAGGGGGAGGGGGCGGGGGAGCAATCGGCGGGGGATTCGCGCCGAAATGCGCCGCGCCCCGGCGAGGCGGAGCAGCGAGGCGTCCCCCGGCGAAGCGGCGCGGCGAGGTATCCCGCCCGCGCATGCGCAGGGCCTCGCGCCGGCATGCAAGGCGCCTCGCTTCGGCACGCGCGGACCCGGCGTGAGCTGCACGGGTCCGGCGTGGCCGTCAGGTCGGCCGTAGCCTGCACGGTTCCGACGTAGCGTGGCCGGCCCGCTGCGGCTTGGGCGGGCCCACCACGCCTGGCACGGGCCCACCGTGACACTCGTGGGGCCTACGTGACGCTCATGGGGCCTCCGTGACACGGGCGGGCCCGCCCGGCACGCGCGGGGCCGCCGCGCCCTGCGCAGCCGACGCGGCAGCCGCGGCCGCCGCCCCAGGCGGTGGCCCACCCCCGCACCCGCCCGCCCCCAGGCACATGGCGATCGGCGCACGCCCACGGCAATTAACGCCCTCCCGCAAAGATTGGCGCGCTCCCGCAAAGATTGATGCGCTCCCGCGGAGATTGGCGCGCTCCCGCGACGGTTTGCGTCGGCCTGCAATGGATTGCGTCGGCCCGCGGCGGATTGCACCCGTGAGCCGCGGAATGGACGGCGGCGCCGGCAAACGCAGCCCCGCCGCCCAGGCCTCGCTGTCAGTGCCTCATGCGAGGATGAGGGAACAGTGATCGCAGGCGGCGGCAGGCGCAGCAGACCCGAGGAAGCTGGTCGGGCGGAAGGGACGGGCCGGGGTGAGCGACAACCAGAATCTCCTCGCGGAGCAGCGGCGTGCCCTGATTCTCGATGAGGTCAGGCGGCGGGGCGGGGTGCGGGTCAATGAGCTCACCCGCAGGCTCAATGTGTCGGACATGACGGTCCGTCGCGATCTGGACGCGCTGGCCCGGCAGGGCATGGTGGAGAAGGTGCACGGCGGCGCGGTGCCGGTCAGTGAGCCGAGTGCGCATGAGCCCGGGTTCGAGGCGAAGTCGGGGCTGGAGCTGAGCGCCAAGGAGGACATCGCCAAGGCCGCGGCCGAGATGGCCGCGCCGGGCAGTGCGATCGCGCTGGCGGGCGGGACGACCGCGTTCGCGCTGGCGCAGCAGCTGCTCGAGGTGCCGGATCTGACGGTGGTGACAAATTCGGTGCGGGTGGCGGATGTTTTCTACAACGCCCAGCGGGCGGCGGCGAGCGTCGGGGCGGCGCCGCGCGCGGGGGCGGCGACAGTGGTGCTGACGGGCGGGGTGCGTACGCCGTCGGACACCTTGGTGGGGCCGGTGGCGGACGCCGCGATCCGGTCGTTGCACTTCGATGTGCTCTTCCTCGGGGTGCACGGCATATCGGTGGAGGCGGGGCTGTCCACGCCGAATCTCGCGGAGGCGGAGACCAACCGCCATTTCGTACGGTCCGCGCGGCGGGTGGTGGTGGTTGCCGACCACACCAAGTGGGGCAAGGTCGGGCTGAGTTCGTTCGCGTCGCTGGAGGAGGTGGATGTGCTGGTGACGGATGCCGGGCTGTCCGCCGGGGCGCGGGCGGAGTTCGCGGAGCTGCCGCCGGAACTGCTGGTGGCGGGCGAGCAGTCGCCCGACACCGACATCTGACGAGGACTTCCGAGGCGGACATCTGGCACCGGCAGTCGACGCGGACACGTGTGGGCGACACGTGCGACGGACACCTGAAGCAGGCATGCGCACGGGTATCCGGTGCAGGCATCCGGCGCAGACATCTGATGAATCGTCAGCTATGGTGTGCGGCTCCGGGCCCGGATAACCTGGCCTGTCCGCAGGCCCGTAGGGGGTGTTCGTCCATGGCGCGCCGACTCCGCCCCGTCGAGCTCGACTTCGTCGAGTCCGCTCCGCTGCGGCTGGTGTTCGCCGCGGAGGTCGCGGCGCCGCCGAAGGCGGTGTACGCCGCGCTGGCGGACGATGTGGCGGGCTGGTCGAGCTGGTTCACGGGGGTCTCGCGCTCGGCGTCCACGGACGGCGGCAGAGGCCGCGAGGTGCGGCTCACGGGCGGCACCCGTTTCACCGAGACGGTCCTCGCGGCCGAGCCCGACGAGCGCTACGCCTACCGCGTCGATACGACCAACGTCCCTGGATTGCGAGCCCTGTTGGAGGACTGGCGGCTGACGCCGGCGGGCGGCGGGACGCGGGTGCAGTGGACGTTCACGGCCGACGGCCCGGCACCGTTCCGGCTGGTGATGAGCCTGGCGCGGCCCGGCCTGGGGCGCGCCTTCCGGCAATCCGTACGGGCACTGGAGCGCCGCCTCGCCGCGGCGTGACCGGCACGTCGCGGCGTGACCAGTGCGCCACGGCATGACCGGCGCGGCACGGCGCGAAGGCGCACGCCCCGCCCGGCGGCCGCCCCGGCGCCCGGCCCCGCCACCGCACCGCCATCAGAACCGCCCCCGTCCCAGCCACGCCCCCAGCCCCCTTCACCCTCGGGCCGCGGTCAGCCCGTCCAGGAGCCGTCGGCGAGGAAGGTCTCGATGGTGCGGGCGTACGGCGCGATGTCCAGGCCCTGGGCGGCCAGCCAGTCGTCGGAGTAGTACTTGTCGAGGTACCGGTCGCCGGGGTCGCAGAGCAAGGTGACGACGGATCCCGTGCGGCCCTCGGCGACCATCTCCGAGACGATCTTCAGCGAGCTCCACAGTCCGGTCCCGGTCGAGCCGCCCGCCTTGCGGCCGATCGCCGTCTCCAGGGCGCGGACGGCGGCGACGCTGGCCGCGTCCGGGACCTTCATCATCCGGTCGATCGCGCCGGGCACGAAGCTCGGCTCCATACGGGGCCGCCCGATGCCCTCGATGCGGGAGGCGGTGGCGCAGTCGGTCCCGGCGTCGCCGGTGCGCCAGCCGTCGAAGAAGCAGGAGTTCTCCGGGTCGGGGACGCAGACGCGGGTGTCGTACTGCATGTAGTGGACGTAGCGGGCGATGGTGGCGGACGTGCCGCCGGTGCCGGCCGTGGCAACGATCCAGGCGGGTTCGGGGTAGCGCTCCAGGCGCAGCTGCTCGTAGATCGACTCGGCGATGTTGTTGTTGCCGCGCCAGTCGGTGGCCCGTTCGGCGTAGGTGAACTGGTCCATGTAGTGGCCGCCGGATTCGGCGGCGAGCCGGGCGGAGACCTCGTAGACGGTCCGCGGGTCCTGCACCAGATGGCAGCTGCCGCCGTGGAACTCGATCAGCCGAGTCTTCTCGGGGCTGGTGGTGGCCGGCATCACCGCGATGAACGGCACGCCGATCAGCGACGCGAAGTACGCCTCGGAGACCGCTGTGGAGCCGCTGGAGGACTCGATGACGGGCTTGCCGGGGCGGATCCAGCCGTTGCACAGCCCGTAGAGGAACAGCGAGCGGGCCAGCCGGTGCTTGAGGCTGCCGGTGGGGTGCGTCGACTCGTCCTTGAGGTAGAGGTCGATGCCCCAGTCCTCGGGCAGCGGGAAGCGCAGGAGATGGGTGTCGGCGGTGCGATTGGCGTCCGCCTGGACCTTGCGGACGGCCTCTTTCAGCCAGTCGCGGTAGTCCGGATCCGTACGGTCGACATCGATGGTCGCCATCGGGGCCACGGCCGCCGTGTCGCGGTCCGGCCGGCTCTGCGGCTGCGGTGCGGTACTCACCGGCGCACTCCTCAGGGATACATGAGCCCGCGCACAACGCCGGGCCGCTTCCGACTATAACCACCCGCCGCACGCTTCTCACCTGCATAAACATCACTTTGAGAGGCCCCAAGGAGAGCCTGGGAGAAGGCGGTTGCGACCGGGGGCACTGGTGTACGGGGCGTCGTACGGGCAAACTTCCTGAAGGGGCGGTGAAGGGCACCTGCCCGATGTACCGAGGAGGTGGTGGCCATGGCGGAGCCGGAATTCAACGCGACCGGCGTACGGATCGAGCGATGGCTGCGGTCCCTGACCCGCGCCGGACAGGTCGTCATCAGAGACGGCCGGCTGGCCCTGCTGACCAGCTACGGCACGGAGATCGACAGCGCGCCGCTGGGGGCCGTACAGGCCCATAAGCCGCTGTTCGCGGCGCGGGACCGGGCGCTCGCCACCCTTAACGGCCACCGCTATTCGCTGACCCTGGGGGCCCCGGATCGCTTCCTGAAGGCCGTGCAGGCGGCGCGTCCACCGCGCTCCTGAGAGGCTCGCACGACCGAGTGGTGCGGTTGCGGGACCGTGCCGGCTGCCCGACCCTGAACTCGTATCACTGAGGGTTCACCAGCGGTGACGCTGTGGTGCAGCCGGCATCGCTGGATCCGATCTTCGCCCCTGCCGTGGAGCCGGGGCGCCCGGCCTCATCAGGGAGTCGCGGTCGTGATCAGGCAGCCCAGCAGGCACTGCACGGTGGAGCTCCAAGCCCTTCCGGCCCGTATCGGACATGTGCGCAGGATCGTCTCGGCGCAATTGCGCTACTGGCATCTGGACGCCTTGATAGATCCGGCGGCGCTGGGGGTGAGCGAACTGCTCGCGAATGTCCACCGGCACGCGCGTCCGAGTAAACAGTGCACGGTCGAACTGTACGCACTGCTCGATCAGTTGACCGTGTCGGTGCATGACCGCGATCCGCGGCTGCCGCGGATCCGCGACGCCGACACCTGGGAGACCTGCGGCCGCGGCCTGTCCCTGATCGCGGCGCTCAGCGAGAGCTGGGGAATGCGCCCGGACCTGAACGGCCAGGGGAAGGTCGTCTGGTTCACCCTCCCGGCCCCGGCCGCCGCCCCCCGAAGACCCGCGACGCACGCGCGCTGGGAGCCCGTACCGCTCGACCCGGACCCGCTGGAGCCCGCCCCCGCCGCGGCCGAGCCGCTCCCCCGGCCCGAGGGCACGAAGGTCGGCTGAGCCGCGGCCGTCCTCACCGCGGCGACGCTCACCCGGTCGCGATCGCCCGCAGGACGTCCCGCCGCGCGGCCCGGCGCGCCGGGGGCGGTCCGGCCACCGCCCCGACGGCGGGCCCCGGCCGGCGCCATCACCGGCCCCACCGGCCCCACCGCCGCCGACCGGCCCACCGGCAATGCGAAGACGGCGCCACCGGCGGCCCGTACCGGCGCCCCGCCGAGCGGGGAACGCCCACCCAGTCCGGAGCCCGCACCCACCCTCCGCCCTATCCGCGGACAGGGCGGAGGGTGGGTGCGGCGACGGGTGCGGAGGGGACGGCGGTGGTCATGCCGCGTCGCCCTTGGGGCCGGCGCCGAAGTGCTCCTCCAGGACGGACAGCCGGCGCCAGTACTCCTCCTCGTCGATCTCGCCGGCGGCGAAGCGGCGGCCGAGTACGACGAGGGGGGTGGGCGCGTCGGTCCGGGCGGCGGCCTGCGGGCCGCGGAACGGCCGGCCCGGTCCGCCGTGCCGCCATACGGTGCGGCGCAGCAGCGTCACCACGGTGAGGACGGCCAGCGCCCACAGGACCGGGACCAAGAGGATCCAGGGGCCGGGGCCGCCACCGGACCAGGGGTTCGCCAGTTCGGACATGAGGTTCAGCTCCTCGGTGGAAGGGTTGTTGCCGTCTCCTCCGAGGCTCGCCCGCCGGGCGCCGCAAGTCGTCGTACGGGCAGCGGCTGTGTGCGTACGACGGGGGAAGCAGGCGGGTCGCGCGGGACTGCTCCGGCCGCCACCCAAGGGCCGCCGGACGACCGGGCCTTGAGTTCTGTAACTACTAGTATGTACAGTGCGATCATGAGCAGCACTCAGGAACGGCGTCCCGGCCACGAGGACGCGCGGCCCGGCACCCGGGAACGTCTGGTCCGCAGCACCCAGGAGCTCCTGTGGGAGCGCGGCTACGTCGGCACCAGCCCCAAGGCGATCCTGGACCGCGCGGGCGTCGGCCAGGGCAGCATGTACCACCACTTCGCGGGCAAGTCCGAACTCGCCCTGGCGGCGGTCCGGCGCACCGCGGAGGGCATGCGGGAGACCGCCGAGGAGTGCCTGTCGGGGCCCGGTACGGCGTACGACCGGGTCGCCGCCTATCTGCTGCGCGAGCGGCGGGTGCTGCGCGGCTGCCCCATCGGCCGGATGACGCAGGACCGCGATGTGGTGCAGGACCCGGAGCTGCGGCGGCCGCTGGACGAGATGTTCGGCTGGCTCCAGGGGCGTATCGCCGAGGTCCTCGCCGAGGGGCAGGAGCGCGGCGAACTGGCCGCGGGCCTGGATCCGGCGGACACCGCGGCGACCGTCGCGGCCGTCGTCCAGGGCGGATATGTCCTGGCGCGGGCGGCCGATGACGCCGCGCCGTTCGACGCGGCCGTACGCGGCGCGCTGGCGCTGCTCGCGGCGCAGGTCGCGTCCGGTACGGACGCCACGCCCCACCACGACGCCACCACCCACCAGTAGGAGTCCACGTCCCATGGAGATCACCCGACAGCGCCCGGCCAGCCTGCAGGGCCCCGCCGAGCACTTCACCGGCAGCGTCTGGCTCGACGAGATCGCCGTCCCGCCCGCGCCGTCCCGGCTGCGCATGTTCAGCGTCCACTTCGCGCCCGGCGCCCGCACCGCCTGGCACACCCATCCGCACGGTCAGGTCCTGCACGTCACCGAGGGCGCCGGCCTGGTGCAGCGCGACGGCGGGCCCGTCGAGCCGATCCGGGCCGGGGACACCGTGTGGATCGCGCCGGGCGAGCGGCACTGGCACGGCGCCGCGCCGGACACCTTCATGACCCACCTGGCCACCGTCGAGGCCGCCGCCGACGGCAGCACCACCGAATGGGCGGAGCAGGTCGGCGCGCACGAGTACCCGGGCGCGTAACCGCCCACGAGAAGCCACCGGGAAAGCCTCCCCGCCCCTTCCCACCCCTCCCCGTCCTTCCCCACCCTTCCTCGTCCTTCCCCCTCCCGTACGGAGCCGCCATGCCCGCCCTCCAGGCGATGCAGTACGCGATCGCCCTCCCCGCCGACTACGACATGCGGATCATCCGCCGCCGTGTGCAGTCCAAGGGCCACCTCCTGGACGACTTCCCGGGGCTCGGCCTCAAGGCGTACGGCATCCGCGAGCGCGGGGCCGACGGCTCGCCGGTCAACGAGTACGCGCCGTTCTACCTGTGGGCCGACGCGGAAGCCATGAACGGCTTCCTCCTGGGCGACGGATTCCGTGGGGTGATCCGCGACTTCGGGCGGCCGGCCGTCCGGCACTGGCAGGGGCTGTTCCACCGTCCCGGCCCGGCCGCAGGCAGCCTCCCGGGGGCCTACTCGCGGCGCACCGAGTCCGTGCCCGAGGGCGCCGATCCGGCCACCGTCATCGCGCACGCGGTGACCCGGCACGAGGAGCTGGCCGCCACCGAGGGCGTGCACACCACCTCTCTGGCACTCGACCCCCGCCGCTGGGAGCTGGTCCACTTCACCCTCTGGACCGACGCCGTCCCCGGGAGCGCGGGCGACCGCTATCAGGTGCTGCATCTGTCCGCACCGGGCGTCGACCGGCTGGGCGGGGGGCGGCAGTGGTGAGCGCGGCCGCCGGGGACCGGTCGGCCGGGCCCGCCATCCGTACGGTCCTGGGCGACATCGCCCCCGCCGGCCTCGGTGTCTGCGACGCCCATGACCACCTCTTCCTGCGCAGCCCGCAGCTGGCGGGCCAGGAGCTGGACGATGTCGCGGCCGCCGCGGCGGAGCTGGCCGCCTTCCGCACGGCCGGCGGCGCGTCGGTGATCCAGTGGACGCCGTACGGCATGGGCCGGGGCGCCGCCGAACTGCCGCGGCTGGCAGAGGAGTCGGGGGTGCGGATCGTCGCCGCCACCGGGCTGCACCAGGCGGTGCACTACGCGCCCGAGGTGCTGGAGCGCCTGCGCGCCGACCTTGCCGGGGTCTTCGTCGCCGAGCTGACCGAGGGGATCGGCGGGACGGGGGTGCGCGCCGGGATGATCAAGGTCGCCGGGGGCTTCCACGGCCTGGACCGGCACGCCCGGTACACCATGGCCGCGGCCGCCGAGGCCCAGCACGCCACCGGGGCGGCCATCGGCATCCACCTGGAGCTGGGCACCGGCGCGCTCGACGTACTCGATCTGCTCTGCGGTGAGTTAGGGGTCGCGCCGGACCGGGTGATCCTCGGCCATCTCAACCGCGCGCCGGACCTCGTCGTGCACCGGATGGCCGCCGAGGCCGGTGCCTACCTGGCCTTCGACGGCCCCTCACGGGCGCATCACGCGACGGACTGGCGGCTGCCCGAGGCCCTGGCCGCGCTGGCCGGGGCGGGCTTCGGTGACCGGATTCTGCTCGGCGGCGACACCACGACGGCCGGCGGCCGGTCCGTGAACGGCGGCCCCGGCATGCCGCATCTGCTGCGCCGCCACCGGGCGCGCCTCGAACTCGCCCTGGGGGAAGACCTGGTGACGCGGTTCCTGACGCAGAACCCGGCGCGGGCGTTCGCGGCGCACTGGGGGCGGCACCGGCACGTCGAGGGCTGACGGCAAGGGGTTCAACGGCTCACGGCGAGGCGTCACAGCCTGACGGCGATGCCGACATGGGGCCGCTTGCCCAGGCGGAGCAGCGCGCCACCGGTGTCCATCAACCGGAACCGCAGGCCGTATTTCCCGGCCAACGCCTTGCGTACCCACAGGAGTTCCCCGGCGCCCTCCAGGAGCCGGGCGGTGCCCTCCTCGGTCGTCGCGCCCTCGGTGAGGCGGCCGCGCACATCGCACGGGGTGACGGTCACCCGCGGATCATTGCGCAGCCGCTTCACCTTCCAGCTGTCGTCCCGCGTCCACACCAGGAGTTCGTCCCCGGCGGCCACCGCCCACACGGGGGTGGCCACCGGGGTGCCGTTCCTGCGGTGGGTGACCAGGCTGACGTACGGGCTGCGGGCGAGCGCTTCGGGAACCATGGCGGCAGCCTAGGTCCTCTCCAATGGGTCAGGTCAGGGCCGGACCCAGGGGCGGGCCTGCGCTACCGCTCGACGACCACCAGGGGGTCGTCCAGCACCGGCTGCCAGGCCAGCTCCGCCGCGCCGACGAGGCTGTTGTGGTCGAGGCTGCACGGCAGGATCGGCACGCTGCCGCTGCGGCCCCACAGGCTGCGGTCGGCGACCACCGCCCGCAGCCGTTCCGGGTCGGCCTCCAGGAGGGCGCGGTGCAGCCCGCCGAGGATGATGCGGTCGGGGTTGAGGATGTTGACGAGTCCGGCGATGCCCAGGCCGAGCCGGTCGATGAGGAGGTCGGCCGCGGCCCGGATGCCCGGGTCGGCGTAGTCGTTGCGCAGGAGGTCGGCGGCCTGCTGGAGCAGGGAGCCCTCGGGGCCCGGTTCGCGGCCCGCGGCGCCGAGGAAGGCGAGCGGGTCCGCCTCGACGTCCAGGCAGCCGCGGCCGCCGCAGTGGCAGGGCGCGCCCTCGGGGTTGACGGTCAGATGGCCGACCTCCAGGGCCAGGCCCGAACTGCCGCTGTGCAGGCGGCCGTCGAGCACCAGTGCCCCGCCGACGCCCCGGTGGCCGGAGGCGACGCAGAGCAGGTCGCGGGCGCCGCGGCCGGCGCCGTGCCGGTGTTCGGCGAGCGCCCCGAGATTGACATCGTTGCCGGTGAAGCCGATCGCTTCGGTGACTCCGGGGATGCCGGCGTCGGCGAGCGCGCGGAGGAAGAGCTGACGTACGGGGGCGCCGGAAGGCCAGGCGAGGTGCAGCGGGTTGAGGGCGTCGCCGTCCGGTTCCGCGACGGCGGAGGGCACCGCCAGGCCCGCGCCCAGGCAGCGGCGGCCGGTCTCGCGCAGCAGGGCGGATCCGGCCTCGACGGCTTCGGCGAGGACATGGGCCGGGTCGGCGGGAATGGTGCCGCAGCCGGCGGCGGTCGCCACGATGCGGCCGCCGAGGCCGACCAGGGCGACACGGAAGCCGTCGGCGTGGATCTGCGCGGCGAGCACGACGGGGCCGCGCTCGTTCACGAACAGCCGGTGGGAGGGGCGCCCTTGCGATCCGGCGGGGGCCGTGGGCCGGGAGTCGACGGTGATCAGGCCGAGCGCCTCGAGCTCGGCGGCCACCGCGCCCGCGGTGGCGCGGGTCACGCCGAGTTCCGAGGTCAAAACGGCGCGGGTGGGTGCGCGGCCGGTGTGTACGAGCTCCAGTGCGGGACCGAGGGCGCCACGGCCTCGCTCCAACCTGGTTGTCCGAGTCTGGGTCACGCCCCTATTCTGACTTTGTGCCGACGTTAAACAAAATACGGACCACCCTTTGGGGAGCCGTGACCCTCAAGACGCGCTCCACGCCCCGTACCCCCACCGACCCGCGACTGGCCCGGCTCCGTCTGGCGATCACCGCTTTCTTCGCCGTGGACGGCTTCCTCTTCGCCGGCTGGGTCGTCCGCATCCCCGCGATCAAGGCGCAGACCGGCGCCGGTGCGGGCGCGCTCGGGCTCGCCCTGCTCGGCGTGTCGGCGGGCGCGGTCGCGTTCATGACGATCACCGGACGGCTGTGCCGCCGGTTCGGCAGCCATGCCGTCACGGTCGTCTCCGGTGCCGCCCTGGCGCTGAGCATCACGCTGCCGCCGCTCACCCACTCGGCCACCGCGCTGGGCCTGGTCCTGCTGGTCTTCGGCGCCGCGTACGGCTCGCTCAATGTCGCCATGAACAGCGCCGCCGTCGATCTGATCGGCGCGCTGCGGCGGCCCGTCATGCCCGCCTTCCACGGCGCCTTCAGCCTGGGCGGAATGCTCGGCGCGGGACTCGGCGGGCTGATCGCCGGTGGCCTGTCCCCCGCCGTCCATCTGCTGCTGATCGCGCTGATCGGCCTCCTGGTGACGGCCGGCGCGGGGCGCGAGCTGCTCAGGCATCCGGCGCCCGCCGTACCGGAGCGGCTGCCCGCGCCCGAGGACCGTACCGGTCGGCGCCGCCCCGGCCGCCTCGTGTGCGTCTTCGGGCTCATCGCGCTGTGCACCGCCTACGGGGAGGGCGCGATGGCCGACTGGGGCGCGCTGCACCTCTCCCAGGACCTGGCCGCCGGGCCCGGCCTCGCCGCCGCCGGGTACGCGGTGTTCGCGCTGGCGATGACCACCGGGCGGCTGTCGGGCACCGCCGTGGTGCAGCGCTTCGGACCGGCCCGCGCGCTGATCGCGGGCGGCACGACGGCGACCGCCGGCATGCTGCTCGGCGCGCTGGCCCCCAGCCCCTGGGCGGCCTGCCTCGGCTTCGCGGTCGCGGGCCTCGGGCTCGCCAACATCTTCCCCATCGCCATCGCGCGCGCCGGCGAGGCCGGGGGTGCGGGCGGCGTGGCCGCGGCCTCCACCATCGGCTACGGCGGCATGCTGCTGGGCCCGCCCGCCATCGGCTTCCTGGCCGAGGCGTTCGGCCTGCCCCTCGCGCTGACGACGGTCGCCCTGCTCGCGGCGGCCGCGGCGCTCATCGCGTACGCGACGCGCGGGGCACACCGCACCGGGCGGGGGTGAGGGGCGGACGGGGCGCCGGGTACGCGGTCGGCGGACGGCGGTCATTCCGCTGCGGCGCGCGGGAGACACACTCCGGGACGAACTCGGCTCACCCGCAGGCCACTTGACGAGCGCGACCGCCGCGGCAGCCCTCGTGCCCGCGCCGTCCCGGGTGCGTCCACCGCGCGAGGGGCGACGGTCGAGGGGCCCGTGGCGATGCGTTGTCAGAGGCGACTGGCACACTCGTCGGCATGGAGATCACTGAGTTCGTCGAAACGCTGCGACTGGACGGAGGACTCCTGGCCGACGCCGCGGAGCAGGCCGGGCCCGACGCCCCCATTCCTTCCTGCCCCGAGTGGCGGATACGGGATCTGGTCACGCACGTCGGGCGGGTGCACCGCTGGGCCACGGAGTTTGTGACACAGCCCGTCGACCACCGGACCGGCGGTCCCGCCGAGGCTCCGCAGATGACCGACGACGAGCTGGTGCCGTGGCTGCGGGACGGCCATCACCGCCTCGTCGTGGCGCTGCACACCGCACCGCCGGACCTGGACACCTGGTCCTTCCTGCCCGCGCCGTCCCCGCTCGCGTTCTGGGCGCGGCGCCAGGCCCATGAGACATCCGTGCACCGCGTGGACGCCCAGCAGGCCGCGGGCAGCACGCTCACGCCCTTCCCGTCCGCCTTCGCCGCCGACGGCATCGACGAACTCCTCGCCGGCATTCATTCCATGGACCGCAGCCGGCTGCGCACGGTCGCCCCCAAGACGCTACGGGTGCGCGCCACGGACACCGCCGACGCGGAGTGGACCGTGTCGCTCTCCGACGCGCCGCCGCAGACCGTCCGCCGGTCCGGGCCGCCGCGCGAGGCAGGGGAGCCCGAGACGCCGGCGGACTGCACGGTCGAGGGGCCGGCCGAGGATCTCTATCTCGCGCTCTGGAACCGCCTGCCGTGGGACGGACTCAAGATCAGCGGCGACGAGGCGCTGATAACCCTGTGGCAGGAGCGCAGCGGCATCTGAGCTCCGTGGCCGCCCGCCGGGGCGAGCGCCCCGAGCGGCGGGCGCGCGCAGCCGACGGCGAACAGTCCGAAGAGCATGATGGGCAGCAGGCCGACGGGCTGCAGCGGCATCTCCGGATGCTGGTGCAGCCGCGGCCGGTTGGCGGTCCGGTTCGTGAGGACGTCCAGCGTCATCACGCCCACCGCCGGCCGGACGCCCAGCGGCCGCGCACCGCCACGGCGATGAAGAACGCCTGCCGCGGCAGCGGCAGCGGCCCGAGCGACGCACAGACGTGGATTCCGCCCCGGAGCAGATCCAGAACGTGCGCCCCTGCCCCCTCGACAAAACCGAGCGCCTCCACCGCGCCGGGCCACCGCGGCCGCCCGCTCCAGCGTCCCCGCCCCCGCCGCGCTTCCATCCGGCCGGCCCGGACCGCGGCGCACGATCGGCGCGAAGTGCGCGCGCCCCTGGCAGACTTGCGAGATGTCTCCCGCACGCACCCAGGCCGAGCGCGACGCCCTCACCGTCGAGATCACCTTCGCGCTGGTCACCGCCCTCTTCATCGGCGTCATCGGGTTTCTGGCGATCGGCAGCGCGCTTCTGTGGGCGCCCCTGCCCAGATCCTGGGAAGGCCCGTGGCTGAGGGCGAGCGGCATCATCGGGGCGGCGCTCTTCGTGGTCCGGGTGGTGCGAGTGCTGCGGCCCGGTCAGCCCAGCCAGCCGGGGCGCACCAATCCCGACTCATAGGCCAGCACGACCAGTTGGGCGCGGTCCCGGGCGCCGAGTTTGATCATGGTGCGGCTGACGTGGGTCTTGGCGGTGAGCGGGCTGACGACCAGACGGCGGGCGATCTCCTCGTTGGACAGGCCGATGCCCACCAGAGCCATCACCTCACGTTCCCGCTCGGTCAGTGCGGACAGCGCGTCGACCGCGGCCGGTTCCTTGGAGCGGGCCGCGAATTCGGCGATGAGGCGGCGGGTGACACCGGGCGAGAGCAGCGCATCGCCGTCGACGACCGCGCGCACCGCCCGTAGCAGCTCCTGCGGTTCGGTGTCCTTGACGAGGAAGCCGGAGGCCCCGGAGCGGATCGCCTCGAAGACGTACTCGTCCAGCTCGAAGGTGGTCAGCATGACGACCTTGACGTCCGACAGCCGCGGGTCCTCGGTGATCCGGCGGGTGGCCACCAGGCCGTCCAGGACGGGCATCCGGATGTCCATCAGCACGATGTCCGGGAGTTTCTCGCGGACCGCGGCCAGCGCCTCCTGTCCGTCGGACGCCTCGGCGACCACCTCGATGTCGGACTGGGCGTCCAGCAGCGCCTTGAAACCGGCCCGGACCAGCAGCTGATCGTCGGCCAGCAGTACCCGGATCACGACTCCTCCTCGGTATCGGCCGGGGTCACCGTATCCGTACCGGCGGCCGGATCCTCCGTACCGGCCAGCGGAATGCGGGCCCGGACCCGGAAGCCGCCGTCCGGGCGCGGGCCCGCCTCGACCGTGCCGCCGAAGGCCGCGGCCCGTTCCCGCATCCCGACCAGGCCGTTTCCGCCGCCGGCCGGCTCCTCCGCGGCGGAGGTCGCCGGGCCGTCGTCGTCGACCTGGATCTCCAGCGCGACGGGCGTGTGCCGGAGCAGGACCCGGGCGGTGCGCGAACCGGAGTGGCGGACGATGTTGGTGAGCGCCTCCTGGACGATGCGGAAGGCGGCGAGGTCGGTGCCCGGTGGCAGCGCGGCGCGGGCGCCCTCGCTGGTGACGTCCACGGCCAGCCCCGCGCCCCTGGCCTGTTCGGTCAGTTCGGGCAGCCGCTCCAGGCCGGGGGCCGGGGAGCGCGGCGCGTCGCCTCGGGTGCGCAGGGTGTCCAGGACCTGCCGCACCTCACCGAGCGCTTCCTTGCTCGCGGCCTTGATGGTGGTCAGCGCCGTCCGGGCCTGCTCGGGGTCGCTGTCCAGCAGCGCCAGGCCCACGCCCGCCTGGACGTTGATGACGGAGATGCTGTGCGCGAGGACGTCATGCAGCTCGCGGGCGATCCGCAGCCGCTCCTCGTCGGCCCTGCGCCGCTCGGCGGCGGCCCGCTCGGCGCGGACCCTGGCCACCTGTTCGCGGCGCACCCGCACCAGCTCCGATACGGCCACCACCGCCACCATCAGGACGGCGGCGAACAGTTCGTCCCCCCACGGAGCGGCACCGTCGTGCGGCGGCAGCCACCGGTAGAGCCAGTGGCCGACGAGGAGGTGACTGACCCACAGACCGCCGAGCGCGCACCAGGCGACGGCGCGCCGCCCGGCGAGGATCGCGCCGAAGGCGCCCAGCGCCACGGTCAGGAAGACGGGTCCGTACGGGTATCCGGCCGCGAAGTAGACCGCCGCGGAGGCGGCCGTGCCGATGGCGACCGTCCGCGGATACCGGTACCGGAAGAGCAGCAGGGCGCCGCCGAGGACCAGCAGCGCCCGCGCGAACGCATCGAGCGGGACCCGCTCGGGCTGATTGTGCGCCGCGAAGCCCGAGCCGACCGTGACGAAAACCGTCACCACGACCGTCGACACCCACGGCAGCCGGGCGCCCGTCCAGCTCTTCGGCTCCGCGCGCACCGGCGACCACCGCTCCCACACCGGCCCGAGGCAGCGCCGCGCCCACGGCGGCCGTGTGTTCTCCATGCCGGTAACGCTAGACCGGGGCCCGGCCCGACGGCGTCAGCCCGGCGCAGTGACCGGCCGTACTCCCCGGGGAGTAGCGGACAGCCCCTAACGTCCCGTGGTCAGCCCGACGCTGCGGGCCAGCTGGAGGACGGCCTGCTCGAAGAATTCGGAACGGGCCTCGACCACCCGGTTGAACTGGCCGAACACCTCGAAACTCACCAGCCCGAACAGCTGCGCCCAGGCCCCGACGAGCCGCGCCAGCACCGTGCCCGGCAGCTCGATGCCCAGCTCCGCGCCGAGGGCGAGCGCATCGCCCACCACCGCGTCGGGCAGCGGCTCGGCGGGCTCCTTCAGCGCGCCCGCCGTGTGCGCCTCGCGGACCACGCCGATCAACGCGAGGCCGACCCGGGCGGCGGGCTCGGCGGTGGTGCGGGGGGCGGTGTAGCCGGGCACCGGGGAGCCGTAGATCAGCGCGTACTCGTGCGGATGGGCCAGCGCCCAGGTGCGTACGGCGGCGCAGACGGCGCTCCAGCGGGCGACCGGGCGCTGGGCATCGGGGCCGGTCAGGGCGTCACGGGCGCCTTCCGCGGCCGCGCCGACGGCGTTGTAGGCATCGACGATCAGCGCGGTGAGCAGGTCATCGCGGCTGGGGAAGTAGCGGTAGAGCGCCGAGGAGACCATGCCCAGTTCGCGGGCCACGGCGCGCAGCGACAGCTTGGCCGCGCCCTCGGCGGCGAGCTGTCTGCGGGCCTCGTCCTTGATGGCCGCGGTGATTTCGCTACGGGCCCGTTCCCGGGCTCCTCGGATCGCAGTCATGGGAGCAGTCTGGCACGACGCGGAGCGGTGCACCAAAGCCGGAGCGGTGGTCGACTGTAAGAGCACTGGGCGCAATTGAGATCGTTGAACGAGAAAAGGAGCAGTGCTCTTGCATTGCCGCGACACCCTGCTGCACACTGCTACCCATAAGCGAGAGCACCGCTCTCGAATCGGAGTGGCGCTCACAGAACGGCAGGCAGGCCCGCAGCAGGCAGTACGCAACGCGCCGGCCGACCAGCCGAACAGCCCGCGCCACCGAAGTCACTGGAGGCCCACCCATGTCCCACTACGTGAAGCCCAACCGCCTCGCCGCCCGTTTCAACGGCATCGTCGGCTGGCTCGCCCGGCGCGGTATCAGCCTCGCGGGCTCGGCGGACCTCGCCGTCCGCGGCCGCAAGAGCGGCGAATGGCGGCGCGTACCCGTCAATCCGATGTCCTACGAGGACGGCCGCTATCTCGTCTCGGCGCGCGGCCACTCCGAATGGGTGCGCAATATGCGCGCGGCGGGCGGCGGCGAACTGCGCGTCGGCCGCCGCACCCGCCCGTTCACCGCCGTCGAGGTGCCGCCCGCCGAGACCCCGGCGCTGCTGCGCGCCTATCTCCGGCGCTGGGGCTGGGAGGTGAAGTCGTACTTCGGGGAGATCACCGCCGACTCCAGCGACGAGGAGCTGCTCGCCGCGGCCCCTCGCCACCCGGTCTTCCGTATCACCGAGTCCTGAGCACCGGATCCCGGGCACCGAACTCCGAACGCCGCCTCATGAGCGCCGCATCACGGGCACGAACGGCAGACGGCACAGCGACGCCCCCAAGCGCCGACCGGCAGCCAACCGGCCGACGAACGGCGGACAGCGGACAGCGGACAGCGGCCGACGAACGGCGGACGGCAGCCGACGGACGGCGGCCACCTCCAACGAACCGGCCGCCCCTCAACCAGCGGCAACCAAACCGCGAGACCGCGGCGGGACCACCACGGGACCGCCTCCCGGCCACCGCCCGGCCCACCGCCCGGCCCACCCGCGAGACCACCTCCCGACCATCGCCGGGCGACCACACCCGGCCGACGACCAGCCCGGTGGCCCCCACCGGCCCCGTGCCCCCGTGCCCCCGTGCCCCCGCCGATCACTCCCCCCGGCGCGCCTCCGCACGATCGAACGCATCCAGCGCCCGCCGCGCCATCGGGTGCGTACGGACCAGCTCCCCGAGCGTCGTCGTCCCGCGGGTGATCTTCGCGAAGGCGTTCCAGGCCGGCCGGAAGCCCGTGATCGCCGCGTGGAACATGCCCGGACGCCGCGAGAAGGCGCTGAGCAGCCGCCGCCCGACGCCCATCTCCACGCCCAGCCCCGCCTTGATGGCGAAGGCGTAGTTGAGGGCCTGCCGGCGGGCGTCCACGGCGTCGTGGGCCTCGGAGACCCGTACCGCCCACTCCCCCGCGAGCCGCCCCGAGCGCAGCGCGAAGGAGATGCCCTCCCGGGTCCACGGCTCCAGCAGTCCCGCCGCGTCACCGCACACCAGCACCCGGCCGCGGGACAGCGGCGAGTCATCGGCGCGGCAGCGCGTCAGATGCCCGGACGAGATGCTCGGCTCGAAGCCCGCCAGGCCCAGCCGGCCGATGAAGTCCTCCAGATAGCGCTTGGTCGCCGCGCCCTCGCCGCGCGCGGAGATCACGCCGACGGTGAGGGTGTCCCCCTTGGGGAAGACCCAACCGTAGCTGCCGGGCATCGGGCCCCAGTCGATGAGCACCCGCCCCGCCCAGTCCTCGGCGACCGTCTCGGGCACCGGGATCTCCGACTCCAGGCCGAGGTCGACCTGCTCCGTCTTGACCCCGACATGCGCGCCTATCCGGCCCGCGCTGCCGTCCGCGCCGACCACGGCCCGTGCCAGCAGCACCTCGCCGTCGCCGAGCACCACCGCGACGGTCCGGCGGTCGGGCACCTCGGCGCCGTGCTGTTCCACCCGGGCGACCGTGACGCCCGTACGGACCCGGGCCCCCGCGTCCTTGGCGGACTCGACCAGTCCGGCGTCGAACTCGGGGCGGTTGATGAGCCCGAAGAGCATCTGCTTGGAGCGGCGGGTGCGGGTCAGCTTGCCGTTCATCGAGAACGTCACGGCATGCACGCGGTCGCGCAGCGGAAGGTCGAAGCCGGGCGGCAGGGAGTCCCGCGAGGGGCCGATGATGCCGCCGCCGCAGGTTTTGTAGCGGGGCAGTTCCGCCTTCTCCAGGAGCAGCACCCGGCGTCCCGTACAGGCCGCGGCATGCGCGGCCGAGGCGCCCGCGGGCCCCGCGCCCACCACCACGACGTCCCACACCTGCTGGTTGCCCTCGGCTTCGTGCTCGCTGCTCACCTGTGCGTTCGCTCCCGTTCGATGCCTGGCTGCGCGTACCGCCCGCATCCTACGGCCCGCTGTTTCCCCCACCGCCTGTGGGAAGATCGGGGGCACTCATCCCCGTACGTCCGGCCCGTACGGCTCACCAGGACGGACGGCCTACGTACACAACGTCGCGCCCACAAGGAGCGTTCCATGACTGACAGGTCCGGCAGCCCGGATGTCCCCGGCAGCCCGCTCGCCCAGACCGTCGCCGCGCTGCAGCCCCGCGCCCTGGCGGAACTCGCCGAGCTGGTGGCCTTCAAGTCGGTCGCGGACCCGGCGCAGTTCCCCAGGAGCGAGTGCGAGGCGGCCGCCAACTGGATCGTCGATGCGCTGCGCGCGGACGGCTTCCAGGACGTGGCGCTGCTGGACACCCCGGACGGCACCCAGTCCGTCTACGGCTACCTGCCCGGCCCGGCAGGCGCCCCGACGGTCCTGCTGTACGCGCACTACGACGTGCAGCCGCCGCTGGACGAGGCCGCGTGGACCTCGCCGCCCTTCGAGCTGACCGAGCGCGACGGCCGCTGGTACGGGCGCGGCGCCGCCGACTGCAAGGGCGGCCTGATCATGCATCTGACGGCGCTGCGCGCGCTGAAGGAGCACGGCGGCATACCGGTCAACGTCAAGGTGATCGTGGAGGGTTCCGAGGAGCAGGGCACCGGCGGGCTGGAGCGGTACGCCGAGGCGCATCCGGAGCTGCTGACCGCCGACGCGATCGTCATCGGCGACACCGGCAACTTCCGGGTCGGGGTGCCGACGGTGACGGCGACGCTGCGCGGGATGACGCTGGTGCGAGTGCAGGTCGATGCGCTGGAGGGCAATCTGCACTCCGGCCAGTTCGGCGGCGCGGCGCCGGACGCGCTGGCCGCGCTGATCCGGATCCTGGACTCGCTGCGAGCCGAGGACGGTTCGACGACCGTGCGGGGGCTGGCCTCGGACGCGCACTGGGAGGGCCTGCAGTACCCGGAGGAGGACTTCCGTAAGGACGCCAAGGTCCTGGACGGCGTCGGACTGATCGGCAACGGCACGGTCGCGGACCGGATCTGGGCGCGCCCCGCGGTCACCGTGCTCGGCATCGACTGCCCGCCGGTCATCGGCGCCACCCCGTCCGTTCATGCGGGCGCGCGGGCCCTGGTGAGCCTGCGGGTGCCGCCGGGCACGGACGCGGCAGAGGCGACGAAGCTGCTGGCGGCCCACCTGGAGAGCGCCGCTCCGTGGGGCGCGCGGGTCGCGGTGGAGCAGATCGGGCAGGGGCAGCCCTTCCGTGCGGACACCAGCAGCCCGGCGTACGCGTCGATGGCGGCGGCGATGCGGGAGGCGTACGACGGCCAGGAGATGCAGATGTCCGGCCTGGGCGGCTCGATCCCGCTGTGCAACACGCTCGCCGGGCTCTACCCGGAGGCGGAGATCCTGCTGATCGGACTGAGCGAGCCGGAGGCGCAGATCCACGCGGTCGACGAGAGCGTCTCGCCGCAGGAGCTGGAACGGCTGTCGCTCGCGGAGGCGCTGTTCCTGCGGCGGTACGCGGGGCGCTAGGCGCTGCGCTTTGCTTTTGGCCGTACGTTTTTGGCTTTCCCACCGTGGGTGTTGTTCGCCGTTGCGCCTGCGGCGGGCGTGGGTTGTCGGGTGCGGTGACGGCCCTCCGGACTCCGTCCTGCGGGCCGTCCCCTCCCGTGGGTGGGTGGGAAAAGGCCGGTGGGGGCGTGCGTTGAGCGTCAGGCTCAGCTGTGATGATCAATCCACCAGGCACGCCTGACCACCGACCTGCACCCCCACCGTTTTCTCCCCACCCCCAACGGGGAGGTGCCGGGCCGTAGCGGCGGAGCCGTGTAGGCCCGGTGCCGCAGCCGAACAGCCTCGCGCAGCGACCACCGCCCGCCGCAGGCGCAACGGCGGCAAACCCCACGGCTGGACGGCCAAAAACGTCGGCCCAGGCAAAGCGCAGCGGAACGGCCCCGCGCAAGCGGCACCGCCCGCCGCAGGCGCAACGGTGCGAAACCCCCACGGCGGGACAGCCGAACACGTACGGCCCAGGCAAAGCGCAGCGAAGGGGCGCAACGGCGACAAACCCCCACGGCAGGACAGCCAAAAACGTCGGGCTACCCCACGGGAACCCCCGCCTCCAGATGGAGCGGGCAGCCCCGTTCGCGGGCGCGCAGCGCCCACCGGAGCCGGTTCCAGCGCACCGGCGGCAGCATCGTCTCGGCCTCGGCCTCGGTCACGAAGCGCCAGTCCCGCAGTTCCGCTCCGGGCAGCAGCAGGTCCCGTATGCGTTCGCTGGTGAGCGTGCCGCCGTCGAAGAGCAGCCGCAGACCGCCGAAGCCGGGCGGTTTGGGCGCTTCCCAGTCCAGTACGAGCAGCCGGGGCGCGCGGGGCAGCTGGATGCCCAGTTCCTCGGCGACCTCGCGCACTCCGGCGTGCGCGGGTGCCTCGCCCGGTTCCACGATGCCGCCGGGGAACTCCCAGCCGGGCTTGTAGGTCGGGTCGACGAGCAGCACCCGGTCCTGGTCGTCGAAGAGCAGTACGCCGGCGGCCAGGGTCTCCGCGGTCGGCTCGGGGGTCTGCACGATCTCGCAGGCGCCGGCTCCGGTACGGACGGCCTCGGCGACCTGTTCGGCGGTCTGACGGGGCGTGAGCCGGGTGGTGTCGACGACATGGGCGTCGTCCTTGATCCACTCCAGTGCGCGGGCGTACGGGCCCAGGTGCTCCAGACACCACCGGCGTACGGAGGCATCGGTCTCGGGATCCCCCTGGGGCTCCGTACGCCGGGCTATCCGCTCCCGCAGGATCGTTTCCTCCGCATGCAGCAGAACATGCCGTACGGGAATCCGGCGGGCCGCGAGGGAGCCGAAGATCTCGTCTCGGTACTCCTGGCGCAGCAGCGTCATCGGCGTCACCAAGGGGCCCGGCACCTCGGTGAGCAGCGCCGCGGCGGTGTCCACGACCATGCGGCGCCAGGCCGGCAGGTCCTGATAGTCGTCGATGCCCTCGAACCGTTTGGCCGGCAGCATCAACCGCAGTCCGCTGCCGAGGAGTTCGGGGTCGTAGAGCGTGCTTCCGGGAAGCAGGTCGAGCACTTCATTCGCCGCAGTGGTCTTGCCCGCACCGAACGTGCCGTTCAGCCAGACGATCACGGTTTCCCCTCTTCCCTAGACCCAGGTGAGTTGCCCGCAACACCCTGCCACGGAAACGCTCGGGAAGACGGATGCCGGTCAGTGCATCCCCCGCCGCGAAGCCCCCGGCAAACAAGCGCTCCCCCGCCTCTCCTGTACCGAAACCCCCACCTGCATACCGGCCTCTGTCGCATATGACGGCGGAGCATCGAGCGATCAACGAACAGTTCTGCGGCACTTACCCTCGCCCCTTGCCCCGCGCTCCTTGCCCGTTCTCTTCACCGCCCTTGTTTTCGCTCTTCGCCGCCCGCGTAACCCGTCGCGAGGAGGTTGCGGCCGGTGCGGAACCGGCCGCGCAAATGGTTGCGCGCGGAACTGACCGGGGTCGGCTTTCCCGCCGCGGGAGAGGAGGATCAGGAGACGGAGAAAGCCGTTGTACATCCAGGTGAACGGGGCGCCACGAGCGGGGCGGAACGGTAATGGGCGGCCCGTCGGCACCGGGCGCGGGCGGCGGTGCCGTCGACGATTACGGCTCGCGGATTTCCCGAGCGGGGTGTGCGGAAAATCGATCCGGAAGGGGACGAAGAAGCGAACGCATTGGGGAGCGGACCCTCCACGGTGGCAGCGGAATCTCGCTGAACAGGTCATGGAGCGGGGTGAAGCTCATCCGTCGGGACGGTCGAAAGCGTCCGTCGCCGCCCGGTCGTCCTTGTCGCCGGAGGCGGAGGGCATCGGTCCGCTCTTCGGTTCGGGGAGAACGGTGGGGAATCGCATACGACTCGCGGTCCGCGCCGGTCGATTGCTTCTTCGGTGCGTCGATGAATGGGTCGGATGAATGGGTCGAATTCCCGCCGGGGAACGCCGCTTGCCAAGAACAACCCGTTCTGCGTGAAGTACCGGAGAACCACTGTGGAAATGCGGGAGTGGCGCCGGGGCAGTGATGCCGAAGTACCGCGTGGGTTCCCGGCGCATCGCAGAAGGACATCGTCCGGGGCCGGCCCGGGGACAGCGATCGGTGCGTGGCGCCACACCGGGCGCCACACCGGGCGCCGCGCCCCGTAGCGGCCTCCGGTGAGACATCCGATGTCCTACCCCGCCCCAGGAATCAAACAGAAACGAACGCGAGCGGCCGGACGTCACCCCGAACGGCGCGCCCAGGCAAGCATTTTGGCGGGTTGAACCTGACCGCTACCGCCCTCTTCCAACAGAGTCCAACAAGCCCTACCGTAAACCCTCGCCGATGACGGGTGCATGACTCGTCGCGGCTCGTCGCGGCGCGCCATGGCTCGTGACGGTTTGTCATGCCTGTTCAAGGACACGTTCCGGCGCACAGCACCGCGCACAACTCCCCACACCCCACGCGAAGACGGAGGACGCGAAGCATGCGCGTTCATACCCGCACCATCCGCAGCCCGCGCAGCACCCGCAGCACCCGCAGCACCCGCAGGCAGGCCCACGGAAGATTCATCGGAGCGCTGTCCGCCGTGCTGCTGTGCACGGCGGTGCCGGGCGCCCCGCCCGCCGCGGCCGATACGCCGGTCCCCCGTCTCCCCGGCGGGCTCGCCAAGACGCCGCCGATGGGCTTCAACAACTGGAACTCCACGCACTGCCGGGCGGAGTTCAACGAGGGGATGGTCAAGGGCATCGCCGACCTCTTCCTCGCCAAGGGCCTCAAGGACGCCGGCTACCGGTACGTCAATCTCGACGACTGCTGGGCGCTGCCCGAGCGGGACGCGAACGGCAAGCTCGTACCGGACCCCGAGCGCTTCCCCCACGGCATCAAGGCCGTCGCCGACTACGTCCACGCCAAGGGCCTGAAGTTCGGCATCTACACGAGCGCGGGCACCAAGACCTGCAACGAGAACGGGTTCCCCGGCGGGCTGGGGCATGAGGCGTCCGACGCCCGGCAGTTCGCCGACTGGGGCGTGGACTACCTCAAGTACGACAACTGCAACAACCAGGGTGTGGACGCCAAGCAGCGCTACCGCACGATGCGGGACGCACTCGAGGCCACCGGTCGCCCCATCGTCTACAGCATCTGCGAATGGGGCGAGAACAAGCCCTGGGAGTGGGCATCGGACGTAGGGCATCTGTGGCGGACCACCGGTGACATCAGCGACGACTGGTCGAGCATGCTCGGGATCGCCAAGGCGAACCTGCCGCTGGCCCCGTACGCGGGCCCCGGCCACTGGAACGATCCCGACATGCTGGAGGTCGGCAACGGCGGTATGACGGACACCGAATACCGCAGCCACTTCTCCCTCTGGTCGATGATGTCCGCACCGCTGCTGATCGGCTCCGACCTGCGAAAGGCGACCCCGGAGACCTTCACGATCCTGGACAACAAGGACGTCATCGCCCTCGACCAGGACCCCCTGGGCAAGCAGGCCACCGTGCTGAAGTCCGAGTCCGGCCGCTGGACGCTCGTCAAGGAGCTGGCGAACGGCGACCGCGCCATCGCGCTCTTCAACGAGACCGACCAGCAGCAGACGATCGCCACCACCGCCCAGGACGCGGGCCTCCCGCAGGCGGACCGCTACCGGCTGCGCGACCTGTGGCAGCACCGCGACGCCGCCACCACGGGCGCCGTCTCCGCGACCGTCCCGGCGCACGGCATCGCCGTCTACCGCGTCTCCGCAGAGCGGCACTGAGTCCGGGCCCCGGGGCCGTCAGCCGTCAGCAGGTGGGCAGCCCCGGGATCGGCTGGTCGTTCTCCCCTCCGGTGAGGTACACGACGCTGATGTAGACACCGGTGTTGCCGCTGTCGTCATCGGTCTTGGCCCACCAGACGTTCGTCCACTTCCCGTACGTCTCGCGGCGGCCCAGCTTCGCCTGGCAGTAGAAGTAGTTGGTGCCCGCGTTGAGGGTGCCGGCCTGCTGGAAGGACGCGGTGTACGAGGTGGCGGCACGCCAGACGTCGCAGTTGGTCTTGCCGCCACCGATGGACACGCACGAGGTATGCGGGGTGGGCTGACCGCCACTGCCACCGCTGCCACTGCCGCTGCCACCACTGCCACTGCCGCCGCCGGACCCACCGGAGGCCCCCGAGCCGCCGCCGAACAGGCCGCCGGAGGCGCCGCCGTCCTTGCTCCCGCCATCGCCCTGATCACCCGAACTCCCGCCCGGGGAGCCGGGCTTGGGGTTCTTTCCGGCCGGGTCGCCGGAGGGCCCCTGGGACGCGGAGGGCGACGCCTCGGTGCCGTTCTCCTTGCCCTTGTCGCTGCCCTTGGCGTCCCCCTTGGCGGGCGTCTTGCTGCCTGCCGGGCTCGGGTCGGCAGGCGGTGTCGGTTTACCGGCCGGCGGCGCCGACTGCCGTCCGCCGTCCGCAACGGTGTCGCTCGGCCCCCCGCCGACCAGCGCGTACGTCACCCCGCCACCGGCGGCGAGCACGGCGAGCACGGCCGCCGCGGCGAGCAGCGTCCGGCGGCGACCGCGGGCGGGCAGCCGCTCGGTGTCACCGTCGGACGGGTTCCGCAGCTGCGGGTGCGTGCCCGTACTGCCGACGGCCGGGCCGCTCACCACGCCGGGCGGATCGAAGCCGGGGCTGATGGCGGAGGCGGGAGTGGCGGCCTCGGGCACCGGCGGGGGCGCGGCGAAACCCCCGGAACCCGGACCGCCGGACAGCCAACTCGCGGGCGGCGCGGACGAGTTGACCGGACCGGCGGGCGCGGGTCCGGACGCCGCGGGACCGGCGGGCGTGGGACCGGCGGGCGCGGTACCGCCCGCCGCAGCACCACCGGCCGCGGCGGCGCCGCCCTGGCCCGCCGCCCCCTGCCCGAACTCCTGCGGCGGAGGCGGCGGCGGAAGCGGCCGGATGTCCGTCGCGGTCGGCAGATGCGGCGCGCCGGGCATCGGCACGGCCGCCGGTTCGCGCCCCTCGGCCACCTCCGTGAGCATGCTGCGCGCCTGGGCGGCGGACGGCCGGTCGGCCGGGTTCTTGGCCATCAGCGCATGCAGCACGGGCGTCAGCGGCCCGGCCCGCTGCGGCTCCGGCAGCGCCTCGGTGACGATCGCGGTGAGCGTGGACCACACCGACGTACGGCGGAACGGCGCGCCGCCGCCCTCCACGGCCGCGTACAGCGTCATGCCCAGCGACCAGATGTCCGAGGCGGGGCTGGGGTCCTGGCCCTGGGCCCGCTCGGGCGGCAGGTAGTCGAGGGAGCCGACGAGTTCGCCGCTGCGGGTGATGTTGGTGGTGGCGCCGTCGCCCGGGGCCTCGATGCTGGCGATGCCGAAGTCGGTGAGCACCACGCGGCCGGTGCGGTCGAGCAGCACATTTCCGGGCTTGACGTCGCGGTGCAGCACGCCGACCTGGTGCGCGGCGTCCAGCGCGTCCATCACCTGGGCGCCGATCCGGGCGATCTCCCGGGGGGCGAGGGCGCCCTGCTGCTGGATGGCGTCGTCCAGCGAGGGTCCGTCGACCAGCTCCATGACGATGACGGGGCGGCCGTCCTCGTCGATGACGTCATGGACGGTGACCACGCCGGAGTGGCGGATACGGGCGGCGGCGCGCGCCTCGCGCTGCATCCGGGTGCGCAGATCGGCGAGCTCCGGGGCGGAGGCGTCGGTATAGGCGCGCAGGACCTTGACGGCGACCTCGCGGCCCAGCACCTCGTCGACGGCGCGGCAGACCACGCCCATTCCGCCGCGGCCGAGCCGGCCGGTGACGCGGTAGCGCCCGCCGAGCACCCGGCCGGTCAGATCGGCGTCCGTGCCGCGCTTCGGGCCGCTCTTGGCGGCGGCAACGGGCGCACCCTCGCCGGGCGGTGGGGCGGCCGCTCCGTCACCCGCCCCGCCGGGCTCCCCCGGCTCATCCGATCCGCGCGGCTCACGTTCCCCCGATGTCATCGTCGCCGATCCCCTCGATACCCGTGTGTCTGCCGGTACGCCGCGTATCTCACGGTGTACCTCGCGGTCGGCAACAGACTAAGGGGCGCACGGGGGCGGATGGTGGCCTCAGGGCATGGCGACGAAGGCATCGAGACGGGACTGTTGCGCAGCGGCCGCGGCGGCGCCCACCACTCCGGCATCCGTCCCCATCTGGGCGGGTACGACCGTCAGGTCCGCGACGAACGACAAGGTCGCGTAGGTGCGCAGGGCCTTGCGCAGCGGGACGAAGAGGACGTCCCCGGCGCCCGCCACTCCCCCGCCGATGACCGCGATGTCGATCTCGACGAGCGTCGCGGTGGCCGCGATCCCGGCGGCCAGCGCCTGGGCGGCACGTTCGAAGGAACGCAGGGCGATGGGGTCACCGGCGTGTGCCGAGGCGGCGACGGCGGCCGCGCCGGTGTCGCCGTCGGGGCCCGGCCGCCAGCCGTTCGCCAGCGCCCGGCGGGCGATGTTGGGGCCGCTGGCGATCCGCTCGACGCAGCCGCGGGCGCCGCAGGGGCAGGGGTCACCGTCGAGGTCGACACTGATGTGGCCGATGTGGCCGGCATTTCCGGTGGGGCCGGTGTGCAGGCGGCCGTCCAGGACGAGCCCGCCGCCGACCCCGGTGGAGACCACCATGCACAGGGCGTTGGCGTGGCCGCGGGCCGCGCCCTGCCAGTGTTCGGCCGCGGTCATCGCGACGCCGTCGCCGACCAGCACCACCGGCCGTCCGCCGACCAGCGCCTGCACCCCGGCGACCAGCGGGAAGTCGCGCCAGCCGGGGATGTTGACGGGGCTGACGGTGCCGGCCGAGGCGTCCACCGGGCCCGCGCTGCCGATCCCCACGGCCGCCACCCGCGCCCAGTCGGGTCCCGCTGTCAGCTCCTGGACCACCTCGGCCACCGCGCGCATCACGCTCGCCCCGTCCTCGTCGGCCGGGGTGGGCCGGGCGGCCCGTACGATCAGCCTGCCGCGCCCGTCCACCAGAGCACCGGCGATCTTGGTGCCGCCAATGTCGAGCGCTGCGCTGAGGTCCGTCTGCATCGGTGTCGAATCTCCTGGTGGGCCCGGGGCCGGGGTGGATCGTCCCGGCGCGAGAACGCCAGTCTTACCGCAGCTGACAACGTTGTCCAGGGGCTATGCTCGACGGCACCCCCCGACACCTCCAGCAGCCCCCTAAAGAATCAGGACCGCACACCGTGACGGACACCGCGCAGGGCACCTCTCGTCGCTACGGCACCCGGCCCACGATGAAGGATGTTGCGGCGCGTGCCGGGGTCGGCCTCAAGACGGTCTCCCGCGTGGTCAACGGCGAGGCGGGCGTCACCCCGGACACGGAGCGACGGGTCCAGGAGGCCATCACGGCCCTGGGCTTCCGTCGCAACGACTCCGCCCGCATCCTGCGCAAGGGCCGGACGGCCAGCATCGGTCTGGTCCTGGAGGATCTCGCCGACCCTTTCTACGGGCCGCTCAACCGCGCCGTCGAGGAGGTCGCGCGCGACCACGGCGCGCTGCTGATCAACGGCTCCAGCGCCGAGGACCCGGCCCGGGAACAGGAGTTGGTGCTCGCGCTGTGCGCGCGGCGGGTGGACGGGCTGGTCGTCATTCCGGCCGGTGACGACCACCGCTATCTGGAGCCGGAGATCGCGGCGGGCATCGCGACCGTCTTCGTGGACCGCCCGGCCGGCCGGATCGACGCCGACACGGTGCTCTCCGACAGCTTCGGCGGCTCCCGGGACGCGGTCGCCCACCTCATCGCGCACGGCCACCGCCGGATCGGATTCATCGGCGACCAGCCGCGCATCCACACCGCGAAGGAGCGGCTGCGCGGCTACCGCACCGCGATGGCCGACGCCGGGCTGCCGGTCGACGAGTCCTGGGTGGCGCTGGGCTCCACCGCCCCCGAACGGGTCCGGGCCGCGGCCACCGCCATGCTGGACGCCCCCGAGCCGGTCACCGCGCTCTTCGCGGGCAACAACCGCGTCACCGTCACGGCCGTACGCGTCCTGGGCGAACGTCCGCGCCCCATCGCCCTGGTGGGCTTCGACGACTTCGAGCTGGCCGACCTCGTCCGGCCCGCGATCACGGTCGTCGCCCAGGACGCGGCACGGCTGGGCCGGACGGCGGGCGGACTACTGTTCCGCCGCCTGGAGGGGGCAGCCGACGCGCCGCGGCGGGTGGAGATCCCCACCCGCCTGATCGCCCGCGGGTCGGGGGAGATCCCGCCGACCGAATCCTGACCGTTCGCCGGTCCGCTGCGCTTTGCTTTTGGCCGTACGTTTTTGGCTTTCCCGCCGTGGTGGTTGTTCGCCGTTGCGCCTGCGGCGGGCGTGGTGTTGTCGGGTGCGGTGCCACCCCTCCGGACTTCGTCCTGCGGGGTGGCCCCTCCCGTGGGTGGGTGGGAAAGGCCGGTGGGGGCGGACGTCTCGTGTCAGGTGCAGGTGATCATGTCCACCAGGTGCACCTGACCACCGACGCACGCCCCCACCGGTTTTCTTCCCACCCCTCACGGGGAGGGGCCGGGCCGCAGGACGGAGTCCGGAGGCCCGGTCCCGCTGCCGAACAGCCTCGCGCAGCGACCACAGCCCGCCGCAGGCGCAATAGCGAGACACCCCCACGGCGGGCAAGCCGAAACCGTCGGCTCAGACCGAGCGCCCCGCGAGCCCGTCAAGGTCGGCGCGGGTCAGACCCGTAAGCCGGGCGGCCTCGCCGGTGTCGACGGCGCCGCAGTCGAGGCCGCGCAGCAGGTAGGCGGCGAGGGCCTTGGCGGTGGCGGGCTCGTCCGCGACGTCGCCGCCGGCCTTCGAGACGTACGCCGTGAGCCGGGCCGCGGCCTGCTCGAGGCCCTCCAGGTAGAAGGCGTAGACCGCGGCGTAACGGGTCGGCAGGTGGCCGGGGTGCATGTCCCAGCCCTGGTAGTAGGCGCGGGCCAGCGAGCGGCGGACGAGGCCGTGGTGCAGCCGCCAGACCTCGTGGACCCGCTCCGTCGGGCCGACCGGCAGGATGTTCGTCGAGCCGTCGGAGAGCCGGACGCCGGTGCCCGCGGCGGCCACCTGCATCACGGTCTTGGCGTAGTCGGCGGCGGGGTGGTCCAGCGACTGGTGGGCGGCGCTGATGCCGCAGGAGGCGCTGTAGTCGTAGGTCCCGTAGTGCAGGGAGGTGGCGCGGCCCTCGGCGGCCTCGATCATCCGGGCGACGGTGGCGCGGCCGTCGGCGCCCAGGATGGACTGGGTGGTCTCCACCTGGATCTCGAAGCCGATCCGGCCGCTGTCCAGGCCGTGCGTCTTCTCGAAGGCCTCCAGCAGCCGCACCATGGCGGTGACCTGCTCGGCGTAGGTCACCTTGGGCAGCGTCAGCACCAGGCCGTCGGGCAGACCGCCGGCCTGCATCAGGCCGGTGAGGAAGATGTCCAGGGTGCGGATGCCGCGGTCGCGGACGGCGGCCTCCATGCACTTCATGCGGATGCCCATGTACGGGGCAGCGGTGCCGTCCCGGTAGGCGGCGGCGACGAGGGCGGCGGCGCGGGCGGCGTGCGCGTCCTCCTCGGCGTCGGGGCGGTTGCCGTAGCCGTCCTCGAAGTCGATGCGCAGGTCCTCGATGGGCTCGCGCTCCAGCTTGGCGCGGACCCGGTCGTGGACCGGCCCGGCGAGCTCGTCGGGGATGCCGAGGACGGCGGCGAGCGCGGCGGCGTCGGGGGCGTGCTCATCGAGGGCGGCGAGCGCCTGGTCGCCCCAGGAGCGGATGGTGTCGGCGGCGAAGGCATCGCCGGGGACGTAGACCGTGTGGACCGGCTGGCGGGTGCCGGGGTCGCCCGGGTAACGCCGCGCCAGATCGGCGTCCACCTCGGCAAGAGCGGCGCCGATTCCCTCGCGTACGGTGTCCGCAAGGCTCGTCGCCACGGTCTCCTGCTGCCCCATTTCGGCACCCTCCCGGTTCGTGTGCCCGACGACCGCCGGGCCTCATTTTCCGCTTCACGGAATCAACAATCCGTATAGCGAAGTTAACTGTGTAGGGTAGCGAGGTCAACACCCCCCGGCCCGAGGCGACGCGCATCACTGGCCCGCACCGCATCCGGTAACTCCGTGGCACGGCGGCACCGCCCCCGCCAGACTCCTCCCATGACTTGGACCGCACCGCAGATCACCCGCCGAGAAATCCCCGCCGCCGCCGGCGAACGGGAGACGCTGCAGAACTGGCTCGGCTGGCACCGCGAGACCCTCCTGAGCAAGTGCACCGGCCTCACCCCGGAGCAGCTCGTCGAGGCGAGCGCCGCACCCTCCACACTCACCCTGCTCGGGCTGGTGCGCCATCTGGCGCTGGTCGAGCGCACCTGGTTCCGTCAGCGCTTCGCCGGCGAGAAGATCGAGGATCTCTACGACCTCGAGCGGAACATCGACGCCGACTTCGACGACGCCGAGGCGTCCGGGGCCGAGGCGGACCTCGCGACGCTCCGCGCCGAGATAGCGGCCTGCAACGAGACGGTGGCGGACCGCGGGCTGGACGAGACCTTCGTCCATGAGCGCACCGGCCAGGAGCTGAATCTGCGCTGGGTCTACGTCCACATGATCGAGGAGTACGCGCGCCACAACGGCCACGCGGACCTGCTGCGGGAGCGGATCGACGGGGCGACGGGCGACTGACACCGCACCGAGGCCCCGTACGCGGATGCGTACGGGGCCTGCGGGGTGCTGCGGCGCGTGCCGGGGACGGCCTCAGCCCTTGCGGGTCTTGACCTCTTCGGTGAGCGCCGGGACGACGTCGAAGAGGTCGCCGACCACGCCGTAGTCGACGAGGTCGAAGATCGGCGCCTCGGCGTCCTTGTTGATGGCGACGATGGTCTTCGAGGTCTGCATTCCGGCGCGGTGCTGGATCGCACCGGAGATGCCCGCCGCGATGTACAGCTGCGGCGAGACCGACTTACCGGTCTGGCCGACCTGGTTGGTGTGCGGGTACCAGCCGGCGTCCACCGCGGCACGGGAGGCGCCGACGGCCGCGCCGAGGGAGTCGGCGAGGGCCTCGATGACCGGGAAGTTCTCGGCGCCGTTGACGCCGCGGCCGCCGGAGACCACGATCGCGGCCTCGGTCAGCTCCGGGCGGCCGGTCGACTCGCGCGGAGTGCGCGAGACGATCTTGGTGCCCTTGGAGGAGTCGGCGATGGTCACCGCGAGCTGCTCGAGGGCACCGGCGGCCGGGGCGGCCTCGGGGGCGGCGGAGTTGGGCTTGACGGTGATGACCGGGGTGCCCGTGGTGATACGGGACTTGGTGGTGAACGACGCCGCGAAGACGGACTGCGTGGCCACCGGGCCCTCGTCGCCGGCCTCGACGTCGACGGCGTCGGTGATGATGCCGGACTCGATACGGAGCGCGAGGCGGGCCGCGATCTCCTTGCCCTCGGCGGAGGACGGCAGCAGCACCGCGGCCGGCGTGACCGCCTTGTAGGCGGCCTGGAGCGCGTCGACCTTGGGGGCGACGAGGTACTCGGCGAACTCGGGCGCGTCGGCGGCCAGCACCTTGACCGCGCCGTACTCGCCGAGGACCTTCGCGGCCTCCTCGGCGTTGGGACCGAGGTGCACGGCCACCGGGTCGCCGATGCGGCGGGCCAGGGTCAGCAGCTCGAGGGTGGGCTTGCGGACGGCACCGTCCACGTGGTCGACGTAGACAAGAACTTCAGCCATGGGATGACTCCTGCGGGAAGAATGAGGGCGGTTGAGAGGGGGCGGGCCTTAGATGAACTTCTGGCCCGCGAGGAACTCGGCCAGCTGCTTGCCGCCCTCGCCCTCGTCCTTGACGATCGTGCCCGCCGTACGGGCCGGACGCTCGGCGGCGTCCTCGACCTTGGTCCAGGCGCCTTCGAGGCCGACCTCGTCCGCCTCGATCTCCAGGTCCTCCAGGTCCAGCTCCTCCACCGGCTTCTTCTTGGCGGCCATGATGCCCTTGAAGGAGGGGTAACGCGCCTCACCCGACTGGTCGGTGACGGAGACGACGGCCGGCAGGGCGGCCTCGAGCTGCTCGCTGGCGGTGTCGCCGTCGCGGCGGCCGGTCACCTTGCCGTCGGCGACGGAGACCTCGGAGAGCTGGGTCACCTGGGGGACGTTGAGCCGCTCGGCGAGCAGCGCGGGCAGCACGCCCATCGTGCCGTCGGTGGAGGCCATACCGCAGACGACCAGGTCGTAGCCGACGTGCTCGATCGCCTTGGCGAGCACGAGCGAGGTGCCCAGCGCGTCGGTGCCGTGCAGGTCGTCGTCCTCGACGTGGACACCCTTGTCGGCGCCCATCGACAGCGCCTTGCGCAGCGCGTCGGAGGCGTCCTCGGGGCCGACGGTCAGGACCGTGATCTCCGCGTCGTCGGCGGCTTCCTTGATCTGCAGGGCCTGCTCGACCGCGTACTCGTCGAGCTCCGAGAGCAGGCCGTCCACGTCGTCGCGGTCGACGGTCAGGTCCTCGGCGAAGTGCCGGTCGCCGGTGGCGTCGGGCACGTACTTCACACAGACAACGATCCTCAAGCTCACGCCGGCTCTCCTACCTGCTTCGTCTCTTCAGAACTGCCTTGTGCTGGCAGCATAGGCGCCTGTTGGGGCGGCTCCGGGTCGGATACGGATCCCCGCGCCGACCCTCATATTACTCGCCAGTACATCCAGTCTTGTGCCCCGAATCAAGGCCGTTGAAATGTGACGTTGCCAACGGCCTTGACCGGGTGATGACGAAGCTTCGCGGGAACCCGTCAGTCCCGCAGCGCGTTGAAGCGACCCTGGTGATAGAGGAGCGGCCGGCCGGGTCCGGCGGGGTCGCCGACGACGGGCTGGGCGAGCACGATGCGATGGTCGCCGGCCGGGACCTTGGCCACGACCTTGCACACCAGCCAGGCCAGTACGCCGTCCAGCAGGGGCACGCCCTCGGGGCCGGGGCGCCAGGAGGTGGC
Source organism: Streptomyces sp. JLSY215 (assembly GCF_059682825.1). NCBI lineage: Bacteria > Bacillati > Actinomycetota > Actinomycetes > Kitasatosporales > Streptomycetaceae > Streptomyces > Streptomyces sp. JLSY215. The sequence goes on from NZ_CM185022.1 coordinate 1,514,474, forward strand.
CGGGCCGAAGCGGTCCGCGCCGCTGCGGGCGAAGGTGGCGGCCAGCTCCCGCTGATGCTCGCCGAGTATGTGGACGCCGATGTGCCCGGCCTCGGCGACGGTGGGCCAGCTGGAGGCGCCGGTGCCGATGCCGAACGACAGCAGCGGGGGTTCGGCGGCGACGGAGGTCAGGGAGGTGGCGGTGAAGCCGACGGGGCGGGAGCCGTGCGCGGTGATCACCGCGACGCCGGCGGCGTGCTGCCGGAAGACGGAACGCAGCAGGTCGGGGGTGGCGGTGCGGGGCGTGCCGAGGTCGGGCGAGGCCGTCATGGAGTTGTCCTTCTGGTGTGGTGTACGAGCCGAGGCAGGGCTGCCGGCAGCGGCGCGGCGGCCGGCAGCGGTGGTGTCGTCGCTGCTCACACGCTGGGACAGCGCGCGCTGGCGGTCCGCAGAAGGTCCACGTGCGCGCGTCCGTACAGAAGGGTTCCTGGCCGCATCACGTCAGACTGACGATGCTCGGCCCGCAGCGTCAAGTGGCGCCCGCCATCTGGGAGATCAATCACGGACGGCCGCACCCAAAGCGGCGATGACATCGGCCTTTCGCGGCTGACCCGCCGCGCGGCGCACGATCGCACCGCCCGCGTCCAGCACGAGCACGGTGGGGGTGCGCAGGATGTTCAGGCGCCGTACGAGATCCAGATGGGCCTCGGCGTCGACCTCCACATGCGCCACGCCCGCCACCATCTCCGCGACCTCCGCCAGGGTCCGCCGGGTGGCGCGGCAGGGCTGGCAGAAGGCGCTGGAGAACTGCACCAGCGTGGCCCGCTCCCCCAGCTCCGCGCCGATCTCGGCGGCTCCCAGCCGTGCCGTGCCCTGCGCGGCGGCGCGCCGCTTCCCGCCGTCCTGCCCGTACACCGTCAGCCTCCCGTTGCGGCGTTGGTGCCACACGCCGAAGGCGCTCGCCGCCGCGAGCACCGCGATGCACACCATGAGTCCGGTCATCTCAGCGTTCAGCATTCACGAGACCGCAAAGATTCCCGGCACCGGGTACCGACTTTTCTGCGGGAGAGTAGGGGCATGCCCAACGACAACCCCGACCTGCTCGACGTACGGGGCCCGCGGTTCGGCGCGGCGCTCACCTCCGTCGTCCTGGCGGCCGTGCTGATCACCGGAAGCGGTCCGCTGCTCGCCGTTCAGGCGCTGGTCTTCGCCACCGGAGCGGTGGCCGGTGTCCAGCACTCGCCCTACGCCTGGCTGTTCAAGACGGCGGTACGTCCCCGTCTGTCCCCTCCGGTGGAGTTCGAGAGCGCCGCGCCGCCGCGTTTCGCGCAGTGCGTGGGGTTGTTCTTCGCCCTGCTGGGGCTGGTGGGCTACACCGCCGGGCCGCAGTGGCTGGGCCTCGCGGCCACCGGCTGCGCGCTCGCCGCGGCGTTTCTCAACGCCGCCTTCGGGTTCTGCCTGGGCTGCGAGATGTATCTTCTCCTGCGGAGAGCCACCGGACGGACGGCCGGCTGAGCCGGTTGCGGCCGGTCTTCACGTGACGAGGATCTCCCGGCCGCACCATGCGGCACGCTGGCCGCGACGGCCGGGATCGGGCACGATCTCCCGAAGGCCGCACACTTACGGCTGCGTAAGTTACAGCTGTACACAGTCTTCGCCGGGAGAACCCTCCCCAGGCACAGAGAAGGGGTCCCCCGATATGGCCGAGCTCGTCTATCCGCCCGTGATCGGCGCCGCCCGTACCGTTTTCAAGGCGCTCGACCTGAAGTTCGACATCTCAGGGGCGGAGAACATTCCCCGCCGCGGCGGCGCGGTGCTGGTGAGCAATCACATCGGCTATCTCGACTTCGTCTTCGCGGGTCTGGCGGCACGGCCCGCCAAGCGGCTGGTGCGCTTCATGGCGAAGGAGTCGGTCTTCCGGCACAAGGTGTCGGGGCCGCTGATGCGCGCCATGAAGCACATACCGGTCGACCGCGCGCAGGGCATGCACGCCTACAAGCACGCGCTGAGCGCCCTGCGTTCCGGGGAGATCATCGGCGTCTTCCCCGAGGCGACCATCTCGGAGTCGTTCACCCTCAAGAACTTCAAGTCGGGCGCGGCGCGGCTGGCGCAGGAGGCCGGGGTGCCGCTGGTCCCGCTGGCACTGTGGGGCACCCAGCGGCTGTGGACCAAGGGCCACAAGCGCGATCTGGGCCGCAACCACTTCCCGATCACGATCCGGGTGGGCGAGCCGGTGGAGGCCGACGCCGCCGATCAGGCCGAGAAGATCACCGACCGGCTGCGGTCCCGCGTCCAGGACCTGCTGGAGGCGGCTCAGCGCGCCTACCCGGTACGACCCAAGGACGCCGAGGACACCTGGTGGATCCCGGCGCACCTCGGCGGCACCGCACCGGCCGCGCCCGGCGCGTAACCCCGCTCCGGTGACCGCCGGGCGGACCCGGCGGTCACTGCGACCAGACGTCACCGATCTCGACACGGGCGTCCGGGCAGGCCTTGAGCAGCGCCTCGGCCAGCTCGGCGCCCGCCGTCGTCAGCTCCTCCAGCGTCATCGGGGCCATCCGCTCCAGCAGGAACAGGGCGCTGACCGAGTCCTCGGTGAGGCGGGTGCGTACGCCCTGGCGCCAGTTCCAGCGACGGCAGGTGACGCCCTGGTCGTCGCACCAGACGACCTCGCCGGGCTCGGGGTGCTCGATGACCTCGACGCCGCCCGCCGCGGTCGCGAACGGCTCGTCGCCGGTGGCCCGTACGAGCCGCATGTCCCCCTGGATCCGGTCGAGGTCCTCGCCGCCGACGGGGATCAGATGCGCCACGCTGATGGCGTTGTAGAGGTCGACCAGGCGGTTGATGCGGGGCAGTCCGCCGTCCGCGAGGGCACGCTTGGCGAGCGCCTCGGCGGAGTTACGGGTCCGTGAGGGCTTGGTGCCGAAGGCGGTGTACGCGGCGCGCCAGGCGGCGATGTGCGGATCGTCCTGCGGGGCGCGGCCGCCGAGGCGGTCGGCCAGGCGGCGGGCGGCCTCGTCCAGCAGGGCCGAACCGGCCTCGTCGCTGGGGCCGTTGGTCAGCCCGTGCGCCTCGATGACGAGGTGGCCGAAGCCGGGGGCGAGAGCACGCACCTCGTCGGAGATGTGCAGGGGACGGGTCATCGGGTGCCGCCTCGGGGTTCGCTGGGAAGCCGGTGGAGACGGTCGGGCCGACCGTCTCCTGGGCATTGGAGCACGCCCGGGCACGGTGCGGCAAACTATACCTCTCGGTGCATCACGTTGCACCGACAGCTACGCTTTCGGCTGTCCCGCCATGAGGGCGTTTCGCCGTTACGCCTGCGGCCGCTTCGCTGCGCTTTGCCGGGGCCGTACGTTGTCGGCTGTCCCGCCGTGCCGTGTTCTCGCCGTTGCGCCTGCGGCGGGCGTGGTTTGTCGGGTGCGGTGCCACCCCTCCGGACTTCGTCCTGCGGGGTGGCCCCTCCCGTGAGTGGGTGAGTCTCGTGGGGGCGGGCGTTCCGTGACCGGTGCACCTGACCACCGACGCACGCCCCCACCGACCTCCTCCCACCACCCCCAACGGGGAGGGGCCGGGCCGCAGGACGGAGTCCGGAGGCCCGGCCCCTCAGCCGAACAGCCCCGCGCAAGCGGCACCAGCCCGCCGCAGGCGAACCCAGGGAAACCGCCTCGGCGGGCCAGCCGAAAACGTCGGCCCAGGCAAAGCGCAGCGAAGGGGCGCAGCGAAGGGGTGCAGCGAAAAGGCCACTAACGGGCGATCTCCTCCCGAATCGCCTCGAGGAACCCGTCCACGTCCTCCTCCGCCGTGTCGAACGAGCACATCCACCGCACCACGCCGGCCGCCTCGTCCCAGAAGTAGAAGCGGTAGCGCTTCTGCAGGCGCTCGCTGACGTCGTGCGGCAGGCGTGCGAAGACCGCGTTGGACTGCACCGGGTAGAGGATCTCGACGCCGTCGATCTTCCGCACGCCGGCCGCCAGGCGCTGCGCCATGGCGTTGGAGTGCCGGGCGTTGCGCAGCCACAGGTCCTTGGCGAGCAGGGCCTCCAGCTGGACGGAGACGAAGCGCATCTTCGAGGCCAGCTGCATGGACAGCTTGCGCAGATGCTTCATGGCCCGTACGGCGTCGGGGTTGAGGACGATCACCGCCTCGCCGAAGACGGCGCCGTTCTTCGTGGCGCCGCAGGAGAGGATGTCGACGCCCGCGGCATTGGTGAACGCCCGCATCGGAACGTCCAGCGTCGCCGCGGCGTTGGCTATCCGGGAGCCGTCGAGATGCACCAGCATGCCGCGCTCATGGGCGTGTTCGCAGATCGCCCGGACCTCGTCGGGGGTGTAGACCGTGCCGAGTTCGGTGGTCTGGGTGATCGAGACGACCTGTGGCATGGCGCGGTGCTCGTCGTCCCAGCCGAACGCCTGCCGGTCGATCAGGTCGGGGGTGAGCTTGCCGTCCTCGGTCGGCACGGTGAGCAGCTTGAGCCCGCCGACCCGCTCGGGTGCGCCGCACTCGTCGACGTTGATGTGCGCCGTCTCGGCGGCGATCACCGCGCCCCAGCGGTCGGTGACCGCCTGGAGGGCGACGACGTTGGCGCCGGTGCCGTTGAACACCGGGAACGCCTCGGCGCGCTGCCCGAAGTGGCTGCGGATGACGCGCTGGAGGTGTGCGGTGTAGTCGTCCTCGCCGTAGGCGACCTGATGGCCGCCGTTGGCGAGGGCGAGCGCGGCGAGGACCTCCGGGTGGGCGCCCGCGTAGTTGTCACTGGCGAAACCGCGTACCTGGGTGTCGTGGTGCTGCCGGGCGTCGGTTTTGTCTCCGCTCACGGCTCGGGGGTCAGCCACAGACGCTTTCCATTCACATCCTGGGCGGGCCGGTCCCAGACCTCGGCGATGGCCTCGGCCAGCTCCGTGACGTCCGTGAAGCCCGCGAACTTGGCGTTCGGTCGCTCGGCGCGCATCTGGTCGTTGACGAGCGCCTTCACGATCAGGATGGCAGCCGCGGCGCGCGGGCCCTCCTCACCCCCCGATTTGCGGAAGCCGTCCGCCATCGCGAGGGTCCAGGCCTCGGCGGCCGCCTTGGAGGCGGCGTAGGCGGCGTTGCCGCCGGTGGGCTTGGAGGCGCCGGCCGCACTGGTGAGGAGGAAGCGGCCGTTTCCGCTGCGTTCGAGGGCGTCGCAGAAGGCGAGCGAGGTGTGCTGGACGGTGCGGATGAGCAGCTTGTGCAGCACATCCCAGTCCGTCAGGTTGGTCTCCGCGAAGGTCGACGAGCCGCGCCAGCCGCCCACGAGGTGGACCAGGCCGTCGATCCGGCCGAACTCCTTCTCCGTACGGGTCGCCCATTCGCGGGTCTGGTCGAGGTCGAGGAGGTCGACGGTGTCCCCTATGACCGTGGCACCGCCGTGTGCGTAACGGGCCGCGTCGACGGCCTGCGCCAGCCGCTCGGGGTCGGAGTCGGAGCCGACCACCACCGCGCCCGCCTCGGCGAGCCGCAGCAGGGTGGCGCGCCCGGCCGGTCCGGCCGCTCCCGCCACCGCGATGACCGCGCCCTCCAGCGGCCCCTGGCCGCCCGTCGAAGTACCCATCTCCGTCGCCTCCTCGTCCTGCCCCTGGACGGCCGTCCGCCTGGTGGTGTTCCGCCCGGTCCTCACGCCGCCGCCAGGGTGCCGCTGTCGGCCGTGATGCCCTTGGTGGACTCGATCACCGTACGCAGCTTCTTGCGCAGCGCCTCGTAGAACATGCTGAGCGGGAACTCGTCCGCCAGCACGTCGTCCACGAGCTTCCGCGGCGGCTGGTCGAGGTCGAGGGCGTCGGGCCCCTTGGCCCAGACCGAGCCCGGGTGCGGTGCGAGGTAGGTCGAGACGAGGTCGTACGCGGCGAACCAGTGGACCAGCTTGGGCCGGTCGATGCCGTCGCGGTAGAGCTTCTCGATCTCGCCGCACAGCTGGTTGGTGACCTTGGGCGCCCGCTCCCAGTCGATGTGCAGTGTGTTGTCCGTCCAGCGTACGACGTCGTGCTTGTGCAGGTAGGCGAAGAGCAGCTGGCCGCCGAGCCCGTCGTAGTTGCGCACCCGGTCGCCGGTGACGGGGAACCGGAACATCCGGTCGAAGATCACCGCGAACTGCACATCACGCGCCTGGCGGTAGCCCTCGGCCTCCAGCTTCACGGCCTCCTTGAAGGCGGTGAGGTCGCAGCGCAGCTCCTCCAGGCCGTACATCCAGAACGGCTGCCGCTGCTTGATCATGAACGGGTCGAACGGCAGGTCGCCGTGGCTGTGGGTGCGGTCGTGCACCATGTCCCACAGGACGAAGGCCTCCTGGCAGCGCTCCTGGTCGTCGAGCATCGTGCGGATGTCCGGCGGGAGCGTGACGCCGAGCGTCTCGACGGCGGCCTCGCTGACCCGGCGGAAGCGGGCGGCCTCGCGGTCGCAGAAGATGCCGCCCCAGCTGAACCGTTCGGGGGCCTCGCGCACCGCGATGGTCTCGGGGAAGAGCACGGCGGAGTGGGTGTCGTAGCCCGCCGTGAAGTCCTCGAAGGTGATGCCGCAGAAGAGGGCGTTGTCGTAGCGGGTGCGCTCCAGCTCGGCGAGCCAGTCGGGCCAGACCATGCGCAGCACGACGGCCTCGAAGTTGCGGTCCGGGTTGCCGTTCTGCGTGTACATCGGGAACAGCACGAGGTGCTGGAGGCCGTCGGCGCGCTGCCGGGCGGGCTGGAAGGCGAGCAGGGAGTCGAGGAAGTCCGGCACGCCGAAGCCCTCGTCGGCCCAGCGGCGCAGATCGGCGAGGAGCGCCTGGTGATAGACGGCGTCGTGCGGGAGCAGCGGGGAGAGCTCACCCACGGCTCCTATGACGCGCTCGACCTCGCCGCGGACGGTGCCGGCGGACGGGGCGCCCGCCGCCTCCAGGTCGATCGAGCCGTCCTTGGACTGCCACGGGCGGATGGCCTCGACCGCGTCCTTGAGGACGGGCCACGCCGGGTGCTCGACCACACGCTCTGCGGTCGTGGCGCCCTCCGGGACACCCACAGGCGAAAGGATTTCCGTCATGACTGCCCTCCGGCGGTAGATCTTCTTGTCCGCCCACCGTAACCAGGCAAGGATCCGCCACTCAAGAGGAGCAGGTGAAAATTATTCTGCCGAGACCCGCCCTAGAGGCATTTTTTTCCTGCGAGTGGCGGCAACGTCAAGACGTTCTGCCCGTACTGGCAGCGGAATCCGGCATTCCTGCGGAGGTCGGAGCAAGGGCCAACCATGAAACCCCTAGGGGTGGTGTGGCATATGCCACACCACCCCTAGGAAGTCCCGTCCGGCCCGTGGACGGCCTGCCCTCTAGGCACCCGCAAAGCGCGGAATGACCTTTTCACCCCATTGGCGGATGGTCTCCAGGCAGACCTCCTGCGGCACCGTGCCCATCTGGATGAGACACATGACCTCGTCGGCGCCGGCCGCCTGCAGTCGCTCCACGTAGGCGATCGCGTCGTCGGCGGTGCCATAGGCGTGGTCGGCGTGGAAGGTGGCGGTGGAGGTGGGCCGCACGGGAATGCGCTGCTCGTTGAGGCGGGCCACGACCTGCTCGGCGGCCTGCTGCAGCTCGGCCTCGGCCTGGGCGGCGCTCGCGCCCGCCACGACGGCCTCGTCCGGCAGCCCGGCGCCGCCGTACCAGTAGCCGATCGACTGGGCGAAGAAGCGCTGACCGCGCAGTCCGACGGCGCGGGCGCGGTCACGGTCGTCGAGCACGATCGTCGGGCAGAGCACGGAGAAGTGATCATTGACCTCCGTGGAGACCAGCCGGTCGCCGGTGCGGGCCGCGCGCGCCGCGTCGTACGCGCGGCGCATCTCGGCGGTGGCCTCCGGCCCCGCGAAGCCCATGACCAGCGCGCCGAGGCCCATCTCGGCGGCCTGCCGCAGGGTGTCGACCCGGCTGCAGGCCAGGAACAGCGGCGGGTGCGGCATCTGTTGCGGGCGGGGCAGGATCGGATGCGGCGGGATGTCGATCAACTCACCGTGATACTCCAGCTCGTCGTCCTGCCAGGCCTTGCCGATGATGCGCAGCGCCTCCTGGACCTCCTGCGTCGTACGGTCCCGGTCGACGCCGCAGAGCGAGGTCTCCTGCTCGGTCCCGCCGCGCCCGGCGCCGAGGTCGAGCCGTCCGCCGGAGAGCAGATCGAGGGTGGCGGCGCGCTCGGCGACCCGCGCGGGATGGTTGAACCGGAACGGCATGCAGACCACGCCGTGGCCGATGCGGATGGTGCTGGTGCGGGCCGCGACCCAGGTCAGGAAGATCTCCGGGGCACTCATGTGCGCGTACCACTTCAGGGAGTGGTGCTCGACGGCCCAGATCCGGTCGAAGCCCATCCGCTCGGCGAGCACGGCCTGCTCGACGCTGTCGTGGAAGAGCTGATGCTCGCGCTCGACGGTCGGATCGGCGAGCTGGGCCTCGAAGATGACCGAGAACTTCATGGCGTCTCCCGGGGTTGCGTTCCGGCGAACTCCTTATTTCAATCAGTCATATGACTAGCCGTCATATCAGCAACAAGCAAGAGAAACGGCAGGGGGACGCGGCGCGGCTGCCGCTCACCGGGTGGGCGGTCCTCGGGCTGCTCTCCTTCCGCGGCGAGCGCACCGGTTACGAGCTGAAGAAGTGGGCCGACTCCTCGCTGCGGTTCTTCTACTGGTCGCCGGCCATCAGCCAGATCTACGCCGAGCTGCGGCGGCTGGAGGCCCTCGGGTACGCCACCTCGCGGCGCTCGGGCGCGGAGGAGCCGCGGGCCACCCGCCGCTACACGATCACCGAAGCCGGGCGCGGCGCGCTCGCCGCCTGGGCCGACGGCGCCGACGACCCCGGCGCCCCGGTCCTCAAGCATCCGCTGGTCCTGCGCGTCTGGCTGGGCCACCTCGCCGCCCCCGCCACCCTGCGCGCCCTGGTGGAGCAGCACATCGAGCGCACCCGCGGCGCGCTCAAGGAGGTACGGGACGCCCGGCTGCGCGCCGAGCGGGTACCGGAGTGGGAGTTCCCGCTGGTCGCGCTGGGCTGGAGCGAGCGGCAGCAGCTGGCGGAGCTGGAGCTGGCCGAGGCGATGCTGGCGGACCTGGACCGGCTGGGGGCGGCCCGGCAGGCGACGGGGGACGACGCGCCCACGGACGGGTGAGCGACGGCCGGGCCGCCGCGGCGCCGGGACCCCGGCCCCGGCGCCGCCGGTCGTTTCCCGGCCTTCGTCGGGCGGTGCGTAGACACCGCGGCGGCGGGGCACTCGTACGGTCTAGGGGGACTTGTCCCTACAGCGCCACGGCACAGAACGGATTAGGCTGTGCGCCATTTCGGACAGCAGTTTGTCGACGGTCGACACGTGCCGGCCGACACGTCCGGCCGACGCATTCCGGGCCGGCACATTCCAACCGACAGAAGCGAACCGACAGAAGCGAGGCAGCCTTGTCCTTTCTCACCATCGGACACCGCGGGGTCATGGGCGTCGAGCCGGAGAACACCCTGCGGTCCTTCGTGCGCGCCGAACGCGAAGGCCTCGACGTCATCGAACTCGATCTGCATCTGAGCAAGGACGGCGCGCTCGTGGTGATGCACGACGCGGACGTGGACCGGACGACCGACGGCACCGGCCCGATCGCCGAGCGCACGCTGGCCGAGCTGCGCGAGCTGGACGCCGGGCGGGGCGAGCGGATCCCGGTGTTCGAGGAGGTCGTGGAGGCGGTCAAGGCGCCGCTCCAGGCCGAGATCAAGGACGTGGCGGCCGCGCAGGCGCTGGCGGAGGTGATGCGCTCGCGCGATCTGACCGGCAGGATCGATGTGATCTCCTTCCACGACGAGGCGCTGGCCGCGATCCGCACGCTGCTGCCGGGCGTGCGTACCGCGCTGGTGGGCAGCCGCTACGGCACCGATGCCGTCGACCGCGCGCAGGCCGTCGGCGCGAGCATGCTCTCCCTGAACATCCGCCGACTCACCCTGGAGCTGGTCGAGCGCGCGCACGCCGCGCATCTGAAGGTCCTGGGCTGGACCGTCAACACCCACGACCAGCTCCGGCTCGCGCGCGGGCTGGGCCTGGACGGGGTGGTGACCGACCTGCCGGAGATCCGGCGGGCGGTGCGCTTCACCGCTTAACACGGCGCGGGGCCGGCCGTCCATACGCGGAAATCCGCAGTTCACAGGCGCGCAACGGTCATCCAGCATGCGGACGTTCGGCCCGGTGATCTCGACAGCGGGGCCGGTCCACTGCCAGTCTCCCGCCATGCGCCTCGTCAACCGCCCCCTTCGCCCCGCCACTTGGGCCGCCGCCACCGCCGTACTGCTCGCCGCGGCCGTCGGCTGCGCCCCGCAGGAGGAGTCCCCCGGTGGCGGTTCCGCCGCCGGGCCGGGCCGGTCCGGCTGTGACCGCGGCAAGCTGGCCACCGTGGCATCCGGCAAGCTCACGGTGGGCACCGACAAGCCCGCCTACGCACCCTGGTTCGCCGACGACGACCCGGCCAACGGCAAAGGTTTTGAATCGGCGGTCGCCTATGCCGTCGCCAAGCAGCTGGGCTACGGCAAGGACGCGGTGCGCTGGGAGACCGTGCCGTTCAACAACGCCTTCGCGCCCGGCGAGAAGAAATTCGACTTCGACATCAACCAGATCTCCATCAGCGCCTCGCGCAAGCAGGCCGTCGCCTTCTCCTCCGGGTACTACGACGTGCGGCAGGCGGTGGTCGCGCTGAAGGGCTCCCGGGCCGCGAAGGCCAGGAGCGTCGCCGATCTCAAGGACGCCAAGCTCGGCGCGCAGGTCGGCACCACCAGCCTCGACGTCATCAACGACACCATCCGTCCCAGCCAGTCCCCGGCCGTCTTCCAGAAGAACGACCTGGCCAAGTCCGCGCTGAAGAACGGCCAGGTCGACGCGGTCGTGGTGGATCTGCCGACCGCCTTCTACATCACCTCCGCCGAGGTCAAGGACGCCGAGGTCGTCGGGCAGTTCCGGACCGGCGGCGCGGCGAAGGAACAGTTCGGGCTGGTCCTGGACAAGGAGAGCCGGATCACGGGGTGTGTGACGGCCGCGGTGGACGCGCTGCGCAAGGACGGCACGCTGGCCGCGCTGGAGAAGAAGTGGCTGACCGACGCCGTCGCCGCACCGGTGCTGAAGTGACGTACGGAAAGATCGGCGAGGACGGCCGGTACGCAGTGCGGGGAGAGCGCGGCGAGCGGGTGCCGGAGAAGGAAGCGAGGGGCGACGACGCCTATGTGCCCTCTCCCCGGCGGATCGAGCGGGAGCGGTTCCGGCGGGCGCGGGCCCGGCGGGCGACCGCCATCGCCGCGCTGAGCACCCTGGTCACCGGCGTCGTCCTCTTCCTCGTCATCACCAACTCCCCCGGCTGGCCACGCACCCGTGCGACGTTCTTCAGCGCCGAGTACGCCCGCAAGGCGCTGCCGGAGGTGCTGGCGGGGCTGCTGCTGAATCTGCGGCTGCTGGTGGTGTGCGGGGCGGCGGTGCTGGTGATCGGCATGCTGCTGGCCGTCGCCCGGACGCTGCGCGGCCCGGTGTTCTTCCCGCTGCGCGCCCTGGCCACGGCGTACACCGACTTCTTCCGCGGGCTGCCGCTGATCATCTGTCTGCTGATGGTGGTCTTCGGCATCCCGGCGCTGCGGCTCCAGGGCGTGACCACCGATCCGGTGGTGCTCGGCGGCGCGGCGCTGGTGCTGACGTACTCCGCGTACGTGGCCGAGGTCTTCCGGGCCGGCATCGAGTCCGTCCACCCTTCGCAGCGGGCCGCGGCCCGGTCCCTGGGCCTGACCAGCGGCCAGGCGCTGCGCCATGTCGTACTGCCGCAGGCCGTACGGCGGGTGGTGCCGCCGCTCCTCAACGACCTGGTGTCGCTGCAGAAGGACACCGGTCTGGTCTCCATCGCGGGTGCGGTGGACGCGGTCTATGCGGCGCAGATCATCGCCGGCAAGGACTTCAACTACACGCCGTATGTCGTCGCCGGGCTGGTGTTCGTCGCGCTGACCATCCCGATGACGCGCTTCACGGACTGGGTCACCGCCCGAATGGACCGCCGGCGCGCCCAGGGAGGGACGGTATGAGGACGACGAAGGACGGCATCGAGGACCGGGACGGCACGGCCGGCGAGCCGGTGCTGCGGCTGGAGTCCGTACGCAAGACGTACGGGCGGGGCACGGTCGTCCTGCGGGATGTGGATCTCGACGTCGCCCCGCACACCGTGACCGCGCTGATCGGCGCCTCGGGGTCCGGCAAGTCCACCCTGCTGCGGTGCGCGAATCTGCTGGAGGAGATCGACGACGGCGCGATCTTCCTGGACGGCGTGGAGATCACCGACCCCCGGGCGGACGCGGACGCGGTACGGCGCCGGATCGGGGTGGTCTTCCAGGCCTACAACCTCTTCCCGCACATGACCGTGCTGGACAACATCACGCTGGCGCCGCGCCGGGTGCACGGCGTACCGCGGGCCGAGGCGGAGGCGCGCGCCCAGGAACTGCTGGGGCGCCTGGGGCTCGGCGGGAAGGCGGGCGAGTACCCGGACCGGCTCAGCGGCGGGCAGCAGCAGCGGGTGGCCATCGTGCGCGCGCTGGCGGCCCGGCCCCGGCTGCTCCTGCTGGACGAGATCACCGCGGCGCTCGACCCGGAGCTGGTCGGCGAGGTGCTCGGGGTCGTCCGCGACCTCAAGGAGGACGGTATGACGATGGTCATCGCCACCCATGAGATGGGCTTCGCCCGGGAAGTGGCCGACCAGGTGTGCTTCCTGGACGGCGGGGTGGTGCTGGAGCGCGGCGCGCCCGAGGAGGTCTTCGGCGACCCGCAGCAGGAGCGCACCCGGCAGTTCCTGGAGCGGATCATCGCGGGCGGGCGGCTGTAGGCCCTTCCGCCGCTGGTCCGCCGGACCGGGCCGCCGCCCCGGACGTCAGCCGAGCGTCTTGACCAGCAGCTCGAACTCCAGGTCCGCGCGCTGCGGGACGCCGAACCGCTCGTCGCCGTACGGGAACGGGGTGAGTTCGCCGGTGCGCCGGTAGCCGCGGCGCTCGTACCAGGCGATCAGCTCCTCGCGCTGGCGGATGACCGTCATCCGCATCTCGCGGGCGCCCCACAGGGCCCGCGCGGTCCGCTCCGCCTCGGCGATGATCACCTTGCCGAGGCCGCCGCCCTGCAGCGTCGGGCGGACCGCGAACATGCCGAAGTAGGCGTGGTCACCGCGGTGTTCGAGCTGGCAGCAGGCGATCAGTTCGCCGTCGCGCTCGGCGATCAGCAGCCGGCCCGTGTCGTTGCGGACCACGGCGGCGACGCCGTCCGGGTCGGTGCGCTGCCCCTCCAGCAGATCCGCCTCCGTCGTCCAGCCGGCCCGGCTCGCGTCCCCGCGGTACGCCGACTCGATGAGCCCGACGAGTCCGGGTATGTCGGCATCGACGGCGGTACGGAAGGTCAGCTCGCTGGTGGACGGCATGGTGTACGGGATCCTCTCGGGCCGGGCGGAGGGGTGCGGGGAGGGCCGGAGGGGTGAAGCTCCGGAACTCCCTTGGAGGCTAACAAGAGGCGCGACCGCCATGTCAGGGCCTTTCGTCCCTCCCGGCCGCCCGCCCCGGCCCGCCGCCCCGGCCCGCGCGCTCCGGCGGCGTAGGGTCCGTCCCATGGTGCAGGTACTGAGCAGCAGGGTGCTGCTGCGGCCGTCCGACCCCGCGCGCTCGCGGGCGTTCTACGGCGAGGCGCTGGGGCTGGAGATCTACCGGGAGTTCGGTACGGGGCCCGACCGCGGCACGGTGTACTTCCTCGGCGGCGGCTTCCTGGAGGTCTCCGGGCGCTCGGCGGAGCCCGCCACGGGCACCCTTCAGCTGTGGCTCCAGGTGGCGGATGCGGCGGCGGCGCACGAGGAGTTGCTGGCACGGGGCGTGGAGGTGCTGCGACCGCCGGTGCGCGAGCCGTGGGGGCTGATCGAGATGTGGCTGGCGGACCCGGACGGCCACCGGATCGTGGTGACCGAGGTCCCCGCCGACCATCCGCTGCGCTACCGCCCCTGACGCCTTCCCGGCCCGGCCGCGCTCCCCCGGTGCGCCGGTGCGCTCCCATGCGCCCGGCCGGTTCTGGGCAGTCTGCCGTCGTGCGGGAGCGATGCCCCGCACCGATGTGTGCTGCCCGTGACGCCGGGCGTGGGGAGGTGCTCCGTGCACGGACCGCCATTGGTCGGCTGGCTGCTGGTGCTGCTGTGCGCAGCGGCGGGTGCGTACTGCCTGTCGCGGGCGCGTACGGGCACGGCCGCGCGGCGGGGCGAACTGCGGGGCGAGGGGCTGATGGGGCTGGGGATGGCGGTGATGGCGCTGCCCGCGCAGGCCCTGACCGCGCCGGGGTGGTCGTCCTGGGTGTTCGCCGGCGCCTTCGGGGCGATGGGGCTGTGGGCGCTGGCGCGGCGTCATATCCACCATGCGGTGGGCGCGCTGGCGATGGTCTACATGGCGCTGGCGATGGTCCTGCCCGCGGCCGGAGGAGGGGACGGCGGCCCCGCGCATCCGGCGGGCATGCACCACGCGGGCCCGGCGGTTCATGCGGCGCCGGCCGGATTGCCCGTGCTGACCGTCCTGTTGCTCGGCTACTACACCGTCTTCGTCATCGCCGCCGGGCTCCGGCTGGCCCCCGCTGCCGTGGTGGCCGAGGGGCCGGTGGCGGCGGTGGCCCCTGGACGGCCCTCGGTCATGCGCGCCTGCCGGGTGGCGATGGGCATCGCCATGCTCGCCATGCTGCTGACGCTCTGACCTGCGACGGACGCCGTGCCGCCGGTTTCACCGCGGTCCGCGTTTCACACCTTGCGCAAGGGTGGCGTACGTCACATACACCGCGCGCCCGTACCCACCGGTAGGCCGCGCTCATAGGCTGGCGCCATGATGGTCCCCCTCGCGCTGATGGTTCTCGGCGTGCTGGCCGCGGCGATGGCGCCGCGCCTGATGGCCCGCTCCGACTGGCCCGACCGCGAGCCGGTGCTCGCCCTGTGGGTGTGGCAGTGCGTGGTGGCCGGGGTGCTGCTGTGCTGCGGGCTCGCGATGTCGCTGAGCGCGGCCGCGGCGTGGGAGACCGTCCGCAGCCCCGTCTTCGGCTTCGCGCCGCGGGTGGTCGTGGAGGCCTATGCGCTCCAGGCGCACGGGCCGTGGGCCGGAGCGCTGGCCCTTTTCCTGGCGGGCGGCGGCGCCTGGACGGCCATCGCACTGACCCGCGAGGTACGGGCCGCGCGGGCCCGCCGTCGCCGCAGCCGGGCGGATCTGCTGCGCCGCGCCCCGCTGCTGCCCGGCGAGAAGCCGTCCGGCGAGCGCCTGGTGGTCCTGGAGGGCGACCGCCCGGAGGCCTGGTGGCTCCAGCGGTCCTCGCCTCAACTGGTCATCACCACCTCGGCGTTGCGCAGGCTGAAGGACCGTCAGCTGGATGCGCTGATCGCCCATGAGCAGGGGCACGCCCGCGCCCGGCACGACGTCCTGCTGTACTGCGCCTCGGCGCTGGCCGCCGGCTTCCCGCAGATCCCGGTCTTCGCCGCCTTCCGCGACCAGGTCCACCGGCTGGTCGAGCTGGCCGCCGACGATTCGGCCTCGCGCCGCTTCGGCCGTTTGGCCATCGCCCTGGCGCTGGTCGAACTCAACGAGGACCGCGGGGTGTTCGGCCCCTGCCCGCCGCAGCTCGCGCAGGTCCCGCAGCGGGTGGACCGGCTGCTGACGCCCGCGCCCCGCTTCACTCCCGCCCGCCGGCTGCGGATGACGGCGTTCGCGGCCCTGGTCCCGGCGGTACCGCTGCTGGTGACCTTCATTCCCGGGCTCAGCGCACTGACCTAGGGCCCGACCCGTCGGACGGGCCCCAGGGGCCTCCTGGCCACCGCCCCCGCGCTTCGGCGAGGATCGGGCCCATGGCTCTTCCGGCACCGACCTCGCGCCCGGCCGTCCGCCCGCGCCGCCCGCTCTTCCTCGCCGCCCTCCTCGCCCTTCTCTCCGCGCTGCTCACCGCCCTCGTCGTCGCGCGCTGGGGCCCGCTGTACTCGCTCGACATGTCCGTGGCGAACGCGCTCCACCGGTCCGCCGTCGCCGCGCCCACCTGGACGGAGGTCAACCGGCTGCTGACCGACTGGGTGTGGGACCCGTGGACGATGCGCGCGCTGCTGGCGGGGGTGGTCCTGTGGCTCGTACGGCGGGGAGCCTGGCCGCTGGGGCTGTGGGTGGCGGGCACCGCGCTGACCGGTACGGCGCTGCAGCAGACGCTCAAGGCGGCGGTCGGCCGGGCGCGCCCCACCTGGCCCGATCCGGTGGACTTCGCGCACTACGCGGCCTTTCCCTCCGGACATGCGCTGTCGGTGACGGTCGCGGGCGGTCTCGTCCTGTGGCTGCTGCGGCTGCACGGGGCGGGCCCGCGGCCGCGGTGGACGGTCCGGGCGGTCGTCGCCGTCTCGGTCGTCGGCGTCGGCTTCACCCGCGTCCTTCTGGGCGTGCACTGGCCGTCGGATGTCCTCGGCGGCTGGCTGCTGGGCGGGGCGCTGGTGGCCGGCGCGGCCGCGGCGTATCCGGCGTGTGCGCGCCGGGTGGGCCGCGGGCCCGTGCGGGATCGACCCGGCGCCGGGCAGCCGCGAGGATGGCCGGCATGACCACGATCAAGGGTGTGCTCTTCGACTTCTCCGGAACACTGATGCGGATCGAGTCCGCCGAGTCCTGGCTGCGCGCCGCCCTCGACGCCTCCGGCACCGCCATGGACGACGCCGAACTCGCCCGCCGCGCGGCCGCGCTCGAACGGGCGGGTGCGCTGCCCGGCGGCGCCTCGCCCGCCGAACTCCCCGCCGAACTGGCCGGTCTGTGGGAAATCCGCGACCGTGACGCCGCCCACCACCGCGCGCTCTACACCGGCCTGGCACGTCAAGTCCCGCTCCCCGAGGCGGAGTTGTACGACGCGCTTTACGACCGCCATATGACGCCGGGGGCCTGGTCCCCGTACCCCGATGCCGCCGAGGTGCTGGCCCGGTTGCATGAGGACGGGATCCGGATCGGGGTACTCAGCAATATCGGCTGGGACCTGCGGCCGGTGCTGCGCGCCCACGGCCTGGACCGCTATGTCGACCGCTGCGTCCTGTCCTTCGAACACGGCATCCAGAAGCCGGACCCCAAGCTCTTCGCGCTCGCCTGCGACGGTCTGGGGCTGGCGCCGTCGCAGGTGCTGATGGTGGGCGACGACCGCACGGCGGACGGCGGCGCCACCGCGCTGGGCTGCGCGTTTCTGCCGGTCGATCATCTGCCGGTGGAGGAGCGGCCGGACGGGCTGCGGCCGGTGCTGGAGCTGGTGGGTCAGTCCCCGGAGGGCACGCGCGGGACCAGCCACTGCTGAAGCTCGATGACGTTGCCCTCGGGGTCCTTCAGGTGGGCGACCTTCATCCGGTCCGTCATCGGGCCGGGGCCGTGGACCAGGACGGCCCCGCGCCCGGTGATCTCCGCGCAGAAGCCGTCGACGTCGTCGACCCGCAGCACGACGAGCGACCGGTAACCGGTCGGCTGCGCGCCCAGCTCCTCGAGGACCTCCGCCATGTCCGTCCGCCGCTGCAGCGCGATCCCCGCCGGACCGCCGTCGAAGAGGAACTTCGCGTACGGGCCGTCCTCGGCTTCGAACTGCGGCTTCAGCCCCAGGACATCGCGGTAGAAGCGGTAGCAGCCGCGGAAGTCCTCGACCAGAAGCCGGACTTGGGACAGTTCCATGAGTATCGGCATCCCCCTCAATGCATCATGTGGGGACAACAGTAGCCCCGTCAGCCACTCCCGTCCCGCCGCCAGGGTGCGCCCGCGGCCCAGCCGCGCAGCGCGGCGAAGTCGTCCGGGAGCAGGCCCTTGCCCGGATCCACGCGGTACGGGAGGGCGTGGCCCGGATGGTGGCGGGCGATCCAGCCGAGGTCGGCCGGGCCGATCTCGTCGTCGACCCAGGCGAAGGGGCGGCCGGCGGCGTGCGCCAGGAGCTGCCGGGTCTTCCAGTGGATGCCGTCCGGGTCGCGATGGTGCATCTGCGGCCATTGCACGGCGGGCAGTTCGGGCAGCCCCAGCACCGGGCCGATCCAGGTGTTGGCCTCCTCCTTCCATGTCGTCGCCCAGATGAGGCGGTAGCCCAGCTCCATCAGGAGCGGCCCGTGCCCGGGGTTGAGCCAGACCCGCAGCGGGCGGCGCGGAGGCTCCCAGCCGGTGGGCCGCGTCCGGTGCGTGGTGTAGCCCGCGGGGCGGCGGTGGGGCTTGGCGCGCCAGGGGTTGAGGGGGCCGTCGACGTCGAGGAAGAGGAGCGGGCGGTTGGCGGTCACGCCTTGATGATGCGCCTCGGGGGCGGCGGGCGCGAGGGTACCGGCGGGGTGCGCTGCGCAGGCCGAGCCTCTTACTGAATCGCGATTCAGCAGGCTCCGTTGACAGTCCGCTCCGGCGCTCCTGATACTGACTCGCGGTTCAGTTACCTCTGCCGCCGTCACCACCTGGAGGCAAACCGTGCCCTCGCTCCCCTCCGTACCGGTCCCGCACGCCCCCGGACGGTCCGGCGCCGCCGCCACGGCCGGGCACCGGGACATCACCGGCGGCGAGGCACTCGTCCGCGCCCTGGCCGCCCACGGCGCCGACCTCGCCTTCGGCATTCCCGGTACGCACAACCTGGAGATCTACCGGCACCTCGCCGCGTACGGCATCCGGCACCTCGCACCCCGGCACGAGCAGGGCGCCGGATACGCCGCCGACGGCTATGCCCGCGCCACCGGCCGTCCCGGCATCGCGCTCACCACCACCGGACCCGCCCTGATGAACATCGCGGCCGCCGTCGGCCAGGCCTACTCCGACAGCGTCCCGCTGCTGGTCGTCTCCCCCGGCATGCCGCTGCGGCATCCCCGGCTGGCCACCGGTCTGCTGCACGAAATGCCCGGCCAGAGCGCGGCGTTCGGGCAGCTGACGGCCTTCAGCCACCGGGTGTCGTCGGTGCCGGAGATCAGTGCCGCCGTGGCACGGGCGTTCACCCGCTTCCGTGCCGGGCGGCCCCGGCCCGTCCACATCGAGGTGCCGCTCGATCTGCTGACGGCCACCGAGGGGGCGGGGCCGCCGCCGCTCGCGCCCCTGCTCCCGCCCGTCCGCCCGCGGCCGGAAGCCATGCGGGCGGCGGCCGAGGCGCTGGGGCGGGCCCGCCGGCCGGCCCTCGTGCTCGGCGGGGGCGCCCACGGGGCGCGGGCCGAAGCGCTGGCGCTCGCCGAACTGCTGGGCGCGCCGGTGGCCACCACCGCCAACGGCAAGGGCGCCTTCCCCGAGTCCCATCCGCTCTCGCTCGGCGTACGCCTGCACACCCCCGCCGTCCAGAAGTGGCTGGCGGACAGCGATGCCGTCCTGGCCGTGGGCACCGAACTCGCCGAGTCGGACCTGTGGTCGGCCGCGCCCGCGCTCGGCGGGACGCTGATCCGCGCCGATGTCGATCCGGCGCAGATGTACGCCGTCCTGCCGGCGGACATCGCGCTGGTCGCGGACGCGCGGGAGGCGCTGCGCGGGGTGCTGGACGGGTTGCGGGGGCTGCCGGGCGGGCCGCGCGCGGGAGGGGCCGGGCAGGCGCGGCCGGCCGGTGCGGCGGCGGCCGTGCGCGCCGAGGCGGACGCGGCGACCGGCGCACGCGACGCGGCCCGGCTGCCGTTCCTGGCCGCGATCCGGTCCGTACTGCCGCCCGCCGCGGTCCTCACCTCCGACAGTGCCCAGTGCTGCTACTACGGCGCGCTGCCCCATCTGCCCGTCGACCCGCCCGGCCGCTACCTCCACCCCACCGGATTCGGCACCCTCGGCTACGCCCTGCCCGCCGCCCTCGGCGTCAAGGCGGCCGAGCCCGACCGGCCGGTCGTCGCGCTGAGCGGGGACGGCGGGCTGCAGTTCACCGTGCAGGAGCTGGCGACGGCGGCCGGTCTGGGGCTGCCGCTGCCCGTCGTGGTGTTCGACAACGGCGGTTACGGCGAGATCC
Source organism: Streptomyces sp. JLSY215 (assembly GCF_059682825.1). Taxonomy (NCBI): domain Bacteria; kingdom Bacillati; phylum Actinomycetota; class Actinomycetes; order Kitasatosporales; family Streptomycetaceae; genus Streptomyces; species Streptomyces sp. JLSY215. Next base: position 1,534,390 of record NZ_CM185022.1, read on the forward strand.
GCGACGAGATGGCCGCACGGGGCGATGCCCCGGTGGCCGTCGACCATCCGCCGCTGGACCTGGGGGCGCTGGCCCGCGCGTACGGCGGACACGGCGTCCGCGCGGACACCCCCGAGGCGCTCGCCGCGGCGCTGCGCACCGCCCTGACCGTGCCGGGGCCGACCGTGATCACCGTCCCCGAGCCGCCCGCCGAACCCGCCGAACCCGCCGAATCCGCCGAATCCGCCGAATCCGCCGAGGAGACCACCCCATGACCACGCCCGCCGCCCCCTCCGCCCCCGCCGCCCCGTTCATCTCGCTCACCTGGACCGACGCCGTCACCGGCCGCCGCGGCCATCTCGTCATCGACCGGCTGGTGCGCGGTGTGGCCAGCGGCGGACTGCGGATGCGGGAGGGCTGCACGCTGGCGGAGGTCACCGGGCTCGCCCGCGGGATGACGATGAAGGAGGCGCTGCACTACACCCCCGGCGCGCGCTACATCCCGCTCGGCGGCGCCAAGGGCGGCATCGACTGCGATCCGCACGACCCCGAGGCGTATGGCGTGCTGACCCGGTATCTGCGCGCGATGCGGCCGTACATCGAGCAGTTCTGGACCACCGGGGAGGACCTCGGTCTGACGCAGGACCTCGTCGAGGCGGCGGCGGCCGAGGCCGGTCTGGTCTCCTCCATCCAGGCCGTCTATCCGCTGCTCGACGACGAGGCGGCCGCCCGGCAGCGGCTCGCCGACGCCTTCGCCGTCACGGTGGACGGGATCGGGCTCGACGAACTGGCCGGCGGCTGCGGGGTGGCCGAGGCGGTGCTGGCGGCCCTCGACCGGGACGGGACGCCGTACGAGGGGACCCGGGTCGCGCTCCAGGGGCTGGGCACGATGGGTGGCGCCACCGCCCGGTTCCTGGCGCGGGCGGGCCTGGTGATCGTCGCCGTCGCCGATGCCGAGGGGACCGTCGCCAATCCGGACGGCCTGGACGTCGAGGCGCTGCTGCGCGGCCGGGACGCCTTCGGCGCGATGGACCGTACGGCACTGGGCCCGGGAGATACGGAGCTGCCGCCCGGGGCGTGGCTGTCCGCCGACGCCGAGGTGCTGGTCCCGGCGGCGGTGTCGTACTGCGTGACCGCCGCCAACCAGGCGGAGATCCGGGCGCGCTGGGTGGTGGAGGCGGCCAATATGCCGGTGCTGCCGGACGCCGAGGCGCTGCTCGCGGCGCGGGGCGTCACCGTACTGCCGGATGTGGTCGTCAACTCCGGCACCAATGCCTGGTGGTGGTGGACCCTCTTCGGTGACATCGGCGCGGACGCGGATCGGGCCTTCGCCCATGTACGGGGTGCCATGCGGGCGCTGGTCGGGCGGATGCTGGATCGCGCGGCGGCCGACGGTGGCACGCCGCGGGCCGCCGCGCACGCGCTGGTCGCCGACCGGCTGCCGGAGATCGCCGAGCGGTACGGGTACCACCGGTGAGGAGGAACGGCGGCTGCCCGCCTACCCCGGCCGCGGGCCGTGCGGGCGCCCGCCGGCAAGATGCGGGTGCCCGGCACCTGTGAAACCGTTGAATGAGCAGCATGTCCGCCGGCGGGCTCGGGTGTCGACGGCCAGGTTCCCCTTGTTTCTTACTGTGAGGAGCGGGCCATGGCGTCTAAAAACCACCTCAGCGGCTGGACGGTTCTGGCCGCGGTGCTGATGATCGTCGGCGGCATCATGACGATCCTCGAGGGGATCGCCGCCCTCGGCCACGACCATGTGTTCATCACGACGCGGGACTACCTCTTCCGCTACAGCCTCACGGGCTGGGGATGGATCCACATCATCCTGGGCGCCCTCATCCTCCTCGCGGGCTGTGCGCTGTTCCGCGGCGCGCTGTGGGCAAGGATGGTCGGCGTGACGCTGGCCGGCATCGCCGCGCTCGCGAACTTCCTGTGGATTCCGAACGCACCGTTCTGGGGCATCGTGCTGCTCGCCATGAACATCACCATCATCTGGGCGCTGTGCACGGCCGACCGGCGCCGCCTGACCTAGCGAGGGTGGGCCGAGCCGACGACGGCAGGGAGACCTGGCCATGTCCGCCGCACCGGAAGGCGCCTGGCCGCCCGAGCGCGCGGCCGCCGGCAAGGAGCTGCGCGGCGAGGTCCCCCGCTCCCGGCACGCGGAGTACGCCCCGGCGGCCGACCGCGCCGATCCGATCGCGCTGATCGAGGAGCAGTCGGCGCGCCGCGTACCGGAGTTGGTGCCGCTTCGCTACCGCCGGATGCTGGAGTCACCGTTCCGCTTCTACCGCGGCGGCGCCGCCATCATGGCCGCGGATCTCGCCACCACCCCGGCCACCGGACTCACCACCCAGCTGTGCGGCGATGCGCATCTGCTGAACTTCCGGCTGCTGGCCTCGCCCGAGCGCCATCTGCTCTTCGACCTCAACGACTTCGACGAGACCCTGCCCGGCCCCTGGGAGTGGGACGTCAAACGGCTCGCCGCCAGCCTGGTGATCGCCGGCCGCGAGAACGGTTTCGACGAGGCCGTCCGGTCGGGCATCGTCCGTACCGCCTGCGCCTCGTACCGCGAGCAGCTGCGCCGGTACGCGGGGATGCGCACCCTCGATGTCTGGTACGCGCGCGCCGACATGGAGGACGTCCGGGCCGCGGAGGCGCACCGGCTCAGCAGCACCGGCCGGGGGCGGCTGGCCGGCATGATGGACAAGGCCCGCTCGCGCGACTCCCTGCAGGCGTTCCGCAAGCTGGTCCGGGTCGACGGCGGCCGGGTGCGCTTCGCCGCCGATCCCCCGCTGATCGTGCCGCTGGGCGAGCTGCTCCCCGGGGTCGAGGGCGACGAGATGGCCGCGATGCTGCGCCAGCTGATCCACGACTACGCGCGCAGCCTCCGCTCGGACCACCGCCATCTGCTGGAGCAGTACCGGGTGGTCGACATGGCCCGGAAGGTCGTCGGGGTGGGCAGCGTGGGGACCCGCTGCTGGATCGTCCTGCTGCTGGGCAAGGACGCCGACGACCCCCTGCTGCTCCAGGCGAAGGAGGCCGATGAGTCCGTCCTCGCCGCGCACACCGCCCCGAGCCGATACGTCAACCAGGGCGAACGGGTCGTCACGGGGCAGCGGTTGATGCAGGCCGCCAGCGACATCTTCCTGGGCTGGAAGCGGGTCACCGGCTTCGACGGGCGCGAACGCGACTTCTACGTACGGCAGTTGCGGGACTGGAAGGGCATTGCCGAGACCAGGATCATGGTGCCCCGGGGCATGCAGCGGTTCGCCGCGCTGTGCGGGGCGACGCTGGCGCGGGCGCATGCGCGCAGCGGGGACCGGATCGCGATCGCCGCCTATCTCGGCCAGGGGGATACCTTCGACCGGGCGCTGGCGCAGTTCGCCGAGCGGTACGCCGACCAGAACGAGCGGGACCATCAGGCCTTGGTGGATGCGGTCGGCGCGGGCCGGGTCATCGCCGAACCCGGCTGACGCCGCCGGCCGCGCGCCCCGAGCGCCACGAACACCACCCCCACCACGACGAAGAGCAGCAGCGGCACGACCTGGCTGAGGGTGTACTGGAGCCGCTGCCCCGCGAAGCTCTCGGGCAGCGAGGTGGCGGGCGTGCCCGCGGTGCCGAACCATCCCACGCCGAAGCCGGGCCAGATGAGCACCACGACGGTGAAGGCGACCAGACCGGTGGCCGCTACGGTGACCGCCCAGGCCCCCGCCCGGCCACCGGGTACGCGGTACGGGCGCGGGGTGCCGGGGAACCGGCGCCGCAGCATCAGCAGGCTGGGGAAGGTGATGACGTAGGAGATGAAGGTGGTGCTGATGGTGAGCCCGAGGCCGGCCGCGAAGTACTTCTCGCCGTCGCCGTCGGTCAGCCGCAGCGCGACGATCAGCAGGACGGACGCCAGGGCCGCGGAGAGCAGATTGACCCGGACCGGGGTGCCGTGGCGCTCGGAGAACTTCCCCAGCCAGGCCGGTCCCGCGCCGTCCGCGCAGGCGACGGCCTGCGCCCGATGGGCGCCCATCGCCCAGGTGACGCCGCTGGTCAGTACGCCGACGATGAGTCCGGCCGCGGCGATGCTGCCGAAGAGCGCGCCGAAGCCGGTGAGGGTGACCGTACCGTCGGCCGCGACCTCGCCCCCGTAGACGGTGAACACCGCCTTGCAGGCGTCGATGAAGCCGCCGAGGCTGCCGATGCGTTCGCCGGGCAGGACGAAGAGGATGCCCAGGATCGGGCCGCCGTAGAGGACCAGCGAGGCCAGGCCGGAGCGGAGGATGGACAGCGGGATGTCCCGCTTGGGGTGGGTCATCTCCTCGGCTGCGGTGCTGGGGAGTTCGAAGCCCACGTAGTTGAAGATCAGGACCGGGACGAGGGCGACGAAGCCGGTGTAGGTGGGGGCGAAGTCACCGGCGGGGAGCGGGTGCACGCCGTGCCGGAGGGCGTAGACGATCACCGAGACGAGGAAGAAGCCGAGGAGGACGATCCGGGCGACGGCCCCCGCGATGGGCACCCATTTGCCGACCCGTACGGACTGGACGACGGCCAGCGCCCCGGCCCAGATGAACGCCAGCCCGGCGGCGTACTTCCACCCTCCCGGCAGCGGGGTGAAGAACTGCTCCCAGGTGGTCAGCGCGATGATGCTGAGACTGCCGCCGAGCCAGACCGGGTTGGAGAGCCAGTACAGGACCTGGTTGACGCCGGCCACCGGCCGTCCGAAGGCCAGCCGGGTCCAGACGTAGGGGCCGCCCTCGACCGGGAAGGCCGAGCCGAGTTCGGCGACCAGCAGGCCGTAGGGCAGGAAGAAGACGACGGCCAGTACGGCCATCCAGGTCAGCCCCTGGGGTCCGGCGGCGGCCACCGAGCCGATGGTGTCCAGGCCGACGAGCGTGCAGACCAGGAAGAAGAAGACGTCGCGGCGGCGCAGGTCCTTGCGGAGCCGGGCCCGCTGTTCGTGCCAGCCGGCGGACAGATCGGGCGGGTTGGCTTCGTTTGCCGGTGTCACGTACACGACCTCCTACGGGCGCGGCAGGGCACGGCGACCGGTCCGGGCAGTCCTGGGGATGCCTCCAGAACTGACTGAACGTGCAGTCAGTAAGAGCAGACTGTGGACGGTGCGACCGGAGCCGGTCAAGGGGTCGTTCGCAGGTTTGTCGGCGGGTGTCCCGGCGAATTCGCCGACGGATTCGCCGACGGGTGGGCCGGCGGGTGGGGCGGCACGTTCGCCGCCGGTTTTCGTGACGGACGGCGGCAACGGCACCCACGGCACTGAGTAGGGTGACGGCGTGGCGAGAGTACGGTTGAGCGTGGCGGAGCGGCGCGAGGAACTGCTGCGGGCGGCGGTCGGGCAGATCGAGCGGCGCGGGGTCGCGGCGCTGCGGGTGGCCGATGTCGCCGCCGAACTCCAGGTGAGCAACGCCCTGGTGCTCTATCACTTCGCGACCAAGGAGAAGCTGGTCGCGGCGGCCTTCCGGTACGCGGCGGAGGCCGATCTGGCCCGTCTGCGGTCGCTGCTGGGCCGGCGGGGCAGCGCCCTGCGCCGGCTGCGGGCGGCGCTGCGCTGGTACTCCCCCACCGGCCAGGCCAAGGGCTGGAAGCTGTGGATCGAGGGCTGGGCCGCATCGCTGCGGGAGCCGGCGCTGCGCGAGGTGGCGCAGGATCTGGACCGGCAGTGGAAGGCGGCGCTCGCCGAGGTCATCGCGCAGGGTGCGGCGGCGGGCGAGTTCGGCTGCGCGGACCCCAAGGGCGCGGCATGGCGGCTGACCGCGCTGCTCGACGGCTTCGCCGTACAGACCATCACCTACGAGGGCGCCCTGCCACGGCGGACCATGCAGCGGTGGGTGGAGGAGGCGCTGACGCGCGAACTCGGCCTCGGCACCGAGGAAGGCGCCGAGGCCGAGGGATAGCGGGCGCGGCCCGGCCGGCGGCGCGGCCCGGCGGCTCAGTCCTCGCCGACGAGGGAGTCGAGGATGCCGCGCACGGTCTCCCGTGTGATGCCGGGATGCAGGAAGGCGAGGCGGGCGACAGTCTCGCCCTCCCAGACGCTCGGGGTGATGAAGGCGGCTCCGGAGGCCAGCAGCCGCTTGGACCAGGCGTAGTAGTCCTCGGGCCGCCAGCCGGTGCGCCGGATGAGGACGACGGTCAGCTCGGGCTCGCGCAGCAGCTCCAGGCCGTCGGTCCGCTCCACCTCGCGGGCGGTCCAGCGGGCGATGTCCGCGCCGTGGGCGACGGCGTCGCGGTAGGCGTCGGTGCCGTGGACGGCCAGCGAGAACCACAGCGGCAGGCCACGGGGGCGGCGGGTGAGGTGGTACGCGTAGTCGCTCGGGTTCCACTCGTCGGGGCCCGCGCCGTCGGCGCCGTGGATGGCGTCGAGGTAGGAGGCGTCCTGGGTGTGGACGGCCCGCGCCAGGTGCGGTTCGCGGTAGAGCAGGGCGCCGCAGTCGAAAGGCGCGAACATCCACTTGTGCGGGTCGACGACCAGTGAGTCGGCGTGCTCGATGCCGCGCAGCTTCTCGCGCAGTTCGGGGACGAAGAGGGCGGCGCCGCCGTAGGCCGCGTCGATGTGCAGCCAGAGGTTGCGGGTGCGGGTCTGGTCGGCGACGCCCGAAAGGTCGTCGATGATGCCGGCGTTGGTGGTGCCGGCGGTGGCGACGGCCGCGACGACGGGGGCGCCGCCGTCCCGTTCGGCCGCGTCCAGGGCGGTCCGCAGGGCGTCCCCGGTGAGCCGGTGGTCCTCGGTCGGGACGACGAGCGCCTCGACGCCGAGGATGCGCAGGGTGTTGCCGACGGAGGAATGGACCTGGTCGCTGACCGCGATCCGCACCGGGGCGCGGTCGTCGAGGCCGAGCCGGCGCCGCCCGGTGTCGCGGGCCACGACGAGGGCGGAGAGGTTGCCGGCCGAACCGCCGCTGACGAAGCAGCCGCCCGCGCCGGCCGGCATCCCGGCGAGGTCGGCGAACAGCCGCAGCACCTGGTTCTCCGCGGCCACCGCGCCGGAGGCCTCCAGCCAGGAGACGCCGTGCAGGGAGGACGCCGAGAGCACCATGTCGAAGAGGGCGGCGGCCTTGGTGGGGGCGCCCGGAATGAAGGCCAGGAACGCCGGGTGGTCGCAGGAGACGACGGTGGGCTCCAGGTCCTCGGCATAGGTACGCAGCACATCGGCGGGCGGGCGCGGCCCGGAACCTATGGCTTCCTTGAGGGCCACGGAGAGCTCGCCCGCGTCGCCGAGGCGGCCCAGCGGCGGGGCGTCGAGCCGGAGCCGGTGCAGGAGGTGCTGCATGACCTGCTGGGTGAGGTCCTCGTCGTAAGCGTGCACGGGCGTGTCTCCTGGTGGCGCTGTGGGATCCGTTTTTGGATCCCGGCTGGATCCATTTCTCGGAGCGTAAGCGTCCGCGGCGCGAGCGTCAATCGAGGACGGAGCGGCCCTGCCGTGAGGGGCGTGGTGGTGTGAGAGCGCGGTGACGTGAGGGCGCGGTGACGTGAGGGCGCGGTGGCGCAGTGCCGTGGCAGCCATTGCCGCGGGTGGCGCCGGGGCTGTCGGGCGGGCCCCGGCTAGTCCTGCGCGGCGAACTGGTCGAGGACCGTCAGGAACTGCCGGTGCGATTCCCGCAGATGGTCGCGCATCCGGGCCTCCGCGGCGTCGCCGTCCCCCGCCAGCACCGCGAAGGCAATGGCCTCGTGCTCCTCGCGGAAGGCCAGTCCGAAGTCCCCGGCGGTCGGATAGACCCGGCTCCAGTCCGAACCCAGCCACAGGGCGTTGCCCGCCACGAACATCTCGGCCCGCGCCCTGGTCACCGCCTCGGAGAGCACCTCGTTGCCGCCCGCCGTGGCGATCCCGAGGTGGAAGCGGGTGTCGATGCGGTGGTACGCGCCCAGGTCCTCGACCTTGGTGTCGAGCATCGCCACCAGCTCGCGGCGGACCGCGCCCGCGCCGCGCTCGGCGGCCAGCCGGGCCGCGAACGGCTCGATCGCCTGCCGGTATTCCATGTAGTCGCGCAGCGCCGCCCGGATGCCGGCGGTGACCGCCACCCGCGCACTGTCCCCGCCGGGCCGGGCCGGGGCGACGCGGGTGCCGCCCGAGCGCCCGAGGGTGGTGGTGACCAGGCCTTCTTCGGCGAGCTCACGCAGCGCCTGGCGGACGGTGTTGCGGCCCACGCCGAAGGCGGCGGCCAGCTCCCGCTCGGGGGGCAGCCGGTCGCCGGGCCCGAAGCCGCCCAGTGCGATGCGCTGCCGGAGCGCCTCGGCCACCACGGCGCGCGACGACGTCTGGGCCGCGCCGTTCGCCAGCCCCCCGGATCCTTCACCGTTCACAGCCGCTCCCCCTCGGAACATGGCACGCCTGACAAGCCCCTCCATGTTATTGGACTTGCGCCGGAACCTATTGACACCCGGGTCGCCCGCTCTTAGCGTCACCTCAACATTTTTGGATCCCAAGCAAGCCCATTGAATCCGCCCCCGCCGTCGGCTTCCTTGGGTTCCGCCATGAGGAGCGTCAAACATGAGCACAACCGCAGGTGCCCCACCTGGCACCGGCACCGCGAAGCGGTCGGGTCCCTGGAAGATCGCCACCGCCTCGCTGATCGGCACCAGCGTCGAGTGGTACGACTTCGGGATCTACGCAACGGCCGCCGCCCTGGTCTTCCCCGAACTGTTCTTCCCCGAGCTGAACCGCGCCCTGGGCACCCTGATGTCCTTCGCCACGCTGTTCGTCGGCGCCCTCGGCCGCCCCCTCGGCGCCATCGTCTTCGGCCACATCGGCGACCGCTACGGGCGCAAGAAGGCCCTGATCTGGTCGCTGGTCCTGATGGGCGGCGGCACCGTCTGCATCGGCCTGCTGCCGGGCTACGGCACCATCGGCGTCGTCGCCCCCGTGCTGCTCGTACTGATCCGGATGGCGCAGTCGCTCGCCATCGGCGGCGAATGGGGCGGCGCCGTGCTCTTCGCCGTCGAACACGCACCGCCCCGGCGCAAGGCGTTCTTCGGCTCGTTCCCGCAGGTCGGCGACGGTGTCGGCTACTTCCTCTCCACCGGCGCGTTCGCCGCGATCGCCCTGCTCGGGCACGACGCCCTCGTCGGCTGGGCCTGGCGTATCCCCTTCCTGCTCTCCGCCGCGCTCGTCCTGGTCGGTCTGCTGATCCGGTCGACGATGGAGGAGTCCCCGGAATTCGAGGCCGCCCGGGAGTCCGGCGCCGACACTCAGAAGCGGGAAACCCCGGTCGTGGCGGTGGTACGCGATGCCTGGCGGACCTGGCTGCTGGCCTCCGGCGCGTTCCTGATCACCGTCGGCGGCTACTACATCGTCGTCACCTTCATGTCGACCTATGCGGTGTCGTCGCTCGGCTTCAGCGACTCCCAGACCGCCGGCGCGGGCACCGCTGCGTCGATCGTGGTGATCGTCTGCACCCCGTTGGCCGCCCTCGCCGCCGACCGCTTCGGGCTGCGCAAGGTGACCTTGACCGGGATCCTCCTGCACCTCGTCGTCGCGTTCCCGATGTTCTGGCTCGCCGAAACCCGCTCGGTGACCGGACTCTGGCTCGCCATGTGCCTGCCGATGCTGGCCAGCACCATCGCCTACGCCGCGATCGGCACCCTCGTCTCCGGCTGGTTCACGCCCCGCACCCGCTACACCGGTCTGTCGATGAGCTTCCAGACCGCCGGGCTGCTGGGCACGCTGGCCCCGGCCGCCACCAGCTGGCTGTTCACCTCCTTCGGCAACTCCTGGACGCCGGTGGCAATCGCCTTCGGCGCCATGGCCCTGGTCAGCGCGGTCTGTCTGATGGCCTGCAGGCCGGCGGACGAGGCTGCCCCGCCGGACGCCCCGGTCGCCCGCCGGGAGGCGGAGGCCGCCACGGGCTGAACGGGCCCGGCCCGACACGCACGGAGCGCCCGGCCGGGAAACCCCGGCCGGGCGCTCCTGTCATCCGCGCGGCCGAGCCGTCAGATCACCGGGTCGTGCCCCAGCTCGATGTCGAACTCGCTGCGTCCGGTGCCCTCCAGGCGCAGCGGCCGGGCGGCCGGCGGGTAGCCGGAGGCGATCACCGTGAACTCGCCGCCGTCGAGGTCGGCGAAGACGTACTCTCCGTCGCTGCCGGTGGTGGCGGTGCCCACGACGTTGCCGGCCGGGTCGAGCAGCGTCACCCGGGCGTCCTCGACCGCGTTGCCGTTCGCCGTCCGCACCACGCCGCGCACCCGCGCGCCGTGCGTCAGCCGGACCTCGTACCAGTTGCGGGTGCCGGAGACGACCTCGACCTGGAGGGCCGACGGGCGGTGGCTGTCGGCGCTGACGGCCAGCGTGTAGCTGCCCGGGACCAGTTCACCGAAGGCGAAGCCGCCGTCCTGGCCGGCCAGGCCCGAGGCCACGACCTCGCCCCGCACATCGGTGGCCACGACCAGCGCGCCGGGCACCGGCTCGTCGCCCTTCTCCTCGCGTACCTCGCCGGAGAGCCCCGCCGAACCGCTCAGCGTCAGCTCGAACCGCACCGGCTCGGCCCCGACGACGACCGTCGCCGCCTGCGGCTGCCGGGATCCGGCGGAGCCGATCAGCACATAGGTGCCGGGACCGGGGACGGGCAGCTCGTAGCCGCCGTCCGCCGACGTCGAGGCGCGGCCGAGCTGCCGCCCGCCGACGTCGATCAGGGTGACCACCGCCTGCGCCACCGGGCTGCCGTTGCCGTCGCGTACGGATCCCTGGATGACGGGACCGGCCGGCGCCTGGGCCACGGCGGCCACGGGGACCGGCTCCTGGGGAGGAATCTGCGCGGCGGTGTCGGCGACCGGGGCTTCGGCCGACGGCACGCCCTCGCTGCCGGCGCCCGGCGCCTGGCCGTTCGCCTCCGCGTCCGCCTGCGCCCGCGCCTCCAGGCCGGAGATCTGCCGCAGCGGCACCTCCTTGACGAACAGCACCAGCAGGAAGGCCACCGCGACGACGATCGCGCCCATCAGGAAGACGGTGTGCATCGAGTCGGCGAAGCCGCGCTTGAACGGCTCGGCCAGCCGCGGGTCGAGGTGCTGGATGAACGACGAGTCGCTGAGCACGCCGGAGGAGTCGCCGCCGGAACCGTGCAGCATCTTCAGCACCGGCTTGTTGGCCGGGTCCTGCAGCACCGACGGGTCGTGCAGGGCCGCCTGGAAGCGGTCGGTGTGCGCGGCGGCCTTGAACGCCGAGCCGATCTTGTCGCCGACCGTGCTGAAGAGCACCGACAGGAAGATCGCCGTACCGGCGGTGGCGCCCATCTGCCGGAAGAACGTGGACGAGGCGGTCGCCACGCCCATGTCCTTCGGCGGCACGGCGTTCTGCACCGCGAGCACCAGTGTCTGCATACAGCCGCCCAGGCCGAGGCCGAAGACGAGCATGTAGACCATGGTCTCCCACAGTGGGGTGTCCCACTGGACGCGGAAGTGGAAGAGCAGCATCGCCGCGATCATCAGCGCCGTGCCGAGGATCGGGAAGATCTTGTAGCGGCCGGTCTTGGCGGTGATCTGGCCGGAGGCGATGGAGGCGATCATCATGCCCGCCATCAACGGCAGCATCTCCAGGCCCGACTTGGTGGGGCTGGCGCCCTTCACCAGCTGGAGGTACTGCGGGATCATCAGCATTCCGCCGAACATCCCCATACCGATCAGCACGGACAGCAGGCTGGTCATGCTGAAGGTGCCGTTGCGGAACAGCCGCATCGGGATCAGCGCGTCATCGCCGACCCACCGCTCGACGAAGATCCAGGCGATGATGCCGACCGCGCCGACGGCGTAGCAGACGATGGACCGGGTCGAGTCCCAGCCCCACTCGCGCCCCTGCTCCGCGACGAGCAGCAGCGGCACGACGCCGATGGCGATGGTCAGCGCGCCCCACCAGTCGATGCGGTGGTCGCGGCGGGAGTGCGGGATGTTGAGGACCTTGGCGACGACGAACAGCGCGATGATGCCGATCGGTACGTTGACCAGGAACACCCAGCGCCAGCCGGTGATGCCCAGCAGCGTGTCCTGACCGGCCAGTGCGCCGCCGATCAGCGGTCCGGCGACGCTGGAGGTGGCGAACGTACCGAGCATGTAGCCCTGATAGCGGGCGCGTTCGCGCGGCGGGACGATGTCACCGATGATCGCCAGCGCCAGCGACATCAGACCGCCGGCACCCAGACCCTGCACCGCGCGGAACGAGGCCAGTTCGGTCATCGAGGTGGAGAAGGTGCACAGCACCGAGCCCACGACGAAGATGCTGATCGCGGCCAGGTAGTACGGCTTGCGGCCGTGCAGGTCGGACAGCTTGCCGTAGAGCGGCGTGGCGATCGTCGAGGTGATCAGGTAGGCGGTGGTGGCCCACGCCTGCTGGCTGAGGCCGTGCAGATCGTCGGCGATGGTGCGGATGGACGTGCTGACGATGGTCTGGTCGAGCGCGGCAAGGAACATCCCCAGCATCAGACCGCTGAGGATGGTGAGGATCTGCCGGTGGCTCAGTCCCCCCGAGCTCGGTATCGCCGCGGGTTCCGCCACGGGTGGCGAGGTGGATGTGCTCATTCGTGTGTGTCTCCCTGCTCCACGGTGCCGCCCTGGTCTCCCCCTGGGAGCTGCCGTGCGTGTTGTTCTGCCAAGTCCTCGTTGAGCCGGCCCAACAGCCGGATCAGATCGGCCCGGTCCTGCGGCGGCCACGGCTCCAGGAGCTCGGCCAGTTCCGCATCGCGCTGACGCCGGTAGTGCGCAAAGGCGGCGCGCCCCGCGTCGGTGGGGGTCAGCAGCGTCCCGCGGCGGTCCTCCGGATCCGGACGCCGGTCGACCAGGCCCCGCTCCACCAGGGAGCGCACCTGACGGCTGACCGTCGAAAGATCCAGGAACGCATCCGCGGCCAGATCGGTGGCCCTGCGGTCGCCGCCGACCACGAGCCGGGCCAGCAGCACCCGGTCGGCGGCACCGGTGTCCTTCTTGGCACGCTGCTTCCATGCCGCGATCAGCCGCGAAAAGCGGACGATCTCCGTGCCCAGCCCGGCGGCCGCATCGGCGAGCCCCGACGCCGCCGTGACCTGCGGGTCCGTCTGGCCATCGGAACGGACCGTGCCGTTACCCATCGTCGTGATCCCCCGATGTATCCGTCGGTAGCCCTGACGGTCCGATAAGAATATTGCTTGTACCTAGCAAGTCTAACCACATACCGGAGCGCGATGGACCACCCCCTCCGACGCGGGGGTCCGGACCGATTCCCGGTCCGGACCCCCGCGTCGGCTTCACCGTCGCCGTCCCCGCTCCCGCCGTGCCGCCCGTGCCGCCGGCGCCCCCGTGCCTCCCGCTTCAGGACACCGCGGGCAGTCCCTCGGCCGCCGGCCGGCGACGGGCCAACTGGGCCGCCACCGCGCTGAGCAGCGACAGCACCGCGGAGATGCACAGCACGATGCCCAGCGCGCGGGCCGAGAGCTGCGCCGAGCCTCTCTCCGCGAGGAAGAGATAGACGCCGCCCAAGGTGGCGACCCCCAGCGCCCCGGCGAGCTGGGCATTGGTGCTGATCACGCCCGAGAGATCGGCGGCATAGCGCTCCGGCAACGCGAATGTCATCGCGCTGATGAGGGAGTTGGAGCTGATCCCCAGCCCCAGGCCACCCACGCCCAGCAACACGAACATCAGCGGTCCGGAACGCTCTCCGGCCATCAGGTACACCCATATCGCGGCGTACCCCACGGCCAGGACCAGGCAGCCGATCGCCGGCATCGCCGCCCGGCTGCGCTCCGGGGTCCGGGCCAGCATCGGACCGCCGAGGCCGAAGGCGGCCACCCAGGAGACCATGGCCAGACCCGCATACGCCGGGCCCCGGTGCAGGCCCTCCTGGAGGTAGACCGCCAGGACGAACAGCAGGGCGAAGTACGTCATGGTGGTCACGCCGTGCGCGCACAGCCACCAGCGGACGGCCCGTTGCCGGATCACCTCTTCGGCTATCAGCGGCCGCCCTCCGCGGGCGGACAGCTCGCGCTGGCTCAGCCGGAATCCCACCAGCGCCGGAAGGCTCAGCCCCAGGCAGATCCATGTCCAGGCCGGCCACCCCTGGTCCGTGCCGAGCAGCAGCGGCACGATCAGCAGCAGGACGGCCGCCGACAGGAGCGCCATCCCCCGCAGGTCCAGTTCCGGTGCCTCACGGGCCCTTTCGTCCCTGGGCATCATCCGTATCGCCGCGGCTATCAGCAGCAGCCCCACCGGGACATTGATCAAGAAGATCGGGCGCCAGCCGGTACCGAAGAGGTCCGCCGCGATGAGCACACCGCCCAGTGCCTGCCCCGCCACGGCTCCCCCGGACAGCGCGAGGGCGTAATAGCCCAGGGCCTTGATCCGCTGCCGGCCGGGGAAGTGCAGCTGGATGCCGCTGAGCACCTGGGGCACCATCAGGGCCGCCCCGGCACCTTGGACGACCCTGGCGATGATCAGTACGAGGGAGTCCGGCGCCAGGGCACAGGCGAGTGATGCGGCGGTGAAGACGGTCATCCCGGTGTTGAAGATCCGGCGGTGGCCGTGCAGGGAACCCAGCCGGGCTCCGGTCACCAGGAGGACGGCGTACGCCACCACATAACCCGAAATCACCAGGCCCGCCTCGCCGCCGGAGGCACCCAGATCGCTCTGGATCGACGGCGCGGCGATGTTGACGATCGCGGTGTCCACATTGGCCATGAACTGCGCCGCCAGAAGCACCGCGAGCAGCCGCCATCTCCGCGCCGGGCCCGCACCGTCCCGGGCGCCGGGTTGCGGCGCGACGGCCTGCCGGGGGGTTTCCCCGCTTTCGGTACCAGGGGGCTGTTGCTGCATGGTGAGGCCAGTCCTTGTGAGAGTGCGTCAGACGGTCGTGTGGATCGGTACGGGCGGCCAGTCGACCGTGGTGAGATCGGGGACCACGAGATCCGCGGACCGGAGATCCGCGCCGGTGTGCGTCGTCGTGATCCCCACACAGGCCAGGCCCGCTGCCTGGGCAGCCGCCACACCGGCGGGCGCGTCCTCGAAGGCCACCGCCCGTCCCGGCTCGACCCCCAGCGCCGCGCACCCCGCCAGATAGCCCTCCGGGTGTGGCTTCCCCCGGCTCACGTCCTCGGCGGTGATCATTACGGCGAAGAGATGCGCGCCGCCCACCAGGTCGAGCAGGGCGCGAGCGTGCTCCCGCAGCCCCGAGGTGACGACAGCCATCGGGACACCGTCGGCATGCAGTCTCTTCACCAGTGCGCCGGCTCCCGGCACGGCGTAAGGGGGCGGCATATCAGGGCCGTTGAGATATCCGACGGCCTCGTCGAAGAGCTCCTCGACCGTGCTGCCCGGGAAGCGGTGCGCATGATCCCCCAGGGCCTCCTGGCCGCGCCGCCCGACGAAGGTGGCGAGCAGCGCGTCGTCGACGGCCAGCCCATGGGCCTCGAAGAGCCGGGTCCAGGCGGCGCGGCTGCGGTGTTCGGTGGCGATGAGCGTGCCGTCGAGGTCGAAGAGCGCCGCTTGGGCCGCCGCGGGCAGGGACTCGGACTGCGGTGCTGCGGAGGAACCGTGCGTCATCAGAGAACTTTCCTTAGGGGTTCGCAGGGGTTCGTCTCGCCCCCGTGGTGGCAGGGCGGGCTCGATGGGGCTGGGTGGGGGCCGGTGGTGGGGCTTGGGGCGGTTGGCCGGTTGGCCGGTTGGCTGGTTGGCTGGTGCGGGACGCCGGTTGGGCGGTGCGCATCGCCGGTTGGCTGGTGGGGTGCCGGTTGACTGCTGGGGGTCGGCGCGGCGGGGTGCGGGGTCAGCCGCGTCCGGGGAGAGCGCCCCAGAGGTCCCGGTAGAGGCCCTGCCACGGCGACTGCTTCTGGAAAGCGGTGGCGCCCCGGACGACGGCCGCGTCGCGGTGCCGACGCGCCGCGATCTGCAGGCCGACCGGCACGCCATTGGCCGCCCGCCCGACGGGGACCGTCGCGGCGGGGCTGGCTATCAGGTTGAACGGGCTGGTCAGCGACCAGCCGACAAAGGGGTCGACTTCCTGGCCCGCGACCTGGCGCGGTCCGACAGTGGTGCGGGTGTCGTCGTTGGGAATGCCCGCCACGGAATTCACCGGGCTGATGACGAGGTCGAACGCGTCGAAGAGGTCTTCGAACGCGTCCAGCACCTTGGTGCGCACCAGGTCACCCAGCCTGAAGTCCACGGCGCTCAGGGCGGCGCCGGTACGCACGCTCGCCAGGTAGTGGGGGTCGACCGCCCGCCCCTGCTCACCGAGCAGATCGACGCCCTGGCTGCGGCTGACCTCTGCGGACTCCGCATGGCAGAGGGACAGATAGCGGCGCCACATGGCGGTCAGCTCGGCATGTGGCAGGGGAAGCCGGAAGTCGACCTCCGTGACCTCGGCCCCGGCCTCCTTGAACGCCGGCAACGCGGCCCGCACCAGGGATTCGACTTCCGACTCGACCGGATAGCCGCCGAGGTCGGGGCTGTAGGCAACCCGAAGGCCCGACAGCGAGGGCGTCAGGGCCGAGGCGAGCGACTCCTGCAGCGGGAAGGAGTAGGGGTCCCTCGGATGCGGCCCCGACATGAGGTCGAGGCCGAGGACCGCATCCTCGACCGTACGGGCCAAGGGGGCGTAGCAGACCATTGGGTTGAGCCTGCGGAAGGCGTTGGGGCGGGCGGGCACGGCCACCCGGCCGAAGGTGGTCATCATCGTGAACACGCCGCAGAAGGCCCCGGGCACCCGCAGCGAGCCGCCCGCGTCGGACCCCTGCGCCAGTGGCACCATTCCCGTGGCGACCGCGGCGGCGCTGCCGCCGGAGGAACCGCCTGCGTTCATGGCCAGGTTGAAGGGTGT
This sequence comes from Streptomyces sp. JLSY215, assembly GCF_059682825.1. NCBI lineage: Bacteria > Bacillati > Actinomycetota > Actinomycetes > Kitasatosporales > Streptomycetaceae > Streptomyces > Streptomyces sp. JLSY215. The sequence continues at coordinate 1,551,131 of NZ_CM185022.1, forward strand.
GGAGGTCGGCCCGAACAGGGCGTTGTCCGTGGTGGCCTTGAATCCGAACTCGGGTGTGTTGGTCTTTCCGACCACGATGGCACCGGCCTTCACCAGCCGGTCCACGCACATGATCGTCTCCTGTGCAACATCCTCGGCGAACAGTGTGGAACCGCGTGTCACCCGGACGCCCTCGACCGGATCAAGATCCTTGACCCCGATCGGCACGCCGTGCAGCGGTCCCAGCTCGGCCCCCGACACCACCGCCCGGTCCGCCCTCTCCGCCGCGGCGAGCGCCTCGTCACGGCAGACGGTCACGAAAGCGTTCACCGCGGGGTTGAGAAGCTCGATGCGGTCGAGACTCGCCTGCACCACTTCCGTCGGCGAGATCTCACGGTTTCGGATGAGCTCTGCGAGCTGAGTCGCCGTCAGAGATGCTGTGTTGTCCATGAATCCGGCCCTCCTCGAGAACGCTGCGGGCACAAGGGTCGCTACGGTCGGCGCTCAGGCCCCCCGAACTCTCCGCACTCCTCTCGCGTTTCCGACCGTCTCCCGCCCTCACCTCAAAGAACACCGGACGCGGATCACGGGTTGCACCGGGCCACGACGAGGCCGGACGGCCCACGATTCGCCCATCCGGCCATGGCCTCGGCACTCCGGCGGCAGCACGAAGTGATCAGTACGCAGTCGAGCGGTACGCGGCAGGCAGCAGTACGCAGCGGGCAATACACAGCAAGCAGTACGCAGTGATCGGTACGCCCGGTGCCGCAGCCGAACCGCGGTCACCGCGCAGCGAAGTCCGCGGTGGCAAGGACCCGGCCATCGGCCGAGGTCAGGCGGGCTCCGGAGAGCGTGGAGGGATCCACGGAGCTCGGGGCGCCCCAGTAGCCGTACCCGTGGTGCAGGTCGAAGGTGCCGAGCCGGACGGTGGTGCCGTCGGTACGCTCCAGCAGGCAGGTGACCTTCCCGTTGTACGGAATCCCGGCGTCGTCGAGATCGACGGACATGAACACCCAGCCCGGTGGTCCGGGATGGGCATAGATCTCACCGACCGATTGCCGAGCCGACGTACCGGCGCCGGTCAGCTGCGCGCGCACCATTCCCGCCCCGGCCTGGCCGGGCCGTGTCGGGGCGGCCGCACCGTGTTCGACGGCCGCCGTGCCCAGCGCCCAGCCGCCGAACCCGAAGCCGAGCGCGAGCACGGCCGCGGCAGACGCGAGCCGCAGCCGGGCGCCTCGGCGGAACCCCTCGCGCCGGAGCCCGAAGCCGCGGGCGGTCACGCGTCCGTCGCGCGCCGCCGCGAGCCGGGTCAGCCGCCGCGCCACCCTGGTTTCGAAGCCGGCCGGCGGCTCACTGCCGGGCAGGAGGCCGAGCAGCCCGTCGCCTACGAGGGCAAGCTGCTCGACGTACTCCCGGCACTCCGCACAGCGGTCCAGATGGGCGGCCGCCTCGGCACGCTCCCGGCCCGCGAGCACGCCCAGTGCCAGCTCGGCGCCGGTCTCGCGCAGCTCTTCGCAGGTCAGGTGGCTAGTCATGGTCGCCTCGCTTCGGAGACGCAGGGTTCGAGGATGCTGGGTTCGATGATGCTGGGTTCGAAGACTTGGGATCAGCGGATGTCGGTTTCGGGGACTTGGGGTTCGCAGGCTGTTGCGCGGACGCGGGGTTCGCAGCCTCAGGACTCGGAGATTCAGGACTCGCAGGCTCCGGACTCGCACACGCCGGACTCGCAGACGCCGGATCCGCAGACGCCGGACTCGCCGACGCCGGATCCGCAGATGCGGGCTCCTCAGACGCGGGATTCGGCGAAGCGAGCGTGGTCCGCAGTTTTCCCATCGCCGTCCTGATCCGCGTCTTGGCGGTGCCCAGGGGGATGTGCTCCCGGTCGGCGATCTGCCGAGCGGTCATCCCGTAGATGCCCGCCATGACCAGGGCACGGGCCTGTTCGCGCGGCAGCCGGCCCACCGCGGCCCGCAGGGTGGACGAGGCCTCGTCGGCGAGCGCCCGCTGCTCGGGAGTATCGGTCACCACCTCCAACAGCGCGTCGAGGTCCTCGGGGGCGACCGGCTCCGGCCGACGGGCACGGACGGCGTCGATGGCGAGATTGTGCGCGATGGTCGTCAGCCAGGTCGTCACCGATCCACGGCGCGAGTCGTAGATCTGCGCGTGCCGCCACGCACGCTCGAACGTCTGCTGGGAGATGTCCTCCGCGAGTTGCGCATCGCGGGTGACCGCGATGGCCACGCCGAAGACCGTGTGCTGGAAACGCCGTACGAAGGTGACGGCGAGCTCGGGGTCCCCCGTGGCCAGACCAGCCAGCAGCGCCTCGTCCGGGATGCGTCCGACCGGGAGCTGCAACCTCTGCATGCCCTTATATACGGTCCGCCCCGGCCGCGGGATTGCCCGGCGGATACGGAAGACCACGACCCCATTCTCCCCCGTTCCACCGGCCGGTCCATGGGCCGCGCTCGCGACATCACCGCCACCGGAAGCCGTCACCGCACGTGCACGGATGCGGCCGAGCGGGTGACCGTACGGGACGGCGGGCCCGCCCTACGCATGCCGTACCAGGCGACGAAGGCGACGATGAACACGGCCTCGGACACGATGGACAGGGTCCCGTAGGGGGGATCCCAGCCTGGTTCGTAGTAGCCCGGCAGCCCGACGGTCCGGGACAGCGCGAAGCCGAGAATCATGCCGGCGTTGACCACTGCACCCAGCAGCCACGCCGGTACGGGGTTCCGCCGCACGAGACCTGCGGCGACGACGAGCAGCGCAATACTGCCCACAAGGAAAAGGATTCCTATATACGGCATTTCCCGGAGATGTTCCGGGACGAGAAGGAGATGGACCACGGCGCTGAGGAGCGCGCAGATCGCTGCGACTCCCCTCAGCCCCGCCTCAGCAGTACGGGAAGACATCGAGGACCTCCTGGAACTCGCCAGGATCAGATCTATGAGGGTTACGTGTCGAGCCCGTTGAATGGTTCATGATCGTCCCCACCACGCGGCAGGCCCCGACGACGCGTACGGCGGGATCGAGCGGGCGCGATGATTCCGGCGCGGCCCGACGGTCTCCCTTGTTGTCCCACCGTGTCGCCGACCGTTCCTTGTCGCCGACCGTTCTTTGTCGCCGACCGTTGCTGCCGACCGTTTGATGTCCACCCGAAGACAGGAAGAGGAGCGAGTCCCATGCGCATCGTTATCAGTGAGTTCATGAGCCTGGACGGCGTCGTGCAGGCGCCCGGCGGGCCCGACGAGGACACCGATGGGGGCTTCGCCCACGGCGGCTGGTCGCACCCCTTCTTCGATCCGGAGGTGGTGGGCGGTGCCTTCGCCGACGCGCTGACCAAGGCCGAGGCGCTGCTGTTCGGGCGCCGCACATGGCAGACGATGGCCGCGGCGTGGCCCGAGCGGGCCGGCGACCCGTTCGCCGACCGGATGAACGCCATCCCGAAGTACGTGGTGTCCCAGACGCTGGGCGACGCCGAACTGACGTGGGAAAACACCACGCGCATCCCCGGCGACAAGGCCCTCGCCCGGGTCCGGAAGCTGCGCGAGAGCGAGGGCGGCGACCTGTTGGTCATGGGGAGCCCCACACTCGTACGTGCCCTTCTGGCGGAGGGCCTGGTCGACGAGCTCCGGCTCATGATCATGCCGGTGCTGCTCGGCGGCGGCAAAAGGCTCTTCCCCGACGACGGTGCGCTGCGCACGCTGGAACTGGTCTCCACGGTGACCAGCGGTACGGGCGTACACGTGTGCACCTACCGGTCGGTCGCCTAGGCGGCATCGGGAGCCGGCGGCGCGGGCCGGCCGGTCCGCGCACGGCATGCCCTCTCAGGCACTCAACACAAGCTGCTCCTCTCGCAGTTCGTGCCGCGCAGGTAGGGCCCACACGGTGCCGGGACAGGGACAGGGGCAGGGCGGCGCCCGGCGCGCTCGCCGCGGGCACGGTGCCGCGGCGAGCGACGGGCGACGGACGACGGACGACGAGCGACGAGCGACGAGCGACGAGCGACGAGCGACGAGCGACGAGCGACGAGCGACAGGCACGGTGCGGCCACCCGCACTCGGTCAGGTGCGGCCGGCCGGGCGAGCGGTGAGTGCGGTGTCAGCGGCGTCGAGGATCTTCCCGAAGACGTGGGCGATGACGGGCTTGGCGAATGCGCGGGTCAGGGCGGCCGCGCCGAAGGGCAGCGGGAGCTGGAAGGTCGACGTCCAGTCGACCTGGGTGCCCTCGGCGACTTCGGTGAAGGTCATGCGGCCGAGCTCGTGCCGGGCCGGCGGGAAGCTGCGTTCGACGGTGTAGTCGAAGTCGTACGGCGGGTTGTAGACGGTGATCCGTTCGCGGAACCAGCCGATCAGCCATGTGTGCAACCGGACAGCGCCCACTCCATAGGGTGCGCCCGCACCCGGCCGGGCCAGCCGTGCCCTGAGGACGAACGGGGAACGGGTGTAGTTGGTGGTCGTGGTGCACCAATCGAATACCTCGGCGATCGGCGCTGCGATGACACGTCGCACCGTCACGGTCTCCATGTCTCTTCCCTCCTCCTTGCCGGACGGCGCGGAACGATCGCCGCACCCACCTTGTCGGGGCGGCGCACGGCGTACTTGCCGTGGAGCCAGGGGACGGCGATCTCACGGGTCAGCGGACGGTCGAGTCGACGCTCACCCCGCATGCCCCTCGCCTCCCTGTCCGCACCCGATTCACCCTGTAGACACGACAGGGGCCGCAACTGTGACGGCATGGACAGTGACGCGCGTCACGCAGCGCGCACACCTTCCGCCATGGTCGACGAGCCCCTGGCGCCCGCCCGTCCGCCACCGGAGGGCGACCGGGCGCGCACCGCCTCCGTGCGGGCGGACGGCGGACCGGGCCGATGAGCGCGCGAGGCCCTCGACGCGGGGCCCCGCGGCAGTCGTGTGGCACCTAGCGACATGAGGAAGGGCATGGGGGATGCGGGTAGGGATGGGGAAGGGGACGGGGATGCGGGTGGGATAGGGGATGCGCGTGGCGTGAGTGGACGGTGGTGGGTTGCGGTCGTCGCGGTTGACCCGCGGCCAGATGTTCTCGAACTGCGCTCGATCCCCTCGTACCGCAGGGATCAAGAAACGTCACCGGCCGGCAGGCACCGCGCATTCATCCTGACCAGTTGCCGGCCGCGTAGCGCGTGCTCGTAGATGCGCTGGGTCTCGTCGTCCGGAGGCACCTGCAGCTCGTCGCGGAGCCGCTTGGCGCAGAGCCTGTACCAGCGCTGCACCTGGGCCAGTTGACCGAGTTCGGCGTGCACGGAGATGAGCATGCGGTAGGAATCCTCGTGCAGCGAATCGACCGCCAGCATGCGTCGGCACAGATCGATCACGCTGAGCTGATCGCCCTGCTCGAGGCGTCTCGCCGACAGGAATCCCAGGGCGAAGAGCTGGCGGCTCCTCAGCCACTCGCGCTGGGTGGCGGCCCAGTCGTCCAGCAGGCCCGGCAGGAAGTCTCCTCCATAGACCTCAACCGCCTTGCCGTACAGCTCTTCCGCGCTGTGGAGATCACGTCTCTTCTGCGCCTCATGCGCTCGGTCGACCAGCGATTCGAACTCGCTGAAATCGGTCCAGACGTTACGGGTTTCCAGGCGGTAGCCGGACTCGCAGGTGCGCACTTGAAGGGAGGAATTCAGACCTTCGGCATGGTGCCGCCGCTGCGCCTGCTGCAGAATTTTCCGGAGCGCGTGCACGGCCACCTTCAACGCGCTGGAATTGGTCGCGCTTAATGCGTCGGGCCAGAGCGCATCGTAGAGAACATCGCGCGATACCGACTGATCTCGATGCAGCAGTAAGAACTGCAGCAATTTTCTTGCCTTGCCGGCGTGCCATCTTTCAACGGGATCTCCGTTGAACGTCACTTTGAAGGCGCCAAAGGCGCATATCGAAATGGTACAGACCCCGTCCATAAAGCTATCCAATGAACCTTTCTCGGTAACTTCTCACCGCGCTTGGTGACACTGACCGTGCCCCGAGGACCGCTGTGGCCCCACCCCGTTGCCACACACGGCCCTGGTGGAAACGATTCTGCCGAAGGCTCGCCCGACCGAGGGGCCTCGAATGGTCAGGGGCGTCAGGCACCGCCATGCCGACCATCGAATACTCCCCCCGTACTCCCCCGCCGAGCGCCTGGCTTTGCTGCGGCGAGAACCCCGCACTCGGCCCGGCACTCGCCGTCAGATTTGCGCCCTGCGTTGCTTCAGGCAGGCCGCCCTGGTATGACGCTGATTCCTCGACGGCCCCCGGATCCGTCAACTGGCACCCGACAATGCCCCTCTCGCCCCCGGCCCGCCCCCGCTACGGCTATCCACACGCGGGCATCATGTCCTCGCGGACACCGTCCGTGTCAATCCCTTGACCTATCGACATTTCCTATAGGGATAACTGCGCCTTCCGATCGGCTGGTTGGTGGAGCCGGTGATCGAACGGACCGTGACGACCGAGCCGACGCCGGGAGACAGGCCGATGACAGTATCGAGGGTGGTCCGGCCCGCCGGGCGGAGTTCGACCGTGATCCAGTTAACGGTTTCACCGCGGATTTCGCCGCTACCTGCCGGATCTCTCACGCGAGGGCGATGCGGATCCTCAGGAACCGCGGATTCCGCCCGAGCCGCCGGAGGTTCCGCCGACCGCACCGGCAGGGCGCCCGTCACCTCAACCCATTACCGAGATCAGTTACCGGGACGCGTGACCAAGACCGTTACCGAGCCCTGCTACGGAAACCCGTTACCGCGAAAGGTTTAGGGGGATCTCTTCCTGTCGCGGCTGCCGGCCACGGCGCCCCGGTTCCTCACGGTCGCCCGCCGAACTGCCAGTTGTGCACCTCGATGTCGGCGTACCGCTCCGGGTCGAGGACGGCGCGCGCCGCATCCGGGTCCGGGGCACGCAGCAGCGCCGCCGTGCCCAGCCAGGCGACACCGTCGTCGGACAGCAGCGGCCCGTACGCGATCAACTCGTCCTGGTCGGGCGGTAGGTCGAGATCGGCGGCCCGCCCCGCGCCGAGGCCGAGCACCAGATACCGGTTGCCGCCGGTGCTGCCACCGGGGAAGTCCCACATCGTGCGCCCCAGCAGGTTGCGCCACCGGCGCAGCAGCACATCGCGGTACACGCCTGCCTGGTAGCCGGGCTCGCCGAAGGCGAACGCGCGGGCGGCGGCGGCATCGGGCAGGTCGACGATGTGCACGCTGCCGGTGGGTGCGGTGCGGTCGCGCGTGAGGCTCGGGCCGCGGGCGATCATCTCCGCCGCATACCGGTCCATGTACGAGCGGTGTTCCTCCAGCAGCTCCTCACGCAGCGTCAGGGAGCCGGGCCGGTCGCGGTGGTAACAGAAGAACTCCATGCCCACAGTCTTCAGCACCACGCCCGGCTCGCCGACCGCAGGCCGTGCCGGGCGCGGTCCACCCGCCTGGGTGTGGTACCTGCACGATCACGCCCTGCGCGGCGCGATCAAGAGCGCGGCCTCTCGGTTCCCCGCCGGGATCGACAGGGAACCGAGAGGCCGAAATGCGCGGTGAGCCGAGCTCACAGAGCGTTCGTCGCGACCGCGGCCAGCGGGGTGGTGTCCCTGCTCACGAGGAACTCCGGCCGGGTCAGCCGCTCGGGGGCATTGCTCACGGCGTTGTAGGTCACCAGGAGAAGCGCCCGGCGGTCGTCCGAGAGGTTGTTGGACGACGAGTGGACGATCGTCGGGTGGAAGGCATAGAGCGAGCCGGCCGGTCCCACCGCCAGTTCGGTGCCCGACTGCTCCGCGAGGGCCTCGGCGAAGGTGTCGGGAACGGTGTGTTCCAGATCCGCCGAGACGTGGTTGCGCCAGTCGCCGCCGCCCTCACCCTCCATCCCGTCGGCCTCGGGGCCGACGAGGCCCTGCCGATGGCTGCCCGGGATGACGCGCAAGGGGCCGTTCTTCTCGTGGACCTCGTCGAGGAGGATCGCGATGTTGACCGCCTTGTCCGCGGGCATTCCATCTTCCCGGCTCCAGAAGGCGAAGTCCTGGTGCCAAGGCCACGCGGCGCCCTCCCCGGGCTGCTTCATGTTGACCTTGAACTGGTAGACGTAGACCGGTTCGCCGAGGATTTCCTCGGCAAGGCCCAGCAGCGCGGGCAGCCGGACGAGCCGACTGCAGACATCGTCGAAGAGGTGACATCCGTGGATGCCGCGCACGGTCCGGGTGCCCTTCTCGTACACGACCTCGGGCCGGTCCTGGGCGCTCATGGCCTCGACTCGGGCCGTCACGCCGGCTATCACCTCCTCGTCCAGAACATCTGGCGACAAGAACCAGCCGTCCCGCTCATAAGAGCTCCTGATGCTTCCTGCCATGTGGATCGACTGGGTCACGACGCCTCCCGGAACTCGGGCTGAAAAACGAAGAACATGATGTGCCTCTCAAAACTGGTCAAGCCGTGTGGTCATTTGTGGCCTGGAAGGAGGAATCGGCCGGGAGTTTGACCGGCTTCCGCCGAACTGTCCCGAGCGCATTGGGGGAACGCGTCGATGTCACGGGACGCTCCGGGTGAGCGGCGACCGTCCGCAGCAGGGAAAGGAACTTTTCCGCGAGGTCTTGAATCGTGGAATGGTCGAAGAGGTCGACGCTGTAGCGGAGCTCTCCGGTAACTCCCTTGCAGTCCCCTTCCGGGGACTTCGACTCGGTCAGACCCAGCCACATGTCGAAGCGCACAATCGGGAAGTCGACGGGCTGGTCCGTGCATTGGACACCGGGCAGCTGAAGAGCGTCGCCCGATTCCTCCAGCATGAGCATGACCTGGAAGAGAGCGTTGCGGGAGAGGGAGCGGTGCGGGTTGATTTCCTCGACGAGGCGGTCGAAGGGCACGTCCTGGTGGCTGAAGGCTTCGAGGTCGACTTCCCGGACGCGGGTCAGCAGTTCTTCGAAGGTGGGGTTGCCGGAGGTGTCGACGCGCAGCACCAGGGTGTTGACGAAGAAGCCGACCAGGTCGTCCAGCGCCTTGTCGGTACGTCCTGCGGTGGGGGCGCCCAGCGGGATGTCGTGTCCGGCGCCGATGCGGGTCAGCAGCGCCGCGAACGCGGCCTGGAACACCATGAAGAGGCTGGTGCCGGTGCGCTGGGCCAGGGCGGTCAGCGCCTGATGGAGTTCGGCATCCAGGACCACGGGGACGAGATCGCCGCGATGCGAACTGACCGCCGGGCGGGGCCGGTCGTACGGCAGGGCGAGCTCGTCCGGAATTCCCGCGAGCGCCTCCTGCCAGTACCGCAGCTGCCGGCTGACCAAGCTCCCCGGATCGGACTGCGAGCCCAGCACCTTGCGCTGCCACACCGTGTAATCCGTGTACTGCACCGGAAGGGGAGCCCAGACGGGTTCCCGTCCCCCGGTCCGTGCGCGGTAGGCCGTCGACAGATCCCGGAACATGGGCTCCAGCGACCAGCCGTCCATGCCGATGTGATGCATGGCCAGGAGCAGTACGTGGTCCTGCGGTCCCAGCTCGAACAGCCAGGCGCGCAGCGGAATCTCCTCGGCCAGATCGAAACCCCGGCCCGCCGCGGCCGCCAACTCCCGCTCCAGAACGTCCTCCGCCACCGCCACCACCCGCAACGGGACCTCGACCTCGGACGGCTCCAGAATCCGCTGCCAGGGAACACCACCCTCGTCGACGAACACCGTCCGCAGGCTCTCCTGCCGCAACACCGTGTCCCGCAGGGCCGCACCCAGCGCGGCCCGGTCCACATCACCCCGCAACCGCAGCCCCACCGGAACGTTCCAGGTGCCGCTGGCGTCCTCGAGCTGATTGAGGAACCACAGCCGCTGCTGCGCCAGGGAGACCTCCACCAGTCCCGGGCGGTCCTGGTGCACCAAGGGGGGACGGGTTTCCTCGTTGCTGCTGATGATCTTCATCAGTGAGGCCACCGTCGGCGCCTGGAACAGCGCCTTCAGCGGCAGTTCCACGGAGAACGTGGAGCGCACGCTGTTGATCAATCTGGTGGCGAGGAGCGAGTGGCCGCCCAGGGAGAAGAAGTTGTCGTGCAGGCCGACCTGTGCGAGGCCGAGGACTTCGGCGAACAGCCCGGAGAGGATGCGCTCCTGTTCGGTGACGAGGGTCCGGTGCGAGCTGCCGGCCTCGGCTCCGGACGTGCCGTAGGCGGGTGCGGGCAGTGCCCGGCGGTCCAGCTTGCCGTTGGCGGTCACCGGAATGGCGTCGAGGACGACCACCGCGGAAGGGACCATGTACTCCGGGAGCCGGGTGGCGGTGAACTCCTCCACCGAAGTGGCCAGTTTGCGCCCGTCGACGGACTGCGGGATCGCGTCGTCCTCGCTCTGAGCGCTGCCCGCCGGGACCACGTACGCGACGAGGCGGCGGTCGCCGGGGACGTCCTCGCGCACCACGACCACCGCGCGTCCCACCCCTGGGGTGTCCAGCACGGCCGCTTCGATCTCGCCGGGTTCGATCCGGAACCCGCGGATCTTCACCTGGTCGTCCACCCGGCCCATGAACTCCAGCACCCCGTCGCGGCCCCACCGGACCAGGTCGCCGGTGCGGTACATGCGGTCACCGGCGGCACCGAACGGGCAGGCCACAAGGCGTTCGGCGGTGAGCCCGGGGCGGTTGTGGTAGCCCCTCGCCAGCCCTGCGCCGGAGGTGTACAGCTCACCGGTCACGCCCGGCGGAACCGGTGTGAGGTGCTCGTCGAGGACGTACACCCGGGTGTTGCCGATCGGCCGCCCGATGGGCACCGCAGCGTGGTCCGCCAGGTCCGCGGCCCGCACGGTGTGGGTCGTGGTGAAGGTGGTGTTCTCGGTCGGGCCGTAGCCGTTGATGAGGGTGACCGAGGGAGCCGCTGCCAGCACCGCGCGGCATTGCGGGGCGGCGAGCACATCGCCGCCGGCCAGCAGATACCGGAGACCGGCGAAGGCTGCGGCGTCCGCGTCGACCGCCTGGTGGAACAGTTCGGCCGTCAGCCACAGGGCGGTCACCTTGTGCCCGGTCAGGAAGTCGCGCAGCTCCACGCTCGACAGCAGTCCCGTAGGGGGAATCGCCAGGGTTGCGCCGTTGAGGAGCGTTCCCCAGATCTCCAGGGTGGCCGCGTCGAACGACACCGAGGACAGCTGGCCGAACACGTCGCCGGCGCCGAGCTCCATGAAGCCCGCACCGTGCACCAGGCGGACGACTCCGGCGTGCGGGACGGCGACCCCTTTGGGCCGGCCGGTCGATCCAGAGGTGTAGACGAGGTAGGCGACGTGTTCGGGCAGCGGTGACAGCGGGCGCTCGGCCCCGGTCGGATCGGCGGACGGAAGCTCCGCCAGGCGGGCGACGACCGCGGGATCGTCGAGCGCGAGCACCGCCGTGCCGGTGTCGTGCGCCGCCCGCCGGATCGTGTCCGGCACGCCGCCCGCCGTCACGATCACGGCCGGCCGGGCGTCGGCGAGCATGAACGCCATACGATCCGCCGGGTACCGGCCGTCGACGGCCAGGTACGTCCCGCCGGCCTTCAGGGTGGCCAGGAGCACGGAGACGAGTGCGGCCGAACGTTCCCCGGCGACCGCGACCACCGATTCGGGTCCGACGCCATGGTCCATGAGGGTCCGTGCCAGGCGGTTCGCGTGCGCGTTCAGTTCCTGGTACGTCCACCTCGTCCGCCCGTCCACCAGCGCGAGCGCTTGCGGAGTGCGGGCGGCCTGCGCCTCGAACAGATCCGGGACCGTCCCGGCAGGCACCGTGCGGGCGGTGTCGTTCCAGTCGTCGAGGATGCGTGCGCGTTCGTCGGCAGAGAAGAGCTCGATCTCACCGATCCTCCGGCCCGGATCCGCGGCGGCCTCTTCGAGCGTTCTCACCAACCGCTCCGTCAGCGCCTCTACGGTGCCCCGGTCGAACACATCGGTGGCGTACTCCAGATACCCGGTCAGTCCGCTTCGGGCGCCGCTCTCGTGGGAGGCCGCGGAGAGGGTCAGATTCAGGTCCCAGCGTGCGCTGGGGAGGTGGAGCGGCTGCTCCGTACAGCGCACGCCGGGCAGCTCCAGGGCCCCGTCGTTCTCCTCCAGCGAGAGCATGACCTGGAAGAGGGCGTGCCGGGAGAGGGAGCGGTGCGGGTTGATTTCCTCGACGAGGCGGTCGAAGGGCACGTCCTGGTGGCTGAAGGCTTCGAGGTCGACTTCCCGGACCCGGGTCAGGAGCTCTTCGAAGGTGGGGTTGCCGGAGGTGTCGACCCGCAGCACCAGGGTGTTGACGAAGAAGCCGACCAGGTCGTCCAGCGCCTCATCGGTACGTCCCGCGGTGGGGGCGCCGATCGGAATGTCGTGTCCGGCGCCCATCCGCGTCAGCAGCGCCGCCAGCGCCGCCTGGAACACCATGAAAAGACTCGTGCCGGTGCGCTGGGCCAGGCCGGTCAGCGCCTGATGGAGTTCCGCCTTCAGGACGACGGGGACGAGATCACCGCGCTGCGAACCCACCGCCGGGCGGGACCGGTCGTACGGCAGGGAAAGCTCGTCCGGAATGCCCGCGAGCGCCTCCCGCCAGTACCGCAGCTGCCGGCTGACCAAGCTCTCGGGATCGGACTCCGGGCCCAGCATCTCGCGCTGCCACACCGCGTAATCCGCGTACTGCACCATAAGCGGCGCCCAGCCGGGCTCCCGCCCCTCGACCCGCGCGCCATAAGCCGTCGACAGATCCCGGAACAAGGGCTCCAGCGACCAGCCGTCCATCGCGATGTGATGCATCACGAGCAGCAACACCTGGTCCTGCGGCCCCAGCTCGAACAGCCAGGCGCGCAGCGGGATCTCCTCGGCCAGATCGAAACCCCGGCCCGCCGCGGCCGCCAGCTCCCGCTCCAGAACGTCCTCCGCCACCACCACCACCCGCAACGGGACCTCGACCTCGGACGGCTCCAGAATCCGCTGCCAGGGAACACCACCCTCGTCGACGAACACCGTCCGCAGGCTCTCCTGCCGCAGCACGGTGTCGCGCAGGGCCGCACCCAATGCGGCCCGGTCCACATCACCCCGCAACCGCAGCACAAAGGGCAGGTTGTAGGTGGCACTGGCATTTTCGAGCTGATTGAGGAACCACAACCGCTGCTGCGCTAGAGATGACTGGATCATGCAGATTCTCCCCACCGGTGGGACTGACAGGATGAAGACGCGCGAAATCGCACCCGGTAGCCGTTTCCGGAGAGCACGTCAGATGCCTGTGAGGGCCATCCGATTCCTCAGGCCCGAGTCGCCCATTGGCCCAATAATCAGCCCGAACACTTCGACGGCCTCCCCCTGCACGGGGCAGGCGGAGAGGATCTCTCGGACCGAGCGGTGGTCAGAGTAGGTGGACCCAGTTTGGGTTCGGTTACGCATACCGGCCGACGGCCTCGGATATTCGCACGGAACCGGTGGCGATGTTTTCCCGCGAAGAGCGCGACTGAGCTGGGAGAACGGAACTCTTCCGGTGAACGGTGCGGGACGGTACGGGACGGGACGACGGATTGGCGCACGAGGTATTGGCGTACGGCGGATTGATGCATGGCGGATTGATGCCCGGCAGACCGGCGCGCCCGTTCGCGTCTGCCGGCAGACGCGAACGGGCGCCGAACCCCGGCCGCGGAACGGCCTGTTCGCCCGCTCGACGTCATCCACTCGACGGAATAGAACTTCCATACCAAAGTCCGGCGAGTTAATACACGGCCAGTGTTGCGAGGTCACGGGCGCTCACGCCCCGGGCCGCGCAGAAACCGGTACCGCGGCCTTCCCCCGCACGGCAGAGGCGTCGGATTACCGACTCCCGTGCACATAACCGCCGTGTAACCAATGCAGGCTACCTTCACGGCTGCTACGGCACAGGAGGGTAATCATCGCGTTCGGCGAGTGCCCTCGTATTTCTACCGGCGAGGGTCCATGGAAGATATGGTGGCCGCACGGCAAAGGTGGTGGACGTTCGCTGTTGAGCGACCGAGCTTCCACAGGCTTTGGTGCGCGCAGTCTATTTCGGTTTTCGGCTCCCAGATCAGCCTCATCGCTTTCCCGCTCATAGCGATCTCGCTGCTTGACGCCAGCGTGTCGGAAGTGGGTATGCTCTCTTCGCTGGAGCGGGCGCCATTTCTTCTGTTCGGCCTGGTGGCCGGCGTTCTGGTCGATCGCTGGCGGCCGCGGCTCGTACTGCTCGTCACGGACTGGATCCGTGCGGCGGCATTGGCCCTGATTCCGATAGCGGCATTTTCCGACGCCCTGACCATTGAATGGCTGTTCGCCATCGCCTTTGCGGTGGGTTCCTGTACGGTCTTCTTCGATATCGCCTACCAGAGCGTGCTCACCTCGGTCGTGGAGCCCGGCGATCTGCTCACGGCCAACCGGTGGCTCGAAACCAGCCGGTCGGTGGCCGAAATGTCCGGTCCGGGTGTCGCCGCAGGCCTCCTGAAGGTGGTGTCGGTACCGGTGTCCATCGCCGTGGACGCCCTTTCGTTCGCCTTCTCCGCCCTGTTCATCCATTCGATACGCCCCACCGACTCGGCACCCACGGCGCCGGCGGCGCCCTCGGCACCCCGGGCGGCGGGCGATTCATCGATCTGGACCGAATTCAAGGCCGGTCTCCGCTTCATCCGGGAGACCAGCTTTCTGCGCTGGAACGCCGCCATCGGCGCCACGTGGAACCTTCTGTATCAGGCCCTTCTTGCGGTCTTCTTCGTCTATCTCGCGCGGGACCTGGATCTGACCGCCACCACCGTCGCCATCGTGGTGCTCGCGGGAAGTTTCGGCGCCGTTCTCGGTGTCCTGACGATGGGCTCCATCAACAAGTGGTGCGGCCTGGGGTGGGGAATCGTGCTCTCCATGTGCACGACCAGCGCCGGCGGCTTCCTGTTGGCCACGGCCAACGGGTCATCGCTCCTGACCATCGTCATTGTCGGGTTCGGATTCCTGCTCATCAACGCCAGTCAGCCGCTCTTCAATGTCAATGTCATCAGCATTCGCCAGATGATCACCCCCGATCATCTGATGGGGAGAACGACGGCCGCCATTCGGTTCCTCGTATGGGGAGCGCTGCCCATTGGGGCACTCATCGGCGGCTTCCTGGGCGAAGCATTCGGAACCCGGTCCACGATCGTCGGCATCGGTGGAGGGTTCCTCATTCCGGCGGTCATGACGCTGATCTCGCCCATCCGGCGAATTCGTAGCATCGCCGATGTCGACGTCAAAAAAAGCGAACGAACGACCAGCAAGGAGGGTTAGATGCTTGACGCTCAGGAATATCGAAGCGAACTCATGCGGTTGGGCATGCATAAGGTCGCGCATCAGGACGTAACTCTGATGGATCACATGTTCAGGGCATGCACCATCCTCCAGGACATGAAGGCGAAAGAACATATCTGCCTCGCGGGACTTTTCCACGGCGCCTACGGGACGGAAGGACTGCACAACGACGATGTCGAGTCCATTCCCGACTCGAAGCGCGTCAAGGTCCGGGCGGCCGTCGGGCCCGAGGTCGAGCAGGTAATCTTCAATTTCTCCGTCATGAGCTATGCATCCCTGGGGAAGAGCTTCCGCAAGGTGATGCGCCCGAGCGGGAAGCCGGAGATCAAGGACCGGCGGACCGGCGCGGACATCCCGATGGACCGGGAAGAATTCCTGGATCTGCTGCGCATGAAGCTCGGCGATGTCCTGGCGCATCTGCCCCCGCAGGTCGGCCACTCCCTGGTCGACGTGACGACGGAATATTCGGGCTTCTGGAAAATGGCCGCCGAATACCTCGGGCCGGACGCAATCCGCACATGGAACAAATTCACGGGAGGCGAACTATGTATCGACACGGAACAGAACTGACTTCCCAGACGTGGGACGGCTTCCGCCTGTCCAGGCAGCAGGAGCACGTCCTCGGCCTCGTATCCGGTGGCATGGCGAGCAGGACCGTGGCCGGGGTGCGCCTCGCGGCCCCCGTCGACCGTGAGGTGCTGGAGCAGGCGGTTCACGACGTGGCGCTGGTGCACGAGAGCCTCCGCACCGCCTACCGCAAGGTCCTCGGCGAGAACAGCACCGTACTGATGGTGATCGAGGACGAGCCGGCGATCCGCGTGTCGGAGAGCGCCGGTGACGACGCGGCGCTGACCGCGCTCGTCCGCGAGGAACTGCACGCGGCGGCCGACGAGGGCGATGAGGCCGATGCGCGGGAGCTGCGCCTGATCCTCTTCACCCACACCGACCAGCGCCGGTCGCTCCTCGTCTCGGCTCCGCGGCTGAGCATGGACGCGGCCTCGGCCGAGGTCTTCTTCCGGGACCTGCAGCAGGCGTACGCCGCGCGGCGCAGCGGCGCCCCATGGCAGCGCGAGGATGTCGTCCAGTACGCCGACTACGCCCAGTGGCAGGTCGAGGAGGGGGCGCCGAGCACCCCGCAGAAGGAGAGCGCGGCCGCCCGCGAGGCGCAGCTGTCGGGCCTGCCTCCCCTGCACCTGCCCCTGGAGCTCCGCTCCCAGGAAACGGGTCACGACGAGGTGGCGTGGACGGTCCCGGCGCCCCTGACGCAGGAGCTGCGCAACCTCGGCACCGATCTCGCGGGCGGTCTGCGCAGCGTCCTGCTGACCGGTTGGTTCGCCGCCCTGTGGCACGCCACCGGACGCCCGGAGAGCCTGGCCGTCGACACGATGCTCACCCGGCGGCCGTTCGGCGAACTGGCCACGTCGATCGGGCATTTCGCCACCCCGATGCCGGTCTTCGCCGCGATATCCGACACGACGACGCTGAACGATCTGCTGCGGTCGGTGGACCTGGACGTCGACTCCTTCGAGCGCGCGGACGAGAGCTCCATGGACCCGGCCCGGCAACACGCCGCCGGCATCCCGGGCTTCAGGTTCAGCGACGCCGCGGAGTTCACCGCGCAGGAGGCGCCGGCCTTCTCCGGCCTGTGGATCGAACCGGCCGATGACACCCGCAAGGTCGGCCTCTGGGTGCAGGGCACCGACGAGGAGATCCGCCTCCGGCTGCGCCACCAGGCCCAGGGAATGGCCGAGGGGGGCGCCGAGGCGCTTCTCGTCTGCCTGCAGGCCGTCCTGTCGGCACTGGCCGGCGACCCCTCGGCCGCGGTGCAGGCGCCGGCCATGCTCGACGAGGACGCCGCGCGGGAGCTCGTGGCGGCCACGAACGCCGCACAGCCGCCGGCGCACCCCGTGGCGCACTGGCACCGGCAGGTCGAACGGACCGCGCAGCGCACGCCCGACGCCGCGGCCCTCAGGTCGGACACCCGCACCTGGAGCTACCGCGACCTCGACCGGGCCGCCAACCGCCTGGCCCACGAGCTGGCCGAACGCGGCGTGCGCGCCGGGGACCTGGTGGGTCTCTGTCTCGAACGCTCCGACCTGGCCATCGTCTCGATGCTGGCGATCGCCAAGGCCGGCGCCGGCTACGTCCCGGTCGACCCGAACCTCCCCCCGAAGCGCCGTTCCGCCATCATCGACGCGGTCCGCTTCACGCATGTGGTGGCGACCGCGGAGACGGTCTCCGATCTCCCGGAGAGCTGCGACGCCGTCCTCGTCGACGCGGACCTGACGGTGTGCGCGGAGCGCAGCAGCGAGCGCCTCGACGTCGTGACGGCGGACGACCACCCCGCATATGTGCTGTTCACCTCGGGCTCCACCGGCACACCGAAGGGCGTGCTGGTCGGCCACGGGCAGCTCGCGGCCTATCTGGACGGCGTACTCGACCGCCTGGGGCTCACCGGCGAGATCGACTCGGTCGCCCTGAGCACCCTGGGCACCGACCTGGGCAACACCGCGCTGTTCCCGCCGCTGATGACCGGGGGCGAGCTCCGGGTCGTCGCCGCGGACGTCTCGGCGGACGCACAGGCGCTGGCGGAGCTGCTGGTCCAGGAGAGCTACGACCTCCTCAAGATCACCCCGTCGCATCTGGAGGCCGTCTTCGCCGTGGCCGAGGCGCCGGAAGAGCTGATGCCCCGTCAGGCGCTGGTCGTGGGCGGCGAGCCGATCGGATGGGGTACCTACGACCTGTTCCACGGGTTCCTCGGCGGCTGCAAGCTCTTCAACCACTACGGCCCGTCCGAGACGACCGTCGGCGTGCTGTGCGGGCAGGCCGCCTCCCACGACCTGGCCGGTCTGGCCTCCACCGTGCCGCTCGGCACGCCGATGCGGCATGCGCGTGCCTACGTCCTGGATCCCCAGGGCAGGCCGCTGCCCGTCGGCATCCCGGGAGAGCTGTGGATCGGCGGATCCTCGGTGTCCCAGGGGTACCTCGCGGGCACGGCGGACCAGGAGGAGCGGTTCGTCGCGGACCCGTTCAGCCCCGTCCCGTCCGCGCGGATGTACCGCTCCGGCGACAAGGCGCGGCTGCTTCCCGATCGCAGCTTCGAGTTCCTCGGCCGCATCGACCGGCAGATCAAGGTGCGCGGATTCCGGGTGGAGCTGGGGGAGATCGAGGCGGTCATGCGCGCGCACCCGAGGGTGACGGGCAGCGTGGCCGTGGTGGCCGGCGAGAGCACGGCCGCCCACATCGTGGGCTATGTGACCGACGCCGAGGGCAGCCGCGGGTCCGCGGAGTGGCTCCGCGAGTTCCTGGCGGAGCGCCTTCCGGAATTCATGATCCCGGCACACTTCGTGGCCCTGGACGCCTTCCCGCTGACCAGCACCGGGAAGATCGACGCCAAGATGCTCCCCGCGCCCGGCTCCTACAGCGAGGCCGCCACGTCGTACGTCGAGCCGTCCACCCCGACCGAGAAGAAGGTCGCCGACATCATGGCGGACCTCCTGCTGCTGAAGGCCGCGGGAGCCGACGACGACTTCTTCGAGATCGGCGGTCATTCGCTGCTGGCGACCCAGCTGATCGCCAGGCTGCGCGACGAGTTCAAGGTGAACATCAAGCTGCGCAGCCTCTTCGAGCGGCCCGTGGTGTCGGAGCTCGCCGAATTCATCGACGAGCTCCTCGAGAAGAAGTCGGGAGGGGAATGATGTCCCAGGGGACACGGACGAGCGCCAAGGGACGCTTCGGCGGCTCGCGGAAGTCCGTCTCGGTCAGCAGCGCAACACTGGTCCACGTGGCTCCGCTGCTCGACGGCACGCGGGCCGTGGCGTGCACCCCGGCCGTCACCGGGCTCGACGCGCGGGAGTGGCTGGCCGGCTCGGGCTCGACGCTGGCACGGCTGCGTGAGGAGCACGGGGCCGTCCTGCTGCGCGGTTTCAGCCCGCTCGACGCCGACGGTCTCGGCGAGCTCGCCACGGCGCTCTCCGGAGAGCTGCGCGACTACGACAACCGCTCCACCCCGCGGACGCGGGTCAACAACAGGGTCTTCACCTCGACGGAGTACCCGCCGGACCAGACCATTCCGCTGCACAACGAGATGTCGTACACGGCCTCGTGGCCGGACACGCTGTTCCTCGCCTGTATGGTCCCGGCGGCCGAGGGCGGCGAGACGCCGCTGGCCGACAGCGCCCGCGTCCACGACCGGGTGCCGGCCGCGACGCGTGAGCGCTTCGAGCGGGACGGCGTGATGTACGTGCGCAACTTCGGCCACGGTCTGGACCTGAGCTGGCAGGAGGCGTTCCAGACCGAGGACCGCGACCAGGTCACCGCCTACTGCGAGAAGAACGGCATCCAGGCGGAGTGGCTGGGCGGCGAACGGCTCCGCACCCGGCACGTGGTCCAGGCGACCGTCACCTCACGGGCGTCCGGCAAGCAGGTCTGGTTCAACCAGGCGCACCTGTTCCACGTCAGTTCGCTGCCCGGGAGCATCGAACGCGAACTGCGCGAGAGCTTCTCCGAGGACGAGCTGCCGCGCAATGCCCTGTACGGCGACGGCAGCCCCCTGGAACCGGCCGACCTGGCCGCGGTCCGGGCCGCCTACGAGGCGGAGGAGATCGCGTTCCCCTGGCAGGCGGGCGATGTCGTGATCGTCGACAACGAACAGTTCGCACACGGCAGAAGGCCCTATTCCGGGGCCCGTTCCGTCCTGGTGGCCATGGCATGACCGACTCGATGATGTTCGAAGCCGTCCAGGAAGAGATCACCTACGCGTTCGACAACACCGTGTTCTTCCGCAAGCACATGGAGGACAACGGTCTGCGGCCGCAGGACATCCAGGACGCGGCGGACTTCCAGCGGATCCCGCCGACCTCGAAGGTGCACTACCGGCGCAACTTCCCGGCCGGCGTGCTGGCCAAGGGATACACCCTCAACTCGCCGAACGTCATGCGCTTCCAGAGCTCCGGCACGTCCGGGGACCGTCTCAACAGCGCCATTCTCTCCTTCGACCTGGCGCGACGGCAGGCCACCGCGATCGGGGTCAACCGCCGCTTCGACGAGCTCTGGCGTCCCGGCAGCCGGCCCAAGATCTGCCGGTTCGCGCCGCCGAACTGCTCGGACGTGGAATGCGCGACGGGATTCTCGACCATGGCGGACCGGACGCTGCCGGACGGCACGCTGGTGCTGACCGTCGGCCACGACGTGCTGGCGACCCCGGAGTGGCAGATCGTCAAGGCCCTCGACGAGATCGAGGCCTACCAGCCCGACATGCTGGTGGTGGACCCGACGCACTTCGCCTTCCTGACCCGGTGGGCGCGGCGGCTCGGACGCCGGATCACCTCCCCCCGCGCCCTGCACATGGTGTGCGGGTACACCCTCATGACCCGGGTCGCGCGGCGCCAGATCGAGGAGTTCATGGGCGCCGACCTGCCGATCGGCGACATGATCGGGATGTCCGAGCTGGGCTATCTGGGATTCGAATGCCACCTCGGGCAGCGGCACATCAACAACCGGGACTTCTACGTCGAGTTCGTCCGGGACGGCAAGCCCGTCGAGGACGGCGAGCGGGGCGAGCTGTACGTCACCACGGTGGATGACGGCCTGGTCCCGCGCATCCGTTACGCCACCGGGGACCACTTCACCCCGCTGGGGCATCCGTGCGACTGCGGCAGTGAGCTGCCGCTGGTGCGGATCGAGGGCCGGGCCACCCACATGATCCGGCTGGCGGACGGCCGCACGGTCACGCCGGGGGCGGTGGACGCCGTGGTCGGGGACGCCCCCTGGATGGACGTCTACAAGCTGGAGCAGGACCGCACCGGTGCCTGCACCTTCCGGTACATCGCCAACGACACGGCACACCCCGATGACGCCGCGGCGCTCGGCCGGCGCCTGACCGAGGCCCTGGCGCCGAACCGCGTGGACATCGAGTCCGTGGACTACATCGCCTGCGAGCGCAGCGGGAAGTTCCAGCCCTGCGTCTCCCACATCTCCGCAGAAGGTGCGTGATGACCCTCCGGAATCCCTGCCGGGACGACTTCCCGGCCCTGCGGCGCGAGATCGACGGACAGGCGATCTCCTACCTGGACAACGGGGCCACGACCCTCAAGCCCCGCGCGGTCATCCAGGCCGTCACCGAGTACTACGAGACCAACGGCGCGAACATCCACCGGGGCAAGCACCGGCTGTCCGAAGAGGCCTCCGATGCGTACGAGGCCTCCCGTACGGTGATCGCCCGGCACATCAGCGCCGCGGCGAACGAAGTGGTCCTGCTGCGGAACACGAGCGAGGCGCTGAACCTGGTCGCCGGCGGGCTGGGCCTCGACCCGGACGCCTACATCGTCGGCTGTCTGGACGCGCACCACTCCCAGATGCTGCCGTGGCGCAGGGTCGGCCGCCTCGACCTGACGCGGGTGGACGCGCACGGCCGCCTCGACCGGGACCACTTCCGCCGGCTCCTGCGCGGCCGGCCGAAGGTCGTCGCGCTCACCCACTGCTCCAACGTCACCGGGGTCGTCCACCCGGTGGCGGAGCTGATCGCCGAGGTCCGGGCGGCCTGCGACGCGGTGATCGTCCTCGACGCCGCGCAGTCCCTGCCGCACCAGCGCGTCAATGTGCGCGAGCTGGACGTCGACTTCATGGCGTTCTCGATGCACAAGATGCTGGGCCCCACCGGCGTCGGCTGCCTCTTCGGCCGGAGCGAACTCCTCGCGGAGCTGCGCCCGCTGTCGGTCGGCGGGGGCATGGTCGACTGGGTCGACCTCGACGGCAGCGTCGACCGCCGGATCCCCTTCAAGTTCGAAACGGGGACGCCGGCCATCGCCTCCATCATCGGCTCCGCCGCGGCGATCCGGTACCTGGAGGCGCTGGATGCCCCGACGGTCCATCAGCACGGCCAGGACCTGTGCGCGGCCCTGGTCGGCGGGGCGCTGGCCCGCCCCAGGGTGAGCCTGATCGGCCCGCCGGAACAGACCGACCGGATCGCGCTCGCGACCCTGCGCCTGGAGAGCGCCGTCCCGGCCGGCGAGGTCGCCCGGCTGCTCAGCGACTCCTACGGCTACATGGTGCGCAGCGGTCATATGTGCGCGCAGCCGCTGGTCACCGAGCTGGCCGGTGGCGAAACCCTCCGCGTCTCGGCGTACCTCTACAACGACGTCGCGGAGATCGAGGGCTTCTACCAGGCGCTGGACGAACTGCTGAGCTGGATGGCTCCGGTCGCGGTCGACGCGCACCGATGACGTGACGGCCCCCGGCCGGGATGGGAGCGAACCATGACCACCAACCCCTTTGACGACGACGCAGGTGAGTTCTACGTGCTGGCCAACGAGGAGGACCAGCACTCCATGTGGCCGGTGCCGGCCGAGGTGCCCGCCGGCTGGCGGGTCGTCTTCGGCCCCGGTGACCGCAAGGCCGCCCTGGAGTACGTGGAGGCCCACTGGACCGATCTGCGCCCGAAGAGCCTCCGTGCGCTGATGGCCAACGGCTCGTGAACCGAGGGAACGCCTGAGGGATGTGCCCATGACGCCCTCTCGGAAATTCAGGAAGTCCACCACGGCAGGCCGTGGGCAGCTCCGCTGTCCGGCCCGTCCCAGCCCGGGAGCACGTCTGTGAGTACGTCATCCTTCTCCCTCCCCCGCGTCCAGGAGGCATGGCAGGGCGCCGTCGTACCGCTGCCGTCCGCCACCCTGCCGGAGCTGTTCGGGCGGCAGGCCGCCCGGACCCCGGACAGGGTGGCGGTGGTCGCCGGCCGGACGGAGCTCTCGTACGGGGATCTCCACGACCGGGCCGGCCGCATCGCGCGCCTCCTGCTGGCGCGGGGCGTCCGTCCGGGCGACCGCGTCGCGCTCGTGCTGCCGCGCTCCGTGGACCTGCCGGCCTGTCTGCTGGCGGTCCTCATGTGCGGTGCGGCCTACATACCGGTGGACCCGGCCTATCCGGCCGAGCGCATCGCCGATGTGCTCCGGGACGCCGTTCCGGCACTGGTGGTGGCCGACGGCACGACGCTGGACCGGCTGCCCCCGCTCGCCTCGGGCTGCCTGGTGCTCGACCGGCCGGACGTCGCCGATGCGCTCGCCGGGTTCGCCGGCACCGCGCCGACCGACGCCGAGCGCGGTATGCCGCTGTGCCCCTCCTCGGCCGCTTACGTGATCTACACCTCCGGCTCGACCGGCCGCCCCAAGGGGGTGGTGGTCACCCATGCGAACCTGGTCAACTTCCTGGCCGACATGGGCGTCCGCTTCCCCCTCGGCGAGGACGACGGATGGCTCGCCGTCACCACGGTCGCCTTCGACATCGCCGCACTGGAGCTGTACCTGCCGCTGATCAGCGGTGCCCGGGTGATCCTCGCCGAGCGGTCCGCGGTGCTGGACCCGGCCGAGCTGATCGCGCTGCTCCGCCGGCAGCGGGCCACGATCATGCAGGCGACGCCCTCGCTGTGGCGGGCGCTGGCGGCCGAATCGGCGGACCGCGGCGAGGCGCTGCCGGCGCTCCGCGTCCTGGTCGGCGGCGAGGCGCTGCCCGCGCGTCTCGCCGACACCCTGCGGACGGTGGGTGAGACGACCAACCTCTACGGCCCGACGGAGACCACCATCTGGTCCACCGCCGCGCGGATCGAGGCACCGCACCAGGGCGGCACCCCGCCCATCGGCCGTCCGATCGCGAACACCCGGGCCTACGTCCTCGACGGCCGGCTGCGGCCGGTGCCGCCCGGGGTCACCGCGGACCTGTACCTCGCCGGCGAGGGGGTGGCCCGCGGGTACCACGGGCAGCCGGCGCTCACCGCCGAGCGCTTCACGGCGGACCCCTTCGGGCCACCGGGCAGCCGTATGTACCGAACGGGGGACCGCGTCCAGTGGTCACCGGACGGCGAACTGACCTTCGTCGGCCGCGCGGACGGCCAGGTCAAGGTCCGGGGGCACCGGATCGAACCGAGCGATGTCGAGGCGGGGCTGGCGCGCCACCCGGACGTGGACCAGGCCGTCGTGGTCGCCCGCGCGGACACCGCGGGCGACCAGCGGCTGGTCGCCTATGTCACCTCCCCGGCCGCGCGCACCGACGGGTTGCCCGCCGCCGTCCGTGGCTTCGCGGCGCGGCAGCTGCCGGAGTACATGGTGCCGGCGCTGGTGGTGGTCCTGGACGCGCTGCCGCTCACCGCCAACGGGAAGGTGGACCGCAAGGCCCTGCCCGACCCCGATTTCGCCGGTGCCGTCGGGGTCCACCGGCCGCCCACCACCCAGCGGGAGAAGATCCTCTGCGAGTTGTTCGCCGAGATCCTCGACCTGCGGCGGGTGGGGATCGACGACGACTTCTTCGCTCTCGGCGGGCATTCGCTGTCGGCGTCCCGTCTGGCGAGCAGGGTCCGGCGGGTGCTCGGCGCGGAGCTGCCGCTCAAGACGCTCTTCGAGGCGCCGACGGTGGCCGCCCTCGGTGTGCGTCTGGACGGCGCGCACGAGGCCCGGCCGGCGCTGTCCCGCAGGACCCGCCCGCAGCGCATGCCGCTGTCGTTCGCGCAGCGGCGGCTGTGGTTCATCAACACCCTGGAAGGGCCGTCGGCGCTCTACCACCTGCCCTCCGTGCACCGGCTGGCCGGGACCGTGGACCTCGCGGCCCTGGAGGCGGCGCTCGGCGATGTGGTGGCGCGGCACGAGGCGCTGCGCACCGTGTATCCGGAAACGGACGGGGAGCCCTACCAGCTGGTGCTGGACGCCGCGTCCGCCCGTCCCCCGCTCCCGGTCGTCCCCGCGACGCCCGAGCGGCTGGACGCCGAGCTGCGGCGGGCGGCGGCCGAGCCGTTCGACCTGACCCGCGACGTGCCGCTGCGCGCCGTGCTGTTCGAGGTGAGCACCGGTGGGTACGTCCTGCTGCTGGTGTTCCACCACATCGCGTCGGACGGCTGGTCCGACGGCCCGTTCAGCCGCGACCTGGAGCATGCGTACGCATCGCGGTGCGCCGGCGCGGCGCCGTACTGGACCGAGCTGCCCGTCCAGTACGCCGACTACACCCTGTGGCAGGGGGAGCTGCTCGGCGGGGCGGCCGAGCCGGGCAGCCGGTTCGCCCAGCAGCTGGAGTACTGGCGCGAGGCGCTGCGGGACCTGCCCGAGGAACTGAAGCTGCCCTTCGACCGCCCGCGCCCCCAGGCCGCGAGCCACCGCGGAGAGCGGATCGCGTTGCGGATCGACGCCGATCTGCACGCCGCACTGGCAGAGGTGGCCCGGTCGAACGGCAGCACGCTGTTCATGGTGCTGCAGGCGGCGCTCTCGTCGCTGTTCCACCGGCTGGGGGCCGGCGACGACATCCCCCTGGGATCGGCGGTCGCGGGACGGTCCGACGAACTCCTCGACGACCTCGTCGGGTTCTTCGTCAACACCGTGGTGCTGCGCACCGACGTCTCCGGCCGGGTCAGCTTCCGCGAACTGCTCGGGCGGGTCAGGGCGGCCACGCTCGCGGCCCTGGACCACCAGGAGGTGCCGTTCGAGCATGTCGTGGAGGCGGTCAATCCGGTACGTACGCAGGCCAGACACCCGCTGTTCCAGACCATGCTGGTGTTCCAGGACGCCGACGGGACCGGGGTCTCGCTGCCCGGCCTGGCCGAGACGTCCGAGGAACTGGGCACCCGGACGGCGAAGTTCGACCTGCTGTTCAACATCGCGGCGCAGCGGTCCGCGGACCGGGAGTGCGCGGGGATGACCGGCATCGTCGAGTTCGCCGACGACCTGTTCGACCGTGCGACGGTGGAGCGCCTCCTGGAGCGGCTCGTCCATCTCCTCGAGGCCGTGGCCGAGGACCCGGACCGCCCCGTCGCCACGATCGAGCTGCTCGACGACGCCGAACGGCGGCAGGTGCTCCTCGACTGGAACGACACCGCGGCGCCGCTGCCGGCCGCCTCCCTGAGCAGGCAGATGGAGGAGCAGGCCGCGCGGACACCCGACACGACCGCGGTGACCGATCCCGGGACCACTCTCTCGTACGCCGAGCTCAACGCGCGGGCCAATCGCCTGGCCCGGCTGCTGGCCGACCGGGGAATCGGGCCCGAGGACCGGGTGTGCGTACTGCTGCCCCGCTCCGCGGAGCTGCTGGTCGCCTTCTTGGCGATCTTCAAGGTGGGCGCCGTCTACGTGCCGGTGGACCCGCTGTTCCCGCCGGACCGGATCGCGTACATCGCCGAGGACTGCCGGCCGGTACTCACCCTGGCCAGCAGCGCCACGAGCCGGCTGCTGTCCGGCACCCCGGTGCTCGCGCTCGACACGGCCGAGACCGCCGCCACGCTCCGGCACCACTCACCGGCGAACCTGCCGGACGGCCAACACCCGGCCGCCACACCGCACTCCCCCTCCTACGTGATCTACACCTCCGGTTCGACGGGCCGCCCCAAGGGCGTTGTCGTCACGTACCAGGTACTGGTCAATCTGCTCGCCTGGAACCGGCACGCCATCCCCGTCGAACCCCATGCCCGGGTGGCACAGTTCAGCTCGATCACGTTCGATGCCTCCATCCATGAGTTCCTGGCGACGCTGCTCAACGGCAAGACCCTGCTGATCCCCACGGAGGAGACCAGGCTCGACCCGGCGGAACTGGCCAACTGGCTGGACCGCGAGCGGGTCACCGAGCTCTTCGCACCCGATCTGGTCGTTGGGGGCGTGTACGAGGCGGCGAACGAGCAAAACCTCCGGCTCGCCTCGCTGCGCCACGTGCTCCAGGCGGGCGAGGCGCTCCAGCTCTCCGAGAACGTCCAGGCCTTCCACCGGCGCCGCCCGTGGATCCGGCTGCACAACCACTACGGGCCGTCGGAGACCCACGTCGTGACCGGGTACACGCTGCCGGCCGAGGTGGACGACTGGCCCGTGACGGCCCCGATCGGTGCGCCGGTGTGGAACAGCCAGACGTACGTACTGGACGGCGCGCTCAACCCGGTCCCGGTCGGTGTGGTCGGCGAGCTCTATCTGGCGGGCGACGGCGTGGCGCGCGGCTACCTCTACCGGCCCGCGCTGACCAGCGAACGCTTCGTCGCGGACCCGTTCGGACCGCCCGGCTCGCGGATGTACCGCTCCGGCGACCTGGCCCGCTGGCGGCCCGACGGAGAGCTCGACTACCTCGGGCGCGCCGACGGCCAGGTGAAGATCCGCGGCGTTCGCATCGAGCCGGGCGAGATCGTGACCGTGCTCTCCGGCTGTCCCGGGGTGGCCCAGGTCGCCGTGGTGGCACAGAAGTCCCCTTCCGGGGAGAAGCAGCTGGTCGCCTATGTGGTGCCGCCGGCCGGAGAACGCTGTCCGGACGCCTCGGTACTGCGCCGGCACGCCGCCGCGGAGCTTCCCGAGTACATGGTGCCGTCGGCCTTCATCGCACTGGACGCCCTGCCGCTGACCGGCAACGGCAAGCTGGATCACAGGGCACTGCCCGCCTCCCCCGCGGCCGCCTCCCCGGGCGGGGCGCCCCCGCGTACCGACTGGGAGCGGAAGGCGTGCCTGCTGATCGAGCACGTCCTCGGCGTCCCGGTGTCCAGCAGGGACGCCAACTTCTTCACACTCGGGGGGAGTTCGATGGCCGCGGCGAAGCTGGTCAACCGTGCCCGCTCGGCGCTGGGCGTGGAGCTGACGGTCCGCACGGTGTTCGAGTCCCCGGTGGTGGCGGATCTCGCCCAGCAGCTGTCCGCCGCCCCTCCGGCACGCCCACAGGGCAGCTCCCTGGGAAGCCTGGCAAGCCGTCGGCGCGCCATGACGAACGACCACTGAGCGGACACCGGCCCGGGGAACACCGCACAGGGTGTTCCCCGGGCCGGGTGGCACACCTACGGGCACCCCGGGGTGCCCCTACTCAGCGAATTCCCAGCTCCGCGAGCACGGTCGCGCGAGCAACCGCTGGATCCGCGGGCCTCTGCGCAGTCGGGAAGCAACTTTGGAGCGGCTCCGAGTCGATCGACAGCTCGAAGAGGCCATGGTCCGAGGCCCTGACCCCCTTCACCTCGCCGAGGTGTTCGGGCTTCACGAGAAGACGGCTCGGCCATCGTCGCCGCCCGGTTCGCTCGACCGGAGTCGCTCACGGACACACCGCACAACGCCGAGCAGCCTGAATCCCTGCACGTGATCCGCGGTTGCGAGACGAGCGGCACCACCAGCGGGGCGATCGCCGGTCCCGGCCGGTAAGTGGCCCCTGGGGGCTGGACGACCCGGCCTCATCACCGTGCCGCTTCGGATTCGGCTTTCGCCGGCGTGGGGCAGTCGGTCACCGGCCGCGGTTCGGGCTGCGCCCCTTTCACTGCTGATGGTGGCCGCGGTGGACCGATCGGGTGATGGCCCGCCCGCGGAGAGTGTCGGCGTTGGCGCGGCCGGGAACGTGGGTCAGTCTTCGTCGCGGAAGGGAGGCCCGCCAAACATGGCCGTGCACTGCTTCGGATCTCCGCGCCCCGCCCGCGACGGAGGAAAATTCCTGGCGCTCATCGCGCTGACCGCTGCCACTGCGTGCTCCAACGGTTCGCCCCCGGCCCCGACCGGCAGTCCGAGCTCCAGCGCGAAGTCGGCCACGACGATCACCGTGACGATGAAGGAGTATTCACTGACCCTCTCGCCGGCCCGGGCGGCCGCGGGAACCGTCACGTTCGTCGTGGACAACGCCGGCGCCGTGGCACACGCACTGGCCGTCGCGGGGCCCGGCGTGTCCGACGCGCACACCTCGACCCTCCCGCCCGGCGGCCACGCGCGGCTCACCGTCACCCTCAAGGCCGGCAGCTACGAGCTGTGGTGCCCCATCGACAAACACCGGGAAGCCGGCATGGAAACCCACCTCCAGGTCGGCGCCAAGGGCCCGGCGTCGCCGGCTCCCAGCAGCGCCACCGCGACCGCGACCGGACAGTAGCGATGACTCCCGAACCCGGCGCCCGCCCGCACCGCACCGCCATCGACCGACGCACGGTCGCGCGCGTGCTGCTCCAAGTGGTGACCGCGGCCGCGCTGGCCGTGAACGCCTACGTGCACGCCGACCTCGCCGCTGTCTATGACCGGACCGGGCAGCAGATCACCCAGGGAACGCTGTTCCGCCTCGAAGCCGCCGTGGCGTCCCTGGCCGCGCTGCTGGTCCTGCTCCTCGGTCGCCGGCGGCCGGTGTGGGCGTTCGCCTTCCTGGTGTCCGTCTCCGCAGTGGGCGCCGTGCTGCTCTATCGGTACGTGAACGTGGGCACGCTCGGTCCGCTGCCGAACATGTACGAGCCGGCCTGGTGGCCGAGTAAGACCGGCAGCGCGATCGCCGAGGCCGTCGGCGCCGTGACCGCGCTCGTCGGCTTTCTGATCACCGGCCGACCGCGCTCTGCGTCCACTCGGGCCGAGGCTCCTCGGGGCGACGAGGCCGACGGCGGAGGGTGATCACGTGCCACGCCGCACCCTCCGCACCGAACCCCGGCAGTTCCTGGGGCTGCTGTGGCTGCTGCTGCCCCTGGCGGTGACCGCCGCCCTGGTCTGGTACGGCCTGGTACACACCCCGGAGTACCGGCGCAGCTTCTTCGGGGCGCACGGCCCCGGTGTCTTCCTGCTCAAGTCCCAGCTGGGCAGCGCCCTGATGGGACTGGCCCTGATCCAGCTGCTCCTCGCGCTGTGGATGTACGGCCGGCTGCCCGGTCTGCGCGCCGCGCCGCAGCCAGTGGGCACCGTGCACCGCCTGATCGGTGTGGTCGCTTTCCTGCTCTCCATCCCGATCGCCCAGCAGTGCATCATCGCCTACGGCGTCAGCCTGACCGGGCCCCGCGAGGCCCTGCACTCGTTCGCCGGCTGTTTTCTCTACGGGGCCTTCGTCGCCAAGGTCATCGTGGTGCGCCACCGCCGCTGGCCGGGCTGGGCGCTCCCGCTCGCCGGTGGCACGCTCGTCACGGTGATCGCCCTGGCCTGGTACTCGGCGGCGTTCTGGTTCCTGGACGGCTCCCGGGCGCCCGGCCTGTAGGCGGACGGCGCCCGATCGGTGCCGCCGTCGGCCACCATCGGCAGTGGTTACAGCTCGCCGCCCCGCCGCCTTCCCGAGGTGCGAGGTGACCGGTTCGCGCGAAAGCCGTTCCGTTCCTTCGGTGCGTCGGTGCCGCCGGTCTTGAGGTGCCCGGCGCCGCCACACCTCGCGGCCGGCGGCGGCACCGACCGCCGGCACCGGCGCGACGCTGACGTGCTTACGGGCCCAGCCCCGCAAGCACGCACCTTGTATCCATGCGCGCGGTCAATGCCCTAAAATGCGCCATATGTGCCATACGCGAAAAAGGAACGTACGGCACATGGCGCTGGTGGCAAGCGAGAGGAGTGCCTCATGATCGCCAAGCTGCTTGCCAAGTTGTCCTTCACCCGCAACTACGGTGCGTACGGGGCCCACGACTGGGGCACGCACACCGGCGACAGGGTGTGACCACACGGTCGGCGGGCGCCCCCGGGTTTCCGCCGGCTCCTGGCCGCGCTGCCGGCGATAGCGATCTCGGCCTGACTGGTACGAGAAGTCCGGGGCGATCCCATGGGCCGAGTGAGCGAGCCGCCGCGGTTGCCCGGAGGCAGCTTCGCGGCCGGGACCCGCGACCGGCCGGCACTGGCGCGCCGTGGCGCCGTGGCGCCGACGAGTCTACGTAGCCGCCACGGCCGGGGTGTGTGAAGCGGCCCTGCGCCGCGCGCAGGACTTCCCCAAGCCGTCCTCGCCCCTCTTCCGGGGTGCACATGCTCAGCGGATTCCCAGCTGCCACAGCACCCGGCGCTGCCTGGGCGCCGGCCTGGCCGGGAAGTAGAGGTAGCAGACGCCGCCGGAGCCGCCGCCGACCTTGCCGTCGGCGTTCTTGCGCTTGGTGCGGAGCCAGATGTTCTCGAACTGGGATACGGGTAGGCAGCAGATGCTGGACTCGATGACAAACATGCAGGTCAACGGCTTGGGCTCGTTCACTCCGAACGAGCCCAAGCCGGGCCGTGCTGATTTCGTGCTGAGTTCCGCTGCCGCCCTTTCCGGTCCGTTGGGGGGTGTTGTGCTGGACCGGTGCTGGTTTCCGGCAGCGCGGAGGATGCGCCCACACCCCACGTCCTAGACACGCGCCCTCTTCACTGTGCGTGACCTCAGCCCCATCTCCATCCCCCCGCGAGGCCAGCCACTACAGGTCACGGAGGCCACGTGGCGTTGCGCGGGCCGTTGGTGCGGCCGTGATCTGTCCCCATCGTGTCGAACTCCTGACCCACGGAACTGAACAGCTGTGGACCAACCGATGTGGACTGTGCCGGCCCCGGCAGACTTTCTCGGAAAGCCCGTCTCATGCGTTACGACAATCACGAGAAGCAGGCCATACCGAGCTTCCGAGTTGGACAACAACTGCGGTTCTGGCCCAGCGAGATAAAGCATGGGCTGGAAAACAACTGCCGCGAGCGAGCGGCTACATGAACGACCAGTACAAGGAGCCGCTGTACGCCGCTCCCCCACTGCTCGCGCGGATGGTGGACGTGGGACGGCTGGGCCGGAAGTGAACAGAGCCCGCCATGGTGCGCGTCGGGGCGTGGCTCGATAAGCCCAACGCGCAGGGCCCACGCACCCTTTGTAGTTCATGCACATAATCCATGAAGCTGCCAAGAAGCCGATGATCTCCTCCCTGGTGGCCAGCGTCTCCGACCTCATCACCCAGACCGCCAGTCAGAACTTCGGCGTCCAGAACAGCTACTTGCTCGACCGTACGGTTCCGACCGGCCTGCGCCCCGCCCTGCGCCTGGACGCACCGCCGAGCGGCTTGCCTCCACCGGAGGTGAACGAATCGGGTCGCTGCGGCGTGAGTTAGGTTGACCACCACCGACAAGATCGGCGCCAAAGGAGACAGCACCGTGACCGATTCCGACCAGGCAGGGAACAACCACGTCCTGCCTCCCACGCCTCCCCCAGTACCTCCGCACTCCGGCGCTGCGGACGGTGCGCCGCAGCCCGTGCCGACGAACGAGGCCGAGGCGCTGGAGATCGGCCGACGGCACTTCCCCCGGCTCGGCTCACCCGGCGGCCCCGTCGGCCTGTCCGTCCATGAATTCGACATCGGCTACCTGATCCGGGCCGGCTGGCCGCGCCGCGAGAACCCCACCGCCCGACCCTCGCAGCCCGGAGGGAGCAACGTCGTCATCGCCAAAGCCGACGGCGAGGTGACCTTCCTGCCCAACTACCCCCCGAAGGAGGCGGTAGCGCTCTACCACCGCCTCCGTAGCCGGAGGACAACCTGAGGCCTGCGGCTGTCGTAGCTTCTCGGTCTATGGGGAGGCGCCATCGCCCGAGCGCGCGTGGTGAGTTGTCAGTGGGACCCGTCAAGCTCTAACTCGAAGTTAGCTTTACGTAACCATTGCGAGCGCGGGGCGTTGTGGGCGGGGCGGGCGGGTTCCAGACCGATGTGGAGTCCCTCAAGGCTGAGGGCACCAACTTCGTAAAGCTCGGCGAAGACTTCTACTCGTCGGTCGAACGGCTCATGAACGGACTGAACAAGCTGGGCGCAGGACCGCCCGCCGACCCGAGCAAAGAAAAACAGCCGGAGGAGAAGTCCTTCGGCGAGCAGTTCCAGAGGAAGCCGGCCCCTTCATCCAGATCGGCTTCTGGATGGGTGGAAAACTCGTCATCGACGGCCCTACGGGACATGTGCTGCGCATGCCGTCAGAGCCGGACGAGGGGCACCTTGCGGGCCTGCCCGTCGCGCACAGCCTGGACGACTTCCTCACCATGGTCGCGCTGTGGGTCACCGGCCACCTCACCAAGGGGCTCGTAGAAGGTGACGACGAAGTCAATCTCCTGCCCGATCACGTGCTCGCCGCCCACAAGCGCATCGACCGAGTGGGGGCAGAGGCGCCTGCCTGGGCATACGCCTTCCACAGCCATTAACAGGCAGGCAAACAGCAGACTCTCCAGTCCCTGAAAACAACCTCCGTCAGCTCACGCTGAGCCCGGTCAACAAGGAGTCATCTCATGCCGGAGAACGAGCCGTCCGAGCCCGGGAATGCCGTTCCCGCAACCGCCGAGGAAGCACTGGAAATAGCCCGCACCTGCTTCAAGCCCCGCTGTCGCGACGGCACTCCGGCATCCGTACACGTCGAACAGTTCGACATCGGATACCTCATCTACGCCACGTTCCCCCCTACCGAACCTCGTTCGTTCGGCGGCAGCCACCTCGTCATCTCCAAAACTGACGGGTCACTGACGTATGTACCCAACTTCCCGCCGAAATCGGCGATCGCGCTCTACCGCAGGGACCAACACCCCAACCCTTGAGAACTCAACGAGCAAACCATGAACAGGGAGATGGACCGCCATCTGCGGTGATGGGCCACCTTTCGGTGAAGACCCGTGATCCTGTGGTGCCGTAGGGGCGACAAGGAGGGGCAGCAATTTGGCCGGCAACGCCCCGGTGCTGGAAGCCGATTCCTCGGAGGAAGCAACCACCCGGCTCATGCGCTGGTGACAGGACGCATCGGATCCCCTGTCTCCGGGAAGGTGGCTGAGCTTTGTCGACGGCGGGTCCGGCGATGATGGACGTGTGCTGCGGCAGGTGCTGGAAGCGTTGGGCCTGGAGTCCGTGCAGTACAGCGGTACGCAATGGATTTCGGAGCTCCGGCGCCTCTCGGAGAAGCGACTGGTGCTCCACACGCACATACATCGGATGGGCCGCACACGCCGGTCGCGCGAGGTGGAGCAGTTGCTCTCCGGACCCTGAAGGTGGCTCTGCCCAAGGGGGTGCAGGTCATCGGCAAGTTGTTCGAATCAAGAATTCTTCAGGCAAGTATGTTGCCCTCTATGCACCTCTGAAGAAGAGGGTGAGTGGCGCCACACACCTGCACCCGGCACCGTGGAACCTCTCACTGAGCGACTCCCTATACGGAATCAAGCCGGAGGGAGTGATCTACCCGGACCTGTTTCGCAAGTCCTGGGACCGCGCCCTCAAACGCCTCGTGCTTCCCGACCACAACCCGTACGACCTCCAGCACAAGTGGGCCACCGTGACCTTGAGCAACGGCGTGCCCATCCACGAGGTGTCGCGATGGATGGGCCACAGCCCGATCAAGATCACGGTGGACCGGTACGGCCACCTCACCCTCGACGGCAGCCGGCGCTGCCGTCAGGTCATCGAGGCCACCTTCGGGGTGCACATGCTCAGCGGATTCCCAGTTGCCACAGCACCCGGCGCTGCCTGGGCGCCGGTCTGGCCGGGAAGTACAGGTAGCAGACGCCGCCGGAACCGCCGACGACCTTGCCGTCGGCGTTCTTGCGCTTGGTGCGGAGCCAGATGTTCTCGAACTGGCGGCGTTTGTAGACGCGCCGTACGGCCGGGTCGCTGGGTGATGCCGGGTCGTTGGCGATGATGTCGCCGGACTCGGTGAAGCCGATGACGGTCATCAGATGGCCGGCGGTGCCGTATCCCGCGCCGTCCAGCTCGGTCTTCAGGAACGACTGGGACGTTATGACCGGGATGCCCGCGTGGATGAGGCGTTCGACGTCGGTGAGGGAGTCCAGGCGGGTGACGACCGCCTGGAGGTCCTTGTAGGTGGCGGCGTAGGCGGCGTTGAAGGGCCAGTTGCCGCAGCCGTCGTACTGGTAGTCGAAGGTGTGGCGGGCGGCATGGCAGACCTGGGGGTCCGCGTAGTCGGGGTTGACCCAGGCCAGGTCCTCGGGGGTGGGTTTGCGGCCCCAGGACTCGATGTTCATCTGGGAGGAGGTGGGGCTGCACCAGGCCTCTCCCCCGTTGTCGTACTGCGGGTACTGGCCCTTGTGGATCTCCTGCGAGTAGCGGGGTACGGACAGCTCGCGGCCGACCAGGCCGGGCCTGGAGGCCGGCACCTCGAAGCGGTCGGGGATGTCGGATGCCATGGCGCCCAGCCGCCAGACGGTCGGGGTGAGCTTGCTGCCGGGTTTGCGGTAGAGGGTGACGCGCAGCTCGTACGAGGTCAGGCGGAGGCCGCCGGCGGGCTCGTCGATGGCGAAGGTGTCGGTGGAGATGCTGCTCTTGCCGTCCTTCTGGTCGTCGACGGAGGTCCGGCGGATGTCCTTGTCGCCGTCGCCCGCGGTCCAGTGGCCCATGATGTACGGCGGGGTCCGGGTGCCGTCGCTGTAGGTGCCGCGCAGGGCGACGGTGATCCAGGTGCCGGCCGGGGTGTGCGCGTTCCAGGAGGCGACGACCTCGGTGGCCGGGACCTTGAGGGGGCGCACCGGGGCGGTCCAGGTGGCGTACTCCCAGGTGGCGGTCTTGTCGGTGTGCGGGTCGTGGTAGTCGACGGTGCCGACGGGCCGGGTGATGCGGATGCCGGGGCGGGCGCCGTGCGCGGTGCCGGTGCCCTGATGCTTGCCCGCGCGCCAGTCGGCGGCGGTGGTCGAGGCGTGATAGTCCACGGGGCTCTTCGCTCTGCGGGGCGCGGCGCTCGCCGCGGTGTCGCTCATCGCCGTGGCGCCCTTCTCGGTGGCGCCCCTGGCGGCGCGGGGGGCCTTACGGGGCTCCTCGGCGGCGTGCGCCAAGGGGCCGGCGGCGCCCGCCGCGGCGGCGAGCGCGGCGGCCAGGACGGTGCGCCGGGGTGCGGAGCTGGTCATATGGAGGTCCCCCAGTCGGATGCGGGCGAGCGGATACGAGGGGTCGGGCCGGACAGCGGGCGGGCACGTGCATGACAGCGATGCCCAACTATCTCCGTTCACCACGGGCTTCGGCCAGCGGTTCGGCGCGCGTCGCCGCAGGAATATTGGTGTGGACCACTGACGTACGCTGGCGGGGTGACACACGATCTGGCCCCGCTCGCCGCCCGGCTGCGCGCCCTGCCGCCGTCCTGCGGACCGGTCCGGCTGATCGCGGTGGACGGACACGCCGGGTCGGGCAAGAGCACCTTCACCGGACGGCTGGCGGCGGCGTTCGGCGGCGCGCCGGTGGTGCACACCGACGACCTGGCCACCCATGACGAGCTGTTCACCTGGCACGAGCGGTTCCGGGAGCAGGTGGTGGAGCCGCTGTCCCGGGGCGAGAGCGCGCACTACTGGGTCTACGACTGGATCCGGTGCGCCTTCACCGAGCGGCGGGAGCTGGCGCCCGCGCCCGTGGTGCTGATCGAGGGTGTCGGCACGGGACGCCGTGCGCTGCGCCCGCATCTGGCGTGCCTCCTGTGGATGGAACTGACGAGCGAACGCTCATGGGAAAGGGGTCAACTCCGGGACGGGCCGGGCCTTTCGGTCTTCTGGGATGGCTGGATCCGTGCGGAGCGTCGGCACTTTGCGGCGGACCCCTCGCGTCCGTACGCAGATCTCCTGGTTCACCAGGGGAAGGTGGGGTACGAGGTACGCATGGGACCACCCGAGGGCTCATGATCACCCCCGGATTTCACGCTCCGTAACAATGGGCGGCCGGGGCACCGGGAGACGACGACAGGGTCCCGCCGAGTGCGCCAACTCGGCTTGACCTAGGGGGCGTACAGGACTTACGTTCTCAATGTGCGGTTCAACGGACCGCCCGCAGACGCGAAGCCCCCGGTTGTTCCCCCGTGATCGGGGGCTTCGTTCTGTGCGAAATCCCCTCGGGATGCCTCCTCCGGGCCCTCTTGCGCCGCCCGGCCCTCACCCTCGGTAACCGCACTCTTCGCGCCGTCGCGTCCCGCCGTTCCCGCAGCTCTACCCCGTGCCGCCCTCTTCGGCCTGCGCCGATCTCGCGGGTACGATGCGTGTCTGTGCCTGTACGCAGGGCCCGGACCGCCGTGTGCGGCGACGGACAACTCCCGCCCGCCGTAGGACGGTTCGGGCGGCCGCGGCCCGGCACACACCCGGCGGCGCACACCTCGGGGGGACGTTTTGTGGGGGGACGGGATGGATTTCGGCACGCAGGGCTCACCCGCCCCGGCCGAACTCGCCTGGCTGCGCGCGGTCGACGCCTACACCGTGGGCGCGTATCCGCAGGCCGAGGAGGAGTTCCGGGCCGCGGTCGGGCTCGACCCCACGATGGCCGACGCCTGGCTCGGCCTGCACGCGCTGCGCGCCGACACCGCCACCGCACTGCTGCGGATGCACCAGCACCGCGACCGCTTCGGCGAACAGCGCACCCGCCACCGACGCACCCTCAACTCCTGGTACTGGCT
Organism: Streptomyces sp. JLSY215; assembly: GCF_059682825.1. Lineage (NCBI taxonomy): Bacteria > Bacillati > Actinomycetota > Actinomycetes > Kitasatosporales > Streptomycetaceae > Streptomyces > Streptomyces sp. JLSY215. Next base: position 1,588,369 of record NZ_CM185022.1, read on the forward strand.
GGGCTGGTGGGTCCAGCCGGTGCTGGAGACCGGCCGCGACCTGCTGCTCGCACACGCCTCCCACTGGCTCGACGGCCGCCATGTCGCCGAACTCGACCAGGCACTGGCCGGCTGCCCGCCGGTCGACGCCGACCCGCAGGTCCGCTTTCTGCACGCCTGCCGCGCCTATCTCGTCAAGGACTGGGACCAGCTCGTACGGCACACCGAGCCGCTGCTCGCCGACCCGGTGCTGGGCATCGAGGCGGGGCTGTTCGGCGGGATGGCACGCGTACGGCTGGAGATGTACGGGCAGGCCGAGCCCATGCTGGCCACCGCGCTGATGCGGTGCCGCAGCGAGCAGCCGCAGCGCAAGGAGCTGCGCTACTGGCTCGCGCGCGCCCATGAGGGCACGGGCCGCAGCGCCGCGGCCCTCCCCCTCTACCGCGCGGTGCACCGCGTCGACCGGGCATTCATGGACACCGCGGCGCGGCTGGCCGCCATCGCCGAGGCGGACGGTCTGGACGAGGGCCCCGGCCTCGCGACCGTCTCCGCCTCGGGCACCGGCCAGGAGGCGGCCGGCGATCTGGACCCGCTCGCCCCGCTCGATCCCGTGGACGGCCGCGAGCTGCTGGCCACCGGCGAGCAGGACGATCCCGAGCCGGCCGGTCCGCCGCTCGGGAGCGACACCACCGTCCGGGTCAAGGCCGCGGCGCCGGGCCCGCGCGGCGCCGAGCGGCTGCCCGCCGGCCCCGCCGATCCGGTGCTGCTGGAGAAGGCGCTGGCCGAGCTGGAGCGGATGGTCGGCATGGAGCCGGTCAAGCGGCAGGTGCGGGCGCTGTCGGCGCAGCTGCGGATGGCGCGGCTGCGTGCGAGCCAGGGGCTGCCCGTGGCGCCGCCCAAGCGGCACTTCGTCTTCTCCGGGCCGTCCGGCACGGGCAAGACGACCGTGGCCCGGATACTGGGGCGGGTCTTCTACGCGCTGGGGCTGCTCGGCGGCGACCACCTCGTCGAGGCGCAACGCGCGGACCTGGTGGGCGAGTTCCTGGGCCAGACCGCCGTCAAGGCCAACGAGCTGATCGATTCGGCGCTGGGCGGGGTGCTCTTCGTCGACGAGGCGTACAGCCTGTCCAACTCCGGCTACAGCAAGGGCGATGCGTACGGCGACGAGGCGCTGCAGGTACTGCTCAAGCGCGCCGAGGACAACCGCGACCGGCTCGTCGTCATCCTGGCCGGCTACCCGGAGGGCATGGACCGCCTCCTGGCCGCCAACCCGGGCCTGTCGTCCCGTTTCACCAGCCGCGTCGACTTCCCCAGCTACCGCCCGCTGGAACTGACCGCCATCGGCGAGGTGCTGGCCGCCGAGAACGGCGACCGCTGGGACGAGGAGTCCCGCGACGAGCTGTGCAGCATCAGCGGCCATGTCGTCGACCAGGGCTGGATCGACGAGCTGGGCAACGGCCGCTTTCTGCGCACCCTGTACGAGAAGAGCTGTGCCTACCGCGATCTGCGGCTGTCCACCTGGCGCGGCACACCGAGCCGCGACGACCTCGCCACGCTGCGGCTGCCCGATCTGATGCAGGCATACGGGGAGGTACTGTCCGGGCGCGGGCCGGACGCGCAGGGGCCGGGCAGGGGGCTGGCCCCTTAGGGCCCGTCCGATGGGTCAGTGGTGCCGGGCCGGCCGAGCGGGGGAACGGGCGATGAGCATGTACTTCGACATCGGCGACGAGACGCTGTGGAACCCGTCGAACGGTGCCGGCCGCCTCTTCCTGCGGCAGGTCGGGGTCTTCGAGGAGGAGCTCGGGCTGTCCTCGGGAATCGGCGCGGGCAGGGACGGGGGCGACCCGGACACGTGCGAGGTCGATCCGGACGCGTACGCGGAGTTCGTGCGCGGCCTGGTCGCCTGGTACTGCCGGACGGGGCACTCCGTGATCCGGGCGCTCTCCGAGGGGTTCGTGGCGACGGCGGTCGTGCTCGCGCGGCGAGCGGGGATCGAGGCGGGCATGCCCGCACCGGAAACCCGCGGTGGCTGCGGTGGAGTCCGGCGCGACGTGCAGGTTCCCGGCGTTCCCGGGACCGCGTCGCACCACGTCGTCGAGGCTCTGGGCACACGGGCGCGGGAGTTGGACCGCGGGATGGCCCGCTGAGCCGGTGCATCGGGGGTCGGCCCTTGGCCGCCCCGGCCGGACGCGCGGCCCCGGGGGGTACGCGTACCGGCCGGGGACCGGCCCCGTCACCCCGCCAGTGCCCGGTCACCTTCCGGCAGGGCGCGCGGGGCGGCGACGCGTTCGGCGCGGGCCTCGGGGGTGTGGCGGTGGGCCGGGTCGCGGACCTCGCCGACCAGCATCTCCAGGACGTCCTCCAGGGCGACCAGGCCGAGCACCCGGCCGGTTCCGTCGGCGACCGCCGCCAGGTGGGAGGCGGCCCGGCGCATCGCCGTCAAGGCGTCGTCCAGGGGCAGCTCGGCGCGCAGGGTCGTCATCGGGTGCCAGATGCGCTGCGGGACCGCGCGGTCCCTGTCCTCCAGGTCCAGGACGTCCTTGACGTGGAGGTAGCCCATGTACGCGCCGCCGGGCGCACAGACCGGGAATCGGGAGTAGCCGGTTTTGACGGTCAGCTCCTCCACCTGGCGGGGCGTCACCGTCGGGTCGACGGTGATCAGGCCCGCCCGGTCCAGGAGGACGTCGGTGACGGGGCGGCTGCCGAGCTCCAGGGCGTCGGAGAGCCGTTCCTGCTCCTCCGGTTCGAGCAGGCCGGCCTGGCCGGAGTCCTCGACGAGATGGGTGAGCTGCTCGCTGGTGAAGACCGCCTCGACCTCGTCCTTGGGCTCGACGCGGAAGAGCCGCAGCACACCGTGGGCGCAGGCGCCGAGGAGCGCCGTGACCGGGCGGCACAGCCGGGCGAAGGCGACCAGGCCGGGGCTGAACCACAGGGCGGTCTTCTCGGGCGCCGCCATCGCCATGTTCTTGGGGACCATCTCGCCGATGACGAGGTGGAGGAAGACCACCAGCGCCAGGGCTATGACATAGCCGAGGGGGTGGATGAGGGCCTCGGGGAGGTGGATCGCCTCGAAGGCGGGCTCCAGGAGGCCGGCGACGGTCGGTTCGGCGACCGCGCCGAGGGTCAGGGAGCAGACGGTGATGCCGAACTGGGCGGCGGCCATCATCTGCGGGAGGTTCTCCAGGCCGTGCAGGACCTGTCGGGCCCGCTTGGAGCCGCCCGTCGCCAGCGGTTCGATCTGGCTGCGGCGCACGGAGACCAGGGCGAATTCGGCGCCGACGAAGAAGCCGTTGGCGAGCACGAGGAGTATCGCGAAGAAGAGCTGGGCCAAGGTCATCGGGCCGCCTCCGCGACGAGCGGGGCGGCGGCCGCGGCGGCGGGCGCCGCGGTGGGCACGGCCGTGCCGGTCCGTACGATCCTTATCCGCTCGGCGCGGTGGTGCGAGACCAGCCGGACCCGCAGCCGCCAGCCGTCGAGTTCGGCGGTGTCGCCGGGCGCCGGGATCCTGCCGAGTATGTGTGCCACCAGTCCTGCCACCGTCTCGTACGGGCCGTCGGGGGCCTCCAGGCCGATCCGCCGCAGCGTGTCCACGCGGCAGCCGCCGTCGGCGTCCCAGGACGGGCGGCCGTCCTCCGACGGGGCCTGGCCCAGTTCGGGCAGGTCCACCCCGTCGTGTTCGTCGCGGACCTCGCCGACCAGCTCCTCGATGATGTCCTCCAGGGTGACCACACCGGCCGTGCCGCCGTACTCGTCGACGACGACGGCGATCGGCTGTTCGCTGCGCAGCCGCTCCAGCAGCGGCTGCACCGGCAGCGTTTCGGGCACCAGCAGCGGCGGCACCGCGATCCGGGCGGCCGGGGTGCGCAGCCGCTCGTGCGCCGGGACGGCCAGCGCGTCCTTGAGGTGCACCATGCCGACGATCTCGTCGAGCCGGGTGCGGTAGACGGGGAAGCGGGACAGGCCGGTGGCGCGGGTGAGGTTCACCACGTCCTCGGCGGTCGCGGAGGCCTGCAGGGCGCTGACCCGGACGCGCGGTGTCATGACGTTCTCCGCGGTCAGGTCGCCGAGCGTGAGGGTGCGGACGAAGAGGTCCGCGGTGTCCTGTTCGATGGCGCCGGCCTGGGCGGAGTGCCGGGCGAGCGAGACCAGTTCCCCGGGCGTGCGGGCGGAGGCCAGCTCATCGGTCGGCTCCACGCCGAGCGCGCGGACGAGGCGGTTGGCGACGGTGTTGAGGAGGGTGATCACCGGGCGGAAGAACCGCGAGAAGGCGTTCTGCGGACCGGCGACGAAGCGCGCGACCTGGAGCGGTTTGGAGACCGCCCAGTTCTTGGGCACCAGCTCGCCGACGACCATCTGGACGCCGGAGGCCAGCAGCATGCCGAGGACGACGGCGACGCCCGGTGCCGCGGCCCGGGGCAGGCCGATGGCGCGCAGCGGGCCGTCCAGCAGCCCGGCCAGCGCGGGTTCGGCCAGCATGCCGACCACCAGGGAGGTGATCGTGATGCCCAGCTGGGTGCCGGAGAGCTGGAAGGAGAGCTCGCGGAGCGCGGAGACGACGGTCGCGGCGCGGCGGTCGCCGTCGGCCGCGGCACGCTCGGCGTCCGCCTTCTCGACGGTGACGAGGCCGAATTCCGCGGCGACGAAGAAGCCGTTGGCCAGGATCAGGACGAGGGCGGCCGCGAGCAGCAGCAAGGGGCCGGTCATGCCGCCGCCTCCGTGGTGTGCGGGGGTTGGGGAGGGGCGGCGCAGGTACTACAGGACGATCCGTCCATTGCCGGAGGGAGTCACTCCTCGGTTCGCAGGTTGCCCCTTGAGGGGCGGGACGCACGGCGCGTCCCGGAGAACAGAGTAAACAGCCGGGCCCGGATTAGGGCAGGCTCACCCGGCCATGTGGCCGTGGGTGCCGTGGTTCTCGGCGAGCTCGCGCAGCGCGCGGGCGTCACGGATGGCCGCTTCGCGGGCGATGCCGGGCTGGATGCCCATCGCGGGCAGGCTGGTGCCGTCGGCGAGGTCGAGATGGACCCAGGGGTCACCCTGGCGGAGGTTGACCCGCAGCACCTGGGCCCAGGCCAGTTCGCGCTTGGTGGTGAGGTTGACGACCGTGATGCCCTCCTGCCGCGCGACCACCTTGGGGCGGGCGAGCAGCAGGAGGACCGCCAGGACCAGCAGCCCCGTGCCGACGAAGCTCATGCGCTCGCCGCCGGTCAGCTTCGGCAGCAGGAACGCGATCGCCGTCAGGGCGGCGAGCTGGGCGATGCCGACGGTGTACAGGACGACCCGGGTACGGGCCGGCCGGAAGGTCACCGGGAGGCTGGGCGCGGCTTCGGGTGCGGAAACGGGCTCGGCGGACACGTCGTCGGTCTTCCGTCGTGGGCGGGGCGGCAGCGGTCAGAGCCGGCAGGCGTGGATGCCGGTGGTGAGGATCGCGCGGGCGCCGAGGTCGTAGAGCTCGTCCATGATGCGCTGGGCCTCCTTGGACGGGACCATGGAGCGGACCGCGACCCAGCCCTCGTGGTGCAGCGGGGAGACCGTGGGCGATTCCAGGCCCGGGGTGAGGGCGACGGCCTTCTCGACGTGCTCGACGCGGATGTCGTAGTCCATCATCACGTACCGGCGGGCCACCAGGACGCCCTGCATACGGCGCAGGAACTGGCGGACCTTCGGGTCGTCCTCGGGGGCGCCGGCGCGGCGGATGACCACCGCTTCCGAGGTGAGGATCGGCTCGCCGATGATCTCCAGGCCGGCGTTGCGCAGCGTGGTGCCGGTCTCCACGACATCGGCGATGATCTCGGCGACGCCGAGCTGGATGGCGGTCTCGACGGCGCCGTCGAGGTGGACGACGGAGGCGTCCACGCCGTTGTCGGCGAGGTGCTTGCCGACCAGGCCGGCGAAGGAGGTGGCGATCGTCATGCCGCCGAACTCGCTGACGTCCTTAGCCGTTCCCGGGCGGGTGGCGTAGCGGAACGTCGAGCCGGCGAAGCCGAGCTGCATGATCTCCTCGGCGTGCGAGCCGGAGTCCAGCAGCAGGTCGCGGCCGGTGATGCCGATGTCGAGCTTGCCGGAGCCGACGTAGACCGCGATGTCGCGCGGGCGCAGGAAGAAGAACTCGACCTCGTTCTCGGCGTCGACCAGGACCAGTTCCCTGCGGTCCTTGCGCTGGCGGTAGCCGGCCTCATGGAGCATCGCCGACGCAGGCTCGGACAGTGAACCCTTGTTGGGGACAGCGATGCGCAGCATGAGTGCAGGTTCCTTTGCAGGTGAAGGGAGTTGAGGTGGGAGCTGGGGGTGGATCAGAGGTGGGCGTAGACGTCGTCGAGGGAGATTCCCTTGGCGACCATCATCACCTGGAGGTGGTAGAGGAGCTGGGAGATCTCCTCGGCGGCGGCCTCGTCGGATTCGTACTCCGCGGCCATCCAGACCTCGGCGGCCTCTTCGACGACCTTCTTGCCGATCGTATGGACACCGGCCTGCACCAGCTCTGCGGTGCGGGAGGTGGCGGGGTCGCCGGTGGCGGCCTTCTGCTGGAGCTCGGCGAAGAGCTCCTCGAAAGTCTTCTTGGACATGGTGACGCCTACCCTACGCGGTCGCCCCGCCGCGTTCAGCGCCAGGGTTCGCTGACCGTGCGGAGCGTGGCGGCGGTGGCGACCGCCGCGGTGACCGCTTCGTGGCCCTTGTCCTCGGTGGATCCCTCGAGGCCGGCGCGGTCCAGGGCCTGCTGCTCGGTGTCGCAGGTCAGCACGCCGAAGCCGACGGGGACGCCGGTGTCCACGGAGACCTGGGTCAGGCCCTGGGTGACGCCCTGGCAGACGTAGTCGAAGTGCGGGGTGCCGCCCTTGATGACGACGCCGAGCGCGACCACCGCGTCATAGCCGCGGCCGGCCAGGACCTTGGCGACGACCGGGAGCTCGAAGGCGCCGGGGACCCGAAGCAGCGTCGGCTCGTCGATGCCGAGCTCGGTCAGGGCGCGCAGTGCGCCGTCCACCAGGCCGTCCATCACCTGCTCGTGCCACTGGGCGGCGATCACGGCCACCCGCAGGTCGCCACAGTTCTTCACGGTCAGTTCGGGTGCGCCCTTGCCGCTCACGGTTCTCCTCGTACGGGTGATGGGGTGGTGGTGTGCTGACTACTGGGTTGCTGGTGCCGCGGGGTGGTTACTGGTTGCCGCAGGTGGTCGCGTCGGCCGGGGGGCCGGCGTCGGCCGTGGTGCCCGCACCGGGCAGCCAGGGCAGGTCGTGGCCCATCCGGTCCCGCTTGGTGCGCAGATACCGCAGATTGTGTTCGCCGGCCTGGACGGGCATCGGCTCGCGGCCGGTGACCTTGAGGCCGTGCCGCACCAGGGCGGAGGTCTTGTCGGGGTTGTTGGTCATCAGGCGCAGCGAGCGCACGCCCAGGTCCTGGAGCATCTGCGCGCCCGCGGCGTAGTCGCGGGAGTCGGCGGGCAGCCCCAGTTCGAGGTTGGCGTCCAGGGTGTCGCGGCCGCGCTCCTGGAGTTCGTAGGCGCGCAGCTTGGACAGCAGGCCGATGCCGCGTCCCTCGTGGCCGCGGAGGTAGATCACGACGCCGCGGCCGGCCTCGGCGATGCGCTCCAGCGAGGCCTCCAGCTGGGGGCCGCAGTCGCAGCGCAGCGAGTGGAAGATGTCGCCGGTCAGGCACTCGGAGTGCATCCGGACCAGGACGTCCTCGCCGTCGCCGATGTCGCCGGCGACCAGCGCGACGTGCTCGACGCCGTCGACGGTGGAGCGGTAGCCGTGCGCGGTGTACTCGCCGTGGGCGGTGGGCAGCCGGGTGGTGGCCTCGCGGCGGACGGTGGGGGCGGAGGTGCGGCGGTAGGCGATGAGGTCCTCGATGGAGATGATCGCCAGGCCGTGCTTACGGGCGAACGGAACCAGCTCGGGCAGCCGCAGCATGGTGCCGTCCTCGCCGGCGATCTCCACGATGGCGGCGGCGGGGTGGAGTCCGGCGAGCCGGGCGAGGTCGACGCCGGCCTCGGTGTGGCCGTTGCGGACCAGGACGCCGCCGGGCTTGGCGCGCAGCGGGAAGATGTGGCCGGGCCGTACGAAGTCACCGGGCGTCGAGTCACCGGAGGCGAGCAGCCGCAGCGTGGTGGCGCGGTCGGCGGCGGAGATGCCGGTGGAGACGCCGTGTGCGGCGGTGGCGTCGACGGAGACGGTGAAGGCCGTCTTCATCGACTCGGTGTTGTTCTCGACCATCTGCGGGAGTGCGAGCCGGTCGAGTTCGGCGCCCTCCATGGGGGCGCAGATCAGGCCGCGGCACTCACTCATCATGAAGGCGACGATCTCGGGGGTGGCCTTCTCGGCCGCGATGACGAGGTCGCCCTCATTCTCGCGGTTCTCGTCGTCCACGACGACGACGGGACGGCCCGCGGCGATCTCGGCGATGGCCCGCTCCACGGGGTCCAGCGCCGGCGCACCGTCGCCCTCGGCGTCGTACCAGCTTTGCAGTGCGGTCATGCTCCTACCCCTTCGTTCGCTTCTCCGCCCACGCGGCGCAGAGGTGCGCCCTTCAGTGCTGTCCGCGACCCGGCGGCCGCGCGTGCTCCCCCAGCTCACGAGAGTGCTCCTTCCAGGACGGGGCGGGCGGCGGCCCGCGAGCGCACCCACCAGTCGCGCATGCCCCACGCGACGAGGGCGAGATAGACGACGTAGACGAGGCCGGAGAAGGCCAGGCCGCTGCTGAAGGCGAGCGGAACGCCGACGACATCGACCAGCAGCCAGGCGAACCAGAACTCCACCAGGCCGCGCGCCTGGGCGACCATCGCGGCGAGCGTGCCGATGAAGATGTAGGCGTCCGGCCAGGGGTTCCAGGACAGCTGCGGGAGCAGGGTGAACAGTCCGCCGACGGCGGCGGTGCCCAGCGCCGTACCGACGATCAGCAGGGCGCGCTCGCGGCCGCTGGCGAACCGTACGGCGATGGTGCCGTCCTGCGCCTGCTGCCGGCCGCGCTGCCACTGCCGCCAGCCCCACAGCGCCACGCCGATGACCAGGAGCTGCTTGCCGACGCCGCCGCTGAGGTGGGCGGAGGCGTAGGCGGCGACGAGGATGACGCCGGAGAGGAACTGGGCGGGCCAGGTCCATATGGACCGCCGCCAGCCGAGGGCGAGGGCCGCCAGGCCGATGGTGTTGCCGACCATGTCGGACCAGATGACGTGTTGTCCGAAGGCGGTGAAGGCCTCGCCGTTCAGCCAGTCGAGGGCGCTCAACGGTCCATCTCCTTGACTTCCTCGATGTCGTTGACGTCCTCGGAGCCCCGGCCGAGCAGCCGCTCGACGTACTTGGCGAGGACGTCGACCTCGAGGTTGACGGGGTCGCCGACGCCCTTGATGCCCAGGGTGGTCAGGTCGAGCGTGGTGGGGATGAGGCTGATGGTGAAGTAGTCGTCCGCCGCCTCGACGACGGTCAGGCTGACGCCGTCGACGGTGATGGAGCCCTTCTCGACGACATAGCGGGCGAGCGTGGCGGGCAGCGCGATCTTGACGATCTCCCAGTGCTCACCCGGGGTGCGCTCGACGATGGTGCCGGTGCCGTCGACGTGGCCCTGGACGAGATGCCCGCCGAGCCGTCCGCCGAGCGCCATCGGGCGTTCGAGGTTGACCCGCGAGCCGGCGGCCAGCGCGCCGAGGCTGGAGCGCTGGAGGGTCTCGGCCATCACATCGGCGGTGAATTCCCCGTTTTCCGTCGCCACGACGGTCAGACAGACGCCGTTGACGGCGATGGAGTCGCCGTGCTTGGCGTCCTCGGTGACGACGGGGCCGCGCAGTCGGAAACGGGAGCTGTCGCCGAGGTCCTCGACGGCGACGACCTCACCCAGTTCTTCGACGATTCCGGTGAACACTTCAGTTCTCCTCGTGGCGGGCATGCTCAGCAGGGGCATGGCGGATGGGGGTTGCGGTGATGCGCAGATCGGGGCCGAGCCGTTCGATGTCGGTCACGTCGAGCCGCAACGCCTGGGCGATGGTGGTGATTCCGGCGTCGCCGACGGCGGCCGGTCCGGCGCCGAGCAGCACCGGGGCGAGATAGCCGACGACCTTGTCGACGGCCTGTGCGGCGAGGAAGGCCCCGGCGAGCGTGGGCCCGCCTTCGAGGAGTACGGAGCGGACGTCCCGCTCGTACAGGGCCTTCAGCAGGGCGGGGATGTGCAGGCCGCGGCCCCCGGCGGCGCGGGGCAGCCGGACGATCGGGGCGAGGCCTTCGAGGTGGGCGGCATCGGCGTCCTCGGCGACCGCGATGAGAGTGGGGGCGGTGCCGTCCAGGACGCGGGCGCCGGCCTTGACGGCGGTGGCACCGGAGTCGACGACGACCCGCAGCGGCTGGCTGATCTCGTCGTCGGCGAGTCCGGCGATCCGGGCGCCGAGCTGGGGGTCGTCGGCGCGGGCGGTGCCGGAGCCGACGATGACGGCGTCCGCGGCGGCGCGCAGCCGGTGGACGTCGGCGCGCGAGGCGGGCGAGGAGATCCAGCGGCTGGTGCCGTCGGCGGCGGCGATCCGGCCGTCGAGGGTGGCGGCGTACTTCCACAGCACGAACGGGCGGTGGCGCAGGACGGAGGTCAGCCAGGCCTCGTTGCCGGCCGCCGCCTCGTCCGCGAGGAGTCCGCCCTCGACGTCGATGCCGGCCGCGGCCAGGGTGACGGCGCCGCCGGTGGCGGCCGGGTTGGGGTCGGCGACGGCGTAGACGACCCGGGCGACCCCGGCGTCGATGAGCGCCTGGGCGCAGGGGCCGGTGCGGCCGGTGTGGTTGCAGGGTTCGAGGGTGACCAGTGCGGTGCCGCCGCGGGCCCGCTCGCCCGCCGCGCGCAGCGCGTGGACCTCGGCGTGCGGTCCCCCGGCCCGCTGGTGCCAGCCCTCGCCGGCCGTACGGCCGTGGGAGTCCAGGACGACACAGCCGACAACCGGGTTGGGGCTGGTGTGCCCGAGGCCGCGCGCGGCGAGCTCAATGGCCCGGCGCATCGCCGCACTCTCGTCGGGGGCTGCGGTGGCCACCGGGTCCTCCTGCCTCTTCGGGCACGGACTCCGGGGCTGTCTGGACGACAGAAGCGGGAACGACGCCACGGGGACACCGCGGCCGGAAAAAAAGGGGCTCGCCGGGATACGACCCGACGCGCCGCCGACGGCGGTGTACCGAAGCTCGCCCGCCGCGCACTGCCTCCCATCCGGACTTTCACCGTCGGTGCAGGAATTTCACCTGCTCAACCGGCCGCTGGCTGCGGACGGGTCGCGGACTGTTACCGCCGGTTCGGAATTACACCGACCCCGGAGTGCGCTGCTGCTCTTATGTCAGTACAGCTTCAGTCTGCCACGGCTGATCGTCGGCCATGCGGGCGAGGGCCTGTGGGGTGGCTCACAGGACGCGGCGCGCGTCGGGTGTCACGGACGGCCCGGCCGTCTCGTCACAGTGGGAACTGTAGGCACCTGCGCACACAAGGACTGATTCCGCGATGGCGACAATTCTGGTGACCGGCGGCACGGGCACGCTCGGGCGGATCCTGGTCGACCGGCTGCTCGGCGACGGCCACGACGTACGGTCGCTGAGCAGGCGGCCGCACACCGGCCGCGGGCGGCACGGGCTGCGGGGGTACGCGGTCGATCTGCGCGACGGCACCGGGCTGGACGAGGCGGTGGCGGGGGTGGACGCGATCGTGCACTGCGCCTCGTCGCCGGCCGGCGGGGACACCGAGGCGGCGGGGCGGCTGATCGACGCGGCGAAGGCGGCGGCCGTACCCCATCTGGTCTACATCTCCATCGTCGGCGTGGACCGGGTCCCGATGCGCTACTACCGCGCCAAGCTCGCGGTGGAGCGGCTGATCGAGGACTCCGGGCTCGGCTGGAGCGTGCTGCGCACCACGCAGTTCCACGATCTGGTGCTCGGGGTGATCAAGGCGGGGGCGCGGTCGCCGGTGCTGCCGGTGCCGGTGGGCGTGCGGGTGCAGCCGGTCGAGGTGGCCGAGGTGGCCGCCCGGCTGGCCGATCTGGCGGCCGGTGCGCCGGCCGGGCGGGTGGCCGACCTCGGCGGCCCCGAGGTGCTGTCGGCCCGGGACCTGGTGCGCGCCACTTTGGAGGCGGGCGGGCGGCGCCGGCTGCGGATGCCGCTGTGGCTGCCGGGCCGGACGTTCGCGGCGCTGCGGCGGGGCGGGATCCTCGCGCCGGAACACGCGGACGGGCGGCGGACGTACGCGGAGTTCCTGGCGGCGCGGGCCGGGGGCGGGGCGGGCCGGTGACGGGCGGTTCCGGGCGCTGCCGGGGCTCCGTGTCCGGGGAGGCGGCGCCCCGTGAGCGCGCCGCGGTGCCGCCGCCGTGGCGGCCGGGCGGCGGCTCAGCCCGTCGGCGCGAACAGGGCGTTCTGAGCGGCGTCGCGTGCGGCGTGCACCGCGCCGAGCAGTACCGCCCGCCCGCCGACCGTGCCCGCACGGACCTCGGTGCGCAGCGGGGAGAGGCGGGCGAGGCGCTCGGCGACGCGCTCGGCGAGCGCCTCGCCGCCGGCCCGGCCGATCTCGCCGCCGAGGACGACACACCCGGGGTCGAGTACGGCGCAGACCGCCGCCACGCCGAGGACGATCCGCGCGGCGAGCGCATCGAGGAAGGCGGCGTGGGCGGCGTGGGCGGCGTGTCCCCCGGACACCGCGGTCCGTACGAGGGCCTCGGCGGGCGGGGCATCCGCGGAGACGGCCCCGGCCGGGGCCGTCTCCCGCACCAGGCCGTGTTCCGCCGCCAGCGCACAGATCGCGGCGGAACCCGCCAGCGAGTGGAAGCCCCCGTCGCAGCCGTTCGCGGAGGGCAGCGCGTCGGTGCCGGGGACGGGCAGGAAGCCGATCTCGCCGGTGCCGCCCGAGGCGCCGCGGCGCAGGGCGCCGTCCAGGACCACGGCGGCACCGGTGCCGTGCCCGAGCCAGAGCAGGACGAAGGTGTCGCGGTCGCGGGCCGCGCCGTCGCGCTGTTCGGCGATGGCGGCGAGGTTGACCTCGTTCTCCAGCAGGACGGCCGAGGGGCGGCGGTCGCGGAGCGCGCCGACCAGGGCGAGGTGCCAGGGCGGGATCCAGTCGTTGCCGCCGAGTCTGCCGGTGGCGGGGTCGACCAGGCCGGGGGCGCCGACGGCGAGGGTGTGCGGGTGGGTGGCGCCCGCCGCGCCGAGGGCCTGGTCCACGGCGGCGAGGGCGGTCGCGACGGCGGTTTCGGGCGTGTCGTCGGGGCCGAGGGGAACGGTGCGTTCGGCGTGTACCCGGCCCAGGAGGTCGGCGACGGCGAGGGTGGCGCTGTGGGTGCGCAGATCGAGGCCGACCAGATGGGCCCGGTCGGCGACGATGCCGTAGAGCCTCGCATTGGGTCCGCGCCGCTGTGCGCCGCTCTCGCCGACCACGGAGATCAGCCCGGCCTCCTGGAGGCGCTCGACCAGATCGGCCACGGTCGGGCGGGACAGCCCGGTCAGCGATTTGAGCTGACCCGCCGTCAACGGGCCCTCGGACTGCAGGAGTTGGAGGGCCAGCCGGTCGTTGATCCGCCGTGCGGTGGCCGGTGAGGCGGTGCGCCCTGCGGCCGGCGCGCGCAATGCTTCCATGGCTGGATCCTTTCATCCGTGCGGATCACCGACGGGACAGCCTCTTATTAACAGGCAGGCTTCCTGATAATTTACCCCGCATGGTCGGCAACGGCGTCCCCGGCGCCCCCACCCCGCCCCCCGTCAACGGGCCGCGCCGCGCGCGGTGGGCCCTCGCCCTCGTCTTCCTCGTCCACGGCGCGGTCACCGGCAACTTCGCCACCCGCGTCCCCTGGATCCAGGACCACACCGCCCTCACCCCGGGCCTGCTCGGCCTGGCCCTCGCCTTCCCCGCCATCGGCGCATCCCTGGCCATGCCGCTGGCCGGACGGATCAGCCACCGCCTCGGCGCCCGCACCGCGCTGCGCCTCCTGCTCGCCCTGTGGACCCTCTCCCTGGCCCTGCCCGCCCTCTCCCCCGACCTGTACGTGCTGTGCTCCGCGCTGCTGATCTACGGCGCGACCTCCGGCATGGCGGACGTCGCCATGAACGCGCTGGGCGTGCAGACCGAGGACCGGCTCGGCAGGCCGATCATGTCGGGGCTGCACGGCATGTGGAGCGCGGGCGCGCTGCTGGGCTCGGCGGCCGGCACCGTCGCCGCGCACACCGGGGCGGACGCCCGGCTCCATCTGGGCGGCGCCGCGCTGGTGCTGACGCTCCTGGGCGCCGCCGCCTGCCAGGGCGTACCGGATCTGCGCAGCGCCCCCGAGGAGCATCCGCCGCCGCGCTTCGCGCTGCCGCCCAGATCCGCGCTGCTCATCGGCGCCATGGGCTTCTGCGCGGTCTTCGCGGAGGGCGCGAGCCTGGACTGGTCGGCGGTCCATCTCCGGGACCGGCTGGGCACGGACGCGGGCCTGGCGGCCGCGTCGACCACCGCCTTCGCCTGCACGATGGCCGTCGCGCGGCTGGCCGGCGACAAGGTGGTGGCCCGCTTCGGGGCGGTGCGCACGGTGCGCGGCGGCGGCATCCTGGCGACGGCCGGCGGCCTGCTGATCGTGGCCGCCCGGCATCCGGCGCCGGCGATGGCCGGCTTCGCCCTGATGGGCCTGGGCATAGCGGTCGTGGTCCCACTGGCCTTCGCGGCCGCGGCCCGCAGCGGCCCGGCCCCCAGCCAGGCCATCGCGGGCGTCGCCACGATCACCTACACCTCGGGGCTGATCGCCCCGTCCGCGATCGGCTCGATCGCCCAGGCGTCCTCGCTGACGGTCTCGTTCGCGCTGGTCACGGCGTTGGCGGCGGGGCTGGTGGTGGGGGCGCGGGTGCTGCGGGTGCCGGGGCGCGCGACGCACAAAACGGTGGCCGCCCCCGCGACCGATCTGGAACGCTCCTGACCGGTGCGGCAACCGGCGCCGCACCGGCCACCCGTCCGGAGCCCCGATGACCGACCCGCCCGCACCCGCAGCGCGCCGCTTTCCGCCGTACCGGATGTCCGGGGTGCGCATCGTCCACGTCGGCAACGGCGGATGCGGCGGACCCCATGCGGTGTGCACCGTGGACTTCGACCCGCTGCCCGACGACGAGTTCGCGCCGGCCGTCGTCGACTGGGCCGAGCGCGACCGGCGGCGGAATCCGGAGAACTGGCTGCCCGGCGACCTGGCACAGGCACTGGAGCGGGGCATCAGGGCGGCGCTCGACGATCTGCCCCAGGGGGTACGGGCGGCCGCCTGGTGCACCGTCACCCAGGTCCACTGGCACGAGGTCGACTCCCGTGCCCGCGCCTTCGAGCAGGCCGGAGCGATGGCCGTACGGCAGGCGCTGCGCCTCTGCGGCCTCGCCGGCCCGGTCGCGGGCGGCGCACGCAGAAAACGCCTCGCGGCACCCCCCACCGGCCTGAAACGCTCGCGGGCGGCACGGTGACCGCCACCGCGCCGGTGACCTTCCGGGAGCCCCTGTGACCACCCGTCCCGCGCAGCCGGTCCGCCGCTTCCCCCCGCATCCGGTGCGGGAGGTGTCCGTCCACCACATCCGTCAGACCTCGTGCGGCGGTCCGTTCGCGATCATCGGCGTGGACTTCGAGCCGCTGCCCGACGGCGCCGGCGCGCCGGTCGTCGTCGAGTGGCCGGTGGACGACCGGCAGGAGTTCCGGGACCGGCTCCGCGCCTGGCCCGAGGACCGGGAGTGGGTCGGTCTGCTGAAGGAGGCGTTGGAGCGCGGTATCCGGGAGGCCCTCGGCGCACTGCCGCCGGACGTCCGGCCGGCCGTCCGGTGCGCGGTCACCGACCTGCGCTGGCACCCGGTGGACACCAGCGAGCGAGGGTTCCAGGAGGCCGGCGGGATGGCCGTGGCGCGGGCCCGGCACCGCTGCGGCATGTGACGCGGGCGCCGCAGCCCGCGGCTCAGGCCGCTTCCGCCGCCGTCTCCGGGCGCCGCAGCCCGTCCGCTATCGCGCGGGCCCGGTCCGACCACGGGGTGGGGCGCAGCGTCCCGGAGTCGACGCGGACGAGCACCCGGTGGCCCTGGGCGTAGGTCTCGGCGCCGTCGGCCGAGCAGATCCGGAAGCCGTAGGTCAGGCCCGTACGGCCGAGGCGCTCGACCCACAGGTGGACGGCGTAGCGGCCGGCACGGGTGACCGGGCGCTCGTAGGACACGCGCATCTCCTTGATGACGTTGCACATGTCACCCGCGGCGGCCCAGTCGCCGTCGAAGCCGAAGCCGTGGCCGTGCCAGTACTCGCCCCAGGCGCGCTCGGCCAGCAGCGGGTAGCGGGAGTTGTGGAGCATGCCGAGCGCGTCGAGGTCGTCGAAGTGGACGGTGACGGGGACCAGTTGGCCGTACGGGACGGGGTGGGCGGCCTGGAGGGCTTCGACGCTCACGGGTGGTGCTCCTGAAGTTCTTGTGACGCGGTGCGGGCGGGACTCGGATCCATCGTAAGCGGCCGCTTAGTACAGGTTCTCCGGCGGGATGCGAAACTGCTCTGTCCTCACCGTTCGGAGAAGTGGAGCAGTCATGGGCCTCGGTGTGCGCTGGACCGTGCACGGCGACGGGCGCAACCCGGCCCCAGGGGCCGTGGTCAGACCGGATGAGCGGCTGTCCTGGCCGCGGACCGCCGGCCTGGGTGCGCAGCATGTCGTGGCGATGTTC
Source organism: Streptomyces sp. JLSY215 (assembly GCF_059682825.1). Lineage (NCBI taxonomy): Bacteria > Bacillati > Actinomycetota > Actinomycetes > Kitasatosporales > Streptomycetaceae > Streptomyces > Streptomyces sp. JLSY215. Next base: position 1,604,973 of record NZ_CM185022.1, read on the forward strand.
GGGGCGAGTTTCGTCTCGCCCGTGCTGATGGGTCTCGACCCGAACCTCGCCATCATGATGTCCGGCGTGGCGACGGCCATCTTCCTGCTCGCCACCCGCGGCCGGGTGCCCTCGTACCTGGGCTGTTCGCTGTCGTTCGTCGGCGTCGCGGCCGTCATCCGCGCGCAGGGCGGCACCAGCGCGACCGTCACCGGGGCGGTCCTCGTCGTCGGCGTCGCGCTGTTCCTGGTGGGGGTGGCGGTCCAGCGGTTCGGGGCGCGGATCATCCATGCCGTGATGCCGCCGGTGGTCACCGGCGCGGTGGTGATGCTGATCGGCTTCAACCTGGCGCCGGTGACGGCGAGTACGTACTGGCCGCAGGACCAGTGGGTGGCGCTGCTGACCATGCTGGTCACCGGGCTGTTCGTGGTCTGTCTGCGCGGGTTCTGGTCGCGGATCGCGATCTTCCTCGGGCTGGTCTTCGGCTATGCCGTCTCCTGGGTCTTCGACCGGGTCTTCGGACAGATCCACTCCGTCAACGGGGCGGGGAAGGTCGCCGACCACTGGCGGCTGGACTTCTCCGCCGTCGGCTCGGCCGACTGGATCGGCCTGCCGTCCTTCCACGGGCCCACCTTCCAGTGGTCGGCGATCCTGGTGGCGCTGCCCGTCGTGATCGCGCTGGTCGCCGAGAACGCCGGACACGTCAAGGCGGTCGGCGAGATGACCGGCGACCCGCTCGACGACGAGCTGGGCACCGCGATCTCCGCGGACGGCGCCGCCTCGATCCTCTCCACCGCGGTCGGCGGCCCGCCCAACACCACGTACTCCGAGAACATCGGCGTCATGGCGGCCACCCGGGTCTACTCCACCGCGGCCTACTGGGCGGCGGCCGGTTTCGCGCTGCTCTTCGGCCTGTGCCCGAAGTTCGGCGCGGTGGTGGCCGCGATCCCCGGCGGCGTGCTGGGCGGGATCACCGTCATCCTGTACGGCATGATCGGCCTGCTCGGCGCCCAGATCTGGGTCCACAACAAGGTGGACCTGCGCAATCCGCTCCACCTCGTACCGGTCGCCGCGGGCATCATCATCGGCGTCGGCGGCGTCAGCCTGCGCATCAGCGACAACTTCGAGCTCGGCGGTATCGCGCTGGGCACCATCGTGGTCCTCGTCGGCTATCACGTCCTGCGCGCCCTGGCTCCCGCGCATCTCAAGACGCAGGCCCCGCTGCTGGACGAGGGCACCTCCGCGTACGGCGACAGCACGGACGGCGGGACGGACGGGACGACGGACGGGAAGACGGACGGCGGGACGGACGGGAAGAGCGGGCCGGGCGGCCGCTGACGACGCGGCGCGCGCTCCGGCCCGCTCCGGCCCGGCCGGTCAGCCGAGGTGCTTCACGGCCTCGTAGTACGTCCAGGCCAGCGCGTCGCAGGAGCCTTTCTTGGCGCCGGAGTAGCGCGCGCAGACCCGCTTCAGATCGGCATACAGCGCACTGTCGAGCCGCGCTTTATTGGCGTCGAAAGTGCCCGCTTTCTTGTAGTTGCGGTAGCCGAAGTCATGCCGGGCACAGGAGATCTCGAAGGGAAAGCCGAAGGGATTGTCGGGCGACTTCGAGCAATAGTCGGTGGACCAGTCGAAGTCGTATGCGGACCATTTCGCCTGATCTCCGCGGGCCGCCACCCAGTTGTTGTAGCTGCTCGCGTCGGTCTGGGTCCAACCGGCGAGTATGCGCGGTTTGTCGGCGGGTGCGGCCTGCGCCGGGGCCGCCCCCGCCGACAGCGTCAACGCGGCGAGGAGGGGGACGGACAGGGCTGCGGCAAGCCTTCGGGACATGGCAACGACCTCCGGAATTCGGCACCGCGTGGGCTGCGGTGGCTCCTGGGGAGGACGCCAAAGTATGTGGTTTTCCAGGGCAGTTGACGCTCTTTAAGGCTCAGCCTAAAAGCACAAGTGGGCGCGCCCGCGATTACCCCGATCAGGTCATCGGCACACGGCAAAGGCCGCATTTCCGGGCGCCGCTGGCACGCTGAGCGGATGACGACGACTCAGCCGCGCGAAAATCCGCCGGGATCCGCGACGGCGGCGGATGTGGGTGCGGTACTGGCGCGGATGCGGGACCTGGACGCGGCGCTGCCCGCCGAGGACGGGGTGGCCGTCTTCAACCGCGTCTATCTGACCGTCACCGAAGCGGTGGCGAAAGGGATCGGGGACGGCGCGTTCGCGGACCCGGTGGCCGCGGGCGAGCTGGACATCCGCTTCGCCCGGCGCTACTTCCTCGCGGTGGACGCGGCCGCCGCGGGCCGGCGCCCACCCGCCTGCTGGCGCCCGCTGTTCCAGCTGCGCCGGCATCCCGGCATCCACCCGCTGCAGTTCGCGCTCGCCGGGATCAATGCGCACATCGGGCACGACCTGGCGCTGGCGGTGGTGGACACCTGCCGGGCGCTGGAGTGCGAACCGCCCGCCCTGGAAGGGGACTTCGACCGTATCGGGACGGTCCTGACCGGGCTCGAGGAGCGGATCCGGGAGAGCCTGATGCCCGGCCCCGACCTGCTGGACATCGCCGATCCGCTCACCCATCTCGCCGGTTCCTGGAGCCTGGAGCGGGCGCGGGACGCCGCCTGGGCCGCGGCCCGGATGATGTGGGGCGCGCGCCGGCTGCCCGAGATGGCCGAGGAGTTCGCCGAGGGGCTGGACGCGAGCGTGGGGCTGGTGGGCCGGTGTCTGCTCACGCCGCTCAATTAGCACCGCCGGGGTGCCGCCGCATCGGCGCCGCCGAACCGGGGCCTGTCCGACCCTGACCGTCGGACAGGCCCCGGAACCGCCGGGGACTCAGTCCTCGGGCAGCTCGACGGGGGCGATCTCGTCGTAGACGTCGCCGGGGCCCGGGTTGGCCGCGTCGGTGCTGCCGCCGAAGTGGTGCATCACGCCCCACACGGCATTGAGCGCGGTCTGGATGGCGCCCTCGGCCCAGCCGGCCGTCCAGGAGATGTCGTCGCCCGCCAGGAAGATGCCCCGCTTGTCCTCGGGGAGCCGGTCCTGCATGAAGTGGGTGAACAGGCGGCGCTGGTAGCGGTAGTGGCCGGGCAGGTTGGCCTTGAACGCGCCCATGAAGTAGGGCTCGTTCTCCCAGGACACGGTGACCGGGTTGCCGATGATGTGCTTCCGGATGTCGACCTTCGGATAGATCTCCGACAGCGACTTGAGCATCACCTCCATCCGCTCGTTGGCGTCCAGCGGCAGCCACTTCAGGCTGTCGTCGCACCAGGTGTACGAGAGGCAGATGACGGCGGGCTTGTCCGGCCCGTTGTCCAGCAGGTACGTACCGCGGGTCATCCGGTCGGTGAGCGTCATGCTCATCACGTCGCGCCCGGTGTCCTCGTCCCTGTCCAGCCAGAACGGCCGGTCGACGGGGACGAAGAGCTTGGACGACTCCATGTAGTGGGTGCGCTCCATCGCCGTCCAGTGGTCGATGGGGAACAGCGAGTCGTCGCAGGCGATCTTGCTCAGCAGCATCCAGGACTGCGCGGTGAAGACCGCGGCCGCGTAGGTGCGGATGTCGCCGTCGGCGTCGGTCACCGTGATGCGGTTGCCGGCGGTGCGGTGCAGGCGGGTCACCGCGGGGCGGGGCGCGCCGTCGTGCAGCGACGACAGCGAGGTGCCGGGCGCCCAGTGCACGGTCTTCTCCGGCTCGCGCTCCCACAGGCGCAGCGGCAGCTGCTGGGAGCCGCCGACGATGCCGCGGTGGTGGTCGTCGGCCTCGGTGTAGACGACCCGCAGGATCTCCAGGATGGAGTTGGGGAAGTCGGTGTCCCAGCCGCCGGTGCCGAAGCCGACCTGGCCGAAGATCTCGCGGTGCCGGAAGGACTTGAAGGCCTCGGAGTCGCAGAGGAAGCCGTAGAAGGTCTGGTTGTCGAGCTTCTCGACGAGCTGCGCCCAGATCTCGCGGATGCGCGGCACGTCGCGCTCGCGCATGGCCTGGTTCATGTCGGTGAAGTCGGCGCCCGCCTCCAGGCAGGCGTTCCACGCCTCGGCGACCTGGCGGTAGACCGCGGGCAGGTCGTCCAGGGTCTGTGCGTAGTGCGTCTCGCCCTTGAGGTCGACGACCGTGGACGGGGTGGACTCGGCGAGCGGGTTCGGGAACGGCGCGGTCCGCAGGCCCACCAGGTCGATGTAGTGCTGAAGCGCCGTCGAGGACGGCGGGAACCGCATCGCGCCCAGCTCGCAGTTGAGCTCGGCCGCGTCGCCCGCGGCGGAGACGCCCTCGAAGCCGACGGTGCGCAGCCGGCCGCCGATCTGGTCCGCCTCGTAGACGACGGGCTTGAGGCCCATCTTCATCAGCTCGTACGCGGTGACGATGCCGGAGAGGCCGCCGCCGATGACCGCGACCTCGGTGCCGTGTTCGGTCGCCGGTATCTGGCCGAGACCCGCCGGGTGGGCCAGGAAGTCGTCGTAGGCGTACGGGAAGTCCGGGCCGAACATGGTGATCGGCGGCTGCACGTCGGTGTGCGGGACGGCGGGGGGCACCGTGGACGTCATGGGGTACGGACTCCTTGCAGGCAGGGCACAGCGGGCGGGGCAGGGCGGCGCAGACCGGGGGCGGGCTGCGGCCGGACCGGGGTTCCGGTGGGGGGTGGGGTCAGTCGGGGCGGGTCAGGTCAGCGGGCCGTACAGCTCCGGCCGCCGGTCGTGCAGATACGGGTTGTCCGCCCGGGATTCCTTGAGGAAGACGGCGTCGACCTCGGCCTGCACCAGCTGCTCGTGGCGGCCGGCGCGGGTGCGGACGACACCGTCCGGACCGGCCAGGCAGCTCAGGCCGACGAACTCGAACTCGCCCTCCGCGCCGACCCGGTTGATGTACGCGACGTACATCTGGTTCTCGAAGGCCCGGACCGGGATGACGGATTCGGGGACGAACTGGAAGGGGTGCATCTGCGCGGTGGGCACCAGCAGCAGATCGGTGCCGGCCAGCGCGTGCGCCCGGACGTTCTCCGGGAACTCCACGTCGTAGCAGATGATCACGCCGATCCGGACGCCGGACAGCTCGGCCTGGACGACGGCCTGCTCGCCCGGGGTGAACCACTCGCGCTCGAAGCAGCCGAAGAGGTGGGTCTTGCGGTAGTTCGCCAGCCGCTCGCCCTCGGGGCCGATGAGCTGCGCGGAGTTGTACACGGTGTCGGCGTCGGCGCGTTCGGGGTAGCCGTAGAGCACCGCGATGCCGTATTCGGCTGCGATCGCGCCGATGGCGCGGGCGCTGTCGCCGTCGGCGGGCTCGGCGAGCCGGTGGACGTCGCCGCCGATGGCGTAGCCGGTCAGGAACAGCTCGGGGCAGGCGATCAGCCCGGCGCCGCCCGCGGCGGCCGCACGGGCCGCGTCCTTGAGCACCTGCAGATTGTGCGCGACATCGCCGGGCCGTCCCGAACTCTGGAGCAGGGCGGTGTGCAGGGACGGCATGGGACCCCTCGGCGGGACGGTGCGGGCGGGACGCATTGACGGTACGGGCCGCCGACGATCCGGGACAAGGCGCCACCGTTGCGCGTCGGCGGAGCATTCGTTGCGCGTTCAAGGGGCTCGGCGGTGATTCGTTGCGCCATGGCGTCCGTGCAGGTGGGGCGGGGGTGTCGGCCGTGGCCGCCGTCACGTCCGGTCGAGGGTTGCCGCGGCGGCGTCCCGGACGAGTCCGCGCAGCCAGCGGTGGCCGGCGTCCGCCTCCTGCCGCGGGTGCCAGGCCATGGCCATGTGCATCGGCGGCAGGTCGAACGGGATCTCCAGTACGCGCAGCCCCAGCGCACGGATCACCGCCGCGCCGGCCCGCTCGGGGCACAGGCCGATCGCGTCGCTGTCGCGCACCATCATCAGCGAGGCCGCGAGGGTCGGGACGGTCGCGATCACCTTGCGGCGCAGGCCGAGCTCGGCGAGCGCCTCGTCGATGGGGCCGGTCAGCCGGCCGCGGCGGGAGAAGGTGATGTGCGGGGCGTCGGCGAAGCGGCGCGGGGTGAGTTTCCGGCCGGCGAGCGGATGGCCCTCGCGTACCACCGCGACGCCCCGGTCGGTGAAGAGCTCCTCCCTGCGGATCTCCGGCTCGGTGCTGTCGATGACGCCGAGCTCCAGGTCGGCGACGCCGTCGCGCAGCAGCGGGGCATCGATATGGCTCTCGCCGAGAAAGCGCAGGACCACCTGGGGCGCCTCCCGGGCGGCGCGGGCGACGAGGGCCGGGCCGAAGGAGGTGACGAAGAGGTCGTTGGCGTTGATCGTGAACACCCGCGACAGCCGGGCCGGATCGGCGGGGACGGGCGGCGCCAGCACCCCGTGCGCCGCCTCCAGCAGCTGCCGGACCTGGGCCCGCATCTCCAGGGCGCGCGGGGTGGGCACCATATGGCGGCCGGCCCGCACCAGGACGGGGTCCCCGATCGTGCGGCGGATCCGGCCGAGGGCGCGGCTCATCGCGGGCCCGGAGAGCCCGAGCCGGTCGGCGGCCGCGGTCACGCTCTCCTCTTCGAGCAGGGCATCCAGTGCCGTCAGCAGGTTGAGGTCGATGTTTGCGTTTCGCGCAACCATGGAGTGCACACCTTGCATTTGAGATCAACTGACGGGGACTCTAGCGTCCCCGTCCATGACCTCGACGACGTCGACGGCCTCGGCGGCCTCATCTGTCCCTCTTCCTGTCGGCTCCGCCGGCCACACCGGTCGGCGCGCGGTGACGGCCGCGCTGTGCGCCTGCGTACTGGTCGCGCAGTCCCTGGTGGCCGCGATGAATCTCGCGATACCCAAGATCGCCGCGAGCGGTCTGCACCCCTCCCCCGCCCAGCTGTTGTGGATCGTCGACACCTACGTACTGGTCTTCGCCGGGCTGTTGATCCCGGCCGGTGCGCTCGGCGACCGGTTCGGCCGCAAGGGCGTCCTGCTGACCGGGCTCGGCGTGTTCGCCGCGGGTGCGCTGCTGAGCGCGCTGGCGCCGGTGCTGCCGCTCCTGCTGGCGGGCCGGGCGATATCGGGTGCGGGCGCCGCGCTGACCGTTCCGGCCACCCTGTCCGTGCTGCTGTACGCCACCCCCGCCGACCGGAAGGCCGGGGCCGTCGCCGCCTGGAGCACCGCCCTCGGCATCGGCGGGATGGCGGGCAACGCGGGCGGCTCGCTGATCCTCCAGTACCTGCCCTGGCAGGGCCTGTTCTGGGTGTACGTCCCGCTGGGGCTGGTCCTGCTGTGGTGGGCCGCGAAGGCCGCGCCCCGGGTGCCGCGGGGTACCGCGACGCTGGATCTGCCGGGTTCGGGGCTGCTGGTCCTGGGGGCGGGCGCGCTGCTCTTCGGCGTCATCGAGGGCCCGGGGCTGGGCTGGTTCTCGGCCCCGGTGGCCGGTGCGTTCGCCCTTGCCCTGGCGGCGTTCGGCCTCTTCGTCCGGCACGGGCTGCGGGCCGCGCACCCGGTGCTGGATCCCCGGCTGTTCCGGCTGCCGCGGCTGCGCGCCGGAGCCGCGGGGCTGGCCGTGACGTTCTTCGGGATGTTCGCGCTGTTCTACGTCAACGCCCAGTTCCTGCAGTACGTCAAGGGCTACTCGCCGCTCCAGGCCGGGTGGGCGATCGTTCCGCCGGCGTTCGGGATGATGGCCGTGACCCGCTACGGCATGCGCTGGGCTCACCGCATCGGCGAGGCCCGGACGAGCGGCGCCGGGCTGGCCCTGATCGCTCTCGGCCTGCTTCTGCTCTCCACCGCCACCGGCCGCACCCCCTACCCCGTCTACCTGGTCTTTCTCCTGGTGATGTCGGTGGGCGGGGGCCTGGCGATGCCGACGCTCTCGCACGCCGTCGTGGCGTCCGTGCCGCCCGGTCAGGCCGGTATGGGTTCCGGACTCCAGGGCGCGGCACGGGAGTTGGGGGCGGCGCTGGGCATCGCCGTGGTCGGCACCGTCCTGTCCGTCCGCTTCACCGCGGCCACCGGCAGCGGCACCGCCGCGGCCGCCGCCTTCACCGACGCCACGGCGCTCGGCTACCGGATGGCGGCGGTCGTGGTGCTGGTGGTGGGGGCGGCGGTGGCGTACGGGCTGCGCGCGGGGCAGGGCGTGGGCGGGCGCTAGCTCGGCGCCCCCGACCCGAACCGCCGCAGCAGCGGCGAGAGCACCAGCACGGACTTGGTCCGTTCCACGAACGGCTCGCCCGCGATCCGTTCCAGTACCCGCTCGAAGTGCCGCATATCGGCGGCGAAGACCTGGACGATGGCGTCCGCCTCACCGGTGACGGTGGAGGCGGACGCCACTTCCGGGTAGCGCGACAGGCCGCGGTGGATCGCCTCGGGCGAGGTGTTGCGGCTGCAGTAGAGCTCGATGAACCCCTCGGTCTCCCAGCCGAGCGCGGCCGGGTCGACCCGCACGGTGAATCCCGTGATGGCACCCTCGGCCCGCAGCCGGTCCACCCGCCGCTTGACGGCCGGGGCGGAGAGCCCGACCTCCTGGCCGATGTCGGCATAGCTGCGGCGGGCGTCCTCGGCGAGGGCGTGGACGATGCGTTCGTCGAGATCGTTCAGTCGCACTGCGGGTGGATCACTTCTCTGCGGTGGCCAATCGGGAGCGGCGCATGCCGTATCCGAAGTAGATCACAAGGCCGACGACCATCCAGACCCCGAAGACCATCCAGGTCACGGCGTCGAGGCTGCCCATCATGTAGAGGCACAGCAGGAAGCCGATCGCGGGGAAGAGCGGGGAGAGCGGCGTACGGAAGCTGCGCGGCATGTCGGGGCGCTTGTAGCGCAGCACGATGACGGCCACGTTGACCAGCGCGAACGCGAAGAGCGTACCGATGCTGGTGGCGTCGGCCAGCTGGCCCAGCGGGATCGCCGCGGCGAGCACTGCGCAGAACACCGAGACGATCACGGTGTTGGCGCGGGGGGCGCCGCTCTTGGGGTGCACCTTGGAGAACACCTTGGGCACCAGGCCGTCCCGGGACATCGCGAAGAGGATGCGGGTCTGACCGTAAAGGACGGTCAGGACGACGCTGGCGATGGCGATGACGGCGCCGAAGGCGAGCAGCACGGCCCAGAAGTCCTGTCCGGAGACGTCCTTCATGATCCCGGCGAGGGCGGCCTCCGAGCCCTGGAACTTCTTCCACGGCATCGCACCGACCGCGATGGCGGCGACCAGGCAGTACAGCGCGGTGACGATGATCAGCGAGAGCATGATCGCGCGGGGCAGGTCGCGCTGCGGGTTCTTGGCCTCCTCGCCGGCCGTGGAGGCGGCGTCGAAGCCGATGTAGGAGAAGAAGAGGGTGGCGCCCGCGGCGCTGACGCCCGTCATGCCCAGCGGCATGAAGTCGGCGTAGTTCCCGGAGTGCACGCCCTGGATCGCGACACCGCAGAACAGCAGCAGCGCGACGATCTTGACGGCCACCATGATGGTGTTGGCGCGGGCGCTCTCCTTGGCCCCGCCCAGCAGGAAGACCATGGCCAGCATGACGACCAGCAGCGCCGGGAGGTTGAAGATGCCGCCGTCGCCGGGCGGCTGGGACAGCGCGTCGGGGATGGTGAATCCGAAGGTGCCGTCCAGCAGCTCGTTCAGATACTGCCCCCAGCCGACGGCGACGGCCGCGACCGAGACGCCGTACTCCAGGATCAGACACCAGCCGCAGATCCAGGCGACCAGCTCACCGAGGGTGGCGTAGGCGTAGGAGTACGACGATCCCGAGACCGGAATGGTGCCGGCCAGCTCCGCGTAGGACAGCGCGGAGAACAGGGCGGTGATACCGGCGATCACGAACGAGATGATGACCGCGGGTCCGGCGTCCGGGACGGCCTGGCCCAGGACGACGAAGATGCCGGTGCCCAGGGTGGCACCGATGCTGATCATGGTCAGCTGCCACATGCCCATCGAGCGGCGGAGCGTGCCGCCCTCTCCCTGGCCGCCCTCGGCCACCAGCCGTTCGACCGGCTTGCGCCGCATCAGGCGGGTGACGGGACCGCCTGGGCTAGGTGGCCGGGTGTCGCTGGCCCCTGCGGGCGGGGCTGCGCCGTGCTCCAACACTGGGGTGGCTCCTTTATCGCTGCCGGTCGGATGGCGGAATCCGTGCGGGATTCCGTTTGACGGTTCCGATGACGGGTTCCGGAGGGCGCGCACTGCGGTGGGCGGCCCTCACGGGGACGGATGGCGGCGACCGACGGCGGTCCGCACGCGGGCATGCCGAAGCAACCCGCACAAAGGGGAGACCGCCGAGCAGGCGGCCTCCGCCACTCCACGTACCGCGGTGAACCTTACGGTGCCGCGTTGACCTGCCGTAATGCGGGTTCCTTGCGCAATGGCGAAGGATCGTTGCGCACCGGCGGGGCGGACGGTGGTTCATTGCGCGAAGGCGTGCAAAATCGCCGGGAAGCCCGGGAGGCGGACCGCCCGGAAACGCGAATGGCCCCGCACCCGCCGACGTCGTCGACCGGTGCGGGGCCACTCCCCCGGGTCTTAGCTCCAGCTGTCGTGCAGCGGCTTGCCCTCGGCGTAACCGGCGGCGCTCTGCACGCCGACCACGGCCTTCTCGGCGAACTCCTCCAGGGAGCCGGCGCCCGCGTAGGTGCAGGAGCTGCGGACGCCCGCGATGATCGAGTCGATCAGGTCCTCGACGCCGGGGCGGGCCGGGTCGATGAACATCCGCGAGGTGGAGATGCCCTCCTCGAACAGACCCTTGCGGGCCCGGTCGTAGGCCGACTCCTCGCTCGTACGGCGCTGCACCGCACGCGCGGACGCCATGCCGAAGCTCTCCTTGTACGGGCGTCCCTCGGCGGTGTGCTGGAGGTCGCCCGGCGACTCCAGGGTGCCCGCGAACCACGAGCCGATCATGACGTTGGACGCGCCCGCGGCCAGCGCCATCGCGACATCGCGCGGGTGGCGCACGCCGCCGTCGGCCCAGACGTGCTTGCCGTACTTCTTGGCCTCGGCGGCGCATTCGAGCACCGCGGAGAACTGCGGCCGGCCGACGCCGGTCATCATGCGGGTCGTGCACATGGCGCCCGGTCCGACACCGACCTTGATGATGTCCGCGCCCGCCTCGATCAGATCGCGGACGCCCTCGGCGGCGACGATGTTGCCCGCCACGATCGGGACCTGCGGGTCGAGCGCCCGGACGGCCTTGACCGCGCTGATCATGCCCTCCTGGTGGCCGTGCGCGGTGTCCACGACGAGGGTGTCCACGCCGGCGTCCAGCAGCGCCTTGGCCTTGCCCGCCACATCGCCGTTGATGCCGACGGCGGCGGCGATCCGCAGCTTGCCCTGGGCGTCGGTGGCGGGGGTGTACAGGGTGGCGCGCAGGGCGCCCTTGCGGGTCAGGATGCCGACCAGCATGCCGTCGGCGTCGACCGCCGGGGCGAGCTTGCGGTTGGCGGCGTCGAGGCGGTTGAAGGCCTCCCGCGGGTCGATGTCGGCGTCCAGGACGAGCAGGTCCTTGGACATGACCTCGGACACCTGGGTGAAGCGGTCCACGCCGGCCAGGTCGTGCTCGGTGACGACGCCGACCGGGCGGCCGCTCTCGACGACGATGCCCGCACCGTGCGCCCGCTTGGGCAGCAGCGCCAGGGCGTCCGCGACGGTCGAGACCGGGGACAGCACGATCGGGGTGTCGAGGACGAGGTGCCGGCGCTTGACCCAGGTCACGACCTCGGTGACGACGTCGAGCGGGATGTCCTGCGGAATGACCACGAGGCCGCCGCGGCGCGCCACGGTCTCGGCCATCCGGCGGCCGGCGATCGCCGTCATGTTGGCGACGACAAGAGGAATAGTGGTGCCGGTCCCGTCGGGCGCGGACAGATCCACGCCCTGCCGGGAACCCACCGCGGAGCGGCTGGGCACCATGAACACATCGTCGTACGTCAGGTCGTACGGCGGCTTGGCATCGTTCAGGAAACGCATACTGGCTCTCTCACCTGCGGTTTTACGTCTGGGCCGGTGGGGAGTCAGCACCGAACCGTATCCCCGGTCAGGCTGCGGCTCCTAGGACATCATCCCTCATCCCCGCGTCAAGATGCGAACCGGTGTTCCCTTGGTGCGATGGCACACATGCCCCTGGAGATTCCTACGAACCCCGCCGCACCCGGCCGCGCGCCATGATCACGGCCAGTCCGGTGTCCGTTCCGCGCCAGAATCCGACCGCGTCCGCGAGCACCCCCTCGACGACGCTCCAGTCCTCCGGTGCGGCCGCCGCGTACCCCTGCCAGCCCGTGAGCGCCAGCAGCCGGCCGCCGTCGGCCCGGCACCAGGACAGATCGGTGAGGCAGTCGGCGAGCGCGTCCCAGTTGCGGCCGAACCACTGGGGCAGGTGCAGCGACCGGGCGCACCGCTCCATGAATTCCGCCTTGTCCACGGCCCCCTCGAGATCGAGGGTCGCGGTGCTCCACCCGGCGTCCCGGGCGGCCGCCAGCGCTTCCGCCACGGGGCGGTCACCCGGCCAGGGCAGCACCCCCGGGGGCGTACTGCCGTCGAGCACGGCCGCCAGCGGCCGGGGCACAGAACCCGTCATCGCAACACCGCCTGGAAAGTCCGGTAGTGATCTTGGGTGTAGTAGGTCTCGTGGCCCTCGCCGGTGACCAGACGGCGGGCGCCGCGGTCCGGGGAGCCGGGGGTGGGGACCGTGTACTCGTGGTAGTAGCCACGCGGACGGTCGGGCAGCCGCCGCTCGCGGTTGCCGAAGACGGTCCCGTCCTGGGGGTAGGGGAAAGGCCCGCCGGCGTCGATGAGCCGGAGGGTGGTGCGCGCCTGCGCGGGCAGCCTGCCCGCGGGGAGCAGCGGCATGCCCTTGGCCCAGCCGGGTACGCGGGGCGAGCCGGGGACGCCGGACACCGTGGTGGGTGAACCCGCCTGCCGGCCCGCGCCCGTGGAGCATCCGGTGAGCACCAGCAGCAGCCCGGCCAGCAGCGCGCCGATGAGGGCTGCGGCCCGGCGCGGTGCGGAGCGGATCACCATGGCGCCGATGCTGTCACAGCCGCGCCCGCGCTGCCCGCCGGTGACCGGCGGCGCAGGCGGGCGAGGGCTCCGTGGAACTCCGTGGAACTGGGTAGGACTCGGTACGACTCAGAAGACTCGGTGAGACCCCGTCAGTCCCCGTCGGGGTCCGCCCGGTCGAGGGCGGGGCGCGGCCCGGGGCCGGTCTCCAGCAGCAGGTGGTCGGCGGCGGCGGTGTCCGTCACCAGGCTCGTGACGAGCCCGGAACGGAGCACCGAGCCGATCGCCGCGGCCTTGCGCCGGCCGCCCGCGATGGCGACGACCTCGGGGATACGGCGCAGCCGGTCGGCCTCCACCGTGATGCAGCGCTCGCCGAGGTCCCGGCCGATCCGCCGCCCCTCGGTGTCGAAGAGGTGCGCGGACATCTCGGCGGCGGCGCCCAGCGAGGCGTAGTGCTCGCGCTCCTCCTCCGAGAGCATGTCGTAGACCGTGGAGACGCCCGGCTCCCAGGAGCCGATGGAGACACAGGCGACGGTGACCTTGTCGAAGTACTCGAAGGCGCGGGCGATGCCGGTCTGGCCGCGCAGCGCGGCGGCGGTCGCCGAGTCGGGCAGCAGCATCGGCGCGTAGATCGGGTGGGCCTCGCCGCCGGAGACATCGGCCGCGCGGCGTACCGCCTCGACCGAGCCGCGGTCGGCGGTGCCCGCGTCGTAGACGCCGGTCAGCTGGACGACGGTGCACGGCGGGAGCCGGTGCAGCGCGGCCGCCATGTGGATGGTCGACCGGCCCCAGGCCAGGCCGAGCACATCGCCCTCGGCGACCAGTTCGCCCAGCAGGTCGGCCGCGACCTCGCCGAGGTTCTCCGGGTCGGCGGCGTCCTCGGAAGCGTCGGCGGGCGACTCGACGACGACGGCGTGCCGCAGGCCGTAACGGGCCCGCAGCGCATCGGAGCGTTCGGCGTCGAGCTCGGAGGGCACGCGGATCTCGATCCGTACGAGATCCCTCTCCAGCGCCGTCTCCAGCACCCGGGCGACCTTGAACCGGCTGACGCCGAACTCGTCCGCGATCTGGATCTTGGACTTGCCCTCAAGATAGAAGCGGCGGGCCATCGCCGCCGCCTGCACCAGCTCGGCGGGGCCCATTCCGGACTGTGGGCGGCTGGCTACCACGAAATTCTCCCCTTTTGCGCATCTGATCGAGTCTTTGCTCATCCTTTCAGAAACCGGAGGTGTACGGGGACCATGACCGCTGCGACGGCCGTGAACGCTCGGTTGCGACTCGGACAACCCGTGGCACGGTCCGCCTCACAGGAGGCGGCCCGCCCCGTGCACCCCTTCCGTCTCAGTGTGCGCAGCCCCAGCCCGCGGCCGTCGCCGCCGCGGCCTTCTCCCGCAGATCCCGCACCGCCTTCGCCGGATCGTCCGCGCCGTAGACGGCCGAACCCGCCACGAACACATCGGCGCCCGCCTCCGCGCACCGCTCGATGGTCGCGTCGGAGACCCCGCCGTCCACCTGGAGCCACAGCTCGAGCCCGTGCTTGGAGATCAGCTCACGGGTGCGGCGGATCTTCGGCAGCATGATGTCCAGGAACGCCTGGCCGCCGAAGCCCGGCTCCACGGTCATGATCAGCAGCATGTCGAGCTCGGGCAGCAGGTCCTCGTACGGCTCGATCGGGGTGGCGGGCTTGAGCGCCATCGAGGCCCGCGCGCCCTTGGCCCGGATCTCCCGCGCCAGCCGTACGGGCGCCGCCGCGGCCTCCACGTGGAAGGTCACCGAACCGGCACCCGCTTCAACGTAGCTCGGCGCCCAGCGGTCCGGGTCCTCGATCATCAGATGCAGGTCGAGGGGGGTGTCCGTCGCCTTGCGCAGCGACTCGACGACCGGCACGCCCAGCGTGAGGTTCGGGACGAAGTGGTTGTCCATGACGTCGACGTGGAGCCAGTCGGCGCCCTCGACGGCCTTCGCCTCCTCGGCGAGGCGGGCGAAGTCTGCGGACAGGATGCTGGGGTTGATCAAGGCCATGCCACCAGTATGGCGCCCCGCCCGCGGGCCGACGGAGCCGGGAGCCCACCGCCCCCGATCGGGCGCCCTGGTGCGGACACACGACCGCCCCGGCCGAGTAACCGGCCGGGGCGGAAGGTGCGGTGGTGACCCGTGCGTCAGGCGAGGGTCGCCAGCGCCTGGTTGAGGGTCGCCGACGGACGCATCACGGCCGCGGCCTTGGTGACGTCGGGCTGGTAGTAGCCACCGATGGCGGCGGGCGAGCCCTGCACCGCGATCAGCTCGTCGACGATCGTCTGCTCCTGCTCGGTCAGCGTCTTGGCCAGGGCCGCGAACGCCTCCGCGAGCTGCGCGTCGTCGGTCTGCTTGGCCAGCTCCTGCGCCCAGTACAGCGCGAGGTAGAAGTGGCTGCCGCGGTTGTCGATGCCACCGAGGCGGCGGCTGGGCGACTTGTCGTTCTCCAGGAACGTCGCCGTCGCGCGGTCGAGGGTGTCGGCGAGCACCTGGGCGCGCGCGTTGCCCGTGGTCTGCGCCAGGTGCTCGAAGCTGACCCCCAGCGCGAGGAACTCGCCCAGGCTGTCCCAGCGCAGGTAGTTCTCCTTGACCAGCTGCTGGACGTGCTTGGGCGCGGAACCGCCGGCACCGGTCTCGAAGAGCCCGCCGCCGTTCATCAGCGGCACGACGGAGAGCATCTTGGCGCTGGTGCCCAGCTCGAGGATCGGGAACAGGTCCGTCAGGTAGTCACGCAGCACATTGCCGGTGACCGAGATCGTGTTCTCGCCGCGGCGGATGCGCTCCAGGGAGAAGCGGATCGCGTCGACCGGCGCCATGATCTCGATCTCCAGGCCCTCCGTGTCGTGCTCCGGGAGGTACTGCTCGACCTTGGCGATCAGGCTGGCGTCGTGCGCCCGGCCCTCGTCGAGCCAGAACACCGCCGGGTCACCGGTCGCGCGGGCGCGGGTGACGGCGAGCTTGACCCAGTCCTGGATCGGCGCGTCCTTGGTCTGGCACATCCGGAACACGTCGCCGGCCGAGACGGCCTGCTCCAGCACGGCGTTGCCGGCCTCGTCGACGACCCGCACGGTGCCCGTGGCGGCGATCTCGAAGGTCTTGTCGTGGCTGCCGTACTCCTCGGCCTTCTGCGCCATGAGACCGACGTTCGGCACCGAGCCCATGGTGGCCGGGTCGTAGGCGCCGTTGGCCTTGCAGTCGTCGATGACGACCTGGTAGATGCCCGCGTAGCTGCTGTCGGGGATGACCGCGAGGGTGTCGGCCTCCGCGCCGTCCGGGCCCCACATGTGGCCGGACGTACGGATCATGGCCGGCATCGAGGCGTCGACGATGACATCGCTCGGCACGTGCAGGTTGGTGATGCCGCGGTCGGAGTCGACCATCGCCAGCTCGGGGCCCTTGGCCAGCTCGGCCTCGAAGGACGCCTTGATCGCCGCGCCCTCGGGCAGCGACTCCAGGCCCTTGAGGATGCCGCCCAGACCGTCGTTCGGGGTGAGCCCGGCCGCGGCGAGCGCCGCACCGTGCTGGGCGAAGGTGTCCGGGAAGAAGGCCCGTACGACGTGACCGAAGATGATCGGGTCGGAAACCTTCATCATCGTGGCCTTGAGGTGCACGGAGAACAGCACGCCCTCGGCCTTGGCGCGGGCGACCTGCGCCGTGAGGAACTCCCGCAGCGCCGCCACGCGCATGACCGACGCGTCGACGACCTCGCCCGCCTGGACCGGCACCGACTCGCGCAGCACGGTGGTGCTGCCGTCGTCGCCGTGCAGCTCGATACGGAGCGCCCCGGCCTCACCGATGACCGCGGACTTCTCGGTGGAACGGAAGTCGTCGACGCCCATGGTCACGACGTTCGTCTTGGAGTCCGCCGACCAGGCACCCATGCGGTGCGGGTGCGCCTTGGCGTAGTTCTTCACCGCGGCGGCCGCGCGGCGGTCGGAGTTGCCCTCGCGCAGCACCGGGTTGACGGCGCTGCCCTTGACCTTGTCGTAACGGGCGCGGATGTCCCGCTCCGCGTCGGTCTTCGGGTCGTCCGGGTAGTCCGGCAGCGCGTAGCCCTGCTCCTGCAGCTCGGCAACGGCGGCCTTCAGCTGCGGGATGGACGCCGAGATGTTCGGCAGCTTGATGATGTTCGCCCCGGGCGTCTTGGCCAGCTCGCCCAGCTCGGCCAGCGCGTCGTCGATGCGCTGGCTCTCCTCGAGGAACTCGGGGAAGTGGGCGATGATGCGTCCGGCCAGGGAGATGTCGCGGGTCTCCACAGTGACGCCGGCGGTCGATGCGTATGCCTGGATCACAGGCAGGAACGAATACGTCGCCAGGGCCGGAGCCTCGTCAGTGTGCGTATAGATGATGGTCGAGTCAGTCACCGGGTGCTCCGCTCCAGGTCTCTCCACGTCTCCAACATTGCTCGACATCAAGATATCTCGTGATCGCCCCCCTCTCGACAGGGCCCGGGAGGAGCGGGGGGAGAGACGTGTCACCCCGGGGCGGCTGCGGCCCCGAACGCCGAGTGGCGGCACCGGTCGGTGCCGCCACTCACCTCACGCAGCCGGCCGGCGCCCCGGCAGGCCGCAATCCGGTCAGTCGGGCAGCCGGTCCAGGACCCACTGGCCGATCTCGGGCGTCATGACGGCGTGCGGGTCGTTGTCGGTGGAGAGCACGAAGTCATCGAGTTCGGACTCCTCCGGGGGCAGCTCGTCGATGCGGGCGTACAGGTCGTCCTGCCGGTCCAGGTCACGGATGGCCACCGCGCTGACGGACGGCACGAAGCACACGGCCCGGTGGGCCGGGTCGACGGACTCACCGGCGCCGGCGAGCGCGTCGGCGACGATGCCGAACGATTCGAGCGTCCCGCCCGGCGCCCCGTCCAGTTCGGGGAACCCGCTCGTGGTGATCGTGTGCGGTCCGCCGAGGATGCCGTTCAGCACGGCCACCTCCGCCGGGCCGCCCGGTGGCTGGGCGAGGAAGTACGTGCCGTCGAAGAGCGGCCCGGAGCAGCTCAGCGTCTTCTCGCCGGCCCCGAGGCCGTTGCCCACACCGTCTCCGCGTCCGCTGGACACCCCGAGCAGGCGCGGGATGCGGGGCCATCCGCCGACCTGACGGAGCTGCTCCTTGAACGCCGTCCGCAGCGGGCTCTCCTGCGGCGTGCCGTCGATGCCGTCCAGGTACCGCCAGAGCGTCTGCTGCGCGGCCGGGCTGCTGATCTGCCGGAGGTAGGTGTCGTCGATCCCGGCGATGTGGTGCGCGAACGCCTGCAGCCCGATCGGCACCCACGCCCCGCGGTGCGGGCTGTCGAACGACACATGGAAGCCGGCGCGGTGGTCCATGCGCTGCAGTTCCATCTTCGCCAGCGCGTACCGGGTGATCAGGCCGCCCATGCTGAACCCGCCGACGCACAGCCGGGTGTCGCCCAGCTGCTCGGCGATGGTCCGCAGGATCGCGGCCGTCGCCGTCTCGGCGTTCCGCAGGATCGACTCGCTGCGCTCGTCGAACCCGACCAGGATCAGCGTGCGCCCGCGGCGCCGAAGCTCGCTGATGAACGGGAACCGGCCGTTCTCCAGCTCGTTCCAGAGCCGGTCGAAGTCGGTCGGCCCGAGGTTGAACCCGTCGGCGAGGATCACCGGCCGGACCACTCCCTCTCGGCCTTCCCCGTAGTACACCCGGGCGCCGCCGCCCGGCAGCGGCCACTCCTCGTCGGCCCGGGGCGCCTGGGGCGCCGCCGGCCCTCCCACCGGGGTGACGAGCCCGATCGACCCGGCGGCCTTCCTGGCCTTCTCCGTCTTGCTGTCGGCCACGAGCGTCCCTTTCCACGCTGCTGACAACGATTCAAAGGACATGCTCGGCTGGGGAATCCGTCACCACACATGCATAACGCGCGGTTCACCACATTGGATTGATTCCTCGAGGGACAGCGAACTCCTGGCCACCTGGGCAGCCGAGGAAACGGACGGCACGATGCTCGCGAAGGTGCTCGACGCCGTCACCGGCTACGAGCACCCCGGCTGCCGAGTGACCACCGGCCGCGGGCTCTCCTCAGCCCACCCGCCGCAGCAGCGCCAGATACATCGCATCCGTCCCGTGCAGATGCGGCCACAGCTGGACGTCCGGCCCGTCCCCCAGCGCCGGGATCCCCGGCATCAGCGGCCGGGCGTCGATGAACTCCACGTCCACCGCGGGGCCGCCGCGCCCCTTGATGACGTCGTCCACGACGGCGCGCGTCTCGGCGAGATGGGGCGAGCAGGTCGCGTAGCCGACGACGCCGCCGACGCGTACCGCCGCGACGGCCTGGCGGAGCAGGTCGCGCTGGAGCGGGGCGAAGCCGTCCAGGTCCTCGGGGCGGCGGCGCCAGCGGGCCTCGGGGCGGCGGCGCAGGGCTCCCAGGCCGGTGCAGGGGACGTCCACCAGCACGCGGTCGAAGGACCCGGGGCGCCATGCCGGGCGGGTGCCGTCGGCGGCGATGACGGCGTAGGGGCCGGGGTTGCCGTCGAGGGCCCGCGCCACCAGCCGGGCGCGGTGCGGCTGCTTCTCGGAGGCGAGGAGGGCGGCGCCGCGCTGAGCGGCCAGTGCGCCCAGCAGGGCGGCCTTGCCGCCGGGGCCCGCGCAGCCGTCCAGCCAGGCCCGGTCGGGGCCCTCCAGCGGCGCGTTGGCCAGCGCTATCGCGACCAGCTGGCTGCCCTCGTCCTGCACGCCGGCTCGGCCCTCGCGTACGGCGTCCAGCGCGCCCGGCTCGCCGCCCTCCGCGAGCCGCACGGCGTACGGGGACCAGCGGCCCGGCAGCGCACTGTCCTCGCCGACGGCGGCGACCAGTTCCTCGGCGGTGGCCCGGCCCGGCCGCGCCACCAGCGTCACCTCGGGCCGCTCGTTGTCCGCCTCCAGCAGGTCCTCGATGCCGGCCCGGCCGCCGCCGAGGGCGTCCCACAGGGCGGAGACGATCCAGCGCGGGTGGGCGTGCACCACACCGAGGTGATCCTCGGGGTCCTCGTCGTAGTCCGGCGCGACCCGCTCCAGCCAGCCGTCCAGGTCATGGGCGGCGACCTTGCGCAGCACCGCGTTGACGAACTTGGCCCGCCCGTCACCCAGCACCACCCGGGCCAGCTCCACGCTCGCGCTGACCGCGGCGTGCGTCGGGATCCGGGTGCCGAGCAGCTGGTGCGTGCCGAGCGTCAGCACGTCCAGCACCGGCGGGTCGACCTCCCGCAGCGGCCGGTCCACGCACTGCGCGACGATCGCGTCGTAGGTGCCCTGCCGGCGCAGCGTCCCGTAGACCAGCTCGGTCGCCAGCGCCGCGTCCCGGCTGTCGAAGTTCCCGCCCTCCCGCGCCTTGCGCAGCAGCGGCGGCAGCACGAGATTCGCGTACGCGTCCCGCTCGTCGACGGCCCGCAAGGCCTCGAACGCGAGGATCCGTACCGGGTCCTTCTGCGGACGGCGATAGGGCTTACGGGTGCCATGACGGCGAGGCGGCTGCTGACTCACAGAAAAGGTGCTCCGGATACGAGAGAGGGGACCGGCACCAGCCTACGCGGGCTGCGCCGGCCCCCGCCGCGGGGACGTCGCGGGCTAGCCCGCGAGCCGCTCCCCGGTCTCGATCCGTACACCGCGGGCCCAGTCGGCGGCCTTCATCGGCTTCTTGCCCTGGGGCTGGACCCAGAGGAGTTCGACGGCGTGGCTGCCGGTGCCGACGTACACCGCCTTCTTGGTGACGGCGAGTTCGCCGGGCGCCAGCTCCAGGTCCGCACGGTCCGCCACCAGAGCGGCCGACATCAGCTTGAGGCGTTCGTCGCGGAAGACCGTCCAGGCACCGGGCGCGGGCGCGCAGGCCCGCACGAGGCGGTCGACGCGCAGCGCCGGCGCCGCCCAGTCCACCTTGGCGTCCTCCACCTCGATCTTCGGCGCGAGCGTGATGCCCTCGGCGGGCTGCGGGACGGCTTGCAGGGTGCCGTCCTCGATGCCGTCCATGGTCGCGGTGAGGAGCCCCGCGCCCGCGAACGCCAGCCGGGTGAGCAGATCACCGCTCGTGTCGGTCGGCCGGATCTCCTCGGTCAGCACGCCGAAGACCGGGCCGGAGTCCAGGCCCTGCTCGATCTGGAAGGTGGCGGCGCCGGTGACCTCGTCACCCGCAAGGACCGCATGCTGAACGGGCGCCGCACCGCGCCAGGCGGGCAGCAGCGAGAAGTGCAGATTGACCCATCCCTTGGCGGGGACGTCGAGCGCGACCTTCGGCAGCAGCGCGCCATAGGCGACGACCGGGCAGCAGTCCGGCGCGATCTCCCGCAGCCGGGCCAGGAAGTCCTCGTCGCGCGGCTTGGCGGGCTTGAGGACCTCGATACCGGCCTCCTCCGCGCGCTCCGCGACGGGGCTCGCAACCATCCTGCGGCCGCGGCCGGACGGCGCGTCGGGCCGGGTCACAACGGCCACGACCTCATGCCGGTCCGAGGCGATCAGGGCATCGAGGGCGGGCACGGCAACCTCGGGGGTGCCGGCGAAGACGAGCCTCATGGGTGGCGCACTACCTCTCTCGCGCTGCGGAACGGCGCACCAGTCTAGGGGGCTCGGCGCACGTGGTGGGGGCGGACTCCGGTGCGGGGCCGCGGTGTACGACGCCGGGGGGCGTGCGAGTACTTCCGCGCCTCCTGTGGAAGCTCGTACGCCCCCATACCGTGACCAGAGCCGCTGCTGTCGCGTTGGTCAAACAGCATTGACCTTCGACGGGCCGCTTTGGCGGCCCGCTCGCTTTCATCCATCCTCTTTCACGCCGGTTCGAGAGGCTCGCTCATGGCCGACCACGCAACCCACGACGCTCAGGCACGCGCCAGCCTGCATCTCCTGGTGCGGGACATCGAGCGGGTCCGCCGGCAGGTGGACGCGCTGCGCACCCTGACCGCTCAGCTCGGCAACGTCTACCGGCCGCGCCGCACGGGCCCTTCCGCGGGCTTCGTCGTCTACGGGCGGGCGCCGGCCCCCACGGTGCGCCTCGCCCAGGAGCTGCGCGACAGCGTCGAGACGCTCGTCACCGCGGCGGTCGACTTCGACCGTTCGCTGGGCTTCTCCTGGGATGCGGTGGGCTCGGCGCTCGGCGTCACCAAGCAGGCGGTGCACCGCCGGTACGGCGCCCGCCGGGCCGCCGCCCAGCCCCCGGCCGACGGCGCCGAACGCGCGCCGGAGGCGTCCTCCTCCCGCCCGGTCGGCGTGGCCGCGGGCCTGCCCGGCTCGCCGTCCGTCCCCGCCGCCCGCTCGCTGCCCGCGCAGCCCACCGCCGCCAGCAGGGACGAGGCCCGGCCGGGCGCCTTCCCCGGCCCCCGCAACGGCTGACGCCACCCCCGGCGCACCGCTTCTGCCGGTTGCGCACGCCGACGCACGCCAGCGCCCCGGGACCGCCCGCCGACCACGGTCCCGGGGCGGCGCCATGGACGGGGCCGCCGTGCACCCGGGACCGGTCGGCTCACCCGAGATCGGGCGGATCGATCCGTACCCGCACCGGCTCCCCTTCCCGCTTGACCAGCCGCGCCGCACGCGCCGCCTTGAGCGCCGCCGCGAGCGCCGCCCCCTGCCCCGGCCGGACCCGTACGAGCGCCCGCTCCCACGCCTCCCCCGGCGGGGGATCGCCCGGCCGACGGGGCCGCCCGGGATCCTGCACCGGCATCGGTACGGGCCCCAGCACCTCGGCTCCGGGCGGGAGTTCCGCGGCACCGAGCAACTCCGCGACATCCTCCGGCCGCCCGGCCACCGAGGCCATCCGGGACACCGGCGGGAAACCCAGCTCGGCCCGCTCGGCCAGCTCCCGCACGGCGTGCCCGACCGGATCCCACCGCACCAGCGCCTGCACCGGCCGCAGCGTCGGCTCCGCGATCACCGCGACCGTGCCGCCGGCCGCCTGCCCGCGCACCAGCGCCGCCGCCCCCAGCCAGCGCCGCAGCGCCTCCTCCCCGGCCCGCAGATCCGGCCGCCCCAGCAGCGCCCAGCCGTCCAGGAGCAGGGCGGCGGCGTAACCGCCGCCTTCGGCGAGCGGCTCCGCGCCCGGTGTGGAGACCACGAGAGCGGGCCGGTCGGGCACGGTGTCGAGGATGTGGTCACGGCCGGAGGTACGCACCGGCACCTCCGGGAACGCCCGCCCGAGCTCCTCGGCCGTGCGCCGCGCGCCGACGATCTGGGCCCGCAGCCTGCTGCCCCCGCACTCCGCGCAGGACCAGTCCGGTGCCTGCTGTCCACACCAGGCGCAGCCCAGCGCGCTGTCGTTGCTGTGCGCCTCCAGCGGCCCGGCGCAGTGCCGGCACCGCGCGGGCTCGCGGCACCGGACACAGGCCAGCCTCGGTACGTAGCCCCGGCGCGGCACCTGTACCAGCACCGGCCCCCGCGCCAGCCCCGCGCGGGCCGTCTGCCAGGCGAGCGACGGCAGCCGCGCGGCGCGCGCGGCCTCATCGCGGGCCGCCTCGACGTCATCGACCGTACGGATCAACGGCGCGGCCGTGCGCACCTGTTCGCGCCCGGCCTCCAAGGCCCGCGCCCAGCCGTTCTCCACCAGCTGTGTGGCCTCGACCGTGCGCCCCAGGTCGCCGACCAGACACGCCGCCTTCTCCTGCACGGCCCGCAGCAGCAGGACATCGCGGGCGTGCGGATGCGGTGCGTTGGTATCGCTGTGGCTGGAATTCCCGTCGTCCCAGATGGCGACGAGCCCCAGATCCGCCACCGGCGCATACATGGCGGCCCGGGTGCCCACGACGGCCCGGACCGCGCCCCGGCGTATCGACAGCCAGCGGCGGTAGCGCTCCTCGGGCCCCGAATCCGCCACCAGCACGGTGTGCATCCCCCGCCCCACCAGCTCGGTCAGCGCCGCGTCCACCCGGGCGGCCGACCGCCCGTCCGGCATCACCACCAGGGCGCCCCGCCCGGACGCCAGGGTCGCCGCCACCGCGGCGGCCAGCTCCCACGGCCAGTCCGGCCCCGGCAGCGCCGTCCACACCGCGCGCGGCGAGCCGCCGCGCACCAGGGCGTCCAGGAACGCGGGCCCGTCCGGATACCGGCCCCAACTGGCCAGCGACGGCACCGCGGGCGGTGGTGGCGGCGCCGGGAACCGCTCCGCCTCGGCCCGTGCGTTGCGCGGCGGAACGGCCAGCTGCAGCACATCGGCGAGCGAGCCGGCATAGCGGTCGGCGACCGCCCGGCACAGCGCCAGCAGCGGCGGGCTGAGCACCGGCTCCGGCGAGACGACCTGGGTGAGGGCGGCCAGCGGCCCGCGGTAGTCGGACTCGGCGATCCGCTCGACGATGTACCCGTCGAGGAGTCCCCCGCCCTCGCGCCGGCCGTCGCGCACCTTGCCGGTGCCCGCCCCGAACCGCACCCGCACCCGCACCCCGGGCTGCGCCTCGTCGTCCATCGCCGCGGGCACCGCGTAGTCCCACAGCTTGTCCAGATGCACCGGGCCCTTGTCGACCAGCACCCGCGCCACCGGCAGCTCCCCGGCCAGCGCCGCCCCCCGCCACGTCCGCGGTTTGGCCCGCGGCGCCTTCGCCTTCCGCACGGTCTCCCGGATCAGCGCCAGCTGCTCGCCCCGCTCCCCCGGATCCCGCCCGTTCTCACTGCTCACAGGACCAGTCTTAGCAGACGCCACTGACAGCGGGCGGCCGCGAGCCGGTCCGCCCCGCGCCCCTGCGGCACACCGCCCGCCCCGCCGGATGCGCCATGATCATCCGGCGCTCCGCCCCGATGACACGCCCGTGTGACGGCGAACGGTCAAGACCGGCCGTGCCGCGTACGGGAAGACCCGCGGCCCCGGACCGTCGAACG
The DNA here is from genome assembly GCF_059682825.1 of Streptomyces sp. JLSY215. NCBI lineage: Bacteria > Bacillati > Actinomycetota > Actinomycetes > Kitasatosporales > Streptomycetaceae > Streptomyces > Streptomyces sp. JLSY215. The sequence continues at coordinate 1,629,643 of NZ_CM185022.1, forward strand.
GTCCGGGGCCACGGGCCATGGCAAAGGGACGGCTTAGAGCCCCGCCGCCTCGCGCAGCGCGTCCACCCGGTCCGTGCGCTCCCAGGTGAAGTCCTCCAGCTCACGGCCGAAGTGGCCGTAGGCGGCGGTCTGGGAGTAGATCGGGCGGAGCAGGTCGAGGTCGCGGATGATCGCGGCCGGGCGGAGGTCGAAGACCTCGCCGATGGCCTTCTCGATCTTCTCGGTGTCGACGGTCTCGGTGCCGAAGGTCTCGACGAAGAGACCGACGGGCTCGGCCTTGCCGATGGCGTAGGCGACCTGGACCTCGCAGCGCTGGGCCAGGCCCGCGGCGACGACGTTCTTGGCGACCCAGCGCATGGCGTAGGCGGCCGAGCGGTCGACCTTGGACGGGTCCTTGCCGGAGAAGGCGCCGCCACCGTGGCGGGCCATGCCGCCGTAGGTGTCGATGATGATCTTGCGGCCGGTGAGACCGGCGTCGCCCATCGGGCCGCCGATCTCGAAGCGGCCGGTCGGGTTGACCAGCAGGCGGTAGCCGTCGGTGTCCAGCTTGATGCCGTCCTCGACGAGCTGGGCCAGGACGTGCTCGACGACGAACTCGCGGATGTCGGGCGCGAGCAGCGAGTCGAGGTCGATGTCCGAGGCGTGCTGCGAGGAGACGACGACGGTGTCGAGGCGGACGGCCTTCTGGCCGTCGTACTCGATGGTGACCTGGGTCTTGCCGTCGGGGCGCAGGTAGGGGATGGTGCCGTTCTTGCGGACCTCGGACAGGCGCTTGGAGAGGCGGTGCGCGAGGTTGATCGGGAGCGGCATCAGCTCCGGGGTCTCGTCGCAGGCGTAGCCGAACATCAGGCCCTGGTCGCCGGCGCCCTGCCTGTCCAGCTCGTCGTCATCGCCCTCGACGCGGTTCTCGTACGCGGTGTCGACGCCCTGGGCGATGTCCGGGGACTGTGCGCCGATGGAGACCGAGACCCCACAGGAAGCGCCGTCGAAGCCCTTCTTGGAGGAGTCGTAGCCGATGTCGAGGATCTTGTTGCGGACGAGGTTGGGGATGTCGGCGTACGCCTTGGTCGTCACCTCGCCGGCCACGTGGACCAGGCCGGTGGTGATCAGCGTCTCGACGGCGACCCGGGAGGTCGGGTCCTCCTTGAGGAGCGCGTCGAGAATCGTGTCGCTGATCTGGTCAGCGATCTTGTCGGGGTGGCCCTCGGTGACGGATTCCGAGGTGAACAGGCGGCGGGACACATCGCTCCCTGGGGTTGCAGCGGCTGCTGGCTGATCATTGGCGGAAGGGCCGAGAGCTGCGCTCGGCCCGATCCACGGCCAGTTTATCGGTCGTATGTGACGTTCGGGCACGCAGTCTCGATTTATGGACCCCTCGTGACCTGGGACACCACGGTCCACCGTAGGACGATCACCGCAGTGAGGGGCCCGGGTCAAGGGGGCACGCCGGTCTTTTCGGGACTGGTGGGGCCAATCGAGGCTACACGGGCGACTCAGGGGCGGAACGTGGTGAGACGGAGGGCGACGAGGTCCCAGATGGTTTCGGCCAAGTCTTCCTTGGGACCGTACGGCACCGGGGTCTCGCTGCCGTCCGCGGCCAGGATCACCGCCTCGTTCTCGGCCGAGCCGAAGGTCTTGTGCTCGCCGACCTCGTTGACGACCAGCAGGTCACAGCCCTTGCGGGCGAGCTTGGCGCGGCCGTTGGCAAGCACGTCGTCGGTCTCGGCGGCGAAGCCCACGACGACCTGCCCGGGGCGGGCCCGTTCCCCGGAGATCTCGGCGAGGATGTCCGGATTACGCACCAAGGTGACGGGCTCCGGCTCCGCGCCGTCGATCTTCTTGATCTTGCCGGTGGTATAGACGGCGGGCCGGAAATCGGCGACGGCGGCGGCCATCACCACCGCATCGGCATCCGCGGCGGCCTTCAGGACGGCCTCGCGGAGCTGGCGGGCCGTACCGATGCGGAGGACGTCCACACCGGCCGGGTCGGGCAGCTCGGTGTTGCCCGCGACGAGGGTGACCCGGGCGCCGCGGGCCGCAGCCGTGCGGGCGAGGGCGTAGCCCTGCTTGCCGGAGGAGCGGTTGCCCAGATAGCGGACCGGGTCCAGGGGCTCGCGGGTGCCGCCGGCGGTGACCACGACATGACGGCCCGCGAGGTCCTGAGGGAGGACCTGTTCGCCGCGGTCCGATCCGCTCCGCCGCAGGATGTGACGGCAGAGGTCGAAGATCTCCACGGGGTCGGGGAAGCGGCCCTTGCCGGTGTCGACGCCGGTCAGACGGCCGACGGCGGGCTCGATGACGATCGCGCCGCGGCGGCGGAGGGTGGCGACGTTCTCCTGGGTGGCGGGGTTCTCCCACATCTCGGTGTGCATCGCGGGGGCGAAGACCACCGGACAGCGGGCGGTGAGGAGGGTGTTGGTCAGCAGGTCGTCGGCGAGGCCGTGGGCGGCCTTGGCCAGCAGGTCGGCGGTGGCGGGGGCGACCACGACGAGGTCGGCGTGCTGCCCGATGCGCACATGCGGGACCTCGTGGACGGACTCCCAGACCTCGGTGGAGGCCGGGTTGCCGGACAGCGCCGACCAGGTGGCCTCCCCGATGAAGTGCAGCGACGCGGCGGTCGGCACCACCCGTACGTCGTGCCCGGACTCGGTGAGCCGCCGCAGCAGCTCACAGGCTTTGTACGCGGCGATCCCGCCGCTGACCCCGAGGACGACCCTGGGCCGTGCCCGCCCCTGACCCCGCTCCTGTGCGTCCATCGCTTCGGCTCTCCCCAAGACAACCGGTCCGGTACGTGATCCGCACACGGCCGGTACGTGGTCCGTACGTATGCCCCTATGACACACCAAGGGCCCGGCGGAAGTCCCGCCGGGCCCTCGATGAGGTGTGCTGCCGCTTACTGGGCCGGGCCCTCGATGGCCTCGGAGGTCAGCAGGCCCGCGTTGATCTCGCGCAGCGCGATCGACAGGGGCTTCTCGTGGACGTGCGTGTCGACGAGCGGACCGACGTACTCAAGCAGGCCCTCACCGAGCTGCGAGTAGTACGCGTTGATCTGGCGCGCGCGCTTGGCGGCGTAGATCACAAGGCTGTACTTCGAGTCGGTGGCCTCGAGAAGCTCATCAATTGGCGGGTTGATGATGCCCTCGGGTGCGGTGATGGAAGAGGACACTCTCTGCCTTCCGAAGGGGATGAAGCCGGGGTGAAGCATTAAACGCAAAGATGTGACGTCCGGGGATCCGCCGGAAACCTCCGCGGGCTCAGCCGCTGATGTTCCGGTCCCCAGATCGATCCAGCATCAAGGCTAGCAGCTCACGGCTGACGGCCTCGACGGAGGTGTTGACAAGGGTCACATCGAATTCCTTCTCGGCGGCCAGTTCGATCTTGGCGGCCGCCAGTCGGCGCTCGATGACCTCGGGCGCCTCGGTCCCCCGGCCGGTGAGCCGGCGGACCAGCTCCTCCCAGCTCGGCGGGGCGAGGAAGACCAGCTGGGCCTCCTCCATGGATTCGCGGACCTGGCGGGCGCCCTGCAGATCGATCTCCAGCAGGACCGGTTCACCGGCGTCGAGACGGTCCATGACCGCCTGGCGTGGCGTGCCGTAGCGGTGGCCGGCGAATTCGGCCCATTCGAGCAGCTCACCGTTGGCGATGAGCTTGTCGAACTCCTCGTCCTCGACGAAGAAGTACTGGACGCCGTGCCGCTCCCCGGGGCGCGGCTTGCGGGTCGTGGCCGAAACCGAGAGCCAGACCTCGGGATGGACCTTGCGCAGATGCGCGACGACCGTGCTCTTACCGACCCCCGAGGGGCCGGAGAGCACGGTCAGTCGCGGTTGTCTGACCGGGGGTACGGGGGTCTCCCCCCGGGAGACTGCAGAACTCATGCAGCGATTATTCCAGCTTCCGGGCAGTGCCGGAAAACTCAGGCGGCGGTGCCGCCGAACTCTCGCTCCAGCGACGCGATCTGGTTGGAGCCAAGACCCCGTACGCGGCGGCTCTCGGAGATCCCGAGCCGCTCCATGATCTGCTTGGCGCGGACCTTGCCGACGCCGGGCAGGGACTCCAGGAGCGCGGAGACCTTCATCTTGCCGATGACATCGTTCTTCTGGCCCTGCTCGATGACCTCATGCAGCGAGGCACCGGAGTGCTTGAGCCGATTCTTGACCTCGGCCCGCTCCCGGCGAGCCGCGGCGGCCTTCTCGAGCGCGGCTGCGCGCTGTTCAGGGGTAAGGGGCGGAAGAGCCACGCCTACGTCACCTCGGATGTCGAACTGATCGGATACGGACCGGTGTGGAACCTAGTCGCCCCGCACCTGCGGAGCAACGAGCAACGCGCTTACGTGCAGTGCTCTCGACGGAGACTAGCGGGCAAGTGCGCTGTAGTCAGCGAGAACAGACGAAAAGTCCTGGTCAGACTCTGCTGACTAGGACAATTCGGGACCAAATCACCTGCCGGAACGCTCTTAAGAGACCGCGGTGCGCACTTCCTCGGCGAACCGGGCCGCCGCGGCGCGCAGCGCTGCGGTGTCCGGACCGTGCCGAAGGACCCCTCGGCTGACGCTGGGGACCACATTGCGCACGGCGTCCCCGAAGACCGTCGGGAGGTCGGCGGGGGTGGCGCCCTGGGCGCCGATGCCGGGAGCGAGCAGCGGGCCGTTGACGGCCAGATCGAAGGACGAGAGATCGCCGAGGGTGGCACCGACGACCGCGCCGAAGGATCCCAGCGGCTCGGCGCCGGCGTTCTCGGCCGCGAGGTGGCCGAGCATGGTCGCGGCCAGCGTGCGGCCGTCCTCGCGCAGCGCGCGCTGGACCTCCGCGCCCTCCGGGTTGGAGGTCAGGGCGAGCACGAAGAGTCCGGCGCCGCTCTCGCGGGCCAGGTCGACGGCCGGCTTCAGGGAGCCGTAGCCGAGGTACGGGGAGACGGTGAGCGCGTCGCTGAAGAGCGGCGAGTCCTTGCGCAGGTAGGTCTCGGCGTATGCGGCCATGGTCGAGCCGATGTCGCCGCGCTTGGCGTCCATCAGGACCAGGGCGCCGCGCTCGCGGGCCTCCTCGACGGCGGTCTCCAGGACGGCGATGCCGCGCGAGCCGAAGCGCTCGAAGAACGCGGACTGCGGCTTGAAGACCGCGACCTGCTCGCCGAGCGCCTCCACGACGGTACGGGTGAAGCGGGCCAGGCCCGCGACGTCGTCGTTCAGGCCCCAGTCGGCCAGCAGCGAGGCGTGCGGATCGATGCCGACGCAGAGCGGGCCGCGCTCGTCCATGGCACGGCGCAGGCGGGCGCCGAAGGGCTCGGGAGTCATGCGGTCACCTTCTTGTGCTCGGCGCCGACCGCGTCGGCGAGGGTGGCGTACGGGCTGTTGCGCAGGCGTGCGGCGAGGCCCTTGTGGAGGGCGCGGCACCAGAACGGGCCCTCGTAGATGAAGGCGCTGTAGCCCTGGACGAGGGTGGCGCCGGCGAGGATGCGCTGCCAGGCGTCCTCGGCGGTGGTGATCCCGCCGACCCCGATGAGGGTGATCCGGTCGCCCACGCGGGCGTACAGGCGGCGCAGGACCTCCAGGGAGCGCTCCTTGACGGGGGCGCCGGAGAGGCCGCCGGTCTCGGCGGTCAGCTTCGGGTCGGAGGTCAGGCCGAGGCCGTCGCGGGCGATGGTGGTGTTGGTGGCGATGATGCCGTCCAGGCCCAGTTCCAGGGCGAGGTCGGCGACCGCGTCGATGTCCGCGTCGGCCAGGTCCGGGGCGATCTTGACCAGCAGCGGGACGCGGCGGTCGGTGACCGTACGGTCGGCGGCCTCGCGTACGGCGCTCAGCAGCGGGCGCAGGTGCTCGACGGCCTGGAGGTTGCGCAGGCCCGGGGTGTTGGGCGAGGAGACGTTGACGACCAGGTAGTCGGCGTGGACGGCGAGGCGCTCGGTGGAGGTGACGTAGTCGCCCACCGCCTCCTCCTCCGGGACGACCTTGGTCTTGCCGATGTTGACGCCGACGGTGGTCGGGAAGACCGGGTTACGGGCGGCCAGGCGGGCCGCCACGGACGCCGAGCCGTCGTTGTTGAAGCCCATGCGGTTGATCAGCGCGCGGTCCGGGACGAGGCGGAACAGGCGCTTCTTGGGGTTGCCGGGCTGGGCCTGGGCGGTGACCGTGCCGATCTCGACATGGTCGAAGCCGAGCATGGTCATGCCGTCGATGGCGACGGCGTTCTTGTCGAAGCCGGCGGCCAGACCGAACGGGCCGTGCATCCGGCGGCCGAGCGCCTCGGTGCGCAGCTCCTTGTAGCGGGGCGCGAGGGCGGCGGCGATGAAGGTGCGGAGCACGGGGAGGCGCACGGCCAGCTGGATCCAGCGGAAGGCCAGGTGGTGGGCCTGCTCGGGATCCATGCGCTTGAAGATCAGGTTGAAGAAGAGGCGGTACATGGTCGGGTGGGCCTTCCGCGCTGAAGAGGTCGCAGGGGAGATCGCTGGAGAGGTACGGGGGCTGACGAAGAGGGGGACACCTTGCGGTGTCCCCCTCCCGGTCCCTACTCCTCGCGGGCCGCGGTGAGCTGCTGTGCGTGTTCCTGGAGGGAACGCACGCCGACGTCACCGCGGGACATCGCCTCGATGCCCTGGACGGCGGCGGCCAGCGCCTGGACCGTGGTCAGGCAGGGGATGCCGCGGGCGACGGACGCGGTACGGATGTCGTAGCCGTCGAGGCGGCCGCCGGTGCCGTACGGCGTGTTGACGATCAGGTCGACCTGGCCGTCGTGGATCAGCTGGACGATGGTCTTCTCGCCGTTGGGCCCCTCGCCCTCGGACTGCTTGCGCACCACGGTGGCGTTGATGCCGTTGCGGCGCAGGACCTCGGCGGTGCCGGAGGTGGCCAGCAGCTCGAAGCCGTGGGCGACCAGCTCGCGGGCCGGGAAGATCATCGAGCGCTTGTCGCGGTTGGCGACGGAGACGAACGCGCGGCCCTTGGTGGGCAGCGCCCCGTAGGCGCCGGTCTGCGACTTGGCGTAGGCGGTGCCGAAGACCGAGTCGATGCCCATGACCTCGCCGGTGGAGCGCATCTCCGGGCCGAGGATGGTGTCGACGCCGCGGCCGTGGATGTCGCGGAACCGCGACCAGGGCATCACGGCCTCCTTGACGGAGATCGGCGCGTCCAGCGGCAGGGTGCCGCCGTCGCCGTTCCTCGGGAGCATGCCCTCGGCGCGCAGTTCGGCGACGGTGGCGCCGAGCGAGATCCGGGCGGCGGCCTTGGCCAGCGGTACCGCGGTGGCCTTCGAGGTGAAGGGCACGGTGCGCGAGGCGCGCGGGTTGGCCTCCAGGACGTAGAGGATGTCGCCGGCCATCGCGAACTGGATGTTGATCAGGCCGCGGACGCCCACGCCCTTGGCGATGGCCTCCGTCGAGGCGCGCAGCCGCTTGATGTCGTAGCCGCCGAGGGTGATCGGGGGCAGCGCACAGGCGGAGTCGCCGGAGTGGATACCGGCCTCCTCGATGTGCTCCATGACGCCGCCGAGGTAGAGCTCGTGGCCGTCGTAGAGCGCGTCGACGTCGATCTCTATGGCGTCGTCGAGGAAGCGGTCGATGAGGACCGGGTGCTGGTCGATCAGGCCCGCGTGCCGCTCCAGGTACCCGCCCAGCGACGGCTCGTCGTAGACGATCTCCATGCCGCGGCCGCCGAGGACGTACGACGGGCGGACCATCACCGGGTAGCCGATCTCGGCGGCGATGGACTTGGCCTCGTCGAACGAGAAGGCGGTGCCGTACTTGGGGGCGGGCAGTCCGGCCTCGGTCAGGACGCGGCCGAAGGCGCCACGCTCCTCAGCGAGGTCGATGGCCTCGGGCGAGGTGCCGACGATCGGCACGCCGTTGTCCTTGAGCGCCTGCGCCAGGCCCAGCGGGGTCTGGCCGCCGAGCTGGACGATGACGCCGGCGACCGGGCCCGCCTGCTGCTCGGCGTGCACGATCTCCAGCACGTCCTCGAGCGTCAGCGGCTCGAAGTACAGGCGGTCGGAGGTGTCGTAGTCCGTCGAGACGGTCTCGGGGTTGCAGTTGACCATCACGGTCTCGTAGCCCGCGTCGCTGAGCGCGAAGGAGGCGTGGACGCAGGAGTAGTCGAACTCGATGCCCTGGCCGATGCGGTTGGGGCCGGAGCCGAGGATGATCACGGCCGGCTTCTCGCGCGGCGCGACCTCGCTCTCCTCGTCGTAGGAGGAGTAGAAGTACGGGGTCTTCGCGGCGAACTCGGCGGCGCAGGTGTCGACCGTCTTGTAGACCGGGCGGACGCCGAGGGCGTGCCGGACCTCGCGGACGACGTCCTCGCGCAGGCCGCGGAGGGCCGCGATCTGGGCGTCGGAGAAGCCGCAGCGCTTTGCGTCCGCAAGGATCTCCGGGTGGAGCTTCTCGGCGGCCGCGATCTCGTCGGCGGTCTCCTTGATCAGGAAGAGCTGGTCGACGAACCAGGGGTCGATCTTCGTGGCGTCGAAGACCTCCTGCGGGGTGGCGCCCGCCCGGATGGCCTGCATGACGGTGTTGATCCGGCCGTCGGTGGGGACCTGGGCCTTGACCAGCAGCTCGGCCTTGTCGCCGGGCTCGCCGACGAAGTCGAACTGGCTGCCCTTCTTCTCCAGCGAGCGCAGCGCCTTCTGCAGCGCCTCGGGGAAGTTACGGCCGATGGCCATCGCCTCGCCGACCGACTTCATGGTCGTGGTGAGCGTGGCGTCGGCGACCGGGAACTTCTCGAAGGCGAAGCGCGGCACCTTGACGACGACGTAGTCGAGGGTCGGCTCGAAGGAGGCCGGGGTCTTCTCGGTGATGTCGTTGGGGATCTCGTCGAGGGTGTAGCCGACGGCGAGACGGGCGGCGATCTTCGCGATCGGGAAGCCGGTGGCCTTGGAGGCCAGGGCCGAGGAGCGCGAGACGCGGGGGTTCATCTCGATGACGATGACCCGGCCGTCCTCGGGGTTGACCGCGAACTGGATGTTGCAGCCGCCGGTGTCGACGCCGACCTCGCGGATGATCGCGATGCCGACGTCCCGCAGGATCTGGTACTCGCGGTCGGTGAGCGTCATGGCCGGCGCGACCGTGATCGAGTCGCCGGTGTGCACGCCCATCGGGTCGAAGTTCTCGATGGAGCAGACGACCACGACGTTGTCGTTCCGGTCGCGCATCAGCTCCAGCTCGTACTCCTTCCAGCCGAGGATGGACTCCTCCAGGAGCACCTCGGTGGTCGGGGAGAGCGTCAGGCCCTGGCCGGCGATGCGGCGCAGCTCCTCCTCGTCGTGCGCGAAGCCGGAGCCGGCGCCGCCCATGGTGAAGGAGGGACGGACGACGACGGGGTAGCCGCCGAGTTCGTCGACGCCCGCCAGGACGTCGTCCATGGAGTGGCAGATGACCGAGCGGGCGGACTCACCGTGGCCGATCTTGCGGTTGACCTCCTCGACGACCTCCTTGAACAGGTCGCGGTCCTCGCCCTTGTTGATGGCCTCGACATTGGCGCCGATCAGCTCGACGCCGTACTTGTCCAGGACACCGGATCCGTGCAGCGAGATCGCGGTGTTCAGGGCCGTCTGGCCACCGAGGGTGGGCAGGAGCGCGTCGGGGCGCTCCTTGGCGATGATCTTCTCGACGAATTCCGGGGTGATCGGCTCGACATACGTCGCGTCGGCGATCTCCGGGTCGGTCATGATCGTCGCCGGGTTGGAGTTCACCAGGATGACGCGCAGGCCCTCGGACTTGAGGACCCGGCAGGCCTGGGTGCCGGAGTAGTCGAATTCGGCGGCCTGGCCGATGACGATCGGGCCGGAGCCGATGACCAGGACGGACTGGATATCGGTGCGCTTAGGCACGCTGGCCCTCCATCAGGGAAACGAAGCGGTCGAAGAGGTACGCGGCGTCGTGCGGGCCAGCGGCCGCCTCGGGGTGGTACTGGACGCTGAAGGCCGGCTGGTCGAGGAGCTGGAGCCCCTCCACCACGTTGTCGTTCAGGCAGACGTGGGAGACCTCGGCGCGGCCGTAGGGGGTGTCGGAGACCTTGTCGAGCGGCGCGTCGACGGCGAAACCGTGGTTGTGCGCGGTGACCTCGACCTTGCCGGTCGTACGGTCCTGCACCGGCTGGTTGATGCCACGGTGACCGTACTTGAGCTTGTACGTGCCGAAGCCCAGCGCACGGCCCAAGATCTGGTTGCCGAAGCAGATGCCGAACAGCGGCGTCCTACGCTCCAGGACGCCCTGCATGACGGAGACGGGGTGGTCGGCGGTGGCCGGGTCGCCGGGGCCGTTGGAGAAGAACACGCCGTCCGGGTTGACGGCGTAGACGTCCTCGACGGTGGCCGTGGCGGGCAGGACGTGCACCTCGATGCCGCGCTCGGCCATCCGGTGCGGGGTCATGCCCTTGATGCCCAGGTCGATCGCGGCGACGGTGAACTTCTTCGTGCCGATGGCCGGGACGACGTAGGACTCCTTGGTGGCAACCTGCGTGGACAGGTCCGAGCCCTGCATCTCGGGGGCCTGGCGCACCTTGGCCAGCATGACGCCCGCGTCGGGCAGCGCGTCGCCGGAGAAGATGCCGACGCGCATGGCGCCGCGCTCGCGCAGATGGCGGGTCAGCGCCCGGGTGTCGATGCCGCTGATGCCGACGACGCCCTGCGCGACCAGCTCGTCGTCCAGGGAGCGCACCGAGCGCCAGTTGGACGGGATGCGGGCGGGGTCGCGGACGACGTAGCCGGAGACCCAGATCCGCTGCGACTCGGGGTCCTCGTCGTTCACGCCGGTGTTGCCGATGTGCGGGGCGGTCATGACGACGACCTGGCGGTGGTACGAGGGGTCGGTCAGCGTCTCCTGGTAGCCGGTCATGCCGGTGGAGAACACCGCTTCGCCGAAGGTCTCCCCCACGGCCCCGTAGGCGCGGCCGCGGAAGGTGCGGCCGTCCTCCAGGACGAGTACGGCGGGGATCTTGGCAGTCCCCCTGGTGGAGGTCGTCATCGTGCGCCTTCCGTTTCGGTGTGCTCGGTGGTGCTGGTGGTGGAACTGAGTGTGGTGAGGGCCTCGACCCAGGCCGCGTGCTCGTCCGCCCGGTCGGAGCGGAACCCGGAGTCGATCTCCTTGTCCCCGTGCTCCCAGGTGACGATCAGCAGACCGCCCTCGGTGAGGACCTTGCCCGCGATGCCCTTGTCGAGGCGGGCGCCGCGCAGGGCGGCGGCGGGCACGAAGAAGTCCTGCGCGCCCGGCCGTACGACGTCCAGGCCCCGGTCGGTCAGGGTCAGCTCGGCGCGGCTGCGGGTGCCCAGGCCGTGCGCGACGATCCGGTCGAGCCACTGCCCGGCGGTAGTGGAGCCGTGGTAGCGGCCGCTGAGCCTCAGCGTCGGTTCACCCAGGTCGTCGGGGGTGGCCGGCAGCTCGGGCAGATCGCCCTGGAGCTTGCCGCGCCACTTCCAGCCCTCGCGCATCAGCCAGTAGAGGAAGATCACGAAGACCAGCAGGCCGACGACCCAGCCGATCCGGGCGGCCCAGTCGGTGACCGGCGCGGACTTCTGCGCTTCGGCCAGATGGATGAGTGAAGGAGTCACGCCAGCTTCCCGTCGACGACCGTTGCGCGGCCCCGCAGGAAGGTGTGGGTGACGCGCCCCGGCAGCTCACGGCCCTGGTAGGGGGTGTTGCGGCTGCGGGAGGCGAAGCCCGCGGGGTCCACCTCTCCACGGTAAGCGGAATCGACCAGCGTGAGGTTGGCGGGCTCACCTGCCGAGATGGGGCGGCCGTGGCCGGTGGCCCGCCCGATCCGCGCGGGCTTGAAGGACATCCGGTCCGCGACGTCCGCCCAGGTCAGCAGGCCGGTCTCGACCATCGTCTGCTGGACGACGGACAGCGCGGTCTCCAGGCCCACCATGCCCATGGCGGCCGCGGCCCACTCGCAGTCCTTGTCCTCGTGCGGGTGCGGGGCGTGGTCGGTGGCGACGATGTCGATCGTGCCGTCGGCGAGGGCCTCGCGCAGCGCCATGACGTCGCGCTCGGTGCGCAGCGGCGGGTTGACCTTGTAGACCGGGTTGTAGGTGCGCACCATCTCGTCGGTGAGGAGGAGGTGGTGCGGGGTGACCTCGGCGGTGACGTCGATGCCGCGGGACTTGGCCCAGCGCACGATCTCGACGGATCCGGCGGTCGACAGATGGCAGATGTGGACGCGCGAGCCGACGTGCTCGGCGAGCAGGACATCCCGGGCAATGATCGATTCTTCGGCCACCGCGGGCCATCCCCCGAGGCCCAGCTCGGCGGAGACGATGCCCTCGTTCATCTGGGCGCCCTCGGTCAGCCGCGGCTCCTGGGCGTGCTGCGCGACGACGCCGCCGAAGGCCTTCACGTACTCCAGGGCGCGCCGCATGATGACGGCGTCGTCGACGCACTTGCCGTCGTCGGAGAAGACGGTGACCCCGGCGGCGGACTCGTGCATGGCGCCCAGCTCGGCGAGATTCCTGCCCTCCAGGCCGACCGTGACGGCGCCGATGGGCTGGACGTCGCAGTAGCCGGACTCCTGGCCGAGCCGGTAGACCTGCTCGACGACGCCGGCGGTGTCGGCGACGGGGAAGGTGTTGGCCATGGCGAACACCGCGGTGTAGCCGCCGGAGGCCGCGGCCCGGGTGCCGGTGAGGACGGTCTCGGAGTCCTCGCGGCCGGGCTCGCGCAGATGGGTGTGCAGGTCGACGAGTCCGGGCAGCAGCACCTTCCCGTCGGCCTCGATGACCTGGGCGCCGTCGGCCGGCAGCCCGGGGCCCACGGCCTCGATGAGCTCCCCGTCGATCAGGACGTCCTGCGGCTCGCCGCCGAGCACCTTCGCACCGCGGATCAGGATCTTGCTCATGGTCTTACTTCTCCTCGGTACGGGGGTTGGTGACGGCCGGCTCGTTGCCGCCCAGGAGCAGGTAGAGGACGGCCATGCGGATGGACACCCCGTTGGCCACCTGCTCGACGACCGTGCAGCGGTCGGAGTCGGCGACCTCGGCGGTGATCTCCATACCGCGGACCATCGGGCCGGGGTGCATCACGAGGGCGTGCTCGGGCATCCGCGCCATCCGGTCGCCGTTCAGGCCGTAGCGGCGCGAGTACTCGCGCTCGGTCGGGAAGAAGGCGGCGTTCATGCGCTCGCGCTGCACCCGCAGCATCATCACGGCGTCCGACTTCGGCAGCACGCTGTCCAGGTCGTACGAGACCGCGCACGGCCAGGTCTCCACGCCGACCGGCACCAGGGTGGGCGGCGCGACGAGCGTGACCTCGGCGCCGAGGGTGTGCAGCAGGTCGACGTTCGAGCGGGCGACGCGGCTGTGCAGCACATCGCCGACGAGGGTGATGCGCTTCCCGGCGAGGTCCTGGCCGAGTCCCGCGTCGGGACCGATGAGCCGGCGCCGCATCGTGAAGGCGTCGAGCAGGGCCTGGGTGGGGTGCTGGTGGGTGCCGTCGCCGGCGTTGATGACGGGGGCGTCGATCCAGCCGGAGGTGGCGAGGCGGTAGGGGGCGCCGGAGGCGCTGTGCCGGATGACGACGGCGTCGACGCCCATCGCCTCCAGGGTCTGGGCGGTGTCCTTGAGGGACTCGCCCTTGGAGACGCTGGAACCCTTGGCGGCGAAGTTGATGACGTCCGCGGAGAGCCGCTTCTCGGCGGCCTCGAAGGAGATCCGGGTCCGGGTGGAGTCCTCGAAGAAGAGGTTGCAGATCGTGCGCCCGCGCAGGGTGGGGAGTTTCTTGATCGGCCGGTCGGCGACCCGGGCCATCTCCTCGGCGGTGTCGAGGATCAGGACGGCATCGTCGCGCGTGAGGTCGGCGGCCGAGATGAGGTGACGCTTCATCCGGTTTTCTCCGTGGGTGAAGGAGGCTGTACGGGAATGTCCGTTGAGCAGGCAGGCGTACGGGACCGGGATCTCCGGGTCCCCGCGCGGTGCCTAGCGCTCGCCGGCCGGAGCGGTCCGCTTGAGGCCGAGCAGCACGGCGTCGCGGCCGTCCTCCTCGGTGAGCTGGACCTTGACCGTCTCCCGCAGCGACGTGGGGAGGTTCTTGCCGACGTAATCGGCCCGGATCGGCAGTTCGCGGTGGCCGCGGTCGACCAGGACGGCCAGCTGTACGGCGCGCGGCCGCCCGATGTCGCCCAGGGCGTCCAGCGCGGCGCGGATCGTCCGTCCGGAGAAGAGGACGTCGTCCACGAGCAGGACGACCCGGCCCTCGATGCCGTCGCCGGGGATCTCCGTACGGGCCAGCGTCCGGGCCGGGCCCAGGCGCAGGTCATCGCGGTACATGGTGATGTCGAGCGAGCCGACCGGGATCGTGCGGCCGGTGATCTCCTCGAGCTTGGCGGCCAGCCGCCGGGCGAGGAAGACGCCGCGGGTGGGGATTCCCAGCAGCACCACATCGTCCGCGCCCTTGGCGCGCTCGACGATTTCGTGGGCAATGCGGGTGAGCATCCGCGCGATGTCCGGGCCTTCGAGCACCGGGCGCGCGGGAAGCTGATCGCGTACGCCTGCTGCACGTACGTCGGAGCTGCTTGCGTCCATACGAAACGGACCCCCTTCTCCGCCTCACGGGACGGACTTTAAAGGACGTCGGATTTACGTGCCTCAGGCTATCAGGAGCCCCTCCAGGAGCCGCGCGCACCCCCGACGGGCGATGCTCTGACCCCTTCCGCTTGACGAAGTCAGATTACGCTGCGTAACCTCACAGTGAGTTACCAGCCACGCGGCGGAGCCGCACGTCGATACAGCCGTCTGGGGAGCTTTATGTCCAGCGAATACGCCAAACAGCTCGGGGCCAAGCTCCGCGCCATCCGCACCCAGCAGGGCCTCTCTCTCCACGGTGTCGAGGAGAAGTCCCAGGGCCGCTGGAAGGCCGTGGTCGTGGGCTCGTACGAGCGCGGCGACCGTGCCGTGACCGTCCAGCGCCTCGCCGAACTCGCAGACTTCTACGGTGTTCCGGTGCAGGAGCTGCTGCCGGGCACGACACCCGGCGGCGCGGCCGAGCCGCCGCCGAAGCTGGTGCTGGACCTGGAGCGCCTCGCCCATGTCCCCCAGGAGAAGGCCGGACCGCTGCAGCGCTACGCCGCGACGATCCAGAGCCAGCGCGGCGACTACAACGGCAAGGTGCTGTCGATCCGCCAGGACGACCTGCGCACCCTCGCCGTGATCTACGACCAGTCGCCCTCGGTGCTCACCGAACAGCTGATCAGCTGGGGTGTGCTGGATGCCGACGCGCGCCGCGCGGTGGCCCACGAGGAGATCTGACGCCGGCCGTCAGCTGCAGAAACGTACCGCCGCTCCGGGATTCCCGGGGCGGCGGTCGCGTTATGTGCGGCCGCGTCATGAGCCGTCGCGTTATGTCCGGCGAAGCGGGCTATGCACCCGGGCGGTGCGGGCGCAGGGGCCTGTGAGGCGGCTGCACGGGGGCCAGGCGGCGTTCTGCGGGCATGCGAAGGGCCCGGAGTGATCTGGATCGCTCCGGGCCCGTTCGCATGCTCAGCGGCCGTTGTGGCGCGTCGCGCTACTACGCCTCGCGCCGCAGTCCCGGCTTCAGCTCCTTGAAGCGGCCGAGGAGGCCATTGACGAAGGCCGGGGAGTCGTCCGTGGAGAACTCCTTGGCGAGCTGTACCGCTTCGTCGATCGCCACCGCGTCCGGCGTGTCGTCCACCCAGATCAGCTCGTAGGCGCCGAGCCGCAGGATGTTGCGGTCGACGACCGGCATCCGGTCCAGCTCCCACTCGACGGAGTAGGTGGAGATCAGCTCGTCGATGCGATCGGTGTGCTCCGCATACCCCTCGACCAGCTCCAGGGTGTACTCGTTCACCGGCGGCTGCCGGGGGTCGGTCCGGGCGTGCCGCATCCAGTCCGCGAGCACGGACTGCACGTCGGCGCCGCGCTGATCGGCCTCGAAGAGAATCTGGAAGGCGCGCTTACGGGCCTTGTTGCGGGCAGCCACGGTTAGCTGTTCACCCGGCCGAGGTAGTCGCTCGTGCGGGTGTCGACCTTGATCTTCTCACCGGTGGTGATGAAGAGCGGGACCTGGATCTGGTGGCCGGTCTCCAGCGTGGCGGGCTTGGTGCCGCCGGTGGAGCGGTCGCCCTGGACGCCGGGCTCGGTCTCCTGGACGACGAGCTCGACGGCGGCCGGCAGCTCGACGTAGAGCACCGCGCCCTCGTGCTGCGCCACGACGGCCTCGAAGCCCTCGATCAGGAAGTTGGCGGCGTCGCCGACGGCCTTCTTGTCGACGTGCAGCTGGTCGTAGGTGTCCATGTCCATGAAGACGAAGTACTCGCCGTCCATGTACGAGAACTGCATCCCGCGCTTGTCGACGGTGGCCGTCTCGACCTTCACACCGGCGTTGAAGGTCTTGTCCACCACCTTGCCGGACAGCACGTTCTTGAGCTTGGTGCGGACGAAGGCCGGGCCCTTGCCGGGCTTGACGTGCTGGAACTCGACGACGGACCAGAGCTGGCCGCCTTCGAGCTTGAGCACCATGCCGTTCTTGAGGTCGTTCGTGGATGCCACGGTTGCGGAATCTCCTGGACTGCAGGTGGTGGGACCACGAAGCCGGGCACCGAGCCGCTGCGGCTCAGAGTGCGAGCAGCTCCTTGGTCGTGATCGTGAGTAGCTCTGGCCCGCCGTCCGCCTCGGGGCGGACGACGAGTGTGTCGTCGATCCGGACACCTCCGCGGCCGGGGAGGTGAACCCCCGGTTCGACGGTGACCGGCACGCAAGCGTCCAGTTTACCCATGGCGGCGGGCGACAGCTGAGGGTCCTCATCGATTTCGAGTCCCACGCCGTGCCCGGTCCACGGCCCGAGCCGCTCGCCGTGGCCCGCGGCGACCAGGACATGGCGGGTCACCCGGTCCACCTCGCGGCACTCCACACCCGGCGCCAGCGCCTCCCGGCCGGCCCGCTGGGCGGCGAAAACCAGATCGTAGAGCTCGATCTGCCAGTCCGCGGGAGTGGTGCCGATGACGAAGGTCCGGCCGATCTCGCAGCGGTAGCCGCGGTAATTGGCGCCCAGACCCACGGTCAGGAAGTCGCCTTCCTCGACCCGCCGGTCGGTGGGCAGATGCCCGGGGCGGCCGGAGTTCTGGCCGGTCGCGACGGAGGTGGGGAAGGCCGGGCCGTCCGCGCCGTGGTCGACGAGGCGGCGCTCCAGTTCGAGCGCGAGATGCCGCTCGGTGCGGCCGACGAGGATCGACTCCAGCAGCTCGCCCAGCGCCTGGTCGGTGATCTCCGCGGCGATCCGCAGACAGGCGATCTCGTCGTCGTCCTTGACCAGCCGCAGCGCCTCGACCGCGCAGCCCAGGTCGACCAGCCGCGTCCGCGGCGCGACCTGCGCGAGCGCCCGGTGGCGGGCGACCGTCAGATGGTGCTCCTCGACGGCCAGGGTCTGCGCGCCGGACTTCGCGGCGAGGTCCGCGCCCGCCACCACGGGGTCGCCGCCGCGGGTGGGCAGCACCGAGACCCGTACGTCCTCGGCGGGCCGGCCCTCGGACGGATCGCCGCTCGGCGGCATACCGCACACCAGGACGTCATCGGCCGGGCCCAGCACCAGGGCGGCGCCCGGCGGGGCGCAGCCCGTGAGGTAGCGGACGTTGGCGGGGCGCGAGATCAGGGCGGCGGTGCTTCCGGCCCCGGCCACGCGGTCGCGCAGCCGCGTGCGTCGAACCGCGTACAACTCGGACATATCCCGAGAGTACGGCCGGACCGTCCGGGCGGCCGGTCGGAGACCGCCGCCCGGGGGACGCCGCCGGACGGAAGGGGCCGGGGAGCGCTACCAGCTGGGCGGACTGGCGAGGGAGCGGGCGACGACATCGTCCAGCACCCGCACCGTCGTGGCGACGTCGTGCTGGGAGTTGTCGATGATCGGCAGCCCGGAGCCGTACCAGCCGGCCATCCGGCCGTGGATCCGGGCGACCTCTTCGTCGGACAGCCGGCGGTTGCCGCTGCGCCGGGCGTTGCGCTCCAGGACGATCTCCAGGCCCGGCAGCAGCACGATCGGCAGCAGGCCAGGGCCCACATGCCGCTTCCAGCCGCCGAGGCCGACGACCGGGCGGTCCGGGAAGACGGCGTCGTCGAGGATGCAGGAGATGCCGTTGGCGAGGAAGTTGCGGGCCGCGAAGCCGCAGGTGCGGCGGGCGAGGCGGTACTGCGCCTCGGAGTTGTCGTTCCAGCCCTTCTGCGGGTCGGCGAAGCCGGAGCGGACCCATTCGCGGACGTCGTCGAGGCTGATGTGCGCGGTGGGCACCCGTCGACTGTCGGCCCAATGGCGGGCGACGCTGGTCTTGCCGGCGCCGGCCGGGCCGATCAGCAGCACCGCGACGGTGGCGTGCGCGGAGTCCTGGGCCGCCGTGCCGGCGGGCGGGTCGGGCAGCGCCACCGGGGCGCCGGGCGGCAGCCGGAGGTGGCCCGTGATGTCCGTGCTGTGCGGGGTCGGCGCCTCCTGGTACGCCGCGGGGCCGTTCCAGCCCGGCCCCTGGGCGGGCGGGGCGGCGGGGGGAGGCGGCGGCGCGGGGGCCGGCGGCGGGGGAGCCTGCGGCGGGGTATGCGGTATGGGCTGTCCCGGGTTGGGGGTCCAGTTCATGGTCGCCCCCAGGGCCGGTCCCGGATCCGATCCCGGCCGGCGGGGCGGTGGCAGCGGAGCCCCCACTGCGTACTGCATCCGGTGGCTCTCCGTCTCGTGCGGTCGACGTGTGCGGTGCCCGCCCGGCTCACGCTGGGTGGTGCCCCCAGACGCCGGGCCGTACTGCCCGGCGCGTCGTGCGGTAACCCAGCGGCCCGGACGGGCCGTTGCGCCCCACAGCCGTCGGCGTGGGTGGTGCTGCTGCGAACGGTACCCTCCCAACTGCCACCAGGTGGGGGCGCTCTTGCGCTCGCCACCCCCGGCGTTCGTCGGATGAACGGCCGGAGGTGGCGAGAAGTGCCCCGAATTGCGGGTGTGTCAGCCGGAAAGCTCCTCGGCCAGCGCACGCAGCGCGAGACGGTACGAGCCGATGCCGAAACCGGCGACCGTACCGCTGGCCACGGCCGCGATGACCGAATTGTGGCGGAACTCCTCGCGCGCGTACGGGTTCGAGATGTGCACCTCGATGAGCGGGGCGGTGCGCTGCGCGGCCGCATCCCGCATGCCGTACGAATAGTGCGTGAAGGCACCGGGGTTGATGACCACCGGGAGCGAGGCGTCGGCCGCCTCGTGCAGCCAGCGGATCATCTCCCCCTCGTCGTTGGTCTCCCGGACGTCGACCTCGAAGCCCAGTTCCTTGCCGAGCGCGGTGCACTGCTCGACCAGGCCGGTGTAGGAGGTGGCGCCGTACACATCGGGCTCGCGGGAGCCCAGACGGCCGAGGTTGGGGCCGTTCAGGACGAGCACGCGCGTGGTCATTCGGCTCACTCTGCAATCTCGGCGTGAGCGGCCAGCAGCATGGCCGGGTCCGGGCCCTCCAGGACGGTCGGCTTGGCGAGGCCGTCCAGGACGATGAAGCGCAGCCGGTCGCCACGGGACTTCTTGTCGACCTTCATGGTCTCCAGCAGCTTGGGCCACTGGTCGCCACGGTAGGTCAGCGGCAGCCCGACGGACTCCAGGACGGCGCGGTGCCGGTCGGCGGTGGCGTCGTCGAGGCGCCCGGCGATCCGGCCCAGCTCGGCGGCGAAGACCATGCCGACCGAGACGGCCGCGCCGTGCCGCCAGTTGTAGCGCTCGTTCTTCTCGATGGCGTGCGCCAGCGTGTGCCCGTAGTTGAGGATCTCGCGCAGCCCGGACTCCTTGAGGTCGGCGGAGACCACCTCGGCCTTGACCCGGATCGCCCGCTCGATCAGCTCGGCGGTGTGCGCGCCGTCGGGGCGCTTGGCGGCCTCCGGGTCCGACTCGATCAGCTCGAGGATCGCCGGGTCGGCGATGAAGCCGGCCTTGATGACCTCGGCCAGACCGGAGACGTAGTCGTGCACCGGGAGGGAGTCGAGGGCGGCGAGGTCGCACAGGACACCGGCCGGCGGGTGGAAGGCGCCGACGAGGTTCTTGCCCTCGGCGGTGTTGATGCCGGTCTTGCCGCCGACCGCCGCGTCCACCATGCCCAGGACCGTGGTCGGTACGGCGATCCAGCGGACCCCGCGCAGCCAGGTGGCGGCCACGAAACCGGCCAGGTCCGTGGTGGCGCCGCCGCCGACGCCGACGATCACATCGGTGCGGGTGAAGCCGGTCTGGCCCAGGGCCTTCCAGCAGTACGCGGCGACCTCGACGGTCTTGGACTCCTCGGCGTTCGGCAGCTGGATGGCGATCGCCTCGTAGCCCTGGGCCGCGAGGTCCTCGCGCAGCGCCTCGCCCGTGGCGGCCAGCGCCTCCGGGTGCAGCACCGCGACCCGCTTCACGCCCTCACCGATCAGGCCCGGGAGCTCGCCGAGCAGCTGCCGCCCGACGAGGACCTCGTAGGGGTCGGTGCCTGCCGTACCGCCCACCTGGATACGGGTGGCCTGCTCCGTCATGCCTGTTCCTCCCTGTGGGCGGGCCGCGGGGCATCCGCCGCGGCCTGCGGTAGCTCCAAAGCGTCCAGGATCGCCTCGGCGACCTGGTCGGGGGTGCGCGCGCCGGTGGCGATCACGGCGCGGGCGACCTCGGTGTACAGCGGACGGCGGTGCTCCATCAGCTCGCGCCACCGCTTGCGTGGGTTGACGGCCAGCAGCGGGCGCGGCGCGTCCAGGCCCACCCGCTTGACGGCGTCGGAGAGTTCGACGTCCAGGAAGATCACCGGCAGGCCGGTCAGCAGCTTGCGGGTGCCGTCGTCCAGGATCGCGCCGCCGCCGAGCGAGAGCACGCCCGGGTGGTCCGCGAGCGCGGCCCGTACGGCCGCCCGCTCCAGGTCACGGAAGTGCGGCTCGCCGTCGTCGACGAAGATCTCCGCGATCGGCTTGCCGGCCGTGGCGACGATGTCCGCGTCGGTGTCCCGGTAGCGCACGCCGAGCCGCTCGGCCAGCAGCGCGCCCACCGTGGACTTGCCCGCGCCGGGCGGGCCGATGAGGACGACGACCGGCGACGCCATGTCACCGCTCACTTGATCGCCAGGTTGTCGAGGAAGCTGCGGACGTTGCGGCGGGTCTCCGTGACGCTGTCGCCGCCGAACTTCTCCACCACGGCATCCGCCAGGACCAGCGCCACCATCGCCTCGGCGACGATACCGGCGGCCGGGACCGCGCAGACGTCCGAGCGCTGGTGGTGCGCCTGGGCCGCCTCGCCCGTGGTCACGTCGACGGTCGCCAGCGCCCGCGGCACGGTCGCGATCGGCTTCATCGCGGCCCGGACGCGCAGGAGTTCACCGGTGGTCAGCCCGCCCTCGGTGCCGCCGGAGCGGCCGGAAGTGCGCTTGATGCCGTCCTCGGTGGCGACGATCTCGTCGTGCGCCTTCGACCCCGGCACCCGCGCCAGGTCGAAGCCGTCGCCGACCTCGACGCCCTTGATGGCCTGGATGCCCATGAGGGCGCCGGCCAGCCGGGCGTCCAGCCGGCGGTCCCAGTGGACGTGCGAGCCGAGGCCCACCGGGACGCCGTACGCCAGCACCTCGACGACGCCGCCGAGGGTGTCGCCGTCCTTGTGGGCCTGGTCGATCTCGGCGACCATCGCCTTGCTCGCGTCCGCGTCCAGGCAGCGCACCGGGTCGGCGTCCAGCTTCTCGACGTCGGAGGGCTTGGGGTAGACGCCGTAGGGGGCCTTCGCCGCGGCCAGCTCCACGACATGCGAGACGATCTCGATGCCGGCGGTCTCCTTGAGGAAGGAGCGGGCCACCGCGCCCAGGGCGACCCGGGCGGCGGTCTCGCGGGCGGAGGCGCGCTCCAGGATCGGGCGGGCCTCGTCGAAGCCGTACTTCTGCATGCCGGCCAGGTCGGCGTGGCCGGGGCGGGGGCGGGTCAGCGGCGCATTACGGGCCAGCTCGGCCAGCACCTCGGGGTCGACCGGGTCGGCCGCCATGACCTGTTCCCACTTGGGCCACTCGGTGTTGCCGACCATCACGGCCACCGGCGAGCCCAGCGACAGACCGTGCCGCACGCCGCCCAGGAACGTGACCTCGTCCCGCTCGAACTTCATCCGGGCACCGCGGCCATAGCCGAGCCGGCGCCTCGCCAGCGCGTCCGCCACCAGATCGGTGGTGATCGGGACTCCGGCCGGAAGGCCCTCCAGCGTCGCCACGAGTGCGGGGCCGTGCGACTCCCCCGCCGTCAGCCAGCGCAACCTGCTCAACGGTGCTCCTC
Source organism: Streptomyces sp. JLSY215 (assembly GCF_059682825.1). NCBI lineage: Bacteria > Bacillati > Actinomycetota > Actinomycetes > Kitasatosporales > Streptomycetaceae > Streptomyces > Streptomyces sp. JLSY215. The sequence continues at coordinate 1,651,842 of NZ_CM185022.1, forward strand.
ATGTACTGCTCATCCGCGTACGGTCTCCCCCCGATCCTCCCACGTCACGCGGGGGCGGCGGCGCCCAGTCCAGGGAGCGGACCGGACGGTCCGTCCGGCGATCACCCGGCGGCGGGCGCCGCCGGGTGCGGTGACCGCCGGATCAGCGGGCGGCGAGCGCCGCCGTGCCCGCCTCGCGCATCGCGGCCAACGGGGCCGGTGACCGGCCCGTCATCTGCTCCACCTGGAGGACCGCCTGGTGGACGAGCAGGTCGAGCCCGCCGACGACCGCGCCGCCGCGGTCGGACCAGGCGGCGGCCAGCGCCGTCGGCCAGGGCTCGTAGAGGACGTCGAAGAGGGTGCCGGGCCGGTCGGGCACGGCGGCGGCGAGCGCGTCCGTGGTGCCGGCCGGGGTGGTGGCGATGGTCAGCGGCGCCCCGAAGGCCTCGGCGGCGTCCTCCCAGGGGGCGGTACGGACCGCGACGCCCAGCCGCTCGCCCCAGCCCCGCATCTCGTCGGCGCGGGCGGCGCTGCGGACGTACGCGGTGACCTCGCCGGTGCAGATACGGGAGAGCGCGGCGAGGGCGGAGGAGGCGGTGGCGCCCGCGCCCAGGACGGATGCCCGCTCGACCGACTCCACGCCGCGTTCGCGCAGCGCGGCGAGCATGCCGGGAATGTCGGTGTTGTCGCCGGTGCGGCGGCCGTCGGCCGTGAAGACGACGGTGTTCACCGCCTCGACGGACGCCGCGGTGTCGGTGATCTCGTCGAGCAGCGGGATCACGGCGCGCTTGAGCGGCATGGTCAGGGAGAGGCCGGCCCATTCGGGGCCGAGCTTCTCGATGAATCCGGGCAGAGCCGCCTCGTCGACCTCGTGGCGGCCGTATTCCCAACCGGTCAGGCCGAGTTCGGCGTAGGCGGCGCGGTGCAGGACCGGGGAGAGGGAGTGCGCGATGGGCGACCCGAGCACTGCCGCCCTCTTGTTCGCGGACACAGTGTTGACCGACACGACGTTGCCTCAGTTCCCGTTCCGATGGTGCGCCGCCTGCCACTTCTTGCGCGCCTCGACGAGCTTGTTGTGCTCGGTGAGGTTGGTGGCAAAGTCGGTCTTCTTGTCGTCTATGGAGACGAAATACAACCAACGCTTCGTGGTGTCCGGATTAACCGTCGCCTTGAGCGCCTCGACGCCCGGATTCCCGATGGGACCGGGCGGCAGACCCCGGTAGAAATAGGTGTTGTAAGGGTCGTCGTAGTTGTTGATCTCGTCCAGGCTGATATTGATCTTGCTCTGGTTCTTGAGGTAGTTGTACGTCGAGTCGAACTGCAGCTTCTGATTGGTGTCCGTATTACTCGGCGAGAGCCGGTTGTAGACGACCGCCGCCATCTTCCGGAAATCGTCGTGCGTCATGCCTTCGGCCTGGGTGAGGCTGGCGACGGTGATGACCTGCAACGGTGATTTCAGATGCAGCTTCCGCGCCTCGGCCGCCAAGTCGTACTTCCCGTACGCCTGAGTTGCCCGGCCGACCATCTGCTTGAGGACATCCGCGGGTTTCGCCTGGTCACCCACACTGTAGGTGGAAGGGAAGAGGAAGCCCTCCAGCGGATCCTTGATATTCCGCGAGTCATTCGCCCAGGACGGCAGACCGAGGCTTTTGTACTGGCTGCGGGCGACCTTCTTGGTGGTACCCGCCGTGAGCTTGAGTTTCTGGTCGATGAGCGAATACACCGCACCGGCCCGCAACCCCTCGCGGACGGTAAGACCGTTCCGGCTCTTGGGGTCCAGCATCAGCTCCATGGCCGCGGCCGCCGACATGTGCTTGCGCAGCGAATACGTGCCGGGCTGCAGGGACCTCGACTTCTTGTCGTTCTCGGACGCCGCGTCGTTGAACGCGCCGGCGCTCTTGATCACGCCCTTTTTCGCGAGGATCTGGCCCATGTCCGAGATCAGCGAACCCTCCGGGATCTCGACCTGTACGGCGCCGGATCCCTCGCCCTCGTAATCGGGCGACGCGCCGAAGTGGGACATGAAGAAGTCGTAGCCGAAATAGCCGACGGCGCCGACCGCCCCGGCGAAGACCAGCGCCACGACCAGGCAGGCCCGGCCGCTGCGCCGCTTGTTCTTCTTGCCGTTCTTCTTGGCGTCCTTCTTGCCGCGGCGGTCGCGGCCGCCCCGGCCCTCGCGCGGGTCGTCGTCGGGGTGGCCGTCGTCATCGTCGTCATCGGCGAAGAACGAGTGCTCGGGTTCCGGCTCCCGCGGCCGCTCCGGATCGGCCCGCCAGTCGTCGCCCGCGGTCTCCTCGTACGGCTCCGCGTGCTGCTCGTACTGCTGCGACGGGTACTGCTGCTGCTCGTACTGGTCGTACTGCTGCGGCGGGTACTGCTGTTGTTGCTGTTGTTGTTGCTGTTGCTGCTGCACCTGCTGGTACTGCGGCATCTGCGGCTGCACGTGCTGCGGCTGCTGCTGGTAGGCGTCCTGATGGCCGTAGTAGTCCTGGCCCGCCCCGTGGTACGGATCCGCCGGTGGCTGCTGCTGGGCATAGGGGTCGTACGGGTCGTACGGCAGCTGCCCGCCCTGCGTACCGCCCCAGCTGCCGTCGTACTGCTGCTGAGGATGGTGCTGCTGGGGGTAGGAAGCGGACTGCTGCCCGTCCCACTGGGGCTGCTGTGCCTGGCCTCCGTAGGGACCCTGGTCTCCGTAGAGCGGGTCCTCGGGATGCCACGGTTCGGAGCCGTAGCCCCGGCCATACTCGGTCATCGATCCCCTAGAGCCGAGAGGCGGTGCGCTCCGGCCCGGCAGCGCGATTGCGGTGTACCGATCCGCCTCTACTTGCACGCGCGGCTGTTCGAACCGCCGCCACATCGCGCGGAACGTTACCGTACCGCGATCAGATGACCACTTCGACGCTCTCCCCCGGCGGCTGCCCGGAAGTCCGTTCCGTCTCCAGCGCGCTCTGCAGGATGACCACGGCGGCCGCCTGGTCGACCACCGAGCGGCCCTTCTTGCTGCGGACACCGGAGGCCCGCAGGCCCTGGGTCGCGGTGACCGTCGACATCCGCTCGTCGACCAGCCGCACCCCTACGGGCGCGATGTTCTTCGCCATCTCCTGCGCGAAGGCCCGGACCTTGGCCGCGGCCGGCCCCTCTCCCCCACTGAGGGAGCGGGGCAGGCCGACCACGACCTCGAGCGGCTCGTACTCGTCGACGATCGCCTTGAGCCGGCGGTGCGCCGCCGGGACGTCCCGTCCCGGCACGGTCTCGACGGGGGTGGCGAGGACCCCGTCGGGGTCGCACGAGGCGACCCCGATACGGGCGTCCCCGACATCCACGGCGATGCGCCGGCCGCGTCGCATCTCACTCACGAGCGTCAGGCCGCCTCGCCCACGAGGCGCTCGACGGCCGCGAGGGCCTCGGGCACCGCGGCGGGGTTCTGGCCGCCGCCCTGGGCGACGTCCGGCTTGCCGCCGCCGCCTCCGCCGAGCGTCTTGGCGGCCGTACGGACCAGGTCGCCGGCCTTGATGCCGCGCTCGCGGGCGGCTTCGTTGGTGGCGATGACCGTCACCGGGCGGCCGTTGGCAACCGAGAACAGGGCCACGACGGCGGGGCGGTCGCCCTGGATCCGGCCGCGCACGTCCAGGACCAGCTTGCGCAGATCGTCGGCGGAGGTGCCGTCCGGGACCTGGGCGGCGGCCAGCGCCACCCCGCGGACGTCCTTGGCGCCCGCGGCCAGCCCGGCCGCGGCCTGCAGCACCTTCTCGGCGCGGAACTTCTCGATCTCCTTCTCGGCGTCCTTCAGCTTGGCCAGGACACCGGAGATCTTCTCCGGCAGCTCCTCCGGGCGCCCCTTGACCAGCTCGGTCAGCTGCGAGACGACGGTGTGCTCGCGGGCGAGGAAGCGGTAGGCGTCCACGCCGACCAGCGCCTCGACGCGGCGCACGCCGGAGCCGATGGAGGACTCGCCGAGCAGCTTCACCAGGCCCAGCTGGGCGGTGTTGTGGACGTGCGTGCCGCCGCACAGCTCCTTGGAGAAGTCGCCGATGGTGACCACGCGGACCCGGTCGCCGTACTTCTCGCCGAATTCGGCGATGGCGCCCTGCTTCTTGGCGTCCTCCATGCTCATGACCTCGGCATGGACGTCGAGCTCGCGGGCGAGGACGTCGTTGATCTTCTGCTCGACGTCGGTGAGGACCGAACCGGGGACGGCGGTCGGCGAGCCGAAGTCGAAGCGGAAGCGGCCCGGGGAGTTCTCGGAGCCGGCCTGGGCGGCCGTCGGGCCGAGGGCATCGCGCAGCGCCTGGTGGGTGAGGTGGGTGGCGCTGTGGGCGCGGGCGATGGCGCGGCGGCGGGTGACGTCGATGGCGGCGTACGCGGCGGAGCCGAGCACCACCTCGCCGACCTGGACGACGCCCTTGTGGACCGTGACGCCGGGCACCGGCTGCTGGACGTCGCGGACCTCGACGACGGCGCCGGACTCCAGCTTGATCCGGCCGGTGTCGGCGAGCTGGCCGCCGCCCTCGGCGTAGAACGGCGTGCGGTCCAGGACGACCTCGACCTCGTCGCCCTCATGGGCGGCGGGCGCCGGGACGCCGTTGACCAGCAGGCCGACGACGGCGGACTCGCCCTCGGTGGCGCTGTAACCGGTGAATTCGGTGGTGCCGGACTTGTCGGCGACCTCGCGGTAGGCCGAGAGGTCGGCGTGACCGCTCTTCTTGGCCTGCGCGTCGGCCTTGGCGCGCTCGCGCTGCTCCTTCATCAGGCGGCGGAAGCCGTCCTCGTCCACCGACAGGCCCTGCTCGGCGGCCATTTCGAGGGTGAGGTCGATCGGGAAGCCCCAGGTGTCGTGGAGCAGGAAGGCCTTGTCGCCGGCCAGGACCGTGCCGCCGGCGGCCTTGGTGTCCGTGACGGCGCTGTCGAGGATGTTCGTGCCGGCCTTCAGCGTCTTGACGAAGGCGGCCTCCTCGGCGAGGGCGACCGTCTCGATGCGGCGGCGGTCCTCCAGCAGCTCCGGGTACTGCTGGCCCATCGTCTTGATGACGACGTCCAGCAGCTCGGCGACGACCAGGCCGGTGGCGCCGAGCAGGCGCATGTTGCGGATGGCGCGGCGCATGATGCGGCGCAGGACGTAGCCGCGGCCTTCGTTGCCGGGGGTGACGCCGTCGCCGATGAGCATCGTGGACGTGCGGATGTGGTCGGCGACCACACGCAGCGAGACGTCGGAGTCGTGCGAGTGTCCGTAGCGGACGCCGGTGAGCTCGGTGGCCTTGTCGATGACGACGCGCAGGGTGTCCGTCTCGTACATGTTCGGGACGTCCTGCAGGATCATCGCCAGGCGCTCGAGGCCGAGGCCGGTGTCGATGTTCTTGCTGGGCAGCTCGCCGAGGATCTCGAAGTCCTCCTTGCCGGTGCCCGCGCCGCGCTCGTACTGCATGAAGACCAGGTTCCAGATCTCCACGTACCGCTCGTCGTTGACGGCCGGGCCGCCCTCGACGCCGAACTCCGGGCCACGGTCGTAGTTGATCTCCGAGCACGGGCCGCAGGGGCCCGGGACGCCCATGGACCAGTAGTTCTCCTTCTTGCCCAGGCGCTGGATGCGCTCCTTGGGCACGCCGACGACCTCGTGCCAGAGGCGCTCGGCCTCGTCGTCGTCGAGGTAGACCGTGATCCAGAGCTTCTCCGGGTCGAGGCCGTAGCCGCCGTCGGCCTGCGAGCCGGTCAGCAGCTCCCAGGCGTACTTGACGGCGCCTTCCTTGAAGTAGTCGCCGAAGGAGAAGTTGCCGCACATCTGGAAGAACGTGCCGTGCCGGGTGGTCTTGCCCACCTCTTCGATGTCCGGCGTACGCACGCACTTCTGCACGCTGGTGGCGCGCGGGGCGGGCGGCTTGACCTCGCCGAGGAAGTACGGCTTGAAGGGGACCATGCCCGCGTTGACGAGCAGCAGCGTCGGGTCGTCCGCGATGAGCGACGCCGACGGCACGACGGTGTGCCCACGCTCTTCGAAGAAGCGCAGCCAGCGGCGGCGGATTTCAGCCGACTCCATCAGTGGTCCTCATTTCCAGTCGGTCCGGTCAACCCGGTCTGTCCCGGGGTTCTCGTGGTGCGGTGGTGCGTTTCGAGCGCCGCGTGGGAACGCGGCGCGGGCAGCTCGGCGACCTCGGCCGTGCTGTTCAGGCCGAGCGCGTCGTGCAGCTGTTCTTCACGGTCCGCCATTCCCGCGCGTACGTCCAATGCAAATTGGCGCAGCCGGTGTCCGGTCTCGACGGCCTTGTCCGCGGCCTGCGCCGCGAGGCTGTCGGGCTGCAGCTTGCGCAGCTTTCGGTGGACCTTGTTGGTGGCCCAGACGCCGGCGGCGGCGCCGGTCGTGAACCAGAATGCGCGGCGGAACATCGCTGTGATCAGTCCTTGGAGCGACGGTTTCGGCGCCCGCCGCGGCGGGCGCCGGGCAGGGTTCGGCCGACGACGACGGTGCGCTTCGGCTCGCTTTCGCCCTTCTTGCCGATCGCGCGGCGCACGCCGTAGCCGAACGCCGCGACCTTGACCAGCGGTCCGCCGAAGGCGGAGGAGACGGTCGAGGAGAGCGCGGAGGCGTTGGCGGTGACCTCCTGGACGTCGGCGGCGATGGCGTCGACGCGGGCCAGCTGGGTGTGCGCGGAGCGGACCGTTGCGGAGGCGTCGGCCAGGAGGGGAACCGCCTGCTCGGACACCTCGGCCACCATCTTCGTGGTCGCCTTCAGCGTCTGCGCGAGCCTCACCAGCACGAGGGCGAGGAACGACACGAGGATCGCCCAGAAGACGGCCACGAGGATCCCGGCCACCTCTCCACCGGACACGCTGGCACCACTCTCCGACTGGTTGGGGCTGGTCTCGTCCCGCTCGGCTCGTCCCGCTCGAACGGCAGCCTTGACCTTATCGCGCCGTGACTGTCCGTCCGTACCCCGTTCCCCGTGCCACGAGGGCAATCGAAAGCTGCGATTGTACGGTCCGCACGGGTCCGAGTACGCTCCGTGTGCCATGCGACGCATCCCGCGCCCCGACGGCTCGTCCGGCTCCTCTTCCTCGCGTCCGCCCAGACCGGGGAAACCGGTCGGTCCGGGGGATCTGCCCGCGGAACTCAATCGGTTCATCGGCCGTGACGACGAACTGGCCGTGCTGGCACAGCGGCTGGAATCCGCCCGCCTGGTGACGCTGACCGGCCTCGGCGGCGTCGGCAAATCCCGCCTCGCCCTCCGTGCGGCGACGATCTTGCAGGATCGCTTCTGCGACGGCGCCCGGCTGGTCGAGATCTCGCCGCTGCGCGATCCCCAGGTCCTGGAGCACGCCTTCGTCGAGGCGCTGGCACCGGTCGACCACACCGGGCGGCCGCCGCTGGACGCGCTGTGCGATCACCTCGCCGGCCGCGAACTGCTGCTCGTCCTGGACGGATACGAGCATCTGGTCGCCGAGTGCGCCGAGCTGACCGGGGAGCTGCTGCGCCGGGCGCCGGGGCTGCGGGTGCTGGCGGCGGGCCGGCGTCCGCTGGGGCTGCCCGGTGAGCAGAATCTGCCGCTGGCGCCGCTGAACGAGACCGACGCCGCCGAGCTCTTCGGCGACCGCGCCGCGGCGGTCGTCGCGGACTTCGCCGCCGGCCCCGCCTCCGAAGCGGCCGTCGCCGAACTCTGCCGCCGCCTCGACGGCATCCCGCTCGCCCTGGAACTGGCCGCCGGCCGGCTGCGCGCCCTCTCCGTCGACCAGGTGCTGCACCGCCTCGACGACCGCTTCCGGCTGCTGACCGGGACGACCCGCGGCACCCTGCCCCGCCATCAGACGCTCCGTACGGCGATCGGCTGGAGCCATGAGCTGTGCACGCCCCAGGAGCGGCTGCTGTGGGCGCGGCTGTCGGTCTTCGCCGGGCAGTTCGACCTGGAGGCGGTGGAGTACGTCTGCTCGGGTCCGGAGCTGCCCACCGATGAACTCCTCGATGTCATCTCGGAGTTGGTCGCGCAGTCGGTCCTCGTACGGGAGGAGGGCGCGGCCGGGGTGCGCTACCGGATGCTGGACACCGTACGGGCCTACGGCGCGTGCTGGCTGGAGGCGACGCAGGACGGCGAGCGGCTGCGGCGACGGCACCGGGACTGGTATCTGGGGCTGGCCACCTGGTGCGAGCTGGACTGGTTCAGCCCCCGGCAGGCCGAGGTCGCGGCGCGGATCGAGGCCGAGCTGCCCAATCTGCGGGTCGCGCTGGAGCAGAGCCTGGAGGCCGAGGGGGACGCGTATCTCGGCCAGTATCTGGCGGGCACGCTGTGGTTCTACTGGGTGGGCTGCGGCCGGCTCTCGGAGGGGCGGCAGTGGCTGGACCGGGCGCTGGAGCTGGAGAGCGACCACGACGAGGCGCGGCTGAAGGCGCTGTGGGTGGTCGGCTATGTCGCGGTGCTCCAGGGCGACACCCTCGGCGCGATGGCGGCGCTGCAGGAGTGCCGCGAGGAGGCCGAGCAGACGGGCAACGCCACGGCGGCCGCGTACGCACTGCACCGCACCGGCTGTCTGGCGCTGGTCTGCGACGACATGCCGCGGGCCGAGAAGCTGCTGAGCGGGGCCCTGGTCCGCTACCGGGAGATCGGCGAGCTCAACAGCAATGTGCTGATGGGGCAGGTGGAGCTGGCGATCGCGGTGGCCTTCCAGGGCGAGCTCGACTACGCGGTGCGGCTGTGCGAGGACGTCCGGCAGGTGTGCGGGGACCACGGCGAGCGCTGGACGCTGGCGTATGCGCTGTTCGTGCTGGCCTTCGCGGCGTGGACCGGCGGCGAGCACGGCCGGGCCCGGGAGCTGCTGGAGGAGTGCCTGGCGATCGACCACACCTTCCACGATCTGCTGGGTGCGGTGCTGGCGATCGAGCTGCTGGCGCTGGTGACGCTCGGCGAGGGGGACGCGGAGGAGGCGGCCGTGCTCCAGGGCGCGGCGGGCCGGATCTGGCCGTCGGTGGGGCTGCCGCTGTTCGGTTCGCGCTACTTCAACCAGCCGCATGCGCTCTGCGAGGAGCAGGCGCGGGAGCTGCTGGGGGCGGAGCGCTACGAGGCGTGCCTGCGGGCCGGGAGCGGGCTGGACCTGGACCGGACGGTGGCCCGGATCCTGGGCACCGCCGAGGAGACACCGGAACCGCGCCGGATGGCCAGGATCACGCCGCCCGCCACGAACGAGCCCGCCGCCTCCCCCTCCGCGAGCAGCGGTGGGGAGGCGGCGGGCTGAGTGCGGTGCCGCGCCTGCCGGTGATCAGCGGGCGTAGTACTCGACGACGAGCTGCTCGTCGCAGATCACCGGGATCTCCTTGCGGTTGGGGTCCCGGTCGAGGCGGAACGCCAGCGCCTGGAGGTTGACCTCGAGGTAGCGCGGGGTCTCGCCGTCGGGGGCGTAGCCGCCCTCACGCGCGACCTGGAAGGGGTGCTTCTCGCGGCTGCGCTCGCGGACCTGCACGACGTCGCCGGGGCGCACGCGGAAGGACGGCTTGTCGACCTTGCGGTCGTTCACCGCGATGTGGCCGTGCACGACCATCTGGCGGGCCTGGTAGATCGTCCGGGCGATGCCCGAACGCAGGACGAGCGCGTCCAGACGGCGCTCCAGCTCGACGATCAGGGCCTCGCCCGTCTTGCCTTCGACCTTCCGAGCGCGGTCGTAGGCACGCGCCATCTGGCGCTCGCTGATGTCGTACTGCGCACGCAGGCGCTGCTTCTCGAGCAGCCGGACCTTGTAGTCACTGCTCTGCTTGCGGCCACGGCCGTGCTCGCCGGGCGGGTAGGGACGGGCCTCGAAGTACTTGACCGCCTTGGGCGTCAGCGCGATGCCGAGCGCGCGGGACTTCTTGACCTTGGGACGCGACTGGTTCACGTGGAACGGACCTCCGTGTAAGTTAGGTGAGGCTTACCTTAGCGCGAGGAGAACGCATGTTTCGACCTGGGATCCCCCTGCCCGGCGCACACAGCACCGAGGCGGGTCAGCCGCGTCCCGTGGAAAACGCCCAGCGGCCCTCTGCCGCCGAGCGCGTACGCACCCTCGTGGAGTCCAATGGTATGGGTTCCCTGAGCATTCCCGGAGTCGAGGATTCCGACGAGACCGGCCTCTCGGCGCCCGTCTGTCGGACGGTGACGCCCGACGGAGACGTGCTGTTGCTGGTTCCTGGCGACTGCGCCGCGGCACGCGCCGCCGCCTACGCCCAGGACGACGATCTCACCGCCGTGATGGAGATCACGGATGTCGCACCCGTCTCCGTGCCCCACCGCATCCGCGGCCGCGCCTGGATCGCCGGCTGGCTCACGCCGGTACGCAATGAGCAGCGCGCCGAGGCCGCGATGCTGCTCGCCGAGCGGCATCCCGTCGGGGAGCTGCTGGGCATCGGCGAGGCGCTCCAGCCCGCTCCGGCGGCGGGGCTGCGCGAGCGGTCCGCCTGGATGATGCTGCGCCTGGAGGTCGGCGAGGGCGCGGTCGACGACCTGTGGGGAGCCGAGGCCGTCGAACCGGACGAGTTCGCCGCCGCGTCCGCCGACCCGCTGATCGGCCACGAGGCGGAGCTGCTCCAGCATCTGCACTCGGCCCACAGCGAGCAGGTACGCGGCCTGTGCGCCCTCCTCGGCGACCGCTCGGCGGTGTGCGGGGTGCGCGACCGTGCCGTCCCCGTCGGCCTCGACCGCTTCGGGCTCCGCGTCCGCTTCACCGACAGCGAGCGGCGCTCCTTCGACGCCCGCTTCGACTTCCCCGAGCCCGTACGCGATGTCGTGGAGCTGCGGCGGGCCATGCACGTGCTGTTCGACGCGGCGGCGGAGTGAGGCGCCGACGGGGGCGCCGGGCCCGCCCCAGGTGACGGGCCCGCCCCTCAGTCGCCGCCCTCACCGCGCAGCCGCGCCCGGACCCGCTCCGCGACATCCGCATAGCGCGCCTCCGCGCCGTGCCGCGTCGGGGCGTAATACCGCTTGCCGTGCACCTCGTCCGGTGCGTACTGCTGGGCCGCGATACCGCCCGGCACGTCGTGCGGGTACTGATAGCCCTGGCCGTGGCCCAGCTTCTCGGCGCCCTTGTAGTGACTGTCGCGCAGATGCGGCGGCACGGCACCGGCCCGGCCCGCCCGGACGTCCGCCAGCGCGGCGTCGATGGCCAGATAGGCGGCGTTCGACTTCGGTGCCAGGGCGAGCGCGATGGTCGCCTGGCCGAGCGTGATCCGGGCCTCCGGGAAGCCGATCATGGCCACCGCCTGTGCGGCGGCGACCGCCGTCTGCAGGGCCGAGGGATCGGCGAGACCGATGTCCTCGCTCGCCGAGATCATCAGCCGGCGGGCGATGAACCGCGGGTCCTCCCCCGCCTCGATCATGCGCGCGAGGTAGTGCAGCGCGGCGTCCACGTCCGAGCCCCGGATGGACTTGATCAGCGCGCTGGCGACGTCGTAGTGCTGGTCGCCGTCGCGGTCGTACTTCACCGCCGCGCGGTCGACGGAATCCTCCAGCGTCTGGAGGCTCAGCTCCTTCTCGCCCTTGGCCAGCGCGGATCCGGCCCCGGCCTCCAGGGCCGTCAGCGCGCGCCGGGCGTCGCCGCCCGCGATACGCAGCAGATGCGCCTCGGCGTCCTCGGGGAGGGTGACCGAACCGGCCAGCCCGCGCGCATCGGTCAGCGCGCGCCGCAGCAGCCCGCGCAGATCGTCGTCCGTGAGCGGCTCCAGCGTCAGCAGCAGAGACCGCGACAGCAGCGGGGAGATCACCGAGAAGTAGGGATTCTCGGTCGTCGCGGCGATCAGCGTGACCCAGCGGTTCTCGACGGCCGGCAGCAGGGAATCCTGCTGGGCCTTGCTGAAGCGGTGGATCTCGTCGAGGAAGAGCACCGTCTCCTTGCCGTAGCCGCCCGAGGCGCGCCGGGCGCCGTCGATGACCGCCCGGACCTCCTTGACGCCCGCCGTGATCGCGGAAAGCTCGACGAAGCGCTTGTTGGTCGCCTGGCTGACGACGTACGCAAGGGTCGTCTTGCCGATGCCGGGCGGGCCCCACAGGAAGACGGAGGACGGGCCGGCCGGGCCGCCGTCGCCCTCTCCCACCAGGCGGCGCAGCGGCGACCCCGGCTTGAGCAGATGCCCCTGCCCCACGACCTCGTCGAGGGTGCGCGGACGCATCCGTACGGCGAGAGGAGACCCCGCGGGGTCCTTCTCCTGACGGTCTTCGGCGGCGGCGGTGAACAGGTCGGGCTCCACGTCGACGAGCCTATGTCACCCCACTGACAACGCCCCGGCCACCGTCATCGACGGCGGCCGGGGCGTGCGGCGGCTTCCCGCGGGTGGGTCCTAGATGAGCGTGCTCCAGTACGTCCACCACTTGGTGAGGATCAGCAGCGCGATCACGCCGTACCAGAGCACCGGCACGACCCAGTGGAACTCCGCCACGGCCCGGCGCAGGCCTTCGGGGGCCGGGATGATGCCGTGCTTGAGGTTGTGGACGGTGGTGTACCAGAACATCAGGATGGTGATCAGCCAGGTCAGCGTGCACCACAGGCACAGCGAGTTGATCACGTACAGCGACTGGGACATCAGCCACATACAGAAGACCGTGGCCGCCAGCGTGCCGACGTTCAGGCCGATCCAGTACCAGCGGCGGAAGCGGGCGCCGGCCAGCAGGCCCACGCCGATGGCCATCACGACGCCGAAGCCGACCAGGCCGGCCATCGGGTTCGGGAAGCCGAAGACCTCCGCCTGCGCGCTCTTCATGATGTTGCCGCAGGAGATGATCGGGTTGATGCTGCAGGCCGGCTTGTAGTTCGGATCCTTCAGCAGCTCGAACTTGTCCAGCGTGATGACCCACGCCGCGAGGAGGCCCAGCGCACTGGTGATCACCAGGAGGAGGGCGTAGCCGCGGCCCGATCCGATGGTGCCCGCGTCGGGCGCGGGCCGGTCGTCGAGAGACACGTCATCAACCGCTGTCGTCGTCATAGAGCCGTTCCGTCGGTCGCTGGGAATGAGGCCGGGCGGCCCGCGGGTCCGCGGGCGCGCCCCTCATTCTGCCCCAACTCCCCGACGGCCCACCGTTCGCTGCGCATAAACAAGCTGCACACGAAAGGCAGGAATCGGTGCGCGGCCTGTTGACGCGGCCGCCGGCAAGCGCCGTTTCCGGTCGCTCAGCCCAGTGTGCGCGTGACCTCGCCCACGACGGCGTCCAGCGCCACCGGGGTCTGCTCGCCGCTCTCCAGGTTCTTGAGCTGGACGACGCCCTCGGCCAGGTCCCGCTCGCCCGCCACCAGGGCCAGCCGCGCGCCGGAGCGGTTGGCGGACTTCATGGCGTTCTTCAGGCCCTTGCCGCCGTACGCGAAGTCGGTCGCGACGCCGGCCCGGCGCAGCTCGGTGACCTTGGCGAACAGCACCCGGCGGGCCTCCTCGCCGAGCGGCACCGCGTACACGGCCGTCGCGGCGGGGATGTCGAGCTCGATGCCCTCCGCCTCCAGCGCCAGCACCGTACGGTCGACGCCCAGCGCCCAGCCGACGGACGGCAGCGCGGGGCCGCCGATCATCTCGGAGAGGCCGTCGTAGCGGCCGCCGCCGCCCACCGCGGACTGCGAGCCGAGGCCGTCGTGGACGAACTCGAAGGTGGTGCGGGTGTAGTAGTCCAGGCCGCGGACCAGCTTCTCGTCGTCCTCGAAGGCCACGCCCGCCGCGGTCAGCAGCTCGCGCACCTGCTCGTGGTACGCCTTGCACGCCTCGCAGAGGTAGTCGCGCAGCATCGGCGCGCCGGTCAGCTGCTTCTGGACGGCGTCGCGCTTGTCGTCCAGGACGCGCAGCGGGTTGATGTCGACCCGGCGGCGGGTGTCGTCGTCCAGGTCGAGGCCGCGCAGGAAGTCCTGGAGGGCGGCGCGGTAGACCGGGCGGCACTCCTTGTCGCCCAGGGAGTTCAGCAGGATGCGGAAGTTGCGCAGCCCCAGCGAGCGGTAGGCCTGGTCGGCCAGGATGATCAGCTCGGCGTCCAGCGCCGGGTCCTCGGCCCCGATGGCCTCGGCGCCGACCTGCGAGAAGTGGCGGTAGCGGCCCTTCTGCGGACGCTCGTAGCGGTAGTACGAACCGGAGTACCAGAGCTTGACGGGGAGGTTGCCGCCCTTGTGGAGGTTGGCCTCCAGCGCCGCGCGCAGCACGGACGCGGTGCCCTCGGGGCGCAGCGCGAGCTTGTCGCCGCCCTTGGTCTCGAAGGCGTACATCTCCTTGGTCACGATGTCGGTGGACTCACCGACGCCGCGGGCGAACAGCTCGACGTTCTCGAAGCCGGGGGTCTCGATGTAGCCGTAGCCGGAGTTCTTCAGCGGGCCGGAGATCGCCTCGCGGACCGCGAGATACGTCGCGGAATTCGGCGGCAGCAGGTCGTAGGTGCCCTTGGGTGCCTGAAAGGTGCTCACGGAAAGTCTCGTCACATTCCTCGTCGCGGGGCGGCACGGAGGCCGTCTCCCAGGCCGGCGGCCACTTCCCGCAGGTACGGGTTGGCGGCGCGCTCGCGGCCGATGGTGGTCTGGGGGCCGTGGCCGGACAGGACCACGGTCGAGTCGTCCAGCGGGAGGCATACGCGCTCCAGCGACCGGAGGATCTCGGCGTGGTCGCCGCCCGGCAGATCGGTACGTCCGATGGAGCCGGCGAACAGCAGGTCGCCCGAGAAGAAGACCGGCGGAATGTCGGCCTGCTCGGGCATCCGGAACGTCACCGACCCCTTGGTATGGCCCGGTGCGTGCGCGACGGAGAACTCCATCCCGGCGAGCTCCAGCGCGCTGCCGTCGGTCAGCTCCTTGACGTCGTCCGGCTCCCCCACGGTCAGCTCGCCCATGAGCTGCTGCCCGATGGAGCGGCCGAGCGCCTTCTCCGGGTCGCTCATCATGAAGCGGTCCTCGGGGTGGATCCAGGCCGGGACGTCGTGCGCGCCGCACACCGGGACGACCGAGGCGACATGGTCGATATGGCCGTGGGTGAGGATGACGGCGACGGGCTTGAGCCGATGCTTTTCGACCGCGTCCTCGACTCCTTGGGCCGCTTGGTGGCCCGGGTCGATGATCACGCACTCCTCGCCTGCGGCGGGGGCGACCAGATAGCAGTTGGTCCCCCAGGCCCCGGCGGGGAACCCGGCAATCAGCACGTTCGTCCTTAAAGGTCGGTAGGAATCTGCAAACCTCAGCTCTGCGGGACCGCTCCCGGAACATCTCGGCAGCTCCAGAGCCTACCGGCGCGACTCCCGGCGGGGCGAACCCGTATACGGTACGGCCACGGCAGACGGCGGCGCCCGATGTCCGGACCTCGATGCGCTCGGATGCCCAGACGGCCAGATGCTCAGAGAAGGAGACGACCGGTGGTCAGCAAGGATCAGCGGCGGCGGCAGCTCGCCCGGGAGAAGTTCGAGCGCCAGCAGCAACGGCGGTCCACGGCCGCGCGCAAGGCCAAGCGCCGCAACGTGATCGTCGCGTCCTCTCTGGCGGTGGCACTCGCCGCGGGCGCCGCCGCATATGCCTCGGCCGGCCTCGCGGGCGGCGACGACCGGACCGACGAAGCGGCCGCGGCCCCCTCGCCCACCGCGGCGCCGGACCCGTGCCGGCAGCCCGCCAAGGGCGCACCGTCGAAGCGGACATGGAAAAAGGAACCGGCCATGTCGATCGACACCGCCGCCTCCTACACCGCGAAGCTGAGCACCACCTGCGGCGGGATCGAGCTGAAGCTGGACGCGGCCAAGGCGCCGCACACGGTGAACTCCTTCGCCTTCCTGGCCGGGCAGCACTTCTTCGACCACAGCCGGTGCCACCGCCTGGTCGACCAGCGGATCTTCGTCCTGCAGTGCGGCGACCCGACCGCCACCGGCGGGGGCTCGCCGGGCTACAAGATCCCGGACGAGAACCTCAAGGACCCGCGGCTCAAGGGCAAGGTCTATCCGGCGGGCACGGTCGCGATGGCCAACAGCTACGACGGCAAGCACAACAACACCCGCAACAGCGGCGGCAGCCAGTTCTTCCTCGTCTACCAGGACAGCCCGCTGCCCCCGGACTACACGCCGTTCGGGACCGTCACCGGCGGTATGGACGTCCTGAAGAAGATCGCCGCGGCCGGTACCCGCCCCGACCCGAAGACCGGCAGCACGGCGCCGAACGCCACGGTCGTCATCGACAAGGCGGCCGTCACCAAATCCTGACCGCCCTGACCGGCATGCGGCTTTCCGCCGTTCTCCGTGGTGCGAACCGCTGAATTTCGGTCGTGCTGGATGCGGACAGCCGACCGCCGGTCGCCTAGATTGGCGTTGGGTGAGGGTGCCCGCTCCGACGGGTGCCGCCCTCACCCGCAAGACAGCACGTCGGACCGGCCAGGGCGCGGCTCTGCCGGACAGAAACTGTGGACGATGCCGGGGGGCCGCACGCCCCCGTCGGCATCATGTGGAGGAGGCGCTGTGAGCAGCGACCCATGGGGCCGCGTCGATGAGACGGGGACCGTGTACGTGCGTACCGCCGACGGCGAGCAGGTCGTCGGATCGTGGCAGGCGGGCACTCCCGAGGAGGCCCTCGCCTACTTCGAGCGCAAGTATGAGGGCCTGGTCGTCGAGATCGGCCTCCTCGAGCGCCGGGTCAAGACCACCGACCTGTCGGCGAAGGACGCCCAGACCGCCATCGACCATCTGCGGCAGCAGGTCGACGAGCACCACGCGGTGGGCGATCTGGAGGCGCTGAGGAAGCGGCTGGACAAGCTCGTCGAGACCGTCGAGTCCCGGCGCGAGGAGCGCAAGGCACAGAAGGCCAAGCAGAGCGACGAGGCCCGGCACGCCAAGGAGAAGCTGGTCGCCGAGGCCGAGGAGCTGGCCGCCAGCGAGCAGTGGCGCGCGGCGGGCGAGCGGCTGCGGGCGCTGGTCGACACCTGGAAGGGCCTGCCGCGGCTGGACCGCAAGGCGGACGACGAGCTGTGGCACCGTTTCTCGCACGCCCGCTCGGCGTTCTCCAAGCGCCGCAAGGCGCACTTCGCGTCGCTGGACGCGCAGCGCGAGGAGTCCCGTAAGGCCAAGGAGAAGCTGGTCGCCGAGGCCGAGTCGCTGTCGAACTCGACGGACTGGGGCGCCACCGCCGCCCGCTACCGCGAGCTGATGGCCGACTGGAAGGCCGCCGGCCGCGCCCAGCGCGAGCACGAGGACGACCTGTGGAACCGCTTCCGCGGCGCCCAGGACGTCTTCTTCCAGGCGCGCGGCGAGGTCTTCGCGGAGCGCGACGCCGAGCAGCGGGAGAACCTCACCCGCAAGGAGGAGCTGGCCATCGAGGCCGAGAAGCTGCTCCCGGTCTCGGACCTGAAGGGCGCGCGGTCCGCGTTCCGGTCGATCAACGAGCGGTGGGAGGCCATCGGCCATGTCCCGCGGGACGCCCGTCCCAAGATCGAGGGCCGGATGCATGCCGTCGAGCGCGCCATCCAGGAGGCCGAGGAGGCCGAGTGGCGCCGGACGAACCCCGAGGCGCGGGCCCGCGCGGCGGGGCTGACCGGCCAGCTCCAGGACGCCGTCGACAAGCTGGAGAAGCAGATCGAGGCGGCCCGGACGGCCGGCAACACCGCCAAGGCCGACAAGCTGGGCCGCGAACTGGAAGGCCGCAAGGCGCTGCTGGACCAGGCGCTGAAGGGCCTGGAGGAGTTCGGCGGCTGAGGAGTGGCTGACATACGGCGGCCCCGGTACGGATCTCCGTACCGGGGCCGCCGTATCCGTTGCTACGGGCGCCGGGCCGACGTCACCCGGTACACGTCGTACACGCCCTCCACGCCCCGTACGGCCTTGAGCACGTGCCCCAGATGCTTGGGGTCGCCCATCTCGAAGGTGAAGCGGGAGGTGGCGACCCGGTCGCGGGAGGTCTGGACGGCGGCCGAGAGGATGTTGACGTGCTGGTCGGACAGGATGCGGGTGACGTCCGACAGGAGGCGGGAGCGGTCCAGCGCCTCGACCTGGATGGCGACCAGGAAGACCGAGGACTGGGTGGGCGCCCACTCGACCTCGAGGATCCGCTCCGGCTGCTTGGACAGCGAATCGACGTTGACGCAGTCGGCGCGGTGCACCGATACGCCGTTGCCGCGGGTGACGAAGCCGATGATGGGGTCGCCCGGCACCGGCGTACAGCAGCGGGCGAGCTTGACCCACACATCGTCGACGCCCTTGACGACCACGCCCGGGTCGGCGCTGGAGCGGCGCTTGGACCGCGGCCGGATCGGGGTGGACTCGGCGATGTCCTCGGTGGCCTCGTCCTGCCCGCCGAGCGCCTGCACCAGCTTCTGGACGACGCCCTGCGCCGCGACATGGCCCTCGCCGATGGCGGCGTAGAGGGAGGAGATGTCGGGGTAGCGCATCTCGTGCGCGAGGGTGACGAGCGAGTCGCCGGTCAGGATCCGCTGGATGGGCAGATTCTGCTTGCGCATCGCGCGCGCGATGGCGTCCTTGCCCTGCTCGATGGCCTCGTCGCGGCGCTCCTTGGAGAACCAGCCGCGGATCTTGTTGCGGGCGCGCGGGGACTTGACGAAGCCGAGCCAGTCGCGGGACGGTCCGGCGCCGGGCGCCTTGGAGGTGAAGACCTCCACCAAGTCGCCGTTGTCCAGGGTCGATTCGAGCGGTACGAGCCGTCCGTTGACCCGCGCTCCTATCGTGCGGTGGCCGACCTCGGTGTGCACCGCGTAGGCGAAGTCGACGGGCGTGGCGCCGGCCGGCAGCGCTATCACATCGCCCTTCGGCGTGAAGACGAAGACTTCGTTGCGGGAGAGGTCGAAGCGCAGCGATTCGAGGAACTCGCCGGGGTCCTCGGTCTCCTTCTGCCAGTCGAGCAACTGCCGCAGCCAGGCCATGTCGTTGACGGTGTCCTGGCCCGCGCCCTTGCCGACGCCCTTGGGGATGTCCGTACGGATCTTGGAGGCGCCGGCCACCGCCTCCTGCTTGTACTTCCAGTGCGCGGCGATGCCGTACTCGGCGCGGCGGTGCATGTCGAAGGTGCGGATCTGCAGCTCGACGGGCTTACCGCTGGGGCCGATGACCGTCGTGTGCAGCGACTGGTACATGTTGAACTTCGGCATCGCGATGTAGTCCTTGAACCGGCCGGGGACCGGATTCCATCGCGCGTGGATCGTGCCGAGGGCGGCGTAGCAGTCGCGGACCGTGTCGACGAGGACGCGGATGCCCACCAGGTCGTAGATCTCGGCGAAGTCGCGGCCGCGCACGATCATCTTCTGGTAGACGCTGTAGTAGTGCTTGGGGCGGCCGGTGACGGTGGCCTTGATACGGGCGGCGCGCAGATCGGCCTGGACCTCGTCGGTCACTATCGCCAGGTACTCGTCCCGCTTGGGCGCCCGCTCGGCGACCAGCCGCACGATCTCGTCGTACATCTTGGGGTAGAGGATCGCGAAGGCGAGGTCCTCCAGCTCCCACTTGATGGTGTTCATGCCCAGGCGGTGGGCGAGCGGAGCGTAGATCTCCAGCGTCTCGCGGGCCTTCTTCTCCTGCTTCTCCCGCTTGAGGTAGCGCATGGTGCGCATGTTGTGCAGCCGGTCGGCGAGCTTGATCACCAGGACGCGCGGGTCCTTGGCCATCGCGACGACCATCTTGCGCACGGTCTCGGCCTGCGCGGCCTCGCCGAACTTGACGCGGTCGAGCTTGGTGACGCCGTCGACCAGCAGCGCCACCTGGTCGCCGAAGTCGCGGCGCAGGGTGTCCAGGCCGTATTCGGTGTCCTCGACGGTGTCGTGCAGCAGGCCCGCCATCAGGGTGGCCGGGTCCATGCCCAGCTCGGCGAGGATCGTCGTCACCGCGAGCGGGTGGGTGATGTACGGGTCGCCGCTCTTGCGCTTCTGGCCGCGGTGCCAGCGCTCGGCGACCTGGTAGGCCCGCTCGACCTGGCGCAGCGTCGCGGTCTCGATCTTGGGGTCGTTGCTGCGGACGGCGCGCAGCAGCGGTTCGAGGACCGGGTTGTACGGACTCGAGCGCTGTACGCCCAGTCGGGCGAGGCGGGCCCGTACGCGGTTGGGGGTGCCGGAGCGGCCCGCTGAGGCGGACGGGGCGGGCTTGGCCACCGGGGCGATGTGCGCGCCGGCCGGCCCGGCCTTGGCGGGCGGCTTGGCTGCGCCCTTGCCGACGGCGGGCTCGGTCCTGGACGACGCGGCGCCCGGCTTCGGCGGGGAGGCCGGACGGGGCTGGTCACCGCCCGCGGCGCCGCTCTTCTCGGACCGGGGCGTCGCCCGGGACGCCGCGTCCTCGGTCTTCGGCTCGTCCTGGCGCGCGGCGGTGGATCCCTTCGGACGCAGTCCGGGGGAGAGCGGCTGGGCCTCGTCTGGCAAGAGCACTCCTCAAGCAGTTCCGGACCCCGAGACCACGAACAGGCCGGGGTGCCATGGTATCGACCCCACGGCCACCGC
This sequence comes from Streptomyces sp. JLSY215, assembly GCF_059682825.1. Lineage (NCBI taxonomy): Bacteria > Bacillati > Actinomycetota > Actinomycetes > Kitasatosporales > Streptomycetaceae > Streptomyces > Streptomyces sp. JLSY215. Next base: position 1,672,180 of record NZ_CM185022.1, read on the forward strand.
TCTCGCGCGGCCGTGGCTCCGTACATGACACAGCAGCAGGGGCACCCGGAATCTTCCGGGTGCCCCTGCTGCCGATGTACCGGGAAAGGCCGGATCAGACCGTGATCAGCGCCTCCAGCGGGGCGCCCTTCAGGCCCGGCTCCAGACGCTGCCGCCCGGCGAGGAACCCGAGCTCCAGCAGCACCGCGACGCCCGCCACCTCGGCGCCCGCACGGCGGATGAGCTGCAGCGACGCATCGGCCGTGCCGCCGGTGGCCAGCACGTCGTCGATCACCAGGACCCGGTCCCCCGGGGCCAGCGCATCGGCGTGCATCTCGATCTCGGCCGTGCCGTACTCCAGCTCATAGGCCTGCCCGAGCGTCGCACCGGGCAGCTTGCCCGCCTTGCGTACGGGGACGAAGCCGACCCCGGCCCGGACGGCCACGGGGGCCGCGAGGATGAAACCGCGCGCCTCCAGGCCGACGACCTTGTCCGCCCGGTGCCGTGCGCACAGGTCGGCGAGGGCGTCGGTCAGCGCGCCGAAGGCGTCCGGATCGGCCAGCAGCGGGGTGATGTCCTTGAACATCACGCCGGGCTTGGGGTAGTCCGGGACGTCCGCTATCCGGCTCAGCAGCAGCTCGCGGAGCGCGGCGGGCGCGGTCATCGGCGCTTGCCCGACGGGCGGCCGCGTCCGCGGTTGCGGGAGGGCTGGTGGCGCGGGCCGACCACCGCGGGATCGTCCGCGGTGTCCGCAGTGCCGGTGTCACTGTCCTGCGGGTCCTGCTGCTCGCCCTCCTTGGCCGCGGCCGATGCGCGCTTCGCCTTCACCCGCTTGGCCAAAGCCTTCATCTGCGGCTCGCGCTCCTTGAGGTCGGCGACCAGCGGAGTGGCGATGAAGATCGAGGAGTACGCACCGGCGGCGAGACCGACGAACAGCGCCAGCGAGATGTCGTTGAGCATGCCCGCGCCCAGCACACCGCCACCGACGAACAGCAGACCGGCGACCGGGAGCAGCGCCACGACCGTGGTGTTGATGGACCGCACCAGGGTGCTGTTGATGGAGCGGTTGGCGATGTCGCTGTAGGTGAAGCGGGTCTGCTTGGTGATGTCCTTGGAGGCTTCCTTGAGGCTGTCGAAGACGACGACCGTGTCGTACAGGGAGTAACCGAGGATCGTCAGCAGACCGATGACCGTGCCCGGGGTGACCTCGAAGCCGACCAGGGCGTAGATGCCCACGGTGATCGTGAGGTCATGGATGAGCGCGATCAGCGCGGCAATCGCCATCCGCCATTCGAAGGCGATGGCCAGATAGAGCACCACCAGGGCCATGAAGATGCCCAGGCCCAGCCACGCCTTGTTGGCGATCTGCTCGCCCCAGCTCGGGCCGACCAGCTGGGTGTTGATGTCCTTGACCGGGACCTTCAGGGCCTTGGCGAGCTCTTCCTGGACCGGCAGCGACTGCTTGGTGTCCAGACCGCTGATCTGGATGCGCAGCGAGCCGTCACCGAGCTTCTGCACCATGGCCTGGTGGTCGGGGGCCGCCGACTCGGCCGTGTGCTGTGCCTGCGTCGCGGACACGGAGGTCCCGGACGTGGTGAAGACCGCGCCGCCGGAGAACTCGATGCCGAAGTTCAGGCCCCGCACCCCCAGGCCGACGAGGGCCGTGATGGTGATGAGGATCGAGATGCCGTACCAGATCTTCCGCTTGCCGATGAAGTCGTAGCCGACCTCGCCGCGGTAGAGCCGGGCGCCGATGTTTCCGAGCTTGGACATCTCACGCCTCCTTCGTCTGGGTGGGGGCGCTGCCACGACGGCGGCGCAGCGGCGGCTTGGCGCCCAGGCGCTTGGGATCGAGGCCGGACCAGGAGTGGCCCTCGTAGAAGAACTTCCGCCTGGCCAGCAGCGTCATCAGCGGCTTGGTGAAGAGGAAGACCACGACGACGTCGAGCAGGGTGGTCAGGCCGAGCGTGAACGCGAAGCCCTTCACCTTGCCGACGGTGACGATGAAGAGCACCGCGGCGGCCAGGAACGACACGAAGTCGGAGACCAGGATCGTCCGGCGGGCCCGGGGCCAGCCGCGCTCGACGGCGGGACGCAGCGTGCGGCCCTCGCGGATCTCGTCACGGATGCGTTCGAAGTACACGATGAACGAGTCGGCGGTGATACCGATGGCGACGATGGCGCCGCAGACCGCCGGGAGGTTCAGCGCGAACCCGATGGCCGGGCCCAGCAGCGTCATGATCGTGTAGGTGAGGATCGCCGATACACCGAGGCTGGCCAGCGCGACCAGCGCCAGGCCCCGGTAGTAGGCGACCAGGTAGATGACGACCAGCCCGAGGCCGATCGCACCCGCGATCAGGCCGGCGTGCAGCTGCTCGCCACCGAGCGCCGCGGTGACCGTGGTCTCGTCGTCGATCTTGAACGAGAGCGGCAGCGCGCCGTACGACAGCATGTTGCCCAGGTCCTCGGCGCTCTGCTGGGTGAAGCCGCCGGAGATGGTGGCGCTGCCGCCGTTGAGCTGCTCCCTGACGCGCGGGTCGGAGACCACGGCGCCGTCCAGGACGATCGCGAACTGGTTCTGCGGCGCGGCCTTGGTCGCGAGCTTGCCGGTGATGTCCGCGAACTTCTTGCCGCCGTCGGAGGTGAAGTCCATCTGGACGATCCAGCCCTGGCCGCCCTGGCTGTCGAAGACGGCCTTGGCGTCCTTGACGTCCATGCCCTCGACGGCGACCGGACCGAGCACGTACTTCTGCGAGCCGTCCTGGTTACAGGCCACGACCTGGTCGGTCGGCTTGGCGGCGGCGGCCTTCTGACCCGCCAGCGCGCGGCCCTCCTTCGTGGAGCAGTCCAGCGCGGCGAGCTGCTTCTGCAGGGCCGGCGAGATCCCCTCGGCGCCACCGGTGGGCGGCACCGGCGGCGTGGACGGCTTGGTGGAGCCGGAGGGGGTGGGCTTGGCGGAGGGGGTGGCGGAGGGCGCCTTCTTCAGGGAGTCCGTGACGGCACGGCCCCGGGTGGTGGGCGTGGCGCTGGGCGCCGAGGCGTCCTGCTGGGTGCCCTGCTTGCCGGTGGCCTTCTCACCCTGGTCGTTCTTGCCCTGGCCGCCCTTGCCGGTCTTCCCGCTCTTGGAAGGGCTGGGCTCGGGCGCGGGGGTCTTGGTGCCCGCGGTGGTGGTCAGCACCGGCCGGAAGCCGAGCTGGGCGGTGGTGCCGACCTGCTGGCGGGCCTGTTTCGCGTCCGTCCCCTTGGGGATGTTCACGATGATGTGATCGTTGCCCTGCGTCTGGACCTCGGTCTCGGACACACCGAGACCGTTGACCCGTCGCTCCATGATCCCGGCGGCGGTGTTCATGTTGGTCTCGTTGATCGCATTGGGCTTGCCCGGCTGGTTCTGGGCCGCCAGCGTGAAGCTGGTGCCGCCCGCCAGGTCGATGCCCAGCCGCGGCGTCAGATGTCCGTACCAGAACATCCCGCCGACCAGCCCGATCATCACGATCAGGATCAGGACCAGGGTGCGGCCCGGATGCCCTTGGGTCGCGGGCGCCCTACGGCCCTTTTTCGGTGCTGCCACCTTCTCGTATCTCCCTGTCCAACCCCTCGGCTTCGGGTGTTGCCGAGGGGCCACGAAGTGTTGTGGGGACGTGCCCCCGCCGGAGCCTAGACCGTCGAGGAACCGCGGTGCGCCTTACGCGCGGGCACCGCGGTTCCCCAGAGCGGACTACTTCGCGTCGGCGCCGCCGGCCTTCTTGTCCTCCTCGGCGGTGTCCGCGTCGGCCTTGACGGCGTCCTTTGCCTCGTCGGCGGCGTCGTCGGCGTCCTTCTCGGACGCGGCGTCGTCGGTCTTGGCATCCTTGGCGGCCGGCTTGTCGGCGTCGGCCTTGGGGGCGTCCTTGCCCAGGTCGATCTTCTCGGCCTGGTCGGCGTCCTCGTCCGCGACGTCACCGGTCAGCGACGAGGCGTCGTCCGGGACGACCGGCTCGTCGGTCTTGATCGGGTCGGCACCGTCCAGGATGCGGTTGTACTCGTCATCGGCCAACACCGCGCCGATGGCGTTCTTGGCGTAAATGGCGTGCACGCCAGGAGCGACCTCCAGGAGGACGGACTCCTCATGGATTTCCTTGACGGTGGCGTACATGCCCCCGATCGTCCGGATGCCGGTGCCAGGCTGCATCTCATTGCGCATCTGCTGCGCCGCCTGCTGCTTCTTCTTGGCGGACCGGGTCATCAGGAACATGGCCCCGATGAGGACGATGAAGGGGAGGAGAGTCACGATATTGGGCACGGGACGGAAATCCTTCACACGACCGCTGCTGCACGGTCTCATATACGGGGGTGGGTACACCGTCCATGCGGACGGCATCGGCGGAGTCTAAGCGAGTCCCCACCACAGGAACAACGCCCAGCATCGCACCGCAGTTCCTGACCGGGCGAGTCTCCGCGCCGTCACGGTCCGAACAGGCCCTGCTGCCCGTTCGCGCCCGCTTGCTGCTGCGGCGGGACCAGCCCCATGTGGGCCCAGGCCGCCGGTGTCGCGATCCGGCCGCGGGGCGTCCTGGCCAGCAGTCCTTCGCGGACGAGGAACGGCTCGGCGACCTCCTCGACCGTCTCGCGCTCCTCCCCCACCGCGACCGCCAGCGTGGACAGGCCCACCGGTCCGCCGCCGAAGAGCTTGAGCAGGGCCGTGAGCACGGCGCGGTCGAGGCGGTCCAGGCCGCGGCCGTCGACCTCGTAGACATCGAGGGCCTGGGAGGCGACCTCGCGGGTGATCACGCCGTCGGCCTTGACCTGGGCGTAGTCGCGGACGCGGCGCAGCAGGCGGTTGGCGATACGGGGCGTGCCGCGGGAGCGGCCGGCGATCTCGGCGGCGCCCTCTGCCGCTATGTCGACGTCCAGCAGACCGGCCGAGCGGTGGATGACCCGCTCCAGCTCGGCCGGCGCGTAGAACTCCATATGCCCGGTGAAGCCGAAGCGGTCCCGCAGCGGGGGCGGCAGCAGACCGGCCCGGGTCGTGGCGCCGACCAGGGTGAAGGGGGGAAGTTCGAGGGGGATGGCGGTGGCGCCCGGCCCCTTCCCCACGATCACATCGACGCGGAAGTCCTCCATCGCCATGTACAGCATTTCCTCGGCGGGCCGGGACATCCGGTGGATCTCGTCGAGGAAGAGGACCTCGCCCTCCTGGAGGGAGGAGAGGATCGCGGCGAGATCGCCGGCGTGCTGGATGGCGGGGCCGGAGGTGATCCGGATCGGGGCGCCCATCTCGGCCGCGATGATCATCGAGAGGGTCGTCTTGCCCAGGCCCGGGGCCCCGGAGAGCAGGACGTGGTCGGCGGTGGCGCCGCGGGCGCGGGCGGCTCGCAGCACCAGGTCGAGCTGTTCGCGCACCCGCTCCTGGCCGACGAATTCCTCCAGGTCCTTGGGCCGCAGGGCGGCCTCGACGGCGGTGTCCTCGCCGTCGGCGTCGGCCGCCACCAGGCGGTCGGGCGCGCCGGTGGGGGTCTCGTCTGCGGCGGACGGTGCGGTGTCGTCCCAGTTCACTGCGGAATGCCTCGCGGGGTCGGGGCGGCCGGGCCGCCGGGGTGGTCGTACGGTCGGGGGCGCGCGGCCCGTCCGGCGGCGGTCATCGCGCGCGGTTGAGGGTCCGCAGGGCGGCCTTGAGGAGCTGGGGCACCTGCGGCTGGGTGCCGTCGGCGAGGGCGGCCTCGGCCTGCGGGGCGACCGCGTCCAGCGCCTCATCGGCCTCTCGGGGGGCATAGCCGAGCCCGATCAGCGCGGCGTGCAGCTGATCGCGCCAGCCGGACGTGACCGCGCCGCCGGCCGCGCGGGCGTTGCCGACCGGCGCGCCGAGCCGGTCCTTGAGCTCCAGCAGCAGCTTCTGCGCGCCCTTCTTGCCGATGCCGGGCACCGCGGTGAGCGTCTTCTCGTCGCCGCTCGCGACCGCCAGCCGCAGCGTGTCGGGCGAGTGCACCGCCAGCATGGCCTGGGCGAGCCGCGGGCCGACGCCGCTGGCGGTCTGCAGCAGCTCGAAGGTCTGGCGCTCGTCGTCGTCGGCGAAGCCGTACAGCGTGAGCGAGTCCTCGCGGACGACCAGGGACGTGGCGATCTTGGCCTGCTCACCGATGCGCAGCCCGGACAGGGTGTTCGGTGTGCACTGGACGGCCATGCCGACGCCGCCGACCTCGATGACGGCGGTATCGGGGGCCAGGGCCGCGACCGGGCCGGAGACAAAAGCGATCATCGGGTGCCCTTCGGCGTGCGTACGGGAGCGGCGCGGCGGGCCGCGGCATGCGCCTGCTGGAGGCGGTTGACCGCGGGGGCGCGCCATATATGACAGATGGCCAGCGCGAGGGCGTCGGCGGCGTCGGCGGGCCTGGGCGGCGCGTCGAGCCGCAGCAGCCGGGTGACCATGGCGCCGACCTGCGCCTTGTCGGCCCGGCCCGATCCGGTGACGGCGGCCTTGACCTCGCTGGGGGTGTGCAGCGCGACCGGCAGTCCGCGGCGGGCCGCGCACAGCATGGCGACCGCGCTGGCCTGGGCAGTGCCCATGACCGTACGGACGTTGTGCTGGCTGAACACCCGCTCCACGGCGACGAATTCGGGGCGGTGGGTGTCGAGCCACTCCTCCAGGCCGCGCTCGATCAGCACGAGGCGGTGCGCGATGTCGGCGTCCGCGGGCGTGCGCACGACGCCGACGCCCGCCATCGTCAGCGGCCGTCCGGCCACCCCCTCGACCACGCCGACGCCGCAGCGCGTCAGCCCCGGGTCCACCCCGAGCACCTTCACGGTGCCCCTCCCCTCATGCCCGTACCGTCCGTACGCGCTGTGCCGTGCCGTACCGTTTCGGCTCGCCGTTCCCCCATGGGGGGACGGAGATCCCCTGCTCAGCACAGTATCGGGTGGCACTGACAATCGAGCGGCACCGACAACGCGACGGGCCGACGGGGGTGTTCCCCGTCGGCCCGTGTACGCACGGAAGCGGCGCGGCCGCGCATGCTCCGGCCCGGCCTCGCGTGGTCCGTCCTACGCGTCGACCTTCGCCATGACCTCGTCCGCGACGTCGAAGTTGGCGAAGACGTTCTGCACGTCGTCGCTGTCCTCCAGCGCGTCGATCAGCTTGAAGATCTTGCGCGCGCCCTCTTCCTCCAGCTCGACCTGCATGGTCGGGACAAAGTTGGCGTCGGCCGAGTCGTAGTCGATGCCGGCCTCCTGCAGCGCCGTGCGGACCGCGACCAGGTCGGTGGCCTCGCTCAGCACCTCGAAGGACTCGCCGAGGTCGTTGACCTCCTCGGCGCCCGCGTCCAGGACCGCGCCGAGGACGTCGTCCTCGCTCAGCTCGCCCTTGGGGACGATCACCACGCCCTTGCGGTTGAACAGGTAGGACACCGAGCCCGGGTCGGCCATCGATCCGCCGTTGCGGGTCATCGCGACGCGGACGTCCGAGGCGGCACGGTTGCGGTTGTCGGTGAGGCACTCGATGAGCACCGCGACACCGTTGGGGCCGTACCCCTCGTACATGATGGTTTCGTAGTCGGCGCCGCCCGCCTCAAGACCCGCACCGCGCTTGACCGCGGAGTCGATGTTCTTGTTGGGCACCGAGCTCTTCTTCGCCTTCTGGATGGCGTCGAAGAGGGTCGGGTTGCCGTCGACGTCGGCGCCACCGGTGCGCGCCGCGACCTCGATGTTCTTGATCAGCTTCGCGAAGAGCTTGCCGCGCTTGGCATCGATCACGGCCTTCTTGTGCTTCGTCGTAGCCCATTTAGAGTGGCCGGACATCCGCCTGTCTCCTTCGCGTAACCCATTTCCGAAACGAACGCCATCGATCCTACCGGGGCCACGTCACACGGCGTGACGCACCATCTCCACGAACAGCGCGTGGACGCGGTGGTCGCCGGTGAGCTCCGGGTGGAAGGACGTGGCGAGGACGTTACCCTGCCGCACGGCCACGGTGTGGCCGTTGTACGTAGCCAGGACCTCGACCGCGGCGCCGACCGACTCGACCCAGGGCGCCCGGATGAAGACGCCCTCGACCGGTCCGCCGGGAATGCCGGCCACGTCGATGGCCGCCTCGAAGGACTCGTTCTGCCGCCCGAAGGCGTTACGGCGCACGATCATGTCGACGCCGCCGAACGTCTCCTGGTCCGCGCGCGCGTCCAGCAGCTTGTCCGCGACCATGATCATGCCGGCGCAGGTGCCGTAGACCGGCTTCCCGGCCTTCACGAACGCGCGCAGCGGTTCGAGCATGCCGAAGACGATGGCCAGCTTGGACATGGTGGTGGACTCGCCGCCCGGTATGACCAGGCCGTCGATCTCGGCCAGCTCCTCGGGGCGGCGCACCGGCCGCGCCTGGGCACCGGCGTCCGCGAGCGCCTTGACGTGCTCGCGGACGTCGCCCTGGAGGGCCAGCACACCGATGGTGAGGGTGCTCATCTGTGTTCTTGCGTCCTTTGTTCCTGCGTGCTGTGTTCCTGCGCGGTGTGTCCCGCGTGCTTACCAGCCGCGGTTGGCGTAGCGCTCGGCCTCGGGGAGGGTGTCGCAGTTGATGCCGACCATGGCCTCGCCCAGGTTGCGGGAGACGTCCGCGATGACCTTGGGGTCGTCGTAGAAGGTGGTGGCCTTCACGATCGCGGCGGCGCGCTTGGCGGGGTCGCCGGACTTGAAGATGCCGGAGCCGACGAAGACGCCCTCGGCGCCGAGCTGGCGCATCAGCGCGGCGTCGGCGGGGGTGGCCACACCGCCGGCGGAGAACAGCACGACGGGGAGCTTGCCGAGCTCGGCGACCTCCTTGACCAGCTCGAACGGGGCGCGCAGCTCCTTGGCGGCGGCGTACAGCTCGTTGTTGTCGCAGCCGCGCAGCTTGGCGATCTCGCCCTTGATCTGGCGCAGGTGGCGGACCGCCTCGACGACGTTGCCGGTGCCGGCCTCGCCCTTGGAGCGGATCATGGCGGCGCCCTCGGCGATCCGGCGCAGGGCCTCGCCCAGGTTGGTGGCACCGCAGACGAAGGGGGTGGTGAAGGCCCACTTGTCGGAGTGGTTGACCTCGTCGGCCGGGGTCAGGACCTCGGACTCGTCGATGTAGTCGACGCCGAGCGACTGCAGGACCTGGGCCTCGACGAAGTGGCCGATCCGGGACTTGGCCATGACCGGGATGGAGACGGCGTCGATGATGCCGTCGATCATGTCGGGGTCCGACATGCGGGCCACGCCGCCGTCCTTGCGGATGTCCGCGGGCACCCGCTCCAGGGCCATGACGGCGACGGCGCCGGCGTCCTCGGCGATCTTCGCCTCTTCCGGCGTGACGACGTCCATGATCACGCCGCCCTTGAGCTGCTCGGCCATTCCGCGCTTGACGCGCGCGGTTCCGGTCTCGGGGTTCTGGGGCGTGGTGGGCGTGCTGGACACGGTTGACCTCACTCTTTGCGGGTGGTTATGCGTGTTGGCCACACAACCCTTTGTGCGGGGGCGAGGGAAAGGGCCAATTCAAGGTGGGTGGCTCGTTACGGCCTGGAGTTGTGCGGCCGGGTGCGGTGGGTTGCGGGCCGCCGTCGCCGGCCGCCGTCGCAGGTGGCTCTCTCCTGCCCTCGCATCCTTCGGCGGCCCGCTCCGCGTCCGGTGCCCCCATTGTCAGCCGCCCGCCGAGCGGTCGTCCAGGACCGCCGGCGGCTCGTCGTCCATCTCGAAGGCCAGCGGGAACGGCGCATGGCCCGCGAGCCTCAGATAGCGGACGAGGCGGTGGCGCCGGACCGCCCGTGCGGCCCGTACCGCGTCGTTGTGGAAGCGGCGGGCCATCGGGACGCGGCGCACGGCCGCGGTGAGTTCGGCGACCGTCTGTTCGCCGCCGGGGGCCTCCCGTACGGCCTCCAGCTGGGCGTCCTCCGCGAAGATGGCGCGGAGCGCCTGGCTGAGCTCGCTCTCCGCGACCTCGCGGTGGTCGTCCTCGGCCTGCCGGGCCTCGTGGGCGGCCTGGTAGAGGACGATCGAGGCGGCGGGGTCGAGGACACCCGAGGTGCCCACCTCCTGGGCGACCGAGGCGCGCCGGAGCAGCTGGGCGTCCAGGGCCGCCTTGGCCGCGTCGATGCGGGCGTGCAGGCGGTCGAGGCGGCCGGCCGTCCAGCTCAGGTAGATACCGATGAGGACGATCGCGACGGCGATCCAGATCAGGGTGGTCACGGGCCGTCACGTTACCCGTACGTGGCGGGCGGGCCCGCCGCACACATGACTGCCCCGCCCGCCGTTGCAGCCGGTCAGTCCCTGGCCAGGCCCCACCGCGCGCGCAGCCCGACCCGCTCGTCGGTGGCCACCGAGGCGGCGCCCGCGGTCACCGTTTCGTAGACGGCCAGGATGTCGGCGCCGACCGTCGACCAGTCGAAGCGGCGTACGTGCTTGAGGCCGCGGTCGCGGAGTTCGGCCAGCCTCGCCGGGTCGTTCAGGAGGCGTACGGCGGCGGTGGCGAGGGCGTCGGCGTCCTCGTTGGCGAAGAGCTCGCCGGCCTCGCCCTGGTCGAGGACCTGGGCGAACGCGTCCAGGTCGCTGGCCAGGACGGGGGCGCCGGCCGACAGGGCCTCGACGAGGATGATGCCGAAGGATTCGCCGCCGGTGTTGGGCGCGACGTAGAGGTCGACGCTGCTCAGCAGGCGGGCCTTGTCCTCGTCGCTGACCATGCCGAGGAATTCGACCCGGGAGCGCATGTCGGGGGGCAGGGCCGCGACGGCCTCCTCCTCGTCGCCCCGGCCCGCCACCAGCAGGCGGGCGTCCGGCACCCTGTCGAGGATGGCGGGGAGCGCCTTCATCAGGACGGGCAGGCCCTTGCGGGGCTCGTCGATGCGGCCGATGAAGCCGAGCGTCCTGCCCTGCCATGCGGGCTTGGGTTCGGCGCGGGCGAAGAAGTCGACGTCGACGCCGTTGGGGATGACCACCGCATCGCCGCCGAGGTGTTCGACGAGGGTGCGGCGGGCGTATTCGCTCACCGCGATCCGGGCGCTGATCTTCTCCAGCGCGGGCTGCAGGATCGGGTACGCGGCGATCATGGCCCGGGAGCGCGGGTTGGAGGTGTGGAAGGTCGCCACGATCGGGCCCTGGGCCGCCCAGCAGGAGAGCAGGCCGAGCGAGGGGGAGGCCGGTTCGTGGATGTGGATGACGTCGAAGGCGCCGTTCTGCAGCCAGCGCCGGACCCGGGCGGCGGAGAGGAAGCCGAAGTTGAGGCGGGCGACCGAGCCGTTGTAGGGGACCGGGACGGCGCGGCCGGCGGAGACGACGTACGGGGGCAGGGGCGTCTCGTCGTCGGCGGGGGCCAGGACGGAGACCTCGTGGCCCAGGCGGATCAGGTGCTCGGCCAGGTCGCGGATGTGGAACTGGACGCCGCCGGGGACGTCCCAGGCGTACGGGCAGACGATGCCGATCTTCATGCCGTCTCCCCTCCGGAGGCCGGTACGCCGGGCGTCTCGCGCGGCTCCACGCGCGGCTCCAGGTCGGCGAGCCAAAGACGCTGGAGCATGTGCCAGTCCTCGGGGTGGTCGGCGATGCCGGAGGCGAAGGCGTCGGCGAGCGCCTGGGTCATCTGGGCGGCCTTCTCGGTACGGGTGCCGGTCTCGGGCACCTCGATCTCCGGGTGGACGCGGCCGCGCAGGACGGGGCTCTCGTCGTACCAGAGGGTGACCGGCAGCAGCATCGCGCCGGTCTGCAGGGCGAGCATCGCGGGGCCGGCCGGCATCTTCGTCGCCTCGCCGAAGAACGTGACCGGTATGCCGGAAGCGGACAGATCACGGTCGGCGACGAGGCAGACCAGGCCGCCGGCCCGGAGCCGGCGGGCGAGGGTTCCGAAGGCGGCGGCGCCCGTGTGCGGCAGCACCTCCATGCCCAGGCCCTCGCGGTAGGCGACGAAGCGGTCGTAGAGGGATTCGGGCTTGAGGCGCTCGGCGACGGTGGTGAAGGGGGTGTTGAGCTTGGTGGTGACCCAGACACCGGCGAGGTCGTAGTTGCCCATGTGGGGCAGGGCCAGGACGACGCCGCGGTCGCTTGCGAGGCCGTCCACGAGGTGGTGCACGTCCTCGGGGTCGAAGCCGTTCCTTATGCGGTCCTTGCTCCAGGACGGCAGGCGGAAGGACTCCATCCAGTAGCGCATGTACGAGCGCATACCGGCCCGGGAGAGCGTGGCCAGGCGCTGCGGGGAGGCATCGGGGACGACGCGGGCGAGGTTCGCCTCCAGGCGGAGGACGCCCTTGCCGCGGCGTTTCCAGGCGATGTCGGCGATGCGCTGTCCGAGCCGTACGGCGGCGCCTTCGGGCAGCTTCTTGACGGCCGTCCAGCCCAGGCCGTAGAGGGCGTCGGTGAGTTTGTCGGTGGCCGCGCTCATGCGCCGTTCCCCCCTTGCGCGACGGCGTCGGCCTCGGCCGACTCGCGGCGTACCGTCACCACACGCTGGCCGAGGGTGACGGCGCTGCCGAGGGCGACGATCCACAGCGCGATCGGGAGCAGGATCTCGACGCCCGGCACACCGAAGGCGTGCAGACCGGACAGACCGCAGGCCACGAGCGTGATGACGAGCCGTTCGGCGCGCTCGACGAGGCCGTTGACGTTCACCGGCAGCCCGATGGCCTCGCCGCGTGCCTTGGTGTACGAGACCACCTGGCCGCTGGCGAGGCAGAAGATCGCGATCGCGCAGAGCACCAGGTCGTCGCCGCCCCCGGCGTACCACAGGGCCAGCCCGCCGAAGATCGCCGAATCGGCGACCCGGTCGAGGGTGGAGTCGAGGAACGCGCCCCAGCGGCTGGAGCGGCCCAGCTGCCGCGCCATGTTGCCGTCGACCAGATCGGAGAAGACGAACAGGGTGATGACCACCGTGCCCCAGAAGAACCCGCCCTCCGGGTAGAAGATCAAGGCGCCGGCCACCACGCCGCCGGTCCCGACGAGGGTGACCGCGTCCGGGCTGACCCCCAAGCGGATGAGCAGGGCGGCGAACGGTGTGAGAACACGCGTGAAGAAAGCACGCGCGTACTTGTTCAGCATGGCCTTCCCGGAGGTCGATACGGGCCGCGCGGTCAAGGGGCCACCGGCTGGCCCATCGTAGCCAGGCGGCCACCGGCCACCACGAACGCACCGCGGCGCCGGGTGCAACGCACGGCGCACGGACCTCGGCGCACGCCTCCGGGCGCCCGCGCAGGCATGATAGGCCGCAAGCTCCAGGATCGCCCGTTGTGCCATGTATGGACGCAAGGTGGCCTCGGTGGAAAGCTCGAATCACCGCAAAGTGTCGACCTGGAGGCGAGACACATGAGCGAGAAGTCGAGTACACACCCGGGAGCCGCCGGAAGGGCACCCACGGCCGACCGGCCCACCGCCCTGCGCAATGTGGTGCTGGTCGGCCACAGCGGTTCCGGAAAAACCACCCTGGTCGAGGCCCTCGCGCTGGCGTCCGGCGCGGTCAACCGCGCGGGCCGGGTCGAGGACGGCGGGTGTCTGTCGGACTACGACGAGATCGAGCACCGCCAGCAGCGTTCCGTACAGCTCTCCCTGGTCCCGGTGGACTGGGGCGGCATAAAAATCAATCTCCTGGACACCCCCGGATACGCCGATTTCGTCGGGGAGCTGAGGGCCGGTCTGCGGGCAGCGGACGCGGCCCTCTTCGTCGTTTCGGCCGCGGACGGGGTGGCCGGCGCGACCCGCATGGTCTGGGACGAATGCGCGGCGGTCGGCATGCCGCGGGCCCTGGTCGTCACGCACCTCGAGGCGGCCCGCGCCGACTTCGACGAGATGACCCGGCTGTGCCGCGACACCTTCGGCGGCGAGGACCCGGACGCCGTGCTGCCCCTGTACCTCCCGCTGTACGGCACCCCGGGCGCCGACGGCCACGCCCCCGTGGAAGGCCTGATCGGCCTGCTCTCCCGGCGGGTCTTCGACCACTCCTCCGGCGAGCGCACCGAGCGCGCACCGACGGACGACGAGCTCCCGCTGATCGAAGAGGCCCGTAACCGTCTCATCGAGGGGATCATCGCCGAGAGCGAGGACGAATCCTTGATGGACCGCTACCTCGGCGGCGAGGAGATCGACATCAAGACGCTCGTGGGGGATCTGGAGACGGCGGTCGCCCGGGGCACCTTCCATCCCGTGCTCGCCGCCGCCCCGGCCGGTGACGGCGCCAAGCAGGGCCTTGGCACCGTCGAGCTGCTGGAGCTGATCACCGGCGGTTTCCCGACCCCCGCCGAGCGGGAGGCACCGGCCGTGACCGGCACCGACGGCTCCCCCTGCCCGACGCTGACCTGCGATCCCGACGGCCCGCTCGCGGCCGAGGTGGTCAAGACCTCCTCCGACCCGTACGTCGGCCGGGTCTCGCTGGTACGGGTCTTCTCCGGCACGCTGCGGCCCGACGAGACGGTGCATGTCTCCGGGCACGGCCTGGAGGACCGCGGCCATGAGGACCATGACGTCGACGAGCGGATCGGCGCGCTGACCGCCCCGTTCGGCAAACAGCAGCGGCCGCTGTCCCGGGCGATCGCCGGCGATCTGGCGTGCGTGGCGAAGCTGACCCGCGCCGAGACCGGCGACACCCTCTCGGCGAAGGACGCGCCGCTCCTGATGGAGCCGTGGACGATGCCGGACCCGCTGCTGCCGATCGCCATCGAGGCCCACAGCAAGGCCGATGAGGACAGACTTTCGCTGGGCCTGTCCCGGCTGGTGGCGGAGGACCCGACGCTGCGCCTCGAACACCACCCGGACACCCATCAGATGGTGCTGTGGTGCCTGGGCGAGGCGCATGTCGATGTGGCGCTGGAGCGGCTGCGCTCGCGGTACGGCGTCCAGGTCGACACGGTCCCGCACAAGGTGGCGCTGCGGGAGACCTTCGGCGCCGCCGCGTCCGGGCGCGGCCGCCACGTCAAACAGTCCGGCGGTCACGGCCAGTTCGCGATCTGCGAGATCACGGTCGAGCCGCTGCCGGGTGGCTCCGGCATCGAGTTCGTCGACAAGGTGGTGGGCGGCTCGGTGCCCCGCCAGTTCATTCCGTCCGTGGAGAAGGGCGTCCGCGCCCAGGCCGCGCGCGGGGTGGCCGCCGGGCATCCGCTCGTCGACATCCGCGTCACCCTGCTCGACGGCAAGGCGCACTCCGTCGACTCCTCGGACGCCGCCTTCCAGAAGGCCGGCGCGCTGGCGCTGCGGGAGGCCGCCGCCGACGCCCGGATCGATCTGCTGGAGCCGGTCGCCGAGGTGACGGTGCTGATTCCGGACGACTTCGTCGGCCCGGCCATGAGCGATCTGTCCGGGCGCCGCGGCCGGGTGGTGGGCACCGAGCAGTCCGGGGCCGGCCGCACGCTCATACGCGCCGAGGTCCCCGAGATCGAGCTCGGCCGCTACGCCGTCGATCTGCGTTCCCTCTCCCACGGCACCGGCCGCTTCACCCGCGTCTACGCGCGGCACGAGCCGATGCCGCCGCAGCACGCCGACAAGGTGCGTCAGGAGGCGCTGAACGGCGCATAGTCAGCGGTGCCGCAGCCGCTGTCCGGCTCAACTCCCTTGGGCTGGACGGCGGCTGTACGCTGAGATGCGGTGGTCATCGGCTCGGCAGGGGTGTGCCGTGAGCGGTAGTCGGGAAAGAGCCGCATCATCGGATGCGCGCGGTGATGGGGGCGGTAGTGGCAGACGGCTTTGACTTCAGTCCGGGGGCTCAGGTACCGATCGCCGGTGGCGCCGGGCAGACGGCGGCGACCCAGGCCCTCGCCTCGGCGGCCTATCGCGACTGCAAGCTCTCCAAGATCTCCGACGCCGACTCCGACTCCGGCAAGTCCGAGATCAAGAAGCCGAAGCTGTCGCTGTTCGCGCCCAACCTCGGCGAGGCGTTCGCGCGCGCCGTACAGGTCCGGATGCTCGGCGGCGGCCGCAAGGCCCTCATCCAGTCCTTCGGGACGGAACCGCAGACCATCGTCGAGCACTGCCTGTCCGCCACGCGTCTGCGCAAGCAGCGGGACGCCAAGCTGACGCTGATCATGGTGCTCTTCGGGCTGCTGTTCCTGCCCGGTGTGCTGCTGTGGCTGGGCGCCTTCCAGATCAAGAAGATGCTCTCCAAGGACGGCGAGGGCGGCGGCGTCTCCCTGCTCGGCGGGGCGCTGCTGGTGGTGCTGGCGGGCGCCGCCGTGTTCTTCATGGTCAAGCTGCCGTGGAACGGCCTGTGGCCGCTGTACGTCCGCGCCATGATCGTCGCCCCGGTGGTCGGCTGGTGGTGGGCCAAACAGATCTGCGAAAAGGCCGCGGTGACGATGCGGGAGGCCTGGAAGGGACTGCTCGAGGGCGGCGGCGTGGCCGCCAAGATCCCCGAGGCGGTGCCCCAGGACCCGAACCAGACCGCCGCCGAGACCCTGCGGCAGAATCTCGCCAAAGTCAGCGCCGAGCAGCAGAGCAACGTCGTCTTCTACGCCGGCCCCAAGGGCATACTCGGCATGGGCACGCGCTGGGGCAGCTGGCAGCTCGCCGAGGAGCTGCGGCCGGCCCAGGAGGGCGTGGAGATCCACCCGTTCCGCAGCTGGGACGTCGTCCGGGTGATCCACGACCGGCTGCGTCTGCTGGAGCGCTCCCCGCTGCACACCGGCGGCTTCCCGGCCCCCTCCGTACGCCACTGGATCGTCTCGCCGGTCGGCGAGAAGGCCGGTTCGGTCTCCCGCCCGGACGGCACGGACACCGATGCGTTCCAGATCCGTGGGCACGAGATAGAGCGCATCTGCAACGAGCAGCAGTTCGGCGCCGGCAACCGCCACTATCTGGGCGTGCAGTTCGTCCTGTGGGACGGCCAGTTGGTGCTCACGCTGATGATCACCGTCACGGTCCTGCACGAGACGCTGCGCATCGAGGTGACCGGCCATGCCCTCGGCCCGGTGAACGGCCTCTTCACGAGCAAGCCGGAGCCCAAGACCAAGGATGTCGCGAAGACCGTCCGGTTCTGGGAGACCAGGAAGGTCACGCTCCCGCTGATCGACGCGGGCGAGGTCGTCCGCCTCGCCGCCCGCGCCCCGCTCACGTGGTTCCCGCCGGTCCTGGACTTCCTCGGCGGCAAGCTCACCCTCCCCGAGCCGTTCGGCCTGCGCCATGTCTGGGCCGACAAGCCCTGGCGGCACCGCTTCATGGCCGACGACGCGCTGCGCGCCGCGACCCCGGTGCTGCGCGTCGTGCACTCCGCCGCCCTGAGCGTGCTGAAGGAGAACGGCGTGGACACCGAGCGCTTCGACAACCGCTCGCTGGTGCTGAGCGGCATGGTCCAGAGCGCGGAGCCGAAGAACGCCGACGAGTACCACGCCTAGACCCCGTAGGGCGCAGGCCGGACGCCGCTGCTAGCGGAAGATCCCCGTGTGGCCCAGGGAGTACCGCCCCGGCTGCGGATACACCGCCAGCCCGTGCGGGCCCTGGCCCACGGGGATCTTTGCGAGCGTCTTGCCGCTCCGCGTGTCCAGCGCATAGACCTCGGAGTTGTAGCGCCCGGACAGCCACAGCACCTTGCCGTCCGCCGAGACCCCGCCCATGTCCGGGCTGCCGCCACCGGGGATGTGCCATTTGCCGACGAGGTCGCCGGTCTTGAAGTCGAGCAGCGAGATGGATCCCTCGCCCCGGTTGGAGATGTACATCTTCTTCGAGTCGCGGCTGACGTAGAGGCCGTGGGTGCCCTTGCCCGTGGGCAGCAGCCGCGGTTTGGTGAAGCGGTCGCCGTCCAGGACCCACACCCCGTCGGCCATCATGTCGGCGATGTACCAGGTCTTGCCGTCGGGGGAGATCTTCACGTCCTGCGGCATCGCGCCCTCGAAGGGCAGCTTCTCCTGCCCGATGACCTTCATCTTCTCGGTGTCGACCTTGAGCAGCTCGCCGGAGAACTCACAGGAGACGATGAAGTACCGCCCGTCCGGCGAGAAGTCGGCGTGATTGACGCCCGCGCAGCTCACCGGCAGGGTCTTGCGGATCTTCATGCTGTGCGGGTCGCGGAAGACCAGCTGCCGGTCCATCGAGGCCATCACGACCGCGTACTTCCCGTTGGGCGTGAAGTAGAGGTTGTACGGGTCGTGGACCTTGACGGGCTCGCCGGCCTTGCCGGTGGCGGGGTCGATCGGGGTGAGGTCGTGCCCCCGGTTGTTGTTGACCCAGAGCGTCTTCATGTCCCACGACGGCACGACGTGCTGCGGCTGCACCCCGACCGGGATCGTCTCGATCACCTTGTACGTCTTCGGGTCGATGACGGTGACCGAATCGGATCCGGTGTTGGGCACATACACCCGCGAGGGGAAGTCCCGCACCTGCTTCGCCAGCCTGTTGGGCCGGTCCGCGGCATAGAGGTCGCCCTCCTCCATCTGCGGCGGCATCCCGGGCAGGCCCGGCCCGACGGCCTTGGCCTCGGACGGCTTCGCGGGGCGCGGGCCGTCCTTGGGCTTGGTCTCCCCGCCGCCCGAGCAGCCCGCCGCCAGCAGCGCGCAGGCCACGGCGAGCAGCGCGGCCCGGCGGCCGGGGCGGGGGGATCTGCGGACGGGGGTACGGTTCCGGTCAGCCATCAGGTCACTAGCTCCGTTGTCGTCACCGCGCGCAGCCCGCGCCGGCTCAGTCCGTCGAGGATCGGGGGCAGCGCGGCCACCGTGCCGGCGTGCCCGAGATGGAGGCTCACGACCGAGCCCGGCCCGATCCGGTCCAGGACCGTGCGCTGGACGGCCGCGGCACCGGGGTCTTGGGAGTCGAGGGAATCCAGGTCGTAGGACAGGACGTGCGGATAGCCGGCCTGACGGGCCAGCCGGGTCACCAGGTCCGTGGCCCGCCGGGTCTGCGAGGGCCGGAACCAGCTGCCGATGCTGCCGGTCAGCCGCCGCAGCCGGTCGGCGCACCGGCTGATCTCGGCGTATGCGGCGTCCTCGGGCAGGGCGCAGATATTGCGGTGGTGCATCGTGTGATTGCCCAGCTCATGGCCGCCGTCGAGGATCCGGCGGGCCATCGCGGGCTGCTCGTCCAGCCAGTCGCCGACGGCGAGCACGGTCACCCGGGCGCCGGCCCGCTCGGCCTCGCCCAGCAGGGCGGTGGCCAGCTTGGGGTCGCCCCTGCCGTGGAAGGTCAGCGCGACCGCCCGGCCGTCCCGTGGCCCGTGCGCGATCTGGACGGGCTGTCCGGGCACCCGGGTGGGCGGCCGGGCGGCGTGCGCCGGGGCGGGGCCGGGCGCGCTCGGCCCGCCGGAGTGCGGCGTGGCGACCCGTGCGGCCGAGGAGTCCGTACGGGCCCGGGCGCAGCCCGAGGCGAACGCACCGGCGGCCGCGGCCGAGGTGGCCGCGCGCAGCACGGTGCGACGAGCTAGGAAGGTCACCCCACCATTACAGTGGCAATCATCCGAATTTGAGGTTATCTGTCCGATTTATCGGGGTGCGTGTCGCCTGCGGTGACCGCCGGCCCGGCGCTCACGCGGGCCAGGCCTCCGCGAGCATCGCCCGGGTGTCCGCGAGGAGTTGGGGCAGCACCTTGGTGTGGCCGACCACCGGCATGAAGTTCGTGTCGCCGCCCCAGCGCGGCACGACATGCTGGTGGAGATGGGCGGCGATCCCGGCTCCGGCGACGGTGCCCTGGTTCATCCCGATGTTGAAGCCGTGCGCCCCGGACGCGGTCCGCAGCGCGGTCATCGCGCGCTTGGTGAACTCCGCGAGCTCCAGGGTCTCCGCGCCGTCCAGCTCGGTGTAGTCCGCGACATGCCGGAACGGGACCACCATCAGATGCCCGCCGTTGTACGGATACAGATTCAGCACCGCATAGACCCGCTCGCCGCGCGCGATCACCAGACCGTCCTCGTCCGACTTCGCGGGGATCGTGCAGAACGGACAGCCGTCGTCGGCCCCCGGGCCGCTCGGCTTGTTCTCGCCCTGGATGTAGGCCATCCGGTGGGGCGTCCACAGGCGCTGAAAGGCGTCCTGCGTCCCGACTCCGATCTGCTGTTCCGGCTCGCTTGTCATACGGGCCAGCATATTGCTTCGCCCTTCGGCGGCGTGTCGTTGGGGCGAACCTCACGGCGGGCTCCGCGATGCTGTGCCGGTGGACAGGCAACGGCGGCTGGCACAGTGGGAGCGGACGGCCGAGCCGTTCCTCTTGCTTGCCTCACTGCTCTTCCTGACCTCCTACGCGGTCCGGGTCCTGGTCCCGGGCCTCTCCCCCGGCTGGCACACCTTCTGGACCCTCGTCACGTACGTCACCTGGGGTCTGTTCGTCCTCGAATACCTGGGCCGGCTGTCGCTCAGCGACGACCGGCGGCACTTCGTCCGCACCCGCTGGCTGGACCTGATCGTGACCGTGCTGCCGCTGATGCGCCCGCTGCGCATCGTGGACATGCACGACCGGATGCAGCGCCGGCGGGATCATCCGCGGCTCGTCCTGGAGGCCCGGGTGATGACGTACGCCGGGCTCACCTCGCTGCTACTGGGCTTCGCGGCGAGCCTGGCCGTCTACAACGACGAGCGGGTCGCCCCGGGCGCCAATATCCGCACCTTCGGCGATGCGGTCTGGTGGGCCGCCTCGACCCTGACGACGACCGGGTACGGCGACGCCACGCCGGTCACCTCGCGCGGGCGGTGGGTCGCGGTGGGGCTGATGTTCGTCGGGGTGGCCCTCGTCGGGGCGGTGGTGGGCTCCTTCTCGTCCTGGCTGCTGCGGCGCTTCCGCCAGGACGGCGAGGCATGAGCCAGGCATGAGAAGGCCCCGGGGAGCGGGTCGCTCCCCGGGGCCTCACCTCACACACGGGCGTCACACCTGGACGCGGCGCTCCACGATGTCCAGGATCTCGGCGATCGCCTCATCGCGCGGGATCCCGTTCTTCTGCGAACCGTCGCGGTAGCGGAACGAGACGGCACCGGCCTCCATGTCCTCGTCACCGGCGATGATCATGAACGGAACCTTGGCCTTCTGCTGGTTCCTGATCTTCTTCTGCATACGGTCCGAGGAGGCGTCCACCTCGACCCGGAGCCCCTTGGCCCGCGCCCGCTCGGCGAACTCCTGCAGATACGGCACATGCGCGTCCCCGATCGGGATGCCGACGGCCTGCACCGGCGCGAGCCACGCCGGGAACGCCCCCGCGTAGTGCTCCAGGAGCACACCGAAGAACCGCTCGATGGAGCCGAACAGGGCGCGGTGCAGCATGACCGGCTGCTGCCGGGAGCCGTCCGCCGCGGTGTACTCCAGGCCGAAGCGCTTGGGCTGGTTGAAGTCGACCTGGAGCGTCGACATCTGCCACGACCGGCCGATCGCGTCCTTCGCCTGCACGGAGATCTTCGGGCCGTAGTACGCGGCGCCGCCCGGGTCCGGGACCAGCGGCAGGCCCTGCTTCTCGGCGGCCAGGCGCAGCGCCTCGGTGGCCTCCTCCCAGTCCTCGTCCGAGCCGATGAACTTGTCCGACTCCGGGTCGCGGGTGGACAGCTCCAGCTCGAACTCGGTCAGACCGTAGTCGCGCAGCAGGTCGAGCACGAAGGTGAGGAGCGTGTCGAGCTCCTCGGGCATCTGGTCCTTGGTGCAGTAGATGTGCGAGTCGTCCTGGGTGAAGCCGCGCGAGCGGGTCAGGCCGTGCACGACGCCCGACTTCTCGTAGCGGTAGACCGTGCCGAACTCGAAGAGGCGCAGCGGCAGTTCGCGGTAGGAGCGGCCCCGCGACTTGAAGATCAGGTTGTGCATCGGGCAGTTCATCGCCTTGAGGCGGTAGTTCTGCTCGTCGAACTCGATGGCCGGGAACATGCCCTCCGCGTAGTGCGGCAGGTGCCCGGAGATCTCGAAGAGGCGCTCCTTCGAGAGGTGCGGGGTGTTCACGAACTCGTAGCCGGAGACCTCGTGCCGCCGACGCGAGTAGTCCTCCATCACCTTGCGGACGACGCCGCCCTTGGGGTGGAAGACCGCGAGACCCGGGCCCAGCTCCTCCGGGAACGAGAAGAGGTCCAGCTCCGCGCCCAGCTTGCGGTGATCGCGCTTCTCGGCCTCGGCGAGGAACTCCAGATACGCCTTGAGCTCGTCCTTGGTCGGCCAGGCGGTGCCGTAGATCCGCTGCAGCTGCTTGTTCTTCTCGCTGCCGCGCCAGTACGCGGCGGCCGAGCGCATCAGCTTGAACGCGGGGATCATCCGGGTGCTGGGCAGGTGCGGACCGCGGCAGAGGTCCTTCCAGCACAGGTCGCCGGTCTTGGCGTCGAGGTTGTCGTAGATGGTCAGCTCGCCGGCGCCGACCTCGGCGGAGGCGCCCTCGGCGGCGTCCGCGGCGGAGCCCTTGAGGCCGATCAGCTCGATCTTGTACGGCTCGTCCGCCAGCTCCTCGCGCGCGGCGTCATCGCTGACCGCACGGCGCGCGAACTTCTGCCCGCGCTTCTGGATCTCCTGCATCTTCTTCTCGATGCGCTTGAGATCGTCCGGGTGGAAGGGGGTCTCGACGTCGAAGTCGTAGTAGAAGCCGTCCTTGATCGGCGGGCCGATGCCGAGCTTGGCCTCCGGGAACAGCTCCTGCACGGCCTGCGCCATCACATGCGCGGTGGAGTGCCGCAGGATGTTCAGACCGTCCTCGGAGGTGATCTCGACGGGCTCGACCGCATCGCCGTCGGCGACCTCGTACGCGAGGTCCTTCAGCTCCCCGGCCACCCGCGCGGCGACGACGCTGCGCTCGCCCTGGAAGAGGTCGGCGGCCGTAGTGCCCGTGGTCACCACGCGTTCTTCCCGCTCGGAATCGCGTTGGACGGTCACACGGACGTCTGACACCGGTCTCTCCTGACTCATGTCTCTTTCGCGTCAGCGATTGCTGCGCAGCCCGAATCGTACCGAGCCATCCGACCCGACCGCGAAACGGTTTGCCCGCCGCCCGCCCCTCGCCCGCTATTCCTCGCCCCCGCACGCCTCCTCGAAGACGTCGAGATTCTCCTGGAGCGATTTCAGCAGCCGGTCCCGCTCCGCCTCGTCGACCTGTACGGGCGTGACATCGCAGCCCCCGGTGATCCGGCGGAACCCGCCCCGGCTCTCCAGCCGCCCGCTCACCCGGACCGGCAGCCCCACCAGATGCGCATGCCCGGCGATCCGGTAGTCCTCCTCCCCCAGCGCGACCCGCACCTGGCCCACGTCCGCCCCGGTGATCACCCGCAGCCGCACCGAGCCGGGACCGCCCGGCCGCTCCCTGCGCAGCCGGACGACCGCACCGGTCACCCGTACCGGCAGCGACGGCTCCTCCCGTACGTAGCGCTGGGCGGCCTGCTGCAGCGCGGGCAGATCGCCGGGCGAGAACTCCACCGGCTCGGGACGGGCCGCGAAGCCGACCGGGGCCCCCGCGGCCGGCGACCACTCCACCGCGATCCGGACCCCCTCCGCATCCCGCACCAGTGCGATCAGCGCCTGCGCCAGCTCATGGCAGACGCCCAGCTCCACGGCCGCGTCGAAGGCCTCCATCCGGCCGGTGGCGCGCTGGTAGTCGGTGGCGTCACGGATCGCGTGCAGCGCCCGCTGCAGCCCGGACACGGCGCTGCGCCCGCCGTGCACCGGGACGAACGCGGTCACCCGGCTCCCCGCCGCGACCGGCCCGACCAGCACCTCGCCCAGGAACCCCTCCGCCCTCCGCTTGTGCCGGGCACCGTAGTAACCAGCTCGGGCATAGGTGCCCAGCGCCCCGGCGACCAGCATCGAACGGGCCGCGCCGCGCAGCTGCTCCTGCGCCACCCAGTGCGCCGCCCCCGTCCCGTCGTCCGGGATCTCGCGCTCCCAGCGCACCTCGTCGCTGGGCACCGCGAGCCCCACCAGCACCTCGCGGGCGGAGGGTGCGGCGCTCTGCGCCAGCGCCGCCAGCGCCTCGGCGATCAGCTCCCCGCTGTCGGGGAACCGGCGGTCGTGCGGCACCAGCAGGCTGGTGCCGCCGCCTTGGCCGGGCGGCGTCCACCGGGCGTAGTGGCCGGCGGCCCCGCCCCTGCGCCGCCAGCCGTGCCGGGCCAGCAGCGCGCTGAGCACCGCCGGGTCGAGCTGCGCGGGATCCAGCAGCCGCGCGCCGTAGGCGGCGTACGGGGCGTGTTCGGCATGTTCGGCGTGTACAGCGTTTTCAGGGGTCTGCCGGTCCATCAGGGTCTCCCTCCCGCCCCGACCCGCGTCATGATCTCGCAGAGCGCTCGGTCGTCGAAGATCCGCGCGGTCGGGATCCGCACAGTGGTCCTGCGCCGGCCGGTCACGGGGTGGCCGGCCAGATTGATCCAGTAGCAGCAGTGGCGCACTGCGAGACGGTCGTGGCTCGCCCGCAGCCAGTCGTCCTGGGTCCGTGGCACCAGCATCACGACCAGGATCTTGTGCACCGATACGGGCGTACGGGCCAGCTTCACCAGATGGTCGTTGTCGAGCGTGAAGGCGAAGGTGGGACCCGGCGGGCGGGGGGCGGTCTGGTAGGTGCATTTGAGCTGCACCTTGATGGTGACCTCGTCGTCGACGGTGTGCCCCGGCGCGGCATGGCTGACGTGCCAGTCGATGCCGTTGTCCGGGAAGGGCTGTGCCAGGGAGCACCCGGAAGCGGCGGCGATCGCATGCAGATAGCCCACCTGGAGGGTCTCCATGCAGGCAGTCGTGGCGAGTGCGCCGCGCTGCGGGGTGAAGGCGGGCTGGGAATACCTCGCGCCTGCGGGGGACAGCCCGCCCGGTTCGGGCTGCGCGATGGTCATCGCGGTTGCCTTCCGGGCCGTGCCGATCGATGCGTCTGGCGGACGGGGCGAGCGCGCGGGGACGGCGCGGCCCGTCCCTGTGGTTGTCTCCGCGTCAAGTGGCCGTCAAACAAAGGACGGTTCGAGAAGGCGGCGGGTCGGGTATCACCAGCTCGGATGGCCCGTGTCGTCATCCGCCCCACGAATGCGAGGAGTTGGGATGATGCCGCCCTGGTACGACGGTCCACTGGCTGCCTTCGACACCGAGACGACGGGAATCGACGTCGAGCGGGACCGCATCGTCTCCGCGGCCCTGGTGGTCCAGGAGACCCCGCGCTCGGCCCCCCGTGTCACCCGCTGGCTGATCAACCCGGGCGTGGAGATACCCGAGGCGGCGACCGCGGTGCACGGCCTGACCGCCGGCCATCTCGCCCTGCACGGCCGCTGGCCGGCGCCGGTGCTGGAGGAGGTCGCGCGGGCCCTGGCCGCCCAGTCGGTGGCCGGCCGCCCGCTGGTCGTGATGAACGCCCCGTTCGACCTGACCCTCGTGGACCGCGAGTTGAAACGCCACCGCGCCAGCTCGCTCGCCGCGTATCTGGGCGGGCACCCGCTGTGCGTCCTCGATCCCCGCGTGCTCGACAAACACCTCGACCGCTACCGCAAGGGCCGCCGCACCCTGACGGATCTGTGCGCCCATTACGAGGTCGAGCTGACCGACGCCCATGAGGCGGCCGCCGACGCGCTGGCCGCGCTGCGGGTCGTCCGGGCCCTGGGCAGCCGCTTCGCGGCCAGGCTGGACGGGCTGCAGCCGGGCGAACTCCACACCCGCCAGGCGATCTGGCACGCCGCGCAGGCCCGCGGGCTGCAGGCGTGGTTCGACCGCAGCGGCACCCCCGAAGCGGTCGATCCCCATTGGCCGCTGCGTCCGGAACTCCCTGCGGTGGCCTGATTGCACATCAGCAATTCCGGGCCATTCAGGGATTTCCGGCCCCGCGGCATTACGGCCGGTTCTTCGCCGGGCGGCCCAACGAAAAGGACCGGGCCGTCTCCTGACGGCCCGGTCCTTGATCCCGGTGGGCGATACTGGGTTCGAACCAGTGACCTCTTCGGTGTGAACGAAGCGCTCTCCCACTGAGCTAATCGCCCGGGTGTCTGCGGGGTTTTCCCTCGCGAACGAGCAGAACAATACAGGCCCCCGCGGCCTTCCATCAAATTCCTGTTCTGCCGGCGGCCACGGCCGCCTCACCCCCGGGCCAGCCAGGCGGCCAGCCCCCGGCGCCCGGCCCGCATCATCAGCGCGTGATTGAGCCGGAACAGCGGCCGGCCCAGCAGCGCCAGCCGGCGCAGCAGCGGTTTGCAGAGCTCGACGTCCTGCTCGAAGACGACCCGCGTCCCGCCGTGGCCCGGCCGGATCGTCCAGCGCGCCCAGCCCCCCATGTCCCCGCGCAGCACTATCTCCAGCACGCCCCGCCCGGGATCCCTTGTCTGCTCGGTCGCCACGACCGTCAGGTCATAGGGGAGCCAGGAGCGGAACCGGGCCAGCCCGCTATGGTCGTCGATCGGGGTCACCTCGCGCACCTGCGGCCACCAGCGGGGATAGGCCTCGGCCCGTTCGAGGACGGCATAGACGACGGCGGGTGCGGCGTTGAGCAGCCATTCGCTGCGGAAGCGGTAGCGGTGCAGTCTGGTGGACCAGTCGGGCATGATCCCAGTGTGCGCCCCCGGACGGCCCGTGCGCCCAACAACCGCGACGGCCCGGAGACTTCGTGTCTCCGGGCCGTCTGCCGGGGTGGGCGATACTGGGTTCGAACCAGTGACCTCTTCGGTGTGAACGAAGCGCTCTCCCACTGAGCTAATCGCCCGGCGCACGGCCAACATTACCGCACGTCGGCGGGGACTCCCGACCACACAGAGGTCACTCGCCGACGTTCCACGGCATCACGAGGCCGAACTTCCCCACATAGACCGCGAGCAGCGCGGCGATGATCAACAAGCCGATGGCCGTGAGAATGATGTTGCGGCGCCGCACCTTGGGATCGAGCGCCTTCTGTGCCGCTTCGGTGACCTTCCGCTTGGTCCAGCGCAGCACCAGTTGGGCCCAAACGAATTCGGTCGCCCAGATGGCCATTCCGGCAAAGATCACCAGCCAGCCGGGCCCCGGGAGCGGCAGCATGATCACGCCGGCCGCCACCACCGCCAGGCCGACCACGAAAACTCCGGCCTGCCAGCTCAGATGCAGCGACCGGGAACGCTTGATGAAGTGCGGCGCCCGCGAACCGAGCGGTTGCTCAGCCGGACCGGCATCCCCTTCGGCCTTTTCCGGCCCCCCGTTACTCTCCGTATTCATGTCCGCCAACCTACCGGAGGCGATCCCTCCGCCGGAATTACCGCCGAGGACGATCCCGCAATCCGCCGTAAGAGGTACGTGAAGCCACCCAAAACCGTCAGAGGGGTTTACAACGGCACCGTAGGTGGCATGTCGATTTCGCCGACGTGCGAATCCCCGAGCGCACACTGAGCGAAAGGCCCTGGCGCTTATGAACACCACGGTCAGCTGCGAGCTGCACCTGCGCCTCGTTGTGTCGAGCGAGTCCTCACTGCCTGTACCCGCGGGCCTGCGGTATGACACGGCCGATCCGTATGCCGTGCATGCGACCTTCCACACCGGAGCCGAGGAGACGGTCGAGTGGGTTTTCGCCCGCGACCTCCTCGCCGAGGGCCTGCACCGGCCCACGGGCACCGGAGACGTCCGCGTATGGCCGTCCCGGAGCCATGGTCAGGGTGTTGTCTGCATCGCCCTGAGCTCTCCGGAAGGCGAAGCCCTGCTGGAGGCCCCGGCGCGGGCTCTCGAATCCTTCCTCAAGAGGACCGACGCCGCCGTACCACCCGGTACGGAACACCGGCATTTCGATCTCGACACCGAGCTCTCCCACATCCTGGCGGAGAGCTGAGACGCACCCCAGCCGCCCACCGCAACCACCCGCTCACACTTGCGACCGTCCGACTCGGGGAGACGGCGCAGGACCGACAAGTTCATACGGCACACTTCGGCGCCGTCGCCGCGGACCCACCGCGGAGACGGCGCCGAGGCTTGTTCCAGGCGCTAGAGTCGGCGACCATTCGGCAACGACACCGGGGGCGGCGTCCGTCCGCTCCCCACTCGGCCAGGGAGCAGAACCGTGCTGATCACCCATGACACCCGGTGCGCCCTCGACGCGGTCGTCGATCTGCTCAACACCGCCCCGGAGGGCGAGGCGCCGCACGCACCGGACTCCCTGACGGATCTCGCGGAGCTCGAGGAATTCGTACGGCGCAACAACATCAGCGATGTCGGCGTCCTCGGGGAGGCCGATCTGGCGGCCGTACGGGCGCTGCGCGCACGGCTGGCCCAGGTCTTCGCCGCACAGGACGACCGCGAGGCCGCCGAGCTGCTGAACACCCTGGTCGCCTCCGCCGGCACGACTCCGCAGCTGACCGATCACGACGGCTACAACTGGCATGTCCACTACTTCGCGCCGGGCGCCTCCCTCGCCGATCATCTCGCCGCGGACGGCGGGATGGCACTGGCCTTCATCTTCGTCGCCGGGGAGCGCGAGCGGCTGCGGCACTGCGAGGCACCGGACTGCCGGCATGCGTTCGTCGATCTCTCCCGCAACCGCTCCCGGCGCTACTGCGACAGCCGCACCTGCGGCAACCGGCTGCATGTCGCCGCGTACCGGGCCCGGCAGCGGGATGCGGCGGGTTGAGGGACCCTGCGAGGAGCCGGCGGTGTGGCGCCGGCGCGCGGCGGCTCACAGGATGTAGAGGTCGTGTACGGCGCCGAGGAGGAGCAGGAAGCCGATGATGCCGAGGAAGAGCATCAGCGGTGGTTGGGACAGCGCGAAAAGACAGCCGCGCGATTCGGGGGCCGGGGCGTCCTCCCGGGCCAGGGCGCACTCATCGTTCATCTCGCGCGCATCATGGCGCAGATGATCGTCTTCGCGCTCCCAATATCCGCCTCAGCAGCGGGAGTTCATCAGATCCCGTGCTTTTTCAGGATCGCTTCGATGTCCGAGAAGTCATCCTTCGGTGCACCGCCCTTGCCCTTGGCCTGTGCTTTTCCGGCGGCCTTCGTGGTCGGCTGAGCGACGCCGCGGCCGCTGGCGAGGGAGGGCGCGGAGGCGGCCGGGGCCACCGCATCGTGCCCGGATGCCGCGGCGGCCTTGCGCTCCTTGCGGCCGCCTGTGCCGCCCCTGCGGCGCTCCACCATCCTGCTGATCATGAACAGCACGGCCGAGAGGGCGAGCACGCCGAATCCGGCCCAGACCGTGGGCTTGAAGACGATGTTGGTGACCCAGTCGATGACGCCCGTCATCACCAGACCGATGGGGATCAGCGAGAACGCCGCGATGCGGGTCGCGGCCAGGAAGCGTTTGCGGTATGCCGTCAGCGCGGCGATGCCCAGGCCCGCCGCCGACACCGCGGCACAGACGGTCGACGTCAGCATCCGGTCCTCCTGCCGGTGGATGGCCGAGCCCGCGGTGTGCTCCCTGCCGCGTGCTCGATGTGTTCCCTTCCATCCTGCCCTGTCCGGCGCCCGAACGGACATGTTCCGCCCGGCTTCAGGGACATCTCGGGGTCGGCCTCATCCGAAGGTGCCGGTTCGGGCTCCGGTGCACGGGCTGAAAGACTGACTCCATGAACGATGCCACCGCCCCCGGCCCCGCCCGCCCCCAGCGCCCCGTTCTCGATGTGTGGTGCGAGCTGGAGTGCCCCGACTGCCATGCCGCCCTGGACGATCTGCGGACGCTGCGCGAGCGCTACGGCGACCGGCTCGACATCCGGCTGCGCCACTTCCCGCTGGCCAAGCACAAGCACGCCTACGCCGCGGCCCAGGCCGCCGAGGAGGCCGTCGAGCAGGGGCGGGGATGGCCGTACATCGAGGCCGTGCTGGCGCGCACCGGGGAGCTCACCAAGGGCGGCGAGAAGCTGCTGCTGGAGGTGGCCCGGGAGCTGGGACTGGACGCCGAGGAGATGGACACCGCGCTGATCGACGGGCGGCATCTGCTGATCGTCGACGCGGACCAGGCGGAGGGCAAGGCCATCGGTGTGACCGGCACCCCGACGTATGTGATCGGCGGCGAACGGCTGGACGGCGGCAAGAGCCAGGAGGGGCTGCGCGCGCGCATCGAGGAGATCGCCGACCGGCTGCTGGCCGAGCAGGGCTGACCGCTCACCCCGAGGCCGCGGTCACAGGATCCGTTTCCCCAGCTCGTACGCGGTGGGCCGGTAGCCCAGCGAGCCGTACAGCCCGAGGGCGGGGGCGTTGTCCGCGTACACGTTGAGCCCCAGCACCGGCCGGCCCGCCGCGAGGCAGACCCGCTCGGCGACGAGCATCAGCGTCCGGCCGTGGCCCCGGCCGCGGTGCCCGGGGTCCACCGTCACATCGACGACATAGCCACCGGGATGCCCCGGGATCTCGACCGCGACCCAGAGCGTGCCGACGTCCGCCCCGCGGTGCGAAAGGACGCGCAGCGCATGGCCCCGGCTCCGTTCGCCGTCCGGCAGCATCGCGGCATGCCCGTCGTACGACGCCCGTTCGGCCCGTTCCCGGGGCACGCCCAGCTCCGTCTGCACCCGGATGTGCTCGGCGATCGCCGCGTCGCGCCAGGCCGGGTACTCCGCCGCGCTCATCCGGCGCTCATGGCTGGCGTCGGGGAGTTCGGGCGGCACGTCCAGCGGCTTGGTCATCTTGCGGCTGCGCTCGGTGTATCCCAGGGCGGCGGCCAGGCGCACGGCGGCCTCGGCACCGGCCGGGACGGTCACCTCGATCTGCTTGCAGCCCCAGCCGCGCAGCACTTCCTCGGCGGCGAGCGCGGCGACGGTGGCGCGGCCGCGGTGCCGGTCCGGCCGGTCGATGTCCAGCGCCTCGATCCGGCCGGCGACCGGCCCGAACCGGGCGTCGGTGGTCAGCCGGATCCCGCCGACGCGGCGGCTGTTGACACAGACGTCGTACGAACGGGCCCGGCCGCCGTCGTCATGGCGCTCTTCGGGTCCCGCGGGGCGCAGCGTAGTGGTCACGGGGAGTTCCTACCCTGCCGAGCGGGCCACGCATCACCCGGACCGCCCCCGGCCGCCGCCGGGGCCTCACGGGGGCCTACCGGGGGTCGAAGTCCGCGGCCGCCTGCTCGTCGAAGATCCGCATGGCCTCGGCCGTCACCGGGCCCGGCCCGTCGGCCAGTTGGCGGCCGTCGATGCGGGTCACGGCCTGGACGTCGCGCAGCGTGGAGGTCAGGAAGATCTCCTCGGCCCGCTCGAGGGCGTCCAGCGGCAGGTCGGTCTCCTTGGCGCCCGCCCAGGTGACCGTCAGGGCGCGGGTGATGCCGGCCAGGCAGCCGGAGTGCAGCGGCGGGGTGTGCAGCTCGCCGTCCAGGACGACGAAGACATTGGAGCCGGTGCCCTCGCACAGCGCACCGACCGTGTTGGCGAAGAGCGCCTCGGAGGCGCCCAGTTCCCGGGCGCGGGCCAGCGCGACGACGTTCTCGCCGTACGAGGTGGTCTTCAGGCCGCTGAGCGCGCCGCGTTCGTTACGCGTCCAGGGGACGGTGACGGCGGCGGTGGTGTCGGGGCGGCGGTGGGCCTCGGAGGCCGCGATGACCAGTGTGGTGCCGTGGTCGCCGCGGTCCGAGCCGAGCGGGGAGAGCCCGCCGGTGTAGGTGATCCGCAGCCGGCCGAGCGCCATCGGGTTGGCTTCCAGGACCGCGGCGCAGCCGCGCCGTACCTCGTCGAGGTCGGGTTCGGGCAGGCCGAGCCCGCGGGCGGAGGTGGCCAGGCGCTCGAGATGGCGGGTGAGGGCGAAGGCGCGTCCCCGGTCGGCCTTGATGGTCTCGAAGACCCCGTCGCCGACCGTCAGCCCGTGGTCGAAGACCGAGATCCGGGCGCTGTCGGCGTCCCGCAGTCCCCCGTCGAGCCAGATCTTCATCGTCGCTTTCCTCCGCTCACTTCGTGCACGCCCGACGCTACCGCGAGCAGTCGGCTCGCCTTCAATTCGGTCTCGGCCCACTCCCGCTCGGGGTCGGAGTCCCAGATGATCCCGGCACCGGCACCGAACCGCAGGACGGGCCCGCCCGGCGCGGCGCGGTCGATCCAGAACGTGCGGATACCGACGTTGAGCTCGCCGGTGCGGCGGTCGGCGTCGACCCAGCCGATGCCGCCGCAGTACGGGCCGCGGGGGGCCCGCTCCAGCTCGTCGATGATCCGCAGCGCGCTGGACTTGGGGGCGCCGGTGACCGACCCCGGCGGGAAGGTGGCGGCCAGCAGATCCGCCCAGGCCGTCTTCTCGTGGGCCTCGGACAGTTCGCCGCGCACCGTGGAGACCAGGTGGACGAGGCCGGGATGCGGTTCGACGGCGCACAGTGCCGGGACGGTCACCGTGCCGGTGGCGCAGACCCGGCCGAGATCGTTGCGGACCAGGTCCACGATCATCACGTTCTCCGCCCGGTCCTTCTCGGAGAGGTCCGCGGCCGTCCTGCCGGTCCCCTTGATGGGCCCGGACTCGACCGTACGGCCGTCGCGGCGCAGAAACAGCTCCGGTGAGGCGGAGGCGACCTCGACGCCGTGCGCGGGCAACCGGATCGTGCCCGCGTACGGGGCGGGGTTGCCGCGGGCCAGCACCGCGGACAGCGCGTCCACGTCGCTGCGGCCGGGGTCGGGCAGCGGCGCGGAC
The DNA here is from genome assembly GCF_059682825.1 of Streptomyces sp. JLSY215. Taxonomy (NCBI): domain Bacteria; kingdom Bacillati; phylum Actinomycetota; class Actinomycetes; order Kitasatosporales; family Streptomycetaceae; genus Streptomyces; species Streptomyces sp. JLSY215. The sequence goes on from NZ_CM185022.1 coordinate 1,704,469, forward strand.
AGCACCCGGCAGAGGTTCACCTGGTAGACCTCGCCCGCCGCGATGTATTCACGCACCCGTCGCACGCCGTCGGTGTAGGCGTCGCGGTCCATGGAACTGTCCCAGGCCTCGCGGGCGGGGCCGGCCCAGCCACCGGGGGCGGGTTCGTCGGCGGCGGTGGCGGGGCGGACGTCGCCGAAGCGGGCGCAGACCACACCCCCTTCGAATCCGGCGACGACGGCCCACCAACCTGCGGAGTCCAGGGCCGCGGGATCGGTGGTGACATCGCGCAGGTCGGTGGCTATCAGGCCGCCGAAGCGGGCCAGGGGAGGGAAGTCGCGCACGTCACCGAGTCTATGGCGGGGGCCCGACCACCGCCTTGGCCGAGCGAGCAGCGCAGCACGCTGCACAAACGCGTTTTTGTACTGGCCCCGGAATCCGCTAGAGTTCAACACGTCGCCGGGACGCAGCAGCGCCCCGGAGGCCAAGTAGCTCCCGGACGTAGTCTGGGGGAGACACCTGCGGACGTAGCTCAGTTGGTAGAGCACCACCTTGCCAAGGTGGATGTCGCGAGTTCGAGTCTCGTCGTCCGCTCGATGTGGGGGATCTTCCCGAACCCCCTCACTCCTGGTGGAGTGGCCGAGAGGCGAGGCAACGGCCTGCAAAGCCGTCTACACGGGTTCAAATCCCGTCTCCACCTCCAAGGACGATTAGCTCAGCGGGAGAGCGCTTCCCTGACACGGAAGAGGTCACTGGTTCAATCCCAGTATCGTCCACTGGTCCGGCTCGACCGGACCCCCGCGCGATTAGCTCAGCGGGAGAGCGCTTCCCTGACACGGAAGAGGTCACTGGTTCAATCCCAGTATCGCGCACGCAGTACTCCGCGGCCCCCGGGCCGTGGTCCCGAGGACGATTAGCTCAGCGGGAGAGCGCTTCCCTGACACGGAAGAGGTCACTGGTTCAATCCCAGTATCGTCCACATCTGAGCCGGAGGGCCGGAGCGATCGCTCCGGCCCTCCGGCGTTGTTCAGACGGTCATCGGTCAGGAAGAGAACAGCATGTGACCGAAGCTGCGGTGATGGCCGTGGTGTCCATGGTGACCGTGGTGGCCCTGGTGCGGGGCGCCCCAGGCCGGGGCTGCCGGGTAGGCCTGCGGGGCGGGTGGCGGGGGCGCCTGCTGGATCCACTGCGCCTCGAGGCGGCTCAGCGACTCCAGCTCGCCGTAGTCGAGGAAGATCCCCCGGCAGCCGGCGCACTGCTCGATCTGGACGCCACTGCGCTGGTACGTGTGCATCGGTGCATGGCACTTGGGACACTGCATCGTCGGCTCAACTCCTACATTCGCTGCCGCTGACCGCTTCGGACTGCTTCGGACTGCTTCAGACCGCTTCGGGCTGGTTCGGACTGCTGCTGAGTGCGACATCGCCGGAACGGCCTCCCGGCGATGCGGTGTTCACCCTACGTCCGGGCCGGCGGGTGCCAACTGGTGCGGCAGGGACGTCATCCGGGCGCAGGCGTCGACGACCGCTGTCTCGATCTCGTCCAGAGGGCGGGATGCGGTGACGGCCTTGGCGACGGCGAGTGCGGCGGTCTGGACCGTCAGGGCGCGGGCCGGGATCTCGAGGGCGGGCCAGGGGTCGCCGTCGGGGCGGACGGCGGGGCCGCCGGCGGCTCGATAGGCGGCCAGGAAACGGGACCAGATATCCGGGGCGAGCAGGCCGGTGGCGAACCAGGCGGCGGGGCGGGCCAGGTCCCAAGCGCCGTCACCCGGGCCCAGATCGTCGATGTCGATCAAGAGCCAGGGGCCGTCGGGGGCCGGATGACGGACGAGCTGGCCGAGGTGGAAGTCGCCGTGGCAGAGGACGTCCGTACGGGGCGGTGGGGCGGCGGCGCGGGCCCAGGGCGGGAGGAGGGCCCAGGCGCGTTCGACGGCCGCGGCGGCCGCGGAAAGCGGCGCGGGCCGGCCGCCGGGGGCGAGCGCGGTGCGCATACGGCTCAGGGCGCGGGCGGCCTTGGCGGGGCCGCGCATCGGCGGGACGGGACCGGGAAGTTGGCCCACGTCCACGCGGTGCAGGCGGGCGAGCAGGCGGGCGGCGTCCGCCCAGGGCGCGGCGTCCGGGTCATCGGCCGGGACGGGGCTGCCGTAGGGCCAGCGGGTCAGGGCGCGGCCGTCGTCGGTGCGGGTGAGGAAGCCGTCGGGGGCGGTGACCGGGAGCGGGGGCAGCAGGATGCCGTGCAGGAGGGGGTGCGCGGCGACGCGTAGCCGGGCGGCCAGGTCGTGGGCGTCGCAGTGGGGGGCGTGGGCCTTGGCGACGGTGTGGCCGGTGCGGACGACCGTGCCGTCGGGGCGGTCGGCGAGCACCTCGGGGGCCGTTCCCGGGGCGGCCGGCGCCGAGAGGGCGGCGAGGCGGTGCAGGAGTGCTGCGGTGGTGGTCATGGTGCCCCCGGGGCCTGCGAGCCGTGCGTGGTGCGCCGGTTGTGTTGTGCGCGTGGGCGGGCGGGCCGCGCGGGGCCCGGACCTGGGATCGTACGCGCGGTGCGGGTCCGTGCGGGCCGTGGCGGCGCGGGAAAACTCGATGGCCGGGCATCTCCCCAGATGCCCGGCCATTCGTGCCGTCCGCCGCACCCCCGTCCCCACGGGGTTTTGGCCGGAGGTCCCCCGTCCCGGGCCGCTCTCCCGGGACCGGGGCGCCGCTCAGCGCCCCAGCATTCCGGCCACGGACGACGCCTGTGTGACGACGGCTTCCCAGCCGCCGAAGACCACGGTCAGGAGTATCGCCAGCGGCACCACCATGGCCACGGCGACCAGAGGGTGGCGGGTACCGGAAGGTCGACCGTTGGCCGGCCGTCCTGAGGTGTCCGCCATCGCGCTGCTCCTGTCGTGTGGGGCGGCGGGCGTCTGACCTCGGGGGACGAGTGCTGCGCCCGCCGCTTGGAGACCACATTAGGCACGCGGCGGGCGCCGGGCGTCATGCCGTCGTACCGCTTTCCGGCCTCCAGGAGGATGACGGGAAGACGCCCGGCGTACTCCCCTGGGTGGAGAGAGCGGGGCAGGGACCTGGGGAAGTCCCTGAGAGATCGGGCGGACCCGGCCGTCAGGACCGTGTGGACCCGGCCGTCGGGACCGTACGGTTTCGGCCGTCGGGACCGTGCGGATTCGGCCGTCGGGACCGTGCGGATTCGGCCGTCAGGATCGCGCTCGGCCGTCCGCGCCACCGGATGCCCGGAGGGAGCCGGGACCCGGCCGGCCGTGAACCGGGCCGCACGCACCACCGAACCCGCCCGGGTGACTTCGCTCACTTCGGCCGCTCCCCCGCGTATCGCCGCCTCCCCCCTGCGCCCCGCTCCGTTCGCCACCGCTTCGTACGCCCTGGAGCCGCCTCGGACATCCAAGGCCATCTCGACTTCATCACCTTTCGTCGTGTCAAACTCCTTTCTGTGCCGGATCATTGGGATCTGGCACCGGAAGTCGGGGCGTACGGCGGCCGGTTCCGTACCTCTCTTCGAGGATCCCGCCCGCCACTGACAATCCGGTTGCCGACGCATGCGCGGCCTCTCAGCACAGCGAGCCGTCAATCCGTAAGCTGTGCCACGTCAGACGGTTGGCAGCGGAGGGGACGCCCCGCCGCAGGTAGGGGACGGACATGGCGATGATGCGGCTCCGACGCGAGGACCCGCGTGTCGTCGGGACGTTCCGGCTGCACCGCCGGCTCGGCGCGGGCGGGATGGGCGTGGTCTATCTCGGCTCGGACAAGCGCGGACAACGGGTGGCGCTGAAGGTGATCCGGCCGGATCTGGCGGAGGATCAGGAGTTCCGGTCGCGGTTCGCGCGCGAGGTGTCGGCGGCCCGGCGGATCCGCGGCGGCTGTACGGCCCGCCTGGTGGCGGCCGATCTGGACGCGGACCGCCCCTGGTTCGCCACGCAGTACGTCCCCGGGCCCTCGCTGCACGACAAGGTCAACGAGGAAGGGCCGCTGTCCCCCGCGGAGGTCGCCTCCATCGGCGCCGCGCTCTCCGAGGGCCTGCTGGCCGTCCATGACGCGGGCGTGGTGCACCGCGATCTGAAGCCGTCCAACATCCTGCTGTCCCCCAAGGGCCCGCGGATCATCGACTTCGGTATCGCCTGGGCCACCGGCGCCAGCACGCTGACGCATGTCGGTACGGCCGTGGGTTCGCCCGGCTTCCTGGCGCCGGAGCAGGTGCGCGGCGCGGCGGTGACGCCGGCGACCGATATTTTCGCGCTGGGTGCCACCCTCGCGTACGCCTGCACGGCGGACTCCCCCTTCGGACAGGGCAGTTCGGAGGTCATGCTCTACCGCGTCGTCCATGAGGAGGCGCAGCTGGCCGGGGTGCCGGACGCGCTGGCGCCGTTGCTGGCGACGTGTCTGGCCAAGGACCCGGCGGACCGCCCGAGCACGCTGTCGCTGTCGCTGCGGCTCAAGGAGATCGCGGCCCGTGAGGCGCACGGCCTGTCGGGCGATCCCGCGGAGAGCGGGGCGGGCTGGGAGCATCCGGAACGCCGTCCGCAGGGCCGTCCCACCGGGCAGCGGGCCGAGGAGTACGCGCGGCAGCGCACCGAGCGGCGGACGGCGGGCACTCCCCCGCCGCGGCCGCATGCGTCGCGGCCTCCGGCGCCCCGCGAGGCGACCTCCCGGTCGTCCGGATCGGGGCCGGCATCCGGCACGAAGGGCGTGAAGGGCACGAACCCGCGGACCGGCGGGCGCGGTGCGGGGCGGGTCCCGGCGGCGCGGCCCGGGGGGCGAAACGGCTCGCGTACCCCGGTCCGTACGGGACCGGGCGGGCGACGCCCCGGGCCGGACCGCAGGCTGCTGCGGCAGCGGGTGATCGTGTTCGTGGTGGTGACGCTGCTGGTGGCGCTCGGTATCGCGGCGGCGCAGGGCTGTCAGGGTCCGGCCCGCGGGCTGGGCGGGGAGCGGCCGGAGCGGGTCGCGACGTCTGCGCCGGATGCGTCATACGGGTCGTATGCGTTGCATGGGTCGTACGCGCTGTACGGGAGCGCGGACATTCCCTAGGGGGATGGCGAACACATCCCTTAGGGGACGCGAGCGCCCCCTCGGGGCCACAACGGGGCGGGGCGGGCGGGTATTCCCCGCGGGCGGGTATTCCCGTCTCCCGTCTCCCGTCTCCTCAGGCGGGGCGGCCGGTCGCCACCGCGTAGAAGGCGACGGCGGCGGCCGCTCCGACGTTCAGGGAGTCCACGCCGTGCGCCATCGGGATGCGCACCCATTCGTCGGCGGCGCGCAGGGCGCCCGGTGTCAGGCCGCCGCCCTCCGCTCCGAGCATCAGCGCGGCCCGTTCCAGGGTGTGCGGGGCGGCCTCGTCGATGGCGGTGGCCTTGTCGGACGGGGTGAGGGCGAGGAGTTTGAAGCCCGCTTCCCGGACGGTGGCGAGGTCGCGTGGCCAGCTGTCGAGGCGGGCGTAGGGGACGGAGAAGACCGCGCCCATGGAGACCTTCACCGAGCGTCGGTAGAGCGGATCGGCGCAGTCGGGGGAGAGCAGCATCGCGTCCATGCCGAGGGCCGCGGCGCTGCGGAAGATGGCACCGATGTTGGTGTGGTCGTTGACGGCTTCCATGACCGCGATGCGGCGCGCCCCGGCGAGGAGTTCGGCCGGTGCAGGCAGGGGTTTGCGCTGCATGGAGGCCAGGGCACCGCGGTGGACGTGATAGCCCGTCACCCGTTCGGCGAGGTCGGGGCTGACGGCGTAGACCGGGGCCGGGACCTCGTCGATGACATCGCGCATGACGTCGACCCACTTGGCCGAGAGCAGCATGGAGCGCATCTCGTATCCGGCGTGCCGGGCGCGCCGGATGACCTTCTCGCCCTCGGCGATGAAGAGCCCCTCGGCGGGTTCGCGCCGGCGCCGCAGCTCGACGTCGGTCAGGCCGGTGTAGTCGGCCAGCCGCGGGTCGTCCGGGTCGTCGACGGTGATGATTTCTGCCACGGGGAGATAGTGCCTTGTCGGTGTCGAGGTTCCCAGAGGGGGGAGCGGGGCGGGCGGCGGTTGCCCGGGGCGCGGTGTTACGTTGCGCTACATCGGGGCATTTTGCATCACTTTGAGTGATTCGGGGCGGGTGTGGTGCCTACGGTGACGACGTCTCCGATGACGATGACCGCGGGGGGACGGACGCCCTCGGCCCGTACGGTCTCGCCCAGGGTGGCCAGGGTGGCGTCGACGCGGCGCTGGGTGGCGGTGGTGCCTTCCTGGATGACGGCCGCGGGGGTGTCGGCGGGGCGGCCGTGCTCGATGAGCTTGGCGGCGATGGCGCCGCTGTTCTCCACGCCCATCAGGACGACGAGGGTGCCGCGCAGCTTGGCGAGCGCGGGCCAGTCGACGAGGGAGCGCTCGTCCTCGGGGGCGACATGGCCGCTGACGACGGTGAATTCGTGGGCGACGCCGCGGTGGGTGACGGGGATGCCGGCGGCGCCGGGGACCGAGATGGTGCTGGAGATGCCGGGAACGACCGTGCAGGGGATGCCGGCCTCGGCGAGTGCCTGGGCCTCTTCCATGCCGCGGCCGAAGACGAACGGGTCGCCGCCCTTGAGGCGGACCACGGCCTTGCCGGCCTTGGCGTGCTCGATCAGGGCGTTGTTGATCGCTTCCTGGGCCATGAAGCGGCCGTAGGGGATCTTCGCGGCGTCGATGACCTCGACGTGCGGGGGGAGCTCGGCGAGCAGGTCGCGGGGGCCGAGGCGGTCGGCGATGACGACGTCCGCCTCGGCGAGGAGGCGGCGGCCGCGGACGGTGATCAGGTCGGGGTCGCCGGGGCCGCCGCCCACCAGGGCCACGCCGGGGGTGTGCGGGCGGCGGTGGTGCGGGGCGGCGAGGCTGCCGTCGCGCAGGCCCTCGACGATGGCGTCGCGGACGGCGGCCGAGCGGCGCGGGTCCTGGCCGGTCAGGACCGCGACGGTGACGCCCTCGCTGCGGCCGGTGGCCGGGGTCCAGGCGGTGGCGGCCGCGGCGTCGTCGGAGCGTACGCACCACACCCGGCGGCTCTCGGCCTCCTGGGAGGCGGCGGTGTTGGCCGCGGGGTCGTCGGTGGAGATCAGCGCGTACCAGGCCTCGGCCAGGTCGCCGTCCTGGTAGCGGCGGCGCTCCCAGCGGATCTCGCCGGCATCTGCCATCGCCTCGACGGAGGGGGTGGCGGACGGGGAGATCAGCAGGACGTCGGCGCCGGCGGCGACCAGCGAGGGGAGCCGGCGCTGGGCTACCTGGCCGGCTCCGAGGACGACCACGCGGCGGCCGGACAGCCGCAGTCCGACGGGGTAGGCGGCGTGTTCGGCGACATGCTCAGCCATGGTGATACGGCTCCTTGTGCGGGTGGTGCGAATTCGACGACCGGCTCAGTCGCTGCGGCTCTGGAGCGGCTGTGAGGGTGGTGCGGAGGGCCGGGGGCGTCCGGTGGGAGGTAGTGCCCCGGCCCACAGCCTATGGGGCTGCGGGCCGGGGGTCATACGGGGGCGGCCGGTCCCGGCCGCGGCCGGTCGGCTCCGCCGGTCAGCTCTTCTCCGTCACTCCGGCGGAGTCGAAGGTGGCGACCTCGTGCATGGCGCGCGCGGCGCTCTGCACCACCGGGAGGGCGAGCAGGGCTCCGGTGCCCTCGCCGAGGCGCAGATCCAGGTCGACCAGCGGACGCAGGCCGAGCTTGGTCAGCGCCGCGACATGGCCGGGCTCGGCGCTGCGGTGCCCGGCGATGCAGGCGGCCAGCGCCTCGGGGGCGATGGCGCGGGCGACCAGTGCGGCGGCGCCGGCGCTGACGCCGTCGAGGATGACCGGCGTACGCAGCGAGGCGCCACCGAGGATCAGGCCGACGAGGGCCGCGTGCTCCAGGCCGCCGACCGCCGTCAGGACGCCGATGGGGTCGGCCGGGTCGGGCTGGTGGAGTTCCAGGGCGCGGCGGACGACATCGACCTTGCGGGCGTGCGTCTCGTCGTTGATGCCCGTGCCGCGGCCGGTGACCTCGACCGGGTCGGCGCCGGTGTAGACGGAGATCAGGGCGGCCGAGGTGGTGGTGTTGGCGATGCCCATCTCGCCCGTCAGCAGCGCCTTGTTGCCCGCCGCGACGAGGTCCCGGGCGGTCTCGATGCCGACCTCGATGGCCTTGAGGACGTCCTCCTGGGTCATCGCCGGGCCCGCGGTGAAGTCCGCGGTGCCGGGCCGTACCTTGCGCGGCAGCAGCCCCGGGGTGGCGGGGAGTTCCGCGGCCACGCCGACGTCCACAACGCAGACCTCGGCGCCGACCTGGTTGGCGAAGGCGTTGCAGACCGCGCCGCCGCCCAGGAAGTTGGCGACCATCTGGCCGGTGACCTCCTGGGGCCAGGGGGTCACGCCCTGGGCGTGCACGCCGTGGTCACCGGCGAAGATCGCGACGGCGGCGGGCTCCGGGATCGGCGGCGGGCACTTGCGGGACAGGCCGCACAGCTGCGCGGAGATGATCTCCAGCATGCCCAGCGCCCCGGCGGGCTTGGTCATCCGCTTCTGCCGCTCCCAGGCCTCGCCCAGCGCCTTGGCGTCCAGCGGGCGGATGCCCTGCAGGGTCTCCTGGAGGAGGTCGTGCGGGTCCTCGCCGGGCAGTGCGCGGCGGCCGTAGGTCTCTTCGTGGACGACCCAGGACAGCGGACGGCGCTTGGACCAGCCCGCCTGGAGCAGCTCGGGCTCTTCGGGGAACTCGTCGACGTAGCCGACGCAGAGGTAGGCGACGATTTCGAGGTGATCGGGCAGGCCGAGCTCGCGGACCATCTCCCGCTCGTCGAAGAAGCTGACCCAGCCGACGCCCAGGCCCTCGGCGCGGGCCGCGAGCCACAGGTTCTCGACGGCGAGCGCGGAGGAGTACGGGGCCATCTGCGGCTGGGTGTGCCGGCCGAGGGTGTGGCGGCCGCCGCGGGTGGGGTCGGCGGTGACGACGATGTTCACCGGCGTTTCGAGGATCGCCTCGATCTTCAGCTCGCGGAACTGCTTGGCGCGGGCCTTGGGCAGCGACTTGGCGTAGGCCTCGCGCTGCGCCATCGCGAGCTGGTGCATCCGCTCGCGGGTCTCGTCGGAGCGGATGACGACGAAGTCCCAGGGCTGGGAGTGGCCGACGCTGGGGGCGGTGTGGGCCGCCTCCAGGACGCGCAGCAGCACGTCGTTGGGGATCGGGTCGCCGCGGAAGCCGTTGCGGATGTCGCGGCGTTCACGGATCACGCGGTGGACGGCGGCGCGCTCGGAGTCGTCGTATCCGGCGGCCGGGGGGCCCTGGGGGGCCGGGTCGGCATCGCCGTCGGCTGCCTCGGCGGCGGCCTGCGGGCCGGGCCGGTCCGCTTCCTGGAGCTGCTCGTCGTCGTGGCCCTCGCCGAGCTGGACGAGTTCGGCCGCGTCCTGCTCGTGGGGGCGGTCCTCCGGGGCGTCTGCCTCGGCGTCGGCGTCGGCCTCGGCCTCGGCCGGAACGTCGTCCGGGGTCGGCTCGGCGGCTGCCTGGGCCGGGATGTGGATGACGGCGGGCTGCGGTGCGGCGTCGGGCCCGGTGAGCTCGGCGCCCTCGTCGGCCGCGGCGGGCACGGTCGGCTCGGTGAGCTCGGCCGGTGCCGTCGCCGGGGCGTCGTCGGCGGGCTGCTCGGCGACGGGTTCGGTCTCGGGCTCCGGCTCGGCAGCGGTCTCCGCCGGGGCGTCGGCGGGGGCCTCCTGGGCGTGGGCCGCGGCCGGGTCGTCGGACGGGGGCTCCTCGGCCTCGGCGGGCTGCGGGAGTCCGGCGGCCGTGGGCTGCGCCTCGGGCTGCTCCATGACGGGCTCTTCCGGGGCCGTGCCCTGCTCCGGGGCGGGCAGGGCGATGGGGCCCTGGACCGTGGTGTCGGCCACCGGGGCGGCGTCCGTCACCGCCGGGACCTCGGGCCGGGGTTCGGCCGCCTCGACGGGGCCCGGCTGCTCGACGGCCTGCTCGGCCTCGGCCGCGGCGGCGTCCGCGTCGCTCACGGCCTCGGCGGCGACCGGCTGAGCCGCCGACGGGGATTCCTCCACCGACTGCTGACCGGCGTCCGCGGCCTCGACGGGCGCGGCGGCGTCCGCCGCCTCGGCCGGGGCCTCTTCCGCCTGCACGGGCTGTTCGGGCTGCGCGGCCTGTTCCACGGCCTCGTCCGCCACGGCCGGCGCCTCGGACTGCTGAACCTGCTCCGGGGCGGCCTCCGGGGCCTCCGCGGCCAGGGGCGTCTCGACGTCCGGTGCCGGCGCCTCGGCCGGCGCCGCGTCAGCTGCCGCATCGTCAGCTGCCGCCGCCGCATCCGCCGTCACGTCCTGCGCCGCCGCCTGAAGGGCATCGGCGTCGGCGACCGGCTCGACGGCCGCGTCCGCCGCGACCGCCGTCTCCGCGGCCTCCTGCTCCGGCAGCGGCATCGGCTGTGCCTGCGGCTGTTCGGCGGGCAGCGGGGCTTCCTGCGGGGCCTGCTCGGCCACCACCGGAGCGACCGTTCCGGCGGGCGGGGTCGCGACCGCCTGTGCGGAGGCGTCGTTCCACGGCGGCATCTGCGAGGGGATCTCGCCCAGCTGCGGACCGGGCAACGGGCCCTGACCGGCGGCGCCGTACGACTGCTCGGCGTGGAGCTGGCCGTCGTAGGGCTGCTCGCCGTACGGCGGCATCGCGGCCGGCTGCTCCTGCTGCGCCGTCTCCACGAGCGGCTGCTCGGCGGGCAGCTGCTCGGCCGCCACCGGCTGCTCCACAGCGAGGGCCGCGGCGGGCTCGCCGGGCGCGGCCGGAGCCGCCTGGGCATCGAGGTACTCGGGCTCGGTGGTGCGCGGTCCGGCGTGCCGGCCGGGCGCCTCCGCGGGGCCGCGGTCGGCCAGCGAGCGGACCACGCCGCCGGTCGGGTCCGGGACGGGCGGGCCCATGTGCAGCGGGCGGCGGGCGGGCTGGGCCTGTGCGGCCGCCTGCGCGCGCTCCTGCTGGGGTGCCGCGGGCTGCGGGATGCGCACGGCGCTGAGGTCGACCGCACCGGAGTCCCGGCCGCCGCTCTCGTGGTCGCCGGCCCCTGCGGGCAGCTGACCGCCCTGGGCGGGTACGGCCTGCTGCGGCTGCGGCATCGGCTGGGCCTGCTGCTCGCTCCAGGCCCCTTGGGCGCCCGGCATCAGCAGCAGATCGTCGTCCTCGGCGCCGTTGGCCGGTTCGAGGTAGGAGTACGCGTCGGCCTGCGGGGCAATGCCCTGCTGATGTGTCGGCTGCTGCATCGGGCCGGCGTCGGCAGGGGAGGGAGCGGCCGCCGGCTGCGGCTGCCCGGGATACCCGCCTGCGTTCTCCGGCTGTCCCTCGCCCGGGACCTGGCCGGTGTCGGTCATGCGTACCCCTCGCCCATGTGCTAGTGCTCCTTCCAACCGCTCGTGCGACGCGCTCGACCGGGGCGCGCCGACGCCCCGATAGCGAGAACGAGCGAGCGCGCCGCGCGGCACGTCCGCCCACTAGTGCTTCATTTTCGGCCAAAACCACGGCATTTTCCGGATTTTGACGTACTCACCCGAACGCGGAACAGCGGCGCAACGATCCGCCAGCCTACCTCCCGCGGGTTGCCTTCCAGGTCATGGGTGAGGAACGCGATACCCGCTGAGCAGAAAGACCACCGAACGTTCACGTTCGACCCAGGCCGTGGTGTCCAGGTCGACGGACTGCAGCAGCGCGCACTCGACTTCGTACCCGCCGTCGGCCAGCGCCCGTCCGAGTGCTTCGGCCTCGTCGCGGGTGGCGGCGTGGGTGACGATGCGTTCGGGGCGGCGGTCCGCGCAGGCGGTGACGACGGCCGCTCCCCCGCCGCCGATCCGCACCACGTCCGGCTCGGGGAGGTCTTCCAGGATCTGCGGTGCGCGGCCCTGGACGACCTGGAGTTGGACGCCGTGGCGGCGGCCGACGGCGGCGGTGCGCGCGCAGGCGTCCGGGTCGGCGTCCACGGCGATGACGGCGGCGCCGAACCGTGCGGCCTCCACCGCGGCCGCGCCACTGCCCGTACCGATGTCCCAGACGAGGTCGCCCACCCGGGGCCCGAGGCGGGCCAGTTGGGCGGTGCGCAGCTGGATGGCCTCCCCCTCGTCGAGGGCGCCGCCGTACGCTCCGTCCGGCAGGCCCCAGCCGCGCGGCCCGGTCGGGTGGCCGACCTCGTGGGCGGCGATCCAGCCGGTGCCCTGGGCGGCGGCGCCGCCGGGTGAGCCGCCGACGACGATGACGACGTTGGGGTCGCGCCAGACGTGGTCGGCGACCTTGTCGGATGTGAGGACCGTCACCCGTTCCCGGTCGGTGCCCAGTTCCTCGCAGATGACGAAGGTGCGGTGGACGCCGCCGAGCAGCAGGGCGAGTTCGGCGGGGCCGGCGCCGGGTGAGGTGAGGACGGCGACCTTGGTGTGGGCGCGGCAGACGTTGACGGCGCGGCGCAGGTCGCGGCTGTGGGCGACGACGATCCGGGCGTCGTCCCAGGGCATGCCGGCCCGTGCGAAGGCGGCCGCGACGGAGGAGACGGCGGGCACCACTTCCACTTCGAGGCCGTGCTCGGGGGCGCGGAGGGTGCGGACGACGCCGAAGAAGCCGGGGTCGCCGTCGGCGAGGACGACGGCGGTGCCGCGGTGCTGGGCGATGCGGCGGGCGGCGAGGGTGACGCTGCCGAGGCGGATGCGTTCGGCGCCCGGCGGGACTTCGGGCAGTGCGAGGTGGTGGGCGGCACCGGCCACCAGCGTCGCGGCGCCGAGGGCGGCGCGGGCGGGGGCGGTCAGCGCGGAGCCGTCCCATCCGATCACCGTGACCCGGTCGGCCATGCTCGTCAGTCTCCTGGGGGTACGCGGGCGGGGCGGCCGGGGTGCCGGGCCGTGGTGGGGTCCTCGCTGGTGGCGAGGGGTGCGGCAGGCCGAGAGTACCCCGAGAGGCAGGGACCCGGTCGTGCGTGCGAGGTCAGTTCCACTCGGGGTAGGCGAATCCGTTGGCGTCCGCCATCCGGCCGGGGAGGCCTTCGAGGTCCTCGGGCAGCAGGCTCCATACGATCATGTCCGTGCGGATGTCCGTCCAGCCGCCGTCCTCCGTGCGGCTGCGGGCTATCGAGGCGTTGCGCAGCACGCCCTCGCTGATGCAGCCGACCTTCTGGGCGACCTGCTGGGAGGCGGTGTTGCCGGCGGCGGTGCGCAGCTCCAGGCGTTCGAACTTCTCGTCCTGGAAGAGCCACTGGGCGGTGGCGAGCGCGGCCTCGCAGGCGTAGCCCTCGCCGCGGGCCCAGGAGGCGATGATGTACGAGATCTCGCTGGAGCGCACCCGCCAGTTGGTGTTGCCCAGCTGGACGACGCCGACGAGGCGCTGGGTGAGGAATTCGGTGACGGCGAAGTCGATGCCGCGGCCGGCGGTGCGTTCGGCGGGCGCGTACTCGGTGACCCAGCGGCGGGCGTTGGCCTCGGTGTAGGGCTGGGGTATCGAGGTCCAGGCCGCGACCAGCTCGTCGTTCATCATCTCGGTCAGGGCGGGGATGTCGTCCTCGTCGAGGGGGCGCAGCACCAACCGATCCGTGCTGATGGAGATGTCCGGAAAGGTGGATGTCATGCCGCTGCTCCAACGCCGTTGGCTGTAGTTCTCCGGGACGTCATGGGCCGTTGCCGCGTGAGGTCACGCGAGGTCACGGGCCGTCCTGACCGTCTATGAGGGCACCAGCATGCAGCATCCGCCCGGGGATGTGCCACGCAAGCGGGCCCCGGCCGCATGCGGTGCGGATCCGGGGCCCACTGGGCGGGTGTGCGGACGGCCGCCTTCCGGTGACCTGCGCACAAGGAGGCGCGTCAGCTCTTGGCGGGGCCGAAGGCGGGGATGACGGAGCCGTCCTTGTACTTGTCCTCGATGAACTTCTTGACCTCGGGGGAGTTCAGGAGCTTGGCAAGCTTCTTGATCCGCGGGTCGTTCTCGTTGCCCTTCTTGACGGCGAGGAAGTTCGCGTAGGGGTTGTCCTTGGCGCTCTCCAGGGCCAGGGCGTCCTTGGAGGGCTTGAGCTTGGCGCCGATGGCGAAGTTGCCGTTGATGATCGCGGCGTCGACGTCGTCGATGCGCGGCGCGGTCTGGGCGGCGTCCAGCTCGGTGATCTTGATGCCCTTGTCGTCCTTGACGTCGGTGAGCTTGGCGTCGGCGCCGACGCCGGACTTGAGGGTGATCAGGCCGTTGTCGGCGAGGAGCTTGAGCGCGCGGCCCTCGTTGGAGGGGTCGTTGGGGACGGAGACGGTGGAGCCGGCCTTGAGCTCCGAGAGCTTGCTGTGCTTCTTGGAGTAGATGCCCAGCGGCTCGATCAGGACGTTCTGGACGGGCACGATGTGGGTGCCGTTCTCCTTGTTGAAGGTGTCCAGGAACGGCTTGTGCTGGAAGAAGTTGGCGTCGACCTGACCGTCGTCGGTGACCTTGTTGGGCTGCTTGTAGTCGGTGAACGACTTGACGACCAGCTTGAGCCCGGCCTTGGCCGCCAGCTTGTGCTCGATGAAGTCGAGGATGGTGCCGTGCGGGGTGGGGCTGGCGGCGACGACGAGCGGGGCGTTCTTGTCGTTCTTGTCGGTGCTGGCGGTGGTGTCGGAGGGGGCGCTGCAGGCGCTGGCGCCGAGGGCGACGGCGGAGGCGGCGGCGACGGCCACGGTGATCTTTACGGTGTTGCGCACGAAGAGTGCCTCTTTCTTGTGCACGCGCCGGTGGCGCGTGGTGGTCCGCCCGGCAAAGGGTCCGGGCTCAGGGGTGATGCGGTGGGGGTCAGGCGGCCTCGGTGACGGCGACCGGCTCCTCGGCGCGGGCGCGGCGCAGGCCCACCCGTACGGAAGAGGTGCGGGTACCGCGGCCGGCGAGGCGGCGGACGACGAAATCGCCGAGCAGCTGGACGAGGGTGACCAGGACGATCAGCTCCACGACGGTGGTGACCATCAGGGTGGTCTCGTACTGCTGGTAGCCGTAGGTGTAGGCCAGGTTGCCGAGGCCGCCGCCGCCGACCGCGCCGGCGATGGCGGAGTAGCCGATCAGCGTGATGACGGTGGTGGTGACGGCCGCGACCAGCGCGGGCAGCGCCTGCGGGAGCAGCACCTTGAAGATGATGGTCCAGGTGCCGCCGCCCATGGCCTGGGCGGCCTCGATCAGACCCTTGTCGACCTCGCGCAGCGCGGCCTCGACCAGCCGGGCGAAGAAGGGGATCGCGGCGATGGCGAGCGGGACGACCGCGCCGGTGGGGCCGATGGAGACGCCGACGACGAGGCGGGTGAAGGGGATCAGCACCACGATCAGGATCAGGAACGGGAAGGACCGTCCGATGTTCACGATCGCGCCGAGGACCTTGTTCACCACGACGTTCTGGAGCATGCCGCCGCGGTCGGTCAGATGCAGCACCACGCCGATGGGTATGCCGAAGAGCACCGCGTAGAACGTCGACCACCACACCATGAAGAGGGTGTCGAGGGTGTTGTCGTACAGCAGCGGCTGCATGTCGTTCCAGCTCACTTGGCGCCTTCCTTCTGGAGCGCGGCGGCGGGCGCCGGGATCGCCGGGTCGGATACGGGGGCGTCGACGGCGTCGACGGTGTCTGCGGCATCGGCCACGTCGACCTGGAGCCCCTGCTCGCGCAGGAAGCCGATGGGTACGACGTTCTCCTCGAACCGGCCGGGCAGTTCGATCCGCATCCGGCCGATCTGCTTGCCGCCGACGGTGTCCATGGCGGCGCCGAGGATGGAGATGTCGACGTTGTAGGTGCGGGCCAGCTCGGAGATCACCGGGCGGGTGGCGGCCGAGCCGTGGAAGGTGATGTCGACGACGGTGCGGTCGTCGCCCGAGGGCTCGCCGCCGACGGGGAACAGCTCGCGGGCCAGCTCGGAACCGGGGGTGGCGAGCAGTTCGGCGACGGTGCCCTGTTCGACGACCCGGCCGTTCTTCATCAGCGCGGCCGAGTCGCAGATCGTCTTGACGACGTCCATCTCGTGCGTGATGAGCACGATGGTCAGGCCCAGCTTGCGGTTGAGGTCGCGCAGCAGCTGGAGGATGGAGCGGGTGGTCTCCGGGTCCAGGGCGCTGGTGGCCTCGTCGGAGAGCAGCACCTTGGGGTCGCCGGCCAGGGCGCGGGCGATGCCCACGCGCTGCTTCTGGCCGCCGGAGAGCTGGGTGGGGTAGGCCTGGGCCTTGTCGGCGAGGCCGACCAGGTCCAGCAGTTCGAGGGCCTTGCGGGAGCGCTCACGGCGGTCGACCTTGAGGATCTCCAGCGGCAGTTCGACGTTGTCCTGGACGGTGCGCGAGGACAGCAGGTTGAAGTGCTGGAAGACCATGCCGATATGGCTGCGGGCGGCCCGCAGCGCGGCGTTCGCCCGCTGGCCGCGGCCGGCGAGGGCGGTGAGGTCCTGGCCGGCGACGGTGACCGTGCCGGAGGTGGGCCGCTCCAGGAGGTTGAGGCAGCGGATGAGGGTGGATTTACCGGCGCCGCTCTGGCCGATGACGCCGTACACCTCGCCCTCGCGGACGTGCAGATCGACGCCGTCCAGGGCGGTGACTTCGCGGTCTCCTGAACGGTAGACCTTGGTCAGGCCCGTTGTGGTGATCACAGGGAATTCCGTCACTGTCGAGTGCCCGGCGGCTCGCCCACCGGGTACGGGGCATTCTTGCGAGTGCGGCAGGGAGAAACCCGGGGGGCGTGGGCCCGGCTTCGGGTTCCGGTGACGCGGGGCGGCCGGTGTGCCGTCGTTGGCGTACCGATGACATACGGCGCGGTGCGGTCCCCCTGCTCCTCAAGAGTGTCAAGAGCTTGGGGGAGGGTCTCGCTTCGGGGCGCGAGGCTCAGCGGGGGCCCTCAGCGGTCACACATTCGACACATGCAACGAGCACCGGGCGTCGTGGTCGCCTCGGTCGCAGGGGTGCGGTTGCTCGTCGTGGTCATGGCGGCAAGTAAACCAGACAGCGGTACGGCCCGATCAAGCCTGTCCGGATAGCGGACAGGCCCGACCGATCCGTGGACAGCGCCCCGCGCACCGAAGATGATCTCGGTCGTCCCGCCCGTGGCCTGCACGGATGCCGCCGAGGGAACGGTGGCGACGACGTCCGGGGACCGCCCCTGCGTCCGATGCGTGTGGTCAACGCCACGGTGGGCGTCCCCGCCGGGAAGGGATGCGGGTCGGCCACCGGGGGCGATGTCACCGGATGTCACCGAGGGTGACGCCCTCCGCGGCCGTGTCGTGATTGCCGTGAAGGCGCGCATCGGCGGAGATCCTCATGGTTCGCACGCGTACGTGCCGCGGCGGGGCCGGGCGCGGCCGCCCGCCGGGGGGCCATTAGCATCGCCCCATGCCCCACATCCCCTCGGCGCACCTCGGCGCCGCGCGGAGGTCCCGGTGATCGACGCACTGACCGTCGCGGTCGCCGTGACCGCTCTCGCGCTGGCCGCCTGGTGCGGCTTCGCCACCTACCGCGACCAGCCGACGAAGGACTGGCACTTCATCGGCATGGCCCTTGTGTCGGTGCTCGGCATCGCCCAACTGGTCATAGGTTTCGTGCAGTTGGCGCGCGGCCAGTCGCCGGACCAGGGCACCGCGATCTTTGTGGCGTATCTGCTGGGCGCGGCCGCCTGCGTGCCGGCCACCGGTTTCATGTCGCTCTCGGAGCGCACGCGCTGGGGTTCGGCGACCGTCGCGGCGGGCGCCGTCGTGCTGGCGGTGCTGGAAGTACGGCTTTTCGACATCTGGGGAGGCGGCAGTGCCTGAACCGACCACGGCCACGGCGGTGGAGGCCGCCGCGCCCCCGGCCAGGCGCTCGCTGGGCACCGGCCCCGGACGCCTCCTCGTCACCGTCTACGGCGTCTTCACCGTCGCCGCCGCGTCCCGCTCCCTCTACCAGCTGATCGCGCAGTTCCACGTGGCCCCGCTGGCGTACAGCCTCTCGGCGCTCTCCGCGGTCGTCTACGCCTTCATCCTCTTCTCGCTGGTACGCGGCGGTGAGGGCGCCCGCAAGGCGGCCATCGTCTCCTGCGCGCTGGAACTGATCGGGGTGCTGGGCATCGGCACCTGGACGCTGGTCGATCCGTCCGCCTTCCCCGACGCCACCGTGTGGTCGGACTACGGGATGGACTACCTCTTCATCCCGGTCGTCCTCCCCGTCACCGGCGTGATGTGGCTGCGCCGCTCCCGTACGCAGGCATAGCGGCCGGGTCACCGGGATCCGCCCGGACGCAGGGATACGCCGGACCGCAAGAGATACGGCGGGTGGGCCCGCCCCCACAGCAGGCCCACCCGCCGGTCCTGGATGGCAGCGGTGCGACTACGCCCCGGCCACGTAGTCCCCCAGGCCCCGCCCGGGAGGCGCCCCCACGGCCGCCACCGGGCTCTTGCCCAGGTCTTTCTCCAGGGTGACCTCGCTCAGTTTGCGGCTGAGGCGCTCGGTGCCGACGGGCACATAACCGTGACTGCGGTACAGCCGCAGATTGCCCTCGCTGCGGTGGCCGGTGAAGAGGCGACAGCGCTTGGCGGAGCGCTCGGCCGCGAGCCGCTGTTCGACCGCCCCCAGCAGGCGGCCGCCCAGCCCGTGCCGCTGCATCCGCGGGTGCACCATCAGCTTGGCGATCTGCGCCGTACCGTCCGGGTCGACCGTGCCGCGTACGGACCCGACGACCTCGCCGCCGAGCCGGGCCACCACCACACACCCCTCTTCGAGTTCCGCGCGCAGGGCCGCCAGGCTCTGGGTGAGCGGCTCGATGCCGTAGTCGTCATACAGCGCGGCCTCCGACTGGTAGCAGAGGTACTGCAGTTTGAGGATCTGCTCGGCATCCTGGTCGGTCGCCGCAGAGATGGTCACACTCGTGCCCATGCGCGTATGCCTCCCCTTTTCGGTTCGCTGCGTGCTTCCGGATTCCCCGGAATGTGGCAGTGGCAATCCCCGCCGCGAGCATTGTGCGCGGGCATATGGGACATGGGGAACAGACCGGCCCCCGGCTCCTCTGTGACATTCCCAACTCAGATGAGATGCCATGGGTTTCAGGGGAGGCGGGGCCGGTCCGGACGGCGCGGGCGCCGCGGCACTGCGGACGTCAGCGCCGACGGAATTCCGCGGCGGCGAGCAGCGCGGTGTCCGGGTTGTCGGAGAACAGCCCGTCGATACCCGTCCCCAGATAGGCCTTGAAGACGCCGAGCGCGTCCCCGTACGCAGTGGGATCCGTGCCGCGGCGGTAATCGGCGGGCAGGAAGCTGTTCTCATTGCGGACCGTGTACGGGTGCAGGACGAGCCCCGCCGCATGCGCGTCCTTGACGACGGAGGTGGGCGTGCCGAGCTTGCCGCCCTTGTCCCGCGGGATGATGACGGTCAGGTCCGGGCCGATGCCCTCGGCGAATCCGGCTATCCAGGCCAGCCCCTCGGGGGTGACCAGGTCGGCGACCGTGCGCGGGTCGCCCGCCTCGACGAAGTCCCACGGGCGGGCGCCGGGCGTCGACAGCAGCACGACCTTGGGGCAGTCGACGAGCTTGCCCAGCCGCTGGATGCTGCTCGGCTCGAACGACTGGAGGAAGTTCGGCGAGTTCTCACGGTGCCGGCCGTGCGCCCGCAGCGCCTTGGCCACCCGCTCCTCCAGCCCCAGCCCCAGTTTGCGGAAGTAGGTGGGGTGCTTGGTCTCGATGTGCAGCCAGACCCGGCGGCCCCGCCTGCGGCCCTCCCGCTCTGCCCACTGGAGCACTTCCTCGAACGACGGCACCTCCCACCGGCCGTCGTAGAGGGTGTTGTGCTGCCGGGTGCCCGGAATGCGCTCCTTGGCGCGCAGCGTCTTGAGCTCGGCGAGGGTGAAGTCCTCGGTGAACCAGCCGGTGAGCGCGACCCCGTCGACGGTCTTGGTGGTCCTGCGGCCGGCGAACTCGGGATGGTCGGAAACATCCGTGGTGGCCGTGATGTCGTTCTCGTGCCGGCACACGAGGTGCCCGTCCTTGGTGGGGACCAGGTCCTGCTCGATGACATCCGCCCCCATGTCGAGGGCCAGCTGATACGAGCCGAAGGTGTGCTCGGGCCGGTACCCGCTGGCCCCGCGGTGCCCGACGATCAGCGGCACGGGCAGCTCCCGGGCCGCCCCGCTCCCGCTCGCCGCGCCGCCGTCCGCCTCGCGCGCGCTCGCCTGCCCGGCCCCGCCGAACACCGCCGCACCCGCACCGAGGGCCGCGGCGCCCAGTACCGTCCGCCGTCCCGGCTGCTGCCGCTTCTGCATGCTCGCGCTCCTTTGTCGTGTGGTGTCCGGGGCGATTCCCGAGGGGCAGGGACCCCGGAGGAGTAGCGGCCGATCGTAGGCACGCACCGGGCCCGTCGGGGAGACATGCGACGACATCGGACGGAACACGGCGGTAACAGAGGTCAACCGCGCGTCAACTCTCCGTATCGACCCTGTGAACCCGATGTGCGGGCGCAGGTGACCCGCGAGTATCGTCCTGGGCTGCAGAAGTTCGCTGCTGCCTCGACGTTGACCAGCCACGACCCGGAGGACCCGTTGTCCCGCATTGTGCTCAAGGCGATTCTCGGATTCCTCATGCGTGTCCTTTACCGGCCGAAGGTCGAGGGCATGGAGCGCATTCCGCAGACCGGTCCGGTGATCCTCGCCGGCAACCACGTCACGTTCATCGACTCGCTGTTCCTGAGCCTGGTCGTCAAGCGTCCCGTCTACTTCATCGGCAAGGACGAGTACGTCACCGGCAAGGGCCTCAAGGGCCGGCTGATGGCGTGGTTCTTCACCAGCGCCGGCATGATCCCGGTGGACCGGGACGGCGGGCACGGTGGCGTCGCGGCGCTGATGACCGGCCGCCGCATCCTGGAGGAAGGCAGCATCTTCGGCATCTACCCCGAAGGCACCCGCTCCCCCGACGGCCGCCTCTACCGCGGCCGTACCGGCATCGCCCGGCTCACCCTGATGACCGGCGCCCCCGTCGTCCCGTTCGCGATGGTCGGCACCGACAAGGTGCAGCCCGGCGGCAAGGGTCTCCCGCGCATCGCCCCGGTGACGGTGCGCTTCGGTGAGGCGCTGGACTTCTCCCGTTACGAGGGCATGGACCGCGACCGCTACGTCCTGCGGGCCGTCACCGACGAGGTGATGAGCGACGTCATGGAGCTGTCCGGCCAGGAGTACGTCGACATGTACGCCACGAAGGCCAGGGCCGCCTGAGGGAGCCCCCTTTGCGGCTAAGCCGCCGCCCGCTCTCGCGGAGGTGGTTGCTCGCCGTTGGGGTTGCTCAATTGATGGCTGAGGCACTGGTTGATGGCTGAGGCGCCCGTTGAGGGCTGAGGCGCCCGTGCGCGGTTCGGGACCCGTCCGAGGATCGGACGGGTCCCGTTGCGTGGTGGTCAGCAGGGCACCCGGAAGCCGCCGGGGGCGCGCTGGCCTTCGGGGCCGCCGGTGAGCGCCGTTCGCAGCGCCGCCTCGGGCCGCGGGACCTTGCTGCCGTCGGACTGCATCAGCTGCGGCCGTTCGGCGACGCCGCCGATCCGGGCGCCCGGCACGTCCGCGTTCTTCACCGCCACCCGGTTCAGCGGAGCGGGCGTCAACTGCTTCTGGGTGCGGACGAATTCCACGAAACTCTCGAAGTCTCGGGTGTGCCGTACCGGCGCGGTGAATCCGGAGAAGGCGCTGTAGCCGTCCTGGTTGATGAGGGTGTACGAGGGAGCGGCGAGGCGGTAGCTGCGCGCCGGGTCGAGCGCGGTGCCGTCGATGAAGACCTCGGCGGGGTCCACGCGCTTGCCGACCGGGCCGGCCGCGTCGAAGGTGTAACGGACGTTGGCGGAGACGGCCAGCGGTGCGAAGCCCAGGCCGCCGCCGGTGGCGGGGGCCCACTGTTCCTCCAGTGCGTCGTGGATCTGGGCGCCGGTGACGGTCACCGTCATGATCGGGTCGCCGAAGCCGACGCTGTTCCAGGCCCGGCCCAGGGTGATGGTGCCGTCCGACGCCTCGTCACGTACCAGGTCGCCGGCGATGACGGTCTGGCCGACGCGCGGCGCGACCGCGATGACGGAGAGTTCGGCGGGGGTGTTGGGGTGGGCGGCGGCGTCGTCCATCGGCCCGTGCGGCTGCCGGCCCGCCCACAGCGCCCAGTCGGCGACGAGATCGCCCATGGTGCTCTCGCCCGCGGCGTTGCGCCGCCGGGTGAAGGAGGCGGTCTGCTTGCCGAGCGGGGTGGCGGCGCGCCGGGTGCCGTAGCCCGCCCAGTAGTCGGCGATCGAGCGGAGCTCGGGGTGCGGGGTCACGTCCCGGGTGTTGGGGTGGTTGGTGGAGGTGGTCAGCGGCCGGATCACCTCGCCGGTGTCGGGGTCGAGGCGCAGGGTGATCTCGTTGATCAGCTGGCCGTAGCAGCCCGCTTCGACGAACGGGCGGGGGTTGCCGCTGGGGTCCGGCAGCATCATGGTGAAGGCGCAGTGCCAGTGGCCGGTGACGATGGCGTCGATGTCCGACGAGACCCGCAGCGCCAGTTCGTAGGCGGGGCCCGAGGGGTTGCTGCCGCTGGAGAAGTCGCCGCCGGCGACCGCGCCGTCGTGCATGCTGAGCACGATCGCGTTGACGCCGCGCGACTTCAGTTCGGCGGCGCAGCGATTGGCGGTGTCCAGTTCGTCCAGGGTGCGCAGTCCCGGCTGGTAGGAGCCGGGGAACGACTCGGTGCCGAGGGCGGTGAGGTGGATGAAGCCGATCGGCAGGGTGTGGCCGCGGCCGGAGTCCACATACGCGATGTTGTACGGCGGCAGGACGGTCTCGCCGTTCTCGTTCCAGACCATGTTGGCGCTGTAGTACGGGAATTTCGCGCCGTGGAAGCGCCGGCCGGTCGAGTCGTCGAAGGAGTCGTCGCGGCCGATGACGGGGTAGCTGACGCCCTTGGCCATGTGCGAGGTGAGATAGGCCGCCGATTTGTCGAATTCGTGGTTCCCGGCGGAGGCGAAGTCCAAGCCCATGGCGTTGAGGGCCTCGATGGTGGGCTCGTCGGCGAGGGAGGCGGCGTCGAACTCCCAGCCGGAGAAGAGGTCGCCGGGGGCGAAGAACAGGGAGTTGCGGTGGCCGTCCCGCAGCCGTTCCAGATGGGCCGCCATATAGGCGACGCCGCCCACCGTGTACGCCGTGCCGCCCGCTCCCCTGATGACCGAATTGCCGCCCGGCGCGCCCTGGAGGTATCCGTGCAGGTCGGTGATGTTGAGCAGTTGCACATCGACGTACTCGTCGGCGGTGCCCGCGTCGCGGGCGTGTCCGGTGGCGTAGGCGCTGCTGCCGATGGCGCTGGCGGTGGCCATGGCCCCCGCCGCGGTGAAGAAGAACCGTCGTCCGATGTCGCGCACTGCGTCACTCTCCTGAGCGGGCCGGCCGAAGGGGGACGACGGGAGAGTCAATCGAGCCGTGCGGGGCGTCCGGCCACCAGGACGCGTACCGGGCGTGAACGGCTGGGGACAGTCGCCCCCGGGGCGTGTCTTGTGGATCATGGCGCGGTCAGGGCGTGCGATGCGGCAGGACACGCCCGCCGGCGGCCGTCATGACCCGGATGTCCGCGGGGACGGCCCGGATGCCGCCGTACCGTGCGCCGGTCGGTCCGTCAGCTCACCGGCGCGGTGACGGAAGTCGCCTCTTCCGTCCGGGGAGGCGGATGTCCGGAGCGCCGGCTGCCCGGGGGTCGCGCCGCCGGCCGGTACGGGGAGCGGCCCCGACCGTCAGGACGCGGAGGGCGGACTGTCCCGCCAAGGGGTCAAGTCGGCTGCTCCGGCGTCGAGTTGGCGCATCGCGGCGGCGCTTCCCTTCGCCCGGGGATCCCGGCGCGCCGGGTGCGGTACGCCGACCGCGGCCGCGCCGGCTCGGCCGGATCCCCCGCCTGGGTGGCCCCCAGGCGGGCGGGGGATCCGGCGTCCGCGGCGTCCTGGGCGCTCGGCGACCCGGTCAGCGCGCCCCGTCGCCCGCCGTGGGCTCGGGCTCGGGCCGGTGGGCCTTGTCCGCGTCGGCCGGGCTGGTGCCCAGTTCCTGCCCCCGGAGCAGGAACCACGCGGCGACGGCCGCGCTCAGCAGCACCACGGCGCTCACCCCGACGGCGATGTCCAGGCCGTCGACGAAGGTGTCCTGGGCGGCCTTCAGCAGGGCCGCGCCCTGGTCCGCGGGCAGGTCCTTGGCGACCTCGATGGCGCCGCCCAGCGATTCGCGGGCGGCGTGGTCGGCGGCCTCGGGGATGCCGGGG
The DNA here is from genome assembly GCF_059682825.1 of Streptomyces sp. JLSY215. Taxonomy (NCBI): domain Bacteria; kingdom Bacillati; phylum Actinomycetota; class Actinomycetes; order Kitasatosporales; family Streptomycetaceae; genus Streptomyces; species Streptomyces sp. JLSY215. The sequence continues at coordinate 1,728,604 of NZ_CM185022.1, forward strand.
GGCGCCGTGAAGCCGCGGTAGATGCCGGTGACGATGGAGCCGAGGAAGGCGATGCCGAGCGCCGCGCCGAGTTCGTAGGCGGTCTCGGAGACCGCCGAGGCGGCGCCCGCCTCTTCCTTGGGGACGCTGGAGAGGATCACATCGGCGGTGACGGTGAAGGAGAAGCCCGCGCCGACGCCGACGACGAAGAGGATGAGGCCGATGGAGGCGGTGCCGGTGTCGGCGTGCAGGGTCGTGGAGCCGACGAGCGAGAGACCGACGATCCCGAGGCCGCCGGCCACGACGAGGCGTACGGACAGCCGTCGGGCGACATAGCCGGCGGCGAGGCCCGCGCCCACCGCGCCGACCGCGGCGGGGAGTTCCACCAGACCGGCGTTCAGCGGCGGGCGCAGCTGCACCATCTGCAGGAACTGCGAGAGGAAGAAGACCAGCCCGGACAGGCCGAGGATGGTGAGCAGATCGGCCAGTACCGCGCCGGAGAAGCCCCGGTGGTGGAAGAGCTTCATGTTGAGCAGCGGCGAGGGCAGGGTGAGCTGGCGGCGCACGAAGGTGGTCAGGGCGAGCAGGCCCAGGAGTCCGGCGGCCAGGATGTCCCAGCGATAGCCGTGTACCGCCGCCTCCTTGATGCAGTAGACGACGCCGACGATGCCCACCAGGGACAGCGCGACGCTGGGCACGTCCCAGGGGCCGGGATCGGGATTGCGGGATTCCGGGATCACCTTGATGCCGACGACCACCAGGAGCACCATCACCGGCAGGTTGATGAGGAAGACCGAGCCCCACCAGAAGTGGCCCAGCAGGAAGCCGCCGAGGACCGGGCCGACGGCGGTGCCGGCCGAGGCCATCGCGCCCCAGATGCCGACGGCGAGGCTGCGTTCCTTGGGGTCGTGGAAGAGGTTGCGGATCAGCGCCAGGGTGGACGGCATCAGCGTGGCACCGGCCACGCCCAGCAGGGCGCGCGCGGCGATCATCATCTCCGGGCTGGTGGCGTACGCACACACCACCGAGAGCGCACCGAACGCCAGGGAGCCGATCAGCAGCAGCTTCTTGCGGCCGATGCGGTCGCCGAGGCTGCCCATGGACACCAGCAGACCGGCGATGACGAAGGAGTAGATGTCACCGATCCACAGCAGCTGGGTGCCGGAGGGCTCCAGGTCCTCGCTGAGGAAGGGGGTGGCCAGGCCGAGGACCGTGGCGTCGACACCGACCAGCAGGACGGCGAGGACGAGGACGGCGAGGGCGAGCCAGCGACCCGGGCGGGGCTGGTCGTCCACATGGGCCGAACCGGCCGGTCCTGACGCTATGGTCTCGGTCATTTCTCCATGCTCCGTCGGATGCCGCCGAGCAGCAGCTCGGCGATCGAGTGGTTGAGGTCGTTGCGGGCGACGCGCCCTTCGTGGACGGCCCAGGCGCCGGCGCCCATCAGCCCGTAGAAGGCCTCGGTGAGCCAGGCGGCGCTGAGGTCGATGCGGAAGTCGCCCTGTTCCTGGCCGCGGCGGAAGAGCGCATGGATACGGGCGTCCAGCCGGGCCCAGCCCTCGTTGATCTCCCCGCCCTCGAAGAGCTGGTTCTCGGTGAAGAGGAAGGCCAGGACGCCGGCGACCTGTTCGGCCTCGCCGATCAGCCGGCACAGCGCGTCGCCGGCGGCGCCGTCGTCGAGCCGGGCCGCGTCCATGGCCCGGGCGAACCGCTCGATGCCGTGCTGTTCGAGGGCGCGTATCAGCGCGTCCCGACCGGCGAAGTGCCGGTGCAGGGTGGCCCGGCTGATGCCGGCGGCGCGGGCGATGTCGTCCATCGATGTCGTCGCGCGGCGGCTGAGCAGCGCGGCGGCCTGGGCGAGTACCTGTTCACGATCCACTGCCATGAGACAGAGAATACCCCGAATGAGACACGCATGTCTCATAACATTCTTGAGCGTCTCACCCTCTCCCGGCCGGATCCGCCTGCCGCCCCGGAGCCGCCGGGCCTCCGCGGGAACGCGAACGGCGGCCCCCACCGAGTCGGTGGAGGCCGCCGTTCGCGTCCGTACGCTACTTCTGCTTGGCCGTGGCCCAGGCCTGCTGCGCCGCCAGATCCGCCTTCAGCTCGGCGAGCTGTGCCGCCACCGCGGAGGGCGCGGTGCCGCCGCGGCCGCTGCGCGAGGCCAGCGCCCCGGGGACGTTGAGGACGCCGCGGACCTCGGGGGTCAGATGCGGGGAGATCTTGGCGAACTGGTCATCGGTGAGCTGGTCCAGCTCGATGCCGTGCGCCTCGCACTCCTTGACGCACTCCCCCGCGACCTCGTGCGCCACCCGGAACGGCACGCCCTGCTTGACCAGCCACTCGGCGATGTCGGTGGCCAGCGAGAAGCCCGCCGGGGCCAGCTCCTCCATGCGCTCGCGGTGGACGGTCAGCGTGGCCATCATGCCGGTGAACGCCGGCAGCAGAACCTCCAGTTGGTCGCAGGAGTCGAAGACCGGCTCCTTGTCCTCCTGGAGGTCGCGGTTGTAGGCGAGGGGAAGGGCCTTCAGGGTCGCCATCAGCCCCGTCAGATTGCCGATGAGGCGCCCCGACTTGCCCCGCGCCAGCTCCGCGATGTCCGGGTTCTTCTTCTGCGGCATGATCGACGAGCCGGTGGAGAAGGCGTCGTGCAGGGTCACGAAGGAGAACTCCTTCGTGTTCCAGATGATGATCTCCTCGGCGATCCGCGAGAGGTTGACCCCGATCATCGCCGTGATGAAGGCGAACTCGGCGACGAAGTCACGCGAGGCCGTGCCGTCGATGGAGTTGCCCGCCGAGCCGTGCTCGAAGCCCAGGTCCGTGGCGACCGCCTCGGGGTCCAGGCCGAGCGACGAGCCCGCGAGCGCACCGGAGCCGTACGGGGACACCGCGGTCCGCTCGTCCCACTGCCGCAGCCGCTCCGCGTCCCGGGACAGCGACTGGACGTGTGCCAGGACATGGTGGGCGAAGAGCACCGGCTGGGCGTGCTGGAGATGCGTACGGCCCGGCATGGCGACGTCCGGGTGCGCCTCGGCGAGGCCGATCAGCGCCTCCTGGAGGCCGGCGATCAGACCGCCGATGATCCGGGCGTGGTCGCGCAGATACATCCGGAAGAGTGTGGCGACCTGGTCGTTACGGGACCGGCCGGCCCGCAGCTTGCCGCCGAGGTCCGGGCCGAGCCGCTCCAGAAGCCCGCGCTCCAGGGCGGTGTGCACGTCCTCGTCGGCGATGGTGCCGGTGAACGAACCGTCGGCGACGTCCGCTTCGAGCCGGTCGAGCCCGGCGATCATCCGCGAGAGCTCGTCCTCGGTGAGCAGACCCGCCTTGTGCAGGACCCTGGCGTGCGCGCGGGAGCCGGCGATGTCGTACGGGGCCAGGCGCCAGTCGAAGTGGACGGACGCCGACAGCTGGGCCAGGGCCTCGGCGGGACCGGAGGCGAACCTGCCGCCCCAGAGCCGGACGTCACCGCTGTTGCTGCTCACTGCTGCTCCTCGGAGGGGTGGTGATGTGCTGCTTTCCCCCGGGCCGTGCGGGCCGGGGGTACCCCCGTCGCGCCGGGAGGGCGGGGAGGCGGCAGTCGTACGGGGATGGTCGTACGGGGATAAACGAGCGGGCTCGGGCCTGGTCGCGTCGGGCTACGCCCGCGATTGACGCAGCGCCGCGATCTTGCTGGACATCCCGAAGAGCTCGATGAAGCCCTTCGAGAGCGACTGGTCGAAGGTGTCGCCGGTGTCGTACGTCGCCAGGTTGAAGTCGTAGAGCGAGGCGTCGGACTTCCGGCCGGTGACCACCGCGCGGCCGCCGTGCAGGGTCATCCGGATGTCGCCGGAGACATGCCGGTTGGCCTCGTCGATGAAGCCGTCCAGGGCCCGCTTGAGCGGGGAGAACCACAGGCCGTCGTAGACCAGCTCGCCCCAGCGCTGCTCGACCTGCCGCTTGTAGCGGGCCAGTTCGCGCTCGACGGTGACGTTCTCCAGCTCCTGGTGCGCGGTGATCAGCGCGATGGCGCCGGGCGCCTCGTACACCTCGCGGGACTTGATGCCCACCAGCCGGTCCTCGACCATGTCGATCCGGCCGATGCCCTGGGCGCCGGCCCGCAGGTTGAGCTCCTGGATCGCCTCCAGGACGGTGACCTTCCTGCCGTCGAGGGCGACCGGGACACCCTGCTCGAAGGTGATGACGACCTCGTCGGCCTCCCGCGGGGTGGCCGGGTTCTGGGTGTACTCGTAGACGTCCTCGATCGGCGCGTTCCAGATGTCCTCCAGGAAGCCGGTCTCCACGGCCCGCCCGAAGACGTTCTGGTCGATGGAGTACGGCGACTTCTTGGTCGTCGCGATCGGCAGGTTCTTCGCCTCGCAGAAGGCGATCGCCTTGTCCCGGGTCATGGCGTAGTCACGGACCGGGGCGATGCAGGTGAGGTCGGGGGCGAGGGAGGAGATGCCGGCCTCGAAGCGGACCTGGTCGTTGCCCTTGCCGGTGCAGCCGTGGGCGACGGTGGTGGCGCCGTGCTTCTTGGCGGCGGCGACCAGATGCTTGACGATGGCCGGCCGGGAGAGGGCGGAGACCAGCGGGTAGCGGTCCATGTAGAGGGCGTTGGCCTTGATCGCCGGGAGGCAGTACTCCTGGGCGAACTCGTCCTTGGCGTCCGCGACCTCGGCCTCCACGGCACCGCAGGCGAGGGCGCGCTCGCGGATGACCTCGAGGTCCTCACCGCCCTGACCGACATCCACAGCGACGGCGATGACCTCGGCGCCCGTCTCCTCGGCGATCCAGCCGATGCAGACAGAGGTGTCCAGGCCTCCGGAGTAGGCGAGTACGACGCGCTCGGTCACGGGTTTCTCCTTACTGTGCATGCGCTGATAGGCATAAGTATGCACTCGGCCGTATGTTTCGTCAATGAATCGACGAATGCGCAGGTCAACCGCGGCCCGATGGGGCACCGAGCGGGGTCAGGAACCCCCGCGAAGGGCCTCGAGCAGCACAACGACATGGCTGTGGCCCACCTCCTTCGTCGCGGTGAGCAGCGTCAGCGGACCCTCCCCCGCCAGCTCCCGCAGCCGCGCCAGCGCCGGCTGCGCCGCCTCCCCCGCCAGCTCACCCCGATAGCGCTCGGCGAACCGCTCGAAGCGCGGGCCCTCGTGGTGGTACCAGCGCCGCAGCTCCGACGAGGGGGCCGCGTCCTTGCACCATTCGGTCAGCAGCGCATCCGCCTTCGACAGCCCCCGCGGCCACAACCGGTCCACCAGCACCCGGGCGCCGTCGGCCGGCTCCGGAGGGTCGTACACCCGGCGCACGCGAATATCGGCATCCTCGAACTTTTCCGCCATAACCCATACAAACACGGACGAGTACCGGCCGCCGAGGACCGGAGAGCGGCCGGAAGGGGACCCGCTTTGGAATCAGGGCCGGGGACAGGGTATTTTTCTTCTGCACGCCCCGACCGGGAACATTCCGGCCGGCACGGGCAACCGGGACGTGGCGCAGCTTGGTAGCGCACTTGACTGGGGGTCAAGGGGTCGCAGGTTCAAATCCTGTCGTCCCGACCAGCGTTTTTCGCAGGTCGGAGGCCGTTTCCTCGTAACGAGGGAGCGGCCTTTCGCGTTGTCGGCGGGAGTCCTGCGCGCGCGGCCGTCAGGACAGCGACCCGATTTCGTCGCGGACCTTGGTGAGGACCTCGGCGGGGAGCGTCGCATAGCCCTGGAACGTCAGGTTCTCCTGGCCCTTTCGGCCGGCCATGTAGGTCAGGAACGCCTTGGTGGCGGGCCAGGTCGCCGGCTTGTTGCCCTTGTTGCAGACGATCTCGTAGGTGACCACGTCGATCGGGTAGGCGCCGGGCTCCTTGGTGCCGTAGTCGAGGCGCAGGAGCACGTCGTTGCCGGTGTCGGTGGCCTTGGCACCGGAGATCGCATGGGAGGCCGCGATCACGTTGGCGTCGACGGGAGCGCTCGCGCCGGTGTCGACCGAGACGGTGCGGATCATGCGGGACACCGCGTAGGGCAGCTCGAAGTAGCCGATGGCGCCCGCGGTCCGCCGCACCTGGTCGGCGAGGTCCGCGGAGCCCTTGACGGCGTGGCCGCCCTTGGCCGCCCATGTCTTGCTGTGCGGGTAGGGCCAGGCGCCCTGGGCGGCGGCGGCGAGGTAGGCGGTGAAGTTGTCGGTCGTGCCGGAGGAGTCGGAGCGGTGGAACACCTGGATCGGCGTGGCGGGCAGCGTGACGCCCTTGTTGAGGGCGGCGATCGCCGGGTCGTTCCACTTCGTGATCTCCGCGTTGAAGATCTTGGCGAGGGCGGGGGCGTCGAGGACCAGCCGGTCGATGCCCGGGAGGTGGAAGCCGACCGCGATCGGTCCGCCGACCATCGGCAGGTGGATGGCGTGCCCGCCGCCGGCGCAGACCTTCTTGGAGCGGGTGACCTGATCGGCGGTCAGCGGGGAGTCCGAGCCCGCGAAGGCGGTTTTCCCCGCCAGGAAATCGTCCTGGCCGGAGCCGGAGCCGTTGCCCGTGTAGCTGATGTGGGTGCCGGTGCAGGCCTTGGTGTAGTTCTTGATCCAGTAGTTCATCGCGTACTGCTGCGCCGTCGAGCCGGAGGCGCTCAGGGTGGCCGCCTTGGCGCAGACGATGCCGCCGGCGGCGGTGCTGGGAGCCGCGACGGTGGACGAGCCGCCGGCGGGACGGGAGCCGTTGCCGGCGCCGCAGGCCGTCAGGACCAGGGCGCCGCAGACGGCCACGGCCCCGGCCGCCGTGGCGCGTGTCCCGCTCCTGCGCTGAGGCTTCACTTCGCGGCGCTCCTTCCTGCGGACCGGCCCCGGCCGGCGCGGTAGAGGGTGAGGACACCGCGCTCACGCGGCGTGCGGCCGTGCGGCGGCGCCTCCCGCGGGGGTGAGCGCTGCGCTCGCGACCGGACGCGCGGTAACTATATGCAGATGTGTCCGCACTGGTGGCGATTGCGGCATTTCGGGGAGTTCGCGCGTCTCCTGTGCCGGTCGCGGCGAAGATCCGGTTTCCGGGAACCCGGGCCGCACGGGCGTTCCCGGAGGTAGCGTCCGCGATGAGGAAAGTGTTTTCCGCGGAGCGCGCGGCCCGTCGAGGGCCGGCATCCGTACCGGCCGGGCGCGCGGCGGGAGGCCGTACGCCGGGCCGATGACGACTTGGGGACCCATTGACCACGTATTCCGTTCTGATGCCCTTTGCGCCGAGCGAACCGGAGGAGATCCTGCCGTTCGCCGAGCTGGTCCACCGCAGCGGCGCGCACCGGCTGTGGCAGGGCCAGGCGCCGGCCAACGACCCGCATCAGACCTTCACGTTCGCGGCGGCGAGCGGCTTCCGGGTGCCGGTGGGCATCGGCGTCGCGCTGATGCCGTTCCGCCATCCGTACGATGCCGCGCTCCAGGCGGCCAACCTGGCGCAGACGATGGGGCAGCCGGTGACGGTCGGATACGGGCCCGGCGCCACCGACCTCCAGCGCGGCCTGCTCGGTGCGCCCTACGGCCGGCCGCTGGCCGCCGCCCGGGAGTACCTCACCGTCATGCGGGGCCTGCTGGAGAAGGGCTCCGCGGACCATGTGGGCGAGTACTACACCTGTCAGGCGCATCTGTGGCAGATACCGCGGCCGCCGGTCGAGATCGGCCTGGGTGTGCTGCGGCCGCGGATGGCGCGGCTGGCCGGCGAGGTGGCCGATGTCGCCATCACCTGGCTGACGCCGGCGTCCTATCTGCGCACGGTGGTCATCCCGCAGCTGCGGGCCGGCGCCGAGGCGGCCGGCCGGCCGATGCCGCGGCTGGTGGCGATGGTGCCGCTCGCCCTGGCCGGACCGGGCCGCGACGGGGCGGAGTTCGCGCTGGAGAGCAACGAGGGCCATATGCGGCTGCCGCACTACGCGGACATGCTGCGCCGGTCCGGCATCGATCTGGACATGGCCGCGCCTCGGCGCAGCGCCGAGGCGGTCATCGACGGCGGCGCCTTCCTGTACGGCGAACGGGAGCGGGTGGTCGATCAGTTGCGCGCGTTCGAGGAGGCCGGGGTGGACGACGTCGTCCTGAACGTCACCGGTGTGTGGATGAAGGACGGTGCGCAGGGGGCGCTGGCGGAGCTGGAGACGGTCCTGGACACCCTGGGATGAGCGCCCGTGGGCGGATGCCGTCACGACGTTGTCGCGGTTGCTGAGGAGTGGGGGATCACGTGCGGTTGTACAGGCACATGGACGTGGCGCTCGTACGGGCCGCCGCCTATCCGGAGGGCCGGGAGCTGCCGCCCTGGCCGGATCTGGGCGACGGGGCCGGGGTGGCGCAGTGGCGGGACTGGCTGCGGGAGGTGTGGGCGTGCGACGGCGTGGCCCGGGCCGTCGAGGTGGCGAGTCCGGCCCTGGCGCGCCGGGTGCGCGCGGTGTGCGAGGGCCAGGTGCAGCAGACCCGCCGGGTGCGGCGGGCGGTGGAGTCCCTCGTGCGCTATCTGCTGCGGATGGAGCACCGCGCGACGCCGTTCGGGCTGTTCGCCGGGATCGCGCCGGCCGCTGTCGGCGAGGGTCCGCGGGTGCGCTGGGGTCCGGATCATCTCGCCGTCGTCCGGGCCGATTCGGTCTGGCTGGCCGATGTCGTCGGCCGTTTGGAGGCGTCCCGCGAGCTGTTGCACCGGCTGCCGGTCGTCGCCGACCCCACGGCCGTCGTCCGGGGCGGGAAGCTGGTGGTGCCCTGTCAGCAGCCGCGGCACGACGCGGGGGTGGGCGCGACCGAGGTGAGCATGCGGCACACGCCCGCCGTGGCGGCGGTGCTGCGGTCGGCCCGTACCCCCGTCGTGCTCGGCGAGGTGGCGGGCGAACTGGCCGCGGAGTACCCGAAGGTGCCGGCCGAGGTGATCGACGGGCTGCTGGCGGAGCTGGTGGCGCGGCGGGTGCTGCTGACCGCTCTGCGGGCGCCGATGACGGTGTCCGACGGGCTGGGGCATGTCCTGGACCGGCTGGCCGCGGCGGACGCCGGGGCGGTCGGGGATGTCGCGGACACCGTGGGCGCGTTGCGGGAGATCCACGCGGGCATCGAGCGGCACAACCGGGCCGCGCCGCAGGACCGGGCGGACATCAGGGCGGCCGTCGCCGCGCGGATGACCGCCCTGTCGGACGCCGTGGAGCAGCCCCTCTTCGTGGATCTGCGGCTCGACTGCGCGGTGCAGCTGCCCGAGGAGGTGGCGCTGGAGGCCGAGCGGGCGGCGACGGCGCTGGCCCGGCTCTCCCCGTTCCCCTCGGGGTCGGTGGCCTGGCAGGAGTACCACACCGCCTTTCTGGAGCGGTACGGCATCGGGGCGCTGGTGCCGGTGCGCGAACTCACCGATCCCGACGCGGGCCTGGGCCTGCCCGCCGGGTACCAGGGCTCCCTTCTGGAGCGGCCGGAGACCGCGCCGTCCGCCCGCGAGGAACGGCTGCTGGCGCTGGCCCAGCGGGCGGTCTTCGACGGCGCCGTGGAGATCGTGCTCGACGACGGGATGCTCGACGCCCTGGCACCGGCGGAGCCGGTCCGGGTGCCCGCGCACGCCGAGCTCTACCTCCAGCTGCGGGCGAGGGGCCAAGAGGCCCTGGCCCAGGGCGACTTCGAGCTGGCCGTGGGCAATATGTCGCCGGCCGCGGGCTCCACCGCGGGGCGCTTCCTCCATCTCTTCGACGAGGCCGACCGGGACCGGCTGAGCGCGGCCTACGCGGCCGTGCCGACCCTGGAACCCGATGCGCAGCCCGCCCAGGTCTCCAGCCCTCCCCTGCTGGTGCGCACCGAGAACCTCGGCCGGGCGCCCGCGGTGCTGCCCCTGGTCATCCCGCTGGCCGAGCACGGCGACGGCGAGCGGGCGCTGCCGCTGGAGGACCTGGCCGTGGGCGGCGATCACCACCGGCTGTACGTGGTGTCGCTGTCGACCGGCCGGATCGTGGAGCCGACCGTGCTGAACTCCGTGGAGTTCACGCTGTTCACCCACCCGCTGGCGCGGTTCCTGTGCGAGGTCCCCCGGGCGCGGGCGGCCGCGCTCGCCCCGTTCGTCTGGGGTGCCGCCCGTCATCTGCCGTTCCTGCCCCGGGTCCGCTACGGGCGGACGGTGCTGGCCGCCGCCCGCTGGACGCTGGACGCGGCCGACCTCGCGGGGCCGCGGGCCGCGGAGGAGGTCTGGGACAAGAGCCTGGCGGACTGGCGGCGGCGGTTCCGGCTGCCGGAGGCGGTCTACCTCGGTGGCGACGACCGGCGGCTGCGGCTGGATCTGGCCGAGCGGGCGCACCGGCAGCTGCTGCGGGCGGAGGTGACGCGCGACGGGCAGGCCACGCTGCACGAGGCGCCGGACGCCGGGGAGTTCGGGTGGCTGGGCGGCCGGGCCAACGAGATCAGCATGCCGCTCGCCGCCCACCAGGAGCGGTCGCTGCCGCCCGTACCGCAGCGCTCGACGCCGGCCGTGGCGACCGGGCGCGACCACGGTCAGCTGCCGGGCGCGGGCGAATGGGCGTATCTGAAGCTGTACGGGCATCCGGCGCGGCAGGCCGAGATCCTCACCGCGCATCTGCCGCGGCTGTGGGAGGGCTGGGAGACGCCGCCCGAGTGGTTCTTCGTGGGATACCGCGATCCGCGCCCGCATCTGCGGCTGCGCTTCCGGGTGCCCGGGGGCGAGGCCGCCGACGGGGTGTGGGGCCGGGCCGGCGCCTGGGCGGCCGGGCTGCGCCGGCTCGGGCTGGTGAGCCAGGTGCAGTGGGACACGTATTTCCCGGAGACGGGACGCTACGGGCGGGGCGCGGCGATGGCGGCCGCGGAGGCGGTGTTCGCCGCCGATTCGGCCGCGGTGGTGGCGCAGTGGCGGCTGGCCGCGGGCCGCGGCGGGCCGCGGGCGCAGGCGCTGACCGCGGCGAGCCTGGTGGATCTGGCGGTGTCGCTCACCGGGGACACCGAGGGCGGGATGCGCCGGCTGGTGGCGTATGTCGCGAAGGGCTCGGGTCCGGCGCCGGACCGGGCGCTGCACGACGAGACCCTGCAACTGGCGCGTCCGGACGACGGTTTCGCCGCGCTGGGTGCGCTGCCGGGCGGTGCCGAGACGGTCGAGGCGTGGCGCAGGCGCGGCGCGGCGCTGGCCGGCTATCGGGAGCGCCTGGCGGAAGGGGGCGGGCGGGAACCGCTGCACGTACTGCCCTCCCTGCTGCACATGCACCATGTCCGCGCGGCGGGCCTGGACGAGGACGCCGAGCGGGCCGCGCTGCGGCTGGCACGGGCCGCGGCGCTGTCGTGGATCGCGCGGCGGGAGGCCGGGGCATGAACCACTGAACCATTGGCCAAAGGTTAGTTCGCGGCGCATCTTCGCAACCCATGGCAACGCCTCGCCTTCTTCGGCGAGGCGTTGCCGTCTTTTTACCCGCGAAGCCGGTGAAGCGGAATCCAGTATTCTCATCAATGCGACGCATTTCCACTCAGGACACCCCTTGTACCTTCCTCCAAAATATGCCTCCGTAATACTCCCGTAACTTGTACATTGCGAACCATTTACAGAACTCGCCGAGATCATGTTGGCTAAGCGATGTCAGGCCGGAGCGATCGGAACGGAGGTTCTGTGGAGACTGCCGACTCCGTTTCCGGAGCGACCGAAAAGTATTTCCTTCGTCAGGACTCTGCATTCTTCGAGACTCCGGACGGCGTTTTTCTGAGAGGCGCGCAAGGGGATGCCTTCCTCAAGGGGAAGGCCGTGTACCGGTGGCTGGTCGCACTGGCCCCGCGCCTTTCGGCCGGCTGCGGTCTGGACGAGCTCTGCGAGGGACTCGACGCGCAGCGCCGCGACATGGTCGGGCGGCTGGTGGCCCGCCTCGGCGAGGCCGGGTTCGTCACCGTGCGCCGGGCCGAGCCGGACGACCTCCTCCCCGAGGCCGTGACGCGGCGCTTCGGCGAGCAGATCGCCTTCCTCACCCACGACGGGGAGTTCCCCCTGGCGCGGTTCCGCCGCTGGCGGGACGCCCGGGTGCTGGTGGTCGGGCGCGGTCCGGCGGCGGTGACCGCGGTGCGGTCGCTGCTGCGCAACGGGGCGCGGGAGGTTTCCGTGGGCCTGCGCGGGCCATGGGCCACCGGTACGACGGCCGGGCGATCGGCCGCCGGTACGGCCGCCGGGCCGTGGGACGGCGATCTGGCCGAACTCCAGGACGCCGGGACACCGGCCCGCCTGGTGACATTCCGCGCCGATTCGGCGGAATCCGTGGCGCGGGCGCTGGCGGAACGGCCGGCCGACGCGGTCATCCTCACACCGGAGGAAACGGACCGCGAATTCCGTGAACTGCTTTTTTCCCGCGCATACGAATCCGGTTCCGCATTTGTCACCGCCGGAATATCCGGCGACCATCTCGTCAAGGGTCCGCTGGTTCCGGCACGGGGCACCGCATGCTGGGCGTGTGCGGAATTGCGGCTGCCACGGAATGAAAACCGGGAAGAAATACCCGGGACATCCGGCCGTATCGAGAGCGACCGGCTTTATCCGGCGGTGCTCGCCGCGGCCGGCAGCGAATTGGCGCTGGAGGTCTTCCGGCACCTCGCGGCCACCGGGCCGTCCGGGCTGGAGCGGGCCGTGGTGGTCCAGGACCCGCTGACCCTGGCGGCCCGCCGGGAGCCGCTGCCCGCCCATCCCCGGTGCCCGGTCTGCGCCCCGCCGCCCACCGTCCCCGAGGCGCAGGCAGGCCTGCTGGCGCTCGCCGAGGGACGGCTCGACCTTCCGGGCGAGGCGGCCGACCGCTATGAGCGCTACGCGGAGCTGCCGGCCGAAACGACCGGGGCGCTGACCCGCTTCGAGGACGGATCGGTGCCCCAGACCGCGGTCAAGGTGGGGGTGGTGCGCACCGCCGCACCGGCATCGGCCCTCATCGCGGGCTTCGACGCCGATTCGCTCGCCGAGGCCCGGTGCGCCGCCGTCGAACGGGCCGCACGGCGGGCCGCGGCGGCCGATCCGGCCCCGTTCGCGACGGTCACCGCGACCGCCAAGGAACTCGGGGACGGCCCCGCGGAGGTCGTGACCGCGGACCGGCTCGCCGCCGCGCACGGCGGCACGGGCAGCCGCACGGGCGACGACGACGCCGAGCCGGTGTGCTGGACCCCGGCCGTCTCCCTGCTGGACCGGCGTCCGGTGTGGGTGCCCGCGGCGGCGGTGACCGGGGCGCCAGGGGCCCCCGCGCCGTCGGCCCTGGCGGGCTACGGCGCCGGGTCCGCCGTCGCCGAACTGGCCCTGGACGGAGTGCTGTCGGCGCTGCTGCACGAGCGGGTGCGGGAGTGGCGCGAGGGCGGAGCGGCCGCCGAGGACCTGCCGGTACCGCAGGCGGCCACGGAGTCCGGACTGACGGTGCTGCCGGGCCTGGCCCGCTCCGGTGCGCTGACGCTCGCCGAACTGCCCGGCGCGGGACCCGCGCGCGTGGTGGTGGCCCGCCACACCACGTCCGACGGCGGCCTCCAGGTGGTCGCGGCGGGGGTGACCCGTGCCGCCGCCCTGCGCACCGCGCTGGTGGAGCTGGCCGGCCGACGGCAGTTCGGGGACGGCGGTGCGGGGCACGACGGCGGCCGGTCGCTGCTGTGCCCGCCGGACTGGCCGTCGCCGCAACCGGTGGCCGCCGCCCGGCGCCCCGACACGACGCCCGGACCCGACCCGCTGGCCCGGCTGCTGGCGGAGCTGCGCACCGCGGGCCGCGATGCGCTGCTGGTGGCGACGCCGCCCGCGGCACTGGGCGGCACCGAGGCACCCGTACGGGTGGGCCGCGTCCTGCTCACCCGCTGAGATTTCCCCGCGGGAGACCGCGGGGAGGCGCCGGAGCCCGCTCCGGTGGATGTTCCGTTCGCATACATATCGATAAGGAGCACATCATGAACAACCTGTCCGAGCTGGCCGTTCTGGACGTCGAGGACTTCGAGATCGAGGCGGTCTCCGTCGAGGTCGAGACCGCGGCGGCCCGTGGCTGTGCCAGCACCTCTTCCTGCTGCAACTGCAGCACCACCCCGGAGCTGTCCGCCTGACGCTACGTCAGCTGACCGCCTGACCGCGGTGGCGGGCCCCGCCCGCCACCGCGGTACCTCCCTCCCAGAGCCCCGCGGAGAGCCCCATGCACGTCGTCACGCTCCCTACGGAGACCGCGCCGGCCGCCGCTCAGGACGCGCTCGCCCAGGCGCTGCGCCCCCTCCTCGCCGCGTCGCCCGCGCCCGGCGCACCCGACGCCACCGTGGAGATCGGGACCCTGGGCCTGCTCCCCGCACCGGCGGACGCCGCACCGCGCGGCGGACGGCCCACGGGCGACGGCGCGGTCGTCCTTCCCGTCCGCCTGCACCGCGACACCGCCCTCGTCGGCCCCTTGCACACCGACGCCGACAGCCCCGGTCCGTGCGCGCTGTGCCTGGAGCGGCGCTGGATCCGGCTGCGCCCGCTGAAGGAGCGGATCGCGCTGGAGACCGGCACCGGACAGTACGTCACCGGCCCCGGGCACACCGGCCCCTACGAATGGGGCGCGCCCGCCGTCGCCGCGGCCCTGCACGCCCTGGCCCGCAGCGCCCCCGACGCCCGCGCCGGCGCCTCCGCCGCACCGGCCACCGTGCTGGAAGTCGGCCTGGTCGACGGTCTGGTGACGGCTCATCACCTGCTGGCCGACCCGCAGTGCCCGCGCTGCGGCGGCGCCCGCCCCGACGTGCCGCCCGCCCTCACCGGCTTCCCCGCCGCGCGGCCGCGCCGGCCCGGCGGCGGCGCCCGGCTGCGGAGCTGGCGCTCGTACGGGATCCCGAAGAACGCGCTGATCAACCCGGTGTGTGGGGCGCTCGGTTTCACCGTCTTCCACGACATGGCGAGCCCGGTCACCGAATCCGTGGGCGGCACGCTGCGGCTCGGCGGGGAGCGCACCGGCGGCAGCGGACTGTACGAGACGACCTGGGCCGGGCACACCGACACCTACGACCAGAGCGAGATGGTGGCCCTGTTCGAGGGCCTGGAGCGCTATGCGGGACAGCGGCCGTGGGGCCGCGGACCGGCGCTGCGGATGTCCCTCGACGAACTGGCCGAGCAGTCGCTGCCCGCGCTCGACCCGCGCGGCGGGCTCCTCTACGACGACGACTTCTACGCCCGGCACCGGGAAACCTTCCGCCCGTTTAGGCCCGATGAGCGGGTGGACTGGGTCTGGGGGCACTCCCTGGTGCGGGACGCGCCGGTACTCGTACCGCAGCAGCTCGTCTACTACGGCCCCCGGCGGCGCGGCGCCTCCCTGCTGTCGAGCAATTCCAACGGCTGCGCGACGGGCAGCTGCCTGGAGGAGGCCGCGCTGTTCGGGCTGCTGGAACTGATCGAGCGCGATGCGTTCCTGCTCGCCTGGTACGGCGCCGAACGGCTGCCCGAGATCGACCTGGACAGCGCCACCGGCACCCCCGCGCTCGCGGCGATGCGGGACAAGATCGAGGGACTGGGCTACACGATCCGGCTCTTCGACATGCGGATCGACCTGCCGGTGCCGGCCGTGCTGTGCCTGGCCGGCCTGGAGGAACCCGGCCTGGGCAACATCTCGCTGTCGGCCGGGGCGGCGCTGTCCGCCGAGGACGCGGTGGCCTCGGCGCTGCGCGAGGTCGCGGCGCAGCTGCACCGCCAGCGCACCACCGTGCGCGAGCGGCAGGACGAGGCGCGCGCCATGGCCGCCGACTACCGCCTGGTGCGCGAGCTGGAGGACCACGAACTGCTCTACGGGCTGCCGGAGATGGCGGCGCAGGTGCCGTTCGCCGGCCCGCCCGGCGCTCCCGCGGCACCGCTCCACGAGGCCTTCGCCGACTGGCGGGAGCGCGGTCCGCGCCCCGCAGATCTGCTGGACGACCTCAGGGAATGCGTACGGCTGGTCGGCGCGGTGAGCGAGGACGTCATCGTGGTCGACCAGACCTGCCCCGAGCAGCGGGCCTGCGGGCTGCACACCGCGGCCGTCGTCGCCCCCGGGCTCGTCCCCATCGACTTCGGCTGGGAGCAGCAGCGCGCCCTGCACCACCCGCGGCTGCGGACCGCGTCCTGGCGGGCCGGGCGGCGCGCGGCGCCGCTGGCGGACGCGGACGTCCACCGTCATCCGCACCCCTTCCCGTGACCGCCCGGAGCGAGAGCGCCAGACGATGAACACCGACGCCGCACGCGTGACCCTCGACTACCTCGACGCCGTCCACCGGCGTGCGCAGGACCCGCTGGAGCCGCCCGGCTTCACCCCCGACTGGGCGGACCGGCCCCTTCCGCACACCCACCACCCGGGCGCGGAACGCCTTCCGCTGCCCTTCCCCGCGGAACTCGCGCAGCCGGTTCCCCAGGGGCCGCTGGGGATCGATGCTCTGGCGGCCGACCTCCAGGCGGCCCTCGGCATCGCCGCCCGGCGCTACCAGGTCGACTGGAACGCCGACCTCGCCGACCGGGCCGCGCCGCACACCGTCCGCTGGGGCCGGGGCACCCCGTCGGGCGGCGCCGCCTACCCGGTCGAGGTGTACTGGGCGGCGGGTCCCTCGGCGCCGGTGCCCGGCGGCGTCTTCCACTACGCCTCGGGGCTGCACGCCATGGAACGGCTGTCCGCGGGGGACCCGACCGCCGCCGTGCACGCCGCGCTGGGCCCCGGCGCGGCCGACCTGGGGGACCAGTTCCTGCTGTGCACCGTGCGGCCGTGGAAGAACGCGTTCAAGTACCACAACCTCTCCTATCACCTGGCGACGCTGGACCTGGGCGCGTTCACCGCCTCCTGGGAACTGCTCGGCGACGACCGCGGGCTCCCCTACCGGCAGCGGGTGTGGTTCGACCAGGACGCGCTGAACGGGCTGCTGGGGCTGGAGCCGGACGCGGAGGCCGTCCATGCGGTGCTCCCCCTGCGGTGGCGGGCGGGCGAACCGCCGGCGGCACCGGGCGCCCCGGTCGCGGTCCGGCCGCCGCATCACGAACGGTCTTCCGCGGTACGGGACTTCGCGCTGGCGCGGGATGTGCAGCGGGCGACGGCGACGGGCCCGGCGACCGCTCCGCGGGCCGTCCCCCGCGCCGAGGAGCCGCTGTCGCCCGGCGCCCTGGCGCTGCCCCGCGGGCGCGACGCCCGCCCGGCGGGCCGCGCCGCCGCCACCCTCGCCCGGCGCTCCTCCGCGTCGGGACGCTTCGACGCCTCCCGGCCGCTGGAGCAGGACGCGCTGGCGGCGGTCCTGCGGGCCACCGCACCGGGTGACCGCACCGCCCACGACGGGGACGAGCCCGCCGCGCCGACCGGGCTGAGCGTGGTCGTGCGCCGGGTGCGGGGCCTCGCCCCCGGGGTGTACGGCTATCACGCCGGCGGCCACGCCCTCGTCCCCGTCCCCGGTGACGGCCTGGCCGCCGTCACCGAAGAGCTCTACGGCCTCGACAACTACTCCGTCGGCCAGGCCCCGGCCCTGCTCGTCCTGCACTGGCACCCCCGCGAGACGGTCACCGCGTACGGTCCCCGCGCCTACCGGGCGGCGAACATCGAGGCGGGCGCCGCCGCGCAGCGGGCGCATCTGGCGGCCACCGCGCTGGACCTGGCCTCCGGCATCGTCCTGGGCATGGATGCCGTCCCGCTGGACGCGGCGCTGGGGCTGACCGAGCAGGGCCGGCACAGCCAGGTGTATGTGTTCCTCGGCGCTCACCGGCCGGGCGCGGCGGCCCTCGACGGCCGGCTGCGCTGAACACCCGGGCCCCGCCCGATCTCTGTTGCCCCCTCAATCCTGATCCGACTCCACCTCATCCGACTCATCCGACTCGATCCTCATCCGACTCAGGAGCGTTCGTGAGTGCCCCCTCTGCCGCGTCCGGTGCGTATCTGCGCTTTCCCCATGTGCGCGGCGATCTGCTGACCTTCACGGCGGAGGACGACGTCTGGACGTGCCCGGCGTCGGGCGGCCGCGCCCGGCGGCTGAGCGCGGACCGGGTGCCGGTCAGCCATCCGCGGATCGGCCCGGACGGGGCATCGATCGCCTGGACCGCCACCCGCGACGGCGCCCCGGAGGTGTGGCTCGCGCCGGCGGACGGCGGCCCGGCCCGCCGCCTGACCTACTGGGGTGACCGGCGCACCCGGGTCGCGGGCTGGACGCCGGACGGCGACGTCCTGGTGATCACCGCCGCCGGGGAACCCAGCGCGCGCCGGCCGTGGGCCTGGCGGGTGCCGGTGGACGGGCGGGCGCCCGAGCGGCTGCCGTACGGGCCGGTCGGTGGCCTGGCGCCGGGGCCGGACGGTGCGGTGCTGCTCCAGACGCCGGTCTTCGTCGAGGCCGCCTACTGGAAGCGCTACCGGGGCGGCACCGCCGGACGGCTGTGGATCGATCCGGCCGGGTCCGGGGAGTTCACCCGGCTGCACCCCGCGGTCGACGGCAACCTCGAATGCCCGCTGTGGGTAGGCGACCGGGTCGCGTTCCTCTCCGACCACACGGGCCGCGGGCAGCTGTGGTCGAGCCTGCCCGACGGCGGCGACCTCCGCCGCCACACCGGGCACGACGGCTACGCCCGGCACGCCGCCACCGACGGCGCGGGGATCGTCTACCAGTGCGCCGGCGACCTGTGGCGGCTGCCGGACCTGTCCCCCGCCACCACACCCGAGCGCATCGCGGTGACGCTCGGCGGTCCCCGTACCGCGCTCGCCCCGCACCGCGTCCCGGCCGCCGGGAACCTGGGCGGCTTCGCCCCGGACCACACCGGGCGGGCCGCACTGGTCGAGATCCGCGGCGGCGTCCACCGGCTGCCGTACGACGACGGGCCGGTGCGCGCCCTCGGCGTCCGGCCGGGGGTACGCCGCCGCCTGCCGCGGGTCCTGGGCGACACCGGCAAGGTGGCCTGGGTGAGCGATGCGCCGGGCACCGAATGCCTGGAGATCACCGGGGACGCCCCGGGCGCCGCGCCGGTCCACATCGGCGCCGGCCGCTTCGTGCGCGTACTGGACCTGGCCGCCTCCCCCGACGGCA
Organism: Streptomyces sp. JLSY215; assembly: GCF_059682825.1. Lineage (NCBI taxonomy): Bacteria > Bacillati > Actinomycetota > Actinomycetes > Kitasatosporales > Streptomycetaceae > Streptomyces > Streptomyces sp. JLSY215. The sequence continues at coordinate 1,747,495 of NZ_CM185022.1, forward strand.
CGACGCTCGCGGTGTCCGATCTCTACGGCGGTGTGCTGCTCGCCGATGTGGCGTCGGGCCGGGTCACCGAGATCGACCGGAGCGACTCCGGCGACATCAGCGGGCTCGTCTTCTCGCCGGACTCCGCCTGGCTGGCGTGGTCCCACCCCGGGCCCGAGCAGCTGCGACAGCTGCGGATGGCGCGCGTGCGCGAGGGATCCGTCATCGAGGCCACCCCGATGCGCTTTCGCGACTTCTCCCCCGCGTTCACCCATGACGGCCGCCATCTGGCCTTTCTCTCCGCCCGGGACTTCGCGCCCGTGCACCAGGCGCACGACTTCGGCATGGCCTTCGTCGGCGCGACCCGGCCCCATCTGATGCCGCTCACGGCGGCCGTACCGCTCCCCTTCGGCCCCGGTGCCGGGCCCGCACCGGCCGGCGTCACCGGCGGCGCCGAAGTCACCGTCGACACCGAGGGGCTGGCCGACCGGGCCACGGCCCTGCCCGTCGCCTCCGGTACCTACCGGACGCTGCGCGCCACCGCGCACGGTCTGCTGTGGATCCGCGACCCGCTCCCACCGCCCGCCGCGGCGGACGGGCAGGCGGTCCTGGAGGGCTGGGACCTCGCCGGGATGCGGAGCGTGGAACTGCGCACCGGCGTACGGGACTTCCAGGTCAGCGGCGACGGAACCCGCGTCGTGGCGCGGACGCACACCGACGCCCTGTGGGTGCACCCCGCCACCGGCGCGGGCGCCGCCACCGCCGTGGACACCGACCGCATCCGGGCCGTGGTCGACCCGGCGGCGGAATGGCGGCAGGTCTTCGAGGAGGACGCGCGGCTGCTGCGGGACGTCAGCGCCCGCACCGACCTGGAGCCCGCCCGCTGGGACGACGTGGTGGACCGCTACCGTCCCCTGCTCGCCCGCGTCGGCAGCTACGACGACTTCACCGACCTGCTGTGGGAGCTGCACGGCGAACTCGGCATGTCGCACACCAATGTCGCCCCGCGCCCCCGCGCGAGCGACCCGTCCGCGGCACAGGGCCACCTGGGCGCGGATCTGGTGCGCGGCGCGGACGGAGCCTGGCGCATCGCCCGCATCCCGCGCGGCGAGGTGTCGGCCGACGGCGCCCGGTCGCCGCTCGCGGCCCCGGGGGCCGGGGTGCGGCCGGGCGAGGTCCTGCTGGAGATCGACGGCGTCGCCGTCGCCCCGGACCCGGGCCCCGGCCCGCTGCTCACCGGCACGGCGGGCCGCAGGGTGGAACTGACGGTCCGTTCCCCCGACGGCGCCGTCCGCCGGGTGACGGTGACGCCGCTCGCGGAGGAGCGGACGCTGCGCTATCACGACGGGGTCGCCGCACGGCGGGACCACGTCACCGAGGCGTCCGGCGGCCGCCTCGGCTATCTCCACCTCCCCGACCTGACGACCGCCGGCTGGGCGCAGCTGCACCGCGATCTGCGGGCCGAGATCGTCCGCGACGGGCTGATCCTCGACATCCGGGAGAACGCCGGCGGCGAGATGTCGGAGAAGGTCCTCGAACTGCTCGGCCAGCGGGTGGCGGGCTGGCGGGTGGACCGCAGCGGCTTCGGCTACGCCTACCCCAATGTCGCGCCGCGCGGCCCCGTCGTCCTGGTGGCGGACGAGTTCACCGGCTCGGACGGCGACATCATGGTCTGGGCCGTGCGCCACCGGGGCATCGGCCCCGTCGTGGGCGCCCGGACCTGGGGCGGGTTCACCGCCATCGAATGGCAGCACTCCCTGATGGACGGCACCGGGCTGCTGCTGCCGCGCTTCGCCAGCTGGTTCGAGGGCCCCGGCTGGGACGCCGAGAACGTCGGCATCGCACCGGACACCGAAGTGCCCGTCCCGCCCCAGGACCACGTACGCGGCCGTGACCCGCAGCTGGACGAGGCGGTCCGGCAGGCGATGGAGCTGCTCGACCGGCGCCCGCCCGCCCGGGTGCCGCACTTCGGCCGGCAAGGAGAGAAGTGATGGTGCAGTACTCGGTCCTGGTCCCCTTCGTACCGCGCCGCCCGGAACAGCTGCTGCCGTACGCCGGGCTGGTCTCCTACACGCCGGCCGCGCGGCTGTGGCAGGCGCAGTCGATGCTGGTGGAGGCGCATCAGGGGTTCGCGTACGCGGCCGGCGCCGGCTTCCGGGTGCCGGTGGGGCTGGGGGTGACGCTGATGGGGCTGCGGCATCCGTACGAGGCCGCGCTGCAGGCCCGTTCGGTGGCGCTGACCACCGGTCACCCGGTCGTCGCCGGCTTCGGCCCGGGGCCCGCGGAATTCCAGGAGGCCGTACTGGAGCGGCCGTACCCGAAGCCGCTGCGGGCGGTGCGGGAGTATCTGACGGCGGTGCGCCGGCTGGTGGACGGGGAACTCGCGGTCGTCGACGGCGACTATGTCAGCTCGCGGGCGCTGCTGCCGCCGGTGCCCGCGCCCGCGGTGGAGGCGGGGCTGGGGGTGCTGCGGCCCGCGATGGCCCGCCTCGCGGGCGAACTTGCGGACCGGGCCATCACCTGGCTGACGCCCGCCGGCTATCTGCGGGACACGCTGGTGCCGGCGCTGCGCGAGGGTGCGGAGCGGGCCGGGCGGGCGGCGCCCAGGATCACGGCGATGGTGCCGATGGCGGTGGCGGGGGCGGACCGGGACCCGGTGCGGCTGGCGCTCGCCGCCAACCGGGCCCATCTCGCCGTCCCGCACTACATCGACATGCTCAACCGCGCCGGGGCCGGCATCACCCCGCAGGACGGGCCGGAGGCCAGGGCGGGCAAGCTCGTCGACTGCGGCGCCTTCCTGTACGGCTCGCCCGCCGGTCTGGCGGAGCGCTGCGCCGCCTACGCGGACGCCGGTGCGGACGAGATCGTCATCGCCGTGAACGGCGTCCACGGCGTCCACGGGCAGCGCACCGCGCTGACCGAGCTGGCCGCCCTGATCGAGGAGTTCACCGGCTGAGCCCGGCGGGCCGGACCGGCCCGCCGCTCAGCGCGCGCCCTGCGCCAGCCGCAGCAGGTGTTCGGCCAGGGCCTGCCCGCCCGCCGGGTCGCGGCTGATGAGCATCAGGGTGTCGTCGCCGGCGATGGTGCCGAGAATGTCGTGCAGTTCGGCCTGGTCGATGGCCGAGGCCAGGAACTGGGCGGCGCCGGGCGGGGTGCGCAGGACGACGAGGTTGGCGGAGGCCTCGGCGGAGATGAGGAGTTCGCCGGAGAGGCGGCGCATCCGCTCCTCCTTGGCGGACTCGCCCAGCGGGGCGCGCGGCTTGCGGTCGCCGCCCTCGCTGGGCACCGCGTAGATCAGCTCGCCGCCGGTGTTGCGGATCTTGACCGCGCCCAGTTCGTCCAGGTCGCGGGAGAGCGTCGCCTGGGTGACGGACAGGCCGTCGTCGGCGAGCAGCTTGGCGAGCTGGCTCTGGGAGCGGACCGGCTGCCGGTTGAGGATGTCCACGATCCGGCGGTGGCGGGCGGTGCGGGTCTGCGGTACGGCCGGTCCGCCGTTGTGCGACTCGGTCTCCTGCGGCTCGGTCATCGTTGTCGTCAGTCTCCGGATCGTTGTTCCCCGTCGGCCCCCTGGCGGGCCGTATTGAGGACGGCGGGCAGCTTCTGGAGCAACGTGTCCGCCTGCTCGTCGGAGACGATCAGCGGCGGGGCGAGCCGGATGACGTCCGGCGCGACCGCGTTCACCAGGAGGCCCGCGTCCTGAGCCGCCTGCTGCACCTGTGGCGCGAGGGACTCGGTCAAGACGATACCCAGGAGGAGGCCCGCGCCGCGGACCTGACGGACCAATGGGTGCCCCAGCGCCTCGATTCCGTCCCGCAGCCGCTCGCCGACGCGCTTGACGTCGTCGAGGATGCCGTCCTTCTCGATGGTGTCCAGGACGGCGAGGGCGCCGGCGCAGACGACCGGGTTGCCGCTGAAGGTGGAGCCGTGCGAGCCGGGGGTCAGGAGGTCGGCGGCGGGGCCGAAGGCGAGGGTGGCGCCGATGGGCAGGCCGCCGCCGAGGCCCTTGGCGAGGGTGATGATGTCCGCCTCGACGCCCTGTGCCTGGGACTCCAGCCAGTGGCCGGTGCGGCCGATGCCGGTCTGGATCTCGTCGAGGACGAGCAGGGTGCCGGTGGCGGCGGTGATCTCGCGGGCGGCCCGGAGGTAGCCGGGCGGCGGGACGATCACGCCGTTCTCGCCCTGGACGGGTTCGAGGATGACGAACGCGGTGTCGGTGGTGACCGCGGCGTGCAGGGCCTCGACGTCGCCGTAGGGGACGTGGTCGACGTCGCCGGGCAGCGGGACGAACGGGGCCTGCTTGGCGGGCTGGCCGGTGAGCGCGAGGGCGCCCATGGTGCGGCCGTGGAAGCCGCCGGCCGTGGAGACCATATGGGTGCGCCCGGTGAGCCGGCCGATCTTGAAGGCGGCTTCGTTGGCCTCGGCGCCGGAGTTGGAGAAGTAGACCCGGCCGGGGCGGCCGGCCAGCGCCAGCAGCCGTTCGGCCAGCGCCACGGTGGGCTCGGCGACGAAGAGGTTGGAGACATGGCCGAGGGTGGCGACCTGGTCGGAGACCGCACGGACCACGGCGGGGTGGGCGTGGCCCAGGGCGTTGACCGCGATACCGCCGACGAAGTCGAGGTACTCGTTGCCGTCGGCGTCCCACACCACGGCGCCCTCGCCGCGTACCAGCGGGATGCGCGGGGTGCCGAAGTTGTCCATCATGGCGCCCTGCCAGCGCCGGGTGAGGCCGGCGTTGTCCGCCGGGCCCCGGGTGTCTGCCGCCTCGCTCATGCCGATACCTCGCTGCGCTCGGCCTCGCACTCGCTCGGCGCGCACCTCTCGATGATTCGCTCGCTGCGCTCGCTCATGACTCCCCCTCGTTCGTGTGCGTGTTCGCGTCCGGCACGACCATCGTGCCGATTCCTTCGTCGGTGAAGATCTCCAGCAGGATGGAGTGCTGGACCCGTCCGTCGATGACCCGGGCGGTGTGCACGCCGTTGCGTACCGCGTGCAGACAGCCCTGCATCTTGGGGACCATGCCGCTGGCCAGGTCGGGCAGCAGCTTCTCCAGCTGGGTGGCGGTGAGGCGGGAGATCACCTCGTCGCTGTTCGGCCAGTCCTCGTAGAGGCCCTCGACGTCGGTGAGGACCATCAGGGTCTCGGCGCCGAGGGCGGCGGCCAGGGCGGCCGCGGCGGTGTCGGCGTTGACGTTGAAGACCCTCGACGCCGACGCCCCGGCGAGGGCGTCCGCCGCGTCGCTGCTCCGGGCGATGGAGGAGATGACCGGGATCCGGCCGTCGTCCAGCAGCGCCTGGACCGCGCCGGAGTCGATGGCGGTGATCTCGCCGACCCGGCCGATGTCCACCCGCTCGCCGTCGATGTCCGCGTAGTGCTTGGTCGCGGTCATGAGGTGGGCGTCCTCGCCGGTCATGCCGACGGCGAACGGACCGTGCTCGTTGAGCAGTCCGACGAGTTCGCGCTGGACCTGGCCGGCCAGCACCATCCGTACGACGTTCATCGCCTCGGGCGTGGTGACCCGCAGACCGCCCTTGAACTCCGACTCCAGGCCGAGCAGGTCCAGTTGGGCGCTGATCTGCGGACCGCCGCCGTGGACGACGACGGGGCGCAGGCCGGCGTGCCGCAGGAAGACCACGTCCTGGGCGAAGGCGCGCTTGAGCTCCTCGTCGACCATGGCGTTGCCGCCGAACTTGATGACGACGGTCTTGCCGTGGTGCCGGGTCAGCCAGGGCAGCGCCTCGATGAGGGTGCGGGCCTTGGGGAGCGCGGTGTGCTTGCGTGCACTCATGACGAGTACGCGCTGTTCTCGTGGACGTAGTCGGCGGTCAGGTCGTTGGCCCAGATGACCGCGGACTCGGTGCCGGCGGCGAGGTCGGCGGTGATCCGCACCTCGCGGTAGCGCATGTCGACCAGGTCGCGGTCCTCGCCGACCGAGCCGTTCTTGCAGACCCAGACGTCGTTGATGGCGACGTTGAGCTGGTCGGGCTCGAAGACGGCCGAGGTGGTGCCGATGGCGGAGAGCACCCGGCCCCAGTTGGGGTCCTCGCCGTGGATGGCGCACTTGAGGAGGTTGTTCCGGGCGATGGAGCGGCCGACCTCGACGGCGTCGTCCTCGCTCGCGGCGTTGATCACCTCGATGCGGATGTCCTTGCTGGCGCCCTCGGCGTCGCCGATGAGCTGGCGGGCGAGATCGTCGCAGACGGTGCGGACCGCCTCGGCGAACTCCCCGTACTGCGGGGTGTTCCCGGACGCGCCGGAGGCGAGCAGCAGCACGGTGTCGTTGGTGGACATACAGCCGTCGGAGTCGACCCGGTCGAAGGTGGTACGGGTCGCGGCCCGCAGCGCCTTGTCCAGGTCGGCGGCCGGCAGATCGGCGTCGGTGGTCAGTACGACGAGCATGGTGGCCAGGCCCGGCGCGAGCATGCCGGCGCCCTTGGCCATCCCGCCGACGGTCCAGCCGTCCCGGGTGACGACCGCGGTCTTGTGCACGCTGTCGGTGGTCTTGATGGCGATGGCGGCCTTCTCACCGCCGTGTTCGGTCAGTTCGGCCGCGGCCCGCTCGACGCCCGGCAGCAGCTTGTCCATCGGGAGCCGCAGGCCGATCAGCCCGGTGGAGGCGACCGCCACCTCGCCGGCGTTGTGGCCCGCCAGCACCTCGGCGACCTTCTCCGCGGTCGCATGGGTGTCCTGGAAGCCCAGCGGGCCCGTGCAGGCGTTGGCGCCACCGGAGTTGAGGATGACGGCGGAGACCCGGCCGCCCTTGAGGACCTGCTCGGACCAGACGACCGGCGCCGCCTTGACGCGGTTGGAGGTGAAGACGCCGGCGGCGGCCAGCCGCGGCCCGTTGTTCACCACGAGGGCGAGGTCCGGATTGCCGTTCTCCTTGATCCCGGCGGCGATGCCCGCCGCCGTGAATCCCTTGGCTGCCGTAACGCTCACTGTGTCTCCTTGTTCGCTTCTCCGCCCGCGCAGCGCAGCGGCGCGGCCATCGTCGTCGTCTGCGGTCCGGCGGCTGCGCGCACGACGCTCACGGCGCGACTCCGATCGTCGAAAGTCCGGTGGTCTCGTCGAGACCGAGGGCGATGTTCATGGCCTGGATGGCGCCGCCCGCGGTCCCCTTGGTGAGGTTGTCGATGGCGCAGATCGCGATGATCCGGCCGGCGGCGGCGTCCAGCGTCACCTGGAGGTGTGCGGCGTTGGAGCCGTGGACGGCGGCGGTGGCGGGCCACTGGCCCTCGGGCAGCAGCCGGACGAACGGCTCGTCGGCCAGCGCCTTCTCGTACACGGCCCGCACCGCGGCGGCGTCCACGCCGGGCCGGGCCTTGGCCGAGCAGGTGGCGAGGATGCCGCGGGGCATCGGCGCCAGGGTCGGGGTGAAGGAGACGCCGATGCGCCGGCCGGCCACCGCGCTGAGGTTCTGGATCATCTCGGGGGTGTGCCGGTGGCCGCCACCGACGCCGTACGGGCTCATCGAGCCCATGACCTCGGACCCCAGCAGATGCGGCTTGGCCGCCTTGCCCGCGCCGGAGGTGCCGGACGCCGCGACGACGACGGCCTCGGGCTCGGCGAGGTCGGCCTGGTAGGCGGGGAACAGGGCGAGCGAGACGGCGGTGGGGTAGCAGCCCGGGACCGCGATGCGCTTGGACCCCTGCAGCGCGGCGCGGGCCCCCGGCAGCTCCGGGAGACCGTACGGCCAGGTGCCCGCGTGGGCCGAGCCGTAGAACGCCTCCCAGTCGGCGGCGTCCGTCAGCCGGAAGTCGGCACCGCAGTCGACGACAAGCACGTCGGGCCCGAGCTGCTCGGCGACCGCCGCGGACTGGCCGTGCGGCAGCGCCAGGAAGACGACATCGTGTCCGGCCAGCACCTCGGCGGAGGTGGGCTGCACCTCCCGGTCGGCGAGCGGGAGCAGATGCGGCTGCAGGGAACCCAGGCGCTGGCCCGCGTTGGAGTGTCCGGTCACCGCGCCGATCTCGACCTCGGGGTGCGCCAGAAGCAGGCGCAGGACTTCACCCCCCGCGTATCCGCTCGCTCCGGCCACTGCTGCTCGTACCGTCATGGACCCTCCTCATCGATGGCATGACTATACGGATTGCAGCAGTTTTATGCAATGGCGTGGCGCCCGGCGCGGGGTCGTACGCACACCGCGACCGCCGCCCCGCACCGAGGGCGGCGGGACCTGCTGCCCCCATGGCGGCATCGCCGCCGCGCTTCCCCGGCGGCGATGCCCGCCGCGGCTCAGGCGCGCTGCGGAACGTCGTCCTTGAGGGAGGAGCGGATCTGCTCGCGCAGCTCCGGGCCGTCCGTGTGGCCGTGGACGGATACGGCGTGCTCGCTGGCGGCGCGGACCACTTCCTCCTCCTCGCCGGCGATGACCAGGGTGCAGTGCATCTCGCTCGGGTGATCCCGGCAGTCGACCCTCTTCCGCATGGCGCACCTCCTCCCCCCAGTGTCGGTCCGGAATGTCGCGAATGGCAGTACCCGGATCGGCCCGTCGTATACGGGGAATCCCGTATGGCGCGGGGCCCGCGTCCCTGATGGAGTGGGGGTGTACAAGGAGGTGAGGGCATGGCCACGTCCGCGTCCGCAGGCGTCACCCCCGGTTCCGCGCCGCCCAAGGAGCGCCGCGGCACGGAGCGCACGGACGAGGACCGGATCGCGCAGTTCCTGGAGCGGGTGATCATCGACGGCGGGGCCGCGGTGGCGGGCCTGTGCACCTCCCTCGGTGACCGGCTCGGCCTGTACACGGCCATGGCCGGGGCCGGACCGCTCACCTCCGCCCGGCTCGCCGACCGCACCGGCCTGGCCGAGCGCTACGTACGCGAATGGCTGGCCGCCCAGGTCGCCGGCGAGTACGTGACGTACGCACCCGGGACCGACACCTACGAGCTGCCGGACGCGCACGCCGCCGTCCTGGCGGACCCCGATTCACCCCACTACGCGGCGGGCTTCTTCACCATGCTGCAGGCCGTCTACGCCACCGAGGACGCCCTCATGGACGCCTTTCGCACCGGCGAGGGCGTGGGCTGGCAGGAGCACGGACCGGCCCTGTTCGCGGGCACCGCGAAGTTCTTCCGGCCCGGCTATGCGGCCTCGCTCGTCCCCGAGTGGCTGGCGTCGCTGGACGGCATGGTGGACAAGCTGGAGCGGGGCGCGCGGGTCGCGGACATCGGGTGCGGCTACGGCTACTCGACGATGCTGATGGCCCAGGCCTTCCCCGCCTCGCAGTTCTACGGCTTCGACTTCCACCGGCCCTCCGTCCGGGCGGCCCGCGGCATCGTGGCCGAGCGGGGACTGGCGGACCGGGTGCGCTTCGATGTCGCGACCGCCCAGGACTTCCCGGGCAAGAACTTCGACCTGATCACTTTCTTCGACTGCCTGCACGACATCGGCGACCCCGGCGGCGCGCTCCGCCGCGCCGAACAGGCGCTGGCCGACGACGGCATCTGCATGATCGTGGAGCCGAACGGCTCGGCCGACGTCCAGGAGAACGCCACCCCCATCGGCCGGGCGCTGACCGCCGCCTCGGTCGCCGTGTGCCTGCCGTCCGCGCTGGCCCAGCACGGTCCCCAGGCACTGGGAAATCACGCGGGAGAGGAGGCGATGCGGACCATCGCCGCCGACGCCGGGCTGCGCCGCTGGAAGCTGGCGGCCGAGAGCCCGGTCAACCGCGTCTACGCCGTCGGCCGCTAACCGCGGCCGACGCCCCCGGCCGGTCTTCCCCCGGCCGGCCGGGCGGCAATCCCCGGTGACCGAGGACCGGTGACCGTGGACCGGTGGCCGAAGACCGGCGGCCGAAGACCGGTGACCGAAGACCGGTGACCGAAGACCGGTGACCGAAGATCTGCGGCGGAAGATCCGAGCGGCCGTCCCGCCAAGGGCCGAACGGCACCTTGACGCTGCCCCCGCGCGCTGTCCACGCTGGATCCATGAGCGCGGCCGCGGAGGCCGGCCTGCGACGCATCTTCGCCGTCGTGGACCTCCTGATCGATGCCGTCGACGAGGAATCCCTCGTTCCGGCACTGCTCCCCCTGCTGCTCGGCGCCGTACCGGGCGACAGCATCGTCTGGACGCCCCGGCCCGCACCGGCGGGCCGTCCGCTGACCTTGCCCGCGGACCTGCTCGCGCCGGAGGCGTGGGCGGCCTTCGCCCGCGACGCGCCGGCCGATCCGCTGGTCGCTCACACCACCTTCGGGACCGGAGCCCCGCTGCGCCGCTCGACGCTCCAGACCGACCGCGAGTACCACGCGCTGGCCGCCTACGCGGACGTCTACCGGCCGGTCGGCGCCGAGCGGCAGCTCGCGATGGCCTTCCCCGGCGGCTATGTGAACGGGGTGCCGCGCAGCATCTGCCTGGCCGTCAACCGCAGCGGCAGCGACTTCACCGACCACGACGTGTTCGCCGCGACCCTGCTGCGCACCCGTCTCGGGCACGTCCTGAACCGCCTCGCCCCGCCGTCGCCCGCGCCCGCCCCGGGCCTGGTCACCCGCCGCGAGTCCGCCGTGCTCGCCCTGCTCGCCCACGGCCTGACCAACCAGCAGATAGCCCGCCGCCTGGCGATCAGCCCCCGCACCGTCGACAAACACCTGGAGCACGCCTACGCCAAGCTCCGCGTCGGCAGCCGTGTGGAGGCCGCAAACGCCTGGCTGACCAGGGGCGATTCGGCGCAGTTGGCGTCGTAGGGCGGGCCCCGGCGCGGTTGTCACCGGGGCGGCGCACCCGGCAGCCGATGAGTTTCCGGCGCCGCCGGCGTCCGCCTTCCGTACACCGATCCGGGGCGCCGCGGCGCCGGGCGGCAGGAGGCCCGCCGCCAGGTCGGGATCACGGCCGGCGACGAGGTCGCCTTCACGCAGCATCAACCTGATGACCGGGACGAAGGCGGACGGCTTCGAGGTGCGGCTGTGGAGCCGGGCGACCGTCGGCCTGCGCAAGACCGACGGCGTCTGGAAGATCACGCATACGCACGGCTCGGTGCCGTTCCTGATGGACGGGTCGGGGCCGACGGCGCTCGATCCGACGCCGTAGTGGTGCCGTCGGCGCCGTCCCTGCCCCTCGCGTCAGCCCCGGCCGCTCCGGGGCCGGCGCAGATAGGCGACGACGCCCCAGCCGAGCGCGCCGGCCAGCAGCACGCCGCCGAGCACCGTGACACCGGTGCCGACCGCGGAGCCGCCGCCGAGACCGGTGTCCGCACCGCCCCTGGGGACGGCCTGGCCGGGCCCGGCGTCCGGACCGGCGTCGGCGGCGGCCTGGGGGCCGGTCTCGCCGGGCGACTCGGCGCCGGTGTCGGCTCCGGCGTCCGCCCTGCCGTCGGCGGAGACCGTCAGGGTGCCGGTGAAGGTGAGGCGAGCCCTGCCGGGTGCGTCGGGGCCGGGTGCGCCGGGGCCGTGGTCGCCGCGGTCGTGCCCGGCGGCGCCGTCGCCGCGCGCCCCGCGCTCCGTATCGCCCTGGGTCGTGAGGTCGTCGCCCCTGCCGTCGCCGCAGCTGACGGTGACGGTGTACGCGCCCGGCGGGACGGACCGCGGGACCGTGGCGGTGCCGCCGACCTGGTCGCGCAGCTCGGACAGCTTCAGCTTCGGAATGTCCGCGCCCTCGAAGGTGGCCTCGCCCGATCCTCCGGTGCAGTTGCCGCCGTCGAGGACGGAGAACTCACCGCCGGGCGCCACCGGGTCGGGCTGGACGACCACCTGGTTCGCGTCGTCGGCGGCGGTGGCGACGCCGGAGCCGCCCAGCGCGAGGGCCGCCGTCACGGCACCGGCCACGCGCAGGCGGCGGAACGGGCGGTGGGCGGAGCGGCGGACGGCGTATGTGTACATATCCCGAGCGAAGCGTCCCCGCTCACCGCGCGCACGTCGGTGGCGGGCCCGGCTGGGCTTTCCGGGTGGACTTTCGCGAGTGCGGGCCGTGAGCCGGGCACCCGGCTCACGCCTCCAGGGCCAGGCTCCAGCTGCCGGCGCGCCCGGCCAGGGTGGTCACCGACAGCGGCTGGACGTCGATCCGCCAGTACGTGTGCGGCGGCGCCTGGAGCGCGTAGACCAGGGCGGCGCGGACCACCCCGGGCTCGGCGACCGCCACCGGTCCGGCGCCCTCACCGGCGGGCCGGGTGTCCAGCCAGTTGCCGACCCGGGTGATGAAGGCCAGCAGCGACTCGCCGCCGTGCGGCGCGGACCGCGGGTCGGCGAGCCATCGGTCCACGGCTTGCGGTTCGGCGGCGGCCACCTCGCCTAGGGTGCGGCCGCGCCAGCGCCCCATGTCGCAGTCGCGCAGGGCCGGTTGGGCGAGCGGGGTGAGGCCGAGGACCTCACCGGTCTCGCGGCAGCGCGCGGACGGGGAGCAGTAGCGCAGCTCGGCGGCGGCGAGCCGGCACAGGGCGGGGGCGGCGCGCTCGGCATCGTGCCATCCGGCGGCGTCGAGCGGGCGGTCGTCGTCGAACCGGGTCTCGAGCAGCGCGGAGCTGCGGGCGGCGGCAAGCAGCTTGAGGCGAACGTGCATTCGCCGATGGTATGAGCCCCGGCGTCCCGGGTGGCCGGTTTGCGCGCGGCGCGATGAATCCGGCGGCCGGCGCGCGGCCGCCCGTCCCCCCGGCCGGTCAGATGGGGAGCGGCCCGGGATCGATCAGCCCCATCGTCATCCACTGCTCCGGCGACACCAGGCTCCGGAAGCCGATCTTCTCGTACACGCCGTGCGCGTCCTTGGTGGCGAGCGTGATGTGCGCCAGGCCGCAGGGCGTCAGATGCTCGGCGACGGCCTCTATCAGGGCGGTGCCCAGGCCCTTGCCGCGGTCGTCGCGGGCGACGTAGACATCGCAGAGCCAGGCGAAGGTGGCGTGGTCGGTGACCACCCGGGCGTAGGCGACCTGGCGCCCCGAACCGGCCTCGTACAGGCCGAAGTTGAGCGAACCGGCGACGGCCCGGTCGTGCCGCTCGCGGGTGAGGCCCACGGCCCAGTAGGCGTCGGTGGACAGCCAGTGGTGGACCAGGTCCCGGTCCAGGCGGGCCGGGTCGGTGGAGATGTCGTAGCCGTCGAGCGCTTCATCGGTCATGCGGGGAGGTTCCCAGAAGCGCGGTGACGGCGTCGAACCGGAATCCGGACGGACAGCGGATCCCCCGGCCGCTTGCTCGGCGGATCCCCCGGCGGATCCTCCGGCGGACCCCGGGCGGCTTCCTCACCCCACCGGGATCCCCAGCTCGTCACACGCCGTACGGAGCCTGCGCACGCCTTCCGCGAGTTCCGCGGTCCCGGACGCGCCGGCGTAGCTCAGGCGCAGATGCGGCGCGGGCGGTTCGGCGGCGAAATAGGGGCGGCCGGCGGCGACGGCGACGCCCGCGTGCAGTGCCGCGCCGGTGAGCGCCGCCTCGTCCGTACCGTCCGGCAGCCGTACCCACAGGAGGTAGCCGCCCGGTGCGATCCGCGGGCTGCGGGCCGCGACGGCGGGCAGATGGCGGTGCAGCGCGGCGGCCATGGCGTCCCGGCGGTCGGCCAGGGTGCCGGAGATCAGGCGCAGATGGCGGGCCCAGGCGGGCGAGCCGACCAGTTCGACGGTGGCCTCCTGGAGCGGGCCCGGTACGAAGAAGCTGTCGACGACCTGGATGGCGCGCAGCCGGTCGAGGACCGGGCCGCGGGCGGTCAGGGCGCCCACCCGCAGACTGGGCGAGGTGATCTTGGTCAGGGAGCAGACATGGACGACGGTGCCGTCCGGGTCGTCGGCGGCCAGGGTCGGCGGAAGAGCGGGTGCGCCGTCGTGCACCAGCCGCCGGGCGAAGTCGTCCTCGACCACGAACGCCCCGGCCGCGCGGGCCACCCGCAGCACCTCGCGCCGCCGCTCCGCCGAGAGCACCGCGCCGGTCGGGTTCTGGAACAGCGGCTGGCAGACGAACAGCCGCGCCCCGCTGGCCCGGAAGGCATCGGCGAGCAGATCGGTGCGGACCCCGTCCGCGTCCACCGGTACGGGCACCGGCCGCAGGCCGGAGGCGCGGGCGGCGGCCAGCATGCCCGGGTAGGTGGGGGATTCGACGAGGACCGGCGCGCCGGGCGCGGCGAGCGCACGCAGGGCGGTGGTCAGCGCGCTCTGGCCGCCGGCGGTGATCAGCACGTCGCTGGGGGCGAGCGCGCCGCCGGGGCCGCCGATCTCCCGCGCGAACCAGGCCCGCAGCTCCGGGACGCCCTCGATCGGCGGCCGTCCCCAGACGCCCGGCCGCCGTCCGGCGCGGGCCAGGGCGGCGGCGAGGGCGCGTTCCGGCTGGAGGTCGGGGTGCAGATAGCCGCCGTGGAGTTCGATGACGCCGAGGGCGGGCGTGGCGAGGGTGGCCAGGACGCCGGCCGCGTCGACGCTGCGCGGCACCTGGTCGCCGGCCGGTTCGGCGCTCAGGGCGATCTCCTGCCAGGAGGTGTCGGCGGGCCGCGGCGCCTCGGCACGCGGCTGCGCGCGGAACGCCCCGGCGCCGGGCCGGGTGACGACGAGGCCCTCGGCGACCAGCTCCGCGAGCGCCCGGGAGACGGTCACCGGGCTCACCCGGTGCCGCTCCACCAGGGCGCGACTGGACGGCAGCTTCTCTCCAGGGGAGTAGCGGTTCAGCTCTTCCCGCAGGCTCGCGGCCAGCTCAGCGACACTGCTACGCTCTTGCATGAGAGACAACGATAGCGCTATCGCGACGAGCGGGATAGCGGTCGGCACCGTCACCGCCCCGGAACGGCCCGCCGCCCCCCGCGCCACCGCCCCGGAGCGTCCCGCCGTCCCCGGCGCCCTGCTCGCCGCGCTGGGCGTCGCCGCGTTCTCCCTGACGTTCCCCGGCACGGCCTGGGCCCTGGAGGGCATGGGCCCCTGGACGGTCGTCATGCTGCGCAGCGTGCTCGCCGCGGCCCTCGCGGGCGGCTGCCTGCTGGCCCTGCGCGTCCGCGTCCCCGAGCGCCGCCACTGGGCCGGGATCGCCGTCGTGGCGGGCGGTGTGGTCCTCGGCTTCCCGCTGCTGACGACCCTGGCCCTGGAGACCTCCACCACCTCGCACGCGGCCGTCGTGGTCGGCCTGCTGCCGCTGACCACCGCGGCCTTCTCGGCCGTCCGCACCGGGGCCCGGCCCTCGCGCACCTTCTGGATCGCCTCGCTGGCCGGCGCCGCCGTCGTCATCGCCTTCGCGGTGCAGCAGAGCGGCGGGGCGCCCAGCACCGGCGATCTGTTCCTGTTCGCCGCGCTGCTGGTGTGCGCGGCCGGCTACACCGAGGGCGGCCGGCTGGCCCGCCATCTGCCGGGCTGGCAGGTGATCGGCTGGGCGCTGGTGCTGGCCCTGCCGCTGACGGTCCCGGGCGCGGCCCTCGCGCTGGCCGCCGAGCCGCTGCACCTGACCGCGCACACCGTCGCCGGGCTGCTGTGGCTGGCGTTCGGCTCGCAGTTCCTGGGCCTGGTCGTCTGGTACCGCGGAATGGCCGCGATCGGCGTCTCCAAGGCCAGCCAGCTGCAGCTGGCCCAGCCGCTGCTGACCCTGGTCTGGTCGGTGGTGCTGCTCGGCGAGCACCTGCCGCCGGCCGCGCCGCTCGCGGCGGTCGCGGTGCTGGTGTGCATCGCGGTCACCCAGCGGACCCGCGGCTGACGCACCGGGTCCGCCCCTCGCCCGCCGGGTGCGGGGACCCGCCGGGGACGTAAACTTGCCGCGATGGCATGTACCGCCGTCCGGGCCGCCACCAGGCCCGTCAACAGGTAAACCGTTGGCCGTTCAACCGCCCGGCCGCAGCTCCCTGTGGGCCGTCCCGGTCGCGCGGCCGCCCGAAGCGGGAGGATCCTGATGCACGCAAACACGGGCGACCGGCTGCTGGTGCACGGCAGAACCGTCGGGCACGGCGACCACGCCGTGGAGATCGTCGAGGTACTGGGAACGAACGGCGAGCCGCCGTACCGCGTCCGCGCCGCGGACGGCCATGAATCGATCATGTCCCCCGGGCCCGACTGCGTCGTCCAGCACGGCAAGTCCACCGACATCACCGGCCGCTAGCACCCCGCACCACCACCGGCCGGCGGCCGGACACGGTGACCACTACGGCCGCGCCGCGCCGCCGTAGTGGTCATGCACGATCCGGGCCAGCGCGCCCGACCGGTCCTTTGCGACATCCCTCGCCGAGAAGAAGACATGCCCGCCGACCTGCGGATAGCCGCGGGCGAAGGTGAGGTGGCGGGAGAGTTCGGCCGGGTCCAGCCAAGGGGTGCCCTGCGCCGGATCGCCCGCCCGGTACAGGGCCTCGCCGATGTAGAGGTCCACGCCGGTGCCGGAGACGGCCTCCGACCACCACGGCACGACCTTGGCGTAGTCGGCGGCCTCGTAACCGATGTGCCAGTACACCTGCGGCACGATGTAGTCGATCCACCCCTCCCGCACCCAGCGCCGTGTGTCGGCGTACAGGTCGTCATAGGTCTGCAGTCCGCGGGTGTCGGAGCCCGAGGAGTCGGTCCCGCGATTGCGCCAGATGGCCGAGGGACTGACGCCGAACCGCACCGGCCGCCCCACGGCGGCCACCTTCTGCTTCATCTCCCGCACCAGCCGGTCGACGTTGTCCCGCCGCCAGCTGGCCCGGTCCGCGAAGCCCGCACCGTGCTCCTCGAAGGCCGCATCGTCGTCGAACTCCTCTCCCGCGACCGGATAGGGATAGAAGTAGTCGTCGAAATGCACCCCGTCGACGGGATAGCGGTGCACCGCGTCGAGCATCGCCTCCTGGACGAAGCCCCGGACCTCGGGCAGCCCCGGGTTGTAGTAGAGCTTGCCGCCGTAGGGCAGCACCCACTCCGGATGCCGGCGCGCGGGATGGCCGGACACCAGCCGGTCGGGGTCGGCGTGGTTGGCGACGCGGTACGGGTTGAACCAGGCGTGCAGTTGGAGATCGCGCCGGTGCGCCTCGGCGACGGCGAAGCCGAGCGGGTCCCAGCCCGGATCCTTGCCCTGCGTTCCGGTCAGGTACTGCGTCCAGGGCTCGTGCGGCGAGGGCCACAGGGCGTCCGCGGTGGGCCGGACCTGGAAGAACACCGTGTTCAGGCGGCGTTCCACGGCCACCTCCAGGAGGTCGAGCAGTTGGCGTTGCTGTTCGGCGGGCGTCAGCCCCGGCCGGGTGGGCCAGTCCAGGTTGGCGACGGTGGCCAGCCACATGCCGCGCATCGGCGCCGAGCCCGGGTCACCCACCGCCCCGGCCGTCCCGTGTCCCGCTCCGAGCAGTGACGACGCCGCGCCCAGCACGCCCGCCGCGAATCCCCGCCGTGTGATCCGTCTCATGAAAAACCCTCAGCTTGTCCCGATTGTCCCGTCCTGAGGGCTCAGGATGCCCGCCCCGGCGGCCAGAGCACAGCGCCGCGCGGAGTAACGTCGGGGCCGAGGCGGGCGTCGGACCCTTACGGCGTACCGCAGGGTCCTGAAGATCAGCGAAAGGCACGAGGTGACGGACACTTTCACCGACATCGCACGCGTCGGAGTGGTCGGCTGCGGCCAGATGGGCGCCGGCATCGCCGAAGTGTGCGCCCGCGCCGGACTGGACGTCATGGTCGCCGAGACCACCGGCGAAGCCCTGGAGCTGGGCCGCACCCGCTTGACCAACTCGCTCGGCAAGGCCGCCGAGCGCGGCAAGATCACCCCCGCCGAGCGCGACGCCACGCTCGGCCGGCTGAATTTCACCACCGACCTCGGGGAGTTCGCCGACCGCGACCTCGTCATCGAGGCCGTCGTGGAGAACGAGCAGGTCAAGACGGAGATCTTCCAGGTCCTCGACCAGGTCGTCACCCGCCCGGACGCGATCCTGGCGTCCAACACCTCCTCCATCCCCCTGGTGAAGCTGGCGGTCGCCACCTCCCGCCCCGACCAGGTCATCGGCATCCACTTCTTCAACCCGGCCCCGGTGCAGAAGCTGGTGGAGCTCATCCCCGCCCTGACCACCGGCGACGAGACCATCAAGCGCGCCGAGGCACTGGTCCACAACGTCCTGGGCAAGCACGCCATCCGCGCCCAGGACCGCTCCGGCTTCGTCGTCAACGCGCTGCTGATCCCGTATCTGCTCTCCGCGATCCGGATGTTCGAGTCCGGCATCGCCAGCCGCGAGGACATCGACAACGGCATGGAGCTGGGCTGCGCCCACCCGATGGGCCCGCTCAAGCTGTCCGACCTGATCGGCCTCGACACCGTGGCCTCGGTCGCCGCCTCCATGTACGAGGAGTACAAGGAGCCCCTGTACGCCGCTCCCCCGCTGCTCGCGCGCATGGTGGACGCGGGCCGGCTGGGCCGGAAGTCCGGGTCGGGCTTCTACTCGTACTGACGCCCCGCGCGCAGCCGCGCCGTCCGGGGCCGTCCGCCCGCCGCTCGGGGGAGTACCGGCGGGCGGACACCGGGCCGGCGGGCGCCCGTCCGCCGGCGTCGGCCCCGTGGAGTACGAGTCAACTCCCCTTCCGGCGGCCGGGGGAGCGTGTGAAGGGCTCCGCTCGGTGCGCACGGTTCACACCCCGTGCGAGGCGCCGCACGCCGTCACCCGCCGTCACTTCACACGGGGTGTGTTCCGGGGACCCGCATCTCCCCGAAACACACGCTCCCGCCTTTCGCCGCAGCGCAGTTGACTGTTATGCGTACGGACGACGATGTCCCCCGGCACAAGGAATGAGGATGCGGAACGTGACCGCCCACCCCGAAACCGATCAGGTGACCGGCCGCCTAGCGGAGCTGAGGCGCTGCCTCGATGTGCGCACCGCCCGGGTCGACGGACATCTGGCGCTGCTCGCCCAGCGCGCCGAACAGAGCGAGCGTGACGCGGACGAGCTGCAGGCCCGCGTCACGCGGCTGGAAGGCACCCGCTGGCCCCTGCCGTCCCTCGCCGCGCTCACCGGGCTCGCGGCCCTGGCGGTCACGGTGTGGCAGGCGACCGGACGGTGACCGCCCGGCGGGAGCGGCCACCAGCGGTCAGCCCAGGCGCAGATGATGCAGCATCAGCAGCGCCGCGGCCATGTTCGCGGCCGGTACCTCCCCCCTCGCCACCATGTCGGGCACCAGCTTGAGCGGCACCCACTCCCGCCGCTCCGACTCGAAGTCGTCCTGCGGGGAGCCGACGTACTCGCCCTCGTCCGACCAGTAGATGTGATGCCGCGCGTCGGTGAGGCCGTTGGACGGCTCCACCGTCAGAAGATGCCGGAGGGGGCCGGGGCGCCACCCCGTCTCCTCCTCCATCTCCCGCGCGGCCGCGGCCGCGAGGTCCTCGCCGTCCTCGACGACCCCGGCGGCCAGTTCCCACCCCCAGGTGTCGGTGATGAAGCGGTGCCGCCACAGCAGCAGCACCTCATGGGCCGGATTGACCACCGTGGCCACGGCGACCGGCCGCATCCGGATCAGGTAGTGATCCAGATGACGGCCGTCGGGCAGCTCCACATCGGCCAGATTGACCCGGAACCACGGATTCGCATAGACGGGCTTCTCGCTGAGATTGTTCCAACGCATGTAACTGCCACCTTCCGCTGTTGAGCAGGCAAGGTGACACGAGCCCGGTCACAGCGGAACGCGCAGCACCTCATCGATCAGGTCGGCAGCCTCACGGGTCGCGGAACTCCCGGTCCTGGCCAGATGCTCGCGCACCGCCCGCAGCCGGTCCCGCAGCCGTTGCGACTCCATGCCCCGAGCCCGCTCCGTCATCTGCGCGGCATCGGCCACGGCCCGGTCCGCATCGCCTTGGCGGAGCTCGATATGGGTGAGCATGGCCAGCCGGTGGACCCGGCCGCGGTCGTGTGCGGGGGTGTCGACGGCGGCGTCCGCCTGTTCCCGGGCGGCCCGCAGGTCGCCGAGGCTCAGCAGCGCCTCCGCCACTTGTACGTTCACCAGGCCGGGCTGGACATAGCCCGTCTCGGCCGGCTCCAGGCCGGGCCGGATGCGCTCCGCCGCCGCCTCCGCGCGCCGGATGCACGCCAGTGCGCCGGACCCGTCGCCGAGCCGGGCGTAGGACTTGGCCTGCATCGCGTAGAGGTCCGCGGCCAGCGCCGGGGTGATCTGCGGGCCCGCGGCCCGCAGCGCCGCCTCCGCGAAGGCGACCGCCTGGCGGTATTCCCGTACGAAGAGGGACTGATTGACCAGCAGCGCGATGACATACGCGCCGAGGCCGCGGTCCCCGCTGGCCTTGGCCAGCCTCAGCGCCTGATGGAAATAGCGCTGGGCCAGCCCGAGAGCGTCCGAGTCGTACGCGCAGATGCCCGCGACGGCGACCAGTCCCCCGGTGGCCCGGTGGAGCTGACGGCCCGTCGCATCGCTGTAGCTGCCCCGCAGCAGCGGCGCCGCCTCGGTGTTGAGGAATCCCACGATGCGTGCTCTGGTCGCGACACCACCCGCCTTCCGGTACATCTGCTCGTAGTGGGTCCGCGCGGCGCGCAACATCTCGATGTCGGCCATGCCGACCCGGGTCAGCCCGTCGCGCGAGACATCCTGGTCCTCGGGCGGGTTCTCCCATTCCCATACGGGGATGACCGCCGAGGTGCCGGTGAGTGCGGGCGCGGCCAGGACGTGCGGCCGCTGCTGCTCGTCGGAGCGCCACAGGGCGGTGGCGCGCTCGACGAAGCCGGAGAGCGGGGTGTCGGGGGTCCGGCGCACACCGGGACGGCTGAGCCCGATGTCGTCGAGGCCGACCGCGCGGTGCAGCCGTTCGCCGAGGATCTCGCAGATCAGATCGGGTACTTGGCCGCGCGGCCGCTGCCCCTTCAGCCAGCGGGCCACCGCGGTGTGTTCGTAGCGCAGGGCGAGCCCGCGGCCGCGGCCGAGCTGGTTGATGCGCGCGGCGAGCCCGGCGTGCGAGATGCCGGCCTCGTCGAGGATTGCGTCGAGCAGGGTGTTGGGCTCCATGCCGGCCTCCCCGAGAGCCCGGCCGTCCCCCGGCGGCTGCGTGGCTCATGGCCTTGTCGACGTGACGTCTCCACGGATCAGCGTAGTGAACCGCGCTTCACACGGGGTGTGAAGGGGACGGGAGCCGCTCCGGGCACCTCCGGCCGGTCGTTGGGGACGGGAGCCGCTCCGGGCACCTCCGGCCGGTCGTTGCGGAGCATCACCAGCGCCACATCGTCATTCAGCCGCCCCCGGGAATGCCGCAGCAGCGCCTGCCGTACGTCCTCGACCAGCCCGGCCGGCGAACTCCCCGGCTTCCCCGCGGCCCGGCGCACCTCCCTCGTCAGCGGAAAGAACTCCCCCGCGGCGTCCCGCGTATCGGCCGCCCCGTCGGTGTGCAGCAGCATCCCCTCGCCGGGCCCCAGCCGCCCGCAGGGGACCAGGGGCAGCTCGTCGGGCAGCGGGAACAGCCCCAGCGGCGGCATCGGCTCCGCGGGCGCGAGCGGGGCCGCCTCCGGGCCCGCCGGGCCGCCGATCCGGTACGGCCACGGGTGCCCGCAGTTCAGCGCCGTCACCGCACCGTCCCCGTCCACCTCCAGCAGCAGCAACGTCACGAATTCCTCCGCCACCAGGCCCGCCGGCTGCCCGCTGCCCGCCCGCTCCTGCAGATGCCGCTGGTGCGTGCGCTCCAACCGGCGCAGCAGACCGCTCAGTTCGGGCTCGTCATGGACCGCCTCGCGAAAGCTGCCGAGCATCGCGGCGACCGTGCCCAGCGCCTCCAGACCGTGTCCGCGGACGTCCCCGATCACCGCCCGTACGCCGTACCGCGTCCCCACGACGTCGTACAGGTCCCCGCCGACCACGGCCCCCTCGCTCGCGGAGAGATGGCCGGCGGCCAGCGTCATTCCGTCGATACGCGAGGGCAGCGGCCGCAGCAGCACCCGCTGCGCGGCACCGGCGACCTCCCGGCTGCGCTCCAGCTCCCGCAGCAGCCGCCGTCGCCGGCCCGCCGTCAGATAGCTGGCGCAGACGACCGCTAGGATCGCGCCACATGTCGCGGCCCGGGTGCCGGGCCCGGCCGCGGGCTCCACCGCACCGAACGGCACCAGCGCCAGCAGCGCACACAGCCCGCCGAGCAGCACGCACTGGCGGCGGCCGGTCCCGGCACAGGCGATGGCGGGCGCGGCGGCCAGCAGCTGCAGCAGCTGGCCGCTGGAGGGCCGGCACAGCTCCCAGCCCACCACGCCAAGGACCCAGACGCCGGGCAGCACCAGGAGGAAGACCTGTCCGGCGCGCGTCGCACCCGCGGATGCACCGCCTCTCGCCCAGGCCCGGATCATGCCGATGGTCCCCCTAGATAGACCGCAATGATTCTTACGACGTTCGGTACCGGTACGCCGACCGTGGGCGGCATCTCACCCGATGGAGTGATGGCGCAGGTGGCCGGAAACGACCCGAGGGCCGCGCGGCACTCGCGCGGCCCTCGGATGTCACGGCAGGCGGCTAGCCGCGCAGCACCGCCCCGGTACGCTCCACC
Source organism: Streptomyces sp. JLSY215 (assembly GCF_059682825.1). Taxonomy (NCBI): domain Bacteria; kingdom Bacillati; phylum Actinomycetota; class Actinomycetes; order Kitasatosporales; family Streptomycetaceae; genus Streptomyces; species Streptomyces sp. JLSY215. The sequence goes on from NZ_CM185022.1 coordinate 1,769,812, forward strand.
GCCGCCGCGACCGCCGCGTCGCGGGCCGCGGAGGCCTCCTCGGCGGTCAGCGTGCGGTCCTCGGCGCGGAAGCGCAGCGCATAGGCGAGGGACTTCTTGCCCGCACCCAGCTGCTCGCCGGTGAAGACGTCGAACAGCCGCAGCGATTCGAGGAGTTCACCGGCACCTTCGTGCAGCGCGCTCTCGACCGCGGCCGCCGGGACGGCCTCGTCGACGATGAGCGCCACGTCCTGGGTCGCGACCGGGAAGGCCGAGATCCGCGGGGCGCGCCGCGGTCCGGCGGCGGCCCGCTCGATGCGGTCCAGGTCGATCTCCATCGCGCAGGTGCGCTCCGGCAGGGCGAGGGTCTTGATGACCCGCGGGTGCAGCTCACCGGCGTTGCCGACGAGGACCTCCTCGCCGTCGATCAGGGCGAGCAGCGCCGCACAGCGGCCCGGGTGGAACGGGGCGTGCTGGTCCTGGCGGACGATCAGCTCGACGCCCGCCTCGCGCGCGACCGTACGGCCCGCCTCGATGGCGTCCGCCCAGATCGAGGGGCGTCCCTCGCCCCACCAGCCGGCCTGTTCGCGGCCCCCGGCGAGCACCACGGCGGCGCGCCGCGGCTGCTGCGGCAGCGAGGCGTCCAGCGAGGCGATCTCGTCGTCGGTCGGACGGCGGTCGACGACCAGCCGGCTGGCCGGCTTCTCGTCGCCGCCGGCGCGGAAGACCGGGCCGGTCTCGAAGAGCGCCAGATCGTGCGTACCCCGGCCGAAGTTGCGGCGCAGCGCGCCGAGCAGCCCCGGGATCAGGGTCGTCCGGAGGTCGGGCTCCTCGTCGGAGAGCGGGTTGACGAGGGTGACCGCCGCGCGGCGCGGGTCGTCCGGCTCGATGCCGAGCTGGTCGAGGACGTGCGAGCCGGTGAACGGGTAGTTCAGCGCCTCGACGTAGCCCGCGCCGGCCAGCGCCCGGCCGACCCGGCGGTGCAGCCGCTGACGCTCGGTCAGCCCGCGGCCGGCCGGCGGCTTCGGGAGGGTGGAGGGCAGATTCTCGTAGCCCTCCAGCCGGATGACCTCTTCGGCCAGGTCGTTGGGGTCGCTGAGGTCGGGCCGCCAGGACGGCACGGTCACGACCAGCTCGTCCTGGCCGTAGACGTCGCAGCCGACCTGCTGGAGGCGGCGGACGACGGTCTCCCGGCCGTAGGTGACACCGGCGACCTTGTCCGGGTGGTCGGCGGGGATGCTGATCGTGCGCGGCCCGCGGGGCGAGACGATCTCGGTGACGCCGTCCTCGGCGGTGCCGCCGCCGAGCAGCACCAGCAGATCGACGGTGCGCTGCGCCGCGGCGGACGCGGCCTCCGGGTCGACGCCGCGCTCGAAGCGCTTGGCCGCCTCGGAGGACAGCTTGTGCCGGCGGGCCGTACGGGCGATGGCGACCGGGTCGAAGTGGGCGGCCTCCACCACGATGTCGGTGGTGCCGCGCAGCCGGCCCGTCTCGGGGTCGGCGACCGGCGCCGCGATCTCGGTGTTGGCGCCGCCCATGACCCCCGCGAGGCCGATCGGGCCGCGGTTGTCGGTGATGACCAGGTCCTCGGTGTCCAGCACCCGCTTGGTGCCGTCGAGGGTGGTCAGCGCCTCGCCCGCGGTGGCGCGGCGGACGCCGATCGGGCCGTCCACGCTGGCGCGGTCGTAGGCGTGCAGCGGCTGGCCGAGCTCCAGCATCACGTAGTTGGTGATGTCGACGGCGAGCGAGATCGGGCGCATCCCGGCCTTCTGCAGCCGGCGCTGCAGCCAGAGCGGGGAGCGCGCCTCGGGCTCCAGGCCGGTGACCGTGCGGGCGGTGAAGCGGTCGCAGCCGATGGGTTCGGCGACCTTGACCGGGTAACCGCCGGCGTTCGGCGGCGGCACGTCCAGCAGCGCCGGGTCGCGCAGCGGCAGGCCGTAGGCGATGGCGGTCTCGCGGGCGACGCCGCGCATCGACAGGCAGTAGCCGCGGTCCGGGGTGACGGCGATGTCCAGCACCTCGTCGACGAGCTCCAGCAGCTCGATGGCGTCCGTGCCGACCTCGTACTCCGGCGGCAGCACGATGATGCCGTGCGTGCCGTCGTCGCCCATGCCCAGCTCGTCGCCGGAGCAGATCATGCCGTGCGACTTCTTGCCGTACGTCTTGCGCGCGGCGATCTTGAAGTCGCCGGGCAGCACGGCGCCGGGGAGGACGACGACGACCTTGTCGCCGACGGCGAAGTTCCGCGCGCCGCAGACGATTTCCTGGGGCTCGCCGGTGCCGTTGGCGTCGCCGACGTCGACGGTGCAGAAGCGGATCGGCTTCTTGAAGCCCTCCAGCTCCTCGATGGTCAGCACCTGGCCGACGACGAGCGGGCCCTTGAGGCCGTCGCCGAGCCGCTCGACGGTCTCGACCTCGAGGCCGACGGCAATGAGCTTGGCCTGTACGTCACGGCCGGTCTCCGTCGCCGGCAGGTCGACGTACTCCCGCAGCCAAGAAAGCGGGACCCGCATCAGATCTCCATCCCGAACGGCCGGGTGAACCGGACGTCGCCTTCGAACATGTCACGCATGTCTTCCACGTTGTGCCGGAACATCAGCATCCGGTCGATGCCGAACCCGAACGCGAACCCGCTGTACTTCTCGGGGTCGACGCCACAGGCGATGAGCACCTTGGGGTTGACCATGCCGCAGCCGCCCAGCTCGATCCAGCCTTCGCTGGAGCAGGTGCGGCAGGGCCGGTCGGGGTTGCCCACGGACTCGCCACGGCAGACGTAGCAGACCATGTCCATCTCGGCGGACGGCTCGGTGAACGGGAAGTAGTTCGGCCGCAGCCGGGTCTTCATGTCCGGCCCGAACAGCGCTTGGACCATGTGGTCGAGGGTGCCCTTGAGGTCGGCCATGGTCAGGCCCTCGTCGACGGCCAGCAGCTCGATCTGGTGGAAGACCGGGGAGTGCGTGGCGTCCAGCTCGTCGGTGCGGTAGACCCGCCCCGGGCAGACGACGTAGACGGGCGGCTCGCGGTCGACGAGCGTACGGGCCTGGACCGGCGAGGTGTGCGTGCGCAGCACGACGCCGCTCTCATCGCCCTGCGTGCCGTTGCCCTGGACGAAGAAGGTGTCCTGCATCTGGCGCGCCGGGTGGTCCGGCAGGAAGTTCAGGGCGTCGAAGTTGAACCACTCGGCCTCGACCTCGGGGCCCTCGGCGACCTCGTAGCCCATCGCGACGAAGACGTCCGCGACCCGCTCCATGAAGGTGGTCAGCGGATGCCGGGCGCCGGCCGGGGTGCGGTCGTACGGCAGCGTGACGTCCACCGCCTCCTCGACCAGCACGCGCGCGTCGCGCTCCGCCTCCAGCTCCTCCTGGCGGGCCTTGAGCGCCTGGTTCACCCGGCCGCGGGCCTGGCCGACGCGCTTGCCGGCGTCCGCCTTGGCGTGCGGGGGCAGGGCGCCGATCTCGCGGTTGGCGAGGGCGAGCGGCGAGCGGTCGCCGGCGTGCGCGGCCTTCACCTCGCGCAGCGCCTCCAGATCGGCGGCGGCGGCGATGGCGGCCAGCGCCTCCTCCAGCCGTGCGGCGATCTCTTCCGGTTTCAGGGCTTCGACCTCGACAGGGTCGTACGACTTATTGGGTGCGGACATCTCTTCCCGTGCTTCCGGTGGACTGGCTTGGCATGGCTCGCGTCGCCTCGGCTCGCCCGCGATGCTGGTGCGCCAAAGGTGCCAAAGGTCAAGTCTAAGGGGGACGGCCGACGCGGCAGGTCCGAGCCCCATGGGGGCGCCCGCCGCGGGTGCTCCTAGGCCATGAACGCCGGAGCCGCGACGGGCAGGCTAAATCGGAACTGGGCGCCGCCGGCCGGGGCCCGGCCGACCGTGATCGTCCCGCCGTGCGCCTCGACGATGCCCTTGACGATATAGAGGCCCAGGCCCGTGCCGCCGCGCTTGCTGCCCCGCCAGAAGCGGGTGAAGACGCGGCTCATCGACTCCTCGGGGATGCCGGGGCCCTCGTCGCTCACGGTGACGGTCGTCCCCTCTGGTGTCGTCGCGTCCGCACCGGTCTCCTCGGTGCCGGTCAGGGCCGTTGCCGGACCGACCTCAATGGTGACCGTTCCCTCGCCGTGGCGCACCGCATTTTCCAGGAGGTTGCCCAGCACCTGGTCGACCTTGTCCGGGTCCGCCCAGAGATCGGGCAGCGGCTCCAGCATCCGGATCAGGAAACGGTCGGGGCTCTGGCCCGCGGTGGTCTGCGCCTGGACGTGCCGGCGCACCGCGGCGATCATGTCGACCCGCTGCCGCCGCACCTCCAGCCGGCCCGAGTCGATGCGGGAGATGTCCAGCAGCTCGGCGATCAGGCGGGTGACGCGGTTGGCATCGGCGTCCACCGTCTCCAGCATCAGCCGCTTCTGGTCGTCGGTGAAGCGTTCCCACTTCTGGAGGAGGGTGGCGGTGAAGCCCTTGACGGAGGTCAGCGGCGAGCGCAGTTCATGGGCGACGGTGGCGATCAGCTCGGCATGGCTCAGCTCCGTACGCCGCCGGGCCTCGGTGCCGCGCAGCGCGATCACCAGCCGCTGTACGGGACCGGTCGGCCGGCTGCGGACATAACGGGCGGAGACCAGCACCTCGCGGCCGCCCAGCAGCAGATTGCGTTCGGGCTGGCCGCGGCGGATGGCGAGGCCGCTGTACGGGGCCGTCAGCTGCCACCAGGCGCGGCCCTCGATGTCCTGCAGCGGAAGGGCCCGCTCCAGGTGGCGGCCGAGGGCGTCCCGGGGGGCGATGCCGGTGATCCTGGCGGCCGCGGCGTTGAAGGTGATCACCGTGCCGGTCTCGTCCGCGACCACCAGGCCGTCGGGCAGATCGTCGGGGTCGAACCCCAGTCCAGTCGGGTCCGGGGCGGCCGGCGCCGTGTCCGACGGCCCGTGCCCGAGCCCGTCGGACAGGCCGCTGTCAGCGGTGACTGTGTTACCGGAAGTCCTCACACCCATCCCCGTTCGCCCCCTCCCGGGCCCCGAGCACGCCACACTACTAGCTCGGGTCGGATGTGCCAGGAGATCCGCCGGACACCCCTCAGGCGGGTGATCCGGAGCGGCAACCTCCGGCCGTGCGCTGGGCGCGCGCGGAGGCGTAGAGGCAGACCGCGGCGGCCGTGGCGAGGTTGAGGCTCTCGGCCCGGCCGTGGATGGGGACCCGTACGACGGCGTCCGCCAGGGCCCGGGTCTCCTCCGGCAGCCCCCAGGCCTCGTTGCCGAAGACCCAGGCGGTGGGGCCGCCCATGGAGCCGGCGTCGAGCTCGGCGTCCAGGTCGCACTCCCCCGCGCCGTCGGCGGCCAGGATCCGCACCCCGGCGCCCTGGAGGCCGCCCACCACGCGCTCGACGGGGACGCCGACCGCGACCGGCAGGTGGAAGAGCGAACCGACCGACGCGCGGACGGACTTGGGGTTGTAGAGGTCCACCGAGGCGTCGGTCAGCACGACCGCGTCGGCGCCCGCCGCGTCGGCGCAGCGCAGGACCGTACCGGCGTTGCCGGGGTCGCGGACGTTGGCGAGCACCGCGATCAGCTGGGGGCGTGCGGCGAGGATGTCCTCGAACGGCGAGTCGAGGAAGCGGCAGACGCCCAGCAGGCCCTGCGGGGTGACGGTCTGGGAGATGTCGGCGACGGTCCGGTCGTCGGCGAAGTGCACCCGTACCCCGGCCGCGCGGGCGGCCTCGACGATCTCGGCGTGCCGCTCGGCGGCCTCGACGGTGGCGAACAGCTCGATGAGCGTGGGCTCACCGTCCGAGCGGTGCGCGATGGCCTCCCGTACGGCCTGCGGGCCCTCGGCGATGAACCGGCGCTCCTTGCCGCGGAAGGCGCGGCGGGCCAGCCGCCGGGCGGCGGAGACACGCGGGGAACGCGGGGAGATCAGCTCGGGGGTGCCCATGGGCGGCGGCTCGCTTCTTTCGTTCGGTGCGGGGTCCGGGACCCTGGCGTCCCGGGACCGGAAATGCGGCGGACCCGCAGGCCGGGGCCTGCGGGTCCGCGTCACAACGTCGTCAGGCCGAAGTTCAGGCGGCCTTCGGGGCGTTGACGTCGCTCGGAAGCGCCTTCTGGGCGACCTCGACGAGCGCGGCGAACGCGTTGGCGTCCGTCACCGCGAGGTCGGCCAGGATCTTGCGGTCCACCTCGACGTTGGCGGCCTTCAGACCCTGGATGAAGCGGTTGTACGTCATGCCGTTGGCGCGGGCAGCGGCGTTGATGCGCTGGATCCACAGCTGACGGAAGTCGCCCTTGCGCTTCTTGCGGTCGTTGTAGTTGTAGACGAACGAGTGGGTGACCTGCTCCTTCGCCTTGCGGTAGAGGCGGGAGCGCTGGCCACGGTAACCGCTGGCCTGCTCCAGGATCGCCCGGCGCTTCTTGTGGGCGTTGACTGCCCGCTTGACGCGTGCCACTTGTTAACTCCTTGTAGCGGGGCCGTGGTTGTCGTCACACGGCCCGGTTCGATTGGGTCCCGGTCCTGGTCCTGGCGCGCCCTCGCCGTCGGCGGGGCGCCCCGGACTCACTTGCCGAGAAGCTTCTTGATCTTCGCGGCGTCGCCCGGGGCCATCTCGGCGTTGCCGGTGAGGCGACGCGTCACACGGGACGACTTGTGCTCGAGCAGATGGCGCTTGCCTGCGCGCTCGCGCAGCACCTTGCCGGAGCCAGTGATCTTGAAGCGCTTGCTGGCACCGCTGTGCGTCTTGTTCTTCGGCATGCGCCGTACTCTCCTCGTCAGTGGCGCTCCCACCGGCACGGACCGGCCCGCGGGAGCGTCAGATGTAATCGGTTGTGTCCGGGGCGGGTACCCCGGCATGCATCCGGGGCGCACGCCCGCGAATCACGCCTCGGCGGGTTCCCCGGCGGGCTCCTCCACGGACTGCTCCGCGGGAGCTCCACCCTGGCGCTCCGCCTTGCGGGCGGCCTGCGCCTCGCGGGCTTCGGCCATCGCCTCGGTCTTCTTCTTGTGCGGACCGAGGACCATGATCATGTTCCGGCCGTCCTGCTTGGGGTTCGACTCGATGAAGCCGAGCTCCTGGACGTCCTCCGCGAGCCGCTGCAGCAGCCGGAAGCCGAGCTCCGGACGGGACTGCTCGCGACCACGGAACATGATCGTGATCTTGACCTTGTCACCCTGCTTGAGGAACCGGACGACGTGACCCTTCTTGGTGTCGTAGTCGTGCGGGTCGATCTTCGGCCGGAGCTTCATCTCCTTGATGACCGTGTGCGCCTGGTTCTTGCGCGCCTCACGGGCCTTCATTGCCGACTCGTACTTGAACTTGCCGTAGTCCATGAGCTTGCAGACCGGAGGACGGGCGTTGGCCGCCACCTCGACGAGGTCGAGGTCGTACTCCTGTGCAAGCTCCAGTGCCTTGGCAAGCGGGACAATGCCTACCTGCTCGCCACTGGGACCGACGAGTCGCACCTCAGGGACGCGAATCCGGTCGTTGATGCGGGGCTCGGCGCTGATGGATCCTCCTCGGTAGCACCACGCGACGGCCTGGCGGACTGCCGCGTAACGTCTGTTTCGGTGTGACCAACCGCGCCGGTACATGAAAAATGCCCCGGACGGGACACAGGCGGGGCTCCGGAAAGGATCAGGAACACCGCCGCGAAGTCTCCGCGGGGCGCAGCCAGACCGTTGACCCGCCAACCCTGAGGTCGGTGCGGGTGGGAGATCGGAGCCTCCACTTGTGGGCCGGTCACATGCGTGTCCGGCCGGTCGTTCACACCAGAATACACGAGTCAAGGAGTGACACCCACTTGTGTGCCGGGCCGACACGTGGCCGACCGGCCCCGCGCGCGGGCGGACGCTCCCGGGCGCGGCGTCCCGCGGGGCGGGCCATAGGCTGGAGGCGACCCCTCAGCAGGAAGTGAAGCCCCAGGACATGAGTGACCAGACCCCGCAGCAGCCGGAGCAGCCGTCCGGCGCGGCGCACGCAGCCGAGCCGTCGAACCCCGGCTTCGAGGACATGACCCGTGACATCGCGGAGGTGCCGGCGGTCGAGGTGATCACCACGGTCGCGGTGCATCTGATGAGTTCGGCGGCGGTCAACCTCGGACTGGCCGAGGAGGGCGAGGCGCACAAGGACCTCGACGAGGCGCGCAAGCTCATCCAGGCGCTGGCGGGGCTGGTCACGGCCAGCGCCACCGAGATCGGCTCGTACCACGCGGCGCCGCTGCGGGACGGCCTGAAGTCGCTGCAGCTGGCCTTCCGTGAGGCCTCGCTCGTACCGGACGAGCCGGGCCAGGGCCCCGGGGAGAAGTTCACCGGGCCCGTGTACGGCTGAGCCGGAACGCGTGCGGCGAAGGGCCCCGGCCGCCACGGCCGGGGCCCTTCGCCGTTCGTCTGCCGAGCCGTGGTACGAAGCGGTCGCGCGCTCAGACCCGCTCGCCGGACTCGGGGTCGCCGGTGATCTCCTCGTCGGCGATGAGCCGCGGTTCGTTCGGCGGATGGGTGATCTGGTGCACCACGGCCGCCAGCGCGCCGCCGATCAGCGGGGCGACGATGAACAGCCACAGCTGGGTGATGGCGGCGCCGCCCGCGAACAGGGCCGGGCCGATGCTTCGGGCGGGGTTGACGGAGGTGCCGTCCAGCGGGATGCCGATGAGGTGGACGGTGCCCAGCGCCAGACCGAGCGCCAGACCGCCGAAGCCGGTCACGGCCACCCGGTGCGTGACCGAGAGCACGACGAAGACGAACAGGAACGTCATCACGATCTCGGCGACGAACGTGCCGCCGAGGTTGAGGTGCACCGCCGAGCGGTCGCCCCAGCCGTTGGTGCCGAACGCGTCGTGCGTCTTGAGGCCCGGTACCTGCTTGGCGACCAGGAAGAGCAGGGCGGCGCCGACGATGGCGCCGAGCACCTGGGCGATCCAGTACGAGATTGCCCGGTGGAGGGAGATGCGGTGGGCCAGCAGCATGCCGAGCGTCACGGCGGGGTTGATGTGGCAGCCCGAGATCGGGCCGAGCGCGTAGGCCAGTGCCAGCATGGTGAAGCCGAAGGCCAGGGCGATGCCGAAGGTGCCGATGTATTCGCCCGCCAGCACGGCAGCGCCGACGGCGAAGAACACCAGGAGCAGCGTGCCGAGGAATTCGGATACGACGATGCGGGTCTCGGTGGTCTCCATGAGCTCTCCTCGCGTGGATCTTGAGCTCATCCCATAGTGCGGGCGGGGAGCCGAACGCGCGCGTTGGCGAGGAGACCGCGTCAGGAGCCCCGCGCGAGGTCAGCGGCGGAACAGGGCTTCCTGCGGCCGCTGTCCGCCCGGCGGCAGAAGGGCCAGGTCAAGGCCCTTGACCAGCCGCGCGCGCAGCACGTCGTCGGTGGCCAGGGCGCGCGCCAGGCGCTGGGCGACCTCGGCGGTGGGCGCATCGGGGGCGAGGCCCAGGGCGAGGGTCGCGTCGGTCTCGTCGGAGGGTGCGAGATGGGCGACGAGGACGGCCGGCTCGGCGGCGAGCAGCGCGCGCAGGGCGTCGGTGACGGCAGGGTCGGCCAGCGGGTCGGCGCTCTCGCGGCCCTCGGCCAGGGCCCGCAGGGCGGCACCGGTGAGCTGGTAGGTGACCGGGCCGGCGAGATCGACGACGACGGTGTCGGCCTTCTCGTGGGAGGCGGCGAGCAGGGCCTGCCGCATCGGGACCGCCACCGGGCGGGCGTCGGCGCGCCAGCGCTGGAGGGTCTCCATGGAGGTGAAGGCGGGGAGGGCGCGGCGGCCGTCGGGGGCCTGCAGCGTGGGGACGGCCATATCGCTGGTCTTCTCGCGGCGGAGGCCGTCGGGGCCGGTCTCGACCTCTCCCAGTACGGCCACCACGGGGACGAGGACGCGCGCGCCCGCCAGCGCCGACAGGAGGGCGCCCTCCGTGGTCCGGTCCCTGTCGTAGGCCGCCAGGGCCTCGGCGAGGGCCGGGTCGGCGGAGCCGTCGTCGTCGGAGAAGCCGGGGTCCGGGATGTTCTTGTGCACCGCACGAGCCTACTGGCTCGGGTTTTTCCCACGGTGCCCGGTGCGGCGCCGCGGTGGGGGGTGCGGTCAGCCGGTGCGGCGTCGCCAGAGGAGGATTCCGGCTGCCAGGAGTGCCACGCCGAGGGCGCCGGCCGTCCACGGGAGCCAGGCGGTGGGGGTGGTGTCGTCCGGTGCGGGGGCCGGGCCGGGGCCGAAGTAGCGGTGGGGGTAGGCGACGGGGCGCGGCTTCTGGGGGGCCGGCTTGAGGGTGGCGGCCCGTTCGAGGGCGGCGGCCGCGTCCACGAGGCCGGCGCCGAAGTCGTCGTTCCGGCCGCCCTCGGGGGTGTCCTGGGCGGTGGCGACGAGCAGGTCCCTGATCTGGGCCGGGCTCAGGCCGGGGTGTTCGGCGCGGATCAGGGCGATGGCACCGGAGACCAGCGCGGCGGCGGGGCTGGTGCCGCTGCCGTTGTAGTAGGTGCGGTCGGGGTTGGACATGATGATGGTGTCGCCGGGCGCGCAGACCGTGGCGTACCAGTGGCGGGTGGAGAACTCGCTCCGCTCGCGCGCCTGGTTGACGGCGGTGACGGCGATGACGCCCGGGTAGGCCGCGGGGTAGGAGATGTGGTCGCCCTTGCGGCCGTCGTTGCCCGCGGAGGCGACGACGGGGATGCCCTTGCCGAGGGCGTACTGGATGGCGGCGTCCTCGCGCGGCTCGGGGTGCGCGGTCTCGCTGTCGTCGCCGAGGCTCATGTTGATCACGTCGGCGCCGTGGTCGGCGGCCCAGCGGATGCCGTCGGCGAGGGCGCCGGCCTTCTCCGTACGGGCCCGTTCACGCTGCGGGTCGTCGTCCTCGAGGATCACCCGGACGGGCAGGATCCGGGCTTCCGGGGCGATGCCGAGGACGCCGTCCTGGCGGCCCGCGCCATGGCCGTGACCTGCGATGACGCTGGCCATGCCGGTGCCGTGATCGGCCCAGGCCTCATCGCCGGGACCGGCGCCGAAGCCGACCAGGTCCTTCTCCGGCAGCACCTGGCCCTTGAGGTCGGGCTGATTCGCGTCCACGCCGGTGTCCAGGACGGCGACGGTGATGCCCGCGCCCTTGGTCGTCCGCCAGGCCTGCTGGGCGTGCATCGCCTGCAGGCCCCACTCCTGGGCGCGGACGGTGTCGGCCTGCGCGGGCGGGGCGGGCAGCACGGCCAGCGCGGCGGCGCAGGCGACGGCGGCGGCGCGCAGCGGGTGCTTGCGGCTCACGGATCCTCCGTGTTCTGCCCGGAAATCCCCGACTCCTTGCGGAAGATGGCCTCGATGCGGTCCGCGAGGTTCTTCGCGTCGTGGCCGAGGCCGGACTCGGCGGGGGCGGTGGTGGTGCCGGGCCGGACCGCGGCCTCGGCGGGCTGCGGATCGGTGACGGTGCGGCCGTCGGCGAAACCGGAGACGGCATAGACGACGACCGGGATGTCGGTGAGGATCCGGACGGTCCAGCTCGCCCGCTGAGCGGGCCCGAAGTGCGCGGCCGGGGTGCCCTGGGCGGCGTACGGCAGCGGCATCATGGTGGTGCGGGCGGCCAGATTCCTGGTGCTGAAGCGGGAGTTCATCGCGAGCATGCCGGGGGCGTCGGCCTTGGCGGTCAGGGCGCCGACGGTGATGACGCTGGAGCGGGTGGCGTCGGTGTAGGTGGCGCGCAGCAGGCGGGCGCAGCCCACCGGGGCGAGCGTCTTGGCCAGCGCCGGGTCGAGGCCCTTGGCGCAGGTGCTGTCGGGGGCCACGGCGATCCGGGTCCAGCGCCGGTCGGAGCCGCCGGGGCCGACGCCCAGGCCGTCGAGGGTGCGCGGGAAGAGCCGGTCGACGGGGGTGTTGCGCCAGACGTCGCGGCCCTTGGCGAAGCTGGCCTGGGGCGTCGGGGGCGCGTCGGGCCCTTCGGTGAGCCAACTCCCGGCCGCCGCACCGCCGATGAGGCCGGTGCCGAGGACGAGGCAGGCGGCGATGGCGAGGCGGCGCCGGCGGGAGCGGCGGGGCCCGGTCAGCGGCGCGGCCGGTGCGGCCGGGGCGCCCGCGTACGGTCCGACTCCCTGGCGCGGAAGGGGAGTTCCCGGCCAGGGGGCGGCGGGCGGACGGCCGCCGGGCGCGGCGGAGGGTGTCGCGGCGGCGGCCTCGGGGGCGGCGGGCGCGGCGCCGTTCGCGCCGTCGGAGCCGGCGTTCCACAGGCCTTCGCTGTTGGCGAGGTGGAAGGCGGCGGTGTCGCGGAAGGACGTGGGGCGGCCCGTCGGGGGCGCCGGGGCGGGTGCGGCGGGCCCTTGGGCCGGGCTGGGCGGCGGCTGCGGTGCGGCGGCGGGCGGCGGGGTCGCGGGGCGCGGCGGCGCGGGCGGCTGCGTACGGGGGCGGGGCGGCGCGGGCGGCGGGGTCGCGGGGCGCGGTGGGGCCGTGGGGGGCATCGGGCCGGCGGGCGGCGCGGCCGGTGGCGGGACGGTGGGGCCGGCGGGTACCGGGCGCAGGACGGTGGTCTGCGGGTCCTCGTCGGGGGTGGGGCGGGCGGGCGGGACGGAGGGCGCGGCGGGTGCGGGACGTTGCGGGGGCTGCGGGGGTATGGGAGGGGTGTGCTGCTGCGTGTTCGCGCAGTCGGCGTCGGTACCCACCCGCGCTCCCCCTTGCGCCGCTGCCCGGCCTCGATCCGCAATCGGGGCAGGGTTGCTCGTATCCGGACATCACGCCGCTGACCTGCCGGTTGCCGCGTGCGGACACTGTACGGGCTGGTGCCGCCGCCGCTCCAACCTGTGTCCACTCTGTCGCGAACTCTCCCCCTACCCAGTGGTAGCCGTCTCTGGCAGGCTGCCGCCATGGCCCAGTACACCGCCGACGCGTCCGGCGACACAGCCCTTCCCCGAGCGCTCCGCTCGTCCCTGGAGCCCTCGGCTCCGCACGACGGCGCACCGGGGGTACCCCGGCTCGCGGGCGGTGGCCCGATCGACCGGGCCACCGCGCACCTCGACGCCCCGCTGGCCGTCGTCGATCTGCAGGCCTTCGACGCCAACGCCGCCGATCTGGTGCGCCGCGCACAGGGCAAGCCGATCCGGGTGGCGAGCAAGTCGGTGCGCTGCCGGGCCCTGTTGGAGCGGGTGCTGGCGCGGGACGGTTTCGCGGGGATCATGAGTTTCACGCTGGACGAGTCGCTGTGGCTGGCGCGTTCGGGGTTCTTGGACGTGCTGCTGGCGTATCCGTCGGCGGACCGGGCGGGCTTCGCCGAGCTGACCGCCGATCCCGAGGCGGCGGCCGCGGTGACGGTGATGGTCGACGATCCGGTGCAGCTGGATCTGATCGATGCGGCCCGGCCGGCCGGCGGCTCGGGCGAGGAGGTCCGGGTCTGCCTGGAGCTGGACACCTCGTACCGGGTGATGGGCGGGAAGGTGCGGGTCGGCGCGCGGCGGTCGCCGCTGCGGACACCCGCCCAACTGGGCGCGCTGGCCCGGGTGGTGGCGCGCCGCCCCGGGTTCCGGCTGGTGGGGCTGATGGCATACGAGGGGCATGTGGCGGGGGTGGGCGACGAGGTCGCCGGGAAGCCGGTGTTCTCCCGGGCGATCCGGGTGATGCAGGCGGCGGCGCGCAAGGAGCTGGCGCAGCGGCGCTGGGAGGCCGTACGGGCGGTGCGGGCGGTGGCGCCGCGGCTGGAGTTCGTCAACGGCGGCGGGACCGGCAGTGTGCAGCACACGGCGGCGGAGGCGGCGGTCACCGAGGTCGCGGCCGGGTCGGGGCTGTATGTGCCGCGGCTGTTCGACAACTTCCGTTCGTTCAGCGGGCATCCGGCGGCGCTGTTCGCCCAGCCGGTGGTGCGCCGGCCCGGTCCGGGCGTCGTCACGGTGCTGGGTGGCGGCTATCCGGCGTCGGGGGTGGCGGGCGCGGACCGGCTGCCGGAGCCGTATCTGCCCGCGGGGCTGCGCTACGACCCGCAGGAGGGGCCCGGCGAGGTGCAGACGCCGCTGCTGGGGGCGGCCGCGGACGGGCTGGCGATCGGCGACAAGGTGTGGTTCCGGCACGCGAAGGCCGGTGAGCTGTGCGAGCGGTTCGCGCAGCTGCATCTGATCGACGGGGACCGGGTGGTGGGGACGGTACCGACGTACCGGGGCGAGGGCCGCACCTTCCTGTGACCCGGTGCGGCCCCCGGTCGTGGCCGTGTCGTGGCCCGGTCGCTCAGTACACCTTGTCCTTCTGGTCCGGGATCACCGAACCGTCGGGGCGGTGGAGCGGGGCGAGGCTGCCGTCCGGCCGGACGTAACCGGCGGTCGAGCAGGGGTAGGGAGCGGCCTGGCGCTTCTCCGGCTCTATGAACATCGGGTTGACGAGCCAGCGGCCGTCGCTGTTGTCGTAGGCGCGGCAGGTGAGTTCGGTCTTGTTGCGGTTGAGGGCCAGATGCACCCCGGTCGCGTCGCCGACGAAGGTGACGTCGGTTTCGGCGTCGCCCGCGGCGAGGGCTGGGCGGTGCGCCGGGTCCTGCTGCTTCCAGGCCTCGGCGCCCTTGACGTGGTAGATCTCCTGGTTGATCCAGCAGCGCTTGCCGTCCATGTACGTCAGGACCTCGCCGTGGGTGTCCTTGACGTCGCCGCAGCCCTGGACGCCGTTGGTGAGCCGGCCGTCGCGGACGGTGTTGCGGATGCCGATGACGTGGTCGCGGTCGATGCCCACTCCGGGCGCCCAGGCGCGTACGACCGGTTCGGCGGAGGCCGAGACGATGTAGACGTCGAAACCGGCCTTCTGGAGCGTGCGGATGAGGTCGCGCTGCTGGTCGTAGTAGCGCACATAGCCGGGCACGGTGTGCGTGCCGACCTTCTGCTCCGCGCCGATCGGGGCGGCAAGGCTCTCGGTGCGCGCCTGGCGGGCGAGCGCGGTCAGCGCTTCCGGGGTGCGGCCGCCGAAGAGCTGGGTGATCCAGACGTAGGCGGGCACCGTGCGGCGGTGGTTCCACTCCCCCGCGAACGCGGTTTTGCCGTCGGAGGTCTTCTCGTCCTGGTAGATGTCGAGGATCTCGTCGGTGCAGTCGGTGTCGGTGGACGTGGGCAGCGGGCTGCCGGGGCGTACGGACGTGCCGCAGGCCTTGGTGAGCGCGCGGTCGGCGTCGTCGGTCAGCCACTTGTTGGTGGCCTTCCAGCCGGCGGGCCGGAGCACCTTGTCGTGCCGGAGCATCCAGGCCAGCGTGGCGTCGGAGATGTCGTTCTTGACGACGGTGTTGTCCCAGTCGAAGGTCGCGACGGGCCTGGCGCCGGCGGATGCGGAGCAGTTGCCGCGCGTGTCGATCAGCTTCTGCAGCTTGGCGCGGTTCTCGCCGTACCAGCCCTTGGAGACCTGGAGGGTGGGGCACCGGCGCGGGGGCGGCTCCGTGGTGGATATCTGGCTGATCGCGATGCCGCCTCCTACGACCGCGAGGGCGGCGACACCCGCTGCCAGCCGGCGACGCTTGTCGGTCATGGATCGCACTCCTGTCGGTCGAGGAAGAGAAGACGGACGCGCACGCACGGCGGCCGGGCGTCGTGCGACGGCCCGGCTGCCATGGCGCGTCCCCGGAGGGGAACGGCGAGCGCTTACACGGGGGTGACGTACGCGCCCGCGATGCCGCCGTCGACGAGGAATTCGGCGGCGTTGACGAACGAGGAGTCGTCGCTGGCGAGGAAGGCGACGGCGGACGCGATCTCCTCGGGCTCGGCGAACCGGCCGACCGGGACGTGGACGAGGCGGCGCGCGGCGCGCTCGGGGTCCTTCGCGAACAGTTCCTTGAGCAGCGGGGTGTTGACCGGCCCGGGGCACAGGGCGTTGACCCGGATGCCCTCGCGGGCGAACTGCACGCCCAGCTCGCGGGACATGGCCAGCACGCCGCCCTTGGAGGCGGTGTAGCTGATCTGGGAGGTGGCGGCGCCCATCACGGCCACGAAGGAGGCGGTGTTGATGATGGAGCCGCCGCGGCCGGTCTGCTCGAACTGGCGCTGCATGTAGGGCAGGGCGTGCTTGCAGCAGAGGTAGACCGAGGTGAGGTTGACCTCCTGGACGCGCTTCCAGGCGTCCAGGCCGGTGGTGAGGATGGAGTCGTCGTCGGGCGGCGAGATACCGGCGTTGTTGAAGGTGATGTCGACCGAGCCGTAGGTGTCGAAGGCGGTCCGGTAGAGCGCCTCGACCTGCTCGTCGTCGGTCACGTCGACCTGGACGAAGGTGCCGCCGACCTCTTCGGCGGCGGCCTTTCCGGCCACCTCGTCGATGTCGGCACAGACGACGTTGGCGCCTTCGGAGGCCAGTCGGCGGGCGGTGGCCAGGCCGATGCCGCTGCCGGCTCCGGTGATCACGGCGGTACGGCCGACGAGGCGGCGGCACACTGCGGTCTGGTCGGTCACTTGCTCTCCTCGGTTGTGCTGGGCTCGGTGCTGATGAAGATGTTCTTTGTTTCGGTGAAGGCCTTGAGCGCGTCCGGGCCCAGCTCACGGCCGAGTCCGGACTGCTTGAACCCGCCGAAGGGGGTCCAGTAGCGCACGCTGCTGTGGGAGTTGACGGAGAGGTTGCCCGCGGCGACGGCGCGCGAGACGCGCAGGGCGCGGCCGACGTCGCGGGTCCACAGGGAGCCGGAGAGGCCGTAGTCGGTGGCGTTGGCGAGCCGTACCGCGTCGGCCTCGTCCTCGAAGGGCAGGACGACGGCGACCGGGCCGAAGATCTCCTCGACCGCCGTACGGTCCCCGGGGCGCCCCTCCAGGACGGTGGCCGGGTACCAGAAGCCCTTGCCGGCGGGGGCCTCGCCGCGGATGGCGGCCGGGGCGTCCTCGGGGACGAAGGAGCGCACCCGCTCGCGCTGGGCGGCGGAGATCAGCGGGCCCATCTGCGTCGCCGGGTCGGCCGGGTCGCCGACGGTGAACGCCTGGACGGCGGGCTCCAGCAGCTCCATGTAGCGGTCGTAGACCGAGCGCTGGACGAGGATGCGGCTGCGGGCGCAGCAGTCCTGGCCGGTGTTGTCGAGGAAGGACCCGGGGGTGGCGGCCGCGGCGGCCTCGAGGTCGGCGTCGGCGAAGATGATGTTGGGGCTCTTGCCGCCGAGTTCCAGGGTCAGCCGTTTGGTCTGCTCGGCGCAGCGGGCGGCGATCTGGCGGCCGGTGGCGGTGGAGCCGGTGAAGACGACCTTGGCGACGCCGGGGTGGTCGACCAGCGCGGTGCCGGTGACCGGGCCCTCGCCGGGCAGGACCTGGAAGAGGTGCTCGGGGAGCCCGGCCTCCAGGGCGAGTTCGGCGAGCCTGAGCGCGGTGAGCGGGGTGGTCTCGGCGGGCTTGAGGAGGACGGCGTTGCCGGCCGCGAGCGCGGGGGCGGTGCCCCAGGCGGCGATCGGCATCGGGAAGTTCCAGGGGGCGATGACGGCGACGACGCCGAGCGGCTCCTGGACGGTGATGTTCAGGCCGCCCGCGACGGGGATCTGGGTGCCGGTCAGGCGCTCCACTCCCCCGGCGGCGTAGTGCAGCAGATCGCGGACGTTGCCCGCCTCCCATTGGGCGTTGCCCAGGGGGTGGCCCGCCTCGGTCAGCTCCAGTTCGGCGAGCTGCGGGATGTGGGCGTCGACGACGTCGGCGAAGCGGCGCAGGATGCGGGCGCGGTCGCCGGGGGCGACGGCGGCCCAGGCCTCCTGGGCGGCGGCGGCCCGGCGGACGGCGGCGTCGACCTCGGCGGGCGAGGTGGTGGGGACGGTGGCCACCACTTCCTCGGTGGCCGGGTTGAGGATGTTCAGTTCGTGCAGACCATTGGTCACGGTCGTGTTCCTTACATGCGCTCGAAGGAGCGGAAGCGCTCCCAGTCCGTGACGGCGGCGTCGTAGGCGTCCTGCTCGACGCGGGCCATGTGGCGGTAGTGCTCGACGACGTCGTCCCCGAAGGCGGCACGGGCGATCGGGCTGGCCTCCCACAGGTCGGCGGCCTCGCGCAGGGTGGTGGGGACGTGCGCGGCGTCGCCGTCGTAGGCGTTGCCGGTGGTCGCCTCGGGGAGTTCCAGCTCGTTCTCTATGCCGTACAGACCGGCCGCGACCATGGCGGCGACCGCGAGGTAGGGGTTCACATCGCCGCCGGGCAGGCGGTTCTCCAGGCGGTGGCCGCGGCCGTGGCCGACGACCCGCAGGGCGCAGGTGCGGTTGTCCGGGCCCCAGGCGACGGCGGTGGGCGCGAAGGAGCCGGGGCGGAAGCGCTTGTAGGAGTTGATGTTGGGGGCGTAGAAGAGCGTGAAGTCACGCATGGCGGCGATCTGGCCGGCGAGGAAGTGCCGCATGGTCGTCGACATGCCGTACGGGCCGTCGTCGTCGGCCAGCACCGGCAGGCCCTGCTCGTCCTGGAGCGAGAGGTGGATATGGCAGGAGTTGCCCTCGCGCTCGTCGTACTTGGCCATGAAGGTGAGCGCCATGCCCTCCTGGGCGGCGATCTCCTTGGCGCCGGTCTTGTAGATGGTGTGCTGGTCGCAGGTGGTGAGCGCCTCGTCGTAGACGAACACGATCTCGTGCTGGCCGAGGTTGCATTCGCCCTTGGCGGACTCGACGGTCATGCCGGCCGCGCCCATTTCGTTGCGGATGCGGCGCAGTACGGGCTCGACGCGGCCGGTGCCCAGGACGGAGTAGTCGCCGTTCCACTGGTTGGCGGGCGTCATCTGGCGGTAGCCGCGCGTCCAGGCGTCCTCGTAGCTGTCCTTGAAGAGCATGAACTCCAGCTCGGTGCCGGCGTACGCGCTCCAGCCGTGCTCGGCGAGCCGGTCGAGCTGGCGGCGCAGGATCTGCCGGGGCGAGGCGACGACCGGGGAGCCGTCGTGCCAGGCGAGATCGGCGGTGATCAGCGCGGTGCCGGGGTTCCAGGGGGTGCGGCGCAGGGTGGCGGTGTCGCCGTGCATGGCGAAGTCGCCGTAGCCGCGTTCCCAGGAGGACATCTCGTAACCGTCGACGGTGTTGAGGTCGACGTCGACGGCGAGGAGGTAGTTGCAGCCCTCCGTGCCGTGGTCGAGAACGGTGTCGAGGAAGTAGCGGGCGGCGAACCGCTTGCCCTGGAGCCTGCCCTGCATATCGGTGAAGGCGAGGACGACGGTGTCGATCTCGCCGGCATCGACAAGGACTCTGAGCTCCTCGACGGAGAGCGGGGGCGTGCGGTCTGCCACGGTATTGCCTCCTGTCACTGCATCCGGAAGTCATAAGGTAGGCACACGGACCATTGATTGGGAAGGGGTTCCGATGGACGGTGCGGCGGATCGACTGTCCCCCGTGCTGCGGCCGGTGCGGGCGGGCAACGGTTTCGAGGAGGCGCTGGAGCAGATACTCCAGATCGTCCGGCTCGGACTGGTGCCCCAGGGCGAACGGCTGCCCGCGGAGCGGGAGTTGGCGGAACGGCTGCAGATCAGCCGGGTCACCCTGCGCGAGGTGCTGAAGGTGCTTCAGGACGAGGGCCTGGTGGAGAGCCGGCGCGGGCGCTATGGCGGCACCTTCGTCCGGACGCGCACGAAGAGTCCCGGCGAGCCGGAGCTGCGGCGCCGGATCGAGAAGATCGACGTCGAGGACACCCTGCGCTTCCGGGAGGTGCTGGAGGTCGGCGCGGCAGGGCTCTGTGCGGCCCATGGGCTCACTGACGAGGGGGCCGACCGGCTGCGCGCGGCGCTGGCGGCGACCCAGGACGCCCCGCTCGCGGACTACCGCCGGCACGACACCCTGCTCCATCTGACGCTGGCGGAGCTGTCCGGTTCGCCGTCGCTGGCCGCCCAGTACGCGGCCGTACGGGCGGGTGTGAACGACCTCCTGGACTGCATCCCGCTGCTGGTACGGAACCTGGAGCACTCCCAGACCCAGCACGCCGCGCTGGTGGAGGCGATTTTGGAGGGCGATGCGGACGGTGCGCGCGAGGTGATGCGTGAGCACTGCTGCGGGACCGCGGCCCTGCTGCGCGGATTCCTCACCGACCCGTCGGCGCGGCCCGGGGCCCCGCGTTAACCAGTCTTTTACCCGGAGGTCTTGCGCTGTCGCCGTGCGGAGAGCAAAGGTATGCCGCTGAACCTTTGCACGATTCTCCCCTCGGCAAGGCAGGAGCGGCTCATGGCCGACAGCACCACTTCGCAGTCCGCACCGCCCCCCACGGCCCCGGGCGCCGCCTCGTTGGACGAGGCCTATCTGGAACGGCGAACCCTGCGCCGCGGCAGCGCGGGGCCGCTGCTGCTGACCGGCCTGGGCGTCGCCTATGTCGTCTCCGGCGACTTCTCCGGCTGGAACAACGGCCTGGCCCAGGGCGGCTTCGGCGGCCTGGCGATCGCCGCCGTCCTGATGGGCCTGATGTACACGTGTCTGGTCTTCGCGCTGGCCGAGCTGGCGTCGATCCTGCCGACCGCGGGCGGCGGCTACGGCTTCGCCCGGCGTGCCCTGGGGACCTGGGGCGGCTTCCTCACCGGCACCGCGATCCTCATCGAATACGTCCTCGCGCCCGCCGCGATCTCCATCTTCATCGGCGACTACGTCGAATCCCTCGGCCTCTTCGGCCTGCACTCCAGCTGGCCGGTCTATCTCGCCTGCTTCGTGATCTTCATCGGCATCCATCTGTGGGGCGTGGGCGAGGCGCTGCGCTTCAGCCTGATCGTCACCGCCGTCGCGGTCGCCGCACTCGTCGTCTTCGCGCTCGCCGCGCTCACCGATTTCCATGTGGACGCGCTCAACGACATCCCCGTCAAGGCCGGTGCCTTCGGCGCCAACTCCTGGCTGCCGTTCGGCGTTCTGGGGATCTGGGCGGCCTTCCCCTTCGGGATGTGGTTCTTCCTCGGCGTCGAGGGCGTACCGCTGGCCGCCGAGGAGACCAAGGACCCGGCGCGGTCGCTGCCCAGGGCGATGGCCGCCGCGATGGGCATTCTGCTGCTGCTCGCGCTGATCACCTTCGTCGCCGCCACCGGGGCGCGCGGTTCGGCCGCCATCCAGTCCGCGGGCGATCCGCTGGTGCAGGCGCTGCAGCCGCACGGTACGCCGACGACGGTGAGCCGGATCGTCAACTACGCGGGCCTGGCCGGGCTGGTGGCGTCCTTCTTCTCGCTGATCTTCGCCGGGTCGCGGCAGCTGTTCGCCCTCTCCCGGGCCGGCTACCTCCCCCGCTTCCTGTCCCTGACCAGCCGCCGCAAGGCTCCCTACCTGGGGCTGCTCGTACCGGGCGCACTGGGCTTCGCGCTCGCCGCGGCCACCGGGGACGGCGCCCGGATGCTGAACGTCGCCGTCTTCGGCGCCACCATCTCCTACGCCCTGATGGCCCTCTCCCATATGGTGCTGCGCCGCCGCGAGCCCGGTCTGCACCGCCCGTACCGCACCCCTGGTGGCATGCTGACCTCGTCCCTCGCCTTCGTCCTGGCCCTCTCGGCGCTGGTGGCGACGTTCCTGGTCGACAAGGACGCCGCCTTCATCGCGCTCGGCGTGTACGTCGTGGCGCTGGCCTACTTCGCCTTCTACTCCCGGCACCGCCTGGTGGCCGCGGCTCCCGAGGAGGAGTTCGCCGCGCTGGCGGCCGCCGAGGCCGAACTCACCCGCGACTGAATCCATCCCCGCACACCGTCTACGGAGGACGTCCCGATGTCCCAGCCCCAGCCCCTCATCGGCATCAGCACCTACCAGGAAGAGGCCCGGTGGGGGGTCTGGACGCTGCCCGCCGCGCTGGTGCCCGCCGGATACCCCCGGCTCGTCCAGCGCGCGGGCGGGCTCCCGGCGCTGCTGCCGCCCGGCGACCCCGACACCGCCGCGGCGACCGTCGCGCGGCTGGACGGGCTGGTGATCGCCGGCGGCGCGGATGTCCAGCCCGCGCGGTACGGGGCCGAGCCGCACCCCAGGACCGGCCCGCCCGCACTGGACCGGGACGCCTGGGAACTGGCCCTGATCGAGGCCGCGTTGGCGGCCCGGCTCCCGCTGCTGGGCATCTGCCGGGGACTTCAGCTGCTGAATGTGGCGCTGGGCGGCACGCTCGTCCAGCATCTCGACGGCCATGCGGGCCCGCCCGGGGTCTTCGACCGCCACGACATCAAGCCCGTGGCCGGCACCCTGCTCGACGCGACGCTGCCCGAGCCGGTGTCCGTGCCGACCTACCACCACCAGGCGGTGGACCGGCTCGGCCGGGAACTGGTGGTCTCGGCGTACGCGGAGGACGGCACCGTGGAGGCCCTGGAGCTGCCGGCCGCGCACGGCTTCGCACTGGCCGTGCAGTGGCACCCGGAGGCCGGGGACGACCCGCGCGTCATGGACGCGCTGGTGGCGGCGGCGCGTGGGACGTCCCCGGCGGCGTAACCGGCGGCTCAGACTTCCCTCGACCCGCAGAAGTACGGGATCCAGCCGCGGTTGCCCGCGTAAGAGATCTTGAGCCAGGTGTTGTCCTTGTGCCCGCACAGGTTGTACGAGCCGCCCTTCGAGGCAAGGCCGCCGACGATGCAGGCGGTCTTGCCCTTGGGGAAGAGTCCGAGCGCGGTGGCGCTCACCTTCTTCTCCGTGCGGATCTTCACGCTCTCCTGCGCCTCGGCCCGGACGCAGGAGGCCGGCGCGGACGTGGCGGCCGCGGCGGCGGTGTGCGGCGTCCCGGGCGTACTGGCCGTGGCGACCCCGCTGGTCATGGCGGTGCCGATCAGGGCCGCCGAGGCGAGGGCGGGCGCGATGAACTTGAGCCTCATGTGTGGTGGTTCCCCCTTGCATGTGGTGCCGGCGGGCGTATGGGAGCACACCGGCCGTTCGCACACACTAGCGAGACGGGGGGAGGTGATCAACGAGATTGCCGCACCCGCGGGAAGGCCCGCACGGCTCAACCGGCCGCCGCCCGCGGGAGGTTGGGCGCCGCCGGGCAGCGGTTGGCGGACCGGCCGGGTGGTGATCGGCCGGACGTTCGGCTCTTCGGTTCAGTCCGCCGTGGGGTCGGCCGACCGGTCGGCCGACCGGTCAGTGCGTCAGCGGATACGACGCCCGGCCGGACGCCGCGTCGATCTCGTCGTGCGCCTTGGTCAGCAGTTTCATCGCCAGGTCGTTGAGCGCCCTGGCCCCCGCGACCTCCTCGCCGACCCTCGGCTGATCCGAATCGGCGGGATGACGGCTGGCGTATCCATGGGACCGCACCTCGCTCCCGTCCGGGAGCCGTACGAGCGCCGCCGCGCGCGTGCGGTGATGGTCCTCCTCGAATTCCAGCTCCACATGCCATCCGACAGCGGTCTGCATCTTCATCATGACGATCACCTCCGGAGCCGCTGTTACCAGAGTGCGTCAGGTCCCGCATCCGCGCACGATGTGGCGCGGCGGCCGCCCGCGGGCCCGGCCGCGCCCCGCAGACCCTAACCCCGGAAGTCGTCCGCCACCCCGACCAGCAGGACCCGGCTCTCCGGTACGAGGGAGCGCCAGCGGTGGGTGACGCCGCCGGAGCAGTAGAAGGTGTCGCCCGGACCGAGCCGGTGGCGGGTGCCCTCGGCCTCGGCCTCCACGCAGCCCTCGATGACGTACATCAACTCGTCGTGCGGATGGCGGAATTCGCGCTGCCAGTCGTGCCGCCCGGTGAACTCCAGGGCGTGCAGCTGCTGCCGGCCGCGGACCAGGGGGCGCACCCGGCCGTGCTCGCCGTCCTCGGGGACGGCCGGGGAACCGGCGCGGACGACATCGACCGTACGGGGGCCGTCGGCGGCGGCCAGGAGGCGGACCGCGGTGGTCTCCAGCGCATCGGCGATCTTCTGGAGCGAGCGCATGCTGGGGCGGGCGCGGTCGTTCTCGACCTGGCTGAGGAAGGGGGCGGACAGCCCCGTGCGGCGGGCGAGTTCGGCCAGCGTGATCTCCAGGGCGCGGCGCCGTCTGCGCACCCCCGCCCCGACCCGGGGAGTGTCCGCCGCCTCGCTCATCGCCCGCTCCTTATTGCTGCGTTCACAGGTCTGCAACACCGCGCCCCTAGCGTCTACGCTGTTTGATCCCATCAAACAAAGTTTGACGAGTTCAAGCTCCGCGATCTTCGACATCACGCTTGACCAGGGGAATCATCATGACCGCAGTCGATCAAAACACACGCCGCCGCCGCGGCACCGGCCTGATCGCCCTCGACGAACAGGCCGCCTTCGCCGGCTACACCCTCTATGCTCCGCTCACCGGCGGCGGCGAGGTGCTGCTCATCGACCTCCACGGCACCGTCGCGCACCGCTGGCGGCTGCCGCACCGCCCCGGACGCCACGCCCGCATCCTGCCGAACGGCAACCTCGCCTACAACGCCACCCTCCCGGACCAGGACGCACTGTTCCCGATGTGGCACAAGTACCGGGGCGGGCTGATGCAGGAGATCGATCCGCAGGGGACGGTGCTGCGGGAGTTCACCGATCCGCTCCAGCACCACGACGCGCACCACTACGGCGACGGGCGGATCCTCTACACCGCGCTGGAGCCGCTGACCGGCGCGCGGGCGGCGGCGGTACGCGGCGGCGTGGCCGGATCGGAGGCGGCCGGCGGCACGGTGTACGCCGACACCATCCGCGAGGTCGACGCGGACGGCCGGCTGCTGTGGTCCTGGCGGGTCGCCGACCACCTCGACCGCGATGAGTACGCCCTGCACCCCGACTACTCCCGCGAACACTGGCCGCTGATCAACTCCGTCCTCCCGCTCGCCGACGGCAACATCCTGGCCAGCCTGCGCAGCGTCTCCGCGGTGATCGTCATCAGCCGGGAGAGCGGGGAGATCCTGTGGCGTACCGAGCCGGGACTGGTCTCCCAGCAGCACCACCCCACCGAGCTGCCCGACGGCAACATCCTGATCTTCGACAACGGCGTCTTCCGGCCCGGCCACGATGTGCCGTTCTCCCGCGTCATCGAGGTGGAGCGGCCGTCCGGCAAGGTGGTGTGGGAGTACCACGACCCGGCGCGCGAGGCGTTCTTCGCACCGTTCATGGGCAGCGCCCAGCGGCTGCCCAACGGCAACACCCTGATCACCGACTCCCCCGCCGGGCGGCTCTTCGAGGTGACGGCGGACGGGCTGCTGTGCTGGGAGTACGTCGTCCCGGAGTTCGGGAGCTACCGCGAGCCCGAGGTCGGCACGCTCTTCCCGTCGCTGAACAACGCGGTCTTCCGCGCCTACCGCTATGACGCCGGGCAACTGCCCTGGCTGAAGCGGCGGGTGTGACCGATGGCCGCCGCCCCGGGAACCCCCACGCCCGTCGTGCCCGCCACGCCCGCCGTGGACCAGCGGCTGCCGCTGTCCCGGCTGCTGCCGCTGGCCGCGCAGCACGTCCTCGCGATGATCGCGGCGCCCGTCTCCTCGGTCTTCCTGATCGCGGCCGGTCTGCATCTGCCGCCCGCCCGCACCGCGTCCCTGCTCAGCGCCACCCTGGTGCTGTGCGGGGCCGGGGCGCTGCTCCAGTCCTTCGGAGTGCTCGGGACCGGGGCCCGGCTGCCGTTCATGATGCTGCCGGGCGGCGCGGCGGTGGCCATCTTCCTGGAGATCGCCCATGCCCACGGCGCCGCCACCGCCTCGGGGTCCGTTCTCCTCGCGGCCGCGCTGCTGCTGGCCGTACTGCCGCTGTACGGGCGGCTGCTGCGGTTCTTCCCGCCGCTGGTGATGGGCGCGACGGTGCTGGTCATCGGCGTCAACATGGTCCATGTCGCGGCGCCCATGGCGGTCGCGGGGCGCCGGCTGGCGCTGGTCACCATTGCCGCGACCACCTTGTGCTTCCTGTTGCTGCGCGGGGTCTGGCGGCAGCTGTCGGTGCTGATCGGCATGGTGGCCGGCACCGCCGTCGCCGCGCTCGGCGGCGGCGGTGCCTTCCGTACCGTCCCGGGCGATGCGGTGCTGGCCCTGCCGCGGCTGCTCCCGTACGGCGTCCCGCACTTCGACCTGCTGGCCGCGCTGCCCCTGATGGTCTTCGCGCTCGCCTCGCTCGCCGAGGCGACCGGGCAGACCGTCCTCAACAGCGAGGCGGTGGGCCGTACTCCCGACCCGGCGCGCGATGTCCCGCGCACCGCCCGCGCGGATGCCCTCACCTCGCTGGGCGCCGGGCTGCTCGGCGGGCCGGTGATGGTGACCAGCGCGGAGAACATCGGCATCGTTCAGCTCACCGGTGTCCGCAGCCGGTTCGTGACCGCCGCGGCCGGTGCCCTGCTCGTGCTGAGCGGTCTGTTCGCGCCGGTCACCCGGCTGCTCGCCGCGCTGCCCACCCCGGTGGTCGGCGGCGCGGCCCTGGTGATCTACGCGGTGATCGCGGCCATGGGCATCGGCATGCTCCGCCGTACCGACCTCGCCGACCGCGCCGCCTCCACCGTCGTCGCGCTCACCCTGCTGGCGGGGCTGCTGCCCGTCCTGGCCCCGCAGTTGTACGCACCGCTGCCCGGCTGGGCCCGCACGCTGTTCGGCAGCGGGGTGCCGGCCGCCGCCCTGACGGCGATCGTGCTGTCGGCGCTCTTCGGACGGCGGGCGGCGGATGCGCCGGACGCGGCGCGGCCCGCTTCGCTCGCCGGGCCGCCGCGCTGAGCCTCAGGACCCCTGCGTCAGCCCCAGCAGCTGCCGGGCCGGACCGGCGGGGCGCTGACCGGTCGGCCAGACGGCCCGCAGATCCCGCCCGAGGCGCAGGTCCTGGACCGGGATCTGCACCAGCCGGCGGGCGGTCAGCTCCTCCCCGACGGCGAGTTCGCTGACGACGGAGGGCGCGGCCTCGCTGACCACGGCGGCCTTGACCGCGGTGGTGGAGGCGAGTTCGAGCAGGGGCTGCGCCAGGCCGCCGTAGCGGGCGAGTGCCGCGTCCAGCACCTGGCGGGTGCCGGAGCCGCGTTCGCGCAGGATCAGCGGGGTGGCGGCCAGTTCGGCGGCGGTCAGCTCCGTACGCCGCCTGGACCAGCGGTGGCCGGGGGCGGCGACCACGATCAGCCGGTCGTGGCCGATGACCGCGCCGTCCAGCCCCGCCGGCACCTGAAGGCCCTCGACGAAACCGAGGTCGGCCTCGCCCGCCAGCAGCCGTTCGGCGACCACGCTGGAGTTGCCCGCGATCAGCGACACGGCGGTGTCCGGGCGCTGGGTGCGCAGCGCGATCAGCCAGCCGGGCAGCAGATATTCGGCGATGGTCATGCTGGCGGCGACCCGCAGCCGGGAGTCGCGGCGCCCGCGCAGCGCCTGCGCGCCCGCGTCGAACGCCTCGGCCGCCTCCACCACCCGCCGCGCCCAGTCCGTGACCAGCACCCCGGCGTCGGTGAGCCGGGAGCCGCGCGGTGAGCGTTCCACCAGGGCCACGCCGAGCTGCCGTTCCATCGAGCGGATGCGGCTGCTGGCGGCGGGCTGGGTGATGCCCGTCGCGCGGGCGGCCCGCCCCAGGCTGCCGAGCCGGGCGACGGCGAGCAGCAGCTCCAGCGCGCCGAGGTCCGGGACCCGGTGCGCGAGGGGTACGGCGGCGGGTCCGGACTCTTCGTTGCCCATAAACCCAGCTTATGCCCTCATAGACGCAATGTCCCTGGTGGGCGCGGCCCGGTACGGCGACGCTCGTCTCATGAGCCTCACCGCGCAAGCACCTTCGCCGGCCACGGACGCCGCCCCCGGCACCCGCGGCACCGCCTCCGCCCGCCGCCCCCGCCCCTCCGTCCGTCATCTCGGCCCGAACTGGTACGCCGCGGTGATGGGCACCGCGATCGTCGCCAACGCCGGTGCGGCCCTGCCGCTGCGGGCACCGGGGCTGCGCGGCGCGTACACGGTCGTCTGGGCGCTGTCGGCGCTGATGCTGGTGACGCTGCTGGGCGCCCGGACCGTCCACTGGGTCCGGCACCGCGACCAGGCCCGGCTGCATCTGCTGGACCCGGCCGTCGCGCCGTTCTACGGGTGCCTGTCGATGGCGCTGCTCGCGGTCGGCGCCGGCACCCTCGCGGTGGGCCGGGACGTACTGGGCGCCGGGGCCGCGCTCGCCGCCGACGGCGTGCTGTGGACCGCGGGCACCCTCGTCGGGCTGGTGGTCGCCGCCGGTATCCCGTATCTGATGATCACCAGGCACCGCATCGAGGCGGGCAGCGCCGCACCGGCGTGGATCCTGCCGCTGGTCGCGCCGATGGTGGCGGCGGCGACCGGGCCGGCCCTGATACCGCATCTGCCGGCCGGGCAGTGGCGGGCGGCGATGCTGCTGGGCTGCTACGCGATGTTCGGGATGTCGCTGCTGGCGACGCTGCTGGTGCTGCCGCTCGTCCTGGCCCGGCTGTTCCACCACGGTCCGCTGCCGCTCGCGCTGACCCCGACGCTGCTCCTCGTCCTCGGCCCGCTGGGCCAGTCCACCACCGCCGTGCACAACCTCGCCGACGCCGCCCCCGGGGTCGTCGCCGCCTCCTCCGCACACGCCATGGGCGCGTTCGCCGTCCTGTACGGCGTGCCCGTGATGGGCTTCGCTCTGCTGTGGCTGGCGATCGCCGCGGCGATGGTGGTGCGGGCGTTCCGTAACGGCATGGGCTTCGCGATGACCTGGTGGGGCTTCACCTTCCCGGTCGGCACCTGCGTCACCGGGGCCGCGGGGCTCGCCCGGCACACCGGACTCGCCGCGTACACCTGGCTGGCGGTGGCGCTGTTCGCCGTCCTGGTGACGGCGGTGGCGGTGACCGCCACCCGCACCGGGCTCGGCCTGGCCCGCGGGCAGCTCCTGGCGCCGCCGAGCCCGCAGCCCGCGGCGCGGTAGGGCCTTTCCGACGGGTCGGCGCCGCGCGCCCGGCCATGACCCATCGGACAGGCCCTGGTCACCGCGCCGCCGCCAGCGCCCCCGCCAGCGACCCGGCGGCCTGCGCCAACGACGGGCCGTACCAGGTCAGATGGCGCCCGCTGACCAGCGCGGCGGGCAGCCGGGGGAACGCCTCGGGCCCGTCGTCGGCGGTGAAGCGGTACGGCTCGTCGGGCAGCACGACGAGATCGGCGCCGGTGGCGTTCAGCTCGTCGAGGGGGATACGGGGGTAGCGGTCGGCGTGGCCTGCGTAGACATTGCGCACGCCGAGCCGGGCGAGCAGATCACCGGCGAAGGTGTCCCGCCCCAGCACCATCCACGGCCGCCGCCAGATCGGCACCACCGCGGACCGGCGCTCCGCCCCGGCGGGCAGGTCCCGCCAGGCGGCCTCGGCCGCGTCCAGCCAGTCGGGCCGGGGCAGTCCGCAGCCGCGCACCAGCAACCGGTCCAGCTCGCGCAGTGCCTGGTCGAGGGTGCGGATCTCGGTGACGTGGACGGTCAGCCCGGCGGCCCGCAGCGTGGCCAGGTCCGGCGGGCGGTTCTCCTCCTCGTTGGCGATCACGAGGTCGGGCGCGAGGGCCGCGATCCGGGCGGTGTCGGGGTTCTTGGTGCCGCCGATGCGGATGACGTCGAGCCCGGCGGGGTGGCTGCACCAGTCGGTGGCGCCGACCAGCAGCTCGGGCGCGGTGGCCGCCACCGCCTCGGTGAGGGAGGGCACCAGGGACACCACGCGCCGGACGGGGCCGCCGGGGAGCTGAGGGGTCATCCGTCCACGGTACGCGGCCGGGGCCGGCGCCCGCCGAGAACGCGCGCCGCCCCGGAACCGGCCGGTCAGGAACGGGTGTTGGTGCCGGAGTCCACGCCGGCACGGGCACGGGCATGGGCATGGGCACGGGCGTTGGCGTGGGCGTTGCGCCGGAGCAGATAGGCGGCGCCGCCCGCCAGCGCCAGCAGCGCCAGCCCGCCGGCCGCCTGGCTGGCGTTGACCCCGTCGACCCGCCCGTCGCGTACGGTCACGGTCTCGCTGAACTTCCCGCCGCCGCTCCCGCAGTCGACGGTGACCCGGTAGTGGCCGGGCGTGGCGCTCCGGTGCACGGTCGTATCGGCCGCCATCCCGCGCGCGGCCGGCTCGAGGACCACCGAGCCGAAGAGGGGCGAGGCGGCCGTGGCACCCCGGTCCACCGCGCACCGCCGGCCGTCGCTGACGCTCACGCGCTGCCCGGCCGCCATCGGGTCCGGCTCGACCAGCGCCGCCGCGGCCGGCGCGGCACATCCCAGAACGGCTGCGCCGGCCAGGGCGACGGCGGCGGTACGTACAGGGTTCACGGTCGCCTCCTGCGCCGGCCGCGGCTTCGGCGGCCGCGCGGCAAGACCGGCACAAGGGGAGCGAATCACTGCCCGCACCAGGTCGCGACGCGGGCGGGGCCGACAGGTGGAGGCGGTACTCCATTCCAGGGCGAGCCGTCGCGTGCCGGACGGCGGGCAGGTGGCGGGCGAAACGGCGGACCCCGCCGCCCGGCTGCTGCCGGGGGCGGGGTCCGCGGGGAAGGGCGGTGCGGTCACTTCACCGGCGCCATCTTGTCGACGATGCCGGGGTGGTCGGCGATCCACTTCTCGACGCCCTGGTTCTCATGGCCCTTGCCGGCGTCCTGGATGTCCTTCTCCAGGCTGCCGAGCTGGTCGGGCGTCATCTTCCAGTTCTTGAGCCAGCCGGCGAACTCCGGGAACTTCTTCGGGAAGCTCTTGTTCGCGACCGTCTTGATCTGGTTGTTGGCGCCCCAGGTGCCCTTGGGGTCCTCGAGCTTGGTGAGCTTGTACTTGCTGTACGCCCAGTGCGGGGACCACAGGACGACCGCGATGGGCTCCTTCTTGGCGTAGGCCCGCTCCAGCTCGGTGAGCATGGCGCCGGTGCCGGCCTCGGTGACCTGGAAGTCCTTCAGTCCGTAGGCGGGCTGGACGACATCGTGCAGGCGCTTCATCTCACCGGTGCCCGGCTCGATGCCGATGATCTTGCCCTTGAACTCGTCCTTGTGCTCGCGCAGATCGTCCATGGTCTTGACGCCCTTGACGTAGGACGGCACCGCGATCTCCAGCGACGTCTTGTCGTACCAGGCGCCGCCGTCGACGACGTCCTTCTTGTACTTGTCCCAGTACTGCTTCTGCGCGACCGGCAGCCAGCCGTCGGTCTCGACGTCGATCTGCCCCGTCGACAGGCCGGTCCACATCGGGCCGACGTCGAGGTTGCGGATGTTCGGCTTGTAGCCGCGCTTCTCGAGGATGTTCTTCCACAGGTAGGTGGTGGCGATGCCCTCGTCCCACGCGGGGTAGCCGATGTTCGGCGCCTTGCCGGCGTCCTTGCCCTTGGCGTACGTGGCGTGGGCGGACGGGGCGAGCTTGTTGACCAGGCCCGGGTTCTTCTTGAGCCAGGTGCGCACGCCCTCCTGCTCATGGCCGACGCCGGCGGTCTTGACGTCGTCCTCCAGGCTGGTGAGCTGCTTCTCGTCCAGGTGGAAGTTCTTCATCCACCCGGCGACCTGCGGCTCGTCCTTGGCGAAGCCCTTGCGGCCCAGCATGTGCAGGCTGTCACCGGAGCCGAACGAGCCCTTGGGGTCCTTCAGCTTGGTGAGCTTGTACTTGTTGTAGGCCCAGTGCGGGGACCACAGCGTGACCGCGATCGGCTTCTTGGCGTGGATGGCGCGGTCCAGTTCGGTGAGCATCGCGGAGGTGCTGGACTCCTGCACCTTGTACTCGCCGCCCAGGCCGTAGTCCTTGAGGACCTTGTCCTTGAGGATCTTCATCTCGCCGGCGCCGGGCTCGATTCCGGTGATCTTGCCGCCGAACTCGCCGCCCTTGCCCTTGAGGTCGTCGAGGGACGTGAGGTCCTTCATGTACGAGGGGACCGCGATCTCCAGCGACGTCTTGTCGTACCAGGCGCCCAGGTCCTCCAGCTTGTCCTGGTACTTCTTCCAGTACGCGGCGTGCGTCGTCGGCAGCCAGGCGTTGGTCTGGACGTCGATGTCACCGCGAGCCTGCCCGGCGAACAGCGGACCGGCCTCCAGGGCCTGGACCCTGGGCTTGTAGCCGCGCTGTTCGAGGATTTCCTTCCACAGGTACGTGGTGGCCTTGCCCTCGTCCCAGTTGACGTAGCCGAGGCTGACCGGACGGCCCTTGCCGTCGGTGGTGCCGCCGGCGCCGCCGCTGTCCTTGCCCATGAAGTTCATCCCGCCGGCGAGCAGCGCCAGCACGATCACGCCGACCATCGCCACGGAGGTGGCGGGCTTCCACTGGAGGAACTTCCATCCGCCGAGCGCGGACTGCGCCTTGGCCAGGGCGCGCCGCCCGAGCGGGGAGACCCGCTGGTTGAGCGCGCCGGTCATCCGGTCCAGGTACATGGCGAGGATGACGACCGCGAGGCCGGCCTCGGAGCCCAGCGCCACATCGACGGAGCTGATGCCGTTGTAGACGGAGCCGCCCAGACCGCCGCCGCCGACCATGCCGGCGATGACGACCATGGACAGCGCGAGCATGATGACCTGGTTGACACCGGCCATGATCGTGGGCAGCGCCAGCGGCAGCTGCACGCGGAAGAGGGTGCGCCGCGGGTGGGTGCCGAACGCCTCGGCGGCCTCGACCAGTTCCTCGTCGACCTGCCGGATGCCCAGCTCGGTCATGCGGACCGCGGGCGGCATGGCGAAGACGATGGTCGACACGATGCCGGGGACGACACCGAGGCCGAAGAAGAGGATGCCGGGGATCAGGTAGACCATCGCGGGCATCGTCTGCATCAGGTCCAGGACCGGGCGCAGCGCGCCGCCGACGGCGCGGCTGCGGGCCGCCAGGATGCCCAGCGGGATGGCGACCGCGATCGTGATGAGGCAGGCCACCAGCACCAGCGACAGCGAGGAGACGGTCTCGTCCCATTGCTCGATGGAGATGATCAGCGCGAAGCCGAGGAAGGTGAACACGGCGGCCGGCAGTCCGCGCAGCCACCAGGCGATGACGGCGAGGATGCCGACGAGGATGAGCGGCGCGGGCGCGGCGAGGACCGTGTGGATCGCGCTGTAGAAGCCGTTCAGGATGTGGGTGACGAAGTCGAAGAGCCAGCTGAGGTTGTCCCGGAGCCAGTCGACGCCGTCGCTGACCCAGCTGCCCACGGGGATCCTAGGCACCGGCGATCACCTTGCCCTCGGTCTTCTTGGTGAGGGGCGTGGTGGCGTCCGCGGACCCGTCGGGGGCATCGGTGGCCGGGTCCTCGTGGGCGGACTCGCCGAGGACGCCGAGCAGCCGGGCGACGGGGACGGCGCCGATCAGCTTGCCCTGCTCGTCGGTGACGGCGACCGGGACGGTGCTGGTCGAGCAGGGGGTGAAGAGCTCGACGAGGGGGGTGTCCACGTCGGCGGTGGCGGGCGACGCGGCCTGGAACTCCGCCGCGGTGGCGAGCTTCTTGCCGTCGTCGGTCGTCATGCCGAGCACGGTGCCGACCTCGTCCATGATCGCGCCGGCGGTCAGCACCCGGGTGCGGTCGACGTCCTGGATGAAGGAGGCGACGTAGTCGTTGGCCGGGCGCACGAGGATGTCCTCGGCGGTGCCGGTCTGCACGATCCGCCCGTCGCGCATCACCGCGATCCTGTCGCCGAGCCGCATGGCCTCGTTGAGGTCGTGGGTGATGAAGACGATGGTCTTCTTCAGCGTCTTCTGCAGCTCCAGCAGCTGGTCCTGCATATCGCGGCGGATCAGCGGGTCGAGCGCGCTGAAGGACTCGTCCATCAGCAGCAGATCGGCGTCGGTGGCCAGCGCACGGGCCAGGCCCACGCGCTGCTGCATACCGCCGGAGAGCTCGTCGGGCCAGGACTTCTCCCAGCCCTTGAGCCCGGTGAGTTCGAGCGCCTCGGTGGCCCGCCGTTCGCGCTCGGCGCGCGGTACGCCCTGCACCTCGAGGCCGTAGGCGGCGTTCTCCAGCACGCTGCGGTGCGGGAAGAGCGCGAAGTGCTGGAAGACCATGGAGATCTTCTCGGAGCGGACCTTGCGCAGCTCCTTGCCGCTGAGAGAGGTCAGGTCCTGGCCATCGATCCGGACGGTGCCGGCGGTCGGCTCCAGCAGCCCGTTGAGCATGCGCAGCAGCGTGGACTTGCCGGAACCGGACAGACCCATGACGACGAATATCTGGCCCTCGTCCACCTCTATCGACGCATCGATCACGGCGGCGGTGGTGCCTTCGGCCCGCAGATCGTCACGGCCGACGCCGTCTTCGAGCTTGCGGACCGCGTCCTCGGGTCGTCTGCCGAACACTTTGTACAGATGCTCGGCTTGCAGCCTGGACACATAGACCTCTCTTGTCGCACGAGAAACGACCTGCCACCCCCGCCGGCAGGTCGTGGAACGGCACGGGTTCGGCCCGGCTCACCCGGCGTGAAAGTTGAATTCCCTACCAGGTCCGCTCCGGCTGCGCGCCTGCCCGTCTTTATGGGGCTCAAACAAGACGGTGTCCCACATCACAACCGTGTGAGGTAAGGGGCATACGGCATCATGCGGGGTGTGACTCGACGCCTGATGCTCCTCGACACCGCCTCTTTGTACTTCCGCGCCTATTTCGGGGTACCGGAATCGGTCAAATCCCCGGACGGCACTCCCGTCAACGCGGTGCGCGGTTTGCTGGACTTCATCGCCCGGCTCGTCCAGGACCACCACCCCGACGATCTGGTCGCGTGCATGGACTTCGACTGGCGGCCCCAGTGGCGGGTCGAGCTGATCCCGTCGTACAAGGCGCACCGGGTCGCCGAGGAGGCGCCCGCCGCCTCCGGGGAGCCCGACGAGGAAGAGATCCCCGACACCCTCTCCCCGCAGGTCCCGGTCATCGAGGAGGTCCTGGACGCGCTGGGAATCGCCCGGATCGGCGCCGCGGGCTACGAGGCCGACGACGTCATCGGCACCCTGACCGCGCGGGCGGACGGCCCGGTCGACATCGTCACCGGCGACCGCGACCTCTTCCAGCTCGTCGACGACGCGCGCGGCATCCGCGTCCTGTACCCCCTCAAGGGCGTCGGCACCCTCCAGATCACCGACGGGGCGCTGCTGCGCGAGAAGTACGGCGTGGACGGCTCCGGCTACGCCGATCTGGCGCTGCTGCGCGGCGACCCCAGCGACGGACTGCCCGGCGTGCCGGGCGTCGGCGAGAAGACCGCCGCCAAGCTGCTGGACGCCTACGGCGATCTGGCGGGCATCATGGCCGCCGCCGACGACCCGGCGTCGAAGCTGACCCCCACCCAGCGCAAGCGCCTGACCGAGGCGCGCCCGTACCTGGACGTCGCGCCGAAGGTCGTCCGCGTGGCCACCGACGTGCCGGTTCCCGACGTCGATCACACCCTGCCCGCCGAGCCGGGCGACCCGGAGCGGCTGGAAGCGCTCGCCGCGCAGTGGGGCCTGGGCGGATCCTTGCAGCGATTGCTCGCCACCCTCCACCGGTAACCTGTTAGGTTAGGCATACCTAATTCGCGACCTCGTCGACCGGGGGTCGCGTCCGATCGGGTCCATCCATCCGGCGAACACGTCAGGGGAATGTCGTGGCAGCAGAGCGTCCGGCCCGCAAACAGCCCACACTGCACCGCGCCCAGGTGGTGCGCACCGAGCGGCTCACTCCGCACATGGTGCGCGTGGTGCTGGGCGGTGACGGCCTGAGGAACTTCACGGCGGGCGAATACACCGACCACTACGTCAAGTTGGTGTTCCCGCTGCCCGGGGTCAGCTACCCCGAGCCGTTCGACATGGCCCACATCCGCGCCGAACTCCCCCGCGACCAGTGGCCCAGGACCCGTACGTACACCGTGCGCTCCTGGGACCCCACGGCCCGCGAACTGACCCTCGACTTCGTGGTGCACGGCGACGAGGGACTGGCCGGGCCGTGGGCGGCCGCCGCCGCTCCCGGCGACGAGATCCTCTTTCTCGGCCCCGGCGGCGCCTACGCCCCGGCCGCCGACGCCGACTGGCATCTGCTGGCCGGCGACGAGAGCGCCCTGCCGGCCATCGCGGCCTCGCTCGCGCGGATGCCCGCGGGCGCGCCGGTGCACGCCTTCATCGAGGTGGCGGGGCCCGAGGAGCGCCAGGAGCTCGACGCCCCGGCCGGCGCCGAGATCACCTGGCTCCACCGCGGGGCCGCCCCGGTCGGCCGCGAACTGGTCGCCGCCGTACAGCGGTGGGAGTTCCCACCGGGCCGGGTGCAGGCCTTCGTCCACGGCGAGGCCGGGTTCGTCAAGGAACTGCGCCGCCTGCTCCGCATCGACCACGACATCCCCCGCGAGGCCCTGTCCATCTCCGGCTACTGGCGCACCGGCCACGACGAGGACGGCTGGCAGGCCTCCAAGCGCGACTGGAACCAGCGGGTGGAGGCGGAACAGGAAACCGCCCCGGCGGCCGCGTCCTGAACCTCCGCACGGGCCGCGCCGCGTCCTGAACCACCGCACCGAGCGCGCCGCCTCCGGCGCCCCGGCCCGTGCCGCATCCGGCGGGGCCGGGCCTCAGCGCCCCGGCCCCGCCCCCGTCCCTCCGGAGGCGGCGCGGGCACCCTCGTCGAACCGGCGGGCCGAGCCGTCCACATGCGCCAGCCGCCGCATCGCGCTGAGCACCGCATCGCCCAGCACCGTCCCCACCACGACCCTCTCCACCAGCGTGTCGACCTCGGCGTTGCGCCCCACGAACGCCAGATCCGCGGCCGCGATCCGCTCGCACGCCTCGGCGTAGTCGTCCAGCACCTCCTCGAAGGAGCCGTGCCCGATGCCCCGGAAGGTGGCCAGCGCGACGGCCATCGCCTCGGCCGAGACATGGTCCGGACCGACCTGCCAGCCCCGCCGGCGTACGAGCTCCGCGACCGTGCGCCGCGCCTCCGCCAGCCCCTCCGGCTCCCCCGCGGACACCGGAGTGATGGCCTCCTGCGCCGCACCCAGCACCTTGTGCACCGACTCCTCGGGCGAGTCGACGGCGGCCAGCACCTCGCGGACGGCCGAGACGGACAGCCCCCCGACGTCCATCAGCCCGCGGATCAGCCGCAGCCTGCCCACATGGGTGTCGTCGTAGCTGGCCTGATTGGGGCTGGTCAGGCGGCCCGCGGGGAGCAGTCCTTCCCGCACGTAATACTTGATCGTCGGGACCGCCACGCCGGTCTGCCGGCTCAGTTCCCCGATGCGCATGCGCTGCCCCTTCCTCGCCACTTCACCCCGCCATGATAGATAGCCCGGCTATCCAGTCGGCGGCGGGAGACCCCGTGCCCCGTCCGTGCGTCGGCTGTGCACCTCGCCGGCCCGCCCCGCCTCCGGCACCCCCTTCGCCAACTGCCCCGCCGGAAGTATTGGTTGACGGCGCATACATCTCTTTGTTCCACTGATCCCATGCGTCCTTTCCAGCGGCTGGTCACCCGCGACCACATCGACTTCGGTCGGGTGTGGTCCGCCTCCTGTTGCCGCTGACTTCTCCGTAGCGGGCGCTTTCCTTTTTCCGTACGGCGCTTCGTCCGGGGCTTCCGCCCGGCGCTCCGCCGGGCCTTCCCGTACCCCCCTCCCGTACGCCCGCACGCCGCCCGCACATGCCGCCCTTCGCACATCACCCCTTGCATGCCTGATATGTCACCCCCTGCATGCCGCCCTTCGCATGCCTCCTGCGCATGCCCCGCATGATCTACGAGAAGACGAGGCCACCCCATGCCTGTCGAGTTCCTCGGCATCGCCGCAACCCACGACGGATCCGAAGTCACCCCCCGCTCCGGCGCCTCCTTCGACAAGGACTACACGCTCAAGCTCGCCCGCGCCCATGAGGAATACGGCTGGGACCGAGTGCTGTTCGCCTACGCCTCCGGATCGCCCGACCCCTCCCCCGCCGCCGCCTATATCGCCGCCCGCACCGAGACCCTGCAGCTGCTGGTCGCCCACCGCCCCAACGTCTCGTACCCCACCTTCGCCGCGAAGACCTTCGCCACGCTGGACCGGATCAGCGACGGGCGGCTGGCCGTGCACTTCATCACCGGCGGCAACGACCACGAGCAGGGCCGCGAGGGCGACACGCTCTCCAAGGACGAGCGCTACGAGCGCACCCGCGAGTACATCCGCATCGTCAAGAAGATCTGGACCAGCCACGAGCCCTTCGACCACGAAGGCACCCACTACCGCTTCCACGACTTCGTCTCCGACACCTTCCCCCTCCAACAGCCCCATCCGCAGGTGTCGTTCGGCGGGTCGTCGGCCGCGGCGTATGCGGCGGGCGGCGCCGAGGCGGACATCTACTGCCTGTGGGGCGAGCCGCTGGCAGGGACCGCCGAGCAGATCGCCTCGGTCAAGGCGGCGGCACGGGCGGCGGGCCGCAGCGATGTCCCCCGGATCCAGGTCGCCTTCCGGCCGATCCTCGCGCCGACCGAGGAGCTGGCCTGGGAAAAGGCGCACCGCACCCTGGAACGGATCAAGGCCCGCAAGGCGGGCGCGCCGCTCAACCGCCATCAGGGACTGAAGAACCCGCAGAACGCCGGCTCCCAGCGGCTGCTCGCGGCCGCCGCCGCGGGCGAGCGCCACGACCGGGCGCTATGGACCCCGACCAGCGCGGAAACGGGCGGCGCCGGCAACTCCACCGCCCTGGTCGGCACGCCGGAGACGGTCGCGCAGGCCCTGCTGGACTACTACGACCTGGGCGTGGACATCATCTCCGCGCGCGGCTACGACCTGCTCGACGACGCGATCGACTTCGGCCGCCACGTCATCCCGATCGTCCGCGAGGAAGTCGCCAAGCGGGATGCGGAGCGCCAGACCTCCGCCGAACGAGACACAGATCGCCAGGTCCCCGCCGGGTGATCGCCGGGTGACCGCAGGGCGGCCGGCGCCAGGTCCCCGCCGGGAGACCGCCGGGAGACCGCCGGGCAACCGTCGCCAGGTCCCCGCCGCGCGATCGCCGGGTGATCGCCGGGCGACCGTCGCCAGGTCCCCGCCGCGCGATCGTCGGGTGATCGCCGCCAGACCCCCGCCGGGCGATCGTCGGGTGATCGCCGGGCGACCGTCGCCAGGTCCCCGCCGGGAGACCGCCGGGCGACCGTCGCCGGGAGATCGCCAGGCGACCGCCGCCAGACCGCCGCCGGGCGACCACCAGGCGACCCCCGCCAGGCGACCGCCCCGCCCCTGGCGGATCCGACCACCATCCCGCCGCCCACATCCCATGCCCCCGCCCCCCGGAATACCGCCCCGCGCCCCCGCGTTGTGGACCCGCAGGGGGCTTCCGCAACCCCTACGGGATCTGTTCGCCACCCCCCTAAGGGCCCACCCCCCAACGGCCCACCCCCCCAAACCACATGACGGTGCTCGCCCCCGTACCAGGAGGCGAGCACCGTCATCAACGAAGAGCAAGCACCGTCACCGGCCCCGCCGACTACCCCACCGACGAATACGCCACCACGCCCCGCAGCACCCCGTCCACCGCCTTGCGCGCCGCACGGGCCACCGAGCTGCCGGACGGGGCGGCCGCCGCGATCTGACCGAGGACGTCGATCAGCTGCTTGCACCAGCGGACGAAGTCGCCGGCCGGCATCTCCGCCTCCCGGAGCACCTCGTCGAGGCCGAAGCCGGAGGCCCAGCGGTACGCGGCCCACGCGAAGCCGAGGTCCGGCTCGCGCTGGCCGACGCCCTCCGCCTGGTTGATCTTGTGGTCCTCCTCGAGGGCATCCAGCCGCCCCCAGATCCGGACCATCTCCGCCAGCGCGTCCCGGGCCTTGCCGGACGGTAGCTTCGGCGCCACCGCATCGTCCGCCTGCCGCGCCTCGAACACCAGCGCCGACGCACAGGCCGCCAGCTCGGCGGGGCCCAGCCCCTCCCAGACGCCGTCGCGCAGGCATTCGCTGGCCAGCAGATCCAGCTCGCCGTACAGCCGGGCCAGCCGTCGGCCCTCTTCCGTGACGGTGTCGCCCTCCAGGTAGTCCAGCTCGGTCAGCAGCGCGCAGATCCGGTCGAAGGTGCGGGCGATGGTGTTCGTCCGGCCCTCGATACGGCGCTCCAGCTGGCGGGTGTCCCGCGCCAGCCGGTGGTAGCGCTCGGCCCAGCGGGCGTGGTCCTCGCGCTCGGCGCAGCCGTGGCAGGGATGCGCGCGGATCTCCGTACGCAGCCGGGCGATCTCGCGGTCGTCGGCCGCCTCCGAACGGGGCTTGCGGTGCCGCGACGGCACGAGATGACCGGCCTTCGTGCGCAGCGCGGACGCCAGATCGCGGCGCGACTGCGGGCTGCGGGCGTTGAAGGACTTGGGGATCCGCATCCGGTCCAGCGGCGCGACCGGCACCGGGAAGTCGATCGAGGCCAGCCGCTTGACCTGCCGCTCGGCGGTCAGCACCAGCGGCCGCGGGCCGTCCTGCGCATCGAAGCCGCGGTGCCGGTCCGTACGGCCCGAGGACATACCGGGATCCAGCACCAGCGCCAGGCCGGCGTACTTGCCCGTCGGCACATGGATGACATCGCCCGGCTTCAGCTTCTCCAGCGCCGCCGCGGCGGCCACCCGCCGCTGCGCCGCGCCCTGCTTGGCGAGCTCCGTCTCACGGTCCTTCAGCTCCCGCCGCAGCCGGGAGTATTCCTCGAAGTCGCCGAGGTGACAGGTCATCGAGCCGCGGTAACCCGCCAGCCCCTCTTCGTTCTTCTGCACCTGCCGGGAGATCCCGACCACCGACTTGTCGGCCTGGAACTGCGCGAACGACATCTCCAGCAGCTCCCGCGAACGGTGCCGCCCGAACTGCGAGACGAGGTTGACCGCCATGTTGTACGACGGCTTGAAGGAGGACCGCAGCGGATACGTACGCGTACCGGCGAGGCCGGCCAGCGCGCCCGGATTCATCCCGCGCTGCCACAGCACCACCGCATGGCCCTCGACGTCGATGCCCCGGCGCCCCGCCCGCCCGGTGAGCTGGGTGTACTCGCCGGGGGTGATGTCGGCGTGCTGCTCGCCGTTCCACTTGACGAGCTTCTCCAACACCACGGACCGGGCGGGCATGTTGATGCCCAGCGCGAGCGTCTCGGTCGCGAAGACGGCCTTGACCAGCCCTTGGACGAACAGCTCCTCGACGACCTCCTTGAACGTCGGCAGCATGCCGGCGTGGTGCGCCGCGATGCCCCGCTCCAGGCCCTCCAGCCACTCGAAGTAGCCCAGCACATGGAGGTCGTCGTCCGGAATACCGGCCGTCCGCGCCTCCACTATCCGCCGGACCCGCTCGCGGCCCTCCTGGTCGTTGAGCCGCAGGCCCGACGCCAGGCACTGCTGGACGGCCGCCTCGCAGCCGGCGCGGCTGAAGATGAAGGTGATCGCGGGCAGCAGGCCTTCGTTGTCGAGGCGGTCGATCACCTCGGGCCGGCTGGGCGTCCAGATCCGGGCCCGCTGGCGGCGCTCGCGCTCGCGGTCGGCCTCGCGCATGTTGCGGCCGCGCCGCTTGTCCCGGCCGAACGTCGGGCGGCTGTTCTCCATCCGCGCCAGCCGCTCCAGGTCGGGGTTGACCTCGCGGCGGCCGCCGCCCTGGCCGCCGTCCCGCTCCTCGAACAGGTCGTACATCCGCCGGCCCGCCAGGACGTGCTGCCACAGCGGCACCGGCCGGTGCTCGGCGACGATCACTTCGGTGTCACCACGGACGGTGTCCAGCCAGTCGCCGAACTCCTCGGCGTTGGAGACCGTGGCCGAAAGCGACACCAGCGTCACCGACTCGGGAAGATGGATGATCACCTCTTCCCAGACGGCGCCGCGGAAGCGGTCGGAGAGGTAGTGCACCTCGTCCATGACCACGTAACCGAGGCCTATCAGGGACTGCGAGCCGGAATAGAGCATGTTCCGCAGCACTTCGGTGGTCATCACGATCACCGGCGCCTCGGAGTTGACGCTGTTGTCGCCGGTCAGCAGGCCGACCTTGTCGGCTCCGTAACGCTTGACCAGGTCCTGGTACTTCTGGTTGGACAGCGCCTTGATCGGGGTGGTGTAGAAGCATTTGCGGCCCTGCTCCAAGGCCAGGTGGACGGCGAATTCGCCGACGATCGTCTTGCCGGATCCGGTGGGTGCCGCGACCAGCACCCCCTTGCCGGCCTCCAGGGCCTTGCACGCCTCGAGCTGGAACGCGTCCAGATCGAAGTCGTACATCTCTCGGAAAGGGGCGAGTGCGGTGGCCTGCTCGGCCGCCCGGAGCTTGGCGGCGGCATAGCGCTCAGCAGGGGACATGTCCTCGGTCATCGTGCTTACGAGCCTACCGGCCACCTCTGACAACGACCGGATCATTATCCGGCTCCTTTACCTGCCCGCCCGAGGC
Organism: Streptomyces sp. JLSY215; assembly: GCF_059682825.1. Taxonomy (NCBI): domain Bacteria; kingdom Bacillati; phylum Actinomycetota; class Actinomycetes; order Kitasatosporales; family Streptomycetaceae; genus Streptomyces; species Streptomyces sp. JLSY215. The sequence goes on from NZ_CM185022.1 coordinate 1,811,696, forward strand.
CGGATCGCCCGTACCGACCGGACCTGGCGAAACCCGTTTGGATCACCCATAAATGGCCTGCTTATACTCATCAAGATCATTTCGCATGTACCGCGGATTTCGTACGTCACGCCCCTGACCAGGCGCGACGGCCGCGGGCGGAAGGGCAGGGGGCGGACGCCCCCGTGACGAAGGGGAACGATGAACAAGTTCAAGGCTGCGACGGTGACCGCGGCGCTCGCCGTGACCGCGGTGGGGATCCCGATGGCCACGGCCGGCCCGGCGGCCGCCGCGAGCTCGGAGTTCGGCAAGTGCGTCACCGCGACCTGGTACCTGAGCAAGAACGCGGTGAACATCCACAACGGCTGCAAGTCGTCGATCCGGGTGCGGGTGGCCGAGCGCTGGTGGCCGGACAGCGACTGCCACACGATCAAGCCGAACAAGAGCCTGTACTACCGGGGCACCGGCTCCCTCCAGGGCCTGAAGAAGTGCTGACGGGCCGACGCTGACGGGCCGGGACCACCAGCGCACCGCGCCCGGCGCACGGAAAAGGAGGCGGGGAGCCCTCGGGCTCCCCGCCTCCTTCGCGTCCGAGGCGTCCGGCGTGGCCTCAGGTGACGTCGTCGTAGCCGCTGCGGCCGCGCCCGGAGTCATTGCCGTCGGTCAGCGCGGCGGGCCCCGCCACCGGCTCCAGCTCGCCGATGTCCTCGGGCGTCAGATCCAGCTCGGACGCCTCGTCGTCGGCGGGCCCGGCCTCCTGCCGGCGCCGGCGCCGGGCGTCGTTGGACAGTGCGACGCCGACCGCCACGAAGTAGAGCACCGCGATGGGCGCGGCCAGCGCGATCATGGTCAGCGGGTCCGTACTGGGCGTGGCGATGGCGGAGAAGACCGTGATCCCCATGACCATCGCGCGCCACCAGCCCAGCATCCGCCGGCCGGTGATGATCCCGGCGAAGTTGAGCATCACCAGCAGCAGCGGCAGCTCGAAGGACAGCCCGAAGACCAGCACCATGCGGGTGATCAGATCGAGCAGTTTGTCGAGCTGGAGGAGGTTGCCCACGCCCGCGGGCGTGAAGCTGGTCAGCACCTTGGCCGTGGTCGGCAGCGTCCAGTACGCGAAGTAGGCGCCGGCCGCGAACAGCGGGAATCCGGCGGCGACGAAGCTCAGCGTGTACTTCTTCTCGTGCCGGTGCAGACCGGGCGCGAGGAAGGCCCACAGCTGGTAGAGCCAGACCGGGGAGGACAGCACCACGCCGGCCATCAGGGACACCTTCAGGGCCAGCGTGAACGGTCCGAGCAGGTCCAGCATCACGATGTTGGCGCACTGCTGGCCCTTGTCCAGCTTGGCGACCTCGGTGAACAGCGCGTGGCAGCCGACCGACTGCAGCACCGGCTTGGTGAAGAAGTTGATGATCGCTTCGTAGAAGAACGCCGCCACCACCGTCGCCACGACGATGGCCAGGACGCCCTTGGCCAGCCGGTTGCGCAGCTCACGCAGATGCTCCACGAGGGGCATACGCCCCTCGGGGTCCTTCTCCTTCGCTCGCTTTTCAGGGGCAGACTTCCGCAACCCTTGTCCTCATCTCATGCCACCGGCGGCGGGGCGGCCGCCGCCACGGTCAAGCCCTCGGTCAGCGCTGCGCGGTGTGCTCGGGATCATTGACCGGCCGCGCGCTGGTCACATCGCCCGGAGCGGCCTTGATGGTCTTGTACTCGGCCTGCGGCTCGTCCTTCGGCGGGTCGGCGGGTGCCTCCTGCTTCTGGGAGGCCTCGGACTTCATCGCCTTCGCCTCGCTCTTGAGGATGCGGGCGGACTTGCCCAGTGAGCGGGCCATGTCGGGAAGCTTCTTCGCGCCGAACAGAAGAAGCAGGACGACAACGATGAGGACGAGCTCCATTGTGCCGATCTTGCCACCGAACATAAGTTTTTACCTTCTCACCGAGGCGGCTGGGGATGGAACTAGCTGACGTGGCCGGACCTCCGTCCGCCCGCCCAACTTGCAGCGATCGTAGCGCTCACGGGTGAATAGGGGGCAACCCCTGTGCGCACTCCCGGTTGCGGGCCGCGCCTCGACCATCGGCCCTGGGCCACAGCGTACCGCCCATGGGGAAAGGCTGGTCAGGGCCGCCCGCCGGACGTCACTTCTTCGTCAGGTTCAGGGATGCGGCCAGCGGGGTGGCCGCCCGCTCGAGGTCCTCGGCGGCCCGCTGGATCCGCGCCGACGCCGCGCCGACCTGCCGGGCCAGCCGCCGTACCTCGACGAAGACGCGGACGGCGAGGACGCCGAGCACGGCGATCCCGAGGAACCCGAGGGCGACAGCGATCATGGGCCAGAGCATGGGGCGAGCCTATCGGTCAGCCGATGTGCAGCCGCAGGGTGCGCACCCCGCCGCCGGTGAGCAGCTCGACGATCCGCTCCCCGGCCGGCCGGCGCACCGCGCGGCCGCAGTCGGGACAGGTGAAGGAGTAGAAGGTGGTGCGACGGCTGGCGCCGATGGCCAGCCGGAAGGCGTCCGAGGCCAGTTCGAAGCGGCCCCGGCAGTCCGGGCAGGCCGCCTTGAAGAGCACCGGAGCGGTCGTGGTCCCCATAGTGGTCGTCGCCATCGTGGTCGCCATCGTTCTCGTCATCCTTCGCTGCCTCCTCCTTGCGGACTTCCCTGGGCCTTACGGTGACCGGCGCGCCGCGCTCACTCGCCGTACGCCGCGAGGGCCGCTGCCGCCGCCCGTCGCGCGCTGTCGGCGAGCGCCTGCGGCGCCACGATCCGGCCGTCCCGGCCCAGTCGCAGCGCGAGGCGCCGCAGCGACGCCGGGTCGGGGGTCCGCAGGGTGATGCGCAGCCCGCCGTCGGGCAGCTCCTCGGCGCTGTCGTGCGGGTAGTACTCGGCGACCCAGCGGCCGCCGGGCCCGACCTCGATGCACACCTCGGGGTCCTCGGCCGCGGGCTGGACGAGTCCCTCGGACAGATCGCGGAGCTCGATGGGCGGCGGGTCGGCGGGCGCGTCCAGCAGCTTGATCTCGGCGACCCGGTCGAGGCGGAAGGTCCGGCGCGCCTCGGAGAGCCGGCACCAGGCCTCCACATAGGTGTGGCCGACGGCGAAGAGCCGGATCGGGTCGACCTCGCGCTCGGTCAGCTCGTCGCGGGCCGGGGAGTAGTAGCGCAGCCACAGCCGGCGGCGCTCGGCGATGGCGCGGTCCACATCGGCGAACACCCCGCCCTCGGACTCGAAGGTCACCGACAGCCGGGAGCTGGCGCCGGCCGCCTCGCCGGCCGCCGCCTCCAGCTTGGCGGTGGCGCGCAGCAGCGCCTGCCGGTCGCCCTCGCGCAGACCGGGCAGGGTGGCCACCGCGCGGGCCGCGACCAGCAGTGCGGTCGCCTCGTCGGCGGCCAGGCGCAGCGGCTCGGCCACGTCGTCGGGGTTGTGCCACCAGATGCGGTCGCCGTCGGTGTCGATGTCCAGGAGGTCGCCGCCGCGGAAACTCGTCCCGCACATCGGCAGCACGTCGAGGTCGGCGATCAGCTCGTCCTCGGAGATGCCGAAGGCGCGGGCGACATCGCCGACGCGGGCGCCGGGGCGCTCGCGCAGATAGGTCACCAGGGACAGCATCCTGCGGGTCTGGTCGATGGCGTTCGTCGCCATGGGTTACGTATCCCTCTCAGCCCTTGGCCACGGCGCGCAGCCGGTCGATGACATCGGCCCGCAGTTCGGCCGGCTCCAGCACCACCACATCGGGCCCGAACTCCACCAGCCAGGCGTCGAGTCCGTGCCCGTTGGGGATCTCCAGCTCGTCCCAGCCGTCGCCCAGGTCCCGGACGGCGAGCGCGCGGGACCGCAGCGGATAGCCGTGGTCGGCGCGGAGCTTGATGCGGGCGGTGCCGGTGGCGGTCTCCCCGGCCCAGCTCTCGACGGTCTCCCGTACGGTGACGTGATCGGGCACCGGCGCGGTGAACGCCCCTTGCCGGGAGCGGACCTTGCCGGTGATCCGGGAGAGCCGGAAGACCCGCTCGGCCTGCCGGCCCCGGTCCCATCCGGCGACGTACCAGTGGCCGCGCCAGCACTCCAGGATCCACGGTTCGACCTGCCGCTGCTCGGGGCGGGCGGCGTTGGCCTTGCGGTAGTCGAAGACGACCGGGCGGCGGTCGCGGCAGGCCAGCATCAGCGGTTCGAAGGCGGCTTCATGGGCCGGGATGCGGGGTTCGAGGGCGCTGTGCGGCTGCCGGTCGTCGTACTCCTCGCCGTCCCCGGCCAGCGGCATACCGGCCGCCCGCAGCTTCTGCAGCGCGCCGCTGGCGGCGCCGGCGAGCCGGGCCTGCTGCCAGATCTTGGCGGCGAGCCCGAGGGCCGCGGCCTCCTCGGCGTCCAGGGTGATCGGGGGGAGGCGGTTGCTGTCGCGGCGGGCGAGATAGCCGACCTCGCCGTCGAGGGCGTCCACGGTCGCGATGACCAGGCCGAGCTCCCGCAGATCGTCCTTGTCGCGCTCGAACATGCGGTTGAACGAGTCGTCGCTGTTGGCCTCGATATAGGCCTCGATGGACGACCTGAGCTCACGCTTGGTCAGCGGGCGTCGCGTCCCCAGCAGGCACAGCGCCAGATTCATCAGCCGCTCGGCCTTGGCAATGGCCATCGACGCCCTTTCTCGTGGAACTCCCGATCGCTGACCGTACCCCTCGGGGTGCTCCGGGCAAAGCCGAGGGCCCCTGCCGTCGCGGCAGGGGCCCTACGGGTGCGTCGAACGCGGACGTCTCAGACGGAGACCAGGTCGCAGACGAAGATCAGCGTCTCGCCCGGGGCGATCCGGCCGCCGCCGGCGCCGCGGTCACCGTAGGCGAGGTGCGCGGGGATGGTCAGCTTGCGACGGCCGCCGACCTTCATGCCCTGCACGCCCTTGTCCCAGCCGGCGATGACCTGGCCGGCGCCCAGCTGGAACTCCAGCGGGTTGCCGCGGTTCCAGCTCGCGTCGAACTCCTCGCCGGTGCTGAACGCGACGCCGACGTAGTGGACCTTGACGAAGTCCCCGGCCTTGGCGACCGCCCCGTCGCCCTCCCACAGGTCGACGATCTCCAGGTCGGTCGGAGCCGGGCCGTCGGGGAAGTCGATCTCGGGCTTGTCGATGTTCACTGATGTGCTCCTACGTGCGAATCTTCACGATTACGGCGCCAGTCTCGCAGATCGGCGTCAGCTGACACTGAGGACGTCCACGGAGAACACAAGATCGGAGCCGATGGCCTTCTGCTGCTCAGGGGTCAGCTTGTCCTTGGGCACCACGATCAGCACCCGGCTGCCGGCCTTCTTGCCCTTGAGGCCTTCCTTCCAGCCCGGCAGCTGCGCGACCGGGACGTCCTGCGCTCCGGGCTGCCCCGGCGCCCAGGTGTCGCCGAGCACCTTGCCGTCCTTCCAGGTGACCACCGTGTAGTTGGCGCGCACGGTGCTCTTCTCGCCGATCGTCGCGCCCTTGCCCTCGACGATCGTCGCGCTGGTGATGCTCTTCGGCGCGTCCTTGCCCTTGGGCAGGGTGATCTTCGGAGCCTTGTCGGCGATCTCGGTCCCGACCTTGGGGAGGTCGGCGTTGTCCTGCGCGACCGGCTTGCCCTCGATCTTGTTCGGCATGATCTTCTTGAGATCGACGACGAAGACCAGCGTGGAGTTGGCCGGGATGTTCTGCTGCGCCTGTGCGCCGTAGCCCTTGTCCGGCGGGATGACCAGCTCGACGCGGCTGCCGAGCTTCTGGCCCACCAGGCCCTCGTCCCAGCCCTTGATGACCTTGCCGCTGCCGATCTCGAAGGTGGCGGGCGCGCCGCGGTCCCAGCTGTTGTCGAAGGCCTTGCCCTCCCACGTCTGGCCCAGGTAGTTGGCGTTGAGGGCGTCGCCCTTCTTCACCACCGGCCCGTTGCCCTTTTTGAGGACCTTGACCTCGAGCTTCTTGGGCGGGTCGCCTTCACCCTTGTCGACCTTGGGCTTGGCATCCGCCTGCCCGCTCACCGTCGGCGCTGAGCCGGCCTTGGATGAGTCGTCATCGCCGCAGGCCGCTGCGGAAACAAGAAGCAGGGGCACGGCGATCAGGGCTGCGATTCGGCGTCGGCGCACGTATATCCCTCAAAACGGGCTGCGATCAATGTAAATGGACGGTGCCACTCTAGCCACGCCACGCAACAATGGCGGGGGCCACGTCATGCGGCCCCCGCCACTGTCCCATTCGTCCGGCGCCCTCACCGGCATCACACGCCTTGGACGCCACATGCGAACGGGCCGGATTCCCTGCCGTCGGTCACGCAGGGAATCCGGCCCGATACCGGCAGCTTCTTACGCCCCGGAATCCGGTCACATGCCGGCGATCAGCTTCTCCACTCTGTCGTCCACCGAACGGAACGGGTCCTTGCACAGGACCGTGCGCTGCGCCTGGTCATTGAGTTTGAGATGCACCCAGTCGACGGTGAAATCCCGGCGCTGTTCCTGGGCCCGCCGGATGAAATCGCCACGCAGCCGGGCGCGGGTGGTCTGCGGTGGCACCGACTTGCCCTCGAAGATCTTCAAGTCGTTGCAGATCCGCGCCGCTTGTCCCTTCCGTTCCAGGAGGTAGTAAAGCCCCCGGCGGCGGTGGATGTCGTGATACGCGAGGTCTATCTGCGCCACCCTGGGGTGGGACATGGTGATGTTGTTCTTTGTGCGGTACCGCTCGATGAGCTGATGTTTCATCACCCAGTCGATCTCGGTCGCAATACGGCCCAGCTCCTGGTCCCGGATTGCCTCGAGGGTGCGGCCCCACAGCTCCAGAACCTGCTCGACCGTTCCCGTGCGGATTCCGCGGCGCTCACAGAAGTCGACGGCCTTTTCGTAGTACTCCTGCTGCACCTCGAGCGCCGAGGCCTCCCGCCCGCTGGCCAGCCGCACCTTGCGCTGACCGGTGATGTCGTGGCTGACCTCGCGGATGGCGCGGATCGGGTTCTCCAGCGTCAGATCGCGCATGACCGTGCCCGCCTCGATCATGCGCAGCACGAGATCGGTGGCGCCGACCTTGAGCAGCATGGTCGTCTCGGACATGTTGGAGTCGCCGACGATGACGTGCAGCCGGCGGTAGCGCTCGGCGTCGGCGTGCGGTTCGTCGCGGGTGTTGATGATCGGCCGGGAGCGGGTCGTCGCCGAGGAGACGCCCTCCCAGATGTGCTCCGCGCGCTGGCTGACGCAGTAGACGGCGCCGCGCGGGGTCTGCAGCACCTTGCCGGCGCCGCAGAGCAGCTGACGGGTGACGAGGAACGGAATGAGGATGTCCGCGAGCCGGGAGAACTCACCGTGCCGGGCGACGAGATAGTTCTCGTGGCAGCCGTAGGAGTTTCCCGCCGAATCGGTGTTGTTCTTGAAGAGATAGACGTCGCCCGCGATTCCCTCCTCGTGCAGACGGCGTTCGGCATCGACGAGCAGGCCTTCGAGAATGCGCTCACCGGCCTTGTCGTGGGTGACCAGCTCGGTCACGTTGTCGCACTCGGGTGTTGCGTATTCCGGATGCGATCCCACGTCCAAGTACAGGCGGGCGCCGTTCCGCAGGAAGACATTGCTGCTGCGGCCCCATGACACAACACGGCGGAAGAGGTACCGCGCCACTTCGTCAGGCGACAGTCGGCGCTGTCCCCGGAACGTGCATGTGACGCCGTACTCGTTCTCCAGCCCGAAAATGCGGCGGTCCATGACTGAACATTACGCCTGACGGCCTGCTCTGAAACCGGGTTCGACGGCCCCGTTCCGATCATTTTCCGCCGGGTCCGCACCCGCCGTACGCTGCACCGGCTCCCCGAGAAATCGCTTCGTCGACAAAAGGACGAGCAGCGCGGCGATCCCTCCGGCACCCGCGACCGCGAATCCCGCCGCCGAACCGCCGCCCTCCACCGCCGGGCCCACCACCGAGGCGCCCACCGCGGACCCGACGCCGAACGTCGTCACCAGCCACGAAAAGGCCTCCGTCACCGTGCCCTTGGGCGCATGCCGGTCCACCACTACGAACGCGCAGGCCAGCGCGGGCGCCAGAAACACCCCGGCGACCCCGGTCAGCGCCGTCATCCCGGCCACACCAGGGGCCAGCGCCAGCGGCAGATACCCCAGCGCCAGCAGGCCGATGAGCAGCCGCAGCCGGCTCTCCGGCCGCCCCGGCCACTCGCGGGCGCCGTAGACGACACCGCCGGCCAGCGCGCCGACCCCGAGCGCGGAGAGCAGATAGCTGGAGACCATCCCCCCGCCGTGCTCATCGGCGTAGGCGACCGCCGCGACCGCGATCGAACCCAGCGCCAGCCCCACGAAGAAGAACGCCCCGATCAGCACCAGCAGACCGGGCGAGCGCAGCGCGCCCAGCCAGTGCGCCTCCCGCGGCCCGCTCCGCCACTCCCGGGACGGCTCGGAGACGACGACGGAGAGCGCACCGAGCACCCCGATCGCGTTGATGACCAGCAGCGCGCCCCCCGCCGACCAGGCCGACACGCACAGCGTCACCAGCAACGGCCCCACCGCGAACATGACTTCCTGCGCGACCGCGTCCAGGGCATACGCGGCGTGCACCCGGTCCGGGCGCTTCAGGACGCCGGGCCACAGCGCCCGCAGACCGCCCTCCAGCGGCGGGGTGAAGAATCCGGCGATCACCATGGCGGCATACGCGACCCACAAAGGATCCAGTCCCACGGCGGCCAGCAGCGCCATCCCGAGGGCGGAGAGCACCGAGGCGGGCAGCATCACCCTCGGCTGGCCGTAGAGGTCCACGGCCCGGCCGAGCAGCGGCTGGCCGATCGCGTTGCAGACGCCGTAGACCGCGGAGAGCACACCGGCGAGGGCGTAGCTGCCGCCCTCGGCGCGGACGAACAGGACCACGGCCAGCGCCGCGGTGGCGTTCGGCAGCCTGCCGACCAGGGTCCCCGCCAGCAGCCGCGCCGCGTGCCGGGTTCTGAGCAGCTCCGCATATCCCGCGGCCATCCCCGCCCCTCTCCGTCCGGGCCAGCCAGACATGTTACGTATAACCTTCGCCGTTATACGTATCATGGCGGCACCCCGCGGTCCACCCCGCAGCGGCCGCACGCAAGGAGTGACACACCAGGTGACCAGCCACGAGACGAACCCCGGCGGCCCGCCGAAGCCCCCCGCGGACGCGGTCCGGGACGTGCCCCCGGGAGACACCCCCGGCCCGGCCGCCGCGGCCCGCGTCACCAGCCGGGACGTCGCACGGGCCGCCGGGGTCTCGCAGGCCGCCGTCTCCCTCGTCCTCGGGGACAAATGGCGCGGCCGGGTCTCCCCCGCCAAGGCCGAGGCGGTCCGCGCCGCCGCCCGCGAGCTCGGCTACCGCCCGAACCTCGCCGCCCGCAGCCTGCGCATGGGCCGCACCCGCACCGTGCTTCTCGTCGTCCCCGCCCTCACCACCGAATTCTTCGCCCGGGTCTACACCGGCGCCGCCCGCGCCGCCGCCGACCACGGCTTCGGCGTGGTCCTCTACCCCTCCCCGGAGGGCATCGGCCCGGCCCGCGACCCCTTCGACTCCGCCGCGGCCTCCCTGGACGGCGTGATCGCCTCCTCCATGGCCGTCGACGCCCTGACCGTGCTCCGGGATACCGGCCTGCCCCTGGTCATGCTCGACAGCGACCCCGAGGACGACCGCGTCACCACCACCGTCAACCTCGACATCGCCGACGGCGCACGCCGGCTGGCGGCCCATCTGACCGGTCTGGGCCACCGCCGCATCACCCACCTCGCGGCCGACGTGGACTCCTGGACCTTCGCGCTGCGCGCCCGCGCCGTCACCGACGCGCTCGCCGGCGTCCCCGGTACGCTGCTGCGCCGGCAGCCGACCGCCCTCTCCGTCGATGCCGGCCTGCACGCCGCACACGCCGCACTGACCGCGCCCGGCCCCCGCCCCACGGCCCTCCTGTGCGACGACGACATCATCGCCGCCGGCGCCTGCAAGGCCGTACGCCGCCTGGGCCTGCGGATTCCCGAGGACATCTCCGTCACCGGCTTCGACGATCTGGCGCTCGCCGTCGCCGTCGAACCGGAGCTGACGACCGTGCGGCTGCCCGCCGAGGAATTCGGCGAGGCGGGCATGCGGGCCCTGATGGCCGTGCTCGACGGCGACCGCCCCGCGCCCCCCACCCTGCCGGTGGAACTGATCGCCCGCGGCTCCACGGCCCCGCCGTCCGCCGGCGCCCACAACAGCGCGCGCCCCGGCGGGTGATGACCCACCGGGGCGCGCGAAGGAAGAACGCCCGGTCCTACGAGTCGGCCGACGCCCCCTCGGCACCGCCGTCCTCCGAGGCATCCGAACCGGCCTCGCCCTTGGGGGACTTGGCGGGCTTGGCGGACTTGGCCCCAGCATCGGAAGCACCCGTGGCCTCGTCCGCCGCGTCCGCGCCCTCGTCACCCTCCGGCGACTTCCCGCCGTCCACGCCACCGTGCTCGTCCAGCAGCCGGGACAGCTGACGCCCCAGGATCCGCTTGAACTTGCGCTGCTGCGGCCGCGTACGGTCCAGCGTGGCGACCTCGAGCTGCTCCGCGGTCAGCGTGCGCTCACTGCCACTCGTGTCCCGCGACAGCGACTCCACCGCCAGCTTCAGCGCCTCGCCCAGCGTCATGCCCTCACGGTGATGCTGGTCGAGATAGCTGCTGATCTGGTCGGCATTGCCGCCCACCGCGACCGAGCCGTGCTCGTCCACGATCGAGCCGTCGTGCGGCAGCCGGTAGATCTGGTCGTCCTCGGGGCCGTTGCCGACCTCCGCGACGATCAGCTCGACCTCGTACGGCTTCTCCGCGGCGCTGGAGAAGATCGTGCCGAGCGTCTGGGCATAGACATTCGCCAGACCGCGCGCGGTCACGTCCTCGCGGTCGTAGGTGTAACCCCGCAGATCGGCATAGCGCACACCGCCGATCCGCAGATTCTCGAACTCGTTGTATTTGCCGACCGCCGCGAAGGCGATGCGGTCATAGATCTCGCTGACCTTGTGCAGGGCGCGGGAGGGATTCTCGGCGACGAAAACCACGCCGTCGGTGTACTGCAGCACCACGACACTGCGCCCGCGCGCGATGCCCTTGCGGGCGTACTCGGCGCGATCGGCCATGGCCTGCTGGGGTGAGACATAGAACGGCGTCGACACCGGCTATCCGTCCCTTTCTGTCAATGACTCTCTCACTGGCGCATGCATGATCATCCGTCCCGTCAGAGCAGCGCGGCACGCGGGCCGTCGGGCTGGTCGAGGCGGCGCTCATGAATGGCTCGGGCGATCTCCGACACCTCGGCCTCGGTCAGCTTCTTGAAGCCGTCCTCGGTGATCACCGTGACGATCGGATAGATCCGCCGGGCCAGATCCGGCCCGCCCGTCGCCGAGTCGTCGTCCGCCGCGTCGTACAGCGCCTGGACCACGGCCGTGGCGGCCTGGTTCTCCGTGAAGTCCTCGCGGTAGAGCTTCTTGAGAGCACCGCGGGCGAAGACGGAACCCGAGCCCGTCGACGCGAAGCCGTGCTCCTCGGAGCGGCCGCCGGTGACGTCGTAGGAGAAGATCCGGCCCTTCTGGCGGTCCACGTCCCAGCCGGCGAACAGCGGCACGATCGCCAGACCCTGCATGGCCATCCCGAGATTGCCGCGGATCATCGTGGAAAGGCGGTTCGCCTTGCCCTCCAGGGAGAGTTGGGCGCCTTCCACCTTTTCGAAGTGCTCCAGCTCCAGCTGGAACAGCTTGACCATCTCCACGGCGAGACCGGCCGTGCCGGCGATGCCGACCGCGGAGTACTCGTCGGCCGGGAAGACCTTCTCGATGTCGCGCTGCGCGATGACGTTGCCCATCGTCGCCCGGCGGTCACCGGCGAGCACCACACCGCCGGGGAACGACGCCGCCACGATCGTCGTGCCGTGCGGCGCCTCGATGGCCCCCTGCACGGGCGGCAACGGGCGGTTGCCCGGCAGCAGATCGGGCGAGTGCGCGCCGAGAAAGTCCATGAACGATGACGATCCGGGCGTCAGGAAGGCTGCTGGCAGTCGCCCGGTGCTACGAGTGTTGGCTTCCACACGTTTCCTTCCGGATACTCGGCCGCCCGCCTCAAAACGTCCGGCCGATCCTTGAATTGGCCCAAGGCTGCGTTGCAGCTGAAGCACAGTACGCCTCGGACCTTACCCGTCTGGTGGTCGTGATCCACATGCCGGGACCAGGATCATCTCGGCGCACCCGGACCCGGTCATACCGTAAGCGCGCCGGGGACCGCTCCCCTGCCGCCACCGGCCAGGCGCTGCCGGCAGCGCTCCGCAGAGCACTCCCGGCAGTCCGCCCGCGGCCCGTCACACAGGGAGGGGTGACCGGCGAATGCGTCCGTCGACAATGTCCGCCTGCATCGCGAGTGAATACCCTCCCCATGCAATGCGGGCATCTCCGGACTACTCGCCGCCCTTCTGAACAAATGACCGAACAAAGTCCTCGGCATTTTCCTCGAGGACATCGTCGATTTCGTCCAGCACCGAATCCACGTCGTCCGACAATTTCTCCTGGCGTTCCTTGAGGTCTTCCGAAGCCTGCGCGTCCTGCGTCTGCTCCTCGACCTCTTCGGTGGAACGCGTGGCCTTCTGCTGCCCGCCGCCGCTGTCCTTGGTCGCCATATCCCTCACCCCGCTCGGTTCGCCCCGCTCGATGTGACCTTCAAGATCCGACCCTACAAGCAGGGTCCGACATCGGCCCTGCACTTGGTGCAACGTCCGGGAGTCTCCAGGATCATTCCCGGACCGCGGCCATTTCAGCCGCGCATCGGCCATCGATCGCCATGAATCTGTCCCGAATCCGCCGCACGTCAGCGGCCGGAAAGCGTCCTCACCAGCTCCTCAGCCGTGCGACAGCGGTCCAGGAGCTCCTTGACGTGCTTGCGGGTGCCGCGCAGCGGCTCCAGCGTGGGGACCCGTTGCAGCGAGTCACGGCCCGGGAGGTCGAAGATGACCGAGTCCCAGGACGCGGCCGCGACGTCGTCGGCGTACTGCTCCAGGCAGCGGCCGCGGAAGTAGGCCCTGGTGTCCTCCGGCGGCTTCTGCTGGGCCCGCTCGACGTCGGCGTCGTCCAGCAGGCGCTTCATCTTGCCGCGGGCCGCCAGACGGTTGTACAGGCCCTTTTCGGCGCGTACGTCGGCGTACTGCAGGTCGATGAGGTGCAGCCGTGCGGCGTCCCAGTCGAGGCCGTCGCGCCGGCGGTAGCCCTCCATCAGCTCGCGCTTGGCCACCCAGTCCAGCTCGCCCGACAGGCTCATCGGGTCGTTCTCCAGCCGCCCCAGTACGTCCTCCCACCTGGTCAGCACGTCCTTGGTCTGCTCGTCCGCATCCGCGCCGTAGCGGTCCTCGACGTATTTGCGGGCCAGCTCGAAGTACTCCATCTGGAGCTGTACGGCCGTGAGCGTGCGCCCGCTGCGGAGGGTGATGAGGTGTTGCAGGGTGGGGTCGTGGGAGACGTGATGGAGGGTGCGTACGGGCTGGTCGACGGCCAGGTCTACGGCGATGAACCCGTCCTCGATCATGGACAGGACCAGGGACGTCGTGCCGAGCTTGAGGTACGTCGAGATCTCGGAGAGGTTCGCGTCGCCGATGATTACGTGCAGGCGGCGGTATTTCTCCGCGTCCGCGTGCGGCTCGTCGCGGGTGTTGATGATGGGCCGCTTGAGGGTCGTCTCCAGCCCGACCTCCACCTCGAAGTAGTCGGCGCGCTGGCTGAGCTGGAAGCCGTGCTCGTGGCCGTCCTGGCCGATGCCGACCCGGCCGGCGCCCGTGACCACCTGGCGGGAGACGAAGAACGGGGTCAGATGGCGCACGATGTCCGAGAAGGGGGTCTCCCGCTTCATCAGGTAGTTCTCGTGCGTGCCGTAGGACGCGCCCTTGTTGTCGGTGTTGTTCTTGTAGAGGTGGATGGGCTGGGCGCCGGGGACCTGGGCGGCCCGTGCGGCGGCCTCGGCCATGATCCGCTCGCCGGCCTTGTCCCACAGGACGGCGTCGCGCGGGTTGGTGACCTCGGGAGCGCTGTATTCGGGGTGTGCGTGGTCGACGTAGAGCCGGGCCCCGTTCGTGAGGATCACATTGGCCAGGCCGATGTCCTCGTCGGTGAGCTGACTGGAGTCGGCGGCCTCGCGGGCGAGGTCGAAGCCGCGGGCGTCCCGCAGCGGGTTCTCCTCCTCGAAATCCCAGCGAGCACGTCGTTCCTGGTGCATCGCCGCCGCGTAGGCGTTGACGACCTGGGACGAGGTGAGCATGGCATTGGCATTCGGGTGGCCGGGGACGGAGATCCCGTACTCCGTCTCGATCCCCATTACTCGCCGTACGGTCATGCGGCCCTCCTTGCCCGGCGGCGCCCCCGGATGGGGGCGGCGCTCAAGTACCGCTGCGCTTCCGGTCCGTGTGCGTTCCCCGCTCCCGCACAGCGTGACGCGGCGGTACCGACGAGCCTAGAACGCCTTTGCGGCTCTGGGGAGATCATTACAGTCATTGCTCCAGTCCGGTTTTCCCTGGTCCATCGCGCTCTTGACGGGGGCCGGCCCTGCGGCCCCGGAAAAGCGTCCGGCTGCGGACGCCCCGTGCAGGACATCCGCAGCCGGAGTGCGGTGTTACAGGTATTGGCCGGTATTCGCCACCGTGTCGATGGAACGGCCGGTGTCGGCGCCCTGCTTTCCGGTGACCAGCGTACGGATGTAGACGATCCGCTCGCCCTTCTTGCCGGAGATCCGGGCCCAGTCGTCCGGGTTGGTGGTGTTGGGGAGGTCCTCGTTCTCCTTGAACTCGTCCACGCATGCCTGGAGGAGATGGGAGACCCGCAGGCCCTTTTGATTGTGCTCGAGGAAGGCCTTGATGGCCATCTTCTTCGCACGTCCGACGATGTTTTCGATCATCGCTCCGGAGTTGAAGTCCTTGAAATAAAGGACTTCCTTGTCACCATTGGCATAGGTGACCTCGAGGAAGCGATTCTCCTCGGATTCCGCATACATCTGCTCGACGACCGACTGGATCATCGCGCTGACCGCGGCCTTACGGGAATCGCCGTGCTCGGAGAGATCATCGGCGTGCAGCGGCAGATTTTCCGTGAGGTACTTCGAGAAGATGTCCTTGGCGGCCTCCGCGTCCGGACGCTCGATCTTGATTTTCACATCGAGGCGGCCGGGGCGCAGGATCGCCGGGTCGATCATGTCCTCGCGGTTCGAGGCACCGATCACGATGACGTTCTCGAGGCCCTCCACGCCGTCGATCTCGGAGAGCAGCTGCGGGACGATGGTGTTCTCCACGTCCGAGCTGACGCCGGATCCCCGGGTGCGGAAGAGGGAGTCCATCTCGTCGAAGAAGACGATGACGGGGGTGCCCTCGCTGGCCTTTTCCCTGGCGCGCTGGAAGACCAGCCGAATGTGCCGCTCCGTCTCTCCGACGTATTTGTTGAGCAGCTCGGGGCCCTTGATGTTGAGGAAGAAGCTCTTCCCCGCGGGCTGACCGGTCACCTCGGCGACCTTTTTGGCAAGGGAGTTGGCGACCGCCTTGGCGATGAGTGTCTTGCCGCAGCCGGGCGGGCCGTAGAGCAAGACGCCCTTGGGCGGGCGGAGTTCGTGCTCCTTGAAGAGGTCGGGGTAGAGGTACGGAAGCTCGACCGCGTCCCGGATCAGTTCGATCTGGCCGCCCAGACCGCCGATCTTGGTGTAGTCGATGTCCGGGACCTCTTCGAGGACGAGTTCCTCGACCTCGCTCTTCGGGATGACTTCGTAGACGTAGCCGGAGCGGGGCTCGAGCAGCAGGGCGTCGCCGGGGCGGATGGTGATGTCCAGCAGGGGCTCGGCGAGCCGCACCACCCGTTCCTCGTCGGTGTGCCCGATGACCAGGGCGCGCTCGCCGTCCTCAAGGATTTCCTTGAGGGTGACGATGTCCCCGGCACTCTCGAACTCCATGGCCTCGACCACATTGAGCGCTTCGTTGAGCATGACCTCCTGGCCGCGCCGGAGGTCCTCGAGCTCGACGCTGGGGCTGACATTGACGCGGAGCTTTCTGCCTCCGGTGAAAATGTCGGCCGTGCCGTCCTCGTTCGCCTGCAGGAAGACACCGAAGCCGGCCGGCGGCTGCGCGAGCCGGTCGACTTCCTCCTTGAGCGCGACGATCTGGTCGCGGGCCTCGCGGAGAGTATTGGCGAGTCGCTCGTTCTGGGCGGAAACGCCGGCCAGGTTGGTCTGCAGCTCGACGATCCGCTCTTCGAGAATCCTCGTGTGCCGCGGAGAGTCGGCGAGCTTGCGTCGCAGGACGGCGATCTCCTGCTCAAGATAGGCAACCTGGCCGGCTGGATCTTCAGACCCTCGCCCCGGCCGGATGCCGCGGTTGATGTCGTCGTCGTGGGCTGCCACGGTCCTCACCTCCTCCAAGGAGCTGGACGCTTCCTGACCCTACCTGGGCCGGTGCAGGTTGAAACCCCTAGATCGAAAAGACTGTCGGGGTGTGTCCGATCTTCACCCTTGCGCACGTCCTCACGCCAAGGGAATACCCACCCAACAACATCGGAAAGCGAGCGGTTGTATCGTCGAGTCGGTCAACACCCGTCAGGGCTGGCGCCACTTAGACAAAAACGATTCACGTACGCAGGAACGGCAGGGCGAGATGACCGCGCAGGATGAAGCCTCTCCAGAGCTCGAAGTCTGGATCGACCAGGACCTGTGCACGGGCGACGGGATCTGCGTGGAGTACGCCCCGGAGGTCTTCGAGCTCGATATCGACGGCCTGGCGTATGTCAAGAGCGCGGATGACGAGCTGCTGCAGGACAAGGGGGCCACAACGCCCGTCCCGCTGACGCTGCTCAACGACGTCCGGGACTCGGCCAAGGAGTGCCCCGGCGACTGCATTCATGTGCGTCGGGTCGCGGACCGGGTCGAGGTCTACGGGCCGGACGCGGACTAACCGGAGCCGCGGCAACGCGGCGTAGACACTTCACAGACACGGCGTAGGCGGAGCGTAGACGGCACGCCCTTTACGCGCACAGCATGTGAGGAATCAGACACCCTCGGTGGTCGCGCCGGCCGGGGGTTCACTCTGGAGGAACTTCCCGTCCCTCCACTGCCACTTGGTGCTCTTGTGGACGTCGGGGCAGCAGCGCGGGACATCGAGCGTGGAGTAGCCCAGCAGCGTCGTGGAGATCTCGCCGTGCTGCAGGGCGAAGTCCTGGACGGTGAGCCTCTGGGAGGGCGCGAGCAGGGTCGCCACGACGCGTGGCGCGGCCTTGGGGTCGGTCGGCCGGGCGAGGACGAAGACGCCGCTGGGCGGGGTGCCGGTCTCGCTGTGGCAGCGGACCACCGCGACGGTCTCGGTGGTGCCGTCGCCGTCGAGGTCGCCGGAGGCCTGCTTCACCACGTCGAGGCGGTTGGGTCCGCAGTTGACGGGAAAAGTGACCTTGGCCGGGTCGGGGGCGGCGGCCGTGATGTGCCGGCCGGATTTGGTGCCGTGCGCGGTGGTGGCCGTGGCGTCCGGCGGCTGGATGAACGACGCGGCCGCGACGACCGCCGAGACGGCGGTGGCAGTGGCGAGCCAGTGCATGGGGTGGGGCTGGGTATGCAAAAGGTCCTGGCCGGCCAAAGGCTGCACGCGGGGTGACTCCTGTGAAGAGCTGTTGCGGTGGGAGTGCCCAGCATCGTTCCACAGGAGGCCACGGCGCGGAACCAGCGGGACCGGAGTTTTACGTGCCGATCACGCGGTGGGCGCAGAGGTGAACGAACGGCGCCGCCGGCGGGTCCCTGGGGAACTCGTCGACGGCGCCCGGTGGTTCGGTAGCCGGTCGGGGGCGGTCAGCCGCGGTCCGTGGCGCCTTCGGTGGCGTCGGTGCCTTCGGTGCTGTCGGAGGCCGCGCCCTGGGTCTTCTTGCCGGGGCCGGTGTAGTCCTCACCGTAGGCGCCCTTGGCGGGGCGACGACGGCGCAGCGGCGGCTCGACGCCGTCGGCGAGGCGGCGGGCGGTGAGCAGGAAGCCGGTGTGACCGATCATGCGGTGGTCCGGGCGGACGGCGAGGCCCTCGACGTGCCAGGTGCGGACCATGGTCTCCCAGGCCGACGGCTCGTTGAAGGTGCCGTGCTCGCGGATCGCCTCGACGGTGCGGGCCAGCTGCGTGGTCGTGGCGACGTAGGCGCAGAGGATGCCACCGGGGACCAGGGCCTTGGAGACGGCCTCCAGGCACTCCCAGGGGGCGAGCATGTCGAGGATGACGCGGTCGACGTCGGTGTCGGAGAGGTTGTCCTGGAGGTCACCGACGGTGAGCGTCCACGCGGGGTGCGGGCCGCCGAAGTAGCGCTCCACATTCTGCGTGGCGATCTCGGCGAAGTCGGCGCGGCGCTCGTAGGAGTGCAGCATGCCGTCGTCGCCGGTGGCGCGCAGCAGGAAGCTGCTGAGCGAGCCGGAGCCCACACCGGCCTCGACGACGCGGGCGCCGGGGAAGATGTCGGCCATCGCCAGGATCTGCCCCGCGTCCTTGGGGTAGACCACGGCGGCGCCGCGGGGCATGGACAGGACGTAGTCGGGGAGCAGCGGGCGCAGCGCAAGGTAAGCGACGTTCCCGGTGGTACGGACAACACTGCCCTCGGGAGCACCGATCAGCTCGTCGTGGGGGAAGGCTCCCTTGTGGGTGTGGAAGCTTTTTCCCTCTTCGAGCGTGAAGGTGTAGTGGCGTCCCTTGGGGTCGGTGAGCTGGACCTGGTCCCCGACCTTGAAGGGCCCGCGACGGCGGGCGGCACCGGTCGGTTCGGACATGTGACCAGCCTACCGGCCGATCGGGGCGGGACGGACCAGTGGGCGGTGTGGGCGGGGGGCGGCGCGGGCGGGGGGGGCGTCCGGCCGGGGGCGGGCGGGCTGTGGTGGGTGGGGGCGGGCCTTGGTGCTGTGGAGGGCGGGCCTCGGTGCTATCCGGCCGGTCGAACACGGCGCTCCCCCCGGCTGGGGGCTACCCAGGGGTGCCGGAGGCGAAGCCCGCGCGTCACGACGGGCGTCAGGACGGGCGGGCGCCAGGAAGGGCAGGCGTCAGGGCGGACGTAATGGACCGGCGCGGCGGGCGACCGTCGGGGCAGACGTCAGGACTGGCAGGCGTCAGGACGGGCGGGCCATCGCCGAGACGAAGGCGCGTTCCACGTCGGCCGTCGCCAGGACGCCGTAGATCTCGCCGGTCTCCTCGACGACGAGGTATTCGGTGGCGGGGGTGGCGCGCAGGTATTCCAGGAGGTCCTCGCCGGCGAGTTCGGCGGAGACGCGCATGCCGTCCTTGAGGTCCTGGGCCAGGGTGCCCACGGGGACCCAGGGGCGGCGGTGGTCGGGGACGCCGACGATGGCGGCCTCGCGGACCACGGCGGTGGGGTCGCCCTGGCGGTCGACGACGACCAGGGCGCGGGCACCGGCGTCGTTGGCGCGGCGCAGCGCCTCGGAGAGCGGGGTGTCGCTCTCCACGGGGACGGCGCGGCGGGTGAGGGTGCGGGCGGTGAGGTCGGGGAGACGTTCGCGCAGCCGGGCCATGCGCAGGCTGTTGCCGGCGCCGGTCCAGATGATGGCGGCGAGGATCGCGGCGAGCAGGCCGTCGGTGAGCCAGTCGGTGTCGCCGATCTCTTCGGGGGTGCCGCCGAGGGCGCCGGTGTGGGTGAGCAGCGGGAGGCCGATCAGGACGGTGACGGCGAGCGCGCGGCCGACCCAGGCGGCGGCGACGGTGCCCGTCATGGGCTTGCCGGTGATCTTCCAGACGACGGCGCGCAGCATCCGCCCGCCGTCCAGGGGGAGGCCGGGCAGCAGATTGAAGATCGCGACGATGAGGTTGGAGATCATCAGGCCGGCGAGCAGGACACCGGGGACGGTGCCGGGTTCGACCAGGTACATGCCGGCGTAGAAGATGCCGGCCAGGACCAGGGAGAGCAGCGGTCCGACGAAGGCCAGGACGAATTCCCGGCCGGGGGTCTCGGACTCCTTCTCGATCTCCGAGACGCCGCCGAAGAACTGGAGCTGGATGCGGCGTACGGGGAGCTTGAAACGGAGCGCCGCGACGGTGTGTGCGAGCTCGTGGACGAGCACCGAGGCGTAGAAGGCGACGGCGAAGAAGAGGGAGACGAGGTAGCGGGCGGCGCCGAGTTCGGGCAGGACGCGCTCGAGCTGGCCGCCGAAGACCCAGGTGATCAGGGCGGCGACGACGAACCAGCTGGGAGCCACGTAGACGGGCACACCGAAGGGGCGGCCCATGAGGATGCCGCCGCCCTTCTTGCGCCCCGCCGCCTTGGGCTTCTTGGCGTCCCTGGGCGGCTCGGGCGGCCGGTACTGCGCGGACTCCTGGGGGTCCTGCGGCTTCCCGCTGTCGTCCACGGCGTCCCCTCGTCGAATGCGGCCTTTGCGCCTGCTCGGCGTGATCTCCCGATCATGCAGCGCAAAGGGGTACGGCGTCGATGGTATGCGGAGCGTTCGGCCCGTATCCGCTGTGGGGCCCCGCCGTTGCACCGGTCGTACCCGCTTGTCAGTGGCGGGCCGTAGGGTCGGTGGCATGGGAACGAGCACCGAGAGGGCCGAGGCGGCCACGCAGGGCGGGCAGCGGACCGCGGGCGGGCCCGGGGCCCAGCGGGTGGCGCCGGAGGGCGAGCGGGCGGCGGGCGGGGCGCAGCCGCCGGTCGCGCTGTCGCCGTCGCGGGCGAGCGATTTCATGCAGTGTCCGCTGCTGTACCGCTTCCGGGTGATCGACAGGCTGCCGGAGAAGCCGAGCGCGGCGGCGACGCGCGGCACGGTGGTGCATGCGGTGCTGGAGCGGCTCTTCGATGCGCCGGCGGCGGAGCGTACGGCGCCCGGCGCGCGGGCGATGGTGCCGGGCGAGTGGGAGAAGTTGCTGGCCAAGCGGCCGGAGCTGGCGGAGCTGTTCACGGACGACGCGGACGGCGAGCGGCTGGCGGCGTGGCTGGCGGAGGCCGAGGCGCTGGTGGAGCGGTGGTTCTCGCTGGAGGATCCGACGCGGCTGGAGCCGGCCGACCGTGAGCTGTATGTGGAGACGGTGCTGGAGTCCGGGCTGCAGCTGCGCGGGTTCATCGACCGGGTCGACGTCGCGCCGACGGGCGAGGTGCGGATCGTCGACTACAAGACCGGTAAGGCGCCGCGGCCGCAGTTCGCCGAGGGCGCGCTGTTCCAGATGAAGTTCTATGCGCTGGTGATGTGGCGGCGCGGCGGTGTGGTGCCGCGGCGGCTGCAGCTGGTGTATCTGGGCAGCGGCGATCTGGTGACGTACGACCCGACCGAGGCCGATCTGCGGGGCGTGGAGCGGAAGTTGCTGGCGCTGTGGGACGCGATCCGGCTGGCGACGGAGACCGGGGACTGGCGGCCGCGGCCGACCAAGCTGTGCGGCTGGTGCGACCACCAGGCGCACTGTCCGGAATTCGGCGGCACTCCCCCGGTCTATCCCCTGACGGTCCGCCCGGCGGCGGGCGGCGCCGGCGAGCAGGGCAGAATGGAGCAGATCTAACGAAGGAGAGCTCGTGGCCATCCGCGTCCTGCTGGTCGACGACCAGCCCCTGCTGCGCACGGGATTCCGCATGATCCTGGAGGCCGAGCAGGATCTGGCGGTCGTCGGTGAGGCCGGAGACGGTCTGCAGGCGCTGGACCAGGTGCGGGCACTGCAGCCCGATGTGGTGCTGATGGACATCCGGATGCCCCGGATGGACGGCGTCGAGGCGACCCGGCAGATCACCGGCCCGGCGAAGGACGGCCCGGCGAAGGTGCTGGTGCTGACGACGTTCGATCTGGACGAATACGTCGTCGAGGCGCTGCGCGCGGGGGCCAGCGGCTTTCTGCTGAAGGACGCGCCGGCCAATGAGCTGGTGCAGGCGATCCGGGTGGTGGCGGCGGGCGAGGCGATGCTGGCGCCCAGCATCACGCGCCGGTTGCTGGACAAATACGCGGGCCATCTGCCGTCGGGCGAGGAGGCGGTGCCGGACACCCTGGGCACGCTCACCGAGCGCGAGGTGGAGGTGCTGAAGCTGGTGGCGCGCGGGCTGTCGAACGCCGAGATCGCCGCGGATCTGTTCGTCAGCGAGACGACGGTCAAGACGCATGTGGGCCATGTGCTGACGAAGCTGGGTCTGCGGGACCGGGTGCAGGCGGCGGTGTACGCGTACGAGAGCGGGCTGGTGCGCCCCGGCGCGCAGTAGCCGACAGCGGAAACGACGGTGGGGCGGGCCCGGGGATCCCCGGGCCCGCCCCACCGTCATTGATGTGCCGGATCAGGCGTCGGCCGCCTTGCTGATCTCCCAGAACCGGAAGACGGTGGAGGAGTCCAGGGTCCATTCCAGGCCGGAGATCCCGTCGCGGGCGACGGCGTACTGCTTGCCCTGCCAGATCGGGATGACCGGCAGATCGCGGGCGACGATGTCCTGCAGCTCGCGGAAGTCGTCCTTGGTGGCGCCGCGGTCGGGCTGGTCGGCGGTCTTGGGGAGCAGCCGGCCGGTGATCTGCGGCGAGTCGTAGTGGTTGGACAGCACGCTGTTCTTGCCGAAGAACGGCTGGGTGAAGTTGTCCGGGTCCGGGTAGTCGGGGACCCAGCCCTTGACGTAGACACCGAAGCGGCCGGCCGCCACGCCCTGCTCGTACTCCTTGGTGGGCACGCTGCGCACCTTGGCGTCGAACAGGCCGCTGGCGTTGAGCTGTTGGGCGATTTCCTTGAAGGCGGGGACGGTGCCGGGGCCGAAGCGGTCCGGGGTGGCCCAGAGGGTGAGCTTGGCCTTGCCGGTGATGCCGGCGCCGCGCAGGGCGGCGGCCGCCTTGCCGGGCTGCGGCCGGTCGCCGTAGGTGGTGAAGAAGGCCGTGTTGTGGCCGGTGATGCCCGCGGGGACGATGGAGTACAGGGGTTCGGCGGTGTGCTGGTAGACGTCGCGGACGAGGGTGGAGCGGTCCAGGAGGTAGGCGATCGCCTTGCGGACGCCGAGCTTGCCGGCGACCGGGTCCTTGAAGTTGAAGACCAGGTGCATGACCTCGGCGCTGCTGCCCTCGACCACCTGCGTGCCGTGCTGCTGGTTCAGTGAGGCGTTGGAGAGGGCGGCGATGTCCTGGGTGGACAGTCCGCGGTAGGCGATGTCGACGCTCCCGCTGCGGACGGCCTTCTTGAGCGTTTCGCGGTCGTGGAAGAACTTCAGGGTCATCCCGGCGTTCTTGACCTTGGCCGGGCCCTTGTAGGACGGGTTGACGTCGAAGACGGCCTGCTTGGCCCCGTACTCCTTGAGGGTGTAGACGCCGGAGCCGACGGCCTTGCCGTCGGTGCGCAGCCGGTCGGCCGGGTAGGAGGTGTGGTCGACGATGGAGCCGGCGCCCGAGGCGATCTTCATGGGGAAGGTGGCGTCGGGCGTCTTGAGGTGGAAGACCACGGTCTTGGCGTCCGGCGTCTCGACCTTGTCGAGGGCGGAGAACATCACGGCGGGGCCGTTCTTGTCCTTGATGCGCCGGGTGCGGTCGAAGGAGTACTTGACGTCCTTCGAGGTCAGCTTGTCACCGTTGCTGAAGGTGAGGCCGTCCTTGAGGGTGCAGCGGTAGACCTGGCTGCGGGTGTCGGTGAAGGTGCAGCTCTCGGCGGCCTCCGGCTCCGGTGTGGTGCCGCCCTTGGGGAAGCTCAGCAGGGACTGGAAGACGTTGTTGAACAACAGCCAGGACCCGGGGTCGTAGCCCGCGGCAGGGTCGGTGGCGACGACCTTGTCCGTCATTCCCATGACGACGGGCTCGCCCACTCCGGCGGCTCCTGAGTCGTCGGCGCTGCACCCTGCGAGCGCGAGCAGGGCTGTTGCCAGCCCCGCTCCGATCGGGGCGGCCAGCCATTGGTCACGCTGCCTCACTACGTGGTTCCTCACGTTCGGTGTCGCTGTGTTGCCTGGTGCGGTGTCGCGGTGGTGCATGCTGCCGTGTCGCGGTGGTGCGTGATGTGTGGGCGCACGGTGCGGCCGCGGCGGGGCTGCCGCTGCGGCGCGGGGGTGGGTACGGAACGACTGCCGAGGTCAGCCGGCGACGCCGTGGCCCAGCTCCCAGATCTGCAGTGCCGAGGAGGAGTTGAGGGCCCACTCGGCGCCGGTGACGTCGTCGCGGGCGGCAACGTACTGCTTGCCCTGCCACAGCGGGAGGATCGGGACGTCGTCGGCGAGGATGTTCTGCGCCTGCTTGAAGCCGGCCGCGGCGGCGTTGCGGTCGGTCTGCTGGCGGGTGCCGGGGATCACCTGCGACTCGATGGTGGAGTTGCGGTAGGGGGTGTTGAGGAAGTTCCCCTTGCCGATGAACGGCGCGATGTAGTTGTCCGCGTCCGGGATGTCGGCGAACCAGCCCATCCCGTAGGCGGTGTACCGCCCGGCCCGGGATTCGGCACGGAACTGCTGCCAGCTGTCGATGCCCTTGAGGCTGACGTCGAAGAGCTTGCTGTCGTTGAGCTGCGTCTGCAGCGTACGGAACTCCTTGGCGGTACTGGAGCCGTAGTGGTTCGTGGTGTAGGCGAGGGTGAACTTCACCGGGGTCGTGATGTTCGCCTGCTGCAAGGTCTTGCGGGCGGCGGCGACGCTGGGGTTGCCGTACTTGTTGAAGAACGAGTTGATGTGGCCGGTGAGGCCGCTGGGGACCAGCGAGTAGAGCGGGTCGCCGGTGTAGGCGTAGACGTCGCGCACCAACTGCGAGCGGTCGATGACCTGGGCCATCGCCTGCCGGACGGCCTTGTCGGAGACCTTGGGGTCCTTGGTGTCGAAGGCGATGTAGCGGATTTCCTGGCCGGGCATCGGCTGGAGCGTGATGTGCTTGTCGTCGGAGTTTTCCAGGCCCTTGATCTGCTCCGGTGACAGGCCGCGGTTCATCACGTCGATGTCGCCCTTGCGCAGCGCCTTCTCCATCGCCCCGGAGTCGGCGAAGAAGCGCATCTCGACCTTGTCGTTCTTGACCTCGATCCCGCCCTTGTACTTGGGGTTCTTGGTGAAGACGGCCTTGGTGATGCGGTCGGAGGTGTGCTCGGCCTTGAGGGTGTACGGGCCGGAGCCGATCAGGTCGAAGCCCTTGTAGAGGTGGTCCTTCGGATACACCTGGGAGTCGACGATGGCGGCGGCCGGTGTGGCGAGCTTCTGCGGGAAGGTGGCGTCCGGCTTCTTGAGGTGGAAGACCACCTCGGCGTCGTTGGGCGTTTCGACCTTGTCGATGCCGTAGAGCAGCGACACCGGGCCGCTGGTGTTGTCGATCCGCAGCATGCGGTCGATGGAGAACTTGACGTCCTGCGCCGTCAGGGCGTGCCCGTTGGAGAACCGCATCCCCTTGCGGAGGGTGCAGCGGTACTGCTCGTTCTGCGTGTCCCGGAACCCGCACGACTCGGCCGCCTCGGGCACCGGGGCGGTGCCGGTCCGGGGCAGCCGCATGAGCGTCTGGAGGGTGCCGCGCAGCATGTTCCAGGCATCGACGTCGTAGGCCTGGGCCGGGTCGAGGGGCGCGGGCGCCGCTGCGGTGGCTTCGATCTGGGAGGCAACACCGACGACGATGGGGTCGCCGCCCTCGCCCGCGCCGTCCGTGCCGCAGGCGGCGAGTACGGGCGCGAGCAGACCGGCCACGACCGGAAGCACCAAGGTCTTGCGGTTCATCTTCGGCAGGTTCCTTATCAGCGCAGAGGTGTTGCTCGCGTAGACATTAGTAGGAACGGTCAGCCGGTCCGGGACACAACGGAGTTGAATCAATATGGCCAAGGGATAACGGCGACGGCGTGACCGATATCCGGACGGCGGAACGATTCGCGCGTTGCCCCATCAATCCGGACACTTACCCCCGTAGAAACCCCCAAGTGCACCCTGTGGATCATCTGTCGAGTCCGCTGTCGATGGGGCTACACGTGAGAAACGTCACGCATTCCGAGGGGCGTGGCGCCGAGGTAATTCCGCCGGAGTCTGTGTAACGGAAAATGAGCGCGCCGCTCCCCTGAGTTCCCGGTGCGTTAACGGCGTTTTTCCCGGGGGAGCGGCGGGGACACGCTCAGTACACGATTCAGCGGCTTTCCGTGATGAGCGCGCGGAGAAATGCGAGATCGACTTCTTCGAGCGAGCCCACGACCGTACGGCCGTCCGCGGCCGGGATCGGCGTCACCGACGGTACGGCGACGACCCGGCAGCCCGCGGCCTCCCCCGCCGTCACTCCGGTCAGGGTGTCCTCGACGACGGCACAGCGCGCCGGGTCCACGCCCAGCCGGGCGGCGGCCGTCAGATACGGGTCCGGGTGCGGCTTGGTGCGTTCGAGTTCGTCGCCGGCGAGGGTCAGATCGAAGTGCTCCCGGCCCAGCCAGTGCAGCATCAGCTCGATGATGGCGCGGTGCGAGGCGGTGACCAGGGCGGTCGGCACGCCGTGGGCCCGCAGCTCGGCCAGCAGCCGCCGGGCCCCGGGCATCAGCGGCACCCCGCGGCCGATCCGGGCGGCGAAGCGGGCGTTGAGCAGCCCGCTGAGTTCGGCGAGGCCGATCTCGGCGCCGGTGGCCTGGATGAGATAGCCGGCGCTGCGGGTCATCGGACCGCCGACGACGACCTGGCGGTGGCCGTCGTCGAGGATGTGGCCCAGTTCCGCGAAGACCTCGGCCTCGGCCTCCCACCAGAACCCCTCGGTGTCGACGAGGGTGCCGTCCAGATCGAGGAAGACGGCTTGGAGGGTGGCGGGCTCGGCCGCACGGGTGCCGACTGCGGGGATGCTGCTGGTCATCCATCCACCTCCGTTGAGACGTCCCCGAAGGGACGAAAGGGCCGGTCGCCGCCCCCGGCGGGGGTTGCGACCGGCCTCTACCGGACCGACCAGTGTACGACGGTACGGGCCGATACGCGCGGTCAAGCGGACGGAAACCGTCCGGGACGCGGTGCTACCGCGCGTTGAAGTACTTCGCCTCCGGGTGGTGGATCACGATGGCGTCCGTGGACTGCTCGGGGTGCAGCTGGAACTCCTCGGAGAGCTGGACGCCGATCCGCTCCGGCTGCAGCAGGTCCGCGATCTTGGCGCGGTCCTCCAGGTCGGGGCAGGCGCCGTAGCCCAGCGAGAAGCGCGCGCCGCGGTACTTGAGCGCGAACATGTCCTCGACGTCGGCCGGGTCCTCGCCCGCGAAACCGAGCTCGGCACGCACCCGGGCGTGCCAGTACTCGGCCAGTGCCTCGGCCAGCTGGACGGACAGGCCGTGCAGTTCGAGGTAGTCGCGGTAGGAGTTGGCCTCGAAGAGCTTGGCCGTCTCCGTGCCGATCCTCGAGCCGACGGTGACGACCTGGAGGCCGACGACGTCGCGCTCGCCGGACTCCTCCGGGCGGAAGAAGTCCGCCAGGCACAGGCGGCGGCCGCGGCGCTGGCGCGGGAAGGTGAAGCGGGTGCGCTCGGTGCCGTCCTCGTTCAGGAGGATCAGGTCGTCGCCCTTGGAGTGGCAGGGGAAGTAGCCGTGGACGACGGCGGCCTCGAGGAGGTTCTCGGTCTGCAGCTTGTCCAGCCAGCCGCGCAGCCGCGGGCGGCCCTCGGTCTCCACCAGCTCCTCATAGCTGGGGCCCTCACCCGTACGGGCCTGCTTGAGGCCCCACTGGCCCTTGAAGAGCGCGCCCTCGTCCAGCCAGGAGGCGTAGTCGGCGAGCTGGATGCCCTTGACGACGCGGGTGCCCCAGAACGGCGGGGTGGGGACGGGGTTGTCGACGGCGACGTCGGAGCGCACCGAGCCCTCCGGCTCCTCGACCTCCAGGACGGCCGTGTCCCGCTTGGCGACGCGGCGCTGCTTGAGCTCGGGCAGGGCGGCGCCGGGCACGCCGCGCTTGACGGCGATCAGGGCGTCCATCAGGCGCAGGCCCTCGAACGCGTCGCGGGCGTAGCGGACCTCGCCCTCGTAGATCTCGTGCAGGTCCTGCTCGACGTAGGCGCGGGTGAGGGCCGCGCCGCCGAGGATGACGGGGAAGTCGGCGGCCAGCTTGCGCTGGTTGAGCTCTTCGAGGTTCTCCTTCATGATCACGGTGGACTTGACCAGGAGCCCGGACATGCCGATGACGTCGGCGCGGTGTTCCTCGGCGGCTTCCAGGATCGCGGAGACCGGCTGCTTGATGCCGAGGTTGACGACGTTGTAGCCGTTGTTGGACAGGATGATGTCGACGAGGTTCTTGCCGATGTCGTGGACGTCGCCGCGGACGGTGGCGAGCACGATCGTGCCCTTGCCCTCCGCGTCCGACTTCTCCATGTGCGGCTCCAGGTAGGCCACCGCGGTCTTCATGACCTCGGCGGACTGGAGGACGAACGGCAGCTGCATCTGGCCGGAGCCGAAGAGCTCGCCGACGACCTTCATGCCCTCCAGGAGGGTGTTGTTGACGATGTCGAGGGCGGGCGTGTCCCGCAGGGCCTCGTCGAGGTCGCCCTCCAGGCCGTTCTTCTCGCCGTCGATGATGCGGCGCTGCAGGCGCTCGTCGAGCGGCAGGGCGAGGAGCTCCTCGGCCTTGCCGGCCTTCATCGACTTGGTGGAGACGCCCTCGAAGAGCTCCATGAGCTTCTGCAGGGGGTCGTAGCCGTCGGTGCGGCGGTCGTAGATGAGATCGCGGGCGACCGTGACCTGCTCGTCGTCGAAGCGCGCGATGGGCAGGATCTTGGAGGCGTGCACGATCGCCGAGTCCAGGCCGGCCTTGACGCACTCGTCCAGGAAGACGGAGTTGAGCAGGACGCGGGCGGCCGGGTTGAGGCCGAAGGAGATGTTGGACAGGCCCAGCGTGGTCTGGACGTCCGGGCGGCGCCGCTTGAGCTCCCGGATGGCCTCGATGGTGTTGATGCCGTCCTTGCGGGACTCCTCCTGACCGGTGCAGATGGTGAAGGTCAGGGTGTCGATGAGGATGTCCGACTCGTGGATGCCCCAGTTGCCGGTGAGGTCCTCGATGAGGCGCTCGGCGATGGCGACCTTGTTCTCGGCCGTGCGGGCCTGGCCTTCCTCGTCGATGGTCAGCGCGATCAGCGCGGCACCGTGCTCCTTGGCGAGCGCGGTGACCTTCGCGAAGCGTGACTCGGGGCCGTCGCCGTCCTCGTAGTTGACGGAGTTGATGACGGCGCGGCCGCCCAGCTTCTCCAGGCCCGCCTGGATCACCGGGAGCTCGGTGGAGTCCAGGACGATGGGCAGGGTGGAGGCGGTGGCGAAGCGTCCGGCCAGCTCCTGCATGTCGGCGACGCCGTCCCGGCCGACGTAGTCGACGCACAGGTCGAGCATGTGGGCGCCCTCGCGGATCTGGTCGCGGGCCATCTCCACACAGTCGTCCCAGCGGCCCTCCAGCATCGCCTCACGGAACTTCTTGGAGCCGTTGGCGTTGGTGCGCTCGCCGATCGCCATGTACGAGGTGTCCTGGCGGAACGGCACGGTCTGGTACAGGGACGCGGCGCCGGGCTCGGGGCGCGGTTCGCGGGCGGTGGGGGCCACGCCGCGGAGCCGCTCGACGACCTGCCGCAGATGCTCGGGGGTCGTACCGCAGCAGCCGCCGACCAGGGACAGGCCGTACTCGGCGACGAAGGTCTCCTGGGCGTCGGCCAGCTCGGGGGCGGACAGCGGGTAGTGCGCGCCGTCCTTGCCCAGGACCGGCAGACCGGCGTTCGGCATGCAGGAGAGCGGGACCCGGGAGTGCCGGGCGAGGTAGCGCAGGTGCTCGCTCATCTCGGCGGGGCCGGTGGCGCAGTTCAGGCCGATCATGTCGATGCCCAGCGGCTCCAGGGCCGTGAGCGCGGCGCCGATCTCGGAGCCCAGCAGCATGGTGCCGGTGGTCTCGACCGTGACGGAGCAGATGATCGGCAGGTTGGTGCCGGTGACGTCGAGGGCGCGGCGGGCGCCCAGGATCGCGGCCTTGGTCTGCAGCAGGTCCTGGGTGGTCTCCACCAGGAGCGCGTCGGCGCCGCCCGCGATCATGCCCTCGGCGTTCTGCTGGTAGGCGTCGCGCAGGGTGACGTAGGGGGCGTGGCCCAGGGTCGGCAGCTTGGTGCCGGGGCCCATGGAGCCGAGGACGTAGCGCTGCTGGCCGGTCTTCTCGGTGAACTCGTCGGCGACCTCGCGGGCGATGCGGGCGCCGGACTCGGACAGCTCGAAGACCCGCTCGGGGATGTCGTACTCGGCCAGCGCCGCGAAGTTCGCCCCGAAGGTGTTGGTCTCGACGCAATCGACGCCGACCGCGAAGTACTCCTCGTGGACCGAGCGGACGATGTCCGGGCGGGTGAGGTTGAGGATCTCGTTGCAGCCCTCGAGCTGCTGGAAGTCCTCCAGCGACGGATCCTGCGCCTGCAGCATGGTGCCCATCGCCCCGTCGGCTACCACCACCCTGGAGGCGAGCGCCTCACGCAGTGATTCGACTCGGGATGTGCTGGTGGACGATGGCGTGTACGAGGCCATGGAGATGCTCCCTGGTTGCGACGGCTGTCGGCTTTGCGCCCTCCGGAAGACGGCGCACCCGGTCAGCGTAGCTGGCGGTCCCGTACAGGGGTTCCCCGTTCCACGCCGTGGACAGCGGGGCCGGGTGGGGGGTCCATGGACTATCCATGATCGTTGACAGACCCTGTCCGCTAACCAAGAGTCGGCATGGGCCGATATCGTTTGGCATTGTCGAACCGCATACTTCGGAGGTTGCCCGATGGCACGCACCATCCAGTCGCTGGAGCGAGCAGCCGCGATGCTGCGGCTGCTCGCAGGCGGGGAACGGCGACTGGGACTCTCCGACATCTCCTCCTCCCTGGGGCTGGCCAAGGGGACCGCGCACGGCATCCTGCGCACCCTGCAGCAGGAGGGCTTCGTCGAGCAGGACGGGGCGTCCGGCCGCTACCAGCTGGGCGCGGAGCTGCTGCGCCTGGGCAACAGCTATCTGGACGTGCACGAGCTGCGCGCCCGCGCCCTGGTGTGGACCGACGACCTGGCCCGCTCCAGCGGGGAGAGCGTCTATCTGGGGGTGCTGCACCAGCAGGGCGTCCTGATCGTGCACCACGTCTTCCGGCCCGACGACAGCCGGCAGGTCCTCGAGGTCGGGGCGATGCAGCCGCTGCACTGCACGGCGCTGGGCAAGGTGCTCTCGGCGTACGACCCGGTGGCGCACAGCGAGATCACCGAGGCGGAGCGGGAGGCGTTCACGCCGCGCACCGTGACGGACCTGGGGGACTTCGAGAAGCTGCTGGACCTGACCCGTGCGCGCGGCTGGGCCGCGGACGTGGAGGAGACCTGGGACGGCGTCGCCTCGGTGGCCGCGCCGATCCATGACCGGCGGCGGATGCCGGTGGGTGCGGTGGGTGTCACAGGTGCCGTGGAGCGGGTCTGCCGGGAGGGTGAACTGCGGCCGGAAATCATCGCTGCGGTGAGGGATTGCGCACGCGCAGTGTCAAGGGATCTTGGCGCAGGCCGATTCTGACCGTTTTCCTCCTTTATGTTCACGTAAGTTTTTCGCCACGTAGCCCTTGACGGGGTTCTTACGGTGAACAAAACTGCCGTTCGTCGGTCGGCATTGTCGAACACCTAACGACAATATTCGCTATGGTGGGCACTGCCGCGGGCCGACTACCGCCCTCTGAGGGCGCGGACCACCGGAGGGACCCGGGGTTCGCCTTCCCCTGGACGAAGGACAAAGGAGTCGCGGGTGTCCAGCTCCGACATCTTCATCAGCGAGACCATCGGTACCGCTGTTCTGCTTTTGATGGGTGGTGGCGTCTGCGCCGCCGTCACGTTCAAGCGCTCCAAGGCGTTCAACGCCGGATGGGTCGCCATCGCCTTCGGGTGGGGCTTCGCCGTCCTTACGGGTGCCTACATCGCCGCGAAGTCCGGCGCACATCTCAACCCTGCGGTCACCATCGGTCTCGCCATCAAGGGCGGCATCGAGTGGAGCCAGGTGCCGGTGTACCTCGCCGGTGAGATGCTCGGCGCCATGATCGGCGCGGTGCTGGTCTGGATCGTCTACTACGGACAGTTCCAGGCGCATCTGACCGACAAGCAGGTGCTGGCGGACCACACCAGCGAGGAGGGCCTGGTCGACCCGAAGGCCGCGCCCAAGGCCGGCCCGGTGCTCGGCATCTTCTCCACCGGCCCGGAGATCCGGCACACGGTGCAGAACCTGGCCACCGAGATCATCGCCACGACCGTGCTCGTGCTGTCGATCCTCACCCTCGGCCTGAGCGACAACGGCAAGGGCGTCGGCACCATCGGCACCCTGCTGGTCGCGCTGGTCGTCGTCGGCATCGGCCTCTCGCTCGGCGGTCCGACCGGATACGCCATCAACCCGGTCCGCGACCTCGGCCCGCGCATCGTGCACGCGCTGCTGCCGCTGCCCAACAAGGGCGGTTCAGACTGGGGCTACGCATGGATCCCGGTCGTCGGCCCGCTCATCGGCGGAGCCATCGCCGGAGGCATCTACCAGGTGGCGTTCGCCTGAGCCGCCTGACCGCCCCGACTGAGCCCGCACAGACTTCTTGGAGCACACCATGAGCGACACCCCCAGCACCTCCTCCCACGGGCACGGCCCGTTCATCGCCGCGATCGACCAGGGCACCACCTCCAGCCGCTGCATCGTCTTCGACAAGGACGGCCGGATCGTTTCGGTCGACCAGAAGGAGCACGAGCAGATCTTCCCGAAGCCGGGCTGGGTCGAGCACAACGCGACGGAGATCTGGACCAACGTCCAGCAGGTCGTGGACGGCGCCGTCGAGAAGGCCGGGATCACCGCCCGCGACGTCAAGGCCATCGGCATCACCAACCAGCGCGAGACCACCGTGCTCTGGGACAAGAACACCGGTGAGCCCGTCCACAACGCCATCGTCTGGCAGGACACCCGCACCGACGCGCTCTGCAAGGAACTGGGCCGCAACGTCGGCCAGGACCGCTTCCGCCGCGAGACCGGCCTGCCGCTGGCCTCCTACTTCGCCGGTCCGAAGATCCGCTGGCTGCTCGACAACGTCGAGGGCCTGCGCGAGCGCGCCGAGCGCGGCGACATCCTCTTCGGCACG
This sequence comes from Streptomyces sp. JLSY215, assembly GCF_059682825.1. NCBI lineage: Bacteria > Bacillati > Actinomycetota > Actinomycetes > Kitasatosporales > Streptomycetaceae > Streptomyces > Streptomyces sp. JLSY215. The sequence goes on from NZ_CM185022.1 coordinate 1,844,597, forward strand.
ATGGACTCCTGGGTCATCTGGAACCTCACCGGCGGCGTGAACGGCGGCCACCACGTCACCGACGTCACCAACGCCTCGCGCACCATGCTGATGAACCTGCACAGCCTGGAGTGGGACGAGAAGATCCTCGCGTCGATGGAGATCCCGGCCGCCGTGCTGCCGGAGATCAAGTCCTCCGCCGAGGTCTACGGCACCACCGCCACCGGTGTCCTCGCCGGCGTCCCGGTCGCCTCCGCGCTCGGCGACCAGCAGGCCGCGCTGTTCGGCCAGACCTGCTTCAGCCAGGGCGAGGCCAAGTCCACGTACGGCACCGGCACCTTCATGCTGATGAACACCGGCCACGAGCCGGTCAACTCGTACAACGGACTGCTGACCACCGTCGGCTACCGCATCGGCGACGAGACCCCGGTCTACGCCCTGGAAGGGTCCATCGCCGTCACCGGCTCGCTCGTCCAGTGGATGCGCGACCAGATGGGGCTCATCAACTCCGCGGCCGAGATCGAGACGCTGGCCAGCACCGTCGAGGACAACGGCGGCGCCTACTTCGTCCCGGCCTTCTCCGGCCTGTTCGCCCCCTACTGGCGCTCGGATGCGCGCGGTGTGATCGCGGGCCTGACCCGGTACGTCACCAAGGCGCACATCGCCCGCGCCGTGCTCGAGGCCACCGCCTGGCAGACCCGCGAGATCACCGACGCCATGACCAAGGACTCCGGCGTCGAGCTGACCGCGCTCAAGGTCGACGGCGGAATGACCTCCAACAACCTGCTGATGCAGACCATCTCGGACTTCCTGGACGCACCCGTGGTGCGCCCGATGGTCGCCGAGACCACCTGCCTCGGCGCCGCCTACGCGGCCGGACTGGCCGTCGGCTTCTGGTCCAGCACCGACGAGCTGCGCGCCAACTGGCGCCGGGCCGCCGAATGGACCCCCCGGATGGATGCGGCCACCCGTGACCGCGAGTACAAGAGCTGGCTCAAGGCTGTGGAACGTTCCATGGGCTGGCTCGATGACAGCACTGTCGAGGAGTAAACATGAGCACCCTGCAGAGCGTCCCGGCACTCGGGACGCACCCGGCCAACGGTTCGCACGCGAGCCGCGCCGAGACTCGGGAGCAGCTTTCCAAGGCGACGTACGACCTCCTGGTGATCGGCGGCGGCATCCTGGGCATCTCCACCGCCTGGCACGCCGCGCAGGCCGGACTGCGGGTGGCCCTGGTGGACGCCGGTGACTTCGCCGGCGCCACCTCCTCCGCCTCCTCCAAGCTGCTGCACGGCGGTCTGCGCTACCTGCAGACCGGAGCGGTCAAGCTGGTGGCGGAGAACCACTTCGAGCGTCGTGCGGTGTCGCGCCAGGTGGCACCGCACCTCGCCAACCCCCTGACCTTCTACCTGCCCGTCTACAAGGGCGGCCCGCACGGCGCGGCCAAGCTCGGCGCGGGCGTCTTCGCCTACTCCGCGCTGTCCGCGTTCGGCGACGGCGTCGGCCACGTCATATCCCCGGCCAAGGCCCAGCGGGACGTGCCGGAGCTGCGCACGGACAACCTCAAGGCCGTGGCCGTGTACGGCGACGACCAGATGAACGACTCGCGGATGGCCCTGATGACCGTCCGCGCGGCGGTCGCGGCGGGCGCCACGGTCCTCAACCACGCCGAGGTCACCGGACTGCGCTTCACCCAGGGCCGGGTCACCGGCGCCGAGCTCAAGGACCGCATGGACGGCCAGGAGTTCGGCGTCAACGCCCGCCTGGTGCTCAACGCCACCGGCCCCTGGGTCGACCACCTGCGCAAGATGGAGGACCCGAACGCGGCGCCCTCCATCCGCCTCTCGAAGGGCGCGCACCTGGTCCTCAAGCGGACCGCCCCCTGGAAGGCGGCGCTGGCCACCCCGATCGACAAGTACCGCATCACCTTCGCCCTCCCCTGGGAGGACATGCTGCTGCTCGGCACCACGGACGAGGAGTACGAGGGCGACCCGGCGGATGTCGCGGTCAACGAGAAGGACACCGCCCAGATCCTGGACGAGGCCGCCTTCTCCATCCGTGACCAGCAGCTCTCCCGCGACCTGATCACGTACTCCTTCGCGGGCCTGCGGGTGCTGCCCGGCGGCCCCGGCGACACCTCCAAGGCCAAGCGCGAGACCGTCGTCACCGAGGGCAGCGGTGGCATGCTCTCCGTCGCCGGCGGCAAGTGGACGACCTTCCGGCACATCGGCCGCACGGTGATGAACAAGCTCGCGGCGCTGCCCGGCCACCCGCTGGCCGAGGACATGGAGCCGATCTCCCAGCTGCCGAAGAAGCTCCCGCTGCCCGGTATCGCCAACCCCAACGCGGTCGCCCACCGCCTGCTGATCGACGGCGGCACGCCCGGCCCGCGGATGGCGCCGGAGACCGCCCGCCACCTGGCCACCCACTACGGCTCGCTGTCCTTCGACATCGCCCGGCTGGCCAACGACAACCCGGCGCTGGCCGAGCGCATCCACCCGGACGCGCCGGAGATCTGGGCGCAGGTCGCCTACGCCCGCGACCACGAGTGGGCCGAGACGGTCGACGACGTGCTGCGCCGCCGCACCACGCTGATGATCCGCGGACTGGACACGGAGGATGTCCGGGCCAAGGTGAAGGACATGCTGGAGGGCTGAGGCCCACAGAGAGGCGCACCGGGCACGGGCCGCTTGCGGTGACGATGACGGCGGCAGTGGCGGTTTCCGGGTCGGCGTCGGCGTCGGTGTCGGTGTTGGTGTCGGCACGTCGCTGACGGAGCGTCATGGTGCCGTACGGTGAAGGACGATGGGGCGGGCCACGGGGCCGCCCCATCGTCGTGTTCGCCCGCCGCCCCGACCCGCCCTGCCCCCGCCTCCCCCGTCCGCCGCCACACCCGTCCGCCGTTGCCCACAGGCCGTTTTCCACAGGCCGACGGCCGGGATGGTCACTGTCAGTGACGGCTGCGATGATGGTCACCGAAACGGATCAACGGGGGGATTGTGATGGCTCGGTGGAGTCTGCGGGGTACGGGGAAATCGGGTACGGGGAAGTGGACGCTGCGGCGTACGGCGAAGTGGCTGTCCTGGCTGGTGGCCGTGCTGCTCGTGCTGCCGGTGACGGTGGCGGCCGCGGCGCTGCGGGCCGGGTACGCGGGGGAGGTCGCGCCCGACGCCACCACCCGCGGCCGTGATGCGCTCTGGCTCGGCCATGCCTGGGTGGACGGGCGGCGCGACGCTTCCGACGTGACGGCGCTGCGGCGCCGCCTGGAGGGCACGGGCATCCGCGATCTGTACGTCCACGCCGGGCCGTTGGAGCACGACGGCACGCTGCCGCCGGCCCGCAAGGCCTACCCTCGGGCGCGGTGGCTGATCGCCGCGGTGCACCGCGAGCTGCCCCGGGTCAGGGTGCACGCCTGGCTGGGCGACCGGCTGGTGTACGCGCCGGGTGAGCGCGGCGGGCTGCGGCTGTCGGACGCCGGGGCCCGGAAGGCGATCGTGGCGAGCGCCCGGCAGGTCCTGGCGGACGGCTTCGCCGGAGTGCATCTGGACGTCGAGCCGCTGCACTCCGACAACCCCGACTATCTGCGGCTGCTGGACAGGCTCGCCCCCGCGGTCCGGGCGCGGGGCGGGATCCTCTCCGTCGCCGTCCACCAGATAGATCCCCTGCCCCATCTCCACACGGTCAGCAACGCCGTGACGGGCCATCGCAAGTGGATATCCCAGCGCTTCTTCGGGCAGGTCGCCCGCCGGGTCGATCAGATCGCGCTGATGTCGTACGACACGGCGCTGCCGGCCGAGAGCCTGTACGGCGGCTATGTGGCCCAGCAGACCCGGCTGGCGCTGGAGGCGACGCCGGAGCGCACGGACCTGCTGATGGGGCTGCCCTTCTTCCACACCGACGACATGGGCCACCACGCCTCGGCGGAGACGGTACGCGCCGCGGTGCGGGGTGTGCGGCTGGGGCTGACCCGCGAGGACCGGGGCCGGCAGCAGTTCGGCACGGCGCTGTATGTCGACTTCGCGGCCACGGAGGAGGACTGGTCGGCGTACGGGAGCGGCTGGGGAAGGCGTCAGGGGTCATAATGACCCAGACATCGGATGTCTGGTCGGCGCTGTCGGCTGCGGCCTCTTGGACATCCGGGCGAGGCGACGGTATCCGGAGCGACACCATCCGGGCGGGTCCCGGCGGGGAGGGCGGCCATGGCGGTCACCGACGAGGCCATCGAGAAGATCAAGGGCATGATCGTCTCCGGTGCGCTGCGGCCGGGCGACCGGCTGCCGAAGGAGAGCGAGCTGGCGGCCGAGCTCGGCCTGTCCCGCAACTCGCTGCGCGAGGCGGTGCGCGCGCTCTCGCTGATCCGGATCCTGGACGTCCGCCAGGGCGACGGCACCTACGTCACCAGTCTCGACCCGCAACTCCTGCTCGAGGCCATGAGTTTTGTGGTGGACTTCCACCGCGATGACACCGTGCTGGAGTTCCTCGCCGTCCGCCGGATCCTGGAGCCGGCCGCGACGGCGATGGCGGCCGGCCGGATAGCCACGGTGGAACTGGACGCCCTGGAGCGCCAGTTGGACGCGCTGGGCGCGGAGCCGTCCGTCGAGGACCTGGTCGCCGGCGACCTGGAGTTCCACCGCGGGATCGTCGCCGCGTCCGGCAATTCCGTGCTCTGCTCCCTGCTGGACGGCCTGTCCGGCCCCACCACCCGGGCCCGGATCTGGCGCGGCCTGACGCAGAAGGACGCGGTGCGGCGCACCCTCACCGAGCACCGCGCGATCCTCGGCGCACTGCGCGACCGGGACGCGGAGGCGGCGCGGTCCTGGGCGACGGTGCACATCGCCAGCGTGGAGCAGTGGCTGCGCGCGTCGCTGTGACGGGCACGGGCAGACGGGCGCGGGCAGACGGGCACGGGCAGACGGGCACGGGCAGACGGGCACGGGCGCACGCCGCGGTTCCGCCGCGTCGCTGCGCCCGCCCCGCCCCGCCCCGCCGGCGCCGTGACGGAGCCCGCGTGCCCTCGGCCGCCGCCCGCCCGGACCGCGGGGCCGCCCGGACCGCGGACCCGCCGCGTCAGATCGCGAATCCGCCGTCCACCGCGATCGACGCACCCGTGATGTAGCGCCCGCCCTCGCCCGCGAGATGGGCCACGGTCGCCGCCACGTCCGCCGCCCGGCCGTAGGCGCCCAGTGCGGTCAGTCCGGCCTGCAGCTCCGCGCTGTCACCGTCGGCCGGGTTCATCTCGGTGTCGATGGGGCCCGGGTGCACGAGGTTCGCGGTGATGCCGCGCGGACCCAGCTCCTTGGCCAGGGTCCTGGTCAGGCCGGTGAGCGCAGCCTTGCTCGTGGCGTAGAGGGTGCCGCCGGGGAAGGCGACCCGCTCGGCCATGCAGCTGCCGATGGAGATGATCCGCCCGCCCTCGGTCAGATGCGCGGCCGCGGCCTGCGCCGCCAGGAACGGCGCCCGGACGTTGGTGCGCAGCACCCGGTCGACATCCTCCAGGGAGAGCCCTTCGAACGGCCCGAGCACCCCGACGCCCGCGTTGTTCACCAGGATGTCCAGCCGTCCGAACCGCTCGACGGCGCCGGCCACCGAGGCCCACACCTCCTCCGCCTCACCGCTGTCGGCCCGTACCGCCCAGGCCTGCCCGCCGGACCGCTCGATCTCCTTGACGACCTGTTCGGCCCGGTCCTCCCGGCTCACGTACGTCAGGGCCACGGCCGCCCCGTCGGCGGCCAGCCGCAGCGCGATCGCCTCGCCGATCCCCCGGCTGCCGCCGGTCACCAGCGCCACCTTGCCGGTGAGCGGCCGGCCGCCGCCCTCCGTCGCCGCCGCCGTCACCGTCATCACATCGGCCGCCATCGTCCTCACCGTCACCTTCGTATCGATTCGTGGGGGCGCTGAAGCCGCCGGCACCCGTGGGCCCGGTGGCCCGCGGCGGGGAGCGCCCCTTCTTGGTACGACTCGATCCTCCGGCGCGGCCGGATCCGAAGCTGGCGGAATCCGGACGGCGACCCGACGGCCCGCAACGCCGTGCGGCACCGCCCGGCTACGGCGCCCCGATCCCGTACACCCGCCCCGCCGTCCCGCCGAACACGGCCGCTCGCTCGGCCGCGGTGAGCCGGCCGGTGGCGGACTCCGCGAGGGCGAGAACGTCGTCGTAGTCGGCGGCCAGGGTGCACACCGGCCAGTCGGAGCCGAAGAGCAGCCGGTCGGGGCCGAAGGCGTCGAGGACATGGCGGGCGTAGGGGAGGATCTGCTGCGGGCGCCAGGCGGCCCAGTCGGCCTCGGTGACCAGTCCGGAGAGCTTGCAGCTGACGTTCGGATGGTGGGCGAGGGCGGTGATCTCATCGGCCCAGGGCTGCCATGCGCCCTGGGCGACCGCGGGTTTGCCGGCGTGGTCGAGGACGAAGGACAGCGCCGGTAGGGCGCGTACGGCGGCCCGTGCGGCGGGGAGTTCGCGCGGGGTGACCAGGAGGTCGTAGACCAGGCCCGCGTCGGCGAGCACGGCCAGGCCGCGCAGGACCTCGGGGCGGATGAGCCAGTCCGGGTCCGGCTCGTCCTGCACCTGATGGCGGATGCCCACCAGTGCGCGGGGCGGCGCCGCGAGGACGTCGGCGAGCCCGGGATCGGTGAGGTCGGCCCAGCCAACGACGCCGAGCACCGGGGCGTCCCCGGCGGCGACCGCGAGCAGTTCGGCGGTCTCCTCATAGGAGGCCGAGGACTGGACGAGAACGGTGCCCGCCACGCCGTGCGCGGCCAGCTGCGGGGTGAGGTCGGGCAGCGCGTAGCTGCGGCGGATCGGGTCGGCCCAGGGCCCGTCCATCCACGGCTGGTCGCGTCGGGTCAGATCCCACAGGTGGTGGTGGGCGTCGATACGCATCAGGCTCCCGGGGCGGTGAGGGGCAGCGGCAGGTCCGGGTCGAGCAGGCCACGGGCGACGAGGGCGCGCCAGAGCCCGTCGGGAATGTCCCGGGCGAACAGTGTGGCGTTCTCGGCGGCCTCCTCGGGGGAGGCGGCGCCGACGACGGCCGAGACGACGGCGGGGTGCCCGAACGGGAAGCGCAGCGCGGCGGCCTTCAGCGGGACGTCGAACTCGGCGCAGACGGCCGCAAGTTGACGGGCCCGATCCAGTAGGGCGGCGGGCGCGGGAGCGTAGTTGTACGGGGCGCCGGGCGACGGATCGGCCAGCAGACCGGAGTTGTAGACCCCGCCGACCACCACCGAGGTGCCGCGCCGCTCGCACACCGGCAGGAGGTCGTCGAAGGCGGTGCGCTCCAGGAGGGTCCAGCGGCCCGCGCACAGGACGGCATCGACGTCGAGGTCGCCCACCAGGCGGGCCAGGACGCCGCTGTGGTTCATGCCGAAGCCGATGGCGCGCACCATCTTCTGGTCGCGCAGCTCGGCCAGCGCCGGGAAGCCGGTGGCGCGGACCTCGGGGAGGTGGTCCTCGACGTCATGGAGATAAACGATGTCGACCGCGTCCACGCCGAGCCGTTCCAGCGACGCCTCGAGGGTGGCGCGGATACCGTCGCGGGTGAAGTCCCATACCCGCGCGCGGGCGGGGGTCTCCACGAAGCCCTGGCCGTCCACCGCCTCCCCCGGCGCGAGCGGACGCAGCCGGCGGCCGACCTTGGTGGAGAGGGTGTAGGAGCCGCGACGGCGGCCGCGCAGCGCCCGGCCCAGGCGTTCCTCCGACAGGCCGAGGCCGTAGTGCGGGGCGGTGTCGAAATGGCCTGCGCCGGTGGCGAAGGCGGCCCGGACGACCTCCTGCGCGCGCTCCTCGGGGACGGCGCGGTAGAGGTTGCCGAGCGGCGCGCAGCCCAGGCCCAGGGGCGGGACGGTGACTCCCGTACGCCCCAGCTCCCGGGCCGCGCCGGGCGGATGCGGCATGGCGCGGGGCCTCTCAGTCCTGCTTCTCGCCGCTGGTGAAGCGGGAGATGACCAGCGCGATGATGATGATCATGCCGTTGAGGAACTGCGTCCACAGCGGCGGCACTCCGCCCAGTGTCATCACGTTGATGACCAGTTGCAGCGTGAGGACACCGGTGAGCGCCCCGAAGAGGGTGCCGCGGCCGCCCTTGAGGCCGATTCCGCCGATCACCGCGGCCGCGAAGACCTGGAAGATCCAGCCGTTGCCCTGGGAGGCGGACACCGCGCCGTAGTGACCGGTGTAGAGGATGCCCGCGAAGGCGGCGAGCACCCCGCCGACGGTCAGCACGGTCCAGGTGATGCGGTCCACCCGTATCCCGGCCGCGCGGGCCGCCTCCGGGTTGCCGCCGATGGCGTACAGCGCCCGGCCGTGCCGGAAATACCCCAGGACCACGCCGCCGAGCGCGAAGAGGGCCAGGCAGATCCAGACGGCGGCCGGCACGCCGAACCAGGCCGCCTGGCCCAGATAGGCGAACGACTCGGGGACATCGCCGATGGAGCGGCCCTCGGAGAGGCCCACCTGGAGGCCGCGCAGCATGGTGAGCATGCCCAGGGTGGCGATGAAGCCGTTGACCCGCAGGGTGAGGATGAGGAAGCCGTTGGCGGCGCCGACCGCGGCCCCGACGGCCAGACAGAGCGGGATCGCCGTCCAGGCCGGGAACAGCTCCAGACCGGCGAAACGGGCGCCGTGCGCGGGCAGCACCAGCCACAGGGCGACCACCGGCGCCAGCCCGATGGTCGACTCCAGCGACAGATCCATCCGCCCGCTGATCAGGACGAGCGCCTCACCGAGCACCAGCAGGCCCAGTTCCGTGGACTGCTGGACGACGCCGATGAGGTTGTCCTGGGTGAGGAAGGCGGGCGAGACGATGAAACCGATGACACCCAGCACGAAGATCACCGGCACCAGGGAGAAGTCCCGCCAGCGGGCCGGACCGATCCGGGGCCGGCCGCGCACCGGCGGCGTCTCCACCGCCTCGGCCGCCGAGGGCGGGGCCTTCCTCGTCGCTGCGGTCCCGGTCATGACGCGGCTCCCTCCGTGCCGTCCGTTCCTTGCTCGCCTTCTGTGCCTCGCTCGTCCTGCTCGTCCCGCTCGTCCTGCCTGCCTCCGCCTCCCGCGCCCGGGGACCCGGCGCAGCCCACCCCCTCCATGGCGGCGACCAGGTCGCCGTCCCGCCGGCCGCTGCCGAACTCGGCGACGACCCGGCCGTGGAAGAACGCCAGCACCCGGTCGCAGACCCGCAGATCGTCCAGCTCGTCGGAGACGATCACGGCGCCGCTGCCGCCGTCCGCGACCTCCCGTACGACCCCCAGCAGCGCCTCCTTCGCCTTGATGTCCACCCCGTTCGTCGGACGTACGGCGACCAGCACGCTCGGCTCGCGGGCCAGTGCACGGGCGATCACGACCTTCTGCTGATTGCCGCCGGAGAGCCCGGACACCGGCTGGCCGGGCCCGGTCGTCGCGATGTCCAGCGACGCGATCATCCGCCGGGCGAACTCGCGGGTCCTGGAGGGCAGTACGGTCCCCATCGGCCCCAGTTGGCCGGCGACCGTCAGCGTGGCGTTCTCGGCGACGCTGCGGCCCGGGACGAGCCCCTCGCGGTGCCGGTCCTCGGGGACGTAGCCGATGCCCGCGTCGAGGGCGCGCGGCACGCTGCCCGTCGCGACCGGCCGCCCGCGCACCGTGATCCGCCCGCCGTCCGGGGCGCGCAGCCCCGCCAGCGTCTCGCCGATCACGGTGGTCCCGCTCGAGGTGGCGCCCGCGAGGCCGACCACCTCACCGGCGTGCACGGTCAGATCGAGCGGCGCGAAGTGCCCCTCCAGCGCCAGCCCCTGAGCGCGCAGCACCGGCTCCCCCGCCGTGCGCGCCGCCGCGCCGGCCGCCGCCCGCACCCGCCGCCGCGCCCCGCCCGCCGCCTCCCCCGTCATCGCCGCCACCAGCTCGTCCTCGGCGAGCCCCCGGACGGGCGCGGTCAGCACCTGCCGGGCGTCGCGCAGGACGGTGACGGTGTCACACAGCTCGTAGACCTCCTGGAGATGATGCGAGATGAACACGAAGGCCACCCCCTGGGCACGCAGCGCGCGCAGCTTGGTGAAGAGCCGGGCGATACCGGCCGCGTCCAGCCGGGCGGTGGGCTCGTCGAGGACGATCAAGCGGGCGCCGAAGGAGAGCGCACGGGCGATCTCCACGAACTGCCGTTGTTCGACGCCCAGTTCCTTGATGCGGGCGGCCGGATCGACGTCGACGCCGTAGGCGGCCAGCAGCTCGCGGGCCCGCTCGCGCAGCGCCCGCCACCGGATGGCGCGCCGGCCGGGGAGGCGGCCCAGGTAGAGGTTCTCCGCGACGGTCAGCTCCGGCACGGTCATCGACTTCTGGTAGACGCAGGCGACCTTGCGCCGCCAGGCGGCGGTGTCGCCCCAGCCGGGCGCCGGCGCGCCGCCGAAGCCGACCTCGCCGGCGTCCGGCCGCTGCATGCCGGTCAGTACGGACACCAGGGTGGACTTCCCCGCGCCGTTGCGGCCGACGAGCGCATGCGCCTCCCCCGGCCGTACGGTCAGCCCGGCGCCGTCGAGGGCCAGTGTGGGCCCGTAGCGTTTGACGATGCCCGAGGCGCGGACCGCGGGCCGCTCCGCCATGTCCGGTTCCATGGCGGCTACTTCTTCTTCGCGAGCTGGTTGGCCCACAGCCGTGCGTCGTCGACATTGGCCTTGGTGACCAGCGGCGCCGGCAGCTGGTCCTCCAGGCCGTTGCCGATCCTCACGATGGTGGAGCCGTGGCCGGTCGGACCGGGCCGGAAGGTCTTCTTCGCCAGTGCCGCCCTGGCGTAGTACAGGGCGTACTTGGCGTAGAGGTCCGCGGGCTGGGAGAGGGTGGCGTCGATCTTCCCGGCGCGGATCGCGGCCAGCTCGTCCGGTATGCCGTCGTTGGAGATGATGGTGATGTGGCCCTCGGTCCCGGCGGGCCGGAGCAGTTTCCGCTGCTGCAGCAGGGCCAGCGTCGGCTGGAGGAAGGCGCCCCCGGCCTGCAGATAGATCCCGTCGAGGTCGTTGTGCTGGGCGAGCAGGCTCTGCAGCTTGGCGGAGGCGACCTCGCCCTTCCAGTCGGTGGCCAGCTCATGCACGGTGATCTTCGGGAACTTCTTCTTCATGCAGGACGCGAACGCCTGCGAGCGGTCCCGCCCGTTGATGGAGCTGAGGTCGCCCTGGAGCTCGGCGACCCGTCCCCGGCCGCCGAGCCGACGGCCGAGGTAGTCGCAGGACTTCTCGCCGTACGCGCGGTTGTCGGCGCGTACGACCATGTAGACCTTGCCCTCGTCGGGGCGGGTGTCCACGCTCACCACCGGGATGTTCCGCTCCGCCAGGCGCCGGAGTTCGGCGGTGATGGCGCCGGTGTCCTGCGGCGCCATCACGATCGCCTTGGCGCCCTGGTCGGTCAGCGCCTGCGCATTGGCGACGACCTTGGCGATGTCGTTCTGCGAGTTGGTCAGCGGCAGCGCCCGGACCTCGCCGCGGTCCAGGCCCTTTTCGAAGTACTGCTGGTAGGAGTTCCAGAAGTCGGTGTCCGTACGGGGCACGTCGATGCCGACCTTGCCGCCCGCGGCGTCGCTGCCGCGGTTGCAGCCGGCGAGCGCGGCGGTGGCGAGCAGTGCGGCACAGGCCGCCGCGCCGGTCGTACGCAGTCTCATGGTGGTCCCTCGGTCGTGGTGGGCGGCTGGGGTACGGGGCGGGGGCGGCCCTCAGACGGTGGGGCGCAGGCGCAGGCCCTGCATGCCGCCGTCGACGGCGAGCGCGGTGCCGGTGACGGCGGAGGCGCCCGGGGACGCCAAGTGGGCGATGGCGGCGGCGACTTCACCCGCGGTGACCAGCCGCCCCATCGGCTGGCGGGCGCCGAGCGCGGCCCGCTCGGCGGCCGGATCGTCCGCCCGGTCCAGAAGGCGGCCGATCCACGGGGTGTCGGCGGTGCCGGGGTTGACGCAGTTGACCCGGATGCCCTCGCGGACGTGGTCGGCGGCCATCGCCAGGGTCAGCGAGAGGACCGCGCCCTTGCTGGCGCTGTAGAGCGCGCGCTGCGGCAGCCCGGCGGTGGCGGCGATGGAGCAGGTGTGGGTGATGGAGACGCGGCCCGGGGCCGCGGCGGCGCTGCGGCGCAGATGGGGCAGCGCGGCGCGGGCGGCGCGCACCAGCCCCAGGACGTTCACGTCCAGGACCCGGCCCCACTCCGCGTCGTCGTTGTCCTCGACGGTGCCGACGGCGCCGATCCCGGCGTTGCCGACGAGGGTGTGCAGGGCGCCGCCCAGCTCCCGTACGGCGTCGTCGACGGCGGTGCGGACGGCGGCGCCGGAGGTGACATCGGCCGTCACCCGGACCGCCCCGGCGGGCGCGCCGGACGGATCGCGGTCCAGGACGGCGACCTTGGCGCCGCGCGCCAGCAGCAGGGCGGCGGTGGCCGCGCCGATGCCGGAGCCGCCGCCGGTGACGAGGGCGGCCATGCCCTGGAAATCGGCGGGCTGCCTTCCGTCGCTCATACGGAGACCTCCTGCTCGTGTCGTTCCCGGCGGCCGCGCCACACCGGCCCGTCGGGGAAGCGGTGGGCGGCCAGCGACGCGGGCTTCATCCGCGCCGAGAAGCCGGGCGCGGCCGGGGCGCGGTAGCGGCCCCGTTCGATGACCACGGGGTCGGTGAAGTGCTCGTGCAGATGGTCGACGTACTCGATGACCCGGTCCTCCCAACTCCCGGACACCGCCACGTAGTCGAACATCGCGAGGTGCTGCACCAGCTCGCACAGCCCCACTCCCCCGGCGTGCGGGCAGACCGGCACGCCGTACTTCGCGGCCAGCAGCAGGACGGCGAGGTTCTCGTTGACGCCGGCCACCCGGGCCGCGTCGATCTGGACGAAGTCCACGGCGCCGGCCTGCAACAGCTGCTTGAAGACGATCCGGTTGGCGACATGCTCGCCGGTGGCGACCTTCACGGGCTGCCCGGAGCGCACCGCGGCATGTCCCAGGACGTCGTCCGGGCTGGTCGGCTCCTCGATCCAGTGCGGGGTGAACGGCGCCAGCGCGGTCATCCAGCGGACCGCCTCGGCCACGCCCCAGCGCTGGTTGGCGTCCACCGCGATCCGTACGCCGGGGCCGACGGCCTCTCTGGCCAGCCGCATCCGGCGGGTGTCGTCGGCGAGGTCGGCGCCCACCTTGAGCTTGATCTGCCCGAAGCCGTCGGCCACCGCCTCCTTCGCGAGCCGCACCAGCTTGCCGTCGTCGTAGCCGAGCCAGCCCGGCGAGGTGGTGTACGCGGGATAGCCCTCCGCCCGCAGGCGGGCGGCGCGTTCGGCGCGGCCGGGTTCGGCGGCGCGCAGGAGGGCCAGCGCCTCGTCGGGCGTCAGCACGTCGGTCAGATAGCGGAAGTCGACGAGGGAGACCAGGTCCTCGGGGGTCATCGCGGCGAGGAACTCCCAGACCGGCAGGCCCGCGCGGGAGGCCGCCAGATCCCATGCGGCGTTGATGACCGCGCCCGCCGCCATCTGCATCACGCCCTTGTCCGGGCCGAGCCAGCGCAGCTGGGAGTCATGGGTGAGCGCGCGGTGCAGGGCGGCGAGGTCCGCGGCGGTGGCGGGTGCCGGGCGGCCGGTGACATACGGCGCCAGCGCCCGGATCGCGGCGGCCATGACCTCGTTGCCGCGCCCGATGGTGAAGCAGAAGCCGTGCCCCGGCGGCCCGCCGTCGGTGCGCAGCACGGCGTAGGCGGCGGAGTAGTCGGGGTCGGGGTTCATGGCGTCCGAGCCGTCGAGCTGCTCCGAGGTGGGAAAGCGGACGTCGTGGACCTCCAGCTCGGTGACGGTGTTGCTCGCGGCCATGGGCGCCCCCTGGGATGTCGCGGAAGACCGGCCCGGGGACCGCGGTGGTGCGGCGGCGCATCGGGCCTCGAACGTCGGAGCGGAACATCAGAGCGAAACGTCGGAGCGGAACATCGGACCTTTCCGGGTCATCCGATGTATAGACCCGTGCCCGAGACCGCGTCCAGACCCCGTACGGAAACCCGATACGGAAACCCGATACGGAAACCGCGCACGGAAGCAGAACGATCAACGGCAGACAACCCCGCAACAGGTCGGATGAATCAGTACCCAATCACGCACAGGGGCTGCGAGCGGACGCCTCGGACGCCGTAGTGTGGAGACCGCACGCAATGGAACGGCAACCGGTGGCCGCCGCGAGGTGGCCCAACCGGTCGGAAGGAGGCGCTGGGTGATCGAGCTCGAGGGGGTTCCCGAGCTGATCGACCCGGTCATGGTGGCCGCGTTCGAAGGCTGGAACGACGCCGGCGACGCCGCCTCCGCCGCGGTCGCACACCTGGACCGGGAATGGAAGGGCGAGGTCTTCGCCGCGCTGGACGCGGAGGACTACTACGACTTCCAGGTGAACCGCCCGACCGTCTTCCTGGACGGCGGCGTACGCAAGATCACGTGGCCGACGACCCGGCTCTCCGTCGTCCGCGTCGGGGACGCGGGCGGCAAGGGGCGGCGCCGCGACCTGGTGCTGGTCCGCGGCATCGAGCCGAGCATGCGCTGGCGCTCGTTCTGCAACGAAATCCTGGGCTTCGCCCATGAGTTGGGCGTGGAGATGCTGGTGGTGCTGGGCGCGCTGCTCGGCGACACCCCGCACACCCGGCCGGTGCCGGTCAGCGGCGTCACCTCCGACGCGGATCTGGCGACCCGGCTCGACCTGGAGGAGTCGCGCTACGAGGGCCCCACGGGCATCGTCGGCATCCTCCAGGAAGCCTGCACCCACGCGGGCGTCCCCGCGGTGAGCCTGTGGGCGGCGGTGCCGCACTACGTCTCCCAGCCGCCCAACCCGAAGGCCAGCCTGGCGCTCCTCAACCGCCTGGAGGACCTGCTCGGCATCAGCATCCCGCTCGGCGAACTGAGCGAGGACGCGCGCGCCTGGCAGCTGGGCGTCGACCAGCTCGCCGCCGAGGACAGCGAGGTCGCCGAGTACGTCCAGTCGCTGGAGGAGGCCCGGGACACCGCCGACCTGCCGGAGGCCTCCGGTGAGGCCATCGCCCGCGAGTTCGAGCGCTATCTGCGCCGCCGCGATCCCCAGGCCGGACCGGGCGTGGCCGGCGAGAGCGGACTGGCCGACGGCTTCCTCCGCGACACCACCAGCGGCCGTACGCGGCCGCCGCGGCCGCTGCCCAGGGAACACAAGGACCCGCGCGGCCCCCGGCCTGGGGACGACAAGGGCGGCACGGAGCCGTCCGACGGCGCGGAGCCGGACTCCGGCCCGGAGGACAGCGAGAGCTGACCGGGCCCGGCGATGGCCCCCAACTCCTTTCCCATCGGACGGAGTTGGGGGCCATCGCCGCTTTCCGCACGGTGATCCGGTGACCCATCGGACAGACCCTGGAACGCCGACTCCTGGCGCACGCCCTCGCCGGCCGACCGGACCGTACGGAAGAAACGGAAGAAGGGGCGCCCCCGCCGCCCGGCGGAAGCGCCCCTTGAGGGACGGGAGTCAGCGTGCGGCAGCCGTCACAGGGCCACACCGAGGAGCGCGTCGACCGCCCGCGAGACCAGACCGGGCGCACCCTCCTCGGTGCCCCCCGCGGATTCCTGCTCGGCGGCCCAGCGGTCCACGGCCGCGAGGGCGGCCGGGGAGTCCAGGTCGTCGGCGAGCGCCGCACGGATCTCTTCCAGGAGGGCATCGGCGGACGGGCCGTCGGGCCGGGAGACCGCGGCACGCCAGCGCCCCAGCCGCTCCACGGCCTCGGTCAGCACCGCATCGGTCCACTCCCAGTCGGCACGGTAGTGATGCGCCAGCAGCGCCAGCCGGATGGCCGCCGGGTCGGTCCCGTCGCGCCGTACCTTCGACACGAAGACGAGATTGCCCTTGGACTTGGACATCTTCGCGCCATCGAGGGCGACCATCCCGGCGTGGACGTACGCCTTGGCGAACGGGTACTCGCCGGTGAGCGCCTGGGCGTGCGAGGCGCCCATCTCGTGGTGCGGGAAGGCGAGGTCGGAGCCGCCGCCCTGGACGTCGAAGCCCATGCCGAGGTGCTCCAGCGCGATGGCGACGCACTCGATGTGCCAGCCGGGCCGGCCGCGGCCCAGCGAGCCGCCGTCCCAGCTCGGCTCGCCGTCGCGGGCGGCCATCCACAGCATCGGGTCGAGGGGGTTCTTCTTGCCCTCGCGCTCCGGGTCGCCGCCGCGCTCCGCGGACAGCAGCCGCATCGCCGCGGCGTCCAGCCCGGAGACCTCACCGAAGTGCGCGTCGGAGGCGACGGAGAAGTAGATGTCGCCGTCCAGTTCGTAGGCGGCACCGGCCTCGCGCAGCCGCTCCACCAGCGGGACGATGCCCGGTATCGCCTCGACCGCGCCGATGTAGTGGCGGGGCGGCAGCATCCGCAGCGCCGTCATGTCCTCGCGGAAGAGGGCGGTCTCGCGCTCGGCGAGCGCCGTCCAGTCGTCGCCCGTGGCCACGGCCCGCTCCAGCAGCGGATCGTCGACGTCGGTGACGTTCTGCACGTAGTGAACCTGGCGCTTCGTGTCGAGCCACACGCGCTGAACCAGGTCGAACGCGTTGTAGGTCGCCGCGTGCCCCATGTGGGTGGCGTCGTACGGCGTGATGCCGCAGACATAGATACGGGCGACGGGACCGGGGGCGAGGGTCACCCGTCCGCCGGTCGCGGTGTCGTGGATCCTCAGGTCGCGGCCCTGGCCAGGCAGGGCGGGGACCTCAGAAGCGGGCCATGCATGCATGCCTTGAGCGTAACCGGATGCATGTTCCACATACGAACCGGACCAGGGGTCTTGGCCGAATTCGCGGTCTTGTGTTCCGCGGCGAAGCGTGCTTCAGGCCACTTGGTGGCTGCGGCCGCCGGTCAGACCGGGGGCCAGGGGATGGCGGGCCAGGCACCGCTCGGCTCGGGGTGCCTGCCGGTGCGCAGCAGCGCCGCCACCCGCTCCCGCAGCGCCTCGGTCTCGGCATCCGTGATCAGTTCGGCCAGTCGGGCGGCGAGCGGAGCGCCGTCCGCCAGCGCCTCCTGAAGGCCCCGCAGGACCTCCAGCGCCTCCTCGGTCAGCGGCTCCCCCGCCCAGCCCCACAGCAGGGTGCGCAGCTTGTCCTCGGCGTTGAAGGTGACACCGTGGTCGATCGCGAAGAGCCGTCCGCCGGCGCCGGGCAGCAGATGCCCGCCCTTGCGGTCACCGTTGTTGATCACCGCGTCCAGTACGGCGAGCCGCCGCAGCCACGGATGGTCGGCGTGCACCAGCAGCGCCGTGCGGCCCTCGCCGATGTCCGCGCGCCCGACCGCCTTCCAGCCCGGCCCCGGCTCGTCGTCCTCCACCAGGGCCAGCAGCTCGGGCACCTCGTCACCGTCGCCCTCGCCCTCGCCGGCGGGCGGCTCGATCCACTCCTGGACCATGCCCGTGCCGTACGGGCCGTCCCGCAGCACCGTCGCGGGGATCAGGTCCCAGCCGGTGGCCCGGGAGATCTCGTAGGCGGCGACCTCGCGCTGGGCGAGCGTGCCGTCGGGGAAGTCCCACAGCGGACGCTCACCGGCCACCGGCTTGTACACCGCGGGGGCGCTGCGGCCGTCGCGTTCGACGATGCAGTAGAGCACGGCGTTGGACGCCTCACGGATCCGGCCGCGGACGGTCAGCTCGCCGTCGGCGAGGAAGGCGTCCGCGGTGTCCGGGCCGCCCGTACCGTCCTTGCCGTCCGCACGGTCCCGGGCGGGGTCCGCAGGAGCGTGTGCGGGCTCCTCGGCGCTCGCCGGGGGATCCGCGGGCGCGGGCACGGAGGGTTCGACGGCGGGCTCCATGGCGCTCAGGCGTCCCGTCGGTATCCGTTCTGGCGCGGACATACGTGTCCCTCCGGGTCGAGCGGCAGACTGCACAGCGGGCACGGCGGGCGGCCCGCGTTGACCACTTCCAGGGCGCGCTTGGCGAAGGCCCTGGCCATCATGCCGGTCAGGCGCACCCGCAGCATCGGCGGGCCGTTCTCGTCGTCCTGCAGGAGCCGCTCCTCGGCGTCCGCGAGGTCCTCGTCGCTTTCGGCCTCCAGCTCGACCAGCGCCTGCGCCTCGACGATCATCCGCTGGTCCTCGCCGTCCCAGGCGAGCGCCATCGTGCCGACCCGGAACTCCTCCTCGACCGGCGATTCCAGCGGCGCGGTGTCGGTCAGCTCGGCGGGCGAGACGGCGGGCACCGGGGCATTGCCGCCGCTGCGCCGCACCACCTCGTCCAGCAGCTCATCGATCCGCTCGGCGAGGGCTGCGACCTGGGTCTTCTCCAGGGCGACGCTGGTGGTGCGGCCGGCCGCGGTCGCCTGGAGGAAGAAGCTCCGGCGTCCGGGCAGCCCGACCGTGCCGGCCACGAAGCGGTCCGGCGCGTCGTAGAAGAACACCTGACGGGACAACGTCCTGCTCCGATTTGCTCGACGTCGGGGGCACTGCGGTCGCTGCGCGTCCTGCGGTCACTGCGCGGTTCACAGGGGCACGGCAGAGCAGCGCCGTCGCACCACCCTACTGCGCCGACTGATCACGGTGCTCCCGCACCGCCTCCCAGGGCGGCATCCCGGCCCTCGGCGGCCGCCGGGCCGTCCTCGGGCGGCACCAGCGAGGCGAAGTCACCGGTGTCGCCGAGGCGTACGAGGAAGGGCCGCAGCCGCGTGTAGCGGATGACCGTGACCGAGCAGGGCTCGACGGAGATCCGCTGGAAGAGGTCGAGGTGCATGCCGAGGGCGTCCGCGACGAGGGATTTGATGATGTCGCCGTGCGAGCACATCAGATAGGCGGCCTCGGCGCCGTGCCGCTCCTCGATGCGGGCGTTCCAGTCCCGTACGGCATCGACCGCGCGGGCCTGCATGGCGCGCATCGACTCGCCACCGGGGAAGGCGGCCGACGACGGGTGCCGCTGGACGGCCTCCATCAGGGGCTCGTCGTTCAGCTCGGCGAGCTTGCGGCCCGCCCAGTCCCCGTAGTCGCATTCGCTGATCCGGTCCTCGGTGTGCAGCGGCAGACCGGGGCGGGCGGCCAGCAGCGGCCGCAGCGTCTCCTGGCAGCGCTGCAGCGGGCTGGAGACGGCGGCGGCCAGCGGAATCCGCTCCAGCCGGGCGGGCAGCGCGGCGGCCTGGGCGACGCCCCGCTCGTCGAGGGCGACGCCGGGCAGCCGTCCGGCGAGCACCCCGGAGGTGTTGGCGGTGGAGCGGCCGTGCCGCACCAGGATCAGCGTGGGCATGACCGCCACCCTACGTTCCCGGCGGCCATTCCTGGCAGGGTGCCGGGTGACGGGTGAGAATGCCAGATGTGATCGTGGATTGCGCCATCTACCGGGAGGGCCGCCGGATCGACTGCGCGGCCGACTTCGGGCACGCCCTCGACGAGGCGCGGGCCGAGGGCCACTCCTTCCTCTGGCTGGGCATGCACGAGCCGACGCAGGAAGAGTTCGACATGGTCACCTCCGAATTCGCGCTGCACCCGCTGGCCATCGAGGACGCCCTCAATGCCCACCAGCGGCCCAAGCTCGAGGTGTACGACGACTCGCTCTTCCTGGTGCTGAAGCCGATCACCTACGACGTGACCGCGGACACCATCACGGCGTCGGAGCTGATGCTGTTCGTCGGTGACTCCTTCGTGGTGACCGTCCGGCACGGCGAGGCCAGCCCGCTGGCCGCGGTGCGCAAGCGGCTGGAGCACCAGCCGGACATCCTGCGGCACGGCCCGACGGCGGTGCTCTACGCGGTCAGCGACGCCGTGGTCGACCACTACATCGAGGTCGCCGCCGAACTCCAGCTGGATCTCGAAGGGCTGGAGGCCGAGGTGTTCGCGCCGGTGCGCGGCGACACCAAGAACACCGCCGCCGAGATCTACTCGTTCAAGCGCGAGATCATGGAATTCCGGCGCGCCACGGGCCCGTTGCTGGAGCCGATGGCCCGCCTGCAGAACCCCGGGGTGCCGTTCGTGCACGAACACGCCCGGCCGTTCTTCCGCGATGTGGACGACCATCTCACCCGCGCCAACGAGTCGGTGGAGGGCCTGGACCGGCTGCTCTCGGACATTCTCTCGGCGCATCTGGCCCAGATGGGCGTCCGCCAGAACGACGACATGCGCAAGATCTCGTCGTGGGCGGCGCTGGCGGCCGTCCCCACCCTGATCGCCGGCGTCTACGGCATGAATTTCGCGTGGATGCCCGAGCTGCAGTGGCGCTACGGCTATCCGGCGATCCTGTTGCTGATGGTGGTCATCGAGGTGTCGCTGTTCCGGCTGTTCAAGCGGCGCGGGTGGCTGTGAAACGGCTGTGCGGGGCCGTCCTCTCGGGGGCGGCTCAGGCGAATTCCGGCGCGGAGGTGGCCGGCCCGCCCAGGGCGTTGCGCCGCTCGGGCATCGTCAGGCGCACCATCCGCCGCCAGCCGACCGCCCGTTCATAGCCGTACATCGCCCAGATCGCGGCCCTGAGCAGCGCGGACTTGGCCGCGGACCAGCGCAGGATACGGCCCATGTGGTCCATCACGGCCAGGCTGACGTCCCGGTAGACGCCGACCTCCGCGAGTGCGCATTCGTGCAGGATCCGCTGGATGGTCCGGCCGTACCCGGCGCGGGCCAGCCTCAGCAGCTCCTCATGGCAGTAGGCGAGGTGGTTGTCCTCGTCGTGGGCGATCATCCGGATCGCCCTGCCGACCTCGGGATGGTCGCCGAAGTAGGTCTTGAGCATGTCCATCTGGTCGGAGGCGCGCTGCTCGGTGACCCGGCTGTGTGCGAGGTAGGTGACGATGTCCAGTTCGTCGAGCGGCTCGTCGCGGCGGAGCTTGTCGTGGGCCAGGCCGATGCCCCGCCGCTCCAGCAGCATGGTGTAGTCGGTCGCCTCGGGGACCTCGGCGGGGGTCAGGCCGCGCTTGCGCAGCAGGGCGCGGAAGATCCGGCCGTGCTTGTCCTCGTCGGCGCCGTGCCGGGTGACCTTGGGTGCCAGCTCCCGCTGCGAGGCGGGCATCAGTGCGGCGATCCGGCCGTTCTCCCAGCCGCCCTGGGACTCCCCGCTGGCCGCGATGGAGCAGAACAGCCGGTAGGCGTCGTCGTTGTCGACGATCTCCTGGAACAGACTCCTGGCCGAGAGCATCCGCGTCACCTTCCGCAGGGCCACACCGCAATCCAGTCAAGTGCGGCCCCGCGGGGACGGCAACCGCAGCGCCCGGCCCCTGCGCCCGTTCGAACGACTCCCTGGTGGTGGCGGGGCGTAACCACGTCGGCATCGGGGCGTTGTGCTGCGTGACGGCCGTGGCGGGGAAGACCCCCGAGCCCCCACCACGGCCGCAGAGCCGCACCGGCCCGGCGCCTTCGGGTGCCGGGCCTTCGTGTGTGCGGGGCCTTCGTGTGTGCGGGCCCGGCCGCCGCGCCGCCGGGGGCGTTACGCCAGCCCGGCGCGCTCCAGGGCCTCGGTACCCGCCCGCAGCGACGCCAGCCGGTCCTCCAGCGTGAAGCCCGCCGGAGCCAGCGTCAGGGTGGTGACCCCGGCCGCCGCGTACGCCTGCATCCGCTCCGCGATCCGGTCGACCGGCCCGAGCAGCGTGGTCTGGTCGATCAGCCGCTCCGGGATGGCCGCGGCCGCGCCGTCCTTGTCGCCGGAGAGGTACTTCTCCTGGATCTCGGCGGCTTCCTTCTCGTAGCCCATCCGCTGCGCGAGCTGGTTGTAGAAGTTCTGCTTCCGGCTGCCCATACCGCCCACGTACAGCGCGGTGTACGGCCGGAACATATCGGCCAGCGCACTGACGTCCGGGCCGACCGCGAGCGGCAGCGTCGGGCACACGTCGAACCCGTCCAGCGTCTTGCCCGCCTTCTCGCGGCCCGCCCGGAGGTGCGCGATGGCGGTCTCCTCCAGATGGTCGGCCGACGGGAAGATCAGCAGCGCGCCGTCGGCGATCTCACCGGTCTGCCGGAGGTTCTTCGGGCCGATCGCCGCGATGTAGAGCGGGATGTGCGGACGCTCCGGATGGACGGTGAGCTTGAGCGGCTTGCCGGGACCGCCGGGCAGCGGCAGGGTCCAGTGCTCGCCCTCGTACGACAGCCGCTCGCGGCTCATCGCCTTGCGCACGATGTCGACGTACTCGCGGGTGCGGGCCAGCGGTTTGTCGAACTTGACGCCGTACCAGCCCTCGGAGACCTGCGGACCGGAGACGCCCAGGCCCAGCCGGAAGCGGCCGCCGGAGAGCGAGTCGAGGGTCGCGGCCGTCATTGCGGTCATCGCCGGCGTACGGGCCGGGATCTGGAAGATCGCCGAGCCGATGTCGATGCGCTCGGTCTGGGCGGCGACCCAGGACAGCACGGTGGCGGCGTCGGACCCGTAGGCCTCGGCGGCCCAGCACACGGAATAGCCCAGGCGATCGGCCTCCTGCGCCACGGCGAGATTGTCCGAGTCCATCCCGGCACCCCAGTAGCCGAGGTTGATGCCAAGCCTCATGCCGCTCCCCTTACTCATCAGTAACGTCGCTGTTCCGCGGACTCTAGCGCGCGACGCCTCCACGCGTCATCGGCCCGTTGTCCACAGGTCCACTGATCCGGACCCGCGGCGCGTAATCTCAAGCCCCATGGAGCAAAGGCACCTCGGCCGTACGGGCCTTCGCGTGTCCCGCCTCGGGCTCGGCACCCTCAACTGGGCGCGCGGCACCGACGAGCAGGAAGCCGCCGACCAGCTCAAGACATTCTGGGAGGCCGGCGGCACCCTCGTCGACACCGCCGACATCTACGCCGACGGCGGCGCCGAATACCTCCTGGGCCGGCTGACGGAAGGACTCGTTCCGCGCGACGACCTGGTGATCGCCACCAAGGCGGGCAGCGTCCTGGAGGCGGACCGCCGCGTCGACGGCTCCAGACGCCATCTCCTCGCCGCCCTCGACGCCTCCCTGGAACGGCTGGGCACCGACTACGTCGACCTGTGGCAGCTGCACGCCTTCGACCCGCACACCCCTCTGGAGGAGACCCTCCACGCCCTCGACCTGGCCATCACCAGCGGCCGGGCCCGCTATGTGGGGCTGGCGAACTTCTCCGGCTGGCAGCTCGCCAAGGCCGCCACCTGGCAGCTGGCGGCACCCGGCGTCCGCAACCCACTGGCCGGCGCCCAGCTCGAGTACTCCCTCCTCCAGCGCGGCGTCGAACGCGAGGTCCTGCCCGCCGCCGTCGACCTCGGCATCGGCCTGCTCCCCTCCTCGCCACTGGGCCGCGGCGTCCTCACCGGCAAGTACCGCAACGCCACCCCCGCCGACTCGCGCGGTGCCTCGGAGCACTTGGCGCCGTTCGTCGCGCCCTATCTGGACGAGACGGCGGGCCGGGTCGTCGAAGCGGTCAGCACCGCCGCCGACGGACTGGCCGTCACCCCGCTCCAGGTCGCGCTCTCCTGGGTCCGCGACCGGCCCGGCGTCACCGCCCCGATCCTGGGCGCGCGCACGGCGCCGCAGCTCAGAGCGGCATTGTCAGTGGAGACCCTTAGTCTTCCTGACGAGATCCGCCGGGCGCTGGACGATGTATCGGCTCCGGTGCACCACTATCCCGATCACGACTGGAGCACGCTGTGAGTACCGACCGCCTCGCCGGCGAAACCCCGCCCGAGCAGGAGGCCGCGCCCGGCGCTACGGATGCCCAGCCGGCCGAGGACGCCGGGGCGGCGGCGGGCGACGCGGCGCAGGCGGGCGCGGCCGTCGAGGCGGGCGCCGGGGCACCGTCCCCGGGCGACGCGGCCGCGAAGACGGACGAGACACCGGCCGCACGCTCCGGTGCGGCCACGACGACGGCGGCGCAGCTTGCCGCGGCGGTACGGGCCGTGGAGAGCGGCGAGCGCTCGGCCGCCTCCTTCTTCGCCGAGACACCGCGCGCGCCCCGGCCGGCGGCGGCCCGGCCACCGGCCGCCGCCCCGGCGGAACGCACCCGCCCGGCACCGGAGGCGGCGGAGGGCCCCGGCCCCGCCCGGCCTGTCGCGCCTGTCGCCCCGGCCGCACCCCAGCAACCCGCCCCCGCTCCCCGTCCCGCCGCGCCGACGTCCCCCGGCATCGAAGGCGTACGGCAGATCCTGACGTCCGGCGGTGCCCCGGCGGAGCTGGCCGAGAAGACCGCCGCGGCGCTGGGCGAGCGGGCCGCGCAGGCGCTGAGCGCCGACCCCTGGCAGCTGCTCGGCGTGCCCGGGGTGCGCCCCGACCAGGCCGACGGCTTTGCGCAGGCGCTGCTCGGTCGTGAATGCGGCCCTGGGGACGAGCGGCGCGCGCAGGCCCTGGTCCGGTGGCTGCTGGAACAGGCCGCCGTGGCGGGCCACTCCGCCCTGGAGGCGTCCGTGCTGCGCGCCGCGCTCGAACAGCGCGCGGTACCGGACCCCGATGACGCCCTGCAAACGGCCATCGCCGACGGCACGGTGCTGGTCTTCCAGGACGCGATCGACACCCCGGGCCGGGCCCGTCCCGCGACCGGTGACGAGGACGAGGAGGAGCGGCCGGTCCGGATCCTGCTCGGCCTGGACCGCTGCGCCATGGCCGAGGAGAGCGTGGCCGACGGCCTGGCGCGGCTGCTCAACACCTTCGAGGCCGCGGAAGCGACGGACTCGGCGGCGGAGCCGGAGGCAGGGGAGGAGACCGACTCGGCGGAGGAACCGGAAGCAGCGGCGGAGGAAGCGGACGAGCACACCTCCAGGCCGGTGGCCGCCCCCACCGCCGCCGCCTGGGAGGCCGCCGCGGCCGCCGCCCCCTCGCCGTCCGCGGCGGAACTGATCCGGGCCGCCGCGGGCAGCGGCCTGGTGGCCCACACCGGCGCCGAGGCGGCCCGCGCCGAGCCCGCGGCGCTGATCGCCGCCGCCCGCTCCCTGGGCCTGCGGGCCTACGGCGCCACCCACACCGAGAACGGCCGCCGACGCCTGGCCGCTCACCTCGCCGAAGCCGCCCCCGACTACCTCGCCGAGGACCCGCGCGCGGCAGCGGTGACCGTATCCGGCCTGCTCGCCGGCCAGGAAGGGCCGGGCCGGGATGCCGACGGCGCACTCGCCCTCGACCTCCTGGTGGTGCTGGACGCCCCCCAGCTGGACCTCGACACCGCCGCGACGCTCATCGAATCGCTGACCGACGGCACCCGGCTGATCCTCAGCGGCGACCCCGGTGTCCTCTGGTCCGCCGGCCCCGGCCGCCTCTTCGCCGACCTCCTCGCGGCCCGCTTCTGCCCCCAAATCGCCTCCCGGACCCCGGACTTCGGCCCGATCGGCGAGCTGGTGTCGGGCATCGGCATCGGCGAGCTGAGCCAGGTCGAGGCGCCCGGCAAGGAGGTGGTGATCGTCCCGGTGCGTGACGCCGGCGAGGCGGTGCACCGCACGGTCCAGCTGGTCGCCGACTCCGTACCCCGGGCCCTCGGCGTCCCCGCCGACCAGACCCAGGTCATCACGGTCGGCCATGGCGGCGCGGCCGGCACCCGCGCACTGAACGCCGCGCTGAAGGAGCGCCTCAACCCCGGCCCCGGCCGGTTCGCCGGCTTCGACCCCGGCGACCGCATCGCCTACGCGCCCGCTCCCGGCCGTACGCTGCCCGGCACCGTCACGGGCGCCGACGCCGCGGGCCTCCAGCTCGACTGCGAGGGCACGCCCGTCGCCGTACCGCGCGAACAGATCGAGGCCGGCGCGCTACGCCACGGCTGGGCCCTCACCGCCCATCAGGCGGCCGGCCTGCGCTGGCCCGCCGCGGTGGTCGTACTGCCCGGCGACGCCGCCGGCGGCCTGACCCGCGCCTGGGTGTACACCGCCTTCAGCCGCGGCGAACGCCATCTCTCGGTCGTCCAGGGCGCCGACCAGGCCCTCCCACGCGCAGTGGCCGAGATCCCCGTGAAGGAACGCACCACCCGCCTGCGCACACTGCTCCAACTCCAGAACGCCCAGTCCGACCCCGACGCCACCCCCAACTAGGGAGACAGCACCCCCACCCCACTAACAGAGAGTGAAAATTCCCCGGGAACAAATAACTCTCCGTAATCGTTGCCGTAAAAGGAAGTAGGGAGGCGGCGGCGCACAAGGCCCGTCACCACGGACCAAGGACGCCGCCGCAGCACCACAACAGCCAGCCCCAGCGCCACACCCCGCCACATCGACACAAGCAGACGCACGCACCCCGCCACAGAACGACCGCCGCACCCCGCCACACACCGCCGCGCACCACCACCGCCGCTACCCACCGCCGCCACGACCGCCGCGCGCCACCACCGCACAACGCCGCAGCGCGCCGCGGTACGACACCACGGCGCGCTGGAGGGCGGGTGCGCCAGCCCCGGAGCCCCAAAGCACCCGGAGCACCCGGAGCATTCACCCGCGGCCCGACTGCCCCTCGCGTCGTGCAGGCGGGCCAAACATGTGTCGTGCGGGCGGGCGGCCAAACATGCGGGCCCCGAGGGCAGCCGCGCGGCCCCCGGGGCGACGGGGGTCAGTGTTCCCGTTCGAGCGGCTCCAGGAAGTCATCGTCATCGCCCAGCTCCTCGTCGAAGACCGAGCTGACGTCGAAGCGGCACACCACCCGCTGGGGATCGGCCTGATCGAACGGCGCGGACAGCCACTCCCCCGGTTCGGTCGGTTCGTCGGCGGCCGCCACCCACAGCGTGGAGTCACCCTCCTCCAGGCCGAACTCCTTGTGCCGGGAGGCGATCTCGTCCGGCTCGAACTCCCCGAAGAGCACGCCCAGCGCCGCATGCACGCTGGTGCCGACCACGCCGGCGGCCTCACCGGAGCCGTTCGCCGCCGTCCCGTCGACGGCGTCCGGATCGAGATCGGCGATGCGCTGCGCCTGATGCAGCAGCCGCTGCGGTTCGGCGACGGTGTAGTCGCGGCGGATCAGCACGCTCAGCGCGCTGGGTTCCTCGGGGCCGCCATAGACGGGCAGCGCCTCGTTCCCGGGGATCTCGAAGGGGGTGACCTCGTCGTGGGTGTCGTACAGCAGCTCGTCATAGACCTCGGCGGCCGCGGCGAGTTCGTCGAACGCGGCGTAGACAGCCGGATCGTCCGGCCCCGAGCGGCGTTCGACCGCGTCGAGGTGACGGTCCAGCGCGGCTTTGACCGCCTCGGCGGCGGCACGTACCTCGGCAGCGGAAGGCTGCGCAGCATCAGACATAGTGCAGACGCTATCCGTACCGGGGCCGGTCCCGCACAATAGATGCGATGCCGGAATACGAATTCTGCGATGTGTACGTGCCCCGGGGGGTCTCCCGGTCGGCCGCCACACGCCTGCTGACCGACCATGCCGAGTACGGACACTGGGAGTTGGACCGACTTCGCCTCAACCCCGATGGGAGCCGCAAGGTGCGGCTGCGCCGACGGATCATTCGACAGCTCCGCGCCACTTGGTGAGCGCCGCTGGGGCATGACCTCGGCAGAACGGGCCCCGCACCGACAGGGCCCGCTCCGTTGCGTGTGCTGCGTTGTGTGTGTTGCGCTACGTGGCGCGGATCACCTGCGCGCGGTGCGCGCCCGGCGGTAGAGCACGGCCCCGCCGAGCAGCAGGCCGGCGCTCGCCGGTACGGCGTAGCCGATCATGTCGGCGCCGGTGTGAGCGAGATGTCCGGGGGCCTTCGGCGTCGCGACGATGGCCGACTTGCCCGGCGCCTCGGCCTGCGGCCGCACTCCCGGCCCGTGCTGGTGCACCGGAGTGGGCTTGGAGCCTCCCCCGGTCCCAGGGCTGTGCGGGCTGCCCGGGGCGGGCGGCTGACCGGGGTGGCCCGGGTTCCCGGGGTGACCCGGGTTCCCGGGGTGACCCGGGTTCCCGGGATGACCGGGGTGGCCCGGGTGACCAGGGTGCCCAGGATGCCCGGGGTGACCCGGCTGCCCGGGGTGACCCGGGTGATGCGGCGGCTGCGGGCTGGCTTCATTGCCGCAGTCGTTGCCGGTCGCGGGATTGAGCAGCCCGACGACGTCGACGGTGTTGCCGCACACGTTCACCGGCGCGTCGACCGGCACCTGGACGGTGTTGCCCGAGGCGACGCCGGGTGAATGCGACGCCCCGCCCTCGGCGGTGGCACCGCCGTGCCTGCCAGAGCCGCCCTGGCCACCATGGCCGGAGTGACTGCCGTGGTGCTTGCCGCCGGAGCCATTGGCGCAGTTGTTGCCGAACGCGGGATTGAGCAGCCCGACGACGTCGACGGTGTTGCCGCACACGTTCACCGGCGCGTGGACCGGCACCTGGACGGTGTTGCCCGAGGCGACGCCGGGCGAGTGTGACGTGCCTCCGGCGGCGCCCGAGTCCGCCTGTGCGGATCCGCTGACGGCGGCGAGTACGCCACCGGCGGCCGCGATCGTGATCAGGCCCCTTCGTGCGACCTGTCTCATAGGTTGTTCCCCTGCCTTGTGCCTTACGGGAATGCGCGCGGGCGACCCTCATACATGATCACCACGGCGCAGAAATACCCAGAGGCTCCGGAATGCACGGGATGCATTCCGGAGCCGAACTGGATCAGGCCCTTACGGGCTCTTGTGCAACGCCTAACAACGTCGGAACGTCAGAACGTCACTTGTTGATGCAGGTGTTGCCGAAGGCCGGGTTCAGCAGCCCGATCACGGAGACGGTGTTGCCGCAGGCGTTGATCGGCACGTGGACCGGAATCTGGACGGTGTTGCCGGACACCGCACCGGGGGAGTTCAGGGACGCACCCTGAGCACCCGAGTCGGCAACGGCCAGCCCCGCGCCGGCGAGCACGAGACCGCCGGTGATTGCCGCAGCTGCGACGACCTTCTTGATCATTGTTCCTCCTTGTAGGCAATGCGGTCCCAGCCGCGGACCGCACACACTGCAACGAGGACCGAGCCGTTGAAGCTACGAACACATCGCCACATTCACTCTTTTCAGCTAATTCGACACGAATGACAGGAGGTTCGTACCGAATTCCGCTGAACGGAGCCCCTGTTCAGCTCTGGTCGATGAACCGGTCGAGCACCCGCACCCCGAACTTCAGTCCGTCCACCGGCACTCGCTCGTCCACACCGTGGAACATCCCGGCGAAGTCCAGCTCCGGCGGCAGCTTCAGCGGCGCGAACCCGAATCCCCGGATCCCGAGGTCGTCGAAGGACTTGGCGTCCGTACCGGCGGAGAGCATGTACGGCACCGCGCGCGCGATCGGGTCCTCGGCCTGCAGCGCGGACTGCATCGCGTCCACCAGCGCCCCGTCGAAGGTCGTCTCCAGCGCCTTGTCCGCATGGACGTCCTCGCGCTTGACGCGCGGGCCGAGGATCCGGTCGAGATCGGCCAGGAACTCTTCCTCGTAGCCCGGCAGGAAGCGCCCGTCGACGTGCGCGGTGGCCTGCCCGGGAATCACATTGACCTTGTACCCGGCGCCCAGCTGCGTCGGATTGGCGGTGTTGCGCAGGGACGCGCCGATCAGCTTGGCGATGCCGCCGAGCTTGGCGAGCGTGGCGTCCATGTTCTCCGGGTCGAGTTCGGTCCCCAGCGCGTCCCCGAGCTGGTCCAGGAACGACCGCAGCGTCTTGGTCACCCGCACCGGGAACTCGTGCCGCCCCAGCCGCCCGACGGCCTCGGACAGTTCGGTGATCGCGTTGTCCTTGTGGATCATCGAGCCGTGCCCGGCGTTGCCGTCCACCGTCAGCTTCATCCAGTGCATGCCCTTCTGGGCAGTCTCGATGAGGTAGAGCCGGACCTGATCGTTGACGGTGAAGGAGAAGCCGCCGACCTCGCTGATCGCCTCCGTGACGCCTTCGAAGAGCTCGGGGTGCTTGTCGACGAGGAAACGCGCACCGTACGTGCCTCCCGCCTCCTCGTCGGCGAGGAACGCCAGCACGATGTCCCGCGGCGGCTTCCGCCCCGTACGGAGCCGGTCGCGGACGACGGCGAGCGTCATCGCGTCCATGTCCTTCATGTCGACCGCGCCGCGGCCCCAGACGCACCCGTCGGCGATCTCGCCGGAGAAGGGGTGGTGGGTCCAGTCGTCGGCGTTGGCCGGGACGACGTCGGTGTGCCCGTGGATCAGCAGCGCGGGCCGGGAGCGGTCCTCGCCCTCGATCCGGGCGACGGTCGAGGCGCGGCCCTTGTGCGATTCGAAGATCTGCGGCTCCAGGCCGACCTCGGCGAGCTTCTCCGCGACGTATTCGGCGGCGGCCCGCTCACCCGGCCCCGAGTGGTCCCCGTAGTTGCTGGTGTCGATCCTGATCAGATCCCGGCACAGGTCGACGACCTCGTCCTCGCCTGTGACCGTACGGGCCGGCTGCGACTCGCTCATGCCTGAACCTCGCTTCGCTCTGCCCCGTATGCGCGGGGCCGGCACCTTTCCATGGTTCGCTCGCGGAGCTCGCTCACACTGCCTCCTCTTGGTTCACGGCCGCGGCGCGCATTCCGGGGAGCGCGCTCCGCGGCGGGGGTCCACGGCCATCCTCCCCCTCCCGCCCGCCACGCCCAAGGCCGTAATGCTCCCGACATGCGCTGGTCACGGCCCTGCGACCGGCCAGATGCACGGGTGATCGACCACCCCCGAAGGTTTGCTATTGTTTTCCACGTCGGAACGGCCCAGGCCGGAACGGCAGACACCTTGTCCGGGTGGCGGAATGGCAGACGCGCTAGCTTGAGGTGCTAGTGCCCTTTATCGGGCGTGGGGGTTCAAGTCCCCCCTCGGACACTCTGTGTACGTACACGGCAAAGAGGGTTGTGACTTCACCGTCACGGCCCTCTTTCTCGTTTCGGGTCGATGTGCGTGCGTTGCGCCGATTCCTTTCGGCTTGCGGTTCGGTGGATCGATTCGGTGACGAGCGGATGAGCCGAGACGAGCTGAGGGGCGGCTCCCGTATCCGGTGGCACCCGATATGGGGTTGGGTAATTGGTCGGTCGCATTCGGTAATGGCGTGAAGGGCGGCTCGTGCGGGAGCCGGGGCGGCGCAGTGGTGGCGGGGGCGGCCGACGATGGTGCTGCCGGCGGGAGGCGTCCGTCACATCGGGAGGGAGAACAGGCGTACCGGGCCCGGGGGCCAGTGTGCGTTGTGGTGAAGGGGCGTCACCATCGTCCGCAGTGGCATGGTCACCAGGCGGGATTCGGGCTGTTCGACGTGTACGTCCTCGTCGAGCGGCTGCCAGCCGAGGTGTTGGTAGAGCGGCACCAGGGGCGGCCGGCAGAACAGGAGGGCGTGCCGGGGGCCCATGGTGCGGGCGTGGTCCAGTGCGGCGGTGAGGGCGAGCCGGGCCAGTCCCTGGCCTTGTACGTCGGGGGCGACGGCCACTCCGCCGACGCCCACGACCTCGGTCTCGGCCGTGCCGATCGCGATCGGCAGCCGCCGCAGACCGGTGTGTGCCACCAGTCGGTTGCCGATTCTGATGCCGAAGTGTTCTTCCTTGGGCAGCCAGGTCAGACCGGTCGCGGCGACGCCGAAGGGGTCGGCGCCGTCGCCGAGGATTTCGGCCTGGTCCGTCGTGGTGTACCGGGTGAGCCGTACCGCGGTCGGTGCCGGCGAGAGCTGCTTCTCGGACATCACCACATGATGATCTCTCCGGCGTGCGGCGGCCAGGCAATTGCTGCGCTGCGTCTTGTGCGTTCTCCTCGGCGGGGCGCCGAGGGGTCCTCTTTGCTCCCTGGCGGCTTCCCGGTCAGGCGATGGCCGCGGCTTCGATGTCGTTGAGGGGCGAGTTCGAGGACTAGGGTTCCCGTCCGGTTCCTTCGTCGGCGGCGTCTGCCAGGGCGGCCATGCGGGCCTTGTATTCGGCCTGGGGGATCTGGCCGAGGACCGCGAGGCGTTCCAGTTCGGCGGCTTCGTTTTCGTGGGCGATCTTGCGGCTCTGTTCCGCTAACTCTCGGCTGTACTTGACGGCCCTGGCGCGCTGTATGGCGCGCCTGCGCAGGATCTCCTCGGCGATCGCCTGCCCGGTTTGTTCGACGTACCAGTTTTCTCTGCCCGGTGACATCCGGTCCCTCTTTTTTTGTTGTTGTGTGTGGGTGGCACACGGCGGATTCCGGTGCCCTCGATCCGGATTCCGTTCCGGAATGCGTCTGCCGTTCTGCGTGGTGTCCGTGGATCGTCAACGGCCGGTGGTCGATGTGTAGTTGTCCGGTCGTCGGCGAGTGGTGCCTTGTGTGCCGGTATGGAGGACGTCGTGCGGCCCGGCCGGGTTGTGGCGCCCCGGTGTTACTCCAGCGACAGCAGCGGCAGCGCATGCAGTGCCACTGCCAGGTCGGCGACCGCGCGTGGGTCCCGCAGGGAGCGTCCGGTCAGTTCCTCCAGTCTCTGCAGCCGGTAGCGCACCGTGTTGCGGTGGCAGTACAGCCGCTCCGCCGCGCCGGCCGTGGAGCCGGCGGCCGCGAACCAGCATTCCAGCGTCTCCAGCAGGCGGTCCCGCTCCGTGGCCGGGAGTGCCAGTACGCCCTCGAAGACGGCTCGGGCGATCCGCCCGGCTTCGTCCGGGGCCGAGGCGACGAGCAGGGCGGTGGGGCTGTCGTCGAACCGTGCGAGCCCGGCCGGGCGGCCGCGGACCCCGGCCAGCGCCACCCGCGCGAGACGCAGTGCCCTGGGGGTGTCCTGCAGGGCGCGGTACGGAGGGCTGACGCCCACCCGGGAGTCGGGAGACCGTCCCAGGACGCGCAGGGCGGTTTCCTCGGCGCCGGGGTGGTGGACGGCGACCACGCCGATCTGGAGGTCGGGCAACAGGCGCCAGGCCGAGCGCAGTTGCTCGGCCTGGAGCCGTGCCTCGATGCCGGGCAGTGCCTCGCGGCCCGGGGCCGGTACTTCGGCCGCCACGACGAGGTACGGCCCGCCGGTGGGCAGGCCGAGCATGTCGGCGGCGCCCCAGAGGGTGGTGCGGTCGGTGAGCATCCCGGTGAACAGCGCCTCGACCATGGCGGATCGTTCGCGCTCGCGTTGCAGTACCAGCTCGGAGGTCTCGTCGCGGTAGGCGTCGCTGGCCGCCGCGGCGAGTCCTTCGCACACCCACCATGCGGCCAGGGAGACGAATGTGTCGGTGGTGATGCCGTCCGCGACACGGGCCTCGGCGGCGAGTTCGGACCACAGGAACTCGGATCCGACGCGGTAGGCGTGCAGCAGATCGGCCAACGGGTCGCCTCGGCGGGCCCGTTGGCGACCGGTTTCGAGCGCCGGTGTCATGTCGAAGCCGCGGTCGCCGGCGAGGTGCCGGAAGACCAGCTCGGCGTTGCGTTGGCACGAAGCGCTCAACTCCGCGAAGGGCACGCCGCCCGCACTGCCGTAGTACGCCACCTCGTCGCGGATGCGGCGGGCCATCCGTGTGCCCAGTTCCGGGGCGCGGCTGCGCAACGAGGCGGCGATGGGCGCGACTTCGGGAGGCGGGTCGGGGATGCGGTGCATGAACCGCAGGTTACAAAGAGCGGCGGGCGGAGGCGGGGAGTTGTGCCGGGGGACAACGGGGGCGGTGGTGCTGCTGTGTGCCGGCACATGGCCCCTGGGGCAGCGGCCCGCCACGATGGCGGTCACGTTACCGGCCGGTATCGGACCTTACCTTCCGTCTTGCTGCCTCCCCAGGAGGAACTGTGTCCAGAGCCGCTACACCGAGCGACATGAGTGCCGCGCGCGGCAGGCGTACCCCGAAGTGGGTGTCCGCGTTGACCGGTGCCGCGCTTGTCGCCACCGCCCTCACCGCCACCGTCTCGCCCGCCGTGGCCGCTGCCCCGGCCGGGACGGGTAAGTATGTGGCGCTCGGCGATTCGTATGCCGCCGGTGCCGGGATTCCCGCCTCCTCCGCGGGCCTGTGCCTGCGCTCCGACCGTGACTACGGCCATCTCGTCGCCGCGGCCCTCGCCCCGTCGTCGTATGTGGACGTGTCCTGTGCCGGTGCCAAGGTGGGTGCGCTCACCGCGTCCCAGAAGGACGCCGGGATCGTCGTCAACGGCCCTCAGCTCGATGCCGTCACACCGGACACCTCCCTGGTCACGCTCACGATCGCCGGTGACGACCTCGGTACCTCCGATCTCGGCTTCGGTGATCTCGCGGTCACCTGCATCGCCCTGGCCGTCGCCCATCCCTTCGGTGCTCCGTGCCGCGATTTCTACGGCAGCACGCTCGACGACCGGCTGGACTCGGCGGGCGCGCAGCTGACCGAGGCCCTCCGCAGGCTCCGTGCCAAGGCGCCGAAGGCCAGGGTGGTGATCGTCGGCTATCCGTCGGTGCTGCCGGACGACCCGAAGCGGTGCCTGGGGAAAATGCCCGTCACGACCGGGGACCTCGGGTTTCTGCGCTCCGTCCTCGGCCGGCTCAACGACAAGGTCGGCCGGACCGCCGAGGCGGCCGGTGCCACGTACGTCGACACGCTCGGTCCGACCAAGGGCCATGACAGCTGCTCGTCACAGCCGTGGATCGAGGGTCTTCTGCCGGCCTCGCCGACGTTGCCGCTGCATCCGAATGCGACCGGTGAGCGGGTGATGGCGGATGCGGTGCTGAGGGCGCTCGGGCGCTGATCGGCGGGGTGCGGGTGAGGGGCCGTCGCCCGGTCCGGCGATCGGACTGCGGGCGGTCCGCCGGGGAGGCCGGGCAGGCGCTTGTGACGGGCCGTGCGCGAGGGCCCGGTGGGCGCTCGGCGGCCGGTTGTCTCACCCTTCGCGACGACTGCTTAGCCCACCTGGCCGCACAGCGGTGGCGAGGTGGGCAAAGTCTCCGGTCGATCATGCTTCCCTCTCGTCATGGAGGTGCTCATGTGATGAGTGGAGACCGACGGCAGGAGATCCATCCGCAGGCGGGTGCGCCGCGGCGGCGCGTGCTGGCCGCGGCCGCGGCCCTGGCTCCGGTGCTGATGGGCGCGGCGTCCCCGGCCCGTGCCCGGTCCCTCGGGGCGGCCGGGGCGAGCGGCAGCGGGCTGGTCAAGCCGGTGCACACCACCCTGTCGGACTGGCGGGGTGTGGCCAGGGCCCTGGGCCGCACCGGCGATATGAAGCGCAAGGTCATGTATCACACGGGGCTTCCGCGCCGGGACCTTCTGGTGGTCTCGCGTGGCGTCGTCGTCAAACCGGCGCTCGCCCTGGGTTCGCATGTGTCCTTCGTCCGCTACGCCGACGGCAGCACGCTGCTGATGGGCGATGTGGTGGTCACCGAGGAGGAGCTGCAGGGGTTCCTCGACGTTCTGCAGGAGCACGGGATCGAGCAGACCGCGCTCCACAAGCACCTGCTGTCGCAGACCCCCGACATCTGGTGGGTCCATCTCCACGCGCACAGCCACCACCCGGTGGCCGTCGCCCGGGGACTGCGCGCGGCGTTCGACCGCACCGGCACCCCGCCGCCGCTGCTGTCCGTGCCGCAGCAGCCCGTCGGTCTGGACACCCGTGGCATCGATGACGCGCTGGGTGTCAAGGGTTCGGTGGACGACGACGGGATCTACAAGTGCGTCTTCGTGCGCCGCGAGACGATCACCGATGGTCATCTGGTGCTCCCTCCGGGCCTGGGGTCGACGACCGCGCTCAACTTCCAGGCGCTGGGGGGCGGCCGGGCCGCGATCAGCGGCGACTGCGCCATGATCGCCAAGGAGGTCAAGGATGTGCTGGTGGCGCTGCGGCGCGCCGGGGCCGCGCTCGTCGAGCTGCACAACCACGGTCTGACGGACAAGCCCCATCTGTACTTCACGCACTTCTGGGCCGTCGGTGACGGTGTCCTGCTCGCCCGCGCCCTGCGCCCGGCGGTGGAGGCCACCAACGTCGTGCCGGCCGGCGGCTGACCGGCCGGGGCACCCGCGGCCGGGGCGCCCCGGCCGCGGGTGCGATTTGAGAACGGTGGCCGGGCTGGGGTTCCCTTGGCTCCGTGAGACGCAGATCGCCCGTTCCGCCCGCCCCGCTGCCCCAGCGGCACGGCATCGACCCCGTGCGGGTGCGGTTGCCGGCCGATCCGAAGGGGGCGTGGGGCACGGTGGGCGAGCATCTCGTGGGCCGGTTCGCGGGGGCCATCGGGGCCGCGCGGGTGGCGGAGATGCTCGGCGAGGGGCGCTTCGTCGGGGCGGAAGGCGTACTGACCGGGGCCGAGCCGTATCGGGCCGGGCGGTATGTGTGGTTCCACCGGGATTTCGCGGTGGAGGTCGCGGTGCCGTTCGCGATACGGGTCGTCCACCGGGACGAGCGGATCGTGGTGGTCGACAAGCCGCATTTTCTCGCCACGATGCCGCGGGGGCGGCACATCACCGAGACCGCGCAGGCCCGGCTGCGGCGGGAGCTGGGGCTGCCGGAGCTGCAGCCCGCGCACCGGCTCGACCGGCTGACGGCGGGGCTGGCGCTGTTCGTCGTCCGGCCCGGGGACCGGGGCGCGTATCAGGGGCTGTTCGCCGGGCGGCGGGTGCGCAAGGAGTACGAGGCGGTGGCGGCGTACGACGCGGGGGTGGCGCTGCCGGTGACGGTGCGCAGCCGGATCGTGAAGGAGCGCGGGGTGCGGGCCGCCCGGGAGGTGCCGGGTGAGGCCAATGCGGAGAGCCGGATCGAGCTGGTCGGGCGGCGCGGCGGGCTGGGGCGGTACCGGCTGCTGCCTGCCACGGGGCGTACGCATCAGCTGCGGGTGCACATGAACGGTCTCGGGCTGCCGATCCTCAACGATCCGCTCTTTCCGGCCTGTTCGGGCTGTTCGGGCGGTTCGGCCGGTGCGGGGTGTGCGGCCGGCCGGGGTGGGTGCCGCGAGCCGGATCCGGGGGATTTCGGTGCGCCGTTGCAGCTGTTGGCGAAGCGGCTGGAGTTCACGGATCCGGTGGACGGGCGGGTGCGCCGCTTCGAGAGCGGGCTGCGGCTGGCGGCGTGGGAAGCCGCCGCTCCGGCGCGCTGATTTTCCGGTGCGGGACGGGGCCCGGCGTGTCTAGGCTGCCCGGGTTGCCTGGCGGAAGAGCCCAGGCGGGAGAGGGGGTCGCGGTGCTGATCTTTGATGCGGACGACACGTTGTGGGAGAACAACGTGATCTTTGAGCGGGTCATCGACGAGTTCTTGGGGTGGATGGCGGGTCCCGGGCTCGACCGGGACGCGGTGCGGGCCGTGCTCGACGAGATCGAGGCGGCGAACGCGCCGACGCTCGGGTACGGCAGCAAGGTGTTTCTGCACAGCCTCGGGGAGTGCCTGGCGCGGCTGCGGGGGCGGGCGGCGACGGCCGAGGAGTCGGCGCGGATCGCGGGGTGGGCGGCGGCCTTCGCCGGGGACCGGGTGGAGCTGATTCCGGGGGTGGCCGAGACGCTGGCGGAGTTGGCGCGGCGGCACGAGTTGCTGCTGCTGACCAAGGGGGAACGGGCGGAGCAGGAGCGGAAGGTGGTGGCGTCGGGGCTGACGCGGCACTTCAAGGGCGTGCACATCGTGGCGGAGAAGGATGTCGCCACGTATGAGGAGCTGGTGCGGGCGTATGCGCTGGTGCCGGACGCGACGTGGATGATCGGGAATTCCCCGAAGTCGGACATCCTGCCCGCGCGGTCGGCCGGGCTCAATGCCGTGTTCATTCCGAACGACCACACGTGGGTGCTGGAGCACAGCGAGCTGGATCCGGCGGATGACAAGGTGCTGCGGTTGTCTGCGTTCGGCGAGTTGCTGCGGCACTTCTGAACTACCTTGCCCGCATGGCGACCCTGTTGGCGTTTCATGCCCATCCCGATGACGAAGTGCTGCTGACCGGTGGCACGCTGGCCCGTGCCGCCGCCGAAGGCCATCGGGTGGTGGTCGTGGTGGCGACCGACGGTCTGATGGGCGCCGTCCCGGAGGGGGCGGCGGAGTCGCCGCGCATGGCGGAGCTGCGGGCGAGTGCGCGGGTGCTGGGGGTGGCGCGGGTCGTTCACCTCGGGTATGCGAACAGCGGGCACGGTCCGGTGCTGTATCCGGATCCGCCGGACCGGGCGCGGTTCGTGCGGGCCGGGACGGAGGAGGCGGCCGGGCGGCTGGCGGCGGTGCTGCGGGAGGAGGACGTGGACGTGCTGGTGAGTTACGACGCCAATGGCGGGTACGGCCACCGGGATCACGTCCAGGTGCACCGGGTCGGCCGGCGGGCCGCCGAGTTGGCCGGGGTGCCGCGCTTGTTGGAGGCCACGGTGCCGCGGGATGTCGTCGCGCGGCTGGTGCGTCTGGTGCGGCTGCTGAGGGTTCCGATGCGGCACGACGATGCGGCGTTGCGGAAGGCGTTCAGTCCGCGGGCGGCGATCACGCATACGGTGGATGTGCGGCGGTTCGCCCGGCACAAGCAGGCGGCGCTCGCCGCCCACCGGACGCAGGTGGCGGGGACCGGCAGGCTCGCCCCGGTCATGCGGGGGCTGGTGCGCCTGCCGGTCCCCGTTTTCGGGGTGCTGCTCGGGCGGGAGTGGTTCGCCGAGGTGCGGGCGGCGGCGCCCGCTACAGCGGCTCGGAGTCGGTGAGTTCGCCGTCCTCCAGGGCCAGCCAGCGGGTGATCCCCAGTTCGCGCAGAAACGGCAGATCATGGCTGACGACCAGGAGCGCGCCCTCGTAGGACTCCAGGGCCGTGACGAGGCGGCGTACCGAGGCCATGTCGAGGTTGTTGGTCGGCTCGTCCAGCATCAGGAGCTGCGGGGCGGGTTCGGCGAGCATCAGGGCGGCGAGGGAGGCGCGGAAGCGTTCGCCGCCGGAGAGGGTGCCGGCCTGCTGGTCGGCGCGGGCGCCCTTGAACAGGAAGCGGGCGAGCCGGGCGCGGATGCGGTTGTTGCCGGCGTCGGGGGCGAAGCGGGCGACGTTCTCGACGATGGTCAGGTCGTTGTCGAGGACCTCCAGGCGTTGGGGGAGGAAGCGGTGCGGGACGTGGAGTTGTGCGGTGCCGGACTCGGGTGGGAGGTCGCCGGCGAGGGTGCGCAGCAGGGTGGTCTTTCCTGATCCGTTGCGGCCGGTGAGGGCGATGCGTTCGGGGCCGCGGACGTCGAGGTGGGCGTGGGCGCCGTGGCGTGCGGTGAGGTCGTCGAGGGTGAGGACGGTGCGGCCGGGCGGTACCGCGGTGTGCGGCAGGTCGATGCGGATCTCGTCGTCGTCCCGGACGGCTTCGGCGGCTTCGTCGAGGCGTTCCCTGGCTTCCTTGAGGCGTTCGGTGTGCATGATGCGGTGTTTGCCGGCGGATACCTGGGCCTCCCTTTTCCGCTCGTTCATGATGATCTTGGGTTCGCGTTTGTTGGCGCTCATTTTGTTGCCGTAGCGGACCCGGCGGGCCAGCTTGATGTGGGCGTCGGCCAGTTCGCGTTTCTGCCGCTGGACGTCGGCCTCGGCGACCCGCATCATCCGTTCGGCCGCTTCCTGTTCGACGGCCAGGGCGCGTTCGTAGGCGGTGAAGTTGCCCCCGTACCAGTGGACTTCGCCGTCGCGGAGGTCGGCGATGCGGTCGACGTGTTCGAGGAGTTCGCGGTCGTGGCTGACGACGAGGAGGACGCCGGACCAGCCGGCGACCGCGTCGTGGAGCCGGGCGCGGGCGGCGCGGTCGAGGTTGTTGGTGGGCTCGTCCAGGAGCAGGACGTCGGGCCGGCGCAGGAGGAGCGCGGCCAGGCGGAGCAGGACGGCTTCGCCGCCGGAGACCTCGCCGATGGTGCGGTCGAGGTCGAGGGCGGACAGGCCGAGCTGGTCGAGGGTGGCGCGGGCGCGTTCCTCGACGTCCCAGTCGTCGCCGATGGCGGTGAAGTGCTCCTCGCTCGCGTCGCCGTTCTCGATGGCGTGCAGGGCGGCGCGGGCGGCGGCGATGCCGAGTGCCTGGTCGACGCGGAGGTGGGTGTCGAGGGGGGCGTGCTGCGGGAGGTGGCCGATGTCGCCGGCGACCTTGATGCGGCCCTCGGTGGGGGTCAGTTCGCCCGCGATCAGCTTCAACAGGGTGGATTTTCCTGATCCGTTGAGGCCGATGAGGCCCGTGCGGCCGGGGCCCACGGCGAGCTGGAAGCCGTCGAGGACGGGGGTGCCGTCGGGCCAGGTGAAGCCGAGGCCGGTGCAGGCGATGGAGGCCGCGGAGGCGGCGGAGGTGGGGGACTTTGACATACAGGTCTCCTGGTGCGCGGGGCGAGGTAGGGACTGCGCAGGGAGACACCGCGGGAGAACGTCGAGGGGCGCCTTCTCCTGTCGGGCGGGGGGCGCCTTGGCGGCGCGCGCTGGACCGGTATCGACCGTACGCGCACCGCCCCGGAAACGCAAACGCTATTTTCGTTGCGTTTATGAGGCGCGCGGATGCAGCCGCACCCGGGCGGGTCCCGTGGCCTGGAGCGTGATGCCGGCGGCGACCGGCACCTCCTGGTCCACCGCCTCCAGTTCGTACGCGCGCAGCAGCGTCGCCAGCGCCAGTACGGACTCCAGCATCGAGAAGTGCTGCCCGATGCAGGCGCGCGGGCCGCCGCCGAACGGGAACCATGCGTAGCGGTGCCGGGCCGCCTCGCGCTCGGGCGTGAAGCGGCCCGGGTCGAAGCGTTCGGGGTCCTCCCACAGGGCCGGGTCGCGGTGCGTGACCCAGGGGGCGACGACCACATCGGCGCCCGCCGGGATCGGGAATCCGCCGATCTCGGTGGCCTCGACCGCCCGGCGGCTGATGACCGGCGCCGCCGGATACAGCCGCATGGACTCCTTGAGGGCCTGCGTCAGACACGGCAGCCGGTCCAGGTCGGCGGCGGTGGGGGCGCGGTCGCCCAGCACCCGGTCGACCTCCTCGCGGACGCTGCGCTGTTCCTCCGGGTGGCGGGCGAGGAGATGGAGGGTGAAGGCGAGCGAGGTCGCGGTGGTCTCGTGCCCGGCCAGCAGGAAGATCAGGACCTGTTCGCGGATCTCGGTCGCGTCGAGGGAGCCGTCCGCGTCGTTGCCGGCCCGGGTGAGCAGGGAGAGCAGGTCGTCGCCCGCCACGGCACCGTCCCCGGGCGTCCCGGCCGCCGCGCGCCGCTCGGCGATGATGCGGTCGCACAGCGCGTTCAGCTCGTCGGTGGCCGCCCGCGCCCGCCGGTTCGCGGGGGTGGGCCACTCGCGGGGAAGCTTCACGGGGACATAGGCGCGGCCGACGACATAGGCGTTGATGACCGGTGCGCAGCGGTCGATGGCGTCCGCCGCCTCCTGAGCGTCCGTACCGAACAGGATCCGCGAGACCGTGCACAGGGCCAGCCGGTTCATCTCGCGCACCAGGTCGACGATGCCGCCGTCCGCGGTGCGCCAGCGCGCGGCGACGGCGTCGGCCTCGGAGGTCACGGCCGCCGCATAGCCGTCGACCCGGCGCTTGGTGAACAGCGGCTGCACCAGCCGCCGCTGACGGAGGTAGTCGGTGTCCTGGCTGGTGAGCAGGCCGTTGCCGAAGGACTGGCGGACCTCCTCGTACAGCGGGTGGTCCTTGCGGAAGTTGGCCGCCTCGGAGGCGAGGACCTGCTGGATGCCCTGCGGCGCGAACACCGCGTGGAACACGCTGCGCAGGCCGGGCGGTCCGGCCTGGAGGCGGACCACCTCGCCGTGTTCGCGCCGGGCGCGGAGAAAGGTGCCGAGCGAGTCGCGGCGCAGGTCGAGCAGCGAGCCGAGGACCGGGAGGCCGGCCGGGCCGGGGGCGTGGGGGCGTAACGAAGCGGAAGTCGTCATGGCGCAATCCTGTCCGGTGGGCGTGCGGGATATGACACGTAGCATGGGCCGGATGATCACCAAGCGTTCCGGCCGGGCGGCCGGCGAGGCTCCCTGCCGGGTCACGGTCTGCCGCGGCTGCTGCTGCGGCGATCCCGCCAAGATCCCCGGCGTCGACCACAGCGGGCAGATACCGCGGCTGCGCGCGGCCCTCGCGGGGGCGGCGCCGGTGCGCGCCTCGGAGTGTCTGGACGTGTGCGACCAGGCAAATGTGGTCGTGGTCCAGCCGTCGGCGGCGGGCCGGGCGGCGGGCGGGCGGCCCGTGTGGCTGGGGCTGGTCAACGACGACGACGCGCTGGCCGACATCGCCGCCTGGATACGGGCCGGGGGCCCCGGGATCGCCGAACCGCCGGGGGTTCTCGACCTGTACGCGATCACGGTGTCGCGGCGGGTGCGGGAGGGGCTGGAGGGTTAGCGGCAGGGGCTGGAGGGTTGGGGGCGGTCCGAGGGGCAGGGCCGGGTCCGCCGCGCAGCGGGAGCGGCCGCGAAATCGACGGGTGCACCGCCGGCCGGGTGTGGCAGCATGCGGCGATGCCCATCCCGCACCCCGACGGCCGTTACGCGATCACCACGATGTACTCCGTACCCGACGACGCCTGGTACCTGGAACTGGACCTCGTGGGCGGTCAGCCCGCCGTGGTGACCGCGATCGTGCCCGACGAGGACCCGGCGCGGGAACCGGTGGTGTGTTTCCATCCCCAGGCGCCGCAGGTGGACGTTCCGTACGAGATCATGCGCTGGTTCATGGACCTGGCCGCGGAGGAGATCCGCACCTCCCGCGCCTGGATGCAGCTGCGGCCCGAGCTGGTCGAGGTCATTCACCGGCTGCGGCAGGAGCACTTGGGCGTCGTCTCCGATGACGAGTTCCCCGGTGTGCTGGCGCAGGTGCGCGCCGACGTCCCGGAGGCCGACGTCCCCGCCGTGCTCGCGGCCGCCTTCGAGCGGACGCCGGACGGCGGCACGGTGGACGGCGGCACGGTGAACGGCGGCACGGTGAACGGCCTGTCGCCGCTCGGGGCCGCGGACGGCCGGGGGGACGGGGCGTAGGGCCCGCGGGTCCGGGGGCCGGTGCGCGGGCCGGTTACCGGAGTCTTACGGGGCCGTGGG
Source organism: Streptomyces sp. JLSY215 (assembly GCF_059682825.1). Lineage (NCBI taxonomy): Bacteria > Bacillati > Actinomycetota > Actinomycetes > Kitasatosporales > Streptomycetaceae > Streptomyces > Streptomyces sp. JLSY215. The sequence continues at coordinate 1,887,113 of NZ_CM185022.1, forward strand.
CGTCCGCGCGGCACGGCGGCCGGTGGTGTTGGCTGGAAGCATGACGTCACCCGTGTCCCCGCCGCCCGCGCAGGTCCCGCCGCACGGGCCGCCGCGGCGTGTCCTGATCGTCGAGGACGATCCGACGGTCGCCGAGGTCGTCACCGGCTATCTCTCGCGTGCGGGGTACGCCACCGAGCACGCCGCCGACGGGTTCGCCGCGCTGGAGCGGGCCGCGGCCTTCCGCCCGCATCTGGTCGTCCTCGATCTGATGCTGCCGGGCATCGACGGCCTGGAGGTGTGCCGGCGGCTGCGCCGGGCGGCCGGTGCGCCGGCCGTGCCGGTGGTGATGCTGACGGCGCGGGGCGAGGAGGCGGACCGCATCCTCGGGCTCGAACTGGGCGCGGACGACTACGTCACCAAACCGTTCAGCCCGCGGGAACTGGTGCTGCGCATCGGCTCCGTGCTGCGGCGGGCGGAGGCCGCGCCGCCGTCCCCCGGTCACTCCCCCGTCCTGCGGGCCGGGGATCTCACCGCCGACCCCGGTGCCCGCCGCGCCGACCGCGCCGGACGGGAACTCTCCCTCACCGCCCGCGAGTTCGACCTGCTGGTCTTTCTGCTGCGCAACCCGGGGCAGGTCTTCTCCCGGGAGGAGCTGCTGCACCGGGTGTGGGGCTGGGAGTTCGGCGATCTGTCGACGGTGACCGTGCATGTGCGCCGGCTGCGCGAGAAGATCGAGGACGATCCGGCGGCGCCGCGGCTGGTGACGACGGTGTGGGGCGCGGGCTACCGCTTCGACCCGGCGGCCCGGCCGGCGGACGGCGGGCCGCGGCCATGACGGACTTCCTGGTCATCGTCGCGCTGGCGGCGCTCGGTGCGGCAATCGTCGGGATGCTGGCCGCGCCCGCCGTACGGGCCCTGCGGCGGCGCTCCGTCGCGCTGTCGCTGTTCGCCGTGGCGGCGCTGGCGGTCGCCGCGATGGCGGCGGGAACGGTGGCCGTCGCGCAGGCGATGTTCCTGTCGGGGCACGACCTGGGCGTGGTGATGGCCGTCGTCGGCGTCTCCGGGGTGGTGTCGCTGGCCGCCGCGCTGCTGTTCGGGCGGCGGATCGCGGCGGGCAGCCGGGAGCTGGCGCGGTCCGCCCGTACGGTGGGCAGCGAGGGTGGCTTCGTGGCGCCCGCCGAACCGCCCACCGCCGAACTCGCCGCGCTGTCCAGGGCGCTGGAGGAGACCAGCGGGCGGCTGGCGGCGGCCCGGGAGCGGGAGCGGGCGATGGACGCCGCGCGGCGGGAGCTGATCGCCGGGATCTCCCACGATCTGCGGACCCCGCTCGCCGGGCTGCGGGCGATGGCCGAGGCGCTGGAGGACGGCGTCGCCGAGGACGCCGGGCGCTATCACTCCCGGATGCGGGTCGAGGCGGACCGGCTGACGGCGATGGTCGACGATCTCTTCGAACTCTCCCGTATCCAGGCCGGGGCGCTGACGCTGACGTGGTCGCGGGTGTCGGTGTACGACCTGGTGGACGATGCGCTGGCGGGGGCGCGGCCGCTGGCGCGGGCGCGCGGGGTGCGGCTGGTGGACGGCGGGGTGGTGTCGCTGCCGGTCCGGGTGGATGCGCAGCAGATCACCCGCGTACTGGGCAATCTGCTGGTCAACGCGATCCGGGCGACGCCGGCGGACGGCACGGTCGCGGTCAGCGCGCGGCAGGAGGAGGGGCGGGTGGTGCTGGCGGTGGAGGACGGCTGCGGGGGCATCCCGCCGGAGGACCTGGCGCGGGTCTTCGACACGGGCTGGCGGGGCGCGCCGGCCCGTACCCCCCGCTCCCCCGCTCCCGGCTCCGGTCGGGCGACGGGTGCCCCCGTCGGCGGGAGCGGGGCCGGGCTGGGGCTGGCGATCGTCCGGGGCATCGTGGAGGCGCACGAGGGGCGGGCCACGGTGCGCAACGCGGGGGCCGGGTGCCGGTTCGAGGTGGAGCTGCCGGCCGGGGAGCCGACGGTGCCGGCGCCGGAGAGCCGCTGACCCGAGGGCCGTGGGCGGCCCTGGGGCGGTCTACTCCCCGGGTCCGCTTCCCCGTTCCTTGTGCACCCACAGCGGATGTTCCCGTCGCGCCCACTGCGCGTCGACCGAGCCCGTGCGCATGCCGCGGCGCGCCTCCGGGTCCCCGAACGCCATCCAGACGTGGCCCGCGACGACGACGATCACGGCGAGGGCGAGCCAGTCGTGGACGAAGGTGGCGCCGGTGCGCCAGATCACGGGTGCCAGGTGCGTGAACCACATCAGGAGGCCGGTGCACATCATCACCAGGACGGCGCCGGCGATCCAGGCGGCGTAGAGCTTCTGGCCGGCGTTGAACTTTCCGGCGGGGCGGCCGGTGTGGCGGCGGCGCAGGGCGGAGTGGAGCCAGCGGCGGTCGTGGGGGCCGAAGCGGTTGAGGCGGGTGAGGTCGGCGCGCAGGGCGCGGGAGGCGAGGCCGAGGAGGAGGGGGACGGGCAGGAGGATGCCGGACCATTCGTGGACGGTGACCAGCAGGGCGCGGCGGCCGACGAGTTCGGCGAGGAAGGGCAGGTAGAGGCAGGCCGCGGTGAGGATGCAGACGGTCAGCAGGGTGGCGGTGGCGCGGTGCACCCGGCGTTCGGCGGGGGTGAAGCGGGGGATGCGGGCCGGGCCGGTGGCGTCGGTCGCGCCGTGCCCGGTGTGTTCAGCCGGTCGGGGCATCGTCGCGTCCGTTCGATCGGCCGACCCAGGCGTCGATGTCGTAGCCGCGGTCTTCCCAGAAGCCGGGCTCCACGCGGTCGGTGACGGTGATGCCGGAGAGCCATTTCGCCGACTTGTAGAAGTACATGGGGGCGACGTAGAGGCGGACGGGGCCGCCGTGGTCGTGGCCGAGGGGCTTGTCCTGCATGCGCAGGGCCACCAGGACGTCCTTGCGGCGGGCCTGGGCGAGGGTGAGGGACTCGCTGTAGGCGCCGTCGAAGGAGGTGAAGCGGACGGCCCTGGCGCGGGGGCTGACGTCGGCGGCGTCGAGGAGGGTGGCCAGGCGTACGCCTTCGAAGGGGGTGCCCGGGACGCGCCAGCCGGTGACGCACTGGACGTCGTGCACGATCCGGGTCTGCGGGAGGCGGCGCAGGTCGGCGAGGCGGTAGTCGGCGGGGTGGCGGACCAGGCCGTCGAGGGTGAGGCGGTAGGTGTGTTCGTCCTTGTGCGGGACGGCGCCGGTCACCGAGTAGTAGCGGAAGCCGCCGCCGGCGGGGAGCAGGCCGGAGATGCCGGTGGGGTCCTTCTGGGCAGCGGCGCCGATGGTGTTGTCGTAGGCGCGCTGGAGGACGGGGCCGGCGGCGATGCCCGCGGCGCCGGCGGCGAGCATGCCGAGCACCAGGCGGCGGCCGACGGGGGTTCCGGCTCCGTCGGCGTCGCCGTGGTCCGCCGCTGGGGGGTCGGTTGCGTCCTTGGTCACTCCTCGATTCGAGCACCGTGCGGCGGCCGGTGCCAGTGTCCGGGGCCGGGCGTCAGACTTTCGTCATGTCCGGGTGCCGTCAGGGGGCGGTGTGGCAGTGGCCGCCGCTCTCCCGTGGCAGGTCGAGGGCGGGGTTGCGGTCGAAGAAGCCGGTGGGGCGGAGGGTGAAGCCGCAGCGGTCGACGGGCATGACCGGCCAGTCCTCCAGGCGTGGGAGGTGGGTGGGGCCGAAGGTGTGCCAGAGGGTGAGTTCGGTTTTGAGGAGGGATTCGCCGGGCCGGGACCATTCCAGGACGCCGGCGCCGCCGGGGTGCTGGTTGGGGTAGTCGCCGTCGGGGAAGCGGCGTTCGGGGCGGGCGCGGGTGACCCAGAGGTGGCGGGTGGCGTAGCCGACGCGGCGGGCGACGGAGGAGCCGGGGCGGGCCAGGAGGGTGGGGCCGGGCTGCGGGGTGAGGGTGTAGGCGACGGAGTGGCCCATGCGGTTGTAGGCGGCGGGGTTGGTGATCCGCCAGCGGCGGCCGGCGGCCGGGTCGGCGAGGCGGCCCGCGTCGGCGGAGTCGGCGAGGGGTGTGGTGCGGGTGGTGAAGGCGTTGCCGTGGGGGTTGTCGGGGCCCATCGGGAGCGGGACGACGTCGATCTCCTCGACGGTGTTGGCGTGGCCGTCCACCGCCGGGTCCAGCCGGGCGCAGAACAGATGCTGGTGGAAGGGCGCCTGGAGGCCGGGGGCGACCTCGGTGGCGTAGGCGGTGCGCTCGCCGGGGACGGTCGCGGTGGTCTGTACGAGTCCGGTGGACTTGGCCTCGAACTCGATGGTGCCGTCCTGGTAGAGGTACCAGTAGAAGCCGTAGTCGTAGTTGCCGAGGGTGGCGATGAAGGAGATGACCAGGCGGCGGGAGCGGCGGCTCTCGGCGGCGAAGTCGTCGAACATGTTGCTGTGTTTCCACAGGAGGCCGTGGTCCTCCTCGTGGATGCAGATGGCGTTGGGCAGCGTCTGCGGGGCGCAGTGGTCGTCGGCGACGACGGCGTCGAGGTAGCGGATCTCGCCGAGGCAGTCGCAGCCCAGGCGGAGCGCGTTGGCGTTCCGGCCGAGGGTGTATTCGCCGACGTCGAGGTAGCAGACCCAGTTGCGGGAGGCGTCGGGGTCGGCGTAGGGGACGGCCATTTCGGCGAGTGAGGCGCGGTGCAGTACGGGGCGCAGGCGGTCGCCGTCGCGGTGGGCGATCTGGTGCAGGACGAGGCCCTCGCGGGCGTTGAAGTCCACCCGCAGCTGCCAGTTCTGCCAGGTGAGGACGGTGCCGTCGAGGGAGAAGGAGGGCCCGTCCGGCTGGCTGATGTCCAGTGGTGTGAGGTCGGTGCGGGGCGGGCCGGTGAACTCGGCCTCGTAGCGGCCGCATTCGGCGGGGACGGGGACCGGGCCGGTGTCGATGAGGCGGATGACCCGGCCCTCGGTGAGGTCGACGTCGGCGACGAGGCCGCCGACCGGGTGCGCGAAGGGGTTGTCGGTGGTGGTGCAGCGCAGGAAGGTCAGCGAGCGCAGCATCCGGCGGCCGCGTTCCCCTTCGGCGGCGAAGTTGCCGGCCGCGAGCGGGGCGCAGACGACCAGGTCGGTGTCGGTGATGCCGCGTTCGGCCATGGCCTTGCGCCAGTCCGGGTCGGCCTTGACGATCCGGTCGCAGCGCTCGTGTTCCTCGAAGAGGATCGGCGGCTGGCCGTCGGTCTCCGGGTCGAGTGCGCGGTGGGCGAGGAGGGTGCGGGCGGTGACGTCGACGAGGGCTTCGTGGCTGCTGCCGGTGGCCGGTTCGAGGAGGGTGACGCGCAGCCGGCGGGTGACGGGGGCGCCGGGGTGGTGGGCGGCGACGGTGTGGCGGTCCGGTTCATCGAGGAGGACGAGCGGGTAGCGGGTGGTTTCGCCCGCCTTGCCGGCCTCCTCCAGGACGGTGCGGGCGGTGGCTATCTCGTCGGCGGTCAGCGGGTCGAGGGGGTGCGCGTGGGGGGTGGTCATCGTCGGTTCTCCTTGTGCGGGGTGGGGGTGGACGCCTCGCCCGGGGACGGTGCGCCGGCCGCCTTGTCGAGTTGGAAGGCCTCGTTGCCCAGCCCGATCCGGGCGTGCACCTCGGGTCGTCGGGCGCGCAGCACCCGGCCGTGGACAAGGCCGACGGCGGCGGCGACGCCGATCAGGGAGGGCAGCAGCCAGCTCAGTACGGAGTCCTGGTCGGCGTCGACCAGGACGTCGAAGTCGGTGACGCCGTAGCCGAGGACGATCAGCAGGGCGATGGCGGCGAGGCCCGCGCAGACCAGTCGGCCGGCCTGGGCGCGGCCCGCTCCGCGGCGTACGAAGAAGACGATGACGGCGACGGAGGCGGTGGCCATCAGCAGGATCACGCCGATCGCGCCGACGTTGCCGGCCCAGGTGAACAGCTGGATGACGGGGGCGGTGGGGTCGCCCACGGGGTGGTGGTCGGTGACGGCGAAGGCGGTGACGACGATGAGGGCGATGACGGTCTGGAGGAGGGAGCCGAGGGCCGGGGCGCCGCTGGCCTTGGCGGTGCGGCCGAGCGGGGCGGGCAGCAGGCCCTCGCGGCCCATGGCGAAGGCGTAGCGGGCGACGACGTTGTGGAAGCTGAGCATCGACGCGAAGATCCCGGTGACGAAGAAGAGATGCAGGACGTCGGTGAAGACGGTGCCCAGGCGGGGTTCGGACAGCGCGAAGATGAGTTTCGGGCCGTATTTGCCCGCCTCGGCGACGATGTGGGCGGGGCCGGTGGCGACGCCCATGAGCCAGGAGCTGAGGGCGAAGAAGACCGCGACGATGCCGACGCACAGGAACATCACCCGGGCCACGACCGTTCCCGGGCGGCTGGTCTCCTCGGCGTAGACGGGGGCCTGTTCGAAGCCGACGAAGGCGGTGACGGCGAAGCACAGGGTGGTGCCCAGGCCCGCGCCGCCGAGGGTGGTGGGGTCGAAGGCGTGCAGGGACAGGCCCTGCGGTCCGGGCTGGGCGGCGAAGGCGGTGTCGAAGACGACGATCATGGCGACCTCGATGCACAGGAGGACGCCGAGCACCTTGGCGTTGAGGTCGATCTTCAGGGCGCCGAGGACTCCGGTGACGGCGACGGCGGCCAGCCCCGGGATCCACCAGGCGACGCTCACCGACAGATGCCGCTCCAGCAGCCCGGAGACCTCGAAGCCGAACATGCCGTAGATGCCGCACTGGAGGGTGCTGTAGGAGGCGAGCGCCACGAAGGAGGCGCCCGAGCCGACGGTGCCGCCCAGGCCGCGGGCGATGTACGCGTAGAAGGCACCGGCGTTGTGGACGTGCCGGCTCATCTCGGCGTAGCCGACGCTGAACAGCGCCATCACCACGCCCAGCAGGACGAACAGCAGCGGCTGTCCCACGATCCCCATGACCTGGTAGGTGGTGGCCATGACGCCGGCGACGACCATCAGGGGTGCGCTGGCGGCCAGTACGGACAGCAGCAGACCGGGGGTGCCGATGCGGTCGGCCCGCAGTGCGCGTTCGGTGCCCTTGAAGGTGCTGATCCCGCCGTCGGGGCCGGTCGTCGGCCCGGGGCGGGCGGTGGCCGGGGCGCTGCTCGTCTTTCCCGAACTGCCGATGGGCATGGCGGGGTTGTCCTTTCCGGGGACGCTGGGGGCGATGGGGGGGATGCGGGGGTGGCGGTGGGAGGCGGTCAGGTGACGCCGAGGGCGACGGCGCGGGCGGCCTTGAACGCCTTGAGGGCGTCGCGGTCGGCGTACGACCAGGGTTGGGGGGTGACGTGGGTGCCGATGCGGTGGAAGAGCGCGGCCGCCTCGGCCATCCGTCCCTCGTAGAACTTTGCGTGTGCGAGGAAGTTGAGGTCGACCTTGGAGCGGGGGTGGCCCTCGCCCTCCCACTCCAGCCACCAGTCGAAGGCGGCCTTCATCGCCTGGCGGGCGCGGCGGGTGGCCCAGTGGTCGCAGGCGGCGGGGTCGGCGGGCTCCAGGCCGTGGGCGGCGAGGACACGGTAGCGCTCGGCGTGGGCGACGACGGGGAGGACGGCCAGCGGCGAGTCGGCGGGGGCCTGTTCGGCGGCCCAGGCGGCGAAGTCGTAGACCTGGTGCAGGGGGTCGTCGCGGTCGCCCTGCTGGAGTTCGGCCAGACAGGCCGTCATGAGGTGGTGCGCGTGGTGGTGGTCGGGGTGGCGGGCGCGGATCTGGTCGAAGGCCTGCTCGCGTTCGTCGACGGTGCCGGTGCTGCGGGCGAGGATCAGCGTGCCGAGCCAGGGGGTCGGATCGTCGGGCAGCAGGACGGTGGCGGCCCGGCAGGCGTCGGCGGCGGCCTCGACGGGGCCCTTCCCGGATACCGCCAGGTGGACGAGTGCGCAGGCCAGGAGGGTGGCGGCGTCGCCGCTGTCCGGTTCGGCGAGCTGCCAGTCGCGGGCCCAGGCGGCGCTTCCCGCGCAGGCGCCCAGGACGGTTAATCGGTGGCCGCGCAGATCCCAGTCGGCGCCGGTCTCGGCGAGCAGGGTCCGTACCTCGGTCCATCGTCCCTGGGTCAGCGCCGCGGTGGCGGTGACCAGTTGGGCGTCGTCCAGGCTCGGGGAGAGGACCGGGGCGTCCTTGCGGCGGGCGCGTCCCAGCGGGGGCGGAAGAGGCGGACTCATGGACCGGAGGACTCCATGACGCGCTGCACCGATGCTCCACCTCGTTGTGTCGTCCGGCCGGGGAGTGGACCGGAATCTGCGCGCGTAACACGCCGGCGTGAAATGGTCTGGTCCACCGCGGAAAGTTCACGGACAGCAAAGCGGTACGCACAGCGTCGCGTCAAGGCCGGAAGGGGAATGGCCGGATCCCCCCAACTCCCCTTCCGGGAAACGATATTGATTGATCACCGTCCGGAAGGCGGCGGCGGATCCGGTGCGTTCAGGAAACCGCCCTGGCAGCCGCCCGGCCCGCGCTGCGCCCGGAGAAGAGGCAGCCGCCGAGGAAGGTGCCCTCCAGCGAGCGGTAGCCGTGCACCCCGCCACCGCCGAATCCCGCCACCTCGCCCGCCGCGTACAGGCCCGGAATGGGGTCTCCCCTGTTCGAGCGAAGCCCAGAACTTGGGGAAGGCTCGCCGCCCTCCGTCAGCACCCGCGAGGACAGGTCGGTCTCCAGGCCGCCGAGGGTCTTGCGGGTGAGGATGCTCAGCCGTACGGCGATCAGCGGGCCGGCCCCGGGGTCCAGCAGGCGGTGCGGGGCGGCGGTGCGGATCAGCCGGTCGCCGAGGTATTTACGGGCCCCGCGGATGGCCGTGACCTGGAGGTCCTTGGTGAAGGGGTGGGCGATCTCGCGGTCGCGCGCGACGATTTCGCGGCGCAGCGCGGCCTCGTCGATCAGCGGGTCCTCGGTGATTTCGTTCATCCGCCGTACGAGGTCGGTCAGGGACCGTTCGACGATGAAGTCCGCGCCGTGGTCCATGAAGGCCTGCACCGGGCCCGGCACCCCGGCCCTGGCGCGGCCCAGCACCTCGCGCACGCTCTTGCCGGTCAGGTCCGGGTTCTGTTCGGAGCCGGAGAGGGTGAACTCCTTCTCGATGATCTTCCGGGTGAGCACGAACCAGGTGTGGTCGTGGCCGGTCCGCATGATGTGTTCGAGGGTGCCGAGGGTGTCGAAGCCCGGGAACAGCGGCACCGGCAGCCGCTTGCCGCGGGCGTCCAGCCACAGCGGGGAGGGGCCGGACAGGATCCGGATGCCGTGCATCGGCCAGATGGGGTTCCAGTTGTCGATGCCCTCGGTGTAGTGCCACATCCGGTCGCGGTTGATGATCCGGCCGCCGGCCGCCTCGGTGATGCCGAGCATCTTGCCGTCGACATGCGCGGGGACGCCCGAGAGCATCCGCTCGGGGGCCTTGCCGAGCCGCTCGGGCCAGTTGGCGCGGACGAGGTCGTGGTTGCCGCCGATGCCGCCGGAGGTGACGATCACGGCCTGGGCGCGCAGCTCGAAGGCCCCGGTGACCTCACGGCTGCTGGGCCTGCCCCGCTCGGCGTCCGAGGGCGCGAGGATCTCCCCGCTGACCGTGTCCACGCTGCCCGCGCTGCGGGACAGGGCGGTGACGCGGTGGCGGAAGCGCAGGTCCGCCAGGCCGCGGGCGGCGCCCGCCCGCACCCGGCGCTCGAACGGCGCAACGAGGCCGGGGCCGGTGCCCCAGGTGACGTGGAAGCGGGGGACGGAGTTGCCGTGCCCGGTCGCGTCGTAGCCGCCGCGCTCCGCCCAGCCGACGACGGGGAAGAACCGTACGCCCTGCCGGTGCAGCCATGCGCGCTTCTCGCCCGAGGCGAAGTCGACGTAGGCCTCGGCCCATTTGCGCGGCCAGTGGTCCTCGGGCCGGTCGAAGCCGGCGGTGCCCAGCCAGTCCTGCCAGGCCAGCTCGCGGCTGTCGCGGATGCGCAGCCTGCGCTGTTCGGGGGAGTCGACGAGGAAGAGGCCGCCGAAGGACCAGTGGGCCTGACCGCCGAGGGACTGCTCGGGCTCCTGGTCGAGCAGGATCACCTTGCGTCCCGCGTCGATCAGTTCGGCGGTGGCCGCGAGTCCCGCCAGACCCGCCCCGATCACGATCACATCAGCGTCGTACGCCATCTGCGCTCTCTTCCGCTCTCCGCACCGGAGCGTGCCGGCCGCCCCGGACGCCGTGGTGTCCACGATCCTCAGCGCGGTGGACCATGCCGTCAACCCTTTGTTACCCGGTGGTACGGGCGGGCTCGCGCAAGAATAGGGGGTGTTGAGGGCCACCCCGGGCCGCCACCGGACGACTGTCCTCAGGCGCAATCCCCCGCCCCGCGCGATACGAGGTGTGCGACGTGACGGTGATTCTGCTCGCCCTTGGGGCGGCCTGCTGTCTGGGACTGGGCTTCGTCCTCCAGCAGGAGGCGGCGCAACACGCCCCGCCCAAGGACTTCCTCTCCCTGCGGCTGCTGCTGGACCTGGTGCGGATGCCGCGCTGGGTGGCCGGTATCGCGCTGTTCATCGTGGGTATGGCGCTGGGCGCGCTGGCCCTGGGGATGGGCGACATCACTCTGGTGGAGCCGCTGCTGGCGACGAATCTGCTGTTCGCGATGGCGCTGGCCCGGCGGCTGAGCGGACAGCGGCTCGGCCGCAGCGGCTGGGCGGGGCTGTGGCTGCTGGCGGGCGGGGTGACGGCGTTCATCGTGGCCGGGCAGCCGCACGGCGGCACCAGCGAGGCGGGGCGGCCCGCCCAGTGGCTGATCATGGGCATAGTGCTGGGCACCGCCCTGGTGCTGGCGGCCGTCGCCAAACGCGAGCGGGTGCATGTGAGCCTGGAGGCGGCGCTGCTGGGCGTCGCGGCGGGGCTGCTGTACGGCCTGCAGGACGCGCTGACCCGGATCAGCGGCGAACGCTTCGGGCAGGGCGGCTGGGCCGGCCTGCTGGGCAGCTGGCAGCCGTACGCCATCGTCGTCCTCGGCGTGATGGCGCTCGTGATGGTGCAGAGCGCCTTCGAGACCGCACCGCTGCGGATGTCGCTGCCCGCACTGACCGCCGCCCAGCCGCTGGCGGGGATCGCCTGCGGGGTGGGCTTTCTCGGCGACCAGCTGCGGGTGACGACGGGGGCGCTGGCGTGGGAGGCGGCGGGGATAGCGGCCGTGATCGCGGGCATCGTGCTGATCGGCAGCCATCCGGCGATGCCGCCGGGGGCGGGCAAGCCCGACCCCGTACGGGAGCTCGAGCCGCGCTAGGCGCCCCCGCCTTGTTGGCGGGGGCGCCGTCCGCTGTGACCCCTTCGCTGCGCTTTGCCTGGGCCGACGTGTTCGGCTTGCCCGCCGTTGGGGTTTCTCTGGGTGCGCCTGCGGCCCCTCCGCTGCGCTTTGCCTGGGCCGACGTGTTCGGCTTGCCCGCCATTGGGGTTGCTCTGGGTGCGCCTGCGGCCCCTCCGCTGCGCTTTGCCTGGGCCGACGTGTTCGGCTTGCCCGCCATTGGGGTTGCTCTGGGTGCGCCTGCGGCCCCTCCGCTGCGCTTTGCCTGGGCCGACGTGTTCGGCTTGCCCGCCATTGGGGTTGCTCTGGGTGCGCCTGCGGCCCCTTCGCTGCGCTTTGCCTGGGCCGACGTGTTCGGCTTGCCCGCCATTGGGGTTGCTCTGGGTGCGCCTGCGGCCCCTTCGCTGCGCTTTGCCTGGGCCGACGTGTTCGGCTTGCCCGCCATTGGGGTTGCTCTGGGTGCGCCTGCGGCCCCTCCGCTGCGCTTTGCCTGAGCCGACGTTGGGGTTTGTCGCCGTTGCGCCTGCGGCGGGCGGTGCCGCTTGCGCGGGGCTGTTCGGCTGCGGGGCCGGGCCTCCGGACTTCGTCCTGCGGCCCGGCCCCTTCCCGTTGGGGGTGGGGGAAGACGGTGGGGGCGTGCGTAGCGGGTCGGGCGCGCGTTGGGGGTCTCTGTGAAGTGCGGTGATTGGTTGGCTGGCTGTGCGGTCGTTCCTGGTGGTTCAGTCGCCGCGGTGGAAGGCGCGGTGCGGTAGGGCGTCGGCGCATTGAACTGCTCCCGGAGGTGGTGGTTGCAGAGCCAGGAAACGGTGAACCGTCGGTCACTCTGCCCGGTCCGGCGTCGGGAGCCATCAGGGATCACCCCGAGCGGTCCCCCGAGATACCCCTGAATGCCGCCGGACAGGTCCTGGGGGCGGAGGCCACGCTCGCGGGGTGGCTCCGGTGTTCTTCGGTCATTGCCGGGTGCTGGCTTTTTAATAATGGCCAGCATTACAGTGAAATCATGGCCAGGACCTCAGGACCCGAGACCCGGGACAAGCTGATCCGCGCCGCCGAGGAGATCTTTGCGGCGCAGGGCGTGGACGGCGCCCAGATGCGCGACATCGTCAGGCTCGCCGGCCAGGGCAACCCCTCGGCCGTGCAGTACCACTTCGGTTCGCGCGCCGGGCTGCTGGACGCCGTGATGGCGGGGCGGCTGGACCGTACGGAAGCGGCCCTGGCGCCGCTGCTGACCGCCGTGGAGAGCGCCGGCGGGACGCTGACCGAGCTGGTCGGCGCCCTGCTCACCGCGGAGGCGACCGAGCTGCGCGACGACCGCGGGCGGCGCTGTCTGCGGATCTCCGCCCAGCTCAGCCACGAGAGCGGGGTACGCACCCGGATCCCGCATCCGACGCTGGACGGCACCGCCTACTGGCGGCTGATCGGCCGCATGGAGGACGCCCTCGCGGCGGCCGGGCTGCCCGAGGCGCTGCGCCTGGAGCGGCTGGATCTCGCCCTGACCCTCATCGGCGCGGCCATGGCCGACCGGGCGCGGCACTACCTGGAGGGCGTCGCCCCCCTCATCGGCGAGGAGCTGTTCCTCGCCGATCTCACCGGGACCACCGTGGCGTTCCTGCTCGCGGCCGCCCCGGGCACCACCACCCCCAATCCCTAGGAGTTCCCCCATGACCGAAGCCACCTCCGCCCCGGCGGCAAGCCTGGCCGGCAAGACCGTCATCATCACCGGCGGCGCCCGCGGCCTGGGCGCGGCGGCCGCCGAGCAGGCCGTCGCGGCCGGCGCCAACGTCGTCCTCACCGACGTCCTCCAGGAGGAGGGCGCGGCGACCGCGGCCCGGCTCGGCGAGCGGGCCCGCTTCCTGACCCACGACGTCACCTCCGAGGAGGACTGGCAGCGGGTCGCCGACTACGCCGTGGCCGAGTTCGGCGGTATCGACGGCCTGGTCAACAACGCCGGCATATCGACCGGAGCGCCGCTGGAGACGATCTCCGTCGACTTCTTCCGCAAGGTCCTCGACGTGAACCTGACCGGTGTCTTCATCGGCATGAAGACCGTCATCCCCGCCATGAAGGAGCGCGGCGCGGGCTCCATCGTGAACATCTCCTCCGCCGCCGGGCTGATGGGCCTGGCGATGACCGGCGGCTACGGCGCCTCCAAGTGGGGCGTACGCGGTCTGTCCAAGGTCGCCGCGGTGGAGCTGGGCACCGACCGCATCCGGGTGAACTCCGTGCACCCGGGCATGACGTACACCCCGATGACCGCCCAGGTCGGCATCCAGAAGGGCGAGGGGAACTACCCCAACACCCCGATGGGCCGGGTCGGCGAGCCGCACGAGATCGCCGGCTCCGTGGTCTTCCTGCTCTCCGACGCCGCGTCGTACGTCACCGGCGCCGAGCTGGCGGTGGACGGCGGCTGGACCACCGGCCCGACGGTGAAGTACGTCATGGGTCAGTGAGCGGCGGCGGGGCCGGTCTCCCCGGCGCGACCGGCCCCGGCCCCTGGTGATTGCATGGCCCCATGACCGATCACGATCAGCCCACCGATCACGATCAGCGGACGGACGCGGATCAGCGGCCGCTCGACGCCGACGAGATCCTCGATGTCGTGGACGAGAACGACGAGGTCGTGGGGCAGGCCCCGCGCGGCGAGACCTACGCCCGCCGGATGCGCACCCGCGCGACCTTCATCCTGGTCCGGGACGCCGAGGACCGGATCTTCGTGCACCGCCGCACCCCGCAGAAGCTCGTCTTCCCCGCGCACTACGACATGTTCGTGGGCGGGGTGGTCGGCGCCGGGGAGACCTACGACCAGGCGGCGCTGCGCGAGGCGGAGGAGGAGCTGGGCGTGCGGGGGCTGCCGCAGCCGGAGCCGCTGCTGAAGTTCCTGTACGAGACGGCGGAGCACACCTGGTGGTCGGCGGTCTACCAGGTGCGCTGGACGGGGCCGGTCGCGCCGCAGGAGTCGGAGGTCGACTGGCACACCTTCATGACGGAGGAGGAGCTGACCCGGCGGCTGACGGAGTGGCCGTGGACGCCGGACGGGCTCGCCGCGTACCGGGAACTGACCGCCCGACGGGACTCCGCCTCCCCGGACGGCCCCGGCCGTTAGGGTTCTGATCATGATCCTCTCCGACGGGCTCCGGTCGCTCGGCACGGCCGTACGGCTGTGGCTGTCGCCCGCCCGGGTCCGCGAGGAGGGCACCACCCCCGACTACCGCTTCTCGCTGGCCAATGAGCGCACCTTCCTGGCCTGGCTGCGTACCGGCCTGGCGCTGGTGGGCGGCGGCTTCGCGGTGGACCAGTTCCTGCCCCGGCTGCATCAGGGGCTGCGGCTGACCTGCACCGTCGTGCTGCTGGTGGCGGGCGCGCTGTGTGCCCTGCGGGCGGTCAACCACTGGGTCCGCTGCGAACGGGCGATGCGCCGCGGCGAGGATCTGCCGCTCAGCCGCTTCCCGACCGTACTGGCCCTGGGCGTGGCGGTACTGGCGGCCGCCATCGTCGTCCTCGTCGTACTGGGCTGGACCGTGTAGCGATGGGCGACGCACAGCGGGGCGCGCGGGCCCGGCCGCCGGAGCCCGACCGGGACCCCGGGCTCCAGCCGGAACGCACCCGGCTGGCCTGGCGGCGGACGACGCTGTCCTGCACGGTCGTCGCCCTGCTGGCCGGCCGCCGGCTGGCGCGGAGCCGGGCCCCGGGGGCGATGGAGGCCGTTCTGGCGGCGCTGATCGCGCTGGTGTGGCTCGTCTTCGTGGCGGTGGCCCACCACCGGGTACGCGCCCTGGCCACCGGCCGCCCACCGGACCTGCGGCCCTGGCTCGCGCTGCTGCTGGCCGGCTGCACGGCGGTGCTGGCGGCGTTCGGCGCGGCGGGGGTGCTGCTGTAGGCAGGAGGGTGCGGGATGCGGGCCGTGAGTGGGTACGTACCACTCCCACTCTGCGCAAAGGGAAGGAAATTGACTCTACGTCAGGTACACCGTCCGCCGCTCGGCCCGCACGCCGCCCACTCCGCCCGTCCCCCGTTCCGCCCCTCGCCCGGCCCGTCCATCACCCGTCCCGCCCATCACCCTGAGGGAAGTCCATGGAGCCCTATCTCACCGAACTGGCTGCCGGTGTGCACGCCTTCATCCAGCCGGACGGCGGCTGGTGTCTGAACAACGCCGGCTTCGTCACCGACGGGGACGCCACCCTCGTCGTCGACACCGCCGCCACCGAGCGCCGGGCGCGGCTGCTGCGCCGGCGGATCGCCGGGAGCGGCGCGCCCACTCCGCGCACGGTGGTCAACACCCACCACCACGGCGACCACACCTACGGCAACAGCGTCTTCACCCCCGAGGCGACCGTCATCGGGCACGCCGCCTGCCGCCGCGAACTGCTCGCCGCCGGGCGCCAGCTGCATGCGGTGTGGCCCGGGGTGGAGTACGGCGACATCCATCTGACCGCGCCCACGGTGACCTTCACCGACACACTGACCCTGCACGTCGGCGACATCGAGGTGCGGCTGCTGCACCCGGGCGTCGCGCACACCCCCGGCGACACCATCGTCTGGCTGCCCGCGCAGCGCGTGGTGTTCACCGGGGACCTGGTCTTCCACGGCGGCACCCCCTTCATCTTCATGGGCTCGCTGGCCGGGTCGCTGCGCGCGCTGGACCTGCTGCGTTCGCTGGACGCGGTGACGGTCGTGCCGGGGCACGGCCGGGTGACCGGACCCGAGGTGTACGACGAGGTGGAGCGCTATCTGCGGTTCGTCGACCGGCTGGCGCGGGACGGGTGGGCGGCCGGGCGTACGCCGCTGGAGGTGGCCAAGGAGGCGGATCTCGGGCCGTTCGCGGCGCTGGCCGAGAGCGAGCGGCTGGTGGCGAATCTGCACCGCGCATATGTGGAGCTGGCGGGCGGCGAGCCGGGTGCGCCGCTGGATCCGCTGGCCGGGTTCGGCGATATGGCGGCGATGAACGGCGGGATCCCGCCGGCCTGCCACGCGTGACGGGCCGGGCGCAACGGGCACCTGTGCGCCGCGTGACGGGCCGGGCGCAGCGGGCACCTGTGCGCCGCGTGACGGACGCCCCACACACCGGCACTGGACTCCATACCGACTAGTCGGCATGATCGGGGCAGCGATGGACCGTATCGACCGTCATGCCGTACGGAGGACAACGATGACCAAGGGCACCCCTCCCCCGCAGGACGCGGCCCGGGAGGAACCCCCCGGCCTCGACCTCGCCCGATTGCGCGAGCGGCTGGACCGGGAGCGGCCGGGGCTGACCGGCGGGCCGCTGCGCGCGCAGCTGATCGAGGGCGGGCGGTCCAATCTCACCTACCGCGTCACCGACGGCGCCTCCTCCTGGGTCGTGCGCCGGCCGCCGCTCGGCCATGTGCTGGCCACCGCGCACGACATGCGGCGCGAGCACCGGGTCATCAGCGCGCTCCACGAGACGCCGGTGCCGGTGCCCGAGGCGCTGCTGCTGTGCGAGGACGAGTCGGTGATCGGCGCGCCGTTCTATGTGATGGAGCTGGTGGAGGGCACGCCGTACCGCACGGCGGCGCAGCTCGCGCCGCTCGGTGCGCGGCGCACCCGTGACGTGGTGCTGTCGCTGGTCGACACGCTCGTCGATCTGCACGCCGTACAGCCGGAGGCGGTCGGACTGGGCGACTTCGGCCGTCCTGAGGGTTTCCTGGAGCGTCAGCTGCGGCGCTGGGGCAAGCAGCTGAGTGCGTCGAAGAACCGCGAGCTGCCGGGGATCGACGCGCTGCACGAGGCGCTGGGCCGGTCGCTGCCCGCCTCCCCCGCGCCCACCGTCGTCCACGGCGACTACCGCCTCGACAATGTGCTCGTAGGCGCCGACGACAGCATCAAGGCGGTGCTGGACTGGGAGATGTCCACGCTCGGCGATCCGCTGACCGACCTCGGCCTGCTGGTGATGTACAGCCAGGACCTGCAGCTGCCCGAGTCGCCGGTCAGCACCACCAGCGGCGCCGCGGGCCACCCCGCCCCCGCCGAGTTGATCGAGCGCTACGCCGCCCGCTCCGGCCGGGACACCTCCGCCATCGCCTGGTACACCGCCTTCGCCTGGTTCAAGCTCGCCGTGATCCTCGAGGGCATCCACTACCGCTTCACGCTCGGCCAGACGGTCGGCGCGGGCTTCGACCGGATCGGCGAGCTCGTGCCCGTCTTCATCGACCACGGACTCACCACCCTCAAGGAAGGCTGAGGCACCCATGGACTTCGCATTCGACGCCCGCACGGAAGAGCTGCGTGAGCGGCTGCTGGCATTCATGGACGAGCGCGTCCATCCGGCCGAGCGGACCATGCACGAGCAGCGGGCCGAGCTCGCCTCGCCGTGGGAGACCCCGGCGATAGTGGAGGAGCTGAAGGCCGAGGCCCGCGCGCGGGGGCTGTGGAACCTGTTCCTTCCGGACGCGGAGCACGGGGCGGGACTGACCAATCTCCAGTACGCGCCGCTGGCCGAAATCACCGGCCGCAGCCCGCAGTTGGCGCCCACCGCGCTGAACTGCGCGGCGCCGGACACCGGCAACATGGAGGTGCTGGCGCAGTTCGGCAGCGAGGAGCAGAAGAAGCAGTGGCTGCATCCGCTGCTGGCGGGCGAGATCCGGTCGGCGTTCGCGAT
This sequence comes from Streptomyces sp. JLSY215, assembly GCF_059682825.1. Lineage (NCBI taxonomy): Bacteria > Bacillati > Actinomycetota > Actinomycetes > Kitasatosporales > Streptomycetaceae > Streptomyces > Streptomyces sp. JLSY215. Next base: position 1,904,892 of record NZ_CM185022.1, read on the forward strand.
GACGGAGCCGGAGGTGGCCTCGTCGGACGCGACGAACATCGAGACGCGTATCGAGCGGGACGGTGACGAGTACGTCATCAACGGGCGCAAGTGGTACATCTCCGGGGCGATGAACCCGCTGTGCCAGATCTTCATCGTGATGGGCAAGACGGACCCTGACGGTGCCGACATCCGCCGCCAGCAGTCGATGGTGCTGGTGCCGCGCGATACGCCGGGCCTCCAGGTCAAGCGGGCGATGCAGGTCTACGGCTACGAGGACCACTGGCACGGCGGGCACGCCGAGGTGGTCTTCGACGATGTGCGGGTGCCGGCGGGGAATCTGATCGGCGAGGAGGGCGGCGGTTTCGGCATCGCGCAGGCGCGGCTGGGGCCCGGCCGGATCCATCACTGCATGCGGCTGATCGGGATGGCCGAGCGGGCCATCGAGCTGATGTGCCGGCGCGCGGTGTCGCGTACGGCGTTCGGCAAGCCGCTCGCCCAGCAGGGCGTGGTGCAGGAGTGGATCGCGGACGCCCGGGTGGCGGTGGAGCAGCTGCGGCTGCTGGTGCTGAAGACCGCATGGCTGATGGACACCGTCGGCAACAAGGGCGCGCACACCGAGATCCAGGCCATCAAGATCGCCACTCCGCGCACGGTCGTGAACATCCTCGACCAAGCGGTCCAGCTGCACGGCGCGGGCGGCGTCAGCCAGGACTTCCCGCTGGCCGAGCTGTGGGCCGGGGCGCGGACGCTGCGCCTGGCCGACGGGCCCGACGAGGTGCACCAGCGGTCGCTGGCGCGGCGGGAGCTGAAGAAGTACCTGTGACGGTGAGCGGGTAACGGCGTTACGGGCGCAGCGCGCGCAGCAGGAGGTCGGCCAGCCGGTCGGCCACCTGCTGCGGGCTGAGCGGCCCGTCCTCCCGGTACCACGTGCCGAGGTGGTGCACCGACCCGAAGTGGTAGTCCACGACCAGGTCGGCCGGGATGTCCGCGGCGAAGACCCCCGTGCGCTGCCCCTCCTCGATCAGGGCCCGGAACCGCTCGTGGTAGCGCCGCCGTTCGGCCCGTACCTGCTTGTCCTTCTCGGGGCTGAGGTGGTGCATCGAGCGGAAGAAGATCTTGGTGTCGTCGAGGTTCTCGATGGTGGTGACGACGACATCGGCGGCGGCGTCCCGCAGCCGCTGTTCGACCGGCGCGTCCGCGTCCGCGAAGTGGTCGAGCCGTTCCTGCTGGAGGCGCAGCACCCGGCCGTAGACCTCGTGCAGCAGATCGTCCTTGGAGCCGAAGTAGTGGTAGAGGGCGCCCTTGGTGACGCCCGCCGCGTCGACGATCTCCTGGACGGAGGTGCGGTCGTAGCCGCGCTCCGCGAAGAGCCTGGTGGCGGTGGCCAGCAGTCGTTGCGCCACCGGCTTCGTGCCGCCGGGGCCCGTGCCGTTGCCGGTACCGCTGCCGTTGCCGTCCTTCGTGCCGGCCATCGCCCTCACCTGTTCCTTCGTGCGTATGCGCCTGTTGTGCTCCGCGGCTGCCGCGGGGTTATGCGCGGTGGCGCAGCTCCCGTCGGAGGATCTTGCCACTCGCGGTCTTCGGAAGCTCGGGCAGGATCTCCACCACGCGGGGATATTTGTACGCCGCCAGCCGCTCCTTGCAGTGGGCGGCCAGTTCGGCGGGCTCGGCGGCGGCCCCCGGGCGCAGGCTGACATAGGCCTTCACCGACTCGCCGCGGTAGGCGTCCGGTATGCCGACGACGGCCGCCTCGCGCACCGCCGGGTGGGTGTAGAGGACGTCCTCGACCTCGCGCGGCCACACCTTGAAGCCGGAAGCGTTGATCATGTCCTTTTTGCGGTCGACGACATAGAGCCAGCCGTCGGTGTCCATGAAGCCGATGTCGCCGGTGCGCAGTTCGCCGTCCGGGAGGGCCTCGGCGGTGGCCTCCGGGCGCCGCCAGTAGCCGGGGACGACCTGGGGGCCGGTGACCGCGATCTCGCCCTGCTCGCCGAACGGCACATCGGCGCCGTTCTCGTCGATGATCCGCACGACGGTGTCGGGGCCGGGGACGCCGACGGCGAGGGTCCCGGAGACCTTGTCGACGGGCGCCCGGCGCCCCGGCGGGACGCTGGCGCAGGGCGCGGTGCACTCGGTGAGGCCGTAGCCGTTGTGGATGTAGGGGCCGAAGTCGGCCCGGAATTTCTCCACCAGGGCGGGCGGCAGCGGCGCGCCGCCCGAGGACATCGCGTGGAAGGACGCGAAGTGGTCGCGGTCGGCGTCCGGGTGGGCCATCAGCGCCATGTACGCGGTGGAGGGGCCGACCGTGTAGGCCGGGCGGTGTTCGAGGAAGGCGTCCAGGACGACGCCCGCCTCGAAGCGGTAGGCGAGCGCGAGGGTGCCGGTGTTGGCGATGCCGGCGGCCAGTTCGCAGACCATGCCGGTGATGTGGAAGAGGGGCGCGAGCGCGAAGTAGGTGGCGCCTTCGGGCAGTCCCAGTCCGGTGCGCTGGCGTTCGGCGTTGAAGGTGATGTTGCCGTGGGTGTTGGTGGCGCCCTTGGGCGTGCCGCTGGTGCCCGAGGTGTAGCTGATCAGGGCGATGTCGTCGGCGGCCAGGTCCGGGTCGGCCGGCACCGCCCTGATCGGGCCGGTGGTGCGGGCGACGGTCAGCAGATCGTCGGCGCCCTCGCGCGGGCCCGGGAGCCCGGGGCGCAGTACCCGGGTGTCGTCGCGGGTCTGCAGCCCGGTCTCGTCGGCGGTGAGCGCGATCCGTACGGACGGCGCCTCGGCGGCGGTGTCCCGGAGAAAGGCGTCCCAGGTGCGGTCGGCGCAGATGACGGCGGTGACCTCGGCGTCGTCGAGGATGTGCCGCAGCTCGCCCGATTTGTACATGGGGTTGACGGGCACCACCACGCCGCCCGCCTTCCAGGCCCCGAGCAGCGCGAGCACGAAGTGCGGGGTGTTCTGGAGCATCACCGCGACCCGGTCGCCGCGCCCGAGGCCGCGGCCGGCGAGGTGGGCGGCGATGCCGTCGGAGAGCGCGTCGGTCTCGGCGTAGGACAGCCGCCCGTCGAAGTAGGCGAGCGCCGTGCGGTCCGGGGCGCGGCGCACCGCCGCCCGGAAGGCGCTCAGCGTCGAGGGCGGCGGCTGGACGGGGGCGCGCTGGGCGTCGTTGAGCTGTGCCAGCCACGGCTTGTCCTGGTAGGAGGTCATCGGGGTGCGGCCCTGCCTTCCTGATCGTCCGTGCATCCGTACGTCTGTGGAACCCGTGCGTCCGTGAATCCGTGCGTAAGACTTCCCTACGCCCGGCGGTCAGCCCTCACCGCCCCGTCGCTGCTCCAGCTTCCGCTGCAGATGGTTCATGCCGCCCAGCCAGCGGTCGGGGTCGGTGGCCCGTGCGATGTAGTGGTCGCCGGTCTCGGGGTGCGGCAGGACCAGGAAGCGGTTCTCGGCCATGGCCGCGAAGAGCGCCTCGGCGACGGCTTCGGGTTCGATGGCGGTGGGCGTCAGGACGAGCTCCCCGGCGGCCCCGGTGCCGGCCAGCATGTCGGTCCGTACGCCCTGCGGGCAGATCGCGTGGACGTCGATGCCGCGGTGGCGGTAGGTCAGCGACAGCCACTCGGCGAAGGCGTACGCGCCGTGCTTGGTGACGCTGTAGGGCGCCGCGTCGACCATGGTGAGCAGGCCCGCGGCGGACACCGTGGAGACGAAGCGGCCGCTGCCGCGCTCCAGCCACTCGGGCAGCAGCTCGCGCGCGGCCCGGACATGGGCCATCACATTGACGTCCCAGGCCAGCTCCCAGGCGTCCTCGGGCGCCTCGGGTCCGCCGCCGGTGCCGACGCCGGCGTTGGCACAGAAGATGTCGACGGCGCCGCCGAGCGCTTCGCGGGCGGCCGGCACGATGCCGGAGGCGTCACCGGGGACGGCGATCGCCCCGATCTCCGAGGCGGTGGTCTTCGCCTTGGCCTCGTCCAGGTCGTTGACGACCACGCGGGCGCCCTCGGCGGCGAACCGGCGGGCCAGCGCGGCGCCGATCCCCCCGCCCGCTCCGGTCACGACCACGGCCTCGTCCCGTACGGCTGCCACGCTGTGTCTCCCTCGGTCGCGCTGACTCGGCTCTCCGCCGCTCCCGGCCCCTGCTCCGCCCTCGACGGTGCTCCGGCGGGGGTGCCGGGTGCCCTCATGGGCGGAGGTGCCCCTCCACGGCAGACTAACCAGTCGGTATGTCCCAGCGGAAGAGCCGTCCCGCACTCTCGGCCACGCCCGGGCGGGAGGTGCCCCCTCGTCACGGCCGCGCTCATTCCGCAGCGGTCCCGCGCGCGTTAGCGTGCCCACGACACGAACCTCGGGTCCCTTTACCGATCACGGAGGTGTGCGCATGGCTCTGTCGAGACGTGTTCTGGGCCGGCTGGCGGCAACGGGAGCGGTCGCGGCAGCGGTGACCGCGACCGCGGGCCCCGCCGAAGCGGCCGGGCCCCCCGGCGACCGCCGCCGGGTACGCACCGGATTCGACCGGATCCTGGCCGACGGCTACCGCATCCTGGACGGCCACCGGGTCGGCGTCGTCACCAACCCCACCGGCGTGACACCGGATGTCCGGCACATCGTGGACGTCATGCACGCCGACCACCGGGTCCGCCTGACCGCCGTCTTCGGCCCCGAACACGGCTTCCGCGGCACCGCCCAGGCGGGCGGCTCGGAGGGCCGCTACGACGATCCGGCCACCGGACTGCCGGTCTACGACACGTACAACAAGAGCGGGCGGGAACTCGCCGCCGTCTTCACCGAATCCGGCGTGGACACCGTCGTCTTCGACATCCAGGACGTCGGCGCGCGCTTCTACACCTACATCTGGACGCTCTACGACTGCATGGTCGCGGCCGTCCTCGCCGGCAAGCGGTTCGTGGTGCTGGACCGGCCCAATCCCGTCACCGGGCGGGCCGCCACCGGACCCGTGCTGGACAAGAAGTACGCCTCCTTCGTGGGCCGGGAGCCGATCTCGCAGGCGCACGGGATGACGGCGCTGGAACTGGCGCTGCTGTTCAACGGCGAGTTCGTCCCGCAGGCCGCCGGGCGGCCGGTGGAGCTGGAGACCGTGGAGATGACGGGCTGGCGCCGCGCGGACTTCTTCGACGCGACCGGACTGCCGTGGGTGCCGCCGAGCCCCAACATGCCCACCGCCGACACCGCCCTCGTCTACGCGGGCACCTGCCTCTTCGAGGGCACCAACCTCTCCGAAGGACGCGGCACCACCAGGCCGTTCGAGCTGCTGGGCGCCGACGGCATCGACGCCCGGTGGGCCGCGGCCGCCAACGGACTGGGCCTGCCCGGCGTGCACTTCAGGGAGGCCTACTTCGCCCCCACCTTCTCCAAGTTCCAGGGAAAGACCATCGGCGGCGTCCAGCTGCACGTCCACGACCGCGCCGCCTTCGACGCCGTACGGACCGGCATCGGCCTGCTGGTGACGGCCAAGCGGGTGTGGCCCGGCTTCGCCTGGCGGCCGGACAACGGCATCGACCGGCTGACCGGCTCGTCGACGGTCCGCACGATGATCGACGCGGGCGCGGGCCCCGACGAGGTGGTGGCCGCCTGGCAGGCCGGGCTGCGCCGGTTCCGTACGATGCGACGGCGGTATCTGCGCTACGAGTAGGGGCGGCTGGGCGGCCCACGGCGGCGGTCCGGCCAGGGGGGATGCACGGTATGACGGACCGGCGTGCGGTCACGGTGTGGCGGGCGCTGCGGCAGCGCCCGCTGCGCTTCCTGCTCTCGGCGTGGCCGTGGCGGTGCTGGGCCTATCTGGCCAGCGGGGCGCTGCTCGGTTACGCGGCGCTGATCGCGCTGGTGCTCCTGGTGTTCGCGGGCATGGCGCTGTCGTTCGTCGGGGTGGGGATCGCGGTCCTGACGGCAGCCGCCCTGTACGGCATCCCCGTCGGTGCCCTGGAGCGGCGCCGGCTGCGGCTGGTCGAGCCGGTGCCGCTCCCCGGCCCGCACGGTGTGCTCGCCGCACGGGGCCCGGTCTCCTGGGCGGGCAGCCGGCTGCGGGAGCGGGCCACGTGGCGGGAGCTGGGCTACACCGTGGTGTTCGGGGCCGTGTTCGCCGCCGCCGGATGCGGTGTCGTGATGCTGCTGTGCCTGGCCGCCGCCCTGACGGCGGTCCCGGTCATCGCCTGGGCGCTCGCCCCCGAGCCCGTGATGATCATTCCCGGCGAGCCGGTCAGCGGGCCGCTGGAGGCGCTGCTGGGCCCCGCCGTGGGCGTCATCGGGCTCGCGCTGTCCGCGTACGCCGCCGGCCTGCTGGCCGGAGCGCAGGTCAGGACGGCGGAGTTGCTGCTGTCGCCCCGGGAGGACGAGGCGGGCAGCCGGGTCATCGAACTCACCCGCTCCCGCGCCCGGCTGGCCGATGCCTTCGAGGCCGAGCGGCGCCGTATCGAACGCGATCTGCACGACGGGGCGCAGCAGCAGCTGGTCGCCCTCAACATGACCCTGGGCATGGCCGAAATGGAGCTGCGCGAGAGCAACTCCCCCACCACGGAACTGGTCTCCCGGGCCCGCGGCGAGGTCCGGGCCGCCCTGACCCAGCTGCGCGACCTCGTCCGCGGCATCCACCCCCAGGTGCTGACCGACCACGGTCTGGCCGCCGCCGTCGCCGAGGTCGCGCTGCGCAGCCCGATCCCGGTCACCGTGGACATCGATCTGCCGCACCGGCTGCCCGACGGTGTGGAGAGCGTCGCCTACTTCACCGTGACCGAGGCGCTGGCGAACGCGGTCAAGCACAGCGACGCCACCGCCGTCACCATCGTCGCCCGGATCGAGGGAGGCGCGCTGCGCCTGCTGATCACCGACAATGGGAAGGGCGGCGCGGTCCCCGCCGCGGGCACCGGCCTGCAGGGACTGGCGGACCGGATGGCGATATGGGGAGGCAGGCTCGTGGTGTCCAGTCCGGTGGGCGGTCCCACCCAGCTCCGCGCGGAGGTGCCGTGTTCCGGATAGTCCTGGCCGAGGATTCCGTGCTGCTGCGGGCCGGACTCGTCGAGCTGCTGACCCGCAACGGCCACACCGTCACCGCCGCGGTCGGTGACGCCGAGGAGCTGGCCCGTGCGGTGGACGCCGGCCTCCCCGACCTGGTGATCACCGACGTACGGATGCCGCCCGGCCACCGCAACGAGGGCCTGAAGGCGGCGCTGGCCCTGCGCGCCCGGCACGGCCGGCTCCCGGTGCTCGTCCTCTCCCAGTACGTGGCCACCGCCTATGCGACCCAGCTGCTCGGCGGCGGCAGAGCCGGAAGCGGTGGCCTCGGTTATCTGCTCAAGGACCGGATCGGCGAGGTCCGTGAATTCCTGGACGCACTGCGGCGGGTGGCGGACGGTCAGACCGTGATCGACCCGGAGGTGGTCCGGGTACTGCTCGCCCAGCAGAGCCAGGACCGCTCGCTGAGCCGCCTCACGCCGCGCGAACGCGAGGTTCTGGCGCTGATGGCACAGGGCCTGAACAACCAGACGATCGCCCAGCGGCTGACCGTCACCGAGGCATCCGTCGTCAAGCACTCCGGCAACATCTTCATGAAGCTCGACCTCGACCCGACGGAAGGGAACCGGCGGGTTCTTGCGGTGCTGGCGCATCTGCGCGACGCGGCGTCGTCCCCGTGAGCGCGCCGCCCCCGCGCGGGGTGAGCAGCCGCGCCAGCCTGCGGGCGGAGGCCTCCCAGCTCCACCGCTCCCCCACCCACCGCCGGCCGGCCGCGCCCATCTCGGCCGCCCTCCGCGGCGACCGCAGCATCCGCAGCACCGCCTCGGCCACCTGCCGCACGTCCCGGCCGTCGACCACCTGCCCCGTCTCCCCGTCGCGGACGGCATCGGGTGCCCCGCCGGAGTCCCCCACGATCACCGGCAGCCCGCTCGCCGCCGCCTCCAGGAAGACAATGCCCAGGCCCTCCGCCTCCAGCCCGCCCTTGCGGGTACGGCACGGCATGGCGAAGACCTCGGCGGCGGCATAGTGGTCCGCGGTCCGGGCGTGGCCGACGCCTCCGGTGAAGATGACGGATCCTGCCGGGCAGGTACGGGCGAGCCGGTGCAGCCGCCGCTCGTGGGGGCCCTTCCCCACCACCACCAACACCGCCTCCGGCACCTCCTGTTGGATCAGCGGGAGCGCGCGGATGAGGGTGTCCTGGCCCTTGCGGGCGACCAGCCGGGAGACGCAGAGGATGATCCGCTTGTCCCCGGGAACCCCGGGGATGACCGCCGCTCCGGTTGCCCGGGGGCGGAAGTCCTCGACATCGACCCCCGGCACCAGCCGGCGCAGCGTCGCACGCGGGCCCAGCGCGGGAGCGATGCGGTCGCGGGTGTAGGGACCCAGATAGGTGACGACATCGACGCTCTCGCCGATCCGCCGCAGGATCCGGCGGGCGCCGGGCAGGCGCGCCCACCAGATCTCGTGGCCGTGTGTGGTGGCCACGATCCGCTGTATCCCGCTGCGTCGCAGCGCGGGCGCCATGTACGCGAGCGGCGCCGCGGCACCGAACCAGACCCGGTCGCAGCCGTGGGCCCGGGCGGTCGCCCTCGCCTGCCGGGTGATGCGAGGCGTCGGCAGCAGCATCCGGGCGGGGTCGCGGATCACCGGGAACGGCAGGGTGGCGTCGTACGCCGCGGCCCCCGGCTCGCTGGAGGTGTAGACGACGACGTCCTCGGCCGGCAGGCGGGTGGCCATGGCGTGCACGAAGGTCTCTATGCCGCCCTGGCGGGGCGGGAAGTCGTTGGTGATGACGAGGGTCCGGCCCGTGCGGCCGCCGGGCGGCCCGGCGGGCCGGGACGCCCGCACCGGTCGGGGGCCGGCCGCCGCCCGCGTCCACACCACCAGCACCAGGGGCAGCGCGAGATAGCCGAACCGGCCGGCGGGCGCCAGCACGAAAGCCAGGCACAGGCCGAGCGCGAGCCGGTCGGCGGCCGGCACGGCGCCGGCCGGCGGACGCCGCAGGAGCGATACGGCGACCGCGAGCGCCCCGCACGCCAGCAGTCCCACCGCCAGGTACCAGCCACCGGGTACGTACTGCACGAGCAGCCGGCCCGGGAGCGGGCTGCGGGCGGGCGTCGCCACCTCGGCCCGCCCGGTGGGGAAGGCCAGGACCTGCTGGAGCATGACGCCAGGAGAACGGAGGGCCCAGGGCGCAATCGCCAGGGCCGCACCACCCGCCGCGGCGGCCGCGCACCGGACGGCCGCCCGCCTGCCGTGACAGCCGGCCAGCAGCACCACGGCCACCGGAATCGCGGGCCACGCCGTCCACTTGAGGGCGCAGGCGGCCGCGAGCGCCGCCCCCGCGAGGAGGGGACGTCCGCGGGCGGCCGAGGCCAGGGCCAGGCAGCACAGTCCGGTCAGCGGGAGGTCCACACCGCTCACGCACAGCGGCAGCGCCACGACGGGCGAGGCGGTCAGCGCCAGAACGGCCGCCGGGTACCCCGAGCCGCTGCCGTGTCCGCGCAGCACCCTGCGGCCGGCCCACAGACAGCCGAAGAACGCCGCCGCGCACCAGATGCGGGCGTCGCCCAGCACGTTCGCGCCCAGCAGCGCTCGGGGTATGCCGAACAACGCCATGCCGGGGAGGTACGGCGTGTAGTCCCCGACGTCATGAGGGTGTGTCAGATACGGGGTGCCCCGCTCCAGCAGCAGCGCCCCGGAACGCTCGATCACCCCGACCTCGCTCTGCCCCGACCCGGTCAGCACGAGGTACAGCAGGGGAAGGACGACGGCCGCGGCGAGCGCGATCAGCGCGGGCACCCTCGCCCCGGCGCCCGTACGCGGCAGGCAGCGGGCGGCAACCGCCGCGCAGAGGTAGCCGATCGCGGCGCTCAGCCCCCACAGCCGGTGGGTCTCCGACGACGAGAACAGCGGGAAGTACGCGGCCCACGCTGCGGCGGCCGACCACCCGAGGAACTGGAGAGAACGGGAAATACTCACCCTGCCATTGCAGTCGCGGGGCGGGCGCAGGTCATGACGGCTGGGTCGACGATCCCCGGTCGGGTTTCCCCTACCCCCGGCCGCCCGCGTGTCTCATGCAACGAGACCCGCCGGTCCGGCTATTGACTGCCCCCTACACCGACCATGAGAGTGCCGCTCGTGCAGAACGACGCGAATACAGCGAAAACAGCGAAGACGACGGCGCCGGATGCGGCGGAGGAAGCGGACCGGGGCGGCGGGGAGAGCCTGCGCCGGGTGGCGGTGGCTTCGTTCATCGGGACGGCCATCGAGTTCTACGACTTCTACATCTACGGGACGGCCGCCGCCCTCGTCCTCAACCAGGCGTTCTTTCCGACCCTCGCCCCGGTCAACGCCACTCTCGCCTCCTTCTCCACCTACGCGGTGGCCTTCGCCGCGCGGCCGCTCGGCTCGCTGGTCTTCGGGCACTTCGGGGACCGGGTGGGGCGCAAGTCCGTACTGGTCGCGTCGCTGCTGCTGATGGGCCTGTCCACGGCCTTCGTCGGACTGCTCCCGGGATACGGCACGCTCGGCATCTGGGCGCCGCTGCTGCTGATCGCGCTGCGCTTCCTGCAGGGCATCGGCCTGGGCGGCGAATGGGGCGGGGCCGCGCTGCTGGCCGTCGAGCATGCGCCGAAGAAGCGCCGGGGACTGTATGCGGCCTTCCCGCAACTGGGGCCGTCCGTGGGGTTCTTCGCGGCGACCGGGGTGTTCTGGCTACTGTCCGCCGTGCTGGACGACGCATCGTTCCGCTCCTGGGGCTGGCGGGTGCCGTTCCTGCTGTCGTTCCTGCTGGTCGGCGTGGGGCTGTTCGTACGGCTGAAGATCAGTGAGACGCCGGTGTTCGCCAAGGTGATGGACGCCCAGGAGGCCGCCAAGGCGCCCGCCCTGGAGGTCTTCCGCCGGCATCCGCGCGCACTGCTGCTGGGCGCGGGCGGCATGATCGTCGCGTACGGGCTCTTCTACACCGCGACGACTTACTGCCTCGCGTACGCCACCGGCACCCTCGGCATCTCCCGTAACACCATGCTGGCCCTCTCCCTCGTCGCCTGCCTCTTCCTGGCGGCCGGCACCTGGCTGGCCGCCACCCGCTCCGACGCCGCCGGCCGCCGCACCCTGGTCCTCGCGGGATGCGGCCTGTCGGTCGTGTGGGGGCCGGTCCTCTTCCCCCTGCTGGACACCGGACAGCCGGCGCTGATCGCGCTGGGCATCGGCGGCGCGCTGTTCTGCATGGGGGTGGTCTACGGCCCGATGGGTGCGTATCTGCCGGAGCTGTTCGGCACGACGGTGCGCTACTCGGGCGCCTCGCTGGCGTACAACCTGGGCGGTGTCCTGGGCGGCGCGGTGGCACCGCTGGTCGCCACCCGCCTGCAGTCGGCGTTCGGTTCGGCATCGGTGGGCTGGTACGTCAGCGCCATGGCGGTCGTCTCGCTGGTGTGCGTGCTGGCGCTGCCGGAGACCCGGGACCGCGAGCTGAGCTGAGCCGACGGCCCGCTGTCGGCGGGCTGTCGGTGGACTGTCGGCGGCGTACGCCACTGTGACAGCGGGCCGATTCCCGGCCCCACGACTCCCGGAGGTTCACCATGGCCACGTCCAGGACCGGCGCCCTCGAGGTGCCCGGCGCTCGGATCCACTACGAAGTGCGCGGCCACGGGCCGGTGCTCGTACTGATCCACGGGGGCGCCGGGGACGCCGGGGTCTTCCACCAGATCGTGGACCCGCTCGCGGAGCACTTCACGGTGGTGACGCCGGACCGCCGCGGCCACTCCCGCAGCCCGCTCGACGCGCCCGGCAGCACACCCCGGGTCGCCGAGCACAGCGACGACATCCACCGGCTGATCGGCGAGCTGTCCGGGGAGCCCGCGCTGGTCTACGGCAGCAGCTCCGGCGCCGTGGTGGCGCTGGACCTGCTCGCCCGGCACCCGGACCGGGTCACCACCGTCCTCGCCCATGAACCGCCGGTGATCGGACTGCTGCCGGACGCGGCGGCCTACCGGCGGCTGTTCGCGGACGTCCAGGTCACCTACCGGCGGCAGGGGACCAAGGTGGCGATGCGGCAGTTCCTGACGGGCGTCGGGCTGGTGGACGACTCCTGGGAGATGCCGCCACTGTCGGAACTCCCCGCTGCCATACGGGAGTTGCTGGAGCGGCTGGCGGCCACCGAACCGTTCTTCCTGGAGCACGAGCTGATCGAGGTCACCTCGTACGAGCCCGATACCGACGCCCTGCGCACGGCGGGCGACCGGCTGCTGATCGGGGTGGGGCGCGAGTCGGCCGCGCAGATGCCCGGCCGTACGGGCGCCGCGCTGGCCGCCCGGCTGGGGCTGGACGTCACGGAGCTGCCGGGAGGGCACTCGGGCTATGTGGAGGACGGCGTCGGCTTCGCGGCCCGGCTGACGGAGCTGTTCGGCCGGGGTGCGCTCAGGGCCTGAGCCACCACCGTTCGCTCTCCCAGGACAGCGCCTCCCAGAGGCGGTTGAGGGGATGGCCGGGGCCGTACGAGTCCCGCTCGCCGCGCCGGGTGAAGACCCCGACCAGCACCTCGGTCCTGGGCCCCACATCGCCGACGACGTCCAGCGTCCGCAGCCCCCCGGCCTCCGGGAGCCGGCCGTCCGCCGCCGCCTCGCCGATGCCGCGGGTGACCAGCATCGCGCCGCTGACCACCCCCGAGCGCAGCAGCTCGAAGCCGTAGTGGGCGGCCTCTATCTCCGCGGCGACGGTCAGCTTCTGGCGGTAGTCGGGGCCGTACCAGGAGGTCAGGAAGCGGCCGATGAGGCCGCGTGCGGAGATCACCAGCGGCAGCGCGGGCAGGTCGCGGGCGCCGAAGGCGACGCCGGGGAGGCGTTCGGGCGGCAGGTTCGTCAGCAGGGACAGGCCGCTGCGGCGCCACTCCATCACCTCGTACGGTGCGAGCTGCTCCTTCTCCTGGCCCTCCGTCACCACGATGCTGCCGCAGACCACATCCAGCTCCTTGGAGCGGAGTTTGGTGAACAGGTCGCCGGTGCGGACATGGGTGACCTTGAGGTCGACGTTGTCGCGCTCGTACTCCTCGCTGACGCGTTCCACGGCGTCCAGGAGGAAGCCGAGGGTGTAGCGGGTGGTGCCGACGGACAGCGTCCGGCCCAGGCGGCGGCGAGCGTCGTGCACACCGTCCGACCAGTCACCGAGCGTGCGCCGCGCCAGGTCGACGAGCGCCTCGCCGGTCGCGGTGAACAGGGCGTCGCGCCCCCGCCCCTGTTTGAGCACCAGCTCCTCGCCGCACAGCGCGGCGAAGGTGCGGTTCATCGTGTCCAGCTGCTTTTGCACGCTGGACTGTTCGCGGCCCAGCCGGCGGGCGGCACCGAGCGCGGTGCCCTCCTCGCGGACCATGATCAACGTGCGCAGCTGGTCCATGGTGGTATCGAGCAGCTCCGGCGGATACTGCAACGGCCCCTCTAAGGACATGCGCCCCTTCTCGCTTTCCCATTCCCCTTTAATTCACAGCTGAGCAGCATAGCCCCCGTTCAAAACTGATCCGGAGGCCAGCCGGGATTATCTGGGGATTTCTTCCGGAAAATGCTGGATGCGCTCCCGGTACCCGTGCAAAGGTCATCGCAATCCAGGTCAACCCATCATCTCTGCAAGGAGAGTTGAGCTCGTGAGCCATTCCCCGGTCGCGCCACCGCTGAGCGGAACCCCGCCGATGACCCGGGCGGTGAAGCGGCCCGGCACGCTGACCGCCCTGCTGGTGGTTTCGGCGCTCTCGGCGGTGTCGGCATTCGTCGGCGCGATATTCGTCTTCGGCAGCGGAAAGAATCTCGCCGAGGAGAACCTGAAGGACGCCCTCGCAAGCGATCCGGCCGCTGCCGGACTGCCGTCCGGGACCTCGGCGGACGAGCTTCTGGGCGGCCGGCTCTGGGGCGCGTTCGTCGACGAGCGGCACGACACCCTGGTGGCCCGTGCCGTTGCCGCCGTGGTGGTCGGGGCGCTGCTGCTCATCTTCGCGCTGTGCGCCCGCAAGGCGGCGACCTGGGCCCGCGTGCTCATCACCCTCACGTGTCCGGTGGTGCTCCTGCTGCACATCCTGATCGCCGGGGATTACCCGCCGGACACCCTGCTGCTGACGAGCACGGTCGCGATGCTCACCGCCTTGCTCGCCATCGTCTTCAGCTGGCTGCCGGCCAACGGCCGTTATGCGAAGCAGCTGAAGGGACGGTAAAGGGCGGTGGCCCGCGCGGTGACACCGCAGCGAAGGCCCCGGGCGAGTGCCCGGGGCCTTCGGCGTTATTCCGCGTTCCGATTACCGCTGTTTTCCGGGTGCGGGTCCTACCGGTGTGCGGGGAATTCCACCACCTGCTGGTAGGTCGGCCGGTTCTGCCAGCTGATGGTGTCGTGGGTCAGACCGCCCACCGCGCGGTGGATGATCGCATCCGCGCACCACTGGTCGCCGGCCTTGCAGCTGCCATCGCCCGGGTAGACCTGCTCGGCCGTCCTGGAGTTGGCCTGCCGCAGGGTCTCCAGCAGGGTGTCGCGGCACGCCGACAGCTTGCCGTTGCCGCAGTACCGCTCGGCGAGCGGGCCCTTGACCTTGTCGCCGAGCACCGAGCGCAGATCCTTGTCCGCGTAGCTCCACCAGCCGTACTGGAAGGCGGATCCGGCGTGCGCCCCGGTGGGGCCGTGGCCGGCCGACGGGGACTCGTCGATGGCCAGGTTGGCGGTCAGGGCGCTGTAGAGGTCGCCGCCCAGGCCCGGCTTGAAGACGGCCTCGATCATCTGCGGCCACCAGGCGTCCATCAGCCGTACGGCGTCGGAGTGGGCGTAGGTGTGGGAGCCCGCGGTGGTCTCGCGGCGCTGGGCGCCGTCCTTGCGCCAGGCCTCCAGCTGCTGCACCGCCTTCTTGAGCGCGGGGTCGGTGATCGGCTTGCTGCGCAGCACCCGCAGCATCTCGGGCAGCACGTCCTCGCCGCGCAGGTCGGTGACCGCGGCCTCCGCCATCGCCCTGGTCAGCGACGCCCGGGTGACGCCGCCCTCCTCGGTCAGCGCGCGCACCCGGTCGTCCAGCAGATTGGCGCGGTGCACCGTGCCGTTGCCGAAGCCGGCCGAGTCGTAGTCCTTGGCCTGCTTGTTGTTCCAGGAGATGTAGTAGTCCTGGTTGACGGACTGCGGGTGCTGGGCGGGCGGGGTGTGGTCGGTGGTATTGGTGGCGGGGTCGTAGCCCTTCCACGCGTAGGCCTGCTCCGCCTTGACGGGCAGCGCGGGATCGACGTCCGGGTTGCGGACGGGGTTGAGGCCGCTGTTGTAGTACGCGATGTCGCGGGAATCGGCGTAGAACCAGTTGAAGGCGTAACCGATGTGCTGGGCGGCCTTCTTGAACGTCGCGGCATCGCGGACGTACGAGGGGTCGTTGAGCATCTGGAAGCCGATGATGGAGTCGGCCTCGTGCCGGTAGGTGGTGCGCAGCGCCGTGTAGGCGACGGGCCTGCCCTTGACCGTGGCGCGGTGGGTGACGATTCCCCACTTGGTCCGGAAGACCTGCATCCGGTACGAGCCGGCCGCCGTCGGGTCGGCGATGGTGGGCTTCCAGGAGTTGGTGCGCTCCAGCTTCTCCATGGGGACGCACGCGCCGTGGTAGCGGTACGACGTCGAGTCCTTGGTGGGCCGGGAGCCGTCCGCGTTGCACAGGTCGACGGCGTAGGTGTCGGTGATGTCCTGGCCCGCGGAGGTGGCGCTCCAGGCGTAGTCCTGGCCGCGGCCCAGCTGGACGTACATCCCGACGCCCGCGAAGGAGGCGCCGCGGGCGCTGATGCCCGGTCCCTGGATCTCCTGGAGCATCAGCAGCTGGGGCGCGAAGTAGCCGGTCTGCGGGCCGAAGACGGCGACCGGGTTCCCGCTGGCGGTGTGCTTGCCGGAGACCAGCAGGGCGTTGGACATACCGCGGTGCTGGGTGGGGTTGAAGCTGCCCTTGGGCAGTACCCCGTCCTTGAAGAGGCCTTCCAGCTTCTTGTACTTCTTCGGGGCCTCGACCGGGTCCTGCGGCGTCCGCTCGCCCTTCTTGAGGGCCGCGGCGCCCGTGCGGTCGAAGACCAGCGGTTCGGAGGTGACCGAGCCGCGGTCGGGCAGTGCGGTGCCCTTGGCCTTGGCGGGCTTGACGGCGTAGGGGAAGCTCTGGCCGTCGTGCAGGGTCTTGGCGGCCTCGGGGTCGTTGCGCTCGCGGAAGGACTCCCAGACCTCGGTGCCCTTCTCCACGCCGTACTTCTGCTGGGCGGAGAGCAGTGCGAGGGCGGAGGGGACCTCGCCGCCGCCGCCGTTGCCGAAGAGCCCGCCGACGACGGAGGCCAGGGCTATCAGGTCGGTGAGCTTGAAGGGCTTGATCTCACCGGCGTTGGTGATCGCGTTGACGTGTCCGGTCAGGACGTACTCGCCGGGGAAGTAGCGCCCGTTCTTGGACTGCTCCCGGTAGGCGTTGATGCCGTCGACATACGCCTGGGCGTCCTGCATCGCCTGCTTGCCGCGCGCTCCGTTGTTGTTCCGGATGGCGTCGACCTGCTCCTGGAGGTCCTTCTCGGTGTACGGCGCCTGGGGGAAGAACTGCTGCTCCAGGCCCTGGTTGGCGGGCGCGCCGCCGGCGAAGGAGGTCAGCTCGCCGCGGCCGATGTGCCGGAAGAGGTCCATCAGCCACAGGCGGTCCTGGCCCGCGGCGTAGCCGGCGCCGAATTCGGTGCCGTAGCGGGTGGTGCCCTTGATGTGCGGGACGCCGGTCTTCTTGTCGCGGGTGATGGTCACATCGTCGCGGGGGGTGGAGACCTTGCCGACCTGGTCCTGGGGGACGCCGAAGGAGGCGTCGTTGAAGAAGTTGGTGAGCGTGTCGTCCGTGAGGTTCTGATAGCCGCCGGCCAGCGCGCCGTAGGGGCCCAACTGGTCGGTGGAGTGCGGAGGGTGGGTGCCGAACAGCTTGTTGCCGAGGATCTGCATCAAGGTGGCGTTGCCGGTGGCGCCGGGCGGCAGGATGTCGGCGCACTGCCCCTGGCAGTAGTCGTTGGCATCGTTCGAGGCGGCCGCGGCCGCGGTGGGGGGTGGTGCCAAGAGCGTGGCACCCAAGGCGAACAGGGCTGCCGCGGCGGCAGCCCTGAGCCTTCCGGTACGTCGTTGCATCCCTGCTCCTCGATGGGGGTCCGCCGGGCTCCTCAAGAGCCCGGCGGAGGCTGGGCGGGACGTTACCGGCGGTTACGCGTGGCCGGAAGGTGAACAACAGTCACCTTTTCGAATTCCCCACAGACAACGGGGCGACGGGACCGGCCGGGCCGGGGCGAACCGCACGAAAATTCGAGGGATCCAGGTGGTGATCGGCTACGTCCCTTCCGTGTCCAGTCAGGTTCTCCGCGCGGAGGGTAGGGACGAAGGTGGCCGGTTTCAGAGCACTCGCAGAACAGGTCCGCAATCCACGGCTCGTGGCGACCCAGCGGCGTACGGCGCTGCGCAAATGCCTGGAGCGCTTCGCCCCCTACGGGCATCGCGCCACCTGGCACCATCTGTGCACCCGGGCCGGGATCGCCGCGCAGGACCGCAGCCCCGACCCCGAGCGGCTGGTGGCCGCGCTCGCGGAGCTGGAGGAGGCACGCACCCTCTGGCTGGCCTACGAGCGGGAGTTCGCCGACCGGCGCCGCAAGGAGAAGCACGACGGCATCCGGCAGCCCGGCGCGATCGACGACTGGCACCGGCGCACCTGGGGCGGCTGCGACATCGTGCCGTGCGAGTCACCGCAGCGGCATCCGGCGGCCCGGCTCGCGGTGGTGCTGCGCAGCATGATCGCGGCGATGGAGTCGGGACGGCCGCGCCGGGACTGCCCGGTGTGCGGCGGGACGCGCTTCGCCTGGCTGCCGTCCGCCGCCAACTGCCCCTCCTCCGGCCCCGCCTGCCGGGAGTGCGGCGTACTCGCCCCCGCCTCGGTGCTCACGCCGGAGGCGCTGACGGCGGCGGCCGGCTGGGCGGGGGCGTTCGCGGCGGCGTGAGTGCGCCCCGGCGCGTCATCTTCCCCGGGCGTTGTCGGACCCCCGTGTCACCATGAAGACATGCTTCAGGTATGCCTCAACGGCGCCCGAACCGCCGCCGATTCGGCCGCGGTTCCGCTCTCACCGGCCGCGCTCGCCGAGGCCGCCCGGCAGGCGGTGGCGGCCGGTGCGGTCGACGTCCACGTCCACCCCAAGACCCCCTGCGGCCAGGATTCCCTCTCGCCGCGCGTGGTGGGACCGGTCCTGGAGGCGATACGGGCCGTGGTGGACGTCCCGGTCGGTGTGACGACCGGCGCCTGGGCCGAGCCGGACCCCGGGCGCCGGGCGGAGCGGATCGGGTCGTGGACGGTGCTGCCGGACCACGCCTCCGTCAACTGGCACGAGCCGGGCGCCGATACCGTCGCCGCCGCCCTGCTGGAGCGCGGCATCGGCATCGAGGCCGGCCTGTGGTCGGGCACCGAGGCCGCGGCCCGCTTCGCCCGCTCGCCCCTGGCGCCGCGGGTGCTGCGGGTCCTGGTCGAGGTGTTCGACCCGGACGCCGGCGGCGCGCGCCGCACGGCACACCGGCTGCTCGCCGAGGTGACGGACGCCGGACACGGCCGCCCGGTGCTGCTGCACGGCGTGGACGACGGCGCCTGGACGGTGCTGCGGCTGGCCCGTGAGCTGGGCCTGGACACCCGCATCGGCCTCGAGGACACCCTCCGGCTCCCCGACGGCCGCCCCGCCGCCTCCAGCGCCGAACTCGTCCTGGCCGCCCAGGAGTTCACCCAAGTCCTGCCCGGCGGCTGACACCGGAGGCCGGTCCCGCCCGCCGCCGCGTCTCCCACGCCCCCGCCCGGTGCCCGTCCGGCAGCGGGCCGGGGTGCCGTTCCGCCACGGCCGGTACGCGCCACTTCGACCTGAAACACCTGTTGATCCGGCGACCGGCCGGTAACGTCGGCGGCCCGTACGTCCGTGCCGCAGCAGGGCGGCGCGGACGCCGCAGGAGAGGTGGATGTCCATGGCCGAACTCCACGATCTGACCGCGCTCGAACAAGCCGCGGGAATCAGCTCCGGCGAGATCTCACCCGTCGAGCTCACCGAGCACTACCTGGCGCGGATCGACCGGCTGGACGACACCCTCGGCGCCTTCCTCACCCGTACGCCGGAGATCGCCCGCAAGCAGGCCGCGGACGCCGAGAGCGAGGCCGCCGCGGCCCGCCGGGAAGGCCGCGAACTCCCGGCGCTGCACGGCGTTCCGGTGCCGGTCAAGGACCTCAACAACGTGGCGGGCGTGCGCTGCACGATGGGCTCACGGGCGCTGGCCGGGTACGTCCCCACCGTCGACGACCATGTGGCCGAGAAGCTGCGGGCGGCCGGCACGATCCTGCTCGGCAAGACCAACACCCCCGAATTCGGGCTGCCCTGCTACACCGAGAACGGCCTCGCGCCGCCCGCCCGTACCCCGTGGGACCTGGAGCGCTCGGCGGGCGGCTCCAGCGGCGGCGCGGGCGCGGCGGTCGCCGGCGGCCTGGCGCCCCTCGCGCACGCCAGCGACGGCGGCGGCTCGATCCGCATCCCGGCGTCGGTCTGCGGGCTGTACGGCATCAAGCCCAGCCGCGGCCGGATCAGCGCCGGCCCGCTGCTGCACGATGTGACGGGCCTGAGCACCTCGGGACCGCTGGCCCGTACGGTCGCCGACGCGGCCACGCTGCTGGACGTCCTGGCGGGCGAGATGCCCGGCGACCCGTACACGGCGCCGGCGCTGCCGCCCGGCGAGACCTTCGCCGCGCACGCCCGGCGCGACCCCGGACGGCTACGGATCGCCCGCCTGACCGGCGCCCCGATACCGGGCATCACCGTCGATCCCGACTGCCGCACCGCCACCGACCGCACGGCCGCCCTGCTGGGCGAACTCGGCCATGAGGTGGACGAGGTGACGCTGCCGGGCGACGACGGCATCCTCATCGCCTTCACCCGCGTCTGGTCGGTGGTGGCCGCGAACCGCCCGGTGCCCGCCGAGGGCGAGGAGCTGCTGATGCCGCTCACCCGCTATCTGCGCGCACGGGGCAAGGAGGTCTCCGGCAGCGACTTCGCGGGCGCGCTGTATGCGTTCCGGGCGCTGGCGCAGACCATCGCGGACGGACTGATGGCCCCCGGCGGGTACGACGCGATCCTCTCGCCGACGCTGGCCGGGCCGCCGCTGCCGGTGGGCGCGCTGCGCAACGACGCCCACCCGCAGGCCGAGTTCGCCGCCATCGGCGCGTACACCCCGTTCACCGCGCTCTACAACGCCACCGGCCAGCCCGCGGTCAGCCTCCCGCTGCACTGGAACGCCGCGGGGCTGCCGATCGGCGTGATGCTCGGCGGCCGGTACGGCGAGGAGGCCACCTTGATCTCCCTCTCCGCGCAGCTCGAGCGGGCCCGCCCCTGGGCCGGCCGCAAACCGTCGCTCTGGTGAGCACCGTCGCGCCCGCCCCCCTGCGGGGCGGGCGCGCGCTCAGCCGCAGACGCCGTCGCGGTCGCGGTCGCCGGGCGTGCAGGCCCCGCCGTCCTCGCCGCCCGCGGGCACCTCCGCCAGGTCCTTCGCCGCCGGGTCCGTGCCCGCCGCTGCCGGGTCCGTGCCCGCCCGGTCCTTGACCGTCCGGTCGACCCGCAGCCGTCGGGCGCCGGGACCCTGCGCGCCGAGGTTGTCGTAGGGATTGGACAGCGCGCACTTCTCCAGCGAGAGACAGCCGCAGCCAATGCAGCCGGTGAGCCGGTCGCGCAGTTCGACGAGCTGGCTGATGCGCTCGTCCAGCTCGGTGCGCCAGACCTCGGAGAGCCGGGCCCAGTCGGCGCGGTTGGGCGTGCGCTCGTCCGGCAGCTCGGCCAGCGCGTCGCGGATCACCGCGAGCGGGATACCGACCCGCTGCGCCGCCCGGACGAAGGCGACCCGGCGCAGCGCATCGCGGGAGTAGCGGCGCTGGTTGCCGGCCGTCCTGGTGCTGCTGATCAGCCCCTTGGACTCGTAGAAGTGCAGCGCGGAGACCGCCGCGCCGCTGCGCGCGGAGAGCTGGCCGACGGAGAGCTCATGAACCTTGTACGGAAGCTGAGGCACCTCTCAACCCTAGGGCCTGTCCGACCCTGACCCATCGGACAGGCCCCAGCCCGCACACCCGGCGCAACGTTTCCGCAGGCGTTGACAGTGGGTGCCCGCACTCTGCATGCTCACCAGGCAATGAGCAAGCGCTTAGTAACTGCTTGTCGGGCAGGAAATACCGAGCGGGACATACCGAGGAGGCAGACGGAGATGGCAGAGCCCCGAGTGTTTGCGTCGGTCGACGAACTGCGGGCGGCGGTCGGCGAGGAGCTGGGCCCCAGCGACTGGCTGGAGATCGACCAGAAGCGGATCGATCTGTTCGCGGACGCCACCGGCGATCACCAGTGGATCCATGTGGACCAGGAGAAGGCCGCGGCCGGCCCGTTCGGCACGACCATCGCGCACGGCTATCTGACGCTCTCGCTGCTGCCCACCCTCGTACCGCGGCTGATGCGGGTCGACAACGTGACGATGGGCATCAACTACGGCACCAACAAGGTGCGCTTCCCCGCCACCGTCCCGGTCGGCTCGCGGCTGCGCGCCACGGCGAAGATCGCGGAGGTGGCCGAGGTGAAGGGCGGGGTGCAGCTCACCACGCTCGTCACGATCGAGCGCGAGGGCGGCGACAAGCCCGTGTGCGTCGCGGAGTCGGTCAGCCGGTTCTATCTGTAGCGGGGCGCTCCTGGGCCCCCACCATCCGCAGGACGAGGCCGGCGTAGAGCGCGCCGACCTCGTCGGGGGTGCGCGGGCCGTCCGCCGAGAACCAGCGGGCGACGTCCACGCAGAGCGACAGCACGGCCAGCGTGGTGCCCGGGACGTCGTCGGCACGGAACTCCCCGCTGTCGGCGCCGTCCTGGATGATGCCGCGCAGCAGCCGGTCGGTCCGGCGGCGCAGATCGGCGATCTCGGCGTAGTGCTCGGCGCTCAGCGCCTGGAGTTCGTACTGGATGACCCGGGCGGTGGTGTGGTGCTCGGCGTGCCAGCGGGCGAAGGTGCGGACCGCGTCGGCGAGCCGGTCGGTGGCGCTGCCCGGCGCCTCGGCGGCGGCGCCCATGATGCGCAGCGCCTTTTCGTGGCCGATGCCGCTGATGCGGTAGAGCAGCTCTTCCTTGGTCTTGTAGTGGATGTAGAGCGCGGCGGGGCTCATCCCGGCCCGGCCGGCGATGTCGCGGGTGGTGGTGGCGTGGTAGCCGCGCTCGGCGAACGCCTCGACGGCCGCGCCGACCAGCCGTCGCGCGGCGTCCGGGGTCACCCCGTCCCATTCGGCGCCCACGGCGTTCTCCGCGTCCGCCCGTTCCGCCGCAGCACCCATCCCGTACCCCGCTCCTCGATCCGTCAGGGACGTTCCCCTGACGGATCGAACACCATACCGCGTCACTGAGCAAGCGCTTAGGGGGCCGGTGCGGCGCGGGCCGGATGCCGCGCGGCGGCGCGGTCAGAAGGCCGAGACGCCCGTCAGCGCCCGCCCGATGAGCAGTTTCTGTATCTGGCTGGTGCCCTCGTAGAGGGTCATCACCCGGGCGTCCCGCAGCAGCTTGCCCACCGGGTACTCATCGATGTAACCGTATCCGCCGAAGACCTGGAGGGCGTTGTTGGCGGCGCGTACCGCGGCCTCGGAGGCGAACAGCTTGGCCTTCGAGGCCTCGGTGGCGAACGGCTCACCGCGGTCGATCAGATCGGCCACCCGCCAGGTCAGCAGGCGCGCCGCATCCACATCCACCGCGATATCGCTGATCAGCTCCTGCACCAGCTGATGCCGGGCGATCGGCTTGCCGAACTGCTCGCGCTCCCCCGCGTAGCCCAGCGCGGCCTCCAGGGCGGCCTGCGCGATGCCCACGCATCCGGCGGCGACCGACATCCGCCCCTTGGCCAGCGCGGACATCGCCACCGAGAAGCCCTTGCCCTCGGGGCCGAGCAGGGCCGTGGCGGGGACCCGCACGCCGTCCAGGGTCAGTTCGGCGGTGGCCTGGCCGCGCAGTCCCAGCTTTCCGTGGATCTCCCGGCGCGCCAGCCCGGGGGTGTCGGCCGGTACGAGGAAGGCACTGACGCCCTGGTGTCCGGGCGCGTCGCCGGTGCGGGCGAAGAGCAGCACGAGATCGGCCCAGGTGCCGTTGGTGATGAACATCTTGGCGCCGTCGATGACATAGTCACCGTCGTCGTCGCGGACGGCCCGGGTGGCCAGATTGCCCGCGTCGGATCCGGTGCCCGGCTCGGTGAGCCCGAAGCAGCCCACCGCCTCGCCGGACGTCAGCCGCGGCAGCCACTCCCGCTTCTGGCGTTCGTCGCCCCAGGAGGCGATGGTCTTGGCCACCAGACCGAGGGAGACCGAGACGATGCCGCGCACGGAGGAGTCGCCGCGCCCCAGTTCCTCGGTGACCAGGGCGTAGGAGAGATGGTCGCCGCCGCAGCCGCCGTACTCCTCGGGGACGGTGAGTCCCAGGAATCCGACCTCGCCGAGCTTCCTGACGATGCCGCGGTCGACCGCTTCCGCGCGGTCCCAGGCGGTGGCGTGCGGAATGATCTCGCGCTCGGTGAAGTCCTTGGCGAGGCGGCGCACCGCCGTCTGCTCCGCGCTGAGCTTCAGGTCCATCGAGGGCTCCCTGTCGACGAGAACAGTTGATCAGCTGGTTAATTACCAGTGCTAGTTTTCTTCCGACGGCCCTTACTATGTGCGTCATGGCCCGACCCCGCAAGCCCCTGCTGAGCCGCGAACGCATCGTCACCACGGCGCTGGCGCTCATCGACGCGGAAGGCCTGCCGGCGCTCTCCACCCGGCGTCTGGCGGCGGAGCTGGGCGTGAGCGGACCCTCCCTCTACAACCACTTCACCACCAAGGACGAGATCCTCGACGCGGTCGCCGACACGGTCATCGCCGAGGTCGACGTATCGGCGTTCGCGGCGGGCGGCGACTGGCGGGACGGGCTGCTGGACTGGGCCCGTTCCTACCGCGCCGCGCTCGCCGCGCATCCGCACATCGTGCCGTTCCTCGCGCAGGGCCCCGGCCGCCGCCCGGCCGGGCTGAAGATGGCCGACGCGGCCTTCGGCGGCATGGTCGAGGCGGGCTGGCCGCCGGCCCAGGCCACCCGGATCTGCGCGATGGTCCGCTACTTCGTGGCCGGCTCCGCCCTGGGCTCGTTCGCCCGCGGTTTCGTGGCCGACCCGAGCGCGTACGACCCCGCCGACTACCCGCATCTGGGCCAGGCCCATCTCCTGGCCGAGCACCAACGCCAGGTCGACGAGGGTGCCTTCGAGACCGGTCTGCGCGCGCTGGTGGACGGTCTGGCGCTGCAGCACCCGCAGCTCCTGCCGCCGGACGGCGCCCCGGGCGACGCCTGACGAAGCCACCCGGACCCGTACAGGTGCGCAGGGATCCGCGCGGGTCACCCGAGGAATGGACACCTCCGCCGCATCCCCGGCAAGAGCGGTAAAGTGCGCCCGCCTCTGGCGGACAGAGGCCATATGTGCGTAAGCGGGAGGCTGCGTGCACGCGTCGGGTATGGCTCTGAACGGCCCTTTCCGGACCCGGTACGGACGATTCGTCATCGAGGTGCTGCGCGGTCAGGCGCAGGTCGATTTCCTGCCCAGCGCGCCGGCCGGTGTGGTGTTCTCGGTCGCGCTGTTCGCGGCGGGCTGGGAATTCGGCCTGTACGGGCTGATAGGCACGGCCGTCGGAACCGCCACCGCCCGCATCCTGGGCGTGGACCACGACCGGATCACCGCCGGCCTCGAAGGGTTCAACGCCTGCCTGGTGGCGGTCGGCTGCGCGGTCTTCCTCGGCGCCGGGCATCCGTCCACCGCGCTGCTCGCGCTGGCCGGCAGCGCGGCGGTCACCGTGCTCACCGCGGCCGCCGTCCGCATCCTGGCCACCTGGGAACTGCCCGCCTTCACCCTGCCGTTCTGCATCACGGCCAGCGCGATGACCATCGCCGCACCCGGCTTCCAGCGCGTCTGGCACCAGGACGCGGGCCCGGCCGCCCTCTCGCAGCC
The DNA here is from genome assembly GCF_059682825.1 of Streptomyces sp. JLSY215. Taxonomy (NCBI): domain Bacteria; kingdom Bacillati; phylum Actinomycetota; class Actinomycetes; order Kitasatosporales; family Streptomycetaceae; genus Streptomyces; species Streptomyces sp. JLSY215. The sequence continues at coordinate 1,929,855 of NZ_CM185022.1, forward strand.
CGCCGCCGGGCCCACGGCCCTCACCTTCACCGACCTCTGGCACGCCTTCTTCGCCGATATCGGCCAGATCTTCTTCATCCCGCAGTGGCACATCGGCCTGATCTTCCTGCTCGGGATCTTCCTCGCCTCCCGCCGGGCGGCCGCCCTGGCCTGCGTCGGCAGCGCCGTCGGCATCCTGACCGCCTGGGCCCTCGGCGCACCCGCCGAGCAGGTGGCCGAGGGCACGATGGGCTACAACGCCGTACTCGTCGCGATGGCGCTGTGCGGGGTGTTCCTCGTCGCGGACGGCTGGAGCCTGGCCTATGCGGTCGTCGGCGCGGCGGCCGCGACCGCGCTGAGTCCGGCCCTGGCGGCCGTCTTCGCACCGTCCGGCGGCCACATCTTCACCTGGCCGTTCGTCCTGGTCTCGCTGGTCTTCCTGGTGGCGGCACCGGCGTTCCCGCGGCTGCGCAGGGTCACGGGCTGAGCGGGCCCCGCCGCCCGGCCCGGCGCCGGTGATGCCGGGCGAACGTACCGACCGGAGGTACGGCGTCAGCGGACCGCGCACTACGAGTTTCCGGCCGCCCCGGCGCGCGGGGCCGGCGGCGCTCACCGCGCCCCCGGCCCCGCCCCGGTCCGTCCGCCTAGAACACCACCAGCGCCCGCCCGCTCTTCCCCGCCACCATCGCCTCGAACGCGGCCGGGATGCCGTCGAGTCCGATCCGGTCGGTGACCAGCGCGGAGAGGTCGAGGGCGCCGGAGCGGACGTGTTCGGCGATGACCGGGAGGTCGCGGGCCGGGTCGCTGTTGCCGTAGACACAGCCGGAGAGGGTACGGCCGAAGTAGAAGATCTCCAGGGCGGAGAAGGTGACCTGCTGGTCCTGGCCGCCGATGCCGACGACCGTGGTGCGGCCGCCGCGGCGGGTGGCGGACCAGGCCGTGCGGATGGTGTCGGCGCGGCCCACGCACTCCACCGCGACATCGGCGCCGACGCCCCCGGTGAGCTTGCGGATCGTCTTGGCCGTGTCGTCACCGGCCACCACGAACTCGGTGGCCCCGGCCGCCCGCGCCAGTTCCTCCTTCGCCGGGGAGACGTCCACGGCCACGATCGGGCCCGCACCCGCGATCCGCGCCGCCTGCAGGGTGGCCAGGCCCACCCCGCCGACGCCCAGGACCGCCACCGACTCCCCCGCCCGCACCCGCGCGCTGTGGTGGACGGCGCCCCAGCCGGTGAGCACCGCGCAGCCCAGCAGCGCGGCATCGGCCAGCGGCACGCCGTCCGGCAGCGGCAGCGCGGCCCGCGCGGGCACCACCGTCTCCTCGGCGAACACGGCCGTGCCCAGGCCCGGGTAGAGATCGGTGCCGTCCGCCCGCCGCGCGTACGGCTTCGCGGCGGCCGCGCCCGCGTTGACGCACAGCCAGGGCTCCGCCAGGCCGCAGAAGTGGCATCCGCCGCAGGACGGCGCCCAGTTCAGTACGACCTGGTCCCCGGCCGCGACGTCGGTGACGCCCTCGCCGACGGCGGTGACGGTGCCCGCGCCCTCGTGTCCCAGGACGGCGGGCGCGGGCTGCTTCAGCGTCCCGTTGGACAGCGACAGGTCGGAGTGGCAGACCCCGGCCGCGGCGAGCCGGATCCGGACCTGGCCCGGACCCGGTGCGGGCAGCTCGATCTCGGTGATCTCCAGTGGGGCGTTGACGGCGGGCAGTACGGCGGCGCGGACCACGGTGCGGTCTCCTCTATCGGGAGGTACGGGACGGACGGGGCGGGCGGCGGCCCGGTCTCACAGCTGCAGGGACTTGGTCTGGAGGTACTCGGTCAGACCGTGCGGGCCCAGCTCGCGGCCCACGCCGGACTGCTTGTAACCGCCGAACGGCGCCAGCAGGTTGAAGCGGCCGCCGTTGATGTCGACCTGCCCGGTGTCCAGCCGGCGGGCGAAGGCGACCGCGGTCTCCTGGTCGGCGGCCCATACCGCGCCGGCCAGACCGTAGACCGTGCCGTTGGCGATCCGTACGGCCTCCTCCTCGTCCTCGTACTTGAGGATCGAGATGACCGGGCCGAAGATCTCCTCCTGCGCGATGGTCATCTCCGGCGTCACGTCCGCGAACACCGTCGGGCGGACGTAGTAGCCCGCCTCAAGGCCCTCGGGGGCCTCCGCGCCGCCCGCCACCAGGCGCGCGCCGTCCGCCACCCCCTGGGCGATGAAGCCACGGACCCGGTCGCGCTGCTTGGCGTTGACGAGCGGGCCGAGCCGGCTGGCCTCGTCCCGCGGGTCGCCGGGGACGTAGGCGGCCACGGCCTGGGCGGTGAGCGCCACCGCCTCGTCGTACTGGTCGGCGTGGACCAGCATCCGGGTCAGCGCGTTGCAGGACTGGCCGGAGTTGCGGATGACATCGGCGACGTTGACCTCGACGGCCTTGGCGAGGTCCGCGCCCGGCAGGATGACATTGGCGGACTTGCCGCCGAGCTCCAGCGCCACGCGCTTGACCGCGCCGCCCGCGATCGCACCGATCTTCTTGCCGACGGCCGTCGAGCCGGTGAAGGAGACCAGGTCCACGCCCTCGTGCTCGGCCAGCGCCTGGCCCGCGACCGTCCCGAGGCCGGTGACGAGGTTGAAGACACCCGCCGGGATGCCCGCCGCGTCCACGCACTCGGCGAAGAGCTGGGCGGTGAGCGGGGTGTCCTCGGCGGGCTTGAGCACGACCGTGCAGCCCGCGGCGAGCGCCGGGGCGACCTTGTTGGTGATCTGGTGCAGCGGGTAGTTCCAGGGGGTGATCGCGCCGACCACGCCGACCGGCTCGTGCAGCACGGTGGAGTTGCCGAGCTTCTCCTCGAAGGCGTACGAGGCGGCCAGTTCGGCGTACGAGCCCACCACCGCGACCGGGAGACCGGCCTGCACCCGCGTGCTGAAGGTACGCGTTGAGCCCAGCTCGGCGGTGATGGTCTCGGCGATCTCCCCGGCGCGCTCGGCGAGCCGGTCGCGCAGCGCGGTCAGCCGGGCGGCGCGCTCGGCGGGGGCGGTGGCGCGCCAGCCGGGCAGCGCGGCGCGGGCGGCGCGGACGGCGGCGTCCACGTCCTCGGCGGTGCCGGCCGGGACGGTCGCGATCACCTGCTCGTCGGCGGGGTTGCGCACCTCGATGGTGTCGCCTCCCACCGCGGGCCGCCATACGCCGCCGATGTACATCCCGTCGTGTGCCTTCATCAAGCCGTCCTCCCGAGAGTCCGCGCGGCGGTGTGCCGCGCCCCTCAAACTAGCGGCGCTAGTTTGAGGGGCGCCACTCCCGGCGGGAGCGGAGCGCGTCACCCGGCCATCATCACCCGGGCCCGCGCCCCGGTCACGGCCGCCCGCGGTGTCGCCCGCCCGGTCACGCGCCGGGGATCCGGGCGCGGAACTTCTCGGTCAGATCGGCGCCGCGGATCACTCCGCCCTGGTGGTACTTCAGCCCCCAGGCATCGATCACCGACCCGTCGCCGAACATGCAGGCGGACATCACCTTGTCCGGCTTCGTCTCGCCCTTCAGGCCCCAGCCGCCGCCGTCCGTGGGCCGGTTGCCGAACATCGCGGTGCCGTTGATGCCCTGGCAGTAGGCGATGGAGGGATTTCCGGGGCTGCTGGGGCCGGTGGGCTTACGGACGTAGGCCAGCGCGGCCAGGGTCGGCTTGTCGGCGGCCAGGGTGTCCGCCGCGATCATGATCTGGCTGCCGTCCTTCGCGGTGAACAGGCACATCTCCCGCTCGCCGCCCAGCGGGGTGATGACGTTCCCGGAGCCGGTGAAGTACGGGACCCGGGTCTGTGCCACCCCGCCCTTCTCCTCGCACCAGGACGCGGCCGCGGAGACATGCCGCCCGGCGGGCGGGGTGCCGTCGGCCGCGTGGGCCGCCACGGCCGTACCGGAGACGAGGACGAGAACGGAGACGGCAAGGGCGTGGGAGCGCTTCACGCTTCCTCCTGAGGGATCGTCGAAAGAGGGTCCGGGAGCGGGCCCGGGAGAAGGCCCGGGAGCGGGCCGGAAGGGCGGTCCGAGCGGTGATCGAGCGGTGATCGGGTGGTGATCGCGCGGCGCATCGCCGCTGGTCGCACCCGTGCGCACGGGCACATCCTTCGCAGCGCGCGGCACAGCGTCAACGCCCGCCCCGTCCTTGCCCCGCGCCCCCGGCCACATTGACGCGATCACTTCGGCGAACGGCCCGTGACGTGCTCCGACGGACGAGCGTTTCCGGCCAGTAATTCACCGGTAACAGCCCCTGGAACGCGACCGGTTAGAGTGTCCGGCCTGATGAATCCCCCACTGCTGCGCATTCGCCTCCTCGGCGGGTTCCGGCTGGAACGCGACGGCGGCGCGCCGCTCGCGGAGCGCTGGTCCCGGCCCAGCGCCCGGACGCTGGTGAAGCTGCTCGCGATCGCGCCGGGCCATCAGCTGCACCGCGAGCAGCTGATGGCCGTGTGCTGGCCGCACGCCGAACTCCCCGCGGCGCTGCGCAGCCTGCGGGTCGCGCTGCACGCCGCCCGGCACGCGCTGGAGCCGGAACGGCGGCCTCGCGCCGTCTCCTCGTATCTGACCGGCGACGGCGCGCTGCTGCGGCTGGCGCCCGGCGCGGTGTGGGTCGACACCGACCACGCCGGCACCCTCGCCCGGCAGGCCCTGGCCGACGGCGCGGCCCCCGGGCTGGCGGCCGCGCTGGAGGCGCTGAGCGGCGAACTGCTCCCGGAGGACCGGTACGCGGCCTGGGCCGGCCCGCCCCGCGAGCGCCTGCGGCAGCTGCGCGGCCAGGTGCGCGACGCGCTGTCCCGGGCGCAGGAGACCGCTGCCCGGGTGACGCCCGACGAGGGGGCGGCCCCCGAGGCGGATGCGGCGCGGGTGCGGCTGGACTGGGCGCTGGCCCTGGACCGTTCGGGACGCTCCGGGGAAGCGCTCGGCGTGCTGCGGGAGGCCCTGGCCTCGTACGAGCGCCAGGGCCGGGGCGATGCCTGCGTCCTGGCCGCGGCCCGGCTGGCGGAGGTGCTGTGCCGCAGCCGCGCGGGCGAGGAGGCGCTCACCGTGCTGGGCGCCCATCCGCCGGGGCCGGGGACCCCCGACGAGGTGCGGGCGGCACACCGGATGGCGCGCTCCGCGGTGCTGTCGTACGCGGGCCGGTACGACGAGGCGCTGGCGGCCGCGCGGGCGGCGCAGCGGTCCGCGGAGGCCGCACGGGGGGCCGACCGGCCGGTGCTGCTGGCCCGTTCGCTCGCCCAGCAGACCGTCTGCCTGGGCCTGTCCGGCCGCTCCGCCGAGGCGGCGGGCCCCGCCGAACGCGCCCTGGCGCCGGCCGAGGAGTCCGGTGACCCGGCGCTGCTGGCCACCGTGCTGTCCGTGCTGCGCGAGAACGCGCGCCGGGCGGGCCGGCACCGGCAGGCGCTGGAGTACGGACGCCGCGCCCTGGCACTGGCCGAGCAGGCCGGCCGGCCCACGGCCACCGCCTTCGAGCGCGCCAACCTAGCCGAACTGCACCTCCTGCTCGGCGAGCGGGACGACGCGGAACGCCTGGCCCGCGCCGCCGTCGAACTGGCCGAACCCTTCGGGGCCACGGCCCTCGCCTTCGCCCTGATCGCCCTGGCCCGCGTACGGCACGCCCCCGACCCGGCCGGCAGCGCCCGCCTCCTGGACCGGGCCGAGCGCTGCGCGGAGGAGGGCGGGCATCTCCAGGCCATCGACGAGGTACGCACCGCGCGCACCGCCCTGACCGGCCGGGCATGACGTACGGCGGGCGCCCCTGCCACCCTCCCCCGGTCCGGCCGCCTAGATGATGCCGAACAGCAACCCGGCGCCCAGCACCACCAGCGAGGTCAGCGCGGCCCACTTCACGGTGAATTTGGTGTGGTCGCCGAATTCGACCTTGGCCATGCCGACGAGGACGTAGACGGCCGGAACCAGCGGACTGGACATGTGCAGCGCCTGGCCGACGAGGGAGGCGCGGGCGATCTCGATGGGGGCGACACCGTGCGCGGCTCCGGCCTCGGCGAGGATCGGGACGATGCCGAAGTAGAAGCCGTCGTTGGACATGAAGTACGTCAGCGGGATGCTGAGGACGCCGGTGACGATGCCCATGTGCGGGCCGAGCGCGTCGGGGATGCCGGCGACCAGCCAGCGGGCCATGTGCTCGACCATGCCGGTGCCGGTGAGGACGCCTGTGAAGACGGCGGCGGCGAAGACCATGCCGGAGACGTTCAGGACGTTCTCGGCGTGCGCGGCGATGCGGGCCTTCTGGTCCTTCATCTGCGGGAAGTTGACGGTGAGGGCGATGGCCGCACCGAGGAGGAAGAGGACCGGAATCGGCAGCGTCTGCAGGATGAGCAGGGTGAGCAGCGCGACGGTGAGCGCGGCGTTGAACCAGTAGAGCTTGGGACGCAGGGTGGGACGCAGGGGGTCGAGGCCCTGGAGGTCGACGTCCTCCGCCCGCTCCCCGGAGCCGCCGTCCGCGCCGCCGGCCGGGACCGTACGCCGGGTGACAACCGGACCGCCGCCCGCGCCGGCCAGCACCCGCTCGGTCTCCTTCGCCTCGGCCTCCTCGGTCACCACGCGGACGTCGCCGAGCGTCAGCACCCCCAGCCGCGTGCGCTCGCGCCGCCCGAGGACGTACGCGAGGACGAAGACGGCGACCAGGCCGACGGCCAGCGCGGGGATCATCGGGACGAAGATGTCGCCGGCGTCGAGCTTGAGTGCGGTGGCGGCGCGGGCGGTCGGGCCGCCCCAGGGGAGGGTGTTCATCACGCCGTTGGCGGTGGCGGCGACACCGGTCATGACCACCAGGCTCATCTTCAGCCGCTTGTAGAGCGGGTAGAGCGCGGAGACGGTGATCATGAACGTGGTGGAGCCGTCGCCGTCGAGCGAGACGATCGCGGCGAGCAGCGCCGTACCGACGACCACCCGCAGCGGGTCGGCCTTGCAGAACCTCAGGATGCCGCGGACGACCGGGTCGAAGAGCCCGACATCGATCATCACCCCGAAGTAGATGATGGCGAACATCAGCATCGCGGCCGTCGGGGCCAGGTCGCCGATGCCCTTGAGGACGTAATCGCCCAGGTGCGCGCCCTGGCCGACCAGGACGCAGAACAGCGCGGGGATGAGCACAAGCGCTGCCATCGGTGACATCTTCTTCATCATGATCAGCACCAGGAAGCTGGCGATCATGACAAATCCGAGGATTGTCAGCATTGGGGGTACCTCACGTTCGCCCTTGAACAACTGCCGGGGGGTGGCGGCCCAGGCGACGTTAGGTCCCGCAAACTTTTGTTAACAAGACCTTGACACGCGAGCAATACGAGCAAAACGCCTGCTCAACGCGGCGTTTTGTTTTGGCCCGCACGTTGTCGGCCGTCCCGCCGTGGCGGGCTTGTCGCCGTTGCGCCTGCGGCGGGCGTGGGTTTGTCGGGTGCGGTGACGGCCCTACACGGCTCCGCCGCTACGGGCCGTCCCCTCCCGTGGGTGGGTGGGAAAGGCCGGTAGGGGCGGACGTCTCGTGTTCAGGTGCAGGTGGTCGTGTCCACCAGGCACACCCGACCACCGACGTACACCCCCACCGCCCTCCTCCCTACCCCCAACGGGGAGGGGCCGGGCCGCAGGACGGAGTCCGGAGGCCCGGCCCCGCAGCCGAACAGCCCCGCGCAAGCGGCACCGCCCGCCGCAGGCGCACCCAGAGAAACCCCCACGGCGGGGAAGCCGACAACGTGGGGCCTAGCCCGCGGCACCGTCCAGGTACCGAGCCAGATACGCCCGCAACAACACCTTGCACTCCGCCACGATCGCCGGGTCACCGGCCGGATCCGTGCGGAAGGCCAGCTGGAGCAGCGCGTCGGCGGTCTCGACGCCGACGAGGAAGGCGATCCGCAGCCGTTCCTCGGCGGCGTCCAGGCCGAGCGGGCCGGCCAGCAGCGCCAGCAGCCGGTCGGCGACCTCGTAGTTGGCCCGGCGGGCGGCGTGCGGGGCGGGGACGGTGAACTCCACCAGGGCGAAGCCGGACACCGTGCGTTTCATGGCGAGGTATTCGTCGACCACCACGTCCATCGCACGGCGCCATTCCAGCCGCTCGTCGGCGGGAGCGGTCAGCCGGGCGCTGATGCGGTCCGCGTAGGCGTCGAGATTGCGCCGGGCGAGCGCCTCGGCCATGGCGCGTTTGTTGGGGAAGAAGCGGTAGACCGAGCCGATCGGGACGTCGGCGCGGCCGGCCACGGCGCGCGTGCTGAGGTCCTCGTACCCGGTCTCCTCCAGGAGTTCCGCGCAGGCATCGAGGATGCGCGCCAGGCGCTGGGCGCTGCGCTGCTGGACGGGGACGCGTCGGAGCGGGTTCGGCTGCTGCACCCGGACATCCTGCCCGGCGTCCGCGCAGGGAGTCCGCAAACGCCGGAATCCGGCCAGCGCGGCCGAAGGTCTCCGTTGACGGGCGCGGCCGCGACGGCAATCCTAAGGTCTTGCATAGGATTCGATCCGTACGGGATCCGGTCCGGCACAGGTGTGGGTCTTGTACGGGTTACCGATGGGCGGGAGCGCGCAATGACAGGTACGGGCAGCGAGCAGGCGCGAAAGACCGCCGAGGGGCTCTCCTACGTCTCCGGGTTCGGCAACGAGCACAGCTCGGAGGCCGTCGCCGGCGCGCTGCCGGTGGGCCGCAACTCCCCGCAGCTCGCGCCGCTGGGCCTGTACGCCGAGCAGCTCAGCGGATCGGCGTTCACCGAACCGCGCAGCCACAACCACCGCTCCTGGCTCTACCGCATCCGCCCCTCGGCGGCGCACCCGCCGTTCGTCCGCGCCGAGCGGGGCGCCCTGCGCTCCGCGCCGTTCACCGACTGCGCGGCGGACCCCAACCGGCTGCGCTGGAACCCGCTCCCCGAGCCCACCGGCCCCGTCGACTTCCTCGACGGCCTGTGGACGCTGGGCGGCAACGGCGACGCCACCCAGCGCACCGGCATGGCCGTCCACCTCTACTACGCCAACTCCCCCATGACCGACCGGGTGTTCAGCGACGCGGACGGCGAGCTGCTGATCGTGCCCGAGCGCGGCGGGCTGCTGCTGCGTACCGAACTGGGCCTGCTGCGCGCCGAGCCGGGCCATGTGGCGCTGATCCCGCGCGGCGTGCGCTTCCGCGTCGAGCTGCTCGATGCCACCGCCCGCGGCTATGTCTGCGAGAACTACGGCCGGCCCTTCCAGCTCCCCGACCTCGGCCCGATCGGCGCCAACGGCCTGGCCAACGCGCGGGACTTCCTCGCCCCGGTCGCCGCCTACGAGGACGTCGAGGGCCCCGTCGAGGTCGTCAACAAATTCTGCGGCAACCTCTGGACGGCGACCTACGACCACTCCCCGCTGGACGTGGTCGCCTGGCACGGCAACCACGTCCCGTACGTCTACGACCTGCACCGCTTCAATGTCCTCGGGTCCATCAGCTACGACCACCCCGACCCGTCGATCTTCACCGTCCTCACCTCCCCCTCCGACACCCCGGGGCTGGCCGGCGTGGACTTCGTGGTCTTCGCGCCGCGCTGGCTGGTGGGCGAGGACACCTTCCGGCCGCCGTACTTCCACCGCAATGTGATGACCGAGTACATGGGCCTGATCGAGGGCGCCTACGACGCGAAGGCGGCCGGAGAAGGGGGTTTCGTCCCCGGCGGCGGCTCGCTGCACAACATGATGTCCGCGCACGGCCCGGACCGCGAGACCTTCGACCGCGCCAGCGCCGCCGAGCTGCGCCCGCAGAAGATCGACGACGGTCTGGCCTTCATGTTCGAGACCCGCTGGCCGCTGACGCTCACCGAACAGGCCCGGGACGCCGGGCATCTGCAGCGCGGATACGACGACGTGTGGCAGGGTCTCCAGCGCCACTTCCGCCCGTGAGCGCCGGGCCGCCCGTCCGCCCGTAAGCCGTCCGCCCGTAAGACCGGGGAACGCCCTGTGACCACCTTCGCTCCCGACTCGCTCGCCCTGAACCGCAAGCTGCCGCTGTGGTACCAGGTCTCGCAGTCGCTGCGCGCCTCCATACTCGGCCGCTCCCCCGAGGCGCCGCTCCGGCTGCCCACCGAGGACGCCCTCGCCGCCCACTACGGCGTGAGCGTGCTGACCATGCGCCAGGCCCTCAAGGAACTGGAGACGGAGGGCCTGATCAGCCGGCACCGGCGCCGCGGCACGTTCATCGAGCCCGGCGCGCAGCGGGGCGCGCCGGTGCGGCTGCTGGGCTCGGTGGACGCGATCGTGGCCCAGCAGTCCGGGATGCGCACCCAGCTGCTGGAACACGGGCCGCTGCCGGTGCCCGCCGAGCTGTCCGAGTACTTCCCGGACCTGACGGAGGTCGCCGGGTTCCGCCGGCTCCGCGGCGACGAGAAGACGGACGAACCGACCAACCACGCCCGCAACTACGTCCGCCCCGAGGTCGCCGCGCTGATCGACCCCGCGGACCTGGAGCGCTGGCCGATGACCAAGGTGGTGCGGGACGCGGTGGGCGTACGCATCAGCCGCATCACCGACACCGTCGAGGCCCGCCTGGCGGACCCGGAAACCGCCCGCCTCCTCCAGGTGCCGCTGCTCAGCCCGATCCTGCACTACACGGGCATCACGTACGACGAGGCCGGGCGGGTGGTCGACGTCGCCCGGATCCACTACCGCGGGGACCGGTTCTCGTTCACGGTCACGCTGGACGCGCACTGACCGTACGGCCGCACGACCGCCCCGGCCCCGGATCACCGGCCCGCTCCCCGGCCTCAGATCCGCTCCAGGCTCCGCCCCGTGCTCCGCGGCCCCAGCAGCGCAACATCCAGGCACAACAACACCATCAGCACCGCCGACCCGCCGAACACCGCCGTCGCGCCGAGATCGTCCAGCACCGTCAGCGCGACGAACGGCAGCACCACCGAGGTGAGCCGGGACAGCGAGTACGCAATGCCGATGGCACTGCTGCGCAGGCCGGTCGGGAAGATCTCCGTCTGGTAGACGTGGAAGGCGTTGGAGAAGACGTTGCTGCACACCGTCAGCAGCACGCCGAAGGTGACGATCGCCCAGGTGGCGGCCGCGAAGCCGAAGGCGAGGCCGCACGCCGCCATGCCGAGCGCCGAGGCGATGATCAGGGTCCGGCGCTCGATGCGGTCGATGAGCGGGACGGACAGCGCGGAGCCGATCGGATAGCCGCAGAAGCTCAGCGCCGCGTACAGCAGCGAGGCGGTGACGGTGTGGCCCTTCGCCGTCAGCACCACCGGCGCCAGCGAACCGAAGCCGTAATAGCCGACGGTCTGCAGCACCTGGAAGATCCACCACATCAGGGTGCGCCGCCGGAAGTCGCCGCGGAACATCTCCCGCAGCGGCACCTTCCGCTCCGGGAGGGTCTCGGCCTCCGGTACGGAGGGGAGGCTGGTGCCCCGCTCGCGCGCCACCCGTTCCTCGATGGCGGTCACGATCGCGGCGGCCTCCTCCTCCCGGCCGTGCACGGTCAACCACCTGGGGGATTCCGGCAGTCGGCGCCGCATGAGCTGGATGAAGGCGGCCCCGAGCGCACCCGCGACCAGCAGCCAGCGCCAGCCGTCGATCCCCCAGAGCTGGTGCCCGGCCACCAGCCGGGCACCCAGCAGCGCCGCGACCGGCACACCGATGAACCCGAAGGTGTACGCATGGGCGATATAGCGGCCGCGGACCGCCCGGGGCAGGAATTCCGCGAGATAGGTGTCCACGAGGACGAGTTCGGCGCCCAGCCCCAGCCCGGAGAGAAAGCGCAGCGCCAGCAGCCACTGCAGGTTGGGGGCGAAGGCGCACAGCAGCGAGAACGCCGAATACGCCGCCAGATTGACCAGGAACATCCGGCGCCGTCCGAAGCGGTCGGCGAGCACGGACAGCACGTTCGCGCCGACGAACATGCCGAGGAACCCGGCCGCGATCACCCCTGACTTCGCGAGGTGCCCCAGGTCCCACTGTGCGGCGAGGACCGCGGCGAGCACTCCGCCGAGGAAGATCTCGTAGAGGTCGAAGAAGGCGCCGATGCCGACGACGAGGGTGAGCCGGCGGTGCCAGCGGGACGGCGGCAGCCGGTCCAGCCGCGCGGCGGCCCGCGCGGGGATGGGGGTCGCCCCGCGCCGTTGCGGCGCGGGGGAGGCGGTGTCCGTCATACGGTCCTCCCCTGAGCAGGTCCCGGCGCGCAGCGCGCAGCCAGGTCCGCGCGATGCCGTCGGGCGTACGGCGGGACGGTACCGCTCCAAGATCAGTAAGCGGAAGGGTGCGAGCGCGGACCGGGCGGCCCGCCCCGGGGTGCCGGCGCCCGTGGATACCATGCCGGGGTCAACCGAACGGTCCGGGAGGGGCTCCGCGTGACGGCGAAGCAGGACGCGCCACGGCCGACCGCGCCACTGCTGTCCGAACTGATGCCGTGGTCCGTGCCGCCGCTGCGGCTGGGCCGTTCCTGGGTGCGCTCGCCGGATCCGGCGATGCTGCGCGCCCGGTGGAACGCCCTGGTGGCGGCCGAGGACGCGGCCGCCCGCGAGCGGCTGTTCCGGCCGTCCCGGTCCCGGCATCTGCACTCCGCCGTCGGCCAGCTGCCGGGCCAGGCCACGTCCACCGGGCGGCTGTACCGGGCGAGCGGCCCGTGCCCCGAGCCGGTACGGATCCTGCACGGCCCCTTCGACCGGCAGTGGCTGCTGCCCGACCACCGGCTGATCGACGCGGCGCGTCCGGAGCTGTGGCGGGTGGCGGACGAGCGGCAGCTGTTCGCGGTCGAACCGGGACAGCTGCCGCAGGTGCCGGGCCCCGCCGTGGTCTGCTCCGCCCTGCTGCCGGACGGGCACGCACCGGCCGGCCGGCCCGGCCGGATCCATCCCCTCTACCGGCGCCCCGGCGGCACCGAACCGAACCTCGCGCCCGGCCTGCTCGGCCTCCTCGCCCGCCGCCTGGACCGCCCGGTCCGCCCGGCCGGCCTGCTCGCCTGGATCACCGCGAGCGCCCGCCACTCCCCCGACGGCACGCGCGTCCCGCTCACCGCCGACCCGGCCGTCTGGGACGCCGGCGTCGCCCTCGGCGAGCGTCTGCTGTGGCTGCACACCTGGGGCGCGCACGGGTCGCACCCCGGCGAGCGGCCGCGGATGCCGGGCGGCCGCCGCCCCTATGTACGCTCCGCGCTGCCCACCCGCGGCCTGCCGGACGCCCTCGGCTACGACGCCGCCGAGGAGGCGCTGCTGCTCGGCGACGGCCGGATCTCGCCGGTGCCGCCGGGCGCCTGGGACTTCCCTGCGGGCGGCGTACGGGTCCTTCAGGCGTGGTTCGCCGAGAGGACGGCTCCGGTGGATCCGCCGGAGGCGGGTTCGCTGGCGGCGGTGCGCACCACGGCCTGGCCGCAGGAGTGGACGTCGGAGCTGCTGGAGCTGATCACCGTACTGGCGCTGCTGTCCGAACTCGGCCCGGAATGCGCAGAGTTGAGGGAGCGGACGGCGGGCGGGCCGGTCATCACGGCGGCCGGGCTACGGGAGGCGGGCATCCTCCCGGCGCCGGCCGACGCGCACCGCCCGGCCTCCGTCCTCGACCATCACGAGGAGGGCCCGGAGGGCCAGTTCGCCCTCCTGTGAGGGCGGCCGGGCCGCCCCTGGGGCGCGCTACTCCTTCGACGCCTGCTGGATCCGCACCATGTTGCCCGACGGGTCGCGGAAGGCGCAGTCGCGCGGCCCCCAGGGCTGGTCGATGGGCTCCTGCAGCACCTCGGCGCCGGATGCCCGCACCCGCTCGAAGGTGGCGTCGAGATCGTCGGTGCTGAAGACGGTCATCGGCAGGACGCCCTTGGTGAGCAGTTCCTGGAGGGCGTCCCCGTCGGCCTGGGAGCGGCCGGCGTGCGGTTCCGAGATCACGATCTCGAGGCCCGGCTGGGTCGCGCTGCCGAGGGTGACCCAGCGGTGTTCGCCGGACGCGACGTCGTTGCGCGTTTCGAGGCCGAGCGCGCCGCCGTAGAAGGCGATCGACTCGTCCACGTCGTTGACGGTGATGTGGCAGTACTGGAGTGCAATGGTCATGCCGTCAACGTTAGACAGCGGCGTCGCCGCCCGCTTCTCGAATCCTGCTCGGTGGATTTCTCGCCGGGCGGGTGTACACCTTCGCCACGCACGCGGGCATCGCCGCCACGGCGGGGTGCTCCCGGCTGCGGTAGGCGCTCGGCGTCTCCCCCACGATCTCGGTGAACCGCGAGCTGAACGAGCCGAGCGAGGTACAGCCGACCGCCATGCACGCGTCGGTCACGCTCATCCCCCCGCGCAGCAGCGTCATCGCCCGCTCGATCCGGCGGGTCATGAGATAGCTGTACGGCGTCTCCCCATAGGCCGCCCGGAACCGTCGCGAGAAGTGCGCCGGCGACATCAGCGCATGGCGGGCCATCGTCGGGACATCGAGCGGCTGGGCGTACTCCCGGTCGATCAGATCCCGTGCCCGGCGCAGATGCGCGAGCTGGGCAAGCTCTTCCGGAGTCATGCCCCGACGCTATCACCCGGCCGCCGAAATCGCCGTTGACCTGCGAAAACGTGGTTCGATGCGGCGGGTGGCGGCGTCACTCCGGAGCCGCTGCCCCCGGCCCGCCGTCCGCCGTCCGCCCCGCATAGGCAGCCAGCACCCGGTCGATCACCCGGTCGAAGACCGCCTCCGGATCCGCGAGCGGCGCGCTCTGCGCGAATGCCCGTGCCACCAGCGGGTACCGCCCGCCGGCGACCACCGCCGCGAGATACCCGGCCTGCGCCGCCCGGTGCGCTTCGACGGTGTGCCCGGACTCCTTGGCCCGCTCGGCGGCCGCCTGCTCGGACGAGGCCATCGTGATCACCGTGCCGTTGACCATGGAGACGAGCTCCATCCTGAGCCCGTCGTCCAGTCCCGAGCTCTCCAGCGCGGCGAGGCAGAACTCCATGTAGCGCAGGGCGTTGGGGCCGAGGAAGTTGTGGGACAGCACGGCGCCCGGAAGCCAGGGATGACGGCGCATCATGCCCCGTCCCTGGCGGGCGAGTTGGAGCATGTCCGCGCGCCAGTCGCCGGACGGCCGGGCGGGCAGCTCGTACTCGCCGCTGACCCGGTCGACCATCAGATCGACGAGGTCGCCCTTGCCCGGGACGTAGTTGTAGAGCGACATCGTGGCGCAGCCGACCGCCGTCGCCACGCGCCGCATGGAGACCGCCGCCGGCCCCGACTCATCGGCGATCCGCACGGCCGCCTCGGCGATTTCGTCGCGGGTGAAGGCGGGCCGGGGGCCACGGCCGGTGCGCTCGGGGCGCGCCCAGATCACTTCGGGTCCGGCCGCGCGGCCGCTTGCTGCCATGGATCGATCACCTCGCCACCATCCTAGTTACGTACACCGTACGTAGTGCGGTACGACGGTGCCGTTACGCCTTCTACGTACGCTGTACATAGTGAAGGTCTGGAGAAGCGCTTCGGCGAGGTCCGTGCGCTGCGCGGGCTCGATCTCGCGGTACCGGCGGGCAGCGTCTGCGGACTGCTCGGCCCCAACGGCGCGGGCAAGACCACGGCCGTGCGGATCCTGACCACGCTCAGCACACCCACCGCCGGCACCGCCCGCGTCGCCGGCCACGACGTCGTCCGCGCACCGCACGCGGTCCGCCGCGCCATCGGCCTCGCCGGCCAGTACGCCTCCGTCGACGGGGATCTGACGGGCCGGGAGAACCTCCGGCTGTTCGGCCGGCTCCACCGGCTGCTCGGCGCCGCGGCCGTGCGCCGGGCCGATGAGCTCCTCGAACGCCCTCCACCGCCCAGGATCAGGGGCGCGGCGTCATGGACCGCTTCCGTACGCTGCCGATCAGCCGCCTCGCGGTGCCCGTCGGAGGGACGGTCTGCGATGTCCTGGTGGCCGCCGCCGGGCTGGTACCGCTGGCGCTGGTCGGGCTGGCCGTCGGCCGGCGGATCCGCGAGGGACTGGGGGCGGCGCTGGGTGCGTTCGGGCTGCTGCTCTTCCGCTGGGTGACGGCGTGGCTCGGGTACTACCTGGCCTGCCGGCGAAGAACGAGGAAACGGCCGCCCAGCTCGCGAGCCTGACCTTCATGCTGCCGATGGTCTCCCACACCTATGTGCCCACCGAGGGCATGCCCGGCCGGCTGCGCTTCCTGGCCGACTGGAACCCGATCAGCTCGGTCGTCGCCGCCTGCCGCGACCTGTTCGGCAATGCGCCTGCGGCGGCCGGCGACGCCGCCTGGCCCCTCCAGCACCGCGTCGCCGCAACCCTGCTCCGGTCGGCCGTACTCCTCGCCCTGCTGATCCCGCTCAGCGTCCGCCGCTCGGCGTGCGGCAGGCCCTAGGCCGGCAAGGAGACAGCAACAAAAAACCACCCGTCACAAGAACGGGTGGTGGCGGAAGAGCCGGGTGGTGCGTGCCTGGGCGAGCACACCGACACGCTGCGACGCCCGCGGGAACCGACGGGTCCGTACCTGACGGATCAGGATCTGACGGGTCAGTACCTGACGGGTGGTGAATCGCAACGCTGTGCCGGGACGGTGTGGTCGCCCGAGGTCTCGCTTCAGGGACGCGTCAGCCGTGTCCGCCGAACAGCGAACGCCGCAGCCTGCGCAGCGGCGCGAACAGCGACACCCTGGCACCACGGCTCTTCCTCGTGCGGGAGTGATCACGGGCCGTGAGCTCCCGCATCAGCGACGTCGCGCCCTCCGTCTCGCGCTGCGGTATGGCAGGGCCACCCAGCACCGCGAGATGGCGGTCCAGACGCGTACTGGACGCGACGCTTCCGCAACTGATCGCAGGGACTCTTGCCCTGCTCCGCACTGTTATCTGTTCCATGACTCTCCCCACCCTGACGAGGGCACCCGGCACGGGCAGGGTAACCCTATCTCTCTTGGAGGACGCGCGTGCAGACCGGTCAACGGATTCACCTGTCTCGCCTTGACGTTGACGAACACCATACGTAATGACGCCTACAGGGCACCCATCAGGGCAAGTTGACTGCCCGTCGGGCCATCGGAGGCCATCTGACGGGCCTGCGGGACGCACGAGGAGGACCCGGGTGGGCGGTTCCCCCTCGGCGTCACGTGTACGGACGGTTACGCAGCGGAGGCGAACACCGGGAGATAGCCGCTGGACTGACCGGCGGCGGTGGGGTGGTAGGACTCGTCGACGGGATAGGTCACGCTGTGCAGCCAGGGGCTGCCGGAGCACAGTTCGTGGCCGGTGAAGGTGGAGTTGACGTCGGAGAAGGTGAAGCCGTGGTCGGCGGCGCGCTTGGCGGTGACGCCGTTGATGTCGTCGGCCGCGGCGTTTATGGCGGCCCGGGACTTCTCCGAGAGGCCGGCGACGCAGCTGCCGTTGAGTTTGTAGAAGTGCGGATAGCCCAGGACCACGACGCGCGCGGACGGGGCCTTCTGGCTGATCGCGTTGTACACCCCGTCGAGCTGACCGGGCAGGGTGTTGTCGACGTACTGCCGGGCCTTGGCGACGCGAGCCAGGCAGGCGCTCTCACCCTGGAGCGCACAGGTCGTCATGGTGTCGGCGAAGCCTGCGTCGTTGCCGCCGATGGTGATGCTCACCAGCGCGGTGGAGCTGTTGAGCGGGCCGAGCTGACCGTTGAGAACATCACCCGTTCGGGCCCCGGAACAGGCCGCGAAGGAGAAGGACGAGGGCGAGTGCGCGGCGGCCCAGAGGGCCGGGTAGGCCTTGGTGCTGCGCTTGCAGGAGCCGCTGCCACTGTCGTAGCTGCCGGCTCCGACGCCTGCGGAGTAGGAGTCGCCGAGGGCCACATAGCCGGTGGCGAGCGGGAGTTGGGCGGACGCGGCGGCGCTCGCGCCGGTGAGCGCGAGCGCCGTGGTGACAAGGAAGGCGGACACCAGGGCCGCCGGTCGGGACAGTCTCATAGAACCTCCCATAGCAGGATCTCTGCCTTATTCGTGGTAGCAGGACCCGCGGGTAACCGGAAGTGTCCATGCCAAAGCTCGGGAAAAGTCGTACCGGATTCGCCGTAGATATCGCCATTCGCACCGGCCTCGCCGGACCCCTGCCCGGTCGCGCCGCACGGCGCCGGATCGTGGCGCGCCATGGCCGCACCATGTCGGGCGCATGACATCCGTGTCGGGCGCATGACATCTGTGTCGCGCGCATGACATCTCGGCAGAAGTCTTGATGTCCACCCGCATGACCCGCGAACCTCTTTGACGGACGGTCAACAACGGGTCAAGAAATCCCCAGACACCGCCCAAGGCGTACGACCCCGTACGTCCCCCCGCGCGCGCACCACGGCGCGCCACCGATGAGGAGGACTCCCTCGCGATGGCAGTGATGCGTTCCACCACACCCCGTACCACCACCGGCCCGGCCGCCCCGCGGCGTTCGGCCACGCTGCGGATCGCCGCGGCGCTCACCGCGACGACGGCGGTCGCGGCCCTCGGTGCCCTTTCCTTCCCCGCCCATGCGGCGCCCGCCCGGGGCACCGTCGTCGGCGCCGGCGCCGCGGACGCGGTGCACGGCAGCTACCTCGTCACACTCAAGCGCGGCTCCGGCCTCAAGGCCGCCTCGGCGGACGGCAGAAGCCTGATATCCGGGTACGGCGGCACCGTACGGCGGACCTACACCGCGGCGCTCAACGGCTATGCGGCCCGCCTCACCGCGGACCAGGCACGGCGACTGGCCGCCGACCCGGCCGTCGACCAGGTCTTCCAGGACCGCACCCTGCACGCCCTGGGCACCCAGACCAACCCGCCGTCCTGGGGCCTGGACCGGATCGACCAGGCCAAGCTGCCGCTCGACAAGAAGTACAGCTACCCCGACAGCGCGGGCGGCGGCGCCACCGTCTACGTCATCGACACCGGCGTCCGCATCTCCCACCAGGACTTCGGCGGACGCGCGGTCAACGGCTACGACGCCGTCGACAACGACAACGTGGCGCAGGACGGCAACGGCCACGGCACCCATGTCGCGGCGAACGCGGCGGGCACGTCGTACGGCGTCGCCAAGAAGGCGAAGATCGTGGCGGTGCGGGTGCTGAACAACTCCGGTTCCGGGACCACGGCCCAGGTCGTCGCGGGCATCGACTGGGTCACCAAGAACCACAAGGGCCCCTCGGTGGCGAATGTGTCGCTGGGCGGTGGCGCGGACGCGGCCCTGGACAAGGCCGTACAGAACTCCATCGCGAGCGGGGTGACGTACTCCATCGCCGCCGGCAATTCCGGGGCCAACGCCCAGAACTACTCCCCCGCACGGGTCCCGGAGGCCCTCACGGTCGGCGCGACCACCGCCACCGACGCCCGCGCCTCCTACTCCAACTACGGCTCCCGCATCGACCTCTTCGCGCCCGGCAGCTCCATCACCAGCGCCTGGAACACCAACGACACCGCCACCAACACCATCTCCGGCACCTCGATGGCCACCCCGCATGTGACCGGTGCGGTCGCCGTCTACCTGGCCGGGCACCCGACGGCCACCCCGGCGCAGGTCGCCACGGCGCTGACCAACGGCGCCACCGCGGGCGTCGTGACCGATCCGGGCGCCGGATCGCCCAACAAGCTGCTGAAGCTCGTCCCGTAATCCCCCGTCCGCCGTCGACCGGCCCCGGGCCCCGGGGCCGGTCGCTCACTCCTCGCCGTTCTGCCGTCGCGCGAGCCCCGGCACCAGCAGCGCGGTGGCCGCGACCGACACCGCGACGAGCAGGAGCACCAGCGACGGACGGGTCCCCAGGCCGATCAGCCAGGCGCCGAGGAGGCCGCCCGCGAACATCGACCCGACGGACATCAGCCGGCGCGGGACGGCGTGCGTGCCATAGCCCAGCCTTCTGTCGCGGCCGAGCACGGACCCGCTGACCAGCGCCGTCATCGCCCGGGTCTCCACGGTGGTGGTGAGGTCGGGGACAGCGAGCCGTATGGCGGTGACGTTCCGCATGCCCATCGCCACCGCCATCAGACCGACGACCGCGCAGCGCTGACCGAGGGTCAGGTCCCCGGTCGTGCCGGGCTGCCAGGCGGTCACCGCCGCGGCGGCCAGCAGCGCGGCCTCGGTGACGAGCGCGAGCGGGAACCACGGCCGCCGCCGGTCCGCCAGCGTCGATTCCACGCGCGCCCCGAGCGCCGCGCCGAGGGCGAAGGCACCGAGCGAGACCACGGTCGTCACGACCGACAGGCCGCCCTGCCGCGCGATACCGAAGCCGAGGAAGAGCAGATTGCCGGTCTGGGTCGCGGTGAAGACATGACCGAGCGCCAGAAAGCTGACGGCGTCGAGTACTCCGGTGGCCACGGTGAGGCACACCATGATCACCGTCATCGCGGTTCCGCTCGGCGGCTCCACTGACCCGGCTCCTTCCCGGCGGACACGTCCTCACAGTGTCCGGACGGCCGCCGCGCAGCGCCGCCATTGCGCCGTCTGTGGGCGCCCCGCCCGAGCACGGGGCCACCACCGCAGCCGTGACGAACACGGCCACCCATGGACGCTCTCGGCCAAGACGCCGCACACCGGACAGGAGCAGCCGGGTTATTCCATGTACGCGGCGGGCCGGTCTGGCGGATCATGGCGGCATGTGTGCCGATCACGTGCAGCCGTCCGCCGTGCCGCCGTCCGCCGCCGAGAAGTCCCTCGCGATCCGTCTGACCATGGACGACAGCGATTCCCCGTCCGATGTCGTCGATGCGCTGTTCCTGGGACGCTTCGCCAACGGCGAGCAGCCGTACGCCCGCAGCCGCTCGGTGGAACGGGTGAAGCCGGGGGCCAGCCTGCTGCCGCCCGGTGCGCGGGTGCTGCGCTCGGCGCGCGAGGACGACCGCAGCGCGACCCTCGCCGAGGGCGACGGCTACACGCTGCTGATCTCCCGCTGGAACCGCGGCGCGGACATCGCGGTCACCGCCGTCACCGACGAGCTGACGGAGAAGGTGCTGGGGCAGTCGGCGGACGGCGCGGAGGACGAGCCGGAGCCGCAGCCGGACGATGTCGCGATGGGCTTCTGGTACTTCTCGCCGCGCCGCGGGCCGTACCGCACCTCCCGGCAGATCACGGCGGGCACCTGGGAGGAGATCCGCCCCAACTACACCGCGCCGGTGGCCTCGGCGATGGACGCGCTGATGAAGGTCGCACCCGAGGAGATCGCCGGCCGCCTCCTGCTGCTGCACGGCCCGCCCGGCACGGGCAAGACCTCCGCGCTGCGCACGCTGGCCCGCTCCTGGCGCGACTGGTGCCAGGTGGACTGCGTCCTCGACCCCGAGCGGCTCTTCAACGACGTCGGCTACCTCATGGACATCGCCATCGGCGAGGACGACAGCACCGGCCGGAGCCGCTGGCGGCTGCTGCTCCTGGAGGACTGCGACGAACTGATCCGCGGCGAGGCCAAGCACACCGCGGGCCAGGCGCTGTCCCGGCTGCTCAATCTGACGGACGGTCTCCTCGGCCAGGGCCGCAACGTCCTCGTCGGCGTCACCACCAACGAGGACCTGGAGCGGATGCACCCGGCGGTGGTCCGGCCCGGCCGCTGTCTGGCCCGTATCGAGGTCGGCCCGCTGACCCGTACGGAAGCGGTCAACTGGCTCGGCACGGAAGAGGGCATCGGCCGCGACGGCGCCTCCCTCGCCGAGCTGTACGCCCTGCGCCGCGGCACCCGGCCCGCGTCGGTCCCGGCCCAGGACGCGGGCAAGGAGGCGGGGCTGTATCTCTGACGCCGCCCGGCCAGGGCGCCGCCGCGAAGTGATCGCGCCCGGCCGCGTCGGTAGAGTCCGCTCCCGGACACCGACGGGCCTGCGGCACGGCTCGGTACTGCCCGGCACGGCGCGGCACGGCTCGGTACGACGAGGGGAACGGATTGAGCACCACGGTATGGCTCCAGCGGGCGGGCCGGAAAACCGGGACATCGGCGGAGCCGGGAAACGATGAGGGCCACTGGTGGAAGATACGCATCAGCGGCTCCACCGCACCGGCCCCTGCGGCCGGGGCGGGCGGTGACGGAGGGCCGTCGGCATTGGCCTATCTGGAGCGCGATCTGTCCTCCGGTGGCAGCGACGCCTATCTCGCGGCGCGCAAGGAAGGCGCCCGTGCCTTCCTCCTGTGGACGGACACCTCCCGCCGGCAGCTGCTGGCGCGCGTCGTGACCAGGTCGGCGACGAAGGGGAAGAGCGCGGTCTTCGAGGTGCTGGCCGGCGCCGGTGAATCCCTGGCGCTGATCACTCACGACCGGGCGATGAGCGGCGGGCACGGCAGATCGCGCTGGGTCGTCCAGCAGGCGGGCGGCCCGGACGCCATCGGCTTCAAGGGCAATCTGTTCTGGTGGTACGTGTGGTGGCTGCTGTTTCCGCTGTGGGTGGCCATCGCCGTCGGCAGCATCGTCGGCGGCAGCGGTGACATCGCCCGGATGCCGCGCACCATCCGCTGGAGGGCGTCCGGGAAAGAGGTGCTGACCTGGGGCGGCGGCGGGGAGGACTTCGCCGTGAGCACCGCGGCCGAGGGCTGGGACCCGCGGGTCACCGCGGCCCTGGCCGCCCTGGTCAAAAGCCATGAGGGCTGGCTCGGCAAGCCGTGGGACGAGGGCCGGTAGGCGGCCCCGGGCCGGTGGGAACGCGGCGCTGCCGCCCGACCGGCCCGGAACTCTCCCTGCGTACCGCGGGTGGGGGACGCGGTCAGGCCCCGACGTAGGCCGCGAGGTGCTCGCCGGTGAGGGTGGAACGGGCCGCGACGAGGTCGGCGGGGGTGCCCTCGAAGACGATCCGGCCGCCGTCGTGGCCGGCGCCCGGTCCGAGGTCGATGATCCAGTCGGCATGCGCCATGACCGCCTGGTGGTGCTCGATGACGATGACCGACTTGCCCGCGTCGACGAGCCGGTCGAGCAGACCGAGCAGCTGCTCGACGTCGGCGAGATGGAGCCCGGCGGTCGGCTCGTCGAGGAGGTAGACGCCGCCCTTCTCGGTCATGTGGGTGGCCAGCTTGAGCCGCTGCCGTTCGCCGCCGGACAGCGTGGTGAGCGGCTGGCCGAGGGTGAGGTAGCCGAGCCCGACGTCGGCGAGCCGGACCAGGATGCGGTGCGCGGCCGGCATCCGCGCCTCACCGTCGCCGAAGAACTCCTCGGCCTCGGTCACCGACATCGCGAGCACCTCGCTGATGTCGCGGCCGCCGAGGCGGTATTCGAGGACCGCCGACTGGAACCGCTTGCCGTCGCAGTCCTCACAGGTGGTGGCGACGCCGGCCATCATCGCCAGGTCGGTGTAGAGGACGCCGGCGCCGTTGCAAGTGGGGCAGGCGCCCTCGGAGTTGGCGCTGAACAGCGCCGGCTTCACGCCGTTGGCCTTGGCGAACGCCTTGCGGATGGGGTCGAGCAGCCCGGTGTACGTCGCCGGGTTGCTCCGCCTGGAGCCGCGGATCGCGCTCTGGTCGATCGACACCACGGGCGCCCCGTCCGGTGCGCTGCCATCGGCCAGCGACCCGTGCACCAGCGAGCTCTTGCCGGAACCGGCGACGCCGGTGACGACGGCGAGCACGCCGAGCGGGATGTCGACGTCGACGCCCCGCAGGTTGTGCGTCGTCGCGCCGCGGATCTCCAGCGCCCCGGTGGGCTTGCGCACCGTCTCCTTGAGGGTGGCCCGGTCGTCGAAGTGGCGGCCGGTGAGGGTGCCGCCGGTCCGCAGCCCCTCGACGGTGCCCTCGAAGCAGACGGTGCCGCCCGCCGTACCGGCGCCGGGGCCGAGGTCGACGACGTGGTCGGCGATCGCGATCGTCTCCGGCTTGTGCTCCACGACGAGCACGGTGTTGCCCTTGTCCCGCAGCCGCAACAGCAGGTCGTTCATCCGCTGGATGTCGTGCGGGTGCAGGCCGATGGTGGGCTCGTCGAAGACGTAGGTGGTGTCGGTGAGCGAGGAGCCGAGGTGGCGGATCATCTTGACGCGCTGGGCCTCGCCGCCCGACAGCGTGCCCGCCGGCCGGTCGAGCGAGAGGTAGCCGAGACCGATCTCCACGAACGAGTCGAGGGTGTGGTGAAGGGCGGCGAGCAGCGGCGCCACCGACGGTTCGTCGAGGCCGCGGACCCAGTCGGCCAGGTCGCTGATCTGCATCGCGCAGGCGTCGGCGATGGAGATCTTCTTGATCTTCGAGGACCGGGCGTGCTCGGCGAGGCGGGTGCCGTCGCAGTCGGGGCAGGTGGCGAAGGCGACCGCGCGCTCCACGAACGCCCGGATGTGCGGCTGCATCGCCTCCTTGTCCTTGGACAGCATCGACTTCTGGAGGCGCGGGATCAGACCCTCGTAGGTCATGTTGATGCCCGCGATCTTCATCCGGGTCGGCTCGCGGTGCAGCAGGTCGTGCAGTTCCTTCTTCGTGAACCTGCGGATCGGCTTGTCCGGGTCGAAGAAGCCGGACTCCGCGTACAGCCGGGAGTTCCAGCCGCCTCCGGTGTAGCCGGGAACGGTGAAGGCGCCCTCGTTGATCGACTTGGTGTCGTCGTACAGCTGCGTCAGGTCGAGCTCGGAGACCGCACCCCGGCCCTCGCAGCGCGGACACATGCCGCCGACCTTCTTGAAGCTGACCTTCTCCGCCTTCTTGGCGCCGCGCTCCACCTTGATCGCGCCGGACGCCGAGACCGAGGGGACGTTGAAGGCGAACGCGCCGGGCGGGCCGACATGCGGCGTGCCGAGCCGGCTGAAGAGGATGCGCAGCATGGCGTTGGCGTCGGTGGCGGTGCCGACGGTGGAGCGGGGGTCGGCGCCCATCCGCTGCTGGTCGACGATGATCGCGGTGGTCAGCCCGTCGAGCACGTCGACCTCGGGCCGGGCCAGCGTCGGCATGAAGCCCTGGACGAACGCGCTGTAGGTCTCGTTGATCAGCCGCTGCGACTCCGCGGCGATCGTGTCGAACACCAGCGAGCTCTTGCCCGAGCCGGAGACGCCGGTGAACACCGTCAGCCGGCGCTTGGGGATCTCGATGCTGACGTCCTTGAGGTTGTTCTCACGGGCGCCGTGTACGCGGATCAGATCGTGGCTGTCGGCGGGGTGCGCCGCGGCCGGCTGCGGATCCGTCCGCGGATCCGTCCTCGTCGACTTGCTCATCGTGTCTCCCTCGGTGGGGCGGGGCCGCCTGCGCGGTCCTTGTCGGTGTCGCCCGGTGCGGTCCGGCCCGGTGGGCATCTCGAGCGGCTCGGGGATGTCGCCTCCGGGCACGGTGGCGGTGGCCACCGGGCGTCCGTCGCCGGTCCATGCCGGTCAGATTAGGCGCGGCCCGGTGACCGCGCTTCTTCATTCCTGTTCATTCCTGACCGGTCCGGTGCCCCGTTCCGCCGCACGCGGTCGGGCGGCGCCGGGGGTGCCCCGTTGCGTACCGGCCGCGGGTTACGCGGGAAGGTCGCGCAGGCGCACCGACAGGCAGGTCACGCAGCCCTCCAGTTTCTCGAATTCGCCGATGTCCACGGGGACCGGCCGGTATCCCAGGCCGGCGAGGAGTTCCGCGGTCCTGGGGGCGGAGGCGGCCATCAGGAGCGTGTCGCCGCCCAGGAGGACGACATGGGCGCCGGCCTCCTCGGGGACGGGGCGGAAGGCCGGGAAGACGGCGGGGTCGTCGACCAGCGGCGGGTAGCCGATGACGGTGCCGTCCGGCAGGGCCGTGACCGCGGACTTCAGATGCAGGACGCGGCTGACCGGTACGGCGATGACGCGGGCGCCCAACGGCTCGAAGGCGGCGCGGAGCTGGCGTACCCCCTCGGCGTTGGTGCGGCCGCCGCGGCCGACGTAGACGGTGTCGCCGATCTTCAGGATGTCGCCGCCGTCGAGCGTGCCGGGGGCCCGGATCTCGGTGACCGTGCAGCCCAGCGCCTCGGCCGCAGCGCGGGCGGCGGGGGTCTCGGGGCGGCGGGGTTCCGCGCCGGGGCGGGCGATCAGCGCGGCCCCGCGGAAGACGACCATGGTGTCCTCGATGAACACCGCGTCCGGGCAGTCGTCGGCGGGTGCCACCTCGGTGGTCCGCCAGCCGTGGTCGTGCAGCGCCCGGACGTACCCCTCCCACTGGCTCAGGGCGCGTGCGGGATCCACCGGCCGACGGTCGATATGGGTGACCAGGCCTTCGGCGATGCGTGGGCCGGGGCGGCGGACGAGGGCCTGTGGGCCGGGCATGCGGGGACTCCTTCGGGCCGGGGCGGGCGGATGCCGTCGGGTCAGGCCTGCGGACCGTAGGTCGCGGACAGCGCGTCCTGGACGGCGGCGAGGGCGGCGGCGCGGTCCAGGCCGAGGCGCTTGGCGCGGCGCGCGTAGGTCTCGGCGGCCCCGGCGATCTCCTTGTCCGCGGCGTCGCCGGCCGCCGCGATGAAGCTGCCGTTGCGGCCGCGGGTCTCGATCACGCCGTCGGACTCCAGGGCGCGGTAGGCCTTGGCGACGGTGTTGGCGGCGAGGCCGAGGTCTTCGGCGAGTCCGCGGACGGTGGGGAGTTTGTAGCCGACCGGGAGGCCGCCGTCCCGGGCCAGATCGGCGATCCGGGTGCGTACCTGCTCGAATGGCGCGTCGGCCGCGTCCGGATCGATGGTGATCGTGAGGGTCTGCGGGGACACGGTGGCGCTCCTGGTGCTGATGGTGGGGCGGGGGACCCATTGTGCGCCAGGAGCGGCCGCCGTGCCGGATTCGCGGCGGTAGCCTTTCGGGACGGCTGCCCGGGGCTACAGCTCGAGGGTGGTGCCCGTCGTCCGCAGCCAGGTGTTCATGCCGAGGACGAGTTCGGCGCCCGCACGGACGTCATTGGTGGCGCCGGCGGCGGTGGCCTCCGCGAGGGCGCCGGAGTCCAGCAGGGGGCGTACGGGGGCGTTGCGGTCGCCGCTCAGATTCCGCAACTCGTCGCGCAGCGCCTCCTTGTAGCGCGGGTCCTGGGTGCTGGGGTAGGGGCTCTTGACCCGGTCGGCGACCAGGTCGGGCAGGACGTCGCGGGTGGCGGCGCGCAGCAGGGACTTCTCGCGGCCGTCGAACGTCTTCATGGACCAAGGGGTGTTGAAGACGTAGTCGACGAGGCGGTGGTCGCAGAAGGGGACGCGGACCTCCAGTCCCACGGCCATGCTGGCCCGGTCCTTGCGGTCGAGGAGTATCTGCACGAAGCGGGTCAGATGGAGGTAGCTGATCTCGCGCATCCGGCGCTGGAGTCCGGTGTCGCTGTCCAGGTAGGGGACTTCGGCGAGCGCCTCGCGGTAGCGGCGGTCCTGGTATCCGCGCAGGTCGAGCTTGGTGAGCAGGGCCCGGTCCAGCAGTGCCTGGCGGGAGGCCTTGCCGCCTGCGAAGCGTTCCGACAGGCCCGCGGCGATCCAGGGGAAGGTGTCGGCGTGCACGGACTCGGGGTCGTGGAACCAGCGGTAGCCGCCAAAGACCTCGTCGGCGGACTCCCCGGAGAGGGCGACCGTGGAGCGTTCGCGGACGGCCTTGAAGAGGAGGTAGAGGGAGGTGTCGCCGTCGCCGAAGCCGTTGGGCAGGTCACGGGCGGCCAGGACGGCGGCGCGGTGTCCGGGGTCCATCAGGGCGGCGGTGTCCAGGACGATGTCGCGGTGGTCGGAGCGTACGTGCTCGGCCAGGGCGTGCGCGTACGGCCCGTCGGGGGTGCCGCGCAGATCGTCGGGGGTGAAGTTCTCGGTGTAGCCGGTGAAGTCGACGGCGAAGGAGCGCACCGGGCCGCCGCCCTGGGCGGCCAGCGCCTTGGCGGCGAGCGCGGTGATGGCGGACGAGTCCAGGCCGCCGGAGAGCAGGGTGCACAGCGGCACATCGGCGATCAGCTGGCGGGCGACGATGTCGTCGAGGAGTTCGCGGATCCGGGCGACGGTGGTGTCGAGGCCGTCGGTGTGCTCGCGGGCCTCGAGGGACCAGTAGCGCTTGACCGTGACGCCGCCGCGGCCCACCCGGACGATATGGCCGGGGCGCACCTCGTGCATGCCCTTGTAGACGGCATGGCCGGGAGTCTTGGTGAAGGTGATCAGCTCGGCGAGGCCCTCGGCGTCGACGGTGGGCCGTACGGAGGGGTGGGCGAGGATGGCCTTGGGCTCGGAGCCGAAGAGCACGCCGTCGGGGGTGGGGTGGTAGTAGAGCGGCTTGATGCCCATCCGGTCGCGTATCAGCAGGAGGCGTTCGGTACGCGGGTCCCAGAGGGCGAAGGCGTACATGCCGTTGAGACGCTCGGCGAACGCCTCGCCCCATTCGAGGTAGGCGTGCAGGACGACCTCGGTGTCGCTGCTGGTGCGGAAGGTGTGCCCCAGCTGCGTCAACTCGGCACGCAGCTCACGGTAGTTGTAGACCTCGCCGCTGTAGGTGGTGACGAGCACGGTGCGGCCGTCGCGCTCGACGGCCATGGGCTGCTTGCCGCCGTCGAGGTCGATGACGGCGAGGCGGCGGTGGCCGAACGCGGCGGTCGTGTCGAGCCAGATGCCGGCGGCGTCCGGGCCGCGGCAGGCCATGGTCGCGGTCATCGCTTCGAGCGTGGGGCGCTGGGTGGTCAGATCATGGTCGTAGGAGATCCATCCGGTGATTCCGCACATGCGCGCGGCTCCTCTCCTTGCCTGGGCGGCGGGCCTGCGCATCGGGGCGGCGACCCGCGGCCGTCACCGTACGCCCAGATAGTTGCAGAGGCCACCTATAGCGTAGGACGACCGTCCGGAATGAGCCACACGGGCGCCGTATTACGGAAAAGCGATGGCAAATCACCGGCCTGACCTAGGAAAAGGAGAGGTAAATCCGCATCTGGGGCACACCATCCACGGCGGCCACCCCACGGACCGGAACCCCTCACGGCAAAGCCTCGACGATCAGCGCATACCGCTCGTCCGTCACCTCCTTGCCCCACAGGGCGGCGTCGCGGGACAGCCGCTCCAGCCGCGTACGGCCGGCCAACGGGGCCACGAGGCGGGTCAGTTCGTCGGCGGCTATCCCCATCGGATCGACCTCCCCCCAGCGGCCCTCGACCAGCACCAGACGCCCTCCGGGCACGAGCAGCCCGGCCCAACGGCGCAAGGCGGCCGCCGGATCGGGCAACGCCCACAGAAGATGCCGCACCAGGACCGCATCGAACCGCCGCTCCCCCACGGGAGGTTCGGCGGCATCCCCGACCAGGAGGCCGTCCGCGCGCCCCGCGAGCTTGGCGCGCGCCCGCGCGATCATGGCGGGCGAGCGGTCGATTCCGGTGACCCGGTGCCCCTGCTCGGCGGCGAGCAGCGCCAGGCTTCCCGTCCCGCAGCCGAGGTCGAGTATCCGGGCGGGCCCGGACGGCAGCCAGGACCGCAGCCGGGCGGCCCAGGCGGCACGCACCCCGGGATCGCGCAGGCCGTGGTCGGGCTCGTCGTCGAAGCGCTCGGCGGCGGCTTCCCAGTAGGCGGCGTCGGCGGCGGGCAGGGGAGGTTCGGGCCGGTCGGCGGGCTGCTCGATGCTCATGTCCCGATGGTGACAGGACGCACTGACAACGCCGGGCCGAGCGGGCGGCCCGTAGCCTTTCCCCATGGCAACTGCGACCGTCCGCGAGTGGCACGACGAGGAAGGGTGGGGCGTGCTCGACTCCCCCGAGACACCGGGCGGCTGCTTCGGCCACTTCTCCGACATCCGGATGCCCGGCTTCCGCACGCTGTCGCCCGGACAGCAGGTCGACCTCACATGGGAAGCCCCGGGCTTCCAACAGGACGGGTACGACTACCGAGCGGTGACCATCGTGCCTCGGTCCGCCTGACCCCCACACCCACATCCACACCTGACACGAACACCTGGCACCAACAGCGAACATCCACAGCGGACATCAACAGCGGTGCACGCCCGTGGTCCCCACAGTCCGCCGTGCCCTTGAGTCCTCACATGCCGCATGCCGTGGCGCCCGGTTGGCCGAACTCCTGACGCGGTGGTCCACACCTGGCGGCCTGGACCATCCCTGGACGGCCGACGCAACGCCGCCCACAGAGTGGACCCTTCAGCCGATACGCGACGCATCCGGGGACCGAGAGGCTGTCGCCACCCGGAGAGCGTTCTCGGGTTCCACAGCCGTTGCCGCGTCAAGCCCGTCCATGACGACGACTGGTACACGGGCAGCGCATACAGCGAAGGCAGACAAAGGGGCAGCCACAGCGCTTTGGACGGCTAGCATCTGCCGATGGGCAGGCGACCACACCTCCTCCCCGGGCAGGCAGTTCTCTGCCGGTTCAAGCCTGCCCGATCCGCGGGCCGGCGGAATGGGCCCTGATCACTCGCGCCGAAGCGACTCCAGTTCAAAGCCGCTCCACCGACCGCGATCAGCTGATCCTTACCGTGCTCCCGTCGGGCAGCACGCATGAGTATCCGGCGTAGGGGGTACTTCTGACCGTTCCACCCTGAGCCGTGCACTCCTGTTGCGTGAGGGTCGGGGATGTCGCTGCCTGGGCGGCGGCACCAATGGCGCTCACGCCAGCGAGGGTTGCGGTGGCAAGAGCGAGGCCGAGCAGTCGTCGTGTGCGCATGACTCACTACCTCTCCGGTGCCCCGGCCCGGTCCCCTCTCAGGACGACCAGTTCCTGAAGCCAAGGGCGCCCTATTACCAGCATGGGCGATGATTGGCAAGTCCGCGAATGATGGCAGGCGTGGAGCATGACGCAACCGGCGCGCGACGGGTGACAAGCGGCGCGGCATGGCAGCGCGGTACCGACAACGCCGGACGGAGGCGTACACCAGCGCCTCCGTCCGGCCGTCGCAACCAATCGGCGGCAGCGGCCGGAGCGGACTCGGATCGAACGTGTATTGCGGTGACCGGGGCGCCGCAGGGGCGGTTCGGACAGGCCGGCTCCGGGGCCTCCGAGTCGGCCGCCGGCGAAGATGCGTCGTGGCAGTCGTGGCATCGGGCACCGGCTCAGGCGGAATGGCGCTGATCGGGGACGTGCAGCGGCTCGTGATGGTGCCAGATCAGGTATCGGTCCTCGCGGCGGAGTTCCGCGGTGCCCCACTCGAGCCGCATCACCCCTCGGTCCATGGAGCAGGCGTAGGCGACGAGTACCAGTCCGACGTCGGGAGGTAGTTGCCCCAAGTCGCGGTGCACCTCTGGCTCTTCGATGTCTTCGAGGCCCAGGTCCAGTTCGCCCTGCATGGGATCCGGTCCGTGGCGGCGGATCAGATCGGCGCGCAGGCCGGCTGCACGGCGCAATCGCGCGGCGGTGACCGGCACGTCCGTCTTGGCGTAGCGGATCGGGTAGATCACATGATCAGCGACGATCATGACGGTTCGGCCCTGGAGGCGTACGGCCGTGGCACCGGCCAGATGCTCGAGGCCGGTGGACAGTTCCTCGAACTGGACAGCGTGCAGACCGTGTCCGTATGCCTCAAGCGTTTGAGTGTGCACGCCCTGATGGCCGTTCCGCGCCCTATCGTGTGCTCGTGCCAGGCATGCAGGGATGGCTTCGACCAGCGGACCGGCCAGGTTGGCAAACGTCTCCCGTGCCCATGGCGTCAACGTGGTCACGTCCTCACCGCCCTTCCCCTCCGGGCACCAAGTGCCAGAGCAGCATGCGCACCACCGTGCGGTGTGCGGGGGGAGGCATGCAAGTACGCAAAGGGGGCGCAGGAGGAGACCCGGACGGACAGTGGGGCAACTCCAGCTCAGGCAACTCCGGCTCAGGATGCCCGGTTTGGGGGAGCCTTCCTGTGCCCCCGCTTAGCCCTTCCTTAAAGCGACCATAAGGATCTCCAGGATCGGCCTTCGGCCCTCAAATTCGCTGTTCAGCGGGGCTAGCGTGCTTCTCGCAAGGCGGGGCTGCGTGCCGTCTGCGCCGTACACCGGGGGACGGCGCAGGGTATGTGTCCCGACCCCCCACGGCCCGTCTTGCCGCCCTCCCCGCTCGACGTACCTGATGAAGGAGACCCCCACGATGACCGCTCGTCGCACGGCCCGTCCCACGGCCCGTCGCAAGGCCAGTCGCAAGGCCACCGGGATCGCGCTGGCCGGCCTCGCGCCGCTCGCGCTCACCGTCGTGAGCGCGACTCCGGCCGCGGCGCACGGTTCGATGTCGGACCCCGTCAGCCGCGTCTCGGCGTGCTACGCGGAGGGGCCCGAGAGCCCCAAGTCCGCGGCGTGCAAGGCCGCCGTGCAGGCAAGTGGCGCACAGGCCTTCTACGACTGGAACGCGGTGCGGGACGGCAACGCCGGCGGCCGGTCGAAGACGAAGATCCCGGACGGGAAGCTGTGCAGCGGCGGCGACGACAAGTACAAGGGGCTGGATCTGCCGCGTGCCGACTGGCCGTCGTCCGCGATGCGGGCCGGCAACCGCACCTTCCACTACAAGGCCACCGCCCCGCACAAGGGCTCCTTCGAGCTGTACCTCACCAAGGCAGGCTATGACCCGACCAAGCCGCTGAAGTGGTCGGACCTGGAGGCCAAGCCGTTCGTGAAGGTGACCGACCCGACGCTGACGAACGGCGAGTACGTCTTCGACGGGAAGGTGCCGCAGCGGTCCGGGCGTCATCTGATCTACAGCATCTGGCAGCGCTCGGACAGCCCGGAGGCGTTCTACACCTGCTCCGACGTGGTGTTCGGGAAGGACAGCGGGCGCGGGGCCGGTTCCGCCGCCGCACCCGCGCCGACCGCGTCCGCGCCGACGGACTCCCAGATCGCGGCCGGGGCGGACAAGTCGTCGATGGACATGAGCCATCACGGCCATGGCGCGGGCGCCGCGCACACCGACGCGGCCCCGTCGGACGGCCACGCGCCGGGCGACGCCGCCCAGGGCAGTGGTGCCCAGAGCAGTGGCGCCCAGGGCGGTGGCACGCACCCCGGTGGTGCGCACCCCGACGGCGCCGCCCGCCCGGCCGACGGCACGCGGCTGGCCGAGACCGGCGGGGACGCCTCGACCGCGCCGGTCGCGATCGGCGGCGCCGCCGTCCTGGCCGCGGGCGCCGCGCTCCTGTTCGCCACCACCCGCCGCAAGGCAGCCCGGCGCGGCTGATCCCGTGCCGCCGGTCCGCCGGCCGGCGGCACGCGCGCCGGGGCCCACTGCGACGGTCCCCGGCGCCCCGCGGCGCCGCCCCCGCCCCACCTCGCAGGGGGCGGCGCCGCACCGTCATGCCCCGCCCGGACCCTGGGGCGGCAGCGGCCCGATGATGTCGTTGGCGACATGCTGATAGATCACCGAGCTACGGCAGTCGACCACCTCGCGGCGCTTGAAGATCTCGTCCATCAGCAGCCCGTGCAGCCGGTCGACGTCCGGTACGGCGACATGGACCTGGAAGTCGTCGCCGCCCGCCACGACATAGACGTTGAGCACCTCGGGCAGGGAGACCAGGAACGCCTTGAAGCGCTCGATGAGTTCGCGGTTCAGCGGGCGGATGCGGATGCTGAGCAGGGCCTGTACGGGGCGGTTGAGGGCGCGCAGGTCCACCGTCGCGCGGTAGCCGGTGATCACGCCGCGGGCGCGGAGCGCGCGGACCCGCTCCAGGCAGGTGGAGGGGGCGATGTTCAGCTTGCGGGCCAGTTCGCGGTTGGTCTGCCGTGCATCGCGCTGCAGTTCGCGGACAATCGCCGAATCAATGTCGTCCATGGTGTCCATGGTGCGGGCTGCACCGAATTTCGTTCGACGAGAAGCCAAGTCGATCATGTTGACGGTTACGTTCGGCAACTGTGACCGCACAAAAGACAACCCTTCCCGTTTCTGCACGGCCGGATGTACGGCGGCTGGGCGTCGGTGGCGGTACCGCGCTGTGCGCGGGTGCCGTGCTCGGCCCCGGTGTGCTGACCCTGCCGTCCCTGGCCGCCGACGCGGCGGGCCCCGCCTCGGTCCTGGCCTGGGCCGTCCTGCTGGCCATGTGTGTGCCGGTGGCCGCCTCCTTCGCGGCGCTCGGCGTACGGTTCCCCGACGGCGGGGGCGTGGCCACCTTCGTCCACCGGGCGATCGGGCCGCGGGCGGCGGCCGTCGTGGGGTGGTGGTTCTACGGGGCGGTGCCCATCGGGGTGGTCTCGGCGGCCTGGATCGGCGGGAAGTACGTGGCCGACGCGGCCGGTTGGGGCCAGGCGGGCGCGGCGGCGGTCGGCGGGCTGGTGCTGGCCGGGGCGCTGGCGTCCAATGCGTTCGGGCTGCGGATGTCGGGGCGGGTGCAGCTGATGCTCGGCGGTGTGCTGGCGGCGGTGCTGTTGTGCGCGGTGGCGGCGGCCGCCCCGCACGTCACCGCCGCGCACTTCACCCCCTTCATGCCCGGTGGCTGGACGTCGGTCGGCTCGGCGGCCTCGGTGCTGTTCTTCGCGTTCGCGGGGTGGGAGGCGGCGAGCCATCTGTCGGGCGAATTCGCCGACCCCGGGCGGGACCTGCCGCGGGTGACCCGTAACACCCTCGCCGTCGTCGGCGTGCTCTACCTCGGTCTGGCCCTCGCCACGATCGGCGCGCTGGGTCCGGCCGCGGCCGGTACCGACACCCCGCTGACCGATCTGCTGGCGCAGAGCGTGGGCGTCGCGGCCCGCCCCGTCGCCGCGGCGGCGGCGCTCTTCCTCACCTTCGGGGCGGTCAACTCCTATCTGGCCGGCGCCTCCCGGCTCGGTGCCGCGCTCGGCCGGGACGGGGCGGCGCCCCGCTGGCTGGCCGAGGGCGGCGGGCCGGGCGAGGTGCCGCGCCGCTCGCTCGCGGTGCTGGGCATCGCCGCCGTGCTCGTGGCGGCGGCGGCCCGGTGGGGCGGCGCCGGTCTTCCCGTGCTGATGGAGGCGACCGCCACCTGCCTGGCGGCCGTGACGCTGGCCGGTCTGGCCGCCGCGCTGGTGCTGCTGCCGCGCCGCACTCCCCTGTGCTGCGGCGTGGCCGCCAGTGCCGTGCTGACGACGGTGGTGCTCGCGTTCTCGGGACGGCTGCTGCTGATTCCCGTTCTGCTGGCGGTGGCCGCGTTCTCCTTTCTGACGCTGCGCCGGGTGCGCGGGGGAACGGGGCGGCGGGTCAGCGGCTGAGCCGGCGCAGCAGTCGGACGTACGGGCTCCAGCGGGCGGGCGGGCGACGGTGCCCGTGCAGGCTTGGCGGAGCGGTGCACGGATGCGGTGCTGGGCGCCGCCGAGGGGGCGTCGCCGGCCGGTTGACCCGACGGCCGGGCTCCGGCCGCCGCGCCGCCCCGTACGGCAGGGCTTCGGCGCCGGGCAGGCGGGCGAACCCGGCGCCTGGGCTCCGCCGAGGGCGGCGATCGGCTCCCGTGGCGGGGCCCGCGCCTCCCGGGAGGAGTCCGCGGGCGGCTTCCCGGCCGGGCGGCAGTGGTGGATGCGGTGCGCCGGCCCGGGTCAGAAGGCCGATGCGCAGGTCGTCGGGGTGGCGTGGGCGGGGTCGAGGGCGTTGGCCGTTTCGTGGAAGGCGATGCGGTCGACGGTGCCGATGGCCACGTGCTCGGACAGGTCCACGGGACACAGGTCCTGGAGCACGACGTTGCGGACATCGGGGCCGTCGAGGAAGCCCGAGCGGTACGGCGTGACGACCTCGTCGTACTTCGTCGCGATGACCGTGTAGTGCACGCCCGGGACGGTGTCGCCGCCCTCGTTGAGGCGGTTGAGGGTGTCGGAGCCGGCGATCTGGTCGGTCAGACCGGGGGTCAGTTCGCCGAGGTACTTCTTGGCGTCGGGGAAGTGGTCCAGGAGGCGGGTCAGGCCGTTCAGGTCGGTGCCGTGGTTGTCGGGGGCCAGGCCGACCAGCGTGTTCACCTTGTCCGCGCCGCCGTGGAACTTGAGGTAGACGCGCGGCATCATGCCGCCCTGGGAGTGGCCGACGAGATCCGCCTTGGGCGCACCGGTGGCGGCCAGCACCCGGTCGACGTAGGCGGCGAGCTGCCGGGCGGACGCGTCGACCGGCCCGAGGCCGTAGAAGAGCGGGACGCCGGGCAGCCGGCCGTAGTCGAGGGAGAAGACGCAGTAGCCACGGGCGACCAGATAGGGCGCGAGGCCCAGCCAGTTGTCGACGGAGTTGCCGAACGTGCCGTGCACGAGGACCACCGGGCGGGGGTGCGCGGCGGAGGGTTTGCAGGAGAAGTTGTTCCAGCCGCTGCCGGCCGCGGCGGCGGGTGCGGGGGCGGTTGCTGCGGATGCGGGGGCGGTGGTGACGCCGAGTGCCAGGGCAAGGGCGGGCAACAGGGCCAGCGTTCGTGACCAGCGCAGCTTCATACGATGCTCCTTGCGGGGTGAGGGGACTCCGAAGTGCTCGGTGAGCCGTTCACCTGCGATCCGGATCGCAAGGGCCAACGCAGTTGACTGTCTAGTAAGTTACGGCTGGGTAAGCAGAATGGACCAGTCGCACGACGGTGAAGGAAGCGACACGCAACCTTCACCGGACGTACAGGTATGCGACGTTCCGACGCAGGGCGGCCCCGGGCGTCGCGGCCGGGCCGATTGTCAGAGATGTCCCGTAGGGTCGAAGACGATGCGGGCGACCACGGGCGACCGCGCGTGACGAGGGGAGACGGTGATGGGGACGGCTCGGCAGCCACAGGGCACGGACACCGCACAGCTCACGGAGGTGACGTCCGCGGCCGAGCTGCGGGATCTGGTCGGCGAACCGAGCGCACACGCCGCGCACAAGACCCGGCATCGGCTGCACGCCCTCGACCGGCAGTGGCTGGCGCGGTCACCCTTCTGCCTGATCGCCACCTCGGACGCGCAGGGCCGGTGCGATGTCTCGCCCAAGGGCGACCCGGCCGGGTTCACCCATGTCCTGGACGACACGACACTGGTGATCCCGGACCGCCCCGGCAACAGACGCGTGGACGGGTTCCTGAACGTCCTGGCCAATCCGCAGGTCGGGCTGCTCTACGTCCTTCCGGGGCGCGGCGACACCCTGCGGATCAACGGCCGCGCCCGGCTGCTGCGGGACGCGCCGTTCTTCGACGAGCTGACGGTCAAGGGCCACCGCCCGCGGCTGGCGCTGCTGGTCGAGATCGAGGAGCTCTTCTACCACTGCTCGAAGGCCTTTCTCCGGTCCGATCTGTGGAAGCCGGAGACCTGGGAGCCGGATGCCCTGCCCCCGCGAGCCCGGATGGTGAAGCAGCTCGAGGCCACGGAGATACCACTGGAGGAGCTGGAGGCTCACTACGGTCCGCGGTACACGGAGCTGCTCTACGGCGGCTGAGGAGCCCTACGCCCACCGGGCCCCGCGGCCGGGTCCGGCGCCGGCTCCCGGCCCGGCGCCGCCGCCGAGCTTCGCCGCCGGGTGTACGGCGCCGGTCCCGAAGCGCGCCCTGGCTCGGTCGACGGCCGCCTCGATGCGGTGCGCCTTGTCGTCGACGGGGTCGAACGTCAGCTGGCGCGCGGCGCGTTCGGCCCGGCACAGATCCTCCGCCCGCAGCGCCAGGGACCGCACGCGCGCCCGCTGCAGGCCGAGCGCGGCGTGCAGCGCATAGGCCGCCGCGGTGAGCGCGGGGCCGTGCGCGGTCGGTTCGGCCAGCCGGCGGGTGCGGGTCGTGGTGGAGCCGTCGGCGTAGCGGACGGTGAGGGTGAGGGCACGGGCCACCCGCCCGCCCGCGCGCATCCGCGCCCCGAGGTCGTCGGCGAGCGAGAGCAGGGCGCGGCGGCGGCGTACGGGGTCCAGTTCGTCGTGCACGAAGCGGTGTTCGGCGCCGATCGAGCGGGACGGGGCGTTGGGCGTCACCGGCGTCGGGTCGATGCCGCGGGCCCGCTCGTACACCGCGCGGCCGGTCTTCGCGCCGAGGATCCGCTGGAGCGTGGCGGGCGGCGCGGCGGCGATCCGTTCGATGCTGTCGAGTCCGTACGCGCACAGGGTGCGCGCGGTCGCGGGCCCGACGCCGTACAGCGCCGAGGCCGGGCGGCGGGCGAGGAAGGAGGCGACGGAGGCGCCGTCCGAGGGGGCGGACCGGATCTCGCCGGGCGGCGCGCCCTGGGCCGCCATCCGCGCGAGCAGCGGGTTGGCGCCGATGCCGATCGTGCACCGCATGCCGTACCACGCCAGCGCGCGCAGCCGGATCAGCTCGGCGATGCCCGCCGCGTCCCGGTCGAAATAGCGCAGCGCCCCACGGACGTCGACCAGCGCGGCGTCCGGCGGCAGCGCCTCGATCACCGGCGTGAACTGCGCGAGGAGTCGGAGCAGTTGCTCGTACCGGCCGGCGCCGACGGGGGTGGCGTCGGCGGTCCGGAAGCGGACGTGGAGCGTGCTTGCACCGGGAGGGCCCGGGGGCACGGCGGGCGATGTGGTGTTCATCCCGCGCTCCCCGGGCTGGAGTGCCACAGCTTGCGGCCGGTGGCGGCGCGTTCGCCGGCCGGCTGGAGGTCGGCCCACGGGTGCATTTCGTAGCCGGTCTCCAGGCGGATGGTGCGGCCGGGGGCGGGGGACGGGGCGGCGTCCGGCCCGGGTTCCCTTCCCGGTTCCTCCGCGGGCGCCGCGGCCGGGCGGTCCGGGCCCGCGGCCAGCCGCGCGGTGACCGCCTTCAGGCCGCCCTCGCGGCGCAGTTCGGCCAGTTCGGCGAGGTTCCAGGCGGCCGCGCCGACCACGCTGAGGCTGCGCGGCCCGCGGCGCTGGACCGTCCCGCGGACCAGCAGCAGCCAGGAGTGGAAGACGGTGTGCGCACACGCCTCGTGACTGTCCTCGAAGAAGGCGCAGTCGACCAGCCCGGTGGTGTCGTCGAGGGTGGTGAAGATGACGCGGCGGCCGGAGCGGATCGGCGGGGTCTGGGTGGCCGCCTTGGCCCCGGCGACCAGCACCGTCTCGCCGTGCCGGGCACCGCGCAGCAGCCGGGCCGGCAGGGCACCCAGCTCCGTGAGGAACTCCCGGTGGTCGGCCATCAGATGGCGGGAGGCGTCCATGCCGAGGACGCCCAGCTCGGCGCTGAGCCGTTCCACATCGCTCAGGTCGGGCAGCCCCGCGGGCTCGACCGGATCGGTGTGCGCCTCCTGATCCGTATGCAGCGTCAACTGTCCTCCGGGAGCGCTCCGTTGACGGTGCTGCAGCTCGGCGATGTGCAGCAGCAGATCGCGCCGGTTGGCGCCGAAGGAGTCCAGCGCGCCGACCCGGGCGAGGCGTTCGGCCACCGGGCGGGACGGCCGGGCCCGCTGCCACAGGTCCTGGAGCGAGCGGTAGGGCCGCCCGGCCTCGATCCGCCGCGCCTCGGCCTCGCTCATCCCGTGGACGTCGCAGAGCGCGAGCCGCAGCCCCCAGACGCCACGGGAACCCCCCGCACCGGACACCAGTTCGATTCGATGGGCGACCGCCGACCGGTTCACATCCAGCGGCAGCACCGGTACCCCGCGCCGCCGGGCGTCCGCGAGCAGCAGCCGCTTCGGGTACATCCCGGGGTCGTGGGTGAGCAGCCCGGCGTAGAAGGCCGCGGGGTGGTGGGCCTTGAGCCAGGCGGACTGGTAGGTGGGCACCGCGAAGGCGACCGCATGGGCCTTGCAGAAGCCGTACGCGCCGAAGGCCTCGACGATCTCCCAGGTGTGCGCGATCACGTCGGAGGGGTAGCCGCGCCGCTCGGCCCGCTGCGCGAACCAGGCGCGCACCCGCCCCTGGAGTTCCGGATGCGACAGCGCCCGCCGCTTCTCGTCCGCCTCGTCCCGGGCGCAGCCCGTCATGATCCGCAGCGTCTCGATGATCTGCTCGTGGAACACCACCACCCCGTACGTCT
Source organism: Streptomyces sp. JLSY215 (assembly GCF_059682825.1). NCBI lineage: Bacteria > Bacillati > Actinomycetota > Actinomycetes > Kitasatosporales > Streptomycetaceae > Streptomyces > Streptomyces sp. JLSY215. Next base: position 1,969,295 of record NZ_CM185022.1, read on the forward strand.
CGCGCAGCGGTTCCTCCAGGTCGGGGTGCGGATAGCGGACCGCCTTCCGGCCGTGCCGGGCCTCGATGAAGGGCCGCACCATATCGGCGGCGACCGGCCCCGGCCGGAAGAGGGAGATGTCGACGACCAGGTCGTGGAAGGTGGCGGGCTGGAGCCGGCCGACCAGGTCGCGCTGGCCGGGCGATTCGATCTGGAAGCAGCCGAGCGTCTCGGTGGAGCGGATCAGGTCGTAGGTGGCCCGGTCGCCGGGCGGCACCTGCGCGGGGTCGTCGAGGTCGATGCGGCGTCCGGTGGCCCGGCCGATCTCGGCGACCGCATGCGCCATCGCGGACTGCATCCGCACGCCCAGGACATCGAGCTTGAGCAGCCCCATCTCCTCCACGTCCTCCTTGTCGAACTGCGACATCGCGAGGCCGCCGCCGGAGGCACCCCCGCCCGCCCCCGGGAGGCCGCGGGACACCTCGCCGCCGGTGGGCACGACGGGCGTACGGTCCAGCAGCGTGGCGTCGGAGAGCAGCACCCCGCACGGGTGCATGGCGATGCCGCGCGGCAGCGCGTCCAGCGCCTCGACCAGCTGCCACAGCCGCTCGCCGCCGGCCTCCTGTACGCCGCGCAGTTCGGGGAGTTCGGCCAGCGCGGCCCGTGCGTCGCGGGCGCGGATGTGCGGGAAGGCCTTGGCCAGGCGGTCCACCCGCGCCGGGTCCATGCCCATCGCGGCGCCCACGTCCCGTACGGCATGGCGCACGCGGTAGGTCTCGGGCATCGAGACGGCCGCGACCCGCTCCTCCCCGAACCGGTCGAAGATCGCGCGGTAGACCTCCAGCCGGCGGGCGGACTCCACGTCGATGTCGATGTCCGGCAACGCCGCCCGCCGCTCGGACAGGAAGCGCTCCATCAGCAGCCCGTGCTCGACGGGGTCGGCGTGCGCGATGCCCAGGAGGTGGTTGACCAGGGACCCGGCGCCGGACCCGCGGGCCGCGACCCGGATGCCCATCTCCCGTACGTCGTCCACGACCCGGGCGACCGTCAGGAAGTACGAGGGGTAGCCGAGCCGTTCGATGGTGCGGAGTTCGTCGTGCAGCCGCTCCCAGCGCGCGCGGTCGCGGTCGTAGCCGCGCAGCACCATCGCGCCGGCGCAGCGGGAGCGCAGCACCCGGGCGGCGGTGCGGCGGTCGGCGCCGACCAGGCGGGGCTCGGGGAAGTGGATGCGGCCGAGCCCGATGTCGTCCTGGGGGTCGACCAGGCACTCGCCGGCGGTCTCCTCGGTCACGGCGAGCAGCCGGTGGGCGAGGTCACGGCGGAACCCGGCCGCCTCGGCGATCCGCTCGGCGGCGTGGCCCATCTCGGCGGCGCCCTTGAGCCAGCGCTCGCCGCCGTCCCGGGCCTCGGGCCGGCGCCGGTCGACCGGGACCAGGCGGCGGGCGGAGTCCAGGACGTCGGCGACCGGGCCCTGGCCGGGGTCGGCGTAGCGGACCGCGTTGGTCAGGACGGCGCGGATGCCCCGATCGACGGCGAAGCCGAGGGTGCGGGCGGCCAGCCGCGGGGAGCCGGGGCCGCTGCCGGGACGGCCGTGGTCGACGACCTCCAGGCGCAGCGCGTCGCCGTACAGCTCGCGCCAGGGGGCGAGGAGGCGGGCGGCGCGGTCCGGGCGGCCGGCGGTCAGCGCCCGGCCGACCTCGGAGTCCGGGCCGAGCAGGACGGTCAGACCGTCGGTGGCCGATTCCAGGGCGTCCCAGGGGACCGTGGGCCGCTCCCGGCGGCCGGCATGGGCGGCGGAAATCAGCCGGCACAGGGCGGCCCAGCCGGCTGCGCCGTCGCGGGCGAGGAAGACGACACGGGCGCCGGACTCGTCGACGAAGGCGCCGCCGCGCACCGGGGTACGGCGGCGGGCGGTGGCGGCGCCGGCTGCGCGCGCCGGCTCGCGTTCCGCCACGGCGAGTTCGGTGCCGAACAGGGGGCGGACACCGGCCCCGGCGGCGGCCTTGGCGAACCGTACGGCCCCGGAGAGGCCGTCCCGGTCGGTCAGCGCGAGGGCGTCCATCCCGCGTTCGGCGGCCCGCTCGGCGAGCCGCTCGGGGTGGGAGGCGCCGTAGCGCAGGGAGAACCCCGAAGCGGTGTGCAGATGCGTGAACCCGGGCATCTACACCTCCTGCGCCTCATCTGCCCCCCGGCTAATCCTGAGTACCCCTGGTTTCTTCCTCCACCATAACGCGTAACTCGAACATTCGTACGAACATATGCCCGCACGGCGCGCCGTCACCCCGGTCCCCGCCGCCCCGGTCCCCCGCCCCGGCCTTCCGTCGATCGGCCCCGTCCGATCTGCGCACCCCCGCCACCGCCCGGAAGATATGGGCCATGGCCACCACGGACGACGGCACCCGTACCCGCATGACCTTCCTCGAGGAGGTCAAAAGCGCGGTGACGACCCGGGCCGCGCTGCTGGTGGTCGGCGTTCTGGGGCTGATGGTCGCGTTCATCACGTCGTACGCGGGCGCCTTCCACCACCCCCGGCCGACGGATGTGCCGCTCGGCGTGGTCGCCCCCGCGCAGGCCGGCGGGCGGGTGGTGGCGCAGCTCGACCGGCTGCCCGGGTCGCCGCTCGATCCGCGCACGGTGGCCTCGGAGCGGGAGGCGCGCCGGGGGATCGCGGACCGGACGATCGATGCCGCGCTGATCGTCGATCCGCGCGGCACCCGTGACCGGCTGCTGGTGGCGAGCGGCGGCGGTGCCTCGCTCTCCCAGGCCGTCGAGGTGGTCGTCCGGGCGGCGGAGAAGTCACAGCGGCGCACCGTGCGGACGGTGGACATCGTCCCGGCCGCCGGCGGTGACGCCCGCAGTCTGACGTCCTTCTACCTTGTCGTGGGCTGGTGCGTCGGCGGCTATCTGTGCGCCGCGATCCTCGCCATCAGCCACGGCGCCCGCCCCGCCAACGGGGCGCGGGCGGTCATCCGGCTGGCCGCGCTGGCGGTCTATGCGGTCGTCGCCGGGCTGGCCGGTGCGATCGTCGTCGGCCCGGTCCTCGGCGCGCTGCCCGGCGGCATCGCCGAGTTGTGGGGGCTGGGCGCCTTGATCGTCTTCGCCGTCGGGGCCACCACGCTGGCCTTCCAGGCGCTGCTGGGCATCATCGGCATCGGCCTGGCGATCCTGGTGATCGTGGTGTTCGGCAACCCGAGCGCGGGCGGCGCCTATCCGTACCCGCTGCTGCCACCGTTCTGGCGGTCGATCGGCCCCGCGCTGCCACCGGGCGCGGGCACCTGGGCGGCGCGCTCCGTCGCGTACTTCCCGGGCCATGCGACGACCGGGCCGCTGCTGGTGCCGGCCGCCTGGGCGGTGGGCGGCGTCGTGGTCACCATGGTGCTCGCGATGCTCCGCACGAAGGACGACGGCGGGAACGGCGGCAACGGCACCGGCAACAGCAACAGCAACAGCACGGACAGCGGCGGGGCGCGGCGGCCCGCCTGAGCCCGGGGCGGCCGTGCGCCGGGCGGCCGCGTGCCCGGCGGACAGCGCCGCGCGCCCCGCGCACCCGGGAAGGGCACGGCACCCGCACGTGCTGCGCCCCTCCCGACGCCACACGCGCGGGCACCGCGCCCTTCCCGCCGGCACCCGGTCACCTCCGCGGAGGTTTCAGCCGGCTCACATGTGGGTGCCGCCGTCGATGCGGATCTCCGTGCCGGTGATGAACGCGCCGTCCTGCGAGGCCAGCATCGCGATGACACCCGCGACGGTCTCCGGGCCCGCGAAGCCCTGGCCGATGGCCGGGGCGAGCTTGGTGAACAGGCTCATGTCGGCGTCCTCGGGCAGCCCCGGGCCGCGGCCGCTGGTCATGTTGCTGGCGATGGAGCCGGGCGCCACGCACACCGCGCGCAGCCCCTGCTTGCTGTACTCGCTCGCGATGGCGTGCGTCATCGACTGGATGCCGCCCTTGCTCGCCGCGTACGCCGACATGTACGGGTGCGCGAACGAGGCCGAGGTGGAGCTGAAGTTGACCACCACCGGGGAGTCGCCCTCCAGGAGGGCGGGCAGCGCCTCACGGATCATCAGGAAGGTGCCGGTCAGATTGACCGCGATGATCTTGTTGAAGAAGTCCAGGCTGGTCTCGTGGGTGTGCGAGGAGCGCAGGATGCCGGCCGCGTTGACCAGGACGTCCAGGCCGCCGAGACCGGAGACGGCGGCGGCGACACCGGCCCGGACCGCCGCCTCGTCGGCGATGTCCAGCGGCGCGGTCACCAGGCGGTCGGCGACGCCGTCCGCGGCGGCGCGGTCGGCGGTGAGCTTGAGGCCCGCCTCGTCGATGTCCACCGCCACGACCCGGCCGCCCTCGGCCAGGATCCGGTGAACGGCGGCCTGGCCGATGCCCGAGCCGGCTCCGGTGATCAGTACGCGGCGTCCGTCAAAGCGGTTCATGGTGCTGCTCCATTCGTGAGGTTCAGCCGCACCGTACGCCTACATGGCACGATGTGCCACCTTCGCGCGTCACGCCTTTCTGACACCCCACTCCGTAAGCTGGCCCCATGCCGACCGCGCCCCGCCCCGCCACCGCCGCCCGCCCCTCGCTGACCGAGCGGCGCAAGGCCGAGACCCAGCTGGAGATCGCCCGCACCGCCGCCGCCCTGTTCGCCGAGCGGGGCGCCGCGGTCACCGCCGACGAGATCGCCCGCACGTCCGGCGTCGCGCTGCGCACCTTCTACCGCTACTTCCGCACCAAGGAGGACGCGGTGGCGCCGCTGCTCGCCGTCGGCGTACGGCAGTGGATCGACGATCTGGCCGCGCCCGCCACCGGACCGGACGCGCCGCCGGTGCGCGAGGCGCTGGAACGGGCCGCGCGCCGGGCCCTGACCCCCGCCGACGCACCGGCGACGGAGGCGCTGTACGTGACCCGGGGGCTGCTGCGGGCGATGCCCGGCGACCCGGCGCTGCGCGCGGTCTGGCACCGGGTGCACCACGACTCCGAGGAGGCCCTGATCCCGGTCCTGGCGCGGCTGACGGACGCCGGTCCGCTGTCCGTACGGCTGGCCGCGGCGGCCGCGAACACCGCGATGCGGGTCGCGGTGGAGGAGTGGGCCGCGGGCGATGAGCCCGAGGACGGGCCGCAGGGGCCGGCGGAGCTGGTGACCCGCGGGATGCGGGCGCTGACGGCGGGACTGCCGGAGCTGGACGGCCGCACGGAGTAGCACCCCCGAGCCGACCCCGAACCCGAACCCGAAACCGAACCCGGACCCCGCCCCGAAACCGGCCGGAAACCCAGACGGAGAGGGCCTCCGGCCCCCCTCTTCGGCCAATCGGGCGGAGATCGACACCCGCCCGAACGACCGGTCGGCGGCCGGATTCCTCCCTTCCGAGCGCGCCCGGCCGCCTTTCGCCCGCGGCCGCGGGTACGGCATCCCCGCTGGCCGCACATCATCCCGTTACATCGTCGTCACAACTCCGCCGCATTCGTTCGCGCCATTACCCACCGCTTTCATCTATCGACTCAAAGCAATCGCCGGAGGTGCGGCCGGGGCGCGGTTGGGGCCAGACTCCCGTCCGGCATCTGCACCTACGAGCAAGGGAGTGTTCGTCATGCGGTACATCTCTGGAGCGATCGCCATCGGCGCGGCGCTGGTTCTCGGCACACTGGCCACCACCGCGCAGGCGGCCACGGCTCCGGCGCAGCCCGTGCGGTCCGGCGGGCTGTACGCCCCGACGGAGCTGGTGCTCACCGTCGGCCGGGGCGAGAGCCGCGCGACGGCCACGGTGGAGCGCGCGGTCAGCCTCAGCTGCGCGCCACGGGCGACCGGCAGCCACCCCGACCCGAGAGGCGCCTGTAGCCAACTGCGTTCGGTGTACGGCGACTTCTCGGCCGTGACCGGCGCGGCGACGGAGCGCGTGTGCACCAAGGAGTGGGACCCGGTCGTGGTCACCGCGGACGGTGTCTGGCAGGGCCACCGGGTGTCGTACACCTACACCTACGCCAACTCGTGCACGATGAACGGTGGTCAGGACGCGGTGTTCCGCTTCTGACCGTATGGACCGGGTCCCCGGGCGCCGGACGGCGGCGCCCGGGGACCTCGTCACACCGGCCCCGGACGCCGAGCGCGTCCGGGGCCGGCCGGTTCCGCCGTTCCCTGCAAGCCCGTACCGGTCAGCCGATCTGCGCGCCGTAGGCCTGCAGGGCCTCCGGGACCGGCTGGAAGAAGGTCTCGCCGCCGCCGGAGCAGTCGCCGCTGCCGCCGGAGGTGAGGCCGAGCGCGGACTCGCCGTCGAAGAGGGCGCCGCCGCTGTCGCCGGGCTCGGCGCAGACGTCCGTCTGGATCAGACCGTCGACCGTGCCCTCCTGGTAGTTGACGCTGGCGTTCAGCGCCTTGACCGTGCCGTCGTGGACCTGGGTGGTGCTTCCGCTGCGCTGCACCTTCTCGCCGACCGTGGCGTCCGCGGCCTTGGTGATCTTCTGGGTGCTGCCGTTGTAGAGGTCCACCTCGCTGGGGTGCGCGGTGTCGCCGGTGTACTTGGCGATGGAGTAGTCGTCACCGGGGAACTTCGAGTCCTCGGTGGTCGCGATCTCCGAGCCGCCCTGCTGGTCGGACCAGCTCTTGACGGCGTTGCCGCAGTGCCCGGCCGTCAGGAAGTACGGCTGGCCGTCCTTGACGACGTTGAAGCCGAGCGAGCAGCGGGCGCCGCTGCCCCAGATCGCGTCGCCGCCGCCGATGAAGGGCTTGAACTCACCCTTGCTGTGGCGGAGTTCGACCTTGTCGCCGAGGCTCTTGGTGACCTGGGTGAGCCGGTCGAGCTTGCCGCCCTTGACCGTGCGGTCCGCGGTCACCACGACTTTGTTGCTGACCGGGTCGACGCCCCAGGCGGTGCCGGGGATGGTCGCCTTCGACTTCAGCGTCTGCCGGGCCGCGTCGAGCTGGGCGAGCGTGTGCTTGACGAGTCTGGCCTCGGCCCCCTTCGCCCGTACGGCCTTGGCCGCCGCCTCGTCCACGACGTTGACCACGAGCTTCTTGGCCTGGGCGTCGTAGTACGCACCGGCCGTGCCGCTCTTGAGCTGGGACGCCAGGGCGGTCGCCGCGCCGGAGGTCAGCTCGGCCGCCTTCGGGATGGCCGGGGCGGGGGCCGCGTTGGCGTTGGCGAGGGTGACGGTGGCGGTGGCGGCGAGGGCCAGCGCTCCCGCGCCTGCCAGGACCGCCCGCCGGTTGGGTATGCGTCGGTGCTTCAACTCAGTGCCTCCCGTGGGGGGGACGGGCCCGTTCCGTGGGGGGATACGCGGGCCCGAGAGTATGAGGAATCGGGACACGAACGGCCGGCCCGGCGAAGCAGCACTTCGTAGCAGCGCTCCGGGGAGTCGCGTCCATGTCAACGTGCGGGGCCGAGTATCCCCATCCCTCTCCCTCGCGCACAAGACCGAGTTCCGGTCTCACATACGGGAGTTCACGGTTCCATCACATGGCGGTCACGCCGGTCGCGTCGCTTTCCGCATATCGGAGTCCCCCGGTACGGACCGGCGGATATCGGTACGGCAGGCGGCGTCTGGCCGGAATCGGTCCCTGCCGGTGCCGGTCGGCGCCCGTCGGTGCCCGTCGGTGCCTGTCGGCGCCCGCCCGCGGCCCCCTGCCCGGCGGTCCTTGTATACGGTCCTCGCCGGGCGGCAGCGGGTGAGCCCCGACTGCGGACGCGCACGACTGCGGACGCGCTCGACCGCGGGCGCGCTCGACCACGGACGCGCTCGACCGCGGGCGCGCTCGACCACGGATGCAGCCGGTTGTGGTTGCGGCCGGTTACGGATGCGGCCGGTTGCCGCCGTCGGCGGTCATCCGCGCTCGGAGCCCCGTGCCGCGTCCAGGCCGCCGGTTCCCCCGAGGTCCGGCAGATCCGCCAGCTCCGCGGGCAGCGCGCCCTCCGCCATGTCGGCGACGCCGTCGGGCTCCACGGCCGTCGCCCGCTCCGCCGTCGCCCGCTCGGTGTGGTCCTGCAGCTCCGCCTCGGCCTGCGCCGTCCGCGCCTCGGCCTGTGCGGTCTGCGCCTGCGCCTGGAGGCCGGAGCGCTCCAGGAAGCGCAGCAGCTCCACCGGGAACGGCAGCACCAGGGTGGAGTTCTTCTCGGCGGCGACCGCCACCACCGTCTGCAGCAGCCGCAGCTGCAGCGCCGCGGGCTGGTCGGACATCGCCGCGGCCGCCTCGGCCAGCTTCTTCGAGGCCTGCAGCTCGGCGTCGGCGTTGATCACCCGGGCGCGGCGGTCGCGGGTGGCCTCCGCCTGGCGGGCCATCGACCGCTTCATCGTCTCCGGCAGCGAGACGTCCTTGATCTCCACCCGGTCGACGGTCACTCCCCAGCCGATGGCCGGGCTGTCCATCATCAGCTCCAGCCCCTGGTTGAGCTTCTCGCGATTGGAGAGCAGATCGTCCAGTTCGCTCTTGCCGATGATCGACCGCAGCGAGGTCTGCGCCATCTGCGAGACCGCGAAGCGGTAGTCCTCGACCCGGATGACCGCGTCGGCGGCGTCGACGACCTTGAAGTAGACCACCGCGTCGACCCGGACCGTGACGTTGTCGCGGGTGATGCCTTCCTGGGCGGGCACCGGCATCGTGATGATCTGCATGTTGACCTTGCGCATCCGGTCGACGCCCGGAACGATCATGGTGAATCCCGGCTGCCGCACATCGGAGACCAGCCGCCCGAGCCGCAGCACCACACCCCGCTCGTACTGCTTGACCACGCGCGCCGCGGCCATGAGATACACGACCCCCGTGCAGGCCAGCGCGACCCCGGCCGTCACCAGTTCTGCGACCATCACGGCCCCCTGACATGCGCCGTAAGCCCTCCGCCAGCCGTTCCGGCGTCCGCATCCACGGCCGTGCACCGTCATGCACCGCGATCCACGGTCACGCACCCTCGCGCACCCGCGTACACCGTCCGAATGGCGCTTGATTGCCATGGTATGCCCGGATCGGCGGGTGGTCGAAAAGGTCCCCGAGCGCGGTCGGGCCCCTGTCCGCCGGCGGACAGGGGCCCTCAACGGAGCCCGGCCGGACCCGATCGGCCCCGGCCGGTCACTCCTCGTTCAGGCGCTCAGTACACGCTCACGCCGTATGCGCTCAGCGCCTCGGTCACGGGCTGGAAGAACGTCGTCCCGCCGGAGGTGCAGTCGCCGCTGCCGCCGGAGGTGAGGCCCAGCGCCTTGGTGCCGGAGTAGAGGGGGCCGCCGCTGTCGCCGGGCTCGGCGCAGACGGTGGTCTTGATGAGGCCGGAGACGATGTCGCCGCCGCCGTAGTTGACGGTGGCGTTCAGGCCGGTGACCGTGCCGCTGTGGATGCCGGTCGTGGAGCCGCGGCGGGTGACCGACTGGCCGACGGTCGGGGTGCCGGCGCTGGTGATGTCCTGGCTGCCGACCGTCCCCGGGTGCGCGACGGAGGTGTTGGTGTACTTCACGATGCCGTAGTCGTTGCCCGGGAAGCTGGTGCCGGTGGTCGGCCCGATGCTCGTGCTGTGCGAGGAGTTGGTGTAGTAGGGCGGCTTGCCCTCGGTGCAGTGCCCGGCCGTCAGGAAGTAATACGTGCTCCCGCTGCGGACGTTGAAGCCGAGCGAGCAGCGCCAGCTGGGTGCGTAGATGGCGTCGCCGCCGGAGATGAACTTCCGCAGGGTGCTGGAGATGCGCTCGATGCGCAGTGCGCCCGCGTTGCTGCCCGCGGCCCGCTCGATCCGGGCGATCTCGGCCCGGGAGACGGTGCGGTCGGCGGTGACCACAAGGGTGTGGGTCTTCTGGTCGACGGACCAGGCGGTGCCGGGGACATCCGCGGCGCGTACCGCGCTGCCGGCGGCGGAGAGCTGCGTGGCGCTGAACGTCCTTGCGGGGGCGGTGTTCTGGGCGCTGGCGGCGGTCGGGACGGCGATGGCACCGACGGCGACCAGTCCGGACGCCGCGGCGATCAGCCGGGTGCGTCTCGCTACGCCGCTGCGTGGGGTGGTGCGCTCGTTCCTCACGTGATTCCTCCGAGGGGGATGGATGGGCCGCCTGTGGGCGGCCCGGTGAGGCGCAGCCGAGGGGAACGCGGCAATCCGCACGGTGCTGTTTTCAGCGTGCCCCTGACAAGCGCTGGTCCGGAGTGTCGGGGGCACCGCCCCCGCAGCGCAAGAGGGCCTCGGAAATATGTCGGCCGCGCCCCGGTGGCGGGCGCCGCACCCGGCACACCGCCCCGGCAGCCTTCTTGCGGCTGCCGGGGCGGTGGGTTGACCCCCTCGGTCGGAGGTGGGACGGACCGGCACGCGCGGCGGTTCCGTTCACCGGAGCGGGGTGCTCATGACCGTGCGTCCTGCCCTGCCGGGCGCGTCGGCTCCGGTAGTCCCAGGTGGGAGCGGAGCGTCCGGCCGTCGTACGCCGTGCGGAAGACCCCGCGCTCCTGGAGGAGCGGGACGACACGGTCGATGAACGGGTCGAGACCGCCGGGCGTCAGATGCGGGACGAGGATGAAGCCGTCGGCCGCGTCCCTCTCCACGAATTCGGTCATTTCCGCCGCGACGGCCTCCGGTGTCCCGATGAACGACTGGCGCCCGGTGGTCTCGATCACGGTCTCCCGGATCGACAGGCCCTTGGCGCGCGAGAGGGCCCGCCATCGGTCGGCGACCGCCTTGGGGTCGGCGATCTTGACCCGGCCCTGTGCCAGTTCACTGTCCGGGTCCGGGTCGATGTCGGGCAGTGGCCCGTCGGGGTCGTAGGAGGACAGGTCGACGCCCCAGATCTGTTCCAGGGCGAGCAGGGCGTTCTGCGGGGAGACCTGCCGGCGGCGGATCTCCGCGGCCCGTTCCTGGGCCTCGGCCGCGGTGTCGCCGAGGACGAAGGTGACGCCCGGCATGATCTTGAGGTCTTCGGGCCGTCTGCCGTACGCGGCGAGCCGGCCCTTGACGTCGGCGTAGAAGGCGCGGCCCGCCTCCAGGCCGCTGTGCCGGGTGAAGACGACATCGGCGCGGGCGGCGGCGAACTCCCGTCCCTCGGGCGAGTCCCCGGCCTGGATGACGACGGGGTGCCCCTGGGGGCTGCGCTGGACGGTGAACTCGCCCCGGACGGTGAAGTGCTCGCCGCGGTGGTCGACCGTGCGGGGCGCGCCGCCGTCCGGCCAGGAATCCCACAACTCCCGTGCCAGTCCGAGGAATTCGGCGGCCCGGGTGTACCGGTCGGCGCGGTCGAGGTAGCCGCCGCGGCGGAAGTTCTCGCCGGTGAAGGCGTCCGAGGTGGTGACGACGTTCCAGGCCGCGCGGCCGCCGCTGAGGTGGTCGAGGGAGGCGAGGCGGCGGGCGAGTTCATAGGGCTCGTTGAAGGTGGCGTTGACGGTGGCGGCCAGGCCCAGGCGTTCGGTGACGGCCGCCAGCGCGGAGAGCACGGTGATCGACTCGGGGCGGCCGGCCACATCGAGGTCGTGGATGCGGCCCTTGTGTTCGCGCAGCCGCAGCCCCTCGGCCAGGAAGAAGAAGTCGAACAGGCCGCGCTCGGCGGTGCGGGCGAGGTGCTCGAAGGAGGAGAAGGCTATTTGGCTGCCGAGGGCGGGGTGGGGCGGGGCCTCTGCCGCCGGGGTGGTGGCCGGGCGGGCGGGCGCGTCGGCCCAGACGGTGGTGTTGTTGACGCCGGGGAAGTGGGCGGCCAGATGGATCTGTTTGCGGTGCGGTCCGCTGCGGGCCGTTCTCATCACGAGGCCTCTCGGGCGGGGGCGTAGCGGCCGGCGGGGCGCGGCAGGCCGAGGTGGTCGCGCAGTGTGGTGCCGGTGTAGGAGCGGCGCAGCAGGCCGCGTCGGCGCAGCAGCGGGACGGTGCCGTCGACGATCAGGGGGAGGGCGCGGGCGGGGTCGGCGGGGCGCAGATGGAAGCCGTCGGCGGCGCCGGCCGCGTGCCAGTCGCCGATCAGGTCGGCGAGCCCGGCGGCGTCGCCAGAGGAGGCCGGCGTGACCGGCAGCGAGGCGAGCACGATCAGCCGGGCCCGCTCGCGCAGTGCGGCGCGGGCCGCGGCGGCGGTGACCGGGTCCTCGGCCCGTACGAGGGCGACATCGGCGTGCGCCGCGGCCACCTCCCGTACGGCCTCGCCGGCGGCGTCGGTCCCGTCCGCGCCGTCGTCCGCGTCGCCGGCACCTGTGGCGTCGACGACGATGACGGCCCGGCCCTGGGGCGGCCTGGGGACGATGGAGGGGCCGCGGACGGTGAAGGCGGTGCCGGTGAAGTCGACGTGGTGCAGCTTGTCGCGGTCGAGGAAGCGGCCGGTGGTCCGGTCGCGGATCTCGGCGTCGTCCTCCCAGCTGTCCCACAGCCGGGCGGCCACATCGGCGACCTCGCCGGCCTCCCGCCAGGCCTCGGCGGGCGGCGCGGCCCGGCGGCGGCCGGTCAGCGCGGCCTCGGCCTCGGTGGTGGAGACCTCGACGTGCCAGCCGGCCCGGCCGCGGCTGACCCAGTCGAGGGTGGCGACGGCGGTGGAGACGTGGAACGGCTCGGTGTGGGTGGTGGTGACGGTCGGGACCAGGCCGATGTGCCGGGTGGCGGGGGCGACGCGGGCCAGTACGGCGAGCGCGTCGGGTCCGGGCCGGGCGAAGCCGTCGCCGAGGGTGAGGAAGTCGAGGCCGCCGCGCTCGGCGAGGCGGGCGAGGGCGACGTAGTGCGCGGCGTCGAAGGGGCCGTGGGACGGGGCGGGGGTGTCCAGCGCGACGGCGAGCGGGAGGGGGCGACGGCTGTTCACCGTGGGACTCCTCAGGGTCAGGACGGGTCGGGTCGGGTCGGGTCGGAGGGGAATGAGCCAGGTCGGGTCGGGTCGCCCAAGGGGCCTTGGTCAAAGGACCGTGGTCAAAGGACCTTGGAGAGAAAGGACTTGGTGCGCTCATGGCGCGGGCTGTCGAGGACCTGGCCGGGCGGGCCCTGTTCGACGATGCGTCCGCCGTCCATGAAGACGACGGTGTCGGCGACCTCGCGGGCGAAGCCGATCTCATGGGTGACGACGATCATGGTGGTGCCCTGGTGCGCCAAGTCCTTGATGACGTCGAGGACTTCGCCGACCAGCTCCGGGTCCAGCGCCGAGGTCGGCTCGTCGAAGAGCAGCAGCTTGGGCTCCAGGGCGAGCGCGCGGGCGATGGCGACGCGCTGCTGCTGGCCGCCGGAGAGCCGGCGGGGGTAGGCGTCGGCCTTGTCGGCGAGCCCGACGCGTTGCAGCAGCTTCTCGGCGGTCGCCACGGCGTCCTTCTTCGGGCGGCCGAGCGCGGAGACCGGTGCCTCGGTGAGGTTCTCCAGGACCGTCAGATGCGGGAAGAGGTGGAAGTTCTGGAAGACGAAGCCGATCTGGGTGCGCTGCTTGAGGATGTCGCGTTCCCGCAGCTCGTGGAGCTTGTCGCCGGAGCGCTTGTAGCCGACCAGCGCGCCGTCGACGCTGACCGTGCCGCTGTCGACCTTCTCCAGGTGGTTGATGGCGCGCAGCAGGGTGGACTTCCCGGAGCCGGACGGGCCGAGGACGACCGTGACCTCGCCGCTGCGGACGTCCAGGTCCACCCCCTTGAGCACCTCCAGCGGGCCGAAGCTCTTGCGGACCGAGCGGACCTCGACCATTGCGCCGTGTGTGCTCATCGGGTGGCTCCCTGGGCGGATACGGGGGCGGACGCCGGCTCGGCGGTGCCGTCCCGGAGGAAGGTGAGCAGGGCGCGCGCGGTGGCGTCGTTCTGCCGGAAGGCGGGGGCGTTGGTACGGGGGCGGGCGAAGGCGCCGGCGGAGCGGGCGTCGGTGTGCGGGCCGAGGGCGAAGCGGCGCGGGTGCGGGCGGCGGCCGGAGCGGTCCAGGATCCGGGCGTCGGCGGGGTCCACGGCCAGCAGCCCGCCGGTCGTCACGGCCGCGCCGTGGGCGTACAGGCCGCGCAGCAGCGCGTCGCGGGTGTGCGCGACGGTCGGCTCCGGCAGCCGGGCCTCCACCAGAGCACGGGCCTCGACGGACTCCCCCGGCACGCCGGCGCTCCCGGCGCGGAACACCCCGCGCCGCCCATCGGCGGTGACGGTGGTGTCCGCGCCGAGGAAGCGCACCACCCCGGCGCGGGACAGCGCCAGCAGCTGCCGCAGCCGTGGTCCCGGCGGGCCGGAGGCGAGATAGCTGAAGAAGCCGTGCCACCAGGGCCCGCGGTCGCCGATCCGGATCAGCTGGCCGTAGACGGACAGCAGCGCGAGGAAGACCGCCAGGTCGGGGCTGTGTGCGGGGTCGTGGCGGCGGGCCAGGTCGGCCTCGATGTAGCCGCGCAGCCCCTCTTGCAGGGCCTCGCCGTCCCGGTAGCGGACGCCGGCCAGCGGATGGTCGAGGGCTTCGAGGTCGAGGCGGTCGGCGGGGTCCGGGACGGCGGCGCTCGCCAGGGCCTGGAGCTCGGCGCTGCCGGGGTCGGCGGCGGCGTACTTCTCCTCGAAGTCCGGCCAGTGCATCCGGGTGCGATCGGGGTGGGCGGTGAACAGCCGGTGGTAGTGGGCGAAGCCCAGTTCCTTGTCGATCAGCGGCCAGACGTCGCGGCGGAAGTCCAGCTCCCCGGACCGGGCGAGCAGCGCATCGACCTGCTCCGGCCCGAAGAAGCGCGGCACCGGCGGCCGTTCGCCGTCGAGTTCGTATCCGATCTTGGAGTGGTACGGGACGCCGCGCCGCGACCCGACGTACAGGACCGGTTCGCGTCCCGACGGCCGGTAGACCGGTGTGCCGTCGGCGGCGGTCGTGTAGCTGCCGCCGCGCCCCTCGGTCAGCAGGACCATCAGGTCGATGAAGGCCAGCCCGAAGCCGCGGACGAGGACGGGCTCGCCGGGGCGCAGCGCGCTCAGATCGGCGTCGGCGGTGAAGGCGGGCGGCAGGTACGTCAGGCTGTGACGCCCCGCGAAGTCACCCAACTCCTTTTCCTGCGGTGTGAGTTCGGACTCCAGATGGCCCAGGGTGAGGACCACCAGGTCGGCCGCGAGCGGCGTCGGGCGGCCCCGCAGCCATACCTCCTGGCGGCCGTCGCGCGGCCCGGTGATCCGTACGGCCGTGTCGCGGTGCTCGTGTACGGCGATCCCCGGCGGCAGCGCGGCCACCGACCGCTCGTACACCCAGCCCAGGTACGCGCTCTGCAGCCGGCGGCCGGGGAAGTCCCGCGGTCCCAGCGCGGCGACGGCGTCGGCGAGGCCGGGTGCGGCGGGGGTGTCCCCGGCCCCGGGCGGGAGGCGGATCTCGCCGGTCCGTACCGCCTGGGCCCACTGCGCGAGCGAGGGGCCGGGCCATACCGGGCCCGCCTGTTCCACGCTCTCGTCGGTGAACATGGTGACGTCCTCCGCGGTGGAGTTCATCCACAGCAGCGGCGACTGGTCATGCCGCCAGATGCGGCCGCCGCCGGGCGGGTACGGGTCGACGACGTGCAGGTCGAGGGGCCGGTCGCGGTAGAGCTCGGGGACGTTGGCGGCGATCCGGCCGAGCAGTCCGGTGCCCCGCGGCCCGGCGCCGACGATCACCACGGAGGGGCGCGCGGCACGGCTCATCGGGCACCGGCCGTCCCGCGGGCGTAGTGCCGCTCGACGTAGTACTGGCCGATGCCGAGGACCGAGGTGACGGCGACGTACCAGAGGGTGGCGACCAGCAGCAGCGGGATGACCTGGTAGGTGCGGTGGTAGACGAGCTGGACGGAGTAGAGCAGGTCCTGGACGGCGATGACGCTGACGATGGAGGTGCCCTTGAGGGTGCCGATCAGCATGTTTCCGGCCGGCGGGACGATCGCCCGCATCGCCTGCGGCAGCACGATCCGCCGCAGCCGCCGCCAGGCGCCCAGGCCCAGCGACTGGGCGGCCTCCAGCTGGCCCTTGTCGACGGAGAGGATGCCGCCGCGGACGACCTCGGCGGCATAGGCGGCCTCGTGCAGGGTGAGGCCGATGACGGCGATGGCGACCGGGCCGAGGAGATTGACGGTCTTGATGCCGAGGACCGTCGGGTACAGCGCCCCGATGTTGAACCAGAACAGCAGCTGCACCAGGATCGGCATCGACCGGAACAGCCAGACATAGCCCCAGCTGACGCCGCGCAGCACGGGGTTGGCGGACAGCCGCATGGTGGCGAGCACGGTGCCCAGCGCGAAGCCCAGCACCATCACGAGCCCGGTCAGCCACAGCGTCAGGCCGAGGCCGCGCAGTACCGCGGCGGTCAGGAAGTAGTCGGCGACGACGTCCCATTGGAAGGCGTCGTTGCGGATCACGGAGAGGGCCGCCAGGGCGAGCAGGACGAGGACGGCGGCGGCCGCGGCCCACTGGCCGGTGCGGCGGCGGGGCACGATGCGCACCGCCCCGTCGGCGTCCGTGGGGCTCGTACGGCCTGGTGGGGTGGGGGCCGGGGGCGGGGCCGGCTCGGCGAGGGTGTCGGAGGCTGAGTCTGCCAAGGACATGCGAAGGCTCCGTGGATTCAGTGATCGAACACGGGAGTTGAGCGCCTTCACACAGGCGGAGCGCGTTCCGCGGAACGCCGCCGGGCCGCGCCCCTCAGCACGAACCGGCCCTTGAGGCTATGGGGTCGACACGGCCGGTTGTCAAGGCCGTCCACACTGTGAACGGCGCACCGGGAGACAGTTGACGCGGAAACGGATGCCTGTTCCACTTGTGTCCATGTACTCATGGCAGCGGCTGGTCACCCGCGACCACATCGACTTCGGTCGCGTGTGGTCGTCGTCCTGTTGAGCTGACGCCCTGCCCTGAAGCCCGTCGCCCCTGAGGCCGGGCCGTTTCGCGGTTCTTCCTCCTGTCACCGCGCCTTCACACCGTGCGCCGCCGTGCGGACGCACACCCCTCCCCTCGCCTGTCACCTTTGCCTTTCCCCTTCCCCCTTCCCCCTTCCCCCTTCCCCCTTCCCCCTTCCCCTTTCCCGCACGGGCTCCCTCCCGGGTGCCGCCCGCGCGGTTCCCTCCCCGCTCAGAGAAGGGCGCGGTATGCGCTTCGGCGTCATGACCTTGATCGACAATGTCCCGGATGCGCTGTCCGGGCGCCTTCCGTCCCCCTCCGAACGCCTCCGTGAGGTGGTCGAACTCGCCGTACTGGCCGAGGAGTTGGGGTTCGATGCCTTCGGCGTCGGGGAGCGGCACGGCGCGCCGTTCCTGTCCAGCTCGCCGCCGGCGGTGCTGGGCGCGATCGCCGCCCGTACCCATCGCATCCGGCTGTTCACCACCGTCACGGTGCTCTCCACCCTCGATCCGGTTCGGGTCGCCGAGGACTACGCCACCGTCGACCAGCTCTCCGCCGGCCGCCTCGAACTGACCATCGGCAAGGGCAACGCCCCCGAACCCTGGCATCTCTTCGGCCGCGACGCCTCGGACCAGTACGCGCTGCAGGAGGAGAACTACGAGCTGCTGCGGCGGCTGTGGAGCGAGGAGAAGGTGACGTGGTCCGGCCGCTTCCGGCCGCCGCTGGAGGAGGTGACCGCACTCCCCCGCCCGTACCAGCAGCCGCCCACCATCTGGCACGGCAGCGCCACCAGCGAACGCTCGGTGGAGCTGGCCGCGCTGTGGGGCGATCCGGTCTTCTCCGCCAACGTCATCCAGCCGGTGGCCAATTACGCCAGGCTGCTGGACCACTACCGGGCACGCTGGGAGGAGTACGGGCACGATCCCTCGGCGGCCCTGGTCGCCTCCGGCGGGATCCTCTACGCCGCCGCCGACGACCGCACCGCCCGCCGTGACTTCGCGCCGTACTACGAAACGGCCGTCGCCGCCCGCGATGTGCCCGGGAACAACACCCCGTTCCGGACCCTGGACGACGCCGCCGACCACGGCCCGGTGCTCGTCGGCTCCCCCGGGCGGATCGCCGACAAGATCCTCCAGCAGCACGACGCCTACGGGCATGCGCTGCAGTTCTTCTCCGTGGAGAGCGCCGGGCTGCCCTTCGACCGCAAGGCCGACGTCCTGCGGCTGACGGCCGCCGAGGTGCTGCCGCAGCTGCGCGCGGAGCTGCCCGACCCGCTGCCGTGGCCGGCCGCGCCCGCGCCCGCACGGCCGCCGCTCGCCACGGAGGGCGCCCGGTGACCACCGCGCCCCGGCCGGCCGGCGGCCCGACGGTGCGGCCCACCACCGTCACAGGCCCTCCCCCAGCCCGTCCCCTGCTGGAGGAACTCACCAAGCATCTGACGCATCCGGAACACCCAGCGCATCTGGAGGGCTCGCGCCCATGACCACCACCACGCCCCGCACCGCCGCCCTGCGCGCCGCCGCCCTCCTGGCCACCGCGGTCCTGGCGCTCACCGCCTGCGGCTCGGGCGAACCGCCGGCCGACGGCAAGGCGGGACCTGCGGCCGCCAAGATCCCCACCACGGACGTGGTGTCGGGCATCAAGAAGGACCCGGCCGCCGCCCGGCTGCTGCCCGCCGAGGTCCGCAGGCGCGGCACCCTCACCCTCGCCACCAGCGTCGGCACCCCGCCCGGCACCACCTATCTGCCCGACGGGAAGACCCTGGTCGGCCAGGACGTCGACTTCGCCGACGCCGTCGCGAAGGTCCTCGGCATCCGGCTGCGGCGCGAGGTGGCGAGCTTTGAAGCGATCCTGCCGGCCCTCGGCAGCGGCAAGTACGACCTGGGCACCGGCAACTTCGGTGTCACCGACGAGCGCCGCCGGACCATCGACTTCGTCACCTACATCAACGACGGCCAGGGCTTCGCGGCCCGCAAGGACAGCCCGCTGAAGAAGGTGACCTCGCTGCGGCAGCTGTGCGGGCTGACGGTCGCCACCGGCGCCGGCACCACCTTCGAGGCGACGCTGGAGGAGAACCGGCACCTGTGCGAGGAGGCGGGCAGGAAGCCGTACGACGTGAAGACGTACGCCGAATCGGGTGCGCTGTGGATCTCGCTGCAACAGGGCCGGACGGATGTGGTGATGAGCACCATCAACGGGCTGCGCTATGCGGTGAAGCAGCAGCCGGGGCTGCGGTTCCTCAATGAGTTCAAGCGGCTGGACGTCGGCTTCGCGTTCAAGAAGGGGACGCCGCTGGCGCCCGCCGTCCAGGCGGCGGTCAACCGGCTGAAGAAGGACGGGAGTTACGACCGGATCCTGAAGAAGTGGGGCACCGGCGCGTCGGCGGTCAAGGAGTCGCGGATCAGTCCGCCGGAGATCAGGTGAGCGCGGGGCGGGCGGCCCGTTCCGGCACGGCCCGCCCGCCCCGTGACGTCACCGGGCCGTCGCCCCCGCCTTCGCCTTCGCCGGGCCGCCGACCGTGTGCCGCCGTACGACCTGGTCCATCAGCGCGGCCAGCACGTCCCGCACCGAGGAGCGGTCGCGGGCGTCGCAGGCGATCGCCGGCACCCCGGCGTCGATCCCCAGCGCCTCCCGGACCTCCGCCAGCTCGAAGTGCTGGGCCCCGTCGAAGCGGTTGACGGCCAGGACGAACGGCGTGGCGCGCTCCTCGAAGTAGTCCAGCGCCGGGAAGGAGTCCTCGATCCGCCGGGTGTCGACCAGCACGATGGCCCCCAGCCCGCCCTCGACCAGGTCGTCCCACAGGAACGAGAAGCGGTCCTGGCCCGGCGTACCGAAGAGGTAGAGGACGATCGTCGGGTCGAGGGTGATCCGGCCGAAGTCCAGCGCGACGGTCGTGGTGGTCTTGTTCTCCACGCCGACCAGCGAGTCCACCCCGACGGAGACCTGGGTGATGGCGGCCTCGGTGTCGAGCGGTTCGATCTCCGAGATCGCGCCGATGAACGTGGTCTTGCCGACACCGAGACCGCCGCTGATCACGATCTTCACGGCGAGCGGTGCGGCTTTGTCAGAGCGCCCGGACATGGTCCCTGATCCTCTCCAGGACATGGAGCGGCAGCTCCGTGGGTTGTTGACACACCAGCAGTCCGCCGACGACGAGATCGGCGATGAGGACCTTGGCCACGCCCAGCGGCACCCCGATCCCCTGCGCGACCTCGGCGACCATCGTCGGCTGCGCGCACAGCGTGACGATCCGGCGGCGCTCGAACTCCAGCGAGGCGAGCGGCGCATCGGGCACCGCCACCACCAGCGTCTCCAGACGCAGTCCGTCGTGCATCGGCTCCGCCCGGCCACCGGTCATGATGAACGGCCGGACGAACAGCGCGTCCTCATCGGCTTCCTCGCTCATCGCGGCAGAACCTGCCGCAGATCCGCGATCAGCGCCGGGTTGAGCAGATCCCCGGCCCGCTCGGCGAGCACCGCCATCTCGTAGCCGACCAGGCCCAGTTCGCCGGTGCTGTCGGCGAGCACGCCCAGGCAGCTGCCGTCCCGGATCGCGGAGACCAGCAGAAAGCCGCGGCCCATTTCGATCATGATGAGCTTGACGCCGTCGAACTCGTACCGGCGCGAGGCGCTGCGCGCCAGGCTCGAAAGCCCGGAGACCACGGCCGCCAGATGGTCGGCGTCGGTACGGCCCAGGCCCTCCGACACCGCGATCAGCAGACCGTCCGAGGAGACCGCCACGGCGTCGCGCACCCCGTCCGTCTTGCGGACGAAGTTGGCCAGCAGCCAGTTGAAGGTCTGGGAATCGTTGTGGAGATCGACGCTCACTTCTGCTCACCCTTCCGTGCGGCCCCCGCCGGTTCCGCGCCCTGCGCGTTGGCCCGCGCCTGCTCCTTCTCCCTTTGCCGCTCCCGCTCCTTTTCCTTCTCCTTTTCCTTTTCCTTCTCCTTCTCCTTCTCCACGCTGATTCCGCCGCGCATATGAGCGCTGCGGAGCGTGGCGAGCATCCCGGACACCTCGTCGGGGCTGCGGTCCGGCGTCGGGGCGGCCTCCTGCTGCCAGCGGGACGGCGCGGCCTCGTTCACCGCGGACTGGATGGAGCTGCGCTTGGCACGCTTGACCAGACCGTTGCGGGTACGGGCGGCGGAGGAGCCGCGCGGTCCGGCGGGCGCCCCCTGTCCGGCGTCACGGGCCTCCCGGGGGCGCGGCGGGGTCTCGGCGGGCCGCTCGGCCCGCTCCCCCTGCGCCGCCGCACCCGCCCCGTCGGCCTTCCCGGCCTGCCCGGCCTGCCCGTCGGCCACCGCGGACTCCCCCTTCTCTCCGGTGTCCTTCTCTCCTGCGCCCTTCTCTCCGGCGTTCTGCCGCGCCGCCTCCGGTGCCTTCCGTACGTCCGGCACCTGGGGTACGGCCGGTGCCGCGGCCGAGTCCGCCAGGAGGGTGGCGGGGATGAGCACCCGGGCGACGGTGCCGGCGGCCGGCGCCTCGCCGAGCCGTACCTCGATGCCGCACTTCCGGGCCAGCGCGCCGACGACGAAGTGGCCGAGGAACCGGGTGGGTTCGGCCATGAAGCTGGCGCTGCCGGAGAGCCGGACATTGGCCTCGGCCATCGCCTGGGTGCCCATACCGGTGCCGTGGTCGACGATCGCGACGAGATAGCCCGCGCTGGTGCGGCGGCCCTCGATCTCCACATCGGTGTCCGGCGGCGAGAAGCTCAGCGCGTTCTCGACCAGCTCGGCGAGCAGGTGGGCGATCTCGGAGACGACCGTGCCGCTGACGAAGCCGGCGTCGACCCGGCGCAGCTTGACCCGGCGGTACTCCTCGACCTCGGAGAGCGCCGCGCGGATGACGTCGGTGACGGACAGCGGGGTGGCCCAGGTCCGCGGGCTCGCCTCGCCGGCGAGGACCAGCAGGCTCTCGGCGTTACGGCGCATCCGGGTGGCGAGGTGGTCCAGCTCGAAGAGGTTGGCGAGGGTGGCGGGGTCGGCGTCCTCGTGCTCCAGCTTGTTGATGAAGCTGATCTGACGGCGTACCAGGTTCTGGTTGCGGCGGCCGAGGTTGACCAGCGACTCGGTGGCGTTGCGGCGCAGTACGGCCTGCTCGGTGGCGAGGTCGTAGGCCACCTTCTGCATCTGGTCGAAGGCGTCGGCCATCATGCGGACCTCGGTGCCGGCGCCCCGCGGGACGGCGAGCGGGCCGAGTGGTTCGGGCCGGCCGGACTCGGCCTGGACCCGGGCGACGGCGGCGGGCAGCCGGGTCGTGGCCGCCTCGCGGGCCTGCCGGGTGAGGGCGCCCAGCGGTCCGGAGACCGAGCGGGCGGCGCCGACCGCGAGCCCGCCGAGGGCCAGGACCGAGCCGAGGGCCAGCAGCCCGAAGAGCACCAGGGTGCGGGTGGCCTCGCCCTGGAGGACGTGCGCACGGTCCGTGATGTCCTTGCCCAGGTCCTTCTGCACGGTGCGCAGCCCGTTGAGGGTGGCGGTCGCCGCGTCGTACCAGGCGGTCGGCGGCACCTCACCGGCGCGGGGCAGCCGGCCGCGACCGGCCACGATCTCCTTCTCGTATCCGAAGACCTGCTGGGCGGCCGGGGTCCGCAGCGCGCTGTCGAGCTCGCGCCGCTGCCGGGCGTCGGCCCACTGGGGGTAGGTGTCCAGGGCGGAGAGCCGTCCGGACCGGGCGGTCATGAAGCGGGTGTAGTCGTCGCCGTGGAACCGTCCGGAGTGCAGCGAGCCGAGCACGATGGCGCGCTCCTGGCCCATGAACTCCTTCGCGCTGCCCAGGACTTGGAGCGCCTGGTAGTCGGAGCGCAGTACGCCGTCGCGGACCTCGACGAGGCCCAGGCCGAGGCGGTTCAGGGCGACGTTGGTGTCGGTGTAGTAGTTGTACGTCCGGGTGACCTCGCCGGAGCCGTTGTCGGCGGCGGCGCGGATGCCCTGGAGGGCGTTGGCCCGCCCCAGGGCGCCGCGTACGGCGTCGGCGGCGCTGTCATGATGGCCCGCCAGCTCGCGGTCCACCTTCTTGCGCGCGGCGTCGGTGAGCTTCCGCTGGGCGTGCATACGGCCGCGGAACTCCCGGACACCGCCGACATAGCCGGTGGTCAGGCCGCGTTCCTTCTGGTGTTCATGGATGAAGCCCTGGAGGGCCTCGGAGAGATGGGCGTCCTCGGCGGTGGCGCCGGCGTTGCCGTAGTCGCCCACCTGCCGGGCCGCGGAGAAGCCCAGCAGCGCCAGGAGTATCACCAGGGACACGGTGAGGATGCGGATGAGCTTGGCGCGGATGGTGCGGGGTGCCACGACGGTGGCCGTGAACGCCGTGCGGAAGCGCTGTGACCTGGCTTCCGTGGTCTGAGTTTCCACGTCCTGATCTTTCGGAAGGGATCTTTCGGGATGCAGACGTCAATCTGCATCCGTGTCAACGACCCTCCCGTGGGTCAGTCACCCGATGATCGGTCTATATCGCGGGCACCCCTGGGCGTCGCGAACATCTGCCCTGGTCCTATGCCAGAACCGACCCAAGGGTTGGATTCGGCTTCCTGTGACTACTTGTCGACATCACCGGCGGGTACCGACCGTGATGCCCATCGCACTGTCAGTTCCTTTTAGGGGCGCGGGAACTGACGACACGCCACCCTCTTTGCACCAGATGTGTCACGAACCCCCCGTGCGGCGGCTATCCACTTGGCACACCCTCCGCATCATGCACGACGATAGGGGGCGGAACACGGAAAGACGGAACACCACCGCGGGTGAGAGGAGGCGTCAATGGGATCGGTGCGCAAGGCGAGTGCCTGGCTTGGCCTCGTCGACGACAACGATGACGAGCGCTACTACGACGACGACTACGCCGAGGGACCTGGGTCCGCCGCCCCGGCCGGCGACGCCTGGGTGACCGATCCCCGGGTCCGGGTGGCCGACCGGACCGCACACGACCAGGGCACCCGTATCGCCACCGTCACCCCGGAAGGCTTCGGCGACGCCCGCGGCATCGGCGAGCTCTTCCGGTCCGGCGTCCCGGTCATCGTCAACCTGACGGCCATGGAACCGGGTGACGCCAAGCGCGTGGTGGACTTCGCGGCCGGCCTGATCTTCGGCCTGCGCGGTTCGATCGACCGGGTCGCCACCCGGGTGTTCCTGCTCACCCCGCCCGACTACAAGGTGGTCAGCGGGGGGCAGGACAACCACCGCAACGGGGGGTTCTTCAACCAGAGCTGAGCGGGTGGCGTGTTCCGGCCGGGGGTCCGGGGGTTGCCCCCCGGGAAATACAGCAGCCAGAGCTGAGCGGGTGGCGTGTTCCGGCCGGGGGTCCGCGCGCCCGGCGCCCCTGGGGTCCGCGCGCCGGGGGCCCCAGGTCCGTGCTCCCGTCCGAGGTCCGTGCTCCCGTGGGCCCAGGGGCCGCGCTCCCGGGGCCCGCGCTCCCGCGCCCTGGGTCCGTACTCCCGCTGTCCGCGTATCCGCGTACTCGGCGGCACCGGGAACGCGATGGTGCCGGGAACGCGGGTGGTGCCGGGAAACGGGAACATTCCCCGGCACCACCGCGTTGTGGCCCCGCAGGGGGCCTTCGCGCCCCTTAGGGGATGCGTTCGACGACCCCCCAGGGGACACCCCCCGGCCTACCGGAACGCATCCAGCCCGGTGAGCGCCTTGCCCAGTACCAGCTGGTGCATCTCGACGGTGCCCTCGTAGGTCAGCACCGATTCGAGATTGGTCGCATGCCGCATCACGGGGTACTCCAGCGAGATCCCGTTGGCGCCCAGGATCGTCCTGGCGGTGCGGCAGATCTCGATGGCCTCCCGGACGTTGTTGAGCTTGCCGAAGCTGATCTGCTCGGGGCGCAGCCGCCCCGCCTCCATCCGCAGCCCCAGGTGATGGGCCAGCAGAATCCCCTTGTGCAGCTCCACCGCCATATCGGCCAGCTTGGCCTGGGTGAGCTGGAAGCCGCCGATGGGCCTGCCGAACTGCTCGCGGGTGCGGGCGTAGTCGAGGGCCGCCTCGAAACAGGCCCGCGCGGCACCCATCGAGCCCCAGACGATCCCGTAACGGGCGTGGCTGAGGCAGCGCAGCGGGCCGCCGAGGCCCTTGGCCTCCGGCAGTACGGCATCGGCCGGCAGCCGTACGTCGTCCATGACGAGCTCGCTGGTGACCGAGGCGCGCAGGGACCACTTGTGCTTGATCTCGGGCGCCGAGAAGCCGGGAGTGTCGGTGGGGACGGCGAACCCGCGGATGCCGTCGTCGGTCTGGGCCCAGACCACGGCGACCCCGGCCACCGAGCCGTTGGTGATCCACATCTTGCGCCCGTTGAGCACCCAGTCCCCGCCGTCCCGCTTGGCGTACGTCCGCATGCTCGCGGGGTCCGAGCCGTGGTCCGGCTCGGTCAGGCCGAAGCAGCCGATGACCTCGCCGGCCGCCATCCGCGGCAGCCACCGCTGCTTCTGCTCCTCGGACCCGAAGCGCCAGATCGCGTACATGGCGAGCGAGCCCTGGACGGAGACCAGCGAGCGGATGCCGGAGTCGGCGGCCTCCAGCTCCAGGCAGGCCAGGCCGTACTGGACCGGGGAGGCGCCCGCGCAGCCGTAGCCGGTCAGGGACATGCCCAGCGCGCCGAGGGAGCCCAGTTCGCGGGCGAGGTCGCGGATGCCGGGCAGTTCGCCGCGTTCGTACCAGTCGGCGATGTGCGGCAGGACGCGGTCGGCGGCCCACTGCCGGACGGTGCCGCGGACGGCACGGTCCTCGTCGGTGAGCAGATCGTCGATGCCCAGCGGGTCGGCGGGGTCGAACGGCGGGAGCTTCGAGGACAGCGGTGCGGACATGCGGGGCCTCCGGCAGGTTCAGCGCTCGCGCGTAAAACTAGCAGTGGTAGTTATGGCCTGTCCGACGGTACGGCTCACGGCGCCGCCCAGCAAGGGTCGGCGCCGTGTGGCGGGGGTGCGGGGCGCGGGAGCCGCCCGGCCGGTCAGCCGGTGGAGCCGGCGGGAGCCGGTGCGCTGTCGCAGCCGGGGCCCGTCGCCTGCTCGGCCGCGGCGGTCTCGCCCTCGGCGCGCTCGGTGGACTCCGCGGCCCGGCGGGGCAGGCGCAGCGCGATCCCGGCCCCGATCAGCAACAGTACGGCGCTGGCGACGAGGGTGACGTGCAGCCCGTGGACGAAGGAGTCGCGGGCGGCCTCGCGCAGCGCGGACCGGGCGGAGTGGCCGAGGCCGGCGGCCACCTTGTACGCCTCGCCGAGCGAATGCGAGGCCGCGGCGGAGGCGCGGGCGGGCACGCCGTCGACACGGCCGAGGCCGGGCGCGTAGGCGGCGTTCATGACGCTGCCGAGCAGGGCGACGCCGATGCCCGCACCGAGCTGGTAGGAGGTCTCCCCGAGGGCGGCGGCACCGCCCGACTGCTCGGCGGGCGCCTCGCTGAGCATCGATTCGTACGCGCCGAACAGCGTGGACTGGAAGCCGAAGCCGAGCAGGACGAAGCCGAGGGAGAGCAGCCAGGGGCGGTCGTGGTCGCTCATCATCGTCAGGCACAGCACGGCGACGGCGGTCAGGGTGAAGCCGAGCGCGACCATGGCGCGCGGGCCGAGCGCCTGCAGCAGCTTCGAGCCGGTGAGGCCGGCGGCCATCGCGGAGAACACCAGCGGCAGCATCCGCACGCCGGTCTGCAAGGGGGTCAGCCCGAGCACGAGCTGGAGGTACTGGACGGCGATCAGCTGCAGGCCCACCAGGGCGAGCATGGCCAGCACGATGCAGGCGACGGAGGTGCCGAACGCGGGGCGGGCGAAGAGCCGCATGTCGATCAGCGGATGCTCGCGGCGGCGCTGGCGGCGGACGAAGAGGATCAGCAGCAGGGCACCGACCAGGATCGGGCCGAGCGTGGTCGCGCTCAGCACGGCCGTGCCGCCGCCGATGCGCTTGACGCCGAGGACGATGCCCAGCACACCGAAGGCCGCGATGACCGCGCCGACCACGTCCCAGGGGCCGTTGCGCTCACCCCGTGACTCCGGCAGCAGCCAGCGCCCTATCAGCAGCATGGCGGCCATCATCGGGATGTTGATGAGGAAGACCGAGCCCCACCAGAAGTTCTCGACGAGGAAGCCGCCCAGGACCGGGCCGACGGCGGCACCGACGGCGGCCACCGCGCTCCAGACGCCGATGGCGACCGCGCGTTCACGCCGGTCGGGAAAGACCTGCCGCAGGATCGACAGCGTCGCGGGCATGATCATCGCGCCGCCGATGCCGAGCAGCGCGCGGGCCGCCATCAGGATCTGCGGGTTGGGCGCCAGCGCCGCGGCGGCGGAGGCCAGGCCGAAGAGCCCGTAGCCGAGGAGGAGGATGCGCCGGCGGCCGACGCGGTCGCCGAGCGTGCCGAAGAGGATCAGCAAGGACGCCGCTATCAGCGGATAGACATCGACGATCCACAGGAGTTCCACCGGGCCCGGCCGCAGGTCCTCGGTCACGGAGGGCACCGCCACGTAAAGGATCGTGGTGTCCAGCGCGACGAAGAGCAGGCTGACGCAGAGCACGATCAGCACGGTCCAGCGGTTTGCTCCGTCGCGTGAAAGCCGGGTAACACCAGCCGTCCGTTCACTGCCGGACGCGGTCGTCCCGGACATGCAGTTCCTCCTGTCATGCTCTCGCGGCCGTGGATCAGGGCGCGAAAAACGCCCCGGGGAAACCGGCGGCACGGGCGAGTTGAGACGTCAGACTACGCGAGTCGCCCAGCGTGCCGCGTGGCCCACCTCACGGTGAGACGCTCATCGCAGCGCCCGGCGTTCCCCCGGCGTTTGCCCACCCGCCGCCGATGGTCGTTCTTCGGCCACCTGCACCATCGTCGATAATCGTCCGAATGAACGATCTTGCCTCCGCCGCAGTTCCCGGCCGGACCCGCACCGCCGCCTTACAGGCCGCGCTGCGCCGCGCCGCGCCCGCGCTCGCGGCGTATGCGGCGGTCCGGCTGCTGGGGGTGGCCGTGCTCGCCGTCTGGTCGGCGGCGAACGGCAAGGACTGGCACACGCTGCTGACGGCCCGCTGGGACTCGCTCTGGTACACCCGGGTCGCGGAGCAGGGCTACGGCTACGCGGTCCATCTGCCCAACGGCGATGTGCACTCCAACCTGGCGTTCTTTCCGCTGCTGCCCTGGCTGGAGCGGGGCCTTTCGGCCGTCACCCCGCTGTCGGCCGCCAATGCGGGCCTGGCGGTGGCCTGGTCGGCGTCGCTGGCCGCGGCCTGGGCGCTGTACGCGACCGGTGAGCGGCTGCACGGCCCTCGGGCCGGCGTGGCGCTGGCCGCGCTGTGGGCGGCGCTGCCGGTCGGCATCGTGCAGTCGATGGCGTACTCGGAGTCGCTGTTCACCGCGCTCGCGGCCTGGGGCGTGTACGCCGTGCTGACCGGCCGCTGGGTGTGGGCGGGCGCGCTGGCGTCGCTGGCCGGGCTGACCCGGCCGGTGGGCGCCGCGGTCGTCGCGGCCGTCTGGGTCGCCGCCGCGGTGACGGTGCGCAACGAGCGGGCCGGCGGGGTACGGCTGCGCACGACGCTGCGTGCCCACCCGGGCATGGCGGCGGGCGTGGTGCTCGCGCCGCTGGGCTGGTGCGGCTACTTCCTGTGGGTGGGCGCGCGGCAGGGCAGCTTCACCGGCTATCTGGACGTCCAGGGCGGCTGGGGCAACGGCTTCGACGGCGGTTACGCCTTCGCCCGCTTCCTGTGGCAGCTGCCGCCCTTCGCCGGGCTCGGCCTGCTGGCCGGTGTCGCGCTGGTGATCTGGCTGTATGTGCGCGGCGTGCGGCGGGGCCAGCCGGTGCCGTTGGCCGTCTACGGCGGGGTCGTCCTGCTGCTGGCGCTGACCGCCAAGGGCTACTTCGGCTCCAAGCCGCGGCTGATGATGCCCGCCTACCCGCTGCTGCTGCCACTGGCGGCGGGGCTGGCGAAATGGCGGCCGGTGCGGTCCTGGCCGGTCGTCGCGCTGGTCGCAGCGGGGTCGGCGGTCTACGGGGCGTTCTGGCTGAACGGATCCGGTCCGCCGTGAGCAGGGGAACGGCCGCGGAAGGGACCGGAAGATCTTCCTCCGTGAAGTCCGCGGAAGGGAAACTTCCCGCGACGTCCGGGGAAATCGGCGATAAACTCCTCCGGAGAAAAACAGATAAGCACGCGTAGTGACGACACGCGAGCGCCCGGAGGTGAATCGGAAACGCGCCGAATTCGCTTCGAAATCCCGGCTCCGCCGCTCCGCTTGAGACCCATTCCACATCACATCGTCATTACAAAGCGCACAGTTTGACCAAGCGCCTACATCACACGCGGTAACGTCGATTGAGTGCGTACCGATGACAAGCTCGACCAGATGGAGGAGCGCCCGACCGACCGCGTTCAACCACCCCAGATGACCCGGACCCGCCTGTGGCTGTTCGGCGGCACGCTGGCGGTGTACATCGCGATCGTGGTCGCAGTGCTGGTTTCTTCATGGCTGGTCACCTTCGACTGGCAGGTCATGTTCTTCCGGCCCTACAAGCAGTGGCCGGAGATCCATGCCTTCCTCGACTACTTCGTGGTCCTGGGCCAGCGCGGCCCGACCGCGGTGGCGGTCGCGGCCTGGCTGGGCTGGCGCTGCTGGCGCCAGCGCAACCTCCACCCGCTGCTGGTGCTGGGCGCCTCGCTGCTGCTGCTGAACATCACGGTGGGCGCCGCCAAGCTCGGTATGGGCCGGCTCGGCCCGCACTACGCGACGACGGTCGGCGCCAACGAGATGTACCTGGGCGGCGATATATTCCCGTCGGGTCACACCGCGAACGCCGTCGTCACCTGGGGCGTCCTGGCCTATCTGGCGACCACTCCGCTGCGCCGGCGCACCCTGTCGGTGATCGCCGCGCTGGGGGCGCTGGGCGTCGGCATGACCACGGTCTACCTCGGTACGCACTGGGTCAGCGATGTGCTGCTCGGCTGGGCCGCGGGCCTGCTGGTGCTGCTGGCGATGCCGTGGCTGGAGCCCGGGGTCACCTGGGTGGAGGACCGCCTCATGGGCATCATCCTGCGGCTGTGGCTGCGGCTGCGCCCCGATTCCCTGCGCGGTCCGCTGCCGGTCGGCACGCTGGCCCCCGGGGTCTCCCGGCAGCGCGTCGCCCCCGAGGGCGAGGTGCTCGTACGCGAGGCCATCGGAGCGGCCGCCGGTACGGGCGGTCACTCCGCCACCCGCCCCCAGGACGGTTGGCCGCATCACCCCGCGCGCCCGTACACCATCCGTTCCGAGCGTTCCCCGGTCACGCCCGCGGGCAGCCGGCGGCCGCCGCACGCCGACCGCGTCCCGCGCACCGCACCGCTGAGCCCGACCTCCGGGCGCGGCCGCAACGCGGCCGGCTGACCGCTCCCCGGGCCGCGGGGCCGGTACGCACACCCGCGCTCCCGCAACGAAAGGCCCCGGCCGCTCCTCCGAGCGGCCGGGGCCTTCGTCGTGGAGACGCTCCGTCAGCCCTGCCAGCTGCGCTGCACCTGGCCGTCCTTGACCTCGAAATTGAGCCGGCCGACGACGTATTCCATCGTGATGATCGTGCCCGGCGCCAGGGACCGGACGGTGCTCCAGCCGCGCTCCCGGGCCCGCTCCTCGGCGTCCTGCCGGGCGAGGCCGACATAGGCCTCGATGTCGTCCTGGGGTTCGTTCGGAAGATCAGGTAGAGGTGCCATGACAGCCACCGTAGGCGTCCGCACCGAAGGGCGGAAGGCCCGTCCGGCGCACATCCCGGTGTCCGCCCGGTACTTCATTGGTCACACTTGTGTCACAGCGAAGGGCGCCGCGTTTGCAGTAACGTCCGTCACCCGTACGTGCCGGGTGATGGTGCATCCGGGTGGAAAACAAAGCGGCCGGAATTCCGCCTCGATCGACGGGAAATCGGGGGCGGTCACCATGCCGCGGCGCATCGGCCGGCGTCCTGAATTCCCGCCGCACCGGACGGCGATTCCGTGTACCCGACGCTTTTCACCGGCCGCCGGGAAATCGACCGACGAGACACACTCCACACACATTTCCCGCACATCGCCCCGCCGCCGGGCCGGGCCGGGCGCCGCGGGGCGGTGCGTCGTTTCCCCGCCCTCCCCGCCCTCCCCGCCCTCCTTGCCCTCCTCACCCTCCCCGGCTCTGCGCGAGGCGCGGCGGCCGGGGCCGGGGCCGGATCAGCCCGCCGCCCCGAGGGCGCCGACCAGCCAGGCGTGCGCGGTCCCCATCGTCGGGTACCCGCCGCCGGTCACCTCGTCCACATGACGCCAGTACGCCGCCATCCGCGGGTCCTCGCCCGCCCGTACGGTCGCGCGCAGCCCGGCG
This sequence comes from Streptomyces sp. JLSY215, assembly GCF_059682825.1. Lineage (NCBI taxonomy): Bacteria > Bacillati > Actinomycetota > Actinomycetes > Kitasatosporales > Streptomycetaceae > Streptomyces > Streptomyces sp. JLSY215. The sequence continues at coordinate 2,000,229 of NZ_CM185022.1, forward strand.
CGGAAGGCGTCGCAGTCCCGCTCTCCCCAGGCGCGGGCATGCGCCGCCACGAAGGCGTCCAGCTCGGCGCCGGGCGCGGGCGGGCGACCGGCGCCGGCCGCCACGGCGGCGAGCGCATAGGCCTCGCCCAGGCCCCGGTAGAGGACGACGGGGTCCGTACGGCCCGGGAGCGCGGCCGCCGCCCGGACCCGGTCGCAGCGCTCGACCGCGCTCATCCGGGCCAGGGACGCCACGGCGTACAGCCGGGCATAGCCGACCGCCTGAGCCGGCTCGGGGTCGGCGGGCGGGGCGGGCACCGCCTCGTCGAGGATGCCGGCCAGCAGGGACGACGGCAGCTCGCGGGGCAGCAGACGGCGCCAGAAGCGGACCAGCGCCTCGCTGGTCGGCGGCTGCGGCACGGCGCCCAGCAGGCGCAGCAGCGCCGGGCGTTCGGCCGCCGGGGCCTCGGTGACGGCGCGCAGGGCGGCCTCCCGCCAGCGCAGCGCGGCCAGCCGGCCGCCCAGATCCGCGAGCCGTTCGGCCAGGGCGGCCTCCAGGGAACCGCCGGCGAGGGCGTCGGCGACGGCGGGCAGCGACAGTCCGAAGGCCCGCAGATCCCGGATGCGGTGCAGCCGCTCCAGCGCCTCGGGGGCGTAGCGGCGATGGCCGCCGCCGCTGCGCCCGGCGTCCGGCAGCAGCCCCTCCTCGGAGTAGTGCCGCACGGTCTTGACCGTCACCCCGGCGCGGCGCGCCAGCTCCCCGATGGTCAGCAACTGCCCCCGCCCGGCCGCCCGTTCCCGCTCGCTGCGCTCCATCCGCTCACGGTAGCCGCCGTACGCGGGGCGTCAGGTGCCGGGCGCCGTACGCGGGACGACGTGCGTCAGGCTCCGCACGTTCAGGCTCCGTACGTAAGGCTCCGTACGTAAGGCGCCATACGTCAGGCGCCGTACGTCAGGAGTCCTCCTTCGGGCCCGCGACCCGTATCGCCAGGTCGTTGTCGAGGGTGTAGTACGGGCCGACCCGGACCTGCGCGGCGGCGGCCTGCACCGGGAGCGCCGGATAGCTGAAGACCTGCTTCTTGTCCGGTACGTCGTCCAGGAGGCGGGCGATGCGCACCGGCCGGGCGCCCTCGGCGGGGCGCAGCCACAGGTCCCACGGCTCGCTGCCGCGCCGCCAGCTGCCGGCCAGCTCCTCGTACGGCAGCGTGAAGGTGAAGTCCGGGCCCTCGACGGCCAGCGGGACGGTGACCGTGGCCGGGGCGGCGCCCGGGGACCGCGGGGAGCGCCGGGCGCGGGCCTCGGCCTGGGCGCCGGCCGCCGGGGAGGCACCGTAGAGGCGGCCGGAGACCGTCATGCCGTCCGGCGTCACCAGGATGTCGCCGGCTTCGGCGTGCGGGCCGCGCAGCCAGCTGCGCAGCGCGAGGTTGCCGTACTTGGTGGCGTAGGGGATGCGCACGCCGAGCCGGCCGATGCCGGCCAGCGGGCGGCGGTCCACCAGGGAGCGCAGGTCGTTGACGCCCGGCAGCAGGCGCCGCGGGTCGCGGCCGTCGCCCAGGTCCGCGTAGGCGTTCCAGCGGCCCTCGGCGAGCGCGACGGTGCTGGGCAGAACGGCGCGCAGCCGCCCGGAGCCGTTCGGCCCGAGCGGCAGGCGCACCTCGTCGTCCGCGCCGTCGCCGCCGCGCAGCCGCAGCACCAGCGCGGCGTTCCAGGACGTGTGGGTGTCCGCGGGGGCGTTCAGGTCGAAGGTGAGGCCGCCCGCGGAATCGGCGATGCAGTCGGCCCGCAGCTCCACCGGGGCGGGCCGTCGGCCACGGTCCGGGACGGCTTCCGGAACCTCGGGTTCCTGATCGATGGCCGAGCGCTCCTTCTTCATCGGTTTCTTCGTCGGTTTCTTCGTCGGTTTCTTCGTGGGTTTCTTCGTGGGTTTCGTCGCCGGACCCGTCACGGCCGTCGTGGCGTGTGCCGTGGTGTGCGCTGTGGTGTGCGCCGTCGTTCCGGTCGCGGCCGGCCGCGTCGAGGCGTTCATGCCGTCCGTACCCCTCCCATCACGGCACGCGCCGCGTCCTTGGTGGCGTACGCGCCGCTGAGCAGCGTCCCGCGGGCGCGGTGCCAGGTGCCGCGCAGGCGGTTGCCGCGACGGCGGGCGAGCAGCTCGTCGAAGAGCGTTTCGTAGCGTCCGGCGACCGTGGCGGGGTCGAAGCGGCCGGACGCGGCGAGCGCGGCACGGCCCATGCGCTTGCGGGCGTCGTCGTCGTTGATCAGGTCCAGCAGCGAGGCGGCCAGCGCCTGCGGATCGCCGACCGGCACCAGCCTGCCGTCCACCCCGTCCTCGATGATCTCGCCGGGGCCGTGCGGGCAGTCGGTGGCGACCACCGGCAGGCCGCAGCGCATCGCCTCCACGATCGTCATGCCGAAGGATTCGAGGCTGGAGGAGACCGCGGCGATGGAGCCCTTGGCCCACTCGGGCTCCAGGGGGTTGGCGGGCCCCATCAGGAAGACGTGGTTGTACAGGCCGAGTTCCTCGATCAGGGCGCGCAGCGCGGCCTTCTCGGCGCCGCCGCCGTAGATCCGCAGCCGCCAGTCGGGGCGCCGGGCGACGACCTCGGCGAAGGCGCGGATCAGGACGTCATAGCGCTTGACGGGGGCGAGCCGGCCGGCCGCGACGACCCATTTGCCGCTGCCGTCGGCGGGCTGCAGGCCGGGCTCGGGCACGCTGTTGGGCACCGCCTCGATGCGGACGCCGGGCAGCCGCAGCGCCCGGCGGTAGGCGCGGGCGTCGGCCTCGGTGACGGTGGTGACCGCGTCCAGGCGCGGATAGGCGCCGCGCAGCGCCAGCTTGAGCTCCCGGGAGTGGGTGTCCAGGGTCAGATGCTCCTGCCCGATGCGCACCGGGCCACGGCGGGCCTGCCGGGCGATGTGGACGTTCAGTCCGGGCCGGGTGCCGACCACCACGTCCGCCTCGATACGGCGCAGATGCTGGGCGATCCGGCGGTCGGTGAGCTCGCTGTACTGGGCGTAGCGGCCCTCGGCGGCGGGGAAGACCTTGGCGGGGCGCCGGTGGGCGGGGTCGGCGCCGTCGTAGCCGGGGGCGGTCTCCCTGATGTCGACGAGATGCCGCAGGGCGACACCGGGGCCGAGGCCGAAGACCGGGGTGTCACGGTGCCGCAGTACGGAGACGATCTCGACGTCGTGCCGTTCGGCGAGCGTGCGGGCCAGGTTGAACGTCGTCCGGATCGTCCCCCCGATCCCGTACGCGTTGTGAATCAGGAATGAGATGTGCATCCGTCCCCGTGTCCCCTGGTCTTCCGGTCATGCCTGAGCTGCCCATGGACCATGCCGCGCGCCCCCCGGCGGCGTCATGCATCCGTCTGCCGAACGGTAGGACCGCAAAAAGGGGTTGCGGGTTGGGGGCTTTCGCCAAGTTGTTCCGAAAAAGTTAGGTCATCGGTAGCAACGTCAGGGAACCTTCCGGCCCCGGATTGCATCCCCGTCAGCGATCGGGGCCGCTGGGCGGCCGCCCCGCGAGGAGGCGGGCGATCGGGGGGTACATGTCGTCCGGGAGGTCCGGGTCGAGAGGATCGGGGCGCGGGACGTACGACTTCCCGATGAGCCCGTAGCGCCGGGAGCAGACGGGCCAGGCGCCCCAGCCCTGGGACACGAGGACCTTTTCGGCGACCGCGATCTGCTCGTCGCGGGTGGCGAGGTCGGCGCGCCGCGCGTAGTCCAGGCCGCCGTAGCCCTTCCAGGTCCGCTGCCCGAACTGCAGGCCGCCGTAGTAGCCGTTGCCGGTGTTGGCCCGCCAGTTGCCGCCGCTCTCGCACTTGGCGACGCAGCCCCACGGCCATTGGTCACCGGCGCAGGCGTAGTCGACGGCTCCCCCGTCGTCCCAGCCCTCGTCGCGCGGCGCGGCGGATGCGTCACCGGGCAGGCACAGCACCAGGGCTGCGGCCGCCGCGGCGAGCACACCCGTGAGGGCGGCGCCGCGGCGCCGGGGCGCCGGGAAGTCGTCGGACATAGCCGGTCACGTTAGGCAGCCGCCCGCCGCGGAGCCGCGTGCCGCGCCCGGGGGCCGCCGACGCCACCCGGTCCGGCGTAGGGAAAGCGGCCATCTGCCGCATCGTCACCGTGGGATCCGGCCGCGGGCGACCGCGGTGCGAAGGCTCCCCGCCGTTCGCTCGTGTGCGTGGGTCGGTTCGATTCTGTTCCCGTCCGCGCGTGACTCCGGCCGCAGGTCACCCGTTGTCCATGTACGAGCCGGGAGACCCCCCGGCAACCGCTCAGAGATCGAGGAGCCACCCGTGCCGCGCATGCTCGACGTCAGCGACGACGTTCGCGCCGAGATCGGCGACGAAGAAGCCGACCGCCTGCTGGCCGGTGGCGACGCCCCCGGCAGCTACGACTGCACCTCTTGCCGCACCCCCGGCGACAGCGAGCAGGAGCACACCAGCACCGTCCTGTTCGTGGGCAAGGAGACCGCGGTCCTCGCGTTCGCGCACGCGACCTGCATCCCCTCGCAGGTCGTCCCGGTGGCGGAGGAGCAGCTCCAGGGAGCCGTGCGTTCCATCATCGGTGAGGACGCCGCCGCCCACACCCCCGCGGCGGCCCCCGCGGCAGGCGCCCCTGCCCCCGCCGGCGAACGCCAGGCGACCCTGGGGATCACCTGCGGCCTGGTGCTGGTCGAGGGCGAGCTCCGCCCGGCCCTGGTCGTCGAGCCCAACGGCCCGATCGCCCGCCCCGGCTCGACGGCCCCGGGCGACGACTTCCTCCCGCTGCTGCGGGAGCAGGGCTTCGGCGATGTGCGGGACATGAACGAACTCCCCGCCCCGAACCCGGGCTGGTCCGCGCTGCTCGCCATGGGCAAGCTGCACGCCGTCCTCCAGCCGGGCGCCGCCGGCAGCCAGTCCGCCTGGTGGCAGGCCCATCAGCCGCTGGCCGTCTCCGAGGGCTGGCGGGCGGCCGCCAACAAGGCGCAGACCGTGCTGATGTACGCCGCGCCGGTGGGCTCCATCGGTCACCAGCCGCGGGAGGACCTGATGCGCGAGGCGCTGGAGCGGGCCGCCGCGCGGGGCGTCCTGGTCGCCGCGGCGATGCCGCTGGCCGGCACCTGAGCCACACGATTGCGCCGATCGCGGGAGCGGCACCGCCCGATGGGCGGTATTGCCCCCGCGATCAGCCATTTCCGGCCGAAAGCCGCATCCCGCGGGCATCAGGGTCGTTGGCAGATACGTGCACGCATACGACCCCTCCCCTCGCGCCCAGTACCCCCACCCGATCCCCGGCATGCGCCCGTCGCACGAGCCCGGGGCGACGCGCACCGTTGACCGCGCCTCGGCCACGCCGATCTATGACGCGCTGTACGCCGAGTACCGCCGCTCCTTCAGAGCGCTGCCCGGGGACCGTACGGACGAGCCGGAGATCCCGGAATCGCTGCGCGGCAACGGGAGCTGGGGCCGGACGACGGCATCGACCGGCCAGTGGGAAGTCGTGGGGCGGCAGCCCTACCACCCGCGGGGGCATGTCCCGGCGGCGCTGCCACCGGGACAGCGGGACGCCCGGTCGCAGGGGCGCTGAGCCCCCGGCCGGCCGCCGCCACCGCTACTTCTTCTTGGTGCCGCGCTTCTCGCGCACCCGCACCGAGATGTGGATCGGCGTCCCGTCGAAGCCGAACTCCTCGCGCAGCCGCCGCTCGACGAAGCGGCGGTAGCCGGCCTCCAGGAAACCGGAGGCGAAGAGGACGAAGCGCGGGGGCTTCGTGCCGGCCTGGGTGCCGAAGAGGATGCGGGGCTGCTTGCCGCCGCGGATCGGGTGCGGGTGGGAGGCCACGATCTCGCCGAGGAAGGCGTTCAGCCGCCCGGTGGGGATGCGGGTCTCCCAGCCGGCCAGCGCGGTCTCGATGGCCGGGACCAGCTTCTCCATGTGACGGCCGGTGCGCGCGGAGACATTGACCCGCATCGCCCACGGGATCTGGACGAGATCCCGCTCGATCTCCCGCTCCAGGTAGAAGCGGCGCTCCTCGTCGAGGGTGTCCCACTTGTTGTACGCGATGACCAGGGCGCGCCCGGCCTCCACGGCCATCGTGATGATCCGCTGGTCCTGGACGCTGATGGACTCGCTGGCGTCGATCAGGACGACCGCGACCTCGGCCTTCTCCACGGCGGCCGCGGTGCGCAGCGAGGCGTAGTAGTCGGCGCCTTCCTGGAGGTGCACCCGGCGGCGGATACCGGCGGTGTCGACGAACTTCCAGGTCTTGCCGCCGAGTTCGATCATCTCGTCGACCGGGTCGCGGGTGGTGCCGGCGATCTCGTTGACGACCACCCGCTCCTCGCCGGCGACCTTGTTCAGCAGCGACGACTTGCCGACGTTCGGGCGGCCGATCAGCGCGATCCGGCGGGGGCCGCCGAGGGCCGCGCCGAAGGTCTGCGCGGGCGCCTCGGGCAGCGCGTCGAGCGCGGCGTCGAGCATGTCGCCGGTGCCGCGGCCGTGCAGCGCGGAGATCGGGTGCGGCTCGCCGAGGCCCAGCGACCACAGCATGGCGGCGTCGGCCTCACCCGACGGGCCGTCGACCTTGTTGGCGACCAGCACCACCGGCTTGCCGGAGCGGCGCAGCAGCTTGACGACGGCCTCGTCGGTGTCGGTCGCGCCGACCTTGGCGTCCACGACGAAGACGCACGCGTCGGCGGCCTCGATGGCGAACTCGGCCTGCATCGCCACGGAGGCGTCGATGCCGAGGACGTCCTGCTCCCAGCCGCCGGTGTCGACGACCTTGAAGCGGCGGCCGTTCCAGTCGGCCTCGTAGGTGACGCGGTCGCGGGTGACGCCCGGCTTGTCCTCGACGACCGCCTCGCGGCGGCCGATGATGCGGTTCACCAGGGTCGACTTGCCGACATTGGGGCGGCCGATGACGGCGAGGACGGGCAGCGGGCCGTGGCCGGCCGCGGCGATGTCGCCCTCGACCTCCTCACGGTCGAAGCCCTCTTCCGCGGCGAGCTCCATGAACTCCGCGTACTCGGCGTCGCCAAGCGCACCGTGCTCCTCGCCGGTGTGGATCTGGTCGTTCATGAAGTCCGTTCCTCACGCATTCACTGTGCGGCTGCCGCCGCGTGGTCATCGGTGGACCGCCCGTAAGCGGACCACTACTCGAGTTCGGTCAGCGCCCGGTCAGGCGCCTGGCCTGTGCCAGGTGGGCGGTCAGCCGCTCCTGGATCCGTACGGTTGCCTCGTCCAGCGCCTTACGGGTGCGCCGCCCGCTCCCGTCGCCCGCTTCGAAGGCGTCACCGAAGACGACGTCGACGCGGCCGCGCAGCGGCGGTACGGCCGGGGTCAGCCGGCTCCTGCGGTCGGTGCTGCCGAGCACCGCGACGGGCACGACCGGGGCGCCGGAGCGCACCGCGAAGTACGCCAGCCCGGCCCGCAGCGACGCGAAGTCGCCCTCGCCGCGGGTGCCCTCGGGGAAGATCCCCAGCACCCCGCCGCGCTCCAGCACCCCGAGCGCGTCGGTGATCGCCTTGCGGTCGGCGGTGCTGCGGTCCACCTTCAGCTGGCCGATGCCCCGCAGGAACGGGTCCAGCGGGCCGACGAACGCTTCCTTCTTGATCAGGAAGTGCACCGGCCGCGGTGCGGTGCCCATCAGCATCGGGCCGTCGATGCCGTGCGAGTGGTTGACGGCGAGGATCACGGGACCGGCGGACGGCACCCGCCAGGCACCGAGCACCCGCGGCTTCCACAGCCCGTACATCAGGCCGATGCCGATCCGCCGGCCGACCGCGGCACCGGCCGGGCTCGGGGCCTTGCCGCTGTCGGTCACCGGGCGAGCCCCGCCTTTTCGGCGCGCGCGCCCTCGATGAGGGTGACCACGCACTCGATGACCTGCTCCAGGGTCAGCTCGGTGGTGTCCACCTCGACCGCGTCGTCGGCCTTGGCCAGCGGGGAGGTCTTGCGGGAGGAGTCGGCGGCGTCCCGCTTCATCAGCGCCTCGCGGGTGGCGGCCAGATCGGTGGCCTCCTTGCCCTTGAGCTCGCCGCTGCGGCGGGCCGCGCGGGCCTCGGCGGAGGCGGTGAGGAAGACCTTGAGATCGGCGTCCGGCAGGACCGTTATGCCGATGTCACGGCCCTCGACCACGATGCCGTTGGGGGCCTCGGCGGCGATGGTGCGCTGCAGGCCGGTGATCCGGGCGCGCACCTCGGGGACCGCGCTGACGGCGCTGACCGCGGCGGTGACCTCCTGGGTACGGATCGGGCCCGCGGCGTCCAGGCCGTCGACCGAGATGGTCGGGGCGGCCGGGTCCGTGCCGGAGACGATCCCCGGCTTGGCGGCGGCGTCGGCGACCGCGGTGGCGTCGTTCACATCGATGCCGTTGGTCAGCATCCACCACGTGATCGCGCGGTACTGGGCGCCGGTGTCGAGGTAGCCGAGCCCCAGCTTGGCGGCGACGGCCTTGGAGGTGCTGGACTTGCCCGTGCCTGCGGGGCCGTCGATGGCGACAATCACTGCAGCCGGGGCGGTCCGGGTGGCGGTTTCCACGGTGACGAACACCTTTCCTGTGCACGGGGCGGAGGTCCATGGCCGATAAGAGGCCTCGGACAAGGTTACTGGCTCACCCGCACCGCCCCGTCCACGGTCTCACTGCCGGATCGACCAGCCCCGCTCCCGCAGCTCGGCGGTCAGCCCCGGCACCGTCGCCGGCTCGACCGTGAGCTGGATGAAACCGGCCTGCTGACCGGTGGCGTGCTCGATGCGGACGTCCTCGATGTTGACCCCGGCCCGGCCGGCGTCGGCGAAGATCCGGGCCAGCTCGCCCGGCTGGTCACCGATGTACACGGCGACGGTCTCGTACGCGGCCGGGGCGGCGCCGTGCTTGCCCGGCACCCGCTCGCGCCCGGCGTTCCCGCGCCGCAGGACGTCCTCGATGCCCCCGGCGCCCGCGCCGCGCTTGTCCTCGTCGGCGGACTCCAGGGCGCGCAGCGACCGTACGGTGTCGTCCAGATCGGCGGCGATCTCGGCCAGCACATCGGCGACCGGGCCCGGATTGGCGGAGAGGATGTCGATCCACATCGCCGGGTCCGAGGCCGCGATCCGCGTCACATCGCGGATGCCCTGGCCGCACAGCCGGACCGCGGTCTCGTCGGCGCCCTTGAGTCGGGCGGCGACCAGGCTGGAGAGCAGCTGGGGGGTGTGCGAGACCAGGGCGACGGCGCGGTCGTGGGCGTCGGCGTCCATCACCACCGGGACGGCCCGGCACAGCGCCACCAGCTCCAGGGCGAGGTTGAGGACCTCGGTGTCTCCGTCGCGGGTGGGCGTGAGCACCCAGGGCCGGCCCTCGAAGAGGTCGGCGGTGGCCGCCAGCGGCCCGGAGCGCTCCTTGCCGGCCATCGGGTGGGTGCCGAGGTAGCCGGTCAGGTCGCAGCCCATCGCCTGCAGCGCGCGGCGCGGGCCGCCCTTGACGCTGGCGACGTCGATGTACGCGCGGGCCGCGCCGCGCCGGATGGCGTCGGCCAGCGCCGTCGCGACATGGGCGGGCGGCACCGCCACGATGACCAGATCGACCGGGCCGGGCGGCGCCTCCGCGGTGCCCGCGCCCAGGGCGGCGGCCGTCAGGGCCTGCGCCTGGTCGTGGTCCTCCAGGTAGACCTGGACGCCCCGGGCGTTCAGCGCGAGCGCGGCGGACGTCCCGATCAGGCCCGTTCCGATGACGAGTGCGGTTCTCACTGTGCGATGTCCTTCCGCAGCGCCGCCGCCGCGCCGAGGTAGACATGGGCGATCCCGGCCTTCGACAGCCCGGTCTCCACATGGGCCAGCACCCGCACCACCCGCTCCATGGCGCCGGTCACCGCCAGCTCCTGGACGCAGATCAACGGCACATCGGTGATCCCCAGGCCGCGCGCGGCGGCCGCCGGGAAGTCGCTGTGCAGATCCGGGGTGGCGGTGAACCACACGCTTATCAGGTCGTCCGGCACGAGGTCGTTGCGCTCCAGGATGGCGAGGAGCAGCTCGGCGACCTGTTCCCGCATGTGCTCCGCGTCGTCCCGCTCCAGCTGGACGGCTCCCCGGACCGCTCGTACCGCCACGTCACCGCTCCCTGCGTCCTGTGCCGCACACGCCGCTGCGTATGCGCCTGCGTACGCAACTGCGTACGCACTGATCAGCGTAACCAGCGGCACCGACAACCGTGTGCCCAGCGTCGTAAATCCGGTGACAGTCACCGCCCCGACCAGCGACAATCGCCCGCATGCCGACCGATCGCACGGGCCATGAGCTGGTGACCGGACACACCGTCTACTCGTGTGTGATGGGCTCGCGCGCCTTCGGGCTGGCGACGGAGGACAGCGACACCGACCGGCGCGGGGTGTATCTCGCGCCGACGGCGCTCTTCTGGCGCTTCGAGAAGCCGCCGACGCATGTGACGGGGCCGCGCGAGGAGGAGTTCTCCTGGGAGCTGGAACGGTTCTGCGAGCTGGCCCTGCGCGCCGATCCGAACACCCTGGAATGCCTGCACTCCCCCCTCGTGGAGCGCCTGGACGACACCGGCCGGGAGCTGCTCGACCTGCGCGGGGCCTTCCTCTCCCGGCAGGTGCACCGCGCCTTCACCGGCTACGCCGCCGGGCAGCTCAAGCAGCTGCAGGCCGATGTCCGCCGGCGCGGTGCGCCCCGCTGGAAGCCCGCCGTGCATCTGCTGCGGCTGCTGGCGAGCGCGCGCGATCTGCTCCGTACGGGCGTCCTCACCCTGGACGTCGGCGCGGCCCGCGAGGAGCTGCTGGCGGTCAAACGCGGCGAGGTCGCCTGGGCGGAGGTGGAACGCCGGATGACGCGGCTCGCGGAGGAGGCCGAGGCGGCGCTCACCGGCTCCCCGCTGCCGGATGCGCCGGACCGGGCGCGGGTGGCGGACTTTCTGTTCCGGTCGCGGTCCGCTGCGCTTGGTTTGGGCCCCACGTAGTCGACTTCCTCGCCGTGGGGGTTTCGCTGGGTTCGCCTGCGGCCCGTTCGCTGCGCTTTGCCTGAGCCGACGTCTTCGGCTTGCCCGCCGTGGGGGTGTCTCACCATTGCGCCTGCGGCGGGCGGTGGTCGCTGCGCGAGGCTGTTCGGCAGCGGGACCGGGCCTCCGGACTCCGTCCTGCGGCCCGCCCCCTCCCCGATGGGGGTAGGGAGAAGGACGGTGGGGGCGGACGTCGGTGGTCAGGTGCGCCCGGTGGACACGACCACCTGCACCTGAACACGAAACGTCCGCCCCCACCGACCTCTTCCACCCACCCACGGGAGGGGCCACCCCGCAGGACGAAGTCCGGAGGGGTGGCACCGCACCCGACAAACCCACGCCCGCCGCAGGCGCAACGGCGAACAACCAGCGCGGCGCCGCAGACGACAACGTGCGGATCAGCAATCCCACGCCGCCCCGAGCGCCACCAGGTCGTCGCGGTACTCGACGCGGGCGGCCCACTCCGTGGGCCAGGCGTCGGCGCCCAGGTGGGCGCCGGCGAACGCGCCGGTGAGGCAGGCGATCGAGTCGGAGTCGCCGGAGGTGCAGGCGGCGCGGCGCAGGGCGGTGAGGGGCTCGTCGGGGAAGAGCAGGAAGCAGAGCAGGCCGGTGGCCAGTGCTTCCTCCGCGATCCAGCCGGCGCCGGTGGCGAGGCAGGGGTCGGTCTCCTGGTCCGGTGTGGCCAGGGCCGCGTCCAGGCGGTCCAGGACGCCGAGGCACTCGTCCCAGCCGCGCGCGGTGAACGACTCCGGTGAGGGGTCCTGGGCGCGCCGCCAGAGGTCGCCGAGCCAGTCCTCCCGGTAGTCGGTGCGGTGGGCGTGGGCATGGGCACGCAGCAGGCCGGTGAGCTCGGCGGGCCGGGCGCCGTCGGCGAGGGCCCGTACGGCGTACGCGGTCAGGTCGCTGGCGGCGAGCGCCGTGGGGTGGCCGTGGGTGAGCGCGGACTGGAGCTGGGCGGCGCCGGAGCGCAGGCGCGGGCCGAGGCCCGGCGCGAGCCCGATGGGCGCGACCCGCATATTGGCGCCGCAGCCCTTGGAGCCGATCTGACTGGCCGCGGCCCACGGCCGGTCCTCGTCGGCGAGCAGCTGGCAGGCGCGCAGGCAAGTGTTGCCGGGCGCCCGGTTGTTGTCGGGTGAGCGCCACCAGTCGACGTACTCCTCGCGCACCGGGCCGGCGAGGCTCTGCGGTGTGAGCTCGCCGCGCTCCATGGCCGTCCGCAGGCCGCGTCCGAGCGCCAGCGTCATCTGGGTGTCGTCGGTGACGAAGGCGGGCCTGGGCAGGCTCATCTCCCGCCAGGGTCCGGACTTGGCGAGGATCGACGGTACGTCGTGGAACTCGGTCGGGAAGCCGAGCGCGTCACCGAGCGCGAGCCCGATGAGCGATCCGGTCGCGGCGGACGCCGTCCCTGTCCCCATGGTTGCCCCCATGAAAAAACCACCCCTTAATGTCATGATGACGTTAAGGGGTGGTCCTCCGGTGCCGCAAGCGGTTTCGGCCGGGGTCGTTTCCTTCCGGGCCGGTCCGTCGGGCGGGTCCGGCTAGAGCTCGACCTCGCGCATCAGCATCCCGACCTCCGTGTTGGTCATCCGGCGCAGCCAGCCCGACTTCTGGTCGCCCAGCGCGATCGGGCCGAAGGCCGTCCGGACCAGCTTGTCGACCGGGAAGCCGGCCTCGGCGAGCATCCGGCGCACGATGTGCTTACGGCCCTCGTGGAGGCTGACCTCGACGAGGTAGTTCTTGCCGGTGTTCTCCACGACCCGGAAGTGGTCGGCGCGGGCGTAGCCGTCCTCCAGCTGGATGCCGTCCTTGAGCTGCTTGCCCAGGTCGCGCGGGAGGGGGCCCTGGATGGCCGCCAGGTAGGTCTTCTTGACGCCGTAGCGCGGGTGGGTCAGGCGGTGGGCCAGCTCGCCGTGGTTGGTGAGCAGGATGATGCCCTCGGTCTCGGTGTCGAGGCGGCCGACGTGGAAGAGCCGGGTCTCGCGGTTGGTGACGTAGTCGCCGAGGCACTGGCGGCCGTCGGGGTCCTCCATGGTGGAGACGACGCCGGCCGGCTTGTTGAGGGCGAAGAAGAGGTACGACTGGGTGGCGACCGTCAGGCCGTCGACCTTGATCTCGTCCTTCTCCGGGTCGACCCGGACGCCCTGCTCCGTGACGATCTTGCCGTTGACCTCGACGCGCGCCTGGTCGATCAGCTCCTCGCAGGCCCGCCGCGAGCCCATGCCGGCCCTGGCCAGCACCTTCTGCAGCCGCTCGCCCTCCTGCTCGGCGCCGGGGAAGGTCTTGGGGGTCTTGACCTGCGGCTTGTTGTGCCGGGCGCGGTTGCGCTCCTCGATCTGGGCGTCGTACTCGCGGGGCCGCGCCGGGGCCTGGCCGCGGCCGCGCTGCGGGCCACCGCCCTTGCCTGCCGGACGGGCTCCCTTGGAGGCGGCGCCCGTACGGGGACCGCCCTTGGCGCCGCCACGGGCGGCCGCGCCCCGGCTGCCGCCGCTCTTGGGGCCGCCGCGGTCGTCCCTGCGGTCCGCGGAGCCGCCGGATCCGCCCACGTCGTAGCGGCGCTCCTCGGGGCGGGGGCGGCCGGCACGCTGCTGCTTGTCGTCCCGCTTTCCGCCGGCCTTCGGCCGGGAGGGGCCGCCGTCCGCGCCGCGGTAGTTGCCCCGACCGCTGCCGCTGTCCCTGTTGTTCCTGCCGCTGCTTCGCATCAATGATCCGTCTGAGAGTCGCCGCTGTCGTCTACGTCGAACGACGGAATACCTTCCGGGGAGTCGCCCTCGACCGCGTCCGCCTCCGGGAGGAACGGTGCGAGCTCAGGGAGCTCGTCCAGGCCGCGCAGGCCCATCCGCTCCAGAAAGTAATTCGTCGTCCTGTACAGGATCGCACCTGATTCAGGTTCCGTCCCCGCCTCCTCCACCAGGCCGCGCTGGAGGAGCGTGCGCATCACACCGTCACAGTTCACGCCGCGTACGGCCGAGACTCGGGAACGGCTGACCGGCTGACGGTACGCGACCACGGCCAGAGTCTCCAATGCGGCCTGCGTGAGGCGGGCCTGCTGGCCGTCCAGGACGAAGCTCTCGACCGCGTCGGCGTACTCGGCGCGGGAGTAGAAACGCCAGCCGCCGGCCACCAGGCGCAGGTCGAAGCCGCGGCCCTGGCGGGCGTAGTCGTCGGACAGCTCGCGCAGCGCGAGGGCCACCGCCCGGCGCGGCCGCTGGAGGACCTTCGCCAGGTGTTCCTCGGTCGCGGGCTCGTCGACGACCATGAGGACGGCCTCCAGGGCGGGCTTGAGCGCCAGCTCGGCGACGCCGAGCGCTCCGGTGGGCGCCGGGCCCCCGGACTCCGCGGGCCCGGCCTCCTGGACCTCGTACGCCTCCTCGTGGGCGCCGTACGCGTCCTCCTGGGCCCCGTGCACGCCGGTCATGCGCTCTCCTCGCTCTCGCGCTCCTGGGGATCCGCCGCCGGCTCCCCCGCGGGCCTGTCGAACTCGTCCGTCACGACCGGCCGGGCCCCCGCCGCGCCCGTCCAGCGGACCGTCAGCGTCCCCAGAGCCTCCTCCTGGTCCAGGAGGACCACCCGCTCCCGGTAGAGCTCCAGCAGCGCCAGGAAGCGCGCCACGACGGTGAGGGTGTCCGGGGCGTCCTCGACCAGCTCCTGGAAGCCGGCCTCGCCCGCCGCGCGCAGCCGCGCCATCACCACCTCGGCCTGCTCGCGCACGCTCACCAGCGGCGCGTGGATGTGGTCGACATAGACCTGTGGTTTCGCCTTGGGCCGCATCGCCTTCACGGCCAGCCTGGCGAACCCTTCCGGCCCGATGCTGATGACGACCTCGGGCAGCAGCTCGGCGTGTTCCGGCTCCAGCCCGACGGTACGGGGGTAGCGGCGCGCCTCGTCGGCCAGCCGTTCGCTGAAGATGTCCGCGATCCGTTTGTAGGCGCGGTACTGGAGCAGCCGCGCGAAGAGCAGGTCACGGGCCTCCAGCAGCGCGAGGTCGGCCTCGTCCTCCACCTCGGCGGCGGGCAGCAGCCGGGCGGCCTTGAGGTCCAGCAGGGTCGCCGCGACGACCAGGAACTCGGTGGTCTGGTCCAGGTCCCAGTCCGGCCCCATGGCCCGGATGTGCGCCATGAATTCGTCGGTGACCTTCGACAGCGCGACCTCGGTGACGTCCAGCTTGTGCTTGGAGATCAGCTGCAGGAGGAGGTCGAAGGGGCCCTCGAAGTTGTCCAGCCGGACGGTGAATCTGCCGTCGCCGACGGGCTCGGCGGCAGAGGCGGCGGGGGCGACGGAGGTGTCGGACGTGGCGGGAGTGTCGGACGCGACAAGGGTGTCGGCGGCGTCCGGTGCGGCGGCGTCCTGCGGCCCGGCCGGGGCCGGCGGTTCGTCCTGGGGGGCCGGCGGCCCAGGAGGGGCGGCCGTCCCGTCCGCCGGGACCTCCGGCGGCTCCTGCGCCGGACCCGTCCCCGGGCCGGCCCCCAGAGGGCGGCGGGCGCGGGGAGCGGGGGCGTGGTCGTTCGTCGTCGGCATCGAAGGGGCAGGCTATCGGGTTACGCGCCTAGCGCCCGCGCAGCCGCCGCACCAAGATGCTGGCGTCCCCGCGCGACTCCAGGTCGGCGAGCACGACGGCGACCGCCTCGCGGACGATCCGGCCGCGGTCGACGGCCAGGCCGTGTTCGCCGCGGAGCACCAGGCGGGCGTGTTCGAGGTCCATGAGCTCCTCGGCGGAGACATAGACGGTGATCTTCTCGTCGTGCCGTTCGCGGCCGCTGGGGCGGCGGTTGGCGCCCCGCCCGGCGCCGCGGCGGCGGGACCCTGCGCCGTTCTGCGCGACCGCCGCCGCTCCCGCGGCTCCCGCGGCTCCCTCTTGGCTCGTCTGTCCCGGCGGGGGCCGGTGGCCCTTGGGGGCCTCCGCGTCCGCCGCGCGGCCGCTGTGCTCGGCCGGGGAGGACCCGGCGGGCGCGGGGGCGCGGCCGGGGACCGGGCCGCCGTCGGCGGCCGGAGGGTCGGCATGCCGTACGGCGCCGGGCGCCCCGGCCGCCTCGGCTCCCGGATCGGCCTCACCGGCCGGTGCGGGTACCCGGGGCGCCTCGCCGGTCGCCGGGGAGCCGCCCGCCGGGGAGCCGTTCGCCGGCCGGCGGGGCGGCGAGGACTGCAGTCCCGTCCCCCCGGTGGTGCGGAACAGTTCGTCGGCTCCGGGCAGACTCACTCGGCGTGACACCGGGCGAGCACCTCCCTGGCGAGCTGGCGATAGGCGGCGGCACCAACGGAGTTGGAGGCGTACGTCGTGATCGGCTCGCCCGCGACGGTGGTCTCCGGGAAGCGGACCGTACGGCCGATGACGGTGTGGTAGACGTGGTCGTCGAAGGCCTCGACGACGCGCGCCAGGACCTCGCGGCTGTGCACGGTGCGCGAGTCGTACATCGTCGCCAGGATGCCGTCCAGCTCCAGTTCGGGGTTGAGCCGTTCCTGGACCTTCTCGATCGTCTCGGTCAGCAGCGCGACGCCGCGCAGCGCGAAGAACTCGCACTCCAGCGGCACGATGACCTTATGAGCGGCCGTCAGGGCGTTGACGGTGAGCAGGCCGAGGGAAGGCTGGCAGTCGATGACGATGTAGTCGTAGTCGGCCAGCAGCGGCTTCAGGGCGCGCTGCAGGGTCGACTCGCGCGCGACCTCGCTGACCAACTGCACTTCGGCCGCTGACAAATCGATATTGCTGGGCAGCAGGTCCATGTTGGGGACCGCCGTCTTGAGGAGGACCTCGTCGGCCGACATGCCCCGCTCCATGAGCAGGTTGTAGACCGTCAGGTCGAGCTCCATCGGGTTGACGCCGAGTCCGACCGACAGGGCTCCCTGCGGGTCGAAGTCGACGAGCAGCACCCGTCGTCCGTATTCGGCGAGTGCGGCACCCAGGTTGATGGTCGAGGTGGTCTTGCCGACCCCGCCCTTCTGGTTGCACATCGCGATGATTTTGGCGGGGCCGTGGTCGGAGAGCGGTCCCGGGATGGGGAAGTACGGGAGCGGGCGACCGGTCGGGCCGACGCGTTCGCGGCGCTGGCGGGCCGCGTCGGGCGCGAGTGTCGCCGCGTACTCGGGATCCGGTTCGTACTCCGCGTCCGGATCGTAGAAGTGCCCCTCGGGCAGGTCGTCGTAGTCGGCGAGACGGGCGGGATCTCCACTGCCCCGGTCGCCGGCCATGGCGTTCACGTGATGGCCGTCCATACTCTGGTGGGCTGTCGAGGAAGTGCTCTGGTGGGCTGCGAAGGTGTGGACCGCGACGGAGCCGACAGCCTCGAGCCCCGAGGGACCCTGGCCCCGTGCAACCGCTCCTGGCCGTCCGCCTCCGGGAGTAAATGTCGACTCATTCACAAGTCGTCTTACCTCCTTGGATGTGACCAGGAAACTTATCGATAGGTCAGCGTGGCACCATGCCGACGGTTGGCGACTCTATGGCGTGTCGGGCGTTCGCAGCAACACAATCCACCGGACCCGGCACGATGTGTCGGTAACGGAACCCCTCAATGTCAAGGGCGCAGGCGGTATCCGCCCGATGTTTCGGGGGGTCGCGAATCGGTTAAAGGGTTACGTTCACGGCGAGTTGGGAGCCCGACGGCCGACGGCCGGTCCACGGCGTGTCGCACATACGACCGGCCGGGCCTTGTCGACAAGGCCCGGCCGGATGTACAGCAATTTGACGGTTCGACGCGCTGGATTGACGCGCTATCAGCCGAGGAGCGTGCGCAGCTCCACCGACTCGAGGCCGTGCGCCTCGGCGACCTCGGGGTAGACGACCTTGCCGTCGTGGGTGTTCAGACCCTTCGCCAGCGCCGGGTCACGGCGCAGCGCCTCGACCCAGCCGCGGTTCGCCAGCTCCACGATGTAGGGCAGCGTGGCGTTGGTGAGCGCGTAGGTGGAGGTGTTCGGCACCGCACCGGGCATGTTGGCGACGCAGTAGAAGACCGAGTTGTGGACCTCGAAGGTCGGCTCGGCGTGCGTGGTGGGACGCGAGTCCTCGAAGCAGCCGCCCTGGTCGATCGCGATGTCGACAAGGACACTTCCGGGCTTCATCTTGGCGACGAGCTCGTTGGTGACCAGCTTCGGGGCCTTGGCGCCCGGGATCAGGACCGCACCGACGACGAGGTCGGCCTCGACGACGGCCTTCTCCAGCTCGAAGGCGTTGGAGACGATCGTCTGCACCTTGGTGCCGAAGATCTTGTCGGCCTCACGGAGCTTGTTGATGTCCCGGTCGAGCAGGGTGACGTGGAAGCCGAGGCCCACCGCGATCTGCACGGCGTTCCAGCCGGAGACGCCACCGCCGATGACGACGGCCTTGCCCGCCTGGACACCCGGGACGCCGCCCGGCAGCACGCCGCGGCCGCCGGCCTGACGCATCAGGTGGTAGGCGCCGACCTGCGGGGCGATACGGCCCGCGACCTCGGACATCGGGGCGAGCAGCGGCAGCGCGCGGCCGGCCGTCTCGACGGTCTCGTAGGCGATGGCGGTGGTGCGGGACTCCAGGAGGGCGTCCGTGCACTCCTTGGAGGCGGCCAGGTGCAGGTAGGTGAAGAGCGTCTGGTCCTTGCGGAGGCGGTGGTACTCCTCCGCGATCGGCTCCTTGACCTTCAGCAGCAGGTCAGCGGTGCCCCAGACCTCGTCGGCGGTGTCGAGGATGGTGGCGCCGGCGGCGACGTACTCCTCGTTCGTGATGGACGAGCCGAGACCGGCGTCCTTCTCGATGACGACCTGGTGGCCGTGGCGGACGAGCTCGTGGACACCGGCGGGCGTGATGGCCACGCGGAACTCGTTGTTCTTGACCTCGCGGGGGATACCGACCTTCACGTCGATCACGGTCCTTAAAAGAGCTTGCAGGAGGAATTATCCCCTCATGCGTTGCATGACGGAACTGACCGCGCCGAACGCGGCCCACCCAGTCTATTGAAGGAGCTCTTCTTGTCTAGCCTTGTAAAGCAATAATTCTCGCCAGCACCACTACCGATTTCGTAGGTCAGTCGGGGTGATCTTCGAGAAGTCGCTCTCCAGCGGCACGATGGAGCCGTGCCGCAGCAGGGTCGCCGAGCCGTTCGAGGGTGTCCGCAATCCGTAGTTGCAGTGCCGCCTCCAGCCGTGCATCGCCCGCTTTCCGGACGGTTTCGAGGGTCGTCCGGTAGGTGCGCAACGCCTCTTCGGGCGCTCCCGCACACTCCTGTACGTGGGCCAGCTCACCGGTCGCCCGCGCCTGGCCCGCAAGATCACCGGCCCGCCGGTAGGTGCGCGCGGCGGTCCGCCACTCCCTGAGCGCCTCGTCCCACCGGCCCGCCTGGGCGTGCGCGCCGCCGATCCGGCCGTGCAGCCGCGCCGCGTCCGCCGGCTCGCCCCGGGCGAGCCGCAGCTCCAGCGCCCGCCCGTACCAGTCCGCGGCCCGCTGCCAGTCGCCCAGCTCGCCGTACATACCGCCGAGCGACTCCAGCGCCCGCCCGGTGGCCACCGGGTCGTCCGCCGAGCGGGCCGCCTCCAGGGCGCCGCGGTAGCGGGTGAGCGCCCCGGCGGTGCGTCCGGCCAGCGCGTCCAGGTCCGCGAGATTGAGCAGCGCGGCGGCCGTCTCGCGCGGCAGCCGTCGCCGCTGGGCGACCTCGAGGACGAGGCCGTGCAGCGCGTAGAGGTCGGGTGCGGCCTCCTCGGGGCCCTGGTGGGCGAGCAGCGTACGGGTCAGCGCGGCCATCAACCGCCGGTCCAGGGTGTCGAGTTCACCGTCCGCGACGGCGATCCGGGCGGCGTCCAGCAGCACCGGCCGCCGGCCGCGCAGCCAGGCCGCGGCGGCGGCCCGCGAGGGGAAGCGCAGCGAGCGCGGGAGCCCGGCGACCTTCAGGCGCGCGGGCGACCCGGGCTCCTCGCTCATCGCCCGGCACGACACCAGCAGCCGCACGGTGCGCTGCAGCATCCGGGCGCGGGCCAGCTGGATGTCGGCGGGCCGCTCGTGCTCCTCCAGCAGCGTGCGCAGGAAGGGGGCGAGGCAGCCGGGCACCCGGTACTGGGGGTGTCCGGCGGCGCCGTCGGGGGCGGCGGCCGCCGGCTCCTGCCCGCCCCGGGGCTCGTGGCCCCTCCCCCACTCCCGACTCCGCTCGAGCGGGGGGACCCCCATGTGCAGGGAGGTCCCGCCGTCCGGCCGCAGCAGGCCCAGCGCGGCGAAGTCCGCCAGCGCCGCCCCGGCCGTGGAGACCGAGCAGCCGGCCAGCGCGGACGCGGTGGGCGCGTCCACCAGGCAGCCCGGGGCCAGGACGGTCAGCCGCAGTATCCGGGCGGCGGGCGGCGGCAGCGCGTCGTACACGAGCCGGAAGGCGCGGACCAGCGGGCGGGCGCCGCTGGGGACGCCGTCGGGCAGCGGGACGGCGGCCAGCGCCTGGTACAGGTCGGCGAGCGAGGACTTGGGGCGGTCGGCGAGCCAGCCGCCGGCCAGCACCAGAGCGGCGGGCTGGCCGGCGCACTTCTCGGCGACCGCGTCGGCGGTGCGCGGGTCGACGGTGATCCGGGTCGGCCCGGCGTAACGGGCGAGGATCTCGACGGCGGCCGCGGTGTCCAGGCCGCCCAGGGTGCACGGCCGGACATCGGAGATGCCGGTCAGCGGCCCCTGGGAGACCACCACGACCAGGCAGTCCGGGGC
Organism: Streptomyces sp. JLSY215; assembly: GCF_059682825.1. Lineage (NCBI taxonomy): Bacteria > Bacillati > Actinomycetota > Actinomycetes > Kitasatosporales > Streptomycetaceae > Streptomyces > Streptomyces sp. JLSY215. The sequence goes on from NZ_CM185022.1 coordinate 2,020,819, forward strand.
GTCCGGCAGCAGCGGCTCGACGTGTTCGGCGCCCGGGGCGTCGTCCAGGAAGAGCAGCGCGCGGCGTCCGGCGAGCGCGCCGCGCAGCAGCTCGCTCAGCTCGTCCTCGGCGGCGCCGGGCGGGGCGGTCGTGCCGAGCGCGTCGAGCAGTTCGCGGGCGATGGTCGCGGGGGCGGCCGCCTCGTCGTCCCGGCCGGTGAGGGTGACGCGCAGCACCCCGTCGGGGTAGTCGGCGGCGAGCTCGCGCACCAGTGCCTCGGCGAGCGCCGTGCGGCCGGAGCCGGGCCGGCCGGCGATCAGGAGGACGCGGCTGCGGGTGCCCCGGCGGCCGGTGAGGGTGTCCAGGCCGGTGCGTTCGATGTCGGCGCGGAGCGCCTTGAGCTCACGGCGGCGGCCGGCGATCCGGGCGACGGCGGGCGGCGCGGCGGGCGCGGGGAGGGTGGCGCCGTCCCGGCGGGGCCCCGATGCCCGCCGGGACGGCGCGGCCATGGCGCCCCCGGCCGGCCGGCTGGTCGCCTCCGGCGGGCGTTGCCCGTCGCCCACCGCCTGATCCCTCACCGGCCTCGCTCCCGTCCACCTGCGCGTACGACCCCGCCGCGATCGCCGACGGGATCACAGCCGAGCGTAGTTCACGATCCGTCACCACCCGCGCCCAGCAGGGCGGTTGAGTCACTCGATCGGAACAGCAGATCATCTGACCGGTACGGAAGGGGCCCGTTACCGGCCGGTCAGCCCTCGAAGGGGCGGGCCGGCCACGGCGCGTCGGCCGGCCGCAGCGCGTCCAGGCCCGCGCCGCGCTGGGCCGCGGCCAGCGCCAGCACCCCCACCACCAGGCAGTTGTTGTGCAGCTCCCCGGCGAGCGCGCCGCGCACCAGCTCGTCGTGCGCGACCCTCGCCAGCTCCATGTCGGCCTCTTCCTCGGAGACCTCGAACCGCTCCCCCTCCGCCTCGGACAGATCCCGGGCGAGGAAGATCCGGACGGCCTCGTCGCAGCCGCCGGGCGTGGTGTAGACGTCGGTCAGCACCCGCCAGTCCTCGGCCTTGACGTGCGCCTCCTCGTACAGCTCGCGCTGGGCGGCGTGCAGCGGGTTCTCGCCGGGGATGTCGAGCAGCCCCGCGGGGATCTCCCACAGCCTCTGGCGTACGGGGTGGCGGTACTGGCGCAGCACCAGCACCCGGCCCTCGCCGTCGAGGGCGAGCACGGCCACCGAGCCGGGGTGGACCTGGTAGTCGCGCGTGACGGTGGTGCCGTCGGGCATGACGACCTCGTCGGTGCGCACGCTGGTCTTGTTCCCGGTGAACGGCGTCGCGGTCGCGGTGACCGTCCACTCCTCCGGGGTGTCCTTGATCGCCATGGCCCGTCCTCCTGTATGTGCCGTACCGACGCAGAAACCGGGGCACGACCTCGCAGAACGAGGCGTGCCCCGGCAACCGTATCCGTCGTGCGGTCCGCTACTTCGCGGCACCCGTCTTCCGCGCGACCGCGGCCTTCACCAGCCCGGCGAAGAGCGGGTGCGGGCGGGTCGGGCGGGAGCGCAGCTCCGGGTGCGCCTGGGTGGCGACCAGATAGGGGTGCACCTCGCGCGGGTACTCGACGTACTCGACGAGCTTGTTGTCCGGGGAGGTGCCGGAGAACTGCAGTCCGGCCTGCTTCTCCAGCTCACCGCGGTAGGCGTTGTTGACCTCGTAGCGGTGGCGGTGGCGCTCCTCGACGTAGGGGGCATCGCCGTACACCTCGCGGACGATCGAGCCCTCGGCGAGCTTGGCGGGGTACATACCCAGCCGCATCGTGCCGCCCATATCGCCCTCACCTGCGACGATGTCCATCTGCTCGGCCATCGTGGAGATCACCGGGTCGGCGGCACCCGGGTCGAACTCGGTGGAGTTCGCGCCCTTGATGCCGGCGAGGTTGCGGGCCGCCTCGATGACCACGCACTGCAGGCCCAGGCACAGGCCCAGCAGCGGCACCTTGTTCTCGCGGGCGTAGGTGATGGCGCCGACCTTGCCGTCCACACCGCGGTCGCCGAAGCCACCGGGGATGCAGACCGCGTCGCAGTCGGCGAGCTGCTCGGCGGCGCCCGCCGGGGTCCGGCAGTCGTCGGAGGTGACCCACTTGAGCTTGACGCGGGTCTTGTTCGCGAAGCCGCCGGCGCGCAGCGCCTCGGTGACCGAGAGGTAGGCGTCCGGCAGGTCGATGTACTTGCCGACCAGCGCGACCTTCACCTCGTGGTCGGGGTTGTGGACGCGGTCGAGCAGGTCCTCCCACTGGGTCCAGTTCACATCGCGGAAGGGCAGGTCCAGCTTCCGGACGACGTAGGCGTCCAGGCCCTCCGTGTGCAGCACCTTCGGGATGTCGTAGATGGACGGCGCGTCGATGGCCGCGACCACCGCCGCCTCGTCGACGTCGCACATCAGCGAGATCTTGCGCTTGATGGCGGTCGGCACCTCGCGGTCGGCGCGCAGCACGATCGCGTCGGGCTGGATACCGATGTTGCGCAGCGCGGCGACGGAGTGCTGGGTCGGCTTGGTCTTCAGCTCGCCGGACGGGCCGATGTAGGGGAGCAGCGAGATGTGCACGACGAAGACGTTGTCGCGGCCGACCTCGTGGCGCACCTGGCGGACGGTCTCCAGGAACGGCAGCGACTCGATGTCGCCGACCGTGCCGCCGACCTCGGTGATCACGACGTCGACGTCGTCGGTCGCCATCCGCCGGATGCGGTGCTTGATCTCGTTGGTGATGTGCGGGATGACCTGCACGGTGTCGCCGAGGTACTCGCCGCGCCGCTCCTTGGCGATCACGGTGTTGTAGACCTGGCCGGTGGTGACGTTCGCGGAGCCGTCGAGGTCGACGTCCAGGAAACGCTCGTAGTGGCCGATGTCGAGGTCGGTCTCGGCGCCGTCGTTGGTGACGAACACCTCACCGTGCTGGAACGGGTTCATCGTTCCGGGGTCGACGTTCAGGTACGGGTCGAGCTTCTGCATCGTGACCCGCAGGCCGCGCGCCTTGAGGAGCGCACCCAGGCTGGAGGCGGTGAGCCCCTTGCCCAGCGAGGAGGCGACGCCCCCGGTGACGAAGAGGTGCTTGGTCGTCGAGGATTTGGGCGGCATGGCCAAGAGGGGGCTCCCGTGGTCGCGAGGTGGAGAGGTGCGAAGCGGCGCCGTCCCGGGTTTTCAGGGGTGCCGTCGCTGCGGTTCGGGGGTTCTCGTGCCCACCGGTCCACGGGGTACCAGGCTATCAGCGACCGGGCATGGTCGCGCCCGGCCACGCATGGCCGATTCCATGTGACGGCCATGTAACGCCTGCCACCCGATCGGACCACCCCACTCCTTGCGAGCGTCGCGCGGAACGCTCATCTGCGTCGTATCCTGCTCGGACACTCGCTTACGAGCCGCCCGGGAAGGCACCACCCCCGCCCGATTTCCGGTCCCGCAGCTCGGCGACGTTTCATGGGCAGGACGGACAGCACATACGTCCCATGGGGGGCGTGACTCCAGTTCGACGGGAGATGCACGTGGCCGGGCGCATCGAGGACTACGCACTCATCGGCGATATGCAGACGGCCGCTCTAGTGTGCCGCGACGGCACCGTCGACTGGCTGTGTCTGCCCCGCTTCGACTCGCCCGCGGTCTTCGCGGGGCTGCTGGGCACCGAGGAGCACGGTTTCTGGCGGATCGGTCCGGCCTACGGCCCCGGCGCCGGTCCCAGGGCCGCCGACCGCCGCCGCTACCGCGGCGACTCCCTGGTGCTGGAATCCGAGTGGGACACCCCGCGCGGCACGGTACGGGTGATCGACTTCATGCCGCCGCGGGACGGCGCCCCGCAGGTGATCCGCATCGTGGAGGGCGTCAGCGGCCGCGTGCCGATGCGCTCGGAGCTGCGGATGCGGTTCGCCTACGGCTGGGTGGTGCCCTGGGTCCACAAGGTGGACGGCCGCACCGTGGCGGTCGCCGGGCCCGACTCCGTATGGCTGGACACCGAGGCCGAGACCTACGGCAAGCATCTGACGACCTACTCCGACTTCACCGTCTCCCCCGGCGACCGGATCGCCTTCACGATCAGCTGGGAGCCCTCGCACAAGCAGCCGCCCGCCCTGGCCGAGCCGGAGTCGTCGCTGGTGGCCACCGAGGACTTCTGGCGCGAGTGGGTCGAGCACTGCACGTACCACGGCCCCTACCGCGACGCCGTGGTCCGTTCCCTGATCACCCTCAAGGCGCTGACCTACGCCCCCACCGGCGGCATCGTCGCCGCGCCGACGACCTCCCTGCCGGAGTGCATCGGCGGCGTCCGCAACTGGGACTACCGCTTCACCTGGCTCCGCGACGCCGCGATCACCCTCTCCTCCCTCCTGCGCACCGGCTACCGCGAGGAGGCCCGCGCCTGGCGCGAATGGCTGCTGCGGGCGGTGGCCGGCGACCCGGAGAACCTCCAGATCATGTACGGCATCGCCGGCGAGCGGGAGCTGGGCGAGAACGACCTCAACTGGCTTCCCGGATACGAGAATTCGCAGCCCGTACGGGTCGGCAACGGCGCCGCCGGACAGCTCCAGCTGGACGTCTACGGCGAGGTCACCGAGGCCCTGCACCTGGCGCACATGACCGGGCTGGCCCGTAACGACTACGCCTCCGTCCTCCAGCTCAAGCTGATCCAGTGGGTGGAGAAGCACTGGGACGAGCCCGACGAGGGCATCTGGGAGGTCCGCGGCCCGCGCCGGCACTTCGTCCACTCCAAGGTCATGACCTGGGTCGCCGTCGACCGCACCGTCAAGCTGATCGAGTCCGGCGACGTCGACGGACCGCTGGAGCGCTGGAAGGACCTGCGCGAGACGATCCACCGGGACGTGTGCGAGAAGGGTTACGACAAGGAGCGCAACACCTTCACCCAGTCCTACGGCTCCCAGGAACTGGACGCCTCGCTGCTGCTCATCCCCCAGATGGGCTTCCTGCCGCCGGACGACAAACGCGTCATCGGCACCATCGAGGCGATCCAGCGGGAACTGTCCACGGAGGACGGCTTCATCCTGCGCTATCCGACATCGGGCGAGGACGACCTCGGTGTGGACGGTCTGGAGGGCGAGGAGGGCGCGTTTCTCGCCTGCTCCTTCTGGCTCGCCGACGACCTGGCGATGATCGGCCGGGTGGAGGAGGCCCGCAAGCTCTTCGAGAAGCTGCTCTCGCTCCGCAACGACCTGGGCCTGCTCGCGGAGGAGTGGGACTCCCGGCTCCAGCGGCAGGTGGGCAACTTCCCGCAGGCGTTCAGCCATGTCCCGCTGATCGACACGGCACTGCGGCTGACGGCCAGCGGGGCGTATGGGGGTGGCTAGTCGCTGCGCTTGGCTTGGGCCCCACGTAGTCGACTTCCCCACCGTGGGGGTTCGCCGCCGTAGCGCCTGCGGCGGGCGGTGCCGCTTGCGCGGGGCTGTTCGGCTGCGGGACCGGGCCTCCGGACTCCGTCCTGCGGCCCGCCCCCTCCCCGTTGGGGGTGGAGAGGAGGACGGTTGGGGGTGTACGTCGGTGGTCAGGTGCACCCGGTGGACACAACCACCTGCACCCGACACGAGACGCCCGCCCCCACCGGCTCTTCCCACCCACCCACGGGAGGGGCCACCCCGCAGGACGAAGTCCGGAGGGGTGGCACCGCACCCGACAAACCCACGCCCGCCGCAGGCGCAACGGCGAGAACAAACCACGGCGGGACAGCCGACGACATACGGCCCCGGCAAAGCGCAGCGAAGGGGCGCAACGGCGAACAACCACCGCGGCGCCGCAGACGACAACGTGGGGTTCACCCCGCGCCACGCGGCGCGAGCGCAAGGACGGCGACCGGCAGAATCAGCAGTACCACGGCCGCGTTCAGCCCCCCGTAGCCGATGAGCGCGACGAGGCCCCCGGCCAGTGCGCCGCCGCCCGCTCCGGCCAGGTTCATCAGGGTGTCGGCGAGGCCCTGGACCTCGGAGCGGTGCCCGGCCTCGGTGGACTCGGTCAGCAGCGTCGAACCGGCGACGGTGGCGCAGGACCAGCCCAGGCCCAGCAGGAACAGGCCGGTGGCGGTCGGCCCTTGGGCGCCGCCCGCGGTGCCGGCGACGGCGACCGCGCAGAGCAGCACGACCTGTCCGGCGAGGATGACGCGGATCCGGCCGATCCGGTCGGTGAGCCAGCCGACGAGGGGCGAGAGCGCGTACATCCCGGCGATGTGCAGGCTGATGGTGAAGCCGACGACGCTCAGCCCCGCGCCGTGGTGGGTGAGGTGGATCGGCGTCATGGTCATCACGGACACCATGGCGGCGTGTCCGAGGATGACGGCGACCAGACCCAGCCGCGCCCCGGGGACGGCGCGGACGTGCCGGAGGGCGGCGGCGAGACGGGCGGTGAACGGGGCGCCGGGTCCGGACCCGGCGGCCGGTGCCGTAGCGGGGGAAGCGTCCGCCGTACGTGCCAGGGCGGCCGCGAGGAGCAGCGGGTCGGGGCGCAGCAGGAGCAGGATCAGCGCCCAGCCGATCAGGAACGCGCCGACCGAGAAGACGAAGGTGCCCGCCTCTTCGGGCAGGCCCAGGGCGCGGGCGACCGGCTCGCCGGGGCCGCTGAGGTTGGGGCCGATGACGCTGCCGGCCGTGGTGGCCCAGACGACGAGGGACAGGGCGCGGGCCCGGTGGGCGTCCTCGGCGAGATCGGCGGCCGCGTAGCGGGACTGGAGGTTGGCGGCGGTGCCGGAGCCGATGAGGAGCATGCCGGCGAGCATCAGGGGAATCCAGCCGAGCCGGGCCGCGGCCAGTACCAGCAGCGAGCCCGCGGCACCGAGCAGCCAGCCGGCGCCGAGGCCGGCGCGGCGGCCCCGGGAGCGGGAGAGCGCGGCGAGCGGGATGCCGAGGAGCGCCGCGCCGAGGGTGGTGCAGGTGGTCGCGAGGCCCGCGGTGGCCTCGGATCCGGTGAGCCGGCCGACCAGCAGGGAGCCGGAGGAGAGCATCGAGCCCATCCCGATCCCGGCCACGATCTGCGCGGACATCAGGACCCGGACGGTGCGCCGCTGCACGGTGGCAACGGTCGCGGGGTCCGGGTCCTGACCTATGAGGTGGTGGGCCTGGGGGCGGTGGGATATCGGGTGCCCGGCCTGGGGGTGGTGGGCTGCGGCGTCCCGGGCTCGGTGCGCGGGCTCGCCGTCCGGGGACGGACCGTCGGCGGGACACTCGCCGTCGGCGGGATCGCCGCCGTCGACGGGGCCATTGCGGGTTTGCGCGGTACCTGACATACGGCACAGGGTACGGAGGCGCGGGCCCGCGCGGGGGTGTGCCGGAGCGGGAGCGTTGCGGGGCGGGGCCGCGTCAGAACGGGGTGAGCGTGAGGGTGAGCTCCTTGGGGGCGCCGTCCTCGATGTACGAGGCGAACCCGCCGACGTCGTCGAAGGCGAAGCCGTACGCCCTGCCGTCCTGGGTCGCCGCGTGCATGGCCCGCGCGTAGTGGTTGGTCAGCCGCTCCTGGTAGAAGGCCGCCGGGTCGGTGGTGGGCTGGGCGGCGTGCGCGGTGAGCGTGGAACGGTTGAGGGCGGCGCCCAGAACGGCGGCGATCGGGCCGAGGGTGGCGTCGTTGGGGGCGGCGAGGGTCCCGTCGCAGAAGAGGACGTCACGGGTGGAGGGCTTGTCGAACGCGACCGTGCCGGCGGGGGCGGCGGTGTGGCCCTCGCGGCCTTGGGGGCCGGTGAAGGTGAGCTTGCCGCCGCCGACCCGCCCGGTGAACGTGCCCGCGTTCGTCGTCACGGCCAGGTCCTTGGACTCGTACACGGACCAGGCCTCGTCGATGGCCGGCGCGAGATGGTCCTTGTCGAACAGTCCGCTGTCCAGGCCGTGGCCCGGGGCGATCACACGGGTGTCGCCGATGACCAGACGGTCGAACCCCTCGGCGCCCTTGACGTCCGAGAAGACCTTGGCGCGGGCGCCGTCCTTGAGCGTGCCGGTGGTCTGCTCCTTGGCGCCGCTGAGCTTGATCGCGAGCGGCACGCTGAACATGTCGACCATGGTGGTGTTGCAGTACATCCCGCCGGAGTTGTACGTGAACTCGGCGCAGTCGTGCAGCACGCCGAAGTTGGGGTCGGCGGAGACCCAGCCCGCCGGATAGGCCAGCGCCGCCTTGCCGTTGCCGTCCTCGACGGCCTTGAACTTGAGCTTGTTGCCGAGCGCGGTGTAGATCCGGCCGGACATCCGGGGCAGTTGGAGGGTCGTGCTCCCGCTTGCGGCGAGGGGTATGGCGTAGTCGGTGAATCCGTCCGGACCGTTGTCGGCGAGCGCGACGGGCCTGAGTTCGCCGTCGGGCGTGACATGCACCTGCTGCGTACCGTCGTTGCCCACTATGTAGATCCAGACCGAGGAATTCGCGTACTCCCCGGTGTTGTTGACGAGGTGCAGCGGCAGACCGGCGGCGGCACCGCGGCCGGGGGCCGGGCTGCCGAGGGCGCGGCCGGCGAGGGCCAGGCCGGACGCGGCGGCGGCACCGGCGGCGAGGCCGCCGAGGAGGGTGCGGCGAGTGATCACGTTGCGGCTCCTTGCCGTGCGGTACGGGCGTGGGCGGACCGGGTGCGGGCGGGTCGGGCGACGGATACGGCGACGTGGTCGACGAGCAGCGAACCGCCGGAAGTGGTCGCGCCGGTGGGGGTGACGGTGCCCGCGACGCCGTCGGGGAAGCCGCCGCCCATGGCGAGGTTGAGCAGCAGGAAGTGGCCGTGGTGGGTGGCCTTCGCCCAGGTGTCGGCGTCCACCTCCGAGGCGTTGACGGTGTGGAACCGCTGCCCGTCCACGTACCAGTTCAGTGATTCCGCGGCGCTGTCGGTGCGGTCGAGCTCCAGCGCGTACGTATGGAATCCGGCCTGGCAGGCGGTGTCCGGGCACTCGCGTGATGCGCCCTTGCCCTGGGTCTCGTTGCAGGGCCCGCCGGGGTTGACGCCGCAGTGCAGCGTGCCCCAGACCTTGTTGACGCCGTTGACGTTCTCCATCACGTCGAATTCGCCGATGCCCGGCCAGTTCTGGTAGTTGCCGCGGTAGGCGTCGCCGAGCGTCCAGAACGCCGGCCAGTAGCCGAGCGCGGCGTCGCCGGAGACGGCGGGCATCCGGATGCTCGCCTCGATGCGCAGCTTGCCGCCGGCCGGTGCCGCGAAGTCGGTACGGCGGGTCTCGATCCGGCCCGAGGTCCAGTTGCCGCCGGGGTCCTTAAGGGCGGTGATCTTGAGATGGCCCGCGCCGTCGAGCTGGAGGTTCTCGGGGCGGTCGGTGTAGGTCTGGCGCTCGCCGGTGCCCCAGTTGGCCGGGCCGCCCGGGTAGCCGGTGCCGGTGTCGGTGATCCAGTCGCCGGCGGCGGGCGGCGTCCCGGCGGCGCCGTCGAAGTCGGTGCGCCAGACGTCCTCGAAGGGGGCGGGAAGAGCTTTCGCGGGGGGCGCCTTCGCGGGGCGGGCCGCCGCGGCCGACGCCGTCGGCGCGGTGAGGGACGGGGCGGCCAGGAGTGCGGCGCTCGCGGCGAAGAGCACCGCTCTCACGCCGCTTCTTCTGCCCGCTCGCACGCTCCGGCTCACACTTCTGCCGATATTCATGCCCATGACATTCTCCTCGCACGGTGGGGGGTAGTGAGGAGTTCTGAAGGGGTACGCGGCATGAGAGCGCTCTCACGCCGCATCCAAGGGGAACCCTGCCGACTCGGCGGCATACCGTCAAGTCATCGCGGAGTAAAAGGAGTTGGAAGGTGCCGGATGACCTCTGAACCCAACGGGGCCCGTGGGACGCACGGCCCCCGGCCGACGCTGGAGGCCGTCGCGGCGCGCGCCGGGGTCTCCCGGGCGACGGTCTCCCGCGTGGTCAACGGCGGCAGGGGCGTCCGGACGGCGGTCCAGGAGCGGGTCCGCCAGGCGGTGGCCGAGCTGGGATACGTACCGAACAGCGCGGCCCGCTCCCTGGTCACCCGCCGCACCGGCGCGGTGGCCGTGATCATCGCCGAGCCGGAGACCCGGGTGTTCTCCGACCCGTTCTTCGGCCGCCAGCTGCGCGGCATCAGCCGCGAACTGTCCGCCGCGGACACCCAGCTCCTGCTGCTGTTCGTCGAGGACCGCGACGACTACGGCCGGATCGGGCGCTATCTGGCGGCCGGACACGTCGACGGCGCGCTGATGTTCTCGCTGCACGACGACGATCCGCTGCCCGCCCTGGCCGAACGCGCCGGGCTGCCCACGGTCTACGGCGGCCGCCCCGGCTGGGCGGGCGCCGACCGCGTACCGGGGCCGCTCTATGTCGACACCGACAACCGCGACGGTGCCCGTCAGGCCGTACGCCACCTCCTCGCCCGCGGCCGCCGCCGGATCGCCGTCATCACCGGCCCCCTCGACCAGACCTCCGCGCTGGACCGCCTGGACGGCTACCGCGACGCCCTGGGCATCGCGGAGCCGGACCCGCGGCTCCGCGCGGACGGCAGATTCACCGCCCAGGGCGGCGAGCGCGCCATGGCCGAACTCCTCGACGCCGCGCCCGACCTGGACGCCGTCTTCGTCTGCTCCGACCTGATGGCGAACGGCGCGCTGCGCACCCTGCGCGCCCGCGGGCGCCGGGTCCCGCACGATGTGGCGGTGGTCGGCTACGACGATCTCGAGCCCGCGGTCTGGGCGGACCCGCCGCTGACCACGGTGCGGCAGGACGTCGAGGAGATGGGCCGGCTGATGGCGCGCCTTCTGCTGCGGCGGCTGGGGGGCCGGGCGGCGGAGGCCGGGGAGCTCGCACCGGTGATCATGGAGGCGACGCTGGTGATCCGCGAATCGGCGTGAGGGGCCGGTGCCCGCGCCCGCCTGCCCGCTTCCGGTGCTCGCGCCCGCAGCCCGCTCCCGGCGCCCGGCCATCCGGACCATGTGACTCCGGATAGTGGACTACGGGTACCGTTCGTCGCCATGGGGCCGGAAGCAAAAGTCGAAGCCGAGATCACGGTACGCAGGGCGCTGGAGCTGCCCGCGCTGCGGCGCGGCCTGCCGGAGGTACTGGCCGGTGAGGACCGGCTGGACCGGCCGGTGCGCTGGGTGCACGCGGGCGAGGTGCCGCATATCGCCTCGCTGCTCAAGGGGGGCGAGCTGCTGCTGACCACCGGCCTGGGGCTGGGCACCCGGCCGTCGGAACAGCGCGCCTTCATCCGCAAGCTCGCCGACCGCGAGATCGCCGCTCTCGTCGTGGAGCTGGGCTCTCGTTTCGAATCGCTGCCCTCGGCACTGATCGACAGCGCCCGGGTCTGCGGCCTGCCGCTGATCCAGCTGCACCGCGAGGTCCCGTACGTCGCCGTCACCGAAGCCATCCACACCGAGATCGTCAACAGCCACTACGCGCTGCTGCGCCGGGCGGACGAGATCCTGCGCCGCTGCACGGACGTCCTGCTGCGCGGCGGCGGCGCCCCCGAGGTGCTCCGGCTGCTCGCCGTCTTCACCGGCAATCCCCTGTGCCTGGAGGCCCCCGACGGCAGCCCGCTCTACGCGGCGGGGCCGGGAAGCGGTGACGACGACGGGCCCGCCGAGGCCGACCCCCTGCTGGCCTGGGAGGGCCTGCGCGAGACCGGCGTACGCATCGACATCCCCGGCGGCGGCCCCGGCCCCGACGCCGTCCGCGCCCGCCTGGTCCTGCTTCCGGTCAACGCCCCGCTGGCGCCCGTCCACCGGATCGCCGCCGAACGCGCCGCCGACCTCCTCGCCGTGGTCATGCTCCAGTCCCGTCAGGAGGAGGTGCTGGCCGCCCGCGGGCGCGGCGACTTCCTGGCCGATCTGGCCGAGGGCCGCATCTCCGCGGCCGAGGCCCCCGGCCAGGCCCGCCTGCTGGGCTTCCGCCCCGGCGCGGAGGCCGTCCTCCCGGTCGTCATGCGGCTACCCTCCGGCCTCCCCTCCCCCGGCAGCTGGGCCCTGCTCGCCCAGGCGCTGCGCGAGGAACTCGCCGCCCCCGGGGTGGCCGTACTCCTCGGCGTACGGCCGGTGGAGAGCCGCGTCCCGATGCTCGTCTCCCTGCGCGCGGGCCAGGACCGCGAGGCGCTCGCCGACCGCATCGCCGAGGCCCTGCGCGCCGGAGTCGTCCGCGCGGGCCTCGACCGCCCGGCGGGGCACCGCCCCGTGGTCGTCGTCGGCACGGCGGGCGACTGGGCGGCCGCGGGCCCGGGGCTGCAGCACGCGGCGGAGGCGGCGGCCGCGGCCCAGGGCCTGCCCGAGCAACCCTGGTACGACGCGCGCCGCCTGGACATCGAGCTGCTGCTCTGGCGGATGCGCGAGCACGGCGAACAGGGCGTCCTGGCCGACTTCGTGGACCGCGCCATCGGCCCCCTGCTCGCCCACGACCGGGGCGCCCGCCAGCCGCTGCTGCCGACCCTGGAGGCCTATCTGGCCAGCGCGGGCCGCAAGGCGGAGACCGCCCGCGACCTGAACGTCAACCGCCAGACCCTCTACGACCGCCTGGCCCGTATCGCCCAGCTCCTGGGCACCGACCTGGACGACCCGCAAACGGTCCTGGGCCTGCGCCTGGCCCTGCGCGCCCGACGCCACACGGACAAGCCGTAGGCCCGCGGCCCAAGTCGTGGGCCCGCCGCTCAAGTCGTGGGCCCGCCGCCGGGGTCGGGCCCGCGAGGGGTGTGCGTCCGCGGACGTCACGTGCGGCGGCGGCAGCGGCTGCGCAGCGCCGACCGGCCGTCCCCGCCCACGTGACTACCTGAGGTCGGAGAGCAGCGCGTCCAGTGCTTTCCCCAGAGCCTCGGAGTTGGCCGTGTCGAACCAGGTGGTGCGGATGCGCTCGTTGATCCCCTTGGGCGTCTCGTGGTCGGCCGCGAGCCGTTGCAGGGAACGGGTCTCGTCGCCCAGGGAGCGCCCGATGCCCTGGAAGAGGCCGCGGAGGTAGCGCTCCGCGTCCTCGGACGCGATGCCCTGCCGGCCGGCCCAGGCGGTGAGCGTGGCCAGATAGCCGTAGTGGGTGCTCAGCGTGGCGGTCAGCGCGGAGAAGACGCTGAAGTCGGCTTCGTCGGCGACGGGCAGTGCCCCGCCGAGGCGGTCGAACAGGGCGTCCACGGCCGGGTGGGAGGGACAGGTGACGGTGACGGAACGGCGCTCGCGCACGGCGGGCAGCGGGATGGCGCGTACCAGCGGGGCTTCCGTGCCGAGCGTCCGGCGCAGCTCGTCGATACCGACGCCGGCCATGACGCTGACGACGACGGCCTCGCTGCCGACCCGCAGGCCGGCGAGGGCCTCGGCGCGGTGCTGCGGGCGGACGGCGAGCAGCACGAGCTCGGAGCGGTTCACCACGTCCTGGTTGTCGGCGCACACCCGCACGTTCGGATAGCGCCGGGACAGCTCGGCGGCGGTATGCGCTCCGCGGGGAGAGAGGAAGATCTCCGGCGGTTCCCCGACGCCGTCGCACAGGCCGTCCACGAGGGCGTGGCCGATCTCGCCCACGCCGATGATTCCGATGCGCTGCACCATGTCTCCCCACGTCTCCTTGTCATGTGCACCTGGCGTCCCCGGACTTCCGCCGTGACACCGCCTTGCCCCTGCCCCTGCCCCTGACCTTCTCCTTTACCTTTACCTTTACCTTTGCCTCACCACGGCACCACACGGCCCTCGCGCGTGCCGTCCGCTGCGACGCAGGCCGCCGGGGATCCGTCGGTGTCCCGGTCGGCGTCTCCGTCAGCGTCGAGGGCCATCGGCCCGGGGAAACGGAACGTCCGACGAGGGCCCGCTACCCGGCGACCGTCTCGGCCGCGGTGCCGACGCCGAGCGCCAGCAGGACCCCGCCCGTCGCCCGCTCCAGGTTGCGGTGGACGCGGGGCCGCCGCAGCCGGTCCAGCAGCCGGCCGGCGCAGCCCACGACCAGCAGCAGCCAGCCCGCCGCGATGAGCGCGTCCACGGCCCCCAGCAGCAGCGTCGCCCCCAGGACCGAGTGGCCCGCGGGCAGGAACTGCGGGACCACGGCGACGAAGAAGATGCCGACCTTGGGATTGAGCATGCAGCTCAACAGCCCCTGCCGGAAGGCGTGTACGGGACCGAGCCGTCCGGCGGTGGCGTCCTGCGTCTCCATCGGAGCGGGCGCGCCCGCGGCCCCGGCCGCCGCCCCGGAGCGGCGGTGGGCCCACAGCGCCTGCCCGCCCAGCACCACCAGATAGGCGGCACCCGCCAGCCGTACGACCGTGAACGCCGCATCCCACCGCTGCAGCGCCGCCGCGAGGCCGACCGCCGCGGCGACCGCCCAGGCGAGCGATCCGATCGCGGCGCCGATGGCCGTGGCGGCGCCGGTACGCCGTCCGCCCCGTACGCAATTGCGCAGCACCAGAAGGGTGTCGGGACCGGGAGTGACCGTCATGAGCAGGGCGAACAGTGCGAATCCCAGGACTGCGGCCGACACGGCGATCTCCTGTCGTAGGTCGTACGAGGGTTCCGTTGCGCCGACCCTATAAGGCGGTGTCCCCGCCGGATAAGGCGGTGTCCCCGCCGGGCGGGGACGGGGGCGCGCGGACGGCCGTCGCGGCGGCCCTCAGCGGGACCGCAGCGGCTCGGTCAGCTCGTCGTAGACGCTCAGGACCTGCGCGACCGTGTCGTTCTCGGTCGGCCAGCCGGCCGCCTGGACTCGGCCCGCCTCGGCCAGCGCGTCCCGGCGCAGGGGGTCGGCGAGGAGGCCGAGGACGCTGCGGGCGAGGGCCGCGGTGTCGCCGTAGGGGACGAGTTCCGCGGCCGGGCCGACCAGTTCGCGGGTGCCCCCGGTGTCGGCGGCGACCAGCGGGACGCCGGCCCGCAGCGCCTCCTGGGCGATCAGGGACCGCGCTTCCCAGCGGCTGGGCAGCACCACCAGGTCGGCGGCGGCGAGGAGTTCGGGAACATCGTCGCGACGGCCCAGCAGCTGGACCGGCAGCCGCTCCGCATCGATACGCCGCTGCAGCTCCGCCCGTTGCCCGCCATCGCCGGCGATGGCGAGCAGCGGCTGGGGGTCCAGCACGGACCAGGCGTGTGCCGTGTCCAGCAGCAGATCATGGCTTTGATGGCGGTCGAGGCGGCCGACCGCGAGCAGCAACGGCCGGTCCACCGCGCCCAGTTCGGCGCGTTCCTTGCGCCGCATCCGGTCATGGTCCTCGGGCTCGGACGGTGCGCGGGCGGGACGGGGGCGCGGGATCGCGACCGGCGCCAGGCGGGCATCGCGCGCGCCCCGCTCGCGCGCCCGGTCCACCAGGTCGGAGCAGGCTCCGAGGACGACGGCGGCGGCGCGGGCCACCCGCCGCTCCATCAGATGCACGAGCCCGGCCCGCGCGCCCTCGGTGTGCGCCTTGGTGTGCCAGGTGATGACCAGGGGGACCCGCGCGCCCCGGGGACCGCGCAGTCCGCGCAGGGCCATCGAGGCGCGCAGCCCGGCCCGCAGACCGTGCGCATGCACCAGGTCGGCGTCCCAGCAGGCGCTGCGCAGCGAGGCCACGGCCGCCGGGTCCATCCGCGGGCTGACCTGCGTGAACCGTGCGCCCGCCGCGGTGAAGCCGTAGGTCCGCTCGGCGTCGGCCGTGGCGCAGACCGTCACCCGCACGCCGCGCGCGACCAGCCCTTCCGCCAGCGAGCGGACATGCGCCGCGCTGCCGGCGCTGCCGTACCCGAGCACCTGGACCGTGCGCAGCGGCGACTGCCCGTGCGACGAGATCCGGGTGCTGGTCACGTGATCGGGGCTCCTGGGTCGGGGGCGGGCTCGGGTCGGTACGGACCGTACCGGTGGTGCGGTCCGAGTACTACAAGGCGCTGCGGCAGGCTGCCGGTGGAGGCGCGCGACGTCCCCCGACCGGGCGGGAGGGGCGAGCGTGCCCGGTACCCCGCACCGCGCCCAGGATGCCAGCCCCGCGGCACCGGTTCGGCACGGTGCGGGCGCCGTTGCGGTGGGATGTCTCGTCCTCGCCGCCGCGGGTTCACTCACATGGGCGATGAATTCCGCGCTTTCCGGCCTCCGCGCGGGATGCACGGACGGCCGGAATTCGTCGCCCCGGAAGGGTCCGGCGGGCCCCGCCCGGCGCTTCCTTGCGGGTCGCCGCCCGCAGCTGCCGTGGGCGGCGCGGCCGGCCGCGGCGGGCGGCCTCAGATCGCGGCCGCCGCCCGGCTGACGCGGTCCCCGGCCGCCGCGGCGGCGACCAGGCCCACGGCGTGCGCGGCCAGCCCCGCGCGGCCGTTCCCCGCGACGATGGCGACGCCGAGGGCCGCACCGAGCGCATGCGCCCCGGCGTCCCCGAGCATCGTGCGCTCCGCGAGGTCGTCGCCGGCCACCGCGGCCGCGGCCCCCATGGGCGCGGCGGACAGCGCTCCGGCCTCGCCCCGGCGCAGCAGCCCCGGCGCGCCGATGGCCAGTACGGCGCCGGTCGCCCGGCCCGGCCGGACGTCCAGGAGGTTCACCAGGTGGGCCGAGCCCGCGATCACCACTCCGGCCAGCAGCTTGTCGGCCGGGCGCCGCTTGAGGAGGGCGCCCGCGGCGAGCCCCGCGGCGCCGATGCCGAACAGCTTCACCGCCCCGCTGGTGACCTCCCCTTGGCGGAGCGCCGAGAGATGCGCCCGGAAGCCGCGCCGGGTGTCGTCGGCGCCGAAGACGTCGTCGTACGCCCCGCAGCCGCCGGCGGCCAGCACCGCGAGCGCCGTGGCGCCCCGGGTGCGGGCGGACAGACCCGGTGCGGTAGCGGCGGCGAGCGCGGTGCCGGCGGTCGCGGCGAGTCCGGCGTGCAGGTCGACGGTGCGCCCCGCGTAGTTCTTCCGGTCCCACAGGACGGCCCCGCCCGGCGGACGGCTGCGCAGCGCCCCGTACGCGGCCCGGGTCGCCCCCGCCGCCCCGAGCAGCGCCGCGATCCGCCCCGGTGTCCTGCCGTCCGTCGCCACCGTGCCGCTCCCGTCACCCGCCGCCCTGCGGCTCCCGTCACCCGGCACCGCGCCGGGCTCAACTCCCGTCACCCTAGGGGGCGCCCTGCCGGGCACGTTTCCGGGGGCGGAGGCGGGGGGCGACGGGCGCGGGCGCGGGCGCGGGCAACGGGCGCGGTGCCGCGCGACGCGCCATGCCCAACGTGTCGCGCGCCACCGGCCACCGGCCACCGGCCACCGGCCACCGGCCACGCCCAACGGACCCGGGAATACGAGGAATACGCGAATTCGGGAATACCGCCGCGGACCGGCACGTTGTGGCCCCGCAGGGGGCGCCCACAACCCCTACGGGATGCGTTCGACCACCCCCTAGGTGTATTGACCCGCAGCGTTGTTCACGCGGCTGATGGGTGGTTTCCCGTCCAGTGCGGTGTGGCATCGGTGGTGGTTGTAGGTGTGGAGGAAGTCTGTCAGGGCTTCGGTGCGTTGGGTGTTGCTGGTGTAGGGCTGTAGGTATGCCCATTCGTCGAGCAGGGTGCGGTTGAAGCGTTCGACCTTGCCGTTGGTCTGTGGGCGGTAGGGGCGGATGCGTTTGTGGGCGATGCCCGCGGCGGTGAGGGTGCGGGTGAAGTGCCTGGACTTGTAGCAGGGGCCGTTGTCGGTCAGGACCCGTTCGACGGTGATGTCGTGGGCGGTGAAGAAGGCATGGGCCCGCTGCCAGAAGCCTGCGGCGGTCTCTTTGCGTTCGTCGGTGAGGACTTCGCTGTAGGCCAGGCGGGAGTGGTCGTCGACGGCGGAGTGGATGTAGCTGTAGCCGATCACCGGTTTACAGCTTCTGCGCTGGTCGGTGGTGGCCTGGCGGTTGCGGTCGCCGGTTTCTCTGCCGACCGTGCGCCATCCGCCTCCGTCGGGGATGTTGCCCAGCTTCTTGATGTCGACGTGGACCAGCTCGCCCGGCCGGGCCCGCTCGTAACGCCTTACCGGCCGGCCGGTGGGCCGGTCCAGCCAGGCCAGGCGGTGCAGTCCGTGGCGCGTGAGGATGCGGTGCACGGTGGAAGCCGGCAGGCCCAGGACCGGTCCGATGCGGGCAGGTCCCAGCTTGCGGCTCTGCCGCAGTTCGCAGACGCGGGCTTCGGTCTCGGACCCTGTGCGGTGCGGGGTGGTGCGAGGTCTGCTGGAGCGGTCGTGCAGGCCCGCCTCGCCTTCGGCTCGCCAGCGTCGGACCCACTTGTGCGCGGTGGGCCGGGATACGCCCATTTCAGCCGCCACATGAGCCACAGGGCGGCCGGAGCGGACACGTTCGACCAGCAGCCGCCTGCCGAAGACGGTCAGCCGGGCGTTACGGTGGGACACGAAGACCTCCGTACGGTGTAGTCCTAGACACCTCCACCACACCGGAGGTCTTCGCCATGATCAAGCTCAGCGACCGTTAACAACGCTCGTGATCAATACACCTAGGGCACGCACCCCCCACCAACCCGCGCACCCGCCCCGCCGCATCTAGCGCCCCGCGTCTAGCGCCCCGCGTCAGCGCCCCGTGCGCGCCGTCTCCAGCAGCTCCTCGGCATGCGCGCGGGCCGTCTCGGAGTCCTCCTGGCCGGCCAGCATCCGGGAGAGTTCACGGACCCGCTCCTCGCCCTCCAGGACCGTGACGCCGCTCCTGGTGACGGAACCGTCGTGGGTCTTCTCCACCAGGAGCTGCCGGTCCGCGAACGCCGCGACCTGCGGAAGGTGCGTGACGACCACGACCTGCGCCGACTTGGCGAGCCGGGCCAGCCGCCGGCCGACCTCGACGGCCGCCTTGCCGCCGACACCCGCGTCGACCTCGTCGAAGAGGTACGTCGGTACGGGGTCGGACCCGGCGAAGACCACCTCGACGGCGAGCATCACCCGGGAGAGCTCACCGCCGGACGCCCCCTTGGCGATGGGGCGGGGCGGGGTGCCCGGGTGCGGGGCCAGGAGGAGCTCGACCTCGTCGGCGCCGGACGGGCCGTAGGCCACCAGGCGGCCGCCGACCTCGATGCCGTCGGCGGCGTTCGCCGCGTCCGCCGTCCCAGGCAGCTCGGTCTGCCGGATCTGCACGCTCACCCGGGCGTGCGGCATGGCGAGTTCGGCGAGCTCGGCGGTCACCGCGTCGGCAAAACGCTTCGCCGATGCCGTCCGGGCGTCGGTCAACTCCTGTGCCAGCTCGCCCAGTTCGCCGCGGAGCGCGTCCCGCTCGGCGGTCAGCTCGCCGATCCGGTCGTCGTCGCCGTCCAGCTCGGCGAGCCGTGCGGCGCTCTCCTCGGCCCAGGCCAGGACGCCCGCGATGTCCTGGCCGTACTTGCGGGTCAGATGACCGAGGGCGGCGCGCCGCTCCTCGACCGCGGCGAGCCGCAGCGGGTCGGCGTCCAGGCCGTCCGCGTAACTGGCCAGCTCACCCGCCACATCCGCCATCAGGATGCCGATCTCGCCGAGCCGGTCGGCCAGTGCGGACAGCTCCCGGTCATGGCTGCGCACGGAGTCCAGGGCGCGGTGGGCGCCGGCGACCAGGGTGGAGCCGTCGACGTCCTCCGGGTCCTCGGGGTTGCCCGCCAGCGCGGCGTGCGCGGCGGTCGCGGCGGAGGCCAGCGCCTCGGCGTGGCCCAGCCGCTCCGCCTCGGCGGCGAGCTCGGTGTCCTCGCCCGGCTGCGGTTCGGCGGCGGCGATCTCCTCCAGGCCGAAGCGCAGCAGATCGGCTTCCTGGGAGCGTTCGCGGGCCCGGGTCGTCAGCTCCTCCAGCTCGGCGGCGACGGCGCGCAGCCGCTTGTGGGCGGAGGTGTATTTGGCGAGCGGGACGGCGACCGCGTCCCCGGCGTAGCGGTCCAGGGCCTGGCGCTGGCGGGCCGGGCGCAGCAGGCCCTGCTGGTCGGTCTGGCCGTGCACGGCGACCAGGTCGTCGGCCAACTCCCCCAGCAGGCCGACCGGGACGGACCGGCCGCCCAGATGCGCGCGCGAGCGGCCTTCGGCGGAGAGGGTGCGGCTGATCAGCAGCGCCCCGTCGTCCAGCTCCGCGCCGGCCTCCTCGGCCCGTACGGCCGCCGGCGCCTCGGGGCGGATGGTCACCCTGCCCTCGACGACCGCCGACTTGGCGCCGAGCCGCACCAGGGCGGGGTCCGCGCGCCCGCCGAGCAGCAGGCCGAGGCTGGTGACGACCATGGTCTTGCCCGCGCCCGTCTCGCCCGTCACCGCCGTGAAGCCCGGGGACAGCTCGACAACGGCATCGTCAATGACGCCCAGGGACCGGATCCGCATCTCCTCCAACACGGATACGACCTTACGAGGTCCGGGGGCCGCCCCGCGACGGCCTCCCCCCGTCTCCTGCTGTCTCCGGCCCGGCACCTGCGGAAAACCCCACCGGAATCCGGAGGGATTCCTCATGGTGCGGGCCCGCACGCGTCCGTCACGCTGAGTCACGACGGGAAGCGCATGACGTCCGCAGGAAAGCGAAGGTACCCCCGTGGAAACAACCGGTGTCACTGCGGAGACGAACGATGCCCCCGTAGAGACGGGCGGTGCCCCCGTGGAGACGAACGATGCCCCCGTAGAGCCGGGCGGTGCCCCCGCGAACGGCATCCTCCCGCCCCGCGCCACGCCCCGCCGCACCCGCCGCCCCGGCCGGGCGCCGCTGCTCCTCACCGCCATGGGCGTCCTGACGGCCCTCGCCACCACCGCGGCGTGCACCGCCCCGGCCGGACCGTCCCGTGCGAGCGGCTCGGACACGCACGCCCGCGGCGCGGCCGGCCGCCCGGCATCGGCGGGCTCCCTGGAGGGCGTCTGGCGGATGGACGGCTACGGGACGCTGGTCGCCATCAAGGGCCGCGGCCTGCGGACGTACGAGACCACCGCGCGCAGCTGCCTGCCCGGCTCCGTCGCGGGCACCCGCGTGGGCGTCCCCGACGCGCACGGCCGCAGCCGCTTCACGGTCCCCGGTGCGGCCGCCGTCACGGTGTCACCGGCCGGCGCCGGCCGCGCCGCCCTGACCGTCGAGGACAACGTCGGGCGGCGCTCCCTGCGGCGTATCGACGCGCTGCCCGCCCGCTGCGCCGAGCGGCCGTCCCGCGACCCGCGTGCGGTGTTCGACGTCTTCTGGCGGACCTACGCCGAGAATTACCCCTTCTTCCGCGCGAAGAAGGTCGACTGGGCGGCGGTCCGCGACCGCTACCGCCCCCGCATCACGGCGAGCACCACCGACGGCGAGCTCTTCGCGGTGCTGCGCGAAATGATCGAGCCGCTGCACGACGCGCACACCAGCGTCGTCGCCGGCCCCGGCCGGCGCTACGCCGGCAAACGCCCCGGCACGGTCCTGCCCACCCCCCGGTCCACCGCCCGGATCGCCGCGGCCATCGCGGCACAGCTCGGGCCGGGAGTCACGCAGCGCCACTGGGCGGACGGCAGGCTCTCCTACGCCGATCTGCCCGGCCGCATCGGCTACTTCCGCATCACCCAGTTCGCCGACTACACCGAGAAGGGCGACCACGCCGGCGATGTCGCGGTGCTCGACCGCGCCCTGAACTCCGTGTTCACCAGGGCCCGTACGCGGGGCCCGGCGGCCCTGCGCGGCCTCGTCGTCGACGTCCGGCTCAACGGCGGCGGCGCGGACCCGCTCGGCCTGCGGATCGCCGCCCGGCTCACCGGCCGCCCGTATCTCGCGTACGCGAAGCGGGCCCGCAACGACCCGTCCGCCCCGGGGAGGTTCACCCGGCCGCAGCCGATCCGGATTCACCCGCACCGGGGTCCCGTCTACACCGGCCCGCTGACGGTCCTCACCGGGCCGCTGACGATCAGCGCGGGCGAGACCTTCACCCAGTCGCTGATGGGCCGGACCCCCTCGGTCGTCCGGATCGGACAGCCCACCCAGGGGGTCTTCTCCGACGTCATGGACCGCGCCCTCCCCAACGGCTGGAGTTTCGGCCTGCCCAACGAGGAGTTCCTGACCGCCGACGGCCGTACCTTCGACGGCCCCGGCATCCCCCCGGACATCCGGACGCCCGTCTTCACGGAACGGGAGCTCGATGCCCACCGCGACCGGGCGCTCACCCGCGCCCGCACGCTCCTGGACCGGCCCGCGCCCGGTGCCGGTGCCGTAGGGCCTTAGTGCGGCGCCCCGCGCCACCCGGCCACCGGCAGGGCGAACTTGGCCACCAGACGGTCGGTGAAGGAGGCGTGATGCAGCCGTGCCAGGCGCACCGGGACGGCGCCGCGGCGGACCTCCACGCGGGCGCCCGCGGGCAGTTCGACGCTGCGGCGGCCGTCGCACCACAGCACGCCGTGCGGGGTCTTGGGCTGGACCTCGACCGCCAGCACCGAACGCGGGGAGGTCACCAGCGGCTTGGCGAACAGCGCATGGGCGCTGATCGGGACCATCAGCAGGGCCTCGACCTCGGGCCAGACCACCGGGCCGCCCGCCGAGAAGGCATACGCGGTCGAGCCGGTGGGGGTCGCGCAGACCACGCCGTCGCCGCCGAAGCGCGACACGGGCCGGCCGTCGACCTCGGTGACGACCTCCAGCATCCGCTCCCGCGCGGCCTTCTCCACGGACGCCTCGTTCAGCGCCCAGTCGGTGTGCACGACGCTGCCGTTGTTGCGTACCAGGACGTCGAGGGTCATCCGCTCCTCGACCTCGTACGCGCGGGTGACGACCCGGTCGACGACCTTGTCGAGGTCGTCGCGTTCGGCCTCCGCCAGGAAGCCGACCCGGCCGAGGTTGACGCCGAGCATCGGCACCCCGGAGGTACGGGCGAAGTCCGCGCCGCGCAGCAGCGTGCCGTCACCGCCGAGGACCACCAGCAGTTCGCAGCCCTCGGCCGCGCACTGCTCGGACTCGACGCGCTGGACCTCCGGCGGCAGCGGCAGGTCCGCGGCCTCCTCCGCCAGGACCCGTACGCCGATGCCGCTGCGCAGCAGCCCCTGGACGACGAGTTCGGCGCTGCGGATGGCCGCCGGGCGGCCGGTGTGCGCGAGCAGGAAGACCGTCCGCCGCGCGTCGTGGTGTTCGTGTGCTGCGCTGCCTTCAACTGCCTTGGGTGTGGTCAACGAGGCCCCTCCGCCACTGCACGGTCGACATCCGCCGGGTCGAGTGCTGGCGCCCCGGCGCGCAGCCACAGAAAGTACTCGACATTACCGGAAGGTCCGGGCAGCGGGCTCGCTGTCACGCCACGTACGCCGAGCCCGAGCCCGGCGGCGCGGGCCGCGACACCGCGCACCGCCTCGGCGCGGAGTTCGGCGCTGCGCACCACCCCGCCGCTGCCGAGGCGCTCCTTGCCCACCTCGAACTGCGGCTTGACCATCAGGACGAGGTCGGCGTCGGGGGCGGCGCAGGCGACGAGCGCGGGCAGGACGAGGCCGAGGGGGATGAAGGAGAGATCGCCGACGACGAGGTCGACGGGCTGCCCGTCGATCGCGTCGAGCGTCAGCTCGCGGACGTTCGTACGGTCCTTCACGGTGACCCGCTCGTCGCTCTGCAGCGACCAGGCCAGCTGTCCGTATCCGACGTCGACGGCGACCACGTGCGCGGCTCCGGCGCGCAGCAGGACATCGGTGAAGCCGCCGGTCGAGGCGCCGGCGTCGAGGGCCCGCCGGCCCTTGATCTCCAGGCCGAGCGGGACGAAGGCGGCGAAGGCGCCGGCGAGCTTGTGGCCGCCGCGCGAGACGTAGTCGGGGTCGCCGGCGTCCTCGCGTACGACCACGGCCGCGCTGGTCTCGACCTGCGTGGCCGCCTTGGTCGCGGTGGTCCCGCCGACGGTCACCCGTCCGGCGGCGATCAGCTGGCTCGCGTGCTCGCGCGAGCGTGCCAGTTTGCGGCGCACCAGCTCCGCGTCGAGTCGGCGTCGTGCCACTCCTGCCACCTGTGGTTCAGCTCCTGTTGTCGTGCGGCGTCGAGAAAGTCGAGGAAGGTGCGGGCGGCGCGGGGCGCTGGTCGAGGGCGGCCAGCGCATCGCGCAGCCCACGGTGGACATCCTCGTACACCTGGAGGTGGCCGCTCGCGGGGAGGTGGTCGGCATCGGCGAGACGCCGCAGCCCGGCGTCGACGCCGGCATCGCCGGTCGGGGTGATCGCGACCCCGAGCGGCTGCGGCCCGGCGGGCGGCGCGGGGGACGGCCCTGCGGTCTCCGCGGGCTCCCCGGTGGCGTCCCCCGCGGCTGCCTCCGGCCCCTGGCCGGACGTCGGCTCTTCCATACCCCCGACGCTACCTCGGCCGGGCCGCCGGTCGCCCGGACACCGCCGCCCGCCGGGACGGTGCGCGTCGTGCCGTCCGGCTCGCCGACGGCGAACGGGGCGCCCCGCTCCTGGCGTATCGTCGCTCCCGATGGCAACCCTCGACCAGTGCCGCGCCGCGCTCGACCGGCTGGCCCAGAACATGACCACGGCGGACGGCAAGGTACGCAGCGCCGCCGCACTCGACCGCTCGCTCAGCTGTCACATCACCGACCTGGATGTGACCTTCGTCGGCCGCCTGGCCGACGGCACCATCAAGGACGTCACCCATGTCGCCGGCAGGCCGCCGCAGCGGGCCGAGATCCGGCTGTCCATGGCCGGTGACGATCTTGTGGCGGTGGTGGACGGCCGGCTCAATTTCGCCAGGGCCTGGGGCAGCGGCCGCATCAAGCTGGAAGCGAGCCTGCGCGACCTGCTGCGCCTGCGAACGCTGCTGTAGCCGCCGCGGCCGCCGCCTTACGGGGCTTGCGGGCGGCCGGCACGACCAGCGGGGTGCCGGTCTCCGGGTCGTCGATGACCTGGCAGGACAGCCCGAAGACCCGCTCCACCAGGTCCGCGGTGACGATGTCGGACGGCGCGCCCTCGGCGATGACGGCGCCGTTCTTCATGGCGATGAGGTGGGTGGCGTAGCGGGCGGCGTGGTTGAGGTCGTGCAGCACGGCGACGAGGGTGCGTCCCTGTTCCTCGTGCAGTTCCGCGCACAGGTCCAGGACCTCGATCTGATGCTGGATGTCCAGGTAGGTCGTCGGCTCGTCCAGGAGGAACAGCGGGGTCTGCTGGGCCAGTGCCATGGCGATCCAGACGCGCTGCCGCTGTCCGCCGGAGAGTTCGTCGACATAGCGCCCGGCGAGTTCGCCGACGCCGGTCGCCGCCATCGACTCCTGGACGATCCGCTCGTCCTCGGCCGACCACTGCCGCAGCAGGCCCTGATGCGGGTAGCGGCCGCGCGCCACCAGGTCCGCGACGGTGATGCCGTCCGGGGCGATGGAGGTCTGCGGCAGCAGCCCGAGCGTCCGGGCGACCTTCTTCGCGGGGAGCGAGGAGATCGCGGAGCCGTCCAGCAGTACCGATCCGGAGCTGGGCCTGAGCATCCGTGACAGGGCGCGCAGCAGGGTGGACTTGCCGCAGGCGTTGGGGCCGACGATGACCGTGAAGGAGTGGTCGGGGATGGCGACCGAGAGGTTCTCGGCGATGACCCGCTGGTCGTAGGCGAGGGTGACGTTCTCGGCCGTGAGACGGCTCACTTCGGGGCTCCTGGGATTGTCGTGATCACTGCGGTTGTCCGGCGCGGCGCGCATGGCTCTCACATCCGCCCCGCCCTGCGCTCGGTCGCCAGCAGCCACAGCAGATAGCCGCCGCCGAGGACGCCGGTCAGCACGCCCACCGGCAGCTGGTCGGCGCCGAAGAGGCGTTGCGAGGCCCAGTCCGCGGCGACCAGGAGCAGGGCGCCCATCAGGGCGGCGGGCAGCAGGCCGGGGCCGGGCATGGGGGCGCTCCCCGAGGCCGTGAGCCGGCGGGGGAGCCGCAGGCGCCGGGCGAGCTGGGGTGCGGTGAGGGCGACGAAGGAGATGGGCCCGGCCGCGGCGGTGGCGGCGGCGACGAGCAGGACCGCGGCCAGCAGCGTCACGATGCGGACCCGGCCGACCCGTACGCCGAGCGCGTACGCGGCGTCGTCGCCCATCTCCAGCATCCGCAGCGGGCGCGTGTGGAGCAGGAGCAGCGGGACGAGGACGGCGCAGACCGCGGCCAGCGGCCAGACCTGGGACCAGTCTCGGCCGTTGAGGGAGCCGTTCATCCAGGTGGTGGCCCGGGTCGCCTCGACGATGTTCGCCTTGGTCAGGAGGTAGAGCACGACGGCGTAGAGCATCGCGCCGGCGCCGATGCCGACGAGCACGAAGCGGTAGCCCTGGATGCCGCGCTTCCAGGCGAGCAGGAAGATGGCGATGCCGGTGGCCACGCCGCCGACGACGGACCCGGCGGCGACCGCGAAGGTCCCGCCCTGGAAGAAGACGATGACCACCAGGGCGCCGACGGACGACCCCTGGGCGAAGCCCAGGACGTCGGGGCTGCCGAGCGGGTTGCGGGAGACGGTCTGGAAGACCGCGCCGGAGATCCCGAACGCGGCGCCGACCAGCAGTCCCACCAGGACGCGGGGCAGCCGCAGGTCCTGGACGATGAATTGCTGGCCGGGGTTGCCGCCGCCGGTGAGCGTGCGGAGCACCTCGGCCGGGGTCATCGGATAGTCGCCGGAGCCGATCAGCGCGACCGCGGCGGCCAGCGCGAGGACCGCCAGCAGCAGGCAGACGGCGACGGCCCGGATGTCCAGCCGGAGCGAGAGCCCGCCCCGGGTCCGCAGGGACACGGTCTGCCGGGCGGTCCGCGGCCGACGGTCCGCGTCCTGGTGGGGCTTCCTGGTCGCGGTCACAGCTGAGCCATCCTCCGGCGTCGTACGAGGTAGATGAAGACGGGGCCGCCGATGACGGCCGTGACGATGCCGACCTGCAGCTCGCCGGGCCGGGCCGCCACCCGCCCGAGGATGTCCGCGCCGAGCAGCAGCACCGGGGAGAGGACCGCGGCGTACGGCAGGATCCAGCGCAGGTCGGGCCCGGTGAGGGCGCGTACGGCGTGCGGCACCATCAGGCCGACGTAGACGATGGGGCCGCAGACCGCGGTCGCGCCGCCGCACAGCAGGGTGACCGCGAGCATCGCCAGGACGCGGGTGCGGGTGAGCTTGGTGCCCAGGGCGCGTGCCTGGTCGTCGCCGAGCGCGATGGCGTTCAGCGGCCGGGCGAGCAGCAGGGCGAGGACGGCGCCCACGGCGAGGAACGGCGCGATCTCGGTGACCGTCGGCATGGTGGCGGTGGCCAGCGAACCGACCGTCCAGAAGCGCATCTTGTCCAGCGCCGCGGTGTCCATGAGGTTGACGGCGTTGAGGTAGCCGGTGAGGACGGCGGTGAGCGCGGTGCCGGCCAGGGCGAGCCGTACGGGCGTGGCGCCGCGGGTGCCGCCGAGGAGGTAGCCCGCGGCGGAGACCACCGCGGCGCCGAGGAAGGCGAACCACACATAGCCGGTCAGCGAGGTGACGCCGAGAAAGCTGATGGCGGTCACGACCGCGGCGGAGGCGCCGGCGTTGATGCCGAGAACTCCGGGGTCCGCGAGGGGGTTTCGGGTCAGGGCCTGCATGACCGTACCGGCCAGGCCCAGGGCGGCGCCGACGATGACGCCGAGCAGGGTGCGCGGCAGCCGTACGTCGCGGATGACGACGTCGGTGTCGGAGCCGGAGTAGTGGAACACCCCGTGCCACACCTGGTCGAGGGGTATCTGTTTGGCGCCGACGGCGATGCCGGCGACGGTGATGACGGCCAGGAGGGCGACGGCGGCGAGCAGCCCGCCGGAGCGGGTGAGGTGCCGGCGCCGCGGCGCCACCGGGGCCGGGGGCGTGGGTGTTTCGGGGGGACTGTCAACCAACACGGTGGTTAGGTTAGCCTACCCTCACATTCACCGTGCGGGCCCCCGTGCCGGGCCCTGCCCTGCCCGCCTTTCAGAGAGAAGCGCACCCACCATGAGCACCTCCCGAAGCGTCACCCTGACCCGCCGCGGCATCCTGGCCGCGGGCGGCGCCGTCGGCATCGGCGCCCTGCTCGCCGCCTGCGGCGGTGACAAGGGCTCCGGGGGCGCCAACGGCGGTGCCAAGGGCGGCTCCTGGTCCTTCACCGACGACCGCGGGAAGAAGGTCTCCCTCAAGAACACCCCGCAGCGCATCGTCGCCTTCACCGGCACCGCCGCCGCGCTGCACGACTTCGGCATCGACGACCAGATGGTCGGCGTCTTCGGCCCGACCGAGCTCAAGAACGGCAAGCCCGACCCGCAGGCCGGCGACCTCGACATCCACAAGGTCACCATCATCGGCAACGCCTACGACCAGTTCAACGTCGAGAAGTACGCGAGCCTGAACCCCGATCTGCTGATCACCAACATGTACGAGCCGGGCGCGCTGTGGTTCGTACCCGACGACAGCAAGGACAAGATCACGGGGCTCGCGCCGTCCGTGGCTATCACCTCCGCACGGGTCCCGCTCGTCAAGATCATCGAGCGGTACGCCGAACTGGCGAAGTCGCTCGGCGCCGACCTGAAGGCCAAGAAGGTCACCGACGCCAAGGCCCGCTTCGAGAAGGCCGCCGCCGCACTGCGCAAGGCCGCCAAGAGCAACCCGGTCAAGGTGCTTGCCTGCTCCGGCAGCGCCAACCTCTTCTACGCCTCCAACCCCGGCATCAACGCCGACCTCATGTACTACAAGTCCCTCGGCGTCGATCTGATCGTCCCCGACCACCTGGACAAGGGCGGCTACTTCGAGAGCCTGAGCTGGGAGAACGCCGACAAGTACAAGGCCGATGTCCTGCTGCTGGACAACCGGACCGCCACCCTCCAGCCCAAGGACCTGGCCGCCAAGCCCTCCTGGGCCAAGCTGCCCGCCGTCAAGGCCGGCCAGATCACTCCCTGGTCGAGCGAGCCGCGCTTCTCCTACGCGGGCGCCGCACCGCTCATCGAGTCGCTCGCCCGCGCCATCGAGGGCGCCGAGAAGACCGGCTGACGTCCGGCCGCGGTGCCCGGCCGGCCCCGCGTGCACCGCGGCCTCCCCACCCCCGCCACCACCACGGAAGGTCCCCGACATGACCACGACCGCCGCCCCCGCCACCGCGCCCTTCCGCTTCTTCGATGTCCGTGTCGTCCGCGCCCGGCGGGTGAGCACCTCCGTGGTCCGGATCACCTTCGGCGGCGAACGGCTGGACGATCTGGCGTCCGGCGGTCGCGACCAGCGCTTCAAGCTCTTCCTCCCGCAGCCCCACCAGGACCGGCCGGTCTTCGACGACACCGGGGACGGCTGGTACACCGCCTGGCGGATGCAGGACCCGGCCGAACGGCCCGTGATGCGCTCGTACACCATCCGCGAACAGCGCCATGCGCCACGGGAGTTCGATGTCGACTTCGCGCTGCACGGCGCCGTGCCGGGCGCGGGGTCCACGGCGGGCGGCCCCGCCTCCCGCTGGGCCGCCGCCGCCCGGCCCGGAGACCGGCTGACCGTCCTCGCCCCGGCCGTCGAGGACAACGGCGGCATCGACTTCCGCCCGCCGGCCGGCACCGACTGGATCCTGCTCACCGGCGACGAGACGGCGCTGCCCGCCATCGCCGGCATCCTCTCCTGGCTCTCCCCCGGCACCCGCGCCAAGGTCTGGATCGAGATCGCCCACGACGACGACCGGCAGCAGCTGCCCACCTTCGCCGACGCCGACATCACCTGGCTCGTACGCGACAGCACAAAAGGCACGGACCGCGCGGAGGAACCGGGCGCCGCTCACCACGATCCGGTACTCGCCGCGGTACGCGCCGCGGAGCTGCCCGAGGGCACCCCGTACGCCTGGATCGCCGGTGAGTCCGGGACGGTCAAGGCACTGCGCCGGCATCTCGTCCGCGACCGCGGGATCGACCGCAGGGCCGTGAAGTTCACCGGCTACTGGCGGCGCGGCGCCACCGAGGAAGACCTGATCGCGGAGCTGATGGCGGGCGCTGCCGCCCCGTCCGACGAGGACTGAACGCGCTCCGCCGGCCGCGGGGCCCGCACCGCGCGGGCTCCGCGCCTCACCTCCCGATCCGCGCCAGCGCCTTCCCCGCGTCCGCCGTACAACTGCCGTCCCCCGCCGCCGTCCAGGCCGCCGCGCACAGCGCCCGCAGCCCGTCCAGCGGCGTACCGTCCCCGTCCAGGACGAGCGCGCCCCCGGCCGCGGCGGCCCGCCAGCCGCCGCACCGGAACCCGCCGTCCTCCGGCGTCACCGGCGGCTGCGGCCCCAGCATCCCCCGCAGATCGGCGTCCACGTACGTGGGGCGGTGCTGCGGCGGCGCGGCCACCAGCTCCGCGGCCGTGGTGACGCCGGTGAGCACCAGCAGCGAGTCCACCCCGCCGTTGTAGGCGCCCTCGATGTCCGTGTCGAGCCGGTCGCCGATCACCAGCGGCCGCCGCGCGCCGGTGCGCAGCACGGTCTCGCGGTGCATCGGCGGCTGCGGCTTGCCGGCCACCTGCGGCGCGCCGCCCGCGGCGATCCGCACGACCTCCACCAACGCGCCGTTGCCGGGGGCGATCCCCCGCTCCTTGGGGATGGTCAGATCCGTGTTGGACGCGAACCACGGCACCCCGCGCTGCACCGCGTACGCCGCCTCCGCCAGCCGCCCCCAGTCCAGCGTCGGGTCGTAGCCCTGCACCACGGCCGCCGGATCGTCGTCCGCCGACGCCACCGGCTCCAGCCCCCGCTCGCGCAGCGCCACCCGCAGGCCCTCGCCCCCGATGGCCAGCACCCGCGCACCGTCCGGCACCTGCTCGGAGATCAGCCGCGCCACCGCCTGCGCCGAGGTGATCACATCGTCCGCGGCGGTCGGCAGCCCGAAGCCGGTGAGCTGATCGGCGACCGCCTGCGGGGTGCGGGCGGCGTTGTTGGTCACATACGCCAGATGCATCCCGCCCTCCCGCGCCGCCGTCAGCGACTCCACGGCGTGCGCGATGGCCTCGCCGCCCGCGTAGACGACCCCGTCCAGATCCAGCAGCGCGGTGTCGTACGCCTCGCTCAGCGCGCGCTCGCATCCGTCGGGCTGCCTGCGCACCTGCTCGTTCATGCCGTCTCGCTCCTCGCTCCGCACGTCGTCCCCCCAGTGTCCGACGCGCATCCGGGCGCCCGCCCTCCGGGGGGCGTTCCCCGCCTCCCGCAAGCCGTCGTTCCCCAGCAGTTTTCCCGCCGTTCTCCCACGGCTGTTTCCAGCCGATATTTCCGGCCGTCGCGGTCTGTACCCCGATCTTCCCTCATCGCACGATCGGCATAGCATTCTTCAATGACCAGCACCGACGGCCTTCGCCTCCTCCCGTTCCGTGGACTGCGCTACGCCCCGGACCGGGTCAGCAGCCTCACCGCTGTCACCTCCCCGCCGTACGACGTCGTGGTCCGCCCGGACGGCGTGCGCGAACTGGAGACCGCGGACCCCTACAACATCGTCCGGCTGATCCTGCCGCACGCCCCCGACCCCGCCACCCGCCACCGCCAGGCCGCCGACACCCTGCGCCGCTGGCGCGAGGAGGGCATCCTGGCCCCGGACGCGCGGCCCGCGCTGTATGTGTACGAGCAGCGCAGCGGCGAGATCCTGCAGCGCGGGCTGATCGGTGCGCTGCGCCTGGACGGGCCGGTGCTGCCGCACGAGGACGTCATCCCGGAGGTGGTCGAGGACCGGGCCGCGCTGATGCGTACCGCGGCCGCCAATTTCGAGCCATTGCTGCTCTCGTACCGCGGCCAGGGCACGGCCACCGGCGCCACCGCCGTGATCGAACGGACCGTGCAGAGCGCCCCGCTGCTCGCCACCACCACGGAGGACGGCTTCGCCCACCGCCTGTGGGCCGTCACCGATCCCGCCGACCTCGCCGCCATCGACGACGATCTCGCCCGCCGGGAGGCCCTGATCGCCGACGGCCACCACCGCTGGGCGACCTACCAGCGGCTCTACGAGCAGCAGCCGGGCGCCACTTCGGCCTCCCCCTGGGCGTCCGGCCTGGTGCTGCTGGTCGACACCGCCCGCTATCCGCTCCAGGTCCGGGCGATCCACCGCGTCCTGCCGCATCTGGCGATCGGCAAGGCGCTGACCGGTGTGACCGGCGCCTTCCGCGTCCGCCGGCTGCCCGGCGATCTCCCCGACGCCCTCAAGGCCCTGGACGAGACGCCCGGCAACGCCTTCGTCCTCACCGGCGGGCCGGGCGCCTTCCACCTCCTGGACCGTCCCGATCCCGGGCTGCTCGACCGTACGGTCCGCACCGACCGGCCCGAGGCGTGGCGGCGGCTGGATGCCACCGTGCTGCACTCCGTTCTCCTGGACGAGGTGTGGCGCATTCCCGACCATCCGTCGGACATCGGCTATCTGCATCACGCCGAGGCCGCCGTCGCGCAGGCCGCCCGGCACGGCGGCACGGCCGTGCTGATGCGCGCCACGTCCGAGGACACGGTCCGTCAACTCGCCCGGTGCGGCGTGACGATGCCGCGCAAGTCCACCTCCTTCGGCCCCAAGCCGGCCACCGGTCTGGTCCTGCGCACGCTGGACGACGACGAGAACTGAACCCTCCGCGGGCCGCCCCTGCCGACACCTCCCGGGGGCGGGCACCCCACACCCACCCGAGTGACTAGTTAGGTTAGGCTTACCTAACTACGTCGCTCGGGTGGGTTTTCCTGCCCCTGCGCACCCTTCGCCCTGCGCAGGACGTGGTCACACCCGCATCAGGGAGGACACCTTCATGAGTCTCCTCGCGCCCTTTGCCGAGGATCCGTCGTCCGCCGGAACATCCCCCGCCGAACCGGCCGACAGCAGGAGCTACCTGCTCAACAACGCCACGGCGGCCCGCTACCGCGACGCCGTCACCGCATCCGTCGACCGGATCGGCGCCACCATCGCCGCCACCGACCGCCCGTTCACCGGCATCTCCGTCGACGGCCTCACGCCCGCCGTCGCCGCCGTCGACCTCGAAGCGCCGCTCCACGACCCGGCCGCCGCGCTCGACGAACTCGAAGAGGTCTACCTCCGCGACGCCGTCTACTTCCACCACCCGCGCTATCTCGCGCACCTCAACTGCCCCGTGGTGATCCCCGCGCTGGTCGGCGAGGCCGTGCTCACCGCCGTCAACTCCTCCCTGGACACCTGGGACCAGAGCGCCGGCGGCACCCTCATCGAACGCCGACTCATCGACTGGACCGCCTCCCGCACCGGCCTCGGCGAACGGGCCGACGGCATCTTCACCAGCGGCGGCAGCCAGTCCAACCTCCAGGCCATGCTGCTCGCCCGCGACGAGGCCTGCCGCCGGGAGCTGACCCGCGACGGCGCGCCCTCGGATGCCCGCCTCACCGATGTGCTGCCCCGGCTGCGCATCCTCACCTCCGCCTGCAGCCACTTCAGCATCCGTAAGGCGGCGACCCTGCTGGGCATGGGCGCGGAGGCGGTCATCACCGTCCCCACCGACGACAACAAGCGGATGCGCACCGCCGACCTGGCCGACGAGCTGGCGCGCTGCGACCGCGAGGGCCTGATACCCATGGCCGTCGTCGGCACCGCCGGCACCACCGACTTCGGCTCCATCGACCCGCTCCCCGCCATCGCGGACCTGTGCGCCCGGCACGGCGCCTGGATGCATGTCGACGCCGCCTACGGCTGCGGCCTGCTGGTCTCCCGCCGCCGCGAGCTGCTGGCCGGCATCGAACGCGCCGACTCGGTGACCGTCGACTTCCACAAGTCCTTCTTCCAGCCGGTCAGTTCGAGCGCCGTCCTGGTCCGCGACCGAGCCACCCTGAAGCACGTCACCTACCACGCGGACTACCTCAACCCGCGCCGGATGGCCGAGAACCGCATCCCCAACCAGGTCGACAAGTCGATCCAGACCACCCGCCGCTTCGACGCCCTCAAACTCTGGCTCACCCTGCGCGTCATGGGCGCCCAGGCCATCGGCGAGCTCTTCGACGACGTCATCGACCGCGCCGCGGACGCCTGGAAACTCCTCCACGACGACCCCCGCTTCGACGTCGTCGTCGAGCCGCAGCTGAGCACCCTCGTCTTCCGGTACGTACCCGGCGGCGACCCGGACCCCGAGCTCAGCGACCGCGTCAACCTGCACGCCCGGGACGCCCTGTTCGCCTCCGGCGACGCCGTCGTCGCGAGCACCGTCGTCGACGGCCGCCACTACCTCAAGTTCACCCTGCTCAACCCGGAG
Organism: Streptomyces sp. JLSY215; assembly: GCF_059682825.1. Taxonomy (NCBI): domain Bacteria; kingdom Bacillati; phylum Actinomycetota; class Actinomycetes; order Kitasatosporales; family Streptomycetaceae; genus Streptomyces; species Streptomyces sp. JLSY215. The sequence goes on from NZ_CM185022.1 coordinate 2,054,673, forward strand.
ACCACGCTCGAGGACATCGCCACCGTCCTCGACCTGATCGCCGAACACGCCGGCAGCTACCTGGCCGAGGCCGCCGCACCGGCCCTCAGCGCCCGCTGACCCTCCCCATGCCTGAGGGCATGCAAGGCGCCCCCACCGAGCCGACCATCCCCATCGGAGACCCCGTGCCCGCCCCGCACCCCGCCCCGTACGACTTCATCGCCATCGGCCTGGGCCCCTTCAATCTCGGCCTGGCCGCTCTGACCGACCCCATCGACGAGCTGAACGGCCTGTTCCTCGACAACAAGCCCGCCTTCGACTGGCACCCCGGCATGATGCTCGACAGCAGCCACCTCCAAGTACCCTTCATGGCCGACCTGGTCACCCTCGCCGACCCCACCTCCCCGTTCTCCTTCCTCAACTACCTCAAGGAATCCGGGCGGCTCTACCCCTTCTACATCCGCGAGAGCTTCTATCCGCTGCGCGCCGAGTTCAACGACTACTGCCGCTGGGCGGCCGGCAAACTCCGCAGCGTCCGCTTCGCCCACCAGGTCACCACCGTCGAGTACGACGAGAGCGAAGAGCTGTACGTCGTCCACGCCGAGCAGCTGACCACCGGCGAGCGCACGACCCACCGCGCCCGCAAGCTCGTCCTGGGCACCGGCACCCCGCCGCACCTCCCCGACGCCTGCCGGGACCTGGGCGGCGACCTCCTCCACAACACCGACTACCTGGACGCCAAGGCCACCCTCCAGGCCAAGGACAGCATCACGATCGTCGGCAGCGGCCAGAGCGCGGCCGAGGTCTACCACGACCTCCTCCAGGACATCGACAGCCACGGCTACCACCTGACCTGGGCCACCCGCTCCCCCCGCTTCTTCCCCCTCGAATACACCAAACTCACGCTGGAGATGACGTCACCGGAGTACGTGGACTACTTCCACGCCCTCCCCCGGGCCACCCGCGACCACCTCAACGCCACCCAGAAACACCTCTACAAGGGCATCGACTCCGAGCTGATCAACGCCATCTTCGACCTCCTCTACCAGAAGAACCTCGCGGGCCCCGTCCCCACCCGGCTCCTCACCAACACCGCCCTCCACCAGGCGAGTTACGACGCGGCGAACGGCACCTACACGCTCGGCCTGCGCCAGGAGGAACAGGGCCGGGACTTCACCCTCGACACCCAAGGCCTGATCCTCGCCACCGGCTACCGCTACCGCGTACCGGACTTCCTCGCCCCCGTCCACGACCGGATCGCCTGGGACGACGCCGGCCGCTACGACGTCGCCCGCAACTACAGCATCGACACCACCGGCCACGGCATCTACGTGCAGAACGCCGAGCTGCACACCCACGGCTTCGTCACCCCCGACCTCGGCATGGCCGCGTACCGCAACTCCTGCATCATCCGCGAGCTGCTCGGCCGCGAGCACTACCCGGTCGAAAAGGCCATCGCCTTCCAGGAGTTCGCCGCCCCGGCCACCCCGCACCACGCGCTGGAGATCCCCGCATGACCACCGCCCTCTTCACCCGCACGGACCCCGCACTCGGGGACTTCTCCCTGCGGCCCGTAGACCCGCGCGCCGACGCCGCACTGCTCCACGGCTGGGTCACCCACCCCAAAGCCGTCTTCTGGCTGATGCAGGACTGCGACCTCGCCGCCGTCGAGAAGGAATTCACCCGGATCGACGCCGACCCCTTCCACGACGCCTTCCTCGGCCTGCACAACGGCACCCCCGCCTTCCTGATGGAGCGCTACGACCCGGCCCACCGCGAGCTGGTCGGCATCCACACCGCCGCACCCGGCGACATCGGCATGCACTTCCTCACGGCCCCCACCGCCACGCCCCTGCACGGCTTCACCCTCGCCGCCCTCACCACCGTCATGGACATGCTGTTCGCCGACCCGGCCACCCGACGCGTCGTCGTCGAACCGGACGCCCGCAACACCGCCGTCCACGCCCTCAACAAGGCCGTCGGTTTCGAGGTCGTCCGCACCGTCTCCCTCCCCTCCAAGGACGCCTACCTCAGCACCTGCACCCGCGACCAGTTCCTGGCCACCCGAGGAGAGACCCGATGACCGCCGCCACCCCGCCGACCGCCCGGTCCGTCCGGCAAGCCGTCGCCCACCTCACCCCCGCGCTGTGGGCCCGCGCCAACCGCCTGCTGATCCGCAAGGCCCTGGCCGAATTCGCCCACGAACGGCTGCTCACCCCCCAGCGCCTCCCCCAGGACGGCCACTACACCGTCCCCAGCGACGACGGCACCACCGCCTACCGCTTCGCCGCCCGCAGACAGGCCCTGGACCACTGGGCGATCGACCCCGACAGCATCACCCGCCACCGCGACCACACCGAACTCCCCCTGGACGCCCTGGAGTTCCTCACCGAGCTCCGCGACACCCTGGGCCTCACCCCGGCCGTCCTCCCCGTCTACCTGGAGGAAATCAGCTCCACCCTCTCCGGCACCGCCTACAAACTCGCCGCCGACCGCCCCACCGCACGCGAACTCGCCGCCTCCGGCTTCCAGGCCATCGAGACCGGCATGACCGAGGGCCACCCCTGCTTCGTCGCCAACAACGGCCGCCTCGGCTTCGGCATCCACGAGTACCACGCCTACGCCCCGGAAGCCGCGAGCCCCATCCGGCTCCTCTGGCTGGCCGCCCACCGCGACCACGCCACGTTCACCGCCGGCACCGGACTCGACTACGACACCCTCATCCACACCGAACTCGACGAAGCCACCCTCACCCGCTTCACCACCACCCTCACCGGCCTCGGCCTCAACCCCGGCGACTACTACCTCTTCCCCACCCACCCCTGGCAGTGGTGGAACAAACTCTCCATCACCTTCGCCGCCGAAGTCGCCCAGCAGCGCCTGGTCTGCCTCGGCCCCGGCGACGACGACTACCTCGCCCAGCAATCCATCCGCACCTTCTTCAACACCACCCACCCCACCCACCACTACGTCAAAACGGCCCTCTCCGTCCTCAACATGGGCTTCATGCGCGGCCTCTCCGCCTCCTACATGGAGGCCACCCCCGCCATCAACGACTGGCTCGACCGCCTGATCGCCGCCGATGAGACCTTCCAGGCCGCCCGCTTCTCGATCATCCGCGAGCGCGCCGCCATCGGCTACCACCACCGCCGGTACGAGGCCGCCACCGACAAGGGCTCCCCCTACCGCAAAATGCTCGCCGCCCTCTGGCGCGAAAGCCCCGTCCCCACCCTGGAACCCGGTCAGCGCCTGGCGACCATGGCGTCCCTCCTCCACACCGACCACGACGGCGCCTCCCTGACCGCCGCCCTCATCGAGGAATCCGGCCTGGAACCCAGCACCTGGCTCCGCCGCTACCTCGACGCCTACCTCACCCCGGTCCTGCACGCCTTCTACGCCTACGACCTGGTCTTCATGCCGCACGGCGAAAACGTCATCCTCGTCCTGGAGGACGGCGCGGTGACGCGGGCGATCTTCAAGGACATCGCCGAGGAAATCGCCGTCATGGACCCCCACGCGGTCCTGCCGCCCGCCGTCGAACGCATCCGCGCCGACGTCCCCGAGGACAAGAAGCTCCTCTCCCTCTTCACCGACGTCTTCGACTGCTTCTTCCGCTTCCTGTCCGGCACCCTCGCCGACCGCGGCATCCTCACCGAGGACGCCTTCTGGCATACGGTCGCCGACCGCATCACCGCCTACCAGGCCGCCCACCCCCACCTCGCCGACAAGTTCGCCCAATACGACCTCTTCGCCGACGAGTTCGCCCTCTCCTGCCTCAACCGCCTCCAGCTGCGCAACAACCAGCAGATGGTCGACCTCGAGGACCCGGCCGGCGCCCTCCAGCTCCAAGGCACCCTCCACAACCCCATAGCCCCCTACGCCCCCTCCTCCCCCTCCTGACCCCCACAACGCCGAAGGGCGGGACCCCATCGGGATCCCGCCCTTCGCCTTACCGCTGCGCTACTCAGCCCTTCTCGGACCGCTCCTCGTCGTCGGCCGCGTCCCCGTCGCCGTCCTCGGCGTCGTCGCCGTCCTCCAGCGCATCGGTGAACTGCACACCGTCCAGCTCCGCGAGCCGGTCCGAGGCATCCGTCGCACCGGCCTGGTCGGCCTCCAGCGCCTTGGCGAACCAGTCGCGCGCCTCGTCCTCGCGCCCGACCTCCAGCAGCGCATCCGCGTACGCGTAGCGCAGCCGCGCGGTCCACGGGTGCACGGCGTTCGACGCCAGCTCGGGGCTCTGCAGCGTCACGACCGCCGCGTCCGCCTGGCCCATGTCCCGACGGGCACCCGCCGCGACCAGCCGCATCTCGACCTGTCCGGCCCGGTCCAGCCGCTGCACCTCGGGCTCACCGGCCATCGCCAGCGCCTTCTCCGGCCGGCCCATACCGCGCTCGCAGTCCGCCATGACGGGCCACAGGTCGACGCCGCCGGTCATCCGCCGCGCGGCCCGGAACTCCCCGAGCGCCTCGCTGTACTTACCGACCGCGTACGCCGCGAAGCCCGCGGCCTCGCGCACCGCCGCAACCCTGGACGCCAGCCGCAACGCCACCCGCGAGTACCCGTATGCCTTCTCCGGGTCCTCGTCCAGCAGCTTGGCGACCATCACCAGGTTCTTGGCGACATCCTCGGCCAGCGTCTTCGGCAGGCTCAGCAGCTCCTGCCGCACATCCTTGTCGATCTCGTCACCGGTGACGTCCTCCGGAATCGGAATCCGCTTGATCGGTTCCCGGTCCCGGTCGCGACGCTCGTCCCGCCGGTCATCGCGCCCACGACCGCCACCGTACGGCCGACGCCCGCCACGCTCGTCGTCCCTGCGGAACCCGCCACGGTCATCCCGCCGGTCGTCCCTACGGAATCCACCGCGGTCGCCGCCCCGATCGTCCCGACGGTCATCGCGCCGGAACCCACCGCGGTCGCCCCCGCGGTCGTCCCGCCGGTCACCGCCGCGGTACCCGCCACGGTCGCCCGAGGGCCGGTCGTCCCGACGGAACCCGGGACGGTCCCCGCCCCGCTCCTCACGCCGGAACCCGCCACGCTCATCATCACGACGCGGCCCACGCGGCCGATCGTCACGCCGCTCATCCCGCCGGTCGCCCCCGCGGTACCCACCACGGTCACCCGACGGCCGGTCATCCCGTCGGAACCCACCGCGGTCACCACCGGACGCACGGTCGTCCCTACGGAACCCACCGCGGTCGCCACCCGACGGCCGGTCGTCCCTACGGAACCCACCGCGGTCGCCACCCGACGGCCGGTCGTCCCTACGGAATCCACCGCGGTCACCGCCCCGCTCGTCCCGACGGTCATCGCGCCGGAATCCACCGCGGTCGCCGCCGCGGTCGTCACGCCGCTCATCCCGCCGGTCACCGCCGCGGTACCCGCCACGGTCGCCCGAGGGCCGGTCGTCCCTACGGAACCCACCACGGTCGCCACCCGACGGCCGGTCATCACGCCGGAACCCACCACGCTCATCGTCACGACGCGGCCCACGCGGCCGGTCGTCACGCCGCTCATCCCGCCGGTCGCCCCCGCGGTACCCACCGCGGTCGCCACCCGAAGGCCGGTCATCACGCCGGAAACCACCACGGTCGCCACCGCGGCTGTCCCGCCCGCCGCCGTAGCCGCCGCCACTGCCGGCCGGGCGCCCGCCGCGGTCGTTGTCGCGGCGCGGCCCACGGTCATCACGCCGGAAACCACCGCGGTCACCGCCGTCGCGCCGCTGAGGCCGGCGCTCCGAACGATCGTCGGAAGAGTTGGTGGACATCGACGTGACTCCTGTCTTCGGTACTGCATTCATTCTCACGCACCGACCACTTCAGCGCGCTTCGGGGAAAACAAAAAGGACCCTTGGTCCCAGCTGAACGCTGGGACCAAGGGTCCTTGAAAGATTGTTCGGCGGCGTCCTACTCTCCCACAGGGTCCCCCCTGCAGTACCATCGGCGCGGAAAGGCTTAGCTTCCGGGTTCGGAATGTAACCGGGCGTTTCCCTAACGCTATGACCACCGAAACCCTATCGGGTTCTAGCGAACAAGCACACTTTTTAGTTAAAGAGTGAAACTTGGTTCAACCAGCGATTGCGACTGTTCGCAACCCGGGAACCACACAGTGGACGCGAGCAACTGAGGACAAGCCCTCGGCCTATTAGTACCAGTCAACTCCACACCTTACGGCGCTTCCATATCTGGCCTATCAACCCAGTCGTCTACTGGGAGCCTTAACCCCTCAAGGGGGTGGGAGCCCTCATCTCGAAGCAGGCTTCCCGCTTAGATGCTTTCAGCGGTTATCCTTTCCGAACGTAGCCAACCAGCCATGCCCTTGGCAGGACAACTGGCACACCAGAGGTTCGTCCGTCCCGGTCCTCTCGTACTAGGGACAGCCCTTCTCAAGACTCCTACGCGCACAGCGGATAGGGACCGAACTGTCTCACGACGTTCTAAACCCAGCTCGCGTACCGCTTTAATGGGCGAACAGCCCAACCCTTGGGACCGACTCCAGCCCCAGGATGCGACGAGCCGACATCGAGGTGCCAAACCATCCCGTCGATATGGACTCTTGGGGAAGATCAGCCTGTTATCCCCGGGGTACCTTTTATCCGTTGAGCGACGGCGCTTCCACAAGCCACCGCCGGATCACTAGTCCCTACTTTCGTACCTGCTCGACCCGTCAGTCTCACAGTCAAGCTCCCTTGTGCACTTACACTCAACACCTGATTGCCAACCAGGCTGAGGGAACCTTTGGGCGCCTCCGTTACTCTTTAGGAGGCAACCGCCCCAGTTAAACTACCCACCAGACACTGTCCCTGATCCGGATCACGGACCCAGGTTAGACATCCAGCACGACCAGAGTGGTATTTCAACAATGACTCCACAACCACTGGCGTGGCTGCTTCAAAGTCTCCCACCTATCCTACACAAGCCGAACCGAACACCAATATCAAGCTATAGTAAAGGTCCCGGGGTCTTTCCGTCCTGCTGCGCGAAACGAGCATCTTTACTCGTAATGCAATTTCACCGGGCCTATGGTTGAGACAGTCGAGAAGTCGTTACGCCATTCGTGCAGGTCGGAACTTACCCGACAAGGAATTTCGCTACCTTAGGATGGTTATAGTTACCACCGCCGTTTACTGGCGCTTAAGTTCTCAGCTTCGCCACACCGAAATGTGACTAACCGGTCCCCTTAACGTTCCAGCACCGGGCAGGCGTCAGTCCGTATACATCGCCTTACGGCTTCGCACGGACCTGTGTTTTTAGTAAACAGTCGCTTCTCGCTGGTCTCTGCGGCCACCACCAGCTCACCGAGTAAATCGGATCACCAGCAATGGCCCCCCTTCTCCCGAAGTTACGGGGGCATTTTGCCGAGTTCCTTAACCATAGTTCACCCGAACGCCTCGGTATTCTCTACCTGACCACCTGAGTCGGTTTAGGGTACGGGCCGCCATGAAACTCGCTAGAGGCTTTTCTCGACAGCATAGGATCATCCACTTCACCACAATCGGCTCGGCATCAGGTCTCAGCCTTAACGTGTGACGGATTTGCCTACCACACGGCCTACACCCTTACCCCGGGACAACCACCGCCCGGGCTGGACTACCTTCCTGCGTCACCCCATCGCTTACCTACTACCACCTTGGGTCAGCGGCTCCACCACGTCCCTTCGTCCGAAGACTCCAGGCCGGCTTCACGGCCTTAGCATTAATGGATTCGATATTGGGCGTTTCAAAGCGGGTACCGGAATATCAACCGGTTGTCCATCGACTACGCCTGTCGGCCTCGCCTTAGGTCCCGACTTACCCTGGGCAGATCAGCTTGACCCAGGAACCCTTAGTCAATCGGCGCACACGTTTCCCACGTGTGTATCGCTACTCATGCCTGCATTCTCACTCGTGAACCGTCCACAACTCGTTTCCACGGCTGCTTCACCCGGCACACGACGCTCCCCTACCCATCACAGCAGACGTTGGTCCTAATGCTGCAATGACACGACTTCGGCGGTGTGCTTGAGCCCCGCTACATTGTCGGCGCGGAATCACTTGACCAGTGAGCTATTACGCACTCTTTCAAGGGTGGCTGCTTCTAAGCCAACCTCCTGGTTGTCTCTGCGACTCCACATCCTTTCCCACTTAGCACACGCTTAGGGGCCTTAGTCGATGCTCTGGGCTGTTTCCCTCTCGACCATGGAGCTTATCCCCCACAGTCTCACTGCCGCGCTCTCACTTACCGGCATTCGGAGTTTGGCTAAGGTCAGTAACCCGGTAGGGCCCATCGCCTATCCAGTGCTCTACCTCCGGCAAGAAACACACGACGCTGCACCTAAATGCATTTCGGGGAGAACCAGCTATCACGGAGTTTGATTGGCCTTTCACCCCTAACCACAGGTCATCCCCCAGGTTTTCAACCCTGGTGGGTTCGGTCCTCCACGAAGTCTTACCTCCGCTTCAACCTGCCCATGGCTAGATCACTCCGCTTCGGGTCTTGGGCACGCTACTCAACGCCCTATTCGGACTCGCTTTCGCTACGGCTTCCCCACACGGGTTAACCTCGCAACATACCGCAAACTCGCAGGCTCATTCTTCAAAAGGCACGCAGTCACGACACAAGGAACAAGTTCCTTGTGCGACGCTCCCACGGCTTGTAGGCACACGGTTTCAGGTACTATTTCACTCCGCTCCCGCGGTACTTTTCACCATTCCCTCACGGTACTATCCGCTATCGGTCACCAGGGAATATTTAGGCTTAACGGGTGGTCCCGCCAGATTCACACGGGATTTCTCGGGCCCCGTGCTACTTGGGTGTCTCTCAAACGAGCCGTCAATGTTTCAGCTACGGGGGTCTTACCCTCTACGCCGGACCTTTCGCATGTCCTTCGCCTACATCAACGGTTTCTGACTCGTCTCACAGCCGGCAGACTATGAAAGAGAGATCCCACAACCCCAACCACGCAACCCCTGCCGGGTATCACACGTGACTGGTTTGGCCTCATCCGGTTTCGCTCGCCACTACTCCCGGAATCACGGTTGTTTTCTCTTCCTGCGGGTACTGAGATGTTTCACTTCCCCGCGTTCCCTCCACACTGCCTATGTGTTCAGCAGCGGGTGACAGCCCATGACGACTGCCGGGTTTCCCCATTCGGACACCCCCGGATCAAAGCTCGGTTGACAGCTCCCCGGGGCCTATCGCGGCCTCCCACGTCCTTCATCGGTTCCTGGTGCCAAGGCATCCACCGTGCGCCCTTAAAAACTTGGCCACAGATGCTCGCGTCCACTGTGCAGTTCTCAAGCAACGACCAGCCACCCACCACCCCAACCCGAAGGCTGAGTTCACTGGGGCCGGCATCGCGAAGGTCCAGACCGTAGCCCGTACCCTCAGATACCCAACAACGTGCCCGACCCACCATCTCAATCCCCACGTTCCACGCCGAAGCAGTACTAGTGACAACCAATCAAGTGCGCCGAATAGTCAACGTTCCACCCATGAGCTGACCACCGTCGGACATTTGCCGACGTAGTGGCTCTGGATCCCTTACGGGATCTAGATGCTCCTTAGAAAGGAGGTGATCCAGCCGCACCTTCCGGTACGGCTACCTTGTTACGACTTCGTCCCAATCGCCAGTCCCACCTTCGACGATTCCCTCCCACAAGGGGTTGGGCCACCGGCTTCGGGTGTTACCGACTTTCGTGACGTGACGGGCGGTGTGTACAAGGCCCGGGAACGTATTCACCGCAGCAATGCTGATCTGCGATTACTAGCAACTCCGACTTCATGGGGTCGAGTTGCAGACCCCAATCCGAACTGAGACCGGCTTTTTGAGATTCGCTCCACCTCGCGGTATCGCAGCTCATTGTACCGGCCATTGTAGCACGTGTGCAGCCCAAGACATAAGGGGCATGATGACTTGACGTCGTCCCCACCTTCCTCCGAGTTGACCCCGGCAGTCTCCTGTGAGTCCCCATCACCCCGAAAGGCATGCTGGCAACACAGAACAAGGGTTGCGCTCGTTGCGGGACTTAACCCAACATCTCACGACACGAGCTGACGACAGCCATGCACCACCTGTACACCGACCACAAGGGGGACCCTGTCTCCAGGGTTTTCCGGTGTATGTCAAGCCTTGGTAAGGTTCTTCGCGTTGCGTCGAATTAAGCCACATGCTCCGCTGCTTGTGCGGGCCCCCGTCAATTCCTTTGAGTTTTAGCCTTGCGGCCGTACTCCCCAGGCGGGGAACTTAATGCGTTAGCTGCGGCACGGACGACGTGGAATGTCGCCCACACCTAGTTCCCAACGTTTACGGCGTGGACTACCAGGGTATCTAATCCTGTTCGCTCCCCACGCTTTCGCTCCTCAGCGTCAGTATCGGCCCAGAGATCCGCCTTCGCCACCGGTGTTCCTCCTGATATCTGCGCATTTCACCGCTACACCAGGAATTCCGATCTCCCCTACCGAACTCTAGCCTGCCCGTATCGAATGCAGACCCGGGGTTAAGCCCCGGGCTTTCACATCCGACGCGACAAGCCGCCTACGAGCTCTTTACGCCCAATAATTCCGGACAACGCTTGCGCCCTACGTATTACCGCGGCTGCTGGCACGTAGTTAGCCGGCGCTTCTTCTGCAGGTACCGTCACTCTCGCTTCTTCCCTGCTGAAAGAGGTTTACAACCCGAAGGCCGTCATCCCTCACGCGGCGTCGCTGCATCAGGCTTTCGCCCATTGTGCAATATTCCCCACTGCTGCCTCCCGTAGGAGTCTGGGCCGTGTCTCAGTCCCAGTGTGGCCGGTCGCCCTCTCAGGCCGGCTACCCGTCGTCGCCTTGGTAGGCCATCACCCCACCAACAAGCTGATAGGCCGCGGGCTCATCCTTCACCGCCGGAGCTTTCCACACGGAGGTCATGCGACCCCGTGTCGTATCCGGTATTAGACCCCGTTTCCAGGGCTTGTCCCAGAGTGAAGGGCAGATTGCCCACGTGTTACTCACCCGTTCGCCACTAATCCACCACCGAAGCGGCTTCATCGTTCGACTTGCATGTGTTAAGCACGCCGCCAGCGTTCGTCCTGAGCCAGGATCAAACTCTCCGTGAATGTTTACCCGTAATCGGGTGACACTCGCGTTGAGCGGAACGAGCGGGCGGAATAAGCCTGCTCGTTCACAGCGTCCTCGCTGTGTATTGCCTACCGTCACACAAGGTGTCGGCAGGACTTTCAAAGGAACCTCATCTCCCGGATGTTTCCGGTCGACGGGGTATCAACATATCTGGCGTTGACTTTTGGCACGCTGTTGAGTTCTCAAGGAACGGACGCTTCCTTTGTGCCTGTTTCACCAGGCTCTCCGGGCGCTTCCCTTCGGTCTTGCGTTTCCGACTCTATCAGATCCTTGCGGCTCCGATTTTCGCCGGTGCGTTTCCGCCTTTCGGCTTCTTCGCGTTTCCAACCTTACCAGATCCGTTTCCGTCTCCGGCCCCCTGTTGGAGCGGGGTTAGCCGCTTCGCTTTCGCTTTTCGGCCTTTCCGACTTTAGCAGATCCGGGCCTCGCCGTTACCGGTCGAATTTCGGTTCTGAATTCCCGTCGAAGGGGGTTGTGCACGCCTTTGGCGCGTCAACTACTTTAGCGACTTTCCTTGGCGGCTCATAATCGAGCCGCTGGGGTCGAATTTTGGCAACGCCAAAAAAGACCCGTTAGGGAAGCGTTCGTAGTGGTTGGTTGTGCCGCCTCGCGGTCTGCGCAGATAGCGCTGCCCGTCTCCAGCGGCTCGGGCTACGTTAGGCGTTCGGCCGGGGAGAGTCAAGTAGCTCCGGGCGGTCAAGAGGCTGAAGTGGTGCGGCGGCGCGGGGTGTGCGGGCGGTACTGGCTGACGGTGGGTTCGTCGGCGATCCAGTAGCGCCAGGGGTGGTCGGCGCCGTCGCCGCCGACGCCGACGCGTGGGCCGTTGCGTACCCGGGCGGGGGCGGCGGGGGTGCCGTGCAGGACGGAGAGCGGGGCGGCGGGATCGCCGCCGTGGCAGACGTCGGTGCCGTTCAAGGTGCGGTCGATGTCGAGGGCGGTGGCGAGGCGGGCCGGGCCCTTGGCCAGTTCGTTGGTGTTGCGGGCCTTGGGGCGGCGGCCGGTGGCCAGGTGCGTTCCGGTGAGGATTTCGCCGGCGCGGAGGAGGACACCGCTGGCCTTGCCCTCGGGGCCGCAGACCAGGTTGAGGCTGAACCACATGCCGTAGATGAAGTAGACGTACGCATGACCGGGCGGGCCGAACATCGAGGCGTTGCGGGCGGTGCGGCCGCGGTAGGCGTGGGAGCCGGGGTCGGTCTCTCCGTCGTAGGCCTCGACCTCGGTCAGGCGGAGTTCGATCGGGCCGTCGGGGGTGTGGCGGACGAGCGTGCGGCCGAGGAGGTCAGGGGCGACCTCGAGAACCGGGCGGTCGAAGAAAGCGCGGGTGAGCGGCATACGTTCCGGTACGTCGGTCATGCGCACCGAGGGTAATGCAGGCAAACGGGCCGGCGACTGGCCACGAGGGCATCGGGATTGGGAAGGTGTGGCTCGCGGAACCGGCCTGCGCCGTTCCGCGTTCGTAGAGATCGAGCCGGGATGGCACAAGCCGCGGTCCCGGCGGCTACACAAAGCACAGGCGTTGCGCCTGGGGAGGACGAGCATGGGGTTCAAGAAGCTGCTGGCGAGCATGGGGGCCGGGGGCGCCAAGGTGGAGACGGTGCTCTTCGAGGAGAACGTCGTTCCCGGTGGCGTCGTCCAGGGTGAGGTGCGGGTCCAGGGCGGGACCGTGGCGCAGGACATCCAGGGGATTTCCGTCGGGCTGCAGGCCGTCGTCGAGGTGGAGACCAGCGAAGGCGAGTCGAAGCGGAACATCGAGTTCACCAAGCTGCAGGTGGGTGGTGCGTTCCAGGTGCAGGCGGGCGCCGCGCACACCGTGCCGTTCGGTCTGGAGATTCCGTGGGAGACGCCGATCACGACGTTCCTGGGGACGCATCTGCGCGGGATGAGCGTCGGGGTGACGACGGAGCTGGCGATCGCGCGTGCGGTGGACTCCGGCGACCTGGACCCGGTGAACGTGCACCCGCTGCCGGCGCAGCAGGCGATTCTGGATGCGTTCGGCCGGCTCGGGTTCCGGTTCAAGTCCGCTGACCTGGAGCAGGGGCACATCCGGGGGACGCGGCAGAAGCTGCCGTTCTACCAGGAGATCGAGTTCCATGCGCCGCAGCAGTACCGCGGGCTGAACCAGGTCGAGCTGTCCTTCGTCGCGGATGACCGCGAGATGGACGTGGTGCTGGAGATGGACAAGAAGCCCGGTCTGTTCACCGGGGGATCGGACTCGTACCGGCAGTTCACGGTGGGTCTCAACGACTTCGAGGGGACCGACTGGGCGGGTTACCTCAACCAGTGGCTGGCGGAGGTCGGCGGTAAGCGGAACTGGCTCTAACCTGGCCGGACAGAGTGTCAGCAAGCGATCTGGAGGTGTCGAGGTGTCCGAGCTGAAGCGGCGGCCGCTCCCGCACGATTTCCATCCGCCGGTGCCCGAGTTCACGGTGGGCAGCGATGAGGTGGAGCCGGGCGGGACGCTGGGGCCCGAGCAGGTCCTCGCCGAGGGGAACCGTTCGCCGCAGCTGCGGTGGGAGGGGGCGCCCGCGGGGACCAAGAGCTACGCGGTCACCTGCTACGACCCGGACGCGCCGACGGGCAGTGGTTTCTGGCACTGGACGCTGTTCGACATCCCGGCATCGGTGACCGAGCTGCCGGCCGGCGCCGGCAGCGGTGACATGAAGGGGCTTCCCGACGGGGCCGTGCATGTCCGGAACGACTACGGGACGCGGGACTTCGGGGGTGCGGCGCCGCCGCCCGGTGACGGTCCGCACCGCTATGTGTTCACCGTGTACGCGGTGGATCAGGAGAAGCTCGGTCCGGATGCGGATGCCTCGCCCGCGGTCGTCGGGTTCAATCTGCGGTTCCATGCGATCGGGCGGGCCCAGCTGATTGCCGAGTACGAGGTGCCGGCGGCGGGCTGAGGCCCATGACCGACCGGTAATTGCGTTGCGCCCCGGCGCTTCCCGCACGCACAGTGGTTCCTGGCTGACGGCATGTACAAGGCCGTCGGGCAGCTGGTACCGCAGTGGCGGGAGCGGCGGGGCGCAGGTGTGTCGGCCCGCGGTTTGCCGGAGTCCGGTCTTGTGCCGGGCGTCCGCGCCGGCTGTCGTGCGCTCCGGGTCCCGTGTGTGTCACGGGGGCGGGATCCGGAGCGTCCTCTCTTCCCGTGTGCCGCCCTGGGGGCCGCCGCCGGACCACCTCTTCTTCACCTGCTTGCCGCCTGTCATTTCCCTTGTGGCGTACGGAAATTGCGTTGTTCGGGGGATACCTGCCACTGCACAGTGGAGCAACTTCGCCGCGGGGGCGGAGCGGGTCCGGGAGGTGGACGGGATGCGCGAGACTCTGGTGCTCAATGCGAGCTTCGAACCGCTTTCCACGGTGTCGCTGCGGCGCGCGGTGGTGCTGGTGATGCAGGACAAGGCCGTGGTCGAGAACGCGCACCCGGGGCTGCGTATCCGGGCCGCTTCGGTCGAGGTGCCGGTGCCGCGGGTGATCAGGCTCAGCAGATACGTACGGGTGCCGTTCCGAAGACGTGCAGCGTGGTCGCGGCGGGGTGTGCTGGTGCGGGACCAGCACCGGTGTGCGTACTGCGGGCGGCGGGCGACGACCGTCGATCATGTGGTGCCGCGGGCCCAGGGTGGTGGGGACACCTGGCTGAATACCGTCGCCTCGTGCGCGGAGGACAATCACCGCAAAGCGGACCGTACGCCCGAACAGGCGGGGATGCGGCTGCTGCGGCGGCCGTTCGAGCCGACGCCGGCCGATGCGATGCTCTCGGCGCTCGGGGTGTCCGTGCGGGAGGAGCTGCCGGAGTGGCTGGGGGCCCTGCCGGCGTGAGGGCCGCCCGCCATCGGCCCGCTCGCCTTATTTGAGGAGGAGTTGGGCGATGGCGGCCAGGCCCACGAGGACGATGACGATGCGCAGGGCGGTGGGCGGCAGGCGGCGGCCCACCCTGGCGCCGATCTGGCCGCCGATCGTGGAGCCGACGGCGATCAGCGCGGCGGCCGCCCAGTCGATGTCCGCGGCGAAGACGAAGAAGAGCGCGGCGACGCTGTTCACCAGGGCGGCGAGGACGTTCTTGGTGGCGTTGATGCGCTGCATCGAGTCCTGGAGCAGCATGCCCATCAGGGCGACGTAGATGATGCCCTGGGCGGCGGTGAAGTAGCCGCCGTACACGCTGGCCATCATGATCGCGACGAAGAGGAGCGGTCCGCCGTCGGCCTTGGCCGTGGTGCCGTTGCGCTCGCGGCGGCGCTGGACGGCCTGGGATATGTACGGCTGGAGGATCACGAGGACGAGCGCGAGGCCGACCAGTATCGGGACGATCGTCTCGAAGGCCGTGGAGGGCAGGGCCAGGAGCAGGGTGGCCCCGGTGAATCCGCCGATGGCCGCGCCGATGCCCAGGCGGATGATGCGGCGGCGCTGGCCGGTGAGTTCCTTGCGGTAGCCGATGGCTCCGCTGATCGAACCGGGGATGAGGCCGAGGCCGTTGGAGACGGTGGCGGTGACCGGCGGCAGGCCGGTGGCGAGCAGGACCGGGAAGGTGATCAGCGTTCCCGAGCCGACGATGGTGTTGATGGTGCCGGCACCGAGCCCCGCGACGAAGACGGCAACGGCTTCCCAGATGGTCACGCGAGTCCCCCCGTGCATGATCGGTGTGGTCCTTGTCGATCATGCACCAGGGGCGTGCGGATGTCAGTCGATCGGGGGCGCTTCACGGTTGGGCGAGCTCGGCTTGGGGATCGTGCCGCCGCCCGCGGGGTTGAAGTTGCCGATGGCGCCGCCGAGGCCCTTGAGGGCGTCGCCGATCTCGCTGGGCACGATCCAGAGCTTGTTGGCGTCGCCCTCGGCGATCTTCGGGAGCATCTGGAGGTACTGGTAGGACAGCAGCTTCTGGTCCGGGTCGCCGGCGTGGATGGACTCGAAGACCACCCGGATCGCCTGGGCCTCGCCCTCGGCCCGGAGGGCGGCGGCCTTGGCCTCACCCTCGGCGCGCAGGATGGAGGACTGCTTCTCACCTTCGGCGGTGAGGATCTGGGACTGCCGGACACCTTCGGCCTGGAGGATGGCGGCGCGCTTGTCGCGGTCGGCGCGCATCTGCTTCTCCATCGAGTCCTGGATGGAGGTCGGCGGCTCGATCGCCTTGAGTTCGACGCGGTTGACGCGGATGCCCCACTTGCCGGTGGCCTCGTCGAGGACGCCGCGCAGCGCCGCGTTGATCTCCTCGCGGGAGGTCAGGGTCCGCTCCAGGTCCATGCCGCCGATGATGTTGCGGAGCGTGGTGACGGTGAGCTGCTCGATCGCCTGGATGTAGCTGGCGACTTCGTAGGTCGCGGCGCGGGCGTCGGTGACCTGGTAGTAGATGACGGTGTCGATGTTCACGACCAGGTTGTCCTGGGTGATCACCGGCTGCGGGGGGAACGGCACGACCTGTTCGCGG
Source organism: Streptomyces sp. JLSY215 (assembly GCF_059682825.1). Classification (NCBI taxonomy): domain Bacteria; kingdom Bacillati; phylum Actinomycetota; class Actinomycetes; order Kitasatosporales; family Streptomycetaceae; genus Streptomyces; species Streptomyces sp. JLSY215. The sequence goes on from NZ_CM185022.1 coordinate 2,071,167, forward strand.
AGGTCGATGCGGTTGCGGATGGAGTCGATGAACGGGACGACGATGTTCAGGCCGGCGTTGAGGGTGCGGGTGTAGCGGCCGAAGCGTTCGACGATGGCGGCGCTGGCCTGGGGGATGACCTGGATCGTCTTGATGAGTGCGATGAACACGAGCACCACCAGGATGATCAGGACGATGATGACGGCATCCACAGCGGCTCCCGTGCCCTTCGTTTCTGGTCCGTGCCGGTCCGGTGACCGGCGTGGCTGTCAATCGGTCGTGCGTTTCCTGCCGTTGATCAGTCTTTCAGAGACGTGGGGCGTCGTGCAGTGTGTTCAGGTCAGATGACGACGGCCGTGGCTCCCTCGATCTCGACGACGTCGACCTTCTGGCCCACTTCGTAGATCTGGTCGTCGTCGAGGGCGCGGGCGGACCAGATTTCTCCGGCGAGTTTGATGCGGCCGCCGTCCGTGCCGTCGATGCGTTCCAGGACCGTGGCGGTCTTGCCCTTGAGGGCCTCGACTCCGGAGGCGAGTTGGGGGCTCTGGCCGCGGTGGCGGTTGGCGATGGGGCGTACGACGGCGATCAGCGCGACCGATACGGCGGCGAAGACGAGGAACTGCGGGACGGCGCCGCCACCGAGTGCAGCGGTGACGGCGCCGGCGGCGGCACCGACCGCGAGCATCCCGAATTCGGGCATCGCGGTCACGATGAGAGGAATACCCAGTCCTACGGCGGCGATCAGCCACCACACCCATGGATCCACGGCTTCATGGTAGGTCGGCGGAGCGGCGCGGGACAGGGCGCGATCGGTCAGCGGCTCCGTCAGGCGAGGGGCAGGCCCTGGGCGGTCCAGCGGTCGCCGTTGCGCTCGACGATCAGGGGGAGGCCGAAGCAGTGGGAGAGGTTGCTGGAGTTGAGTTCGAGGTCGAGCGGGCCGGCGGCCAGGACCTTTCCCTGACGGATCATCAGGACGTGGGTGAAGCCCGGGGGGATTTCCTCGACGTGGTGGGTGACCATGATCATCGAGGGGGCGTACGGGTCGCGGGCGAGGCGGCCGAGGCGGCGGACGAGGTCCTCGCGGCCGCCGAGGTCGAGGCCTGCGGCGGGCTCGTCCAGGAGGAGGAGCTCGGGGTCGGTCATCATCGCGCGGGCGATCAGGGTGCGCTTGCGCTCGCCCTCGGAGAGCGTGCCGAACTTGCGGTCGAGGTAGTCGTTCATGCCGAGGCGGTCGAGGAAGGCGCGGGCGCGCTGTTCGTCGACGTCCTCGTAGCTCTCCTGCCAGTGCGCGGTCATGCCGTACGCGGCGGTGAGCACGGTCTCCAGCACGGTCTGGCTGCGCGGCAGCTTGTCGGCGAGGGCGATGCCGGCGATGCCGATGCGCGGGCGCAGGTCGAAGACGTCGACCCGGCCGAGCTGCTCGCCGAGGATCGTGGCGCTGCCGGCGCTCGGGAAGAGGTAGCTGGAGGCAACGTTCAGGAGGGTGGTCTTGCCGGCGCCGTTGGGGCCGAGGATCACCCAGCGCTCCCCCTCCTTCACCGACCAGGAGACCTGCTCCACCAGAGCCCGTCCCTCGCGGACCACGGATACGTCCACCAGCTCCAGTACATCGCTCATGAGCGCGTTGTCTCCCATTGCTTCTCGGTCGTCTCGTGCACCTGTAGGCGCATCCCCCGGCAAACCTACGCCACTCGATGTCAGTGCCGTTCCCTAGGCTGGGGAGCATGCTCGATGAACCTCGTTCAGGACGGCTGGCGGCATGGGGAAATGCCCTTTTGGCCGGACTTGTCTCACCTGATGAAGCCGTGCACCGCATCGCGGACGACGACGCGGTGCACCGCGTCGCGGATCTGCCCGGAGAGGAGGGACCGGTCGGGCTGACCCTTGCCCTGGGGCGGCTGCGGCGGCTGGGGGCGGTCGGCCTGCGGGTGGCACTGCCGGTGCCGGGGCATCCGCTGGGGCTCAGCGGACCGCCGGAATTCAACGCGCGGGCGCTGGAGGCCGGGGAGGCGGTGATCGCCACCGGGGCCGGGCTGGGGCTGGTGCCGGAGATACACGAAGCGGGGCCTCAGGGCGGCTCGGGGCCCGATGTGCATGTCGAGGTGGTCTGGCACTGCCTGCCGGTACGGGAGGCGCCGCCGGCCGATGTGCCGTCGCTGGGTGAGGCGGAGCGGGAGCTGGCCGAGGCGCTGCGGGATGCGACCGAGGTGCTCTCGAAGCTGGATGTGGCCGGTGCCGGTCCGGTCGCGCAGGCCGCGCTGGAGGCGTACCGGGCACGGGCCGAGGCGGGGCGGCAGGTGCTGGCGCCGGGCTATCCGCCGCGTGCGGTGCGGGTGTTGGAGCTGGCGCAGCGGGTGGGTGCGCTGATCGACATCGCCCTCCCCCGGAGCCTCAAGGGCTTGGGTGGTGGGGGTGCCCCCATGGCGGGCGCGGAGCACGGCGGGGCGGTCAGCTCGTCGGAGATCGCGGCGCGTGCCGAGGCGCTGCGGCCGGTGGAGCGTACGGCCCGGCGGGCGCAGGTGGCGGCGTACAACTCCGCGGTGGAGGAGCAGGAGCGGCGCCGGCGATAGCGCGGGAAAGCCCCGCCGGGCCATGGCGCGGTCGGCGGGGCGCTGAGAAAGGGGCCCGAGGGGCCCCGGGCGGCCCGGGGTGTCGCACCCCGGGCCGGGTGCCTCAGAGGTTCGTGGTCTCGTTTCCGAAGGCGGAGTTGAGCACGCCGACGACGTTCACGCTGTTGCCGGTGACGTTGGCGGGGATGTGCACCGGGGCCTGGACGAGGTTGCCGGAGCCGACACCGGGGGAGTTCGTCGCCGCGCCGTCGGCCTGCGGGCCACCGGCAGCGAACGCGGAACCGGCGGCGGCACCGACGGCGAGACCGGTGGTGGCGAGGACGAGAGCGGCCTTCTTGGCGGTGTTCATGAGAGCGAGTTCCTCACTTGGCGGCGCAGGGCCGCGATGACGGGGCTGTGTGGAGGGGGACCGGCCGCACGTCCAGGAGTGGCGGGGCCGGTCCGGCACGGCCCGCGCGGACCGTGGCGGCACGCGGGTCATGCGGATGGTGCGGGCGGTGCTGCGATCAGAAGTTGACGCAGTGGTTGCCGAAGACCGGGTTGAGCACACCGACGACGGAGATGGTGTTGCCGCAGGCGTTCACGGGGACGTCGACGGGAGCCTGGACGAGGTTGCCGGAGACGACGCCCGGGGAGTGCACCGCAACGCCGTGCGCCTGCGAGCCGGAGTGAGCGGAGGCGACTCCGGCGCCCGCGGCGGCGAGACCGCCCGCCACCATCGTGATCGCCGCTACCCGCTTGATGTTCTTCACTTCTCTTGCTCCTCGTTGCCGATGCCGCGGCCAGCCGCCGCGGCTGCACTGGACAACGCCGGGGCACGAAGAGGGATACGCCGAATGGGCTACGTCTACACGACAGTATGAATCTCGGATGGGAAGACGACGTTCCGCTTCGACGGCGCGGTAGAGAGCGGCAGCGAGCAGCGGGGAAGCGCGGACGCCGTCAGGCCCCGATGCCGTGCCGGACCGCCCAGAGCGCGGCCTGTGTCCGGTCGGCGAGGTCGAGCTTCATCAGGATGTTGGAGACATGCGTCTTGACGGTCTTCTCCGAGAGCACCAGCGCACGGGCGATCTCGCGGTTGGAGCGCCCGTCCGCGATCAGGCCGAGGACCTCGCGCTCCCGCTCGGTCAGTGAGGTACCGCGCCCCTGGCCGTTGTTCCCCTCTTCCTGGGCGAGCAGGGCGCCGGCGACCTCGGGCTGGAGCAGCACATGGCCCGCGTGGACGGACCGGATGGCGCCGGCCAGCGCCTCGGGGTCGATGTCCTTGTAGACATAGCCCGCCGCGCCGGCCCGGAGCGCGGGGACGACGGTGCGCTGTTCGGTGAAGCTGGTGACGATCAGCACCCGCGCGGGGTTGCTCATCCCGCGCAGCTTGCGCAGCGCCTCGATGCCGTCCATGCCGGGCATCTTGACGTCCATCAGGACCACGTCGGGGCGCAGCTGCTCGGCGGCCGCGACGCCCTCGGCGCCGTCGGAGGCCTCCCCCACGACGTCGATGTCGTCCTGGACCTCCAGGAAGGTGCGCAGTCCCCGGCGTACGACCTGGTGGTCGTCCACCAGCAGTACGCGAATGGTCCGCCCGTCGCCGATGTCAGCCACCGGGTACCTCCATCTCCACAGCGGTGCCCTGGCCGGGCTCCGACTCCACCCTCAGCTTGCCGCCGACGCCGCCGGCGCGGTCCCTCATCGATACGAGTCCCAGGTGCCGGCCGGCCCGGCGTACCAGGCCGGTGTCGAAGCCGCGGCCGTTGTCGGCGACGCGCAGCAGCGCGCCCTGGCCGTGGCGGGCGAGGGTCACCTCGACCTGGCCGGCGCCGGAGTGCCGCAGGGCGTTGTGCAGTGCCTCCTGGGCGACCCGCAGCAGCGCCTCCTCCTGGGCGGCGGGGAGGGCGCGGACGCCCCGGGCCTCGAAGGTGACGCGGGCGGTGTGGGCGCGGTCGAGGACCTGGGCCTGGGAGCGCAGCGTGGCGACCAGGCCGTCCTCGTCCAGGGCCGCGGGGCGCAGCTCGACGACGGCGGCGCGCAGCTCGTCGGCGGCCTCCGCGGCCAGCGCGGCGACCTGGTGGAGCTCGTCCTTGGCGCGGGCCGGGTCGCGGTCGACCAGTGCGGTGGCGGCCTGGGCGGTGAGCCGGAGGGAGAAGAGCTTCTGGGAGACCGCGTCGTGCAGCTCATGGGCGAGCCGGGCGCGCTCCCCGGCGATGGTCAGCTCGCGGCTGCGCTCGTAGAGGCGGGCGTTGGTCAGGGCGATGGCGGCGTGCTGGGCGAGTATGCCGAGCAGGTGCTCGTCCTCCTCGGTGAAGCCGCAGGTGCGCTCGGGCTTGGGGCAGCGCTTGTTGGCGAGGAAGAGGGCGCCGAGGATCTCGTCGCCGTCGGCGACCGGCAGGCCGAGGAAGTCGGACATGTCCGGGTGGGCGGCGGGCCAGCCGCCGAAGCGGGGGTCCTCGCGCACATCGGCGAGCCGCTCGGGAGTGGCCTCGTGGAGCATCGCGGCGAGGATGCCGTGCTGGCGGGGCAGCGGGCCGATGGCCTTCCACTGCTCGGCGCTGACGCCGTCCACGACGAACTGGGCGAAGCCTCCGTGGTCGTCGGGTACGCCCAGGGCCGCGTACTCGGCGTCCAGCAGCTCGCGGGCCGAGGCGACGATCGTCTTGAGGACGTCGCGTACCTCCAGATGCCTGCTCATCGCCAGGATCGCGGTGCTCACCGCGGGGATCCCGGCCCCCGTTCCGTCTGTCATGGCTTCACCGTACCGGCGGGACGAGGAGGCCGTATCGGTCCCGCGGACGCCCCGCCTACGTCCCGCGGCCTAGGACGAATGCCCTGGTCACGGCCTGTCGGGTGCCGGTCGGCGCGGGAGCTGGACAGGGTGGCGCCGCCGGGGCTCGTCCGGCGGCGTTGCCGCTGGGGCGCGCCGCATCGGACCCGCCCCCTCTATATAGGGGCGGCCGGGGCCGCAGGAGCCGGTCGCCCGGCGTATCGGCCGTCCGGCGAATCGGCCCTCCGGTACCACGGGAATGCGGAACACGAAATGCAATATGCCCGATTTGACCAGAAAATTCCTGAGTTAAAACGCGCCGGAGAGGACGCGGATACGTGCTGTGCATTTGCAATTACGGCCGGCTAGATAATCCTCGCCACAATGTGACGCCGAACATAGGGCGCAGGTCACTTACGAGCCCGGTTAGTGGCCCCATGGATCCGGTGTGAGCTGGACATTTACCGCCTCGGACGCAATTCTCCGCCCCCTGGTTCCACTATCCAAGGTCGTACGTCACACCATTGCTCGGCTAATTTTCGGCCGCTAAGAATGGCCTCCGTCGCCAGGCGCCGTGCTCAGAACTCGGCGTATTCCGCCGCTGATGGCCCTGGCGACGTTCCCCAAGGAGAGGTCAACCCAGCCATGCCCAAGCACGCCATTCCTGGATTCACCAGCCTCACCCGGACCCACAAGCTTTCCGCGGCCGGAGTCGCCGCGGCCGGTGCCGCCGCCCTGGTCTTCGCGATCGTTCCGGGCGCCGACGCCGAGCAGGCGTCGAGCGTGAGCCAGGCCTCTGCCGCCGAGAACATCAACATCAAGCCGGTCGCCTTCAGCCAGGTCGCCACCGCGGTCAAGAGCCAGCAGGCCACCGTCGCCAAGCAGGCCACCGTCACCGCCGCCCACGCCAAGGCCGAGGCCGCCGCGAAGAAGGCCGCCGCCGAGAAGGCCGCCGCGGCGAAGGCCAAGGCCGCCGCCGCAGCCAAGGAGCGCGCGGCGAAGCAGGCCGCGAGCCGGTCCTCCGTGCGCGCCGCCGCCCCGAAGCCCGCCCCCAAGCCGGTCTACCCGAACAACCTGGACGGCTGGATCCGCGAGTCGCTGCACATCATGGGCCAGAAGGGCATCCCCGGCTCGTACAACGGCATCTACCGCAACATCATGCGGGAGTCGTCCGGCAACCCCAAGGCCATCAACCTCTGGGACATCAACGCCCAGAACGGCATCCCGTCCAAGGGTCTGCTCCAGGTCATCGACCCGACCTTCAAGGCGTACCACGTGGCCGGCACCTCCTGGGACAGCTACGACCCGGTCGCCAACATCACCGCGGCCTGCAACTACGCGGCCGACAAGTACGGCTCGATGGACAACGTGAACTCGGCCTACTGAGCCGCGGTTCACCGCTCATCACACCGCCGAGGGGCGGCACCCGGTATCGGGTGCCGCCCCTCGGCGTTCTCCTGCGGCGCGCGGCGCTACTTGCGCATGACCTCCGGCTCGTGCCGGCGCAGCAGCCGGGCGACGGCGAAGGCGAGCGAGACGCCCAGCGCGATCAGGATGATCACGTCCATGACGTAGACGCCGGTCTGGTGCTTCCAGAGGGGGTCGGGGTTGCCCAGCTCCCACGGCAGCAGGGTGTTCATGTCGGCGGTCGCGCCCATGGCGGCGACGGCCCAGCGCGACGGCATCAGCCAGGCGACCTGGGCGACGCCCGGGGTGTCGAAGAGCTGGAAGAGCACGCCGGTGAAGACGACCTGGACGATGGCGAACATGACCAGCAGCGGCATGGTCTTCTCGGCGGTCTTGACCAGCGAGGAGATGATCAGGCCGAACATCATCGACGTGAAGCCGAGCGCGATGATCGCCACCGCCAGCTCGATGGCCGGGGCCTTCGGCACGATCAGGCCCTCGGAGGGCATGTTGCGGGTCGAGAAGCCGATCGCCGCGATGATCACGCCCTGGAAGGCGGTGACCACACCGAGCACGATGATCTTGGACATCAGATACGCGGACCGCGACAGGCCGGTCGCCCGTTCGCGTTCGTAGATGACCCGTTCCTTGATCAGCTCACGGACCGAGTTGGCGGCGCCGGAGAAGCACATGCCGACCGCGAGGATCAGCATGATCGTGCTGGCGTCGCGGTTGGTGCGGTGCTTCTGGAACGGTCCGTAGCCCAGGCCGTAGTCGCTGGGGATCAGCATCGAGACGACACCGAGCACGGCGGGCAGGATGAGCATCAGGCCCAGGAAGCCGCGGTCGGAGGCGAGCACCGAGACATAGCGCCGCATCAGGGTCCACAGCTGGGAGCCCCAGCTCTGGGACTTCTGTATCCGGGCCGGCGGCGCCTGGACGTTGACCGACTGCGGGGCGACGGCGTCGATGTCCGCGGCGTACATCTGGTAGTGCGGGGAGCCGCGCCAGCGGCCCATCCAGTCGTAGTCGCGGTAGTTCTCGAAGGCCGAGAAGACATCCGCCCAGGTGTCGTACTGGAAGAAGTTCAGCGCCTCCTCGGGCGGGCCGAAGTAGGCCACGCCGCCACCCGGCGCCATCACCAGCAGCTTGTCGCAGATGCCGAGCTCGGCGACCGAGTGGGTGACGACCAGGACGGTGCGGCCGTCGTCCGCGAGGCCGCGCAGCAGCTGCATGACATCGCGGTCCATGCCCGGGTCGAGGCCGGAGGTCGGCTCGTCCAGGAAGATCAGCGACGGCTTGGTCAGCAGCTCCAGGGCGACCGAGACGCGCTTGCGCTGGCCGCCGGAGAGGGAGGTGACCTTCTTCTCCTTGTGCACGTGCAGCTTGAGCTCGTGCAGGACCTCGTCGATCCGGGCCTCGCGCTCGGCCTCGGCGGTGTCGCCGGGGAAGCGGAGCTTGGCGGCGTAGCGGAGCGCCTTCTGGACGGTCAGCTCCTTGTGCAGGATGTCGTCCTGCGGGACCAGACCGATGCGCTGGCGCAGCTCGGCGAACTGCTTGTAGAGGTTCCGGTTGTCGTAGAGGACATCGCCCTGGTTGGCGGGGCGGTAGCCGGTCAGCGCCTTGAGCAGCGTCGACTTGCCGGAGCCGGACGGGCCGATGACGGCGATCAGCGACTTCTCCGGGACGCCGAAGGAGACGTCCTTGAGGATCTGCTTGCCGCCGTCGACGGTGACGGTCAGATGGCGGGCCGAGAAGGAGACCTCGCCGGTGTCGACGAACTCCTCCAGGCGGTCGCCGACCAGCCGGAAGGTGGAGTGGCCGACGCCGATGATGTCGTTCGCGCCGACGGGGGCCTTGCCGGACTTGGGGACGGGCTGGCCGTTGATGTACGTGCCGTTGTGGCTGCCGAGGTCGTGGATCTCGAAGCGGCCGTCGGGGGTGGCCCGGAATTCCGCGTGGTGGCGGGAGACCTGCAGGTCGGAGACGACCAGCTCGTTCTCCAGCGCACGGCCGATGCGCATCACGCGGCCCTGGTCGAGGCGGTGGAACGTGGTCGGGCTGCGGTCGCCCTGGGCCTGCTGCGGCGGGCCGCCGACCTTCTGGGCGGGGCGCGCCTGGGGGACGGACTGCTGCGGGGGCACGGCCTGCTGCGGCTGCTGGGCCTGCTGCGGCGGGATGTACGGCGGCTGCTGGGCCTGCGGCGGTGCCTGCCAGCCCTGCTGGGCGGGCGGCTGCTGCTGCGCGGGCGCCTGATGCGCGGGCGGGGCCTGCCAGCCCTGCTGCTGCGGCGCCATCGAGGGCTGCGCGCCGACGGGGCCCGCGGCCGGCGCGGCGGCCGAGAGGCTGATCCGCGGGCCGTCCGTCGCATTGCCCAGGTGCACGGCCGAGCCGGGGCCGATCTCCATCTGGTGGATCCGCTGGCCCTGCACATAGGTGCCGTTCGTGCTGCCCTGGTCTTCGATGATCCAGCTGCGGCCGGCCCACCGCACGGTGGCGTGCCGCCAGGAGACCCTGGCGTCGTCGAGCACCATGTCGCCCTGCGGATCACGCCCCACGTTGTAGGACCGGGACGGATCGAGCGTCCAGGTCCTTCCGTTCAATTCGAGTACGAGTTCAGGCACTCCATGCCCCATTACATAGTCCCCCGAGTGACACCCTGGACGGGAAGTCAGGGATGGCGAATCATCGTGAGGAACTATTTCAGGCTCGGCCCGCCGACCGGAAACCGGGAGCGGGCCCGGGTGCATCGGGCCGCCGGGGGCGCCCGGCGATGCCTCCCGCGGGGCCGGAAGGGCCCGAAGTTGCCCGGAGTTCCATGGATTACGGGTGTTCCGTACGCCTCTGCACGGTGTCCGCGAGACGAACATCGGGCGAAATGGCCGCACCAAAAGGGGAGTTCGGGCCGCGGGCCACTCTTCCGGGTCACCTGGGCGGGCCGGGCCGGACACGAGTCGATAACGATCGGGGTTCCCCGGGGGCCTGGGCGCGGCGGGGGCCTGGTCAGGGCGGAGTAGGGGCGCGCAGGGCCGTGGGTGCGGCGGGTCGCGGAGGGGGTGAGGGACCCGGACGGCGGAGCGCGGGCGCGCGGGATCGTGGGCGCGGCAGCCGGGCGGACCCGCGGTCCGAGGCACGGACACCTGTACGGCCGCGCCCGGCCGCCGGTTAACGTAAGAGCACCATGAGCGCATCGCAGATCCCGCCTGCCACCGCCGTACCGGGCGAAGACGTACCGACCCTCCTCGTGAAGATCTTCGGGAAGGACCGGCCCGGCATCACCGCCGGTCTCTTCGACACCCTCGCCGCCTACTCCGTCGATGTCGTGGACATCGAGCAGGTGGTGACCCGGGGCCGCATCACGCTGTGCGCGCTGGTCACCGCCCCCACGCCCGGCCAGGGCGTCACCGGCTCGTCCGAGGGCGACCTGCGGGCCACCGTGCACAGCTGGGCCGAGTCGCTGCACCTCCAGGCCGAGATCATCTCCGGCCGGGGCGACAACCGTCCGCGCGGCGTCGGACGCTCGCACGTGACGGTGCTGGGGCACCCGCTCACCGCGGAATCGACCGCCGCCATCGCCGCCGCCATAACGTCCTCGGGCGGCAACATCGACCGTATTTTCCGGCTTGCGAAGTATCCGGTGACCGCCGTCGAATTCGCGGTGTCCGGTGCGGCGACCGATGCGCTGCGCACGGTGCTGGCTCCGGAGGCCGCCCGGCTCGGCGTGGATGTCGCGGTGGTCGCGGCGGGCCTGCAGCGGCGGGCGCAGCGGCTGGTCGTGATGGATGTGGACTCCACCCTCATCCAGGACGAGGTCATCGAGCTCTTCGCGGCGCATGCCGGCTGCGAAAAGGAGGTCGCCGAGGTGACGGCCGCGGCGATGCGCGGTGAGCTGGACTTCGAGCAGTCGCTGCACGCCCGGGTCGAGCTGCTCGCCGGGCTCGACGCGTCCGTGGTGGAGACCGTGCGCAAGGAGGTACGGCTCACCCCCGGGGCCCGCACGCTCGTACGGACCCTCAAGCGGCTCGGCTATCAAGTCGGCGTCGTATCGGGCGGTTTCACGCAGGTCACCGACGCGCTCCAGGAGGAGCTGGGGCTGGACTTCGCCTCCGCCAACACCCTGGAGATCGTGGACGGCAAGTTCACCGGCCGGGTGACGGGCGACATCGTGGACCGGGCCGGGAAGGCGCGGCTGCTGCGCAGCTTCGCGCAGCAGGCCGGGGTGCCGCTGGACCAGACCGTGGCCATCGGCGACGGCGCCAACGACCTGGACATGCTCAATACGGCCGGGCTCGGGGTGGCCTTCAACGCCAAGCCGGTGGTGCGCGAGGCGGCGCACACCGCGGTGAACGTGCCGTTCCTGGACACCGTGCTGTACCTGCTGGGCGTCACCCGCGAAGAGGTCGAGGCGGCGGACACGCACGCGGAGTGAGGCGGGGCGCGGGCTTCGCGCCGTACCCGTTTTACTCAGCCGTACCAGCTGTACGAGAAGGGCCCTGGCGGTGCACGCCGGGGCCCTTCTTCGTTGCGCCGTGGCCTTGTGGCTCTTGCCTCGCGGCTTCGTGGCTTGGCGGCTTCGTGGCTCGGCGGCCGCGCGGCTTCGTTGCGTGTGCCGGTGGGCCCTTCGGCGCCGGAGCCGGTCAGCGGGGGTGGCGCCGGCCGCCGTGGCTCACTCGTGCGGCGGAAGGTAGGCGATGAGACGGCCGACGCCGTGCTCGACGGTCTTCCAGGAGCCGGAGAAAGCGATCACCGCCATCGCCGCGGTCGGGAAGCCGGAGCGGTTCATCCGCGGCAGCAGGTCGCCCTCCGCCTCGCCCGCGAGCGCGTCGGCCAGGGCGTGCATCCCCGGGTTGTGGCCGACCAGCATCAGGTCGTTCACATCGTCGGAGGTCTCGTTCAGCAGCGCGAGGAGCTCGCCGAGCGAGGCTTCGTAGAGCCGCTCCTCGTACACGGTCTTGGGCCGCTGCGGAAGCTCGGAGACAAAGAGCTTCCAGGTCTCACGGGTACGGACGGCGGTCGAGCACAGGGTCAGATCGGGGGTGATCCCGGCACCGGCCAGCCGGCGGCCGGCGGCCGGGGCGTCCTTACGGCCGCGGTCGGCGAGCGGGCGCTCATGGTCGCTGGAATCCGACCATTCGGCCTTTGCGTGTCGGAGGAGGACAATCCGGCGGGGTGTATCGGCGCTCATGCGTCCCAGCTTCGCACGAAAGGCAGCGCGGGGCGCGGGGTGTTGAGGGGCTGCCCTCTGGCGGGTGACGACGGGTGACGAGGGCTCCGCGTCGTCCCGTCGTACGTCCTCGGGGACGCGGAGAACGGGCCGGGACGGGCTGGGACGGGCAGGGCGCGAAGCGCGGGGCGGATACGCGGGGCGGATACGCAGGACGGGACACGCAGGACGGGGCACGCGGGACGGGATACCCGGGGCGCGCACCGTCCGCCGCGCCCCGGCGCACTCGGGCGGTGTGGTGTCCCGGGCTCGGTTGCGCTCCGCCACATGGCGTCCCGGCGCGAGGGCCGCTCGCCGTGTGCCGGGGCCGCCACGACGCGCGGCCGGCATGCACCCGCGAGGGCACCAGCGGTGCGCCGCCCCCTGTCCCGTCGCGGCCGGACCCCTCCCCCACGCCCCCTGCCTGCCCCCGTCAGACCCCCGCCCCGACCAGCCGGGCGAGGAAGTCCAGCAGCGACGCCAGGCCGCTCGGGGAGGCCTCGGCGGCATGCGCGGCGGACGGGGCCGATATCAGCGCCAGCAGGGCGACGAAGGAGATCACCGGCAGGCCCAGCGCCCACCACGGCAGTCGTCTGCGCAGGCCGGTGGCCTTGGGAACGGACGGCCTGCACGACGCGGCGGACATGGCGATCGCCTCCGTGGCGAATCGAAGGACTGCGCGGCCGCGAGCTGCGGCGCGCCCACCGCGGCGGGCGGTGTACTTCGAAGCTACGGATCTTCGGCGCCCGTTCCTATCGGGGAAGCCCCCCATTTACCCCTGACCCGACCCCCTAGGGGACGAGGGGATCGCCCCACCCGCACCACGCCTGCCGGGTCGCGTCAGGGTGCGTCAGGATGCGTCAGGGCGCCGCGATACTCGCGATGATCGCGATGAGGACGGTCACGCCGAGCATGGCGCCCAGCACGAGGAGCAGCTTCTTCTGGCCACCCTGCGGGTTCGGTTCGAGCACTGGCATGCGCCCAGTGTCGCACTCACGCCTCGTCCTCGATGCGGCGGTCCCGGCCTGCCAGCACGCCCACCAGCATCTGCGGCACCAGCAGCCCGGCCATCAGCGCGATCGGCAGGCCCCAGCCGCCGCTGTGCTGGTAGAGCGTGCCGACGAGCAGCGGCCCGGGGATGGAGATCAGATAGCCGACGGACTGCGCGAAGGCCGACAGCTTGGCCACGCCCGCCGCGGTGGACGAGCGCATCCCGATCATGGTCAGGGCCAGCGGGAAGGAACAGTTGGAGATGCCCATGAGCAGCGCCCAGGCCCAGGCCCCGGCGGCCGGTGCCAGCCAGAGCCCGGCGTAGCCGGCCAGGCCGCAGACGGCGAGGCCCACCGCGAGCGGACCCTGGTGCGGCATCCGGGAGGCCAGCCGCGGCAGCACGAACGAGAGTGGGACGCCCATCGCCATCGTGACGGCGAGCAGCACGCCCGCGGTGCTCGGCGAGACCCCGGCGTCGCGGAAGATCTGCGGCATCCAGCCCATGGTGATGTAGGCGGCGGTGGCCTGGAGGCCGAAGAAGACGGCGAGCGCCCAGGCGGTGGGTGACGAGGTGATCCGTACGGGGGGTTCCGGGGTGGACGCCGCAACGTCCGCGGACGGTCCCGCGGAGCCGGAACGACGGCGGACGACCGCGAGCCAGGGCAGTACGGCGACGGCCGCGAGGACCGCCCACACCGACAGCCCGCTCCGCCAACTGCCGCCCAGCGCCGAGGTCATGGGAACGGTGAGCGCCGCGGCCAGCGAGGTGCCCAGGGCCAGCGCCATGGAGTACAGCCCGGTCATCGGGCCGACCCGGTCGGGGAACCAGCGCTTGATGACGACCGGCATCAGGACGTTGCCGACCGCGATGCCGGCCAGCGCCAGCGCGCTGGCGGCGAGAAAGCCCGCGGTGCCTCCGGTGAACGGCCGCAGCGCGACGCCCGTGGCTATCGCGGCCATACCGCCGCAGACCACGGCGCCGGGGCCGAAACGGCGGGCCAGCCGGGGTGCCGCGATGCCGAAGACGGCGAAACACAGCGACGGTACGGAGGTCAGCAGCCCGGCGACGGTGCCGCTCATACCGAGGCCGTCGCGGACCTCCTCCAGGAGCGCGCCCAGGCTGGTGATCGCGGGGCGGAGGTTGAGTGCGGCGAGGACGATTCCGGCGATCACGACCGCAGACAGCCAGCGCGGGTCTGCGCCGCCGGGCCGGGCTGCGCCCGAGGTGTCATCGCTTCTGTTGAGGGGGCGCGGGGTCGTGGAGGGCGCGGTCGCCGCCGGGCCGAGGGTCGCGAGGTCTTCGTCTGCCATGGACGTCATCATAGAATCATGGGATGAATGATTGTCCACTCGCGAGGGCCGCGGTTACGGATAGCCTCTGCCGTCGCACACGACGCCACGGACCGCACGGACCGGCCGGCGTCCGCGCCGCCGCCCGTCCGCCCCACCCCTCCGGAGCACCGTCATGCCACTGAGCTCGCCCCGCCGGTCCGCCCTGGCCGACCAGGTGATCGCGCAGCTGCGCGCCCAGATCACATCCGGCGAGTGGCCGGTGGGCTCCCGCATCCCGACCGAGCCGGAGCTCGTCGAGGAGCTCGGAGTGGCCCGTAACACCGTCCGCGAGGCCGTACGGGCGCTGGCGCACAACGGGCTGCTCGACATCCGGCAGGGCTCGGGCACCTATGTGATCGCCACCAGCGAGCTGGCCGGGGTGATGAACCGCCGCTTCGCGGACGCCGACCCCCGCCATGTCGCCGAGCTGCGCAGCGCGCTGGAGGCGGAGGCCGCCCGGCTGGCCGCGCAGCGCCGTACGGAACAGGATCTGCGGCAGCTCGACGCGCTGCTGGAGCGACGCGAGGCGGCCTGGGAGTCCGGGGCGGCCGAGGCGTTCGTGGAGGCGGACGCGACCTTGCACATGGCGGTGGTGGCGGCCTCGCACAACGAGGTGCTCGCCGAGCTCTACGCCGACCTCGGGGGCGTGCTGCGCCACTTCCTGCGGGCCGATGTGGGCGAGGTGCTGCGGCCGGAGGCGCATATGGACCATGCGCGCCTGGTGGAGGCGATCCGTGCGGGCGACGGCGACCGCGCCGCCGCCGAGGCCAGCACACACTCCTTCGGCTGCCGGTTCCCCGCCCTGGGACGCGCCTGAGTCAGGCGGTCGGGTGCCGGGGGGCCGCGGGTCCCCTAAGGCGCGGTCGAACGCATCCCGTAGGGGGTACGAGCGCCCCCTGCGGGGCCACAACGCGGCGGTCCCGGGACCGTATTCCCGGAGCGCACGGCGGGATGGGGACGGAGCGCACGGCGGGATGAGGACCGGCGCTCACAGCACAATCGGGACCTGAGGGCACGGCACGATGGGGACCTGAGGGCAGGGCCTGATGGGGACCACGGCGCACGACGCGACGAGGGCCGGAGCGCACGACGCGAGGGGACCGGTGCGCACGGCGTGACCGACAAGCCCCAGACCCTCCGCCCCGTCCACCCCCTCCGCCCCGTCCGCCCCCTCACTCCCCCGGTTCCTGGCTGACCCAGAGGTCCTGGATCTCCTGCCAGCAGCGCCCGGCGACGGTGATCTGCCGGGCGGGACCGACCGGCACGGCGCGGGTGTCCACGTCCGGGTCGTACCAGCGCTTGCACTCGATGTGCAGCCGTACCCGGCTGAGGCTGCCGTTGGGGTTGAAGCAGCGGGCGGTGCCGGTGCTGCCCACGACGGTGGTACGGCACTGGGCCCGTGGCACCTCCCGGGGATCGTCACCGGGGGCGGGCGGCATCGCCCGCGCGGCCGATGCGGTGACGCCCAGGAGGGCGGTCAGGGCGGCCGTCAGAGCGGCCGTACGGCGGCGGGATGCGGGCATGCCGAAACCTCCCCACGATGCGCCGGGAACGATGGGCCGGGAAGGCGCCGGGCGAGCCCCGGCGCCTTCTCCAGTGTGTGGCGCGGCCCGCCGCTTCTCGACTCGAAAACGCGTTCTGCCCGCCCCGGCGGACCGGGACGGGCAGTGGAGATGCGCTGCGGGCGTCAGGCGCCCATCATGTGCACGCCGCCGTCGACGTGCACGATCTCACCGGTCGTGCGCGGGAAGAAGTCGGACAGCAGGCCGACGACACCGCGGCCGGCCGGCTCCGGGTCGGCCAGGTCCCAGCCGATCGGGGCGCGGTGGTTCCACACGTCCGCCAGCTCCTCGAAGCCGGGGATGGACTTGGCGGCCATCGACTTGATCGGGCCGGCCGAGACCAGGTTGCAGCGGATGCCCTTGGGGCCCAGGTCGCGCGCCAGGTAGCGGTTGGTGCCCTCCAGGGCCGCCTTGGCCACGCCCATCCAGTCGTACTTCGGCCAGGCGATCTGCGCGTCGAAGGTGAGGCCGACGATCGAGGCGCCGGGGCTCATCAGCGGCAGCAGGGCCATGGTCAGCGACTTGTAGGAGTACGCCGAAACCTGCACCGCCGTCGAGACGTCCTCCCAGCTCGCCTCCAGGAAGTTGAAGGCGCCCTGGGGGCCGAAGGCGATGGAGTGGACGATGCCGTCGATGCGGGCGTCCTCGCCCTGGTGCTCGCGGACCTTGTCGGCGAGGGAGTCCAGGTGCTCCTGGTTGGTGACGTCCAGCTCGATGACCGGCGCCGGCTTCGGCAGCCGCTTGGCGATCCGCTCGACGAGCGAGAGCCGGCCGAAGCCGGTGAGGATGACCTCGGCGCCCTCGTTCTGGGCGACCTTGGCCGCCTGGAACGCGATCGACGACTCGGTCAGCACGCCTGTGACCAGGATGCGCTTACCTGCAAGGATTCCACTCATGCTGATCAGTGACCCATGCCCAATCCGCCGTCGACGGGAATGACGGCTCCAGTGATGTACGCGGCCTCGTCGGAGGCCAGGAAGCGGACCGAGGCGGCGATCTCCTCGGGCTGCGCATAGCGCCCGAGCGGCACCTGCTTCATGATGTTGTCCCGCTGGTCGTCGGTCAGCGCGCGGGTCATGTCGGTGTCGACGAAACCGGGCGCCACGACGTTGACGGTGATGTTCCGGCTGCCCAGCTCCCGGGCGAGCGAGCGGGCGAAGCCCACCAGACCGGCCTTCGACGCGGCGTAGTTCGACTGCCCCGGGCCGCCCATCAGGCCCACCACGGAGGAGATCAGCACCACGCGGCCCTTGCGGGCCCGCAGCATCGCGCGGTTGGCGCGCTTGACCACCCGGAAGGTGCCGGTGAGGTTGGTCTCGAGGACCGAGGTGAAGTCCTCCTCGGACATCCGCATCAGCAGCTGATCGCGGGTGACGCCGGCGTTGGCCACCAGCACCTCGACCGCGCCCTGCTTCTCCTCGATCTCCTTGTACGCCTGCTCGACCTGCTCGCTGTCCGTGATGTCGCACTTCACGGCCAAAAATCCCGCGGGAGGCTCGCCCGAGCGGTAGGTGATGGCGACCTTGTCGCCTGCCTCGGCGAAGGCACGGGCAATGGCGAGGCCAATGCCGCGGTTGCCTCCGGTGACCAGAACCGAGCGGCTCAAAAGATCACCCTTTCCGTTTCCTGATCCGTCCTGAGTTCGCTACGAAACTATCGGTCACAGGGGCAATCCGGGGAATCGAGCCTGTACAGGGCCCCGCGCCGGTCACTGTCGGGTCCCCACAGAAGCAGGGCATGATGCAGGCGCCAACTACGGGAGGATGACGTGCCTGCTGTACCCCACACCCTTGATGAGACCTTCCTCGCCCTGCCGCTGCACGCGCTGGCCGACGCCGCGCTGGCACGGGCCCGCGCACTGGGCGCCGAACACGCCGACTTCCGCCTGGAACGGATCCGCAGCGCGGCCTGCCGGCTGCGGGACGCCCGTACGGCCGCGACCTCGGACACCACCGACCTCGGTTACGCGGTGCGGGTGGTGCACGGCGGCGCCTGGGGGTTCGCCTCCGGGGTCGATCTGACGATGGACGCGGCGGCGCGGGTGGCGTCGCAGGCGGTGGCGATGGCGAAGCTGTCCGCCAAGGTGATCGAGGCCGCCGGAGCCGAGGAGAAGGTCGAGCTGGCGGCCGAGCCCGCACACCCCGACCGCACCTGGATCTCCTCGTACGAGATCAACCCTTTTGACGTACCGGACGCCGACCGGACGGGCCTGCTCGCCGAGTGGAGCTCCCGGCTGCTGGCCGCGCCCGGCGTGGCGCATGCGGACGCCTCGCTGCTGGCCGTCCAGGAGAACAAGTTCTACGCGGACACCTCGGGCACCAGCACGACCCAGCAGCGGGTGCGGCTGCATCCGCAGCTGACGGCGGTCGCGGTGGACGAGACGAGCGGCGAGTTCGACTCGATGCGCACCCTCGCGCCGCCGGTCGGCCGCGGCTGGGAGTACCTCACCGGCGGCGGCTACGACTGGGACGGCGAGCTGGCGCAGATCCCCGAGCACCTCGCGCAGAAGATGCGCGCGCCGAGCGTCGAGCCGGGTGCGTACGACCTGGTGGTGGACCCGTCGAACCTCTGGCTGACCATCCATGAGTCGATCGGCCACGCCACCGAGCTGGACCGGGCGCTGGGGTACGAGGCGGCCTACGCGGGCACCTCGTTCGCCACCTTCGACCAGCTGGGGAAGCTGGCATACGGCTCCCCGATCATGAATGTGACGGGCGACCGGACCGTCGAGCACGGCCTGGCGACGATCGGCTACGACGACGAGGGGGTGGCCGCGCAGTCCTGGGACCTGATCAAGGACGGGACCCTGGTCGGCTATCAACTCGACCGCAGAATCGCGAAGTTGACGGGATTCCCGCGCTCCAACGGCTGCGCCTTCGCGGATTCGCCGGGCCATGTGCCGGTGCAGCGGATGGCCAATGTCTCGCTGCAGCCGGCGCCGGACGGGCCGTCCACGGAGGATCTGATCGCGGGCGTGGAGCGCGGCATCTACGTCGTCGGCGACCGCTCCTGGTCGATCGATATGCAGCGCTACAACTTCCAGTTCACCGGGCAGCGTTTCTTCCGGATCGAGAACGGCCGGCTGGCCGGGCAGCTGCGCGATGTCGCCTATCAGGCGACCACCACCGACTTCTGGGGCTCGATGCGGGCGGTCGGCGGTCCCGGGACCTACGTCCTGGGCGGCGCCTTCAACTGCGGCAAGGCGCAGCCGGGACAGATCGCGGCGGTGTCGCACGGTTGCCCGTCGGCACTGTTCGAGGGCGTGAACATCCTCAACACCACGCAGGAGGCGGGTCGATGAGCGCGCACCACGGAATCGGCCGGGGGGCCGGGGGTCGCTCCCCGGGCAAGCACGGTCTCAACACCACGCAGGAGGCGGGTCGATGAGTCCCCGTACGAACCGTACGAACGGCAGGAACCGCACGGGCCGCGGCAACGCACCGCACGAGATCGTCGAGCGGGCCCTGGAGCTCTCCCGTGCGGACGGGTGTGTGGTGATCGCCGATGAGGAGTCCAGCGCCAATCTGCGCTGGGCGGGCAATGCGCTGACCACCAACGGCGTCACCCGGGGCCGGACGCTGACCGTCGTCGCGACGGTGGACGGCGGGCAGGGCACCGCCTCCGGTGTGGTGTCGCGGTCGGCGGTCACCGCGGACGAGCTGGAGCCGCTGGTGCGAGCCGCGGAGGCGGCCGCCCGGGAGGCGGGGCCGGCCGAGGACGCGCAGCCGCTGGTGGCCGGCCGGAAGGCGTCGGCGCACTTCACGGACGCGCCCGACGAGACCTCCTCGGAGGTCTTCGCGCAGTTCGCGCCGGCTCTCGGTGAGGCCTTTCAGCAGGCCCGTGCCGGCGGCCGGGAGCTGTACGGCTTCGCGCACCACGGCGTCGTCTCGTCGTATCTGGGCACCTCGGCCGGGCTGCGGCTGCGGCACGACCAGCCCACGGGGACGCTGGAGCTCAACGCCAAGTCCCCGGACCGCACCCGGTCGGCCTGGGCGGGGCGGGCCACCCGCGACTTCGCCGACGTCGACCCGCGGGAGATGGATGCGGAGCTGGCCCGGCGGCTGGGCTGGGCCGAGCGGCGGATCGAGCTGCCCGCCGGGCGCTACGAGACGCTGCTGCCGCCGACCGCCGTGGCCGACCTGCTGGTCTACCAGCTGTGGTCGTCCTCGGCCCGGGATGCCGCGGAGGGCCGTACGGTGTTCTCCAGGGCGGGCGAGGGCGCGGGGGCATCGCGTACCCGGGTGGGCGAGCGGCTCTCCTCCCTGCCGCTGACGCTGCGCAGCGATCCGGCGGCGGAGGGGCTGGAGTGCGCGCCGTTCGTCCTGGCGCATGCCTCCGGCGACGATGCGTCGGTCTTCGACAACGGGCTGCCGCTGACCGCCACGGACTGGGTGCGCGACGGCGTGCTGAACCGGCTGCTGACCACCCGGCACAGCGCCGGGCTGACCGGCCTGCCGGTGGCGCCGGGGATCGACAATCTGCTGCTGGAGGCGGGGGGTTCGCGTTCCCTGGAGGAGATGGTGGCGGCGAGCGGGCACGACGGGCCGACGCTGCTGCTGACCTGCCTGTGGTACATCCGCGAGGTCGATCCGGCGACGCTGCTGCTGACCGGGCTGACGCGGGACGGCGTGTATCTGGTCGAGCAGGGCGAGGTGGTCGGGGAGGTCAACAACTTCCGCTTCAACGAGTCGCCGGTGGATCTGCTGTCGCGGGCGGTGGAGGCGGGCCGCACGGAGCGGACCCTGCCGCGCGAGTGGGGCGACTACTTCACCAGGGCCGCGATGCCCGCGCTGCGGATCCCGGACTTCCATATGAGTTCGGTGAGCCCGGGGGTGTGAGCCCGGGGGCATGAGCCCGGCGGCGCGGCCGGGGAGGTGGGGGCCGGTGCACGGACACCGAATAGACTGGCCTCTTGCCTCCCCCCTTGGGGAACCACCCTTGGGGAACCACGATCGATCAGGAACGCCATGACACGCCTCGGCGAATCCGTCGCCCGCGCCAGCACGCTGCTCTCCGCCGACCTCTCCTCGGACGCCACGGTCCAGGAGCTGCTCCAGGAGACGGGCGCCCGGCGCTATCTCGACCTGACGGACCTGTCCGCCAAGGAGCAGGCAGAGCTGATCGCGGCCCGTACGGTCGAGGTCCTGCCGGGCGTGGACAAGCTGGCCGAGCGGATCGAGGAGCGCCGGGCGGCCGGCCGGGGCCTGCACATCAAGCTGGGCATCGACCCGACGGCGACCGATGTGCACCTGGGGCATGCCGTCCCGCTGATCATCCTGAGCCGGTTCCAGCGGCTGGGTCACGACGTCACGCTGATCATCGGCGACTTCACCGCCAAGATCGGTGACCCGTCGGGCCGTACGGCCGAGCGTCCGCCGCTGACCGACGAGGACATCGCGCACAACCTCGCCACCTACCGCGAACAGGTGCGCCCCTTCTTCGACTTCGAGAAGGTCAGCTTCCGGCAGAACAGCGAGTGGCTGGCGCCGTACACCTTCCCCGAGCTGCTCGGGCTGCTCGCCCATGTGCCGGCCTCGCAGCTGCTGCAGCGCGAGGACTTCCGCAACCGCCTGGCGGCCGGCTCCGGGCTGACCATGACGGAGCTGCTGTACCCCATCGCGCAGGGCCTGGACTCGGTGGCGCTGAACTGCGATGTGGAGCTGGGCGGCTCGGACCAGCTGCTCAATCTCCAGATGGCCCGGAAGCTGATGGAGCTGCGCGGGCAGACGCCGCAGCTGGTCGTCACCATGCCGCTGATCGAGGGCACGGACGGCACGGGCGCCAAGATGTCCAAGTCCAAGGGGAATTACGTCGGTCTGAGCGCGCCCGCCGATGATGTCTTCGGCAAGATCATGTCGGTGCCGGACCGGCTGATGGAGCCGTACCTCAAGGCCTGGACGGAGTGGACGGACGACGAGATCGCGCTCGTTCTGGGGCGGATCGGCGACCGTTCGCTGCACCCGATGGACCTCAAGAAGATCCTCGCGGGTGAGGTCGTGGCGGCGCTGTACGGGCTGGAGGCCGCGATGGCGGCGCGGGCCGGGTTCATCGCGCAGTTCTCCAAGAAGTCCTTCGCCGATGTGGAGTCGCTGCCGGTCGTCGATGTCGCCGAGCACGGCGCGGAGACGGTCGCGGCGGTGCTGACGAAGGTCCTGGAGTTCACGCCGAGCGCCTCGGCGGCGCGTCGGCTGGCCAAGCAGAACGCGCTGCGGCTGGTCGTGGAGGGCGAGGGCGGCCAGGAGACCGTGGTGCTCGCCGAGGCGGAGTCGGTGCGGCCGCTGGCCGAGGTGCTGGCGGAGAAGCTGGCCGGTGCGCCGGGCACCGCGTACCTCAAGGCCGGGCGCAAGCTCGCGCAGCTCGCGGGCCGCTGAGTCACCGAGCGGTATACGGAAACGGCGGCGGGCCGGTGCGCGAGTGTCGCGCACCGGCCCGCCGGTTTTCGTCCACCGCCGCTCAGCCGGGCTGTCTCTTGTGGCCGCGGAGGGAGGCCCAGAGCCGGTCGCCCACGGCGACGATGATCACCGCGCCGACCAGCTGCAGCAGGTGGCGGGTCCAGTCGATGCCCTTGGTCTCGTTGACGCCGAGACCGGTGGCCGCCCAGTTGCCCAGGACGCTGCCCAGCATGCCGAAGATCACGGTCAGCCAGAGGGGAATCTGCTGTTTGCCCGGGATGATGGCCTTCGCGATCAGGCCCAGGATCAGACCGAGGATGATGGCCCACAACCAACTCATGTCGCCTCCTCATCCGGCGCGGAGCAGGCTGCCGCGCAGGTAACCGTGCCCCGCCAGTGTCGCTCCGCATTTCCTACGCCGCACGCCGGAGCCGCGGCTACGCCAGGTGTGGTGGCGGACCCCGGCGTCTGGAGCACGACCCGGTCTCGAAGGCGGCCCAGTCGCGGCGTACCGTGGAATCTGCCCGGAAAGCGGGGAGAATCCGGCACAACTGAGCAGGTGGTGGAACGTGATGCGGAAGCAGAGCAGCGCCCAGACCTTCCGGATCACGGGAGCACGGCAGGGGCTGTCCGAGGACGTGAAGGGACGGCAGCGCCGCTATGTGATCTCGATGGCGATCCGGACCGTGGCGGTCGTGCTCGCCACGGTGCTGTGGAGCATCGAACGGCCGGTTGCCATTGCGATGCTGGTGCTGGGGATAGGCCTTCCCTATGTCGCGGTGGTGATCGCCAACGCGGGGCGGGAGAACGCCCCTTCGCTCCCCTCGACCTTTGTCGCCCCGCCCGCCCGGCCCATGCTGGGCCCCGGCCGTCAGGCCTCCGACGGACAGGACGGGTCGGCGGAATCCGTTCCGGAGTCGCCGGAGGCGAACGCTCCGGGAGCCGGGCAGGGGCAGAATTGAGCGCACGCGTCTGCAAAGCTCAAGAAAAGCTCAGATCAATCATGCAGATCCAGTGCACCGGGCACCATTCCCCGTGACATACTGCGTACGCGCTCCGCATCCCCCGTCGGAGCGACGGACCGACGCCGGGCGGCTCCCCCCGTGGCTGCCCGGCGTCGCCATGTCCGCCTCATGGGGCGGGACGTAGGGTTGAGGCCGTGAACTCCCCGAATCCCCCGAATTTCCTGACCGGCCCCGGCTCCGGCTCCGATGCGGGCGCCGCCATTTGCTCCGCGAAGGGCTGCCGTGCGGCCGCGGTGTGGGTGCTGGCCTGGAACAACCCGAAGCTGCACACCCCGGACCGGCGCAAGACGTGGCTGGCGTGCGAGGAACACCGTGAGCATCTGTCGCAGTTCCTCGGCGTGCGCGGCTTCTTGAAGGACGTGGTGACGCTGGAGGAGTGGGAGGCGTCGGCCGCCGAGGGCTGAGACCGGCGGCGGTCAGCCGCCGATGGCGGACATCGGGCGATCGGGCTGCAGGAAGGACGGGTCGTCCAGACCGGAGCCCGCCTTCTTGCCCCACATCGCCAGCTTCCAGATCCGGGCGATCTCGGCGTCGGGGGCGTCCGAGCGCAGGGCGGCCCGCAGGTCCGTCTCCTCGGTGGCGAACAGGCAGGTACGGATCTGGCCGTCGGCCGTCAGGCGCGTACGGTCGCAGGCGCGGCAGAACGGGCGGGTGACGGAGGCGATGACGCCGACGCGGTGCGGTCCGCCGTCGACGACCCAGCGCTCGGCGGGTGCGGCGCCCCGCTTCTCCTCGCCCTCGGGGGTCAGCTCGAAGCGGGTGCGCAGCGAGGCGAGGATGTCACCGGCGGTGATCATGCCGTCGCGCTTCCAGCCGTGCTGGGCGTCCAGCGGCATCTGCTCGATGAAGCGGAGCTCGTAGTCGTTCTCGATCGCCCAGGCGAGCAGATCGGGGGCCTCGTCGTCGTTGAGGCCGGGCATCAGGACGGTGTTGACCTTGACCGGGGTCAGGCCGGCCGCGCGGGCCGCGTCCAGGCCGCGCAGGACGTCGTCGTGCCGCTTGCGGCGGGTCAGGGTCTGAAAGACGTCGGGCCGCAGGGTGTCGAGGGAGACGTTGACGCGGTCGAGGCCGGCGTCGCGCAGGGCGCCGGCGGTGCGCTGGAGGCCGATGCCGTTGGTGGTCAGGGACATCTGCGGGCGCGGGGTCAGCTGTGCGACGCGCTCGACGATGCCGACCAGGCCGGGGCGGAGCAGCGGCTCACCGCCGGTGAAGCGGACCTCTTCGATGCCGAGGTCGGTGACCGCGATGCGTATCAGCCGGACGATCTCGTCGTCGGTGAGCAGATCCGGCTTGGCGAGCCATTGCAGCCCCTCTTCGGGCATGCAGTACGTGCACCGCAGATTACAGCGGTCGGTCAGCGAAACGCGCAGGTCGGTGGCCACGCGGCCGTAAGTGTCGATGAGCACAGGGCCCCCTCCCCGACGGTGGTTGATCGGTTGCCTTCGGCGATGGATCAGTACGTCTTCGAGACTACGCGATGGCGGCGTCGCCGAGCAGGGCTGAGAAGCACGAGGTGGGCGGGGTGGCGTCGTAGATCTCTACGACGCCACCCCGCCCACTCCCTGTACGGACGACTCAGGCGGGGGTCAGGCGGTCAGTGGGCGCCGGTTCCGGTCAGCGAACGGACCTCCAGTTCGGCGTACTTCTTGACGTCCGGTTCCTCCTTGGACAGGAGGGAGCCGAGCCAGCCGAGCAGGAAGCCCAGCGGGATGGAGATCAGGCCGGGGTTCTCCAGGGGGAAGAAGCCGAAGTCCGCGCCGGGGAACATCGACGTCTCCTTGCCGGAGACGACCGGGGAGAAGAGGACCAGCAGGACGGACGAGGCGAGGCCGCCGTAGATGGACCACAGGGCGCCCTGGGTGGTGAAGCGCTTCCAGAAGAGGCTGTAGAGGAGGGTGGGGAGGTTGGCGGAGGCGGCGACCGCGAAGGCGAGCGCCACCAGGCCGGCGACGTTCAGGCCCCGGGCGAAGACGCCGAGCACGATGGCAACGGCGCCGATGCCGACGGTCGCCCAGCGGGCCGCGCCGACCTCTTCCTTCTCGGTGGCTTGGCCCTTGCGGATCACATTGACGTAGATGTCGTGGGCGAAGGACGAGGACGAGGCGAGGGTGAGGCCGGCGACCACGGCGAGGATGGTCGCGAAGGCCACCGCGGAGATGACGGCGAGCAGCACCGCGCCCCCGGTGGATCCGGCGCCGCCGCCGATCACCTCGGCGAGCTGCGGGGCGGCGGTGTTGCCCGCCTTGTTGGCGGCGGTGATCGCGTCCGGCTTGATCAGGGCCGCGGCGCCGAAGCCGAGCGCGATGGTCATCAGGTAGAAGACGCCGATGATGCCGATCGCCCAGTTCACCGACTTCCGGGCGGCCTTGGCGGTGGGGACGGTGTAGAAGCGGATGAGGATGTGCGGCAGGCCCGCGGTGCCCAGGACGAGGGCGATGCCCAGCGAGATGAAGTCGATCTTCGAGGTGGCGGTGGCGCCGTACTTGAGGCCCGGCTCCAGGAACGCCGAGCCCTTTCCGCTGTTCTGCGCGGCGGCGCCGAGCAGTTCGGAGATGTTGAAGTGGAACTTGAGCGCCACCAGGAAGGTGATCAGCAGGGTGCCGGCGATCAGCATCACGGCCTTGACCATCTGGACCCAGGTGGTGCCCTTCATCCCGCCGATGGTGACGTACAGGATCATCACGATGCCGACGAGGACGACGACCAGGATCTTGCCCGCCTCGGTGGTGATGCCGAGGAGCAGGGTGACCAGGGCGCCCGCGCCCGCCATCTGGGCGAGCAGATAGAAGATCGAGACGACGATGGTGGAGGTGCCCGCGGCGGTGCGGACCGGGCGCTGGCGCATCCGGTAGGCGAGGACGTCGCCCATGGTGAACCGGCCCGAGTTGCGCAGCGGTTCGGCGACCAGGAGGAGGGCGACGAGCCAGGCGACGAGGAAGCCGATGGAGTAGAGGAAGCCGTCGTACCCGAAGAGGGCGATGGCGCCGGCGATGCCGAGGAAGGATGCGGCGGACATGTAGTCGCCGGAGATGGCCAGGCCGTTCTGGAAGCCGCTGAACTGGCGGCCGCCGGCGTAGAAGTCCTCCGCGCCCTTGGTCTGCCGGCCGGCCCAGACGGTGATGCCGAGGGTGGCGGCGACGAAGAGCGCGAAGAGGGTGATGATCAGGGCGCGGTGCTCGCCCGCGCCGCCTGCCGCGAGCTGGAGCGCGAGCGGCTGCTGAGGGTGCATCATGCGGGGTCCTCCAGGCGGGGCGTGTCCTTGCTGAGGGAGGTGCCCTTGCCGAGGGACGTGTCCTCGAGGCGGGCCCTGATGGCCTCGGCCTTGGGGTCGAGCTCGGCGGCGGCGTGGCGGGAGTACCACCAGGCGATCAGGAAGGTCGTCGCGAACTGGGCGATGCCGAGGACGAAGGCGACGTTGAGGTGCCCGAGGACCTTGGTGGCCATGAAGTCGCCGGCGTAGCTGGAGAGCAGCACATACGCCAGGTACCAGAGGATGAAGGCGACGGTGAGGGGGAAGGTGAAGGAGCGGTGGGAGCGGCGCAGTGCGGCGAATTCCGCGCTCGCCTGCGCCTGTCGGTAGTCGGGTGGTTCCTGCATCCCCGGGTCGATGGCCGGTGTGGCGCTCACGGAATCTCCTGTCGTACGGGGGGGCTGAAGTGGCCGAAGTGCCGCCACTGAGTCCGACGATAAGGCCCAGATAAGTGACGTGGATCACGCATCGTAGGGCCGTGGCAGGCGATGCGACAGGGGGCGGTTGGTTGATATCGCAAGGAAAATCGCGGGAATGCCTCCCCGGCCGCCACCGCCGTGCGGGCGCTTCGTTGAGCCGGGTGTGACTCCGCCGCCCGCGCAGGCCCCGCAGCCCTCCGGTCCCCGTCGGCATCCCTACGGCAGCATCCGGCTGCCCGCCCCTCCCCCACCCGCCACCGCGGCGGTACGACGGCGCTCCCCGGTGCAACCGCGCCGCTGGTACGGCCCGCGGGTCGCGCTGCCCCCGCTGAGCATCGGCTCCCTGCGGCGCGGCATCTGACGCCCGCTCACCGCGGCGCGCGCCCGGCCGTCCGGGCCTCGATATAGCGTGACGCGATGTCAATTCGTCATCACTGACGGGTTTTTTACCGGTTCCATTGATGAGCGCCGGTGATCGCCGATAGCTTCACGTCACATTGCATCCGCCCGTGCGCAAACCCGCGTACGGGCGGTCTCACGGATGATGTGGAGTACCCATGGCTCATCCCCGATCCAGACGCGCGCGGGTCCTGGCCCTGCCGCTCGGACTGGCTCTGACGGCGTCCCTCGGCTTCCTCCCGAACGCGGCCACCGCCGCACCCCAGGACTCCGCCCCCGCCGCCGCGGCCACGGCGAGCGGCCCGCTGCTGTCGTACGTCGTGAACGCCACGCCGGACCACGCCACGGTCGGCAAGGTGAAGAAGGCGATAGCCAAGGCCGGTGGAAAGGTGATCGTCGCCCATGAGCAGATAGGCGTGATCGTCGTCCACTCGGCCAACCCGAAGTTCGCGGAAACCCTGCGCGCGGTGCCGGGCGTGCAGTCGGCGGGAGCCTCGCGTACCGCCCCGCTCAAGGCGTCCGGCACCACCGACGTCGGCAAGCCGCAGAAGCTCGACCGGCTGCCGAAGTCGCAGCTCAAGGCGGCGGCCGCGGCGGCGAAGGCGAACGGCGAGGAGCCGCTCGAACCGCTCCAGTGGGATCTGCCCGCCATCAAGGCCGACCAGGCCGCGAAGGTGAACCCCGGCAGCCGGAACGTCACCGTCGGCATCATCGACACCGGTGTGGACGACACCCACCCGGACCTGAAGGCCAACTTCTCCGCGAAGCAGTCCGCCAACTGCGTGGGCGGCGTGGCCGATACGTCCAAGGGCGCCTGGCGCCCCTGGGACCCGGACGAGGACTACCACGGCACCCATGTCGCGGGCACGATCGCCGCGGCCCGCAACGGCGTGGGCGTGGCGGGCGTCGCACCGGGCGTGAAGATCTCCGCCATCAAGGTCAGCGAGCCCAAGACGGCCCTCTTCTACGCCGAGAGCGTGGTGTGCGCCTTCGTCTTCGCGGCCGACCACGGCGTCGAGGTCACCAACAACAGCTATTACGTCGACCCGTGGATGTTCAACTGCAAGGATGACGCCGATCAGGCCGCGATCATTGACGCGGTCGGCCGGGCCGCGAAGTACGCCCAGGGCAAGGGCGTGCTCAATGTCGCGGCGGCCGGCAACTCCAACATGGACCTGGCGGCCGAGAAGCTCACCGACACCGGCAGCCCCAACGACTCGACCCCGGTCGAGCGCACCGTCAGCCCCAAGACCTGCTGGGACGTACCCACCCAGCTGCCGGGCACGGTGACCGTCTCGGCGACCGGCGTGCACAAGGCCAAGTCCTACTACTCCAACTACGGCCTGGGCCAGATCGATGTGGCGGCCCCGGGCGGCGACTCGAAGCAGGTGCCCGAGCTGCCCGCCAAGAACGGCAACATCCTCTCCACCATGCCGGGCGGCGACTGGGCCTATCTGGCGGGCACGTCCATGGCGACCCCGCACGTCGCGGGCGTGGCGGCGCTGCTGAAGAGCACGCACCCCAAGTCCAGCCCGCAGGAGATCCAGTGGCTGCTCAAGGAGCAGGCGGACAACCCCGGCTGCCCCACGGGTGACGCCACCTGCACCGGCACCCAGCACGTCAACGGCCACTACGGCTACGGCATCGTCAACGCGCTCAAAGCGGTGAAGAGCTAGGCGCTCGCCGTCTCCGGGGGCCGGGTGGTGCGCCGCCCGGCCCCTTGCGGGTCCCCCGGGCCCGCGGCGGCCCGCAGCACGCCTTCCGCCAGGGCGACCTGCGCCGCCGCATAGGTGAACATGATCCAGAACTGCGGGGTCGGGAGCTGCGGCCAGTGGGCGATACCGCTCGCGATGAGGGTGTCGGAGAGCAGGAAGAGCAGCCCGCCGGCCGCGGCCCAGGGACCCGCCCGCAGCGCGCCGAAGGCCATCGCGGTGAGCAGCAGGCTGTAGCCGGCGACCGGGATGCGCAGGTCCGCCGGGAGGTCCGGCCACAGCAGCGCGACGGTGGCGGCCAGGACCACGGCGTAGGCGCCGCCGAAGGCCCCCGTACGGGCGCGGCCGCCCGGCGGGGCGCCGTGCCGGGCGCACAGCAGCAGATAGCAGACGTGCCCGGCGGCGAAGGACGCCATCCCGATCAGGAAGACGCTGCCGCCGCCGTCCCCGCCGATCTGGAGGAAGGTGTCGCCGCCGCAGCCGAACAGCAGCGCACCGGCGAGCAGCGGAGGACCCCCGCGGGCCAGCACGGCCGCGGCGAGCACCGGCATCAGGGCGGGCTTGGTGAGCTGCTCGGCGGTGGTGGCGCCCGCCGCGAGCGCCACGAGGTGTACGGCGGCGAGCACCGCGAAGGCGCCCAGCAACGGCCGTACGGCCCGCGGCCGACGAGCCGTCACGCGGCGGTCTCCTCGACGGAGGCGGCGGCGGTGCGCGCCGGCGTGCGGGGCTCCCCGGCGGCGTCGGCCGGCTGCCACCCGGGGCCGCGGAAGATGCGCCCCGCGCGCTCGCGCCAGCTGTCGGCCGCCCGTACGTCGCGTGCGATGGCGGCGTACTCATGGGTGGCCACCCGCAGCGGGTTGTAGGTCTCGATGTTCTTGGTGAGGCCGTAGACGGGCCGCTCGGTCTCGGCGACGAACGAGCCGAACATCCGGTCCCAGATGATCAGGATCCCGCCGAAGTTGCGGTCCAGATAGCCGCCCTGGGAGGCGTGGTGAACCCGGTGGTGCGAGGGCGTGTTGAGCACGAACTCGAAGGGCCGGGGCAGCTTGTCGACGCGCTCGGTGTGCACCCAGAACTGGTAGACGAGGTTGGCCCCGGAGGTGAAGGCGATCGCGGCCGGGTGCACGCCGAGGGCGATCATCGGGACGTAGAACGGCCAGACGGTCCAGGTCGTCCAGGGCTGGCGCAGCGCGGTGGTGAGGTTGAACTTCTTGCTGGAGTGGTGCACCACATGGCAGGCCCACAGGACGCGGATGACGTGGTGGCCGCGGTGCGACCAGTAGTAGAAGAAGTCCTGGGCGAGCAGCATCAGCAGCAGCGTCCACCAGAGCACGGGCACGCGCAGCGGGGTGAGTTCGTAGACCGCCGCGTAGATCGCCACGATCGGGATCTTCCACAGCGCGTCGAACACCAGGCTGCCCAGCCCCATGCCGACGCTGGTGACGGCGTCCTTGGCCTCATAGCCCGCCGCATCCTCGTCGGGATGCAGGCGATAGCTCACCATCTCCACGACGGTGAGCAGGACGAAGGCCGGTACGGACCACAACACGACATCGGGCAGGTGCGGCATGCCCGCACCATAAATGTGGTGACGGGGATGCCGCTAGGGGTTGTTACCGAGAAGTATGTAAGACGGGTCGTCAGCTGGCGGGCCCCGGCACGCCCGGGATTACCGTCGGTAGCCTGCCGGATCGCACGCGCACGGGCGAGGGGCGGGCCGCGGCCGGCCGCGCCGCCTCGGGCGGGCCGGCCCGGCCGCCCTCACCACACCCGCACCGACCCGCCCCGCGCGAACGCCGGGCTCGTGGCGTCCGGCGGGATCTTCTCCAGCGGCTCGGCGATCTCCGCGACCGGCGGACCGACGCGGGCGGCGATCGGGGCGAGACGGTCGAGGTCGAAGCCGTAGACGCGGGCGGCGTTGCCGGCCACCATGGCGGCGACCTCGTCCGTGGGCAGGCCCGCGTAGGCCAGCCGCAGGGCCTCGCGGGAGTAGGGCGGCGTGCCCTCGTCGTGGGGGTAGTCGCTGCCCCACATGATCTTGTCGACGCCGATGCGGTGGCGGAGCGGGACCTCGTGGGGGCGCATGAAGCTGGCGCCCACGTAGCAGTGCTCGCGCCAGATGGTTGCCGGGGTGTCGCCCATGGTGGCGGCGAGGCCGGCGCCGAATTTGGCCTCGGCGGTGGCCGCCCGGGTCGAGGCCGCCACCAGGCGGTCGTGGTAGTAGTCCAGCATGTCCAGGACGCCGGGGATCCAGCCGGAGCCCTGTTCGGTGAGGACGAGCTCGAGGCCCGGGTGGCGGCGGAAGGCGCCGCCGAAGATGAGGTGCCACAGGGCACGGTGCGAGAACCACGTGGTCTCGACCATGAAGACGGCGCGGGCGGCGGGTGCGTCGCCCAATGGCGGGGAGGCCGAGCCGCCGTGGTGGTTGACCGGGACGCCGAGTTCGGCGCAGGCCGCCCAGAGCGGGTCGTAGACCTCGGAGTGGAGTTCGGGCAGGCCGGAGCCGGGCGGGGTGCCGGGGAGCAGGATGCCGCCGGTCAGGCCCGCTTCCTTGGTGCGGCGGACCTCCCGTACGGCCTCGTCGACGTCGTTGAGGAGGATCTGGGCGACGCCCGCCCGGCGGCCGGGGGCCTCGGCGCAGAAGTCGGCGAGCCAGCGGTTGTGGGCGCGCAGACCCGCCCAGCGCAGCCGGAACTCCTCGGCGGTGGGGGCCGGGGCCATCAGGGAGGCGGAGGGGAAGAAGGGCGGGATGGTGTTGGGGAAGACGACCTCGGCGACGATGCCGTCGGCCTCCTGCTCGGCCAGCCGCCGGGCGGAGTTCCAGTTGCGGTCGGCGGTGTCGGCGAGCAGGTCCTCGTACGGATTGACATAGCTCGCGGCCCAGCCGTCGAAGGCCTCGTGGTGCCGGGACTCCAGGTACGGCTTGTAGTCGAGGAGGTCGGCACCGGCGTGGCAGTCGGCGGAGATGACGGTGTAGCGGTCCTCGGTCACGGGGTCTTCGGCGGCGCCGGCCTCGGTTCCGGTGTCTTCGGTCATGGTGCCCTCGGTCATGGTGCCCTCGGTCATGGTGCCCTCGGTCATGTTTGCGCCCCCAGTACCGGGAAGTCGTGGTCGGTCAGCCAGTGGCGGCCCACGTCGCGGGAGCGGGCCCAGGAGGACTCGACGGCCAACTGGTCGGCGGGCTGGCCCAGTTCGGCGGGAGTGGGGCCGATGCGGCGGGCCAGCGGGGCCAGTGCGGCGGTGTCGAAGCCGAAGGCCTCGGCGGCGGACAGGCCCAGCATGCGCCGGGTCTCGGCGACGGGGATGTCGTGGAAGGTCTTCTTCAGCCAGGCTCGGGTGTCGGGCCAGGTGCCCTCGGGGTGCGGGAAGTCGCTGCCCCACAGGATGTTGTCGACGCCGATCTCGTAGCGCTGGGCCAGTTCGCGGCGTTTGGTGTTGGTGGCGCAGACGAAGACCTGGCGGTCCAGGTATTCGTGCGGGGGGCGGGTGAGGGCGGCGAAGGGCGAGAGTTTCTTGCCGCCGTGGGCACCCAGGTAGAGGCGGTCCATGAACCACAGGAGGTTGGGCAGCCACCAGCAGCCGGATTCGGCGATGCCGAACTTCAGGCCGGGGTGGCGTTCGAAGACGCCGGACCACAGCATGAACCACAGGGGGCGGGCCGGCCACCAGGTGACCTCGGTGACGTAGATGCCGAGGTGGTCGCCGTACTCGTGGCGGGGTGCGGCCCCGGAGTGGGTGAGCACCGGCATCGCGCATTCGGCGGCGGCGGCCCAGACGGGGTCGTAACAGCGGTCGTGGTAGGGCGCGTTGCCGCCCCACATGGACGGGATCATCAGCGCCCCGAGACCGGACTCCTTGGCGCGGTGGATCTCCGCGACGACCTTCTCGGGGGCGGCCGTGACGGGCAGCAGGGCGACGCCGCAGTGCCGTTCGGGGTGTTCGGAGACGAAGTCGGCGAGCCAGCGGTTGTGCGCCTGGGCGCCCGCCATGCCGAGGTCGGGGTCGTGGTCGCCGGAGAGGCCCAGGCCCACGCCGAAGGGGGCGGCGGTCCCGCTGTCGACGGCGTCCGCGTCCGGGAAGACGACCTCCGCCGCCACGCCGTCGCCGTCGAGTTCCTTCAGGCGCTGCGCGGTGTCCCAGCCGCCGCGCAGGCCCTCGGCGTGGTCGGCGAACCACTGGGCGGCGAAGGCGTCGTTGCGGATGCCCAGGCGGGTGGCCTCGGCGCGGCGGGCGTCGCGCTCGCCGAGGAAGTCGTCGAAGGCACGGTGGAAGCGGGCGTCGAGGTAGGGCCGGTACTCCTCGGTGGGCAGTCCGGCATGGCAGTCGGAGGAGATGATCAGGTAGGGGGCCTCCTGGCCCCGGTCGTCGTGTTCCGTCATGGACGGCTCCCTAGTCCAGGATGAAGTTCTCGAGATACGAGGGGGCGGCGCGGTCGAGCATCGACCGCGACCTGGCGCGGATCTGGGCGTCGGTGTGCTCGCTGGGCGGCAGCATCCAGAAACGGCCGGCCCGGATGCCGTCCACGACCTGCTCGGCGACGTCCTCGACCGGGGTGAAGGCGACCTCCCGGCCGGCCTCCCGCATCGCCGCCTCCCACTGGGCCAGGCTGCGGTACGGCGTACGGCGCGGCCGGGACTTGGCGTACCGCTCGGGCCGGTTGCGGTGCGACTCCCACAGGCCGGTACGGAGCATGTGCGGGCCGGGGAAGAGCACCGAGGCGCCGATGGGGGCGTCCTCCGCCCTGAGGTGTGCGTAGAGCGATTCGGTCATGGTCACCACGGCCGACTTGGTGACGGCGTAGACGGAGGCGGTGGGCAGGGGCGCGACGCCGCCGTCCGTCGAGGCGGTGTTGACGACATGGCCGGGCTCACCCGCCGCCAGCATCCGCGGCAGAAAGCACTGCACACCGTGGAAGACGCCCCAGACGTTGACGGCGAACGCCCATTTCCAGTCGTTGGGCTCGTGTTCCCACATCCGGCCCTCGGCTCCGGAGCCCACGCCCGCGTTGTTGCACAGCACATGGACCGCGCCGAAGGCGTCGTACGCGGCGTCGGCGAGGGCGGCGACCTCCTCCCGTACGCCGACGTCCACGGTGCGCGCCAGGACCTCGGCGCCGCCCGCGATCAGCTCGTCGGCGGCGGCCCGCAGCGGCTTCTCCTCCACGTCCGCGAGGACGACCTGCAGGCCCTCCGCGGCGAAGCGGCGCGCCATGGCCAGGCCGATGCCGCCGGCCGCGCCGGTGACAACCGCGACCTGCCCCGCCCGCAGCCGCATCAGACGCTCCCCTCGGGCGGCCCGTCGAGGATCTGCTGCGGGTCGTCGTAGCGCTGGTGGATGTACGGGAGCAGGGCCTGGGCGCTGACCCGCTCGGCGACCCTGCCCGTCTGGTCGCTGGTCTTCTCGCCGAGGGTGATCTCCACGAGGGTGCGGACGGGCAGGTCCGCGACGGGGTCGTACATCGACTCGCGCAGGACCACGTCCCCGGTGATCCGCTCCAGCTTGCGGACCTTCTCGTTGCGGACGCAGTGCACCAGTACGGGGTCGAGGTCGAAGCCGGAACCGTCCACCGCGGGCAGGAACTTGAAGTAGAAGTCCGTCTTCTGCGCCGGTTCGGGGACCGGGAGCGGGGCGCTGACCGCGCCGCGGACCTCGACGAAGGCGATGCCGTGCCGGGCGAGCGCGGCGCGGACGACCGGGCCGTCGCGCTCGACGGTGACCTCACCCAGCTTCTTGGGCTCGCCGAAGACCTCGCGGCCGCCGATCAGGGCCCGCTCGTGGGTCATCGGCATGACGAGCGGATACCAGCCCTCGACGCCGTGGTGCGCGGCCGCGACCGCGACCGAGCCGGCGCCCAAGGGGTAGCCGGGCAGGTCGACGGCGGAGATGGTGACCCGGACCAGGGGGCGGCCGGTGGGCTTGAGCGGGGGCGGCAGAACCGCCGCGACCGCGTCCGGGTCGCTCTCCCAGACGGCCACCACACCGGTGGACCAGATGTCGGGGAGCTTCGAGCTCGCGGTGCGTGCGGCGGTGATCTCCGTCGCGGTGCGTGCTCCGTAGCGTATGCGTGCCATGTCGTACCGCCCTTCGTCGTCAGTGACTTGCGGGGGTCGTGCCAGGCGCCTGTAACACTGTTACACCGAGCGGGGCGAAGGGTAAAGGGCCTTGTGCGCACGGGAGTTGTGGGGGTAGGTGGAGGTCATGACACGTACCGCGCTGACCAGCGAAGAGGTTCTGACGACGGCCGCCCGGCTGGTGCGGGCGCACGGCCCCGGGGCGCTGACCATGCGCCGGCTCGCCACCGAGCTGGGCACCGCCGTCACCTCCATCTACTGGCACGTCGGCAACCGCGAATCGCTGCTGGACGCCCTGGTGGAGCGCACCGTCCGGGAGATGGGCGACATCCGGCCCGCCGGCCGCACCCCGCACGCCCGGATCGTCTCGGTGGCCCGCGCGCTGCGTACCGCGCTGCGCGAGCGGCCGCATCTGATCGCGATGGTGCACGAACGCGGCCTGACGGAGCGGATGTTCCTGCCCGCGCAGCAGGCGCTGGTCCACGAGGCACACGCCGCCGGACTGCGCGGGGAGCTCGCGGCCGAGGCGGTACGGGCCGTGCAGTTCCAGGTCGTCGGCTTCGTCCTGATCGAACGCAACCGGGAGCGGTCGCCGCAGCAGCGCCCCAGCGAGGGCGAGCTGTGGGACTCCCCCACCGCCGAACACGACCCCGCGCTGGCCCGCGCGCTGGCCGGACCGGCCGACGCCGAACGGCTCTTCCTGGTCTCGCTGGATGCGCTGGTGACGTCGCTGCTGGCGCCCGGGAATCCGCGGCGGGCGGCCCCGGGGAACGGCCGGTCGCCACGATCGCCGGCGTCGTGAAACCGCGGTCGCGGGGCGGCTCCGCGGTACGGCAACCCCGGCCGCGGGCCACGGAGCCCGCCGGGCCGCCGCCGCCGCGTGGCCGTGCGCGCCGCGCGGCTCGGGGTGAGGGCCCGTCACCTCATCGAGCGGTGTGCCGCGGACGGCCGGGTCACTCTCCGGGGCCTCGGCGTGCGGCGGGCGGGGACCGCAAGGAATCGGACAACTCACCCGAGCCGGGCGGGTCCGGCGGGGTGTGGACGTACCGGCGGACGGCGGGCACGGCCGAGTCGGGCGGGCGGCGCCTTCGCAGCCCAGGAGGCGACGGGGGCGGTCCACCGGCTGCGCCCGGGGCCGTTGACGGTATCCCCGGGCTGCGCCGGTTCGCCGCGCACGCCCGACCGGCACCCCGCAGACCCGCGGGGAACGGGCGGGGAGACCGCCCCGGATGCACGGGTTCCGGACGACGGCGGTGCGGTGGCTGTCAGTGGCGGCCCGTATCCTCAGTGACCATGCTCGAAGACCGCATGGCAGCAGCTCACTCGATCGCGCCGAAGACCGCGCCGAAGATCGGGCAGCAGCCGGGCCCTCAGACGCCCCCGGCTGCCTGGCCGGACGGGTATCCCCAGGGGTACGCGGTGGTCGACGTGGAGACCACCGGCCTGGCCCGCGACGACCGCATCATCTCCGCCGCGGTGTATCAACTCGACGCACGGGGCGAGGTCCAGGACCACTGGTACACCCTCGTCAATCCGCAGCGGGATCCGGGCCCGGTCTGGATCCACGGCCTCACCAGCGACATGCTGGCCGACGCGCCGCTCTTCCCCGACATCGTCCCGGAGCTGTCCCGGCGCCTCGCGGACCGCGTGCTGGTCGCGCACAACGCCATGTTCGACTGGTCGATGATCGCCCGGGAGTACGCCCGCGCCGGGTCGGCCGCCCCGGTGCGCCGGCGGCTGTGCACCATCGCGCTCTCCAAGGAGCTGCGGCTGCCGCTGCCCAACCACAAGCTGGAGTCCCTCGCGGCCCATTACGGCGTCGTTCAGGAACGCGCCCACCATGCCCTGGACGACGCCCGGGTGCTGGCCGAGGCGTTCCGGCCCAGCCTGCACCTGGCCGCGCGGGCGGAGCTGCGGCTGCCGCTGCTGGCGTGCCAGCCGCTGACGGAGTGGTCGGACTCTCCCCCGCGAGCGGGAGGTACCCCCACCGCGCCCCGGCAGCAGTCCTCGGCGGCGTCCTACCGCCCGACCTCCTGGCGGCCGTCCCGTAAGCGCCCCGCGTGCCCGTACCCCAACCCGGGGCGGTTCGTGGCGGGCGGCCGGCTCGTCCAGGGGATGCGGGTGGCGTTCTCCGGGGACACCTCCGTCGACCGGGAGCTGCTGGAGGACCGGGCGACCGAGGCCGGGCTGCATGTCGCCACGAGCATGTCCCGGCTGACCAGCCTGCTGGTGACCAACGACCCCGATGCGCAGACCGCCAAGACCGCCAAGGCCGCCCAGTTCGGCACGGTCGTGGTCGACGAGGCGGCCTTTATGCAGCTGCTGCAGAACGTCGAGGAAGCGAAAAAGGCGGAGTGAGCAGAGAAGGCGAAGAAGGCGGAGAAGGCCCACAAAGCCTGGCCGGCGGAAAAGCGGAATAGGCGGGGCGGACGGGAAAAGGCGGAGCGGGCGGAGAAAGCAGCGAAGCCGGCCAAGCCGGCGATAGCGGTAAAGACCGCGAAGGCAGCCAAGGCCGAAAAGGCGGAAGACGCAGAACAGGCGTCACGGACGCAAAAGCGTGGAACGAAGAGAACGGCCGCAGCCGTCGCCCCTTGCGGATTGGGGCCTGTCCGGGTGAAGCCCG
Source organism: Streptomyces sp. JLSY215 (assembly GCF_059682825.1). Classification (NCBI taxonomy): domain Bacteria; kingdom Bacillati; phylum Actinomycetota; class Actinomycetes; order Kitasatosporales; family Streptomycetaceae; genus Streptomyces; species Streptomyces sp. JLSY215. The sequence continues at coordinate 2,108,856 of NZ_CM185022.1, forward strand.
GCCAACACACCCGCCGGCGCCTCGCCGCGTACGGGTGCCGCCCGCACCCTGTGGCGCATGGCACGTTGTGAGGTCTGCGGAAACGAATACGGCATGACGTTCGAAGTGCACGCGCAGGGCGCGGTGCACGTCTTCGACTGCTTCTCCTGCGCCATTCACCGCATGGCGCCGATCTGCGAGCACTGCCGGTGCCAGATCATCGGCCAGGGCGTCGAGGTCGATGGGCACTGGTACTGCGGCGCCCACTGCGCCCGCTCGGAGGGGAAGGTGGGCATCGTCGACAGAGTCTGAGCCCGGCTCCGCTCGCGGCCCGCGCTCGCGGCCGCCGCACCACCGCGCGGCTCATGGCCCCCGGCAGGCCCCCCTGCCCGGGGGCCGCCGCACGCCAGGTACGGTCGTTGCCGTGTACCGCTTCCTGTTGTCCCGGCAGTGGGTGATCCTCACCCTCCTGGGTCTCGCGATGATCCCCGCCATGATCAAGCTGGGCTACTGGCAGCTGCACCGCCATGAGCACAAGGTGGCGCAGAACACCCTGATCGCCGGCAACCTGGCCGCCAGGCCGGTCCCGGTCACCGAGCTGGCCGCCCCCGGGCAGGCGGTGCCGCACCACGAGATGTGGCGCCGGGTCACCGCCACCGGCACCTACGACACCGCGCACGAGGTCGTGGTCCGGCAGCGCACCGCCGCCGACGAGCAGAGCATCGGCTACTACGTCCTGACCCCGCTCCAACTCGACGGCGGCAAGGACGTCCTGGTCAACCGCGGCTGGATCTCGGCCGGCAACGACCTCACCCGCTTCCCCGACGTGCCGGCCGCGCCCCGCGGCAAGGTCACCGTCACCGGCCGGCTCATGGCCGACGAGACCACGTCGGCGAGCGGCATCAAGGACACCAAAGGCCTGCCGCCGCGTCAGGTCATGCTGATCAACAGCGGGGAGATGGCGAAGCGGCTGCCGCGGCCGGTGCTCGGCGGCTACATCGAGCAGACCGCGCCCGAGCCGCCCGGCGGCAAGCCCGAGCCGGTGCCCGAGCCGGACCACGACAGCATCGGCCCGCACATGGCCTACGCCATCCAGTGGTGGCTGTTCGCCGCGGCGGTCCCGGTCGGCTGGGTCATCCTCGTACGCCGCGAGCGCCGCGACCGGGCGGAGGCGGCGGCCAAGGAGGCCGAGGCCGCCGAGAAGACCGGCGACGCCGAGAAGACCGAGGCCGCCCAGGAGACCGACGACGCGGCGACGATCCCCGGGGAGGCCGACGGGTCCGGGGCGCCACAGGGCCCGGAACAGCGGAACGAGCCGGTAGCCCGGACAGCCGCCATCACCGAGTAGCGAGGGCGCCGGGCGGGAAAGCGCCTGGAGTGCACCCACATCAGCCCCATATCGAGGACTACGCGCTCATCGGCGATCTGCAGACCGCCGCCCTCGTCGGCCGCGACGGCTCCATCGACTGGCTGTGCCTGCCGCGGTTCGACTCCGGCGCCTGCTTCGCCGCCCTCCTCGGCCACCGGGACAACGGCCACTGGGGACTGGCCCCCGCCGCCCCCGGTGCCCGCGCCGAGCGCTCCTACCGCGGCGACTCCCTCGTCCTGGACACCGTCTGGGAGACCCCCGAAGGCTCCGTACGGGTCACCGACTTCATGCCGCAGCGCGACCGCGCACCCGATGTCGTACGGATCGTCGAGGGGCTCCGCGGCAGCGTCGAGATGCGCAGTGTGCTGCGGCTGCGCTTCGACTACGGGCGGGTGGTCCCCTGGGTGCGCGCCGCCGAGGGCAGCCGGGTCGCGATCGCCGGACCGGACTCCGTGTGGCTGCGCACCCCCGGCCGGGGCACCACCTACGGCAAGGACTTCAGCACCCGCACCGACCTCACCGTCGCGGCGGGCGAACGCGCCGCCTTCGTACTGACCTGGCACCCCTCCCATGAGCCCCGTCCCGACCAGATCGACCCGTTCGAGGCGCTCGGGGCCACTCTCGACGACTGGCACGAGTGGGCCGCGCGCTGCCGCTACCACGGTCCGCACCGCGACGCCGTGATGCGCTCCCTGATCACCCTCAAGGCCCTCATCTACGCGCCCACCGGCGGCATCGTCGCCGCCCCCACCACCTCGCTCCCCGAGGAGCTGGGCGGCGTGCGCAACTGGGACTACCGCTACTGCTGGCTGCGCGACGCCAGCCTCACCCTGGACTCCCTGATCTCCGCCGGATATCTGGACGAGGCCAACGCCTGGCGGGACTGGCTGCTGCGCGCGGTGGCCGGATCCCCCGACGACCTGCAGATCATGTACGGCCTGGCGGGCGAACGGCGGCTCCCGGAGAGCGAGATCCCCTGGCTGGCCGGATACGCCGGATCCGCGCCCGTACGGATCGGCAACGCCGCCGTCCAGCAGCGCCAGCTCGACGTCTACGGCGAGGTCCTGGACTCCCTCCACATCGGCCGCCAGGCCGGCATGGAGACCGAGTCACACGCCTGGAACATCCAGCGCGCCCTGGTCGACTACCTCGAGTCCACCTGGCGCGACCCCGACGAGGGACTGTGGGAGATCCGCGGGCCGCGCCGGCACTTCGTCCACTCCAAGGTCATGGCCTGGGTCGCCGCGGACCGCGGCGTACGGGCGCTGGAGGCCGACCCGAAGCTCGGCGGGAACCTCGGCCGCTGGCGGGCGATGCGCGACGACATCCACCGCGAGGTCTGCGAACGGGGCTACGACGCGGAGCGCGGCACCTTCACCCAGTACTACGGCTCCACCGAACTCGACGCCGCGACGCTGCTGATCCCCCGCGTCGGCTTTCTCCCCGGCGACGACCCCCGGGTGATCGGGACCGTCGACGCGGTACGCCGGGAGCTGTCGAACAACGGTCTGGTACAGCGTTACAGCACCGCCGGCGGCGGCAATGTCGACGGGCTGCCCGGCGGCGAGGGCACCTTCCTGGTCTGCTCGTTCTGGCTCGCCGACGCGCTCGGGCTGACCGGCCGCAGCCAGGAGGCGCACGCCCTGTTCGAACGGCTGCTGGCCCTGCGCAACGACGTGGGGCTGCTCTCCGAGGAGTACGACCCGGCGGCCCGGCGCCAGCTCGGCAACTTCCCGCAGGCCTTCAGCCATCTCGGCCTGGTGGGGACCGTCTTCGGACTGTTCGGGTGCACAAAGGCAGACTAGGGCCATGGATCTTGGACTCACCGACCGGACGTACATCGTCACCGGAGCGACCCGCGGCCTCGGCTTCGCCACCGCCCGCGAACTGGTCGCCGAGGGCGCCAACGTGGTGCTCACCGGACGCACCGAGCAGAGCGCGATCGAGGCGGCCGCCTCCCTGGGCGAGCGGGCCCTGGGCGTCGCCGCCGACAACGCCGACCCCGAGGCCCCCGCCCGCCTGGTGGCCGCCGCCCGCGAGCGCTTCGGCCGCCTCGACGGCGTCATGATCAGTGTCGGCGGACCGGCCCCCGGCACGGCCGCCGACAACACCGACGAACAGTGGCGGTCCGCCTTCGAATCGGTCTTCCTGGGCGCGGTACGCCTCGCCCGTACCGCCGGCGCCGAACTCGCCGAGGGCGGCGTCATCGGCTTCGTCCTGTCCGGCTCCGTGTACGAGCCGATCGGCGGCCTGACCGTCTCCAACGGCCTGCGCCCCGGGCTCGCCGGCTTCGCCAAGTCCCTCGCCAACGAGCTCGGCCCGCGCGGCATCCGCGTCGTCGGCGTCCTGCCCGGCCGTATCGCCACCGACCGGATGACCCAGCTCGACTCCCTCTCGGGGGACCCCGAGGGCTCCCGCGCCCGCAACTCCGCGTCGATCCCCCTGGGCCGCTACGGCACCCCCGCGGAGTTCGGCCGCGCCGCGGCGTTCCTGCTCTCGCCGGCCGCGTCGTATGTCACCGGGGTGATGGTGCCCGTGGACGGCGGGGCGCGGCACGGGTTCTGACCTGCGACGACGGCGGGGCGGGGCGGCAGGCTAGCCGACCCGCTCCGCCCGGTGCCGCACCCCCCGCAGCCGTACCTTCGCCGGCAGCCGCTCCAGCCCCGCCGAGCCGCGCGCATGCGCCACCGCCTCGTCCGAGAAACGCAGCAGGACCGTGCCGGGGTCGGCGTGCGGGGCGAGCGACAGGACGGCGCGTACCCGCGGCTGCGTGCGGCGTCCGGTCAGCAGCGCGGCGGCCCCCGCCACGCCGTCCAGCGCCTCGGTCTCGGCGACCAGCACGCCCTCCAGCGCCGGGCCGCGCAGCAGGGCGCCCTCGCCGTCCCCGCTGTCGACGAGGATCTCGGCCAGCCGGTGCCGGCGGAGCTGGGTCACCAGCCACCACAGCAGCAGCAGGACGAGCACCGCCAGGACGACGATGACGACGGGCCACCACCAGCCGCGGTCCGTCCACCGGGTGCGGTTCCCCGAGGACAGCAGCACCTCGTCGGGGCGCGTCCAGGGCCAGCCGGCGGGCAGCGCGAGATGCCATTTCGCGGGCAGGCCCAGCCCGCCCATCAGCACCGTCGCGCCGGTGCCCAGCAGCACCGCGCCGGCCAGGCCCAGCAGCACCCGATTGGTGCCCGTGCGTACCCTGCGCATCGTGTGCGCTCACCCCTTCCTCGGGTTCTTCGGGCGCCGTACATCGACGCGCAGATGCAGACCGTGGGCCAGCCCGAGTTGTTCGAGGCCGTCTCCCAGCGCCGTGTCGAGGTCGCCGCGGACCTCGTCCAGCTCCCGGAAGTGCGCGACGGCCCGCGCCCTGGCCCTGCGGCGGCCGACCGTCATCCGTACGGACTGCACCCCGGCGACCTCCATGGCGCGGTCGCGCAGCACCAGGGCGGCGGCCGACCGGTCCAGGCAGGCCCGGATGCCGGGGGCGGTGCGGCGCATCGGCAGCACCTTGCGCAGTCCGGGCGTGAGGGCCAGCACGATCAGCCAGATCCCGATCAGCATCGCGGCCGCCGCGGCGCCCAGTACCCAGGGGCTGTCCAGGTGACGGGTGGCCAGCTGACGGGCGAGCCACACGCGCCAGGCCATGGCGGGGCGGCCGGCCCGCACCGCGGCCACGTCGTACAGCAGCAGGCCGGCGGCGCCGAGGAGCACCAGGGCGAGCAGCGCGGCCGGTACCCGCCGGGCCGACCAGGGGCGCCGGGCGCGGCCGTCGTCGCCGTGGTGCGTATATGCCGCGGCCGATGCGGACTGCCGCAGCCCGTCCCCGCCGCCCGGCCGTTTCTCGAGCGTGGGCAGCCGTCCGGTCTCCGGCAGATCCGCGTCGTCGTCGCTCATCGCACCCTTTCCCGCGCCCCGCCGGCCGACAGCGGGGAGTGCAGACGCTCCACCTCCACCGCGACCTCCGGCACCTCCATACTCGCCAACGCCCTTACCCGCTCGACGACTTGACGACGCACCACACCGCACTGCGCGCCGATGTCGGAGGGATAGCCCAGCTCGACGGCGACCCGCACCCGGGCCTCGCCGAAGGGCTGCCGGGTGTCGCGCCGGTGGACGGTCACCGTCGCATGGGCGTCGGTGGGAGCGGTGGGAGCCGTCTCACGCAGCGCCTCGCGCGCCGCCTGGGCGGCGATCTTCGCCACCACCCGGTCCGCGAGGGTGGTCGCGCCCCGCTCGGCCGCCGGTACGGCCGGGTCGGCGGCGGCCGGCGCCTTCGCCACCCGCGCTCACCGCCGCCGGCTGTCGCGGTCGCCGGTCCGCGCGCGGAAGAAATCGCCGAGCTCCAGATCCCCGTCCAGGAATTTGCCCGCCACGAATCCGATCACGCCCAGCACCGCCACCAGGACGAACGCCCCGAGCCCGCCGAAGTATCCGGCGAAGCCCAGCGCCATGCCGGCCAGAAGGCCGACCACGGCCATGCTCATCGTGCGCTCCTTCGCTTTCACTCCGGTCGGGTCCCGCTGCCGCGGCCGGACCCCATCACTGAATCCGCGGCTCCGCGTGTTCCTCTTCGTCCTCCTCGTCGGGCAGCTTGACATCGCTCACCGCGATATTGACCTCGACGACCTCCAGGCTCGTCATCCGTTCGACGGCGGCGATGACGTTCTCCCGGACGGTGCGGGCGACATCGGCGATGGAGACGCCGTAGTCGACGACGATCTCCAGGTCCAGCGCGGCCTGCACCTCTCCGACCTCGGCCTTCACCCCGCGCGTCGCGGAGGACTTGCCACCGCCGGGCACCCGCTCCCGTACGGCCCCCAGGGTTCGCGCGAAGCCGCTGCCCATGGCGTGGACGCCCACGACATCGCGGGCCGCCAGTCCGGCGATCTTCTCCACGACGCCGTCGGCGATGGTGGTGCGCCCTCGGGACGCGGGGTCACCGCCGCCCCGCTGGAGCGGCGATTTCGCACCGCCCGGCATCTGCTGGCTCTCGCTCATCGCCGTTCGTCCCTTTCGGAGGGGGCATCGGGGGGCATCGGGGGGGCAGAGGGAATCGGAGGGGGTCATTCCGATTTCCACACTAGGCCCGGATACTGCGATACGCCCCGGTATGCGGCAGCGGAGTGCTCCATACGGCCGCGCGCGCCGGGCGCCGGGCCCTGCGGGCCGGACTGCGGCAGGCTGGGGGCACCGTCCGGAGAAGGGGTGAGCGTGGTGCCCGTGAACGACTTGGCGCCGGCCGTACGACAGCAGCTCGGCATCGGGCGGGTGCTGCCCCTGGGCGGGCCCGCGGACGGCTCGTGGATCACCGAGCGGGCGGCCGCCGCGGCGCTGCGGAAGGCCGTCGGCACACCGGCCGGCGCACGGCTCGGCGCGCTGCGGCTGACCGTCGCGGAGCCCGGCACCGCACCGGAACCGGCCGTTCCGCCGCCCTCCAGCGCACTGCCGCCGGGCCCGCTGCGCATCACCGCGGACTTCGCCGCACCCGGCGACCGCCCGCTGCCCGACACCGCGGACCGAGTGCGCGCGGCCCTGCTGGAGGCGTCGGACCGGGAGCTGGGGCTGGTGGTGGGCCCGGTGGACCTACGGATCAGCGGACTGCTGGAGCCGGCCGGGGCGCCCTCGCCCCCGGCGCCCCCGGAGCGCCGCGTCCCGCCGGAGGACCGCGGGGAAGCCCCGCAGGAGGCCGCGCCGGAGGGGCTCGCCGCCATCGTCCTGGGCGTCCCGGGTGTCGCCCGCCTCGCCCCGGCACTCGGCGGCCTCGGCCGCTCCGTCCGGCTCCGCGACGGCCATGCCCTCATCCAGCTGGCGACCGCGCCCGGCTCTCGCGTGCTGGACGTCGCACGGGCCGTACGGGCGGCGGTGGCGGCCGCGACACCCGCCCCGGAGACGGTCGCCGTGCTGGTCACGGCCGTCGGCGACGCCGTATGAGCGCCCCGCCGAGGGCGATCACGCAAGAACGCCCGGCCGGCGGACGGCCGAAGTCGTCCGCCGGCCGGGCGCCGGCAGTGCGTACCGCTGCCGGGGGCTACTCCCCCAGCCCGGCGAGATCGCGCAGCCGGCGCGCCTGGGCCGCCCGCTCCGCGGTGCGCTGTTCCTCGTACGTACGGCCCGCGGCGCCGGCCAGCAGCGCCTTGGTCTCGATGACGGCGTCCCGCGGCGCGGCGACGAGCGCGGCCGCCAGGTCGGCCACCGCACCGTCGAGTTCACCGTTGGGCACCACCAGGTTGGCCAGGCCCACCCGCTCGGCCTCCGCGGCGTGCACGAAGCGTCCGGTGGCGCAGATCTCCAGCGCGCGGGCGTAGCCCACCAGCCCGACCAGGGGATGCGTACCGGTCAGGTCCGGCACCAGGCCCAGGCTGGTCTCCCGCATGGCGAACTGCACGTCCTCGGCGACGACCCGCAGATCGCAGGCGAGGGCGAGCTGGAAGCCCGCACCGATCGCATGACCCTGTACGGCGGCGATCGACACCAGGTCGGTGCGCCGCCACCAGGTGAACGCCTCCTGGTACTCGGCAATCGTGGCGTCCAGTTCGCTGTCCGCACCGCGCGCCAGATCGATGAACGACGGCTCGCCGTCGAACCCCTCTGGCGTGAACGCCTGCCGGTCGAGACCCGCGGAGAAGGACTTGCCCTCGCCGCGGAGCACCACGATCCGTACATTTCCCGGCAGCAGCGAACCCGCCTCGGCCAGCGCCCGCCACATGGCCGGCGACTGCGCATTGCGCTTGGCCGCATTGGCGAGGGTCACCGTGGCGATGGTGTCGTCCACGGTGAGCCGCACACCGTCTTTGTCGAGCAGAGTCATGGAGCGCCTCCGGGTCAGCCGACCGCACCTGCGTGCGTAAGTGACTGAACGGTAACCTCCCGGCCGACTGCTCGGCCGACCGGGGGGAGAACCGTTGCTACCCGGAGTCGCGGGCGTCAGGCCGAAGCGGCCTTCTTGCCCCTGGTGGCTCCGCCTCGACCGCGCAGGATCACACCGGATTCGCTGAGCATCCGGTGCACGAATCCATAGGAGCGACCGGTTTCCTCGGCCAGCGCCCGGATACTCGCTCCGGAGTCGTACTTCTTCTTCAGGTCTGCCGCGAGCTTCTCGCGCGCGGCGCCGGTTACCCGGCTGCCCTTCTTCAGAGTCTCGGCCACCCGTGCCTCCTCGTGGGAAGTGCGCTCTGGACTCTCATGATCACCCCTCCCCGGCTTCCTGGCCACCCATTCCACAAGGTCGGTACGACATGAATTGCCGCCGGATGCGTCGCCGACGCGCCCGGAACCGTGTATTCCGCCCGTCCGGCGGGCCGCCCGGTCATGGAATTCCCGGAAAAGCGGCAGGTCAGGGGCAGCGCCGGAAGATACGGCCGAAAAGGTGACGGCCGGGCCCCTCGGGGCCCGGCCGTGCCGTGCAGACTCGCCGATGTACGAGCCGTTCTCACACAGATGATGGATCACGCCTAGGCCGAATGATCCAGACCGCATGATCCATACGGCCGTCCCGCCGCCGTCAGGCCAGCGCGACCAGGTCCGCGTAGTCCTGGCCCCACAGGTCCTCGACGCCGTCGGGCAGCAGGATGATCCGCTCCGGCTGCAGCGCGTCGACCGCGCCCTCGTCGTGCGTCACCAGGACCACCGCGCCGGTGAAGGTGTGCAGCGCGCCGAGGATCTCCTCGCGGCTGGCGGGGTCGAGGTTGTTGGTGGGCTCGTCGAGGAGCAGGACGTTGGCGGAGGAGACCACCAGCGTGGCCAGGGCGAGACGGGTCTTCTCGCCGCCGGAGAGGACGCCGGCGGGCTTGTCGACGTCGTCGCCGGAGAAGAGGAAGGAGCCCAGCGTCTTGCGGATGGCGACCAGGTCCATGTCCGGGGCGGCCGAGCGCATGTTCTCCAGGACCGTGCGGTCCGGGTCCAGCGTCTCGTGCTCCTGGGCGTAGTACCCCAGCTTGAGGCCGTGGCCGGGGACGACCGCGCCGGTGTCCGGCTGCTCCACGCCGGCCAGCAGCCGCAGCAGGGTGGTCTTGCCGGCGCCGTTGAGGCCCAGGATGACGACCCGGGAGCCCTTGTCGATCGCCAGGTCGACGTCGGTGAAGATCTCCAGGGAGCCGTAGGACTTCGACAGGCCCTCGGCGGTCAGCGGGGTCTTGCCGCACGGCGCCGGGTCCGGGAAGCGCAGCTTGGCGACCTTGTCGGAGGCGCGCACCGCCTCCAGGCCGGCGAGCAGCTTGTCGGCGCGCTTGGCCATGTTCTGCGCGGCGACGGTCTTGGTGGCCTTCGCGCGCATCTTGTCGGCCTGGGAGTTGAGCGCGGCGGCCTTCTTCTCGGCGTTCGCCCGCTCGCGCTTGCGGCGCTTCTCGTCGGCCTCGCGCTGCTGCTGGTAGAGCTTCCAGCCCATGTTGTAGACGTCGATCGCCGACCGGTTGGCGTCGAGGTAGAACACCTTGTTCACGACGGTCTCGACCAGGTCGACATCGTGCGAGATCACGATGAAGCCGCCGCGGTAGGTCTTGAGGTAGTCGCGCAGCCAGACGATGGAGTCGGCGTCGAGGTGGTTGGTCGGCTCGTCGAGGAGCAGCGTGTCGGAGTCCGAGAAGAGGATCCGGGCCAGCTCGACGCGGCGGCGCTGACCGCCGGAGAGCGTATGGAGGGGCTGGCCGAGGATGCGGTCGGGCAGGCCGAGGCTGGCGGCGATGGTCGCGGCCTCCGCCTCGGCGGCGTACCCGCCCTTGGTCAGGAACTCCGTCTCCAGGCGCTCGTACTTCTTCATCGCCTTTTCGCGGGTGGCGCCCTTGCCGTTGGCCATCCGGTCCTCGTTCTCGCGCATCTTGCGCAGCACGGAGTCCAGATCGCGGGCGGAGAGGATGCGGTCGCGGGCGAGCACGTCCATGTCGCCGGTGCGCGGGTCCTGCGGCAGATAGCCGACCTGGCCGGAGCGGGCGACCGTGCCGGCGGCGGGGATGCCCTCGCCGGCCAGCACCTTGGTGAGGGTGGTCTTGCCGGCACCGTTGCGGCCGACCAGGCCGATGCGGTCGCCCTTGGCGATGCGGAAGGAAGTGGACTCGATGAGGATTCGGGCGCCGGCACGCAGCTCAAGGCCGGAGGCGGTGATCACGGAAAAAACTCCAGGGCAGGAAGACGGCGGGTTGGACGGACGGTCCGAGAGCGGTCAGCGCCGTCTAATGAACCCAAAGGAGAACTGCCATACAGGCAGTCTAACGGTGTTGTGCAAGCGCTTTTTCCCTCGCGCGGTATCCGCAGGTCACGGGCGGTTTCCGGGCCGTTGTCAGACCCAGCTGGGAGACTGTGACGCAGATCTCAATACGGCGTCACGAAAGGGACGGTGAGGGAGATGACGAGCGCCATGGCGGGTGCGCCCACGGTGTTTCCGGCGCTGCTCTACCGCGATGCCCCGGCGGCGATCCGTCAGTTGACGGAGGCCTTCGGGTTCGTGGCGGAAGCAGTGCACGAGGACGCGGGCGGAAGGGTGGTGCATGCGGAGCTGTCGTACGGCAACGGGCGGGTGATGCTGGGCTCGAAGGGGCACGGCGGGGCCTTCGACGCGGCGATGGCGGGGGCCGGCCCGAGCGCCGTTTACGTGGTGGTCGAGGACGCGGATGCCCACTGTGCGCGGGCCGGTGCGGCGGGGGCGGAGATCCTCCGGCCGCCCGCGGACCAGGACTACGGCTCGCGCGACTACATGGCGCGGGACCTGGAGGGCAACGTCTGGAGCTTCGGGACCTACCGGCCGGGCGCCCCGTGACGGGGCGCCCGGGGCGTCCGCCGCCGTCAGACGCCGCCGGTGTGGACCTGGAAGGCCGCGCGGCGCACGGCCTTGGCGAGTGCCGGGTCGGGATGTGCCGCGGCCAGGGCGACGAGCACCTGGACGGTGCGGGGATGGCCGACGGCGCGTACCTCCGCCAGCAGGCGCGGCACCGAGCCCTGCACCGCCGAGTCGAGGTGCCGGACCAGGAGTTGGGTCTCGCCGTGGTCCGCGACGGCCGCCGCGGTGTCCACCCACAGCCAGGTCGACTCCTCGCGGGTGAGCACATCGGGGGCGGTCTCCGGGTCGCCGCCCTCGTGCTCGACCAGCCACAGCAGGGCGTAGGGGCGCAGCGCCGGCTCGTCGGCGGCGGCGCGGACGGCCGGTTCGGCGGGGGCGCCGACCGCGCGCAGCGCCTCGAAGGCCAGGCCGCGCAGCAGCGCGTCCTCGCCGCGGGCCACGGTCAGCAGCTCCTCGACGGCGGCGCCGACCGCGCGGGCGGCGAGCCAGGCGCGGTATTCGGTACGGGCCGGGCCCGGGGTGAGCCGGGCGCAGCCGCGCAGCATCGCCTCCGCGGACTGCTCGATATGGCCCGCCGGGCTCTGCGCGGCCACGCAGATCTGCTCCAGCTTGACCCACACCGACCAGTTGCCCAGCGGCGTCAGCTGGGCCTCGTCGCTGTCGTAGGACTCCTCGTACGCACCGTCATGGGCTTCGCCCGGCGCGGCGCCCGGCGGGACCATCGCGCCCACGGTCGTCAGGGCACCCAGCGCCCAGTTCAGGAGTTCGGCGAGCGAGGCCGCCGCGGCGTCGTGCGGCGTTCCCCCGGAGCCGTCGGTGTCGTCGGCGTCGGCGGCGTCGGCGGGGTGGCGTCCGTAGGGGACCTCGCAGCGCTCGGTGCGCAGCTCGGCGACGCGCTGTTCGAGCATGTCCAGCAGGGCGGACAGCCGTACGGGCCCGGCCGACAGATACAGCAGCGAGAGCAACTGCGGTACGGCCTCGACGACTTCGGCGACGATGGCGGGGCCGGCGCCGTACGGGGCCGGGCGGGCCAGCGACCAGGCGTCGAAGAGGGCGACCCAGCCGCGCAGTGCGGCGGTGTCGTCGCGGTCCCAGGCGCGCAGCCGCCAGCCGGGGCGGGCGACGCCGCCGTGGAGTTCGATCAGGCCGGCGAGCCGGGCGCGGTCCCAGTCGCCGCGGACCTGGTGCGGGGTCAGTCCCAGGTCGCCGGCGGCGCGTTCCACGGCGGCGTCCGGCAGGGCTCCGTCGGGGCCGGCCCGCAGACCGGTTCCGGTGGCGCCGGGGCCGTCGGCCCAGCGGGCGAGGCGGGCCGCGCCGGCCAGGGCGGCGCGGGCCTGACGGGCCAGTTCCGCCGGGGTGGGGGTGCCGGCGGGCGGGCGGGGCGCCGGACGGGCGGCCCTCGTGCTCACCGCCCGGCGGGCGGCCGCAATCGGTTGACCGGAGACGAGTCGGAGCCGGGAGTCGCGCGGAGTACGGGACGTCACAGGAGCAGTGTTGCCGCTGACGGCCCGAAAGCCCAATCGGAACCCGTCCTGCGATCTTCCAGGGGTGCGCCGCCTCACCGACCCATCCGTGATGTGGGGAGTTGTCCCCCCGTATGCCTGCCGGTCACCGAAGCGGCCCGGTCACATCAGCGGGGTCAGGAAGCGGCGCAGGGCCTCTTCGTAGCGGGGCGGGTCGGCGTTCCACATCGCGGCGTGCGGGGCGTGCGGGACGGGATGAAGGGTGATCAGGTCCGTGCGGCGGGCGGCGAAGGAACGCGAGGCGGCCCAGGGGGCGAGGGTGTCGTCCGGGCCGTGGAAGAGGAGTGTGGGGACGGTCAGCGTGGCCGGGTCGATGGCGTCGGCGGGGCGGTGGACGGGCAGTCCGGTGATGCCTTCGGCGGCGCGGACGACCAGCGGGAGCAGGGCGCGCGGGACCCCCCGGGAGGCGGCCAGCGCGCGGACGGTGGCGTGCCGGTCGAGGACCGGCGAGTCCAGGATGAGGCCGCTGATCCGGTCGCGCAGTGCGGAGTGGGCGGCCGCGCGGAGCGCCATGGTGGCGCCGGTGGACCAGCCGTAGAGGACGACATCGTGGGCGCCGTAGCGGATCGCGTAGCGGATGGCGGCGTCCAGGTCCCGCCATTCGGCGTCGCCGAGGTGGTTGATGCCGTCGGCGGTGGCGGGGGCGCCGAGGTCGTTGCGGTAGGCGATGTCGAGGACCGGGAGGCGGTGACGGCGCAGGAACGGCATGACGACCATGGGGTGTTCGCGGGTGGTGCCCAGGCCGTGTGCGGTGATGATCCAGGTGTCGCGGACTCCGGGGACGAACCACGCGGGGAGGGGGCCGAGCTCGCCGGGGACGTCGACGTCGGCGCTGTCGGCGCCGAGGGCGTCGCGGGGGTTGCCGATGTGAACCTGCGGGGTCAGCCGCATCCGCAGGCCCGGCCGCAGGGTGCCGTGCGTGACGCGCGTCAGGCGGCGGACGACGGTGTCGGGGGCGTGCGGGGTGCCGTGGACGACGGGGCCGATCTCGGCGTGGCAGCCGCCACCGGTGAGGCCGTAGACGCCGGGCCGCAGGGACACGAAACTGCGGGTCAGGGTGATCAGATCGTCGGTGACGGAGTGAACGGTGAGACGGGAGTCGCCGGGCAGGGGGCGGTCGGGGGGCGGTTTCAGGGCAACATCGCCGGCATATCGGCCGACCGCCACGGCCGCCGCCCCGGCGCCGAGCACGGTCATGGCGGCCACGGCCACCGCGGTACCCCTTCGCATCTTTCCAGTGTGCAAAGGGATGCCCGGTGCGGCCAGCGGGGCGGGAGCGGGCGGGTGACGGCGGCGGGGCGGCCGTGGCGCGGGGTGCGGGGTGCGGGCCCGGCGGGTCAGTCGTGCCGGCCGTATCCGGCGAGCTTCTCCCGGGCCTCGTCGAGCTGGGCCGGCGACAGCAGGCTGGGGGTGTGCCCCGGCAGGGAGCTCGCGGTGAGCCAGACCCGGCACATCCACTCCAGCTGGGCGGTGCGGTCCAGGGCCTGGTCGAGGCTGTCGCCGTAGGCCATGGTGCCGTGGTTCCGGAGGAGGCAGCCGGTGCGGTCGCGCAGCGCGTCGAGCATGTGCGCGGCAAGCTCGTCGGTGCCGTAGAGGGCGTAGGGGGCGACCCGGACCGGACCGCCGAGGACCCCGGCCATGTAGTGGACCGGCGGGAGCTCGGCGACGAGGGTGGAGACCGCGGTGGCGTACGGGGCGTGGGTGTGGACGACGGCGGCGGCCGTGGTGGTGCGGTAGACCGCGAGGTGCATGGGGAGTTCGCTGGTGGGGCGCAGGGAGCCGAGGATCTGGTGGCCGTCGAGGTCCACGGCGGTGGTGTCGCCGGGGCCGAGGCGGTCGTAGGGGACGCCGGTGGGCGTGACCAGGATCAGGTCCTTGATGCGGCAGGAGACGTTGCCGGAGGTGCCGACGACCAGGCCGTCGGCGACGGTGCGGCGGGCGGTGGCGACCAGCTCGCTCCAGGCGTCGGCGATGCGGTCGGGGTGGCCCTTCGTCGGGCGGGCGGTGGGGTCGTGCATGGCGCGGGCGGTGGGGTCGTGCATGGCGCGGGCGGTGGGGTCGTGCATGGCGTGGGCGGTGGGGTCGTGCATGGTGTCCTCCGGCGCGGTGGCGGCAGAACTGCGGATGGGCGACTGCGTGCGCGCCACCGTACGGGCAGGCGGGGGCACGATACGGCACGGTCACGCATGTCCGGTATCCGCCATATAGGGCTACTGGCACGTCTGTGGTGATTGGCCTGATTTGAGCCGTCTTGTGTTGGCCGGCCGCTAGCGTCGGGCATGAGTTGCTGAACCGACGTGCCGAACCGACGTACCGTCACCAACTCCAAGGGGAGCCATGGACCGTGAGCACGACCCGCACCGCACGGCATCCGACGGCCCGCCCGGCGATCCCGGACGCGCCCCGACCCGCCGCCCGTACCCCCGCCGCCCCTCGCGCCCCCGCCCCTCACCTTCCCGGCCGTCGCTCCCCCGGCCCGCGCGCCGGGCGATAGCCACGGCCGCCGCGCGCGCCACCGGACGCCCGGGACCGCCGGATCGGAACCGCTGAAAGGGGCCGGTGGCCCAGCGCAGGGAGTTTGCCAACAGGTGATGCGGAAGTGACGCCGGAGGCACCTCCGCGTGAACCGTGCGGGGGTGTCACTACCGAGCCCCTCGTAGTTCACCTCCCGTTCACCAACCCTCCGTACGGTCCCAGCGACACTGACCTTCGAACTGATTGCCTGGGTGAATGGAACACATCACGCTTCTCATCGGGATCGTGATCGTCACGGCCTTGGTGTTCGACTTTACGAACGGCTTCCACGACACGGCCAATGCAATGGCCACCACCATCTCCACCGGGGCATTGCGACCCAAGACCGCGGTGGCGATGTCGGCAGTTCTCAACCTCGTCGGTGCATTCCTGTCCGTGGAGGTGGCAAAGACCATCTCCGGGGGGATCATCGACGAGAGCGCCGGTATCAGACCTGAAGTGATCTTCGCCGGTCTGGTCGGCGCGATCGTCTGGAACCTGCTGACCTGGCTCGCGGGCCTCCCCTCCAGTTCTTCCCACGCCCTCTTCGGCGGTCTGATCGGCGCCACGCTGGTGTCGGTGGGCACCGGCGGCGTGCACGGCAGTGCCGTGGTGATGAAGGTCCTCATCCCGGCGGTGGCCGCGCCGATCGTCGCGGGTCTCGCCGCGATGGCCGCGACCCGGCTCACCTACCGGCTGACCCGCCACCGCGACGAGGCGGACACCGCCAAGGGCTACCGCGCGGGCCAGATCGCCTCCGCCGCCCTGGTTTCCCTCGCGCACGGCACCAACGACGCGCAGAAGACAATGGGCGTGATAACGCTCGCGCTGATCACCGGCGGAGTGATCGCCCCGCACGCCGACCCGCCGCTGTGGGTCATCGCCTCCGCCGGCATGGCCATCGCGCTCGGCACGTACCTGGGCGGCTGGCGGATCATCCGCACGATGGGCAAGGGCATCACCGACATCCAGCCGCCGCAGGGCTTCGCCGCCCAGACCGGCGCGGCGGCCACCATCCTGGCCTCCTCGCACCTGGGCTTCGCGCTCTCCACCACCCAGGTCTGCTCCGGTTCCGTGATGGGTTCGGGCCTGGGCCGCAAGGGCGGCGTGGTGCGCTGGTCGACGGCCGGGCGCATGGTCCTGGCCTGGGGCCTGACGCTGCCGGCGGCCGGTCTGGTCGCGGCGGGCGCCGCGCTCCTGGCCAAGCAGGGCAGCTGGGGCGTGGCGGCGGTCGCCGTCCTCGGTCTCGGTGTCTGCGGCGCGATCTGGGCCGCCTCCCGGCGCAAGCCCATCGACCACACCAATGTCAACGAC
The DNA here is from genome assembly GCF_059682825.1 of Streptomyces sp. JLSY215. Lineage (NCBI taxonomy): Bacteria > Bacillati > Actinomycetota > Actinomycetes > Kitasatosporales > Streptomycetaceae > Streptomyces > Streptomyces sp. JLSY215. The sequence goes on from NZ_CM185022.1 coordinate 2,125,318, forward strand.
GGCCCGGCCGCGGAGCCGGCGGGCGTGGTGACCGCCGCGCTGCAGACCGTCTCCCCTCCCCCGGCGGGTTCCCTGACCGCGCCGGCCACCGAGCCGGACGCCTCCGACGCACCGGCCGCGCCGTCCGCGCCATCCACGGATGCCGCCGCGGACACCTCTCCGACCCCGCCCGCCGCACGCAAGAAGACCGCGGCCGCCCGCTAACCCCGATCTCCCGCACGGGACACGGAACACAAGGACAGGGAACGCAATGAGCATCGACTGGGCAGCTCTCGGCCAGGTCTTCGGCGTCACGCTCGCGGTGACGGTCGGGATCGTGGGCCTGTTCACCGTCGGCATCGTCGGGACGTCCCGCACGCCGGTCCGGCCGGGCGACACCGCCACGGCCACCGGGCCCGGCGTCGGCGCACGGGCCGGAGCGGTGGCCGCCTTCGCGCTGTGCGCGGCGGCCGTGGCGTACGGCATCTATCTGATCGTCGCCGCCTGAGAGTGCGCGGCAGGGGCCCCGCGGTGACGCCGCGGGGCCCCTGCTCTGCGACAACCGGCACGAGGCGCTCAGTGGCCGCGGGGATCCCCCCGGCCGCTGAGCGCCTCGTCCGCTTCCTTGGCCAGTTTGTCGGCGATGGCCGTACCGCCCTGGCTGCCGAGGTACTCCGAGACGCGGATCTGCACGACCTTGCTGAAGGTCTGGTAGTGGGCGCTGCGCGGCCGGGGCTCGGCCGCCCGCAGGGCCGCGTACAGCGTCCGGGTGTACGGCGGCTCCTGGCCCGGCGCCTGCGCCGGGGCGCCGCCAGCGCCCCGCTCGCCGCGCTCGGCGTCCCCGGGCGGCAGCGGGCAGACGGGCGCGCCGGCCCCGTGCCGGTAGGCCGAGTCGCGCGTCGCGGCGAATCCGCGCTCCAGGAGGCAGCGCTCGCTGCTGCGGCTGGTCAGCGCCTCGATCAGCGCGCGGGCGCCCTCGGGGCGGGTGCTGCCCGCGGAGATCGCGAGGTTCTGGCCGCCCAGCACGGATATCCGTTTGCCGTCGGAGGGGCGGGCCGGCAGCTCGGCGACGTCGAACTGTTCGCCCGGGGTGAGCTTCTCGGCGACCGAGGCGTATTCGACCGGCCAGTTGCGCATGAACAGCGCGCGCCCGTCGGCGAACCAGCGGCGGCTCTCCGTCTCGTCCATCGTCGTGACCTCGTGCGGCATGATCGCGTCGAGCCGGAGCTTGAGGTCGCCCACGCCCTGCTGGAGCGAGCCGACCTGCGCGCCCTTGGTGAAGCTGCCGGCCTCCGGGTCGCCGCCCGCGTCCCAGGCGGCCTCCAGGGTGTTGACGGTCAGCCCTTCGTACGGCCGCAGCTGGGCGACCATGCCGTACATCCTGGGCGTCTTCTTCCCGCCCTTGGCCTCCTCGGCGGCCTTGCGGTTGTACGCGCTCGCGACCTGGTCGGCCCAGCCCTTCAGCTGCCCCCAGTTGGCAGGGGGGCCGTCGTGCCCGAATTCGCGCAGGATGTCCTTGCGGTAATAGAGCAGCCCGGCGTCGGTGTTGAAGGGCACGCCCCACACCTTGTGGTCGTACTCCGTGGTCTTGACGACGGAGCGGAGGAAGTCGCCGTCCAGGCTCGTGCCCCAGGGGCGGATGACGCCCGCCTCGGCGAACTCCGCGGTCCAGGTGACATCGAGGTTGAGGACGTCGTAGCCGCCGTTGCCGGACTGGCCGGCCGCCAGCAGCTGGCTGCGCTGGCCGTCGGCGGTGTCGGGGAGTTTGACGATCCGCACCGTGCGGCCGGTGCGCCGCTCGAAGGCGCGGATGAGGTCCTGGCGGACGCCGGAGCTGGAGAGGTCGCTGCCGGTGGCGAGCACGATCGCGCCCTTCTCCGGGCCGGGCCCGGTCCCCGACGTGCAGCCACCGGCCGCCACCAGGGTCAGAGCGGCCAGTGCGGTGGTCAGAACGCTGCGCGAAGTGGTCACCTGTACCCCTTCACCGCGGTGCCGATCGAGGCGACGAAACCGGCGAGCTGATCGGGCGCCCCGGGGCCGCCGGGCACGCACTGCCCCTTGGAGGCGCCGGCCAGCCACTGGAGGGCGAAGGAGTCGCAGCCCGACCGGCCCATCGCCAGCGTCAGCACCGGCACGTCGGGACCGCTCTTGAGCAGCTCGGTGAGCGTTTTCTCCACGCCCGCGGCGCGCCGCGGTCCGGCGCCGTCGTCCTGGTCGAGGATGAGCACGATGGCGTTGTTGGTGCCCTTGGCCTTCTTCATCGCCCGGACCGCGGCGGTCAGCGCCTCCTCCATCGCGGCGCCGTGGTCGACGAGTTCGCCGCCCGCGATCCGTTCCAACGCGGCCTTTCCCCGGGCCGGGTCGGCGCTGCCGAGCGGGACCACCTCGCGTACCGCGTCGGGGTCGCCGGGATGCGCGCGGTCCGGGAAGGTCCACAGGCCGTACGTGTGGTGGGCGCCCACCATCTCCAGGGCCCGGCTCGCCGCGCTGCCGGCGAGGGAGAGCTTGCCGCCGTCCGCCATGGAGGTGGAGGTGTCCATGAGGATCAGCAACTGGCTCGACCGCTGGGCCTTGTTGTAGCCGTCGAGCACCTCGGCCACCTGCTCCGGGTCCGCCGTGAAGGGGACGACCGGGGCGTGCGGATCGGTCTGGGCGCGGCTGTCGAGCAGCGGCGAGCCCTTCGCCGGCTGCGGCATCGTGCCGTCCTTTCCGGGCACCCCGCGGTAGCCCTGTGCGGTGAGGGTGCGCTGGCCGCCGTCGGGGTCGCGCAGCCACCGGGCGAAGCTGTCGACGGCGGCCCGCCGGGCGGTGGCGTCGGCGGCGCCGCGCCAGTCCACCCGGATGAGGGGGTGGTCGAGGGCCGGGACGTTCTTGGGGTAGTAGGCGGCGTAGCGCTCGCCGAGCGGGAGCGGGGACTCCGGCATCGGGCAACTCCCCGTGGCGCGGCCCAAATTGAAGTCGGCGAGGGACTTCTCGGAGACCAGCGGCGCGGAGGTGGCGGCGGAGCCGGCCTCGGCGCCGCCCGGGCCGTCGGCGCCGGGGCGCAGCGAGCACAGCAGCTCGGTGCTGCCCGCGTACTGGCTGCCCGGGGCGGACAGCCGGCTCTCGGCCTTGTCGGCGAGCGTCGGGTCGGGGCCGGACGGGTCCGAGGAGCCGATGGTGGAACCGTCGTTGGCGAGGTAGAGGCCGATGGTGTGCAGCAGTCCGGTACCGGACAGGACGGGGCTGGGCCGCAGCAGCCGGAGATCGCGGTGCCGGCCGTCGGTGCCGGTGAGCAGGTCCCGCCAGGAGGCGCCGGCCTGTTCGACGTCCTCCAGCCGCTTCTTCGTCGGGATGCCGACGACCAGCGGGGTGTAGGCGACCGGGCCGGTGTTGTGCAGGGCCGCCGGGGATCCGGTCGCGGGCATCCCGCGGCGGGCCTCGTCGTAGTCGGCGGTGGACTCGGGGATCCACAGGTCGGGCTGCGGGCCGGGCCGGTAGAGGGGGTCGATGCCCTTGGCGTCCGGTCGGCCCTTGCCGGTGCCCTGGGCCTCGCCCTGCCAGCGGTCGGCGGCGGCGAAGCCCTGGTCGACCTGGTCCTTGGCGGCGGAGTAGACGGTGATCTGGGCGCGTCGGCAGCCGTCGGGGTAGCTGCCCTCGCCGTCCAGGGGGCGGGTGTTGGCGTCGGACATCTCGTAGTCGAAGGCCGCCCGGCGCAGCGTGGGTTCGGCCTCCGGGGCGGTGAGCAGCCGCAGTTCGAGGGCGGGCGGGCAGGGCGGGGGATCGCCGGGGACGTTCAGCAGGACGACGCCCGCGGTGGCCGGTACGAAGATGATCGCGAGGACGAGGAGGAGCCGGGCCCAGTGCCGGATGTAGGTGTGGAGCCAGCGGCGTAATCGGATGCGCAGCGGGGTGGGGGGCCGGACCTCGGAGGTGGCGAAGGAGAGGATGACGTCGTCGGTGGTGTTCTGCTTGGCCGAGCGGGGCTTCCAGACGTCGCCCATCGGGGTGCGCTCGCCCACCACCTCGCTGCGCAGCGCCAGGACGAGATCGTCGAAGGTGACGAAGCGTTTGCCCGGTATGCCGCGTTCCAGGACCCGCACCACGGCGCGGGTGAAGAGGCTGCCGCCGACCGGTTCGTCGCCGCTGAAGATACGGCGGTTGGGCTGCGCGGCCATCAGCAGCGACATGGGCTTGCGGCAGAGGTGGAAGGCCTCGCCGGCGTTCCCGGCGTAGCAGCACTCCAGGATGATCACGATCCGGTCGGCCCGCGCGTTGTCCAGGTAGCGCAGCACCACGTCCTTCCAGGAGACGGTCTTGTGGCGCCGTTGCGACGTACCGACCATCAGCTGCAGATCGCCGCCGTCCGGGCCGACCCGCCCGTGGCCGGAGAAGTACACCAGCAGCAGTCCGCGCGCCTCGCTCGTGACGGCGTCCAGCTCCTGCTGGACCTCCCATGGCTCCTGAGCCCGGCAGATGCGGACCTCGTCCTCGGTGAACAGGTCGGTGCCGGCGTCGGTCAGGACACTCTTGAGCTTCTCGGCGTTGTCCTTCACCGCGCGCAGCGGGCGCAGGTGCTTGTAGTCGCTGACACAGATCAGCAGCGCCCGGTTGACCTTGCCCCGTGCGTCGTATTCGGGCATCCGCTCAGTCCCCGGCGGTGCTGCCGCCCTCGGCGCCGCCCAGTTCGCGCAGTCCGCCGCCCCCGTCGCCGACCGCGACGGAGGGCTCCTCGCCGTCGGCGCGCTCCTCCCTGCGCCGGCGCAGCCACTCCTGCAGGGCGATGGTCAGGCTCTTGGTGATCTCCCCGGCGACCGCGCCGACGACGACGAGGATGAGGTCGTCGACGCCGACGGCCATGTCGTCCGGGCCCGCATCGCCGCTGCCGCCGCTCTCGCCCGACGGCCTCGGCCGCTGCGTCCAGTCGTGCCGCCGGCGGCTCAGCCACGGCTCGCGTTCCAGCCATGTCCGCAGGTCCGCGGCGTCCTGCTCCGCGTCGTTGGTGCCCGCGATCCTGATGCGGATCTCCTGACGGATCTCCTGACGGATCTCCTGGCCGCTCTCCCGATGGTCCGCACTGTCCGGCATCCCCCGCCCCCTTCCGGCGGGCCTCATCGCCCGCCGTGCACCAGATAGTGGCGCGGGACCGGGCCCAGGGGCAACCGTCCGTGACGTACCGGCCACCCTGTGGCCCGCACCACACCCCCTGCCACAGGGCTGCTTCGCAGGTCAAGGGTGAGTTGACGGGCATTCGCGGGGCGTGGTGGACTGCCCGAGCCATTCGGCGACAGATGAGGAAGTCCGGTGAGAATCCGGCGCGGTCCCGCCACTGTCACCGGGGAGCGCTCCTCCAGCGACGGCCACGGTCCGCCGCACGGATGCCCGCAGGGGCCGCCGTGTACGGGCTGGAAGGCCGGGGGAAGCGCCGATCCGGGAGCCAGGAGACTCTCGTCGCCGTCACGTCGAGCCAGGGCGCGGACCCTGAGTGAGGACATATCGCCATGCCCGGCCGCCGTTCGAGATGCCCGCGCCCCACCGTCGCCGTGTCCCTTCGAGGCCTGACGGCGGTCTGATCCGATGCGCGGCGAACACGCGGGATATGCGTGCGGCGCGGCCCTCGGCTTTCTCGGTGACCTGATCGCGGCCGATCCCCGGCGCGGCCATCCGGTGGCCGCCTTCGGCCGCGCGGCGGGCGCACTCGAACGCCGGCTGTGGCGCGACCATCGCGGATACGGGGCGGTGCACGCGGTGGTGTGCGCGGGCGGCGCGACGGCCGCGGCCGCGCTTGCGCAGCGCGCCGCACACCGCCGCACCGCCCGGGTCACCCTGACCGCGGCCGCCGTCTGGGCCGTACTGGGCGGCACCTCGCTCGGCCGGGAGGCGCGGGCCGTCGGCGGCGCGCTGGAGGCGGGCGATCTGGACGTGGCGCGCGAGCGGCTGCCGCATCTGTGCGGCCGCGACCCCCAGGCGCTGGACGGGCCGGGGATGGCCCGCGCGGTGGTGGAGTCGGTCGCCGAGAACACCTCGGACGCGGTGGTGGGCGCCCTGGTGTGGGGCGCGCTGGGCGGAGTGCCCGGTCTGGTGGCGTTCCGTGCCGTCAACACCCTGGATGCGATGGTGGGTCATAAGTCGTCCCGCTACCGCCGGTTCGGCTGGGCGTCGGCCCGGCTCGACGATGTCGCGGGGTGGCCGGGCTCCCGGCTGACCGCCGCGCTGACCGTCCTCGCGGGCCCCGACCGGCGCGGCGCGCTGCGGGCCTGGCGGGCCGACGGCGGCGCGCATCCGAGCCCCAACGCGGGCCCGGTGGAGGCCTCGTTCGCGGGCGCGCTCGGCGTACGGCTGGGGGGCACCCTGGCGTACGGCGGACGGGTCGAGCACCGCCCGGTGCTCAACGGCGCCGCGCCGCCGCCCGGTACGGACGACATCGAGCGGGCGGTGCGGCTCTCGCGCCGGGTGAGCGTGCTGGCTCTGGTGACAACGGTGGCGGGCCGGCTGGTGGCCGGGGCGCTGCACCACAGGAGGAGGACCCGGTGAGCGGGCGGTTCCATGGGTCCGGCGGGGGCGTCGGCGGCGGCCTGCTGGTGGCCGGTACGACGTCGGACGCGGGCAAGAGCGTGGTGACGGCGGGCATCTGCCGCTGGCTGGTCCGGCAGGGCGTCAAGGTGGCCCCCTTCAAGGCGCAGAACATGTCCCTGAACTCCTTCGTCACGCGCGAGGGAGCGGAGATCGGGCGGGCGCAGGCGATGCAGGCGGCCGCGGCGCGGGTGGAGCCGACCGCGCTGATGAACCCCGTACTGCTCAAGCCGGGCGGCGACCGCAGCAGCCAGGTGGTGCTGATGGGCAAGCCGGTGGGTGAGCTGTCGGCGCGCGGCTACCACGCGGGCCGGCAGGAGCAGTTGCTGGGCACGGTGACCGACTGCCTCGCCGAGCTGCGCCGTACCCATGACGCGGTGATCTGCGAGGGTGCCGGCAGCCCCGCGGAGATCAATCTGCGGCGCACCGACATCGTGAACATGGGCATCGCGCGGGCGGCCCGGATCCCGGTGGTGATCGTCGGCGACATCGACCGCGGTGGCGTCTTCGCCTCCTTCTTCGGGACCACGGCGCTGCTGTCCAAGGAGGATCAGGAGCTGGTGGCGGGGTATCTCGTCAACAAGTTCCGGGGCGATGTGACGCTGCTGGAGCCCGGGTTGGAGATGATGAAGCAGCTGAGCGGGCGGCCGACGCTGGGTGTGCTGCCGTACGCGCACGGGCTCGGCATCGACGAGGAGGACGGGCTGCGGGTGTCCCTGCGCGGGGCGGTCCGCGAGTCGGTGGTCGCTCCGCCGGTCGGCGCGGATGTGCTGCGGGTCGCGGTGTGTGCCGTGCCCCTGATGTCCAACTTCACGGACGTGGACGCGCTGGCCGCCGAGCCGGGCGTGGTGGTGCGCTTCGTGGACCGCGCCGAGGAACTGGCCGACGCGGACCTGGTGGTGCTGCCCGGGACACGCGGCACGGTCCGCGCGCTCGCCTGGCTGCGCGAGCGCGGGCTGGCCACCGCGATCGCCCGGCGGGCCGCCGAGGGGCGCCCGGTGCTGGGCATCTGCGGCGGCTTCCAGATGCTGGGCGAGCGCATCGAGGACGACGTCGAGTCGAAGGCGGGCACGGTCGAGGGGCTGGGGCTGCTCCCCGTACGGGTGCGGTTCGCCACCGGGAAGACCCTCGCGCGGCCGGTCGGGGAGGCGCTGGGCGAGCCGGTGGAGGGGTACGAGATCCACCATGGCGTGGCCGAGGTGACCGGTGGCGAGGAAGCGTTCCTGGACGGCTGCCGGGTCGGCTCCGTGTGGGGCACCCACTGGCACGGCTCGCTGGAGAGCGACGGCTTCCGGCGGGCGTTCCTGCGCCGGGTGGCGGCCGACGCGGGCCGGGCGTTCGTACCGGCTCCGGACACCAGCTTCGGCGCGCTGCGCGAGGAGCAGCTGGACCGGCTCGGCGATCTGATCGAGGAGCATGCGGACACCGGGGCACTGCTGCGGCTGATCGAGGACGGGGTCCCGGCGGGGCTGCCGTTCGTGCCTCCGGGGGCGCCGTGAACGGCTCCGGAGGCGGCGTCCCCGCCTGTGCGCGGATCACAGGAGGAACTCCACACGGTGCCCGTGAAGTCGATGGCACAAGTGTGCTGCACCAATCCATCGGATCGACCGGCAATGAACGAAAGCCACTCGAAGGAGTGACCACCACATGAGCACCCGGTACCCGTTCACCGCCGTCGTCGGCATGGCCGACCTGCGGCTGGCGTTGCTGCTCAACGCCGTGAGCCCCGCGGTCGGCGGTGTCCTCGTCCGCGGCGAGAAAGGCACCGCGAAGAGCACCGCCGTGCGGGCACTGGCGGATCTGCTGCCCGAGGTGCCGGTCGTGACGGGCTGCCGCTTCAGCTGCGACCCCGCGGCGCCGGACGAGCGCTGCCCGGACGGACCGCACGCGACCGGTCCGGCCGCGTCCCGTCCGGCCCGTATGGTCGAACTCCCGGTCGGCGCCTCCGAGGACCGGCTCGTCGGCGCGCTCGACATCGAGCGGGCGCTCGCCGAGGGCGTGAAGGCGTTCGAGCCGGGGCTGCTGGCGGACGCGCACCGCGGAATCCTGTACGTGGACGAAGTCAATCTGCTGCACGACCACTTGATCGACCTCTTGCTGGACGCCGCCGCCATGGGCGCCTCCTACGTGGAGCGCGAGGGCGTCTCGGTCCGCCACGCCGCCCGTTTCCTCCTCGTCGGCACCATGAATCCCGAAGAGGGCGAGCTGCGGCCGCAGTTGCTGGACCGCTTCGGGCTGACCGTCGAGGTCGCCGCCTCCCGCGAGCCGGAGCAGCGGGTGGAGGTCGTCCGGCGCCGGCTGGCGTACGACGACGACCCGGCGGGTTTCGCGGCGCGCTGGGCGGACGAGGAGGCGGCGCTGCGGGAGCGGATCGCCGCCGCGCGGGCGCTGCTGCCGAGCGTGGTGCTGGCGGATTCCGCGCTCCGCCAGATCGCCGCGACCTGCGCCGCGTTCGAGGTGGACGGCATGCGGGCGGACATCGTGATGGCCCGGACGGCGTCGGCACTGGCCGCGTGGGCGGGGCGGACCGAGGTCCGGTCGGAAGACGTGCGGCAGGCGGCGCTGCTGGCGCTGCCGCACCGCAGGCGCCGCAACCCGTTCGACGCGCCCGGTCTGGACGAGGACAAGCTGGACGAGGTGCTGGACGAGTTCGGCGGGACGGACGGCGACGACGACCCCGAGCCCGACCCCGAGCCGGAGGGGCCGCAGGGGCCGGACGACGGCCCCGACGGGCCCGAGGGCGGACCGGACGGACCCGGCCCCGGTGGTGTGCCGCCGCAGGACCGCGGCCGGCAGGCACCGGAGCAGGAGCCGCCCGCCGGGCCCGAGCCGGGCGGTGACGACGCCCCGGCGCCCGCCCCCGAGGAGCGCCCCGCCGAGCAGCCCGCCGCCGCGCCCGGTGCCCAGCAGGCCGCGGTCGGCGCCGCCGAGCCCTTCCGCACCCGTCGGCTGGACGTGCCGGGCCTGGGCGAGGGCGCGGACGGCCGGCGCTCCCGGGCCCGTACCGCCCATGGCCGTACCACCGGGGCGCGGCGCCCCCGGGGCGCCCTCGGCAAGCTGCATCTGTCGGCGACCGTGCAGGCCGCGGCGCCGCATCAGCGGGCGCGCGGGCGGCGCGGGCCGGGTCTGGTCGTGCGCCGGGACGATCTGCGCGAGGCGATGCGCGAGGGGCGGGAGGGCAATCTGGTCCTGTTCGTCGTGGACGCGTCCGGTTCGATGGCGGCGCGCAAGCGGATGAGCGCGGTCAAGGGGGCGGTGCTGTCGCTGCTGCTCGACGCGTATCAGCGGCGCGACAAGATCGGCATGATCACTTTCCGGGGGAAGGGCGCGGAGCTGGCGCTGCCCCCGACGTCATCGGTGGAGGCGGGCGCGGCGCGGCTGGAGGAGCTGCCGACGGGCGGCCGTACGCCGCTGTCGGAGGGGCTGCTGCTCGCCCATGAGGTGCTGCGGATCGAGCGGATGCGGGATGCCGCCCGGCGTCCGCTGGTGGTGCTCGTGACGGACGGCCGGGCGACCGGTGCCTCGGAAGGGGCGGCGCGGGGCGGCCGGGCGGCCGGCGGGCCGCTGGGGCGCGCCCATCGCGCGGCCGGGCTGCTGGCCGCCGACGGCACCGCGTCGGTGGTCGTGGACTGCGAGGCGGGCCCGGTCCGACTGGGGCTGGCCGGCGAGCTGGCCCGGTCGTTGCAGGGCACCGTCGTCACCCTCGATGAACTGCGCGCGGACAACGTCTCCGCGCTCGTACGGACCGCGCAGGGCAGGCCCGTGCGGTCCGGCAATCCCGTCGACGCCAACAGGAAGGCCGCGTAATGCCGCAGGGACAGCCGTCCGTCGTACCGAACGACGGGCTCACCACCCGCCAGCGCCGCAACCGCCCGCTGGTCTTCGTCCACACCGGTCAGGGCAAGGGCAAGTCCACCGCCGCCTTCGGGCTGGCGCTGCGGGCATGGAACCAGGGCTGGCCGGTCGGTGTTTTCCAGTTCGTGAAGTCGGCGAAGTGGAAGGTCGGGGAGGAACGGGCGCTGAAGGTGCTCGGCGAATCCGGCGAGGGCGGCAGCGTCGCCTGGCACAAGATGGGCGAGGGCTGGTCCTGGGTGCAGCGCGACATCGCCTCCAGTGAGGACGCGGCGCGCGAGGGCTGGGAGCAGGTCAAGCGGGATCTGGCGGCCGAGACGTACAAGCTGCTGGTGCTGGACGAGTTCGCCTACCCGCTGAAGTGGGGGTGGATCGACACCGAGGAGGTGGTGTCGGTGCTGCGCGACCGTCCGGGCACGCAGCATGTCGTCATCACCGGGCGCAACGCCCCGCAGCCGCTGCTGGACTTCGCGGATCTGGTGACGGACATGACGAAGGTCAAGCACCCGATGGACGCGGGCCAAAAGGGCCAGCGGGGCATCGAGTGGTGACGGTCGAGTGAGAACGGTCGAGTGAGGAAGAGGGAGTGGTGGCAAGGGTGAGCGCGCGATGAATGCGGGTGCCGTCCCCCGGCTGGTGATCGCCGCGCCGTCCTCGGGCGCGGGGAAGACGACGGTGGCCACGGGCCTGATGGCGGCGTTCGCCGAGGCGGGCCTCGCGGTCTCGCCGCACAAGGTGGGCCCCGACTACATCGACCCGGGCTACCACTCCCTGGCGACCGGCCGTCCCGGCCGCAATCTGGACGCCTATCTGTGCGGCGTGGACCGGATCGCGCCGCTGTTCCTGCACGGCGCGGCGGGTGCGGACCTGGCCGTCGTCGAGGGCGTGATGGGGCTGTTCGACGGTGCGTCCGGGATGGGCGAGCTGTCCTCGACGGCGCAGGTGGCGAAGGTGCTGCGGGCGCCGGTGGTGCTGGTGGTGGACGCCTCGTCGCAGTCGCGGTCGGTGGCCGCCCTGGTGCACGGCTTCGCCTCGTGGGATCCGGAGGTACGGCTCGCCGGGGTGATCCTCAACAAGGTCGGCTCGGACCGCCATGAGGAGCTGCTGCGCGAGGCGATGGGCTCCTCCGGGGTGCCGGTGCTGGGCGCGCTGCGGCGTACCCCCACGGCCCGTACGCCCTCCCGGCATCTGGGCCTGGTGCCGGTCGCCGAACGCCGCGCCGAGGCGGTGGAGTCGGTGGGGGAGCTGGCCGCGCGGGTGCGCGAGGGCTGCGATCTGGAGGCGCTGCTGGCGCTGGCGCGCGCGGTGCCGCCGCTGCCGGACGACCCCTGGGACCCGGCCGCGGAGGTGCGGGCCGCGGCGGGCGGGGGGCCGCGGCCGCTGATAGCCGTGGCGGGCGGCGCCGCCTTCACGTTCTCCTACGCCGAGCATGCCGAGCTGCTGGCCGCCGCGGGCGCCGAAGTGGCCCCCTTCGATCCGTTGCGGGACGAGCAACTGCCGCCCGGTACGCAGGGGTTGGTGATAGGCGGCGGATTTCCCGAGATGTACGCACCGGATCTGTCGGCGAACGCCCCGCTGCGCGCGGCGGTGGCCGCGCTGGCCGCCTCCGGGGCGCCGGTGTCCGCCGAGTGCGCCGGGCTGCTGTATCTGTCCCGGTCCCTCGACGGCAAGCCGATGTGCGGGGTGCTGCCCGCCGACGCCCGGATGACGGAACGCCTCACGCTCGGCTACCGGGAGGCGGTGGCGCTGGAGGACAACGCCCTGGCCGTGGCCGGGACGCGGGTGCGCGGCCATGAGTTCCACCGCACGGTCCTGGAGCCGGGCGCGGGCGCCCGTCCGGCGTGGGGTATGACGCATCCCCAGCGGCGGGTGGAGGGCTTTGTGAGCGGCGGGGTGCACGCCTCGTATCTGCATGTCCACTGGGCGGCGGAACCGTCGCTGGCCGCCCGGCTGACCGAGAGCGCGGCGCGGCACACGGCGGCGCCAGGCGCGGTGCGATGACGGGCACCGGCCCGATCGCGGCTGCCGTTGCGGCGGGGCGGCCCGGCCGGGTGGCCTCCGGGCGGGGAGCCGTCGCGCCATGAGCGGCCGGGCGGCCGGCGGCGCCGGCGCGTTGCGTGCGCCGCTGGTCGTCGGCGTGGGGGCGGGCCGCGGCGTCCCGGTGTCCGAGGTGGTCGGCCTGGTCACGGCCGCGCTCGCGGCGGCGGGCTGTACGGACCGGCCGGTCGCGGCGCTGGCGACGGTGTCGGCCAGGGCCGGGGAGCCGGGGCTGATCGGGGCGGCGCGGCGGCTCGGGGTGCCGCTGTGGTCGTTCCCGGCGGCGGCGCTGGCCGCCGTACGGGTGCCGGATCCGTCCCCTTTCGCGGCGGCCGCCGTCGGGACGCCGAGCGTCGCCGAGGCCGCGGCGCTGCTGGCCGCCGGGCCGGGTGCCGAACTGATCGCCGGGAAGCGGAAGTCGGCGCCGCGGGGGCGGCCGGCGCGGGCGACCTGTGCGCTCGCGGCGCCGGCAGTAACACCGCGCGGTGCAGTTACCGCTGGTAGGGAGGGAGCGCCCGCCGCTCGCCCGTCCGGTGCCGATATCGTCATGACCTCCCCCAACCCGCCCCGCCGGGGCCCGGATCGGCGGACGACGGGCATCGACGACAAGGCGCCCGACAGCGATACCACCGGTACCAAGGAGACCTAGTGACCACCCCTCCCGCACTGCTCATCGCCGGTCACGGCACCCGTGACGAAGGCGGGGCCGAGGCCCTGCGCGCGCTGGTGCGTGTGCTCGGCGCCCGGTATCCGGAAGTGCCCGTCGCCGGCGGGTTCTTCGGCACCGCCGACTCGCCGCTGCCGCTGGGCGGCGCCGTCGACGAGCTCGCCGGGCGGGGCGTGACCCGTTTCGCCGTCATACCGCTGCTGCCGGCCCCGGCCGGGCCGGCGGCGCAGACGCTGCCCGCCGTGCTGGAGGAGGCGGCCGGGCGCCACCCGGGGCTCGCGTACGTCTGCGGCACGGAGCTGGGTGCGCATCCCAAGCTGCTCGATGTGCTGGAGCGGCGTCTTGACGAGGCCCTGGGCGGCGGCGCCCGGCGGCCCGAGGACCGGGCCCGTACGACGGTGCTGCTGGTGGGGCGCGGGTCGGCCGACCCGTACGCCAACGCCGAGGTGGTGCGGGCCGCGCGGCTGCTGTGGGAGGGGCGCGGCTTCGCGGGGGTGGAGACCGCGTTCGTGTCGCAGGCGGCGCCCGACGTCCCGGCCGGCCTCGACCGGTGCAGGGCGCTGGCCTCGTTGGCCCCGGGCGTCGGCGGCAGGGGCCGGATCGTGGTCCTGCCGTACTTCTTCTTCCCCGGCGGCCTGCTGGAGCGGCTGCGGATGCAGACCGAGGGCTGGTCCGCGGTGCACCCCGACACGGAGGTGCTGGCTGCCGGGGTGATCGGCACGCCGGCCGAGGTGGCGGAGGTGGTCATGGAGCGTTACCGCGCGGCGGTGGCGGGCGATGCGCTGCCGGACGGTGTACCGAGCGGATACCGGGCGGTGGCGGAGGAGGCCCGGAGCGCCGACGGCGTACCGGAGCGGGCGGCCGCCGGGGAGCAGGACGAGCCGAGCGGCAACGACCGGAGCCGGGACGAGCGGAGCGGGCACGAAACGGACCGGGACGAGCATGCGGGCGCTCGCTGACGCCGGGGCCGCGGCGCCCCATGAGCACGATCTGCGGCATCACGGCGATGCCGAGGTGCGGAGCGCGGACGGCGGAGGGGCGGACCCGGCGGATCTGACGGAGCTGACGGATCTGGCGGTCAATGTCCGGGCGGGTACTCCCCCGGCGTGGCTGAAGGCCGAGATCGCCGCGTCCCTGGACGGCCTCGCCGCGTATCCGGACGGCCGGGCGGCGCGCCGGGCGGTCGCCGAGCGGCACGGCCTGCCGGTGGCGGAGGTGCTGCTGACGTCGGGCGCCGCGGAGGCGTTCGTGCTGCTCGCGCGCGCCGTGCGGACCGTCCGGCCGGTGGTGGTGCACCCGCAGTTCACCGAGCCCGAGGCGGCGCTGCGGGACGCCGGGCACGAGGTGGAGCGGGTGCTGCTGAGCGAGCGGGACGGCTTCCGGCTGGACCCGGACGCGGTCCCCGAGGACGCCGACCTCGTCATCATCGGCAACCCCACCAACCCCACCTCCGTCCTGCATCCCGCCGAGGACCTGGCGAAGCTGGCGCGGCCCGGCCGGACGCTGGTGGTCGACGAGGCGTTCATGGACGCGGTGCCCGGGGAGCGGGCGTCGCTGGCCGGGCGCAGGGATCTGCCGGGCCTGGTGGTGCTGCGCAGCCTCACCAAGACCTGGGGGCTCGCGGGGCTGCGGATCGGCTACGTACTGGCCGGACCCGGCACCATCGCCGCGCTGGAGCGGGCGCAGCCGCTGTGGCCGGTCTCCAGCCCGGCGCTGGCCGCGGCCGAGGCCTGCTGTACGCCGCGGGCGCTGGCGGAGGCGGCCGCGGCGGCGGAGGAGATCGCCCGGGACCGGGCCCATCTGCTGGCCCGGCTGGGCGAGTTCGCCGCGGTGCGGGCCGTCGGGCCGGCCGAGGGGTCCTTCGTACTGATCCGGCTGGCTCGGGCGGCGGCGGTACGGGCCGGGCTGCGGGCGCGTGGCTTCGCGGTGCGCCGGGGGGACACCTTCCCGGGGCTGGGCCCGGACTGGCTGCGGCTCGCGGTCCGGGACCGGGCCACCACGGACCGGTTCGTGGCGGCGCTGGCCGAGGTCCTGACCGAGGTGCGTACCGCGTCCGGACGGTCGGACCCCGCCGGGGGCCCGGCCGCACCACGCTTCGACCGGGCCCCCGGCGGGGGGTGAGGCGCACCGTGCGGTGCCTGCCCCGGCCGCACCCGCGCCCGGCGCCCCCACGGCACCGGCGCGGATGGGCCCGCCTCCCCTCCGTTCGGACGAGGGGGAGGGTCTCTCAGCCGCGGCCGCCCTGCGCGGTGCGGCGCCGGCGCGCATAGCCGAGCGTTCCGGCTCCCGCGGCGACCAGCAGGGCGGCGCCGCCGGCGAGATACGGGGTGGCCGAACTGCCGCCGGTCTCGGCGAGGTTCTGGGTGCTGGGGTGCGAGCCGGCCCGGGTGCCGCCGGCGGTCCCCCCACCGCCCGTCGAGCCCCCTGACCGGCCGCCGTCACCCTGGCCACCCGACTGACCGCCGCTCTGGCCGCCGTCGCTCTCGCCGCCCGACTGGCCGCCGCTGCTCTGCCCGCCGTCGCTCTGGCCGCCGGTCGTACCTCCGGAGCCGCCCGGGTGCGGCGGCTTGCCGTGCGGCGTCGTGCAGGTCGCCTCGGCGAGCGTGACCCGTCCCCGGACATCGGCGACGTTCAGCTTCAACGGGTTGACCGCGACCTTCAGTTCCAGCGCGGTCGCCGCCGCGCTGGCGCCCGTCACCCGCCGCTGCGACAGGTCGAGGCGTACGTCGCCCACCCCCGGCACCTTGACGTCCGTCGTCCCGCCCGCGCGCAGCGTGACCTTCTTGCCCAGGACCAGGACGCTGCCCAGCACGTTCGACTCGGCCCGTGGCCGCTGCCCCGCCGCGCACACCGCCCGCGCCGTGACCTGCTCGACCTCCACCAGGGACAGCGCCCCCAGCCCGGGGACATGCACCTTCGCGTGCACGAGACGCGCGTACCCCTCGGCCTTGTGCCGGTCGGCACTCGCCCGCGCGGTGGCGACATCCGCGCGCAGCACGCTGAACGGCCGGCCCTGGTTGATGCCGTCCAGATCGACGGTGAGCACCGTCTTGTCGGCGGAGGCCGGTGCATGCACCTCGTTGAGCACGGCGTGCAGCGGGACATCGAGCGCCTTGCCGAGCAGCCCGACGTCCAGGCCGGTACGGAGCACGACCGCGCCGGACGTGCCGTTGCCGCCGGTCGCGTAGGCGGGCGCGGCGCCCGTCAGGACGGCGGGACCGGCGGTGAGGGCGGCGGCGACGAAGGTCGCGGCGAGCCGTCGGGGCATGCCGAAGGAGCTGGTGGAACTGGTGGACACGTGAGTGGAACCCCCACAAGAGAAATGGAGCCGCCGGCCGCGCCAATGGGGGACATCACGCGGGCCGACGACCTCGACCCGCACATCGTGTACGCACCAAGGGTGAATGGGCGGCCACGCGAAGTGAGTTCACCTGAAGGGGTGGTTTCCGAGTTTTCATTCGATTCGCCCGGCTCGTGGGACCACCTGCACCTCAGCCGCCCCATCGGGCGGGCACTGCGAGCCGCTTCCCCCGACGCCCTCCGCACCGGCCACGGTCGATACCGGACGAGGCGTCAGGACAGCGCGGATCTCGCCCGGTTCGTGCCCGTGTCCGCTCCCGCGACGACTCCCGCCCTATCTCCGGGAGCCCCGGACAGGGAAGGACAGCGGCCGAACGTCCAGCATCCAGAATTCGTTGTCCCGTACATGCAGACGACCGCTAGGGTTCCGCCGTGTCGACCGAGCAGACGAATCAGGCGCCCCCGCAGCCCGCCCCGCAGCCCGCCCCGCCGTCCGGCGATCTCCCCGCCGCCGACCGGGCGGCCCGCCGGGCGGTCACCCTCTTCCCGCTTCTGGTGATCGCCGCCGGGGTCGTGGGGCTGCTGTGGCCCGCGCACTTCACCGGGTGGGCGCCCGGGGTGCCGTGGCTGCTCGGGGTGGTGATGTTCTCGATGGGGCTGACGCTGACCCCGCCGGACTTCACCGCGGTGGCCCGGCGTCCCTGGGCGGTGGGGCTGGGGCTGGTCGCGCATTACGTGATCATGCCGGGGCTGGGGTGGCTGATCGCGACCGTGCTGCATCTGCCGCCGCAGCTGGCGGCCGGGGTGATCCTGGTCGGCTGCGCGCCCAGCGGGACCGCGTCGAACGTGGTGACGTTCCTGGCCCGTGGCGATGTGGCGCTCTCGGTGTCGGTGGCGACGGTCTCCACGGTGCTCGCGCCGCTCGTCACGCCGCCGCTGACGCTGCTGCTCGCCGGGCAGTTCCTCGACGTGGACGCCGGGGTGATGGTGACGGACATCCTCAAGACCGTGCTGCTGCCGGTGATCGCCGGGCTGCTCGTACGGATCGTCGCGGGGCGGTTCGTCGACAAGGTGCTGCGGGCGCTGCCGTGGGTCTCGGCGCTGACCATCGCGGCGATCGTGCTGGTGGTGGTGTCCGGGAGCGCGGCGGCGATCAAGGACGCGGCGGCGCTGGTGCTGCTCGCGGTGGTGCTGCACAACGGGCTCGGGCTGGCGCTCGGCTACGCGGCCGGGAAGCTGGCGCGGCTGGGCAGGCCCGCCAGCCGGTCGATGGCCTTCGAGGTCGGCATGCAGAACTCCGGCCTCGCCGCGTCGCTGGCCACCGCCCACTTCAGCCCGGCGGCGGCGCTGCCGGCGGCGGTCTTCTCGGTGTGGCACAACGTGTCGGGGGCGGCGGTGGCCGCCTTCATGGCCCGCTCCGCGCGCCGGGACCGGTAGCGGGGCGCACCCCTAGGGGCCGGGCGAACAGATCCCGTAGGGGGCGCGAGGCCCCCCTGCGGGGCCACAACCGGCGGGGGCGGGGCGGTATTCCCGTGGTTCCCCGGACCGCCACCACCGCCACCACCGCCCTTACCCGATTACGCGCCCCTACCCGATCACACGCCCCCGCAGCACCACCAGCCGCGGGGCCGCCAGGACGCGGACGTCCGCCCGCGGGTCCGTTTCGTATACGACGAGGTCGGCCGGTGCGCCCTCGGTGAGGCCGGGGCGGCCCAGCCAGTCGCGGGCGCCCCAGGTGGTGGCGGAGAGCGCGGCTTCGGCGGGCAGACCGGCCTTCATCAGCTCGGCGACCTCGTCGGCGACCAGGCCGTGCGGGAGCGAACCGCCGGCGTCGGTGCCGGCGTAGATGGGGACGCCGGCGTCGTAGGCCGCCCGTACGGTGTCGTAGCGGCGGGCGTGGAGGCGGCGCATATGGCCGGCCCACTGGGGGAACTTCTTCTCGCCGCCGTCCGCGAGCTGCGGGAAGGTGGCGATGTTGACGAGGGTGGGGACGATGGCGACGCCGCGCGCCGCGAAGAGCGGGATGGTCTCCTCGGTGAGCCCGGTGGCGTGCTCGATGCAGTCGATACCGGCCTCGACCAGCGGGGCGAGGGTCTCCTCGGCGAAGCAGTGGGCGGTGACGCGGGCGCCGAGGCGGTGCGCCTCGGCGATGGCCGCCGCGACGGCGCCGGGCGGCCAGCAGGCCCCCAGATCGCCCGTGGAGCGGTCGAGCCAGTCCCCCACGAGCTTGACCCAGCCGTCGCCGCGCCGGGCCTCCTCGGCGACATAGGCGACGAGGTCCTCGGGCTCGATCTCATGCGCGTAGTTACGGATGTAGCGCTTGGTGCGGGCGATGTGCCGGCCGGCCCGGATGATCCGCGGCAGGTCCTCGCGGTCGTCGATCCAGCGGGTGTCGGAGGGTGACCCTGCGTCGCGGATCAGCAGCGTTCCGGCGTCACGGTCGGTGAGCGCCTGCTTCTCGCTGGTCTCCGCGTCGACCGGGCCGTGCATGTCGAGACCGACGTGGCAGTGGGCGTCGACCAGGCCCGGCAGCACCCAGCCCGCGACGGTGGTGACCTCCCGGACCCCACTGGGCCGTTCGAACGTCACCCGGCCGCCGAGAACCCACAGCTCATCGCGCACGTCGTCCGGCCCGACCAGGACCCTCCCCGTGAGGTGCAGCGCCGCACCTTCGCTCATGGACGTCATACCGGCACTCTAGGCCGCCGGGCCCCGCGCCCGGGTCCCGGCGGTGCAGCGCCCGGCCACGGCCCGCCACGGGGGTATCAAGGGCGCATTCCGCCGCCGGATTCCCGGAAACCGAGGCGACTACCCCGATTTTCTTCCCGCACTCCTTGGCGCAGGCCTTCCGGTTGCGAATTCCCAATTCTTCAGAAGTACAGCTTCCCGTATTCTTCTGCCCGCTTTTCCGCACCTCAAACGCCAAGATTTCGCTAGCGGCAAGTATCAGAATTCGGACGCATCTCGCGGGCGTTACGGAGCTGTGACCGACTACACAGCGTGCCCGTTTCACCCCAAACTTCCAGGCCAAATCACCACATTCCGCGACCGAATCGCGCGCTCGTGCGCACCCGCGCGATAACACAGTCAAACCATCCGCGTAACCCCTGCCCGCGATGCAATTTCCTTTTTCCCTCGGTAAATTTAATTCCCATGACCGCCGCACAAGCAGACCATGCAGGTGCCCGAAGCGATATCAGAGAATTGCCGGAGGGCTTCAAGCTCGACTCCCCACGCGTGGAGGACGGAGCCGCGATCTGGCGTATCGCCCGCGACTCCAGGACTCTGGACCTCAACTCCTCCTACAGCTACCTGCTGTGGTGTCGGGACTTCGCCGCCACCTCCGTCGTCGCCCGCGACACGGAGGGCGAGCCGGCGGCCTTCGTCACCGGCTACATACGCCCCGAGCACCCGGAGACCCTCGTCGTCTGGCAGGTCGCCGTCGACGAAGCGCACCGCGGCCAGGGGCTGGCGGCCGCCCTCCTGGACGGACTGACCCTCCGCGCCGTACGTGAACTGGGCATTCGTCACGTCGAGACCACCATCACGCCGGACAACGCCGCCTCCATGCGGTTGTTCGCGTCCTTCGCCGAGCGCCACAGGACCGACCTGACGCGCGAGGTGCTCTTCGACGCCGGGCTCTTCCCCGAGCAGGGCCACGAGCCGGAGGTGCTGCACCTCATCGGCCCGTTCGGCCCGCCACCGGAGCCCCGGGACTGAACGCCCCCGCAGGCGCGGCCCCGTGCACCGCGCCGACCGTGCCCCGTACGGCATGCGGGACCGGCAGCCATGTGGTGACTCCCCCGTGACACCGCGTGCCGCCGCCCCGCCCCCACAGACTTCGATCTTCTTTCGCCACTCATCTCCCTGGAGCATGCTGTGACCATCACCCAGCCCGACCTGAGCGTCTTCGAGACCGTGGAGTCGGAGGTCCGTAGCTACTGCCGCGGCTGGCCGACCGTGTTCGACCGTGCGCAGGGCAGCCGGATGACCGACGAGGACGGCCACACCTACCTCGACTTCTTCGCCGGTGCCGGATCGCTCAACTACGGCCACAACAACCCGGTCCTCAAACGCGCCCTGATCGACTACATCGAGCGGGACGGCGTCACCCACGGCCTGGACATGTCCACCACGGCCAAGCGGGCGTTCCTGGAGTCGTTCCAGAACATCATCCTGCGGCCGCGTGACCTGCCCTACAAGGTCATGTTCCCGGGTCCGACGGGCACCAACGCGGTCGAGGCCGCGCTGAAGCTGGCGCGCAAGGTCAAGGGCCGCGAGTCGATCGTGTCCTTCACCAACGCCTTCCACGGCATGTCGCTGGGTTCGCTGGCAGTCACCGGCAACGCGTTCAAGCGGGCCAGTGCCGGTATCCCGCTGGTGCACGGCACCCCGATGCCGTTCGACAACTACCTCGACGGCCAGACCCCGGACTTCATCTGGTTCGAGCGCCTCCTGGAGGACTCCGGCTCGGGCCTCAACCAGCCCGCGGCCGTCATCGTCGAGACGGTGCAGGGCGAGGGCGGCATCAACGTCGCGCGCGCCGAGTGGCTGCGGCAGCTCGCCGAGGTCTGCAAGCGCTGGGACATGCTGCTCATCGTCGACGACATCCAGATGGGCTGTGGCCGTACCGGTGCCTTCTTCTCCTTCGAGGAGGCGGGCATCGTGCCGGACATCGTCACCGTCTCGAAGTCGATCAGCGGTTACGGCCTGCCGCTCGCGCTCACCCTGTTCAAGCCGGAGCTGGACATCTGGGAGCCGGGCGAGCACAACGGCACCTTCCGCGGCAACAACCCGGCCTTCGTCACCGCCGCCGCCGCGCTCGACACCTACTGGGCCGACGGGCAGATGGAGAAGCAGACGCTGGGCCGCGGCGAGATCGTCGAGGAGCACCTGAAGGCCATCGTCGAGGAGCACCCCGGCACCTTCGCCGAGTACCGCGGCCGCGGTCTGGTGTGGGGCCTGGAGTGCCTCGACAAGAGCCTCGCCAACAAGATTGCGGGGCGCTGCTTCGAGCTGGGTCTGCTGATCGAGACCTCCGGCCCGGAGAGCGAGGTCGTCAAGCTGCTTCCGGCGCTGACGACCACCCCCGAGGAGCTGGACGAGGGGCTTCGCATCCTCGCCCGCGCGGTCCGCGACTGCGCCTGACCCGCCGGGCCGGACACCCGACCGGCCCAGCGCTCCTTAACGTTTCACAGAAAGGCACCGAGCACCGTGATCGTCCGATCCTTCAAGGACATCGAAGGCACCGACCGCCACGTCAAGGCCAAGTCCGGCACGTGGGAGAGCAAGCGCATCATCCTCGCCAAGGAGCGCGTCGGCTTCTCCCTGCACGAGACCACCCTGTACGCGGGAACCGAGACGTCGATGTGGTACGCCAACCACATCGAAGCCGTACTGTGCGTAGAGGGTGAGGCCGAACTCACCAACGACGAGACCGGCGAGAAGCACGTGATCACGCCGGGCACGATGTACCTGCTCGACGGCCACGAGAAGCACACCATGCGGATCAAGAAGGACTTCCGCTGCGTCTGTGTCTTCAACCCTCCGGTCACCGGCCGGGAGGACCACGACGAGAACGGCGTCTACCCGCTGCTCACCGAGCCCGAGACGGTCTGAGACCGTCCCGGCCGGCTTCGCCCGACTGCCCCGTCCGGCAGCCGAGGAGGCATGTAACACCCGCACGAAACCGAAAGCACGTACGAGAGGAGAGGAAGGCAACACCATGACCACCGCACCCGAGCGCATCGCCGACCTGTACCCGACCCGCGGGACCGCCGAGGTCATCACCTCGCGGAAGGACCCGGTGGTGTGGTCGCAGCCCGGAGCGGCCGGCCCGTTCGAGCCGTCCGAGCTGAGCGACTTCGAACGCGACGGCTTTTTCGCCATCGGGGAGCTGCTCTCCGCGGAGGAAGTCGCGGTGTACCGCGCCGAACTGGACCGGCTCGTCCACGACCCGGCGATGCGCGCGGACCCGCGCTCCATCGTCGAGAAGAAGTCGGGGAGCGTCCGGTCCGTCTTCGAGGTGCACAGGATCAGCGAGGTGTTCGCCAAGCTGGTCTCCGATCCGCGCGTGGTGGGTCGCGCGCGGCAGATCCTCGGCTCGGACGTCTATGTCCACCAGTCGCGGATCAATGTGAAGCCCGGCTTCGGTGCGTCCGGCTTCTACTGGCACTCGGACTTCGAGACATGGCACGCCGAGGACGGTCTGGCGAACATGCGCACGGTGTCGGTCTCCATCGCGCTGACGGAGAACTACGACACCAACGGCGGCCTGATGATCATGCCCGGCTCGCATCAGCACTTCGTGGGCTGCGAGGGTGCGACGCCGAAGGACAACTACAAGAAGTCGCTGCAGATGCAGGACGCGGGCATCCCGTCGGACGAGGTGCTGACGAAGATGGCGGACCGGCACGGGATCCGCCTCTTCACCGGCAAGGCCGGCTCGGCGACGTGGTTCGACTGCAACGCCATGCACGGTTCGGGTGACAACATCACGCCGTATCCGCGCAGCAATGTCTTCATCGTGTTCAACAGCGTGGAGAACGCAGCGGTGGAGCCCTTCGAGGCGCCGGTGCGGCGTCCGGAGTACATCGGGGCACGGGACTTCACGCCGGTGAAGTAGGTGAAGTAGCCGCCCGGCCGACGGGCCGGGAGATGGGCGGAAGAAGCGGCGCGGCCGCCGCACAGCAGGTCTGTGCGGCGGCCGCGCCGCGCTGTGTGTCCGTCAGGCGGGGTCCAGCGCCGGGTAGTCGAGGTAGCCGGTGTCGTCGCCGCCGTAGAAGCTCTCCCGGTCGGGGGTGTTGAAGGGGCCGCCGAGCGCGAGCCGGTGGGGCAGGTCGGGGTTGGCCAGGAACTGCCGTCCGAAGGCCAGCAGATCGGCGCTGCCGTCCTCGATCAGGCCGAGGTCCTCGGGGCCGGTGGGGCGGCCGCCGTTGGCGGGGTTGAGGACGAGGGGGCCGGTGAAGTGCTTGCGCAGCCGGGCCAGCAGCTCGCGGTCCGGAACGTCGCAGATGTGCAGGTAGGCCAGGCCGAGCGGTTCGACGGCCCGGAGCAGGGCGGTGTAGAGCGGCTCGGGGGCCGGCTCGTCGATGCCGTTGAAGGGGTTGCCGGGCGAGAGCCGCAGGCCGGTGCGGTGCGCGCCGACGGCCTCGGCCACCGCCCGGGTGACCTCCACCGCGAAGCGGATCCGGCCTTCGGTGTCGCCGCCCCAGGCGTCGGTGCGCAGATTGCTGTTGGGGGCCAGGAACTGGTGCACCAGATAGCCGTTGGCGCCGTGGATCTCCACCCCGTCGAATCCGGCCTCGACGGCGTTGCGGGCGGCGGCCGCGAACTCCTCGATGGTGGTGCGGATCTCGGCGTCGGTCAGCTCGTGCGGGGTGACGCAGTCCTTCATCCCGTCCTCGGTGAAGACCTGGCAGTCGGCGGCCACCGGGGAGGGCCCCACCGGAATCAGGCCGTCCGGCAGGAGCACCGGGTGGCCGATCCGGCCGCCGTGCCACAGCTGCGCGAAGATCCGGCCGCCCGCCTCGTGGACGGCGTCGGTCACCCGGCGCCAGCCGGCCACCTGCTCGGCGGTGTGCAGCCCCGGGGTGAAGGGGTAGCCCTGGCCGACGACGGTGGTCTGCGCGGCCTCGGTGACGATCAGGCCGGCGGTGGCGCGCTGGGCGTAGTAGGCGACCATCGAGTCGGTCGGCACCCCGCCGCCCTCGGTGGCGCGGTTGCGGGTCATCGGCGCCATGACGATGCGGTTGGCGAGCGGGGTGCCGGCGAGGTCTACGGGATCGAACGCGGTGGTCACTGAGGGCCTCTCAACTGCGGTGCGGGCAGGGAAAATGATCAGGGGATCACTGGCCATGATCGTTGGCACTTCTGTCAGCAGCCGCGCCGGGTCCCGCATTCCCGCCCGGCGCCCCTCGTTCACCCCCAGGTGCCGCCGGCGGGTCCGATCAGCTCCAGCAGCCGGTCGACGTCGTCGGTGGAGTTGTAGAGGTGGAAGGCCGCGCGCAGCAGGCCGCCGCGCACGGAGACCCGTACGCCCTCCTCGGCCAGCCGCCCTTCCGCGTCCGCCAGGCCCGGTGCGGAGACGATCGCGGAGCCGGGTGCCGGGCGGGGCACCAGGCCGCGCTCGGCCAGTCCGGCGCGGTAGCGGTCGGCGAGCGCGGTGTTGTGGGCGTGGACGGCGGCCACGCCCAGCTCCTCGATCAGGGCGAGCGACCGTTCGGCCCCGACGTAGGAGTAGTGGGCGTGCGGTTCGTCGAACCGGCGGGCGGTGGCGGCCGGCCGCCGTATCGGGCCGTAGTTGGCGTCGTCGAGGTCCTCGCCGGCGACCCAGCCCGCGTGCAGCGGCCGTGGCCAGGACTCGCCGTCCGGTGCGCCGTCGCCCCCGAACGTCATGAACGTCGTACCGCGCGGGCACAGCAGCCATTTGAAGGCGCCGCAGACCAGGTAGTCGTAGTCGGCGGCGCGCAGCGGCAGCCAGCCGGCGGCCTGGGTGGCATCGAGGTAGGTGCGCGCGCCGTGGGCCCGCGCGGCCTCCCGTACGGCCGCCAGGTCGGCGATCCGGCCGTCCAGCGACTGCACCGCGCTGAACGCCACCAGCGCGGTGTCCGGCCGCACCTCCTCGGCCAGCGCCTGCAGCGGTACGGTGCGCAGCGTGATCCCCGGGCGCACCGCGAGCGGATTGACCAGGGAGCTGAAGTCGCCCTCGGGGACCAGCACTTCGGAGCCCGGCGGCAGCGAGGCGGCGACGAACGCGGACTGCACCGCCACCGAGCTGCCGATGGCGACCCGCTCCTCGGGGATGTCCAGCAGCCGCGCAAAGGCGGCCCGGGAGGCGGCGGTCGGGCCGAAGTAGTCGCGGCCCATGGTGCCGTAGGAGGCGGATTCCTCGACGGCCGCGCGCAGCGCCTCGGCGCTGCGCCGCGGCAGCAGTCCGCTCGAGGCGGTGTTCAGATAGGTCGTCTCGGGCGTGAAGTCCGCCCCGCCCAGTGGCGCGTATCGCTGCATGCCCCCACTGTGCGGGACCGTTCCCGCGCCGTCCACGGCATCGCCGTGTCGCTCAGCTGCCGGGCAGGGCGCAGCCGTCGTCCCCGCAGACCTCCGCGTCGGCGGCCGTGCGGACCGGGACGGCGCCGTCCTCATGGGCGCGCTCCAGCGCCTGCCGGAAGACGTCGGCGGGCTGGCCGCCGGAGATGCCGTACCGCCGGTCGATGACGAAGAACGGCACGCCCGTGGCGCCCAGCTCCGCCGCCTCCCGCTCGTCGGCGCGGACCTCCTGGGCGTAGGCGTCGGGGTCGGCCAGCACGCGGGCGACCTCGTCGGCGGGCAGCCCGGCCGCGACGGCCGTTTCGGTGAGCACGGCCGGGTCGCCGAGCGTGCGGGCCTCGGCGAAATTGGCGTGGTAGAAGGCACCGAGCAGTGCGTCCTGGACGCCGTGGGCCTTGGCGAGGTGGAGCAGCCGGTGCAGGTCGAAGGTGTTGCCGTGGATCCGGTCGGAGCGGTAGGCGAGCCCCTCCCCCGCCGCCGCGTCCGCCACCCGGGCCTCCATGGCCTCGGCCTGCTCCCGGCTGACGCCGTACTTCGCGGCGAGCATGTCGAGCACGGGGAGGTCCGTGGCGGCCGGCGCCTTGGGGTCCAGCTCGAAGGAGCGGTGCACCACCTCGACGTCGTGGGTGCCGTGCCGCTGCGTGAACGCGGCGAGGCCGGCCTCGAAGCGGGCCTTGCCGATGTAGCACCAAGGGCAGGCGATGTCGGACCAGATCTCGACGCGCATGGGGTGTGCATTCCTCGTTGTCGGCGGGCACCTGCCGTGTGCGGTGTGCCCGGTGTCGTGTGCCTTGTGGGTGGACGCCGGTACAACCTGCGGGGGCGCCGGGCTATTCCCTGGGTACGGTCCGGGCATGACCACCCCACAGGATGCGGCCGGGTTCTGGGAGACCACCGGAGCGGCCAAGACGTTCACCCATCCGCTCGATACGGCGCTGCTGGAGGAGTTCGTGCCGGTGACGGCGCGGGTGCTGGACTACGGCTGCGGCTACGGGCGGCTGACCGCGGAGCTGGCCGGGCTGGGGTACCGCTCGGTGTGCGGGGTGGACTTCTCGGCGGCGCTGGTCGAGCGGGGGCGGCGGGAGCATCCCGGGGTCGATCTGATGCGGTGCCCGGGGTTCCCGCTGCCGTTCGAGGACGGGGCGTTCGATGCGGCGCTGCTGTTCGCGGTGCTGACGTGTGTGACCGGGGACGCGGACCAGGAAGAGATCGTGGGCGAGCTGGGCCGGCTGGTGCGGCCGGGCGGGGTGCTGTATCTGAGCGATGTGCCGTTGCAGAGCGATCCGCTCAACCGGGAGCGGTACGAGCGTTTCGCCGGCCGGTACGGCACCTACGGGGTCTTCGGGACGCCCGACGGCGGGGTGTTCCGGCACCATCCGCCGGAGCGGCTGCGGGGGCTGGTGCGGGCGGCGGGGTTCGCGGTGGTGCGGGAGCGCGAGGACACGGTGGGCACCCTGGACGGCCGCAGCGTGGGGCGGCTGCAGCTCATCGCGCGGCGGGAGCGGCCAGCGGGAGCGTCAGGCTGAGGTGGGTGGCGTCGGGGGCGGGGCGGCGCGCGGGATCGGGCCGCCAGCCCAGGCCGGTGTAGAAGGCGCGGGCGCGGCGGTTGTGCCAGAGCACCTCCAGGAAGGCCCGGGAGCAGCCCGCCGCGTGCCAGGCGTGCAGGCAGGCGGCGTGCAGGGCGCGGCCGACGCCGGTGCCCCAGTGGCCGGGGTCGACGTGCAGCTGGTGGAGCGTGACGGTGGCGGGCGGGCGGGCCCCGCCGGCCGGGGTGCGGTGGCGGTAGGAGGCGGCGCCGACGACGGTGTCCTGCCGTACGGCGCACAGTGCGGGCGTGTCGTCGTGGTGCAGGACGCGGCCCCAGGCGGCGAGCCGGCGGGAGTGTTCGGCGGGGGTGTCGAAGGGCGCGTCCGGGAAGCGGCTGCGGTGGTACGCGGCGCGGGCGGCGGTGTGCAGGCGGGCGATGGCCTCCAGGTCGGCGGGGGTGGCGGAGCGGACCTGGAGGGGTGCGGCGGCGGAGCGCACGGTGGCTACCCGCCCTCGGGGCGGCCGTCGACGCGGCGCGGCAGGCCGAGCGGGTTGTCGTCGTGCAGCTCGGGCGGGAGCAGGGCGGGCGGGGTGTCCTGGTAGGCGACCGGGCGCAGCCAGCGTTCGATGGCGGTGCCGCCGACCGAAGTGGAGGTGGAGGTGGTCGCCGGGTAGGGGCCGCCGTGGTGCTGGGCGGGGGCGACCGCGACGCCGGTCGGCCAGCCGTTGACAACGACCCGGCCGGCGAGCGGGGTGGCCTCGGCGAGGAGGCGGGCGCCCCGGCCGCTTTGCCCGGTGTCATCCGTTCCTGCGCTCTCCGCGTCGCCGAGCTGCAGGGTGGCGGTGAGGTTGCCGGGCAGCCGGGCGAGGACGGCGCCGATCTCGGCGTCGTCGGCGTAACGGGCGACGACGGTGACCGGGCCGAAGCACTCCTCCAGGAGGAGGTCGTGCGGCCCCTCCTTGGTGAGGTGGGCGGCGGGGACGGTGAGGAAGCCCGCGCTGACGGTGTGCGGGCCGCCCGCTCCGGGGGTCACCGGTGCGTGGACGCCGGGGAGTTGGGCCCGGCTGCGGATGCCGTCGAGGAACGCCTCGCGCATCCGGTGGTCGAGCAGCACCCCCGCCTCGGTGTCGCTGACGGCGGCGGTCAGCGAGGCCAGCAGCCGGTCGCCGGCCTCGCCCTCGGGCGCCAGGACCAGGCCGGGCTTGACGCAGAACTGGCCGACGCCGAGCGTCATCGACCCGGCGAGCCCGGCGCCGATCGCCTCGGCGCGCTCCGCGGCCGCGGCCTCGGTGACCACCACGGGGTTGAGGCTGCCCAGCTCGCCGTGGAAGGGGATGGGCTGCGGGCGGGCCGCGGCGGCGTCGTACAGGGCGCGCCCGCCGCGTACCGAGCCGGTGAAGCCCGCGGCGCGGATCAGCGGATGGCGGACCAGGTCGAGGCCGGCCCGGAAGCCGTGCACCAGGCCGATCACGCCCTCGGGCAGGCCGACGTCGGCGGCGGCGCGGCGCAGCAGCGCGGCGCACAGCTCGGAGGTGGCGGGGTGGTCGGGGTGCGCCTTGACGACGACGGGGCAGCCGGCCGCCAGGGCGCTGGCCGTGTCGCCGCCGGGGACGGAGAAGGCGAGCGGGAAGTTGGAGGCGGCGTAGACCGCGACCGGTCCCAGCGGGATCTTGTAGCGGCGCAGGTCGGGGCGGGGCGGGGTGAGGGCGGGGTCGGCGTGGTCGATGAGCACGTCGAGGAAGGCGCCCTCGGCCACGATGTCCGCGAACGCCCGCAGCTGGTAGGTGGTGCGGCCCAGTTCGCCGGTGAGCCGGCCGGGGCCCAGGGCGGTCTCCGCGTCGGCGGCCTCGATGACCGCCTCGCCCGCCTCGTCGAGCAGCTCGGCGGCGCGGCGCAGCAGCGCGGCGCGCACCGGGCGGTCGGTGAGGGCGGCGCGGGCGTCGTGCGCGGCCCGTACGGTCTGGTCCACTTCGGCCGCTGTGGCTTCCACCGCAACCTGTTCGCGGCGCTTCCCGGTTCGGGGGTCGACGCTCCAGACTGGTGCCGCTGCCGCTGTTGCCACCGTGCATACCTCCTGCGCGAAGACCGGCCGAAGACCGACCGAAGACTTGCCGCACCCTGGACGGCGTTCGATATGCTGAACATCGTCCCAGATGGTGAATAAACGGGACTCTATGGCGGTCCGAACAGAGGGGTCAAGGGCGATGTCAGCTGCCGATACCGGGGGATCTCAGGTCAAGTCCGCGGTACGGACGGTGGAGCTGCTGGAGTACTTCGCGGGCCGCCCCGGTATGCATAGTCTGGCCGTTGTCCAAGAGGCCGTCGGCTACCCCAAGTCCAGCCTCTACATGCTGCTGCGCACCCTCGTCGAGCTGGGCTGGGTCGAGACCGATGCGACGGGCACGCGGTACGGCATCGGCGTCCGCGCGCTGCTGGTCGGTACGTCGTACATCGACGGCGACGAGGTGGTCGCCGCCGCCCGGCCCACGCTGGACCGGCTCTCGGACGACACCACGGAGACCATCCACCTCGCCCGCCTGGACGGCACCAACGTCGTCTACCTGGCCACCCGCCAGTCGCAGCACTATCTGCGCCCCTTCGCCCGGGTCGGCCGCCGGCTGCCCGCGCACTCCACCTCGCTGGGCAAGGCGCTGCTGGCCACGTACACCGACGACCAGGTACGGGCGATGCTCCCGCCGGCCCTCGCGGCGCTGACCGAACACACCATCACCGACCGCGAGGCGCTCATCGAGGAGCTGCACGCGGTCCGCGAACAGGGCTATGCGGTGGACCGCGAGGAGAACACCCTCGGGCTGCGCTGCTTCGGCCTCGCGATCCCCTACCGCACCCCGGCCCGGGACGCCATCAGCTGCTCGGTGCCGGTGGCCCGGCTGACCCCCGACCATGAGCAGATGATCAAGGACATGCTGTTCGACGCCCGCGACCGGCTGACGCTGGCGACCCGCCGCCTCTGAGGGAGGAGGCGGTCCTCACCCGTGCGGCGGAGGGGATCGTCGGCGCGGACGAGGCGGCGGAGCGGCGGCGCCGGAAGGCTGGTCACCATGACCACACAGACCCGCCACCGCACCCCGGCCGCCGCAACTCCCGCCCCCCGAAAGGGCGTTCGCAGCGCGCTGCGGGCCGTCACCCTCGCCGCCTGCGTCCCCTACCTCTCCCTCAAGATCGCCTGGGTCGCGGGGAGCCGGCTGGGCATCCCCGAGGGCAGCGCGCTGCGCAAGGACGGCAACTCCCTGATGGCGCTGAACGCGCTCACCCTGCTGATGGACGGCATGGTGATCCTGCTGGCGTTCCTGCTCACCCGGCCCTGGGGGCGGAAGGTCCCGGCCTGGCTGCTGGCGCTGCCGATGTGGTGCGCGACCGGGCTGCTGGCCCCGATCCTCACGGCGTTCCCGGTCCAGACGCTGACCGCCGCGCTGCGGGGCTCGAAGGTCACCGACGGCGAGGCCGCCGCACTGCTCGACCCCTGGGTGTGGAGCATCGTCTACTCCGGCTTCATCGTCCAGGCCCTGGCCCTGGGCGCCCTCTTCGTCCTGTACGCCAGGGACCGCTGGAGCCATCTGTGGCGCGGCCGGGTCGGGGACCTGCCCGACGGCCCGAGCCGCCCCGCGCGCCGGGTGGTCGGGGGCGTGGCGATCGCGCTGAGCCTGTTCCCCGCCGCGATGCACCTGCTGTGGGCCCTCGGCGGCACGGCCGGTCTCAGCGCCCAGCGGGTCGCGGCGCAGGATCTCAACGCCCGTGTGAACGACGCCTCCTACGTCCTGTTCTCGGTGCTCCTGGTGGCCGGTGTGCTGATGCTCGGACACGGGCGCGGGCGCCGGATCCCCGTCCTCGTACCGCTGGCCGCCGTCTGGACCGGCGCGGGCGCCCTGGCCTGCTGGGGCGGCTGGCTGATGCTGACCACGCTGAACTGTGCGCCGGGTGACCCGAAGTTGCCCACTCCGGTGATGAGCCTGACCTACTGTGTGCAGATGATCACCGGGATATTGGTGGCCGCCGCCGGGGCCTACTTCTTCGCCGAGCGCGAGGCGAAGCACGCGGCCGTGTGCGAGGCCGTGCGGTGCGACTGAACCGGCCGGCGCGGAACCGACCGCGGCCGAAGGGGCTGTGGCCGAAGGCGCTGCGACGGCACGCACTGCGCTGGGTCCATCTGGTGATCGGCGGCGCGATCCTGATGCCGTATTTCCTGGTGACGTCGGTCATCGTGTCGCTGGCCATGGACGGCGCCGACCCGTACCACCACGTCGAGATCCAGTTCATCGCGTTCGGCGCCGCCCTGCCCCTCGCCTGGCTGGCCGCGCTGTCCTTCGCGCCGGCCCGGCCGATCGCGGTGAGCGCCGTACGGACGTTCTGCGGCGTGCCGGGGGAACTGCTGGCCGACGGGCCGGGGCACTCGTGGGCCGCCCGGCGGCGTACCGCGCTGTGGTTCCTGCTGCACCAGGCGGCCGGCGGCATCGTGAGCGGGATGTCGCTGGCCGCGCCGCCGGCCGCGGTGGTGCTGCTGGCGATGCCGTTCTGGCCGGCGCTGCGGCGCGGCTTCCCGGCGTGGCAGCAGGCCGTCCCCGGTGCGCTCGGGCCGCTCGCCGGGGTGGCGCTGATGGCCCTGGTGGCGGGCACGGCCTGGGGGGCCGGGACGCTGCTGGCCCGTCTGGCGCCGGTGCTGCTGGGCCCCACGCCCGCCGACCGGCTGGCCGCCGCCGAGCGCCGCGCCGCCGACCTGGCCTCCCGCAACCGGCTGGCCCGTGAGCTGCACGACTCCGTGGGGCATGCGCTGAGCGCGGTCACCCTCCAGGCGAGCGCGGCGGGCCGGGTGCTGGACACGGACCCGGAGTTCGCCCGCCAGGCGTTGCGGGCCATCGAGGAGACCACCCGCGATGCGGTCGCCGAACTGGACACCGTACTGGGGCTGTTGCGCGAGGAGAGCGGCGCCGAGCCGACCGCGCCGGCGCCCACCCTGGACGGCCTGGACGCCCTTCTGGACCGTACCCGCGCGGCGGGCCTGGGCATCGAGGCGACGGTCGAGGGAGCGTACGCGGGACTGCCGCCGGTGGTCTCGCGGGAGGCGTACCGGATCGTGCAGGAGGGGCTGAGCAATGCCCTGCGGCACGCCGGGCCGGTGACGGTGACGCTGCAACTGCGTGTAAACGAGGGAGAGTTGAGGCTGACGATGGAGAATCCGGTGGCTGCGGACAGAGCGACGGACCGCACCGGCGGCGGCCGCGGCCTGCGCGGGATCGGCGAGCGGGCCCGGCTGCTGGGCGGCGAGACGACGGCCGCCGCGCACGAGGGCGTCTGGCGGCTGACGGCGGCCCTGCCGATCGCGGGGGCGGCACGGTGAACGGGGACGGCACGGTGAACGGGGACGGCACGGCGCGCGAGGGCGAGGGCGCCCCCGCGCTGCGGATCTTCCTCGCCGACGACGAGCGGATGGTGCGGACGGCGCTGCGCGCGATCCTGGGCGCCGAGGCCGATATGGAGGTGGTCGGGGAGGCCGCCACCGGCGCCGAGGCGGTGCCGCTGATCCGTGAACTGCGGCCGGACATCGTCCTGATGGACGTGCGGATGCCGGAGATCGACGGGATCCGGGCGACCGAGCAGGTGCTGGCGGGAATGCCGGAGCCGCCGCGCATCATCGTGGTGACGACCTTCGAGAACGATGCGTATGTGTATGACGCGCTGCGGGCCGGGGCCAGCGGGTTCCTGCTCAAACGGTGCGGGGCGCAGGAGCTGGTGCAGGCGGTACGGATGGTGGCGCACAGCGATTCGCTGCTGTTCCCGGCCGCGGTCCGTTCGCTGGCCGCCCGGCACGCCGGGGAACGGACCGCGGCCGGCGAGGGCGCGGGGGCGCTGCGGGCCCGGCTCTCGGACCGGGAGCGGGCGGTGCTGCGGCTGATGACGGCGGGGCTGACCAACGCCGAGATAGCGGACCGGCTGGGCGTCGGCCCGGCCACCGTGAAGACCCATGTGGCGGGGGTGCTGGCCAAGCTCGGCGTACGGGACCGGACCCAGGCGGTGATCGCGGCGTACGAGTGCGGTTTCGTACGGCCGGGATGACCACCCGGCGGTGCGGCCGCCGCTCCTGAGGTGCCGCCGTTCACCCATTCGTCCCGGCCGGGCGGGCCCGGCCGCCGCCGTACCGATTAGCTCGGGGATCAAGAGGCGCGGACCTTCCTCCGGTGGCACAACGGCGTGCCGCAGGCCGCGCGTCGTGGAGGTCCCGCCATGCGCCCCCTGCCACTGCTGAGAGCGGCCCGGCCGCTCACCGCCGTCGGGCTCTGCGCCGCCGCGTTCGCCCTCGCCGCGCCCGGGGCGTCCGCCGGCGACTTCGGGGAGGTCGAGGCCTCGCCGCGGCCCGCCGGGGCGGGCGCCGGCGTGTCGCTGGTCACCAGGGACTGCGGGCACAGCCGGTCCGCGACCGTCGACGCCGCCGCGCTGGGCGGCGGCACCGTCACGCTGCGGCCCGGCGCGCGCAAGGGGGTGCTGGTCGGCGAGGTCAGGGTCGGACCGGACATCCGGCCGGGCAACTACGGACTCGGCGGCAGATGCGCCGACGGCAAGGCCCTCACCGGCACGGTCAGCACCGGAACCGACACCGGCGTCGATACCGGCACCGGCCGGGACGGCGCGCGGGGTCCGACGCCCGGCGGCGGGGTGCGGACCGGTGCCCCCGCCAGCCGCGCCGGGGCCGCGGAGGAGAGCGCCGGCACCGCCGAGGTGCTCGCGGGTGCGAGCCTGATGCTGGCCGTTGCCGCCGGGGGCAGCTGGGTCCTGCGGCGCCGGCACGCGGGCCGCCGGGACTGACCCGGCCGGCGGCCCGCATGACGGCGGCCGGGAACGGCGCTCAGACCACCGGTCCGCCCGCGAGCGAGCGCAGCCCCTCCCGCACGGACGCCAGATCGGCGTCGCTCGCCAGGCCCGCGTGGTAGAGCCGCAGTTCGGTGGCGCCCAGCGAGGCGGCGTGCGCGGCGTCGGCGGCGAGCGTGTCCGGACGGCCGCCGAGGCCGGAGACGACGGTGAGGTTGGCGGCGACGGTGGCCCCCGCCGGGCGGTCACCGAAGGGGCCGAGTGCGTCGGTGCGGGCCCGCGCGTCGCCGGTGCACGGCACGACCACGCCGTCCGCATGCGCGAGGACCTCCGCCGGGTCCACCCCGGTGTCGGCGCCGCAGCGGTGCGCCGCGGGGTCGGCGTGCAGCAGCACCCGGAACGGGCCCGTCGCCGCGTCCCGTACGGCCCGCACCGCATCCCGCTGGAAGGACCGCGCCACCCCGTCGCGCCAGGCGCGCAGCACCCCCGCACGCTCCGCGCCGAGCAGTGCCTCGACGGCCGCCCACTCTCCCCCGCGCCCCGCCGCCCGCTCCCCCGGCCCGCCGTCCGCACCCGCCCACACCGGCTCCAGGGCACGCACCACGGCCGCCCTCAACTCCCCTGCGGGCAGGCCGAGTTCGCCGTACCCATGGGCACAGACCGCACAGAAGCACACCGACATCAGATACTGCGCGGCACCGGAGAGCGGCACCCCGCCGGTCTTGTCGTGGCCGTGCAGATGGGCCAGGCCGTACCAGCCGCAGGACTCCAGCTCGCCGCCGCGGGCGCCGGGCCGCACGGCCGCCTCGGCGGCGAGATCGACGAGGTGGGCGCGGACCTCGGGGCGGGCGATGCAGGGCGCCCAGGGGTACGGGTCGCCGTAGGCATTGCGGACGACGGAGTCCGGATGCTCGGCGCCCAGACGGGAGTTGTGCGCCAGGACGACCCAGGTGTGCACCTCCAGGCCCGCGGCGGTCAGCGCCCGCGCGGCCTCGCCGAAGGGGTCCGCGCCGGGCACCCAGTCCTGCGCGTACGGGCGCAGCGCCCGGCCCGCCCAGCGCGCCGGGTCGGGCGGGTAGAGGACGGCGGAGTGCCGGGCGGTGACGATGCGGTGGCGGGGGTGGCGCGGGGTGAGGGCGCGGGTGGAGTGGTAGGCGGCGGCCAGGGTGACCTGCTGGACGCCGAGGCCGGCGATGCGCTCAGCGGCTGCGGGGTCGCCGACCACGTCCCAGGGGTAGAGGAAGGCGGCGCTGCGCATCATGCCCCCGGAGCGGCCGCCGCCAGGCGCAGCCCGCGGTCGATGAGTCCGGCGAGCCGCTCGATGTGCGCGGGGGCCGGTTCGGTCAGCGGCGGCCGGACCTCGCCGACGTCCGGGCCGCGCAGCCGTACGCCGGCCTTGACCAGCGAAACGGCATAGCCGCGGCCCTGGTTGCGCAGTTCGACCAGCGGCCGGTAGAAGCCGTCCAGGAGCCGGGCGACGGTGTCCTGGTCGCCGGTGGCCAGCGCCCGGTGGAAGGCGAGGGCGATCTCGGGGGCGAAGGCGAAGACGGCGGAGGAGTAGCGGCGCACGCCCAGGCCCAGGTAGGCGGGGGCGGTGAGTTCGGCGGTGGGCAGGCCGTTGAAGTGGAGGAAGTCCTCGTCGGGGGCCTCGGTGCGGACCGCGCTGATGATGCGCTGGAGGAGGTCGAGGTCGCCCAGGCCGTCCTTGAGGCCGATGACGCCCGGCGTCCGGGCCAGCGCCGCGACGGTGGCGGGCTCGAAGACGGCGTTGTCGCGCTGGTAGACGATGACGGGCAGGGGCGTGGCGGCGGCGAGTTCGCGGTAGTGCCGCAGCAGGCCCTCCTGTCCGGCGGCGACGAGGTAGGGCGGCAGGGCGAGCAGCCCGTCGGCGCCCGCGTCCCGGGCGAGGCGGGCGAAGTGGCAGGCGAGCGCGGTGCCGTAGCCCGTGCCCGCGATCACCGGGACGCGGCCGCCGGCCTCCTCGGCCGCGGCGGCGACGCATTCGGCGAACTCCTCCGGCGTCAGCGCATGGAATTCGCCGGTGCCGCAGCAGGCGAAGACCGCGGCGGCGCCCGCCTCGATCCCGGCCCGCACATGGGCGCGGAACGTCCGCGGAGCCACGGCGCCGTCCTTCGCGTACGCGGTCACGGGAAAGAACAGCGGCCCGTCGAGACGGTCGGCGAGCTGGCGGGACCTCGCGGCGGTGACGGGGGGAGGATGTGCGGTCACGGGCTCTCCCTGGCGAGTTGAGACATCTGCCGTGCATGTTCATGATTGACGTCCATATTCATGAACAATGCGTACGCTAGGGCAGCCCACCATGCCGGTCAAGGCCCCACAACTCCCGCCGCGCAAGCGGATTCACCAGGTCGGTCAAGCGTCTTGACCGGTCGGCGAGGGCTTCCTAGCGTGTCCACGGATGTGAACGCCCGTACGCTCCTAGACACCCCCTACAGCCCTGCACCCCTACACCCCTGCAGCCCAGCGGAGGAGTCCCCGCCCATGACCGCACCCCGCACCGTTCTGCTCACCGGCGCCGCCGGCGGCCTCGGCACCCTGATGCGCGAGCTGCTGCCCCCTTACGGCTATGCACTGCGGCTCTTCGACCGGCGAACCATCGAGAACGCGGACGGCGCAGCGGACGCCGTCACCGCCGAACTCGCCGACACCGAGGCGCTGCGGAAGGCGGTACAGGGCGTCGACGCGATCGTCCATCTCGCGGGCATCTCCCTGGAGGCCCCGTTCGAGGAGATCCTGCGGGCCAACATCGAAGGCACCTACCAGCTCTACGAGGCGGCGCGCGAGGCGGGCGTGCGCCGCATCGTCTTCGCCTCCTCCAACCACGCCGTCGGCTTCACCCCGCGCCCCGAGGACGGCTCCGGCGCGATCCCCGTCGGCACCCCCCGCCGGCCCGACACCTATTACGGCCTGTCCAAGGGCTTCGGCGAGGACCTCGCCTCCCTCTACTGGGACCTGCACGGCATCGAGACCGTCTCCATCCGCATCGGCTCCTGCTACCCCGAACCCACCACGGTGCGGATGCTGTCGATCTGGCTGAGCCCGGCCGACGCCGCGCGGCTGCTGCACGCCGCGCTCACCGCCCCGGACGTGGGGCACACCGTCGTCTACGGTTCCTCCGCCAACACCCGCCTGTGGTGGGACCTGTCGTCCGCCCGCGCGCTCGGCTACGTCCCGCAGGACGACTCCGAGCCCTACGCCGCCGGGCTGATCGCCGCCCAGGGCGCGCTCGACCCCGGCAACCCGGAACACGCGCACCTCGGCGGCGCCTTCTGCACCGACCCGCCCCGGTGGCCGCACTGAACGCGGTCCGCGCCACGCCGTGAAGGTGGTCCGCGCCACGCCGTGAACGTGGTCCGCACCACGCCGGGGAACCCGCGCCGTCCGGGCGGCGTCCTGGTGGGTGTACCGATCTCTCCCGGCAGGAACGAGGAACACCTCATGGGCATCGTCACCTGGCTCGTACTGGGCCTGATCGCGGGCGTCATCGCCAAGGTCCTGTTGCCGGGACGGGACCCGGGCGGCCTGGTCGGCACGACCCTGATCGGCATCGCCGGCTCCTTCATCGGCGGCTGGCTGTCCACGAAGATCCTGCACCGCCCGATACCGAAGGACATCGGCGAGCCCTCCATGTGGATCTCCTCGATCGCCGGGGCCCTGGTCCTGCTGATCGCCTACCGCCTGCTCTTCGGCAACTCCCGCGAACGGCACTGAGGATCCGCACGGCGGCCGCCGGCGGGCGCGTGCCGGGTAATGGAACCGCAAAAGCCGACCGATCGTTACCTCTGACATGACCGCTATGACTCCTGGCTCGAATCTCCCCCTCAACGCCACGCGGGTGGCGGTGGACGTCACCGCCCCCGCGCAGCTGGATGTGTCGGGCCTGCTCCTCACCGCCAACGGCAAGGTGCGCTCCGACGACGACTTCGTCTTCTACAACCAGCCCAACGGCCCCGGTGTGACCCACACCGCGGCGGCCGGCGGCAGCGGCGACGCCATCACGGTGGACACCTCCGCGGTGCCCGAGGGCATCGAGAAGATCGTGGTCACCGCGAGCCTGGACGCGCCCGGTGCGACCTTCGCCGGCACCGAACCGACCGGCACGATCCGCAACGCCGACGACGGCAGCGTGATCGCCTCCTTCACCCCGCCGCAGCTGGGGACCGAGACCGCCCTGGTCGTCGTCGAGCTCTACCGCCGCAACGGCGCCTGGAAGGTCCGCGCGGTCGGCCAGGGCTACGCCAACGGACTGGCCGGGATCGCCACCGACTTCGGCGTCAGCGTGGAGGAGCCGGCCGCCCCGGCCGCCGCCCCGCAGACGCCGGCCGCTCCCCCCGCCCCGGCGCAGGCCGCCGCTCCCCCGGCTCCGTCCGCTCCCCCGGCGCAGGCCCCGGCGGCTCCGGGCACCGGCAAGATCAACCTCGACAAGGGCCGGGTCAGCCTCCAGAAGAACCAGACCGTCTCCCTCGTCAAGGGCGGCCAACCCCTGCTCAGCTCCGTCACGATGGGCCTGGGCTGGGAGCCCGCCTTCCACGGCAAGAGCATCGACCTGGACGCCTCCGTCATCGCCTACGGCCCCGACCGCAAGAAGATCGACAACTGCTTCTTCGGCAAGCTGATGATCCTCAACGGCTCGGTCCAGCACTCCGGCGACAACCTCACCGGCGACGGCTCCGGCGACGACGAGGTCATCACCGTCCATCTGGGCGGCCTCCCCCCGCAGGTCACCGGCCTGGTCTTCACGGTGAACTCCTTCTCCGGACAGAAGTTCTCCGACGTCGCCAAGGCCTACTGCCGGCTGAGCGACGCCGGCACGGGCGAGGAGCTGGTCCGCTTCGACCTCACGCACGCCGAGCCCCGCACGGGCGTGATGATGGCCAAGCTGATCCGCCAGTTCTCCGGCGAGTGGGAGATGACGGCGATGGGCGAGTTCGTCGACGCCCGGACGGTACGCGGCATGATCAAGCCGGCGGCCGCGGCGCTGTAACGCCGCGCCGCGCCCGGCCGCAGGGAGCCTCACCCCTGCGCCCGCAGCGGTACGGGGCCGCCGCCACGGCCCCGCCGCTGCGCGGGCGGCGGGGAAGGGGGACACCGGGCGTGGTGACGCCCCTCTCCCGGCCTCAGGATTCACAATCGTGGCATCCGTACACGCGCCGGATCCCGCCCGTGAGGAGCCCTCGACCATGCCACAGCAACCGGACGGCGACGGCCCGGACCTTCCCGAACAGGTCGCCGCCCTCTACGGGGAGCACGACCTCGCCACCGTCCCCGCCTTCGCCGGCGGCTTCATCAACTTCGGCTACTGGGCATGGCTGCCGGACGGCACCGACGAGCCGCTGAGCGAGGCCGACCGGGTCCGCAGCGAGCAGGAGCTCTACCGCCTGGTGCTGAGCACCTTCGAGCGGACGCGGGGCCGCAGCGCCCTGGAGGTCGGCTGCGGGCGCGGGCTGGGCTGCGCGCTGGCGCTGCGGGAGTTCGGCCTGGGGCCGGTGACCGGCCTGGACGTGCACCCGGACCAGATCGCCCGCGCCCGCGAGGCGAACACCGACCTGCTGGCCGCGCCCCCGGACACCACCGCCCGGCTGGACTTCGTCGAGGGCGCCGCCCAGCGCCTCCCGCTGCCCACCGCGAGCGTCGACTGCCTCTACTCCGTCGAGGCCGCCCAGCACTTCCGCGACCTGGCCGGCTTCGCCAGGGAGACCGCGCGGGTGCTGCGCCCGGACGGCCGGATGGCGCTGACGACGTTCTTCGCCCGCATCCCCGAAGCCGCCCGCGCGCTGCCCGAGCTGCTGCCCCCGTACGCCGACGGCCTGGACGTCCCGTACGTCATCGACGACGTGGTCGAGACGCTGGCCGCGGCCGGGCTGCGGGACGTCCAGGTGCGGGCGATCGGCGAGGGGGTCTGGGAGCCGTACGACCGCTATATGGCCCAGCGGCGGGAGCTGCGCGACGAATGGCCGCGGCACTATCTGACGGCGTACCGGACCGGTCTGCTGGACTACTACGTCATCACGGCCGCGGCGCCGGACTCCCTCAGCGCTGCCGCCTGATGCGCTTCCACGGCCCGGTGATCGCCAGCATGATCCCCGGCTCCTGGATGTTGGCGAACAGCGTCCGCCCGTCGGGCGAGAAGACCGGCCCGGTGAACTCGCTGAATTCCGGCTTGTCGGCCGTGCCGATGTTGAGTTCGTTGCGGGCGACGGGATAGGTGCGGCCGTCCTCGGTCGCCCCGAACAGATGCTGGACGCCCTCGCCGTCCTCGGCGATGATCAGCCCGCCGTAGGGCGAGACGCTGATGTTGTCGGGGCCGTCGAACGCGCCGTCCTTGCCAGGGTCCGGGTTGACGCCGAAGCGCACCTTGAGGGTCAGCGTCCGCCGCCGCGGGTCGTAGAACCACACCTGCCCGTCGTGCTGGACGGGGCTCTCCTCGCGGGCGAAGGAGGAGACGATGTACGCGCCGCCGTCCGCCCACCACATCCCCTCCAGCTTGCGGGCGCGGGTGATCTCCCCCTCGGGGAACTGCTTGCGGACCGAGACGGTGCGGGCGTCGCGGTCGGGGACCTCGATCCAGTCGACGCCGTAGACCGTGCCGACCTTGGTGGCGCGCGAGAGGTCGTCGACGTAACGGCCGCCGGAGTCGAAGCACTTGGGGGCGGCCAGCACACCGGCGTCATCGGCCAGCGTCCGCAGCCTGCCGCGGCCGTGCTCGAAGCCCTTGGGCGGGGTCCAGCGGTAGAGCAGTCCGTTGGGGCCCGCGGCGTCCTCGGTCAGGTAGAGGTGGCCGCGCCGGGGGTCGACGACCACGGCCTCGTGGGCGTAGCGGCCCAGCGCCTTGACGGGCTTCGGATCGCGGCCGGCCTTCCGGTCGTGGGGGTCGACCTCGAAGACATAGCCGTGGTCCTTGGTCATGCCGTGCTGGCCGGCCTTGTCCTCGTTCTCCTCGCAGGTCAGCCAGGTGCCCCAAGGGGTGGTCCCGCCCGCGCAGTTGGTGGACGTACCGGCGATGCCGATCCATTCGCCGACCGGGGTGCCGTCCTTGGCGACCTCGACGACGGTGCAGCCGCCGGCCGCCGCCGGGTCGTAGACCAGGCCGTCGGCCAGCGGCACCGGATGCGGCCAGTCGGCGCGCGGGCCCTTGAGCTCGTGGTTGTTGACGAGCAGGGTGGTGCCGCGGTGGCCCGCGAAGGTGCCGGTGCCGTCATGGTTGGAGGGGGTGGACTCCCCGCTCTCCAGCTTGGTCACACCGGTCCGGGTGATGATGCGGTACGAGAATCCGGCGGGCAGCGCGAGGATGCCGTCCGGGTCCGGGAACAGCGGGCCGTAGCCGACGGCCCGGTCGTCCGCGGTGCCGTCGGGCCCGGCGTCCGGGGCCTGCTCCGCGAGGGCGCCGGGCGCGGTGGCCAGCACGCCGACGCTGCCGGCCAGCGCCACCGAGGCGCCGGTGAGGGCGGAACGCTTGGCGAAGTCTCTCCGGGTGAACGGCATAGTCATCTCCTGGACGGCCGGTTTCTTCCCTTGTGTCTGTGCTGCGCCGCACACGCTCTCGTGCGCCGTCGAACTCCAGTTGAACGCGGCCCGACGCCGAGGAAGCCGTTGCCCCTCACACACGAGCAGCGGGTGGCCGGTCCGGCCACCCGCTGCACACACCGAGGAACCGCCCCGTTCAGCCCGCCCGTCGCGACCGCGCCTTGAACGCGGCCTTGCGGGCCTCCTTGGCGGCCTTCTTGTCCGGGTGCAGCCGGCCCATGGCCTCCAGGACATCGGCGGTGGCCGGGTGATCGACCCGCCAGACCGTGTCGAAGAACCCGCTGTGCTGCTCGGTCAGGCTCTGGACGAGGTCGCGCAGCTCGGCCGCCGTCTCGTCGTCCGCGCCCTCCAGCTGCGCCGCGATGGTGTCCACCGTCAGCCAGAAGATCATGTCCTGGGACGGCTCGGGGATGCCCGGCAGCGCGCGCTCGGCGAGCCAGACCCGGGCCAGGCCGCCCAGCTGCCGGTCGCCGAGGACCTCACGCAGCGCGGCCTCGGCGTCCGGGGAGACCAGCGAGAGGGTCTGCTGGGCGGCGAGCCGGCGCAGCGGGGCGCGCCCGTCGTCGCCGCGGGCGGCCCCCAGCAGATCGCGGGCGGCGTCGAGGGGCGTACGGGCGGCGAGCCACAGCTCGGACTCGGCCTGGGCGAGCGGCTCGGGGTAGTCGGGCAGCTCTTCCAGGAGGACGTCGGCGCCCTTGCCGGTGAGGTCGCCGACGGCCGGGGCGTGGACACCGGCGTCCAGCATCCGGGCGCGGACGGCGTAGACGCCGAGCGGGGTGAGGCGGACCATGCCGTAGCGGGAGACGTCCTCGTCGGTGAGCGGCTCGGCCGACCGGACCGTTTCGCCCTGCTCGTCCAGCTCCTCGATGAGCGCCTCGTCGACCGGCTGGTAGGCGACCAGCCCGATCGGCTCCAGCACCCGGAACTGGTCGTCCAGGCGCATCATCGCCTCGGAGACCTCTTCGAGGATGTCGTCGGTGGGCTCGTCCATATCATCCGGGACGATCATGGAGGCGGCCAGCGCGGGCAGCGGAACGTCCTGGTCGGGGCGTTCGCTGACGGCGGTGAGCAGGTAGAGGTTGCCGAGGATGCCGTCCAGCAGCTCGGCCTCCTCCTCCGGGTTCCAGTCGATGGCGTCCAGGTCCAGTTCGCCGCCCTCGGCGATCTGGTCGGCGATGTCGGAGAAGTCGGGGGCGGCCGCATCGGCGAGCACCGTCTCCATGCCCTGGAGCCAGATGTCGAGGATGTCGCTCGGGCTGCCGGAGGTCAGCAGGCCCAGTTCCTCGCCCGGGGTGGCCGTGCCGACCGCGGCAGCTTCCTCGTCGCCGTCCTCGCTCTCGGCGCTCTCCTCGATCTCCACCAGTCCGGTGTCCACCGCCAGCTGCCAGGCCTCGGCGGTGTACGCGGGCCCGTCCTCGTCGCCCGCCAGGCCCAGGTGCTCGACGGCGGCGCCCAGCGCCTCCTCCAGGATCTCGCCGCCGGCGCCGACGGGCACGCCCCGCTCGGCCCAGCGGGCGAGCTTGGCGGCGCGGGCCATCAGCGGGGCGCCGAGCGCCTCCCGGGCCAGCTCCGCTTCGGAGTGCAGCCGCACCGGCGGCAGAGTGGGGCGGTCTGCGGACATCTGGGGCTCAGCTCCTCGGAGGGGACTACGGGCTCGTGCGACGCCCAAGCGTAGACGGAATTTGCCGTATCTCGGACGGTTCACCCGCGCGTACGCTCCCGGTCACCGGGAGAACCTTGACAACTTCCTTACCCAGCACGGAGATTGACGCGCGTAGCGTACGAGCGCCGGTCCCGCCCGCACGCTCCGTTCTCCTTCACCCCCCATACCCCCCATATTTTCCGGAGGCACTGCATGCCGTCCCCCCGTTCTCTCCGCAGACCGGCCGCCGTAGGCGTGGTGGCCGTGGCCGCTCTCACCGGCGGCCTGATCACGGCCACCCAGTCCGCCCACGCGGCCGGCACCCGCATCCATGACATCCAGGGCAGCACCCGAATATCCCCGCTCGCCGGGAAGCAGGTCAGCGAGGTGCCGGGCACGGTCACCGCGGTCCGCTCCTTCGGCTCGGCGCGGGGCTTCTGGGTGCAGGACACGCACCCGGACAAGGACGAGGCGACCAGCGAGGCCGTCTTCGTCTTCACCGGCAAGGAGACCCCGAAGGTCGCCGTGGGCGATGCGATCACCTTCGCCGGCACGGTCAGCGAGTACTACCCCGGCGGCAAGGACGCCGGCCTCCAGTCCGTCACCGAAATCACCGACGCCACCTGGAAGGTCACCGCCTCCAAGACCCCGCTGCCGGCCGCCTTCAAGCTCAACCCGTCCTCGGTGCCGGACAGTTACGCCCCCGCAGCGGGCGGCAAGAGCATCGAATCGCTCAAGCTGAAGCCCGCCTCGTACGCGCTGGACCGCTATGAGTCCCTGGAGGGCATGCGGGTCTCGCTCGGCAGCTCCCCCGTCGTCGGCGCGACCAACACCCACAACGAGCTGTGGGTGACCGCGGAGCCGCGGCACAACCGCACGGCCCGCGGCGGCACCCTCTACGGCTCGTACGCGGACCCCAACGGCGGCCGGATCAAGGTGCAGTCGCTGATCCCCTTCTCCCAGCGGCCGTTCCCGGTGGCCGACGTCGGCGACGAGCTGACCGGCACCACCGCCGGGCCGCTGGACTACGACAACTTCGGCGGCTACACCGTCCAGGCCACCGACCTGGGCAAGGTCACCGACCACGGCCCGGCCCCGGAGACCACCCGCAAGCAGAAGTCCGACGAGCTGGCCGTGGCCACGTACAACGTCGAGAACCTCTCCCCCACCACCCCGCAGGCCAAGTTCGACCGGCTGGCGAAGGCGCTGGTGCACAATCTGTCGGCGCCCGACGTGGTCGCGCTGGAAGAGGTCCAGGACGACAACGGCGCCACCGACGACGGCACGGTCACCGCCGAGGTCACCCTCAAGAAGCTCACCGACGCGATCAAGGCGGCGGGCGGCCCGGCGTACGAGTGGCGCCAGATCGACCCGCAGAACGACCAGGACGGCGGGCAGCCCGGCGGCAACATCCGCACCGCCTTCCTGTTCAACCCCCAGCGGGTGTCCTTCACGGACGTCAAGGGCGGCGACGCCACCACGCCGGTGAAGGTCGTCGACGACCACGGCAAGGCCGGGCTGTCCGTCTCGCCGGGCCGGATCGCGCCGGCCGACCAGGCGTGGAAGGCCAGCCGCAAGCCCCTCGTCGGGGAGTTCGCGCTCAAGAACCGCCCGGACAGCCGGGTGTTCGTGATCGCCAACCACTTCAACTCCAAGGGCGGCGACCAGGGCCTGGACAGCCGCTTCCAGCCGCCGGCCCGCAGCTCGGAGACCCAGCGCACCGCGCAGGCCAAGCTGGTCAACACCTTCGTCAAGGAGCTGCTGGCCAAGGACCCCAAGGCCGAGGTGGTGGTCGCCGGTGACCTCAACGACTACCAGTTCTCGCCCGCGCTGAAGAACCTGACGGCCGGCGGGGTGCTCACCGACCTGGTGGGCGGGCTGCCGAAGGCCGAGCGC
Organism: Streptomyces sp. JLSY215; assembly: GCF_059682825.1. Classification (NCBI taxonomy): domain Bacteria; kingdom Bacillati; phylum Actinomycetota; class Actinomycetes; order Kitasatosporales; family Streptomycetaceae; genus Streptomyces; species Streptomyces sp. JLSY215. Next base: position 2,170,186 of record NZ_CM185022.1, read on the forward strand.
TACGGCTACGTCTACCAGGGCAACTCCCAGGTCCTGGACCACATGCTCACCACCAAGGCGCTGGCCGGGACCGACTACGACATCGTCCACATCAACGCCGAGTACGCCGACCAGGCCAGCGACCACGACCCCCAGGTGCTGCGCGTCAAGCCCTAGTATCCGGCTGCCACCGGCTGTCACCGGCTGTCACCGCCCGTCACTCCATCGGCCCCGGTCCGGGCGCCGCGCGTCACCCGGGGTGCGCTACTGGGCTGGTAAGCACCGTTCCGGCTCACGGAGTCCGGCGGGGTCCGCGGGCCCCGTGGACCCCGTGAGCCCCTCGGGCCCAGCGAGCCCACCAAGGGAGTCAGCATGACGAAGGCGCAGGACCGTAAGCCGGGCAAGGAGCGTGCCGCCGAGCGGCGCACCGGACGCGAGCGGGAGCAGAGGATGCCGGAGGAGTCCGCCGCGGAGCGGACCCAGGACCTCAAGGCCCCCTCGCGGGAGACCTGACGTACGGGTGAGGGCCTTTGACGGCCGGACGGCCGCCGCACCTTCGGGTGCGGCGGCCGTTTCCGTGCGGGTGCTCAGTGCCCCTGGTGCGGCGGGTAGGGCGCGGGCGCCGGCCCGAATCCGCCGGGCGCGGGCTGCCCCGGCGCGGGCTGCCCATAGGGTCCGGCCTGCCCATGGGGCGCCGCCTGGCCGTACGGTGCCGCTTGACCGTAGGGCGCGGCCTGTCCGTACGGCGCGGCCTGTCCGTACGGCCCGCCCTGCGGCGGAGGGCCGCCCTCCGGCCCCCGCTCGTCCCCGTCCCGGTCCTGATCCCGGTCCCGGTCCTCGTCCGGTACGAGGTCCCGCACCAGCAGCGTCGCCCCCGCCACCGCACCCGGCATCAGCACCACGGCGATGAACGGGATCAGGAACAGCAGCACGATCGGGGTGCCGAAGCCGACGGCGAGCGCCTTGCGGCCGCGCAGCAGCCGCAGCCGCTCGCGGACCGGAACGTCGCGGCGCTGCATCGCCACCGAGGTCAGCTCGACGGCGAGGAAGAAGCCGTTGACGCAGAAGCCGATGACCGGGATCACGGCCTGCCCGATGAACGGCAGGAACCCGAGGGCGAACAGCAGGACGCCGAACCCGGCGGCCCGCAGCAGCACATGGACGCTGTCGCGCAGCGCGATCCAGATCTCCTGCCACAGCGGCCGGTCCGGCGCCGGCGGGCAGTACCCCTCGCTCTTCTCGACCTGCTCCGACAGCGACTCGTAGAAGGGGTCGCCGATCACCAGCGTGACGGCGGTGAAGGTCAGTACGGACAGCATCAGCGCGCCCGCGAACAGCAGCGCGACGAACAGCCCGCGCAGCAGGCCCTGCCAGGGCGAGCCCCAGTCGTCGGCGAACGGCGTCGCCCAGGCGGCGATATCGCCGGACCAGATGGCGAGCACGGTGAGCACCGCGCCGTACAGCACCAAGGCGATCAGCGCGGGGATCAGACCGAATCCCCACCACCGGCCGTGGCCGGCGACCCAGCGCTGCCCCTTGCCCAGATACCGCATCCCCGCTACAAGATCACGCATACGGCACAGCCTAACGGCGCCTCACGGGGCATTCGCACGCCCGTGCCGGATGGTTACGCAGGTGTGCCCGGCCCGGCACAGCGCGCCGCCCCGGGCCTTCACACCTCGCCGGCCAGCCGCCCCAACTGCCCCTGGAGCCGGTCGAGTCGGGCCTGCAGCACGGTCGCCTCGGCGCCGGGCCCCGGGGCCCGGCGGGCGGGGACCGCCTCCGCCGCGGCGCCGTCGCGTTTCTCCCGGTGGCCGGACACCACCCGCAGCCGGCCGCCGCCGATCCGCACGAAGTCCTCGAAGCTCACCTCGCCGCGCCCGGCCGCACAGCCCTTGCAGGCCCCGGCCAGCGCCCGCCAGCCGGTCCGCCCCCAGCCCGCGTCCACGAAGACCTCCGGCGGCAGCCCGCAGCCGCACGGCCCGATGCGCGCCACCCGTACCCGCTGGCGCGCATAGCGCATCCCGCGCTCGAAGCGGATGTACGCGCCGAGCACCGTGACCTCCAGGATCGCAGCCCGGCGGTGCGCGCCCACCCGGGCCAGGCCCTGCGCCGCGGCGAGGGTGTGCAGACAGTAGAAGCCGCAGTCGCAGCGCAGCGCCGGGCAGCGGTGCCGCCGGCCGTACATGCACCGCGCCTCGTCCACCACGCCGTACGGCTGCGCCCCGCCGATCGAGACCCCGGCGAACCCGATCCGGCCGCAGTCCTCGGACAGCACGGGGTTGGCCAGCTTGTATCCCCGGGGCGGCTCGGCGGGACGCTCCCTCGGCAGCCGCAGCCTCATCGCGTGACCAGCGCCCCGGCGAACTGCGCGCCCGGGTCCCCGGTCCCGCCCACCGTCACCTCGTCCAGCGGCTCGACGGCCGCCCAGGCCCCGGCCCCCCATTCCTCGGCCAGCACCTCCCCGGCCTGTGATGTCTCTTCCTCCGCGATGCCGACAGCGAGCGGTTTGCCCAGCCTCATGCCGCCTCCCGGCGCGGTCCGTGGAACACCGTCCCCGACATGGTGACCCACCCCCGGCCCCCTTGGCACCAGCGCAAAGCGGCCCCCGCTCCCGCGCCCGGAGCAAGCGCCGCTCCGCGCCCGCGCAGGCACCGGACACCGCCGCGGACACGCCGACGGCCCGGCGGGGCTTCCCACCGGGCCGTCGGGCGGTGCGGCGTCAGTTGTGGCTGTGCAGGATCTCGTTGAGACCGCCCCAGACCGCCTTGTTCGGACGGGCCTCGACGGTGCCGGTGGTGGAGTTGCGGCGGAAGAGGATGTTGTCGGCGCCGGAGAGCTCCAAGGCCTTGACGATCTGGCCGTCGGGCAGGGTGACGCGGGTGCCCGCGGTCACATACAGACCGGCCTCGACGACGCACTCGTCGCCCAGCGCGATACCGATACCGGACTCCGCGCCCAGCAGGCAGCGCTCGCCGATCGCGATGATCTGCTTGCCGCCGCCGGACAGGGTGCCCATGGTGGAGGCGCCGCCGCCGATGTCCGTACCGTCGCCGATGACGACGCCCGCGCTGATCCGGCCCTCGACCATGGAGGTGCCCAGCGTCCCGGCGTTGAAGTTGACGAATCCCTCGTGCATGACGGTGGTGCCGGACGCGAGGTGGGCACCCAGCCGCACCCGGTCGGCGTCGCCGATGCGCACGCCGGTCGGCGCGACGTAGTCGGTCATCCGCGGGAACTTGTCGATGCTGGTGACCATCAGGTGCAGCCCCTCGGCGCGGGCGTTCAGCCGCACCGACTCCACCTGGTCGACGGCCACCGGGCCGAGCGAGGTCCAGGCGACGTTCGCCAGCAGGCCGAACATGCCCTCCAGGCTCTGCCCGTGCGGCTTGACCAGCCGGTGGCTGAGGAGGTGCAGGCGCAGGTAGACGTCGTGCGCGTCCAGCGGCTTGTCGTCCAGCGAGGTGATGACCGTGCGGACGGCCACGACCTCCACGTCACGGACCGGGTCGGGACCGATCGCCTTGAGAGCGGCGGGGCCGAGCAGATCCGTGGCGCGGTCGTCCTCCAGCCGCTCGGTGCCGGCCGGGCCGAGGTCCTCGGAGGGCGCGGTGACCAGCTCGGGCGCCGGGTACCAGGTGTCGAGAATGGTGCCGTCGGAGGCGACGGTGGCGAGCCCGGCGGCGACGGCGCCGGTCGTACGGGAAGCGGAAGTAGCAGCATCGGTCATGCTCGAAACCTAACCGGAGCTCGCCCGCTCAGGCGAACCGGTCTCAGCGATCGGGCCCGGCCGTAGGGTCGCACCAACCGCTTCGTAGGGCCGTACGAGCCGCGCGGGCCCCGGCCTCAGCCCAGCACCGAGGCCAGTCCGGCGCGCAGCGCGGCCGGTTCGAAGGGCTGTCCGGTGAGCAGATGCTGGAGCACCAGCCCGTCGGTGAAGGCCACCACGGCGCGGGCGGTCGGGAGATCGCCGATCCGCTCCCCGAGCAGCTGCGCCATCTCGTCCAGGCAGGCGGCCGCGATCGGGCGCACCGCCACATGCCGCAGCGCCGCGAGATACAGCTCGTACTCCAGCTCCCGCCGAGCCCGGTCCCCGCCCAGGAGGTCCGCCACGTAGCGCATGACCTCCTCGCCGAGCGGCACCGCCGGGTCGATGCCCACCACCCATCGCGCGAATTCGGCCAGGCACTCCCGGTTGATCTGCTCCAGCGCCGCGACCAGCAGATCGTCCAGGGTGCGGAAGTGGTACGTCGTCGATCCCAGCGGCACATCGGCGGCGGCGGCCACCGCCCGGTGGCTGAGCCCGGCGATCCCACGCTCGCCGACCACGCGGATCGCTGCGTCGATGATCCGCTGCCGCCGGTCGGGGTCGTAGCGCCGCGCCATCAGTGCGCCCCGTCCAGGTTCAGCGCCACGACCCCGGCGATGACCAGCAGCACCCCGAGGATCTTCAGCGCGCTGGTGCTCTCCCCGAGGAAGACCATGCCGATCGCCGCGATCACGGCCGTGCCGGCCCCGGACCAGATCGCATAGGCGGTCCCGACGCTCATCGTCTTCAGCGTCCGGGCCAGCAGCGCGAAGGCGATGAGGTAGCCCACCACGGTGCCCACCGAGGGCCAGAGCCTGCTGAGCCCGTCGCTGTACTTCATCGCGGTGGTCGCGAGTATCTCGGAGAGGATCGCGGCGCCCAGCGTCACATAGACCATGCGTACGAGCGTACACAGCGTTGCGTACGGACGTACACAACGGCGCCCGGGGAAAAGCCACGGAAAGACGAACGGCCGTGCCCGCCAGGACGTCCTGGCGGGCACGGCCGTATCGCGCCGTGCGTTGCGGGGGATCCCGTCAGACGTTGAAGCCGAGCGCGCGCAGCTGCTCGCGGCCGTCGTCGGTGATCTTGTCGGGGCCCCACGGGGGCATCCAGACCCAGTTGATCTTCAGCTCGTTGACGAGGCCCTCGGTGGCCGACTTCGCCTGGTCCTCGATGACATCGGTCAGCGGGCAGGCCGCGGACGTCAGCGTCATGTCGATGGTGGCGATGTTGGCGTCGTCGATGTGGATGCCGTAGATCAGGCCCAGGTTGACGACGTCGATGCCCAGCTCGGGGTCGACGACGTCGTACAGCGCCTCGCGGACCTCTTCCTCAGAGGCCGGCTTGGTGGTCGTTTCCGTCATGCGGTCTTCGCCTCCTCGGAGAGAGCTTTGGCCGTGGCGTCCTTCCAGGCCATCCAGCTGAGCAGGGCGCACTTCACGCGCGCCGGGTACTTGGAGACACCGGCGAACGCGACCGCGTCCTCCAGCACCTCCTCCATCGCGTCATCCGGCTCCACCTGGCCCTTGGACTGCATCAGCTCCAGGAACGTCTCCTGGATCTTCTGCGCCTCGCCCAGCTGCTTGCCGACCAGAAGCTCGTTGAGGACGGACGCCGAGGCCTGGCTGATGGAGCAGCCCTGCCCCTCGTACGACACATCTTCAATCTTCGCGCCGTCCAGCCGCACGCGCAGGGTGATCTCGTCACCGCACGTGGGGTTGACGTGGTGCACCTCCGCGTCGCCGTCACGCAGACCGCGCCCATGGGGGTGCTTGTAGTGGTCCAGGATGACGTCCTGGTACATGGAATCCAGCTTCACGACTCAGTCAGTCCTCGTCCTCATCCGCTGCGCTTGGTTGTCCGGCCGCATTTCCTCAACCGAAGAAGTTGCGTACGTGCTCAAGCCCCTCGACCAGGGCGTCGACCTCGGCGGGGGTGGAGTACAGATAGAACGACGCTCGCGTGGTCGCGGGAATTCCGTACCGCAGGCAGACGGGGCGGGCGCAGTGGTGACCCACCCGGACCGCGATGCCCTGTTCGTCCAGCACCTGGCCGACGTCGTGCGGGTGGATGTCGCCGAGCGTGAAGGAGATCGTCGCGCCGCGGTCCTCGGCCGTGCCGGGGCCGATGATGCGCAGGTCGGGGACCTCCAGCAGCCGCTTGACGGCGTACTCGGTGATCGCGTGCTCATGCTCGGCGATCTTGTCCATGCCGATCGAGGTGAGGTAGTCCACGGCCGCGCCGAGGCCCACGGCCTGCGCGATCGGGGGCGTACCGGCCTCGAACTTGTGCGGCGCGGGCGCGTACGTCGAGGAGTGCATCGAGACGGTCTCGATCATCTCGCCGCCGCCCAGGAACGGCGGGAGGTCCTCCAGCAGCTCCTGGCGGCCCCACAGGACGCCGATGCCGGTCGGCCCGCACATCTTGTGGCCGGTGAAGGCGACGAAGTCGGCCTGCAGCGCCTGGACGTCCAGCACCATGTGCGGGGCGGCCTGCGAGGCGTCGATGCAGACCAGCGCGCCGACTTCCTGGGCGCGCCGGACGATCGTCTCGACCGGGTTGATCGTGCCCATGATGTTGGAGACCAGCGTGAAGGAGACGATCTTCGTCTTCTCGGTGATGATCTCGTCGATGTTGGACAGGTCGAGGCGGCCGTCGTCGGTGATGCCGAACCACTTCAGCTTCGCGCCGGTGCGCTGCGAGAGCAGCTGCCACGGGACGATGTTGGAGTGGTGCTCCATCTCCGTGATGGCGATCTCGGTCTCGCGGTCCACGCGGTAGGGCTCATCGGCCCAGCCGAGCATGTTGGCCACGAGGTTGAGCGACTCCGAGGCGTTCTTGGTGAAGATCACCTCGTTGCGGCTCGGTGCGTTGATGAAGGCGGCGACCTTGTCGCGCGCGCCTTCGTACAGCGCCGTGGCCTCCTCGGCGAGCACATGCACGCCGCGGTGGACGTTGGCGTTGTGGCGTTCGTAGTAGGCGTTCAGGGCGTCGAGGACCTGGCGCGGCTTCTGGGACGTCGCGGCGTTGTCCAGGTACACGATCTTCTTCCCGTCGTGGACCTGACGGTCCAGGAGGGGGAAGTCCTTACGGATCGCCTCTGTGTCGAGGAGGCCCGGCAGCTGTGTCACGCGGTTGCGCCACCCTTCGTGTAAGCCTCGTAGCCCTCGGCCTCCAGCTTGTCGGCGAGCTCGGCGCCACCGGATTCGGCGATGCGGCCGTTCGCGAACACGTGGACGTGGTCGGGCTTGATGTAGCGCAGGATGCGCGTGTAGTGGGTGATCAGCAGAGTGCCGACCTGGCCGGTCTCGCGGACGCGGTTGACGCCCTCGGAGACGGTGCGCAGCGCGTCGACGTCGAGGCCGGAGTCGGTCTCGTCGAGGATCGCGATGGCCGGCTTGAGCAGCTCCAGCTGGAGGATCTCGTGGCGCTTCTTCTCACCGCCGGAGAAGCCCTCGTTGACGTTGCGCTCGGCGAAGGCGGGGTCCATCTGGAGACGCTCCATGGCCTCCTTGACCTCCTTGACCCACAGCCGCAGCTTGGGGGCCTCGCCGCGGATCGCGGTCGCGGAGGTGCGCAGGAAGTTGGAGACGGAGACACCGGGGACCTCGACCGGGTACTGCATGGCGAGGAAGACGCCGGCGCGGGCGCGCTCGTCGACGGACATCTCCAGGACGTCCTCGCCGTCGAGGGTGACCGTGCCGCCGGTGATCGTGTACTTGGGGTGACCCGCCAGCGAGTAGGCGAGAGTCGACTTGCCGGAGCCGTTGGGGCCCATGATGGCGTGCGTCTCGCCCTGCTTCACGGTCAGGTCGACGCCCTTCAGGATCTCGCGCGGGCCGTTCTCGGCCTCGACGGAGACGTGCAGGTCGTGGATCTCAAGCGTTGCCATGGGGAACTCAGGACTCCTGGGTGACGGAGACGAGCACGTCGTCCCCTTCGATCTTTACGGGGTATACGGGGACGGGGCGCGTCGCGGGAAGGCCGCTCGGCTTGCCGGTGCGCAGGTCGAAGCTCGAGCCGTGCAGCCAGCACTCGATCGAGCAGTCCTCGACCTCGCCCTCGGAGAGGGAGACGTTCGCGTGCGAGCAGATGTCGTTGATCGCGAACACCTCGCCCTCGGTGCGCACCAGGGAAACGGGCGTGCCGTCGATCTCCACCCTCTTGGGGGTGTCCTCCTCCAGCTCGCTGAGTGCCGCTGCGCGTACGTAGCTCATACCGCGGACGCTTCCAGCTCGGCCTCGATCTTGCTCATCAGGCGCTCTTCGACGTCCGGGAGACCGATCTGCTGGACCAGCTCGGCGAAGAAGCCGCGCACGACCAGACGGCGGGCCTCGTCGGCCGGGATTCCGCGGGCCATCAGGTAGAACAGCTGCTCGTCGTCGAACCGGCCGGTCGCCGAGGCGTGGCCGGCGCCGACGATCTCGCCGGTCTCGATCTCGAGGTTGGGCACCGAGTCGACCCGCGCGCCGTCGGTCAGGACGAGGTTGCGGTTGAGCTCGTAGGTGTCCGTGCCGGTGGCGGACGCCCGGATGAGGACGTCGCCGATCCAGACGGCGTGGGCGTCCTGGCCCTGGAGCGCGCCCTTGTACGTCACGTTGGAGCGGCAGTTCGTCGCGTCGTGGTCGACGAAGAGGCGGTGCTCGTGGTGCTGGCCCTGCTCGGTGAAGTAGAGGCCGTAGAGCTCGGCCTCGCCGCCGGGGGCCGCGTACGTGATGCGCGGGTGCAGCCGGACGAGGTCGCCGCCGAAGGTGACGATCACGGACTTGAAGGTGGCGTCCCGGCCGACCAGGGCGTTGTGCTGCCCGGTGTGGACGGCGGTCTCCGCCCAGTCCTGGACCGAGACGACGGTCAGCTTGGCGCCGTCGCCGAGGAGGTAGTCGACGTTGGCGGCGAGCACCGCGTCACCGGTGTGGTCGATGACGACGACCGCCTCGGCGAACGCACCGAGCTCGATGACCTGGTGGCCGAAGGCGGTGCCCCCCTCGCCGTGCACGGTGATCCGGATGGGCTCGGGCAGCACGGTCTCCTTGGGGACCGTGACGACCGAGGCCTTCTCGAAGGAGCTGTACGCCTGCGCCGCGACCCGGTCCACGGGCGTACCGGCCTTGCCGACCCGCGGGTCGCTGCGGTCGACCAGCTCGTGGGTGACGCCCTCGGGCGCGGTGATGTCGATCTTCAGGTCGGGGCCGCCGGCCACGGCGGAGCCGTCGTGCAGGCCCTTCAGCCGCGCGAGGGGAGTGAAGCGCCACTCCTCCTCACGGCCGTGCGGCACCGGGAAGTCCGCCACGTCGAAGGACGGCGGGGCGCTCATCCGGGTGGCGACGGTGGACTCCGCGGCCACCGCGATGGAGCCGGTGGTCGTGGAACCTGCCGGGATGTTCTGAGCCTCAGCCATGGCTGTCGTAGTGCTCGCTTTCTGCGTCAAGAAGGGTGCTGCGGGCGGGACGGGCGGCGGGTCAGCCGACCGCGCCCTCCATCTGCAGCTCGATCAGCCGGTTGAGCTCCAGGGCGTACTCCATCGGCAGCTCACGGGCGATCGGCTCGACGAAGCCGCGCACGATCATCGCCATCGCCTCGAACTCCGTCAGGCCACGCGCCATCAGGTAGAAGAGCTGGTCCTCGCTGACCTTGGAGACGGTCGCCTCGTGGCCCATGGAGACGTCGTCCTCGCGGACGTCGACGTAGGGGTAGGTGTCCGAGCGGGAGATCGTGTCCACCAGCAGGGCGTCACACAGCACGTTGGACTTGGAGCCCGCGGCGCCCTCGCCGATCTCCACCAGACCGCGGTAGGAGGTCCGGCCACCGCCGCGCGCCACCGACTTCGAGACGATGTTGGAGGAGGTGTTCGGCGCCATGTGGACCATCTTGGAACCGGCGTCCTGGTGCTGGCCCTCGCCCGCGAAGGCGATGGACAGCGTCTCGCCCTTGGCGTGCTCACCCATCAGGTAGACCGCCGGGTACTTCATCGTCACCTTGGAGCCGAGGTTGCCGTCGACCCACTCCATGGTCGCGCCCTCGTAGGCGACGGCGCGCTTGGTGACCAGGTTGTAGACGTTGTTCGACCAGTTCTGGATGGTCGTGTAGCGGCAGCGGCCGCCCTTCTTGACGATGATCTCCACGACCGCGGAGTGCAGCGAGTCCGACTTGTAGATCGGCGCCGTGCAGCCCTCGACGTAGTGGACGTAGGCGTCCTCGTCGACGATGATCAGCGTCCGCTCGAACTGGCCCATGTTCTCGGTGTTGATCCGGAAGTAGGCCTGCAGCGGGATGTCGACGTGGACACCCTTGGGGACGTAGATGAACGAGCCGCCGGACCACACCGCGGTGTTCAGCGACGCGAACTTGTTGTCGCCGACCGGGATGACCGTGCCGAAGTACTCCTGGAAGAGCTCCGGGTGCTCCTTGAGCGCGGTGTCGGTGTCCAGGAAGATGACGCCCTGCTCCTCCAGGTCCTCGCGGATCTGGTGGTAGACGACCTCGGACTCGTACTGCGCGGCGACACCGGCGACCAGGCGCTGCTTCTCCGCCTCGGGGATGCCGAGCTTGTCGTAGGTGTTCTTGATGTCCTCGGGCAGGTCCTCCCAGGAGGCGGCCTGCTGCTCGGTGGAGCGGACGAAGTACTTGATGTTGTCGAAGTCGATGCCCGACAGGTCCGAGCCCCAGTTGGGCATGGGCTTCTTGTCGAACAGCTTCAGGCCCTTGAGACGGAGCTTGAGCATCCACTCCGGCTCGTTCTTCTTCGCCGAGATGTCGCGGACGACGTCCTCGGAAAGACCGCGCTTGGCGGAGGCGCCGGCCACGTCGGAGTCGGCCCAGCCGTATTCGTAGTTGCCCAGGCCCTCGAGCTCAGGGTGAGCAGTCTCCGTGGGGAGCGTCATGCGGGGTTCCTCCCGGCCGTGCTGGCAGATGCTGTGGTGGTCTTTGTGGTGTGCTCACCGGTGCGGTGAGCTGCCTTGCCGGCCCCGGCCTTCGGGATGAAGGTCGTACACACTCCGTCGCCGTGGGCGATGGTGGCAAGACGCTGTACGTGGGTCCCGAGCAGTCGGGAGAAGACCTCGGTCTCCGCCTCGCACAGCTGCGGGTACTGCTCGGCGACATGGGCGACCGGGCAGTGGTGCTGGCAGAGCTGTTCACCGAGCTGTGGGTTGGGCGCGCTGCGCGCCGTAGCAGCGTACCCGTCCGCGGTCAACGCCTCGGCAAGGGCCTGGGTACGGGCCTGCGGCTCGGCGGCCTCGACCGCCTCGCGGTAGCCGGCGGCCTGCGCCGCGAACCGCGCGCGGGCGAACGCGGCGACCGCCGCCTCACCCATGGCGCCGCCGCCGGCGGACTGCGCGATCCAGCGCAGCGCGTCGGAGGCCAGCTGGTCGTAGGCCTGGTCGAAGGCGTCCCGGCCGCAGTCGGTCAGGGCGAAGGCCTTGGCGGGGCGGCCGCGGCCGCGTGCGCCGTAGACCCGCTTCTCGCGGGGCTCGACGACACCCTCGGCGGCCAGCGCATCCAGATGGCGGCGCACCGCCGCCTGGGTGAGCTCCAGGCGCAGCGCCAGCTCGGCCGCGGTGGACGGACCGTGGTCGAGAATGGAGCGGGCGACCCGATTGCGGGTGCCGTGCTGCTCGTCGTGCGCCGGCGGGACGGGATGTGCGGCCCGGGACTGCGCGGACGGCTCGGGCGCGGCGGGGGCCGGCCCGGCGGTCGGCTCGACCGCGGGTGCTCCCTGATCCTCGCTCGGGTTTTTCACAACGTCATTGTTGCGTAATTCGCCGGAGCGATTCAACCCACGTCCGGATGACGGACTGGTGGTCTCCATCACTTAGGGTCACCTATCTTCGGGGCGGCCATGGCCGAACCCGAGCCCCCGCGCACCGGCGCCCGGCGTCCGCTCCGTAAACTGCCCGCCATGCGAACCGAGCCTGCCGTCGAGGTCGTCGGCCTGGTCAAGCGATACGGGACCAAGACCGCCGTCGACGGGCTCGACCTCACCGTCGCGCGCGGCGCGGTGACCGCCGTTCTCGGCCCGAACGGCGCCGGCAAGACCACCACCGTGGAAACCTGCGAGGGATACCGCCGTCCGGACGACGGCACGGTCCGCGTCCTGGGCCTGGACCCCGTCGCCGACGCCACCGCGCTGCGCCCCCGGATCGGCGTCATGCTCCAGTCCGGCGGCGTCTACGCGGGCGCCCGCGCCGAGGAGATGCTGCGGCACACCGCCACCCTGCACGCCCACCCCCTCGACGTCGGCCCGCTCATCGAGCGGCTCGGCCTGGGCAGCTGCGGCCGTACGCCCTACCGCCGGCTGTCCGGCGGCCAGCAGCAGCGGCTCGCGCTGGCGATGGCCGTCGTCGGCCGCCCCGAGCTGGTCTTCCTCGACGAGCCCACCGCCGGCCTGGACCCGCAGGCCCGGCGCGCCACCTGGGACCTCGTACGGGAGCTGCGGACCGACGGCGTGAGCGTCGTCCTCACCACCCACTTCATGGACGAGGCCGAGCAGCTCGCCGACGATGTCGCGATCATCGACGGCGGCCGGGTCATCGCCCAGGGCAGCCCCGAGGAGCTGTGCCGCGGCGGCGCGGAGAACAGCCTGCGCTTCTCCGGCTGGCCGGGGCTCGATGTCGCCTCCCTCCTCAAGGCGCTGCCCTCCGACAGCGCCGCCACCGAAGTCACCCCGGGCACCTACCGCGTCAACGGCAAGGTCGACCCGCAGCTCCTGGCCACCGTCGCCTCCTGGTGCGCCCAGAACGGCGTCATGCCCGACGCGATAGCCGTCGAGCGGCACACCCTGGAGGACGTCTTCTTGGAGCTCACCGGTAAGGAGCTGCGCGCATGACCGCCACCGAGCCCGCGACCGCCACCGGGGCCGCCGCCACCGCCGGTACCTTCACCCCGCGGCCCGGGGCGGCCCCGCTGCCCCGGATGATTCGCGCACAGGCGGCCCTGGAGACCAGGATGCTGCTGCGCAACGGCGAGCAGCTGCTGCTGACCGTCGTCATCCCGACGCTGCTACTGGTGCTCTTCTCCGCCGTCGACATCATCGCCGTGCCCACGGACACCGCGGGCGGTTCGGGGAAGGCCGTCGACTTCCTGGCGCCCGGCGTCCTCGCCCTCGCCGTGATGTCCACCGCCTTCACCGGCCAGGCCATCGCCACCGGCTTCGAGCGCCGCTACGGCGTGCTCAAGCGGCTCGCCGCCTCGCCGCTGCCGCGCTGGGGGCTGATGACCGCCAAGACCTGCGCGGTGCTGGTCACCGAGGTGCTGCAGATCGCGCTGCTGACGGCGGTCGCCCTCGCCCTGGGCTGGTCCCCGCACGGCAACCCCGTCTCCGTGGTGCTGCTGCTCCTCCTGGGCACCGCCGCGTTCTCGGGCCTGGGCCTGCTGATGGCGGGCACGCTCAAGGCGGAGGCCACCCTCGCCGCCGCCAACCTGGTGTTTCTGCTGCTCCTGGTGGGCGGCGGGGTCATCGTCCCGCTGACGAAGTTCCCGGAGGCCGCGCAGTCGGCGCTGGGGCTGCTGCCGATCTCGGCGCTGTCGGACGGGCTGCGCGAGGTGCTGCAGCACGGGGCCGGTGTGCCGTGGGGGGACCTCGGCGTGCTCGCCGGGTGGGCGGTGCTGGGGCTCGGGGCGGCGGCCAGGTTCTTCCGCTGGGAGTGAGCGGCCGGATGGCTCGTTGATCCGGTCACCCCGCGCGCATGCCTTGTCATGGCCATGCCTTCATTCCTTGCTCTCATTCGCTGCGGTGCAGAGCGGCCGCCACCGGCAAAAACAAGATCCGGCGCCCCTTCCCCTTTCGCCGGCCACCGAGGAATCTCGTGGTCATGACCAACGCATCCACCGACTGGTACGTGGACGACCGCTGCACCAACTGCGACGTCGCCCGGCAGCTCGCACCCGGCCTGATCGGCGAGGCCGGCAACCGCTCCGTGATCCTGCGCGAACCGGCCGACGCGGCGGAGGAGCGCCGGTTACAGGCCGCCGCGTTCGCCTGCCCCACCCGCTCCATCCGCCCCGGCACCGGCCGGCTGGACCCGGCGCAGGACCCGTTCCCGCTGGCGCTCGACGACACCGTCCATCTCTGCGGGCACAACTCCCCCCACACCGCCGGGGCCAACTCCTACCTTCTGCGGCGCCCCTCCGGGACCCTGATGATGATCGACACCCCGCGCTGGAGCGAGGCGCTGGCCTCCCGGTACGAGCGGCTCGGCCGCGTCACCGACGTCCTCCTCACCCACCGTGACCACGCGGCACACGGCCGCCGCTACGCCGACCGCTTCGGCGCCCGGCTGTGGATCCACGAGGGCGACCTCGACGCGGCCCCCGACGCCGACCGCGTCCTTCGCGGCACCGAGGACGTCGAGATCGCCGAGGGTGTCCACGCCGTGCCGCTGCCCGGCCACACCGAGGGCAGCGTGCTCTATCTGGCCGACGACCGGTACTGCTTCAGCGGCGACAGCTTCTACTGGTCGCGGACGACCGGCGACATCGAGATCGCGCAGAGCGTGACCTGGTACTCCATCGAGGAGCTGGCGGCCTCGCTGGCACGCACCGTCGGCCGGCTCCGCTTCGCATGGCTGCTGCCCGGCCACGGCGACCGCAGACAGCTGCCCGCCGAACAGATGGCGCAGCGGATGCGGCAACTGGCCGTGCGCGCCCAGGACATGCGGCCGCAGCCGGTCGATTTCACGGCTCTGCGCTGGTGACGGCGGATGGGGGACGCCCGGAAGGGGCCCTCGTGAAAACTCGCACAAGCCGCCGCCTACGATGGCAACCGTGCCGAACACGCTGAATCCCCTCGAGCTGATCGCCCGCCGCTGGCAGCCGTCCGCCCGCTTCGTGCAGCGGGCCGCGCTGGCGACCGTCGTCATGGCCGTCATCATCGTCGTGACGGGAGGCGCGGTCCGGCTCACCCAGTCCGGGCTGGGCTGCACGACCTGGCCCAAGTGCACCCCGGACAGCCTGACGCCGACCGCGGCGATGGGCATCAACGGCATCATCGAGTTCAGCAACCGCATGCTGACGGATGTGCTGTGCGTGGTCGTCGGCCTGTTCATCATCGCCGCGCGCGCCCGGCACCCGCGGCGCCGCTCGCTCACCCGGCTCGGCTGGGCGCAGTTCTGGCTCGTCATGAGCAACGCCGTGATCGGCGGCATCACGGTCCTGACGGGCCTGAACCCGTACATCGTCAGCTCCCACTTCCTCGCGGCCACGGCCCTGCTCACGGTCGCCGTACTGAGCTGGCAGCGGGCGGGCGAGGGCGACGAGGAACCGCGTGAGCTGGTGGCCCGCCCGGTGCGGCAGCTGGCCTGGCTGCTGGTCGCGGCGACCGGCGCGCTCACGGTCATCGGCTCGGTGGTCACCGGCGCGGGCCCGCACGCGGGCGACGCCAAGAAGGTCCACCGCATTCCGCTGAACTGGCAGGAGATCACGCAGCTGCACGTCGACTTCGTCTACATCGTGGTCGGCCTGAGCGTGGCGCTGTGGTTCACCCTGCGGGCCGTCAAGGCCCCGGCGGCGCCGCGCCGGCGGGTCCTGGAGCTGTTCGTCTGCCTCGCCCTGCAGGGCGTCATCGGCTACGTCCAGTACTTCATGGGCCTGCCGGCGCTGGTCATCGGGTTCCACATGCTCGGATCGGCCATGGTGTGGCTCTGCGTGCTGCGGGTCGCGCTGGCGCTGCGCGACCGCGGTCCGCTGCAGGAGGAGGAGCCCGTCGTGCCCGCCCCCTCCGACGGGCACGAGGCGCCCGGTCCTCAGGTGGCCGCCGCGTCCAGCCGGTAGACCCGGCGCGCCGTCCCCGACCCGACCATCTCGGTGATGACCGGCCCGTCCTCCGGGCCGCACATCCCCTCGTCGGTCCACTCCCGCACGACCCGCTCCATGGCCCGTACGAACAACCGCGCCCCGGTGACGTAGAGCTCGGGCAGCCCGTGCGCCCCCGAGGAGAACAGCAGCTTGCCGAACGGCGCCTGGCCGAGGGTCTCCTCGGGGCTCGGTCCGGCGTCCGCGTAGACATGGGCGTGCACCGCGGCGAGCTGCGCCGCCCGCCGGTGGTGCGGCACCGGTGGCAGCAGGACGACGTCCGCGCCGATCCCGGTCGTGGCCTGCAGGAAGCCCGCCAGCGGCCGGGGATCGGGGCAGTGCAGCTGGACGGGCAGCCCGGTGGCCATCGCGCTCCACAGCAGATGCCGTACCAGCGTCGGCTCGCCGAGCCGTCCCCCGGGACGGCGGCCGCTCAGCCAGCGTTCCGCGGCGCGCCGTACCTCGCCGGCCTGCGGGGCACGCCCGTCGCAGTAGGTGGCGCCGGAGGCGAAGGCGGTGGCGTGCTGGGCCGCGGCGTAGAGGGCCTCGGCGGTGTAGGTGATGAAGGAGTCGACGCTGCCCGAGGTGTCGGCGACCTGTTCGGCGAGTGATTCCAGGCGTACGACCTCATGGGCGCGGGCCTCGGCGGCGGCGGCCAGCTCGGCGGCCGAGGTCAGTTCGCTGGGGGCGCCGACCTCCAGCAGGAACGTGCCGATGCCGGCGCCGCGCAGCAGCAGCCGGCCGGCGCGGAAGGCGCCGATCTCGCGCCGGCGGGCCAGATAGCGGGCGGGCGCGCAGTGCGGCTCCAGGCCCAGCAGCGGGGGGCACCAGCGGCGCAGCGCGAGGCCGGTCCAGCTGTCGAAGTAGCTCGTGCCCGCCGGGGCCGGGCCGTGGGCGCCGGCCGCGGCGGCCAGCTGGGCCTCGAACGAGCCCAGGCCGAGTTCGCCGTGCAGCGCGCCATGGCTGTGCTGGTCGATGAGCGGGGGCTGATCTGCCAGGAAGGTATGGCCGTCCATCCGGTCCTCCTACCCAAGAGCCCGCCGGGCGCGAACGAAGCGCCGCGCCCGGTGGCTTAACGGGTGAGGAGGTGGTGAGGTAGCGGGCTCCGCTTGTGGCGTGCGCCCCGGCGCACGCCACCCGGCGGCCGTCAGGCGTTGGCCGGGCCGCCCAGCTGCAGGCCCGCCATCCGGGACCACTCGTAGCGGCCGGTGCGGACCTTGGCGGCGAGCTCGCCGTCGAAGTCGTCGTGCACTTCGAGGCCGGCCAGCGCCGCGGCGTCCTTGGCGGCCTCGAAGGTGTCGGCGACGAGATTGCCCCACTCGCCGTTGGCGCCGACCAGGGCGATCCGGGTGCGGCCGCGGCCGATGTGGGCGAGCTGACCCTCGGCGCTGCCGCCGTGCGCGTCGGCGAAGGCGCGGATCTGCCGGGCGAGCCTGGCCGTACGCTTCCGGTCCCGCTTGCCGGCCTGGGCGCCGGTGGTGCTGCCGGCCGTCTCCACCTGCTGGGTGTCTGCCATGAACAGCATGCTACCCGCCGGTAATCACCTGAGGAAGAGGCGGCCGGCGGGTCGGTGGTCAGCGCAGGAAGGGGTCCACGGCGACGGCCACGAACAGCAGCGAGACATAGGTGATGGACCAGTGGAAGAGCCGCATCTCCTTGAGCTTGGCCCCGGTGATCCCGGCCTTGGCGCGGGCCTGCAGGCCGTGCGCCTCCTTGAGCCAGAACGCTCCGCAGACCACCGCGACCGCGGTGTAGAACCAGCCGGTGTAGCCCAGGGGCTGGAGCAGCAGCGAGACGGCGACCATGACCCAGCTGTAGGCGACGATCTGCCGGGCCACGACCTTGTTGCCGGCGATGACCGGGAGCATCGGCACGCCGACCCGCTCGTAGTCGTCCTTCACCTTCATCGACAGCGGCCAGTAATGCGGCGGCGTCCAGAAGAAAATGACGAGGAACAGAATCAGCGCGGCCCAGGAGACCGAATTCGTCACCGAGGACCAGCCGATGAAGACCGGCATACAGCCCGCGATTCCGCCCCAGACAATGTTCTGTGCGGTGCGCCGCTTGAGGATCATCGTGTAGACGACGACATAGAAAAGCAGCGCCCCGAGGGACAGCATTGCCGACAGCGGGTTGACGAGGAACCAGAACCAGGCGGTGGAGCCGACCGCGAGGGTGGTCGCGAAGACCAGGCATTCGCGCGGCGAGACCATGCCGGTGACCAGCGGCCGCTGCGCGGTGCGGTCCATCAGGGCGTCGATGTCGCGGTCGATGTACATGTTGTAGGCGCCCGCGCCGCCGGCCGAGAGATAGCCGCCGATGCAGGTCGCCAGCACCAGCCACAGATCGGGGACGCCCTTGGCCGCCAGGAACATCACCGGCACGGTGGTCATCAGCAGCAATTCGATGACCCGCGGCTTGGTCAGCGCGATGAATGCCTTGACGCGAGCCGGGAACGGCCGCTTTCCGGGACTCCCGGAGACCTCAGAGAGCGCCCCCGCAGGACGGGATTCGACGGCCGTCACGCACACCCCTGGAAGTAACTTCAGCGGCCATTGCCGCAGAGATAAGGCCCGCAAGCCCAACCGCCGAAGCGGCGGTAAAGCTTGCGCGTACCACGCCACTTTAGACGTTGGCGAGAGAGCGATCTTCGCGGGGGTGCGGTCGTGTTGGGCGCCGCCCCCTGGCCTGGGGGCGGCGGCATTCCCGCGACGTTCGCCCGGCGTTCAGGAGGCGAACGGCACCACGGCCCGGCAGTCTGGTCGTATGGCCGGCGCATCCGGGGCGGGATCACCCGATGTCGTGACTTGGCTGCGCAAAGCGACGACTGCCCGTGCCGCCACCCGCCGACTGAGCACCCAGGACGCCGACTGAGCACCGGCTGAGCGCCGAAAACACCGACTGAGCGTCGAAAAGGAGCGCGCACCGGCGGGGGTAGGCTCGGCACCGCCGGAGGGCAAACCGTTCCCGGCGTTCGACATGTGGAGAGGAGCCCTGACTCAGGGTGAGCACCAAGCCGACCACCACAGATTTCGAGTGGACCGATCTGGACAAGCGGGCGGTGGACACCGTCCGCGTCCTGGCCATGGATTCCGTGCAGAAGGTCGGCAACGGCCATCCGGGTACGGCCATGAGCCTGGCGCCCGCCGCCTATGTTCTCTTCCAGAAGCTGATGCGGCACGACCCGGCGGACGCGGACTGGACCGGCCGCGACCGGTTCGTCCTCTCCGCGGGCCACTCCAGCCTGACCCTCTACATCCAGCTCTACCTGGCCGGCTACGGCCTGGAGCTCGATGACCTCAAGGCCTTCCGCACCTGGGGCTCGAAGACCCCCGGCCACCCGGAGTACGGCCACACCACCGGCGTGGAGACCACCACCGGCCCGCTGGGCCAGGGTGTCGCCAACGCCGTGGGCATGGCGATGGCGGCCCGCTACGAGCGCGGCCTGTTCGACCCCGAGGCGGCGGCGGGCACCTCCCCCTTCGACCACACCATCTGGTGCATCGCCGGTGACGGCTGCCTCCAGGAGGGCATCTCCGCCGAGGCCTCCTCGCTCGCCGGCCACCAGAAGCTCGGCAACCTCGTCCTGCTGTGGGACGACAACCACATCTCCATCGAGGGTGACACCGAGACCGCGGTCTCCGAGGACACCTGCAAGCGCTACGAGGCCTACGGCTGGCACGTCCAGCGGGTCGCGCAGCTGCCCAACGGCGACCTGGACCCGGCCGGTCTGGCCAAGGCCCTGGAGGCCGCCAAGGCCGAGACCGGGCGCCCGTCCTTCATCGCGGCCCGCTCGATCATCGCCTGGCCGGCCCCGAACGCCCAGAACACCGAGGCCGCGCACGGCTCGGCGCTGGGCGACACGGAGGTCGCGGCCACCAAGCGCGTCCTGGGCTTCGACCCGGAGCAGTCCTTCGAGGTCGCCGACGAGGTGCTCGCGCACACCCGCGCCGCCCTGGACCGCGGCCGCGACGCCAAGAAGGAGTGGGAGAAGTCGTTCGCCGCCTGGCGCACGGCCAACCCGGAGCGCGCCGCCGAGTTCGACCGGATCGCCGCGACGGACCTCCCCGAGGGCTGGGAGGAGCACCTCCCGGCGTTCGAGCCCGGCCACGCGGTCGCCACCCGCGCCGCGTCCGGCAAGGTGCTGCAGGCGCTCGGCGCGGTCATCCCCGAGCTGTGGGGCGGCTCCGCGGACCTCGCGGGCTCCAACAACACCACGATCGACAAGACGTCGTCGTTCCTGCCGGAGGGCAACCCGCTGCCGGGCGCCGACCCGTACGGCCGCACGATCCACTTCGGCATCCGCGAGCACTCCATGGCCGCGGAGATGAACGGCATCGCGCTGCACGGCAACACCCGCATCTACGGCGGCACCTTCCTGGTGTTCTCCGACTACATGCGCAACGCCGTCCGGCTGTCCGCGCTGATGCACCTGCCGGTGACGTATGTGTGGACGCACGACTCCATCGGTCTGGGCGAGGACGGCCCGACCCACCAGCCCATCGAGCACCTGGCCTCGCTGCGCGCCATCCCGGGCCTGAACATCGTCCGCCCGGCCGACGCCAACGAGACCGCCCTCGCCTGGCGCGAGATCCTCAGGCGCTACACGAAGAAGTTCGGCGTGGGGGCCCCGCACGGCCTCGCGCTGACCCGTCAGGGCGTGCCGACGTACCCGGCCAACGAAGACGCCGCCAAGGGCGGCTACGTCCTCTTCGAGGCCACCGGCCCCGATGGGCAGAGCACCGCGCCCCAGGCCGTCCTGATCGGTACCGGCTCCGAGGTGCAGCTCGCCGTCGAGGCGCGCGAGCAGCTGCAGGCCGCCGGCATCCCGACGCGGGTCGTGTCGATGCCTTCGGTCGAGTGGTTCGAGGAGCAGGACCAGGCGTACCGCGACAGCGTGCTGCCGCCGTCCGTCAAGGCCCGTGTCGCCGTCGAAGCCGGCATCGGCCTGACCTGGCACCGCTACGTCGGTGACGCCGGGCGCATCGTCTCGCTGGAGCACTTCGGTGCCTCGGCCGACGGCAAGGTCCTCTTCCGCGAGTTCGGCTTCACCGCCGACGCGGTGGCGGCCGCCGCCCGGGAATCTCTTGACGCGGCTGCGCGCTGACGCCCGTATACGACAAGTAGGAGATGCTAAACCCATGACAGACGCACTCAAGCGCCTCTCCGACGAAGGCGTAGCGATCTGGCTGGACGACCTGTCGCGCCAGCGCATCACGTCCGGCAATCTCGCCGAGCTGATCGACCAGCAGCACGTCGTCGGCGTCACGACCAACCCGTCGATCTTCCAGAAGGCGATCTCGGACGGCCACGGCTACGACCAGCAGGTCGCGGACCTGGCGGCCCGCAAGGTCACCGTCGAGGAAGCCATCCGCATGATCACGACGGCGGACGTCCGCGACGCCGCCGACATCCTGCGGCCGGTCTTCGACGCCACCGGCGGCCAGGACGGCCGGGTCTCCATCGAGGTCGACCCGCGCCTGGCCCACAACACCGCGGCGACCATCGCCGAGGCCAAGCAGCTGGCCTGGCTGGTGGACCGCCCCAACACCCTGATCAAGATCCCGGCCACCAAGGCGGGTCTGCCGGCCATCACCGAGGTGATCGGCCTGGGCATCAGCGTCAATGTCACGCTGATCTTCTCGCTGGAGCGCTACCGCGAGGTGATGGACGCCTACCTGGCGGGCCTGGAGAAGGCGAAGGCCGCGGGCCTGGACCTGTCCCTGATCCGTTCGGTCGCCTCGTTCTTCGTGTCCCGGGTGGACAGCGAGATCGACAAGCGCCTGGAGGTGCTCGGCACGGACGAGGCCAAGGCGCTCAAGGGCAAGGCCGCGCTGGCCAACGCCCGTCTGGCGTACCAGGCGTACGAGGAGGTCTTCGCCTCCGAGCGCTGGGCCGCCCTGGACAAGGCCGGCGCCAACAAGCAGCGTCCGCTGTGGGCCTCGACCGGCGTCAAGGACCCGGCATACAAGGACACCCTGTACGTCGACGAGCTGGTCGCCCCGGGCACGGTCAACACCATGCCGGAGGCCACCCTCGAGGCCACCGCGGCGCGCGGCGAGATCACCGGTGACACGGTGCGCGGCACGTACGAGGCGGCCCGTGCCGAGCTCGACGCGATCGCCGCACTCGGGATCTCGTACGACGAGGTCGTCCAGCTCCTGGAGGACGAGGGCGTCGACAAGTTCGAGACGGCCTGGAACGACCTCCTCAAGTCCACGGAGGCGGAGCTCAAGCGCCTCGCTCCCTCGGAGGGCTGATCTCCTTTGACTGCATCCCACGGAGCCAACCCGCTTCGTGACGCACTGGACCGACGGCTCCCGCGTATCGCGGGGCCGTCGGGCCTGGTCATTTTCGGCGTCACGGGCGATTTGTCCCGTAAAAAGCTGATGCCCGCCGTGTACGACCTGGCCAACCGCGGTCTGCTGCCGCCGGGCTTCTCCCTCATCGGGTTCGCCCGCCGCGAGTGGGAGAACGAGGACTTCGCGCAGGAGGTGTACGAGGCCGTCAAGCAGCACTCGCGGACGCCGTTCCGCGAGGAGGTCTGGCAGCAGCTGGTCCAGGGCTGCCGCTTCGTCCAGGGCAACTTCGACGACGACCAGGCCTTCGAGACGCTCAAGGCGACCATAGAGGAGCTGGACAAGGCCCAGGGGACCGGCGGCAACTTCGCCTTCTACCTCTCCGTACCGCCGAAGTTCTTCCCCAAGGTCGTCCAGCAGCTCAAGAAGCACGGCCTCGCCGACCAGAAGGCGGACTCCTGGCGCCGCGCGGTCATCGAGAAGCCCTTCGGGCACAACCTCGAGAGCGCGCAGGAGCTCAACCGCATCGTCCACGAGGTCTTCCCGCCCAACGAGGTCTTCCGGATCGACCACTACCTGGGCAAGGAGACGGTCCAGAACATCCTGGCGCTGCGCTTCGCCAACACGATGTTCGAGCCGCTGTGGAACCGCAGCTATGTGGACCACATCCAGATCACCATGGCCGAGGACATCGGCATCGGCGGCCGGGCCGGCTACTACGACGGCATCGGCGCGGCCCGTGACGTCATCCAGAACCACCTCCTCCAGCTGCTCGCGCTGACCGCCATGGAGGAGCCGGCCTCCTTCGACGCGGACGCGCTGGTCGCGGAGAAGACCAAGGTGCTCGGCGCCGTACGGCTGCCCAAGGACCTCGGCAAGGAGACCGTCCGCGCGCAGTACGCGGAGGGCTGGCAGGGCGGCGAGAAGGCCGTCGGCTATCTCCAGGAAGACGGCATCGACCCCAAGTCGAAGACCGACACCTACGCCGCGATCAAGCTGTCGATCGACAACCGCCGCTGGGCGGGCGTGCCGTTCTATCTGCGCACCGGCAAGCGGCTGGGCCGCCGGGTCACCGAGATCGCGGTGGTCTTCCAGCGCGCCCCGCACTCCCCCTTCGACCACACGGCGACGGAGGAGCTGGGCCAGAACGCCCTGGTCATCCGCGTCCAGCCGGACGAGGGCGTGACCGTGCGGTTCGGCTCCAAGGTGCCGGGCACCTCGATGGAGGTCCGGGACGTCTCGATGGACTTCGCGTACGGCGAGTCCTTCACGGAGTCCAGCCCGGAGGCGTACGAGCGGCTGATCCTCGACGTGCTGCTGGGCGACGCCAACCTCTTCCCGCGCCTGGAGGAGGTCGAGCAGTCCTGGCGGATTCTCGACCCGATCGAGGAGTACTGGGACAAGAACGGCAAGCCCGCGCAGTACCCGGCGGGCACCTGGGGCCCGGCCGAGGCGGACGAAATGCTCGCACGAGACGGACGGAGCTGGCGTCGGCCATGAAGATCGATCTGACGGAAACCACGGCCAGCAAGATCAACAAAGCGCTGGTGGAGGGCCGCCGCGCCGTCGGCACGCCCGCCATCGGCATGGTGCTCACCCTCGTCATCGTCACCGACGAGGAGAACGCCTACGACGCCCTGAAGGCGGCCAACGAGGCCTCCCGCGAGCACCCCTCGCGCACCCTGGTCGTCATCAAGCGGGTCAGCCGCTCGCCCCGCGACCGCGCCAAGGCCCGGCTGGACGCCGAGGTCCGGGTCGGCACGGACGCGGGCACCGGCGAGACGGTCATACTCCGGCTGTACGGCGAGGCCATCGACCACGCCCAGTCCGTGGTGCTGCCGCTGCTGCTGCCGGACGCCCCGGTGGTGGTCTGGTGGGCGGTCAACGCCCCGCTGGACCCGGCCAACGACCCGCTCGGCGCGCTGGCACAGCGCCGCGTCACCGACGCCTACGCCGCCGAGCGGCCCGTCGAGGAGCTGTCCGGCCGCGCCGACACCTACACCCCCGGCGACACCGACCTGTCCTGGACCCGGATCACCCCGTGGCGCTCGATGCTCGCGGCGGCGCTGGACCAGGCACCGTGCACGGTCACCTCCGCCGAGGTCGAGGGCGAGGAGTTCAACCCCAGCTGTGAGCTGCTCGCCATGTGGCTCGCCAGCCGGCTGAACGTCCCGGTCAGGCGCACGGTGTCGGCCGGCCCCGGTCTGACGGCCGTACGGATGGAGTCCAGCGGCGGCACGATCGTGCTGGACCGCCCGGACGGCTCGCTGGCCACGCTCTCCATGCACGGCCAGCCCGACCGTGCGGTGGCGCTCAAGCGGCGGGAGACCTCCGAGCTGCTCGCCGAGGAGCTGCGCCGGCTCGACCCGGACGACATCTACGCCGCCGCGCTCAAGTACGGCGTGGACCGGCTCGCGGACGCTCAGGCGGCGCCCGCGGAAGAGGCCCCGGCGGCCGGGGACGGCACACCGGACAAGGCCACGGCGAAGAAGGCGCCCGCCAAGCCCGCCAAGAAGGCGGCCGCCAAGTGAGCGCACCGCAGGTGGTCGTCCACCGCGACAAGGACCTGATGGCGAAGGCCGCGGCGGCCCGGCTGATCACGAAGATCGTGGACGCCCAGGCCGCCCGTGGCTTCGCCTCGGTGGTCCTGACCGGCGGCCGCAACGGCAACGGCCTGCTGGCCGCGCTCGCCGAGGCGCCCGCCCGGGACGCGGTGGACTGGCACCGGCTGGACCTGTGGTGGGGCGATGAGCGGTTCCTGCCCGAGGGGGACCCGGAGCGCAACTACACCCAGGCCCGCGCGGCGCTGCTGGACAGCGTCCCGCTGGACCCGGCACGAGTGCACCCGATGGAGCCGGCCGGCGGCCGCTTCGGCAACGACGCGGACGCCGCGGCCGAGGAATACGCCCTCGAACTCGCCGCCGCGGCCGGGCCCGAGGACCACGCCGCGGTGCCGTCCTTCGACGTCCTGCTCCTGGGCGTCGGCCCGGACACCCATGTCGCCTCGCTCTTCCCCGAGCTGCCGGGCGTCTACGAGCAGGAGCGGACGGTGATCGGGGTGCACGGCGCGCCGAAGCCGCCGTCCACCCGCGTCTCGCTCACCCTGCCCGCCATCCGCGCGGCGCGGGAGGTGTGGCTGCTGGCGGCCGGCGAGGACAAGGCCAATGCCGCGGCCATCGCCCTCTCCGGTGCCGGAGAGGTGCAGGCCCCGGCGGCGGGCGCCCGTGGCCGCAGCCGGACGCTGTGGCTGCTGGACGAGGCGGCGGCGTCCCAGCTGCCGCGCGACCTGTATCCCCCTGCCTCGGCCTGAGCCGGCCGTAGCGCGACGAAGGGCTCCCGCACCGTCATCCGGTGCGGGAGCCCTTCGGCTTTCCGGTGGATCGGGGCCGGGCCCTAGGAGCGGGGATCGCTGCCCCCGTACGGGCGTTGCGGCGCCCCCGGGTGGTCCAGCAGCCGGACGCCGTGGAAACGCCACAGCCGGTGCATCTCCAGTACGGCGATACAGGTGACCAGCACGGGCGCCCCGAGGATGAAGAGCACTCCCAGCGTCAGCCCGAGGCCGTGCAGATCACCGGTCACCAGATCCGGGACCGCCGTCAGCCAGGACGTGACGGACGCCAGGACCGGCGGCAGGGCACGGTGCACGGCCGCGGTACCGAAGAAGTTGCTGTTGACCCGGACCGCCGCGACGCACAGGAACCACAGCAGCCACGGGATCAGCGGGGCGAGGACCAGGAACTGCACCCCGGCCGGCAGGAGCAGCAGCGCCAGGGCCGCCGAGCCCACGAAGTACAGCAGCAGCTGCAACGAGCCGATCAGCGCGGGCACCAGCGGCCGCAGCGGTCCGCGGCGCCGCCAGACCATCAGCATCACCCCGACGGTCAGCGGGGCGATGACCAGCAGGACCAGACAGGCGACGAGCAGGTTCTCCAGCGCTTCCTTGCCGTCGAAGTCCCGTGCGACAAAGGTGTAGACACCGCTCGCCACGATCATCCCCGCGATGACCCGCACCCGTTTGAGCCGCTCCACCAGCGGGTCGTCCGCCGGCGGGATCCAGCCGGGCTGGAACACCGTCCAGGCCGCCTGCCGCGGCCACAGCAGGCCCGCCCTGGACCGTATGCCCCCGCCGCGCCGCACTCCCGTCATGGCCGTCTCCCCCGAACGCACCTGCATCGATGATCGTCCGGGGGATCCTAGTGCGACCCGCTACCAGGCGGTCAGCGCCCGCGCAGCGCCCGGTACTTGGCGACCAGACCGGCCGTCGAGGCGTCCAGCCCCGGCACGTCCGCGCCCTCCGTCAGCGCGGGCTCCACCCGCTTGGCGAGCACCTTGCCGAGCTCCACGCCCCACTGGTCGAAGGAGTCGATGTTCCAGACCGCGCCCTGGACGAACACCTTGTGCTCGTACAGCGCGATCAGCTGGCCCAGCACGGACGGGCTGAGCTCCTTGGCCAGGATCGTGGTGGTGGGGTGGTTGCCCTTGAAGGTCTTGTGCGGCACCAGCTCCTCGGCCACCCCCTCGGCGCGCACCTCCTCGGGCGTCTTGCCGAACGCGAGGGCCTGGCCCTGCGCAAAGAGATTGGCCATCAGCAGATCGTGCTGCGCCACCAGGCCCGGCTGCAGATCGGCGACCGGCTCCGCGAAGCCGATGAAGTCGGCCGGGATCATCTTCGTACCCTGGTGGAGCAGTTGGTAGTAGGCGTGCTGGCCGTTCGTACCGGGCGTGCCCCAGACGACCGGGCCGGTCTGCCAGCCCACCGGATTGCCGTCGCGGTCCACGGACTTGCCGTTGGACTCCATGTCCAGCTGCTGGAGGTAGGCGGTGAACCGGGAGAGATAGTGGCTGTAGGGCAGCACGGCATGCGACTGGGCGCCGAAGAAGTTGCCGTACCAGATGCCCAGCAGGCCCATCAGCAGCGGGGCGTTCTCCTGCGGCGGGGCCGTGCGGAAGTGCTCGTCGACGAGATGGAAACCGGCCAGCATCTCGCGGAAGTGCTCCGGGCCGATCGCGATCATCAGCGAGAGGCCGATCGCCGAGTCGAACGAGTAGCGGCCGCCGACCCAGTCCCAGAACTCGAACATGTTGTCCGTGTTGATGCCGAACTCCGCCACCTTCTCGGCGTTGGTCGACAGCGCCACGAAGTGCTTGGCGACCGCGTCCTGATCCGCGCGCAGCCCGGTCAGCAGCCAATTGCGGGCCGACGTGGCGTTGGTGATGGTCTCGATGGTGGTGAAGGTCTTCGACGCGATGACGAACAGCGTCTCGGCCGGGTCCAGGTCCCGTACCGCCTCGTGCAGATCGGCTCCGTCCACATTGGACACGAAGCGGAACTGCATGTCCCGGTGGGTGTAGGCGCGCAGCGCCTCGTACGCCATCGCCGGGCCCAGGTCCGAGCCGCCGATACCGATGTTGACGACCGTCTTGATACGGCGTCCGGTGTGGCCCTTCCAGTCGCCCGAGCGCACCCGGTCGGCGAAGACCTGCATCTTGAGCAGCACAGCATGCACCGCGGGGACGACGTTGTGGCCGTCGGACGCGATGACCGCCGACTCCGGCGCGCGCAGCGCGGTGTGCAGCACCGACCGCCGCTCGGTGATGTTGATCTTCTCGCCGCGGAACATGGCGTCCCGCAGGGCGGCGACACCGGTCGCCGCCGCCAGGTCGCCCAGCAACCGCAGCGTCTCGTCGGTGACCAGGTGCTTGGAGTAGTCCAGGTGCAGATCGCCGACCTGGAGGGTGTACCGCTCGGCACGGGCCGGGTCGCGGTCGAACAGCTCGCGCAGATGCACCTCCCCCAACTGCTCGCGGTGCTTGCTCAACGCGGTCCACTCAGGCATCTGGTCGAGCCTGTTGCGGCTTTCTGCGTTCATCTCGGACATCAGCCTTCTTCGTCTCGTACCGGCACCCCGCCGGCTCCCAACCTAATTGATCAGGGCGCGGTATGAGGTATCTGTCCCCTGGTGAACGGCGGACCGTCGGGCGTCTTGCGTACGGGTTGCCGACGCGACGGCACCGGGGCCGGCACGGCCCCCGGGCCACGCAAACGGCCCGGCCGGAGGGGTCTTCCCTCCGGCCGGGCCGGACATCGCGGGTGCGGGCGCGTCAGATCTCGCCGCGGAGCTTCGCCAGCGCCTCCGCGAGGATCGCCTCACCGTCGGCGTCGCTGCGGCGCTCCCGGACATAGGCGAGGTGGGTCTTGTACGGCTCGGTGCGCGGCGGGTCCGGCGGGCTGTCCCGGTCCTTGCCGGCCGGGAATCCACAGCGCGGGCAGTCCCAGGTGTCCGGCACCTGTGCGTCACCGGCGAAGCTGGGCTGCGTCTCGTGCCCGTTGGAGCACCAGAAGGAGATGCGGATGCGCGGCGCGGACTCGCCGCGCTCGGCCTCCCCCATCGGCCCCGCTCCGACCCGACTTCCTCGGATCGCGTTGCCACTTGCCACGGTCGTAACTCCCTGCGTAATGGTGCTGCAAGCATCTAACAGCAGCTGCGCTGCGGGCGCTCCAGTCTATGTAAGGCCCAACGCGCGTCCAGTGACAGGAGTTACCACCCCGTCCAAGGACGCCGCCCTCATGATAGGCCGCGCCTTCGACGGTATGTCAGTTGCCGAGCTTCATCAGAATGCCGAGGACCACAATGCAGGCGAACCACAGCAGACCGATCACGATGGTGATGCGGTCGAGGTTCCGCTCGGCGACCGAGGAGCCGCCGACCGAGGACTGCATACCGCCACCGAACATGTCGGACAGACCGCCACCCTTTCCCTTGTGCATGAGCACCAGCATCATCAGCAGCACGCTGAAGACGATGAGGGCGATCGAGAACCCGATGACCACGGCTGGACCAACTCTCTGGGACTGGTTGAAATGGTGCGGGGCCGGACGGCGCACTGAACGCCGGACCCGGCCCCGACAGGGTACGACGGGCCGGGCCCGTCGTCATAGCTGCTACTGGTCGCGGAAGCGGACGATCTTCACGAATTCGTCCGCGTCCAGCGCCGCGCCGCCGATCAGCGCACCGTCGACATCGGGCTGCGCCATGATCGCCGCGACATTGCCGGACTTGACCGAGCCGCCGTACTGGATGCGGACCTTGTCGGCCAGCTCCTGGCTGTAGAGCTCGGCGAGGCGGCCGCGGATCGCACCGCAGACCTCCTGTGCGTCCTCGGGGGTGGCGACCTCGCCGGTGCCGATGGCCCACACCGGCTCGTAGGCGATCACGATCGTCTCGGCCTGCTCGGCCGGGACGTCCTTCAGGCCGCCGTCGACCTGGGCGAGGGTGTGCGCGACCTGGTTGCCCGCCTTGCGGACGTCCAGGCCCTCACCGACGCACAGGATCGGGGTGAGGCCGTTGC
The DNA here is from genome assembly GCF_059682825.1 of Streptomyces sp. JLSY215. Classification (NCBI taxonomy): domain Bacteria; kingdom Bacillati; phylum Actinomycetota; class Actinomycetes; order Kitasatosporales; family Streptomycetaceae; genus Streptomyces; species Streptomyces sp. JLSY215. The sequence goes on from NZ_CM185022.1 coordinate 2,199,412, forward strand.
GGAAAGCGGCCTTGACCTTGGCGTTGCAGATCTCTTCGTCCTCGCCGTGGTACTGGCGGCGCTCGCTGTGCCCGACGGCCACGTAGGTGCACTTGAGCTTGGCCAGCATCGGGCCGGAGATCTCACCGGTGTAGGCACCGGAGTCGTGCGCCGAGACGTCCTGGGCGCCGTACTTGATCTTGAGCTTGTCGCCGTCGACCAGCGTCTGCACCGAGCGCAGGTCGGTGAAGGGCGGCAGGACGGCGACCTCTACGGCGTCGAAGTCCTTGTCGTTGAGCGCGAAGGCGAGCTTCTGGACGTGGGCGATGGCCTCGAGGTGGTTGAGGTTCATCTTCCAGTTGCCCGCCATCAGCGGAGTACGGCCGTTGGTGAGAGCAGTCACGTTTGTTCAGTCCTCCAGTGCGGCGAGGCCGGGCAGCGTCTTGCCTTCGAGGTATTCGAGGCTGGCGCCGCCACCGGTCGAGATGTGGCCGAAAGCATTCTCGTCGAAGCCCAGCAGCCGGACCGCGGCGGCGCTGTCACCGCCGCCGACGACGGTGAAGGCGTCCGAGTCCAGCAGCCCCTGCGCGACGGCCTTGGTGCCGTTCGCGTAGTCGGGGTGCTCGAAGACGCCCATCGGGCCGTTCCAGAAGACCGTGCCCGCGTCGGCGAGCTTCGCGGCGTAGAGCTCGCGGGTCTTCGGGCCGATGTCCAGGCCCTCCTGGTCGGACGGAATGGCGTCCGAGGCGACGACCTCGGGGTTGGCCGGGGCCTTGGTCTTCAGGTCCGGGAATTCGGCCGAAACCAGCACGTCGACGGGGAGGACGAACTCCACACCGCGCTTCTCGGCCCGCGCCAGGTACTCCAGGCACGCCGGGACCTGGTCCTCCTGCAGCAGCGAGATGCCCACCTCGTGGCCCTTGGCCTTGAGGAAGGTGTACGCCATACCGCCGCCGACCAGGATGCGGTCGGCCTTCTCCAGCAGCTGGTCGATGACCGCGAGCTTGTCGGAGACCTTGGCGCCGCCGAGCACGACGACGTAGGGGCGCTGGACGTCCTCGGTGAGCTTCTTCAGGACGCCGACCTCGGTGGCGATCAGGTCGCCGGCGGCGTGCGGAAGGCGCTGGGGCAGGTCGAAGACGGAGGCGTGCTTGCGGTGCACGGCACCGAAGCCGTCGCCCACGTACAGGTCCGCCAGGGCGGCGAGCCGGTCGGCGAAGGCGCCGCGCTCGGCGTCGTCCTTGCTGGTCTCGCCCGCGTTGAAGCGGAGGTTCTCCAGCACGGCCACCTGGCCGTCGGCCAGGCCCGCGACCACGGACCCGGCGGAATCGCCGACCGTGTCGGTGGCGAACGCCACATCCTGACCGAGGATTTCACCCAGCCGCTTCGCCGCGGGGGCCAGCGAGAACGCCGGGTCCGGGGCGCCCTTGGGACGGCCCAGGTGGGAGGCGACGATCACCTTGGCGCCGAGCCGGGCCAGCTTGGCGATCGTCGGGGCGACGGCGCGGATCCGGCCGTCGTCGGTGATGGTGGTGCCGTCGAGCGGCACGTTCAGGTCGGCGCGGACAAAGATCCGCTTGCCCGCCACGCCCTCGGAGGCGAGGTCGTCGATCGTCTTCATGCGGAGTGACTCCGTTGGTAGGTCGGTCACGGGACAGGGCCCGTACGACGCATCATCGCGCCCTACGAGCCCCGTCCTCACATCTGGGTGCCTCGGCTGTCCGCCAGAGATCAGAGCTGGCCGCCGACGAAGGTGGTCAGGTCGACCAGGCGGTTGGAGTAGCCCCACTCGTTGTCGTACCAGCCGACGACCTTGACCTGCTTGCCCTGAGCCATCGTCAGCTTCGAGTCGAAGGTGCAGGAGGCCGGGAAGTTCACGATGTCCGAGGAGACGATCGGGTCCTCGGTGTACTCGAGAATGCCCTGGAGCTGGCCCTCGGCGGCCTTCTGGAAGGCGGTGTTGATCTCGTCCTTGGTGACCTCGCGGTCCAGCTCCAGGACCAGGTCGGTGACCGAGCCGGTGGGGACGGGCACGCGCATGGCGATACCGTCCAGCTTGCCCTTGAGCTGCGGGAGGACCAGGGCGGTGGCCTTCGCGGCACCCGTCGAGGTCGGGATGATGTTCTCCGCGGCGGCGCGGGCGCGGCGCAGGTCGCTGTGCGGGAAGTCCAGGATGCGCTGGTCGTTGGTGTACGCGTGGACCGTGGTCATCAGGCCCTTGACGATGCCGAAGTTCTCGTCGAGAACCTTCGCCATCGGCGCCACACAGTTGGTGGTGCAGGAGGCGTTGGAGATGACGTGGTGCTTCGCCGCGTCGTACTTGTCCTGGTTGACGCCCATCACGATCGTGATGTCCTCGTCCTTGGCGGGCGCGGAGATCAGGACCTTCTTGGCGCCGGCCGCGATGTGCTTCTCGGCGTCGGCCTTCTTGGTGAAGATGCCGGTCGACTCGATGACGATGTCGGCGCCGAGCTCGGCCCAGGGGAGGTTGGCCGGGTCGCGCTCGGCCATCGTCTTGAAGGTCTGGTTGCCGACCGTGATGCTGTCGTCGGTGTGGCTGACGTCCTGCTTGAGACGGCCCAGGATGGTGTCGTACTTGAGCAGGTGGACCAGGGTGGCGTTGTCGGTCAGGTCGTTGACACCGACGATCTCGATGTCCGCACCCTGCTCCAGGAGCGCGCGGAAGTAGTTACGACCAATGCGGCCGAATCCGTTGATGCCTACGCGGATCGTCACGAACCGATCTCCTCGTTGGTACGCCGGCGCAGATACCGGCGAGCTGTATGGGATGTCCCCGACCGCCTCCGACCCTACCCCCAAAGAGAGACGTACGTGACATTGACAAAAGCGCTTCCATGGTCTCAAACGAGCGCCCCCGGCAACCCCGTTCCGCACTTCCGCCGACGACACCGATTCGGTGGTGACGTGAGAGTGCGAGGGGACGCCAGGGGCGCTTGAGGCACGGAAAGTCAGCCGACCATGCCCTCGGCCAGCTCCTCGGTGAGGTTGGACTCGGTGCCCGGGATGCCGAGATCCTGCGCGCGCTTATCGGCCATCGCCAGGAGGCGGCGGATCCGGCCGGCGACGGCGTCCTTGGTCAACGGCGGATCGGCGAGGGCACCCAGCTCCTCCAGGGAGGCCTGCTTGTGCTCCATGCGCAGTCGGCCGGCCGCCGCGAGATGCTCGGGAACCTCCTCGCCGAGGATCTCCAGCGCCCGCTGGACCCGGGCACCGGCCGCGACCGCGGCGCGCGCCGAACGACGGAGGTTGGCGTCGTCGAAGTTGGCGAGACGGTTGGCGGTGGCCCGCACCTCGCGGCGCATCCGCCGCTCCTCCCACGCCAGCACCGACTCATGGGCACCCAGCCGCGTCAGCAGCGCGCCGATCGCATCACCGTCACGGACGACAACGCGGTCCACCCCACGCACCTCGCGGGCCTTGGCGCCGATGCCCAGCCGGCGGGCCGCGCCGACCAGCGCCAGCGCCGCCTCGGGCCCGGGGCAGGTGACCTCCAGGGACGAGGAGCGGCCGGGCTCGGTGAGCGAACCATGGGCCAGGAAGGCGCCGCGCCAGGCCGCCTCCGCATCGCAGGTCGCGCCGGAGACCACCTGCGGTGGCAGCCCGCGGATGGGCCGGCCGCGGCCGTCCACCAGACCGGTCTGCCGGGCCAGCTGATCGCCGCCGGCCACGACCCGTACGACATAGCGGCTGCCGCGCCGCAGACCGCCGGGGGCCATCACCACCAGGTCGGAGGAGTGTCCGAAGATCTCCAGGATGTCCTTGCGCAGCCGCCGGGCGGCGATGCCCGTGTCCAGCTCCGCCTCGATCACAATGCGGCCGCTGACCAGGTGCAGACCACCCGCGAACCGCAGGATCGACGAGACCTCCGACTTCCGGCAGCAGGTCCGGGTGACGGGGAGCCGGGAGATTTCATCCTTCACCGCAGCCGTCATCGCCATGGGCCGATCCTTCCATGCATCCGAAAAATACGGTCGTACGCGGCTGCCAGCAGCTCCGGGTCGTGCCGGTCGGGCGGCGGCCCGGCACTCGGCCGGGCGTCGTCTCCTTGTGCGGCGACCGCAGCCAGCTCGACCTCGCTGCCCACCAGCTGCTTGGCGGCAACCGTCAGACCATCGATGTCGGGCACGGCGGCCTTGTCGGCCAGCACCACGTCGAAGGCGAGTTTAGGGGCGTGTCGGGCCAAAACCTCCAAATGACGCTGCGGTGAGAAGCCATCGGTTTCGCCCGGCTGCGGAGCAAGGTTGAGCGAAAGGACCTTTCGGGCCTTGGTCTCCTCCAGGGCCTCGCGCAGCTCCGGCACCAGCAGATGCGGGATGACGGACGAGAACCAGGAGCCGGGGCCCAGCACCACCCAGTCCGCATCGCGCACCGCGGCGACCGCCTCGGGAACGGCCGGCGGGTCCTCGGGCACCACATGCACCGAGAGCACCTCGCCGCGGGTGAGCGCGACGGTGGCCTGACCACGGACCGTGCCGACCTCGCTCGGACGGGCCACGTCATGGCCCCTCACCTGCGCCTGGAGCTCCAGGGGCACCGCCGACATGGGCAGCACCCGGCCCTGCGCGCCGAGCAGCTTGCCGACCAGGTCGAGCGCCTGGACATGATCGCCGAGCTGCTCCCACAGCGCGACGATCAGCAGATTGCCGACCGCGTGGTCGTGCAGCTCGCCCTCGGACTGGAAACGGTGCTGGATCACCCGGGCCCAGGTCTGGCCCCACTCGTCGTCGCCGCACAGCGCCGCCAGCGCCTTGCGCAGATCACCCGGCGGCAGCACCCCCAGCTCATCGCGGAGCCGGCCACTGGAGCCGCCGTCGTCGGCGACCGTGACGACCGCCGTCAGATCGCCGGTGATCCGGCGCAGCGCGGCGAGCGACGCGGACAGCCCCATGCCGCCCCCGAGCGCCACCACCTTCGGGGTGGCGCCCTTCTTCGCCGTACGGCCGCCGGGGACGAATCTGCGGACGCGGCGCAGCCGCGGTGTACGGCCGGTCATTCGCGCCCCATGTCCCGGTGAACGACGACCGTTTCGACGCCTTCGGTCACCAGGCGGCGGGCCAGCTTCTCGGACATGGCGACGCTGCGGTGCTTACCGCCCGTACAGCCGACCGCGATGGTCACATAGCGCTTGCCCTCACGGCGGTAGCCCTCGGCGACGATGCGCAGCAGCTCCGCGTAGCCGTCCAGGAACTCCTTGGAGCCGGGCTGGTTGAAGACGTAGTCGGAGACCTCGTCGTTCAGGCCCGTGAAGGGGCGCAGCTCCGGGACCCAGTGCGGGTTGGGGATGAAACGGCAGTCGATGACCATGTCGGCGTCGACCGGAAGGCCGTACTTGAAGCCGAAGGACATGACCGTGGCCCGCAGCTCGGGGACCTCCTCGCCGGCGAACTGGGCGTCCAGCTTGGCGCGCAGCTCATGGACGTTGAGGCTGGAGGTGTCGATGACCAGGTCGGCGTCGCCGCGCAGCTCACGCAGCAGATCGCGCTCGGCGGCGATGCCGTCGACGATCCGGCCGTCGCCCTGGAGGGGATGCGGGCGGCGCACCGACTCGAAGCGGCGCACCAGGGCCTCGTCGGAGGACTCCAGGAAGACGATGCGGCGCTTGACGTTCTGCGCGTCGAGGGTCGCCAGGGACTCCTTGAGATTGGCGAAGAAACGACGGCCGCGGACATCCACCACGACGGCGATCTTGGCGACATTGCCCTGGGAACGGGCGCCCAGCTCGACCATCGGCGGAATCAGCTCGGGCGGGATGTTGTCGACGACGAACCAGCCGAGGTCCTCCAGGCACTTGGCGGCCGTACTCCGGCCCGCCCCCGACATGCCGGAGATGATCACCAGCTCGGGGATCGCGGCGCTCTCGCCCTGGTCGGTCGTGCCCGTACTCACCTGTGCACCGTCTTTCTCGGTTTCCTGCATGTCGTGCTCTGCGCTCATCGGTCCTGCCCCCGTTCTGCTGACAACGCGGCCGAGGGGACCCCGTCATCCTCAATGATCTCTCCTGTGGCGGTGTTCACCGCCGGAGCGGACGGCGCCGCCCCGGCCAGCGCCGCCGCAACCGTCTCCGCGGTCTTGCGGCCGACGCCCGGAACCTCGCAGATCTCGTCGATGGTGGCGGCCCGCAGCCTCTTGAGCGAACCGAAGTGCTTGAGCAGCGCCTGCCGGCGGGTCTCCCCCAGGCCCGCGACGGCATCCAGCGGCGAGGACTTCAGCCGCTTGGTGCGCTTGCTGCGCTGATACGTAATGGCGAAGCGGTGCGCTTCGTCACGCACCCGCTGGAGGAGGTAGAGCCCCTCGCTGCTGCGCGGCAGCACCACCGGATCGTCGTCATCGGGCAGCCAGACCTCCTCCAGACGCTTGGCCAGGCCGCAGACCGCGACGTCATCGATACCCAGCTCGTCCAGGGCACGGCGGGCGGCCGCCACCTGCGGGGCACCGCCGTCGACGACCACCAGCTGCGGCGGATAGGCGAACCGCTTGGGACGGCCGTCCTCGTCGGTGGGGCGGCCGGCCATCGCCTCGGGCGCGCCGTCGTCCTCCAGGGGAGCCCCGGCGGACGCCTCCTCCGTCCACTCCCCCGACTTCTGCTTCTCCTGGAGATAGCGCTTGAAGCGGCGGCCGATGACCTCATGCATGGAGCGGACATCGTCCTGCCCCTCGAAGGTCTTGATCTGGAAACGGCGGTATTCGCTCTTCCGGGCGAGACCGTCCTCGAAGACCACCATCGACGCGACGACATCCTCACCCTGCAGATGGGAGATGTCGAAACACTCGATGCGCAGCGGCACCGTATCGAGCCCCAGCGACCGGGCGATCTCCTCCAGAGCCCGCGAGCGGGTCGTCAGGTCCGACGCGCGTTTGGTCTTGTGCAGGGCCAGGGCCTGCTGGGCATTGCGCTGGACCGTGGCCATCAGGTCCTTCTTGTCGCCGCGCTGCGGGATGCGCAGCGAGACCTGGGAGCCCCGGCGGCCGGCCAGCCACTCCTGGACCGGCTCGACGGGCTCGGGCAGCGCCGGGACCAGGACCTCCTTGGGCACGGCATCGCCCCGCTCCTCGCCGTAGAGCTGCTGGAGGGCATGCTCGACAAGACCCGCGGTCGTGACGGCCTCCACCTTGTCGGTGACCCAGCCGCGCTGGCCGCGCACCCGCCCGCCACGGACATGGAAGATCTGGACGGCCGCCTCGAGTTCGTCCTCGGCGACGGCGATCAGATCGGCGTCGGTGGCGTCCGCGAGCACCACGGCGCTCTTCTCCATGGCCCGCTTCAGCGCACCTATGTCGTCACGCAGCCGGGCGGCGCGCTCGTACTCCATCTCCTCCGCCGCGTCCTGCATCCGCCGCTCCAGACGGCGGATGTAGGCGCCCGTACGGCCGGCCATGAAGTCGCAGAACTCCTCGGCGAGTTCGCGGTGCTCCGCCGCGGAGACCCGGCCGACGCACGGCGCCGAGCACTTGCCGATATAGCCCAGCAGACAAGGCCGGCCGATCTGGGCGGAGCGCTTGAAGACACCGGCGGAGCACGTGCGTACCGGAAAGACCCGCAGCATCAGATCGACGGTCTCACGGATCGCCCAGGCATGGCCGTAGGGACCGAAATAGCGCACGCCCTTCTTCTTGGCGCCGCGCATCACCTGCACCCGCGGGAACTCCTCGTTGAGGGTCACCGCGAGATACGGATAACTCTTGTCGTCGCGGTACTTGACGTTGAAACGGGGATCGAACTCCTTGATCCAGCTGTACTCCAGCTGGAGCGCCTCCACCTCCGTGGAGACCACGGTCCACTCCACCGAAGCCGCGGTGGTGACCATCGTGCGCGTACGCGGATGGAGGCCGGCCAAATCCTGGAAGTAGCTGGCCAGGCGCTGGCGCAGGCTCTTCGCCTTGCCCACGTAGATGACCCGGCCGTGGTCGTCGCGGAACTTATAGACCCCCGGCGAGTCGGGGATCTGTCCCGGCTTGGGTCGATAGCTGCTGGGGTCTGCCATGACCACCACCCTACTGACCGCCACTGACATTCACGGTCGGCGGAGCGATCCGGGCGGGGGGGTGGGGCAGGGCGGGTACGGGGACGGGGCAAGGCGGGGCTGGACGGGGCCCGGCGGGTGCGGGGCGGGCACCGGGCGGGGCGGTCCGCGGGCACAGGGCGCGCCCCCGCCCCCACCCCCCGTCACCCTGCCCTCCCCCCTTCGGGGGGAGGGCAGGGTGGGGGCGGGGGAGGGTGTGTGGGTGGGGTGGGGGGCGGAAGCCGCGCTTCCGTCAGCCGCTGCGCCGCCTCCTCAGCGCCGCGGCGCCGCAGAGGCCGAGCGCCGGCAGGGCGACGGCCGCGGCCGTCCAGGCGGCGGCCGGGATGCCGCCGTCCGCCGGCGCCTCGGCCCCGGCGAGCTCCCCGCCGGAGCCCGCCATGGCGGGCGCGTCCTTCCGGGCGGTGGCCGCCGGCCCGTACCCCCCGGCCGCGCCGCGCTTGTCGTACGCGGAGCCGGGGAGCTTGTCGCCGTACGCCTTCGCCACCCGCTCCTGATAGGCGGCGACGGTGCTGCCGTGCGCCCCGACGGCCTTCCTGGCGTCCGGGTCCAGCGGCTCGATGCGGTCGCCGCGCTGTACGTACCAGGCGTCGATCTGCGGCTCCTGGAAAACCGTCCCGGCCCGGCCGGCGGCGGCCGCGTAACGGGTCTCGTCGTCCCCGTCGGCGATGTTGACGACCTTCCAGACGGCGCCGCGCCGCACCGTCCACACCGAGGCCGTCCGCCCGTCGGCGGCGACCGCCTTGCTGGCGAGGAACTCCAGGCGGGCCACGGGGGCGTGGGCCTTGCCGCGGACGAAGTCCGGGGACAGGACGTACACGGGGACGGTGTCACCCTCGATGTGCGCCCGGCCCGGGGCGGCGGCGCGGGCGGCACCGGGCGCGTGGGCGAAGAACCGGGTGAGGGTGTCCAGCGTCGCGGGCGCGCTGGCCGCCTCGTGGGCGGCGGCGACGGCCGCGCGGGGCGGTGCCTCGGGGGCCGCGGGAGCCTCGGCGGCCCGCGCGGTGTACGGGGCGGAGCCGAGGAGCGCGGCGGCGAACGTTCCCGTGGCGGCGGCGCGCAAGGCGGCGCGAGCGGTGTGCTTCGGCATGGCCTCAGGCTCCTATCCGGTAGAGGGAGTGCGTCCAGGAGAAGGAGTTGCCGTTGACGTAGTAGTCGTAGTCGCCCCAGTTGTAGCGGCTGTTGTCGGCCCAGGGGTCGCCCCAGTAGACCCAGTTGTCGGCGGTGTCGAAGCCGTAGATGACGTGCATATGGCCGCCGCCGGAGGCCCACTCGATGCGGGTCTCGACGGGCCGGTTGGCGTTGATCTCGCTCTGCACGGTGCCGTAGCGCAGATAGCCGGTCACATACGAGCCGGAGTTGATGCCCATCCAGTCGAATGCGTTCTGCACATTGCCGAGCGTGGCCTGATTGTTGGGGCAGGCCGTGTTCTGCTGGCGGCCGAAGGCGGCGTTGCAGAACTGGTTCTGGCTGTAATTCCGGCCGTACCAGGCCGCGATGGTGTTGCCGGAGCCGGCCCAGCACCAGTTGGTCCTCTCCTGGGCCTGCATCGCGATGTCGAGACGGTTGGCGGCGGCCGCTTTCCTGGTGGCGGCGTGCGCCGGGGGCGTGGCCGCCGAGACGGCCGCTGCGGGAAGCGTGGTGAGCGCCGTGAAAGCGGCGGCGGTGAGCGCCGCTGCCGACAACCATCTGCGGCGCGCGTGACGTGCGTGGGGAGCACGGGTCATGGCGTTCCTCCCGAGACGGGGGGTGAGGGGGTGAGAGGAGCGCATCCGGATGCTGTTGAGGAGCATCGGGTGTTGTCGCACGCGGGTCAACACGCTTCAATGCGGGGTGACATGGGGGTGTGGACGTGCGGGCCCGGATGTGAACGTCCGGTGCCCGGCGTACTGCAGTGAACAGGCGGTCAGAGCGCGCGGCGTGCGAGCCGGTTGTGAACATTCACCTGCACGCTGAGGAATTGAGGCAATGTCACAGAACACCCCCGAGTCGGCCGAGCTGGCGCAGCTGCTGCGGACCGGCCCGTTCCATCTGGCGCTGCGCAGTGCGCTGACCGCCCGCGGCCTCGCCCTGACCCGCGTCCAGCACAAGCTCGCCCAGCGCGGCATCAAGGTCGGGGTGACGAGCCTGAGCTACTGGCAGCAGGGCGCCCGGCGGCCGCAGCGCCCCGAGTCGCTGCGGGCGGTACGCGCCCTGGAGGAGGTTCTGGAGCTGCCCGCGCGGTCGCTGCACCGCCTCCTGGTGCCCGAGGACGGCGCCCGCCCCGAGGCCGAACGCCCCGTCGCGCGCTCGTACCGCTCCCTGGTGGCGCCCGCCGGCGCGCTGCAGCAGCTGTTCGCCGAGCTGGAGACCCCCGCGGACGGCGGGCTGCACACCGTCGGCCATCACGAACGGGTCCTGATCGGGCCGCGCCGCGAGCTGAGCGCCCGGGAATCGCTGCAGGTCGTGCGCGCCCACCGGGACGGCGTCGACCGCTATGTCGCCATTCACCGCGGCGAAACGGGCTGCGATCCGTCCCGGGTACGCGTGCGAGCGGCGGAGAACTGCCGGCTGGGCCGGGTGCGCGGCGACGCGGGCTCCGGGGTGGTGGTCGCCGAGCTGCTCTTCGACGCCCGGCTGCGGGCCGGCGACACCCATGTCTTCGGGTATCTCTTCGAGGACGGCAGCGGCGGCCCCAGCACCGAGTACGTACGCGGCTTCAGCTTCGCGGGCGGCCAGTACGTCCTGCAGGTGCGCTTCGACGAGGCGGCCCTGCCGGTGCGCTGCCGCCGCTTCGCCCAGGTCTCGGCCGGCGCGCCGCGCAGCGCCCAGCAGGAGCTGACGCTCGGCGGCACCCATCGGGCCGTCCATCTGGTGGAGCAGGGCGTACGGCCCGGGATACTGGGCATCGGCTGGGACTGGGGGTGAGCCCCCCGGGGGACGGCGCGGCGGGTCAGCCCGCCACCAGCTTGCCGTCCTTGACCTTGACCGGGACCTCCTCCAGCGGGCGGCTCGCCGGGCCCTCGGCGACCTTGCCGGTGGCCACCTCGAAGCGGCTGCCGTGCAACGGGCAGACGCTCTGATCCTTCTCGATCTTGTTGAGGATCGCGCCCATGTGCGTGCACACGGTGCTGAAGCACTTGAACTCGCCCTTGGTGGGCTGCGAGACCATCAGCCGCTGCTTGCCGTAGAGCTTGGCGCCGCCGACCGGCACCTCCGAGGCCGGGCCCAGCTCGACCGCGGCGTCCGAGGCCGGCCGACTGCCCGAGTCCTGCTCCCCCGCACCGCAGGCGGCGGCGCCGAAGCACGCGATGCCCGCGAGCGCGGCCCCGCGCAGCACGGTTCGGCGGGCGGGGGACTGGCTCATGGCTGCTCCAAGGGTGATCTGCGGGTCAGAGGCCGGCGGCTCCCGACGATACCGGGGCGGGCTGTTCCGCTTCGGCGCGGGCCCGGCGCCCCCGCAGCGGCTCCCGCTCCGCCTCCTCCGGGCTGCGCCTCTTGACCGGGTCCCGAGAGTCCGGGGATGTACGTAAACGCTTACGCAAGCGTTTACGTTCGGCCCCGGATGCTCGTACTGTGTGGACGGCACGGCGGGCCCGGGGAGGAAGAGCCGGATGACAACGATGGTGGATGTGGCACGGCGCGCGGGCGTCTCCGTCGCCACGGTCTCGCATGTGCTGAACGGGACCCGCCGGGTGCGCCCCGCCACCCGTGGCGCGGTGCTCGGCGCCATCGACGAGCTGGGCTACACCCACAACACCCTCGCCCGTTCCCTGGTCACCGCCCGTACCCGCTCCATCGGCCTCGCGGTCTCCGCGATCAGCAACCCGTACTTCACCGAGATCCTCCAAGGCGTCGAGGCCGCCGCCCTGGAGGCCGGCTACAGCCTGCTCATCGCCGATCCGCACGACGACCCCGGGCACGAGCGCAAGGTCGTCCAGCTGCTGCACGAGCGGCGGGTGGACGGCGTGATCGTCGCGCCGTCCGCGGAGCCCTCGGAGATGGTCGGCTATCTGGTGCGGCGCAAGGTCCCCACGGTCTTCCTGGACCGGCTGGTCGGCAACGGTGAGAGTGACGGCGACGGCGACGAACGGGCGGGCCACGACCAGGTGTGCGCCGAGAACACCGGCCCGGTACGGCACCTCGTCGAGCATCTGGCCGACCTGGGGCACACCCGGATCGGGCTGATGGCCGGGCTGCCCGGGCTGAGTACGACCACCGAGCGCGTCCGCGGCTACCGCGAGGGGTTGCGCGCCCGCGGCCTGGAGTGCGCGCCCGAGCTGCTGGCCGACGGCAACTCCGAGGCGGACGGCGCCCAGGGCGCCACCGGCCGGCTGCTGGCCGCGCCCGAGCCGCCCACCGCGATCGTCACCGCCAACAACGCCATGACGATCGGTGCGTTGCGGGCGCTGCGTGAGCGCGGTCTGGAGGTGCCCCGCGATATCGCGCTCGCCTGTTTCGACGACTTCTCCTGGGCCGATCTGTTCGCGCCCCGGCTCACCGCGATCGCCCAGCCCAGCAAGGAGATCGGTGCGACGGCGGTCCGGCTGCTGCTGGAGCGCCTGGCGGATCCGGACCGGCCGTCCCGCACCGTCCGTCTGCCCTGCACCTTTGTGCACCGTACGTCGTGCGGCTGCCCCGAGGCCGCACCACCGGCCGCACCGCCGGCCACTCCCCCGGCCGCCCAGGAAAGGAACCGCATCCCGTGATCGTCGTCGCCGGCGAGGCGCTGATCGACCTCGTCCCCAGCCCCCAAGGTCCTTTGGGGAACGGCCAGTTGCCCGCGCTGCTCCCCCGGCGCGGCGGCGGTCCGTACAACACCGCGGTCGCCCTGGGGCGGCTGGGCTCGCCCACCGCGTTCTGCTCGCGGGTCTCGACCGACACCTTCGGCGAGGCGCTGCTGGAGGGGCTGCGGGCCGATGGCGTGGACACCCGCCTGGTGCAGCGCGGCGACGAGCCGACGACGCTCGCGGTGGCGGACATCAGCCCGGACGGCTCGGCCGGATACGGGTTCTATGCGGACGGCACCGCCGACCGGCTCTTCGCCCTGCCGCCCGCACTGCCGGACGGGGTCCGCGCGCTCTCGCTGGGCACCTGCTCGCTGGTGCTGGAGCCGGGGGCGAGCGCGTACGAGGCCCTGCTGCGGCGGGAGGCCGGGCGGGGGGTGTGCACGGCGCTCGACCCGAACATCCGGCCCGGCCTGATCCCGGACGCGGACGCCTACCGGGCCCGTTTCCGGTCCTGGCTGCCTCATCTGACGCTGCTGAAGCTGTCGGAGGAGGATGCGGGGTGGCTGGCGGGGGCCGGACCGGGCCGGCCGGACGGGGCCTGGGACGCCGCGGTCGCGGACGTGGCCGGGGAATGGCTGCGCCACGGCCCCGCGGCGATCGTCATTACCCGGGGCGGCGACGGACTTACGGTGCTGACCCGGGGCGGCGACGAGGTCAGCGTGCCCGGCCGCCGGATCGACGTGGTGGACACCATCGGCGCGGGCGACACCGTCAATGCGGCGCTGCTGCACCGGCTCGACGCCCATGACGCTCTCTCCCGCGACGGCGTCGCCGCGCTCGGTCCCGACGACTGGCGCGACATCCTCGGGTTCGCCGCGCACGCCGCCGCCGTCACCTGCTCCCGGGCGGGCGCCGAACCTCCGTACCCGGTGGATCTCGCCTGACGGGCATCGACGAAGCGGGGCGGACGCACGGCCCACCGGCCGGACCGTCCGCCCCGCTCGGCCTCAGGAGAGCCGACGGGCCTTCGCCGCCGCCTTCTTGGCCACGGCCTTCTTCGCCGCGGCCGTCTTGGCCGCGCCGACCTTGGTGGAATTCACCTTGGCCACCGTCTTCTTCGCCGCAGCCTTCTTCGCCGGCTTCCCGGACGTCGCGGCATCGCTGACCCGGTCGCCGAGGATCTCCCGCAGGAACTTGCCGGTGTGGCTGGCCGGGATCGATGCGATCTCCTCCGGCGTGCCCTCGGCGACGACCAGCCCGCCGCCGTTGCCGCCCTCGGGACCCATGTCGATGACCCAGTCCGCCGTCTTGATCACATCGAGGTTGTGCTCGATGACGATCACGGAGTTGCCCTTCTCGACCAGCCCGGACAGCACGGTGATCAGCTTGCTGATGTCCTCGAAGTGCAGGCCGGTGGTCGGCTCGTCCAGGACGTAGACCGTCCGGCCCGTCGAGCGCTTCTGGAGCTCGCTGGCCAGCTTCACCCGCTGCGCCTCACCGCCGGAGAGGGTCGGCGCGGACTGGCCGAGGCGCACATAGCCCAGACCGACCTCGTGCAGGGTCTTCAGATGCCGGGAGATGGTCGGCACCGCCTCGAAGAAGTCGAGCGCTTCCTCGATGGGCATGTCCAGCACCTCGGCGATGGACTTGCCCTTGTAGTGGACCTCCAGCGTTTCGCGGTTGTAGCGCGCGCCGTGGCAGACCTCGCACGGCACATACACATCCGGCAGGAAGTTCATCTCGATCTTGATCGTGCCGTCGCCGGAGCAGTTCTCGCAGCGGCCGCCCTTGACGTTGAAGGAGAAGCGTCCCGGCAGATAGCCGCGGACCTTGGCCTCCATCGTCTCCGCGAACAGCTTGCGGACATGATCGAAGACACCGGTGTACGTCGCCGGGTTGGAGCGCGGCGTCCGGCCGATGGGCGACTGGTCGACATGGACGACCTTGTCGACGAGGTCGTCGCCGTCCACCCGGGTGTGCCGCCCGGGGACCGACTTGGCGCCGTTCAGCTCGCGCGCCAGGTGGGTGTAGAGGATGTCGTTGACCAGCGTCGACTTGCCGGAGCCGGAGACGCCGGTGACGGCGGTCAGCACGCCGAGCGGGAAGGAGACGTCGATGTCGCGGAGGTTGTTCTCCTTCGCGCCGTGCACCGTCAGCTGCCGGGCGGGGTCGGCGGGCCGGCGGATGTCGGGCGTCGCGATGGACCGCTTGCCGGACAGATACTGCCCGGTGATGGACTCCTTGTTGGTCAGCAGCTCCTTGAGCGGGCCGCTGTGGACGACCTTGCCGCCGTGCTCACCGGCGCCGGGACCGATGTCGACGACCCAGTCGGAGGTCTTGATGGTGTCCTCGTCGTGCTCCACCACGATCAGGGTGTTGCCGAGGTCGCGGAGCCGTACCAGGGTCTCGATCAGCCGGTGGTTGTCGCGCTGGTGCAGGCCGATCGAGGGCTCGTCCAGGACGTAGAGCACGCCCACCAGGCCGGAGCCGATCTGGGTGGCGAGACGGATGCGCTGGGCCTCGCCGCCGGAGAGGGTGCCCGCCGCGCGGTTCAGCGAGAGGTAGTCCAGGCCGACGTCGACCAGGAACTTCAGCCGCTCGTTGACCTCCTTGAGGACCCGCTCGGCGATCTTCTTCTCGCGGGCGTTGAGCGTCATCTCCCGCAGGAAGTCGGCGCAGTCGCTGATTGACATGGCCGCGACCTCGGCGATGGAGCGCTCCTGCACCGTGACCGCGAGCACGATCGGCTTGAGCCGGGTGCCTTCACAGGTCGGGCAGGGCACCTCGCGCATATAGCCCTCGAAGCGCTCGCGGCTGCTGTCGCTCTCGGCCTCGCTGTGCCGCCGCTTGACGAACGGCACGGCGCCCTCGAAGGGCGTGGTGTAGGCACGCTGGCGGCCGTAGCGGTTGCGGTAGCGGACCTCGATCTGGGTCTTGTGGCCGTGCAGCAGCGCCTTCTTGGCGCGGGCCGGGAGGCCGGCCCAGGGAATGTCCGTACGGAATCCGAGGGCGTCCGCCAGCGCGTCGACCAGGCGGCCGAAGTACTCCTTGGTGTGGCCGCCCGACCAGGGGTGGATGGCGCCCTCGTCGAGGGAGCGGTCCTCGTCGGGGATGATCAGCTCGGGGTCGACCTCCATGCGCGTCCCGATGCCCGTGCACTCCGGGCAGGCGCCGAAGGGGGAGTTGAAGGAGAAGGAGCGCGGCTCCAGCTCCTCGAAGGAGAGGTCGTCGTAGGCGCAGTACAGATGCTCCGAATACATCCGCTCGCGCTGCGGGTCATCGGGGTCGAGATCGACGAAGTCGAGGATGACCATGCCGCCGGACAGACCCAGAGCGGTCTCGACGGAGTCCGTCAGCCGGCGCTTGGCGCTCTCCTTGACGGTGAGGCGGTCGACGACCACCTCGATGGTGTGCTTCTCCTGCTTCTTCAGCTTCGGCGGCTCGGAGAGCTGGATGGTCTCGCCGTCGACCCTGGCCCGGCTGTAGCCCTTGGTCTGGAGGTCGGCGAAGAGGTCGACGAACTCGCCCTTGCGCTCGCGGACCAGCGGGGAGAGCACCTGGAAACGGCTGCCCTCGGGCAGCTCCAGGACCTTGTCGACGATGGCCTGCGGCGACTGCCGCGCGATCGGCCGCCCGCACTCGGGGCAGTGCGGCTTGCCGATACGGGCGAAGAGGAGGCGGAGGTAGTCGTAGACCTCGGTGATCGTGCCGACCGTGGAGCGGGGGTTGCGGGACGTCGACTTCTGGTCGATCGAGACCGCGGGGGACAGGCCCTCGATGAAATCCACATCGGGCTTGTCCATCTGCCCGAGGAACTGCCGGGCGTAGGAGGAGAGCGACTCGACATAGCGCCGCTGCCCCTCGGCGAAGATCGTGTCGAAGGCGAGCGAGGACTTGCCCGACCCGGAGAGCCCCGTGAAGACGATGAGGGAGTCGCGGGGGAGGTCGAGCGAGACGTTGCGGAGGTTGTGCTCGCGAGCGCCACGGACGATGAGACGGTCGGCCACGCCGGTCGGCACCTTTCTTGGAGAGGGGCGGGAGCCGCGGCTCTGCGTCCGCCGCTCGGTGTGCGAGCAGAGGCGGCGGAGCGGAGCGGAGCCCCCGCCCCAGGGTATGGGGACCGCCGCGGCACTGTCTTTGTGATGCCTTAACGAGCCTATAGCACGTGCATTCGATTTACGGTACGCGCAAGCCCTCTTCACCCAAACGTGTGGCGGCCCCACAACCTTCCCGCCCCTCCCCCTCCCGGCGCACGCCGCCCCTCGACCCCGCCCGGCCGGTGATCGTCCGGCCTCAGCCGCCGGGCAGCGCCCGCTCCAGCACATCGAAGGTCCGCCGCAGCACCGCCTCCTGGTCAACGGCCACCTCGTCGACCGGGTCACCCCCGAGCTGCCGGGCCGCGGCCCCGGCGTACGCGACGCGGTACGCCGCGATGATCAGCGCCGCGGCCAGCCGCGCCTCCTCGGACGCACCGCCCGCACCGCCCGCAGTGCCCGCACCGTCCGCCCCAACACCCCCGGCCACCCCGCCCGCCGCCTCGTCCAGCAGCCCGGCCAGTGCGTCCTCCAGCTCCTCCACCGCCTCGCGGGCCCGCGCCCGCAGCGCGGGCGAGTCCAGCACCGTCCGCCAGAAGTGCGCGAACCCCTCCCCCACACCCCCCAGCGGATGCCGCCGCGCGAGCAGGTCGAGGACGAGCCGGCGCAGCGCGGCGAGCGGCGTCTCGTCCGCCGCGCGCTCCCGGACCGCGCGGGTGACCAGCTCCCGCCCTTCCGGGATCCGGTCGAGGAAGAGGTCCTCCTTGCGCGGGAAGTAGTTGAAGACGGTCATCGTGGACACCTCGGCGGCGCGTGCGACCTCGGCGACCGTGACGTTGTCGAAGCCGTGCCGGACGAACAGCAGGGTGGCCTCGCCGGAGATCCGCTGCCGGGTCCGCAGCTTCTTGCGCTCGCGCAGCGTCAGGTGCCCGTCCTCCTCCGCGTACCCGGTCCCTTCGCCGCCCAGCTCTCGTTCTCCCATGGCCATAATTTTAGCCGGAACAAATTTTTAGTGACTACAATCTCCCGCATGAGCCATGACGCAGACGTAGTAGTGGCAGGGGGCGGCCCGGTGGGGCTGATGCTCGCCTGCGAACTCGCACTGGCGGACGTAACGGTCGTCGTCCTGGAGCGGCTGACCGAAGTGGATACGACGATCAAGGCCGGGGCGATCAACTCCCCCAGCGCGGAGGCCCTTTACCGGCGCGGGATGCTGCCCGACCTGATGGAGGTGCAGCGCGCCGCCTTCGAGCGCTTCAGCGCGTTCATGCGGCAGCGGCAGGCCGCCGGCGCCTCCCAGGTGAAGCCGCCGCCGAAGTTCGCCGGCCACTTCGCAGGGATCATGCTGCGCGGCGACCTCCTGGACGAGTCGGACCCGGACTTCGGCGAGACCGGCCCGGCCGGCGACCTCGGCCTGATACCCCAGGAGGCCCTGGAGCGGCTGCTCGCCGCCCGCGCCGCCGAGCTGGGCGTCGAGCTGCGCCGCGGAGTGACCCTGACCGGCTTCGACGCCGGCGAGAACGGCGTACACGTCCACACCTCGGACGGCTCGCTGCGCACCGGCTGGCTGGTGGGCTGCGACGGCGGCCGCAGCACGGTCCGCCGGCTCGCCGGCTTCCCGTTCCCCGGCACGGACCCCGAGATCACCGGCCACCAGGCCATCGTCGAGCTGACCGGCGCCGACGCCCTGGGAACGGGCTGGAACTGGACCGGGACCGGCACCTATGTGCACGGCCCGATGCCCGGCCGGATCCTCACCGTGGAGTTCGACGGACCGCCCGCCGACCGCACCGCGCCCGTCACCGCCGAGGAGCTGCAGGCCTCCCTGCGCCACGTCTCCGGTGTCCAGGACGTCACGATCACCAAGGTCCACTCGGCCACCCGCTTCACGGACAACGCCCGCCAGGTGCCCGACTACCGCGCGGGGCGGGTGCTGCTGGCCGGTGACGCGGCGCATGTGCACTCGCCGTTCGGCGGACAGGGCCTCAACCTCGGCCTCGGCGACGCGATGAACCTGGGCTGGAAGCTGGCCGCCACGGTCAAGGGCCGGGCACCGGAGGGGCTGCTCGACACCTACACCACCGAGCGGCATCCCCTCGGCGCCTGGGTGCTGGAGTGGACCCGGGCCCAGGTGGCGCTGATGCGGCCGGAATCGCACACCCTCGCGCTGCGCGTGGTGATCGCGGAACTGACCGGCACGGTCGACGCCACCACCTTCTTCGCCAAGAAGATCTCCGGCGTCTGGCAGCGCTACGACCTGCCCGGCGGCCATCCGCTGACCGGCGGCAGCGCGCCCGACCTGGAGCTGTCCGACGGCACCCGGCTCGCCGGCCATCTGCACGACGGCCGCGCCCTGTTGCTCGATCTCGCGGACGACCCCGAGGTCCGCAAGCGCGCCGCCGGGTATGGCGACCGGGTGCGGCTGCACACGGCCGCCTGCCCGGCGCGGCCCGGCCTCGGCGGCCTGCTGGTGCGCCCGGACGGCTGCACCGCCTGGGCGGCCGACACCGATGACACGCCCGACGGGCTCGACGCCGCGCTGCGCCGGTGGTTCGGCGAGCCCGACCACGCGGCGGCCTGAGACGGGCGGACGGCGGCGCCTTCCGGCCCGCCGCCCGCCTTCCTCCGCCCCCCGCGTACGCCCCCGACCGCGCCGGCCGACTCCCCAACTCGGCCCGGTGGCGCTACTTTCGGAACATGACCACCACCCCGCAGGACTTCCCGCGCGACGCATCCGCCGTCCGTGAGGCCACCGACCGGCTCCTGGTCTCGGCCGGCAAACTGGACGACGAGGCGATCGCCGAACCGTCCCTGCTTCCCGGCTGGACCCGCGGCCATGTCCTCGCCCATCTCGCACGCAACGCGGACGCCCTGGGCAACCTCCTGACCTGGGCGCGTACGGACGTCCGCACGCCCATGTACGCGAGCGAAACGTCCCGCGACGCCGACATCGAGCGGGACGCCGACCGCCCGCTGGCCGACCACCTGGAGGACCTCCGGGAGAGCGCCGCCCGCTTCGACGCGGCGGCACGGGCCCTGCCGGACGACCGCCGGGGGTACCGGGTCGAGATGCGCAACGGCGTCGTCGAGCGCGCCGACCGGCTGGCGCTGCGCCGGCTGGCCGAGATCGAGCTGCACCACATCGACCTGGGCGTCGGCTACACCCTTGACCAGCTGCTGCCCGTGTTCGTCGAGGGCGAGCTGGGCTTTTTGACCGCGGTGAAATTCGCCGGGCATCCGGCTCTGCCCGCCCTGGAGCTGGTGAGCGACGACGGCCGCCGGTGGCCCACCGGGCGCACGGACACCGGGGCCGCACCCCTGGTGGTGATGGGTTCCGCGGCAGAGCTGGTCGGCTGGCTGACCGGCCGCGGCGACGGCACCGGGCTCGATTTCCCGGGCTCCGCACTGCCCGCCGTTCCCCCGCTCTAGAGTGGCCTCATGGGCTACAGCGGAGCAGTGAAGGTCGGCGGGGCGGCCGACGTGCACGAGCTGACCGACCTGATGATCTCGAAGGTCGCGGTCGGTCCGATGAACAACAACGCATATCTCCTGCGGTGCCGGGCCACCGACGAGCAGCTGCTGATCGACGCCGCGGCCGAGCCGCACACCCTGCTCGCGATGATCGGCGACAGCGGCATCGCCTCCGTGGTGACCACGCACCGGCACGGTGACCACTGGGGTGCGCTGCAGGAGGTGGTCGACGCGACGGGCGCGCGGACGTACGCGGGGCGGTACGACGCCGAGGGCATTCCCGTTGCCACGGACTTCCCGGTCGAGGACGGCGACACCATCAGCGTCGGGCACGTCCGCCTGACCGCCTGCCATCTGGTCGGCCACACCCCGGGCAGCATCGCCCTGGTCTACGACGACCCGCACGGCGCGCCGCATCTGTTCACCGGGGACTGCCTCTTCCCCGGCGGCGTCGGCAACACCCGGGGCAACGCCAAGGACTTCGCCAGCCTGATCGACGATGTGGAGACCAAGCTCTTCGACCGGCTGCCCGATGAGACCTGGGTCTATCCGGGCCACGGCGACGACACCACGCTCGGCGCCGAGCGGCCGCATCTGCCGGAGTGGCGCGAGCGCGGCTGGTAGGCGTTCAGCGTCGCGGCCGGTGGCCCCGTAGCCGTACGGGACCACCGGCCGCGTGGCCGTCAGGCGGGGACGTCGTCCTTGGCCTTCACCTCGGCGGCCGCCTGCTTCTTCGAGGCGTACAGGCTGGTGATCGTCGTGACGACGAGCACGGCGCAGATGACGCCCAGCGAGACCGGAATGCTGATCTCCGGAACGGCCACCCCGGACTCGTGCAGCGCATGCAGCACGAGCTTCACCCCGATGAATCCGAGGATCACCGACAGGCCGTACGAGAGGTGGACCAGCTTCTTGAGCAGCCCGCCGATCAGGAAGTACAGCTGACGCAGGCCCATCAGGGCGAAGGCGTTGGCGGTGAAGACGATGTACGGGTCCTGGGTCAGGCCGAAGATCGCCGGGATGGAGTCCAGCGCGAAGAGCACGTCCGTCGTGCCGATCGCCAGCATGACGATCAGCATCGGCGTCATCAGCCGCCTGCCGTTCTCGACGATGAACAGCTTGGTGCCGTGGTACGTGTCGGTCGACGGGAAACGCTTCTCGACCATCTTCAGGAAGCGGTTCTCCTCGAACTCCTCGTCCTCCTCCTCGGCGCGCGCCTCCTTGATGAGCTTCCACGCGGTCCAGATGAGGAACGCGCCGAAGAGGTAGAACACCCAGGAGAAGTTGGCGATGATCGCGGCGCCGGCGCCGATGAAGCCGGCCCGCAGCACCAGCGCGATCAGCACACCCACCATCAGCACCCGCTGTTGGTAGATCGCCGGGACCGCGAACTTCGCCATGATCAGCACGAAGACGAAGAGGTTGTCGACGCTCAGGGACTTCTCGGTGATGAAGCCCGCGAAGAACTCCCCGGCGGGCGCGGTGCCGCCGAAGAGCAGCAGCCCGAGGCCGAAGAGCGCGGCGAGCGCGATCCAGACACCGGTCCAGATTCCGGCCTCCTTGAGGGAGACCTCGTGCGGTTTACGGCCGCCGATGAAGAAATCGGCGGCGATCAGGGCGCACAGACCAAGGATGGTCAGCACCCACAGGGTCAGGGAAACGTCCACTGCTCCTCCGGCAGAGTCGTACGGCACTCACAGCGTCGTCGCTGCCGGAGGTCTCTTCCACCCGGATCCGCGCCGCTCGCGGTCGCTGCGCCGGGCCGACGCCCCGGGATCTCGTCACACTCGCAATCCGTGATGACGGGTACGTCGTAGCAGGGATAGCAGGAATACTCCCCTCCGCACCGAAAGAGTAAAGGAAGACCAAGGAAGAGTAAAGGGAAAGGTAAAGCTGCTGGTCAGAGGTGGGTTTTCGGGAGCTGGACGTGGGGGTGAGAGACCGGGGCAGGGCCTCGGGGCTCAGTGGCGGTGCGCGGGCCGGGCCTGGGCGAGGCGGCCGAGGACCTGCCGCAGGACCTGGCTTCCCTTGGGGACGAGCGGCGGCTCGTACGTCCAGGCGTGCCCGACCCAGGGGTCGGCGAGATGGGCGTCGGGCACCGGTGTGATCCGCATCAGGGACCGCCACAGCGGGTCCAGGACGGGGCCGTACTCCTGGGACTGGGCGCGGTCGGCGACCATCAGCAGATGAACCCCGACCGCGGGACCCTCATCGGCCAGATAGCGCAGCTGGGTGACGGCCCGGTCGTCGAAGCCGTGCGGGAAGTCGTGCACGATCAGCAGCTGCTGGGCGACGTCGATGTCCGGCGGCAGGGACTCCGCGGCGCGGTTGCGCACCGCCATCTGGACGAGGTCCACCCGCCGGGTCAGTGCCTCCAGGGTCGCGGCCACCCCCTGGGCGCCGGGCGCCGGGGGCTCGCGCAGCGCGCGGGACTCCAGCAGCGGGGCGAGCGCGGGCGCCGCCGTGCCCCCGGGGTCGATGACCTGGACGGCGAAGTCCCCGGCCGGATGGACGGCGAGCAGCCGGGCGGCGACCGCGACGGCGGTCTCCAGGGCGAGGCGGTTCAGCTCGGCCTCGTCCGGCGGCCCGTCGGCGAGGGCGCTGCCCAGCTCCCGGCGGGGGTACTCGCGCTCGAGGTCCAGGGCCTGGGCGTAGGCGGCCGGTCCGCTGTCGATCCACAGACCGCGCTCCAGGGGGAGCCGCAGGAGCATGGGGATGCGCAGGTCCAGGACCTCCGGGAGGTGCAGATCGCCCAGGCGGAGCGCCATCGGGGGCTCCAGGGGGACGTGATAGCCCTGCCATACGGGGCTGTCCCAGCGGGCATAGGCGGGCGGCAGCGCCGGCTCGACGACATCCGACTCGGCCGCGAGCTGGGCGAGGTCGCGGTCGAGGGCGGCGCGGGCCTGGGCCACCAGGGCGGCGTGCTTGTCGCGGGCGGTGGCGCGGGCGGCGTCGGCGGCGTCGCCCATGCGGCTGCGCGGGTCGGCGAGGGCCTTGTCGAGCTCCTGCTCCAGGCGGGACTCGGCGAAGTCGCAGGCGCTGCGGTAGGCCGCCACCGAGCGGGCCAGGTCCTCGAACATGCCCCAGACCTGGTTGTAGAGCCGCTCGTCCATGCTCCACCCGGCGGCGTCACCGGCCTTCGGGGCCGGCGGGCCGTCCTGTGGGGCGGGGGCGGCGGAGACCGCGGGGGCCGGGGCGGTACGCCGCTTGGGATGGTGGTAGTCGATGGGGCCGCCGCCACCCGGCGGCGCGGCGGCGGGGTCACCCGTGGCCGCCCCGGGCTGCTCGGCGCGGCCGGCCGCCACCGGGGCCGGCACCGCGCGGGCATGCCCCAGGCTGACCGCATCCTCGATCTCCGTGGCCAGCTCGGCCGCCTGCGGCAGCCCCTGGTCGCGCAGCATGGCCACCAGGCCGTCGGCGTACCCCTGGCCGACCGCCCGCACCTTCCAGGCGCCCTGCCTGCGGTACAGCTCCACGGCGACGACGGCCGCCTCGGTGCCCAGGCCGGTGATGGTGTAGCCGGCGAGCGGGCTGCCGTCGAGGCCGGTGACGGCCACGCGGGGCGCCGCGGCCGCGCCGAAACCGGCCGGTGAGCCGGCCCCGGTGGGCAGCGCTAGCAGCACGCTGACCCGGTGGACGGCCTCCGGCAGCGCGTCGAGATCGACCGCGACACGGTGCTCGGACGCCGCCTGGCGGGGGACCTCGACGCCGGTGCGGCGGGGCGCTCCCGGATGGGCCACCGCCTCGACGCCCGACAGCGTGCCCTGTGCATCGCCGAGCGTGACCCCGGCGATGACGGGACCGCCCGCGGTGATGCGGATCTCCACACGGGTCCGGTCCAGTGGATGGTTCTGCCCACGGACCAGCTCGGCCGTCATCGTTGTCTTCCCCCTGGTTGGCGTGCGTCCCGGGCCGGGCGTCGGGCGTGGCGCCCGGGGTGCTGCGGCGGCGCGGCCCGGTGCGCGCTGCCGCTGCGGTGCTCAGAGGTGGGGCACCATCGCGGGCACCAGGTCCTGGAAGGTGCGGCCGCTGGAGGGCTCGCCGATGGCGGTCATCGCCCAGCCGTTGCCCGAGCGGTGCACCTTGGACATGACCTGCGCGGTGTAGTTGCCGCCGCCCGTGAGGGTGTAGCGGGCCAGCTCCTGGCCGTTGGTCTCGTCGACCAGCCGGCAGAAGGCGTCCTGCACCTCGGCGAACGTCTGGCCGGTGAAGGAGTTGACGGTGAACACGATCTGGTCGATGTGCACCGGGACCCGCGCCAGGTCGACCACGATCGCCTCGTCGTCGCCGCCCTGGCCGGCGCCGCCGACCCGGTTGTCGCCGGTGTGCCGCACCGAACCGTCGTCGCTGATGAGGTGCTGGAAGAACACGACGTCGACGGGCTTCTTGTCGGCGAACAGCACCGCCGAGGCGTCGAGGTCGATCTCGTTGGTTCGCCGTCCGAACAGACCACGGCGCGGCGCCGAGCGCCAGCCCAGCCCCATCCGCACCGCGGTAAGGGTGCCTCCGTCGGACTTCTGCAGGCTGATGCCCTGCCCCTTGGACAAATTGACCGACACGCGCCGTCCCCTCTCCGTACTTCCCCGCCCGCTTTTCCGGCGGTGCCTTCGACCCTACGCACCACGACGGGGCCAGGACGTCCGCGCCCCGCGTTTTGTGGCGTTTCTGCAACACACCTCGGCGGCGTGCCTCGGCGACACACCCGGAGCGGGGAGGCCCCCGCGCCGACGTGCGGCGACGCCCCTCACTTCACGCCGGCCTCCTTCATCTGCCGCAGTTCCTTCTTCAGTTCGCCGACCTCATCGCGGAGCCGGGCCGCGACCTCGAACTGCAGCTCGGCCGCGGCGGCCCGCATCCGCTCCGTCATCTCCTCGATCAGCTCGGCGAGTTCGGCGGCCGGACGGTCCGTCAGGGCCGCCCCGCCCTTGCCGCCCTTGCCCTTCGCGCCCGCGGCGGCCTTCGCGCCGAGCGCCGGCACCGGGGCCTTGCCGCCCTTGCCACCCGCCCCCTCGGAGGGCTTGCGGTACGCCGTGCCGAGCAGCTCCTGGGTGTCGATCTCCTCCCGCGCGATCGTGGCCACGATGTCGCCGATCTTCTTGCGCAGCGGCTGGGGGTCGATGCCGTTCTCCTTGTTGTACGCGAGCTGCTTCTCCCGGCGGCGGTTGGTCTCGTCGATGGCCTTCTCCATCGCCGCGGTGATCTTGTCGGCGTACATGTGCACCTGGCCGGAGACGTTACGGGCGGCACGTCCGATCGTCTGGATCAGCGCCGAACCGGAGCGCAGGAAACCCTCCTTGTCGGCGTCCAGGATGGCCACCAGCGACACCTCGGGCAGGTCGAGGCCCTCCCGCAGCAGGTTGATGCCCACCAGGACGTCGAACTCGCCGGACCGCAGCTCACGCAGCAGCTCCACACGCCGCAGGGTGTCCACGTCGCTGTGCAGATAGCGGACCTGGATACCGAGCTCCAGGAAGTAGTCCGTGAGGTCCTCGGCCATCTTCTTGGTCAGGGTGGTGACCAGGATGCGCTCGTCCTTCTCCGTCCGCGCCCGGATCTCGTGCACCAGGTCGTCGATCTGCCCGTCGGTTGGCTTGACGACCACCTCCGGGTCGACCAGGCCGGTCGGGCGGATGATCTGCTCCACGAAGCCGTCGCCGCGCGCGAGTTCGTACTTGCCGGGGGTCGCGGACAGATAGACGGTCTGGCCGATGCGCTCGAGGAACTCCTCCCACTTCAGCGGCCTGTTGTCCATGGCCGACGGCAGGCGGAAGCCGTGCTCGACCAGGGTGCGCTTGCGGGAGGCGTCGCCCTCGTACATCGCGCCGATCTGCGGGACGGTGACATGCGACTCGTCGATGACGAGGAGGAAGTCGTCCGGGAAGTAGTCGATGAGGGTGTTGGGCGCGGAGCCCGGCTCGCGGCCGTCCATGTGCATCGAGTAGTTCTCGATGCCCGAGCAGGAGCCGATCTGCCGCATCATCTCGATGTCGTAGGTGGTGCGCATCCGCAGCCGCTGGGCCTCCAGCAGCTTGCCCTGCTTCTCCAGGGTGGCCAGGCGCTCCGCCAGCTCGGCCTCGATGCCGGCGATGGCCTTCTCCATGCGCTCGGGGCCGGCGATGTAGTGGCTGGCCGGGAAGATGTACAGCGACTGGTCGTCGCTGATCACCTCGCCGGTGAGCGGGTGGAGCGTGGAGAGCGCCTCGATCTCGTCGCCGAACATCTCGATGCGGACGGCCAGCTCCTCGTAGACCGGGAAGATCTCGATGGTGTCGCCGCGGACCCGGAACGTGCCGCGGGTGAAGGCGACGTCGTTGCGGGTGTACTGGATGTCGACGAAGCGGCGCAGGAGCTGGTCGCGGTCGATTTCGTCGCCGACCTTCAGGGGCACCATCCGGTCGACGTACTCCTGCGGCGTACCGAGGCCGTAGATGCAGGACACCGAGGCGACCACGACGACGTCCCGCCGGGTGAGCAGCGAATTCGTCGCGGAGTGGCGCAGCCGTTCGACCTCCTCGTTGATGGAGGAGTCCTTCTCGATGTACGTATCGGACTGGGGGACGTACGCCTCGGGCTGGTAGTAGTCGTAGTACGAGACGAAGTACTCGACGGCGTTGTTGGGCAGCAGCTCGCGGAATTCGTTGGCGAGCTGGGCCGCGAGGGTTTTGTTGGGCGCCATGACGAGGGTCGGGCGCTGCAGCTTCTCGATCATCCACGCGGTGGTCGCCGACTTGCCGGTGCCGGTCGCGCCCAGCAGGACGACATCCTTCTCACCCCCGCGGATGCGCCGTTCCAGCTCGGCGATGGCCGCCGGCTGGTCACCGTTGGGCTGGAAGGGGCTGACGACCTCGAAGGGCGCCACCGTGCGTTCGATCTTTGATACGGGCCGCATGGGATCCACCGTACGACCCGCCACTGACAACCGGGGTGGCAAACGCTCCGACCAGCTGATTCGCGCGAATGGCCGCCACCCGTCGCGGGCACTCGGCCGTCCGCCCGCGCCGCCCCGCCGGGGCCGTCACCGCCGCACGGCCGGTGCCGGCCGCGGACCGCTCCGGCGGGTCTGACCTCGCGGGTCCGCCGCGGAGCGGGGTGCGGCGGCCGCCACGGGGGCCGGTCCGGGGCGGGCCCTTCGGGGCAAAACCGCTCACAAACGCTACGGGTGACGCGGCATCGGTCGAGATGCGCAGATGCCGTGACTCCGGCAAGTTGGACGGCGTCGGGCGCACTGCCGCACGGCAGATACGGGCATCCTCCAACCACGGCACTCACGCGGAACACCGGCCGCCTCGCCTTCATTCCCCGGCCACCTTCCGACCACCTACCGCTACGGCCCGGCTGCGAGCCTCCGCCCGTATGACCGGTGCACGTCACTCCAGGTCTGTTCACGTCCCCGACGTCACGAGGAGTCCGTATGCGTATTCGTCCCGTCGCCACCGTTGTCGCCGGTGCGCTCATGGGTCTGTCCGCGCTCGTCGTCTCCAGCCCCGCCGCGCAGGCCGCGGCCAACGGGCACAACCCGGTGGCGATCGCCCATCGCGGCGCCCCGACGCACGCCCCCGAGAACACCCTGGCCTCCATCGACGCGGCCCGCCGGCTCGGCGATGTCTGGGTCGAGAACGACGTCCAGCGCACCAAGGACGGCGAGCTGGTCGTCCTGCACGACAACTCGCTGGCCCGGACCACCAACGTCGAACAGGTCTTCCCCGACCGGAAGCCGTGGAACGTCAAGGACTTCACCCTCAACGAGATCGAGAAGCTGGACGCGGGCAGCTGGTTCAGCCCGAAGTTCGAGGGTGAGCGGGTGCCCACGCTCGAGGACTACATGGACGAGGTCGAGGACAACGGCCAAAGGCTCCTGCTGGAGCTCAAATCGCCGGAGCTCTACCCCGGTATCGAGCTGCAGACCCTGATGCAGCTGCGGCACCAGGGCTGGCTGGACAGAAGCCACGTCAAGCGCCGGCTGATCATCCAGAGCTTCAACGCCGAGGCCGTCAAGACCGTCCACAGCATCCGGCCGGACATCAAAACGGGCTTCCTCGGCAATCCGTCGGTCGCCGACCTCCCCACGTACGCGGAGTACTGCGACCAGATCAACCCCAACTACACGACGGTGACGCCCGGCTACGTCAACGCCGTGCACGGCCTGCAGGGCCCGCACGGGCGCCGGATGCAGCTCTACACCTGGACCGTCGACGACGGCACGAAGGCGGTCGGCCTCGCCCGGATGGGTGTCGACGGCATCATCAGCAACAAGGCCGACGAGATCCGCGAGGCGCTGGAGACCAGCGACGACTGACCGGCCGCGGGACGGCAAGCGGGCAGGACCGGCATCGTCGCCCTGACCTGCCCGTATCCGGCGTGTGGCACCCGTCGCGCGGGGCTCGGTCGCCGGCTCCCGGTGTCCTTTCCCGGCGCGATGTCAGTGGCGGGTCCTACGCTGAATCACGTGACGAATTCCGAGCAGGCCACAGCCGCGCAGGGGACCGGTCCGGTGACACCGCCGGAGGCGGAGCGCGGCGCACGCCGCGACTGGGCCTGGACCCGGCGCGAGAGCCCCATCGGTCCGCTGCTGCTCGCCGCGACCCGCAAGGGCCTGGTCCAGGTGGTCTTCCATGCCGACGAGCGCACGGCCCGCCGCGCGCTGACCCGACTGGAGCAGTACTTCGGCGGACCTCCGGTCGCCGGGATACCCCACGTGGCGACGGCCGGCGCCGAGCTCACCGCCTATTTCTCCGGCGAGCTGCGGTCCTTCACGGTGCCCCTGGACTGGTCGCTGTCGTCCGGCTTCCATGCCCGGGTCCTGCACGCCTTGGCGGACGGTGTCCCCTACGGCAGCGTCGTCGGCTATCAGGACCTCGCCGACCGGGTCGGGGAGCCGGGCGCCGCCCGCGCGGTGGGCGCGGCGATGGGTTCCAATCCGCTCCCGGTCGTCGTGCCCTGCCATCGGGTGGTGGCCAGCGACGGCGGTATCGGCGGCTTCGGCGGCGGGCTGGAGACCAAACGGCTGCTGCTGGCGCTGGAGGGGGTCCTGCCCGCGCCGCTGTTCTGACCGTCTCCCGTTCCCCGGTTCTCGTTCCCTGTTCCCTGTTCCCTGTTCCCCGTTCCCTGTTCCCCGTTCCCCGTTCCCTGTTCCCCGGGCCGGTGTCCGGCTCCAGCGAAGGGCAGTGCCATGTCCCGTCAGATCGCTCTGCTGCGCGGCATCAACGTCGGCGGCCACAACCGCTTCCCCAAGGCGCAGCAGCTGGAGCTGGCTCAAGCCCTGGGGTTCCAGGACGTCTCCGTCCTGCTGCAGACGGGCAACATCGTCTTCGCCGACCCGGGAACACCGCCGGCGCAGACGGCCCGGATGATCCACGACCGGATCACCGCCGATCTGGGCCTGACCGTGCCGGTCGTCGTCCGGACCCGCGACGAGCTGGCCGCCGCCGTCGCCGCGAACCCCTTTCCGCAGGCGACGGCGGAGCCGAAGAGCCTGCATGTCACGTTTCTGTCGGCGGTGCCGGCCGACACCTCACGGCTGGACGCGCTCGATGCGGGCGCGTTCGCGCCCGACCGATTCCGGCTGACCGGGCGCGAACTGTATCTGTGGTGCCCCGACGGCATCGGCCGTTCCAAGCTCGCCGATGCCGTGAGCCGCGCCCCGCTCGGGGTGACGGCCACCGCCCGTAACTGGAACACCGTCACCAAGCTGCTGGCCCTGGCGGACGCCTGACAGCTCGCGGTGCCCGGGGCCGTCAGCGCCAGCCGTAACGCTCTCGCAGCCGGTTGACGACCAGGTTGAAGCGGCCCCGGTCCAGTGCGCAGGCCTCGCGCCGCATCCCGTCCGGGTGCACCCGCAGCACCCGGTCCACCGCCACCCAGGAGTCGCGCCCCGCGCGGTCCCAGGGGCCGACGCCGATGGCGACCCAGTCCCGGTCGTGGTTGTGCCGCTTACTGGAGAGCTGCACGGCCAGCAGGGTGCCGCCGCTCTCGCGGGCCACGACGAGGAC
The DNA here is from genome assembly GCF_059682825.1 of Streptomyces sp. JLSY215. Classification (NCBI taxonomy): domain Bacteria; kingdom Bacillati; phylum Actinomycetota; class Actinomycetes; order Kitasatosporales; family Streptomycetaceae; genus Streptomyces; species Streptomyces sp. JLSY215. Next base: position 2,229,633 of record NZ_CM185022.1, read on the forward strand.
GGGCCGGTCCTTGCCGCGGCCGTCGTTCTCCTCGTAGGGCACCCAGGTCCACACGATCTCCCCGGGGTCCGGGTCGCCGTCGTGGTCGGGTGCGTAGGACGTCGTGACGGTGCCGACGGAGCGCGGCAGGGCTTCCACGGTCGCGGTGGGGCCCGCGCGGCCGGGCAGCGGCGTGGCGTCGTCGAATGCGTTGCCTGCGGTGGGTGAAGTGCTCATGGCAACACGCTAACCGCCGTCGCCGGCGGGCCGTCCGGCGGCCCGTGACCAGCGCCGGAGGCCGATTGTCAGTGGTGGGTCGTACGGTTTTTTCAGCAGCGGGGGACGGTCGTCGGGGCCGCCCGGGGGAGGGAGTTCGCCATGTTCGAGACCACGACATATCTGGAGCTGTCCCAAGAGGGCGGCGGCGCCCACAAGTTCTACGAAGTGACGGTTTCGGGCACGGACGTCTCGGTGCGCTACGGCCGGATCGGAGCGGCCGGCCAGCAGCAGACCTCGACGTTCCCGACGAGGGAGAAGGCGCAGGCCGCGGCCGCCAGGAAGATCGGTGAAAAGGTCCGCAAGGGCTACGCTCCCGCCGTCCAGGGGCAGCGCTCCGCGCGGTCGGTGACGCGGCGCCAGGTCACCTCCGCGCCGTCGACGGCGCGCGCGGTCGCGCCGGTGCTGTGGCGGTTCCGCACGGACGCCGCCATGTTCGGGATCCACATCGCCGAGGACCGCTGCTGGGTGGGAAATCAGAACGGCGAGGTCCACACCCTCGGCCACGACGGCGAGGTGCTCGCCCGCTATCAGCTGCCCGACGGCGTCAAGTGCCTGGTGGCGGACGATTTCTGGATCTACGCGGGCTGCGACGACGGCAAGGTCTACGACCTGTCCTCGAAGCTGCCGTTCGCCGCCTACGACATCGGGCCCGACGTCGACATCTTCTGGCTGGACATCCGCGAGGGCATCCTGAACGTCGCGGACCGCAACGGCGGCCTGACCGTCATCGACCACGAGGACGAGTACCAGTGGTCGCGGCGCAGCCCGGGGCAGCACGCCTGGATGGTGCGGCGCGACGAACACGCCGTCTACCACGGCCATCACCGGGGCGTCACGGCCTACCGCGCCGACGGCAGCGGCGAGCTGTGGCACACCCCGACCCGGGGCGGGGTGATGTTCGGCTGGCAGGAGGACCGCGCGGTGTACGCCGGCACGGACCGGCACGTGGTCCAGCGGCTGGCGAAGAACACCGGTGCCGTGGAGGCCACCTACAGCTGCGACACGGTCGTCTACTCCTGCGCCACCGCCCTCGACGGCCGTTATGTCTTCGCCGGGGACTCGTCCTCCTCGGTGTACTGCTTCGCCGCCGACGGCACCCGGCTGTGGAAGCTGGGCACGGGCGGCGGCTCGGCGCTGTCGATGCAGTATCTGGACGAGAAGCTGTACATGGTGACCACCGACGGCTCCCTGCTGTGCGTGGACGCCGGCGACGCGGCGATCGCCGCCGCCCGGTCGGGCACGGTCCCGGTTGCCCGGGACGTCAAGTCGGCGGCCGCGCTGCCCACTTACACCCCGTCCGCCACGGTGCAGACGGTGGCGTCCGCAGTGGCTTCCGGGATCGTGGTGGAGTGTGTCCAGGAGGGCAGCCGGCTGCGGGTCCATGTGGTCTCCGAGGGCTATGAACCGTCCTGGAACGTCCAGTTCCCCCGCCACATACGCCGTCCCGGGGCGCGCTATGTCGTCGAGGACCTGTCGCCGGCTTCGGGCGGTTTCTACCGCGTGCGAGGCGAGATCCGGCAGCTCGTCTGACGTCCTGGGCGTGCCCCGGGGCGCTCAGCCGAGCCCGCTCCAGGCCGGCCGGTGGGGATCGTCGGCCCGTACGACGACATCCGCCGCCTCCTGCGGCCGCGCCTCGTCCTCGTAGCGGGCGAACGCAGGCAGCGTCCAGCGCCGGTCCTGCGGCGTACGGCGGGTGAGCGCGGCGGGCGACAGCTTCAGGTGCACCGTGAGATCGAAGGGGAACCAGTGGCCGAGCAGCAGCGGGCCGTGCAGCACCAGGACGCCGCCGGGCGGGAGTTCCACGTATCCGCTGCGGGTGGCACGGTCCGCCACGGGATCCCACAGGTCCGGAAGCACCCTCCCGGTGCCGCCCGGTTCCAGCGGCTGGAACACCTCGCGCCACAGGGCCCGCCGGTCGAACCACTCGTCGTAGAAGGCGTCGGGGTCCTCGCGGCCGTACTCCAGCCGCAGGGAGGCGGGGCGCAGAAAGCCGAAGGTGCCGGCCTTGTGCACCGCCCGCCCCCGGATCCGCAGCGCCTCGGCGAGCCGCCCGGCCTGCTCGCCCGTGGAGGCCGCGGGGGCCCCGTCGACCGCGATCCGCAGCCAGGGGCTCCCGTCCTTCGCCGTCATCGCCGCGATGTGCCCGGCGAGGGCGTCGGCCAGCCGGTCCCAGGTGATCGCTTCAAACCGCACCCGGCCATTGTGCCCGGCCGCCGGGGAGGGCTCCCGTCCGCTCGGTGGTCGGCTGCCGCCTCCGGGCCGTCGGCCGGCGCACGGCGCGGCCGCCGTCGCCGCGCCGCGGTCGTCCCTCGGGTCCCCTCGGCGTGGTGCGCGCTGCGTCGGTACCGGTTTTCAGGCCTCGTTGGCGGCCGGGCGGGCGGCTCCGTAGCGGCTGAGTTCGGCCGCCGCCTCCTTCGTCGCCTCGATGACGCTCTCGGGCGGCTGCGGCATCACGTGCTTGGGCTTGAGGAGCAGCACCGAACCCATGATGGAACCGTCCCACATGATCGGCGCCGCGCAGGAGTTCCAGCCGGCCATGCACTCCTCGTACCCCAGCGCATGGCCGAGGTCGCGGACCTCTGCCAGGGAGGCCAGCAGCGCGTCGTTGTCCCGGAAGACGCCGGGCCCCGCCTGGTCGGGTACGGGCTCGGCCAGCACCCGCTGCTGGAGCACCGGGGACAGGTAGGCGAGGATCGTCCGGCCGGAGGCGCCGGTGCGCAGCGAGCGGGTCACCGACAGCACATCGCGGGGCGTCATCCCCAGCTCGGCGAGGTCGGAGTCGCCGACGGCCATGTCGATGCACTGGCGCTGCGCGCCGGAGAACGGCGCCACCATGTAGAGGAAGGCCAGCCCGCCGTCAGTGGCCTCGCGCAGCGCGCGCAGCGCGGTTTGTGTGGTGTCGCCGTTGAGGCGGTGGTCGAGGGCGCTGAAGGCCAGCTGGGCGGCGGAGGTCCGCAGGCGGTAGAGGCCGCGGTCGACGCGTTCGAAAATGCGCTGGTAGATACCGGACTGCAGGATGCGGTAGACGACGGAGTCGTCCAGGCCGGTGAATTCGGCGATCTCCCCGGGTCCATGGGCGTATCCGCCGAGTTCGGCGAATGCCGTCTGGACGAGGAACACCCGCTCGGCATGGCCGGATCCCGACGTCCGCGCGCCCGCGGCCGAGGTGGCCTTGGGGGCCTGGCCCACGTTCTTGGCGCGGGCCGAGCTGCGCTTCGCCGTGGCCGCGGTGCCCTCCCCCGGGTTCCCGGCCGCTCCCCCGTCGGAGGGGGTGGCGGCGGCCGAAGCCGCGGCTCCCGGCGCTGTGGTGCTGTTGCCCATGGTGTGCTCTCTCCCCTGGCAGTGATCCGCGCCCTGAGGCGCACGGCTTGTGTGGTGCGAGCCGGCACCCCCCGCGCTCGCGGCCCCCGTTGCTGCCCCGGGTGGGCGGCTGCGGGGTGCCCTCCCGAAGCCGTTGTGCCCATCCTGCGCCCTCGGTTACCGGGCGACGTCCAGGGTGAGTTTCCCGGTCGGGGTGCGCGCGGCCAGATCGTGGTGTGCGCGCGCCGCGTCACCGAGAGCGTAGGACGCGCCGAGCAGCGGCTTGAGCCGGCCGTCGGCCACCGCGTCGAACAGGGCCCGCATGGAGGTGGGCAGGGCGGTGCGGTCCGCGTAGAGCTGCGGGAGCCAGAAGCCCGAGAGCGTGAGGGACCGCTCCATCAGCGCCCGGGTCTGCACGCTCGCCAGCTCGCCGCCGGCGAAGCCGTACACCGCCAGCCGGCCGCGCGGGGCGACGGCGGCGAGGGTCTGCGCGAAGGTGGCGCCGCCGGTCATCTCCAGCGCCGCCTGCACGGGGCCGCCGGCCGCCGACACGATGCGTTCGGTCAGGTCGTCCGCCGTGGAGTCGACCACCGCGTGGGCGCCGAGCTCCGCCGCCACCTTGCGCTTGGCCTCCGAGCCGGCGAGGGCGATGACCTTGGCGCCGGCCTGCGCCGCGAGCTGGACGGCCAGCGAGCCGACGCCGCCGGCCGCGGCCGGGACGACGACGGTCTCGCCCTCGGTGATGCGCAGCGAGGTGAAGAGCAGATGCCAGGCGCTGTTGCCCTGGAGGGCCAGCGCGACGGCTTGTTGATCGGTGATGCCGTCGGGCACGTCCCAGGTGACGCGGCGGTGCAGCAGGGTCCGCTCGGCGTATCCGCCGCCGCGGGTCAGTCCGACGACGCGGCGCCCGCCGTCCACGGTGCCCACCACCTCGTTGCCCGGTGTATAGGGCAGTTCGACGGGCGCGAGGTAGGAGTCGCCGCGGACGTGCACATCCGCGTAGTTGATGCCGGCCAGGGTCACCTCGACCAGGGAGTGTCCGCTGCGGGGCTCGGGGTCGGGCACGTCCTCCAGCTGCAGTACGTCCGGGCCGCCGAATTCTCGCATCACGATCGCGCGCACGACTCTCCCTCGGGTTCTCAGGTGCGGTGCCCGCACAGGGTAGGCACGGCGCCCGCGGGCCCGCCGTCATCCGATCAATTCGCGCCAACCATCCGGCCGTTCGTGCGCCAACTTTCCACCTCCGGCGACACATATCCGGCGGCTTTCTCGCGAGGTGAGAAAGCAGCGGGACGCTTTCCACCCATTGACCCGAATTGCCATGGATCTACCCCACGGTATTCCCCGGGTGGCTCCTACGCGCCCTTCGTTTTCTTCCGGCTACCGGAAGGGATCTCCGCCGCCTACGATCCGGAACTGTGTCCGCCGTCGACCGGATATGACGGCCACGCCCCCAGGGGCGGCGTGCGTTCCGCGAGGCAAGCGCGCCGGCCCATCCCACCCGGTGACACGGGCGGGTGGCGGCGGGTACGGCCCCGTGTGCGGTGGGGCGGACACGGCCTGAGGGGGAATCATGATGGGGAAAACGGGGGGCGGCAGGCCGGCGTTCGCGCCGGCCTGCCGGGACCTTCAAATGGCCCGGCCGACGCCGCCGGCACCACTCCGCCTCCTGCGGTCCGCCTCCGCTTCCCTGCCTGCCTCCCTGACGGCCTCGATCGCGGCCGCCACCGACGCCGTCATCGCCGCCGCGCGCCGGCACTCCCGCATGCATGCGGCACCGCCCTTTCTGGACGCGACCCGCTACCGCAGGGGAACCACGCGCCCCCGCCGAGAAAGGCACTGCCCATGAACGCGTCGAGCAGTACGAGCACCACCGGGCTCCAGTTCACCCACCCGTATCTCGCCGTGGTGCTGGGCGGCGGTTTCACGGGAATGCTCGCCGCCGCGGCGCTGTCCGAACACGCCGATGTCGTCATCGTCGAGCGGGACCGGCTGCCGCGTACCCGCGCCCTGCCCACGGACCTTCCGCAGGCCCGGCATGCGCATCTGCTGTCGGCGGACGGCGCCCGGACCGTGGCGGAGCTGCTGCCCGGCGTCATCGAACAATGGCTGGCCGAGGGGGCCCGCCCCATGCCGCTGCCGGCCAGGCACGCCGCCGCCCCGCAGGGCTGGTTACCCCGCCGGCCCGCGCAGTGCGTGATCGCCTGCTCCCGCGACCTGCTCGACCGGGTCGTCCGTGAGCAGGTCCCGGCCCTCGAGGGCGTCAGCGTCCTCGACGGAACGGAGGCCGAGGAGCTGACCGGAACGGCGGAGCACATCACCGGGGTACGCGTCCGGGACACCGTCACCGGCAAGGCCCACCGTCTGGATGCCGACCTTGTCGTCGACGCCACGGGACGCGGCTCCACGACGCCCGGCCGGCTGGCCGCGCTGGGCCTGCCGGTCGTGCGCGAAGAGCTCGCCGACTCCGGCATCGTCTGCGCCACCCGTATCTTCCGTGCACCGCCCGGCGCGGAGAACTGCCCGGTGATCGCCGACCGTTCCGGCCCGGAGAGCCGCCGGGATCCCGGGCGGACGGCGACGCTGGTCCCCATCGAGGGCGGCCGCTGGCTGGTCACCCTCACCGGCACCGGCGCCGGCCGGCCGTCCGAACACGCCGACCGGTTCGTGCCGTTCGCCCGCGGCATACCCCACTCCGTCATCGGCGACCTGATAGCCGACGCCGAGCCGCTGAGCGAGGTCCGCGTCTCCCGCGACACCGCCAGCCGGCTGCGGCGTTACGAACAGCTGCGGTGCTGGCCCACCGGCTTCGTGGCCCTCGGCGGCGCCGTCGCCTCGTTCACCCCCGATTACGGTCAGGGTCTGTCCATCGCCGCGCACAGCGCCCTCGCGCTGCGGGAGGCGGTGCACCGGCGCGGGCTGGACGAACCGTCCCTGGCCCGCAGCGTGCAGCAGACCATCGCACGCATCGCCCAGGCACCCTGGGCACCGGCCACGCGCCGGGAGATCCCCGCCGCCCCCACCGGGCGGCCGCGGTCCGCGGCCGCCCGGTTCGTCCGCGGCGCCGTCAACGGCGTGCTCACCACCGCCCTCGGCCGCCCCCCGGTCCACCGCGCCTACATCGACGTGATCACACCCGCCGCTCCCCCGGCCCGCTTCGCGCGCCCGGCCGCCTCGGTACCCGTATCGGCGACCGTGGCCGGCCGGCGCAAACCGGCAGAGCACTGACGGGCCGGCCCCGCACGGCAGGGAAAATCCGTTCGCCCGGCGCCCGCCCGTCGATCACAGTGGTGGCGGGGTGCCGCACCGCGCGGCAGCCCGCACCACGCAACCACGGCACAACTGCCGTGCACAGGAACGGGGATCCGGCATGTCGACGCTGCGCGTCACGGTCGAGCAGGTGACGATTCATGAGCATCCCAACGCCGATGCGCTGGAACTCGCCCAGGTCGGGCTGTACCGCGCCGTCGTCGCCAAGGGGGTCTACCGCACCGGCGACTTCGCCCTGTACATCCCCGAGCAGGCCGTACTGCCCCAGGAGCTGGTGGCCGAGCTCGGGCTGACCGGCAAGCTGGCCGGGTCCGCCGCCAACCGGATCAAGGCGATCCGGCTGCGCGGTGAGCTGTCGCAGGGCATCGTCTGCCGGCCGAAGGCCCTGGACGGCAGGGATCTGGCGCGGGCGGGCGAGGAGGGCGTGGACTTCGCGGCGGAGCTGGGCATCGTGAAATGGGTGCCGCCGGTGCCGATTTCGATGAGCGGCGAGGTCGAGCCGGCGCCCGGTCTGCTGCCGTGGATCGATATCGAGAACCTCAAGCGCTATCCGGAGGTGTTCGCCGACGGCGAGCCGGTGGCGGTCACGGAGAAGGTGCACGGCACCGCGTGCGCGCTGACCTACAGCGCGGGCGACGGCCGCGTGCAGGTGACGTCCAAGGGGCTGGGCGCGCAGCGGCTGGCCCTGGTGGAGGACCCGAAGAATCTGTACTGGCGGGCGGTGCGCGCCCATCGTGCGGACCGGGTCGCGGCGGAGCTGGCCGCGGAGCTGGGGGCTTCGCGGGTCGGCGTCTTCGGCGAGGTGTACGGCGACGGCGTACAGGATCTGGGGTACGGCGCGGACAGCCGCCGGGGCGAGCCCGCGTACGCCGTGTTCGATGTGTCGGTGGAGGTCGGCGGTCAGGTGCGTTGGCTGGAGCCGCAGGAGCTGACGAAGGTGCTGGCCGGGCGGCTTCCGGTGGTGCCGACGCTGTTCACGGGTCCCTATGACGCGCGGCGGGTGATGGAGCTGGCCGAGGGGCGCGAGACGCTGTCCGGGCGCGCGGTGCACATCCGGGAGGGCGTCGTCGTCCGTCCGCTGGGCGACCGCTTCAGCCCGGTGCTGGGCGGCCGCGCCATCGCCAAGGTGGTCGGGGGCGCGTATCTGACGCGCAAGGGCGGCACGGAGTACGAGTAGCCGCCGGTCCGTTGGCCCGTTCCGGCCGGCCCACGGGTCAGGCGCCGCCGGCTTCTGCCAGGAGGCGTTGGGCGAGGGCCAGAGGGGCGCCGGGGGCGCGGGCCGGCGCGGGAGCCGTGGTCCGGTGCGTCGGCGGGCGTTCGACGGTCGTTGCGCCGGTGTCGGACTCCAGGGCCGGGGCGTAGCCCGCGGCGCGCAGCGCCTCCAGGGTGGCGGCCGGGGGACGGCCGCTGACCAGCACGGTCGGCGCGATGGCGCGCAGCCCCAGGTCGCGCAGGCCGCGGTGGGCGGCGAGTTCGGTCACGAGCGTTTCGTCGTCGGAGCGGATGCAGCAGGCGGCGGGCAGTACGCGCATCCGGCCGTGACTGCGGGCGGTGTCCCGGATGAGGTAGCCGAGCGGCTGCGGCAGTCCGCCGGTCGCCGAGGCGGCCTCGAGGTCGGCGAGGAGGGTCTCGGCGCTGCGGCCGGTGTCCAGGGCGCGGCGTACGGAGGCGGGGGTGAAGCGCCATGTGACGGCGTGGCCTTCGGATTCGCGGTCGGCGGCCGCGGCGAGCAGTCCGTCGAGGGCGGCGGTGGGGCGGCCGGTGACGACGGCGGTCAGATCGGCCTGGAAGTGGGCCCGTTCGAGGAGCGGCGGCAGCAGGTCCCGCAGCGGCTCGCCGAGGGACTGCGGATCGGCGAGGAGGGCCCGGCCCAGGGGCGTGAGCGTGCCCTGGGCACTCAGGCCGAGGAAGGCGGCTTCGTCGAGGGTGTGGGCGGCGCGTTCCTCGGCCTGCGGCTGTGCGGTGACGGCGAGGGGGCGGTGCCAGTCGGCGGCGGCAAGGAGGGCCGGCAACGCGGGGTGTTCGGCGGACACGGCCGGCCGCAGGGGCGCCCCGGCGTCGAGGGGGACGGTGGCCAGCGCGGCCAGGAGGGCGTGCCGCAGGGCGGGGGCGTGCCGGTCGTGGCCCCGTACGAGCGCGGTGGGGGTCTCGCCGAAGGGGGTGTGGGTGGGGACGGCCCACAGGGCGGACCAGGCGGCCAGTACAGGGGCGAGGCGCTCGCCCGGTGGGCGGGCGAGCCAGTCGTCGTAGGCGCCGGTGGGGAGCGCGGTGATGCCGGCCGGGGTGCGGGTCAGCGCGATCAGGCCGGCGGCGAGGGCGAGGTCGAGCAGGAGCCGGGTGTGCGGTTCGGTGGCGCCGGCTGCCTTGGCCAGCCGTTTGATCTCCCGGATCGTCAGGCCGCCGGACTTGCGCAGCGCGGCGGGCTGCGTCGCCAGGGAGGCGAGGAGGCGTTCCGAGGTGGCGGCGAGGGTCGCCGCGGCGGCCTTCGCCGCGTCGGGCAGGGCGGCTGCGGTGTGCGGGACGCCGGCGCCGGGACCGGAGTGTGGGGCCGGCTGCGGGGCGTGTGCGGCGAAGGGGCCGAGGTCGTGGGCGGCCAGGAGCTGCGGGGTGCGCGGCGGGACGACGATGCTGCCGTCCTCGGCCGGCGCGGCCAGACCGTCGTCGTACAGGGCGTGCAGGGCGGCTTCGGCGGCCGTGCGGGCGGGGCCTGGCCCTGCGGCCCCGAGCGCCGCGTACACCTCTTCGGGCGGGACGGGTTCGCTGGCCAGGTGGGCGAAGGACAGGCGGTGCGCCATCAGGGACTGGTAGTCGGCGCCCGGGGCGGGGGCGGCGGGGCCCGGGGCGGTGTGGGCGGCCCGTTCCTGGCTGATGCGGGCCGTGGCGGCGAGCACTTGCAGCCGGGGGTGGTCGAGGTGGATCACCAGCTGGTGGAGGACCTCGTACGACCACAATGCGCTTGCCAGGCCGCGCAGTTGTGTGGGGGCGGGGCGGCGGGCGAGCGGCTCGGCGTGGCGGGTCAGGAGTGCGGCGAGCTGCTCCGGGGTGCGCCGGGCGAGGGATCGGGTGAGTGTGTCGAGGCCTTCCACGGCGTCGAGGGTAGTCATCGCGCGAGCAGGGCGGTCAGGGCACCCACGGGGTCGGGGTCGGCGGGGCCGGTGGGCCACCAGTCCTCGGCGCCGGGCTCGGATTCGTACGGATACCAGCGGTTGTCGTGGCCGAACCGCAGCTGGATGCGGCGCCCGGGGTCGGTGAGGTGGTTGTGGCGCGGGCGCAGGGGCGGGAGGTCGGCGGCGAGCAGGGCGCTGCGGGCCCGGTCGAAGTCGCCGGCCGGGGGGTCCCAGGGGGTGTCGAGGAGGGCGAGTCCTTCGGGGCCGCCCTGGCGCCAGGCGGCGACGGAGCGGGCCACCTCGGTCGGCGTGCGGCCGGTGGCGGCCGCGAGGTCGCGGTAGAGGGCCCGGGTGGCGGAGGTCAGTCCGGCGGTGGGGTGGGCGGTGGCCGCCAGGCGGATGGCGTCCTCCCAGGGGGGCAGATCCGGGAACGGGCCGCGGACCGGCCGCCGTTCCTCGCCGGAACGGGCGGTTCCGGCGGCTTCGGCGGTTTCCGAGGCCCCGGCGGCTTCGGTGGCTCCGGCGGCGGACAGGAAGGCGTGGGCGCGGGCCGCGGCGTCGGCGGCCAGGAATTCCAGGGCGGCCGGGTCGAAGGAGAGCCCGTCGGCATCGGGGAGGGCCGGTGGCCGGCCGGGGTGGGAGGGCACCGGCAGGGGTGGCGGGAGCGGCGGGCGGCGGCGGTCGGCGAGGGCGTCCCGGGCGAGGACACTGTGTGGCGTGGTGGGCACCGCCACCGCGGGCTCCCCGGGGGCGGGCGCGGCGGGGACGGGGGCGGCGGCACGGCTCTCCTGGGCGCTGCGGCCGGCGTGACGGCGGGAGAGTTCATCGAGGAGTTCCCGTTCGCCGCGGCCGCGCATCAGCAGCAGGACGAAGGGGTCCGCGTCCAGCAGGCGGGCCACCTGGAAGCAGAGCGCGGCGGCGTGTTTGCAGGGCCGTCCGTGATCGGGGCACGAGCAGCGGGCATCGAGGTCGCCCGGCCCGGGGAGGAGGCGTACCTCCCCCTCGGCGAGTGCGCCGGGCAGCTTTTTGGCCAGTAGCGCGGCGAGCTGTGCGGGCTCCGCGGCGATCGCGTCGAGCAGACCGTCCCACTCCTGGTCGGTGAGGGTCCGCAGGCGGATTTCGGCGCTGTAGGGGCGGGGCCGGCTGCCGCGTACGGTGGCGACGATGCGGCCCGGCGTGACGTTGATGGTGTCGACATGGCCGTCGCGCGCATACGTCCTGCCGCGGGCGAGCCGGGCGCTGTCGAGGGCGGTGGTCTCCAGCGCGTCCAGCCAGGCGCTGCCCCACCAGGATTCGGCGAACAGCCCGCGGGCACCGGTGCGGGCCGGCAGCGGCGGGAACGTCCGCGAGCGGTCCGCGCGCGCCAGCCGGTCGGCCGCGGCGGCCCGCCCGGACGCCGCCGGCCGTCCCCGGTAACCGGAGGGACTCATCCGGTTCATGCGGACCTCCTCAGGGAGACGAGATCGGCCAGCTCGGCATCGGACAGCTCGGTCAGGGCGGTCTCGCCGCCGGAGAGCACCGCGTCGGCCAAAGCCCTTTTGGCGGTGAGGAGCTGGGCGATGTGGTCCTCGACGGTGCCTTCGGCGATCAGGCGGTGCACCTGGACCGGCTGGGTCTGGCCGATGCGGTAGGCGCGGTCGGTGGCCTGCTCCTCCACTGCCGGATTCCACCAGCGGTCGTAGTGGATGACATGTGCCGCACGGGTGAGGTTGAGGCCGGTGCCCGCCGCCTTGAGGGACAGCAGGAAGACCGGGGCGTGGCCCGCCTGGAACCGGTCGACCATCTTCTCCCGCTCCGTCACCGGGGTGCCGCCGTGCAGCAGTTGGTTCGGGATGCCGCGGTGGGCGAGGTGCCGTTCCAGCAGCCGTGCCATCCCCACGTACTGGGTGAAGACCAAGGTGGCGCCGCCCTCGGCCAGGATGGTGTCCAGGAGTTCGTCGAGCAGTTCCAGCTTTCCGGAGCGGGCGGCCAGGCCCGGCGCGGTCTCCTTGAGGTACTGCGCGGGGTGGTTGCAGATCTGCTTGAGGTCCGTGAGCAGCTTCATCACCAGGCCGCGCCGCGCCATGCCCTCGGCGGCCTCGATCCGGGCGAGGGCCTCGCGGACAACGGCCTGATACAGGGCGGCCTGTTCGCGGCCCAGCGCCACCGGATGGTCCGTCTCGGTCTTCGGGGGCAGCTCGGGGGCGACTCCGGGGTCGGACTTCCTACGGCGCAGGATGAACGGCCGCACCAGCCTCGCCAGCCGTTGTGCCGCCTGCGGGTCCTCCCCACCCTCGACCTCACGGGCGTGCAGCGCGCGGAACGTCTTGAGGGACCCCAGCAGTCCCGGCGTCGTCCAGTCGAGGAGGGCCCACAGCTCGGAGAGGTTGTTCTCCACCGGCGTGCCGGTGAGGGCGATCCGGGCCGGCGCCTTGATGCCGCGCAGCGCCTTGGCCGTCGACGAACGCGGGTTCTTCACGTGCTGCGCCTCATCGGCGACGACCCAGGCCCAGCGGTGGGCGGCCAGTTGGGCGGCGCTGCTGCGCATCGTCCCGTAGGTCGTCAGGACGAAGCCGCCGTCCAGGGCGTCCAGGCTGCGGCCGGCGCCGTGGAAGCGGCGTACGGGCGTGCCGGGGGCGAAGCGCTCGATCTCGCGCTGCCAGTTGCCCAGGAGGGAGGCCGGGCAGACGACGAGCACGGGCGCTCGGGGCTTTCGGTGCAGGTGGAGCGCGATGATGGTGATGGTCTTGCCCAGGCCCATGTCGTCGGCGAGGCAGCCGCCGAGGCCGATGGACGTCATGGTGTCGAGCCAGGCCATGCCCCGTAGCTGGTAGTCGCGCAGGGTCGCCCGCAGTCCGGGCGGCTGGGGCAGCGGCGGCGCCGGGGTGGTGAGGCGCCCGCGCAGCGCCGCGAGGGCCCCCAGTGGCACTACCTCGACCTCTTCTCCGTCCACCTCCGTGGTGCCGCCGAGCGTCGCGGCGAGGGCGTCGACCGGGTCCAGGTAGCCAAGTTCGCGTTTGCGGGCCTTGCGTACGACGGCCGGGTCGACCAGGACCCACTGGTCGCGCAGCCGGACGACGGGGCGGTGGGCCTCGGCGAGGGCGTCCATCTCGGCCTCGCTCAGCGGCTCGCCGTCCATCGCCACTTGCCAGCGGAACTGCAGCAGTTCGTCGGTGTCGAAGAAGCCGAAGCCGTCCGCGGCCGAACCGGGTGCCGGGCGCAGCACCGCGGCGGCGGTCAGCCCGCGGACCAGCTCCTTGGGCCAGTGGACGGCGACCCCGGCGGCGCCCAGCCGCGGCCCCGCCGGTCCCAGCAGGTCGTACAGTTCGTCCTCGCTGAGCGGGAGGACATCGGGAACGGGCCGCTCCAGGAGGCGCGTGAGCGGTTCCCAGATACGGGCCGCCCGCCGCAGCGCCAGGAGGGTGTCGACGCGGGAACGCGGCCCGAAGTGATCGGGGCCTTCGCCCTCCCACAGGTGACGGGCATCGGCGACGAGGGTCGGGTCGGTGAGGCTGTGCACCTGGAGGACGGCGGCCGCCGCGCTGCGCTCTTCGGCATCTGCCGCACTGTCCGCCCTGCCGTCGAAAACCTTGTGCGACGGCAGGTCGAGGCGCAGCGAGAGCCGTACGCCGGCATCGATGCCGGCCGCCGCCTCGGCGGCCCACTCGCGGGCGCCGGGCAGATGCTGCGGTGCGCGCGCCGCGAACGGGGCGGCGGCCACCAGCTCGGCGGCGGGGGTGCGGGGCAGGACGTCGGCGACCGCGTCCGCGAAGAGGCGGACCAGCGCCGCCGGATCGGGCAGCCGGAGCGGGCGGCTGCCGGGGACGGGGACGGCATGGGCCTCGCCGGGCATGGCCGCGGCGATGGCCCGGAGGTGCGCGATGTCGTCGGGGTCCAGGGGGCCGGCGCGCCAGGCATCGGTGTCCTCGTCGGTCAGCCCGGGGAGCAGCCTGCCGCGCGCGGCGAGATGCAGGGCGTGCAGCGTCGCCGCGCCCCAGCATGCGGCGGACGGATGGGCAGTCGGGTCGTGCCGGGCCCCGGCCAGCAGCGGCAGCGCCTCGGCCAGCGGAAGCAGCACCGCGGGCACCGTACGGCTGCGGGCGCCGTTGCCGTGCCGCCGGGCGACGGTCAGCTCCGAGAGCTCACCGTCCGGCTGCGGCGCACCCGGCGTGATCCGCCCCGCTCCCCCGTCCGGCAGCGGGCCGCCATCGGGCCGCCAGAAGGCCATCTTCCCGGCGCGTGGTGGTCGGCCGGGCAGGAAGGTCACGGCACAGCGGGCCAGGACGGCACCGCTGCCGGTGCCGTCGCCCGTCCCGGGCACGGCGGACGCCGGAGCGTCCGCCCACGGCGCCGCCCCGCTCACCGCCCCCGCTGCCCCCCACCGCCCTACCATGCCGTGCCGTCCTCTCGTTCCTGTCGCCCTGTCGCTTGATCGTTCCGCGCCCGGCGGCCGCGGGCGCCCGTCCGACCGCCCCTCCCTGCCCGGCTCACTCCCGCAGACCCACACCCTGCCGTTGCGCTGCCGGTGTGCTGCCCACGCTCGCCGCTCCGCGCGATGAACGGGTCGCCGACGGAGCTTGCACCGCTGCAGCTCTGCAGGAATTCGATGGAATCACACGGCACTGACAACGCAGTCCTCCCCGCGCCTCCGCCGCTTCGCTTCCCAGGTCAGAGACGTCGCACAAGGGCGTCGCGCAACGGCGACGTCGCAGAACGAAAGCGCCGCCGGGCCGCACCGGACCAAAGTTATCCACAGGCCTCGAAACGCATCTGCGCAGCGTCGCGAAAGCGGCTACAGTCCGTCACATCATCACGCTCAGTGATCACGCAATCTCATCAAGGAGCCGTCATGCACACCCCCACACCCGAGCAGTGCGCCGCGGCCGAGGCCTTCCGCACCGGCACACATCTCGTCATCCAGGCCGGTGCCGGCACGGGCAAGACGACCACCCTCGCGATGCTCGCGCATGACGCGCAGCGCCAGGGCCGCAGCGGCCGATATATCGCCTTCAACCGAGCCATCGCCCGCGACGCCGCCAGAGCATTCCCCGCCGGAGCGGCTTGCGGGACCGCCCACGCCCTCGCCTACAACGCAGTCGGCAGGAAATACCAGGCCCGGATGAACGCCCCCAGACAAGCGGGATGGAGGACGGGCTCGGCCCTCGGCATCGACGAAGGCCTCTCGGTGCGCCTCGGCGCGCGCAAGGTCAACAACAAGGCGCTCTCTTTCTCGGCCTTGCGCACGGTCACCCGGTTCTGCCAGTCGGCCGACGACGACATCGCGCGCCACCACGTCCCGCCCTTACGCGGCGTCGCCTCGGAAGCCCTGCACGGTCAACTCGCCGACCTCGTCCTGCCGTACGCCCGCAAGGCCTGGGCCGACCTCCAGCGCCAGGACCGCGGCGTGGTCCGCTTCGAACACGACCACTACCTCAAGATGTGGGCGCTGCAAGACCCCGTGATCCCGGCGGATTTCCTGCTCCTCGACGAGGCCCAGGACACCAACCCCGTGGTCGAGCAGGTCTTCTGTGCCCAGCGCGACCACGCTCAGCTGGTGCTGGTCGGCGACTCGGCGCAGGCGATCTACGGATGGCGAGGGGCACGCGACGTCATGACGGGATTCGACGGCGTACAACTCACCCTCACCCGCTCCTTCCGCTTCGGCCGGGCATTGGCGGCAGAGGCCAACCGCTGGCTGACGATCGTCGGCGCGCCCATCAGGCTCACGGGATCGCCCCAGCTGGAGACGGAGTTGACCAGGCTGCCCACCCCGGAGGCGATTCTGTGCCGATCGAATGTCGGGGCGATGGTGGAGGTCATACGGCAGCTGGAAGCGCACCGTAGCGTCGCGCTCGCCGGGGGCGGCGAGGCGCTGAGCGCACTGGCGCGGGCCGCACACGACCTCGAAGCGGGACGACGGACGATGCACCCCGAGCTGATGCTCTTTGAGTCCTGGCCGGAACTGCGCGAGTACGCGGAGTACGACCCGGCCGGACGGGATCTGCTGCCGCTGGTCGAACTCGTCGACGAGCACGGAACAGCGTCCCTCCTGCATGCCTTGCGCCGGCTCTCACCCGAGGACTCCGCCGAGGTCACGGTGTCCACGGCACATCGGGCCAAGGGGCGGGAGTGGGCGAGCGTGCGCATCGCGGACGATTTCACGGGCCCCGATGATCTGGACGAACACGGAGCGGACGGAAGGCCGGTCCCGGGGCCGATCGACATCGACGAGGCACGCCTGGCGTACGTAGCGGTGACACGCGCCAGAGCCCGGCTCGACATCGGCGGCCTGTCCTGGATCAACGGCCACCCGGCAGGCGAT
Organism: Streptomyces sp. JLSY215; assembly: GCF_059682825.1. Classification (NCBI taxonomy): domain Bacteria; kingdom Bacillati; phylum Actinomycetota; class Actinomycetes; order Kitasatosporales; family Streptomycetaceae; genus Streptomyces; species Streptomyces sp. JLSY215. The sequence goes on from NZ_CM185022.1 coordinate 2,245,869, forward strand.
CCGAGCCCCGCCGGCGCCACCCCCACTACAACGAGTCCCGGCCCGGCACCATCCGACACCGCGCACCACCAACCACTCGCCGACCACAGAGACCACAAAACCCACGGTGAGGACCCGTGACCGGGGGCGAGGCTTCCTCTTCCGCCCCCACCTGAAGCCAATCCCTGAGTGAGTGACTGACGCGTCAATCGGGAGGATCCTGGAGGTGGGAGATGGGCACCGATGCGTACGGGAAATGAGCCGGTTCAGGCGCGCAGCCCGCTGAAGATCCGCTGCGGGCTGGCACTGTGGGGCATGCTGTGGGCCATCGCCGGAGCCGTGGCCTTCGCCGCGGCCGGACGGCCGGAGTGGGCAGCGGCCTGCGCCGCCCTGGCACTGCTGGCCGCCATGGACCTGGCCATCGTGATACGGCACATCCACCAGGGCCCGCACTATCAGCCGGGCAAGGACATACCGCCCTACGAACCCGACCACGGCCGGAACGACGTCTTCGGCCGCCGGAACGCCAACGGCCGAAGACGCAACCCCAGGCCGTAGAACTCAGCCCCGGGTGCAAGGGGGTGCTGGGTAGGGGTGCCGGGTGCTGGGTCCGGGTGCCGGAGGCAGGGCGGGAGCGCCGGACGCAGAGGCACGCCGGCGTGGTGCCGCCCGGAAACACGGCAGTGGAACCTGCCGGCAGTACGGCGCGGGCTACACCGGCAGCATGCCGTGGGAAGGGAGGCAGACAGACAACCGAGGACGGCGCAGGGGAGGCGTGGCGGGGGTGGGGTGGGGTGGGGGGCGGGGGGGAGCCCCCCCGCCCGTCACGACGCGGCGCCGCCCTCAGCGCCCGCCCCCCGCTCCCCCTTAGCCACCCCCAGGGTTGCCACCCCCAGGGTTGCCACCCCCCGGTGCAAAACGCGCCGCTTCGAGGAAATCCGGGCGGGGATCCAGGGCCGCCGCCAGACGGAAGTGGCGCAGGGCCTCGTCGGTGCGGTTGGCGCGTTCCAACGTACGGGCCAGGGCGAAATGAGCGAAGGCGTTGGCCGGCTCGCGTTCCAGGACGATCTGGAACTCCAGCTCCGCCGACCGCAGTTGAGCGGCCAGGAAGAAGGAACGGGCGCGCAGCAGGCGCGCCGCGGTGTTCTCCGGGTGGGCGGTGATGACCGGGTCCAGCAATCGGATCGCCCCGCGCGGGTCGCGGGCTGCCAGCAGTTGCTCCGCGGCGCGGAAGTCGATGACGTTCGTCTCGGGACTGCGCTCGGGCACGGCCATCTCCTCTCGTAGCCGTACGGGCGGCCCTTCTCAGCCACCCGTACGCCATGTCGTGCGGCACAACAACCACGTCAGCCGCCGCATTCCCGGTCGGTCGGGCAGCGCACCGGGCACGGTCCGCCCGGCGCCCCGCGCGCCCCGGCCCGCCCCGGCCCGTCAAAGGCTGATGTGGTACGCCTTGCGCAACGTCTCGTGCACGGTCCACTGCGTGCGGTCGCCCTCGCGCAGAACGCAGGCGTCGCCCGGTCCCACCTCGAGCACCGAGCCGCCCTCGACGGCGATGGTGGCGCGCCCGCTGACGACCACGAAGAGTTCGTTGGCCTCGGTGTCGGTCACCACGCCCGGCGTGATCTGCCAGATTCCCCGGATCTGCTTGCCGTCCGGAGACTCCCACAGCACCTTGCCCGTCACCACCGGCTCGCCCGAGACGATCTGTTCGGGATCCAGCGGTTCCGGCTCCAGATCGGCGTCCGCGATGCCGGGGATGTTCACGACAAAGGATGCGGGAGCGGCCGCGGCGCCGTCTGAGGCGGCGGAAACGGAAGAGGACGCGGAGGGAGAGGAGGTGGTCGCGGCCAGGGCAGCGGTCGGCTCGGCGTCGGGAGTCTCGGGGGCGAGATGGGTAGCACTCATGGCGGTGAGGCTATCTCCCGGCCTCAGGCGTCCCGCAGCCGCTCCCATACCGCGCGGACCTGGGGTTCCAGTGCCTCGAGGGGGCCGTCGTTGTCGATGACGAGATCCGCGACCGCCAGCCGCTGTTCGCGGGTCGCCTGGGCGGCCATCCGGGACTTCGCCTCGTCCTCCGTCATTCCGCGCAGCCGCACGAGCCGGTCCAGCTGGGTTTGCGGTGCGGCGTCGATGACGACGACCAGGTCGTAGAGCGGCGCCAGGCCGTTCTCCGTCAGCAGCGGCACATCGTGGACGACGACGGCGTCCGGCCCGGCCGACGCCTCCAGCTCGGTCGATCGTGCACCCACCAGCGGGTGCACGATCGCGTTGAGCGCCTTCAGCCTCTCGGGGTCGGCGAAGACGATCCCGCCGAGTTTCGGCCGGTCCAGGGTGCCGTCCGGGGCGAGTACGCCCTCCCCGAACTCCTCAACCACCGCCGTGAGCCCGGATGTACCCGGCTCGACGACCTCGCGTGCGATCTTGTCCGCGTCCACGATCACCGCGCCGTACGACGCCAGCAACCGCGAGACCTCACTCTTGCCCGCGCCGATTCCGCCCGTCAGCCCCACCTTGACCATGCGGTCACGCTATACGGTCGAGAACCGGGACGGAGGGCGGCCCCAAGCCATGCTCCGGCGGCGGCTCCCCGGCAGTCCCGCTCCCCGGCGGTCGACGTACCGACAGGCTCCACTCCCCGGCGATCCGGCCGCCCCGCGCACAGGGCAGGCCGATGGCCGCGCTCAGGCTCCGCCGCCCTCGCTCTCCCGCTCCGCCAGGAAGCGCTCGAACTCCCTGCCGATCTCGTCCGCGGAGGGGAGTTCCACCGGCTCGGCGACCAAGTTCCCCCGGCTCTCCGCTCCGGCCACCGCGTCGTACTGATGCTCCAGCCCGCTGACCAGCGAGACCAGCTCCTCGTCGCCCTGTGAGATCTGACGCTCGATCTCCTCCTGCGTCCGCAGCGCCTCCATGCGCAGCGCGTGTGCGGCGCCGGGCAGCACCAGGCCCGTTGCCGCCGTCACGGCTTCCAGGGCCGTGAGTGCTGCGTCCGGGTAGGCGGAGCGGGCGATGTAGTGCGGTACGTGCGCCGCCACACCCAGTACGTCGTGTCCGGCCTCGGCCAGCCGGAATTCGATCAGCGACTCCGCGCTGCCGGGCACCTGCGCCTCGTCGAAGAAGCTGGTGTGCCCCGGCATCAGGTCGGTGCGGTTGCCGTGCGGGGTGATGCCTACGGGGCGGGTGTGCGGGACGCCCATCGGGATGCCGTGGAAGTTGACCGACAGCCGGACCCCGAGTCGTTCGACGATCTGGCGCACCGCGGCCGCGAAGCGTTCCCACTCCACATCGGGCTCGGGGCCGGAGAGCAGCAGAAAGGGTGCTCCGGTCCCGTCCTCGACGAGCCGCAGCTCGATGGCGGGGGCTTCGAAGGCGGTCCAGTGGTCCCGCTCGAAGGTGAGCAGCGGCCGCCGGGCGCGGTAGTCGATCAGCCGGTCGTGGTCGAACCGGGCGACCACGCGGTGCGGCAGACCCTCCAGCAGCCGTTCGACGATCTGGTCGCCGGCCTCACCGGCGTCGATGTAGCCGTCGAAGTGGTACAGCAGCACCAGTCCGGCGGAGTCCGTGGCGGCGATCGCCTCGACCGCCGCGAGCCCGCTCGGCTCCCATTCGTACAACCCCTGGGCATCCAACACAGTGAGCGCTCCTCCTCATGTCCGTGTGCAACAACGTCCGGACGCGGGCTCGCATTCCCGGCCCGGCGCCCGATGCCACGCACGGCGCAAAAGCGCCCCGTACCGCGCAGCGCCGCCGCCCGGCACCCACGCCCCGTTTCGCCGCCCACGTCGACCACCCACACTGGCCGCGCACCCCAGCGGCACGGTTGAGATCGCGCCATTGCTGCGGCCGCCATCCCGGACCCGGCCCGCATCGGCCGCCGACGTCGAGCCGTGAACTCCCCAAGACCCGCCGCCCTTGGAAAACCGCCCCCTTCACGGCATTCAGCCCTGCACTCCGCATACGCCACTTACACCGCTCACGCCGTACACATCCATGAACCTGCAAGACAGACGCAGAACCCAACGAACCTCCCCCACCGCGGAGTTGCCCCCAACCCACCTGCCCCTTGACGCTCCACGCCCCACCCCCTACTTTCACCCCCACCCTCGCGATTCACACTGCAGTCCAGCGTTCAGATATGGAAAGGCAGTTGAATGCGCACCAGGTCCCGCCTCACCCTCCCGGGCGCCGCCCTGCTGGCCGTCGGCACCGTCCTCACCGTCACTGCCACCGCCCTCGGCGCCCCGGCAACGGCTCCGGCCGCCCGCCCCTCCCCCATCCGCGTGATCGAGGTGTCGACCGCGGCCCAGCTCAAGGACGCGCTCGCCGCCGCCGAGCCCGGTGACATCCTTCGGCTCGCCGACGGCACCTACCGCGGCAATTTCACGACCTCCGCCACGGGCAGTTCCGCCGCCCGGATCACCCTCACCGGGTCACCGAAGGCGGTGCTCACGGCGAGCGGCGGCTATGGGCTCCATCTGGACGGCGCCTCGTACTGGACCATCAGGGGGATCACCGTCACCGGCGGCCAGAAGGGCATCATGATGGACGCCGCGAACGGTGTGGTCATCGACTCCGTCACCGTGCATGACCTGGAGATGGAGGGTGTGCACTTCCGCAGGTCCAGCAAGGACGGCGTCATCAAGAACTCCACGATCCGCGACACCGGCAAGAACGGCCGCGGGATGGGCGAGGGGATCTACGTCGGCAGCGCGGGCGGTACGGACGACAGGAGCGACAACGTCCAGATGATCGGCAACACCATCGGCCCCGGTGTCGGAGGCGAGAACATCGACATCAAGGAGGGCACCACCGGGGCGAGGATCAGCGGCAATACGTTCGACGGCAGTGGTCTGACCGGTGCCCACTTCGATGACTCGTGGGTCGACATCAAGGGCAACGACGTCGTCGTCGAGAACAACACGGGCAAGCACACCACCAACAACGGCTACGAGACACACAGCCAGCGGTCGGGCTGGGGCTGCGGCACGGTCTTCCGCGGGAACAGGTCCGATCTGAGCGGTGCCACCGGGTCCGGCCGTTACGGCTTCAACATCACCCATTACGACGCAGCCGGCTGCCCGGTGACCATCGCGGGCGACAACATCGTCACCGGCGGCCGCGGTACCGCCAACCCGGGAATCCCCGTGGGCTGACCCCCGAAGCCCCGAAGCGACGAGGCCCGGAACACGACGGAGCCCCGGACGCGGCGAAGGCCCGCTCCCCCGGAGGGGAACGGGCCTTCGCCTATCGGCTAGTGCCTAGCGGCGAGCCGCCGCCTGTCGGCAAGAGCTCAGCTCTGGCCGCCGGCCAGCTTCTCGCGGAGCGCGGCGAGCGCCTCGTCCGACGCCAGGGCGCCGGAGTTGTCCGCCGACTCCGAGGAGTACGAGCCGCCGGAGACCTGGCCGCCACCGGCCTGGCCACCGCCGGCCGCCGCCGGAGCCGCAGCGCCCTCGGCCGCCGCCTGCTCGTCGGCCTCGCGGGACTTGATGACCTGGGCCTGGTGCTGCTCGAAGCGCTGCTGCGCCTCGGCGTACTGGTTCTCCCACGCCTCGCGCTGGGCCTCGTAGCCCTCGAGCCAGTCGTTGGTCTCGGGGTCGAAGCCCTCGGGGTAGATGTAGTTGCCCTGGTCGTCGTAGGACGCGGCCATGCCGTACAGGGTCGGGTCGAACTCGACGGCCGACGGGTCGGCGCCGAAGGACTCGTTGGCCTGCTTCAGCGACAGCGAGATCCGGCGACGCTCGAGGTCGATGTCGATGACCTTGACGAAGATCTCGTCGTTGACCTGGACAACCTGCTCCGGGATCTCGACGTGGCGCTCGGCCAGCTCGGAGATGTGGACCAGGCCCTCGATGCCCTCGTCGACGCGCACGAACGCACCGAAGGGAACGAGCTTGGTGACCTTACCCGGGACGACCTGACCGATCTGGTGGGTCCGGGCGAACTGCTGCCACGGGTCTTCCTGGGTCGCCTTGAGCGACAGGGACACGCGCTCGCGGTCCATGTCGACGTCCAGGACCTCGACCGTGACCTCCTGGCCGACCTCGACGACCTCGGAGGGGTGGTCGATGTGCTTCCAGGACAGCTCGGAGACGTGGACGAGACCGTCGACGCCGCCCAGGTCCACGAAGGCACCGAAGTTGACGATGGAGGAGACGACGCCGGAGCGCACCTGACCCTTCTGGAGGGTGGTGAGGAAGGTCTGGCGGACCTCGCTCTGGGTCTGCTCCAGCCAGGCACGGCGGGACAGGACCACGTTGTTGCGGTTCTTGTCCAGCTCGATGATCTTGGCCTCGAGCTCCTTGCCCACGTAGGGCTGGAGGTCGCGGACGCGGCGCATCTCGACCAGGGAGGCCGGGAGGAAGCCACGGAGGCCGATGTCGAGGATGAGACCACCCTTGACGACCTCGATGACGGTACCGGTGACGATCCCGTCCTCTTCCTTGATCTTCTCGATCGTGCCCCAGGCACGCTCGTACTGAGCGCGCTTCTTGGACAGGATGAGGCGGCCTTCCTTGTCCTCCTTCTGGAGAACCAGGGCCTCGATCTCGTCACCGACGGCAACGACCTCGTTGGGGTCGACGTCGTGCTTGATCGAGAGCTCGCGGCTCGGGATGACGCCTTCGGTCTTGTAACCGATGTCGAGCAGGACCTCGTCCCGGTCGACCTTCACGATGACGCCGTCGACGATGTCGCCGTCGTTGAAGTACTTGATCGTCTCGTCGATCGCGGCGAGGAAGGCTTCCTCGTTACCGATGTCGTTGACCGCAACCTGCGGGGTGGTGGCGGTGGTCTCGGTGCTGCTCGTCATGTGGGAAAGGGCTCCGGTACGGACATTGAGTCGTAGGTACTGCTACGCCGAGAGCCGGTATCGCCTCTGCATAAGCCGGACAGCGTCAAGGCGGACTTCCAGGGAGCTCGGCTCTGGGCCGGAGCACCCGAAACGCCTCAAAAACCGAGGGGTGCATACAGATGCGAGCGCGGCCTGCTCCGTCTGAGGCGCGCAAGCCCGCAGCGCAACTTGTAGCATACGGGCGCAGCCGGACACGGTCAATGCGCGAACGCGCACACCGGGGGCAGAAACCCCATAACCGGCACACGCGGTGTTCCGCGAGGTCGAACGGCCTCACAGTCCCTGCAGCTCCAAGCAGAGCGAAGACTACGACGACGGGCGCGATGAACCAAGAGCACGAGCCGGAGGCGACCCGACGTGACGCCTCGGACACCGAAAGCAGCCGGGCCAGCCGGGGATGGTGGGACCGCAATGCCGACGAGTACCAGAGCGAGCACGGAGCGTTCCTGGGGGACGACCGGTTCGTCTGGGGCCCCGAGGGGCTGGACGAGGCGGCGGCCGGGCTGCTGGGGCCGGCGGCGGAGCTGAAGGACAAGCGGGTCCTGGAGATCGGGGCCGGCGCGGCGCAGTGCTCACGCTGGCTGGCGGCGCAGGGTGCCCGTCCCGTGGCGCTCGACCTCTCCCACCGGCAGCTGCAGCACGCGCTGCGGATCGCCGACGGGGCGGCGGCGGAGCCTCAGCTGGTGGAGGCGGACGCCGGGGCGCTGCCGTTCCGCGACGGCTGCTTCGACCTCGCCTGTTCCGCCTACGGGGCGATTCCGTTCGTCTCCGATCCGGTGCGCGTGTTGCGGGAGGTGCGCCGGGTGCTGCGGCCGGGTGGCCGGTTCGTGTTCTCGGTGACGCACCCCGTTCGCTGGGCGTTCCCCGACGAGCCGGGGCCCGAGGGGCTGTCGGTGGCGGCCTCGTATTTCGACCGGACGCCGTATGTGGAGCAGGACGAGGCCGGGCGGGCGGTGTATGTGGAGCACCACCGGACGGTGGGTGACCGGGTGCGGGACGTGGTGGCCGGCGGGTTCCGGCTGGTGGATCTGGTCGAGCCGGAATGGCCGGAATGGAACGCTCAGGAGTGGGGTGGCTGGTCCCCGCTGCGGGGGAATCTGATCCCTGGGACGGCGATCTTCGTGTGCGTGGCGGAGTGAGCGGGGGCATCCGCCACGCCGCCCTGGACCGGCTGCCCGTACGGACCGCGCTGCCCGCGCTGCGGGAGGCCCTCGACGGGGACGGTGCGGCCGTGCTGTGCGCGCCGCCGGGCACCGGGAAGACGACCCTGGTGCCGCTGGCGCTGGCGGGCCTGACCGGCGCGGGGCCCGCGCGGCGGGTGCTGGTCGCCGAGCCGCGGCGGATCGCGGCCCGTGCGGCGGCGCGGCGGATGGCGTGGCTGCTGGGTGAGCGGGTCGGCGGGACGGTCGGGTTCACGGTGCGCGGGGAGCGCCGGGTGGGGCCGCGTACGGCCGTGGAGGTGGTGACCACCGGCGTGCTGCTGCAGCGGTTGCAGCGGGATGCGGAGCTGCCCGGGGTGGATGTGGTGGTGCTCGACGAGTGCCATGAGCGGCATCTGGATGCCGATACCTGCGCGGCGTTCCTGCTGGACGTACGGGAGACGCTGCGGCCCGAGCTGCGGCTGGTGGCGGCGTCGGCGACGACGGACGCCGAGGGCTGGGCCCGGTTGCTGGGCGGTGCGGGGGGCGCGGCGCCGGTGGTGGAGGCGGCGGGCGTGTCGCATCCGGTGGCGGTGGTGTGGGCGCCGCCGGAGCGGCCGGTGCGGCCGCCGCACGGGATACGGGTGGATCCGGCGCAGCTGGCGCATGTGGCCGCGGTGGTGCGGCGGGCGCTGCGGGAGCAGAGCGGCGATGTGCTGTGTTTTCTGCCGGGTGTCGGGGAGATCGGGCGGGTCGCGGGGCAGCTGGCGGGGGTGGATGCCGAGGTGCTGCAGGTGCACGGGCGGGCGTCGGCCGAGGCGCAGGACGCGGTGCTGGCGGGGAGTGGTGGGGGCGCGCGGCGGGTGGTGCTGGCGACGTCCGTGGCGGAGTCGAGTCTGACCGTGCCCGGGGTGCGGGTGGTGGTGGACAGCGGGCTGGCGCGGGTGCCGCGGATGGATCATGCGCGGGGGCTGAGCGCGCTGGCGACCGTACGGGCCTCGCAGGCGGCGGGGCGGCAGCGGGCCGGGCGGGCCGGGCGCGAGGCGCCGGGTGTGGTCTATCGCTGCTGGTCGGAGGGGGAGGACGGGCGGCTGCCACGGTTCCCCGACCCGGAGATCAAGGTTGCCGATCTGACGGCGTTCGCGTTGCAGGCGGCGTGCTGGGGCGATCCGCAGGCGGCCGGGCTGGCCCTGCTGGATGCGCCGCCGTCGGGTGCGCTGGCCGCGGCGCGGGAGGTCCTGACGGCGGTCGGTGCGGTGGACGCGGACGGCCGGGCGACCGGGCGTGGCGGGCAGCTGGCACGGCTCGGGTTGCCGCCGCGGCTGGGCCGGGCGCTGCTGGACGGTGCGCGGGAGATCGGGGTGCGGCGGGCGGCGGAGGTGGTGGCGCTGCTGAGCGAGGAGCCGCCGCGGGCCTATGGGGACGATCTGGCGGCGGCGTGGCGTACGGCGCGCCGGGGCGGCGATGCGTACGCGGCGAGCTGGCGGCGGGAGGCGCGGCGGCTGGCGTCCGCGGCCGAGGGGGCGGTCGGGGCGGCCGGGACGGGCTCGGGTGACGACGCCGATGCGGGGCTCGTTGCCGCGCTGGCGTTTCCGGAGCGGGTGGCGCGGGCCAGAGGGGCGGGCAGCTTTCTGATGGCGTCCGGGACCGGGGCCGAGCTCGGCGGGGAGGCGTCGCCGCTGCGGGATGCGCCGTGGCTGGCGGTCGCGGTGGCGGACCGGCCGGTGGCCGCGGCGTCCGCCCGGGTGCGGCTGGCGGCCGTGATCGACGAGGGGACGGCGTGTGCCGCGGCGCGGGCGCTGTATTCCTCGGGCGAGGAGGTGCGCTGGGCGGACGGGGACGTCGTGGCGCGGAGCGTGACCCGGCTGGGGGCGGTCGAGCTGTCGGCCCGGCCGTTGGGCGCGCCGGATCCGGTACTGCTGCGGGAGGCGGTGGTGTCGGGGCTGCGCCGGGAGGGTCCCGGTCTGCTGCGCTGGTCGGCGGGGGCGGAATCGCTGCGGCAGCGGATGGCGTTCCTGCACCGGGAGCTGGGCGGACCGTGGCCGGATGTGTCGGATGCGGCGCTGCTGGAGCGGGCCGAGGAGTGGCTGGGGGTGGAGCTGGACCGGGCGCGGCGGCGGGCCGATCTGGAGCGGATCGATGCGGGGCAGGCGCTGGCGCGGATGCTGCCGTGGGCGTCGGGTGACGCGGCGCGGTTCGACGAGCTGGCGCCGGAGCGTATCGAGGTGCCGAGCGGGTCGCGGGTGCGGGTGGATTACGGGGGCGAGCGGCCGGTGCTGGCCGTGAAGCTGCAGGAGATGTTCGGTCTTGACGAGACGCCGCGGACAGCGGGGGTCGCGGTGGTCGTGCATCTGCTGTCCCCGGCCGGGCGGCCCGCCGCCGTCACCTCCGACCTCGCGTCGTTCTGGCGCGAGGGCTACCGGTCGGTGCGGGCGGAGCTGCGCGGCCGGTATCCGAAGCATCCGTGGCCGGAGGATCCGGCGGGGGCGGTGCCGACGCGGCGTACGAACACGCGGCGCTGAGCGGGCGGGCCGCCTCTCCGGCGGGCCTCCGACGCCGTCGGCTCTCCCTCTCCCCCCTCTCCTCGTAGGAGTACGCGAACGGCACCAGGCAGTGGTCCTCGTCGGCGCCGTCGCTGCCGAAGTACTCCGGATGGACGGGGTGGCCGCCCTGGGTGACGAACTCATTCCTCCGCGGGCCGTCGGGTATCCGGCCGAACGCCTCGGCCGCGGCGGCGGTCACCGGCCCGTCGGCCCGGGTCAGGTCCGCCAACTCGGCCAGTTGGCGGGCCAGCAGGGCATCGGGAGCGCGCAGCAGGAGTGCCGTGTGCCCACCCTGGGGGCGGGCGCTGACAGTCACCTGAGGCGTCAGGCTCCGGCGGGCTCCGGTACCGGTGCCGTGGCCCGGTCCGGCCCGCCCGGCCTGCGGCTGCGGGCCTCCAGCCACAGGGAGAGGGCCAGCAGTGCCCCGCCGAGGGTCAGGAAGCCCCAGGGCAGATAGCTGGTGAGCAGCAGGACGAGGGTGCGCTGGGATTTCACCAGGGCGACGGTGGAGGCGACGTAGTCGTCGCGCATTTTCACATGGCCGGCGAAGGCGGTGACCTTGCCGCCGCCGGGCAGCAGATCGCCGCCGCGCAGCTCCTCCTTGTGGATCTCCTGGCCGTTGACCGGCGCCCCAGTGACCGGGTCGACCCAGAACATCCGCTTGGTGCTGTACCAGCGGGTGGTGCCCATCTTCGCGACGGACTCGGGGGTGATGCCCTTGACCGGCATCTTCTTGGGGAGCGGGACCTTGGTCCAGGGGATGGTCTGCTCGAAGTAGTAGACCTCCAGGCCGTGGAAGGTCGTGGTCCCCTTGTAGTGGATGGGGGCGGAGGTGCGGGTCTGCGCGTCGAAGTAGGTGTAGTCGCGCTTCTCGGTGAGGAACGGCCACTTGTACTCGATGCCCTCGCGGCGTACCGGGTCGCCGTCGACCATCTCGCCGGTGGCGTGCACGGGGTCCTGGGAGTGGGCGTCGAAGATGTAGCGCTCGGGGACCTCGGAGACCATCTTGCCGTCGGGTCCGGCCACGTAGGACAGGGCGTCCCAGACGACGACGTCGCGGCCCGCGGTCTGTTCGATGCGGTCGGATGCGCCGACATCGCCCTTGAGGGTCTGCACGATGGTGACCTTGGGGACGCGCCTGGCCTTCATCGTGCCGTAGTCGAGGAGGGTGGCGGGTCTGGCCTCCAGGACCATGTCCTGGTACTGGCTGGGCGGGATCTTGGCGAGCCGGGGGAAGGCGTACCACCGCATCAGCGGCGACAGGGTGGTGAAGAAGACGGCGAAGGCGAGGAGTACCAGGCTGGCTTTGCGGCGCATGGCGGGTTCGTCCCTCCCTCAGGGGTGTTCGGGGACGGTGGTCAGCAGCGGTTTGGGTGAGGTCGTGCCGCTGGGCGCGCCGATCGCCGTGATGGTGGCGATGAGGGCGAGCGCCGCGGCCAGTCCGATGACGGCTGCTGTCAGGGCGCGCATGGCCGGCCTCCCGGAGAGCACTGGAGCTGATACGGCGTCAGGTCGGGGCACCGTAGCAACGGGGGGCCGAGATGAGAACACGTTGCACCCGATGACGCGCCCCGCCGCCGTCCCGGCCCGGACGGCGGGCGGGACGGCGGCGGGGCGGCGTGGGGCGGGCGGTGTGGGGCGGGTCAGCTCGCGCCGGTCGGTGTGACCTCCAGTTCGACGGTGAGTGAGGCGCCGTCGTCGGTGGTCAGCCGCAGCAGGAACGTCCCGGTGTGCGTGTCCGTGTAGATCTTCGGGAGCCTGAGCAGGCCGTGGGCGTCCGTGGTGAGGGTCGTGAGGGTGCGTACGGGCTTGTCCTTGTCGGCGCCGGTGGCCTCGGGGTCCTTGAAGTAGGGGCCCTTGTCGTTCTCCACGGGGCTGTCCGGGCTCTGGGAGTTCTCGGGGCTTCGGGGGGTCCCGGAGGTCCCGGCGCTCCGGGGGTCCTCGGTGACCATGGTGGCGGTGACCGGCACCCCGGCGGCGGTCTTGCCCTGGCAGGTCGCCCGGAGCTCGATCGCGCCGGCCGCGAAGGCCTGGCCCGCGGTCACCGTCAGCTTCTTGTCCGACGTGCGGACGAGCCGGTCGGCCCGCGGCGCGGGCCTGGCCTTGACGGTGGCGTCGAAGGCCACGGCGGGCACGCCGCGGCCGACGGCCGTCGCCCGGAGGGTGAAGGTGCCGGTCCGTTCGCCCGCGTGCAGCGTCGGCGCGGTGGCCAGGCCGTCCTTGCCGGTGGTGACGGTGACGGTGGTGGCGGCGTCGGGGAAGCGGGCGTCCGTGGCCTTGGGGAGGGTGAAGCGGATGGCGGCGCCGGCGACCGGCCTGCCCGCCGCGTCCTCGGCGCGTACCCGCGGCTTCGTGGCGAAGTCGGTGCCCGCGGTGGCGCTCAGGTCGTGGTCGCCGGTCCGCTGGAGGGCGGCGACGGCGGCGGGCTCGGCGGGATGGGCGGGCTCTGTGGGGTGGGTGGGCCCGGTGGGCGGCTTGGGGGTGGACGGCTTGGGGGCCGGCTTCGGGGCGGGGGTGCCGGAGCCGCCCGGGGTGTGGCCGGAGCCGCCCGAACCGCTCGGCGCGGCAGGGCCGTTCGGCCGGGTCCCGGCGGGGTGGCGGCTCCTGCCCGGCGCGCCTGCGGTGTCCCGGCCGTGGCCCGTACGCCCTGCCGACCGGCCGTCCGTGTGCTCGCCGCTCTTGGTGACGCCGCCCCGTCGCACCGGCAGCACGCCCTTGCCGTCCGGCACCTCGTACGTCCCCGTGCGATAGAACGCGTACCAGGACAGCACCGTCCGCAGATACGCCGCGGAGTCGTTGTAGCCGAGGATCGCGCGGTCGAGGTCGTCCGCCGCGGACAGATCGCGGCCGCCGGCGCAGAGATAGCGGCCGGCGGCCAGCGCCGCGTCGAAGACGTTGTGGGGATCCTTCTTGCCGTCGCCGTTGCCGTCCGCGCCCCAGCCCGCGCCGAGGGGGCCGCCGTTGGACCAGGTGGAGGGGATGAACTGCATCGGTCCCACAGCGCGGTCGTAGGCGCGGTCGCCGTCCAGGCGGCCGTCGTCGGTGTCGCCGATGCGGGCGAAGCCGTGGCCGTTGAGCTGGGGGCCGAGGATCGGCGCGAGGGTGGTGCCCGTTCCGTCGACGGCTCCGCCGCGTGCCTGGCCGGATTCGACCTTGCCGATTCCGGCGAGCAGCTGCCAGGGCAGCCGGCAGCCCGGCTGAGTGGCGTCGAGGCGGGCGGCGGCCTTCTTGTAGGCGGCGAGGACGGTGGCCGGGATGCCGGCCTGGGCGGGCCCGGTGGCGGGGTGGCCGCCACCGCGATGGTGCGAACCACCGTGCGGGACGGCGCTGTTGAGGGGCGGGAGGTCCGTGTAGTAGCCCGCGCCGCCGTCGATCGGGGCGTCGGCGGGCGGCGGGCCCGGGTCCGGCTCCGCGGCGGCCGCGTGCTGCGGTGCGCCCGGTCCCCGAGAGGCGGTCAGCGCGGCCAGCGCCAGCGCCACCACGGCCGTTGAGGCCGCTCCCCTGCGGAGCCGTCGCCCGAATATGGCTGCCATACGTGCCGTCCCCTCCACCGTGACCTGCCGCGCGCACCACGCGGTGCGCGCCCCCAGCGCTCCAACTCGGGCGAGACTACGACAACTCGGGCCGAGCAGCTACCGCTCTCATCGGCCGACATAATGATCCGAACCGATCAAGGGGGGGCCATGCCGTTCACGCTCAGTCATGCCGCCGCGGTGCTTCCGGCGATCCGCCGCACGGGCGCGGGGCGCGGACCGCTGGTCGCCTCGGCGCTCGTTGCGGGCTCGTTCGCACCGGACCTGACGTACTACGCGGACACGGCGGTGCCGGGCGCCATGGAGTTCGGTGAGGTGACACACGGTCTGCCCGGTGTGCTGACGATCGATGTCGCCGTCACCGCGGCGCTGGTGGGCGGCTGGCTGCTGGTGCGCGAACCGCTCCTGGCGCTGCTCCCGCGGGCGTGGCAGGGACGGGCGTACGCCTTCGCCCGCGGCCGCCCCTGGCAGGCACGGGGAGTCCGCCAACTCGCCTCACTGGCCTGCTGGTTCTACCTCTCCGCCGTGCTGGGCGCTGCGTCCCATGTGGTGTGGGACGCGTTCACGCACCCGGGCCGCTGGGGCACCCGGCTGATTCCCTGGCTGAACGAGCGGGCGGGCATCCGGCCCGTCGCCACGTATGTGCAGTACGGCACCTCGGCGCTGGCGCTGGCGGCGATCGGCTGGTTCCTGTGGACGGCGCTACGGGACGGGCGCGACGAGGGGCCGCCGGCCGCCGTACCCGCCCTGAGCGTCCGGCTGCGGCTGCTGCTGACCGCGCCGCTCGCGCTGTGTGTCCTGGCCGGCGCCGCCGACCGGACGTGGCGGGCGTACGCCGTCTACGACGGCACGGCCGTCTGGTTCGACTACCTCCCGTCCGCCCTCTTCGGCGCGGGGGCCGGGCTCGTCCCCGGGCTGGCGCTGTACGCCGTGGCCGTACGGCTGCTGCACCGCCGGAGGCACGGCGCGCAGGACGGCGACCGGGCGCCCGTCGGCTGACGCCGCTCGCCGGGACGGCAAGGCGGCGGCGCAGGCGGCGGCAAGGCCCGGCCCGGACGTCCCGGCCCGGAGGGGCGCCCTCGGCGCCGACCCGGAGGTGACGGTGCCGGACGGTGCCGGCAGGCCCGGTCTCGTACGAGGTCGTCGCCGGGTCGCCACGGACCACCGCAGGGCCGGCGCCGGGGAAGCAGGCGGCCCCGGGGAAGCAGGCGGCCCCGGGGAAGCAGGCGGCCCCGGGGAAGCAGGCGGCCCCGGGGCGCGGGTCACTCCCTCGCCCCGGGGCCGTCGCACCGCGGTTGCCGTACCCGCTCGGTCAGTGCGCCGCCGACTCCCAGTCCTTACCCGCGCCGACCGAGACGTCCAGCGGGGCGCTCAGCTCGACCGCGTCGGCCATTTCGCGGCGGACCAGCTCCTCGACCTTCTTGCGTTCGCCGGGGGCCACCTCGACGACGATTTCGTCGTGGACCTGGAGCAGCAGCCGCGACTGCAGCCCGGCCTCGCGCAGGGCCGCGTCGACCTTGAGCATGGCGATCTTGACGATGTCGGCGGCGGTGCCCTGGATCGGGGCGTTCAGCGCCATCCGCTCGGCCATTTCGCGGCGCTGGCGGTTGTCGCTGTTGAGGTCGGGGAGGTAGCGGCGGCGGCCGAGGATCGTTTCCGTGTAGCCGGTGGCGCGGGCCTCCTCGACGACGCGCTGGAGGTAGTCGCGGACGCCGCCGAAGCGCTCGAAGAAGTTGTCCATCAGCTTGCGGGCCTCGTCGGGCTGGATGCCCAGCTGCTGCGAGAGGCCGAACGCCGACAGGCCGTACGCCAGCCCGTAGGACATCGCCTTGATCTTGCGGCGCATCTCCGGGTCGACCTGGTCCTTGGCGACCGAGAAGACATGGGAGGCGACGGTGGTGTGCAGGTCCTCGCCGGAGGTGAAGGCCTCGATCAGCCCCTCGTCCTCGGAGAGATGGGCCATCACCCGCAGCTCGATCTGGCTGTAGTCGGCGGTCAGCAGCGACTCGAAGCCCTCGCCGACGACGAAGCCGCGGCGGATGGCCCGGCCCTCGTCCGTACGGACCGGGATGTTCTGGAGGTTGGGGTCCGTGGACGACAGCCGGCCGGTGGCGGCGACGGTCTGGTTGAACGTGGTGTGGATACGGCCGTCCGCGGCGATGGTCTTGATCAGGCCCTCGACCGTCGTGCGCAGCTTGGCCTGCTCGCGGTGGCGGAGCATGATCACCGGGAGTTCGTTCTCGGTCTGCGCGGCCAGCCACGCCAGGGCGTCGGCGTCGGTGGTGTAACCGGTCTTGGTCTTCTTGGTCTTGGGCAGGCCCAGCTCGCCGAAGAGAACCTCCTGGAGCTGCTTGGGCGAGCCGAGGTTGAACTCATGGCCCGCGGCGGCATGCGCCTCCTGCACGGCCTGCTGGACGGCGGCCGCGAACTGCTGCTCCATCCGCTCCAGCCAGCCCCGGTCGGCGGCGATGCCCGCCCGCTCCATCCGGGCCAGCAGGGCGCTGGTGGGCAGCTCCACATCGCGCAGCAGCTCCGCGGCGCCGACCTCCGCCAGCTTGGTCCCGAACGCGGCGCCCAGGTCGAGGACCGTACGGGCCTGCCCCATCAGGGCGTCCGCCTCCGCCTCCTCGTCCGCGCCGAAGGCCAGCTGGCCGTCGCCCGCGGCGGCCGGCGCGAGATCGCGGCCCAGGTACTCGAGGGACAGAGCGTCCAGGGCGAAGGAGCGGCGGCCGGGCTTGACCAGATAGGCGGCCAGGGCGGTGTCCATCGTGACGCCCTCGATGAGCCAGCCGTGCTCGCCGAAGACCCGCATCAGACCCTTGGCGTTGTGGATCACCTTGGGCCGGGCGGGATCCGCGCTCCAGGCGGCGAAGGCCCGCTCGTCGGCCTCGTCCAGCTGCGTCGGGTCGAACCAGACGGCCGGGCCCTGGGGGGTGGCCAGCGCCACCTCGGCGACGCTGCCGCTGCCCAGCGTCCAGACGTCCACCGTGGCGACGCCCAGCGGGCCGGTGCCGTGCTCGGCCAGCCACGGAGCGAGCTCGCCCGCGCCCAGGACCGTGCCGTCCACCTCGACGCCGCCGGCCGGCGCCGCCTCCTCGGCTGCCTGCGCCTCGCCCGGGTCCACGGCGTGCAGCCGGTCGCGCAGGCCCTGGTTACGGATCTCCAGGGCGTTGAGGAACACCTTGAGCGCCTCGCGGTCGTACGCCTCGCGGGTCAGCGCGTCGGGGCCGCACGGCAGCTCCACGTCGCGGACCATCTCCGTCAGCCGGCGGTTGAGCTTGACCGACTCCAGATGCTCGCGGAGGTTGGCGCCCGCCTTGCCCTTGACCTCCTCGGCGCGCTCCACCAGCTCCGCGAACGAGCCGAACTGGGTGATCCACTTCGTGGCGGTCTTCTCGCCGACACCGGGGATGCCGGGGAGGTTGTCGGACGGGTCGCCGCGCAGCGCCGCGAAATCCGGGTACTGGGCGGGGGTCAGGCCGTACTTCTCGAAGACCTTCTCCGGGGTGAAACGGGTCAGCTCCGAGACGCCCTTGGTCGGGTAGAGGACCGTGACGTCGTCGGAGACCAGCTGGAAGGAGTCGCGGTCACCGGTGACGATGGAGACCTCGAAACCCTGCGCAACGGCCTGCTCCGTGAGCGTGGCGATCACATCGTCGGCCTCGAAGCCCTCGACCGCGAACCGCTTGACATGCATGGTGTCGAGGAGCTCGCCGATCAGCTCGACCTGGCCCTTGAACTCGTCGGGCGTCTTGGAGCGGTTCGCCTTGTACTCGGGGAACTCCTCGGAGCGCCAGGTCTTGCGCGAGACGTCGAAGGCCACCGCGAAATGCGTGGGCGCCTCGTCGCGCAGGGTGTTCGCGAGCATCGACGCGAAGCCGTAGATCGCATTGGTCGGTTGCCCCGTGGCGGTGGTGAAATTCTCCACGGGCAGGGCGAAGAACGCCCGGTATGCCATGGAATGCCCGTCCATCAGGAGCAGACGGGGACGGCCGCCCGCCGCCGCCTCGGTGCCGGTCGCTTCGCTCTTCTTCGCTGCCTTTGCTGCCACGCCCCCGATCCTGCCACGCCCCACTGACAATCCCCGCCGCGGACGCCGCCCCGCCGCCCGCGGACGCCGCCGCTCCTGGTCTACGCCGCGCCTCCCGTCCGTGACAGGATTCGGGGACGCATCAGATGTGTACGGCAACGATCCGCCCCACCCCCGGCGGACCCGGCACAGCACACGGCTCAAGGGAGAGCGCCATGGCAGGCAAGCCGCCCGCATCGGACCCGGTCCAGGACGCCCCCGAGGTCGGCCCGCCCCAGCACTCCGCGGTCGGCCTGCCCGCGATCACCCACGCCCTGCGCATCTCCCAGCAGCAGATGGGCGTCAAGCGCACCGCCCTCACCCTGCTCCGCGTGAACCAGAAGGACGGCTTCGACTGCCCCGGCTGCGCCTGGCCCGAGGGCGACAAACGGCACACCGCCGAATTCTGCGAGAACGGCGCCAAGGCCGTCGCGGAGGAGGCCACCCTGCGCCGGGTCACCCCGGACTTCTTCGCCGCGCACTCCGTCACCGACCTCGCCGACCGCAGCGGCTACTGGCTCGGCCAGCAGGGCCGCCTCACCCACCCCATGTACCTGGCCGAGGGCGCCGACCACTACGTCCCCGTCCCCTGGGAGAAGGCCTTCGACATCATCGGCGAGGAGCTGAACGCCCTCGACTCCCCCGACGAGGCCGTCTTCTACACCTCCGGCCGCACCAGCAACGAGACGGCCTTCCTCTACCAGCTCTTCGCCCGCGAACTGGGCACCAACAACCTCCCCGACTGCTCCAACATGTGCCACGAGTCCTCCGGCTCGGCCCTGACGGAGACCATCGGCATCGGCAAGGGCAGCGTCCTCCTGGAGGACCTCTACAAGGCCGACCTGATCATCATCGCCGGGCAGAACCCGGGCACCAACCACCCCCGGATGCTCACCGCCCTGGAAAAGGCCAAGGCCGGCGGCACAAAGATCATCTCGATCAACCCGCTGCCCGAGGCCGGCCTGGAACGCTTCAAGAACCCGCAGACCCCCCGCGGCCTGGCCGGCGGCGGCACCGCCCTGACCGACCTCTTCCTCCAGGTACGCCTCGGCGGCGACCAGGCCCTCTTCCGCGCCCTGAACCGTGCGATCCTCGAGACGGACGGCGCCGTCGACGAGGAGTTCATCCGCGAACACACCCACGGATACGAGGAGTTCGCGCGGACCGCCCGCGCCGACGACGACTGGGACGAAACCCTGCGCGCCACGGGACTGACCCGCGAGGAGATCGACCGCGCGCTCGCCATGGTCCTCGCCTCCCGGCGCACCATCGTGTGCTGGGCCATGGGCCTGACCCAGCACAAGCACTCCGTCCCCACCATCCAGGAAGTCGTCAACTTCCTGCTGCTGCGCGGCAACATCGGCCGCCCCGGCGCGGGCGTGTGCCCCGTACGCGGCCACAGCAACGTCCAGGGCGACCGCACCATGGGCATCTTCGAGCGGCCCGCACCCGCCTTCCTGGACGCCCTGGAGAAGGAATTCGGCTTCGCACCGCCCCGGGAACACGGCCTCGACGTCGTACGGGCCATCCGCGCGCTGCGCGACGGGCAGGCCAAGGTGTTCTTCGCGATGGGCGGCAACTTCGTCTCCGCCACTCCCGACACCGACGTCACCGAGGCCGCCATGCGCCGCGCCCGCCTCACCGTGCACGTCTCCACCAAACTCAACCGCTCACATGTGATCACCGGCGCCCGCGCGCTGATCCTGCCCACCCTGGGCCGCACCGAGCGCGACGTCCAGGCCGGCCCGGACGGGAAGGGCGCCGAACAGTTCGTGACCGTCGAGGACTCCATGGGCATGGTGCACGCCTCCCGAGGACGCCTGGAGCCGGCGAGCCCCCAGCTGCTGTCCGAGACGGCGATCGTCGCCCGCCTGGCCCGGCGGGCCCTGGGCGAGGCCAGCCGCACCCCCTGGGAGGAGTTCGAGAAGGACTACGCGACGATCCGCGACCGCATCGCGCGCGTCATCCCCGGCTTCGAGGACTTCAACACCCGGGTCGCCCACCCCGGCGGCTTCGCCCTGCCGCACGCCCCCCGCGACGACCGCCGCTTCCCCACCGCCACCGGGAAGGCCAACTTCACCGCCGCCCCGGTGCAGTACCCCACCGTCCCCGAAGGACGGCTCCTGCTGCAGACG
The DNA here is from genome assembly GCF_059682825.1 of Streptomyces sp. JLSY215. NCBI lineage: Bacteria > Bacillati > Actinomycetota > Actinomycetes > Kitasatosporales > Streptomycetaceae > Streptomyces > Streptomyces sp. JLSY215. Next base: position 2,266,117 of record NZ_CM185022.1, read on the forward strand.
CTGCGCTCGCACGACCAGTACAACACCACCATCTACGGCCTCGACGACCGCTACCGGGGCATCAAGAACGGCCGCCGCGTGGTGCTCGTCCACCCCGACGACGCCCGCGCCCTGGACCTGGCCGACGGCGCGTACACCGACCTGGTCAGCGAATGGACGGACGGCAGCGAACGGCGCGCGCCCGGCTTCCGGGTCGTGCACTACCCCACGGCCCGCGGCTGCGCGGCCGCCTACTACCCCGAGACCAATGTCCTCATCCCGCTCGACCACACCGCGGACACCAGCAACACCCCCGCGGCCAAGTCCGTGGTGATCCGCCTGGAGAGCGCCCCGAACCCCCGGCAGGACACCCCGGGCTGAGCGCTCGCTCAGGAGCCTGATAGGAACGGGCACGGCCGATGACGATCACGGCCACCGGGCACGACCGGTACGGGCCACGACCGACGCCCGGTCGCGCCCCACACCGGTCACGGCCCACACCGGTCACGACCATCGACGATCACGGGCGCAACGATCACGGACAGCGAACGGAGCCGCAGGCATGGGTGAGCAGAGCACGACCAAGTTTCCGCCGGAGATCCTGGCGCAGTGGGCGGGCCTCGGCCTCGACCTGCCCGCCCTGTTCTCCGCCGGGCACCTCGGCGAGCGGATGAGCGTGCAGGTCCTGGAGGCCGCACCGGAGCGGGTCGTGGGCACCATGCCCGTCGAGGGCAACACCCAGCCCTACGGGCTCCTGCACGGCGGCGCCTCCGCCGTGCTCGCCGAGACCCTCGGCTCGGTCGGCTCCATGCTGCACGGCGGCCCCACCAAGCTCGCCGTCGGCGTCGACCTCAACTGCACCCACCACCGGGGCACCCGCTCGGGCCTCGTCACCGGCGTCGCCACCCCCGTGCACCGCGGCCGGTCCACCGCCACCTACGAGATCGTCATCACCGACGAGCAGGACAAGCGGGTCTGCACCGCGCGACTGACCTGCATGCTGCGCGAGGTGGACGCCGACGCCTACCGCAGCTGAACCGCACCGCCACGACGGCCCCGCCCCCGGCCCCCGGGAGCGGGGCCGTCCGCATGCCCGGACCGTCCGCCCCGCCTCCCCGCACGCCGCGCCCGTCATGCACATCCCCGCCCGCCCTCACACGGCCTCACACGGCATCGCAGACGCCCCCGTACACACCTCCGCACGCGCCCCCGTACACATTTTCGTAACGCTGCGTAACACGCGCGCCCTTCCGCGCCGGGCCCATCACCCCTCCCCCGCACCGCCGTTGACGTCTCCGCGCCCACCGCGACCGATATCCGGACGCCGCACCGACACCCCGGCCCACATTCCCCCGCGGAAGTGCAACTTCGCCTTCCGCCCCGCGTCCGCCCCCGAGCTGTAAGGACCATGAGGGCATAACGCTCATCGCAGGTCATAACAAGAGCGTCACATCCTGGTCAGCGCCTCTGCCGGGGCGCCGAACACCGCTCTAGAGTTCACCGCCAGTCACCGCGCCGCGGGGCGCGCTGCAAGCACGGCCCCTGTACCAACCCGTACAGCCCGCGCGAAACGGCCACGCGACAACCGCGGCCGCGCCAGGGAAAGGACTGATCGTGCGTCACCGTTCCTTGCTCATCCTCACCACCGCACTCGCCACCGGCGCCCTCACGCTCACCGCGTGCGGCTCCCGCGGCGAAGACAAGAGCGGCGACGGCTCGAAGACCACCGTCGTCATCGGCCTCGACGCCCCCACCACCGGCGAGCTCTCCGCTCTCGGCCTGGGCATCCGCAACTCCGCCCAGCTCGCCATCGACAACGCCAACAAAACCGGCGAGGTCAAGGGCGTCACCTTCAAACTCGAAGCCCTCGACGACAAGGCCCTGCCCAACGTCGGCCAGCAGAACACCACCAAGCTCGCCGGCGACAAGGACGTCCTCGGCATCGTCGGACCCCTCAACTCCGGCGTCGCCCAGTCCATGCAGCAGGTCTCCAAGCAGAACAACCTCACCCTGATATCCCCGGCGAACACCACGCCCGACCTCACCCAGGGCCCGGACTGGCGCAAGGACAAGCGCGTCCGCCAGTTCCCCACCTACTTCCGCACCGCCACCACCGACGAGGTACAGGGCGCCTTCGACGGCCAGTACGCCTGGGAGAAGATGAAGGTCAAGAAGGCCTACGTCATCGACGACCAGAAGACCTACGGCGTCGGCCTGGCCTCCTCCTTCAAGGACCAGTTCACCAAGCTCGGCGGCAAGATCGTCGGCAACGAGCACATCAGCCCCGACGACCGCGACTTCAAGGCCGTCGTCTCCAAGGTCAAGTCCGCCAAGCCCGACGTCGTCTTCTACGGCGGCGAATACCCGGCCTCCGGACCCCTCAGCCAGCAGCTCAAGGACGGCGGCGTCACCGTGCCCCTCATGGGCGGCGACGGCATGTACAGCGCCGACTACATCAAGCTCAACAAGAAGGCCCAGGGCGACTTCGCCTCCTCCGTCGGCAAGCCCGTCGAACAGCTCGCCTCCGCCAAGAAATTCATCGCCGACTACAAGGCAGCCGGCTTCAAGGAAGCCTACGAGGCCTACGGCGGCTCCACCTACGACGCCACCTGGGCCCTCATCCAGGCCGTCAAGGCCGTCGTCGGCGACAACGGCGGCAAGCTCCCCGACGACGCCCGCGCCAAGGTCGTCACGGCCATGAACAAGGTCACCTTCGAAGGCGTCACCGGCAGCGTCGCCTTCGACAAGTACGGCGACACCACCAACACCATGATCACCGCTTACCAGGTCGACAAGGGCACCTGGAAGTCCCGCTTCAGCGCCGAATTCAAGAAGTTCGACAAGAGCTGACCCGCCCGCAGGCCGGCCAACCGGGCCGCGCCGGAACACCACCCCGGCGCGGCCCGCGGCACAGCCACCCCACTCCCACACAACGGAGGCCCTGCGGTGAACGAACTGCCGCAACAGCTGGCCAACGGACTCATCCTCGGCGCGATGTACGGACTCATCGCGATCGGCTACACGATGGTCTACGGAATCGTCCAGCTCATCAACTTCGCCCACGGCGAGATCTTCATGGTCGGCGGCTTCGGGGCACTCAGCGTCTACCTCGCCCTCCCCGCCGGCACCTCACTCGCCCTCGCCCTGCCCGTCATGCTCATCGGCGGCATCGCCGTATCCGTCCTCGTCGGCGTCGCAGCGGAACGATTCGCCTACCGCCCGCTCCGCGGCGCCCCCCGCCTCGCCCCCCTCATCACCGCCATCGGCCTGTCCATCGCCCTCCAGCAGGCCATCTGGAAGTGGTACCCCGACGGCAAACAGGCCCGCGTCTTCCCGCAGTTCAAGGGCCACTCCTTCGACATCCTCGGCGCCACCGTCCAGCGCGGCGACCTCTTCGTCCTCATCGCCGCCCCCGCCTGCATGATCGCCCTCGGCTTCTTCGTGTCCAAAACCCGCAGCGGCCGCGCCATGCAGGCCACCGCCCAGGACCCCGACACCGCCAAACTCATGGGCATCAACACGGACCGCATCATCGTCCTCGCCTTCGCCATCGGCGCCGCCTTCGCCGGCGTCGCCGCCGTCGCCTACGGCCTGCGCACCGGCGAGGTGCAGTTCCGGATGGGCTTCATCATGGGCCTCAAGGCCTTCACCGCAGCCGTCCTCGGCGGCATCGGCAACATCTACGGCGCCATGCTCGGCGGCGTCGTCCTGGGCATCGCCGAAGCCCTCGCCACCGCCTACATCGAGGAAATCCCCGGTATGCAGCAATTCGGCGGCGGAGCCTGGAAGGACGTCTGGGCCTTCGTCCTCCTCATCCTCGTACTCCTCCTGCGGCCACAAGGCCTACTGGGCGAACGCGTCGCGGATCGGGCGTGATAGCGATGACCACACAGACCACCACGAACACCGCCCGCAGCGTGCTCCCCCTCCCCGAGCGCACCGCCCGCACCACCACCGCGGCCGCCGCCCTCGCCACCGCCCTCACCACCGCCCTCGCCTGGACCTGGAGCAACGACTTCCCCGGCGAACTCACCTACTACGGATCCCCCGCCGGCCTCCAGATCGTCACCCTCGCCGGCGGCATCCTCACCCTCCTCCTCGCCGCGGCGGGACTCGGCATCCGCGGCCTCCGATGGCTCACCCCCGGCGGCCGCAACGCCCCCGTACTCCTCGCCGCCCTCGCCACCTTCGCCGCCACCTGGTTCACCCTCATCGCCATCGCCATCCAACTCGGCGGCCTCGTCAACCTCGAACCAGGCGGCTTCCTCGCCGGCGCGACCTCCCTCGTCACCCTCGCCGCGGCCCTCGGCCTCCCCGCCGACCACACCCCCGGCACCCCACCCACCGGCGCCTGGCAACGCTTCACCAACAGCCTCGCCGCCACCCCCGTCGCACGCCGCACCCGCGAACTCCCCGGCTGGGCCGAAATCCTCATCATCGCGGCCGCCTTCGCCACCGGACTGCTCGCCTTCACCTACGGCATCGACACCGACGACGGCGCACCCTTCGTCGGCTACCTCCTCTTCGTCGTGATCGCCATACCCGCCCTCAACCGGGCCGGACTCATCAAGCGACTCACCGAACTCACCCACAAACACCGCGGACCGGCCCTCGCCGCCGCCTTCATCGCCGCCGCCAGCTTCCCCTTCACCCAGGACACCGACCAGTACACGATCATCGGGGCCAACATCCTGATCTTCGCCACCGTCGCCCTGGGCCTCAACGTCGTCGTCGGCCTCGCCGGCCTCCTCGACCTCGGCTACGTCGCCTTCCTCGGCGTCGGCGCCTACGCCGCGGCCCTGGTCTCCGGCTCCCCCGAATCCGCCCTCGGCCTCCACTTCCCCTTCTGGGCCGCACTCCTGACCGGCGCCGCCGCCTCCCTCGTCTTCGGCGTCCTCATCGGAGCCCCCACCCTCCGCCTGCGCGGCGACTACCTCGCCATCGTCACCCTCGGCTTCGGTGAGATCTTCCGCATCGCCATGCTCAACCTCAACGGCACCACCGGCCCCGACATCACCAACGGCGCCATGGGCATCCCCAACATCCCCAACCTCGAAATCTTCGGCTTCAACTTCGGCGAACCGCACCAGATCCTCGGCATCCCCGTCGCCACCTACGGCAACTACTACCTGCTGATGATCCTCGTCACCGCCTTCGTCGTCCTCGTCTTCCGCCGCGCCGCCGCCTCCCGCATCGGCCGCGCCTGGATCGCCATCCGCGAAGACGAAACCGCCGCCATCGCCATGGGCATCAACTCCTTCCGGCTGCGCCTGCTCGCCTTCGCCCTCGGCGCCTCCCTCGCAGGACTCGCCGGAACCGTCCATGCACACGTAGTAACGACCGCCACCCCCGAACAATTCCAGTTCGCCGGACCCCAGCCCCCCAACTCCGCCTTCCTCCTCGCCGCCGTCATCCTCGGCGGCATGGGAACCCTCAGCGGACCCCTCGTCGGCGCGGCACTGCTCTTCCTCATCCCCGCCAAGCTCGACTTCCTCCAGGACTACCAGCTGCTGCTCTTCGGCATCGCCCTCGTCCTGCTGATGCGCTTCCGGCCCGAAGGCCTCATCCCCGACCGCCGCAAGCAGCTCGAATTCCACGAAACCGGCCAGCTCGACGTCCCCGACCAGCGCCTCCCCGAAACCGACGCCACCCTCGGCGCCACCCAGGCAAAGGCGTGACGACCATGACCACACCCACCATCGCCACCACCGACGCCACCGTCCTCGAAGCCTCCGGCGTCACCATGCGCTTCGGCGGACTCACCGCCGTACGCGGCGTCGACCTCACCGTCGGCACCGGCGAAATCGTCGGCCTCATCGGCCCCAACGGCGCCGGAAAAACCACCTTCTTCAACTGCCTCACCGGCCTCTACGTGCCCACCGAAGGCACCGTCAGCTACCGAGGCACCCGCCTCTCCCGCAAACCCCACCTCGTCACCCAGGCCGGCGTCGCCCGCACCTTCCAGAACATCCGCCTCTTCGCCAACATGACGGTCCTCGAAAACGTCCTCGTAGGCCGCCACACCCGCACCAAAGAAGGCCTCTGGTCCGCCCTCCTCCGCGGCCCCGGCTTCAAGAAAGCCGAACGCGCCTCCGAGCAACGCGCCATGGAACTCCTGGAATTCACCGGCCTCGCCCACAAACGCGACCACCTCGCCCGCAACCTCCCCTACGGCGAACAACGCAAGCTCGAAATCGCCCGCGCCCTCGCCAGCGACCCCGGACTCCTCCTCCTCGACGAGCCCACCGCCGGCATGAACCCCCAGGAAACCCGCGCCACCCAGGACCTCGTCCTAGCCATCCGCGACCAGGGCACCGCGATCCTCGTCATCGAGCACGACATGCGGTTCATCTTCAACCTCTGCGACCGCGTCGCCGTCCTCGTCCAGGGCCAGAAACTCATCGAAGGCACCGCCGACGTCGTCCAGGCCGACGAACGCGTCGTCGCCGCCTACCTCGGCACCCCCATGGACGACACCCCGCCCACCCCGGAAAAAACCGCACCCCCGGACGACCCGGCCCCGGCGGCCCCACCCACCGGCACGAACACCGGCACAGAAACCGGCGCAGAAACCGGCGCAGACACCGGAGACACCGGAGACACCCCATGACCGCACTGCTCGAGGTCGAGGACCTCCGCGTCGCCTACGGCAAGATCGAAGCCGTCAAAGGCATCTCGTTTTCCGTCGAAGCCGGCCAGGCCGTCACCCTCATCGGCACCAACGGCGCCGGCAAGACCACCACCCTGCGCACCCTCTCCGGCCTCCTCAAACCACTCGCCGGAAAGATCACCTTCGACGGAGAACCCCTCGACGGCGTCCCCGCCCACAAAATCGTCGAACGCGGCCTCGCCCACTCCCCCGAAGGCCGCCGCCTCTTCCCCCGCCTCACCATCGAGGAAAACCTCCAGCTGGGAGCCTTCCTCCGCAAGGACGCAGCCGGCATCGAAAAGGACATCCAGCGCGCCTACGACCTCTTCCCCATCCTCGGCGAACGCAGAAAACAAGCCTCCGGCACCCTCTCCGGCGGCGAACAGCAAATGCTCGCCATGGGACGCGCACTCATGTCCCGCCCCAAACTCCTGATGCTCGACGAACCCTCCATGGGCCTCTCCCCGATCATGATGCAAAAGATCATGGAGACCATCCGCGAACTCCGCTCCCAAGGCACCACCATCCTCCTCGTCGAGCAGAACGCCCAAGCCGCGCTCTCCCTCGCCGACCAGGGCCACGTCATGGAAATCGGCCGCATCGTCCTCTCCGGAACCGGCGAACACCTCCTGCACGACGAATCCGTCCGCAAGGCCTACCTGGGCGAGGACTGAACCACCACACCCACCCACACGAAGCGGCCCCGCACCGATCACCATCGGTACGGGGCCGCTCACACGCTCCGGCGGACGCTAGTCCTTCTGCTGCTTCTTCTCCTCGGCGTCCTCGATGACCGCCTCGGCCACCTGCTGCATCGACAGCCGCCGGTCCATCGACGTCTTCTGGATCCACCGGAACGCCGCGGGCTCCGTCAGCCCGTACTGCGTCTGCAGAATGCTCTTCGCACGGTCCACGAGCTTGCGCGTCTCCAGCCGCTGGGTGAGGTCGGCGACCTCCTTCTCCAGCGTCTTCAGCTCCGTGAACCGGCTCACGGCCATCTCGATCGCCGGCACCACATCGCTCTTGGAGAACGGCTTCACCAGATACGCCATCGCGCCCGCGTCCCGCGCCCGCTCCACCAGCTCGCGCTGCGAGAACGCGGTGAGCATCAGCACCGGGGCGATGCTGTCCTCGGCGATCTTCTCGGCCGCCGAGATACCGTCCAGAACCGGCATCTTCACATCGAGGATCACCAGGTCGGGCCGGTGCTCCCGGGCCAGGTCGACGGCCGTCTGGCCGTCCCCGGCCTCACCGACGACGGTGTAGCCCTCCTCCTCCAGCATCTCTTTGAGATCGAGACGGATGAGGGCCTCGTCCTCGGCGATCACCACGCGGGTGGTCAGCGGGGGGACGTGCGACTGATCGTCGTCGGCGACGGGCGGCTGCGGCTCGGCGGCGCTCACGGGACTCCTCTTGCTGGCAGGTGGTGCCCCATGAGCCTACCTATCTCCTGTATGTTTGATGCACGGCGGGTCTCCGTTGACCTTCACTTCGAAGGATGCCCCGGTAGCCCAGCGGCAGAGGCGATGGTCTCAAACACCATATAGCGTGGGTTCGAATCCCACCCGGGGCACTTGATCTTCAAATCGAAGGTTCCGCAAAAGATTTGCGATCTTCACTCGGTTCAGTGAACATCCCTTCGATTCGGCGCGTCGCGGCTAAACGTGCAGCAACCTCGCTCGCATGTACGACTATGAGATCCGCGAGCGAGCCCTCCTACTGCTTCGGCAAGGCGTCACCAATCGCGTGGTTGCAGAGGAGCTGAACATCCCGCGCGGGACGATCGGCTGGTGGCGGCACGAAGACCGAAAGCGTCGAGGCGAGACGTTCGAACGCCCTCATGACTGCCCACGGTGCATCAAGCGGCCCTTTGACCACACGGCGTACGCGTACTTACTGGGGCTCTACCTCGGCGACGGTCACATCATCTCGAAGCCGAAGCAACATCACCTGTCTGTCTTCTGCGACGAAGCCTGGCCGGGCTTGATCCAAGCGGCCGAGGATGCCATGCGCAAGGTGATGGCACTGCCGAGCGTGAGACGACGCCACAGAAGCGGTTGCGTCGAGGTGAAGTCCTTCACTCAGCACTGGCAATGTCTGTTCCCCCAGCACGGCCCCGGCAAGAAGCATGGCCGTCCCATCACCCTCGAGCCATGGCAGCAGCAGATCGTGGACGACCACCCCTGGGCCTTCCTCCGCGGGCTGATCCATTCCGACGGATGTCGGATCACCAACTGGACGACGCGCATGGTCGGCGGGGAGCGGAAGCGCTACGAATACCCGCGGTACTTCTTCACCAACATGTCCGCCGACATCCTGCGGCTCTATACGGACACTCTCGACAAGGTCGGCGTGGAATGGAAGCCGGCGCGGCAGGCACGTGAAGCGGAGAACATCTCCGTGGCCCGCAAGGCCTCCGTCGCCCTCATGGACCAACACATCGGGCCGAAGTACTGACAGGGACGGCAGTCAGATACCTCGGCCCAGCGCATTCGGGGCGCAACTTCAGGGTGTTTCGGGGTACTTCCGGTACTTCAGGTACTGCGGGTTACTTCGGGGAGTCGTCCTCGCCGATGTGGTGCACGCGGACGAGGTTGGTGGAGCCGGGGACTCCGGGCGGGGAGCCGGCGGTGATGATGACGACGTCGCCCTTCTGGCAGCGGCCGATCTTCAGCAGCTGTTCGTCGACCTGGGCGACCATCTCGTCGGTGGAGTTGACGGTCGGGCCGAGGAAGGTCTCCACGCCCCAGCTGACGTTGAGCTGGGAGCGGGTGGCCGGGTCGGGGGTGAAGGCCAGGAGGGGGATCGGCGAGCGGTAGCGGGAGAGGCGGCGGACCGTGTCGCCGGACTGCGTGAAGGCGACGAGGAACTTGGCGCCGAGGAAGTCGCCCATGTCGGCGGCGGCGCGGGCGACGGCACCGCCCTGGGTGCGGGGCTTGTTGGCCTCGGTGAGCGGCGGGAGGCCCCTGGCGAGGAGGTCTTCCTCGGCGGCCTCGACGATGCGGCTCATCGTTTTGACGGTTTCGGTGGGGTATTTCCCGACGCTGGTCTCGCCGGAGAGCATGACGGCGTCGGTGCCGTCGATGACGGCGTTGGCGACGTCGGAGGCCTCGGCGCGGGTGGGTCGGGAGTTGTCGATCATCGAGTCGAGCATCTGGGTGGCGACGATGACCGGTTTGGCGTTGCGCCTGGCGAGCTTGATGGCGCGCTTCTGGACGATCGGGACGGCTTCCAGGGGCATTTCGACGCCGAGGTCGCCGCGGGCGACCATGATGCCGTCGAAGGCCGCGACGATGTCGTCGATGTGCTCGACGGCCTGGGGCTTTTCGACCTTGGCGATGACGGGGAGGAAGCGGTCTTCTTCGCGCATGATGCGGTGGACGTCTTCGATGTCGCGGCCGCTGCGGACGAAGGAGAGGGCGATGATGTCGGCGCCGGTGCGCAGGGCCCAGCGGAGGTCGTCCTGGTCCTTCTCGGAGAGGGCGGGGACGGATACGGCGACGCCGGGAAGGTTGAGGCCTTTGTGGTCGGAGACCATGCCGCCTTCGATGACCTTGGTGCGGACGCGGGGTCCGTCGACGCCGGTGACTTCCAGGGTGACCCTGCCGTCGTCGACGAGGATGCGTTCGCCGGGGGTGACGTCGTCGGCGAGGCCGGCGTAGGTGGTGCCGCAGAGCTGGCGGTCGCCTTCGATGGACGGCTCTACGGTGATGGTGAACTCGTCGTCGCGTTCAAGAAGTACGGGTCCTTCGCGGAATCGGCCGAGGCGGATCTTCGGACCTTGAAGGTCGGCGAGGATTCCGACGCTGCGGCGGGTTTCTTCGGATGCTTTGCGTACCCGTTCGTAGCGCGCTTCGTGGTCGGCGTAGGTGCCGTGGCTGAGGTTGAAGCGGGCGATGTCCATTCCGGCTTCGACGAGGGCTTTGATCTGCTCGTACGAGTCGGTGGCGGGTCCTAGTGTGCAGACGATTTTTGCTCGGCGCATGGTTCGACCCTATGACCTACCGGGCGGTAGGGAACTGTGAAGAGGTGACTGCTCAACGGCCGTTTGATGAAGGGCTGTTGACAAGTATTGGAATGGGCGTGAAGCCGCTCCGATGAGCGGAAATTCGCCTTCTCGGGGCGTCGTCTCATAGTGCGGGACGGGTCATGGTGAAGCGTGCGTTGACGGCGGCGTGGACGGTCTGGCGCTGGGGCTGGAGGTCGAGGGCGGGGGCGGAGCCGGGTGCGCCGCCGGGGTCCGGCGGGAGCGGGGGTGCGCCGTAGCCGCGCATGACGGGGGGTGCGGTCATGGGGGCGTTTTCGGCGCCGAGGTCGGCGAGTTCGACGAGGGAGTCGAGGCGGGCGCCGAGGGCTTCGGCGTATTCGCGGGCGCGCTGGACGGCTTCGTGGACGGCTTGGGTGCGGGCGGCGCGGTGGGCGGGTGAGTTGGGGCGCAGGGCCCACCAGGGGCCGGCGATGTGGGTGAGTTCGAGGTCGGCGAGGCGGGTGGTGAGTTCGCCGAGGGTGGTGAAGTCGTTGAGGGTGGCGGTGAGGTGGACGCTGCCGCGGTAGGTGCGGATGCGTTCGTTGCGGCCTTTGTCGGTGAGTTGGGGGTGGATGCTGAAGGCGCCGGTTTCGAGGTGTTCTACGGCGTTTCCGTAGCTTTTGATGAGGGTGAGGGCTTCGTCGTTGCGGCGGGCGAGGTCGGTGAGGGCGGCGTTGCGGTCGGTGCCGCGGGCGGTGACGGTGACGAAGACGCGGGCTATTTCGGGGTCGACTTCGAGGCGGGCTTCGCCGCGTACGGCGAGTCGGGGGGTGTCGGGGGTGCCGTAAGGGAGGGGTGTGGCGGGTTCTTGGGGGGTGGGGTCGGCGGGCATGGGCGCTCTCCAGTTCTGTGCTGTGCGTTCCGCACGCGGGGTTCGGGGTCGGCCGGGGGCATCTGGTGGTGAAGGGTCGCATATCGGGGGCGGGTTGGGGGTCGCGGTCGGATGGGGATCGGATGGGGCTACGCGTGAGGGGTGTTGCGGGAGGGGTGACTGCGCCAGAATCTACGCGCGTCACCTCCGTGCGTTGCCCGGTGCGCCGAAAGGACATCTCGGCGACGTACGTGCGTATTTGTTCGCATTCGTTCGCATTCATCCGTGTTCGTTGCCTTCCATTCGAGTTCATCGGTCTTCGTGGCAGTCAGATGGATTCGGCCGTGGGTATGTCCGAGGGAGTTGGCATGTCGTTCGACCGTAGGAAGTTCTTGGGGAGTTCCGTGGTGACGGGGGCCGGGGTGGCGCTCGCCGGGGCGGTGGGTGCGCCGGCGGCGGAGGCCGCGGCGGGGCGGGAGCCGGGCAGGGACGGGTCCGGTCACCGGGGTGACCGGTATGCCTTCACGGTCATGGGGACGACGGATCTGCACGGCAATGTCTTCAACTGGGACTACGCCACGGACGCCGAGTTCGATGATGCGGACCACAATGATGTGGGGCTGGCGAAGATTTCGACGCTGGTGGCGGATGTTCGGCGGGAGAAGGGCCGGCACAACACGCTGCTGATAGACGCCGGCGACACCATTCAGGGCACGCAACTGGCCTATTACTACGCCAAGGTGGACCCGATCACCGGGCCGAACGGTCCGGTGCATCCGATGGCGCGGGCGATGAATGCGATCGGCTATGACGCGGCGGCGCTGGGGAATCACGAGTTCAATTACGGGATCGAGGTGCTGCGGAAATTCGAGGAGAGCTGCGATTTCCCGCTGCTGGGGGCGAATGCGGTGGATGCGAAGTCGCTGCGGCCGGCGTTCCGGCCGTATGTGATGAAGCGGTTGCGTTCGCCGCGCGGGCGGGAGGTGAAGGTGGCGGTGCTGGGTCTGACGAATCCGGGCATCGCCTTGTGGGACAAGGCTCATGTGCAGGGGAAGCTGGCTTTTCCGGGGCTGGTGGAGCAGGCGGCGAAGTGGGTGCCGAAACTGCGGTCGATGGGCGCGGATGTGGTGCTGGTGTCGGCGCATTCGGGGATGAGCGGGACGTCGTCGTACGGGGATCAGCTGCCGTATGTGGAGAATGCGGCGGCGCTGGTCGCGGAGCAGGTGCCGGGGATCGATGCGATTTTGGTGGGGCATGCGCATGTGGAGGTGGCCGAGCGGCGGGTGGTGAACAAGCGGACGGGCCGTGAGGTGGTGCTGTCGGAGCCGCTCAAGTGGGGGCAGCGGCTGACGCTTTTCGATGTGGCGGTGGAGTGGCGCCGGGGGCGTTGGGAGGTGGAGTCGGTCGGATCGCGGGTCCTGAATGCGAATGCGGTGGCGGAGGATGCGCGGATCACGGGTCTGTTGCGGGCGGAGCATCGCAAGGTCGTGGCGTATGTGAACCGGGTGATCGGCCGGTCGAAGGCGGAGATGACCGCGGCCGAGGCGCCGGTGAAGGACACCCCGATTCTGGACTTCATTGCGTTTGTGCAGGCGGAGGTGGTGCGGAAGGCGCTGGCGGGGTCGGATTCCGCGGCGTTGCCGGTGTTGTCGCAGGCGTCGTGTTTTTCGCGTACGGCGAAGGTGCCGGAGGGGGATGTGACGATCCGGTCGATGGCGGCGCTGTATCCGTTCGACAACACGCTGGAGGCCCGGGTGCTGACGGGTGCGCAGGTGCGGGACTATCTGGAGTTCTCGGCGCGGTATTACGTGCAGACGGCGGCGGGTGGGCCGGTGGATCCGTCGAGGATCACGAATGCGGACGGGACGCCGGATTACAACTATGACGCGGTGTGCGGGGTGTCGTACGAGATCGATATCGCGAAGCCGGCGGGTCAGCGGATCGGGAAGCTGATGTGGCAGGGGAAGCCGGTGGAGGATGCGGCCCGGTTCGTGCTGGCGGTGAACAATTACCGGGCGAGCGGTGGCGGTAATTTCCCGCATGTGGCGGCGGCGAAGCAGGTGTGGTCGACGTCCGATGAGATCCGGAGTCTCCTGATCGGGTGGGTGCAGGAGGAGAAGGAGATCGACGGGTCGAGGTTTGCTTCACAGGACTGGCGGCTTACCCGGGACGGGGTGCCGGTGTTCTGAGGCCGGTTGGCGGCGGGGCGGCGGTGCCCTGGGGCATCGCCGCCGTGTGTCAGCCGCGGGGGACGAGGGTGGAGCCCTGTCGGGGGACCGTTCCGGTGCGGGTGGGGGTGGGCTGTTGGAGGCCGAAGGTGGTGAAGGCGGTGCGGGTGGGGAGGGGGTAGGCGGGGGTGTCGGTGAGGGTGTTGAGGATGGTGGCGCTGCGCCAGGCGGCGAGGCCGAGGTCGGGGGTGCCGACGCCGTGGGTGTGGGTTTCGGCGTTCTGGACGTAGATCGCGCCGGTGATGGAGGGGTCGAGGGCGAGGCGGTGGTGTGCGTCGACGCGGGGGCGGCCGGCGCGGTCGCGGCGTAGGTGGGGGTCGAGGGCGGCGAGGAGGGTGTCGAGGCGTCGTTCGCGGTAGCCGGTGGCGAGGACGACGGCGTCGGTGGTGAGGCGGGAGCGGGTGCCTTGCTGGGTGTGGTCGAGGTGGAGCTCGATCTTGGTGGTGCCTACGCGGCCTGCGGTGCGTACGGAGATGCCTGGGGTGAGGGTGGTGTCGGGCCAGCCGCCGTGGAGGGTGCGGCGGTAGAGCTCGTCGTGGATGGCGGTGAGGGTGTCGTGGTCGATGCCTTTGTGGAGCTGCCATTGGCCGGGGACGAGGGCGTCGCGTACGGATTCGGTGAGGGCGTGGAAGTAGCGGGTGTAGTCGGGGGTGAAGTGTTCGAGGCCGAGTTTGCTGTATTCCATGGGGGCGAAGGCGGGGGTGCGGGCGAGCCAGTGGAGGCCTTCGCGGCCGGTGGGGCGGGTGCGGAGCAGGTCGAGGAAGATTTCGGCGCCCGACTGGCCGGCGCCGATGACGGTGATGTGGTCGGCGGCCAGGAGGGTTTCGCGGTGGTCGAGGTAGTCGGCGGAGTGGATGACGGGGACGGTGGGGGCGTCGGCGAGGGGGCGTAGGGGTTCGGGGATGTGGGGGGTGGTGCCGATGCCGAGGGCGAGGTTGCGGGCGTGGGTGCGGCCGAGGGCTTGGGCTTCGCCGTCGGCGTCGAGCTGGGTGTAGTCGATTTCGAAGAGGGCGCGTTCGGGGTTCCAGCGGACGGCGTCGATGTGGTGGCCGAAGTGGAGTCCGGTGAGGTTTTCGCTGACCCAGCGGCAGTAGGCGTCGTATTCGGCGCGGTGGATGTGGAAGCGCTCGGCGAAGTAGAAGGGGTAGAGGCGTTCGCGGCTGCGGAGGTAGTTGAGGAAGGTCCAGGGGCTGGTGGGGTCGGTGAGGGTGACGAGGTCGGCGAGGAAGGGGACTTGGAGGGTGGCGCCGTCGATGAGGAGGCCGGGGTGCCAGTGGAAGGCGGGGCGTTGGTCGTAGAAGGCGGTGCGGAGGTGGGTGAGGGGGTGGGCGAGGGCGGCGAGGGAGAGGTTGAAGGGGCCGATGCCGATGCCGGCGAGGTCGAGGGGGGTGTCGGGGGTGTTGGTGTGCGGGCCGGTGGTGTCGGGAGGGGTCATCGGGGGGTGTGGCCTTCCACGAGTGTGAGGAGGGTGGTGAGGTCTCCGGGTTGGGTGTGGGGGTTGAGGAGGGTGGCTTTGAGCCAGAGGCCGGTGGGGGTGGTGGCGCGGCCGAGTACGGCGTGTCCGTCGGTGAGGAGGGTGCGGCGGATGGTGGCGAGGGTGGTGTGGTCGGCGTCGATGGGGCGGAAGAGGACGGTGGAGAGGGTGGGGCGGGAGTGGAGTTCGTAGCGGGGGTGGGCCTCGATGAGGTCGGCGAGGGTCTGGGCGGCGGCGAGGGTGCGGTCGATGAGTTCGCCGAGGCCGGTGCGGCCGAGTGCTTTGAGGGTGACGGCGATTTTGAGGATGTCGGGGCGGCGGGTGGTGCGCAGTGAGCGGCCGAGGAGGTCGGGGAGGCCGGCTTCGGTGTCGTCGTCGGCGTTGAGGTAGTCGGCCTGGTGGGCGAGGGGGGTGAGGGTGGCGGGGCCGGGGACGGCGAGGAGGCCGGCGGCGACCGGTTGCCAGCCGAGTTTGTGCAGGTCGAGGGTGACGGTGTGGGCGCGGTCGAGGCCTCGGAGGGCGGTGTGGTGGGTGGTGCTGAAGAGGAGGGGGCCGGCGTAGGAGGCGTCGATGTGGAAGCGGGCGTGGTGTTGTTCGGCGAGGTCGGCGAGGGCGGGGAGGGGGTCGATGGCGCCGGAGTCGGTGGTGCCGGCGGTGGCGACGAGGAGGAGGGGGCCGGTGCGTCCGGTGAGGGTGGTGAGGCAGGTGTGGACGGTGTCGGGGGTGAGGGTGCCGTCGGGGGTGGGGAGGGTGAGGGGTTCGGGGAGGCCGAGGAGCCAGGCGGCGCGGTGGAGGGAGTGGTGGGCGTTGGCGCCGCAGATGATCTGGAGGGGGGCGGGGGGGTCGTGGGGTTCGGTGGCGGATCCGTGGGGGGCGGCCTCGCGGGCGAGGAGGACGGCGAGCTGGTTGGATTCGGTGCCGCCGGTGGTGACGAGGGCGTCGGGGGCGGGGGCGTCGGGGTAGACGAGGGTGGCGAGTTCCCGGCAGGTGAGGGCCTCGAGTGCGGAGGCGGCGGGGGCCTGGTCCCAGGAGTCCATGGAGGGGTTGAGGGCGCCGGCGGCGAGGTCCGCGGCGGTGGCGAGGGCCAGCGGGGGGCAGTGCAGGTGGGCGGCGCAGCGGGGGTCGGCGGGGTCGGCGGAGCCGGCGGCGAGGGTGTGGACCAGGGTGCGCAGGGCGCGGTGGGCGCCGATGCCGTGTTCGGGGAGGAGGGGCGCGCAGGCGGTGCGTACGGCGTGGGTGACGGCGTCGGGTCCGCCGGGCGGGAGGGGGCCGGCGCGGTGTTCGGCGCCGGTGGTGAGGGCGTCGAGGACGGTGTCGAGGAGGGGGCGGAGTGCGCGGGGGCCGTCGGTGCCGCCTGCGAGGGCGGTCTCGGCAGGCGGCTGGGGCATCAATGCGCTCTTTTTCAGGGGGAGTTCGGGTGGCGGTCCGCTGGAGACCAAGGCCGCCCTAAGTTACTTTCCCTGCACGGTGTGTAGGCACCGGTCGCCGTACCACCACTCGTACGGGCGGTGGTACCACCCTTTTGTGTTACGGGCCTGCCGCAGTTGTTCGGGTGCCGCCGGACGGTGGTCCGGCGGCACCGTCCGGGTTCAGCTCTGGCCGGTGCGGACGTGCAACGCCCGGCGCAGGTCGTCGAGTTGGTCGATGAGTTTGCGGCGCAGGGCGGGGGTGGGGTCGGCTTCGGTGAGGCAGGTTTCGCCGAGGTGGAGGGTGTGCTGCTCGATGAGGGTGGGGAAGGCGTAGCGGCCAGCGGCTTCGGCGAGGGCGGGGCCGCGGTGGGCGGCGAGGGCGGGGGCGTCGGTGAAGTAGCGGGTGACGTAGGGGCGGAGCAGGTCGTGCTGTTCGGGGGCCCAGAAGCCGGTGGCGGTGGCGGTGAAGAGGTAGTTGGAGAGTGCGGCCTTGTCGTCGGTGGTGAACAGGGCGTTCCAGGCGGCTTGTTTGGCGTCGGGGTCGGGGAGGGCGGCGCGGCAGCGGGCGGCGCCCTGTTGTCCGGTGGCGCTGGGGTCGCGGGCGAGTTCGGCGTCGATGGTGTCGCGGAGGGCGGGGAGGGGGGTGGCGCCGAGAGTGGCGAGGCGGCCGAGGATGCGCCAGCGCAGTTCGGGGTCGAGGTCGGGGCCGCCGGGGACGGTGCCGTCGTCGAGCCATTCCTGGAGGGTTTCGGGGGTGGTGGCGCTGTCGACGCAGGCGCGTACGGCGCTCAGGCGCAGGCCGGTGGAGGTGCCGTGGGTGGGGCCTTCGGTGCGGCGGAGGATGTCTCGGCTGGTGGCGGTGAGGGTGGCGAGGGCGGTGTGGCGTTCGGCTGGGGGGAGGTAGCGGTCGGCGATCTGGGTGCGGGCGAAGGTGAGGACGCCCTGGACGATGGCGAGGTCGGTTTCGTGCGGGAGGTGGGTGCGGGCGGCGTCGAGGTAGGCGGTGGGGGCGAGTTCGCCGTCGCGGACCATGTCGCGGGCGGCGTTCCAGACGACGGCGCGGGTGAGGGCGTCGGGCAGGGCGGACAGGGCGCGGGCCGCGGTCTTCCAGGACTGGGGTGTGAACCGGATCTTGGTGTAGGTGTGGTCGCCGTCGTTGAGGACGACGAGGTCGGGGGCAGGCTTGGGGAAGGCGCGGTAGGTGTGGCCTTCTTCGGCGGGGATGTCGATCTCGAAGCGGTCGCGCAGGGCGAGGGGGCCTGTGTCGTCGGCGCCGCGGTCGTAGACGCCGACGGCGATGCGGTGGGGGCGGCTGCCGTGGTGTTCGACGTCCAGGCGCCAGGAGTCGTGGTTGACGCCGATGACGGGGGTGAGGGTGTCGACCCCGGTGGTGCGCAGCCAGTGTTCGGCCCAGGTGTGAACGTCGCGGTCGGTGGCGCGGGCGAGGGAGTCGATGAAGTCGGCGAGGGTGGCGTTGGCGAAGCGGTGCCGGGCGAAGTGGTCGTTGATGCCGGCGAGGAAGTCCTTCTCGCCCATCCAGGCGACGAGTTGGCGTAGTGCGGAGGCGCCCTTGGCGTAGGAGATGCCGTCGAAGTTGAGGAGGGCGGAGGCCGTGTCGGGGACGTCGTCGGGGGCGGGGGCCACGGGGTGGGTGGAGGGCCGCTGGTCGGCGTCGTAGCCCCAGCCCTTGCGGCCGATGGCGAAGTCGGTCCAGGTGTCGGTGAAGCGGGTGGCTTCGGCGAGGACCTGGTATCCCATGTATTCGGCGAAGGATTCGTTGAGCCAGATGTCGTCCCACCACTGGAGGGTGACGAGGTCGCCGAACCACATATGGGCCATTTCGTGGGAGATGACCATGCCGCGGGTCTGGCGTTCGGTGTCGGTGACGGCGGAGCGGTAGATGAATTCGTCGCGGAAGGTGACGAGTCCGGGGTTTTCCATGGCGCCGGCGTTGAATTCGGGGACGAACGCCTGGTCGTAGGAGTCGAAGGGGTAGGGCTCGTCGAAGATCTGGTGGTAGCGGTCGTAGCAGCGGCGGGTGATGTCGAGGATTTCGTCGGCGTCGGCGTCGAGGTGCGGGGCGAGGGAGCGGCGGCAGTGGATGCCGAAGGGCAGTCCGGCGTGTTCGGTGCGTACGGAGTGCCAGGGGCCGGCGGCGACGGCGACGAGGTAGGTGGAGATGAGAGGGGTGGGGGCGGCCTGCCAGGTGCCGTTGCCGAGGTGTTGGGTGATGCCGTTGGCGAGGACGGTCCAGTTTTCGGGGGCCTTGAGGGTCAGCGCGAAGACGGCTTTGAGGTCGGGCTGGTCGAAGGCGCCGAAGACGCGCTGGACGTCTTCCATGAACAGCTGGGTGTAGGCGTAGGTCTCGCCGTCGGCGGGGTCGGTGAAGCGGTGCATGCCTTCGCCGGTGCGGGAGTAGCGCATGGTGGCGTCGAGGCGGAGTTCGTGGTCGCCCGCGGTGAGGCCGGTGAGGGGGAGGCGGTTGTCGTCGAGGGCGGCGGGGTCGATCCGGTGGCCGTCGAGGGTGACGGTGTGCAGTTCGGCGGGCTTGATGTCGACGAAGGTGTCGCCGGGCTCGCGTGCGCTGAAGTGGATGACCGTGCGGGATCCGAAGTGCTCCTCGCCCTGGGTGAGGTCGAGGGTGATCTCGTAGCGGTGGACGTCGATGAGCCGGGCTCGGGTCTGCGCCTCGTCGCGCTGCAGTGCGGGCATGAGGTCATGCTGCCATCGGGGGTGCGGGGGCGCATGGGTGTTGGGGGCGGGGGTGCGGGGTCCGTTGTGCCGCGGGTTGTTGTGCGTCGCCGGGCCTGGTGGGGGCGGGTGTGGAGCGGGGTTCGTTGGTGCCGCGGGGGGGGCCGGAGGGGACGCACGGGTGTCCGTCCTCGGGCCGGGCGCTTCTGGTCCGTAGGAAGGGCGGCCCCCCGTTCGCTCCGGTCCCTGCGGGCGGACACCCGTACATCCCCTCCGGCCTACGTGTCCCGTCTGCAGCCCGGTGGCACTGCCCGTACCGGCCCAGGGAGACGACGGGTACGCCGCATCGCATCGCCTCGCCCCGTGCCTTGCCGTGCCGCATCGCATCGCGTCGCGTCGCCTCGGGCCGTGCCGTGGTGTGGTGTGGTGTGACGGTGATCGGTACGGCGGGACGGTCGCCCGCGTCGGTCGCCGGAGGGGATGTCCCGTAACCCGCCCGCAGGGACCGGAGCGGACACCGGGGTTCCTGTGTCCGGGACCAGAAGCGCCCGGCCCGAGGACGGGTTACGGGGCGTCCCCTCCGGCCCCACCCACCAAGCCACGGCCAACCGGCCCGCCCCCACGGCGAGTGGCCCGTTCAGCGGACCAGCGGCGGATTGTCCGGGTCCGGGATGCGGGTGGACCAGCCGCCGGGGACGCTGTGGGCCTGGCGGTCGCGGAAGCGTACGGGGGCGGTGCCGACGCGGCGGGTGAACAGGCGGCTGAAGTAGGCGGGGTCGTCGTAGCCGACGCGGCGGGCGATGGCGGCGACGGGGAGTTCGGTGGCGATGAGGAGTTCCTTGGCGCGGCCGAGCCGGATGCCGAGGAGGTAGTCCTTGGGGCTGCAGCCGGCGCCGCGGCGGACGGCGGTGCGCAGGGCGGCGGGGGTCATGCCGTGGCGGGCGGCGTGTTCGGCGACGGAGAGGGGGAGGAAGGCGTCGCGGGCCAGGGCCGTCAGGACGGGGTCGCCGTCGGCGTCGGTGTCGGCGCGGGCGCGGCGCAGGACGACGAGGAGTTCGTGGACGGCGGCGGAGGTCTCCACCTCCAGCAGGGGGTTGCCGCGCCGGGCGGCTCGCGCGATCTTGCCGATGGCGGTGCGGGCGGGGCCGGTGTCGGCGAGTGGGACGACGGGGCAGTCCGGTTCGATGTAGCCGAGTTCGGTGTAGGTGGTGGTGGCGGTGCCGGTGAAGTCGACGAAGCTTTCGTCCCAGCCGGTGTGGGGGTCGGCGGCGTAGTGGTGGGTGACGCCCGGGATGATCCAGAGGAGGGCGGGGGCGGTGACCTGCCGGCGTCGTCCGTCGTGGGTGGTGAACCAGCCGCGGCCGGCGCTGATGACGACGGCGACGTGGTGGTCGAGGGTGCGTGGGCCGACGGTGGGCAGTGTGCCGTGCTGGAGTCCGACGCCGAGGCAGACCAGGCCCAGCCGGTGGTGGACCGGGCTGGGGGTGAAGTACCGCATCCAGGTGTGGTAGATGGCCGGCCCTTCCGTCGCTGTGGGGGGTGCGTCGGTGTGTGTGGTGCGTGCCGCTTCGTCCAATCAGCGCCGATCTTTGTCCATGGACCGCCGCGCCGCCAGGGGGCGAGGGTGACCGGTGACCGGGACGCGGCGGGACGGCGGCGAGGGCAGGCAGACGTGGCGCAGTTCGAGGTGGGCGAGCGGGATTTTCTGCGGGACGGGCGGCCGGTGCGGCTGTTGTCAGGGGCGCTGCATTACTTCCGGGTGCACGAGGCGCAGTGGGGGCACCGGCTGGCGATGCTGCGGGCGATGGGGCTGAACTGTGTGGAGACGTATGTGCCGTGGAATCTGCATGAGCCGCGGCCGGGTGAGTTCCACGATCCGGGGGCGGTGGGGCGGTTTCTGGATGCGGTGCAGGCGGCGGGGTTGTGGGCGATCGTGCGGCCGGGGCCGTACATCTGCGCGGAGTGGGAGAACGGCGGGCTGCCGCACTGGCTGACGGGTCCGCTGGGGCGGCGGGTGCGGACGCGGGATGCGGCGTATCTGGCGGCCGTGGATGCGTGGTTCGCGCGGCTGTTGCCGCAGGTGGTGGCGCGGCAGTGCACGGTGGCGTCGGGTCCGGGCGGGCCGGGCGGCGGTCCGGTGGTCTTGGTGCAGGTGGAGAACGAGTACGGGTCCTACGGCAGCGATGTGGTGTATCTGGCGCATCTCGCGGGGCGGTTGCGGGAGTTGGGTGTGCGGGTGCCGTTGTTCACGTCGGACGGGCCGGAGGATCACATGCTCAGCGGCGGGTCGATTCCGGGGGTGGCGGCGACGGTGAATTTCGGGTCGGGGGCGCGGGAGGCGTTCGCGGCGCTGCGGCGACACCGGCCGGAGGGGCCGTTGATGTGCATGGAGTTCTGGTGCGGGTGGTTCGCGCACTGGGGGCGGCGGGCCGAGCCGCGGGCGCCGCAGGACGCGGCGGCGGCGTTGCGGGAGATTCTGGAGTGCGGCGGGTCGGTGAATGTGTACATGGCGCACGGTGGCACCAGTTTCGGGGGCTGGGCGGGCGCGAACCGCGCGGGTGAGCTGCACGAGGGGGCGCTGCTGCCGACGGTGACGTCGTACGACTACGAGGCGCCGGTGGATGAGCGGGGTCGTGCGACGGAGAAGTTCCATCTGTTCCGTGAGGTGCTGGCGGCGTATGCGGACGGTCCGTTGCCGGAGGTTCCCGGGCCGCCGCGGGCGCTGTCGGCCCCGGTGGATGGGGTGGTCGAGGGGTGGGTGCCGGCGGGTGAGGTGATGGATGCACTGGGTGGTGAGGAGGTGGTGGGCGGCGGCCCGGTGACGTTCGAGGAGCTGGGGGTGGACCGGGGGGTGGTGCGCTACCGGGTGGCGGTGCCGGGGCCGCGCGGCCGATATCCGTTGTGGGTGCGGGGGCTGCGGGACCGGGCGACGGTGTATGTCGACGGGGTGCGGGTGGCGGTGGTGGACACGGAGGACGCGCTGGTGGCGGAGGTGTCCGGGCCGGCGGAGGTGGAGTTGTGGGTGGAGTCGCTGGGGCGGGTGAACTACGGGCCGCGGCTGGGTGAGTCCAAGGGGATCACCGGGGGGCTGCTGCACGAGCGGCAGTATCTGCACGGGGTGCGGGCGCGGGGGCTGCGGCTGGATGCGGTGGCGACGGCGGATGTCGGGTTCCGGCCGGTTGCGGGAGGAGGGCGTCCGGGGCTGTATCGCGGGACTTTCCGGGTGGATGCCGGGCCGGGTGACGCCGATCTCGCGCTGCCGGGCTGGGGGCGTGGCTTCGCCTGGATCAATGGGTTCTGTCTGGGGCGGTACTGGGACGTGGGGGTGCAGCGCACCCTGTTCGTGCCGGGTCCGGTGCTGCGGGAGGGCGTCAACGACCTTTTGCTGTGGGAGTTGGAGGGCGCCCCGCCCCTGGTGGGGGCAGGGGCGGGGGCGCCGGGTCTTCATCCGCCGGCGGGGAGCGGTATCTCCTGTACCTCGAAGGAGTCCAGGACGAATTCCGCCGTGCCGTCGTCGCCGGTCTTGCGCAGCCCCACCCAGGCCTCGCCGTCGGCGGGTGCGGTGAACTCGTAGGTGTGGGTGGCGGGCCGGGTGGCCACGGGCAGCGGGGTGCGGGTGAGTTCGCGGGGGCCGGGCGCGTCGACGGCGGTGATCCAGGCGTACTGGTCGGCCTTCTCGTTCTCGTAGCGGAAGGTGATCCGGTAGCGGCGGCCCGGGGTGATGCGGACGGTGTGCGGGACGGTGCGGTGGACCAGGCCTGTGTTCTCGCCGCGTGATTTGAGGGATTGGCTGCCGTCGATGACGTCGTCGATGGCCTTGCCGTTCCAGCCGCGCTGGGTGAACGGGGCGTGCCGTTGGGCGATATGGGTGCGCGGGTCGGTGATGCCGCCGGCGTCGCCCTTGACGAAGGGGCCCCAGCCCTGGGGGACGTGCTCGAAGTCCTCGTGGGCGAGGGTGTCCTTCTTGGTGGTGGGGGTGGCGGGTACGACGCGTACGTTGTCGAACCGTATGCGGGCCCGGCCGGCCGCCGCGGTCAGGGCGAGGGTGACGGGGCCGCCGCCTTCGGGGACGGTGAAGCGGGTGAACAGGCGCTGGAAACGGGTGCCGGATTTGCGGTCGGCGGCGACGTAGTTGGCGGCGGTGGAGGTCTCGGTCCAGTTGGCGGCGGTGAGGCCGTCGGCGGTCCGGATCTCCAGGGCGGCGCGGCGCCGCTCCCCCGCGGTGGCGCCGACCTCGATCTGTACGGAGGCGGCGTAGTGGCCGGGGGTGAGGCGGGTGAGTTTCTGGCTGACGGTGGCGGCCGCGCCCGCGTCGACGACCAGCTCGTAGTCGCCTTGTTCGGACGCCTTGACGGAGGCCGGGCCGGTGACGTGCCAGGCGTCGAGGGTTCCGGAGTGGAAGCCGGGGTCGGTCAGCGGTGTGCCCTCGCCCCAGTCGGGGTCGGGCTGGGCGGGGGCCTTGCTGCGGTGGACGACGTAGGCGGTGTGGGCGTCGGCGGTGAGGGTGATCCGGCCTCCGCCGACCGGGATGCGGGTCTCATCGGCGCGGCCCTGGTCGGTGAGCCGGTACGCATACACCGCGGGCGCGCCGGACCAGCCGCGCGGAAGGTCCCAACTGGTGTGTCCGCCAAGGGGGTTGTAGTGGTAGAGCTTGTCCGGGTCGGTGGCGCGGCGGGGTTCCCAGGGCAGCAGGTAGGTCCCGTCGTCGTAGACGAGGCGGCCGTCGGTGGTGATCTTCCGGGTTCCGCTCTTCGGGGAGTCCTCGGAAGCGGAGCCCGCGTCGCTGACGACGGTCCTGGTGGGCCCTTCGAAGGTGATCTCGTGTGCGTCCCAGGTTTTGATCGGATAGGCCTGGAGGTATTTGGCGGGCAGTGCGTCGGTCCAGATGATGGTGTGGAAGGTGTGCCAGTCGGTCTTGCCGGTCCAGCCCTCGAAGTTGCCCATGCGGGCGGCGCCGAGCAGGGTGGGCCATTTGTTGGCGAAGACGTCCTTGTGGTGGTTGCGCAGGAAGCGGATCAGCTGGGAGTTGATGCCGCGGGAGGTGTCGGGGCCGTAGTCGGTCTCCGTCGCCCAGTGGGACCAGAGGGAGGAGCGCTCCAGGCCGTGGCCCCATTCGCTGGCGATCTGCCAGCCCTGGTCGCGCAGATGGCGCTGGAGGCGGTCGGAGTTCCAGCCGGATTCGCGGAAGACGTCGAGGTAGAGGGTGTTCAGTGCCGGGTCGGTGTCCTTGCGCAGCCGGGCGAAGCGGCGGGCGATGTCGCCGGAGACCAGGTCGCGGCGGGGGTCGATGCGGTAGGACTGGTCGAGCCAGTCCCACTGTTCGTCGTTCTTGTCGACGAGGGTTTCGGAGAAGGCGTGGGCGACCGGGTAGGACTCGGTGGCGTTGACGTGTACGGCGAAGTCGCTGTTCCACTTCTTGCCGGCCCGGACGAGGTCGTTGAGGTCGGTGAGGCCGCCGGCCCGTTCGTTGTAGTTGCCGGCGTAGTCCGGGTGGGCGGAGTCGTGGCCTTCGGACTGGTAGCCCTTGAGGAGGGTGAACTGCCGCAGTCCGTCGGTGGCGAGCGCGATGCGCTTGATGTGGTCGAGGGTGGCGAGGAAGGGATTGGTGGCCTGGCTGGCGAAGTTGAACGGGATGTGCGGGACGACCCGCAGATGCTGTTCGTCGGCGCCGAGCGGCATGACCATGATGTCGCGCAGGGCGATGGCGGCGTCCTGCCAGTCGGTGCGGTGGTCGCCGTTGCGGTCCCGGGTGACGATGACGGTGGCGTACGGGAGCGGTTCGGTGGCGTCCAGGGGTGCGCCGGCCGCCCGGTGGGTCCACTGGCCGGGGGTCAGCTGTGCCGCGATGAAGCCGTCGCCCTGGGTGGTCTGCCGCCACAGCCGGCCGTTCTCCCAGGTGGTCTGACCGCTGGGCCGGTCGTAGACGGTGTTGGTCTCGACGGCGGCGGCCAGCTGGTCGGTGGCGACGACGGCGTAGGCGCAGCCGGTGGGTGCGGCCTCGACGGGGGTGTGCGGGGTGACCTGGATCAGGGTGTCGCCGCTCTTGGCCTTGTCCAGCTCGATGCGGGCGGCGAGCAGGGTGGCGCCGGGCTGGTCGCTGCGGACGCTCAGCAGGGCGAGGCCGGGGATCTGGAGGGTGCCGATGCGCAGTGCGGGGGTGTCGGCGATGTCGGTGACGCGCCAGGTGACCTGCCATCCGTCGGCGGCTATCTCGACGGCGATGCGGGTGCCGCCGTCGAAGGTCAGGGTGTAGGCCGCGCGGTCGGCGCGGGTGCGGTGGGTGACGTGGGGGGTGCGGGCGGTGCCGTCGATGAGGACGTGGGTGACGGGGGTGTCCTGGGCGTGCAGGACGTGGCCGGTGGCGCGGTCGGTGTAGGAGACGATGCGGGGGAAGGCGGTGTCGACGCGGACGTCCAGGGCGTCGGAGCGCAGCACGGCCTCGGCGGCGGGTGGGGTGTCGGGTGGGGTGGCCGCGGCGGGGCGGGCGCCGAGGGGGAGGGCGGTGGCGGCCCCGGCGAGCGCGGTCGCGGTGACGACCTTTCT
Organism: Streptomyces sp. JLSY215; assembly: GCF_059682825.1. Classification (NCBI taxonomy): domain Bacteria; kingdom Bacillati; phylum Actinomycetota; class Actinomycetes; order Kitasatosporales; family Streptomycetaceae; genus Streptomyces; species Streptomyces sp. JLSY215. Next base: position 2,291,928 of record NZ_CM185022.1, read on the forward strand.
GCGGCTGGGTCCTGGTTGCTCGTTCATGCCCGCTGTCCTCCCTCGCACCTGCACTGCCTGTCGCGGGACAGGGTGCTGTGCGGGCGGGGCGGGCGCCTATGGACAAAGGAGGGACAGGTCTTGGACTAACGGGCGGCGGGGCCCGTCGGCGCCGCGTCCGCCGGTGGCCGCGCGCCCGTTCATGCCGCCGTCCCGGTCATGTCGTACTGCCGGCCAGGCCGCTCTCCCAGGCCCAGGCGGCGATTTCGACCCGGTTGCGGGCGTCCAGTTTGGTCTGCACATTCGCCAGATGCGTTTTGACGGTGGAGAGGGAGACGAAGAGCTGGTCGGCGATCTCGGCGTTGGTGTGTCCCTTGGCCAGCGCCCGTACGACGTCCTCCTCGCGGCCGGTGAGCGGTTCGGACGGGGTGCGGGCGGCGGCGCCCGGGCCGGCGGCCGGGGACATCTCGCGCAGCAGCCGCACGGTGATCGCGGGCGAGACCAGGGAGTCGCCGACGGCGGCGGCGCGTACCGCCTCGACCAGCATGGCGGGGCTGGCGTCCTTCAGGAGGAATCCCGAGGCGCCGTCGCGGAGCGCGGCATGCACGTATTCGTCCAGGTCGAAGGTGGTGACGATGACGATGCGCGGCTTGTGGTCGTACTCGGGGTGGGCGGCGGCGCGTGCGCTGAGCCGGCGGGTGACCTCCAGGCCGTCGAGCCGGGGCATCCGGATGTCGAGCAGCAGCACATCGGGGCGCAGCCGTTCGACGGCGTCGAGGGCGGCCGCGCCGTCGACGACGTCGTCGAGGACCTCGATGTCGCCCTGGCTGTCCAGGATCATCCGGAATCCGGTCCGCACCATTTCCTGGTCGTCGGCGATGACCACGCTGATCGGCATGGCCTCATCCGACCTGCGGTGCGGGCGGCCCGCAACCGCGTAGCGGCGGACGGACCAACGGGAGGGCTCGGCCCGCGGCGCGGCCGGCGGCACGGCGCAGGGCCCGGGGAGCGACGTCCCCGGGCCCTGCGGTGGTGCGTGCGGTCAGCCGCCCAGCTTGTCGGCGCCCGCCTTGATGTCCTTGGCGAAGGTGCTCACCTCGCTGTAGACGCCGGGCTTGCCGGGCCGTGCGCAGCCCTCGCCCCACGAGACGATGCCGACCTGGAGCCAGGCACCGGCGTCGTCCTTGCGGAACATCGGGCCGCCGGAGTCGCCCTGGCAGGTGTCGACGCCGCCGGTGTCCAGCTTGCCGGCGCAGATCTCGTCGCCGGGCGTCAGCTGGTCGCCGTAGGCCTTCTGGCAGGTGGCGTCGTCGACGAACGGGACGGTCGCCTTGAGGAGGTAGCGCTGCTGGTCGCCGCCTTCCTTGTCGGCGCCCCAGCCGGCGATGGTGAAGTCGCCGTTGTTGAGCTTGTCGTCCTCGGCGATCTTCAGCGTCGGCAGGTCGATCGCCTTGTCGAGCTTGATCAGCGCCCAGTCCTTGCCCTTGCCGTCGTACCCGGGCGCCTGGAGCACCTCCGTGGACTTGGCGGTTATCGCCTTCGAGTCCTCGAGGTCGACCACGCCGGCGGTGGCGGTGATGGAGGTGTTGGGGCCGCTGCCGTCGACGCAGTGCGCGGCGGTGAGCACGATGTTCTTGGTGTAGAGCGCGCCGCCGCAGCCCATCGAGAGGCGGACCATGAAGGGGAATTCGCCCTGGTCGGCCTTGGTGCCGCCGACGACTCGGGTGTGGCTTCCGCCGGGCTGGGGGGTGGGGGCGGCGGAAGCGGAGGCGGCGGCGGGCTGGAGGCTGAAGGCGGCGAGGGCGACCGCGCCGACGGCGGTGGTTCTCTTGAGGTGCTTCAGGTGGGTGCGCAACGGGCTTCCTTTCGTGGGGGGTTGCACGTCGATGACGAGCCCATGCCAACCACCGGAGCCGGACGTGGCCGCCGCGGAAGTACGCGGAAGAAGGCGGCACGCCGTGGGGCGTCCGGACCCAGTGGGGATGAGTCCGCAAAGCGCCCTGTGATTATGTGAAGAGAGGGACCGGAGGACAAGGGTGTGCATCCGGCCACTTTCCGGCCAACTCCCGTACTGCGTATGCCTCGTTCGGCCCATACCGGACGAACCCGGTCGCCCGTACAGTGGCCGGGTGGCAGCGGGCGGCAGCGAGATCAAGCACGGTTTTCCGCATCTCGACATGGTGCGGTCGGCCGTCACCGCGCTGTTCAAGCGCCTTTCGTACGACACCGTCAGCACCTTCGACACCAGCGTGCTGCCCGTCGATGTCGCCTTCGACGACGCCGAGGACATCCACCTGGGGGTGCAGCGGGTGGCCCGCGCCATGGTCCGTCAGCTCCACCTCCCCGACGCCCGGGTCATCGTCTCCTTCCGCGAGATGGAGCATGCCGCGAACGTCGAACTCACCGCCGGGCCCGAGTACTTCATCGAGCTGAACGAGCGCTTCAAGACGCATCGCACGGACATCGGCGCCGCCCTCGCCCATGAGGTGATGCATGTCGCCCTGCACCGCCTCGATCTGTCCTTCCCCGGCACCCGCGACAACGAGATCCTCACCGACACCGCCACCACCTACCTCGGCGCGGGCTGGTTGCTGCTGGACGCCTACCGCGAGCACGGCCCGTTCTCGCAGAAGCTCGGCTATCTGACGCCGGAGGAGTTCGGCTACGTCCTGGCCAAGCGGGCGGAGTTCTTCGGCGAGGACCCCGCGCCGTGGTTCACCAGCCCGCAGGCGTACGACGCCTACACCGCGGGCGCGGCGCGGGCCCGCCAGGACGCCCGCCGCCCGCCGCTGGCCGCGGCCGGCCGGCTCGCCCGTCTCCGCTACGCCAAGGACCGCCGCCTGGCCCGCGCCGCGGGCCGCCCCGGCCCGGGGCCCGAGTCCCCCGACGGCTACCTCTTCGAGGGGCCCGCCCCGCTGCGGGTGTCCTTCCCCTGCCCCGCCTGTCACCAGCGCATCCGGGTGCCGGTGCGCGGCCGGCTCCAGGCGCGGTGCGGGCTGTGCAAGACGCTGCTGGAGTGCGAGACCTGACGGAGCGCCGGGCGGACGCCCGGCAGGGCACCGTCCCCGGCGGATCAGCAGCACGTTCCCGGCCGCCCCTCCGCGCCTCGGCCGCGGATGCCCGGCGGGCCTGAGCACCGACCCCTTACACAACTGCGCGCCGACGCAGGCGAGTTGCTCGCCGCCACCTTTCGCGCGCACCCCCGCCCCTCCCGGCTTGCCAGATCCACCCCCCGTCATGGATAGTCCAACTATCAGATAGCAGCAAGCGCTACTATCCATTCTTGGGGGATCCTTGTGTCCAGATATCGCTCCCTGCTCGCTTTCTCCTGGGCGATGGCCGCGCTGGCCGTCGTCGCGGCGATCGGCCCGATCGTCGACGACCGGGTCCTGGTGGGCGCGCCGATCTGGTTCAAACCGTTCAAGTTCGCGGTCTCGTTCGCCGCCTACGGGCTGACGCTCGCCTGGATGCTGTCCCGGCACCCGGCCCCGAGCCGGATCGGCACCTGGGCCGCCCACACCGTCGTGGCGGCCGGAGTCGTCGAGATGGCGGTCATCACCGGACAGACCGTCCGCGGCCGGCCCAGCCACTTCAACATCGCCACCCCGCTGGACCGGGCCCTGTTCGTCGTCATGGGGCTCACCATCGTGGTCCTCTGGACGGGCACCCTGGTCATCGCGCTGCTGCTCTTCCGGGCCCGCCTCGGCGACCGGGCCGCGACCTGGGCGATCCGGCTGGGGCTGCTGCTCGCGCTGGTGGGGCTGCTGCTCGGCGGGCTGATGCTGGCGCCCACCCCCGAGCAGCAGGCCGCGGGCGCGCTGCGCACCGCCGTCGGCGCGCACAGCGTCGGCGTGCCCGACGGCGGCCCGTCGATGCCGCTGACCGGCTGGAACACCACCGGCGGCGATCTGCGCATCCCGCACTTCGTCGGCATGCACGCCCTCCAGGCGCTGCCCCTGTTCCTGTACGGGATCGAGGCGCTGGCCACCCGGCTGCCCCGGCTGCGGAGCGAGCGGGTACGGCTGCGGCTGGTGCTGGTCGCGGCCGGCTGGACCGCCGGGCTGCTGGCGCTGCTGACCTGGCAGGCGCTGCGCGGCCAGGCGCTGGTCCACCCGGACGGGGCGACGCTCGGCGCGCTGGGCGTCATCGTCGCGGCCACCGCCGTCGCCACCTTCGCGGCGCTGCGGCGCCCGGCCGCCGCCGATGACGCCCCCGGCGGCCCGCCCGCTCCCCCGCAGACGAGCGACCCCGCCCCGTCCACCACCACCGCACCGGAGTTCACGGCATGAGCGACCGCACCCTCTTCGAGCTGGCCTTCTACCTCGCGGCGCCGTTCTGGGCGCTGCTGATCCTGGCGCCGGGATGGCGCTGGACCGACCGGATCGCGGCCTCACCGCTCCCGATGGTGCCGGTCATCGGGGTCTATCTCGCCCTGGCCGTACCGGTGTTCCCGCAGCTGTGGGCCGCCGTCAGCCACCCCGATCTGGCCGGGTTCCAGGAACTGCTGCGGCTCGGCGGCGGGGCGGGCGCGATCTGGGCGCAGGTGATCGCCTGGGATCTGTTCCTGGGCCAGTGGATGTACCGCGAGGCCCGCGCGCTGGGGATCCATCCGCTGGTGATGGGGCCGCTGCTGGTGCTGACCGTGCTGCTCTCCCCCATCGGCGTGCTGCTCTTCCTCGCCCTCCGCGGCGCCGTCCGGCTCCGGGCCCGCCGCGGGGCGCGCCCCCGCACACCGTGACGGGTCCGCCGTGCGGCTGACCGCCGCGACGAGCTCCCTGGGCGCCGGGCCCGGCCCGACGCCCAGGTCCTCAGAGCCAGCCCGCCAGCCCCGCCATGAACCCCTCGAAGTCATCGCGGTGGATGGTGTGGCCCGCGCCCGGGACCGTACGGACCTCGAAGCCGCGGGTGCGCAGTTCCTTGACGGCTTCCTCGGTGAAGAGGAAGCCGTCCCCCGCGACCTGCACGAGGGACGGGACGAGGGGCCGCTCGGGAGTGCGGTCGGTCAGATGGGCGCCGGAGAGGGCGAGGGCGGTGCCGGCGTCCCAGGCGGCGACCGTGTCCAGTTCGAGGTCGATATCGGCCTCGTCCCAGCGGGGGTTGAAGCCGCGTACCGTCTCGCGGGTGGCGCGCTTGAAGGTCAGGAAGACGGCGGGGTCCACGGCCTGTCCGGTGCCGCCGAGCGACCAGGCCGGATCGCTGTAGACCGCGCGCTGCGGCCGCAGCCGGTCCGCCGCCAGGGACAGGGCGAGCCCGCCCAGCGAGTGCCCGAGGGCCAGTTCCACGCCCGTCGGGAGCGTGTCGACCAGGTCCTCGGCGAACAGCTCCGGGCCGTACTCGCCGCGCGGACTGCGGCCGTGGCCGCGCAGGTCGACGGCGATGACGCGATAGCCCAGGTCCGCGAGGGCCGGGCTGACCCGGTGCCAGGTGCGGTGATCCGACATCATTCCGTGCACCAGCACCGCGGTCCGGTCGCCGGTACCCCACTCCCGAGTGTGCAGCAGCATGCGTCGAGGTTACACGTGTAAGGGGATTCCGGGTGGGTGCCGGGGCGCCGCGCGGCGCGGGAACCCCTGTGCGAGGATGCCCAGCAGCATGACTGACGCAGCCGGACCCCAGGACGATCCCGCCGCCCCAACGCCCCCGACCAGTGCGGCCGTTGCCCGCCGCGCCGGGGTGTCCCGCGCGACGGTCTCCTACGTCCTCAACGGCCAGGCCGCCGGCCGGGTCGGCGCCCGCACCCAGGACAGGGTCCGGGCCGCCGCCGAGGAGCTGGGCTACGTCCCGCACGCCGCCGCCCGCAGCCTGCGGGCCGGCCGGGGCAGCATCGTCCTCCTGGCCGCCCCCGCCGATACGGTCCCCGCCTTCGGCCCCCTCTTCACCACCTTCCTGGCCGGCTTCCAGACCGCGCTGCACGGCCTCGGCTACACCGGCGTCCTGCACGGCGCCCCCGCCGACTCCCCCCTGGCGGCCGCCCGCGCCTGGGCCGAACTCCGCCCCGCCGCCGTACTGACCCTGCACGGCCCGCCGCTGGACGCCGCCGCCGTCGCGCTGCTGCGCCGCTCCGGCACCGCCGCCGTCCTCACCCACGGCCCGCCCCGCACCCCCGGCGCCCACACCCTCCTGCTGGACCAGCACGAGGCGGGCCGGCAGGCCGGCGACCGTCTGCTCGCCCGCGGCCGCCGCCGGATCGGTGTGGTCCGCCCCGCCGAGCCCGGCCTGGCGCGCTTCGCCGACCCCCGCCTGGCGGGCGTCCGCGCCGCGACCGGGGCCTGCCCCGGCGCCGGGGTGCGCCCCCTCGAACTGGCCCTCACCGAAGAGTCCGCCGCGCAACTAGCCGCGAACTGGCCCGACTTGGGCCTGGACTCGGTGTTCGCGTACAACGACGAGTACGCGATGCTGCTGATGCGCGCCCTGCAGGACGCGGGCCACACCATCGGCGCCGACGACCCCGGCGACATCGCCGTGATCGGGGCCGACGATCTGCTGCTGGGGCGGCTGCTGCGGCCCCGGCTGACGACCGTACGGGCCGAGATCATCCCGCCGGAGCGGATCGCCGAACTGGTCGACGCGCTGATCCGGGAACCGAACACCGCGCCCGCCGGACACCGGCTCGGCGGCTTCCGGGTGGTGGCACGCGAGTCGGGGTGAGGACGCGCGGAGGTCCGGGGGCGGTGCCGCGGCGGCACGGGGCGTCGAGGGCACCGGGGCGGGCGAGCGCGTCGATGACGGCGGGGCGGATCCGGGGAGGCCCGTGCCGACCGGTGCGCAGCCGTCATCGAGGACGGCGACGACGTGCACATGCCCTACGGGGAAGAGGAACGGAACCCGGCTCCCGCCTGCCACGTCACAACCGTGACCCGAGGAGGCATGTCATGCAAGGAACGCTCGCCCCACACCGTACGCTCGCCGCCGTGCTCGCGATGGCGGCGGCCGCCGCCGTCGCGCTGACCGGCTGCGGCAAGGACACCCAGCGAGTGGCGGCCGACCCGCCGAAGAAGCGGGACGCCTTCGAGACGCGGGCGGATCAGATAGTGCGGGACTGGCCGAAGGTCTCGCCGGTCAAGGGCCGGCACGAGGCGGTGCTGCCGCTGGTCTCCGCCGAGCACCCCAAGAGCGGGGCACGGGAGATCACCGTGACCGTCGGGCACAGCGCCTGCGATGCCCGCTTCGGTGCGCGGAAGTACGAGTCGAAGAACCTCGTGGTGGTCACCGGCTGGGGCAAGAAGAAGAGCGCCAAGGGAATGTGCACGGAACAACTGGCCACCGACAAGGTGAAGCTGACGCTGGACCGGGCGCTGGACGGGCGCAAGGTGGTGGACGCGGCCACCGGCAAGGAGCTGGCGGCCGGGTGAGGCGGGCCGGAACCCGGCACCTGGATGCGCCTTGGAGTGCGCTTCACGGCCTACGCTCGGCCGTATGAGCCCTTCCATCGCCTCCAACACCCGTGTCGAGCTGCCCGGACTTCTGGAGTTCGTCCGCCCCCGGCACCGCGCGATCCTGCTCACCCGCCGCTCCGACGGCAGCCCGCAGGGCTCGCCGCTGACGTGCGGGGTGGACGATTCCGGGCGGCTGGTGATGTCGACGTATCCGGAACGCGCCAAGGTCCGTAACGCCCGGCGGGTGTCGTCGGTCAGTGTCATTGTGCTGAGCGATGAGTGGAACGGGCCGTGGGTGCAGATCGACGGGGAGGCCGAGGTGATCGATGCGCCGGATTCGGTCGAGCCGTTGGTGGAGTACTACCGCAATATCGCCGGGGAGCATCCGGACTGGGACGAGTACCGGGCGGCCATGCGCAAGCAGGGCAAGTCGCTGATCCGGGTCACCCCGCTGCGGTGGGGGCCCATCGCCAAGGGGGGTTTCCCGGCCCGGCTCGCGGAGGACGACGCCTAGGAGCTGTCCGACGGGCGGACCTGGCCGGGACGGGACACGAGCGCCGGGCAGGGCGAGAGCGCCTCGTCGGGCAGGGCGAGATGGTCGCGGAGGGCCGTGCGGCCCGTGTCGGTGACGGTGAGGATGCGGGTGGCGGGGGCCTTGACGATCCATTCGTGGTCCACGGCGTGCCGGTAGAGGGCGGCGCCGACCGCGCCGGAGAGGTGCCGGCGGCGCACCGTCCAGTCGAGGCAGGTGCGGACATGGGCCCGGTGGGCGACGGAGGGGGCGGCGTCGGGGATGCCGAGCGCGGTCAGCCAGCGGGCGCCGGCGTCGGTCAGGACCAGTCCGTACTCCCGTGCCAGCAGGCCGCGTTCGGTCATGGCGTCGGCGATCGCCACGCCCAGGGCGCCCGCGATGTGGTCGTAGCAGGTCCGGGCGTGGTGCAGGGCCCGGCGGTGGTTGGCCTCGGCGAGGGAGCGGATGGGGACCTGGCGGTAGGGGGCGAGGCCGGCGAGGTTCTCCAGGGTTTCCGCGGTATCCGGTCCGGCGAGCCGTACGTAGCGCCGCCGGCCTTGCCGCTGCTCGGTCAACAGGCCGCCGGAGACCAGGAGGTTGAGGTGTTCGGTGGTGGTGGAGGGGGCGACGGCCGCGTATTCGGCCAGCTCGCCCGCGGTCCATGTGCCGCCGTCCAGCAGGGCCGTGCAGATGGCGACGCGGGTGCGGTCCGCGAGGAGTTGGGCCAGGGCCGCCAGGTCGGGGGTTTCCGCGACGGTGTCCTGGTCGGCGTCCCCTCGGTTCGTGTGCAGTTGAGTCACGCGTCGAGTCATGCGTCGAGTCATGCGCAGAGAGTAATCTCTCATCACACTTCGGTGAGCACCGAAGTGTCCGGCTTCTATCCTCGGGGGCATGAACGGCGTGCGGGAAGGGAGCAGTTCCGCCGCGCCGGCGCTGCTGTCCACGGAGAACGACGACGGGACCTTTGCGCTGGTCGCGCTGCGGATCCGGTGGGAGCTCGGGCCGGTGGTGTGCGTGGCGCTGCCGGCCCGCGGGCGTACCGCGCGCAATCTCGCGGTGCGCCCGGATGTGGTCTTCAACCTGCCGCAGGCGGGGAGCGGGGCCGAGGAGGCGGCGGGCGCCGGTCCCCCTTCGCCGGACACTCCCTGGACCGAGCCGTCGGAACTGGTGCGGCCGCCCCGGCTGCTGAACTGCCCGGTGCAGCTGGAGGCGCGCCGGGTCGGTGAGCTGAGGGTGTGTGAGGGGGCCTGGACGCAGATGGAGGCCCAGGTGCTGCGGGTGCACGCCGATCCGCGGTGGGTGCTGCCGCTGGGCGACCACCGTATCGATCTGTCGGCCTGGCGGCCGCCGGTGCACGACTTCCGCCCGTCGGGCGCCCCGCCGCCGCTGGCCGTACCGGCGCCCGCGCGGCAGATGGCGCAGGAGCTGGGGCGGCGGTTCCCCGGCGGTTGACGGGGTGTGCGGACAGCGCGCGGCGCCTGCCTTCCGGTCGGGGAAGGAAGCAGGCGCCGCGCAGTTGTTCCGTACGACGTTGTACGGGACATCCGGGGACGGTCGTTACACGGTCAGTGCACGGTCCGTCGGCTTGATGGGAGCCGGCAGGGCGCTGACTCCGGTCAGGAAGCGGTCCACGCCGCGGGCGGCGGAGCGGCCCTCGGCGATGGCCCACACGATCAGCGACTGGCCGCGGCCCGCGTCACCGGCGACGTACACGCCGGGGACGTTGGTGGCGAAGTCCGCGTCGCGGGCGACGTTGCCGCGGGCGTCCAGCTCCAGGCCGAACTGCTCGACCAGGCCGTTCTCCTGGTCGGTGCCGGTGAAGCCCATCGCGAGGGTGACCAGCTGGGCGGGGATCTTCCGCTCGGTGCCGGGCTTCTGCTCCAGCTTGCCGTCCTTGAACTCCACCTCGACCAGGTGCAGGTACTGGACGTTGCCGTCCTCGTCGCCCTCGAAGTGGGTGGTGGAGACGGAGTAGACCCGCTCGCCGCCCTCCTCGTGCGCGGAGGTGACCTTGTAGAGCATCGGGAAGGTCGGCCAGGGCTGGTTGGCGCTGCGCTCGTCGCCCGGCTTGGGCATGATCTCCAGCTGGGTGACGGAGGCCGCGCCCTGACGGTGGGCGGTGCCGACGCAGTCCGCGCCGGTGTCGCCGCCGCCGATGACGACGACGTGCTTGCCCTCGGCGGTGATCGGGGAGACGGTCAGGTCGCCCTCCTGCACCTTGTTGGCGAGCGGGAGGTACTCCATCGCGAAGTGGATGCCGTTCAGCTCGCGACCGGGGACGGGGAGGTCGCGGGAGGTGGTGGCACCGGCGGCGATGACGACGGCGTCGTAGCGCTTGCGCAGCTTCTTCGCGTCGAGGTCGCGGCCGATCTCCACCTCCGTACGGAACTTGGTGCCCTCCGCGCGCATCTGCTCGATGCGGCGGTTGATGTGGCGCTTCTCCATCTTGAACTCGGGGATGCCGTAGCGCAGGAGCCCGCCGATACGGTCCGCGCGCTCGTAGACGGCGACGGTGTGGCCGGCCCGGGTCAGCTGCTGGGCGGCGGCCAGACCGGCCGGGCCGGAGCCGATGACGGCGACGGTCTTGCCGGAGAGGCGCTCGGGCGGCTGCGGGGTGACGTCGCCGTTGTCCCACGCCTTGTCGATGATGGAGACCTCGACGTTCTTGATGGTCACCGGCGGCTGGTTGATGCCCAGCACGCAGGCGGCCTCGCAGGGGGCGGGGCAGAGGCGACCGGTGAACTCCGGGAAGTTGTTGGTCGCGTGCAGCCGCTCGCTGGCCTCGGTCCAGTCCTCGCGGTAGGCGTAGTCGTTCCACTCGGGGATGAGGTTTCCGAGCGGGCAGCCGTTGTGGCAGAAGGGGATGCCGCAGTCCATGCAGCGCGACGCCTGCTTGCTGATGATCGGCAGCAGGGAGCCGGGCTGGTAGACCTCGTTCCAGTCCTTGAGGCGCTCCTCGACGGGGCGGGTCTTGGCGATCTCGCGCTCGTGGGTCAGGAAGCCCTTGGGGTCAGCCATTGGTCGCCGCCTCCATCATCTTCTCGTGGGTCTCGGACTCGGAGAGTCCGGCCTGCTCAGCGGCGTCCTTGGCGTCGAGCACTGCCTTGTACGTGGGGGGGATGACCTTGCTGAAGCGGGCCGAAGCCGCGTCCCAGTCGGCGAGGAGCTTCTCGGCGACGGTGGAGCCGGTCTCCTCCTGGTGGCGGCGCACCACGTCGTGCAGCCACTGCTTGTCGGCGTCGTCCAGCGCGTGGACCGCGGAGGCCAGCTCCTTGTTGACGTTGGCCGGGTCCAGGTCGATGACGTACGCGAACCCGCCGGACATACCGGCCGCGAAGTTGCGGCCGGTCTCGCCGAGCACGACCGCGTTGCCGCCGGTCATGTACTCGCAGCCGTGGTCGCCGACGCCTTCGGAGACCACCGTGGCGCCGGAGTTGCGGACGCAGAAGCGTTCACCGACCCGGCCGCGCAGGAACAGTTCGCCGCCGGTGGCGCCGTAGGCGAGGGTGTTGCCCGCGATGGTGGAGTACTCGGCGAGGTGGTCGGCGCCGCGGTCCGGGCGGACGATCACGCGGCCGCCGGAGAGGCCCTTGCCGACGTAGTCGTTGGCGTCGCCCTCCAGGCGCAGCGTGACGCCGCGCGGCAGGAACGCGCCGAAGGACTGGCCGGCGGAGCCGGTGAAGGTGATGTCGATGGTGTCGTCGGGCAGGCCCGCGCCGCCGAACTTCTTGGTCACCTGGTGGCCGAGCATGGTGCCGACGGTCCGGTTGATGTTCCGGATCGCGACCTGGGCCCGTACGGGCTGCGCGGCCTCGGCGGTGTCCGCGGCGAGTGCGTCCGCGGCGAGCTCGATCAGCTCGTTGTCCAGCGCCTTCTCCAGGCCGTGGTCCTGGGCGATGAGCTGGTGGCGGACGGCGCCCTCGGGCAGCTCGGGGACGTGCAGCAGCGGGGCCAGGTCCAGGCCCTGCGCCTTCCAGTGGCTGACGGCCTTGGCGGTGTCCAGCAGCTCGGCGTGGCCGACGGCCTCTTCGAGGGTGCGGAAGCCCAGCTCGGCGAGGAGTTCGCGGACCTCTTCGGCGATGAACTGGAAGAAGTTGACGACGTACTCGGCCTTGCCGCTGAAGCGCTCGCGCAGCGTCGGGTTCTGGGTGGCGATGCCGACCGGGCAGGTGTCCAGGTGGCACACGCGCATCATGACGCAGCCGGAGACCACCAGCGGGGCGGTCGCGAAGCCGTACTCCTCGGCGCCCAGCAGGGCGGCGATGACGACGTCGCGGCCGGTCTTGAGCTGACCGTCGGTCTGCACGACGATGCGGTCGCGCAGGCCGTTGAGCAGCAGCGTCTGCTGGGTCTCGGCGAGGCCGAGCTCCCAGGGGCCGCCCGCGTGCTTGAGCGAGGTGAGCGGGGAGGCGCCCGTGCCGCCGTCGTGGCCGGAGACGAGGACGACGTCCGCGTGGGCCTTGGAGACGCCCGCGGCGACGGTGCCGACGCCGACCTCGGAGACCAGCTTCACGTGGATGCGGGCCGCCGGGTTGGCGTTCTTGAGGTCGTGGATCAGCTGAGCCAGGTCCTCGATGGAGTAGATGTCGTGGTGCGGCGGCGGGGAGATCAGGCCCACGCCGGGGGTGGAGTGCCGGGTCTTGGCGACCCACGGGTAGACCTTGTGGCCGGGCAGCTGGCCGCCCTCGCCGGGCTTGGCGCCCTGGGCCATCTTGATCTGGATGTCGTCGGAGTTGACCAGGTACTCGGACGTGACACCGAAGCGGCCGGAGGCGACCTGCTTGATGGACGACCGGCGCGCCGGGTCGTACAGACGCTCCGGGTCCTCGCCGCCCTCACCGGTGTTGGACTTGCCGCCCAGCTGGTTCATGGCGATGGCGAGGGTCTCGTGCGCCTCCTTGGAGATGGAGCCGTACGACATGGCGCCGGTGGAGAAGCGCTTGACGATCTCGGACGCCGGCTCGACCTCCTCGATCGGGATCGAGGGACGCCCCTCATCGCCGGTCTTGAAGCCGAACAGGCCGCGCAGCGTCATCAGCCGCTCGGACTGCTCGTTCACCCGGTCGGTGTACTGCTTGAAGATGTCGTAGCGGCGCGAGCGGGTGGAGTGCTGCAGCCGGAAGACGGTGTCCGGGTCGAAGAGGTGCGGTTCGCCCTCGCGGCGCCACTGGTACTCGCCGCCGATCTCCAGCGCGCGGTGTGTGGCGGCGATGCCGGAGGCCGGGTAGGCCTTGGCGTGGCGGGCCGCGACCTCCTTGGCGATGACGTCCAGACCCGCGCCGCCGATCTTGGTGGCGGTGCCCTGGAAGTACGTGGCGACGAACTCCTCGTCCAGGCCGACGGCCTCGAAGACCTGCGCGCCGCGGTAGGAGGCGACGGTGGAGATGCCCATCTTGGACATGACCTTCAGGACGCCCTTGCCGAGCGCCTTGATGAGGTTCTTGATGGCGGTCTCGGCCTCGATGCCCGGCAGGAAGGTGCCGGCGCGGACCAGGTCCTCGACGGATTCCATCGCCAGGTACGGGTTGACCGCGGCGGCGCCGAAGCCGATGAGCAGCGCGACGTGGTGCACCTCGCGCACATCGCCGGCCTCGACGAGCAGACCGACCTGGGTGCGCTCCTTGGTGCCGATGAGGTGGTGGTGGACCGCGGCGGTCAGCAGCAGCGACGGGATCGGCGCGTGCTCGGCGTCGGAGTGCCGGTCGGAGAGGACGATGAGCCGGGCGCCGTCGTCGATGGCGGCGTCCGCCTCGGCGCAGATCTCCTCGATCCGGGCGGCCAGCGACTCGCCGCCGCCGGAGACGCGGTAGAGGCCGGAGAGGGTCACGGCCTTCATGCCGGGCATGTCGCCGTCGGCGTTGATGTGGACGAGCTTGGCCAGCTCGTCGTTGTCGATGACCGGGAAGGGCAGGGTCACGCTGCGACAGGAGGCCACGGTGGGCTCCAGGAGGTTGCCCTGGGGGCCGAGGGAGGAGATCAGCGAGGTGACGAGCTCCTCGCGGATGGCGTCCAGCGGCGGGTTGGTGACCTGCGCGAACAGCTGGGTGAAGTAGTCGAAGAGCAGCCGGGGGCGCTCGGAGAGCGCGGCGATCGGCGAGTCGGTGCCCATCGAGCCGATCGGCTCGGCGCCGGCCTTGGCCATCGGGGCGAGGATGACGCGCAGCTCTTCCTCGGTGTAGCCGAAGGTCTGCTGGCGGCGGGTGACCGAGGCGTGGGTGTGCACGATGTGCTCGCGCTCGGGCAGGTCGGCGAGGTCGATCAGGCCCTCGTCGAGCCACTCCTGGTAGGGGTGCTCGGCGGCGAGCTGCGCCTTGATCTCGTCGTCCTCGATGATGCGGCGCTCGGCGGTGTCGACGAGGAACATCCGGCCGGGCTGGAGGCGGCCCTTGCGGACGACCTTGGCCGGGTCGATGTCGAGGACGCCGACCTCGGAGGAGAGCACGACCAGGCCGTCGTCGGTGACCCAGTAGCGGCCGGGGCGCAGACCGTTGCGGTCGAGGACCGCGCCGACCTGGGTGCCGTCGGTGAAGGTGACGCAGGCCGGGCCGTCCCAGGGCTCCATCATCGTGGAGTGGTACTGGTAGAAGGCGCGCCGGGCCGGGTCCATGGAGGTGGAGTTCTCCCACGCCTCCGGGACCATCATCAGCACCGAGTGCGGCAGCGAGCGGCCACCGAGGTGGAGCAGCTCCAGCACCTCGTCGAAGGACGCGGAGTCGGAGGCGTCCGGCGTGCAGACGGGGAAGAGGCGCTCGACGGACTCGGTGGCCTCGCCGAAGAGCTTGGAGGCGAGCTGGGACTCGCGGGCGCGCATCCAGTTGCGGTTGCCCTTGACCGTGTTGATCTCGCCGTTGTGCGCGACGAAGCGGTACGGGTGGGCCAGCGGCCAGCTCGGGAAGGTGTTGGTGGAGAACCGCGAGTGGACCAGCGCGATGGCGGTGGCGAAGCGGCGGTCGGACAGGTCCGGGAAGAAGGGCTCCAGCTGGCCGGTGGTCAGCATGCCCTTGTAGACGATGGTCCGGGAGGAGAGGGAGGGGAAGTAGACCCCTGCCTCGCGCTCGGCGCGCTTGCGCAGCGCGAAGGCCTTGCGGTCCAGCGCCAGGCCGGTGTTCTTGCCGTCGCCGACGAAGATCTGGGAGAAGGCGGGCATCGTCGCGCGGGCGCCGTTGCCCAGCAGCTGCGGGGCGACGGGGACGATCCGCCAGCCGATGACGTCCAGGCCTTCTTCGACGGCGATCGTCTCGATGCGCGAGACGGCGTCGGCCGCATCCTGGGCCGCGGACGGCAGGAAGGCGATGCCGACGGCGTAGGCGCCGGCCTCGGGGAGCTCGAAGGTGGTCTCTTCGCGCAGGAACGCGTCCGGTACCTGGAGCAGGATGCCGGCACCGTCGCCGGAGTCGGGCTCCGAGCCGGTGGCACCGCGGTGCTCCAGGTTCGTCAGGACGGTGAGCGCCTGCTCGACCAGTGCGTGGCTGGCCTCGCCGGTGAGGGTGGCCACGAAGCCGACGCCACAGGCGTCGTGCTCGTTGCGCGGGTCGTACATCCCCTGCTGGGCGGGGCGCCCGTCCATGGGCGACCAGGCGGCGCTGGCGCTGCCGGTGGTCGCGGAGTGCGTGGACGCGGAACGCATCGGCTCTCCCAACGTCGTCGTGGCATAGGCATTGCCGAGGGACGACGTTGGCCCTCCGCGAAATTTTCGTGCAGGTTACAGGATGGCCCGCTTCTCGAAAAGCGGATAGTGCCTTCCAACATACGGACACCGCGCATTGCGGTGGATCAAGGACACGGGCGGACACTCCGCCATCCTGTAAGGCGGCGTTCGGCGAGCGACATTGCCCGCGACGCCTGGGCCTTATGCCCGGCCGTCAACAAACCGAAACCGCTGGGTAACGCGTTAATTATGCAAAGCCCCGCGGGGCTCGTCACCCTACGACGGTTCCGAACACCGATCCCAGGAGGTACGTCACACCTGCGGCGGCACCGCCCAGGGCCAGTTGGCGCAATCCGCTGAACCACCACGAGCGCGCCGTCACCCGCGCCACGACCGCCCCGCAGGCGAAGAGTCCGAACAGCGCGAGCAGCACCGCGGGCCACAAGGCCGAAGCCCCCAGAAGATAGGGAAGGACAGGCAAAAGCGCGCCCAACGCAAATGATCCGAAGGAAGAAATGGCGGCTACTGCGGGAGAAGGAAGGTCGGACGGGTCAATTCCCAATTCTTCGCGCGCGTGAATTTCCAGCGCCTGCTCGGGATCCCGGGAGAGCTGCTCGGCCACCTGCCGGGCGAGCGCCGGCTCGACGCCCCGGGACTCGTACAGCGCCGCCAGCTCCTCCAGCTCGTCCGCGGGGTGCTTGCGCAGCTCGGCCCGCTCGACGTCCAGCTCGGCCTGCACCAGCTCACGCTGCGAGGCGACGGAGGTGTACTCGCCGGCGGCCATCGAGAAGGCACCGGCGGCCAGCCCGGCCAGGCCGGTGATGACGATCGTCTGCTGGGAGAGGGAGCCGCCGGCGACACCGGTCATCAGGGCGAGGTTCGAGACCAGACCGTCCATCGCGCCGAAGACTGCGGGGCGCAGCCATCCGCCGTTGACATCGCGGTGGGTGTGGTTGTCACGGTGCGCGATATGCGTCGGCGCCGCGCTGTCCATGATCTCCAGGACTGACATAAAGGGACCTCTCCCTTCCACGAGGTGTGGGCCGATGGCGGCGCTTCCCCCTGCAACACCTCGACGTTATGCATCCATCACCCTCCGCCGCTAGCAAGGAAGGCCGAACTTACCGCCCTGACCTGCGGCTTTCTCCAAAACAAGTTGTTGATGCACCGTCAGGAAGTGCCGTCGACCGGGTGACCTGACCGCCCCGGGCAAGAGAGGCGGGCCCTCGCGTGGGACGGATACACCCCGACCCGCACGACGAAAGGGCACCCCATGAGCGCACCGGATCCCCCGCCCTCGACGGCCGGCGCCGGCGGGCGCGGGGCGGCGCGCCGGGGGCTGCTCCGGGCGGCGCCCGGGGGAGCCGCCACCGGGGGCGGCGGCCGGGTGACGGACTGCGGCGGCCGGCCGCCGACGGGCGGCCAGGACCGGGCCCGCGGGGCGCTGCTCGGGCTGGCGGTCGGCGATGCGCTCGGCGCGCCCGCGGAGAACATGAAGCCCTCGCAGATCCGCCGCCGGTGGGGCCGTATCGAGGGCTATGTCGAGGACGATCCGGCCGGCACCGACGACACCGAGTACGCGATCTTCTCCGGGCTGCTGCTGGCCGCCCACGGCTCGGCGCTGACCGTCGCCCACGTCGAGGCGGCCTGGCACCAGTGGATCGCCGACCGCGACGAGGGGCCCTTCCGCGGCGCGGGCTTCAGCGAGCGCGGGACGCTGGAGAACCTGCGCCGCGGCCTGGCGGCCCCGATCTCGGCGCAGCACCGGCACGCCTGGAGCGACGGGCTGGCGATGCGCGCCGCGCCGTTCGGGGTGTTCGCCGCCGGGCGCCCCGCCGAGGCCGCCCGGCTGGTGGCCATCGACGGCACGGTCAGCCACGACGGCGAGGGCATCTACGGCGGCCAGGCGGTGGCCGCCGGGGTCGCGGCCGCCATGGTCGCCCTCCCCCGGGGGCCTGCCACGGGCCCGGGTCCGGGCGGGACCCCCAGCACCGACGCGGTGATCGCCGCGGCGCTCTCCGTCGTCCCCGAGGACTCCTGGACCGCCCGCTCGCTGCGCCGCGCGGTCGGCGCCGCCCAGCGCTCGCGGCACTCCCCCGGCATCACCCAGCTCGGCACCGAACGCGCGGTGCGCTCCGCGGTCGTCGTCGGCGGCTACCCGTGGACGGATCTGGCCCCCGAGGCCGTGGGGCTGGCCTTCGGGGCGTTCGCCGCCGCCCGCGGGGACTTCACCGGGTCGGTGCTGACCGCGGTCAACATGGGCCGCGACGCCGACACCACCGCGGCGGTGGCGGGCGCCCTGGCGGGGGCGCTGGCCGGTGCCGCCGCGATCCCCGAGTCCTGGACCGCCGCCATCGGCCCGGCCCGCGGCAGCTGTCTGCCCTCGATGGCGGGCTACCACGTGCTGGACATCGCGGACCTGCTCGCCCCCGCGGAGGCCGGGGCGGCCGCCGGATGAACGGCCCCGACGCCCGCGCCCGGATCGAGGGCCTGCTGCTCGGGCTGGCCTCCGGGGACGCCGCCGGCTGGCCCGCGGCCCGGCACCGGGCGGCCCGGATGCCCGAGTGGACCCGGCGGCTGACCCGCGAGCTGGACACCTTCGCCGAGCAGAACGCCACCACCACCCTGCCGGTGCCGATCGCCCTGAACCAGCCGCCCGAACCGCTGCGGCTGGGCCCGTCCGACGACGCCGAATGGGCGGCCTTCACCGCCGGGTCGGTGCTGACGGCGGCCGGTGCGCTCCTCAGCGACCTGGGCCGGGACCGGCGGATACGGGCCGCCCTCGACCTGGCCTGGAACGCGCTGGCCGCCGAGATCGCCGCGGCCGCCGACCGGGCACCCGAGGTGGAGTCCGCGGTGCTGCCGCTGCGCGCCCGGATCTCGGTGCGGGCCGGGCTCGGCAATCTCGCCGCCGGACTGCGGCCGCCCGCCACCGGCCACGACAACCCGCACTACTTCGACGACGCGGCCTGCGTACGGGCCGCCGTCCTCGCGGTCGTCTATCCGGGCGAACCGGCCGCGGCCGCCGGGCTGGCCGAGTACGACGCGCGCTACACCCAGGACGGCGACGGGGTGCACGGCGCCCGCGCGATGGCCGCGGCCCTCGCGGCGGCGCTCGGCGGCGCGCCGGTGGCCGACTGCGTGGACGCCGCGCTCGGCCAGCTCCCCGAGGGCACCGAGATCCGCCGCAACGCCCTGCACGCGGTCGGTCTCGCGCGGGCCGCGGCCGCCGACCGGCCGGTCCGCGCCGGTGGGGCCTTCGCCCTGGTGCCCGTCCTGGAGCACGAGATCGTCGATCATGTCTACAGCTACGGCATCGCCGCGGCCGAGACCGTCCCCGTCGCGCTCGCGCTGGCCCTCGCGGGCGGCGGCCGGGTCGCCGAGGCGGTCCCGGCCGCCGCCTGTCTCTCCCGCGTCGCGGACTCCGCGCCCGCCCTCGCCGGGGCGCTGACCGGCGCGCTCGGCGGCGCCCGCGAGGTGCCCCGCCCCTGGCGCGACGCCTGCCGGGTGCTCTCCGGCTGCGCCCTGCCCCGGCTGGCCGGCACCGATCTCGTCGAACTGGCGGGCCTGCTCGCCGGAACCGAGCTGACGGACCATCACCACGCCGTGCCCGAGACCCCGGCGGCCCCGCCTGCCGCGCCGGCCCCCCTGGCCCTGGTGACCCCGCTGAGCACACCCCTGACCACACCGCACGGCCCCGCCGTATCCACCGCGGAAGGACGCACCTCCCCATGACCCACACGATGCAGACCGCCCCGGAGCCGGCCGCGGCGCCTTCCGCGGCCACGGCCACCGGCGCCGCCGCCCCCCTGGAGGACCGGGCGGCCGGCTGCCTGGTCGGCGCCGCCGTCGGCGACGCCCTCGGCGGGCCGGTCGAAGGCTGGACGCCGGAGCAGATCACGGCGCGGCACGGCGGCCGGGTCACCGGCATCGTCGGCCCGTTCCACGAGGACTGGCGCACCGCCCGCCCGATCGCCCCGTACCACAAGGGCGACGGCCACGTCACCGACGACACCCTGATGACCCATGCGCTGGTGCGGGTCTACGAGAAGGTCCGCGACCACCTCGACGCCTTCGACATCGCCGACCACCTCGTGCCGGACCTGATCGGCACCCCGCGCTGGATCCCCGAGCTGGAGGACGAGGCGCTGCCGCTGCAGCGGATCTTCCTCGCCGAGAAGTGGATCGTGGCGCGGCTGCACTACGGGCACATCGACCCGCGCGAGGCGGGCGTCGGCAACATCGTCAACTGCGGGGCGGCGATGTACATGGCGCCGGTCGGCATCGTCAACGCCGGCCATCCCGACCGCGCCTACGCCGAGGCGCTGGACATCGCCGGCGCCCACCAGTCCTCCTACGGCAGGGAGGCGGCGGGCGTCTTCGCCGCCGCCGTGGCCGCCGCCTTCGTCCCGGACGCCACCGTGGCCTCCGTCATCGGCCATGCGCTGCGGCTCGCCAAGGACGGCACCCGCGCCGCGATCGAGGCGGTGTGCGAGGCGGCCACGCTCTACACCGGCTACGAGTCCGCGCTGGTGCCGCTGCGGGCGGCCGTCGCCCCCTTCGACACCGTCGGCCCCGACTACCGCAACCCGTCGCTGGGCGCCCGCCGCCCCTCCCGGCTGCACGCCATCGAGGAACTCCCCATCG
Source organism: Streptomyces sp. JLSY215 (assembly GCF_059682825.1). Taxonomy (NCBI): domain Bacteria; kingdom Bacillati; phylum Actinomycetota; class Actinomycetes; order Kitasatosporales; family Streptomycetaceae; genus Streptomyces; species Streptomyces sp. JLSY215. The sequence continues at coordinate 2,312,089 of NZ_CM185022.1, forward strand.
CCCTGGGCATGCTGCTGTCCTGTGAGGGGGACTTCCGCCGCACGGTCCTGGGCTCGGTCAACTACGGCCGCGACTGCGACTCCATCGCCACGATGAGCGGCGCGATCGCCGGTGCGCTGCACGGCGCCGCCGCCGTACCGGCCGAATGGGCCACGGAGGTCGCCCGCGCCAGCCGCCTCGACCTGCGCGCCCCGGCAGCGGCGCTGGCCGCCGTCACCCGCGAGATCTTCGCCCGCGACCGGACCCGCCGCCGCGCCCACGAGCGGGCCTTCGCGGCGCTCGCGGAGGGCTGACCATGGGCACGGCGGTGGCCGCACCCCCGCTCCGGGTGACCTGGGTGCAGCCCGAGGACCTGGTCGGGCACGAACTGCGGCAGGCGGCCGAGGACGGACGGGACGCCCGGGAGATCGAGGCGCGGTGGCGGGCGGCGGGCGGCGCGCCGGCACCGGACCGGGCCGGCGCCTCCGCCGCACCCGCGGACCCGTCGCTGCGCCCGCTCGCCGAGGCGCTGCTCGACGAACTCGCCCTGCTGCCCTGCCCGTTGGACGAGAGGGAGCCGACGGAGCTGGCGGCGATCCGGGCCTCGTGCGCGCAATGGCCCGCACAGGGGTCGGCGTTGACGATCCGTCACAGTGATCTGACGCTCCGTCTGGAGGCCGCCTGGCTCGGCCGGGCGGCCGGCTGTCTGCTCGGCAAGCCCGTCGAGAAGCTGCCCCTCGACGGCATCCGCGCGCTCGCCCGCGCCACCGGGAACTGGCCGCTGACCTCGTACTTCACCGAGCGCGGGCTGGATCCGGCGGTGGCCGCCCGCTACCCGTGGAACCGCCGCAGCCGGGCCACCTCGCTCGCCGAGAACATCAACGGGATGCCCGAGGACGACGACCTCAACTACCCGCTGCTCGGGCTGCTGCTGCTCGAACGCCACGGTCATGACGCCACCACCGCCGATGTGGCACGGCTGTGGCTGGAGGAACTGCCGGCCGGCCGTACCTTCACCGCCGAGCGCATCGCGTACCGCAATCTCCTCGACGGCATCGAGCCGCCCGCCACCGCGCGGTACCGCAATCCGTTCCGGGAGTGGATCGGCGCCGGGATCCGCGCGGATGTGTACGGCTGGACCCACCCGGGCGACCCGGCGGCCGCGGCGGCGGGGGCCTGGCGGGACGCCGTGCTCAGCCATACCGCGAACGGGGTGTACGGGGCGATGTTCGTCGCCGCGGCCGTGGCGCGGGCGGCGGACGGACGCGCGGATGTGCACGGTGCGCTGCGCGCCGGGCTCGCCGTGATCCCCGGCCGGTCCCGGCTCGCGGAGGCCGTCCGCTTCGCGATCGCGGCGGCGCGGGACGAACCCACCGGGACGCCGGACGGTTTCACGGCCGTCGCCGACCTGCTGCACCGCCGGTACGGCCACCACCACTGGGTGCACGCCGTGCCGAACGCCGCGCTGCTGGCCGCCGCGCTCACCCACGCGGAGGGCGACTTCACCGGCGCCATCTGCCGTGCGGTGTCCGGCGGCTGGGACACCGACTCCAACGGCGCGACCGCCGGATCGCTGGCCGGACTGCTCGCCGGCCGCCCCGCCGCCCTCCCCCGGCGCTGGACCGCGCCGCTGCGCAACCGGCTCGCCACCAGCGTCGGCGGCCTGGACGGCATCGGCTTCGACGCCCTCGCCCGGCGCACCGCCGCGCTGGCCGCACCGTCCGCACCGGCCGCGGCACACCGCCCCCCGACCGACCGGAGGCCCGCACCATGACCGACCCGTCCCTCACCGCCCTGTACGAGCAGGCGGCCCCGCCCCCCGGCCCGTCGGGCCCCCTCGCCGGGCTGCGCGTCCTCGATCTCGCGACGCTGTTCGCCGGGCCGCTCGCCGCCACCATGCTCGGGGACTTCGGCGCCGAGGTGATCAAGGTCGAGCATCCCCGGCGGCCCGACCCCGCACGCGGACACGGGCCCGCCAAGGACGGCGTGGGCCTGTGGTGGAAGCTGCTGGGCCGCAACAAGAAGACGATGACCCTCGACCTGTCGCGGCCCGGCGGCCGGGACGTCCTGCTGCGGCTCGCCGCCGACGCGGACGTCGTCATCGAGAACTTCCGCCCCGGCACCCTGGAGAAATGGGGCCTGGGCTGGCCCGAACTCTCCGCCGCCAACCCCCGCCTGGTCCTCGCCCGGGTCACCGCCTTCGGGCAGTTCGGCCCGTACGCCCGGCGCCCCGGATTCGGCACCCTGGCCGAGGCGATGAGCGGTTTCGCCGCGCTCACCGGGGAGCCGGACGGGCCGCCGACGCTTCCGCCGTTCGGCCTCGCCGACTCCGTCGCCGCCCTCACCACCGCGTACGCCGTGATGGCCGCGCTGCGCGGCCGGCACACCACCGGCCGGGGCCAGGTCATCGACATGGCGATCATCGAGCCGATGCTGACCGTGCTCGGCCCGCACCCCCTCTGGTACGACCAGCTCGGCCATGTCCAGCCGCGCACCGGCAACCGCTCCACCAACAACGCCCCCCGCAACACCTACCGCACCGCCGACGGCTCCTGGGTGGCGGTCTCCGCCTCGGCGCAGTCCATCGCGGAGCGCGTGATGCGGCTGGTCGGCCGGCCGGAGCTGATCGACGAGCCCTGGTTCACGACCGGCGAGGGCCGCGCCCGGCACGCCGACGAGCTGGATGCGGCGGTCGGCGGCTGGATCGCCCGGCACGGCCGGGACGAGGTCCTCGCCGCCTTCGAGCGGGCCGAGGCGGCCATCGCCCCGGTCCACGACATCCGCGATGTCCTGGCGGACCCGCAGTACCGGGCCCTGGAATCGGTCACCGAGGTCCCGGACGACGAGCTCGGCACCGTACGGATGCAAAACGTCCTCTTCCGGCTCTCCGAGACCCCCGGCGCCATCCACTGGGCGGGCCGCCCGCACGGCGCGGACACCGAGGAGGTGCTGGCCGGGCTCGGCCTGACCGGGCCCGAGATCGCCGGCCTGCGGGAGGCGGGCGCGCTATGACCCCACCACCGGAGCCCGCGGCCTCCTCCCCTCCCCTGACCTGGCTGTATGTGCCCGGTGACCGGCCGGATGTGGTCGCCAAGGCGCTCGGCTGCGGGGCGGATGTGATCGTGATCGACCTGGAGGACGCGGTCGCCGGGGACCGTAAGGACTACGCGCTGCGCGCCACCGCCGAGCTGCTCGCCGACCCGGCGCCCGGCACCGCCCCTCCCCTGCACGTCCGCGTCAACGCCCTGGACGGCCCGCTCGCCGAGACCGAGATCCGCACCCTGGCCGGGCTGCCGGGCCTGGCCGGACTGCGGCTGCCCAAGGTGCAGGGCCCGGACGAGGTCCGCCGCGCCGCGGCCTGGGCGGCCGACGGCTCCCGGCCGGCCCGGCCCGCGCTGCACGCCCTGCTCGAATCCGCCCTCGGCATCGAGCGGGCCTACGCCATCGCCACCGCGCACCCCACGCTGCGCGGCCTCGCCCTCGGCGAGGCGGACCTGCGCGCGGAACTGGGCGTACGGGACGAGGCGGGGCTGGCCTGGCCGCGCAGCCGGGCGGTGGTCGCGGCCCGCGCGGCCGGTCTGGCGGCGCCGCCGCAGTCGGTCCATCCGGACGTACGCGACACCGAGGGCCTGGCCGCCACCTGTGCGCACGGCCGGGACCTGGGCTTCTGGGGCCGGGCGGCGATCCATCCGCGCCAGCTGCCGGTCATCGAGGCGGCCTATCTTCCGTCGGCGGCGGAGATCGAGGCGGCACAGGAGGTGGTCGGCGCCGCCGCCACCGCGGCGGGGGCGCTGGCGCTGCCGGACGGCCGGTTCGTGGACGCGGCGGTGGTGGCGGGGGCGCGGCGGGTGCTTGCGCTGGCCGGACGGTGCCGCTGAGCGACCGGCCCCGCAGTCGTCGTCCTGGTCCTGGTACGACAAAGCGCCGGGCGGACCCGATACGTGTCGTACGTGTCGGGTCCGCCCGGCGCCGGTGGCGGCCGTCGGCCGCCTCAGGACTTCTTCGAGCCACCGCTCCCGGCCGGCGCGTCCGCGGCGTCCGCGGACTTCGCGTCGTCGCTCTTGCCCTTCGCCGGCTCCTCGGCGTCCCCGGCCTCGGACTCGGCCGCTGCCTTCGCATCGGGCGTCACCTCGGACTCGGCCGCGGGCTCGGCGTCGGCGTCGGACTCGGCCGCCGCCTCCTCCTTCTTCGCCCCGCCCGCCTTCTCGATGGACACCTTGGCGCCGTCCTCGGCATCGGACGTGGCGTCGTCCGCGCCCTTGGACGTGGCATCGTCCGCGCCCTCGTCCTCCGCGTCCTCCGCGGTCTGCGCGCCCGGCTCCACGACCGCTTCCCGGCCCGGCCGCAGCCTGGCCGAGACCACCAGGTAGACGACGGCCAGGACGAAGACGATCAGCGCGGTCCAGACGTTCAGCCGCAGGCCCAGGATGTGGTGCGCCTCGTCGACCCGCATGTACTCGATCCAGGCCCGGCCCGCGCAGTACGCGGCGACATACAGCGCGAAGGCCCGTCCGTGGCCGAGCCGGAAGCGCTTGTCGGCCCAGATCACCAGGGCCGCGACGCCCAGGCACCACAGGCACTCGTACAGGAAGGTCGGGTGGTAGGTGCCGCCGATGCGGCCGATCTCCGGGTCGGAGCTGATCTTCAGCGCCCAGGGCACATCGGTGGGCTTGCCGTAGAGCTCCTGGTTGAACCAGTTGCCCCAGCGGCCGATCGCCTGCCCGATGGCCAGGCCCGGTGCCAGCGCGTCGGCGTAGGCGGGCAGCGGGATACCGCGGCGGCGGCAGCCGATCCAGGCGCCCACCGCGCCGAGCGCGACCGCGCCCCAGATACCGAGGCCGCCCTGCCACACCTTGAAGGCGTCGAGGGGGTGTCCGTCGGGGCCGAAGTACGGCTCGTACGTCGTGATGACGTGGTAGAGGCGTCCGCCGACCAGCCCGAAGGGCACGGCCCAAACCGCGATGTCCGCGACGGTTCCGGAGCGGCCGCCGCGCTGGATCCAGCGCTTGTTGCCGAGCCAGACGCCGACGAAGACGCCGATGATGATGCAGAATGCGTAGCCGCGCAGCGGGATCGGGCCGAGATAGACGACACCGGTCGACGGGCTGGGAATGAATGCGAGGTCCATGGCAGGGTCGACGCTACCGCGCCGGGCGGGGTCGGCGACAACCACACCCGGCAACGGCTCCGTAACGACCCTGGCGTATCACGCCGTGACGGTGCGTGCCCGGCCTCCCGGGCACCCGCGCTACGACGGCGAGGCGCTCGGCTGCGGCTTCTGCGGCGACTGCGGTGACTGCGGTGACTGCGGTGATTGCTGCTTCCCCGGCTGCTTCCCCTTGTTGGCCTCCAGCACCAACTTCTTGAAGTCCGTCGCCGTGAGCCGGCCGCCCTTCTCCTTGGAGAGGTCCTTGCCGTTGAGGAGGACGGTGGGGGTGCCGCCGTATCCGGAGGTCGTGAAGGCCTTGTTGGACTTCCGGACGAAGCCTTCGTAACGGCCGTCGTCGACGCACTTGGTGAAGGCGGCGGACGGCAGTCCCTTCACCTTCCCGGCGAGCTGGAGCAGGTACTTCTTGTCGGCGAACCTGTCCTGCGGCTCCGGCGGCTGGTTCGCGTAGAGGACGTCGTGGTAGTCGCGGAACCGGCCGGCGTCCTGGGCGCAGAGAGCGGCGTTGGCGGCGGCCAGGGAGCCCTTGCCGCCGGTGTTGCCGTCGATGATCGTGGCGAGGTGGTACTCGATCTTGAGCTGGCCGGCGTCCTCCAGCTCGTGGAGGACCGGGCGGAAGCCGATCTCGAACTGCCGGCAGGCGGGGCAGCGGAAGTCCTCCCACACCGTGAGGGTGGAGGGGGCGTCCGGCGCGCCCACCGGGACGGCGGGCCGGTCGCCGCCGCTGGCCTGCTTGGGGCGGGCGGTTTCGTTGTCGCTGCTGCTGCCGCCGCCACCGGCGGTCGAGGCCCAGACGGCGATACCGCCGGCGAGGGCCAGCGCCGCCACCACCGATCCGGCGACGATCGCCTGGCGGCTCCGGCGGGCGCGTGCCTGCTCCTTCGCCCGCTGTGCCTGCAGCCGCTCGCGGGCGCTGCCCTTTGCATCATGATTCTTCTGGTTCACGCCACTGGACAACGAAGCGGAGGGGCACCGTCGCACCCCTCCGCACCGATGTTCGCCCTATCGAGGGACATCCTCGACGGGCGGACGGTCCTACGCGCGCCGGCGTACGCCCTCTGCCAGCTCGCCCGCCAGCGCCCGGACGCCGGTCAGACCGGCGTCAAGGTCGCCGTCCGCGGCCAGCAGGCGCTTGACGAACGCCGAGCCGACGATCACGCCGTCGGAGAACTGGGCGACCTCGGCGGCCTGTTCGGCGTTGGAGACGCCGAGGCCGACGCACACCGGCAGGTCGGTGGTGGCGCGGGTGCGCTCCACCAGCTCCTCGGCCTCGCGGCCGACCGAGGCGCGGGTGCCGGTGACGCCCATCAGGGATGCCGCGTAGACGAAGCCGCTGCCGGCCGCGGTGATCTTGGCCAGCCGCTCGTCCCGGCTGCTCGGCGCGACCACGAAGACGGTGGCCAGCCCGTGCTGCTCGGCGGCCTTGCGCCACACCTCGGACTCCTCGACCGGCAGGTCCGGCAGGATGCAGCCCGCGCCGCCCGCCTCGGCGAGGTCGGCGGCGAACCGCTCCACGCCGTAGGCGTCGACGGGGTTCCAGTAGGTCATGCACAGCACCGGCGCGCCGGTGGCGGCGTGCACGTCGCGGACCGTGCGGATGACGTCGACGATCTTGACGCCGCCGCGCAGCGCGATGTCGTCGGCGGTCTGGATCACCGGCCCGTCCAGGACCGGGTCGCTGTGCGGCAGGCCGACCTCGACGATGTCGCAGCCGCCGTCCAACATCTCGGTCATCGCCCGTACGCCGCCGTCGACGGTCGGGAAGCCGGCCGGGAGGTAGCCGACGAGGGCCGCGCGGCTTTCGGTGCGGGCCTGGGCCAGTACCGAGTTCAGGAGTTCCACGTTGCCCGCCATCACTTCTCCCCCTCGCCCATGGGCCGGACCGCGCCGTTCACATCGGCGCCGCCCTCGTCGTCGTACAGCCCGAAGTAGCGGGCGGCGGTGTCCATGTCCTTGTCGCCGCGGCCCGACAGGTTGACCAGCAGCAGGCCGTCGGGGCCCAGTTCGCGGCCGACCTCCAGGGCGCCGGCCAGCGCATGGGCGCTCTCGATGGCCGGGATGATGCCCTCGGTCTGCGACAGCAGCCGCAGTGCGCGCATCGCCTCGTCGTCGGTGACCGCGCGGTACTCGGCGCGGCCGGTGTCCTTGAGGTAGGCGTGCTCGGGGCCGATGCCGGGGTAGTCCAGGCCGGCCGAGATCGAGTACGGCTCGGTGATCTGGCCGTCCTCGTCCTGCAGGACGTACGACCGCGAGCCGTGCAGGATGCCGGGGGTGCCCTCGGTGAGGGTGGCCGCGTGCTCGCCGCTCTCGACGCCGTGGCCGCCCGGCTCGCAGCCGATCAGGCGGACGTCCGCGTCGGAGAGGAAGGCGTGGAAGAGGCCGATGGCGTTGGAGCCGCCGCCGACGCAGGCGATGGCGGCGTCCGGCAGGCGGCCCGCGCGCTCCAGGATCTGCCGCTTGGCCTCGACGCCGATGACCCGGTGGAAGTCGCGGACCAGGGCGGGGAAGGGGTGCGGGCCGGCGACCGTACCGAAGAGGTAGTGGGTGCGGTCGACGTTGGCGACCCAGTCGCGGAACGCCTCGTTGATGGCGTCCTTGAGGGTGCGGCTGCCGGACTTCACGGCGATGACGTCGGCGCCGAGCATCCGCATCCGGGCGACGTTGAGCGCCTGGCGCTGGGTGTCGATCTCGCCCATGTAGATGGTGCATTCGAGGCCGAAGAGGGCGCAGGCGGTGGCGGTGGCGACGCCGTGCTGGCCGGCGCCGGTCTCGGCGATGACCCGGGTCTTGCCCATGCGCTTGGTGAGCAGCGCCTGGCCCAGCACGTTGTTGATCTTGTGTGAGCCGGTGTGGTTGAGATCCTCGCGCTTGAGGAACACCCGGGCCCCGCCCGCGTGTTCGGCGAACCGCGGTACCTCGGTGAGCGCGCTGGGGCGCCCGGTGTAGTTGACCAGCAGGTCGTCGAGCTCGGCCGCGAACGCGGGGTCCGCCTTGGCCTTCTCGTACTCCGCGGCGACCTCGTCGACCGCGGCGACCAGCGCCTCGGGGATGAACTTGCCGCCGAAGGCACCGAAATAGCCTGCGGGGCTGGGCACCTGACCCTCGGGGTCGGGAATGAAGAACTCGGAGGACATCTGACGCACTCCTAGACCGGGGCACTCGCCCCGGGAATCCGGTTATGTCGGAATATGCGAAACGGGAAACTGAGAGATCACGGTAGGCGGCGCGCACGACAAGGGGTCGCTGCCGCCACGGAACGCATGAGGGTGTTCCGTGGCAAGGAGGGGCGACGCGTCAGCGCGCGGTCCGCTCCGGTCGCCATCGCCTGCCGTTGATCTGTCCCGGCTCGGATCCGATGTGATACCTGACCCGCCGTCCGTGCACCCGCCGCGCGGGCGCCCGGCAGCCCCGCGGCCGGCAGCCACGGCCCAGCGCCGGGTGCGGAACGCGGGCGGCCCCCGCCGCGGCGCGCACACCGGCCGGGCCCGGGTGTACTCCCCGGGCCGGGCGGCGGATGCCTGCGGCGGTGGCGGTCATGGCGTGTGTCGTCCCGTCCCGGCGCTCAGGACCGGCCGTGGCGGATCGCCGGGTGGGAGCCCGCGGCTACCAGGTCGGCGACCGCGGTCCTGGGGTTCTTGCCGGTGACCAGGGACTCGCCGACCAGGACGGCGTCCGCGCCGTCATTGGCGTAGGCGATCAGGTCGTGCGGACCGCGCACCCCGGACTCGGCGATCTTGACGATGTGGTCGGGGATCTCGGGAGCGACCCGGGCGAAGTTGCCGCGGTCGACCTCGAGGGTCTTCAGATCGCGGGCGTTGACGCCGATGATCCGGGCGCCGGCGTCCACCGCGCGGGCGACCTCCTCCTCGTCGTGCACCTCGACCAGCGGCGTCAGGCCGATCGACTCGGCCCGCTCGATGAGCGAGACCAGCGCCTCCTGCTCCAGCGCGGAGACGATCAGCAGCGCCAGGTCGGCGCCGTACGCGCGGGCCTCCCACAGCTGGTAGGCGGTGACGATGAAGTCCTTGCGCAGGACGGGGATGTCGACCTTGGCGCGGACCGCCTCCAGGTCGGCCAGCGAGCCGCCGAACCGGCGCTGCTCGGTCAGCACGGAGATGACGGCCGCACCGCCCGCCTCGTAGTCGGCGGCGAGCCCGGCCGGGTCGGCGATCGCGGCGAGCGCACCCTTGGACGGGCTGGAGCGCTTGACCTCGCAGATCACCGTGACGCTTTCGCCCTTGAGGGCCGCCACGCCGTCCTTGGCCGGCCGCGCCTTCTGGGCCCGCTCCTTGAGCTCGTCGAGGCTGACGTGGGCCTGCCGCTCTGCGAGGTCGGCGCGGACTCCGTCGATGATCTCGTCGAGCACACTCACGCGAGCGGCCTCCTTCTAGAACGGTGGGGGTGGACGGCGCCCCCTGATACGACCTGCCGTACGAGGTGCCGTCCCATCAGGCACTCCGATGGTATCCGCCATGGGGCGCAGGTTTCGCATCCGGTTGACGGTGGTCCCACCACCTGGACATCGGCCGGAATCCGGCTGCCGCCGTGCGCGCGCCCGGTCATGGCGTCAGGCCCGCGCCGAAGGGGAGGTTGCGTACGACCGTGAAGGCCAGCAGCAGGCCGCCGAGCGCCCACCAGTGGACGGCCCGCAGCTGCGGTCCCGCCGTGCGGCGGCCGCGGGCCGCGCGCAGCAGCCAGCGCCCCGCCAGGACCGCGAGAACGGCGTAGCCGGCCACCGCGAGCGCATTGGCGTGCAGGGCGGCGCCGAGGTCGCCGTGTGCGACGGCGTAGGCGCTGCGCAGGCCCCCGCAGGCCGGACAGGAAAGGCCGGTGAGGTGCCGCAGCGGGCAGACGGGGTAGTGGCCGGGCTCGTTCGGGTCGACGGCGCCGACCAGCGCGAAGGCGGCGGCGACGGCCGCGACGCCGCCCAGCGGCGCCGCGAGCCGTCGCGGCAGTCCGCCCGTCATCCGGGATCCGGCCACGGGATCGGTCACGGTGCCCATGGTGCCGCCGCATGCGCGAAGGCGCAGCTTCTCGGCCGCCGTACGGGGTGGACACGGACGGCGGGGTACGGCACCAGGGGTGCGTACGGGCCGGGAAGCGACGCCTTCGGAGGTACCGCGAGGGGGCGGGAGCGGTGGTCAGCTCTCCTGCGGCTGGGCCTGGGCCGCGGGGCGCACCTTGGCCGAGCGCTTGGGCTCGGAACCCATGCCGGCCATCTTCATCAGGCCGCCGGCCAGGGCACCCAGGCCGATCAGGGCGATGCCCGCCCAGAAGCCGGGGACGTTCGCCAGCACGATGAAGGCACCGGCGACGCAGAAGCCGATGAACGAGATGATGACGCCGGTCCAGGCGGCGGGGGTGTGTCCGTGGCCACTGCTCGACATGAGTGCTCCTCGTTGCTCTCTCGCGCCGGGGTCCGGGCGCGGTAATCGTCGTCCATTGTCACCGATGCCGGGGCAGGCACCGTTACCGGGTGGGGTCCTCGCCCCGGTCCAGGGACTTCCAGATCTCCTCCGGACGGTCCAGGTCCGGGGGCGCGGGCGCGCGCCGCGGACCGCGGGCGCCGTCCGGCGTGCGCTCGTACCGCCCCGACATTGCGGGCCAGTGGCGGCCGCGGAGCAGGGCGAGCAGTCCGGCGGTCAGCACCAGCAGACCGCCGGCCGCGGTCGCCCACGGCCAGGGGGTGTGCGTGATGTGATGCACATCGGTGCCGGCCAGACCGACCGCGGTGGAGGCCTTCTCGCGCAGCGCCGCGGTGTCGGCGTTGCCGAGCGCGGCGGCGACGGCGATGCCCAGGCCGCTGAGCGCGAGCAGTGCGGAGACCGCGATCCGGCCGGCCCGGCGGACCGCGAAGACGGCGACCAGCGCGGCGAGGCCGACGACGGCCAGCGCGCCGGGCACGCCGGTCACGTCGTTGCCGGTCACGCTGCGCGGCAGCGCGCCCTGGGCCAGGACGGCGCTGCCGGTGGCCCAGGTCCGGCCGGCGGCGAACAGCGTCAGCCCGGCGCCGGCCGCGCCGGCCGCCAGCGCGAGGGCGAGGCTTCGCCTGGCGCCGGGGGGCGCGACCGCCGGCGCGGGCGCGGGCGCGGCGTCTGTACGGGGCTGGGGTACGGCACTCACGCGTACCACTATCGCGCACCCGTCGACGGCGCCCGGCGCGCGGGGGTGCGGCGGGCTACTTGCCCAGGTGGTTGGCGGTGTGCACGGCCCGCAGCACCGCCGCCGCCTTGTTCCGGCACTCGGTGTCCTCGGCGAGCGGGTCGGAGTCGGCGACGATTCCGGCGCCCGCCTGGACGTAGGCGGTGCCGTCGCGCAGCAGCGCCGTACGGATCGCGATGGCGGTGTCGGAGTCCCCGGCGAAGTCCAGGTAGCCGACGCAGCCGCCGTACAGGCCGCGCTTCGTCGGCTCCAGCTCCTCGATGATCTGCATGGCGCGCGGCTTGGGCGCCCCGGAGAGGGTCCCGGCCGGGAAGCAGGCCGTCAGGACGTCGAAGGCGGTACGGCCCTCGGCGACCGTGCCCGTCACCGTCGAGACGATGTGCATGACGTGGCTGTAGCGCTCGACGGACATGAAGTCGACGACCTCGACGCTGCCGGGTTCGCAGACCCGGCCCAGGTCGTTGCGGCCCAGGTCGACCAGCATCAGGTGCTCGGCGCGCTCCTTGGGGTCGGCCATCAGCTCGTCGGCGAGGGCCTGGTCCTCCTGGACGGATGAGCCGCGCGGCCGCGTCCCGGCGATCGGATGCACCATCGCCCGGCCCCCCTCGACCTTCACCAGCGCCTCGGGGCTGGACCCCACGACGTCGAAGGCCTCGCCGTCCGCCCCCTCGAAGCGGAAGAGGTACATGTAGGGGCTGGGGTTGGTGGCCCGCAGCACGCGGTAGACGTCCAACGCGCTTGCCGCACAAGGGGTTTCGAAGCGCTGCGAGGGCACCACCTGGAAGGCCTCGCCGGCCCGGATGCGCTCCTTGATGTCCTCCACGGCGTCCTGGAAGGCGGGGCCGCCCCACTTGGCGGTGTACGACGGCACCTCGGACGGCGGCAGCGCGGCGGCGCCGGCGGGCGCGGGCCGGGCCAGGTCGTCGGCCATGGCGTCGAGGCGGGCCACCGCGTCCGCGTACGCCTCGTCGACGCCGGTCTCGAGGTCGTTGTGGTTGATCGCGTTGGCGATCAGCAGGACCGTGCCGTTCCAGTGGTCGAGGACCGCGAGGTCGGAGGTGAGCAGCATGGTCAGCTCGGGCAGCTTCAGCTCGTCCTCGGTGCTGTCGCCGATCTTCTCCAGGCGGCGCACGATGTCGTACCCGAGGTAGCCGACCATGCCGCCGGTGAACGGCGGCAGGCCCGCGCCCTCGACCAGGTCGTGCGGGGTGTGCAGCGCCTCGACGGTGGTCCGCAGCACGTCCAGGGGGTCGCCGTCGGTGGGTACGCCGACGGGCGGGGTGCCCAGCCAGTGGGCCTGTCCGTCGCGGGTGGTGAGCGTCGCGGCGCTGCGGACGCCGATGAAGGAGTACCGCGACCACGTGCGGCCGTTCTCCGCGGATTCGAGGAGGAAGGTGCCGGGGCGTTCGGCGGCGAGTTTGCGGTAGAGGCCGACCGGGGTGTCGCCGTCGGCGAGCAGGCGCCGGGTGACCGGGATGACCCGGCGGTCCTTCGCGAGGGTGCGGAAGTTCTCGAGGCCCGGAGTCGCGGTGCCGGTGGTTCCCGTGGTCATGGCGTCGGATCCTAGTGGTGCTCGGTGCGGTACGCGGGGCACGTCCGCCTGATGATCCACGGATGGCCCGGCCGCCCCTTGTGCCGGGCCCTTGGCCGGGCCCCTGGCCGGGCCCGTCGCCGGGTCAGTCCCGGGTGAGCAGGACGTCCGCGTCGAAGCAGGTGCGGTCGCCGGTGTGGCAGGCCGCGCCGATCTGGTCGACCTTCACCAGGATGGTGTCGGCGTCGCAGTCCAGGGCCACGGACCTGACGTGCTGGAAGTGCCCGGACGTGTCGCCCTTGACCCAGTACTCCTGGCGGCTGCGCGACCAGTACGTGCCGCGCCCGGTGGTGAGCGTGCGGTGCAGCGCCTCGTCGTCCATCCAGCCGAGCATCAGCACCTCGCCGGTGTCGTACTGCTGGGCGATGGCGGGGACCAGGCCGTCGGCGGCGCGCTTGAGGCGGGCGGCGATGGCGGGGTCCAGTGCGGAGGCGGTGACGCGGCTGCTCATGATTCCTATTGTGCCTGCCGCCGCCGGGGCGCCCCGCGCCGTCCCGGGCCGCCGTGCGGGGCGGGGCATCCGCCGGGTACGGCATTCTGCTCCTATGCCTCCGCCGTCCCCGCCGCCGTCGCCGCCGCCCCCGCCGCCGGACCCGGACCGGGCGGCGCGGGTCGCGGTGCGGGTGCTGGTGTCGGTGTTCCTGGCCGCGGTGGCGGTCGCGGTGGTGCTGGTGGTGCTGGCCCGGGGGCGCTGAGTGCGGCGCCGTGGCAGTGCGGGGGCCGCGGTCGTAGGGTGGCCGTATGTCGACCCATGCGAAGCGTGAACGGCTCCTTCTCGCCGATCTGTTGGAGAGCGCGGGACCGGAGGCGCCGACGCTGTGCGAGAACTGGACGGCGCGGGATCTGGCCGCGCATGTGGTGGTGCGCGAGCGGCGCGCGGACGCGGCGGGCGGGATTCTCGTCAAGCCGCTGGCCCCGCGGCTGGAGCGGGTGCAGGCGGAGTTCGCGGCCAAGCCGTACGAGGAACTGATCCAGCTGATCCGGACGGGGCCGCCGCGGTTCTCGCCGTTCGCCCTGAAGCAGATCGACGAGGCGTCCAACACCGTGGAGTTCTTCGTCCACGCCGAGGACGTGCGGCGGGCGCAGCCGGACTGGACCCCCCGGGAGCTGGACCCGGTCTTCTCCGATGCGCTGTGGTCGCGGATCGAGAAGATGGCGCGGGTGCTGGGGCGCAAGGCGCCGGTCGGGCTGGTGCTGCGGCGGCCGGACGGGCAGACGGCGGTGGCGCACAAGGGCACGCCGGTGGTGACGGTCACCGGGCAGCCGGGTGAGCTGACGATGTTCGCGTTCGGCCGGCAGGCGGTGGCCGATGTGGAGCTCGACGGGGACAAGGACGCGGTGGAGCAACTGCGGTCGGCGAAGCAGCTGGGGGTCTAGCGGCGGGATCCTCAGGGCGCCCCGAGGCCGAGGTGTGCCAGGAGGATCCGCTCCAGTTCGCGGGCGGCGCGGGGCGGGGAGACATCGCCGCGGTGGGCCACCGAGACGACGCGGTGCATGCCGGGGGTGGCGAAGCGGGTGACGCGCAGTCCGGAGCGTTCGGCGACCATGCTCGGGACGACGGCGATGCCCAGCCCCGCCCGGACGAATCCGAGGACGGCGTCCATCTCGCCGCCCTCGACGGTGAAGGTGGGCTCGAAGCCAGCCGCCCGGCAGGCCGCGGTGGTGAATTCCCGCAGGTCGTAGCCGCGGCGGAACATCGCCAGGGGGCGGCCGCGGAGATCTTCGACGCGGATGCGGGTGCGGCGGCCGGCCACCGGGGCGGGGCGGTCGGGGGCGGAGACCACGACGAGCTCCTCCCGCAGCAGGTCGGAGGTGGTCAGCGCGGGGGCCTGGACCGGCAGCGGGGTGATGATCAGGGCGAGGTCGAGTGCGCCGTCGGCCAGGGCGCGGACGAGGTCCTGGGAGCCGTCCTCGGTGACGATCAGATCGACGCCCGGGTAGGTGGCGTGGAAGGCGCTCAGCACGTCCGGGACGAGGCTGGCGCAGAGGCTGGGCGGGGCGCCGAGGCGGAGCCGGCCGCGGCGGAGCTGGGCGACCTCCTGGACCTCGCGGCGGGCGGTCTCGGTGTCGGCGAGGATGCGGCGGGCCAGCGGCAGCAGGGTCTCGCCCGCGTCGGTGAGGGTGATGTGGCCGCGGGCGCGGTGGAAGAGTTCGGCGCCCAACTCCCGTTCCAGGGCCCGGATCTGCTGGGAGAGGGAGGGCTGGGCGACGTGTTCGCGCTCGGCGGCGCGGGTGAAGTGGCGGGTGTCCGCGACGGCCGTGAAGTAGCGGAGCTGTTGCAGCTGCATAAGGGGAATATAAGGCAGCGATAGTTCTGGCCTATGGAGATGAGCCGGAGCATGTCTTGGACTGATGGCCGGATACGTCCCTACCGTCGGGACTCATGGCAGCACTGGACACTCGGACGGACCGACGGCCGTCCTTCGCGGCCCTCCTGTGGGGCTCGACCGTCGGCAAGAAGACGGCCATGGCCGTCAGCGGCATCGTGATGCTGCTGTATCTGGTCGTCCACATGCTGGGCAACCTCAAGATCTTCTTCGGGGCCGGGGACTTCGACGCGTACGCCGCCTGGCTGCGCACCATCGGCGAGCCGTTCCTGCACCACGAGTGGTTCCTGTGGATCGCGCGGGTGGTGCTGGTCGTGGCCGTGGTGACGCATGCGGTGGCGGCGTACCAGCTCAGCCGCCGCGATATCGCCGCCCGTCCCGTGAAGTACGCGCACAAGCGGAAGCGCGCCTCCTACGCCACCCGCACGATGCGCTGGGGCGGCATCATCCTCGGCCTGTTCATCGTCTGGCACATCCTGGACCTGACGACGCTGACGGTGAACCCGCACGCCGAGGCCGGCCACCCGTACGCGAACGTCGTCGCGACCTTCTCCACCTGGTACGGCGATGTGATCTACATCGTCGCGATGCTCGCGCTGGGCCTGCACATCCGGCACGGCTTCTGGAGCGCCGCGCAGACCCTCGGTGCCGGCAGCGCCGCCCGGGACCGCGTGCTGAAGACCACCGCCACCGTCCTCGCGCTGCTGCTGACGGCGGGTTTCATCTCCGTACCCGTCGCCGTCATGACCGGATTGGTGAGCTGACGTGACCGCATACACCGACTACGCGACCGGCGCCCCGGTCGTCGACACCAAGGCCCCCAAGGGCCCGATAGCCGAGCGCTGGGACACCCGCCGCTTCGAGGCGAAGCTGGTCAACCCGGCCAACCGGCGCAAGCACACCGTGATCGTCGTCGGCACCGGCCTGGCGGGCGGCGCGGCGGGCGCCACGCTCGCCGAACAGGGCTATCACGTCGTGCAGTTCTGCTACCAGGACTCGCCGCGCCGGGCCCACTCCATCGCCGCGCAGGGCGGCATCAACGCCGCCAAGAACTACCGCAACGACGGCGACTCCATCCACCGGCTGTTCTACGACACCGTCAAGGGCGGCGACTTCCGGGCGCGCGAGTCCAATGTGCACCGGCTGGCGCAGGTCTCCGTGGAGATCATCGACCAGTGTGTGGCGCAGGGTGTGCCGTTCGCCCGCGAGTACGGCGGGCTGCTCGACACCCGCTCGTTCGGCGGCGTGCAGGTCTCCCGTACGTTCTACGCCCGCGGCCAGACGGGTCAGCAGCTGCTGCTCGGCGCCTACCAGGCGCTGTCGCGGCAGATAGCCGCCGGCACCGTCGAGATGCATCCGCGTACCGAGATGCTGGACCTGATCGTGGTGGACGGGCGGGCCCGCGGGATCGTCGCCCGCGACCTGATCACCGGGAAGATCGACACCTACTTCGCCGATGCGGTGGTGCTGGCCTCCGGCGGCTACGGCAACGTCTTCTACCTCTCCACCAACGCCATGAACTCCAATGCGACCGCCGTCTGGCGGGCGCACCGGCGCGGCGCGTACTTCGCCAACCCCTGCTTCACCCAGATCCACCCGACCTGCATCCCGCGCACCGGCGACCACCAGTCCAAGCTGACGCTGATGAGCGAGTCGCTGCGCAACGACGGCCGCATCTGGGTGCCGAAGGCCAAGGGCGACGCGCGGTCGCCGAAGGACATTCCCGAGGACGAGCGCGACTACTACCTGGAGCGCATCTACCCCTCCTTCGGCAACCTGGTGCCGCGTGACATCGCATCCCGGGCGGCGAAGAACGTGTGCGACGAGGGGCGCGGGGTCGGCCCCGGCGGCCAGGGCGTCTACCTCGACTTCGCGGATGCCATCGCGCGGATGGGCCGCAAGGCCGTCGAGGCGAAGTACGGCAATCTCTTCGACATGTACGCCCGGATCACCGATGAGGACCCGTACGAGGTCCCGATGCGGATCTACCCGGCCGTGCACTACACGATGGGCGGTCTGTGGGTCGACTACGACCTCCAGACCACCGTCCCCGGCCTGTTCGCGATCGGGGAGGCCAACTTCTCCGACCACGGCGCCAACCGCCTCGGCGCCTCCGCCCTGATGCAGGGCCTGGCCGACGGCTACTTCGTGCTGCCCTCGACGATCAACGACTATCTCGCCCGCCATCCGCACAAGGACGAGGTCGACGCCGGTCATCCGGAGGCGGTGGCGGCCGTGCGGGAGACCGAGGAGCGGCTCGCCAGGCTGCTGGCCGTGGACGGGGACCGTACGCCCGACTCCTTCCACCGCGAGATCGGTGAACTCATGTGGGAGTACTGCGGGATGGCCCGTACCGACGAGGGGCTGCGCAAGGCCCTCGAGCGGATTCCGGGGATCCGCGAGGAGTTCTGGCGGCGGATCAAGGTCCCGGGCACCGGCGAGGAGTTCAACCAGTCGCTGGAGAAGGCCAACCGCGTCGTGGACTACCTGGAGCTCGCGGAGCTGATGTGCCTCGACGCGCTGCACCGGGCGGAGTCCTGCGGCGGCCACTTCCGCACGGAGTCCCAGACCCCGGACGGCGAGGCCGCCCGCCGCGACGAGGAGTTCTCGTACGTGGCCGCCTGGGAACACGGGGGGTCCGGGGGTCGTCCCCCGGGAGAGCACAGCACCGCCACCGGCGGCGCTCCCACCCTCCACAAGGAAGACCTCCTCTTCGAGTACGTCCACCCCACCCAGCGGAGCTACGCATGACCGCCGTCTCCCGGGGGGCGACCCCCGCAGCCACGATGTCCCTCACCCTGCGCGTCTGGCGTCAGAAGAACGCCGATGCCCCGGGCACCATGTCCACGTACGAGGTGGACGGCATCTCCCCGGACATGTCGTTCCTGGAGATGCTCGACACCCTCAACGAGTCGCTGATCCTCGGCGGTGAGGACCCGGTCGCCTTTGACCACGACTGCCGCGAGGGGATCTGCGGTGCGTGCAGCCTCGTCATCAACGGCGATGCGCACGGCCCGGAGCGGACCACGACCTGCCAGCTGCACATGCGGGCGTTCTCCGACGGCGACACGATCGACATCGAGCCCTGGCGGGCGTCGGCGTTCCCGGTCGTCAAGGACCTGGTGGTGGACCGTTCCGCCTTCGACCGGATCATCCAGTCCGGCGGCTACATCACCGCCCCCACCGGCGCCGCCCCCGAGGCGCACGCCACCGCCGTGCCCAAGCCGACCGCCGACGCCGCCTTCGAGCACGCCGAGTGCATCGGCTGCGGGGCCTGCGTGGCGGCCTGCCCCAACGGCTCGGCGATGCTGTTCACCTCGGCGAAGGTCAACCATCTCAATGTGCTGCCGCAGGGCTCGCCGGAACGCGAGTCGCGTGTGGTGGACATGGTCGGGCAGATGGACGACGAAGGCTTCGGCGGCTGCACGCTCGCCGGCGAGTGCGCCACGGCCTGCCCCAAGGGCATTCCGCTGTTCAGCATCACCAGGATGAACCGCGAGTTCGTCCGGGCGGCGCGCAAGCGGGGGTAAGGGGCCGACGGCAACAGGGGGGCGTCACCGCGGTGCGGTGGCGCCCCCTGTTGCCGTTTTGCCGTATTGCCGTTCCGGACCTAGCGCACCGGGTGACCCGCGTCCCGCAGGGCGCCCTTGACGTCCCCGATCCGCAGATCGCCGAAGTGGAAGACGGAGGCGGCCAGCACCGCGTCCGCGCCCGCCGCCACCGCGGGGGCGAAGTGGTCCAGCTTGCCGGCGCCGCCGGAGGCGATGACCGGGATGGTGACGTGCTTGCGGACGGCCTCGATCATCTCGACGTCGTAGCCGTCCTTGGTGCCGTCGGCGTCCATGGAGTTGAGCAGGATCTCGCCGGCGCCGAGTTCGGCGGCGCGGTGCGCCCATTCGACGGCGTCGATGCCGGCGGAGCGGCGGCCGCCGTGCGTGGTGACCTCGAAGGAGCCCGATGCCGTACGGCGGGCGTCGACCGAGAGGACCAGGACCTGGCTGCCGAAGCGTTCGGCGATCTCGCGGATCAGGTCGGGGCGGGCGATGGCGGCGGTGTTCACGCCGACCTTGTCGGCGCCCGCGCGCAGCAGCTTGTCGACGTCCTCGGTGGTGCGGACGCCGCCGCCGACGGTGAGCGGGATGAAGACCTGCTCGGCGGTGCGGCGGACCACGTCGTAGGTGGTCTCGCGGTTGCCGGAGGAGGCGGTGATGTCGAGGAAGGTCAGCTCGTCGGCGCCCTCGTCCCCGTAGATCTTGGCCATTTCGACGGGGTCGCCCGCATCGCGCAGGTTCTGGAAATTGACGCCCTTGACGACCCGGCCGTTATCGACGTCCAGGCAAGGGATGACGCGGACCGCCAGGGTCATTGCTGTTCAGGCCTCTCTGAAGGGTGTGGGGTCCGAGGGCTGTGGGACCTCTCGGAAGGCTTCCAGCTCTACTTCCACCAGGACGCGGGAGTCGACGAAGCCGGAGACCACGACCAGGGTCGTGGCGGGCGGAGCGGCGTCGAAGATCTCCTTGTGGGCGCGGGCGGCCGCGTCCACATCGCGCAGATGGGTCAGATACATCCGGGTGCGCAGGACGGCGGCGGCGTCGAGCCCGAAGGGCTTCAGGGCCGCCAGCGCGTTGGCGAAGGCGGCCCTGGTCTGTTCGTACGGGTCGCCCTCGCCCTGGAGTACGCCGTTGACCAGTGGCATCGTGCCGGCGACCAGGACGCGGTCGCCGGCCGCCACGGCGCGCGCATATCCGATGGTCGCTTCCCAGGGGCTGTCGGTCCGTACGCGCTCGATGGTCATCACGCCGCCTTTCCGTACGCGCCGCCACGACGCGGCTACGACACTGCTGCCAGGGCCTCTTCGAGGGTGAAGGCCTTTGCGTAGAGCGCCTTGCCGACGATGGCGCCCTCGACACCTTCCGGCACCAGGGTCGCAAGTGCCCGCAGGTCATCGAGGGAGGAAACGCCGCCGGAGGCCACCACCGGGCGGTCGGTGGCCTTGCAGACGTTCCGCAGCAGCTCCAGGTTGGGGCCCTGGAGGGTGCCGTCCTTGTTGATGTCGGTGACGACGTAGCGGGCGCAGCCCTCGGAGTCCAGGCGGGTCAGCGTCTCGTAGAGGTCGCCGCCGTCGCGGGTCCAGCCGCGGCCGCGCAGCGTCGTGCCGCGGACGTCCAGGCCGACCGCGATCTTCTCGCCGTGCTCGGCGATGATCTTGGCGACCCAGTCGGGGTTCTCCAGGGCCGCGGTGCCGATGTTGACGCGGGTGCAGCCGGTGGCGAGGGCGGCGGCGAGGGAGTCGTCGTCGCGGATGCCGCCGGACAGCTCGACCTTGATGTCCATGGAGCGCGCGACCTCGGCGATCTGCGTGCGGTTGTCGCCGGTGCCGAAGGCGGCGTCGAGGTCGACGAGGTGCAGCCATTCGGCGCCGGCCCGCTGCCAGGCGAGGGCCGCCTGGAGCGGGTCGCCGTAGGAGGTCTCGGAGCCGGACTCGCCGTGCACCAGGCGCACGGCCTGGCCGTCGCGGACGTCGACGGCGGGCAGCAGTTCAAGCTTGTTCACAGCACTCACAGCGTTTCGATCCAGTTGGTCAGGAGCTGGGCACCGGCGTCGCCGGACTTCTCGGGGTGGAACTGCGTGGCCCACAGCGGGCCGTTCTCGACGGCGGCCACGAACCGCTCACCGTGCGTGGCCCAGGTGACCTTCGGCGCGGTGAGGGCGGGGTTGCCGATCTCCAGCTCCCAGTCGTGCACCGCGTAGGAGTGCACGAAGTAGTAGCGCGCGTCGTCGGGCCGGCCGGCGAAGAGCCGCGACCCCTCAGGGGCGTCGACGGTGTTCCATCCCATGTGCGGGACGACGTCGGCCTTGAGCGGGCCGACCGTGCCGGGCCATTCGTCCAGGCCCTCGGTCTCGACGCCGTGCTCGATGCCGCGGGCGAAGAGGATCTGCATGCCGACGCAGATGCCCATGACGGGGCGGCCGCCGGACAGCCGGCGGCCGACGATCCAGTCGCCGCGGGCGTCCTTGAGCCCCTGCATGCAGGAGGCGAAGGCGCCGACGCCGGGGACGAGGAGGCCGTCGGCGTTCATGGCGGTGTCGTAGTCACGGGTGATCTCGACGTCCGCGCCGACGTGCGCCAGGGCGCGCTCGGCGGAGCGGATGTTGCCGAAGCCGTAGTCGAAGACGACGACCTTCTTGCGGGATGCGGCGGTCAATTCCACACCTCCAGCCGGAGCACGCCCGCGGCCAGGCACATCGCGGAGCCGAGGGCGAGCACGGTGATGATGCTCTTGGGCAGCTGCTGCTTCCAGAAGGAGTAGACGCCGCCCAGGAGGAAGAGGCCGAGGAGGATGAAGACTGTCGACAGACCGTTCACGGTGCTACAGGGCTCCCTTGGTGGAGGGGAGGATGCCGGCCGCGCGGGGGTCGCGCTCGCTGGCGTAGCGCAGCGCGCGGGCCAGCGCCTTGAACTGGCACTCCACGATGTGGTGGGCGTTGCGGCCGTAGGGGACGTGGATGTGCAGCGCGATCTGGGCCTGGGCGACGAACGACTCGAAGATGTGCCGGGTCATCGTCGTGTCATAGCTGCCGATCATCGGCGCGATGTTTTCCGGCTCGGTGTGGATCAGGTACGGGCGGCCGGAGAGGTCGACGGTGACCTGGGCGAGCGACTCGTCCAGCGGGACGGTGCAGTTGCCGAAGCGGTAGATGCCGACCTTGTCGCCGAGGGCCTGCTTGAAGGCGGCGCCCAGGGCGAGGGCGGTGTCCTCGATGGTGTGGTGGGTGTCGATGTGCAGATCGCCGTCGGTCTTGACCTTGAGGTCGAACAGACCGTGCCGGCCGAGCTGGTCGAGCATGTGGTCGTAGAAGCCGACCCCGGTCGAGACATCGACCTGTCCGGTGCCGTCGAGGTCGATCTCGACGAGGACGGTGGTCTCCTTGGTCGTGCGCTCCACGCGTCCGACGCGGTTCATGCGCTCTGCTCCTTCTTCAGTTCACGGACCGCGTCGAGAAACGCGTCGTTTTCCGCCGGGGTGCCGGCGGTGACCCGCAGCCATCCCGGTACGCCGTTGTCCCGGACCAGGACGCCCCGGTCGAGGATCTTCTGCCATGCCACGTGCGCGTCGTCGAAGCGGCCGAACTGGACGAAGTTGGCGTCCGACTGCGTCACGTCGTAGCCGATCGCGCGCAGTTCGTTCACCAGCCTGTCGCGTTCCTGCTTGAGCTGGTCGACGTACTTGAGCAGCGTGTCGGTGTGCTCCAGCGCGGCGAGCGCGGTGGCCTGGGTGACGGCCGAGAGGTGGTAGGGCAGCCGTACGAGCTGCACGGCGTCGACGACCGCCGGGTCGGCGGCGAGGTAGCCCAGGCGCAGCCCGGCCGCGCCGAACGCCTTCGACATCGTGCGCGAGATGACCAGATGCGGCCGTCCGTCGAGCAGCGACAGCAGCGAATCGCCGTGGCTGAACTCGATGTACGCCTCGTCGACCACGACCAGCGACGGCCGGGCCGCCTGGGCCGCGTCGTACAGGGCGAGGACCGCTTCGGCCGGGACGGCGTTGCCGGTGGGGTTGTTGGGGGTGGTGATGAAGACGACGTCGGGGCGGTGCTCGGCGATGGCCGCCTTCGCCGCCGGCACGTCGATGGTGAAGTCGTCGTGGCGCGGGCCGGAGATCCAGCCCGTGCCCGTACCCCGCGCGATCAGCGCGTGCATGGAGTACGAGGGCTCGAAGCCGATGGCCGTGCGCCCGGGGCCGCCGAAGGTCTGCAGCAGCTGCTGGATGACCTCGTTGGAGCCGTTGGCGGCCCAGACCTGCTCCTTGGTGACCTCGTGACGGGCGGTACGGGAGAGGTAGCGGGCCAGCTCGGTGCGCAGCTCGACCGCGTCCCGGTCGGGGTAGCGGTTGAGCTGCCGGGCGGCCTCGGTCACCCGCTCGGCGATCCGCCGGACCAGCGGTTCGGGGAGCGGGTAGGGGTTCTCGTTGGTGTTCAGGCGTACGGGGACGTCCAGCTGCGGGGCGCCGTAGGGCGACTTGCCGCGCAGTTCGTCCCGGATGGGGAGGTCGTCGATCCTGGTCACGTGCTGACTCACTTGCTCTGCGGGACCTTCCAGTCGAACCGTGCCTTGATCGCCGCGCCGTGCGCCGGAAGGTCCTCGGCCTCGGCGAGGGTCACCACGTGGTGGGCGACCTCGGCCAGCGCGTCGCGGGTGTAGTCCACGACGTGGATGCCGCGCAGGAAGGACTGCACGGACAGCCCGGAGGAGTGGCAGGCGCAGCCGCCGGTGGGCAGGACGTGGTTCGAGCCTGCGCAGTAGTCGCCGAGGGAGACGGGGGCGTAGGGGCCGACGAAGATCGCGCCGGCGTTGCGGACCCGGGCGGCGACGGCGGAGGCGTCGGCGGTCTGGATCTCGAGGTGCTCGGCGCCGTAGGCGTCGACGACCCGCAGGCCCTCGTCGATGCCGTCGACGAGGACGATGGCGGACTGCCGGCCGGAGAGCGCCGGGTTGATCCGGTCCTCGACGTGCCTGGTGGCCGCGATCTGCGGGGCCAGTTCCTTCTCGGTCGCCTCGGCCAGCTCGACGGAGTCGGTGACCAGGACGGCGGCGGCCATCGGGTCGTGCTCGGCCTGGCTGATCAGGTCGGCGGCGACGTGCGCCGGGTCGGCGGTGTCGTCGGCGAGGATGGCGATCTCGGTGGGCCCGGCCTCGGCGTCGATGCCGATACGGCCCTTGAGCAGGCGCTTGGCGGCGGCGACGTAGATGTTGCCGGGGCCGGTGACGAGGTTGGCGGGCGGGCACTCCGGGGTGCCGTAGGCGAACATCGCGATGGCCTGGGCGCCGCCGGCCGCGTAGACCTCGTCGACGCCGAGCAGGGCGCAGGTGGCGAGGATGGTGGGGTGCGGCAGGCCGCCGAATTCCGCCTGGGGCGGGGAGGTGACGGCGAGGGAGGCGACGCCGGCCTCCTGGGCGGGGACGACGTTCATGACGACGGACGAGGGGTAGACCGAGCGGCCACCGGGGACGTAGAGGCCCACGCGCTCGACCGGCACCCAGCGTTCGGTGACCGTGCCGCCGGGGACGACCTTGGTGGTGTGGTCGGTGCGGCGCTGCGCGCGGTGGACGGTCCGGGCGCGCCGGATGGACTCCTCCAGGGCGGCGCGGACGGCCGGGTCCAGCTCGTCGAGGGCCTTGGTGAGCTCCTCGGCGGGGACGCGTACCCGCTCGATCTCGACGCCGTCGAACCGCCGCGCGTAGTCGATCAGCGCCGCGGTGCCGCGATGGCGTACGTCCTCGCAGATGGGCCGCACCTTCTCCAGGGCGGCTTCCACGTCGAACTCGGCACGGGGCAGCAGGTCGCGCAGGGCGCCGCCCTCGGGGAGGGCGTCACCGCGCAGATCGATTCGGGAGATCACCCTCCCAGTGTCTCAGACCCGATCTCGGGCCCGGCCGCCCGTATCACTCAGTGATACACAGCCAGGCAGGGGCCGGACGCCCGTGCGACCGGCTGGTACCGGCCGTGTGAAGTTGACCGGAGTTGGACCTCACCGCGCGTGTTCAACCGATCACCCAGCGGGCAAGGGGTCCGTACAGGCGTACGGCAACACGGGATGTACGGGGGCAAAGAAAGGGGGACACACGTGACCGAGCCCGGCGACGGCGACGCGCCCGCCGACCTGCAGCTGACCTCTGCGGAGTGGAGCATGTGGCAGGCCTTCCGCAACGGCAGCACCTGCGATCTGCACATCGGCGATCCGGCCCGCGACGATCCGCACGGACAGCATCTGTGGGGCCCCGAGCGGCGGGTGCGGGCCCGCGTGGTGGCGCTGCTGCTCCTGGAGGGGCCGGTGGCGCAGCCGGGGCGGGTCTCCGCGCTCAAGCTCACCGGTGCGTACATCACGGACACTCTCGACCTTGCGGGCGGCACGATCAAGCCATTCGTGGAGCTGCGGGACTGCCGCTTCGAGGCCGAGGTGGTACTGCCGGAGAGCCGGTTCACCACGCTGCGGCTGGTGAACTGCGCGATACCCCGGCTGGAGGCCGCCCGGCTGCAGACCGAGGGTGATCTGCATCTGCCGCGCTGCGTGGTGCAGAACGGCATCCGGCTCACGGACGCACACATCGGCACGGACCTGATGCTCAATCAGGTGGTGGCGCACAAGGACCGCCAGGGCCGCTCGATCATGGCCGACGGGCTGACCGTCGCCCAGGACCTGCAGGCCGAGATGATGGAGTCCTACGGCGAGCTGTCGCTGCGCGGCGCCACCATCGGGGTGTCGCTGAGCCTGCGCGGCAGCCGGCTGAGCAACCCGTTCGGCCGCCGGGCGCTGAACGCCCCCCAGCTGACCGTCGAACGCACCCTCCATCTGACCGCCGCGGGCCTGGCGAACTCCCCGTTCTCCAGCGGCGCCACTCCCCCGTACGGCATCGGCCACACCCCCTCCCGCGGCACGCGGATGCAGCGCTTCGAGTGCGAGGGCGGGATGCGGCTGGACGACGGGCGGTTCGGCGACGCGGTCGACATCGAGCACGCCCGGTTCCTGATGGAGTCCGACCAGGAGCTGTCGCTGCGCCGCATCCAGACGCCCGAACTGCGGTTCCTGTGCGAGCGCCCGCAGCGCGGCCGGGTGATCCTCTCCGGCGCCCGGGTCGTCAATCTCGTCGACAAGTCGGCGAGCTGGCCGGGCCTGGGCGGGCTGTGGATGGCCGGCTTCGCCTACGAGACGCTGATCCCGCGCGGCCACTTCCCGCTGGCGCTGCGGCTGCAGTGGGTGGCCGCGGCGACGCCCGAGTACGCGCCCGAGCCGTACGAGATGCTGGCGGCCTCACTGCGCGCCAGCGGTGAGGACGCCGACGCCCGGGAGGTACTGCTGGCCAAGCAGCGGCGCCGCCGGGAGACGCTGCCGCTGGCGGCGAAGACGTGGGGCGTGCTGCAGGACTGGACGGTGGCGTACGGCTACCGCCCGGGGCGGGCCGCGGTGTGGATGGCGATCCTGTGGGCGATCGGCACGGTCTATTTCTCGGAGAATCCGCCGCCGCCGCTCAAGGCGGGCGAGACCCCGCCGTGGAATCCGTATCTCTACGCCCTCGACCTGCTGCTGCCGGTGATCGACCTCAACCAGGGCGCGGCCTGGAAGCCGGGCGGCGGGGCGCAGTGGGCGGCGGCGGTGCTGATCCTGGCGGGCTGGGTGCTGGCGACGACGGTGGCGGCGGGCGCGTCGCGGCTGCTGCGACGGCAATGATCCCGTACGGCGGGTGGGCCGGGGCAGGAGCCGTTGGTGGCTCCGCCCGGTGGTCGGGGAATGCTTTCGCCTCCCGGCCGGGGCGTGCCAATGCGCCCCCGGGGTGATGGCCCGGCCGGCCACAGGCTCTAGGCTTACCCGCTGTGACCTCCGTGCGCCTGCCGCTCTTCCCGCTCAACTCGGTGCTGTTCCCGGGACTCGTTCTCCCGCTGAACGTCTTCGAGGCGCGGTACCGAGCGCTGATGCGCGACCTGGCCGACCGGCCCGAGGACGAGCGCCGCTTCGCGGTGATCGCCATCCGGGACGGCCGCGAGGTCGCGCCCACCGCACAGGGCATGCCGGACGCCACGCTGCCGACCGCCGAGGGGCCCGCGGCGGGCTTCGGCGACGATCCGATGCAGGCGTTCCACACGGTGGGCTGCATCGCGGACGCGGCCACCATCCGCGCCAAGTCGTCCGACGACGACACCGGCTACGAGGTGCTGGCCACCGGCACCACCCGCTTCCGGCTGCGGTCGGTGGACGCCTCCGGGCCGTATCTGACGGCCGAGACGGACGAGCTGGACGAGGACCACGGCGAGGGTGCGGGCGCGCTCGCCTCGGGCGTCGTACGGGCCTTCCGCACCTATCAGAAGCGGCTGGCCTGGGCGAACGAGCGGACCCTGTCGAGCGGCCAGGACCTGCCGGCCGACCCTTCGGTGCTGTCGTACCTGGTCGCCGCGGCGGCGGTGCTGGACGTGCCCGCCAAGCAGCGGCTGCTGGAGGCCCCGGACACCGCGGCCCGCCTGACCCAGGAGCTGACGCTACTGCGCCAGGAGTCGGCGCTGCTCGGTAAGCTCCCGTCGCTGCCGGCGGTGGATCTGACGCGGCAGCCGACCAGCCCGAACTGACGCGAGGCACGAAGACGTTGGCGAAGAAGTCCAAGAAGTCCGCCGGAACCCCCGCGACGGTCGCCCTCACCGAGGCCGGCGTCGCCTTCACCACGCACTCCTACGCGCACGACCCGGCCGTCGCCTCGTACGGCGAGGAGGCCGCCGAGGCGCTCGGGGTCGCGCCGGAGCAGGTGTTCAAGACGCTGCTCGCGGAGGTCGACGGCACCCTGACAGTGGCCGTGGTGCCGGTGTCCGGCTCGCTGGATCTCAAGGCGCTGGCGGCCGCGGTGGGCGGCAAGCGCGCCGCGATGGCGGATCCGGCCGCGGCCGAGCGCAGTACGGGGTACGTCCTGGGCGGGATCTCTCCGCTCGGGCAGCGCAAGCGGCTGCGGACGGTCGTGGACGCGTCGGCCGAGGGCCGGGCCACGGTCTGTGTCTCGGCGGGGCGGCGCGGCCTGGAGGTCGAGCTGGCGCCCGGGGACCTGGTGGCGCTCACCGGGGCGCTGCTCGCGCCGATCGCCCGCGGGTGACCGCGGTCCGGCGGCGTGGCCGATAAGAGCCGTACACCCGGTCCGTAAGCCTTTACGGCCGTCTCCTCCTCGGCTACTACGACCGGGAGAGCGGTCGACCGGACCGGGGAGGAGACCCGCCATGTCGAAACGGACCCGCAAGCGCAAATGGCGCATCCGCAAGCACCGCGCCAACCACGGGCGAAAGCCGGCGTAGCGCGCCGGCCGGCCGCGGACCGGCGGGCCGGCCGACCGGCGGGCTGACCGACTGGCCGACCGGCTTCGTCGAGTGGCCGGCTCACCGGTCGGCCAACCGGTCGGCTTACCGGTCGGCTCGTCGGCCGGCTCACAGGGCCCGCCCGCCGCGGCGGCACTCGGGAATACCTCCCCGGCCCCGCCGCGTTGTGGCCCCGCAGGGGGCCCTCGCGACCCTTAGGGGATCTGTTCCCCCGCCCCCTAGGAGCCCGCAGGCCCCTGCCCGTGCCGGCCGTGCTCCTGCTCATTCCGCTCGGGCTCGTGCTCATGCCGCTCGTGCTCGTGCTCGTGCTGCTCGTGCTCGTGCCGCTCGGGCCCCTGCGCGTAGTGAGCGGACCAGTCCGGGTGCGGCGGCTCCGGGTCGCGCGGGCCGAACAGGCCGCTCAGCGCGAGCTGGGCCAGCATCGCCGCGACCGGCCAGGCCAGCAGCGCGCCCTTGGCGCCCAGCTGCAGCGGACCGTCGAAGGTGACGCCGGGCCCGACCTGCCGGGCGTGGACGGCGACATCGGCGGTGGGTCCCAGCCACATCCCGGTCTGCCAGCCCAGCACGGCGCCGAGCAGCCCGCCGAGGGCCAGCGCCACCACCAGCGGGATTCCGCCACGCCGGCGGAAGCGGAAGACCACCGCCGCGGTGAGCAGCCCGAAGCCGAGGGCCAGCAGCACAAAGGTGCCGTCCGCGCCGATCGCCTCCTCGCCCTCGGTGTTCTTGAGGTAGACGGCCTTGGTGTCGGAGATCAGCGGGGTGTGCGGGGCGAGCCAGTTCCACAGGACGCCGAGCAGCAGGCCGCACACGGCGACAAGGAGCGCGATCACCGCGGCCTCGCGCAGTTCACGGACGAGTCCGGGGCCGGCGTCGACGGCGGTGGCCCCGTGGTGGGCGGCGGGCGCGGCCCAGGGGTTGTCCGGCCCGTCGCTCCCCTGCCGGTCGTGCTGCGGTTCGTCGGGCGGTTGGTTGTCGCGTGGCGTCAGCGGTGCGGTCACCCTGTCATCGTGCCAGGTCGGCGTGGTGGGGCGGGAAGAGGGACGCCCATGAGGGCCGGCCGTGTCCGTCATCGGGCCGCGGCGCGGCGGTATGCCCAGGTCGCGACGGCCAGCGAGAGGACGCCGACGGCGGCGCAGACGCCGAGGTCGGCGCCGACGGCCGGCCAGTCGGGGCGGGCCGCGTAGCTCCGGGTCAGCGCCTCCACCCCGTACGTCGAGGGCAGCAGATCGCGGGCCCAGCCGACCACCGGGGGCATGCCGTCGGGCGGCAGGACGCCGAGCAGCAGCGCCGCCGACATGCCCAACTGGCCGCAGAGCGTGGCGATTTCCTGGCGCGGGGCGAGCAGTCCGCAGGCGGCACCGAGGCCGGAGAGCGCCGCTCCGGACAGCGGGATGACGGCGGCCAGCACCCACAGATGGGCCATCGGCAGCTGGAAGAGGAGGCCGCCGGCGAGCGCGGTGACGACGGCGCCGGGCACGGTGAAGGAGGCGTAGGCGGCGGCCGCGCCCAGCACCACGGCGGCCGGCGGCACCGGCAGCGTCGCGTAGTGGTCGAGGCCGCCGCTCGCCCGTAGCTGGCCGAAGTACTGGGCGAGCAGGTTCAGCGCCACGAAGGCCACGACCAGCACGCTCGCGCCGGAGACCACGGACCGGGCCGCGGTGCCGCCGTCGACCACCCCACGCATCATGATCATGATGCCGACGGACTGGAAGGTGGCGACGAACAGCAGCGGGATCCGGGCGACCCGGGCGCGGGAGAGCTGGGCGCGGTAGACGGCGCCGAGCGCGGGGAGCATCCGGGCGCGCGGCGCCAGCGGGGCGGGCGCCTCGTCCTCGGGCCACGTGCCGGTGCCCGGGGATGCCCCGGGCACGGCCTGCGTGGGAACCACACTCACGCCCTCACCCGGCCTTCGTCGCTGCCCCCGCGGTACGTCGTCCCGCCGGCGGCCTGCGTGGCCGCTCCCGTCGTCATCGGCCGTTTCACGCCTTGACCAGTCCTTCCGCGCGCCCGCCGAGTGAGAGATAGACGTCCTCCAGGCTCGGCGTGGCGAAGGTGAAGTCGTCGAGGGCGGCGAAGGCCGGGCCGGTGGTGACGGCCGAGACCGCGGCGCGGGCCTCGGCGGCCGGGAGCCGGAGGGTCCAGCGGCGGCCGGAGACCTGGGCGGCGGGCCGCAGGGCGGCGACCTCGGGGACGTCGAGGGGCGGCCGGTCCCGCCACACCAGCTCCAGCCGCACCTCCTCCGCCACGCGCTCCTTGAGGCCGCCGGGCGAATCGCAGGCGATGACCCGGCCCCGGTCGATCACCGCGACCCGGTCCAGCACGCTCTCGGCCTCCAGGACGTTGTGGGTGACCAGCAGGACGGTGGCGCCGCGCTCGGCGCGGCGGCGGTCCACCGCGGCCCAGACGGCGCGGCGGGCGAGCGGGTCCATGCCGGTGGTCGGCTCGTCCAGCACCAGCAGCGGGCGCTCGCCGATCAGTACGGTCGCGAAGCAGGCCAGCCGGCGCTGCCCGCCGGAGAGTTTCTTCAGGGGACGCGCGGCGATGTCGGCGAGGTCCAGCTCGGTGATCAGCGCGTCGCGCTCGGCGCGCGCCCGGCGCAGGTCCAGTCCGCGCAGCCGCCCGGTGGTCTCCACGGCGAGCGCGACGGTCATCTCGTCCAGGGCGGGCGATTCCTGGCCGAGGTAGGCCAGCAGCCGGGCGGCGCGCTCGGGGTGGCGTACCAGGTCGTGGCCGAGGACGAAGATCCGGCCGGAGTCCGGGCGGAGCAGTCCGGTCAGCTGGCGCACCAGGGTGGACTTGCCGGCTCCGTTGGGGCCGAGCAGCCCGAAGATCTCCCCGCGCCGTACCTCCAGGCTGATGCCGTCGCTGGCCCGTACGGCGGGCGCCCGGTCCGCCCCGCGACGCCCGCGCACCGCGGGGTAGGTCTTGACCAGGTCCTGTACGACGCACGCCGTGCCGCCGCGCTCCGCCTGTTTTGCGCCCGTCCTCACGAGCTACGAGGGTACGCGGCCCGGCGCGGGCCCCGGGCCGCGGGGCACTCGGGGCGCGCCCTCAGTCGGCGACCGGTGCATGCTCGGCGGCGGTGCGGGCGTCGACCTCGCGCCAGAAGCCGGCCCGGATCGCATAGCGGTCGTGCTCGTCGATCTGGTCGTCCTTGTGGGCCAGCAGGCCGAACCGGGCGGCGTAGCGCAGCAGTTCACCGTCGATGCGGTGCGGGATGCGCGG
Source organism: Streptomyces sp. JLSY215 (assembly GCF_059682825.1). Classification (NCBI taxonomy): domain Bacteria; kingdom Bacillati; phylum Actinomycetota; class Actinomycetes; order Kitasatosporales; family Streptomycetaceae; genus Streptomyces; species Streptomyces sp. JLSY215. The sequence goes on from NZ_CM185022.1 coordinate 2,343,388, forward strand.
GTATTCCGTCGAGAGCTGCTGGAGGTGGGCGGTCTCGGAGAGCCGCTCGGTCCAGCGGCGGGCGAAGACCTGGCCCACCTCGAAGGGGTCACCGCTGACGGCGGTGATGTCCTCCTCGCGGTCGGCCCAGCGCTGCTCGGCGCTGGTGAGCAGGGCCAGGGTGGGCAGGGAGGCGGTCTCGGACGGTTCGCCCACGGGGCCGCCGCGCTCGGCCCAGCCCTTGTCGGAGGACCAGCGCAGGGTGGCGGAGGGGGCGGGGACGGCGGTGCCGTTGCCGTTGCCGTTGCCGTTGCCGTTTCCATTGCCGTTGCCGTTGCCGTTCCCGGGGGTGGGGGTGCCCGGGGCGTGGGTGCGGCTCAGTCCGGCCAGGTCCTTGGGGGTGGGCACGACCCGGGAGGCGCCGGCGCCCGGTGCGTCGGCGGTAGCGCCGTCCCGGTCGGCGTCGGGGGCGGGATGCGCGGTGCCGTTGCTGCCGTTGCGTTCGTGGGGGTGGTCGGCGGTGTCGGGGCCGGCGGCGGCCGCGGCGGCCGCGGCGACGGCGGATTCGGGCAGCGGGGCGGAGAGGATCGCGGCGATCTCCGGGCGCGGGGCGGGCGTCGGCGCGCAGGACCCGCCGAGCTCCTTGGCGCGCACCGCCCGGATGATCCAGGCGCGGTCCAGCACCCGCCGTTCGTCGGCCTCGGCGACCAGGTCCTCGGACTGGTTGTAGTCGCCGTCCGCCGCCTGTACGGCCCACAGGTGGACGGCGACGCCGTGTTCCTTGGCGGACATCAGGCCGGGCAGGAGGTCGCCGTCGCCGGTGACCAGGACGATGTCGGAGCAGGCGCGGTTGCGGGCGAGTTCGGTGAGCTCGGCGTGCATGGCGGCGTCCACGCCCTTTTGTGCCCAGCGGCCGTCGCTGCGGGTCAGGGCGCCGAGTCGGACGGTGACCCGGGGCATGACGCGCAGCCTGCGGTGCTCGGGCTGCGGGACGCGGTCGGGGGCGCCGTCGAACCAGTAGATCCGCAGCAGCGGCCGTTCGGTATCGGCTTCGGCGCGTTGCCGCAGGCCCTGGATGAGGGCGGCGTGATCGACGGTGATCCGGGAACGGGCGGGCTCTCCCGCGAGCAGACTCGCGGCGGCGCCGAGCAAATATCCGGCGTCCACCAGGACGACGCAGCGATCCACGTTCCACCCTCTTCCCTGAGGTGCTGAGGTCCGGTCGCCCCCCGGCTCGGCCCGTGGCACGAGTTCTCTTCGGCTTTCCCTCGAGTCTGCCCGACCGTACGGGGGTTATCTGCCCCGTCTGGATCATCGGCGTGGCGGATTCGGCGGGGATGTTGGGCATGTGGCGTGAGTCCGTGCCGGGAGAGGGGTGTTCGTGTCTCGTCGCGGGGTGCCGGGCGTCCCTGGTCGCGTCCCGCGGCACGCCCTGTCCCACGTCCCGCATCACGCACGGTAATTGCCCGAAATGCGGCTTTTCATCCGACATGTAAGTCTGGTCCCGGCCCCGATCCAGGATCCCCCTCAGGAGGCACGGCCATGGCGAAGAACAAGTCCAAGAAGGAACGAAGTCAGCAGAAGGGCAGCCCGGCGGAGCGCGGCCAGCAGGCGGCGGAGAAGTCGGCCATCGAGGCCATCTCCCAGGCCCCGCAGCACGCCCAGGGCAGCCCGGCGGATGTCGCCCGTAAGCACCAGAGGCGCTTCGGTCACAACTGAGTTGATTCGCCGCTGAGTTGAGGGGCGCGCCCGATTGCGGGCGCGCCCCTTGTCGTGGTGACGCCGGTCGTCCAGCTGCGGTCGAGCGGTACAACCCGTTCTTCTCCTGGACGGTCATCCTGTCCACGAGCATGGCCGGCACCACGATGTCCGACTTCATGAACCGTGACGCCGGTGCCCGGTACCTCACCGGCGGCGCCACCTCGCTCGGCCGGGGTCCGCAGGGCCTGGGACCGGGCTACCCCGCCGGTGCCGCGATCCTCGTCCCGAACACGCTCGGCACCTCCGCGGGGGCTTTCCTCCCGGACGGCTCCGGACTCGGCTACGCGGGTGGCGCGCTGCTCGTCGGCGGGCCGCTCGCGGGCCTCCTCGCCCTGAGGCGGGTGCCGGTCGTGCCGAATGTGCTGCTGTTCCGGATCGCCTTCGTGCTCACCCGCCCGCTCGGGGCCACCGCCGGCGACTTCCTCACCAAGCCCGTCGCCAAGCCCGTCACCAAGGGCGGTCCCGGTCTCGGCACGGCGGGCTCGTCGGCCGTACCCCTGGCGATTTTCGTCGGCCTCATGATCCACGCCCAGGCCGAGGAGCGCCGGGCCGGCCCGCAGGGCGGGCCCCTCGCGAAGAGCCTCTCCTGAGCACCGCCGGGGCCGGGCGGGCGGGCCGCCGCCCGTCCCCGTCCCCGGCGGCCGGCTCACCCCGCCAGACAGGACGGGCCGAGCAGCACCTTCAGATCGCCGAACAGGGACGGATCGGGTGTGACGCGATGGCGGTCCAGCCGTAGCACGGTGGTCTTCCGGGCGCCCTGGAGCTTGATCCGGACCTCCGTCGAGCCGCGGTGGCTGCTCAGCACCTCGCCGAGCTTCTCGACCATCGGCGGGGTGACCTTCACGGTGGGGATGGTGATGGTCACCGGGGCGTTGGCGCCCGCCTCCGAGAGGTCGGGGACCATCATCTCCATGGCGACGAGCCGGGGGACGTCCTCGCGCTTGTCGAGGCGGCCCTTGACGAACACCACGGAGTCCTCGACGAGTTGGGTGGACACCAGCTGGTAGGTGGCGGGGAAGAACATGCAGTCGATGGAGCCGGCCAGGTCCTCGACGGTGGCGATCGCCCAGGCGTTGCCCTGCTTGGTCATCTTGCGCTGGAGGCCCGAGATGATGCCGCCGATGGTGACGATCGAGCCGTCGGAGTAGTCGCCGCCGGTGAGCTGGGCGATGGCGGCGTCGGCCTTGTCGCTCAGGACGTGCTCCAGCCCGAAGAGCGGGTGGTCGGAGACGTAGAGGCCGAGCATCTCGCGTTCCTGGGCGAGCAGGTAGGTCTTGTCCCATTCGATGTCCGAGAACTCGACGTCGAGACCGAAGCCGGGGCCTTCGTCGGCGGCGGCGTCGCCCATCCCGCCGAACAGGTCGAACTGTCCCTCGGCCTCCTTGCGCTTGACCTGCACGACGTTGTCGATCATCGGCTCGTACTGCGCGGTCAGGCCCTTGCGGGTGTGCCCCATCTCGTCGAAGGCGCCGGCCTTGATCAGCGATTCCGTGGTGCGCTTGTTGCAGACGACGGCCTCGACCTTGTCGAGGTAGTCGGGGAAGGAGGAGTACTTCCCCTTGGCCTTGCGGGAGCGGATGATCGCCTCGACGACGTTCTGGCCGACGTTGCGGACCGCGGTGAGGCCGAAGAGGATCACGTCGTCGCCCTGGGCGGCGAAGTTGGCCTCGGACTCGTTGACGTTCGGCGGCAGCACCTTGATGCCCATCCGGCGGCACTCGTTCAGATAGACCGCGGACTTGTCCTTGTCGTCGCGGACCGAGGTGAGCAGCGCGGACATGTACTCGGCCGGGTAGTTCGCCTTGAGGTAGGCGGTCCAGTAGGTGACCAGGCCGTACGCGGAGGAGTGCGCCTTGTTGAAGGCGTAGCCGGCGAAGGGGACGAGGACGTCCCACAGGGCCTGGATCGCCGCGTCCGAGTAGCCGTTCTTCTTCGCGCCCTCCTGGAACAGGACGAAGTTCTTGGCCAGTTCCTCGGGCTTCTTCTTGCCCATCACGCGGCGCAGGATGTCGGCCTCGCCGAGCGAGTACCCGGCGATGATCTGGGCGGCCTTCTGCACCTGCTCCTGGTACACGATGAGGCCGTAGGTCAGGCCGAGCGTCTCCTTCAGGGGCTCTTCGAGCTCCGGGTGGATCGGTGTGATCTCCTGGCGGCCGTTCTTGCGCTCCGCGTAGTTCGTGTGGGAGTTCATGCCCATCGGGCCCGGCCGGTAGAGGGCCGAGACGGCGGAAATGTCCTCGAAGTTGTCGGGCTGCATCTGGCGCAGCAGCGAGCGCATCGGGCCGCCGTCGAACTGGAAGACGCCGAGCGTGTCACCGCGGCAGAGCAGTTCGAAGGTCTTCGGGTCGTCCAGCGGGAGGGAGAGCATCTCCAGGTCGATGCCCTTGTTGGTCTTCACCATCTTGACGGCGTCGTCCATGATGGTCAGGTTTCGCAGGCCCAGGAAGTCCATCTTCAGCAGGCCGAGCGACTCGCACTGCGGGTAGTCCCACTGCGTGATGGTGACGCCGTCGGTGTGCCGCACCCAGATCGGGGCGTGGTCGACGATCGGCTCGCTGGACATGATGACGCCGGCGGCGTGCACGCCCATCTGCCGGACCAGGCCCTCGACGCCCTTGGCGGTGTCGATGACCTTCTTGACGTCCGGCTCGTTCTCGTACATCCCCCGGATCTCGCCCGCCTCGCTGTAGCGCGGGTGCTTGGGGTCGGTGATGCCGGAGAGGTCGATGCCCTTGCCGAGGACGTCGGCGGGCATCGCCTTGGTGAGGCGGTCGCCCATCGCGTACGGGTAGCCGAGCACGCGCGCGGAGTCCTTGATCGCGTTCTTGGCCTTGATCTTGCCGTACGTGCCGATCATGGCGACCTTGTCGGCGCCGTACTTCTCCGTCACGTACCTGATCACTTCGACGCGCCTGCGCTCGTCGAAGTCGATGTCGACATCGGGCATGGAGACACGCTCGGGGTTGAGGAACCGCTCGAAGATCAGGCCGTGCGTGATCGGGTCGAGGTCGGTGATGCCCATGGCGTACGCGACGATCGAACCGGCCGCCGAACCTCGGCCCGGGCCCACCGCGATGCCGTTGTTCTTGGCCCACATGATGAAGTCGGCGACGACGAGGAAGTAGCCCGGGAACCCCATCTGGATGATGATGTCCATCTCGTACTCGGCCTGCTTCTGCCGGTCCTCGGGGACACCCTCCGGGTAGCGGCGGCCCATGCCGACCCGGACCTCCTCCTGGAACCAGGTGACCTCGGTGAAGCCGTCCGGGATCTCGAACTTCGGCATGAGGTCGCGCTTCTCGAACATGCCGGTGGTGTCGATCTGCTCGGCGACCAGGAGGGTGTTGCGGCAGCCCTCCTGCCAGGCGTCCGAGGAGTCGATGGCGTACATCTCGTCCGTGGACTTCAGGTAGTAGCCCGTCCCGTCGAACCGGAAGCGGTCCGGGTCGGAGAGGTTCTTGCCGGTCTGGATGCAGAGCAGGGCGTCGTGCGCGGTCGCCTCATGGGCGTAGGTGTAGTGCGAGTCGTTCGTCACCAGCGGCGGGATGCCGAGCTTCTTGCCGATCTCCAGCAGGCCGTCGCGGACCCGGCGCTCGATCTCGATGCCGTGGTCCATCAGCTCCAGGAAGTAGCGGTCCTTGCCGAAGATGTCCTGATACTCGGAGGCCGACTTCAGGGCCTCGTCGAACTGGCCGAGGCGCAGCCGCGTCTGCAGCTCACCGGAGGGGCAGCCGGTGGAGGCGATGAGGCCCTCGCTCCACTGGGAGATCGTCTCCTTGTCCATGCGCGGCCACTTCTGCAGCCAGCCCTCGGCGTACGCGTCCGAGGACAGCTTGAAGAGGTTGTGCAGGCCCGTTTTGTTCGCCGCCCAGATCGTCTTGTGGGTGTAACCACCGGAGCCGGAGACGTCGTCGCGCTTCTGGTGCGGCTGGCCCCACTGGATCTTGCGCTTGTTGCGGCGCGACTCGGGGGCGACATACGCCTCGATGCCGATGATCGGTGTCACGCCCGCCTTCTGCGCCGAGTGGAAGAAGTCGTACGCCCCGTGCAGGTTGCCGTGGTCGGACATGGCGATATGCGTCATGCCCATCTCGTTGCACGCGGCGAACATGTCCTTCAGCCGGGCCGCACCGTCCAGCAGCGAGTACTGGGTGTGGACGTGCAGGTGCGTGAACGGCGGCTTGGCCACGGCGGGGGACCTCCAGGGGAACGGTGCGGCGCGCAGTGCTGTCAGGGGTGGCGGGCGGGTCGCGCGGGACGGGGTGGACGGTCTCGAAGTCTACGACTCCGCGCCGACAATCGATGTGCGTGCCGCGGCTCCCCGGTGCCCGCCGCGGGGCACTCCCGAGTAGCCTCACCCGTTGTCACACGCAGATCCATAACGAACAATCGCGGTCACCTCGCGATCGTTATCCGTCATGGATTCCTGTCACCCCTCTTCTGCATCTCCCGCACCCCAGGAGGCACCCAGCGATGTCGTCCCAGCACGCCCCGGCCCAGGACGCCGCTCAGCGCGGCGAGGACATCCTCGCCGTCTTCGACACCGCCTTCGGAGAGCTGCTCGCCGCCGACCCCGCGGCCTTCCGCGTCAAATTCCGGAAGATGGCCGCCTCCGCATTCGCCTTCTACCGCGGCACGGCCTGCCTGTTCTACAAGGACCTCGAGGACGGCAAGGACAACGGCCCCTACCTCGACGAGCGGACCGGCCGGGTGTGGATCCACGGCGATCTGCACGCCGAGAACTTCGGCACCTACATGGACGCCACGGGCCGGCTGATCTTCAACGTCAATGACTTCGACGAGGCCTATGTCGGCCCGTTCACCTGGGACCTCAAGCGGTTCGCGGCCTCGGTCGCGCTGATCGGCTACGCCAAGGCGCTCAGCGACGAGCAGATCACCGAGCTGGTGCGCATCTACGCCGCCGCCTACCGCGAGCGCATCCACGCGCTGGCCTCCGGGGCCAAGGATGACGACGTCCCGCCCTTCACCCTGGACACCGCCGAGGGCCCGCTGCTGGACGCGCTGCGCGACGCCCGCTCGCTGACCCGGTTCGGGCTGCTGGAGTCGATGACGGAGATCCGCGAATTCGAGCGCCGCTTCTCGGCGGGCAGCGGCAGCGTCGAGCTGGACGCGGCGACCCGCTACAAGGTGCTGGCCGCCTTCGACGGCTATCTGGAGACCCTGCCCGACTCGAGCCTGGACCGCCCCGACTCCTACCGCGTCAAGGACGTGGTGGGCCGCCGCGGCATCGGCATCGGCTCGGCCGGGCTGCCCTCGTACAACATCCTGCTGGAGGGCAACAGCGACGCCCTGGAGAACGACGTCGTGATCTACATGAAGCAGGCGCAGACCCCGGCCGTCTCCCGGCACATCACCGAGCCGGCGGTCCGCGGCTACTTCCAGCACGAGGGCCACCGCACGGTGATCTCGCAGCGCGCCCTCCAGGACCACGCCGACCCCTGGCTGGGCTGGACCGAGCTGGACGGCGCGGGCCAGCTGGTCGCCGAGATCTCGCCGTACGCGGTCGATCTGGACTGGTCGGACATCGACGACCTGGAGGAGATCGCCGCCGTGGTGGCCGACCTCGGCCGGGCGACGGCCACCATGCACGCCGCGGCGGACGACGAGAGCGGGCACTCGCTGGTGCCGTTCTCCACCGAGCGCGCCATCGACGCGGCCATCGCGGCCGACGAGGACGGCTTCGGCCAGCTCCTGGTCGACTTCGCGCACTCCTACGGGGCCCGCGCCCGCGCCGACCACCAGATCTTCGTGGATCTGTTCCGGAACGGGCGGATCCCCGGCCTTTAAGGGATTCCCGGTCCGCAAGAGGCCCGTAAGAGGCCCGTAAGAGGCCCGCAAGGGCTTGCACGGGAGCTGCAGGGGGATCTGCAAGGGACCTGTAAGGCATTGCACACGAGGTCTCCCGGGAGAGCGGAAGAGACTCCCGGGAGACCGCCTCGGCGGTTTCTGAGAGGTTTCTGAGATTCCTGTGGGTCCGGGTCCCCTTGGGCACCGCCCGGCCCGGACCATGGCACACTCGCAGCAATGGACATATCTGCGGCACACCTGCGGGCACTGCGCGCAGCGCTCTTCACGGCGCTGTGCGTGACGCTGTCCTCGGCGTCGCATGTGCTGCTGTCCCGGATGCCGCTGCCGCTGACCACCGTCGCCGCGCTCTCGGCCGCCGTCTTCACCCTCGCCTACGCGCTGGCCGGGCGGGAGCGCGGCTACTGGCGGATCGCCGCGCTGCTGCTCCCCCTGGAGCTGGCCGCCGACACGGTCTTCAGCATCGGCCAGCACACCTGTTACGGCGAGGGCGGCGGTCCGGTCACCGGGCCGCTGCGTTCGCTGGGCGTCGATCTGCTCTGCGGCGGCGGCTCCGTCGGCGCCCCCTTGGTTCGGCTGCCCCAGGACGCCGCCGCCCCCGCGACCACCGCGCCGTGGCTGCTGCTGCTCGCGGCGCATCTGCTGGTCGGGCTGCTGGCGGCGGCCTGGCTGCGCCGCGGCGAGGCCGCGCTGACGCAGCTGCTCGGCGCGGTGGCCGGCCTCGCCTTCCGCCCGCTGCTGATCGCCGTCGCGGTCATCGGCGCGCGGCCCGCCCCGGGCCGCCCGCTGCCCGCCCCCGTGCGCTCCGTCCGGCCCGCCCGCGCCGTCCCGCTGCTCGTGCACAGCGTCGTCCGCCGTGGACCGCCCTGCGCGCTCGCTGCCTGAGACCCGGCCGCGCCCTGTGCGCGCCCCTCGGACAGCACCGCACCCAGGCATCCCCCTGTCCACGGATCACCACGGAGCACCACAGTCATGAGCAATCGCAACAGTCAGGCCAACAAGCAGGCAGCCCGTGAGCGGCTGCGCGCCGAGCGTGAGCGGCAGGCGAAGAAGGAGCGGCTGCGCCGGCAGCTGATCGTCGGCGGCGCGGTCGTCGGCGTGCTGGCGGTGGCCGGCGGAATCGGGCTGGCGGTCGCCAACTCGGGCGGCGGCGGCAACGGCGGCACGGACGACAGCCAGGCGTGGGTGAAGGCCGCGAAGGCCAAGCTCGTCAAGCCCGCGCACACCTCCGGCGCCAACGGCACCACCATCGTCATCGGCAAGCCGGACGCCAAGAACACCCTCAGCCTCTTCGAGGACCCGCGCTGCCCCGGCTGCGCCGCCTTCGAGGAGACCGTCGGCGCGACCGTCGAGAAGGACATCAAGGACGGCAAGTACAAGGCGGCGTACCACCTCGGGACGTTCCTCGACGGCAACCTCCAGGGCACCGGCTCGAAGAACGCGCTGAGCGCACTGGGCGCCGCCCTCAACGTCAGCCCGGACGCCTTCCTCACGTACAAGTACGCGCTGTACTCGAAGCAGTTCCACCCGGACGAGCGCGGCCCCGACAAGTTCGCCGAGGACAGCTACCTGCTCAAGGTCGCGAACACCGTCCCGGCGCTCAAGGGCAACGCGGCCTTCGAGAAGGCCGTCAAGAGCGGCACCTACGACCGGTGGGCGCTGGAGATGTCCGACGAGTTCAACTCGCACAAGGACGTCGCCAGCACCCCGACCCTCAAGGTCAACGACACCGTGATCGGTACGAAGGGCCCCCAGGGCGTCGCGGCGCCGTCCAGCGTGGCGGAGTTCAACTCCATGGTGGACAAGGAACTCAAGCACTGACGCATCCGGCCGATGCCAAATCTTGACCCGGGAGTCTGCCGTGCTCATGGCAGACTCCCGGCATGCAGGGGAGGGGATTTCGGGCGGTACGGGCGGCGCTGTTCACGGCGCTGTGCGTCACCCTGTCCGCCGCCTCCCATGTCCTGCTCTCCCGCGCCCCGTTGCCGCCCGTCATGCCGGCGGCCGTCAGCGCCGGTGTCTTCGCGGCGGCGTACGCGCTGACCGGCCGGGAGCGCGGGTACGGGGCGGTCGCCGCGCTGCTGGTGCCGCTGGAGCTGGCCGCCGACACGGTCTTCACCACCGGCCAGCACGCCTGTTACGGACCGGCCGGCGGCCCGGTCGTCGGGGCGCTGCACTCGGTCGGCGTCGATCTGCTGTGCCGGGGCGGCGAGTTGGGCCTGCCGCTGGCCAGGATGGCCGCCCTCGCCCAGGGCCCCGCCGGTACCGGCGGGGCCTCCCCCTGGCTGCTGCTCGCCGCCCACCTGGCCGTCGGCCTGCTCGCCGCCGCCTGGCTGCACCGCGGGGACGCCGCCCTGGACGGGCTGCTGCGCGCGATCGCCGGTTTCGCGTTCCGCCCGCTGCTGCACGCACTGAGGGGCACCGCCAACGGCTCCTGCCCCGGCCGGCCCCGCCGCGGGGTGCCGCGCCCGCTGCGCCCCCGGCCCCCGGCCCGCCCGCTCCTCCTCCTCGTGCACTGCGTACTGCGCCGCGGCCCGCCCCCTGTGGCAGCCCGCTGACCGGTACGTACGAGCCATCACCTCCTGAGGAACGGGAACCCCCCATGAGCAATCGCAACAGTCAGGCCAGCAAGTCGGCGGCCCGCGAACGGATCCGCGCCGAGCGCGAGCGGCAGAAGAAGCAGGAGAAGACGCGGCGGCAGCTCATCGTGGGCGCCTCGGTGGTCGGTGTCCTGGCCGTCGCCGCCGGTATCGGCTTCGGCATCATGAAGCTGACCGCGCCCAAGGGCTGGGAGGCCGCCGCCGAGGCCAAGTCCGTGCCGCCGGCCCACACCCAGGGCAAGAACGGCACCGAGATCCTGATAGGCGACCCGAAGGCGAAGCAGACGCTGGAGGTCTTCGAGGACGTGCGGTGTCCGGCGTGTGCGGCATTCGAGCAGAGCACCGGCGCGGAGCTGATCAAGGACATCAAGGAGGGCCGGTTCAAGGTCCGCTACACGATGTACTCGTTCATCGACGGCATGTCCGGCGGCGAGGGCTCGAAGAACGCCCTGAGCGCGCTGGGCGCCGCCCTCAACGTCAGCCCGGACGCCTTCCTCGAGTACAAGACCGCGCTGTACTCGGCCAAGAACCACCCCGAAGAGACCGTGGACACCTATGCCAAGGATTCCGCGCTGCTCAAGGTGGCCGCCGAAGTGCCGGCGCTCAAGGGCAACAAGGCGTTCGAGGACGCGGTCAAGAAGGGCACCTACGACCGCTGGGCGATGGACATGACCGCGCTGTTCGGCCGCAAGGGCGTACGGGGCACGCCGACGTTCATGCACGGCGACAAGAAGCTGGTGATGGACAAGATCCCGCAGCAGCAGATGACGCAGGCGCAGTACAACCAGATCTCGCTGGCCAACTTCAAGAAGATGATCGACAAGGAGTTCGGCCCGGCGAAGGGCGCGGACCAGGGCAAGGGCAAGGGCAAGGGGACCGAGCCCGGCAAGGGCGGCGGCCAGGGCATCCGCGAGGGCGAGAAGGACCCCACGGCCGGGCGCTGAGTGCCCTGGCGGCGCCGCAATGAGGTCGTAACGGGAACGGGTGGGCGAATTCTCGGTATCCCCGGGGTTCGTCCTCCCCTTCTCCACCTACTGGCCAGTAAGGTGAGCGGCCGTGACCGATCATGACCACATCTCACGCCGCTCCGCCGTCACGGCCGTAGCCGCCACCGCCGCCCTGCTGCCGCTGGCCGGCGCCACCACCGCACACGCCCAGGGCGCCCCCGACCGGCGCCGGTTCTTCCGGCACGGCATCGCCTCCGGCGACCCGCTGCCCGACGGCATCCTGCTGTGGACCCGGGTGACCCCGAACGACGACGCCACCCCCGGCTCCGGCCGGGGACCGGCCACCAAGGTGACCTGGCAGGTGGCGAAGGACGAGGGCTTCGCCGACCTCGTGGCGCACGGCAGCGTGACCGCCACCGCCGCCGCCGACCACACCGTCAAGGCGGACGTCCGCGGACTGCGCCCGGCCACCCGCTACTACTACCGCTTCACCGTCGACGGGCAGCACTCCCCCGTCGGCCGCACCCGCACCGCACCCGCGAACGGCGCGAAGCCCGGCAACGTCCGCTTCGGCGTGGTCTCCTGCGCCAACTGGGAGTCCGGCTACTTCTCGCCGTACCGCCACCTGGCCGCCCGCGCCGACCTGGACGCGGTGCTGCATCTGGGCGACTACCTCTACGAGTACAAGTCCGGCGAATACCCCGCCTTCAAGTACGTCGTGCGCCCGCACTCCCCCGCCCACGAGCTGCTCACGCTCGCCGACTACCGCATCCGGCACGGCGTCCACAAGACCGACCCGGACGCGCTGGCGATGCACGCCGCCCACCCCGTCATCGCCATCTGGGACGACCACGAGTTCGCCGACAACGCCTGGAAGGGCGGCGCGGTCAACCACACCCCGGACACCGAGGGCCCGTGGGCGGCGCGGATGGCCGCGGCCAAGCAGGCGTACTTCGAGTGGATGCCGGTGCGGCCCTCCATCGCGGGGACCACGTACCGCAGGCTGCGCTTCGGCAACCTGGCCGATCTGCATCTGCTCGACCTGCGGTCGTTCCGCGACGAGCAGGCGAAGCCGGGCAGCGGCGCGGTCGACGACCCGAGCCGGACGATCACCGGCCGGGCCCAACTGGACTGGCTCAAGAAGGGACTTGCGGGGTCGGACACCGCCTGGCGGCTGGTCGGCACCTCGGTGATGATCTCGCAGGTGGCGTTCGGCTCCGTACCCGCGCATCTGCTCGGCCCGCTCGCCGACGTCCTCGGCATCCCCAAGGAGGGCCTGGCGGTCAACACCGACCAGTGGGACGGCTACACCGACGACCGGCACGAGCTGCTGGGCCACCTCAGCGACCGCGGCATCGACAACACCGTCTTCCTGACCGGCGACATCCACATGGCCTGGGCCAACGACGTACCGCTGGAAGCGGCGACCTACCCGCACACCAAGCCGGTGGCGACGGAGTTCGTGGTCACCTCCGTCACCTCCGACAACGTGGACGACATCCTGCACGTCGCCCCGCACACCGTCTCGCTGGTCGGGGTCGCCGCCATCCGGGCCGCCAACCGCCATGTGAAGTGGGTGGACATGGACTCGCACGGCTACGGCGTCCTCGACGTCAGCGCCGAGCGCACCCAGATGGACTACTTCGGGATCTCCGACAAGACCGACCCGAACGCCACCACCGAGCTGCTGCGCTCGTACCGCACGCTCAGCGGCACCCAGCAGGTCGAGAAGACGGACCAGCCGGTGGCCTGACGCACACCGACCGCCCCCTCCCCTTCCGGGTCACAACCCGGCCAGGAACCCCAGCGCGACCCTCCAGGTGCTCTCCGCCGCCTCCTCGTCGTAATCCGGCAGGTCGGGATCGGTGTAGAGGTGACCGGCGCCGGCGTAGCGGAAGACCTCGACGTCCGCGCCGGCCCGGCGCATCTGGAGGTACCAGGCGTTCAGCCAGTCGTGCGGCTCGTACGGATCCGGGTCGGCGACATGCAGCTGCACCGGCAGATCGTCGGCGACGGCGCCCTCGGCGATGTCGGAGGTGCCGTGCAGCAGGAGCAGCCCGCGGGTCTTCTCGTCGGCCAGCGCGAGGTTCTGCGCGACCGAGCCGCCGAAGGAGAAGCCGGCGTAGACCAGGCCCCGGTCGGAGTAGGGCGCGGCGGCCGTGACGGCCCGCTTGAGCAGCTCGTCCTTGCCGATCTCGTCCTTGATGACGATGCCGTCCGGCACCGAGTCCGCGGTCCGGCCGTCGAACAGATCGGGGACGATCACCTCATGGCCCGCGGCCCGCAGCCGGTCCGCCGCGGCCTGCACCGCGGGACGCACGCCGCACACCGAATGAAACAGGACAATCATCGAAGACCCGCTGGTGGCGGCCTCGCTGGGCTCGGGCACTGAGATCACTTCCCTGGGTTGGATCGCTCTCTTCCATGGTGCCAGCTACGGTCGGGGAGACCGGCACCAGCACGACCGGCACCACCGCACGACCGGTACCACCGCACCACCGCACCACCGCAAGGAGGAACCCGTGTCCCTGGAGGACGTGCTGCGCCCGCTCGCCGTCATCGGCGGCTCGATCGTGGTCACGCTCATCCTGGTCCGGCTCGCCGACCGGACGCTGCAGCGGATCGACGCCGCCCACCCCGAGACCCCTCTGTGGGGGCTGCTGCGCCGCTGCCGGAGACCGGCCCAAGTGGCGTTGTGCACGGCCCTGTTGCGCGGCGCGTACGACCAGACCGGACTGCGGCCCGTCGAGGAGCACGGGGCGGGGGTCGGCCGGGCGCTGACCCTGGTGCTGATCGCGGCCACCGCCTGGCTGCTCATCAGGGCCGCGGCGGCCATCGTCGAATCCTCGTACACCCGCTACGCGGCGAGTGCCCGGGACGCGGCCCGGGTGCGGCGGGTACGCACCCAGGTGACGCTGATCCAGCGGGTGGTGACGGCCACGGTGATCGTGGTCGCCGCGGCCGCGATGCTGCTGACCTTCCCCGAGATGCGGACGGCCGGCGCGTCCGTGCTGGCGTCGGCCGGGCTGCTGGGCATCGTCGCCGGTATCGCCGCCCAGTCCACGCTGGGCAACCTCTTCGCCGGCCTGCAGATCGCGTTCGGCGACATGGTGCGCATCGGCGACACGGTCGTGGTGGACGGCGAGTGGGGCACCGTCGAGGAGATCACCCTGACGTTCCTGACCGTACGGACCTGGGACGAGCGGCGGATCACGATGCCGGTCTCGTACTTCACCGGCAAGCCCTTCGAGAACTGGTCCCGCGGCGGCACCCAGATGACCGGCACCGTCCTCTTCCATCTCGACCACAGCGCGCCGGTGGAGAAGATGCGCCGGCGCCTCCACGAGATCCTCCAGGAGTGCGCGGACTGGGACGGCCGGTCCTGGAGCCTGGTGGTCACCGACACCACGCCCTCCACCATGGTGGTCCGGGCGCTGATGACCGCCCGCGACGCGGACACCATCTGGGCGGTGCGCTGCCAGGTGCGGGAGCGGATGATCGAGTGGCTGCAGGCGGAGCACGCCTATGCGCTGCCGCGGATCACCACCGCGCCCGCGCCGCCGGGCCACCACGCGGTGCGCCGGGGCGACGGTGCACCGCCGGCGGGCTGAGCGCTCGTCAGGGCGTGCCGCGCAGGCTGCGCATGTCCAGATGGCGCAGCACCCGGTCCACGATCTCCGGGTCGGCGCCCGGTTCGCTGCGGGCCGCCAGCACCTCGTGCCGGGCCGCGGAGAGCATCTCGCCCTGGATGCGCTGCACCTTCTTCATCCGGGTGATCCGCTTGTCGAACAGCTCGCGCCGCTCGTCGTCGACGATGTCCGGCGCGATCCGGGCGCCGATGTCGTAGGCCCGGCGGGAGAGCTGGTCGCTGACCTCCTCCGGCAGCTCCTCCACCTCCAGGATCTCCTTCAGCCGCCGCTTGGACGCCTTGATCACCCGGAGCGCCAGCTCCCGCTCCAGCGCGTCCTCCGCATCGGCGTCGGCGCGCACCCGCAGCCGGCGCACCAGCCAGGGCAGCGTCAGCCCTTGGACGAGCAGGGTGGTGAGGACCACGGCGAAGGCGATGAAGAGGATCTCGTCGCGGGCGGGGAACGGCCCGCCGCCGTCGACGCTGTACGGAATCGCCAGCGCCAGCGCCACGGAGGCCACCCCGCGCATCCCCGACCACCACATGATGAGCGTCTCCCGCCAGCTCATCGGGATGTCCTCGTCGTAGTCGCGGAGCTTGTGCATCCGCTTGGCCAGCCAGGCGGCGGGCAGCAGCCACAGCAGCCGTACGGCGACGACCACCGCGACGACCGCGGCGCCGGCGCCGAGCATCGCGTCCCAGCGCTCGGACGCGGCCCCGAAGATATTGTGCAGCTCCAGCCCGATCAGCCCGAAGGCGACGCCGGTGACGAGGGTGTCGACGACCTCCCAGAAGGTGTAGCCGGCGAGGCGGCCCAGCACATCGTCGGCGTCGACCGCGTACTCGGCCAGGAAGAGCGCGGTGGTCAGCACGGCCAGCACGCCCGACCCGTGGAAGTCCTCGGCCAGGACGTACGCGACGAACGGCACCAGCAGCGTCAGCCCGATCTGCAGCGTCGGGTCGCCGAGCAGTCCCATCAGCTTGTTGGTGAGCCAGCCGAGCACCAGCCCGACCGCTATGGCGACCACCGCGGACAGCACCAGCGAGGCGACCGCGGCGGGCGCCGAGAAGGTGCCGCTGACCGCCGCGGCCAGCGCGACGTGGTAGAGCACGATCGCGGTGACGTCGTTGAACAGCCCCTCGCCCTCCAGGATCGAGACCATCCGGCGGGGCAGCCCGAGCTTGCCGGCGACGGCGGTCGCGGCCACCGGGTCGGGCGGGGCGACCAGCGCGCCGAGCACCACCGCGGCGGCGATCGGCATACCGGGCACCGCCGCCTGCGCGACCGCCGCGACCGCGGCCGTGGTGGCGAAGACCAGCGCCACCGCGAGCAGGAAGATCGGCCGGAGGTTGGCGGTGAACTGCCGCCAGGAGGTGCGCTGTACGGCGGCGTAGAGCAGCGGCGGCAGCACCAGCGGCAGGATGAACTCGGGCGGTACCTCGACGTTGGGCACGAACGGCAGCAGCGCCAGCACCGCCCCCGCGAGCGTCATCAGCACCGGTGACGGCAGCCCCAGCCGGTCGCCGACCGGCACCATGACCACGGCGCCGAGCAGCAGGACGAACAGCAGAGCCAGCTGATCCACGGTGGCTACGCTCCGGGGTCGGGTGTGATCACTTCCGCCCCAAGCCTGCCATGTTCCGCCGGATTACCCGCTTTGCCGGACGCTTTTGCGGCGCGACGCTTTCCTGGCATGCGTCTCATTGCCCGCGGTGTGCGTCGCACTGCCGGTGCACGGTGCCTGTCTCCTCGGCGGTGCGACGCCTTCGGGTCAGGAGCTTTCGTCCCGCACGGTGTCCAGCGCGTGCTGCAGATCGTCCGGGTAGGCGCTCGCGAACTCGACCCACTCGCCGTCGGCGGGGTGCGTGAAGCCCAGCCGGACCGCGTGCAGCCACTGCCGGCCGATGCCGAGGCGCTTGGCGAGGGTGGGGTCCGCGCCGTACGTGAGATCGCCGACACAGGGGTGGCGGTGCGCGGCCATGTGCACCCGGATCTGATGCGTCCGCCCGGTCTCCAGCTTGATGTCGAGCAGGCTGGCCGCGCGGAACGCCTCGATCAGGTCGTAGTGCGTGACCGACGGCTTGCCCTCGGCGGTGACCGCCCACTTGTAGTCGTGCTGCGGATGCCGTCCGATGGGGGCGTCGATGGTGCCGCTCATCGGGTCCGGGTGGCCCTGGACCAGGGCGTGGTAGCGCTTGTCGACCGTACGCTCGCGGAACTGCTGCTTGAGCAGGGTGTAGGCGCGCTCGGACTTGGCGACGACCATCAGGCCGGAGGTGCCGACGTCGAGGCGGTGCACGATGCCCTGGCGCTCGGCGGCGCCGGAGGTGGAGATGCGGTAACCGGCCGCGGCCAGACCGCCGATCACGGTCGTACCCGTCCAGCCGGGGCTGGGGTGCGCGGCGACGCCGACCGGCTTGACGATCACCACGATGTCGTCGTCGTCGTGCACGATCTCCATGCCCTCGACGGGCTCGGCGACGATCTCCACGGGCTGCGCGGCCTGCGGCATCTCGACTTCCAGCCAGGCGCCGCCGGACACCCGCTCGGACTTCATCACCTCGGAGCCGTCGACCCGGACCTTGCCGGCCGTGGCGAGCTCGGCCGCCTTCGTCCGGGAAAAGCCGAACATACGGGCCAGCGCGGCGTCGACGCGCTCGCCCTCGAGGCCGTCCGGTACGGGCAGGGTGCGGATCTCGGGAATCGTGCTCACCCCACGAGTATGGCAGTCCCGTCGCGGTGTCCGGTCCGGTGCGGTGCCGACCGCCCGGCCCCGGGCCCGGGCCGTGGGCGGCCCCCGGGCCCGTCAGTCCTTGTGCAGCGTGCCGTCCGGGTCCAGGCCCCGGAAGGACAGGATCACGATCAGGATGCCGCCGCAGACGATCGCGGAGTCGGCGAGGTTGAAGACCGCGAAGTGCGCCGGGGCGATGAAGTCGACCACCGCGCCCTCGAAGACGCCCGGCGAGCGGAAGATCCGGTCGGTGAGGTTGCCGAAGGCGCCGCCGAGCAGCAGGCCCAGCGCAATGGCCCAGGGCAGGCTGTAGAGCTTGCGGGCGATCCGGGCGATCACCACGATCACGGCGGTCGCGATGAGCGTGAGGAAGATCGTCAGCGCCTCGCCCATGCTGAACGCCGCACCGCGGTTACGGATCACCGTGAACCGCAGCAGCGTCCCGATGACCTCGACCGGCGCATGGTGCTCCAGCTTCGCGACCACGAGGAGCTTGCTGCCCAGGTCCAGTGCGTAGACGACCGCGGCCACCAGCAGCAGCGCGAGGATCCGCCGCTTGCCCCGGCCCGCCTTCTGCTCCGGCTCCACCGGCGCTCCCCCTTCGGAACCCCGCTCGGTCTCCGCACCCGTCCCGGACCCCGCCTCGGAACCCGTCCCGGTCTCCGCCTTGGAATCCGCTTCGGCACCCGGCCCGGATTCCGGCCCGGATTCCGGCGTCCTGGTGATGCGCTCCGCCTCTGCCACGTGTGAGTCCTCAGCCCGTTCGAGTCAGCGACCAGGCGACACGCCTGGCTGAGCACGAGCGTACGGCACACACGTACGGTCGCGGGCGGTACGGGCGCCGCCCGCGACGGATCCGCTCACGCCGTCAGACGCGCCGCTCCTGCTTCTGCTTGCACTCCACACACAGGGTCGCGCGCGGAAAGGCCTGCATCCGCGCCTTGCCGATGGGCTTGCCGCAGTTCTCGCACAGCCCGTACGTGCCCGCGTCCAGCCTGCCGAGCGCCCGCTCGGTCTGCTGCAGCATCTCGCGGGCGTTGGAGGCCAGCGCCAGCTCGTGCTCGCGGGTGATGTTCTTGCTGCCGGTGTCGGCCTCGTCGTCGCCCGCGCCGTCACCGGAGTCCCGCATCAGCCCGGCGATGGCGTCCTCCGACGCGACGATCTCGGCGCGCAGCCGCCCCACCTCGCCCATCAGGTCGGACCGCGCCTCGGCGACCTCCTCCGGGGTCCAGGGGTCCTCGCCGGGCCGTACGGCGAGTTCACCGGGCGACGCGGCCACCCGGGCCGGGGGCACCGCGGTATCCATGGCATGCGCCGCAGCGGCCGCCGTCTTCTTCGCCACCACCGTGTGAGCTCCCGTCTTCTTCGCGGGCACCGCGGCGTTCTTGGCCGCGGTCTTCTTCGCCGTCTTCTTCGACGCCGTCCTGGTGACTGTCGTCTTCGCGGCGGTCTTCTTGGCGGGCGCCTTTTTCGCCGCTGCCTTCTTCGCCGCCGCCTTCTTCGCCTCGGGCTTGTGCGCGTCGGTCTTCTTCGCCCCGGACTTCTGCGCGTCGGACTTCGTGGCCGCGCTCTTCCTCGTGGCCGCGCTCTTCTTCGGTGCTGTCTTCGTCGATGCTGTCCTGGTCGGTGCGGGCTGCTTCGCGACAGCCTCATCGGCCTCTTCGGCAGGCGTCGAGCTCGTCTGCGCGGCGGTCTTTTTCGCCACCATGGCCGCGACCCCTTCACATATGTGAGCTTGTGCGCGAATCGTGACGGGAACGATAAAACGCCACACGGCACGCGGCAACGGGACGCACCGCCCGGCGGACCCGGCCGCCCCGCCCGGAAGCCCGGTCTGCCTCGGTTGTGCCCCGCTGCCCGAGCCGCACACTCCGGAGCCCGGCATCTGGCCATTCGGGTGACACCCGCGCCGCGACCGCCGCCCGGCCCGCCGCGCCGCCGGCGCCCGGAAATCCGGTCGGCCGCCGGCGGCGCGGCCCCGTACACTGGGCCCAGCGAGAGGCATTGATGGGACGAGTAGCGTCGTACGCAGCCAGGAGCGACCCGGGGACGGTGTGAGCCCGGGGGCGTGCGCGACGTGAAGATCAGCCCGGAGCCGCCGGAAGAAAGCTTGGGACAGTGGGCTCCGCCCACGGGCCGTCCAGGGCGAGTAGAACCGGCCGCGCGACCCCAATGAGGGGGCGGTGCCAGCGGCGCCGCCAAGGAGGGTGGTACCGCGGGAGCGCAGGCTCTCGTCCCTCCGGACGGAGAACGCAGCAGGTGTCCGCCGGAGGAAACCCCCGATGAGTGAGCAGCCCCAGTACCGCCAGGTGCCCGCCCAGGTAGACCTTCCCGCCCTTGAGCACGCGGTGCTCGAGTTCTGGCAGGAGCAGAAGGTCTTCGCCCGTACCCTCCAGCAGTCCGAGGGACGGCCCGAGTGGGTCTTCTACGAGGGCCCGCCGACCGCCAACGGCATGCCCGGCGCCCACCACATCGAGGCGCGCGTCTTCAAGGACGTCTTCCCCCGGTTCCGCACCATGCGGGGCTACCACGTCAACCGCAAGGCCGGCTGGGACTGCCACGGCCTCCCGGTCGAGCTGACCGTGGAGAAGGAGCTGGGCTTCAACGGCAAGAAGGACATCGAGGCGTACGGCATCGCCGAGTTCAACGCCAAGTGCCGCGAGTCGGTGACCCGGCACACCGACGCGTTCGCCGAGCTCACGACCCGGATGGGCTACTGGACCGACCTGGAGTCCCCGTACCGCACGATGGACCCCGACTACATCCAGTCGGTGTGGTGGTCGCTGAAGGAGATCTTCAACAAGGGGCTGCTGGTCCAGGACCACCGCGTCGCCCCCTGGTGCCCCCGCTGCGGCACCGGCCTGTCCGACCACGAGCTGGCGCAGGGCTACGAGACGGTCGTCGACCCCTCCGTCTTCGTGCGCCTCCCGCTGACCTCCGGCCCGCTCGCGGGCGAGGCGGCGCTGCTGATCTGGACGACCACCCCCTGGACCCTGGTCTCCAACACCGCCGTCGCCGCCCACCCCGACGTCACCTATGTCGTCGCCACCGACGGCACGGAGAAGCTGGTCGTCGCCGAGCCGCTGCTGGAGAAGGCCCTCGGCGAGGGCTGGAGCACCACCGGCGAGTCCTTCACCGGCCGCGAGATGGAGCGCTGGGCCTACGAGCGCCCCTTCCAGCTCGTCGAGCTGGAGGGCGCCAACTTCGTCGTCAACGCCGAGTACGTCACCACCGACGACGGCACCGGCCTCGTCCACCAGGCCCCGGCCTTCGGTGAGGACGACCTCAAGACCTGCAAGGCGTACGGCCTGCCGGTGATCAACCCGGTCCGCCCCGACGGCACCTTCGGCGAGGAGCTGCCGCTGGTCGGCGGCGCCTTCTTCAAGAAGGCCGACGAGGCCCTCGTCGAGGACCTCACCGCCCGCGGCCTGCTGTTCCGGCACGTCGCCTACGAGCACAGCTACCCGCACTGCTGGCGCTGCCACACCGCGCTGCTCTACTACGCCCAGCCGTCCTGGTACATCCGCACCACCGCGATCAAGGACGCCCTGCTCCGGGAGAACGAGAACACCAACTGGTTCCCGGAGTCGGTCAAGCACGGCCGGTTCGGCGACTGGCTGAACAACAACATCGACTGGGCACTGTCCCGCAACCGCTACTGGGGCACCCCGCTGCCCATCTGGCGCTGCGAGGAGGACCACCTCACCTGCGTCGGCTCGCTCGCCGAGCTGACCGAGCTGACCGGCACCGACCAGTCCGGCCTGGACCCGCACCGCCCGTTCATCGACGAGGTCACCTTCGCCTGCCCGACGTGCCAGGGCACCGCGACCCGCGTCCCGGAGGTCATCGACGCCTGGTACGACTCGGGCTCGATGCCGTTCGCGCAGTGGGGCTACCCGTACCGCAACAAGGAGCTCTTCGAGAAGCGCTACCCGGCGCAGTTCATCTCGGAGGCCATCGACCAGACCCGCGGCTGGTTCTACACGCTGATGGCCGTCGGCACCCTCGTCTTCGACAAGTCGAGCTACGAGAACGTCGTCTGCCTGGGGCACATCCTCGCCGAGGACGGCCGGAAGATGTCCAAGCACCTGGGCAACACCCTCCAGCCGATCCCGCTGATGGACCAGCACGGCGCGGATGCGGTCCGCTGGTTCATGGCGGCCGGCGGCTCGCCGTGGTCCGCCCGCCGGGTGGGCCACACCACCATCCAGGAAGTGGTCCGCAAGACCCTCCTCACCTACTGGAACACCGTCGCCTTCCAGGCGCTGTACGCCCGCACCTCCGGCTGGGCGCCGTCCGCGGCCGACCCGGCCCCGGCCGACCGTCCGCTCCTGGACCGCTGGCTGCTCGGCGAGCTGAACACCCTGGTCGAGGGCGTCACCCAGGCCCTGGAGACGTACGACACCCAGCGCGCCGGCAAGCTCCTCTCGTCCTTCGTCGACGATCTGTCCAACTGGTACGTGCGCCGCTCCCGCCGCCGCTTCTGGCAGGGCGACGCGGCCGCGCTGCGCACGCTCCACGAGGTCATCGAGACCGTCACCCGCCTCATGGCCCCGCTGACCCCCTTCATCACCGAGCGGGTCTGGCAGGACCTGGTCGTCCCGGTCACCCCGGACGCCCCGGACTCCGTCCACCTCACCACCTGGCCGGAGGCGGACACGACGGCCATCGACCCCGCCCTCTCCGCCCAGATGCAGCTGGTCCGCCGGCTGGTCGAGCTGGGCCGGGCGACCCGCGCCGAGTCCGGTGTGAAGACCCGCCAGCCGCTGTCCCGCGCGCTGGTCGGCGCGGCCGGATTCGCCGACCTCTCCGAGGACCTGCGCGCCCAGATCGCCGAGGAGCTCAATGTCTCCTCGCTGGCCTCCCTCTCCGAGGTCGGCGGCTCCCTCGTCGACACCACCGCCAAGGCCAACTTCCGCGCCCTGGGCAAGCGGTTCGGCAAGGGCGTCCAGGCGGTCGCCAAGGCCGTCGCCGCCGCGGACGCCGCGGCCCTCTCGCTCGCGCTGCGCGAGGGGACGGCGTCGGTCGAGGTCGACGGCGAGACCGTCACCCTCGCCCCCGACGAGGTCATCATCACCGAGACCCCGCGCGAGGGCTGGTCGGTGGCCTCCGACTCGGGCGCGACCGTCGCCCTCGACCTGGAGATCACCCCGGAGCTGCGCCGGGCGGGCCTGGCCCGCGATGCCATCCGGCTGATCCAGGAGGCCCGTAAGAACAGCGGGTTGGACGTCGCCGACCGGATCGCCCTGCGCTGGAGCGCCGGCGACGAGGACGTCCGTACGGCCCTGACCGACCACGCCGCCCTGATCGCCGACGAGGTCCTCGCCGCGGACTACGCCCAGGGCGAGCCCGACGGCTCCTACGGTCCCGCCTTCACGGACGAGAGCCTGGCGCTGACGTTCCACCTGCGCAAGGCGTAAGCGGTACGGCACGGCCGATCCGACGAAGCCCCCGGCATGCGGTGCCGGGGGCTTCGTCATGGGCGGGCACCGTCCGCCGCGACGGCAGGCACCCGTGGCGCGGGCCGTCGGTGCCCCGATGTGGCACGTCCCGCCCGACTCGGGGCACGCAAAAGGGCCGGGCCCCGAGGGAATCCCTCGGGGCCCGGCCCTTGATTGCCGACGCTGTGCGCTAGGCGGGCGTCAGTTGTCGTCCTCGTCGATGAGGAAGCCACGCATCGGCGACGGCGCCTGCCCCATCGGGGACGGGCCCTGCGGCCGTACCGGTGCCATCGGCTGGGTCATCGCCGGCGACATCTGCTGCTGGCCGCCGTAGGACGGACCACCGCTGGAGCCGTTGCCCATCGACTGGCCGCCACCCATGGTGTGGTTGCCACCCATGGTGTGGTTGCCGCCCATGGTGCCCGCACCGGCCGACGCCATCGACGGGGACGGCGGCAGCGAGGCAGCGGCGGGCGCCGGGGTCCGCGGCGGGGCCAGCGAGTCGTCGGCCTGGTTCTCCAGCTGACGCAGCTGGCTCTCCAGGTAGGACTTCAGGCGGGTGCGGTACTCGCGCTCGAAGCCGCGCAGGTCCTCGACCTTGCGCTCCAGCGTCGCGCGGGCCGACTCCAGCGAGCCCATCGCCACGCGGTGCTTCTCCTGCGCGTCCCGCTCCAGCGCATCGGCCTTGGCGCGGGCGTCCCGCTCCAGGCCCTCGGCGCGGCTGCGCGCCTCGCCGACGATCTTGTTGGCCTCGGAACGGGCCTCCGCGATCGCCTGGTCGGCGGTCTGCTGCGCCAGCGACAGCACGCGCGCCGCGCTGTCACCGCCGGGGCCGCCCTGCTGGCCGCCCTGCTGGAGCTGCTGCGGTCCGCCGGGGCCGCCGAGCGGGCCGCCCATCGGACCGCCCTGGCCCATCGGACCGGGGCCGTGCGGGCCCTGCGGACCGGGACCGTGGCCACCGGGACCTGGGGGCAGCTGCGGTGCACCACCGGGCAGTTGGGGCGGGCCACCCATCCCCTGCTGCTGCGGCGGAACCGGCTGCGGACCGGATATGGCGGCGGGCACGGGGGCCCCGCCTCGCTGCTGCTGCTCCTGCTGCTGGTCGGGTCCCTTGCGCAGGCCCTGCTGCTGCTGGTTCTGCGCGGCCGCGCGCGTGGCGGCGGCCAGCTTGGCGCGCAGGTCCTCGTTCTCCCGCAGGAGCCGGGTCAGTTCGGCTTCGACCTCATCGAGGAAGGCATCGACCTCGTCCTCGTCATAGCCTTCTCGGAGGCGGACGGTCGTGAACTGCTTGTTCCGCACGTCCTCGGGGGTCAACGGCATCTCTACTTCACCTCAACGTAGTCGTCGGCAATCGGCAAGACCGTATCGTTCACAACAACACCGACCTCACGACGGTGATCAGGATGTAGACGATGATCATCAATACGAAGAAGGACAGGTCGAGCGCCACGCCCCCGAGACGCAGCGGCGGAATGACCCGCCGCAGAAGCTTGAGTGGCGGATCGGTGACAGTGTAGGTGGCCTCCAGAACGACCACCATCGCCTTGCCGGGTTGCCATGAACGGGCGAACTGGAACACGTAGTCCATCACCAGCCGGAAGATCAACACGATCAGGAAGCAGTACAGCGCGATATAGATCACCTGACCAGCGACACTCATCTCGCGCGTCCCTCTCCCCTTGGTCCCGATTTGGCCTGTTGGCCCTGGTGTGCCCGGTGTTGCGTCTCAGCTCTGGTTGAAGAACCCGCCCTCTGCGATACGAGCCTTGTCCTCCGCCGTGACATCGACGTTAGCAGGCGACAACAGGAACACCTTCTGCGTCACCCGCTCAATGCTGCCGTGCAGGCCGAAGACTAGACCGGCCGCAAAGTCGACAAGTCGCTTCGCATCGGTGTCGTCCATCTCCGTGAGATTCATGATCACCGGAGTGCCCTCACGGAAGTGTTCCCCGATGGTACGGGCTTCGTTGTAGGTCCGGGGGTGGAGCGTCGTGATGCGGTACGGCTCCCGCTCGGACACAACCTTGGGCATGATCACCGGTGCGTTCTTCTCCAGATTCGGACGGTCGGGTGTGATGGATGCCACGGGGGCGATTCGGGCGGGTCGTCCGCTTTCCGCGGCAAGCGGGGCAGGCTCGCGCTGCGCCGGAGGCGTCACGGCACGGACCGGTTCCTCCCGTTCCGGGCGTGTTTCCGCCGGTACTTGGTGCTGCTGGCGCCGCCCCCGCTCCGGCTCCGGGTCAAGCTCGGGCTCGAACTCGTCGTCGGGGTCGAAACCCCGGCCGTCGTACCCATCGTCCTCCACGAGGCCGAGGTAGACCGCCATCTTGCGCATCGCGCCGGCCATTCTCTGCGTCCTCCGCTCTGTGGTGGATCGGCTCCGTCACCGGGCGCCTTGGATCCACGCAGCCTCCCGCTTTCTGCGGGAATGACCATATTTTGTGCTGTGGTCCGACTTGCTTCGCGACGTTACCCGAGCCGTGGTCGGACTCCGAGTACCGCAGTGCCGACGCGCACATGTGTCGCCCCGGCCTGCACGGCGTCTTCGAGGTCCGCGCTCATGCCTGCTGACACCATGTTGGCAGCAGGATGGTTGGCGCGCAGGTCGGTTGAGATTTCCACGAGTCGTTCGAATGCGGCGAGTTGCCGCCCGGCATACGGTCCGCTCAACGGCGCGACGGTCATCACACCGTCCAGCCGCAGACCTTGGGCCCCGGCGACCGCATCGGCCAGAGCCGCGACACCGTCCGGTGCGACCCCGCCCCGGCTCCCCTGCTCCCCCGACTCGGCATCGAGCGCCACCTGAATCAGGCAGCCCAGTTCACGCTCGGCACGGACCGCCTCCTTGGAGAGCGCGGTCACGAGCCTGGCCCGGTCGATCGATTGAACAATTCCGGCATACCGGGCGACGGACCGTACCTTGTTCGTTTGCAATTGACCGACGAAGTGCCAAGTAAGAGGCAAATCGGCACATTCGGCGGCTTTCGGTGCCGCATCCTGATCGCGGTTTTCCGCGACATGCCGCACGCCCAGCTCCGCGAGCAGCCGGACATCGCTCGCCGGGTAGGTCTTGGTGACCACGATCAGGGTCACCTCGTCACGCGGCCGGCCGGCCGTGGCGCAGGCGGCGGCGATACGATCCTCCACCCGCGCCAGATTGTCGGCCAGTTGGGTTCTACGATCGTCCGTCACTGGTCAGCTCCCCCAACCTTCGGCCGGGAGGGGTCTCCAAGCCATACATAGCTCGCGAGCCGCCCCGTGGTGCGGTCCCGCCGATAGGAGAAATGGTCCGCGGATTCGCGTGTGCAGAGGTGGGAATCCGCACGGACCGACACGCCCGCCGCGCCGAGTTGGGCCCGTACACCTGCGGTGACGTCCACCGCGGGGGTGCCCCAGCTGGTCGTCGACCAGGCCGCGGGCACCGCCTCGGCAACCTCGGCGCGCATCTCCTCGGGCACTTCGTAGCAGCGTCCGCAGACCGCGGGCCCGGTGAGGGCCACGATCCGCGACGGCTCGGCACCCAGTTCCACCATCGCCTCGACGGCGGCCGGCACGACCCCGGCCACCAGACCCGGCCGGCCCGCGTGCGCGGCCCCGGCCACCCCGGCGACCGGATCGGCGAGCAGCACCGGGGTGCAGTCGGCGGTCAGTACGGCGAGCGCGAGACCTCGACGGGCGGTCACCACCGCGTCCACACAGGGGGTGTCGGCGCCGCGCCACGGTCCGTCGACCACCGCCACGTCCCGGCCGTGGACCTGGTTCATCCAGACCACCGCGCCCGGATCGAGGCCGAGTTCCTTGGCGGCGAGCTCCCGGTTCGTACGAACCGCCAGCGGGTCGTCGCCGACCGCGCCGCCCAGATTGAGCTGATCATACGGAGCGGCGCTCACCCCGCCCCACCTGTCGGTGAAGGCGAAGTGCGCGCCGCTCTCGTGGTGCTGTTTCCCTATCACTTCGGTGCTTTGGTCACTTCAGGAAGTCGGGGACGTCCAGCTCCTCGGCCGCGCTGTCCGTGTAGGACGGGCGGGCCGGGGGAACCTGCGGTGCGCCGGTCGAGGGGGTCGAGACCTCACCCAGCGCGGAGGACTCGGCCGGGGCCGGCTCTTCCTCCCGTACGGGCACCGAGCCCAGGCCCCCGAACGACGACGTCCGCGGCTCCGGCGGGTTGGCCGGACGGCTCGGGGCCGGTGCGGGCTCCTCGCGCTTGGCGGACGTCAGCCCGCTCGCCGCCGAGTCGCGACGGGCCGGCGGCTGCCCCCCGTCAAAACCCGCGGCAATGACCGTCACCCGGACCTCGTCGCCCAGGGCGTCGTCGATGACCGCGCCGAAGATGATGTTGGCTTCCGGGTGTGCCGCCTCGCTGACCAGCTGCGCGGCCTCGTTGATCTCGAAGAGACCGAGGTCGGAGCCGCCGGAGATGGACAGCAGCACGCCGCGGGCGCCGTCGATGGACGCCTCCAGGAGCGGCGAGGAGATCGCCATCTCGGCGGCGGCCACCGCGCGGTCGTCGCCGCGTGCCGAGCCGATGCCCATCAGGGCCGAGCCGGCCTCCGACATCACGGACTTGACGTCCGCGAAGTCGAGGTTGATCAGGCCGGGGGTGGTGATCAGGTCGGTGATGCCCTGGACACCCGACAGCAGCACCTGGTCCGCGGACTTGAACGCGTCGAGCACGCTCACCTGACGGTCCGAGATGGACAGCAGCCGGTCGTTGGGGATCACGATGAGGGTGTCGACCTCTTCGCGGAGCTGGGCGATGCCGTCCTCGGCCTGGTTGGCGCGGCGGCGGCCCTCGAAGGTGAACGGCCGGGTGACCACACCGATCGTCAGGGCACCCAGCGAGCGGGCGATGTTGGCGACGACGGGTGCACCGCCGGTGCCGGTGCCGCCGCCCTCACCCGCGGTCACGAAGACCATGTCGGCCCCCTTGAGGACCTCCTCGATCTCCTCGCGGTGGTCCTCGGCCGCCTTGCGACCCACATCCGGGTTGGCGCCGGCGCCGAGTCCGCGCGTCATTTCGCGGCCGACGTCGAGCTTGACGTCGGCGTCGCTCATCAGCAGCGCCTGTGCATCGGTGTTGATCGCGATGAACTCGACGCCCTTGAGCCCGACCTCGATCATCCGGTTGATGGCGTTCACGCCACCGCCGCCGATGCCGACGACCTTGATGACTGCGAGGTAGTTCTGCGGTGCTGCCACGTCGAAGGCCTCTCGCCTCGAGTTACGTGTCGCCGCCTCACATGCCGTGTGGACGCCGACTGATGCCGATGGGGCGGTTCGTATGCCGACCCGAACCCTAAGCCTGAAGTTTAGGGTTACCTGTGCCTGTGTTCCTTGGTTCCATAGTCCCTTTGGAACGAGACACTAAGTCGACAAGGCGCGCGCGTTCAACGAACACGCCGAACCTCCCGTTTTTCTTTTCACCCTATGTGATCACCCATAGTCGTAGCCATCCAGGGTGCTGGCCTGCGGCTACGAACGTCAACTCCCCGATACCGCAGGGGCGCTGGGTACCGAAAGGTCGAAGTGGTGCGCATCACGCGCGGCTTTCAGCAGGGCGGTGAGCACCCTGACCTTGTCCGCGCCCCGTTCGGGGCTTCCCCATACGACCGTACGACCATCTGTCAGTTCCAGGGTGAGGGAGTCGTACGAGATGACCCGGACCTTTTTGAGGTCTTTGCGGACCGCCTTGGGGAGCTGTCCGGTGACGTCAACGGCTGCGCGTCGCAAGCGGTCGATTCCGTACCGACGAAGGCTCGGAGAGTCAGAAACGGTCATTTCCAGAAGCGGAATGCCGCGAGGAGCGGTACGGACGGTGGCGAAACGGACGCCCTCGCGGTCCACTTCGCTGTACTTTCCGCCCGATCGCATCACCAGTACCGGCGTTCTTTCCGACACTTTCAGACCGATGGTGTCCGGCCAGGACCGCACCACCTCAACGGTTTTGATGCGCGGCAGCCGCGCCCGGATCCGGTGGGCCATCGCGTCGGGGTCGACCGAAATCAGCGGTGCGTTCATCGGGGCGTCGGCCGCGGCCACCACCTCATCCGGCGTCAGAACGCGGGTGCCGGCGGCCTTCACCTGACGGATGCGGAGCCAGTCCGAGCCGTACAGGACCCAGGCGCCGAAGCCGCCGAGCACCGCCGCGAGGACCAGTACGAGGGCCACCCGGCGGCGGCGCGGGGTGCGAAGGAGTACGCGCAGCCGCGCGAAACGCCGTGCGGCAGAGGCGGAGGGCGGGCCGGACGGCCGTTTCTTGGCGCCGCGCTGGGCGGTTCTGGGTCCGGCCACGCTCCCCTGCCTTTGCTCGTTCGCTATTTCTGCTGCTGGGCAATCGCCTCGTACACCATGCCGACCAGCAGCTCGTCGGCGTCCCGGCGGCCGAACTCGGAGGCGGCGCGGGACATCTCGTACAGCCGGTGCGGATCGGACAGGACCGGCAGCACCGTGGACTGCACCCACTCCGGGGTCAGCTGGGCGTCGTCGACCAGCAGGCCCCCGCCGGCGTTGACCAGCGGCTGGGCGTTCAGCCGCTGTTCGCCGTTGCCGATGGGCAGCGGGACGAAGGCGGCCGGGAGCCCGACGGCGGAGAGTTCGGCGACGGTCATCGCGCCCGCGCGGCAGAGCATCATGTCGGCCGCGGCGTACGCGAGATCCATCCGGTCCACGTACGGTACCGGGACATACGGCGGCATCCCGGGCATGTTGTCGACGTGCGGCAGTTCGTTCTTCGGGCCGACCGCGTGCAGGACCTGGATCCCGGCGCGCTGCAGCGTCGGCACGGCGGCCTGGATGACCTCGTTCAGCCGGCGGGCGCCCTGCGAACCGCCCGACACCAGGAGCGTCGGGAGGTTCGGGTCGAGCCCGAAGGCGGCCCGCGCCTCGGGCCGGACCGCGGCGCGGTCCAGGGTGGCGATGGTGCGGCGCAGCGGGATCCCGACATAACGGGCGCCACGCAGCTTGCTGTCCGGCGTGCTGACGGCGACGAACTTGGCGTACCGCGAGCCGATCTTGTTGGCGAGACCGGGCCGGGCGTTGGCCTCGTGGACGATGATCGGCACCCCGAGGCGCTTGGCCGCGAGATAGCCGGGCAGCGCGACATAGCCGCCGAAGCCGACGACGCAGTCCGCCTTGGTGCGCTCCAGGATCTGCTCGGCGGCCTTGATCGTGCCGCGCAGCCGCCCGGGGACGGTGATCAGTTCGGGGGTGGGCTTGCGCGGCAGCGGTACGGCCGGAATCAGGCCGAGCTCATAGCCGCGCTCCGGGACGAGCCTGGTCTCCAGGCCCTTCTCCGTGCCGAGTGCCGTGATCCCCACGGTCGGGTCCTGCCTGCGCAGGGCGTCCGCGAGGGCGAGCGCGGGCTCGATGTGGCCGGCGGTCCCCCCACCGGCGAGTACGACATGCACCGAAATTCACCGCTCTCCGGACGGACGCTTCTTCATGCGCCGTCTCATCGTCTTCCATCTCACCCCGGCCGGCCTTCTGCCGAAAACCGGCCTCCGCGTAGCCAATGCGGCCAGTGCCGCCCGCGCAGCGGGCTCCTCACGCGCAAAGGCGATCAGCAGCCCGATGGCGAACATCGTCGGCAGCAGGGCGGAGCCTCCGTAGGAGAACAGCGGGAGCGGAACACCGGCGATCGGCAACAGGCCGAGCACCGCACCGATGTTGATCATGGCCTGGGCCATGATCCAGGTGGTCACACCTCCCGCTGCGTACCTGACGAAGGGGTCCTCCGTACGTCCGGCCACGCGGATACCCGCATAGCCTAGAGCCGCGAAGAGGGCGAGCACCGACAGCGTCCCCGCCAGACCCAGTTCCTCCCCGGTGATGGCGAAGATGAAGTCGGTGTGCGGTTCAGGGAGTTCACCCCATTTTTCCATACTCGCACCGAGGCCGGATCCGAAGAATCCGCCGGATGCGAGGGCATAGATACCGTGCACCGCCTGCCAGCACTTGTCGCCGGGGCCGGGGTCGGTGGCGAGGGTACAGCCCAGCCGGGACATCCGGTTGGCGCTGGTGGCGATCAGCAGTGCCCCGATCGCCGCGGCGGCGCCGAGCACCCCCGCGAACAGCCTGGTGGGAGCGCCGGCCAGCCACAGCAGCCCGAAGAGGATCGCCGTGAGAATGATCGCTGTTCCCATGTCGCCGCCGAGCATGATCAGCCCGAGCAGCAGAAAAGCGACCGGGGTCAGCGGCACCAGCAGATGCTTCCACTGCACCAGCAGCTTCTTCTCCTGTTTACGGGCCAGCAGGTCGGCGCCCCACAGGACGAGGGCGAGCTTCCCGAACTCGCTCGGTTGCATCTGGAAAGGGCCGCCGAGGTTGAGCCAGTTCTGGTTGCCGTTGACCGAGACCCCTATGCCCGGAATCTGCACCAGGCACATCAGGAACACCGACCCCGCGAGCAGCGGATAGGCCATCCCCCGGTGCAGCTTGACGGTCATCCTCGACGCGGCCAGCAGCAGGACGCCGCCGATGGCCGCGGCCAGCAGCTGCTTGCGGAAGAAGTAGGACGGCGCGAGGCCGGACTGCAGGGCCTTGATCTGGGAGGCCGAGTAGACCATCACCAGACCGAGGACGATGATCAGCAGGCTGCCGCCGAGGATGAGGTAGTACGCGGTCAGCGGGCGGTCCCAGGCCCGCCTGAGCCGGGTCGACAGGCGCCGGGGGCCGCCGGGGCGGCGGGCGCCGCGCGGCGCCCGCACCGTGGAAGTCCGGCGGGCCGGACGGGCCGGCGCCGCCTTGGCCGATCGGGCCGTCATCCTCGCCCCCTCCACAGGTGCGCGCGCCGCGGGTCGCCGACGGCGGCGGGGACCGGCTAGTTTTCCCCGGCGGTCAGCTGACGGACCGCGTCGGCGAAGGCCTCGCCCCGCTTGGTGTAATTGACGAACATGTCCATCGAGGCACAGGCCGGGGCCAGCAGAACGGTGTCGCCGGGCCTGCCGAGCCGGGTGGCTTCCCGTACCGCCTCGGACATCGCCCCAGTGTCGGTCCGGTCGAGGTCGACGACCGGGACATCCGGGGCGTGTCGCGCCAGGGCCTCGCGAATCAGCGCCCGGTCGGCACCGATCAGCACCACACCGCGCAGCCGGTCCGCCGACTTCTGCACCAGCTCGTCGAAGGTCGCGCCCTTGGCGAGCCCGCCGGCGATCCAGACGATGTGCTCGTACGCCGCCAACGACGCCTCGGCGGCGTGGGTGTTGGTGGCCTTGGAGTCGTCGATGTAGGTCAGGCCGCCGGTGTCCGCGATGTGCTGGATGCGGTGCGGGTCCGGGTGGAAGGCCCGCAGTCCGTCGCGTACGGCGGCCGGCCGCACCCCGAAGGCCCGCGCCAGGGCCGCCGCGGCGAGCGCATTGGCGATGTTGTGCGGCGCGGGGGAGGCGAGGTCGGAGATCTCCGCGAGCTCCTGGGCGGTCTGCCGGTTCTCGACGAAGGCCCGGTCGACGAGGAGGTCCTCGACCACGCCCAGCTGCGAGGGGCCGGGGGTGCCGAGGGTGAAGCCGATGGCCCGGCAGCCCTCCTCGACGTCGGCCACGCGGACCAGCTCCTCGGTCGCGGGGTCGGCGACGTTGTAGACGCAGGCGATGGTGTTGCCCTCGTAGATGCGGCCCTTGTCGGCCGCGTACGCCGCCATCGAGCCGTGCCAGTCGAGGTGGTCCGGGGCGAGGTTGAGGACGGCCGCGGAGTGGGCGCGTACGGAGGGCGCCCAGTGCAGCTGGTAGCTGGAGAGCTCGACCGCGAGGACGTCGTACGCCTCGCCGCCCTCCTGCCCCTCGCCCAGCACGACATCGACGAGCGGTACGCCGATGTTGCCGACGGCGGCCGTGCGCAGCCCCTCGGCCTCCAGGATGGAGGCCAGCATCCGGACCGTGGTGGTCTTGCCGTTGGTGCCGGTGACCGCGAGCCACGGTGCGGAGTCGGGGCCGCGCAGCCGCCAGGCGAGTTCGACGTCGCCCCAGACCTCGATGCCGGCCTTCTCCGCCGCGAGGAAGAGCGGGCTGGACGGCTTCCAGCCCGGGGTGGTGACGACCAGTTCCGCGTCCTCGGGGAGGGTGTCCCCGTCGCCGAGGCGCACGGTGACCCCGAGCGCCTCCAGCTCGGCCGCCTGCCGGCGCTCCCGCTCACCGTCGCTGCTGTTGACGACGGTGACGCGGGCGCCGAGGCCGGCCAGGGCGCGGGCGGCGGGAACGCCGCTCACGCCGAGACCGGCCACGGTGATGTGCATACCGGCGAAGTCCACCGGCCCCTGCGTGGTCACTTCGCTGCCTGCCAGCCGCCGTAGAAGATGCCGAGTCCGACGATCACGCACATGCCCTGAATGATCCAGAACCTGACCACCACAAGGACTTCCGACCACCCCTTTAGCTCGAAGTGATGCTGAAGTGGCGCCATACGGAAGACCCGCTTGCCGGTCAGCTTGAAGGAGCCGACCTGGATGACCACGGACATGGTGATCAGGACGAAGAGGCCGCCGAGGAGGGCGAGCAGCAGTTCCGTACGGGAGCAGATCGCCAGGCCCGCGAGCGCGCCGCCCAGGGCCAGCGAGCCGGTGTCACCCATGAAGATCTTGGCGGGCGAGGTGTTCCACCACAGGAAGCCGAAGCAGGCACCCATCAGGGCGGAGGCGACGACCGCGAGGTCGAGCGGGTCGCGTACCTCGTAACAGCCCGGTCCCGCGGTGATCTGGTTGGCGCAGGACTCCTGGTGCTGCCAGATGCCGATGAAGGTGTAGGCACCGAAGACCATCACCGAGGCGCCGGTGGCCAGGCCGTCGAGGCCGTCGGTGAGGTTCACGCCGTTGGACATCGCCAGGATCATGAACAGCGCCCAGATCACGAAGATCACCGGGCCGACCTGCCAGCCGAAGTCCTGGGTGAAGGACAGCCGGTCGGAGGCCGGGGTCTGCCCCCGCAGGTCCGCGAACTGCAGCGAGAGCACCGCGAAAGCGATACCGACGATCAGCTGGCCGGCCATCTTCGCCTTGGCCCGCAGGCCCAGCGAACGCTGCTTGACGATCTTGATGTAGTCGTCGAGGAAGCCGACCAGGCCCATGCCCGCCATCAGGAACAACACCAGCACACCGGAGAAGGTGGGGTCACTGCTCGTGATGACCTTGGTCAGCGCGTAGGCGATGATCGTGGCCAGGATGAAGGAGATACCGCCCATGGTGGGCGTCCCCTTCTTGCTGCCGTGGGTGCGCGGGCCGTCATCGCGGATGAACTGCCCGTACCCCTTCTTGGCCAGCAGCTTGATCAGCAGCGGCGTGCCGATCAGGGTCAGGAAGAGCCCGATCATTCCGGAGAAGAGGATCTGCTTCATCGAGTTCAT
The DNA here is from genome assembly GCF_059682825.1 of Streptomyces sp. JLSY215. NCBI lineage: Bacteria > Bacillati > Actinomycetota > Actinomycetes > Kitasatosporales > Streptomycetaceae > Streptomyces > Streptomyces sp. JLSY215. The sequence goes on from NZ_CM185022.1 coordinate 2,377,630, forward strand.
CGGGACGCGGCTCCGCCCTCAGCGCCGATGACGCTCTCGCCGTCCAGCAATGCCGCGGCGACCCGCTCCAGTCCCACCGACCTGGACGCCTTCACCAGCACCACGTCTCCCGGTTGCAGCTCGCTGCGCAACAGGTCGACCGCCGCCCGCGCGTCGGACACGTGCACCGACTCCTCACCCCACGAACCCTCGTTCTTGGCGCCCATGTCGAGCCAGGCCGCTTCCCTGCCGCCGACCGCCACGAGCTTGCTGACGTTGAGCCGGACGACCAGGCGTCCGACCGCGTCGTGTTCGGCGAGCGCGTCCTCGCCGAGCTCGGCCATCTCACCGAGCACCGCCCACGTACGACCGCCCTTCGCCTTGGCGGCTGCGCCCATCGCGACCAGCGCTCGCAGCGCCGCTCGCATGGACTCGGGGTTCGCGTTGTAGGCGTCGTTGACGACCGTCACGCCATCCGCGCGCTCGGTGACCTCCATCCGCCAACGGGAGAGCGTGCCGGCTTCGGAGAGCGCGGTGGCGATCTCGTCCACGGGCATGCCCAACTCATGGGCGACGGCGGCCGCGGCGAGCGCGTTCGACACGTGGTGCTCACCGTACAGCCGCATCGTCACATCGCTGCACCCGGAGGGTGTGTGAAGCGTGAAAGCGGGCTGACCGAGAGCGCTGAGCCGGACATTCTCGGCACGGATGTCGGCATTTTCGGCCTCGCCGAACAGGACCGTACGGGCCTTCGTACGCGACTCCATGGCACGTACGTACGGATCGTCGGCGTTGAGCACCGCGACGCCGTGCTCGGGAAGCGCCTCGACGAGTTCGCCCTTGGCCACCGCGATCTGCTCGCGGCCGCCGAACTCGCCGATGTGGGCGGTGCCGACGTTGAGCACCACACCGATCTCCGGCGGGGTCAGCTCCGTCAGATAGCGGATGTGGCCGACCCCGCGGGCGCCCATCTCCAGGACGAGATGACGGGTCGTCGCCTCGGCGCGCAGCGCGGTCAGCGGCAGCCCGATCTCGTTGTTGAGGTTGCCTTCCGGCCACACCGTCGGCCCGTGCCGCTGCAGCAGCTGGGCGATCAGGTCCTTGGTGCCGGTCTTGCCGACCGAGCCGGTGAGGGCGACGACCTTGGTGCCCAGCCGCCCGACGACGGCGCGGGCGAGCGCGCCGAGGGCCGCGACCACGTCGTCGACGACGATCGCGGGGACGCCGACGGGCCGGGCGGCCAGTACGGCCACCGCGCCGTCCGCCACGGCGCCCGCGGCGAAGTCGTGGCCGTCGACGCGTTCACCTGCGAACGCGACGAACAGGCCGCCGGGGCGTACCTGGCGGGAATCCGTCACGACGGGGCCGGTGACCGTAAGGCCGGCGTCCGGTATGTCGTGCATCTGCCCGCCGACGATGTTCGAGATCTCGGCGAGGGACAGGGAGATCACAGGTCACCCCCGGCCGGAGGCGGAGCGGGCCAGTCAAAGGGTTGTGCGCGCATGGCGGTGTGTCATCCCTGGTGGTTCGGCTGCTGTGACTGCTGTGTCTTCAGCGATTCCTCGATGGCCTGGCGGAGCACCTGACGGTCGTCGAAGGGGCGTACCACTCCGGCGATGTCCTGGCCCTGCTCATGGCCCTTGCCCGCGACGATGACGGTGTCGCCGGGTTCGGCGCGGGCGACGGCCGCGGCGATGGCGGCGGCCCGCTCCTCCTCGACCAGGACCGTGCCGCGCTCGTGGATCGGCACCTCCGCGGCGCCCTGGAGCATGGTGGCCAGGATCGCGAGCGGGTCCTCGGTACGGGGGTTGTCGGAGGTCAGTACGGCGGTGTCGGCGAGGCGGGCGACCGCGGCGCCCATCGGGACGCGCTTGTGCGGGTCGCGGTCGCCGCCGCAGCCGAGGACGGCGTGCAGCTTGCCTTCGGTGACCTTGCGCAGCGCGCGCAGAACCGATTCGACGGCGTCCGTCTTGTGGGCGTAGTCGACGACCGCCAGATACGGCTGGCCGGCGTCGACGCGCTCCAGGCGGCCGGGGACGCCGGGCACCGCGGCGACGCCGTCGGCGGCGGTCTGCGGGTCGATCCCGGCGACGATCAGCGAGGTGATCGCGGCGAGCGCGTTGGCGACGTTGAACGGACCGGGGATCGGGGCGGCGGCGCGCAGGCGCTGTCCCTGGGGGCCGTGCACGGTGAAGGTGGAGCCCAGGGTGCCGACCTCGACGTCGGAGGCGCGCCAGTCGGCGTCCGGGTGGCCCTCCGCGGAGAAGGTGGTGACGGGGACCTCGGATCCGCCCTCGGCCAGCCGCTTGCCGTACTCGTCGTCGATGTTGACGACACCGGCGCGGCTGCGGGCCTTGGTGAAGAGCCGGGCCTTGGCCTGGAAGTAGTCCTCCATGCCGGAGTGGAACTCCATGTGCTCCGGGCTGAGGTTGTTGAAGATCGCGACGTCGAAGACGCAGCCGTCGACCCGGCCGAGGACCAGCGCATGGCTGGAAACCTCCATGGCGACCGCCGTCACGCCGCGCTCGCGCATCACCGCGAACAGCGCCTGCAGGTCGGTGGCCTCCGGGGTGGTGCGCTCGGACTTCAGGCGCTCGTCGCCGATCCGGGTCTCGACCGTGCCGATCAGGCCCGTGAGTCCCACCCGGCGCCCGCCACCGCCCTCGGCCGACTGCCCTTCGCGCAGGCCCTCCTCATCGGCCTTCGCGGCGGCCGCGGCCCGCAGCCCGCCCTCGATGAGGTACGCGGTGGTGGTCTTGCCGGACGTGCCGGTGATGCCGATCTGGAGGAGGTCCTTGCCCGGCGCTCCGTAGATCGAGACGGCCAGGGCGCCCATCCGGGAGCGCGGGTGCTCGACGGCCAGGACCGGCAGGCCGGTCTCGGCGGCGCGGTCGGCGCCCGACGGGTCGGTCAGGATCGCGGCGGCGCCGAGGTCGGCGGCCTGCGCGACGAAGTCGGCGCCGTGCAGGCGGGCACCGGGCAGCGCGGCATAGACATCGCCGGGGCGGACTGCCCGGGAGTCATGCGTGATGCCGGTGACCCGGACATCCTCTGCACCGGCCGGAGCGGGGATGCCCAGCTGCGCGGCGAGCTCCGCCAAAGGGGTGGGGCGGACCTGCTCGGGGCGGGGCGCGCCCGGATATCTGCCGGGGCCGCCCTCCTCCGCCTGCGGGGGTTTCGGGGACTGATCAGCTTGTGACACGGCGGTGAGCGTACCGGGCCGATCGGGCCCGGGGCGAAGTGAGGGCCGCGCGCAGGGGCTGTTCGCGGGGTCGGGGGTGCCGTCGGTAGTGATGGTCGTCACGGCGGTGTTGCCTCGATTTCAGTCGCCTGGCTTGAAGGTGACCGGCAGGTGCGGGGATGTGGTGCCGGTCGGCGGAACCTGCAGGGTTTTCAGCGCGAACTCCATGACCTGCCGGTAGATGGGGCCGCAGATCTGGCCACCGAAGTAGCTGCCCGTGGTGGGGTTCTGGATGGCGCAGTAGACCGTGATCCGGGGCTTGTCGGCGGGCGCGAAGCCGGCGAAGGACGCGGTGTAGCCGTGATAGCGGCCCGTTTCGGGGTCCACCCGGTTGGACGTGCCGGTCTTCCCGCCGACCCGGTAGCCGTCGATCTTCGCCTTGGGGCCGGTGCCCTCCCGGTCGTCGACCACCGATTCGAGCATGGCGGCCAGTGTCGTGGCGGTCTTCTTGCTCACGACGCGGTCGCGCTGGGGCCTGGGGGCGGGGGTGTAGCGGCCGTCGGGGCCCGTGGTGCCGCGGACCAGGGTGGGGGCGATGCGCTCGCCGCCGTTGGCGATCGTGGAGTAGACGGAGGCGGCCTGGACGGCGTTGAGGGACAGCCCCTGGCCGAACGGGATCGTGTACTGCTGCGAGGTGTTCCAGTCCTGCGGCTTGGCCAGGATGCCGTCGGTCTCCCCGGGGAAGCCGAGCCCGGTGGGCCGCCCGATGCCGAATTTCCGCAGATAGGAGTAGAGCACCCGGTTGGCCTGGGGCTGTGTCTCGCCGAGCTGGCCGGCCGCCAGGATCGTCCCGATGTTGCTGGACTTGGCGAGGACGCCGTTGAGGGTCAGATGCCAGGTGTCGTGGTCGACGTCGTCCGCGAACAGCCGGTCGCCGCGGTGCAGCCGGTTGGGCACGGTGACCCGGGTGGACGGCGTGGCGACACCCTCCTCCAGGATCGCGGCCATCGACATCAGCTTGCTGGTGGAGCCGGGCTCGTACGCGTCGGTGAGCGCGGCGTTGCCCAGCGCCTCGGGGTCGGCCTTGGAGACGTCGTTGGGGTCGAAGCCGGGGGAATCGGCCATCGCCAGGATCTGGCCGGTCCGGGTGTCCTGGACGACGACATAGCCGCGGTCCGCCCGGGACTTCTTGACCTGCCGGGTGATGGCCTGCTGCGCCGCCCACTGGATGTCGCGGTCCAGGGTCAGCTGCACGTCGCTGCCGGGGACGGCGGGGTGCTCCTGGGTGTCGCCGGTGGGCACCCGGCGGCCGCCGGACTGGGCGTAGACGAGCTTGCCCTCCTTGCCCGCGAGGGCCGCTTCGAGCTGTGCCTCTATCCCGCCGCGGCCCTTGCCCTCGCTGTTGACGAAGCCGAGGACGCCGGAGGCCAGGTCCTTGTTGGGGTAGAGCCGCTTGCTGTGCTTGTCGGCGAAGATCCCGACCAGGACGTTGGGGCGGGGTGCCTTCTTGGGGGCGGCGGCCGCCTCGGCGTCCAGGGTCCGGCGGAGGTCCTTGATCCGCTTCCAGACCTGCGGGGTCTGCTGCCGGGAGAGCAGGGCATAGCGCGTCCCGCGCTTGGCGAGCTTCCCGGCGAGGGTGCCGCGGTCCTCGTGGAGGATCGGCGCGAGCAGGGCGGCGGCCCGCTGCGGCGCGTCGTCGATCCCGGTCCGGTCGGGCGCCAGCAGGCTCGGGTCGGCGGTGATGTCGTACGCGTCGACGGTGGTCGCCAGCGCCACGCCGTTGCGGTCGGTGATCGCGCCGCGCTCGGCGGCCAGCTTGACCGGGACATAGCGGTTCTCGTTGGCCTTGGCGGCGTACGCCGCGGCGTCGACGGCCTGGACCTGGAAGAGCCGTACGACGAAGACCAGCAGGACCAGCGTCAGCGCGAGGGAGACCAGGCGCAGCCGGGGGCGGGGGCTGCCGAGGCGGAGCGGGGCGGGGCGGGCCGCCGGGCGGCGGGCCGCGGGCCCGGGGGCGGACGGCCTGGAGGGCGGCTTGGGGGACGGCCTGGCGCCGGGCCGCTTGGCGGCCGCGGACGGGCGGGCGGCCGGGCGCTGCGGGCCGCCGCGGGCGGGCCGGGCCGGGCGCGGTACGCGGCGGCGGGGGTCCCTGGGCTCGGTCATGGCGCCGTCACCTGCCGGGGGCCGTCGGGGCGGGGCCGGCCGCGGCGGCGCGGCGGCCGGGGGCGTGCGGGGTGCCGGATGCGGCCGCGGCCGCCGGCCGGCCCGCCGTCCTGCCGGGCGTCCCGGAGGGCGGTGCGGGAGTGGCGGACGGGCCTCCGGAGGCGGACGGGCCTCCGGAGGCGGACGGCCCCAGCGACGGCGGCTCGGCGGCCGCGCCGAGCGCCGCCGCGTCCTCCTCGCCCGTCGCCACGCTCGGCCTGCCCCGGACCGTGCCGTCCGGCATCAGGAACGCCGGGTTGCCGCCGGGCACCATCCCCAGCCGGCGGGCCCGCTTCTCCAGGGCGCCCGGAGCCGAGTAGCCATCCACTTCCTGCTGGAGCGCCTGCTGCTCGTCCGTCAGGTCGTCGGTCTTCTTCTCCAGCTTGCTGAGTTCGAACGACCCTTGGTTGAGGGCGGAGTTGAGCAGCAGCAGGGCGATCAGCCCGGAGCCGAGGAGCAGGACGATCAGGAGGACGAAGGGCGTGCGCGCCGCCGTACCGGAGGCGGCGGGAAAGAGCGCGCCCAGGCGCCCCCCTCCCCCGCGCGGCCGCCCCCGGGCCTTCACGGGGAGTCCTCGACGTTCTCGCGGATGCGCTCGGCGCCGCGCAGCCGGGCGGGGGCCGCGCGGCGGTTCTCGGCGATCTCCTCGTCGGTGGGGAGCTCCGCGCCGCGGGTCAGCAGCTTCAGACGGGGCTGGTAGCGCTCGGGCACGACCGGCAGGCCGGGCGGCGCGGTGTTGGCCGCACCGGCCGCGAAGACCTGCTTGACCAGGCGGTCCTCCAGCGAGTGGTACGAGAGCACGGCGATCCGGCCACCGACCGCCAGCGCCTTGACGGCGGCCGGGATGGCCCGCTCCACGCTGGCGAGTTCGCCGTTGACCTCGATGCGCAGGGCCTGGAACGTGCGCTTGGCGGGGTTTCCTCCGGTGCGCTTGGCGGCCTGCGGCAGCGCGTCCCGGATCAGTTCGACCAGCCGCGCGCTGTTGGTGAACGGCTCCTTGGCCCGCTCGCGCACGATCGCCCCGACGATCCGCTTGGCCTGCTTCTCCTCCCCGTAGGCACGCAGGATCCGCACGAGCTCACCGGGCGCGTAGGTGTTGAGGACATCCGCGGCGCTGATGCCCGTCGTCTGGTTCATCCGCATGTCCAGCGGGGCGTCCTGGGCGTAGGCGAAGCCGCGGTCGGCCTCGTCCAGCTGCATCGAGGAGACGCCCAGGTCGAACAGCACGCCCTGGACACGCGGCACCCCGAGCCGGTCGAGGACCTCGGGGAGCTCGTCATAGACGGCGTGCACCAGGGTGGCGCGCTCGCCGTACGGGGCCAGCCGCTCGCCCGCGAGCTTCAGGGCCGCCGGGTCGCGGTCGAGGGCGATGAGCCGGGCTTCGGGGAAGGCGGCGAGCAGTGCCTCGCTGTGCCCGCCGAGCCCGAGCGTGCAGTCGACCACGACCGCTCCGGGCCCGGTGAGCGCAGGGGCGAGCATGTCCAGACAACGCTGGAGCATGACGGGTACGTGCCGAGTGTTACTCATGCGCCTTCCGATGGGGTGGGCGGCAGGTGGGTCCCCGGCCGTTGGCTGGGGGACGCCGTACGCACCGCTTGGTCCCCGCCCGCTCTGAAGGGGAAGTGGCCCTCCGGCGACGGGGAAGTGGCGTCGGAAGACCGGTGGAGCGGGAGGAGGCCGAGCCGTACGTGCGACGCGTCGCACGCGAGGGATTCGGGATCCAAGGAGAGCGTCACGCCTCCCACTTCGCGCCACTTTAGTCCACCGGCTGTCCCGGTCAATCAACCGGTTCCGCGCGTCCCGCGACGGCTTCGGGACCGGCCTCTCACCCGAATGGCGGCGGGGCGGAGGGCGCTGTGGGTTACCTCACAAAGGGTGATGTCGACCCGTATGCCCGGCCTCATACGGGGCCGGATCCGATGTTGCCGATTACGGTGAGGGCATGCCCATACCTGCGTCGCAGCCTCTGCCCCCGTCCGCCGACGGCGCCGCCGCCGGCGGTGACACCGTCACCGACCGCCTCGTCGAGGCGAACCGGCGCTATGCCACCGCCTTCACCGATCCCGGCATGGACGCCCGGCCCGTCCTGAAGGTTGCGGTGGTGTCCTGCATGGACGCCCGGATCGATCTGCACGCCGCGCTGGGCCTGGAGCTCGGCGACTGCCACACCATCCGCAACGCGGGCGGCGTGGTGACCGACGACATCATCCGCTCCCTGACCATCAGCCAGCGGGCACTGGGAACCCGCTCCGTCGTGCTCCTGCACCACACGGGCTGCGGTCTGCTGAACCTCACCGAGGACTTCCGCCACGAGCTGGAGGCCGAGGTCGGACAGCGGCCCACCTGGGCGGTCGAGGCGTTCAAGGATCTCGACGACGATGTGCGCCAGTCCATGCAGCGGGTGCGCACCTCGCCCTTCCTGCTGCACACCGACGACGTCCGCGGGTTTGTCTTCGACGTGACAACGGGACTGCTGCGGGAGGTCGATCCCCAGCCCTGATCCCGGAGGGTCCGGACATATCGGCCCCGAGTTATCCACAGGCCATGACGCGAACCCGCGCGGACAGCAAGAATGCGTGGGTGAACAGTGCTTGGGGAAGGGCCGGGGAGGGCCGAGTGACGACGTACGACGAACGCGCGGGCCTTGGGGATCTGACCGCGACGGTGGAGCGCGTGCACCGGTCGGTGGAAAGGGTGATCGAAGGCAAGCCGGAGGTCGTACGGCTCGCGCTGACGGTGCTGCTGGCCGAGGGACATCTGCTCATCGAGGATGTGCCGGGCGTGGGCAAGACGATGCTCGCCAAGGCGCTGGCCCGTTCCCTCGACTGTTCGGTGCGGCGGATCCAGTTCACGCCCGATCTGCTGCCCTCGGACATCACGGGGGTCAGCGTCTTCGACCAGCAGCGCCGGGAATTCGAGTTCAAGCCGGGCGCGATCTTCGCGCAGATCGTGATCGGCGACGAGATCAACCGCGCCTCCCCCAAGACCCAGTCGGCGCTGCTGGAGTCCATGGAGGAGCGCCAGGTCACGATGGACGGGCAGACCCATGAGCTGCCCAGCCCGTTCATGGTGGTCGCGACGCAGAATCCGGTGGAGATGGAGGGCACCTACCCCCTCCCCGAGGCGCAGCGGGACCGTTTCATGGCGCGGGTGTCGATCGGCTACCCCAGCCCCGCGGCCGAGCTGCAGATGCTGGACGTGCACGGCGGCGCTTCCCCGCTGGACGACCTCCGGCCGGTGGCGCACGCCCACGAGATCGTCAAGCTGATCGACGCGGTGCGCACGGTCCATGTCGCCGAAGCGGTCCGCAGATACGCGGTGGACCTGGTGGCGGCCACCCGCAGCCACGCCGAACTGCGGCTGGGTGCCTCGCCGCGGGCCACGCTCCATCTGCTGCGGGCCGCGAAGGCCGCGGCGGCGCTGGCCGGGCGGGAGTACGCGCTGCCCGACGATGTGCAGTCGCTGGCGGTGGCGGTGCTCGCACACCGGCTGCTGCCCACCGCGCAGGCCCAGTTGAACCGCCGTACGGCCGAGCAGATCGTGCTGGAGATCCTGCGCCGCACCCCGGTTCCCGACCCGTCCGCGCCGCAGTGGCGGCACGGCATCGGCCAGCAGCCGCCCGGGGCACGGGGGTTGTGATGTCCGAAGGGGGGAGTCCGGTGGCGGGGCAGGAAGGGACGTCGGAGCGGGGCGGGCTGCGGGCCGCGCTCGGGGGGCTGACGACGCGCGGCAGATCGTTCCTGGCGGCCGGGGTGGCCGCCGCGGTGTGCTCGCTCCTCCTCGGGCAGGCGGATCTGCTGCGGGTCGGGCTGCTGCTGGCGGCGCTGCCGCTGGTGTGCGTGCTGGTCCTGCACCGCACCCGCCACCGCGTCGCGGGCAGCCGTACGCTCTCCCCCGCCCGGGTGCCGGCGGCCGCCGAGTCCCGGGTCCGGCTGGTGATCGAGAACGTCTCCCGGCTGCCCACCGGGGTGCTGATGCTGCAGGACCGGGTGCCCTATGTCCTGGGGCCGCGGCCGCGTTTCGTACTGGACCGGGTGGAGGCCGGCGGCCGCCGTGAGGTGGCCTACCGCGTCCGCTCGGACCTGCGCGGACGCTATCCGCTGGGGCCGCTGCAGCTGCGCCTGTCGGACCCGTTCGGCATGTGCGAGCTGACGCGTTCCTTCAGCGTCGCCGACACCTTGACGGTGGTGCCGCGTACCGAGCCGCTGCCGCCGGTCCGCCTCACGGGCGGCACTCCCGGGTACGGCGACGGGCTCCGGCGCTCGCCGGCGCTGGCCGGTGAGGACGACGTCATCCCGCGCGGCTACCGCCACGGCGACGATCTGCGCCGGGTCCACTGGCGGTCCACCGCCCGCTACGGCGAACTGATGGTGCGCCGGGAGGAACAGCCGCAGAAGGCACGCTGCACGGTCCTGCTCGACACCCGCGCGACGGCCCACCAGGGGGCCGGGCCCGACTCGGCCTTCGAATGGGCGGTCACGGCCGCCGCATCGGTGGGCGTCCATCTGCTGGAGCGGGGGTTCTCGGTGCGGCTGCTGACCGACACCGGCGCCTCGGTGCCCGGCCCGGACGGCGTCGGCGGCACCGAATCCGCCGACGCCGCGGGCCTGATGCTGGACACCCTCGCCGTGCTGGAGCACTCCGAGGAAGCCGGGCTCTCGGGCGCGTACGACGCGCTGCGCAGCGGCAACGAAGGCCTGCTGGTCGCCTTCTTCGGCGATCTGGACGAGGAACAGGCCGCGGTCGCCGGACGGATACGGCAGCGCTGCGGCGCGGCGGTCGCCTTCGTCCTGGACGGTGACTCCTGGCTGCCGGGGCCGGGCGGGATCCGGTTCTCCGACGGCCAGGTGCCGGTGGGCGAGCGGGTGCTGATGCTGCAAAAGGCCGGCTGGACGGCCCTGCCGGTCACCTCCGGCACGACCCTCCCCGAGCTGTGGCGGTGCGCCGCCGACCACGCCGGGGCGGGTCCGGACCGGGCCGCGGGGAGCGGCGCCGCGGCGGGAGGCCGGGTATGAGGACGCGGACGACGGGCCTTGAGGGAAGCGAGGCGGGCGCATGAGCGGCCTGGGACGGCTGACGCTGTGTGCGGCGGTGGCGACCTTGTGCGCGGCCTGTGCGCTGCTGCCGCTGGTGCAGCCGTTCACCTGGCTGGTGCAGGCCGCGGTCCTGCTGGCGATCGTGAGCGGTGTGGGGGCGCTGACCCGGCGGGTGCCGCTGGCCAGACCGCTGACCATCGGCGCGCAGGCGCTGGCCGGCGTGCTGCTGCTGACCCTGCTCTTCGCCCCCGGCCAGGCCGTCCTGGGGCTGCTGCCCGGCCCGGACGCGATCACGGAGTTCGGACGGCTGGTCCAGGACGGCATGCGGGACGTCGGCCGGTACGCCACCCCGGCCCCGGTCACGCCCGGTATCCGGCTGCTGCTGGTGGCGGGCGTGCTGCTGATCGGTCTGGTGGTGGACGCGCTGGCGGTCAGCTACCGCAGCGCGGCGCCCGCCGGGCTGCCGCTGCTCGCGCTGTACTCGGTGGCGGCCGGGCTGTCCCAGGGCGGCGCGGGATGGCTGTGGTTCCTGGTGGCGGCGGCCGGCTATCTGCTGCTCCTGCTCGCCGAGGGCCGCGACCGGCTGTCCCGGTGGGGCCGGGTGTTCGGCGCCACGGACACGGGCCGGCCGGGCTTCGGCCGCGCCGCGGGCGGCCCGGCGCTCGCCCCGGTCCGGACGGGCCGCCGGATCGGCGCGCTGGCGCTGGGGATCGCGCTGGTGGTGCCCGCCGTGCTGCCCTCGCTGGGCGGCGGGCTGATCGGCGCGCCCGGCGGCGGCAGCGGCCCCGGGGGCGGCGGGGGCACGATCTCCGCGGTGAACCCGCTGGTGTCGCTGCAGAACAGCCTCAACCAGCCGGAGGACAAGGAAGTCCTCAACTACCGCACGACCGCACCCGACACCCGCGACATGTATCTGCGGATCGTGGCCCTGGACCAGTTCGACGGCACGGCCTGGAAGCCGTCCGAGCGCATGGTCACGGACGTCCCCGACCGGCTGCCGGATCCGCCCGGCCTCTCCGGCCAGGTGGCCACCACCAGCATCAACACCTCCGTCTCGACCGCCGCGTGGTACGCCCAGAACTGGCTGCCGCTGCCCTATCCGGCCTCCAGGGTGGACATCACCGGGCGGTGGCGCTTCGAGCCCAAGGGCCGCACCCTGGTCGGTGACCGGGGTCAGACCACCCGCGGCATGCAGTACCAGGTCGAAAGCCTGCAGGTGCGGCCGACCGCGAAGCAGCTGGCCGCGGCCCCGCCGCCGCCCGCGCGGCTGGTGCACGAATACACCAAGGTGCCGGCCTCGCTGCCCGCGGTGGTGCGCAAGACGGCGCGCACGGTCACGCGCGGCGCCCGCACCTCGTACGACAAGGCCGTCAAGCTGCAGGACTGGTTCGCGATCTCCGGCGGCTTCACCTACAACCCGCAGGTCAGCGCCGGCAGCGGCAGCGAGGCCATCGCGCGGTTCCTGGAGCAGAAAGAGGGCTTCTGCGTCCACTTCTCCTTCTCGATGGCCGCGATGGCGCGCACCCTGGGCATTCCCTCCCGGGTCGCGGTCGGCTTCACTCCGGGCACCCCGCAGTCCGACGGCACGACCTCCGTCAGCCTCAAGGACGCGCACGCCTGGCCCGAGCTGTACTTCCAGGGCATCGGCTGGACCCGCTTCGAGCCGACCCCGAGCCGCGGCAGCACCCCGGACTACACCCTCCCCGGCCAGGGGTCGACCACCGTCGACCCCGGTGAGCGCGAGCCGGCGCCGTCACGGTCCGCCACCGCGCCGGACGCTCCGTCCACGGCCCCCAGCTGCGCCCCCGGTGAAGAGCGCCAAGACGCCGGCACGGCCTGCGCCGCGATGCCCGCGCAGGCCGGCGCAGGTCCCTCGGACGACGGCCCCTCCCCCTGGTCCGTCGTTGCCCTCGGCCTCGCCGTGCTGCTCGTCCTGCTGCTCCCGGGGGTGCCGCTCCTGTGGCGCATACGGATCCGGTCCCGGCGGCTGGCGGGCGGCGACGGCGCGGCGGGCGTCCTCGCCGCCTGGCGGGAGCTGCTGGACACCGGCTGGGACTTCGGCATCCTGCCGGACGACTCGCTGACCCCGCGCAAGGCGGCCGCCCGGATCGTTCGCATCGGGGAACTGCCGTCGGACGCGGCCGACGCCGCCCACCGGGTGGCGGCAGCCGTGGAGCAGGCCCTGTACGCCCCGCAGCCGCGCCCGGCCGCCGGCCTCACCGCGGACGTGCGGCGTGTACACGCCGGACTGCGCGCCGCCGCCGGACGGACCCTGCGCCTGCGCGCCCTGCTCGCCCCGCGCTCGGCCGTCCGCCTCGCCCGGGGCTGCGCCGACCGCTGGAACGCCCTTCTCCTGCGCTGCGCCACGGGTGGTCCGGCCACCGCGGCCCGGCGCGCGGCGTCGGCCCTGCGGCCGGGACGGCAGCGGGCGTAACGGGTCAGGGCGCTGCGTACACACAGCGGCGCGGCCGCCCGATCCTGTCGGGCGGCCGCGCAAAGCTTGGTCAGAGGCGAAGGAGAGGGCCGGAGCCTCGGTGTCCGGGGCCTCAGTGGCCCTGTTCGTCCCGGCGGCGCTGCCAGCGGTCCTCGATGCGGTTCATCATCGAGCGCCGCTGCCTGGGCTGCCGGCGTGCGGAACCACCGCCCGCGGCGCCTCCGGAGGCCTGCTGCTCCCCGGCTTTGGGAGCCTTACGCCATCCGGTGACCGCAAGCACCGCGCAGCCGAGCATCACGAGGAAGCCCACCACGCTGATCCAGATCTGCTGCGCGACCATTCCGGCCATGAGCAGGCCGATACCCACCAGGAAGCCCGCGACCGCTTGGTAGACCCGTCGCCGGGTGTACGTACGCAGCCCGCTTCCCTCAAGCGCTGTCGCGAACTTGGGATCTTCGGCGTACAGCGCTCGCTCCATTTGCTCGAGCATGCGCTGCTCGTGCTCCGAGAGCGGCACGGAGTCCTCCTACTCGTCGGTCGCGGGGGGCGACCGGGGTGCGACCCTTTCAGGATAGGCAGGGATTCGTCCCCGTGAAACCCGCCCCTCAACGCCAGTTCACTGCTCCGGGCCGCCACGGCGACCGGTGTGATGCTGCCTGCATTCCCCACCCGCCCTTCCGTCATGCCGGAACGTTGTACCCCGATCATACGGGGAGAAGGGGCCGATCGGGTGGCCTGTGGCCGACTGCACGCGGTAATCGTGCAGCTCGGGTGGGGCGTGGTTCAGTCGCGCTCGGCCAGGACGTGCAGCTGGGTGGCCACGGAGTGGAACGCGGGCTGCTCGGCCGCGGCCGCCTCCAGCTTGAGGAGGGCCTCCATGGCTCCCGGCTCGGTGTCGACCAGCACACCGGGGACCAGGTCGGCGAAGACGCGTACGCCGTGCACCGCGCCGACCTCGAGGCCGGTGGCGGAGACCAGGCCGGTGAGCTGCTCGGCGGTGAACCGGCGGGGCACCGGGTCGCCCTCGCCCCAGCTCCCGGCGGGGTCGGTCAGGGCATGCCGGGCCTCGGTGAAGTGGCCCGCCAGGGCGCGGGCCAGCACGGCGCCGCCCAGGCCCGCGGCGAGCAGGCTGAGCGTGCCGGCCGGGCGCAGTGCGTCGACGGCGTTGCGCACGCCCTCGGCCGGGTCGTCGACGTACTCCAGGACGCCGTGGCACAGCACGGCGTCGTAGCCGCCGCGCTCGACGACGTCGAACAGGCCGTGGGCGTCGCCCTGGACCGCGCGCACCCGGTCCTCGACCCCCGCCTCCGCGGCCCGGCGCTCCAGGGCGAAGAGGGCGTTGGGGCTGGGGTCGACGACCGTGACGCGGTGGCCGAGGCGGGCCACCGGTACGGCGAAGTTGCCGGTGCCGCCGCCGGTGTCCAGGACGTCCAGGGCATCGCGCCCGGCGGCCTTGACCCTGCGCTCCAGGGCGTCCTTGAGGACGTCCCAGACCACGGCGGTACGAAGGGATGCGCGGGGGCGCAGCGGGTCAGACACGGCGGGTGGCTCCTCGGCGGGGGCATGAACATCCAGTCACCCACCACCCTATTGCGTCCCGCACCGTGCCTGGTCTGCGGAGCCGCCCGCGGCGTGTGGGGCGCGGGCGGCTCCGGGGGCCGGCCGCCCCGGCCCGCCCCCGTCCCGCGGACCCGCCGCCCCCGGCTCAGCCCGCCCGGCGGCGCTCTCCGCCCTCCCGGCCTGCCGCCGCGTCGCCCACCCGCTGCGGCGGCAGGGGCGGCTGGAGCAGCAGCATCCGCTCCACCAGGCGCAGGAACATCCCCACGTCCCGCAGCAGATCGTCGGCGTCTCGGCTCCCGGCCGCCCCGGCTATGCCGGCCTCGGCCCTGGCCCGGCGCTCGGCGCCGGAGGCGAACAGGGCGCTCCATTCGGCGAGTTCGGGCGCGATCTCGGGCAGGACCTCCCAGGCGCTGCGGATCTGCTGCCGACGGCGCCGGGTGGCCTCCGGGCGGCCGCGTACGGCGAGGACCGCGGCCGCGGTGCGCAGGGCGGCCAGATGGGCCGTGGCGAACCGCTCGTTGGGGATCTCGAGGGCCGCCGCTTCGTCCAGGCCGCGGCGGGCCTGGGCGAGCAGGTCGAGGGCGGCGGGTGGTGCCGTCGTCCGCCGCAGGACGGGGTGGACATCGCTCGGGGGACCGTACGCAGCGGAGCTGCCCGCTGTGGGACGAGCTGCCATGACGAACCTCCTGTCGTCGCATGCCGGTTCGGGACCGAATGCCGATTCGGGACCGTATGACCCCATCGTGAGGTACACCACTGACAATCGGCGCTGACCTGCACTTTCCCCGGAAAGCGGACGGCGGGGCCGCGGCGGTGGGCGGGATTTTGGCGTCGGTTCCCGGCAGCCCCTTGCGGGAAGGCGGGTGCGGCACCGATACTTTTTGAACTGACCAGTCAGTTCAAGGAGGGAGAGGGGACCGTGGACAGCACCCCGCACGGGGCGGCGGTCACGGCCGCGGGATTCGGGCTCAAGGGCCCCCGCGGCTGGGCGTTCCGGAGCATCGACATCACGGCGGCGCCCGGCTCGCTGATCGCCGTACAGGGCCCGTCGGGTTCGGGCCGTACGTGCCTGCTGCTCGCGCTCACCGGCCGGATGAAGTCGGCCGAGGGCACCGCCGAGGTCGGCGGACTGCCGCTCCCCAAGAAGATAGCCGCGGTCCGTTCCGTCACCGCACTCGCCCATGTCCCCGGCGTCGCCGAGCTCGATCCCGCACTGACGGTGGGCGAGCATCTGCGCGAACGCGCCCTGCTGCAGGGCCGGTTCGGCGGTTCGGTGCGGGCGCTGCTGCGGCCGCGCCAGGAACGCCGGGCAGCGGCCCGCGCCCTGGTGGACTCCGCGCTCGAGGCGGCCGGACTGGACCTGGAGTCGCTACCCAAGGGGATCCGCACGTCGGTCCGCGATCTGGAGCGGCTGGAGGCGCTGCGGCTGTCGGTGGCGCTGGCGCTGATCGGCGGCCCGCGGCTGCTGGCCGTGGACGACACCGATCTGAAGCTGTCCGACGACGAGCGGCGCCGGGCCTGGGAGATGCTGCGCGGCCTGGCGGCGGCCGGCACGACGGTGCTCGCGGTGTGCAGCGAACCGCCGGAGGGCGGCGAGGGGACCGACGGCGTGGTGCTGGTGCGTACCGGCCGCTCCGGGGCGGACCGCACGGACGGCGCCCGCGACGGCGCCCGGGACGACGTTCGCGACGAGGCTCGCGACGGGATTCACGACGACAAGGAGGGGGCGGCCGATGCGCTCGCCGAAACTGGCCGCGCTTGAGCTCAAGCGGTTCGGGAGGGGCAAGCTGCCGCGCGCCGCGCTGGCCGCGCTGCTGCTGCTGCCGCTGCTGTACGGCGCGCTGTACCTGTGGTCCTTCTGGGACCCGTACGGACGGCTGGACCGGATTCCGGTCGCGCTGGTCAACGAGGACAAGGGCGCCGACGTCGACGGCAAGCGGCTCTCGGCGGGCGAGAACATCGTCGACGGGCTGGGCGACAGCCACACCTTCGACTGGCGCCCGGTGGACGCCAAGGAGGCCGCCCGGGGCGTCGAGGACGGCTCGTACTACCTCTCGCTGTCCATCCCCAAGGACTTCAGCGAGCGGATCGCCTCCAGCTCCGGTGACCGTCCGGAGACCGGCGCCCTCAAGGTGCGGACGAACGACGCGAACAACTACATCGTCGGGCAGATCTCCCGGACCGTCTTCTCCGAAGTGCGCTCGGCGGCCTCCACGAAGGCCTCCCGCACCTTCCTGGACAAGATCTTCGTCTCCTTCTCGACGCTGCACGGCAAGACCGAAGAGGCCGCCGACGGCGCCGACAAGCTGAAGAACGGCATCGGCCGGGCCAAGGACGGCAGCGGCGAACTGGCCGACGGACTGGGCACCGCCAAGAACGGCAGCGGGCAGCTGGTCAAGGGCCTGGGCGACCTCGACGCGGGCGCCGGGCGGCTCACCCGGGGCAGCTCCGACCTCGCCCGGGGAGCCGGTACGGCCGCCGACGGGTCGCGCCAACTGGCCGACGGCTCCGGGCAGGTGGCCGACGGCACGCAGCAGCTGGCCGACACCGTCAACGGGATCGCCGACAAGGTGGGGCCCTTCATCCGGGCGCACGGCAAGGAGATCGGCGAGGCGGCGCAGCTCGTCGCCGACGGTTCGCAGGCGGCCCGCGACCACCTGGACAAGCTCCCCGCCGCGGCCGACACCGGGGCGCGCCTCTCCCGGGGCATCGCCGACCACCTGGCCACGTACTACCGGCTGCGGTGTGCGGGCGCGGTCACCCTCGACCCGTCCTGCGCCGAGCTGAAGAAGATCAAGCAGGAGGCGGCCACCGCGGCGGACCAGGCCGAGGAGATCAGCGGCTACGTCCACGACCAGAAGAACCTCGACCAGCTGGGCCGGGACCTGGACACGCTGCACTCCCTGGCGGGCGAGCTGGCCCGGCGCGGGCCGACCCTGGGCCGGGACATGGACGCCGCGGTCAAGAAGGTCAACGACCTCAACGACGGTGCGCACCGGGTCTCCGCGGGAGCCCGCAAGCTGGCCGCCGGCAACGCCCAACTGGCCGCCGGGGCGGACCGGCTCGACGACGGTGCCCGCCAACTGCACGACGGCACCGGCCGCGCCGCCACCGGGATGGGCGACCTCGACTCCGGTGTGGGCAGGCTCAAGGACGGCGCGCAGACGCTGAACGGCGGCCTGTTCAAGCTCTCCGACGGCTCGCAGAAGCTGGCCGGCGGGCTGCACGACGGGGCCGCGCAGATCCCCGACTACGGCAAGAAGGACCGCGACGCACGTACCCGGGTGATGTCCGACCCGGTGCGGCTGGCCTCCGACTCCGCCCACAAGGCGCCGAACTACGGCACCGGCTTCGCCCCGTACTTCATCCCGCTGTCCCTGTGGGTCGGCGCCATGGTGGCGTACATGCTGATCCAGCCGCTCAACCGGAGGGCGCTGGCGATGGGCGCCTCCCCCTGGCGGGTGGCGGTGTCCGGATGGCTGCCGGTGGTCGGCATCGGGGTGCTGCAGACCGCCGCCCTGATGTCCGTACTGCACTTCGCGCTCGGCCTCCAGATGGCGCGGGCGGCCGGCACCATCGGCTTCCTCGTGCTGGTCACGGCCTGTTTCTCGGCGATCGTCCAGTGGCTGAACGCGAAGTTCGGACCGGCCGGCCGGATCCTGGTACTGGCGCTGCTGATGCTCCAGCTGACGTCGGCCGGCGGCACCTACCCGGTGCAGACCAGCCCCGGCTTCTTCGCCGCCATCCACCCCTATCTGCCGATGAGTTACATCGTCGAGGGGCTGCGCCGGCTCATCACCGGGGGCGACCTCACGCCCGTATGGCAGGGCAGTCTCGTCCTCGTCGCCTTCACCCTCGGGGCGCTCGCGCTGACGTCGCTGGCGGCCCGCGGCCGCCAGGTCGTGCGGATGAAGGACCTGCACCCGGAGCTGAGCCTGTGAGCGCCCGCCCGGTGAGGACCGGCACAATCACCCCCATGGACAGCTCCACTACACGCCGCGACGCCACCCGGCGCAAGCTCTTCGAAGCCGCGGTCACGCTCATCGCCGAACAGGGCTTCTCCTCCACCACGGTGGACGAGATCGCCGAGCGGGCGGGCGTCGCGAAGGGCACCGTCTACTACAACTTCGCGAGCAAGAACGTTCTCTTCGAGGAGCTGCTGCGGCACGGCATCGAGCTGCTGGCGACCTCCTTGCAGGAAGCGGCCGACGCGGTGACCGGCCGGGGCGGCAGCCAGATCGACGCGCTGGACGCGATGATCCGGGCCGGGCTGGAGTTCATCTCCACCTACCCGGCGCTCACCCAGCTCTACGTCGCCGAACTGTGGCGCACCAACCGCGCCTGGCAGTCCACCTTGATGGTGGTGCGGGGGCGGGCCATCACGGTGGTGGAGGGCGTGCTGCGGGAGGCGGTGGCCAGCGGGGAGCTGAGCGAGGAGATCGACATTCCGCTGACCGCCTCGGCGCTGTTCGGGATGGTCCTGGTGGCCGCCCTGGACTGGCAGTCCTACCAGCCGGACCGGTCGATCGACGATGTCCATGCGGCGCTGTCGCGGCTCCTCCAGGGGAGGGTCACCGGCCGCCGGGAGTGACCGGGGCCGAGGAGGTGGTGCGCGCCGGGCGGTCGGATCCGGCGCGCACCGTACGGGCCGGTCTCCGGCTCCGCGCAAAAGAGCGCGCTGCCCTGGCACGGATCGTTCCCCCATCGATCCGACCAGGACAGCGCTTCCCCCGAACTCCCCCGTGCTCCCCCGTGGAGCCCCCGTACTTTCCCCCGTGTTTCCCCGTTACGGCCGGGAGCCGCGCCGTTCCGCCGCCCCGTGTCGGCGGTGCGGCGCCGCGTCCCTTCCGTGGCCACCACTCTTCCGTCCGGACAGCGGCCGGCCCATCCGCGTACCTACTCATCTCGGCGACTGAGTACGGATACTCAAACCTGAGCACATGACGCCGGTGCCGTCCCGCACCCCTCGCTGTCGGTCTACGATCGCCTGCGTGTCCGTACTCCCGATGGTCTTCACCAGTGGCTGGGCGAGCGGGATCAACGCCTATGCCGTCGTCCTGCTCCTCGGTCTGCTCGGCGCCACCGGTGTCACCGACGATGTGCCCGCCGCGCTGCAGCGCCCGGATGTGCTGATCGTGGCCGCGGTGCTCTTCGTGTGCGAGGCGGTCGCCGACAAGGTCCCCTACGTGGACTCGGTGTGGGACGCGGTCCACACGGTGATCCGGCCGATCTCGGGCGGGGTCGTGGCGGCCCTGCTGGCCGGGCACGACGGGTCGCTGCCGCAGCTCGCGGCGGGTGCGGTGGGCGGCACCACGGCGCTGCTGAGCCATCTGGTCAAGGCGGGCACGCGGATCGCGGTCAACACCTCGCCGGAGCCCGCGAGCAACATCGTGCTGAGCCTGGCCGAGGATCTGGGCGTGGCCGCGCTCATCGCCTTCGCCGTCTTCCACCCGGTGATCGCGGCGAGTATCGCGGCGGTGCTGCTGATCGGCGGCATCGCGCTGGTGATCTTCATGTGGTCGCGGATCCGCCGGTTCCTGCGCCGCCGGCGGGCGCGCCGTGAGGAGAAGCGCCTGGCCGCGGAGGGCGCGGTGGCTCCGCCTACGGGCTGAGGCCGGGGTTGGCGGGCCGGGCCGGGTACGGCGGGCCGGGCCGCCGGGAGCGGAGGCCGGGGCCGGTGAGCCGGGACCGGCGGGCGGGCCGGGTCTGCGGAGCGAGGCCGGGGCCGGCGGGCGAGACGGCCCGGCGGGGGAGGCTTTCCGACGGGAGCGGAGGTGCGTCTTCCGCTCCCCCACCCCACCCACACACCCTCCCCCGCCCCCACCCTGCCCTCCCCCCGAAGGGGGGAGGGCAGGGTGACGGGGGGGTGGGGGCGGGGGCCCGGGCCCGGCCCAGGGCGGACGACGTGCGGCCGGGGACTCCCGCCGCCCCACCGCCCCGCCGCGTTGTCAGTGGCGGCGGATAAAGTCGCAGGCATGGCACGGATTGCGGTGATCGGCGCCGGGATGGGCGCGATGGCGGCCGCTGCCCGGCTGGCCGTCGCGGGCCACCGGGTGGCGGTGTACGAGCGCGGCGCGACGTACGGCGGTGCGCTGCGGCGCCACGAACGGGACGGCTTCGCCTTCGACACGGGGCCGGGCCTGCTGTATCTGCCCGCCGTCTACCGCGATCTGTTCCTCAAGACCGGCCGCGAGCCGCTCGAGAGCCGCGTCGAGCTGTCCCAGGTCGATCCCGCGAGCCGCCATGTCTTCGCGGACGGCACCACCGTCTCGCTGCCGAACGCCTCCCGCGCCGGTGTGCTCACGGCACTGGACGAGGCGCTGGGCGACGGCGCGGGCGAACGCTGGAGCGCGCTGGTGGGCCGCGCCCGCGACGCCTGGGACGCCACTCGCCGCCCCCTGCTGGAGGAGCCGCTGTGGCAGGACTGGCGGGTGCTGGGCCGCGATCCGTATCCGGCGGTCCGCAGGCGCGGGCTGTTCGGGCGCGGCAAGGGCCCCACGACCGCCACGCTCGCCGAGATCGCCCGCCGCGAGCTGGCCGACCCGCGGCTGATCGCCCTGCTGGAGAGCCATGCGCTGGCCTACGGCTTCGACCCGCGCAGCGCGCCCGCCAGTGCCACGGTGCTCCCGTACATGGAGCAGACCTTCGGCAGCTGGTACCCGCGTGGCGGGATGCGGGCGCTGGCCGAGGCGGTCCACGAGCGGTGCCTGGCGCGCAAGGTGGAGTTCACCTTCGGTGCGGAGGTGACCCGGATCCTGGAGAAGGACGGCAGCGCGGCGGGCGTCGAGCTGGCCGACGGGCGGGTGGCGGAGGCGGAGTTCGTGGTGGCGGGCATCGATCCGGTGCGGCTTCCCGCGCTCTGCCCCGGGAGGGAGCCCTGGGGGGCCGACGACGTACGCCCCTCCTCGGGGCCGGGTGGCCGGGCCACGGCGCGGCTGACGGTCTGTCTGGCGCTGCGTGGTGGGCGCCCGGAGGATGCCGTGCACCGGACGGTGGTGCATGCCGCGGACCGCGAGGCGGAGCTGGCGGGCGTGTTCGGCGACGGTTCCGGCCTGCGGGCCCCCTGCGCCCGGCCCACGCTGACGGTGCTGCGCCCCGACGACCCCACCACCCGGCCCGACGACGGCCATGAGGCCGTGACGCTGTCCGCGACGGTGGCCCCGCCCGGTCCGGCCGACCGGCAGGACCGGGAGGCCCTGGCGCGGGTCGCGGACCGGATGACCGAGATCGCCGAGGCGGCCGTTCCGGGGCTGCGCGAGCGGGTGCTGTGGCGGGAGGTACTGCCGCCCACGGACGAGGAGTTGGTGCCCGGACCGGCGCTGGCGGGCCAGGACGGCCGTTTTCTGCGGCCCGGCAACCGCACCCGGATACCGGGGCTCTATACGGTCGGCGGCTGGTCGCACCCGGGCGGCGGGCCGGCGCATGCGGGGATGTCCGGCGCGATCGTGGCGGGCCTGATCGTGAACGGCGACGACTGGCACGGCTCGGTATGAGCGCCTAGCCCCCGGCCGGACGCCACAGGGCTCCGGCCCCGGCGTTCCGGCCCGGGCTCAGTAGCGGTACTGCTGCTCGTCGTATCCCTGCTGCTGGTACGGCGTGTACGGCTGCGGCTCGGGCGGGAGTTCGCCGTCGCGCTGCTGCGGCATCCAGACCCCGCCGGGCGACGTCGTGCCGTAGCCCTGGTCCTGCGGCCGGCCGTCGTCGTACTGCCCGTTGGCGTAGGGCGCCTGGCCGTAGGGATCCGGCTGCGCGTACGGGTCGTAGGGCGCGGAGTACTGCTGGGTGCCGATGTAGGGGTCGGAGTAGGGCGCCTGCCCGGCCTGGCCGCCCAACCCGTCTCCGTACGCCGCGTAGGGGTCGGCGTACGGGTCGGCGTAGCCGTCCTGGCCCGTCGCGCTCCGGTCGTAACTGCCGCCGTAGGCATAGCCGTTGGCATCGCCGCCGCCGTTGCCGGCGATGTCGCCGATGTCGCCGTTTCCGGTGGTGGTGCCGTAGGCGTCGTAGGACGGGTAACCGGGCTGTGGTGCCTGCGGGGCGCGGGCGTCGGGGCTGTATATGCCGTACTGGCCGGTCTCGTCGGGCAGCGGCTGGGGGGCGTAGACGGCGGTGGTGTCGTAGGTGCTCTGCGTGGGAGAGGGGCTCTCGCCCGGGTACGAGCCGCCGCCGAAGAACGGGCCGTCGCCGGAGAAGGAGCCCTGGCCGGTGGTGGAGCTCTGGCCGGTGTAGGGGTCCCGGGAGTCGTAGGAGTCCTGGGATTCGTAGGAGTCCCGGGAGTCGTAGGGGCCGCTCTGCCCGCCGTAGGCGTCCTGGCCGCCGCCGTACGCGTCCTGCCCCGGGTAGCCGCCCTGACCGGCGTAGGCGTCCTGGCCCTGGAAGGCGTGGCCGCCCGCGAAGACGTTCTCGTCCTCGTCCTGTTCGCTGTCGCCGCCGGCCGGCACCGCCTCCAGATCGGAGACCTGGAGGGTCGGCTCGGCAGCAGCGGGCGCGCGGCCCGAGCGGCCCCGGCGGCGCCGGCTCTCCCCCGGCTTGCCGCCCAGGGCCCAGCCGGTGGAGAAGCCGCGCCGGAAGGAGAGCGTGACCTGGGTCTGGCCGATGGCGAACGCGATCAGGCCCACCCCGATCACGATGATCTGGGGGAGCACCACGCCGACGACCACGCCGAGGAAGCCCACGAAGGCCAGCAGCCGCCAGCGCAGCCGGGCCTTGTACTGGAGGAGCACTTCGGCCAGCAGCCAGACCGCAACGAGACCGAACGCGATGTAGAGGACCGTCCAGCCCATGTACGCCCCTCTTCCGCCGCTGTCCGGCCACCGTAGATCAGGACTGCTGATGCAACCCCAGATTCTCGTAGATCTCCAGGGTCGCCGTGGAGTGGTTCAGGGTAATGAAGTGCAGCCCCGGAATCTCCTCGGCCATCAAGCGCGCACACAGTTCCGTTGCGTACTCGATGCCAATGGAGCGTACCGCCGCGGGATCGTCCTTGACGGCCAGAATGCGTTCGGCCAGCTCGGGCGGGAACGCGGCGTTGCTGAGCTGGGCGAAGCGCTCGATCTGGCGTACGTTCGTGACCGGCATGATCTCGGGGATGATCGGCGTCGAGCAGCCCGCCGCGGCGACGCGGTCGCGCAGCCGGAAGTAGTCCTCGGCGTAGAAGAACATCTGGGTGATCGCGAAGTCGGCGCCGGCGCGGCATTTGTCGACGAAGTGCGCGACGTCGGTGTCCCAGTCCGTGGAGCGCGGGTGCATCTCGGGGAAGGCCGCGACGCCCACGCAGAAGTCGCCGGATTCCTTGATGAGCCGGACCAGGTCGGCGGCGTAGTCCACGCCCTGCGGGTGGCGGACCCACTCGCCCATCGGGTCGCCGGGCGGGTCGCCGCGCAGCGCGAGCATGTTGCGGATACCGGCGTCGGCGTACTGTCCGATGACGTTGCGCAGGTCGGCCAGGGAGTGGTTGACGGCGGTCAGATGGGCGACCGGGGTCAGGGTCGTGTCGGTGGCGATGCGTTCGGTGGCGCGCACCGTGCCCTCACGGGAGGTGCCGCCGGCGCCGTACGTCACGGAGACGAAGGTCGGGGAGACGGCCTCGATCCGGCGAATGGCGTTCCACAGGGTCCGCTCGCCCTTCTCCGTCTTCGGGGCGGCGAACTCGAACGAATACGACTGCTTGCCGGAAGCCAGCAGCTCGCGCACGGTGAGTGCGCGATCAGTCCTGGTGGAAGCTGTACCTAGGGCCATACGGGCAGGTTAACCAGAGCCCTGGCGCACACCAACCGGCGGCGGCGTTTGTCCACGGGTTGGACATTTTCCCGGCCACCGGGCGTCCGGAAATCGTCGCCGGGGCGTACGGGAGGCCGGTGGGGAACGTCCCCGGACCCGGTGTGCGGCCGGGCCCGTGTCCGTCTCGCATCCACCCCGTATGCGCCCCGTACGCGCGCCGTACGGCGTCGCTATGCGCCCCAGGCGCGGACCCGCTTCGCCAGGCCGGCGGCGGCCGCGGCCGGGTCGTCGGCCGCGGTGATGGCCCGGACGACGACGATCCGGCGGGCGCCGGCCTCCAGCACCTCGTCCAGATTGCCGGCGTCGATCCCGCCGATGGCGAACCAGGGCCGTTCGGGTGTACGGGCGGCGGTGTAGCGGACCAGGTCGAGGCCCGGGGCGTGGCGGCCGGGCTTGGTGGGTGTGGGCCAGCACGGGCCCGTGCAGAAGTAGTCCGTCCCCGCCTCGGCGATCGCGGCGTCCACCTCGGCCTCGGCGTGGGTGGAGCGGCCTATGAGGACGTCCTGGCCGAGGATGGCGCGGGCGGCGGGGACCGGCAGGTCGCCCTGGCCGAGGTGCAGCACATCGCTGCCGATGGCATGAGCGACGTCCGCGCGGTCGTTGACGGCCAGCAGCTTGCCGTGCCGGCGGCAGGCGTCCGCGAAGACCTCGAGATGGCGCAGCTCCTCGCCGGCCTCCATGCCCTTGTCGCGCAGCTGGACGATGTCCACGCCCGAGGAGAGCACCGCGTCCAGGAACTGCGGCAGATCGCCCTGCTGCTTGCGGGCGTCCGTGCAGAGGTAGAGCCGGGCGTCGGCGAGGGCCTGTCGTGCGGTGGTCATCGGGCGGCTTCCCCCCAGGTCGGGGGCGTACGGGCCGGAGGCTCCGGCTCGTACGCCCCGGTGCGGTTACGGATTCGGGTGCGGGTGCGGTGGCGTCAGACGGCGAGCGCCTGCGCCCGGCGCTTCACCTCCGTGCCGCGATTCTCGCGCAGCGCCTGCGCCGGGGTGCCGGGCAGGGTCTCGTCGGGCGTGAAGAGCCATTCGAGCATCTCGTCGTCGGCGAAGCCGTCGTCGCGCAGCAGCGTCAGGGTGCCGACGAGGCCCTTGACGACCTTGCCGTCCTTGATGAAATCGGCGGGCACCTGCAGCGCCCTGTTCTCGCCGCGGCGCACCGCGATCAGCTGGCCCTCCTTGACCAGCTGCCGGACGCGTGTCACCTCGACGCCGATCTCTTCGGCGATGTCGGGGAGGGTGAGCCAGGCGGGGACGAGTCCATCGATGTTTGCGTCAATCTCGGTCACAGGACAAGCGTGCCATCTCGCACTGACAGTCGGTAGCCGGGCATCGCCATCGGGGGCGTGCGGCACCCCGGAGGGTGACGCCTCGGCGCGCCCCCGCCACCACCCTCCGTCACCGTGCCTCGTTCGTCGCGGCCCGCGGCCCGCTACCGCACCGCCGACTTCAGCGGCCGTGCGGCGTCCGCGGCCCGGACCGGGTCGAGGGCGGCGCCCTTCTCGATGAGCTTGCGTCCCTGGGCCAGGTCCCGGGGGCGGCCGACGGCGAGCAGCGCCACCAGCTGTCCCTGGCGGAGCCACAGCACGGACCAGGAGGCGCCGGCCGGGTCGCCGCGCCAGATCATCTCGTCGGCGGACTGGTGATGCCCGGCGTACTGCACGAACCGGCCGAACTGCTCGGACCAGAAGTACGGGACCGGGTCGTAGACGATGCCCTCGGCCTCCCCGCGGGCGATGTTCTCGGCGACCGTGCGGGGGCCCTGGAGGGCGTTGTCCCAGTGGTGGATCAGCAGGCGGCGGCCGTAGCGGGCGGAGGGGAAGGAGGCGCAGTCGCCGACCGCGTAGACGTCGGGGGCGGAGGTGCGCAGCTGTTCGTCGGCGAGTACGGAGCCGTCCTCGGGCGACAGGGCGATGCCGGAGCCGGCCAGCCAGCCGGTCGCGGGCCGGGCGCCGATGCCGACGACGACGGCGTCGGCGGGGAGCGTCGTGCCGTCCTCGAGCGTGACCGCGCCGGGTGCGACGGCGGCGACCCGGGCTCCGGTGCGCAGTTCGGCGCCGGCGTCCGCGTACCAGGAGGCCATATGGGCGGCCACCTCGGCGGGCAGCGCACCGGCCAGCGGGCGGTCGGCGGCCTCGACGACGGTGACCGAGCAGCCCGCCTCGCGGGCCGCGGTCGCGAACTCGGCGCCGATCCAGCCCGCGCCGACGACCACGATCTCGTGCCGGGCGGCGAGCACCGGCCGGAGCCGCTCGGCGTCGTCGAGGGTGCGCAGCAGATGGACGCCGGGCACGCCCTCGCTGCCGGGCAGCAGGACGGGGTCGGCGCCGGTCGCGAGTACCGCGTAGTCGTAGGCGATCGGGCCCTCGGCCGTATCGGCTTCGTGGGCGTCCGGGCGGAGCGCGGTGACCGGGCGGTTGAGGTGCAGTTCGATGCCGAGGGCGGCGAAGTCGACGTCGAAGGCGGCGCCGTCGGCCTTGCCGAGCAGCAGCGCCTTGGACAGCGGCGGGCGGTCGTAGGGCTGGTGGGGCTCGTCGCCGAGCAGGGTGATCGCGCCGCGCCAGCCCGCCTCGCGCAGGGCGACCGCGGTCTGTACCCCCGCGATTCCCGCGCCGGCGATCACGACGCGCGGCGTGTGGTCAGGGGTCCGGGAGGACGTGCTCTGCTCGCTCACCCGCTCACTGTAGGACGGCGGGGGAGGCCGCTCGCAGCAGCACGCAAGGAGATCTCTGACACAGCGTCACGGACGGTGACGCCGGGGCGCCGCCCGGGGGCGCTCCCTTACGGCGCGTCGCGGGCGCGTATTAGGGTGACGGATACACGCACTCGCGGGAGCCCGGACGTACCGGGCTGAGAGGGAGGCTGGCCGGCCTCCGACCGTACGAACCTGATCCGGGTCATGCCGGCGAAGGGAGGGGCTGGACGCCCATGCTTCCACCTGCCACATCATCCGTGCCCGCCGCAGGCCACCCCGATGTCCTGGTCATCGGGGGCGGCATCATCGGGCTGGCCACCGCCTGGCGGGCGGCCGGCCGCGGGCTGACGGCCGCGGTCGTCGACCCCGCGCCCGGTGGCGGCGCCGCCCGGGTCGCGGCCGGCATGCTGGCCGCGGTCACCGAACTCCATTACGGCGAGCAGACCCTGCTCGGCCTCAATCTGGCCTCGGCGCGGCGGTATCCGGACTTCACCGCGGAGCTGGAGGAGGCCGCCGGGCAGCGGATCGGGTACCGGCGGTGCGGCACCCTGGCCGTGGCGCTGGACGCCGACGACCGTGCCCATCTGCGCGAACTGCACGCCCTGCAGACCCGGTGCGGGCTGGACTCCCAGTGGCTGACGGGCCGCGAGTGCCGCCGTCTGGAGCCGATGCTGGCTCCCGGGGTACGCGGCGGCCTCCGGGTCGACGGCGACCACCAGGTCGATCCGCGCCGCCTGGCGAGCGCCCTGCTGACGGCCTGCGAGCGCGCGGGGGTGGTCTTCCACCGGGACCGGGCGGAGCGGCTGACGGTCGACGGCGGGCGCGCCACGGGCGTCGAACTCGCCGGCGGCGGGCGGCTGCCGGCCGGTCAGGTGGTGCTGGCCGCGGGCAGCTGGAGCGGGCGGCTGGCCGGGGTGCCCGAGGCGGTGCTGCCGCCGGTGCGGCCGGTCAAGGGGCAGGTGCTGCGGCTGCGGCTGCCGCAGGTGCCGGCCCGGAGCCCCGCCTTTCTGTCGCGGACCGTACGGGCCGTCGTCCGGGGCAATCCCCTCTACCTGGTGCCCCGGGAGAACGGCGAGCTGGTGCTGGGCGCCACCAGCGAGGAGCTGGGCTGGGACACCACCGTCACCGCGGGCGGAGTCTACGAGCTGCTGCGGGACGCGCACGAACTGGTCCCCGGCATCACCGAGCTGCCGCTCGTCGAGACCTGCGCGGGCCTGCGCCCCGCCTCCCCCGACAACGCCCCGCTGCTCGGCCCGTCCGCGCTGCCCGGTCTCCAGCTGGCCACCGGGCACTTCCGTAACGGTGTTCTGCTGACGCCGGTGACCGGCGACGTGATGGCCGAGGCGCTGGTCACCGGGCGCCTCCCGGAAGAGGCCCGCCCGTTCTCCCCCGCGCGCTTCACCGCCCCACGGGCCGAGCGCGCCCGCGTCCCAGAGGAGCAGCCCGTATGAGCGCGCCCCCTTCCACCGTGTCGGTGTCCGTCAACGGCGAGGCCCGCGAGATCCCCGGGGATCTGACCCTCGACCGCCTTGTCGCGACCCTGACCCCGGCGTCCTCCGGGGTGGCCGCCGCGGTCAACGAAACCGTGGTGCCGCGCACCCAGTGGCCCACCACTCCGCTCGGCGACGGCGACCGCGTCGAGGTGCTCACCGCGGTCCAGGGAGGCTGATCCGCAGACATGGCCGACGATCCGCTCACCATCGGTGACACCACCTTCACCTCGCGCCTGATCATGGGCACCGGCGGTGCGCCCAGCCTTGACGTCATGGAGCGGGCGCTGCTCGCCTCCGGTACGGAACTGACCACGGTCGCCATGCGGCGGCTGGACCCGAGCGTGCAGGGCTCGGTGCTGTCCGTACTGGAGCGGCACTCGATCCGGGTGCTGCCGAACACCGCGGGCTGCTTCACCGCGGGCGAGGCGGTGCTCACCGCCCGGCTCGCCCGGGAGGCGCTCGGTACCGACTGGGTCAAGCTGGAGGTCGTCGCGGACGAGCGCACCCTGCTGCCCGACCCGATCGAGCTGCTGGACGCCGCCGAGACCCTGGTGGACGACGGGTTCACGGTGCTGCCGTACACGAACGACGACCCGGTGCTGGCCCGCAAGCTGGAGGACGTGGGCTGCGCCGCGATCATGCCGCTGGGCTCGCCGATCGGCTCCGGACTGGGCATCCGCAATCCGCACAACTTCCAGCTGATCACGGAACGGGCGGGCGTCCCCGTCATCCTGGACGCCGGCGCCGGCACCGCCTCGGATGTCGCGCTCGCCATGGAGCTGGGCTGCGCGGCGGTGATGCTGGCCTCCGCGGTGACCCGCGCCCAGGAACCGGAACGCATGGCCGCGGCCATGCGCCATGCGGTCGAGGCGGGCCGCCTGGCCCGCCTCGCGGGGCGCATCCCCCGACGCCACTTCGCCCTGGCCTCATCGCCGGAGGAGGGCGTGGCGGCACTCGATCCGGAGCGGCCGGCGTTTCAGTAACGCGCCCCACGTTGTCGTCTGCGGCCCCTTCGCTGCGCTTTGCCTGGGCCGTACGTTTTCGGCTGTCCCGCCGTGGGGGTTTGTCGCCGTTGCGCCTGCGCGGCGGGCGTGGGTTTGTCGGGTGCGGTGCCACCCCTCCGGACTTCGTCCTGCGGGGTGGCCCCTCCCGTGGGTGGGTGGGAAAGGCCGGTGGGGGCGGGCGTCGTGCGTCGGGTGCCGGTGATCGTGTCCACCGGGTGCACCTGACCACCGGCGCACGCCCCCACGGTCTTCCCCACCCCCCAACGGGGAGGGGGCGGGCCGCAGGACGGAGTCCGGAGGCCCGGTCCCGCAGCCGAACAGCCCCGCGCAAGCGGCACCGCCCGCCGCAGGCGCAACGGCGAGAAACCCCCACGGCGGGACAGCCGAACACGTGGGGCCTCTAAACTACGGCCCGTGGATACGACCCTTCAGGACCCGCTAGAGGGCCAGCTGCTCGACGGCCGCTACCACGTCCAGGCGCGCATCGCCGCAGGCGGGATGGCCACGGTCTACCGGGCCTTGGACACCCGTCTCGACCGTGTGCTCGCGTTGAAGGTGATGCACCCGAGCCTGGCCACCGACGCCGCGTTCGTGGACCGGTTCATCCGCGAGGCGAAGTCGGTCGCGCGGCTGTCGCACCCGAACGTGGTGGGCGTGTTCGACCAGGGTACGGACGGTACGTACGTCTATCTGGCGATGGAGTACGTGGCCGGGTGCACGCTGCGGGACGTACTGCGGGAGCGGGGCGCCCTGCAGCCGCGGGCCGCGCTGGACATCCTCGAGCCGATCCTCGCCGCCCTGGGTGCCGCGCACCGCGCGGGTCTGGTCCACCGGGACATGAAGCCGGAGAACGTCCTGATCGGCGACGACGGCCGGGTCAAGGTCGCCGACTTCGGGCTGGTGCGCGCGGTCGACACCAACACCACCGCCTCCACCGGTTCCGTTCTGGGCACCGTCTCGTATCTCGCGCCCGAGCAGATGGAGCACGGCACGGCGGATGCCCGGGTCGATGTCTACGCCTGCGGTGTGGTGCTCTTCGAGATGCTGACCGGCGGCAAGCCGCACACCGGCGGCTCCGCGGCGCAGATCCTCTATCAGCATCTGCACGAGGACGTGGCCGCGCCGTCCGTTTTCGTGCCGGGTCTGGCGCCGCAGCTGGACGGTCTGGTCGCGCTGGCCACCGCCCGCGATCCCCAGCTGCGCCCGCAGGACGCGGTGGCGTTGCTGTCCCGGACGCGGTCGGCCCGCGCCGAGCTGGGCGACGAGCAGCTGGACGCGGTGCCGCCGCAGGCGCACGACGTGCCGGGGAGCGACGCCGAGCGTACGGACGTGCTGCCGCGGGTCGGCGGTCCGGCGGCGCCCGGCGACGCGGAGCTGAACCGCACCAGCCGCTTCGAGGTTCCGCCGGCGGACGCGGTGCCCGCCAACGAGCGGACCACGCGGCTGCGCCCGGTGCCCGCCGCGGCGCCGCGTGCGGGCCTGATACAGCGCCACAAGATCCTCACCATCGTCGCGGCCGTCCTGCTGGTCCTCGGGGTGGGCACGGGCGTCTGGTACATCACTGCCGGCCAGTTCACGACCGTCCCCGCGGTCCTGGACATGACGCAGGCCAAGGCGGTCAAGACGCTGCACGACGAGGGGCTGGACGTGAAGGTGGTGCGCGGCTTCAGCTCGAATGTGGAGCGCGGCCATGTCATGAAGACCGACCCGGGGACCGGCAAGCAGATCCGCGGTACGGACACGGTCACCCTCACCGTCTCCCGGGGCCCGGAGATCGTCTCCGTACCGGACCTGTCGGGCACCCCGGTGGCCGACGCCAAGCGCAAGCTGCGTGACCTGGGTCTGATTCCGGGCACCGTGAAGCGGGACTTCGACGCCGATGTCGCCCAGGGCTCGGTGATCGGTACGGATCCGGCCGCGGGCAGCAAGCGGCGGCCGGACACCGCGGTGGCGCTGACGGTCAGCCGGGGTGCGCCGATCGATGTGCCGGAGGTGATCGGGGACGACCGTGCCGATGCCGAGAGCACGCTGCGCGAGGCGGGCTTCAAGGTCAAGTTCGCGGACCAGCCGGTCTTCTCCGAGCAGGACAAGGGCACCGTCGCCCAGCAGTCCAACGACCCGGACAAGCCGCTGGGCAAGGGCGACACCGTCACCCTCACGCTCTCCAAGGGGCCTCAGATGGTCACCGTCCCGGACGTGACCGGCCAGAGCGAAGCGGACGCCAGGAAGGCGCTGACGGATGCCGGCTTCCAGGTCGAGGTGAAGAAGCCGTGGCTCTTCCCGCAGGACGAGGTCGACAGCCAGTCGGTCGAGGGTGACCAGCAGGCCCCGAAGGGCAGCACGATCACCATCAAGCTCAAGGGCGCCCTGTAGTTCTCCTGGTCGGCGGCCGTCCGGCGGACGGCCGCCGCGGGGCACCTGGCACCCTGTGAGGGTGAGTACCGCAGAGCACGACGGGCACCGCGCCCGCGCACGTAATCCGGTCGGCGGCCATGTGCCGGTGGCCGGCGGCCTGGCGAAGATCGGTCTTCCGTACGCCCGTGAGATGGGCGGGGAAACCGTGCAGGTCTTCGTGGCCAATCCGCGCGGCTGGGCGACGCCGGCCGGCAGCCCCGCACAGGACGAGGCGTTCCGGGCCGCCTGTGCGCAGGAGGACATTCCGGCGTACGTCCATGCGCCGTATCTGATCAATTTCGGGTCGCACAACGAGGCGACGGTCGACAAGTCGGTGGACTCCCTGCGGCACTCGCTGCGGCGCGGCCGGGAGATCGGCGCGCTCGGGGTGGTCGTGCACACCGGGTCGGCGACCGGCGGGCGGCCGCGGACCGAGGCCCTGGCGCAGGTACGGGAGCGGATGCGGCCGCTGCTGGACGAACTGACGCGGGACGACGACCCCTGGCTGCTGCTGGAGCCGACGGCCGGGCAGGGCGCTTCGCTGTGCGCGCTGGCCGAGGATCTCGGGCCGTATTTCGCCGCGCTGGACCGGCACCCGAAGCTCGGCGTCTGCCTGGACACCTGTCATGCGTTCGCGGCGGGGCACGACATGGCGGCGCCGGGCGGGATGAAGGCGCTGCTGGACGAGCTGGTGGAGGTGACCGGCGAGGGCCGGCTGAAGCTGATCCACGCCAATGACTCCAAGGACGTGGTGGGCGCCCACAAGGACCGGCACGCGAACATCGGCGCCGGGCACATCGGCGCGGAGCCGTTCGGGGAGCTGTTCCGGCATCCGGCGACGGAGGGGGTGCCGCTGGTCATCGAGACGCCGGGCGGCAAGGAGGGGCATGCGGCGGACGTGGCCCGGCTGAAGGAGCTGCGGTCGCCGTCGGCTTCCACCACCCTTGCTTGATACCCCCCGGGGGTATACGGTTCCCGCTGTCGGGCAGGAACCGCTACCTCTCGTTGGGGGCTCCCCATGCAGCACCACGCGCACCATGAGCACCACACCGCCGAGCACCACACCGTCGACCAGCACGCCATCGAGCACGAGGAGGCGGGGCACGAGGCGGCCGGGCAGCACCACGCCGGGCACCACGACCACGATCATGGTCACGGCCACGGCCCCGTCAGCTGGGCGATGGCCGCCAAGGCCACCCTGCACTGCCTCACCGGCTGCGCCATCGGCGAGATCCTCGGCATGGTGATCGGTACCGCGCTGGGCTGGCACAACGTCCCGACGATGATCCTGGCGATCGCGCTGGCCTTCGTCTTCGGCTACTCGCTCACCCTGCGCGGCGTCCTCAAGGCCGGCGTGGACTTCCGTACGGCGTTCCGGATCGCGCTCGCCGCCGACACCCTCTCCATCGCCGTGATGGAGCTGATCGACAACGGCGTCATCGCACTGTGGCCCAGCGCCATGGACGCCCATCTGTCGGACCTGCTGTTCTGGGGCGCCCTGGCGGCCTCACTGGCGCTCGCCTTCGTGGTGACCACGCCGGTCAACAAGTGGATGATCGGCCGCGGCAAGGACCATGCGGTGGTGCACCGGTACCACCACTGAGGGCGGGCGCACGAGGGGCGGGGGCGCGGGGCTCAGAGCTCCGGGCCCTCGCCCGGCTCCTCCTGATACGAGTAGCGCTGCTCGCGCCAGGGGTCGCCGAGGTTGTGGTAGCCGCGCTCTTCCCAGAAGCCGCGGCGGTCGGCCGTCATGTATTCGATGCCGCGGACCCACTTGGGGCCCTTCCAGGCGTACAGATGCGGCACGATCAGCCGGACCGGAAAGCCGTGTTCGGCGGTGAGCAGTTCACCGGAACGGTGGGTGGCGAAGATGCAGTTCCCGTCGGCGAAATCCGCCAGCCGCAGATTCGAACTGAATCCGTACTCGGCCCACACCATCACATGGGTGACGTCCGGCGCGGGCGGCGCGAGATCCAAGATCGTCTGCGTCCGGACCCCGCCCCATTCGGCTTTCAGCATGCTGAATTTCGTCACGCAGTGCATATCGGAGACGACGGTCGCATAGGGCAGGGCGGTGAATTCCTCATGCGTCCAGCAGTGCTTTCCGCCGTCCGCGGTGGCGCCGAAGGCGCGGAACTCCCAGCGTTCGGAGCGGAACTTCGGCACCGGACCGTAATGCGTCACCGGCCAGCCCCGCTGCAGTCGCTGCCCCGGAGGCAGCTGAGGATGCTCCTCATCGCGGCTGTGCGGCTGACCCATGCCTCCATGTTGTCAGACCGGACGGGGTGCCGATGACCAGGGAGGGAGAGAATCGGGCAACTCGTACTAAGCGTGCACTTACTGGATGTCTGCTCCGGGCGGTGCAAGGATGCGCGGCACCTGCCCAGTTCTCGCGCGGAAGGAGCCCGCAGCCATGCAGGGCGACCCCGAGGTCATTGAATTCCTCAACGAGCAGCTGACTGCCGAGCTGACCGCGATCAATCAGTACTTCCTGCACGCCAAGATGCAGGAGAACTTCGGCTGGACGAAGCTCGCCAAGTACACGCGCAGCGAGTCGTTCGACGAAATGAAGCATGCGGAGATCCTGACCGACCGCATTCTCTTCCTCGACGGGCTGCCGAACTACCAGCGGCTGTTCCATGTGCGCGTCGGCCAGACCGTCACCGAGATGTTCCAGGCCGACCGGCAGGTCGAGGTGGAGGCGATCGACCGGCTCCGGCGCGGTATCGAGATCATGCGCGCCAAGGGCGACATCACCTCGGCGAACATCTTCGAGGACATCCTCGCGGACGAAGAGCACCACATCGACTATCTCGACACCCAGCTGGAGCTGGTCGAGAAGCTCGGCGAGGCGCTGTACATCGCCCAGCTGATCGAGCAGCCGAGCTGAGCGCGCTCACCACCGCACGGGCCGTACCGCCCCGCAGGGCTACGCGGCCTCCTGGAGCTCCACGGGCGCCGCTGCGGCCACCTCCGCGACCGGCGGGGGTTCGGCCGCGGCGCCCAGCAGATCGGAAGCGCCGCTGTCGATGAGCTCACGGCGCGGGCATGCGCCACGGCCGAGCAGCTGCTGGATGCGGCGCACACAGCCGCCGCAGTCCGTGCCGGCCTTGCAGGCGGAGGCTATCTGGCGGGGCGTGCAGGCGCCCGTCCCCGCGTGTTCGCGGACCTGCTGTTCGGTGATCCCGAAACATGAGCAGACGTACACGCGGTTTCACCTCCGTAGGGACACTCACCCGCGGACGCCCGGCGACGCTCACCGGCCCGCCGATCTTGAGTGAGGTAACCCTTACCTTACCTGGACCGCGGGGCGGCGACAATGCGGAGACAACGCGATGGGGCGCGGATCACAGGATCCGCGCCCCACTGCCGTATACGGGCCGAAGCCCCGCGAGCCCTACTGGTCGCGGTACATCTCCGCCACCAGGAACGCCAGGTCGAGCGACTGGCTGCGGTTGAGCCGGGGGTCGCAGGCGGTCTCGTAGCGCTGGTGCAGATCGTCGACGAAGATCTCGTCGCCGCCGCCCACGCACTCCGTGACGTCGTCACCGGTCAGCTCGACGTGGATGCCGCCCGGGTGCGTGCCGAGGCCCTTGTGGACCTCGAAGAAGCCCTTGACCTCGTCCAGCACATCGTCGAAGCGACGGGTCTTGTGACCCGAGGCCGCCTCGAAGGTGTTGCCGTGCATCGGGTCGCAGATCCACGCCACCTGGGCGCCGGTGGCGGTGACCTTCTCGACCAGCTCGGGGAGCTTGTCGCGGACCTTGTCCGCACCCATCCGGGTGATGAAGGTCAGCCGGCCGGGCTCGCGCTCCGGGTCGAGGCGCTCGATGAGCGTGAGCGCGTCCTCCACCGTGCTGGTCGGGCCGAGCTTGACGCCGATGGGGTTACGGATGCGCGAGGCGAACTCGATGTGCGCGCCGTCGAGCTGCCGGGTGCGCTCGCCGATCCACACCATGTGGCCGGAGACGTCGTAGAGGTTGCCGGTGCGCGAGTCCACGCGGGTCAGCGCCGACTCGTAGTCGAGGACCAGCGCCTCGTGGGAGGCGTAGAACTCGACGGTGCGGAACTCCTCCGGGTCCACCCCGCAGGCGTTCATGAAGTTCATCGCGCGGTCGATCTCGCGGGCCAGCGCCTCGTAGCGCTGCCCGGAGGGCGAGGACTTCACGAAGTCCTGGTTCCAGGCGTGCACCTGGCGCAGGTCGGCGTAGCCACCGGTGGTGAAGGCACGCACCAGGTTGAGCGTCGCGGCGGACGCGTTGTACATCCGCTTGAGCCGCTGCGGGTCCGGGATGCGGGCCGCCTCGGTGAACTCGAAGCCGTTGACGGAGTCGCCGCGGTAGGTCGGCAGCGTCACGCCGTCGCGGGTCTCGGTCGGCTTGGAGCGCGGCTTGCTGTACTGGCCGGCGATCCGTCCGACCTTGACCACCGGGACGGACCCGGCGTAGGTCAGCACGGCGCCCATCTGCAGGAGCGTCTTGAGCTTGTTGCGGATGTGCTCGGCGGAGACGGCGTCGAAGGCCTCCGCGCAGTCGCCGCCCTGAAGCAGGAACGCCTCACCACGGGCGACCGCTCCCAGGCGCTCACGCAACTGGTCGCACTCGCCCGCGAAGACGAGCGGGGGATAGGACTCGAGCTCCGCGATCACATCGCGCAGAGCCTCTTGGTCCGGCCAGTCAGGCTGCTGCGCCGCGGGCAGGTCTCGCCAGGTGTTGCCACCGGCGTGGGTTTCAGCGTTCACGGTCACGAACACCACATTACGGGGTCCCGACGGGGGGTCCAGCACGGCGACCGCAGTATGAGACGGGTCCGCTGCGCTTTGCCTGCGCCCCACGTTGTCGGCTTCCCCGCCGTAGGGGTCCTCTCCGTTGCGCCTGCCCGTCCGCTGCGCTTTGCCTGGGCCGACGTTTTCGGCTTTCCCACCGTGGGGGATTGCCGCCGTTGCGCCTGCGGCCCGTTCGCTGCGCTTTGCCTGGGCCGACGTTTTCGGCTTTCCCACCGTGGGGGTTTGCCGCCGTTGCGCCTGCGGCGGGCGGTGGTCGCTGCGCGAGGCGGTTCGGCTGCGGGACCGGGCCTCCGGACTCCGTCCTGCGGCCCGGCCCCTCCCCGATGGGGGTGGGAGAAACCCGGTGGGGGTATGCGTCGGCGGTCAGGTACGGCCTGTGCATCCCGTCACACTGAGCTGGATACGAGACGCTCGCCCCCACCGGCCTTTCCCACCCACCCACGGGAGGGGACGGACCGTAGCGGCGAAGCCGTGTAGGGCCGTCACCGCACCCGAAAATCCCACGCCCGCCGCAGGCGCAACGGCGAACAACCAGCGCGGCGCCGCAGACGACAACGTGGGGTAAGGTGCCGCCCATGCACGCGCAGCCGACCTTCAACAGGAACTGGTGGTGGACCGCTCATCCGGCGGCCCACTGATTCGCGCGCACCCACAGACTCCGCGAAGGCCGCCCCAGGGGCGGCCTTCGGTGTTTCCCGATCCGGGTCGTCCCTCTCCCCCAGCACATGAGTGAGAAGGACGAGAATCATGCATCTGCCCGAGCTGCTCGCCGACGACCGGCCCTTTGCCCTGCTGCACCGCCGCACCCCCGGCCGTGATCACCACACGGTGGAGGTCCTCATCGGTTCCGTCGCGGCGTACGACCGGCTCGCCGACCTCCCCGAGGGGCTGGCGATGGTGCCGTTCCGGCAGATCAGGGAGCGCGGTTTCGATGTCCGCGACGACGGCACGCCGCTCATGGCGCTGGTCCCGGAGGAGACGTACGAGGTGCCGCTCGCCGAGGCGCTGGCGCAGCTTCCCGGCCATGCGGTGCAGGTGCGGGGCGGGGGCTTCGATGTGACCGACGAGGAGTACGCGGCGATCGTCGGCCGGGTGCTGGACGAGGAGATCGGGCGGGGCGAGGGCGCGAACTTCGTCATCCGGCGTACCTATGAAGGCGAGATCCCGGGGTTCGGCAGGGCCGATGCGCTCGCGCTGTTCCGGCGGCTGCTGGTCACGGAGCGGGGCGCGTACTGGACGTTCGTGGTGCACACCGGTGACGGGGCGGAGGGGCGCACCCTGGTCGGTGCCAGCCCCGAGGTGCACGTACGGATGACGGGCGAGCGGGGCGGGGCCGAGGCGCTCGCGGGCGACGGCGGACCGGGGGCATCTCCCAGCGGTGGCCCGGGGCGGGTGGGCGGCACCGTCGTGATGAACCCCATCAGCGGGACCTACCGCTATCCGGCCGGCGGCCCGACCGCCGAGGGGCTCCTGGAGTTCCTCTCGGACGGCAAGGAGATCGAGGAGCTCTCGATGGTCGTCGACGAGGAGCTCAAGATGATGTGCACCGTCGGCGACATGGGCGGCGTGGTGATCGGGCCGCGGCTGAAGGAGATGGCGCATCTCGCGCACACCGAGTACGAGCTGCGCGGACGGTCGTCGCTGGATGTGCGGGAGGTGCTGAAGGAGACGATGTTCGCGGCGACCGTCACCGGATCGCCCGTGCAGAACGCGTGCCGGGTCATCGAACGGCACGAGGCGGGCGGCCGCGGCTACTACGCCGGTGCGCTGGCGCTGATCGGGCGCGATGCGGGCGGCGCGCAGACGCTGGACTCGCCGATCCTGATCCGTACGGCCGATATCGCCGCGGACGGGAAACTGCGGGTGCCGGTCGGGGCGACGCTGGTACGTGGCTCGGACCCGGCGGGCGAGGTGGCCGAGACCCACGCCAAGGCGGCGGGCGTGCTCAGCGCGCTCGGTGTGCGCCCCGCTCCCGCCCGCCCCGGCGGGCGGGAGGGCGCGGCGGGCCCGGCACCCCGGCTGGCCGACGACCCGCGTGTGCAGGCGGCGCTGGCCGGCCGCCGCGCCGCCCTGGCCCCCTTCTGGCTGCGGATGCAGACCACCGCGCCGACCGCCGCGCTCGGCGGCCATGCGCTGGTCATCGATGCCGAGGACACCTTCACCGCGATGCTGGCGCATCTGCTGCGCACCTCGGGTCTGACGGTGGACGTCCGCCGCTACGACGAGCCGGGGCTGCGGGCCGCCGTGCTCGCGCACGAAGGGCCGGTGGTGCTCGGCCCCGGCCCCGGCAACCCGGCCGACGCCGCCGACCCCAAGATGCGGGCGCTGCGCGCGCTGACCGCGGAGCTGGTGCGCGAGCACCGGCACGGTCTGCTGGGGGTGTGCCTGGGCCATGAACTGCTCGCCGCCGAGCTGGGGTTGGAGATCGTCCGCAAGGAGGTGCCCTTCCAGGGCGCGCAGGAGCGGATCGACTTCTTCGGGCGCAGGGAGACCGTCGGCTTCTACAACACCTTCACGGCCCGCTGCGACGACACCACGGCAGCCGAACTGGCCATGCACCGCGTCGAGTTGAGCCGGGACGCGGATACCGGCGACGTCCATGCGCTGCGCGGGCCCGGCTTCGCGGGCGTGCAGTTCCACCCCGAGTCGGTGCTGACGCTGGACGGCGCCGCGGTCACTGCCCAGCTGCTGGCAGCTGTCCTCGTGTGACCAGCATGTTCTCGTTGGTGCGGTGGGCCAGATAGTCCTCGACGTTGCGTACGGTGGCGTCGACGATCTGGCCGACCGCGTCCTCGGTGAAGTACGCCTGGTGCGAGGTGACCAGCACATTCGCGAAGGTCATCAGGCGGGCGAGGGTGTCGTCGTCGATGACGTCCAGGGACTTGTCGAAGAAGAAGAACTTGGCCTCCTCCTCGTAGACGTCCAGGCCGACACCGGTGAGCCGGCCGGCCTTGAGCGTGTCGACGAGGGCCGCGGTGTCGATGAGCCCACCCCGGCTGGAGTTGATCAGGATCGCATCGTCCTTCATCGCGGCGAGCGCGGCGGCGTCGACGAGGTGCCGGGTGTCCTCCAGCAGCGGGACGTGCAGGGTGATCAGGTCCGACCGGGCGAACAGCTCCTCGCGGCCGACGTACTTCATGCCGAGCGCGGCGCAGTTGGGGTTCTCGGCGATGTCGCAGCCGAGGAGATTCATGCCGAAGCCATGGGCGATCCGGGTGAACGCCTCGCCGATCCTCCCGGTGCCGATCACGCCCGCCGTGCGGCCGCGCAGATCGCGGCCCATCAGGCCGTCCAGCCGGAAGTCGAAGTTGCGGGTGCGGTTGGCGGCGAGGACGATCCGCCGGTTCAGCGCCAGCGCCAGGCCCCAGGCGAACTCCGCGACCGCGTAGGGGGAGTAGCAGGAGACCCGGCCGACGGTCAGGCCGAGGTCGGCCGCGGCCTGCAGATCGACGTTGTTGAAGCCCGTGGAGCGCTGGGCGATCATCTTGGTGCCGCCGACCGCGAGGACCTGGAGCACGTCGGCGCTCAGATCGGCGTTGACGCTGGAGCTGACGATCTCGTAGCCGTGGGCGATGGGGGCGGTGTCGCGGTTGATGAAGACGTCGAGGCTGCGGACCTGGTGCCGACCCTCGAAGGCCCGCTCCAGCTGTGCGCGCTCATCCGCCTGGACACCGAAGGCGACGATCTCCACGTTCTCTCCCGCCGGTACGTTTTCGCCCCGCATAGACGCAATGGGCCGGATATGTCGCGTATGGCGAATATACGGCCCATTGGGTGGCGGCGCCGACCGGAGCGGGGGCCGGGCGGGGATGGGGTGGGGGTGGGGGTGGGGACGCGGATGGGGATGGGGATGGGGATGGGGTGGCGCGGGGCGGGGCGGGGGCCTTGGGGCGGGGTCCCTTAGGGTGCGGGCGAACAGATCCCGTAGGGGTTGCGAGCGCCCCCTGCGGGGCCACAACGCGGCGGGCGGGCCGGATGTTCCCGGGGGTCCAGGCATCCGGGGGTCCAGGCATCCGGAGGCACCTTGACGCACCGCCGCGCAGGGCCCCGCAGGGCCCCGCAGGCCCTCGCAGGCCCCCGCGAACTCACCCGAAGAAGACGCCCGCCTCGGAGTAGAGCGACGGGTCGACGGTCTTCAGCTTCGCCGTCGCCTCCTCGATCGGCACCCGGACGATGTCGGTGCCGCGCAGCGCGACCATCTTGCCGAAGTCGCCGTCCCGCACCGCGTCGATGGCGTGCAGCCCGAAGCGGGTGGCCAGCCAGCGGTCGAAGGCGCTGGGCGTGCCGCCGCGCTGGGTGTGCCCGAGTACCGTCGTCCGCGCCTCCTTGCCGGTGCGCGACTCGATCTCCTTGGCCAGCCACTCCCCCACGCCCGACAGCCGGACGTGCCCGAAGGAGTCGGTGGACCCGTCCTTGAGGACCATCTGGCCGTCCTTGGGCATCGCGCCCTCGGCGACGACCACGATCGGGGCGTAGCGGACCTTGAAGCGGGACTCGATCCAGCCGCAGACCTCGTCGATGTCGAAGCGCTGCTCGGGGATGAGGATGACGTTGGCGCCGCCGGCGAGCCCGGAGTGCAGAGCGATCCAGCCGGCGTGGCGGCCCATCACCTCGACGACCAGGACCCGCATATGGGATTCGGCGGTGGTGTGCAGCCGGTCGATGGCCTCGGTGGCGACGCCGACGGCGGTGTTGAAGCCGAAGGTGTAGTCGGTGGCCGAGAGGTCGTTGTCGATGGTCTTGGGGACGCCGACGCAGGGCACGTCGTATTCGCCGGAGAGGCGGGTGGCGACGCCGAGGGTGTCCTCGCCGCCGATCGCGATCAGCGCGCCGATCTCGTTCTTGGTCAGGGTGTCCTTGATCCGGCGGATGCCGTCGTCCTCTTTGAAGGGGTTGGTCCGCGAGGAGCCGAGGATGGTGCCGCCGCGCGGCAGGATCCCGCGGACCGCGGCGATGTCCAGCGGCACCGTGTCGTCCTGGAGGGGGCCGCGCCATCCGTCCCGGAAGCCGACGAAGTCATATCCGTATTCCTGGGTGCCCTTGCGGACGGCGGCCCTGATCACCGCGTTCAGACCAGGGCAGTCGCCGCCGCCGGTGAGTACTCCGACCCGCATCGCTTCACCTATCCCGTCGTTGGCCGCCTACGGCCGTGCATGAGCAGACCCGCGTCACGCTAATGGTGACGTACATCACGTACGTCACTCCGGGATGGGGCAAACGCCGATTCCATTGATTTGCCCGGGAGTTGATTCCGGGCGTTCACCCGTACGAGCGGGTGAACTCACGGCCGCGTGGTTACGCGTCGTCGAGGCCGCGCTCGATGGCGTACCGCACCAGCTCCACGCGGTTGTGCAGCTGGAGCTTGCCGAGGGTGTTCTGGACGTGGTTCTGCACCGTGCGGTGCGAGATGACCAGCCGCTCGGCGATCTGCTTGTACGAGAGGCCCTTGGCCACCAGGCGCAGCACCTCGGTCTCCCGCTCCGTCAGCTGCGGTGCGCCCGGCTCGTCCGGCGCCGAGGGGGCCGGCTCGGTGGCGAGGCGGCGGTACTCGCCGAGCACCAGACCGGCCAGGCCCGGCGTGAACACCGGGTCGCCGGCGGCCGTGCGGCGCACCGCGTCGAGCAGCTCCTCCGTGCTCGCCGACTTCAGCAGATAGCCGGTCGCCCCGGACTTGACCGCCTCCAGGACGTCGCCGTGCTCGCCGCTCGCGGAGAGCACCAGCACCCGCAGCGCCGGGAGGGAGCCGACCAGCTCCTTGCACACCTCGACGCCGGGCAGGCCCGGCAGATTCAGGTCCAGCACCAGCACATCGGGGGCGGCGGCCTGCGCCCGGCGCACCGCCTGGAGGCCGTCGCCGGCCGTCGCCACCACCTCGCACCCGGCCTCGGCCAGATCCCGCGCGACCGCGTCCCGCCACATGGGGTGGTCGTCGACCACCATCACCCTCAGGGCCGTCTGCTCACTCACTCTTTCGCCTTCCCCCGCCCTCTGCCCTTGGGCTCCGCGCCCTTGGGGACCGTCAGCTCAACTTCCGTGCCCTGGCCGGGGGTCGAGATCCACTCGGCGCTGCCGCCCAGGTCCCGCAGCCGGCCGCGGATCGACAGGGCCACGCCGAGGCGGCCCTCGCGCTCGGCGTCCGCGAGCCGTCCCTCGGGGATGCCGGGGCCGTCGTCGCGGACCGTCACGATCACGGCCTGCGGTTCGTCCTCCACCAGGATCCACGCGTGGGCGTCGTCCCCCGCGTGCACCCGTACATTGTCCAGTGCGGCACCGACAGCGGCCGCCAGCTCCGCCGCGGCGGCGGCCGCCAGCTCGACCGGGGCGCCGGGCTCGGAGAAGGTGACGCCGGCACCCGCGTACGGGGCGAGCAGGGCACGGACGTCGCACGGGCCGCCGGCCGGTGCGGGCGACGGGCCGGTGTGCGGGGCCGGCGGCAGGGGTGCGGCCTCCGCCCGCGGCGGCGGCAGCAGCCCGCCGGCCACCAACGTCCGCAGCGCGACCTCCTGTTCACCCGCCATCCGGCCCAGCTCGGCCGCCTCGCCGCCGATGGCGTTGCCGCGCCGCTGCACCATCGCCAGCACCTGCAGCACGCTGTCGTGGATGTCGCGGGCCAGGCGCTCCCGTTCGCGGGTGGCGGCCTCTATCCGGAGTGCGCGGGCGAGGGTGCGCTCACTGGCGCGGGCCACCTCGACGACATAGCCGATGGCGACGCTGGCCACCCACACCAGGACGACGTTGTGGATGGTGTCGCGGGCCAGCTCCTGGCGTTCGACGAGGTTGGCGACGGCCACCGCGGCGGAGGCCACCGCGGCCCAGCGCCAGCCGCGTTTGATCGCGAAGCCCAGGACGGCGCCCG
The DNA here is from genome assembly GCF_059682825.1 of Streptomyces sp. JLSY215. Taxonomy (NCBI): domain Bacteria; kingdom Bacillati; phylum Actinomycetota; class Actinomycetes; order Kitasatosporales; family Streptomycetaceae; genus Streptomyces; species Streptomyces sp. JLSY215. Next base: position 2,421,020 of record NZ_CM185022.1, read on the forward strand.
CCGTCCAGATGGAGGGCAGCGTGGGCCCGCCGCCCGCGACGCGGGCGGCGGTGTCGACCAGCGGCGTCAGGAGGATGCCGCCGACGGCGAGGGCGAGGTCGACGATCAGGAAGTGCCGGGTGCAGCGCTCCGCGGTGGTCGTACGGCGCCAGGTGAACGCCATCCAGACGGTGAGCGTGGCCATGTAGGCGAAGGCGCCCAGCGGATGGGCGTACTGCTTGTACGTGAGGGCGAACAGGCAGAGCGCGTAGCAGAGGGTGAGGATGCGGTAGCCCGTGAGCGCGCGCCACAGCGGCAGCTCCACGGACATCCGCAGCACCCTCGGGCGCTTGCCGTGGCGCCTGGCGGCGCCGACCGCCGCTGTGTCGGCATCCGTCATGCCGGCCCCCCACCCCTCGCCGGGCGCGTTTACGCCCCGGTCGTCTCGGCCTTTCCGGCGGCCTTGCCGGCCTCCGCCTCGGCCTTCTTCTTCGTCTCGGCCGCCTTCGCCGCCTCGGCGATCTGCCGCTTGGCCGCCGTCGCGTAGATGTCGACGTACTCCTGGCCGGACAGCTTCATGATCTCGTACATGACCTCGTCGGTGACCGACCGCAGGATGAAGCGGTCGCCCTCCATGCCCTGATAGCGGGTGAAGTCCAGCGGCTTGCCGATCCGGATGCCCGGCCGGATCATCTTCGGGACGATCTTGCCCGGAGGCTGCACCTTCTCGGTGTCGATCATCGCCACGGGGATGACCGGCGCTCCGGTGGCCAGTGCGACGCGGGCCAGTCCGCCCGGCTTTCCGCGGTAGAGGCGGCCGTCCGGGGAGCGGGTGCCCTCCGGGTAGATGCCGAACAGCTCACCGCGCTCCAGCACCTCGATGCCGCTCTTGATGGCCGCCTCGCCGGCGCCCCGGCCGCCCGAGCGGTCGACCGGCAGCTGGCCGACGCCCTTGAAGAACGCGGCCGTCAGCTTGCCCTTCACCCCCGGGGAGGTGAAGTACTCGGCCTTCGCGATGAAGGTGACCTTGCGGTCGAGCACCGCGGGCAGGAAGAAGGAGTCCGAGAAGGACAGGTGGTTGCTCGCGAGGATCGCCGGACCCTCGGCGGGGATGTTCTCGATGCCTTCCACCCAGGGCCGGAACGCAAGCTTCAGCGACCCGCCGATGGAAAACTTCATTGCGCCGTAGATCAACCGACTGCCTCCTGTGTGTGACGCAAAGACCTTAACCTGCCCCGGCGCCCCGCTCGCCGCGGCGGGGCTGCGAGGGGCCCATCTACGGCCGAGCGGACTGCGCGCAACGGGGCCGCGCGGGCGCCGCCGGACCTATCCGCTCCGCGTCGCTCCGCGTACCCTGAGGTAACCCACCAGGCCCCCTTTATCGATCGGAGTTCCCCGGTGCCGCTCCTTCCCGGAGCCGAGCCGTTCCGCCGTGACGGCGGAGAGGTCGGCGTCCTTGTGTGCCACGGCTTCACCGGCTCCCCTCAGTCCGTACGCCCCTGGGCCGATCATCTGGCCGACCGCGGGCTGACCGTCGCCCTGCCCCTGCTGCCGGGGCACGGCACCCGCTGGCAGGACCTGGCGATCACGACGTGGCAGGACTGGTACGCCGAGGTCGACCGCGAGCTGCGCGCGCTGTCCGAGCGCTGCACCAAGGTCTTCGTCTGCGGCCTGTCGATGGGCGCCGCGCTGGCGCTGCGTCTGGCCGCCCGGCACGGCGACGCGATCAGCGGCGTGGCCGTGGTCAACCCTGCCAACAAGGTCCATGATGCCGCGGCGCCGCTGCTTCCGGTGCTGCGGCATCTCGTACGGTCCACCAAGGGGATCGCCAGCGACATCGCCAAGCCGGGCGCGGCGGAGGTCGGCTACGACCGGGTGCCGCTGCAGGCCGCGTACTCGGTGCGCCGCCTCTTCCAGCAGGTCGACTCCGAACTCCCGGGCGTCACGCAGCCGTTGCTGGTGATGACCAGCCCGCAGGACCATGTCGTACCGCCCGCGGACTCGGAGCGGATCCTCGCCCGGGTGTCCTCCACGGACGTCCGGCACAAGCTGCTGGAGCGCAGCTATCACGTCGCCACGCTCGACCACGACGCCGAGCAGATCTTCGCGGATACCTTCGCCTTCATCACCCGGCTCGCCCCCGAGGCGCTGCCCGGTGACGTCAAGGAGGGGACGGCGGCCAGTGGCGGAGCATAGCCCGCGCGACCCCCAGGAACCGCTGGACGAAGAGGCCGCGTGGGCCGAGATCGTCGCGGGGTACGGCGAGCAGCCGGAGTTCCCCACGGTGGACGAGGACACCGAGGACGGCCGTATGGACGCCGAGAACGGCAAGGGCGCCGAGGACGGTACGGACGGCAAGGGCGGCGCGGACGCCGCGGACGCCAAGGACGGCAAGGCGCTTCCGGAGGGCGGCGACACGGCCTCCGGAAGCGCCCGGCCGGGCAGCTTCGTCGTCTTCGCCCCCGGCGTGGGACCCCGCGACTGGAGCGCCTCCGAGCCGTCCGACGACGACTTCGACGAAACGGACGAGGGCCACTTCACCCCGCCGGAGCCGCCCCCGCTGCCACAGGCCGATGTCACCACGAAGTTCGCCTGGCTCGCGGTGCTCGGCGGTCCGCTGCTGCTGGTGACGATGGTGATCATCCAGCAGCCCGTGACGTGGTGGATCGCCCTCCTGGGCATCGGCGGCTTTCTCGGCGGCTTCGCCACGCTGGTGGGGCGGATGGGCAACGACGACGGGGACGACGACGATCTGCCGGGCGGCGGGGCGGTGGTGTAGACCCCGGCTAGCCGCTGGCCGGCACGCGCAGTGCGGCCAGCACGGGCAGATGGTCCGTGGCGGCCCGCAGATCCGCGGCCCGCACGCCGGGCAGGCCGTGCGGCACACCGCAGCCGAGCACCTCCACGCCCTCCGTCGCGAACACGGCGTCGATCCGCTGATGCGGATCGTGGGGCGTGGAGGTGAACTCCCCGCCCCACGGCCCGGCCGTCCAGCCGTCCGTCAGCGCCCCCGCCAGCCGCCGGAAACTCCTGCCGTCCGGCCGGTCGTTGAGGTCTCCGCCCGCGACCGCGTACGGGACGTCCAGCAGCGCCAGCCGCTCCAGCAGCAGACCTGCCTGCCGGTAGCGTTCCGCGTCGGCGAGGCTGAGGTGGCAGCTGAGCACCCCGAGCCGGGCGCCGCCGATCCGTACCACGGCGGTCGCGAAGCCCCGCTGGTGCAGGCCGGGTGTGCGGGGCAGCAGGATGTCCTCCGTACGCTCCACATGGGCGCGCAGCGTGGAGAGGATCATCGGGCCCGCGGCCGGGGCGCCGCCGGTGACGTACACCAGCCCCGACGTCCGGGCCAGCCGCTCGGCGGCCTTGCGCCAGCGGAAGAACCGCGGCGCCTCCTGGATCAGTACGAGGTCGGGGGCGCAGGCCCTGATGACCCGGGCCAGCGCCGCGCGGTCGTCGCGCAGCGAGCGGATGTTGTAGCTGAGCACCCGGATCACGGCCGAACCGTCGGGTTCGGTATGGGAGTCGGGGAGCGGGTTCAAGGGGGCGGGCCTCCTCTTACGGCTGACCCGGCGCCGCTCCCAGGGACATGGCGGACGGCCGTCGGGTTCCTCGGTCGGTGGTTGCGCGGCTGCCGCACGTCGGCCTTCTCATGGAACGGCAGCGCCCGCCACGTTCCCATAGGACGCGGCGGGCGCTGTGCTGCAACGGAAAAGTCAGCCCTGACGGGCGAGGTCGGCCGCGCCGACCAGCCCGGCCTTGCCGCCCAGCTGCGCGGCGAGCACCTGGGCGTGCGGGCGGTACTGGTTGCCGACCAGCCAGCGGCGGAAGGACTTGCGGATCGGTTCGAGGACCAGCTCGCCCTCGTCGGAGACGCCGCCGCCGACGATGAAGGCGGACGGGTCGAAGAGGGAGGCGAGGTCCGCCAGGCCCGCGCCGGCCCAGCGGGCCAGTTCGCGGAAGGAGTCGATGGCGACCGCGTCGCCGCGGCGGGCGGCCGCGCTGATGTGCTTGCCCTGGATGCCCTCGGGGGTGCCGTCGCCGAGCGAGAGCAGGACCGTGGCGTTCTCGGGGGTGGCGAAGGCGCGCTGGCGGGCGTAGCGCAGCAGGGCGCGGCCGGAGGCGTACTGCTCCCAGCAGCCCTGGCTGCCGCAGCCGCACAGCAGGCCGTCGGGCACGACCCGGATGTGGCCGAACTCCGCGGCGACGCCGAAGCGGCCGCGGCGCAGCTTGTTGCCGATGATGATGCCGCCGCCCAGGCCCGTGCCGAGCGTGATGCAGATGACGTCGCTGTGGCCCTGGCCCGCGCCGAATCTGTATTCGCCCCAGGCCGCGGCGTTGGCGTCGTTCTCGACGACCACGGGGAGGCCGACGCGCTGCTCGACCTTGTCCTTGAGCGGCTCGTGGCGCCAGTCGATGTTGGGCGCGAAGAGGACCGTGGCCCGCTTCTCGTCGACATAGCCGGCCGCGCCGATGCCGACGGCCTCGATCTGATGGCCGCTGCCGACCTGGCGGACGGCGTCCGCGATGGCCTCGGTCAGCGCGTCGGTGGCCTGCGGGGTCGGCACCTGGCACGTTTCGAGGATCGAGCCCTCTTCGTCGACCACGCCGGCCGCGATCTTCGTGCCGCCGATGTCGACGCCGATGGTGAGTCCCATGTGTCCCTCAGTTATTCGCTCGAACCCCGCCGGGATCAACCGTACCGGAGGAGGGACCGCCTTCCCTGCCGTGCGGTTGCGGGGCGTCAGTCGAGATCGATGCGCTCGGTGCCGGTGGGGCCGTCGTCGTCGCGCGGGTCGCCGGAGCGGCCCTCGGGGCGGTCCCCGGGGCGGTCGGCGGCGTCGTCGCGGGTCCAGCGGCGCTCGCTGCGCTCGACGGCCGAGCGGTAGGCGGCGAGCAGTTCGGAACCGGCCGCGGCGAGGTGGTCGAAGACATCGGGGTTGCGCTCGATCACCGGCTCGACGGCGGCCTTGGCCTGCCGGAACAGCTGGCTGACGGCGCCCTGCGCGGCGATCCCGCCCAGCGCGCCGGGCAGCTGGATGCCGGCGAGCTTGTCCGTGACGGCCTCGGCGAGCTTGCGCAGCTCCTCGGCGGCGCTGCCCGGCTGCGGGCCGTATGCACTGCGGCGGCGGGCCTGCTCCGCCGCAAGGTCCTCGGCGCAGGCCGTCTCCCAGGCATCGGCGTCGACGCCGGCCGTGCGGTCGGCGGGGCGCTCGGTGGCGTCACTCATGATGTTCTCCGTGGGCTCCGGCGGCGGGACTTACTCCCGACGTTACCAACGATGCCGGGTGACAACGTCGGCCTTTCGGCACCAAGGCCGAAAATACGTACGGATTCCGCGGGCGGGATCCGCACGGCCGTCCGTGGTGCCGTGATCGCGCTGTCCACGCCGCCGGAAACGCGCCGGCCGCAGGGCGGTACGGCGTTCAGGAACTCCGCTCGGTGCCCGCCGGCCACAGGGCGGGGTCGGGTGTGAAACGGATGTCGAGGACGCCGTCGCGCAGTCCGGCGCCGGAGACCGTGCAGCGGCGCAGCGCGGAGGGGAGCGTACGGATCCGCCGGAAGGAGCCGACGGTGACGACGATTTCGTCGCCGCGGCGCACCAGGCTCAGGCCGTCGCGCCGGGCGCCGGGCAGCGGCACCCGCCACAGGAGGATGCCGTCGGTGGCGAGGCGGTCCGCCACGGTCCAGGGGTCGTGGCGGGCGTCGGCGGAGCCGGTGGCGTCGGCCGGGCCGGTCGCGTCGGCAGATTCGGCAGGTTCATCCAGGTCCGCCGGTTCGGCAGGGCCGGCCAGCTCGGCCAGGTCCTCGACGCCCTGCGGGTCCCGGCCCAGGTGCGGCACCTCGTGCACCGGCAGATCGGGGTATTCCTCGCGCAGCGCCTTGAGGGCGGTCTGCTGGCTGCCGGAGAGGGCGGCGAGGAAGGGGTCCGCGGAGCCGGTGGGCAGCAGGCGGTTGACGAGGAGGGCGTCGGTGCGCCGGCCGTGGAGCGCGAGTCCGGCGCGCAGATCGCGCAGCGCGGCGGCGGCGACCGGACCGGCGTCGGTGACCAGGCGTACGGAGGTGCCGGGGGCCTCGATCACCCGCTGGACGGCGGCGAGTTCGCGCTCCCAGCGCTCGGCGGCCTCGTACAGCTTCTGGGCCGGCATCGGGACGCCGGCGAGCTGGGCGAGCACCGGGCGCAGCGCACGGGCGGCCTGCCGCTCGGGCGGCAGCAGGCGGCGCAGATAGCGTCGGACCTGGGCGGGCAGCGCGAGCAGCCGGATCGTTTCGGCGGCGGGCGGCATGTCGACGACGAGCAGGTCCCAGTCGTCCGAGGAGTGTTCGGCGCGCAGGGCGTGCAGCAGCGCGAAGGCCTCGGAGCCGGGGAGTTCGGTCAGTTCGTCCTCGTCGAGCGGGCCGGCGCCGAGCAGGTCGAGGGCGGCGCCGGCGCGTTCCTGGAAGGCGAGGAACTCCTGGCGGAAGCGGTCGCCGGAGTCGATGCGGCGGGCGTGCAGGCCAGGGGCTATCGCCGTCGGGGCATCCGCACTCAGACGCGAGCACAGCACCGCTTCCGGAGCGCCGCTCTCGGCCGTGAGCAGCAGTACGCGCGCTCCCCGCCGGGCACCGGCCAGGGCGGTCGCGGCGGCCAGCGTGCTGCGGCCGGCCCCGCCGGGACCGGTGACGAGGACGGTGCGCATGCTCAGAGCTTCTTGCCCTCGTCGGCGGGCGCACCGGAGCCCTCGGGACCGGACTCCACGCGCTTCTTCAGCCCGGCCAGCGCCCGGTCGATGATGACCTTCTCCGCCTTGCGCTTGATCATCCCGAGCATCGGGATCTTCACATCGACGGTGAGCCGGTACGTCACCTCGGTCGCCGCTCCGCCACGCACCGCGGCGAGCCGGTACGAACCGTCCAGCGCCCGCAGCATCTGCGACTTGACCAGCGACCAGCTGACCTCACTCTCGCCCGTCCAGGTGTAGGCGAGGGTGTGGTCGTCCTTGATCGCACCGGCGTCCAGCACCAGGCGCACCTGCTCGGCGCGGCCCCGGTCGTCCTTGGCCAGCACCTCCGCCTCCTTGACCTCTCCGGTCCACTCCGGGTAGCGGTCAAAGTCGGCGATCACTCCCATCACTTCGGCGGGCGCCGCCTCGATCGTGATGCTTGAGCTGGTGTGTTCGGCCATCGCCGTGACTCCTCCATGCCAATTCCATGCCGATTCGGGCCGGTCCGCCGACTCGCGTCAACCTCGTCAAACTCCATGTCCGTGCTGCTGAAGGCTACCGCGCGGGCGCTGCCCGGCGGACGCGCGGCCGGGCCCGGCACGGACGCCGGGTCACCACTCCAGGACGTACGGCGTACCGGTCGCGTTGAAGTGGCCGACGTTCACGCACTCCGTGACGCCGATCCGCACCCGGCGGGCGAGCGGCTGATGCACATGCCCGAAGAGGGAGTAACGGGGACGGGTCCGGCGGATCGCCTCCAGCAGCGCCGAACTCCCGCGCTCGAAGCGGCGGGCGACCGTGTCGTAGCAGAGCTCGGGGACCTCCGGCGGAATGTGCGTGCACAGCACGTCCACCTCCCCCACCGCCTCGATCTTTGCGGCGTACTCCTCGTCCGCGATCTCGTACGGGGTGGCCATCGGCGTCGTCAGCCCGCCGCCGACGAACCCGAACACCCACCCCCCGATCTCCACCCGCTGGCCGTCGAGGACGGTGACGCCTTCCCTGGCGTACTCGGACCACAGCCGCGGCATATCGACATTCCCGTACGTGGCGTACGTAGGGGTGGGAAAGGCGGCGAACAGCTCGGCGTACTGCTTGCGGACCGCACCCTCGATGACCGACTCCCGGCTGCGGCCCGCCCCCTCCAGCTCGCCCCAGAGCCTGCGGCCCAGGTCGCGGGCCTCCTCGAAGCGGCGCGCGGTGCGCAGTTCGACGAGGGTGCGGGCGTTCTCGGCGCCGAACAGATCGGGGAAGATGCCGCGCGAATGATCGGCGTAATCCAGGAAGAGCACCAGGTCGCCGAGGCAGACCACCGCGTCGGCGCCGTCGCCCGCGGCTGCCAGGCCACGACTGTTGCCATGGACGTCACTGACCACATGCACACGCATGGCGCCACCTTAGATGCCCCGGGCAGTTGCCGGGAGGGCGCCCACGACCTGGGGTTACTTTCGGGTCAGCACGCTGCTGGTCTAGTCTGCGCGGGAGCAGTCCCATGGCGTGTCGTGAACCCTGTGTGCGCGTGTGACGCATCAAACATCTGGCCGTGACCCCCTATCCCAAAAGCAATACCGGTGGGTAACGTCCGGGCAGTCCAATCCCCCCCTGCATGATCATGGACCGCAACCGGTGTTCACACAGCGTCGTGGCGCCGGCGCCAATGAGGAGCAGCAGTCTTGCGCGAGTTCAGCCTTCCGGCCCTGTACGAGGTCCCCGCAGACGGCAATCTGACGGATCTCATCCGCCGAAATGCCGCGCAGCACCCGGATGTTGCGGTCATCGGACGCAAGGTGAACGGGCAGTGGCAGGACGTCACCGCCACCACCTTCCTGGCCGAGGTCCGCGCCGTCGCCAAGGGCCTGATGGCCTCCGGCGTCCGGCCCGGTGACCGGGTCGGCCTGATGTCGCGCACACGCTACGAGTGGACGCTGCTGGACTTCGCGATCTGGTGCGCCGGCGGTATCACCGTCCCGGTGTACGAGACGTCCTCCGCCGAGCAGATCCAGTGGATCCTGGGCGACTCGGGCGCGGTGGCCTGCCTGGTGGAGAGCCCGGCGCACGAGGCCACCGTGGAATCCGTCCGCGACCGGCTCCCGGACCTGGCGAACATCTGGCAGATCGAACGGGACGCGGTGGCCCGGCTGCGGGCCGCGGGCGACAGCATCACGGACGAGGAAGTCGACGAGCGCAGCGCGGTCGCCGACGCGGACTCGCCCGCCACCATCGTCTACACCTCCGGCACCACCGGCCGGCCCAAGGGCTGTGTGCTCAGCCACCGCAGCTTCTTCGCCGAGTGCGGCAACATCGTGGAGCGCCTGCGCCCCCTCTTCCGTACGGGCGAGGCCTCCGTCCTCCTCTTCCTGCCGATCGCGCATGTCTTCGGCCGCATGGTGCAGGTGGCGGCGCTGATGGCGCCCATCCGGCTGGGCCACGCCCCCGACATCAAGAACCTCACCGACGATCTGGCGTCCTTCAGGCCGACCATGATCCTGGGCGTCCCCCGCGTCTTCGAGAAGGTCTACAACTCGGCGCGCGCCAAGGCCCAGGCCGACGGCAAGGGCAAGATCTTCGACAAGGCGGCCGACACCGCCATCGAGTACAGCCGCGCCCTGGACAGCGCCGACGGCCCCTCCTTCGGCCTCAAGCTCAAGTACAAGGTCTTCGACCGCGTCGTCTACGGCAAGCTGCGCGGCGTCCTCGGCGGCCGCGCCACCCACGCCATCTCCGGCGGCGCCCCCCTGGGCGAGCGCCTCGGCCACTTCTACCGCGGTATCGGCTTCACGGCCCTGGAGGGCTACGGCCTGACGGAGTCCTGCGCGGCCACCGCCTTCAACCCGTGGGACCGCCAGAAGATCGGCACGGTCGGCCAGCCGCTGCCCGGCTCCGTGGTCCGTATCGCCGACGACGGCGAGGTCCTGCTGCACGGCGAGCACCTCTTCACCGAGTACTGGAACAACCCCTCGGCCACCGAAGAGGCCCTCTCCGACGGCTGGTTCCACACCGGCGACATCGGCACCCTCGACGAGGACGGCTACCTCGCCATCACCGGCCGCAAGAAGGAAATCCTGGTCACCGCGGGCGGCAAGAACGTCGCCCCGGCGGTCATCGAGGACCGTATCCGCGCCCATGCGCTGATCGCCGAATGCATGGTCGTCGGCGACGGCCGCCCCTTCATCGGCGCCCTCGTCACCCTCGACGAGGAATTCCTCCCCCGCTGGGCCGAGGAACACGGCCACCCCGCCGATGTCGCCCCGGCCGACATCGCCCAGGACCCGGAGCTGCTGGCCGCCGTGCAGCGCGCGGTCGACGACGGCAATGCGGCCGTGTCGAAGGCCGAGTCCGTGCGCAAGTTCCGCATCCTTCCGACGCAGTTCACGGAGGAGTCGGGTCATGTGACGCCCTCGCTGAAGCTGAAGCGGAATGTGGTGGCGAAGGACTTCGCGGAGGAGATCGAGGCGATTTACCGGGGGTAGTCGGCGTCCCACGTTGTCGGCCGTCCCGCCGTGGGGGTTTCTCACCGTTGCGCCTGCGGCGGGCTGGTGCCGCTTGCGCGGGGCTGTTCGGCTGCGGGACCGGGCCTCCGGACTCCGTCCTGCGGCCCGGCCCCTCCCCGTGAGGGGTGGGAAGAAAACCGGTGGGGGCGTGCGTCGGTGGTCAGGTGCACCCTGTGGACACAACCACCTGCACCTGAACACGAAACGTCCGCCCCCACCGGCCTCTCCCACCCACCCACGGGAGGGGACGGACCGTAGCGGCGAAGCCGTGTAGGGCCGTCACCGCACCTGACAAACCACGCCCGCCGCAGGCGCAACGCACAACAACCCCCACGGCGGGAAAGCCGACAACGTGGGGCTAAAGCAGCGCCTCCAGGCGCCCCGCAAGAAGGTCCCAGCGCCACTTCTCCTCCACCCATGCGCGGCCGCGGGCGCCCATCGTGCGGCGCAGGTCCGGGTCCTTGAGGAGGGTGATGAGGCGCTCGGCCGTGGGGGTGGGGGAGCCGCCGGGGACCACCCAGCCGGTCTCGCCGTCGAGGACGGCGTCGGGCGCGCCGCCGGAGTCGCCCGCGACCACGGGGAGACCCGTGGCGGAGGCCTCCAGGTAGACGATGCCGAGGCCTTCGACGTCCAGGCCGCCGCGGCGGGTGCGGCAGGGCATGGCGAAGACGTCGCCGGCGCCGAAGTGGGCGGGGAGTTCCTCCCAGGGGACGGCGCCGGTGAAGCGTACGGAGTCGGCCACCCCCTTGCGCAGGGCGAGGGCGTGCAGTTCCCGCTCGTAGGGGCCGCCGCCGACGACCAGCAGGACCGCGTCCGGGACCGCGGCCAGGACGGCGGGCATGGCTTCGATGAGGGTGTCCTGGCCCTTGCGGGGGACGAGGCGGGAGACGCAGACGACGACCGGGCGGTCGGTGAGGCCCAGGCGGGCGCGTACGGCGTCGCCGCCCGAGGCGGGGTGGAAGGTCTTCTCATCGACGCCGGGCGGGAGTTGGACCATCCGCGAGGCGGCGGCCGGGGTCAGGGCGGCGGCGATCCGGGAGCGGGTGTATTCGCCGAGGTAGGTGAGGGTGTCGGTGCCCTCGCCGATGCGGCGCAGCAGCTGCCGGGCGGCGGGGAGCTGGGCCCAGCCGGCCTCGTGGCCGTGGGTGGTCGCCACGATGCGGCGGGCGCCGGCGGCGCGGAGCGCGGGGGCCATCAGGCCGAGGGGCGCGGCCGCGCCGAACCAGACGGAGGAGCAGCCGTGTTCGCGCAGCAGGGCGGTGGCGCGGCGGGTCACCCGGGGCGTGGGCAGCAGCATCGTCGTACGGTCGCGGACCACCGTGAACGGCTGCTCGGCGTCGAAGGCGGCGGTGGCCGCGAGACCTTCCTCGGTGCGCTTCCACGTCGAGGCGTAGACCACGACCTGCGAGGGGTCCAGGCGCAGCGCCATGCTGTGCAGGAAGGCCTGGATGCCGCCGGGCCGGGGCGGGAAGTCGTTGGTGACGATCAAGGTCTTGTGCACGGTGGTCTTTCGACAGGGGCTGTGAGGGGGCCGGTCCCGGCCGACAGTACCGGGTCGCCGGCCGGCGGGGGGCGGCCCGGCTTCCCGGGGGCGGCCGGGCCCGCTTCCCTCACTGCAGCTCGCCCGCCACGTACTCCCGCCATTCCCGGGTGAACTCCGCGAGCCCTACGCCCAGTTGGGCGCGCATCGCCCGGTCCAGCCGCTCGGCGCGGTCGGGCGGGCGCCGGGTGCGGGCGGGGGCGGAGCCGGGTGTGCGGTGCGGCCGGGGGCGGTGGGTTGCTTGTACGGCCTCCATCGGGCCGCGCACGCGGCCGGCGGTGTTCTCCGTGCCGCTGCGGCCCGCCGCCCGGTAGAAGGCGATGAGCTTGGCCTCGCCCCACTTGTCGGCGATCATCCGGCAGGCCAGCCAGCCGCCCTCGTACGCCTTCGCCAGGCGGTCCGCACCGGCCTGGAAGCCGAAGTCCTCGTCGGTGGGGAGGCGGTCGGGAGCCGTGCCCTGGGCCACCGCGCGGGAGAGTTCGGGGGCGGTGCTGGCCGCCTCGCGGCGTATCCGGCGGTAGGCGACCCAGTCGGCGAAGCCCTCGGAGAGCCACAGCGGGGTGGCCGCGGTGGTGACCGTGCGGGTGGCCACATGGGTGGTTTCGTGGGTGAGCACGACCGCGCGGCCGAGGTCGTTGAGTTCCTCGTACGCCTCCGGGTTGACGATCACCCGGTCCGCGGGGGCGGTGGCCGAGGCGCCCGCCTCGCCGGTGGTGACGGCGGCGATCCCGGCGTACCCGGCGGAGTCGCCGTCGCCCAGCAGCTGCGCCATCTGGTCGACGGTGTCCGGGGCCTCCACCACCACCGTGCCCGACCAGCCGCCCTTCCAGGCGTCGGAGACGGCGGGCACCGCCTCGTCGACCCGGTGCGCCAGATCGCGCAGCCGCTCCGGGGTCCCGGCGCCGCCGAGCACCAGGCTGTGCCGGCCGCGGACCAGCCGTACCGGGCCCTGGTCCCACAGCTGGCGGGTGCCGGGCTTTCCGGAGGAGGCGCCGTCGGAGTCCGAGGAGATCCGCCAGCGGCCGGCGTGCCGGGTCAGCGTGAGGTACTGGAGGGACGTGACGGGCGCGGTGTCGTAGCCCTTGAGGCGGTAGCTGAGCCGTACCTTGGCCGCCATCCGGCCGCGGGGGCCGCCCATCGGGAGCGGGAAGGCGTCGGTGGCGACGAGGTCGTAGTGCCAGTCGGTGAGCGGTACCGCCGCGAGGTTGGCGATCATGCGGCGCTGGCGGGCGCGGTAGCCGCCGGCGTGCGGGTCGACGGTGGACAGGAAGGCTGTGGTGTCGCCGTCGCGGACGGCCCGCGAGCGGGTGTCGAGCATCCGCTGGACGTCCGGGTAGCGGTCCCGCGGCGGGGCCTGGGGCGCGCAGCCGGTGACCGGGACGAGCAGCGCGAGGAGCGGGACGGCACCGGCCGCCGCCCCGGCTCGCGACGGCCACCGCCGCCCCGCCCGCTGACGTGACATGCCGCTGATCGTATGTGCGACGGGGGCGGGGCAAAAACGCTGGGCGGGCGTGAGGGGAGGTCCGCGGCCCGTCTCAGGGCCTGGTGACGGAGGAAACGGGCAGCACGCCGACCGGGTCGTAGCGGACCCGTGCGCCGGGATAGGGCGCATGGACGACCTGGCCGTTGCCGACGTACATCCCGACGTGGCTGGCGTCCGAGCGGTAGATGACCAGGTCGCCGGGTTGTGCCTGGGCGAGCGGCACCTGGTGGCCGGCGCCGCTCTGGGCCTGGGACGTGCGCGGGATGAAGACGCCGGCCTGGGCATAGGCCCATTGGGTGAGTCCGGAGCAGTCGAAGGCCGAGGGGCCGGTGCTTCCCCAGGCGTACGGAGAGCCGACGGCCGCGCGGGCGGCGGCGACCGCCGCGGCGGCCCGGCCGGAGACCGCCGCGGCGCCGGAGAGGTCGGGGAGGCCCGCGAGCATCCCCTCGCGCCCGTCGCCGCGCGAGGCCCGGTCGTAGGCCGCCCTGGCCGCCTTCGGGAGCGTGTTCAGCAGATGCCGGGCGGCGGCCAGCTTGCGCTGGACGTCCTTCTTGCGGAGGGCGACGTCCCGGCGTCCGGCCTCGAGGTCCGCCAGCTTGGCGGCGGTCGCCCGGCGCTGCTGCTCCAGGGCCCGTCGCGCGCTCTGCAGCACCCGCAGCTCGCCGGCCTGGCTGCGGTCGATCCGGTCGAGCGCGGCGGCCTTCTCCAGGTAGCTGTCGGGGCGTTCGGAGAGCAGCAGCCGGAGGGTGGGGTCGATGCCGCCGGCGCGGTACTGGGCGGCGGCCAGCGCGCCCAGCCGGTTGCACATCCGGTTGACCCGCTCCTGGGCGCGGGCGGTGCGGTCCTGGAGGGCCGCGACCTCGTCCCGCAGTTGCCGGGTCCGCTCGTTGGCGCCGTTGAACTTCTCGGTGGCCCGCTCGGCCGCCTCGTAGAGCTTGTCGACCCGTGCGCCGACCGCTTCCCGGCTCGTCAGGGGGCCTTCCGTGGGGTCGGCCGCGGCCGGCGGGCCGGACAGCGCGGCGGCGGCGGTTGCCAGGGCCGCCGAGACGACGGTGACACCGGTGCGGGTGACGGGACCTGGCTGTGAGGTACGGCGATGGGAGACCACGTCTGCCGCTTCCTTCCGTAGAGGGGTCCCCACGCTCATGGCGGTCCCCCCTGCTCGAGCGCTTGGGGAAGGAGCCGAGAGTTCGGGGAGGCACCGGGAGCCCGGGGGAAGCCGCTGTCGCCCGGGAGGGCGGACGGTGACCGGCGGCCGCGAGCCAGGACAGTAGCCGCGACGGTCGGTGGCGGCCAAAGACTGCGCGCGGTGGATTTCCGTACGCAAAAGGCCGCCCCGCCGGTGACTGTGCAGGTCACCGGCGGGGCGGCAGGTCAGCGGCGGGGGCCGCAATTCGCCCGTTCGGGCGGCAGGTCGAGACTGTTGTGAGGTTTTTCCGACCCGTGCGCCGGGGCGTTCGGAGCCGGGGCGGGGACGGTCAGACCCGCACGCCGAACGCGAACGGCATGTTGTTGATCGACTCGTAGCGCACCGCGGCGCCCGGCTTCGGGGCGTGCAGCACGGTGCCGTTGCCCGCGTAGAGACCGATGTGGTGCAGGTCGCTGTAGAAGAGCACCAGGTCGCCGGGCTTGAGGGCGCTCTCCGAGCCGATCCGGGTGCCGGCGTTGGCCTGCTCCTGGGAGGTGCGCGGCAGCGACTGTCCGGCCTGCTGGTACGCCCAGGAGGTCAGGCCCGAGCAGTCGAAGGAGGACGGGCCGGTGGCGCCCCAGACGTAGGGCGAGCCGATCTTGGACTGGGCGGCGGCCAGGGCGGCGGCACCGCGCTGCGAGGCGGGCACGTCGTCGCCGAGGTTGACCCGGCTGTTGTCGCGGTTGGCGCGCTCCTCCTTGGCCTGCATGGCCGCCTTCTCCTTGGCGGTCATGGTGTTCAGGAGTTCCTGCGCCTTGGCGAGCTTGCCCTTGATCTCGTCCTTCTTCTCACCGAGCGCCTTACGCGTCTCGCTGAGGTCCTTGATCTTGCCCGCGGCCTCGGCGCGCTCCTGGGCGAGCAGGCGCTGCTTGTCCGCGATGGTCTTCAGCTGCTCGGCCTGGTGGCCGCTGAGCTGGTCGAGGGTGGAGGCCTTGTCCAGGTAGCTGTCCGGGTCGCCGGAGAGGAAGAGCTGGACGGAGGGGTCGATGCTGCCGCTGCGGTACTGACCGGAGGCGACGGCGCCGAGGCCCTTGCGGAGCTGGTTCAGCTCCTCCTGGCCGCGGGCGACCTTGTCCTGGAGGCGGTCCACCTCCTTCTGGAGCTTCTGCTGGTCTTCCTTGGCACCGTTGTACTTCTCGGTGGCCTGCTCCGCCTGCTCGTAGAGCTTGTCGACCTGAGCCTTGACGTCCTTCTTGGACGGGTTCGGGGCGGCCTGGGCGGCCTGGGACGAGAGGGCGACGGCCGCGGCGGCGGTCGCGGTGAGCACGGTCACGCGAGTACGGCTCGGCTGCTTGGGTCGACGGTGGGACGCCACGGGGGCGAGCTCCTTCTTCCTCCAGCCGCCTACCGGGAAGTGGGGGGGGTGAAGCCCCGGCTCCGCGCGAACGCCGCGGACTCGGCGGTACCTTCACTGACCATCCCGGTTGGATAATCACCTGTATGAAGGTTCGAGGCCCGACCTTAGTAACCGAGCTGTGATCCCTTCAAATCCCCCCGGGAAAAAACTGCTTCACCAGCCCCATCCTTTACCAACATCACACAGGCAGTGAGCGTCATCTGACGCTGCGATACGGAATGGAGGGGAACGCAAGCGATTTTCCCGACGGGACGGCGCCGGTGCCGCAAAACCGTCAGGTCCGGGCAAGTCGCTTCAGCAGCAGGGCCGATGCGACCGGCCGGGCGCCCGCCTTGGCGACGCCGTCGGCCACTTCCCGGTCCGTGGAGACCACGACGACCGGGCGGCCGGGGGGTTCGGCCCGTACCAGCTGACGAATCAACTCATCGGCCGTTACGCCCGGTTTGCTGAACAGGACCCGCACCCCGCGCGGCGGCGCGAGCAGCACCGGCGCCGCCAGCTCCGCGCCGTCGAAGACACAGGTCATCTCCGCGCCGGTCTGCGCGGCCAGCACCGCCAGGCCGCCCAGCAGCCGCAGCCGCTGTTTGTCCAGAGGCATGGTGGGATAGCCGGTTTTGGTGACGTTGTAGCCGTCCACCACCAAATGCGCCTGCGGCAGCGCCAGTAGCTGGTCGAGCAGCGCCGGATCCATCTCCGACAAGGCCCGGGTCGCGATGTCCCTGGGCGTCATCTTGCCCGGGGCGACCGCCTCGACGGTGTCCGCGGGGTGGACGCTGGCGGGCGGCAGGGCCAGTTCGCGGCGCAGCCCCTGGGCGGCGTCCAGCACCGTGTCCAGCAGCAGCCGCAGCCGCATGTCCTCGACGCTGCGGCCCTCGCGGGCGGCCCGCCGGCTGGCCTCCAGCGCCGTCTCGACCTCGGCGACCCGGGCCTTGAGCCGGCGCAGCTCGCTGTCCGCCAGGGTCTTGTCGGTCGCGGCCTGGGACCGCGCGGCCTCCAGCGCGGCCTCGGCCTTGCGCACCGCCGCCTCGCGGCGCTTGACGTCGCTGAGCGCGCTGCGCAGCTTGCGGTGCAGCGACTCGTTCTCCTTACGGGCCGCCTCCAGGTCGGCCCGCGCCCGGTCGACGTCGCCGCGGGCCTCGCCGCGCGCCTGCGCCAGCTCCTCGCGCAGCCGGGCCAGCTCCCGTTCGGTCTCCTCGCCGGCCCGTTCGGCGCGCACCCGCTGCGCCTCCTCGCCGGCCGCCGCGACCAGCTTGACCCAGCCCTCGGGGCGCAGCACATACGCCGCGGCCGCGACATCCAGCGGATCGGCGGCCGCGGGCGGGGTGCCGTCCTCCAACGCCGCGGCCAGCTCCGGCTGGGCCTCGCGCAGCTTGCCCGCGATCCGCTGCCGGAAGACCGCGTCGCTCTCCAGCGCCGCGGCCATGGCGTTCCCGGCGAACTTGGCCCGGCGGGTCGGGGTGAAACGGGCGTACTGCCGCAAGGGGGGCGGGAGTTCGGAGACCGTCAGCGCACCGAACGACTCCGCGGTGAGCGCCACGACACGGCGCCGTACGCCCTCGGGCAGCGGGCGGTCGAGCACTTCGTCGACGCCGTCCTCGGATGCGTCGGCACGCGCCGCCCCCGGCTCCCTTTCTGGACGCTCCACCACGGCTTGCTCGCTCCGATCTCAGGCGCTCGCGCCCGGCCGGTCCACCAGCTCGATCTGGTCGACCGCGTTGCACCAGCGGCAGCGCACGGACTCGATGCTCTCACTGAGCACGTCGCGCTCCTCCACCTTGGGCTCCCCGGCAAGGTCCAGGTGGACGTACTCCACAACCTTGGACCGGCGGGTCACATCGAAACGGGTGAGGTTGCCGCAGAGCGTGCAGCGCCACCGGGTTTCGGCCGTCGGCAGGGGAACACCCATCGTGTTGTCCTCTTTCGTACTCGTCATGCTCGTCGGTCTGTGCTGATGTGCGCCCGTCCTGATGCAACAGGTGCACGCGGTGCGCCGTCGGACTGCGGAAAATACGCAAGGTACTGACTGCAACCCTACGGCCTGAGAGGGGACGGGCGCGGGCCGTGCCCAGGAGGCGGGACGCGGCGAGGCGCTCTGCCCTGAATGCCCGCATTGCGCCATGATCACTTCATGACGGCGCCGTCCCCCTTCTCGCGTCCCTCGTGGTTCCCCCGGCCACCGCACCCCGCGCGCTCCCTGACAGCGGTCTTCTCCCGGATGACGAATGTGCTGATCGGGCTGTGCTGCGTGATCTTCGTGATCGGCCCCGGCTCGGGCCTGAACCACGTGTACGGCGAAGGCGACGCCCTGCTCCAGGCCCAGACCGCCTACTTCGAACGCTGGGGAGTGGTTCCGCTCGACCTGTGGAGCGGCTCACCCCGCGCGCTGATCACCCCGCTGACCGCGCTGTTCGTGCACGGCGGCTGGCTTCATCTGCTCGGCAACATGCTGTTCCTGTACGTCTTCGGCGGCATGACCGAGACCCGCATGGGGCGGCTGCCGTTCACCGTCTTCTACCTCGTCACCGGCTATCTGGCCCTGCTCGGCTACGCCGCCGCGCACGCCGCCTCCGCGCAGCCCCTGGTGGGCGCCTCCGGCTCGATCTCCGGCGTCCTGGGCGCCTTCCTCTACCTTTTCCCCAAGGCCCGGGTCACCAGCGTCTTCCCCTTCCTCTTCTTCCTCCCGCTGCGCTTCCCCGCCTGGATCGTGCTGCTCTTCTGGTTCGCACTCCAGTGGCACGCCGCGCAGCAGGACCCCAACGGCCCCGGCGTCGCCTACCTCGCCCATGTCGTCGGCTTCGCGCTGGGTTTCCTGTACGCATGGGCCCGCTACAGGGGGGATAGTGTGGGGTCCACCAGGGGGAACGAACCGGCGACCGAGGGAGAGAGCCAGCCGTGATCACGTCGATCGTGCTCATCAAGACCAGCGTGGACCGGATCCCGGAGATCGCCGAGAAGATCGCCGCCCTGGAGGGTGTCAGCGAGGTCTACTCCGTCACCGGCGCCCACGACCTGATCGCGATGGTCCGCGTCGCCGCCCACGACGACCTCGCCGATGTCATCCCCGGCCGGATCAGCAAGGTACCGGGCGTCGCCTCCACCGAGACGCACATCGCGTTCCGGACGTACTCGCAGCATGACCTCGAGGCCGCGTTCTCGATCGGCCTCGACGCGTAGCGCTGCGCTTGGCCTGCGCCCCACGTTTTCGGCTTGCCCGCCGTGGGGGTTTGTCGCCGTTGCGCCTGCGGCGGGCTGGTGCCGCTTGCGCGGGGCTGTTCGGCTGCGGGACCGGGCCTCCGGACTCCGTCCTGCGGCCCGCCCCCTCCCCGTTGGGGGTAGGGAGAAGGACAGTGGGGGCGTGCGTCAGTGGTCAGGTGTGCCTGGTGGACACGACCATCGGCACCCGACATGAGACGTCCGCCCCCACCGGCCTCTCCCACCCACCCACGGGAGGGGCCACCCCGCAGGACGAAGTCCGGAGGGGTGGCACCGCACCCGACAAACCCACGCCCGCCGCGCAGGCGCAACGGCGACACACCCCCACGGCGGGAAAGCCGACAACGTACGGCCCAGGCAAAGCGCAGCGGAGGGGCCGCAGACGACAACGTGGGGAACTACCCCGCGCTCCGCGCGGGCACGCAACGGCCGTCCTCCGTGTGGTAGTTCCACCGCGCGCCGTCTGCCACCAGTTCCTTGACCGCGTGGACGAAGCGGTCGATGTGCTCGTCGGGGGTGCCTGCGCCGAAGCTCACGCGGATGGCGTTCAGGGAGCGCTCGCCGGGGGCCGCCTCGGGGGCGCCGCACTCGCCCGGGTCCTGCGGGTCGCTGCCCAGCAGGGTGCGGACGAGGGGGTGGGCGCAGAACAGGCCGTCACGGACCCCGATGCCGTACTCCGCCGACAGGGCGGCCGCGAAGTGCGAGCTGTTCCAGCCCTCGACGACGAAGGAGATGACGCCCACGCGCGGGGCGTCGTCGCCGAAGAGGGAGAGGACCTTGACCTCGGGGACCTCGGCCAGGCCCGCCCGGACGCGGGCGACCAGCGCCTGCTCGCGGGCGACCAGGGCGTCGAAACCGGCCTCGGTCAGTGCCTGGCAGGCGGAGGCGATGGAGTAGGCGCCGATGACGTTCGGCGAGCCGGCCTCGTGCCGGGCGGCGGTGGTGTGCCATTCGACGTCCACCCCGCCGTCCGTACGCCGCGAGACCTTGCGGCTGGCGCCGCCGCCCGCCAGGTACGGGTCCGCGTCCTGCAGCCAGTCCGCGCGGCCGGCCAGCACGCCGGCGCCGAACGGCGCGTACAGCTTGTGCCCGGAGAAGGCGACCCAGTCGACGTCCAGCTCGGCGATGTCGACGGGGTGGTGCGGGGCCAGCTGCGCGGCGTCGAGGACGATCCGGGCGCCGTGGGCGTGCGCGGCGGCCGCCAGCTCCCGCACCGGCCAGAGCTCACCGGTCACGTTCGAGGCGCCGGTGACGCACACCAGCGCGGAGCGGTGAGGCTTGCGCTCGGCCAGCGCCTTCTCCAGGGTGTCCACCGCCTCCCGCGGCGTACGCGGCGCGTTCAGGTACGTCACGGGGGTGTCCGCGCGCTGCTCCCAGGGCAGCAGCGAGGCGTGGTGCTCGGTCTCGAAGACGAACACCCGGGTGTTCTGCGGGAGCGCGGCCGCGAGGAGGTTGAGCGAGTCGGTGGTGGAGCGGGTGAAGACCACCTGGTCGTCGGCGCGGCAGCCGAGGAAGTCGGAGATGGTCCGGCGGCTGTTCTCGAAGAGGTCGGTGGACAGCTGCGAGAGGTATCCGGCGCCGCGGTGCACGCTGCCGTAGTACGGGGCGTAGGCGGCCACGTCGTCCCAGACCCGCTGCAGGGCCGGGGCGCTGGCGGCGTAGTCCAGTGCGGCGTAGTCGACCTCGCCGCCGGTCACGAGCGGCACGGTGACATCCCGGCCCAGAACCGGCAGTGGGGCACAAACGGAACGGTCGGCGGCAACGGCGGAAACAGACATGGCGAACTCCCGTAAGAGGTAAGCGAATTCACCGCGGGCGGGCGCGTCACAGCGCGCGGAACGGCGCCGCGGTGGAAAAGGAAAAGGGGTGCGGGAAAGGGGCCGACGGCCCTATCGCATTCGCTTCATCACGGAAGGGGCTCCCTCGAGGACCAGGATCCCTGGCGAGGGATCCGCGCTTGCCGCAGACCTCGCTGCCTGCGGCCTGGTCATCACCCGGGGCACCCCGCCACGGACGGAGGGTTGCCGGACAGCGGGCCGGGGCCTGTGTCGCTGTCACTCGTGACCTGCCGAGAATGATGCCACAGGCACGGAATGGCGCAAGGCCCGGTCCGGATAACGGACAGGGCCTTGCGTCACACCCAGGGTCACCGGGCGCTCATCTGTTGCTGGCCGCCACCCAGCGCTCCAGCACCCGCTTGGCCTCGCCCGAGTCGATGGCCTCGGCGGCCTTGGCGATCCCGGCCCGGATCCGCTCCGCCAGCGGCGCCTCGGACGGCTCCAGGGCCACCAGCGCCGCGGCGGCGTTCAGCAGCACCGCATCGCGCACCGGGCCCCGCTCGCCGTCGAGCAGCCGGCGGGCCACATCGGCGTTGTACGAGGCGTCCGCGCCGCGCAGCGCCTCGACCGGGACGAGGTCGATGCCGACGTCCCGGGGGTCGAAGGGCTCCTCGTGCACCGCGCCGTCCCGGACGACCCACACCCGGGAGGTGGCGGTGGTGGTCAGCTCGTCCAGGCCGTCGTCGCCGCGGAACACCAGGGCCGACGAGCCGCGCTCGGCGAGCACCCCGGCCAGGATCGGCGCCATCCGGGCGTCCGCGACGCCGGTCGCCTGGGCGCGGACCTTGGCGGGGTTGGTCAGCGGGCCCAGCACGTTGAAGGTCGTACGGATGCCGAGCTGGCCCCGGGCGTTGGCGACATGGCGCAGCGAGGGGTGGAACTTCACCGCGAAGCAGAAGGTGATGCCCGCTTCCTCGGCGACCTCGGCGACCCGCTTGGGGGTGAGGTCCAGATTGACGCCGAGCTTCTCCAGGACGTCGGAGGCGCCGCTGGCCGAGGAGGCCGCGCGGCTGCCGTGCTTGACGACCTTGGCGCCGGTGCCGGCCACCACGATCGAGGACATCGTGGAGATGTTGACGGTCTTGGCGCCGTCGCCGCCGGTGCCGACGATGTCCACGCTGGGGCCGGGCACCTCGATCAGCCGGGCGTGCGCGTACATGGTGCGTACGAGCCCGGAGATCTCGGCGACGGTTTCGCCCTTGGCCCGCAGCGCCACCGCGAACCCGGCGATCTGGGCGTCGCTGGCCTCGCCCCGCATGATCTTGTCCATCACCCAGGCGGTGTCGTCGGCGGCGAGGTCGCGGCCGTCCAGCAGGGCGTTGAGGATGCCCGGCCAGGTGTGGGCCGCCACGCTGTCGCCGCCAACCGGGGTCACAACGTTCATGGTCCACACTCCTGGTCTGTCTACTGCCTGTGACCTCACCCTATCGACCCCTGGGACACGCCGGAGGGCCCCGTCCGATGCTCGGACGGGGCCCTCTGGGTGGCGTTGCTGCGTGCGCCTCACGGCGCCGTGGTGATCAGTGGTGGCCGTGGCCGCTGGTGATCTCCTTGTACTCCTCGACCGTCGGCTTGGGGATGACGTTGTCCTCGCCGTAGTAGGTCTTGGAGAGCTTGGCACGCAGCTTCTGCGACCGGGAGATCTTGCGGCGGACGCCGTTCTCGTCGACCTCCGGGCCCAGCTCCAGCGGCTCGGGCTGCTCGTGCTGGGTGAGCACGTG
Source organism: Streptomyces sp. JLSY215 (assembly GCF_059682825.1). NCBI lineage: Bacteria > Bacillati > Actinomycetota > Actinomycetes > Kitasatosporales > Streptomycetaceae > Streptomyces > Streptomyces sp. JLSY215. The sequence goes on from NZ_CM185022.1 coordinate 2,443,529, forward strand.
CAGCTGCTCCTGGCCGAGCGGCTCGTGGACCTCGATGAACTCACCGTGCGGCAGGCGCTTGATGATGCCCGACTCGCGGCCGTGCAGCACCTTGTCCTTGTCGCGCCGCTGCAGACCCAGGCAGATCCGCTTGGTGGCGATGAAGGCCAGCACCGGAAGGACGAAGAAGCCGATCCGGACGAACCAGGTGAGCGAGTTGAGCGACAGGTGGAAGTGCGTCGCCCACAGGTCGTTGCCGCCACCGATGAGCATCACGAAGTACGCGACGAGCCAGGCCACACCGAAGCCGGTGCGGGTGGGCACGTTGCGCGGGCGGTCCAGGATGTGGTGCTCGCGCTTGTCGCCGCGGACCCAGGACTCGACGAACGGGTAGACCGCGATGGCGACCAGGACCAGCGGGAAGATCACGATCGGGATCAGCACACCGAAGTTGACGGTGTGGCCCCAGAAGTTCCACTCCCAGCCCGGCATGACACGGACCAGACCCTCGGCGAAGCCCATGTACCAGTCCGGCTGCGCACCAGTGGAGACCTGGTCCGGCCGGTACGGCCCTATGGCCCAGACGGGGTTGATGCTGGCGATCGCTGCGATCACCGAGATCACACCGAAGACCAGGAAGAAGAAGCCTCCGGCCTTGGCCATGTAGACCGGCAGCAGCGGCATGCCGACGACGTTGTTGTTGGTCTTGCCGGCACCCGGGAACTGCGTGTGCTTGTGGTAGAAGACCAGGATCAGGTGCGCCACCAGCAGGCCGAGCATGATGCCCGGCAGCAGCAGGACGTGCACCGTGAAGAACCGCGCGATGATGTCGTGCCCGGGGAACTCGCCGCCGAAGATGAACATCTGCAGGTACGAGCCGACCAGCGGGATCGCCAGGATGACGCCCTCGATGAACCGCACGCCGGTGCCGGAGAGCAGGTCGTCGGGGAGCGAGTAGCCGGTGAAGCCGGTGAACATGCCCAGCACGAACAGCAGGAAGCCGAACAGCCAGTTGACCTCGCGCGGCTTGCGGAAGGCGCCGGTGAAGAACACCCGCATCATGTGCACCATCATCGCGGCGAGGAAGACCAGCGCCGCCCAGTGGTGGATCTGGCGGATGAGCAGGCCGCCGCGGACGTCGAAGCTGATGTTCAGCGTCGACTCGAAGGCCTGGGTCATCCGGATGCCCTGCATCGGCACGTAGGGACCGTGATAGGTCACCTCGGCCATGCTCGGGTGGAAGAACAGCGTCAGATAGACACCGGTCAGGATGATGATGATGAAGCTGTAGAGCGCGACCTCACCCAGCATGAAGGACCAGTGGTCCGGGAAGATCTTGCGCATGTTGGACTTGGCGAGGCTGTAGATACCCAGCCGGCCGTCCGCCCAGTCGGCGATCCGTTCACCCCGTGGCGCCTGGCCACGGCGCGGTGTGGTCGCGCTTGTCTCGTTACTCATCCGCGCTCCCAGAAGCTCGGGCCGACGGGCTCACCGAAGCCGCTCGCGGCCTCCAGGAAGCCGTCCTTCTCCGTGATGTGCAGCTGCGGCAGGGCGTGTCCGGCCGGGCCGAAGATCACCTTGCCACCGTCAGAGAGGTCGAACGTCGACTGGTGGCAGGGGCACAGCACGTGGTGCGTCTGCTGCTCGTACAGGCTGATCGGGCAGCCCACGTGGGTGCAGATCTTCGAGTAGGCGACGATGCCCTCGTGCGACCAGGACAGTTCGTGCTTGTCCTTGATGTCCTGCGGCTTGATCCGCACGAGCATCAGGGCGTCCTTGGCGATCTTCTCGTTGAAGTCCTCGCTGTCCTCCTCCAGGCCCTCGGGCTTGGCGAAGGTCAGGGAGCCGACCGCGATGTCCTCGGGACGCAGCGGAAGGTTGGTGGACTGGTTGACGAGGCGGACGCCCTTCTTCCAGTTCGTCGTGCGCAGCTTCGTCCCGGGCAGCGGACCGAGGTCACGCAGCAGGACGACGCCGGAGAGCGGGACGAGGGTCAGCGCGCCGAACATCGTGTTGCGGATCAGCTTGCGCCGGCCGAACTGCGACTCCTTGGCGCCCTCCGCGAAGTCCGCCAGGACCTTGGCCTTGACCTCGGGGGTGGCCTCGATCGGGTGGCGGTCGTCGGCGACCTCCACGTCCGACATCAGCGTGCGGGCCCAGTGGACCGCGCCGGCGCCGATGCAGAACAGCGCGACGCCGAGCGTGAGGCCCAGCGCGAAGTTCAGGGCACTGATGTGGCCGATCGGCCAGATGTAGACGATCTTGTCGATCGGGATGGCCACGTAGGAGGCGATGAAGCCGACCGTGGCCACCATCGACACCAGGAACAGCAGCGCCACCATGTGCTCGGAGCGCCGGGCTGCCCGCTCGTCGATGTCCTGGATGCGGTGCTCGTGCGCCGGCAGGCCGGGGTCCGCGAACGGATCCTCCGCCGGCGTCACCGCGCCCTCGTGCGCCGTCTCCCGCGCGGGAAGGTTTTCTTCTGGCACGTCTTCGTGTCGTCCAGTCTCACTCATGACTTCTTGGCCTTCGTAGTCCGGGCTGCGACCCAGATGGCGACCGCTACCAGCGCGCCCAGGCCGAAGATGTAGCCGAAGAGACCCTCACTGACCGGACCGAGACCGCCGAGGTCCAGGCCGCCGGGGCTCTCGGACTCATCGCCGTTGACGGCGCCGAGGTACGCGACGATGTCCTTCTTGTTTTCCTTCGACAGCGAGCCGTCACCGAAGGAGGGCATGTTCTGCGGGCCGGTTTCCATGGCCTCGTAGATGTGCTTCGGGTCCACGCCCTCGAGGGTCGGTGCGAACTTGCCGTTGGTGAGGGCGCCGCCCTTACCGGTGAAGTTGTGGCACTGCGCGCAGTTCGTACGGAACAGCTCGCCGCCCTTGCCGATGTCGGCACCGTCCGGGCTGTACTGCTCCTTGTCGGGCACAGCGGGACCGGCACCCAGCGACGCGACGTAGGCCGCGAGCTGGTCGATCTGGGCGTTGGTGTAGATGTTCCGCTTCCGCGGCACCTGGGCGCCGGGCTGCTGGGCGGGCATGCGGCCGGTGCCGACCTGGAAGTCGACGGCTGCGGCGCCGACTCCGACCAGGCTCGGGCCGTCGGAGGTGCCCTGACCGCCGGTGCCGTGGCAGCTTGCGCAGCCCACGGCGAAGAGCTTCTTGCCCTCCTTGATGGCAAGGGACTGGGCGGTGTCATCGGCCTGAGCCTTGTCCGCCGGCGCGAACGCGGCGTACAGCCCCCCAGTGACCGCCAGCGCGAAGAGTAGGACGACGAGCGCCGCCAGTGGATGGCGCCGTCGTGCGGAGAGCTTTTTCACGGATTACCCCGGTGTCAGGATCTTCTGCGTCGATGCTTTGGCTATGTCTGTCTGAAATGCGTAACCGGTCTTGACCGGATGCGTACCGGTTACCGGATCAGGTAGATCGTGGCGAAGAGGCCGATCCAGACGACATCGACGAAGTGCCAGTAGTAGGACACAACGATGGCCGCGGTGGCCTGCGTGTGGGTGAACCTCTTGGCCGCGTACGTCCTGCCCAGGACCAGCAGGAAGGCGATGAGTCCGCCCGTCACATGCAGTCCGTGGAAACCGGTGGTCAGGTAGAAGACCGAACCGTACGGGCCGGACGAGAGCGAGAGGCCCTCGTGCTTGACCAGTTCGGTGTACTCGAAGACCTGACCGCCGATAAAGATCGCACCCATGACGAAGGTGACCGCGAACCAGGCCCGCAGCTTCTTGACGTCGCCGCGCTCGGCGGCGAAAACGCCGAGCTGACACGTCAGAGAGCTGAGCACCAGGATCGCGGTGTTCGTTCCGGAGAACGGAAGATTCAGCGCGGAGGCCGATTCCTTCCAATACTCCGAACCGGTCACCGATCGAAGGGTGAAGTACATCGCGAAGAGGGCCGCGAAGAACATCAGCTCGGAACTCAGCCAGATGATGGTTCCGACGCTGGTGAGGTTCGGCCGATTGACCGTCGGGTGCGCGTGCCCGGTTTCTACTGTCGTTGCTGTCGCCACGACCGACATTATGTCGGTCGCTTATCCCGCCCTCACTCCGGGGGGTGCCGTTCGGTGTGTCAAGGCCGTAATGCCTGCTCGCGGGGACCTCTGCGGCGGTCGCCCAAAGGGGGGAAGCGCGGGCTCCCCCGGCGCGCGCGGGTCCGCTCCCGGACCGGTCCTGACGGCCCGTCGGACAGATCTTGGATCCTTACGAACCCTCCTTCGGGGGCCCGGTGCGGGAGTAGCCTCCGCGGTGGGGCACCTCCCGGCGCCAGCCGGCGGGTCCCGCCCGAGCTGTGCCGCTAACTGAGCCGCTACAACGCGTGGAGGAACGATGCAGGCGACTGCCACGGTGCTGGTCTACAGCGACAACGCCCACACCCGCGAGCAGGTCAGGCTGGCGGCCGGCCGGCGCCCCGCCGCCGACGCCCCGCAGGTCGAGATCCTGGAGTGCGCCACCGCCCCGGCCGTGCTGGAGGCCCTGGAGCGGGGCGGGATCGACGTCTGCGTGCTGGACGGCGAGACCGCGCCCGCGGGCGGGATGGGCGTCTGCCGGCAGATCAAGGACGAGATCTTCAACTGCCCTCCGGTGCTGCTGCTCATCGGCCGCCCGCAGGATGCCTGGCTGGCGACCTGGAGCCGCGCGGACGCCGCCGTGACCCATCCGATCGACCCGGTGGCGTTCGCGGACTCCCTCGCCTCGCTGCTGCGCCGCCGACTGCTCGTCCAGGCCTGAGCGGGCGGCCCGGGAGAGCGGGCCTGGACGGCTGCTGAGAGGCCTTCAGAGCTTCGGGCGCAGCCGGGCGTCGGCGGACGTGTCCTGCTCGCGCTCGGCCGCTCCTGTGGTGCTGGAGGCCTTGTTCTTGAGCGCGCTGCCGTCCCGCCATTCCTTCCACGGCATGTTCCAGTCGCCGAAGCCGTTGTCGAACGGCGTCATGGTGTCGCCGCCGCTGTTGATGACCTCGACGATGTCGCCGACCCGGACATGGTTGAAGAACCACTGGGCGTTGCCGGTGGACATGCCCGTGCAGCCGTGGCTGACGTTGGCGGCGCCCTGTGAGCCGACGGACCACGGGGCGGCGTGCACATATTCGCCGCTCAGGGTCACCCGGGTGGCCCAGTGGACCGGCAGGTCGTAGGAGTCCGAACTCCCGGCGGCGATGCCGACGGTGGAGGAGCGCATCCGTACGAAGCTCTCCTTGCCGAGGACGACCTTGACGCCGTTGCGGGTGGAGAAGCCGGGCTTTCCGGTGGTGACGGGAATGGTGTTGATTTCCTCACCGTTGCGCAGCACCGTCATGTGGTGTGCCGCGGCGTCGGTGATGGCCTCGATGGCGTCGCCCGTGGTGAGTTTCACAGGCTTGGCGGGGCCTCCGTAGAGCCCGCGGGTGATCTTGAGGCCGTCCAGGTTGCTGTGGACGGAGATGGTCGCGTGGGCGGGCCAGTACTCCCTGGGGCGGAAGTGCAGGGATTTGCCGTCCACCCAGTGCCAGGAGCCCTCGACGCGCGGCGAGGAGTCCACCTTCAGCGCGCTTTCGACGACGGCCCGCTGCTTGGGGTCGCTGATCTCCCTGCTGAGTACGGCGGTGACGGGCTGGCCGACGCCGTATTCGCCGGTGTCCGGGCCGAAGGTGACGCCGAGCCGGTCGCCGCTTTCGTTGTCGACGGTGTCGACGACGAGGGTCTTGCGGCCCGGGGCGCCCTTGTGGTCCTCGGTGCTGACCCGGACCGTGTAGCGGGTGCCGGCGGCCAGTGGCACGGTGGTTTTCCAGCGCTTGCCGTCGGCGCTCAGTTCGCCGCGGATGTAGCGGCCGGAGGCGTCGGTGGCGGTCACGTCCGTGATCCGCGCGGCTCCATCGGCGTCTCCCTTGACGGAGACCTCAAGCGGTTTGTCGGGATCGGCTTTCTGCTTGCCGTCCGGGGTGTTGGCCGAGATCTGGTCGGCCGCGTCGTAGGGCTTGACGGAGAGCGACTGTGACGACGAGTCCCCGCAGGCAGCGGCGCTCACCGCCAGGGGCACTATCAGGAGGCCGCAGCGCAGCACCGTCCGGGTTCGAGGTCTATTGCTCATGCCCCAAAAATATGAAGAATCACCTCTTCCGGCGCGCTGGATGACTGCAAATGGGGTGCGGTCCGGGCGCCCGACACGCCGGGACGACACGCCGACGCGCCGGCGCCCCGCCGGGAACGACAGCGGGCCCGGACACCTGATGAGGTGTCCGGGCCCGGCCCGTACGGCGCTCGGCCGTCGTTACTGCATGTCCTACTGGGTGCGGTTCTCGCCGCGGTAGTACTCGAAGACCCAGCCGAAGAGGCCGACGAGGATCACCGGGAGCGAGAAGTAGAGCAGCCACCAGCCGAAGACGACGCCCATGAAGGCGAGCGCGCCACCGACGGCCAGGGACAGCGGCTGCCAGCTGTGCGGGCTGAAGAAGCCCAGCTCACCGGCGTCGTCCGAGACCTCGGCGTTCTCGTTGTCCTGCGCACCCGCGTCGACCCGCCGGGCCGTGAAGGCCAGGTAGTAGCCGACCATGATGCACAGTCCGAAGGCGAGGAACAGCGCGGTGGTGCCCGCCGGCTCCTTCGACCAGACGCCATAGACGATCGCCATGGCGAGGACGAAGACGGAGAGCCAGATGAACATCTTGCCCTGGATCTTCACTTGCCCGCCTCCTTGCCGCCGGCGAGGGACTTGTCATCCGCAGAGCCGTGACCGTTGTGCAGCGCATCGAGGGCCGCGATCTCCGGGTGGTGCAGGTCGAACGCCGGGGATTCGGAGCGAATGCGCGGCAGGGTGAGGAAGTTGTGCCGCGGCGGCGGGCAGGAGGTCGCCCACTCCAGCGAGCGGCCGTAGCCCCACGGGTCGTCGACCTCGACCTTCTTGCCGTACTTGGCGGTCTTCCAGACGTTGTAGAAGAACGGCAGGATCGACAGGCCCAGCAGGAAGGAGCTGATGGTCGAGATGGTGTTCAGCGTGGTGAAGCCGTCGGCCGCCAGGTAGTCGGCGTACCGGCGCGGCATGCCCTCGGCGCCCAGCCAGTGCTGGACGAGGAAGGTGCCGTGGAAGCCGATGAACAGCGTCCAGAAGGTGATCTTGCCGAGGCGCTCGTCGAGCATCTTTCCGGTGAACTTCGGCCACCAGAAGTGGAAGCCGGCGAACATCGCGAAGACGACCGTGCCGAAGACGACGTAGTGGAAGTGCGCCACGACGAAGTACGAGTCGGAGACGTGGAAGTCCATCGGCGGCGAGGCCAGGATGACGCCGGTCAGACCACCGAAGGTGAAGGTGATCAGGAAGCCGATCGTCCACAGCATCGGCGTTTCGAAGGACAGCGAGCCCTTCCACATCGTGCCGATCCAGTTGAAGAACTTCACACCGGTCGGCACCGCGATCAGGAACGTCATGAAGGAGAAGAACGGCAACAGCACGCCGCCCGTCACATACATGTGGTGCGCCCAGACCGTGACCGAAAGACCGGCAATCGAAATCGTCGCCGCGATCAGACCGATGTAACCGAACATCGGCTTCCGGGAGAACACCGGAATGACCTCGGAAATGATGCCGAAGAACGGCAGGGCGATGATGTACACCTCTGGATGGCCGAAGAACCAGAAGAGGTGCTGCCAGAGCAATGCTCCGCCATTTGCCGCATCGAATACATGCGCACCGAATTTACGGTCCGCCTCCAGGGCGAACAGCGCGGCGGCCAGGACCGGGAAGGCCAGCAGGACCAGCACACCGGTCAGCAGGACGTTCCACGTGAAGATCGGCATCCGGAACATCGTCATGCCGGGTGCCCGCATGCAGATGATCGTGGTGATGAAGTTGACCGAACCGAGGATCGTGCCGAAGCCGGAGAAGGCCAGACCCATGATCCACATGTCGGCGCCGACGCCCGGCGAGCGGACCGCGTCCGACAGCGGGGAGTAGGCGAACCAGCCGAAGTCGGCCGCACCCTGCGGGGTGAGGAAGCCGGCCACCGCGATCAGCGAGCCGAAGAGGTACAGCCAGTACGCGAACATGTTCAGCCGCGGGAACGCCACGTCGGGCGCGCCGATCTGCAGCGGCATGATCCAGTTCGCGAACCCGGCGAACAGCGGCGTCGCGAACATCAGCAGCATGATCGTGCCGTGCATCGTGAAGGCCTGGTTGAACTGCTCGTTCGTCATGATCTGCTCGCCGGGGCGGGCCAGCTCGGCGCGCATCAGCAGCGCCATCAGGCCGCCGACGCAGAAGAACGCGAACGACGTGGCCAGGTACATCGTGCCGATGGTCTTGTGGTCGGTGGTCGTGAGCCACTTGACCGCGGCGATGCCCGGCTGCTTCTTGCGTACGGGCGGTGCTGCCGGAGCCGTATCGGCGGCGGCACCCTGAGGTTCGTTGAGGATGCTCACGTGTTCTTCGTCTCCGCATTCCTGGCATGATCCGTCTGCTTGATGCCCGACGGCAGGTATCCGGTCTGGCCCTTCTTCGCCAGGTCCTTCAGGTGCTCCCGGTACTTAGCCGGAGAGACGACCTTGACGTTGAAGAGCATCCGGGAGTGGTCGACGCCGCAGAGCTCGGCGCACTTGCCCATGAAGGTGCCCTCCTTGTTGGGAGTCACCTCGAAGACATTGGTGTGGCCCGGAATCACGTCCTGCTTCATCAGGAACGGCACCACCCAGAAGGAGTGGATGACGTCGCGGGACGTGAGGATGAACTGGACGGACTCGCCCTTCGGCAGCCACAGGGTCGGACCCGGGTTGCCGGTCTGCGGGTTCTTCGTGCCCGGGGTGCCCACGTCGTAGACGCCGTCGGCGCCGGCCGGAGCGGACTTCTTCCACTTGTCCGGGATGGCGGAGAGTTCAGGGGAGTTGATACCCGTGGTCGACTTGTTGCCGTCCACGTTCTCCATGTAGTTGAACGCCCAGCTCCACTGGAAGCCCACCACGTTGATGACGTGGTCCGGCTTCTTGGAAGTCTTCAGAACAGCGCTCTCATCGCGCGCGGTGAAGTAGAAAAGCACCGCAATGATGATGAACGGGACGATCGTGTACAACGCCTCGATGGGCATGTTGTAACGCGTCTGTGTGGGGACCTCCACCTTGGTCCTGCTGCGGCGGTGGAAGATCACGCTCCAGATGATCAGGCCCCAGACCAGCACGCCCGTTGCGAGGGCGGCGGCCCAGGAGCCCTGCCAAAGAGAGAGGATCCGCGGCGCCTCGTCGGTGACGGGCGTTGGCATGCCGAGGCGGGGGAAGTCCTTATATGTGCAACCAGTAGCGGTCGCCAGGACCAGGCCCGCAGCAAGCACCTGCGGCAGCTTCCGCCGCATCGGGCGCCGCGACGAGCGGTCGGAGCCGTTGGGACTCACGTAGCGCCTTCCCGAGAGTCTCGCCCGCGCGGTCGGCTGCGGCCTTACTCGCTGGTCGGTCGCCGCCCTGCGTCGGGCAGGGGTTTGGATGTTTATGCGGACCAAACCCTACTGGACGCTATTTGGGGTCGCGCGGGGAGGGTGCCCAACGCGCCGCGAGCCACCCCGATGGGGTGGGCGTGTCCTTCGCTGGCCCCCTTCCGGACCCTCGAATGCCCCGCCCCACCAGGCATCTGACGGCGTGCCGAACTCCGCCCCGGACCCGTTCCGCCGCGGGGCGGGGGAACGGTGTTCTACCGTCTCGTACGTGCCCTACTTCGACGCCGCGTCCGCCGCCCCGCTGCATCCCGTCGCCCGGGAGGCCCTGCTCGCCTCTCTGGACGAGGGGTGGGCCGACCCTGTCCGCCTCTACCGGGAGGGCCGGCGGGCCCGGCTGCTGCTGGACGCGGCGCGGGAGGCCGCGGCGGAGGCGGTGGGCTGCCGCCCCGACGAGTTGGTTTTCACCCCTTCGGGGACGCAGGCGGTACATTCCGGGATTTTCGGGGCGCTGGCCGGCCGTCGGCGTGTCGGCCGTCGTCTGGTGCACTCCGCCGTCGAGCACTCCTCCGTACTGCACGCCGCCGAGGTCCATGAGGCGGCCGGCGGCACGGCGGCGGAGGTCGGCGTGGACCGTACGGGCCGGATCGCGGCCGGGGACTTCGGCGCCGCGCTGCTGCCCGGTACCGCGCTCGCCTGCCTCCAGTCCGCCAACCACGAGGTGGGAACCGAACAGCCGGTCGAGGAGGTAGCGCAGCTCTGCCAGGAGGCGGGGGTGCCTCTCCTGGTGGACGCGGCCCAGTCGCTGGCCTGGGGGCCGGTGGCCGGGGCCTGGTCGCTGCTGGCGGCGAGCGCCCACAAGTGGGGCGGCCCGCCCGGCGTCGGTCTGCTCGCCATCCGTAAGGGCACCCGCTTCGCGCCCCAGGGCCCGCTGGACGAACGGGAGTCGGGCCGCGCGCCAGGGTTCGGCAACCTCCCGGCGATCGTGGCGGCGGCCGCCGCGCTGCGGGCGCTGCGGGTGGAAGCCGGGACCGAACGGGACGAAGCGGCCCGGCTGCGGGGCCTGGTGGAGCGGATCCGCGCCCGGGTACCGGAGCTGGTCCCCGATGTGGAGGTGGTCGGCGACCCGGACCGCCGCCTCCCGCATCTGGTCACCTTCTCCTGTCTCTATGTGGACGGAGAGACCCTGTTGCAGGAACTCGACCGGGCGGGCTTCTCGGTGTCGTCCGGATCCTCCTGTACGTCCAGCACCCTGACGCCGAGCCATGTGCTGCGCGCGATGGGTGTGCTGTCCGAGGGGAATGTCCGGGTATCGCTCCCGTACGGCACGCCCGCGGCGGAGGTGGAGCGGTTTCTGGAGGTGCTGCCCGTGACGGTGCGCTCGGTGCGGGAGCGGTGGGGGGCGCCGTCGGCCGAGGCGGTGCCGGAGGAGCCCGGGGCCGAGCCCGGGCTGGTGGTCGACGCCCTGGGCAGGCGCTGTCCGATTCCGGTCATCGAGCTGGCGAAGGTGATCGGCCAGGTGCCGGTCGGCGGCACGGTGACGGTGCTGTCCGACGACGAGGCCGCGCGGCAGGACATTCCCGCCTGGTGCGCGATGCGCGAGCAGGAGTATGTGGGAGAGGAAAACGCGGAACGCGGCGCCGCGTACGTCGTGCGGCGCCGCGTCTGAGCGGAACGGGCCGGGCTCAGGCCAGGTGGTCCTGGACCTCGGCGGCGGCCTCGTGGCCGTAGGCCTTGGTGAAGCGGTCCATGAAGTGGCTGCGGTGCAGCTCGTACTCCTGGGTGCCGACGGTCTCGATGACCAGCGTCGCCAGCATGCAGCCGACCTGTGCGGCGCGCTCGAGGCCGACGCCCCAGGCCAGGCCGGACAGGAAGCCGGCGCGGAAGGCGTCGCCGACGCCGGTCGGGTCGGCCTTGGCCTTCTCCTCGGGGACGCCGACCTCGATGGCGGGCTCGCCGACCCGCTCGATGCGGACGCCGCTGGAGCCGAGGGTGGTGACCCGGGTGCCGACCTTGGCGAGGATCTCCTCGTCGGTCCAGCCGGTCTTGGACTCGATCAGGCCCTTCTCGTACTCGTTGGAGAAGAGGTAGGTGGCGCCCTCCATGAGGGTGCGGATGTCCTCGCCGTCCATCCGGGCGATCTGCTGGGAGAAGTCGGCGGCGAAGGGGATGCCGCGGCTGCGGCACTCCTCGGTGTGCCGGATCATCGCCTCGGGGTCGTCCGCGCCGATCAGGACGAGGTCCAGCCCGCCGACCCGCTCGGCCACGTGCTGGAGCTCGATCAGCCGGGCCTCGCTCATGGCGCCGGTGTAGAAGGAGCCGATCTGGTTGTGGTCGGCGTCGGTGGTGCACACGAAGCGGGCGGTGTGCAGCACCTCGGAGATGCGCACGGAGCGGGTGTCGACGCCGTGCCGGTCGAGCCAGGCGCGGTACTCCTCGAAGTCGTTGCCCGCGGCGCCCACCAGGATCGGCTGGATGCCGAGCTGGCCCATGCCGAAGCAGATGTTGGGCGCGACGCCGCCGCGGCGGACGTCGAGCTGGTCGACGAGGAAGGAGAGGGAGACCGTATGCAGCTGGTCGGCGACCAACTGGTCGGCGAAGCGGCCGGGGAAGGTCATCAGATGGTCGGTGGCGATGGAGCCGGAGACTGCGATACGCACGGCTGGTCTGCTCCTGCGGAAGGCGGAGGGACGGGCGGACGTAGGACAACGCTACCCGGCGTAGCCCCGTACCACCCGGTCATCCCGGACGATTGGACATACAGAAACTACCCAATAGTAGGTCTTTCTTCGCGATCGGCGGCTGCGTACGGTGCCCCTATGACCAAGCCTGTGAAAGCCGTCACACCGTCCGCGGTACATTCCGCCTCCGCCACGGCCGACCCGGAGTCGCTCGCCCAGCTGCGCGGCGACTGCGCGCGGATGGCGCCGCGCTTCCGTGCCCGGCGGTCCGGTGCTCCCGTGCCCGGCAAGGCCTCCGATCTCCACGGCGTCACGGTCCCGGCGAAGTCGGCCGCGCTCGTCGACGGGATGTCCGAGTACGGCGACTGAGTGACGGCGGGCCCGGCACGACGGCCGGGCGCCCCGGGGAGGGAACCACCTTCGCCCCGGCTCCGTCCCATCGGTGTCCAGACCTCCAGGAAGCGGGTCTCCCGGTTTCCTGGAGGATGGCACGTCAGATGTTCGGCGGAGCTGAAGGAGCGATGCGGTGAACACCGAGGACACCGAGGACACCGGGGCGGCCCCGAAGAGCCCGGAGCCCGAAGCCCGCAGGCGGCCGAGCCGGCTCGTGATCGCCTCGATGGCCGCCGCGGTGCTGATCGCCGGGGGCGGCGCGGCGTACTGGGCCTCGTCGACGGCCGGAAGCAAGGAGGCCCCGGCGGGGGCCGCGGCCAAGGGCGGCCCGCCGCCGCTGGCCCTCGACGGCTACACCGGCGGCGGGATCGCGGCCGGCGAGCCCAATCCGCAGGGCGCGCACTACAAGGCGGTGGCGAAGCTGCCCGACGGGCCGGACTCGGCGCCCGTCTACCGGCCGAAGGGGCAGATCGGCAAGGCGGCCGTGGAACGGCTGGCGAAGGCGCTGGATGTGGCCGGAAAGGTCCGTTCGGAGGGCAACACCTGGAAGGTGGGCGGGCTGACGCGGGACGCCCGTAGCCCCGTGCTCCAGGTCACCAAGACCGGCTCGGGGGCGTGGACGTACTCGCAGTACGGCACCCCGGGCGGGACGAACTGCGCGCTGCCCGACAAGGGCTCCCCGTCGAGCCGCCCCGGCTGCCCCTCGTACCGCGGGGGCGGGGACGCGTCCACCGAGGACGACGGCAGCGGCAAGGGCGCGGTCTCGGCGGCGAAGGCGAAGCAGGCCGTGCGGCCGGCGCTCGCGGCGCTCGGCCAGAAGGACGCGAAGCTGGAGGCGAGCGGGCTGTCCGGCGCGGTACGGATCGTGACCGCGGACCCGGTGTTCGGCGGGCTGCCGACCTACGGCTGGCAGAGCGACCTCCAGGTCGGCCCGGACGGCCAAGTGGTCGGCGGCAGCGGCCAGTTGGCGCATCCGGTCAAGGGTGCCGACTATCCCGTGCTGAGCGCCGACAAGACCCTGGACCGGCTGAACACCGGCGACGGCCGCAAGCCGGCCGCCTGCCCCTCGACGCCCCCGGACGAGAAGAGCGGCACCCCGATCGCGCCCTGCGAGCCCTCGCCGACGAAGGGCCAGCGGCCGACCGAGGTGACCGGCGCGACCTTCGGGCTGGCGGTGCAGTACGTGGACGGCGGGCAGGCGCTGGTGCCGTCGTGGCTCTACCGGGTGCGGCAGCCGGGCGCCGATGACGGCCCGGACGCGACCTCGCTCGTCGCGCACCCCGCGGTGAACCCGAAGTACCTGGCGCACAAGGACCGGACGCCGGAGATCCCGTCCGGGAAGCCCGGCGTGATGGCGCTGGAGTCGTACGACGTGAGCGACGGGGGCCGGAAGGTGACGGTGCACTTCTGGGGCGGGGTGTGCAGCGTCTACTCGGTGAGCGCCGAGGAGTCGGGCACGACGGTGAAGACCAAGGTCGTCGGGCGGGACAAGAAGCCGCACCAGATCTGCGTGAAGATCGCCAAGGAGTTCACCAAGTCGGTGACGCTGAAGAAGCCGCTGGACGGCCGCAAGGTGATCGATGTCTCGACCGGTAAGTCGGTCCCCAAGCAGTAGGTGCTCGCCTGGGGGCGTGACACGAGGGCGGCGGCTGCCGGGCGTGGTGCCCGGCAGCCGCCGTCTCATGGCCGGTAGAGCGCCCGGGCGCGGGCGGCGTCCAGGGCCCCGGCCGCGCCGCCCCGGCCGTCCGTGCCGATCTCCAGGAAATGCTCCAGCTGCCACCGCTGCGTACTGCGGGCCTGGCGGTTCACCGTCGTGACCCACGGCGGGTAGACGCGGAAGGCACGCTTACCGCCGGTGCCGTTCCGCGAGACGATGCCCCGTTCGCAGAGCGCGTCCCGCGAGAAGACGAACTGCCCGAAGTGGTCGCCGTCCCGGGTGCTGATGACGAAGAGATCGACGGGGTCGGCGGTGTCGAAAGGCCGGATCGGCCCGCTCGCGGACCGCTGCCACACCGTCACGAACTGGCCGATCTTCGTCGGGGTGGTCCTGGCCGCGCGGAATCTGACCGAAAGTCCGTCCAGGGTGAAGGCGTACGCCGCGTATTCGGCGCTCTCCGCCTCGGGCAGCGGAGGCGAGCAGGTGAACCCGAGCGGGTCGTAGACCAGCGTCTTCGCGGCGAGCAGGTCGCCGTGGACCGGCCCTGCGCCCGGCCAGGTCCCGGCCGCGGGTGCACCGGCGGCCGCCGCTGCGCATTCGTCGTGATCTTTCACCATTGCGCCATCGTGGCATCCCCGGGCGGGCGCTTCCGACGGGGGGCGGCCGCCCGGGAACGACGAAGGCGGCGCTCCCCCACCCGGGGGCGCGCCGCCTTCGTACCCGCTACTCCGCCGCTCAGCTGAAGGAGTCGCCGCAGGCGCAGGAGCCCGTGGCGTTGGGGTTGTCGATCGTGAAGCCCTGCTTCTCGATGGTGTCGACGAAGTCGATGGAGGCACCGCCGAGGTAGGGGGCGCTCATCCGGTCGGTGACGACCTTGACGCCGTCGAAGTCCTTGACGACATCGCCGTCGAGCGAGCGCTCGTCGAAGAAGAGCTGGTAGCGCAGTCCGGAGCAGCCGCCGGGCTGGACCGCCACCCGCAGCGCGAGGTCGTCCCGGCCTTCCTGCTCCAGCAGGCTCTTGACCTTCGACGCGGCCGCGTCGGACAGGATGATGCCGTCGCTGACGGTGGTCTGCTCGTCCTGAACGCTCATCTACATCTCTCCCGGGTTGTACGGACCGCTTGCCCTCGGCTGCAACCGAAGGGCCTCCGGATCTATTCCGGCAGCGCGCAACTTGTCCTTGGTCTTCGTTCTTCATGCTCGCACATGACGGGCCGGACGCCGGTGGCTGCCTGGTCACACGGAGGGGCGGGAAGGGGAGGAATCCGCGAAGCGCAAGGGGAAGGCGGATGCGTCACATCGACACTATGGCCATCGTCAAAGTGACGTGAAGAAGCTATGATAGATAGCGTCAAATAGACGAAAAGGCCGTGCCTCAGAGCCGTCTGCAGAAAAGAGAGGGTGCGTGTCGTGACCACCGCCCAGCCCCTGGACGTCCAGCCGACCCCGCTGGCGCTGCTCCTCCTCGGCCGCGAGGCCGACCCGAAGAGCGAGCGCGGCGTGGAGTGTCCCGGCGACCTGCCGGCCCCGTCCGACCCCGACCTCGTCGAGCGCGCCCGCGCCGCCAAGGAGAAGCTCGGCGACAAGGTCTTCGTCCTGGGGCACCACTACCAGCGCGACGAGGTGATCGAGTTCGCCGATGTGACCGGCGACTCCTTCAAGCTCGCGCGGGACGCGGCCGCCCGGCCGGACGCGGAGTACATCGTCTTCTGCGGCGTCCACTTCATGGCCGAGTCGGCCGACATCCTCACGGGCGACGACCAGCAGGTCATCCTCCCCGACCTCGCCGCCGGCTGCTCCATGGCCGACATGGCGACGGCGGAGCAGGTCGCCGAGTGCTGGGACGTGCTGACGGAGGCGGGCATAGCCGACCGTACGGTCCCCGTCTCGTACATGAACTCCTCCGCCGACATCAAGGCCTTCACCGGCAAGCACGGCGGCACGATCTGCACCTCCTCCAACGCCAAGCGCGCCCTGGACTGGGCCTTCGAGCAGGGAGAGAAGGTCCTCTTCCTCCCCGACCAGCACCTGGGCCGCAACACCGCCGTCCGCGACCTGGGTATGTCGCTGGACGACTGCGTGGTCTACAACCCGCACAAGCCGAACGGCGGCCTGACCGCCGAGCAGCTGCGGGACGCGAAGATGATCCTGTGGCGCGGACACTGCTCCGTCCACGGCCGCTTCTCCCTGGACTCCGTCAACGACGTCCGCGCCCGCATCCCCGACGTGAACGTCCTCGTCCACCCCGAGTGCAAGCACGAGGTCGTGGCCGCGGCGGACTACGTCGGCTCGACGGAGTACATCATCAAGGCCCTGGAAGCCGCCCCGCGCGGCTCGAAGTGGGCGATCGGCACGGAACTGAACCTGGTCCGCCGCCTCGCCAACCGCTTCGCCGCGGAGGACAAGGAGATCGTCTTCCTCGACAAGACGGTCTGCTTCTGCTCGACCATGAACCGCATCGACCTCCCCCACCTGGTGTGGACCCTGGAGTCGCTGGCCGCCGGCAAGGTGGTCAACCGGATCGAGGTCGACCGCGAGACCGAGAGCTTCGCGAAGCTGGCGCTGGAGCGGATGCTGGCGCTGCCGTAGTCGCCGTGGGCAAGCCGACAGGCACCGCGGGGCGTCCCTCTTCGGAGGGGCGCCCCGCAGTCGTTACGGGGAGATCCGCCGAGGTGCCCGCGGTGCCCGCGGGTCGGATGTCCTTCGGTGGTTCTCCGTGCGCCGCCATCGGCCGGGTGCGGGTTTCACGTTTGCACGGCCACGGCCTTCGCGCGGCCGCCCTCGGGCCGCCGCGCGAGGGCGACGCCCAGCACCGTCCCGGTCAGCACGCCGATGCCATGGTTGTTCTCCATCAGGCACAGCACCACACCGGCGGCCGGCACGAGCACGGACAGCAGCCGCAGCCGCCGTATCCGGCCGCCGAGCGCGTAGGACGTCGCGAGCGCGCCGACCAGACCGCATATCCCCACCGAGTCACCCCCGCCGTGCACGCTCCAGCCCGCCGTGCTCACCACATGTGCCGCCACGCCGGACAGAACGAAGACCACCGGCATCCACACGGCACCCAGCCTGCGCTCGGCCACCGGCGCGACGACCGCGAGGGCCGCCAGGTTGAAAGCGAGCTGCAGCCATCCCGACGTCTGCACCAGCAGCGCGGTCACCACTCGCCACCACGGTCCATGGGGCGCCCGCTCCAGGTGGGGCAGGACACCGGGGACGACGGTCTGCACCACGGCCATCGCCGTCATCACGCCCACCAGGACGGCGGCGGCCCACGGCACCGGCCGCCGCCACAGCGCCGCGAGCAGCCGGCCGGGGCCGGCCTGCCGTCCCGCCAACTGGTCCATGACGAGCCGCGAACCGGGTACGACGACAGCGGCCGCACAGCCGTACAGGACGAGAGTGTGCAGGTTCATGCCGCAATGGTGGCGCGCGCACCCTGCCGGCCAACAGGGATCCCTGTGGTGGAACGGCCATGACATATGTCCTGGGTGGGCCCGACGCCGGGGGCCACTACGACCGGTCCCGCGGCAGGAGCCAGGCGGCCAGACCGGTCGTGACGCAGAGCGTGAGGCCCACCACCAGGAGGCTCTCGTGCATACCGGAGAGGGAGAAGCCCGCGCCGTCCCCGCCGCCCGCGAGGAGTATGCCGAACAGCGCGACGGCCAGGGCTCCACCGGTCTGGCGCAGGGCGTTGAGCAGGCCGGAGGCCGTGCCGACGCGGTGGCCGGGGACGGCGTCCATGAGCAGCGCGGTGAGCGCCGGGACGGCCAGCGCGCCGCCCATGCTGGTGGGGACGAGCAGGATCAGGACCAGCCAGAGCGGGGTGTGGGCCGTGAGCGGGAGCAGGGCGAACATCGCCAGCGCCATGATCACCTGGCCGGCCACTATGACCGTGCGGCGGCCCGCGCGTTCCGCCAGGCGCGGGGAGACCACGTTCATCAGCGTCGTGACGGCCGCCAGCGGGACGAACATCAGCCCCGCGGCCGTGCCCGTCATACCGCGCAGCTGCTGGTAGTAGAGGCCGAGGAGGAAGACGACGCCGTAGAAGCCGGCGTTCATGGCGAAGCCGACGATGAGGGGTACGGCGACCTGGCGCTGCCGCAGCATGCCGAGCGGGACCATCGGCGCGCGGTGCCGCTTCTCGGTGGCGTAGAAGGCGACGGCGGCGGCGAGCGCGACGGAGAAGGCGGCGAGGACCGGCGCGGACGTCCAGCCCGTGTGTCCGCCCTCGATGACCCCGTACGCGAGGCCGGCGAGGGCGAGGACGGCGGTGGCCTGGCCCGCCAGGTCGAGGGGGGCGGGGCGGCGCGGGGAGGCGGCGGTGCGCAGGAGGAGCGCCAGGATCACGGCGCCGACCGGGAGGTTGAGCAGGAAGACGGTGCGCCAGCCCGACGTCTGGGTGAGGACGCCGCCGAGCACCGGCCCGGCCGCCAGCGCGACGGAACCGCCCACCGTCCACAGCGCGATGGCACGGGCGCGGCGGCGCGGGTCGTCATACGCCTGCCGGATCAGCGCGAGCGAGGCGGGCATGACGACGGCCGCCGCGCCGCCCTGTACGACGCGCGCCGCGATGAGCGCGCCGATGCCGGGGGCGAGGGCGCAGCCGAGGGAGGCGAGCGTGAACAGGGCGACGCCCCAGGCGTAGGCGCGCCGCGCACCGGCCCGGTCGGCGAGGGCGCCGGCGGAGAGCATCAGGGCGGCGAACATCAGCGTGTAGGCGTCGACGACCCACTGCAGTCCGGACATCCCGGCATGGAGGGAGCTGCGGATGGCGGGCAGCGCGATGTTGACGGCGGAGACATCGATGGTGATGACGGTGAAGCCGAGGAGGGCGGCGATCAGCGCGACGGAGGAGGCCGGGGGCGCGGGCGTCGCCGGCGGCACGTCGGGGTGCGCCGCGGGTGGGGCGGGCCGTTGCCGTTGTGCTGTGGTGGGGGACGACATGGACGAGGACCTCCTGCGTTTCGGGCGGCGGGCCGCGGTCGGCACCGTCCACCGCGTCCGCGGTCCGGCGACGTGCGCCCCCTGGGACCGCGGCGGACGGGCCGTCCGCAACGGTGACCAGTCTGTTCGGCCGGCCCGCGCGATGGCAGGCCGCGGTTCTCCGGGGTGCCGCGTTCCTGGCCCTGACACGGCCCCCCAACCACGGCGGCCACCGGGGACAATGAACGGATGGCAGACGGCACGGAACTGGGCAGATACCTACGGGCGCGGCGCGCGCGGATCACCCCCGAGGAAGCGGGGCTCCCCGCGGGCACGGGAATCCGTCGCACGCCGGGGCTGCGCCGCGAGGAGTTGGCGACGCTGGCGGGGGTGAGCGTCGACTACTACACGCGACTTGAGCGCGGGCGCGAGACCAACCCGTCGCCGGCCGTGATCGACGCGCTCGGCCGTGCGCTGCGCCTGAGCGGCGACGCCCACGAGCGGCTGCACGACCTCGCCGAACTCGCCTCGGGGCGCTTCACGGAGCCGCGCCCCACCGCCGAGCACACGGTGCGCGATTCGGTGCTGCACATGCTGGAGGCGGTGCGTCCGCTGCCCGCGTACGTCGTGAGCCCGCACAGCTACATGCTGGCCGCCAACCCGGCGGGCCGGCTGCTGCTGCCCGGTTTGTGGGACTGGCCGGCGGAGCAGCGCAATGTCACGCGGTATCTGTTCCTGCACCCGGCGGGACGCGCCCTCTACCAGCCCTGGGAGGAGACCGTCGCCAAGTCGGTGGCGCATCTGCGCGCGGTCGGCGGCGCCGATCCGGACTCGCCGCAGATGGCCGCCCTGGTGGGCGAACTCCTCCTGAAGTCCCCGGACTTCGCGCGGCTGTGGGACCGCTACGACGTGCGGGAGCGCGGCGGCGGCACCAAGAACTTCGCGCATCCGAAGGTCGGCGCGATGACCCTCACGTACGAGGTCATGAAGCTGGCCCGCACGGGCGGACAGCGGCTCGTGGTCTACCAGGCCCCGCCCGGCAGCGCGGACGAGGCGGCGATGCTGCGGCTGGATCCCGCGGCGGGTGCGGGCGGGGCGCCCCGGGCTTCCGAGTAGCGCCCCCGGGACGACGCACCCGGCCCGCCCGGCACCGGACGGCGAGGCGGTCGGACACCCACGGGGCACGGCACGGCCCGGTTGTCAGAGCCGCGTGGAACACTCGCCGCCACTGTGCGGCCAAAGGGTCGAACACGCGGTACGGCAAGGGGGATTGCCTCTCATGAGCGTGACTGTTTCGTTCGTCGGCGCGACAACGGAGGAGCTGGAGCGGGCGGAGAAGGACCCGAGCGGGGCCGAGGAATACGTCGACGCCCTGGAGGGATGCGTCTACGGGCTGAACGAGTGTGACGACCCCTCGATGCGGGATCGCCCCTGTGGCGGACCGGAGAAGGCGTTCGCCGGCCTCCAGTTCCTGCTCGACAGGACGGATGTGCGTCTCGACTTCCTGATGGACGGGTTCATGGTCCTGGAGAGCGGCACCCTGTTCACGTGGTCCCCGAAGCAGATCGCGAGCGTGGCACGCCGGCTGCGGGCGACCCCGTGGGAGCAGCTGGCGGCCCACTACGCCCCGGAGCAGATGACGAAGGAGGAGGTGTACCCCAACATGTGGAGATTCGCCCCCGACGATGAGCTGGCGTGGCTCAAGAACGCCTACGAGGACATTCTCGGATTCTTCACCGAAGCGGCCGAGGGCGGATACGGGGCCTTCATGACCTTCAGCTTCTAGGGTGCGTCCGCTCGGGGACGGCCGCCTCGACCGACCTCACGGCGAGAGGGAGTTGAGCCCCCGCCGCATGCATCACGCGGCCCGCACGGGCCGCCGAACGGCGAGAGCCCCCGCGGCCGTGGGTCACGGCTGCGGGGGCTGCGGTCGGGGAGTCAGCGGATCGGGGTGGTCACACCCCGGCCGGCTCCGGGGTGCGCTCGGTTTCCTCGGTGGGCGTGCCGTCCTTCTTGGCGCGCTTGGCCGCCTTCTTCTTCGCCCGGCGTTCCTTGCGGAGTTCGATGATCGCGTAGAGCGTCGGGACGAGGAGGAGGGTCAGGAGGGTGGAGGTGATCAGGCCGCCGATGACGACGACCGCGAGCGGCTGGGATATGAAGCCGCCGTCGCCGGTGATCGACAGGGCCATCGGGAGCAGCGCCATGATCGTCGCCAGGGCCGTCATCAGGATGGGGCGCAGGCGGTGCCGGCCGCCCTCGATGACGGCTTCGACGACGGAGTAGCCCTGTGCGCGGTACTGGTTGATCAGGTCGATCAGCACGATGGCGTTGGTGACGACGATGCCGATCAGCATCAGCATGCCGATCATCGCCGGGACGCCCAGCGGGGTGCCGGTGGCGACCAGCAGGCCGATCGCGCCCGTTGCCGCGAAGGGGATGGAGATGAGGAGGATCAGCGGCTGGACGATGGACTTGAAGGTGCCCACCAGCAGCATGAAGACGATGGCGATGGCCGCGAGCATGGCCAGGCCCAGGGACGAGAAGGCGTCGGTCTGGTCCTGGGAGACGCCGCCGATGGTGGCCGTGGCGCCGTCCGGCAGCTTCAGGTCGTTGATCTTGGACTGGAGCTTGGTGCTGACCGCGCCGGTGTTGTCGCCGGTCGGCTTGGCGGTGACGGTCGCCGAGCGGGCGCCGTCGATACGGGTCATCTGGACCGGGCCGGGAACCGTCTTGACGGTGGCGAGGGTGCCGAGCTTGGCCATGCCCGAGGGGGTCGGGATGGGGAGGTTCTTCAGCTGGGCCTCGGTGGTGGCCGGGTGGGCCGACTTGATCACGACATCGCGCTCGGTGTCGTCCAGGACGGCCTTGCTCTGGCTGGTGGTGCCCCGGACGGCCTGGGCGACCGCGCCGCCGAGCGTGGTCTGGTTGTAACCGGCGGCCGCCGCCTTGGCGTTGGGCGTCACGGAGATCCGCGGCACGCTCTGCGCGAGGTCGCTCTGGACGTCGGTGACGTCGTCGAGGGAGGCCACGGCCTTACGGACCTGCTCGGAGGCCTTCCGCAGGACGTCGGCGTCGCCGGCCTTGACGACCACGCTCAGGTCCTGGCTGCCGAAGCCGCCGCCGCTGGCGGTGACGGTGGTCTCGCCGATGGACGGGCCGAGCTTGTCGAGACCGGCCCGCAGGGCGTCGGTGACCTTGTCGGAGTCCTCGGAGTTCTTGAGCTTCACCTGGTACGACGCCTCGTTGGCGCCGCTGCCGCCGCTGAAGGCGGCCATCATGCCGGCGGAGCCGACGGAGACCTGGTAGTCCTCGATGCCGTCGGTGTCGGCGAGGAGCTTTTCGATCTTCTTGGCCTGGGCGTTGGAGGCGCCCAGGCTCGTACCGGGCTTGAGCTCCTGCTTGATGCTCAGGGTGTCCTGGTCGCCCTGGTCGAAGAAGTTGGTCTTCAGCAGCGGGCCCATGCCGAAGGTGCCGATGAGGATGACGACGGCGATGAGCAGGCTGGTGAACCGGCGGCGGGTGGCGAAGCGCAGGACCGGGACGTAGAGGCGCTGGAGGGGGCTGCGGCTCTCCTTCTCCTCGGCCTTGCGGCGGAGCTCGTCGGGGGTGGTGCCCTCGGCGATCTTCGGGGCGCGCAGGAACCAGTACGACAGGACCGGCACGACGGTGAGCGAGACGATCAGGGAGGAGAGCAGCGCGACCGTGACCGTGATGGAGAAGGAGCCGAAGAGGGCGCCCACCATGCCGCCGACCACGCCGATCGGGAGGAAGACCGCGACGGTGGTGAGGGTGGAGGACGTGATCGCTCCGGAGACCTCCTTGACGGCGGTGAGGATGGCCTCGCGGCGCTCCTCGCCGTAGCCCAGGTGCCGCTTGATGTTCTCCAGGACGACGATCGAGTCGTCGACGACGCGGCCGATCGCGATGGTCAGCGCGCCGAGGGTGAGCATGTTCAGCGAGAGGTCGCCGGTCCACAGGACGATCAGGGTGATGACGACCGACAGCGGGATGGAGACCGCGGTGACCAGGGTCGAGCGCAGGCTCAGGAGGAAGAGCAGGATCACGATCACGGCCATGACGAGGCCGAGCAGGCCCTCGGTCGTGAGCGACTCGATGGACTTGGAGACGGCCGGGCCCTGGTCGAAGGAGACCGTGACGTCGGAGCCCTTGCCGAGGTCCTGACGGATCTTGGGGAGCTTGTCCTTGACCGCGTCGGAGATGGCGACCGCGCTGCCGTCCTGGGCCATCGTCATGGTGACGGCGAGGCTGGGCTTGCCGTTGGTGCGGGTGATGGAGGTCGGAGTGGCCGACTCCTCCTTGACGGTGGCGACGTCACCGAGGCGAACGGGCCTGGCCGCGCCGGCGCCGGGGGCACCGTCCCGCGCACCGCCCGCGCCCGCCGAAGGCGCGATCATCAGGTCCCGGATCTGCTTGACGGAGGTGTAGCCCGCGCCGACCTGGACGGTCCGGCTCTTGCCGTCCTCGGAGAAGGAGCCCGCCGGGACCGACGCCCCGCCCGCGTCCAGCGCCTGGCCGAGCGCGGCAGCGTTCAGTCCGGCGGCGGCGAGCTTACGGTCGTCGGGGGTGACCGCCACGACCCGGTCCGTGACACCGCTGACGCTGACCTGGCCGACGCCGTCGATGTTCTTCAGGCCCGGGACGACGCTGCGGTTGAGCTGGTCGGCGAGGGTCTGCTGGTCCTTGGTGTCGGAGGAGACGGCGAGGACGACGGTGGGCAGGTCGTCCGTGCCGCCGGCCACCACCTGCGGGTCGACGTCCTTGGGCAGCTTCGCGCGGGCGCGGTTGACCGCCTGCTGGACGTCGGCGACCAGCGTCTTGGTGTCGTTGCCGTAGTCGAACTGCGCCATGACGACGCCCGAGCCCTCGCTCGAGGTCGAGGTGACGCCCTTGATGCCGTCGACCGCCTGGATGCCGTCCTCGAGCGGCTCGATCACCTGCTTCTCGACGACATCGGGCGAGGCACCCTGATAAGGCGCCACCACGGACACCATCGGAAGGTCGATGGAGGGCAGGAGCTGCTGCTTGAGCTGCGGGATCGCGATGGCGCCGAAGGCGATCGCGACGATCGACATCAGCGCTATCAGGCCCCGTTGTACGAGGCTGAGTCGGGACAGCCAGGACATGGGTGAGGGTCTCTCTTCTGTTCAGAAAAGTCCGGAAGGTCGGCGGGGCCTGCACAGGCCCACCTACACCTTCCGCCATGCCCAGGCCGGTTTTCCTCGCTCGCAGGTCGGTTTCCGGTCGCCGGCCGTACCGCGTTCGGAGTACGGGCGACTCCTTCCGCCCTGCACCCGTGGGCGTAGGGGCCGCGGCGCGCCCGTAAGGGCTCACTGCACCCGCGGGCGGACCAGTCCGGATTCGTAGGCGATGACCACCAGCTGGGCCCGGTCGCGGGCGCGGAGCTTGGCCATCGCGCGGTTGACGTGCGTCTTGACGGTGAGCGGGCTGACCGCCAGCCGCTCGGCGATCTCGTCGTTGGACAGTCCGCCGGCCACCAGGACCAGCACCTCGCGCTCGCGGCCGGTGAGCGTCGCCAGCCGCTCGGCGCCCCGGCCGCCCGGCCCGCCGGCCTCGTCCGAACTGCCGCCCTGTGCAAGGAACTTGGCGATCAGGCCCTTGGTCGCGACGGGCGAGAGCAGCGCCTCCCCGGCGGCCGCGATGCGGATCGCATTGAGCATGTCGTCCGGCTCGGCGCCCTTGCCGAGGAAGCCGCTGGCGCCGGCCCGCAGCGACTGCACCACATAGTCGTCGACCTCGAAGGTCGTCAGGATGACCACCTTGACGTCGGTGAGCTCCGGGTCCTGGCTGATCATGCGGGTGGCGGCGAGGCCGTCCACGCCGGGCATGCGGATGTCCATCAGGACGACATCGGCGCCGCTGGTACGGGTCAGCTCGTACGCCTGGGCGCCGTCGGAGGCCTCGGCGACCACCTGCATGTCGGGCTCGGAGTCGACGAGTATGCGGAACGCGCTGCGCAGCAGCATCTGGTCGTCGGCGAGCAGCACCTTGATGGTCATGACGTCTCCCCCGGACGGGTGGTGTGCAACGGAAGGGTGGCCCGTACCTGGAAGCCGCCGGTGGCACGGGGGCCGGTGACGACCGTGCCGCGCAGCGCGAAGACCCGCTCGCGCATGCCGATCAGGCCGTGGCCGCCGCCGCGCTCCGCCGGCTCGTCCGCCCGCTGCGGTGCGGGGCCGTCCGTCCGGCCGCCGTCGTCCTGGACCGTCACCGTCAGCGCGGCCTCGGAGCGGATGATCCGTACGGTGGCGCGGGCCCCGTCGCCGGCGTGCTTGTGGACGTTGGTGAGCGCCTCCTGGACCACGCGGTAGGCGGTGAGGTCGACGGAGGCGGGCAGGGACTGCGGTGCGGGCGGGATCTCCAGGTCGACGGGGAGGCCGGCGCGGACGAAGCCCTCGACGAGCTGGTCCAGGACGCCCAGGCCGGGGGCGGGTTCGGTGGGCGCCTTGGGGTCGTCGGACTGGCGCAGCAGGCCGACCGTGGCGCGCAGTTCGTCCAGGGCGGAGCGGGACGCCTCGCGGACGTGCGCGAGGGCCTGCTTGGCCTGGTCGGGGCGGTTGTCCATGACGTGCGAGGCGACCCCGGCCTGGACGTTGACCAGCGCGATGTGGTGGGCGACGACATCGTGCAGCTCGCGGGCGATGCGCATGCGCTCCTCGGCGACCCGGCGGCGGGCCTCCTCCTCGCGGGTGCGCTCGGCGCGTTCGGCGCGCTCGCGGATGGCGTCGACGTAGGCCCGGCGGCTGCGTACGGCGTCGCCGGCGGCCGCGGCCATGCCCGTCCAGGCGAAGATCGCGACGTTCTGCTGGGCGTACCAGGGGTTCCCGCCGAAGAGCATCGCGGCGGCGGTGAGCACGAAGCTGGTCAGCGCGCCGATCCGCCAGGTGGTGGGCCGGTCCGTGCGGGACGCGACGGTGTAGAGCGCGAGGACGGCGGAGAAGGCGACGGGGGCGCGGGGGTCGTCGGTGCGGGTGAGCAGCTCGACGACGGTCAGGGAGCCGGTGGCGGCCAGGACGGAGCGGGGGAACCGGCGGCGCGCGACCAGGGCGGTGCAGGCGAGCCCGGCCAGGACGACGGTGGTGACGGACAGCTCGCGGCCGCCGAACCGGGGGCCACCGTGCGCGCCGTGCGGATCGATCACCGCGCCGCACAGCGTCGCCGCGAAGAACACCGTGGCCAGGACGGCGTCGAACGCGAGCGGATGCGTCCGGTGCCACTGGAAGCGGCCGGTGCGGCGGGCTTCCGGCACGGCCTGCGGCACGGCATCCGGTGCGGGCGCCGGCGCGGTGCCCGGAGCGGCGTCGAGGGAGGTCACAAGAGGAAACGGTAGCGCCCCGGTCCCAAATGGGGCCGGGGCGCCGTGTGCCGTATGCGCTGGAGTGGAGCGGAGCGGAGACGGTCAGCCGGGGATGAGGCCGTCGTCGCTGAGCATCTCCCGTACCTCGTCGAGCGTCGAGTCCTCGGACGGGAGGATCAGTTCGGACGGTTGCAGGGAGTCGTCCGGCATCGGCGATCCCATGCGGCGGACCGCCTCCAGGAGAGCGCCGAGGGTGCGGCGGAAGCCCGCCTCGTCGCCGCTCTCCATCTCGTCGAGCAGCTCGTCGTCCAGTTTGTTGAGCTCGATGAAGTGGCTGTCGTCCAGCTTCACCTGGCCCTCCCCCATGATCCGTACGATCACGACGGTCTCCCTTGGTCCGGTCCCGACGATCTCTGCGAGGCTATCCGCCGCCGGTCGTCACTGCTTGTCGAAACGCGGCTGGTCCTGCTGCGGGCCGTTCTGGCCGCCCTGACCGCTCTCGATGGCCTGCTGGCCGGCCGACGAGCCGCCCGCCAGCTCCGCCTTCATGCGCTGCAGCTCCAGCTCGACGTCCGTGCCGCCGGAGAGCCGGTCCAGCTCGGCCGCGATGTCGTCCTTGGCCATGCCGGACGGGTCGTCCAGCGCGCCGGAGGCCATCAGCTCGTCGATGGCACCGGCACGTGCCTGCAGCTGTGCGGTCTTGTCCTCCGCCCGCTGGATGGCCATGCCCACATCGCCCATCTCCTCGGAGATGCCGG
Source organism: Streptomyces sp. JLSY215 (assembly GCF_059682825.1). NCBI lineage: Bacteria > Bacillati > Actinomycetota > Actinomycetes > Kitasatosporales > Streptomycetaceae > Streptomyces > Streptomyces sp. JLSY215. The sequence continues at coordinate 2,470,654 of NZ_CM185022.1, forward strand.
AGAAGGCCTCGCCGATCCGGGTCTGTGCCTGGGCGGCGGTGTACGTCGCCTTGATCGTCTCCTTCTTCGTACGGAAGGCATCGACCTTGGCCTGCAGCCGCTGGGAGGCGAGGGTGAGCTTCTCCTCCTCGCTCTGCAGCGTCTGGTGCTGCGTCTCCAGGTCGGTGACCTGCTGCTGCAGCGCGGCACGGCGGGAGAGCGCCTCGCGGGCGAGGTCCTCCCGGCCCAGCGCGAGCGCCTTGCGGCCCTGGTCCTCCAGCTTGGAGGACTGACCCTGGAGCTGGTTGAGCTGCAGCTCCAGGCGCTTGCGGGAGGTCGCCACATCGGCGACTCCACGGCGCACCTTCTGGAGCAGCTCCAGCTGCTTCTGGTACGAGTAGTCGAGGGTCTCGCGCGGGTCTTCGGCCCGGTCCAGGGCCTTGTTGGCCTTCGCGCGGAAGATCATCCCCATCCGCTTCATGACACCATCGCTCATGGGCCTCGCGCGCCCCCTTCTGACCGAGTTACATCGGGCATTGGCTCCAGCACATCTACAGACCCCACAGTACGGGCCCTGGTTCCATTACCGCACTGTTCGGGCCCGGATGCGCTCCTCCTCCAGGACGATCGGCGGCCCGGCGTCTCCCGCCCAAGGAGTAGGGCGGGCCCGGAAGCGCCACCCGAACCGGCCCCCGGCCACCGACAACGCCCGCCCCGGCCCACCACGCCGCGGGGAAACAGCCGAACCCCCGGAATCCCCACCACCAACCCAAACCACCAACGGCTCCCGCCCCGGCCCACCACGCCGCGGGGAAACAGCCGAACCCCCGGAATCCCCACCACCAACCCAAACCACCAACGGCTCCCGCCCCGGCCCACCACGCCGCGGGGAAACAGCCGAACCCCCGAATCCCCACCACCAACCCAAACCACCAACGGCTCCCGCCCCGGCCCACCACGCCGCGGGGGAACAACAGAGTTGCCATATCGTTCCCCGTCCGCCCCTGGCCCACACCCGGCCAGCACGTACCCTGGCAGTGTGTTCCGAAGCCGTTCGAACGATCAGCAGGCCGCGACCGCCAAGGCGAACGCGGACCAGCCCCAGCAGCCCCGCGACCCGCAGGCCCCCAAGGGTCGCCCGACCCCGAAGCGCAGCGACGCCCAGACGCAGCGCCGGTCCCGCGCGCAGACGCCCACCAACCGCAAGGACGCGGCGAAGGCGCAGCGCGAGGCCCGGCGGGTGGACATGGCCCGCCAGCGCGAGGCCATGGCCAGCGGCGATGAGCGCTATCTGCCGGTGCGCGACAAGGGACCGGTGCGCCGGTTCGCCCGTGACTACATCGACTCGCGCTGGTGCGTCGCGGAGTTCTTCCTGCCGATGGCCGTGATCATCCTGGTGCTCACCATGATCCGGCAGCCGGGGATCCAGAGCATCGCGCTGCTGCTCTGGCTCGTGATCATCGTGCTGATCGTGCTGGACTCGGTCGTCATCTGGTTCCGCCTGGGCAAGGTGCTCACCGAGCGCTTCCCCAACGAGAACCTCAAGGGCGTCAAGGCGTACGCGATCATGCGCACCCTGCAGATGCGGCGGCTGCGGCTGCCCAAGCCGCAGGTCAAGCGGGGTCAGCGGCCGTAACGCAGCGGGCCGGCGGCCGGACGGAGCGCGGGGCGCCCGCCGGCCGAGGGGCGGGCGGGCGCCGCGAGGTGCCCTCGCTCAGTCCTCCGCGGCCTGCAGGCTCATCGGGGCCGGGTAGATCTCCGTGCCGTCCTCGAAGAGGCGGACCTGGTCGACGCCGCCGTCGAGCAGCGCCTTCCACTCCTCGCCGATCCAGGACTCCGCATCCCCCTGCGTGGTGAACTCCTCGGGTTCCACGGCGGGCGTCGCCTTGGTCCCGTCCGCCTTCTCGAACTGCCACGTCCATGCCATGTCCGCCTCCTGGGTCCACCGAGTACCGGTCTGCCGCCACGGCGGAACGCCCCTGGTGCACGCCCCGCCCTGTCATGCTTCCGTGCTGATCCGCAGCCTATAGCGGCGCCGGGAGCATGCCCCGGCCACCGGCCGAAACCACCAGCGGTCCACGCCCCGGCCCGCCCCGCCGCACGGGAATGGCCGTGTCCCTGGTCCCCCGGCGCGCTGAGCGCGCCCGGACGCGAGAAAATCGCCGGGTGGAACTGACTCTCCTCGGCACCGGCGCCCCCAAGGGGCTGCCGCGCCCCGACTGCCCGTGTGCCGCCTGTGCGGTCGCCATCGGCGACGAGGCGCGGGCGGCCACCGCGCTGCTCGTCGACGGCGTACTGCTCATCGATCTGACGCCGGGCCCCGCCTTCGCGGCCGCGCGGGCGGGCAAATCGCTGGCCGGAGTGCGCCAGGTGCTGCTCTCGCATCCGCACGACGGGCCCGCGCTGGAGGTGCCGGCCGGGCTGCCGACGCCGGGCCGGGTCGCGGACGGGCGGGAGCTGGCGCTGCTGGACGGGCACCGGGTGAAGGCCCTCGCCGTGGACATCCCCGGTACCGGGTACGAGATCACCGGTATCGCGGGCGAGCGGCTGCTGTATCTGCCGCCGGGCGGGGCGCCGGCGGGGCTGGACGACGGGCACGGCCACGGGAACGGCGGGGCCGGTCCGTACGACATGGTGCTCCTGGACGTCCTGGAGCGGCCGGACGGGCTGGCGCGGCTGCGGGCGCGCGGGGCGGTGGACGCGGCGACGGATGTGGTCGCCGTGCACATCGACCACGGTGCGCCGCCGGGTCCCGAACTGCACCGGCGGCTCGCGGCGGCGGGCGCGCGCACCGTTCCGGACGGCGGGACGCTGGTGGTCGGCGAGTACCACGCGGTGCCGGATCTGCCGCGCCGCACGCTGGTGCTGGGCGGGGCGCGCAGCGGGAAGTCGGCGGAGGCGGAGCGGCGGCTCGCGTCGTTCCCGGACGTGCTGTACGTGGCGACCGGCGGGACGCGGGAGGGCGATACGGAGTGGGCGGAGCGGGTCCGGCTGCACCGTGAGCGGCGCCCGGCGAGCTGGCGCAGCGTGGAGACCTGCGATCTGGTGCCGCTGCTGGAGGGCGCGGCGCCGGGCGCGGAGGCCGTCGGACCGGGCGATCTGTCGCCGCTGCTCATCGACTGTCTGGCGCTGTGGCTGACGCACGTCATGGACGAGGTCGGGGCGTGGGACGACGAGGTGTGGGAGGCGAGCGGCCGGCGGGCGCTGCGGGAGCGGGTCGAGGCGCTGGTCGCGGCGGTGCGGGCGACGCGTCGTCCGGTGGTGGCGGTCAGCAACGAGGTGGGCTCCGGGGTCGTACCGGCCACGGCGGCGGGCCGTCGCTTCCGGGACGAACTGGGGCGGCTGAACGCCGCGTTCGGGGCGGAGTGCGAGCAGGTGCTGCTGGTCGTCGCGGGGCAGGCGCTTGCGCTGCGCGGATGATGCAGGGCCCGCCCGGCCCGTGTCCGCTTGCCTGGGGGCGCGGCGGCGGGTGCTCTTGAGGCGTGAACGGATCCGAGCCGGCCGGAGCCGGCGTGCGGGGGGTTTTCGACGCGGCCGTACGGGCCTATGTGAAGCGACGGCCGGAGGCGACGGTGGTCGCGCTCGGCGAGGGGCTGGGGACCGGCTTCTGGCGGCTGGACAACGGACGGCTGACCTGGCTGACGGTGCAGCCCCCGGAGATCGCGGCGGTGCGCCGGATGCTGCTCCCGGACGGTCCCCGGCGCCGTACGGTCGCCCGCGCCGCCGGGGATCACGGCTGGCTGGACGCGGTGCGGGACCCGGATCTCGGGGTGATCGTCACGGCGCCCGGGGTGCTGATGCGGCTGTCCCCGGCGGCGGTACGGGCGCTGCTGGCGGCGTGCGCGGAGCGGTTCCCGGACGGGGCGCTGGTCTTCGACGTGCTGCCGCGGCGGGTGGCCGCGCTCGCCCGGCGGGGTGCCGCGCTGTCCGGTATGCGGTCGCCCGGTCCGCTGCGCTGGGGGCTGGACCGTGCGCAGCTGCCGCGGGTGGCGAGCGTGCATCCGGGGATCGTGGCGGTACGGGAGGTGCCGGTGCGCCGGGGGCGTTTCGGGCGGCTGCCGGCGCCGCTGGTGTGCGAGGTGCGGTTCGCCGATGCCCGTTCCCGGCACCGCGCCGCGTCAGCTGCGACTTGACGGTAATCTGCGCCGAATGAGTGCCCTGAACCTCGATGACTTCGCCCATCTGATCGAGCGGCCCGACGGCGGTGCGCGCCGTGACGCCGAGGAGCGGCGGGCGCGGCTGGCCGTGCCGGCGGGGGCGCTCGGCCGCCTCGACGAGCTGGGCGAATGGCTGGCCGCGGCGCAGCAGAGGGTGCCGGTGCGGCCCGTCGAGCGGCCGCGGGTGCTGCTGTTCGCGGGCGATCACGGGGTGGCGGAGCTGGGGGTGTCGGCACGGCCGGCCGGTGGCACCAGGGATCTCGTGCGGGCCGTGCTGGACGGTTCGAGCCCGGCCGCCGTGCTGGCGCGGGCCACCGGGGCGCAGCTGCGGGTCGTCGACATGGCGGTGGACTGCGCTCCCGAGGAGCTGCCGGAGGAGGTCACCCGGCACCGGGTGCGGCGCGGTTCGGGGCGGATCGACATCGAGGACGCGCTGAGCGCCGAGGAGGCCGAGGCGGCGTTCCGGGCCGGGATGGCGGTCGCGGACGAGGAGGCGGACGCCGGGACCGATGTGGTGGTGCTGGGCGATCTGAGCGTCGGCGGCACCACGGCCGCGAGCACGCTGATCGCCGCGCTGTGCGGTACGGATGCCTCGGTGGTCACCGGGCGGGGCGGCGCCGGTATCGACGATCTGGCGTGGATGCGCAAGTGCGCGGCGATCCGCGACGCGCTGCGGCGGGCCCGGCCGGTGCTCGGCGACCAGCTGGAGCTGCTGGCGGCGGTCGGCGGCGCGGACCTGACGGCGATGACCGGTTTCCTGCTGCAGAGCGCGGTGCGCCGGACGCCGGTGATCCTGGACGGGGTGGTCTCGGCGGCCTGTGCGCTGGTGGCGCAGCGGGTGGCGTTCCGGGCGCCGGACTGGTGGCTCGCCGGGCAGGCCAGCGGCGAGCCGGCGCAGGCCAAGGCCCTGGACCGGATCGCGCTCACCCCGCTGCTCGACCACGGCGTCACTGCGGGCGAGGGGACGGGGGCGCTGCTGGCGCTGCCGCTGGTGCAGGCGGCCGCGGCCCTGGCGGCGGAGCTTCCGGTACGCGACTGAGCCGTACGCGGCGGACCGCTGGGGTCCGCCGTACCCGGCCGGTGCGGGCCGGGAGCGGCCGGGTGCGGTGAAGATCACTCCGGCGTTCGCTCAACTTTGCGACGCCGTGCTCCGTCTACGGAGATGGCACGCGGCTCGGCGCGGGCCCGGTGCCGCGCCGGCCGCGCGCGCCGCTCGGCTTCTCCTCCCGGTGGTGGCAGATCAAATCGCTCCCTCGCTCAGGCGAAATACCGCCCTATAGGCGAACTGCGGTACATGCTCATCGACAAGAGCGCCGACGCCCGGTGCATCCGGCTCGCCCGCGGTCCGCCGCACCGGCCGCACCGCACGTACCTGGAGAACCACAGATGACCGAGCCTGCTCTGCGCCGCGCCGCGCGTGCCGAGTGGGGCCCGCTGCTGGGGACCGGGTGGTCCGCGCTGGCCACGAAGAAGCTGCGGGCGATCCCGGTGACGCTGACCGCGGTGTGTCTGACGCTGGTCTTCCAGATCGTGCAGAACCAGCCCTGGGGCTACCGCCCCATCCAGAACATCGGGTCCGTACAGGCCTATGAGCACCTCTGGCTGGCGCTGCTGCGCACTCCCCTGTCGCTGTTCGTGCCGGCGCTGGATCTGCCGGTGTGGGGCGCGCTGGCGCAGATGCTGATCGTCTTCGGGCTCGCGGAGATCTGTGTGGGCTGGCGGGTGATGTTCGCCGTCGCCTATCTGGCCACGCTCGCCGGGACGATGTACGCGCGGATCGGCCTGTGGATCGGTCCGGACTCGCCCATCGGGCTGCCGGACGCGGACAAGTACGTCATCGACACCGGCCCGTCGGCGGCGGTGGTGGGCCTGGCGATCTTCGTCAGCTGGCGCTACCGGGCCTGGTTCACCTGCGCCCTGGTGGTGGCCGCCATGGTCTTCGAGGTGCTGTTCATCAAGAGCAACCTGGCGGGCAAGGAGCACATCGCGGCGGTGCTGGCGGTGCTTTTGCTGTGCGGGGTGTGGGAGGTGTGGCGGCCGGGCACTTCGCGCGGGGCCCGGCGGGTCAGCGGCTGGGGGCGCCTCCGATGAGGTGCTCGGTCTTGCGGCGCAGGGCCGACCAGCGGCGGTCGTGGCGGTAGGCGCGGATCGTGGCGCGGGCCCGCGCCTTGGGGCGGTTGCGGTAAAAGCGTCTGGCCCAGGGTGAGTTGGGGCGGGCCAGCCGGACGGCGCCGAAGAGCGCGACGAAGGGCACGAAGACGCCGATGACGGCGAGCCGGCCCTTGCCCTTGATCAGGGCGATCACCGCGAGAAGGAAGTTGACGCCCACGGTCCGCACGACCTGGAAGCGGTCCTGGGTCTCCGCGGGGGTCAGTTCGTTGACGCCGAACGGCAGGAAGCCGCCGAGGATCAGGGCGACCAGGGCGACGGTGAGGATGACGATCTCGACGCTCTTGGTGCCCTCCTCGGTCCAGTACACGTCGTCCAGGTGGAGGATCAGCGCGAACTCGTCCAGGACCAGCCCGACCCCCATGCCGAAGAGCACCGCGGCGACGCCGGAGCCGAAGCCGCGGCGGCTGCCCGCGAGGGCAACGAAGCCGCCGACGACCATCAGGACGACACCGGGGACGACGTGGTGGACGTGCACCCCGCCGGGCGCGATGTTGCGGAACGGGCCCCTGCCCGCGCGGATGAGCCGGGTGATGACCCGGGTCACCAGGAACGTCAGGACGAAGGAGGCGAGGGCGAGCAGCAGCGGGAGCTTCCCCGGCTCGACGATGTTGCGGTACCACCAGTGACCCATCCCACGCTCCCCTTTGCCGTGTAAGCGCAATTTACGGGGTTTATGGGCGAATTCGGCGCCTCCGGGGCGCGGAACGGCCGGGATAGCCTGCCGCGATGAGCGACACCCCCGGCGACTCCCCCGACCCGCCGTCCCCCGCCGACACCCTGCGCTTCGCCTTCGGGACGCTGACCGCGCTCCCGGTGCGGCTGACCCGCTGGGACCGCGAGACCGCCCGCGGCGGGATGCTCTGCGCGCCGCTGGCCGGGCTGGTCGTCTCGCTCGCCGCAGCTGCGGTCGGCGGGGCGCTGCTCCTGCTCGGCGGCGGCCCGTTGCTCGCCGCGGTCGGCACCGCCGCCGTACCCGCCGCGCTCACCCGCGGCCTGCATCTGGACGGCCTCGCCGACACCGCCGACGGGCTGGGCAGCGGCAGGCCCGCCGAGGACGCGCTGCGCATCATGAAGCAGTCCGACATCGGCCCGTTCGGGGTCATCACGCTGCTGTTCACCCTGCTGGCCCAAGTGGCCGTGCTGGACGGGCTGTACGCACGGGGCTGGGCGCCGGGCGCGGTGGCGGCGGTGGTCGCGGGGGTCACGGCCCGGTGCGCGCTGACCCTCGCCTCCCGTGCGGGCGTGCCCGCGGCCCGGCCGGAGGGGCTGGGCGCGGCGGTCGCGGGCGCCGTTCCGCTGCGGGCCGCGCTGGTGTGCGCCGCGCTGGTCGCCGCCCTGTGCGCGGCGGCGGGTGGCTTGTTCGGCGGGTACGGCTTCGGTGCGTACGGCGCGCTGCACGCCGGGCTGGCGGCGCTGGGCGGGCTCGGGGCCGGCGAACTGCTGCTGCGGCACTGCCGGCGGCGGTTCGGCGGGGTGACAGGGGATGTCTTCGGCGCGCTCGCGGAGAGCGCGGGGCTGGCGGCGCTGGTGCTGCTCGCACTCGGGTGACGGCGGCCGGTGGAGCGACACGGCGGGACGGGGCGACACGGGCCGGGCGACACGGCGGGGCGGAGCCACGCGGGCCGGGCGACACGGCGGGGCGGAGCGATGCGGACCGGCCGACACGGCGGGGCGGAGCCACGCGGACCGGGCGACACGGCGGGGCGGAGCCACGCGGACCGGGCGACACGGCGGGGCGGAGCGATGCGGACCGGGCGACACGGCGGGGCGGAGCCACGCGGACCGGGCGACACGGCGGGGCGGAGCGATGCGGACCGGGCGACACGGCGGGGCGGAGCCACGCGGACCGGGCGACGCGGACCGGCGACACAGACCGGACATCCGGCGCGGCCGGCCGCGGGAATACCCGCCCGCCGCCCGCCGTTGAGGCCCGCAAGGGGCGCTCGTCACCCCTAAGGGATCCGTTCGCCCACCCCGTAGGGATTCCCCCCACCACCCCCACGGGCCCATCCCTCCCCCCCCCGGCCCCCTCCGAACCGCGGGGTCATCCGGCCCCCAACTCCCCCTCGACGGGTACGGGTTCACCGACCGGACCGCCTCGTTCCCCGACGCACCGTTACCGGCCGTTGCGGCGACAGGCCAAGCCTTGCGGCGTTGCCGAGCGTAGGCTCGGCCGCAGCAGCGCCCAGGGCGCACAACGGATTCCCGGACGGAACAGGACTCTCATCACCGTGACTGCACTGACCCTCAGTACTTCTTCCGCCGCAACGGTGCGTGCGGATGCCGTCGTCGTCGGCGTGGCCAAGGGCCCCAAGGGCGTCGTGGTCGCCCCCGGCGCCGAGGCCGTGGACAAGGCGTTCGGCGGCAAGCTCGCCGCCGTGCTGGAGACCCTCGGCGCGACCGGTGCCGAGGGCGAGGTGACCAAGCTGCCCGCCGCCGACGGCCTCAAGGCACCGGTCGTGCTGGCGGTCGGCCTGGGCGAGGCCCCGGGCAAGGGCGACGGCTACGGCAGCGAGGCGCTGCGGCGCGCCGCGGGCAGCGCCGCCCGCGCGCTGACCGGCAGCAAGAAGGCCGCCTTCGCACTCCCCGTCGAGGACGCCGAGGCGGCCGCCGCGGTCTCGGAGGGCGCCCTGCTCGGCGCGTACACCTTCACCGCGTACCGCAGCAACGGCAAGGGCGCGAAGAAGAACGACACCAAGTCGGCGCCGCTCGGCGAGGCGGCGATCCTCGGCGCCAAGCCGCGCGACAAGGAGTTCAAGGCCGCCGCCGAGCGCGCCCAGGCGCTGGCCGCGGAGATCAACCGCGCCCGTGACCTGATCAACACCCCCTCCAACGGCCTCGACCCGAAGACCTTCGCGGCCGAGGCGCAGGCCGCGGCCAAGGAGTTCGGCCTCAAGGTCGAGGTGCTGGACGAGAAGGCGCTGAAGAAGGGCGGCTACGGCGGTCTGCTCGGCGTCGGCCAGGGCTCCGAGGCCCCGCCGCGGCTGGTGCGGATCGCGCACACGCACGCCAAGGCGACCAAGACCCTCGCGCTGGTCGGCAAGGGCATCACGTACGACTCGGGCGGCATCTCGCTCAAGCCGGCCGGCCACAACGAGACCATGAAGTGCGACATGAGCGGCGCCGCCGCCGTCTTCGCCGCGGTCGTGACCGCCGCCAAGCTGGGCCTGGAGGTGAATGTCACCGGCTGGCTGGCGCTCGCCGAGAACATGCCCTCCGGCTCCGCCACCCGCCCCGGCGACGTGCTGACCATGTACAGCGGCAAGACCGTGGAGGTCCTCAACACCGACGCCGAGGGCCGCCTGGTCCTGGCCGATGCGCTCACCCGCGCCTCGGAGGAGTCGCCGGACGCGATCGTGGACGTCGCGACGCTGACCGGTGCGATGGTGCTGGCGCTGGGCCACCGCCACTTCGGGATCATGGCGAACGACGACGCTTTCCGTACCTCGATCCACGAGATCGCGGAGGAGGTCGGCGAGCAGTCCTGGCCGATGCCGATGCCCGCCCACCTGCGCAAGGGCATGGACTCGCCGGTCGCCGACATCGCCAACATGGGTGAGCGGATGGGCGGCGGCCTGGTCGCCGGGCTCTTCCTGAAGGAGTTCATCGGCGAGGGCATCCCCTGGGCCCACCTGGACATCGCGGGCCCGGCCTTCCACGAGGGCGCCCCCTGGGGGTACACGCCCAAGGGCGGCACGGGCTCCGCGGTGCGGACCCTGGTGCGGCTGGCCGAGCGGACGGCCGCGGGCGACCTCGGCTGAGCGGCCCGCCCGCCGTCTTGCCCGTTTATGTCCGTACGGCCCCGGGCTCACAGCCCGGGGCCGTAGGTGTGCGTTTCCTCTCTCCCGTACGGACCCCGCGCGGATCCGTTCGCCCTCAACGAAATCCGTACGTCCGTACGCCCCGGTAACCCCCTTGAGGTGGCCCCTCGGCCCCCTCCGAGCCCGGCCCGCCGTCCCGTCCGGGTTCAACAAGTGCGAAGATGGGTTCTCGGCAGGACAGGGCCCCCCTTACCCAGGGCCGAAATTCAAGCGGCCGAACCACAGCCGCCGTCCGGTCATTGGAGACCGGCTCCGGCGTACCCATGCATGGAGGACGTGACGTGGCGAACGACGCCAGCACCGTTTTCGACCTAGTGATCCTCGGAGGCGGTAGCGGTGGTTACGCCGCTGCCCTGCGCGGGGCTCAGCTGGGCCTGGACGTCGCCCTGATCGAGAAGGGCAAGGTCGGCGGCACCTGCCTGCACAACGGCTGCATCCCCACCAAGGCTCTGCTGCACGCCGGTGAGATCGCCGACCAGGCTCGCGAGAGCGAGCAGTTCGGCGTCAAGGCCACCTTCGAGGGCATCGACATCGAGGCCGTCCACAAGTACAAGGACGAGGTCATCTCGGGCCTGTACAAGGGCCTGCAGGGTCTGATCGCCTCCCGCAAGGTGACCTACATCGAGGGTGAGGGCCGGCTGTCCTCCCCGACCTCCGTCGATGTGAACGGCCAGCGCATCCAGGGCCGCCACGTCCTGCTGGCGACCGGCTCCGTGCCGAAGTCGCTGCCGGGCCTGGAGATCGACGGCAACCGCATCATCTCCTCCGACCACGCGCTCAAGCTGGACCGCGTGCCGAAGTCGGCGATCGTCCTGGGCGGCGGCGTGATCGGCGTCGAGTTCGCCTCGGCGTGGAAGTCCTTCGGCACCGACGTGACCATCGTCGAGGGCCTCAAGCACCTCGTCCCGGTCGAGGACGAGAACAGCTCCAAGCTGCTGGAGCGGGCCTTCCGCAAGCGCGGCATCAAGTTCAACCTCGGCACCTTCTTCGACAAGGCCGAGTACACCGCCGACGGCGTGAAGGTCACCCTCGCCGACGGCAAGACCTTCGAGGCCGAGGTGCTCCTGGTCGCGATCGGCCGCGGGCCGGTCTCGGCGGGCCTGGGCTACGAGGAGCAGGGCGTCGCGATGGACCGCGGCTACGTCCTGGTCGACGAGTACATGCAGACCAACGTGCCGACCATCTCGGCCGTCGGTGACCTCGTTCCCACCCTCCAGCTCGCACACGTCGGCTTCGCCGAGGGCATGCTGGTGGCGGAGCGGCTGGCCGGTCTCAAGACCGTGCCGATCGACTACGACGGTGTGCCGCGCGTGACGTACTGCCACCCCGAGGTCGCTTCGGTGGGTATCACCGAGGCCAAGGCCAAGGAGCTGTACGGCGCCGACAAGGTCGTCGCTCTGAAGTACAACCTGGCGGGCAACGGCAAGAGCAAGATCCTCAAGACCACGGGCGAGATCAAGCTCGTCCAGGTCAAGGACGGTGCCGTGGTCGGCGTCCACATGGTCGGTGACCGTATGGGCGAGCAGGTCGGCGAGGCCCAGCTGGTCTACAACTGGGAGGCCCTGCCGGCCGAGGTTGCGCAGCTCGTACACGCGCACCCGACGCAGAATGAAGCTCTCGGCGAGGCCCACCTGGCGCTGGCCGGGAAGCCTCTCCACTCCCACGACTGACCCCAGTCCCGGGCGCGACCACATCCGCACATTCGATAGGAGCAACAGAAACCATGGCGGTTTCCGTAACCCTGCCGGCGCTCGGCGAGAGCGTCACCGAGGGCACCGTCACCCGCTGGCTCAAGGCCGAGGGTGAGCGCGTAGAGGCCGACGAGCCGCTGCTCGAGGTGTCGACCGACAAGGTCGACACCGAGATCCCGGCCCCGGCCGCCGGCATCCTGGCCTCCATCAAGGTGGCCGAGGACGAGACGGTGGAGGTCGGCGCCGAGCTGGCCCTCATCGACGACGGCACGGGCGCGCCCGCTGCCTCCCCCGCCCCGGCCGCCGCCGAGGCCCCCGCGGCCCAGCCGCAGCCCGAGCCCACCCCGGCCCCCGCGGCCGAGGCTCCCGCCCCCGCCGCCGCCCCCGCGGGTGGCGCCGAGGGCACCGATGTCGTCCTCCCCGCGCTCGGCGAGAGCGTCACCGAGGGCACGGTCACCCGCTGGCTGAAGGAGGTCGGCGAGGAGGTCCAGGCCGACGAGCCGCTGCTGGAGGTCTCCACCGACAAGGTCGACACCGAGATCCCGGCGCCCGCCTCCGGCACGCTGCTGGAGATCGTGGTCGGCGAGGACGAGACCGCCGAGGTCGGCGCCAAGCTCGCCGTCATCGGTGCGAAGGGTGCGGCTCCGGCCGCTCCGGCCCCGGCCGCCCCCGCCGCCCCGGCTCCCGCGCCCGCCGCTCCGGCCCCGGCTCCGGCCGCCGCCGCTCCGGCGCCCGCCCCGGCCGCTCCGGCCCCGGCTCCCGCGCCCGCTCCGGCCCCCGCGCCGGCGCCGGCTCCGGTTGCCGCCCCGGCTCCCGTCACCCCGGCTCCCGCCGCGGGTGAGGAGGCCGCGTACGTCACCCCGCTGGTGCGCAAGCTCGCCGCGGAGACCGGCGTCAACCTCGCCACGGTCAAGGGCACCGGTGTCGGTGGCCGGGTCCGCAAGCAGGACGTCATCGCCGCCGCGGAGGCCCTCAAGGCCGCTGCTCCGGCTGCCGCCCCGGCCGCCGCGGTCTCGAAGGCTCCGGCCCTCGAGGTCTCCCCGCTGCGCGGTCAGACCGTCAAGATGCCGCGGATGCGCAAGGTCATCGGCGACAACATGATGAAGGCCCTGCACGGCCAGGCGCAGCTGACCTCCGTGGTCGAGGTGGACATCACCGCGATCATGCGGATGCGCAACAAGGCCAAGGACGCCTTCGCGCAGCGTGAGGGCGTCAAGCTCTCCCCGATGCCGTTCTTCGTCAAGGCCGCCGTCCAGGCGCTGAAGGCCCACCCGGTCGTCAACGCCCGGATCAACGAGGACGAGGGCACCATCACCTACTTCGACACCGAGAACGTCGGTATCGCGGTGGACGCGGAGAAGGGCCTGATGACCCCGGTCATCAAGGGTGCGGGCGACCTCAACATCGCCGGTATCGCCCGGAAGACGGCGGAGCTGGCGGGCAAGGTCCGCGGCAACAAGATCACCCCGGACGAGCTGTCCGGTGCGACCTTCACCATCTCCAACACCGGCTCGCGCGGCGCGCTGTTCGACACGGTCATCGTGCCGCCGAACCAGGTCGGCATCCTGGGCATCGGTGCCACCGTCAAGCGCCCGGTGGTCATCAACCACCCGGACCTCGGCGAGACCATCGCGGTGCGCGACATGACCTACCTCGCGCTCTCCTACGACCACCGTCTGGTGGACGGCGCCGACGCCGCCCGCTACCTGACCACGGTCAAGCAGATCCTGGAGGCCGCCGAGTTCGAGACCGAGATCGGTCTCTGATTCCGGCCGGCAAGCCTTAGGTGTGCCAGGGGTCGGCCCCGGTTCTCACGAGCCGGGGCCGGCCCCTTTGCGCGTCCTTGACCGGCCCCGGGCGTCCCCGGGCGTCCCGGCCGCCGGTGGCCCCTTCGCCTTCTGCCCGATCCGCCCCGCCTCCCGGATAATGGGCCCCTCGGCCCCCTCGGCCTCCCCTCGTCACCACCCCGCTCTGAAGGAGCACCTCATGACCCCGCCCGTCGTCCATTCGCTGCGCGAGCAGATCCGCGAGCACATCCTCGAGGGGATCGTCAGCGGCCGGTGGCAGCCGGGCGAGCGGATCGTGGAGCGCCGGATCGCCGTGGAGCTGGAGGTCAGCCAGACGCCGGTCCGTGAGGCGCTGCGGGAGCTGGAGTCGCTGCAGCTGATCGAGTCGGCGCCGAACAAGGGCGTCCGGGTACGGAACCTGACCGCGGACGACCTCAAGGAGAGCTATCCCGTACGGGCCGGGCTGGAGCAGGTGGCCGCGGAGCTGGCGGCGGGCCGTCTGGCGGACGATACGGCGGCCCTGGAGCGCGAGGTGGCGGCGCTGCGGGAGGCCGACCGGACGGGGGACGGAGAGGCGCAGGTGCGGCACACGGTGGCCTTCCACCGGGAGATCGTGCAGGCGGCCGGGAACGCCGTGCTGCTGCACACCTGGGAGTCGCTGGGCATCGAGGTCTGGACGACGCTGTCGATCCGCTGGTTCAGCCCGGAGCCGCGGTCGCATGCACAGGACCATCAGGAGATCGTGGACGCGTTCCGGCGGCGCGACCCGAAGATCGGGACCTTGCTCAAGACACACGTGCTGAGCTGCGCGCCGAGGGTCTGAGGACGCTGCGGCGGGGCCCGCGGGGCGTATCGGAGTGAGCCTCCGATACGCCCCGCTCGCCGTTGTCCCGCGCCCCGTTTCCGGCCGCCTCCACAGCCCCCTTTCGACTGGCACCGCGTGCCGAAATGTGCGGCACCCCGTGCCGACCTGCGGTTTTTCCCGCGCGGAGCGTTGATCGATCATCGATCAGGGGCGTATCGTCGTCTCTCGGGGCGCGACACCCCTGCCTGCCAAGCACCACTCGCACTCCCGACCCACCGTCCGGAAAGGGGCCACCCATGCCCGAACCCGTACGCCTGCCGTACAGCCAGCTCGACCAGCTCCCGGACCGGGACCCCGAGGAGACCGCCGAGTGGCGCGAATCGCTTGACGCCGTCACCAAGGCCGCGGGCCCGCACCGGGCCGCGTACCTGATGCGCCGCGCCCTGGAGCACAACGGTGCCCCCGGGCTCGCGCCCTTGGAGACGGACTACGTCAACACCATCCCGACCTCCGCCGAGCCCGCCTTCCCCGGCGACGAGGCGATGGAGGCCCGGATCACCGCCTGGAACCGCTGGAACGCCGCCGCCATGGTGACGCGCGGCTCGCGGTTCGGCGTCGGCGGCCACATCGCGACCTTCGCGTCCGCGGCCTGGCTGTACGAGACGGGCTTCCAGCACTTCTTCCGCGGCAAGGAGGGCGACGGCAGCGGCGACCAGCTCTACATCCAGGGCCACGCCTCCCCCGGCATCTACGCCCGCGCCTTCCTCGACGGCCGCCTCACCGAGGACCACCTCGACCACTTCCGCCAGGAGTCCGGCGGCAAGGGCCTGCCTTCCTACCCGCACCCGCGGCGGCTGCCCTGGCTGTGGGAGTTCCCGACCGTCTCCATGGGCCTCGGCCCGCTCTCGGCGATCTACCAGGCCCGTTTCAACCGCTACCTCCAGGGCCGCGGCATCAAGGACACCGCCAACTCGCACGTCTGGGCCTTCCTCGGCGACGGCGAGATGGACGAGCCCGAGTCGACGGCCGCGCTCGCGCTGGCCGGCCGCGAGGGCCTGGACAACCTGACCTTCGTCATCAACTGCAACCTGCAGCGCCTCGACGGTCCGGTGCGCGCCAACTTCAAGATCGTTCAGGAGCTGGAGTCGCAGTTCCGCGCCGCCGGCTGGAACGTCGTCAAGTCGCTGTGGGGCTCGGCCTGGGACCAGCTGTTCCAGCTCGACACCACCGGCGCGCTGGTCCGCCGGCTGCGCCAGGTGCCGGACGCGCAGTTCCAGACGTACGCCACCCGCGACGTGGCCTACATCCGCGAGCACTTCTTCGGCGCCGAGCCGGCCCTCGTCGAGATGGCGAAGGTCCTGACCGACGCGAAGATCGCCGAGTGCTTCCACACCTCCCGCGGCGGCCACGAGGCCCGCAAGGTGTACGCGGCGTACAAGGCGGCCGTCGAGTTCAAGGGCGCGCCGACCGTGATCCTCGCCCAGACCGTCAAGGGCTACACCCTCGGCCCCGGCTTTGAGTCCAAGAACGCCAACCACCAGATGAAGAAGCTCTCGGGCAAGGAGTTCCGCGCGATGCGCGACCTGCTCGACCTTCCCATCCCGGACGCCAGGCTGGACGAGGACCTGGTGCCGTACGGCCACCCGGGGGCCGACTCCCCCGAGGTCCGCTACCTCCAGGAGCGCCGCGCCGCGCTCGGCGGCCCGGCCCCGGCCCGCCGCCTGCACGCCTCGGCCGCGCTGCCGCAGCCCGAGGAGCGCGCCTTCAAGGCGCTCCTCAAGGGGTCCGGCAAGCAGGAGATGGCCACCACGATGGCCTTCGTCCGCCTGGTCAAGGACCTGATGCGGGACAAGGAGACCGGCCGTCGCTGGGTGCCGATCGTCCCGGACGAAGCCCGTACCTTCGGTATGGAGTCGCTGTTCCCCTCGGCCGGCATCTACTCGCCGAAGGGCCAGACGTACGAGCCGGTCGACCGCGACCAGCTGATGTACTACAAGGAGGCCACCGACGGCCAGATCCTCAACGAGGGGATCACCGAGGCCGGCGCCATGGCCGACTTCATCGCCGCCGCCACGTCGTACGCGACCCACGGCGAGCCGATGATCCCGTTTTACATCTTCTACTCGATGTTCGGCTGGCAGCGCACCGCGGACCAGATGTGGCAGCTCGCCGACCAGCTCGGCAAGGGCTTCATCGTCGGCGCCACCGCGGGCCGTACGACCCTGACCGGTGAGGGCCTCCAGCACGCCGACGGCCACTCGCACCTGATCGCGTCCACGAACCCGGCGTCGCTCAACTACGACCCGGCCTTCGCGTACGAGATCGCGGTGATCGTCAAGGACGGTCTGCGCCGGATGTACGGCGAGACCGCCGAATTCCCCACCGGCGAGAACGTCTTCTACTACCTCACCGTCTACAACGAGCCCAAGCAGCAGCCGGCCATGCCCGAAGGCGTCGAAGAGGGCATCATCAAGGGCCTCTACCGCTTCAAGGAAGCCGCCAACGCGACGTCCGAGACCCCGCGCACCCAGCTGCTGGCCTCCGGCACCGCGATCCACTGGGCCCTGGAGGCGCAGCGGCTGCTCGCCGAGGACTGGGACGTGGCCGCCGACGTATGGTCCGCGACCTCCTGGGGCGAGCTGCGCCGCGACGCCCTGGAGTGCGATGCGGCCCGCCTGGAGGGCGAGGACCGGGTCCCGTACGTCACCCGTGCACTGGCCGGCGCTCCCGGTCCGGTGGTCGCGGTCAGCGACTGGATGCGGGCCGTTCCGGACCAGATCGCCCCCTGGGTCGAGCAGGACTGGACCTCCATCGGCACCGACGGTTTCGGCCTCTCGGACACCCGCGACGCGGCCCGCCGCCACTTCGGCGTCGACCCGCAGTCGGTGGTCGTCCAGGCGCTGGCCGCGCTGGCCCGCCGGGGCGAGGTCAAGCCGGAGACGGTCAAGGAGGCCCGGCAGCAGTACGGGCTGTGAGGCCCGCGGCCACAAGCGGCCGATGAGACACGGGCGGCCCCGGCCGACACCGGGCGCCGCCCGCCCTGCGGGCCCACCGGCCCGCCCCTGAGAGCCCCCGTGGCGGGGCTCTCCCCCGACTCCCGTGCGGAGGCCACCTTCCCGCGCCCGGGGCCTTCGCACGGGAACCCACCGGCCCGGCCGGCCATGCCCTGACTCGGCCGGGCCGGTTCTGCGGTGTGTGGGGGGTGTTCATGCGCGGGGGGGGTGTTCGTGCGCGGGCGGTCCTGGCCTTGCGCCTCTTCCCTGGCCTTGCGTCTCTTCCCTGGGCCTTGCGCCTCTTCGCGCCCGCCGCTTCCTTTTTTGTTTTTCCCCGCCGCCCACCCCCCTTCGGGGGGTGGGCGGGTCTGGTCGTCGGGCTTCCCCTAGGGGTACCCCGAAGTTCCCCTGACCTCGCGCGGAGCCCGGCCGCTGCGCGCGGGCGTTGTCAGTGGTGCCCGGCATGATGAGGGCATGCGCGCTGCCCGGCTGATCAAGATGGTGTTACTGCTCCAGTCGCGGCCGTCGATGACGGCCGCGGAGCTGGCGCGCGAGCTGGAGGTCTCCGAGCGCACGGTCGCCCGGGACGTCCTCTCGCTCTCCGAAGCGGGCGTGCCCGTCTATGCCGACCGCGGCCGGGCCGGCGGCTACCGCCTGGTCGGCGGCTACCGCACCCGCCTCACGGGTCTCGGGCGCAGCGAGGCGGAGGCGCTCTTCCTGTCCGGAGTGCCCTCCGCGCTGCGCGAGATGGGCCTCGCCGACGCCGCCTCCGCCGCCCGCCTCAAGGTCAGTGCCGCCCTGCTGCCCGAGCTGCGGGACGCCGCCGCGGGCGCCGCCCAGCGCTTCCATCTCGACGCGCCCGCCTGGTATCAGGAGCCCACGACGCCCGCCCTGCTGCCCGCCCTCGCCGACGCGGTCTGGGACGACCGCCGCATCACCGCGCGCTACCTCCGCAAGGACACCGAGGTGCAACGGGAGTTGGAGCCGTACGGCCTCGTGCTGAAGGCGGGGGTGTGGTATCTGGCGGCGCGGGCGACGGAGGAGCAGCCCGAAGGGCTTGCGTCAGGGGCGGTGGCCGGGCGACGGGCGGGCGCCTTCCGGGTCTATCGGGTCGACCGCTTCACCGCCGTCGAGGCCGGGGGCGAACGCTTCGGCCGGGACGAGGAGTTCGATCTGCCCGCGTTCTGGGCCGAGCGGGCGGCGGAGTTCGCCCGCTCGATCCTGCGCGAAGAGGTGGTCCTCCGGCTCTCGCCGCGCGGCGCGCTCCAGTTGCCGTACGTCACCGAGCGCGTGGCGGCCCGGGAGGCGATAGCCGCGGCCCGGGAGGCGGGCGGGCCCGACGAGGAGGGGCGGCTGACGGTCACGCTGGCCGTGGAGTCCGAGGAGGTCGCCTATGCCCAGCTGCTGGCGCTCGGCCCGGAGGGCGAGGTGCTGGCGCCCCCCGGGCTGCGCGAGCGGCTCGCGGCGGCCGCCGCCCGGACGGCCGCGCTGTACGCATAGCCGTCCGCGCGTGCCCGCACGTACCCGCGCGTGCCTGCCGGACCTGCCGGACCTGCCGGACCTGCCGGACCTGCCGGACCTGCGCCCTACCGGTAGTCCGCCGCCGTCGCGTCCTTCCCGCCCATGACCACGTCCTCGAAGTAGCCGAAGCAGTCCGGCCGGGAGCCGTCCGTGTCCGTGAAGTCGTACTCCTTCGCCAACTGGCCGCTGGAGAGCGACTGTCCGCTCCAGCGCCCCCGGTCCGGGTCGGCGGCCAGCGCCCGCGCGGCGCGGGCGATCAGGGCCGGTGATTCGGCGATGGCGAAGTGCGGCTCCTTGGCCACCGCGTCGCGCCAGTTCTCCTCCGTCACACCGAAGTGGTCCAGCATCTCCTCGGACCGCAGGAAGCCGGGGGTGAGCGAGACGGCCGTACCTCCGTACTCCTGGAGTTCGGCGGCGAGGCCGAAGGCGATGCGGTGCGGGGCGTTCTTGGTGAGGTCGAAGCAGAGGTTCTCGCGGTAGGTGCGGTTGAAGGCGGCGGTGCCGTCGGTGATCTCGACCACCAGTCCGCCGGGCCGCCGGATCAGCAGCGGCAGCGCGAAGTGGCTGGTAATGATGTGGCTGTCGATGCCGAGGCGGAACATCCGCAGCCCGCCGTTCAGATCGAGTTCCCAGAGCTTGGTGTTGAACTGCAGCAGATGGTCGCCGCCCCAGAGGCTGTTCACCAGGACGTCCAGTCGTCCCTGCTCCCGGTCGATGCGCGCGGTCAGCGCCTCGACCTGCGCCGGCTCCAGATGGTCGGTCGGTACGGCGATCCCGGTGCCCCCTGCCGCGGTCACCAGCTCCGCGGTCTCCTCGATCGTCTCCGTCGGCCGGCCGACCTCGCTGACCCGCTCCCGGGTCGTCCGCCCCGTCACGTACACCAGCGCGCCGGCCCGGCCCAGTTCCACGGCCATCGCCCGCCCCGCGCCCCGGGTCGCGCCGGCGACCAGCGCCACCGTGCCGGTCAGTTCCTTGTCGTTCACCGTCATGCTGCCGCTCCCAGCTGTCGGACGCCGCTCGGCGCCTCGCCCCGTTTCCTGTGCGTATCTCGCGACCCTGACAGCGAATCCCGACACCCTCTGTCGGGATTACGGGCTCGGTTTCCCGGGACCGGTCCCCCGGGCTCGGTATTCCGGGCTCGCTATTCCGGATTGGGCCCCCAGTAATCTGCCGGGACCAGGCATCGGGGGACATCGGGGGAAGAGGAAGACGATGGAAGCGGCGGGTTTCGGCTTCATCACGCTGCCGTTCTACGGCATCATCGCCCTCACCTTTTCCGCCGCCTGCCGGGCGCAGCGGCACCGGGCCGTCAAGATCCTCGGTTACGCGCTCCTGGTTCCGGGGCTCGTGGGCGTTCTGACGCCCGTCTGCCTGGCGTTGTGGATCCTCTGATTCGTCCCCACCTAGCGTGCGAGCCGTTCACGGACCCACCGCCCGCACGCTCCCCCCGTCCGCCAGCCGCCCCGTCACCTCGGCCGGTGCGCCCTGCGGAGCGGGTACGGCGAGCGTGGCCCCCTTGGCGCCGGCCCGTACGCCGCCGGTGACGTCGATCCCGCCGACGCCGTTGCTGCCCGCGGCGAGCAGGTACCACTTCCCGGACTTCGCCTGCCAGTGGATCCGGCCGACCACGGGGCGTCCGTAGCGGCTGCAGGCGGCGGTGTTGAGGGCCTGCCCGGCGATCCGCCCGGGGTCCACGGGACGGGCGGCGGGCGGCTGGAACTGCACGGTGATCCGGCCGGGGCCGCGCCAGGTGTCGGCGCGGGTGCAGACCCAGGTGGCGCTGCCTCCGCCGCTCCCGGCTCCGCCGGGGTGGGAGGTACCGCCGTCCTCCGGGAGGCGCTGTGCGGCGTACGCCCAGTTGTTGACGGACCGCACGCCCGCGCCCCGCAGCGAGCGCAGCGAGCAGGCGGTACGGGCCCAGCTCAGCGGCGCGGGGCCGTCCCCGGCCTCGTCGGCCTCGCCCGGCCCGGGGGCACCCGGCAGCGCGGGCAGGGACGTCAGCCGGACGGGCGCGAGGTCTCCGAGGTCGGTCAGCACAAAGGCGCGGCTCTCGGCGATCCGCGTCGAGGAGCGCAGCCGGGCCGCCGGCCAGCTCCCGCAGTCACCGCCGTCCTCGGGCGGCGTCGGGATCCGGTCGGTGACCCCGTCGGGGGCGAGATGCAGGCCGCGCCCCGGGGCGTCGGGCGCGAGCAGATCGAGGACGGTGATGTCCGACACCCACGGTGCGAGCAGATAGCGCATCCAGCCGTTTCCGCGGCCGATCAC
Source organism: Streptomyces sp. JLSY215 (assembly GCF_059682825.1). Classification (NCBI taxonomy): domain Bacteria; kingdom Bacillati; phylum Actinomycetota; class Actinomycetes; order Kitasatosporales; family Streptomycetaceae; genus Streptomyces; species Streptomyces sp. JLSY215. Next base: position 2,491,845 of record NZ_CM185022.1, read on the forward strand.
CAGCGCGCCGGCGGTCGCCAGGTCCGCGTTGTCGACCCGTGCGAAGTGCAGCGTGGGTGTGGCGTCGGCCGGTTCGGCGTAGCGCACCAGCCGGTCGCCGTCGTGGAGGACCACCACCATGACGTTGTCGATCAGGCCCGCGTACAGGAGGCGGGGCGGCTGGTGCGGCGGTCCGGTGGAGGTCCCGGCGGATGCGGTGATCCGCGTTCCGGCGGGCGGTGCCGCCCAGACCCGCAGCGCCCGCCCCAGCAGCTCCTGGTCGCCGGCCTGCCGTCCGCGGGGCGGCCAGGCGGTGAAGTCCAGCCGGGCGGTGTCGGCCCACTGGTCGTTGGGGGTGCGCAGCAGCCGGGCCGGGTCCAGCGCCTGCTGTGCGAGGGTCTCGCGCCGCGGCCCGGGGTCGTCGCCGCCCGCCACCCCCGCGACGGCCGTGCCGACCGCCAGTACGGCCGCCAGCGCGACCGACGCCCGCACCCGCTGGCGGCGGCGCAGCAGGTCCGTGGGCCGGGTCTGCACCGTGCACGGGTCGAACTCCCCGGAGTTCAGCAGCGCCGTGGTGCCCGCGCCGGTGGCCCGGTCCAGCAGGCCGGCGGCGCGCTGCGCCGCGTCCGGGTCCCCGACCCCGGCCGCCACCAGGACGGCGCGGGCGCTGTCCCCGTCGAGCCCTTCCAGGTGCCACAGCCCGACGGCGGCCCGTACGGGGGCGGGTACGGCGGACAGCGCCCGGTCCAGGGCGAGTTCATCGGCGCCGCCGGCCCGGGGGAAGAGCCGCAGTCCCCAGACGAGGGGCACCGCGGGCAGCGGCCGGGCGGGCCGGTCCTCGTACGCCAGGGCCAGCCGCAGGGTGCGCAGCCGCACCAGCTCGTAGCCGGATCCGGTCTCCGGGCCGCGCTGGGCGGGCAGGGTGCTGCGGTCCCGGCCGCGCCGGCCGGCCCGTGGCAGCGCCCGCTGGACCAGGCCGTGGGCGGCCAGGACCCGGCGGTGGCGGCCCATCGACGGCGGCAGGACGAGGTAGCCGAGGCGGACCAGCCGCGGGTAGTGCTCGACGATGGCCGCCTCGGCCCGCTCGACATCGGCCCGAGTTCTTTCGTCCATGGGCATGGCCTGAAACAGCCCTTCGCGTATGGGGGGAAATGCCGCGGATGGTCGTTGCACGCCTTCCAACGAGTGATTCTTGAGACGGTCACACGGCGGTCGGACGGCGGACCGGATGGCGGCCCGGATGACGGCGCGGCGGCGGTCGCACGACGGATCGCCGGCCGGACGAGCGGCCACCGGGCCCGCGCCCCGCGCACCGGTCCCGTACGCCGCGTACGTCGCGTACGTCCCGGACGCCCCGGACGTCCCGTCACCGGTCCGGCAGCACCCGTCACCGGTCCGGCAGCAGACGTCCCGTCACCGCTCGGGTAACAACCGCGTCGCATCCGGGGGACTCCGCGTGCGCGGCGCGGCGCCAGGGCCGATGCTGGAGCGGTGATGGACGAGACGGAGTTCTGGGAGCTCATCGACGCCTCCCGCGAGGCCGCCGAGGGCGACCCCGAGGAGCAGGCCGACGCCCTGGTCGAGCGGCTGCTCGGGCTGGACCCGGACGCCGTCACGGACTTCGCCCGCCATTTCGAGTCCCGCTACAACCGCGCGTACTCCTGGGACCTGTGGGCCGCGGCGTCGGTGATGCTGGACGGCGCCAGCGACGACGCCTTCGACTACTTCCGCTGCTGGCTCATCGGCCAGGGCCGGGAGGTCTTCGAGGGCGCCCTGCACGACCCGGACCACCTCGCCGAACTCGTGGCGGACTTCGACGAGGAGGTGGACGGCGACGCGGAGGAGCTGGGCTATGCGGCCGACGAGGCCTACGAGCGGCTGACCGGCGTGGTGATGCCCGACCTCGGCCTGTCGCCGCCGCCCCGTGAACCGCTCGGCACGTACCTCGACTTCGACGACGACGACACCCTGGCGGAGCGCTTCCCCCGGCTCTGGGACCGTTTCAAGCCATAGGGCGCGCGGCCACCCGCGTGCGGCTCCTCCCCCGCCCCGGCGGGCAGTATGGGCCCATGCGGATCGCGATCACCGGCTCGACCGGTCTCATCGGCACGGAACTCGTTCGCTCGCTGCGGGCGGACGGGCATGACGTCGTCCGGCTCGTACGGCGCCCGCCCGCGGCCGCCGACGAGGTGCGCTGGGACCCCCGGCGCCAGGAGGTCGACGTGGCCGAGCTCGCGGGCTGCGAGGCGATGGTCCATCTGGCGGGCGCGGGGGTCGGCGACCACCGCTGGACGGCCGCGTACAAAAGCGAGATCCGCGACAGCCGCGTACTGGGAACCAAGGCCGTCGCCACCGCCCTCGCCTCGATGGACACCCCGCCGCGCGTCTTCGTCTGCGGCAGCGCGATCGGCTACTACGGCGACACCGGCGACCGGCGCACGGACGAGAGCGGGGCGCCCGGTTCGGGTTTCCTGCCGGACGTCTGCGTCGCCTGGGAGGACGCCGCCGGGCCCGCACAGGACGCGGGCATCCGCACGGTCTTCGCCCGCACCGGCCTGGTCGTGGCGCGCTCGGGCGGCGCCTGGGGGCAGCTCTTCCCGGTCTTCCGCCTGGGGCTGGGCGGCCGGCTGGGCGACGGCAGCCAGTACTGGAGCTTCATCTCCCTCCAGGACCACATCGCCGCGCTCCGCCACCTCATCGACACCGAGTCCCTCACCGGTCCCGTCAACCTCACCGCCCCCGAACCCGTCACCAACCGGGAAGCGACCGCGGTGATGGGCGCATTCCTGCACCGCCCCACCCTCTTCACGGTCCCCGCGCCCGTGCTGCGGCTCGCCCTGGGAGAGTTCGCCAACGATGTGCTGTCCAGCCAGCGCATCATTCCCCGGCGCCTGCTGGACTCCGGCTTCGCCTTCGCCCACCCCCGCATCATGGACGCCGTACGCGCCGCATGACCGGCCACGGCCCGGCGCAGGACCCGGCGGTGCGGGAGCCGGCACCGACGGCAGCGCGGAAGGCGACGCACCGGCGCGCCCCGGACGCCCCCTGTCGTATTCCCCCGCCCCCTCCCTAAGGTCCCGGCACAGACCACCGGCATCCCGCACGGCGGCACCGGCCACCGCACCGGTGCCGCCACCGCCGGGACAGACCCCCCGGGAGGGCCCCGTGCCGCGCACCGCATCGACCGTGGACGTCGTCATCGTGGGAGCCGGCCCGGCCGGTCTCGCCGCCGCCCGCCATCTGACCGGCGCCGGAGTGTCGGTGACCGTACTGGAGGCCGCGCCACGGATCGGGGGCCGGGCCGCGACCGAGGAGATCGACGGCTTCCGGCTGGACCGGAGCGGCCGCCCGCTGGCGGTCTCCATCGGCGAGCTGCGCCGTACACCGGGCCTCGGGGCGCTGGCGCTGCGGCCGTTCGCGCCCGGTCTGTGTCTCCACAACGGCCTGCGGGCGCAGCGCATCAGCTCGCCCCGGAGCACGAGGGGCGCACTGTACGCGGCGCGCGCCCTCTCGCGCGCCACCCCCTCAACACCCGCCGACCGCCCGGTGGTTGAGACCCTCGCGGGCCGCCCCGGCTTCCCCCCGCGCCCCCAGGACGCGTTTCTGCGGCCGCTGCTGGCCGCGCTGACCTGCGACCCCCGGCTGCGCGGCTCCAGTCGCGCGGCCGCCCGGGTACTGCGCGACTTCGCCGAGGGCCGCCTGTGCCTGCCGGCCGGCGGTGCCTGCGCCGTCCCCGAACTCCTCGCCGCCGCCCTGCCCCCCGGCACGGTCCGTACGTCCGTCCGCGCCACCTCGGTCTCCGCCAACGGCGTCGGCACCGCCGCCCACGGGCCGCTGGCCTGCCGCGCCGTCCTGGTGGCGACCGGGGCGCACGACGCGGCCGAGCTGCTGCCGGGGCTGCGGGTGCCCGCCTTCCATCCGGTGACCGTGCTGCACCACACGACGGGCACCGCCCCGGGCCCGCGCAACGGCTTGGCCCCCTCCCGGGACACGGCGCTGATCCTCCCGACGGACGGCCCGGTGGCGCACACCTACGCCGCCGGCGCCATCGATCCCTCGCGTACGCCACCGGGCCACTCGCTGATCACCACGACCGTGCTCGGCGCCGCCGCCTCGCTGCCGCTGTCCGTCCTGGACAAGACGGTCCGGCCGCAGCTGGAGAAGCTCTACGGCACGGCGACCGACGGCTGGCGGCTGCTGAGCGGCCATCACGATCCCTACGCGGTACCGGCGATGCCCGCGCCGTTCGATCCCCAGCGGCCGGTGCGGGTGCTGTCGGGGCTGTATGTGTGCGGCGACCACCGGGACACCGGCACGCTCCAGGGGGCGCTGCACTCGGGCCGCCGGGCCGCCCGCGCCCTGCTGCGGGACTTCGGCCTGCCGGCCCTCGCCGAGCCGCGCACCCTGCACCCGGCGGCATGAGCCGCGCCGCCGGGCGGCCCTCACCCCATGGCGGCGACCCGGTCCCGGTACCCGCGCACCGCCGCCGCATCGCGGTACGGCTCCAGGCGGCGCTCGAAGTCCCGTACGTACTCATGGGCGCGTACCGACCGCATTTCGGACGCCTGGAGCGCCGCCTCCGCGCCGAGCGTGCAGGCCTGCTCCAGCTCTCCCAGGCCCAGCCGGGCGCTCGCCAGCACCACCCGGCAGAACAGACGGCTGCGGGCGAAGGAGGCCGGCCGGAGCTGGAGCGAGCGCTCCGCGTGCTGGGAGGCGGCGCGGTACTGCTGGAGATCGCGGTGGCAGTGCGCCAGCTCGTCGGCCAGCTGGGCCTCGTCGAAGAACCGCGCCCAGTACGGGGTGTCGTCACCGGGCCGGGCGGCCTCCAGCGCCCGCTCCGCGCGGGCCAGCGCGGCCGTGCAGGCCCGGACCTCGCTCATCAGGCCGTGCCCGCGCGCCTCCGCGGAGTGCAGCAGCGCCTGGACGACCGGCGGGGCGCTGCTGCCGACGCCCTGCTGGGCGACCCGCGCCAGCTGGACGGCCTCCCTGCCGTGCCCCAGATAGACGGCCTGCCGGCTCATCGTCACCAGGACGTAGGACCCGTACGCCCGGTCGCCGGCCGCCTGCGCCAGCCGCAGGGCCTGGACGAAGTACCGCTGCGCCAGGCCGTGCGCGGCGATGTCGTACGAGGTCCAGCCGGCCAGCCGGGTCAGATCGGCGGCGGCCGCGAAGAGCCGGCGGCCGGTCGCCTCCCCGTAGGTGCCGCGCAGCATCGGCTCGGCCTCGTGTTCCAGGTAGCGCACCAGGGCCTGACGGGCGTGGCCGCCGCCGTAGGCGTGGTCCAGCGCCCGGAACAGCTCGCCGACCGAGCGGAGCGCGGCGATGTCGCCGGAGGTGACCCGGGCGCCCGGGGTGCGGTCGACGCGGTCGGTGCGCCGCTGGCGCGGCACGGCCGGGCGGCCGCCCTGGACCGGGACCCGGCCGCCGGCGTCCGCGCCGGTCTCGCCGCGGGCGACGCGTTCGTCGGCGCGGCCGATCAGCCAGTCCCGGCTGGGCACCACGAGCCCGGCGGGGGTGAAGGCGATCTTGCGGAGTTCGGCATGGCTGCCGGAGTCCTTGCGCCACAGGCCGCTGACGATGTCCACGGCCTCGCTGGGGCTGGCGGCGAATTCGAGCCCGGCGTACACCGGCGCACAGGCGTCCAGGCCGAGATCCTGCGCCGAGAGCCGGCGCCCCAGCCTGCGGGTGAAGACCTCCGCGATCAGCGCGGGGGTGGTGCCTCTGGGCTGCTGGCCGCGCAGCCAGCGGGTCACCGAGGTCTTGTCGTAGCGCAGGTCGAGGCCGTGCTCGATGCCGAGCTGATCGACCCTTCTGGCCAGCCCTGCGTTGGAGAATCCCGCCTCGGCGATGAGCGCGGCGAGCTGGCGGTTGGGCGTGTGTTGCGGGGGTCGTTCGGTCATCGGCTTTACCGGTCTCCTGCCTTCCGAGCCTGGCCGCCGGGCTCGGCTCACCCTGTCCGGCAACGCTCCTTCGCCCTTGTGGGACGGCGTGAATGTAACGGCCTTCGGCGCCGTTCTGACGACCTGTGCCCCGCGTTCATCCGATCGTGTGAGCAGGAAACCTCCGGCCCGGCGGAACGGACCCCGGCGGCCCGGAACCGGCCGCCTGCAGCGGGCGGGCGCGGCGGTCGTACAGTTGCATGGGCGCGATATGACTCTCCTGGTGCAGCACCGTGCAGCGGGAGACGGAAGTGCGAAGAGGAGCTGCCGTGACTGCGATCTCTCGGGGGGAGACCCCCGCACCCGAGGGGCTGCGCTTTGTGCATATGGGCTTCGGTGCCGATGCCGTGGACTACGAGACCGCGTGGCAGGAGCAGCGCCGGGTACATGCCGCCCGGTTCGCCGACGAGGTCCCGGACACCTGCCTGCTGCTGGAGCACCCGCCCGTATACACCGCCGGACGGCGCACGTCCGACGACGAGCGGCCCCTGGACGGCACTCCCGTCATCGATGTGGACCGCGGCGGCAAGATCACCTGGCACGGCCCCGGCCAGCTCGTCGGCTACCCGATCCAGAAGCTGCCGCGCCCGGTGGACGTCGTCGCCCATGTCCGCCGCCTCGAGGACGCCCTGATCCGGGTCTGCGCCGAGTTCGGCGTGGAGACCAGCCGGGTCGAGGGGCGCAGCGGCGTGTGGGTGCTGGGCGACCCGGTGGAGCAGCGGGCGGCGCTGGGCGGGCTGAATCTGGACTTCGACCCGCGGGTGGCGGACGAGATGTTCGACCCGCGGCTCAACGGCCCCGAGTACGCCCCCTCCAACGCCGGCCAGCGCCGCGAGGACCGCAAGCTCGCCGCGATCGGCATCCGCGTCGCCAAGGGCGTCACGATGCACGGCTTCTCGCTGAACGTGAACCCGGACAACACCTCGTTCGACAAGATCGTCCCGTGCGGTATCCGTGACGCCGGCGTCGCCTCGCTCGCCAATGAGCTGGGCCGCGACATCACCATCGCCGAGGTGCTGCCCGTCGCCGAGAAGCATCTGCGCGACGTCCTGGAGGGCGCCGAGCTCCTGCCCCGCGCGGTCTGACGCGAAGTCGCCGGGAATGCGACCCCGCCGTACGGGGTTGCCCTGCACGTAACGCCATGACGTCCAGCGGTAACGCAAGGGCATGACGTAAAAACGTGCGAATTTACGGGCGTACCCTGGTGGACGCCGAAGAATCGAAGTCGTAGGGAGCCGGACGTGTCCGCTGTCGCACCCGACGGACGCAAGATGCTGCGCCTGGAGGTCCGGAACAGCCAGACCCCCATCGAGCGCAAGCCCGAGTGGATCAAGACCCGGGCGAAAATGGGTCCCGAGTACAACCATCTGCAGGGCCTGGTCAAGAGCGAGGGACTGCACACGGTCTGCCAGGAGGCGGGCTGTCCCAACATCTATGAATGCTGGGAGGACCGCGAGGCGACGTTCCTCATCGGCGGTGAGCAGTGCACCCGCCGCTGCGACTTCTGCCTCATCGACACCGGCAAGCCGCAGCCGCTGGACCGCGACGAGCCCCGCCGGGTCGCCGAGTCCGTGCAGACCATGGGCCTGAAGTACGCCACGATCACCGGCGTCGCGCGCGACGACCTGGAGGACGGCGGCGCCTGGCTCTACGCCGAGACGGTCCGGCAGATCCACGCCGCGATGCCCGGCACCGGCGTCGAGCTGCTGATCCCGGACTTCAACGCGGTCCCCGAGCAGCTCGCCGAGGTCTTCTCCTCCCGCCCCGAGGTGCTGGCCCACAACGTCGAAACGGTCCCGCGGATCTTCAAGCGGATCCGCCCCGGCTTCCGCTACGAGCGGTCGCTGGAGGTCATCACCAAGGCCCGCGAGGCCGGACTCGTCACCAAGTCCAACCTGATCCTGGGCATGGGCGAGGAGCGCGAGGAGATCAGCCAGGCGCTGCAGGACCTGTACGACGCGGGCTGTGAGCTGATCACGATCACCCAGTACCTGCGCCCGACCGTGCGGCACCACCCCATCGACCGCTGGGTCAAGCCCGCCGAGTTCGTGGAGCTCAAGGAGGAGGCCGAGGAGATCGGCTATGCGGGTGTCATGTCCGGCCCGCTGGTCCGCTCCTCCTACCGTGCCGGCCGCCTTTACCAGCAGGCCATCGAGCGGCGCGAGGTCGAGGCGTCCAGTCAGGCGGTTTGATCCGCCCGGCGTGCCGTCTTGTGAATCGTGGCACATGCTGTGAGGACACGGCCCGCACTCCCCCAGGCCGGGGGCGTGCGGGCCGCGTCAACGTTTCATCGGTGTTTGACCAGCAGGTCATCCGTTGGTAACACCGTTCCGTGACGATGGATGCACGCACTGCTCCCGCAGCCATCGCGCCTCCGACCTCCCCGAGGGAGTCCACACGATGCAGGCCGCGCCGCTCCGCGCCACCCCCCGTCCCCTGCCCTCCGTCACCGGCGCCCTGCGTGCCGTCGAGGCCGTCCTGCTGCGCGGCGGCCAGCGCACGGCTCGCCGCAACGCGTGGACATCGGTCCTGGAGGACCGCCGCCGCGCCAAGGACCGGTACGAGGCCGAGTACGTACTGGAGGCCGCGGCGACCCGCCGTCCCCAGGCCACGTAGACTGCGCTGTATGGCGAGGAAGGCAAACGCTGAGGGCGCTTCCGGCGCTGCCGGCGCTGAGAACCCCGGGCGACTGAAGCAGATCGCCCTGACCTACAAGATGACCCGTGGGGTCGACTCCAAGGTCGGTCTTGTCGTCGCTGGCGTAGGCATCGTCGTATTCGGCGTTCTCCTTGCCATCGGCTTCGCGATCGGCCACCCCATCTACGCAGGCATTCTGGGCTTCGTCCTGGCCTTCCTCGCGATGGCGATCGTCTTCGGACGGCGCGCCGAGCGGGCTGCCTTCGGGCAGATGGAGGGCCAGCCCGGAGCCGCTGCCGCCGTGCTGGACAACGTCGGGCGCGGCTGGACGACCACCCCCGCGGTGGCGATGAACCGCAGCCAGGACGTGGTGCACCGCGCCGTCGGCAAGGCCGGCATCGTGCTGGTGGGCGAGGGCAACCCCAACCGCCTGCGCGGCCTGCTGGCGGCCGAGAAGAAGCGGATGGCGCGTACGGTCGCCGACGCCCCCGTCCACGACATCATCGTGGGCGACGGCGAGGGCCAGGTGCCGCTGAAGAAGCTCCGTACGACCCTTCTGAAGCTTCCGCGCGTGCTGCCCGGCGCCCAGGTGACGATCGTCAACGACCGGCTGCGCGCCCTCGGCGACCTCATGAGCAACATGCCGGTCCCGAAGGGCCCGATGCCCAAGGGCATGCGCATGCCGAAGGGCGGCGGCAAGGGCCGCTGATCCGACAGGACCTATCACGACGCCCCGGGGCTTTGGCTCCGGGGCGTTTTGTGTGGGGCGGTGTGCGGGGGGCTGTATACGAGTGCGTGGAGGCGGAGTGGAGGTGGCGGGGGCGAGGGCTTGGTGCGAGTGCGGGGCGGGCACGGGACGCTCGCCCTCGACACGAGCCCCTGGTACCGGCCCCGGCCCCAGGTCCTCGGACCTGCCTTTGTCTCAGATCCGTACCTCGACGGACCGGGCCAGCCGGTCGTGCAGCCCGCGGCCGTCCCGGTCCCAGACCACCGCCGGGATGACCACGACCAGCAGAACGGTCCGCAGCACCACCCGCGGCAGCGAAACCGGCCCGCCGCCCTCGGCGACCACCCGCAGGCCCAGCATCCGCTTGCCCGGTGTGAAGCCGACCGTGCCGACCGTCAGCAGGCTGAGCACGGCGAAGACCAGCAGCGCCCAGTTGCTCGCCGACTGCACCTTGCCGCCGCTGAGCAGCCCGTAGGCGATGAGCATGCACAGCGCCCAGTCGATGCACAGAGCGCCCAGCCGGCGCCCGAAGCGCGCGATCGAGCCGGGCCCCTGCTCCGGCAGCCCGAGCCGTTCGCCGCGGTAGCCGAAGTCGACACCCATGTCCTCGGCCGTCGCGCGGGGCCCGGAGATCCACGATCCGATTGCTTGCCTGTTGTCCACCCGACAACGGTACTGCGACCGGATTCGCTCCTTTCGCGGAGGTCCGGCACGGGACCGGGGCGCGGGCCGGGAGGTGCCCGGAATGCGGCTCTTTGGCGCACACTGGGGGACAAAGGCGACCGCGCGGCGGTTAACCTCGGCGAAACAAATGGGTCATGCTTGAGAAATCCCGCCTGCCTAAGGTCGGGCGAGCGCGCCACTGCACAGGGACGCGCTCCGAGTAGCAACCCCGGCAACCCCGGGTCCGCCGACCGGTGACCGGGCTAGGAGGAGTGGGATGTTCCAGAACGCCGACGAGGCCAAGAAGTTCATCGCGGACGAGGACGTCAAATTCATCGACGTCCGGTTCTGCGACCTGCCCGGTGTGATGCAGCACTTCACGATCCCGGCGAAGGCGTTCGACCCGGCCGAGGAGCTCGCCTTCGACGGCTCCTCGATCCGCGGCTTCCAGGCCATCCACGAGTCCGACATGGCGCTGCGCGCCGACCTGTCGACGGCCCGCGTGGACCCCTTCCGCCGCGACAAGACGGTCAACATCAACTTCTTCATCCACGACCCGATCACCGGCGAGCAGTACAGCCGTGACCCGCGCAACATCGCCAAGAAGGCCGAGGCCTACCTCGCCTCCACCGGCATCGCGGACACCGCGTACTTCGGTCCCGAGGCCGAGTTCTACGTCTTCGACAGCGTCCGTTTCGAGACCAAGTCGAACGAATCCTTCTACCACATCGACTCCGAGGCCGGCGCCTGGAACACCGGTGCGGTCGAGGACAACCGCGGCTACAAGGTCCGCTACAAGGGCGGCTACTTCCCGGCCCCGCCGGTCGACCACTTCGCCGACCTGCGCGCCGAGATCTCCCTCGAGCTCGAGGCCTCCGGCCTTGAGGTCGAGCGCCAGCACCACGAGGTCGGCACGGCCGGCCAGGCGGAGATCAACTACAAGTTCAACACCCTCCTCGCCGCCGCCGACGACCTGATGCTGTTCAAGTACATCGTCAAGAACGTCGCCTGGCGCAACGGCAAGACCGCCACCTTCATGCCCAAGCCGATCTTCGGTGACAACGGCTCCGGCATGCACGTCCACCAGTCCCTGTGGCAGGGCGGCGCGCCCCTCTTCTACGACGAGCAGGGCTACGCGGGCCTCTCGGACACCGCCCGCTACTACATCGGCGGCATCCTCAAGCACGCCCCGTCGCTGCTGGCCTTCACCAACCCGACGGTGAACTCCTACCACCGCCTGGTCCCCGGCTTCGAGGCCCCGGTCAACCTGGTCTACTCGCAGCGCAACCGCTCCGCGGCCATGCGCATCCCGATCACGGGTTCGAACCCGAAGGCCAAGCGCGTCGAGTTCCGCGCCCCGGACCCGTCGTCGAACCCCTACCTCGCCTTCTCCGCCCTCCTCCTCGCGGGCCTCGACGGCGTCAAGAACAAGATCGAGCCCGCCGAGCCGATCGACAAGGACCTCTACGAGCTCGCCCCCGAGGAGCACGCGGGCGTCCCCCAGGTCCCGACCTCCCTCCCGGCCGTCCTCGACGCCCTCGAGGCCGACAACGAGTACCTCCAGCAGGGCGGCGTCTTCACCTCCGACCTGATCGAGACCTGGATCGACTACAAGCGCACCAACGAAATCGCGCCGATCCAGCTGCGGCCGCACCCGCACGAGTTCGAGCTGTACTTCGACATCTAAGATCGCCGCGGGCCGGAGCGGGTTTCCGCTCCCCCGGGTCGTCTGTGGGCCGTCGGCCGTGTTCCTCCCGTTTCGGGGGGCACGGCCGGCGGCCTTTTTTGGGCGTGTGGGAAGGGGTCAGTTCCGGCGGCGGCGTTGGCCGTAGGGGCCTTGGCGGTCGTGGGGGCGCCATTCTTCGTCGTGGAGGTCGCGTTCTCCGGTCTCCGGTTTTTCTCCGTACGTGGTGAACTTCTCGCCTCTGTCGGCCTTTTTCGCCATCGAGTCGAGCGGGTCGGGCTGGGCGTCGCCGTAGCCCTCGCGTTCCAGCTCGGGTAACGGGCCGGGGGCGGGCGGCTTGAGGGCCGTTCGCTTCGTCTTGTCCTTGCGGCGAGCCATGTCAGCCGTTCTCCCGCTGGTCGTGTGCCGGGGCGGTGGACCTGACCAGCAGGGTCGCGGTCAGGGCTGCGAGGAGTGTGATGCCTACGGACCACCACAGGGCGGTGGTGTAGCCGCCGAGGGTTGCCTTGGTGATCGCTTGCGCCACCTGCGGTGGGAGCTGGCGCGGGTTGATGGCCTGGGGGTTGCCGACCGCATGGGCGGAGGTGGAGCCGAACCCGCGGAGCATCCGCAGCCCGGAGGCGAGGGCCGAGGAGAGGATGCTGCTGAACAGCGCCGCGCCGAGCGTCCCGCCCAGCTGCTGGGCCGTGGTGGTCGCTGCCGCGCCCCCGCCGCAGTCCGGTGCGGCGATGCCGGCCGTGGCGAGGGAGAACAGGGGCATCAGGGCCGTGCCGAGGCCGAGGCCGGCGAGGAGCATGGCGGGCAGGACCAGGGTGGCGTACTGGCTGTCGGGGGTGAGGAGGGCCAGCAACGCCAGGCCGAGCGCGGTGAGCAGCAGGCCCGGCAGGATCAGGTTGCGTGGCGCCACGCGGTGCAGCAGACGGGCGGAGACCTGGGTGGCGCCGATGACGACCGCGACGGCCGTGGGCAGGATCGCCATGGCCGTACCGAACGGGGAGTAGCCCTGGACGGTCTGCAGGTACGCGGTCAGGGTCGGGAAGAGGGCGAACGTGCCGGCGCCGGCCAGGAACAGCCCGAGGAAGGCGCCGAGGCGATTGCGGTCCCGGGTGAGGTACTGCGGCAGGAGCGGGGTGGCCGCCTTGCGCTGCCACGCCGCGAAGGCCACGAGCAGGGCGATGCCGACCGCGAACAGGGCCAGCACCAGGAGGTCGGTCCAGCCGCGCGAGGCCGTCTCGTGGAAGCCGTGGACGAGGGCGAGGATTCCGCCGGAGCCGAGCAGCAGGCCCGGCGCGTCGAAGCGGGGGCCGGTGCGCACCGGACGGTCGTGCACCAGGGTGGCCGCACCGATCAGGACGATGACTGTGAGGGGGACGAGGGCGAACAGGGAGATACGCCAGCTGCCCAGGTACTCGAGCAGCCATCCGCCGGCGAGCAGGCCGACCGCCGAGCCGCCGGCGGCGACCGCGGCGTAGATCCCGAAGGCCTTGCCGCGTTCCTTCGGGTCGGTGAAGTTGGCCGCCACCAGTCCCAGTGCGGCCGGCGACAGCAGTGCGGCGCAGACGCCCTGCAGGGCGCGGGCGGCGACCAGCACGCCGGACGTGGGGGCGAGACCGCCGAGCGCCGCGGCCGCCGCGAAGCCGGCCAGCCCGATGATCAGCATCCGCTTGCGGCCCACCAGGTCCGCGAGATGCCCGCCGAGCAGCAGCAGCCCGCCGAAGGCCAGTTCGTACGCGGTGAACAGTGGGCTCAGGGCGTCGGAGGGCAAGTGCAGGTCGGCCATGACGGACGGCATCGCCAGCCGCAGGGACGCCGCGTCGAGCAGCACGAACAGCTGTACAAGTGCGACCACCGCCAGGCCGCCCCAGCGCCTGGGGTGCGGGAGCGAAGGGTCCTGGAGATGGGGCGGGACGGGGGCGGCGGGCCAGGCGTGGGGGGCCGCGCCCGGGGGTGGTCCGAAGCCCTGCGGGGGGACGGAGTGCGCCGGGGTGGTGGGCGAGTACGCGGGCGGCGGCGGTGCCGACGGCTGCGGCGCCGCAGCGGCGGCGGCAGCGGGCGTGCCGACGGCCGTCTCGGGGGCGTAGTCCAGCAACTGGGCGGCATGGCGGCCGAGTTGGGCCAGCACCGCGCCCGGCAGCCACTCCCCGTCCGCGTCCGCCTCCGTGCGGGCGGCGACCTGCTGGAGGGTGGGCCGCTCGGCCGGGTCCTTGGCGAGGCACTCGCGGACGAGATCGAGCAGCGACGCCGGTACGCCGGCCAGGTCCGCCTCCTCCTCGGCGATCCGGAAGAGGTGGGCGTTCAGCCCGGTCTCCGTGGCGCCGAAGAGCAGGCGTCCGGTGGCGGCGAAGACGAGGACGGCGCCCAGGCAGAACACATCGCTGGCGGGGGTGAGTTCGAGGCCGCGTACCTGCTCGGGTGACATGAAGCCGGGGGAGCCGATCAGCATGCCGGTGCGGGTGTGCAGGCTGTCCCCGGCGAGGCTGTCCATGGCGCGGGCGATGCCGAAGTCGATGACGCGCGGGCCGTCCACCGTCACCAGGACGTTGGACGGTTTGAGGTCCCGGTGGATCAGGCCCGCTTCGTGCACCGCCTGGAGGGCGAGGGCGAGGCGGTTGGCCAGCACCCGCACGGAGTTCTCGGGCAGCGGCCCGAAGTCGTCCGCCACCACGGTGGTCAGGTCGGGCCCCGGGATGTACTGGGTCGCCACCCAGGGCACCGCGGCCTCGGTGTCGGCGTCGAGCACGTCCGCCGTCCAGGTGCCGCCCACCCGCCGGGCGGCCGCCACTTCACGGGCGAAGCGTCTGCGGAACTCCGGGTGCTGTGCGTGCTCGTCCTGGACGACCTTGACCGCGACGGTCCGCCCGGCCTCGGAACGGCCCAGATAGACCAGGCCCATACCGCCGGCGCCGAGGCGGGCGATCAGGCGGTACGGGCCTATGTGCGTCGGGTCTGAGGGGATCAACTGGTCCACGGGGGCAAGGTAATCCACGGTGCGGGCCCCGGTACGGGATTCCGCACTTCCCTTGCTTCCTTTCCGCTGCGGCCGCCCGTTGTACGTCCCTTTGCGTGCGTCGCGCCCCCGGGCGGCGGCCGCCCGGGCGCCGCGGTGTCCGCGCGTACGGCGCCGCAGAGCTGACCCCCGTACAGCTGCCGCGGCGCCGCGTCCTGCGCTACTGCGTCGCCGGGATGTGCTGGGTCACGCAGTGCACGCCGCCACCGCCCCAGGCGAGGGTGCGGGCCAACTTGCCCACGATCTGCTTGGCCGGGAACAGCGTCTGGAGCTGGGCGAGGGCGAGGGCGTCCGTCGACTCACCGGCGGTGGGGACGACCACGCTGCCGCCGGTCTCGTAGTAGTTGGTGTAGCTGAACGTCTTCACCTGCAGCCCGTGGTGCGTGAACTGCGGCTGGTGGTGCATCTCCACGAGCTGGAAGCTGCGGCCGCGGGCGTCGGTGGTGTTCTGCAGGACGGCGCGGTTGGCTTCCATCCGGTCGTGGTTCGGGTTGGCGGTGTCGGGCTGGGTGTGGATCAGGAGCTTGGCGGGGCCGAGGTAGGCGGCGATCAGATCGACGTGCCCGTTGGTGATGTCGTCGAAGGCCAGGCCGTAGGGCAGCCAGATGACCTTGGTGGCGCCGTAGGCCGCGCGCAGGGTGCTCTCGATCTGGGCCTTGGTCATGCCGGGGTTGCGGTTGGGGTTGAGCAGGCACTCCTCGGTGGTGATGAGCGTGCCCTGCCCGTCGGTGATGACGGATCCGCCCTCGAGGATCATCGCGACGTCCTGGCGGGGGACGTTCAGGTACTGGCAGACGCCGACGGGCAGGAAGTCGTCCTTGTCGAACGGGTACTTGTTGCCCCAGCCGTTGAAGCCGAAGTCGAGGCCGAGCTTTGCGTTCTTCGGCTGGTTGAGGGCGAAGATCGGTCCGGTGTCGCGGGCCCAGCAGTCGTTGACCGGGTACTCGGTGACGGTGACGGTGCTGCCGCACTGCGCGCGGGCCGCGGCGGCCTCGCCCGGTTCGGCGAACATGACGACCGGCTCGTACTGGGCGATGGCGGTGGCGATGCCGGCGATCTCGGCCTGGACGTCGTTCAGCAGTGCTCCCCAGCCGTCGGTGCGGTCCCAGGGCCAGGCCATGACACAGCCGGAGTGCGCCTCCCACTCGGCGGGCGCGGTGTAGTTCTCGCCGTTGTAGGTGGCGGCGAGGGCGCGGCCGCTGAAGGTGGTGACCGCGGCGGCCGTCATGGCTGCGGCGCCGAGGAAACCACGACGGGACATTCTTGTCACGTTCATGAGATCACTCCTGGACAAAGGGCGGACGGTCCCGTCCGCACGGATGAGGGAGGACTCGGGAGCCGCCCGGCGGGGCGGCTCCCGAGGTTCAGGGGCGCGCTACCGGGCGCGCGGGATGTGCTGGGTGACGCAGTGGACGCCGCCACCGCCCCAGGCGAGGGTGGCCGCGGGGACACCGATCACTTCCCGGTCGGGGAAGACCGGGCGGAGGCGGGCCAGGGCGAGTTCGTCCTCGGCGGTGCCCGAGGTGGGGACGATCACGGCGGCGGCGGTGAGGTAGTAGTTCGTGTAGCTGAACGTGACCACATCGTCGTCGCCGAGGGTGTAGTGCGGCTGCTGGTGCAGCTCGACGAGTTCGAAGGACCGGCCGCGGGCGTCCGTGGTGCCTTGGAGGACGGCCTTGTTGGCCGCCATCCGGGCGTGGTTGCGACGGCTGGTGTCGGGCTGGGTGTGCAGCAGGACCTTGGCCGGGGCGAGGTAGGCGGCGACGAGGTCGACATGGCCGTTGGTGGTGTCGTCGCCGTCGAGGCCGTACGGGAGCCAGATGAGCTTGTCGGCGCCGTACGCGTCGAGCAGGGTGCGCTCGATTTCGTCGCGGGCCATGTGGGGGTTGCGGTTGGGGTGGAGCAGGCACTCCTCGGTGGTGATGAGCGTGCCCTCGCCGTCGGTGAGGACGGCGCCGCCCTCCAGCACCATGTCGACGGGCTTGCGGGGCACGCCGAGGTGCTCGCAGGCACCCACCGGCAGCAGGTTGTCCTTCTCGTACGGGAACTGGCCGCCCCAGCCGTTGAAGGCGAAGTCCAGCCCGGTCACCGTGGTGCCGGTCCGGTCGAGGGCGAAGATCGGCGCGGTGTCGCGGGTCCAGCAGTCGTCGACGGGGTGCTCGATGACCGTTACGGCGTCTCCGCACGCGCGGCGGGCGTCGTCGGCGGTGCCCGGCTCGGCCACCATCGTGACCGGCTCGAAGCGGGCGATGGTCCGCGCGATGGTGGCGATCTCGGCCTGCGCCGCGGGCAGATTGCCGCCCCAGCCGCCGTCCTCGTCGTGCGGCCAGGCCATCAGCGCGCCGGCGTGCGGCTCCCACTCGGCGGGCGCACGGAGCTCCGCCCGGCGGGTCGTGGGCATGTTCATGAATGACTCCTCGGGGCGAGCGGGCTCGCCCGTTGTGCTTATCGGGTGGTGGGGGGTGCGGGGTCTCGCGGGCCTGGGGCCGGGCCGGTTGGCGGACCCGGGTGACGGGCCGCGAGGAATCAGGGGGCCTCGGTGGCGAGTGCGCCGGTGGCCTCGGCGGCCGGCTCGCCGGCGGCGGGTGCCGGGGTGGCGTCGGCGGCGCGGATCGTGTCCTGCGGCCGCTTGACGACCAGGTAGAGCAGTCCGATGAGGATGATCACGGCGGTGCCGAGGAGACCGGCCCAGACCTGGTACCAGGGCGCGCCGGGCGGGGCGAGGATCTCCCGCGGCCAGCAGACGTTGACGACCTCGAAGCCGGTCCACAGGACCGCCAGCACATTGAGGAAGGTGCCCTTCGCGCCCTGCCGGATGTGGCCGGACGGGACCCAGGTACCGCGCAGCCGGGCGATCAGTGCGGCCAGCGCGGTGAGGAAGAACGGCAGGAAGGTGGCCGCGGTGCCGAAGGCGATCAGGCTGCCGATGGCGGTGGCGTTCAGGCCGAGCAGCAGGGCGGTGCCGCTCACCAGGGTGGAGGCGATCAGGCCGCCGATCGGGGCCTGGCGCCCGTTGACCTTCTTGACCTGCGCGGAGCACGGGAAGACGCCGTCCCGGGCGAGGGAGTACAGACCGCGGGCGGCACCGCCCTGGGACGCCATCGCGCAGGCCAGGAAGCCGACGAGGACGACGGCGACGAAGGGCTTGTCCGACCACGAGCCGAAGGCGGTGGTCACGGCGGTGGTCACCGGGTCGAGGTCCTGGTCCGACACGACCTTCTCGGGGTGCGGATGGGCGAGGGCGACCGCCATGGCGTTGAGGATCACCACGGCGCCGACGCTGAGCAGCGACCACCACATGGCGCGCGGCACCTGGCGGCCGGCGTCCTTGGTCTCCTCGGAGGTGGAGACGCAGGCGTCGAAGCCGATGAAGGCCCAGCCGGCGACGGCGACGGCGGCGAGGAAGGCCAGGACGGAGGAGCCGCCGGACAGCGCCTCGGCCCCCATGGTCGTGGTGAACAGGGCGAAGCCGTGCTCGCGGAAGAACAGCAGCAGCGTCAGGCCGACCAGCACCGAGGCGATCGCCTCGGCGGCGATGCCCAGGGACACGACCAGGCTGAGGATCTTGATGCCGTAGGCGTTGACCAGCATGCAGCCGATGAGGATGGCCATCGACACGGCCACCATCTGCCCCGGTGAGGGCGTGACGCCGATCAGGGCGAAGACCCAGGGTGCGGCAAGGTAGGCCACGGTGGTGTTGCCGAACATCACGGCGAACTGCCACACCCAGCCGCCCATCCAGCCGAAGGACGGCCCCAGGAGGCGGCGGCCCCACTGGTACGGGCCGCCGGCGACGGGCCACTGGGAGGTGAGCTCGGAGTAGACGTTGACGACCAGGCACTGGCCGAGCAGGACGAGCGGCAGCGCCCAGATCCAGGCGGGTCCGGCGACCATCGTGCCGACCATGGCCACCGCGTACAGCGCCACGACCGGGGAGACGACGGCGAAGCCCATGGAGATGTTGCCCAGCACGCCGAGGCTGCGGCGCAGCTCCTGGCGGTAGCCCAGGTCCTGGAGGCGGGCGGCGTCGCTGTCCGGCGGGGATCCGTCGGCGGGAGCCATGGGGGTGGGATCAGTCATGAGCACCTTCGGGGGAAGGGGGGACGGTCGCGGCGCGCCCCGGAGCCTAAATCTAACGTTGTTAGATATTGGGTTGCGGGGACCATAGCCCGGCCCTGCCCGCCTGTGAAGCCCTACCGCCGGATAACCTGGCGGCAGGCGGCAGGAAGTAGGGGGAGCACCACATGGGCCGACCGAGCCGGGCGCTGCTGAGCCGCGAGATCATCGCTCGCGCCACCCTCGACCTCCTCGACCAGGAGGGTCCCCAGGCGCTCAAGATGCGGACGCTCGCGGAGCGTCTCGGGGTGCGCGGAGCGTCGCTCTACCATCACGTCGCGTCCAAGGAGGACGCACTGGACGCCGCCTCACAGCTGATCAACGAAGAGATCGATCTGACGCCGCTGGAGGACCCGGACTGGCGGCAGGGCATCGCCGCCTACGCCCGGGGCTACCGCCGGGTGTATCTGCGCCACCCGAACATGATCGCCCTGGTCGCGCGGCGCAGGGTCGAGGCCGACAAGGCGTTGCGCGGGTACGACAGCCTGCTCGCCGCCCTGGGCCGGGCCGGCTGCACTCCGGAGCGGGCGGCCGAGGCGGCGGCGGCCCTGGACTATCTGGTGCTCGGCTCCGCCCTGGAGACGTTCACCGCGGGCTTCGCGCGCTCCCCGGACGGCTACCGGCCGACGTATCCGGCCCTCGCCGACTCCCTGGAGGCCGCGGCCGGGACCGGCGCCGGAAGGGCGGCGCTGGACGACCGGGGGTTCGAACTGGGGCTGGGGCTGATGCTCGACGGGCTGGCCGCGCAGCAGCGGCGCGGGCCCGAGGGGTCGTAGCGGGGCCGGTGCCGCGGGGTGTCGGCGTCGTACGCGTCACTCTTTATGCAACTTGTTGCACAACAACCTTCGGGTGGACTAGAACGTCCCTGACGACCGCTGTCCAAGGAGGCGCCCGATGAGCCCGTACCCCCACCTGATGAGCCCCCTCGACCTCGGGTTCACCACGCTCCCCAACCGGGTGCTGATGGGATCGATGCATATCGGCCTGGAGGAGGCCGAGAACGGCTTCGAGCGGATGGCGGCCTTCTACGCCGCGCGGGCACGGGGCGGCGTCGGCCTGATGGTGACCGGCGGCATCGCGCCGAACGAGGCCGGCCGGCCGTACGACGGCGGCGCCAAGCTCACCACCGAGGCGGAGGCGGCGCAGCACCGCACCGTGACGGACGCGGTACATGCGGCGGGCGGGCGGATCGCGATGCAGATCCTGCACTTCGGGCGGTACGCGTACCACGAGCAGCTGGTGGCCCCCAGTGCGATCCAGGCTCCGATCAGCCCCTTCACCCCGCATGCGCTGACCGACGACGAGGTCGAGCAGACCGTCGAGGACTATGCGCGGGCGGCCGAACTGGCCCGGTCCGCCGGGTACGACGGTGTGGAGATCATGGGCTCCGAGGGGTACCTGATCAATGAGTTCATCGCCGGGGCGACCAATCACCGTACGGACCGGTGGGGCGGCTCGTACGAGAACCGGGTGCGCTTCCCGCTGGAGATCGTGCGGCGTATCCGCGAGCGGGTCGGTACGGACTTCATTCTGATCTACCGGCTGTCGATGCTGGACCTGGTGCCGGGCGGCTCCACCCTGGAAGAGGTGATCGCGCTCGCCAAGGAGATCGAGGCGGCGGGTGCGACGATCATCAACACCGGGATCGGCTGGCACGAGGCCCGGATCCCGACCATCGCGACGTCGGTGCCGCGCGGCGCGTACACCTGGGTGACGAAGCGGCTGATGGGGTCGGTCTCCGTTCCCCTGGTGACCAGCAACCGCATCAACACCCCCGAGGTGGCGGAGGAGTTGCTCGCCGACGGGCGGGCGGACATGGTGTCGCTGGCCCGGCCGTTCCTCGCCGATCCGGACTTCGTCGGCAAGGCGCAGCAGGGGCGGGCCGACGAGATCAACACCTGCATCGGCTGCAATCAGGCCTGCCTCGACCACACCTTCAGCGGGAAGATCACGTCGTGTCTGGTCAATCCGCGGGCCTGCCACGAGACCGAGCTGGTGCTCTCACCGACCCGGCGCCGCAAGCGCATCGGGATCGTCGGGGCCGGTCCCGCCGGGCTGGCGTGCGCCGTTTCGGCCGCCGAGCGGGGGCATGAGGTGACGCTGTTCGATGCGGCCGAGGAGATCGGCGGACAGCTGAACATCGCCAAGCGGGTGCCGGGCAAGGAGGAGTTCGAGGAGACCTTGCGGTACTTCCGCACCCAGCTCGCGGTGCACAAGGTCGAGGTGCGGCTCGGCGCCACCGTCACGGCCGCCGACCTGGAGGCGTACGACGAGGTGGTCGTCGCGACCGGGGTGGTGCCGCGGGTACCGGAGATCGAGGGCATCGACCATCCGAGCGTGGTCAGCTATCTCGATGTGCTGCGCGACGGCGCGGAGGTGGGCGAGCGCGTCGCGATCCTCGGGGCGGGCGGCATCGGCTTCGATGTCGCGGAGTTCCTGACCGATGCCGGGGACGGCGCGAGCCGGGACGCGCAGACGTACTTCCGCGCCTGGGGTGTGGACATGACGTACGGCGAGCGCGGCGGGCTGCGGGCCCCGGAGCGGCCCGCGGTCCCGCGCCAGGTGCATCTGCTCCAGCGCAAGACGTCGAAGGTCGGCGCCGGGCTGGGCAAGACGACGGGCTGGATCCACCGTACGGAACTCCGGCACCGGGGCGTGACGATGGTCGCGGGGGCGTCGTACGGGCGGATCGACGACGAGGGGCTGCACCTCACGGTCGACGGCACGCCTGGCACGCTGGCCGTGGACACGGTCGTGCTGTGCACGGGGCAGGAGCCGCGGCGGGATCTGTACGAGGAGCTGCGGGCCGAGGGGCGGGCGGTGCATCTGATCGGCGGCGCGGATGTCGCGGCGGAGCTGGATGCCAAGCGGGCCATCGCGCAGGGGACGGAGCTGGCGGCGGCCCTGTGACCCGGCCGACGGGGTGAGCGCGGTGCCTAGGATCTCCTCATGTCCCTTCCGCATGCGATTCTCACCGCGCTGCTCGAGAAGCCTTCCTCGGGGCTGGAGCTGACGCGCAGGTTCGACCGGTCGATCGGCTACTTCTGGTCGGCGACGCATCAGCAGATCTATCGCGAGCTGGGGAAGCTGGAACAGGCCGGGCTCATCCGCGCACTGCCGTCCGAGCGGCCGGCCCGTGGGCAGAAGAAGGAGTTCGAGGTGCTGCCCGCGGGCCGCGCGGAGCTGACCGACTGGGCGTCCGGTGAGCAGGAGTCCAAGCCCATCCGGGACGCGCTGCTGCTGCGGCTGCGGGCGGCGGCGGTGGTGGGGCGCGCGGGGCTCGACGAGGAGCTGCGCCGCCATCTGGCGCTGCACCGGCGGCAGTTGACGGAGTACGAAGAGATCGAGAGCCGCGATTTCGGGTCCCCGGCCGGCCCCGAGGACCGGTTGCGGCGGCTCGTGCTGCGCGCCGGGATCGGGCTGGAGACCTTCTGGGTGGCGTGGCTGGACGAGGCGCTGGCGGAGGTCGAGGAGATGGGCGCGGGCGGGCGGCCCGGGGAGTAGCCCCGGACCGGCCGCCCGCCCGCACCGTCGGCGGTTTCGTTGTCAGCGGGTGTCGTTGTCAGCGGTCGGCATCAGCTGTCGGCGTCAGCAGTTGTCGTAGATGAGGGACCGGACCAGGCGGCAGGTCGCGTCGGACGGCGCGTGCACGCCGATGGCGGCCGCGGTGCTGCGGATCCTGCGGTTGTGGGCCTGCTCGGGGCGGTAGACGCCGGTGTCGAGCAGGGCTATGGCCAGGCGCATGGCCTTCAGGCGGCGGTTGTGGGATTCGTAGCGTTCGCGCGGCCATCCGGCCGGCAGCGGCTTCTTGGGCAGCGGGTGGCTCGGGAGAGGCTTCGTCATGAGTGCGGCAGCGGCCATCGGCGACCTCCTGGAGTGCTGGGTGAACCCTCACTGACTGGTTCCCATTCTACCGGCCACCACTGACAAAAGCCCCTGGCCAGGGGGGATTTGAGCCCCCTGGCCAGCGCTCCGGCCAGTACTCCGGACGGCGCTCCGGACGGCGCTTCGGACGGTGTTTTCGACGGCCTCCCGGACGGCCCCGGTCAGGGCGTCGCGGCCGTCCCCGGTCAGGGCGTCGCGGGCTTCGTGGTCGTCGCCCGGAGGAGGTTTTTGTCGGGCTTGCCGACGGGGGTGAGCGGGATCTCGTCGACCACATGGACGGCGACGGGGGCGTAGAGGGCGCCCTTGTGCTCGGTGACGAAGGCTCGGAGCGCCTCGGGGTCCACGGTGTGGCCCGGCGCGGGCACCACCGCGGCATGCACCTCCTCCGCCTCATCGGGCGTCCGCACCCCGTAGACCGCGCAGTGGGCGACCGCCGGGTGGGTGTGCAGCAGGTCCTCGACCTCCGCCGGATGGACATGGCCGCCGACGACGATGATCAGGTCCTTGACCCGGTCGACGAGGTAGAGCCGGCCCTCGTCGTCCAGAACGCCGACGTCGCCGGTGCGCAGCCAGCCGTCGCCGGGCAGCACCTGCGCGGTCTGCTCGGGCTGCTTCCAGTAGCCGGTCGTCACACCGGCGGAGCGCACATGGACCTCCCCCTGCTCCCCCACCGGCAGGTCCCGTCCCGCCGCGTCGCGGATGGCGAGCTCCACGCCGGGCATCGCGCGGCCGACGGTGATCCGGCCGCCGGGGCCGGTCGGGGTGTGGTCCTCCGGGAGGGCCACGGTGATCAGCATCGCCTCGGACATGCCGTACATCCCGTACAGCACCGGACCGAAGGCCTTGGCCGCCTGCTGCAGCCGGGTGGGCGAGGCGGGGCAGCCGCCGTAGGTGATGCTGGTGAGCGAGCCGAGGTCGGTGGTGGGGAGGGTGGGGTCGTCCAGGAGGCGGTAGAGGAGCGGGGGCAGCAGCCAGAGGTGGGTGATGCGCTCGCGGGCGATGGCGGCGAGCACGGCGGTGGGGTCGAAGGTGCGGTGCAGTACGACCGTGCCGCCGGCCGCGAGGGCGGTGTCGGCGAGGATGCCCGCCAGGTGGGCGAGTGAGGTGCAGGCGAGGAAGCGGGGCGGGGCATCGTCGCCGGCCGGCAGCCACTGGGCGACCATCCGGGCGTACGGGGCGTTCGCCATCCGGACCCCCTTGGGAATGCCGGTCGTGCCGCCGGTGTGGCGGATGCACCAGTCGTCCTCGGGGCGGGCGGCGCACGGGACGTCGGGGGTGGCGGGGAGCGCGGCGCAGGCGGCCAGGAGGTCAGGGCCCGGGGCGGCGGTGTCCGTGGGCACCGGGCCGAGGGTCATGACCTCGGGAGCCGGGGCGTCGAGGTGGCCGAGCAGCGCCCGTGCGGTGTCGTGGAGTTCGGGGTCGACGAGCAGCAGGGCGGTATCCACGCTGTCCGCGATGCGGGCCAGGATTTCGGGGGCCATGCCGACGTACAGGAAGACCACGCGGGCGCCGAGGAGGTTGGCGGCGTAGCGGGCGGCGAGCACCTCGGGGCGGTTGCCGCTGAGGAGGGAGACGGTGCGGCCGCGGCCGATGCCGCGGTCGGCGAGCACGGCCGCCATGCGGTGCACGGTGGCATGTAAGGCGCCGGCGGTCGTGACCGTGCCGTCCTCGGAGGTCACCGCGGGGCAGGCCGGGTCGCGGGCGAGGGCGGCGAGGAGGGGTTCGACGTAGCTGACGGGGCCGGTGGTGTCGGTGGGGCGGGGCTCGGTGGCGTGCGTCATCGGGTGCTGCTCCTCGGGTCGGTGGGGCGGGTGGTGGCCGGTCGTCCTGTCATCGCCCGTTGCCCCCCTGGCCGTGGCGCAGCAGGGCGGCAGGGCGGTACGGCGGGTCGATCCTGCCTTTCTCGACAAGGATCCTCGTAGGGGGAGGGCCGGTGCGGCACGGGGTGCCCCGCTCACCCCAATGCCTCCTCCGCCGTTGCCAGGATCTCGGTCACCCGTACCCCGAAGCGGACGTCGCAGGGATGCGGCCGGCCCGTGCGGGCGGCGTCCAGCAGGGCGTCGACGGCCCGGTGGAAGGCCGGCTCCGGGCCGGCCTGGCGGCGGGGCAGTGCGGTGGTGCCCGCGCTGCCGCGCAGGGTGACCTCGACGCCGGACGCGGGCCCGGGGGCGGTCAGGCTGAGCGTCGCCGAGCTTGCCGCGCCGCCGGCATGACGGATCGCCAGCAGCACCGTGTCGGCCGGGCCGCGGGTGGCGGTGACGGTCTCCGCGTCGCCGAGGACGGGGAGCAGGACGGACAGGGCGTGCGGGCCGACGTCCCACAAGGCGCCCTTTTCCCGGCGCCAGAGCGAGTCGGCGTACGGGCTGTCGCTGTCCTCGGCGAAGACCGACCCCAGCCAGTCGGCGTGTGCCGTGAACCAGCCTCCGGCCGCCGCCTGGGCGGCGATCCACGCGCCCTCGCGCTCCCCGAAGCGCGCGGTGAAGAAGACGACCGAGGCGCGGCCCGCGCGGTCGGCGGCCCCGGCCACGGCGCGGGCCTCGGCCACCGTGGTCGCGACCGGCTTGTCCAGGAGGAGGTGGCAGCCGGCCTCGGCGGCCCGGATCGCCAACGGTGCCTGGACGGAGGGCGGTACGGCGAGGGAGACGGCGTCGCACTCGGCGAACATCTCGTCGGGGGTGGCGTGGGCGCGGGCACCGTGGGCCTCGGCCAGCTCGGCGGCGGCCGCGGGTCTGCGCCCCCAGACGCCGGTGAGGGCGACGCCGGGGTGGGCGGCGAGAACGGGGGCGTGCACCCGCCGCGCCCATGGGCCGGTGCCGACGAGTCCGATGCGCAGAGCCGGGGCCGAAGTGTTCATGGCGCCAGTCTCCCCCGCGCCACTGACAACCTCCGGCGTCCCGCGGCCGACGGCCGGAAATCCCCCTGCCCGTGCTCCCCGCATCGTTCGCCCCCGCCCGCCCGTACTCCCCGCCCCCGTAATCCCCGCGCCCGCCCCGCCCCGCGGGTGTTAGGTTGCCCGAGCCGGCCGCGGGACTCCGGTGCGACTTCCGGACCTGCTCTGCTAAGCAACGATTCGCTGTTCGCGCCCCCATTCCCCGGCCGGCTTCTCGCTACGGGGGAGGACGGAATGGCGACGCGCGCCGCGCCGGCAACGACGCACGCGGATCTGGTGGCGGCCGAGGATGTGCTGCTGTTCGTGAATGCCGCGATCACCTCCACCGGGCAACGCGAATTCCACTCCGGCGAGGCCGCGCAGCACATGTCGCTGGACTTCCTCCATGAGTACGTACGGGTCAACTACCGCCCGCTGTACGCCGCTTCGCTCGCGCTCGACATCAATGACCACAACGCCGCGCTGATCGTGCGGCGGCTGCTGGAGTCGGCGGCCGAGGCGGGTGCCGAGGAGCGCCGGGTGGAGGGGCGGCTGGTCGCGGCCCGGCTGGCGCGGCTGCCGGCGCCGCGGGTGTACCGGCTGTTCCGCGCGCTGCGCGCCGCCAAGGTGAACAACCGCCGCACCCGCGCGATCATGCGCGACTGGTTCGCCGCGCGACCCGACCCGGCACTGGACGCGGTGAAATACCGCTCCGGTCTCAAGTGCGCGGCGCGCCACGCCCATCTGCCCCTCGGCAGCACGGGCGACCACGGGGAGCTGGGCGACTTCCTCTTCGCGCCGGGCCGCCGCAGGCACTACGTCACGCCGCTGCTCAACGCCTGGCAGCGGGCGCACTACGAGCAGGGCGCCCTGTACGAGCTGCCGTTCACCGTCGCGGAGGGCTTCGCGGCGAAGCGCGGCATCGACCGCCGCACCTTCCTGGAGCGCATCGCACCCCGGATGACGCGGCTGGAGCGGCTGCGCCTCCAGGAGTCGGCCCGTACGCACCGCGCGGACGTGGGCGCGGACCTCACCGGAATGCCGCTGACCCGGCTGGCCGGTTACGTCCTGGGGCTGTCCCTCGACGACCGGGTGGCGCGCCGCGCGGAGCTGACCGGTGCCCTGCGGGCCGCGGCGCGGCGCACGGCGGGCGCGCAGGCCGGGACGTGGGGCCGGGTGGCGGCCGTCCTGGACGACAGTTTCTCCGCCTCGGGGTCGCGGCAGAAGCGGCAGCGCCCGCTGGCGGTCGCGCTGGCCTGTCATTTCCTGCTGGAGGCGCTCGCCGGGAGCTATCTGCCGCTGTGGACGTCGGGTCGGCAGGACGCGCTGCTGGCCCACCCCTACGGGCCGACGCCGCTCGGTATGCGGCTGCTGGACGCGCTGGAGTCCGCGCCGGAGCGGCTGGTGATCGTCTCGGACGGCTGGGACAACGCGCCGCCCGGGCTGGCCGGTGAGGTCCTGCGCGCATGGCGGACCGCGCTGGACCCGGAGGGCCGCACGGCCGTCGTCCATCTCAACCCGGTGTACGACGCGGAGGACTTCGACGTACGGCGGCTGTCGGCCTCGGTGCCGACGGCGGGGGTGCGCAACGCCGAGGATCTGCCCGCGCTGGTGCAGCTGGCGCGGTTCGCGGAGGGCCGTACGGGGGTGGCGGAGCTGCGCGCGCACCTGGACGACCGGGTGCGGCAGTTCCTGGGTGAGGCGACGGGCCCGGAAGGGGACGCGGTATGAGCAGGCTGGATCTGGGCGGGCTGAGCACCGGCCCGGCGCAGGTGTGGGGTGCCGTCCGGCTGGTCCCGCTGCTGCGCGCGGAGCCGGTCGCGGATCTGCGGCTGCACCGCGAGATCTACGACGAGGGCGAGGCCACGGTGGCGGCCGGCCGGCGCACCTCGTACACCTCGTACATTCCGCATGGTTTCGTGGCGAACTGGACGGGTGATGGCACTCCCGCCGCCGCGTACGGCTCGCAGTTCGGCGACGGGCGCGACCCGGTGGACTGCGCGCCGCTGCATCTGCCGCGCAAGCTGGTGCAGCGGCAGCCCAGGTCCCGGGCGGCGGGCGGCGACCCGGTGGGGCTGCGCTTCCTGCCGCTCCACCTGGCGCTCGACGGCTATCTGGCGCTGCATTTCGGCGGCCCGTCCGTCGTGTGGGAGGAGTGGACGCGGCGTGCGGTGCGCGACGGGCTGTCGCCGCGCGCGGAGACGGCGTACCGGGGCGGGCAGGTGCGCGGGCTCGGCGATGCGCTGCGGATCTTCGAGATCCATCCGGGGCAGTGCGGGGTGATGGTGTACGTCGCCGATGCGCTGGCGGCCGCGTTCGTGGTGCCGCATCCGGACGACTACCGGGCGCTGCACCCCTCGCTGGTGCACGATCTGTACGGCGAGCTGATGTACCAGTACGGCCGGTACGGCCCCAGGTCGGTGCCGGAGTTCACGGTGCGGATCGCGCCGGAGTACATCGCGTCGGTGGCGGATCTGCGCGCTGCCGCGGCGCGGCGGCAGCGGGAGTGGGCGGAGCAGCATCACGACCTGATGGCGGGCGATCTGCTGGACGAGTCGTATACGGTCCGCCAGGTGTACCGGATGGGACGGTTCCGGCTGTCCCGTTTCCTGCCGCCGTTCGCGCTGCACCGCGCCCAGCACATCGGCGAGATAATCACCGACGCGAAGGGCCGGGTCGCCTATCTCAAGACGTTCCGGCTCTCCGACAAGCAGGTCCGGCGTGGATACATACTGGACCGGCTCGCCGCGCACGACTGGCACCTCGGGGAGACCGCGGCGGCGATGGACATCGCCGTCGAGGAGCTGGCGCGGCGGATCCGGCATCTGGGGTTCGCGGACCTGCTGAAGGATGATGTATAGGCCTGCCGGGACATTCGATCGGGCAAATCAAGGCAATTCCGGGCAAGACGGCATGGAATTGAAGGATGTCCGATTGAGTAACCTGTGGTTCACATACGGGCAACGGACGGGAAACGGCTGATTGCCAGAGTGCAGAGGTACGCCCGCACGCGTACCCGCACCTACCCGTATATGAGGACCCCGTGACCATCAAGGCCGAGTACATCTGGATCGACGGCACCCAGCCGACCGCCAAGCTCCGTTCCAAGACCAGGATCCTTGCGGACGCGAGCAAGCTGCCCCGGTGGGGCTTCGACGGGTCCAGCACCAACCAGGCCGAAGGTCACTCCTCGGACCTCGTCCTGGAGCCCGTGTTCAGCTGTCCGGACCCGATCCGCGGCGGCGACCACCTCCTGGTCCTGTGTGAGGTCCTGCACACCGACCTCACGCCGCACTCCTCCAACACCCGTGCCCTGCTGCGCCCGGTCGCGGAGAAGTTCGCCGACCAGGAGCCGATCTTCGGCATCGAGCAGGAGTACACCTTCCTCAAGGGTGACCGCCCGCTCGGCTTCCCCGAGGGCGGTGGCTTCCCCGCCCCGCAGGCCGACTACTACTGCGGTGTGGGCGCCGGCGCGATCTTCGGCCGCGAGATCGTCGAGAAGCACCTCGACCTGTGCCTGGCCGCCGGACTCGGCCTGTCCGGCATCAACGCCGAGGTCATGCCCGGCCAGTGGGAGTTCCAGGTCGGCGCGCTGCCGCCGCTGGAGGTCTCGGACCACATGTGGGTGGCGCGCTGGCTGCTGCACCGGGTGTCCGAGGAGTACGGCGTCACCGCGTCGCTGGACGCCAAGCCGGCCAAGGGTGACTGGAACGGCGCGGGCGCGCACACCAACTTCTCCACCCGGGCGATGCGCGAGGGCTACGACGCGATCATCACCGCGTGCGAGGCGCTGGGCCAGGACGGCAAGCCGCTGGAGCACGTGCGCCAGTACGGCACCGGCATCGAGGACCGCCTGACCGGCGCGCACGAGACCGCCCCGTGGGACCAGTACTCCTACGGCGCCTCGGACCGCGGCGCCTCGGTGCGCATCCCGTGGCAGGTCGAGGTCGAGAAGAAGGGCTACATCGAGGACCGTCGGCCGAACGCCAACGTCGACCCGTATGTGGTCACCCGCCTGATGGTGGACACCTGCTGCGCGGAGCTGGCGCGGCGCGAGCAGGTCTGAGACCGGTAGCACACCGTCGAAGAGCGCGAACCGGGGCCGGGCCGCTGTGGTCCGGCCCCTTCGCGTGCCCTGCGGCGGCCGATTGTCAGTGCCGCCTGGCACGCTGTGGGCATGCGTGCGATCACCGTCAAGACCGAGGACGGGCGGACCCTTTCCCGCCCGGCCGAAGCCGAACTGACCACCCTGCTCCGGCGGATCGGCGGCAAGGACGACCATTTCGCGGTCGTCGAGCGGATCCCGGAGGAGGACGAGCAGTTCCTGCAGGTCTGGCGGGAGGGCGACGGTCCGTTCGCGGTGGAGTACCGCGAGGGTGGCCCCGAGCAGCACTTCAGCGCCGAGTGCACCGACGCCGACCGCGTCATAGCGGTGTTCCTGGACTGGGCTCGGGGAGGGGAGTTCTGGCGTACGGCGCTGGAGTGGCGCCCGGCCGATCTGGTGTCCACACCCGACGTGCCGCCGGAGCTCCGCGCCGACGCCGAGAAGCAGGCGCGCAAAACCATCCGGTCCGGCTTCCGGACCTTCCGTCAGGTCGCCCAGGACCTCTGTGACGTCTTCGACGACCCCGGGGTGTCGTCGCTCTCGCTGGAGGAGGCGGCACGGATCGCCCTCGGCCCCTGGCAGGAGCGGCTCGCCGAGCAGGCCGCATGGCCCGAGGTGACCGATGCGGACCGGGTGGCGGGGGTGTTCGCGGCACTGGAGCGGCAGGGGCTGACGGCGCGGATGAACTTCACCTGCTGCAGCGGCTGCGGAGTGGCCGAGATCGGCGCCGAGAGCGCCGAGGGCGACCACGGCTTCGTCTTCTTCCACTACCAGGACACCGAAACGCTCGCGGACGGCGGCGGCCTCTCGGTCCGCTACGGCGCCTACGCGGATTCCGGGCGGGAGCCGGCGGAGGTCGGGCGGACGGTGGTGGCCGCGCTGACCGAGGCGGGCCTGCCGGCGGAGTGGGACGGCAATCCGGACAAGGTCATCGCGGTCGCCCCGCTGGACTGGCGCAAGCGGCTGCCGGCGGGAGACTGAAGTGGCCCGGTTCCGCAGGCGGTTGGCCCTTCCCTGGGCGACTCCGCTGTACGTCGGCGCCGTCCAGCTCGGCGCGTACGCCACCGCACGGCTGCCCCGGGAGCGGCGGACGGAGGTGCTGCGCGCCCGGTCCACCAACGTCGCCAATCTGCGGGCCGGGCGATGGCAGACGCTGGTCACCAGCGCGGCATGGGTCGAGGAGCCGCTGCCGGCGGCGTACGGCGCCGCGCTGCTGGCCACGCTCGGTACGGCCGAGGCGCGTTGGGGCACCGCCCGCGCGGCCGGGGTGTTCGCGGCCGGGCACATCGGGGCGAGCCTGCTCGTGTACGCGGGCCTGCGCGCCCGGGGGCACGGTGCCGTGCGGGGCGAGGCGGACGATCCGTCCGACGGGACCGCGCGGGCCATCGACGTCGGCGCGAGCTACGGCTTCCAGGCCACGCTCGGCGCCCTCGCCGCCGCCGTCCCGCACCGCGGCGCCCGGACCGCGGCGACGGCCGGTCTGCTGGCGCTGGGCATACGTCCCGTGCTGCGCCGGGAGCGGACGTTCACCGATGCCGGCCATCTGACGGCGCTGGTGCTCGGGGTGGCGATGGGCACGGGGATACGGGCGGTCGGGGTACGGACGGGCGGGATACGGACGGGCGGGATACCGAAGGCAGGGATACCGAAGGCGTGGACGCGGCCGGCCGGGAGCCTGGCCGCCGGGAAGCGGGCCGCCGGGAGCCGGTCCGGCGGGATACGGGCGGCGTGACGCGGCCGGTGCCGTCGGTGAAGTCCGCCATACGGACAGCGCCGTGACGTCGGTCAACTCCGTTCCCCATCTCCTCGGCCGTCTGGTTCAATAGGGCCATGGCCAGCCTTCCTCACACCGCGACGGGTCGCAGCGACCTCGAGCCTTTCTGGCCGTCCCGGCAGGCGCACGCATTCGACCGTCTGTGTTGCCGCGCGCACTGAGCGCGGGCCCGCACACGCCTCACCGACGCCGCCGACCGGCGTCCCCAGCCCTGCCCGCGCGCACGACGTCCCCGACGCCCTCCTGCGCGAAAGAGCTGATCCCGATGACGAACGTCCGTACGCTGCCTGCCACTTCCGCGACGGCCCCCCTGTCCGCCCAGGCCACCGCGCCGCACCGGCACCGCCTGCGCGCCGTGGCGCCCGACGAAGCCCTCCCGTCACCCGCCGCCCCTGGTGGCCTCCGGCCGGGCGGCCCCCCGGCCCGCCACGGCATCCAGTCGGTCGCCGAGCTGCTGGACGCCGGCGCGACCTGGCTTCCGGCGCCCCAGGCCAGCCTGCCCGTCCTGCCCGGCCAGCCGCCGATGGTCGGCTACCTCGTCCTCGTCCCCGCCGAACACGCCCCGCAGCCCGACCGGAACGCCCAGGTCCCCGCCCCACGGCCGGCCGCCGAGCCGACCGCGACGGCCACCTCCTGGGCGGGCGACGCGATCGTACGGATAGACCCCGAGCAGCGCACCGTACGGGTCCACGGCCGGCCGCTGGACCTGACCTACCTGGAATTCGAGCTGCTGGCCCACCTGGTGGCACATCCGCACCGGGTGCACACCCGCGACCAGCTGGTGACCACGGTGTGGGGCTACGGCCATGTCGGCGACGGCCGCACCGTCGATGTCCATGTCGCCCGGCTGCGCCGCAAGCTGGGCGTCGAGCACCGGTCGTCGATCGTGACGGTCCGTCGGGTCGGCTACAAGTACGTGCCCAGCGCCTAGGGATGCCGCGACGGGACGGGGTCAGGCCCCGTCCCGTACGCCCCGGCACGGGCCCGGCCGGACGGCGGCGGCCCCGCCACCCGCATCCGCCGGACCGCCGGGACCGCCCCGGTGACGCAGATACGCCACACACCCCGCCACCACCAGCCCCGCCCCCGACGCCAGCAGCAGGCCCTTCACCGGGGAGTCGGTGAGCGCCGCGCCGCCGAGCCCCCCGAGGGCCGTACTGAACAGCGCCCAGAGGGCGGCCCCCAGCGCGTCCAGCAGGACGAAGCGGCGCAGCGGAAAGCGGACGCTGCCGGTGGACAGCGCGGCGACCACCCGCCCGCCGGGCAGGAAGCGGCCCGCGATGACGAGCGTGGCGGCGTGGCGCTCGACCGCCGTACGGGCCCGGGTGCGGCCGTTCCGCCGCGGGTGGCCCCGGCCGGGTGCGCCGCGCAGCAGCCAGGCGACGGCGCGGGGCCCGGCGTAGCGGCCGACGGCGTAGCCGAGGCAGTCGCCCGCCAGCGCCCCGGCCGCCGCGACGGCGGCCAGCAGCGCGAGCAGCGGCGGATGCGGACCGATCAGCACGGCGACGAGCACGACGGTGGTCTCGCTCGGCATGAACGGCAGCAGCGCATCGAGCCCGGACACCAGCAGGACGATCAGCCACAGCCAGGGCGAGTCCAGCATGCCCCGGAGCGGCTCGGTGAGCTGGTCCAGCTGGTCAAACATGGTGGTGGGCCGCCGGTTCGGGAGCCGGTCGCGCCACGGGCACCGCGGGCGCGCCCGCCGCCGGTCCGTCCGGCACCCGCCCGCCCAGTACGGCGCGCTCCGCCAGGGCGGCCAGCTCGCGCCGGTCGCGGCCCTGCCCCGCAAGGGCCGGATGCGCCGTGACCCGGATGGCCAGCGCGCGGGCCGCCAGGATCCGCCGCAAGGAGGCGACGAAGGTGTCCTCGCCGCAGAACGCGGCCACCGTGCTGGGCCGGCCGCCCTGGGCGTAGTCGATCGTCACCGGGCGGACGGGTGCGCCCGCGTCGAGGGCGGCCTGGAAGGTGGCCCGGCGGAAGGCCCCCTGGCCGGCGGTGCACCAGGTGGTGGCCTGCGGGAAGACGGCGACCGAGCGGCCGGAGGCGAGGATGTCGGTCAATTCGCCGACGGTGCAGGTGAGTTGGCGGGGGTTGGTGCGGTCGATGAAGTACGTACCGGCGCGGCGGGCGAGGCCGCCGACGACCGGCCAGCCGCCGACCTCGCGCTTGGCGAGCAGGGTGACCGGTTCGACGGCGAGCAGTGCGGGGATGTCGAGCCAGGAGATGTGGTTGACGACGATGAGGGTGCCGGGGCCGCCGGCGGGCACCGTGAAGCCGTCCGCCGTGCCCTCCCGCCGTATCCCGAGCGCCGCGATCAGCGCACGGGCGTGGGTGCGCAGCCGTAGGGGATCGGCCATCCGTCCGCCGTCCGTCAGCGCGCGCCGCACCGCCCGCGCGAACGCGGCGCCCCGCCGGGCGGCGTGGGGCAGCGCGACCCTCGGCAGGGCGTGCGTGGCGCAGTCCGGGGTGCAGTCGGACCACACGTCCCAGGGGCCGGGCGCCGCGTCCTTGGTCACGGCACCTCCGGTCACGGCACCTCCGGTCACGGCACCCCCGGTCACCGCTCCCCCAGGAAGAAGCGGCGGTAGCGGTCGCCGAGGCGCTCCATGTCCAGGACGACGAAGAAATCGGCGACGTCGAACTCGGGGTCGTGGGCAGGGGCGCCGCAGATGACGGCGCCGATGCGCAGATAGCCGCGGAGCAGCGGCGGGAGCTGCGCGGCGCTGGGGCGTTCGGGGGCGGGGACGGTGCTGTGCCAGGGGCGGTGGGGGGTGACCTGGAGTTCGGGCGGGGCGGCGTAGCGGGTGCGGCCCAGTTGCCAGGCGTGGGCGGCGGCGGTGCCGCCGTCGGTGAGCGGGACGGAGGCGCAGCCGGCGAGATAGCGGTGGCCGGAGAGCAGGGTGTAGCGGGCGAGGGCCGCCCACATCTGGTTGATCACCGCGCCGCCCCGGTGGTCGGGGTGGACGCAGGAGCGGCCCGCCTCGATGAGGGAGGGGCGCAGCGGGGCCAGGGCGGTGAGGTCGAACTCGCCGTCGGAGTAGAGTCGTGCGCTGCGGCCGGGCGGCAACAGCCGGTAGGTGCCGACCACTTCGCCGGTCGCGGTGCGGCTGACGACCAGGTGGTCGGCGAGGTCGTCGACGGCGTCGATGTCGTGGCCGGCCAGCGGGGAGTGCAGGGTGGCGCCCATCTCCTCGGCGAAGACCTGGTGGCGCAGGCGTTGGGCGGCGCGGATCTGCTCCTGGGTGTCGGCGATCACGGCGGTGTAGCCGGGGGCGGCGGCCGGGTCGGCGGCGGGAGCGGGACTCCCGCCGGGGCTCGAAGCAGGGCTCGAAGCAGGGTTCGGGACGGGGTTCGGGGCGGGAGAGACGGGGGTGGCGGGTGTGGGGATGGCGGCGGACGCGGTCGATGCCGTGCGCATGGGAGCCCTCCTTGGGTGGTGGTGTGTGCACCACCGAAAAGGTGGTGCTTACCCCAATGACCTGGCCTTCTCTACGCGCCACACTGTCCCCGCGCCCGACGGCCGGGCGCGTGAAGCCCAGGGAGCGTACGGATGAGGGTCCGCAGAACACTGGTCGCAGCGGCCCGGGGGCTGGGGCTGGCCCTGGTCGCCGAGGTGGGCTCGGTCGTGCTGTTCGTGCTGACCGTGCTGTCCATGGCGCTGATGGTGATCGGGCTGGGGGTGCTGACCACCCCGGCCGTGGTGGCGTCGGCCCGGAGCTTCGCGCAGCGGCGCCGGGTGTGGGGGCGGGAGGTCTCGGGGCTGCGCATCCCCGCGGCGTACCGCCCCTTTCCGCCGGGGCTGGGCCAGGGCCCGGCGGGCCAGGCGCGGCGCTGCGCGGTGCTGCTGCGGGACCCGGCGACCTGGCGCGAGCTGCTGTGGCTGCCGGTGGATGCGACGGTGGGGTGCGCGCTGGCGCTGCTGCCGTCGTCGCTGGTCGGGTACGGCGTGGCGTTCGTGCTGCTGCCGCTCTTCCAGTGGGTGACGGGGCTGGGCACCCAGGCGCTCGGGTTCGGTCCGCTGACCACCGACCATCCGGTGGCGCTGCTGGCGGCGCCGCCGCTCGGCATCGCCCTCCTGGTGCTCGCCGTGTGGGGCGGTCCGGTGCTGCTGCGGGCCCATTTCCGGCTGGCCGAGGTGTTCCTGACGCCGCCCCGGGCCGAGCTGGCGGCGCGGGTGGCGCACCTGGCCGAGACCCGGCAGGACGCGACGGACGCCTCGGCGGCCGAGCTGCGGCGGATCGAGCGCGATCTGCACGACGGGGCGCAGGCCCGGCTGGTGGCGATGGGCATGAACCTGGGCGCGATCGAGGCGCTGGTGGAGAAGGACCCGGCGCGGGCCAAGGAGATGCTGGGGCGGGCCCGCCGGTCATCCGCCGAGGCCCTGACCGAGCTGCGGGATCTGGTGCGCGGCATCCATCCGCCGGTGCTGGCCGAGCGCGGCCTGGGCGATGCCGTACGGGCGCTGGCGCTGCGGATGGAGCTGCCGGTCGAGGTGACGGTGGCGCCGGCGGGACGGGTCGCGGCGCCGGTGGAGTCGGCCGCGTACTTCGCGGTCAGCGAGATCCTGACGAATGCCGTCAAGCACTCGGGCGCGGACCGCATACGGGTGGACATCGGGCACACCGACGGACGGCTGCGCATCGCGGTCGCCGACAACGGGCGGGGCGGCGCCGCGCCGGCCTCGGGCGACGGTGCGTCACACGGCTCCGGGCTGCGCGGGGTCGAACGCCGGCTCGGTACCTTCGACGGCGTCCTCGCCGTCAGCTCCCCGGCCGGCGGCCCGACCCTGGTGACGATGGAGATTCCGTGCGAGACGACCGGCGCGACACCGGGCGGGACCCCGTGCGCGTAGTACTGGCCGAAGACCTCTTCCTGCTGCGCGACGGGCTGACCCGGATGCTGGAGGCGTACGGCTTCGAGATCGCCGCGGCGGTGGAGAGCGGGCCCGAGCTGGCGCGGGCGCTGGCGGAGCGGGAGCTGGATGTGGCGATCGTCGATGTCCGGCTGCCGCCCTCGTTCACGGACGAGGGGCTGCAGTGCGCCCTGGCGGCCCGGCGCGCCCGGCCCGGCCTGCCCGTGCTGGTGCTCTCGCAGCATGTGGAGCAGCTCTACGCCCGCGAGCTGCTGGCCGACGGCAGCGGCGGGGTGGGCTATCTGCTCAAGGACCGGGTCTTCGACGCCGAGCAGTTCATCGACGCGGTGCGCCGGGTGGCGGCCGGCGGTACGGCGATGGATCCGCAGGTCATCGCGCAGCTGCTGGCGCGGCGGGCGCGGGACCGGCCGATGGGGCGGCTGACGCCGCGGGAGGTGGAGGTGATGGAGCTGATGGCGCAGGGCCGGTCCAATGCGGCCATCGCGGGCCGGCTGGTCATCACGGAGCGGGCGGTCGCCAAGCACACCTCCAACATCTTCGGGAAGCTGGATCTGCCCCCCTCGGACGACGACAACCGGCGCGTGCTGGCCGTGCTGGCCTACTTGGACCGCGGCTGACCGACCGTTAGCGTGCCCCACGCACGGGTCCGTTGTTACCGCCGAGCAGTGGGGGCACACGTGAGCCGACCGTCACGACGCGCACTGTTGGGAACCGCCGGAGCGATCGGCGCACGGGCGGCGCTCGGGGCCGCGGCGCCCGCCGCGGCCGCCGGGCCCGCCCTGCCCCGGCCGGAGCCGGCGGCCGCGGACGGCACCGCCGCGGCGCGGGCGGCGCTGGAGCGGCTGCTGCCCGACCACGCCGGCCAGTTCCGCCTGGTACGGCTCGCGGCGGACGGCGGCGGGGACGCCGACCGCTTCCGGGTCGAGGGCACGGAGGGCCGGATCACGGTCGCCGGGACCGGCCCCGCCACGCTCCTGACCGGCGTCCACTGGTACCTCAAGTACACCTGCCACGCCCATCTCTCCTGGGCCGGCGACCAGCCGGCCCTGCCCGCCCGGCTGCCCGCCCCGACCGCGCCGCTCGAACGCGCCACCGCGCTGCCGCACCGCTTCGCCCTCAACGACACCCACGACGGCTACACCGCCCCGTACGCCACCTGGGCGCGCTGGGAGCGTCTGATCGACGTCCTCGCGCTGCACGGCGTCAACGAGGTGCTGGTCACCCCCGGCACCGAGGCCGTTTACCACCGCGTGCTGACGGAATTCGGCTACTCCGACGCCGAGGCCCGGACCTGGCTTCCGGCGCCCTCGCACCAGCCGTGGTGGCTGCTCCAGAACATGAGCGCCTACGGCGGCCCCATCAGTCCCGAACTCATCGCCAAGCGCGCCGAGTTGGGCAGCCGGATCAACGCCCGGCTGCGCGCCCTGGGCATGCACCCCGTGCTGCCCGGCTACTTCGGCACCGTCCCGGACGGCTTCGCCGCCCGCAACCCCGGGGCCCGGACCGTCCCTCAGGGCACCTGGTCCGGTCTCAGGCGCCCCGACTGGCTCGACCCGCGCACCGACGTCTTCGCCGAGGTCGCCGCCGCCTTCTACCGCCATCAGCACCGGCTCCTGGGCCCCGCGGACCACTTCAAGATGGATCTGCTGCACGAGGGCGGCGACCCGGGCGACGTACCGGTCGCGGAGGCGGCCCGCGCCGTGGAGAAGGCGCTGCGCACCGCCCGCCCCGGCGCCGTCTGGGTGATCCTCGGCTGGCAGGAGAATCCGCGGCGCGATCTGCTGGACGCCGTCGACCACGACCGGATGCTGATCGTGGACGGCCTCAGCGACCTCGACAAGGTCACCGACCGGGAGCGGGACTGGGGCGGGGTGCCGTACGCCTTCGGCTCCATCCCCAACTTCGGCGGCCGGACCACGATCGGCGCCAAGACCCATATGTGGGTGAAGCGCTTCACGGCATGGCGGGACAAGGAGGGCAGCCGGCTGGCCGGTACGGCCTATATGCCGGAGGCCGCCGAACGCGATCCCGCCGCCTTCGAGCTGTTCAGCGAACTGGCCTGGCGCCGGCGCCCGGTGGACCGCCCCGCATGGTTCGCGCGCTACGCCGACCTGCGCTACGGCGCCCGCGACGACCACGCCCGTGCCGCGTTCGCCGCGCTGTGCACCGGCGCGTACGCGATCGACAGCCAGGACGGCCGCCCGCACGACTCGGTCTTCGCCGCCCGCCCGGACCTGGCCGCCCGCTCCGGCACCCGCTACGCCACCCACACCCCGGCGTGCGACCCGGCCGGCTTCGACGCCGCGTTCGCCGCGCTGCTGAAGGTCCGCCCGCAGCTGCGTACCAGCGACGCCTACCGCCACGACCTGACCGACGCCGCCCGGCAGGCCCTGGCCAACCGCTCCTGGCAGCTGATCGGGCAGCTCCAGGACGCCTACCGGCGCAAGGACCGGCCGGCGTTCGGTGCGCTGGCGCGGCTGTGGCTGGAGCTGATGCGGCTCAGCGAGGAGGTCACCGGCGCGCACCGGCACTTCCTGCTCGGGCCGTGGCTGGCCGACGCCAGGGCGATGGCGTCCGGCGACGCGGAGCGGGCCCGGCTGGAACACAGCGCCCGCGCCCTGATCACCACCTGGGCGGACCGGGCCACCGCGGACGGCGGCGGGCTCGCCAACTACGCCAACCGCGACTGGCACGGCCTGATCGGCGACGTCCATCTCCCCCAGTGGCAGGCGTACTTGAACGAACTTCAGGACGCGCTGGCGGCGGACCGGCCGCCGCGGTCCTTCGACTGGTACGCCATGGAGGAGCCCTGGACACAGCGGCGCAACGACTACCCGCTGCGCCCCACGGCCGACCCCCACCGCACCGCGCGCCGCGTCCACGACACCCTCGCCGCGGCCCCCTACCAGGGCACCGCCACCCTCACCGCCGACCCGCAGACCGTGCCGCCGGGCGGCCACGCCACCGTCACCGCCGCCCTGCGCAACGTCAACGGCCTGCGCGCCACCGGCCGTGTCGACTTCGCACTCAGCGGCCTCGACGCCACCGCCGACGGCCCCCTCGCGCTGCCCTCCGTCCCGCCCGGCGGCACCGGCGAGGCACGGTGGCGGGTGACCGCCCCGGCCGGACCGCCGGCCGATCCGCTGAGCCCGCTGCCCTACGGCCTGACGGTCGAGTACGGGCCCCGGGGTGAGCCCCGGGTCCGCGCGGTCCGCCACGGCACCCTCTTCGTGGCCGGCCCGCTGGACGACAACCTCCTGACCGTCACCACCAATGCGGCGGTTTTCGGCCAGTTGGACGACCGCTTCGCGATCGACGGCGCGGGAGCCGACCTGTGGAAGGGGACGGCGGAATTCGGCGCCCTCTACCGGGCGGGCGCGCTCCGGGAGGGCGGATCGGTGACGGTGGAGGTGACGCGCCAGGACGCCACCACCGGCCCCTGGGCCCGCGCGGGCATCATCGTCCGCAACCGCCTCGCCCACTCCTCCTCCCCCGGCTTCCTGAACCTCTCCGTGACGCCCGCCAACGGGGTCGTCCTCTCCTACGACGCCACCGGCGACGGCACCCTGGACACCTACCGGCGGCTCACCGGGATCGCCGCCCCGGTCCGGCTCCGCCTGACCCGCGGGCCGGACCGGGGGGCCGCCGGCACCTACACCGGCGCCTGCTCCACCGACGGCGGCGGGACCTGGCGCGAGATCGCCACCGTCACCGTCCCCGGGGCCGCCGTCGCGCAGGACACCGGCCTGCACCAGTGCGCCGCCAACTCCGCCACCGGGGACGCCACCAGGCAAAGAGGAACGGCCGAATTCCGCCGGTGGCAGATGTCCTGACCGGCCGCCTGCGCTCCACTGGAGGGGGCGATCGGCCACCCCGTACGCTGGCCGGATCTGAATCACGAGCGAGGGGAATCGGTATGGGCACCGCAGCGGACAAGGAGTGGCTCTACGGCCTCGACATCTCGGGCGCCGTCTGGCAGCGCCCGGCCGGCGACGACGCCGAGGAGGCGGTGGAGATCGCGTTCCTGGAGCGCGGCGCGGTGGCGATGCGCAATTCCACCGAGCCCGATGTGGTTCTGCGCTACACCGAGGCGGAGTGGCGGGCCTTCGTGCTCGGCGCGCGGGACGGCGAGTTCGACCTGCGGTAGCGCCGTCCGGGTCACCCGTGGGGGCGAGCGGACGGCCCCCGGGTGACCATCACAGGATTCACTCGTTCCACCGAATGTGGAGCAGCAGCAAGCGACATCCCCGCGTCCGGACCGCACTTCCGCCGATGGGCCCGCCGACATCGGCGAGGCCATCGGCGTCGAACAGGCCGAGGCCGCGCTGGTCGAGCACTACCCCCGGCTGGTACGGCTGGCGTATCTCGTCCTGCCGCCCGGCGGCGGACGCGGCCGGCGGGTGCTCACCGCCCATGCGGTGGTGCAGCGCACCCTCCCGCGCCGGCGCACCGCCGCCCGCGATCTTGTGCTACCGGCACCGCCCGCCCCGCGCTCCGGCGGCGAGCCGGCCGCCGACCCCGGTTACGCCTTCCTGCGTCAGCAGGTGCTCAAGGACGCGCTCGCCACCGGACGCGCCCGGTGGCGCCGTCCTCCCCTGTTCCCCCAGGTCTGGGGACTGCGCCTCTTCCCGCGCTCCGGCGGCGCCGATGAACTCGCCCTGGACCAGGCGCTGTCGGCG
Organism: Streptomyces sp. JLSY215; assembly: GCF_059682825.1. Classification (NCBI taxonomy): domain Bacteria; kingdom Bacillati; phylum Actinomycetota; class Actinomycetes; order Kitasatosporales; family Streptomycetaceae; genus Streptomyces; species Streptomyces sp. JLSY215. The sequence continues at coordinate 2,532,782 of NZ_CM185022.1, forward strand.
CTGTCCGGGCCCGGCCGGGCCGCGTTCGTCCTGCGCGATCTGGAGGGGCTGACGGCCCATGAGACGGCCTGTGTCCTGGAGGCGTCCGGGGTGGCCGACGCCCGGGAGGCGCTGGACGAGGCCGACGGAGCTGCGGTCCCGGCGGGCAGCCGGGACCGGTCGCTGCTGGAGTCGGCGGAGTTCGACCCGTGCGCCCTCCAGGCCCGGCCGACGGATCTGATCCGCCGGCGGCAGCACGGCCGGGCGGCGCTGGCGGCGGGCGCGGCCGTGGTGGTGTGCGGGGCGCTGCTGGGGCTGCCGGGTAAGGGCTGGGGGCCGGACGGCGCCGCCGCTCCCCCGTACGCGCAGAACGCCGCGGCCGAGGCGGCCCTGGATCCCGGGAAGTTGACGGCGGTGTCCGCGCAGGCCTGGGAGAGCGCGGCGCGCCAGGACTTCTCGGCGTGGCCCGCCCGCGGCGACCGGACCGGCGACCGGGCGCTGCTGCGCCGGGCGCTGGCGGTGTGGGCCAGGCCAGGCGCCGGGGTGCGGCTCTCGGCCACGCCGGGCACCCCGGCAGGCCCCGCGGCCGGGCCCGCGCAGCTGCTGTTCGCGGGCGTCGTCGACCACTCCGTCGTCGTGCTCTTCCATGACGGCCTGCGGGTGGTGCGGTACGCCGAGGCGGCGGACGGCGAGGGGCAGGAGGACGGCAGGGGCGCGGCGCTCGACTTCGCCCGTACCGACGGCGCGGACGCCGCCTCGGCGAGCGCCCTGGTGGTGGGCCGCACGGAGGGCAACGTCCGCTATCTGACGGCCCCTTGGGTGACGTCCGTCGATCTGGTCGATCTGCTCGCGCCGGACGCCGCGGGACAGCGGCTGGGCGTGGACGCGAGCGGCGTGACCGACCCCGCGCCGTCCCCCCGCCCCGACCAGAAGTGCACGACCTGGCCCGCGCTGCGCATGGACGGCCGGCTGCTGACCGACCTGGGCGACCTGTCCCCGGCCCGGCTGACGTACGGCACCCCGCGCAAACCGGGCGAGGTGCGCACCCCGCAGGCCCGGACGGCATGGGCGCGCGGCGGCTGCGCGCTGGCGGCGGTGCGCGGCCAGGGCGTACGGAGCGTGAATTCCTGGGAGTTCGCGCGGCAGCCGCTGCCCGGGGGCGCGGGCAGCGCGACATGGGTGTGCACCCGGGCGGAGACCTGGCGCGGGGCGGGCAGCCGGACGCTGGCGCAGTTCCAGCCCCCCGCCCCGGCCGGCCGACCGTATGCGCCCGGGGCGGTGGCGGCGAACGTCACGGACGGTACGGCCTGCGGACCGCGGGCGCCGCGGGCGCTGGCCGGGGTGCTGTGGAAAGCGAGCGGCGGCCAGTGGTGGCTGCTGGCGGCGGGCAGCGGGAAGGTCACGTCCCTCACGGCCACCGGCGGGGTGCAAGGCCGGGCCGCCGGGCATCTGATGGCGGTGCGGGCGCCGGCCGGCGCCCAGGCACAGCTGGCGGGGCGGCTGGCGGACGGCACCGAGGTCGGCGCGCTCCGCTGAGGCCGCCGGCCGCGGCGTCCCCGTACCCGGCGCCTCGGGCGGTACGGGGACCCACGGCCGGAAAGGTGTGTCCGAGGGGTATCGACATTCTTTACCCGCCAGTACATTGACGCCATGTCTAATACGGCCTCGCTGCGGCCCCAGCCGGTCGCGTCCGAGCACATCCCCCTCAAGGCCCGCAACGTCGCCTTCGACTGGGCGGACACCCCCCTGCACTGGATACCCGGCGACCCCGCCAGCACCCACACCATCAACGTTCTGCACCTGCTCCTGCCGGCCGGCGAGCGCTGGTTCGTCCATGTCTACAAGCAGGCGCTGCCGTACATCCGCGACGCCCGGTTGCGCGAGGACGTGATCGGGTTCATCGGCCAGGAGGCGATGCACTCCCAGGCGCACGACGACGTCCTGCCGCATCTCAAGGCGCAGGGCCTGGACCCGACCCCGTACACCGCGCAGGTCGACTGGCTCTTCGAGAAGCTGCTGGGCGACCGGACCCTGCCGCCGGGCCGGGCCCGGAAGTGGTGGCTGCTGGAACGGGTCGCCACCATCGCCGCGATCGAGCACTACACCGCCTTCCTGGGCGACTGGGTACTCAACGCCGATGCCCTGGACGCCAAGGGCGCCGATCCGACCATGCTCGACCTGCTGCGCTGGCACGGCGCGGAGGAGGTCGAGCACCGGTCCGTGGCCTTCGACCTCTTCCTCCACCTGGACGGCGGCTACCGGCGGCGGGTGCGGACCTGGGCAACCGCATTCACCGCTCTGGTGTTTCTCTGGCAGAGAGGCACCCGCTTCTTCATGGAGAACGACCCCACCCTGATCGACGGAAAGGCCAGCTTCCGGGAGTTCTTCCGCGCCGGGCGGCAGGGGACGCTGCCGACGGCGGGCGCCATGGCCCGCTCCATTCCCCAGTACCTCAGCCGCGCCTACCACCCGTCCCAGCACGGCAGCACCGCGCAGGCCGTCGCCTATCTCGCCGGATCCCCCGCCGCGACGGCGGCCGAGTCCGCCACGGCCGGAGGTGCCTGAAAATGCCCCGTACACCCCGTATCCACACCGTCGTTGTGGTGGCCGCGGCGGCCCTGGTGGCCCGCCGGGCGCTGCGCCGCCGCATCAAGGCGTCGCCGCTGTGGCCGATGCCCGCGCTCGAGAACCCCATCTCCGGAAGGGGACGCAGCGCACCGGGGACGACGCGCCACCTCCTGGTCGCCGAGAGGACGGAGGAGGCCGAGGGAGTCGTACGGCTGCGCCTGGAGGGCGACGACCTGCCGGCCTGGGAGCCCGGGGCGCATATCGACGTGGTACTGCCGTCGGGGACGGTGCGCCAGTACTCGCTGTGCGGGGAGCCCTCGACGCCCGGCGCGTACACCATCGCCGCCCGGCTGATCGAGGACGGCCGGGGCGGTTCGCGCGAGGTGCACGAACAGCTGCACGTGGGCACGGCCGTCGAGGTCCGCGGCCCGCGCAACCGCTTCCGCCTGGACGAGTGCCATGCCTATGTCTTCATCGCGGGCGGCATCGGCATCACCCCGATCCTGCCGATGGTGCGGCAGGCGGAGCGGGAGGGCGTGCCGTGGCGGCTGCTGTACGGCGGGCGGTCGCGGGCCTCGATGCCGTTCCTGGAGGAGATCGAGAAGCTGGCGGGGGCCGCGGCGGACCGGGTGACGGTGGTCGCCGAGGACGAGGACGGGCGGCCGGATCTGGCCACGCTGCTCGCCGACGCGCCCCCGCACGCGGCCGTCTACTGCTGCGGCCCCGAGCCCCTGATGGACGCGGTGGCCGCGCTGCTGCCCGACGGCCCCGAGGGACTGGCCCTGCACACCGAGCGGTTCGCGCCCGCCGCCCCGGCCCCGGCCGGCGAGAACGCCCCGTTCGAAGTGGAGCTGCGCCGCAGCGGCCGCACGGTCACCGTGCCGGCCGACAGCAGCGCCCTGCGCGCGATCCGCGACCAGGCGCTGCCGGACCTGCCGTACTCCTGTGAACAGGGCTTCTGCGGCACGTGCCAACAGCGGGTGCTGTCCGGCGAGGTGGAGCATCGCGACGATCTGCTGACGGACGCCGAGCGCGACGACTCGCTGCTGATCTGTGTATCGCGGGGCCGGGCGGGCGAACGCCTCGTCCTCGATCTCTAGCCACCGCGGCCGATACCCGGCTTGCCAGGGCCGTGATTCCCTGGGCCGCCCCGGGTCGTTAGGGTGTCCGCATGACGACCGGGGCGCGCCGCAGGATGGGCGTCGAGGAGCGGCGCGAGCAGCTCATCGGCGTCGCACTCGATCTTTTCAGCCACCGTTCCCCCGAGGACGTGTCGATCGACGAGATCGCCGAGGCGGCCGGGATATCGAGGCCGCTGGTCTACCACTACTTCCCCGGCAAACAACAGCTGTACGAAGCCGCGCTGCGGCGCGCCGCCGAGGAGCTCTCGGCCCGCTTCCTGGAACCGCACGAGGGCCCGCTCGGCGCCCGGCTGCTGCGCGTGATGGAGCGGTTCTTCGACTTCGTGGACGAGCACGGCCCCGGCTTCTCCGCCCTGATGCGGGGCGGCCCCGCGACCGGGTCGCAGAGCCGCACCGGGGCGCTGATCGACGGCGTGCGCCAGGCCGCGTACGACCAGATCCTCGCCCATCTCGGCGTCCCCGCCCCGCCGCCGCGGCTGGCGCTGGTGGTCCGCTCGTGGATCTCACTCGCCGAGACCACCGCGCTGCTGTGGCTGGACGGACGCCGCATTCCGCGCGCCGAACTGGAACGGCAACTGGTACACGACTTCGCCGCGCTGGCGGCGGTGAGCGCGGCATACGACGAGCCGATGGCGGACGTGGTCCGCCGCATGCTGGCGGACGAGCCGGAGAACGGCATGTTCGCGGAGCTGGTGGGTCGGTTGATGCATTTGCCTGTTCGCAGCGCGTGACGCTGCGCTTGGCCTGCGCCCCACGTTGTCGGCTGGCCCGCCGTGGTGGTGTCTCGCCGTTGCGCCTGCGGCGGGCTGTGGTCGCTGCGCGAGGCTGTTCGGCTGCGGGACCGGGCCTCCGGACTCCGTCCTGCGGCCCGCCCCCTCCCCGTGGGGGGTGGGGAGAAGGAGGGTGGGGTGTACGTCGGTGGTCAGGTGCACCTTGTCGAACACGATCACCTGCACCGGATACGAAACGTCCGCCCCCACCGGCCTCTCCCACCCACCCACGGGAGGGGACGGCCCGTAGCGGCGAAGCCGTGTAGGGCCGTCACCGCACCCGACAACACCACGCCCGCCGCAGGCGCAACGGCGACAAGCCACCACGGCGGGCCAGCCGACAACGTGGGGCCAAAAGCAAAGCGCAGCGAACAGGCACAATCGGGGGATGGACGTGATCACTTACCGCCTCGCCGGCAACCCCGACCTGGCCACCCTGGTTGCCCTCTACGACGGCGCGGCCCGCTGGATGCAGGACAACGGCATTGCGCAGTGGAAGCCGGGCGGGAAGGACGCCGAGCATTTCCGGCGGCGGATAGCGGAGCGGGAGGCGGGGGAGGTGTGGCTCGCGGAGGCGGGCGGGCGGGTGGTCGGCGGCTTCGAGTTGTGGTGGCAGGACGTACCGGCGTGGGGTGAGCAGCCGCCGGTGGCGGGGTATGTGCACCGGCTGATGGTGGACCGGGGGCACGCCCCGGCCGGGACCGGGCGCGGGATGCTGGGGCACGCCGAGCGGCGGATCGTGGCGGCGGGGCGGGAGTGGTCCCGGCTGGACTGCATGACGAGCAATCCCCGGCTTCGCCCGTACTACGAGGGCGCGGGCTACACCGTCGTCGGGGAGCAGCCGTTCAAGGAGGGGCCGGGCGGCAGCAGGTACGGCGTCACCCTCCTGGAGAAACGGCTGGTCCCCTAGGGGCGTCAGCGGCCGCCGGTGCGGGCACGCAGCGCCTTGCGGTAGTCGTCGACCGAGTCCGCGATGCCTTCAAGGCGTTCGGCCAGGGAACCGGGCGTGCGTTCTTGCACCAGGAGCCGCAGCGCGGCGGCGGGACGGAGCTCGCCCCCGAAACCGCTGGGGGTGTCGGAATGGATCACCGGCCCGTTGCCGAACGCCTCCGGGTCGTCGTCGGAGCGCTGGTACGCCCAGCGGCACGGCCACAGACGCAGCGCGGTCTCGCCCATGTAGCGGACCGCGCCCTGGACGAACTCGTCCCGGGCCGCCGCCTTCAGCGCGTCGGGGCCGTCGAAGCGGTCCCACATCAGACGTTCCAGCGCGGAGAGCGATTCCAGGGAGAAGTCGAAGGGGAAGCCGTCGGGCAGATGGGCCGTCCGCCACCGGTCCAGTGCGGTGTCCATGGAGGACAGCCACTCGTCGAGGAACCGGCGGGACGCCTCGTTCGCGTGCAGGCGGTCGTCCTCCAGGTACCAGGCGGGCGTGTCGGGCTCCGCGGTGGGGAGATCGTTGCGGACCGGGTTGCCGAGCGAATCCGACATCGGCAGGCCGAACTCCTCGAGACCCTCGGCCTGCTCGGGCGTCAGCAGGAGCCACCAGGCGCCCACGGCGTCCTCGTCCAGCTGGTGGAAGTTCCGTGGATCGTCACCGCCGGGCACGAGGTCGCCGACGGCGTCGCAGATGGCCATCCAGTCCATGTAGCGCCGGAAGTCCTTGTCGTGCTCCGTGTGGTACCAGAGTGACCGGCCGTTGCGGCGGACATGCAGGTACTCCTCGCCGTCCTCGTTCTCCACCAGCTCGACGTCATCGACCACCACCGAGCCGCCCGAGCATGCCGCGACATCGAGCAGCAGTTCCTCATACCCGTCGCTGACATCGCCCGGCATCTTTTCCGGCAACTGGAAGCCGAGTCCGCATTCGCCGACGAAGAAGGTCAGCTCGTCGGCGCTCTCGTGTTTCTCGTCCACGTCGTAGCCGAATCCGCTGGTCTCGGCCAGGCCGGCGGCGGCCTGTTCCGGTGTCGCTATGCCCAGCCGGACCAAGGTCTCCGCAAATTCGCGGCAGGTGCGTCGTATCGCCTCGCTCATGACGGCACCCTCACACATTCCGGCCGCCCCGGCCCGATGATCTCCGATTAAGGGGCCGGGGTACGGGTGAAGACGGCGACGGTGCGGGGTGGGACGGTGAAAGTTCCCGAACTCTCTTGGTATGAGGCGGACTTGACGATGGGGTCGGAGCCGTGGGCCTGGCGGGGGTGGAGGGTGTACGGCGTGCCCGCGGCGGCGGGGAGGCGCTGGGTCTGGAGGTGTGGGGTGGCGTTGAAGAGGACGACGAGGTGGCCGAGGCGCATGGTGATGACGCCCGGGGTCTCTTGTGTGCCGGAGAGGGGGAAGGAGAGGGCGGACTGGACGTCGGCGGTGGTGGGGAGGCCGAAGTCCGGTTCGGTGGCGTGGATGCGGAGGAAGTCGCGGTAGGCGGCGGAGGTGGCCGTCATCGTGGCGCAGTCGGGGTGGAGGGCCGGGTCGGCGAGGAGGGGACGGGCGTAGGGCCACTTGTCCTTGTTGTCGGCGGCCGGGGGCAGGCCGCGTCCGAAGCCGTTGCCGATGCCGGGTCCGGTGCCGTCGGTGCAGTTCCAGTGGAGGGCGTTGAACCAGTCGCCGCTGTCGAAGGAGTTGCGGTCCAGGGACTTGGAGCGGAGCAGGTCGGTGCCCGCCTGGGAGAGGGCCGGGCCCTGGGAGAGGGCGGCGGTGGCCAGGGCGATGACCTGCATACGGCCACGGTCGGCGGCCGAGGTGGTGGGCGGAAGCTTGTAGGCGAGGGCGTCGTAGAGGGTTTCGTTGTCGTGGGCGTCGGCGTAGGCGAGGGCGTCGCCGGGCGCGGCCGCATATCCGGCGGGGGCGCCGTTGTAGTCGACCTGGGAGCCCTTGACCTGGTGACCGGTGGTGTCGGTGAAGGTGTAGTCCGCCAGATTGCCGGTCAGTCCGAGTTTGATGAGGTCCTGGTAGTGGAGGAGGCGGGCGCGCTGGGCTGCCGGGTCCCCGTTGGCCGGTGAGGAGTTGGGGTCGGTGAAGAGGCCGGAGGCGAAGCCCTGGACGCGGGGGTCGGCGTCGAAGGGGCTCCCGCCGCGGACCGCGTCGCGGGCGCGGTCGCTGAAGGTGGCGATGCCGGTGCCCGCCATGTTGCGTTGGGTGGCCTGGACGAAGCGCGCGTCGCCCGCCACCTCGCCGAAGTCCCAGCCCTCGCCGTAGAGGATGATCGCCTTGCCGTCCACGCCGTCGCGGGCCGGGGTCAGGGCGTCGAGGGCCTTGCGTACGGCCAGGATGTTGGCCTTCGGGTGGTGTCCCATGAGGTCGAAGCGGAAGCCGTCGATCTTGTACTGCCTGGCCCAGGTGACGACGGAGTCGACGACGAGCTTGCCCATCATGGTGTGCTCGGGTGCGGTGTTGGAGCAGCAGGTGGAGGTGGCGACGCTGCCGTCGTCCAAGAGGCGGTGGTAGTAGCCCGGGACGATGCGGTCGAGGATCGACTTCGGGTCCTGGCCGCTCGCCGCGGTGTGGTTGTAGACGACGTCCATGACGGTGCGCAGGCCGATCCCGTTCAGGCCCTGCACCATGCGGCGGAATTCGAGGGTGCGGCGTGGTCCGCTCGGCTGCGCGCCGCCTGTGCTCTTTGCCGAACCCCCGGAAGCAGGGCCGGGGTCGGAGGCGTAGGAGCCTTCGGGGACGGTGTAGTGGAGGGGGTCGTAGCCCCAGTTGTAGGCGTCGCGGGCGGCCGTCTCGCCGACGCATTCCTGTTGCCGGTCGGAGTCGGCGGGCAGCGTGACGAGGTCGCAGTCGGGTTGTTGCGCAGGGTCTTGCTGGTCGGTGCGGCGTTCGGGGATGGTGGCGCCGTCGAAAGCCGGCAGCAAGTGAACGTAAGACGTTCCGGCCGCTGCAAGGGATTTCAGGTGGCGCATGCCGTCCGAGCGGGTGTCGGTGAAGGCGAGGTACTGGCCGGGGTGGCGGCTGGTGCGGTCCTCGGCGGAGAAGTCGCGGATGTGCAACTCCTGGATGCGGGCCTTGCGCAAGGGGACCGCAACGGGTTTCTTCAGCTGCGACCAGCCCTGGGGGGCCAGCCGAGGGTCCCCGAGATCCGCCACGAGACTGCGGGAAGAGTTTGCGGTCAGCGCCGTGGAGTAGGGGTCGGTGACCTTGTTGGTGACCGTCCTGCCGACGCTGGGCGCCCAGACGCGGACGACATACCGGTACGGCTTTCCGGTCCAGGACGGGTTTCCTTGCGCGCGCCAGACGCCGGTGGTGTCGTCGCGTCGCATCGGGACCGTACGGCCGTCCAGTTCGAGCGCCACGGTGCGGGCGGTGGGCGCCCAGACGGCGAGGCTGGGGCGGTGACCGGCGTCGAACGTCGGTCCCAGGCGGGTGTGTTGAGCGGCGCGTCCGTACAGGTCGTCCAGCACGCCGGGTATCTGGACGCCGGTGGTGGCGGGCGACGCACCCGATGCGCGTTGCTGGGTGGCGATCAGTCTGTTGCGCAAGGCGTTGCGGGCCAGGCCGCGGTCGCGCGGGTCGACGGTGAAGGCGGGAAAGTCCTTCAGGTGGGGGTAGGCGGTCCGCTCGGCGGGGGTGAGGGTGCCGGGGGTCAGGCGCAGGCGGTGCGCGGGTGCCCCGGGGTCCCCGAACTCCAGTTGCGCCGGGGCGCGTTCGGCGCCCTTCCAGACGACGGTGTCGCGGTCGATCCACTGCGCCTCGGCCTTGGCCGGGCCCGGCGGGGCGGCGTGCGCCTGTTGCTGCGGGGGCGTGACGAGCAGGGCGGCCGCGCCGAGGGCGAGGGCGGCGGCCAGGCGCTTGCGAGGCCGGTACCGGAGTTCCGTGGAGGGCATGGGTCTTGGTTCTAGCGGCGTTGATTGATGACTGCAAGACCTTACGCAAGATATTGCAAGGGTGTTAAGTTCCTGCGGTAGCCGGTCCGGCCGGCCGGAGGCCCGCAACCCGGGCCCTACGCGCCCGGCCGGCCGGACCGGCCTCACGGACCTCAAGACGCCTGAAGAAGCATTCGGCGACGACGGTCTTGCCCGGCGGCGGCCGCTCCTCCACCCGCCGGCAGGAGGCGAGTGCGCCGACCGGGGCGAGTCGGCGCCCGAACTCGCTCTCGGGAGGCGGGAGTCGCACCACACCGGTCCCGGGCGGACGCGGCTCCGTACAGGCGTCAGCGACCGCGATACGCAGGTTGCCGGGGCGGGCCGACCCCGAAAGCCGGGTGGGCCGCAGCTCGAAGTCGCGGCCGGGTACGCGGCCGTGGGTGGCGGCATTGGCGGGTTCACCGACGATCAGCGCGACCGATGCGGAGACCTCACTCCCGTACGGGAAGCCCCCATACGTCGAGTTGGCGGACTGCTGGGTACCGGGCGAGGCCCGCGCCCCGTGGGGTGGCGCTGAAGCGCTGACTCTCCATCCGCGACTCCAGGGACAAGGACGGCCCGCGGCGCGCGGTGCCGCCCGGGTCCTGGGCGGCGTTCGTCACGTACGCCGCCCAGGAGGCGGGAGCAAGGGCGCCCGTTGCCGCGTCAGCCGGCGACGGCGCCTGCCGTGGCCATGAGCTCGGGGACCGTGCCGTGGAACTCCGGCAGCAGGCGAAGGGCCACGGCCCAGGCCTCGACGTTCGAGCCGAGGTGTTCCTGGGCCAGCTTCCGGGCCTCGGCGCGGGCCTGGGTCCAGGCGCCCTTCCCGAGCCGCTGGTAGGGAAGGGACGGGTAGTCGACAACGGCTGCGGCCGGATGGGCGTGGTGCACCAGGTCTTCGGAGGCGAGTGAGCCCCGGCGGAGGGCGGACCCGACGCACCACTCGGCGCGGGACAGGTGCACGTCGGCCAGGCAGTTCTGGAGCAGCGCCCGAGGGCAGTCCCTGTCTTCCGCGAGCGCGAGCAGCAGGCCCGCCGGCAGGGGATCCTCGGCGTGGGTCCGTATCAGCGCGTCCCAGGGGAGCGTGGTGCCCTCGGAGACTGCCTTGCCGATGCGGTCGGTGTAGGCGGCGGCCTCGTCGGCGTCGCGGACGTTGCGCAGGAAGGCCACCACCCGGGCCGGGTCCTCCTCTGCGGTGAGCCGCTCGCGCAGGCTGTCCAGGCCGCCCGGGGTGTCCAGGGCCTTCAGAATCGCCCGCCCGGTGCGGAGGGGCCAGGAGCGCTTGTCCTGGTCGAACCGGTCCTGGGTCAGCAGCGCGCGGACGGTGTCCGGGCCCTGGCGCTCCCACAGTGCGATCACCAGGCGCAGCCGGCCGGCCTCCGTGTACAGCCTGAGCCGGTCCAGTACGACCTCGAGCACCTGGGCGTCACCGGAGGTGATACCTGCCGCGACCATGTGGCGGCCGCCGTCGTTGAGGCGGCGGTGCCGGAGTTTTGAGATCAGCTCATCGTGGACGGGAACCGCCCCGCCGCTCCGGCCGACGCCCGCCAGGATCCGTATCCGCTCCTTCTGGTCGAGTCGGTGATCGTCGAAGAGCTGGGCGTTGATGAGCGGGTCATCGCGGTCCAGGAGCGCGTCGATCACTTCCTTGACCAGGACGATGTCGGATGTGTGGGCCGCCAGCTCCGGGCCGTGGACGGCGACGAGCTCGGCGCAGACGCGCGGCGACGGCGTGCCGATGGCCAGCAGATGCTGGACGGCCCGCATGTCCAGATGCGGTACGAGCGCGACCCGCACCTCCTCCGGCGCGCAGCCGAAGAGGTCCAGGAAGACCCGGCGGGCACCCACCGCTTCCTCCTTGCCCGGCTCGCCGGGGCCCAGCGGATCGGGCCACTCGGTGACGCGCCTGGTCGTGGCGCACACCTTGGCGATCAGTTCGGTGGCGGAGCCCTCGAAGCGGCGCAGGCGCTTGTAGAAGGTCAGCCATGCGGTGGCGTCGTCCCCGAGCGGAGCGATCAGCTCGGCGACGGCCTTACGGGTCGGCTCGTGGTCGTACTCCAGGGCGGCCAGGACCTTGCGGGCGGGCGCCGCCTCGGCCAGGACGCGATCGAGGGGCAGCCAGCCCGCGGACACGCCACGCGGGATGAGGTCATCGAGGTCGAAGCGCCGCTCGCGGGCCTCGGGGCCGAGCAGCGTCTCCATGGGCAGCCGCGCGGTGTAATGCGCCGACTGATGCGGTTCGCTCCGGAATGCCTCCAGGACGAGGTCCTCGGGGCAGTCGGGCCACTTGCTCAGGGCCATCAGCCGTCGGCCGCGGAACGGGCTCCGCTCGTGCTCGCGCCGTATCAGATCCCAGTCGAGGGGCACCTGGACCGGCATGCGGTCCATGTCTCCGACGTCGCCGCGTATCCGCAGCAGTACGGAGACGGCCGCCAGGTCGGTCCACTCCCCCGGCGCGCGCCGGTCCCGCAGCAGCGCGGCCGCGTCGGGCGCGGTGGCGGCCTCGTGCAGCAGCGCCAGGAGACCGGGGTGGGCGGGCCCGTCGAGGGTGTCGGCCAGGTCGGCGAGTGCTTGCGGACCGCCGTGCGCGAGCAGGACAGCGCAGGCATCCAGCGCCACCGGCAGCGGAAGGTCCGATACGAGCACCCGCGTGGCGTGCGCAACGACTTCCGGGAACGGGCCCTTCAGGGCAGGCGCGAGCATGCTGCTCCGCGCCTCCCCGAGCAGCATCTCGACGAGCCCGCCCGGCGCGTACCAGCCGGGGTCGGCGGGGTCGGCGGCAGCGAGGACGGCCGCCTGGACCCCGGGCTCCGCCTGCTCCCGTGCGATCCGGAACAGGCCGCGTGCGAGCCCGGGGGCGCCGAGTCCGGCGAGCTTCAGGAGGCTCGCCGTATCGCACAGGTCCGGATGGGAATTGCCCAACAGAGCGGCGCACAGCTCCAGGTCGCCGGATGCGGCAACGGCCTCCACCAGCTGGGACGGCAGTTCCTTCTGCGTGCTCAGCAACGAGCGGACCTCGGTCCGGAACCGGGTGAGCAACGGACCGTAGAGGGACGGGTCGGCCAGCTGAAAGGCCATCTTGAACGCTGTCTGCTCAGGGGAATTCATTGCGGCGCCTCGGTTCAACGGAGTTACGTGACAGACATGTTGACAGGGGGGTCTGACAATCCCGTCCGGCGTCGGCGAAAGGCCCTCCGACCTGGTCCTTCGGCGGGGGATGCGGCCGGATTCAGCGCTCGTTCCCCGGCGCCGACCAGCGGTGGAGGGTGTCCCGTTCCGCGGTCAGCCAGGTGCCGTCACCAAGGAGCCATACGTTGTCGACGTCGCGCATCGGGTATGCGATCCGGCCGTGGAGCCGGCCGGTCGCCGGGTCGGCCAGCCAGTGGCTGTGCTCCTCCCAGATGTCCCAGCCGAACATGTGGACCCTGGCCTCGTCGTACGAGTTGTGCAGGGTCACCAGGGCGGTGTCCGCGTCGACATAGCCGCCCCGGCTGGAGATCCACGGCCGGTCATGGACCGCGCAGTCTCCCGTGCCCGGTGGGGGGAAGTCGCCGAGCTGCAGTACCGCCGCCACTTCGGAGGACGGGAAACGGTGCCAGCGGACGTCCCGGCCGTGTTCGTCGACGCTCATCTCCCCGGTGCCCGACGGATTCACGTCCAAGACGATCCGGTCGCGCGGAGCCGGCGCTCCGGCGCGGGCGGTCATCTTCTTTCCGAGGACGATATGGCCGCAGACCAGGGATGCCTGATGGAGCGTCGATTTTGCTCCACCGCCGGATGCGTGCACACCCGTCAGGTACCCCTCGGATCCCCACGCCAGGTGGACGAACCGCTCGTCTCCGCCGCACGGGAGGACGCTGCGCGCCAGCTCGTTTCCCGCGGTGTCCAGCGCGACGAACAGGGTCTTGCCGACGGCGCCGGAAGGCAGTCGCAACAGGGTCTGGGCTTCTCGGTACGGTCCCGCCATGGCGAAGCCGACGTGCCCGGCACGGCTTGCAGGCCAGACGCCGAAGGACCGCTGCCACATCCGGTTACCGTCCCGGTCGACGGCGGTGTACGAGGTCTCTCCCTGGAACACCACGAAGGACAGGTCCGGAGCAACCCGGTCTCTCATGTACCCCCGGCGTGACGAGGGTCTGGGGAAAGCGGCGAGCAATTCCAGTTCCTCGCCCAGCTCGTACACCCGCAGCGAGTCCGGATCCTTGAGCATCAGCCGCGGAAGCGGCGTGCTCCGAACGAACCACCCTCCGCCCGTCGAGAGGTCCTGGACCCCTGGGATCCGGTACTTCGCCACCAGGTGAGGAGTGATCGTCATGGCTTGTCCCCCGGTTGTGTGCCCGTCCCCCGTTGACCTGGAACGTATCGAGGCCGCCCACAAGCGTGCCCGAAGGGTCCGGCAACGGGAACGCCCGGTGCCGGGGCGGCCTCACCGCGGCGGGCGGGCCGGGCCGGTGGAGCCCCGTACGACCAGTTCCGGCTGGAAGACGAATTCGGTGCGCTGTACGGGGTTTCCCTGGATCTCCTCGATGAGTGCGCCGACCGCCGCTGTCGCCATCGCCTGTACCGGCTGTCGCACCGTGGTCAGCGGTGGGTCGGTGAAGGCGATGAGCTGCGAGTCGTCGAATCCGACGACGGAGAGGTCGCCGGGGACGCCGAGGCCCCGTTGGCGGGCCGCGCGGACGACGCCGAGCGCCATCAGATCGCTGCCGCAGACGATGCCCGTACACCCGTCGTCGAGCAGCGCCGCGGCGGCCGCGTGGCCGCCCTCGACGCTGAACAGGGTGTGCCGGACGCGTCGTTCGGCCTGCCCCCTCGACAGGCCGAACGACTCCTCCAGCGCCGCCGCGAAGCCCTCGGCCTTGCGGCGCGAGGGGACGTAGCGGGCGGGTCCTACGGCGAGGCCGATGTGTTCGTGGCCCAGCTCGGCCAGGTGGCGTACGGCCATCCTGGCGGCGGCGCCGTCGTCGGGTGAGACGAAGGGCGCGTCGATGCGGTCGTTGTAGCCGTTGATCAGGACGTAGGGGACTCCTCGTGAGGTCAGGCGGGTGTAGCGGGACGGGTCGGCGGCGGTGTCGGCGTGCAGGCCGGAGAGGAAGACGATGCCGGTGACACCGCGTTCCTCGAGCTGTTCGACGAGTTCGTCCTCGGTTGCGCCGCCGGGCATCTGGGTGCACAGGACCGGTGTGTAGCCGTGGCCCGCCAGGGACTGCTCGATGATCTGGGCGAAGGCCGGGAAGATCGGGTTGGTGAGTTCGGGGATGACCAGGCCGACCAGGCCCGCGCTGCGGCGTTTGAGGCGTACCGGACGTTCGTAGCCGAGGACGTCGAGGGCGGCGAGCACACGGTGCCGGGTGCTCGCCGCGACGCCTGCCTTGCCGTTGAGGACGCGGCTGGCGGTTGCCTCGCTGACCTGCGCCTGGGCGGCGATGTCGGCCAGGCGCGGGGTGGGGCGGGGTGTCGGCAGGGTCACTCCTCCCACCAGACGGTGGTGTCGGCTGCAACCACGCAGTCACCTTCGGTGTTCAAAAGGTGACGGGAAGTGGAGAGGTGAGAGGGGGGAAGGGATGAGAGGAGGACGCGGCCGGGGCGCTCGGTCAGCTTCACCGCCGCCTCGGTGGTGTTGACCGTGCAGACGAGGCCGCCGGGTCGCCGGAAGGCCAGTACGCCGGCGGGGGCGTCGAGCCATTCGACGGTGTCGCCCGCGCCCAGGGCCGGGTGGGTGCGGCGGAGGTCGAGGGCGGTGCGGTAGAGCTCCAGGGTGGAGTCGGGGGCGCCGGTCTGCGCCTGGGCGGTGAGCGGTGCCCAGTCGGCGGGTTGCGGCAGCCAGCTGCCGGTGTCGCCGAAGCCGTACGGGGGTGCGTCGCCCGACCAGGGGAGGGGGACGCGGCAGCCGTCGCGGAGGCCGTCCTGGCCGTTGGCGCGGAAGAAGGAGGGGTCCTGGCGGACCTCGTCGGGGAGGTCGGTGACCTCGGGCAGGCCCAGTTCCTCGCCCTGGTAGAGGTAGACCGAGCCCGGGAGCGCCAGCATCAGGAGGGCGGCGGCGCGGGCGCGGTCGAGGCTGCCGCCGAGGCGGGTGCGGTGGCGTACGACGTCGTGGTTGGACAGCACCCAGGTGGCCGGGGCGCCGACGGGCCGCATCGCGTCGAGGGACTCGTCGATGACGGTGCGGAGGTCGGTCGCATCCCAACGGGTGTTGAGGTAATGGAAGTTGAAGGCCTGATGCAGCTCGTCGGGACGGAGGTAGAGGGCGGTGCGCTCGGCGCTGGGGGTCCAGGCCTCGGCGACGGCGATGCGGTCGCCGGAGTACTCGTCGAGGACGGCCCGCCAGCTGCGGTAGATGTCGTGCACGCCGTCCTGGTCGAAGAAGGGGAGGATCTGATTGCCGAGGAGCTTGAGCTGTTCGCCGTGGCCCATGTCGGGCAGGCCGGGCGCCTTGACGAGACCGTGGGCGACGTCCACCCGGAAGCCGTCGACGCCCAGGTCCAGCCAGAAACGCAGGATGGAGCGGAACTCGTCCTGGACGGCGGGGTGTTCCCAGTTGAAGTCGGGCTGTTCGGGGGCGAAGAGATGGAGGTACCACTCGCCGTCGGCCAGGCGGGTCCAGGCGGGGCCGCCGAAGATGGACTCCCAGTCGTTGGGCGGCAGCTCGCCGTTCTCGCCGCGTCCCTTGCGGAAGTGGAAGCGCTCGCGGGCGACCGACCCCGGGCCCTCGGCGACCGCGCGGCGGAACCATTCGTGCTGGTCGGAGCAGTGGTTGGGGACGATGTCGACGATGATGCGCAGGCCCAGGTCATGAGCGTCGCGGATCACGGCCTCGGCGTCGGAGAGGGTGCCGAACATCGGGTCGATGGCGCGGTAGTCGGCGACGTCATAGCCGCCGTCGGCCTGAGGGGAGGCGTAGAAGGGGCTGAGCCAGACGGCGTCGACGCCCAGGTCGCGGAGATGGGGCAGGCGGCCGCGGATGCCCGCCAGGTCTCCCATGCCGTCGCCGTTGCCGTCGGCGAAACTGCGCGGATAGACCTGGTAGATCACCGCGTCGCGCCACCAGTCGGTGGCAGGAGTGACGTTGTGCTGTGCGGTCATGTCATCCCTTGGTGGTGCCGGCGGTCAGGCCGGAGACGAGGTGGCGCTGGGCGAAGGCGAAGACGAGCGCGGCCGGTACGGCGATGATCACGGCGGCGGCGGTCATCGAACCCCAGTCGTTGGTGTACTGGTTGACGAAGGTCTGCAGGCCGCCGGCGAGCGTCAGGTTCTCCTCGCCGGTCATGAAGGCGGAGGCGTAGGCGACCTCGGCCCAGGCGGTGACGAAGGTGTAGAAGCCGGTGACGGCCAGTCCGGGCCTGGCCAGCGGAAGGACCAGGCGCCAGAAGGTGCCGAAGGGGTTGAGGCCGTCGACCCGGCCCGATTCGTCGATCTCCACCGGGATGGTGTCGAAGAAGCCCTTCATCATCCAGGCGCAGAACGGGACGGCGATGGTCAGGTAGGTGATGACCAGCCCGGCGGGCTGGTTGAGCAGGCCCAGGGTCGCCATCAGGTTGTACAGCGGCACGATCAGTACGGCCACCGGGAACATCTGGGTGATCAGCAGCAGCCACATCAGCGGGCGCATGCCCGGGAAGCGGAAGCGGCTGACGGCGTAGCCGGTGGTGGCCGCGATGAAGACGCCGAGGACGGTGGTCAGTCCGACGATGACAACGGAATTCCGGAACCAGGTCAGAAATTCGGTGTCGGCCAGGACGTGGGTGTAGTTGGCGAGGGTGGGGTGGGTGACGACGCTGGTGGTGAAGGCGTCGGTCTTGGGTTTGAAGGAGGTCACCAGCAGCCAGAGCGGCGGGAAGACGGCCACTGCCGCGGCGAGGACCAGGGCCGTGTGCAGGCCGATGGATGCCGCCCGGCTTCGCTGGTTGCGCCGGCGGGGCGCGGGTTCACGGGTCATGGTCACCACACCTCTCCCTGCTTGCGCAGCGCCCGGCGGTAGACGACCGCGACGATCGAGAGCAGGACGAGGATGAGGACGCCCCAGGCCGCGGACTCGGAGAAGTTGCGGGGGCTGTCGACGAAGGAGAGCCGGTAGGCGTAGGTCACCAGGATTTCGGTGGCGTCGCCGGGGCCGCCCCGGGTGAGCAGGAAGATCACCGGGAACATGTTGAAGGTCCAGATGGTGGAGAGCAGGATGACGGTGGCACTGACCGCGCGCAGGCCGGGAACGGTGATGTGGCGGAAGCGCTGCCAGGGTCCCGCGCCGTCCATTTCGGCGGCTTCGTACAGCTCGCCGGGGATGGACTGCAGGCCGCCGAGGAGCGTGACCAGCATGAACGGCACGCCCAGCCAGACGTTGACGGCGATGACCGAAAGTTTCGCCCAGGTCGGGTCGTTGAGCCAGGGGATGGCGTCGATGCCGCCGCCGGACAGCAGCTTGTTGAGGAGGCCGCTCTTCTCGTTGTAGAGCATCCGCCAGGTGAAGACGGAGATGAAGGCGGGGATGGCCCAGGGCAGGATCAGCGCGAGGCGGTAGAAGGTGCGGCCGCGCAGCGTCCGGTTGAGCATGTTGGCGAGCGTGAGCCCGATGAGGAAGGTGAGGGAGACGCAGGCGACGGTCCACAGGACGGTCCAGCCGAGGCGGTCCCAGAAGACGCCGTCGGAGAGCACCGCCGTGTAGTTGTCGAGGCCGGTGAACTTGTAGGTGGCGGGGATGTGGTTGACGCCGATGTCGCGCTGGACGTTGGCCTCGTTGGCGTCGGTGAGGGACAGGAAGACGCCGCGCACCAGCGGGTAGCCGATGATCACCCCGATGACCAGTACCACGGGGGCGACCATCGTCCATGCGTACCAGTGGGTGCCAAGGGCCCGGCGCACCCGTACAGCGAGGGTCACTTGTAGTCCTTGAGCAGCTTTCGGTAGGCGGCGCCGGTCGCCTTGGCGGCCTGCTCGGGCGTGTCGGCGCCGGTGAGCACCTTGTTCATCTGGACCTTGATCGGCTCGAAGAGGGAGTTGCCCTCGGCGATCCAGGGGCGCTGTACGGCCTTGTCGACGGCGGGCTTGAAGAACTTGACCATCTCGTTCTGCTTGACGGCCGGCACCTGGTACACGGAGGTACGGGTGGGCAGCAGGCTGAGCTTCTCGGTCGTCTCCTGCTGCACCTTCGCGGAGCTCATGTATTTCACGAAGGCGTAGGAGGCTTGCAGGTTCTTGCTGCCGGCGTATACGGAAAGGTTCCAGCCGCCTTGCGGGGATCCTTGCGCCGAGCTGCCCGCGGGCACGGGGGCGACGCCGAGGTTGTTCTTGTCCTTGAAGGCCTGGCCGGCGCGGGCGCCCTCGATGTCCCAGGGGCCGTCGACGGCCATCGCGACCTTGCCGTCCTTGAGGGCCCTGAGCTGGTTGTCCTGGCCGTCCGTGGCGTCGGTGATCGCGGTCTTGAAGTCGACCAGGTCCTTGATGGCGCGGAAGGCCTTCACGCCCGCGGCGTTGTCGATCTGCACGGTCTTGGAGCGGGCGTCGATCGTGTTGCCGCCCTCGCCGTAGAGGTAGGGCAGGAACCAGTAGGGGTCGTCGCCGCGCAGGTAGAGGGCGGTGGCGCCGGTCTTGGCCTTGATCTTCTTGGCGGCGCCGGCCAGTTCGGCGAAGGTCTTGGGCACGTCGACGCCCGCGTCCTTGAGCAGTTTCTTGTTGTAGAAGAGGCCGAGGGTGTCGATGACCTGGGGCGCGGCGTAGGTCTTGCCCTTGAACTTGGTGGAGCCGACGGCCTGCGGGAGGTAGTCGCCGGTCTTGTCGAGGGCGGGGGTGCCGTCGAGCGGGGCGAGATAGCCGAGGTTGGCGAAGTCGGCGACCCAGGCGACGTCGGTGCGCATCACGTCGGGGGCACCGGAGTTGCCGCCGGCGGCGTTCTTGAACTTGGCGTTGGCGTCGCCGAAGGGGACGTTCACATACTGAACGTGGACCTTGGGGTGTTCCTTCTGAAAGCCCTCGGCAAGCTTGCGGTAGGTCGCCTTCTCGGCGTCGTTGGAGGTGTCCCAGAAAGTAACCGTTCCGGACAGTTCGCCGCCGCTGCCGGCGTTGCCGCCGCCGTCCCCTCCGCCGCATCCGCTCGCCGTCAGCGCCAGGCCCGCCACCAGTGCGGTGACGGTGATTCCGCGTACGCCAGGTATGCCACGCCGCATATGAACTCCTTAGGGAATCGCCTCAGATGGCGGTCAGGAACGTAACAGCGCGGAAACCAGCTCGGAAAGACTTTGCGGCAAATTGCTGCAAGATTTCTGGAAGATATTGCAGCAAGATGGCCGGAACGGCGCCCCCGCGGCACCCCGGCACCGTCACCCCGCGCCCGCCCGAGCGTTGATTCCGTGAAGGCACCAAGGCCTCTTGACCTCGACAGGGACGGCAGATGACCCAGGAGCTCACTTCCCCCAGCCCCGCCCCCCAGGCCCCCGCACCACACCGAGGTCCCGGATGGTGGCGGGACGCCGTCATCTATCAGGTCTACGTCCGCTCGTTCGCCGACAGCGACGGCGACGGCATCGGAGATCTGCGCGGCGCCTGCGGGAAGCTGCCGTACCTCAAGGCGCTGGGCGTGGACGCCGTCTGGTTCACCCCGTTCTATGCCTCACCGCAGGCCGACGGCGGCTACGACGTCGCCGACTACCGCGCCGTCGACCCGCTCTTCGGCAGCCTCGACGACGCCCGGGACCTGATCGGCGCCGCCCATGACGCGGATCTGCGGGTGATCGTCGACATCGTCCCCAATCACACCTCCGACCGGCACCCGTGGTTCCTGGACCCCGAACTCGCCCGGCAGCGCTATGTCTTCCGGCCCGGCAAGGGTGAGCACGGCGAGCTGCCGCCCAACGACTGGGAGTCGGTCTTCGGCGGCCCGGCCTGGACCCGCACCGACCGGGGCGACTGGTATCTCCACCTCTTCGCCCCCGAACAGCCCGACCTGGACTGGAACAACCCCGACGTCCACGCCGAATTCGAGGCCATCATGCGCTTCTGGCTGGACCTCGGCGTGGACGGCTTCCGCGTCGACGTCGCCCACGGCATGGTCAAGGCGCCCGGCCTGCCGGACATCGGCCACGGCGAGCAGGCCCAGCTCATCGGCACCCAGATCCTCCCCTTCTTCGACCAGGACGGCGTGCACGCCATCCACCGCTCCTGGCGCCGCCTGCTCGACGACTACTCCGCCGGCCCCCGGCCAGGCGGCGGCACCCCCGGGCAGCGGATCGGCGTCGCCGAGGCCTGGGCCCCCAGCCCCGAACGGCTGGCGCTCTACGTACGCCCCGACGAGCTGCATCAGGCCTTCAACTTCCATTACCTCAACACCCGTTGGGACGCGACCGACCTCCGCACCGTCATCGACGAGTCCCTCGACGCGATGCGGCCCGTCGGCGCCCCGGCCACGTGGGTGCTGTCCAATCACGACGTCGTACGCCACCGCACCCGCCTCGGCGGCGGCCTCGACCGCGCCCGCGCCGCCGCCCTCCTGATGCTCGCCCTCCCGGGCTCGGTCTACCTCTACCAGGGCGAGGAACTGGGCCTGCCCGAGGTCACCGACCTCCCCGACGAGGTCCGCCAGGACCCCTCCTTCTTCCGCGCCAACGGCCAGGACGGATTCCGCGACGGCTGCCGGGTGCCCCTGCCGTGGTCCGGCGACGCGCCCCCGTACGGCTTCGGGCCCGGCGGCAGCTGGCTGCCGCAGCCCGCCGACTGGCGCCCGCTGACCGTCGAGGCACAGACCGGCGACCCCGGCTCCACCCTGGAGCTCTACCGCACCGCCCTCGGCCTCCGCCGCCGTCTGCCGGGCCTGGGCGACGGGGAGATGAGCTGGCAGCCGGCCCCCGAGGGGCTGCTCGCCTTCCGCCGCCCCGGCGTGCTGTGTACGGTCAACACCCTCACCCGCGCGGTGGAACTCCCGCTGCCCGGACGGCCGCTGCTCTCCAGCGCCCCGGTGACCGTCGACGGCGCGTCGGCCGTGGTCCCCGGTGACAGCTGCACCTGGTGGGCAATCTGACATGCGCCCGGTACAGTCCCATCCCATGACCGCCCGGCTCTCCGATATCGCAGCACAGGCGGGTGTCAGCGAGGCCACCGTCAGCCGGGTTCTCAACGGAAAGCCCGGCGTCTCCGCAAGCACCCGCCAGTTGGTGCTCGCCGCCCTCGATGTGCTGGGCTACGAACGCCCGGTACGGCTGCGGCAGCGCAGCGCGGGCCTGGTCGGGCTGATCACGCCCGAGCTCAACAACCCGATCTTCCCGGCCTTCGCCCAGGTCATCGGGCAGGCGCTGACCCGCCAGGGCTACACACCGGTCCTCGCCACGCAGACCCCGGGCGGCTCCACGGAGGACGAGCTGACCGAGATGCTGGTGGACCGCGGCGTCGCCGGCATCATCTTCGTCTCCGGTCTGCACGCCGACACCTCCGCCGATATGCAGCGCTATGCGCAGCTGCGCGGCCAGGGAGTGCCGTTCGTCCTCATCAACGGCTTCTCCGACAAGGTGCAGGCACCGTTCGTCTCCCCCGACGACCGGGCCGCGGTGGATCTGGCGGTCACGCACCTCAGCGCGCTCGGCCACCGCCGGATCGGGCTGGCGCTCGGGCCCGAACGGTTTGTGCCCGTACAGCGCAAGATCGAGGGTTTCGTCCGCAGCATGCGCGACCGCCTCAATCTCGGCCCGGCCGAGGTGGGACCGCTCATCCAGCACTCCCTCTACACCCTGGAGGGCGGGCAGGCCGCGGCCGGCGCGCTGATCGACCGCGGGGTGACGGCCATAGTGTGCGCCAGCGACATGATGGCGCTGGGCGCGATCCGCGCGGCGCGGCAGCGGCGGCTGGAGGTACCGGGCGAGATGTCCGTGGTCGGCTTCGACGACTCCCCGCTGATCGCCTTCACCGATCCCCCGCTGACCACGATCCGGCAGCCGGTCACGGCGATGGGGCAGGCGGCGGTGCGGGCGCTCCTGGAGGAGATCGGCGGCACCCCCGCGCCGCACAGCGAGTTCGTCTTCCACCCCGAGCTGGTGGTGCGCGGTTCGACCGCTTCGGTTCCGAGGACGGCGAAGGTTCCCCGGCCGGCCCGTACACCCTGAGACGGGTATCGGGGTCCGGCCGGATTTTCCGCTGGTTTTTCCCGGGTGTTTTCCACGGTCCGTATCCGCCCGGAGAGGGATACGGACCGTCGAATACCCGACCGAAGGATGATCGGCGACACGCCCGTTTCTGGCAGACTGTCTGCCTATGGGTGATGCGAATGTGAAGACTGTGAAAGGTCGGCCCGCCACCCCGCCGCCCCATGGGGGGAGCGCGGACCGCCCGCTGAAAGGCCGTCGGTGGGCCCGGCTGCGCGCCCCTCGCGCACCGCGACTCTGGTTCGAGATCCTGCTGATCGCCGTCAGTTACTGGACGTACTCACTCATTCGCAACGCCGTACCCGAGCAGAAGGCGAAGGCGCTCAGGAACGCCGACTGGATCTGGCAGGCCGAGCACGCTCTGGGCATCGCCGTCGAGCACACCGTCAACCACGCGGTGAATTCCGTGACGTGGCTGATCGTGTCGATGAACTATTACTACGCGACCCTGCACTTCATCGTGACGATCGGCGTGCTGATCTGGCTCTACCACTGGCATCCGGGCCGCTATGCCGCGGCCCGGATGGCGCTCTTCGCGACGACCGGTGTCGCGCTGCTCGGCTACTACTTCTACCCACTGGCGCCGCCCCGGCTGATGCCCGGCGGCGGCTTCGTCGACACGGTCGTGCAGCACGACACCTGGGGCTCGATGGCGTCCGGCAATCTCGCCTCGATGTCCAACCAGTACGCCGCGATGCCGTCGATGCACATCGGGTGGTCGCTGTGGTGCGGCGTCACCGTCGCGCTGCTGGCCAAGCCGCTGTGGGCGCGGATCCTCGGGGTGCTCTACCCCACCGTGACGCTGCTGGTCATCGTCTGCACCGCCAACCACTTCTGGCTGGACGCGGTCGGCGGGGCGCTGTGCCTGGCCTTCGGGTTCACGGTGGCGCTGGGCTGGTACGGCATGCTGCCGCACCGCCTGACGCGCCATGTGGCGGCGCCGGACGTGAATCTGCTGAAGGCGGGCTGAGCGGCGGCCCGCCGTTCGGCCCCGTACCGGTGGGGCATCCGGGTGGGCGGGGCCGCTCCGCGCGGCACCGCCCGTCACCCGAATGGCGCAACGCCGGCCGTATAGCTATGCGCCGTCAGCTCACCCCGCGGTGCGTGATGTGCCCGCCCGTCATCGTCAGGCGGACGGGTGCGCTGCCCAGCTCGTCGGCCGGGGCGGTGACCGGGTCCACGGCCAGGGCCGTGAGGTCGGCGCGGAAGCCGGGGGCGATCCGGCCGGCTTCGGACTCCTCGCCGACGGCGAGGGCGGCGTGGGAGGTGCAGCCCTCCAGGGCCATCAGCCCGGTCAGGGCCTGGCCGGGCGTGACGGGGGCGATGCCGGGTTCGCCCGCCGGGCGGCGCAGGCGGGCGGTGGCGAGGACCTGGCGGGGGTCGTGGTGCGCGATCGGCCAGTCGGAGCCGAGGACCAGAACCGCGCCCGCGTCCCGCAGATCGCGGCAGCGCCAGGCCCGTCCGGCGCGCTCCTCGCCGACCCGCCGGGACCAGGCATCGGTGTGGTCGGCGCGGGTGTAGGCGGTGTGGGTGGGCTGCATGGAGGCGGCGACGCCGAGGCGGGCGAAGCGGGGCAGCTGGTCGCCGGGGACGGTCTCGATGTGCTCGATGCGGTGGCGGTAGCGGGCGCCGATGCGGTCGTCGCCGAGCAGTTCGACGGTGTCCAGGACGTGCCGTACGGCGGCGTCGCCGATGGCGTGGGTGGCGGTGCGCACGCCCGCGCGGGCGAGGTGGTGCACGGCGTGGGTGTACGCCGCCGGGTCCGGCCAGAAGGCCTCGGTGCCCTGGCCGTGGCAGTCGGGGTGCTCCAGCCAGGCCGTGCCGCCCTCGACGGTGCCGTCCATGAAGAACTTCACGCCGCCGACCCGCCAGTGCCGGCCGGCCAGCCGCTGGAGTGCGATGAGCTGGTCGAGACCGTCCTTGTCGATGCCGGGCATGCACCAGGGCGCGAGGCGGAGGCGGACGGGGAGTTCGGTGGTGTCCTCGATGCCCGTCAACAGCTCCGGGACGTCGGCGTTCTCCATGTCCATGACGTGGGCGCCGGTGAGTCCATGGGCGGCCATCTCGTCGAGGAGGTCGAGGAGGCGGGCGCGGCGGTCGGCGGCGGAGGGCCGGGGGATGACGGGCGTCAGCAGCTCCATCGCGGCGTGTTCGATCAGATGGCCGGTGGGGCGGCCGTCGGCGTCGCAGACGACGCTGGCGCGCTGGACGAACGCGCGCGGGCCGGTGATCCCCGCGGCCTCCAGGGCGCGGCCGCTGGCCAGCGCCGAGTGGCCGTCGTAGAGGCGGATGAAGGCGGGTGCGCCGCCGAGCGCGTCCTCGATCAGATCGCGGTGGACCGGGGCGCCGGCGAAGACGTTGTGGTCCAGGCCCCAGGCGGTGAGCCATCCGCCGGGGGGCAGCGCGCGGGCGGCCGTGGCGAGCGCGGTGCGCAGTCCGTCGAGGTC
This sequence comes from Streptomyces sp. JLSY215, assembly GCF_059682825.1. Classification (NCBI taxonomy): domain Bacteria; kingdom Bacillati; phylum Actinomycetota; class Actinomycetes; order Kitasatosporales; family Streptomycetaceae; genus Streptomyces; species Streptomyces sp. JLSY215. Next base: position 2,557,647 of record NZ_CM185022.1, read on the forward strand.
GCGGCAGCCGGAGAGGTCGAGGCCGGTGGCCATCTCGACGCCCCAGACGGGGTGGCTGTGGCCGTCGACCAGGCCGGGGGTCAGGGTCGCCCCGGCCAGGTCGATGACCTCGGTCGCCGCGCCGCGCCAGTCCCGTACGTCCCGCTCCTGACCGACCGCGGCGATCCGCCCGTCCTTGACGGCGACGGCCTCGGCCGTGGGGTGCGCGGGGTCGAGGGTGCGTACCCGGGCGCCGGTCAGGATGGTGTCGGCGGCGGTGAGGGGCGCGGGGGCGGACATGCGGGCTCCTTGGGTGGTGCGGAGGGGGCGGTGCGGAGGGGCGTGGTGGCCGCGGCGGCTGCCGCTGCCGGTGGGTCAGCGGGTCTCTTCGGCGGGGCGGCGGGCCTCCTCGGCGGGGCGGCGGGCCTCCTCGGCGGGTTCGGAGGCCTCGGCCGCGGGCTCGGCCCCGGGCAGGGCACCGGCCTCCTCCCCGGCCTCTTCCTCGTCCTCGGCCGGTTCCGCCGCGAAGCCCGCGTAGACCTCGGGGCGGGTGCGGCGTACCCGCCGGGCGAGGGCGAGGCCGAGAAGGAAGGCGACGGGGACGGTGAGGACCAGCACCGTGTTGGTGGCGAACGGCGCGCCCGTCATCAGGTCGATCTTGGCGATGACGAGCCAGAGCGCGAGGACCATCAGCACGGTGGCGGCGAGGGGCGTGATGACGGTGCGCAGCTTCCCCTCGCTGTGGCGGAAGCGGCGGAAGTAGCACGGCACGGCGACCGCGGTGACCGCCTGGAGGGCCAACAGGCCCAGCATTCCCGGGGTGTTCATCCACAGGAGGAGCTGCTGATAGGGGTCCATGCCGGCGAGCGCGAAGCCGGCGACGACGGCGACGGCGAGGACGCTCTGCGCGGCTCCGGCGAGGTACGGGGAGCGGTGGCGCGGGTGGACCCGGCCGAGCGGGGAGGGCAGTACGCCTTCCTGGGCCATGGCCAGGCCGTAGCGGTTGATCGCGTTGTGGAAGGCCAGTTGGGAGGCGAGGATGCTGGTGATGATGAAGAGGTGCATCAGGTCGGCGGCCCAGGTGCCGACGTACTGCGTGGTGGCGGTGAAGAACAGGCCCGCCGGGTCGTGCAGGGCGGCCGCCACGATCTTGTCGCTGCCGTAGGCCTGGATGACGATCCAGATGGTGAAGGCGTAGAAGAGCCCGAGGAAGGCGACCGCGATGTAGGTGGCGCGCGGGATGGTGCGCGCCGGGTTGCGGGCCTCGCGGCGGTAGATGGCGGTGGATTCGAAGCCGGTGAAGGCGGCGAAGGCGAAGGCGAGGACCACGCCAGTGCCGGGGACCAGGACGCTGCCCGCGGTGAAGGAGTCCGCCGAGAGGCCGTGCGCACCGCCGTGCAGCAGCACTCCCCCGGCGAGCAGGACGAGGATGCCGGTCTCGGCGACGAGCAGGACGCCCAGCACCTTGGCGCCGAAGTCGATGGAGCGGTAGCCGAGGTACCAGATGACCAGGACGCCGGCGACGGCGATCGGGGGCCAGGGGACGCCGATGCCCCAGAAGGCCTTCAGGGCGTCCTGGGTGGCGGTGGCGAGCAGTCCGTAGACGCCGATCTGCATGCCGTTGTACGCGAGGAGGGCAACGGTGGCGGCGCCGAAGCCGGCCGGGCGGCCGAGGCCGCGGGTGATGAAGGCGTAGAAGCCGCCGCCGTTGCGGACATGGCGGGCCATGGTGGTGAAGCCGACGGCGAAGAGGGCGAGGGTGGCGCCGGCCAGGACGTAACCGACGGGGGCGCCGATGCCGCCGGCGCCGATGGCGAGCGGGGAGGTGCCCGCCATGACGGTGAGCGGGGCGGCCGCGGAGATGACGAAGAAGGCGATATCGGCGACGCCGAGCGTGCCGCGGCGCAGCTGGGGGGCCGCGCCGGGGGCGGGGGGTGCGGTCTGCTGAGGGGTCCCGTTACGGGACGTTGACTCCACGGCCATGACTCGGTGCCCTTCTGCGGGGACGGAGAGCGGAAGAGAGGCGGCGGCACGGCACGTACGGGATGGTGACGGCTGCTGGACCGCGAGGCGAAAACCTAAAGGCTTTCGGTTTTCGTGTGTGGAAGGTACCCCTCGCCGTACGATTCGGGAAGACCTTGGAACGGGCTCGGCCGGGAGGGGACACGATGGGGCGGCCACGCAAGGCCCTGCTGGACAAGGAGCGCATCGGCGCGACGGCGCTCGAACTCGTCGACGAGAAGGGCGACTTCAGCGTTCCGGAGGTGGCTCGCAGGCTCGGCGTGCAGACCGCTTCGGTGTACCACCACGTGGACGGCCGGGCGGGGGTGATCGAGCTGCTGCGGGAGCGGGTCACCGACGCGATCGACCCGGGGACCCTGGGTGACGCCCGCTGGGACGTCGCGCTGGAGGCCTGGGCGCGCTCCTACCGCGCCGCGTTCGCCGCCCATCCGCGCACGATCCCGATGCTGATGACCTCGCCGATCCGCGCGCCCAGGGTGCTGGCGCAGTACGAGCGGGTGGTCGGGCTCCTGCTGGACGCGGGCTTCGCCCCGGACGCCGTGATGCCGGTCATCACCGGGCTGGACAACATCGTGCTGGGCTCGGCGCTGGACATGTCGGCGCCCGAGCCGATGTGGGTGGCCTCCGGCGACGTCGGCGCGCCGCGGCTGGCCGCGGCGCAGGACGCCACCGGCCCGGACCGCGCCGATCAGGCCTTCGATCTGACGCTGGCCGGCTTCCTCGCGCACTGCCGGGGGCTGCTGGCGGCGGCGTGAGGCCGCCGGTCAGGCGCCGTGCGGCCGCCGCTCACCCTTCGTAGAACAGCTCCTCCACCACGCCGCGAGCCCGCCGGGTGATCCGGCGGTAGTCATCGAGCATCTCGCCGACGTGGCCCTCCTCGTAGCCGAGGTAGCGGCCGACCGCCGCCTGCTCCCGGCCGTCCACCGGGAAGGTGTCGCCGGGGCGGCCGCGGACCAGCATCACGGCATTGCGCACCCGCGCCGCCAGCACCCAGGCCTCGTCCAGGGTCGCCGCCTCCTCGGTGCCGATCAGCCCGGCGGCATGGGCCGCGGCCAGCGCCTCGCGGGTCCGGGTCGTGCGCAGCCCGGGGATCTCCCAGCCGTGCCGCATCTGGAGCAGCTGTACGGTCCACTCGACATCGCTCAGACCGCCGCGGCCCAGCTTGGTGTGGGTGGTCGGGTCGGCGCCGCGCGGCAGCCGCTCGGACTCCATCCGGGCCTTGAGCCGCCGGATCTCGCGCACCGCGTCGTCGCCCAGCCCCTCGGCCGGATAGCGCAGCGGATCGATCAGCTCCACGAAGCGCTGCCCCAGCCCGGCGTCGCCCGCGACCGGTTCGGCGCGCAGCAGTGCCTGCGCCTCCCACACCAGCGACCAGCGCCGGTAGTAGGCCGCGTACGAGGCGAGGGTGCGCACCAGCGGGCCCGACCGGCCCTCCGGGCGCAGATCCGCATCGATGAGCAACGGAGGGTCCGCAGAAGGGAGTTGGAGCAGCCGGCGCATTTCGTTGGCGATGGCCTGGGCGGCCTTGGCGGCCTCGTGTTCGTCGGCGTCCTCGCGGGGTTCGTGGACGAACAGCACATCGGCGTCCGAGCCGTAGCTCATCTCCCGGCCGCCGAAGCGGCCCATGCCGATGACGGCGAAGCGGGTGGGCAGGGTGTCGCCCCACTGCTCGCGGACGGCGGCGCGCAGCGCGCCGGCGAGGGTGGCGGCGTTGAGGTCGGAGACCGCGGTGCCGACGGCGTCGATGGCGTGGCCGTGGTCCTTCTCGGCGGGGTTGCCGTCCGTGCCGTACGCGCCGATCAGGTCGGCGGCGGCGGTCCGGAACAGCTCCCGGCGGCGCACCCCACGGGCCACCGCGACCGCCGCCTCGGCGCCGTCCGCGCGGCCGACCGCGGCCAGCACCTCCTGCTCCAGGGCGGCCCGGCCGCGTGGCCGGAGCCCGTCGGCGGCGCCGAGCAGCGCGACCGCCTCCGGGGCGCGCAGCAGCAGATCGGGGGCGAGCCGCCCGGCGGACAGCACCCGGGCGAGGTTCTCGGCGGCCGCGCCCTCGTCGCGCAGCAGCCGCAGGTACCACGGGGTCTTGCCGAGCGCGTCCGAAACCTTGCGGAAGTTGAGGAGTCCGGCGTCCGGATCGGCGGAGTCCGCGAACCAGCCGAGCAGTACCGGCAGCAGCGTCCGCTGGATCGCCGCCTTGCGGGTCACGCCGGACGCCAGCGCCTCCAGATGGCGCAGCGCGGCGACCGGATCGGCGTACCCGAGGGCTTCCAGGCGATGGCCCGCGGCCTTTGCCGACAGTCTCGTCTCGCCGGGCTCCAGATGGGCGACGGCATCGAGCAGAGGACGGTAGAAGAGCTTCTCATGCAGTCGGCGCACTTCTCTAGCGTGCCACTTCCACTCCTTGCGGAGGGTGTCAACGGGCTCGGTAAACAAGCCCAATGAGCGGGCGAGGCGCCGCAGATCCGTTTCTTCCTCGGGCATCAGATGCGTACGGCGCATCCGGAAGAGCTGGATGCGGTGCTCCAGCGCGCGCAGGAAGCGGTACGCGGAGTCCAGCGCGGCGGCGTCCTGGCGCCCGACGTAGCCGCCGGCCGCCAGCGCCGCCAGGGCGTCCAGGGTGCTGGCGCTGCGCAGCGTGGGATCGCTGCGGCCGTGCACCAACTGCAGCAGCTGGACGGCGAATTCGACGTCGCGCAGTCCGCCGGGGCCGAGCTTCAGCTCGCGTTCGACGCGGTCGGCGGGGATGTTGGCGATCACCCGGCCGCGCATCTGGCGGACATCGGCGACGAAGTTCTCCCGGTCGGAGACCTGCCAGACCATCGGCTCCAGCGCATCGACGTACACCTGCCCCAGGTCCAGATCACCGGCCATCGGGCGGGCCTTGAGCAGCGCCTGGAACTCCCAGGTCTTGGCCCAGCGCTGGTAGTAGGCGAGGTGGCTGCTGAGGGTGCGCACCAGCGGGCCGTTGCGGCCCTCGGGGCGGAGGTTGGCGTCCACCGGCCAGATCGTGCCCTCGGCCGTGACGTCCGAGCACAGCCGCATCATCCGCGAGGCGAGCCGGGTGGCGGCCTGCAGCGCCTTGGCCTCATCGACCCCTTCCTTGCCCTCCGCGACGAAGATGACGTCCACGTCGGAGACGTAGTTCAGCTCCCGGGCGCCGCATTTGCCCATGGCGATGACGGCCAGCCGGGAGACCGCCGCGTCGCCGGGCGCCTCCTCGTAGCTGATCTGCAGGGCGGCCCGTACCGTGGCGGTGGCCAGATCGGCCAGCTCCGCCGCGGCCTCGGCGACATCGGTCGTACCGCACACATCGCGTGCCACGATGCCCAGCAGACACCGGCGGTAGGCGACGCGCAGCGCGTCCGCACGGGAGCGGCCCTCGCCCCGCTCCCCCCAGATGCCCTCCGCGAGCGCCTGCTCGAACTCGGGGGTGGTGGGGTGCAGGTCGACGGACTCGTAGGTGACCAGCGAGCGCCAGTCGTCCGGATGCCGGACGAGGTGGTCGGCCAGCGCCTCGGACGCGCCCATCACCCCCAGCAGCCGGTCGCGCAGCGGCTTGGCCGCCACGAGCATGCTCAGCAGCTCCTGCTGCTCCTCCGGCTCAAGCGTCTCCACCAGCCGGGCCAGGCCCAGCAGCGCGAGGTCGGGGTCCGCGGTGCCGCCGAGCGCCTCCAGGAGCACCGAGTCCTCGCGTACCGGGGAGAATTCGGGGGTGTCGAGCAGCCGCCCGGCCGCCGAGGGGTCCGTGAACCCGTGCCTCAGCAACCGGGAGTGGGTGCTGCTCCGCCGTCCCTGCGGCGCGGGTAGAGCCATGATGCAGCCTCTCGGTGGCGCGGTGCTCAGAGCACGGGGAGCATCTTGCGCAGCTCGAAGGCCGTGACCTCGGAGCGGTACTCCTCCCACTCCTGCTTCTTGTTGCGCAGGAAGAAGTCGAAGACGTGCTCGCCGAGGGTCTCGGCGACCAGTTCGCTGCGCTCCATCAGTTCGATGGCCTCGCCGAGGTTCTGCGGCAGCGGCTCGATGCCCATCGCGCGGCGCTCGGAGTCGGACAGCGCCCAGACGTCGTCGTCGGCGCCGGCGGGGAGTTCATAGCCCTCCTCGATGCCCTTGAGGCCCGCGGCGAGCAGCACCGCGTACGTCAGGTACGGGTTGGCGCCGGAGTCGATGGAGCGGACCTCGACCCGGGTCGAGCCCATCTTGCCGGGCTTGTACATGGGGACGCGGATCAGCGCGGAGCGGTTGTTGTGGCCCCAGCAGATGTACGAGGGGGCCTCGCCGCCGGCGCCCGCGGTGCGGTTGGCGCCGCCCCAGATGCGCTTGTAGGAGTTGACCCACTGGTTGGTGACGGCGGAGATCTCGCCCGCGTGCTTGAGCAGACCGGCGATGAACGAGCGGCCGACCTTGGAGAGTTGGTACTCCGAGCCCGACTCGTGGAAGGCGTTGCGGTCGCCCTCGAAGAGGGAGAGGTGGGTGTGCATGCCCGAGCCCGGGTACTCGGAGAACGGCTTGGGCATGAAGGTGGCCTGGACGCCCTGCTCCAGCGCGACCTGCTTCATGACCAGGCGGAAGGTCATGATGTTGTCGGCGGTGGAGAGCGCGTCGGCGTAGCGCAGATCGATCTCCTGCTGGCCGGGGGCGCCCTCGTGGTGGCTGAACTCCACCGAGATGCCCATCGACTCCAGCATCGTGATCGCCTGGCGGCGGAAGTCCATGCCGACGTTCTGCGGGGTGTGGTCGAAGTAGCCCGAGGAGTCGCCGGGGGTGGGCCGCCGGCCGTCGACGGGCTTGTCCTTGAGCAGGAAGAACTCGATCTCGGGGTGGGTGTAGAAGGTGAAGCCGAGGTCGGAGGTCTTGGCCAGGATGCGCTTGAGGACGTAGCGCGGGTCGGCGTAGGAGGGCGAGCCGTCCGGCATCAGGATGTCGCAGAACATCCGGGCCGTGCCGGGGGCCTCGGCGCGCCACGGGAGGATCTGGAAGGTGCCCGGATCGGGCTTGGCGATCATGTCGGACTCGTACACCCGGGCGAATCCCTCGATCGCCGAGCCGTCGAAGCCGATGCCTTCGTCGAAGGCCTGCTCCAGCTCCGCGGGGGCCACCGCCACCGACTTCAGGAAGCCCAGCACGTCGGTGAACCACAGCCGGACGAAGCGAATGTCGCGCTCTTCCAGAGTCCGGAGCACAAACTCCTGCTGCTTGTCCATGGTTCACCAATCCTTGCAGGTCAATCGGCCTGTCCACGTGCGTGGGATCACGCGGCGTGGCACACCAGTATCACGTGAGGGGGTTACCGTCACATTACGCACCCTTGGCCTGAAGCAGAACCGCCGGGCCGTGACCCTCCCCCCGATCCTTCCCGCAGTACGTAGCGTCAGCGCGGCCAGGGGTGGCAATCGGGGGGCTTGGCCGAGTCTTGAATGGCCGGTGGTAAGGCGTTGACCACGAATTTGGGGATCCATGTTGTCCCTTTCCTAGCCTTGGCCGGGATTGTGATGGGCGACCCGAAAGACGGGGGAGACGGGTAATGGGGCAGGGGTTCCAGATCAACCCGGACGCGATTTTCCACACTGCGTCCGGCACCGAGCAGCAGCACGAAGCCGTCCCGCGGATCGCGCGGGCCCTGGAGCACGTGGAGATTCCTTCGGGCGCCTTCGGCAAGCTGCCGGAGTCCGACGAGCTGCACAGCTCGTACAACGAGCACGCCTCGGCGGCGCAGCAGAACCTGCGTGACATCGTCGATCTGCTGCAGGCCGCCGCGGAGAACCTGCGGGCCACGGGCGGCGCCTATGTCGCGAACGAGCACGCCCTCCAGGAAGGGTTCGGTGCATGAGCGCGTCGGATGCGTACGCATGGCTCAACAAGGAGATCGAGCAGCTCCCCACCATCGAGGAGGTGCACAACAGCGAGGAGCACGGCATCGACGCCGGGCTCGATGACGCGATCCGGTGGTTCCTGGACAAGGTCGGGCTGTGGGAAAAGCTCGAAAAAGTCACCGGAATGCCGACGCAGCTCACCCACGCCGCCCAGGAGTGGCGCGCGCAGGCCGATGCGCTGCACAAGGTGTCCGAGGGACTGCGCACCGCTGCCCACGCGCTGCCCGAGCAGTGGGAGGGCGACGCCTCCGAAGGCTTCGGCCACGGTATGGGCAAGATCGTCGAGGCGATCGACGGCACCGCCAAGGAGATGGGCGACACCGCGCAGATCCTCAGCCAGGCCGCCAAGGAGTGCAAGTTCGCCGAGGACGCCATCGTCGCAATCATCCGGGAGGCCATCGAGTGGGCGGCGATGACGCTCGCCGCGATGGTGGTCACCGACATCTTGACGCTCGGACTGGCCACCGTGGTGGACGGGCTGGTCGCCGAGGCCGAGGTCGCCGTGTTCCTGGGCAGGGTGGAGAAGGTCTCCACCGAGCTGGCGAAGACCCTGCGGGACCTGATGAAGGCCGTCCGGGAACTCAAGAAGGGTGAGAAGTCCTTCAAGGAGGCCAAGGCGGTCGCCTCCGTCCTGCGCAAGGCGGGCGGCCCGCTCGGTAAGGGCGCCTACCGCTCCAAGGACTGGTGGGCCCAGCACATCGTGACCGGCCAGATCGCCAAGCACGGCTCGAAGCCGCTCATCGGCGGCCTCACCGGCCTCACCGGCGAACCTGTCGCCCCGGCCAAGGAGGCGATCGAGCACTTCGGCCAGGAAGCGCTGGACGAACACAACGGCAAGGGCCCGAAGTCGCCCGAGCCGTACCGCGTGCCCAAGGGCAGTATCGAAGACACCTTTGGCTGAGCGCCGGAGCCGAGCGGAAATGGACAGAAGGAACGGATATGCACCCCTCCCCCGTGGTCCCGGAGCGCGACGCGTGGCTCATCGAGCACTCCGCCGCTCACTTCGCCCCCGGCGAGACACTGCACGGTGCGCTGCCCGTACGGCTCGATCCCGTGGCTCCGTACACCGTCCCCAGGCGCTACCGCCGTCCCGTGCCCGAGGAGGCGCGGCTCACGGGATGGAAGTGGCTTCTTCTGCCCGTCGTCTTCCTCACGTGGCTGATCGCCTTTCCCCGCGAGCTGCTGGAGTCGGGGGCGGGCAAGACCTGGCGCGGCTTCCGCCTGATCTTCCGGGGGCGGGTCTGGGCGGGCGGCTGGAACAGCGCGGCGGGCCGGTTCATCATCAGCACCCGTATCGGCCCGCCGGACGCCGCCTCGGTGGACGGCAACTGGCACTTGGCGCTCGCCTTCACCGACCGGCGACTGTTGCTGCTGGACGAGCCTTCGTCCCCGGAGCGGGACGCGGCACAGCTGCTCCATGAGTTCCCCCGCGGGAGCTACGGCCTGCGTCGCGAACCGCACCCTCCGCGCCACAAGCGGCGGGTGGACATCGCGTTCCCCGACGGCTCATGGCTTGCCCTTGAAGTGAGCCCGGAGCACGTGTCCTGGCTCACCGGCCTGCTGTCGAAGGATCAACAGGGCTGAGATCCAGTACGGCGCGGGCGACCGCTTCGGGGGTGTCGGCCATCACCAGGTGGCCGGCCGGGGCGGCGACCGCGAACCGGCCGCCCAGCTCCGCGGCGAGCGCCCGCTGACGCTCCAGCCAGCGCAGATCGCGGGCGTTCTCGCCGCCGTCGTAGGCCGCCAGGACCGTGACCGGGACGGCGGGCAGCGGATGCGCGGGGCGCAGCGCGAGGAGCTCGGCGGCCTGGTACGGGTAGGTGGCGTTCTCCAGGACACAGGCGCGCAGCACCCGGCTGGTGCGGTAGCCGGCGCTCTCCCAAGGGTGCGGCGGATGGCTGGAGACGGTGGTGGCGCGGCCTATCAGCCGGCGGGCGGCGGGGAGGGCGGCACGGGGCACCCCGGCGGCGGACAGCGTGGTGGCCAGGCCGGACGCCCAGGCCGTACGGACCGCGCGGGGCAGCAGCGGCCGCGGGTCCTCCTCGACGCTGGCGTCCACCAGGACCAGACCGGCGCAGCGGTGCGGGTGGAGCCGGGCGAAGGCCTCGGCGTGGAAGCCCGCGAGGGAGTGGCCGACGACGGTGGCCGGGCCGTGGTGGCCGAGGGCGTCCAGGACATGGGCGATCCGATCGGCCTCGGCGGCGAGGGTGGGCGCCGTCGGCGAGGGCGCGCTCAGGCCCAGCCCCGGACGGTCGAAGCGGATGACGGTGCGGTGCGGGGCGAGCAGCGCGGCCACCGCGTCCCAGTCGAACCAGGCCATGCCGAGGCCGCCGCTGAGGACGCAGGGCGGGCCGCCGCCCTCGGCGAGGACGTGCAGCCGGATGCCGTCGACGGTGTGGATGCGGCCGGGGATGCGGAGCGGGCGTCTGGTCATGGGCGTGCCTCCGGCTTCGGTGTCCTGATGTCTTTGTGCCCGGCCGGGCGGGCCACGCACCCTGCCAGCAGCGCGATGTACAGGGCGACCAGCAGGACCTGGAGGCGCTGGCCGGCGCCGAGCGCCCAGGTGCCCCGGCCCGCGGTGAAGGCCGCGACCGAGGCCAGCGTCCAGAAGGTGGCGGCGAGTTCGGCGAGCACCAGCGGCGGGCCGAGGCGGGCGAGCACCGGCCAGTGGCCGTATCGGCGGGCCGCGACGGTGAGCAGGACCAGGGCGGCCAGCGCGCCGGACAGGGCGAGGGAGCTGCTGACGGCGTGTGCGGTGTGGGTGGCCGGGACCAGGCCCGCGGTCTCCCGGGCCGCACAGGCCGGGTCGCCGGTCGGCGCGCAGCTGAGCGGGAGCCGGGAGTCGAGGGCGGTGGCCGCGCCGAAGAGGGCGAGCGCGGTCCAGCCCGCGGTCGTCCAGGGCCTGCGCTCCAGGGCGGCCAGGGCGGTCAGCGCGCCGGCCAGCACCAGCAGCCCGGCCACCAGGTCCGTGGCGCGGAAGAGCCCGCCCAGCGGCTGGTCGGCGGCCGCGAGTTCGCTGACGTACGCCCGCACGGGGTCGATTCCGGTGGCGATCACCAACTCCAGGACCCAGGCCGTGTACGCGACGGCCCCGAGCAGCAGCAGGACCGCGGCCGCCCGGCGGCGTAGGTGGACGCGGCGGGAGGGGGGCACGGCCATCCTGGTGATCGGATCGGGTGGACCCGGCCGGTCGGACGGAGCGCCGGGCACGCGGAACGCGTGGGAAGGCCAAGGATAGGCGGGTGGACTACAGCATTGCGGTGATACCGGCGCGCGGCGCTACGGGCGGACGCGCCCGGCCGCGGCCGGCGGGCCGCCCTTCGGGCTCGATACCCGCCGCGGGCAGGGCGCGAGAAGTCCGGCGTCCCCTCGGACGGTCCGCGCCGCGTGCACACCGGCGGCGGAGCCGGTGGGGCGACCTCCCCACCCTGCGGACACGGCGGTGCACCCCGCGCCCGGTCCCGGGCGCCCCGCGCCCCGCACCGGCTGCCTGAGACCGGCCCGCGCACGGCCGGACGGGCCACCGCCCCGCCGGGACTCCTCGCCCAACTGTCGGTGCTGCGCGTGTAGGAGCGCGCCCGGACGCCGACGCCTGCCCGCGTTCGCGCACGCGCGCTCCGCCACCGACCTCATCACCTTCGACACCGACACGAGGTACACCCATGCGTACGGATTCCCCCCAGCCCCCGTCCCGCTCGCGCCGCGCCGTGCTCGGCGCCGGTGCCGCCGTCGTGGGCGGCGGCTTGTTGGCCGCCTGTTCCGGCGACCGGTCCGGCCCGCGCGGCGGCGCGGACGTCCTGGACGACGCGAAGAACGGCATGCCGCACGACGGCACGCCGGACGGCTTCGTCACCCCCGACGGCCCGGAGGTCATGGCGGCCGAGAAGAAGCGCCACACGGACGGCACCGTACGCAGGTTCAAGCTCACCGCCGCCGCCACCGAACTGGACCTGGGCGGCCGAACCGTCCGCTCCTGGGCGTACGGGGACGAGCTGCCCGGCAAGGAACTCCGGGTCACCGCGGGCGACACCTTCCAGATGGAGGTCGCCAACCACCTCCCGGCGCACACGACCGTCCACTGGCACGGGCTGGTGCTGCGCAACGACATGGACGGCGTCCCCGGCATCACCCAGCGGCCCATCAAGCCCGGCGCGTCCTTCACCTACGAGTTCGCCACCCCGAACCCCGGCACGTACTGGATGCACCCGCACGTCGGCGTGCAGATCGACCGGGGGCTGTACGCCCCGCTGATCGTCGACGACCCCAAGGAGCCGCTCAGTTACGACAAGGAGTGGATCGTCATGGTGGACGACTGGCTCGACGGGGTGGACGGCAGCACCCCGGACGCGGTGCTGGCCGAACTGAACAAGGGCCACGGCGGCTCCTCCGGCCACGGCAGCATGGACCACGGCGAGATGGGCCACGACAGCCCCGACACGGGCGGCGGGACGGCACAGCCCGCGGCCGCCGGCCCGCCCCGCCTGCTGAGGGGCGCCCGGAGCAAGCTGCTGGGCGGCCATGCCGGCGATGTGTACTACCCGTACCACCTCATCAACGGCTGTACGCCCCAGGACCCGCGGGTGTTCCGGGCCAAGCCCGGCGACCGCATCCGCATCCGTTTCATCAACGCGGGCGGCGAGACCGCCTACCGCGTGGCGCTGGGCGGCCACTCCATGACCATCACGCACACCGACGGCCACCCCGTCGAACACGCCACCACCGATGCCCTGCTGATCGGCATGAGCGAGCGCTATGACGTCCTGGTCACCGCCAAGGACGGGGTCTTCCCGCTCACCGCGCTCGCCGAGGGCAAGAACCGCACCGCGCTGGCCGTGCTGCGCACCGGCGGCGGCGAGGCGCCCGGCCCCGACACCCGCCCCAGGAACCTCGACGGCAAGCTGCTGACCGCGCACGAACTGAAGGCCGCGGAGTCCGCACGGGGGCAGTCCCGGCGCGTCGACCGCACCATCGATTTCCGTCTCACGGGGAACATGCGGAAGTACAACTGGGCGATCAACGGGAAGCAGTACACCCCGTCCCAGCGCTACCCGGTCTCGGCGGGTGAGCGGGTGCGGCTCACCTTCCACAACCGCAGCGGGATGTTCCACCCGATGCATCTGCACGGGCACACCTTCGAGCTGCCCGACGGCGGCGCCCGCAAGGACACCCTGAACGTGCTGCCCGGCACCCGGGTGAGCGTCGACCTCGACGCCGACAATCCGGGCCTGTGGATGCTGCACTGCCACAACATCTACCACTCGGAGTCGGGGATGATGACGATCCTGGGCTACCTGAAGAAGTAGGGCGGGGCGGGAGGCCGCGGCCCTGCCCGGCGTCCCCTCTCGTCTGGGGGGAGCTCCCCGGAAAACTCCTCGGGGCGCTCCCCCACCCCCCCTTAACGTCACCTAGACGATTAGACTCAACTACACTGATCCCGTGGCCCAACTTCGTCTCGCCCTCAACCAGATCGACTCCTGTGTCGGCGATATCGCCGGGAACGCCGAAACGATCGTGCACTGGACGCGGCACGCCGCCGACCAGGGCGCCCACCTCGTCGCCTTCCCCGAGATGGCGCTGACCGGCTACCCCGTCGAGGACCTCGCGCTGCGCCCGTCCTTCGTCGAGGCCAGCCGCGCCGCGCTGCGCTCACTGGCCCGCCGGCTGGCCGACGAGGGACTGGGCGAGCTCCCGGTGATCGTCGGCTATCTCGACCGGTGCGCGCGGGACGAGCGGCGCTACGGGCGGCCGGCCGGCGCCCCGCAGAACGCCGCCGCCGTACTGCACCACGGTCAGATCGCGCTGTCCTTCGCCAAGCACCACCTGCCCAACTACGGCGTCTTCGACGAGTTCCGGTACTTCGTCCCCGGTGACACGCTGCCCGTGGTCCGGGTGCACGGCGTCGATGTCGCCCTCGCCATCTGCGAGGACCTGTGGCAGGAGGGCGGCCGCGTCCCGGCGGCGCGGAGCGCGGGCGCCGGGCTGCTGCTCTCCATCAACGCCTCGCCCTACGAACGGGACAAGGACGACACCCGGCTGGAACTGGTGCGCAAACGCGCGCAGGAGGCCGGCTGCACCACCGCCTATCTGGCGATGATCGGCGGGCAGGACGAGCTGGTCTTCGACGGGGACTCCATCGTCGTCGACAAGGACGGCGGGGTCATCGCGCGGGCGCCGCAGTTCGCGGAGGGCTGCGTCCTGATCGACCTCGAACTCCCGGGCGCGGCGCCCGAGGCGCCCTCCGGCGTGCTGGACGACGGTCTGCGCGTCGACCACGTCGTCCTGACGCCCGACCCGCTGCCGCCGTACTCCCCCGAGACGCTCGGCGGAGAGGCCGAACGGCTCGGCGACATCGAGGAGATCTACACCGCGCTGGTCGTCGGGCTGCGCGCCTACGTCGCCAAGAACGGCTTCAACAGCGTCGTCATCGGACTCTCCGGCGGCATCGACTCCGCGCTGGTCGCCGCGATCGCCTGCGACGCGCTGGGCCCGGCGCACGTCCACGCCGTCGCGATGCCGTCGCGCTACTCGTCGGACCACTCCCTCACCGACGCCGCCGAACTGGCGCGCCGTACCGGCCTCGCCTTCCGCACGGTGCCGATCGGCCCGATGTTCGACACGTACATGGAGGCCCTGGGGCTGACCGGCCTCGCCGAGGAGAACCTCCAGTCGCGGCTGCGCGGCACGACGCTGATGGCGATCTCCAACCAGGAGGGCCACCTCGTCCTCGCGCCGGGCAACAAGTCCGAGCTGGCGTGCGGCTATTCGACGCTCTACGGGGACTCCGTGGGCGCGTACGGCCCGATCAAGGACGTCTACAAGACCGTCATCTTCCAGCTCGCCCGCTGGCGCAACCAGGCGGCGGCCGACCGCGGCCAGACCCCGCCGATCCCGGAGAACACCCTCACCAAACCACCGAGCGCGGAGCTGCGCCCCGGCCAGGTCGACACCGATTCGCTGCCCGACTACGCCGTCCTCGACCGCGTGCTGGAGCTGTATGTCGACCGCGACCAGGGCCGCGAGGAGATCGTGGCGCAGGGCTTCGAGGAGGAGCTGGTGACCCGCGTGCTGCGGATGGTCGACCGCGCCGAGTACAAGCGCCGCCAGTACCCGCCGGGCACCAAGATCTCCGCAAAGGGCTTCGGGAAGGACCGGCGGCTGCCGATCACGAATCATTGGCGGGAGGGCTGACCCGTTCGCTGCGCTTTGCATTTGGCCCCACGTTGTCGACTGTCCCGCCGTGGTGGTGGTTCGCCATTGCGCCTGCGGCCCCTTCGCTGCGCTTTGCCGGGGCCGTACGTTGTCGGCTTTCACGCCGTGGTGGTTGCTCGCCGTTGCGCCTGCGCGGCGGGCGTGGGTTTGTCGGGTGCGGTGCCACCCCTCCGGACTTCGTCCTGCGGGGTGGCCCCTCCCGTGGGTGGGTGGGAAAGGCCGGTGGGGGCGGACGTCTCGTGTCGGGTGCAGGTGATCATGTCCACCAGGTGCACCTGACCACCGACGCACGCCCCCACCGGTTTTCTTCCCACCCCTCACGGGGAGGGGCCGGGCCGCAGGACGGAGTCCGGAGGCCCGGCCCCGCAGCCGAACAGCCCCGCGCAAGCGGCACCGCCCGCCGCAGGCGAACCCAGCGAAACCCCCACGGCGGGGAAGCCGAAAACGTCGGCCCAGGCAAAGCGCAGCGAAGGGGCGCCACGGCGGCAAACCCCCACGGCGGGCCAGCCGAACACGTGGGGGCTCAGGTGGCGGCGGAAGCCGCCTCGGCAGTCACCCGGCCACCGGCCACCACCCGGGACGGGTTGTCGCGGTCCAGACGACCGGCGAGCACGGCGACGGCCAGTCCCACGGCCGCCAGTACGGCCCCGACCAGAGTCGGGGACGTCCAGCCCCAGTCGGCCGAGAGGGCCAGGCTCCCGGCCCACGCTCCGCCCGCGTTGGCGAGGTTGAAGGCGGACTGGTTGGAGGCGGCGGCCAGCGTGGGGGCCTGGCGGGCCTTGTTCATGACCAGCATCTGCAAGGGGGTGGTGGTCAGGAAGCCGATGCCGCCGATGAGGACGACGGTGACCAGGGCGGCCCATTTCACCTGGGCGGTGAAGTGGAAGACCGCGAGGACGACGGCGAGGGCGGCCAGCGAGCCGTACAGGGTGGGGCGCAGGGCGCGGTCGGTGAGGGGGCCCGCGGCCAGCGCGCCGAGGGTCATGCCGATGCCGAAGAGGGCGAGGACGAGCGGGACCGAGGTCGCGGAGAAGCCGGTCACCTTGGTCATCATCGACGCGAGGTAGCTGTAGACGGCGAAGACGCCGGCGAAGCCGAAGACGGTCGTGAGGAGGCCGAGGAGGACCTGGCGGTCGGCGAGCGCGCGCAGTTCGCGGGCCAGGCCGGTGCGTTCCTCGGCAGGCAGCGGCGGGACCAGGCGGGCCAGCGCCGCCATCGCGGCCAGCCCGATGGCGGCGACGACCAGGAAGGTGGCGCGCCAGCCGAGGTGCTGGCCGAGCAGGGTCGCGGCGGGTACGCCGACGACATTGGCGATGGTCAGGCCGAGGAACATGGTGGCCACCGCGCGCGCCTGGCGGCCCTCGCGCACCAGCCGCGCCGCGACGACCGCGCCGACGCCGAAGAACGCGCCGTGCGGAAGCCCGGCCAGCAGCCGGCCGGCGATCAGCGTGCCGAAGCCGGGCGCGAGGGCGGAGGCGAGGTTGCCGGCCGTGAAGAGCGCCATCAGCAGGACGAGCATCCGCTTGCGCGGGATGCGGGAGCCGAGGGCGGTCAGCAGCGGGGCGCCGATGACGACACCGAGGGCGTAGGCGGAGACGAGGTAGCCGGCGGTGGGCACCGAGGTGCCCAGGTCGTCCGCGACTTCGGGCAGCAGGCCCATCATCACGAATTCCGTGGTGCCGATTCCGAAGGCCGAGATCGCGAGAGCGAGCAGAGCCAAGGGCATGGGGACCTGGACCTTTCAGGGGTGGGTGCGCGCGTGCGGGCGCGCGAGGCGGGAGACCTTAAGTTCGTTTACGGAACAAAGTCTCTCAGGTCCAGTATTCAGGCGCGAAAACAGCAGGTGACAAGCGTGCGACGGGACGGGCCCGGGGGGTGACGGGCCCGTCGCGTCAGATCTTGACGGACGCCGCCTGCGGCAGGTGGTCGCTGCCGGTGGCCTTCATCGTCCAGGCCGCGACCGGGTCGATCCCCTTCATCATGATCTGGTCGATCCGGGCCATCGGGAAGGCGGCCGGCCAGCTGAAGCCGAAGCCGTCGCCCGCGGCGCCCTGCGCGGAGCGCATCTGGGAGGTGACCGGGGCCAGCGAGCGGTCGTTCATGGTGCCGTTGAGGTCGCCGAGCAGGATCGTCTTCTTCAGCGGGTCGGCGGCGATCGCCTCGCCCAGCGCCTCGGCGCTGCCGTCGCGCTGGCCCGCGGTGAAGCCCGCCTCGACCTTGACCCGTACGGACGGCAGATGCGCGACGTAGATGCCGGCCTTCTGCCCGTCGGCGGCGGTGACGGTGGCGCGCAGCGCGCGGGTCCAGCCCATCTTGATGTCCACCGGCCGGGCGTCGCTCAGCGGCAGCTTGCTCCACAGCCCGACGGTTCCCTCGACCGTGTGGTACGGGTACGCCTTGGCCATTTCCCGCTTGTAGGTGGGCAGGGCGGTGGCGGTCAGCTCCTCGAGGGCGACAACATCGGCCTTGGAGTTGACGATGTCCTGAGCGGTGGCCGCCGGATCGGGGTTGTCGGCGTTGACGTTGTGGGTGACGACGGTGAGGTTGCCGCCGGTGCCCGCCTTGTCGGTGAGCTGTCCGCCGAAGAGGTTGAGCCAGACCGCGGCGGGCAGGACGAGCGCGAGCAGCGCGGTCGCGGAGCGGCGCAGCACCGCGAGGACCAGCAGCAGCAGGACGCCGAGGCCCAGCCAGGGCAGGAACGTCTCCAGCAGACTGCCCAGGTTTCCCACGGTGTTGGGGACCCGGGCGTGCAGGAACATCAGCAGCCCGAGCAGTACGGCCAGTACCGCGAGCACGATGCCGCGGCGCCACATCCCCTCAGGGCGCCACCAGTTCCGCAGGCGTCCGGCCCGGGAACGGTCCTGCTGGGCGTTGCGCCCCTGTCCCGGCTCCGTCATATATGCCTGCGCCATGTAGCTGTCCTCACTGCCTTGCTCTGGTGCGCCTCGCCTGTGGTCCCCGACCCTAGGCGATGGCCCTTATACCCGTTCTTAGATCAGCGCTGCCCCGGAAGGGCGCCGCGCATGTACGCGCTGCGCTTTCCCGGCCGTGCCTGCTCGCCAGTGAGGACGGTGCGGCGACGGGCCGGGGTTCCCGCGGGCGGGTTCGTGACAGCGGCTGTGACGGAACGGGCATGGTCCGGTCATGCGGGACGGGACATTTGGTGCGGGGAGGGCGGCAACGGACCGGTGCGGCGGCCGGGTTCAGCGCGCCGCCGGCTGCGGCCGGGGACGTACGCCCTCCAGGACCATGTCGACGATGTCCTCCGCGAGGCCCTCGGGGAGTTCCTTCCATTCGTGGAGGATGGCGCGGGCCAGCATCGGGCCGACGAACAGGTCGGCGAGGGTCTCGACGGGGTGGTCGGTGCGGATCTCGCCGTTGGCCATACCGCGCCGGAGCACCTTGAGCACCGCCTCGTTACGGGCCCGTACGACCGTCTCGTGGTACTCCGCCCACAGCTCCGGGTGCCCCTGGACATGGCTGACGACGGTGCGCAGCAGCGCGGAGTTGCGCTTGGCCAGTCCGCGGCGGCGCAGGAACTCCAGCAGGGAGACGAGGTCGTCGCGTACGGATTCGCCGGTCAGCGGCGGGGGCGGCACGTCCAGGGACCGCATGACGTCGAGCATCAGGGCGCTCTTGCCGGGCCAGCGGCGGTAGACGGTGGCCTTGCCCACGCCGGCCTCGCGGGCGATGCGCTCCATCGACAGCTCGCCGATGCCGACGCCCTCCTCGATCAGGCGGAGTACGGCCTCGATGATGGCGGAGTCGGCGGCGGCGCTGCGCGGTCTGCCGCGGCGTACGGGGTCCGCCCGGCCGGGCCGTCCCGGCCGCGCACCGGCCGCCGCCTCGGAGTCTCCCGCCGCCCGGCTCATCGCTGCACGCCCGCCTTTCGCTGTTCGTTCGGCTCCGTATCACGCGGGGCCGATGCCATTTTGCCGGGCAGGAAGGCGGCGACCACCACGGCGCCCACCACCGCGACGCCGGCGGAGCCGAGCGCGGTGACATGCATGGCGTGCACAAAGGCGTTCTGGGCGGAGACGACCAGGTCCTGCCCGGCCGGGCCCAGGTGCCGGGCGAGACCGAGGGTGGCCTCGATGGATTCGCCGGCCGCATGGCGCGCGGCGTCCGAGATGCCGGGCAGCGCGCCGATCTTGTCCTGGACGCCGTCGCGGTAGGTCGTGGACAGCACCGAGCCCAGTACGGCGACGCCGAGGGTGCCGCCGACCTGCCGGAAGACGTTGTTGAGCGCCGAGCCGGAGCCGGCCTTCTCGCGGGGCAGCGACTGCATGATCGCGACGGTGACCGGCGGCATGATGTGCGCCATGCCGGTGCCCTGGAGGAAGAACACCACCTCCAGGACCCAGATCGGCGTGCCGGTGTCCAGCAGCAGCATTCCGGACATGGTGACGGCGATGGTCAGCATGCCGGCGGTGCACACCGCACGGGCGCCGAAGCGGTCCACGGCGAGCCGGGCCCGCGGCGAGAAGATCAGCTGGGCGGCGGCCAGCGGCAGGATCAGCAGACCGGCCTCCAGCGGGCTGTAGCCGCGCACGCTCTGCACGTAGAAGACGATGAAGAAGGTGACGCCCATCAGCGCGAAGAAGACCAGCGCGACGGCGCCGACGGCGGCCGAGAAGGCGGGCTTGCGGAAGTAGCGGATGTCGATGGACGGATGGCTGCTGCGCTTCTGGTGCAGGACGAACACCGTCAGCACCGCGAGGCCGCCGGCGATGGTGCCCAGTACCTGCGGGTCGGTGAAGTCGGCGAGCTGGCCGCCCTTGATGATCCCGTAGACCAGCAGGACCAGGCCGATGACGGACAGCAGCACGCCGAACGGGTCCAGCCGGCCGGGGCGGGGGTCCCGGGAGTCGGGCACCAGGATCACCATCGCGACCAGCGCGATCAGCACGATCGGGACGTTGACCAGGAAGACCGAGCCCCACCAGAAGCGGTCCAGCAGCAGACCGCCGGCGATCGGGCCGATCGCGATGGCCAGGCCCACGCCGCCGGCCCAGATGCCGATCGCCCTGGGCTGTTCCTCGCGCTCGAAGACGTTCATCAGGATGGCGAGGGTGGCGGGCATGACGAAGGCGCCGCCCAGGCCCATCACGGCACGGAAGGCGATCAGCTCGGTGGGCGTGGCGGCCATCCCGGCGAGCACCGAGCCGACGCCGAACACCGCCAGGCCGAAGAGCAGGACCTTCTTGCGGCCCAGGCGGTCGCCGAGCAGGCCGGAGGTGAACAGCAGCCCGGCGAAGACGAGCGTGTAGGCGTTGATCGCCCACTCCAGCTCGCTCTGGGTGGCGCCGAGGCCGTGGGGGGCCGGGGACGCGATCGTCTTCATCGCGACGTTGAGGATGGAGTTGTCCAGCACCACTATCAGCAGGCTGAGCATGAGGACGTAGAGGATCATCCAGCGGCGCCGGTGGATCCCGGCGGGAACCTGGCGGGCGGGCGGCGCGCCGGGCGCGGTGGAGTCGGTGGTCATGACGTCCACCATACCCGCTTTTCGATACGGACCCGTTCCGTATCGATGAATTGATCTTTCGTGGCGGCACCTCCGCAGGTCAGGGCCCTGCCGTCGCGGCCGGTCGCCGCCCCGTGTCCCTGCACGCACCGCCCCCTTTCCCTGCACGCGCCGCGCATGCCAGCATGGAGGGGAGTCCGGGGACACCGTCAGGGTGCCTCGAGATGACGAACAGGAGCCGTCAAAATGACGCAGCTTTCGCCTGCCCGGAAGCCGGGCGCCAAGCCCGCCTCCGAGAGCAGCAAGACCCTGTACGGGGGAACCAGCTCGCGCCGCATCACGATCCGCGACATCGCCGCCGCCAAGGAGCGCGGCGAGAAGTGGCCGATGCTCACCGCCTACGACGCCATGACCGGATCCGTCTTCGACGAGGCGGGCATCCCCGTCCTGCTCGTCGGCGACTCGATGGGCAACTGCCACCTCGGCTACGAGTCCACCGTGCCGGTCACCATGGACGAGATCACCTACCTCTCCGCCGCCGTCGTCCGCGGCACCAAGCGCGCCCTCGTCGTCGCCGATCTGCCGTTCGGCTCGTACCAGGAAGGCCCGGTGCAGGCGCTGCGCAACGCCACCCGGCTGGTCAAGGAAGCGGGGGTGGGCGCCGTCAAGCTGGAGGGCGGGGAGCGCTCCGCGCACCAGGTGGAGCTGCTGGTCTCGTCCGGCATCCCGGTGATGGCCCATGTCGGGCTGACCCCGCAGTCCGTCAACGCCTTCGGCGGCTACCCGGTCCAGGGCCGCGGCGAGGAGGCGGCCCAGCAGCTGCTGCGGGACGCCAAGGCGGTGCAGGACGCCGGCGCGTTCTCGGTCGTGCTGGAGGCCGTCCCGGCGGAGCTGGCCGCCGAGGTCACCCGTTCCCTGCACATCCCGACCGTCGGCATCGGCGCGGGCCTGGACTGCGACGCCCAGGTGCTGGTCTGGACCGATATGGCGGGAATGACGGCGGGCCGGGTGCCGAAGTTCGTGAAGAAGTACCTCGAAATGCGTGAGCTGCTCGGCGGCGCCGCGAAGGCGTTCGCGGAGGACGTCGTCGGAGGGTCGTTCCCGGCGGAGGAGCACACCTTCCACTAGAGCCTGCCGATGAGGGCTTGCCCATGGGAGCTTGTCGACGGGGCGGCGTGACCGTCCCGTCCTGTCGGCGGACGGCCCGCGGGAAAGGATCCCGCGGGCCGTTCGCCCGTCCAGGCCGATATCCCTCACCTAGCGGCGGCCGAGGGCCTTCGCACGCGTATGGGCCCAGCCCGCGAGGGCGACGCCGGCGGCGGTGAGCGCCGCGTGCGCCAGCAGCACCGGGACGAAGCCGCCGGGCAGCCACCCGAGCAGACCTCGGTGTTCATGATCGATCAGGAGCCGGACGAGGCCCTGGCCGAAGACCGCCGTCACCACCGCACCCAGAACCTGCAGAGCGTCGTACTTCATGGCCTCTTCTCCTGTGGGGAATTGGGGTACGAACGTATCAATGACGCCATCCCAATGGGCCTATTTTCTTGCGGATTTGCCGCATTTCGTCACACTATTATCGACGCTACGATGAGAGATATGCGTGACGAAAAAGGAACGGCGTGCCTGGTGTGCGGCACCCGCATCGCCCCCTCGGCGCGAGGCCGTCCCGCCGTCTACTGCTCCCGTAGCTGCCAGGGCCGGGCGTACCGCCGACGCAAGGAGCACCTGCCGGAACCGGGCAGCCCGGCCGAGCGGACAACGGCGCGGCAGACGGACACCCAGGCGCGCCAACGGCACCGGATCGCGGAGGCGGTGTGGCGCATCGCCGCCGAGGAAGGCCTGGATGCGGCGAGCATGCGCCGGATCGCGGCCGAGGCCGGGGTTTCGTTGCGCGTGGTCCAGTACCACTTCGCCGGCAAACACGCCCTCCTGGTCGATGCCCTGCGGCTGCTGCACGAGGAGAACGAACGGCTGGCCAGGGCCCGTATTCCGTTCGACATGACGGATCCGCACAGACTGCTGCGCGCCCTGCTGGACGAATTCCTGCCGCTCGACGGGCAACGCGCCTCGGCGCTCCGGGTGTTCGCGGCGTATTACGCCCGCAGCCTGACCGACCCGTCGCTGGCAGCGGTGTTCCTGGCCGCCGAGCAGCCGCTGGAGGAACTCGTCGCGGAGATCATCGGGACGGGGCAGGCCGCCGGGAGCACGGACCCGGGCCTCGACGTACGGCACGAGGCGGACCTGCTGGTCTCGGGAGCCACCGGCCTGGGCCTGGACGTCCTGCACGAGCGCCGGTCGCTGGCCGAGGTGCGGGCGGTGCTGGACTACCACCTGTCGCGCATCTTCCCGACGGACGGTGATCCGCCGGATGGGCCTCAGGAGGTGGGCGAACAGATCCCTTAGGGGATGCGAGCGCCCCCTGCGGGGCCACAACGCGGGGGCACGGGGCCGGTATTCCCGGCTGGATGCCCGGCGGGCTTTTCGGCGGGATTCTTGTACGGACGGGCCACCGGCAACCGCACCGCCGCCCCTCCGACACCCGCCGGCTCTCCCTGTCGGTGGCCTGTCGGTGCGTTGTCGGTGGCCCCTGTCACCGTTGACGGCATGACGCGACAGACGACAATCACCAAGGACGGCAATGCCGTCGAGGTGCGCGGTCTGGTCAAGCACTTCGGCGATGTCAGGGCCGTCGACGGTGTGGACCTGGACGTGCGGGAAGGCACCGTGCTCGGCGTGCTCGGCCCCAACGGCGCCGGCAAGACGACCCTCGTACGCTGCCTGTCCACCCTTCTCGTGCCGGACGCCGGCCGGGCCGTGGTGGCCGGCTTCGACGTGGTGCGCCAGCCCCGCGCACTGCGCCGCACGATCGGCCTGACCGGGCAGTACGCCTCGGTCGACGAGAAGCTCTCCGGCTGGGAGAACCTCTACATGATCGGGCGGCTGCTCGATCTGTCCCGCAAGGACTCCCGCCGCCGCGCGGACGAGATGCTGGAGCGGTTCTCGCTGACCGAGGCGGCCAAGCGCCCGGCCGCCAAGTACTCCGGCGGAATGCGCCGCCGGCTGGATCTGGCCGCCTCGATGATCGGCCGCCCGGCCGTGCTCTACCTGGACGAGCCGACGACCGGACTCGATCCCCGTACCCGTAACGAGGTGTGGGAAGAGGTCCGGCGGATGGTGCACGACGGCGCGACGGTGCTGCTCACCACCCA
Source organism: Streptomyces sp. JLSY215 (assembly GCF_059682825.1). NCBI lineage: Bacteria > Bacillati > Actinomycetota > Actinomycetes > Kitasatosporales > Streptomycetaceae > Streptomyces > Streptomyces sp. JLSY215. The sequence goes on from NZ_CM185022.1 coordinate 2,581,400, forward strand.
GTACATGGAAGAGGCCGAGCAGCTGGCCGACGAGCTGACGGTCATCGACCGCGGCCGAGTGATCGCCGAGGGCCGGGTCGACGAGCTCAAGGCCAAGGTCGGCGGCCGGACGCTGGGCATCCGGCCGGCCGATCCGGCCGAGCTGGACCGGATGGTCGGCGCCCTCGCGCAGGCCGGTCTGGACGGCATCGCGGGCGCGACCGCCGACCACGACGGGGGTGTGGTCAACGTCCCGATCATCAGCGACGAGCAGCTGACCGCCGTGGTCGGCCTGCTCGGACAGCGGGGCTTCGCGCTCTCCGGGATCAGCACCCATCTGCCCAGCCTGGACGAGGTGTTCCTGGCCATCACGGGCCAGAAGACCTCCGAGGCCACGGCCCTCGAAGACACCACGGACCAGAGCTACGCGGAGGTATCGGCATGAGTGAGCGCAGCGAGCGAATCATCAAAAGGTGCGCGCCGCGCGAATGCGGGGCCGAGCGAAGCGAGGTATCGGCATGAGTGCGGCCACACTGACGGCACCGGCCGTGAAGCCGGGCGCCGACGAGGGCCGGATCGGCCTGCGCGCCAATCTGCGGCACATCGGGGCGCTGGTGCGCCGCAACGCCCTGCAGATCAAGCAGGACCCCGAGTCGATGATGGACGTGCTGCTGATGCCCGTCATCTTCACCCTGCTGTTCACCTACGTCTTCGGTGGCGCCATCGCCGGCAAGAACCATCAGCACGACTACGTCCAGCATCTGGTGCCCGGACTGATGGCGATGATGGGCCTGAACATCGCCATGGCGGTGGGCACGGGCGTCAACGAGGACTTCCGCAAGGGCGTCATGGACCGCTTCCGGACCATGCCGATAGCCCGGTCCTCGGTCCTGATAGCCAAGATCGTCGTCGAGATCGGCCGGATGCTGATCGCCACTTCGATCCTGCTCGGCATGGGCTTCCTGCTGGGCCTGGAGATCAAGGGCAGCCTGCTCGCGTTCCTCGGCGCGGTCGCACTGTCCACGGCCTTCGGCGCCGCCCTGATGTGGATCTTCATCCTGCTGGGGCTCAGCGTGAAGACCCCGCAGGCGGTGCAGGGCATGGCGATGCTGGTGCTGATGCCGCTGCAGTTCGGCTCGTCGATCTTCACGCCGACGACGAAGATGCCCGACTGGCTGAAGGACTTCACGCAGGTCAACCCGCTCTCCAACCTCGCGGACGCGGCCCGCGCCCTGATCAACGCGGACGGTGCCGTCGCGCACCCGGCGCTGATCACCCTCGGCTGGGCGGTCGCCATCACGGCCATCACCATGCCGCTGGCGATAGCGAAGTTCCGCAGCAAGACCTGACGCACGCCCCGCGGGGGGCCTCCCCGCGGGGCAGTCCTCGCCCGGCTCGCGTCAGATGAGGGCGATGGCCTCCTCGATCCGGAGGCCATCGCCTTCGGCGTACCCGCGCTCAAAGGCCGCGTCGCCCAGCAGCGCCCGCGCGGCCGCCTCCGTCCGCCTGCGGTCCCTCCGTACGACCAGGGTCGGGGCGTGCGAGACCGACCGCAGCGCGTCGTAGGCCCCCACCAGACGGGCCGCGTCCTGGGCGCCGCGCTCGCCGCGTACGGCCATCACCACCCGTGCGCCGGTGAGGAGTTGGATCACCGGCAGATCCGGCGCGACCATCTGCGCCAGCTCGTCGCGGGTCATCTCCAGCGCCGCCCGGAACCGCACCAGCAGCTCCGCCCCGTCGTGCCCCTCCTCGACGTCCAGCGCGACCAGCGACGTCTCCAGGAGCCCGACGAACAGCTCCGGTGCGCGCGGGCCGAATGTCTCGCGCACCGTCTCCAGCTCCGCGCGGGCCTCGGCCGTACGGCCCTGCACGGCCAGATGCGTCGCCAGCGTGATGCGCGCGAACGGCTCGGCGTCGCGGCCGCTGCTGACCTCCGTGCTCTCCGCCATGACCGCGCGCAGCAGCCGCTCCCCCGCCCGTGCCTGGCCCTCCTCCAGCAGGACGCCGCCGAGCCGGGCGCGCAGCATCATCGTCTGTCCGTGCGCGCCCAGATCCTCGGCGTAGGCCATCGCCGCCCGGTAGTCCTCCGCCGCGAGCGCGTACTCGCCGCGTTTCTCCCGGGATTCGCCGCGCCCGGACAGCGCCTCGGCGGCGCCCCAGGCATCGCCGATCCGGACGAAGATCCGCAGGGCCTCGTCGGCGTCGGTCATCGCCTGTTCCAGGCCGTTCGCGCGGTCGTTGAGGACCTTGGAACGCAGCTGCAGGACGTAGGCCAGATTCCAGTCGTCACCGAGGTCACGGCTGGTCCGCACCGCGCTGTCGACCAGTTCCGTCAACTGCTCGAACCGGCCGGAGATCAGTACCGCGAAGTACCACAGGAGGCCCGGCATCCGGCAGGTCTGCGGCATCCCGCTGCGGTAGGCGGTGATGATCCCCGCCAGCTCCTCCCGCATCTGAGGGCTGCGCAGCGCCTCGATGTCGCTCTCCTGGCAGGAGAGCGACACCAGCCGGGCCCCGCGGCGGGCCTCCACGAGCTGCTCGGGATCCATGGGCGGCGGCTTGTCGATGGGCCGCTCGAAGAGGTCGGGGGTGTCGACGAGCGGTGGCAGGAAGGGGTTGGGGCCGAGCGCCCCGGCCGCCTGCGCCCAGTGGCGCGCGTCGCTGAGGTGGTCGCGCAGCGACCAGAACCAGTGCAGGGACAGCACCAGGCACAGCGCCTCGTGTTCGTCGCGGGCGGCGACGGCGCGGCGCAGCGCGGTGCGCAGATTGTCGTGTTCCAGCTCCAGGCGGTCCATCGCGGCGCGCTGGCCGGGCGCGCGCAGCAACGGGTCGGTGGTGCGGGCCAGTTCGCGGTAGGTGACCAGATGACGGCGCTCGACCGCGGCCCGTTCACCGGCCTCGTCCAGCCGCTCGCCCGCATACTCCGCCACCGTCTCCAGCAGCCGGTAGCGCATCGCTCCGGTGTACGCGCCGTTCCCCGCGCTCTCGGCTGCTGCCTCCTCCCCTTCGTTCGAGCGGGGGGACCCCCCTGCGCAGAGGAGACCACCGTCACCGGAGCGGCCGACGCCGCGCACCTGGCCGACGGGCGCGGCCACCACCAGCGACTTGTCGATCAGCGAGCCGAGCAGCGCGGCCACATCGCGGCCGTCGACGCCGTCGCCCGCGCACACCTGCTCGGCGGCGGCCAGATCGCAGCCGCCGGCGAAGACGGACAGCCGGCGCAGCACCGCCCGCTCGGAGGCGTCGGTCAGCTCCCAGGACCAGTCCACGACGGCGCGCAGCGTCTGCTGGCGGGGCAGGAGCGTACGGCTGCCGCTGGTCAGCAGCCGGAAGCGGTCGTCGAGGCGGTCGGCGATCCCCCGCGGGGAGAGCATCCGCAGCCGGGCGGCGGCGAGTTCGATGGCCAGCGGCAGTCCGTCCAGGCGGCGGCAGATCTCGGCGCAGGCCGCCGCGGTGTCCTCGTCGGCGTCGGTCCGGAAGCCGGGGCGGGCGGCGGCCCCGCGGTCGGCGAGCAGCCGCAGCGCCACCGGGTCGGGCAGCGGCTCGACCGGCCGCAGCACCTCGCCCGGTACGGCCAGCGGCTCGCGGCTGGTGGCCAGGACCGTGACGCCGGGGCAGGCGGCGAGCAGCCGCTCGGCGAGTTCGGCGGCGGCGCCGATCACATGCTCGCAGTTGTCGAGGACCAGCAGCATCCGACGGCCCGCGCACTGCTCGACGAGCCGGGCGAGCGGGTCCAGCGCCGTGGGGTCGCCGGCCGCGCGCAGTCCCTCGGCGGCGGTGCCGCGGACGACGGTCTCGCGGGCGCCGAGCGCGGTGAGCACCGCCTCGGGCACCGTCGCCGGATCGTCGACCGGCGCCAGCTCCGCCAGCCAGACGCCGTGCGGCCAGGCGTCCGGCGCGGCGGCCGCGGCGCTTTCGGCGCCCTCCTGCGAGAGGCGGGTCTTGCCGGCGCCGCCGGGTCCCAGCAGGGTCACCAGGCGGTGCGCGGCGAGGTCGGCGCGGAGCGCCGCGATGTCGGCGTCGCGGCCCACGAAGGAGGTGAGGCGGGCGCGGAGGTTGCCAGGGCGGCGGGCCGCCACGGGGCGTACGGGGTCCGGGGCCGTGCCGGGGTCCGGGTCCGGGGCCGTGCCAGGGGACGGGGCGGGCGTTGCGGGCGGCGCCGGGCGCAGCAGCTCGGCGTGCAGGGCGCGCAGCTCGGGGCCCGGGTCGGTGCCGAGGCGGTCGGCGAGGCCGGTGCGTATCTCCTCGTAGGCGGCGAGCGCCTCGGCACCGCGCCCGGCGGCACGCAGCGCGCGCAGCCGCAGAGCCTGGAGGGGTTCGTTCAGGGGGTGGTCCCGGCAGAGCGCGGCCAGCGTGGGCAGCGCCCGCTCCGGGCGGTGCAGGGCGAGGTCGGCGGCGAGGCGGTCGCACTGGGCGTCCAGGCGGCGGTTCTCGGCGCGGGCCGCCTCGACGCCCGGCTCGGGCAGATCGGCCAGCGCCGGGCCGCGCCAGAGGGCCAGCGCCTCGTCGAGGAGGGCGGCGGCGCGGGCCGGGTCCGCCTCGGCGAGCGCCCGGCCGCCGTCCGTGGCCAGCCGTTCGAAGCGGTGCAGATCGACGGTGTCGGGCTCGGCGCACAGACGGTAGCCGCCGTCGGCCGAGGCGACGGCGGCGTGGCCCAGGGCCCGGCGCAGCCGGCCGACGAGGGCCTGCAGGGCACCGGCGGCGTCGGCGGGCGGCGCCGCGCCCCAGACGTCGGCGATCAGCAGATCCGGGGAGAGCGCCCGGCCGGGGCGCAGCGCCAGGGCGGCGAGCAGGGCGCGCAGCCGTGCGCCGCCGAGGGCGACGGGGGTCCCGTCGGCCCGGCCGGCCTGCGTGGTGCCGAGAATTCCGTAGCGCACCGGCCCATTGTCCTGCACGGCCGCGCCGCTCACCCTGCGCTCACGCCTCTCGCATTCCTGAACGGTCCCCCGAAAACTCGCCGATGTGCCGGCTGCATCCCTGATGATCCCCCGCATGCCCCCTGAGGAGCCCCCGAGGCGTCCCCGATACGGCGAGGCCCGCCCCCTGATATTTCCCCGAGGTCCACTGTGCCCGGAAACCGGCGGATACCGCGCGGTGTTTTCCTTACCAGACCAGGTCACCGCCTTACCAGGTCACCGCCTTACCAGGCCACCGCCCTTACAAGGTCACCGACCTACAAGGTCACCGGCAGCGAGGACGGGCCGCCACCGGCCGCGCCGGGCGCTCCGCCGCGAACGGCCGCCGCCGGGGACCGTGCGGAAACAGCCGTGCGGCGGTTACGGTCATGGCTGCCGACCACGCCACCTCGGGGAGAGCACGCCACATGACCACAGCCCTCCAGCGGGCCGACCGGCGCATCAGCCCGGTCTTCCTCGCGCTCGTCGCCGTCATGGCCGTATCGGGATGGGCGGTGTGGAGCGGGACCATAGCCGCCGACACCCGGTTCGCGGTCTTCTTGTTCGTGGTGTCCGGCTGGGTGGTGTCCCTGTGCCTGCACGAGTACGCGCACGCCCGCACCGCGCTGCACAGCGGCGACATCTCGGTGGGCGCCAAGGGCTACCTGACGCTGAACCCGCTCAAGTACACCCACGCCCTGCTGAGCATCGTGCTGCCGGTGATCTTTGTGATCATGGGCGGGATCGGGCTGCCCGGCGGCGCGGTGTTCATCGAGCGCGGCCGGATCCGGGGCCGCTGGCGGCACAGCCTGATCTCGGCGGCCGGACCGCTGACGAACATCCTGTTCGCGGCGGTGTGCACCGCGCCGTTCTGGCTGCACGCCCTGGACGGTGTGCCCGAGCCGTTCCGCTACGCCCTGGCGTTCCTGGCGCTGCTCCAGGTCACCGCCGCGATCTTGAACTTTGTGCCGGTGCCCGGCCTGGACGGCTACGGCGTGATCGAGCCGTGGCTGTCGCTGAAGATACGGCGCCAGGTGGAGCCGATCGCACCGTTCGGGCTGCTGGCGGTGTTCGGCCTGCTGTGGGTGCCGGAGATCAACCATGTGTTCTTCGGCCTGGTCGACACGGTTCTGCGCGCCCTGGGCGTGACGGACTGGGACACGTACCAGGGCCAGGAGCTCTTCCGGTTCTGGCAGGACGAGCCGCAGGCGCTGTCGGGCGGCGGAAGCCTCTAGGGGCGGCCTCAGCCGGCCGCCGCCTGCCCCTCCAGCTTCGCCTTGCGCACGTAGAACCACGCCATGTTGCTGGAGATACCGGCCATCAGGACCCAGACGATGCCGACGAAGCTGCCGTTCACGAAGGAGATGACGGCCGCGGCGACGGCGAGGACGCACAGGGCGATGGCCATGAGAGCGAGTCGCCGGGACGGGCCGGAGGGAAGCAGGCGGGGCATGGGGGTCGTCTCCTGGGAGAGGTCAGCGGCTTCGGGCATTCCGCCCCAGTGTCCCCCATCCGGTCCGGGAGGCTTCGCCTGGGCCGGTCCGCTGCGCTTTGCCTGGGCCCCACGTTGTCGGCTTCCCCGCCGTAGGGGTTCGTCGCCGTTGCGCCTGCGGCCCGTTCGCTGCGCTTTGCCTGGGCCGACGTTTTCGGCTTGCCCGCCGTAGGGGTTTGCCGCCGTTGCGCCTGCGGCGGGCGGTGCCGCTTGCGCGGGGCTGTTCGGCTACGGGACCGGGCCTCCGGACTCCGTCCTGCGGCCCGCCCCCTCCCCGTTGGGGGTGGGAGAAGACGGTGGGGGTATGCGTCGGTGGTCAGGTGCACCTAGTGGACGCAATCACCTGCACCCGACACGAGACGCCCGCCCCCACGAGACTCCACCCACCCACGGGAGGGGCCACCCCGCAGGACGAAGTCCGGAGGGGTGGCACCGCACCCGACAAACCCACGCCCGCCGCGCAGGCGCAACGGCGACAAACCACCCACGGCGGGACAGCCGACAACGTACGGCCCAGGCAAAGCGCAGCGAAGGGGTCACACGTCCGTGATCCGCAGCCCCGCGTGCGCCTTGTAGCGGATGTTGGCCGAGATCAGGTTGGCGACCAGCGACTCGACCTGGTGGGCGTTGCGCAGGCGTCCGGCGAAGACGCCGCGCATCCCGGGGATGCGGGCGGCCAGCGCCTGGACCACGTCGGTGTCGGCGCGGGACTCGCCCAGGACCATCACATCGGTGTCGATCCGCTCCGTTTCGGGGTCCTGCAGCAGCACCGCGGACAGGTGGTGGAAGGCGGCGGTGACCCGGGAGTCGGGCAGCAGGGCCGCGGCCTGCTCGGCCGCGCTGCCCTCCTCCGGCTTGAGCGCGTAGGCGCCCCGCTTGTCGAAGCCGAGCGGGTTGACGCAGTCGATGACGAGCTTGCCGGCCAGCTCCTCGCGCAGCGCCTCAAGGGTCTTGGCGTGGCCGTCCCACGGCACGGCGACGATCACCACATCGCTGCGCCGGGCGCACTCGGCGTTGGCCGCGCCCTCGATTCCGAGGCCGAGTTCGTCCGCGGCGGCCTGGGCGCGCTCGGCCGCCCGGGAGCCGATGATCACCTTCTGGCCGGCCTGGGCGAACCGGTAGGCCAGGCCGCGTCCCTGGTCACCGGTGCCGCCGAGGACGCCGACGACGAGGCCGGAGACGTCCGGGAGGTCCCAGGGGTCGCGCTTGAGGGCGGCCTTCGCTCGGGTCGCGGCGTTCGGGGACTGGGCAGCGTCAGGAGTAGTCATGACAGCGATACTGTCACGCCATTGCCGCGGAGGACCGGGTCATGCCTTCACGCTGCCCTCGGTCAGCCCCGCACGCCAGTACCGCTGGAGCACCAGCATCAGCACCATCAGCGGCACCACGGACAGGAACGCCCCGCCCACCGTGTACTGGTAGAGCACCGGTTTGCGGTCGGCGAAGCCGGTCCAGGAGGTCAGGCCCAGCTGGATCGGATAGAGGTCGGAGTCGGCGAGCATCACCAGCGGCAGGAAGTAGTTGTTCCAGATGTGCACGAACTGGAACAGGAAGACGGTGACCAGCGCCGGAGTCATCATCCGCAGTCCCAGCCGGCCGAAGATCCGCGCCTCGCCCGCGCCGTCGATCCGGGCCGCCTCCAGGAGCGAGTCGGGCACCGCGGCGGCGGCGTAGATCCGGCAGAGGTAGACGCCGAACGGGCTGACCATGCTGGGGATCAGGACCGCCCAGTAGGTGTTGGCCAGGCCCAGTTCGCTGAAGAGGAAGTAGAGCGGGAGGGCGAGCGCGGTGCCCGGGACGAGGACCCCGGCGAGCACGGTGTTGAAGACCGCCTCCCGGCCGCGGAAGGGGAATTTGGCCAGCGCATAGCCGGCCGCGGCGGACAGCAGGGTCGCGCAGACGGCGCCGATCCCGGCGTAGAGCAGGGAGTTGGCGAACCAGCGGGCGTAGATGCCGTGGTCGTAGGTGAGGACGTCGGCGAGGTTGCCGAGCGGCCGCGGGTGGTCGGAGAACCAGAAGCCGAAGGTGCCGAAGAGGTCGGCGCTGGACTTGGTGGACGAGACGATCAGCCAGTAGACCGGCACCAGGAAGTAGAGCGCGGCAACGGTCAGCAGCGATGCGGTGATGATCCGGTAGCGGACCGGGGGCCGGGTCAGGGTCCGGGTCATCCGCGCTCCTTCTTGCGCCCGCCGACCAGCCGCAGGAAGCCGAAGGACAGTACGCACGCCACCAGCGCGAGCAGCACCGCCTCGGCCGCCGCCACATGCTGGTTGTTGCCGACGAACGCCTCGCTGTAGGCGTGCAGGTTGGGGGTGAAGCCGGTGTCGATGGACGAGGCGAGCGGGCGCAGCACCTTGGGCTCGGCGAACAGCTGGAGGGTGCCGATGATGCTGAAGACGCAGGTCAGCACGAGTGCCGGGCGGATCAGCGGGATCTTGATGTGCCGGGCGACCTGCCAGGCGTTGGCCCCGTCGATCCGCGCCGCCTCGTACAGCTCGCCGGGCACGGACTTGAGCTGGGCGATCAGCACCAGCATGTTGTAGCCGGTGAACTGCCAGGTGACGATGTTGGCGATGGACCACAGGACGGTGCCGCGGGCGAGGAAGTCCACGTCCCAGCCCACGGACTGGGCGATCTTCACCAGCGGGCTGATGCCGGGGACGTAGAGGAAGCCCCACAGGATCGAGGCGATCACGCCGGGGACGCCGTAGGGGAGGAAGAAGGAGCTGCGGAAGAAGGGGATGCCGCGGGCGGAGGCGCTCTCCAGGAGCAGTGCCAGGGTGGTGGCGAGCACGATCATCAGCGGGACCTGGACGGCGCCGAAGAGCAGCACCCGGCCGAATCCGGCCAGGAACTGGTCGTCGGAGAGCGCATGCGCGTAGTTGGCGAGGCCGGCGAACGCCTCGTGTTCCTGGCCGCCGAGGCCGAGCGGGCCGGTGCGTTCGGTCTTGTGCAGGCTCTGGTGGACGGCGTAGACGATCGGCGCGATGAAGCAGAGCGCGAAGAGGGCGAGGAAGGGCAGGACGAAGCCGGCCGCGGCGCGGGCGTTGCGGACCTCGGTGCGCGAGGCGCGGCGCGCGGGACGCCGGGCGTCGCCCTTTGACGGAGTGACCGGCTCGGGACGGCTGAGCGTGTCCCGGCTCACGCTCCGCTCTCCACCTTCAGGCCTTTGCCCTTGAGGTCGGCGATGGTCTGGCCCTGGACCTTCTTCAGGACGGAACGGAAGGAGGCGCCGGTGCCGAGCGCGTCGGTGAAGGCGTCGCCCAGGCGCTGGTAGAGGGTGTCGACGCCGGGTCCCCACTGCCAGCTGGTGTCGACGTGCGCCCCGGCGGCGGCGAAGATCTTGCTGTACTCCTGGCCGCCGAAGAACGGCTTGTCGACGTCGAGGTCGGTGGTGGCGTAGCCCTTCTTGGCGCTGGGGAAGCCGTAGCCGCCGTCGATCAGCAGGGCGATGGACTCGGGGTCGGTGTTGAGCCAGACGGCGAAGTCCAGGGCGTCCTTGGGGTAGTGGGCCTTGGCGAAGACGGCGGTGGTCGAGCCGCCCCAGTTGGCGAAGACATCGGCCCCGGCCTTCCACTGGGGCAGCGGCGCGGCCCGCCATTTCCCCTTGGTGCCGGGTGCGTTGCCGACCAGCAGCGCATCGCCCCAGCTGGCGCCCACCCAGGCGGCGATGGCGCCGGTCTGCAGGTCCTTGTACCAGGCGTTCTGCCGGTCGGGGATGGTCTTGATGAGCTTCTGTTTGACCAGGGCTTCCCAGTAGTCGACGACCTTGCGGGTGGGTTCGTCGTCGACGTTGATGATCCAGGTGTCGCCGTGGGTGGCGTACCACTTGGCGCCCGCCTGCCAGGCGAGGCCGGCCAGGCGGTTGCCGTTGGTGGCGGAGAAGGTCTCGATCCAGGCGCCCTTCTTACGGATCGCCTTGGCGGCCGTCTCGTACTCGTCCCAGGTCGTGGGCGTGTGGACGTCCCACTTCTCGAACAGGTCCTGACGGATGAACAGGCCCATCGGGCCGGACGCCTGGGGGATGGCGTAGATGCCCTTGCCGAACACCGACTGCTGCCACTGCCAGCCGAAGAACTTGTCCTTGTGGCGGGCGGCACCGAGCGGGGCGAGATCGAGGAGGCCGTTGTCGAGGAGGAAGCTGGGGATCACCGGGAACTCGATCTGGCCGAGGTCGGGCGGGTTGCCCGCCTTGATGGCGGCGTGCATCTTCGCGTACTGCTCGCCGTCGACGGCCGACACCTTCTCGACCTTGACCTGGACCTCGGGGTTCTTGCGGTTCCACAGGTCGACGGGCTTGTCGATGCCGGGTACCCAGGACCAGAAGGTCAGATCGATCTTCTGGCCCTTCTTGCGTTCCTTGGGTGCGGGGTCGCCGTCGCCGCCGTCGCCGCAGCCGGCGAGCGCGAAGCCGGCGGCGACGGCGGCCGCCCCGCCAAGGACCGATCTGCGGTGCAGGTCTTTGCTGGTCATGCGGGTTCCTCCACGGGGATGCGGCGGAAGGTGATCGTCGAGTAGGCGCTGTAGTCGCCGGTTTCGTAGAGCAGTCCGACGCTCGCCGGGTCCAGCCGTACGAGGTCGGAGTAGGCCGCGGGCAGCCCGGAGACGGTACGCAGGGTCCGCCAGGTCAGGCCGCGGTCGCGGCTGGTGCGGAGGGTGAGCAGGGCGCGGGCGGCCGGGTGGGCGGGCCCGGAGAACAGCAGTTCGTCGCGGTCGGGGAGGTGGAGCAGGCTGCCCTGGCAGACCGGTCCGGCCAGGCCCGCCTGCGGGCGGAAGGGGGCGTCGAGGTGTGCGCCGCCGTCGGCCGAGCGGGCGTCGGCGCGGTGCCAGGCCGCGGCGGTCTCGGTCCGGGTGTTCAGGTAGAGGCTGCCGTCGGGGAGTTCGGCGGCGGTGGTTTCGTTGGGTGCAACCGAGGCGTGGGTGTCGCCGTCGGTGTAGCCGATCCGCCAGGTGGCGCCGTCGTCGTCGCTGAGCAGCGCGTGCCCGCCGTTGTAGCGGGCCTCGGCGCCGGTGTCCTGCGGGTCGGCCGGCGGGGTGGAGTGGTTGGCGGGGACGACCAGGCGTCCGGCGTACGGGCCGTGGCGCAGCCGCAGCGCATGGCCGGGGCCGGTGGCGTACCACCGCCATTCGGGGCGCTTGGCCCGGTCGGTGATCTCGCGGGGCGGGCTCCAGTGCGCGCCGTCGTCGTCGCTGTGCTGGATCCAGACGCGGCGGCCGTCGGCGGGCGGGACCCGGCCGCGGCGGATGCGGTCCTCGGTGGCGTCGGCGGCGTTGTGAACCTGCAGGAGCAGCACCCGGCCGGTGGCGAGGACGACGGGGGCGGGGTTGCCGGCCGTTCCGGTGCCGTTGCGGGCGAGGACCTGGAGCGGGCCCCAGGTGCGGCCGCCGTCGGAGGAGCGCTTGAGGACGACATCGATGTCGCCGGTGTCGGAGGCCGAGGTGACGCGGCCCTCGGCGAAGGCCAGTACGGCACCGGAGCGCGCCCGCACCACGGCCGGAATCCGGAAGCTCGTATACCCCTCGGTCCCGGCGCGGTACGGCACGGAACTCTCGTCGCGCTCGTCCACCACGGGTCACCCCCAACGGCCGGACGTAGGATGTCCGCTGTCCGGTGACCATAAAGAGGGCCCAACTGACCGTCAAGGCACCCGACATGACCCGTTTTCGTGTCGGCAAAGCGACACTCGACTCCGGGTGAAATCGCGGTGAACGATCCGCCGGCGCACGCCCCGCCGGGACAGGCCGACGGGCCCGGCCGCGGTCCGTGGACCGCGGGCCGGGCGGGCCCTGTGCCGGAAGCCGGCCCCGGGAGCGTCACGCCAGCTCGACGACCATCAGGACGAACGCCGCGACGATGACGGCGACGCGCGCATAGTGGAACCGGTCCCAGCGGCCGAGCTGCTGCTTCCAGTCCGCCGGCACGCCTTCGTCGTTCCACTTGGCGGCGCGGGAGTTGATCGGGACGAGCAGCGCGATCGACATCAGCACGCTCAGGACGAGCAGGCCGGTGGCCGCGACGATGAGCCCCGCCCCCGCGTCGCCCCACCCCAGAACCGCCCGGAGGGCACCGAGCACGACCGAGCCGATGTACCAGAACGGCATCACCTTGCCGAGGATCCGGGCTCCGTCGCTGCGGGCCGCGACGCCACCGTTGTCCGGCAGCCGGTCCAGGATCGGATTGACGAAGACCGCCACCGCGAACTCCACGCCCACCAGCATGCCGACGACCACGACCGTGACGATGGCCAGTGTGTGCTGCATGTCCCCTCCAGAGGCTCCGCGGGCACTTTTTCTAGCGCCGCTAGGTTGTGGTGCGATGCTAGCGAATGCAGCGCTCGAATGTCTAGCGGTGCTAGCATCGAGAGATGTCAGTACAGGAACGCAAGGAACGCGAGCGGGCCCACCGCCACCGGCTGATCGTCGCGACGGCCCGCGAACTCGCCGAGTCCCACGGCTGGGACGCCGTCACCACACGCAAGCTGGCCGAGCGCATCGAGTACAGCCAGCCCGTGCTCTACAGCCATTTCCGCGGCAAGCGGGAGATCGTGGGGGCGGTGGCCCTGGAGGGTTTCACCGAGCTGACGGCGGCGATCCGGCGCGCGGTGGCGGACGGGCCGGCGGGGCGGGCCGCGGTGGCCGCGCTCGCGGGGGCGTATGTCGACTTCGCCGAGCGCAACCCCGCGCTCTACGACGCGATGTTCCTCCTCGACACCGGCCTGGCGTTCGCCGACGCGGAGACGCCCGCGCCGCTGCGCGAGTCCTTCGAGGCGCTGCTCGGCACGCTCGGCGAGGTCGCGGGGGACGCCGAACCGGCCCTGTTCGTCGAGGTCTTCTGGTCGGCGCTGCACGGCCTGGTCGCGCTCACGCGCTCGGGCCGCCTGCCGCCGTCGGAGGGGCCGCGGCGACTCGATCTCCTGGTGGACCGGTTCGCGGGGCGCTGACCGGGCGTTACTCGGCGAGCCGCCGGCGGATGCCGTCGAAGTGCCGGTGCATCGCCGCCACCGCCCGATCGCCGTCGCCGGCCTCCAGCGCCTCGACGATGGCCTGGTGCCGAAGGGCCGTCTCCTGCGGGTCCTGGCTGCCGTCCGCGCAGTGCTCGCGCACCTGCCGCAGCGCCACCCAGAACGCGTCCAGCACCTCGACCAGCAGGACATTGCCCAGCGAGCGGTACAGGGCCTGGTGGAACGCCCGGTCGGTGCTGCTCTGCACCTGCCCCTCGTGCGCCTCCGCCGTCATCTGCGCCACCAGGTCCTTGAGGACGGCGAGGTCCTGGGCGGGCAGACTGCGCGCGACGGCGGGAATCAGCCCGGCCTCCAGCGCCTCGCGGACCTCCATCAGCTCGTACAGGCCCGGTTCGCCGTGCCGGTGGGCGACCGCGGCGCGGAAGGCGACGCCTTCGACGAACGGTTCGAGGGTGAGCGGGCCGACGTAGGTGCCGTAACCGTGCCGGACCTCCACGATGCTGACGGCCTGCAGGGCCTTGAGCGCCTCGCGCACCGAGTTGCGGCTGACGTTGAGGAGGCGGACCAGTTCGGACTCGGGGGGCAGCGGGTCGCCCGGCGCCAGCCCGTCCCGCAGGATGAGCTGCTTGATCCGTGCCTGCGCGCCCTCCGCCGTCGTGCCGTGTGCCATGTGGTCACTCTCCCTCTCCCGCGGCCGCCGCGCCCCGCCCCGTTCGGCCGCAGGACCGCGCGTCCCTTGGCCGAGCGCCGGAGCACGCGCCTATTGTGACCCCGACACAGGACTTCCCATGTCCCGCGTGCCACCTGCGCCTTGCCGGCCTCGCTGACGGGAACGGGCGCGGGAGAGGGCCGGGGAAGGGACGTGGGAGCCACCCCGGAGCCGCTGGAGCCCTCATGGCACTGCCCGCACCGCTGCGCGGCGTCATCCCGCCCGTGTGCACCCCGCTCGACCGGCACGGCGAGGTCGACACCGTCTCCCTCTCCCGCTTGGTGACCCACCTCGTCAACGGCGGCGTCCACGGGCTGTTCGCGCTCGGCTCCACCAGCGAGGTCGCCTACCTCACCGACGCCCAGCGCGCCACCGCCCTGGAGACCGTCGTCAAGGCCGCGGACGGGCGGGTCCCGGTACTCGCCGGAGTCATCGACACCACCACGCCCCGCGTCCTCGACCATGCGCGGACCGCCGCCGTCCTGGGCGCCGACGCCCTGGTCGCCACCGCGCCCTTCTACACCCGCACCCACCCGCGCGAGATCGCCGCCCACTTCCGCCGCCTCCGCGCCGACGCCGCGCTGCCCCTCTTCGCGTACGACATCCCCATGGCCGTGCACCGCAGACTGCCGCTCGCGCTGATCCGCGAGCTGGCCGAGGACGGCACGCTCGCCGGGCTCAAGGACAGCAGCGGCGATGAGGCCGGGCTGCGCCGTCTGCTCGTCGCGCTCGGCGGCCGCAACGGCCGCGGCACCGGCCCCGCACCCGCCTTCTCCGTCCTCACCGGCTCCGAACTCACCGTGGACGCCGTCCTGTTGGCGGGCGCCGACGGCGTCGTACCGGGCATCGGCAACGTCGACCCGGCGGGCTATGTACGGCTCTACGAGGCCGCGCGGGCCGGCGACTGGGCGCGGGCGGCCGCCGAACAGGAGCGCCTGGTCGCGCTGTTCTCCGTCACCGATGTCGCCCCGGAGGACGAGATGGGCCGCAGCTCCGCCGCGCTGGGCTCCTTCAAGACGGCCCTGTGGCTCCGCGGCGTGATCGACCACGGCGCCACCGCCTTCCCGCAGATCCCGCTGCGCGAGGAGTCGGTGGCCGAGGTCGGACGGCTGCTCACCGCCGTGGGGCTGGCGCCGGAGAAGGTCCCGTACGGGTGACCCGACGGGCGAACGGCCACCGGGGCGCGGCGGCCCGCGGCAGGATGCGGGCCCATGGATGCCGTACGGGTCGCGCTGCTGCGCGAGGTGCTCGCCGGGACGGAGTGGCTCCGGTCCACCCGCCGCTTCGCCGCATCGCTGCGCGCCTCGGTCGCCGCGCACGACGGCGGCCTGCTGCTGGTCGGCAGCGCCGGGTACGAGCCCTGGCATCTGGCCGCCCACCTGGACGACGAAGCCGCCTGGTCGGGCCTGCCGGAGCTGTCGCCCACCCTGGTCCGGCACCGCGTGCCCGGCGGCGCACCGGCGCATCTGTCCGTGGGGCTCGGCAGGCTGGAGGCCGCCGGGCGCGGCGCGACGCTGCTGGTCGTCACGCCGGAGCGGCCCGGCGACGGGCTGCTGGAGCGGGTGCACGACGCCCGCTGCAACGGCGCGACGGTGCTCGCGCTGGACGGCGGCGACCGCGATCTGCACGCCCTGGCCCATGACGCGCTGACCTCGCCGGAGCGCGCCGACGAGGTGGCCCAGGGCCTCGACCTCGACACGTTGCAGCATCTGGTGAGCGCGGCCGCCGGGGAGAACAGCGTGCCCGCCCCGTTGGGCACCACCCCCCGCCGCCGCTTCCGCGACCGGCTGGCCCGCCTCGCCGACGGGCTGACGGCGCCACCGCCGCCGCGGTGGTGAGCGGGCCTACGAGGTCTGCTCGCCCTGCTCCCCCTGGCCGTCCCCCCGGCCCTCGCCCTTGTCGTGCCACTTGGGGTCGGTCTCCCACTCCAGGTTGCGCTCGCGCGCCGTCTCCATGGCGTGCGCCGCTTCCTCGCGACTGGCGTAGGGGCCGAAGCGGTCGGCGGCCCGGCACTCGGGGCCCTCTTCGACCTTCTGGTGCCGCAGGCAGTAGTACCACTCGCCCGGCTTGCCGACCGTACGCCTCTTGAACAGCGCCATTGCCGCCTCCTGTGGATCGCTCCCGTCCCGCCATCCTGCCCGATGGCCCGCGGATACACTCGCTGGCATGTCTGGCCAGTCGTTTCTTGTCCCGGGGAGCATCTCCCCCACCCGCCCCGTCCCCGCCTCGATCCCGCGCCCGGAGTACGTCGGGAAGGACGCACCCGCCCCGTACACCGGGCCCGAGGTGCAGGATGCCGAAACGATCGAGAAGATGCGGATCGCCGGCCGGATCGCCGCGCAGGCGATGGCGGAGGCCGCCAAGCACATCGCACCGGGCGTGACGACCGATGAACTCGACCGGGTCGCCCATGAGTTCATGTGCGACCACGGCGCCTACCCGTCCACGCTCGGCTACCGCGGCTTCCCGAAGTCCCTGTGCTCCTCGCTCAACGAGGTCATCTGCCACGGCATCCCCGACTCCACCGTCCTCAAGGACGGCGACATCGTGAACCTGGACGTCACCGCGTACCTCAACGGTGTGCACGGCGACAACAACGCCACCTACCTGTGCGGCGAGGTGGACGAGGAGTCCCGCCTCCTGGTGGAGCGCACCCGCGAGGCGCTGAACCGTGCGATCAAGGCGGTCAAGCCGGGCCGGCAGATCAACATCATCGGCCGGGTCATCGAGTCGTACGCCAAGCGCTTCGGCTACGGGGTCGTCCGCGACTTCACCGGTCACGGCATCAACTCCGCCTTCCACTCCGGCCTGATCGTTCCGCACTACGACAGCCCGCACCACACCACCGACATCAAGCCCGGCATGACCTTCACCATCGAGCCGATGCTGACGCTGGGCACCCACGAGTACGACATGTGGGAGGACGGCTGGACCGTGGTCACCAAGGACCGCAGGCGGACCGCGCAGTTCGAGCACACACTGGTGGTGACGGAGACCGGGGTGGAGATCCTCACGCTTCCCTGACGCAAGCAGGGGCCGAATTTTACCGACAGGGCGTCGGGAACAGGGGTACGCTGGTTACCGACAGGTTGTCGGGAACGGGTGGACCGCCTGTTCCCTCCGCTCCTCTCGGCCCCGGAGGCCCGCTTTGGAAGCGTCCAGCCCGACTCCGTCGTCCCCCGAGCTCCCGGATTCACCGCCCCCCTTCTCGACGGTCATCCGCACCGCCTCGCACGAGCAGCACACCGAGGCGGAGAACTCCTCGTTCATGAGCGATCTGCTCGGCGGCAGGCTCGGGGTCGCGGCCTACCGGCGCTACACCGAGCAGCTGTGGTTCGTCTACCGCGCCCTGGAGGAGACCTCCCAGGCGCTCGCCGACGACCCGGTGGCGGGCCCCTTCATCCGCCCCGAGCTCGCCCGCACCACCGAGCTGGAACGCGACCTCACCCACCTGGCCGGCCCGTCCTGGCACGCGGGACT
This sequence comes from Streptomyces sp. JLSY215, assembly GCF_059682825.1. NCBI lineage: Bacteria > Bacillati > Actinomycetota > Actinomycetes > Kitasatosporales > Streptomycetaceae > Streptomyces > Streptomyces sp. JLSY215. The sequence continues at coordinate 2,598,917 of NZ_CM185022.1, forward strand.
GGAGCCGCTGCCCGCCACCGCCGCCTATGCCGACCGCGTGCGCGACTGCGCCCACGAGTGGCCGGCCGGCTATGTCGCCCACCACTACACCCGCTATCTCGGCGACCTCTCCGGCGGCCAGATCATCCGCGGTACGGCCGAGAAGACCTGGGGCTTCGCGCGCAAGGGCGACGGCGTGCGGTTCTACGTCTTCGAGGACATAGGCAACCCCGCCGCCTTCAAGCGCGAGTACCGTGAACTGCTCGACGCGCTGCCGGTCGACGACCTGGAGAAGCAGCGCGTCGTCGACGAGTGCAAGCGGGCGTTCGCGCTGAACAGCGCGGTCTTCCGGGAGCTGGGCGCGGAGTTCCCGCTGAGCGCCTGAGGGCGGGTGCGGGCGCGTGCGGAGCGCGCAGCGGCTGGGCGCACGGCGTGGGCCGTGACGCCCGGCCGGCCTCCCCTACCGCGCCCGCTCCACCTCCCTGACCCCGGCGAGCGCGACGCGGCCGCCGATGTCGATGGCGCCGTCCGGCCGCGGCCGGGTCAGGATCCGGGAGCCCGCGCCCTGGCGGATGTCGAGGCCGCGGCCCAGCTCATGGGTGAGGACGAGCGCGGCGGCGCCGGTGGCCTCGTCCTCCGCGATGTTGTCGCCGCGCCGGGGAAATCCGCGGGCCCGTACGGCGCCCGCGCCGGTGTCCCGCCAGGCCCAGGCGTAGAGCCAGCCCTCGCCCGGCGGCGGCGCGGGCAGCGCGTCGACCTCGGCGGGGGACCCGTACTCCTGGGTCCGGCGCCCGGTCACCCACTCCGGCCGGCCGCGTACCCAGGTGAACTCCCCGTCGTACGCGACCGCCACCTCACCGGCGGGCGGCCGCAGCACGGTCACCGGACGTCCGAGGTGGCGCAGCAGCCAGGCCAGCCCGACGAGCGGATGCCCGGCGAACGGCAGCCGCACGCTCGGGGTGTAGATGTCCGCCACGCCCCGGGCCGCATCGTCGAGGAACACCGTCTCGCTGAAGCCGAGCCGGGCGGCGAGGGCCTGCCGGTCCGGCTCGGCCGGGAAGGCGGCGCCGTCGCGGACGACGCCCAGGAGGTTGCCGCCCCGCCCCTCGCCGCCGCAGAAGACCCGGAGGACGTGCAGCTCCACCGCCGCTCCCCCGCCGGTCATGCCCGCATCGCCCGCTCCGCCGTCGCTCATTTCCCTGCCCCCTCGGCCGTTCCGTATGGCTCGCCGCATCGCTGCGGCCCCCGTTCCCGTCCCTCATCCAACAGCACCCGTGCGTGCGCCGACGATCATGTGCGGCACGGATGCCGTGGTCGCCATGGGCTCCGCGGACCTCGCACCGCATGGTTTTCGCCACGCCGCTCGGCGGCCCGTCGGCCGAATATCACCGGTCATGACCCGCCGCAGGCGACGCCCCTTACCTTGACCGAACCATGACGCTTCCGTGACCGAGGTCGACCCCATCCGTAATCAGGTCGTTGTCCGTGAGAGCGGGATCACTGGACAGGGTGGGCAGAACCAGGTAAGCCTCAGATAACTTAGGGCTGCCTTAGTGGCAGCCCTGATGTCCGTCCCCCTGTTTTTGCATCGCCCGAGCCCGCCTGGAGTCCGTATGCGAGCCCACCGCTCCCCCGTCGTCGCCGCCATCGCCGTGGCCGCGACCCTGACCGCCGTCGCCGGCTGCGCCGAGAAGAGCGACGGCAAGAGCGCGGGCGGCAAGGGCACGGTCGAGGTGACCGCGACGGACAGCGAGTGCAAGGTTTCGGCCAAGGAGTTCCCGGCCGGGCATGTGCAGTTCGCCGTCCAGAACAAGGGCTCCAAGATCACCGAGGTGTATGTCTACGCGCCCGGCGACCGGATCGTGACCGAGCGGGAGAACATCGGGCCCGGCACCAAGGCGGAGATCACCGCCGAGATCAAGGCCGGTACGTACGAGATCGCGTGCAAGCCCGGTATGAAGGGCGGCGGCATCCGCCAGAAGGTGACCGCGACCGGCAAGGGCGCGACGGCCAAGCGGAACCCGCAGCTGGACGCCGCGGTCAGCGCGTACCGCAAGTACGCCCAGGAGCAGGCCGACCTGACCGTCCCCGCGGCGCAGAAGTTCGCCGACGCGGTGAAGGACGGGGACGTCGAGGCCGCGAAGAAGGCCTATGCCGTGTCGCGGATCGGCTGGGAGCGGACCGAGCCGGTGGCCGAGTCGTTCGGTGACATCGACCCCAAGGTCGACACGCGTGCGGACGGTCTGGCGGACGGCCAGAAGTGGACCGGCTGGCACAAGCTGGAGCAGTCCCTGTGGGAGAAGAAGAAGATCTCCGGGGACGACAAGAAGCTCGCCGACGAGCTGATGAAGGACCTCAAGGACTGGCAGGGGCGGGTCGGCAAGGCCGTGATCAACCCGACCACCATGGCCAACGGCGCCAAGGAGCTGCTCGACGAGGTGGCCACCGGCAAGGTCACCGGTGAGGAAGAGCGCTACAGCCACACCGACCTGATCGACTTCCACGCCAACGTCGAGGGCGCCCAGAAGGCGTACGAGCTGCTGAAGCCGGTCGCCGCCAAGAACGACCCGGCGCTGGCCAAGGAGCTGGACAAGCAGTTCAAGGCGATCCTCGGGCAGCTCGACAAGCACCGCGACAGCAAGTCCGCCGACGGCTTCGCCTCGTACGACACGGTCGGCAAGGGCGAGCGCAAGACCCTGTCCGACAGCGTCAACGCGCTGGCCGAGCCGCTGTCGAAGCTGGCCGCCGCGGTGGCCGAGAACAAGTAGTCCGGTACGGGAAAGGGAGGGACGTCGCATGTCCAACGACGAGACGAACGACGGCGCGGCCGGACGCGCCCCCTCGCGGCGGTCGCTGCTGGGCTGGGGAGGCGCGGGGCTGGCGCTCGGCGCGGTCGCGGCCGGCGGTACGGCGGCGGCGCTGCGCACCGGCAGTGACGCCCAGCCGGCCGGGGCGGATGCCACGGCGGGCGCCGCGGTCGCCTTCCACGGCGCCCACCAGGCCGGGATCGCCTCCGCGGTCCAGGACCGGCTGCACTTCGCCGCCTTCGACGTCACGACGGATGACCGCGACGAGCTGATCGCGCTGCTCAAGGAGTGGACGAAGGCGGCGGCGCGGATGACCGCGGGCGACGCGGTCGGCGACGGCGCGGTCGGCGGGCTGGCGGAGGCGCCGCCGGACGACACCGGCGAGGCGCTGGGCCTGCCGCCGTCCCGGCTCACCCTCACCTTCGGCATCGGCCCGTCGCTGTTCGAGAAGGACGGCAAGGACCGCTTCGGGATCAAGGGCCGACGGCCCGAGGCGCTGATCGATCTGCCGCAGTTCCCCGGCGACAACCTGGACAAGGCGCGCAGCGGCGGCGATCTGTGTGTGCAGGCCTGCGCGGACGATCCGCAGGTCGCGGTGCATGCGATCCGTAATCTGGCCCGGATCGGCTTCGGCAAGATAGCCATCCGCTGGTCGCAGCTGGGATTCGGCAAGACGTCCTCGACGACGCCGGACGCCCAGACCCCGCGCAACATGATGGGTTTCAAGGACGGCACCCACAACATCGCGGGCACCGACACCGCGGCGCTGGCCAAGCATGTGTGGGTCGGCGAGAAGGACGCCAAGGGCGACGCGGGCTGGATGGCCGGCGGCTCGTACCTCGTCGCGCGCCGGATCCGGATGCACATCGAGACCTGGGACCGCACCTCGCTCAAGGAGCAGGAGGACGTCTTCGGCCGGGACAAGGCCGAGGGCGCGCCGGTCGGCAAGAAGCACGAGCGGGACACCCCGCATCTGAAGTCGATGCTGCCGACCGCGCATGTCCGCCTCGCGCACCCGGACTCCAACGGCGGGGTGCAGATCCTGCGCCGCGGCTACTCCTTCACCGACGGTACGGACGGCCTGGGCCGGCTGGACGCGGGGCTGTTCTTCCTCGCCTACCAGCGCGACGTCCGCCATGGTTTCGTGCCGCTCCAGCAGAAGCTGGCGGCCAACGACGCCCTCAACGAATACATCCAGCACGTGGGTTCGGCGATTTTCGCGGTGCCGCCGGGCGTCCGGAACGCGGACGACTGGTGGGGCCGGGAGCTGTTCGCCTGACCCGTCCGACGCCGTCGGCACCGCCGTCGCCACCGTCGTCAACTTCATGAAGGAAGGGAAGAAACCGACGTGTTCGGCAACTACCTGATCGGTCTGCGCGAGGGCCTGGAAGCCAGCCTCGTGGTCTGCATCCTCATCGCCTACCTGGTCAAAACCGGCCGGCGGGAGGCGCTGCGGCCGGTCTGGACCGGCATCGCCATCGCGGTGGTGCTGTCGTTCGGCTTCGGGGCGGCGCTCCAGTTCGGCTCCCAGACGCTGACGTTCCAGGCGCAGGAGGCGCTCGGCGGCTCGCTGTCGGTCATCGCGGTGTGCCTGGTGACGTGGATGGTCTTCTGGATGCGGCGTACCGCGCGGCATCTGAAGAAGGAGCTGCACGGCAAGCTGGACGCGGCGCTCCAGATGGGCACGGTGGCGCTGGTGGTCACCGCCTTCCTGTCGGTCGGCCGCGAGGGCCTGGAGACCGCGCTGTTCATCTGGACGGCCGCCCAGTCCGCCAACGACGGTGTACGGCCGCTGATCGGCGCGCTGCTGGGGCTGCTGACGGCCGTGGTGCTGGGCTGGCTGTTCTACCGCGGCGCGGTACGGATCAACCTGGCGAAGTTCTTCACCTGGACCGGCGGAATGCTGGTGGTGGTCGCGGCGGGCGTGCTGGCGTACGGCTTCCACGATCTGCAGGAGGCCGACATCCTGCCGGGACTGAGCACCCAGGCGTTCGACATCAGCGCGCAGATCCCGGTCGACAGCTGGTACGGCACGCTGCTGAAGGGCATCTTCAACTTCCAGCCCGATCCGACGGTCCTTCAGGTCACGGTGTGGGCTCTGTATCTGATCCCCACGCTCGGGTTCTTCTTCGCCCCCGGTAGGGTGGCGCCGAATCGTGCCACCCCGGCGGGCTCCCAGTCCGCCCCGGTCGCCCCGAAGGAGCCCGAGCCCCATGACACGCAGGTCGCCGTTCCGGGTGCCCGCAACACTGACGTCGGCAGCGGCGGCAATGGTGATACTGAGCGGGTGCATGACGGTGCACGGCGAGCGGGAGATGGTGCCGGCGGTGACGAAGGCTGAGGGCGACAAGGCCCTCACGCGCTTCATCGACGGCTTCAACAAGATCCGCCGCACGCTCGACCCCGACCTGAACCCCACCTACGAGGCCGGCGCGATGCTCGCCCTCGACCAGGCGGAGGTCAAGGCGGCACACGGTATGAACCCCAAGGGCTCGCCGAACTCCGCGCCGGTGACGGTGAAGGACGCGCACTTCACCGTGCCCAAGCAGGCGGGCTGGCCGAGGGCGTTCATCGCGGATGCGCTCACCAACCTCAGGTCCCGCAGCACCGGTGAATTCATCCGCTGGTACCTGGTGTTCAGCCGGGACAGCATCGACGCACCGTGGCGCGTGGTCTATCAGGCGACGTTCACGAGCAGCAAGGCGCCCGAGTTCAAGATGGACGGCGGCTTCGCCGAGACCGTGCCGACGGGCGGCGGGTCGGGCCTGGCGGTGGACCCGGGCAAGCTGAGCAAGACGTACGCGGACTACCTCAACACCGGCAAGCCCGATGTCTTCGCGCCCGGCCCGCACACCGACGCATGGCGGACGAAGCGGGCCGAGGACGCCAACGGCGTGGGCTCGCGGATCCTGTACGAGGACTCCCCCGCGAACTTCCCGCCGGTCGCGCTGCGCACGGCGGACGGCGGGGCGCTGGTGTTCTTCGCGACCTTCTACCACCAGCAGAAGACGGTCTCCCCGGGGATGATCATCACGGTGGGGCCGGAGCTGCGGGGGATATTGAAGGGCCCGATGAAGAAGAAGACCACCCAGATGGCAATCTCCAACGTCTCGGGACAGGCGGTCAAGGTGCCGGCGAAGAGCGCCGGCGGCAAGGTCCAGTTCCTGTACCGGCTGGATGCGAAGACCTCGCTGACGGCGCAGTAGGACCGCACGCGCCGAGGGGCCGCCGGAAATCCGGCGGCCCCTCGGGCGTTTTCGCGGGCCGGGCCCGTCCCGTGCGGTCAGCGGCCGATCGGCCAGGCCGTGGTCTCGTGGTCGGGCGCGCCCTCGAGGAACTGGGCGCAGGCGTCGGTGAGCGACTCCAGCAGCGTCAGCGGGTCGGGCAGCGGCAGCTCGGGGCCGCGCAGCCAGGTCACCGCGGGCTGTTCGCCGGGCAGCGTCGAGGGGGGCAGCAGGACGTAGCTGCCGCGGCAGTGCCAGCGGAGCCCGGGATGCTCGTCGAGGGTCTCGGGGTGGCAGTCCAGCTCGCAGGGCCACCACTCGTCCTCGTCGTCCGGGGTGCCGCGGGTGGCGGTGAAGAACAGCATCCGGCCGTCGCCGAAGCCGGCGCCGCTGAGGGTCACGGGGCCGACGTCGATGCCCGCCGCGTCCAGCCGGCCCAGGGCGCTGCGGCCCGCCTCCACGGGGACGTCGAGCACGTCGTGGGCGATGCCGGTGGCGGTGATGAAGTTGGCCTGCGGGAGGGTGCGTACCCAGGCGGCGACCTTGTCGCGGTCGGTGGTGGCGACGGTCTGCCAGCCGAAGGAGACGGGATGCCGGCCGGGGGTGGGACAGCCGATGCGTTCACAGGAACAGCCGTAGCCGGAGGGGTGCGCCGCCGGGGCCACCGGGAAACCCGCGTCGGCCGCCGCCAGCAGCAGGTCCTCGCGGCCGCGCGCAGCCGTCGATCCCGTGTCCATGTCGCCGTCCGATCCGCTCTTCGGGCGGCGCAGCCACTGGGAGAACCTGCTCTTGCGGTCCATCTATCCCCTCACTTCGAGCGGTGGTCTGGGATCAATGCTGCCACCATCCTGCGCCTCGGGTGACCGGTGTACGGATCCGGGGTGAACGAATGGGGGGTGAATACCGGCAATTGCCGCCATCGCGGCAATCCGCCGGACCGGTCAGTCGCGTGTCCGCAGACCGCTCAAGGCCAGGTCGACCAGGGTGTCGACGTAGTCGTGGGTCAGTTCGCCGGTGCGCATCAGCCAGCGCTGTGAGAACGGACTCAGTACCAACTCGGCGGCCATCCGGGGGTCGATGCCGGTGGCCACCTCGCCGGATTCCTGGGCCGCGCGGATCCGGTCGGTGTAGACGCGGATGCCGGGCTCCAGCAGGCGGCCGACGAAGGTGCGGGAGAGTTCGGCGTCGGCGGCGCCGGCCGCCGCGAGGGCGCGGTAGGGGGCCTGGAAGGCGGGGTCGTTGAACTCGTCGGCGGTGGCCCGCAGCACGAACTTCAGATCCGCCGCCAGGTCCCCGGTGTCCGGCAGGCCCCGCTCGTAGTCCTCGTCGACCCCGGCGGTGAACGCGTCCAGGAGGACGGCGGCCTTGGAGGGCCACCAGCGGTAGATCGTCTGCTTGCCGACCCCGGCCCGGGAGGCGATGCCCTCGATCGTGAGTTTCTCGTAGCCGACCTCGCCGACCAGCGCGAGGGCGGCGTCGAAGATCGCGCGGCGGGAGCGTTCGCTGCGGCGGGAGGAGTCGGGGGCTGTCTTGTTCGCCATGCGGCCGAGTCTAGCCAGGGCATAAGGCGAGACGTATCGTCTCGAAATTGCTTGACGAGACGCATCGTCTTGCACCATGCTCGATGTCGAACGAGACGACCCGTCTCGCGATCGGTCGAGGGAAGGACGGAACCATGAGCAAGGGAAACGCAGGCGGCATGCTCGGCGTGGGCGGCACCCGCAACAAGCTCTCCCGCGGCGCCCTGCGCGGCGGCGGACAGGGCGGCCACGGAGCCGGAGGGCGCCCCGACCCGCAGGCCCAGCGACGCGAGCTGCTGCGCAGACTGCGGGAGGAACGCGGGGAACGGTAACCGGTTGCGGCACCCGGTGCGCCGACCGGGGTGGCGGCGGCGCGTCAGGCCCAGTCGTCGCCCCAGGCCGCGTCCCGGGCGGCGCGGTAATCGGCGCCGTGCCGCTTGGTGACGGTGGCGCGCCGCAGCCCCTCCTCCGGTGTGCACAGCTCCAACAGGACCTGTCCCTTGCGGAGTTGGGGCTTGCGGATGATCCGCGACGGGGCGGCGGGGGCGTCGAGGGTGGTGGCCGCGACGTAGCTGAACTTCTCGTCCTCGTACGGGAGGGAGCCGCCCTTGACCTGGCGGTGCAGCGAGGAGCGGCTGACCCGGGCCGAGAAGTGGCACCAGTCCTCACCGACGACGATGGGGCAGGTGTCGCTGTGCGGGCACGGCGCGAGCACCCGCAGGCCCGCCGCGATGAGCTGGTCGCGGGCCTCGCGGATGCGGAGATAGCCGTCGGGGGTGCCCGGTTCGATCAGTACGACGGACGTGGCGGTGGCGGCGGCCTCGACCACCGCCCGGCGGTCGTCGGGGCGCAGCTCGCCCAGGACGTAGGAGACGGTCACCAGGTCCGTGCCCGCCGGGACGGTCAGCCCCTCGCCGATCACCTGCCGCTGCCACCGGGTGTCGGGCAGGATCCCGGCGGCGAGTTCGCGGCCCAGGTCGAGGGCGGGCTGCGCCCAGTCCAGGACCGTGCTGCGGTGGCCCGCCCAGGTGGCGGCGGCGGCCCAGGTGGCGGCGCCGGTGCCGCCGCCGATGTCGACATGGGTGGCCGGGGACCAGTCCGGGACGCGGTCGGCGAAGGCGGTCAGCGCGGCCCGTACGGCCTCGAAGGTCGCGGGCATCCGGTAGGCGGCGTACGCGGCGACATCGGCGCGGTCGCGCAGGACCGGGGCGTCGGTGGGGGTGGTCCCCCGGTAGTTGGCGATCAGCCGGTCGACTGCCTGCGCGGCCTGCTTGGGCGGCAGGCCGTCGAGCAGGCCGGCCAGGGCGGCGCGCAGTTCCTCGTGCATTGGGCCAAGTTTACGGGGCCGCCGGGCGCCGCCCCGCCGGTCAGCGGACGACGGCGCGGGCCAGGCACGTCGCGGCGGCCGCGCGCGGGGCGCTGCCGCCGTTCGCGCGCCGCGGGTGGACGGTGTTGGCCAGCAGCACCAGGAACGTGTCGGTGGCCCGGTCCAGGACCAGGCTGGCGCCGGTGAACCCGGTGTGCCCGGCCGCGCCCCGGCCCGCCAACTCCCCCATGAAATACGGCTGGTCGACGCCGAAGCCGAGGCCCGGCGGATCGAGCAGGGCGGCCACCGCCTGCGGCCCGAGGATGCGGGCGGCACCGTACGCGCCGCCGCCCAGCAGCGCCCGGCACAGTACGGCCAGGTCCTGCGCGGTGGAGAACAGACCGGCGTGCCCGGCGACGCCGCCCAGCGCCCAGGCGTTCTCGTCGTGCACCACGCCGCGCAGCAGCCCCCGGTCCACCTTGGCCCACGGCCGCCGCTGGTCCTCCGTCGCCGCCACGCCCGGCGCCGCCAGCGGCCCGTAGGAGGTGGAGGCCAGGCCCAGCGGACGGCAGATGTCCTCCCGTACGAGGGCGTCCAGGCGGCGGCCGGTGAGCGACTCCACCACGAGCTGCAGCGCGATCATGTTGAGGTCGGAGTAGCCGTACGCGCCGCCGGGCGGGCCCGCCGGGGCGGCCGACTCCGCCCACAGCAGCGCCAGCTGGGCGGCGCGCCCCGTGCGCTCGTAGAAGGGCAGCTCGGGGCGCAGGCCCGAGGTGTGGGTGAGCAGCCGGCGGACCGTGACGCCGGGGGCGAAGGCGGGGAGATGGGCGTGCACCTCGTCGTCGAGGTCCAGGCGGCCGTACTCCACCTGCTGGAGGGCGACGATCGCGGTGAAGAGCTTGCTGAGCGAGGCGAGGTCGAAGACCGTACCGACCCGCATCGGCTCCCACAGGTCGCGGGGCAGATCCAGGCCGCGGTCCCGCTCGGGGTCATGCGCGCGATAGCGGACCGCCCAGCCGGCCGCGGCCTCGGCGGCGACGTACGGGCCGCGCCCGGCCAGCACCACCGCGCCCGCGCACCAGGCGGGCCGGCCCTCGGGCAGCGCCCGCACGCCGTGGACCAGCCGCTCCAGCCACGCGGGGTCGAGTCCCGCCTGGGCCGGGGTGCCGTGTCTGAGTACCGGTGCGTTCAGAGTGACTTCCTCTCGCCCGTCGTGCCGCCGACGCTCTCCCCCCTACGCTGCCACGGGCGGCACATCCCCAGGAAGCACACGAGCGCCAAAACGGCGCACGAAAGCTGTACGAGGGCCATCGGTACGGCCGTCCGCTCGCCCGCGATGCCCACCAGCGGGGAGGCGACCGCGCCGAGGAGGAACGTCGAGGTGCCCAGGAGGGCGGAGGCCGATCCGGCCGCGTGCGGGGTGCGCAGCAGGGCCAGGGTGTTGGTGCTCGGCATGACCAGACCCATCGCGGACATCAGGACGAAGAGGCCCGCGGCCATCGGCAGCAGGCCGACGTCACCGAAGATCCCGCAGGACATCAGCAGCAGCCCCGTCGCCGCCACCGCGATCACCGTCAGGCCGATGCCCAGCACCTTCTCGAAGCTGACCCGGCCGACCAGCACCTTGCCGTTGATCTGGCCGACCAGGACCAGGCCCACGGAGTTGATGCCGAACAGCAGGCTGAAGGTCTGCGGCGAGGCGCCGTAGATCTCCTGGACGACGAACGGCGAGGCGGAGATGTAGGCGAAGAGGGCGGCGAAGGCGAAGGCACCGACGAGGAGGTAGCCGGAGAAGACGCGGTCGGCGAGGAGATCCCGCATGGTGCGCAGGGCCTGGCCGAGGCCGCCGGAGTGACGCCGGGCGGGGGGCAGGGTCTCGTGCAGCTTGCGCCACACCAGGAGCGTGAGCAGTACGCCGACGGCGGTCAGGACGACGAAGACGCCGCGCCAGTCGGTGATCCGCAGGATCTGGCCGCCGATCAGCGGTGCCACCACCGGGGCGACCCCCGAGATCAGCATCAGCGTGGAGAAGAACCGGGCCATCTCCACACCGTCGTAGAGATCGCGCACCACCGCCCGCGCGATGACGATGCCGGCCGCGCCCGCTAGGCCCTGCAACAGGCGGAAGGCGATGAGGACTTCGGCGTTGGTGGCGAACGCACACAGCGCGGTCGCCAGGATGTAGATCACCATGCCGGCCAGCAGCGGGCGGCGGCGGCCCCACTTGTCGCTCATCGGGCCGACGATCATCTGGCCCAGGGCCATACCGGCCAGGCATGCCGTGAGGGTCAGCTGCACCGTGGCGGCCGGGCTGCGCAGCGCGGCGGTGACCTGCGGCAGGGCCGGCAGATACATGTCCATGGAGAGCGGCGGGACCGCCGTGAGGCCGCCGAGGACGAGGGTGACGAGAAGGCCGGTGCGGCGAGCCGCGGACGATGCAGCGGGTGCAGCCGCCGCCGGCGCCGCGTCCCGCCCGGATATGGCGGGCTGGTCCTCGGGGTCGGCCTGGGCGTCGGCCTGGGGCGGGACCTGGGCGGGGGCCTGGGGTTCGGCCTGCGGGTCGGCCGGGGATGCGGCCGCGCTGGGGCCGGGCTCCGTCATGAGCGTCTCCATGGGTGAGTGATGGCCGCACCATGGTGGCACGCACACGGCGGCGCCCGGCCGGGGTTTCGGCCCGTCCATTGGTCCTACGTCCGGTCCTGCGTCCGGTCCTGCGTCCTCCGGTGGACGGGCGCCCCTCCTCAGACCGGCTTCAGCCCCGGGTCACCCGCCTCGGAGACGAACGACGCGGCGGTCCGCACCGGCGCCCCGGGCGTGGTGACCGCGGACACCGTCCGGTAGTCGCCGCGCGCGGTGTCCTGCCCGAGGGTGACGGTCACATAGCCGCGCCGCCCGTTGTAGAACTTCAGATGCGGGTTGGCGGCCATGTACGTGCCCCAGTTGGCGGGCTTGTCCGCGCCGTCCTTGCCGCTGGCGATGGAGCTGGTCACGAACTCCACGCCCGCGGTGCGCGAGCCGGGGTCCTTGAAGTCCTTCTTGATGTCGAAGGCGTAGTGGACGTGCACATCGCCGGTGAGGACGACGAGGTTGTCCGCCCCGGCCGACTCCGCGCCCGCCAGCACCCGTTCCCGCGAGGCCGTGTAGCCGTCCCAGCCGTCCATGCTGACCTTGTAGGCGTCACCCGTGGCGCTGCGCCGCTCGGAGAACGTGACCTGCTGCGGTACCACGTTCCACCGCGCGGTGGAGGCCCGCCAGCCGTCGATCAGCCACCGCTCCTGCGCCGCGCCGGTCAGCGTGCGCTTCGGGTCCTGCGACTCCGGACCCGGCGCGTGCCAGCCGTCCCCGTACGCCTGGTCGGAGCGGTACTGACGGGTGTCGAGGATGTCGAACTGGGCGAGCTGCCCGAAGTGGATGCGGCGGTAGAGCTGGGCGTCCGCGCCCTTGGGCCGCTGCGGGCGGCGCAGCGGCTGGTTCTCCCAGTACGCCCGGTAGGCGGCGGCCCGGCGGATGAGGAACTCGGCGGGCGGGAGGTTGTCCTCGCTGATGTCGGAGGCGTAGTTGTTCTCCACCTCGTGGTCGTCCCAGGTGACGATGAAGGGGTGCGCGGCATGGGCGGCCTGGAGGTCCGGGTCGGACTTGTAGAGGGCGTAGCGCAGCCGGTAGTCGTCGAGGGTGACCGTCTCGCGGTCGAAGAGCGCGGGCAGCGTCCGGTCGGTGTAGTTGCGGGCGCCGCCGACCGCGTTGACCGGGTACTCGTAGAGATAGTCACCGAGGTGGAAGACGACGTCGAGGTCCTCCTGCGCCAGGTGGCGGTAGGCCGTGAAGTAGCCGTCGTGGTAGGCCTGGCAGGACACCGCGGCGAGCTTGAGGTCGGAGATCCGGGCGCCGCGGGCGGGGGCGGTGCGGGTGCGGCCGACAGGGCTGATCCAGTTGCCGGCGCGGAAGCGGTAGTAGTAGACGCGGTCGGGGGCGAGGCCGGTGGGCTCGATGTGCACGGAGTGGTTGAACTCCGGGTGCGCGTCGGCGCTGCCCTTGCCCGCGAGCCGCGTGAACTTCTCGTCGTAGGCGACCTCCCAGCGGACCGTGACTCTGGCGTTCGGCATGCCGTTGCCGACCTCGTACGGCCGCGGTGCGAGCCGCGTCCACAGGACCACGGACCCGGGCAGCGGGTCGCCGGAGGCCACGCCCAGGGTGAAGGGGTTCTCGCTGATCTTCCGGGCGTCGGCCTCCGCGGCGTGGGCGGCGCCGGCGCCCGGCAGGTTGGTCGCGAAGGCGAGCGCGGCGGCGGCGCCGGTGACGGTGAGAAAGCGGCGGCGGCCGACGTGCGCCGCGGCGGCCCGGATCTCCTGCTCGTGCGCCGGGGTCTGCTGCTGGTGCGCGGCGTGGTGAGTCATCTGCCCCTCCCCTGACGGTGGTTGTCACCAGTCATTGGAGGGGTGGGTCCTGGCGCGGCGCTGTCCTCGATCCGACGCATACATGACAGCCGCATGAGGACTGGGCCCGCAAGGGGCACCCCGGGACAATCGCGGCACCTCGCCATGGCGCGGGCCCGGCGCGCCGACCCGCCGCGCCGGGCCCCGGCCACATGCTGGGCACCGTCCGCTCCGCTCCCGGTGTCGCGTTTACGCTGCCGCCATGGCACAGAACACGAACGAGGCCGGCGCGACGGACGGGGCGGACGGGCCGGGCCGGACGGACCGGGCCGAGACGGCTCCGGCCCACGGCAAGGTGGCCGTCGTCACCGGCGCCGGTTCCGGCATCGGCCGGGCGGTCGCCCGGGAGCTGCTCGCCGCCGGCTGGCATGTGGTCCTGGCCGGACGGCGCCCGGAAGCCCTCGACGAAACGGCCCGGCAGGTCGGCGACCTCGGCGCCGGCGGCCCCACGGCCGTCCCGGTACGCACCGATGTCACCCGCCCCGACGAGGTCGACGCCCTGTTCGCCGCCGTCCGCGACCGGTTCGGCCGTCTGGACCTGCTCTTCAACAACGCGGGCACGTTCGGCAGGCCCGGCCCCCTGGAAGAGCTGTCGTACGACGACTGGCGCGCGGTCGTCGACGTCAACCTCACCGGCTCCTTCCTCTGTGCCCAGGCCGCGTTCCGCGCCATGAAGGAGCAGGACCCGCAGGGCGGCCGGATCATCAACAACGGCTCCATCTCCGCCCATGTCCCGCGTCCGCACTCCATCGCCTACACCGCCACCAAGCACGCCATGACGGGCCTGACCAAGTCCCTCTCCCTGGACGGCCGTCCGTACCGGATCGCCTGCGGACAGATCGACATCGGCAACGCCGCGACCGAGATGACCGGCCGGATGCAGACCGGCATCCTCCAGGCCAACGGCGAGACGGCGGTCGAGCCCGTGATGGACGCGGCGGACGTCGCCCGCACGGTGCGGCACATGGCCGGGCTGCCGCTGGAGGCGAACGTCCAGTTCGCGACGGTCATGGCGACCGCCATGCCGTACATCGGGCGGGGCTGAATTCCGCCGCGTTCCGCCGCATTCCTCTGTTCCTCTGCGTTCCTCTGCGTTCCTCTGCGTTCCTCTGCGTTCCTCCGCGCTGACGGGGAATAGCCGGACGCGAGCGTCGCGTTCCCCCGACATGACCAAGGACAACGCCGCCCAGGACGCCGCCCGGACCACCCCCGAGGTCCTGCGCTACACCGCCTTCTCGACCGACCCGAAGGGCGGCAACCAAGCCGGCGTCGTCCTCGACGCCGCGGGCCTGGACGACGCCGCGCAGCTCGCCATAGCGGCCGAAGTGGGCTATTCGGAGACGGCGTTCCTCACCCCGCCGCCCGAGGGCCTGGGCGGCGAGCCGGGCCGCGCCTTCACCATCCGCTACTTCAGCCCGCTCGCGGAGGTGGCGTTCTGCGGCCATGCGACGGTCGCCACCGCCGTCGCCCTCGCCGAGCGGATCGGCCCCGGCGACCTCCTCTTCGCGACCCAGGCGGGCCCGGTCCCGGTCACCGTCAGCGAGGAGTCCGGCGTCCTCCAGGCCACCCTCACCAGCGTCGCACCGCACGTCGAGGACGTCACCGACGCCGACCTCACCGAGGCCCTGGCCGCCCTCGACTGGCCCGCCGCCGACCTCGACCCGGCCCTGCCGCCCCGTATCGCCTTCGCCGGCAACAACCACCTCGTCCTCGCCGCCGCCACCCGCGACCGCCTCGCCGACCTCGACTACGACTTCGACCGTCTGGCCGCCCTGATGCACCGCCTCGACCTGACCACCCTTCAGCTGGTCTGGCGCGAGTCGGAGTCGGTCTTCCACGTCCGCGACCCGTTCCCGGTGGGCGGCGTCGTCGAGGACGCGGCAACGGGCGCCGCGGCGGCCGCCTTCGGCGCGTACGCCCGGGAGCTGGCCCTGGTCACGGAGCCGGCCACGCTCACCCTGCACCAGGGCCACGACATGGGCCGGCCGGGCCTGCTGACGGTGGAGCTGCGCGCGGGGGACCCGCGGTCGCACGTCAGCGGGACGGCGACCGCCCTCGGGGAGGACTGAGCGGGACGCGGGGCCCCGCGCCCCGCACCCCACTCACCCCAGCGGGTCGTCCACCCACGCGATCAGCGCCGACAACCCCACGACGATCGCCACCAGCGCACCGAACACCAGCAACGGTCGTGCGTGATACGCGAATTGACGTCCACGTCCACGTCCACGCCCGGCGCCCCGCCCGGACGCCCGCGGATGCGCGCGCGGCCCCGCACCCCGGCCGCCGCTCCGCAGCCCCAGCGCCCGGGCGATCCGCCGTTTCCAATAAACCAGCCGGTAGTAGTGCCTGAGCACCGCATCCCCCGTACGTCTTTTCGAAGAAATCCGTACGAGGGTACTGGCGCACCGTGCGCACGGGCCCGGTGGCGACGAGCCGGAGCCCGCCGACGGCCGGTACGGCCATCGGCGGGCTCGACTACGAGGGATCAGGGCCGCCTACCAGCCGCCCTCCTGCTCGTCCGGGTCCTGCCACCAGCCGTTCTGGCAGACGCGGCCCTCGGGGTCGCGGTCGCCCTCCGCGTAATCCCCGTACCCCGTCGTCTCACCGTTGGGGCCCTGACCCCAACTGGTGTAGTAGTACCGGCACCCCTGCCCCTGCACCTGCACCGCCTGAGCGGCGGGCACCGCCGCCAGTCCGGCCCCCAGCACCATCAGTCCGGCAATCGCGGCACGCGTCAGCTTTCCCATGAACCAGCCTTTCCCTGCACCAGTGGCCGGACTTTTTCATCCGGCACGGAGAAATTCCGGAGAGGTCAGAAATCCACCCCACGGGGGCGGGCACAAGGAATTCATCACCCCCGCACGGAAATTCAGACCCCTCCGGAACGCCGCCACATTAGCCCGCGGCACGGACGGCGCCGCACTACCCGATCGGACGAGTTTGACCGGCCGCGACACGGAGCATAAAGGCACAAACCAGCCTGTGACCAGGGGCTATGGAGACTCGAACCATCGAGACGAGTGAGCCCCGACGTCACACTTCACGCACCGCACCGCACATTTCACGCCTTTCCTCTCGACGCCGGAACACGCACCTTCCACGCCGCGGCCAATATCCCCGGGCATCGGCGCAATTTCCGGTCGTCCCGCTTTCCCCGTAACGGTCCATCACCCCAGAGGAAGGAATGGCGAGGACCCGCAAGGCAGCACACGGAAAATCCGTCGGCCGACGGAGGCCGAGCGGCGACCGGGCCCAACACCGCGTCCCGACAAGCCAGTTGGGGCCACCCCGCGGCGCGGGCACCCACCCCCGGGCGATTTCACAATCGCACAATCACGTAGGGTGGTGCAGTGCGAGGGAGCCCGCACCCGGCCTTCCGGCGACCAACCTCGGGCCGGTGAGGGCTCCCTGCGTGGAACCCGCTGTCGCTTCTCGCGTTCACGAAAGGGGACTCCCCATGCAGTCTACGGAAGCTCACCCGCCACCCCCTCGCGCCGGCCGATGGCGCGGCTATCGCCGGCTCGCGGCCACCAACTTCGTACGCGGCGCCTCGTACGCCTGCGGCACGGCGGTCATCGGCCTCGTGACGTGGTGGGTACAGAACCGCTGACCCAACGCGCCCCGCCGCAGCCCGCGCGGTGAAGACCGAGCGGGCGGCGGCATCCGCCCCGACTACTGAGACCGTTCCTTTTCGGCCAGCTCCTCCGGCGTGCCGACGAAGGCGCGACGGCAGCCCGGCGGGAGTCGCTCGACGACCATCGCGATGGCGGCCTCCGCGGTCGGGGCGGGACCGACGCTCTGGGACCGCGCGGGCCCGCCGACGAGGAAGCCGCCGCCCATCATCGGGGCGATGTACGGGACGTCCCAGGTCCAACGCGGCTCCGTGCACCGGCTGAAGTGCAGCTCGGCCATGCCGACCCAGGGGAACAGCTGCCGTAGCCGCGGCTCGGCGTAGGCGGCGCGCAGCAACCGGCCGTCCACGCGGCGGGCCGCGAGCAGCTTCTGCCATGCGGCCTCGATGATGTCGTCCTCAGGCGCACCCTCCGTCATGCCCCGCATTCTGCTAGTCACCGAACGATTTCGGCCAGCTCGCGGCGATAACTCTTGACCACTCTTTGGGGCACGCCTGCCCTCCGGAGGGCGAACGTTCCGTGCCGTCCCGTACAAGCCGGGCGGACGGGTACGAGACGGTCGGGCGGCCGTGGTGCCGCCGCTCCCCGTGGCCGGGCCACGCGCCGGCACGGCCGAGAACCCTCACTCCGGACGGGGCTCGGGCAACAGGTGCCGGAAGGCGGCGGACGAGTCGGCCTGTACGCCGGGTTCTGTCTCCCCCGGTCCTTGCGGGCCGAGGGGAGGCGGCCATCCATCTAGGGCTGCCGTTGCCGACAGCCTCGTGCGGTCTACCCGCGGACTCGGGCGGGCAGCCCTCGATCGTCCGCGCAGAGCCGTCATCCCGTTCGGAATGGCGGCTCCTCTTGACCTTGCTCCGGGTGGGGTTTACCTAGCCCTCCGAGTCACCTCGGAGGCTGGTGGTCTCTTACACCACCGTTTCACCCTTACCGGGACCTTGCGGCCCCGGCGGTCTGTTTTCTGTGGCACTGTCCCGCGGGTCACCCCGGGTGGGCGTTACCCACCACCCTGCCCTGTGGAGCCCGGACGTTCCTCGGGGAGACCAGAAGATCTCCACGCGGCCGCCCGGCCGGCTCGTCCGCCGTGCCGACCATGCTACCTGGCGCGCTCCGGCGGCTTGACCTTGCCGCGACGGCAACGTTTCTACTGGCCCCATGAGGATCGGAGAACTCGCCGGACTGGTCGGCGTCAGCACCCGCGCCGTGCGCCACTACCACCACCTGGGGCTGCTGGCCGAGCCCGAACGCCGGGCCAACGGCTACCGGGAGTACGGGCTGCGGGACGCGGTGGCGCTCGCGCGGCTGCGGCGGCTGACGGAGCTGGGTCTCGGGCTGGATGAGGTGCGGGACGTGCTGGCCGACGATTCGGGGCGCGAACTGCACGAGGTGCTGGCCGAGCTGGATGCGGACCTGGCCCGCCAGGAGGCGGAGATCGGGGCGCGGCGGGCCCGGCTGGCCGCCCTGCGGCGGCAGGCCGAGGAGCACGGCGGACTTCCCGCGGAGGGCCCGGTGTCGGACGAACTGGCCGCGCTCTTCGGGGAGATGGCCCGTACGTCCGCCGCGCGTCCCGGTCCCGAGCCCGCAATGGCGGCGAAGGAACGGGAGGTGCTGGCGCTGCTGGAGTCCACGGCGGGCGGAACGGAGGGCGAAGCGGCGGGCAAGCGGATGGTGGAGCTGCTGGGGGAGGTGAGCGCGGCGCCGGGGGCGATGGAGCGGACGTACGAGGTGTACGGCCTGCTCGATGCGCTGGCAGTGGCCGCGCCGGACGATCCCCGGGTGGCGCAGGCCGCGCAGGCGCTCGCCGACTGCATTCCGGACACGGTGATCGCCGGGATGGACGCGCAGCACTGGGGGCGGGCCGCCGGGGAGGGCGCGGCGGCGGACGACGGGTTCCTCGCGGCGTACTACGCGCATTTCGCGCCCGCGCAGGCGGAGGCCGTGCGGCAGGCGATCCGGCTGCTCGCGGAGCGGGCCCGGTGAGCCGGGGCGGCACGCTGCGCCGGGTGGCCGCGCACGAGGCCCGGTCGCTGGCCGGTCTGGTGTGGTGGGCGGCGCGGCGCCGGATCGGCGTGAGGGCGGGCGAGCGGGCCCTGCCGTACGCGGCGGGGCAGGCGGCGTTCGTGTACGCGCTGACGTTCGTGTGCGGGGTGGAGACCGTCGGGGTGGGTGTGCTGCTCGCGAACCATCCGGTGCCGCATGCGGTGATGCTGGTCGTCGATGTCTACACGGTGCTGATGATGCTGGGGTTCCAGGCGACGGCGGTCACCCGGCCGCATGTGCTCGGGGCGGACACGCTGCTGCTGCGGGCCGGCGCCCG
The DNA here is from genome assembly GCF_059682825.1 of Streptomyces sp. JLSY215. NCBI lineage: Bacteria > Bacillati > Actinomycetota > Actinomycetes > Kitasatosporales > Streptomycetaceae > Streptomyces > Streptomyces sp. JLSY215. The sequence goes on from NZ_CM185022.1 coordinate 2,618,132, forward strand.
GATGGAGATACGGATCCCTCTGGAGGCGGTCGTCTCCGTACGCCACGACCTGCGGTCCGGTGGCGACGGCAAGGGCGCGGACGGGGCGGTGGCGATGGCCGTGGGCGGGCAGACCTCCGTGACGGTCGAGCTGGCCGAACCGGTCGTGGCCGTGCGGCTGTCGGGGCGGCGGGAGGCGGTGCGTACGGTGCGGTTCCATGCCGATGACGCGCGGGGCGCGGTGGCGGCGGTACGGGCGGCGGCCGGGGAGAAGGCCCCCGTCAGGCAGGAGTGAAGCGGACCGGGGCGTGGGCCGGGTCGGCGGCGGTCAGCCGGACCCGGATGTGGTGGCCGAGGGGCAGGTCCGGGCCGTCGGGGGCGGATTCGATGCGGCCGATGACGGCCGGGTCGCAGAGGTGGACGGTGCCCTGGGTGGCGTCCTCCTCATCGGTCTCGACCACCAGGCCGTCGAAGACCTCGCCCACCCGGTCGTGCAGCAGCGCCGCCTCCACCAGGTCGACGCAGGCCCGCTCGACCTGGTTGGCGCGCTGGGTGCCGGTCTCCATCTCGTGCGGCAGGGCGGCCAGCGCGCCACGGACCCAGTCGGCCGGTTCGCTGCCGGCCGAGGCCGCCAGGCACAGCTCGGAGGTGTAGCGGTCGACGAGGCGCCGCAGCGGCGCGGTGGCGTGCGCGTAGGGGGCGGCGACGGCGGCGTGCTGCGCGGCCGAGGCGTTCGGCGGGGCGCCGTCGAAGGCGGTGTAGCCGGCGCCGCGCAGCAGGGTGGTGCACTCCTGGAGGAAGGCCGCATGGGCGGCGCGGCGCGGGTCGAGGGTGCGGATGAGGGCGGCGTAGGACGTGTGGTGGGGCCAGTCGACGCCGAGGGCGCGGGCGGTCAGCCGGAGGCGGGCCACGGAGCCGTCGGGGGCGAGGGGCAGCGTGCGCAGGATGCCGGTGCCGGCGGCGAGCATCAGCTCGGCCGCGGCCATGCCGGTGAGCAGGGAGATCTGGGCGTTCCAGCCGTCCGCCGGGAGCGGCGCGCGGAAGGCGAGGGTGTAGCGGCCGCCCCGCTCGACGATCTGCTGCTCGGGGACGTTGAGGGAGATCGCGCCCCGGGCGACCTCCAGCTCCTCCCGCAGTAGGCCGATCTCGCGGAGCAGGGCGAGCGGTTCCTCGGCGGTCCTGTCGTCGATGGCCCGCTGGACCCCCGCGTAGTCGAGCCGGGCGCGGGAGCGGACCAGGGCGCGGCGTACGGAGGTGGCGGTCAGGGCGCCCTGCGCGTCGAGGTCGTGCTGCCACAGGACGGCCGGGCGGTCCTGGTCGGGCAGCAGGCTGGCGGCGCCCTCGCTGAGGGTGTGCGGATGCAGCGGGATCCGTTCGTCGGGGAAGTAGAGGGTGGCCACGCGGTGGTGCGCCTCGGCGTCGAGGGCGCCGCCGGGGGTCACGAAGGAGGCCACGTCGGCGATGGCGTAGTGGATACGGAAACCGCCGCCGGGCCGCCGGGACAGGAACATGGCCTGGTCGAGGTCGAGGGAGCCGGGCGGGTCGATGGTGAAGAGCGGGAGGTCGGTGGCGTCCTCGAGGGTGTGCTCGGTCACCACTGCGCCGTCGGGGGCCGGGATGCGCGGGGCTCGGGCGGCGCTCTCCGCCTCGGCCTGGGCCGTGGGCGGGAAGTGGTCCGGGATCTCCAGCTGTGCACGCAGGTCGTGCAGCGCGGCGCGCAGCGGCGCCTCGGCAGCGTCGGTCACATGCATATGGCGACGGGGCATGTAACCGAGCGTATGGTGGGCCGCCGCCTGCGGCGCGGTGTGATCGTCCGCCCCGGGCGCGCCCTTTCCGCCGGGTGTGTCCTCATCGCGCGCGTGGCCCCTCTCTCCCCCGCCTGAGCGCGTTCCCGTTCTCGCCGCTCGAACGGGTTCTTCGGACGCGGGCCGCAGGCCATACGCTTTCCCGGGGCCGCACCCCCGCCCGTACCGCCGTGAAGGAGAACACCGTGCTCGTGCTGTTGCCGCCGTCCGAGGGGAAGGCCGCGGGGGAGAGCGGCCCGACGCTGGACGTGGGATCGCTGTCGCTGCCGGGGCTGAACTCGGCGCGGGAGGCGGTGCTGGAGGAGCTCGTCGAGCTGTGTGCGGCGGATGAGGCCAAGGCCCAGGAGGTGCTCGGGCTCAGCCAGGGGCTGCGGGGCGAGATCGCCAAGAATGCCGGGCTGCGGACGGCGGGGACGCGGCCGGCCGGGGAGATCTACACCGGGGTGCTCTACGACGCCCTGGGGCTGGCCTCTTTGGACGGGCGGGCGCGGCAGCTGGCCGAGGAGTCGCTGCTGGTGTTCTCGGGGCTGTGGGGCGCCGTGCGGATCGGCGACCGGATTCCGTCCTACCGCTGCTCTATGGGCGTGAAGCTGCCGGCGCTGGGCGCGCTGGGTGCCTACTGGCGGGCGCCGATGGCCGAGGTGCTGCCCGAGGCGGCCGGGGACGGCCTGGTGCTCGATCTGCGGTCGGCGGCGTATGCGACGGCGTGGAAGCCCAAGGGCGAGGTCGCGGGGCGGACCGCCACGGTGCGGGTGCTGCAGTCGAAGATCGTGGACGGGGTCGAGAAGCGCTCGGTGGTGAGCCACTTCAACAAGGCGACCAAGGGGCGGCTGGTCCGGGACCTGCTGAGCGCGGGGCTGCGGCCGGCCGGTCCGGCGGAGCTGGTGGAGGCGCTGCGCGGGCTCGGTTACGCGGTGGAGGCCGAGGCCCCGGCCAAGGGCGGCAAGGCATGGGCCCTCGATGTGATCGTGACGGAGCTGTAGGGCGGCCGACGTCCGAGGTCCTGGCGGACCACCCGGGCGATTGCAACATGCGCAACGCTCGTTGCGAGGAATGGATGGTGCGCGCACCATGGGCGGCGTGACCAGCGCCGCCTCCGCCCCCGTGCCCGCCCCTGCACCCGCTTCCTCCCACGAGCTCTCCACCTCGGTCGAGCAGGGAGGACCCCCGTCCTCCGTTCTCGGGCTCGCCCCCGTCATCCCGGTCGTCGTGCTGGAGGACGCCGCCGACGCCGTGCCGCTCGCCCGTGCGCTCGTCGCGGGCGGGCTGCCGGCCATCGAGGTGACCCTGCGGACGCCCGCCGCGCTGGACGCCGTCCGGGCCATCGCCGACGAGGTCCCGGACGCGGTGGTCGGCGCCGGCACCCTGCTCGTCCCCGAACATGTCGAGGCGGCCCGCGCGGCCGGTTCCCGGTTCCTGGTCAGCCCCGGCTGGTCGCCGCGGCTGCTGGGGGCGATGAAGGACTCCGGGGTGCCGTTCCTGCCGGGCGTCTCGACGGTCTCGGAGGTGGTGACCCTGCTCGACGAGGGCATCACCGAGCTGAAGTTCTTCCCGGCCGAGGCGGCGGGCGGGGTGCCCTACCTCAGGTCGCTGGCCTCCCCGCTGCCGCGGGCCCGCTTCTGCCCGACCGGCGGAATCACCCTGGCCTCGGCGCCCTCGTACCTGGCCCTGCCGAACGTGGGCTGCGTCGGCGGCACCTGGATGCTCCCGGCCGATGCGCTGGCCGCGAAGGACTGGGACCGGGTGCGTCAACTCGCCCGGGAGGCCGCGCAGTTGGCGCTCTGAGACCGGGGCGTGCGGCGGCCTGCGGCAGTGCCGGCGATGTACGGCAGCGGACTGACACGACTGCCCGATGACTGCCTGACGACCACCTGCCGACTGACCGGCGGCTGCCCGATGGCTGCCTGACGACTGCCCGGCGGCTGCCACCGTTCGCCCCACGCGAAGGGCCCGGCGCACCGGACGTCCGATGCTCCAGGCCCTTTTCCCGTACGGGGTCGCCTACCGCAGATGCGCCGTCTCGTTCAGCAGCCGCAACGACGCGTTCCCGTCCGCGTAGTACGCCACCGCCGACAGCGACGCCGCCGACAACTCCATCCGGAACAGCGACTCGGGCGGGGCACCCAGCGCCAGCCGGACCAGGGTCTTGATCGGCGTGACATGCGTGACCAGGAGGACGGTCTTGCCCGTGTAGCGGGCGATCAGCTTGTCGCGGGCGACCGCGACCCGGCGGGCGACCGTGGCGAACGACTCGCCGCCACCGGTGGGCGCCGCCTTGGCGGAGCCGAGCCAGGCGTCGAGGTCCTCGGGGAAGCGCTCGCGCACCTCGGCGAAAGTCAGCCCCTCCCACGCGCCGAAGTCCGTTTCCCGCAGGCCCTCTTCGATACGGACCTCCAGGCCGAGCCGGGCGGCGACCGCCCCGGCCGTCTCCCGGCAGCGCCGCAGCGGTGAGCTGACGACGGCCTGGATCGAGCCCCGGGCGGCGAGCGCGGCGGCGGTGGCCTCGGCCTGGCGGCGGCCGGCGGCGGAGAGTTCGGGATCGCCGCCGCCGCTGCCGGAGAACCGCTTCTCGGGGGTCAGCGCCGTCTCGCCGTGCCGCAGCAGGACGAACGTCGCGGGCACCCCGAGGTCGGGGGCGCCCCAGCCGGACGGCGGGCCCGCCGCCTCGGTCGCCCCGGCGGCCTCGGCGGCCTCCGCGGCTTCGTCGGCGGCCCGCGCGGCGGCGCTGCGGGCGGGCGCGGCCGAGGTGGCGAGCGCCGCCTTGGAGTCGCGGGGCTCCCACTGCTTGCCGATCTTGCCCGCGTCCATCGCCTCGTTGGCGAGCCGGTCGGCGTGCTTGTTCTTCTCCCGGGGGATCCACTCGTAGGTGACCCGGTCGGACGGGAAGACCTTCTTCGCCTCGGCGGCCAGCGGCTTCATGTCCGGGTGCTTGATCTTCCAGCGGCCCGACATCTGCTCGACGACGAGCTTGGAGTCCATCCGGACATGGACGGTGGCCTCGGGGTCCAGGGTGTGCGCGGCGCGCAGCCCGGCCACCAGGCCCTTGTACTCGGCGACGTTGTTGGTCGCGGTGCCGATGAACTCGGCGGCCTCGGCCAGCGCCTCACCGGTCGCCGGGTCGAGGACCACCGCGCCGTAGCCGGCCGGCCCCGGGTTGCCCCGGGACCCGCCGTCGGCCTCGACGATGAACGTCCGCGCCATGGCCTACAGGCCCGAGTCGGGCGTGCGGACCAGGATGCGGGTGCAGTTCTCACACCGCAGGACGGTGTCGGCGGCGGCCGCCCGCACGTCGTTGAGCTCGGTGATGTTGAGCTCCAGGCGGCAGCCCTCGCAGCGGCGCTGGTAGAGGCGGGCCGCGCCGACGCCGCCCTCCTTGGTGCGGATCTTGTCGTAGAGCTTGAGGAGGTCGGCCGGGATGTCGGCGACGGTCAGCTCGCGCTCCTTGGTGACCGTGTCGCGCTCGGCGTCGATCTCGGCGAAGGCGGCGTCCCGGCGCGCGGCGGCGTCATCGACCTTGGCCTGGATGGCCTCGACCCGACCGGAGAGTTCGCCGACCCGCTCCTGGGCGGCCTCGCGACGCTCCATGACCTCGAGGACGACGTCCTCCAGGTCGCCCTGCCGCTTGGCGAGCGAGGTCAGTTCGTGCTGGAGGTTCTCCAGGTCCTTGGGGGAGGTGACGGCTCCGGAGTCCAGGCGCTTCTGGTCGCGGGCGGCACGCTGGCGCACCTGGTCCACGTCCTGCTCGGCCTTGGTCTGCTCGCGGCTGGTGTCGCTCTCCTCGGTCTGCGCGGCAACCAGCAGGTCGCGCTGCTGGGTGAGGTCGGCCTCCAGGGTCTGCAGCTCGGCGAGCTCGGGCAGGTTCTTGCGCCGGTGCGCGAGCTGGGTGAGCCTCACGTCCAGGGCCTGGATGTCGAGGAGGCGGATCTGGTCGGCGGGCGCGGCGTTCAGCGGGGGGCTCCTGGGGTATTCGTCGGGGCGGTGAAGGGGGCGGACGCCGCGTGGGCGGTCCAGGGGTCGGTGACCGTACGGGAGACATGCGTACGCAGGCCCCAGCCGTGCCGGTCGGAGACCGCGTCGAGCTGTGCCGCGGCCTGCTCGCACCACGGCCATTCGGTGGCCCAGTGGGCGGCGTCGAGCAGTGCCAGCGGAGTCTGCTGGGTGGCCTCGGAGGCCGGGTGGTGGCGCAGGTCGGCGGTGAGGAACGCGTCCACACCGGCCGCCCGTACGTCGTCGAAGAGGCTGTCGCCGGAGCCGCCGGAGACGGCGACCGTGCGGATCTCACGGCCCGGGTCGCCGGCCGCCCGGATGCCCTGCGCGGTGGCCGGCAGCCGGGCCGCGGCGTACGAGGCGAAGTCGGCCAGCGTCATCGGGTGCGCCAGCTCGCAGATCCGGCCGAGGCCGCGACGGCCGGCCGGGTCGCTCGCGTCCGGCACCAGCGGGCCGAGGATGCGCAGATCCAGGGCTCCGGCCAGGGCGTCGGAGACGCCGGGGTCGGCGGTGTCGGCGTTGGTGTGCGCGACGTGCAGCGCGATGTCGTGCTTGATCAGGGTGTGCACGGCCCTGCCCTTGAAGGTCGAGGCCGCGACCGTCGTCGTACCGCGCAGATAGAGCGGGTGGTGCGTGACGAGGAGGTCGGCGCCGAGCTGCACCGCCTCGTCGACGATTTCCTGGACCGGGTCGACGGCGAACAGCACGCGGCGGACCTCCGCGGAGGGGTCTCCGCAGACCGTGCCGACGGCGTCCCACCCTTCGGCCCGCTCGGGGGGCCAGAGGGCGTCGAGCGCGGCGAGGACTTCAGACAGTACGGGCACGGGTGGAAGGTTACCTCCCGGCTGTGACAGGGCGCGGGGCCGCGGCTCCGGCGACCGCATGCGCAGCACAACCGCCCCACGCGCGACCGGCGAACCGGACAACCGCCACCCTTATGCGTGAAGTGTGGCAACTCTCGTTGATCGGCCGGAAGTGCGAAAACTACCGTCGCTTCCTGACTGGAGGTGACCACCCGATGACGATCTGTGCCACCGAGGGCGCCACGGTGCTCGACAGCCCGCACCGCGCGGCGCTGACGATCGCCGCCGACGGCTCGTACGCCGCCCGGCTCGCCCGTCACGACGACGCCGCCGGGAGCCGGTTTCCGGAGCGCTGGACGCTGAGCGGCCCGGAGCCGTACGCCGTACCGCTGCCCGGCAGCCAGCCCGAGGAGCCGGACAGCGAACTGCTCCCGCTCGCCGACGGCCGGGTACTGATCCTGCGCCGGATCGCCGACCGCTACGCGGTCTCCCTGCTGTACCCGACGGGCCCCGGGACCGGCGAACTCCTGTTGGGCATCGTCACGACACCGGGGCTGACGCTGCTGCCGCCCGTGCCGGGCGGCATGCTCGGCTACGGCCTGGCCACCGGGTCGCACGGCACCGAGCTGTGGCGGGTGCACGGCGGCGCGCACGGCCCCGAGCGGGTCACCGAGATCCCGGGGCGCTGCACGGGCGGCGTGTGGCTGGATCGCGACGGTCGGCTGCTGGCCCTGGACCAGGAGCTGACGGGCCGGACCAAGACCGTGGTGGTCGACCTGGAGCGGGGCGGCGGGGTCAGCCCGCTGCTGCAGATCACCGAGGACAGCAACGACCGTCTGCTGATGGCCGATCCGGACAGCGGACTGCTGCTGCTGAGGTCGGACGCCCCCGGGCACGACCGGATGGGCTGGGGTGTGCTCGGCAGCAGCCTGCCGGTGCGCTTTCCCGAATGCCTGCGGCCGGCCGACGGTTTCGTCACGCCGTTCGCCGTGCAGCCGGGCCGGGTGCTGATGCCGGAGAGCTGCGCGGTGGCGTTCCGGATCGATACCGCCGACGGGCCGCGGCTGGGCGTATGGCAGCCGTCGGGGCGGCAGTTGCGGCAGCTCCCGGTGCCGGAGGGGTGGCTGGCGGGGACGGGGCTGTGGACGGCGGGCGGCGAACTGCTGCTGCCCTGCGCGACGGACGCGCGGCCGTGCGGGGTGGCGCGGATGGCCGTACCGCTGGGGCCCGTACCAAGCAGGGGTGCGGGTGCGGGTTCGTGCGCGGGTGCAGGCGCGGAGGTGGCCGCGCGGACAGGCGAGGGCGCGGGTGCCGGGCACGGCCCCTCCGTGGAGGTCGTCGCCAGGAGCGGGGACGGGATTGTCCCGGATGCGGGGGATGCCGACGACGGCTCCACACCATCTGCACAACTTCCGGACGGCTGCGCGGAACCGCCCGGCATCCCCGCGCATCCCCACATGTGCAGGCCAGTACCCCTGCAGCAGGCACCCCTGGCGGCCCCGGAGGCCCGGTGGAGCGCTATTTCCCGCCAAGTTAGAATTCCGTCGGGGGCTACGCAGCCGGTTGACCCGGCCACCGACAGTTCCGCTTGGGGCAAGCCCCTGCGGTTGCTGGGGGAGGTCCCGACGCGTACAGCTGTAAGCGATCTGACGGAGTGACTCTTTCCATGTCCGAAGCCCGAACCGACACGACCGAGGCGCGCCCGCAGGAGGGTTCCGCCCAGGGCGCCGAGGCGGCAAGCTCCGGCAGGCACCGTGGCCCGGCGGCCACGGAGCAGGGCCCGGCCGACCCGCACGGCCGGCACCGCCGGGAGAAGCAGACTCAGGGCGCGTGATGCGCCCGGTCCGGACCGGCGGTTTTCCGCCATCCGGACGGACAACGGCCGTGGCCGCCGCCCCGCTTCACGGGGACGGCGGCCACGGCCGTTGTGGGTCACCCGTGTTTGAGGCCCAGCACCTCGGCCGCGCCGAACGTCTCGTTCGGCGGTCGTTCCGCGTAGTACGGCGTGAGCAGCCCGTCCAGCTCCTCGAAGCTGAAGGCGTCCTTCGCGGTGTCGAACTTCGCGGCGATCCTGGGGCGTTCGGCGATGGCCACGATGCCGCCGTGGACGACCAGCAGCTGGCCGTTGACCCGGGCCGCGGCCGGTGAGGCCAGATAGCCGACGAGCGGCGAGACATGCTCGGGCGCGAGCGCGTCCAGCGTGCCTTCCTGCGGCTCTCCGTCCCCCTGGAAGGCGGGAATGCCGGCGAAGACGTCCTCGGTCATCCGGGTGCGGGCGCGCGGGCAGATGACGTTGGCGGTCACGCCGTACTTGGCCAGCGCCAGCGCCGTGGAGGTGGTGAGCCCGACGATGCCTCCCTTGGCCGCGGCGTAGTTGGGCTGGCCCGCCGAACCCGCGAGGAACGCCTCGGACGAGGTGTTGACGATCCGCCCGTAGACGGGGCCGCCGGCCGCCTTGGAGCGTGCGCGCCAGTGGACGGCGGCGAAGTGGGTGGTGTTGAAGTGGCCTTTGAGGTGGACGCGGATGACCGAATCCCATTCGTCCTCGCTCATGGAGAACACCATCCGGTCGCGGAGTATGCCCGCGTTGTTGACCAGGATGTCGAGTTCCCCGTACTGGTCGACGGCCAGTTGGACCAGCGCGCGGGCCTGCTCGAAGTCGGCGACGTCGCCGAGGTGGGCGACGGCCCGGCCGCCCGCCGCCCGGATCTCCGCGGCCACCGCCTCGGCCGGGGCGGCGGATGCCTCGCCGGTGCCGTCCCGGCCCGGCTGCCCGAAGTCGTTGACGACGACGGCGGCACCGAGGCGGGCGAGTTCGAGGGCCTCGGCGCGTCCCAGGCCGCGGCCGGCACCGGTGACAATCGCGGTCCGGCCCTCAAGCGGCAGTGGCAGTGGCTGTGCCATTACTGTCCTCTCCTTGGCAAACGGGGTGCGTCAGATCTGTGGGCTGGTGAGCTGTGGGCTGGTGGGCTGTGCGCCGGTGGGCTGCGTGCTCGTGAGCTGCGGGCCGCTCGCGGGCCGTGGGCCGCTCGTGCACTGCGGGCCGGTGGCCTCAGGGGACGGCGGCCGGTCCTTCGCCGTCAGATCTCGATGCAGGTGCGCAGCGCGGTGCCGGAGCGCATCTGGTCGAGGGCGTCGTTGATCTCGGCGAGCTGGACGCGGTGGGTGATCATGCCCTCGAGGTCGATCCGGCCGGCCCGCCACAGGGCGATGGCCCGCTCGTAGGAGCGCAGCACATCCGCGCCCCCGTAGAGCGAGGGCAGGATCCGCTTCTCGTCGAAGAACAGCTCGAACATATTGACCTGGAAGGTGTCGTCCATCGCGCCCGCGCCGACCACGCACAGGGTGCCGCCGCGGCGGGTCATCTCGTAGGCGGTGCGGGCGGTGGCGGACTTGCCGACCACCTCGAAGACGTAGTCGAAGCCCTCCCCCGCGGTGACGCGCTGCTTGGCGTCGGCGAGTTCGTCGGGGGCGACCGCCTCGGTGGCGCCGAAGCGCAGTGCCGCCTCGCGGCGTGCGGGCACCGGGTCGACGGCGATGATCTCCGCCGCACCGCAGGCCTTCGCACCCTGGATGGTGGAGATGCCGACGCCGCCGCAGCCGATCACCGCGACGGAGGAAGCGGCCTCCACCTTGGCGGTGTTGAGGGCGGCGCCGAGCCCGGTGGTGACGCCACAGCCGATCAGCGCGGCGATCTCGTACGGGACGTCGTCCGGGATCGGGACCGCGCAGTTCGCGGCGACCACGACCTCCTCGGCGAAGGTGCCGGTCCCGGCGAAGCCGAAGACGTCGGAGGGGCTGCCGCCGGAGCGCCTGAAGTTGGGGGTGCCGGCGTTCATGAATCCGGCCAGGCACAGATGCGTCTGGCCGCGTTTGCAGGACGGACAGCTCCCACAGGCGGGCAGCCAGCACATCAGGACGCGGTCGCCCTGGCTCAGGCCGGTGACGCCGTCGCCGACGTCGAGGATCTCCCCGGCGCCCTCGTGCCCGGGGACGAAGGGCGCGGGCTGCGGCAGCACCCCGTTCATCGCGGAGAGGTCGGAGTGGCACAGCCCGGTGGCCCGTACCCGCATCCTGACCTTGCCGGGCCCGAACCCCACCGCCTCGATGTCGTCGAGGACCTCGAGTTTGTCCTGTCCTGTCTCGTGCTGTACGGCTGCGCGCATGTCACGGCTCCTTCCGGGTTGCGGGCTCTCCCCCTGGGGGCGCGGGCGGTCCTCCGAGGGGGCGCGGGGTGTCCCCTGGGCTAGCTGTGCTCGATGACGGTGTCCGCCAGGACCGGCGCGTCGTCCCGGTCGGCCGCGGTGACCGACACCTGCGTTCGGCCCTCGCCCTCCCACATGCGGATGCGCAGCGTCTCGCCCGGGAAGGCGACGCCCGCGAAGCGCGTGGTGTACGAGCGGACGCGCGCGACGTCGCCGCCGAGCACCGTGTCGACGACGGCCTTGAGGGTGACGCCGTACGAGCACAGCCCGTGCAGGATCGGCCGGTCGAAGCCGGCGAGCTTGGCGAACTCCGGGTCGGCGTGCAACGGGTTCCAGTCGCCGGAGAGGCGGTAGAGCAGGGCCTGGTCCTCGCGGATGAGCCGTTCGGTGGTGCGGTCGGGGGTGCGGTCGGGGAGTTCGAGGCGGGTGGAGGGGCCGCGTTCGCCGCCGAAGCCGCCCTCGCCGCGGACGAAGATCTGGGTGTCGCAGGTCCACAACGGCCCGTCGTCGTCCGCCACTTCGGAGCGCAGCACGATGACGGCCGCCTTCTGCTTGTCGTAGACCGCCGGGACGGTGGAGGTCTGGGTGGCGCGGCCGCGCACCGGGATGGCGCGGTGGACGGTGACGGTCTGGCCGCCGTGCAGGACGGCGGCGAGGTCGACGTCGATCCCGGGGGCGGACAGTCCGCCCGCCACCGCCATGCCGCCGCCGGCGACGGTGGCGAAGCTGGGCAGGACCTGCAGCGCGCTCTCGAGGGTGTAGCGCAGTTCGTCGGGGTCGGTGGCGGGGTGGGGCTTGTCCGGGGTGGCGGCGCCGGCGCCGATGCCGAGGTGGTAGAGCTGGATGTCCTTGTGATCCCAGGCGAGTTCGGTGGTCCGCGGCTCGGCGGAAGTGGCCTTGGCGGCGTCGATGGGCATGGGGCGGTCGCTCCTTCACCACGGTGGGAAGACCCCGGCACGGCCGTCCGCACCGTCGGCCGTGCCGGGGTCGTTTCGGGTCGGCCCGGCGGCGTTCGGGTCGGGGCACTTCTAGAACGCGTTCTAGCCGATGGCCCTCATATATAGCCGATCCACCCGGCACTCGGAAGACCCCTGACACGTTGTCAGGCCGGGGGCGGCGGACCCGTGCCCCTGACACGCATCACGATGCCCCCGACGCACATCGGGGTGACCCTGACCCCCACCCGCGCACCCATGACATTTGTCAGGGCCGAACACACACATTCGCATCTGCCGCCCCTCCGCAACTCTCCGTAATGTCGTGGACAGGAAATCAACGGGGAGGTCGGACATGGCGTCGGGCATGACACGAACGGCAGGGCCGGTGAGCGCGGCACGGGCGGCGGGCGGCGCCGCGGCGGCGGTGGGATTCACGGGAGTGACCCGGAGCTATGGCGCGGTCCGTGCCGTACAGGGGCTCGACCTGGAGATCGGCACGGGCGAGACGGTGGCGCTGCTCGGGCGCAACGGCGCCGGTAAATCCACCGCCATCAACATGCTGCTGGGGCTGCTGCCGCCCAGCTCGGGGACGGTACGGCTGTTCGGCGCCGAGCCCGAGGCGGCGGTGCGGGCGGGCAGAGTGGGCGCGATGCTCCAGGACGGTCAGCCCGTTCCCCGGGTCACCGTCCGCGAACTGATCGGCTTCGTCGCCTCGACCTACCCGCGTCCGATGGACGTCACCGAGGCCCTGGAGCTGGCGGGCCTGGGCGAGTTCGCGGGGCGGCGGGTGGACAAGCTGTCCGGCGGGCAGGCCCAGCGGGTCCGCTTCGCGGTGGCCCTGGCCGGCAACCCGGAGCTGCTGGTGCTCGATGAACCGACCGCGGCGCTGGACGTCGAGGCGCGCCGCGCCTTCTGGCGCTCGATGCGGGCCTATGCGCGGCGCGGCAACACCATCCTCTTCTCCACGCACTACCTGGAGGAGGCGGACGACAACGCCGACCGGATCGTGGTGATCGACGGCGGCCGGGTGGTGGCCGACGGCAGCGGCGAGGCGATCAAGCGGCGGGCCGGCGGGTCGCTGGTGTCGTTCGACCTCGCGGGCGCGCCGTCCGAGCCGCTGGCTTCCCTGCCCGGTGTGAGCTCCGTGGAGATACGGGGCGATCGCGCCCTGCTGCGCACGGCGGAGTCCGACGCGACGGTCCTGGCGCTGGCCGGGCTCGGTCTCGTACGAGGCCTGCAGGTCGCCCCCGCCAGCCTGGAGGACGCCTTCCTCACCCTCACCACCCCGTCCCAGAAGGAGATCGCGTAATGCTCGGCTACATCCGCCTCGAAGTCCGCCGCACGCTGCGCGACAAAGGCTTTGTGATCTTCGGCATCGGGATGCCGGTGCTGATGTATGTGCTGATGACCAACATCGGCACAGGCGGCGCGGGCATGGAATGGAAGATCGCCTCGATGGTCGGCATGGCCGCGTACGGCGCGCTGGGCGCGGCGATCGGCACGGGCACCGGCGTCGCGGAGGACAAGCACCTGGGCTGGCTGCGGCAGCTGCGCATCACTCCGCTGAGCCCGATACGGGTGGTGGTGGCCCGCGGGCTGACGAGCACGGTGACGGTGCTGCCGGCGATCGCCTCCGTGCTGCTGGTGGGCGCGCTCGTCAACGGCGTCCGGATGCCCGGCTGGCAGTGGGCCGCGCTGACCGTACTGCTGTGGGTGGGCACCGCGCCCTTCACCCTGCTGGGCCTCGCCAACGGCTACCGTCTCTCCTCGCAGTCCACCGGAGTGGTCAACACGGGCTGCATGCTGCTGATCTCGATCATCGGCGGCCTCTGGTTCCCCGCCGAGCTGTTCCCCGGCTGGCTGCGCTCCCTGTCCTCCTGGACACCGGGCAACCGCTTCGCCGAGCTGGGCCGGAACGTCACCCAGGGCGGGGCGCCGGGCCTGGGCGCAGTGGCGGTGCTGGCCGCCTGGCTGGCACTCTTCGGCGGTTACGCGGTGTACGCGTACCGTCGGGCCGCACGGACGGTGTGACCGACAATGGCGCAAACCTGGGAAGCAACAGTGCACGACACCAAGCGGCAGGCCCCCGGCGGCGAAGGCTGCGGCGACAACGCCACCGACGTCGCCCCGTGCGTCACGAGGGGCGCGGAGAAGAAGACGGACAGGGGGCCCGGCAAGTACGCGTTCCTGCCGTGGCTGCTGATGGGCATGGGCGCGTTCTCCAACATCATCCAGGGCAAGTCTGACCACCCCTGGCTGGCGGGCCTGGGCCTGCTCGCCTTCAACTCCCTCTACATCAGCGTCGTCTGGACGTCGTTCAACCCCCGGCTGCGCGACTCCCGTTACCCCCTCATCGCCCTGGGCGCGCTGACCGCCGTCACCTTCGCCATCGCCCTCGGGTTCGGCGGCGACTGGTTCCTGTTCTTCCCGCTGCTGTCGCTGGCGTCCGGCACGGTCCGCGCCCTGCGCGGCAAGAAGCTCGCCGTATGGCTGATCACGCTCAGCGGTACGGCCGGGTATCTGACCGGCTGGCACGACAGCGGCCAGGGCGCGTTCGGCGTCGGCTACGGCACGTTCCTGTCCGGGATGGTCACCGCCACGGTCCTCAACCTCTTCGACACCATCCAGGAGCTGAAAACCACCCGCCAGGAGCTGGCCCGCAGCGCCGTGGAGAAGGAGCGGCTGCGCTTCTCCCGCGATCTGCACGACCTGCTGGGGCACACCCTGTCGGTGGTGGTGGTCAAGGCCGAGGCGGTCCGCCGGCTGGCGCCGCGCAACCTGGAGGCGGCGCTCGGGCAGGCCGCCGATATCGAGGCGGTCGGCCGCCAGGCGCTGACCGAGATCCGTGAGGCGGTCACCGGCTACCGCGAGGGCAGCCTGACCACCGAGCTGGACCGGGCCCGCTCGGTGCTGGAGGCGGCCGGCATCGAGCCCGTCGTACGGCAGGCGGGGCCGCCCCTGCCCACCCAGGCCGAAGCGCTGCTGGGCTGGGTCGTCCGCGAGGGCGTCACCAACACCGTCCGGCACAGCCGCGCCACCCGCTGCGAGATCGACGTACACGCCGACGACGACCGCGTACGGCTGACGATCACCGACGACGGCCTCGGTCCCGTAAGCTCCGGTGCTGCCCCGGCCGGTGGCCTGACCTGGCTATGGGACCGGGCCCCGGGACACGGCGGTGAGGCCGGCGCGCACGGCGCCGGGGACGGCGTGGAGGGCACGACGGACGGTGTGGACGCCGCGGACGAACCCTTCGGCGCGGACGGCACCGGCCCCGTGCACCGGGCGGCGGGTCCCGGACGTTCCGGTCCGGTGGGCGGCACGGGCCTGAAGGGGCTGGCCGAACGGCTGGCCGCGGCGGGCGGCACCCTGCAGAGCGGGGCCGACGGCCGGCGCGGCTTCCGGGTCACGGCCGAACTTCCGGTCGGCACGGGTGAGATGGCGGATGTGGAGGAGTTGACCAGGTGATCAAGGTCCTGCTGGCCGAGGACCAGGGAATGATGCGGGGCGCGCTGGCGCTGCTGCTCGACCTGGAGGAGGACATGAAGGTCGTGGCCCAGGTGGCGGCGGGCGATCAGATCGTCCCCGCCGCCCTGGATGCCCGCCCCGACATCGCGCTCCTGGACATCGAACTCCCGGGCTGCAGCGGCCTGGACGCCGCGGCGGATCTGCGGGTTCAGCTGCCGTCCTGCAAGGTGCTGATCGTGACGACCTTCGGCCGCCCCGGCTATCTGCGCCGCGCCATGGAGGCCGGGGCGTCCGGCTTCCTGGTCAAGGACGGCCCCGTGGAGGATCTGGCGGCGGCGATCCGGCGCGTACTGGCCGGGGAACGGGTCATCGACCCCGGCCTCGCCGCGGCGGCCCTGAGCGCCGGCCCCAATCCGCTCACCCAGCGCGAACGCGACGTGCTCACCGCGGCCGTGGACGGCGCCACGGTCGCCGATATCGCCGCCAAACTCCATCTGTCGCAGGCCACGGTCCGCAACTACCTCTCGGCGGCCATCGGGAAGACCGGGACCCGCAACCGCATGGAGGCGGTACGGGCGGCGCGGCGCAACGGCTGGCTGTAGGGCGGGGCCGGCCGGGCCGGGCCCCCGCTCAGCTCTGCGCGGCGCCCGCCTGGCGGCGCGGCAGGGCGAGGACCATCAGCAGGATGCTGCCGAGCAGCACCACCGACCCGACGTGGAAGGCCAGTCCGTAGCCGTCCGCCAGCGCCTCCCGGCCGTGGCCGCCGGCGATCCGGGAGGCGGCGATCGTGGAGAGGACCGAGAGGCCGAGCGCGCCGCCCATCTGGCGGGAGGTGTTGATCAGACCGGAGACCAGGCCCTGGTCGGCGGGGTCGGCGCCGGAGGTGGCGATGGAAGCGACCGGGGTGGCGGTCAGGCCCGCGCCCAGCGCCATCAGGATGCCGGGGCCCAGGATGGTGCCGAGGTAGGTGCCGTTGGCGTCCATCGTGCCCTGCCAGACCATGCCGGACGCGGAGATCACCGCACCCGTGACGGCCAGGCTCTTGGCACCCATCCGGTTCATCAGCCGCGGCGCGATCTTCGAGCCCAGGACGATGCACAGCGAGTGCGGGATGAAGGAGAGCCCCGCCTCCAGTGGCGTATAGGCCAGCACATTCTGCGCATAGAGGGACAGGAAGTACCACATCGAGAACATCGCGGCGCCGGCCAGCATCATCGCCGCGTTCGCGGAGGAGACCGAGCGCAGCCGGAAGAGCCCCAGGGGCATCAGCGGGGCCTTGGTGCGCGCCTCGACGGCGATGAAGGCGGCGATCACGACGAGCCCGGCGGCCAGCGGCACCAGCGAGGACGCCGAGGTCCAGCCGTAGGTCTCGGTCTGCACGATGCCGTACGCCACGAGCCCGAGACCGCCGGTCACCAGGAGCGCGCCGGGCACGTCCAGCCGCCGCCCGGCGCTCTGCCGGCTCTCGGTGAGCCACAGCACCGCGGCGATCAGCACCAGCGCCCCGACCGGCACGTTGATCAGCAGCACCCAGCGCCACGACAGATATTCGGTGAGCACGCCGCCGACCAGACCGCCCACCGCGCCGCCGCCCGCGCCGACCGCCGTCCAGGTGGCTATGGCCTTCGTACGGGCCGGGCCCGCCGGGAACGACGTGGTCAGGATCGTGAGAGTGGCCGGGGAGAGCACCGCCGCGCCGACGCCCTGGATCGTACGGGCCGCGATCAGTTGCCAGGGCTCCCGGGCCAGCCCCCCAGCCAGGCTGGCGATGGTGAAGAGCGCCAGCCCCAGGACGAAGACCCGCTTACGGCCGAAGAGATCGGCGGCCCGCCCACCGAGGAGCATGAAGCCCGCGAAGGTGATCACGTACGCGTTGACGATCCACTGCAGGCCCAGTTCGCTCAGTCCGAGACCGGTCCGCATGGCGGGCAGCGCCACGTTCACGACGGAGACGTCCAGGATGACGATGAACTGCCCGGCGCAGACCAGCAGCATCACCAGCCAGGGCGGTGCGGCCGTGCGGCGCTCGGTTCCGGGCAGCTTGGTGGGGGTGGCTATCGGGGGCATGCCGACCATGCTCGCATTCGACGCTTGCACCCTGCATCGGTATATCAGCGCATCCGTCGCCTGGCGGGAGACCTAGGTCGGGAGGCGGAGGCGGGGCGGCAGGTGCGAGGGGGCTGGGGGGGGCGGGGGCGGGGCGGGGGGCGCGCGGGGTGGGGGCGCGAGCCCCGTAGGGGGTGGGGGTGGTGATCCCTTAGGGGTAGAGGGAGCCCCTTGCAGACCAACTACCCACGCCAACAGCCCAGTTAACGCCATGCGCACCCCCGCGCCCCCGGCCCCCGTCACGCCCACTCCGCGGCCCCTCAGCCCCTCAACCGCCGCACCACCCCGGCCCGCGCCCCTGGCGCCCCCGGCCCCCGGCCCCCGCGCCCTCACCTCCGCAGCAGCGTCACCACCGCCGCGCCCCCCAGCCCGATGTTGTGCGCCAGTCCCACCCGGGCCCCCGGCACCTGGCGCTCCCCCGCCGTCCCCCGGAGCTGCCACACCAGCTCGGCGGCCTGGGCGAGGCCGGTCGCGCCCAGGGGGTGGCCCTTGGAGATCAGACCGCCGGAGGGGTTGACCACCCAACGGCCCCCGTATGTCGTGGCGCCGTCGGCCACCAGCTTCCCCGACTCCCCGTCCGCGCACATGCCCAGCGCCTCGTACGTCAGCAGCTCGTTGATGGAGAAGCAGTCGTGCAGCTCGATGACGTCCACGTCCTCGATGCCCAGTCCGCTCGCCGCGTAGACCTGCCGGGCCGCGGCCCGTGACATCGGCTGGCCGACGACGTCGATGCAGGAGCCGGAGGCGAAGCTGTCGTCGGTGTCCGTGGTCATGGCCTGGGCGACGATCTCCACCGCACGGTCGGTCAGGCCGTGTTCCCGTACGAAGCGCTCGGAGGCGATGACGGCCGCGGCCGCGCCGTCGGAGGTCGGGGAGCACTGGAGCTTGGTCAGCGGCCGGTGGATGGTCTTGGCGGCGAGGATCTCCTCGACCGTGTAGACGTCCTGGAACTGGGCGTGCGGATTGTGCGCGGAGTGCCGGTGGTTCTTGGCGCCGACCGCGGCGAGCTGTTCGGCGGTGGTGCCGTGGCGCTCCATGTGTTCGCGGGCCGCGTTGCCGAAGATCTGGGCGGTGGGCGGGGTCATCTCGAAGCCATGGGCGGCCGCCATCACCCCGTAGTGGCGGGCGACCGGAGACGTGGCGAAGTCGCCGCCGTCCGCGCCGCCGCCGAGTGCGCCGCGCTTCATCTTCTCGAAGCCGAGGGCCAGGACACAGTCGTTGATGCCCGCCTCGACGAACTGACGCGCCATCATCAGCGCGGTCGAGGCGGTCGCGCAGTTGTTGTTGACGTTGTAGACGGGGATGCCGGTCAGTCCGAGTTCGTACGCGGCGCGCTGCCCGGCCGTCGAGGCCTGGTAGCAGTAGCCGACCGGTACCTGCTCGATGGCCTCGTAGCCGATCCCGGCGTCGGCGAGCGCCTTGCCGCCCGCTTCCTTCGCCATGTCCCAGTACTGCCAGTCGCGGGTCTCGGGCTTCTCGAACTTGGTCATCCCGACACCGACGATGTACGCCTTGCCAGCCATGCAGGTCCTCCTGGAAAGTCACGAAAGTCACCAAAGAGCTGCCGGAGAGAGTCACCGGGCGGTCAGATCAGGGGCGTTCGGATCGGGCGCGTTCAGATCGGGACGTTCCGATCGGGGACGTTCGGATCGGGACGTTCGGATCGGGGACGTTCGGATCGGGGACGTTCGGATCGGGACGTTCAGATCAGGTGGCGGTCAGGTCAGAGGGCGGGGCTCCGGGTCGCGGGGCAGGCCCAGCAGCCGCTCGGCGACGACGTTCAGCTGCACCTGGGTGGTGCCGCCCGCGATGGTCAGACAGCGCGACATCAAGAAGCCGTGCAGCGCCCGTTCACCGGCGCCCTCGCGTACCGCGCCGTCCGGGCCGAGGAGTTCCAGCGCCAGCTCGGCGACCTTCTGCTGGTGTGCGGTCTGCACCAGTTTGCGGACGCTGGCGCCGGCGCCCGGTTCCAGGCCCGACACCTGCTGGAGCGTGGTGCGCAGCCCGATGCAGGCCAGGGCGTGCGCCTCGGCGGCCAGTGCGCCCACCCGCGCCCGTACGGCTCCGTCCAGTTCGGCGGTGCGGTCGATGAGCGCCGTCAGCCCGGTGTCGAACGTCAACTGGTCGGCCATGTGGACGCGTTCGTTGTCCAGGGTGGTACGGGCGACCTTCCAGCCGTTGTCGACCTCGCCGACCACCGCGTCGTCGGGCAGCAGCACATCGTCGAAGTAGACCTCGTTGAAGAGCGCGTCGCCGGTGATCTCCTTCAGTGGGCGGATGTCGATCCCCGGGGTCTTCATGTCGACGAGGAAGAAGGTCAGCCCTTTGCGCTTGGGCGCGTCGGGGTCGGTGCGGGCGAGGAGGATGCCGTGGCTCGACCACTGTGCGGCCGAGGTCCACACCTTCTGGCCGTTGATCCGCCAGCCGCCGTCCGTCCTCTCGGCGCGGGTGCGCAGCGAGGCCAGGTCGGAGCCGGCCTCGGGCTCGGAGAACAGCTGGCACCAGAGCAGCTCGCCGCGCAGGGAGGGCAGCAGGTAGCGGTCCTTCTGCGCGTCGGTGCCGTGCGCGATGAGCGAGGGGACGACCCAGGTGGCGATGCCCAGGTCGCTGATCCTGACGCCGGCTTCCGCCAGCTCCTGCTGGATGGCCAGTTGCCGGACGGGGGTGGCGCCGAGCCCGTAGGGCTCGGGGAGGTGCGGGGCGGCGTATCCGGTGGGGGCGAGTGCGCGGCGTGCGGCGGCGGGGTCGAGGCCGCGTGCGGCGTCGATGGCCGTTCGGGCCGCTTCGCGGTGGGCCGCCGCCTCGGCGGGGAGTTCCAGGTGCAGGGTCCGGCGGGCGCCGTCCGCGCCGTAGCGGGCGGCCCGCAGCCGGTGGGTGTCGCCGCTGCCGAGCAGCTGGCGGGCCGCGGTGGCCCGGCGCAGATGGAAATGGGCGTCGTGTTCCCAGGTGAAGCCGATGCCGCCGAGGATCTGGATGCAGTCCTTGGCGCAGGTGAAGGCGGCGTCGAGTGCGGTGGCGGTGGCCAGCGCGGCGACCAGGCCGCGGACCTCGGGGGCCTCGTCCACCGCGCGGGCGGCGTCCCAGACCAGGGCGCGGGCCTGTTCGCCGCGTACGAGCATGTCGGCGCAGAGGTGTTTGACGGCCTGGAACTGGCCGATCGGGCGGCCGAACTGTTCGCGTACCGCGGCGTGTTCGGCGGCGGTGGCGAGCGCCCAGGCGGCGGTGCCGCAGCCCTCGGCGGCGAACAGGATCCCCGCCAGATCGCGGACCAGTGCGCTGTCGACGGCCAGGAGGCGTGCGGCGGGGACCGTGACGCCGTCCGCGGTCACCTCGGCGGCCGGCCGGGTCGGGTCGGCGCTTTCCTGGACGCGTACGGACAGCGTCGCGGTGTCGACCGCGAGCCAGACCGTGCCGGTGGAGGCCTCCGCGGCCAGCACGATCAGGTCCGCGTCGCCGCCGGCCAGGACCGGGGGCGCGGCGCCGTCCAGGACGTAGCCGTCGGCGCCTTCGACGGCGGTGAGGGAGCCCGCGCCGAGTGCGACGGCGCCGAGGAGTTCGCCGGCCGCCAGGGACGTTGCGAGGTCCCGGTGTCCGCCGCGGTGCAGCAGCTCGGCGGCGAGGGTGGTGGGCAGATAGGGGCCCGGGAGCCCGGCGCGGCCCATCTCCTCCAGGACGACGGCGAGGTCGAGGAGTCCGCCGCCGCCTCCGCCGTCGGCCTCGGGCAGATGCAGTCCGAGCAGGCCCTGCGCGGCGAGCCGGTCCCAGTAGGCCGGCCTGCCGTGCCGCCCCGGCGGGGCGTCGAGCAGCTTGCGGATCTCCTCGGGCGGCATGGCCCGCGCGACCCAGCCGCGCGCCGCCTCGGCCAGGTCACGTTGCTCTTGCGTGATTCCGATGCCCATGGGCCGCAGACTAGAACACGTTCCATTTCGACGGAAGGGCGACCGCACCGCGGGTACCGCGCGGCGCGGATCCGGCAGCCGTTCGCATTCACCAGGAAACGGTCCGGATCCGAACAGGAAACAGTTCGGTGAATTTCCCTCGCACGCCGCCAATACCCCCTCCCACGCCTCCGCGCTCCCCGCGCACGCCCGCCGTGAATTCCGCGTATTCCGGCATCCGGTAATCGGCCGACGGGAAATACGGGCCGCATGCCGATATCCGGAATCGGAATACGTGGTTCCGGGCGGGCTGCGGGCGAACCTCCGGCGGACCTCCATATGCCCCGGCAGCCGGGTACCCGCACACCGCCCGTCCCGCCCCGTACGGCAGCATGAGCCCCCCCGACCCCCGACCGCACCACCAGGAGGAAGCCCATGGCCGCTCCCACGGCTCCGCAGCCGGAGATTCTCGCCGCGTTCGAGGCGGCGAAGGGCTTCATGCCCGTGGACGAGGGGCTCGCCCTGTACGCGGCGGCGGTCGAGGCAGCGGCGCTCGGGCTGCCGCTGGTGGAGGTCGGCACCTACTGCGGCCGGTCCACGATCCTGCTCGCGGACGCCGCGCGGGGCGCCGGCGTGGTGGCCGTCACCGTCGACCACCACCGGGGCAGCGAGGAGCAGCAGCCGGGCTGGGAGTACCACGACGCGACGGTCGTCGACCCGGAGGTCGGCCGGATGGACACCCTGCCCACCTTCCGCCGCACCCTGCACGCCGCCGGCCTGGAGGAGCACGTGATCGCCGTGGTGGGCCGCTCCCCGCAGGCCGCGGCCGTCTGGCGGGCGCCGGCCGGACTGGTGTTCATCGACGGCGGACACACCGACGAGCACGCCACCGCCGACTACGAGGGCTGGGCGCCGCATGTCGCGCCCGGGGGGCTGCTGGTCATCCACGACGTCTTCGCGGACCCGGCGGACGGCGGCCAGGCCCCCTACCGGATCTACCGCAGGGCCCTGGAGTCCGGCGCCTTCACCGAGGTCGCGGCGCACCGTTCGCTGCATGTGCTGCGGCGCACCGGTTCCGGCATCTGAGCAGGCCGGACGGGCACCGGAGGGGCGGCGGCGACCACGCGGGCTACGATCGCGGACGTGTCGAACGGCAGTACTTTCCCCCCGCACCGCCGCCTGCGCGGCACCGTCGCCGTCCTCGTGCTGGCCGCCGTCCTGGTGGGCGCCGCCGCGGGCTATCTCTTCCTCCGGTCGCACAGAGGCAGCGGCGGCGAGCCACCACGCGCCGCACACCCCGCGCCGAGCACGTCCACCGACGGCAGCGGGACCGGCCATGACGGCGGCGGCAAGCCGGACGGGACGGACGGCAAGAAGGACGGCAAGGGGGACGACGGCGCCCGGGGCACCGGTGCCGGGAAGGGCAAGGGCGATCCGCACGGCAGCCTCAAGGGGAAGACCGTGCTGATCGACCCCGGGCACAATCCGCACAACCGCGATCACGGCGGGGCGATCGCCCGGCTGGTGAACATCGGCAACGACCGCAAGGAGTGCGACACCACCGGCACGTCCACCGACGCCGGTTACGCCGAGGCCTCCTTCACCCTGGACGTCGCCCGCCGGGCCCGCACCCTCCTGCGGCACCAGGGCGCCAAGGTCGTCTTCACCCAGGACGGCGACCGTCCGTACGGCCCCTGTGTGGACGAGCGCGCCGCCGCCGGCAACACCGCGCACGCCGACGCCGCGGTCTCCATCCACGCGGACGGCTCGGCCGTCGGCAACCGCGGCTTCCACGTCATCCTGCCCGCGCGCGTCACGGCGGGCGCGGCCGACACCTCGGCGATCGTCGCGCCCTCGCGGCAGTTGGGCGAGCGGCTGGCCGGACGGTTCGTGGCGGCCACCGGAAGCGCGCCGTCCAATTACATCGGCGACGGCACGGGTCTCGACGTACGCTCCGATCTCGGCGGCCTCAACCTCTCCACGGTCCCGAAGGTGTTCATCGAGTGCGGCAATATGCGCGACCCGAAGGACGCCGCGCATTTGACCGACGCGGCCTGGCGGCAAAAGGCGGCGCGCGGGATCACCGAGGGCATTACGGACTTCCTGACAAGCTGACCGGAGCCGCGATACCGCCGCACACGGGGTGCCATACGACGCTCATACGGCATCTCGTACCGCATTCCGTACAGGAACCGATACCAAGAAGACGGCCCGGCGGATTCGGCGATAGGTTCCCCTTTACGATGGGTCCCTGCCGTGCCTCGCACCGCGCGCGCCAGCGACAGCGTCGACCAGATCCACGAAAACGACAAAGGACCCTTACGTGAACATCCGCTCCCTCACTCGAGGCGACGGCGTGGTGATCGGAGCAGCGGTGTTGCTGTTCATCGCCTCGTTCCTCAACTTCATCTCGCAGAGCTGCCCCGGCACGTGCCCCAGCAGGGACATGCCCAACGGGTGGGATTCCGAGCTCTTCCCGGTACTGCCGTCGATCTTCCTCGGCGGCATCCTCGCCGCGGCGCTGATCGTGGCCGGCCGCGCGCTGGGCGAGCGCAAGTTCCTCGGTCTGGAGCTCGGCCAGCTCGGCACCGGGTTCAGCGTGTTCGCCGCCTGGTCCTCGCTGTGGACTCTGTTCGACGGCTTCGGCCGCGGTGCCGGCTATGACGGCTACAGCAACACCATCGGTATCGGTTGCATCCTCGCCTTCATCGCCCTGCTGGCGATGTCCGGCGCGGCGATCGCCACCAGCCAGGTCCCCGCCCTCAAGGCCGCGCTGATCCCGGACAAGCCGGCCGGCGGCCCGTCCCCGTACGGCGTGAACCCCAACCCCGGCTACGGCTACCCCGCCGCCCAGCAGCAGGCCCAGCCCGGCCAGGGCTACGGCTACCCGGGCGGCCAGCAGCAGCCGCAGCCCGGTCAGCCCCAGCCCGGCCAGCCCTACGGCCAGCAGCCCCAGGCCGACGCCACGGCCGGCGGCCCGCAGGGCGCGGCCGCTCCGGCGGCCGCCGCTCCGGCGGGTGCCACCCCGGCCGACTTCGCGCCGTTCTGGTTCGCGGTGCCCGTCGCCCGCCCGCTCTACGGCGAGGACGGCTCCCCGGCGCCGATCGCCGAACTGGCGCCCGGCACCTGGTACCTCGCGGTCGAGCAGCGCGGCCAGGCCCTGATCGCGCAGACCCAGGACGGCCGGCGCGGCGTCCTTCAGGACACCACCGGCATCCAGCGCGGCTGAGACCGGACACCACCGGAGCAACGCCGGACGCACAGCGGTCCTTTCGCGGCCCCTCGCCCCTCGCGGGCGGGGGGCCGCTGCCGTGCCCCCGCCCTGCCCGCCGCCCGTCCGTTGCCATGTCCACGGCCCGGCCGTACAGTTCGCCGGACACCGCTTCCTGACGGGCCGTCAGGAAGGGGCGGACAGGAAAGTCGACCGGGGAGGGCGGCCGTATGCGACTGGGACTGGCGCTGGGCTACTGGGGCCGGGGCCCCGACCCCCGGCATCTCGAACTCGCCCGCGAGGCCGAACGCCTGGGCTATGACTCGGTGTGGACCGCGGAGGCCTGGGGCTCGGACGCCTTCACCGCGCTGACCTGGATCGCCGCCCACACCTCCCGCATCGCCCTCGGCACCGCCATCGCCCAGATGGCCGCCCGCACCCCCACTGCCACCGCGATGCACGCCCTGACCCTGGACCATCTCTCCGGCGGCCGCATGCTGCTGGGCCTGGGACTGTCCGGGCCGCAGGTCGTCGAGGGGTGGTACGGGCGGCCGTTCCCCAAGAGCCCGCTGACCGCGACCCGCGAATATGTCGAGGTCATCCGGCAGGCCCTGCGCCGCGAGGGCCCGGTGGAAGTGGACGGCCTCTTCCACACCCACCCCTACCGCGGCGCGGACGGCACCGGCCTCGGCAAGCCCCTCAAACCCATCACCCACCCCTTGCGCGCCGGTCTCCCGATCCTCCTGGGCGCCGAGGGCCCCAAGAACATCGCCCAGACCACCCGGATCGCCGACGGCTGGCTGCCGCTGTACTGGTCGCCGCTGCGCACCGACGTCTACCAGGCGTCGCTGGCGGACGCCCCGGAAGGCTTCCGTATCGCCCCCATGGCGCGCGCCGTGGTCTGTGACGATGTCGCCGAGGGGCTGCTGCCGGTCAAGGCGATGCTCGGCTTCTACATCGGCGGGATGGGGCACGCGGCCAAGAACTTCCACGCCGACCTGATGGCCCGTATGGGGTACGAGGACGCGGCGCGGCGGATTCAGCGGCTGTTCCTCCAGGGGCGCAAGGAGGAGGCGGTGCTGGCCGTACCGGATGCCTTCGCGGACGAGATCTCGCTGGTCGGACCGCGCGAACGGATCGCGGAGCGGCTGGAGTTGTGGCGCCGGGGACCGGTCACCGACCTTCTGGTGACCGCCCCGGATCCGCGGACGCTACGGGTTCTGGCCGAGCTGAACTCCTGACCGCCCCGGTGGCCGCCCGGTGGCCTCTTCGGCGTCCCAGGGCGACCCCTTCAGCCTCCCAATTGACCGGCGGACGGGATCTGGTCCTTCACCTCCGCGCCCGCGCTCCGGCCCGCCCCCTTGACCTCGTTGATGACGTTTTGGAACGAGCTGACATCGGCGCCGCTCACGTCGCCCTTGCCGAGTTTGGTGCCCATGTTCTTGAGGGAGTCGATACCGCTGGTGAGCGGGGCGACGGCCTTGGCGAGGGTCGGGTCGCCCTTGGCGTTGGCCACCGCGGCCTTGAGCCTGTTGTACGTGAACACGCCCGCCAGGCCCGCCTTGACGAACGCGAAGGTCCGCCCGTCCGCGCCCTTCTTGAACTTCCCGGCCCGGTACGGCTTGACGATCCACTGGTAGGTGGCGCCCGCCGCCAGTCCCGCGTTGGTGACGAACCGGGTCTTGGCGAACTTCTGGCGCTCCGCGGAGCTGGTGCCGCTGGGCGTCGCGGAGGATCCGGTGGTCTCGTCCTTGGGGCCGCAGCCGGCCGCACCCAGCGTCAGGGTGCAGGCCAGCAGCAGGGCCGGGGCGGCCCGGCGCAGGCGCGCCGGGGCGGGGCGGTGGGACGGGGAAAGGGACACGGTACGGCCTCCGGCGGGCTCGGTCGACTGCGGGCGCACGTCCGCAGCGTCACCCGCCCGCCGGGGGCCCGCCACCTGGAGCCCGCCGAATGGGCCGCCGCCCCGGTGTCTCCGGACCCGAAGACACCGGCGCCTGTCGATCGGTCAGGCCCCGGTGTCCGACCGATGGGTCAGGCCCTAACGGCAGCAGTCGGGGTCGAGGCCGGCCGGCAGCCGTTCCCCGCCGAAGACCGTGGTGGTCGCCTCGTCGCCGCCCAGGGCGGCCACCGCGAGCAGCAGCGAACCGGCCGTCCAGGAGGTCAGCTCCCGTGGCCAGATCGCGTCGTCGTCGAAGACATAGCCCGTCCAGTACATGCCGTCCTCGGCACGCAGGTGCTGGATCCACTTGAGGATCTGCACCGCCCGGTCGGACTCCCCCATCGCCCACAGCGCCAGCGCCAGTTCGGCGCTCTCGCCGCCGGTGACCCAGGGGTTGGGCAGCACACAGCGCACGCCCAGACCCGGTACGACGAAGCGCTCCCAGTCCGCGTCGATGCGCTCCCGGGCCTGGGCGCCGCGCAGCGCACCGCCCAGGACGGGGTAGTACCAGTCCATGGAGTAGCGGGCCTTGTCCAGGAACCGTTCGGGGTGGCTGCGTATCGCGTGGCCCAGCCGGCCGACGGCCAGCTCCCAGTCGGGCTGTGGCTCCTCGCGCTGTTCGGCGAGTGCGAGGGCGCAGCGCAGCGCCTGGAAGACGGAGGACGAGCCGGTCAGCAGCGCGTCGTTGACCGGGGTGCCGTCGTCCTCGCGTTTCCAGCCGATCTCGCCGCCGGGCTGCTGGAGCTCGAGGACGTACTCGATCGCCGCGTAGACGGCGGGCCACATGCGGTCGAGGAAGGCCTCGTCGCCGGTGGACAGGTAGTGGTGCCAGACGCCGACCGCGATGTACGCGCAGAAGTTGGTCTCCCGGCCGCGGTCGGTGGGGGCGTCGGCGTCGCCGTCGGCGTAGGCCGCGTACCAGGAACCGTCCGGATTCTGATGCCGTACCAGCCAGTCGTACGCCGCCTCGGCGCGCTCGTGCTCACCGGCCGCGTCCAGGGCCATGGCGGCCTCGGTGTGGTCCCACGGGTCGAGGTGGTGGCCGCGGAACCAGGGGATCGCGCCGTCCTCGCGCTGGGTCGCCAGGATGCCCGCGACCGTACGCGCCGCCTGTTCGGCGGTGAGTACCCCCGGCAGCACCAGCCGTTCGGTACGCCCGGGACTCGTCACTTGGCGGCCCCGGCGGCGGGCTTGGCGGACTTCTTCGCGGCGGCCTTGGCGGGCTTCTTGACTGCCGTCTTGGCGGGCGTCGTGGACCCGGCGGCCTTCTTCGCCTCGGGGGCGGCGGCCTCGGTGGCTGCGGTGGTCCCGGCCGCCGCTTCGGGCAGATGCGGCTTGGTGGCGTAGGCGACGAAGCTCTTGCCGATGACGGGGTTGAGCGCCTGCTCGGCGAGCCGGGTGGCCAGCGGCTTCTTCATGATGTCCCAGACCAGCAGCTTGTGGTACGCCTTCACCGGCAGCGCCTTGTCGTTGTCCACCCCGAAGGCGCACTTGAGCCACCAGTACGGGCTGTGCAGGCCGTGCGCGTGGTGGGTCCCGTACGGCTCGAGCCCCGCCTCCCGCATTTTGCCGAGCAGTTCGTCGCCGCGGTAGATGCGGATATGGCCACCCTCGACCTCGTGGTAGGCGTCGCTGAGCGCCCAGCAGATCTTCTCGGGGCCGTAGCGGGGGACGGTGACGGCGATCCGGCCGCCGGGCCGCAGGACGCGGACCATCTCGGCGAGGACGCCCTTGTCGTCCGGGATGTGCTCCATGACCTCGGAGATGATCACGACGTCGAAGCTCGCGTCGGGGAAGGGCAGGGCCAGCGCATCGCCCTCCATGGCGGTGGCGGAGGCGCCGGCCGGGGCCTCACCGGCCTCCTTCATCGCGGCGAACCACTTGGCGACCTCGCGGATCTCCTCGCCGTTCTGGTCGAGGGCGACGACCTGCGCGCCGCGCCGGTAGCACTCGAAGGCGTGCCGGCCGGCGCCGCAGCCCAGGTCGAGCACGCGGTCGCCCGGGGCGAGCGGGAAACGGGAAAAGTCGACGGTCAGCACGGCGTTCTGCTTTCGTCCGGCGGTAGTTGGGCGGTGGAGGTCGGGCGACGGGCGGGGTTGGCTGTGGTGGTGGCTGCGGGGTCGGGTGCTACGTGCGGCGGGCGGCGGCGGTGCGGGCGCCCTGGAGGGCGATGGCCTCGCGGTAGCGCTCGGCGGTGCCGATGGCGGCCTGCCGCCAGGTGAAGCGGGCCAGGACGCGTTCCCGGCCGGCCGCGCCGAGGCGGCGGCGCAGCGCATCGTCGCCCAGGAGGCGCAGCAGCCCGGCGGCGAGCGCACCGGCGTCGCCCGGGGGCACCGCCAGACAGGTCTCGCCGTCGGGCCCGGCGACCTCGGGGATGGCGCCGCCGGTGGTGGCCAGCAGGGGCGTCCCGGTGGCCATCGCCTCGGCGGCGGGCAGCGAGAAGCCCTCGTAGAGGGAGGGGACGCAGGCGATCTGGGCGCCGCGGACGAGATCGACGAGCTCCGCGTCCGTGATCCCCTTGACGAACTCGATGGCGCCGGACAGGCCGAGCCGCTCGATGGCGGCGGCGACCGGCCCGTCGTCGGCGCGCTTGCCGACGACCACCAGATGCGCCTCGGGATTTTCGGTACGGACCTTGGCGAGCGCCTCGACGAGGTGGATCAGGCCCTTGAGGGGGACGTCCGCGCTGGAGGTCGTGACGATCCGGCCCGGCACCTCGGGGACCGCCGGATCGGGCGAGAAGAGGTCGGTGTCGGCGCCGATGTGCACGACGTGGATGCGGTCGGGGCGGACACCGAGGTCGTCGACGATCTCCTGGCGGGAGGAGCCGGAGACGGTCAGGACGGACGGCAGCCTGCGGGCGACGCGCTTCTGCATCCGGGTGAATCCGTACCAGCGGCGGACGGAGGCGCGGCGCTTCCAGTCGGCGGCGGCGTTCAGGTCGAGGCGGCGGTCGACGGTGATGGGGTGGTGGACGGTGGTGACCAGCGGGGCGCCGAGCGCGCCGGGGCCGCCGAGCAGGCCGTAGCCGAGGGTCTGGTTGTCGTGGACGACGTCGAACCGGCCGCGGCGGGCGGCGAGATGGCGCCGGGCGCGGAGCGAGAAGGTCAGCGGTTCGGGAAAGCCGCCGGTCCACATCGTGCCGACCTCGAGGGCGTCGATCCAGTCGCGGTACTCGCCGCGCTTGGGCGTGCGGAACGGGTCGGGCTGACGGTAGAGGTCGAGGCTGGGCAGCTCGGTCAGCGTCACCCCGTCGTCGAGGACGGGGTAGGGCTGGGCGCCGATGACCTCGACGGTGTGACCCAGCCGCGCCAGCTCGCGCGAGAGATGCCGTACGTAGACACCCTGTCCGCCGCAGAACGGGTTCCCCTTGTACGTGAGCATCGCGATGCTCAGGGGGCGATCGCCGCCCGTCGGGGCGGAGGCCGAGGGGGCCTCTGCCGGGCGGGGCGCGGCTGCCTGGACGGCCTCTGCGGTCACGCTCGGCCCCCTTCTCACTGGACTTTCGCCGGAGCGTAACCGCTGGCGGTAATCTAGAACAAGTTTCAGAACTGATCGGCCGACCATCGGCCGGTCATCGTCGGCCGGCCGCCGACGGGCAGCCGTCGACGGGCGATCGGCAGGTCGCCGCCCGGCGGCTGGTTACCGATCAGTTCAGAAGCTTTGAATCTACCGGCCGAGAACGAAGCCAACAGAGGCGCACCAGGTGATTCGCGCCACGACCCGACCCCCTGCCATGCTGTGCCGATCACACCACCGGCACTCACCGCACAGCGGATGGAAAGCCACGGAATGGGACACATGACTACGGAATCCAAGGCGGCCGGGGCGGCCGGGCCGACGCTTCCCGCGAGTCCTCCCCTGACCGAGCGTCAGGAGGCCAGGCGCCGCCGCATCCTGCACACCAGCGCCAAGCTGGCCGGCCGTGGCGGCTTCGACGCCGTGCAGATGCGGGAGGTCGCCGAGCTCTCGGGCGTCGCGCTGGGCACCCTCTACCGCTACTTCCCCTCCAAGGTGCATCTGCTGGTCGCCACCATGCAGGACCAGCTCCAGCACATGCACGAAACGCTGCGCAAGCGCCCGCCGTCGGAGGAGGACCCGGGCGCGCGGGTCGCCCAGACATTGATGCGGGCCTTCCGCGCCCTGCAGCGCGAGCCGCATCTGGCGGACGCCATGGTGCGCGCCCTGACCTTCGCCGACCGCTCCGTCAGCCCCGAGGTGGACACCGTCTCCCGGCTGACCACCGCGATCATCCTCGACGCCATGGGCCTGGACGGACCGCCCACCCCCGAACAGCTCTCGGCGGTCCGGGTCATCGAGCACACCTGGCACTCGGCCCTGATCACCTGGCTGTCCGGCCGGGCCTCCATCGCCCAGGTCAAGATCGACATCGAGACGGTCTGCCGACTGATCGGGGTGACGACGCCGGAGGGGTGACGACGCCGGAGCGGGACGGTGCCGGAGGGGTGACGGTGCCGGAGCGGTGACGCCGGGCGCAGCGCCGGGCCGGGCGGCGTTCGCCCGGCACGTTCGCTCCCGGCGTCAGCTCCCGGCTCTCACTCCGCGCGTTCGCTGCGGGCTCGCACTCCGCGCCTTCGCTGCGGGCCCTCGCGCCGCGCGTTCGCTCCGCGGCCCACCTGGGTAGTGGGACCCGCAAGGGGCCCTCCCTACCCTTAGGGGACCGCCGCCCCCACCCCCTACGGGCCCCGGGCCCGCCCCGCCCCCCGCGGCCCTCACTCCTCCGGCGGGAACACCGCCTCCCCCGTCTCCGCGACCGTGATCAGGATCGCCTCGACCGGACATCCCTCCGCCGCCGCCAGCACGCTCTCGGAGGCGTCCCCCTCCGGCGCCACCGGATGCGACTGCCGCGCCGTGTCCAGCCGGAAGCCGTCCGGCGACGCGCCGACGCACATCCCGGACCCGATGCAGACGCTGCGGTCCACCTCCACCCGCCAGCGGTCCCCCATCACGCACCCGCCGGCAGATGGATCATCTTGTGCTCCAGATATTCGCCGAAGCCCTCGGGGCCGAACTCCCGCCCGATCCCGGAGTTCTTGTAGCCGCCGAACGGGCCGAGCATGTCGATGCTGAAGGTGTTCACCGAGTACGTACCGGTGCGCACCCGCCGCGCGATGTCGATGCCGTGGTCGACGTCCGCCGTCCATACGGAACCCGAGAGCCCGTAGTCGGAGTCGTTGGCGATCCGTACCGCCTCCGCCTCGTCGTCGTACGGCAGCAGGCAGATGACCGGGCCGAAGATCTCCTCGCGGGCGATCCGCATGGAGTTGGCCACCTCGCCGAAGAGGGTCGGCTCGACGTACCATCCCGTGTCCTGGCCCTTCGGCCGGCCGCCGCCGGTGAGGACCTTGGCGCCCTCCTGCTGGCCGAGCGCGATGTAGTCCAGCGAGCGCTGCTGCTGGCGGCGGGCGACCAGCGGGCCCAGTTCGGTGGCCGGATCCAGCGGGTCGCCGACCTTCAGCGCGGCGGCCGCCGCGGTGAACCGTTCGGCGATCTCGTCGTACCGGCTGCGCGGCGCGAGGATCCGGGTCTGGGCCACACAGGCCTGCCCGTTGATCATCCAGGCGAACGGCACGATGCCGGCCACCGCCGCGTCCAGATCCGCGTCCGGCAGGATGACGGCGGCGGACTTGCCGCCCAGCTCCAGCGTGACGCGGCTGAGGTTGCGCGCCGCGACCTCCATGACGCGCTTGCCCGCCGCCACCGAGCCGGTGAACGAGACCTTGTCGACGCCCGGGTGCCCGACCAGGTACTCACTCACCTCGCGGTCCGCGGGCAGGATCGACAGCACGCCCTCCGGCAGCCCGGCCTCGGTCGCGATCTCCGCGAGGAGGTACGCATCGAGCGGGGTCTCCGGCGACACCTTCAGCACCGCCGAGCAGCCGGCCAGCAGCGCCGGGGCGAGCTTGGCGGCGGCGGTGAACTGCGGGACGTTCCACGGCACCACCGCCGCGACCACCCCGACCGGCTCGCGCCGTACGAGAATCGGGCCCAGCGCCCCGGCCCGCCGCTCCTCGAAGGGGAAGTCGCGGGCCACGGTCAGTGCCGAGTCCCACGCCATCATCGCGGCCAGCGACTGCACCATGACACCGGAGGTGAACGGGGTGCCGTTCTCCGAGCTGATGACCTTGGCGATCTCCTCGCTGCGTACCGCGATGGCGTCCTTGATGCGGGTCACCACCGCGATCCGGTCCTCCAGAGGGGCGTTCGCCCAGACCCCGGACTCGAAGGACGTACGGGCCGCGACCACCGCACGGTCGACATCGGCCCGCGAGGCGTGCGGGACGCGGCCGATGACCTGTTCGGTGTGCGGTGAGACGACCTCGATCGTGTCGCCGCCGGCCGGGTCGACCAGCTCACCGCCTATATAGAGCTTTCCGTGCTCGACGAGGTCGTCGCTGCTCATCGCTGCCGCCTCCCGACGGTTCTGACGGTTGCTGCCCTGATTGCTGCCCTGATTGCTGCGCTGGTTCCTGCGTTGTTTCCTGCGATGGGGCCTTGCTGGTTCTGCGCCGGTTCCTGTGGTGGGTTGTGTGCTGGTTCCTGCGGTGCTCGTCTGCGGGCGGATTCCGGGACCGGTTGCCGATTCCTGACGCTCCATCAGGAATACGGTGCGCACAGGAACTGATACCAGTTCTAGTTGATGGAGTCCACGGCGCGGACCGAATCCCAACACCGGCCCTGCAAGGTCCACTTCGGGATGACGTGAAACCAGTTCTAGTTATAGTGAAGTTGTACGGCACACCGAGAGGGGACCGGGATGACGACGCAGGTGACCGACCATCAGGGCGGGGTGTGGAGCATCGCCGTGCCCATCCCGGACAACCCGCTGGGCCACACCCTCGTGCACCTCCTGGAGACGGATCGCGGGCCGGTGCTGATCGACACCGGCTGGGACGACCCGGACTCCTGGGACAGGCTCGTCGCCGGGGTCACCGCGTGCGGGTTCGCCATCGCCGATATCCACGGCGTGCTGATCACCCATCACCACCCCGATCACCACGGGCTGTCGGCCAAGGTGCGGGAGGCGTCCGGCGCGTGGATCGCCATGCATGCGGCCGATACGGCCGTGGTCCGCCGCACCCGGGAGGCCGTACCGGGGCAGTGGCTCGACTATCTGCTCGTCAAGCTGACGACGGCGGGCGCACCGGAGGAGCATCTGGCGCCGCTGCGGGAGGCTCGCGCGGGCGGGCGTGGCCGGAAACTGCCCGGCCGACGGGCCGCGCTGCCGGACCGGGAGATCGAACCGGGTGAGCTGCTCGATCTGCCCGGGAGGCGGGTGCGCGCCATCTGGACGCCGGGGCACACGCCGGGGCATGTGTGCCTGCATCTGGAGGAGGAGCATCCGGGGGTGTTGGGCGCCGGGGCCTCGGGGCAGCGGTCCCCGGGGCGGGGCGGCGGCTTCGGGCGGCTCTTTTCCGGTGATCATCTGCTGCCCGGGATCACCCCGCACATCGGCCTGTACGAGGACCCGGACGACGCCTCCGCCACCGACCCCCTGGGCGACTACCTCGACTCCCTGGAGCGGATCGGGCGGCTGGCGCCCGCGGAGGTGCTGCCCGCGCATCAGCATGCGTTCACCGACGCGGCGGGGCGCGTACGCGAGCTCATCGCTCACCATGAGGAGCGGCTGTCCGGATTGAGAGCACTGCTCCGCACACCGCGGACCGCCTGGCAGCTCGCCGAGTCCATGGAGTGGAACCGCCCCTGGGAACAGATCCCCTACGGCTCCCGCAATATCGCCGTCTCGGAGGCCGAGGCCCATCTGCGACGCCTGGTGAAGCTGGGGCACGCCGAGCCGGTGCCGGGGTCGGACCCCGCGACGTACGTCGCGGTCTAGCGAGGCGTACGGCCCGCGCGGCCCAGGGCCCGTACGGGAGGCGGGGCCGGTGCGGCCGCCGGTTAGGGTGTGCGGGACAACTTCATCCGTGCCCGATCGGGGGAAGCCGGTGGAAATCCGGCGCTGACCCGCAACCGTGAGGACGGCCCGACCGTCCGAGCCGGAGCACCCGCTGGGGCACGACCAAGGCTCCCGCCACCAGGCCCGTCCTCGACGGCCGGTGTGCGGCACCGTCGAGGTATACGGAGCTGAGCCCGGTGCCACCGCCGCGATCCGCCGACCGGCGCGCGGGGGCCGGCCGAGCGCGGCTGCGTACCACGTCACCACCGCGTAGCACCGCTGCACCCCGACCCGAGAGGCACCGACCCGATGGCCACCATGGCTCCCATGGCGCATTCCCTCGCCGTCCTGGCACGCCGCGCCGCCCCGGCGCTGGCCACCGCGGCCCTGCTGGGCACGGCCGCCGCCCCCGCCGCGTACGCCGCCGACGCCGCCCCCTCCACGTCGCCGAAGAAGCTGCCGGCCGGGCTGTACGGGAGCAAGGACCCGCAGTACGACGGTGTCTGGCGGCAGTCGCTGGCGCTGCTGGCGCAGGACACGGCGGGCGTGAAGCCCGCGGCGTCCGGCATCGACTGGCTCACCGGGCAGCAGTGTGCCGACGGTGCGTTCACGGCCTTCCGCGCCGATCCCGGCAAGGCCTGCGACGCGAAGACGATGCGGGACACCAACCAGACCGCCGCCGCGGTGCAGGCGCTGGCCGCGCTCGGCGGGCACGACGGCGCCGTGAAGAAGGCCGTGAACTGGCTGAAGTCGGTGCAGAACGAGGACGGCGGCTGGAGCTCGATGGCCGGTTCGCCCAGCGACGCCAACTCCACCTCGGTGGTCATCGGCGCGCTCGCCTCCGCCGGCGAGAAGCCCGCGTCCGTGACGGCGAAGAAGAGCGGCAAGAGCCCCTTCGATGCGCTGCTCGCCTTCCAGCTGGGCTGTGCCGCCAAGGAGGGCGAGCGGGGCGCGTTCGCCTACCAGCCGAAGGACGGCAAGCTGGCCCCGAACGCCGATGCCACCGCGGCCGCCGCGCCGGGCGCCCTGGGCAAGGGCTTTGTCGTGGCCCCCGCGGGCAAGGACGTCGACGAGCCGGTCGAGGCGTTGGCCTGCAAGGACGGCAAGTCCGGCGCGAAGAACGGCCCCGAGCGGGCCGCGTCGGCCGCGAGCGCCTACCTCGTCGCGCAGCTGGACAAGAACGGTCAGCACCTGATGTCCGCGATGCCGGGCGCGGAGGAGCAGCCCGACGTCGGCAACACCGCCGACACGGTCGTCGCGCTGGCGGCCGGTTCGCACGGAGCCGCCGCGCAGAAGCCCCTGAAGTGGCTGGAGAAGCACTCGGCGGACTGGGCGAAGCAGAACGGTCCGGCCGCCTACGCCCAGTTGGTGCTCGCCGCGCACGCCGCCGGCGCCGACCCGCGCTCCTTCGGCGGCACCGACCTGGTGGCCGCGCTGAACGCCACCGGCCCAAAGCCCGCGGGCAGCGCGGCGCCGTCGGCCGCACCGCAGAAAGACGCCCAGGACAGCGACAGCAACGGCATCCCCTGGTGGATCATCGGGGTCGGGCTCGCCTTCGGCGCCGGGATCGGCTTCCTGATCAGCGGCCGGAACAAGAAGAAGAAGAACGAGCTGTGAGGCGGCGCAGGAGTCCCCTGCGGCGCGGCAAGACGGCCGGCGCACTGCTGCTGGCCGCTGCGGTCACGGGGCTGGCGGCCGCGCCCGCGCAGGCCCAGGAGTACCGCTACTGGTCGTTCTGGGACGGCAAGGGCGGCGCCTGGTCGTACGCCTCCGAGGGCCCGGCCACGGTGCGCCCGGCCGACGGCAGCGTCCAGGGGTTCCGGTTCACCGTCAGCGCCGACTCCGCCGCGGCCGGCAAGCCGCGCACGGCCGCCGATTTCGCCGCGCTGTGCCAGGGCACGCCGGCCAGATCCGGCAGCAAACGGGTCGGCATCGTCATCGACTTCGGCAGCGCCGCGGACGCACCCGACGGCGAGACGCCGCCCAAGGCCCGTACGGAGTGCGCCCGGGTGCCCGAGGACGCCTCGGCCGGCGAGGCGCTGGCCGCGGTCGCCGAGCCGCTGCGCTACGACCCCAACGCGCTGCTGTGCGGCATCGCCGGCTATCCGAGGTCGGGGTGCGCGGACCAGGTGAGCGGGGCGAAGAAGCCCTCCGCGGCGCCGTCTTCGCAGGCGGCGGCGGGTGACGGGGACGACGGCGGCCCGTCCGCCGGGCTGCTCGGCGGCATCGCGGCCGTCGTCGTACTGGGCGCGGCCGCCGTGTGGCAGGCACGCCGCCGACGCGGATGAGCGCCCCGCAGGCGACCCGCAGCAACGCGTTGCACGCCGGTGCCTGGTGGCTGTGGGCGCTCGGCCTGGCGACCGCGGCTTCGCGTACCACCAATCCGCTGCTGCTGGGGCTGCTGGTCGGCGTGGCCGGCTATGTCGTCGCGGCCCGCCGTACGGACGCGCCCTGGGCCCGCTCCTACCGGGCGTTCGTCCGGCTCGGCCTGCTGGTGATCGTCATCCGGCTGGTCTTCGCGGTGGTCCTCGGCTCGCCGATCCCCGGTACGCACACCCTGGTGACGCTGCCCGAGGTGCCGCTGCCCGACTGGGCGAAGGGGGTGCGGATCGGCGGCCGGGTCACCGCGGAGGGCATGGTCTTCGCGTTCTACGACGGGCTGAAGCTGGCCACCCTGCTGATCTGCGTCGGCGCCGCCAATGCGCTCGCCAACCCCGCGCGGCTCCTGAAGTCCCTGCCCGGTGCCCTGTACGAGGCGGGGGTGGCGGTCGTCGTGGCGATGACCTTCGCGCCGAACCTGGTCGCCGACGTGCAGCGGCTGCGGGCGGCCCGGCGGCTGCGCGGGCGGCCCGACCGCGGGTTCAAGGCGCTGCTCCAGGTGGGGCTGCCGGTGCTGGAGGGCGCGCTGGAGCGGTCGGTGGCGCTGGCCGCGGCGATGGATGCGCGCGGTTACGGGCGCAGCGCCCAGGTCCCGCCCGCCGTGCGGCACACCACCTCCGTCCTCACCCTCGGCGGGCTGCTCGGCGTCTGCGCCGGCACGTACGGGCTGCTGTCGGACGCCGGCGCCGGGTACGGGCTGCCGCTGCTGCTCGCCGGGCTCGCGGCGGCGCTCGGGGGGCTGTGGCTGGGCGGCCGCCGTTCCGTCCGCACCCGCTACCGGCCCGAACGCTGGGGCCTTCGCGCCTGCCTGGTCGCCGGGTCGGGCATCGCCGTGGCCGCCCTGATGATCTGGGCGAATTCCTGGGCACCCGCCGCCCTCCACCCGCCCGCCGTCCCGCTGACCGCCCCGGTCCTGCCCCTCTGGCCGGCCTCTTCCCTCCTCCTGGGCCTGCTGCCGGCGTTCGTCGCCCCGATGCCGTCCGGTACGGGGCGCGCGGCGCGGCTCCAGGGGCGGCCGCGCGCCGCGGGAACCGGGGCCCCGCAGCCCTCCGCCCCGCTCACGAAGGAGCCCACCCAGTGATCCGGTTCGAGCAGGTCTCGGTCACCTACGGGGACGCCGGAGCGCCCGCCGTCCAGGGCATCGACCTGACCGTCCCCGAGGGCGAACTGTGCCTCCTGGTCGGCCCGTCCGGCGTCGGCAAGTCCACCGTCCTGAACGCCGTCTGCGGGCTCGTACCGCATTTCACCGGGGGCACCCTGCGCGGCCGCGTCACCGTCGACGGTCGTGACACCCGCACCCACAAGCCGCGTGAACTGGCCGATGTCGTCGGCACGGTGGGCCAGGATCCGCTGTCCCACTTCGTCACCGACACCGTCGAGGACGAGCTCGCCTACGGCATGGAATCGCTCGGCCTCGCCCCGGACGTGATGCGCCGCCGCGTCGAGGAGACGCTGGACCTGCTGGGCCTGGCGGACCTGCGCGACCGCGCCATCGCCACGCTCTCCGGCGGCCAGATGCAGCGGGTGGCGATCGGCTCGGTGCTCACCACGCACCCCAAGGTCCTGGTCCTGGACGAGCCGACGTCCGCGCTCGACCCGGCCGCCGCCGAGGAGGTCCTGGCCGTGCTCCAGCGCCTGGTCCATGACCTCGGTACGACGGTCCTGATGGCCGAGCACCGGCTGGAGCGGGTCGTCCAGTACGCGGACCAGGTCATTCTGCTGCCCGCGCCCGGCGCGGCGCCGGTGATGGGCGATCCCGCGGAGATCATGGCCGTCTCCCCCGTGCACCCTCCGGTGGTGGCCCTCGGACGGCTCGCCCGCTGGTCGCCGCTGCCGCTGTCGGTACGCGATGCCCGGCGCAAGGCGGCGTCGCTCCGGGAGCGGCTGGCGGACGTGGCGCCGGACGGGGCGGCCGGTGCTGCCGGTGGCTCGGGAGGCGCGGGCGCCGGCGGCCCCGCTGTGGTGGTCTCGGGGCTCGGTGTCCGACGCGGGCCGGTGGATGCCCTGCACCGGGTGGACCTCACCGTCCAGCCGGGCGAGACCCTCGCGCTGATGGGCCGCAACGGTGCGGGCAAGTCGACGCTCCTGACCACCCTCGTCGGCATGCACGAACCGTCCGCCGGCACGGTCCGCGTCGGCGGTGTCACCCCGCACCGCACCAGCCCCCGCACCCTTCTCCAGCACGTCGGCCTCGTCCCCCAGGAGCCCCGCGACCTCCTCTACGCCGACACCGTCGCCGCCGAATGCGCCGCCGCCGACCACGACGCGGACGCGCCCGCCGGCACCTGCCGCGAACTCGTCACCCGGCTGCTGCCGGACGTTCCGGACTCCGTCCACCCCCGCGACCTGTCCGAAGGCCAGCGCCTCGCGCTCGCCCTGGCGGTGGTCCTGACCGCCCGCCCGCCGCTCCTCCTTCTCGACGAGCCCACCCGCGGCCTGGACTACGCCGCGAAGGCCCGCCTGATCGACGTGCTCCGCGCCCTCGCCGCCGAAGGGCACGCCATCGTGCTGGCCACCCATGACGTGGAACTGGCCGCGGAGCTCTCGCACCGCGTCGTCATCCTCGCCGACGGTGAGGTCGTCGCCGACGGCCCCACCAGCGAGGTCGTGGTCTCGTCCCCTTCCTTCGCGCCGCAGGTCGCCAAGGTCCTCGCCCCGCTCCCGTGGCTGACCGTCCCCCAGGTGGCCCGCGCCCTGGAGGCCACGCCGTGACTCCGGCCGCCCCCGACTCCCCCGCCGGGCACCGGACCCGCGCCGTACGCCTGGGGCCCCGTGCCCTCGCCGCTCTGGTGCTCATCTCGGCCATCGGCGTGATGGCGTTCGGCTGGCCGCTGCTCGCCGACTCCGCCTCCGGGCTCGCGCACTCCAAGGACGCGCCGTGGCTGTTCGCCGCGCTGCTGCCGATGCTGCTCGCCGTCGTCGTGGCGACCATCGCCGACAGCGGCCTGGACGCGAAGGCCATCGCCATGCTCGGCGTGCTGGCCGCGGCCGGAACCGCCATGCGCCCGCTGGGAGCGGGCACCGCCGGCATCGAGCCAATGTTCTTCCTGATGGTGCTGGCGGGGCGGGTGCTCGGCCCCGGCTTCGGCTTCGTCCTGGGATCCGTGGCGATGTTCGCGTCGGCGCTGCTGACCGGCGGCGTCGGCCCCTGGCTGCCGTTCCAGATGCTGACCATGGGCTGGGTGTCCATGGGCGCCGGCCTGCTGCCCGGCGGCGACGAGGTCCCCTCGGGGCAAGAGGGGCCGAGCGCCTGGTGGAGGCTGCGCGGCCGCCGCGAACTCGCCCTGCTCGCCGCCTACGGGGCGGTCGCCGCCGTCCTCTACGGCCTGATCATGAACCTCCAGGGCTGGCCCTACATCGGCGGAATGGCCTCGGGCGTCTCCTTCGTCCCCGGCGACCCGTTGCACGAGAACCTCACCCGCTTCCTCGCCTACTGTCTCGCCACCTCCCTCGGCTGGGACCTCCCCCGGGCCCTGGTCACCGTGATCCTGACCTGCACCCTCGGCGGAACCGTCCTCAAGGCCCTGCGCCGCGCCACCCGCCGGGCCGCCTTCGACGCACCGGTGTCCTTCTCCGGTCCGGCCAAGGGCGCGGAAACGGACGCCTGATCGCTGCGCCTGTCCTGAACGGCGGGGCCGGGGCGGCGGGGTCCGCGGGCGGGCCGTGCCGCGCGTGCGCCGGACGTGCCCGCCGGGCCGTCACTCCCCG
Organism: Streptomyces sp. JLSY215; assembly: GCF_059682825.1. Taxonomy (NCBI): domain Bacteria; kingdom Bacillati; phylum Actinomycetota; class Actinomycetes; order Kitasatosporales; family Streptomycetaceae; genus Streptomyces; species Streptomyces sp. JLSY215. Next base: position 2,658,456 of record NZ_CM185022.1, read on the forward strand.
ACGACGGGGAGAGCGCGGGCGATGGACGGTTGCGAGCGGAGGAAGGACCTGTAGTGGTCGGCGTCCCGGCCCTGGTCGACGACGGTGACCTTCGCGCCGCGGCTCGTCAGCTCCCGTGCGCAGCTGCGCGCGTTGGCGAGGGGGACGTCCCGGTCGCCGGCCGCCGTGTAGAGGGTGACGGGCAGGCCGCGGTCCGGCGTCCAGTCGCAGGTGCGGTCGTTGGCGCGCAGCGCGTCCAGCAGAGCACCGGACGGGTGCTGGAGCTTCTGGTACCAGGCGTCCGTCAGCAGGTCTTCGAGGCGGTCGGGCAGCTTGCCCGCGATGTCCTCCGCCGGGTGTTCGCCGTTGAAGAGGTCTTCCACGCGGTCGGCGTAGGGGGCGCGGAACACCTCGGTCGGGTCGGTGTAGAGCGGGTGGAGGCGGTTCTGGGCGGTGAGGAAGAAGGCCATGTAGAAGACGGCGGACCGGGGGTTGATCCGGCAGTCGAACATGGCGGGGAGTTCGCTGCCGTCGAGGTCGTAGGGGCCGCCGACGGGCGCGAGCACGGCGAGGCGGAAGTGGGGGTCGGCGCCGCGGTCCAGCTCCCGGCCCAGCTCCATGGCGACCTGACCGCCTTGGGAGAAGCCGGTGACGGAGACCTTCCGGCCGAGCGCCGCGCCCAGCTTCGGGGCGGCGGAGCGGGCCGCGCGGAGCATGTCGAGGGAAGCCGATGCCGCGGAGCGGGCGTCCATGTAGGGGTGGCGGCCGGGGCTCGTACCGAGGCCGAGGTAGTCGGGCGCGAGGGCGGCGCGTCCCGCCGAGGCGTAGAGCATCGAAACGGTCCGGTCGGGGCCCTCGGCCACTGAGGGTGCATAGCCGCGGTAGGCGAGGGTGCCGTGGGCATGGACGACGGTCGGCAGCGGGCGGCCGCCGGTCAGGGAGCGGGGCAGGGCCAGCAGTCCGGATGCGGTGGTCGGGCGGCCGTCCGGGGTGATCGTGCGGTAGGTGAGGCGGTAGGCGGCGACGCCGTGCCGCGCGGTGCCCGCGTCGAGGCCTGCCGTGCGTGCCTGCGCGATGACTTCGTCGCGGTTCAGGACGGCGAGCGGGGTGAGCGAGAGCAGCGCCCCGCGTCCCGCGTCGCGTCCCGGCCCGGCCGTCGGGGTACCGGCCGGTGCCGGTGCCGCGACGGCCTGCGGCGCGGCGAGGGCCGGGGCTGTGGTGAGCGCGGCCAGCACCATGGCGGCGGCCACGGCCGGTCCACGTGACCGCCGTCGTGGTGCGGGGCGTCGGGACGGTGCGCTCGTTGCTGCCGGTGGGGTCTGCTGCGTTCTGGTCATGCGGCGACGGTACGAAGAGCGGGCGCGGCGGAGAATGCGGTTCTCCTCCCAACTCGCTTGGGGTTTACCGCAGTACGCATGCCCGTACCCGCAGGCAGGCAGGTCCCCTTACGAGCTACAGGCGCTGGATGATCGTCCCCGTCGCGAGGGCGCCGCCCGCGCACATCGTGATCAGTGCGAATTCCTTGTCCGTGCGCTCGAGTTCATGCAGGGCGGTGGTGATGAGGCGGGCGCCGGTGGCGCCGACCGGGTGGCCGAGGGCGATGGCGCCGCCGTTCACATTCACCTTCGCCAGGTCCTGTTCGAAGACCTGGGCCCAGGAGAGCACGACCGAGGCGAAGGCTTCGTTGATCTCGACGAGGTCGATGTCCTTGAGGGACATACCGGCCTTGCCGAGCACGGCGCGGGTCGCGTCGATGGGCCCGTCGAGGTGGAAGTGCGGATCGGAGCCGACCAGCGCCTGGGCCACGATGCGGGCCCGCGGCTTGAGTTTGAGGGCGCGGGCCATGCGCTTGGAGGCCCACATCACCGCGCTCGCGCCGTCGGAGATCTGGGAGGAGTTGCCCGCGGTGTGCACGGCGGTCGGCATCACGGTCTTGAGGCCGGCCAGCGCTTCCATGGTGGTGTCGCGCAGTCCCTCGTCACGGTCGACCAGCCGCCACATGCCCTGGCCCGCGGCCTGTTCCTCCTCGGTGGTGGGGACCTGGACGGCGAAGGTTTCGCGTTTGAAGCGCTCCTCGGACCAGGCGGTGGCGGCCCGCTCCTGCGAGATCAGGCCGAGCGAGTCGACGTTCTCGCGGGTCAGGCCGCGGTTGCGGGCGATGCGTTCGGCCGCCTCGAACTGGTTGGGCAGATCGACGTTCCACTCGTCGGGCCAGGGCTTGCCGGGGCCGTGCTTGGAGCCGCTGCCCAGCGGTACACGGGACATCGCCTCGACGCCGCAGCCGATGCCGATGTCGATCACGCCGCCCGCGATCATGTTGGCGATCATGTGGTTGGCCTGCTGGGAGGAGCCGCACTGGCAGTCGACGGTGGTGGCCGCGGTCTCGTACGGGAGGCCCATCGCGAGCCAGGCGTTGCGGGCGGGGTTCATGGACTGTTCGCCGGCGTGGGTGACGGTGCCGCCGACGATCTGCTCGATGCAGTCGGGCTGGATGGCGGTGCGCGCGAGGAGCTCGCGGTAGGTCTCGCCCAGGAGGTAGGCGGGGTGGAGGTTGGCGAGCGCGCCTCCGCGCTTCCCGATGGGGGTGCGTACGGCTTCGACGATGACGGGTTCCGCGGCCATGTGACTGACTCGTCCTCTCCTCGCGTCCGCGGGGCGTCCCGGCACCCACGGAAGAAGAACTAGTACGCGTTCTACTTCTACAAACAGTCTTATGAGCCGCGCCCCGGCGCGCAAGGGTTGTGCACCGCCCTTGTCGGCAACAGGTCCCGTCGCACCCCTTGCCACTTGTAGAACTCGTTACTACCTTCACGGCGACCGACATCTGAGGGGGCGTCAGAACTGCCTCGCGAACCGCCTCGGAGCCGCCGGAGAAACCGCATCGGAGCCGCATCAGAACTGCATCAGCGCCGCGTCGGCCCGCGTCACCCACACGTCGGCCCCGCGCCGGAAGTGCCCCATGACTGCCGCACGACTGCCCTACGACCGCCCCGCAACTGCCCAGGAACTGCCAGAACTCTCGGATGCCAGATTGGCCAGGAGTCGCTCATGTCATGCCCAGCGTTGCCCGAAGGGTTCGACTTCACCGACCCCGACGTCTACCGAACCCGCGTCCCGCTACCGGAGTTCGCGCAGCTGCGGGAGACCGCGCCCGTGTGGTGGAACGCCCAGCCGCACGGCATCGCGGGCTTCGGCGACGACGGCTACTGGGTCGTCACCCGCCATGAGGACGTCAAGGAGGTGTCCACGAAACCGGACATCTTCTCCGCCAACCTCAACACCTCCATCATCCGGTTCAACGAGTCCATGACCCGCGACCAGATCGACGTACAGAAGCTGATCATGCTGAACATGGACCCGCCGGAACACACCCGGGTCCGCCAGATAGTGCAGCGCGGCTTCACCCCGCGCGCCATCCGCGCCCTGGAGGACGCCCTGCGTCACCGGGCGGCGCGGATCGTCGACGAGGCGCGGCAGAAGGGGTCCGGGGACTTCGTCACGGACATCGCCTGCGAACTCCCCCTCCAGGCGATCGCCGAACTCATCGGCATTCCCCAGGACGACCGGGCCCGCATCTTCGACTGGTCGAACAAGATGATCGCGTACGACGATCCCGAACTGGCCATCACCGAAGAGGTCGGCACCAACGCGGCCATGGAGCTGATCTCGTACGCGATGAACCTCGCCGCGGCACGCAAGGAGTGTCCGGCCAAGGACATCGTGAGCCGCCTGGTGGCGGCGGAGGACGACGGGAACCTCGGTTCCGATGAATTCGGTTTCTTCGTCCTGCTGTTGGCGGTCGCCGGTAACGAGACGACCCGGAATGCCATCACCCACGGCATGCATGCCTTCCTCACCCATCCCGATCAGTGGGAGCTCTACAAACGCGAGCGCCCCGATACCGCGGCCGAGGAAATAGTGCGGTGGGCGACGCCGGTGGTCTCCTTCCAGCGCACCGCCACCCAGGACACCGAACTGGGCGGCGCAAGGATCAAACAGGGCCAGCGGGTGGGGATCTTCTATTCCTCCGCCAACAACGACCCGGAGGTCTTCGACCACCCGGAGGTCTTCGACATCACCCGCGACCCCAACCCCCATCTGGGATTCGGGGGCGGCGGGCCCCACTTCTGCCTCGGCAAGTCCCTCGCGGTCCTCGAAATCAACCTGATCTTCAACGCCATCGCGGATGCCGTGCCCGATATCTCGCTGGCGGGCGATCCGCGCCGGCTCCGTTCCGCTTGGCTCAACGGCGTCAAGGAACTGCAGGTGCGCTACGGCTGACGGGGCGGGCGGAACCGCACCACGCACCGCCGTCACGCACCGCCGCCACGCCCTGCCGCTCCTCCCGGCCGGGCCCCGCGCGCCGGGTGCCTCGGGCGCGCCGGGTGCCTCGGGGCGCGCCGGGTGCCCGTTCAGTGCGCGGTGAGACCGGCGGCCACCAGCGCCACCATGACCGCCACCGCCGCCGTTCCGCTGAGCCATGCCGTGATCAGCCGTCGCCGCAGCGCCTGGTACGCGCCGTCGTATTCGGTGCGCAGGGAGGCGCTGCGTGCGGCGATGCGCTCCAGATAGGCCTGTGTTGCGTGGTGCTGGTCCTGGCAGTAGCGCAGTTCCACTTCTCGGCGCTGGGTGTCGGTGAGCCAGGGCAGACCCGCGCAGAAGGCGTCGGCGCGGGTGCGGGCCCGCTCCTTTTCCGCCTCCCAGAGCAGATATCCCTCGATCTCGTTGATGACCGCCTCGGCGTCGTGCATCCGCATTCCCCGTTCCTCGCCCCGCCGCACTCTCCGGCCTTCCGTCCTCCGCAACTCCCCTCGCTCGCTCATCCGTGTGCCCCGCTCTCCACCTCGCGTGCGATCTCCGGGTGATGCAGGTCGAATGCCGGTGATTCGGAGCGAATACGCGGCAGCGCACGGAAGTTGTGCCGTGGCGGCGGGCAGGAGGTCGCCCATTCCAGAGAGCGGCCGTAGCCCCACGGGTCGTCGGACTCGACCTTCTTGCCGTATTTGGCGGTCTTCCAGACGTTGTAGAAGAACGGCAGGATCGACAGGCCCAGCAGGAAGGAGAAGATGCTGGAGACGGTGTTGAGTGTGGTGAATCCGTCGGCGGCCAGATAGTCGGGGATGCGGCGCAGCATTCCGTTGGCACCGAGCCAGTGCTGGACGAGGAAGGTGCCGTGGAAGCCGATGAACAGCGTCCAGAAGGTGATTTTCCCGAGGCGCTCGTCGAGCATCTTTCCGGTGAACTTCGGCCACCAGAAGTGGAAGCCGGCGAACATCGCGAAGACGACCGTGCCGAAGACGACGTAGTGGAAGTGCGCCACGACGAAGTACGAGTCGGAGACGTGGAAGTCCATCGGCGGCGAGGCCAGGATGACGCCGGTCAGACCACCGAAGACGAAGGTGATCAGGAAGCCGACGGTCCACAGCATCGGCGTTTCGAAGGACAGCGAGCCCTTCCACATCGTGCCGATCCAGTTGAAGAACTTCACACCGGTCGGCACCGCGATCAGGAACGTCATGAAGGAGAAGAACGGCAACAGCACGCCGCCCGTCACATACATGTGGTGCGCCCAGACCGTGACCGAAAGACCGGCAATCGAAATCGTCGCCGCGATCAGACCGATGTAACCGAACATCGGCTTCCGGGAGAACACCGGAATGACCTCGGAAATGATGCCGAAGAACGGCAGGGCGATGATGTACACCTCTGGATGGCCGAAGAACCAGAAGAGGTGCTGCCAGAGCAGCGCTCCGCCATGTGCCGCATCGAATACATGGGCACCGAATTCACGGTCCGCCTCCAGGGCGAACAGCGCGGCGGCCAGGACCGGGAAGGCCAGCAGGACCAGCACACCGGTCAGCAGGACGTTCCAGGTGAAGATCGGCATCCGGAACATCGTCATGCCGGGTGCCCGCATGCAGATGATCGTGGTGATGAAGTTGACCGAACCGAGGATCGTGCCGAAGCCCGAGAAGGCCAGACCCATGATCCACATATCGGCGCCGACACCGGGGGAATGCACGGCGTCGGCGAGCGGCGCGTACGCGAACCAGCCGAAATCCGCGGCGCCTTGCGGGGTGAGGAAACCTCCCACGGCAATGAGGGAGCCGAAGAGATAGAGCCAGTAGGCGAACATGTTCAGCCGGGGGAAGGCGACATCCGGCGCGCCGATCTGCAGCGGCATGAGCCAGTTCGCGAACCCGGCGAACAGCGGCGTCGCGAACATCAGCAGCATGATCGTGCCGTGCATCGTGAACGCCTGGTTGAACTGCTCGTTGGACATGATCTGGTGCCCGGGGCGGGCCAGTTCGGCGCGCATCAGCAAGGCCAGCAGGCCGCCGACGCAGAAGAAGGCGAACGCGGTGACCAGGTAGAGCGTGCCGATGGTCTTGTGGTCGGTGGTCGTGAGCCAGTTCACCGCCTGCCGGGTCCCCGAGGGTCGTTTCCCGGGGGGCCCGGGGGAGGTGGAGGATGTGGGGGTCGTCGTGAGGGCCGTCATGCCCGGTAGGTGTCCGGGGCCCCGGAAATATTCACCGGTTTTGGGTGTGAAGATCGGGGCCATGCCGGACACAGACGGTTCATGAGCACGGACGACGCCTTCGCCGATGCCTATCGCGCGCACTACTGGGCGGTCAGCCGCTTTGTGGCGCGGCGGCTGGACGGGCAGGCACACGAGGTCGAGGAAGTGGTGGCGGAGGTCTTCTCCATAGCCTGGAGACGCCGCGCCGAACTTCCCGATCCCCCGCTGCCTTGGCTGTACGGGGTGGCCCGGAATTGCCTGGCCAACACGGTGCGCGGGCTGGGGCGCTACCGGCGGCTGCTGCACCGGATCGGCAATCACGAGGCGGCGCACCGCAAGCAGACGGTGGAGAGTCCGGATGCGGAGGGGCCCGGTTCCTGGGTGCACGACGCGCTGGCCCGTCTGTCGCCCGCCGACCAGGAGGTGCTGCGGCTGACGGCCTGGGAGGAACTGTCCCTCGAGGAGCTGGCGGTGGCCCTGGGGTGCGGGCAGAGCGCGGCGGCCATGCGGCTGCACCGGGCGCGGCGGCGGCTGCGCGCGGAGATCGACCGTACGCGGATGACCGTGTCCGTACGAGCTGGAGGCTGTGGCCATGAGTGACGAACTGGATCTGCTGCGCGCGGCCAACCCCGTACGGAACGGCGAAGGTCCCTGGCGGGACCGCCCGCTGCCCGCCCGCGCCGAGCGCGGCCTCAACCGGCTGCTGCACAGCCGTCGGACGCGGCAGGCCCGGCGCCGCCTCGTCCTGCGGGCCGAGGCGGCGGTGCTCGCGCTGGGGGCCGTGCTCGCGTTCACCTTCTCCGACGCCGGCGCCGCCAAGGCCGTCGCGGTGCCCGTCGCGCTGGCCCCGCGCACCGGCGCCCCGTCCGTGGCGCTGGACGAGCTGGCCCGGAGGGCCGAGGCCAGGGCGCGGGCGGCCGGTGCCGCGGACGGGCCGCGCCGGGGCAGCCATCTGCAGAGCTGGAATCTGAGTATGGAGGCGGGCCCCGACGCCGCGCCGCCGGTCACCGTGCCGGAGGAGCGCATCACCCGCTGGCGCGCCGACGGCAGCGGCTCCGAACTCGTCGTGGCCACCGACCCCCGGCACCCGGGGCGCCCGGTGATCGACGACACCGGCGGCGGCTGGCGCACCGTGCATGACGGCAAGGTGCTGCACCGTAAGTCCTATCCGGCGGGCTCGGCGGGCGGGCAGCGCAGCCTGGTCGCCCGCACGAAGCCGCCGACCGACCCCGAGGCACTGCGCGAGATGCTCGCGGCGCTGTACGGGGGCGCGGGCCCCAGGACGCCCCAGCTGCTGTCGGCGCTCTCGTCGTTGCGTCAGGAATGGACTCCGGGGCCGCGGGAGACGGCGGCCATCGTCCGGGTGCTGGCCGATGCGGAGGGACTGCGTCCGGCGGGCACGGTCACCGACCGGCTGGGCCGCCGGGGGCAGGCGTATGTCTACGACGGTCCGGACGGCGGCATGAACGCCACCCGCCAGATGGTCATCCTCGACCCCCGGACCGGGCAACTGCTGGGCAGCGAGGTCACCTTCACCAAGGCTCTGCCGGAGTTCCGGATCAAGGCCGGGGAGGTGCTGTCGTACGAGGCGTGGATGCCGTGAGTCCGCTCCGCATCCGGCCGTGGGGCGCCTCCGGGAGCGGGCCGCTTCCCTGAGCGCGTCACCCCCGCCCGCCGCTCAGGTGGCGGGGTCCGCGCGCATGGCCGATCCTTGAGGGGCGCGACGATCCATCGGCGCGGTGGCGAAGAACGCCGCCGCGCCGTCTTCGTGTCCGCGGCCGGCGGCATGACGGACGCGCCCTGTGATGCGCCGGAAGCGCCGGGTGACGCCATCGACGTTTCCGATGACATTCCGGCCGTACCCCCCACGGCGTATTCGGCACGCCATGCAGCACAGAGCGTGATGGTTGCAGTGAATCGCCGCGAGATGGATCACAGACGGAAGTCCCGCAGAAATCCTTCGAGACAGGCGTTTGCCCAGCAAGGAGCGGGTATACGACCGACCGCGCGGCCATCCGCACACTGTCCGTGATGATCCGTTCTGCCCCTATGGTCGACCTTTGCCCGTCACCCCATGGCGGGCTCCGCCCCGTCACCCCACGGCGGGGCATGTCATGCAGTCGTCCAAGAGAGCGCAGGCGAGCGAACACGTGCCGACGCAGTCCCCCGTCGCACCCGGGCCCCTTTCCCACGGCCGCAGCCGTACCGATGCCGCACCCGACCTGGAGAAGCGGGCGTCGGACGAGGTCACCGTCGTCGATCCCGCGATGGTCAGACGAGCGGTGTCCGCGGCGGCCCTCGGCAATGCGATGGAGTGGTTCGACTTCGGCGTCTACAGCTACATCGCGGTGACCCTCGGACACGTCTTCTTCCCGTCCGGGAACCCGACCGCGCAGCTGCTGTCGACCTTCGGTGCGTTCGCGGCGGCGTTCCTGGTGCGTCCCATCGGCGGCATGGTCTTCGGACCGCTCGGCGACCGCATCGGCCGGCAGAAGGTCCTCGCGATCACCATGATCATGATGGCGGCGGGCACCTTCGCCATCGGCCTGATCCCCTCCTACGCCACCATCGGCGTCGGCGCGCCCATCCTGCTGCTCGTCGCGCGGCTGGTGCAGGGCTTCTCCACCGGCGGTGAGTACGGCGGCGCGTCCACCTTCATCGCCGAGTACGCGCCCGACAAGAAGCGCGGCTTCCTCGGCAGCTGGCTGGAGTTCGGCACGCTGGCCGGCTACGTCGGCGGCGCCGGCCTGGTCACGTTGATGACCGCGCTGCTGTCCACCCACGACCTGAACGCGTGGGGCTGGCGGATCCCGTTCCTGATCGCGGGCCCGATGGGCATCATCGGCCTCTATCTGCGGATGCGTCTCGAGGAGACCCCGGCCTTCGCCCGGCTGGAGAAGGAGGCGCGGACGAAGGAGAAGGAGCGCCGCGAGGCCGAGAAGCGGATCGGCCTCCGCGAGATGGTCTTCGGTCAGTGGCGGGCAATGCTGCTGTGCGTCGGGCTGGTCCTGGTCTTCAACGTCACCGACTACATGCTGCTGTCGTACATGCCGAGCTATCTGACCTCGGAGCTGAAGTACGACGAGACGCACGGGCTGCTGGTGGTGCTCGGCGTGATGGTCGTGATGATGGGTGTGCAGCCGTTCGCGGGCAAGCTGGCCGACCGCCTCGGCCGCCGCCCCGTCATCGCCGCGGGCTGCGTCGGCTTCCTGGTGCTGTCCGTGCCGGCGCTGCTGCTGATCCGGCAGGGTTCGCTGGCCGCCATCGCGCTGGGCATGGCGGCGCTCGGGCTGCTGCTGGTGTGCTTCACCGCCGCGATGCCCTCCGCGCTGCCGGCGCTCTTCCCGACCAAGCTCCGCTACGGCTCGCTGTCGATCGGCTTCAACATCTCGGTTTCCCTCTTCGGCGGGACCACTCCCCTGGTGGTCACCGCCCTCATCGGGGCGACCGGCAACAAGATGATGCCCGCGTACTACATGATGGCGGCGGCCGTGATCGGTGGTATCGCCGTCTGGCGGATGTCCGAGAGCGCCCGCAGGCCGCTGCCCGGCTCGCCGCCGGCCGTCGAGACGGAGGCCGAGGCCCGCGAGATCGTCCGCGCGGCACGCCGCGCCGAGGTCGGATCCGCGGCCTGACCCCGGACGCTTCCCCGTAAGCAGGGGGTCCGCTCCCCCCGCGCACCCCCAGGAAGGCCGCCGGTCCCCCGGCGGCCTTCCTGCGTTCCGCGGGGTGCACGGCACGCAGCCGCTGCACGCGCACGCCCACCCCCACGCCCGCCGCAACCCGCACCGCACCCGCCGGAACCCGGAAAGGGGAACCGTCCGTACCGTCCCGTCCGTCTGAGTCGCTGCCGATCACATCGACGGGCAGCGAACGAACGGGGGACGACGGTGGGCGTGGCGAGGGAACACCGGGCGGCGCGGCGGCAGCGGGCCGTGCTGGTGGTGCTGATGCTGCTGGCCGTGCAGCTGGTGTCGCTGGCCAGACCCGCGTACGCCTGCGGCTGCGGTGCGATGGTCGTGGACCCGAAGACCACCCTGTCGGTGGACCGGGAGACCTCCGTGGTGCGCTGGGACGGCAGGACCGAGCAGATCGTCATGAGCCTGACGGTGAACGGGACCGCCCCGGACGCCGCCTGGATCATGCCGGTGCCGCACCGGGCGACGGTGAAGCTCGGCGACTCCGCCCTGTTCAGCGAGCTCGCCGGGATCACCGCACCGGCCGACAAGGAACGCTCCTACTTCTGGCCCCGGAGCGACGACTGGCCGTTCCGATGGGGCGGCGGGGACACCGCCGACGCCCCGATGCCCGGGGCCGGCGGCCCCGGTGTCGGCGTCGTCGGCCGGGAGCGCCTGGGCCCGTTCGACGTGGCCCGGCTGACCGCCACCGACCCCGACGCGCTGCGCGGCTGGCTGAAGTCCCACGGCTTCCGGCTGCCCGGGGCGCTCGCGACCGCACTGCGCCCGTACGTGGCGCAGCACTGGGAGTACGTCGCGATCCGGCTGGCCCCCGCCGAGCGGTACGGCCGTCTGTACGGCACCCTCGATCCGCTGCATCTGTCCTTCGCCAGCGAGCGGCTGGTCTATCCCATGCGCCTGTCCCGGCTCGCCAAAACACCGCAGTCGCTGGGCCTCTACGTCCTGGCGCCGCACCGGATGGAGCCGCGCAGCAGCATCGGCGGCGCGAGGCCGGAGGTCTTCTTCGCGGGCCGGATCAAGCCCAGGGGCACCGCGGTCGGTGACCTCGCGGGCCGCGGCGGGGCGTTTCTGACCGCCATCGACCAGAGCTTCCCGCAGCCGGAGCGCATCACCGGCGACCATGAGCTGCGGCGCGCGACCACCGATACGCCGTTCCAGCGGGTCCGTTACACCTATGTGCTGATGAAGGTGGGCGGCGTCCCGGCCTGGCTCCTCACGGTGGTCGGGGCGGCGGCGCTGATGTCGGTGAGCGTGGCCGTGACCGCGCTGGTGCTGCGGGGGCGCAGGCGGCGCCGTGCGGTGCCGCCGCCCGCGGGGCCCGTACCGCAGGCGGCGGAGCCGTCGTCGTCGGCTGCGCCGAGCGAGTGAGGCAAGGCCTCGGATCCCGGTGCCTGAATTGACCCGCATTGGAATGAATCGACAGTCCTGAAGGGTTATATGCCCGGCTATCCAGCCACTCTTCCGTTGACCGTTCGGGTCTTCAGCACACCGTCAACGAGAGGACATCATGACCGAGACCGAGGCCAGAGAGCTGTTCGAGCAGATCGACACCGACGGTGACGGGCAGATCAACATCGTCGAAATGGCCAACCACTTCAAGCGCGAAGGGCATCAGGGCCAGCTCAGGGAGAAGGCCAAGAACGCCATGAAGTCGGATGCGAACAAGGACCGCATCATCGACTTCGACGAGTTCAAGCAGATGATGAAGTAAGCACGTCGATGAAGTAAGCACGTCGCTGATGCACCGGCCCTGAGGCGCGCGCGGGAGGAGTACCCCGTCCCACCGGCCTCGGGGCTGTTCGACCGCAACCTCCCGGGCGCTCCAACCGCGCCTCCCGGGTGCTGTGATCCGCCACGGTGCCGCTCGCTGCCGCCGATGTCCCATGCGGCAAGATGGGGCCATGAGCGTAGTCAAGATCAACGTACTGACTGTCCCCGCCGAGCAGCGGGAAACCCTCGAGAAGCGCTTCGCCTCCCGCGCCCATGCGGTGGAGAGCTCGGACGGCTTCGAGTGGTTCGAGCTCCTCCGCCCGGTCGAGGGCACCGACGACTACCTGGTGTACACGCGGTGGCGTGACGAGGAGTCGTTCCAGGCGTGGATGGAGGGACCCATGAAGGCGGCTCACCAGGGCGGCAGCGACCGGCCGAAGCCGGCCGCCAGCGGTTCCACCGTGTGGTCGTTCGAGGTCGTGCAGCAGGCAGCGCCCAAGAACGCCTAGCCGCGGTTCGCGGCGCGGATCCGCGGGGACGTCGGCGGCGCCGAGGGCGGCGAGCGGCCCGAGCCGGCTGCGACCGCCCGCGCCGCCAAAATCCCTTGCGTCCCGCTCCCCGGCCGCGGCGACAATGTCGCCATGAGCCAGACCGCCGCCCTGCGCCTTCCCTGGGCCGTCTCCGCCGAGCCTTTCCTCTCGCCGGACGGCCGGTCGCTGTTGCGCGACTACTACACCGAGGTCGCCGATCGCTACTTCGAGCTGCACGAGGGGCGGCGCGCGACGGCCGAGGAGATCGCGGAAGGCCTGGCGGGGTATCCGGACGACCATCTGACGCCTCCTCATGGCGTGCTGCTGATCGCCCGGCACGGCGGCGCCGCCGCCGGGTGTGCCGGGGTACGGCTGCTGGACGAGCGGACCGCGGAACTCAAGCAGATGTTCCTCCGCGTCCCCTACCGCGGCCAGGGTGGCGCGGGGGGACTGCTCGCGGCCGCCGAGTCGGCCGCGGTCCGGATGGGCGCCGAACGCATCCGGCTGGACACCCGGCTCGATCTCGTGGAGGCGATCGCCCTCTACCGGCGGCACGGCTTCACGGAGATCCCGCGCTACCACGACGACATCTACGCGGAGATCTTCTTCGAGAAGCGGCTCGGTGGGTGAGTCCGGGGCCGGCTATCCCTCGTCCCCCCGCAGCGGAGGTATGGAGATCAGCGGTTTGAAGTGGCCCTTGGGGTGGGGTTCGCCGACGGGCCTGCCGTCGGCCTCCACCCAGGCGTGGGCGGCGAAGGGGTGGGTGCGTACGCCCGTGCACCAGGTGGGCCAGGCGCCGCGTATGCGGCAGAGCAGTGCGGTGGCGATGGAGCGTTGCAGACAGCCTTGACCGGCACAGCGCAGGCTGACCGAGACGACCGCCTCCCGGGCCGCGAGGGCCTGGTCGGCCGTGGCCGGGGCGGCGCCACGGCGGGCGAATGCGAGGACGGTGCGCAGCCGGGCCGGTTTGGCCTTGGCGAGCAGACGGGCGACGCCGACGGCCAGCAGGGGCACGAGCCGTCGGTGCAGGGGCAATCGGCGGCGTTCGGCCAGCGCGACGGGCATGCTCACGCGATCACCAGCCCCGCGGTACGGAGTTGGTCGATCACGGTGGTGACGTCCCGCTCGGCCCGGGACCGGTCTATCCGGTGCCGGGCCGCGACGCCCGCCGCGATGTCGTCGGGGCTGTGGCCGTCGAGGAGCCCACGCAGCACATGGGCCCCGGTGGCGTTGAGCTGCCAGTAGCGTCCGGTGCGTCCGTTGAGCAGGACGGTGCCGTCGTCGGTGTCGGTGGAGACCACGTCAGGATGCAGACGCATGGGCGTCGAACCTCCAAGCAGGGGTGGGTCGGGTGGCGGCGCGCAGCCAGGTCTCGCAGCCGATCAGCGGTTCCAGGGCGATGCCCGTGGCGTTGTCCGCCTGCGGGGCCAGCAGGCGGGTGCGCAGTTCGTCGGGGTCGATCAGGCCGTGGGCGGCCAGGGCGGAGTCGGCGAACAGCTCCAGAATCGCGGGGAGGTTGCGGCGCAGGCCGGAGCTGGCCTCCTCGCTGAATTCGCCCTTGGTGGAGCGGCCGAGCACCGTTTCGGGCACGATGCCGCGCATCGCCTCGGCCAGCAGTGGCTTGTAGCGCCACGGGCCGGAGTGCTCGTGGACCCGGACACCCGCCACGGCTTCGACGACGCGGTCATCGAAGAACGGCGAGTCGAGCTGCACACCGGCGTCGGCGAACGGGCGGGCCAGCAGCCGGTACCAGGGGGCGCTGGTGCGCACGGCGCGCAGCAGCTGGTGCTGCCCGAGGTCACGGGAGAGCGGCCGGGTGGTGTCCGCGGTCTGCCGCAGTATGTCCCGGGCCTCGGCGACGGCCGTGCCGGTGACCCAGGACGGGGCGCGCAACGGCCACAGGCCCCAGCCCAGACCGGGTCGGCGTTTGTGCAGCGGCGGGTCGGTGAGGTGGTCGGCCTGCGCCCGCCACCATGACGCCTCGTCACCGGGTCGCACCAGCGCACCCAGGGTGTGCAGCAGCGGCCAGCGCTTGAGCGCGGCATAGCCGCGGACATGCCGGAGCGCGGCCACCGGATGACGCCGGAGCAGCCCGTGCAGATAGCCGGGGAACGGGGTGAAGAGTTCGTCCCCGCCGTGACCGGCGAGATGGCGGTGCGATCCCCGGTCGGCGAGCAGCCGCGCGGTGTGGTGCGTGCGCGCGGCGGTGCGGACGAAGGGGTAGGGCTCCTCGGTGTCGACCGGTGTCCCCGCATCGGCGAACAGCGCGGGGAGTTCGCCGGGGGGCACCACCACATGGTCGGCCCGGTCGAGGGAGCCGATGGAGTGGGCGGCGAAGGCGGCGTCGTCGTTGCCCGCCTCGGCCTCGCCCCATCGGAACGTCAGGAGGTCCGGGACGTTGCGAGCGGCGAGAAAGCACAGGGAGGTGGAGTCCATACCGCCGGACAGGTCCGTGCTCAACCGGCCCTCGGCCGGTCCGCGGTCCTGCAGGGCGGCGGTGAGCGCCTCCCGTACGGCCCGCGCCCCGTCCGGCAGCGGCTGTTCGGGGGTCGGCGGCCGCCACCACCGTACGTCCCGGGCCTGTTCGCCGTCCCACACCAGATAGTGGTCCGGAGCCAGCGGGGTGATGCCCTTCCACAGCGGCAGGTCGCCGATCGGGGACGGGACGAGCCCGCCGCAGGCCAGCCGTACCGCCAGGGCGCGTTCGTCGATTCCGGCACCGGTCATCGAGGCCAGGACGTCGGCCCGGTCCGCGGCCACCGTCAGGCCGTTCACCCGGGTGTGGAACACCCGGCGCAGGCCGGTCAGGCTGCCCTGGACGCGGAGCCGGCCGTCGACGGAGGCGACGACGTGGCAGGAGCCGGGCAGCGCCGCCGCGAGGGCGTCCACATCGGACACCGTCCTTATCCGCGCGGTGAGTTCGGACAACCGCGTGGCGGTGACCGGGCAGACCCCGATCACCGCCACGCGTACCGGGCCCGCGGTGACCACCTGGATCTCTCCGGGCGACCACCGTCCTACCAGCCATGGGCGCCCCGACGCATGCGAGTGCACCCGCGGCGCCGCCCAGGGCAGCGCCGCGCGCACCTCGACTGCGGACGCCGTGTCCGGCAGAACCACGAACCCAGCACCGGTCATTGCTGCTTGCTCCTGAGAGTCAGCTGTCGACGATCAGCCGCCGTAGTGGCCGAAGATGTCCTTGCCCCAGCCGATGAAGCCCAGCGTGTCCTCGCTGAACTCGCCGACCTCGACCAGCATCGGGGGCGCGTAAGGCTCCACGTTCGACAGCTCGGTCTGCTCTTCCATAACAGCCTCCTTCAGTACAAACCGGCAGTCATCCGACTACCGGCTCACAAGTTAACACCCGTACCAGGGACTTGATCGAATTTTTTTACGATCTGGTTGGTCATGTCCGATCCGGACGGTTAGGTTCCGGAGAAATGCCGCTGGTGGCAGGGGTGTTGTGCGCCCTGAGCGGGCGCACTTCTCCCGCAGAGCCGGGCAGGCATCGGCGAACCCCGGCGGGTCGAATGTCGTGCGCCGCCGCGCGAGCTTCTCGATGAAATGCGTTTCGTGCACGGCGAGTTCCCGATGCCCGGCCACTCCCGATCCCCTCCCCCGCAGCGCCCTCCGGCGCTTCTCAGCACCTGCTCCCGACCGTAAACGAGCCCACTGACAATCCCCGGCGCCTCCCCGGCCCGCGGCGCGGGCGTCCCCTCACTTCGACACCCCCGGCCGGCCGTGCGGCGTACGGGGCACGGTCGGGCGGGCATCGCCGTTGTGCGGCTCCTCCGCGTCCGATCCGCACAGTTCCGCCGTCAGCTCCCGCACGAGGTCGGTCAGGTCGGTGGGGCGGTCCTTGGTCCACCAGTCGCCCAGCAGTTCCGCCAGTGATTCCTGGCGGGCGGCCGAGAGCCGGCCGGCCGTCTCGCGGCCGCGGTCGGTGAGCAGCAGCATCAGCCCCTGGCGTTCGGCCAGGCCGCGTTCCTCCAGCTGGCGGATGGCTTCGGAGATCACGCCGAGCGGCACATTGGTGCGCTCGGCGAGCAGCGCCGCCTCCACCGATCCGTAGCGGTGGATGCGCAGCACCAGCCAGCCGGCGGCCGGTTTGAGGTCGAGGCCGGCCCGCGCGGTGATCTTCTCGTAGATGTGCTTACGGCCTTCCTGGCTGCCCAGTTTGGACAGTGCGCGGGCGCATTCGTCGCGCGAGGACCGCTCGACGGGGTTGGAGGCGAGCACCTCGCTGGTCTCCGGGGCGGTGACGCTGCGGCGCAGCGGCTCCTCCCTGAGGAACCAGGCCAGGGCAAAGGCCACGAGGACGACGGGGACGGCGTAGACGAAGACGTCGGTGATGGAGACGGAGTAGGCGTTCAGGACGCCGGCGGCCTGGGCGGCCGGGAGCCGGGCGACGGTCCGCGGGTCCTCGGCGATCTTCGCCGGGCCGACTCCGGGCGGCAGCGGGTGCCCGGCGAGGGCCTCGGCGATCCGGGGGCGGAGCCGGCCGGTGAAGACCGTGCCGAAGATGGAGACGCCGAACGAGGCGCCGATGGAGCGGAAGAAGGTGGCGCCGGAGGTGGCGACGCCCAGGTCCTGGTAGGGGACGGCGTTCTGCACGATGAGCACCAGGACCTGCATGACCAGGCCGAGTCCGGCGCCGAAGACGAAGAAGTAGGCGCTCATCTCGGCGACGCCGCTGGCCGGGTCGAGCTGGTGGAGCAGGAGAAGGCCGAGCGCCACCACGGCGGTGCCGGTGATCGGGAAGACCTTGTAGCGGCCGGTGCGGGAGACGATCTGGCCCGAGGCGGTGGACGAGAGCAGCATGCCGAGCACCATCGGCAGCATGTGCACACCGGACATCGTCGGTGTGACCCCCTGCACGACCTGCAGGAACGTCGGCAGATACGTCATCGAGCCGAACATCGCGAAGCCGATGACGAAGCCGATGACGGCGCAGAGCGAGAAGGTGCGCAGGGTGAACAGCCGCAGCGGCAGCACGGGTTCCGCGGCCCGGCGCTCCACCAGGAGGAACGCGCCGAGCAGAAGGACGCCCAGCACCCCGAATCCCACGGTCTGCCAGGAGCCCCAGGGGTACGTCACGCCGCCGAGGGAGGTCATCAGCACGAAGCAGGCGGCGACGGCGGCGATCAGCGCGGTGCCCAGGTAGTCGATCCGGTGCGGGGTGCGGTGGCGCGGGATGTGCAGTACGGCGGCGATGACGGCCAGCGCGACGATGCCGATGGGGACGTTGATGTAGAAGACCCAGCGCCAGCTGAGGTGGTCGACGAACAGCCCGCCCAGCAGCGGCCCCAGGACGCTGGTGCCGCCGAAGACGGCGCCGAACAGGCCCTGGTACTTACCGCGTTCACGGGGCGGCACGATGTCGCCGACGATCGCCATCGACAGCACGATCAGGCCGCCGCCGCCCAGCCCCTGGAGGGCCCGGAAGGCGATCAGCTGCCCCATGTCCTGGGCGATGCCGCACAGCACGGAGCCGATCAGGAAGATCACGATCGCGGCCTGGAACAGCCTCTTGCGGCCGTACTGGTCGCCGAGCTTGCCCCACAGCGGGGTCGCGGCCGTCGAGGCCAGGAGGTAGGCGGTGACCACCCAGGAGAGGTGGTCGAGGCCGCCGAGTTCGCTGACGATGGTGGGCAGCGCGGTGGCGACGATGGTCTGGTCGAGCGCCGCGATCAGCAGGCCGAGCAGCAGCGCGCCGATCGCGACCAGGACCGTCCGCCGGGACTGGCCCGCGCCGGGTACGGCCGGGGCGCCGATGTCCTGCGCCATATGCGTCTCCCTCGGTTCGGGACGGCTCTCCCCCGGCGCGGGCCGCCCTTCGCGTCCTTCCATCGTGGTGGGTTCCGCCCGAAATGGCCCGCCGAGCGGGGTATGGCCGGAGGCGGGCGCATCCCGTGGCGGTGGTCGCCCGGTGGACATCGGGGAGATGCCCGGCGGATGTCCCGGAGCGCCTGCGCGGACCGGGCGGGCTCTGGATAATCGCTGCCTGTTCGAGGGCTCGACAGCTCCTTGGAGGCGACCGTTCGTGACGGCACAGACCTGCCCGCACTGCTTTGCCCCCGTACGCGGCGACGGGCGGCCGACCTGCCTGTGCGCGGCGGTCGGCGCGGAGGACTTCGATCCGCTGCGCATCAGGCCGTATGTGTCGTTACCCGGCCAGGACGGGGCCGACGAGGAGCGGGACGGCTCCTGGGACGGCTTCGCGCAAGGCTCCCGTCCTGACCCCCGTACGGGAGCGGCCTCCGCCGTCCCCGAGGCGCTGCCCACCGTTCCCCGGCCGCGCCGTTCCGGCCCCACCTCCAGGACGTTCCTCTCGTCCGATGCGGCACCGTTCACCGAGGCCTCCCCGGGCGGGCCGGCCTCCCCGGACGCCCCGGCCGTCCGCACCGCACCCCGTAAGCGCGCCTTACCGGCCGTACTGGCGGTCGCCGGCGCCGCCGTGGCGGCCACCGCGGTGCTGATCGGCAGCGATGCGCTCTCCGGCGGCGAACGGGACCGGGCCGCGCCGCCCGACCACGGCACGGCCGCCCCCACCGCCGCCTTCCCCACACGCGGCACCCGCCCCTCCCCCACCGTCTCCCCCGCCGCCCCGCCCACGCACCGGTCGCCCTCGCGGCGCCCCGGCAACGGGCCGGCGCCCCGGGACACGATCACGCCCTACCGGACGCCGACGCCGCCTCCCCCCGCCCCCACCCGGGCCTCCGGCAGCATCGGCCACACCCCCGGCGGGCGGCCGAGCTCCGCGCCCACCGGCCCGATCGTGCTGCGCGAGGGGTCCAGCGGCCCGGAGGTGGCGGAGCTGCAGAACCGGCTGCGGCAGCTGGGCCGCTACCTGGATCCGGATGACGGCCGGTACGACGCGGACGTACGGGACGCGGTGTCGCGCTATCAGCAGGCGTACGGAGTGACCGGCGACCAGGACGGCGTCTACGGGGAGCAGACCCGGGCGTCCCTGGAATCGCAGACCGACGAGCCGTGAGGGGCGGGACGGCTGGAAGGCGGGACGGCTGGAAGGCGGGCCCGTGACGGGGGGCGGTTGTCCGGACCCGGGACCGTTTTGTATCGTGTAGAAACAAAGTGGTTCCGCCCGCATTCCCTGACCGGCGGGCGGGACCGCTTGTGTCTGCGCGCATCTCCGCGCGTCCCGCCTGTCCCACCGCCGTAGCGCCCAGGAGCCCGCCGATGACGGCCACCACCACGCTCACCGCCCGCGTACTGCTGCTGGACATGGACAGCACGATCGTGAACTCCGAGGCCGTCGTCGAGCGCTGCTGGCGCCGCTGGGCGGCCGAGCAGGGCCTGGCCGCGGACGAGGTGCTCGAGGTCGTCCACGGGCGGCAGGGCTGGGCCACCATGGCCGCGCTGCTGCCCGACCGTCCGATGGAGCTCAATCTGGCGGACAACCGCCGGATGCTGGCGCAGGAGACCGCCGATATGGACGGTGTGGTGCCGGTCCCCGGTGCGCCCGCCTTCATGGACGCCATAGCCCGGCTCCCGCACGCCCTGGTGACCTCCGCCGACATCGCCCTCAGCGATGCCCGGATGGGCGCCGCCGGGCTGCGCATGCCGTCCGTGCGGATCACGGCGGAGAGCGTGAGTGCCAGCAAGCCCGACCCGGAGGGCTTCCTCAAGGGCGCCGCCGAACTGGGCCACGCCCCGGAGGACTGCCTCGTCTTCGAGGACTCCGAGGCGGGCATCGCGGCCGGCCGGGCGGCCGGCATGCGGGTCGTCGGGGTCGGCGAGCGCGCCGCCGCCTTCGCGCCCACCGCGCAGGTGCGCGACCTCACCGGGATCCGCGTCGAGGCGCTGGCCGACGGCCTGATAGCCGTGCACATCGCGGCCTGACCGGCGCCGGGCGGACGGCGGCCGGTCCACCCGGCCTGCCGCCCGTTCTTCCGGCCGTCAGCCCGTCCGTCCGGGCCTTCCGCCGCCTCAGCCGGCGATCGCCTCGTACAGGCTGAAGCCCGCCAGCAGCGCCATCACGCCCGCCGCGATCTTGGTGATCAGCTTGAGCGGTACGTACTTCATCAGCGTGCGGCCGCCCAGGATGCCCAGGCCCGCCACGGCCCACAGCCCCAGGACGGCGCCGACGCCGACCGAGAGGGGGTTGTCGTAACGGGCGGCGAGGTTGGCGGTCATGATCTGCGTCAGATCGCCGAACTCCGCCACCAGGATCATCATGAAGCCCGCCCCGGAGACCTTCCAGAAGCTCTGGTCGGCGGGCTTCGTCACCTCTTCCTCGTCGTCGTCCTTCTTGAACAGCAGGACGGCGGCGCCCGCCAGGAACAGCACACCCACCACCGCCTGGACGACGCGGTGCGGGAGCAGGGTGAGCACGCTGCCCGCGGCGATGGCGAGCGCGACATGCACCAGGAAGGCGGCGGCGACGCCGGCGAAGACGTAGGAGGCCCGGTAACGGGTGCCGAGCATCAGGCCCGCGAGAGCGGTCTTGTCGGGCAGCTCGGCAAGGAAGATGACGCCGAAAACGACGGCGGCGACGGTGAAGCTGAACACGGGGTGAATACCTCGATCGGTCGGGCCGTACCAAAAGGGCCCGGAAGAGGGGTCGCTTCGGCACGGCAGCGTCAAACACTGCGGCCGAAGGTCTCGCTGGCGCGGTACGGGTTACCTACCGCGCTCCGGGCGCCGGCGCGCCACGAGGGCGCGCAGTATGTCGACGGTCCGGCGGAGAGCTACTCCCCTTCTGCTGCCGCCAAGGGTACGCGGTGCATCCGTCCGCGCGCGACCAGCTCGAGCACCACCGCACAGGCCGCCGCCTGCACCACCAGCAGCGCCACGAGCACGAACAGCTGTACCGCACCGGCCTGTACGGGCGAGGCGCCGCCCAGCAGCATCCCGACGAAGGCCCCGGGAAGTGTGACCAACCCCACCGTCCGGGTCTGGTCCAGCCCCGGCAGCAGCGCGTCCGACGCGGCCGGGCGGGCCACCTCCATCCGCGCGTCCCGGTCCAGCAGCCCGAGCGCGAGGCCCGCCTCGAACTCCCCGCGCCGGCTCTCCAGCTCGTCCAGCGCCCGCCGCCCGCCCAGGACGGTGGCGGTCAGCGCCCCGCCGATGAGGATGCCGGTGACGGGGACGAGGGTGAGGCCGCGCGGCGGGAGGAGGCCGGTGAGCAGCAGCAGGCCGATGACCGGGGCCACGCCGGTGGCGATCGGCACGGCGGCCCACCACCAGGTGTGGTTCTGGGTGATCCGGCGGCCCGCGGTCCGTACCGCCACCGCGAACATCAGCAGGAGGAAGCAGACCAGCCAGGGGAGCGCCCGCACCACCCAGCCGATGAGGTAAGAGACGGCCGCCAGCTGGGCGGCGGCGCGCAGGCCCGCGGCGGCGATGGCCCTGGCATGGCCGAGGCGCGCCACGGCCGCGACGGCCACGGCGACGGCCAACAGGACGGCGAGGACGACCCCGAGAGTGACGTTCACCGGCAGCAGCACGCGCTCACTGTAGGGGGCGGATGCGCGGGCGCGGCCCAACCGGACTGCTCCGGCCCGCTCATGGCGCTCCATCAGCACGTTTCCCCGGACCACTTGAACTGACGTGAGCATGTCGCCACTCTGTTACCTGGTGCCCATCCGGTGGAAACCCCACGTCGCCACCATGGGCCCGCACCGCAGCTCAACTTCCCCCCACTTCAAGGGAGTTTCGATGCCCAAGTTCTACGCGCGTCGAGTGACCGTCGCCGCGGGCGCGGCCACGGCGCTGGTCTGCACGCTGATGCTGAGCGGCCAGACCGCCGTGGCGGCGCCGCCCAGCCCGCCGGACGCGGCCACCGCCCGGACGTACCTCGGTGAGATCAAGGAGCAGCCCGAGGGTCCGCAGGACGGATACAGCCGCGACAAGTTCCCGCACTGGATCGACCAGGGGAACAACTGCAACACCCGCGAGGTGGTGCTCAAGCGCGACGGTACGGACGTGCAGCAGGACGGCAGCTGTGCGGCGGTGAGCGGCAAGTGGGTCTCGCCGTACGACGGGGCGACCTGGACCCAGGCATCCGATCTGGACATCGACCATGTCGTCCCGCTGTCGGAGGCATGGAAGTCGGGCGCCGCGCAGTGGACCACGGCGCGCCGCCAGGAGCTCGCCAACGACCTGACGCACTCCCAGCTGATCGCCGTCACCGACAACGTCAACCAGGAGAAGGGCGACAAGGACCCGGCGAAGTGGCTGCCCTCGAAGGCCTCATACCACTGTGAGTACGCCCGGATGTGGGTGTGGGTGAAGCACGAGTACGGCATGACCGCGGACTCGGCGGAGAAGGCCGCGCTGAAGAAGATCCTGGACGGCTGCTGAACCGTCCGGACACCTCTCGCGCCCGCCGTCCGGGACCACCGGGCGGCGGGCGCCGCGGCGTGCGGGCGGCGTGGGAATCGGGGCGGTCCGGCCGGTTTTTGCCGCCGGTGCGCGGGTTGCCGGGGAAAGCGGTGATGCGGACGGATCGGCGCCCTCCGAACGGCAACCGCCCTGGTGAGCGGCGCGCGCATCCGGGGAATTTCTTTGCCGACCCGGGTGCCGTACGGCGGGGGCGGGCGGTGATGATAGGCCGCGTCTTCGCCTTCGCTCCAGGGAGTGCCTCTCTTGGCCGCCGACCACATCGCCGACCGCCACACCCGGCCCGCCATCGCCATCGTGGGCGCGGGGCCCCGCGGCACGAGTGTCCTGGAGCGGATCTGCGCCTCGGCCGCCGGACTGGCCGCGGACGCCCGCCCGACGGTGCATCTCATCGACCCCGCGCCGCCCGGCGCCGGCCAGGTATGGCGCACCGCCCAGTCGCCCGAGCTGCTGATGAACACCGTGGCCTCGCAGGTCACGCTGTTCACCGACGAGAGCGTGGCCTGCGCGGGGCCGATACGTACCGGGCCGAGCCTGTACGCCTGGGAGGGCTGCGACGTCGGCCCGGACGACTATCCGGGGCGGGCGCTGTACGGCCGCTATCTGGAGTGGTTCCACGGCGAGGTGGTGCGCACCGCCCCGGAGGGGGTGACGGTCGTGCCGCACGCCGCCCGCGCGGTACGTCTGACGGAGGCCGCCGACGGCTCCCAGACGCTGCGCCTGGACGACGGCCGGACGCTGCGCGGCCTGGGCGCGGTGGTGCTCGCCCAGGGCCATCTGCCGTCCGCGGCCGACCCGGAGCAGCGGCGGCTCGCCGACTACGCCGCCGTCCGCGGCCTGCACTACCTCCCGCCCGCCAACCCCGCCGACCTCGCCGCGGAGCTGGCGGCGCTGGCCCCGGGCCGCCCCGTACTGCTGCGCGGGCTCGGCCTGAACTTCTTCGATCACATGGCGCTGCTGACGACGGCCCGCGGCGGCCGGTTCGTACGGGGCGCGGACGGGACGCTGGTCTATCAGCCGTCCGGGCGCGAGCCCCGGCTGTACGCGGGTTCCCGGCGCGGCGTTCCGTACCACGCGCGCGGTGACAACGCCAAGGGTGCGCACGGCCGTCATCTGCCGCTGCTGCTCACGGAGGATGTGATCGCCGCCTTCCGCGAGCGCGCCGACTCCGGGGACCTGCCCGACTTCCTGACGGAGGTGTGGCCCCTGGTGGCCAAGGAGGTGGAGACGGTCTACTACGAGGCGCTGCTGGCCGGCCGCGCACCGGGCGGCGCCCCGGGCCGGGAGGGGTTCCGGGCGCGCTTCCTGGGCAGCGCGCACCGCAGTCCCGAAGAGGCCGCCGCCCTGGATGCGTTCGGCATCGCCCCGGCCGAGCGCTGGGACTGGGAGCGGGTCTCCCGCCCGCACGGGGACCGGCGTTTCGCCGGCCGCGCCGCCTTCCGGGGATGGCTGCTGGCGCGGCTGCGGCAGGACGTCGCGGACGCCCGGCGCGGCAATGTCGCGGGCCCCGTCAAGGCGGCGCTGGACGTGCTGCGCGATCTGCGCAACGAGCTGCGGCAGATCGTCGACCACGGCGGGCTGCGGGGCGTCTCCCGCCGCGACCACCTGGACCGCTGGTACACCCCGCTCAACGCGTTCCTGTCCATCGGGCCGCCGCGGCGCCGCATAGAGGAGATGGCGGCGCTGATGGCGGCGGGGGTGCTGGAGGTGATCGGGCCCCGGATGGAGGTACGGCTCGGCGCCGCGGACGGCCACGGGCCGGGTTTCACGGCGCATTCGCCGGATGTCCCGGGGTCGGAGGTGACGGCGGCGGCCCTGATAGAGGCGCGGCTGCCGGAACCCGATCTGCGGCGCACCGCCGATGAGCTGCTGGCCGGCCTGCTGGCCGACGGGGGGTGCCGGCCGCACACGGTGGACGGTTACGAGACCGGCGGCCTGGATGTGTCGCCGAGCCCGTACCGCCTCATCGAGGCCGACGGCAGGAGCCATCCGCGGCGGTTCGCGGTCGGCGTGCCGACGGAAGGCGTGCACTGGGTGACGGCGGCGGGCGCGCGCCCCGGGGTGGGGTCGGTGACACTGGCCGATACGGACGCGGTGGCGCGGGCGGCGCTCGCGGTGGCGACGCGGGAGCCAAGGGCGGCGCGGGAACCGGCGGTTCGGACAGAAGTTGAACTTGCAAGTACAGATTAGGCTCGCCTAACCTATGCCTCCAAACGGTTCCCTCGTCCCCAGAAACCGTAGGAGATCCCTATGTCCGCTCCCCTGAACGCCTTCACCCAGAGATCGGCCCCGCACATACTCGCGCTCTTCCGCATCGTCGTCGGGCTGCTCTTCGCCTGCCACGGCGCGTCTTCGCTGTTCGGCGTTCTCGGCGGCGCCATGGGCACCGGCGCCACCGTCCCGACGGGCGCCTGGCCCGGCTGGTACGCCGCGGTCATCCAGCTGGCCGGCGGCCTCCTCGTGATGGTCGGCCTCAGCACCCGCGCGGCGGCGTTCATCAGCTCCGGCTCGATGGCGTACGCGTACTTCTCCGCCCACCAGGGCTCGGCACTGTGGCCGATTCAGAACGGTGGCGAAGCGTCCGCGATGTTCTGCTGGGCCTTCCTGCTGATCGTCTTCATCGGCCCCGGTGCCTGGTCCCTCGACCGTCTCTTCTTCGGCGACCGCCAGGCCGAGCAGGCGCCGGCCGCGGAGCCCGAGCCCAGCACCGTCTGACGCTCCCGCCCCGGGACCTCCGCACCCCGGGCACCTTCACGGCCCGTACGGCACCGCTGCCGTACGGGCCGTACCGCGTCTCGACCGGGCCCCGCCACCCCACATACGTGACCCATACAACAATTTGCGCCCCAGGTCAGACGGCCGAGAAGGCCAGGCGTACGCTGTATGGCTGTAGAGCCGCCCCTGCCGCACCGAGCGACGTCGCGGCGGGGTCCGGACCGGGAGTGGCGCGTTGTTGGAAAGCCTGGGGTCCCTCAGAGATACCCCCTGGGTGTATGTGATCGTCAGCCTCTCCATCGTCCTCGATGTCTTTGTGCCGATCCTGCCCAGCGGGGTCCTGGTGATCGCCGCGGCCACCACGGCCGCCGGCACCGGCACCGCAGCCGACGCGGTCGACTCCGTGCGGGCCGGTGTCGCCGCCCACGGCGGGACGCCCCACCTGGCCGAAATGTTCTCCCTGGTGCTGTGTGCGGCCACCGCCTCCGTGCTCGGCGACATGGTCGCCTACCGCCTGGCCTGGCGCGGCGGCGATCGCTTCGACCGGGCCATCGGACGCTCCCGCCGGCTGTCCGCCGCGCAGGAACGTCTCGGCGCGGCACTCACCCGCGGGGGCGGCGGCATCGTCGTCCTGGCCCGCTTCGCGCCCGCCGGCCGCTCGGTGGTCAGCCTCGGCGCCGGTGTCGCACACCGCACGGTCCGCGAGTTCCTGCCCTGGTCCGCGCTGGCCGGCCTCGCCTGGGCCGCGTACAGCGTGAGCCTGGGCTACTTCGGCGGCCAGTGGCTCGGCACGTCCTGGGTGGGGCCCGCGCTGTCCGTGCTCGCCCTGTTCGCGGCGGGGTCGGCGGCCGTGTTCCTGATGCGGCGGCCGGAGCGCCGGGCGGCTCACTGAGGGCGGCGGGGCGCGGTCGGCGGGGTCGGCCGGTACTCGGCGGTCAGCGGTCAGCGGTCGGAAAACGCGTGGCCCATTGCCGGACCCTGATGCGACGCTTGTCCGCATGAGCAGTGCGAACGAAGCGAGCGATGTGAACGAGACGGACGGCACCGACACCGGACGTACCGGCCCCTGGCGGCCCCGCCCCGAGACCTCCGCCGACATACCGGCCGTCCGCCGCATCAACCTCGCCGCGTTCGAGACGGCCGCCGAGGCGGACCTCGTCGATGCGCTGCGCCGCGACGGTACGGCCTGGCTCCCGGGCCTGTCGTACGTCGCCGACGCCCCGGACGGCACGGTCGCCGCCCACGCCCTGCTGACGCGCTGCTACGTCGACGATGTCCCCGCGGTGGCGCTCGCCCCGTGCGCGGTGGCGCCCGAGCACCAGAAGCGGGGTGCGGGCGGTGCCGTCATCCAGGCACTGCTGGAGGCGGCGCGGGCCGCCGGGGAACGCACCGCGATCGTGCTCGGCCACCCGCCGTACTACCCGCGCTTCGGCTTCGTACCGGCCGTCAGCCGCTTCGGCGTCCTGCCCCCGCAGCCGTGGCCCGACGAAGCCTTCATGGCGCTTTCCCTGGACGGCAGCGCACCCCCGCGCGGCACGGTCCGCTATGCGGCGGCCTTCGGCATCGACTGACGGCGGCCGCCCGGCCCCCCACCGGCCGGATCCCCGGGCGCCCCTACGCCGCCGGGTCCTCCGGCACGACCGCGATCGGACAGACGGCGTGCAGCAGTACGGCATGCGCCACCGTCCCCAGCCGCCGGCCGATCGGCAGCCTGCGGCGGCGCCGCGCGACCACCACGAGATCGCTGTCCCGGGACGCCTCCACCAACTGTCCGGCGGCGTCCGCGTTCCGCAGCTCCACCTGGACGTCGACCTCCGGGTGGCGGGCGCGGTGCGGGGCGAGCGCGTCCGCCAGCTGCGTACCGAGCGCGTCCTCGTACTCCCGCTGCGTGGTCTCGTACGCCGTCACGTACTCGAACGCGGGCGGCATCAGCATCGGCCAGGAGTAGCCGGAGACGACCTTGAGCCGGGCGCCGCGGCGGCTCGCCTCGGCGAGCGCGAAGCCGATCGCGCCGGGCTCCTCGGAGGAGGCGTCCGCGCCGAGGGTCAGCTGCGGGGAGGGCGGCGGCACCGCCTCACCGTTCTCGTCGCGCCGCGCGCCGCCCCGGTCCGGGCGCGGCACCACCACGACCGGGCAGGCCGACTGGGCGGCGCAGGCCAGACCGTTGGAGCCGAGCAGCAGGCTGGCGAAGCCGCCCCGCCCGCGCGAGCCCAGGACGAGCAGCTGCGCCTCGGCACCGAGCGCGGGCAGCTGGGTGTCGGTCAGCCCGCTGAGGCTGCGGAACTCCACGTCCGGCAGGCCCCAGGCCAGCGGCTGCGCGCGCAGCTCGTCCAGCACCGGATCCCCGGTCCCGTCGTCGTCGGCGACCCGCTCGGCGGTGACATACGGCCAGACATGGACCACCTGCAGCGACGCGGACCGCAGCCGCGCCGCCTCCGCGGCCCAGCGCAACGCCCGCTCGCTGTCCACCGATCCGTCCACCGCGACAATGACCGGCAGGCTCCCGCTCTCCGGCATGGACACCCCCATCACGTTCGGCATCTCCGGCGACGGCGCCATGTCCTCTGCGCCCTGTTTGTCCGCCTCTCTCCATGCTGCGCCCGCGCGGGTGCCGACGACAGCGGACGGCGATGTGGGCCCGGCACGGAGTAAAGTCGACCATCCCCCCTGCGCAGCGCGGGGCCCGAACCACTCACGCAAGGCACATTTCGGTGAACTCTCCGCCGGTCGTCGAATGGACCGAGGCCGACGAGGCCCGCTCCGCCCGTTGGCGTTCCGAGAACGGCTCCCCGCCGCCCCGCCGGATCGTCATCGCCGACGACCGCACGAAGGCCGACGACGCCTACAAACTCGCCTGCGAAGGCACCGCGCTCCTGTGGCGCGGCGATTTCCACAACGCCCGCCAGCTGCTGACGGCGATGGCCCGGCGCATCGACCGCCGCCCGCGCAAGACGCCCCCCGCCGACGTCACGCAGGCCTTCCATCTGCACCGCGCCGCCCAGAACCAGCGCGCCCGCATCCTGGGCATGCTGCTGATCCCGCTCGATGCGTCCTACGCCGTCCCGCTGCACCGCGCGCCGGATGTCCGCGAGGCCTGCGCCGGGGCGTACGGCCCGCCGGCGGCCCCGGGCTCCGCGGCGCCCGACGCCCCGGGCACCGCCTCCGTCCTCTCCCTGCGCGAACTGCTCGCCCTCATCGGCGCCAACGAATGGCGCCGGAAGGGCGTCGAGATCCCGGCGCTCGGCGGCGACCGGATCCATCCGCACTACGGGGTCTTCTCACCGGCCCGCGGCGAGTACGTCGACCTGGTGGCCGAGGCGCCGCTGCCCGGCCGGGAGCTGGCGTTCGACATCGGCACCGGCACCGGCGTCCTGGCCGCGGTGCTGGCGCGGCGGGGCGTGCGGCGGGTGGTGGCCACCGACCAGGATCCGCGTGCGCTGGCGTGCGCCCGCGAGAACACCGAACGGCTGGGTGTCGCCGGGCAGGTGGAGGTGGTCGAGGCCGACCTCTTCCCGGCCGGGCGCGCCCCGCTGGTCGTCTGCAACCCCCCGTGGGTGCCCGCCAAACCGACGTCCCCGGTGGAGCGCGCGGTGTACGACCCGGGCAACCAGATGCTGCACGGCTTCCTGGGTGGCCTGGCGGAGCATCTGACACCGGGCGGCGAGGGCTGGCTGATCCTGTCCGACCTGGCCGAACACCTCGGCCTGCGGCCGCACGCCGAGCTCCTCGACGCCTTCGCCCGC
This sequence comes from Streptomyces sp. JLSY215, assembly GCF_059682825.1. NCBI lineage: Bacteria > Bacillati > Actinomycetota > Actinomycetes > Kitasatosporales > Streptomycetaceae > Streptomyces > Streptomyces sp. JLSY215. The sequence continues at coordinate 2,687,716 of NZ_CM185022.1, forward strand.
GGCGGCCTCACGGTCCTGGACCGGCTCGACATCACGCCGCGCCATCCCCGCGCCCGCGATACCTCCGACCCGCTGTACGTCGCCCGCGCGGCCGAGGTCACGTCCCTGTGGCGGCTGGGCGCGGCGGGCTGACACCGTACGGGCCGGGGGCCGTCGGCCGCACGGGCCCGTCGGCCCCTCAGCCCGTCGGCTCGTCGGCCCCTCAGCCCGGATTCCGCAGCCCCGCACACGCGTTGTGCACATAGCGGCGCCAGTCCCCGGCGTCGTTGCGGATCACCGCGGCCAGCCCGCACACGATCATCACCACGTCCGCGACCTCGGCATCCGCCCGTACGGTGCCCTCCTCCTTGCCGCGGGCGAGGAGTTGGGCGGCGATCCCCTCGGCCCGCGCCCGCCCCTCCCCGGTCGGCTCGGTGGACCCGAAGGCCGCCTCGATGGACGCGGACAGCCCGCGTTCGGCGCTGAGCACCTCGCCGATGTGCCGGATGTAGGCGGCCAGCCCTTCCGCCGCCTCCGCACACGGCAGACAGGACGTACGCCCGAACTCCACGATCTCCGCCTGCCGTTGCTCCCCCACGGCGGCGATCAGCGCCGCCCGGCTGGGGAAGTGCCGGTAGACCGTCCCGACACCGACCCCGGCGGCACGCGCGACCTCGGGCATCTGCGCCTCGTCACCCCGTGCCCGGAACACCTCGCGCGCGGCGTCGAGCACACGGGTGCGGTTGCGCTCGGCGTCGGCACGCGGCCGGCGCTGCGGCGCGGAGGAGGGCGAGGAAGCTGTCACAGGGCCGATGCTACTGCTACGCTCCATAAATGGAATCGGATTCCGATTCCTCTTTCAGTCTCTGCCCCGCCCGTACCCGTACGCCCCTTCCGCCTCCGGAGAGGATCAGCGATCACCATGCGCAACGAGACAGACGAACCCAGGCGGCCCGCCGAGCGCTTTTTCGTGCTGCCGGCCGGGGAACGGCGACCGGGGCGCGTGCCCCTCCCGCCGGGCTTCGCCGTCAAGGCCCGCGCGGACGAGACCGAGGGCCGGCTCTCCGTCCTGGAGACCCAGCTCGACATCGACATCCCGCCGCACGTCCATCACCACGCGGACGAGTTCCTCTACATCCTCGAGGGCGAGATGGAGGTCGACATCGAGGGCGCGACCCACCGGCTGACTCCCGGCATGTGCACCCTGCTGCCGCACGGCGTGCCGCACGCCCTGCGCAACGCCTCCCAGCCGCCCGCCCGTTGCCTGCAGATCTCCTCACCCGGCGGCTGGGAGGCGTTCGTGGAGGACATGTTCGAGGCGGGCCCGGTGGTCATGAAGGACGGGCACCCCGACCTCGGCCGCCTCAATGAGATCGGCGCCAAGTACGGGATGGAGTACCAGGACTGACGCGCGGCCCTGCGACGAGCCGCCCATCGGGCACGATGGACCCATCATGGATCCCCAGCACCTCCTGCCCCGCGCCCGCCGGCTCGCCGCGGGCGCCCGTCCCGGCCGGCGCAGCCTGCTCGGCATCACGGGGCCGCCGGGCGCCGGCAAGTCCACCCTCGCCGCCCACGTGGTGGCGGAGCTGGCGGGGCAGGCGGTACTCGTCCCGATGGACGGCTTCCATCTCGCCGAGGCGGAGCTGCACCGCCTGGGCCGCACCGACCGCAAGGGCGCACCCGACACCTTCGATCCCGCCGGGTACGCGGCGCTGCTGACCCGGCTGCGCTCCCCGGAACCCGACACCGCCGTCTACGCCCCGGCCTTCGACCGCCGCATCGAGGAGCCGGTCGCCGGGAGCATCCCCGTGGCGCCCCATATCCCCCTTGTCGTCACCGAGGGCAATTACCTCCTTCTCGACTCCGCACCCTGGTCCCGTATCCGCGCCCTCCTCGACGAGGTCTGGTACGTCGACCTGGACACGCCGGAACGCATCCGCCGCCTGGTCGACCGCCATGAACGCTTCGGCCGCCCGCGCGCCGACGCCGAACGCTTCGTCCGCACCTCGGACGAAGCCAATGCCCGCACCGTGGCGGCGACCCGGGACCGCGCCGACCTCATCGTCACCTTCACCCCCGAAGAAGCCCCCCTCCCCGACGCCGACTAGGCATCGCCCCCAGCAAACCCACGACGGACAGCGCACCCCACCCCACCGACACGGCCACCGCTTTCGCCTTCCGCTCGCGCCCCGGCAGGGTCGCGGCGAGCAGCGCGGCGTCCCCGAAATCCGCCGCGATGCGCAGATACGCCGCCGTGCGCAGCGCCGGCCCCTCGGGAGCCAGCGCCATCGCGAGCCCGCTCGCCGCATCACGCCAGCCGAGCGGCCGCAGCGAGGTCCGGGTGGCCCGCTCGCTCCGTCCGTCGTCGTTGACCAGCCCCGAGGGACGGGCCAGCAGATCGGGCAGCGCCGCCACCGCGACCCCGTACACCGCGGTCGCCGCCCCCACCGCGCGCAGCAGACGCACCGTCATCTTCCGTCCCTCCCAGGCTGAATCCACCGGACACCTCGCCTGGATCCTTCCGCGCCAAGCCCCTTCCCAAACGACATCTTCGATGTCATCATGACATCATGAGTGTCGTTGAGAGGGATGTTCAGCGGGATGGTGGCGGCGACCGGCCGGCCACCGCCGAAGAGCTGCTGTACGACGTCATACGACGCCTGTGGCCCCTGCACCGCACGATCGTGCGCGCGGTGGAGCGGGAGCTGGAAGGCACGGGCATGACCGCCGGTGAGCACGCTCTCCTCGACGCGCTGCGCAGCGAAGGCCCCCGGACCGTGCCGCAGTTGGCCCGCACGATGGGGCTCGACCGGCAGCCGGTGCAGCGCTGGGTGAACCACGCGGCGGAGCTGGGCCTGGTGGTGACGGCCCCCAACCCCGCGCACCGCCGTTCGTCGCTGATCGAGCTCACCCCCGAGGGCGGCGAGGTGATGCGCGGAATCCAGGAGTTCGAGGCCGCCGAGCTGCGCCGCGGACTGGCCGACCTCTCGGCCGGCGACGTCAGCACGACGCTTCATGTGCTCGACCGCCTCGGCGAGGAGTTCCGGCGCCTCGCGAACGGCCCACGCAGTACCCCGGAGAGTGCGGACACCCAGGACAACCGGCCCGAAGACCACCCCTAGCCGCCGAGCCCCAGGGCCCAAAGGCTCAACGGCCCGAGGACTCCACGCCACCACACCACCGCGCCACCACATGCTCACCCAAGGGAGTGCAGAGAGAATGACCCACCCGTTCGCCGCATGGTCCGAGCTCGACAACGGCACCGTGCCGATCAAGGGCGGCGAGCTGTTCTACGAAACGGCAGGCGAGGGCCCGGCACTGGTACTGCTGCACGGCGGCATGCTCGACCAGCGCATGTGGGACGAGCAGTTCTCCTGGCTGGTGGGCTCCGGCCACCGCGTCATCCGTTATGACTCCCGCGGCCACGGCCTGTCCTCCACCGTGACCGGGGACTGGGCCAACCACGACGATCTGTGCGCCCTGCTCGACGCCCTCGACGTCCCCCGTGCCATCCTCGTCGGTCTCTCGCACGGCTCCCGGGTCGCCCTCGACACCGCCATCGCCCATCCGGAGCGGGTCGCCGCCCTGGCGCTCGCCGCCCCCGGCGTCAGCGGTCGGCCCTTCACCGACCCGTTCGTCCTGGCGCACATCAAGGAGCAGGTGGCGGCGATCGGCGCACCGGACGGCCAGGAGCGCTATGTCGAGCACTTCCTGCGGATGTGGGTGGACGGCCCGTACCGCCAACCGTCCCAGGTGCATCCCGGGTTGCGCGAGCGGATGCGCGCCTCGGCGGTGGCCACGGTCGAGGCGCACGCCGACGGTGTGGGCGCCGGCATGCCGATCGAGGTGGGCGCCGCCGACCGGCTCTCGGAGATACGGGTGCCGACGGTCGTGTTCGACGGAGATCTCGACAGCTCGGACATCGCCGCCAACGCCGATGCGATCACCCGCGCCGTCCCGGGCGCCCGCAGGGTCCGGATACCGGGCGCGGGCCATATGGTCAACCTGGAGAACGTCACGCTCTTCGACCACGAGCTGCGCGTCTTCCTCTCCTCCCTGCCGCGCTGACGCCGCCGGCCCCGAGGGCCGTCGTCCGCGCCGAGTGGAGGCGGCGGTTAGAGTGGCGGTGCCGTGGTGTTCGGGAAGACCGGTGACGGACCTTGTGGTCCCAGTCCGGAGCGGCCCTCGCCACTGTGATCGGGGAGTTTTCGGCCCATCCGTATGCGCAGCCGCGCCTACGGCGCCACTGACCGCAGCCCGCGGCCGGGAAGGCGGGACCGGAAGCGTTCACCCTCCCCCAAGCTCTCATGGAGCAGGGTGGTACCCCCAAGCCAGGAGACCGGCCACGGCATCTCACGAACTGATCCACGAGGTGCTGGAGCGTGACCGCCGGATGGCCCTGTCCACCGATACCCCGACCACCCCTGCTACCGCCGCGTTCCGCTGGCGCCGGCAGGACACCGTCCGCACCGCGGGCCTGATGGCCGTCATAGCCGGCCTGCACGTCGTCGCGTTCGGCGTGCTGTTCCTGCTCGTCGTCCCGTACCACTACTCCGTCGGCAGCCAGGTCTTCGGCGTCGGGCTCGGCGTCACGGCGTACACGCTCGGCATGCGGCACGCCTTCGACGCCGACCACATCGCCGCGATCGACAACACCACCCGCAAGCTGATGGCCGACGGCAAGCGCCCGGTCTCGGTGGGCTTCTGGTTCGCCCTGGGCCACTCCAGCGTGGTCGTCGCGATGGCCGCGCTGGTCGCGGGCGGCGCCCAGCTGGCCGGCACGCTGCTCAACGACGAGTCCCGCACCCACCAGGTCCTGGGCACCATCGGCACCACCGTCTCGGGGACGTTCCTCTACATCATCGCCGCCCTCAACCTCATCGCGCTGGCCGGGATCTGGCGGGTCTTCCGCGGGATGCGCGACGGCCAGTACGACGAGGCCGAGCTGGAGCAGCGCCTCGACTCGCGCGGCTTCATGAACCGCATCCTGGGACGCTTCACCCGCGCGGTATCCCGCCCCGGCCAGATGTTCCCGCTCGGCTTCCTCTTCGGGCTCGGCTTCGACACCGCAACCGAGGTGACGCTGATGGTGATGGCGGGCAGCGGCGCCGCGGCCGGCCTGCCCTGGTACGCCGTCCTGTGCCTGCCGCTGCTGTTCGCCGCCGGAATGAGCCTGTTCGACACCCTCGACGGCACGTTCATGAACTTCGCCTACCAGTGGGCGTTCTCCAACCCGGTGCGCAAGGTCTACTACAACCTCACCATCACGGGCCTGTCGATCGCCGTCGCCTTCTTCATCGGCACCATCGAGCTGGTGACCGTGCTGCACGACAAGCTGGCCCTCAACGACCCGGTGACCGGCTGGATTTCGGGCCTGGACCTCGACAACGTCGGCTTCGTCATCGTCGGCCTGTTCGTGGTGGTGTGGGCGGCGGCGCTGGCGTACTGGCGCCTGTCCGGCGTCGAAAAGCGCTGGGCGGCGCGGGCGGCGTCGGACGCCTAGGGCGTGCCCGACCGGTCATGGCCGGGCACCGGCGGCCGTACGCCCCCCGCTTGCGTGCGGCCGTCAGGTGGCCGAGCCGGCCGCCGCGCCGGTCATCAGGTCGGGCCCCCAGCGCTTGAGCTCCGCCGCAAGATCGAGCGGGCGCAGCCGGTTCGTCTCGTCGGGGCCGGGCCACTCCTCCCGCGGGACCCGCCACATCACCTCGAACTCGTTGCCGTCCGGGTCCTTGGCGTACAGGGACTTGGAGACGAGGTGGTCGGTGGCGCCGACCAGCGCACCGCGGGCCGCGAGCCGCTCCTCGGTCGCGGCGAGTTCGCCGAGCGTGCCGACCTCCCAGGCCAGGTGGTAGAGCCCGGCCCGGCCGGCCTCGGGGCCCGGTGCGTCCGCTCCCACCGCGAACAGCCCCAGGTCGTGGTCGTTGAGCGAGCCGGCCGCGCTGAGGAAGGCGGCACGCCCGGGTATCTCGACGTCCAGCGTCAGCCCCAGGGCTTCGGTATAGAAGGCGACGGACCGCGCTACATCGCGGATGTAGAGCACCGCGTGATTGAGACGGCGTACGGACAAGACTCTCTCCCAACTCCCGCCGCGGCGCCCTCAGGACGCCACGGCCCGACTACTTCTGCTACTTCTGCGCATCACTGCCACCGCGGATCGTGGCTTCCGCGCATCGCTACTTCTGTGGACCGCCGCTTTCGCGCATCCCTGCCGCGGCGCATCCCGGCTTCGGCGGACAGGCCCGCCCCTCTGCAGGCCGGTCTGGGCTACTTCCGGACCAGCAGCACGCCCCCGGCGACCACCACGGCGAGCACCAGCGCGACCACCCCATGGGCGAGCCGGTGCGCGCGCAGCACGGGCAGAAGACGGTCGGCGGCATAGCGGCCCGGGCCGGTCAGCGCCAGCGCGGCCGCGCCCGCGGTCAACAGCAGCTCGTACTCCACGCCCTTGGGCGCGAAGAAGCCGCCGCCCCACTTCACGGCGAGCGCGTTGATCATCGTGCCGACGACCGCCGCGCCCGCGAGCGGCGTGAGCAGCCCGAGCCCCAGCCCGAGCCCGCCGAGCGTCTCGCTCAGCCCCGCGACCAGGGCCATCGTCGTCCCCGACGGATAGCCGCTCATCGCGAAGAACTGCCCGGTCCCCGTCAGCCCGCCGCCCCCGAACCAGCCGAACAGCTTCTGGGCCCCATGAGCGGCCATGGTCAGCCCGAGCGCGAGGCGCAGCAGGAGAAGCCCGGTGTCGTAGCCGTGCGGGGACGGGGCCGGGCGCGTCTCGGCGCCGAGCAAGGGGGTCTGGAGAGTACTGAGGGGGGACGTCATAGCGAGCGCTCTTCCCGTGTCGAGGTCGGGCGGGCCGAACAGCATCAAGATTTACTTGAAAGTTCAAATCATTGCCCGACCATACACACCGACCCCGAGAGGGACAACCACGAACAACCACGAACAAGCCACACCACCCCGCGGAGGAAGACCGCCCAAGGACCGTCCGTCGAACGCCGCGCCGCGGGTGTGCCATGGTGCTCGCCATGAAGCCTGAGCCGAGCGGTCCGGCGCGCCACATCGACATGGGACGGTGGCTGGTGCAGTTCGCGGACCGCATGCTGGTGGTCTGCCCGCGCTGCGGGGGCCGCGCCCTCGTCGTACCCAGGCTCGACCTCGATGCGCCACGGTTCTTCAGTGAGCTGATGTTCATGCCGCGCCGTCTCGTGTGCGCGGCGTGCGGGGCCACCGACGCATGGGAGGCCGAGGTGCAGGGCGCCGCACTTGCGGGCGCGGCGATGGGCGGCACCGAGGATCCGTTCTTCCGCCGGCCCCTGTGGCTGCAGACGCGCTGCTCCGGGCGGATTCTGTGGGCGTACAACGAGAAGCACATCGACGAGCTGACCGCTTACGTCAGCGCCACACTGCGGCAGCACACCGCTTCGCCGACGCATGCGATGTTCCCTCGGCTTCCGGTCTGGATGAAGCGGGCCGGCAATCGCCCCCAAGTCCTGCAAGGCCTGGAGAGGTTGCGGGCTCTCGCCGAACGCTCGGCACCGAGCGACCGCTCCGATGCCGCGCATCCGCGGGGCGACCGGCCACGCATGCGCGGGAGTGCGTTCTTCCGGGGCGGTCCCTACTAGGAACGGGGCGGCCCCTGCCGGGCACGGGGTGGTCCCTACTGGGAACGGGGCGATCCCCGCCGGGCAGCGGCCGACGGGCCGTGCGATCGAGCCGCGGCCATGCCGCTCCTAGGGAAGCGCGGGTCACCCGACGGGCACCGCCACCACCTGCGCCTGCGCCTCCCCGCGCCCGCCCCCGTACCACCGGACGCGCACCTCGCCCGGAAGCCGGCGCCCGAAGCCCGCCGCCAGCACGAACTGCACGGACTCCGCGGGCCGGACCGTGGCGTCCTGCGGGAGGTTGCGCGCACCCGCCCCCAGCCCATCGGGATCGATACGGACCGCGAATGCGGTGTCCGAGCCCACATTCCGGAGTACGAACCGGTGCCTGCCGTGGCGCCGCACCTCCCACCGCACCTCACCACGCCCCCCGCCACAGGATTCGGGCAACTCCGGCGAGGGCCCCGGCGCCCGCTCCCCCAGAATGCGCAGCGCCGCGGAAAGGGCGTCCTCCACCGCACTCGCCCGCCGCTCGGCCGCCTCCGCCTGCAGATGGCTGATCTCGTTGGCCTCCTGACCGATGCGGGCCTGCCGCCGCGAGTCGGTCCAGGCGCAGAGCGAAATGAGCAGTGTGACCGCTACGCCCGCCCATGTGGCGATATCTCCTGCTTGCATGCACGGACCATAGCGAGCACCGGCACCACGAACGGCGAGCACGCGCGACGCGGCAGGGACATGGAGGCGGCGTCGCGGATGCGGGTGCGGATGCGGGTGGGCGGAAGGGCTACCGGTGTGCGGGCGGGTCCCGACGGCGACCTCGGACGGATCGCGCGAGAGCTGCCTCCCCCCTTTCATCCGATGACGGAAAGACGCCCCCAAAGCGCCAACATCCGCCCGTTACCCGGGATGACAACCTTTGATGTGATCCAGATCATCTCTCCATGACCGGCACATTGGCTCAGCGGACACATGCCCCGTGGCACGATCTTGGCGATCGTTACTAGCGAGTAACGCATCGGCCCGAGTGTCGACTCCCTCCGGCCGCCCCCACATCACGCCCCCGAGGAACCAACTGTGCGCAAAACCACCAGGTATGCCGCTTTACCGGCACTGACCGCCGCGTCCCTGCTCGTCGCCGGGTGTGGGGCGGGTTCCTCCGGGCCCTCCGCCGCGGGGCCGGCCGACGACAGGGAGCCGGTGGCCGCCGCCACCCGGAACGCTGACCCGCAGCCGCCGCTCGCCGTGGCCGCGGCACCCGCCGGCACCGCCGCGCCCAGCGCGGTGGCGACACCCGCGGCGAGCGGCCGGCCCGCGGCCAAGTCGTCGCTGAAGGTCACCGAGTTCGACAAGCGCAGCGGACGGGCCGTCCTCTCCGGTCCGAACGACGCCACTCCCCCGCAGCGCAAGGAAGCGACGCCGAGGCCGACGACGCCAAAGCCGGTGGCGCCCATCGCCGTTGGGGACGTCATCGCCAGCGCCCCCGCTCCCGGTGCGCCCCAGGGCGTCCTGGCCAAGGTCACCGAGGTGGTGGGCAGGACCGGGAAGGGCACCGAGGTCAAGACCGCCCCCGCCACCCTGGGCGCCCTGCTGGGCGGTTCCACGGCGAAGGGACAGGTGCCCGTGGACCCGTCCGCGGTGAAGGTCGAGCCGCTCGCCCCGAAGGTGAAGGTCTCCTGGGCGAAGACCGGCGGGGTGCACTTCGGGCCCGAGGGCGCGCGGCTGCCGCTGGGCAGTCTGCGGGTCGACGTCAGCGCCGCGCTCCCCACGGTGAAGGGCTCCGCCGGCTCCATCGACGCCTCCGCCTCGGGCTTCGTCCAACTCGCCCCCGAGGTCGACTTCTCCTACGACGGCAGGGCCCTCACCTCCGGCACGCCGGGAACGGCGTCCCTGAGCCTGGCCGGCGACTGGTCCTCGCAGTGGGAGTTCAAGGGGCAGGCGGCGGCGTCCACTCCGGACGGCAAACCGCTGCGGATACCGTTCGCCAAGCTGCATGCCGACCCCGTCATCCAGGTCGGTGCGGTGCCGGTCGTGGTCAACCTCGACCTCACCTGCTATCTCCAGATCGACGCGGACGGAAAGGTCAGCGTCGACGTCAAGCAGGCGGTCAAGGGCGGCTTCCGGGTCGGCGGTTCGTACAACCGGGCCAAGGGCTGGACGCCGATCGCCAAGGCCCGCATGAACGGAACGCCGGTGACGGCGACCGCGACCGCCGCCGGCACGGTGAAGGCCGCCCTCGGCGCCGAAGCCAGTGTCGGCCTCTACGGCACCGTGGGCGTCACCGGCACGGTGGCCCCGTACCTGCGTGCCGAGGTGGCGGGCACGGCCACGGGCTCCTCGGACGGTACGGCTTCGGCGGCCGGCAAGTGGGCGGCGTTCGGCGGGATCGATCTGTCCGGCGCGCTCCGGGCGCATCTGGACATCTTCGGCACGCCGATCTTCGAGCGCAGCATTCCGCTCGGCCCGTTGAACCGCGAGTGGAAGCTCGCGAGCGGCAAGGGCGCGGTGCGCACCGGCACGAAACGCCCCTGAGACGGACGAGACTTCCGACCGCCACCCGGCTTCGGCTCAGCCGAGGCCGGGTGGCGGTGGCGGTGACGCTGGCGGGTTCCGCCGCAGGTGGAGTGCGTGGAGTACGCCGGTACATGCACCCGTGGCGTCCGCCCCGGCCGGCTCGATGACATCGGCCCAGACCCGAGTTGACCAGGGGTTGCCGTGCACCCCGAGCCGCGCGGCCACCACGTCATCGAGGAAGCGTGCGGTGGAGATCTCCAGGTCCTCATGCGGCCACCAGAAGGAGTCGCATTCCGTGCACAGCGAGAAGGCCGCCCCGTCGTCCTTGAACCGGTAGGGATGAACCCAGTCCTGAGCGCAGCGCGGACACTGCGGAAGCCTTACGGACACACTCGCCGCCGTTCAGATCGAGCGGAAGGCGCTCGGGTCGGTGCCCGGCGGAAGGCTTCTGGACATGGTGACGTAGACCGGACCGGAAGGAGTGGCGGTCTGCAATGCCTCCCACTGATCCAGATCGTGGGAGCAGAACCTCTTCAAGAAGCTGCGGAACTCCTTGAACTCCTCGTCCGACAGCCGACCGTCCTCCACCTGATCCATGGCCACAGGCTAGGCGACCGCCCACATCAAAGGGCACTGGGCGCAGGCCCGGTCTCGTCAACTACTGCCGTCAGCGGAGTGGATGGAGTCGGCGAGAGCCTCTCTCCCGGAGCCGCGAGTTCCCGAGAGCCGCGAGTTCCCGGCTCGTGCGAGACCCGCTGGGCGCCGACAGTAAAGCCTTGGCCATTGACTCATGTCATGATCCCGAAAAGCCAATCCCCCTGTCAGGATCCATTCGATGCGGACCATCAGCGTCATCACCGCTGTGCACAACGGCGGCCACCACTTCATAGGTGACACCTATGAATCCCTGCGTGACCAAAAGCTCCCGGACGACTGGCAGTGGGAATGGTGCATACAGGAGGACGGCACCTCCGGCATCCCTGCGAACAGCCTGCCCACCGACCCCAGGGTCACCTACGGGACAGGGCTGCAAGCGCGTATAGCGGTGACACGTACACACGCCCTCGCGCGCGCGACAGGAGACCTGATTCGGACCCTGGACGCGGATGATGTGCTGCTGCCGGGCGCGCTGGAGCGGGACATCGAGGCCCTGGAACGCGTTCCGTGGTGTGTATCCGCCTGCGTCGACCTCCACGAGGACGGGAGCACTGCGCCGGGTCCCTACGACCCTCCGGGTGGCCCCTTGGAGCCCGCCCGCTTCTACCGCGAGGTGCTGGAGGACCGTCTGTCCGTCCAGGCGACCACATTCGCCGCTCACCGCCGCCTGGTGGTCACGCTGGGCGGCTGGCAGGCGCTGACCGGAGCCGAGACGGTTGCTCTGCTCCTCGCCGCGGAAGCCGTGGCCCCCGGTGAGTTCATAGCGGAGCCGAGCGTCTTGTACCGCAAGCATCCCAGCCAGACGACGGCGTCGCATCACTACTGGGATCCGGCCGACGCGGCCACCCGGACCGACGCACTCATTCAACGCGCCAGTGCCCTGCGCGAGTCGGGGTGGAAGTGGCAATAGACCGCAGTGACCATGAACGTCCACCCCCACGCGTCGGAGTGCGCGCGGCGAGAGGCGATGGGACACATGGATCGGCTCTGCGGCGACGGCGGGGGCGTCCGGAGCAGGGACCGCCGTCACGATCTACCGTCGACGCCCCCGTGGAGCGATCTCCACGGGGGCGTATTGGCAGAGGGCAGAGGTGACGACAGCCACTTGAAGCCGCCGCGCCCGCTGTACTTCGCTGCTGTACAGCGCAGCAGGCTCCCCCGGGCATTACGAGGCGGGCCCCGTTACCTCCTCGGGCAGGAAGGTCTCGTCTTCCCCGAAGTCCGGGGCCTGGAAGGGATTTGTCGTCGGAGGCGGCGATGCTGCGGTGGAGCAGCGGGGTTGCCCTTCCACGGCGGAGAACAGCGACGTCAGATCGATGAGAGACCTTCCTTTCGTTACAGGTCCCCGAAGGGGCCTGGCATGCCGTGACCGGGCACGACGGTCCTACAGCTTGGTCATCTTGGCGTACGGGCTCAAGATCCGCATTTGCGCCGAGCCGAAATCCACGAGCGCCGCGATTCCGTCCTCGATGCCGATCACCCGGCCGAGGCCGTACATGTCGTGTGTGACCTGGTCACCCATGGCGAAGTGCTTGGGAGCCGCCGTGACCGGGGCCTTGAAGGGGCTGGTAGGCAAATGACGCTTCGATGCAGCGGGCTTTGTCATTGCCCCCAGTATGCGCCTACATGCATCCCGTTGGCTGTGGCCGTCCACCTCCGAAGCTCGGCACCGCCCCGGACGGCAGCAACCGCTCTGCGAGCGAGGTAGCTGGACTGGTCGCCTGAGCTGGGTTTTCTTACCTTCGGCTCCGATCTGCCCGCCTCACTGCCGGTGGCCGCAATTCCCGCCGTTCCCCTGCATCTGACACACGGATGCACGCCGGGTTCGCCACGACGGCGGCGCGCCGAACGGAGCGCCCATGACGGGCCGAGCCACATCGAACGGCAGCAGATAGCTCCCCCTCAGCCATGCTGCCTCGCACCGCTCCGGTGGCAGCGGATGCGCGACGCCGCCGACCGCCGCCGGCGTCGCTCCGCGCGGAGTGATGGAGATCCCCGGGCACAGCCGGATCGCGATCACGATGAAGATGAAGATGAAACATGAACGCGTACCTGCACGTCGTCGTGCAGGACACGCAGCCTGAGGCCGTGAGCCACCTGGACCGGCCCGCTCAAGAGACGGCCCGCGGCCGGCTGACCGGGTGACCGGCTGGCCGACGCCCCTGATGTCAGACCTGGATGCCGAAGACCCCCCGTCATGATCAACGGGGGGTCTTCGCACTGGTGGGCACAACAGGATTTGAACCTGTGACATCTGCTTTGTAAGAGCAGCGCTCTACCGCTGAGCTATGCGCCCTTGCCGAGCCGACAGACTACCTTGCCGACGGGGCTGCACTGCAAACCCATGCTCGAACTGCGAACTTACCGGCCGGTGTGTTCGTTTCCGTGGAGTGGGAGAATGACAGTCGGTTCTGGGGCGAATCCGATCGGGAGAGGGATGTGACGGCGACACACACGCAGCCGCACGAGCAGCGAGCACGCCGTCGTCCGCGTGGGGGTCCCGTCAGGGACATGGTGGCGCTCGTCCTCCTGCCGTTGCCGTTGCTGGTGGCGATGGCGCCGCAGTCGTTCGCGGGCGGGGGCACCCGCCGCTGGTTCGGGCGCGGGGAGGGGCAGCGGGCCGATGCGCAGGCCGCGAAGGATGCCGCGGCGGCGGCGTTCTACGAGCTGGACACCGCGCAGCGGGATCTGCGGATCTCCATAGAGACCATCACCGCGGTCGACAGTTCGCCGTCGGCCCGGAGGGCCGCGGAGGAGTACGAGGGCATCGGCCGGCGGATCGATGAGGTGAGCCAGGGCTATATCACCGCCGTCGATTCCCATGATCTTGATCGTGACGACCTGGACGGCGCGGCGGCGGCGCGGGCGCGGGCGGATCTGACCCGCGCCAAGGACGACCTCGACCGTGTCAAGGGCGAGCTCGACCGGTTCGCGCAGGGGCTGGGGCCGCTGCTGCAGAGCGCCGAGACGCAGCTGGCCCGGCTGGCCCCGGCGGTGGAGCGGGCGCGGCAGGCGCTGCTGGCGGCGAGCGAGGCCCTGGACGCGGTCCGCGGGCGGGGCCTGAAGGCCGACGACCTGGCGGCCCGGCTGGCGGCGCTCGCCCCGGAGCTGACCAAGCTCAATCAGGGCGCCGGGCAGCACGGCGTACAGGAAACGATCCGGCGCGCCGACGACGTACTGCGCCGGGCCGAGGACGTACGGGCCGAGGCCGCCCGGCTGCCGGAGAAGGCGGCGGAGATCGACAAGCGGCTGGTGTCGCTGCGGACGCGTGCGCAGGCCATCACGACGCGCGCCGCAAAGGTCGATCCGGTCCTCAGTGAGCTGCGGCGGCGGTACAGCGCGGCGTGCTGGCAGGACCTGCAGCACGTGCCGGAGCAGGCCGTGCGGTCCGTCGAACAGGCCGAGGTCAAGCTGCGGGAGGCGCAGCAGGCCCGCGACGAGCAGCGCTGGGCGGATGCCACGAGCAGGCTGGGGACCGTACGGGCGCTGCTGGACGGCACCGACGAAGCGGTGTCCGCGGCCGGTGACCGGCTGCAGCGGCTGGATGCGGTGTCGTTCGACCGGCAGAAGGAGGTCGAACGGACCCGCTTCGCGGTCCGGGACGCGCAGCGGCTGGCGATGTCCGGGCGCAGCACCCCCGATCCCCGGCATGCGGGGCCCCTGGACGAGGCGGTGGCGCGGCTGGACCGGGCGGTGGCGGGCCTGGAGGGGCGGCATCCGGACTGGTGGCACTTCCTGACCGAGACCGAGGCCGTACGGCAGACGGCGGCCCGGGTGGTGCAGGAGATCCGGGACGCGCGGGGCGCGGCCGGCGGCTGAGGGGCGGGCTCCGGCGGGCCGGAGCCGGGCGCGATGGCGTGACGGCGCGCCTTGGCGGATGCTGGAGGGGAGTACGGCCCAGGCGGCACATCTGCGCGAAGGAGGCCGGACATGGCTACTGGGGCCACGCACCCGACCCTGCACGGGCCCGCGAACCCATTCCGCCGGGTCAAGAAGCGCCACACCCGGCTCGATGAGCATCTGCCCGTGGATCACCGGCTCAGCCAGGTCTACCGGATCGGTGCCGGGCTGATGGGCCTGGTGCTGATCGCCTTCGGGATCCTCGGCCTGACCCACAACATCGGCTTCTTCGACACCGGCGGTGACACCGTCGCCGGGCTGAACACCAACGGCGCGCTGAGCGTGCTGTCGATCATCGTCGGGGCGATACTCGTCGCCGGCGCGGTCATCGGCGGGAACTTCGCCTCGACCCTCAACATCGTCTGGGGCGTCCTCTTCCTCCTCAGCGGATTCGTGAATCTGGCGCTGTTGCAGACGGGTGCGAACTTCCTCGCCTTCCAGATCCAGAACGTCATCTTCAGCTTCATCGTCGGACTGATGCTGCTGGTCTTCGGGATGTACGGACGGGTGAGCGGCGGGCTGTCGAACGACAACCCGTACTGGCGCGCCCGGCACCCGGAGGAGGCGGAGCAATTCGACCGCGGGCAGTGGCATGCCGTATCCGGTATGACGGCCGGCCGGCAGTCGTTCCGCGTGCGCGTTCAGGGCACGTTGCACGCCGGCCGCGGTTCGATCGGCCCCGGTACCAGTACCAACACCCGCAGAGCCCCGAGCGCGGGCAGCAAGGAGTCGTGAGCCGGGGCGAGGAGACGTCAGGGCGTACCGAGGTGGGGTCGTGACTCGGTACGCCCTGACGGCTGGCCGGATGGAGCCGGGCACGAGGAGGAGTCAGGAGGGGACGCGGCGGGGAGGGAAACAGGGGGACGGAATGGAGCAGGGAGCGGCAGGATGACGCAGCTGGGGAACGCCGCCTCGCCCGCGGGTGGCGGGCTGCAGAAGGCGACGGTCGAGGCACTCGCCAAGCGGATCCTCGACGGTACGTACGGCGAGGGCGATGACCTCTCCCTGACGGATCTCATGACGGATCTGGACGTCACGCAGACCATGGCGCGCGAGGCGATCAAGGTGCTGGCCGCCAAGGGCCTGGTCGACGCCAGCCAGAAGGGCGACAGCCTGGTACGCCCCCGCGAGGACTGGAATCTGCTGGACGGCGATGTGCTGCGCTGGAAGCTCGCGGCGGGCGCATCGTCCGATTTCTTCGCCGACATGCTCGAACTCCGCCGGTCCATCGAGCCCGCCGCGGCCGCGCTCGCCGCGGAGCGCCGTACCGATGACGATCTCGCGGCCCTCGAATCCGCGCTGAGCGCGATGGCCGCCACCGACCCCGATACCGATCCCGAGCCCGAGCTGCTGGTGCGCGCCGATGCGTCCTTCCACACCGCGCTGCTGCTCGCGTCCAACAACCGCTTCTACGCCCAGCTGCACCGGGTGATCGTGCCCGCCCTCGTCCAACGCGACCGGGCCGCGCACGCCGGTGGCGGCGAATTCGCGCATCCGTATGCCGCACACGCCGCGGTCGTCGAGGCCGTACGCGACCGGGACGTCGACGGCGCCTATATGGCGATGCTCGAACTGCTCGACAAGTCCGCACGGAAACACTCGTAGAAGGCCGGCCGCTCCGCGCCGCTTCCGCGCGACAATCGCGGTGGTGGCGACCGACCACGGCGGCCGCGGCTCCGGCCGCGGCCGCGTGTGGCTGCGGCGATGACGGCCGTGGGCGGGACGTCGCGCAGGTAGCCGACGCCGGAAGGACGGGCCGCTGCATGAAGATCAGCCGCATCGAGACGTTTCTCGCCCCGCCCCGCTGGATGTTCGTGCGGGTGGAGACCGAGGAGGGTGTGGTCGGCTGGGGCGAGCCGGTGGTCGAAGGGCGGGCCGAACCGGTCCGGGCGGCCGTGGAGGTGTTGTCGGAGTATCTGCTGGGGCGGGACGCATCGCGTATCGAGGACCACTGGCAGGTCATGACCAAGGGCGGCTTCTACCGTGGCGGGCCGGTCCTCTCGTCCGCCGTCGCCGGCCTGGACCAGGCGCTGTGGGACATCAAGGGGAAGCGCTACGGCGAACCCGTCCATCAGCTGCTCGGCGGTCCCGTGCGGGAGCGGGTCCGTGCCTACGCCTGGATCGGCGGGGACGAGCCGGGCGCCATCCGGGACGCGCTCGTGGCGCAGATCGAGGGGGGCTTCACCGCCGTCAAGATGAACGGCTGCGGCCGGATGACCGCCGTGGCCAGCCGCGCCGAGGTACGGGCGTGTCTGCTGCGCGCCGAGACCGCACGTGAAGTGCTCGGCGACGAACGGGACTTCGGCCTCGACTTCCACGGGCGGGTCTCCCCCGCCAACGCCCGCAGGCTGCTTCCGCTGCTGGCCGAGTACGCGCCGATGTTCGTCGAGGAGCCCGTCCTGCCCGAGCACACGCATGCCGTCCATGACCTCGTGAACGCCTCCTCCATCCCCCTCGCACTCGGTGAACGTCTCTTCACCCGCCGTGAGTTCCTGGCTCCGCTCCAGGCCGGCGTCTCGATCCTGCAGCCCGACGTCTCGCACGCGGGCGGCATCTCCGAGCTGCGCCGGATCGCCGCACTCGCCGAGGTGTACGGGGCGCAGCTCGCCCCGCACTGCCCGCTCGGGCCGGTCGCGCTGGCCGCCTGCCTCCAGATCGCCTTCACCACACCGAACTTCCTCATCCAGGAGCAGTCCCTCGGCATCCACTACAACGAGGGCGCCGAGCTGCTGGACTACGTCGTGGATCCGGAGCCGTTCCGCTTCCACGACGGGACGCTGCTGCGCACCGACCGCCCGGGACTCGGCGTGGAGGTGGACGAGGCCGCCGTGCGCGCGGCCGACGCGAAGGGCCACGCCTGGCGGAACCCCGTCTGGCGCGATGCGGACGGCGCGTTCGCGGAATGGTGACCGGCCGGGCGGCACAGGATCAGGGGCAGGATCAGGGGCAGGAGCAGGAGAGAGGAGGAGAACCATGGACCTCAGCACGGCGCTGCGGGCCGAGCGGCTGATCGCCATCATCCGCGGCAAGGATGCGGAGGCGTCCTTCCGTACGGTCATGGCCTTGACGGAGGAGGGTATTCCGCCGGTCGAGATCTCGCTCGGCGGTCGCGACGCCCGCACCGTCATCCGGCGGGCGCGCGCCGCGCTCGGCGATGCGGCCTGGATCGGGGCGGGCACGGTGCCTTCCGCCGCCGATGCCCTTCCCCGAACTCTCCACTCCGTTCGGGCAGGGGAGACCCCGATCGCCGCCGAGGCCGGGGCGAATCCGGTCGTGACGCCCGGCCTTGGGGCCGGAGTGGAGGAATCCGTGCGGCAGGGGCTGCCGACACTCGCCGGGGTGCTGACACCGTCCGAGGTGATCGCGGCCGATGCCCTGGGGGTCTCCGCGCTGCAGCTCTTCCCGACCTCCCTGGGCGGCCCCGACGACCTTCGGGTGATCGGGGACGCGGCGGACGGCGGCGACCTTGACGCGCTGCGCCGCCGGGCGGCGGAGTTCAGGGCGGCGTGCGCGCGATGACCGGGGAGATACCACCGCAGGGGCAGCGGCGCCCGAGCTGGGAGACGCGCCGGGCGGCGCTGTGTGCGGGGCCGCGCACCGGGCCGGATGTCCTCACCTTCGGCGAGACGATGGTCGCCCTGCGCGGCAGCGGCCCGCTGAAACTCGGCGGCACGATGGCCGTCTCCATCGCCGGCGCGGAGAGCAATGTCGCGATCGGCCTGGCGCGGCTGGGGCACCCGGTGCGCTGGGCGGGCGCGGTCGGCGACGACGAGGCCGGGCGGCTGGTGCTCCGTACGCTCCGGGCCGAGGGCGTGGAGGTGTCCGCCGTCCCGGCCGACCCGGACGCCCCGACCGGCCTGATCCTCTTCGAGCCGCGCCTCCCCGAGGTCACCCGGGTGCACTACTACCGCGCGGGATCGGCCGGCTCCCGGCTCCGGGAAGACACCGTCGAACGGGCCTTTTCCGCCGCGCCGCCGCGCGTCCTGCACCTGACGGGCATCACCCCCGCGCTGAGCCCGACGGCTCGTGCCGCGGCCGGCCGCGCGCTCCGACTCGCCCGCCGGAGCGGCTCGTTGGTGTGCCTCGATGTGAATTTCCGCGCGCGTCTGTGGACCAGGGAAGAGGCCTCCCGGGTCCTGCGCGAGTGGATTCCGTCGGTGGATGTCCTGATCGCGTCGGACGATGAGCTGCCGCTGTGTGTGCCCGCGGGAACGGCCGCCGACGCGGCGGACAGGGGCGCCGAGCGCGACGCGGCCGCCGCCGTCGCGGCGCGGGCCGGGCTCCTGCTGGAGCTGGGCGTCGGCGAGGTGGTGGTCAAACTGGGCGCGGCCGGAGCGACGGCCTTCACCGCCGACGGTTCACTCCACCGGCCCGCGCAGCCGGTACGGGCCGTGGACCCCGTGGGCGCGGGCGATGCCTTCGTGGCGGGCTATCTCTCAGCGCTGCTGGACGGCTCCGACCTGGCCGGACGGCTGACCCGCGCGGTCACCACCGGCGCGTTCGCGGTCGCCTCGTCGGGGGACTGGGAGGGCGCGCCGACCCGCGCGGAGCTGGGCCTGCTGGGCGCACCGCCCGGCACGGTCGTGCGCTGACCGCGCCGCGGCTAACCTGTGGCCATGCCTCGTTACGAATACCGGTGCCGCCCGTGTGACACCACCTTCGAGCTGAACCGGCCGATGGCCGAGTCCTCCGCCCCGGCCGTCTGCCCCGACGGCCACGAGGACACCGTGAAGCTCCTGTCCGCGGTCGCCGTCGGCGGCTCCGCATCCGCCCCCGCCCCCAGTGGCGGCGGGGGCGGCGGCTGCTGCGGGGGCGGCTGCTGCGGCTAGGGCCTGGCCCGCCGGACGGGAGCCGGGCCGCACCGGCCCGCTACCGCCTGCGGGCCAGCGTCACTCCGTCCGCCACGGTGAGCATCACGGCCTCCATGCGCTCGTCGGCCCGCACATGGTCGTTGAATTGCCTGATCGCCCGAGCCGTTCCGGTGACCTCCGGATCGGCGACCTGGCCGCGGAAGAGGACGTTGTCCGCGACGACCAGACCCCCGGGCCGCAGTCTGGGCACCACTTCTTCCCAGTAGGCGATGTAGTTGGTCTTGTCCGCGTCGAGGTAGACCAGGTCGATGTGCGGCTCGGCGGGCATCGTCCGCAGGGTGTCCAGCGCGGGCCCGAGCCGCAGCCGGATGCGGTCGGCGACGCCGGCTTCCGCCCAGGCCTCGCGGCCGTGGGCGGTCCACTCCTCGGAGATGTCGCAGGCGATCAGCGTGCCGTCCGGGGGCAGCGCCTGGGCCATCGCCAGCGCCGAGAAGCCGGTGAACGTCCCCACCTCGACGATGTGCCGGGCCCCGGTCAGCCGTACCAGAAACGCGAGCAGCGGCCCCTGCTCCTGCGCCGACTGTATCCCCGCCACATCCGGGAACCGCTGGCGCGTCGTCTCCACCAGGCTCCGCTGCACGGGGTCCAACGGCGGATTGTGGGCGAGGACGTAGTCGTACAACTCGGGAGTGATCGGCGTGCTCTTGGACCGGGTCACCGGGTCTCCTTCCACTTCGCTCCTGCCTCCTCAAGTCGTTGCTATTTCCCGATCGGGCCCTCGCGCAACGCCTCGGGCGCCTCATGTCCCCGAGTAGCCGAGCCCGCCCGCACCCGCCGCGAGTGGCCCGATCGGCGCAGGGGCGCGGGGACCGCTCGCGGCGGCCCGGTACGCGTCAGGAGGCGCCGCCCGGGGCCACGGCACCGCGGAGGAAGGCCCGGACGATTTCCTCGCCCGCCGCGGCACCGCGCTCGTCGAGCGCCGTGACATGAGGGGCCTGCCAGCCGGAGTCCGCCAGCTCGCCGTGGCCCGGCCGCCATCCGCGGTCCGCCGCGAGCAGCAGATCCGCGTCGAGAAGGGAATCGCCGGCCGCGAGGATCTCGGATGCCCCGGTGCGGCGCGCCACCTCGGCGACGGCGGCGCTCTTGGTGAGCGGCTTCGGCACGGCGTAGATCTTGCGGCCCTGCAGCGACACCGTCCAGCCGCGCTGCTCCGCCCAGCCGGTGAGGTCCTTCACCCAGGTGTCCGGCAGCAGCGGCCGTTCGACGACGAGGTAGGCGAAGAGGTCCTCGGCGACGCGCTCCTTGAGCAGCCAGGCCGGATCGGCGGTACGGACGAGATGCGCGCGGATCTCGTCCAGGGGTGCGCACTGCGAGGCGAGACGGTCGGCGACGGTGCGCTGCCAGTCGGGGTCGGACTCACCCCGGACGAGGAGGTGGCCGCCGTTGGCGCAGATGGCGAACTCCGGTGCCGGGCCCGGCAGATGGATGCGTCCGTACTGTTCGCGGGTGCGGGTGGTGGTCGGCACGAAGGTGGTGCCGGCGGCCAGTTCGGCGAGCAGCGCGGCCGCCGTCTCCGTCATGTAGGAGAGCGGCTTGCGTTCGTAGGTCTCGACGCACAGGAGGCGGGGGGCCTCGGCGTCGGGCACGGCGAGGTCCAGCGCGGCGGCCGAATAGATCAGCGTGCGGTCGAGGTCGCTGGCGACGATCGCTGCCATTAGGAGGCCACCGCCTTGCCGTCGGCACCCGTGGCGCCGCGGGTGAAGCGGGGGTGGATCAGCCCGACGCAGGTGTAGGGCAGTTCGTCGACCTCTTCGACGGGCACGCCCCGTTGTTCCGCCAGGAGGCGCACATGATCGAGATCGGCCCCGGCGCCCCGCTGGGCCAGGATCTTCCAGGGGACGCGGCGCAGCAGGACGCGGGTGGTCTCGCCCACGCCGGGCTTGACGAGGTTGACGTCGTGGATGCCGTACTCCTCGCTGATCCGCTCGACGGCCGCCCAGCCCGCCCAGGTGGGGGTCCGGTCGGCGGCGGCCAGCTCCTTCACATCCGCGGCGACGGCCTCGGCGACCTCGTCGAACCGCGCGCTGACCGCGTCGAGGAACGCCCCCGACACATCGGTGCCGGCCAGCTCGCGGTAGAACTTCGCGCCGTGGAAGTCGTCGGGGCCGACGAGGTCGTCGCGCAGGACGGTCCGCGATATGAGCCCGGAGACGGTGGAGTTGAGGCAGGCGGACGGGATGAGGAAATCGTCCCGGGTGCCGTAGGTCTCGACGCAGCCGCCGGGGTCGGCGAGCACGGCGATCCGCGGGTCGAAGCCCGGGAAGTCCGCCAGCGCCCCGGCGAGTTCGCGGGTGATGGCACCCTTGCCCGTCCAGCCGTCCACGAAGACGACGTCCGCCGGGTCGTGACGGTCGGCCAGCCAGCGCAGGGCGGTGGTGTCGATGCCCCGGCCGCGCACGATGGACACGGCGTAGTGCGGCAGGTCCAGGCCGTGGGCGTGCCGCGCCCAGCGGCGCATCAGGACGCCCACGGGCGTACCGGCCCGCGCCAGCGACACCAGCACCGGACGCGCCCGCTCGGCGAGCACGGTCTCGGTGACGGCACCGACGGCCCGCGCGATCCGGCCCGCCGAGGTCTCCAGCGCGCTGCGGAACAGCGCCTGGTACTGCTCGCTCGGCTGGTATTCGACGGGCAGCGACTCGGCGTAGTGGGCGCCGCCGCTCTGGATCGCTTCCTCCCGCTCCTCGGTGGGCGCCTCCAGGGTGACGTCGGAGAGGTCCTGCAGCAGCCAGCCGACCTCGTCGGGGGCGTACGAGGAGAAGGCGGGGCCGCGCAGCGGCTCGGGGAGGGGCATGGGGCCGGCCTGTTCTTGCGGGGCGTACGACGGGATGACGGCGAGCAGCAGCCGATCGGTGTGGGGGGCGAGCCGCAGCAGGAGACCGTCGGCGGCATGGAGTTCGGGGCCGTCCCCGTGGGAGTCGACGACGGCCACGACGGCGTCGAACCGGCGCGTGGGATCGGCTCCGGGCGCGATGTTGTAGGCGTACCGCTCCCCCGGTCCGTCGGCAGGGCGGTCGTGGGCGGGGAAGGAGAGCCGGGTCCGGATCGCGTAGCCGGGGTCGTCCACGGCGAGCACCGGAGAGCGGGTGGTGGTCGAGAAGCGGACCTCTGCGCCCTCGTCCGGCGCGCGATGAGCGGCGAGGTGGGTGTCCAGGGCCTCGGCGATCCGCAGCGGTGCGTACATCAGCTCCTCGTTGCCGAGGACGAGGATCCGGCGGGCGCCGGCCAGCTGCGTCGCGAGGCGGGCGGCCATGGCGGGCAAGGCGGCCTCCAGCCGCTCGCGGTGCGCGGGGGTGAAGCCGTGCCGGCCGCCGTCGGGCAGCCCGGCGGGCCAGTCGAGGCCGACCCGTACGGGGTCGCTCCGGCGGCCGCTCGCCGTCGCCGGGGAGCCGGCCGGCGTCCCCGCGCCCTCGTGGGCGGCGACGAGCGCCTGGCCGCGCTCCAGCACGTCCGCCGGCAGGCCCACGCCCCCCGCGGCCAGGGATATGAGGTCGACGCGGGCGCCCAGTTCGGCGGCGAACTTCTCCAGGCGGCTGCGGTCCGCGGCCGAGCGCATGTCGACCAGGGCGACGACCACGTACCGCTCGCGGGGATAGCGCGAGTGCAGCGCCTTGATGGTGTTGAGGACCGTGCGGCCGGTGGAGAACTCGTCGTCGACGAGCACCAGCGGACCGTCCCCGGAGAGCAGGCCGCGGTCCTCGGGGAGCAGCAGATGGGAGGTGGCGTGGCTGTGCTCCTCCTCGAAGCCGCCCACCTTGTCGACGCCGCTGACGGGGCGGCGGGTGGAGTGCAGATAGGGCGCGAGGGCCAGGCCGTCGGCCACGGAGTGGCCCAGGCCGGTGGCGGTCTCGGCGTAGCCCAGGACGACGGAGCGGGCGGCGGCCTCGTCACCGAGCAGTTCGCGCACCCGGCGGCCCAGCCCGTAGCCGGCGCCGTGGACCACGGCGGGACGCTGCGGTACGTGCTTGCCCAGGACGTTCGACACGAGCAGATGGGCCCGCTTGGGGTTGCGCCGCAGCGCGAGGCCCAGCAGCTCCGTCAGCTCGTCCCCGCCGCTCAGCGAGACACCGAGCCGTTCGGCCACCCACTCTCCCGACCACACCACGCGTTCCGTCCGCTCCATCGTTCCGTCCATGTCGTCCACCGGTTTTCAGGTCCCCGGGAGGCTTGCCGTCAGCAGTTCCACGAACCCGATGCCCTCCCGGGCGACACCGAACGCCTCGGCGCGCAGCAAGGTGCGTTCGGCCCAGGCGCGGTGCGGCTTCACCTCGTTCATCTTGTTCGTGTAGGCGGACCGCAGGACCCCGCCGTCGCCGCGTTCGGGCCGCAGGATGTCCGCCGCGTCGCTGAACTCCTCGTGGCTGACGACCGAGAGGGCGTGCACCGGCGCCACGTGCGAGGGGTGGATGCAGGTCTTTCCCTGCAGGCCGTTCGCCCGGTCCAGTTCGATCTCGCGCAGCAGGCCGTCCATGTCGTGCTCGATCAGTGCCGTCCGCAGCTCCTCGGCCCGGCCGAGGAACGGGCTGCGGCGCAGCTGCGGCTTGAACATCCGCTCGTGCAGCCGGAAGTACTCCCACACCGGCCCGGTGACCGTGAAGCCGGTGCCGTCCGCCCGGCCCAGGACGTTCACCACGTCGGCGATCACGGAGGCGACGATGTGGACGTCATACGCCGTCATGTCGGGGGCCCTGCGCAGCCCGTAGGCGGAGCAGAAGTCCGTGACGCCGAGCCGCAGGGCGAGCACGCGCTCGCGGTACTTGCCGACGGTCTCGGCGATGCCCCTCAGGGTCTCGGCGCGGCTCTCCAGATGCAGCAGCTGCGGGGATTCGAGCACCGGCATCGCGAACAGCCGCCGTCCGCAGGCCGACTCGGCGGCGGCCAGCGCCTCCAGGAAGCGCACGCCGCGCTCCGCGGTGAACTTCGGCAGGACGAAGCCGGAGAGCCTGTGCACCGCCGGCCCGATCCGGCGCACCAGATCCGTGATCTGTCCGGGCTCCCGGACGCGGATGAACAGCAGGGGAAGGTCCGTACCCGCCTCGGCCGCCTCGTCCAGAAGGCCGAACTGCCGCACGAGGTTCTCCTCGCCGGCCTCGACATCCCCGTCTCCTATGGAGTCCTCCAGGCACAGCACCATGGACATCACGCCCCGGGCGGCCTGCTTGAGGACGTCGGCGGCGAGCCGCGGGCGGGTGGCGGGGCTGTAGAGCGTGGCCCCCAGGGCGGCCGCGAGCGTACGCGCCGGAGCATCGGCGGTGAAGTCCACCGGCTCCTGGTGGAACAGTGCCTTCCGGATGTCGGGCGGAAGGTGCCCAAAGT
Source organism: Streptomyces sp. JLSY215 (assembly GCF_059682825.1). Classification (NCBI taxonomy): domain Bacteria; kingdom Bacillati; phylum Actinomycetota; class Actinomycetes; order Kitasatosporales; family Streptomycetaceae; genus Streptomyces; species Streptomyces sp. JLSY215. The sequence goes on from NZ_CM185022.1 coordinate 2,712,551, forward strand.
GACGCATACATCTCCCCGTATACAGGCGGGACCCGGCGCCCCCGCTGCGTCTCGCTGTCTGGATCCAGCCGGTAATCGTACGTGTGCGGGGGTGCCGTTAGTTCCCTCGTGCGTGAAAATCTCGTATCCCCCACGCGGCGTCCGGGTGTCCGCGGGACCGGGGCGACCACGCCCGGCGGGCCCCCGCGTTGTCCCGACGACCTCCGGGAAGGCAGGATTGCGGCATGACGCACGCGATGCTGAAAGGGTCGAACGTACCCCTCGACGCCACGGCTGTCCGGGCCGTCCTGCGCTGGACGCCCGGCGCCGATGTCCCCGATGTCGACGCCTCGGCCCTGCTGGTGGGACCCGCCGGACGCGTGCGCTCCGACGAGGACTTCGTCTTCTACAACCAGCCCCGGCACCCCAGCGGTCTGGTCCGGCATCTGCCCAGGACCCGCCTCGCCGACGGCCTGACGGAAACCATCGAGGCGGACCTGGCCACCCTGGACCCGTCCGTGGACCGGGTGGTGCTGGCCGCGTCGTCGGACGGCGGGGCCTTCGGGCGCGTTCCGGATCTGCGGGTCATGCTCTATGACGCGGCGGTGAGCGACGGCGATCCGATCGCGCTCTTCGACGTGGTGCCCGAGACGGGCGACGAGACGGCGCTGATCTGCGGGGAGCTCTACCGGCGCGGCGAGAGCTGGAAGTTCCGCGCGCTGGGGCAGGGCTACGACAGCGGGCTCGTGGGCCTGGCAACCGAGTTCGGGATCTCGGTGGAGCAGAACGACTCCGCGGGCTCCGGTCCTGCGGCGGACCCGGCCCCGGAGGACTCGGCGCCGGAGCCGCCCGCGACGGAACCCACGGCGGCCTCGGAACCGACCGCCGCACCGACCACCGCTCCCACCGCCGGGCCCTCCACCGGTCCGTCCACCCCGGTGAGCCCGCCGCCCAGCGCCTGGCCCGAGGAGGCGGCCGCCCCGGCCTCGGCGCCGGACCCCGATGCGGTCACCCAGTACATGCCGGACCCCCAGTCCGCGCCCACCGGCGGCTACGGCTACCCGCAGCACGTCCCGCCACCGCCGACGCAGCCCCCGGCCCAGCCCTCCTACGGCTACCCGGGTCCGCCACCGCAGCAGCCCCCTTACCAGCCCCAGCAGCCGCCGCCGTCCGCGTACGGCTATCCGCAGCCGCCGCAGCAGCAGCCCGCGCCGACCTACGGCTATCCGCAGCAGCAGCCGTTCGTACCCGACCCGTCGTTCGTGCTGCCGCCGCAGGGACCGCAGTTCCAGCGCCGGTAGCGCGGCGGCGCCACCCTCGGCGGGCAGCGTCACGGGCGGCGGGTCAGACCTTCGACTTGTACCCGCGCCCCCACTGGAGGCCCCAGCCGTACAGCCGGTCGAGTTCCGCCTGGAAGCCGTAGACGTACTTCACCTCGCGGCGCACCGTCAGCTCGTCCTTGGTGTTCTCGAGCATGAATACGGCGCAGGAGCGGGCCTGCGGCGCCCGCTCGTCCAGCTTGACCTCCAGCCGGGGTCCGCTGCTCGGGTAGAGGGTCACCACCGCATGCGTACGGTCGAAGGCCGGCGTCCCGTCGTAGATGTAGACGAAGATCAGCATCCGCTTGATCTCGTCCCGGTGGTCCAGGTTGATGTACAGCGTCTCGCCGGACCCCGAACCGAACCGGTCGTCGCCGCTGAGCTGGACGAACGGCGGGGCGTTGAGTTCGCCGAGGAAGTTGCCGAGCGGCTGCACCACACCCTTGGTCCCGTCCTTGAGCTCGTACAGACACGCCAGGTCCAGATCGACATTGACCACCGCCGGCCCCTGCGCCTGCACGATCTCGGGTTTGAACAGCCGCCCCGGATGCCGCAGCAGGCCGACGGTGCTCCGCCCGCCGGGCCCGCCGATGTCCGACGCCCGCATCTGCCAGTGCAGATTGACCCGCAGATGCCCGCCGGCCGCCCCCTGCTTGCTCAGCGAGACGGCCGGATTGCGTTTCGTCAGCTCGACGACATACGACGCTCCGCCGCTGTCGAAGTCGTACTTCGGCGCCCCACCGCGCCACCAGTTCCCCAGGAACGACACCTTGCCCACCCCATTGCTCGACCCCAATTGCCGCGGGGCGGCCCCGAGGTCTGCACCTCGTGACCGCCCCGCAGAGAGCGTTCCTCAATCAGCGCCGCGTCACACTCCGGACGCGACTTCCGACTTGGCTCCCGCTTCGTCCCCCGGCTTGCCCTCACGCTTGTTCCGCACCACGGACGAGGCGAAGGAGAGACCGATCAGTACGACGCCGATCAGGCCCGTGACGACCTCGGGGATCTCGTACTCGATCGTGAGGAGCAGGATGACGGCCAGCGCGCCGATCGCGTAGTGCGCGCCGTGCTCCAGGTAGACGTAGTCGTCCAGGGTCCCCTTGCGGACGAGGAAGACCGTCAGCGAACGGATGTACATCGCGCCGATGCCCAGGCCCAGCGCCATGATGAAGATGTCGTTGGTGATGGCGAACGCACTGATGACGCCGTCGAAGGAGAAGGACGCGTCGATGACCTCGAGGTAGAGGAACATGAAGAACGCGGCCTTGCCGGCCAGGCCCACGGCGGATCCGGTGCCCTTTGTCGCGGGCGCCGCGGCGGCCTCGGCGGCCTCCTCGCCGTCGTCCTCGTCTTCGTCGTCCTCTTCCAGCTTGTCCTCGAAGTAGCCGGAGATTCCGCCGACGACGAGATACGTGATGAGGCCCGCGACGCCGGAAAGCAGCACCGTGGCGCTCTTGTCACCGCCGCCGTGCGCGGCGGCCGTGGCGACCGTCATCGAGCTCACCAGCAGGACGACCAGCGCGATGATGACGGACAGCATGTCGAGCTTGCCCATCTTGGCCATGGGCTTTTCGATCCACGACAGCCATTTGTAGTCGCGCTCCTCGAAGATGAAGTCGAGGAAGATCATCAACAGGAAGATCCCGCCGAAGGCCGCGATGGCCGGATGGGCGCTGGTGACCAGTTCCTGGTATTGCGCCTTGTCGTTGATGGCGAGTTTGACCGCCTCGATCGGCCCCAGTTTGGCGGTGATCGCGACGATGACGACCGGGAAGACCAGCCGCATGCCGAATACCGCGACCAGGATGCCGACGGTGAGGAAGATCTTCTGCCAGAAGGCGTTCATCTTGCGCAGGATGCCTGCGTTGATGACGGCGTTGTCGAACGAGAGCGAGATCTCCAGGATGGACAGGATCCCGACGATCGCGAGGCCCTGCCACCCCCAGAGAATGCCCGCCAAGGCCAGGCCGAGCACCGTGATGGCGAACGACCAGCCGAAGGTTTTCAGGAGCACTGCCTACCCAATCCCTCGCTGTGTGGGGTCCCCCGCGCGCAGTGCGCGGCGCTTTACGAAACGTTGACCCCGAAGTCTAGAGCGATGCCTCGCAGGCCTGACGCGTACCCCTGCCCCACAGCCCTGAACTTCCATTCGCCGTTGTGGCGATAAACCTCACCGAAGATCATCGCGGTCTCGCCGGCGGCGTCCTCGCTGAGGTCGTAGCGGGCGAGTTCGCTGCCGTCGGCCTGATTGACGACGCGGATAAAGGCATTGCTGACCTGGCCGAAGCTCTGTCCGCGCAGCTCGGCCTCATGGATCGAGACCGGAAAAATGATCTTGTCGACCTGTTCGGGCACCTCGCCGAGGTCCACGAGGATCGACTCGTCGTCGCCCTCGCCGTCGCCGGTGAGGTTGTCGCCGGTGTGCTCGACGGAGCCGTCGGGGCTCTTGAGATTGTTGTAGAAGACGAAGTACTCGTCCCCCAGCACCCGGCCCGACTGGCACAGCAGCGCGCTGGCGTCGAGGTCGAAGGGCGCTCCTGTGGTGGAGCGCGCGTCCCAGCCGAGGCCGACCATGATCGTTTCAAGGTTCGGCGCGGCCTTGGACAGGGAGACGTTGCCCCCCTTGGCGAGCGTGACGCCCATGTTTTCGCTTCCTCCCCGGTGTCGGTGCGGGCCGCGCTGACGCCCGGCCCGGCTCGCTTTTCAGCACGCGCGGCGCCGCACTCCCCGGACGGGGCGTACGGCGCCGGCGCGGTGTTCGTGCTCGCTCAGACGTTGACGCCGAAGTCCTGCGCGATGCCGCGCAGCCCCGAGGCGTAGCCCTGGCCGATGGCGCGGAACTTCCACTCCGCGCCGTTGCGGTACAGCTCGCCGAAGACCATCGCGGTCTCGGTCGAGGCGTCCTCGCTCAGGTCGTAGCGGGCCAGCTCGTTGCCGTCGGCCTGGTTGACGACGCGGATGTAGGCGTTGCGGACCTGGCCGAAGCTCTGCTGGCGGGTCTCGGCGTCGTAGATCGACACCGGGAACACGATCTTGTGGACATCGGCGGGCACCCCGGCGAGGTTCACCTTGATCGCCTCGTCGTCGCCCTCGCCCTCACCGGTGGTGTTGTCTCCGGTGTGTTCGACCGAACCGTCCGGGCTCTTCAAGTTGTTGAAGAACACGAAATTCTGGTCGTTGCCGACCTTGCCCTGGTCGTTCGTCAGCAGGGCGCTGGCGTCCAGGTCGAAGTCCGTACCGGTGGTGGTACGGGCGTCCCAGCCCAGACCGACGAGGACGGCGGTCAGATTGGGGGCTTCCTTCGTCAGCGAGACGTTGCCGCCCTTGCTGAGGCTGACTCCCACGAGTCCTCCCATAGATTCGAGGGGTACGTAAAAGCTTTGCGCCCCCATCGTGCATGGCATCGGATCAACGAATTGATCCTAGTGACCGGTTCCCACCGATTACAGATGTCGCACTCGGATGCACACGGATGCCCGTCCCGCGGGCGCCCGCGGCACCCCGGAAGCGCGGCTCAGAGGGCGTCGAGAGCCTTGATGTAGTCGTTCAGGTCACGGGCGTCGGGCAGGCCGTTGACGACCGTCCAGCGCACCACGCCCTCCTTGTCGATGACGAAGGTGCCGCGCACCGCGCAGCCCTTGTCCTCGTCGAAGACGCCGTACGCCCGGGAGGCCTCACCGTGCGGCCAGAAGTCCGACAGCAGCGGGTACTCCAGGCCCTCCTGCTCGGCGAAGACACGCAGCGAGAACGGGGAGTCGTTGGAGACGGCCAGCAGCTGGACGTCGTCGTTGGCGAACTTCGGCAGCTCGTCGCGGAGCGCGCACAGCTCGCCGGTGCACACACCGGTGAAGGCGAAGGGGTAGAAGAGGAGGACGACGGCCTTCTCGCCGCGGAAGTCGGAGAGCCTGACCAGCTCGCCGTGCTGGTTCTTCAGCTCGAAATCCGGAGCCTTCGTGCCGACCTCGATCGCCATGGGGTTGCTTCCCTTCCGCTCACGCACAACTGGACGTGACCAACCCTACGCGCCCCGCGGAACGCCTCGAAAACCGCTCCTGAACAGCGCAGAGCCCCCTCCGGAACGACCGGAGGGGGCTCGGCACACAGTGCCCGGACGCCGTGGATCAGCGCTTGGGCGAGACCAGCCGGCTGCCGGTCCAGTCCTTGCCCGCGTTGATGCTCCTCGTCTGGGACAGACCCGCGGTCTGCGCGGCCTCATTGATATCGCTGGGTTCGACGTAACCGTCACGGCCGGTCTTGGGGGTCAGCAGCCAGATCATGCCGCCCTCCTCGAGCAGACCGATGGCGTCCACCAGCGCGTCCGTGAGGTCGCCGTCGTCGTCACGGAACCACAGCAGCACGACGTCGGCGACGTCGTCGTAGTCCTCATCGACGATTTCCTGGCCAATCACGGACTCAATGCCTTCGCGGAGCTCCTGCTCGACGTCATCGTCGTAGCCGATCTCCTGGACCACCTGTCCGGGCTCGAACCCCAGCTTGGCGGCAGGGTTGGTCCGCTCCTCCGCGTGGTCCGCGGTCGCGCTCACGGATTGCCTCCTGTCATCTTTCGGAAAGTTTTGGGACCCCGCGCGTGCGCGGAGCTTTGGGCGTAGTCCACACGGGCCGGGCGGATCGCGCAAGTACCCGGCGGCCGAGACCGCCGAAACGGTGACGATTGGACGCGTCTCACCGCAACCACGACCCCACTGGGACACCGTGAAGTGATTCACACCACAGCGTTTTCCCGGGTTTATCGGGTAATCGCGCGTGGCTGGTCCCTTCGGGGGGCGTCGGGTGTGTGCCGGATGCCGATTCGGGGGCCGTACGGTCGTACGCGAAGGACATTCGGCATGGGCGTATGGTTGCGATTTGGCCGACCTGCGAGTCGGTCCTTTCAGCGCCCATCTCTCAGCGGGTGGTTACCCGACAGTAGAGATGACGTATCCCAGTGACTCGGTACACGATGGAAGACGGCGCGACACAAGGCAGAAACAGCATTCGTCCGCGTGCGCAGCATCAATAGCGTGCAGAGCACGATACGAACCGAACACCGAAGGAACAGCGTGGCTTCCGGATCCGATCGAAACCCGATCATCATTGGCGGCCTTCCCAGCCAGGTCCCGGACTTCGATCCAGAAGAGACCCAGGAATGGCTCGACTCGCTCGACGCAGCCGTCGATGAGCGAGGCCGGGAACGTGCCCGCTACCTCATGCTCCGGCTGATCGAGCGGGCCCGCGAGAAGCGTGTGGCCGTGCCCGAGATGCGCAGCACGGACTACGTCAACACCATCGCGACCAAGGACGAGCCGTTCTTCCCGGGCAACGAGGAGATCGAGCGCAAGGTCCTGAACGCGACCCGGTGGAACGCGGCCGTCATGGTCTCCCGTGCCCAGCGCCCCGGGATCGGCGTCGGCGGCCACATCGCCACGTTCGCCTCCTCCGCCTCCCTCTACGACGTGGGCTTCAACCACTTCTTCCGGGGCAAGGACGACGGCAAGGGCGGCGACCAGATCTTCTTCCAGGGCCACGCCTCCCCCGGTGTGTATGCCCGCGCCTATCTTCTGGACCGGCTCAGCGAGGAGCAGCTCGACGCCTTCCGCCAGGAGAAGTCCAAGGCCCCCTACGGCCTGTCCAGCTACCCGCACCCGCGGCTGATGCCGGACTTCTGGGAGTTCCCGACCGTCTCGATGGGCCTGGGGCCCCTCGGCGCGATCTACCAGGCCCGGATGAACCGCTACATGGAGGCGCGCGGCATCGCCGACACCTCCGACTCGCATGTGTGGGCCTACCTCGGCGACGGCGAGATGGACGAGCCCGAGTCGCTCGGCCAGCTGTCCATCGCCGCCCGCGAGGGCCTGGACAACCTGACCTTCGTCGTCAACTGCAACCTGCAGCGCCTGGACGGCCCGGTCCGCGGCAACGGCAAGATCATGCAGGAGCTGGAGTCGCAGTTCCGCGGCGCCGGCTGGAACGTCATCAAGCTCGTGTGGGACCGCAGCTGGGACCCGCTGCTCGCGCAGGACCGCGACGGCATCCTGGTCAACAAGCTCAACAGCACGCCGGACGGACAGTTCCAGACGTACGCCACCGAGACCGGTGCCTACATCCGCGAGCACTTCTTCGGTGACGACCACCGCCTGCGCGCGATGGTCGAGAACATGACCGACGACCAGATCCTGCACCTGGGCCGCGGCGGTCACGACCACAAGAAGATCTTCGCGGCGTATGCGGCGGCCAAGGCCCACAAGGGCCAGCCGACGGTGATCCTCGCGCAGACCGTCAAGGGCTGGACGCTCGGCCCGAACTTCGAGGGCCGCAACGCGACCCACCAGATGAAGAAGCTGACGGTCGACGACCTCAAGGGCTTCCGTGACCGGCTGCACCTCCCGATCCCGGACAAGGACCTGGAGGACGGCCTGCCGCCGTACTACCACCCGGGCCCGAAGTCCGAAGAGATCCAGTACATGCACGACCGCCGCAGCGCGCTGGGCGGTTATGTGCCGACCCGCGTCGTGCGCGCCAAGCCGCTGCAGCTGCCGGACGACAAGGCGTACGCGACGGCCAAGAAGGGCTCGGGGCAGCAGAAGATCGCCACGACCATGGCGTTCGTCCGGGTGCTGAAGGACCTGATGCGGGACAAGGAGATCGGCAAGCGCTTCGTGCCGATCGCGCCCGACGAGTACCGCACCTTCGGTATGGACGCGTTCTTCCCGTCGGCCAAGATCTACAACCCGCTGGGCCAGCAGTACGAGTCCGTGGACCGCGAACTGCTCCTTGCCTACAAGGAGTCGCCGACCGGCCAGATGCTGCACGACGGCATCACGGAGGCGGGCTGCACGGCCTCGCTGATCGCGGCGGGCTCGGCCTACGCCACGCACGGCGAGCCGCTGATCCCGGTCTACGTCTTCTACTCGATGTTCGGCTTCCAGCGGACCGGCGACCAGTTCTGGCAGATGGCCGACCAGCTCGCCCGCGGCTTCGTGCTCGGCGCGACCGCCGGCCGGACGACGCTGACCGGTGAGGGCCTCCAGCACGCCGACGGCCACTCCCAGCTGCTGGCGTCGACCAACCCGGCCTGTGTCTCCTACGACCCGGCCTACGGCTACGAGATCGCGCACATCGTCAAGGACGGTCTGCGGAGGATGTACGGGGAGAACTCCGAGGACATCTTCTACTACCTGACCGTCTACAACGAGCCGATCCAGCACCCGGCGGAGCCGGCCGACGTCGACGTCGACGGCATCCTGAAGGGTCTGCACCGCGTCGCGGCGGGCGAGAAGGGCGAGCACGCGGCCCAGATCCTCGCCTCGGGTGTCGCGGTGCCGTGGGCGGTCGAGGCCCAGCAGATCCTCGCGGACGAGTGGAACGTCAAGGCGGACGTCTGGTCGGCGACCTCCTGGAACGAGCTGCGCCGTGAGGCCGTCGAGGTCGAGGAGCACAACCTGCTGCACCCGGAGGAGGAGCAGCGCGTCCCGTACGTGACGCAGAAGCTCCAGGGTGCCGAGGGCCCGAAGGTCGCGGTCTCGGACTGGATGCGGGCCGTCCCGGACCAGATCTCGCGCTGGGTTCCCGGCACGTACCAGTCGCTGGGTGCCGACGGCTTCGGCTTCGCGGACACCCGTGGCGCGGCCCGTCGCTTCTTCCACATCGACGCGCAGTCGATCGTCCTCGGCGTGCTCACCGAGCTCGCCAAGGAGGGCAAGGTCGACCGGTCCCTGCTGAAGCAGGCGATCGACCGCTACCAGCTCCTGGACGTCACGGCCGCCGAGGCGGGCGAGGCGGGCGGCGACGCATAACGCCCGGCTGACGGCGCGCAGCGCCCGTACGACGCCCCCGACAGCGCCCCGCTGTCGGGGGCGTCGTACATCGCGCCTCATCGCTCCCAGACCTTGAACGCCCGTACCTGGTACGGGGACCGCGGCACCCAGCTGCCGCCGCCCGGGTAGGTGTCGAATTCGCCGGTCTCGGCGCATTCCGCGCTCTGGTAGGTGGTCACCGGCCGGCCGGTGCGGTTGGCGAGCGAGGCGGCGGCGCTGCCGGCGGGCAGCGGGACACAGCTTTCGATGTCGGTGTCGGAGAGCTCGTAGGTCCGCCGCTTGCCGCCGAAGTCCGCGCCGGGCCAGACGCACAGCTGGCCCGCGGCGCAGTCGCCGGAGGCGGGGGTGGTGCGGCGGCCGGCGGCCGCATGCGCGGCCGGGCTCGCCAGGGCGGATGACACGGCGAGCGCCGCGGTGAGTGCGGCGAGGCCGGTGATGACCGCGGTGGTGTGGGGCGTACGCAGACGCAGCATGGAATCTCCCCCGTGAAGCAGAGCCGTACGGCGATGGCCGTATGGCGATGGCCGTCCGCGGCGGGCGGGATTGCCCGCTGCGGGTTCTGGATCGAGCTTCGCGAGGACGCGGCGCGGTTGCCAAGGCCGTGGCGGTGAGTCCATCCGGATCAGGGATGTGGACGACCGCACGGGCCCCAACACCGTGGCGGGGCTGCGGTGTTGACGACGGCCCCGGTGGCGGGAGGGGCGGCAGAACCGTTCCTCCCCGGGCCGGAGGGGACATCGCGGGGCGTGTGGTGGCGGGGCGCCAACGTGGCGCAGGGGCGGGTTCCCCGGGCCGCCTCATCCGGATGAGTGATGCGGTGCCGGGGACAGGGGTCAGGCGTCCCTTGGCATGTGGCGGCCGGGGCCGCGCGGTGGTCCGCGGGGCCGGGTTGACGCGCGCGGCCGCCCGTACGCACGACGGCGCGCGGCGGGCCGAGGAAGTGCCTCGGCCCGCCGCACGCCGGGTCCCGCTCACAGCGGGTCAGGGAGTGCGCGGATCGGCGAGTGCGCAGGACAGCGCATGCGCAGGTCCGCGGCACGCGGGGGGGTCAGATGTGGCCGACGCCCGCGCCCGCCTCGGCGTTCGCGCCGCGCTTGGTGAAGGTGGCGACGGCGGCCGCCACGATCGCCACGCCGCAGGCGACCGTGAAGGCCAGCCCCATGCCGGAGACGAAGGTGTCGTGCGCGACGGACGTGATCTTCTGGGCGATCTCCGGCGGGGTGTGCTTCGGCACCGGCGCGAGGCCCGCGGAGACGGCGTCGGACAGCTGGGCGGACTGCGCGGGCGGGACCGGCGGGAGGCCGGCCGACTTCCAGTTGCCGGGGAGTTCGCTGTCGACGCGGGACGCCATCACGGCGCCGAGCACGGCCGTGCCGAGGCTGCCGCCGACCTGCATCGCGGCCTGCTGGAGACCACCGGCGACGCCGGAGAGTTCCAGCGGGGCGTTGCCGACGATGACCTCGGTGGCGCCGACCATGACGGGCGCGAGGCCCAGGCCGAGCAGCGCGAACCAGACGGACATCGGGCCGGTGCCGGTGGTGGTGTCCAGGCCGGACATGCCGTACATGGCCACGGCGGTGAGGACCATCCCGCCGACCAGCGGGATCCGCGGGCCGAACTTGGTGATCAGGGCGCCGGCCAGCGGCGAGCCGACGATCATCATGCCGGTGAGCGGCAGGAGGTGCAGTCCGCTGTCGACGGGGGTCATGCCGTGCACGTTCTGGAGGTAGAACGTCACGAAGAAGAGGCCGCCCATGAAGGCGAAGGCCATCAGCACCATCAGGATCGTGCCGGCGGTCAGCGGCACCGAGCGGAACATCCGCAGCGGGATGAGCGGCTCGCGGACCCGGCTCTCCAGGACAGCGAAGAGCACGAAGAGGAGCACCGAACCGCCCAGGAAGCCCAGGGTCTTCGCATCGCCCCAGCCCCATTCGGCGGCCTTGATCAGCGGCCAGATGAGGCAGAACATCGCGCCGGAGAGCAGCGCGATGCCCGGGACGTCGAAGGAGCGCGGGGCGTTCTGCGCGCGGTGGTCCTTGAGGACCAACAGCCCGAGGGCCACGGCCACGATGCCGACCGGGACGTTGATGAAGAACACCGACTGCCAGTTGACGTTCTCGACCAGCAGACCGCCGACGATCGGGCCGCCGGCCGTGGAAGCGCCGATGACCATGCCCCAGATGCCGATGGCCATGTTGAGCTTCTCGGCGGGGAAGGTCGCGCGCAGCAGTCCGAGCGCGGCGGGCATCAGCAGCGCGCCGAAGAGGCCCTGCAGCACGCGGAAGGTGATGACCAGCGCCACCTGGTCGGCGAAGCCGATGGCACCGGAGGCGGCGGCGAAGCCGAGGGTGCCGATGAGGAAGGTCTGCCGGTGGCCGAAGCGGTCGCCGAGCTTGCCCGCCGTGATCAGCGAGACGGCCAGGGCGAGCATGTAGCCGTTGGTTATCCACTGCACGTCGGCGAGCGACGCGTCCAGGTCATGTTTGATGGCGGGGTTGGCGATGGCGACGATGGTGCCGTCCAGGGCGACCATCATGACGCCGATGGCCACGGAGAAGAGGGTCAGCCACGGACGGCCTCGCAGCCCCTTCCGGGGCTCCGGTACGGGAAGTTCCGGCGCGGCGACGGCAACCGGGGTCTGGGAACTCATACGACGAGGCTAATGTCAGCCACTGACAGTTGACAAAGTAATTCATCAGTCGGTAACTGTCATCTAGCTCACAGATATCCTGAGCAGCGAGAACACCGTGGAGAGGCGGCGCAGGATGGCGACCCAGACGCCGCAGGCGGCAACCCCGGGCGGGCTGCGCGAACGCAAGAAGCAGCGCACCCGCGACGCGCTGATCCGTGCGGCACTGGAGCTGTTCACGGAGCAGGGATACGAAGAGACGACGATCGACGAGATCGCGGAGGCGGTGGACGTCTCCCAGCGCACCTACTTCCGGTACTTCGCCAACAAGGAAGAGGTCGTCTTCGCCGTCCAGGAGATGGTGGAGGCCCGTTTCCTCGCCGAGCTGCGCGAACGGCCCGCCGCCGAGGCCCCGTTGACGGCGCTGCGCAGCGCCGTGATGGTCGCCTGGGACGAGATCGGCAGCGCGATCGCGTCGGTGGTGCCGGTGGAGCTGCACATGCGCTCGTACCAGATGATCGAGTCGACGCCCGCGCTGGTCGCCGCGCATCTGCGGCGCTCCTCCGACCTGGAGGAGCAGATAGCGCGGCTCATCGCCGCGCGCGAGGGGCTGGACGTGGACGCCGACCCGCGGCCCAGGGTGGTCGTCGCGGCGTTCTGCGGCGTGATGCGGGTGGCCGGGAAGATCTGGGGCGAGGGGCAGGACTGCAGCGTGGCGGCCATCCGCGAGCTGACGAAGTCCTATCTCGACCACATCGGGCCGGCCATCGACGACGACTGGCGGACCCGGTGACGTGCGACGGCCGCCGGACCTGGTGACGCACCGAGGGGCGGGGCACCGCGGCCGCCGGGCAACCGGCGGAAAATCCGGGAGGAAACCGGGCGCGACGGCCCGGTGAGCTTCCTCACCCGCCAAGGGCGGACGGCACCTCGACGGGACCGCTTCGCACCCCCATATGCCCAGGTCTGCGCGGCCGCGTGCGGGAATGCACCAACCATTGTCCCCTTTGGTCGAAATACCCGCCGCGAAACGTGATATGGCTCACGGCCGCAGCGGGCGCGCTCTCCCGTCTCCTAGGGTGGCTCGCGGTGACTTCCTTCCCGGGCCTTGGCCCCTCCTTCGGTTTCCTGCAGTCCACCGCCTGGCGCGCCGCGCTCGCCTTGGTGGTGGTGTTCGTGATGCTTGCCCTGACCGGCTGGACGGCCATCAGAGGCACCAAGGAGGACGCCAACCCGCTGGCCACCGCCAGATCCGCCTGGCAGCACGCCACCTTCCACGGGCGGCCGCTGCCGGACCCCACGGGCGCCCCTGCCGCCGCCCGCGCCTTCTTCGCCAAGCTCGACCGCCCCGCGCAGCAGCGGCTCGCGTCCCGGTACCCGCTGGTCGTCGGCAACATGGCCGGCGCACCGGTCGAGCTGCGCTACCGCGCCAACCGGAAGGCCATCGACCAGGCCCGCGCCATCGAGAAGAAGCGCATGGGCGACCGCCGGCTCACGCCCGTCGGCCGCCAGACGGCGGGCAAGCTGATGCACCGCCTCGAGTCGATGATGAGCCACCACCGGCAGATCCTGGCGTTCGACCCGGCCGGCAACGGGCGGGCGGCGGAGGTCTTCGGCAACCTCGCGAAGGCCCAGCGGGTCTCCGTCGTGGTGCCCGGTGTGGACACCGACCTCTCGACGTTCGAGCGCACCGCCAAGGCGCTCACCGCGCCCGTCGGCATGGCGCAGTCCCTGTACAAGGCCGAGCGCACGGCCCGCCCGGACGCCCGCACGGCGGTGATCGCCTGGGCCGACTACACCTCACCGGCCGGGCTGGGCGTGGAGGCCGCCACCGGGCAGCTCGCCGCGGCCGGCGCCGTCCGGCTGCGCGCGCTCACCGAATCGCTGCCGTCCGCCGACTCCATCTCGCTGTTCTGCCACAGCTACGGCTCCGTGGTGTGCGGCGTCGCCGCCCGGCAGCTGCCGTCCAACGTCGAGGACATCGCGGTGGCGGGCAGCCCCGGGATGCGGGCCGGAAGCCTGTCGGGACTGGGCACCCACGCCCGGGTCTGGGCGATGCGGGACGCCGACGACTGGATTCAGGACGTGCCCTACTTGGAGGTCGGCGGGCTCGGCCACGGCGCCGACCCGGTCGATCCGTCCTTCGGATCCCGGATCCTGTCGGCGCAGGGCGCCCAGGGGCACGCGGGCTACTTCGCGCCCGGCACCCAGAGCCTGCGCAACTTCGCGCTCGTCGGGGTCGGCGCGCTCGCCTCGGTGAACTGCGCGTCCAACGACCCGGACTGCAGCACCGGACTGGCCTGAGGGGCCGGATGCCGCGGTTCCGGTCGCCGGGAGGTCTTGACGCGCGTAGCGCAAGGTGTCCGGAAGGGGGACGAGCGGGCAACCGCCCGCATACGATGAGCCGCATGGGTGATGTGCTGGCCGGTTTTCACGCCGTCTGGGAGTTCGACACGGACTCCGTACTCATCCGCTTCGAACGGGGGATCCGCAGGCCGAAGCTGTTCCAGGTGCTCGGCGAGCGACGCATTCCGTACGAGGCGTTGAGGTCCGTCGAGCTGACCGAGGGCAGACGTGGCACGGTGGTGCTGCATGCCGTGCCCCGGCACGGCGCCGACCCCCTGATGGAGGCGGCGGACGGGCAGCTCAAGGAGGACGCCGACCCGTACCGGCTGGTGCTGCCGGCCGAGCGCCAGACGCTCGCCGAGTACTACGCCGATGAGCTGCGGGCCGCGCTGCGGCCGGACTCCAAGGAGCCCGTCGATCGCCATCTCGTGGCCGCGCCGGAGCCTCCGCTGCACTTCAAGGCCTATGACGGCAAGGCGTCCTTCGACGGCAGCGCGGTCGCCTTCCGCTGGTTCTGGACGGGTGCGTCGTCGGCCAAGTGGAAGCGCGGCGACCAGAGCTTCACGGTCGGCGAACTGGCCGGGGTCGAGTGGCGTTCGCCGGAGATCTTCAACGGCCATCTGCGGCTGCTGGAGCGCGGGGCGCGCGAGGAGGGGGCCGGCGCCGCCGACCAGGATCCGGCGGCGGTCGTCTTCGGGCTGGGCTACGGGCTGGTCCATGAGTCGCTGCCGTTCGCGGCCGCGGTGCTCCAGGCGGTGCGCGCCGCGGACCCGGCGCCGGACGGACGGGAGCGCGAGCCGGTGCGCCGGGCCGGGGACGCCCGCCGCGACCCGGCCGATATCGCGGAGCGGATACGGCATCTGGGCGCGCTGCACGACTCGGGGCTGCTGACCGACGACGAGTTCAGCGCGAAGAAGGCCGAGCTGCTGGCGGAGCTGTAGCGACCCGGAGACGGCCCGACGGCTCGACGGCCCGACGACTGCCCGGGAACGGCCGGGGCCCCGGACCGCGTTGCCGACCGGCCGGGTCTCAGGGTTGCGCGTCATACCGTGGTACGGCTCATGAGCCCGAACCGTGGACCGTGGTATGACGACCCGGCCGAAGCCGTCCCCTTACATTGACGGTGCGATGTTCAAGCGATCTCCCCTCCCCGCACGCGAACCGGCCCCCGGCGCGCGGCACGAGCCGCCCCACGGCCGGGCGCTGCGCGCCGTGCGGCAGGCGCTGCAGGTGCTCGCCGCCGCGCTCGGCACCCCGACCGATCCCGGCACCCCGTTGTTCGGCTCGGTCCACCGCCCCTGGCTGCGCCGCGTTCCGTACGTCATCGCCTCCGGCTTCGCCTTCGCCCTGCTGATGTCGGGCATCAACGTCCTCGGCCACGACTACGGCCTCAGCGGCGGGCTGGCGGGCGGGCTGGCCACCGCGCAGGCCGTGCCGCTGCTGCTCGCGGTGACGCGACCGCTCCAGGCGTGGTGGGTGATCTTTGCGGCGGACGTCATCGGCGCCCTGACCCTCATCGGCGCCGACCACATCGCGGACCGCGCCTGGCCCTGGCCGCCCACGGCGATCGTCGGCTATCTCGTGCTGATGCTCGCCCTGTCGCTGCGGGAGGGGCGGCGCACCCTCATCGCCGTATGGCTGACGACCGGAGCGGCCGGGATCCTCCTCGAGCTGATCACCCCGCAGCACCGCGTCGACACCTGGGTGCTGCTCTTCGTGCTCTCCGGCGTGATCCTCCTGATCGGCGCCGCCCTGCGGGAACGGGGCGACGCCCAGCGGAAGTTGCTGGAACAGGAGACCATCAGCGAGGCCGAGCGCGCCCGCCGCACGCTGCTGGAGGAGCGCACCCGTATCGCCCGCGAGCTGCATGACGTCGTCGCCCACCACATGTCCGTGATCACGGTCCAGGCCGACAGCGCCCCCTACCGCATCAGCGGGATACCCCCCGAGGCCCAGGAGGAGTTCGGGACGATCGCCGCGACCGCGCGGGAGTCGCTGGCGGAGATGCGCCGGCTGCTGGGCGTGCTGCGCAGCGAGGAGACCGAGCGCCACGGCGGCCCCGAGAAGGCCCCGCAGCCGGGCATCGGCCAGCTGCCGAAGCTGGTCGAGGCGACCGTACGGGCCGGCGTGCCGGTCGAGCTGGTGCTGCCCGAGGAGCCGGTGGCGCCGGAGCCGGCGGTGGACCTTTCGGCGTATCGCATTGTGCAGGAGGCGCTGGCCAATGTGGTGCGGCATGCCCCGGGTGCGCGGACCCGGGTGTCGGTGACGGCCACGGCGGACGGCTCACGGCTGACCGTACTGGTCGTCAACTCCGCGCCGCCGGCGCCCTCCGCGCCCCTGGAATCCCATGACACCGGGCATGGTCTGATCGGTATGCGGGAGCGCATACGGCTGGTGGACGGCTCACTGGACACCGGACCGCTGCCCGACGGCGGGTTCCGGGTCGCTGCCCAGCTTCCGCTGGCGGTGGCCGCACCGCCGCCCGCCCCCGCCGCCTCCCCTGTCCCCGCCCCTCCTCTTTCCACGAAGGACTCCCACTCCGCATGACCACTCGGGTGATCATCGTCGATGACCAGGCCATGGTGCGGGCGGGCTTCGCCGCCCTGCTCGCGGCGCAGAGCGATATCGATGTGGTCGGCGATGCGCCGGACGGCGCGCAGGGGGTGGAGCTGAGCCGCCGGGTGCATCCCGATGTGGTGCTGATGGATGTGCGGATGCCGGAGATGGACGGTCTGGAGGCGGCGCGTCGGCTGCTCGATCCCCCGGTCGGTGTCACCCACCGGCCCAAGGTGCTGATGCTGACCACCTTCGATGTCGACGACTACGTCTACGAGGCGCTGCGCGCGGGTGCGTCCGGGTTCCTGCTCAAGGATGCGCCGCCGGCCGATCTGATCTCCGCGGTGCATGTGGTGGCGGCGGGTGAGGCGCTGCTCGCGCCGTCGGTGACCCGTCGGCTGATAGCCGACTTCGCGCGCCGGCGGCCGGCACCGCACAAGGACCGTGCGTCGCTGCGGCTGAACGGCCTGACCCCGCGCGAGACGGAGGTCCTGGAGCTGATCGCCCGCGGCCTGTCCAACCAGGAGATCGCCGATGCTCTCGTTCTCGCCGAGCAGACCGTCAAGACCCACATCGGCCGGGTCCTGGCCAAGATGGAGCTGCGGGACCGTGCACAGGCCGTGATCTTCGCCTATGAGTCGGGGCTGGTGACGCCCGGGGAACGGTGACGGCGCGGCGGGTCCGCCCCGGTCCGGGCGGCGGGTCCGCCCTGGTCCGCGTGGTGCGCCGCGCCCCTGAGGGGGCCACCACCCCCTACCCCGGTATCACCCGGCAGTTGGCTCCGGAGGGTGACGTCGCGTCAGCCACCCCCTTCCTAGATTTCCCTCTGCCACACCACCGCACGAGGGAGACCCCACCATGTCCGTGCTGCGAACCGCCGCGCTCCGCAGCAAGCGCACGCTCATCGCCGCCGGGCTCGCGGTGGCCATCGCCGCCGGAACGGGCGGCTGGGCGGCCGGTTCCGCACAGACCGCCGTGACCGGTCCGGCGCCGGGCGCCGCCGCCTGGCGCGCGGACCACTCCCTGGGCCGGCCGCTGCCGGACCCGGCAACCGCGTCCCCCGCCTCCGTCGCCCGCTTCTTCGCCTCGCTGACCGGCCCCCAGCGGCATGCCCTCGCGGCCCGTCATCCGCTCACCGTCGGCAACCTCGACGGCGCGCCCGTCCCCCTGCGCTACGAGGCCAACTCCCTTGCCCTGAAGGCGGAACGGGCCCGGCAGCTGACCCGGGCCACCGATCCGGCCGGCACCCTCCAGGACCACCAGCAGGCCAGAAAGGCGGCCGACCGGTGCGCCGAACTGCTCGCGCCCGGCCGCCATATCCTCGCCTTCGACCCCCGCGGCCGGGGCCAAGTGGCCGAGGTGCACGGGGAACTGACCACCGCCGAGCGCGTCGCCGTCGTCGTGCCCGGCTCCGACATCGACCTGGGCACCTTCGACCGTGCGCGGGACCCGTACGGCACCCCGACCGGCATGGCGATATCGCTGCGCCGGCAGATGGCCGCCGAGGCGCCCGGCACCGGTACCGCCGTCATCGCCTGGGCCGGGTACACCACCCCGGTCGGGCTCGGTCCGGACGCCGCCACCGGACGGCTGGCCGAGGCGGGGGCGCCGCGGCTGGCCCGTTTCCTGACCGGACTCGCCACCACCGGGGTACCGGCCCCCGCCGTGCTGTGCCACAGCTATGGCTCGGTGGTCTGCGGCCTGGCCGCACCGCAGGTGGGCCGCGGCGAGATCGCGGACCTGATCGTCTTCGCGTCGCCCGGGATGCGCCGGGACGACGTGGCGGAGCTCGGCACGTCGGCCCGGGTGTGGGCCGCCCGGGACGCCTCCGACTGGATCGGCGACGTCCCGAACGTCGAGTTCCTGGGCCTGGGGCACGGCGAGGACCCCACCGACCCGGACTTCGGCGCCCGCCGGGTCCCCACCGGACGGGCCGAGGGCCACACCGGCTACCTCGCTCCCGGTACCGGCTCCCTCCGCAACTTCGCCGCCATCGCGCTGCGCCGCTACGACGCGGTGCACTGAGGCCGGCGGGCACCGGCCTGTCCCCCGCCTGCCGGGCACCGGCACCGGCCGGGCGACGGCCTCCGGCGTTCCCCCTACTCCCTTACTCCCCTATTCCCTCCCGGCCGAGGTGAACGACATGTCCGCATAGCGCGCACCCGCCACCCGCCCCGCGATCGTCTCCAGCAGGGCGAGGTCCTCGTCGGTGAGCCGGATCCGGGTCGCGCCGGCGTTCTCCTCGACCCGGGTGCGCTTGCGGGTGCCGGGGATCGGCACGACGGCCAGGCCGCGCACCGCGGCCTGCTGCTGGAGCCAGGCCAGGGCTATCTGGCCGAGGGTGGCACCGTGGGCCGCGGCTATCGTGCGGACCGGCTCCAGCAGGGCGGCGTTGGCGGCCGCGTTGTCGCCGGTGAAGCGGGGCTGCCCGCGGCGGAAGTCGTCGGAGGTCAGCTCCTTCTCGGCGTCGACGAAGGCGCCGGTCAGGAAGCCGCGGCCGAGCGGCGAGTACGGGACGAGGCCGACGCCGAGTTCGGCCGCGGCCGGCACGACGCCCTCCTCGATGTCGCGGCTGAAGAGCGACCACTCGGACTGGACGGCGGCGATCGGGTGGACGGCCTGGGCGGCGCGCAGTTCGGAGGCGGTCACCTCGCTCAGGCCCAGGTGCTTGACCTTGCCCTCGGCCACCAGCTCGGCCATCGCGCCGACCGTCTCCTCGATGGGGACGTTCACATCGCGGCGGTGCATGTAGTAGAGGTCGATCTCGTCGACACCGAGGCGGCGCAGGCTGCCCTCCACGGACTGGCGGATGTACGGCCGGTCGTTGCGGATGGTGCGCTTGGCGGGGTCGGCCGGGTCGAGCGAGATGGCGAACTTGGTGGCCAGGACGATCTCGTCGCGGTGCGCCTGGATGAAGGGCGCGAGGAACTTCTCGTTCTCCCCCATGCCGTACATATCGGCGGTGTCGTAGAGCGTGACGCCCAGTGCGAGGGCGCGGTCCAGGGTGGCGCGTGCCTCGTCGGCGTCGGTCGGGCCGTAGGCGAAGCTCATGCCCATGCAGCCCAGGCCCTGGACGCCGACCTCCGGGCCGCCGGTGCCCAGCTCGACCGTTTCGATCTTCTTGCCGGTCGTGGAATCCCCAGTCATGAAACCTCAGAACCTTTCGGACGCCCGCCGGGCGTCGGCATAGATGTCGATCTTGTAGTCGAGAACGTCCAGCGTGCTCTGGAGCTCGGTGATCCGCCGGCGGACGTCCTCGCGGTGTGCGGTCAGCAGCTCTTCCCGCTCGGCGAAGGTGCCGTCGCCTTCCCGTACCAGCTCGGCGTAACGGACCATGTCGGCGACCGGCATGCCGGTCAGCCGCAGCTTGGTCACCAGGTTCAGCCAGTCCAGGTCGCGGTTGGTGAAGCGGCGCTGCCCGGTGTGGGTGCGGTCGACGTGCGGCATCAGGCCTATCCGCTCGTACCAGCGCAGCGTGTGGGCGCTGAGGCCGGTGTGCTCGGCCACCTCGCTGATCGTGTACTGGTCGCGGCCGGCCGGCCGCGGGTGGGTGAGCGCCGTCCCGCAGCCGTTGGGCGTGGCCGGCCGGACGCCCTGGTGGCCGGCCACCGCCCGGTCCCACAGCTCGGTGGTGGCCGTGTCGTCCGTCATCGGTTCGCTCTGCGTGACCGTCATTGCCCCGTATCCCCTTTTCCCCGGTCCTGCGTGGTGGCCGCACCGGCGTTGCGCCGGACGCCGCTGTCGCCGGGCGGTCCGCCGGTGACGCAACTCCCGCGCCCCGGTCACCGCCCGCGTCCTTCACCGTTCCCAACGCTAGAGACCTTGAGTGCACTCCAGGCAAGCGCCGATCGCGATCAGACTTGACCGGGATTTGGGGTCGCGGGGGCACACCGTAGGCTCGGGGCATGCAGAGCCTGCGGATGACAGAGAACTGGCCGGTGCCCACCGCTGCGGCCGCCGTCGTGCGAGCCGACGGCACGGTGGCCGGCTCCTACGGGCCGCTGGAGCACCGCTTCCCGCTGGCGTCGGTCACCAAGCCGATCGCCGCGTACGCCGCGCTGCTGGCCATCGAGGAGGGCGCCGTCGAGCTGGACGAACCGGCCGGTCCTGCGGGCTCGACGGTGCGTCATCTGCTGGCCCACACCTCGGGTCTGGCCTTCGACGAGCAGCGGACGATGGCCGAGCCGGGGACCCGTCGGCTGTACTCCAACACCGGGTTCGAGGTGCTGGGCGATCACATCGCCAAGGCGACCGACATTCCCTTCGCCGAGTACGTCCGCGAGGCGGTGCTCGAACCGCTCGGCATGAGCGCGTCCGAGCTGGCCGGATCGCCCGCCAAGGACGGCATCTCGACGGTCGGGGATCTGATCCGTTTCGCGGCCGAGCTGCAGCGGCCGCGGCTGCTGGCGCCGCAGACCCTCGCCGAGGCGACGTCGGTGGTCTTCCCGGGTCTGAGCGGTGTGCTGCCGGGCTACGGGCACCAGAAGCCCAACGACTGGGGTCTCGGGTTCGAGATCCGGGACGGAAAGTCTCCGCACTGGACCGGCGCTTCGTCCTCGCCCCGCACTTTCGGGCACTTCGGACAGTCCGGGACGTTTCTGTGGGTGGATCCGGACGCGGGCGCCGCCTGCATCGCGCTGAGCGACCGGGCCTTCGGACCGTGGGCCGTCGAGGCCTGGCCGCAGCTGACCGATGCGGTGCTGGCCGAACTCCGCTGAACCGGGCCGGGCCGCTCCGGCGCCTCGGACAGGCCCTACCCGTACGCCGGCGCCGGCTCCGGCCGCATCTCCCAGATCAGGCACTCGGCGGCCGCCAGGCACCGCAGCTCCAGCCCCGCCCCGTCGGTGATCCGCGCCGCGTCCCCGGCCTCCAGCCGGTCGTCGGCGAGCTGGACGCGGCCCCGTACGACATGGACGTACACCCGCGCGGCATCCGGGACGGCGGCGCGTTCGCCGTCGGCGAGGCGGCGCAGATGCAGCACGGCGCCGGCCCGCGGAAGGGCGTACGGGGTGCCGTCGGCGATGCCGCGCACCACCTCGTACGCGACGTCGCCGCCGAAGGACAGGGGCGCCAGCCACATCTGGACGAAGCGCAGCGGGGCCGTGCCGTCGTTGCGCTCGATGTGCCGGACCCCGCTCGCGGAGCTGAGCCGCTGGAGGTCGCCGGGCCGTACGGTGGTCTCGTGGCCGGCCGAGTCGCGGTGGGTCAGCTCACCCTCGACGACCCAGGTCACGATCTCCGTGTCGCGGTGCGGATGCTCGTCGAAGCCGGCGCCGGGCGCCAGGCGCTCCTCGTTGCAGGCGATCAGCCCGCCGAAGCGGAGGTTGTCCGGGTCGAAATGCGGCCCGAAGGAGAACGCGTGGAACGTCTCGATACCGGCATCGGGGTCGCCGCCCCGATAGCGTTCACCGCCTGTACACACCTCAATCATGGCGCCACCGTAGCCCCGCCGCGTCGGCTCCTCATCCCGATAGGGCAGGCTTGTCCCCGTGTCTGAACCCGCATCGCGCGACGCGCACCCGCACTCCGCGACCCTCCGCCGCCTGGAGAAGTCGTCCGGCAAACTGGCGGCGGCGGCCATCGCCAGGATGGATGCCACGCTGCCGTGGTACCGCGCGATGCCACCGGAGAACCGCTCCTGGATCGGCCTGGTGGCACAGGCCGGTATCGCCGCGTTCACGGAGTGGTTCCGGCACCCGGAAACCCCTCAGGCGATCAGCACCGATGTCTTCGGGACGGCGCCGCGCGAGCTGACCCGGGCGATCACGCTGCGGCAGACCGTGGAGATGGTCCGCACGACGATCGAGGTCATGGAGGCGGCGATCGACGAGGTCGCGGCCCCGGGCGACGAGTCCGTGCTGCGGGAGGCGCTGCTCGTCTACGCGCGGGAGATCGCCTTCGCCACCGCGCAGGTCTACGCGCAGGCCGCCGAGGCGCGGGGCGCATGGGATGCCCGGCTGGAGTCGCTGGTCGTGAACGCGGTGCTGTCCGGGGAGGCGGACGAGGGGGCCGTCTCGCGGGCCGCGGCCCTTGGCTGGAATTCGCCCGAGCATGTGTGTGTGGTGCTCGGTACGGCGCCCGACGGGGACAGCGAACTGACCGTCGAGGCGATCCGGCGGGCCGCGCGGCACGCCAAGCTGCAGGTGCTGACCGGGGTGCTGGGGACGCGTCTGGTGGTGATCGCCGGCGGTTCGGACAATCCGCTCAAGGCGGCGAAGGCGCTGATCGGGCCGTATGCGGCGGGTCCCGTGGTGGCCGGTCCGGTGGTCTCCGATCTGCTGGCGGCGACGCGTTCCGCGCAGGCCGCGGCCGCCGGGCTACGGGCGTGCGCGGCGTGGCCGGACGCGCCGCGGCCGGTGCTCGCGGACGATCTGCTGCCGGAGCGCGCGATGGCCTCCGACCCGGTCGCGCGGGAGCAGCTGGTGGAGGAGATCTACAGACCGCTGGAGGAAGCCGGGTCGGCTCTCCTGGAGACGCTGAGCGTCTATCTGGAGCAGGCCAGCAGCCTGGAGGGTGCGGCACGCATGTTGTTCGTACACCCCAACACCGTGCGCTATCGGCTGCGACGTGTGACGGACGTCACCGGATGGTCGCCGTCCGATGTGCGCTCGGCGTTCACCCTGCGTATCGCACTGATTCTGGGGCGCCTGGCTGACGGTGAGGCGCAGCTCTAGACTTTTGTCCGACACCAACAATTCCCCCGATGGTTCTTCGTCCCTGTCCCCACGGGCGGGCGGGACCTCCCACAAGAGAGAGTGTGAGGGTGCTCGTACTCGTCGCTCCCGGCCAAGGCGCTCAGACGCCCGGCTTCCTGACCCCCTGGCTCGACCTCCCCGGTGTCGAAGACCGGCTTCGTGAGTGGTCGGCCGCCATCGATCTGGACCTGGTCCACTACGGCACAAAGGCAGACGCGGACGAGATCCGCGACACCGCGGTGGCACAGCCGCTGCTGGTGGCCTCCGCTCTGGTCTCCGCCCGGCAGCTGTTCGCGACCGGCGAGGACGTCTCCCGCCAGGTCGGCGCCGCCGCCGGGCACAGCGTCGGTGAGCTGGCCGCCGCCGCGCTGACCGGTGCCCTCTCCGAAGCCGAAGCCATGTCGCTGGTGCGCAGGCGCGGGCTGGCGATGGCCGAGGCCGCGGCGGTCACCGAGACCGGCATGGCCGCGCTGCTGGGCGGCGAGGAGGCCGTGGTCCTGCCGCATCTGGAGGCGCTGGGGCTGACGGCGGCCAATGTGAACGGCGCCGGACAGATCGTCGCCGCGGGCACCGCCGAGCAGATCGCCGCGCTGGTCGAGAACAAGCCGGAGGGCACCCGCCGGGTCGTGCCGCTGAAGGTGGCCGGTGCGTTCCATACTCACCACATGTCGCCCGCCGTGTCGGCCCTGGAGGCCGCGGTCACCGAGCTGTCGGTCGCCGATCCGCACACCGTCTACGTCTCCAACAAGGACGGGAAGACGGTCACTTCCGGCCAGGAGCTGGTGCAGCGCCTGGTGGGCCAGGTGGCCAACCCGGTGCGCTGGGACCTGTGCATGGACACCTTCAAGGAGCTGGGGGTGACCGCGATCATCGAGGCGGCCCCGGGCGGCACCCTGGTCGGGCTGGCCAAGCGCGCGCTGCCCGGTGTGGCGACCCTCGCGCTCAAGACCCCGGAGGACCTCGACGCGGCCCGCACGCTGATCGCCGAGCACGCTTCTCCCGCAGCCGACGCCTCGGCCGAATAAGGAGCCCGAAGAGCATGACCTCGAAGATCAAGCCCGCCAAGGGCGCCCCGTACGCGCGGATCATGGGTGTCGGCGGCTACCGCCCGACCCGTGTCGTGCCGAACGAGGAGATCCTCAAGCACATCGACTCGTCGGACGAGTGGATCCGTTCGCGCTCGGGCATCGCCACCCGCCACTGGGCGGCCCCGGAGGAGACCGTCGCGATGATGTCGGTGGAGGCCGCCGGCAAGGCGATCGCCGACGCGGGTCTGACCCCGGAGCAGATCGGTGCCGTGGTCGTCTCGACCGTCTCGCACTTCAAGCAGACGCCGGCGATCGCGACGGAGATCGCGCACCGCATCGGCGCGGGCAAGCCGGCCGCCTTCGACATCTCGGCGGGCTGCGCGGGCTTCGGCTACGGACTGACCCTGGCCAAGGGCATGGTGACCGACGGCTCCGCGGAGTACGTCCTGGTCATCGGCGTCGAGCGGCTCTCGGACCTGACCGATCTGGAGGACCGCGCGACGGCCTTCCTCTTCGGTGACGGCGCGGGCGCGGTCATCGTCGGCCCCGCCAAGGAGCCCGCGATCGGCCCGACCGTGTGGGGCTCGGAGGGCGACAAGTCCGAGACGATCAAGCAGACCCTCGCCTGGGACGTGTACCGGACCACTCCGGTGCCGGGCGGCGACGGGCCCGAGGAGCGCACCGCTCCCGAGGCAATCCGGTACCCCGCCATCACGCAGGAGGGCCAAGCGGTCTTCCGGTGGGCGGTGTTCGAGATGGCGAAGGTCGCCCAGCAGGCGCTGGACGCGGCCGGTGTCAGCCCGGACGACCTGGACGTCTTCATTCCGCACCAGGCCAATATGCGGATCATCGACTCGATGGTGAAGACTCTGAAGCTGCCGGAGAGCGTGACGGTCGCCCGCGATGTGGAGACCACCGGCAACACCTCGGCCGCCTCGATTCCGCTCGCCATGGAGCGGCTGCTGGCGACCGGTCAGGCCAAGAGCGGCGACACCGCGCTGGTCATCGGCTTCGGGGCGGGTCTCGTCTACGCCGCGACGGTCGTTACTCTCCCCTAGGCAAGATCTGCGCAGCACCCCACGAGTCCGTCGGTATCGGTCGCGTACGGGGCGTTGCGCAGAGCTTCACCGCTTCACCGTAAATACCGCAGTAAAACCGCACATTCCCCTATGACCGAAGGAGCGCCATCATGGCCGCCACTCAGGAAGAGATCGTCAAGGGTCTCGCCGAGATCGTGAACGAGATCGCCGGGATCCCCGTCGAGGACGTCAAGGTGGACAAGTCCTTCACCGACGACCTGGACGTTGACTCGCTGTCCATGGTCGAGGTTGTTGTCGCCGCCGAAGAGCGCTTCGACGTGAAGATCCCGGACGACGACGTCAAGAACCTCAAGACCGTCGGCGACGCGACCGACTACATCCTCAAGCACCAGGGCTGATCCAGCTCTCTCGCGCATGTCGCCACCTGGCGGTGGCGCCGTTGATTCAGACCCCCCTACCCGTGGAGTAAGAATTCCCGTGAACGCGACCAATCGCACCGTGGTCGTCACCGGCATCGGCGCAACCACACCGCTGGGTGGCGACAGCGCTTCGACCTGGGAGGCCATGCTCGCCGGCCGCTCCGGTGTGCGCGTCCTCGACCAGGACTGGGCCGCCGAACTGCCGGTCCGTATCGCCGCGTCGGCCGCCGTCGACCCGGGCGAGGTCATCCCCCGGGCGCAGGCCCGCAAGCTGGACCGCTCGGCGCAGTTCGCGCTGATCGCGGCCCGGGAGGCCTGGGCGGACGCCGGTTTCACCGCGCGGGCCGGCGAGGACACCTCGGTCGACCCCGACCGGCTCGGCACCGTCATCGCCTCCGGTATCGGCGGTGTGACGACCCTGCTCGGCCAGTACGACGTGCTCAAGGAGAAGGGCGTCCGCCGCGTCTCCCCGCACACCGTGCCGATGCTGATGCCCAACAGCCCGTCCGCCAACGTCGGCCTGGACGTGAACGCCCGCGCGGGTGTGCACACCCCGGTCAGCGCCTGTGCGTCCGGTTCCGAGGCGATCGGCTACGCCATCGAGATGATCCGTACCGGCCGTGCCGACATCGTCGTCGCCGGTGGTACGGAAGCGGCCATCCACCCGCTGCCGATCGTCGCGTTCGGCAACATGATGGCGATGTCGAAGTCCAACGACGACCCGCAGGGCGCCTCCCGCCCCTATGACGCCGAGCGCAACGGCTTCGTCATGGGTGAGGGTGCCGGCGTGATCGTCCTGGAGTCGGCCGAGCACGCCGCCAAGCGCGGCGCCAAGGTCTACGCCGAGGCCGTCGGCCAGGGCATCTCCGCCGACAGCCACGACATCGTGCAGCCCGAGCCATCCGGCAACGGCATCGCGCACGCGCTGCAGAACCTCCTCGACTCCAATGACCTCGACCCGGCCGAGATCGTGCACATCAACGCGCACGCCACCTCGACCCCGCAGGGCGACCTGGCCGAGCTGAAGGCGCTGCGCAAGGTCTTCGGCGACGACTTCGACCACATGGCGATCTCCGCCACGAAGTCGATGACCGGTCACCTCCTGGGCGGCGCGGGCGGTGTCGAGACGGTGGCCTCGATCCTGGCGCTGTACCACCGGGTGGCACCGCCGACGATCAACGTCGAGAACCTCGACCCGGACGCGGACGGCGACATCGTCCAGAACGAGGCCCGCAAGCTGCCCGCCGAGGGCCGCATCGCCGCGCTGAACGACTCGTTCGGCTTCGGCGGCCACAACGTGGTGCTCGCCTTCCGCACGGTCTGAGGCACCCTCTTCCGTACGGTTCGCGGCACGCGCCGAGGGCCCGCCCGGTTCACGTACCGGGCGGGCCCTTTTCGTATGCCGGCTTCGGGTTCCGGCTCCGGGTTCCGGCTTCTGGTTCCGGTTTCGTGCGGCGGCCTCGTGTGCCGCCTTCGGGTGCCGCCGCTCGGCTCAGTCGCCGAAGCTCGCGAAGTACGCGGCCGCGCCGTCCTTTTCGCCGTGGCCCTGCTCCTGCGCCCTGCGCAGGCGCTCGGCGACCGCCGCGGCCCCGTCCATCCGTACGCCCGCCTGCTCGGCCGCCTCCGCGATCAGCCGGGCGTCCTTGCGCGCCGCGGAGACCGTGAAGCTCGCCGGGTAGTCGTCGGCCAGGATCAGTTCCGCCTTCATCCGCAGATACGGCACATCCAGCGGCCCGCCGGCGACCGCGGCCAGGAAGTCGCGCGGGTCCACCTCGAGGCCCTTGGCGAGCGCGAGCGCCTCGCCCGCGCCGCTGATCAGGGTCAGCACCCAGCTGTTGACCACGATCTTGAGGCGGCTGGCGGCGCCGCCGGTGGCGTCGTCGGCGACCCACTGGGTGCCGCGCCCGACGATGCCGAAGATCTCTCCGGCCCGCTCCCGTACATCGTGCGGACCGGCCGCCAGGATCGTCAACTCGCCCTTCTCGGCGGGCGCTTTGGTGCCCAGGACGGGGGCGTCCACCAGGAGCAGACGGTGTTCTCGGGCGAAGTCCACCAGCGGCGCGAACGCTTCGGTGCCCACGGTGCCCATCTGGAGCCAGAGGGTCCCGGCCGTCAGCTTCGGTGCGGCCGGGCGCAGCGCGTCGAGGACGGCGGGGCCGTCGAGGAGCATCGTGAGGACCACATCGGCACCGTCGACGGCCTGCGCCGGGGTGTCGGTGACGCGGACGCCGTCGGCGGCCAGCGGCTCGGCCCTGGCGCGGGTGCGGTTCCAGGCGCGGACGTCCAGCCCGGCGCGGGCGAGGTTGCGGGCCATCGCGGCGCCCATGATTCCGGTGCCGAGCACCGCTACTGAGGTCTTGTCAGGCATGCCGGGAACGCTACGGCCTGGAGTGCGCTCCAGAGCAAGCCCGGCGGCGGCGCGGCGCGCGCGTCAGACGACCTGGTGCAGCCAGCGCACCGGGGCGCCCTCGCCCGCGTACCGGAACGGCTCCAGTTCGTCGTCCCAGGGCTTGCCGAGCAGCTTGGAGACCTCGGCGGCGAGTTCGGTCTCGCCGCGCGCGGAGCGGGCGACCGCGGCCCGCAGCCGGTCCTCGGGGATGAGGATGTCGCCGTGCATTCCCGTGACGGCATGGAAGATGCCCAGGTCGGGGGTGGAGCTGTAGCGCTCGCCCTCGGCGGTGGCGCAGGGCTCGGCGGTCACCTCGAAGCGCAGCAGATGCCAGCCGCGCAGCGCGGAGGCCAGCTTGGAGGCCGTGCCGACTTCGCCCTGCCAGGAGAACTCGGCTCTCCACGTGCCCGGGGACGCCGGCTGACGGATCCAGTCGAGATTGACGCGCACGCCGAGGACGCCCGCCACGGCCCATTCGACGTGCGGGCACAGCGCGCGCGGAGCGGAGTGGACGTACAGAACTCCACGTGTCGTCACCGGGACCTCCAGTGCGGTTCGAGGTTCGCCTTCCCCAGCGGCCTCGTGCCCGTTCCGGTTGCGGCCGGGACAGCTGACATTCTGCCCCAGTGATCACTTCGGCACCAGCATGCGAGGTGACCTACAGTAAACACCATTAGCCGTAATTTGCCGCAAATGGGACAGGAAATGACGTGATGTAATTTATCTGTGCCGACTGCACATGCCACTTTGCGTCACCGCCCGGCAGGCACGGGGCAAAGCTATCGCGCGGTGCCGGTCGAGGAGTGACGTACCGTCGGTACCCGAAGAGATATCACTCGCACGCCGGAGGGGACAGGGGATGACGCGGATCGATCGGCCCGTTCGCTTGCGGCGTCACCGCCCCCCGGGCCCCGCTTCCCGCGCCGCGGCCGTTGCGTCCGCCCTGGTGATCGGGCTCGCCGGATGCGGCGAGGGCTCCGGCACACCGCATCCCGGCCCCGGTACCAAGCGCCCGGCCGCGAAGGCGGGACCCGTCTGGCGCACCGCCCCCGGCTCCATCGCGGCACTCGGCGACTCCATCACCGTCGGCTTCGACGCCTGCACGGTCCTCTCCGACTGCCCCGAGGTCTCCTGGGCCACCGGCACCAACCCCAAGGTCGACAGCCTCGCCCGGCGGCTGGTGAAACGTCCCGCCACGCACAGCTGGAACTACGCCAGGACCGGCGCCCTGATGAGCGAGCTGCCCGAGCAGATCACCGCGGCCGCCGTCCACAGACCCGAGCTGGTCACGGTCCTGATCGGCGCCAACGACGCATGCCGCAGCGACGTACGGGCGATGACCCCGGCCAAGGAGTTCCGCGCCGGATTCGAGCGGTCGATGAAGACGCTGCGGCGCACCCTGCCGCGCACCCAGCTGTATGTCGCCGCGGTGCCGGATCTGCTGCGGCTGTGGTCGGAGGGGCGCAAGAACCCGCTCGGCAAGCAGGTGTGGAAGCTGGGGATCTGCGGGTCGATGCTGCGCGATCCGGACGATCTGACCCGGTCGGCGGAGCGGCGGCGGCAGAAGGTGCGGCACCGCGTGATGGCGTACAACCGCGCGCTGGCGCAGGTGTGCCGCAAGGACGCGCTGTGCCGGTTCGACGAGTCGGTCTTCGACTACCGCTTCACGGACCGTCAGCTGAGCACCTGGGACTGGTTCCACCCGGGCGTGCGGGGGCAGCGGGAGCTGGCGGAACTGGCGTACCGGACCATCACCCGGGAGAAGTCCCGTACGTGAGGGACACCTGAGGGGTCCGGGCCCGCCAAGGGTTCACCCCTGAGCAGGTACGGAAATCCCCTAGGGGAACGGCGATGCTGATTCATCCCGGATGGTGACGTACGCGGGCGGGCGGGGCGGGAGCATGAGTCGTGAAAGGTTCCATCGACTGCTCCGGGGGAAATCTCGCCATGGTCCAGCTCCGCTCGTTTCGTCCGGTTCTGATCGGTGCCGCGCTGGTCGTGGGCGGGTCGCTCACCGGCTGCTCGCTGGCCTTCGGCCCCACAAAGACCGCGCAGCGTACGTACTCGGTGGACGGCAAGATCACGGCGATGTCGGCGACCACACACGGCGGGGACATCGAGATCGTGCCGATAGCGGCCGGCGGCAAGGTCAAGGTGACCGAGAAGTACGAGTACAACGAGGAGAAGCCGAGCCCCGCGCATACGGTCGAGGACGGCCGGCTCACGCTGAAGGCCGAGGAGTGCACGGGCTCCGGGCGGCAGTGCGTGGTGAACTACCGGGTGCTCCTGCCGCGTAACGCCTCCGTCGATCTGCACACCAGCGGTGGGGACGTCACGGTGCGCGGCACCTCCGGCACCATCTCCGCGCAGACCAGCGGCGGCGACATCACCATCACGGACTCCACGGCACGCAAGGCCACCCTGAAGACCAGCGGCGGGAATGTGGAAGCCACCCTGGCCGCCGTGCCCGACGAGGTGTCCGGGCAGACCAGCGGCGGGGACGTCACCATCCGCGTGCCGAAGGGTTCGTACGCGGTGGACGCCTCGACCAGCGGCGGTACACGCACGGTCTCGGTCCCGACGGACGGCGGCTCCGCGCACAAGATATCGGCGAGGACGAGCGGCGGGGATGTGACGGTGGAGCCCGCGTCGTCCTGAGGCGTCGCCCTTCCGGGGCGCGCCGCCCGGCGGCGGTGGGTTGCGTGTCAGAAGGCGGTGACCTCTGCGGTCAGCCGGCGGTCGGTCAGGCTGTGCGCGGCCTCGACGACGTAATCGCCGTGGACGCGGTGCCAGGCTCCGGTCTGCTCGCTGCGCTGCGCTCCGCCTGCACTCGCTGCCGGGCCCTCGGAAGCGGAGCGCCAGATCGCGAACGCGCGGTCCGGCAGCGGAATCTCGACCTCCGCGGTTTCGCCGGGGCCCGCCTCGACGGTGGCGAATCCGGCGAGCCAGCGGGCCGGACGCTCGACGGCGTCGGAAAGGGAGGGGGAGTCGGAGGCGGCAGAGGAACCGGTGTCGGGGGCGGAATCGGCCTCGGCGGCCGGGTGGTCGGTGGTGTTCTTGGGGGCCAGGTAGATCTGGACGACCTCGCGGCCGGTGCGTTGCCCCGTGTTGCGGAGCCGGACGCGTACCGAGTCCGGGGTGGTGTCCAGCGACTCGTACTCCCAGTCGGTGTAGCCGAGGCCGTGGCCGAAGGCGTAGGCGGGGGAAGGGGCGGGGCGCCGCTGCCAGGCCCGGTAGCCGATGAACACGCCCTCGGCGTAGGAGAGCCGGCCGTCGTCCGGGGTGACGCCGGTGACCGGTGCGTCCTCGAGGCGGGCCGGCCAGGTGGTGGGGAGGCGGCCGCCGGGTTCGTGGGTGCCGAGGAGGACATCGGCGAGTGCGGCGCCGGCTTCCTGGCCGGGGAACCAGGTCAGGAGTACGGCCGGGACCTGCTCGCGCCAGGGGAGTTCCACCGGGGAGCCGGAGTTGACGACCACGACGGTGTGCGGGTTGGCGGCGGCGACCCGGGTGACGAGTTCGTCCTGGCGGCCGGGGAGCTTGAGGTCCGTACGGTCGAAGCCCTCGGATTCGACCTCGTCCGTCGTCGCGACGACCACGACGGCGACATCGGCGGCGGCCGCCGCGCGGACCGCCTCCTCCAGCCCGGCGTCCGGGTCGGGCTGTGGTGCGCGGTGCCCGAGCGTGAAGTTCAGGGCGGCGGCCATGTTCTCGCCGAGGCCGGTGCCGTGCGGGACGTACCGCAGGGTCACCGCGACCGGGTCGCCCGCCGTCAGCGGTACGGCGATCCGCCGCTCCTGCGGGTTCAGGAAGGCCTCGAAGGGGTCGCCGCCGGCGGGCGCGCAGTACTCGTCGAAGACGACCGCGCCGTCGACCGTCAGGCGCAGGTCGCCGCTGCCGGAGACGGCGAAGGTGTGGCTGCCGGTCGTCTGCGGGGTGAAGCTGCCGGCCAGTTCGACGGCGTGCAGGCGGTGCGGGGTGACGCCGTCGGGGAAGCTGCCGACCGCCTGCACCTTGCCGTCGAACTGCGGTGTTTCGGCGAGCAGTTGGCCGTCCGCGGCGAGATAGCGGGCATGCAGCGTGAAGCCCTCGCGGGCCCATGGGATCCGGGTGTGGGGCTCGGCGCCGAGGGTGAAGGTGACCTCGACGTCGTCGGGCAGGGCGGCGCGCAGGCCCGCCAGCGGGGAGACGATCTCCTCGGGGAAGACGGTGGCGGAGCCGCCGCCGAGGACGCGGGCGTCGCGGGCGGCGGCCCCGATGACGGCGACCGTACGGACCGCGGCGGCATCGAGAGGCAGCGCGGGCCGCACCCCGGCGGCCGACCCGTCCGAATGCGGCCCGTCCGGGTGCGACCCGTCCGAATGCGGCCCGTCCGGGTGCGGTCCGTCCGCGGTCCCGGCCACCGGCTCGTTGCGCAGCAGCACGAAGGCGCGGCGGGCGATCTCGCGGGCCAGCTCCCGGCCGTCGATGTCCTCCGGGAGCCGTTCCGGGGCGACGGCGGCCGGTACTCCCTCCAGGCAGCCGGTACGGGCGGCCAGCCGCAGCACCCGGCGTACGGCGTCGTCCACCTCGGCCTCGGCCACCTCGCCCGCGCGGACGGCGTCGGCGAGGGGCGCGCCGTAGACGGTACGGGGCCCCGGCATCGCCACGTCCAGGCCGCCGCGCAGGGCGCGCGCCGTGTGGCGGGCCGCGGTCCAGTCGGAGACGTTGATGCCGTCGAAGCCCCATTCGCCGCGCAGGACGTCCCGTACGAGCGCGCGGTGTTCGGTCATGGTCGTGCCGTTGACCTGGTTGTAGGCCGTCATGATGCCCCAGGGGCGGGCGTTTTCGACGATGTGCTCGAAGGGCGCGAGGTAGAGCTCGCGCAGCGGGCGGGCGGCGATGCGGTTGTCGACCGTGAAGCGCGCGGTCTCGGCGTCGTTGCCGACGAAGTGCTTGACGGTCGTGCCGACGCCACCCTCCTGGACGCCACGTACATATCCGGCGCCGATCGCGCCGGTGAGCAGCGGGTCTTCCGAGTAGCACTCGAAGTGGCGGCCCCCCAGGGGCGAGCGGTGCAGATTGACGGTCGGCGCGAGGAGGACATGGACGCCCTTGCGGCGGGCCTCCTGGGCGAGGAGCCGGCCGGCCCGGCGGGCCAGCCGGGGGTCCCAGGTGGCGGCCAGCGCGGTGGGGCTGGGCAGGGCGACGGAGGGGTCCTCGGCGCTCCAGTGGCGGCCCCGTACGCCGATCGGCCCGTCCGACATCACCAGCGACTTCAGGCCGATCTCCGGCACGGCGGGCAGCGTCCACATGTCCTGGCCGGACAGCAGCCGGGCCTTGGTGTCGAGGTCGAGCGCGGCCAGCGCCTCCTCGACTGCCGCGGTGTGGTCGTACGGGTCGGTCATGCGGCGCTCCCTGGGTGGACGTGAGGACCCTTGGCCGAATCCTTCCCTCTTCACCGTGCGAACGGTAGGTGACGTCACTGTTCCGTTACCTATCCGGTGAGGGTGGTCCCAGGGGGATACCCTCTGCCGGTGACTGCACGAGATCAGGGCGCGCGGCGGAGCGGCGGGCGGCAGGCGCAGCGTGCGGAGCGGCGCGAGGCGATCCTGGAGGCGGCCATGGAGCTCATCGCCGAGCGCGGCTACCGCCGCACCTCGCTCGCGGCCGTGGCCGAACGCGCCGGGCTCACCCAGCAGGGGCTGCTGCACCACTTCCCGACCAAGGAACTCCTGCTGGTGGCCGTCCTGGAGGCGCGCGACCGCTGGGACCTGGCCTCCTCCGCCGCGGCGGCCGCCGGCAACTGGCGCACGGGCGCCCTCGCCCAGCTCGTCGACTACAACGCCACCCGCCCCGGCATCGTCCAGACCTACACGGTCCTGTCCGCCGACAGCGTCACCGAGGAGCACCCGGCGCGCGCCTTCTTCGAGTCCCGGTTCCGTGCCGTACGGGAGTCGATGGCGGCCGCGCTGCGCGCCGAGTTCGGGGAGACGCTGCCCGGCGGGCTGACGCCGGAGCGGGCGGCGCCGCTGCTGGTCGCCGTGATGGACGGGCTGCAGCTGCAGTGGCTGCTGGACCCGGACGAGGTGGACATGCCGGCGGCGTTCCGGGATTTCGTGGCGCTGCTCCAGGCGCCGCCTACCGGGCCTGCGGACTCCTGAGGACCTCGATCACGCTCGCATAGCTGTCGCGGCCGTGGCCCGTCTTCGCGGCGCTTTCCATGAGGGACTTGAGGAGGTCCGGCAGGGCGTTGTCGATGCCGCGGGCCGCGGCGGCGTGGCGGAGGTGGTCGATCGCGGCGATCTGCACATCGACCGTGGCGTCGTCGCCCGGATAGCGGCCGGCATCCACCTGGGGTGCGTAGGTGGTGAAGAATCCGGCCACGGCGGTGAGCCAGCGGACCGCGATCCGGGTGAAGTCCGTGGCGGTGGCGTCCTCGGCGGTCACCAGCGCGGTGCCGTGCAGCCAGCCGGTCAGCGCGGCCCACATCAGGCCGAGCAGGCCCGCGTCGTACAGGGAGGCCAGTCCCGGGTCGGTCCCCAGGTGCAGGGGGTCGCCGAGGGCGGCCAGCGCCGGGCGGTGGACGGCGACGAGGTCCGCCGAGCCGCTGTAGAGGAACATCATCTCGGGGCTGCCGACGCCCGGCGGGGTGGTCATGATCGCGCCGTCCAGATAGCCGGCGCCCTGCGCGGCCGCCCACTCGGCGGTCCGCCGGGCCTGCTCCGGGGTACCGGAGGTGAGGTTGACCAGTGTCCGGCCCGCGAGTCCGGTGGCCGCCGGGTTCAGGACCGTGTGCACGGCGTCGTGGTCCAGGACGCAGACGACGATGAGCGAACCGGCCGCGAGCGCTTCGGCGGGGGTGGCGGCGAGCCGCGCGCCGCGCGCGGTGAGCGGTGCGGCCTTCTCCGGCGAGCGGTTCCACACGGTCGTCGGATGCCCCTGGTCCAGCAGTGCGGCGGCCAGCGCGGAGCCCATCGAGCCCAGTCCGATGACGGTCACGGCCTCACGTTCGGCATGCATGCGTAACTCCTTCGACGTTCCGCCGAGTTGCGGTTGATCACGTGGGACCACGTTCGCAGCGCCCGCCGCGGCGGGACAGTGACAGCGGTGCCGGGTGCCGCCAAATTCGTGCCACGGGGCCTGCTCTACGCTCGGCGCATGAACGCCGGATCCGTCGCCGTGGTCGTGCCCGAGGACATCGGGGTGCCGTCCTGGGATCTGTACGAACTGAGCATCCCGTGCACGGTGTTCGGCAAACCGCAGCCGGATCTCGCCGACCCCTGGTACGAGCTGCGGCTGTGCCGGAGCGGGCCGGGGGACGGCCAACAGGACGCGGAGCGGGACGGTTTCGGGCTCGCGGTGCGGACCCGCTACGGCCTCGACGACCTTGCCGACGCGGACACGGTCATCGTCACCTCCGTCCCGGACGCCTGCGTCGAGGACGGCCGGCCGGTGCCGCCGGAGCTGGCGAAGGCGCTGCGCCGCGCGCACGAGGCGGGTGCCCGGATGGTCTCGCTGTGCACGGGCGCGTTCGCGCTGGCCGAGGCCGGGGTGCTGGACGGCCGCCGGGCCACCGCGCACTGGCTGCACACCGCCCAGCTCGCCGCGCGCTACCCGAAGGTGCGGGTGGACGACTCGGTGTTGTACGTGGACGACGGCGATGTGCTCACCAGCGCCGGGCTGACCGCCGGGCTGGACCTGTGTCTGCATCTGGTGCGCCGCGACCTCGGCGCGCAGGTCGCCAATCAGCTGGCCCGCCGGATGGTGGTGCCCGCACACCGGCCGGGCGGCCAGGCCCAGTTCATCGACCACGCGGTGCCCGCCTCGGACGACGTCGGTCTGGGCCCCGTACTGGCCTGGGCACTGGATCGGCTCGACCGGCCGCTGACCGTCCGGGAGCTGGCCAGGCGGGCGGGAATGAGCCCGCGGACCTTCTACCGGCGGCTCCAGGAAGCCACCGGCACCACTCCGGTGCAGTGGCTGCTCCATCAGCGCATCGGGCGGGCACAGGCCCTGCTGGAGTCCACCGGTCTGTCCCTCGAACGGATCGGTGAACTGTGCGGGCTGGGCACGGCGAACAATGTCCGCCACCACTTCCGCCGGCATGTCGGGGTGTCGCCGGCCGCGTACCGGCGGGCGTTTCCCGGGCCGCGGACGGGGGCGGGGACGGGGACGGAGGCCGCGGAGGGGAGCCCGGGGACGGCGGAACGGGGCCGGGGCCCGGCGGCCGGGTGAGCGGACGGGGCCGGCGCCGCCGGCGGCCCCGGCGTCAGGCGCCGTCGGCCCCGTCCTTGCGCCAGCCCCGCAGGGCGAGATGCGCGGCGACGCCGAGGACCAGCCCCCAGAAGGCCGATCCGATGCCGAAGAGGCTGACCCCGGAGGCGGTGGCGAGGAAGGTGATCAGGGCGGCCTCGCGGTCCTTTTCCTCCTTGACGGCCCCGGTCAGGCCGCCGGCCAGCGCACCGAACAGCGCGACGCCGGCCAGCGCGGCGACCAACTCCTTGGGCAGGCCCGCGAAGAGGGCGACCAGGGTCGATCCGAAGGCGCCGATGAGGAGGTAGAACGCTCCGGAGGCGATGCCCGCGACATAGCGGCGGCCGGGATCGCGGTGGGCCTCGGGGCCGGTGCAGATGGCGGCGGTGATGGCCGCGAGGTTGATCGCGTGGGAGCCGAAGGGCGCGAGGGCGGTGGAGACCAGGCCCGTCGAGCCGATCAGCAGCCGGTCGTGGGGGCGGTAGCCGGAGGCGGTGAGTACGGCGATGCCCGGGGCGTTCTGGGAGGCGAGGGTCGCCAGGGTGAGCGGGATCGCGATGCCGATGAGGGAGGCGACGGAGAAGGCCGGGGTGGTGAAGTGCGGGCGGGCCAGCTCGATGTGGTCCAGGTGGACATGGAGGCGTGCGGTGGCGGCGGCGCAGACCACGCCCGCGACCAGGGCCAGGAGCACGGCGTAGCGGGGCAGCCACCGCTTGCCCAGGAGGTAGGCCAGCAGCACGCCCCCGGCGATCAGCGGCGCGGTCCGCAGCGAGGTGAACACGCCCGTACCGAAGGAGAACAGGATGCCCGCGAGCATGGCGGAGACCACCGCCGGAGGTATCTGCCGCATCAGCCGTCCGAAGACGCCGGTCAGCCCGACCAGCGTGATCACCACGCCGGTGACGAGGAACGCCCCGACGGCCTCCGGGTAGGAGTAGGCCCCCAAGCTGGTGACCAGGAGGGCGGCGCCCGGTGTCGACCAGGCGGTGATGACCGGCATCCGGGTCCGCCAGCTGAGGACCAGGCAGGTCAGGCCGCTGCCGAGGGAGATCGCCCAGATCCATGAGGTGGTCCGGGCCGCGTCCAGGTGCCCGGCCGACGCGGCGGCGAGCACGATGACCAGGGGGCCGGAGTAGGAGACGACGACGGCGACGAAGCCGGCCAGCACGGCGGAGAGGGAGAGGTCACGCCAGAGGCGGGGGCGGGGAGCGACGGGGGCGGCGGCCCCCGATTGCGCGCCCATGGGGTGGTCGGCGCGGGTGGTGGGGCCGGAACCGGTGGTGGTGCCGGTATCGGTGGTGGTGCCGGTATCGGAGCCGGGGCCTGTGGCGGAGCCAGTGTCGGAGCTCAACGGAATTCCCCCGTACGGGTGATCGACTTGTGGTCGGCTCCAGTATCTGGATGCGCGCCGCCGCCGGGCACAGATCCCGTAAATCCGGGGCATCATGGCCGAATGATCATTGCCGCCGCACAGTTCACGTCCGTACCGGGTGATATCGATGCCAATGCCGCGCGGATGGCCGCGCTCGTCACCGAGGCCGCCGGACGCGGCGCCGGGCTGGTGGTCTTCGCCGAACTGGCGCTGACGCACTACGACCTGGCGGCGATAGCCGGCGATCCCGAGGCGATGACGGTCACCCACGACGACGCCCGGCTGGCGCCCGTACGGGAGGCCTGCCGGGCGTCGGGGGTCGCGGCGGTGGTGAACGCACCGGGGCGGGGCGCCGACGGATCCGCGCCCACCATCGCCTCGTTCGTCTACGGGCCCGACGGCGCACTGCTCACCCGCTATGACAAGCGGCATCTGTTCGGGGCGGAGAACGACGTCTTCGCGCCGGGGACATCCGACGGCCGCTTCTGGCTGGGCGGGGTGCGCTTCGCGCTGGCCACCTGCAACGACAACAACTTCCCCGAGGTCGCGGCGCGGGCCGTGGCGGACAACTGCCGGGTGTATCTGGCCAGTTCCTTCCACGGCACGGCGGAGCGGGTGGCCCGGTACGCGGATCTGGCGCGGGAGACCGGGCTGCAGGTGCTGCTCGCCAACGGCGTCGGGGTCGGCAGCCCCGGTCCGGCGTGCGGGCTCAGCGGCGCCTGGCTGCCCACCGGGGAGCGGGTGGCGACGGCCGGACCCGATGGCCCGTCGGAGCTGGTGCTGACCGACACCCGGGACGGGATCGTGCTGATGGCCGACCCGGCGATCGCCGCGATCCCGGTGCGGGACTGCGGCGAGGCCCTGGTGGACGTACGGACCGCGGCGCCCGCGCTCCTGGTGGCCGACGGGCGGCACGACGAGCGGGGCGCCTTCGCCCGGCTGCGCGAGGGCGTGGTGCGGCGGCTGCTGGCGGCGCAGGAGGCCCTGCCGGACGGGCTGCGGCTGGAGATCCTGGAGGGCTACCGGCCGCCGGGGCTCCAGCGCCGCTATTTCGAGGAGTACGCCGGCGAACTGCGCGCCGCCCACCCCGGCTGGGATGCGGCGCGCCTCCATCAGGCCGCCAGCCGGTATGTGTCCCCGCCGGAGATCGCGCCGCACAGCGCGGGCGGCGCGGTGGATCTGACCCTCGTCACGGCGGACGGGGGACATGTCGACATGGGGACCCCGATCAATGCGTCCCCGGAGGAGAGCGGCGGCGCCTGCTACACCGGCGCCGCGGGCCTGACGCCCGCCGCCCGCGCCAACCGGCGGGTGCTGAGCGCCGCACTGTCCGCCGCGGGTCTGGTCAACTACCCGACCGAGTGGTGGCACTGGTCCTACGGCGACCGCTACTGGGCGCTGACGACCGGCGCGGAGCACGCCCTGTACGGCCCCAGGGAACTGACCGCGACGGAACCGGCGGCGCCCACCGGCTGAACCGGGCGACCGCCCTCGCTGCCACCGCCCCTCGCGGCGGGCCGTCCGGCCGCACGGACAGTCCGCCCGGCCGGGAAGTCCGGCGGATGCGGGGCGGCGGCCGACCGCCAACCGCCGCTTCCCGGGCGGCCGTTGTCCGCCCCGGCCCTACCGGAAGGCGGCGGCATGGCGCCGGACCCAGTCGGCGAAGGTGCGCGGCCCGCGGCCGAGGACCCGCTCGACGTCGGGGCTGATGCCCCGCTCGGCGGGGGTGGGCTCGCCGAGGATGTCGAGGGTGGTCTCGACCACGGGCGCGGGCATGAACTCCAGCATCTGCGCGCGGGCCTCGTCGCGGGTCTGCTCGATGAACCGGACGCGCTCGCCGAGCGCGTCGCCGATCGCCTCGGCCCGTTGCCGGGGCGTGCTGAGGGCGGGCCCGGTCAGTTCGTAGGCCTGCCCGGCGTGGCCGTCCTCGCGCAGGGCCGCGGCGGCGACGTCGGCGATGTCGGCGGGGTCGACGGTGGGCAGGCCGATGTCACCGAACGGCGCGGCGACCGCCCGCCGTTCGCGGACCGGCCCGGCCCAGGCGAAGGCGTTGGAGTGGAAGCCGGCGGGACGCAGGATCGTCCAATCCAGGCCCGACCGCCGAACGGCGTCCTCCCGGGACCGTCCCGCCTCCCCATGGGAGGACGACCGCGGCCGGGTGACGACGCCCTGGGAGGACAGCAGGACGACCCGCTGCACTCCGCCGGCCTTCGCGACGTCGAGGAGGTCCTGGGCGCTGAACGGGTGCGCGCTGCCGCCGCCGTCGTGCAGGAACAGCGCGTCGGCGCCGTCAAGAACGGAACGGAGGCTCTCCGGTGCGGTCAGGTCGGCGCGCCGGTGCCGGACGCCCTCCGGCACGGCCGCGTCCGAGATCCCCCGGGACACCGCCGTCACCTGCTCACCGGCTGCCGCGAGCGCCCGGACCAGCGGTCGGCCGATGTTTCCGGTCGATCCCGTCACTACGATCATGAACAACTCCCGTGTCACGTCAGCGTGGTTGTCCCTGCCCGAGCGGGCGGAACGTCGCGGGGCGGGGTGGCCTCGCCGCGACGCCGGTGACGCTAACACCGCCGATATAGTAGGTACCTATAGGAAAGTGACTATGCCGAAGGGGTCCCTATGACCGTCGAGATGACCGGCGAGGCAACCTGGACCGTGCCCTCGTCGACCGACCCCGAACAGGCCTGTCCGGTCGGCCCGGTGGTGGACATCGTCTTCAGCCGGTGGACCACCCCCATCCTGTGGACCCTCCACGCGCACGGCCGGCAGCGGTTCCGGGAACTGGAACGGCGGATCACCAGGATCACACCGAAGGTGCTGACCCAGCGGCTGCGGCAACTCGAGCGCGACGGCCTGGTCGTGCGCACCTACCACCCGGAGGTCCCGCCCCGGGTCGAGTACGAGATCAGTGAACTCGGCCGCAGCCTCGCCCCGTTGTTCGCCCATCTCACGGAGTGGGCCGACGCCCACCTCGGCGAGGTCGAACGGGCCCGGCAGGACTACGACCGCGACCCGGCCCGGTAGCGGGCGGGCGCCCGCGGCAGGACCCCGGCGGCGACCACGGCCGGGGCCCCGCCGTCTCAGGCCCCGTCGAACGCCGCCAGCTCCGCCGCCGTCGGGTACGACGGCTGGGCGCCCGGCTTGGTGACCGCGGCGGCGCCGACGCGCACGGCGAAGCGGGCCGCGTCGGCAAGGGCGTCGCCGCGGGCCAGGCGGATGGCGAGGGCCCCGGTGAAGGCGTCGCCGGCGCCGGTGGTGTCCACGGCCTTGACCCGCACGCCCGGGACCTCGCTCACCCCGGAGGCGTCCAGCACCAGCGCCCCCTCGCCCCCGAGGGTGACGACCACCGAGCGGGCGCCCTTCGCGTGCAGCGCCCGCGCCCACTCCCCCGGCTTGCCGTCGGTGAGCCCGGACAGCTGCCGGGCCTCGTGTTCGTTGACGACCAACGGGTCGGCGACGGCGAGGAGTTCGGGGGCCAGGGCCGCCTCGGGCGCCGGGGAGGGGTTGAGCACGACGCGGGTGCCGGCGTCCTCGGCGGCCGCGGCGGCGGCCCGTACCGACTCCATCGGGATCTCCAGCTGGAGGGAGACCACCGAGGAGGCGGCGATGACCTGCGCCGCCGCGGCCACGTCGGCCGGGGTGAGGGCGGCGTTGGCGCCCGGCGAGACGACGATGCTGTTGTCGCCGTCCGGGTCGACGATGATCATCGCGGTACCGGTGCGGGCCGTCCCGTCCACGATGACCGGCGCGACATCCGTGCCCGCCTCGCGCTGGGCGCTCAGCAGCAGTTCACCGAACGCATCGCCGCCGACCCGCGCCAGCAGGGCGGTGCGCCCGCCGAGCCGGGCCGCGGCCGCCGCCTGGTTGGCTCCCTTGCCGCCGGCCGACTCCATCAGGTCGGTGCCGTGCACGGTCTCCCCCGCGCCGGGCCGCCGCTCCACCCGTACCGTCAGATCCGCGTTGGCCGAGCCGACCACCAGGACCTCGTACATACGCCGCTCTCCCATGTCTTCCTCTCACCCGTGTGTCGTGAATTCCGCGGCGTTCTTCGCCGTCACCAGCACCACCGGCACCTTGACCGTCTGCGGCAGCTTCTCACCGCGGGCGGCCTTCAGCGCCCAGTCCACGGCCTGCTTGCCCAGCAGTTGCGGCTGCTGGGCGACGGTGGCGGTCAGCGTTCCGGCGCCAACCGCCGTGACGCCGTCCGGGGTGCCGTCGAACGCCACCACCTTGACGTCCTTGCCGGAGCGGGCGCCCAGCGCCTTGGACGCCCCGAGCGCCATCTCGTCGTTGGCGGCGAACACCCCGGCGATGTCGCGGTGCGCCTGGAGCATGTTGGACATCACGTCCATGCCCTTGGTGCGGTCGAAGTCGGCGGGCTGCCGGGCGACGACCTGGATGCCGGGGTACTTGCGGATGCCCTCCTCGAAGCCCTTGCCGCGTTCGCGGGCGGCCGAGGTGCCGGGCTGGCCCTCCAGGAACGCCACCTTGCCCTTGCCGCCGAGGGATTGGGCCAGCGTCCGGGCGGCGAGGCGGCCGCCGGCGACGTTGTCGGAGGCGATGGTCGAGCCGACCCTGCCGCCGTTGACGCCGCGGTCGATGGAGATCACCGGGACGTCCGCGCGGTTGGCGACGCCGACGGCCGGGACGGCGGCGTCGGAGTCGACCGGGTTGATGATGGCCGCCCTGACGTTCTGGCTGGTGAACGTCTCCATCTGGTTGATCTGCTGGGTGGGATCGTTCTGCGCGTCGGTGATGTTGATGCGCAGCCCGCGGGCGTCCGCCTCGGCCTGGGCGCCTTCCTTGATGCCGACGAAGAACGGGTTGTTCATGGTGGACAGGGCCAGGCCCAGGTCCGTGTGGCCGCCGCGGTCGCAGCCGGAGAGGGCGAGCGCCGCGGCCAGCGCGGTCGCCGCCAGCGCCGCCGTACGGCGCGTCACCGGCAGTTTCCTGCCGCGCGTCCTTCCCGTGCGGCCGCTCATCGCG
The DNA here is from genome assembly GCF_059682825.1 of Streptomyces sp. JLSY215. Lineage (NCBI taxonomy): Bacteria > Bacillati > Actinomycetota > Actinomycetes > Kitasatosporales > Streptomycetaceae > Streptomyces > Streptomyces sp. JLSY215. Next base: position 2,755,355 of record NZ_CM185022.1, read on the forward strand.
CGCTCCGGCGGCGCAGCGTGTCCAGGAGCACGGCGAGCGCGATGACCAGCCCCGTGGCGACCTGCTGCCAGAACGCCGAGACGCTCAGCAGATTCAGGCCGTTGCGCAGGACGGCGAGGATCAGCGCGCCGATGAGGGTGCCGGAGGCCTTGCCGGAGCCGCCGGAGAGGCTGGCCCCGCCGATCACGACGGCGGCGATCGCGTCCAGTTCGTAGCCGGTGGCGGCCTGCGGCTGGGCGGAGGTGAGCCGGGCCGCCAGGACGATGCCGGCGACCGCGGCGAACAGGCCGGACAGCGCATAGATGACCAGCTTGCGGCGCCTGACGTCGATCCCGGAGAGGCGGGCCGCCTCCTCGTTGCCGCCGATCGCGAACATCGCGCGCCCGGTGTACGTACGGGCCAGGATCAGCGCCGCGATCAGTCCCATCGCGATCATGACGAGTACGGGGACCGGCAGCCAGCCGCCGAGGGTGTCACCGAGGGCGCCGAGGGAGCCGGGGAAGGGGACCGGCGAGCCGCCGGAGATCACCAGGGCCAGGCCGCGGCCGACGGAGAGCATCGCCAAGGTGGCGATGAAGGCGGGGAGTCTGCCGTACGCGACCAGCGCACCGGAGAGCAGACCGGCCGCCACGCCGACCGCGAGGCCGAGCAGGACGGCGATCCAGACGGGCAGGCCCCGGTCGGTGGCCGCCCAGCCGACGACGATGGCCGCGAGCCCGGCGACCGAGCCCACCGACAGGTCGATGCCGGCCGCGACGATCACGAAGGTGACGCCGAAGGCGAGGATCGCGGTGACCGAGGCCTGGACGCCGACGTTGAGGAGGTTCTGTCCGTTGAGGAAATCCGCGGACAGCGCCGCCATGACGACGACCAGGGCGATCAGGCCGCCCAGCGGGCCGTTCCGCAGGACCGCGCGGGCGAACCATTCCTTGGGGCCGTCCCGGTCCGGTGCCCCTTTCGCCGCCTCGGCGGGGGAGGCCGTCTTCGTATCAGCGAACATCGGAGCTCTCCATCGCGCTCTTGTGGGTGGGGACTGCGGGCGCCCGGACGGCCAGTTCCATGACCGCGTCCTGGGTCGCCTCGTCGGCCGACAGCTCGCCGGCCAGCCGGCCCTGGGACATCACCAGCACCCGGTCGCTCATGCCGAGCACCTCGGGCAGATCGCTGGAAATCATCAGGACCGCGCGGCCGGACGCCGTCAGGTCATTGATCAGCTGGTAGATCTCGACCTTCGCGCCGACGTCGATCCCGCGCGTCGGCTCGTCGAGGATCAGCAGCCTGGTGTCCGTGAGCAGCCATTTGCCGATGACGATCTTCTGCTGGTTGCCGCCGGAGAGGGTGCGGGCGTGCTGCGCCAGGCCGCTCATCCGGACCTTCAGCCGCGCGGCGACGCCGGCCGCTTCGCGTCGCTGGGCGGCCCGGTCCACCAGGCCGCCGCGGGTGTCGCGGTGGAGGCGGGCGAGGGTGAGGTTGTCCTGGAGGGAGGCGTCCAGGACCAGTCCCTGGCCCTTGCGGTCCTCGGGGACGAGCCCCAGTCCGGCGCGCATCGCGGCCCGTACGTCGCCGCGGGCCAGCGCCTTGCCGTCGATCTCGACCGTGCCGGCGTCGTAGCGGTCCACGCCGAAGACGGCCCGGACGACTTCGGTGCGGCCCGCGCCGACCAGTCCGGCCAGGCCCACGACCTCGCCGGCGCGCACCTCGAAGCCGATGTCCTCGAAGACCGGTCCGGCCGCGGTGCCGTGGCGGGTCAGGCCGGTGACCTTCAGCAGCGGGGCGCCGGGCCCGTCGGGGCGGCGGCGCGGGTACTGCTCGGCGATGTCGCGGCCCACCATCAGCCGGATCAGCTCGTCCTCGGCGGTGGCGGCGGGCACCTCGGCGACCGAGCGGCCGTCGCGCAGGACGGTGACGCGGTCTCCGAGGGCGCCGATCTCCTCGAGGTGGTGGGTGATGAAGATGATGCCGACGCCCGACGCGCGCAGTGTGCGGACGATCGCGAAGAGGGTCTCGACCTCCTCGGAGGTGAGGACCGCGGTCGGCTCGTCCATGATCAGGATGCGGGCGTCGAGGCTGAGCGCCTTGGCGATCTCGACCATCTGGAGGCGGGCGATGCCGAGTTCGGCGACCGGCGTGTCCGGGGAGACGTCGAGGCGTACGCGTTCGAGCAGTTCGGCGGCGCGCCGGCGCATCGTCTTCTTGTCGACGAGGCCGAGGGCGGTGCGCGGCTGGCGGCCCAGGAAGATGTTCTCGGCGACGGTCAGGCCGGGGACGAGGTTGAACTCCTGGTGGATGGTGGCGATGCCGAGGCGTTCGGCGTCCTGCGCGGAGCGGATCTGCACCTCGTGCAGACCCGCGGCGCCGTCCACCAGGATGCGGCCCTCGTCGGGGCGGTGGGCGCCCGAGAGCATCTTGATCAGGGTGCTCTTGCCCGCGCCGTTCTCACCGAGCAGGACGTGCACCTCGCCGGTGCGCAGGGTCAGGTCCACGCCGTCCAGGGCGCGCACGCCCGGGAAGGACTTGGTCACCCCCGCCACGCGCAGCAGTTCGCGGCCGTCCGGTACGTCGTCGTTGACGCCGGTCATGCGCTGCCTCTCTTCCTTCGGGGTCTCTTCCTTCGGGTTCCGGTTCCTCGTACGGCCCGGTCAGGTGGCGCTCTCGCCGCAGGAGCGGCGCGTCACGAGGTGGGCGGGCAGCAGCACCGGGTCGGCCGGTCGGCCCTCGATGCGCGCGAGCAGCGTGTGGACGGCGGCCTTGCCCAGGGCGCGGGTGGGCTGGGCGATGACGGTCAGCGGCGGGTCGGTGTGGGCGAACCACGGCACGTCGTCGTAGGAGACCAGCGCGACGTCGTCGGGGACCCGCAGCCCGCGCGCCTTGAGCTCGTCCATCGCGCCGAGCGCCATCAGGTTGTCGGTGGCGAGCACCGCGTCGGGCCGCTGCGGCAGGTCGAGGAGGTCGCTCATCACCCGGCGGCCGCCGGTGTGCTGGAGGTCGTCCGTGGCGCCGACGCGTTCGTCGGGCAGGTCGATGCCGTGTGCGGCGAGCGCCGTACGGAAGAGTGCGAGGCGCTCGTCGCCGGTGGGGGTGCCGGCCGGGGCGACGATGATCGCGGGGCGGCGGCGGCCGAGGGCGGCGAGGTGGGCGGCCAGGTCGGTCATGGCGGTGCGGCCGTCCGCGCGGACGCAGGGGGCGTCGATGCCGGGGACGGTGCGGTCGAGGAGGACCAGCGGGGTGCCGGAGCCGACGACCTCGCCGAGCATCGCCGAACCGGTGCCGGCCGAGCTGACCAGCAGGCCGTCGATGCGGCGGTCGAGCAGGGTGCGGATGTAGTCGTCCTGCTGCTCGGGGCGTTCGCCGGCGTTGCCGATGACGAGGCTGTAGCCGAGGCTGCGGGCCTCGTCCTCGACGGCGTCGGCGAGCTCGGTGAAGAAGGGGTTGGTGAGGTCGCTGATGATCAGCCCGAGGGCGCCGGTACGGGCGGTGCGCAGGGCGCGGGCGACGTTGTTGGGGCGGTAGCCCAGCTCCCGTACGGCGGCCAGCACCCGTTCCCGGGTTTCGGCGACGGGGCTGTGGCCGTTGAGGACCCGGGAGACGGTGGCGACGGAGACTCCCGCCCGCTCTGCCACCTCTTTGATGTTCGCCATGGCGCCGTTGCCGTCCTGTTCGTGCGGTCCGCGTCGTTGCGGAGCCGGGCCGTCGGGTGTCCGGCCCGTTGCGGGGCCGTGGGTCCTCGGATCCGTTCCCTGCAACCGAGCGGTGTAATCGATTCCGCGATCGATTGCGTGTAATCGATTCCACGTTGCTGCGCGAGGCTCTACGTAATCGATTACACGGCGGCCCCGTCAAGGCATCGCCGATGTGGGCTGCGTCACAGCGATGGGCGGGATCCGCCGCGCCCACGACCGAGGGCCGCACCCCGGTGGGGTGCGGCCCTCGGCTTCGGACTCTGCGGCAGGCGCGCGGACGCGTCAGGCGACGGTCAGCTTGACCTCGATGTTGCCGCGGGTGGCGTGGGAGTACGGGCACACCTGGTGCGCCTTCTCCACCAGGGCCTTGGCGGTGTCCGCGTCGACGTTGGGGATCGAGGCGGAGATCTCGACCGTGAGGCCGAAGGCGCCGGCCTCGGTCTTGCCGATGCCGACCTTGGCGGTCACACGGGAGCCGGAGACGTCCTGCTTCTCCTGGCGGGCGACGACGCTGAGCGCGCCCTGGAAGCAGGCGCTGTAGCCCGCCGCGAAGAGCTGCTCGGGGTTCGTGCCGGCGCCGCTGCCACCCTGCTCCTTGGGCGGGTTGACGACCACGTCGAGCTTGCCGTCGTCGCTGGCGACGCGACCGTCGCGGCCGTTCTCGGCGGTGGCGACGGCGGTGTAGACGACGTCGACAGTCGGGATGGACATAGAGATCCTCCTGTGATTCGCCGCGACTCGCGCCCACGGATCGCGACGGCTTGCCGCTGAGCCTAACGGGCGGGGGCAAGAGGGTGGGGGGATGGGGGCGGGAGACAGGGGGAGAGGGGGGTGGGGCGGGAGGACGAGCGCCGGCCTCCGGCTTCCCCTCCCCCCCCGGGGCCCCACCCCCACCCCACCCCCGCCCCCGCCGGTTTGAGCGGCCTCGCCGTCGCCCGTCAGGTGTGTCGACCGTCAGGCGTGTCGTCCGTCGGCCGTAAGGCGTAGGGCGTCAGCCGGCGGCGAGGCGCTCGGGCGTCATCCCTCCAGGCTCACGATCATCTTTCCGGTGTTCTCGCCGCGGAGCATGCCCAGGAAGGCCTGGACGCCGTTCTCGATGCCGGACACCTTGGTCTCGCGGTACTTCAGCTCGCCGGAGCGGATCCAGGCGGAGACCTCCTCCACGAACTTCGACTGGAGATCGGCGTGGTCGCTCACCAGGAGGCCCTGCATACGCAGTCGCTTACCGATCACCATGGCGAGGTTGCGCGGGGCGGGGCTCGGCTCGGTGGCGTTGTACATCGAGATCATGCCGCAGACGGCGATCCGGCCGTGGACGTTGAGGGCGGAGATGGCCGCCTCGAGGTGGTCGCCGCCGACGTTGTCGAAGTAGACGTCGATGCCGTCGGGCGCGGCCGCCCTGAGCTGGCCCATGACGTCGTCGCCATTCTTGTAGTTGAAGGCGGCGTCGAAGCCGTACTCCTCCACCAGGAGCTGGACCTTCTCGTCGGAGCCGGCCGAGCCGACGACCCGGGAGGCGCCCTTGAGCCTGGCGATCTGGCCGACCTCGCTGCCCACGGCACCCGCCGCGCCGGAGACGAACACGGCGTCGCCCTCCTTGAAGGAGGCGACCTCCAGCAGACCGGCGTAGGCGGTCAGGCCCGGCATGCCCAGCACGCCCAGGTACGCGGTGAGCGGGGCCAGCGACGGGTCGATCTTGGCGGCGCGCTCGGCGTCCAGGACCGCGTACTCGCGCCAGCCCAGGCCGTGCAGGACATGGTCGCCGACGGCGATGGACTCGGCGCGCGAGGCGATGACCTCACCGACCGCGCCGCCGTCCATCGGCTGGTCGAGCCGGAACGGCGGGACGTAGGACTTCACGTCGTTCATCCGGCCGCGCATGTACGGGTCGACGGAGAAGTGCTGGTTACGGACGAGGATCTGGCCCTCGCCGACCTCGGGGACCGCGGCCTCGCGCAGCGCGAAGTCGTCCGGGGTGGGCCAGCCGTGCGGGCGGGCGACGAGGTGCCATTCGCGGCCGGTTGCGGGCAGTGCGGACATGAGCGCGATCCTCCAGCTTGCTTCGGCCCGAATCTCTCAGGCTCGATGTTTCATGTGCTGAAACAATGATGCTCCTCGATATTTCATGTTGTCAAGCAATTGGGTATCCTGGTGTCATGACAGCGCGCGCAGACTCCCTGACCGTCGAGGTCGTCGACCTGATCGGCACCGTCGTCGCCCGGTACTACGAGGAGTACGAGCACGCCGCGGCCGAGCACTCCCTCACCGGCGCGCAGGCGCGGGTGCTCAGCCTGCTCACCGTCGAGCCGCTGCCCATGCGCAAGGTCGCCCAGCGGCTGAAGTGCGAGCCGTCGAACGTCACGGGGATCGTGGACCGCCTGGAGTCCCGCGGCCTGGTGGAGCGCCGCCCCGACCCGGCCGACCGCCGCATCAAGCTGGCCGCCCCCACCGCCGAGGGCGCGCGCACGGCCGAACGACTGCGCACCTCCCTCGACTTCGCCCGCGAGCCCCTCGGCCAGCTGACCGTCGCGGAGCGCACGCTGCTCAAGCAGCTGCTCCAGCGGATGCTGGGCATCGCACCGGAGTAGCGCGCGGGCGGACCCCCGGGCGGGAAATGGCCCAGGAATGCCGGGGGCGAGTGTCCCAGGTGCCGGTCTCCGGGGCGCTCTAATCTGATCCGCATGACGACCCAGAATCCCGCCCGCCACTCCGTCGACTTCTACTTCGACCCGATCTGCCCGTTCGCCTGGATCTCCTCCCGCTGGATCCTGGAGGTCGAGAAGCACCGTGACCTGGATCTGCGGTTCCGGGTGATGAGCCTGTCCGTGCTCAACGAGGGCCGCGAGGACCTGCCCGAGAAGTACCGCGATCTGCTGGAGGCGGGCTGGGGCCCGGTGCGGGTGTGCATCGCGGCGGCCCAGGAGCACGGCGAGGAGGTGCTGCGCGATCTGTACACCGCGCTCGGCACCCGGATCCACAACGACGGCCGCGAGGACACCGCGGCCGTCATCGAGGAGGCCCTGGCCGAGGCCGGGCTGCCGGTGGAGCTGGCCCGCGCCGCCGGGCAGGACTCCTACGACGATGCGCTGCGCAAGAGCCACCACGAGGGCATGGACCCGGTCGGCGAGGACGTCGGTACGCCCACGATCCACATCGACGGGGTCGCGTTCTTCGGTCCGGTCCTGATGGCGATCCCGCGCGGCGAGGAGGCGGTACGGGTCTTCGACGGCGCCCGCCTCCTGGCCGGATACGACAAGTTCTTCGAGCTGAAGCGGACCCGTACCGGGGAGTTCGACTTCAGCTGACGGCGCCGGAGGCGGCCGTCGCGGAGCCGGTGGCACCGGCCGGATCCGCCGCGTCCGCCTCCCCTCCCGGCCCCCGCGGCTCCGTGGTCCGCACCCCCCGCAGCAGCGTCACGGCCGGCACCGCCGCACCCACCATCACACCCGCCGCACACAGCACCACCGCCTGGAGCCCGTCGGTGAAGGCCGCGCGGGCCCCGGCCAGCAGCATCTCGCCCGCCCGGCCCGGCAGTTGGCCGGCCACCGCGGCGGCGCCCGCCAGGGTCTCGCGGGCCGCGTCGGCCGCCGCCGCGGGGAGCCCGGCGGGCAGCACCGTCGCCATATCGGCGCGGTAGACCGCGCTCCCGACGCTCCCCAGCAGCGCCATCCCCAGCGCACCGCCCAGCTCGGTACCGGACTCCAGCACCGCCGAGGCGGACCCGGCCCGCTCCGGCGGCGCGGCGCCGAGGGCCAGTTCATTGCCCAGCGACATCACGATCACCAGGCCCGATGCGTAGACCGCCGAGGCGACAAGGACGTACCAGAGGGCGGAGCCCGGCTCCGTCCAGGACAGCCAGACGAAGCCGGCGGCCGCCGCGCAGAACCCCAGGCCGATGACGTACGCGCGGTCCATCCGCCGGGCGAGCACGCCGGCCAGCGGCGCCATCCCGCCCACCCCGAGCGCCGGCAGCAGGTTCCACAGCGCGGCCTCCAGGGGACTCATGCCGCGGACGGACTGCAGGAACTGGGTGAAGAACACCGCGCAGCCGACGACCGCGAACATCGCCAGGAGATTCATCAGCACCGAGGCGCTGAAGCCGCGGTGCCGGAACAGCTCCAGGTCGAGCATGGGATGCCGGGCGGTGCGCTGGCGGCGGACGAAGGCCGCGGCGGCCAGCAGGCCGACGACCAGGGCGATGACGGGCAGCGGGGCCGGGCCGTTGCGGGCGGTCTCCTTGATGCCGTAGACGATCGGGAGCATGGCGAGCAGGGACAGCAACGCCCCGGGCAGGTCGAAGCGCCCGGCCGTCGGATTCCTGAACTCCGGCAGCAGCAGCGGCCCGCAGACCAGCAGGAGCACCATCGCCGGGGCATTGATCAAGAACACCGAGCCCCACCAGAAGTGCTCCAGCAGCGCGCCGCTGAGCACCGGGCCGACGGCGATGCCCGCCGTGGTCGCCACCGACCAGATCGCGATCGCCCTGCCGCGCTGCTCGACGTCGTGGAAGAGGTTGCGTATCAGGGCGAGCGTGGACGGCATCAGGGTCGCGCCGCCGATGCCGAGCAACGCCCGTGCGGCGATGAGCATTTCGGCGCTCCGCGCATAGGCGGCGACCGCGGAGGCCAGGCCGAAGAGGAGCGCGCCGGACAGCAGCAGCCGGCGGCGCCCGATGCGGTCACCGAGCGCCCCCATGGTGATCAGCAGGCCGGCCAGGACGAAGCCGTAGATGTCCAGGATCCACAGCTGCTGGACGCTGCCGGGTTCGAGCTCCGCGGTCAGGAACGGCACCGCGAAGTAGAGCACCGAGACGTCCATCGAGACGAGGAGGGCGGGCAGCAGGAGGACGGCCAGGGCGGTCCATTCCCGGCGGCCGGCCAGGGGTTTCGATGTGTACGGGGTAAACGTCATGCGTGACACCGTAAGCAGCTGGCGTTTACCGTGCAAACGTCAAGGAGGGCAAGGGAATTGGGGGTGCATCACACTAGTGCACCTGGTGCGCGTAAGGCCCAGGTGGAGCCGGTGGCTTGCTAATCTCGACGCCTGCGAACCCCCTTGGTGCACTAGTACGGAGGTTGCCCCGTGGCACAGTCCGACCCGCCGCCCTACCGCCGGATCGTCGACGAGATCCGCCGCCGCATCGACGCCGGCGAGCTGGCACCGGGCGACCGGGTGCCGTCGACCCGGCGGATCACCAAGGAGTGGGGCGTGGCGATGGCGACCGCCACCAAGGTGCTGACGACGCTGCGTCAGGAAGGGGTCGTACGGGTGGTGCCGGGCGTGGGCACGGTCGTGGCCGAGCCGCCGCGCGCCCCGCGCGCCGAACCGCCCCGCGAGCGCCGCCCGCGCGAGAGCGACGCCGGGCTGAGCCGCGACCGCGTCGTGCGGGCCGCGGTCCAGGTCGCCGACGCCGAGGGGCTGCGGGCGCTGTCGATGCGCCGGGTCGCCGCCGAGTTCGGGGTGTCGTCGATGGCGCTCTACCGGCATGTGCCGAACAAGGACGCGCTGGTGCTGCTGATGGCGGACGCGGCGTTCCAGGAGGTGACGCTGCCCGATCCGGCGCCGGACGGCTGGCGCGCCCGGATGGAGGCGGGTGCGCGGCTGCAGTGGGAGCTCTACCGGCGGCATCCGTGGCTGGCCCAGTATCTGTCGGTCACCCGGCCGCAGCCGATGCCCCGGGCGATGGCGCTGATCGAATGGACCATGGCGCGGGTCGTGGGCATCGACCCGGTGACGCTGATCCACATGGCCATCACGACGCTGAGCTTCGTCCTCGCCACCGCCGCCGGCTTCGAGGCCGATCTGGAGGCCGAGCAGGAGACCGGGATGGACCAGGACCGGTGGATGACGGTGATGGAGCCGGCGTTCCAGGGCATCCTGACGTCCGGTGCGTATCCCATGTACGCGGGGGTGGCGGGGATGCCGGAGGACGCGGTGAACCTGGAGAGCATCTTCGAGTTCGGGCTGGCCCGCCTCCTGGACGGCATGGAGGCGCTGGTCACGCGTACGGCGTCGGGCGCTAGCTGAGCTCCCCCCGTAACCTCCGCGCCCGGAGGACCAGTTCCAGCTCGAAGCGGCGGTCCGGATCGTCGACCTCGCTGCCCCACAGCTCCCGGATCTGGCGCAGCCGGTAGCGCACGGTCTGCGGATGGACGCCGAGCCGGGCGGCGACCTCGGGGGCGCCGCCGCGGGTCTCCAGCCAGGCGAGGAGGGTTTCGGCGAGGCGGCGGGCGTGGGTGGGGCCGCAGCGGGCCAGCGGGGCGAGGCGGCGGCGGGTGAGGTCCTCGATCAGCTCCTCGGGCGGCAGCAGGACCAGCGCCTCGGTGTGCTCGGTGCACTGCAGCAGCTCGCCCGCGGGCAGCAGTCCGCGCTCCATCAGGTCGACCGCGGCCCCCGCCCAGCGCAGCGATTTGGCGGCGTCCAGCAGGGGTACGGCGGGCCCGATCGCGCCCGACCAGCCGGCCGCCGCGCGGGCCAGCAGCTCGCGCCGCCCGGGGGCGTCCGGTTCGGGCACCACCATCCGGGGCCGTTCGCACTCCATGTCCAGCAGGACGTCGGAGGCGACCGCGGGCGCCACCGCCTCGCGGGCCGGGCGCAGCAGCACCGCGACGGCGACCCGTTCGGGCAGCGGCCAGCCGATGCGGGCGGCGCGTTCGGCGAGCGGGGAGAGGGAGCCGCGGGCGGCGGTGGGGGCCGCCGCGCCGCCGGGAGCCGTGCGGGCCGTGCGGGTGCCGCCCCGGCCGGTGCCGGTGCTCGCGAACAGCTGCTCCATCAGGCGGCGTTGCAGCCGTAGCCGCTCCCCGGCCTGGCGGGCGGCGGCCTCGGCGTAGCCGCGGACGGATTCGGCGACCAGCCCGTCGAGGTACTCGAAGCCCGACTCGGCGAGTTCGTACATCGCGGGTGCCGGGATGGCGACCTCCTGGCCGATCTCGGCGAGCCGCCGCCAGGCCAGTTTGACGCCGAGCCGGTAGATGGCCTGGAGGGCGTCCAGGCTGCGGCCCTGGATGCCCTCGCCGCGGCCGAATTCCTGGAAGACGCGGGGGTGGACGTGCGGCCGGTCCAGCCCGGTGGTCATGTGCTCGACGAAGTGTTCAAGGGACTGCCGGATGCCTACCAGGGCACGCGGTTCGCCGAACTCGTCCGGGATCAACGGAAGTTGGGGATAGGCGTGACGGATCTCGCGCAGGATGCCGTCGGCCAGTGCGGGCACCTCGTCCAGGGCGAGGGTGGCGAAGCGGCGCACCTGGCAGGGCGGGACCTCCCGCCAGGCGGAGCGTACGGCGGTCACCACGGCCCGGCCCTCCTCGGTGTGTCCGGTGCGTCCTGTTGGCCGGCCCGGTCGAAGGTCACCAGCGGCACATTGGGCTGCCGGGGGGTGGCGTCCAGGGCGGCGACGATGCCGAGCGCGGCGCCGACGGCGAGGGCCGCGGCGGCCAGTGCGGTCAGTGCGGCGGCGAGCGTTCGGTGCATGGCGCAGCGAGCCCTTCGTCGAGGCCGGGGATCCTGGCCGGTCCCCGTCGAGGCTGGTACGGCACACGGCACGGCCCCATGGCGTACGGAACGGCGCGTACGGACGGCGGGTGCGGGTCGGCACTCACGGAACGGGCCGACGGATCGCCGGGTACGGAACGGGCCGTACGGATCGGGTCCTGCACGGTGCCGCGTCCCACAGCGCGGCACCACGGCAGTCGTGGTGCCTGCCGAGTGTGGAAGGGCATTGACTGGCTGTCAAGAGTTCCCTTACGTTCCCGGCCCATGGCGCCCCGGATCGGTTGGCGCCGCCGCACGTGCACCAGAGCGTGTTCCCCTCACCGCTTCCAGGAGTGCTCGTATGCCCGAATCCGGCACACCCGCCGCCGCGGCCACCGCCGCCCGTACCGCCTCGCCCCTCTCGCTGGTCCTGCTGGGGGCCGGCGTGTTCCTGCTGGTCCTGGCGCCCCTGCTGGCCTGGTACGTCACGCCGCGGGCCAAGGTCACACCGGTCGATGTCGATGTCACCACCGTCTTCACCGGCACCGGCAGCTACTTCGACACCGGGGCGCTGGTGACCCGGACGCGGCAGAAGATCACGATCACCCGGCATGTGCTGGGCGATGTCGCGGCGAGCGAGGAGAGCGGCCGGGCGGTGTGGGACGTGTCGACGACGGTCGACACGCCGCAGACGCTGGCCCTGAAGGATCCGCGCAAGGCGTTCCAGTGGACCACCGAGCGCTGGGTCACCGACCGGCACAGCAACGCCCCGGTGCACTGCTGCCAGGAGGCACCCACCCGTTTCGACGGCGATGCGTACCTCAAATTCCCCTTCGATGTGCAGAAGAAGAGTTATCGGTGGTGGGACAACACGCTGGGCGCGGCCGTCCCGCTCCGCTTCGCCGGTACGAAGACGGTTCAGGGGTATGCGGGCTATCGCTTCACCGGGACCGTGCCGGCCACCAGGACCGGCAGCAGACAGGTGCCGGGCAAGCTGGTCGGCCGTCCGGGGCAGGGGCAGATCCAGGCCGAGGAGTGGTACGCCAATTCCGGGATCGAGCTGGTCGTCGACCGGCGTACGGGGCGGATCATCAGTGCCGCCATTTCGCCGCTGAAGACGCTGCGGGCGCCCGGCGCCCGGCGTGACGCGGTGACCTTGCTGCGCGGCGACCATCTCGAGTTCACGCCCGCCACGCAGCGGGCGCAGGTGCGGCTGGCCAGGGCGGACAGCGACAAACTGGCGCTGGTGAGCGGGCCGCTGCCGGTGGGTGCCGCGGCGGCGGGCGGGGTGCTGGCGCTGGTGGGGGTGGTGCTGGTGGTGCGCGGCGGGGGGCGCCTCCCGTCACGGGCCCGGAGGAGGGCGGACGGCCGGTCCTGAGCGAAGTGATGAACCGTCAGCCCAACCGGACCGGGTTTTTGTCACTCCGGTGAGTAGCCGCGGCGCGCCGCGCGGCGAAAACTGTCCACCCCACACCGGCACCACCGCACCGCTCCGCACCGCCCTGCGCCGTCCCCGTACCGCCCCGCAGGACTCAGCACGCAGTACGTCCCCCACCGCTGGTACCGCACCCTGAGACGAGTTGGAGCACTCATGCCCCAGCACGTACAACCGTCCCCGCCCCTCCCGTCCCCCTCCGGGCCGCCCCGCCCCGGCCCGTCGCTCTCCGGTCCGTCGCTCTCCGGTCCGTCCGCCTCCGGTCCGCCCCCGCTCCCCCGCCGTATCGTCTTTCTCGCCCGCCGCGACCTGGGCAACCCCGCCGCCGGCGGCTCCGAGCTACTGGTGGACAAGATCGCCGACGGGCTCACCGCGCACGGCCACCAGGTCACGCTGCTGTGCGGCGGACCGGTGCCCCCCAAGCAGAAAGGCACCCCCGCACGCGGCTACCGGGCGGTCTCCGCGGGCGGCGACGCCGGTCACTTCCTGCGCGCACCACGGCAGCTGGCCCGCCGGGTCGGCCCCTGCGATCTGCTGGTCGAGGTATGCAACGGCATGCCGTACCTCGCGCCGCTGTGGCATCGCGGTCCCACCCTGTGCCTGGTCAACCACGTCCATACGGATCTGTGGGAGATGCGCTATCCGCGGCCCGCCGCCCGGCTCGGCCGCAGGCTGGAGCACTGGGCGCTGTCCGGTACCCATCGCCGCAATCTGATGGTCGCCGTCTCCGGTTCGACCGCGTCCGCGCTGCGCGGGCTCGGCGTGGAGGGGGACCGCATCCGGCTGGTCCACAACGGCGTCGAGGAGCCGGGACCGCTCGCCGCCAAGTCCCCGGAGCCGCTGTTCCTGGCCATGGGGCGGCTCGTCGAGTACAAGCGGATCGATCTGCTGCTGCGGCTGTGGGAACGGGTCCGGCCGGTGACCGGCGGCCGGCTGGTCATCGTCGGCGACGGTCCCGAGCGGGCGCGGCTGACGGCGATGGCCGGCCCGGATGTCATCTTCACCGGGCGCATCTCCGAACAGCGAAAACATCAACTCCTCTGCTCGGCCTGGCTGTTGCTGCATCCCTCGCTGGTGGAGGGCTGGGGGCTGGTGGTCATGGAGGCCGCCACCCGCCGCACCCCCGCCGTCGGCTTCGACATCCCGGGGCTGCGCGATTCGGTGGCGGACGGCGTCACCGGACTGCTGGCCCGCGGCGAGAGCGCCTTCGCCGCGCACTGGTGCACCCTCGCGCTCAGCGCCCGCCGCCGCGACGCCCTCGGCCGCGCCGCGGAGGCCCGCGCCGCCCGCTTCCGGTGGAGCCATACGGTCAGCAGCTTCCGGGCGGTCGCCGCGGAGGCCTTCCTCGCCACCGTCCCCGGGCGGTGAGGCCCCGGTGCGTGACCCCTCGCTGCGCAGGTCCTACGCCCTCTTCCGCGCCTTTCTGCGCGAGCAGACCGAACCGGAACACTGTTACACGCTGCTCGCCCGGGACGCCGCCGACCAGGTGGAACGCCATGCCCCGCTCAAGGGCGCGGTGGTCGCCGATGTCGGCGGCGGCAGCGGCCACTTCACCGAGGAGTTCCGGCGGCGCGGCGCCCAGGGCCTGCTCTTCGAGCCCGATACGGCCGAGCTGACCGCCCGCGGCCGCGCCCCCGAGGGCGCGGTGGTCGCCGACGGCTATCTGCTGCCGCTCGCGGACGGCGCCGCCGACATCTGCTTCTCCTCCAACGTGCTGGAGCATGTCGCCGACCCGGAGACCTTCCTGAGCGAACTGATCCGGGTCACCCGCCCCGGCGGGCTGATCTATGTCTCCTTCACCAACTGGCTCTCCCCCTGGGGCGGTCATGAGACCGCGCCCTGGCACTACCTGGGCGCCGAACGGGCCCGCGCCCGCTATCTGCGGCGCACCGGCCACCCCGCCAAACACACCCTGGGCGTCAACCTCTTCGCCGTCCACATCGGCCGCACCCTGCGCCAGGTGCGGGCCCGCGACGAGGTCGCCGTCCTTTCGGCCCGTTCCCGCTATGCGCCGTTCCTCGCCGAGACCATCCCCCGCCTCCCCGGCGTGAGGGAAGTCGCCACCTGGAACCTTCTCCTCATCCTCCGGCGGTTGCCATGACCCAGACGTCCCGGACATCTCAGTCGTCCCAGCCGAACCCGTCGCCCCCGACGCTTCAGATGTCCATGTCACCGGGGTCGCCCTCGGCCGACGGCGAACCCACGCCCTCCCCGGCCGCCCCGCCACCGGGCCAACCCTGCGGCAGGCGCTGGCTGTTCGCGTTCTGGGCGCTCGTCCTGGCCGGCTTCCTGGCCCCCTCACCGGGCAAGATGACCTTCGAGACCAAGCTGGGCGTGACGAGCGACCCCTGGCGGTTCCTCGCCGACCTGGGACAGTTGTGGCACGACCGGGCGGGCTTCGGCGGCATCGCCGACCAGTACTTCGGCTACGCCTTCCCCACCCTCCCCTATTACGGCCTGACGCATCT
The DNA here is from genome assembly GCF_059682825.1 of Streptomyces sp. JLSY215. Taxonomy (NCBI): domain Bacteria; kingdom Bacillati; phylum Actinomycetota; class Actinomycetes; order Kitasatosporales; family Streptomycetaceae; genus Streptomyces; species Streptomyces sp. JLSY215. Next base: position 2,770,408 of record NZ_CM185022.1, read on the forward strand.
GGTGCACCTCCCCATCTGGCTGGCCGAACGGCTGTGGATGTCGCTGATCGTCACCGCCGCGTTCTGGGGCGCGCTGCGGCTGGCCGAACGGCTGCGCTTCGGCGCCCCGCCCACACGGCTGCTCGCCGCCGCCTGCTACGCACTGTGGCCGACCTTCACCATCGTCATCGGCTCCACCTCCGCCGCCGCGCTCCCCGGCGCGCTGCTGCCCTGGGTGCTGCTGCCGCTGACGAACCCGGCGACCGGCGCCCGCATCGCGGCCACCCGCTCGGCGCTGCTGATCCCCTTCATGGGCGGCGTCAACGCGGCCTCGACGCTGGCCTCGCTGTTACCCGCGGGCCTCTATCTGCTGTCCCGTACGGGGCCCCGCCGCCGGCATCTGCTCGCGTGGTGGCTGCCCGGCGTCGTCCTGGCCACCGCCTGGTGGGTGGTCCCGCTGCTCCTCCTGGGCGTCCACGGCGAGAACTTCATGCCGTTCATCGAGCAGGCGGACACCACCACCGGCACCATGTCCGCCACCGAACTGCTGCGCGGCGCGGGCAACTGGGTCGGCTACCTCAACTTCGGCGAACCCTGGCTGCCGGCCGGCTGGAGCATGACGGCCAACGCCTTCGCGGTGCTGGGCTCGGCGCTGGCCGCGGCCCTGGGGCTGGCCGGGCTGGCCCGCCGCGATCTGCCGGAGCGCCGCTGGCTGCTGCTGACCGTGCTGACCGTCGCGCTGATCGCCCTGGCCGGATACGGCGGTGCGCTGGGCGGGCCCCTGCACGGCCCCTGGCAGGACTGGCTCAACGGCTGGCTCCGCCCGTTCCGCAACATCTACAAATTCACCCCGGGCCTGGCCCTGGCCCTGGCCCTCGGCCTGGCGCATCTGCTCGCCGTACGGCAGCCGTTCGCCGCGCCGAGGACCGCCCGGCCCGCCGCGGAACGCCGCGGCACCCGCCGGGTCCCCGGCCGCCGTGGCCTGCCGCTGCTGACCGCCGCGGTGGTCCTGCCGGCCCTCGCCCTCCCCTTCCTCACCGGCGCCGTCCTCCAGCCGGGCGCCTTCACCAAGCTGCCCGGCTACTGGGAGCAGACCGCGCACTGGCTGCGGGCCCACACCCCCCACAGCCGCGCCCTGGTCGTCCCCGCCACCGCCCACGGCATCTACACCTGGGGCTCCCCCATCGACGAACCCCTCGACGTCCTGGCCGAATCCCCCTGGGCGCAGCGCGACTTCGTCCCCTTCGGCACCCCCGGCTCCCGCCGCGCGCTGGACGCCGTCGAGCAGGCCCTGATGACCGGCGCCCAGGTCCCCGGCCTGCGGGACTTCCTGGGCCGGGCCGGCCTCCACGACGTGGTCGTACGCAACGACCTCGACCCGGACCAGATCGGCTACGTCCCGCCGGCGACCGTCATCCGCACCCTGGAGGCCTCCGGCTACCGCAAGGTGGCCGCGTTCGGCCCGCTGACCACCAGCGGCCGGATCCCCGCCGAGACGCCGCTGCAGATCCAGGGCCTGTATCCACGGCAGCGCTCCGTGGAGATCTACCGGCCGACGGACACCCCCGCGCCCGGCCCCGTCACCGCCAAGGCCGTCGCGGACACCGCCCAGCTCAGCGGCGGCCCCGAATCCCTGCTGCAGCTGTCCGCCGATCCCGCCCTGCGGGACCGGCCCACCGTCCTGACCGGCGACAACCACCCCGGCCTCGGCACCGTGCCGCTCCAGCTGACCGCCGACGGACTGCGCCGCGCCGACACCCGCTTCGGCCTGGTCAACAGCAACACGTCGTACACCTACACGGCCGAGGAGACCAACCACCCCGACAGCGTCCAGGACCCCGGCCGCCCGCCCCGGCAGATCCTGCCCACCTCCGGCATCGGTCACCAGACCACCGCCGTGCTGCGCGGCGCCGCCTCGGTCACCGCCTCCACCAGCGGCAACTGGCTCTTCCACCTCCCCCAGTACGACCCGGTGAACGCCTTCGACGGCAACCCGGGCACCGCCTGGGCGGAGGGCAGCGCCGGCGACCCCGTGGGCCAGTGGGTGCGGATCGCCTTCACCCGGCCCACCGCGATCCCGTCCTCGATCTCCCTCACCCCGCTGCCCGGCGACGGGCTGCGGGCCGCGCCGACGTCCGTACGGGTGGCGACCGACCGCGGCAGCGTCACCGTGCCACTGCGGCCGGACGGCACGAAACAGCAGGTCAAGGCGCCCGCCGGAACCGCGAAATGGCTGAAGCTCACCATCCTGGGCTCGCAGACGCCGCGCGCGGGCCTCTCCGGCGCGGGCTTCCGGGAGATCTCCGTCCCCGGCGTCCAGGTCACCCGTCTCCTCCAGCTCCCGGCCGACGCAGAGCGTTCCGACGCCGCCGCCCGGACCTTCTCCCTCCACCGGGGCAGCGACCCCGGCGGCCTCTCCCCGGTCTCCGCCGAAACCGGCCTGCACCGCCAGTTCCGTACGGACGCGAGCGCGCCCTACGCCGTCTCCGGCAAGGCGCTGCCCGTCCCCGGACCCGAACTCGACCGGCTGCTGGACGCCATCGCGCCCGAACAGAAGGACCGGATCACCGCCACCGCGGACTCCACCAGCTTCGGCTTCGGCCAGTCGCTCAGCCCCCGCAATCTCGTCGACGGCGATCTGACCACCGCCTGGATCGCCGGCTACCGCCCCACCCTCCATCTCCGCTGGCCCGGCAAGAAGAAGATCGACCAGATCGTGCTGGCCGCGGCCGGCGGCATCTCCACCCGCCCCGAACAGATCCTGATCAACTCCCCGGACGGCGCCGCCACCGCAGGGGTCGACGAGAACGGCCAGGCCCGCTTCGACCCGATCACCACCGACCGCCTCGACATCACCATCAGCAAGGTCAAGCCGCTGACCCTGCACAACCCCGTCGCGGGCCAGGCCCTGCAACTGCCGGTCGGGCTCAGCGAGGTCTACCTCCCCGCCCTGGACGCGTACCGCACCCCGCGCCCCGACGCCGGGAAACGCTTCTCGGTCGGCTGCGGGCAGGGACCGATGCTCGCCGTCGACGGCGTCCTGCACGCCACCAAGGCCTCGGGCCACATCCGCGACCTCACCGAACGGCGGCCGGTCACGGTGGAGTTGTGCGCCGGCGAACAGCGCGACGGGCGGCTGGACCTGCCAGCCGGCCGGCACCGGGTGGAGGCCGGGGACCAGGGGCCGCTGGCGCTCACCGATGTCACGCTGAGCACGGGGAAAGCGGCGGCCCCGGCAGCCGCCGGCGGACGGCCGGCCCGTAAGGTCGCCGCCGAGGACTGGGCGGGCGACCGCCGTACGGTCTCCGTCGGGGCGGGCGCGGCCGTCTATCTGCAGATGTACGAGAACGTCAACGACGGCTGGCACGCGTCCCTCGACGGCCGGGCGCTGAACCCGGTCCGCCTGGACGGCTGGCAGCAGGGGTTCCTCGTCCCGGCCGGCGCGGGCGGCACCGTCGAGCTCTCCTACGCCCCGGCCACCACCTACGACCTGGGCCTGATCGGCGGCGCGGCGGGCGTGCTGCTGCTCCTCGTCTCGGCACTCGTACGGCGCGCCCCGCGGACTCCGCCGCCCGCGCCGGTGGTGCCGCCCGCGCCGTCGTGGGTGCTGGGCGTGCTGGCGCTGACGGCCGTGGTGGCCCTGGCCTCGGGCCCGTTCGCCGTGGTCGTCCCGCTGCTGGCGGTGGCGGCGCGGCTGCGGCCGGGGCTGCTGGTGCCGCTGGCGTTCTCGGCCATGGCGGCCGCGGGGATCACCGCGGCCCTCGGGGCGGGGGAGCCGGTCGCCGCGGATCAGGGGGCGTTCAGCGCCCTGGCACAGGGATGTGCGCTGGTGGCGCTGGCGGCGGCGGTGGTGACGGTGCCGGGGGCGGCCTCCGGGCCAAGGCCCGAGCCGGCGGGGCCGCCCGGACCGGATCCGGCCGACGGGACCCGCACGGATCCCGGCGCCCCGGCCGCCCCTGCCCCCTCGACCGGCCCTGCCGCCCCGGCAACCCCTGCCGCACCTTCTCCGCCGGCCGGCCCGACCGCCGTTGCGTCCCCTCCCCCGCTGCCGCGGCGTGTGCGGGACGCGGCACGGCCGGCGCCCGACACGAATCCCGACGTCGGACGCACCGTCCAGGCCAGGGCGCCGGGCGCCGGCCCCGACCGGGCCGGCCGACAGCGGCCGCCCGAGCCGCCGCACCGCGGGGAGGAGACCGCACGATGACCGCACTGCACCAGCCGCCCCGCCAGGAGCCCGACGACCGGGACGCCCCCACCGGCCCCGGCCCCGCAACCGCCCGCATCCCCTTCCCCGTCGTCGACGAGATCTCCCGGCACTGCCTCGGGGACGACGAACCCGAGACCGTCCACATCGAGGTGCATCTCCCGGGCCGGATCGACCACGAGCGGCTGCGCACCGCCTTCCACCGGGCGCTGTCCCGCCATCCGCGCATCCTGATGCGGCAGGCCCCGGCCCGCTGGTGGCACCGCCGCTACGCATGGCAGCTCACCGCCGCCCCGGACCGGGAACCGGTCACCTTTCCGGCCCCCGGCCCCGACGCCCTCGTCCACGCGCGGGCACGCGCCCTCGCCGACTGCCCGCCTCTGGATTCCGCGCCCCCCGTCCGGCTCGAGGTGATCGAGGGCCGTCCCGACGCGGCGGACGGCACCGGCACCGGCACCTTCCTGATCCTGACCATCAACCACACCGCACTGGACGGCCCGGCCTGCCTCCGCGTACTGGCCACCGCCGCCGAGTTGTACGGCGGCGCCGACAACTCCCCCGCCCCGCCGCCGGTACGCGCCCCCGAGGCCCGTACGGACCGGCCGGCCGCACCGGCCGACCGCACGGCGGACGCCGGGCCCGGCCTCGCCCGTCCGGCCCGCATCGCCCCCGACACCGGGAACGGCGGGGACCCGCGGCCCGACGGCCCCCGCAACGGCATGCTGCTCACCGAACTGCCCGTACCGGCCCGGCCGCCGCGCGTCGACGGCCGGGCCCCGTACACCGTCAACGACCAGCTCCTCGTCGCCACCTGCCTCACGATCGCCCGCTGGAACCGGCAGCACGGCCGGACCGGCGCCCCGGTCGTCGTCACCATGCCCGTCGACGACCGGCCGCGCGGCAGCGAGATGCCCATCGGCAACGGCACCCGGCTGGTCCAGGTCGGCTTCGGCCCCGAGGAACGCCGGGACGCCGAGCTGCTGTCCGCGGATCCGCCCGACCCCGACGCGGTCGCCCTGCTGCTGCGCCGCACGGCCGCCCGCACCCGCGCCCTCAAATCCGTCCCGGGCGCCCAACTCGGCCTCGCCGGAACCCTCTTGACCCTGCCGGTGCTGCCCATCGGGATCCGCGGCGCCGTCGCCCGCACGCTCCGCACCGCCGCCGCTCCCTGGACCTCCACCACGCTCCTGTCCAACATCGGCCGCATCCCCTACCCCCTGGACTTCGGCGACGCCGGACGGCCGACCGCGGTGTGGTTCTCCGCACCCGCCCGGATGCCGCGCGGACTGACCGTCACCACCGTGTCCGTCGGCGGCCGTATCCAGCTGGCGCTGCGCTGGTCGCACGCCCTCCTGGACGAGGCGGCCGGCGCCCGGCTCGGCGCCCTCTTCGCCGACTCCCTCGCCGCCACCGAAGGGGACACCCGATGACGCCCCGGCCGGACACCGGGTCCCGCCCCGGCGCCGCAAACCAACCCACCGCGGCGGACCACCCCATCACGACGGACCAACCCACCACTGCGAACCAACCCACCACTGCGGACCAATCCACCGCCTCGGCCCGGCGGCCCACCACCGTGGCCGGGCCCACCGCCCCGGCCCGGTCCCCCGCCGGACTGCGGGACTTCTACGAAAACCCGGCCGTCCCCGTCGCGTCCGGCGCCGCCCGGAGCCGACGGCAGGCCCGGCTCCTGGCCCGCGCCCTCGGCCCCGTGCGCGGCGGAGCGCCGCCCGCGACCATCCTGGACATCGGCTGCGGCGACGGCACCGCGGCCGCCACCGCCGCGAGCGTCCTGGCCGGCCACCGTCTGATCGGCGTCGACTGGTCACAGGACGCGCTGCGCCGTGCCCGGTCCCGTATCCCGTGCGCCATCCGCGGCGAACTGACCGACGGCGGGCTGCCGTTCGCGACCGGCTCCGCCGATGCCGTGCTCTTCAGCGAGGTCATCGAGCATCTCGTCGACCCGGACGCCGCTCTGGACGAACTCCACCGCGTGCTGCGCCCCGGTGGCCACCTCATGCTCTCCACCCCCAACCTCGCCGCCTGGTACAACCGCGGACTCCTGCTCGCCGGGGTCCAGCCCGTCTTCTCGGAGGTGAGCCTGCGCCATATCCACGGCCGCCCCGGCACCCAGGTCGTCGGCCATCTGCGGCTCTGCACCGCCCGCGCGCTGCGCGGCCTCCTCAGCGCCTCCGGCTTCGACGTCATCCGCATCGCCGGCGCGCCCTACCACGACGTACCGCGCCCGCTGCGCCCCCTCGACCGCGCCGCCTGCCACATTCCGTCGCTGGCTTCCCTCCTCCTCGCCCACGCCCGCCGGCGAAGGAAGTAGAGCGATGCTCTGGTGGGGCGTGGCGTCCGCGCTGCTCGCCAACGTCCTGTACAGCGGCGGCTTCGTACTGGAGAAGCGCGCCCTGTCCACGCTGCCCGCGCTGAGCACTCGTCAGCCCGCTCGGGTCGTCCGCCACCTGCTCAGCAGCCCGCTGTGGATCGGCGGCTCGCTCGCGCTGGCCGCCGGGTTCGCCGCCCAGCTCGCCGTCTACCGCACCCTCCCCATCGCCGCCGCGCAGGGCATCTTCGTCTCGGGCCTGGTCCTGCTGCTGCTTCTGTCCTCGGTGGTGCTGGGCGAGCGGACCAGCGGCCGGGAGCGGCGGAGCATCGTGGCGATCCTCGTGGCGCTGGTGATGGTCGTCGCCTCCCTCCAGGGCGACGACGCGCGGACCATCGCCCGCACCGCACCGCCCGCCACGCTGCTCGCCATCGCCGTCCCCTCCCTGGCCGCGGGACTGCTGCTGTACGGCTCGGCGGAACGGCGCGCCAGGCGCCGCCATCGCCTGCCGACCGCGGGAGTCCCGTACGGGGTGGCCGTCGGGCTGCTCTACGGCGTCAGCTCACTGGCCATCAAGGGCGTCTCCGGCCTGCTGACCACGCACAACATTCCGGCCGCCGCCGGGCAGCTGCTCCGCTCGCCGTACCCCTACCTTCTCCTGTTCACCGGGGCGACCGGTCTGGTGCTCTCCCAGACCGCGCTGCAGCGGTGCCGCGCCTCCGTCATCGTCCCGGTCTGTTCCACCATCACCTGCGTCTTCACGGTCGCCTGCGGCACCGTCGCATTCGGCGAGCCGCTGCCGGCCGAACCCCTTCGGCTGGCGCTGCGGCTCGGCGGCACGGCCGTGGCCCTCACCGTCCTGCTGGCCCTGCCCCGTCATGACACTCCCGCACCCCCGCCGCCTCGCGCCCCGCGTCCCGCGCCCGATCCGCCCCGCCCCGAACCACCCACCGGCACCCAGGAGTTGAGCCATGAAGCCCGATGACCCGCTGCTGAAGATCCTCGCCTGCCCGCTCGACAAGGGGCCGCTGTCCCTCCTCACCCCCGACGACGCCCTCTACAACCCCCGGCTGCGCCGCCGCTATCCGATCGTCAACGGCATCCCCCAACTCCTCCCCTCTTCCGGAGAACAGGTCTCCGATGCCGAGCACGACCGCATCCTCGGCCGACTCACGGACGCGGCCCCAAAGGCTCCGGGCGACGAGCCGTCCCCCGCCCCTGCCTCCACCCCGGCAGCACCCTCGCCCTCCGACGCGGAGCCGGCGTCGTGACGCTTGCCGCGCGGCTGGGGCCGCGGCTGCCCGGCCGGCTGGTGGCGGCGGTGGCGGCCGGGCTCTATCCGCGGTTCGAGCCGGAGCTCGGACGGCTGGCCGAATTCTGTCCGCCGGGCGGCACGGCCGTGGACGTCGGAGGGTGGTTCGGGCCGTGGACCCGGCGGCTGGCCCGGCGGGCGGACCGGGTCGTCACCATCGAGCCCGTACCGCATCTGGCCCGTCTGATCGCCTCGGTCACCCCGGCGCATGTCGATGTGGTCTCCGCCGCTGCCGCCGACCATTCCGGCTGCGCCACGCTCTGGCTGCCGCCGGACGGCCGCGGCGACCGCGGCGTCTCCTCGCTCGTCCGCCGTGAACTGCACGGCGCCGCACTGGATGTGCCCTGCCTGCCCTTGGATGCGCTGGAGCTGACCTCCGTCACGCTCATCAAGATCGATGTGGACGGCGGCGAGCTGGCAGTACTGCGCGGTGCGGCGGGCACCATCGAGCGTGAACTACCCGCGCTGTTCATCGAGCTGGAGACCCGGATCCAGCCGCTGACGCCCGTCCTCGACTGGACGGCCGCCCGTGGCTATCGCGGCTGGGTCCTGCCGCACGACCGCTGGACACCGCTGGCCGACTTCGATCTGCCCGCTCATCAGTCCCGTACCTCCCATGTCGCCGAACACGGCCTGCTCCGCCGCTCCCTCGCCCCGCACCGCCGCTACGTCAATTCCGTGCTCTTCCTCCCCGCCGACGCCCAGCCCGGCAGCCGCCCCGGCACCGCCCGCACCGGGCGCCGGGCCGGCCCCCCGCACTCCACCTCCGCCCATGACACCCAGGGCACCCGTGACACCCGTGACACCCACGACGCCCCCGGCTTCCCCGGCCCCCCGGGCGTCCACGACCATGTCCATCATGAACGCCGGCACTGACAATGCCCCTCCGACCGGCCCCACCGGCCTGCCCGGCCCCCTCGCCTTCCAGCTCGTCCTGCTGCGCCGCATGGCCGACCACCAGCCCGGTCTCGTCGAGGACGCGCTACGCACGCTGGGGGTCTCGCGCGCGGATCTGCGCGCGGCCAACCGCCGCTGGCAGGCGCGGATGCACGCGCCCCGGGCGCCCGGCGGCCTGCAGCCCTACCGCGCGCTGCTCGGCGCCCCCGAGACCGTACGCGCCCGCCGCATCGGCGACCTGACCTGCGATGCCTTGACCTGGCCGGTCCCGCTCTGGCCGGATCTGCGGTTCGAGGTCCTGACCGCCGCGCGCGGCGTCGTATGGAACGCCTGGCTCGTGCGCGCCCCGGGCGCCGCCGCCCCCGCGCTCCGCACCACCGCGGACCTCGTGCCGTGGTCCTGCACGGTCGACGAGGTGGCCCGCGCCTTCCCCCCGGCCCGCCCGATGGAGGGCAGCGCCCCCACCCGCTGGGCGCTGGCCTGCACGGTCCCCGGCCCCGAGCCGGACCCCGGGCCGCACGCCCTCGTCACGGAATTCACCTGGGGCCTGTTCCAACGGCTGGTGGACTGACCCGCCGCCGCCCGGCCCACCGCGTCCCCCAACCGGACCTCCCCAACGGGCAGCTGACAGCCGCTCGCCCCACGATGGCCAGGAGTGACCCTTACGCACACTCCACCCATTAACGGCCCTTAAGGGGAGGAATCCTCCATGAACATAAGCATCGCCCAGCTTCGGCGCTGCTCCGTTGCGGTCGACCTCGGCGCGGCCCGGACAAGGGTGTATGTCAAGAACCAGGGGCTGATCGTCGATGAGCCCTCGGTCGCCGCCGTCAATGTCCGTACCGGGGCACTGCTGGCCGTCGGCGCCCAGGCAGAGGTGATGGAGGGCCGTACGCCCGACCACATCCGCGTGGTGCGCCCGGTCACCGGCGGCACGGTCGTGGACATCGAGATGGCCCAGCGGCTGCTGCGCAACCTGGTCGGCGACAAGCTGCGCAAGACGTGGCGGCGCCGACCCTCGATGCGGGTCGCGGTGTGCATGCCGTACGGCAGCGAGCCGCTGGCGCAGCGGGCCGCCGTGGAGACGCTGACCGGGCTGGGGGCCCGGCGGGTGGAGCTGGTGGACACGCTGATCGCGGCGGCGGTGGGCTGCGGTCTGCCGGTGGAGCAGGCGGAAGCGACCATGATCGTGATGTGCGGGGCGGGCACCACGCAGATCGCGGTGCTCTCGGTCGGTTCGGTCGTGGCCGCGGAGACCGTTCCGGTGGGTGGCAACACCATCGTCCACGCGGTCATCCAGCACATGCGGCTGCAGCATGAGCTGATGCTGCCGGGCCAGGCCGTCCGCCCCCTCCAGCTGATGCTGGCCGGTGACAACGGGCACGCCTCCTCCGCCGAGGTGCACGGCCGGGATGTGGTCAGCGGGCTGGCGCGCTCCGTACGTGTCGACACCGAGCGGGTGCTGAAGGCCATCACCACCCCGCTGACCGCGATCCTCGACGGCATCGGGGCGGTGCTGCGCAACTGCCCGCCGGATCTGGTGGCCGATCTCGGGGAGCGCGGCATCATGCTCGCCGGCGGCAGTGCGCTGACCCCCGGTCTGGAGCCGATGCTCCAGCAGGCCACCAACATGCCGGTGCATATCGCGGACCGGCCCGACACCTGCGCGGTGCAGGGGCTGGGCGCCATGATCGAGGGCAAGGTGGAGCCCCTGCACCTCGATCCCATGGCGTCGTAACGACTCGCTTCGCTGCGCCTCGCTCCGTAGCGGCTCGCTCCACAGCGACCCCGCCGGTCCCCTCGAACCAGTCGGTTCCCTCGAACCAGTCGGACCGGTCGCACCAGTCGGACCGGTCCGCCCAGGTCACAGACTCCGGGCGTTCCAGGCGACCACCGCGGGCCGGTCGTGCTCGGTCCCCAGGACGCCGACCGCCCCGGTCCCGAAGGTGAACAGCCCGCCCGCGGCGGCCGGCAGGCCGAGCCGGCGGGCGGTCAGTACGCGCAGGAAGTGGGCATGGGCCACCAGGGCCACATCCCCTTCGTCCCCCTCGAGGTACGGCGCGATCCGCGCCAGCACCCGGTCGGCGCGCGCTCCGACCTGTTCGGGCGTCTCCCCCGGGTACTCGGCGGGGCCGGGGGCGACCCCGTCGCGGAAGAGATACCAGTCGGGCCTGCTGCGGTGGATCTCGGCCGTCGAGATGCCCTCATAGCCGCCGTAGTCCCATTCCTGGAGGTCAGGATCTACCTGCGGCTGCGCGAGGCCCGCGAGCTCGGCCGTGCGCAGGGCCCGCACCATCGGGCTGGCGTACACCTGCCCGATCTTGCGGCCGGAGAGCAGGGGCCGCAGCGCACGGGCCTGCTCCTCGCCGTCCGCGGTGAGCGGCAGGTCGGTCCGGCCGGTGTGCCGGCCGTTGCGGCTCCACTCGGTCTCGCCGTGCCGGATCAGCAGCAGCTCGCTCATGTGCCTTACGCCTGCTGCCCCTGGTCGTTCTGTGCCTGCTCGGCCTGCTGGGCCTCGGCGACCGAGGCGCGGACCTCGTCCATGTCCAGATTGCGGGCCTGGCCGATGACATCCTCCAGGGCGGCCTCCGGCAGCGCCCCGGGCTGGGCGAACACCGCGATGTTGTCGCGGACGATCATCACGGTCGGGATGGACTGGATCTGGAAGGCCTGCGCCAGCTCGGGCTGGGCTTCCGTGTCGACCTTGGCGAAGGTCAGGTCGTCGTGCTTCTCGGACGACCGCTCGAAGACCGGGCCGAACTGCTTGCACGGGCCGCACCACTCGGCCCAGAAGTCGATCAGGACGAAGTCGTTGCCGGAGACGATCTCGTCGAAGTTTTCCTTGGTGAGCTCTACCGTGCTCATACGTGCTTCCCTGCTTCCGGTCTGGGGTCGATGTCCGGTCCGTGTCCAGCTGCGGTAACGGCCACCGTCCTCGCCGTATTCCGCATCCGACCAGCGGACCGTCCCGCTCCCCTGCCCACCGGGCGGCGTCCTAGACATCCGATCGGGGTGGCAATCCCCACGCGGCCGACCGGCACGGGCCCGGCCACGCGGCGGCCGCGAGCGCCGCCGGCCGGACCGCGGGCAACGGGGCGGCCGGGCATCAGATCCAGTACGGCGCATCCGGCACGCCCTGGGCCCCGGAGACGGTCAGCCCCACCGCCGCCTGGCCCCGCCCGGTGATCCAGGCCAGGAGATCGCCGAGCGGCCCCCGGATGAGGGGACCGCCGCCGGCGCCGATGGCCCGGACCAGGTCCACGTCGGTCGCCTCGATCCGCATCCCCGGCACCCCGTCCCGCCCCTCCAGCGCGCCGATGACGTCGTCGATGACGAACCGGGCCGCGGCTTCGGGGACGTCCCCGAAGGCATATCCGGCCGCCAGGTCCGCGTGGTGGACCTCCAGCTCCCGTACCCGTGTCGCCACCAGGCTCCCGGGTGTGCGCAGTTCCCCGGTGCGCAGCCGTACGCGGCGCCGCCAGGCCTCCGGCGAGAGCGCCCGCACGGCCGAGTCGAAACGGGCCGCGCTCTCGATGACGTCATCGAGCAGCGCGGCGACCGGGCGCCCCGCCCCGGCCTCGATCTCCTGCTCGCGCGCGGCCATGCTCGCGTACTGGGGGATCTCGGTCCGGGTCCGCGCGCCCTCCAGCAAGCGGCAGAGGCTGTCCGCGGCCCGCGCCACATGGGTGATGACATGGCCTCGCGTCCAGGGCGGAATCAAGGTCTCCCCGGTGACCTGCCGATCGGTGAGTCCGCCGATCGTCTCCACGAACCGCTTCGTCGATTCCTCGACCGAGGCCAGCAGCGCGATCTCCAAGGCGTCCAACGTCTCCCCATCTCTCCGTATCCGGTGATCCCGACCCCGAGAAGATCCACTCTATTCCGCGAAGCAGAAACTCATTGCCGCATCACGGGATTCACCCGCACCCCTTCTCCTGCTCATACCCGTACCCCCCACACCTCCTCGGCACTTCGAGTTCGCGCACCCCTCGGCCAAACCAGCTCGCCCTCCGAGCCGTCGTTCGCCCTGATCCTCGCCGGGGCCTCCATGGTGCGCCGCGGTGGATGCGCCGGCCACAGGAAACGAGCGCAAGAGGCGCCCGACAGAGATGCCCGCCCCCTCCCGACGGCCCGGTCGGCAAACAGGTCCGGCGCCAGGTCACGGCACCTCAGCGCCCCACCCCCACCGCACAGTTGTGGACCCGAATGCAGCACGAGGAGACAACCGGCACACCGGCCCCGCGGAGCCCCGTTCACCGGGAACGACCCGGCCGAGGCCGCCCGGCCCCTCTTCCCCCGACACCCGACACCCGACGCCCGACGCCCGACGCCCGACGCAGCGGCGGTATTCCGCTCGCGATATTCATCGCAGGGCGGCACGGCGACACGCCTCAGGCCGGCAATTTTCCGGCATTTCCCATAAAGCAGCCGATCCTGCGAATATCCAACACCTCGCATGACGAATTCCCCGGGCCGGCCCCCTTCTCCGCATCACGGCCCCCCACAGCCGCCCGCGGCCCCGGGCAGCCACGCCCCCAAGGCGGAGGTCACTCCGATGGAGAGGTCACCCGATCACCCGAAACCGCGCCCCGAACACCGGCCGCGGGGCCGCGTTCCGCCGGTTCGTCAGGTCGCCAACCATGGCCTCTACACCGCGACTTCCCGCCGGACCCTGCACACAGCGCTGCCACACACCGAACAACCGATCGACCGAGCGAGCGAGGAGCGTGAGGCGCGCGCCAGGGGGGCCGCGCGCTCCCTGCCCCCTGATCCGCTCCGGCGGTCACCGCGCGACCGCCGCATGGACACCACACAGCCGCGGCAAGGCCGTCAGAGCGTGGCCGAAGAACGGAACAAGGGCCGCCACGGTGTCCGTGGCGACCCTTGTCAGTGCGTCTCACCTGGTCCGATCGTTTCTGCGTTACCAGGCTGTGGTGGGGCGGGTGGGACTCGAACCCACGGCCGACGGATTATGAGTCCGCTGCTCTAACCGGCTGAGCTACCGCCCCTCCACGGCGCGCCGCGCACATTTGTGCGCGCCGTCTGCCGCAGCATAGCCGCTCATACGATCTGCTGCCCGTGTGGGCTTCCGTTGGGCTGCCGTCGTGCGGCCGTGCACGCCCAAGAAGACTTCGATCACGGGTGGTTCGGTTCCACGGGCACAAGAAAAAGGACCCCTTGCGGGGTCCTCGTTCTTTCTGCTCCCCCGACTGGACTCGAACCAGTAACCCTCCGGTTAACAGCCGAATGCTCTGCCAATTGAGCTACAGGGGATTGAGCTCCCCCGACTGGACTCGAACCAGTAACCTGCCGGTTAACAGCCGGCTGCTCTGCCAATTGAGCTACAGGGGATTGCTCTGTGTGCCTCGAATGCACTCCCGTCCGGGGCTCCGGACGGCGCGCGCTCGCTGCGACACATACATTAGCGCAAGCAGGGGGGTGCTCCGCCAATCGGTATCCCCACCGGCGGCTCCGGGTGATCTCCGGGCCCGGCGGGTAGGCGGGCGGCACGGCCCGGCGGTCCGGTGCGTACGGGCATCGGGCCACATCGAGCGGCATCGGAGCGCGGCGGCTTCGGCGACGGCGCGCGGGACCGACGAGAGGGAAGGTGGAGCGATGCGCTACCGGCTCACGTTCATCGCGGGACTGGCCATCGGATACGTGTTCGGCACGCGGGCCGGCCGGGAGCGGTACGAGCAGCTGCGCAAGGGCGCCCAGCGGATCGCGCAGAACCCCGCCGTACGGAACACCGCCGAGTCCGCGGCGCTCAGCGGGCGGCAGGCCGCGTCGCGGGCCTTCGGGACGGTTTCGGCCAAGGTGAGCGACCGGTTGCCGGCGTCCGTCAGCGACCGGGTGCGCTCGCTGCGGGAGCAGCGCTCGAACAACGAGGACGACTGGGGCACCAGCAACACCTGACCCCGCGGCGGGCTGCCCGGCCTCCGGCCGTGACCTGGGCGGCCCCGGGCGCTCCCGGGCGCTCTCTTCTCCGTTTTTCCGTCGCATGGGGCAAAATCGGGGCATGGGGATAGTCGCCGGGTTGGACAGTTCGTCCGCAAGCACACGCATCGTGGTCTGCGATGCGGATACGGGTGCCGTCATCAGGCGGGGGTATGCGCCGCACCCCGTCGAGAAGGGGCCGGAGGCCGATCCGCAGGCGTGGCTGATGTCGCTGGGCGAGGCCGCGGGCAACGGGCTGTTGGAGGGCGTGCAGGCGATCGGGGTCTCGGCGCAGCAGCACGGGCTGGTGCCGCTGGACGCGGAGGGCAATCTCGTACGGCCCGCGCTGGTGGGCAACGACAAGCGGGCGCAGAGCGCGGCCGCGGACCTGGTGGATGCGCTGGGCGGGCGGAGCGCGTGGGCGCAGGCCGTGGGGGCGGTGCCGCAGGCGGCGCATCCGGTGACGAAGCTGCGCTGGCTGGCGCGTACCGAGCCGGAGAACGCGGCGCGGATCGTCGAGGTCATGCAGCCGCACGACTGGCTGGCGTGGCAGCTGCTGGGGCGGCCGGCGCGGCATACGACGGACCGGGGCGGGGCCTCGGCGACGGGGTTCTGGTCGGCGGCGACCGGGTCGTACCGGCCGGATCTGATCGAGCTGGCGCTGGGCCATCAGGTGCGGCTGCCGGAGGTGCTGGGGCCGTCCGGGACGGCGGGTTTCACGCCGGAGGGGCTGCTGATCTCGGCCGGTACGGGCGAGACGATGGCGGCGGCGTTCGGGCTGGGCGTCGGCGAGGGCGATGCGGTGGTCTCGCTGGGCGCTTCGGGGTCCGTCTTCGGGATTCATCACGAGGCGCTGGCGGATCCGACGGGCACGATCACGTCGTTCGCGGACGCCACCGGGCGGCATCTGCCGGTGGTGCACACGACCAATGCGGTGCGGGTGCTGCGGGGCGCCGCGGAGATGCTCGGGACGGATCTGGAGGGGCTGTCCGACCTGGCGCTGAAGTCGTCGCCGGGTGCGTACGGCATGGTGATGCTGCCGTATCTGGAGGGTGAGCGGACGCCGCATCTGCCGCATACGGCCGGGTCGTTGCACGGGATGCGGCGGGAGAGCATGAAGCCGGAGCATCTGGCGCGGGCGGCCGTGGAGGGCATGCTCTGCGGGCTCGCGGATGCGCTGGATGTGCTGCGGGGGCGGGGGATGGCGGTGCGCCGGGTGTTCCTGCTGGGTGCGGCGGCGGAGCTGGGTGCGGTGCAGGAGGCGGCGCCCGGCGTGTTCGGGGTGCAGGTCGTGGTGCCGCAGCCGGCCGAGTACGCGGCGCTGGGCGCGGCCCGGCAGGCGGCCTGGGCGTGGGGGGTGGCCCATGGCACGCTCGGCCCGGCGGCCGGTGCGGAGCAGGCGCCGGGCGGCGGTTCCGCGTGGGTGGACCCGCCGCAGTGGCCGGCGGCCGCCAGCCAGGTGTTCGAGCCGGGTGAGGGGCTGGCGGTCGGGCAGGCGGTGCGGCAGCAGTACGGGGTGGTGCGCGATGAGGCCCACCCGGAGGCGTTCCGGCAGGAGGCGTGAGCCGTAGCGGCCGCGGGCGGGGCGTCGTCAGTCGAGGTAGCCCCGCAGCTGGTCGGCGAAGGCGTGGTCGCGGAGTTTGTTGAGGGTCTTGGATTCGATCTGCCGTATCCGCTCGCGGGTGACGCCGAAGATGCGGCCGATTTCCTCCAGGGTGCGGGGGCGGCCGTCGGCGAGGCCGTAGCGGAGCTGGACGACCTTGCGTTCGCGTTCGCCGAGGGTGGACAGGACGGCGTCGAGGTGTTCGCGCAGCAGGAGGAAGGCGGCGGATTCGACGGGTGAGGCGGCGTCGCCGTCCTCGATGAGGTCGCCGAGGGCGACGTCGTCCTCCTCGCCGACGGGTGCGTGCAGGGAGACCGGCTCCTGGGCCAGGCGCAGGACCTCGCTGACGCGTTCCTCGGTGAGGTCGAGGTGGGCGGCGACCTCGTCGGGGGTGGGTTCGTAGCCGCGCTCCTGGAGCATCCGGCGCTGGACGCGGATGACGCGGTTGATCAGTTCGACGACGTGGACGGGGACGCGGATGGTGCGGGCCTGGTCGGCGAGGGCGCGGGACATGGCCTGGCGGATCCACCAGGTGGCGTAGGTCGAGAACTTGTAGCCGCGGGCGTAGTCGAATTTCTCGACGGCGCGGATCAGTCCGAGGTTTCCCTCCTGGACGAGGTCGAGCATGGTCAGGCCGCGGCCGACGTAGCGTTTGGCGACGGAGACGACGAGGCGGAGGTTGGCCTCGATCAGGCGGCGTTTGGCGATCCGGCCCAGGACCACCAACCGGTCGAGGTCGTAGGTGAGTTGGGAGTCCAGGTCGGGGGTGCCGGTGAGCTTCGCCTCGGCGAAGAGGCCGGCCTCGACGCGGCGGGCGAGTTCGACCTCCTCGGCGGCGCTGAGCAGCGGGATCCGGCCGATTTCGCGGAGGTACTGGCGGAAGAGGTCGGAGGAGGGGCCGGCCGTGTCGGGTCGGGGCGAGGGCTCCGGCGGCTCGGGATGCTCCGCGGCCTCCGGGGGCTCCGGGGCGGTCTCCTCGGTGGGCGTCTCCTCGGTGGGCGTCTCCTCGGTGGGCGTCTCGGCGGCGGGTGCCCCGGGCTGCTGTGGCACGGTGATCGGCTGTGTGGCCGCCTCCGCGGTGGCCGGCGGGTCGGCGAGGGTCCGGGTCTGCACGGGGGCGACCTCCAGGGTGATCGCTGCGAAGGCGGCAGAAAGGCCGGGTACGGATGCGGCCGAGCCGCCGTCCGTCCCGTACGTCAAGAGCGGCGGCGCGGGGGTTTCCGGATCAGGGCAACCGGACCCGCCGCGCTCCGAGGACTCAGGCACCGCTCCTCAGTGTGGGGTACGACACACGCCCGCCACGAGGGGCGTGCGTCCACTTTTTGAGTCCGTTCCGTGACCGGACGGCTACCGCAGGGTGTTGCGGGGGGTCCACGGGACGGAGGCGGTCCGAGGGGCGCTCGGACGCGGCACGCCGTGGCGGCGTTCCGGCCCCGCGGCGGGCGGGAAATGCGTTGGCGGGCCGCCGCCGGGCTGCGACGATGCCCCTGTTTCCCAGCCGGAGGACATTTGTTCGTTTTCGTATGTGCGGGATGCGGCGCCAGGCTGACCGCCCCGCTGTCCCAGGTCGCCCTGCCGCCCCACGCTCATCAGACGTACGGGAACGGGACTCAACTCCCGGTGCTCATGGAGGCGGGCACGTTCGCCGTGGACCCGGAGCCCTCGGGTCCGCCGTGGCGGAGGTGGGAGGACATCGATCCGGACGAGGCAGCGGCCCGCGGTGTCCACGCGCCGGTCGACGGTCTGCCCGACGGCCCGCCCGGCGCGATCGTCATCTCCCCCGGCGATGCCCGCGGCACGCTGCTGATCCCGGAGAAGGCCGGCGGCTACTGCTGCGGCCTCGACTGGGGCGACGGCCCCAACATGGCCTGCGAGGCGTGCGGTCTGCCCGTGGCGAGCCGGATCGACGACTGTTCGCTCTGGCAGGCGGTGTGGCTCGAACCGGGCGCCGTGCGCCGCCTGCCCGTCGCCGGCGCCGGCGACGCGCCGCTCTCCTGGGAGGAGCTGATGGCGGAGGGGGAGGGCACGCCCCCGTTCGAGCCGATCGCCAGGTGGGGGGCGCCGCTGGGGCCGGACTGCCGGTGGTCGTGGAGCCCGCGGTGGGAGGCGGCGGCCGGGCAGGCGCTCGCCCACCTGCTGGCGGCCTCGGAGGGCCGGCCGGTGACCGTCCCGGACGGCCTGGTCGGTGAAGTGTTCCAGCGCGCCCTCGACACCCTGCTGCCCGCGGGGCCGCCGGCGCGGCGCGCCGTTCTGGCCGGACCGGGACGGCCCGCCCCCGACGTGGACGCCGGCATCCTCCTCGTGCCGGCCCATCCGCGGACGGGGGAGATCTGGACGGCGGCCGGCCCGGCCTCTTCGGCGTATCCGGTGCCGCTGCCGTTCGGGGTGTGGCGGTGGCTGGCCTTCCCCGAGCCGCACCTGCCCGTCCCCGCGTCGGGCGCCATGCCCGACGGCGTCCTCCGCGACGATCCGCCCGCGCCGCGGCCCCGTCACCCGTTCCGGGCCGATTGGGGAGCGTTCGAGCGCACCCTGGTCCGGCTGCCGGCCGTCCGCAGTCCGTGGTTGCGCGAGATCCTCGCGAACCTCACGCATCAGCATCAGATGCGCGTCCGCCTCTTCTAGCGGCCGGGAGACCTAGAGAGCGGCGTAGCCGCGTTCGCGGAGGGACTGGCCGTACTGCTGGAGGACCCAGAGTTCGTTCTGTACGGCGGCGAGGTGTTCGGGGTCGGCGCGGGGGCCGAGGCGCTGGAGGGTGCCGCGGATTTCCGTGACGCGCTGATTGACGGCGGCGAGGCGGACGGCGACCAACTGGACGCCGGCGTAGGCCTCGTCGGGGTCGCGGCGGGTGTGCAGGGGCTCCACGGCGAGCTCTCTGACCATGGCGCGGACGGTGTCGTCGGCGGCGGCGTCGATGACCCGGGGGAGGTAGTCCTGGCCGGCCGACGCGGCGCCGCCGGCGTCCTCGATGCACTGGCGGACCGTGGCGTACGGCGGGGCGGTGAACTCGTCGAGCCCATAGGCGTCGAAGGCCGGGGAGACCAGGTCGGGGCGCTGGAGGGCGAGCTTGAGGAGTTCGCGTTCGACGCGGTGGGCGGGGCTGCGGAGGTTGAGGGCCGGGCCTCGGGGGGCGGCCGGCTGCTGCGGCGGCGCCTCGGCGGCCGGTGTGCGGCGGGGAGTGCGGCCGGGCTGCTGGCCGTCGCGGCCGCGTTCGCGGGCCCAGCGGGCCAGCTGGCCGACCCTGCGGACGACGAACTGGGTGTCCAGGATGCCGAGCATGCCGGCCAGCTGAACGGCGGATTCGTGCTGGATGGAGCTGTTCTTGATGTGGGCGACGATGGGGGCGGCTTCGTCGAGGGCGGCGGCGCGGCCGACGGTGGTGTCGAGGTTGTGGCGCGAGACGACATGGCGGAGGGCGAACTCGAAGAGGGGGGTGCGGGACTCGACGAGGTCGGCGACGGCCGCGTCGCCCTTGGCGAGGCGCAGATCGCAGGGGTCCATGCCACCGGGGGTGATGGCGATGGAGGTCTCGGCGGCGAACTTCTGATCGTCCTCGAAGGCGCGCAGGGCGGCCTTCTGGCCGGCGGCGTCGCCGTCGAAGGTGAAGACGACCTCGGAGCCGGAGTTGTCCATCAGGAGGCGGCGCAGGATCTTGATGTGGCCCTCACCGAAGGACGTGCCGCAGGTGGCGATGGCGGTGGTGATGCCCGCGAGGTGGCAGGCCATGACGTCGGTATAGCCCTCGACGACCACGGCGCGGTTGGTCTTGGCGATCTCCTTCTTGGCGAGGTCGATGCCGTAGAGGACCTGGGACTTGCGGTAGAGGGGGGTCTCGGGGGTGTTGAGGTATTTGGGGCCGTTGTCGTCGTCGCGGAGCTTGCGGGCGCCGAAGCCGACGACCTCGCCGGCGATATCGCGGATCGGCCACATCAGGCGGCCGCGGAAGCGGTCGATGGGGCCGCGGCGGCCTTCCTGGGAGAGGCCGGAGAGGATCAGCTCCTGGTCGCTGAAGCCGCGGCCGCGCAGGAAGCGGGTGAGGTGGTCCCAGCCGGCGGGGCTGTAGCCGACGCCGAAGTGCTGGGCGGCGGCCTGGTCGAAGCCGCGCTCGGCGAGGAAGGCGCGGCCGATCTCGGCCTCGGGGCTGTCGAGCTGGTCGACGTAGAACTGGGCGGCGGCTTTGTGGGCCTCCACCAGGCGGGTGCGTTCGCCCTGCTGGCGGCCGGGGGTGTAGCCGCCCTCTTCGTAACGCAGGGTGATGCCGGCCTGGGAGGCGAGGCGCTCGATGGTTTCGGCGAACGAGAGGTGGTCGATCTTCATGATGAAGTCGACGGTGTCGCCGCCCTCCTGGCAGCCGAAGCAGTGGTAGAGGCCCTTGGCGGGGCTGACGTGGAAGGAGGGGGACTTCTCGTCGTGGAAGGGGCACAGGCCCTTGAGGTTGCCGCCGCCGGCGTTGCGGAGCTGGAGGTACTCGGACACGACGGCGTCGATCGGGACCGCGTCCCGTACCGCCTTCACATCGTCATCGTTGATCCTGCCTGCCACGCGTGAATTCTACGGTGGGGGTCGGACAGTCCCCGCCGCGCGGCCGTCCCGGCACGGTCGTACCGCCCGGCACCGGCCCGGCGTCAGCCCGACAGCAGCTCGATGAAGCGGTCCAGGCCGATGTTGCCGCCCGAGATGATCACGCCGATACGGGGCGGGCGGGAGGGCCGTCCGGGCCGTCCGGGCACCGGGGGAAGGTCGACGCGCCGGGCGAGGAGGGCGGCGAGCGCGCTGGCGCCGCTCGGCTCGGTGACGATCTTGAGCCGCTCGAAGGCCAGCTTCATGGCGGCGCGGATGTCGTCGTCGGTGACGAGGACGATGCGGTCGAGGAGCCGCTGGTTGACGGCGAAGGTCAGATCGCCGGGCGCCTCGACGGCCTGCCCGTCGGCGATGGTGCGCGGGACGGGGATGGTGACGGGGTGGCCGGCCTCCAGGGAGCGCAGGGTGTCGTCGCCCGCCTCCGGTTCGACGCCGATCATGCGGATGCCGGGCACGAGGGCCGTGGCGGCGATGGCCGAGCCCGCCATCAGGCCGCCCCCGCCGACCGGTGCCAGCAGCGCGTCCAGCGGGCCGGTCTCCTCGATCAGCTCCAGGGCGGCGGTGCCCTGTCCGGCGATGACCTGAGGATGGTCGTACGGCGGGATCAGGGCCAGGCCGCGCTCGTCGGCCAGCCGGCGGCTGAGGGCGGTGCGGTCGCCGGTGTAGCGGTCGTAGGTGACGATCTCGGCGCCGTATCCGGCGGTGGCGTCCCGTTTGGAGCGCGGTGCGTCCTCGGGCATCACGATGACGGCGTGGCTGCCCAGCTCGCGGGCGGCCAGCGCGACCGCCTGGGCGTGGTTGCCGGAGGAGTGGGCGACGACACCGCGGGCCAGCTGCTCCGGGGAGAGCCGGGAGAGGGCGTTGTAGGCGCCGCGGAATTTGAAGGCGCCGATCCGCTGGAAGTTCTCGCATTTGAGGTGGACCTCGGCGCCGACCAGCGCGTCCAGGGTCCGCGAGCGCAGCACGGGCGTGCGGTGGGCGATGCCCGCCAGCCGGCCGGCGGCGTCCCGGACGTCATCGAGGGTGACGGCCGGGACGGCTGCGCCGGGGCCGGTGGCGCCGGGGGTCGTACGCGCGGTCATACGGGCACGCTACGGGAGCAGCGAGTCCAGCGGAACCTCCGGATCGGCCAGCGCGCCGGTGTCCAACGGCGTTCCGGCGCGGATCAGTTGCTGAATGGTGTCGCTGACGTCCCAGACGTTGACGTTCATGCCTGCCAGGAGGCGGCCCTCGGAAAGCCAGAAGGCGATGAACTCCCGCTTGCCGACGTCGCCCCGGCACACCACCTGGTCGTAGGAGCCGGGCGGTGCGTAGCCGGAGTACTCCATGCCCAGGTCGTACTGGTCGGAGAAGAAGTACGGGATGCGGTCGTAGCTGACGTCCTGGCCGAGCATGGCGCGGGCGGCGGCGGGGCCGCCGTTGAGGGCGTTGGCCCAGTGTTCGACGCGGATCCGGCCGTCGAGGAGGGGGTGGTCGGCGGCCGCGACGTCGCCGGCGGCGTAGATGTGCGGGTCGGAGGTGCGCAGGGTGGCGTCGACGGCGATGCCGCCGCCGTCCGCGCGGTCGACGAGGGCGAGGCCGGCCTGCTGGGCGAGTGCGGTGCGCGGGGCGGCGCCGATGGCGGCGAGCACGTCGTGGGCGGGGTGTTCCTCGCCGTCGTCGGTGCGGACCGCGAGCACCATGCCGTCCTGGCCGACGATCTCGGTGAAGCGGGCGCCGAAGTGGAAGCGGACGCCGTGTTCGCGGTGCAGGTCGGTGAACATCGCGCCGATTTCGGGGCCTAGGACGCCGTGCAGCGGTGTCGGCGCGGACTCGACGACGGTCACCTCGGCGCCGTAGGAGCGGGCGGCGGCGGCGACCTCCAGGCCGATCCAGCCGGCGCCGGCGATGACGAGGTGGCCGTTCCGCTTCGCTCCGCCTCGGCTCTCCGCTGCCTCTTCGGGTGCCGAGCTGTCGCGGCCGAGCGAGGCCAGTACGCCGCGCAGGAGTTCGGCGTGGGCGAGGCGGCGCAGGTGGTGCACTCCGGCGAGTCCCGTGCCGGGGATGTCCAGGCGGCGGGGTTCGGCGCCGGTGGCGAGCAGCAGCTTGTCGTAGGCGATCAGGGTGCCGTCGCCGAGGCGTACGGTCCTGGCCGCGGCGTCCAGGTGGACGGCGGGCTGGCCGAGGTGCAGTTCGATGTGTGCCTGGGCGTACCAGGCGGGTTCGTGGACGAAGACGCTGTCCCGCTCCTCCTTGCCGAGCAGATACCCCTTGGAGAGCGGGGGGCGTTCGTAGGGGTGGTCGCGCTCGTCACAGATGAGGATCACCCGGCCGGTGAAGCCCTCCGAGCGGAGCGTCTCGGCTGCCTTCGCCCCGGCCAGGCCACCTCCGACGATGACGAACGTCTGGTGTGCGTCGACCACTTGCTTCCTCCTCGTTGCGGTGCCGTACGGCCGCGTCCGCGTCCGTGAACGCCCCGGTGCTGCCCCCGTTTTCCTGCCCCCCGTTCTCCGCCCTCCGCTTCCTTGCGTGCGTGCGCTTCCTCGGCTGCGTTTCCCCAAGCCCCTTGGGCTCCGTGAATTCCTTGGGTCCCTTCCCCGTGTTGATGGATCCGGCGCCGTCGGGGTTCCCCGTGCGGAACGGACGTGTTCGAGCGTCCCGCACGGAGGGTGAGGGCGGAAGGGGGACTTCCTCCCCAGGATCACCCTGGGTTGCCCTAAGCGTTACCAGGGCGACGCGTGAGGCGGGCGTGAAGAGACCGCGCCGAGGCGTCGGTGAGGGCCGCGATCTGGTCGACGACGGCCCGCATCCGGGCGGTGTCGTCCCCGGCGGCGTCGAACAGCGAACGGAACTGCGGATCAAGGCCGTCGGGGGCGCGGGAGAGCAGCGCCTCGCCGAGTTCGGCGATGACGATGCGCTGGTCGGCCCGGAGGGCTTCCTGGTCGGGGCGCTGCATGACGTACCGGTCGGCGACGGCTTTCAAAACGGCGCATTCCAGCCGTGTTTCGTCCGGAACCACCAGCTGCGCGGCGTAACGGGTGAGGCGTCCGGTGCCCCAGGCGGCCCGGGTGGCGCCCTCGGCGGCCAGGCAGAAGCGGCCGATGAGCTGGCTGGTGGCGTCCTTGAGGCGGGCCTGGGCGAGCGCCGTGCCGTCGTAGCCGTGCGGCCACCACTCCTGCTCCAGGAGGCGGTCCAGGGCGGCGGCCAGCTCCTCGATGCCGGCGCCGGGCGCATAGCGCTCGGCGGCGACCGCGAAGATCTCGGCGCGTTCGGCGTCGGCGAGCAGGAGGTTGGGGTCGAGATGGCCGGCGTGCAGGCCGTCCTCGACGTCGTGCACCGAGTACGCCACATCGTCGGACCAGTCCATGACCTGCGCCTCGAAGCTGCGCGCGGCGGCGGGCGCGCCCTGCCGGAACCAGTCGAAGACCGGCAGGTCGTCCGCGTAGACGCCGAACTTCGAGGAGGCGGGGTCGGTGGGGTGCGCGCCGCGCGGCCAGGGGTATTTGGTGGCGGCGTCCAGGGTGGCGCGGGTGAGGTTGAGGCCGACGCTGACGGTCGTGCCGTCCGGGGCGGGCACGAACCGCTTGGGCTCCAGGCGGGCCAGCAGCCGCAGCGACTGGGCGTTCCCTTCGAAGCCGCCGCAGGGCGCGGCCACTTCGTTGAGGGCCTGCTCGCCGTTGTGCCCGAAGGGCGGGTGGCCGAGGTCGTGCGCCAGGCAGGCGGCCTCGACCAGGTCCGGGTCGCAGCCGAGGGCGGCGCCCAGTTCGCGGCCCACCTGGGCGCATTCCAGGGAGTGGGTCAGCCGGGTGCGGGGGCTGGCGTCCCAGGCGTGGGTGAGGGTGCCGGGGGTGACGACCTGGGTCTTGCCGGCCAGGCGGCGCAGCGCGGCGGAGTGCAGGACGCGCGCCCGGTCGCGCTGAAAGGCCGTGCGGCCGGGGCGTTTGTCGGGCTCGGCGACCCAGCGTTCGGCGTCCGCCTCGGTGTAGCCCAGGGTGCCGGGGGCCTGGCCGGTTGTCGATGGTGTGCCCGTCATACAGCGACGGTAGCCGCCTTGATGCCGTGCGGGCCGGATCCGGTACGCGCCAGGAGCAGGCGGCGTCACGCCCCCCAGCTACGGACAGCAACCAGCGACGGCCCCTGCCCCGGTCCACCACGGCGTACGGTGCCGCGCCTGGTCATAGCGGTGGAGCACGAGCCGGGCCAGGGCGGGGTGGTCGCCGAGGGGCGCGGCGGCGATGCGGGGGGCGTGTCGGGCGCACTGGGTGGCGAAGCGGCCGGGGGCGGTGAAGCAGGCGGCGACGGCTATGCGGTCGTGGCCGCGGTCGGTGAGCAGACGGACGGCTTCGGGGACGGTGGGGGTGGCGGCAGACGCGTGAGCGGCGAGTACGGGTATGCCGCCCAGCCGGGTCGAGAGGAGCCGGCCGATGCGGGCGGTGTCCTCGGTGGAGCGCGCGGCCCGGGAGCCGGCCGAGGCCAGGACGACGGCGGTGCGGGGGCGGGCGGGCGCCTGCGGGAAGCCGGCCTCCAGGAGGCGGTCGTGCAGCGCCTCCGCCAGCAGGGGGTGCGGGCCCAGCGGCGCGGCGATCCGGCCGTCCAGGTGGGGCGCGGCCGCCAGGGCGGCGGGCAGGTCGTGGGTGACGTGGTGGCCGTGGCCGAACAGCAGCGGTACGAGGACGGCCGCGCCGCGCAGTGCGTCGAGGGTGTCGGCGAGCAGCGGCCGGTTCAGCTCGATGTGGCCGAGCCGCACGGGCAGGCCGGGGCGCAGCGCGCGGACCCGGTCGAGCAGGGCGCGGGCGGTGGGGAGGGCGCGCGGGTCGCGGCTGCCGTGGGCGACGGCGACCAGGGTGGGGGCGGTGTCGCCGGGGGCGGGTGCGGGGCGTGGCGGCCGCCGGAAGCCGTGCAGCCGGACCCGGCTGAGCTGGGTGCTCAGCTGGGCGGTGATCTCGGTGGCGAGGCCGGCCGGTCCCAGGGGCACGGGGTCGCGGTCCCCGACGGCCCCGGGTGCGGTGGAGTCGTCGCACGGGGCGAGGTCGATCGGGGCGGCCGGCGGGGCGGGCTGGTGCGCTGTCGGCTCCGTCATGGCGGGAGCGTGGCAGCCGGTCGTTGCGGTTCCGTTTCGCGGCAGCGACATCCGTGTGCCGTTCCAGCGACCGGGCCGGGGTGCGTTGGTGCCGCGGGGGGGGGCCGGAGGGGACGCACGGGTGTCCGTCCTCGGGCCGGGCGCTTCTGGTCCGTAGGAAGGGCGGCCCCCCGTTCGCTCCGGTCCCTGCGGGCGGACACCCGTACATCCCCTCCGGCCTACGTGTCCCGTCTGCGGCCCGGTGGCACTGCCCGTCCCGGCCCAGGGAGACGACGGGTACGCCTCATCGCCTCGCCCCGTGCCGTAACAGCGATCGGTACGGCGGGACGGTCGCCCGCGTCGGCCGCCGGAGGGGATGTCCCGTAACCCGCCCGCAGGGACCGGAGCGGACGCCGGGGTTCCTGTGTCCGGGACCAGAAGCGCCCGGCCCGAGGACGGGTTACGGGGCGTCCCCTCCGGCCCCACCCACCAAGCCACCGCGAACCGGCCCCGGCCCTACGGCCCCACCCAGGAGGACGGGTTACGAGGCGCCCCCGCAGCCCCCGCCGCCTAGTGCGCCTCGATCTCCTTCAGATAGGCCGCCCGCGTCTCCTCGTCCAGGAACGACGCCTTGAAGGAGTTGCGGGCGAGGGTGCGCAGCGTCGCGTCGTCGAGGCCGAGGGCGTCGCGTACCGCGGTGAAGTTGTCGTGTGCGTAGCCGCCGAAGTAGGCCGGGTCGTCGGAGTTGACGGTGACCAGGAGGCCGGCGTCGAGCATCGCGGGGAGCGGGTGGTCGGCGAGGTCGTCGATGACGCGGAGCCGGACGTTGGAGAGGGGGCAGACGGTGAGCGGGATCTGGTCGGCCACGAGGCGTGCCACCAGGCGCTCGTCCTCCAGGGAGCGCACGCCGTGGTCGATGCGGTCCACGCCGAGGACGTCCAGGGCCTCCCAGACGTAGGCGGGCGGCCCCTCCTCGCCCGCGTGCGCCACGCACTTGAGTCCGGCCTCCCGTGCCAGCGCGTAGACCTCCTTGAACTTCGACGGCGGGTGCCCGACCTCGGCCGAGTCCAGGCCGACGGCCGTGATCCGGTCGAGGTGGGGGCGGGCCGCCTCGAAGGTCGCCAGGGCCGATTCGGCGCTCTCGTCGCGCAGGAAGCACATGATGAGCCGGGTGGTGATGCCGTACGTCTCCTGGGCGGCGTCCAGGGCGCGGGACAGCCCGCGGATGACCGTGCCGATCGGGACGCCGCGGGCGGTGTGCGCCTGCGGGTCGAAGAAGATCTCGGCGTGCCGGACGCCCTGCTCCTTGGCGCGCGCAAGGTAGGCGTGGGTGAGGTCCGCGAAGTCGTCCTCGGTGCGCAGTACGGCCATCAGCGCGTAGTAGAGGTTGAGGAAGGACTGCAGGTCGGTGAAGGAGTAGGCGCGGCGCAGCTCGTCCTGGGTGGCGTACGGGAGGGTGACGCCGTTGCGTTCGGCGAGGGCGAAGGCCAGCTCGGGTTCCAGGGTGCCTTCGATGTGGAGGTGCAGTTCCGCCTTGGGCAGCGGCTTCGCGGCGGCTGCGGCGGAAGGGCCGGACGAGGGAGACGAAGGGGGCGGGGAGGAAGGCACGCGGGTCACACCTGTTCTGCGGTACGGGAGGGGTCCTCGGTACGCGAGGGATTGTCCAGGTTAGCGGCGGGCCGGTCCGGGCCGGGATCCCGCTCCGGGGCCGCCGCGGCGCCCTGCCAGCAACCGCCTTCGATGAGGGTCCCGCTGGCGCGCAGCCGGGCGGCGAGAGGTGCGGCCGCCAAGTAGACCCAGGCGCGTTCGGTGCCGCCGTCGGGGCGGACGGCTTCGGTGACCACCCGCTCGTAGAGGTTCTCCGGGTCGCCGGGGGCGTAGCCCTCCAGCCGGTCCAGGACCGCGCGCACCTCGTCGTAGTCGGCGTCGCGGGGCAGGATGAGGGTGCCGTGGACGACCGCGTCCGGGGGCCCGGCTATCGCGTACGGATATCCGGGGCCGTCGTAGAGCAGCGCGCCGGTGATCCGGGCGGGCTCCTCGGTGGCGGTGCGGCCGCGCAGTGTCCAGGCGTGGTTGGCCTCGCCGGGGCGCAGCGTTCCGTAGACGAAGAACGGCAGCCGCTCGGGGTCGGTGGTCATGGGCGGTCGGTCCTTTCCAGGGGTGCCGGGTGCCAGGGGCTGTCTGAGCTGTGGTGTTGTGTCCCCAGTGCAACCCTGCCGGGCCGCTGGTGCAACCATCACCGGCCCCGGGGCGTCGCAGCTTGCGACGACGATCACCAGTGCGGGACGGGAACCGGTCACCACCGGGAACGGGGGCGGGAGATGCCAGGGCAGGGGCCGGGGTCTGCGGGGCGGAGAGGCGAGGGGGCGCGCCGGATACGGCTGCCGCGGACCCGGCGGGGGTGGCGCCGCGCCTACCAGGCCGTGGTGGCGCTGACGGTGCTGGCGCTGGCGCCCGCGACGTGGATGAACGCCACGGGCGGTCCCCGGGTCCGTACGGTCGCCGAGGCGCCCGCCGCCCCGGTTGCCGTGGTCTTCGGCGCGGGTCTGTGGGACGGCAAGCCGTCGCCGTATCTCGCCCATCGCCTGGACGCGGCGGCCGACCTCTACGCCCGCGGCACGGTCCGCGCCGTCCTGGTGACCGGCGACAACAGCACCCACGACTACGACGAGCCGGACGCGATGCGCGGCTATCTGCTGCGGCACGGCGTCCCGGCCCGGAAGATCGTCAGCGATTACGCGGGCTTCGACACCTGGGACTCGTGCAGCCGCGCGCACCGGATCTTCGGCGTGAACCGTGCGGTGCTGGTCAGCCAGGGCTTTCACATCCGGCGGGCGCTGGCCCTGTGCGAGGCGGCCGGGATCGATGCGTACGGCGTCGGGGTCGCCGCCACACACGATGTGACGTGGGCCTATGGCGGTGTGCGGGAGATCTTCGCGGCGGGGAAGGCGGCGGCGGACGCGGTGCTGCGGCCCGATCCGCATTTCCTGGGGCCGCGCGAGAAGGGCGTGGCGGAGGCGCTCCGTTAGGCCTGTCCGGTGGGGCAGGTCCTTGGCGGGGCGCCTCCGCCGGGCCTTCTCAGCTTTCCTGGATGGCGCGGGCGTACAGGTCGAAGATGGCGGCGTCGAAGTAGGGGCTGTAGGAGGTGCGGTCGCTGTGCGGGCCGGTCGGGCCGCCGCCGTTGAGGCCGCCGATCAGGCCGATGATCCGGCCCGTGCGGGTGCGCTCGTCGTAGTGCGACAGCCAGGGGCTGCCCGATGTGCCGCCGTAGAACCCGCCGCATTCCATGCGCAG
The DNA here is from genome assembly GCF_059682825.1 of Streptomyces sp. JLSY215. Classification (NCBI taxonomy): domain Bacteria; kingdom Bacillati; phylum Actinomycetota; class Actinomycetes; order Kitasatosporales; family Streptomycetaceae; genus Streptomyces; species Streptomyces sp. JLSY215. The sequence continues at coordinate 2,799,579 of NZ_CM185022.1, forward strand.
TTGACGCGTGCCGGTCAGCCGGGTGGTGCGGGTGTCGCAGCGTACGGCGCGGTCCTGCGGGTCGTTGCGGACGCTGGGGTAGCCGATGACGGTGACCTTGTTGGTGTATCCGGGGGTGGCGGCAAGGGTGTTGCCGCCGGTGACCGATTCGACGGTACGGCCCTGGTCGTCGGGTGCGACGGTCGCGAACGCGAAGTCGAGGTCGGCGCCGTCCCCGGTGGTGCCGCGGTCGGCGTAGTCGAAGGTCTCGCCGATCGCCCAGATCCCGTACGGCTGGGTGGTGGCGCCGGACCGGTACTGCGGGACGAAGGCCGCGCGCTTGCCCGGGTTGCAGTGGCCCGCGGTGAGGATCAGATTGCCCTGCGGGCTGTGCACCACGCTGGCGGTGCAGTGGTGCGTCTTCGCGTCGCTGTCGACGGTGAACAGCACGCCGACGGACGGGACGCCGCCGAAGTGGCGTGCGGTGGGCGCGAGTTGCGGCCTGGCCGGGGGCCGCGCGACGGCCCCGGCGGGCGGGACGGGCGCGGTGCGGGGCCGGCCCTTGCCGGGGGCGTGCGCTATGGCGGCTGCCATCCGCGCGGGCGTCCAGTAGGCGGCGGCGTCCTTGCTGGTCCAGGGCGTGCGGGCGGTCCCGTCGTGGCCGCCGTCGACCGCGCCGTCGTCCAGTACTCCGTCCAGTGTTCCGCCGACCGGGCCGTCGGTCGTGCCGGCGGCCATGGCCACACCGCCGACCGGTGCCGCCGCCAGGCCCAGCGTGACGCCGAGCGCGACGGCCGCCGTCCTCCCCCATCGCTGCCGCATCAGTTCGTCTCCTTCGCAACCCAGGCCAGGTAGCCGGCGCCGCCCCGGGTGATCGGGGTGGCGATGATCTCGGGCGTCTCGTAGTCGTGCGCGTCGAGGAGATAGGCCTCCAGCGCCTCGTACCGCGCGGCCGCCGTCTTGAACAGCACCTGCCATTCCTGGCTGGTCTCGACGACGCCCTCCCACCGGTAGACCGAGGTCACCGGCGCCCCGATCTGCGCGCAGGCCGCGAGCCGGCCCTCGATCGCGCCGCGCGCCAGCCGCTCGGCCTTGTGCGCGCCGTCGGTGGTCGTCATGACGGTCAGGAAGCGGGCCGACTGCCCGCCCGGATCGGTCAGTTCGGGGGGCTGCAACGGTTCGGGGTCGGCCACGGTGCGCATCCTTCGCGGTGGGGGGCAGGGGCGGATCTCGGTCGACGGCGTACGGGGTGATCGCCCCGCAATCGTACGGACCGTGATCACCGCTGCGGCCATGACGGGCCGCCCCTTGGCGGGCATGCACCCGTACGCCCCCGTTTGACCGTGATCACCCCGTCCCATACCGGAACGCCCCGGTTGCGGCAACCGGTGCAGCGGGAAGGATGGAAGGGGAGCCTGCCACCGGCCCACACGGAAAGGCCCGTGCCATGAACGACCTGTATGCCCTCACCCGTGACCAGCTCGATGACGCCAGGGCCTCCGCGCACGGCCGCAGCGCCCATCTCTTCCTGCACGACGGCCCGCTGCGGCAGACCGTGATCGCGCTGATCGCGGGCGCCTCACTGGACGAGCACAACGCGCCGCCGGCGGCGAGCCTGCAGGTACTGAAGGGGCAGGTCCGGCTGGTCGGGCCGCATGGGAGCCAGGAGCTGAGAGCGGGTCAGGTCATCGCGATCCCGCACGAGCGGCACGGTCTGCGGGCCCTCGAGGACTCCGCGGTGATGCTGACGGCCGTGACGGAGGTGGCGCCGCGGGCGCGCGGCGCGGTGATGGCGGCGGCCGCGCGGGGTTGAGCGCAGCGGCAGGCCCGCAGCCCAGTACCCCGCACCCCGACCTCTGATTTTTTTTGAGCTTCACGTTTTTCTGAATCTTGCGTATCATCGACAGCATGAATCCGGAGCCGGACACCAAGGTGCAGCTGACCGAGGAGAAGGAAACCCTCCTCGCCACCCTCTACGGCCGTGCGGTCGACAGCCGCGCGAAGCGGCCGATCCTCGGCGACACCACCGCCGCCGACACCGTGCGGCGGCTCGACTACGACTTCGGCAAGCTGCGCATGGGCCCCGGCGACGCGGCCGGAGTGGCGCTGCGGGCCCGGCAGTTGGACAGGTGGACCGCGCGCTTCCTCGCCGCGCACGAGGAGGCCACGGTCGTCCACCTGGGCTGCGGGCTCGACACCCGCGTCCACCGCCTCGCCCCCGGGCCCGGCGTGCGGTGGTACGACGTCGACTACCCCGAAGTCATCGAGCTGCGCGACACGCTGTACCCGGAGTGCCGGGAGCGCGCGGGCTACACCGCCGTCGCCGCATCCGTCACCGATCCCGCGTGGACGGCGCAGCTGCCCGCCGACCGGCCCGCGATGATCGTCGCCGAGGGCCTGCTGATGTATCTGACCGAGGAGGACGGCACGGCCCTGCTGCGGCGGCTGATGGCACACGTACCGGGCGGGGAGCTGGCCTTCGACGCCTTCAGCAGGTTCGCCATCCGGACGCAGTGGCTCAACCGCGTGGTGGTCAACGCCGGCGCGACGCTGCACTGGGGCACGGACGCCGCGGGCGTGGCGGCGCTCAGCCCGGAGCTGGAGATCGTCGAGAACATCGGCGCCCTGGAGATACCCGGGATCGAGAAGCTGCCGGGGGCCTACCGGGCGGCGGCGCGGCTGACGGGGCTCCTGCCCGGTGTGCGGGACATGGCCCGGATGTACCACTGCCGCTTCTGAGCGCCGACGGCCGCCACGAAGGCCGCCGCGGCGGCCGCTCCCCCGGCCTCAGGCCAGCCACTGGTCGAAGGCCAGCTTGCACAGCAGCGCGATGACCACGGCCACCAGCACACCCCGCACGAAGCCCGCGCCGCGCTTGAGCGCCATCCGGGCTCCCACCAGGCCGCCGACGAGATTGAACAGCGCGAAGAGCGCGCCCAGTTGCCACAGCACGGTGCCCTGGATCGCGAACATCGTCAGCGCGCCGATGTTGGTGCAGACATTGATGATCTTGGACATGGCGGAGGAGGTGACCAGGTCCATGTGCAGGATGGCGGTGAGGGCGACGACCAGGAAGGCGCCGGTGCCGGGTCCGATCAGGCCGTCGTAGAAGCCGATGCCCAGCCCGGCGACGAGGATCGCGGCCACCACCCGCCGCCGGGTGACCGGCTCCGAGGGCGCCGGGGCGGTCCCGAAGGCCGGCCGGAAAAGGACGAACGCCAGCACGGCGAGGAGTACGGCCATGATCAGCGGCCGCAGCACCGCGCTGTTGATACCCGCCGCGAAGAACGCCCCGCCCAGCGATCCCGCCATCGCGGCGAGCCCGATCCGCAGCGCGGTCCGGACATCGATCGGCGCCTTGCGGACGTAGGTGACGGCGGCCGCGGTGGTGCCGACGATGGCCGTGGACTTGTTGGTACCCAGCACGTACGCGGCGGGGGTGTGCGGCAGTCCGACCAGCAGGGCGGGCAGCATGAGCAGTCCGCCGCCACCCACCACGGCGTCGATCCAGCCGGCGGCGAGGGCGGCCACCGAGAGCAGGCTCAGGGTGAGCAGCGATATGTCATGGGGCACCAGGTGATCTTACGGACGGGACGGCGTCGTCCGGGGTGAAAGCCCTGAAGGCGGGGTGCGGGGGCTACGGCGCGGCCTGTGGCTCGGGGGCGGTGTGGCTCGCCGGGGCCCGGTCCGGGGCGGGCGGGGCGGCCGGGGCCACCGTCAGGGAGACCAGGGTGGCGGTGACGGCGCTCGCCCCCGCCAGACAGGCGGCGAGCTGACGGCGGGCCCGGAGGGTGGCGGCCGGGAGGGTCCGTGGTTTGCGGTGTCGGGCCATGGTGTCCAAGTCCTGGAGGGCGGGCGGCGGTTCAGAAGGTGAAGCGTTCCGTGTGGATGCGGGGAGACGGGACGCCCGCCCGTTTCAGGGCACTGATCGCGGAGGCGGTCATGCCGGGCGGGCCGCACAGATACACATCGTGTTCGGGCAGGTCGGGGACGAGGTTGCGCAGGGCGCGGGGGGCCAGGGGGTCGAACGGGCCGTCGGAGGGGCCGAGGAGGTAGTGGAGGGCGGCGCCGCGGGCGGCGGCGATGGCTTCGAGTTCGTCGCGCAGCACCAGCCGGTCGGCGTGGCCGGCGCGGTAGAGGAGGGTGAGGTCTCCGGGGCCGCCGGGGAGGGTCTCGAAGAGGGCGCGCATCGGGGTGATGCCGACGCCGCCGGCGAGCAGCAGGACCTTGCGGCGGGTGCGCCGGTGGGCGGTCAGGGCGCCGAACGGGCCGGTGGCCAGCACCCGTACGCCGGGGCGCAGCCGGCGGATCCGGCGGGTGTGGTCGCCGCACACCTTGACGGTGATGCGGAGGGTGTCGTTCCGGGGTGGGGCGGAGAGCGAGAAGGGCAGGGCCGTACGCCACAGCCGGCGGTCCAGGAAGCGCCAGCGGAAGAACTGGCCCGGCTCGGCGCGCAGCGCGTCCAGGGCGAGGCCCTGCATGACGAGGGAGACGACGTCCGGTCCCTCGGTGCGGACCTCGACGATGCGGAGGCTGTGGCGCAGGGCCTGGCGTACCGGCACGATCAGCCGGTACCAGGCCAGCAGGACCCCGACGGTGGTGTGCAGCAGCGTCCACAGCCAGGCGGCGAGCGGCCCGCCGGCCAGGTCGGGGCCGGCGAGCTGGTGGCCGAAGGCGAGGGCGGCGCCGAGATAGGCCGGCAGGTGGAAGGCGCGCCAGGTCTCGTGGCGGACGCGGCGGCGCAGCGCACGGGCGGAGGACAGGCCGACCGCGGCCAGCAGCGCGGTGCCGGCGGTGGCCGCGGCCAGGGCCGGATAGCGCAGCAGGCCGGCGGTGGCGGCGAGCAGATCGGTGCCGGTGTGCGCGCTGTAGGCGCAGAGCGCGAGGGCCGCGTGCACCAGGCAGAGGGTGAGGACGGAGCGTCCGCCGAGGGCGTGCCAGCGGGCCAGCCGGTCGGCGCCGACGCCGTGTTCGAGGGCGGGCACGCGGGCCATCAGCAGCAGCATGACGAGGATGCCGTACGCCGCGAGCAGTCCGCTGAGGTGCGCGAAGGTGGCGAACAGCGCGTCGAGGCGCAGCGACGGGGCGGCCTGCACCAGCCAGAGGGCGACGACCGGCACGGCACCCGCGGCCAGCCCGGTGAGCAGGGCGCGCGGTGAGGTCCGCAGGGGCGGCGCAGGGGTGCGCGGCGCACGGACGGGAAGGGGAGGTACGGCCTGGGGGATGAGCCGCGCGTACAACGGATGCGGGGCGCTGACGTGCGGGTGCGCGGCGTCGGGCTGGCTGGTCACAGGCCGAAACTATGGCCGCGGGCGGCGGCGAAACAGCAGGTCAGGCCGTAATTCCCGATCCTTAAGGCGGCCTTGAGGAAGGGCTGACCGCCCGTTAAGAACGGCGGGTACGGCCCGCCGTGCGCGGCGGGGACCGCCGATGGTCTCGCGTCGGGAGCGGCGGCCGACCAAGCTGAGCAGCAGCACTGGATCACTCCCTGCCGGACACCGCCCCACCTCTGCGAGACAAGGAGCGCCCCGATGAACCTCCGTGACGACGCCCGCGCCCTGACCGACGACCTCGTACGGATGCGCCGCACCCTGCACCGCACCCCCGAGCTCGGCCTCGACCTCCCCCGTACCCAGGAGGCGGTGCTGGCCGAACTGGACGGCCTGCCGCTGGAGGTGCGTACCGGCGACGGGCTCAGCTCGGTGACGGCGGTGCTGCGCGGCGGGCGGCCCGGACCGGCCGTGCTGCTGCGCGGCGACATGGACGCGCTGCCGGTCGCCGAGCGCACCGGCCTGGACTTCGCGGCCGACAACGGCCGGATGCACGCCTGCGGCCACGATCTGCACACGGCCATGCTCACCGGCGCCGCCAAGCTGCTCGCCGCGCACCGCGACCGACTGGCGGGGGATGTGCTGTTCATGTTCCAGCCCGGCGAGGAGGGCCATGACGGCGCGCGGCACATGCTCGCCGAGGGGCTGCTGGACGCCGCGGGGCGGCGGCCGGTCGCGGCGTATGCGCTCCATGTGCTGTCGGCCGGGCTGCCCAGTGGGGTCTTCCGTACCCGCGGCGGACCGGCGATGGCCGCGTCCAATGTGCTGCGGGTGACGGTCCGCGGCGAGGGCGGGCACGGCTCCATGCCGTACCGCGCCAAGGATCCGGTGCAGGCGGCGTGTGCGATGGTGACGGCGCTCCAGGCGTGGATCACCCGGACCTTCGATGTGTTCGACCCGGTGGTGCTGACGGTGGGCACCTTCCACGCCGGGACGCAGACCAACGTCATCCCCGAGACCGCGGAGTTCCACGCGACCGTACGCAGCTTCTCGGACGCCGCCCAGGCGCGGGTCAAGGACGGCACGGTGGAGGTGTGCCGGGGGATCGCGGCGGCGTACGGGGTGGGCGTGGAGGCGGAGTTCGCCGAGCTGTATCCGGTGACCGTCAACGACCACGACGAGGCGGCCTTCGTGGGGGACACGGTCCGTGAGGCGCTGGGCGAGGAGCGCTTCGCGCCGCAGTCGCAGCCGCTGCCGGGCTCGGAGGACTTCTCCCGGGTGCTCGCCGAGGTCCCCGGCGTGATGGCCTTTCTCGGCGCGCCGCCGCGGGGCGCCGACCACGAGCGCAGCCCCAACAACCACTCCCCGCTCGCCGAGTTCGACGATGCCGTGCTGGCGGACGGGGCGGCGGTGTACGCGGAGCTGGCGGTGCGGCGGCTCGCGGCGGCATCCGGGGCGGAGGACTGACGGTGTTCCGCCGGTATTCCGAACTCGCCTGTGGGGCACGCGGGTTGATGCCTGACGGCCCCCGCGGCCCCCGGCTCCCCGGGGGCCGCTCCGGCGGCTCTTAGAACGTTCTTAGCCCCGGTCACTATCCAGGACGCATGACATCCAAGATCACCCGAGCGGTCGCCGCCTCCCTCGCGCTGACCGCCACGACGCTGGGCCTGGCCGGCTGCGACAGCGCCGCCGCCGGGACGCTCCGGGGCAGCCGTCTCGAACTCCCCGTCACCGGCGGCACCGCCGTCATCGACACCGCTTCCCTGGCGGTGACCGCGCGCACCGGTGACGGCCGGCGCATGGTGCTGTCGGAGGCGGCCGCGGGCGGACTGGGCCGGCCCGGCCCGGTGACCCGTACGGCCGACGGGGCGCGCTGGAGCTATCCCGCCAAGGGGCTGAGCGTCCGGGCGCGTACGGAGCGCGGCCGGCTGCGGATCACGCTGCGGTCGGACCGCGACGGCTCCGTCAGCTGGCCGGTCACCGGCACCGACCGGGCCGCCTCCGCCGTCCAGCTCCCGCGCGGCGAGGGCCTGGACATCCCCGTACGGGACGCCTTCTGGAACGGGGAGAAGGCAGGGCTGGCGGGCAGCACGGTCGACGTGGGCGCCGATCTGGCCCTGCCCCTTTGGGGGTACTCGATGAAGGGGGCAACCGGCCGAGCGGGCCGTGGGGTGAGCTATCTGACCCCGACCGACATCGGTACGTCGCTCCGCTTCGCCTCCACCGGCGGCCGCCTGCGCACCACCGCCGCGCACGCCTTCTCCGCCGGCGAGGGCACCCGCGACTACGACGTCTCCTTCGCCCTCACCGACGGCAATCCGGTCGCCCCCGCCGCCGACTACCGCTCCTACCTCGCGGAGCACGGCCGGCTCGGCAGCCTGCGCGAGAAGATCCGGCGCAACCCGGCCAACGGCAAGCTGCTCGGCGCCTTCCACGCCTATGTGTGGGGCGACGCCCGGACCGTCTCCGGCATCGCCCGCCTGAAGAAGCTGGGCGTGGACCGGATGTGGCTCGGTTATGACGCGGGGCCCCACCCGATGGACGCCGCGGCCGTCCGGGCCGCCGGGCGGGCGGGCTATCTCGTCGGCCCGTACGATTCGTTCGCCAACGGCCAGGACCCGCGGAGCGCCGACAGCCCCACCTCGGCCTGGCCGGACCGCGTCTACCCCGACTTCTGTATACGGAAGGCGGACGGCGCCCCGGAGACCGGGTTCGGCGGCCGCGGCTGCTATCTCAGCTCGCGCGCCTTCGAGAAGGCCGAGCCGGACAAGCACTATCTGGCCGACCGCACCCGCGCGATGGTCGCCAACGGCGCGGACAGCTACTTCCTGGACGTGGACGCGACCGGCGAGGTGTTCCGCGACCACGGCGCGGGCCATGAGATGACCAAGGCAGGCGACCGCGCGATGCGGCTCGCCCGGATGCGGCGCCTGTCACAGCGCCTCGTGCTCGGCTCGGAGTCCGCCCAGCCCTGGGCCAATCAGGTGCTGGCCTTCGACCACGGCTCGGGCACGCCGGTCGCCGACGGCCTGTGGAAACTGGAGCGCGACAAGCAGAAGTGGGGCGGCTACTACCCCGAGAACGCCCCGACGAACTTCTTCCGGCCGGTCCGGCTGCCCGCCGATCTGGCCACCGCGATGTACGACCCGAAGTACCGCGTGCCGCTCTACGAGACCGCGCTGCACGGCTCGCTCGTCAACGCGGAGCGCTGGGAGCTGTCGTACGACAAGCTGCCGCAGCAGAAGACCACCCGCGCGCTGCTCGCGATGCTCTACAACACCCCGCTCAACTACGTCCTGGACGGCCCGTCCATCCAGCGGCACGGCCCCGAACTCGCCGCGCTGCAGCGGTACTTCTCCCCGCTGCACCGCGCCGCGGGCACCGACCGGATGACGTCGTTCCGGTGGCTCACGGGCGACCGGAACGTCCAGCGCACGGTCTTCGGCGACGGCACGCTCACCGTCACCGCCAACTTCGGCACCACGGCCCACGACGGCCTGCCGGGCGGCTGTGTCGACGCGAAGCTCCGTACGGACGCGCATCCGCGGCGGCTGTGTCCGGCGCGGGCCGGCGGGTGACGGGCGCCCGCCGACCCGGCCGTCGTGCGGACGCCCGCCGCCGCCTCACAGGGCGGCCGGTGCGCCACTGAGGGCAGCGTTCCGCCGGGGAAACAGTGGGGATGCGGGCGGGTAACAGCCGGACCGCAGGCTGACGGACATGACCTTGGCACTGCGTGTGGTGGTGACCGGCGGCGGGCCGCCCGGCGTCCCGGCGGCCCGCGCGCGGGAGGGCTGCGACGTACCGCCGCCCGCCGCCCCGCTGCTCCACCCGCTCACCACCGACGGAGGCTTCTGATCATGGCCGCAGCCGCCAGCCCCACCAGCACCGGCACGGGCACCACCCGCCCCACCATCGTCCTCATCGGGCACGGCATGGTCGGCCAGCGCTTCCTGGAGGAGCTCGCCGACCGGGGCGTCACCGAGCGGGCCCGGGTGGTCGTGCTCTGCGAGGAGCCCCGGCCGGCCTACGACCGCGTCCAGCTGACCTCGTACTTCGCCGGCCGCACCCCGGACGACCTGAGCGTGACCGCCCCGGACTTCATGGCCCGGCACGGCATCGAACTGCACCTGGGCGACCCGGCCACCGCCATCGACCGCACCACCCGCACGGTCACCGCCCGCTCCGGCCTGACCGTCGGCTACGACACGCTGGTGCTGGCCACCGGCTCGTACCCCTTCGTCCCGCCGGTGCCCGGCAAGGACAGCGCGGGCTGCTTCGTCTACCGCACCATCGAGGATCTGCTCGCCATCGAGGAGTACGCCGAGAACGCCACCACCGGTGTGGTCGTCGGCGGGGGGCTGCTCGGCCTGGAGGCGGCCGGCGCACTCAAGGGGCTCGGACTGCGCACCCACATCGTGGAGTTCAACGCCCGGCTGATGGCCCTCCAGGTGGACGAGGGCGGCGGCGCCGCGCTGCGCCGCAGGGTCGAGGAGATGGGCCTGGAGGTGCACACGGGCGTCGGCGGCAAGGAGATCGTCGCGGACGGCGGCGCGGTCACCGCCATGGAGCTGTCCGACGGCTCCCGGATAGCAACCGACCTCGTCGTCTTCTCCGCCGGGGTCCGCCCCCGCGACCAACTCGCCCGGGACTGCGGGCTGTCGGTCGGCGAGCGCGGCGGGATCGTCGTCGACGAGCGGTGCCGCACCAGCGACCCCGCCGTCTACGCGATCGGCGAATGCGCGCTGGCGAGCGACGGCCGGGTCTACGGCCTGGTGGCGCCCGGCTACGACATGGCCCGCACCGCCGCCGACACCCTCGCGGGCCGGACGGCCGCCTTCACCGGCGCCGACCTCTCCACCAAGCTCAAGCTGCTCGGCGTGGACGTGGCCTCCTTCGGCGACGCCCACGGCACCACCGAGGGCTGCCTCGACGTCGTCTACGCCGACTCCCGCAGCGGCGTCTACAAGAAGCTGGTCATCGGCCGGGAGGGCGAGCTGCTGGGCGGCGTCCTGGTCGGCGACGCGGAGGCGTACGGGATGCTGCGGCCGCTGACCGGCAGCGTCCCCCCGCTGGCGCCCGAGCAGCTGGTGATGCCCGCCGGGGCCGGCGCACCGGCCGCCCTCGGCCCGTCCGCGCTCCCCGACGACGCGGTGATCTGCAACTGCCACAACGTCACCAAGGGCGCGGTCCGCGGCGCGGTCACCGAGCACTCCTGCGCGACCGTGCCCGAGGTCAAGAAGTGCACCAAGGCCGGCACCGGCTGCGGCTCCTGCGTCAAGACGCTGACCACCCTGGTCAACGACGAGCTGGAGGCGAGCGGCGTCAGCGTCGACAAGGGCCTGTGCGGCTGCTTCCCGCACACCCGCGCCGAGCTCTACGAGATCGTCCGCACCCTGCGGCTCACCTCGTACGCGGCACTGCTGGCCTCGCACGGCCGGCCGGCGGCGCGGGGCGGCGACGGCTGCGAGATCTGCAAGCCCACCATCGGCTCCATCATCGCCTCCCTCGCGCCGTCCGTCGGCGCCGACGGCTACATCCTGGACGGCGAGCAGGCCGCCCTCCAGGACACCAACGACCACTTCCTGGCCAACCTCCAGCGCAACGGCTCGTACTCGATCGTGCCGCGCATCCCCGGCGGCGAGATCACCCCGGAGAAGCTGATCGTGATCGGCGAGGTGGCCCGCGACTTCGGCCTCTACACCAAGATCACCGGCGGCCAGCGGATCGACCTGTTCGGCGCCCGCGTCGATCAACTCCCGCTCATCTGGACCCGGCTGGTGGCTGCCGGCTTCGAGTCCGGGCACGCGTACGGCAAGGCGCTGCGCACCGTGAAGTCCTGCGTCGGCCGGACCTGGTGCCGCTACGGCGTCCAGGACTCGGTCCGGATGGCCATCGATCTGGAGCTGCGCTACCGGGGCCTGCGCGCCCCGCACAAGCTCAAGTCCGCGGTCTCCGGCTGCGCCCGCGAATGCGCGGAGGCGCGCGGCAAGGACTTCGGCGTCATCGCCACCTCCAACGGCTGGAACCTGTACGTCGGCGGCAACGGCGGCGCCGACCCACGGCATGCGGACCTGCTGGCCCAGGACCTGTCCGACGCCGAACTGATCCGGCTGATCGACCGCTTCCTGATGTTCTACATCCGCACCGCGGACCGCCTGGAGCGCACCTCCGCCTGGCTGGAGCGGATCGAGGGCGGCCTCGACCACGTGCGCGACGTCGTCGTCCACGACTCCCTCGGCCTGTGCGACGAGCTGGAGGCCCTGATGGCCGCCCATGTCACCCACTACCGCGACGAATGGGCCGAGACCCTCGACGACCCCGAGCGGCTGTCCCGCTTCGTGTCCTTCGTCAACGCACCCGACGCCCCGGACCCGTCCGTCCGCTTCGTACCGGAGCGCGGCCAGGTCAAGCCGGACCTGACGCCGCTGGCCGGCCCGACCCTGCCCGTACGCACCCTGGAAGGAACCTCCGTCCGTTGACCACCGCCACGCTGACCGAGACCGGCACCGCGACCGGCACCGTCGAGATCCTCGGCCCCGACGGCTGGCTCGCCGTCTGCGCCCTGGACGCCCTCACTCCTGGCCGCGGGGTCGCCGCCCTGCTTCCCGACGGCACCCAGGCCGCCCTCTTCATCGACCGCGCGGGCCGGGCGTACGCGATCGGCAACCAGGACCCGTTCACCGGCGCCCAGGTCCTCTCCCGGGGTCTGACCGGCTCCGCCGCGGACCGCCCGTTCGTGGCATCGCCGCTGCTCAAGCAGCGTTTCGACCTTGCGACGGGAGACTGCCTGGACGATCCGTCGGTGTCCGTGGCGGCATATCCGGTGCGGATCCGGGGCGGGGCCGCCGCCTGACGCCGCCACCCCTTCGCGCAACCAACGGGTTGCACCTCCCGTCGCGACGTGCAACCCTTGGGTAGCACGTAAGAACGGACCACACTCGGATCACGCCCGGCGGGAGGCCCCCCTCATGACCACCGACAACCCCGGCAGCACCGGCAGCACCGGCAGCGACAACAACCCCGGCAACGACGCCGACACCAGGGACCACATCGAGCGGGAGATCAGCATCGCGGCGCCCGTCGAACGCGTCTGGGCGGTCCTCACCGAACCCGAGCACGTCGGCTCGTGGTTCGGGCAGGGCGAGCCGACGCCGGTCGACCTGCGGCCGGGCGGCATCATGCACCTCGACCACGGCGAGTACGGCCAGTTCCCGACGGTGATCGTGAAGGTGGACCCGCCGCACTACTTCTCGTACCGCTGGGCCAGCGCACACCCCGGCCAGGTGGCGACCGAGGGGAATGCCACCCTCGTCGAGTTCACCCTCACCCCGGAGGGCGACGGCACCCGGCTGCGCGTGACGGAGAGCGGATTCGCCGGCCTCGCCATCCCCGAGGAGCGCCGCCGGACCGCCTCGTACGAGAGCCACTCGGAGGGCTGGTCCGCCCAGGTCGAGAACATCCGGCAGTACGCGGAGCGGCTCGCGGCATGACGCATGACTCCGATCCGGACACGGGCTCCGGGGCCGGTCCCGACGCCCCCGGGGACGCCGTGGCGGAGGTGCTGTCCGCGCTGGCGGACCCGACCCGCCGCCGGATACTCGATGCCCTCGCCGACCGCGGCGAGGCGACCGCCACGGCCCTGGCGGCCCAGCTGCCCGTCAGCCGCCAGGCCATCGTCAAACACCTGGGCGTCCTGGACCGGGCCGGCCTGGTCGCCGGGCACCGGCAGGGCCGCGAGTCCCGCTACCGGGTCGTACCCGAGCGGCTCGGGGTCACGGCCCGGTGGATGGACCGGGTCGCCGCGGACTGGGACTCCCGCCTGTCGGCCATCAAGCGCCTGGCGGAGGGCGGCTGACACCCCCGGCGTAGGCTGGTGTTCCCCTACCGAGGAGTACGGCGTGACCCGGTGGAACACCAGCCACATACCCGACCAGACCGGCCGCTCGGTGGTCGTCACGGGCGCCAACAGCGGCATCGGCTATGTCACCGCGCGCGAGCTCGCGCGGCGCGGCGCCCGCGTGGTGCTGGCCTGCCGCAACGAGACGCGCGGGGCCGCGGCGCTGGACCGGTTGCGCACCGAAGTCCCCACCGCCGAGGCGGAGTTCCGGCCGCTCGACCTGGCCGACCTGTCCTCCGTACGGGACTTCGCGGCCGGCCTCGGCACCTTCGACGGCGACCGCCTCGACCTGCTCATCAACAACGCGGGCGTGATGGCGCTGCCGTACCGCACCACCGCCGACGGCTTCGAGATGCAGTTCGGCACCAACCACCTCGGCCACTTCGCGCTGACCGGCCTGCTGCTGCCCAAGCTCCTCGCCACACCGGGCGCGCGCGTCGTCACCGTCTCCAGCATGCTGCACGCCCTCGCCGACATCGACCCCTCGGAGCTCTCCGGCCCGTCCGGCTCGTCCGGCATCAACGGCATCAACGGCATCAACGGCGAGCGTTCCTACCGCCGTTGGATTGCGTACGCCCGCTCCAAGAGCGCCAACCTCCTCTTCACGCACGAGCTGGCCCGGCGCCTGGCCGCGGCCGGCTCCCAGGTCGTCGCGGCCGCCGCCCATCCCGGCTACGCCGCCACGAACCTGCAGACCGCCGGCGCCCGCATGGAGGGCCGCTCCACCACCGAGCGGGTCATCGAACTGGGCAACCGCCTCATCGCCCAGCCCGCGGACGGCAGCGCCCTCGGCACGCTCTGCGCCGCCACCGCGCCCCATATGCGCCCGGATTCCTTCGTCGGGCCGCGGAGCGGGCTGCGGGGCGCCCCGGCGCCGTCCTTCCGGGCGCCGTGGACGAAGAACGACGCGGCGGGCGAGCGCCTGTGGGACGCCTCGGAGGAGCTCACCGGGGTGCGGTACGCGTTCGCCGGGGCGACGGCGTGAATCCGTACCGGCCAAAAGTCCGTACGGGCATCAGGAATCCGTCAAGAACACCCCATCGCCCGCCAAGGGCACGCTAGGGCCGCACGTCGGTCGCCTCCGTACCGCTCACCCTGAGCTGGTCCCGCGCAGTGCCACACGGAGGTACGACGAACGATGTCGATGGTGTCCCAGCCCGATCACCGGCCCGAGGCCGAGGCCGACGAACCGCCGGACGCCGTCGAACAGCCCGAGGGCGCCGCCGCGGCCGGGGCGGCCGACACCCGCCACCGGCTGACCGCCCTCCAGGGCCTGGCCGCCCTCTCGCTCGACGCGATGGCCTCCGTCGCGTACGGACCCGAGTCGGTCGTCCTGGTCCTGGCGGCGGCGGGCGGCTACGGCCTCGGCTTCACGCTGCCCGTCACCCTCGCCATCGCGGCACTGCTCGCCGTACTGGTCGCGTCGTACCGTCAGGTGATCGCCGCGTTCCCCAACGGGGGCGGCTCCTACGCGGTCGCCAGGACCCACCTGGGCCGCCGCACCGCCCTGGTGGCCGCCGCCTCGCTCATCCTCGACTACGTCCTGAACGTCGCGGTCTCCGTGACCGCCGGCGTGGCGGCCCTGACCTCGGCCTTCCCCGCCCTCTACGACGACCGCGTCGGAATCTGCCTCGCCGTCCTGGTCCTGATCACCGCCATCAACCTGCGCGGCATCGTCGACTCGGCGAAAGCTTTCCTCATACCCACCGCCGTCTTCATCGCGTCGATCCTCGCCATGATCGTCGTCGGCCTCTTCCGCGACGCCCCGGCCTCCACCGTCACCGCCGACGGACACGCCTCCGCCCTGGCCCACAACGCCACCACCGTGGGCGCCCTGCTGCTCCTCAAGGCGTTCGCCTCCGGCTGCTCGGCGCTGACCGGCGTGGAGGCGGTCGCCAACGCGGTGCCCTCCTTCCGCGCCCCGGCCGCCAAGCGCGCCCAGCGCACCGAGGTCGCCCTCGGCGCCCTGCTCGGCGTCATGCTGATCGGCCTCTCCGTCCTGATCGGCCGCTTCCACCTCCAGCCCGTCGAGGGCGTCACCGTGCTCGCCCAGCTGGCGGACGCCTCGCTCGGCCACAACTGGGCCTTCTACGTGGTCCAGTTCGCCACGATGATCCTGCTCGCCCTGGCCGCGAACACCTCCTTCGGCGGCCTGCCGGTCCTCATGGGCCTCCTGGCCCGGGACAACTACCTCCCGCACGTCTTCGGCCTGAAGGCGGACCGGCAGGTCCACCGCCATGGCGTCCTCGCCCTCGCCGCCGTGGCGGCGGTCCTCCTGGTCTTCTCCGGCGGCGACGTCAACACCCTCGTCCCGCTCTTCGCCATCGGCGTCTTCGTCGGGTTCACCATCTGCCAGGTGGGCATGGTCCGACACTGGCTCCTCGACCGCTCCCCCGGCCGGCGCGCCAAGGCCGTCCTCAACGGCTTCGGCGCCCTCCTCACCGGCGTCTCGGCGGTCATCGTCACCGCCACCAAATTCACCGAGGGCGCCTGGCTGATCGTCATCGCCCTCCCCCTCCTCGTCCTCGCCTTCGAGGCCGTGCACCGCGCCTACGGCCGGATCGGCGAGCGCCTGGGCCTGGGCCGCGTCCCCGAACCCCCGCGCGCCGCCCGCTCCCTCGTCATCGTCCCCGTGTCCCACCTCTCCCTCCTCACCTCGGAGGCCCTGAACGCGGCGGTCTCCCTCGGCAACGAGGTGATCGCGGTGACCGTCACCTACGGCGACCCCGAGGACCGCCCGGCCACCGAGGCCCTGCGCCGCGACTGGGAGCTGTGGAACCCCGGCGTGGAACTCCTAGAACTCCCCTCCACCACCCGCTCCGTCGGCCGCCCCATCGCCGACTACGTACGCGACCTGACCACCCGGCACCCCGCCACCCGGGTCACCGTCCTGATCCCCGAGGCCGAACCCGCCCACCTCTGGCAGCGCCTGCTCCAGAACCAGCGGGGCGCGGTCGTCGCGCATGCGGTCCGCCGCGACACGGACGCGGTCATCTGCCGCCTGCGCTTCCGCCTCGCGACGCCGCCCCGCGCCCAGTAGCGACGCCTCCTACCCACCGCGGCGGCCCGGCGGTCCGGCGGCCCGGCATTGGTCCCTCCCCGTGGCGACGGCCCATTGTCAGTGGCTCCCTCTACCGTGAGACACATGGACCTCACTCTGAGCTACGACGACCACTGCGCCGAAATCAGCCACCAGGCCGCCGCGCTGGCGTCCTCCCTCACGGATGCCGTCGACCTTTCCGTCTCCGTGCCCTCCTGCCCGGACTGGAACCTCGCGCAGCTCCTACGGCATCTGGGCGAGGCCCACCGCTGGGTCGAGGAGATCGTCCGCACCCGGGCCGCCCAGCCCCCGCCCGACACCGCCCTCCGCACCCTCCCCCGCGACACCACCGAATCCCCGTCCTCCCTGGCCACCTGGCTCACCGAAGGCGCCCGGCAACTTTCCGACACCCTCCGCACCACCGGCCCCGACGCCCGCATCTGGACCCCGCTGCCCTCCGGATCCCCCCGCTTCTTCGCCCGCCGCATGGCCCACGAAACGGTCATCCACCGCGCCGACGCCTGCCTGACCCTCGGCACGGACTTCACCGTCGGCCAACGCGTCGCGCTCGACGCCCTCGACGAATGGATGGAACTGGGCTCCCTGCCCGAGATGTTCGACCACCACCCCGAGCGCCGCGACCTCCTCGGCCCCGGCCGCACCCTCCACTTCCACGCCACCGACACTCCACCCGAAGCCGCCGCCGACTGGCTCGTCGACCTCACGGGCGACACCCTCGCGTGGCGCCGCTCCGGCGAGCCGGCGACGGTGTCGGTGAGGGCGTCGCTGACGGACCTTCTGCTGCTGGTCTACGGGCGGCGGCCGGCCGATCCCGACACGTTCGAGATCCAAGGGGATGCGGAGCTTCTGGAGTTCTGGCTGGCGGAGGTGATTTTTGCGTGAGGAGGTGAGAGAGCTGTGGGAGTCCGGTGCCGACGGCTGCGCTTGGGCGCACCGGCCGGGGGCCTGTGCGCATTGGGCGTGAACCAATCGGGCCGCCGCGGCGTGAGCTAGGTTCCACCACACCGCCCAGGCCGTCGCCATGACGCTGTCCAGACCATCGCCCCGCCTCCATCAGACTCCATCACGCTCCTTCACGCTCCTTCACGCTCCTTCAGGACGCCAATCCCGAACCCGGCTCACCGTCGTCGTGATCAGGCAGGTCGTGGCGTGGAGCCTGATCCCCTCCAAAAGGATCCCCGCGTGGTGTCGCACGTGCCCGACCGGATCGTTGTCGCGCAGTCCTCGGACCAGATCCTGCAGCGCCGGCCGGGACAGGTAACCGGTGCCCACCACCACGGACTGTCGCGGTCCCGGATCGGCGTCAGCGGCGATGCGTCGGCACGCCTCGACGATTTCGCGGTCCTGCTCAGCCGGCGCCGTCAGCGCCACCGCGTAGATCGCCCGCAGCTTCTCGTCCCGGTCAACAGCCCGGTCGAGATCGTCGAGCGCTTCCTGACCGGCCGCCGGCCGACAACCCCGGCCGGCGATCGAGTCAGCCGGTCAGTCGATCCAGACGCTGGCGCCGGCATCGGATTCGGCGTACCGGCCCGGCTGGACGACGGTGTCGACATCGCCCGTGCAGTCGGGTCCCGTGAAGATGTAGGCGATGGCGTCGCGGGTGCGGTTGGCCACGGTGGTGGGGGTGTCGGCGCTTTCGTAGCAGCCGCTGGGGCGGAGGATCGGGCGGCCGTCGATCAGGAGGAGGCCGTTGGCCGCGGATGCGGAACCCGGTGCGGCGAGGGCGAGCAGGGCGGCGGCGGTGAGGGTGCCGAGGGTGGTGGCGATGCGGCGCATGGTGGGTGTGCCTCCTGGCGGCGGGGCCGCGCCCGTCGCGGCCCGCAGAGGAATGACCGTACGGGGTCGCGCATGAGCCGTCATGGGCGTGAATGAGTCCAATGGGGCGAGAAAGGGAGGGAGTTGAGGACCTCGGACAAGGGGGGAGGGTCCGTTGTGTCCAGCTCGCACCACACCGTTTTGCCGACGTCGAGTACGTGCACGCCCCAGCGGAGGGAGAGGGCGCGGACCAGGAGTAAGCCGCGGCCGGAGGTGGCGTTCGGGGTGGGCTTGCCCATGTGCGGGAGGCGTTTGCCGTGGGCGTCGGTTACGGCGATCTGCAGGACGGCGGGGGTGAGGGAGAGCCGTACCCGGAAGAGGCGACCGCGGACGGTGCCGTGGACGACGGCATTGGTGGCGAGTTCGGAGACCAGGAGGCACGCGTCGTCGGCCAGTTGCGGGTGGCCCCACTCCGTTGCGAGGCGAGCGGCGCGGTTTCGGGCGAGGACGATGCTGTTGGCGCGGGGGGTGTAGTCGAGGACGTCCTCTTGGAGGACCGCTTCCGGCGGGTCGTGTGGGGCGATCATGTCGGCCACCTCCGGATCAGGGCAGCGCCCATTAATCGGCGTTCCGGCTTCAATCGGCGTTCCGGCTTCGCGACGCCGCGCGAGCGGTTCACCGCGGACGGTAGCGGCGGTGGACGGATCCGTACAAGTTCCTCTCGGAGGATATCCTCCGGACGCGTTTGCAGGGGCGCTTCCTCCAGCGACAAACTGACCCCGCGCTTCAGGAGGGGTACACGTGACAGCACGTCAGCCAATGCATCAGCCGATGCAGGGGAACAGCACCACAACGGTCTTGGGGCGCCGGTTGGGTGGCGAACTGCTGCGGCTCCGCACGGCAGCGGGCATGCGACAGCCTCAGGCCGCCGAGGCCCTCAGCGCTTCCACGACCAAGATCGCAAAGATGGAGGGCGGCTGGGTCCCCATGCGCGATCCGGACATCCGGACGTTGTGCGCCCTGTACGGCGTGACCGACCCGGCCCTCGTGGGTGGCCTGCTGGAGCTGGCGCGGATCGACCGCGAGCGGCGCAAGGCCAAGGGGTGGTGGAACGAGTTCCCCGACCTTGGGGACATGCAGGAATACGTGACCCTGGAGAGCGCGGCCACGGGGATCCGGTCCTGGCATCTGACCTTTGTGCCCGGCCTGTTGCAGACGCCGGACTATGTGCGGGCGCTGCGGGCCGACGAGCGGTTCGTTGCCGCGCGCGTGGCGCGGCAGCGGCGGCTCATCGAGGATCCGCAGCTCTCGCTGCACGTGGTGATCCACGAGGCGGCGCTGCGGAGCCTCGTCGGCGATGCATCGGTGATGCGCGGGCAACTGGAGCATCTGACGACGGTGACCCGGAGCCCGAACGTCACCGTTCAGGTGCTTCCGTTCAGCTCCGGGTCCCATCAGGGCATGGACTGCGCGTTCAACATCATCTCGTTCGGCGAGCCCGGGGCCATGGACGTGGTGTACATGGAGATCCCGTTCAGCCGACTGTGGGTGGAGGGCGGGGAGAGGGCCGCACAGCACGACGAGCTGTTCGGGAGAATCGCGCGGCACGCCCTCGGTGAGCGTGAGTCGCAGGCGTTCATCACCAGCATCGGCAAGGAGCTGTGAGCGATGACCGAGTTCGGATTCCGCAAGTCCAGCTACAGCAATCCTGAACGCGAGTGCGTCGAGGTCGCCACCAATGTCCCCGGCACCGTCGCCGTGCGCGACTCCAAGGACCCCGACGGTCCGATGCTTCGTCTCGCTCCCGCCTCCTGGGCCCGGTTCCGTGGTGCGGTCGCGGAAGGGCTGTTCGCGGCGGCTCGCTGACGGAAGGTCCAATCTCCGGCCTTGTCCGTTCCCACAGAGGTTGGGGCGGTAGTGACAACGCGCTGACGGGGCGTAATCAGTCATGGAATTCTTGAGGTATGACGATGCCGCCCGAAGTGCCGTGTGAGGAGTGCCGGGGTACCGGCACGGTCGAGTGGGAGACCCAGGACGGTAATCCCACGACAACGCAATGCTCCCGGTGCATGGGCACCGGCACGGTCCCGGCGTAGGAGGCGGACGACGACGTGACGACCCCCCGTGAGGGCAACCGGCTGCGCGCGCTGCCCCCCGAGTACGTCGACAGAATGCGCTGTACGCGCTGTGAGCTGCGGAATATGAAGCTGCCGGGTACGGCCGGGGGGCTGTGCATCCCTTGCTATGCGCTGGAGCGGCAGGCGGCGCCGCGGCGGACCAGTCAGGGGATGCAGCTGGCCAACTTCGTGTCCGATCCGTGCATGGGGTGCGGTTCGCATGCGGTGGACGCCAATGGGTGGGCGTTCTGGTGTGATGCGTGCGGGATGCAGGTGGCGGTGGCGTATCCGCAGCCGTAGGCACGATGGTGTGTGGGCGCGGTGGTGCGTGCGGGCGTGGGGCGCGTCGGGGCGGGGGCTGCCGGTGGCCGGGAGGCCCTGGTTGCCGGGTTTCGGCCGGTGGGCGCTTGCATGACCTTTCAGCGGTTTTCGGAAGGTCGATTCGTCAAGGTGCAATGCGGTTTTCACACGCGTGGGGCAGAGTGGTCGGGCGCACCACACGGTGATCGGCCAGCACCAACGACACACACTCCGGGGCCACGACCACAGGGGGCGATACGCGTATGGGCGGGATGACGGGAAGCGGCGTCGGCATCGGCAGGCGGCGGCTGTTGGCCGCATCCGGCGGTATTGCGGCGGCCGGGGCGCTTGCCGCCTGTGGGTCCAACACCGGTCGGGGTGGCGGGGGTTCGGGGCCGGAGCTCAGCCAGTGGTACCACCAGTACGGCGAGCCGGGGACGCAGCGCGCCGTGCAGCGGTATGCCGCCGCGTACAAGAAGGCCGATGTGCGGGTGCAGTGGCGGCCGGGCGACTACGACCGGCAGACGGCGGCTGCGTTGCTGACGGACTCCGGGCCGGATGTGTTCGAGGTCAACGGGCCCTTGCTGGACCAGATTCAGAGTGGGCAGGTCGTGGATCTGACCGCTGAAGTCGAGCCGGTGAAGGACGACTTCAACCAGGCGGTGCTGGCGCCGAAGATCTGGCAGGGCAAGGTGTGGGGCATTCCGCAGGTCGTTGACATGCAGATGCTTTATTACCGCAAGAGTTTGCTGCGGAAGGCCGGGGTCGAGCCGCCGCAGACGCTGGACGAGTTGGTGGATGCGGCGGGGAAGCTGAGCACCAAGAACGTCAAGGGACTGTTCCTCGGGAACGACGGTGGCGTCGGGGTGCTCAGCGGGACGCCGTTGCACGCGGCGGGGCTGAGTCTGATCGGCGACGACGGCAAGGTCGGGTTCGACGATCCGGCGGCGGCGCGGGTGCTCGGCAAGATCCGGCAGTTGTACGCGGACAAGTCGTTGCTGCTGGGCGCACCTACGGACTGGTCCGATCCGGCCGCGTTCATCCAGGGGCTGACCGCGATGCAGTGGTCGGGGCTGTGGGCGCTGCCGGCGATCAAGAAGGCGCTGGGGGACGACTTCGGGGTGCTGCCGTTCCCGAAGGACGGAACGGGTGGGAAGCCTGCCGTGCCGGTGGGTGCCTACGGGTCCGCCGTCAGCGCGCGAAGCAGGCGCAAGACGGAGGCCAAGGCTTTTGCGAAATGGCTGTGGGTGGATCGCACCGACTTTCAGCAAGACTTTGCGCTGTCCTACGGCTTCCACATTCCGGCGCGGATCTCGCTCGCAAAGAAAGCCAAGCAGTTGCAGCAAGGTGCCGCCGCGGATGCGGTGCGGTTCGCGACGGAGTACGGCCATGCCGAGCCGCTGCTGTGGACCACCGCGGACCGTACCGTCTACCAGGACGCACTGAGCCGGATCATCAAGGACGGCGCGAACCCGGAGAGCGAGCTGAAGAGCGTGGTGCGCAAGGTCAATGCCGAGCTGCAGCTGGTCAAGAAGAAGCAGAAGTCGGGGAGGTGAGCGCCTCGTCCACCCGGGCCGCGCAGGCTGCCCAGGTCCATGGGGCCACCCCGGCGCCCCGGGCGTCCCGTGCCGTCCGACTGCTCGGGCCGCAGCGACGGAATCTCTGGTTCTGGGTCTTCGTCGGGCCGTTCGCGATCGGGCTGGGGCTGTTCACCTACGTACCGCTGCTGTGGAGCCTGTACCTCAGCCTCTTCGACGCGCACAACACCGTGACGCCCGCGAAGACGGACTTCGTGGGGCTGGGCAATTACGCCACGATGCTCAGCGACGAGGCGTTCCTCGGCAGCCTGGGCACGTTCTTGCTGTTCACCGCCTTCATCGTGCCGGCGACATACGCGCTCTCCCTCGGCCTCGCGCTGATGGTCAACCGGCTGCGGGTCGCCCAGGCGTTCTTCCGGTCGGTGTTCTTCCTGCCGACGGCCTGCTCGTATGTCGTCGCGGCGGTGATCTGGAAGCTGTCGATCTTCAACGGGGTGCGCTTCGGGCTGGCCAATACGGTGCTGGGGTGGTTCGGGGCCGATCAGACCGCTTGGCTGTCCACCACCGATCCGCCCTGGTACTGGCTGGTCATCGTCACCGTACGGCTGTGGCTGCAAGCCGGTTTCTACATGATTTTGTTTCTTGCGGGGCTGCAAAGGATTTCACCGCAGTTGTACGAGGCCGCGGCGGTGGACGGGGCGCGGCCGGGCTGGCAGGTCTTTCGGCACATCACCTTTCCGCAGCTGCGGGCCACGTCCGTGGCGGTGGTGCTGCTACTGGTGATCAATGCGTTCCAGGCGTTCGACGAGTTCTACAACCTGCTGAGCGATGCGCGGGGCTATCCGCCGTATGCCCGGCCGCCGTTGGTCTACCTCTACTACACGGCGCTCGGGCAGGATCAGAACCTCGGGCTCGGCAGCGCGGGCGCGGTGATCCTGGCGCTGATCATCGCGGTGGCGACGGTCGTCCAGGCCCGCTGGTTCGGCCTCGGCCGGAAGGAGGACTGAGCATGCCGATGCCGGGCACGCACGATGCGCTGACCAGGGCCGGGCGCGCGCTGCGGGTGGTGATACTCGTCGTCCTGGCGCTGCTGTTCCTGATCCCGTTCTATCTGCTGGTACGCAACGGGCTGGCGACCGAGCGGGAGATCACCTCCCCCGAGTGGACGCTCTTCCCGCGCGCACTCCAGTGGTCGAACCTCACCGAAGTGTTCACCGACCCCGGTCTGCCCATGGCGCGGGCGCTGCTCAACTCTGCGCTGATCGCGGTGTCGACGACCGTCGGCACGGTCGTGCTCGCCTCGCTGGCGGGGTACGGGCTGGCGCGGATCCCGTACCGGTACGCCCCGGTCGTCTTCTACGCGATCCTGGGGACGCTGATGGTCCCGGCGGCCGTGACGTTCGTGCCGAGCTTTGTGCTGGTGTCGTCGCTCGGATGGATCTCGACGCTGCGCGGGCTGGTCATTCCGACGCTGTTCAGCGCCTTCGCCTGCTTCATCTTCCGGCAGTACTTCCTGGGCTTCCCCAAGGAGCTGGAGGACGCGGCGCGGGTGGACGGGCTCGGGTACTGGCGGACGTACTGGCGGATCGTCGTGCCCAACGCGCGGCCGGTCTTTGCCGCGGTCGGGACGATCGTGTTCATCGGGGCCTGGAACGCCTTTCTGTGGCCGCTGGTGATCGGCCAGGACCAGGAGGCGTGGACGGTGCAGGTGGCGCTGTCCACGTTCACCACGGCGCAGAACCTGAATCTGCACGAGCTGTTCGTGGCGGCGGCCGTGTCGATCGCGCCGCTGGTGGTGGTCTTTCTGCTGCTTCAGCGGTACATCGTGGCGGGGGTGGAGCGCAGCGGTATCGATGACTGACGGGCGGGCCGGCGGGCGGGCCGGCCCGCCGGGGCCGGTCAAGCCGCCGGCCGGGTCCCGCCCGGCGCACCGGCTTCTCGCCGGGCCTCCCCGGACGCCGTAGCGGCCCCCGCGGCGGCCGACGGATGCGGTACGGTGCGTGGCATGAGCACGCACCCCATCTTCCGTGAGGCGGAGCCGCGCACCGGCGGCCCCCACGGCGAGTGCGCGCCCCGCGGCCTGAGCTTTCTGCGCCGCCGCGGCCGGGTGGGATCTCCCCCGGCCGGTTGTCGCCGTACGTCCTGACGCCCCAGGCGTACCCACCGCGTCTCTGCGGCCTCTCTGCGGCGTTTCCCTGCCGTAAGGCCTCCCGCCGCGACGCCCCGTCCGGCTTTCCCGTGAAGACGCTCCCTACAGCCGTACGGCTTCCCCGCGAGGACGCCCGTACGGCTCCCGCCCCTCCCCTTCTCTCGTGCCAGGAGGACCAATTGACGGCCATCGCCGACCCCACCGCCCCCACGGACACCCCCGTGCTGCGCCCCCACCGCATCCCCGCCGACGGGCTGTACGAGGGCCACCGCATCCTGCGCCGCACCCCCGACGGCTGGGTGGACCGGCCGTACGAGCTCTTCGAGGTGGTGCCGCAGGCCGCCACCATCGGGGCCGAAATCCGCGGGCTCGACCTCTCCCGGCCGCTGTCCGGGAAGCTGCGGCAGGAGCTGAACCGGGCGCTGCTGGAGTGGAAGGTGCTGTTCTTCCGCGGTCAGCATCTGGCCTCCGGTGCGCAGCGGGAATTCGCCCGCAATTGGGGAGAGCTGGAGACCAATCCGTTGCTCGCGCGGGGCGATGCGAAGGATGTGGTGCGGTTCGACAAGACGGCCGGTGCGGTGCCGACGTTCGAGAACGTATGGCACACCGATGTCACCTTCCGCGAACGGCCCGCGATGGGCGCGGTGTTGCAACTGCGGGAGGTTCCGCCGGCCGGCGGAGACACGATGTGGGCCGATATGGCTGCCGCGTACGACAATTTGCCGGAGAAAATCCGGGCACGGATCAATTGCGCGCGAGCGGTGCACGACTATCTCCCGGGGTTCGTGCGCTTCTACTCGTCCGCCCAACTGGCGCCATTTCAGCAGGAGTTCCCACCGGTCGAGCATCCGGTGGTGCGTCGCCACCCGGAGACCGGGCGGCGCATGCTGTTCGTCAACGCGTCGTTCACCACGCGGATCGTGGGGCTGACGGAGGCGGAGAGCGACCGGCTGCTGCGGGTGCTGTTCCAGCAGGCGCAGGTGCCGGAGTTCCAGGTGCGGTGGCGGTGGCGGGCGGGGGACGTCGCGTTCTGGGACAACCGGGCCACGCAGCACTATGCGGTGAACGACTACGGGGCGCACCGCCGGGTCGCCGAGCGGGTCGCCATCGCGGGCGACCGGCCGTACTGAGCGAGGGGGCGGCCGCGACGGCCGCTCACCCCTGCACCTCCGCCGGGCGCGCCCCGCGCAGCAGCGCCGCGCCCAGCGGGGTCAGGGTGTGGAGGACGGCGTTGCCCTGGCGCAGGGTGAGCAGCAGACCGGCGTCACGCAGCACCGTCGCGTGCTGGCTGGCGGAGGCCAGGGAGACATCGACGCGGCGGGCGAGTTCGCTGGTCGTGCAGCCGATGCCGATGCCCTGGAGGATCGCGGAGCGGGTGTGGCCGACGAGCCGGCTCAGGGAGCGCTCGGGCGGGACGGGTGGCGTCAGACGGGGCGCCTGGTGCTCGACGGGGTAGACCAGGACGGGCGTCAGGTCCGGGTTGTGGAAGGTGACCGGGGTGCGGCGGCAGAAGTACGAAGGCAGCAGCAGGAGTCCGCGGCCACCCAGGTGGAGGTCGCGGTCCACCGGGTAGTCGGCT
Source organism: Streptomyces sp. JLSY215 (assembly GCF_059682825.1). Taxonomy (NCBI): domain Bacteria; kingdom Bacillati; phylum Actinomycetota; class Actinomycetes; order Kitasatosporales; family Streptomycetaceae; genus Streptomyces; species Streptomyces sp. JLSY215. The sequence continues at coordinate 2,825,224 of NZ_CM185022.1, forward strand.
TCCAGAACGGGCGCCCGCCAGCGGAGCATCGGCGGCAGCGAGGCGAGCAGCCGGTCCGCGCCGCCGTCCAGGAGGGCCCGGCCGCGAGCGGCCCGGTCGGCCTCGATACGACCCTGGACGCGCGACCAGCACGGGGCGACGGCGGCCTCGTAATAGCGCTGGAGGACGCCGGCGAGGCGGCCGAGCGAGCGGCTGCTGCCCTCGGCCATGTCGCGTATCCAGGTCGGCAGCGGGCGGGCGGCGGCGGGCAGCCGCGAGAGCTCGTCGTGCAGCCGGGCCGCCGGGGTTTCCCGCAGCGCCGCGAGCGCCTCGTCCATGCCGAGGAGCCCTTCGGCGGGCGTGAGGAAATCGGGGAAATAGCCGCGGACGGGCACCAGCGGAGCCAGCAGCCGTGTTTCGCCATTCAACCTTCCGCGCGTTTCCGATCGCCATCTGCCGAATGCGGAATCGTCCCGTCTGTCGCGTAGTCGGTGAAAGCTCAAAACGGTCTCCCACAGCGCGTCCGGGCGTGCGGCAATGCGCACCCGAGCCAGGTCGAGTCCACTGAAATGGACGCGTAACACCGAACCCCCACCTTGCTTTCCTCGGTTGACCCCCCGGTACGCCCTGAGTATGCACGCCAACACGCGCGGTCACCATGCCCTTTTGGCCAGAGTTGAAAAGTGTCGCGCGACCCGGCGGGCGAACGGAATGCTGTACTCAATTCGACGGCACTGCGAACGGAACGGATTGCTCGATCCCGTGGGGGGTGATGGGCAAATAACCGTCCGCTCAGCGGCCCGTTGAAGAGCCGCCATCCCACGCCGACAGGGACGGCGGCAGCTCCCGAGGGGGGAGCCCGGAGAAAGAGTGAGGGCGGTACCTCCGCACAGGTACCGCCCTTGCCCCGTTGGCCTGCTCCGGCCCGCGGTCGGCCGGCGGGCGCGCGAGGCACTGCTCGCGCCTGCGTGAGGGGACTCGGCGAGGCGGACGGCCCACTCGTCCGCGGTGGCGAACGCGACGCGAGGGCGAACGCGACGCGAGGGCGAACGCGACGCGAGGGCGAACGCGACGCGAGGGCGAACGCGACGCGAGGGCGAACGCGAGACGGCGGCGGGGGCGGAGAGCGCGAGGCGGATCGCCGGACCACGGCGCGGAAAGGGGTGAGGGCGGCACCTCCGCACAAGGTGCCGCCCTCATTGGGGTGCCGGAGCCGACAGCCGGGCGGCTGAGGGTTTTGGGTACCCGGCGGGGCCGGCTCCGGTGGTGTAGCGGGGTGGGGTGCCGCGGACGTTGGGGCGTCCGCGGCACCCTCGGGGGTCAGCGGCTGTCGCTGCCCTGGGACTCGGCCGCCGCGCGGCCCGCCTCCAGTCGTGCGACCGGGATGCGGAACGGGGAGCAGGAGACGTAGTCCAGGCCGACCTCGTGGAAGAAGTGGACCGACTCCGGGTCGCCGCCGTGCTCGCCGCAGACGCCGAGCTTGAGGTCCGGGCGGGTGGCCCGGCCGGCCGCGGCGGCGTTGCGGACGAGCGCGCCCACGCCGTCCTTGTCGATGGTCTCGAACGGGCTGACGCCGAAGATGCCCTTCTCCAGGTACGCGGTGAAGAAGCTGGCCTCGACGTCGTCGCGGGAGAAGCCCCAGACCGTCTGCGTGAGGTCGTTCGTACCGAAGGAGAAGAAGTCGGCCGACTCGGCGATCTGGCCGGCCGTCAGGGCGGCGCGGGGCAGCTCGATCATCGTGCCGAGGGTGAGCGAGAGGCTGACGCCGGAGGCCTTCTCGACCTCGGCGATGACCTGCTCGGCCTCCTCGCGGACGATCTCCAGCTCCTGGACCGTACCGACCAGCGGGATCATGATCTCGGCGCGCGGGTCGCCGCCCGCCTTCTTGCGGTCGGCCGACGCCTCGGCGATCGCCCGTACCTGCATGGCGAACAGGCCGGGGATGACCAGGCCGAGGCGGACGCCGCGCAGACCCAGCATCGGGTTCTGCTCGTGCAGCTTGTGCACGGCCTGGAGGAGGCGCAGGTCGTTCTCGTTGGCGTCCTTGCGGGCCTCGGCGAGCGCGACCCGGACCGACAGCTCGGTGATGTCGGGGAGGAACTCGTGCAGCGGCGGGTCCAGCAGCCGCACCGTCACCGGCAGCCCGTCCATCGCCTCGAACAGCTCGGTGAAGTCGGCCCGCTGGAGCGGCAGCAGCTCGGCGAGCGCGGCGTCCCGGTCGGCCTCGGTGTCGGCCAGGATGAGGCGCTCGACCATCTCGCGGCGCTCACCGAGGAACATGTGCTCGGTGCGGCACAGGCCGATGCCCTGGGCGCCGAACCGGCGGGCGCGGGCGGCGTCCTCGGCGTTGTCGGCGTTGGTGCGGACGAGCAGGCGGCGCTGCGAGTCCGCGTACGTCATCAGGCGGTGCACGGAACGTACGAGCTCGTCCGAGCCCTCCGCCTCGGCGTCGACCTTGCCCTCGAAGTACTCGACGACCGGGGACGGCACGACCGGCACCTCGCCGGCGTAGACCTTGCCGGTGGAGCCGTCGATGGAGACGATGTCGCCCTCCTCGATGACGGTCCCTTCGCGGGTCGTCATCCGGCGCGACTTGGTGTCGACCTCCAGCTCCTCGGCGCCGCAGACACAGGTCTTGCCCATGCCGCGGGCGACGACGGCGGCGTGCGAGGTCTTGCCGCCGCGGGAGGTGAGGATGCCCTCGGCGGCGATCATGCCGTTGAGGTCGTCCGGGTTGGTCTCGCGGCGGATCAGGATGACCTTCTCGCCGGAACGGGACCACTTGACGGCGGTGTACGAGTCGAAGACGGCCTTGCCGACCGCCGCGCCCGGGGAGGCGGCGATGCCGCGGCCGATCGTGGTGGACTTCGCGTCCAGGTCGAAGCGGGGGAACATCAGCTGCGCCAGCTGCCCGCCGCTGACCCGCTGGAGGGCCTCGGCCTCGTCGATCAGGCCCTGGTCGACGAGCTGGGTGGCGATGCGGAAGGCGGCACCGGCGGTGCGCTTGCCGACCCGGGTCTGCAGCATCCACAGCTTGCCGCGCTCGATGGTGAACTCGATGTCGCACAGGTCCTTGTAGTGCGTTTCGAGCGTCTCCATGATCTGCATCAGCTGGTCGTAGGAGGCCTTGTCGATCCCCTCCAGGTCAGCGAGCGGGACCGTGTTGCGGATACCGGCGACGACGTCCTCGCCCTGCGCGTTCTGCAGGTAGTCGCCGTAGACGCCCTGGTGGCCGCTGGCGGGGTCGCGGGTGAAGGCGACGCCGGTGCCCGAGTCGGGGCCGAGGTTGCCGAAGACCATGGAGCAGACGTTGACGGCCGTGCCGAGGTCGCCCGGGATGCGCTCCTGGCGGCGGTACAGCTTCGCCCGGTCGGTGTTCCACGAGTCGAAGACCGCGCGCACCGCGAGGTCCATCTGCTCGCGCGGCTCCTGCGGGAAGTCGCGGCCGGTCTCCTTGGCGACGATGTCCTTGAAGTGCGCGACGAGGCTCTGCAGGTCGACCGCGTCCAGATCGACGTCGACGACGACGCCCTTGGCGCGCTTGGCCTCCTCGAGTGCCTCCTCGAAGAGCTCGCCGTCCACGCCCAGCACGGTCCTGCCGAACATCTGGATGAGGCGGCGGTAGGAGTCCCACGCGAACCGCTCGTCACCGGCCTGCGCGGCAAGGCCGGAAACCGATGCATCGGAGAGGCCGATGTTGAGGACGGTGTCCATCATGCCGGGCATGGAGAACTTCGCACCGGAACGCACCGATACCAGCAGCGGGTCGTCGGCCTGGCCGAGCTTCTTGCCCATCTGCCGCTCAAGCGCATCGAGGTGCTCGGAGACCTCGGCACGCAGTGCCGCGGGCTCGGAGCCGCTCTCGAGGTAGACCTTGCAGGCCTCAGTGGTGATCGTGAAGCCGGGAGGGACGGGAAGTCCCAGGTTGGTCATCTCCGCGAGGTTGGCGCCCTTGCCACCGAGGAGGTCCTTGAGGTCCCTGTTGCCTTCGGTGAAGTCATAGACGAACTTCACCGACGCCGACACGGACGCGGACTGGGTTACGTGGGGATCTTGTGTTTCCGGCACGGGACTGGCTCCTCGCCGACGGGCTGCCCTGACGGCGAGGAACATACCCAGATCGAAGGCGTATGGGTACGTCCACTTGGTCGACATACGTGCGTAACCGGGTGTCGACCAGCGGATCGAAAGTGATCTTGACTCCTGACCTAACTTCATTACCTGAACGCATCATTCCGCTACGCAGTCAGGAAGGGGCCATTCCGTTACTCATTGCAACTATTCACTTGATCGGTCGAACTCAATAAGCGTGGCACCCAGTGCCATCATTGGAGAGATGGAGTCGGACACAGAACGCTCATGTGAGCGGGCCCCCTATCAGGGGTGGCGAGAATCACGCGCTCATGTGTGAAGCGGTTCCATCATTTGGACCCTCTTCGGCTAAATGATCAAGGATTGCCGTCGCCTCGACTCCACCTCGGCGCCACCTCGATACGGTCGGTTCTCCGCTGCCGCGAGATGCGAGCGTCGGGATCCGGCCATTCGTTCGAGCCGACGGGAAGCCCGCTCGGGCCCTCCGGCTTCGTATACGGTGCGGCGGCCCGTTCCGCGCCGCGTTCCTCGCCGCGTTCCCCGCCGCGGGCGCCGCGGCCGCCTCAGGCGCGTCGGCGCAGCAGCGGCACCACGGCCAGTGCACTGACCAGCGCCCCGGCCGCGATGGGCAGCGCGGTCGCACAGAGGGCCTGCCCGGACGGCGCCCGCTCGGCCGTCGCCAGGAACACGCTGCCGTATGCCGCGACGCCGACCAACTGGGCGATCTGCGGCACGGTCGTGAGCACCCCGCCGGCGTCGGAGGCATCGGCGGGATCGATCCCGGACAGGGCGAGGGTCAGCAGCGGGCTAGTGGTGTAGCCCATGCCGAGGCCGACGACCAGTTGCAGGGCGGGGAGCGCGACGCCGCCCGCGGTCCCGGTCCGCATGACGAGGGCGATGCCCAGATAGCCGGCCGCGCCGAGCACCCAGGCCGCGGCGATCATCGCCCGGTGGCCGCGGGCGGGCAGCTTCTGCCAGGTGAGGCTGCCGACGGCGACGCCGACGGCCAGCGGGGCGAAGGTCAGGCCGGCGCGGGTCGCGGACTCGCCGAGCCCCGACTGCAGATGCTGGGAGAAGGAGAAGAGGAAGCCCGCGTAGCCGGCCATGCCGAAGAAGAGCGAGGCGGCGCCCCACACCAGGGGCCGTGACCGCAGTATCCGGCCGGGCACCAGCGGTGCGCCGCCCCGGCGCGCGACCGCCCGTTCGACCAGCACGAACACCCCGAACACGGGGGCCGCGGCGGCCAGGCAGAGCCGCGCCCACAGCGGCCAGTGCCGCTCATGGCCGAGGACCAGCGGTACGACCAGCAGGAGCAGCGCCGCGGTCAGCGTGAGCACGCCGGGCAGGTCCAGGCCCTTGGGCGACGCGGCCACCTCGCGGGGCAGCAGGCGCGCCGCGGCGGCCAGCAGCGCCAGACCGACCGGCACATTGATCAGGAAGACCGGTCGCCAGCCGGTGCCCCACAGGTCCGCGCTGACCAGCAGCCCGCCGGCCACCTGGCCGACCACGACGGCAAGCGCGACCACCGCCGCGTACAGGCTCAACGCCCGTGCCCTGGCGGCCCCTTGGAACGTCAGCTGGATCAGGCTGTAGATCTGCGGGATCATCAGCCCCGCGCCGAGTCCCTGCACCACACGGGCGCCGATCAGGACCCCCGCCCCGGGCGCCAGGCCGCAGGCGAAGGAGGCTGCGGTGAATACGGTGAGGCCGGTCAGGAATATCGCCCGGTATCCGTTGCGGGCGCCGAGCCGGGCTCCCGTAATCAGCAGCGCGGCATAGGAAATCGTATAGCCGGAGACGATCAACTGCAGTGCGGATCCGGTGGTGTGGAGATCGGCCCGCATGGCGGGAGTGGCGACATTGACGATCGTCGAGTCCAGCAGGGCCATGAATACCGCGCCGAGAACGACGAGGAGGACGCCGTTGGTGTTGCGGGATCCGAGCGGCCGTTTGCCTATGGTGGAGTGAAGGTGATCGGGCGTGGGAATGCGGCCGGGTGCGGAGTTTTCACCGGGTGCGGGAATGCGGCCGGATACGGGAATCCGGCCGTGTGTCGTTTCGCTCATGACGGCGATCATCGCGACCCGCCCATGGGGGTACCAGTATCCGGCGATCCTGGTACCGGCGGTATCTGGCACCGCGTCACGGCCTCCCGCAAGATGGTCCGGTGCCGACCACCTCACCGACCACCAGCCGTACCGCCGCCGCCCGTTCCGCGGCCGCCGCATCCTCGCGGCGCGGCGAACTCGCCGCGTTCCTGCGGCTGCGCCGGGAGCGCATCGCGCCCGCGGACGTGGGCCTGCCCGCCGGGCCGCGGCGCCGTACGCCGGGGCTGCGGCGCGAGGAGGTCGCCGAGCGTGCCGGGGTCGGGGTGGCCTGGTACACCTGGCTCGAACAGGGGCGGGCGATCAACCCGAGCGTCCAGGTGCTCGACGCCATCGCCCGCGCGCTGCTGCTCGATCCGGCGGAGCGCGACCATCTGCACCGCCTCGCGGCCGTCCCCGGAACCGCCCCGGCCCCTTCCGCGCACCAGCCGCCGCAGGGGGCGCTGCCACCCGAGGCGGGGACCATTCTGGATGCGCTGACGCCATTGCCGGCGAGCATGGTATGCGCCCGCTACAACGTCCTCGCATTCAATGACGCCTACGCCGCGCTCGATCCCCGTATGGCGGTTCGGCCGCCGTCGGAACGCAATGTGCTGTGGCGCCTCTTCACCGCGGATGCACAATCCCAGCCGCTGGTGGACTGGGAGCGCGAGCTCGCTTTCATGGTCGGCCATTTGCGGGGGGAATTCGGGCGGCGGCTGGGCGACCCGCACTGGCGGGCGTACATACGGAAACTCTCCGATGCCAGCCCGCTGTTCGCGAAATTGTGGGCCCGGCACGAGGTATCCACGCCGACCACGCACGTCAAGACGTTCCGGACGGTGTACGGCGGCGAAGTCACCATTACCGCGACCGGCTTCACGACTACCGTGGCCCCCGGCACCAAAATGTGGATCTATACGCCGGCGGACGAGAAAGCGGTCCGCACGATCGATGAACTCCTGTGCCGATTCCGGGAGATCGGGGCGGCGGGGATGGTGGCCGAGGCCGCCCGGTGACACCGCGGCACCGGAGAGCGGCGACCGCCGTCAGCCCTTCGGCCGGCGTCCGCTGCGCCGCGGGTGGGGGTCCTGGCCGTTCAGCAGCTCCAGCCGCCGGTGCTCGCCGTGCGTCTCGACCTGCACGACGACGCGGCGCAGCAGATCCGCCAGGCTCAGCACCTCGTCGTCGCTCAGCGGGTCGGTGACAAAGCCTTCCTCCGCGTTGAACTGCGGGAAGACATCCTTCATCAGCGCCTCGCCCGCGGGGGTCAGCGCGAGCAGCGCGAGCCGTCCGTCCGTCGGGTGGGTGCTGCGCGCCATCAGGCCGCGGCCCTGGAGCGTACGGGCGACGCCGGTGAGCGTGCCCTTGGAGATCCCGGCCTCCTCGGCCACCCGGCGGGTCTCCATCTCGCCCCAGATCCACACCACCCACAGCACGACGAAGGAGGTCCAGGTCAGCTCGACCCCGCGCAGTACGGAGTTCTCGAAGTGCTGCCGTACGGTGGCCGCGGCGCGGTAGATGTTGGCCACCGCGGCCATCTGCTTGTGCCGGACGGGGGTGTCGCCGAGCTTGGCCTCGACGGCCTGCTCCGTGTCCCCGATGGAACGGTGACCGCTGACCACGGCATCTCCCTCGATCGCGCCCGGTCCCCGGTGGGGACCCGTACGGGCTCCATCGATATCGCGGCCGGGGCCGCGCGGGCCGGATCACCCGCCCGATGTCACCCGGCGGATGTCATGCCTCGGCCGTCGTGCGGCGAATGCCCCGCGGCGGAGGTCAGCCGCCGGACGTGTCCAGCTCCGCGTCCTCGCTGACGCCGGCGCAGTCGTAGGGGTCCTTGAGCCAGCCGTCCGGCAGCACGACCCGGTTGTTGCCGGAGGTGCGGCCGCGGGGGCCGTCCGCGCCCTGCGGCCAGGGCTGGTCGAGGTCGAGCGCGCCGAGGCCGTCCTCGAGCTCGGCCAGCGAGCCCGTCATGGCCAGCCGCTTGCGCATATCGGAGCCGACCGCAAAACCTTTCAGGTACCAGGCGACGTGCTTGCGGAAATCGATGACGCCGCGTTTCTCGTCGCCGATCCATTCGCCCAGGAGCGTGGCGTGCCGCAGCATGACGGCGGCGACCTCGCGCAGGCCGGGCGCCTTGGGTGCGCCGGTGCCCTCGAAGGCGGCCACCAGGTCACCGAAGAGCCAGGGGCGGCCGAGGCAGCCGCGGCCGACGACCACGCCGTCGCAGCCGGTCTCGCGCATCATCCGGAGGGCGTCGTCGGCGGACCAGATGTCGCCGTTGCCGAGCACCGGGATCTCCGGGACATGCTCCTTCAGCCTGGCGATGGCCTCCCAGTCGGCGGTGCCGCCGTAGTGCTGGGCGGCGGTCCGGCCGTGCAGGGCGATGGCGGTGACGCCTTCCTCGACGGCGATCCGGCCGGCGTCGAGGAAGGTGATGTGGTCGTCGTCGATGCCCTTGCGCATCTTCATCGTGACGGGCAGGTCGCCGGCGCCGGTGACCGCCTCGCGCAGGATGGCGCGCAGCAGATTGCGCTTGTACGGGAGCGCGGAGCCGCCGCCCTTGCGGGTGACCTTGGGGACCGGGCAGCCGAAGTTCAGATCGATGTGGTCGGCCAGGTCCTCTTCCGCGATCATGCGGACGGCCTTGCCGACGGTGGCCGGGTCGACGCCGTACAGCTGGATCGAGCGCGGCTTCTCGGTCTCGTCGAAGTGGATCAGCTGCATGGTCTTCTCGTTGCGCTCGACCAGCGCCCGGGTCGTGATCATCTCGCTGACGAACAGGCCCTTGCCGCCGGAGAACTCCCGGCACAGCGTCCGGAACGGGGCATTGGTGATCCCGGCCATCGGCGCGAGCACCACGGGGGGCTGCACTGTATGCGGACCGATTCGCAGCGAAGTCATGGAGCCCATTGTCCCGCACCGCTCGGGTGCCCCTGCCAGGGCCGTAGGTCCCGGATCGTTGTAGCGTTCAACCATGGCCGAGCTCAGCCACCGACGACGTCTGCTCGTGCTGGCGATCTGCTGTATGAGCCTGCTGATCGTCAGCCTCGACAACACCGTCCTCAATGTCGCCCTGCCGTCCATGCAGCACGAGCTGGGGGCCTCGGTCTCCGGTATGCAGTGGACGATCGACGCGTACACGCTGGTCCTGGCGTCGCTGCTGATGCTGTCCGGGTCGACCGCGGACCGGCTCGGGCGGCGGCGGATCTTCCTGGTCGGGCTGGTGGTCTTCTCGATGGGTTCGCTGCTGTGCAGTGTGGCGCCCGGCCTGGAGTGGCTGGTGGCGTTCCGGATGGTGCAGGCGGTGGGCGGCTCGATGCTCAATCCCGTCGCGATGTCGATCATCACCAATACGTTCACCGAGCCGCGCGAGCGGGCGCGGGCCATCGGGGTGTGGGGCGGGGTCGTCGGCATCAGCATGGCGGCCGGGCCGGTGATCGGCGGGCTGCTGGTGCAGTCCGTCGGCTGGCGCTCGATCTTCTGGATAAACGTTCCGATCGGCGCCCTCGCGGTCTTCCTCACCCTGCGCCACGTCCCCGAATCGCGCGCCCCCAAGCCGCGCCGCGTCGACCCCGTGGGTCAGCTGCTGGTGATCGCCGTGCTGGGCTCGCTGACGTACGCGATCATCGAGGCCCCGGAGGCGGGCTGGACGTCACCGGAGATCCTGGCGTTCGTGCTGGTGGCGCTGGGCTCGCTGGCGGCCCTGGTCGGGTATGAGCGCCGGCGCCGCGAACCCCTTATCGACCTGCGGTTCTTCCACAGCGCGCCGTTCAGCGGGGCCACCGTCGTGGCGGTCTGCGCCTTTGCCTCGCTCGCCGGCTTCCTCTTCATCAACACCCTGTATCTGCAGAATGTGCGCGGGCTGTCCGCCCTGGATGCCGGGCTGTACATGATCCCGATGGCCGGGATGACGGGGATCTTCGCGCCGCTGTCGGGGCGGCTGGTCGGCGCCCGCGGGCCCCGGCTCCCGCTGTTGCTGGCGGGGACGCTGATGGGGGCGAGCGGGGTGCTCTTCGCGGCGTTCGACGCGCAGGCGACGACGGCGCTGCTGTTCACCGGGTATGTGCTGTTCGGCATCGGGTTCGGGCTGGTCAATGCGCCGATCACCAACACCGCGGTGTCCGGGATGCCGCGCACCCAGGCCGGGGTGGCGGCCGCGGTCGCCTCGACCAGCCGCCAGGTGGGGCAGTCGCTGGGCGTCGCGGTGATCGGCGCCGTACTGGCGGGCGGGGCGCGGGCCGGGGCCACCGGAGCCGACTTCCTGGCGGCCGGGCGTCCGGCCTGGTGGATCATCGCCGGGTGCGGTGCGGCCATCCTGCTGCTGGGCGCGCTGACGACCGGGCGGTGGGCGCTGCGGACGGCGCGGCACACGGCGGAGCTGTTCGAGGAAGAGCCGCCGCGGGGCGGACATCCGACGGCGAGTGCGGGGGCCCGGTAGCCGGGCGCCGCATACGGGGCGCCCGGAACTCCCCCGGCTCCGCCGGACCGGCTTGCCGCGCGGTCTCCGCGGCTGAGGGCTCCCGTTCCCGAGGGCTCTTCGTCCCCGAGGGGCCCCATTCCCGAGGACTCCCCTCCCCAAGGGCTCTCCGTTCCCGAGGGGCCCCCGGCCGCTCAGGCGTCGCCGGGCGCCAGCTTCTCCAGCTGTTCGAGGCGCTCGTGCGTCATGTCGTCGACCGGGGCGTAGGTCAGCACCCTCGGCCCGGGGTTGGGCCCCGTCCACAGGCTGCTGGCGGTGAGCTGCAGGATCCCCACTTGAGGATGCCGGATGACCTTGATGGCGCTCACCGGGCGGACCACCTCGTGCTGCGCCCAGATCTCGCGGAACTCGGACGACGCCTCCGTCAGCCGCGCGACCAGCGCCTTCCAGGCCGGTTCCGCGACATGCTCGGCCATCGCCGCCCGGAACTTGGCGGCCATCACCCGCTTCGAGACCTCCAGATCGACCACTCGCGCCTGCCATTCGGCGTTGGTGAACGCCAGCCACATGCAGTTGCGGTCCTCTTCGGGCAGTGCGTCGAAGTCGCACATCAGCCGCCCGTAGGTGCTGTTGCAGGCGAGGACGTCGAACCGGCTGTTCTGGACGACCGCCGGGAACGGGGCGAGCTGGTCCAGGACCTGCCGCAGCGCGCGCGGCACTCCCGTGCACTCGGTGCCGGGCAGCGGGTCGATGGCCCCGGCGAGCGCGAAGAGGTGGCTGCGCTCGGCGCGGTCCAGCAGCAGCGCGCGGGCCACCGCGTCCAGAACCTGGGGCGACACATGGATGTCCCGGGCCTGTTCGAGCCAGGTGTACCAGGTCACGCCGACCGCGCCGAGGTGGGCGACCTCCTCGCGGCGGAGCCCGGGGGTGCGGCGGCGGGGGCCCCGCGGCAGGCCGACCTGTTCGGGGGTGATCCGCTCCCGCCGGCTGCGCAGGAAGGCAGCCAGTTCGGCCCGGCGGGCGGCGTCGTCGCGCGGGCGGACGCCCTGTGGCGGGGCGGTGGCACGGTGGGGTGTGGCAGCCTGCATCGGGGCCGTATCGACGGTCACGCTTCCGCTCATGCCTCCAGCGTGCCGCAGGCCCCAGCCCGTTGCCAGGTAGCGTCGATACCAGGATAAGAACACTCTGGTACCCCCCTGAGCGGTCGACGATCGTCGACGTCGTGAGCGATACCCGAGTTCAGACCACCACCCCCGCAGCCCCACCCACGGCTGCCCGGAACCGGTCGGCGGCCACCCCGCTGCTGACCCCGACCGGCCTGCTGACCGTCCTCCTGGGCGCGGCCCTGCCGATGATCGACTTCTTCATCGTCAATGTCGCGCTGCCGACCATCGACCGCGATCTGCACGCGGGTCCCGCGCTGCTGGAGATGGTGGTGGCGGGCTACGGCGTCGCCTACGCCATGCTGCTGGTCCTCGGCGGCCGGCTCGGCGACATGATCGGCCGCCGCCGGCTGTTCCTGTGGGGGCTGGCCGCCTTCGGGCTGACCTCGCTCGCCTGTGGGCTGGCCCCGGACGCCTGGACGCTGGTGGCCGCCCGGGTGGCCCAGGGCGCCGCGTCGGCGCTGCTGCTGCCGCAGGTGCTGGCCACCATCCAGGCCACGACCACCGGCAAGCGCCGCGCCAGGGCCGTCAGCCTGTACGGCGGGACGGCGGGCGTGTCCAGCGCGCTGGGTCAGGTGCTCGGCGGGCTGCTGGTCTCCGCCGACCTCGCGGGCAGCGGCTGGCGCGCGGTGTTCCTGGTGAACGTCCCGATCGCGGCCGTCGCCTGGCTGCTGGCCGCCCGTACGGTCCCCGAGACCCGCTCCCCGCATCCGAGCCGGGTCGACGGCCCCGGTACCGCGCTGCTCGCCGCGACCCTGATCACCCTGCTGCTGCCGCTGACCGAGGGCCGTGCGGCCGGCTGGCCGCTGTGGTCGTGGCTCCTCCTGGCCGTCTTCCCCTTCGCCGCCACGGCGTTCGTCCTCGTCGAGCGCCGGGCCGAACGCTCCGGCCGCACCCCGCTCGTGCCGCCGTCCCTGCTGCGCATCCCGTCGGTCCGCAGCGGTCTGGCCATGATCGTCCCGTTCTCGATCGGCTTCGGCGGCTTCATGTTCGTGGTGGCCGTGGCTCTCCAGACCGGCCTGCACTACGGCCCGTTCGCGGCCGGCCTGTCCCTCGTTCCGCTCTGCCTCACCTACTTCCTCGCCTCGCTCGCCGGTCCGCGGCTGGTGCAGCGCTTCGGGCGGCGCGTGGTGATCGCCGGTTCGATGATCCAGGGCGCCGGGCTGATCACCCTGGCGCTGACCGTGCACGCGGGCTGGCCCGGCATTTCGGTGGCCGGGCTCGCGCCGAGCATGGCGGTGCTGGGACTGGGCCAGGGCATGGTGCTGCCGACCTTGATGCGCATCGTGCTGAGCGAGCTGCCGGCGGCGCAGGCGGGCGTGGGCGGCGGCGTCATGGTCACCACCCAGCAGTCCGGTCTCGCCCTGGGCGTGGCCACCCTCGGCACGCTCTTCCTCGCACTGCTGCCGTCGGCCGGCATCCGCGATGCGCTGCTCGCCGCGCTGCTGACGCAGCTGGCGATCGTCGTGGGCACGACCGCGCTCGCGCTGCGGCTGCCGCGCACGCTCCGCTGACCTGCGGGAACACGACGAGCGAAGGCCGACTCACAGATGACGACTGACAGATATTGAAATCTGTCAGTCGTCATGCGAGAGTGAAGGCACCGGCCGGCCGATGCCTTTGCTTCGACCGCCGCCCGTCCCCTCCCGCCACCCCTCCAGGAGCCCGCCGTGCAGACCCGCACCCTCGGCACCACCGGCCCGCAGACCTCCGCCCTCGGCCTCGGCTGCATGGGCATGTCCGCCCTCTACGGCGACGCCGACCGCGCCGAATCCATCGCCACGATCCATGCCGCCCTCGAAGCGGGCATCACCCTGCTCGACACCGGCGACTTCTACGGCATGGGCCATAACGAACTCCTTCTCAACGAAGCGCTCAGGACGGCTCCCGCCGCCGCCCGCGAAAACGCCCTGACCAGCGTCAAGTTCGGCGCCCTGCGCACGGTCGAAGGCGACTTCACCGGCTACGACGGCCGGCCGAACGCGGTGAAGAACTTCGCCGCGTACTCCCTCCAGCGCCTGGGCCGCGACCACATCGACATCTACCGCATCGCCCGGATCGATCCGGACGTCCCGGTGGAGGAGACCGTCGGCGCCATCGCCGAGCTGGTCGAGGCCGGACACGTCCGCCATATCGGCCTCTCCGAGGTCGGCGCCGAGACCCTGCGCCGGGCCGCCGCCGTCGCCCCGATCTCCGACCTCCAGATCGAGTACTCCCTCATCTCCCGCGGCATCGAGGACGCCATCCTGCCCACCGCCCGCGAGCTGGGCATCGGCATCACGGCGTACGGCGTCCTCTCCCGCGGCCTGATCAGCGGCCACTTCACCCGCGACCGCAAGCTCGCCGCCAACGACTTCCGCGGCATGTCGCCGCGCTTCCAGGGCGAGAACCTCTCGCGCAACCTCGACCTGGTGGATGCGCTCCGCAAGATCGCGGAGCAGAAGGGCATCTCGGTCGCGCAGACCGCGATCGCCTGGGTCCTCTCGCGCGGCGAGGACATCGTCCCGCTGGTCGGCGCCCGCCGCCGCGACCGCCTGACCGAGGCGCTCGGCGCCGCGGACGTCACGCTGGACGCCGACGACCTGGCCGCCATCGAGCGCGCGGTCCCGGCCGGCGCCGCCGCGGGCGAGCGCTATCCGGCCGCACAGATGGCCCACCTGGACAGCGAGCACTGACGGGCGGCGGGCACCGGGGAGGGCCCGGCGCAGGGCCCGGCGCGCAGAAGGGCGGTCCCCGTCCCCGGGCGGCGGGCGCCCTCGGTCCCGGGGCGGCGGGCGGCCCCGCCGGTTACCGGCCCGCCAGGTACGGTCCGTACTGTCCGGCGCGGCGCCCGGCCAGCGTGGTCCGCCACCTGGTGCGCCCGCACCGGGTGCCGGCACCCGCCGGACCTCACGTTCCCGTCCGTCCTCACCGTCCGTCCTCCCGCCCGCTCTCCCGAAAGGCCGGCCCGCCCCATGGCCCCCGAGACACTGACCCCCGAGCGCATCCTCGAAGCCACCGAGGAGGTGCTGCGCCGCTACGGCCCGGCCAAGGCCACGGTCGTGGACGTGGCGCGCGCCCTGGGGGTGAGCCATGGCAGCGTCTACCGCCACTTCCGCACCAAGGCGGCGCTGCGGGAAGCGGTCACGGCGCGCTGGCTGGACCGTACGAGCCAGGAGCTGTCCACCATCGTCACGGACGAGGGCCCGGCCGACGACCGGCTGCGCCGCTGGCTGGCCGCGCTCTTCGAGGCCAAGCGGCACAAGGCCGGCGACGACCCCGAACTCTTCGCCACCTACATGGCGTTGATCGGCGAGAGCGGCGGCGTGGTCGACCGCCATGTCACCGATCTCGAATCCCAGCTGGCCACCATCATCGAAGCCGGCGTCTCACAGGGCGCCTTCCACACCCCTTCCCCCGCCACCGCCGCGCGCGCCGTCTTCTCCGCCACCGGCCGCTTCCACGACCCCTGCTACGCCGCCGAATGGTCCCGCCCGGAGATCACCGCCGACTTCGATGCCGTACGCGATCTGGTGCTGCGGGGGTTGGGGGCCGAGGAGAAGTGACCACCACCCGGCATTGTCAGTGCCGACGGCTGGCGTCAGCGGTGAGATTCACGCGTCCGCAGTGAGATTCAGGCGTCCGCAGCGACGCCATCCGTAGCAGCGCCAGGAGCCGCCATGTCCCAGCCCGTTCCGCTCACCTTCGTCGCCGCCGACGGGCCGGTCGGCGAGGCCGTCACCAAGATCGGCGGGCAGCCGGTGTGGCAGGAGGATCCGCAGTGGCCGCTCTCCCGGGAGACCGGTAGGCCGATGCAGTTCCTGGGGCAGTTCGCGGTCGACGGCGGTCGGCTGGCCTATCTGTTCATGAGCTCCGACGAAGAGGACCACGTCGACGGCACCTGGGAGCCCGAGGGCGGCGAGAACGCACTGCTGATCCAGCCGGGCGGCCGCATACCGGATTTCCTGACCGTCCGGGCACAGGCCGAGGGGCCGACGGCCGGGCCGGACCATCTGCCGGAGAGCGGCCCGGAGAAGACCGGTGACGGGGATGCTTTCCAGTTCCTCGGCGGTCCCGGTGCCGAGCCGAACTGGCTCCAGGGCGAGGAGGAGCCGGGCGAGGGCTGGCAGCTGGTGGTCCAGCTGACCGACGGGGAGCCGTTCCACCCCAACTTCGGCGACTGCGGTGTCGGCTATGCGTTTGTGTCACCGGACGGCAAGCAGGGCCGCTTCCTCTGGCAGTGCTCCTGAGGATGCGGCACGGCGTTCCCGAGCACACAAAGCACTCGGAGCACCCGGAGCACCCGGAGCACCCGGAGCACCCGGAGCACCCGGAGCACTCAACACATCGCACATCAAAGAGAGTTGGTGCCATGTGATGCCATGTGACCGAAAGGCGGGAAATCCGGCCGTCCGCCGACCGCCCCGCCCTCCGCCCCACCCGGCCCGCCGCTCCATCCCCGTGCGCCCACGTACCTCCCGTCGCCACAATGACCACGGACGTGCCCCGGGTCCGGACGGCGGCGAGCGGGGTGCGCAGACCGGAGGAGGCACCGTATGGCCCCGTCAACAGCCGCTGTGACCCGCGACAGCCTGCGGGTGAAGGTCGTCGTGCAGCGGGTCCGGATGGGCGGTACGGAATACCGTGTGATCCGGCCGGCCAAGCCGTTCACGAAGGGGGCGCTCTACGCGCGTGACGACTCGTACGACCTGTACGTGGACCGGGCCGACGGCCGCCGCATCGGCACCCTTTTCCTGCTCGCCGCGCGGTCCCCGCACTCGTTGGTCCATCTGCCGATGCGCGCCACCGCTCCGGAGCCCTGGTTCGGCTGGGACATGGACGAGAAGCCGGTCGATCTCGTACTGGCCCACCGGGCGGTGCAGTTCCGGCCGTCCCGCTGGAAGCGGCTGCGCGAGCACATCACGGCGGGGAAGACGCCCCGGGAGCTGAGCACCGCGAGCGTGCCCGAGCGGGACCTCCCCGACCTCGCGTCGTCCTACGAGACGCCGGACGACCCGAAGAAGGCGCGGGCGGCCCTGCTCCGGCAGCATGTGTACGCCGAGACGCTGTTCCTGACGGGCGGCGCAGCGGGATTCCGGGAGGCGGCCCGGGAGATCTTCGCCGTCACGAAGGACGGTCCGCCCGCCGCCGCCGACCCCCACTACATCCACGGCGGCTGCCACTACCACGTCTGCCGGTGCCTCTACGACTTTCCGGATCTGGAGGAGAACGACTGGCAGCAGATCCATGTGGAGTTCAATCCGCGCTGGTCGAGGTGACCGGTCCGGCGGCAGCGGCCGCCGGACCGGGCGCCTACGCCGCCACCCCCAGGAACCGCAACACCGCCAGCACCCGCCGGTGGTTCGCATCCGCCTTCGGCAGGTCCAGCTTCGCCAGGATGTTGTTGATGTGTTTGGCCACCGCGCTCTCGCTCACCACCAGCTGCGCGGCGATCCCCGCGTTCGACCGGCCCTCGGCCATCAGGGCCAGGACGTCACGTTCGCGGGCGGTGAGGCGTTCGAGGGGATCGCTGGCGCGCCGTACCAGCAGCTGGGCCACGACCTGCGGGTCCAGGGCCGTACCGCCGTCCGCCACCCGCCGCAGCGCCTCGATGAACTCCTCGACGTCCGCAACCCGCTGTTTGAGGAGATAGCCCACCCCACTGGTGTTCGTGGCGAGCAGGTCGGCGGCGTAGCGCTCCTCGACGTACTGGGACAGCAGCAGCACCGCCGTGGACGGCCACTGCTGACGGATCGACAGGGCGGCCCGCACTCCCTCGTCCGTGAAGCCGGGCGGCATCCGGACATCGACCACCGCGATGTCCGGCCGATGCTCCTCGACCGCCACCAGCAGCCCCTGCGCCTCGCCCACCTCCGCCGCGACTTCGAAACCGGCCATTTCCAGCACCTTGACCAGCCCGATCCGCAGCAGGACGGAGTCCTCGGCGATCACGGCACGCCTCACATCGGGCACGGCAGCTCCACGCTCATCATGGTCGGGCCCCCCACGGGGCTGCTCATCCGGAATGTTCCGTCCACGGACCGCACGCGCTGGGCAAGCCCCGTCAGGCCGCTCCCCTTGGACGGATCGGCCCCGCCCATACCGTCATCGGCGATCACCACCCGCAGTATCCCGCCGAGCCGGGTGACCGTCACATCCGCCCTGGTCGCCTGCGGCGCGTGCTTGGCGATATTCGTCAGCGCCTCGGAGACAACGAAGTACGCGACCGCCTCGACGGCCGGCGTCGCCCGACGTGGCAGCTCCGGCGGCAGATCCACCCGCAGCCGTACGGGCAGCGGCGCGCGGGCCGCGAGTCCGGAGAGCGCCGCGTCCAGCCCCAGCTCGTCGAGGACGGCGGGGTGCAGCCCCCGCACCAGGCTGCTCAGCTCCTCGATCGCCTCCTTCGCCTCGCGGTGCGCGGTGTCGATGACCTCCCGCGCCTCCGGCGGCAGATCCGTGAGCGTGGCCTTGGCCAGCCCCAGGTTCAGGGCCAGCGACACCAGTCGCTGCTGCGCCCCGTCGTGCAGATCGCGTTCGATGCGCCGCCGTTCGGCGTCCGCCGCGTCCACCGCCCCGGCGCGGCTCTCGGTGAGGTCGGCCACCCGCCGCACCAGGTCCGCGCTCGGGTCGGGCCCCAGCAGATCGGGGCCGAGGCGCGTCTCGAGGCGCACCAGGGCCGCGGCGAGGGCGGGCACGACGGCGAGCGCGGCGAGGCCGGCGAGGGTGACGTAGAACGCCTGGGTGGCGTAGCCGGGGTGTTCGACCCGCCAGGTCCAGGGCGCCGCCCACATCCATATGTACACCGTGGCGGCGGCCAGGCCCGCCAGCAGCAGGGACAGCAGCAGCACTTCGAGCCCGCCGAGCAGCGTCCCGGCCAGGCAGTGGTAACCGAACTGCCGCTGCGGCCGCCGCAGTCCCGGACGGGGGATGTCGATCCCGAGCAGCTGCCGGAAGCGCCAGCGCTGGGCGGCGGTCAGTGCGGGCACGGAGAGCGGCGTCAGCACCACGGTGAAGCCCAGGACCACCGGCACGCTCGCGTCGTTCCCCTCGATGATCTCCCATACGAGGCCGAAGATCACGAACAGCAGGAACCCGATGAGCAGGTGCAGCGGCGCCCCTAGGGCGAGGAAGGCCGTATCGCGGGTCAGGCGGGTGAACGCGCGCCGCAGCCGGGGCGGGATTTTCATGATCCAACCGTAGGCGGCGGGCGCCGCGGGCCGCCATGAAGGTCGCTTCCGTACGAGGGGTGTAGCTAGTGCCACCCCAAGTCGGACAGCGGTGTTACTGACCGCGACCGGCGAAAACCGGAGTCTTGATCACGAGCCCGACGACCGGGTTCCAGACACCGGAAGAGACCCCTGCCATGACCCTCATCGCCTTCAACTCCCCTGCGGACGACGGTCGTTACGCGACGCCGCCGATGGCCTGCCACAGGCCCGCACGGGTCGGCGGCGCCCGCCGGTGGCAGGGCCGCATCCTGGCGGGCGCCGGTCTCGCCCTGCTCCCCTGGCTCGGCTACCTCGCCGGTACGCTGCCGCCCTCCGAGGCGGCCGCCTGGGTCGCCCTCGACGCGCTGGAGGCCGCCGCCCTGCTCACCGCCGGCACCCGCCTGCTGCGCGGCGGCCTGCGCCACCGCGCGCCCGCGGCCGCCGCGGCCGTCCTCCTCCTCGCCGACGCCTGTATCGACCTCGCCACCGCCGCCCCCGGCCCGGAACTGGGCACCGCCATAGCCATGGCCGTCGCGGCCGAACTCCCCCTGGCGGCCCTGTGCGCGTGGCTCGCGGCGGGGCGGTCGCGGGGGTAGTGGGGGCGGGGAGCTGGGGGCGGGGGCGGGGGCGGGCGCCCTTAGGGGGTGGCCGAACACATCCCGTAGGGGGCGCGAGGCCCCCCTGCGGGGCCACAACATGGCGGGCGGGAACGGTATTCCCCCACACAAACGGGAACGGTATTCCCCACACAAAAGCGCCGGCCGGGCCCGGAAGAATCCGGGCCCGGCCGACGCCTGAGGTCACCGAGCGGGAGCGCCGCGCGCCGGCGGCCGCGGCGCCCCGCGAGCAACTGGAGGAACTAGCAGCCGAGCAGACGCCCGCCCAGGTACGACTGGATCTGGTCCAGGCTGACCCGCTCCTGCTTCATCGTGTCGCGCTCGCGCACCGTGACGGCGTTGTCGTCGAGGGTGTCGAAGTCGACGGTGACGCAGAACGGCGTGCCGATCTCGTCCTGACGGCGGTAGCGGCGGCCGATGGCGCCCGCGTCGTCGAAGTCGATGTTCCAGTTCTTGCGCAGGTCGGCGGCGAGCCCCTTGGCCTTCGGGGAGAGCTCCGGGTTGCGCGACAGCGGCAGGACCGCGACCTTGACCGGCGCCAGACGCGGGTCGAGGCGCATGACCGTGCGCTTCTCCATCTTGCCCTTGGCGTTGGGGGCCTCGTCCTCGGTGTACGCGTCGAGCATGAAGGCGAGCATCGCGCGGTTCACACCGGCCGCGGGCTCGATGACGTACGGGGTGTAGCGCTCGCCGGCCTCCTGGTCGAAGTAGGAGAGGTCCTGGCCGGAGGCCTTGGAGTGCGCGGTGAGGTCGAAGTCCGTGCGGTTGGCCACGCCCTCCAGCTCGGAGAACTCGGTGCCGCCGAAGTTGAAGCGGTACTCGATGTCAGCGGTCCGCTTGGAGTAGTGGGACAGCTTCTCGGCCGGGTGCTCGTACCAGCGGATGTTCTCCTCGCGGATACCGAGGTCGCGGTACCAGTTCCACCGCTGCTCCATCCAGTATTCCTGCCACTGGTCGTCCTCACCCGGCTTGACGAAGAACTCCATCTCCATCTGCTCGAACTCGCGGGTGCGGAAGATGAAGTTGCCCGGCGTGATCTCGTTCCGGAACGACTTGCCCATCTGCGCGATGCCGAACGGCGGCTTCTTGCGCGAGGTCTGCTGGACCTGGGCGAAGTTGGTGAAGATGCCCTGGGCGGTCTCGGGGCGCAGGTAGGCGACCGAGGCGGTGTCCTGGGACGGGCCGAGGTGGGTGGAGAGCAGACCGGAGAACTGCTTGGGCTCGGTGAAGCCGCCCTTGTTGCCGCAGTGCGGGCAGTTGATGTCGGCGAGGCCGTTCGCGGGCAGCTTGCCGTGCTTGGCCTCGTACGCCTCCTCCAGGTGGTCGGCGCGGAAGCGCTTGTGGCAGGAGGTGCACTCGGTGAGCGGGTCGGTGAAGGTGGCGACGTGGCCGGACGCCTGCCAGACCTCGGGGGCCAGGATCACGGAGGAGTCGATACCGACGACGTCTTCGCGCGAGGTGACCATGGCGCGCCACCACTGGCGCTTGATGTTTTCCTTGAGCTCGACGCCCAGCGGACCGTAGTCCCAGGCAGCCCGGGAGCCGCCGTAGATCTCACTGCAGGGGTATACGAAGCCACGGCGCTTGCTCAGGCTGACGATGGTATCGATCTTGTCGGCGGCCACGGTGCTCTCTTCATTACGACGACGAACGATGAATAGGGCGGCGCCCAGCGCCTCCGCGAGGGGTGGGGTCGGGAGGCGGACGGACGAATAGCTCAGGGTACCGGCGGCCGTACCCCCCGGATCAAATCGGTTCCGGGGCGTTGTCGGGCCGCTCACACCCGCCCCCGACGCTGTTGACAATCGTTTCCACTTTTGTTGAAAATGACTGTCATGAACATACGCCGTCAGATATCGCTCGCCGCGGTCGCCGGAGCCACGGCGCTCGGCCTGCTGGCCCTCTCCTCCTGCTCCACCGCCGGCAGCGGCCGCACCGACGACGGCAGGCTGCGGGTGACGGCGTCCTTCTACCCCATGCAGTTCCTCGCCGAGCAGATCGGCGGCAAGCACGTCGAGGTGTCCAACCTCACCAAGCCGGGTGTCGAGCCGCACGACCTGGAGCTCACCCCGAAGCAGACCGCCCAGCTGGGCGAGTCCGGCGCGGTCGTCTACCTCAAGGGCCTGCAGCCCGCCGTGGACGAAGCGATCAAGCAGTCCGGCGTCAAGAACGTCGCCGACGCGGCCTCCCTCACCCGCCTGGAAGAACACGGCAACGAGGTCGACGGCCACCACCACACCACGGGCGACAACCACAGCGGCCACTCCGGCGAAGAGGGCGGCACCGACCCGCACATCTGGCTCGACCCGGTGAAGTTCGCCGAGGTCGCCAAGGGCGTCGGCAAGACGCTCGCCAAGGCCGACCCGGACCACAAGGCCGACTACGCCAAGAACACCGACGCCCTGGTGGCGAAGCTGAACGGGCTGAACAAGGAATTCCGGGACGGCCTGAAGAACAAGGCGTCCGACACCTTCATCACCACCCACGCGGCCTTCGGCTATCTCGCCGAGCGCTACGGGCTGACCGAGGATGCCATCAGCGGCCTCGACCCCGAGTCCGAGCCCAGCGCCCACCGCATCAAGGACCTGCACACCCTCGCCGCCAGGCACCACGTCTCGACGGTCTTCTTCGAGACCATCGCCAATCCGGCCACGGCCCGGGCGCTGGCCGGCGATCTGCATCTGAAGACCGATGTCCTCGACCCGCTCGAGGGGATCACGGGCAAGTCGCGCGGCAAGGACTACTTCGGCGTGCAGCGGGCCAACCTCGCCGCCCTCCAGAAGGCACTCGGCAGCAAATGACGGAGGTCATCGTGAACGAGCCGCTCCCGCCGCAGGTCATCGACCTGCGCGCCGCCACCGCCTCGCTGGGCGCCCGCCCCGTGCTGCGCGGCGTCGACCTGACCGTGCGGTCCGGCGAGGTCGTCGCGCTGCTCGGCGCCAACGGCTCCGGCAAGTCGACCGCCGTGCGTTCCGTCATCGGCCAGGTCCCGCTCACCGGCGGCGAGCTGTCCCTCTTCGGTACGGAATTCCGCCGCTTCAAGGACTGGGCCCGCATCGGCTACGTCCCCCAGCGCACCACCGCCTCCAGCGGCGTCCCCGCCACCGTCCGCGAGGTCGTCACGGCCGGCCGGCTGGCCCGTACGAAGCTGGGCATCCTGCGCAGGGCCGACCGGGCCGCCGTCCACCACGCCCTGGAGCTGGTGGGCATGGCGGACCGTGCCAAGGACTCCGTCAACGCGCTCTCCGGCGGGCAGCACCAGCGGGTGCTGATAGCCCGCGCCCTGGCGGGCGAACCGGAACTGCTGATCATGGACGAGCCGATGGCCGGCGTGGACCTCGCCAGCCAGGAGGTACTGGCGAGCGCACTGCGCGAACAGGTCGCCCGCGGCACCACCGTCCTTCTCGTCCTGCACGAGCTGGGCCCGCTGGAGCCGCTGATCGACCGCGCGGTGGTGCTGCGCGACGGCTGCGTCGTCCACGACGGCCCGCCGCCGGAGGCCGTGGGCCAGCACGCGCTGCCCGGCCATGACCATGTCCACCCGCACGCCGACCCGGCCGCGGAACCGATCCGGACGGGGCTGCTGACCTGATGGAAATCCTCGACTACGCCTTCATGCAGCGGGCCCTGCTGGCCGCCCTGATCGTCGGCGTCACGGCACCCGCCATCGGCATCTACCTCGTCCAGCGCCGCCAGGCCCTGATGGGCGACGGCATCGGCCATGTCGCCCTCACCGGCGTCGGCCTCGGCTTCCTGCTCAACACCAGCCCGGTCTGGGTCGCCACGCTGGTCGCCGTCGCCGGCTCGGTCGTCATGGAGCTGATCCGCTGGTACGGCAAGACCCGCGGCGACCTCGCGCTGGCCATGCTGTTCTACGGCGGTATGGCGGGCGGCGTGATGCTGATGAACCTCTCCGACGCGGGCTCCAACGCCAACCTCAGCACCTACCTCTTCGGTTCGATCACCACGGTCTCGCCGCAGGACATGACCACGATCTGTGTGCTCGCCGCCCTGGTCCTGGCGATCACCATCGGGCTGCGCCGCCAGCTGTTCGCGGTCTGCCAGGACGAGGAGTTCGCCCGTGTGACAGGCCTGCCGGTGCGGCTGCTGAACCTCCTGGTCGCCGTCACCGCCGCGGTCACCGTCACCGTCGCCATGCGCGTCGTCGGCCTGCTGCTGGTCAGCGCCCTGATGGTCATCCCGGTCGCGGCCGCCCAGCAGATCAGCCGCAGCTTCGCGGTGACCTTCGCGGCCGCCCTCGGGATCGGCGTCACGGTCACCCTCACCGGCACCGCCACCTCGTACTACGTGGACGTCCCGTCCGGCGCGACCATCGTCCTCTTCGCGATCGGCCTCTTCGTGATCTTCACGGCCCTCGCCGCGCCGCTGGCAAAAAAGCGCGCCAGGACTGCCACGAGTACGGGCAAGGGGTGCACCCTGGAGGTACCCGGCAGCCGCACCTCTGCCACAGACGACGTCAGCGTGTGACGGAGCGATCCACGGGACACCGAGGTCCCCAGCTGTACGAGATCCGTAGCTTTAGGTGTAAGCGTCCACCCAAGGTTCCAGGCATCACCTGGCACAATGGCCGACGCACGTGCAGGGGGAATTCCTGACAGTCCTGACGTCCTAGGGAGGCAACGGTGGCGACGAGCGCGGGATCTCCGGTACGCGGCCGGTCGACGCGGCAGCGAACCGCGGTGTCGGCCGCACTCGACGAGGTCGACGAGTTCCGCAGCGCGCAGGAACTCCACGACATGCTCAAGCACCGGGGCGATTCGGTCGGGTTGACCACCGTCTACCGAACGCTCCAGTCGCTCGCCGACGCCGGCGAGGTCGACGTACTGCGCACCAGCGAGGGCGAGGCCGTCTACCGCCGGTGCAGCACCGACGATCACCATCACCACCTGGTGTGCCGCGCCTGCGGGAAGGCCGTCGAGGTCGAGGGCCCGGCGGTCGAGAAGTGGGCCGACCAGATCGCCGCCGAGCACGGCTTCCGCGATGTCGCGCACACCATCGAGATCTTCGGGACGTGCGGGGACTGCGCGGAGCGGGCGGCGCAGGCGACGCAGCAGTCCGCGGAGCGGAAGAAGTAGCCGTACACACACGAGCGGGCCGCCTCCCCCACGGGAGGCGGCCCGCTCGTGTGCGTCCCGGTCTCAGGTGGCGGACTCGCCCGCCGCAAGCTGCGCGCCCCCGAACCGGCGGTCCCGCTTCGCGTACTCCAGGCACGCGTCCCACAGGTTCCGGCGGTCGAAGTCCGGCCACAGGATGTCCTGGAAGACCATCTCGGCGTAGGCGCTCTGCCAGATCAGGTAATTCGACGTCCGCTGCTCACCGGACGGCCGCACAAAGAGATCCACATCCGGCATGTCCGGGTAGTACATGTACTTCGCGACGGTCTTCTCGTTCACCTTCGACGGGTCCAGCTTTCCGGCCCGTACGTCCGCGGCGATTGCCGCCGCCGCGTCCGCGATCTCCGCGCGCCCGCCGTAATTCACGCAGAAATACAGCGTCATCGCGTCATTGTTCTTGGTCTGCTCCTGGGCGATCTGGAGCTCCTGGACCACGGACTTCCACAGCTTCGGCATCCGCCCGACCCAGCGGATACGAATACCGAGCGCATCCATTTCGTCACGGCGCCGGCGGATGACGTCCCGGTTGAAGTTCATCAGGAACTTGACCTCGTCGGGCGACCGCTTCCAGTTCTCCGTGGAGAAGGCGTAGAGCGAAAGGTTCTTCACGCCCATTTCGATGCAGCCCTTGAGGACGTCCAGGACGACGCCCTCGCCGACCTTGTGCCCCTCGGTACGCGGCAGCCCGCGCTCCTTGGCCCAGCGGCCGTTGCCGTCCATCACGACCGCCACGTGATTCGGGACGAGTTCGCCGGGAATCTTCGGCGGACGCGCACCGGACGGGTGCGGTTCGGGCGTCTCGTACTCGCGCCGGTTACGCCCCAGAATCCCGCGTCGTGCCATGCGCCCCACAACTCCTATGTGCCTTGACGTACGTGTATCTGTTTGAGGTCGTTCGCTACTTCTCTACGTACCGGAGGGAGCGCAGGCCCCGCTCCAGGTGCCACTGCAAATACGCCGCGACCAGCCCGCTGCCCTCCCGGACATGCCGCGCCTCGCACGCATCAGCCGTCTCCCAGTCACCGGTCAGCAGCGCGCCGAGGAGGACGATGGCCTCCGAGGAGGGTACGACGCTCCCCGGCACCCGGCAGTCGCCGCAGATCACACCGCCGGACGCGACCGAGAAGAACCGGTTGGGACCGGGCATTCCGCACCGCGCGCAGCTGTCGAAACTTGGCGCATAACCATTCACGGCGAGGGAGCGCAGCAGGAAGGCGTCCAGCACGAGATGCGGCGCGTGCTCGCCGCGGGAGAGCGTCCGCAGCGCGCCGACCAGCAGCAGGTACTGCTGTACGGCCGGCTCGCCCTCGTGATCGGTGAACCGCTCGGCCGTCTCCAGCATGGCCGTTCCGGCCGTGTAGCGGGCGTAGTCCGTCACGATCCCGCCGCCGTACGCCGCGATCGTCTCGCTCTGCGTACACAGCGGCAGCC
Organism: Streptomyces sp. JLSY215; assembly: GCF_059682825.1. Taxonomy (NCBI): domain Bacteria; kingdom Bacillati; phylum Actinomycetota; class Actinomycetes; order Kitasatosporales; family Streptomycetaceae; genus Streptomyces; species Streptomyces sp. JLSY215. The sequence goes on from NZ_CM185022.1 coordinate 2,851,335, forward strand.
CGCGGCCGATCAGCTCGCCGCCGCGGGCGAAGAACTGCACATCGACGTGCGAGAACGGCTCCAGCCGCGCCCCGAACTTCGACTTCGTCCGCCGCACACCGCGTGCCACGGCCCGCACGCGACCGTTGCCCCGGGTCAGCAGCGTGATGATCCGGTCCGCCTCACCCAGCTTCTGGGTGCGCAGCACGATGCCGTCGTCGCGGAACAGACTCATGGGGGTCATTCTCGCGCATGGGCGCGCGGGCGTGGGCATCGGCGGGATTTCACTGTTCGTATCCTCGCGGTGACGCAGCGGCACTAGCCTTCTTCGGGAAAGGAAGGTGGTGCTCATGGCCCCAAAACGCCGACCTCGCGAGTTGCAGGAGGGCGGGTGGGAGTTTCTGGCGTCGGAACTCAGAGATCGCCGACTGGCGGCCGACTTAACCCAGGAGGAGCTCGGGAGGCGGGTGTTCGTCTCCGCCGCCTACATCGGCGCATTCGAGGTGGGGTGGCGCAAGCCGTCGCCGGAATTGGCGGCCCAGCTCGACGTCACACTGGAGACCGACGGATTCTTTGAGCGGCTCTGCCGGAAACTGCTGGAGAAGTCACCGTTCGCGGCGTATTTCGCGAAGGCCGCGGAGCTGGAGAAGATCGCTACGAAGATCTGCGACTTCGAGTCGATGACGGTGCCTGGGTTGTTGCAGACGGCACCGTATGCGCGGGCCGTCACGATCGCGAGCAATCCGTTCGCGGAGGACGATTTCATCGAGGAGAAGGTTTCAGCCCGGATAGAGCGGGCTTGCATCCTCAACGGCGCCACGCGGCTCGACTACAGGTCAATCATGCACGAAGCCGTGCTGCGTGTGGTGGTGGGCGATCCCGCCATCATGGCCGAGCAGTTGGACCACATCGCACGGCTGGTGCGCGACCGCAGGACACTGGTGCAAATCCTCCCCTTCGCAGCGGGCCCCACTCCCATCATGGGCCGGATGGCGAAGCTCATGGAGTTCGGAGATGCGCCACCAACGGTCTATACGGAAGCCGTGTTTTCGGCGAATCTGCTGGACGAATTGGCCATCGTGAAGCGAGTACAAGAGGATTACGATCTGGTGAGGGCCGCCGCCCTCTCCCCGGAGGCGTCCCTCTCCCTGATCGAATCGGCGGCTGAGGACTACAGACGATGCGCGAGTACGACTTGAGTGCCGCTCAGTGGCGCAAGAGCAGCTACAGCGACGGGCACGGCGGCGACTGCATCGAGGTCGCCCACGACTTCCCCGGCGCCGCCCGCTGGCGCAAAAGCAGCTACAGCGACCACAACGGCGGCGACTGCATCGAGGTCCGCGACGGCCTCCCCGGCGTCGTCCCCGTCCGTGACAGCAAGGTCCCCGACGGCCCGGCCCTGGTCATATCGGCCGCAAGCTGGTCCGCGTTCGTGGACAGCATCAAGACCGCTCCATCACCGGCAAGTTAATACCGCATCAATAAACGTCTCGGCCCCGCCGTCGTCCCCACGACCGCGGGGCCGCAACACGTAACCCTCTGCCTCACAAAGGGCGGAATGCGACCTTCTGCATTTCTCACGCAGGCCTTACCGAGGGCCTCACAGGACGTCATGTCCCCGGTAGCATCGCGTGATGATCGGCAAACACAACGCTGTGACCGCCGCTCACCACATTCCCCCACCCGAGGATCCCGATGACATCCATACCCGAGGCGCTGTTGTGGTGCCTCAGCGCCGGAACGGCCGCCGCCCTGGTGCTGGCGGCGTTTGTGATCCGCGCGAGGATGCAAAGCGCCGCCTTGAGACAACGCCTCAGCTCGGCTGAGGAGCAGAACTCCACCTCACTGCACGCCAATACGGAGCTGACCGCCCGGCTGCGGGCGACCGAGGCCGAGATCCGGCATCTGGCGGGGGCCCGCCTCCCCGATCTGACCCTGGCGCTGGCGCATCCGCATGTGCCCGTACGGGGCCTGCTGGACTCCCGTTTCGCCGGGTCGGAGACCGATCAGGCACTGAACACCGTGCTGGAGCAGATCGCGGAGGCGGTGACGAAGGAGCGGGAGCGGGTCGACGCCGCGGCCCAGTCCACGCTGCGGGGCGCGACCACCACCATCCAGGCGCTGCTCTACCAGCTCCAGACGCAGCTGCAGGGGATGCAGCACCGTTACGACGACCCGAACATCGCGCAGGACCTGCTGGCGGCGGACTTCCTCAACGAGCAGGCGCTGCGGCGTATTCAGGCGACGGGTGTGGTCTGTGCCGCCTGGCCGGGGCTGACCCGTGAGGACTCCTACCTCGCCGAGCTGGTCGTCGGCGCCACCTCCCGGCTGCGCGGCTATGAGCGCGTGCAGATCACCAACCAGCTGCGCGACCCGATCGCCGTCGTGGCCCGCGCGGTCGAGCCGATCGCGATCACCGTCACCGAGCTGCTGGCCAACGCGCTGCACCACTCGCACCAGGAACTGCCGGTCAACGTCATCCTCCAGCAGGGCAACCGCGGTGCCTCGGTCATCATCGACGACTACGGCGTCGGGATGCACGAGGAGGAGCTCAAGCACGCCGCGAAGCTGCTGTCCGGTGACGGGGATCTGCTGCTCACCCAGCTCGGCGACCCGCCGCGCACCGGGTTCGCGGCGGCCGGCCAGCTGGTCCGGCAGTACGGCTACCGGGTGCACATCGAGGCCTCCCCGTACGGCGGGGTGCGCGCGATCGTGTACATCCCGGGCGACCCTCTGCTCACCATCCTCGACGAGAGCCGGCAGCCCATGTCCGTGATGGCTCCTGTTCCCCACCGCTCCGGCGCGCAGGACCGGGGCACGCTGCCGACCCGCAACCCGGGCCGCGCCGCGCACCAGTCCCCGGCTCCCGTTCCCTCGCCCGCCTCGCCCGCCTCGCACGTATCCCCCGCAGCGCCTCCGGCGCCCAACCCGGCGGATCTGTACGACACCGGCTCCCTCGGCGCTGCCGCGCCCGCCGCCGGACCCGCTTCCGGGTTCGATTCCGGGCTCGGTTCCGGGCTCGGTTCCGGGCCTGCCAGGGGGGACGAGCCCGAACTCCCGCGCCGGCGCCGCCGCACCCCGGTCTCCGACCTCGATCAGGACGCCCCGCGCAGCCAACCGCAGTCCCTGCGCACCCCGGAAGAGACCGCCTCCCGCTGGGCCGCACTCCAGCAGGGCACCGAATCCGGGCGGGCCGCAGCACAACAGCCACAGCCCCCTCGCAGTATTGAAGGGAACCCCCAGTAATGAACACCCCCGCCCCCGCTCGCCGCCGCAACATCGAGGACAAGTCCTGGGTGCTGGCGCCGCTCCTGGAGCTGCCGCATGTTATCCACGCCGCCGTTATCTCCGGTGACGGTTTCATCGAGGGCTCCTCGCCCGGTCTCCAGCGGGACGCCGCTGAGGGTGTGGCGGCCATGATGTCCGCGCTCCAGGGCGCCGGACGGGCGGTGACCGCGGCGTTCGCCGAGCAGCACGACGCCAAGCTGCGGCAGACCGTGATCGAGTCCGAGGAGGGCTGGGTCTTCGCGATCCCCGCAGGTGAGAACACCTGTCTGGCCGTCTTCGCGGCGCCCGAGGTGAATATGGGTGTCGTCGCGCACCATATGCAGATCCAGGTGTCGACCCTGGGCAACAAGGTCATGAACAGTCCGGCGCGAGATCTGGGCAACTCCGCATGACCCCCCGCCAGAGCAACAGGCGCCTCGTACCGGCCTATCTGGCCACCGGCGGCCGCGCCCGCCCCAGCCGCAACACCCTGGACCGGCTCTCCCTGCTGCACACCGCGGGGATGCCGATCACCAGTGAGGTCCGCCCCGAAGAGCGGCGGATCCTGGAGTTGTTGCAGCCCGGGGCCTTGTCTCTGGCGGAGGTCGCCGCCCACCTTCGACTGCCCGTCAGTGTGGTGAAGGTGCTGGTGGCCGATCTCGTCGATGCCGGGCGGCTGTTCGCCCGTGTCCCCATACCCGAAGCCGAGCAATTCGACCGGCAGATCCTGGAGAGGGTTCTCGATGGACTCCGCTCTCTCAAGTCCTAGCACCGGCGGCATGTATCTTTCCGGCGCCGACCAGACACTCGTCAAGCTCCTGGTCGCGGGGCCTTTCGGAGTCGGCAAGACCACGCTCATCCGTACGCTGTCCGAAACCCCGCCGCTGCACACCGAAGAGGTCATGACGCAGACCGGCGCGGTCGTCGACGATCTCGACGGCGTCCGGGAAAAGACCACCACCACCGTCGCGATCGACTTCGGGCGGCTGACGCTGCCCGGAGACCTGGTGCTGTATCTCTTCGGCACCCCTGGGCAGAAGCGCTTCCGGCCGCTGTGGGCGGATATCGCGCGCGGCGCGCTCGGCGCCCTCGTCCTCGCGGACACCCGCCGGCTGGCGGACTCCTTCGAGGTGATGGACATCATCGAGGAGGCCGGGCTGCGCTATGCGGTCGCGGTCAACACCTTCCCCGATGCGCCGCATTACGACGTCGCCAAGCTCCGCGAGGCACTCGATCTGCACCCGGACACGCCGCTGGTGATGTGCGACGCCCGGGACCGGGACCAGTCCGTCGACGCGCTGATCGCCCTCGTCACGCACGTGCTGTCGCATACGCCCCAGCAAAGCCAGTAGGGGCCCAGGAGAACCGGCCAGGGCGCACACGTCCCGCGTGACAGCCCTGATGGCGACCCTGGCATGCCCCTGACACCCCCGTCGTCCAGGAGAACTCGTGACATCCCCGCACCCCCCAGGTGCCACTCCCCCGCCCGGCTGCCCGGCGCACGCCCACGGCGGCACCGGCATCGGCACCGGCACCGGTTTCGACAGCGGCTTCGACACCGGCCACGGCGTCGACACCGGCAGCGGTATTGGCAGCGGTATTGACGCCGGCGGCTGGCAGCAGCCCGCCCATCAGCCGCTCGGCCGGTCCGACGCCTACGCCCCCCTCAAGCTGCACGGGCCGGAGTTCGCCGCCGACCCGAACCGCTTCTACAACCATCTGCGGCAGTACGGCGCGCTGGCGCCCGTCGAGATCGCCCCCGATGTGACGGCCATGCTGGTCATCGACTACCGGGCGGCGCTGGACCTGCTGAACGACACCGCCACCTGGTCCAAGGACTCCCGGGAATGGCAGAAGACCATTCCGGCCGACTCCCAGGTCATGCCGATGCTGGGCTACCGGCCCAACGCCCTCTTCAACGACGGCGAGACGCACCGGCGCTACCGGCAGGTCATCTCCGACAGCTTCGAGCTGGTCGAACCGCACATCCTGCGCGCCAAGGTCCAGCACGCGGCGGACACCCTCATCCAGGCGTTCGGCGCCAGCGGTGAGGTCGATCTCATCGGCGAGTACGCCCGGCTGCTGCCGCTGATGATGTTCAACGACCTCTTCGGTATGCCGGACTCCTACAACGAGCGGCTGATCTCGGCGATCGCCGGGCTGATGGAGGCCGCCGACCCCGAGGCGGCCGTCACCGCGGACGCCGCGTTCACGTCCTACATCATGGAACTGATCGCGGCGAAGAAGGCCCAGCGCGGCCCCGACCTCACCTCCTGGTTCATGGACCACCCCAACGGGCTGTCCGACGAGGAAGTGATCCCGCAGATCGTGCTGACGATGGCGGCGGGCAATGAACCGCTGACCAACCTCATCGGCAACGCGCTCTCCCGGATGCTGTCCGACGACCGTTACTACAACACCCTCTCCGGCGGCGCCCTCACCGCGCGGGACGCCATCAACGAGGTGCTGTGGAACGACCCGCCGATGGCCAACTACTCCGCGCACTACCCCCGCCGTGATGTCTTCTTCCACGGCACCTGGGTACGCCAGGGGCAGTTGGTACTGGTCTCCTATGCGGCCGCCAACGGACAGTTCGGTTCCACCACCCTCGATCAGAACCGTACGGGCGGCGGCTCGCATCTGGCATGGGCCTCGGGCCCCCACGCCTGCCCCGTCCAGCGGCACGCCCTGGTGATCGTGACCACCGCGATCGAGCGGCTCACCGCGTGGCTCTCGGACATCGAACTCGCCGTGTCACCCGAGCAGTTGGAGTGGCGTCCCGGCGCCTTCCAGCGTGCGCTCACCGCTCTTCCGGCCCGTTTCACCCCCATCACCCCCGAGCAGGCAGGAGCTACCCCATGGGACAGCAGCCCGTCGTCATCGACCCGACCGGAGCCGATATCCACGGAGAGGCAGCCCGCCTCCGCGAGCTAGGCCCCGCGGTCCTGATAGAGATACCCGCCGGCGCCCAGGCCTGGGCCATCACCAGTCACTCCCTCCTCAAGGATCTGCTGACCGACCCCCGGGTCTCCAAGGACCCGCGCCAGCACTGGCCCGCCTGGCAGCGCGGCGAATACCACGACAGCTGGCTGCAGACCTGGGTCGGCGTCACCAATATGTTCACCGCGTACGGCGCGGACCACCGCCGCCTCCGCAAGCTGATCGCCCCGGCGTTCACCGCGCGCCGGACCGACGCGATGCTCCCCCGCGTCGAGCGCATCACCCACGCACTGCTGGACCAGCTCGCCGCGAGCCCGGCGGGCGAGGTCGTCGACCTCCGCGGAGCCTTCGCTCACCCCCTCCCCATGCAGGTCATCTGCGAGTTGTTCGGCGTGCCGGACGGTGACATGCGCACCGAGCTGTCCCAGCTCTCCAACGCGATCATGGACCCCACCCTCACCCCCGAAGAGGCCGGCCGGACGGCCGTCGCCATCCATACGCTGCTCACCGATCTGGTCACCCTCAAGCGGGAGACCCCGGACGACGACCTGACCAGCCTGCTGGTCAGCGCCCGGGACGACGAGGGCGAGCGGATGACGGAGGCGGAGCTGGTCGACACCCTCCTCCTCGTCATCGTCGCCGGTCACGAGACCACCGTCGACCTGATCGGCAACGCGGTGCACGCCCTCCTCACGCACCCCGAGCAGCTCGCACTGGTCCGCAGCGGCAAGGCCTCCTGGAACGACGTCATCGAGGAGACCCTCCGCTGGGACCCCAGCATCGCCAATCTCCCGCTGCGCTTCGCGGTCGAGGACATCGAGATCCCGGGCGGCCCCACCATCCGCAAGGGCGAGGCGATCATGCCGTCGTACGTGTCGGCCGGCCGCGACCCCCAGCAGCACGGCTCCACCGCCGACGACTTCGACATCCAGCGCCCCGGCCAGGAACACCTTGCCTTCGGCCACGGCGTCCACCACTGCCTGGGCGCCCCGCTCGCCCGCATGGAAGCCCGCATCGCCCTGCCCGCCATCTTCGACCGCTTCCCCGACCTGGAACTGGCCGTCCCGACCGAGCAGCTGGTGCCGATCGAGGGGTTCATCTCCGGCGGCTACCGGACCCTGCCCGTCAGGCTCGCGTCCGCGTCCGAGGCCGTGGCCGAGTCCGATGCGGCGGTGCCGCTGTCGGCATCGGCCTGATGCCTATCTCGTCCCTCATCGTCGCCACCCCCGTCCTCCCGGCACCCCCGGGACCCCCGCGTTTCGTTTCTCGTACGTGAAACACCACGGCCGGCCGCTCGGTTGCATCGAGCGGCCGGCCGCTTCGCGCGGCCACGCCGCGCCCTCCCGCGCACAGACGCCGTGCGCCTTCGTCCTCGCCCGCGCCTTCGTCGTCGCCTTCGTCTGCGTCTGCGTCTGCGTCTGCATCCGCATCTGCCCGCCCGCACCGCGAACCGCCGTGTCCGCGCACGGACCAGGAGGGGCGCCGCTGCTGGGCCGCGGCCCGGAAAGCCGGCCGGCGCCCGGGGCGCCCTCGCCACCCGCGGGCCACCCGCGGCCACCCCGCCGAGCGGCCCGAGGCCTCAGGAAGGCCACCGGCCCGCCTCGGCCCCGCCTCGGAACGGCCTCAGACCCGCCTCAGCCCCGCCTCAGGACGGCGTCCGCGCCGCCGCCAGCAGTCGGTTGACATCGGCCGGGCAGAGCGTCAGCGCGGCGCCGACGGTCGCCAGCACCTCGCGTTCGGCGGGCGTGTAGGACCCGTCGGCGAGGGCGATCCGGGCGCCCTGGAGGAGAAGGGATTCGCGGCCGGCCGGGGCGAGATGGGGGGCCAGCGGCTCCAGGGACTCATGGAGCTCTATGGCCAGCGCGGTGCCGCACGGGTCGAGGCCGTGGTGCCCGCACTCGCCGCCGGTCACCGCGTCGTAGGTGCCGGTCAGTCGGCCGGTGTCGGCAGCCAGCGCGGCGAGGAGGGTGAGCAGCTGGTCCTCGGAGCAGTCGGCGAACCCGGATGCCCGGACCGCGGCGACGGCGCTCTTGCGGACCGCGCGGGAGGAGGTGCCGCCGGCGGCAAGAAGGGCGAGCGTCATGGTGTGGACGGCGTCCCGGAGCATCGCGGAGAGGCGGACGGTGGTGGGGTGGTCCAGCGCGTCCAGGCCGAAGTGCCCATGGCAGGCGGAACATTCGAGGACCGGTCCCGCGGCGCCGCGCGAGAGGAGGGGGATGCCGAGCACGGTGAGCCGACGGCGGCCGGCCCGGCGGAGGTAGTTGCGGTCCCCGCCGCAGTCCGGGCAGAAGAACTCCCCGTCGGCGACGGTACGCCAGGACGTGCGCACGCCCATCACACACATCTTGTGCATCACGTCAGCCCTCCGTCACCCCGCGGCCCCGTTGCCGTCATGGGACGTGATGTTAGCCACATCGTTGATGCGCCGTCAGTACCTTGTACCGGGCAACTGGCCGGATGGCAGGGGGCCGCCACCCGGTGGCGCACCCGGTCACCGGCGGCAACGCCTTCCGAGGCGGACCGCGGTCTTGGCCGGAACGCAGGGGTTCGCGGCCCCTCAGGCGGACGGCGGACAGCGCACGGCGCCCCGCCGCTCTGCGCGAGCGGCGGGGCGCCGTGGGGAGCCGGTGCGGGTCAGCGCGCCGCGCGGTTGACCGCCGAGACAACGGCCTTGATCGAGGCGCGGACGATGTTGGCGTCGATGCCGACGCCCCACAGCACCTTGTCGCCGATCGCGCACTCGATGTACGCGGCGGCCTGGGCGCCGGCGCCCTCGCTCATGGTGTGCTCGACGTAGTCCAGCAGGCGGACGTCGACGTCGATGGCGTGCAGCGCGTCGAAGAACGCGGCCAGCGGGCCGTTGCCGGTGCCGGTCAGTACCGTGTCGTCGCCGTCGACCACGGCCTCGACGGTCAGCGCGTCCGTGCCGTCGCTGGTCGACGAGGTCTGGGCGGTGCGCAGCGCGATCCGGCCCCAGGGGTTCTCCGGGGTGGGCAGGTACTCGTCCTGGAAGACGGACCAGATGGCGGCCGGGGTGACCTCGCCGCCCTCGGAGTCGGTCTTCTCCTGGATGATCCGGGAGAACTCGATCTGCATCCGGCGCGGCAGGTCCAGCTTGTGGTCGTTCTTGAGGACGTAGGCGATACCGCCCTTGCCGGACTGGGAGTTGACGCGGATGACGGCCTCGTAGGAGCGGCCGACGTCCTTGGGGTCGATGGGCAGGTACGGGACCGCCCACTCGATCTCGTCGACGGTCTTGCCGACGGACGCCGCCTGGGCCTCCATCGCGTCGAAGCCCTTCTTGATGGCGTCCTGGTGGGAGCCGGAGAAGGCGGTGTAGACCAGATCGCCCGCGTAGGGGTGGCGAGGGTGGACCTCCATCTGGTTGCAGTACTCGGACGTCCGGCGGATCTCGTCGATCTGCGAGAAGTCGATCTGCGGGTCGACGCCCTGTGAGAACAGGTTCATGCCCAGCGTCACCAGGTCGACGTTGCCGGTGCGCTCACCCTGGCCGAACAGGCAGCCCTCGATCCGGTCCGCGCCGGCCATGATCGCCAGCTCGGCTGCGGCCACGGCCGTACCGCGGTCGTTGTGCGGGTGTACGGACAGGCAGACGTGCTCGCGGCGCGACAGGTTGCGCGACATCCACTCGAAGCGGTCGGCGTGCGTGGAGGGCGTGGAGCGCTCGACGGTGGCGGGCAGGTTCAGGATGATCTCGCGGCCCTCCTCGGGCTGCCAGACGTCCATCACGGCCTCGCAGACCTCCAGCGCGAAGTCCAGCTCGGTGTCGGTGAAGATCTCCGGGCTGTACTGGTAGCCGAAGGCGGTCTCGTCGCCCAGCAGCTTGTCGGCGTACTCCATCACCAGCCGCGTGCCGTCCACGGCGATCTGCTTGACCTGGTCCTTCGAGCCGCGGAAGACGACCCGGCGGAAGACCGGCGCGGTGGCGTTGTACAGGTGCACGGTGGCGCTGTGGGCGCCGCGCAGCGACTCGACGGTGCGCTCGATCAGCTCTTCGCGCGCCTGGGTCAGGACGGAGATGGTCACGTCCTCGGGGATCGCGCCCTCTTCGATGATGGAGCGGACGAAGTCGAAGTCCGTCTGGCCCGACGAGGGGAAGCCGACCTCGATCTCCTTGTAGCCCATGCGCACCAGGAGGTCGAACATCTCCCGCTTACGCGCCGGCGACATCGGGTCGATCAGCGCCTGGTTGCCGTCGCGCAGGTCGGTGGACAGCCAGCGGGGCGCGACCGTGATCCGGTTGTCCGGCCACGTGCGGTCGGGGATCTCGACGGCCTCGTAACGGCCGTACTTGTGGATCGGCATCCCGGAGGGGCGCTGCCGCTGGGTGGCGGCGGTGATGGGGGTGCGGCGACCGACGGCGTTCTCGGCGGGGCTCGACGGGTTCGACATGATGCGTTGGGCTCCTCGTACGGCTACTGGAGGATGGGTTCCCCCTGCTCCTGAAGAGCTCGGGGGAGGCCGACGGGGCGGATTTCCGCAACACCGAACTCCGCGGGGAGGGGGTCGGCCTACGACTACAGGCCCTCGCCGCGGCAGCTAAGGAGAAGCAGCCCGAAACGCATGATGCTCAGCAGCGTATCCGAGGATCGCGGTGACCGGTCGTCGCGTATCAGTATGCGGGACCGGACGGACATAGTGCCCTAAGTGCGACGAACCACACTTTTTTGGGAATCTTCGCGGCTGGCAGTGACACGAAGGTTACAGGGTGCCACCGTTTGTCCATGGACCTCACTCACATGGACCGCAGCCAAATGCCCGCCACCCCGGTCTTCTGCACCATCGTTCCGCCGCACATCCTCAGCAACCTGGCCGATGCGCACGAGCACGTCCGCCGCACCCTGGACCACGACGACACCCAGCGCAGCCGGCGCCTGGACGTCATCGCCCGCGGAGTGACCCCCGGCGAGCCCGGCGCCGCCGCCGACAAGCCGAACCGCACCATCTACGACGCCGGCCATCAGGAGACCGTGCCCGGCACCAAGGTGCACGCGGAGTCCGACCGTCCGTCCAAGGACGTCTCCGTCAACCGCGCCCATGCGGCCCTGGGCGCGACCTTCGAGCTCTATCTGAAGGTCTACGGCCGCAAGTCCATCGACGGCGCCGGACTGCCGCTGAACGCCACCGTCCACTACGGCCAGAAGTACGACAACGCCTTCTGGGACGGCGAGCGGATGGTCTTCGGCGACGGCGACAACGACCTGTTCCTGGACTTCACCATCCCGGTCGACGTGATCGGCCATGAGCTCACCCACGGCGTCACCCAGTACACCGCCAACCTCGACTACCAGGGCCAGTCCGGGGCGCTCAACGAATCCATCTCGGACGTCTTCGGCTCCCTGATCAAGCAGTACGCACTGGGCCAGAGCACCGACCAGGCCGACTGGCTGATCGGGGCCGGGCTCCTGGGCCCGAACGTCACCGGCAAGGCGCTGCGCTCCATGAAGGCGCCGGGGACCGCGTACGACGACGATGTGCTGGGCAAGGACCCGCAGCCCGCGACGATGAAGGGGTATGTGCAGACCACCGACGACAACGGCGGTGTGCACATCAACTCCGGTATCCCCAACCACGCCTTCTATCTGGCCGCCACGGCGCTCGGCGGCAACGCCTGGGAGAAGGCGGGACAGATCTGGTACGACGTGCTGACCGGCGGGGACCTCGCCAAGGACGCCCAGTTCGCCGATTTCGCGGCCCTCACCGTGGGCGCCGCCCGCGCCCGCTTCGGCGCCGGGGACGAGCACGAGGCCTTGGTCAAGGCCTGGACCCAGGTCGGGGTGAGCGCCGAGTAGCGCACGCCTCCGCAGGCGCCCGTGAGGCCGATCGGGGCCCGTGGGGGCGGTGGCCCGCGCCTTATGGGGTAGGAGCCCCTCATGCGTATTGAGATCCGGCGCACCGGTGGCTTCGCGGGCATCGAGCGCCGCGCCGAGGTCGACACCTCGGCGCGGTCCGATGCCGACGAATGGCACGCCATGGCCGAGCAGGCCCTCGCCGACGCCCGTGACACACCGCCCGTCGGGGTGCCGGACGGCTTCCGCTATCAGCTCACCGTCGACGGGCGGTCGGTGTACTGCGCCGATCCCCGGCTGACGGACGAGCAGCGGGAGCTGATCACGCGGGTGCTCAAAGAGGGCGGGTAGGCGGGCCGTCCGCCCGGCCCGGCGGGACCGCCCCGCCCGCCGGGCCGGGTCCGCCGGGCGGGGCTCACAGCACGCGGTCGGCGCGCGGCAGGGAGCGGACGGCGTAGGCGACGGCCCAGCACAGCGGCAGGGCCACGACGGCGACCAGCGCGAACTTGGCCGCCGCCGGGGCGTGCAGCCAGCGGAACGCGTAACCGAGGCCGACGAGCACCGGTGCGTGGATCACGTACACCGCGAAGGCATGGCGGGAAAGGAACGCCGCGGTGCGCCCCTGCCGGTTGAGACGCTCGCGGAAGAGGACGGTCAGGCCGAGCACGATGCCGATGGCGAACGCCGCCTGCCATACGGCCATCGCCAGCGACTGCCAGGTGCCGTGCCCGTCCATCACTCCCGGCTTCGCGGCCGCGGCGACCGGCAGAAAGGCCAGCGTCGCGACGGTGGCGACGGCGAAGCCCACCCGGCCCGCGGTGCGGGAGAGCGTGGCCGGCCAGCCACGGCGGTGGGCGAGCACCCCGAGGACGAAGAAGCTCGCGTACTGCGGGAAGTAGCTGGGCGAGGGCAGGCCGAGGAACGGGAGATAGCTGCCGTCCGGGACGGGGAAGCGCCACAGGTAGGTGGCGAGGGCCAGGGCGACGGTGAAGAGCACGATGGCGCGCGGCCGCAGGGGCCGTGGGGTCCGTATCGGCTCTCGGCCGGCGGCACCGCCGTCGGCCGGGAGGCGCTGCGCCCGGCGGCGGCGGACGAGGGCGTAGAGCGCGGCGAACACCAGGAGCACCTCGACGAACCACAGCGGGCCCGCGTCCCAGCTCAGCAGGTAGTAGAGCCAGTACGGCAGCGATTCGCCGCGGGCGGCGAACTCGGCCCGCAGGTCGAAGTAGCCGCCGATGCCCGTCAGCGGGCGTATCAGCAGCAGGAAGACGAGCAGCGGAATGCCGAGCCGCTTGAGGCGGTCCCGGATGAACGGCCGCGTGCCCTTGCGGTCGTAGGACGCCGGCGTGAAGTACCCGGCGATCATGAAGAAGAAGCCCATGAAGAACGCCTGGTTGAGCATGACGAAGAGGTCCAGGACCAGCCCGGAGCCGTCCCGTGCGGGCTCGGTGTAGTACCAGGCGGGGATGTTGCCGTAGGTGACGGCGGTGTGGTGCAGCACCACGAGCGCCGTCAGCGCGATACGCAGGTTGTCGACGTAGTGCAGCCGGGCGCGCGGCGGGCGCGCCACGGCGGGCTCGGGTCCGGCCGGCACGATCGTGCGTTCCGGTACGTCCGTCATCAAGTGATCCCCCGTTGAGTGCAGTTCAGTGGAATGCGGTTCAGTGCCGTTCGGTGCGCCGCGGCGCGGTGGGGTCCGGTGCCGTGGGGTCCGGTGCCGTGGGTTCCGGCGCGGTGCCGGGCTGCGCGGCCGGCGCGTGCGTGGCGTGCTCGAAGAGGGTGGCCAGCTCGCGGGCGTGGGCCGCCAGGTCGTGCTCGGGGTGGGCGCTCCAGTACGCGAACATGTTGTCGATCCCGGCCTGGAGGCTGACGGCCATGACGCGGGCGTCGAACGCGCGGAACTCGCCGCTGCGCTGTCCCTCCAGGAAGGCGTTCTCCAGCCCCGTGTAGATCGGTTCGCTCGAGGCGATGCCGTAGTGGGGGGCACCGTCGGAGGTGCGGAAGCTGCTGAAGATCTCGCCGAGCGCGGCGAGCTGGCTCCGATGGTTGGACATGTACACGGCCACCGACTCGATGTAGACGCGCAGCCATCCGGTTGCCTCGGCGCGCTCCTCCAGCCGGGCGCCGACAAAGGCGCCGATGTCGCTGTAGACCTGGTCGACGAGCCGCTCTATCAACTCCTCCTTGCCCGCGAAGTGGTAGGAGATCACGCCCTTGCTGATCCCCGCCCGCTCCGCGATCTGCGCCAGCGAGGCCTTCGCGAACCCCCGTACCGCGATGGTCTCGACGGCGGCGTCGATGATCTGGGCGCGGCGCGCCTTCTCGATGAACGAGCGCTCCGGCTCCGCGGACTCCCGCTCACCCTTCCCCGCACCGTCCCGGGCACCCTCCTGGCCACCCGGATCATTTTTTGACCGCATGGCCAAATTATGGGCCACACGGCCAGCCGCTGTCCAGCGAGACCACCCCAACTCCCCGGTTCGTGTGACCTCTTGACGGTGTTACCGGCGGTAAACGAAGATCCCGCGCATGACAACCGAGCCGGTGAACTCGCCCCTCCCCCGCTTCCCCCGCGACTTCCTGTGGGGCGTGTCGACCTCCGCCGCGCAGATCGAGGGCGCGGTGGACGAGGACGGGCGGGGGCGCTCCTCCTGGGACTCCTTCACGGCGGAGGCCGGGCGGATCAAGGACGGGTCCGACGCCCGGGTCACCACCGACCACTACCACCGCTACCGCGAGGACGTCGCGCTCCTGAAGGGGCTCGGCGTCGGCGCGTACCGCTTCTCGGTGGCCTGGCCGCGGGTGGTGCCGGACGGCAGCGGGGCGGTCAACGCGGCCGGGCTGGACTTCTACGACCGGCTGGTGGACGCGCTGCTGGCGGCCGGGGTCGCACCCGTACCGACGCTGTTCCACTGGGACACCCCGCAGGCCCTGGAGGAGGGCGGCGGCTGGCTGCTACGGGAGACCGCGGAGCACTTCGCGGCGTACGCGGACGCAGTGGCGGCGCGGCTCGGGGACCGGGTGAAGCGCTGGATCACTCTCAATGAGCCCGCCGAACTCACCTTGCTGGGCTACGGACTGGGACAGCACGCACCCGGCCGCACGCTGCTCTTCGACGCGCTGCCGGCCGCCCACCACCAGCTGCTCGGACACGGCCTCGCCGTCCAGGCGCTGCGCGCCCGCGGCGCCACCGGCATCGGCATCGCCAACTCCCACGGCCCCACCTGGAAGGCCTCGGAATCCGAGGCCGACACCGAGGCCGCCGACTTCTACGACCTCCTCCTCAACCGGCTGTTCGCCGACCCCGTCCTGCTCGGCCGCTACCCGGACGAGGGCATCGCGGCGATGCTCCCGGGACCCGTCGCCGACGACCTGAAGATCATCTCCCAGCCGCTGGACTGGTACGGGATCAACTACTACCAGCCCACCCTGGTCGGCGCCCCGCAGCCGGACGCGGCCGGCCCCGCCGACTTCGCCGGGATCGCGCTGCCCCCCGAACTCCCCTTCGCGCCCCGGGAGATCGAGGGCTACCCCCGTACGGACTTCGGCTGGCCCGTGGTCCCCGAGGCGCTCACCGAACTGCTCCTCTCCTTCCGGGAGCGCTACGGCGCGAACCTGCCGCCGATCATGATCACCGAGAACGGCTGCTCCTACGAGGGCACCGAGGACACCGACCGGATCGCCTTCCTGGACGGGCATCTGCGGGCGCTGCACGACGCGATGGCCGCCGGGGTCGACGTCCGCGGCTACTTCGTCTGGTCGCTGATGGACAACTTCGAATGGGCCGAGGGCTACGCCCGGCGCTTCGGCCTCGTGCACATCGACTACGCGACGCTGGCCCGCACCCCCAAGGCGTCCTACCGCTGGCTGCGGGACGCGCTGCGGGCCCAGGCCCAGGGGTGAGCGCTCCCGCGCCCCTGTCGGCGCCGACCGAGCGGGTCGGCCGCGGCTGGACCGCCTCCCTCTCCCTGGCCAACGGCGCGATCTGGGTCGGCTGGTACGGGCCGATCCAGATCCTGCTCGCCCTGCAGGCCGCCGAACTCGCGCCGCCCGGGACCTCCAAGGAAACGGTGCTGGCATGGGTGACCGGCCTCGGCGCCGCGGTCTCGCTGCTCTCCAACCCGCTGTTCGGGGCGCTCTCGGACCGTACGGCCTCGCGGTACGGGCGCCGTACGCCCTGGATCCTGGCCGGCGCGCTGGGCGGGGCGGCGGCGCTGGCGCTGCTCGCCGGGGCGCGTACGGTCCTGGGGATGGCGGTCGGCTGGTGTCTGGTCCAGCTGACCCTCAACGCGGCGTTCGCGGCCCTCACGGCGGCCGTCCCGGACCGCGTCCCCCACCTCCAGCGCGGCGCGGTGGGCGGCTGGCTGGGCGCGGCCCAGATCCTCGGCGTCGTCGTCGGCACGGGCCTGGCCACCGTGGCCGGCGGAATCACCGCCGGCTACCTGGCCTGCGCCGCCTTCACCCTCCTGGCCACGCTCCCCTACCCGCTCCTCCACCGGGACCCGGTACTGCCGGCCGCCGCCCGCCCGCCGCTGACCTGGCGCGGTTTCCTCGCCGGTTTCTGGCTCGGGCCGCGCCGCCACCCCGACCTCGGCTGGGCCTGGCTGACCCGCTTCCTGATCAACCTCGGCAACGCGCTGGCGCTGCTGTACCTCCTGTACTACCTGCGGGACGCGCTGCACCATCCGGATCCGGACGGCGGGGTGCTGATCCTGACCGCGGTCAACGGCGTGACCCTGCTGGCCACCGTAGTCGTCGGCGGCATCTGGTCGGACCGGGTGGGCCGTCGGAAGCCGTTCGTCCTGTGGGCGGGGGTGATCATGGCGGCGGCCACCTTGCTCCTCGGCACGTGGCAGACCTGGACCGGCTCGCTGTGCGCCGCGGCGCTGCTCGGCGTCGGCTTCGGGGTCTTCACCTCCGTCGACTTCGCCCTGATGACGGATGTCCTGCCGGCCGCCGCCCACCGCGGCAAGGACCTCGGCCTCATCAACATCGCCAACTCGCTGCCCCAGGTGGCCGCCCCGGCACTGGCCGCGCCGATCGTGAACCATCTCGGCGGCTACCGGGTGCTGTACGCGGTGGCGGCGGCGATCGGGCTGGTGGGGGCGGTGCTGGTGCGGCGGATCCGGGGGGTGGCGTGACCGTTGGGACGGGCCCGCCCTGTCCGGGCGGCCGGTCCCGCGCGATGGTCGTCGCCGCCCGTCGGGTGCGTCCAGGACAGGGGCCCCATAAGCCCTGGAAGCGCTAGAAACCCAGCTTCCGCAGCTGCTTGGGGTCGCGCTGCCAGTCCTTGGCGACCTTCACGTGCAGGTCCAGGAACACGGGCGTACCGAGCAGCGCCTCGATGTGCTTGCGGGACTTCATGCCGACCTCCTTCAGGCGCTTGCCCTTGGGGCCGATGATGATGCCCTTCTGGCTGGGGCGCTCGATGTAGACATTCGCGTGGATGTCGAGGAGGGGCTTGTCGGCCGGGCGGTCCTCGCGCGGGAGCATCTCCTCGACGACCACCGCGATGGAGTGCGGCAGCTCGTCCCGTACGCCCTCCAGCGCGGCCTCGCGGATCAGCTCGGCGACCATGACCTGCTCGGGCTCGTCGGTGAGGTCGCCCTCGGGGTACAGCGCCGGGCTCTCCGGAAGGAGCGGGACGAGCAGGTCGGCGAGCAGGGAAACCTGCGTGTCGCCGACGGCCGAGACCGGGATGATCTCCGCCCACTCGATGCCGAGCTCCTTGCCGAGCTGGTCGATGGCGATCAACTGGCCCGCCAGCGTCTTGGAGTCGACCAGGTCGGTCTTGGTGACGATGGCGACCTTCGGCGTCTTCTTGATACCGGCCAGCTCCGTGGCGATATAGCGGTCGCCGGGGCCGATCTTCTGGTCGGCGGGCAGGCAGAAGCCGATGACGTCGACCTCGGCCCAGGTGGTGCGCACGACGTCGTTGAGGCGCTCGCCGAGCAGGGTGCGCGGCTTGTGCAGACCGGGGGTGTCCACCAGGACCAGCTGGGCCTCAGGGCGGTGCACGATGCCGCGCACGGTGTGGCGGGTGGTCTGCGGCCGGTTGGAGGTGATGGCCACCTTTGTGCCGACGAGAGCGTTCGTAAGGGTGGACTTGCCCGCGTTCGGACGGCCGACGAAGCAGGCGAAGCCGGCGCGGTGCGGGGCGGAGGAGTCAGTACGGACGCTCATGGCGCCCATTCTCCCTGATCGCCGGGGCCGCGCCGACCATCGCCAGGGGTCAGACGCCGGACCCGCCCGCGGGGACGCTGCTGCGCAGGGCGCCGTCCGGGCCCGCGACCAGGACCGGGGTCCGGGGCCCGCCGAGGTCCCGCACCGCCGCACGGTCCGCGTCCGCGGCCTGCTCGGCCTCGGTGACCACGGCCGCGGCCTCCAGGGACGTGGCTCCGCTGGCCACGGCCATCGCCACGGCCGTCTGCAGCGCGCTCAGCTTCAGCGAGTCCAGGGCGACGGTCCCGGCGACGTAGGTGCGGCCGGTCTCGTCCCGTACGGCGGCCCCCTCGGGCACACCGTTACGGGCCCGCGCCGAGCGTGCGAGCGTGATGATCTTGCGGTCTTCGGGGTCCAGCGGTGCGGAGTCGGTCATACGGGGAGCATATGCAGTCCCGTTCGCCGGGGTGGGCCGGGGCCGGAGCCGTTGGCGGTTTCGGCCGGTGCGGGAGGTTCGGTCCCGCCGCACCGAGCTGAAGACGGCGGTTGCCCCGCTCCCCTGCGCCGGGGCAACCGCTCTTCAGCAGGCAGCAGCCATCAGGTGGCGCCGCTGCAGTCCACAACGAGGGTGGGGCCGGTGCCCTTGCCGGAATCCTCGTCGACGAGCTTTCCGGAAACCAGCATTTCGCACCTCACCTCCCCCTTTTCGGCGGCGTTCACCGGCGCCACCGATACGCCCGGATAGCGGTCCTTTTCCACTTTTACGGTCCTGGACCACGGAGCCTTGACCTTCCTGAATTCCTCGGTATGCCCACCGGAACCCCGGGTACCGGTCATGGAGATATTCAGCGGAAGGTTCGACTCCACGGTGAACCGGACGGAAACTTCCCCGTCATCGCTCCGTGCGGAGCCTTCCTTGCTTTCCGGACTGCCGGAACAGCCGACCAACAGCGCCACCGCGGCGACCGCACCAACCGCCGCATTGAATGCACGCATTCCTTGCAATTTTCCTCTCGGGCATCGCGGTTGGCGCGCTGTCGGCAACCGGCCAGAGCGATCTTTCCATGGTCATCGGGACGGAATCCAGCTTCCCGAAACATGGAATGCAGAAAACTTGCAGTGCACTTGGGATCAGTACGCGAGAACGGAAAACAGCGGGCGGTGCCCGGCGGCGGGCGCGGGGTCAGTTCTCGGAGCGCTGTGCGTCGGCGCCGCTGCCGCCCTCCTGGCGGACCGGCTCGCAGAGCACCGTGATGATCTTGTTGCGGCGGCCGGCCGGGGACTCGGCGGTCAGCCGCAGCGCCTTGAGCCCGGGGTCGTGGGCGTCGTCGGAGAGATCGATCTCGGCCGTGGCGCCCGCGATCGGCACCCGGCCCAGCAGCTTGGCGAGCAGCCCGCCGACCGTCTCGACGTCCTCGTCGTCCAGCTCGGCCAGGCCGTAGAGCTCGCCGAGGGCGCCGATGTCCAGCCGGGCCGTGACGCGGTAGCGGCCGTCGCCGAGCTCCTCGACGGGCGGCAGCTCACGGTCGTACTCGTCGGTGATCTCGCCGACGATCTCCTCCAGGATGTCCTCGATGGTGACGATGCCGGCCGTGCCGCCGTACTCGTCGATCACCACCGCGACGTGATTGCGGTCCTGCTGCATCTCGCGCAGCAGATCACCGGCGTTCTTGGTGTCGGGGACGAAGACGGCGGGGCGCATGGCCGTGGAGACCAGCTCGGTCTCCGCGTCCCGGCTGATGTGCACCTTGCGGGCCAGGTCCTTGAGATAGACCATGCCGACGACATCGTCCTCGTTCTCGCCGGTCACCGGGATCCGGGAGAAGCCGGAGCGCAGCGCCAGGGTCAGCGCCTGCCGGATGGTCTTGAAGCGCTCGACGGACACCAGGTCCGTACGCGGCACCATCACCTCCCGCACGAGGGTGTCGCCGAGCTGGAAGACGGAGTGCACCATGCGGCGCTCCTCGTCCTCGATCAGCGACTCCTTCTCGGCCAGGTCCACCAGCGAGCGCAGCTCGGCCTCCGAGGCGAACGGGCCCTTGCGGAAGCCCTTTCCGGGGGTGAGGGCGTTGCCGATGAGGATCAGCAGCTGCGGGATGGGGCCCATGATGCGGGCCAGTGGCAGCAGGACATAGGCGGCGGCGGTCGCGGTGTTGAGCGGGTGCTGCCGGCCGATGGTGCGCGGGGAGACGCCGACGGCGACGTAGGAGACCAGCACCATCACCGCGATGGCGACGGCCAGCGCCTGCCATGTCTTGTCGAAGGAGCGCAGGCAGGCGTAGGTGACCAGGACGCCGGCGGCCATCTCGCAGCCGACCCGCACCAGCAGCGCGACGTTCAGATAGCGGGTGGGGTCGGCGGCGACCTGGGCGAGCCTGGCGCTGCCGCGGCGGCCGGAGCGGACGGCTTCCTCGGCGCGAAAGCTCGTCGTACGGGCCAGGCCCGCCTCGGCGCAGGCGGCGAGCCAGGCGATCACGACGAGGAGGACCGCGACGGCGATCAACTGGGTGGTCATCGTGGTGTCCGGTTACGACATGGTGGGGGCCGGCGAGGGACCGGTCATCCCCCGCTCGGCCCGCCAGCCGTCGATGATCGCCGCCTGGAGACCGAACATCTCGGCCTTCTCGTCCGGCTCCTCATGGTCGTACCCGAGCAGATGCAGCACGCCGTGGACGGTGAGCAGCTGAAGCTCCTCATCCATGCTGTGGCCGGTCGGGGCCTCCTCGCCCTGCTTCTTGGCGACCTCGGGGCACAGCACGATGTCACCGAGGAGCCCCTGCGGGGGCTCCTCGTCGTCCTTGGCCGGCGGACGCAGCTCATCCATCGGGAAGGACATGACATCGGTCGGACCCGGCAGGTCCATCCACTGGATGTGGAGCTGCTCCATGGCCTCGGCGTCCACGACGATGACGGACAGCTCGGAGAGCGGGTGGATGCGCATCCGGGCAATGGCATAGCGGGCGACGTCCAGGACGGCCTGCTCGTCGATGTCCGTTCCGGACTCGTTGTTGACGTCGATCGACATGGGTGGTGTTTCGTCTCGCTTCTCGCGCTGAGCGGTTCGGTGCTTACCGGCCGCGGCCTACTGGCCGTTGCGGCCGTTGCGGCTGTCGTACTTCTCGTAGGCGTCGACGATACGGCCGACGAGCTTGTGCCGGACCACGTCCTTGCTGGTGAGGAGGGAGAAATTGACGTCGTCGACGCCGTCGAGGATCTCCCGGACCTGGCGCAGACCGCTCTTCGTACCGCCCGGCAGGTCGACCTGGGTGACGTCACCGGTGATGACGATCTTCGAGTCGAAGCCGAGGCGGGTGAGGAACATCTTCATCTGCTCGGGGTTGGTGTTCTGCGCCTCGTCGAGAATGATGAAGGCGTCATTCAGGGTCCGGCCGCGCATGTACGCCAGCGGCGCGACCTCGATCGTCCCCGCGGCCATCAGGCGCGGGATCGAGTCCGGGTCGAGCATGTCGTGCAGCGCGTCGTAGAGCGGGCGCAGATACGGGTCGATCTTCTCGTAGAGGGTGCCGGGCAGGAAGCCCAGCCGCTCGCCGGCCTCGACCGCGGGGCGGGTCAGGATGATGCGGTTGACCTGCTTGGCCTGGAGCGCCTGGACGGCCTTGGCCATGGCGAGATACGTCTTGCCGGTGCCGGCCGGGCCGATGCCGAACACGATGGTGTGCGCGTCGATGGCGTCGACATAGCGCTTCTGGTTGAGGGTCTTGGGCCGGATCGTGCGGCCGCGGTTGGACAGGATGTTCTGGGTCAGCACCTCGGCGGGCGTCTCGCCCACCGCGCCCTCGCCGTCCTCCGCCGCGCGCAGCATGGCGATGGAGCGTTCCACTGCGTCCTCCGTCATCGGTTGTCCGGTGCGGAGCACCAGCATCATCTCGTCGAACAGACGCTGAATGAGGCCCACTTCCCGGGCATCTCCGACAGCGCTGACTTCGTTGCCCCGGACATGGATGTCGGTCGCCGGGAAGGCCTTTTCGATCACCCGCAGCAGCGAGTCTCCGGACCCCAGGACCGTCACCATCGGGTGCTTGGCCGGGACGGTGAACTGGGCGCTGGCCTGCGGTTGCATGGGTGTCTGCGTCATGGGCCGGCTCGGTAGCCTGCTCAACCCCCATCCTTTGCTCTTCAAAGGCGCCTGCGCTCGTGAAAGGGGCGCCGGTGGCCTGACCTCTCTTGGGATACAAGAGTACGACGGGGCACTGACAAGGCCGAAGGCTTTTCGGGGCGGGCAGGGGACGGGCCGGGAACGGGCGGGGAACGGGACGCCCGCCCGCCCCTCGGCCGGGCGGCCCCGGGCCGGGTGCACTCGGGCCCGCGCACTCAGGCCCGCGCACTCAGGCCGGGCGCCGGAAGCCGATCGTGGGGACCGCACGGGCCAGCGGGGCGGGCCGGTAGGCGGCGGGCAGCACATCGTCCAGGAATCCGTACTGGCGGCGCAGCGCGGCCGGCCCCGCGGCGTCACACGTCCGTACCCCCTGCCACCAGGCCGCGATCTCGGCCCAGCCGGGTGCGGAGAGCGAGCCGCCGAATTCCTGCACCGACAGGGCGGCGCTCAGGCCCGCGAAGGCCAGCCGGTCGGCGAGCGGCCAGTCGGCGAGGGTGCCGGTGACGAACCCGGCGACGAATACGTCCCCGGCGCCGGTGGGGTCCAGCGCCTCGACGGCGATGGCGGGCACCTCGGCGCACTCCCCGGTCCGGCCGTCCGCGGCGCAGGCGCCCTCCGCGCCCATGGTGACCACCGCGAGCGGAACGCGTTCGGCCAGCTTGCGGGCGGCGGCGCGGGGGCAGTCGGTGCGGGTGTAGCGCATCGCCTCCTCCGCGTTGGGCAGGAAGGCCTCGCAGTGTGCGAGGTCGGCGAGGTCGGCCGGGTCCCAGCGGCCGCTGTCGTCCCAGCCCACGTCCGCGAAGATCCGGCTGCCGCGGCCGGCCGCGCAGCCCAGCCAGCCCTCGCGGCGGCCGGGCACCAGCGAGGCGACGCAGGCGCGGGACGGCGGCGGGCAGCCCGGTGCGTGCGCGCCGTCGAAGGCGGACTCGGGCGGCGGCGCCTCATGGCCGTGCGAGACCATCGTGCGCTCGCCCTCGTAGGCCATGGAGACCGTCACCGGGGAGTGCCAGCCGGGGACCGTACGGGACATCGTCAGGTCGATGCCCTCGCCCTGGGAGAGCGCCTCCCAGCAGTACTCGCCGTACATGTCGTCGCCGAAGGCGGCGGCCAGGGAGGTGCGCAGCCCGAGCCGGGCCAGCGCCGTGGCCATGTTGGCGACGCCGCCGGGGCTGGAGCCCATGCCGCGGGCCCAGGACTCGGTGCCGCGGACCGGGGCGGAATCCAGGCCGGTGAAGATGATGTCCAGGAAGACCGTGCCGGTCAGATAGACGTCGGTGTACGGATCGCCCGTGCGCCGCACCTCGGCGAGCGGGTCGAGGGCCGTCGGCACGGGAGCCGGGCCCGCAGGCGGTTGGACATCGCGTCGGCCACTGCTCACCGCGCTCGCCCCTCTCATCTCGGCACGTGCCGCCAGTCTGCCTGATGCTGCGGTACGTTCCGCCTCATGAGGCTCACGATTCTCGGCGGAGGCGGTTTCCGGGTGCCGCTGGTCTACCGCGCGCTGCTGGAGGACCCGGCACGCTCCGTCTCCGAGGTGACCCTGTACGACACCGACGCGCAACGGGTGGCGGTGATCGCCGATGTGCTGGCGCGGCTGGCGCAGGGCCGTCCCCATCCGGTGACCGTACGCCTCGCCCGCGATCTGGACGAGGCCGTGACCGGGGCCGATTTCATCTTCTCCGCGATACGGGTGGGCGGTACGGCCGGCCGGATCCGCGATGAGCGCATTCCGCTGGCCGAGGGGGTGCTGGGGCAGGAGACGGTCGGCGCGGGCGGTGTCCTGTACGGCCTGCGGACCATCCCGGTGGCGCTGGGCATCGCCGAACGCGTGGCGGCGCTCGCCCCGACGGCGTGGGTCATCAACTTCACGAACCCGGCGGGCATGGTCACCGAGGCGATGTCGCAGGTGCTGGGCGACCGTGTCATCGGGATCTGCGACTCACCGGTGGGGCTGGTACGCCGGGCGGCCCGCGCGGCCGGGGCGGATCCGGACCGCGTGGCGTACGACTACGTGGGCCTCAACCACCTCGGGTGGCTGCGGTCGTTGACGCTCGACGGCGCCGAGCTGCTGCCCAAACTCCTCGACGACGCGGCCGCGCTGGGCTCGTTCGAGGAGGGGCGCCTCTTCGGCGCGGACTGGCTGCACACCCTGGGCGCGCTCCCCAACGAGTATCTGCACTACTACTACTTCCGCCGCGAGACCCTCGCCTCCGTACGGGACACCCCCGAGACCCGCGGCGAGTTCCTCGACCAGCAGCAGGGTGGCTTCTTCGCGCGGGCCGCGGCGGCGGGCGGCCCGCAGGCCGCGTACGACCTGTGGGAGCGGACCCGGCTGGAGCGCGAGGAGACGTACATGGCGCACAGCCGGGAGGCGAGCGGCGGCTGGCAGCGCGACAGTCACGACCTGGAAGGCGGCGGCTACGACCGGGTCGCGCTGGCCCTGATGCACGCCATCGCGGGCAACCGCGGCAGCCGGCTGATCCTCAATGTCCGCAACGGTTCGACGGTGCCGCAGCTGGCGCCGGACGCGATCGTGGAGACGGTCTGCGAGGTGACGTCCAAGGGCGCCCGGCCGCTGCCGTGCGCGCCGTTGCGCGAGGATCAGTTGGGGCTGATGTTGCAGGTCAAGGCGGTGGAGCGGGCGACGGTGGAGGCCGCGACGTTCAAGGACCGGGGCGCGGCGCTGCGGGCGCTGGCGCTGCATCCGCTGGTGGACTCCGCCGCGGTGGCCGCCCGCATCCTGGAGCGGGCGGCCGGGGAGATGTGACGGAGGGCGGCGGGGCGTCACAGCTCCACTTGCTCGCCCGGCTTCAACACGTGGAGACGGTCCGCCAGTCCCGCCTTCTCGAAGGCCGGACGGAGGGTGTCCGGTCCCTGGGTGAAGTGCGCCCAGTGCTCCATGTGCAGCGGGACGACGTGCCGGGCGCCGAGGATCCCGGCCGCCTCCGCCGCGCCGGCGCTGGGGAGGGTGAGGAAGGCGTCCCCCAGCAGCGGCGTCTGCGCCCCGCCCGCGAAGAGGACGGCGATGTCGACCGGGCCGCAGCGGTCGGCGATCCGGCGCACGACGTCGAGCGAGGCGTTGTCGCCGCTGACGTAGACGGTCGGCAGGCCCGCGCCCTCCAGTACGAAGCCCGTCACCTCACCGACCACCGGCTCGCTGCCCTCGGGCCCGTGCAGGGCGGGGACGCCGGTGATGCGCAGCCCGTCCTTCGGCTCGTACGACGCCCAGTTGGCCAGCGCCCGGACCGGCCCGCCGAGCCGCTCCCGGGCGGATGCCGTGGACAGGACCAGGGGCGCCCGGTCGACGTAGGCGCGGCCGGCGTGGTCGAGGTTGTCCGGGTGCTGGTCGTGGGAGAGCAGCACGGCATCGACCGGGCCGACCTCCGCGGCGGCGAGGGCCGGTCCGGCGGTCTTCACCAACGTGCGCTGTCCGATGGGGTAGTCACCGGGCGCGTCGAACGTCGGGTCGGTGAGCAGCCGCAGCCCGCCGAACTCGATCAGCGCGGTGGGGCCGCCCAGATAGCGAATGATCGTCATGCCGATGCCAAGCCCGGGGACGGGCCGTCTATTCCGCCGGTCGCCGGGCCCTCGGCCGCTAGTGCCCCCTCGTGATCCACTCCTCCAGATGCGGGGCCTCGTCCCCGATGGTCGTCGCGTCGCCGTGTCCGGTGCGGACCTCGGTCCGGAGCGGCAGGGTCAGCAGCCGGTCCCGGATCGATTCGATGATCGTCGGGAAGTCCGAGAAGGACCGCCCGGTGGCGCCGGGGCCGCCGTGGAAGAGGGTGTCGCCGGTGAAGACCGTGCCCAGGTCGGGCGCGTAGAGGCAGACCGCGCCCGGTGCGTGCCCGGGGGTGTGCAGCACCGTCAGGTCCGTACCGGCGATGGTGAGTACCTGCCCGTCGGCCAGGTGCGCGTCCGGGGCGTGGCCGGGATGGGTCTGCTTCCAGAGCGGCAGGTCGTCGGGGTGCAGATGGATCTGTGCGCCGGTGCGGGCGGCGAGCGCCGGTGCGGCGTCGATGTGGTCGTTGTGGCCGTGGGTGCAGATGATGGCGCGCAGCGTCCGGCCGCCGAGGGCTTCGAGGATGGCGTCGGCGTCGTGCGCGGCGTCGATGACGACCGCCTCGACGTCGTCGCCGACGATCCATACGTTGTTGTCGACGTCCCAGGTGCCGCCGTCCAGGGAGAACGTCCCGGAGGTGACCAGGTGATCGATGCGGGCCGTCATCAGAGCACCACCACCGAACGCAGGACGTCGCCCGCGTGCATCCGCTCGAAGGCCTGCTCGACGTCCTCGATACCGATGGTCTCGGTGACGAATGCGGCGAGGTCGATCCGGCCCTGCTGATGCAGGTCGATCAGCATCGGGAAGTCGCGGGAGGGCAGGCAGTCGCCGTACCAGGAGGACTTGAGGGCGCCGCCGCGGCCGAAGACGTCCAGCAGGGGGAGTTCCAGGATCATCTCCGGGGTGGGGACGCCCACCAGGACGACGGTGCCGGCGAGGTCCCGGGCGTAGAACGCCTGTTTGTAGGTCTCCGGGCGGCCCACCGCATCGATGACCACATCCGCGCCGAAACCGCCGGTCAGCTCCTGGATCGCCGCAACGGGGTCGGTGGAACGGGAGTTGACGGTGTGGGTGGCGCCCATGGACCGGGCCTTTTCGAGCTTCCGGTCGTCGATGTCGACGGCGATGATCTTCGCCGCGCCCGCCAGCCTCGCCCCCACGACGGCGGCGTCCCCCACCCCGCCGCAGCCGATGACCGCCACCGAGTCGCCGCGCCCCACCCCGCCGGTGTTGATGGCGGCGCCGAGGCCCGCCATCACCCCGCAGCCCAGCAGCCCGGCCACGGCCGGTGAGACCTCGGGGTCGACCTTGGTGCACTGCCCGGCGGCGACCAGCGTCTTGTCGGCGAACGCCCCGATGCCCAGCGCCGGGCTCAGCTCCGTCCCGTCCTTCAGGGTCATCTTCTGCCGGGCGTTGTGCGTGTCGAAGCAGTACTGCGGGCGCCCGCGCAGACACGCCCGGCACGCCCCGCACACGGCCCGCCAGTTGAGGACGACGAAGTCCCCCGGCGCCACGTCCGTGACATCCGCCCCGACGGACTCGACGACACCCGCCGCCTCGTGCCCCAGCAGGAACGGGAACTCGTCGTTGATCCCGCCCTGCTTGTAATGCAGATCGGTGTGGCAGACCCCACAGGCCTGGATCTTCACCACGGCCTCACCGGGGCCGGGATCCGGCACCAGGATCGTCTCCAGCCGGACGGGTTCGTTCTTCCCCGGCGCAATGACGCCGCGCACTTCCTGTGCCATGGAACAGCCCCTTTCGAAGATCACCTACGGGACCACTGTGGCGTACCGCCACTGAGCCGTGCCACACCGTACGCGGAAGGGGGGTGGTTGGGGAGGATTGGCCGCATCGTCGTCATCCGGGAACGGCCGCGCGGCGGCGGGTGGTTCGCCGCGCGGGGTGTCGCCGTGCGGTGCGCGGCGTGCGGCGTGTCCGTGCCGCGCGGTCCGGTCTCACCAGCGCGGAACCGCGGGCGTGACCCACCGGGGATCGGCCACCCGCATCGCCGCCGCGTCATCGCGGGAGCGGTAGCCTCCGTCGTCCTCCAGCCAGCGGCGGTGCAGGGCCGCGAGCCGGTCGGGGTCGAGGGCGACGCCCAGGCCGGGGGCGTCGCCGACGTCCAGATGGCCGTCGCGGAAGGTGAGGCGTTCGGTAAGGACGTCCTCGGTCTGCCAGGGGTAGTGGGTGTCGCAGGCGTGGTCGAGATGCGGGAGGGTCGCCGCGACCTGGGTCATGGCGGCGAGGCTGATGCCCAGGTGGGTGTTGGAGTGCATGGACAGGCCGACGCCGAAGGTGTCGCAGACGGCGGCCAGTTCGCGGGTGCTGCGCAGGCCGCCCCAGTAGTGGTGGTCGCAGAGCAGGATCTGCACGGCGTCGCGGGTGAACGCCTCGGCGATCTCGTCGAAGGTCGTCACGCACATGTTGGTGGCCAGCGGCAGGTTCTCCCTTCTCCAGGTACCGCTGGGAGGTGCCTCCAGCCCGCCCCCGCCCCGGTCGGCGGGGCTTCGCCCCGCACCGCGCAAGGCGGCCGCCACCTCCGCCATCCGTGCGGTGCCGCTCGCCGGATCCTCCAGGTATTCCAGGACGTCGCCCAGCTCGTGCGCCACCTCCAGCGAGGTGCGCACGCTCCAGGCGCCGTTGGGGTCGAGGCGGAGCGGGCTGCCCGGGAACGCGGCGGCGAGCGCCCTGACCGCCGCGATCTCCTGTGCGGGCGCGAAGACGCCGCCCTTGAGCTTGAAGGACCTGAAGCCGTACCGGTCCGCGAAGCGGCGGGCCTGGGCGACGACGCCGGCCGGATCGAGTGCCGCGCCCCAGTCGTCGCGTTCCCCGCGGCCGCCCGGGTGGGCGTCCCACCGGTAGAAGAGGTATCCGCCGTATTCGACGCGGTCACGGACCTTGCCGCCGAGCAGCGCGTGGACGGGCAGTCCGGCGGCGTGTCCCCAGGCGTCCAGGCAGGCCACCTCGAAACCGGAGAGCACCGAGAGCCGCAGTTTGCCGGCGGTCCGCACGCCGCGCAGCCCGCCGGCGTCGACGGCGTCGACGGCGTCGGCACCGGTGGCGGCGGGCGAGGCGCCGCACACCTGCGCGGCCAGCGCGGGGAGTCCGTTCAGGTCCGTGACCTTGCGGCCGATCAGTGCGGTCGCCAACGGGCGGGCCAGATCGAGGTACTCGGCATCGCCGTAGGTCTCGCCGAGTCCGGTGGCACCGCCCGCCGTCACCACCTCGATGATCAGCCGGGGAGTGTACGGCTGGTGTACGCCCTGGGTGTTGAGCAGCGGCGGGTCGGCAACCAGGACCGGGGTGAGCCGGACCTCGGTGATGGCGAGGCGGTCCATGCGGGGTGACTCCATGCGGGGCGACTCCTGCACCGTTGAGGGCCGTTTGCATATATGGGCGACGTCCTCATATGCAGTCGGAGGGTAAGGAGCGGCGCCAGGGCCGTCAACACCCCCCGCCCCGTGAGGCTTTACCAACCGTTGAATCTTCGCGCGTAGATAGGCAATTGGCGGCTCTTGTTAGATCTACCTAGTGCACGCTCAGCCTGCTCATGTCATCCGAAGGAGCCGTATGCCCCGCCCCGCCCTCTCCCGTCGCGCCCGCCTCGGCGCCGCGACGGTCGCCGCCCTCGTCACCGGCACCGCCGTCTTCGGCATCGGCCAGGCGACCGCCGAGCACGCGGTCCCCCGCACCGACAAGGAGATCCCCAACCTCACCCAGGTGCAGGACCAGATCAAGGCGTACTACGGCGACACGGTGACGGCCGACGGCCAGCACTACGCCTCACCCCACAGCAACTACGCCCGCCAGATCAGCGGCATAGAGGCCAAGGCCCGCGGCTATCTGGCCAAGGCCCTCGCGAAGCCTGCCGACGGGTCCGGCAAGCAGGCCGGTGCCGCGAAGAAGCCCGCGATCGTCCTGGACATGGATGACACCACCCTGCTGACCTACAACTACGAGCTGCAGGTCGGCTTCCACTTCACCCCGGAGAGCCAGGACAAGTACCTCGAGTCCACCGACATGGACCCGGTCTTCGGCATGAACGACCTCGTCAACTGGGCGCACCGCAAGGGCGCCGAGGTCTTCTTCATCACCGGCCGCAAGGAAGCGCAGCGCGAGTGGAGCGTGCGCAACCTCAAGAACGTCGGGTACGGGGTGCCGCTGGACCGTACGCACGTCTACCTGAAGAACAAGGAGAACCCGCCCCCCTACCTGCCCTGCGGCGCCGACTGCTCGACCGTCCAGTACAAGTCGGGCACCCGTCAGCACATCGAGTCGCTCGGCTACGACATCGTCGCCAACTTCGGGGACCAGTACAGCGATCTGCAGGGCGGCTCCGGGGACCGGACCTTCAAGCTGCCGAACCCGATGTACTACCTGCCGTAGGCGCCCTCCGGGAGGAGTGCCCCCGGGGGAGAGACGGTCAGCGCCTCTTGGGCAGCGGCACGCGCATCAGGTCCTGGGCGACGGTGAGTTCGCCGGCGAATCCGGCTGCGCGTGCCTGCCGCTCGAACTCTTCGGGGTCGGAGTAGCGCTGCGAGAAGTGGGTCAGGACGAGATGCCGTACGCCCGCGTCCACGGCCACGCCGGCCGCCTGCCCGACCGTCAAGTGACCGTGATCGACGGCCAGTTGCAGATCCTCGTCCAGGAACGTCGACTCGATGACGAGCATGTCCACGCCCGCCGCGAGCGCGTACACGCCCTCGCACAGCCGGGTGTCCATCACGAAGGCGAACTTCTGGCCGGGGCGCAGCTCGCTGACCTCGTCCAGGCTGACGCCGTTCCATTCGCCGGTCCGCTGCAGCCGGCCGACGTCGGGGCCGGCGATGCCGTGCGCGGCCAGCCGGTCCGGGAGCATCCGCCGCGCGTCCGGCTCCACCAGGCGGTAGCCGTACGACTCGACCGGGTGGGAGAGCTTGCGCGCCTCCAGGGCGTAGGACTTCGAACGGTCCAGTTCGCCGTCGGCGGCCACCGGGCGCTGCTTGAGCCGGACCGTCTCGCGGTAGGCGGTGGCGTACCGCAGCCGGTCGAAGAAGTGCTGGCCACTGGCCGGGTAGTGGGCGGTGACGGGGTGCGGCACGCGGTCCAGGTTGATCCGCTGGATCACCCCGGCCAGGCCCAGCGAGTGATCGCCGTGGAAATGCGTGACGCAGATCCGGTTGATGTCGTGCGCGGCGACCCCGGCGCGCAGCATCTGGCGCTGGGTGCCCTCACCGGGGTCGAAGAGCAGCCCCTGGCCGTCCCAGCGCAGCAGATAGCCGTTGTGGTTGCGGTGCCGGGTGGGGACCTGACTGGCGGTGCCGAGGACGACGAGTTCGCGTACGGACACGGGCGGTTATCCGGGGGGCCACTGGAGGCCGCGGCCGCCGAGCACGTGCAGATGGGCGTGGAAGACGGTCTGGCCCGCGCCGGCGCCGGTGTTGAAGACGACCCGGTAGCCCGTCTCCTCGACGTTGTCCTCGGCGGCGACCTCACGGGACTCGCGCAGTATGTCGGCGATGACCTGGGGTTCGGCGGCGGACAGCGACGCGGCGTCCGGGTAGTGCACCTTGGGGATCACCAGGACGTGCGTCGGGGCCTGGGGGTTGATGTCGCGGAACGCGACGGTCGTCCCGGTCTCGCGGACGATGGTCGCCGGCACCTCCCCCGCCACGATCTTGCAGAACAGGCAGTCGGCCTGCGGTTCTCCCGCCACCGGTGGGCTCCTTACGGTTGCGCGGCGCGCGCCCTGCGCACACGCCGTACGCACGGTGCGTACCGCCTCGGATGCTACCGGGCGGCGGCCCGATCACCCTGTCGCGGGGCCCGGCGATCACTAAGCTTGCCCGGCAGACCCAATCACCCACAACCGGGAGTTATCCACCATGGCAACCACGCGCACCGCCGTCACCCACTGGGAAGGCAACCTCCTGGAGGGCAAGGGACAGGTCTCCCTGGCGTCCTCCAACGTCGGTACGTACGACGTGAACTGGCCCGCCCGCGCCGAGCAGCCCAACGGCGTCACCAGCCCCGAGGAGCTGATCGCGGCGGCCCATTCGTCCTGCTACTCCATGGCCTTCTCGCACGGCCTGGCCGGCAAGGGCTACACCGTCGCCGCACTCGACACCAAGGCCGATGTCACCTTCCAGCCGGGCGAGGGCATCACCGGCATCGTGCTGACCGTCAAGGCCAGCGTCCCGGGGCTGTCCGAGGAGGACTTCCAGGCGGCGGCCCAGGACGCCAAGGCCAACTGCCCGGTCAGCCAGGCGCTGGCGGGGGTCAAGAACATCACGCTGGATGCCCAGCTGGTCTGAGACGGCCGGTCCGGCGGACGGCCGGACGGAGCGAACGGCGGTGCGCCGGCAGGGCCCTGACGGGCGGCCGGCGCACCGCTGCGTTGTCAGTGGGGTCTGCCACGATCGTCTGTACGAGCGAGCGACCGTCGCGCACGGCCGTCTGCCGCGCCGTCCGTACAGACCGCACGTCCAGGAAGGGCCCCGTACGTGAGCAACAGCCCCCCGCTCCGCATCGCTCTGCGGCTCGCCGACCCGGCCACCGCCGAGGCGCTCGCCGAGCGGCTGCGCCCCGAGGTGCCGGCCGCGTTGGCCGACCGGTCCGGGCTGCCGGAAGAGATGGTGGCACGGCTCACCGGGCCGGGCGGGACGGGCCTGCGCCGCGCGATGAACGGCGACATCGGGGAATTGCTGCTGCGGGCCGCCGCGGAAGAGCGCCAACCTCGGCCATTACCGCCACTGGCTGATCGCCGGCCTGGAATCGGGCGATCTCGGGGTGGCCCGCACGGTCGTCGGCCGGCTCCGGCTCCAGGTGCCGTCGGCCCGGCTGCGGCTGCTGATCGCCGTATGGGAGCGCAGCGGGCCGGACCCGGTGCGCGGGATCCTCACGCTGGACCGTCTCCCGGCCGTCCTGCGCCGCCGGACGAAGAAGCTCCTGGACGCTCCCAATGGACTGGAGCAGCTGCGCGGCCGTCTCGCCGCCGCCGAGGATCCCGCCGAGCTGATGACGGTCCTCGGCAACCGCACGGACAAGAGCGACAAGCCCTACACCATGACCGAAGGCATCCCGCTCCCCTGGTCCGCCTTCCTCGACGCGCAGCGCGCCGGCGCCCTCCCCGTCCCGCTCGGCGAGGCCCTGGCCGGCCACCCGGACTGCCCCCGGGAGTTGCTGCTGGAGCTGCTCGGCGCGACACCGGAGCCTCACAGATACGGCCTGACCTGGGTCGACACCGCCCTGGGACAACGCGGCACCCTTGCGCCGGAAGACCTGCCGGCCCACTCCGCCCCCGCCCGGACGGCCCTGAAGTACCTCGTACGGGACCGCACCAAGGGATCCGTGCAAGGAGACCGGCGGGCGCTGCACGCCCAAGCCGCCGAGCTCACCGCCGAACACCTCGGCAGCGACGTCGATGCCCGGGCGATCTGCCTCCGGCTCCTGCCGACCTTCACCGGCACCCTCGCCGAGCTGATATCGGCCGCGGGGGCGATGGCCCGGGGGTGAGCGTCGTCGGGCGGTCAGCTCCAGCGTCCGGTACGGCCCAGCAGCAGCGCCGTTGCGGCCGTACCGGCGGTGGAGGTGCGCAGGACGGTCCGGCCGAGGCGGTAGGGCCGGGCGCCGGCCTGCGCGAAGACGGCCAGCTCCTCGGGGGAGACACCGCCTTCGGGGCCGACGACGAGCACGATCGAGCCCTCGGCGGGGAGTTCGGCGGTGGCCAGCGGGACGCTGCCCTCCTCATGGAGGACGGCCGCGAAGTCGGCGTCGGCGAGGAGGGCGGCGACCTCCTTGGTCGACAGCGGGTCGGCGACCTCCGGGAAGGTCAGGCGACGCGACTGCTTGCCCGCCTCGCGGGCCGTGGCGCGCCATTTGGCCAGGGATTTGGCGGCCCGCTCGCCCTTCCACTGGGTGACGCAACGCGCCGCCGGCCAGGGGACGATGACGTCGACGCCGGTCTCGGTCATCGTCTCGACGGCCAGTTCGCCGCGGTCGCCCTTGGGCAGCGCCTGGACGACGGTGAGGGTGGGCGTCGGCCGGGCCTCGGTGTGGATGTCGCCGACCTCGACGGTGAGGCGGTCCTTGCCCTCGACGGCGGCGACCGCGCCGTAGGCGCCGGTTCCGTGACCGTCCGTCAGCACGATCTCCTCGCCCACCCGCAGCCGCCGCACCGACACCGCGTGCCGGCCCTCCGGTCCCTCCAGGGTCAGCGTCCCGCCGGCCCGTACGTCCGCGAGCGAATCGACGAGAAACACCGGGGCCGTCATGCGGTGCCGTCCCCGGCCGGAAGGGCCAACGCGGCGCGGGCCGCGAGCAGTTCCGCCGCAAGGGTCTCGACGAGCCGCGCCGCGGGCAGCTCCCGGGCCAGCCGGTGCCCCTGCCCCGCCCAGAGGTTGAGCCCCTGTGCATCGCCCGCCTTGGCGGCGGCCTTGCGCACGGTGGACGTGAGGTAGTGGACCGCGGGGTAGGCGGCCGGAGCGTAGGGGCCGTGCTCGCGAAGGAAGCGGTTCACCAGCCCGCGGGCCGGCCGCCCGGAGAACGCCCGGGTCAACTCCGTATGCGTGAACAGGGGGTTGGTCAGCGCCTGCTTGTGCAGCGGGTTGGCGCCCGACTCGGGTGTGGCGAGGAATGCGGTACCCAGCTGGGCCATGGTCGCCCCGGCGGCCAGCACCGCCGCGATCTGCGCCCCGCGCATCAGCCCGCCGGCGGCGATCACCGGGATCTGCACGGCCTCACGGACCTGGCCGAGCAGAGCCAGCAGCCCCAGCCCCGCGCCGGTGCCGTCCAGGTAGGGATCGTCGCGGTGGGTGCCCTGGTGCCCGCCCGCCTCGATGCCCTGGACACACACCGCGTCCGCGCCCGACCACTGCGCGGCCTGCGCCTCGGCGGCCGTGGTGGCCGTGACGACGGTGTACGTACCGACCTTGGCGAAGGAGTCGAGGACGGCCCGCGAGGGGCAGCCGAAGGTGAACGACACCAACGGCACCGGGTCCTCCCGCAGGATCGCGAGCTTGGCCTCATAGCCGTCGTCGCTGGGTCCGTCGGTGTCGCCGAGTTCGGTCTCGTACCAGGCGGCCTCGCCGGCGAGCTGCTCGCGGTAGACGTCGACGGCGGCGGGGTCGGCCAGAGAGGGCTGCGGCATGAAGAGATTGACGCCGAAGGGCCGGTCGGTCAGCGACCGCAGCTGTTTGATCTCCTGGTACATGCCGTCGGCGGTTTTGTATCCGGCAGCGAGAAAGCCGAGACCTCCGGCGCCGCAGACGGCGGCGGCCAGCTCGGGTCCGGAACCGCCTCCCGCCATCGGAGCCTGCACGATCGGGTAACGGCAGAGATCGGTCAGTGCGGTGGGCATGAGCACATCGTGTCACGGCGCCGCGCCGAGCCTCCAATCAGGGGCTCGGCGCGGGTGGGTGCACCTAAGGGGTGGTCAAACGCATCCCGTAGGGGACGCGGGCGCCCCCTGTGGGCCACAACGCGGTGGGGCCCAGGGGGTATTCCGCCTTACCGCCCGTTGAACGCATCCTTCAGCCGCGAGAAGAGCCCCTGCTGCCCCGGCTGACCGCGCCCACCGGGGGACAACCCCCGAACCCCCGGCCGACTCGCCTACCGCCCGTTGAACGCATCCTTCAGGCGCGAGAAGAGCCCCTGCTGCCCCGGCTGGAACTGGCCCGTCGGGCGCTCCTCGCCGCGGAGCTTGGCCAGCCGGCGCACCAGCTCCTCCTGCTCGGGGTCGAGCTTGGTGGGCGTCTGCACCTCGACATGGACGATCAGGTCGCCGCGGCCGCCGCCGCGCAGATGGGTCACACCGCGCTGGTGCAGCGGGATCGACTGGCCGGACTGGGTACCGGGCCGGACATCGATCTCCTCCACCCCGTCGAGCGTCTCCAGCGGGCATTTCGTGCCCAGTGCCGCCGCTGTCATGGGGATGGTGACCGTGCAGTGGAGATCGTCGCCGCGCCGCTGGAAGACCGGGTGCGCCAGCTCATGGATCTCGACGTAGAGGTCGCCGGCCGGGCCGCCACCGGGGCCGACCTCGCCCTCGCCCGCGAGCTGGATCCGCGTGCCGTTGTCGACACCGGCGGGGATCTTGACCGTCAGCGTCCGCCGCGACCGGATCCGGCCGTCGCCCGCGCACTCGGGGCACGGCGTCGGCACGACCGTACCGAAGCCCTGGCACTGCGGGCACGGCCGCGAGGTCATGACCTGGCCGAGGAAGGACCGGGTGACCTGCGAGACCTCACCGCGGCCGCGGCACATGTCACAGGTCTGCGCGGAGGTGCCGGGCGCCGCGCCCTCGCCGGTGCACGTCGTACAGACGATGGCGGTGTCGACCTGGATGTCCTTGGTCGTACCGAAGGCCGCTTCGTTCAGCTCGATGTCGAGCCGGATCATGGCGTCCTGGCCGCGGCGGGTGCGCGAGCGCGGGCCGCGCTGCGAGGCCGTGCCGAAGAAGGCGTCCATGATGTCGGAGAAGTTGCCGAAGCCGGCGCCGAAGCCGCCCGCGCCACCGCCGCCGCCCGACTGCGAGAGCGGGTCGCCGCCGAGGTCGTAGACCTGCTTCTTCTGCGGGTCCGACAAGACCTCGTAAGCGGCGTTGATCTCCTTGAACCGCTCCTGGGTCTTCGGGTCCGGGTTCACGTCCGGGTGCAGCTCGCGCGCCAGCCGACGGAAGGCCTTCTTGATCTGGTCCTGCGAGGCATCGCGACTGACGCCGAGAACCGAGTAGTAATCCGTGGCCACTTTTACGACTCCGCGAGGATTTGTCCGACGTAACGTGCCACTGCGCGTACCGCTCCCATCGTTCCGGGGTAGTCCATGCGGGTCGGTCCGACCACGCCGAGTTTGGCGACTGCCTCGTCGCCCGAACCGTAACCGACCGCGACGACCGATGTGGACGTCAGGCCTTCGTGGGCATTCTCATGCCCGATACGTACGGTCATGCCCGAGTCCTTGGCCTCCCCGAGCAGCTTGAGCAGCACCACATGCTCCTCAAGGGCCTCCAGGACCGGGCGGATGGTCAGGGGAAAGTCGTGCCCGAAGCGCGTGAGATTGGCGGTTCCGCCGATCATCAGCCGCTCTTCGGTCTCCTCCACCAGAGTTTCCAGCAACACCGACAGCACTGTCGAGACCGTGCCGCGGTCGTCCTGCTCGAAGGACTCCGGGAGATCCTGCACCAACTGCGGCACATCCGCGAACCGGCGCCCCACCACCCGGCTGTTGAGCCGCGCCCGCAGATCCGCGAGCGACGCCTCGCCGAACGGCGCCTGGCAGTCGATCAGCCGCTGCTCGACCCGTCCGGTGTCCGTGATCAGTACGAGCATGAGGCGGGCCGGGGCCAGCGCCAGCAGCTCGACATGGCGGACCGTGGACCGGGTCAGGGACGGGTACTGCACGACCGCCACCTGGCGGGTCAGCTGCGCCAGCAGCCGGACCGTACGGCCGACGACGTCGTCGAGGTCGACGGCGCCGTCGAGGAAATTCTGGATGGCCCGCCGCTCCGGGGAGGACAGCGGCTTGACGCCCGCCAGCTTGTCGACGAAGAGACGGTAGCCCTTGTCGGTGGGGATCCGGCCGGCGCTGGTGTGCGGCTGGGCGATGAAGCCCTCGTCCTCCAGCGCCGCCATGTCGTTGCGGACGGTGGCCGGGGAGACGCCCAGCTGATGGCGTTCGGTGAGCGCCTTGGAGCCGACCGGCTCCTCCGTCCCGACATAGTCCTGGACGATGGCGCGCAGCACTTCGAGCCTGCGTTCACTGAGCATCCTGCGCACCTCCAGTCCAGCCGTGTGGCCGTCTCGTCACTCCTGGCACTCGCACGGGCCGAGTGCCAGACCCGGAAGCCAGTGTACGGCCGGGTAGCACAGCTGCGGCAAGAGCGACCGCAATGATCAGCTGCCAAAGCGCCGCCCGATGACCGTGATCGGCCGTTGTGGCCGGTCCGTGAGGCGTTCCGTCGGGCAACGCTATCGCGATGGAGCTAGCGTCTCGGTATGCGCACTGCTTGGGAAGAGGCCGGGTGGGAACGGCTCGGTGAAGGCGTTGCCCGCCGCCGGATGCCGGGTTGGGACGAAACGATCGGCGTGATCGCCGGATCGGCCGGGGTGATGATCGTCGATACCGGCGCGTCCCTCCGCGACGGCGCCGATCTGCGCCGGGCGATCCGCGGTGTGCTGGGCCGGGAAGTGACGCATATCGCGCTCACCCACCCGCATTTCGATCACGTCATGGGCACCGCCGCCTTCGCGGGCGTCGAGGTGTTCGGCGCGGCCGGGATGGCCGATCTGCTCCGGCGCGACCGGGACGAGCTGCGGCGGGACGCGGTACGGCACGGCGTCGACCCGGAGGCGGCCGCGGAGGCCGCGGATCTGCTGGTCAGCCCGCATCACCACGTCCACGGCGAACTGACCGTCGACCTCGGCGACCGGCAGGTGCTGCTCGCCAATGTCGGCCCCGGCCACACCGCCCACGACCTGGCCG
Source organism: Streptomyces sp. JLSY215 (assembly GCF_059682825.1). Classification (NCBI taxonomy): domain Bacteria; kingdom Bacillati; phylum Actinomycetota; class Actinomycetes; order Kitasatosporales; family Streptomycetaceae; genus Streptomyces; species Streptomyces sp. JLSY215. Next base: position 2,889,634 of record NZ_CM185022.1, read on the forward strand.
TCCTCGTACCGGGCCGGGGCGGCACCCCCGAGATCGTCTTCTGCGGCGATCTGGTCGAGGAGTCGGGCGAACCGAGCGCCGGCCTCGACTCGCTGCCCCAGCAGTGGCCGGCGGCCCTGGACCGGCTGCTGGCCCTGGGCGGCGAGGACGCGGTGTACGTACCGGGGCACGGGGCGGTCGTGGACGCCCGCTTCGTGCACGCCCAGCGGGACGCCCTGGCCATCCGCTTCGGCGTCGACCCGCTCTCCTGACAGCACTTCTTGCCCGCCCCTCACGAGAACGGGACCCTTACGCCGCCATGCGCGGCAAGCGGTACGGCCCGGACCTCACCCCGCCCTGACCGCATCCCCCGGGGACAACCCCCGGACCCCCGGCCGACCCCCACACCACACCACCCCGCAGAGAACAGGCCCACCCCGATGCACAGCAGGCGCTACAGCCCCGACCTCACCCCGCCCTGGAAGAAGCAGCGGCCCGCTCCCGAGGTACCGGCCGAGCCCGACCTCGTCGTCGAGGAGGTCACCACCGGCTTCTGCGGTGCCGTGATCCGCTGCGAGAAGACCGCCGAGGGCCCGGTCGTCACCCTTGAGGACCGCTTCGGAAAGCACCGGGTCTTCCCGATGACGCCGCGCGGCTTCCTTCTGGAGGGCCGCGTCGTCACCCTCGTACGGCCCCAGGGCCGCCCGGCGCCGGCCGGTCCGGCCCGTACCGCGTCCGGCTCACTCGCCGTGCCCGGCGCCCCCGCCCGGGTGGCGCGCGCCGGGCGCATTTATGTGGAGGGGCGGCACGACGCGGAGCTGGTCGAGCGGGTGTGGGGGGACGATCTGCGCATCGAGGGCGTGGTCGTGGAGTACCTGGAGGGGATCGACGACCTGCCGGCGATCGTGCGGGGCTTCGCGCCGGGGCCGGATGCGCGGCTGGGGGTGCTGGTGGATCACCTGGTGCCGGGCTCGAAGGAGTCGCGGATCGCGGCCTCCGTGACGGACGCGAACGTGCTGGTCGTCGGCCATCCGTACATCGATGTGTGGGAGGCGGTGAAGCCGGCGTCGGTGGGGATCGCGGGGTGGCCCGCCGTCCCTCATGGCCAGGACTGGAAGACGGGGGTGTGCCGGGGGCTGGGCTGGCCGGAGAACACGGGGGCGGCGTGGCAGCGGATCCTGGGCTGCGTGCGGTCGTACAAGGACCTGGAGCCGGCGTTGCTGGGGCGGGTGGAGGAGCTGATCGACTTCGTCACCGCCTGCCCGTGACCGGCGACGGCGGGGGAAAACCGGCCGTGTCCAACGCGAGGCCGAGGCCGTCCAGCGGCACGGGGTGGCCGAACCTGCTGGTCCGGCACACCGCGTAGTCGGCCTCCTCATCGCTGCCGACGGGCTCGGTGAGGAGGACGCAGTGGGCCTCGAAGGGATCGATGATCAGGTACGCGGGCACCTTCCCGGCCGCATAGACCTCACGCTTGACCCGGTAGGTCCGGTCGGCGCGGGCCTTGGGGGCGACCTCGACGAGGAGTGCGGCCGCCGTGGGCGGGAGCCGTGATGCCGCGTCGGTACCGCGCTCCAGGACCACCAAGTCCGGTGCGGCACTGGCTGCTTGGTGCGGGATCTCGACGTACCGGGCGCGACGACACCGCTGACGCGGGCTCGGGATCTGGTCCCGCACGGCGCCGATCACCAGGTCACGGACCGGATACCGGTCGGCCGCCAGGGTGATCTCCCCCCAGAGGAGCTCGGCCCGGACACCGCGCGGAACCTCCAGGCTCCGGAAGTACGCGGCCATACGGCGCTCACCCACGCCCGACAGGACGATCTCCCCGCGGAGGAGCTCCGCCTTGATGCCCTCCGGAACCGCCAGGCCATGGAAGATCTCCGCCCTCAGGCGCTCGTCCACCGCCGTCATCCGGGTGCCCTCCGCGTCCGCCCACGCACACCGCGCCACTCGGCGGCAGCCTACGAGCGGCCCCCGTCGGGCGCGGCGGCCGTTCGCTCCGGTTCACCCCTGCGAGCGATCAGTCCACCAGATCCCGCACCACCGCGTCGGCCAACAACCGCCCCCGGAGCGTCAGCACGGCCCGGCCGTCCGTGTACGGGCCCTCTTCCAGCAGCCCGTCGGCCAGTGCCCGCTCCGCGGCCTTCGCCCCCGCCGGGGCGAGGAGGGACAGCGGGCAGCCGTCCGCCAGCCGCAGCTCCAGCAGGATGCGCTCCACCCGCCGGTCCTCGTCCGGCAGGATCTCGCGGCCCGCGCCCGGGGAGCGGCCCTCGGCCAGGGCCTGGGCGTAGGCGCCGGGGTGCTTGACGTTCCACCAGCGGACGCCGCCGACGTGGCTGTGCGCTCCGGGGCCCGCGCCCCACCAGTCGGCGCCGGTCCAGTACAGCTCGTTGTGGCGGCAGCGGGCGGCCTCGGTGGTGGCCCAGTTGGAGACCTCGTACCAGGAGAAGCCCGCGGCCGACAGCCGCTCCTCGGCGATCAGATAGCGGTCGGCGTGGACGTCGTCGTCGGTCATCGGGACCTCGCCGCGGCGGATCCGGCGGGCGAGCTGGGTGCCCTCCTCGACGATCAGGGCGTACGCGGAGACGTGGTCGGGGCCGGCGCCGACGGCGGCGTCGAGGGAGGCCCGCCAGTCGTCGTCGGTCTCGCCCGGGGTGCCGTAGATCAGATCGAGGTTGACGTGGTCGAAGCCGGCCGCGCGGGCCTCGGCGACGCAGGCCTCGGGGCGGCCGGGGGTGTGGGTGCGGTCGAGGATCTTCAGGACGTGCTGCCGCGCGCTCTGCATGCCGAAGGAGACGCGGTTGTAGCCGCCCTCGCGGAGTTCGGTGAGGTAGCGGGGGTCGACGGATTCCGGGTTGGCCTCGGTGGTGATCTCGGCGCCCGGGGCGAGGCCGAATTCGTCGCGGATGGCCGCCAGCATGCGGCCGAGGTCGGCGGCGGGCAGCAGGGTCGGCGTGCCGCCGCCGACGAAGACCGTCTCGACGGGGCGGGGGTCGTCACCCAGGGCCTTGCGGGCCAGCCGGATCTCCTCGACGACGTGGTCGGCGTAGTTGTCCCGGGAGGCCAGGGCGCCGCCGGAGCCGCGCAGCTCGCTCGCGGTGTAGGTGTTGAAGTCGCAGTAGCCGCAGCGGGTGGCGCAGTACGGCACGTGCAGATAGAAGCCGAGGGGCCGCTCGGCCGCCCCTGTCAGCGCATGGCGGGGCAGCGCCCCGTCCTCGGGCATCGGCTCACCATCAGGCAGTGCGGAAGGCATGAGGTCCATTGTCCGTCATGCCGGGGGTGGTCCGGTGTCCGTCATGGCAGGGGCGGTCCGGGCGGGCCCGACTCGCCCGCGCCTTCCGCCGCCGTCCCCGGTCCCGCGGCCTGGAGCACCAGCAGCGCCAGGTCGTCGTCCGGCGGCGTCGGCGCGAAGGCGTGGACCGTGCTGCGGATGTGTTCGGCGATGGCGGTGGCACGCAGGCCCGTGCAGGCGGCGAGGGCCGTGGTCAGACCGTCCTCGTCGTCGAAGAGGCGGCCGTCCGAGCGGCGCTCGGTCACGCCGTCGGTCACGCACAGCAGCGTCTCGCCCGCGCAGAGGTCGAAGGACTCGCTGACGTACGCCGCGTCCTCGACCACCCCCAGCAGCATCTGGGGCGCCGCGACGACCCGGACCGCGCCGTCGGCGCCCAGCACCAGCGGGAGCGGGTGGCCGGCGCTGGCCAGCGTGCAGCGGGCGCCGCCGGAGCCGCCGTGGTACGGGACGATCTCGCCGTAGAGGAGGGACAGGAAGCGGGCCTGTTCGCCCTCGTCGCGGATCTCGACGGGGGCCTCGGCGCCCGCGCCGGCCGCCGCGACCGCGGCCGCGACCGCCGCGACGGAGTCCGCGGCCTCCCGGGCCATCGTCTTGTTGAGGCGGTCGAGGACCTCGGCGACGCCGAAGCCGTCGCGGGCCAGCAGCCGCAGCACCGGGCGGGCCAGGCCCGTCACCGCGGCCGCTTCGGGACCGCTGCCGCAGACGTCGCCGAGGGCGAAGCACCAGCGACCGTCACCGGCGTCGAAGAGGTCCCAGAAGTCGCCGCCCGCCCAGGCGCCCTCGCGGGGCTCGTAGACCACCGCGGACTCCACACCGGGCACCTGTGCGCGGCCCCGGGGCAGCAGCCGGCGCTGCAGGACCTGGCTGATGCGCTCCTGGCGGCTGTAGGCACGGGCGGTGGCCATGGCGCGGGCGACCCGGCGGCACAGGTCCTCCACCAGGCCGATCACCTCGTCGGGGAAGCGGAGCAGGCCGGAGCGGCCGAGCAGGAGCGTGCCGAGCCGGCGGCCGCCCGCCACCAGGGCGCAGGCCAGGGCCGCGCCGCCGGGGCCGTAGCCGCCCGGCTCCGGCGGCCAGGGCCAGGGGACCGCGGCGGGGGTGCTGCTCAGGCCCGTGTCGCCGCCCGCCATCGGCGGCGGGTCCTTCTCCAGGACGGTGCGCAGCGAATCGATCCGGCTCTCGCTGGAATGCCAGACGCGGGCCAGCCGCTGCGCCTCGCCGTCCGCCTCGATGCCGCGCCCGGGCGCGCCGCCGTCGCCGTCGTACAGCCACACCGCGCACCAGTCGGCGAGCCGCGGCACCGTCAGCTGGGCGGCGAGCGAGGCGACCTGGTCGGCGTCGAGCTGACCGGAGAGCAGGTCGGAGGCCTCGGCGAGGAAGGAGAGGGCGCCCTGGTGGCCCCAGTCGCCCTCGGACGCCTGGCGGACGGCCCGGCGTGGGGTGGGCGCGAGGAGCTCGGCGGCGCGCAGTCCGCGCTGCAGCAGCTGGTTGTCGACGGCGCCCTCCGGCTCCGGCCGGGCGATGCCGTCCGGAGCCGCGGGCAGCCGGAACCACACGGTCTTCATGGCGCGGCGGTAGGTGATGCCCCAGGACTCGGCGACCCCGCTGATCAGCTGCAGGCCATGGCCGCCGCCTTCGGACGCCGGGGCCTCCTCGCGGGCGCGCACCGGGCGGGCCGGGTGGTGGTCGGAGACCTCGATGACCACGGCGGTGCGGGCGGTGCCGTCCGGGCCGCCGGGGTGGTCGGGGTCCCGTTCCGGGTGCTCGTAGGGATCGGGACCGGCGGCCGGTTCCAGGCGGCAGCGGAGTTCGACGGCGGTGCCGGCGTGCACCACGGCGTTGGTGACCAACTCGCTGACGAGCAGGACCGCTTCGTCCTCGAGGCGCTCGGTGAGGTCCGGGGCGCCGGCCAGCGCCTGGGCCGTCCAGTCGGCGAACACCGTCCGGACGAACTGCCGGGCGGCGGCCGCGGCGCGCGGGTCGCCGGGCAGGCAGGCGGCGCGGGAGTACCCGCCACAGGGACGGCTGCCGGGCTCCGCGGGCACGGCCGCCACGCCGTCGCGCGGCGAGTCCGGTGGTGAGTCCGGTGGTGATGAAGTTGTCGTCCTCATAGACCAACTCCCGAGCAGCTCCGCGTCAGCGCCGGATGCGCCACCGACAGAGTGACAGACCGAGCGCGGCCATAAGCGCGGAGTCACCGAAGTTGGTGCTCAAGTGGGGTGATTCGGCTGACTCGCCCGGGGAGTTGGCCGACATGCGCGGGATGTCCGGGCGTGCGCCTGTATGGACAACCGGAGGGAGGACGTCCGTACGAGGGCCGGGGCGGCCCGGACGGCATCTGCGCCACCCCGGACCACCCCGCCCGCTGCCGTGCCGCTACGCCTCCCGCGCCCCGGCATACATCTCGTCGAGCAGGTCCTTGAAGGTCCGCTCCACCACCGGCCGCTTGACCTTGAGGCTGGGGGTGACCTCGCCGTGCTCGATGTCCAGGTCGCGCGGCAGCAACCGGAACTTGCGGATCTGCTGCCAGCGCTGCAGGCCCTCGTTGACCCGCTCGACATAGCCGTCGATCAGCGAGCGCACCTGGTCGGTGGCGACGACCTCGGCGTACTTCTTGCCGTCCAGGCCGTGTTCCTTGGCCCAGCCCATGATCGTCGGCTCGTCGAGGGCGATCAGCGCGGTGCAGAAATTCCGGTTGGCGCCGTGCACCAGCACATTGGAGACGAACGGGCAGACCGCCTTGAACTGACCCTCCACCTCGGCCGGCGCGATGTACTTCCCGCCGGAGGTCTTGATCAGGTCCTTCTTGCGGTCGGTGATCCGCAGATAGCCGTCGGCGGACAGCTCGCCGATGTCGCCGGTGTGGAACCAGCCGTCCTCCTCCAGGACCTCGGCGGTCTTGTCCGGCAGGCCGTGGTAGCCCTGCATGATGCCGGGGCCGCGCAGCAGGATCTCGCCGTCCTCGGCGATCCGTACCTCGGTGCCGGGCAGCGGCTTGCCGACCGTGCCGGTGCGGTAGGCCTCACCGGGGTTCACGAAGCTGGCGGCGCTGGACTCCGTCAGGCCGTAGCCCTCCAGGATGTGGATACCGGCGCCGGAGAAGAAGTAGCCGATCTCCGGGGAGAGCGCGGCCGAGCCGGACACCGCGGCGCGCAGCCGGCCGCCGAAGGCCTCCCGCAGCTTGGAGTAGACGAGGGCGTCGGCGATCTTGTGCTTGGCGCCGAGCGCGAACGGCACCGAGGCGTTGCCGGTGCGCTGGAAGTTGTCCTGCGAGATCTTGGCGTATTCGCGGGACACCCCGGCCGCCCACTGGAAGATCTTGTATTTCGCGCCGCCGCCCGCACGGGCCTTGGCCGCGACGCCGTTGTAGACCTTCTCGAAGATGCGCGGTACGGCCGCCATGTACGTCGGCCGGACGACCGGCAGATTCTCGATGATCTTGTCGACCCGGCCGTCGACGGCGATCACCTGGCCGGTCGCGATCTGCCCGGCGGTGAGCACCTTGCCGAAGACATGCGCCAGCGGCAGCCAGAGGTACTGCACGTCCTCCTGGGTGACCAGCCCGGTCGCCTGGATCGCGCGGGCCATGTACGACCAGCAGTCGTGCGGGAGCCGTACGCCCTTGGGGCGGCCGGTGGTCCCGGAGGTGTAGATCAGCGTCGCCAGCTGGTCGGCGCGCAGCGCGGCGACCCGCTCGGTGACGCAGTCCGGGTGCTCCTCCAGGTAGGCGGCGCCGCGCTTCTCCAGGTCGGCGAGCGAGAGCACCCAGCCGTCGGGGTCGCCCTCGGCGGGCTGCGCGTCCGCCTCGTCGATCACCACGACATGTGCGAGTTCGGGCAGCTCGGCGCGGCTCTCGCGGGCCTTGGCGAGCTGCCCGGCGTCCTCCGCGATCAGCACCCGGCTGCCGGAGTCGGCCAGGATGAAGGCCGTCTCCTCGGTGTTGGTGCTGGGGTAGATCGTGGTCGTGGCGGCGCCGGAGCACAGCACACCGAGGTCGGCGAGGATCCATTCGACGCGGGTGTTGGCGGCCAGCGCCACCCGCTCCTCCGGCCGTACGCCGAGCGCGAGCAGTCCGGCGGCGGTGGCGTGGACGCGCTGGGCGGCCTCCGCCCAGGTGAGGACCTTCCAGTCGTCGGGCCCGCCGCCCGGGGACGGGACCGGATAGCGGTAGGCCTCGGTATCGGGAGTGGCCGCCACCCGCTCCAGGAAGAGGGTCGCCACCGAGGGCGGCCGGTTTTCGATCAGCGTGTGGGTGTCCGTCACGGCATCCTCCGGGGCCCGCTTCGTTGCTGGTGACTCGCGAGTAACCTTTGAGCAGTGATCAGGGTAGAGCGCGTTGCGCCGCCGCGTAAGGGGCTGCGGCCGACTGGTTCACGATGTGACCAGTGCGATAGGTGCACATAGCACCCACACCGCCCACCGCGACGCCACGCCGACCGCGAAACCCGGCAAAACTCCAGGTCACACCCCGTATCACAGTGCGCACCCACCGGAGCCGCAACGCACCGCGCGCCCCGGACATGCGCCCCGCATACGCACGGATACCCACCCGGACGGACGCGTTCGCCCGCGGAATACGCGACAGGGCGCCGGCCCTGGGGACCGGCGCCCTGTGGCGCGTCAACGGCTCCGCTTCCGCGGGCGACGCCGTGCGTGCGGACGGCTACTTCTTCTTGTCGCCGTCGGTGTCCGAGGACAGTACGGCGATGAAGGCCTCCTGCGGGACCTCCACGCTGCCGACCATCTTCATCCGCTTCTTGCCTTCCTTCTGCTTCTCCAGCAGCTTCCGCTTACGGGAGATGTCACCGCCGTAGCACTTGGCGAGGACGTCCTTGCGGATGGCGCGGACCGTCTCACGGGCGATGACCCGGCTGCCGATGGCGGCCTGGATCGGCACCTCGAAGCCCTGCCGCGGAATCAGCTCGCGCAGCTTGGCGACCAGCCGCACGCCGTACGCGTACGCCTTGTCCTTGTGGGTGATCGCGGAGAACGCGTCGACCTTGTCGCCGTGCAGCAGGATGTCGACCTTCACCAGGTCGGAGGTCTGCTCACCGGTGGGCTCGTAGTCCAGCGAGGCATAGCCGCGGGTCTTGGACTTGAGCTGGTCGAAGAAGTCGAAGACGACCTCGGCGAGCGGCAGGGTGTAGCGGATCTCGACGCGGTCCTCGGAGAGGTAGTCCATGCCGAGCAGGGTGCCGCGGCGGGTCTGGCACAGCTCCATGATCGCGCCGATGAACTCGCTCGGGGCGAGGATCGTGGCGCGTACGACCGGCTCGTGCACCTGGTCGATCTTGCCGATCGGGAACTCGCTGGGGTTGGTGACGGTGTGCTCGGTACCGTCCTCCATGTCCACGCGGTAGACCACGTTGGGCGCCGTGGCGATCAGGTCGAGCCCGAACTCGCGCTCCAGGCGCTCGCGGATGACCTCGAGGTGCAGCAGGCCCAGGAAGCCGACGCGGAAACCGAAGCCGAGGGCCGCGGAGGTCTCCGGCTCGTAGACCAGCGCGGCGTCGTTGAGCTGGAGCTTGTCCAGCGCCTCGCGCAGCTCCGGGTAGTCCGAGCCGTCGAGCGGGTACAGCCCCGAGAACACCATCGGCTTGGGGTCCTTGTAGCCGCCCAGCGGCTCCTCGGCACCCTTGCTGAGCTGGGTGATCGTGTCGCCGACCTTCGACTGCCGGACGTCCTTCACACCGGTGATGAGGTAGCCCACCTCGCCGACGGACAGACCGTCCGCGGCCGTCATCTCGGGAGAGTTCGTGCCGATCTCCAGCAGCTCGTGCGCGGCGCCGGTGGACATCATCTTGATGCGCTCGCGCTTGCCGAGCGTGCCGTCGACGACCTTCACGTACGTCACGACGCCGCGGTAGGCGTCATAGACGGAGTCGAAGATCATCGCGCGGGCGGGCGCGTCCTTGACGCCGACCGGGGCCGGGACATCGCGGACCACCTTGTCCAGCAGCTCGGGCACGCCGACGCCGGTCTTGGCGGACACCCGCAGGACGTCCTCGGGCTCGCAGCCCACCAGGTTCGCCAGCTCGGCGGCGAACTTCTCGGGCTGCGCGGCCGGCAGGTCGATCTTGTTCAGTACGGGGATGATCGTGAGGTCGTTCTCCATCGCCAGGTAGAGGTTGGCGAGGGTCTGCGCCTCGATGCCCTGGGCGGCGTCGACGAGGAGGATGCAGCCCTCGCACGCGGCGAGGGAGCGGGAGACCTCGTAGGTGAAGTCGACGTGGCCCGGGGTGTCGATCATGTTGAGGATGTGAGTGGAACCACTCTTCTCCTCGCCCTCGGAGGGCGCCCAGGGCAGCCGGACCGCCTGGGACTTGATCGTGATGCCGCGCTCGCGCTCGATGTCCATGCGGTCGAGATACTGCGCGCGCATCTGCCGCTGGTCGACGACACCGGTGAGCTGGAGCATCCGGTCGGCGAGCGTCGACTTGCCGTGGTCGATGTGCGCGATGATGCAGAAGTTACGGAGGAGAGCCGGGTCGGTACGGCTCGGCTCCGGCACGTTCGTAGGGGTCGCGGGCACGCAGGGTCCATTCAGTGAACGCGGGTAGGCGGGACTCGGATATGTGACGTCTCCCCCATGGTCCCATGAGCGACGGGCGCGGGTGGGTTTGGGCGGGGTGGGGCGGGTGGGCCGGTTCGGGGAACGGCCGGCGCGACGGCCCCCGGGGCGGCCCGCGTGACGACCCCTCGGGACGGCCCGCGGGCGGCGGTCCCGGACCGGATTGGGACGCCGTAGACCCAGCTGGTAGCCTGGTCCACTGCGCTTCGTGCCCTCTCTCGCTCGCGGCGCAACCAGAAACTCCAACGAACCTGAAAAGGCTCTTTCGTGGCGAACATCAAGTCCCAGATGAAGCGGATCAAGACCAACGAGAAGGCTCGTCAGCGCAACAAGGCTGTCAAGTCCTCGCTGCGTACCGCGATCCGTCGCACCCGCGAGGCCGTGGAGGCCGGTGACCTGCAGAAGGCCACCACCGCCCAGGCCGAGGCTGCCAAGAAGCTCGACAAGGCCGTCAGCAAGGGTGTCATCCACAAGAACGCCGCCGCCAACAAGAAGTCGGCGCTGGCCAAGAAGGTCGCCGGCCTCCAGGGCTGAACCTTCGCTTGACCGCATGACCTGCAACACCCCTGCCGACAGGGACTCAGCGGCCCCTCTCTCCGCTCCTTGATCGGTGCAGCACCGCGCCGCACACGGCCTGCGTTCGCCACGCGGGTGCGGCGCACCCGGCCCGGCCGGCGGATTCCGCCGACGAAGCCGCGCTTGCTCGAAGGCCCCGCCTTCGCCCCTTCCCCGGGGCGGCGGCGGGGCCTTTTGCTTGTCCGGGCGGGCCGAGGGGGAGGAGGGCGGGGTCGTCCTGTCACGTCCGCTTGGCGTCTGCCACGTCCGCTTGGCGTTCGCCCCGTCCGCTTGGCGTTCGCCCCGTCCGCCTCGTCCGCCTCGTCGGCTCGGGGGCGTGCGCCGGTCCGTTGGCGCATGGCCAGTGAGCCGTCCGCCCGCCGGGGCGGAACCTTTCAGCCATCCGCTAATCTGCGGCCATGTCGCACTCGGGGGATCAAAACAGCCCGTACTCCGCCTATGGCACGCCTGGGATACCTGGGGCGCCCGGGGTACCTGGACCGCCTGGTGTGCCCGGCGCGCCTGGCACGCCGGGCACACCGCAGGCCAATCCGTACGGAGGGGCGCCCGGCGGATACTGCGGCCAGGTACCCGGCGGATACGGCTACCCGCCGGCGGCGCCGACGGGCGGTGCGGGCGGCGCGGACCGGGGCGTGTCCGGCTGGGTCTGGGCGATCGGCGGGGCGGTCGCCGCCTCCGCGATCTGGGCCTCCATGATGTTCGCCACCGGCGCCTTCTCCTCCGGGCCCAGCCCTGATCTGGCGGGCTACGCATACACCGACGACCTGTGCGCGGCCACCTCGATGACGCCGTTCAAGGACGCCGACTTCACGATCGAGGCGAACCGGGCGTCCGCGGCTTCGGACACCGACACCGCCAATCCCCAGCACAGCGGGTCCCGGCAGGACGCGGTGGACACCATGTGGTGCAACACCTCGCTGAAGGCGAAGAGCGCCGGCAGCTCCGGGTACTCCTCGACCTGGCTCTACAACACCGCCACCCTGCACAAGAAGACCGACCCCGGCCCGGAGTTCGCGGCGGGCTACCGGGCGTACGAGAAGCAGGCGACCTCGGTCGACTACCGGGTCGAGAAGGTGACGGGCATCGGCGACGAGGCCTATCTAGTGACCCAGAAGAAGAAGGACGGCGGCACGGACGGCTCGTACATGATGCTCGGGGTGCGGGACGGCTGGCTGACGTATCAGTCGACCTGGTCGAATTACGCGTCGAGCAGCGCCTCCGGCACGCAGCCGACCGGCGATCAGGTGGCGACGATGCTGAAGACCAGCGCACGGGAGACGCTGCAGCGCTTGCGGGACTCCGGGTCGCGGTGAGGGCCTGGCCGATCGCGGTGAGGCTCTGCCAAGTGGGGTGAGGGGGCGGATCGCGGTGAGGCCTGGCGGATCGCGGTGCGGTCGGCCGGCCCCGCGGTGGGGCCGGCGTCGCCTGGCGTCGGCGCGCGGTCCTGACGTCAGCGGCCGGCCTCAGCCGTCGGAGCCATGGGCTGGCAGCCGTCAGCCGTCAGCCGTCAGCCGTCAGCCGTCAGCCGTCAACGATGCGAACGGGCCGCGCGTGCGATGGCGACGACGGCCTTCTCCAGGGCGTATTCGGGGTCGTCACCGCCGCCCTTGACGCCCGCATCGGCAGCGGCGACCGCACGGAGGGCCGTGGCGACGCCGTCCGCCGACCAGCCGCGCATCTGCTGCCGCACCCGGTCGATCTTCCACGGCGGCATCCCCAGATCGCGGGCGAGATCGCCGGGGCGGGCGCCGCGCGGAGCGGAGGCCAGCTTGCCGATGGCGCGGACGCCCTGGGCGAGCGCGCTGGTGATCATGACGGGCGCCACGCCCGTCGCCATCGCCCAGCGCAATGCCTCCAGTGCCTCGGCGGCGCGGCCCTCCACGGCGCGGTCCGCGACCGTGAAGCTGGATGCCTCCGCTCGGCCCGTGTAGTAACGCGCGACGACGGCCTCGTCGATCGTGCCCTCGATATCGGCGGTCAGCTGCGAACAGGCCGAGGCCAGCTCGCGCAGATCGCTGCCGATCGCATCGACCAGCGCCTGGCACGCCTCCGGTGTCGCCGAGCGCCCGACCGCCCGGAACTCGCCGCGTACGAACGCCAGCCGGTCCGCGGGCTTGGTCATCTTGGGGCACGCCACCTCGCGTGCGCCCGCCTTGCGGGCGGCGTCCAGCAGGCCCTTGCCCTTGGCGCCGCCGGCGTGCAGGAGCACGAGCGTGATCTCCTCGGCGGGCGCGCCGAGATACCCCTTGACGTCCTTGATCGTGTCCGCCGACAGGTCCTGGGCGTTGCGCACCACCACGACCTTGCGCTCGGCGAAGAGCGAGGGGCTGGTGAGCTCGGCGAGCGTGCCGGGCTGCAGCTGGTCGGAGGTGAGGTCGCGTACGTCGGTGTCCGCGTCGGCGGCGCGGGCGGCCGCCACCACCTGCTGCACGGCGCGGTCAAGGAGCAGGTCCTCCTGGCCCACGGCGATCGTGACGGGGGCGAGCAGGTCGTCGTTAGCTGTCTTCCTGGCCATCGCGGTCCAGCATCCCACGCGCCACTGACACCGCCGTCCGCGCCCGCACTCCGCTGCCGGACAATGGTGCGGTGAGCGATGCACAACACCTTCGACATGTCCTGGTGCTGCCCGACCGCGATGCGGCGGAGGAGCTGGCGGAGCAACTGACCGAACGCTTCGGCCTCTCCGAGGAGCCCCAGCTCGTGCGGGACGCCCTGGCCGGTGAGGACGACGCGGAGGACGCGCAGTGGCTGGTGGTGGTCGAGGACCCGGACGCCGCCTACGACCCGGCGCGGCTGGACGGGCTCGCGGCGGAGTACGAGGGGTGGCGGGAGGCGGAGTAGGGGCCGGACGGTCTGCGGGAGCGGGACGGCCGGGCGGTCGGCGCCGATGTGACGGGGGGGAGCCGTTGCGGGCCGTATCCGGTGTGGTTCGGCCCCGATGGTGGTTCGGCCCCGATGGTCAGCCGCTGGGCGTCCGCTCCGAGGCGAACCAGCGGCGGGTGCGTTCGGCCACCGCGGCAGGGGTGCCCGCGGCCACATCGGCGATGGTCTGTGCGGCGAGCTCGCGGCGCCACGCCAGCTCGGCCTTGCGCATCGCCGTCGAGATCCCGCAGGGCCGCCCGTACTCCCTGTCCGGCGCCTCGGCACCGGAGCCCTGGCGGCGGATCTCGGTGCACCGGAACGCGTCCTCGGTCCCCTCGATCGCCGCGACCACATCCATCAGACTGATCCGCTCCGGCGGCCGGGCGAGGCGGAAGCCGCCGCGGGCGCCAGGGGTGGAGCTGAGGATTCCGGCACGCACCAGCGCCTGCAACCGCTTGTTCAGATAGGCCTGCGGAAGCTCGAAGGAGGCCGCGAGCCGGGCGGTCGACACGGGGCCCTCGCCCTCCAGCCAGGCCAGCGTCACACAGCAGTGCAGGCCCCACTCGACGCCCTCGCTCATCCTCATGGCCGGAAGTCTATCGAATCTGGAGGTTGCGCATCCTGGTTCAAGGCCCCAGCGGGGGAGTCGCTGGACGATGGATGAACCTTTGATGACCGGCTCCCGAAGCCCCATCGGCGACTGTGGTGCCTCCCTACAGTGCAGACATCCCACCGTCCGATCATCTGTGCGAGGTTGCCGTGGCTCTGCCGGACACCGAGACGATCCTGACCGCGGCCGGACTCGTGGCGACGGCCGTCGTCTGGGCCGTCGAACGTTTTCTGCCAGGTCGGAAGCGGATCGGCTACCGCGTCCAGATGGACACCGCGATAGGCATGAACCCCCAAGATGCCCACAGCCTGGTGCAGTTGCGGCTGCTGCGGCAGGACCAGGAGATCAACGACGCGACGCTGGCGCTGCTGCGGTTCGAGAACGACGGCGGTAAAGACATCGTCCGGCAGGACTACCAGGAGCCGCTGACCGTGGAGTTCGCCGGCCGCACCGTGATCGGGGTGGAGGTACCGGACGCCAACCCGACGGATCTGGTGGGCATGCTGACCCGCAACGGCGGCGGGCTGCGGCACGACGGTGGCCGGCTGTTCGTCCCCAAGGTGCCGTTGAACAAGCGCAATCACTTCAAGCTGCTGGTGCTGCTCTCGGGTCCCGGCGACGGGACCGGGGACGGGGACGGGGACGGGAACGGGACGCGGACCGGCTCCGGAGCCGACGGTGGCGCCCGTGCGGTGACCGTCGGTGGGTTCATCAGCGGCGGACGGATCCGGCGCAACGCCCAGCGCTGGGGGCCGCGCAAGCTCAGCCTCGCCCTGGGCGGCACCTTCATCGTCCTGCTGGGCCTGCTCGGCGGGCTGCTGCTCAACGGCCGTACGGCACCGGTGCCCAGCGAATGCGCCGCCGGGCGGCTGACCATCGACGGATCCACGGCATTCGCGCCGCCGATGCGGGAGATCGCCCGGCAGTACCGGGCCCGGTGCGCGGGCGCCGACATCACCGTCCTGGAGAGCGGAAGCCTCTCCGGCCTGGGCAACCTCAACCGGGAGGCGAAGCCCGCAACGACCGAGGGCCCCGGCTTCATCGCCGTATCGGATGTGCCGGCGCCGTCCCTCTACCGGCGGCTGGAGGGCGAGCGGGTGGGCGTCATCCTGCTCAGCCTGGTGGCGAACGAGAAGACCGGCATCGACGACCTCACCCTCGACCAGGTCCGCAAGATCTACGACGGGACGTACACCAACTGGAAGCAGCTGCACGGAAACGACCTGCCGATCCACCTCGTCAGCCGGGACGCCGGCTCGGGCACCCGCCGGGCGTTCGAGACGTCCGTACTGCACCGCTCGGAGCCCGGTGTGGTGTCGTCGTACGACTGCGGCGACAAGGACCGCGACGAGCGAGCGCGCCTGACGCGCTGCGAGGTGAACAGCACCAAGGGCCTGCTGGACGCGGTGGACCGGGTGCCGGGTGCGATCGGCTACGCCGAGGTCTATGCGGCGGCGAAGCGACCGCACCTGGTCAGCGTGCGGCTGGAGGGACACGAGCCGGACATCGAATGGGGACGGCAACGCGACTACCCCTTCTGGACGGTGGAGTACCTCTACACGTACGGGCGGCCCGAAGACGGCTCGCTGACCGCGAAGTTCCTGGCGTTCATGGACTCGGACACGGCGAAGAACATCATGCGGATGTACAAGCACGTGCCGTGCGCCGACCGGCAGAGCCTGCCGGACGACGTCTGCCGCCCCTGAGCCCGCGCCCCTTACCCCGACGGCCGCACGAGCGGCGGCCGCCGGAGCGGCGGCCACGGGCCGTCGCGGCCAGCCGGTCCCGGGTGCCCAGCACCGCGAGGGATCCGTCGGTGTCGGTGCGCAGCACTCGGGCGCCCTGGGCCCGCAGAGCCGAGACGGTGCGGGGCGCCGGATGGCCGTAGGGGTTGCCGGCGCCGACGGATATCAACGCCAGACGCGGCGCCAGGCGCCGTAGGAGCTGCGGGTCCTGGTAGCCGGAGCCATGATGCGCCACCTTGAGGACGTCCACGGAGGACAGCTCCGGATGGGCGGTCAACAGGGCCTGCTGGGCGGGAGGTTCGAGGTCGCCGGGCAGCAGGAGGGTCAGCCCGCCGGTACGGACGAGCAGGGTGACGCTGGCGTCGTTGGGGCCGGGCGGGACGGAGGCCGCGCCCGGCACCCCGGGAGCGGGCGGCCAGAGAACTTCCCAGGTCAACGGGCCCAGGCGACGGCGTTCCCCGGGTACGGCGCGGATGATCGGCACCCCGGCGGCCGCGGCCCTGCGACGTACGAACTCGGCTTGCCCCGGGGGCTCTTGGAGCGTGGTGGTCTCGATGACGCCGACCTCGCGGCCGCGCAGCGCGCCGGGGAGGCCGTCCACGTGGTCGGCGTGGAAGTGCGTCAACAGGAGGAGCGGGATGCGGCGAATGCCCAGGTCGGAGAGGCAGCGGTCGATGGCGCGGGGCTCGGGGCCGGTGTCGACGACGAGTGCCGTACCGTCGCCGGCGGCCAGGACCAGGCCGTCGCCCTGCCCGACGTCGCAGACCACAGCCCGCCATCCCGGTGGCGGCCAGCCGGTGAGGATGCGGGTGACGGGGGCGGGGCGGCAGATCGCCAGGATCAGGGCCAGGGCACAGAGCACACAGAGCCAGCGGTGGCGCAGCGCTCTGCGGCCCACCGCGACCAGGGCGGCGGTGACGGCCGCCAGCAACAGGCCGCCCGGCCAGCCACCCGGCCACGCCAGCTCCGCTCCGGGCAGCGATGCGCCCGTGCGGGCGATCCCGGCGATGGCTTCCGCGGGCCAGGCCGCGCACCACGCCAGCACCTGGGCGACGGGTGGAGCGACCGGGGCGAGGGCGAGAGCCGCGAAGCCGAGCACGGTGGCCGGGGCCACGGCGAGTTCGGCGAGCAGGTTGCAGGGCACGGCGACCAGGCCAACCCGGGCGGCGAGCACGGCGACGACGGGAGCGCAGACCGCCTGTGCGGCGGCCGCGGCGGCCAGCACCTCGGCCAGGCGGGGCGGGATCCGGCGCCGCTGGAGGGCGGCGCTCCAGCGCGGCGCGAGCAGAAGCAGCGCGCCGGTCGCCAGGACGGACAGCAAGAAGCCGTAACTGCGGGCGAGCCAGGGGTCGTAGAGCACCAACAGCAGGACCGCGGCGGCCAGCGCCGGGAGCAGGGAGCGCCGGCGGCCGCTGCCGATCGCGAGCAGGGTGATCAGCCCGCAGGCGGCGGCCCGCAGCACGCTCGGGTCCGGCCGGCACACGACGACGAAGGCAAGCGCGAGGGCGCCGCCGATGAGCGCGGTGCCCCGCAGCGACAGGCCCAGGCGAGGCGCCAGACCGCGGCGTTCGGCGCGCAGCGCGAGATGGGGCGGGCCGATCAGGAGGGCCAGCACGATGGTCAGGTTGCTGCCGGAGACGGCGAGCAGATGCGTCAGGTCGGTGGCCCGGAACGCATCGTCCAGATCCGGCGGCACCCGCGAGGTGTCGCCCACGACGAGGCCCGGCAGCAGCGCTCGGGCATCGGGGCGCAGCCCGTCGGTGGCCTCGCGGAGCCCGGCGCGCAGGCTTCCGGCCAGCCGCTGAAGGGCGGACGGCGCCCCGGTCCTGACCGGCGGGGTATCGGCGTCGACCCGCAGCACGGCGGCGACCTGATCGGACGGCGACAGCGGCGGGGCGGCACGCGCCACCACACGGATACGGGTCGACGGCAGCAACCCGCGCCACCCAGGAGGCGGCCCGCGACCCTCCTCGCCGCCCGCCGGCCTCCGGCCGTGCCCCTGGACGACGACCAGCGTCGGCGTGCGGAGGGCGGTGGCGGTGCCGTCCGGTGCGGTCAGCCGGACGGCATCGGCGGTGAACACCAGCGCCGGCGGCGTCCGTTGGGATCCGCGCACCTTGGGCCGGGTCGGTCGGGGATCGCCGGTGACCGTCAGGTCGACCGTGACCCGCGCATACCGCTGCGCCCAGCCGGGCAGGGGTCCCCGTCGCAGATCCGCCGCATGCAGCGCCGCCGAAGCGGCCCCGGCCACGGCGCACAGCAGCACCGCCGCCAGCGCGACGAACGCGCCGGGCGACCAGCGCCGGGCGGACCGGGCGCTGCGCCGCACCACCGCCACCCGCAATGCGATCACCGCGAGGACGACGGCCCCGGCACAGATCGCCGCCACCACGCCGCCCGGTGCGCCGAGACCCGCCGCCGCGGCGCCCCAGGCGGCCAGCGCCGGCCCGACGAGCCGGAGGTCGGCCGGGCCGTCCTGATACGGCTCCGAGCGGCCGTACGGCGACTCCGCCGAGGAGTGCACCGGAGCGCGGGTGGTGGTCATGGCTGCACCAGGGGGCGGAGGTCGGCGAACCGGCGATCGCCGATCCCGGTCACTTGACGGAGCTGGTCGACCGCGGTGAATCCGCCGTGCTGGGTGCGGAATTCGATGATGTGCCGGGCCAGCACGGGGCCCACTCCGGGGAGGGTGTCGAGTTGCTGCTCGGTCGCCGTGCTCAGGCTGACCGGCCCGCCGCTGCCGCCCCCACCGCCCGTCGTCCCGCTCCCGGCGCCGCCGTCCCCTGCACCACCGCTCGCGACATCCGCCGTACCGCCGGCGTTCGCCTCGCCCACCACGATCTGTTCGCCGTCCGTCAGCAGCCGCGCCCGGTTCAGCCCCCGCATGCTCACCCCGCGCAGGGCACCACCCGCGGCGCGTAGGGCATCGGTCACCCGGGAGCCGGGCGGCAGCCGGTGGATCCCGGGATGCCGCACCTTGCCCGCGACATCCACGACCAGCTCGCCCGCCACTCGGCCGGGCGGCCCGCTCCCCGCCGAGCCGGTCGGCGCAGGGGACGGGGAGAGAGTCGGCGACAAGGACGGCTGTCCGGAGCCGGCGTCCGGAGCCGCTTCCGTCCGCGCGGCCGCCGGGGCACGTACCGGCTCCGGACGCGCGCCCCAGAAGTGGTGTACGGCAAACCCCACCGCCACCACGAGCACCAGAGCCAGTGCGGCGAGCGCTCTCGGGTCGGTTCCGCACCGTAACTGCACCCACAGGGGGAGCCGTTCGCGCACCGCGAGCCGCAGCCGTTCCCCTCGGCGGTTGCCCGGCGGATCGGGAGGACGAGGCGGCCCGTGGTCGTGACGGCCGCTCGGGGGGTCGTGCTCGCGGCGCGGCGGCGGATCGGGGGGATCGGGCGGCGCGCTCGGCCCCGGACCGACGGACGCGGCTCCCGGCTCGGCGAACAGCGCGGCGGCCCGTTCCCGAACCGACGGAACCGAACGCCCGGAAGGCGGCAGACGAGGCGGCGCAGGAGGAGGCGGCTGAGCAGGAGGCGGCTCGGAAGCCCGGAGACCGGAGGCCGGCGGCCCGGACGCCGAAGGGACCGCAACCGACGGCCCCGAAGCCTCGGACGGGACCAGCCAGTCCGGCGAGCCCATCAGGTCCGGTGCCCCCGCCACCCCCGGCGAATCGACCGAACCGGACAGAGAAGACGAAGCAGATCGAGAGTTCATGCCTCCGACGCTAGGCACCTCGCGCCGATCTCGCCGATTCGCCTCACATTCCGTGGATAAAGGGCCAGTTGTGGATAACTACGTCACCCACAGGTGCACCCTGACGCGCCTCTCACCTCGGCGACACCACGGTCGCCAACAGCCCCGGCCCGGTGTGCGCACCGATCACCGCGCCTACCTCGCTCACATGCAGCTCGTTCAGTCCCGGCACCCGCTCGCGAAGCCGCTGGGCCAGCGCATCCGCACGCTCCGCGGCCGCAAGATGGTGGACCGCGATATCGACCTCGCCCTCCCCCGCCCGCTCCGCGGCGATCTCCTCCAGCCGTGCGATGGCCTTGGACGCCGTACGGACCTTCTCCAGCAGTTCGATCCGCCCGTCGGCCAGTTGGAGGATCGGCTTGACGGCCAGCGCCGAGCCGAGCAGTGCCTGCGCCGCGCCGATCCGGCCGCCGCGTCGCAGGTAATCGAGGGTGTCGACGTAGAAATGGGCGGAGGTGCCGGCGGCCCGTTTCTCCGCGGCCGCCACCGCCTCGTCGACGTCCCCGCCGGTCTCCGCCACCTCGGCCGCGGCCAGGGCGCAGAACCCGAGGGCCATCGCGACCATGCCGGTGTCCACGACACGTACCGGCACCGGCGCCTCCTTGGCCGCGAGCACCGCCGCGTCATAGGTACCGGAGAACTCCGAGGAAAGGTGCAGCGAGACGATGCCGCTCGCGCCGCTCTCCGCGACCGCACGGTAGGTGTCCGCGAAGGTCGCGGGGCTGGGCCGCGAGGTCGTCACCGAGCGGCGCTTCTGCAGCGCCTGCGCGACGGATCTCGCGGAGATCTCGGTGCCCTCTTCCAGGGCCTGGTCC
Organism: Streptomyces sp. JLSY215; assembly: GCF_059682825.1. NCBI lineage: Bacteria > Bacillati > Actinomycetota > Actinomycetes > Kitasatosporales > Streptomycetaceae > Streptomyces > Streptomyces sp. JLSY215. The sequence goes on from NZ_CM185022.1 coordinate 2,909,843, forward strand.
CCCAGGACGACGGTCAGTGGTACGGCCGTGATGTGGTGACGCTCGATTGCCGTCCGCGGCAAGTAGGCCGTGGAATCGGTGACGATGGCGACATGGCGGGACATGACTGGGAGGTTAGCCGGGGAACCCGGTACCCGACAGTGCGGGCCCCTCCCCAAGATCTTCCAAGTTTGGCCAAGGCTCCGCCAAGAGGCGCGCGGCCGGCGGCATCAACGCTACGGCTTTTCTCTCCCCCGCCCCCGCCCGCCCCACCCCTCCCCCTCGCGCACCGCGTGATCAGCTCACGTGGGCGACCCCTCCGCCCGGGACGACCGCTCCGCCCGGGACGACCGCTCCGTGCGGGACGGCCGCTCCGCCCGAGCCCCCTCCTCCGCCCGTGGCGGCTTCTCCCACGCATAGGTCGGCCGGGCATGCGGGTCCCGGGCCGTGATCGCCGGAGCCTCCTCGCCCGCCGCGCCCCGGGAGCGCGAGCTATCGGCCCCGCCCGACGCCGCCGGCTCCCCCACGGGCTCCTGCACCGCGTCCGCCGCCGGCTCCTGCGTCCAGTGCCGCAGCGCGCCCGCCTCGACATCGATCTGGTCGCTGAGCGCCGCCAGATCGTCGTCCGCGAACTTCCGGGCCCGGTCGCGGGCCGCCCAGCGCAGGGACTCCGCGGAGTGGGTGATGCGCTCCATACGCTCGCGCAGCTCCGGCAGGCGGGCCGCGATGGTGGCGCGGTCGGGCTCGCGCTCCAGGCGCTTGAGCTCGTCGTCCAGCTCACGGCCGTGCGCGCTGAGGCGCTCGAAGAGCCGTACCGACTCGCCGAGGGAGGCGTCGTCCGGTGAGCCGGTACGCAGCACTTCCTGCGTGGCGCGCATGGAGGTGCGCAGCGAGAGCCGCAGCTGTGCCAGCTCACCGACCACGCCCGGCTGTGTGAGCCGGCGGGCTTGCAGGCCGGTGTCCTCGACGGTGCGCCGGGCCTGGGCGACCGTACGGTCCACGCCACGCTTGGCCGCCTTGACGGCCTTGGCCGTAACGATCACCCCGGCAGCGACGAACAGCACGAAGAGCAGCGCGAAGATCGCGACGGCTACTTCCATGGGCTCTCCCCAACGGTCTCGGAGGCGTCGGTTCGTGCCCCGCGCCCTCTCCCTCAACCGTAAACGGCGCGGGCAGGCCAGGGGTTCCAGAGGAACCCCCAACCTGCCCGTAGGGGAAAACCCCTATGCGCCGGATCCATGGCGCGCGCGGCGGTCACCGGCGCCCGGTCACCGGGCGCGTCGGACGGCTACGCGGGGACGATGTTCACCAGCTTCGGCGCCCGGACGATCACCTTCCGGATGCCCGCGCCGCCCAGGGCCGCGACCACACCCGGATCGGCCAGTGCGGCCGTCTCCAGGTCCGCGTCGGAGATCGTCGGGGCGACCTCCAGCCGCGCCTTGACCTTGCCCTTGACCTGAACGACGCAGGTCACGGTCTCGTCCACGACATACGCGGGGTCGGCGACGGGGAAGTCCGCGTGCACCACGGAGTCGCTGTGGCCCAGCTTGCGCCACAGCTCCTCGGCGATGTGCGGGGCCAGCGGCGCGATCAGCAGCACCAGCCGCTCGGCGACCGTGCGCGAGACCGGGGCGCCCGTCTTGGTCAGGTGGTTGTTCAGCTCGGTCACCTTGGCGATGGCGGTGTTGAAGCGCAGGTTCGCCATGTCCTGGGTGACGCCGTCGATGGCCTTGTGCAGGGCGCGCAGGGTGGCCTCGTCCGGCTCGGCGTCGACGACGGTGACCTCGCCGGTCGCCTCGTCGACGACATTGCGCCACAGCCGCTGCAGCAGGCGGTACTGGCCGATGACGGCGCGGGTGTCCCAGGGGCGGGACACATCCAGCGGGCCCATCGCCATCTCGTACAGCCGCAGCGTGTCCGCGCCGTACTCGGCGCAGATCTCGTCCGGCGTGACGGCGTTCTTCAGCGACTTGCCCATCTTGCCCAGCAGCCGGGAGACCTTGCCGCCCTCGTAGTAGTACACACCGCCGTCGTGCTCCTCGACCTCCGCCGCGGGGACGGCGATGCCGCGGGCGTCCCGGTAGACGTAGGCCTGGATCATGCCCTGGTTGTACAGCTTGTGGAACGGCTCGGCGGACGAGACGTGCCCCAGGTCGTGCAGGACCTTGGACCAGAAGCGGGCGTACAGCAGGTGCAGTACGGCGTGCTCGGCGCCGCCCACGTACAGGTCGACGCCGCCGTGCGGCTGGCCCTCGCGCGGGCCCATCCAGTACTGCTCGACGTCCGGGTCAACCAGCTTGTCGGAGTTGCCCGGGTCCAGGTAGCGCATCTCGTACCAGCACGAACCCGCCCAGTTGGGCATGGTGTTGGTCTCGCGGCGGAAGCGCCGGACACCCTTGCCGTCGCCCAGGTCCAGCTCGACGTTGACCCAGTCCTCGTTGCGGGACAGCGGGGTCTCGGGCTGGGTGTCGGCGTCGTCCGGGTCGAAGGTGCGCGGGGAGTAGTCCTCGACCTCGGGCAGCTCCAGCGGCAGCATCGACTCGGGCAGCGAGTGCGCCACGCCGTCCTCGTCGTAGACGATCGGGAACGGCTCGCCCCAGTAGCGCTGACGGCTGAACAGCCAGTCACGCAGCCGGAAGTTGACGGTGCCCTCGCCGATGCCCCGGTCCGCCAGCCATGCGGTGATCTTCTCCTTGGCGCCGGTGACGCCCAGGCCGTCCAGCGAGATCGTCGAGTTCGACGAGTTGACGATCTTCGCGTCGTACGAGGAGAACGCGTCGTCCCAGGTGGCGGGGTCCGTGCCGCGGTCGTCCGACGGTTCGACCACGCAGCGCAGCGGCAGCTCGAAGGCGCGGGCGAAGGCGAAGTCGCGGCTGTCGTGCGCCGGGACGGCCATGATCGCGCCGGTGCCGTAGCCCATCAGGACGTAGTCGGCGATGAAGACCGGGACGCTCTCGCCGCTGACCGGGTTGGTCGCGTAGGCGCCGGTGAAGACGCCGGTCTTGTCCTTGGCCTCGGCCTGCCGCTCGACGTCCGACTTGGCGGCAGCCTGCTTGCGGTAGGCGGCGACGGCGTCGGCGGGGGTGGCATGGCCGCCGGTCCACACCTCGTGGGTGCCCTCGGGCCAGGCGTCCGGGACGATGGAGGGCGTGCCGTTGGAGCCCGAGATCAGGTCGTGCTCGGGCGCCAGCACCATGTAGGTCGCGCCGAACAGCGTGTCCTGGCGGGTGGTGAAGACGGTGATCTTGTTGTCACCCACCGGGAAGTCGACCCGGGCGCCCTCGGATCGCCCGATCCAGTTGCGCTGCTGCAGCTTGATGGCCTCCGGCCAGTCCAGCGCGTCCAGGTCGTTCAGCAGACGGTCGGCGTAGGCGGTGATGCGCATGTTCCACTGGCGCAGCTTGGCCTTGAAGACCGGGTAGTTCCCGCGCTCGGAGCGGCCCTCGGCGGTGACCTCCTCGTTGGCCAGCACCGTGCCCAGGCCGGGGCACCAGTTGACCGGCGCGTCGGAGGCGTACGCCAGGCGGTACTCGCCCAGGACGTTGGCCCGCTCGATGGCGCTCAGCTCGCTCCACGCGCGGCCGTCGGGGGTGGGGCGGGCGCCGGACTCGAACTGGGCGACCAGGGTGTCGATCGGGCGCGCCGCGTCCGCCTCCGGGTCGTACCAGGAGTTGAAGATCTGCAGGAAGATCCACTGCGTCCACTTGTAGTACGCCGGGTCGATCGTCTCGATCGAGCGGCGCTGGTCGTGGCCCAGGCCCAGGCGGCGCAGCTGGCGCCGCATGTTGACGATGTTGGCCTCGGTGGAGACCCGCGGGTGGGTGCCGGTCTGCACGGCGTACTGCTCGGCGGGCAGGCCGAAGGCGTCGAAGCCCAGGGTGTGCAGGACGTTGTGGCCCGTCATGCGCTGGTGGCGGGCGTAGACGTCGGTGGCGATGAAGCCCAGCGGGTGGCCGACGTGCAGGCCCGCACCCGAGGGGTACGGGAACATGTCCATGATGAACTTCTTGGGACGGGCCGCCAGGTCGGCGTCGCCGGCCAGGTCACCTCGCGGGTTGGGGGCCTCGTAGGTCCCCTCCGTCTCCCAGAAGTCCTGCCAGCGTGCCTCGATGTCGGCGGCCAGCGCGGCCGTGTAGCGGTGCGGCGCTGCCACCTCGATGGGGGCACCGCCCGCGCCATTACCAGCGGGGGAGGTGGTCGTCTCGCTCATCGTCCTCAAAGCTCCATCAATCGTCTCTGCCTGCGGCTGCTGCGGACACGGTTTCTGCGGAAACAAAAATGCCCCTCACACAGGAGGGGACGCCACGCCGATGCCGATCCGGGCGGCCACAGCGGTTGGCCCGGTCGGGACTGATCAGCGCGGCCCGCTAAGCAGAAGGCGTACGGCACGCATGGCGCCAGGGTACCGCAGGGCGTACGGGGCCCGCGCGGAGGATTCCCCGCGCGGGCCCCGGCTCAGGGACGCCCGTGGCGCCTCAGGGCCGGTAGGAGCTCACATATCCGGCGCCCGGGGTGCCCACGCCGGTGACGTCGTCGTAGCCGACGGTCGCCTTGAGCGAGCTGTCCTTGCCCAGGCTGCGCAGCGAGGTCGTGGTGCCCTTGCTGTCGTCGGTGCCGTTGACGTAGTCGACGCGGACGACCGCCAGATCACGGCCGGCACCCAGCGGGTGGTCGGTGACGTCGTGGTACGCGGCGGTGCCGTAGCGCTGGTAGATGCCGGGGTTGGCGAAGCCGATGGCGACGCCGTGCCGGGCCTGCTGGGCCAGTGCCTGGACGCCGGCGATCACCGGAGCGGCCAGCGAGGTGCCGCCGATGCGGTACTCGTCGTACCCGAGCTTGCCGCCGGGCAGGGTCTGGGTCTGGCCGACCAGGAATCCGGTGTTGGGGTCGGCGACCGCCGCAATGTCCGGAACGGTGCGCATCTTCCCCTTGAGGGGGACGGTGGAGAGCCCGTCCGGGACGATTCCGCGCTGGTAGTAGGGCTGCTGGACGGAGTGGCTGACGCCGCCGCCCGCGCCGCTGTTGAAGGCGCCGGGGAAGTCGGTCCAGTTGCCGCCGTCCTTGGCGAGCGTCGCCTTGAGGGTGCCCCAGCCCGTTTCCCACTGGTAGCTGTCCCGCTTGCCGACCGCCAGCGAGGTGCCGCCGACCGCGGTCACCCAGGCGGAGTTCGCCGGGGTGTCCACCTGCTTGATGCCGGTGCGGGCGACCTCGTCGCCGTTGTCGCCGGAGGAGAAGTAGAAGCCGATGCCCTGGACGGCGCCCTGCTGGAAGAGCTGGTCGTAGGCCGCGGCCACGTCCGGGGTCTCGTTGGCCTCGATGTCGCCCCAGGAATTGGAGACGATGTCGGCGAGATGCCCGTCGACGATCTTGCCGAGCGAGTCCAGCAGATCGTCGTCCTGGCAGGAGGCGCCGCCGACGTAGACGATGTCGGAATCGGGGGCGACCGCGTGGACGGCCTCGACGTCGAGGGTCTCCTCGCCGTACCAGCCGGCCGCGTCGCAGTCCTCGATGTGCGAGTAGTCCTTGGGCAGCACCTGGGAGAGCTGGCCGCGACGGTAGGGCCGGTCGCCGTTGCGGGCGGCGTACTTGCTCGCGTCCTGGGCGATGGTCGGCGAGGCATAGGCGTCGGTGATCGCCACGGTGACGCCCTTGCCGGTCCACTTCTTCGCCCCGTAGGCGGCGCGCAGCTGCTTGCCGGTGTAGCCCTTGATCGCGTACGGCGCCTTGTGACCGTAGGCCGACGGCAGGCTCTTGTCGGTCCTGGACCCGTAGTACGAGGAGAACGGGCCGGAGTTACGGAAGACCGCCGACGGCGGCGGCAGTTCGGCGGAGTGGTGCTTGGCGAACCGCGGCGCATTGTCCAGGCCGGTGACCGTCAGGACCGCGTCGGCGAGAGAGGCCGGCGCGGAGGCGGTGGCCGACGGCGCGTGGTACGTGTGGCCGCTCTTGAGGTAGTTGTGCAGGTCGGTGGCGAAGGCGCGCTCGGCGGCGGCCGCGTCGCCCCGGACCGCGACATAGCGGTTGGTGGTTGCGGTGACCTTCAGGCCGGACTGCTTCAGCCAGTCGGTCACCTTGGCTATCTGGTCGTGCGTGGCACCGTAGCGGGCACGCACCTGGGCGGCGCTCAGATACTTCCCGTACGCGGCGGAGTGCGGGTCGGACACTGCTTTGGCGTAGCTCGCCAGGCCCTTGGCGTCGCGGCCGGCCAGGTAGACGCGGGCGGTGATGCCGGTCGAGCCGGAGGTGGCGCCCTGGTCGGTCTTGCTGGTGGCCCACAGCGGCTTGGTGCCCTGCAGCGCGTGCCGGGTGCCGTCGTGGCCCGCGGCGTCGGCCGCGGGGGCGCCGAGCGCGAGCGCACCGGCGACCAGCGGCAGCGCCGCCGCCCAGGCCAGACCGGTACGGGCGCGCAGTGCTCTGGTGCGGCTTGATCTCATGTAACCCCCTGCTGTGGCGATGAGGTGCGCTGCGTGGTGACGTGCTGCGCCGGTGCGCCGGTGCGCGTCACCGCACGAGCGGTGGAGGCGTTCGTGACGCTCACGCGATCCGCCACTCTCTCGGTGAACTGTTCATGTCAGGGGCATGCGATCACCAAGAAGAGACCAAGGAATGGCAAGGATCGGACAGGAATGGGCCCGAGCCGGCCGGAACGGGAAGCCAACTCACCACATCGGGCGGCCCGCTGACCGAACATCAGGGCAACTCGGGAAAAACTCCCCACGGTTCGGGCGGCGCCACGCGGCAACGCACAGCAAAGCGGGCCGTCCGGCTCGGACGACCCACTTTGTCTTCTGTGGAGCTAAGGAGAATTGAACTCCTGACCTCCTGCATGCCATGCAGGCGCTCTACCAACTGAGCTATAGCCCCTTGCTGTGTTTCCGCCCGGTTCCCCGCTGCGGCATCGCCTACATTACACGGCTCTCCCGGGCTTTCGCCAAATCGTTCCGGCCGGGCCCTCCGGCGGGACGTCGCGGTACTGTCGATCGTCCGTGCCCGATTCGTCCTGGGGAGCCGTACGTCGTGACCGCGCTGGAGCTGGAGCAGCCCACCGACCCCCGCGGCTCCGCCCCCCTGCGGGGCCTCCTCCGACGGCACCCGACCCTGATGGCGGCCCTGGCCTGCGCCGTCTCCTTCACCGCCTTCTGGATCGCGCAGCGGCTCGCCCATGTGACCATGATCGACCTCATGGTCTACCGTGCCGAAGGCTGGACCGCCCGCAACGGCGAGGACCTCTACGACATGGTGGCGACCTCCGCCCACCTGCCCAATACCTATCCCCCCTTCGCCGCGCTCCTCTTCACCCCGCTCACGCTCGTCGGCGTCCCGGCGATGCGCACCCTCGCCACCGCCGGCAACCTCGCCCTGTTCGTGTGCGTCGTGCACCTCTCCCTGCAACTGGTCGGCCGACCGCGACGGCTCCCCCGGCCCGCCGCGACGCTGGCGGTCTCCGCGCTGCTGGTGTGGGTGGAGCCGGTCTGGACGACCCTGCGGTACGGGCAGATAAACCTCCTTCTCGCCGCGCTGGTGCTGTGGGACCTCACCCGCAAGGACACCAACCGCTGGGCGGGCATCGGTATCGGCATCGCGGCCGGCATCAAGCTCACCCCGGCGCTGTTCGCCGTCTTCCTCGCGCTGGCCGGAGCCGTCCGCGCCGGACGGCTGCTGCGCTCCGGCGCGGGCGCGCGGGCCGCCTGGAACCCCTGGCTGCGACAGGCCGCCGTGGCCACCCTCACCTTCCTCGTCACCGCCCTCCTCGCGGCGCTCGCACTGCCCCGGGACACCCACCGCTTCTGGACCGAGATCGTCTTCGCCGCCGACCGGGTCGGCGAGGTGGAGATCACCGCCAACCAGTCGCTGCGCGGCGCCCTCGCCCGGCTGCTGCACACCCACGACCCGGGTGCGGCCTGGCTCGTGGTGGCCGGGCTGACGGCCGCGCTCGGGCTGGCGCTGGCGGCCGGGTCGCTGCTGCACGGCGCGCGGACAGCCTCGGCCGAAAGCCAGGGGCGGGCCTGGGCCGCCGTCGCCTGCGCCACCACCGCCCTGCTGGTGAGCCCGATCTCCTGGTCGCACCACTGGGTGTGGGCCGTGCCGCTGCTGATCCTGCTCGGCTCCGAAGCGCTGGACCGCAGCGGCCGGGCCGCCCGGCGCCGGTGGGCGGCCACCTCGGCGCTGGGCGTCCTGTTCAGCTCGTTCGCGCTGTGGTGGGTGCCGCACCGCTGGCATCACCACCAGGAACTGCACCAGAACGGCGTCCAGATGCTGCTCTCCGACGTCTATCCGATCGCCGGCCTGGTGCTGCTGGCGCTGACCGCGGCCCGGCTGAGGCGGCTCGGCGAGCGCCGTGGAAGCGACCGTGACCGCCACCCGGCGGACGGCGTGGGCACGCCGGTGCCTCCGGCGGCGTAGCGGCATATCGGCGACGGGGCGCATCACCCCGGGCCTCGCGTGACGCAGAACCGGCGGAATGCGTAACGCCCGGGTGAGCGGCGGCAGTTCGGCCGCGGTTTCCCGCCGCGCCCGCCGCGCCGCGGTTGCCCGGCCCGGGGAATTCCGCCCGGCCGGGGCGAGCCGGTCGGCGCGGTCAGGCAGTGGCGAAGGAGTAGAAGCGTTTCAGCGTGCAGTGCTCGTCCAGCAGCCGCCCGTAGATCGGCTCCCCGTCGAGCTCGCGGTAGGTCTCGATCGGATCGCCCTTTATGACCAGGGCGCGGGCGCACTCCTCGCACCAGTACTGGTAGTCGGAATTGACCGGCTCCATGTCACGGACGATGGGCGTGCCGCTGCCGCACCAGTCGCATTTCCTGCTGTGAGCGCCCATCAGTCAGCTCCAACTGTGGCCGCAGGCCGTGCAGACGAAGGAAATGCCGCCATTGTCACCCAGTACCTGGGCGACATGCGAGGAACCACACGAGGGACACTGCAAAGCGGAAGCAACGCCGCCGCGGCAGGCGCCCCCGGGGCCGCCGACGGGGCAGGTGAAGCGAAGCGCGTATTCCGGCAGCCAGTCATATCCCTGCGCCTCAGCCAATTCGAGCAGGTCATTGACCTCCTCAAGGATGCTCGGCGGCATCGCGATCACTCCTCCCCTGGGCGCCGTCCGATTCTGCCACGGACTTCCGACGGGGTCAGGTCCGCCGTTTCACCGACCCGGCGAGCCCGCCCGCGGCCGCCGCGCCCGCCGAGGAGAGCGGGGCCCCCACAGTGCCCGCGGCTCCGCGTCCGGCCGGAAGGCGATCAACTGGCCGGTGCCCGCGGCCGGTCCACAGGCCGGAGAGGTGCCGGGCACCGCCCGCCACCCGGCTGCCGGTGCCGGCGCCTTCCACGGTCGAAGGAGTTGACGCATAACGCAGAGATCCCGCCCCCTCGTGGGAGGGGACGGGATCTTCCGGGTTGTGGAGCTAAGGAGAATTGAACTCCTGACCTCCTGCATGCCATGCAGGCGCTCTACCAACTGAGCTATAGCCCCGGGTCTTGTTCCGCTCCTCCGGGTTTCCCCCGGCAGCGCCGCGAACAAGAAGAACTTTAGCCTGCGACCTGCCCAGATGTGAAATCCGGTCCCCGGGCGCCGCCGGCGACGGCCGGTCGGGGGTCAGTCATCGTCGCCGAGGACCGGCTCGGGGAGCGTGCCGGCGTTGTGCTCCAGGAGGCGCCAGCCACGGGCGCCCTCGCCCAGGACGGACCAGCAGCAGTTCGACAGGCCGCCCAGGCTCTCCCAGTGGTGGGCGTCCAGCCCGAGGAGGCGGCCGATGGTGGTGCGGATGGTGCCGCCGTGGCTGACGACGACCAGCGTGCCGTTCTCGGGCAGCTTGTCGGCGTGGTTGAGCACCACCGGAGCGGCACGGTCGGCGACCTCGGTCTCCAGTTCGCCGCCGCCGCGGCGCACCGGCTCACCACGCTTCCAGGCGGTGTACTGCTCGCCGTACTGCGCGAGGATCTCGTCGTGTGTGAGCCCCTGCCAGGCGCCCGCGTACGTCTCCCGCAGGGCGGCGTCGTGCGTCACGTCCAGCCGGGTGAGGGCGGCCAGCTCGTTCGCCGTGGCGGCGGCGCGCCTCAGGTCGGAGGCGATGATCGCGTCCGGCTTGAGGGCGGCGAGGAGCCGGGCGGCGCGGCGCGCCTGCCCGACGCCGGCCTCGGTCAGCTCGATGTCCGTCGAGCCCTGGAAGCGGCGCTCGAGATTCCAAGCCGTCTGGCCGTGGCGCCACAGGACGACGCGGCGGCCACGGTCGGTTTTCGTGCCGTTCAGTGCAGCTCTCCGTCCTGTACGCCCGCCGTGGCCTCGGCGTGGGCCGCGGCCTTGCCGCGGGTGGCCTTGGCCTCCTCGGGGAGGTCGATCTCGGGGCAGTCCTTCCACAGGCGCTCGAGGGCGTAGAAGACACGCTCCTCGCTGTGCTGGACGTGCACCACGATGTCGACGTAGTCGAGCAGCACCCAGCGGGCCTCGCGGTCGCCCTCGCGGCGCACCGGCTTGGCGCCGAGGTCCTTGTTCAGCCGCTCCTCGATCTCGTCGACGATCGACTTGACCTGGCGGTCGCTGGGCGCCGACGCCAGCAGGAAGGCGTCGGTGATCGAGAGGACGTCGCTGACGTCGTACGCGATGATGTCGTGCGCGAGCTTGTCGGCCGCTGCCTGAGCGGCGGCGTTGATGAGCTCGATGGAGCGGTCCGTGGCGGTCACAAGCGGCTTTCCGGGTCGGTGGCAGCCTCGCGGCCGGGGCGGCCGGCGAGGCGGTGGAGTACCCCTCAAGGGTCTCACGGACCGCCGACACTCCCGCCGGGCTTTTCGAACCCCCCGTTCGACGGAACCTCCGGCCGATCCTTCCGTCGAAGGACCGGCCGGAGGTCCGGTCGGTGTGCGATCACTTTGGGCCCGCTGGTCAGCCCTTGAAGTCCTGGCCCAGGACGACGGTGATGTCGGCGTTCGAGGCGCCCTTGCCCTGCCTGACGGCTCCGGCCTGCAGCCCCAGCGTCTTGGCGACCTCCACGGCCTTCGCCTTCTGGCCGGCGTCCGCGTACGTCACCTGGGACGTGGCCCTGGCCACCGCCGTGCTGCCGTCGTCGACGAAGGTGTAGCCGCCGTTGAGCAGCGCGACCTGCGCCTTTCCGGTGGCGGTCCGCACGCCGCTGGCGTTGCGCACCGCGACCCGGGCGACGGCGTCGGGGGCGGTCTTCTTGACCGTGCCACCGAGCACGTCCTTGACCACGGCGGTCGAGGCGGCCTGGCTGAGCGTGCCGTTCGCCTGCACCGGCAGCAGGGTGGTGCGGTAGGCGCCGGTCTTCGCCAGCTCCGCCCGCTGCGCCAGCGAGCTGCCCAGCTCGGCCTCGGTCAGCGGCGGGTCGAGGACCTGCAGCAGCGTCTTGACGGTGGCGGTGGCGCCGTCCGCGTCGCTGGAGACCTTCTTCAAGGTGGCCTGCATGACCTGCCCGAAGCGCTCCAGCTGCCTGGTCTGGGTCTCGCCGGGCCCCTGGTAGGTGGCGTACGCCACGGCCGCCGGACCGCTGAGATCCTGGGCGCTGCCCTGCTTGACCACCGGGGAGTCGCCCTTCTTGGCGCCCGGCACGGTGGCGTTGGTGTCGAGAGTGATCCCGCCGACCATCTCGACGAGGTTCTCCAGGTACGGGGTGTCCAGCCGCCAGCTGGCCTTGAGGTCCGTGCCCAGGAGGGTGTTCAGGGAGTCCTTGGTGGCGTCGGCGCCGTCCTCCTTGACGGACTTGGCCAGCGTGGTGGGCGTCCCGTCGTCCTTGGGGAGGACGAGGCTGTTGGGCAGGAGGACGGTGGTGCCCTTGTGCGTGGTCGTGTTGTCCACCAGGAGCGCCGTCGAGCTGTTGCCGCTCTTGGTGTCCCGCAGATGGACGACCAGGACGTCCCGCTTCTGCCCGCCGGCGGCGGCGGTCCGGTCCGTGCCCGGCCCGGCCAGCCCCGGCAGCTTGCCCGCCCACCACAGATAGCCGACGCCGCCGGCCACCAGGAGCGCGAGGACGACGGACAGCGCGACGATCCGGCTGCGGCCGCGCCGTTTGGCCTCCTCGCGCCGCTCGGTGCGGCTCTCGGTGAACTTCAGCCAGTCGATGACGTCTTCGGAGTCCTCGTCCGGCTCCTCGATGAAGGAGAACTGCTCGGTGCGGTAGTCGGCGTCCGCGCCGGCCGCCGACCCGGGCGCGCCCGGCCTGCCCGAGGGGCCCGACGGAGCCGGTTCCGCGCGGGGCGCGGGCGGCGGCTCCTCGTCGTACGCGGGCTGCTCGTACGGCGGCCGCGGCGTCTGCTGCGGGATCCAGTCCTGCTGGGGCTGCTGGGGCTGCTGCCGGCCCGGTTGCTGCTGGGGCTGCGCGTACGGGTCGTACTGCGGCGCATAGCCCTGCTGCTGCACCGGCCGGCGGCCGTAGGCGTCGTAGTCGTACTCCTGCTGCGCCGGGTACTGCTGTCCGCCCTGGTGGCCCTGCTGCCCGCCGTAGGGGTCATAGCCGCCGTCATAGCCGTCGTACGACCCGGCTGCGGGCGCCGCGGGCTGCCCGTACTGGTCGTACGACTGCTCGTACGACCCCTGGGAGGCGTCGCGGTACACCGGCTGCCCGTAGGCGTCGTAGGTGTAGCCCGGCTGACCCTGCCGCTCCTGGGCGTACGGGTCCTGGGCATACGGGTCCTGCGGCCCGTACGGATCGTGTCGGTCGCTCACCGGTGCCCCTTCCGTCAGGTGCGTCAGCGGTCGCTGCGGTACAGCTGTTTCTTGTCGATGTAGCGCACCACTCCGTCGGGGACCAGGTACCAGACCGGGTCCCCCTGGGCGACGCGCGCTCGGCAGTCGGTCGAGGAGATGGCCAGCGCGGGCACCTCGACCAGCGACACCGCTCCCTCGGGCAGCCCCGGGTCCGCCAGGACATGGCCGGGCCTGGTCACCCCGATGAAGTGCGCGAGCGACACCAGCTCCGCGGCATCGTGCCAGGTCAGGATCTGGCTGAGCGCGTCGGCGCCGGTGATGAAGAACAGATCCGCGTCCCGGTGCTCGGACCGCAGATCACGCAGCGTGTCTATCGTGTACGTCTTGCCGCCACGGTCGATGTCGATACGGCTGACGGAGAACTGCGGATTCGATGCGGTCGCGATGACCGTCATCAGATACCGGTCCTCGGCCGGGGACACCGTCTTGTGGCTCTTCTGCCACGGCTGACCCGTGGGTACGAAGATGACCTCGTCGAGGTGGAACTGGCTGGCCACCTCGCTGGCGGCGACAAGGTGTCCGTGATGGATCGGGTCGAACGTCCCGCCCATCACTCCCAGCCGCCGCTTCACGGGCCCTGTGTGCTCTCCCATGCGTGCAGACCCTACTGGGCGCCGCGCGACGGCGGGGGGCCGGTGCCGGGGCTCAGCGGTCGCGGTTGAAGCGGGTCGTGATCCACAGCAGGAGAAGAAGGATAAACAGGGCGCCGCCGCCGGTCAGGTACGGGCTGAGGCTGGCGTGGCCGCCCTCGTGTCCGGGCTCGGCGGCGAGGGAGACCAGGGAATGTGCGGTGGTGTGCAGGCTCATCGTCGACAGAACCAATCCGGGGTGGGGTCGGACAGTAACTTCCGCCACATCGTAAGCGTCACCTCACCGCGGGCTCACGGCGACTCCACCCACGGCCGCCCGGGGCGCCCGCGGGATCAGTCCTGATTGCCGTAACCGCGCAGCAGGAACCACGCGAGAAAGACCGCGCCCAGGACGCCGACGACTATCACGGAACGCAGGATCCACCCCGGGCCGTCGGCCCTGGAGGTCTGCTGGACGGCGGCGAGCAGCATGCTCGAGTGCAGCATGAAGGTGCTCCCTTTTGTACGAACGTGTACGGGCATTGGTGCGATCGCCAGCGTACGCCCGAGCATCCAATCGGCCGTCGGTGGCGTCCTCTAGTCTGAAACACACGCAGTCGAACAGGGGGAGGCCCCAATGACGGAGAGCCCAGGCGGCAGCGAGAACGTACCCAGCCGGGACCGCAGGCGGTTCCCCGGCATCTCGTCCAGGGCGTACGAACACCCGGCGGACCGCTCGGCGCTGGTGGCGCTGCGCAAGCTGAGCGGGTTCGACACGATCTTCAAGACGCTCAGCGGCCTGCTGCCGGAGCGCAGCCTGCGGCTGATGTTCCTGTCGGACTCGGTCCGGGTCAGCGACCAGCAGTTCACGCACCTCAACGACATGTTGCGCGACGCCTGCTACATCCTGGACCTGGAGAAGGTCCCGCCGATGTACGTCAACCAGGACCCGAGCCCGAACGCCATGTGTATCGGCCTGGACGAGCCGATCATCGTGGTGACGACCGGCCTCGTCGAGCTCCTCGACGAGGAGGAGATGCGGGCGGTCATCGGCCATGAGGTGGGCCATGCGCTGTCCGGGCATGCCGTCTACCGCACGATCATGATGTTCCTGACGAATGTGGCCGTGAAGGTCTCCTGGATCCCGCTGGGCAATGTCGCGATCATGGCGATCGTGACGGCGCTGCGCGAATGGTTCCGCAAGTCGGAGCTGTCGGCGGACCGGGCCGGTCTGCTGGTCGGGCAGGATCTGCAGGCCTCGATGCGCGGTCTGATGAAGCTGGCCGGCGGCAATCATCTGCACGAGATGAATGTCGACGCCTTCCTCAAGCAGGCGGAGGAGTACGAGGCGGGCGGCGATCTGCGCGACTCCGTGCTGAAGATCCTCAACCTGCTGCCGCGCAGCCACCCGTTCACCACCGTGCGGGCGGCCGAGCTGAAGAAGTGGGCGGCCAGCCGCGACCACCAGCGGATCATGGACGGCCACTACCCGCGCAAGGACGAGGACAAGGACACCTCGGTGTCCGACTCCTTCCGGGACTCCGCGGCCCACTACGCCGACTCGGTGCGCAACAGCAAGGACCCGCTGATGGGCCTGGTCCGCGACATCGCGGGCGGCGCGGGCGATCTGGGCGGCAAGCTCCGCGACACGGTGTTCCGGGGCGGCTCCCGGCCCGACGGCGGCGCCAATGGCTCGGACGGTGCTAACGGATCGGACGGCTCGGGTTCGGCTGGGCGCTAGGGGCCAGTTCGCCGCAGAGCGAGGGATTGACCCGGTCCCTGGCGTACGGGTCGGTGCTCGACGGCCGGTCGTCCCCGGCGCGCTGCCCGGCAAACAGCGGGCGCAGGGTGTCGGCCGGCTGCGAGGAGCAGGCCAGCGGCCCCGCCTGGAGGTTGCTCTGCACGACTTCCAGGCGGTGGTCGGCCAGGTCGTCCCGGCCGATGCGGAAGTGCACCTCGCGCCGGACGGTGAGCAGTGAGGCGGCGCCCGGCGTGACCTTGCCCACGCCATGGTCGGCGGTGCCGCTCTTCAGCGCCTGGGCGGTGGGCCGTACGGCGTAGACGAAGGTGTAGTCGGCGGTGACATCGAGCGCGTCCGCGCTCGACTCCGTTGCCGAGAGTGAGCCGTTGACCCGTACGTTCCGGTCGGCGAGCTGGGTCTGCCGGGGGTCGAAGCGGACCAGCCAGCCGGTCGCGGCAAGGCGGCCGTTGTCGTCGGGATGCGTCATGCTCCGGTCGAACTGGTCGAGTTGGCCGCTGTCCAGCAGCAGCCGCACCGGCCGTACGGATCCGCCGGTGAGCGTCGCCGGATCCAGCGAGGAGCGCTGGAGGTACTCCTTCGCGAGGGTCATGGCGGAGTAGATCTGGCCGTCGGAGAAGTGCTCGGTCCGCGCGACGGGGGACAGCGCGATGCCCGCGGCTCCGACCTTGAAGTCCTTCGCCGGGCTGTGCGCGAAGAGATCCTCGGGTGTCGCACCCGGCACGGCACCGGCCGGCGCGAGCGGTACGACCGAGGAGCGCAGCGGCTGCACCTGGAGCGCGTCGGGGGTCTTGTAGGGGTGGCGGACGCCCATGTAGACGGCGGTGCCGAAGGCGAGCAGGATCAGCAGCACCAGCAAGATCGCCTGCCGGGAGCCGCCGACGGCACGCAGCAGCCAGCGATGGCGCGGTTTGACGGCGGGCGAGTGCTGGTCACCGAGCCGCTCGTCGGCGGAGAATTCCTGCAGCCGCGCTGCACGCACAAACGATTCGTCGAAGACAACGGATCGGTATTCGTCCTCACCGCCTCCCGGGGCGCCGTTGGGCGTCCCTTCGGGAGGGTCACCAGGCCCGGTCATACAACTAGGGTAGGTCCGCCAAGCCGAAGGTAAACGCCGGGACCGGAGCCAACTTCGGCGAACCGATCCGTATCGCCCACCGGGCGGCCGGTCCGCCGGGCAGGCCCGCCCGTACGGTCAGCGCGTCCGCGGCGCCCCGGAGGCCGACGGCGGCGCGGCTTCGGCGGACGCGGAGGGCAGCAGGCCGGGCCGCATCGTACGGACGCCCTTGGGATCGCCCGACGGCTCGCTGGAGGCGGGCCGCGGCGCCGGGCTCTGGTTCTTGCCGGAGGCCCCGCGATAGACCGCGCTGAACGCCAGCGCGACCAGCCCTATGCCCATCACGACGGCCAGCACCCAGGCCATCGGCCGGTGCCAGCGGGGCGCGCCGCGGTAGGGGCGCAGCGACCCGCCGTAGAGGCCGTACGGGCCGTACGGGCCGTGCTCGCTGTCTTCCCCGTAGTCGCCGTACAGGTCGTGGTCACCGGCGCGATGCCCGGCCACGTCCCGGCCCTGGGGGCCGTCCGCGCCCTCGGGCCCGAAGCCGGGCCCCGAGCGGGCCGCCTCGGCCTCGGCGCGCGCCTCGGCGGCGGCCAGCATCCGCTCGACCGCCGAGGGCTCGTGGATCCGCGCGGACCGGACGAATTCCTCGTCGAAGACCACGGCAGCGAATTCCTCATCCGCTCTTCCGTGGCTCCCGTGGTGGTGCTCGTCGGGCTCTTCGCCGTCCGGGAACGGCTTGCCCCCCACGTCGTCCGGCACCCGTCCAGGTTAGCCCCGGCCGCTCGTTTTGGGCAGGGATCCGGCCGGAGAGAACCCGCACCGACCGCACCCCGCAACGGCTCCTGCCGCGGTCCACCGCGACGCACGGTGCTAGCGGGTGTGCCCGTCGCCGGTGAGGATGTACTTGGTGGAGGTCAGCTCCGGCAGGCCCATGGGGCCGCGGGCGTGCAGCTTCTGGGTGGAGATGCCGATCTCGGCGCCGAAGCCGAACTGGCCGCCGTCGGTGAAGCGGGTGGAGGCGTTGACCGCGACGGTGGTGGAATCCACCAACTGGGTGAACCTGCGGGCGGCGGCCTGCGAGGTGGTGACGATGGCCTCGGTGTGGCCGGAGGTCCAGCGGCGGATGTGCGCCACCGCCGCGTCCAGGTCGGGCACCACGGCGGCCGCGATGTCGTACGAGAGGTACTCCGTCGCCCAGTCCTCGTCGGTGGCGGGCGCGACCAGCCCGGGGCCGGCCTGCTGCCAGGCGGCGTCACCGTGCACGATCACGCCGGCCTCGGTCAGCGCCTCCAGGGCGCGCGGCAGGAACTTCTCCGCGATCCCGGCGTGCACGAGCACCGTCTCGGCGGCGTTGCAGACGCTGGGCCGCTGCGCCTTGGAGTTGATCAGGATGTCGATCGCCATGTCGATGTCGGCGGCCTCGTCGACGTAGACATGGCAGTTGCCCGTGCCGGTCTCGATCACCGGGACGGTGGACTCCTCGACGACCGTACGGATCAGCGAGGCGCCGCCGCGCGGGATCAGCACGTCCACCAGGCCGCGGGCGCGCATCAGCTCACGCACCGAATCCCGGCTCTCGCCGGGCACCAGCTGCACCGCGTCGGCGGGCAGCCCGGCGCTCTCGACGGCGTCCCGCAGCACCTGGACCAGGGCGGTGTTGGAGGCGTAGGCGGAGGACGAGCCGCGCAGCAGCACGGCGTTGCCGGACTTCAGGCACAGGGCCGCGGCGTCCACCGTCACATTGGGCCGGGCCTCGTAGATGATGCCGATGACACCGAGGGGGACGCGGACCTGGCGCAGGTCCAGACCGTTGGGCAGGGTCGAGCCGCGCACCACCTCACCCACCGGGTCGGGCAGCGCCACCACGTCGCGGACGTCCGCGGCGATCGCCGCGATCCGCTCGGGGGTCAGGGTGAGCCGGTCGACGATCGACTCCGAGGTACCGGCGGCGCGGGCCTTGGCGACGTCCTCGGCGTTGGCGGCGACGATGGCGTCGGTGCGCGCCACCAGGGCGTCGGCGATGGCGAGCAGCGCCCCGTCGCGGGCCGTCCGCGGCAGCGGCGCCAGCTGGGCGGCCGCCTCCTTCGCGCGGCGGGCGGTCTCGAGCACGGGTGAGGTCTGGGATGCGCTGCTGGTCATGGCCGCAGCCTAGCTCTCCGGCGGGCCGTGGCCATGCCGGATTTCACAGTGCGGGACGTTGCGGACCGCGGGGCGGGCGGCGGAAGACCGCGGGGCGGGCCCTTAGGGGGTGGGCGAACACATCCCGTAGGGGATGCCGGCGCCCCCTGCGGGCCCACAACGTGGTGGCCCCGGGCGGTATTCCCGTGCCCGGCACGATCGGCAGACCGAGGCGCGGGCACGGGCGGACCGACCCTTGGGGCAGGTGCCACTTGGGCAGGTGGCCCTTGGGCAGGTGGCCCTTGTACGAGCGGCCCCTGTACGGGCGGTCCCTGCGCAGATGAGCCCTGCGCAAGGTGGCCCTGCGCAGATGAGCCCTGCGCAAGGTGGCCCTGCGCAAGGTGGCCCCTACGCAGGTAGCCCCTGCGGGTAGCCCCGCTCCAGGTCGTCCCGTGCCCGTCCGCCAGGTCAGGCTCTAGTACGGATGGACCCCGACCGGTGACGCGGGCGGCGGTCCGTAGCCCTCCGCGATGCGCTGGTGGTAGGTCTCGCGGTCGATGACTTCCAGGCCGACGATCTCCCACGGCGGCAGCTTGGCCGTGGAGCGGTGCTCGCCCCACAGCCGCAGCGCGACCGCCGCGGCGTCGTGCAGGTCCCGGGCCTCCTCCCAGTAGCGGATCTCCGCGTGGTCGTTGGCGTATCGGCTGGTCAGTAGGAAGGGATGGTCGTGGGCGAGCTGTTCGAGCGAGCGCCGGACATCCTTCAGGGGCGCCTCGGCCCCCGAGACGCTCAAGGTGATGTGCCACAGCCGGGACGCCTCCCGGCGCTCGCCGTCCGGCGTCGCCGGTGCCGTCCCGTTCCGCTCCGTACGCTCGTCGTCCGGGCGTCCGGCATCCTCGCCGGCCCGGACGCTGGTCAGTGTGCGCTCCGCCGTCCCTCGGGGCAGAGCCCCCGGGCGCCCTCGTCTCACCGGCGGCCTCCTGTGATGCGAATCGCTCCGACCTCCGGAGGTGCGGAGCCGATTGGTGCGGTCGTACTTCGGCGTGTGCGCTCGCGCGCTGCGGGCGCCGCTCCCCTACGGCGCCCCCGCAACAAAGTTGACCAGCCCGCGGGCCCTCGCGGGGCCGTTTTCGAGAAGGTCTCCGTGGAAAGGCTGGACTTCACGCCGCGCCGGGGAGCCTGATTGCCGGTGGTTCCGCGGTGTTTGCCCGCCGTGACGGCCGTCAGAGGCGCGGCGGGTTCTCAGTGGTGCAGCAGCACGAGATCGTCGCGGTGGACGACCTCCCGCTCATAGGCGGGGCCCAGCTCGCGGGCGAGATCCCGGGTCGAACGTCCCATCAGTCGGGGGATTTCCCGCGCATCGAAATTGACGAGACCGCGGGCCACCGCGCGGCCGTCGGCGTCCCGCAGCTCGACCGGGTCCCCGGCGGAGAACTCCCCTTCGACGGAGGAGATGCCGGCGGGCAGCAGCGAGGAGTGCCGGTCGACGACGGCCGCCACGGCGCCGTCGTCCAGGATGAGCGCGCCCTGGGGCGTGGAGGCGTGCGCCAGCCACAGCAGCCGGTCGGCGGAGCGCCGGCCGGTGGGCAGGAAGTGCGTGCCGGTCGGGCCGCCGGCCAGCGCGTCCGCGGCGTGCACGGCCGAGGTCAGGACGACGGGGATGCCGGCCGCGGCCGCGATCCGGGCCGCCTCGACCTTGGTGACCATGCCGCCGGTGCCGACCCCGGCCTTGCCCGCGCTCCCGATGGAGATGCCTTCCAGGTCCTGGGGGCCGGTGACCTCGGCTATCCGCGACGTACCGGGCGTGGACGGGTCCCCGTCGTAGAGGCCGTCCACATCGGAGAGGAGGACCAGCAGGTCGGCGCGCACCAGGTGGGCGACGAGCGCCGCCAGCCGGTCGTTGTCGCCGAAGCGGATCTCGTCGGTGGCCACCGTGTCGTTCTCGTTGACGACCGGTACGGCGCCCATGGCCAGCAGCTGGTCGAGGGTCCGGTAGGCGTTGCGGTAGTGGGCGCGGCGGCTGGTGTCGTCCGAGGTCAGCAGGACCTGGCCGACCCGGCGGCCGTAGCGCGCGAAGGACGCGGTGTAGCGGGCCACCAGCAGGCCCTGCCCGACGCTGGCGGCGGCCTGCTGCCGGGCCAGGTCGCGGGGGCGCCGCTCCAGCCCCAGCGGCGCCAGGCCGGCCGCGATGGCGCCGGAGGAGACCAGCACGATCTCCTTGTCCTGGTGTTTGGCCAGCACGTCCACCAGCGCATCCACGCGGTCCGCGTCCAGCCCCCCGGCAGCCGTGGTCAGCGAGGACGAGCCGACCTTCACCACGATCCGCCGGGCGTTCGCCACGTCCTGCCTTGCGCCTGCTGCGCCTGCCACCTCGGTAACCCCTGTGCTCGCCGGTCCCTCTGCCGTACGGACGATCCGTGCCCGATCCGTCGTACGGCCCCTACGGGCGCAATCTACGGCAGTACGGCCCATCGGTGCGTCCGGATATCGCCTGACGGACGCCCGCGCGGACACCCTCGTTCGCCGCGGCGTCGCCGTCGTCCGGTCCCCTTTTACCCATACCCGGCGACATGGGGACGGCCGGAGGAATCCCCTTGCCCATGGGGCGGCCGTGGGATCGTGGCGTCCCGGCGTTGCCCTGGAATTTCTAAGACGGCGGCCGCGGCCAACAGGTTGCGTTCGATTGATCCGCTTTCGCGGTGATGAGAGCCACAGCAGATTGTCACCAAGGCCAACAAGGTCATACGGTCGGGTGTCCATCGGTCCCGTTTCGCCGCTCCGGCGGCGTCGCAGCGCGGGACCCGGCCGCCCCCCTCGGCCTCCCCCCTGACCTTTATTGCTGCCAGGAGCCCTCCCCCGTGCCTTCCGCCGGAATCGTCCCCCGCCGAGCCGTACAGCTCGCGGCCCTCTTCGCGATGATGCTCGCGTTCACCGCCCAGCTCATCGGTGCGCTGCTGCCCGTCATCCCGCTGTTCATCGCCGCATCCGTGGTCAACCTGGGACTCGACCTGTTCCTCCAGCACAAGCAGCCCGGCCTGCTGTCCGTGCTCGGCCGGATCCGGTTCGATGTCACGGTGCGCCAGCTGCTGCGCGACATGCTGATACTGGTCGGCCTGCTGCACATCGACGGCATCAACCCGCTCGAGGAGCAGGCGCCGCTCACCATCACGCTGCTGCTCTTCTACGGCACCCACTTCGTGTGCCAGGCGGTCGCGGTGCTGGTCCGGCGGACCCGCAGTCTGCCGTTCGTGACGCGGAACATCGACGCCGGCGCGCTGCGGCTGTCCGATGCCCCGCCGCGCATCCTCTCCCGCCAGACCGGCCGGCGGCTGCTGCGCTTCTCGGTGCCCACCACGACGGGCATGATGCTGACCGCGATCACCACCGACGCGTACTGGGGCGGCATCGGCATCGCCGTCTCGCTGGTCCTGTCCGCCGCCGGCACCGCCTACCTGGGCACCTGGCTGCTGCCCAAGAAGCGGGTCCTGTCCGAACAGCGCGCCCTGGAGTGGCTGGACAACTGGCTCGCCGAGTACCGGCCCACCGTCGGCATGTACTTCTCCGGCGGCTCCTCCTCCGCCTACCAGGCGAACATGTGGCTGAGCACCCTCGCCGACCTGGACGGCAACCCGATCATCGTGCTGCGCGAGCGCTTCATGGTGCAGAAGATCGAGGCCACGGACATCCCGATCGTCTGCATCCCCAAGGTCGCCAACCTGATGCGCCTGGAGCACTCCGCGCTCAAGGTCCTGCTGCACCCGGCGAACTCCGGCAAGACCTCGCAGATCCTGCGCATCCCCTCCATCAAGCACGCCTTCATCAACCACGGCGAGAGCGACAAGCTGTCCTCCTGCAACCCGTACGCGAAGGCGTACGACGAGGTGTGGGTGGCGGGCCCGGCGGCCCGTGACCGCTACCAGCTCGCCGACATCGGCGTCGAGGACAAGGACGTCGTCGAGGTCGGCCGCCCGCAGCTTTCCCCGATCCGGCCGATCCAGCGACACGACGACGCCCCGGCCGGCCGTCTCACCACCGTGCTGTACGCCCCGACCTGGGAGGGCTGGGACGGCAACCCGGGCAACACCTCGGTGATCCTGGCGGGCGAGAACATCGTCCGGGAGCTGCTCGCCGACAAGAACGTGCGGCTGCTGTACAAGCCGCACCCGATGACCGGCTCGGTCGACCCGAAGGCGGGCGCCGCCAACGCCCGTATCCAGGCGATGATCACGGAGGCCAACGGCCGGCGCAGCGGTGCGCAGCCCGGCCCGGAGGCGGCCGCCGAGCTGGCGCGCCGCGCCGAGGAGCTCCAGGGGCTCACCACCTCCGGCTTCCGCAAGAGCGCGGACGAGCTGGAGCGGATGCGGCTCCAGGGCACCCCGGAGGAGGGCCGCGCGGCCGCCGTGTCGGCCGCCGTGGACGCCTGGGAAGAGGCGTACTGGAACTCCTTCCCCGAGTGGCAGCACCTGATCATCACGACCGCCAAGCCCGGCATCTTCGGCTGCTTCAACCAGGCCGACGTGCTGATCAGCGATGTCTCCAGCGTCGTCTCCGACTACCTGACCAGCGAGAAGCCGTACGCGGTCGCCAACACCTCCGGGATGGACGAGGCCGACTTCCGGGCCAACTTCCCGACCGTCCGGGCGGCGACGATCCTCACCCCCGAGGCGGACGGCGTGACCGCGCTCCTGGAGGCCGTGCGCAACCCGGAGCGCGACACCCTCGCCGCCGAGCGTGCCGAGCTCAAGGAGCACCTGCTCGGACCGTCCGACCCGCCGTCCCCGGTGCGCTTCAACCAGGCCGCGATGGCGCTGTGCGCGAAGGCCGACGAGCGGCGGGTGCGGATGGAGACCCGGCTGGCGGGTATCCCCGGCCAGCGCGGACAGAGCGCCGCGGAGGACGCAGACGCCGCCGAGAGCGCCGATCACGAGTCCAGTGACGCCCCGGACGCACCGGCGGCCGTCTAGCCCGCAGCGGGGCGTTCACGGCCCGCACAGCGGCTTTGCGACACGGGGAAGGCCCCGGGAGGAGATCCTCCCGGGGCCTTCCCCGTGCCGGTGCGTGGCGCGCCCGTCCCCGAAGGGCCGTCGGCTGCGCCGTCAGAACGGGCGGAAGCCGTCGTACTCCTCGTCGGCCTCGTCCCGCGCCGCGTCGCGGTCCCTGCGGCGCTGCACAGCCGGCCGGGGCGCCTCCATACGGTGGTCCTCGCCGCGGCGGCCCAGCATCTCGGCCCCGGCCGCCATCATCGGCTCCCAGTCGAACACGACGGCGTTGTCCTCGGCGCCGATGGCGATGCCGTCGCCGGCGTGGGCGCCCGCCTTGCGCAGCGCGTCCTCCACGCCCAGGCGGTTCAGGCGGTCGGCGAGGTAGCCGACGGCCTCGTCGTTGTTGAAGTCGGTCTGGCGGATCCAGCGCTCGGGCTTCTCGCCCCGCACGCGGAAGAAGTTCTCACCCTCGGCCGTGACCGTGAAGCCCGCGTCGTCCACGGCCTTGGGCCGGATGACGATACGGGTGGCTTCCTGTACGGGCTTGGCCGCACGGGCCTTGGCGACGATGTCGGCCAGCGCGTACGACAGCTCCTTGAGGCCCATGTGGGCGACCGCCGAGACCTCGAAGACGCGGTAGCCGCGCTCCTCCAGGTCGGGCCGGATCAGGTCGGCGAGGTCCTTGCCGTCCGGCACATCGATCTTGTTGAGGACGACCACCCGGGGACGGTTGTCGAGACCGCCGTACTGGGTGAGCTCCTCCTCGATGGTGTCGAGGTCGGAGACCGGGTCGCGGTCGGACTCCAGGGTCGCGGTGTCCAGGACGTGGACGAGGACCTCGCAGCGCTCGACGTGCCGCAGGAACTCCAGGCCCAGGCCCTTGCCCTGGCTGGCGCCGGGGATCAGACCGGGGACGTCCGCGATGGTGTAGACGGTCGAACCGGCGGTCACCACGCCGAGGTTGGGCACCAGGGTGGTGAAGGGGTAGTCCGCGATCTTCGGCTTGGCGGCCGAGAGGACCGAGATGAGGGAGGACTTTCCGGCGCTGGGGTAGCCGACCAGGGCCACGTCCGCGACGGTCTTCAGCTCGAGGACGATGTCGCGGGCCTCGCCGGGCTCGCCGAGCAGCGCGAAGCCGGGGGCCTTGCGGCGGGCCGAGGCCAGCGCGGCGTTGCCGAGGCCGCCGCGGCCGCCCTGACCGGCGATGAAGGTGGTGCCCTGGCCGACGAGGTCGGCGAGGACCTCGCCGTTCTTGTCGAGCACGACCGTGCCGTCGGGCACCGGCAGCACCAGGTCCTGGCCGTTCTTGCCGGAGCGGTTGTCGCCCGCGCCCGGCGCACCGTTGGTGGCCTTGCGGTGCGGGTGGTGGTGGTATTCGAGGAGCGTGGTGACGGCCTGGTCGACGACCAGGATCACATCGCCGCCGCGGCCGCCGTTGCCGCCGTCGGGGCCGCCCAGCGGTTTGAACTTCTCCCGCATCACGGAGGCCACGCCGTGGCCTCCGTTACCCGCGGCGACATGCAGCTCGACGCGGTCCACGAAGGTGGTCATGGTTGGGGTGCCTCCAGATAAACGGGATTGTCTGCGTACTGCGGAATGTCTCTGTCGTAACACGCCAAGGGCGGACCGGCCTTCCCGCTCACGCGGGAAAAGGCGGTCCGCCCCTGGTGGTGCTGTGCTACGTCCGTGCCGTGATCAGGCGACCGGGACGATGTTCACGACCTTGCGGCCACGGTGGGTGCCGAACTGCACCGCACCGGCCTCAAGGGCGAACAGGGTGTCGTCGCCGCCGCGGCCGACGCCCGTGCCCGGGTGGAAGTGGGTGCCACGCTGGCGGACCAGGATCTCACCGGCGAGGACGGCCTGACCGCCGAAGCGCTTCACGCCGAGCCGCTGAGCGTTGGAGTCGCGACCGTTCCGAGTGGACGATGCGCCCTTCTTGTGTGCCATGTCTCCTCAGTCCCTTACTTCGCCGGAGCGTCGATGCCGGTGATCTTCAGCGCCGTGTGGAGCTGGCGGTGGCCGATCCGCTTCTTGTAGCCGGTCTTGTTCTTGTACTTCTGGATCCGGATCTTGTCGCCCTTGTGGTGGTCGACGACCTCGGCCTGGACCTTGACGCCGGCCAGGACCCACGGGTCGCTGGTGACCGCGTCGCCGTCGACGACCAGCAGCGTGGAGAGCTCGACGCTGTCGCCGACCTTGCTGGTGGAAATGCGGTCTACCTCGATGACGTCGCCGACAGCAACCTTCTGCTGGCGCCCGCCGGTGCGCACGATCGCGTACACGCGGAACTCTCTTTCACTAGAAACGGATCCTCTGATGCCAGCCGCTCACACGGGCTCGGGATACGGCCCGTGGAATCCGAGTGGACGAGCGGCCTCTCTCGGCGGACCGAGAGGTGTTTGCTCAGGGGTTTGGTGCCACACAGACACCGACGGTCAAGGTTACGGGGCCTTGACCAGAGGGTCAAACCGGCCCCGGACCACCGCAGCGGTCCGGGGCCGTTGTCGTGCTCAGTCCTCCGCGGATGCCGACACCGACGCGGCCGGGGCCTGCTCGGCGGCTGCGGTCTTCTTGGCCGCCGCCTTCTTCGTCGTCGCCTTCTTCGTGGTGGTCTTCTTGGCTGCCGTGGCCTTCTTGGCGGTGGTGGTCTTCTTCGCCGCCGTCTTCTTGGCCGTGGTCTTCTTCGCCGTCGTCTTCTTGACCGCGGCCTTCTTGGCCGTCGCCTTCTTCGCCGTCTTCTTGGCGGCGGGCGCGGCTTCGGGCTCGGCCTCGGCCGGCTCCGTCACCGGCTCCGCCACGGGCTCGACAACCGCCTCGACGACGGGCTCCGCCACCGGCGCCGTGATGACGACGGCCCCCGCGGCCTCACCGGACGCCTCGGGCGATCCCGCCGGAGCGCTCACCCTGCGGGTCGCCCGGCGGCGCGGACGCGGCGGCGCGGGCTCGGCCACCGGAGCCTCCGCGACCGGCTCGGGCTCGGCGACGGGCTCCGCCACCGGCTCGGCCGGCACCACGATCGCGGCGGCCTCCGCGGCGGCCTTGGGGGCGCCCGCCGGAGCGGACACCTTCCGGCTCACCCGGCGACGGCCACGGCCTCGTCCGGCGGCCGCCTCGGCCTCCGCCGGGCTGCTGAACCATTCGTCGGTGTCGGCCACCGCGGGCTGCAGCTCGGCCTCGGTCACCGGGGCGGGCTCCAGCTCCGGCGCGCCGCCGTCCGGCGTCGGCTCGGCCGCCTCGACCTCGTGGACGTGCGGCTCGGCCGGCGCGCCCTTGCCCTTCTTCTTGCGCTTGCCGCCACCGCCGACGGACGTCGGCTGGTCCATGTGGACGATGACGCCGCGGCCGTTGCAGTGCACGCACGGCTCGGAGAAGGCCTCCAGCAGGCCCTGGCCGACCCGCTTACGGGTCATCTGGACCAGGCCCAGCGAGGTGACCTCGGCCACCTGGTGCTTCGTACGGTCGCGGCCCAGGCACTCCAGCAGCCGGCGCAGCACCAGATCCCGGTTGGACTCCAGCACCATGTCGATGAAGTCGATCACGATGATGCCGCCGAGGTCGCGCAGCCGCAGCTGGCGCACGATCTCCTCGGCCGCCTCCAGGTTGTTCCTGGTGACGGTCTCCTCGAGATTGCCGCCCTGACCGGTGAACTTCCCGGTGTTGACGTCGATCACGACCATGGCTTCGGTCTTGTCGATCACCAGCGAACCGCCGCTGGGCAGCCAGACCTTGCGGTCCAGCGCCTTCATCAGCTGCTCGTCGATCCGGTACGTCGCGAAGACGTCGACGTCCGAGGTCCACTTCTGCAGCCGGTCGGTGAGGTCCGGGGCGACGTGCGCGACATAGCCGTGGATGGTCTCCCAGGCGTCGTCACCGCTGACGATGACCTTGGAGAAGTCCTCGTTGAAGATGTCGCGGACGACCCGGACGGTCATGTCCGGCTCGCCGTAGAGCAGCGACGGAGAGCTGGTGGAAGAGGCCTTCGCCTTCTTCTGGATCTCCTCCCACTGCGCCTGGAGGCGCTGCACGTCGCGCGCCAGCTCCTCCTCGCTCGCGCCCTCCGCGGCGGTGCGCACGATGACGCCCGCGTCCTCGGGGACGATCTTCTTGAGGATCTGCTTCAGCCGCGCCCGCTCGGTGTCCGGGAGCTTGCGGCTGATGCCGGTCATCGAGCCCTCGGGCACGTAGACCAGGTAGCGGCCGGGCAGCGAGACCTGGCTGGTCAGGCGGGCGCCCTTGTGGCCGATGGGGTCCTTGGTGACCTGCACCAGCACGGACTGGCCGGACTTCAGCGCGGTCTCGATGCGGCGCGGGCCGTTGGCCATGCCCAGCGCCTCGAAGTTGACCTCGCCGGCGTACAGGACGGCGTTGCGGCCCTTGCCGATGTCGACGAAGGCGGCCTCCATGGACGGCAGAACGTTCTGCACCTTGCCCAGGTAGACGTTGCCGACGTAGCTGGTCGCCTGCTCCTTGTTGACGAAGTGCTCGACGAGGACGTTGTCCTCCATCACGCCGATCTGGGTGCGCTCGCCGCTCTGGCGGACGACCATCACCCGCTCGACGGCCTCGCGGCGCGCCAGGAACTCCGCCTCGGTGATGATCGGCACCCGGCGGCGGCCCTGCTCGCGGCCCTCGCGGCGACGCTGCTTCTTGGCCTCCAGACGCGTCGACCCCTTGATCGACTGCACCTCGTCGGCGCCGGTCGACTCGTCCTTCTTACGGGGCTCGCGGACCTTGACGACGGTGCGCTCGGGGTCGTCGGTCTGACCGGCCTCGGCCTCGCCGGGCTCACCGCTGCGGCGGCGACGGCGACGGCGACGACGGCTGCTGCTGGAGCCGCCGCCCGGCTGCTCCTCGGCGGCCTCCTCCTCGGCCTCCTCCGCCTCCTCGGGCTCGGCGGCCTCCTCGGCCTGCGGCTCCTCGGCCGTACGGCCCTGCTCGGGCTGCTCCTCGACGCCCTCGGCGAGCTCACCGCGACGGCGGCGACGGCCACCGCGACGACGGCGGCGCGAGGGACGCTCGCCCGACTCCTCGTCGCCGTGCGCCTCGGCCTCCTCGGCCTCCTCGGGCTCGGCGGCCTCGGCGGCTTCCTCGGCACGCGGCTCCTCGACCGGCGCGGCGGCCTGCGGCTCGACCGGGGCACCACGACGGCGGCGACGGCGCGCACCGGGGGCGGGCTGCTCCTCGGCGGCCGGCTCGACGGCGGCCTCTTCCTGGCGGGCCGCGGCGTGCGCGGCGGCCGCGCTCTCCGGGGTCTGGAACATCGGCTCGGTGAAGACCGGCGCCTGGAAGACGGCGGTCGGCGGACGCTGCGCGCGGCGGCGGCCGCGTGCCGGGGCCTCCGGCGCGGCCTCTTCCTCGGCGCGGGGCGCCTCGGCGACCGGCTCCGCGGCCCGCTCACCGCGGCGCCGCGGGCGGCGCTTGGGCTCGGCGGACTCGACGGGCTCGGCCTCCCGGGCGGCGGGGGCCGCGGCGGCAGCGGGGGCAGCCTCCTCGACGGCCTGCGGTGCGCCCTCGGGTGCGGTGGCCTTACGGGTCGCGCGGCGGCGGGTACGGGCGGGCTTCGCCTCGGCGGCGGGCTCCTCGGCGGGCTCCTCCTCCGCCACGGGTGCGGCGGCGGGCGCGACCGGCGCGGCGGGCTCCTCGGCCTCGCTCACCTGCGGGGCACCGGCGGGCGCAGTGGCCTTACGGGTCGCACGGCGGCGGGTACGGACGGGCTTGGCGTCCTCCTGGACGGACTCCTGCACGGCGGCCGGGGCGGCCTCGGCGGCGGGCTCCGGCGTCTCGACCGCAACCGGAGCCGGCTCGGCGGCGACGGCCTGCGGCGCACCGGCGGGCGCGGTGGCCTTACGGGTGGCGCGGCGGCGCGTACGGGCCGGCGGGGCCGCTTCCTCGGCCGCCGGGGTCTCGACGACGGCCTCGGCCTCGGCCTCCTCGGCCTCGCTCACCTGCGGGGCACCGGCGGGCGCGGTGGCCTTACGGGTCGCACGGCGGCGGGTACGGGCGGGCTTGGCCTCGTCCCCGGTGATGACCGCGGACGCGGTGGACTCCTCGGCGGCGGGCTGCGCCGCGGCCGGGCTCTCGGTGCTCACCACCGTGGTCTCGGCGGTGCCGGCCGGCGGACCGGCCGGGCGGGATGCCGCACGGCGCCTGCGGCGCGGCGGCAGGGTGTCGCTCGGTGAATGATTGTCATCCACGCCACGGTCCTTGGACTGCGCGGATTCGTTGGGCTCAATTGGTTCGAGCATGCGGGCGGTTCTCCCGTCACGCTCCCGGGCGCCGCGCCTGATTCCGGCTGCGGTCCGCGTGATGAGCGCGGTCCCGCCGTCCGGGGCGTGGGCGCCGCACGGGAGCTGTCGTCTCGCTCGCCGGGCCCGTAGGTCGGGGACCGGCGAAAGTCTCCTGGTCAGTGCGTCTGCCGGCCGGGGACGTTCCCTGGCTGATCGGCGACGCGGCGACGACGGTCCTACGCAGTGCCATCCCCGGCTGCCGGGGAGGCCCCGCTCGCCGCCTTCGCGGCACGTGTTCCGGCGGCCGTTGATGGGGCGGCCGTGGCAGCGTCGCGGTCGGGCGCAAGCGGGTCGGTCACCGTGCCGGACTCCGCATCGAGCGGCCCCTGCGCCAGCCTGGTCACCGCAGCGGGGACCGGCGGCGCCAGGTCGGCCGCAGCTCGGAGACCGGACAGGACGTCGTCGGGTCGTACGGCAGGTGTCAGATGCCGAACAACCAGCCGCAGTATCGCACAGGCTTTGCCGTCGGGCCTATCGCCCGAGCATTCGGCGGCCTCCAGACTCAGCACCGCCGCCCGGGCGTCGAAGCTGCGCATGCCGTTCTTGGTGCGGCGCTCGACCTGCACCTCTTCCGCGGCGAGGAACGCCTCGACGGCGGTCGCGGCCGCGTCGGCCTCGACCTCGTCGAGCCGGATCTCCCACACGGAGGCCTCGAGCCGGTCGGCGAGACCGCTGGTGTGTGCCTCGACGGCGTCGATCACATCGAGCCCGTCCGGCAGCGATTCGTCCAGCAGCTCGCGGAGCCGGACCGGATCGCGGCGCTCGGTGAGCTGGATCTCCAGATACTCGGCCTCACTGCCCGTACCCGTCGGGGCGGCGTTCGCGTACGACACCTTGGGGTGCGGGGTGAAGCCCGCCGAATAGGCCATGGGGACCTCGGCGCGGCGCAGCGCCCGCTCGAAAGCGCGCTGGAAGTCGCGGTGGCTGGTGAACCGGAGGCGGCCGCGCTTGGTGTAGCGCAGTCGGATGCGCTGCACCGCCGGTGCGGGCGGCGGGCCTTCGGGCTGTCGCTTGCCCAGTTCGCTCAGTCCTTCGTGAGTGCGGTCGTACTGCTACCTAGAGTACGTGGCGTGGGAGTAGCTGGTTCCCGCCGGGGCGGTGCGGTCTCTTCTCGGGCCGGTTTTCCGGGCCGAGGAGGGGCGGTGGCGGCGGGTGTGCCGCGGCCCGGCCGCCGCGGAGTGCGGGGCCGGGCCGGTGTCGCGTACGGATGCCGTCTATTTGACGACCGTCAGCGGCAGCAGCTTCTTGCCCGTGGGGCCGATCTGGATGTCGAGGTCGAGCTGCGGGCAGACACCGCAGTCGAAGCACGGGGTCCAGCGGCAGTCCTCGACCTCGGTCTCGTCGAGGGCGTCCTGCCAGTCCTCCCAGAGCCAGTCCTTGTCGAGGCCGGAGTCGAGGTGGTCCCAGGGCAGGACCTCCTCGTACGTGCGCTCGCGGGTGGTGTACCAGGCGACGTCCACGCCGAAGGCGGGCAGCGTCTCCTCGGCGGCCTTCATCCAGCGGTCGTAGCTGAAGTGCTCGCGCCAGCCGTCGAAGCGGCCGCCGCCCTCGTAGACGGCCCGGATGACCGCGCCGATGCGGCGGTCGCCGCGGGAGAGCAGGCCCTCGACGATGCCGGGCTTGCCGTCGTGGTAGCGGAAGCCGATGGAGCGGCCGTACTTCTTGTCCCCGCGGATCTTGTCGCGGAGCTTCTCGAGGCGGGCGTCGGTCTCCTCGGCGGAGAGCTGCGGGGCCCACTGGAACGGCGTGTGCGGCTTGGGGACGAAACCGCCGATGGAGACCGTGCAGCGGATGTCGTTCTGTCCGGAGACCTTGCGCCCCTCGGCGATGACCTTGACCGCCATGTCGCCGATCTGGAGGACGTCCTCGTCGGTCTCGGTCGGCAGACCGCACATGAAGTAGAGCTTCACCTGCCGCCAGCCGTTGCCGTAGGCCGTGGAGACGGTCCGGATCAGGTCCTCTTCGGAGACCATCTTGTTGATGACCTTGCGGATGCGCTCCGAGCCGCCCTCGGGCGCGAAGGTCAGGCCCGAGCGGCGTCCGTTGCGCGTCAGCTCGTTGGCAAGATCGATGTTGAAGGCGTCGACGCGGGTCGACGGCAGCGACAGGCCGATCTTGTCTTCCTCGTACCGGTCGGCGAGGCCCTTGGCGATGTCGCCGATCTCGGTGTGGTCCGCGGAGGACAGCGACAGCAGGCCGACCTCCTCGAATCCCGTGGCCTTCAGGCCCTTGTCCACCATCTCGCCGATGCCGGTGATGCTTCGCTCCCGCACGGGACGCGTGATCATGCCGGCCTGGCAGAAGCGGCAGCCGCGGGTGCAGCCACGGAAGATCTCGACCGACATCCGTTCATGGACGGTCTCGGCCAGAGGAACGAGCGGCTGCTTGGGGTAGGGCCACTCGTCGAGGTCCATGACGGTGTGCTTGGACACCCGCCACGGGACGCCGGAGCGGTTGGGGACGACGCGGGAGATACGGCCGTCGGCCAGATACTCGACGTCGTAGAACTTGGGGACGTAGACGCTGCCGGTCTTCGCGAGGCGGAAGAGGAGCTCGTCGCGGCCGCCGGGGCGGCCTTCGTTCTTCCAGGTGCGGATGATCTCGGTGATCTCCAGCACCGCCTGCTCGCCGTCGCCGACGACCGCGCAGTCCAGGAAGTCCGCGATCGGCTCGGGGTTGAAGGCGGCGTGGCCGCCCGCGAGGATCAGCGGGTGGTCGTCCGTGCGGTCCTTGGCCTCCAGCGGGATGCCGGAGAGGTCCAGGGCGGTGAGCAGGTTGGTGTAGCCCAGCTCGGTGGAGAAGGAGACGCCCAGGACGTCGAAGGCGCTCACCGGGCGGTGGGCGTCGACGGTGAACTGCGGGACGTTGTGCTCGCGCATCAGCGCCTCGAGGTCCGGCCACACGCTGTACGTGCGCTCGGCGAGGACGCCCTCCTGCTCGTTGAGGACCTCGTAGAGGATCATGACGCCCTGGTTGGGCAGACCGACCTCGTACGCGTCGGGGTACATGAGCGCCCAGCGCACGTCGCACTCCGACCAGGGCTTGACGGTGGAGTTCAGCTCACCGCCGACGTACTGGATGGGCTTCTGCACATGCGGGAGCAGGGCCTCGAGCTGTGGGAAGACCGATTCGGCAGACATCTCGACGAACTTTCGTGAGCTGGCAAGGGCGACTCTCAAGCGTAACCCGGCCGACGGCACCCCCCGTACGGGCGGAGAACTACCAGCGGGACGGCGGGGCCGCCTTCGCCCACACCCTGGGCAGTTCCCGCTCCCGCTCCGCCGCCAGAGCCTCCTCGCGCCCGTAGAGCAGGCCGAAGGTGAAACCGCCCTCACCGGCCCGCTGGGCCCCGGTCGCCAGCTCGCGCAGGGCGCCGCGGGCGACCACGCTGTCCTGGTGGTCGCCGAGCACCTGCTGCACCCGCTTGGTTCGCTTGGTGAACTTCTGTGCGGGCTTGCCGAGCACCGGGCGGGCCGCCTCCGCGGCGTACCGCACCCGCTTGGCCGCCTTGCGGGCGCCGTGCAGCGCCTCGTCCCGGCGGGGCCCCGGCGGCGCCTGAAGCGCGGCCTCGACGCGGCCGGCCAGCCGGGCGTAGTCCTTCAGCACGGCCTTCACCAGCACCTCCGGTGCCGGCCGGGCGGCGGCCCCGCGCAGCGGAGGATCGGCCAGCAGCGCCTCCAGGCTCCGCAGCAGCTCCAGATAGCGCTCGCCGTCCAGTACGGCGAGCACCTCCCGGCGCGAGCCCTGACGACGCCGCTGCGACCAGATGCGCAGCCGGGCGGACACCGGGCCGAGCCGCAGCGTCCGGGGCACCTGCGCCAGGGCCGCGCCGAGCCGCGCGGTGAGCACCTCGCGGTCCCGGTCGACCCCCAACTCCGCGGCCAGCCACTGGAGTTCGAGCCCGATGGGGCGGGTGACGGCGCGGTCGAGGACCTTGGTGTACGAGCGGAACGCGCTGCGCAGGCGGCGGGTGGCGACCCGCATCTGGTGCACGGAGTCGGGCAGGTCGCGGCGTACGGCCGGGTCCAGCTCGATGATCACCCGCACCTGCTCGCGAACGTACCGCAGGACGATGTCACCGGCCGTACGCGCCTTCTTGCCGGACCGCTTGCGGGAGCCCTTGGCGGGCTTGCCGGACCGCTTGCCGGGCTCCCCGGGCCCGCGAGGCGCGCCCTCCGCGGCGGTCTCGGCCAGCGCCCGCGCCAGCTTCGACGCCGCCGAGGCGGGCCGTATCCCCGCCGCGGCCAGCACCTCGCCGACCTCGTCGAGGAGCGCGGCATCGCCGCCGCCCTCCCCCGTCAGCTCCACCTCGATCTCGTGCCAGCGGGCCTCGGTGCCGGGTTGGTCGGCGCGGGTGGCCCGCACCGCGTCGACCGCGAGCTCGGCCAGGGCCGTGCCGTCGGCGGCCCGGAGCAGCCGCACCGTGCGCCGGGTCCGCAGGCGGACGACGGGCGCCAGGTCCCGGCCGAGCGTCCGCGACCGTACGAGCGCCGTCAGCTCCGGCGGCGGCGCGTCGGAGAGCGGCGTACGCACCTCGTCCCGGACCCCGAGCGCGACCGGCAGCTTCAGATGCCAGCCCGCGTCCTCGCCGCCGGTACGCCGGCGCAGCGTGAGGCCGGCCGCGGCCAGTCGCAGGCCGGCGGTGTCGTAATACGTGGCGTCCAGCTCCACCACGCCCCGCTCCACCACGGCCGCGACGCGGTCCACGGCGGTCAGGTCGGGCAGCTGTGTCTCGTCGGTGGCCTCGTACTTCCGCTCGATCTCGCGCACGGTGTCCGCCATGCATCGAATCTAGCCACCCCGCCCACGGGCGACCACCCATCCGGCGGCGCCGCCGGGGGCACCGGGAGCACGGGTGCGCGCAACCGGGCCTCTGTGGTGCGAGCCGTACGCCGAGGGGCCCGGGACAGATGTCCCGGGCCCCTGGGCGTGGCAGTGCGCCTCAGCCCGCCGACACCGGGCGCTGCACCCGGATCGACTGCAGCAGCCCTATGGCGATCCACACGGCGAACATCGAGGTACCGCCGTAGGAGACAAAGGGCAGCGGGAGGCCGGTGACGGGCATGATGCCGAGGGTCATGCCGATGTTCTCGAAGGCCTGGAAGGAGAACCA
The DNA here is from genome assembly GCF_059682825.1 of Streptomyces sp. JLSY215. NCBI lineage: Bacteria > Bacillati > Actinomycetota > Actinomycetes > Kitasatosporales > Streptomycetaceae > Streptomyces > Streptomyces sp. JLSY215. The sequence continues at coordinate 2,944,419 of NZ_CM185022.1, forward strand.
GGCGATGATCCCGGCGGCGACGATGGTGCCGTAGAGCTCGGAGGTCTCGCGGGCGATCCGGCAGGCGCGCCACAGGACGACGCCCAGCAGGAAGATGATCATGCCCGCGCCGAGGAAGCCGAGTTCCTCACCGGCGACGGTGAAGATGAAGTCCGTCTGCTGTTCGGGGACGAACTGGCCGGTGGTCTGGCTGCCGTGGAAGAGGCCGGAGCCGGTCAGTCCGCCGCCGCCGATGGCGATGCGTGCCTGGTTGGTGTTGTAGCCGACGCCGGCCGGGTCGAGGCTCGGGTTGGCGAAGGCGGCGAAGCGGGCGATCTGGTACTCGTCGAGCAGGCCGAGCTGCCAGATGGCCAGACAGCCGACGACTCCGGTGCCCAGCAGGCCCAGGATCCAGCGGTTGGAGGCCCCGGAGGAGAGCAGGACGCCGAGGATGATGGCGCCCAGGACCATGACCGAGCCCAGGTCCGGCATGAGCAGGATGATCCCGACGGGGATCGCCGCCAGGCCCAGTGCCTGGACGACGGTGCGGTGGTCGGGGTGCGGGCGGTCGCCGGCGTCGACCCGGGAGGCGAGGATGAGCGCCATGCCGAGCGTGATGGTGATCTTCGCGAACTCGGCGGGCTGGAGGGAGAAGCCGCCGGGGATCGCCAGCCACGAGCGCGAGCCGTTGATGGTGGCGCCCAGCGGGGTCAGCACCAGCAGGGCGAGGATCACCGACAGGACGTAGAGGACCGGGATGGCGCCGCGCAGGGTGCGGTGGCCGAGCCAGATGGTGGCCGTGGCCAGCGCCAGTCCGATGCCGGTGTTGAGCAGGTGGTGCAGGAGGAAGAAGTACTCGTCGCCGTGGTTGAGCTCGGTGCGGTTGCGGGTGGCCGAGAAGACCAGCACCGCGCCCATCATGGACAGCGCCACGCAGGCCAGCAGCAGTATCCAGTCGAGCTTGCGGACCAGCGAGTCGCGCGCGGTGAGCTTGCCCCAGGTGCCGAGTTCGGGGCTGTAGCGGCGGATGGAGAACGTCCGGGACGTATGGCTGGTCGTCACTGAGGGCTCCCCGATGCGGATGACGACGGCTTCGGCGGGACGTACGGCTTGATGGCCTGGGCCTGGATCGTGCCGTCGTCCTCGATCTTGGGCAGCCGGGCTTCCGGTGCCGGGAGCAGCGCGGCCTTCTTGTTGATGTCGCCGCTGTCGCTGACGCCGTAGATGGCGTTGTAGATCTTGCGCACGGCCGGACCGGAGGCGCCGGAGCCCGTACCACCCTGGGAGATCGTCATCACGATCGTGTAGTCCTTGGTGTACGTGGCGAACCAGGACGTCGTCTGCTTGCCGTAGACCTCGGCGGTACCGGTCTTGGCGTGCATCGGGATCTTGTCCTGCGGCCAGCCGCCGAACCGCCAGGCGGCGGTGCCCCGGGTGGCCACACCGGCGAGTGCGCTGTCGATCTGCCGGAGCGTCTTGGGGCTGTCGGGCAGCTCGCCGTGCGACTGGGGCTTGATCATGCGGACGTGCTTGCCGTCGGGGCTGACGACGGCCTTGCCGACGGTCGGGTTGTAGAGGGTGCCGCCGTTGGAGAGGGCGCCGTAGATGGTGGCCATCTGGATGGGGGTGACGAGGGTGTCTCCCTGGCCGATGGAGTAGTTGACGGAGTCACCGGCGCGCATCTTCATGCCGGACTCGCAGTTCTCCTTGGCGATCTTGGAGACGTAGTCGTCGGCGTGCTTGCCCTGGGCGCACCAGCCGTCCTTGTTGGCCTTCCAGTAGTCCTTCTTCCACTGACGGTCCGGGACCCGGCCGCTGACCTCGTTGGGCAGGTCGATGCCGGTCTCCTTGCCGAGGCCGAACTGGTGGGCCGTCTTGTAGAACCAGTCGGCGGGGTCCTTGGGGTTGTTGCCGCCGTCCCTCTGCCACTGCTGGTAGGCCAGGCCGTAGAAGACGGTGTCACAGGAGACCTCCAGCGCGCGTCCCAGGCTGATCGGGCCGAAGTTCTCCGACTCGAAGTTCTTGAAGGTCTGGCCGCCGATGTTCATGGAGCTGGTGCAGGGATAGTGGCCGTCGAAGGGGTAGCCGGCGTTCACCGCGGCCGTGGTCGAGATGACCTTGAAGATGGAGCCCGGGGCGGCCTGGCCCTGGATGGCGCGGTTGAGCAGCGGGTAGTTGGACTTCTTGCCGGTGAGGTGGGCGTAGTCCTTGCCGGAGATGCCGCCGACCCAGGCGTTGGGGTCGTAGGCGGGGCTGGAGGCCATCGCCACGACCCGGCCGGTCTTGGCCTCCATGACGACCGCGGCGCCCGAGTCGGCCTTGTAGTTGGTGCCGGTGTTCTTGTCGACCTCTTTGCGGGCGTCCTTCATGGCCTGGTCGAGCTCTTTTTCGGTGACGGCCTGGACGCGGGCGTCGATGCTGGTGATGACGTTGGCGCCGGGCACCTGGGGGTCGCTCTTGGCCTTGCCGATGACCCGGCCGAGGTTGTCGACCTCGTAGCGGGTGACGCCGGCCTTGCCGCGCAGATCGCTGTCGTACGTCCGCTCCAGCCCCGACCGGCCGATCTGGTCCGAGCGCAGCAGCGGCGAGCGGCTGTTCTTGGCCTTGTTGATCTCGGCGTCGGTGACCGGTGAGAGATAGCCGAGGACCTGGGCGGTGTTGGCGTCGCCGGGGGCGGCGTAGCGGCGTACCGCGGTGGGCTCGGCGCTGATGCCGGGGAAGTCCTCGGAGCGCTCGCGGATCTGGAGGGCCTGCTGGGTGGTGGCCTCGTCCGTGATCGGGATCGGCTGGTACGGGGAGCCGTTCCAGCAGGGCTGCGGGGTCTTGGCGTCGCAGAGCCGGACCTTGTTGCGGATCTCCTGCTCGGACATGCCCAGCACCTTGGAGAGCCGGCCCAGCACGGCCTTGCCGTCGTCCTTCATCTTCAGCAGTTCGGTGCGGCTGGCGGAGACGACCAGACGGGTCTGGTTGTCGGCCAGCGGCACGCCGCGCGCGTCGAGGATGGAGCCGCGGGTGGCGGGCTCGACGACCTGCTGGACGTGGTTGGACTTGGCCTCGTTGGCGTACTCCTGGCCGTTGCGGATCTGCAGGTACCAGAGCCGGCCGCCGAGGGTGAGCAGCAGCGAGAAGACCAGGATCTGAATCGCGATGAGACGGACCGTGACCCGGGAGGTCCGGCCCGTCTCAGGGATGTTGCTCACAGCGCCCCCACTGTCTGTTCGATGGTCGGCCGCGCGTCTGCGGAAGGTGCGCCGGTCACAGCCGCTTGACCCCCTTGATGCGGTCCGCCTTGCTGCGGGACGGCCTGCCGAGCAGTCCGCCGCGCTGGCCGCCGATCCATCCGGCCTTCGTGCCGCCGCGGCTGGCCTTGAAGCCGGTGCCGGTGCTCAGCCAGCCGTATGCGGCGTCGCGGCTGCCGGCCGAACCGCTCTTGCCGCCGGAACCGTCGGCGGCCAGCGGATCGTTCTCCGTTCTGCGGGCGACGGCCATCACCAGCGGGACGATGAACGGGGCGAGCAGCAGGTCGTAGAGGGTGGCGCTGAGCAGCAGCCCCACGAGGCCGACGTGCCGGGCCGCGGTGTCGCCGACCAGCGCGCCGACGCCCGCGTACATGAGCGTGGAGCCGATGGCGGCGCCGATGACGACCATCAGGGGGACGGTCGCCGAGCGGTGCTGGCCGGAGTCGGGCTTGGTCAGGCCGGCGGCGTAGCCGATGACGCAGAGCACCAGCGCGTACCGGCCGATGGCGTGGTCGGAGGGCGGGGCGAGATCGGCGAGCAGGCCGGCGCCGAAGCCGACCAGGCAGCCACCGACGTGGCCGTAGACCAGGGCGAGGGCGAGGACGACCAGCAGCAGGAGGTCCGGTACCGCGCCGGGCAGTTGGAGCCGGGCCAGGACGCCGACCTGGATGACCAGGGAGACGACGACCAAGGGGGCCGCGAGCAGGATCCGGTTGATGCGCATCGGTCAGCTCCTGGGAGGCTCGTCGCTCGCGGTGGGGGTGGCCGTGACGGTGACCGTCGGCGCCGGCTTCGGCTTGGCGGGTTTGGGCGGCAGGACGGTGTCGCGCGGGTCCTCGCGGGGCGGCTGGACGACCACGCCGACGACGTCGAGCTGGGAGAAGGCGACGTAGGGGCGGACCTGGAGGGTGCGGGTCAGATCGCCGTTGGACGGCTCGACCTTGACGACCCGGCCGACCGGGACGCCGGGCACGAACGGCTTGTCGGCGCTGGAGCCGAAGGTGACCAGGCGGTCGCCCTTCTTGACCGTGGCCTTGCCGTTGAGCAGCTGGACGCGCAGCGAGCGGCCGCCCTGGCCGTTGGCGAAGCCGATCTCGTTGGTCTTCTCCATCCGCGTGCCGACGGTGAAGTCGGGGTCGTTCGCCAGCAGGACGGTGGCGGTGTCGGCGCCGACCGTGGTGACCCGGCCGACCAGACCGTCGCCGTTGAGGACGGTCATGTCGCGGGCGATGCCGTCGCGGCTGCCGGCGTCGATGGTGACGGTCCAGGAGAAGCCCTGGGCGGCGCCGATGGCGATGACCTGGGCGCCCTTGATGCCGTACTGGCCGGCGCCGGCGGTCTTGAGCATCTTGTCCAGCTGGCCGGCGCGGCTGCGGTTGCGGTCGGTGGAGCCGAGCTTGGCCTTGAGGGCGGCGTTCTCCTGCTCCAGGCGGGCGATGCGGCTGTGCCGTTCCCCGGAGTCCCGTACGGCGCCGACGGCGTTGCCGACCGGGCTGACGACGTGCGCGACGCCGTTCTCGACCGGTCCGAAGACGGAGGCGGCGGCTTGCCGGGCACCGTCGAGCGGGGACTGTTCACCGCCGCGGATATCGACCGTGATCAGCGCGAACGCGATCGCGACCAGCAGCACCAGCAGCAGCCGGCTCTCTCGTGTGTCCCTCACGTGCGGCGGCCGTGTCCTTCCTCGTAGGACCGGCCGGCTGCGGGCCCGCGCCGGTCTCGTTCGGGAGTTGAGCGTTGTGCCTTATGAGTGGTGCCGGATGGTGACGTATCAGGGCACCGTGTCTGTCCGGAGGTTGTACGGATGACGAAGGGTTGTGCCTGTATATCAACGATTCAGCGGATGAATCGGGTACTGCGGTGTGGTGCCGGCCCCGCGGCGCCCGTACGGCGCGCCGCGGGCGGGGCCGGCCCCAGTGGCGTCCTACCTGCGCGGCTGGGAGTCGAGGACCTGCTGGAGGGCCTCGAACTCCTCGACGCACTTGCCGGAACCGAGCGCGACGGAGTCGAGCGGGTCCTCGGCGATGTGGATGGGCATGCCGGTCTCGCGGCGCAGCCGCTCGTCGAGGCCGCGGAGCAGGGCGCCGCCTCCGGTGAGCACGATGCCGCGGTCCATGACGTCTCCGGACAGCTCCGGCGGGCACTTGTCGAGGGTCGTCTTGACCGCGTCGACGATGGAGTTGACCGGCTCCTCGATGGCCTTGCGGACCTCGGCGGCCGAGATGACCACGGTCTTGGGCAGGCCGGAGACCAGGTCGCGGCCGCGGATCTCGGTGTGCTCGTCCTGCTCGAGGTCGTACGCCGAACCGATGGTGATCTTGATGCTCTCGGCGGTGCGCTCGCCCAGCAGAAGGCTGTACTCCTTCTTGATGTGCTGGATGATCGCGTTGTCGAGTTCGTCGCCGGCCACCCGGATGGACTGGGCCGTGACGATCCCGCCGAGCGAGATGACCGCGACCTCGGTCGTGCCGCCGCCGATATCCACGACCATGTTGCCGGTGGCCTCATGGACCGGCAGACCGGAGCCGATCGCCGCGGCCATCGGCTCCTCGATGATGTGGACCTGGCGCGCGCCGGCCTGGGTCGAGGCCTCGATGACCGCGCGGCGCTCAACTCCGGTGATTCCGGAGGGAACGCAGACGACCACCCGAGGGCGGGCCAGATAGCGCCGCTTATGGATCTTGAGGATGAAGTAGCGGAGCATCCGCTCGGTGATCTCGAAGTCGGCGATGACGCCGTCCTTCAGGGGGCGTACGGCGACGATGTTGCCGGGCGTGCGCCCGATCATCTTCTTCGCCTCGGCCCCCACCGCGAGAATGCCGCCGGTGTTGGTGTTGATGGCCACGACCGACGGCTCGTTGAGGACGATGCCGCGGCCCCTGACGTACACCAGCGTGTTGGCGGTCCCGAGGTCGACAGCCATGTCACGGCCGATGAACGACATGTTGTTCCCCATGAGGATACGTCTGGCCTTCCCAACTGGAGCGAATGCTTACTTGAGGTCGGCAGGAGGTGATGCGCTGAATAACGCGGAAGCTCCATCGTAGTCTCGCCGTGCCACCCACTCGAACACGGTGGAGCCTTGCGCGCCATTGTCAGCCGTACACGCACCCGCCCCCCTGAATGGTGACGTCGTGTCGCGGGGATGCGTTCCCCCGATCGAGTCGCATATGCCAAGGGGCGACCGATGATTCCATCGGTCGCCCCTGGTCACAAGGGTTATACGCCTGACGATGTGTCAGGAAATACCGGGGAAGAAAATCTTGATCTCGCGCTCTGCGGACTCTTCGGAATCCGAGGCGTGGATCAGATTCTCTCGGGTGATCGTGCCAAAGTCCCCACGAATGGACCCACTCGGTGCGGCAATCGGGTCAGTCGGCCCGGCCAGCGCGCGCACGCCCTCGATGACCCGCTCCCCCTCGACGACGAGCGAGACGACCGGTCCGGAGGACATGAACGCGACCAGCGGCTCGTAGAACGGCTTGCCCACGTGCTCGGCGTAGTGCTGCTCGAGCAGCCCACGGTCCAGGGTGCGCAGCTCCAGCGCGGCGATCGTCCAGCCGGCCTTCTTCTCGATACGGCCGATGATCTCGCCGACCAGACCACGTCGGACGGCGTCGGGCTTGAGAAGAACGAGCGTGCGCTGGCTCACGGAGGGGCTCCCTGTATACGTACAAACGGTCAGCGGGTGCACCGAGGCTACATGGCGGGACGCGGGCCCCACCCTGCCGGGTGCGGCGGCACAGCGCCGGTGACGGGCGTTTCCGCCGCGCGGGGCCGGTCGGCCGCGGCGCCGGTCCGGTACGGCTTCGCCGCCACGGCCCGGCGCCTCCCGAGGGTGGGTGAAGGAAAGATCAACCCGCCGCGGGCGCTTCGCTCTCGGCGGCCCAGCGCGCCTTCGCCTCGTCGATCTTGCGGCCGAAGTGCACCGACGCCCACCACAGCGCCGCGAACACCGCGCCCAGGAAGAACATCGCCGGGATGACGAACCCGCTGGCGATCAGGGCGATCTGCAGGGCCCAGCCGAGCTGGACGCCGCCGGGGCGGGTCAGCATTCCGCACAGCAGGACGCTCAGCAGCATCGCGATCCCGCTGACCGTCCAGATCGTGGCCGTCGGCGCCTCGCCGAGCTGCATCGCCACCAGCCCGGCGAAGCCGATCACGAAGAACTCGCCGATCAGCGTGCTGGCACACAGGGTCCGCATGGTCAGCTCCTCCCCAGCAGCAGCCGGGCCTCGCCGACCGTGATCACGGAACCCGTCACCAGCACACCCGCACCGGAGAACTCGCCCTCTTCCTCGGCGAGCGTGATCGCCGCCTCCAGCGCGTCGTCGAGGCGCGGCTCGACGACTACCCGCTCGGCGCCGAAGACCTCGACGGCGATCGCCGCCAGGTCATCGGGGTCCATCGCGCGATGGCTGGAATTACGGGTCACCACGACCTCGGCGAAGATCGGCTCGAACGCCTCCAGGAAGCCCCGTACGTCCTTGTCCGCGCTGGCACCGACGACGCCCACCAGACGGCTGAAACCGAACGCCTCGGTGACCCCCTCGGCCGCCGCCCGCGCGCCCGCGGGGTTGTGCGCCGCGTCCAGGACGACGGTCGGGCTGCGCCGTACGACCTCCATCCGGCCCGGCGAGGAGACCGCGGCGAAGGCGGAGCGGACGGTGTCGATGTCGAGCGTGCGGGAGTGTCCCGAGCCGATGCCGAAGAACGCCTCCACCGCGGCGAGCGCCACCGCGGCGTTGTGCGCCTGGTGGGCGCCGTACAGCGGCAGGAAGATCTCCGGATACTCGCCGCCCAGCCCGCGCAGCGTCAGCATCTGACCGCCGACCGCCACCTCGCGGGAGAGCACCCCGAACTCCATGCCCTCACGGGCGACCGTGGCATCGACCTCGACCGCGCGCTTGAGCATCACCGACGCCGCGTCCACCGGCTGCTGGGCCAGGACGACCGTGGCGTCCTTCTTGATGATCCCGGACTTCTCGCCGGCGATCTCCTCGGGCGTCTCGCCCAGCCGGTCGGTGTGATCCAGCGAGATCGGGGTGATCACGGCGACATCGCCGTCGATGACGTTCGTCGCGTCCCAGGTGCCGCCCATGCCGACCTCGACGACCGCGACATCCACCGGGGCGTCCGCGAAGGCGGCGAACGCCATCGCCGTCAGCACCTCGAAGAACGAGAGGCGGTACTCCTGCTGGGCGTCGGTCATCTCCACATACGGCGCGATGTCGCGGTAGGTCTCGATGAACCGCTCGGCCGCGATCGGGGCCCCGTCCAGGCTGATCCGCTCGGTGACCGACTGGACGTGCGGGCTGGTGTAGCGGCCGGTACGCAGCTCGAACGCGCCCAGCAGGGCCTCGATCATGCGGGCCGTGCTGGTCTTGCCGTTCGTGCCGGTGATGTGGATGGAGGGGTAGGCACGCTGCGGCGAGCCCAGGATGTCCAGCAGCGCCACGATCCGCTCGACCGACGGGTCGAGCTTCGTCTCGCCCCAGCGGCCGGCCAGCTCCTCCTCGACGGCGCGCAGCGCGCGGTCGACCTCGGGGTCGGCGGGCCGGGCGGGCACCGCGTCCCCCTGCGGCGGCCCGGCCTGTGCGCGCAGCGTCCGGCTGCCGGCCTCGATCACCGCCAGATCCGGATCGCGGTTCGTCTCGGCCTCGACCAGCTCTTCGAAGGCGTCTGCCGGGTCGGGGGTGGTCGGGTCGGGGTCGTCGTTTCGGGGGCGCTCGCTCACGACGACAAGTCTACGAGGCACCACCGACAGCGGACGCGGCGCGCCGCCCCCGCCGCATTCGCCCAGGACAGCCCCCCTTCCGCTAGGAGAGCGCGGCCTTCATCATGGCGCGGGCCACCGGCGCGGCGAGCCCGTTGCCGGACACCTCGTTACGCGCCGCATGCCCGTCCTCGACCATCACGGCGACCGCCACCTGCTGTCCCGCGCCGTTGCGGGCGTACGAGACGAACCAGGCGTACGGCGTACCGCTGTTGTCGACACCGTGCTGGGCGGTCCCGGTCTTGCCGCCGACGGTCAGTCCGCCGATCTTCGCGTTCGAACCGGTCCCCTTGTCCACGACCGTCTCCATCGCCGACCGCAGCTGCTCGGCGGTGTGCGCGGACATCGCCTTTCCGTACGTCTTGGGATCGTTGCGCTGGACGGTGTTGCCGCCGCCGTCGGTCAGCTTGTCCACCAGCTGCGGCGTCTTCAGTTCGCCGCCGTTGGCGATGGCCGAGGCGACCATCGCCATCTGGAGCGGGGTGGCCTGGTCGTTGAACTGGCCGATCCCCGACAGCGCGGTCTGGGCCGCGTCCATGTCCGTGGGGTAGCGGCTCTCGGCCGCCCGGACCGGGACGTCCACCTTGCCGTCGTTGAACCCGAACTTCTCGGCCTGCGCCGCGACCTTGTCCTGGCCCAGATCGGCGGCGATCTTCGCGAAGACGGTGTTGCAGGAGTACTGGAGCGCGGTGCGCAGGGTGGCGTTCTTGCAGGGCGCGGCGGCGTTCTCGTTGGTGAGCGTGGTGCGGGTGTGCGGGAGGGTGTACGGGTCGGGGCTGTCGGTGGGCTCGTCCACCGAGGAGTACAGGCCGTTCTCCAGGGCGGCCGCGGCCACCACCAGCTTGAAGGTCGAGCCGGGCGGCAGGGCCTGGCGCAGCGCGCGGTTCACATTGGGCTCGTCGCCGTCCTCGGACATCGCCTGCCACGCCTTCTGGTCGGCGCTGCCGGAGCCGGCGAACTTCCCCGGGTCGTACGAGGGCGTGCTGACCATGCCCAGAATCCGCCCGGTCGCCGGGTCCAGGGCGACCGCGGCGCCCTTCTTGCCGCCCAGCGCCGCGTACCCCGCCTTCTGCACCTTGGAGTCGATGGTGGTGGCCACATCGCCGCCCTTGGCCCGCTCGTGCAGCACCGCGTCGGCGGGGCTCTGCAGCCGGCTGTCGGAGCCGTCGAGAAGGTCGCCGTAGAGGCTCTCCAGCTGGTTGCTGCCGAAGATCTGCGAGGTGAAACCCGTCACCGGGGCGTACAGCGGGCCGTCCTTGTAGGTCCGCTTGTACTTCAGCGCGGACGACGTGGCCGCCGATCCGGTCACCGGCTCCCCGTCGACGAGGATGTTGCCCAGCGGCGCCGCATACTTGCCGATCGCCACCCGGGGATTGTGCGGGTCGCCCATGTAGTCACCGGCCTGTGCGCCCTGGATCCAGGTGGCCCAGCCCATCAGCGCGAGGATCAGGGCGAGGCAGAAGACCGAGACCCGTCGCAGTGGCTTGTTCATGGGGCGCGGCTCCTCGGTGCTGGACGTGCGGTGCCGGCGGAATCCCGGCATTCCGGTCCACGGTGCCCGGCCTTCATGAGAGCGCCATGAGAGCGCCATGAGACGTCCACCAGCGGCCGCGCACAGTGGCCCGTAGCGCCCCGCGGCGGGCGAATCGGCCCGCCCGGGGCAACTTCCCGCCGCGTTTTCCCCTCTTCCCCGGCGGGCCGTCCGTCCCCCGGCGGGCCGTCCGTCCCCGGTGGCCACGGCAGTCAGCGATCGGGAAGGCGGGAGCGGAAGACAGGTGCCGGCAATCAGTCAGCGGATGCATTTGGTGCTGCTCTCCGCCTGGACCGTCCTCTGGTTCGTCGTGGTCGAGCCGCACGGCGGCTTCTCCTGGCACTATCTGCGCACCGGCGGCGAGCTGATCTACCAGGGCACCGCGGGCGACGGCACCGGCGGCCTCAACCTCTACGCCCACCACCCCGAGCTCCAGATGGGCCCGCTCAGCTTCCTCACCGCCGGCCTGTTCAACCCCTTCCCCGAGGCCACCGGCCAGTTCCTCGCCGCGGCGCTGATGTCGCTGCTCGGCCTGGTCATCGTCGTACTGGCGGGCCGCAGCGCCGCACACCACTTCCTGGGCACCGGCACGAACCACCAGCGGCTGCGGCAGCGCGTACTGATCGCCGGGCTGGCCTTCATCCCCATGTGGATCGAGGTCGCGGTCCGCTTCGGGCATCTCGACGACGTCCTCGCGCTGTTCTTCACCGCCCTCGCCGTTCGGTCCGTCACCCGCGGCAACGCCGCCCTGACCGGCGCCTTCCTCGCCCTCGCGATGGACTCCAAGCCGACCGCCCTGGCCTTCGTCCCCCTCCTGCTCGCGCTGCCCCGGGAGAAGTGGCTGCGGGCCGGCCTGTGGTGCGCGGGCCTGGTCGCCGTCGCCTGGCTGCCGTTCTTCCTCGGCGACGCCCAGTCCTTCGCGGCGGCCAAGTTCGCCATCCCCAACCATCCGGCGTCCGCGCTGCGCTGGCTGGGCGTCGGCGACCCGGAAACCCCCGGCTGGGACCGCCCGGCCCAGGCCGCCCTCGGCCTCGCCCTGGGCACCATCGCCGTCTGGCGCGGCCGCTGGGCGGCGGTGGTCCTGCTGGGCGCCAACGCCCGCATCGTCCTCGACCCCAGCGTCTACACGTACTACACCGCCTCGGTGCTGCTCGGCACGCTGCTCTGGGACGTCATCGGCCAGCGCCGTCTGGTCCCCTGGTGGAGCTGGCTGGCCCTGCTGATCCTTTACGGCAGCGTGTTCGCCGTCCCGGACGACTCGGCCCGCGGCCTGATCCGCCTCGTCTTCGTGGTCGCGTCGACGGCGTACGTCCTGCTCTGGCCCGTACGGGAACGGGGGCGGCGCGGTGGCCGCGGACGCCGCAGGCCCCCCGCCCGTACGGACGAGGGGCCTGCGCAGGGCCTTGAGGCCGGTGCTACGCCTTGGGCAGAGCCGCCAGCTGCGCGGTGATCCGGACGATGTCCGCCTCCGCGGCCGCCAGCCGGCCGCGGATCTTGTCCACGACCTTCTCCGGCGCCTTGGCGAGGAACGCCTCGTTGCCGAGCTTGCCGGTGGCCTGCGCCTTCTCCTTCTCGGCCGCGCCCAGGTCCTTCGTCAGCCGCTTGCGCTCGGCCTCCACGTCGATCGCACCGGACAGGTCCAGCGCGACCGTGGCGCCCGCGACCGGCAGCGAGGCCGTGGCGCTGAAGCCGTCACCGGCCGGCTGCAGCCGCAGCAGCGACCGCATCGCGGCCTCGTGCGCGGCCAGCGCCGTACCGGACAGGTCCAGCCGCGCCGGAACCTTCTGCCCCGGCTGCAGCCCCTGGTCGGACCGGAACCGCCGGACCTCCGTGACGACCTGCTGAACGGTCTCGATCTCCCGCTCGGCGGCCGTGTCCCGGAAGCCCGAGTCCTTCGGCCAGTCGGCGATGACGACGGACTCGCCGCCGGTCAGCGTCGTCCACAGCGTCTCGGTGACGAACGGCACGATCGGGTGCAGCAGCCGCAGCGTGACGTCCAGGACCTCGCCCAGGACCCGGCGCGAGGCGTCGGCGGCCGGACCGCCCGCCATGAACGTCGTCTTCGACAGCTCGACGTACCAGTCGAAGACCTCGTCCCACGCGAAGTGGAAGAGGGCGTCGGACAGCTTCGCGAACTGGTAGTCCTCGTAGTAGGCGTCGACCTCGGCGATGACCTCGTTGAGCCGGGAGAGGATCCACCGGTCGGTCGCCGACAGCTGCTCCGCGGGCGGGAGTTCGCCCTCCACCGTCGCGCCGTTCATCAGCGCGAACCGCGTGGCGTTCCAGATCTTGTTGGCGAAGTTGCGGGACCCCTGGACCCAGTCCTCGCCGATCGGGACGTCGACACCGGGGTTGGCGCCACGGGCGAGGGTGAACCGGACGGCGTCCGAGCCGTAGGTGTCCATCCAGTCCAGCGGATTGACGGCATTGCCGAACGACTTGGACATCTTCTTGCCGAACTGGTCGCGGACCATGCCGTGCAGGGCGATGGTGTGGAACGGCGGGGTGCCGTCCATCGCGTACAGCCCGAACATCATCATCCGGGCGACCCAGAAGAAGAGGATGTCGTAGCCGGTGACCAGCACCGCATTCGGATAGAACTTCTCGACGCTCGGCGTCTGCTCGGGCCAGCCCAGCGTGGAGAAGGGCCACAGCCCCGACGAGAACCAGGTGTCGAGGACGTCGGTGTCCTGCGTCCAGCCCTCGCCGCTCGGCGGCTGCTCGTCCGGCCCGACACAGACGACTTCACCATTGGGCCCGTACCAGACCGGAATGCGGTGGCCCCACCACAACTGCCGCGAGATGCACCAGTCGTGAAGGTTGTCCACCCAGCCGAAGTACCGCGACTCCATCTCCTTGGGATGGATCGCGACCTTGCCGTCCCGCACGGCATCCCCCGCGGCCTTCGCCAGCGGGCCGACCTTGACCCACCACTGCATCGACAGCCGCGGCTCGATGGTCGTCTTGCAGCGCGAGCAGTGCCCGACGGAGTGCGTGTACGGACGCTTCTCGGAGACGATCCGGCCCTCGGCGCGCAGCGCACCGACGATCGCGGAGCGGGCCTCGAAGCGGTCCAGCCCCTGGAACGGGCCGTGCGCCGTGATGACGCCGCGCTCGTCGAGAACGGCGAGGTTGGCGAGGCCGTGCCGCCGCCCGATCTCGAAGTCGTTCGGGTCGTGCGCCGGCGTCACCTTCACCGCACCCGTGCCGAACTCCGGGTCGACGTGCTCGTCCGCGACGACCGGGATGCGGCGGCCGGTCAGCGGCAGCTCGATCTCGGTGCCGACGAGGTGGGCGTAGCGCTCGTCCTCGGGGTGGACGGCGACGGCGGTGTCACCGAGCATCGTCTCAGCGCGGGTCGTGGCGACGACGATGGACGCGTCACCCTCGCCGTACCGGATGGAGACCAGCTCGCCGTCGTCGTCCTGATACTCCACCTCGATGTCGGAGATGGCGGTCAGACAGCGCGGGCACCAGTTGATGATGCGCTCGGCGCGGTAGATCAGCTCGTCGTCGTAGAGGCGCTTGAAGATGGTCTGGACGGCCTTCGAAAGCCCCTCGTCCATCGTGAACCGCTCACGCGACCAGGCGACGCCGTCGCCGAGGCGGCGCATCTGGCCCGAGATCTGCCCGCCGGACTCGTTCTTCCACTGCCAGACGCGCTCGACGAACGCCTCGCGGCCGAGGTCGTGCCGCGAGGCGCCTTCCTTGGCCAGCTCGCGCTCGACGACGTTCTGGGTGGCGATACCGGCGTGGTCCATGCCCGGCTGCCAGAGGGTCTCGTAGCCCTGCATCCGCTTACGGCGCGTGAGCGCATCGATGAGGGTGTGCTCGAAGGCGTGCCCCAGGTGCAGGGAGCCCGTGACGTTCGGCGGCGGGATGACGATGGTGTACGGCGGCTTCTCGCTCTTCTCGTCCGCCTCGAAGTAGCCCCGCTCTACCCAGCGCTCGTACAGCGGCCCCTCTACATCGGCCGGCGTGTACTGAGTCGGCAGTTCGGGGGCGCTGTGGTTGCTCTGCTGAGTGTTCTCGGTCACGACGGACAGTGTACGGGCGGCTATGTAGCAGCTTCGAATCGGTTTCGCCCCCGGGGCACCGACTGTCGGCGGCGTCGTACAGGATGTTCGCAGCGCATAAAAATCAGATGCGGGCAGCACGGCTCAGGTTGGCTGCCAACAGTAGTTACGAGGGGAACCGCTCCATGAGCTTCAACCAGCCGCCGCCCGGACCGTACGGCCAGCAGCCCCAGCAGCCCGGCCCGTACGGCCAGCCGCCGCAGCCCCAGGCCCCCCAGCCCGGCTACGGCTACCCGCAGCAGGGCGGCCAGGTGCCCCCGCAGCAGGGGGGCTACGGCTACCCGCAGCAGGGCCAGCCCCAGCCCGGTTACGGCTACCCCCAGCAGGCCCAGCAGCCCGGCCCGTACGGCCAGCAGCAGACCCCGTACGGCGCGATCCCCCAGGGCCCGCCGGAGAGCGGTGGCGGCGGCAAGAAGATCGGCCTGATCATCGGCGCGGTGGCTGTGGTGGCGGCGATCGGCGTGGGGGCTTACTTCGCGTTCGGGTCGGGTGGGGGCGGCGATGTGAAGCCTTACACCATCACTGCAAAGGACAAGCTGCTCGGGGAGTACTCCAAGGCTCCTATGTCCGGCAGTGCTTCGGACTTCAAGGACGAGAAGGCCAAAGCATTGGGGGTCACCGAGGGCAAGAGGCTCCAAGTCTCCTACAAGAAGGACAGCGGTGCGACGCTGACGCTTGTCGGCATTTACGGAAAGATCGCCGACCCTGAGGGCGCTGTCGACCAGATGTTCGCCCAGCAGGAAGAGAACATGAAGAAGGGTACCGGCTCGAAAGTCACGTTCGAGACCGTCGACGGGCCTTCGGACTACTCGCCGGGCGATTTCGACGGCGCGACGCTGCAGTGCAAGAAGATGAAGATTTCGTTCCCCTCAGCGGCCGGCGCGAGCCTTTCCGCCAACGCCGTCAGCTGCGTCTGGGCCGACAAGAGCGCGATCGGCGCGGTCACTTTCCTCGATGACCTGGACGAGAAGACCGGGCAGTTCGGAGAGCGCGCACCCGAGGGCGACGCTGCGGCCGAAAAGACCGCCAAGATCCGCGAGGAAGTCCGCACTCCGAAGTAATCCTTTCGCAGCGGCGGCCGGCACATCAGCACGAAGGGCTCTCGACGGGGCTTCCCGTCGGGGGCCTTTCGCGCGCCTCGACCACGAACCGATACACCCGGCAGAATATTGGCCAAAGCCTGACGGTTCTGCGGATACAGGCCGGCCATTCCCTCTACGCTTGATCGGCGATCGACCGAACACATCGCTTTCCGGCCAAGGGGGAATTTCCATGCGCAAGGCAGTACGCCGCATAGCGGCAGCGACGGGGGTGCTGGTGGCGGGAGCCGCGCTTCCGCTTGTTGTCGCCGCGCCGGCCCAGGCCAATCCCGGGGACTGCACGAGCTACTTGCAAAGCAAGGGCTACCGCATCGGGCAGAAGGTGCTTACCGCCTGCCGGAATGCCGCGGACTGGCCGTCTACGCCCCCGCTTCCTTGTGTGAAGAGCTTGAACAGAATCGGGGTCAAGATGTCTCACGCCGAGGAAGCCTGCACCCGCGCGATCGCCGACTGACAAACCTCAAACAACGCACCACCGCCCGGCAGCGTTCCCGCTGCCGGGCGGTGGTGTATCAGCTCCACGCGCGCTACGCGCCTACGCACTCTTCTCGTGCGGCTCCCCCGACTCCCCCCGGCTCCGCGGGACGAGCGTCGGGTTCACGTTCGAGTGAACGACATCCGCCGTGATGACGACCCGGGCGACGTCCTTGCGCGACGGCACCTCGTACATGGCGGAGGACAGGACCTCCTCCATGATGGCGCGCAGGCCACGGGCGCCCGTGCCGCGCAGGATCGCCTGGTCTGCGATGGCCTCCAGCGCCGGGCGGTCGAAGTCCAGCTCCACGCCGTCGAGTTCGAAGAGGCGCTTGTACTGCTTGACGAGGGCGTTGCGCGGCTCGACCAGGATCTGCAGCAGGGCCTCGCGGTCGAGGTTGTGGACCGAGGTGAGGACCGGAAGGCGGCCGATGAACTCGGGGATCATCCCGAATTTGACCAGGTCCTCCGGCATGACCTCCTGGAGCTGGTCCTTGGACTCGATCTCCCGCTTGGAGCGGATCGTGGCGCCGAAGCCGATGCCCTTGGCGCCGGACCGGGCCTCGATGATCTTCTCCAGGCCGGCGAAGGCGCCGCCCACGATGAACAGGACGTTCGTCGTGTCGATCTGGATGAATTCCTGGTGGGGGTGCTTACGGCCGCCCTGCGGCGGGACCGAGGCGGTGGTGCCTTCCAGGATCTTCAGGAGGGCCTGCTGGACGCCCTCACCGGAGACATCGCGCGTGATCGAAGGGTTTTCGCTCTTGCGGGCGACCTTGTCGATCTCGTCGATGTAGATGATGCCGGTCTCGGCCTTCTTGATGTCGAAGTCCGCGGCCTGGATGAGCTTGAGGAGGATGTTCTCGACGTCCTCGCCGACATAGCCGGCCTCCGTCAGCGCCGTGGCGTCGGCGAACGCGAAGGGGACGTTGAGCATCCGGGCGAGCGTCTGCGCCAGCAGCGTCTTGCCGGAGCCGGTGGGGCCGAGCAGCAGGATGTTGGACTTGGCGAGCTCGATGCCCTCGTCCCCGCGGCCGCCGCCGTTCTCGCCCGCCTGGACCCGCTTGTAGTGGTTGTAGACGGCGACCGAGAGCGCCTTCTTGGCGGGGTCCTGGCCGACCACATAGCCGTTGAGGAACTCGTAGATCTCCCGGGGCTTGGGAAGCTCTTCCCAGCGCACCTCGGAGGTCTCGGCGAGCTCCTCCTCGATGATTTCGTTGCAGAGGTCGATGCACTCGTCGCAGATGTACACACCAGGTCCCGCAATGAGCTTCTTCACCTGCTTCTGGCTCTTTCCGCAGAATGAGCACTTGAGCAGGTCGCCGCCGTCACCGATGCGTGCCACGAGGTGCTTCCCCTTCGCCTGGGATCCGCATTGCTCCACGGACCCGGGTGCTTGCCTATCGACGGTACCTTGCCGGGCCCCCTGTACGGGCCCCCCTTGGACCGACTCGGTTCACTCGGTCCCGACCCGGTCCAAGGGGGCAACGCTCCGGCTCACTTAGCGAAGATCGCTAGCCGATCGAGACGGACGACTTCCGCGTCGAAACGATCTGGTCGACCAGACCGTACGCCAGCGACTCCTCGGCGGTCAGAATCTTGTCGCGCTCGATATCGTCGCGGATCTTCTCGATGGGCGTGGAGGAGTGCTTGGCCAGCAGGTCCTCCAGCTGCGAACGCATCCGCAGGATCTCGTTGGCGGCGATCTCCAGGTCGGAGACCTGACCGCGGCCGGTCTCGCTGTAGGGCTGGTGGATCAGGACGCGGGCGTTCGGCAGCGCCATGCGCTTGCCGGGCGTGCCGGCCGCGAGCAGCACCGCGGCGGCCGAGGCGGCCTGGCCCATGCAAACCGTCTGGATGTCCGGCTTCACGAACTGCATGGTGTCGTAGATGGCCGTGAGCGCCGTGAAGGAGCCACCGGGCGAGTTGATGTAGATGGAGATGTCCCGGTCCGGGTCCATCGACTCCAGGCACAGCAGCTGCGCCATGACGTCATTGGCCGAGGCGTCGTCGATCTGCACGCCGAGGAAGATCACGCGCTCCTCGAAGAGCTTCGCGTACGGGTCGTACTCGCGCACGCCCTGCGAGGTGCGCTCGACGAAGCGCGGGACGATGTAGCGGGACTCGGCGCGCGGGCCGGAAAACTCGGCCTCCGGGCGCTGGTAGAGGCCGCTGCCGGGGAAGTTGTTCATCGTGGTGTTCACCGTCCTGGTGGCGATCAAGTGGGCTGGGGTGGCTGTGGGGCGAGTGGTACGGGGCTCAGGCCCCGGTGCCGCCCCCGCCCGGAACGCCGGAAGCGGAGGTCATCACGTCGTCGATCAGGCCGTACTCCTTGGCCTCGTCGGCGGAGAACCAGCGGTCGCGGTCCGAATCGTGGGTGATGCGCTCGACGGTCTGACCGGTGTGGAAAGCGGTCAGCTCGGCCATCCGCTTCTTGGTGTGCAGCAGCCGCTCGGCGTGGATCTTGATGTCCGAGGCGGAGCCGGCGAGGCCCGCGGAGGGCTGGTGGATGAGGATCTCGGCGTTCGGCAGCGCGAAGCGCTTGCCCGGGGTACCGGCGCTCAGCAGGAACTGCCCCATGGAGGCGGCGAGGCCCATGGCGATCGTCACCACGTCGTTCTTGATGTACTGCATGGTGTCGTAGATCGCGAGGCCGGCCGAGATCGAGCCGCCCGGGGAGTTGATGTAGAGGTAGATGTCCTTGTCCGGGTCCGCGGCCAGGAGAAGCAGCTGCGCGGTGATCTTGTTGGCGATGTCGTCGTCGACCGGCTGGCCGAGGAAGATGATCCGCTCGCCGAGCAGCCGGTTGTAGACCTGGTCGCCGAGGCCACCAAAGGTCGGCTCAGCGGCGGCGGAAGGCATCGGGATCGTCACGTGTCCACCTGCTCGTTGTCGGACGGTTCGCGACCGTCTCAGCGTCGTCTGCCGGGGCGCGGGGATCTGCGCCGTGTCGTGCGCTCGGCGCGGTTTCAGGGACTCCCCTGCCCTCGTATCTACGGACCCTAACGCGCAGGTCGGACAACGCCATCCCGCATTGAGAACTGTTCGCTGTGAGCGCAGGCTCACCGGTCCGGTATGACTTCCGTACTGCTTCGGGACGACTGCGGGCCCGAACACGCGGACGTGCGTGTTCGGGCCCGTGGTCAGGAATGCCGTGGGACGGCGGAAGCTCAGGCCTCGGGCTTCTCGTCGGCGGCGGCCTCGTCGGTGCCCTCGGCGGCCGCGACGACCTCCTCGGCAACCGTCTCGGCGGTCTCGTCCTCGTCGTCCAGGTCGATGACCTCGCCGTTGGTGTCCTTGACCGTGGCGGCCTCGACGACCACCGCGAGCGCCTTACCGCGGGCGACCTCGCCGACGAGCATCGGCACCTGGCCACCCTCGACGACGGCCTGGGCGAACTGGTCGGGGGACATGCCGGAGGACTGCGCGCGGCGCATGAGGTGCTCGGTGAGCTCCTCCTGGCTGACGTTCAGCTTCTCCTTGTTGACCAGCTCATCGAGGATGAACTGGGTCTTGATGCCCTTCTCCGCCTGCTCCTTGGTCTCGGCGTCGAACTCTTCCTCGGTCTTGCCCTGGATCTCCAGGTACTTGGCGAGGTCGAGACCCATCTGGGCGAGCTGGTGGTTGACCAGGTTGTGCTTGCGGGTCTGGATCTCGTCCGCGAGCAGCTTCTCCGGCATCGGCACCTCGACGAGCTTGAGCAGCTCGTCCAGGACCTTCTCCTGCGCCTGGGTGGCCTGGTCGTACGTCTTCATCTGCGCGAGGCGCTTGCGGCTGTCCGCGCGGAGCTCCTCGAGGGTGTCGAACTCGCTGGCCAGCTGCGCGAACTCGTCGTCCAGCTCGGGCAGTTCGCGGGACTTGACCTCGGTGACCTCGACCTTGACCTCGGCCTCCTTGCCCTCGGCGGAGCCGCCCTTGAGCTCGGAGGTGAAGGTGGCCTCGCCGCCGGCCTGCAGGCCCTTGACGGCGTCGTCGATGCCGTCGAGGAGCTCACCGGAGCCGACGGTGTAGGTGACGCCCTGGGCGACGCCGTCCTCCAGGACCTCGCCGTCCACCTTGGCCTCGAGGTTCACCGTCAGGACGTCGCCGTCCTCGGCGGCGCGCTCGACCGGGGAGGTCGAGGCGAAGCGCTCGCGCAGCTGCTCGACGGACTTGTCGACGTCCTCGTCCGACACCTCGACGGCGTCGACCTCGACCTCGATGCCGGAGTAGTCCGGGATCTCGAGGGCGGGACGGATGTCGACCTCGGCGGTGAAGGCCAGCAGCTCGCCGTCCTTCAGCTCGGTGATGTCGACCTCGGGCTGGCCGAGGACGTTCAGCTCACCCTCGTTGACCGCCTCGGTGTAGAACTTCGGGAGCGCGTCGTTGACGGCCTCCTCCAGCACGGCGCCACGGCCGAAGCGCTGGTCGATGACCCGGGCAGGGATCTTGCCCTTGCGGAAGCCCTTCACCGTGACCTGCTGGTTGATCTTCTTGTACGCCGCGTCGAGGCTGGGCTTGAGCTCCTCGAAGGGCACCTCGACAGTGAGCCGAACCCGGGTCGGGTTCAGGGTCTCCACGGCGCTCTTCACGGTTCGGTCTCCTTGGGGGCTGACTTCTGGGGTTTTGCTGAGATCTTCCGAGCCCGCTCATTCGTGGCCCGGCCGATCGCGCCCGGATACAGAGACACACGGGCACGCAGCTTGCATAGTAACCGCAGGGAGGATGACGCCCACAACGCGATCTTGGAAGGCCCGCCGGGGGCCCGTCATCGCGCGGGCGTGATGGGGCATGCTGCCGTGGGCCGAAGATCCCAACCGGAGACATGGCCGGGATACTGGCTGAATATTGCTGGTCGGGGTGGCCGGATTCGAACCGACGACCTTCCGCTCCCAAAGCGGACGCGCTACCAAGCTGCGCCACACCCCGTCGGTGCGAGACGTAGGGTACATGGCTACAGGCCGTACGGCTGCCCAGTTATCGGGATCCCGGATCGGGCCGGCATGCGGTGTGCGGCGGACCGCCTTGACCCGCTACGATGCACAGCGTGCCGCCGTTCGACGACCGGTGGCGCTCGCGGGCGTAGCTCAATGGTAGAGCCCTAGTCTTCCAAACTAGCTACGCGGGTTCGATTCCCGTCGCCCGCTCGGAAAGGAACCCCAGGCCCGATGGCCTGGGGTTCTTTGCGTTCCGCGACCCGGGTGCCGCGACCTAGGGTGACGCGCATGGAGATCTGGATCAATCCCGCGTGTTCCAAGTGCCGTTCCGCCGTGAACATCCTCGACGAGGAGGGCGCGCAGTACACCGTCCGCCGTTACCTGGAGGAGCCGCCGACCGCGGACGAGCTCCGCGCCGTACTGAAGCGGCTGGACCTGGAGCCCTGGGACATCACCCGGACCCAGGAGGCCGAGGCCAAGGAGCTGGGAATCGGGTCCTGGGAGCGCACGGACGCGGAGCGCGGGCGCTGGATCGAGGCGCTGGCAGCGCACCCCCGGCTGATTCAGCGGCCGATCATCACCGCGGACGACGGATCGGCGCTGGTGGGGCGCAGCGAGGAGGCCGTACGTGACGCGCTGGCGCGGCATGGGGACGGGGAGCCCGCCTAGAAGGTGATGTGGTTGATGGTGTCCGCGAGGGAGTTGAGGAACCGGTTGATCGACGGCGCCATCCCCGTGGAGGCGAGGAAGAAGCCGAACAGTATGGCGATGATCGCCGGACCCGCCTTGATCGCCTTCTGTCTGACCAGTACGACGAGGATGATCCCCAACAGCAGCACCACTGACAGTGAAAGAGCCACAACAGATCACACCCTTGGTCGGAACGCCTCACCGGCCCGGGAGCACGCCTCGCACACCCCCTGACCCCATCGTGCCATCAACTCCTTTCCCAGCGCAGGCGGGTGACGAATCATCGGCCAACGCTTTGCCCGATTCCTTCCCCTGGCCGCGGCGCGGTCCGGCCAGGGGAGGCGGGGCCCCGCACCGGGGTGGCCGGCCGGGTGCGACCGGGCGGCGCCAGGACGCCATCGGGGCGGGCGCAGGGGCGGGCGCAGGGGTGAACCAATTCAGAGGACGGCCGTAATGGGCCCGGTATCGGTAATTCGGGCGATCATTTCCGCGCAGCCGATCCCGGTGCTCGATCTCCGCCCCGGATCCCGGCATCCGACCGCCGGGCAATGCGATGAATTCCTCATTCATGGCGTGCGTCACGGCGGTATTCATGGCGTGCGTCACGACGACTCGACCGGCATTACGGGCATATCACCGATGAAGTGGACATTCCTTCCGGGACGCCTGCGGGGTATATCAACCGGTTTGGGGTGTTGAGTCGGGACAAATCGGGCCGGGTGAGGGGTGCTTACCGAGACGCAGAGAGGGGCCGCCGTGGGGTTCTGCGAGAAATATCACGGGTGATTGCGGGCTTTATCCGCGATGTATGTACGGCCGCACCTGGGGAAATACCGAATATCGCGGATGCGGTTTTACGCATTCGCCGTGCGCCGCTATCGTGCCTCAGATGTTTCCCGCTGCCCCCACACCGCGACGCGAGCTCCCTCCGGCCACGGAGGCGGCCGCTGCGGAGGACACACCAGCACCGGCGCAGGTGCCGGCGCCGGCGCCCAAGACCGGCCGGGACGCGTTTTTCGACAACGCGAAGTACCTGGCCATCGTGCTGGTGGCGATGGGGCACGCCTGGGAGCCGCTGACCGACGGCAGCCGCGCCGCCGAGGCGCTGTACATGACCGTCTACACGTTCCACATGCCGGCGTTCATCATCATCTCCGGCTACTTCTCGCGCAGCTTCGACATGCGCAAGGACCGGCTCCAGCGGCTGGTCACCGGGGTCGTGGTCCCGTACATCCTCTTCGAGACGGCGTATGCCTTCTTCAAGCGCTGGGCGGACGACGACCCGGGGCATCCGATCAGCCTGCTGGATCCCTGGTTCCTGACGTGGTTCCTGGTGGCGCTGTTCGTCTGGCGGCTGACCACGCCGCTGTGGAAGATCGTCCGCTGGCCGATTCCGCTGGCGCTGGCCATCGCCGTGCTCGCGTCCGTGTCACCGGACATCGGTGACGATCTGGACCTTCAGCGGGTGCTGCAGTTCCTGCCGTTCTTCGTGCTGGGGCTGAATCTTCGGCCCGAGCACTTCAAGCTGGTGCAGCGGCGGTGGGTGCGGATCGCGTCGGTGCCGATTTTCGCGGCCGCGGTGGTGATGGCCTACTGGGCGGCGCCCCGGATGACCTCGGCGTGGTTCTACCACCGGGACAGCGCCCAGGAGTTGGGCACCACCTGGTGGATCGGCGTGATCATGACGCTGGCCCTCTTCGGCTGCTCGCTGGTGATGACGGCCTGCTTCTACGCCTGGGTGCCGCGGCGGAAGATGTGGTTCACGGTGCTGGGCGCGGGGACGCTGTACGGCTATCTGCTGCACGGCTTCCTGGCCAAGGGCTCGCGGTTCTGGGGCTGGTTCGACGACTACAAGTGGCTGCACACGCCGCTCGGTGAGATCGCGGTCACGGTGATCGCGGCGGTGATCGTCACGGCGCTGTGCACGCCGCCGGTGCAGCGGGCGTTCCGGTGGGCCATGGAGCCCAGGATGTCCTGGGCCTTCAAGAAGGATCCGGCGGATACGGCGCGGGTGCGGGCGGGCGCCTAGAGGTCCCTGAGGGGGCGGTCGAACAAGTCCCCTAGGGGTCGCGAGGGCCCCCTGCGGGTCCACAACGAGGCGGGGGTGAGGGGTATTCCCGTCGGGCGGGCGGCCGGTTCGTGGGGTGGGCGGCACGTTCGTGGGGCCAGTGGCCGGTTCGTGGAGCGTACGGCCGGTTCGTGGGGTGGGGGCCAGTCGGCGGGCGGCAAGGTGGCAGTCGGTTGGCAGCAGGCAGTCAGGTGCGGCACGCACCGTGCGCGTGGCTTCGTCGCCGCTGCGTCCTCGTGGTCCATCCGGGCATCGGAGCGGGTGCCGGGTGAGGGCTTCAGGCGTCCCGGCAGATCAGCAGCAGGGCGCGGTCGTCGTTGACGTCCTTGGCGACGGCCTCGATCAGGTGCCAGGCGGCGCCGGCGAAGCCGGTGGCGACATAGCGGTCGGCCTCGCCGGTGAGGCGGTCGATGCCCTCGGAGATATCGCGGTCGGCGGACTCGACGAGGCCGTCGGTGAAGAGCATCAGGACGTCGCCGGGGCGGAGCGTGCCCTTGACGGGGTCGAAGTGGGCGCCGTCGTAGACCCCGAGCAGCGGTCCCTCGCCCGACGTCTCTTCCCAGCGGCCGGAGCCCGCGCTGAGCTGGAGGGCGGGCAGATGGCCGGCGGAGAGGAGTTCGTAGTCGCCGGATTCCAGGTCGAGGACGAGATGGATGGAGGTGGCGAAGCCCTCGTCCCAGTCCTGACGGAGGAGGTAGCCGTTGGCGGCGGGGAGGAAGGCGTGCGGCGGGAGCGAGCCGAGGAGGCCGCCGAAGGCGCCGGAGAGGAGGAGGGCGCGGGAGGCGGCGTCCATGCCCTTGCCGGAGACGTCGGTGAGGACGACTTCGAGGATGGTGCCGCCGTGGGTGCGGGAGGCGACGACGAAGTCGCCGGAGAAGGACTGGCCTCCGGCCGGGCGCAGTGCCATCTCGTGGTGCCAGCCCGGTGGCAGTTTGGGCAGTGCGCTCTGTACGCGGATCCGTTCGCGCAGGTCGAAGAGCATGGTGCCGCCGCGCCGCCAGGGCACCCCGACCCGGCTGCGGAACTGGGCGATGAGCAGGCCGAAGAATCCGACGGCGGCCACCACCAGGACGGTGCCGGGGGTGATCCGGTCGGGCCCTTCGTCGTACGGGCCGAAGAGCAGGGACTCGACGACCAGGGCGGCGGCGGAGGCGCCGTAGAGGACGAGGAGGTTGGCGGGGCGGAGGAGGAGGCCGCCGGCGATGACGGGGAGGACCAGGGCGGTCGGGGCGAGCCATTCGGGGCGCCAGAGGGTACCCGCGGCGATGGCCGGGATGGCGAGGAGCAGGGCGGCGAACGCGAGCCGGTCGGAGCCGTCGCCGCGGAAGTAATCGACCCCGGCCTTGCGCATGCCGATGCGGGCCCGGTGCAGGCCTTTGTGCATCCGGGCCGTCAGTGGTTCCGTTCGGGGTTCCGTTCCCGGGCCGCTTGTCATTGCTCTGGGACCTTATCCACCCGTTCGGCGGTGCGTCGATTCGCCGCACGTCCCCCTTGGGAATTGCTGGGAAACGGCGTTCGAAATGCGGTCGCGCGGCCGGAGACTGTCCTGCTAGTGATGGGTTTATGGCAACAGAGACGGTGGAGTTGCGTGCGCTGCGGGCGGACGAATGGGACGCGTGGTTCGACACGGTGGATGTGGCGTTCGGCGGGGTGCCGGATCCGCCGGAGCAGCGCGCCATGTGGCGGGACGTCACGGAGTTCGGCCGGATGTTCGGCGCCTGGGACGGTGCGGGCTGGGTCGGCACGGCCGGGGCGTTCTCCTTCGGGCTGACCGTGCCGGGCGGGGCGGAGGTGGCGGCGGCCGGGGTCACCGCGGTCGGTGTGCTGCCCACGCATCGCCGGCGCGGGGTGCTGCGTTCGATGATGCGGCACCAGCTGGACGAGGTCCGGGCGCGGGGTGAGGCGCTGGCGGTGCTGACGGCGTCGGAGCCGGCGATCTACGGGCGGTTCGGGTACGGCGCGGCGACGCTGGAGATGCGGATGGAGGTCGACACGGTGCGGCTGGCCGCGCCCGAGCTGCCGGGGGTGGACGGCGTACGGATGCGGCTGGTGGATCCGGCGGCCGGGCTGCCGGAGTGTGAGCGGGTCTACGGGCAGCTGGTGCCGACGCGGCCGGGGATGCTGGCGCGGCGGCCGCACTGGGATCGCTTCATGCTGGTCGATCCGCCGAGCGAGCGGAACGGCGCCGGGGATCTGCAGTGTGTGCTGGCCGAGGTGGACGGCGAGGTGCGGGGGTATGCGCGCTATGCCGTGAAGCCGGAGTCGAATGCCGCCGGGCCGTGCGGGACGGTGGTGCTGCGCGATGTCGAGGCGCTGGATCCGGTGGTGTATGCGGCGTTGTGGCGGTATCTGTTCGGGATCGATCTGACGTCGGCGGTGTCGGTGCGGTCGCGGCCGGTGGACGATGCGCTGCCGCATCTGGTGGCGGATATGCGGCGCTGCGGGATGGGTCTGCGGGAGTCGCTGTTCGTCCGGCCGGTGGAGGTGGGCGCGGCGCTCGCGGCGCGGACGTACCGGGCGCCGGTGGACGTGGTGCTGGAGGTCGCGGACCCGTTCTGCCCGTGGAACGAGGGGCGGTGGCGGCTGTCGGGTGACGAGAAGGGCGCGAGCTGCGCGCGGACCACGGACCCGGCCGAACTGGCGCTGTCCGTACGGGAGCTGGGGTCCGCCTATCTGGGCGGCTTCACGCTGTCGTCACTGGCGGCGGCGGGCCGGGTGCGGGAGCTGCGGCCCGGTGCGCTGGCGGCGGCGTCGGGGGCGTTCGGCGCGGATGTGGCGCCGTGGTTGTCGCACGGGTTCTGAGCGCCTTCCTCGCGGCCGGACGTGATCCCGGGGTCAGCTGCCGGTCGTCGGCTGGCACCCGGGGCACCAGAAGAGGTTGCGGGCGGCGAGACCGGCGGTGCGGATCTCGGTGCCGCAGATGTGGCAGCCGAGGTGGGCGCGGCGGTAGACGTAGACCTCGCCGCCGTGGTCGTCGACCCGCGGGGGGCGGCCCATGGCCTCGGGCAGGTGCTCGGGCCGTACGGTGTCGATGCGGTTGTGGCGGACGCCCTCGGCCATCAGGAACACCAGGTCGGCCCAGATGGCGTCCCATTGGGGGCGGGTGAGGTCGCGGCCGGGGAGGTAGGGGTCGATGTGGTGGCGGAAGAGGACCTCGGCGCGGTAGACGTTGCCGACGCCGGCGATGATCTTCTGGTCCATCAGCAGGGCGGCGATGGTCGTCCGGCTGCGGGAGATCCGCTGCCAGGCGCGGGCGCCGTCGTCCTGGGGGCGCAGCGGGTCGGGGCCGAGGCGGTCGTGTATCGCCTGCTTCTCGGCGTCGGTGATCAGCGCGCAGGTGGTGGGGCCGCGGAGATCCGCGTGCGCGGAGGGGCTCGCGATGCGCAGCCGGACGGTGTCGGTGGGGGGCGGGGCGGGGGCGCCGCCGAAGCCGAGTTTGCCGAAGAGGCCGAGGTGGATGTGGATCCAGCGGTCGGGGCCGAAGCCCAGGAAGAGGTGCTTTCCGTGGGCCTGGGTGTCGGCCAGCACCTGGTTGTCGACGAGGGCGGCGCCGTCGGAGAACTTGCCCTGCGGGCTGGTGGCCCGGATCGTGCGCCCCAGGAAGCGTTCGCCGTAGTCGGCGGCGAGGCGGTGGATGGTGTGGCCCTCGGGCATGGGTGTTCTCCAGTGGACGCGCCCGCCCTCCCCGGCTGCCGGGGAGGGCGGGCGACGGCTGCTTCGACGGCGGGGGCGGCGGTCAGCCCTGCGGGTGGTGCGCGGGGATGGCCGGGAGGTCGCCGGTGGTCTCGTAGGCCGAGAGCATCTCGATGCGGCGCGTGTGGCGTTCCTCGCCGGAGTACGGGGTGTTGAGGAAGACGTCGATGAAGCTCGTGGCCTCGTCCCGGGTGTGCATGCGGCCGCCGACGGAGATGACGTTGGCGTTGTTGTGCTCGCGGCCGAGCTTGGCGGTTTCCTCGCTCCAGGCCAGCGCGGCCCGTACGCCCTTGACCTTGTTGGCGGCGATCTGCTCGCCGTTGCCGGAGCCGCCGATCACGATGCCGAGGCTGTCCGGGTCGGCGGCGGTCTTCTCCGCGGCGCGGAGGCAGAACGGCGGGTAGTCGTCCTGGGCGTCGTAGATGTGGGGGCCGCAGTCGACGGGGTCGTGGCCATGGGCCTTGAGCCACTCGACGAGGTGGTTCTTGAGTTCGAAGCCGGCATGGTCGGAGCCGAGGTACACGCGCATGCGACGAGTGTGACACGGGCGTTGCGGGGAAGGCGTCGGCGGGTCATCCGCGGTGGGTCGTACCGGGGGTAGCCGACCAGGGTTTCACGCAACAATCCGACTTTGGGCCTTCCAATCGATGGGTTAACGCGGTTCTAATGCTCTGGTTCCAATCCGTGAACCACTCAAGGGACGGTGCATATGAGCGCGCACCCTCCCCCCGGCTCTCCAGGAGCAGGGGGCACCCCCGTCACCACAGCGGTACCCGGCGTCGGCGAACCCGGCAGCCGACCCGGCGGGGGGCAGTCGCAGGACGGGCTGCAGGCAGGACTGAAAAACCGCCATTTGTCGATGATCGCCATCGGCGGCGTGATCGGTGCGGGGCTGTTCGTCGGCTCCGGTGCCGGTATCGCGGCCGCCGGACCGGGCATTCTGCTGTCCTACGCGCTGACCGGGCTGCTGGTCGTGCTGGTGATGCGGATGCTCGGCGAGATGGCCGCGGCGTCCCCGACGTCCGGGTCGTTCTCCGCCTACGCCGACCGGGCGCTGGGGCGCTGGGCCGGTTTCACCATCGGCTGGCTGTACTGGTTCTTCTGGTCGGTGGTGCTGGCCGTCGAGGCGACCGCCGCGGCCGCGATCCTGACCGGCTGGGTCCCGGCCGTCCCGCAGTGGGCCTGGGCGCTGCTGGTGATGATCGTGCTGACCGGTACGAATCTGGTGTCGGTCGGGTCGTTCGGTGAATTCGAGTTCTGGTTCGCCGGCATCAAGGTCGTGGCGATCGTGGTCTTCATCGTCGTCGGCGCGCTGGCGATCTTCGGGCTGCCGCCGGGTGATCATGCGGTGGGCCTGTCGAATCTGACCGGGCACGGCGGGTTCCTGCCGCACGGGCCGGGCGCGATCCTCTCCGGCATGCTGCTGGTGGTCTTCTCCTTCATGGGAAGTGAGATCGTCACGCTGGCGGCCAGCGAGTCGCCCAATCCGGTGGTGGCCGTGCGGAAGGCCGTCAACAGCGTGATCTGGCGGATCGCGATCTTCTACATCGGGTCGATCGGGGTGATCGTGACGCTGCTGCCGTGGAACGACGCCGCGGTGGTCAAGAGCCCGTATGTGGCGGTGCTGACGTCGCTGGACATCCCGTACGCGGGCACCGTCATGGATGTGGTGGTGCTGACCGCGGTGCTGTCGTGCCTGAACTCCGGGCTGTACACCGCCTCGCGGATGGCGTTCTCGCTCGGTGAGCGGGGAGATGCGCCGAAGTCGTTCGCGACGGTCAACCGGGGTGGTGTTCCGGCGGTCGCCATCTACGCCTCGGTGGCCTTCGGGTTCGTTGCGACGATTTTCAGCTATACGTCGAAGGACACCGTTTTCCAGTTCCTGCTGAATTCGTCGGGTGCGGTGGCGCTGTTCGTGTGGCTGGTGATCTGCTTCTCCCAGCTGCGGATGCGGCGGGTCATCGAGCGGGAGACGCCGGAACGCCTGACCGTGCGGATGTGGCTGTACCCGTGGCTGACGTACGCGACGATCGGGCTGATCGTGTTCGTCGTGGGCTATATGTTCTACGACCCGGACGGGCGGAAGCAGATGGTGCTGTCGGTGGTCGCGGCGGTGGTGGTGCTGGCCGTGGGGCTGGTGCTGGACCGGCGTCGGCCGCGGGAAGCCGGCGCGGTCGCCGGGTCGCGGACCGCGCGCCGGTAGCCGCGTCACGGGTCCCGTCCCCGGAGGGCGTTACGGGCCCCGCCTCACCTTGCGGTGCGGCGGGGCCCGTTGGCGTCTGCGGCGGGGTCAGCGGCGGTTGGCCAGCTTCCAGGCGGTGGGCAGGACGCCCATGGCCAGCGCGGCCTTGAGGGCGTCGCCGATCAGGAACGGGACGAGGCCGACGGACACGGCCTGGCCGAAGCTCATGCCCGTGCTCAGCGCGAGGTAGGGGACGCCGACGGCGTAGATCAGCGCCGTACCGGCGGCCATGGTGGCGGCGGTGCGCAGGACCCCGCGGTCGCCGCCGCGGCGGGCCAGGGCGCCGACGACCGTGGCGGCGAGCAGCATGCCCAGGATGTAGCCGAAGGTGGCGCCGCCCGCGCCCGAGGCGCCGCCGGCGAACCACGGCAGGCCCGCCATGCCCGCCAGGGCGTACAGCGCGAGGGAGAGCAGGCCGCGGCCCGCGCCCAGCGAGGCGCCGACCAGGAGGGCGGCGAAGGTCTGGCCGGTGACCGGGACCGGGGAGCCGGGGACCGGGACGGCGATCTGGGCGGCGATGCCGGTGAGCGCGGCGCCGCCGATGACCAGCGCGGCGTCGCGGACGCGGGCGCGGGAGGCGGTGGCGGCGGGCAGCAGGTCGGCGAGGACCCCGTC
Organism: Streptomyces sp. JLSY215; assembly: GCF_059682825.1. Classification (NCBI taxonomy): domain Bacteria; kingdom Bacillati; phylum Actinomycetota; class Actinomycetes; order Kitasatosporales; family Streptomycetaceae; genus Streptomyces; species Streptomyces sp. JLSY215. Next base: position 2,974,818 of record NZ_CM185022.1, read on the forward strand.
GGGACGGGGGAGGACTGCAGTGCTCATCGGGGCTCCGCGGGGTGAAGGGGGTGGGGACAGTAGGGACGCGTTGACGTTAGCCGAGGGGGCCGGTGGCGATCATCGTGTGGCGGCGACAAAGCCGTACCGGCCCGCTTGGAGAGTTCTGCCCAACCTCCAGGGGGGTCAGACCCGTTGGGGCGGCGGCCATCTGCGCAGGTCACGTGATGCTCATCACGGCCGCGGCAGCGGCGGGGCGCCGGTTTTGTGGTAGCGCGCGGCGGGCGGGGAAACTGGGGGTCGCCCCGCAATGACCTGTGGGGTTCCACCAAAGCGGGGCCGTCGCAGTACCCCTTCGACGCACCGCGCCCTTGCGAGAGTACGAGCCCATGCGCGACGCAACGACCCCCACGGGAACCGCACCGCCCGGTGCCGGTGCCGGCGAACGAGAGCCGCTGAACGGCGGGCTCAAGCAACGCCATCTGACGATGCTGGGCCTGGGCGGGGTGATCGGCGCGGGGCTGTTCGTGGGCTCCGGCGCGGGGATCGCGGTGGCCGGGCCCGGGATCGTGCTGTCGTATCTGATCGCGGGCGCGCTGGCGATGCTGGTCATGCGGATGCTCGGGGAGATGTCGGCGGCGATGCCGGCGTCGGGGGCGTTCTCGGTGCATGCGGAGCGGGCGCTGGGGCGCTGGGCGGGCTTCAGCGTCGGCTGGCTGTACTGGTTCCTGCTGGTCGTGGTGCTCGCCGTGGAGGCGACCGGCGCGGCGGGGATCGCCGCGGGGTGGATGCCCGGCGTTCCGCAGTGGGCCTGGGTGCTGATCTTCATGGTCGTGTTCACGGCGGCCAACCTGGCGGCGGTGAAGAACTTCGGCGAGTTCGAGTTCTGGTTCGCGACGCTGAAGGTCACGGCGATCGTGCTGTTCCTGGGCTTGAGCCTGCTGGCGGTGTTCGGGGTGCTGCCGGACACGGATCCGGTCGGCATGGCGAACCTCACGGGGCAGGGCGGCTTCCTGCCGCACGGCTGGTCCGGCGTCATCTCCGGTGTGCTGGCCGTGGTGTTCGCCTTCGGCGGGCTGGAGGTCGTCACCATCGCGGCCGCCGAGTCGGACGATCCGGCGCGTGCGGTGGGGCGGGCGGTGCGCAGCGCGGTCTGGCGGATCCTCTTCTTCTACGTGGGCTCGATGCTGGTCATCGTGACGCTGCTGCCGTGGTCGGCGATGCGGCCGGGCACCAGCCCGTACGTGGCGGTGCTGGACGCCATCGGCGTGCCGGGCGCCGGGCAGATCATGAACATCGTCGTCTTCGTGGCGCTGCTGTCCGCCCTGAACGCCAATCTGTACGGGTCGTCGCGGATGGTGTTCTCGCTCGCCGAGCGGGGGGAGGCGCCGCGTGCGCTGCTGAAGGTGTCGGGGGGCGGGGTGCCGCGGCGGGCGGTGCTGGCCTCGGTGGCCTTCGGGTTCGTCTCCGTGCTGCTGAATCTGAAGTGGCCGGATTCGGTTTTCCTCTACATGCTCAATGCGGTGGGGGCGGTGCTGCTGTTCGTCTGGGGGCTGATCGCCGTCTCCCAGCTGCGGCTGCGTCCGCGTATCGAACGCGAGGCGCCCGGGAAGCTGACGCTGCGTATGTGGGGGTTCCCCTGGCTGACCTGGGTGGCGCTGGTGGCGATGGGCGGCGTGCTGGTGCTGATGCTGACCGATGACGCGGCGCGGCCGCAGTTGCTGTGGTCGGCCGGGGCGACGGCGGCGGTGCTGGCCGTGGCGGGCGTGCGGGAGCTGCGGGGGCGGCGGGCGCGGGGCTGACGTGGGTCGCGGCGGGCCGGAGAGCTGCGCCGGAGGTCACACCAGGTGGTAACTGACGATGAAACGGCCACAGGCGGTCACGATCTCGTCTGAATAGCGAACATTCGCTGCACAACTGTTGCCCTGAGCGGACACCGGCACTCAGACTGAGCGCGTTTCACCGCAGGACCCCTGGAGTTGAGCCGTCGGCGGCCCCGGGAGAACGCAGTATCGCCCCGCTTCGCTCTCACATACTGGGACAGGTACGACATGAATCGGACACCCTCGTCCGCCACGCCGCTGCGCGAGCAGACCGATGCGGTCCAGGGCGCCGGCCAGGACGGCGCCCCCGCGCTGTCCAACGGCCTCAAGCAGCGCCATCTTTCGATGATCGCCCTGGGTGGTGTGATCGGCGCCGGCCTGTTCGTCGGCTCCCGCGAGGGCATCGCCGCCGCGGGCCCCTCGATCGTGCTGGCCTATGCGGTCTCCGGCGCGCTGGTCATGCTGATCATGCGGATGCTCGGCGAGATGGCCGCGGCCAATCCGGCTTCCGGCTCCTTCTCCGTGCACGCCGGGCGCTCCATAGGCCCGTGGGCCGGCTTCACGGCGGGCTGGATGTTCACCGCGCTGCTGTGCGTGGCGGTGGCCGCCGAGGCGCTGGGCGCCGCGGGCATCATGACCCAGTGGTTCCCGGCCACCGAGCCGTGGATGTGGGTACTGCTGTTCATGGTGATCTTCACCGGCACGAACCTGGCGGCGGTCAGCAACTTCGGTGAGTTCGAGTTCTGGTTCGCCGCGCTGAAGGTCGCCGCGATCGCGATCTTCCTGGTCCTGGGCGTGCTCGCCATCTTCGGTGTGCTGCCGGGGACCCACGCGCCGGGCACCTCGCATCTGACCGGTGACGGCGGGTTCCTGCCGCACGGCACGGACGGTCTGATGGTCGGCCTGCTGGCCTCGGTGTTCGCGTACGGCGGCCTGGAGACGGTGACCATCGCGGCGGCCGAGTCCAAGGACCCGGTGCGCGGCGTCGCGAGCGCGGTGCGTACCGCGATGTGGCGGATCGCCCTCTTCTACGTCGGCTCGATGGCCATCATCGTCACCGTCATCCCCTGGAGCGCGCCCTCGATCGCCAAGAGCGGTCCCTACGTCGCCGTCCTGGACTACCTCCAGATCCCGGCGGCCGGCCAGATCATGAACGTCGTCATCCTGGTGGCGCTGCTCTCCGCGGTGAACGCCAACCTCTACGGCTCCTCCCGGATGGCGTACTCCCTCATCTCCCGCGGCCAGGGCCCGGCCTTCCTCGGCAAGGTCAGCGGCGGCGTCCCGCGCCGCGCCGTGCTGATGTGCGCCGCCTTCGGGTTCCTCGCGGTCCTCTTCAGCTTCCTGTGGCCGGACACGCTCTTCAAGTGGCTGCTGAACATGGTCGGCGCGGCCGTCCTGGTGGTGTGGGCCTTCATCGCGGTCGCCCAGCTGCGGATGCGGCGGCGGCTGGAGCGCGAGGCGCCGGAGAAGCTCGTCGTGAAGATGTGGGCCTTCCCGTTCCTGACGGTGGTGGCGCTGGTGGGCATCGTCGGCGTGCTGCTGCTGATGCTGCGGGACGAGAACCAGCGCATCCAGCTGCTGTTCACCGGCGGCTTCGGTGTGGTGCTGGCCGTGATCGGGCTGCTGCGGCAGCGGACGGCCGGCCGGAGCGCGGAGTAGCGCGCCGCCGGACACCCCTGTGAGGCGGGGCGGGATCTCCTACGGAGGTCCCGCCCCGCCTCCGTCTTTGGGACCAGGCCGGTCCCCGCACCCGGCCCGTGATCACTCCTGCTGATAGCGTGTTCTTGCACATTGTTTGCAACTACTGCATGTACGCAGCTTGGAGGCGGGATCGGCATGGCGACCTACACACTTCCGGAACTCCCCTACGACTACGCGGCACTGGCCCCGGTCATCAGCCCCGAGATCATCGAGCTGCACCACGACAAGCACCACGCGGCGTATGTGAAGGGCGCGAACGACACGCTGGAGCAGCTTGCCGAGGCGCGCGACAAGGAAGCCTGGGGCAACATCAACGGCCTGGAGAAGAACCTCGCGTTCCACCTCTCCGGCCACATCCTGCACAGCATCTACTGGCACAACATGACCGGCGACGGCGGCGGCGAGCCGCACGAAAAGGACGGCGTGGGCGAGCTGGCCGACGCCATCGCGGAGAGCTTCGGGTCGTACGCCGGGTTCAAGGCCCAGCTGACCAAGGCCGCCGCCACCACCCAGGGCTCCGGCTGGGGCGTGCTCGCGTACGAGCCGGTGACCGGGCGGCTGATCGTGGAGCAGATCTACGACCACCAGGGCAACGTCGGCCAGGGCTCGGTGCCGATCCTGGTCTTCGACGCCTGGGAGCACGCCTTCTACCTCCAGTACAAGAACCAGAAGGTCGACTTCATCGAGGCGATGTGGCAGGTCGTCAACTGGCAGGACGTCGCCAAGCGGTACGCCTCCGCGAAGCAGCGCGCGAACAACCTGCTGCTGGCGCCGTGACGGCGTAGCGGCACCGGTCGTCCTGCCTCGTGATCGTCTTCTCACCGTTCACCCGGCAGGCGGATAGAGGAATGGCCCCCGCGAGGACGTGACTCGCGGGGGCCATTCGGCGTTAAGCAAGACGTTTGCCCCGCGGTAGCGGGGATGATCCGACCGGCCCCTGAGTCCGGGTCCGGTTCATCTCGTCGGCTCCGCCTATGCGGAGATCACTCGAAGTTCGGCGGCGCCGTCCGCGTCCGCTTGATCTCGTAGAAGCCGGGGATGGACGCCACCATCAGCGTGCCGTCCCACAGCCGGGCCGCCTCCTCGCCCTTGGGGGCAGGGGTGACGACCGGGCCGAAGAAGGCAATCTGGTCGCCGTCGGATCCGGGGACGGCGATGACCGGGGTGCCGACCTCCTGGCCGACGAGGTCGATGCCCGCCTTGTGGGAGGCGCGCAGCTGCTCGTCGTAGACGTCCTTGTCGGCGTACTCGATCAGGTCGGCGGGCAGGCCGGCGTCCGCGAGGGCGGCGGCGACGCTCTCGCGGTTCACGCCGAGGCCCTCGTTGTGGATGCGCGTGCCGAGCGCGGTGTAGAGCTTGCCGACGACCTCGTCGCCGTGCAGCTGCTGGGCGGCGATCACCACCCGGACCGGGCCCCAGGCCTTGCCGCCGGGGCGCATGTTCTCGGCGTACTCCTCGGGCAGCTGGTCGAGCTTGTCCTCGTTGAGCACCGCCAGGCTCATCACATGCCAGCGCACCTCGACGGGGCGCACCTTCTCCACCTCCAGCATCCAGCGGGAGGTCATCCACGCCCACGGGCAGAGCGGGTCGAACCAGAAGTCGGCGGGTGTCTTCACGGTCTGGGACACGGGATCTCCTCTTGCGAGCTGGCGCGGTGGTGTTCCGGGGACGGTTCGCACGGTTCAACAACCCCGCACCGTGCCATGATTCCCAGTGTTCGATATTCGAGACGAGGACGAGGGAGTCACGTCGTGCCAGGTGAGAATCTGTCCCGGGACGAGGCCGCCACGCGGGGGCGACTGCTGAGCGTTGACGGGTACGACGTGGCGCTGGATGTCCGCTCAGCGGTGCAGAGCGGTGCGGCCGCCGCCACCTTCCGCTCCCGGACCACCATCCGCTTCCGCTGCGCCGAGCCGGGCGCGGCGACCTTCGCGGATCTGCTCGCCCCCGCCGTCACCTCCGTCACCCTCAACGGCCGCGAGCTGGACCCGGCCGCGGTCTTCGACGGCACCCGTATCGCGCTGGACGAGCTGGCCGCCGAGAACACCCTGGTCGTCGACGCGCAGTGCGCCTATAGCCGTACCGGCGAGGGCCTGCACCGGTTCGTCGACCCCGAGGACGGCGAGGTCTACCTCTACACGCAGTACGAGCCGGCCGACGCCCGCCGGGTCTTCGCGAATTTCGAACAGCCCGATCTGAAGGCCCCGTTCAGCTTCGAGGTGACCGCCCCGGAGGGATGGGTGGTGCTCAGCAACGGCGCCGAGGAGGGCGAACCCGAGGAAGGCCGCCACCGGTTCGCGACGACCCGGCCGATCTCGACGTACATCACGGCCGTGGTCGCCGGCCCGTACCACTACGTCGCCGACAGCTACCGCCGCACGTTCGAGGACGGCAGCGAGCTGGAGATCCCGCTGGGGGCGCTGTGCCGCAAGGGGCTGGCGCGGCATTTCGACGCGGACGACATCTTCACCGTCACCAAGCAGGGCCTGGATTTCTTCCACGACCATTTCGACTACCCGTATCCGTTCGGGAAGTACGACCAGGCCTTTGTGCCGGAATACAACCTCGGTGCGATGGAGAACCCGGGATGTGTGACCTTCCGGGAGGAATTCATTTTCCGGGGGAAGGTCACCGAGGCGTCGTACGAGGGCCGGGCCAACGTCATCCTGCACGAGATGGCGCATATGTGGTTCGGCGACCTGGTGACCATGCAGTGGTGGGACGATCTGTGGCTCAAGGAGTCGTTCGCTGACTTCATGGGGGCGTTCTCGCTGGTGGGGGCGACGCGGTTCCGCAACGGCTGGATCACGTTCGCCAACCGGCGTAAGTCGTGGGCCTATCGCGCCGATCAGCTGCCGTCCACCCACCCGGTCACCGCGGACATCCGCGACCTGGAGGACGCCAAGCTGAATTTCGACGGCATCACGTATGCGAAGGGCGCCTCGGTGCTCAAGCAGCTGGTGGCGTATGCGGGGCAGGAGGCATTTCTCGAAGGCGCGCGGCGGTATTTCAAGCGGCATGCGTACGGGAACACGCGGCTGACGGATCTGCTGGCGGTGCTGGAGGAGACCTCGGGGCGGGACATGGCCGCCTGGTCGCGCGCCTGGCTGGAGACGGCGGGGGTCAACTCCCTCACCCCGCAGGCCACTTACGACGCCCAGGACCGGATCACCGAGCTGAGCATCTTCCAGGAGGCCCCGGCCACGCACCCGCAGCTGCGGCCGCACCGCGTCGCGGTGGGGCTCTACCGGCGGCAGGGCGACGGCGCGCTGGAGCGCTACGCCCGCGCCGAGGCGGATGTCGCGGGGCCGCACACGGTCGTCACGGAGCTGGCCGGGGCCGAGCGGCCGGAGCTGATCCTGGTCAACGACGACGATCTGACGTACTGCAAGACCCGGTTCGACGCGGAATCGCTGGCCACCCTGCGGGCCCGGCTCGGTGAGCTCGTCGACCCGCTGGCACGGGCGCTGTGCTGGGCCGCGCTGTGGGGCCTGACCCGGGACGGGCTGATGCCGGCCCGCGACTACCTGGACCTGGTGCTGCGCTTCGCGGGCCGGGAGACCGAGATCGGGGTGCTGCAGTCGCTGCACACCCAGGCCCGTACGGCGCTGGAGCTCTACTCCGCTCCCGAGCGCCGTGCGGCCGCCACCCGGGAGCTGGCCGAGGGCGCGCTGCGCGAGCTGCGGCCGGCCGAGCCGGGCAGCGGGCATCAGCTGGCCTGGGCCCGGCACTTCGCGTCGATCGCCTCCAGCCCCGCCGATCTGCAGCTGCTGCGCGGCCTGCTGGACGGCAGCGCGAAGATCGACGGTCTGGAGGTGGACCAGGAACTGCGCTGGACGTTCCTGGAGCCGCTGGCCGCGCACGGCGCCGCGGACGAGGCCGTCATCGCCGCCGAGCTGGCCCGCGACGACACCGCCTCCGGCCGGCGCCACCAGATCCGCTGCCTGGCCGCCCGGCCGTCCGCCGAGGTCAAGGCGCGGGCCTGGGCCGATGTCGTCGAATCCGACGCGCTCTCGAACGCCCTGGTGGAGGCCACCATCAGCGGGTTCGTGCAGTTCGGGCAGCGGGAGCTGCTGGCGCCGTACGCGCCGCGCTACTTCGCCGCGATCGAGCGGGTGTGGCAGGAGCGGTCCATCGAGATCGCGATGTCGGTGGTGCGGGGGCTGTTCCCGTCCTGGCTGGTGGCGCAGTCCACGCTGGACGCCGCGGACGCCTGGCTGGCCGGGCACGCGGATGCGGCGCCGGCGCTGCGCCGGATGGTGTCGGAGGAACGGGACGATCTTGCCCGCGCGCTGCGCGCACAGGCTTGTGACGAGGCGGCCGCCCCCACCCCGTAACCCCCGTCCCGACCAGCCCTTCTCGGCAGTCGAACGCCCGTACTTTAGGACAGGCTTGTCCGGTTTGAGCTACGGGCGTGTAACAGCGGTTAGCGGGCGGAGCGGGTACGGGAAAGTGCCGGGTCATGAACCACGACACACCGCTCTCCCCGCTCCCCCTCCGCCACCTCGCAGACGTCCAGTGCCGGGTGCTGACCACCCGGCAGCTGCGCGAGCACGGCGTGCTGCCCGCGGAGATCACCGAACGGTGCCGGCCCGGCGGTCCCTGGCAGCCGGTCCTGCCCGGTGTGTATCTGCTGCACCCCGGACCGCCCACCAGCGAGGAACGGCTGCACGCGGTGCTGCTGTACGCCCGCCACCGGACCCCGACCGTGCCCCGCCAGGGCGGCCGGCCCGACGCCCCGGCGGCGATGATCACCGGACTGGCGGCGCTCGCCCTGTACGGCTTCACCACCGCTCCCCCGCTGCTCGCCCTCGACCGCATCGAGGTGCTGGTCGCCCGCACCCGCCGGCTGCGCTCGACCGGCTTCGCCCAGATCGTCCGGGCGCCGGAGCTGCCGGTGCCGCAGGAGGTCACCGGGGTGCCCACCGCGCCGGTCCCGCGCGCGGTCGCGGACGCGGTCGCCGAGCTGACCGACGCGTCCACGGTGCGCCGGCTGCTGACCGAGGCGGTACGCGGCGGGCACTGCGAGGCGGCCGCGCTGGTGCGGGAGCTGAGCCGGACGCGGCTGCTGACCCGGCCGCATGTGGTGGACGCGGTGGACACCCTGATGGCCGAGGGCCGGGCGCTGGCCGAGCAGCGGCTGTACGCGATGGTGCACCACCACGGCCTGCCCGATCCGCTCTGGAACGTCGATCTGCGGCTGCCGGGCGGCCCCCACCTGGGCGGCGTGGACGCGTACTGGCCGGAGCACGCGGTGGCCGTGGAGATCGACACCCGCGCCCCGCACCCCGAGGAGGACCCGCTGCACGCTCCGTACGACCACAAGCGCGAGCACCTGGAGCGGCTGGGCATCACGGTGGTGCGCTGCCTGCCGCGCACCCTGCGCGATGCCCCCGGCCAGCAGGCCGCGGTGGTCCGTACGGCCCTGATGGCGTCCGCCGACCGGGAGCCGAGCGCGTATGTGGTCGTGCTGCCGCGTTGACGGGGCCCGGAGCCTGCCGGTCAACGCTTCAGCAGCAGCTCCACGTTGCGGTCCCGGGCCGTACCCGCCAGGTCCGTACGGGCCTGCGGCGCATTGAACGACAGCTCCCGGTAGAGGGCCGCCAGACCCGTCTGGGAGAGGTCGGTGAAGTCCGTACGGTGCGGGGCCGCCGACTCGACCAGCGTCGTGAACAGCGACAGCGTGCCGTCGTGGTTGTCCACCAGCTCGATGACCCGGGCCAGCTGCGGGAAGTCGATGTGCGAGGCGGTGGACACCTCCCAGAAGCTGCCGTGCGCGGTGATGTCGTTCTTGTGGCTGTGGCCGTTGATCCAGCCGACGACGGCGGGGTGGGCGGCCAGCAGCTCGACCAGCTCCGCGCCGCCGTGCCGCTTCTCGTGCGGGTGGGCCGGGTCGGGCCGGGTGTTGTTCATGGTTTTGCTGGTGTGGTGGCTGAAGACCAGGACGTGCCGGCCGGCGCCCTTCTTCTCCTCCTGCAGCACCCGCTTGAGCCAGCGCAGCTGGCCGTCGCCTATGGAGCCGGTGTAGTGGCCGCCGGGGTCGGTGGTGTCCAGGCTGATGCCCAGGACGTGGTCGGAGACCGGGAAGGTGTAGTACATCCGGTTCTCGGCGAGATGGGCGGCGGTGTAGCCGTGGCCGTGCGGGCCGGGGCCGGTGCGGGCCGGGTCGAGGTGGGCCTTGAGGTACTCGGCGCGGGTGAAGGGGGCGCGGCGCTCGTCGGGGGTGACCGGGCGGGTCTGCTTCGTATGCGCCTTGAGCAGCCGCTTGAAGTCCTCCCCCTTGGGGTCGAGGCCGTTCTTGACCGCCTTCCACACCTTCGCGGCCTCGGCGGCGGGCAGCGTCTCCAGCTTGCGGCCGCCGGTGGCGATCTCGGTCCAGAAGGGGTCGCCGGGCGCGTAGCAGCCGCCGGGCAGCGAGTCGTGGTTGCCGACCGTGGAGTACCAGGGCAGCCGCAGCCCCGGGCTGTGGACGGTGCGGATCGCGGCGTCGAGGAACCCGTCCAGGCGCGGGAAGCCCAGCTTCTTGTCGGCGTCGCGCAGGGCGCTGTCCGGCTGCCAGTAGAGGGTCAGGCCGCTGTCCTGGACGCCTTCGTAGCGGCGCGGGTTGCCGGAGTTGGGGGTGATCCGGCCGCCGCTCATGGCCGTCAGGAACCACTCCAGTTCCAGCTTGGAGTTGTTGTCGGTGTTGTCCCCGGTGGTCATCACGAAGGACAGCGGGGCGCCGGTGGCGGGCCCGCCCGGCAGCGCGTTGACCCGCTCGATCAGCGAGATCACCCCGGCGACGGAGAGCGCCTCCTGCGGCCGCCAGGCGCTCGCGGTCTCGGCGCGCAGGTACTCGTAGCGCAGCGGGCTCTGCACGTCGACCAGATGCAGGTCGGTGAACTGGACGAAGGACGCCAGGGCGGTGCGGCGGCGGTCGCGCCCGGCGTGGGCGCCGGCCAGCTCGGCGCGGACGACCCGGTCCCAGGCGGGGCCGTCGGCGAGCCGGCGGTAGCCGGAGGTGCCGCGGGGGGCGGCGACGCTCCCCAGGGTGGTGCCCTTGGTGTACGGGCCGTGCGGGACGGCGGGGGCGGACACCGGGCCGGGGGCGACGGGGGCCGGGCCCGGGGTGACGGTGGCGGCCGCGGCGGGGCGGTCGCCACCGAGGCCGAGGGTGAGCCCGAGCCCGGTGGCGGCGCCGACGGCACCGGTGGCGGCGAGGAAGGTACGGCGGTCGAGGGTGGCTGCGGACCGTATGCGGGACATGCGCGGACTCCCCGGGTGCGAACGCGAAGGCGGCCGGGCAGCACAACTGCCCTGTCACCTGGGATCGTTGGCATCGGGAATGACCTGGGAGTGAACGGCACCGCAACGCCGTTTGCCCATCACCGCACAGGGATCACCCACCGCCGTCGCCGTCATCGGACGGCCATCGCGCCCGGCCCCCGGCAACGCATGACGGTCATCCGGTGTTCATGTACCGGGGTAACCCGCCCGGCCCCATCCCCCTCGGGCGCCGTCACCGTCCGCCGCCGACCCTGACTCTCCGTGGCTGCGGCCGCCCGTCCGGCCGTATCCGACCCGATCCTGACCAGCCTGCCCACGCTCCACGGAATGGAACGGATTGGACAAGGCGACGGGGTTCACACACATGATGGGAGCACTACTGAGCAGGTGTTCCCAGCAGACATCTCCATCAGGTCGGAAAGAAGGAGTCCCATGAGGATCGGAATCGTCGGAGCCACCGGACAGGTCGGCGGCGTGATGCGGGGCATTCTCGCCGAGCGGAACTTCCCGGTCGAGCAGCTGCGCCTGTTCGCTTCGGCCCGGTCCGCCGGACGCACGCTGCCCTGGCAGGACACCGAGATCACCGTCGAGGACGCGGCCACCGCCGACTACTCGGCCCTGGACATCGTGCTCTTCTCGGCCGGTGGCGCCACCTCCAAGGCGCTGGCGGAGAAGGTCGCCGACGCCGGCCCGGTAGTGATCGACAACTCCTCGGCCTGGCGCCGTGACCCCGAGGTCCCCCTCGTCGTCTCCGAGGTGAACCCGCAGGCGATCACGGACCGCCCCAAGGGCATCATCGCCAACCCGAACTGCACGACGATGGCCGCGATGCCGGTGCTGCGCCCGCTGCACGACGAGGCCGGCCTCGTCTCGCTGGTCGTCGCCACCTACCAGGCGGTGTCCGGCAGCGGCCTCGCCGGTGTGGCGGAGCTGGAGGGGCAGGCCCGTAAGGTCATCGACCAGGACGCCACCAAGCTGGTGCACGACGGCGGCGCGGTGGAGTTCCCCGAGCCCGACACCTACGTCGCGCCGATCGCCTTCAATGTGCTGCCGATGGCCGGCTCCATCGTCGACGACGGTCTGAACGAGACCGACGAGGAGCAGAAGCTCCGCAACGAGAGCCGCAAGATCCTGGAGATCCCGGACCTGAAGGTGTCCGGCACCTGCGTCCGGGTCCCCGTCTTCACCGGCCACTCCCTCCAGGTCAACGCCCGCTTCGCGCGTCCGCTGAGCCCCGCCCGCGCCCAGGAGCTGCTGGCCGGCGCCCCCGGCGTCACCCTCTCCGACGTGCCGACCCCGCTCGAGGCGGCCGGCCAGGACGCGTCCTTCGTGGGCCGCATCCGCGCGGACGAGACCGCCGAGAACGGCCTGTCGCTGTTCGTCTCCAACGACAACCTCCGCAAGGGCGCCGCGCTGAACGCCGTCCAGATCGCGGAGCTGGTCGCCGCGGAGCTGCGCGGCTGACTTCTGCGGCTGAACCGCCGCCGCTCTCGCGGAGGTGGTTGCTCGCCGTGTGGGTTGCTCAATTGATGGCTGATGTGCCCGGCGAGGGCCCGTACGAGACTCCGTACGGGCCCTCGCCGCTTTCACGGCACCGCAGGGCCCGGCTCAGGGGCGGCGCACCTCGAACTGGAAGCAGCCGTACTCCACGGCCCGGACGTGCACCAGCGCCACCTCCGGGTCGGCGAAGGCCTCCTCGAAGCCCGCGTCGTACCTGTCGGAGGCCTCCTGCGGGACCTCGATGAGCCGCCCGCCGACGATCTGGCCCGCGGCGTTGTAGCGGCGCATCGTCCGGAACTCCCCGGGGTCGGCGAACGGATACCCGGCGGCGTCCGGGTCCGGCCCCGCGCACTCCTCGGCGTGGATGAACACCGGGCCGACCTCGCCGTACGCGCCGGGGTCGGCCCCGGTGGCCGCCGCCCAGCGGCGCAGCGGGGCGTACGAGACCAGCGCGATCCGGTCACCCGGCTCGACCACCCGCAGACAGCAGCGGAGCGGGGAGCCGACGCAGTCCACCGGGATGCCGTCCTCGCGCGCGGTGAAGGGCTCCGGCGGGCGGCCGGCGTCGTCGACGACCTGGAGCTCCTGGAGAGCGGTGGGGGTGATGGGCCGGGGGGCGTAGCGGAGGGGGGAGGCAGAGATGTGCTTGATCATGCGTCCAGAGTGAGGCGTCGGCCGGGCGGTTGCTGGCGGCTTTCGGACGTCGCGTCGGCCACCGGGCCCGGCCCGCACGGAGCGGCGGTCCCGGCCCCGGACCCATGATCGTCGGCACCGCCCACGATCAGGTGACCCGCTCCGTGGAAGGATGGCCGAAGAGTCCGATGCGATGACGAATGCGAAGGAGATGGCCGGGTGCCTGGCACGAATCTGACCCGCGACGAGGCGCAGCAGCGGGCGCGGCTGCTGAGCGTGGACGCGTACGAGATCGATCTCGACCTCTCCGGTGCGCAAGAGGGCGGTGTCTACCGGTCCACCACGACGGTGCGCTTCGACGCGGCCGAGGCGGGCGCGGAGACCTTCATCGATCTGGTCGCGCCGACCGTGCACGACGTCGTGCTCAACGGTGAAGCGCTGGATGCGGCCGCGGTGTTCAAGGATTCGCGGATCGCGCTGGCGGGGCTGCGGGCGGGACGCAATGAGCTGACGGTCGTCGCCGACTGCGCGTACACCAACACCGGTGAGGGGCTGCACCGGTTCGTCGACCCGGTGGACCAGCAGGCCTACCTTTACACGCAGTTCGAGGTGCCGGATGCGCGCCGGGTGTTCGCCTCTTTCGAGCAGCCCGACCTGAAGGCGACGTTCCAGTTCACCGTGAAGGCGCCCACGGGCTGGACGGTGATCTCCAACTCGCCGACCCCCGAGCCCGGCGGCGCCGAGGGGACCGTATGGCGCTTCGAGCCCACGCCGCGCATCTCCACCTACATCACCGCGCTGATCGTGGGCCCGTACCACAGCGTGCACAGCACCTACGAGAAGGACGGGACCAGCGTCCCGCTGGGCATCTACTGCCGTCCCTCGCTGGCCGACCACCTCGACGCGGACGCGATCTTCGAGGTCACCCGGCAGGGCTTCGAGTGGTTCCAGGAGAAGTTCGACTACGCCTACCCGTTCGCGAAGTACGACCAGCTCTTCGTGCCGGAGTTCAACGCCGGCGCGATGGAGAACGCGGGCGCGGTGACCATCCGCGACCAGTACGTCTTCCGCTCGAAGGTGACGGACGCGGCGTACGAGGTGCGTGCGGAGACGATCCTGCACGAGCTGGCGCACATGTGGTTCGGCGACCTGGTCACCATGGAGTGGTGGAACGACCTGTGGCTGAACGAGTCGTTCGCCACCTACACCTCGATCGCCTGCCAGGCCTACGCCCCGGGCTCGAAGTGGCCGCACTCGTGGACGACGTTCGCCAACTCCATGAAGACCTGGGCGTACCGGCAGGACCAGCTGCCGTCCACCCACCCGATCATGGCCGAGATCCGCGATCTCGACGATGTGCTGGTGAACTTCGACGGCATCACGTATGCCAAGGGCGCCTCGGTCCTCAAGCAGCTCGTGGCGTATGTCGGCATGGAGGAGTTCTTCCAGGGCGTGCAGGCCTATTTCAAGGCGCACGCGTTCGGGAACACCCGGCTGAGCGACCTGCTGGGCGCGCTGGAGGAGACCTCCGGCCGCGACCTGAAGACCTGGTCGAAGAAGTGGCTGGAGACGGCGGGCATCAACATTCTGCGGCCGGAGATCGAGGTGGCCGCCGACGGCACCGTCACCGCGTTCGCGGTGCGGCAGGAGGCCCCGGCGCTGCCGGCCGGCGCGAAGGGCGAGCCCGTCCTGCGCCCGCACCGGATCGCGATCGGCTGCTACGACCACCAGGACGGCAAGCTCGTCCGCACCAGCCGCATCGAGCTGGACGTGGACGGTGAGCTGACCGAGGTGCCGCAGCTGGTGGGCGCGGCGCGGCCGGCCGTCATCCTCCTCAACGACGACGACCTGTCGTACGCCAAGGTCCGCCTGGACGAGGAGTCGCTGAAGGTCGTCACCGAGCACCTCGGCGACTTCACCGAGTCGCTGCCGCGCGCGCTGTCGTGGGCGTCGGCATGGGACATGACGCGGGACGCCGAACTCCCCACCCGCGACTATCTGTCGCTGGTGATGTCCGGCATCGGCAAGGAGTCGGACATCGGCGTGGTCCAGTCGCTGCACCGTCAGGTGAAGCTGGCGCTGGACCTGTACGCGGCCCCCGCGTGGCGCGAGACGGGCCTGGCGGCCTGGACGGAGTTCGCGCTGGAGCAGCTGAAGGCGGCCGCGCCCGGCGGCGACCACCAGCTGGCCTGGGCCCGCGCGTTCGCCGCCGCGGCCCGTACGGGCGACCAGCTCGACCTGCTGCAGGGCCTGCTGGACGGCACCGAAGAGGTGGCGGGGCTGGTGGTGGACACCGAGCTGCGGTGGTCGCTGCTGCAGCGGCTGGCCGGCACCGGGCGCGCGGACGAGAAGGCCATCGCCGCGGAGCTGGAGCGGGACAAGACCTCGGCGGGCGAGCGGCATGCGGCCACAGCCCGCGCGGCGCGGCCGACGGCGGAGGCCAAGGCGGAAGCCTGGGGCTCGGTCGTGGAGTCCGACACGCTCCCCAACGCCGTCCAGGAGGCCGTCATCGGCGGCTTCGTCCAGACCGATCAGCGCGAACTGCTGGCGCCCTACACCGCGAAGTACTTCGACGTGGTCAAGAGCGTGTGGGACGCGCGCAGCCACGAGATGGCGCAGCAGATCGCGGTCGGGCTCTACCCGGCGCTGCAGGTCTCCCAGGAGACCCTGGACGCCACGGACGCCTGGCTGGCCTCGGCCGGGCCGAGCCCGGCGCTGCGCCGCCTGGTGACCGAGTCCCGGTCGGGCATCGAGCGGGCGCTGAAGGCGCAGGCGGCGGACGCGGCCGCCTGATCGTCCCCCATGGGAACGCCCGGCGGACGGGCGCCAGTTGCGTTGCCGTCTGCCGGGCGTGATGGGGGTCCCCTGCTCCTTGAGAGCTCGGGGGAGGGTTCGCCGGGTCCCGTCCCCTCCACGGGGCCCGGCGAAAGAGGGTGCGTCAGCCGTTGAGCTCGGTGAAGCGGCGGCCGAGTTCGGCGCGGCCGGCTTCGGTGAGCGTGCCGTGGACGCGCATCCGGGCGAGGCCGCCGTCGGGGAAGACGTCGAGCCGTACGTGGGTGGCCGTGACGGACCCGGGCAGCTTGAAGCGGTGCGGGGTGTCCGGCTGGAGCTTCGTCTTCGGCAGGATCTCGAACCAGGAGGACTCGTCGGCGGGGTCGCCGTTGCAGCCGCTCAGGGCCGCCCAGCCCGCCGAGTTGCCCTTGAGGTACGCGGTGTCGATCTCGACGGCGCGGATCTCGCCCTGTGCGGCGAGCCGGAAGCGGACCCAGTCGTTGGTGCCCTTGACCCGGCGGCGGCGGTTCTCCCAGCCGTCGTCCATCTTGCGGGAGAGGTCGGGCTGGATGATCTGGGTGGGCGAGGAGTAGAAGCGGTCCGAGGCGTCCTCGACGGTGCCGCCGTGCATGACGGAGGCCAGGTCGAGGGTGCCGAGGACGTCCAGCCACTCCGGGTCCGGTACGACCTCGCCGTAGACCCGCAGGCGGGCTATGCCGCCGTCGGGGTGCTGCTTGAGGCGGAGGTGGGTGAAGCGGCGCTCGGCGGTGACCTCGAAGCCGTTGGCGGCGTGGCCGCGGACCGGCGTGCGCGGGACGAGCTCCTCCCACTTCACGTCGGCGGCGAGGAGGTCCTCGGGGCTGGGGCTGCCGGGCAGGGACGTCGCCTCGACGGTGACCTGCTGGGGGTAGTTGCCACGGAAGTGGGCGGTGTCGACGATGACGCCGCGGATCACGCCGGGGGCGGCGAGACGGATCAGCGCCCAGTCGTGCTCGTCGTCGGTCGGGAAGGGGTGGTCGCCGTCGGCGCCGCGGCGGCGCCGGGTCTCCCAGCCGTCCATGATCTTGCCCTTGTGGCCGAAGTGCTCGGGGTCGAAGACCGCCGGGTTCGGCTTCAGCAGATTCTCGCGCTCGGCGAAGAACTCGTCGTTCGCGGCGATGACCCCGGCGCCGAAGCGGCGGTCGGCGAGGTCGACCAGCGAGGTGAAGGGGAAGTCCCCGCCGCGGTAGTCGGCGTAGGGGTCTCCGCCACCGTAGGGGCTGGCGTCGTTGGCGTGCGGATCAGTGGAGTCGGCGGCCGGGGTGGCGGTCATCGTTGCCCTTCGGTGGGGAGGGGGTGCGGACCGCTCCACGGTCGCAGAGCTGGAACCCCCAGGTCCATCGAAAGTTCTTGAGGGCTATGTTCAGCAGAATTGAAAGGTAGTGGCGGTTTAAACCGTCAGCGGACGTGAGCTTCGCCCTGCGCCTGGCCCGCCGCCGCCTGCCGCAGCGCCGCCAGCACCCGGGACAGCCCCGGCGCCCCTTCGGAACCGCGCCGGGCCGCCGCCACCACATGCCGGCGCGGCTGATCGGCGTGCAGCACCCGCAGGGCGACGCCGCCGCCCCGCTCCCCGTGGGCACCGGCGCCGCCCGCCATCGCCATCCGGGGCACCAGCGCCACCCCCATCCCCGCCGCGACCATCGCCAGGATCGCGCCCCAGTCCGCGGCGGCATGCGCCTGCTCGGGCACGAACCCGGCGCTCTCGCACGCGGTGGTGGTGATCTGCGACCAGGGACCGCTGCTGCCGAAGATCCAGGGCTCGTTCGCCAGGTCCGCCAGCCGCAGCCCCGGCTCGGCCGCCAGCGGATGACCGGCCGGCAGCGCCACGTCCAGCGGATCGGCCAGCAGCGAGACCCGGCTGAACTTCGGGTCACGCGGGGTGGGCGCATGGGCGGCCAGCGACAGCGCGAGATCGACGCTGCCCTCGGCGAGCAGCTCGTACGCGGCCTCCGCCTCGGCCTCCCGTACGACCACGGCCAGGCCCGGATGCGTCCGGCGCAGCTCCTGTACGGCGGGCACCACCAGCGCGGGGATGGCCGTGGAGAAGGCGCCGACCCGCACCTGGCCGGCCTCTCCCTGGAGGTAGCCGAGCAGCTCCGCATCCGCCCGTTCGAGCTGGGCGAAGACCGCCTCGGCGTGCCGCAGCACCAGCTGCGCGGCGTCGGTCAGCCGCACCCGCCGCCCCTGCGCCTCCAGGAGCGTGACCCCGAGCTGCCGGGCGAGCCCGGTCAGCTGCTGGGAGACCGCCGAGGGCGTCATGTGCAGCGCCTCGGCGGTCGCGGTGACCGTGCCCAGCTCTTGGAGTGTGCGCAGGATACGCAGCTTCTTGATGTCCCAGTCGGCCATGCGGGCAGCGTATGCGTACCCGGTCAGCGTCTGCTCCCGGCGCCGAGCGCGACCCCCGCGACGATCAGGATCATGCAGACCACCTGGACGGCGCCCACCTCCTCGCCGAGCGCCGCGAACGACAGCAGCGCGACGCAGACCGGCTGGAGGTAGTAGATGACCCCGGCACGGGTGGCGCCCACCAGCGCGATGGCCTTGTTCCAGGTGAAGTAGGCGACGGCGGACGAGAAGATCCCGATGTAGAGGAGCGGGCCGACGGTCCCGGCGCCCGGCTCGAAGCCGCCCTGGAGGGCGAGGCTGACGCCGTACGCGGGGGCCAGCATCGCCGCTCCCAGCGCAAAGGTCATGAACAGGAACGACAGGCCGCCGATCTGCTCGGGGCGGCGGCGCAACAGCGCGCTGTAGCCGGCGAAGGTGGCGGTGGCGGCCACCATCCACAGGTCTCCGGGCGCGAGGTCCAGCCGCAGTACGGCGGCCGGCGAGCCCTTGCCGACCAGCGTCACCACGCCCGCCAGCGCGATCACCATCCCGGCGATCCGCCGTGCGCCGAGCTTCTCACCGCCCCGGGCGAACAGGGCGATCATGGCAGGTGAGGCGGCCGCGATCATGGCCATGTTGGTGGCCGAGGTGCTGCGCCCCGCCTGGTAGATGAGGGTGTTGAAGAGGGTGACGCCGAGCAGCGCGGCCAGCGTCAGGAAGCCGAGGTGCCGGCGGATGACCGGCCACTGGCGGCGGACCTCGGGCAGGGCGAGCGGGGCGACCGCGAGCAGCGCGATGATCCAGCGCCAGAAGGCGGTCTGGACGGGTGGCACGGTGTCGTGCAGGGCGCGGGCGATGACGAAGTTGCCGGACCAGATGACGGTCGCGGTCAAGGCGAGCGCCAGGCCGGCGGACGAGGCCCGGCCGTCCTTCTTCGGTGTGGTGCGGTGTGCGCGGACCCTCTCCAGGACTGCCACGGTTTCCTCTCCCTCGGTGGTGTGCGGGATCCACCGTGGCAGCCCATCAAACATCAGGTCCAGCGAATAATTTTACCGAGATCGTTCAGTTGAACTGAACGATGTGACGCCCGTCTCAGGACGCCGCCTTGGCGGCCCGCCGGGCCTGGATGGCCGCCTGGCGCTCGTCGAACTTCCGCGCCTGTCCGTCCAGGCCGTTCATGAACAGCCCCAGCTCTTCCTGGGCGCGCAGCCCGGCGGGCCCCAGGCCGCCGATCTCCAGCACCTTGAGGAAGCGCAGCACGGGCTGCAGCACGTCGTCGTGGTGGATGCGGAGGTTGTAGATGCCGCCGATGGCCATCCGGGCGGCGGCGCGCTCGAAGCCGGGCATGCCGTGGCCGGGCATCCGGAAGCCGGTGACGACGTCGCGCACGGCGCACATCGTCTGGTCGGGCGCCATCTCGAAGGCCGCGCCGAGCAGGTTCCGGTAGAAGACCATGTGCAGGTTCTCGTCGGTGGCGATCCGGGCGAGCATCCGGTCGCAGACGGGGTCGCCGGAGTGGTGGCCGGTGTTGCGGTGCGAGATGCGGGTGGCCAGCTCCTGGAAGGCGACGTACGCCACCGAGTGGAGCATGCTGTGCGAGTTGTCGGACTCGAAGCCCTCCGACATGTGCGCCATCCGGAACCGCTCCAGCTCGACCGGGTCGACGGCGCGGCTGGTGAGCAGGTAGTCGCGCATCACGATGCCGTGCCGGCCCTCTTCCGCGGTCCAGCGGTGCACCCAGGTGCCCCAGGCGCCGTCGCGGCCGAAGAGCGTGGCGATCTCGTGGTGGTAGCTGGGGAGGTTGTCCTCGGTCAGGAGGTTGACCACCAGCGCGATCCGGCCGATGTCGGTGACCTTGGACTGCTCGGGGGACCAGGCCTCGCCGCCCATCACGCCGTCGAAGTTCCGGCCGTCGCTCCACGGCACGTACTCGTGCGGCATCCATTCCTTGGCGACCTTCAGGTGCCGGTTGAGCTCTTTCTCGACGACCTCTTCGAGCGCGTAGAGCAGCTGGGCGTCGGTCCAGGCGGCCTGGCCGCGCTCTCCTGCATGGCGGGCGGGGGCGATGGTCACGGGGGAACTCCGGGGGACGACGAAACCTACGGGACCGTAGGCGGGGACCTACGGAGCCGTAGGTTACGTCATCGTAGGTTGGGTTCAGTTAAACGTGGCCCCCTCCACAAATCGGTGGAAAACCGCCCGATAGCCGCCCCGCAACCCCTTTTTCACCTGCGGAAACGCCTCCCGCTGTCATGGGGCATACAAAAGGGCGCCCACCGGTTCGTATGAACCGGTGGGCGCCCTCACGGCGTCACTGGGGCGATCGCGCGCCCCCTGCGTCGGCCCTACGGGGCCTGCTTGCGGGACTTGTCGCCGGCGATGACCAGCCCGGCGATGACAAGGAAGAGCACGATGGGTGCGGCGACGTAGAGGCCGAGCGTCTCGATCACGTTCAGGCCCGGACCCGGGTCGTCACCGTCGTCAGGGATGGCCACCGCGAACGCGGGGGACGACATCAGCAGCATCAGCGCGGTGCCGGCCGTGATGGTTCCGGCGCGCAGGGCGTTCTTCTTGACCTTGTTGCTCACGACCTCAACGTAGCGGACGGCCCGCGGCCCCGCGCGTCCGGGGTGGCACAGGTGTTCCGGTCAGCGGGCCGGGGACGGGCCGCGGCGCCACGCGACCGGCCCGATACGGGTGCGCGGGCCCCCGGGTCAGCGGTGCCCGTTCGACAGCTCCCGCATCAGCGCGTGCAGTCGGGGCGATGCGGCCAGTTCTTCCAGGGTCTGCGGGCGGCCGTCGGGGCCCGCGATCGGCAGGCGCCAGTTCGGGTACTCGTCCCATGTACCGGGGAGGTTCTGCGGGCGGCGGTCGCCCACCGCGTCCGGGAGCCACACCCCGACCAGCCGCGCGGGGGTGCGCAGCAGAAAGCGGTGCACGGCCCGGACCGCCGCCTCCTCGTCGGCCGGGCCCTCGGGGAGCAGGCCGCGCAGCGCCAACTCGCGGAGCCATTCGGCGAGTTCGCTCCTGGCGCGGGTGCGTTCGCGCTCCGGCGGGCCGGCGAGGAGGCCGAGGCGTTCGCGCAGGGCGACGTCCTCGCCCGCGAGCCGGGCGGCGGTGGTCGGCAGGTCATGGGTGGTGACGGTGGCCAGGCAGCTCTCGCGCCACTCCTCGGGCGCGAGGATGCGGGCCTCGCCGTCGGCAGCGCCCTCACCCTCGGCAGCGCCCTCACCCTCCGCGTCGTCCGCCGTCGCGGCGTCCCGGTAGTCCCGCTCGAACCACAGCACGGACGTGCCCAGCACCCCCCGCTCGGCCAGCGCGGTCCGGACGCCCGGCTCGACGGTGCCCAGGTCCTCCCCGATCACCGAGGCGCCCGCGCGGTGCGCCTCCAGGGCCAGCAGCGAGAGCATCGCCTCGCCGTCGTAGCGGACGTAGGCGCCCTCCGTCGGCGGCCGGCCCTGCGGCACCCACCACAGCCGGAACAGGCCCATGACGTGGTCGATGCGCAGTGCCCCGGCGTGCCGCAGCAGACCGCGCAGCAGATCGCGGTACGGGGCATAGCCGGCGGCGGCCAGGGCGTCCGGGCGCCAGGGCGGCAGGCCCCAGTCCTGGCCGCGGGCGTTGAAGGCGTCGGGCGGCGCGCCGATGGACATGCCCGCGGCGAAGGCGTCCTGCTGCGCCCAGGTGTCGGCGCCGGCGGGGTGGACGCCGACGGCGAGGTCATGGACGAGGCCGATGCCCATCCCGGCGTCCCGTGCGGCGCGCTGCGCGGCGGCCAGCTGCTGGTCGGTGAGCCAGGCGAGGCGGCAGTGGAAGTCGATGCGGTCCAGGAGCCGGGCGCGCAGCCGGGCGGTGACCGCGGAGCGCGGGTCGCGCAGCGGGGCGGGCCAGGCGTGCCAGTCGGGGCCGTGCAGCTCGGCGAGGGCGCACCAGGTGGCGTGGTCCTCCAGGGGGGTGCCCTGTTCGGCGAGGAAGTCGCAGTAGGTGGCGCGCCGTCCCGGTGAGAGCGGGACCGCGTACACCAGCTCCAGGGCCTCGCGTTTCAGGGCCCAGACGGCGTCCCGGTCGATCAGCGCGCCGCGTTCGAGGACGTCCGCGCGCAGCGCGTCGGCACGGGCGGCCAGTTCGTCGGCGCGGGCGCGGGCGGCGCCGGACAGCAGGGCGTACTCCGGGATATGGGGGATCCGCAGATGGACCGGGTCGGGGAAGCGGCGCGAGGAGGGGCGGTAGGGCGAGGGGTCGGTGGGCGGGCCGGGGACGGCCGCGTGCAGCGGGTTGAGCTGGACGAAGCCGGTGCCCAGGGTGCGGCCGGACCAGGCGGCGAGGTCGGCGAGGTCACCGAGGTCGCCCATGCCCCAGGAGTGGCGGGAGAGGAGGGAGTAGAGCTGGACCATGAAGCCGTGGCTGCGGCCGGGCGGGGCGGGGACCCGGTCGGGGGCGACGATCAGCCGGGCGCGGGCGGTGCGGCCGTCGGGGGTGTGCGCATGGAGGGTGTGGACTCCCAGCGGGAGGTCCGCGGGGAGGGCCGGGGGTCCGGACGCCGCCGGATCCCGGGGCCCGTCCATGGCCGGGCCGTCCTCGGTCGCCACCCGCAGAACGGTGCCCTCGGGCATGCCGCCGAGGTCGGGCGGCCGGCCGGGGCGGGCGACGACGGTGGCGGGGAGCAGGCTGCGGGCCGCCGCCTCCTCGTACGCGGCCAGGGCGGCGCGTACGGCGTCGGGCGTCGAGGCATCGACCCCTAAGGCGGCGAGCACGGCGACAACGGTGTCGTCGCCGATGTGGAGGGTGGTGCCCGGCGAAGGTTCGTAGCACGTGGCGATGCCGTGCAGCCGGGCGAGCCGCGTGCGGCCCATGGGTCCTCAGACCTCCATGGACTCCGTGCCCAGACCGGTGGCCGTCGGCTCGCTGGTCAGCGGCAGCTCGGCGGAGATCGGCACCTCGCTGGTCAGCGGCGCGGCGTCGGCGAGCGGCGGCTCGCTGGTGAGCGGCGGCTCGGCGAAGCTGAACGATCCGGAACCGTCCAGGCCCGCGTCGGGGTCCGTGACCCCGAGGAAGACATCGGGTTCCATCGGCGCGTCGCCCGGTTTGGCGGACAGCGCATCAAGCAGAAGCTGAGCGGATGCGGCCACGAGGGCCTCCCGTTCATCGGTAATGGGACAGGGTCTGCCCTACCCACTCGACACGACGGCAGACGCTTTTCCACACTAAACGTGACTCACCTCACAGCGCATCCGCAGGCGATTTCGCGGCGGGGGCGTGCGGATGACGCAGAGAGTCCTGACAAACGGGGCATCGGCGCGGAAGTTCTGCGGGCGCGGGGCTCACGGCGGGCGGCCGGCCCGTGCCGCCGGGCCTCTCCCGCGACCCGCACGTCACGGCCTTCGCGGGACGCACTCCCCCAAACCCACCGGGAACAGGGGACCCCCGCCGCCCGGTTGACACCCTTACCGACACAATGGTGGGCTCCAGCCGAAGGTCTGTCCGAACGGACATCGCGGCACACAGGGGGGCCGGTGCAGACCGGCGCGCAGATGACGGGACGAGGAGCGGCCGTGCGGGTCCGGGGCGTGTGGGGCGTCGGAAGAGTCGGTAGGACGAACAGGAACGGCGCGGGCGCCGGCGCGCGCGTGGCGGGGACCACCGCGCTGGCCGCCGCGGTCGTCTCGGGGCTGCTCGGCGGGGCACCCGGCGCCCAGGCGGCGGCGCACCCTTCGGACGCCCCCCGCGGCGCCCCCGACCGGCCGGACCGGCCGGCGGACGCGGGCCCGCCCCCTGCCGTGTGGCCGCGCCCCCAGTCGATGCGGGAGCTGTCCGCCGCCGTACCGCTGGGCGGCGAGGCGGCGCTCGTGGCGGCGCCGGACACCGATCCGTACACCCTGGACGCGGTGCGCGGCCTGCTGCGGGCGGCGGGCGTACGGAAGGTGCACGAGGTGGCACCGGGTGAGCGGCCGCCCGCCGCCGGGCCCGTGCTCTACGTCGGCGGGGCGCCGGCCGGGGACGCGCTGCGGGCGCTGAAGGTGCCCGCCCGCGGGGATCTGCCCGCCGGCGGCTACCGCCTCGCCGTCGGCCAGGTCCGCGGCCGCGACACGGTCGCGCTGGACGGCGTCGGCCCGGACGGCCTCTTCCACGCCGCGCAGACGCTGCGGCAGCTGGTGACCCGGGGAGCGGACGGCCGCCGGCAGCTGGCGTCGGTCGTCGTACGGGACTGGCCCGGCACGGCCGTACGGGGCACCACCGAGGGGTTCTTCGGGCAGCCCTGGAGCCAGGCGCAGCGTCTCTCCCAGCTCGACTTCATGGGCCGCACCAAGCAGAACCGCTACCTCTACGCACCGGGCGACGACCCCTACCGCCAGGCCCGGTGGCGCGACCCCTACCCGGCGGAGCAGCGCGCCGATTTCCGGGAGCTGGCGGAGCGGGCCCGCGCCAACCACGTCACGCTGGGCTGGGCGATCGCCCCCGGCCAGGCCATGTGCATGTCGTCCGAGGAGGACCTGCGGGCGCTGCGGCGCAAGGTGGACGCGATGTGGGCGCTGGGGGTGCGCTCCTTCCAGCTGCAGTTCCAGGACGTCAGCTACAGCGAATGGCACTGCGACGCCGACGAGGACGCCTTCGGCAAGGGGCCACAGGCCGCCGCCAAGGCACAGGCCGAGGTCGCGGGCGCGCTCGCCGACCATCTCGCCGAGCGCCATCCGCACTCCGCGCCGCTGTCGCTGATGCCGACCGAGTACTACCAGGACGGCTCCACGGCCTATCGCGAGGCGCTGGCCGGGGCGCTCGGCGACCGGGTCGAGGTGGCCTGGACCGGCGTCGGCGTGATCCCGCGCACCATCACCGGCGGTGAACTGTCCACCGCCCGCCAGGTGTTCGGCCACCCCCTGGTCACGATGGACAACTACCCGGTCAACGACTACGCCCAGGACCGGATCTTCCTCGGCCCCTACAGCGGCCGCGAACCGGCCGTCGCCACCGGCTCCGCGGCGCTGCTCGCCAACGCCATGGAGCAGCCGGTGGCGTCGCGCATCCCCCTCTTCACGGCCGCCGACTACGCCTGGAACCCGCACGCCTACCGCCCCGCGGAATCCTGGGACGCGGCCATCGACGACCTGGCGGGCGACGACCGGCGGGCCCGCGCCGCGCTGCGCGCACTCGCCTCGAACGACGCCTCCTCCGTCCTGGGCGCCGACGAGTCGGCCGCCCTGCGGCCCCTCATGGACCGCTTCTGGAAGGCCCGCGAGAGCGCCGTCAACCACGGCCGGCCCGGCGAGGACGAGGGCCTCGCCGAGGCGGCCGGGGCGCTGCGGGCCGCGTTCCGCACCATGAGCACCGCGCAGGCGCACCTGGCTCCTGAGCTGGCGGCCGAAGTGGGCCCCTGGGCCGAGCAGTTGGGCCGCTACGGCTGGGCGGGCGAGGCGGCCGTCGACACCCTGATGGCGCAGGCGCGGGGCGACGGCGACGCCGCCTGGGCCGCCCAGCGCACCACCCAGCGGCTGCGCAAGGAGATCGGGCGGAGCCCGGCGACGGTCGGCAAGGGGGTGCTCGCGCCGTTCCTCGAGCGGACGATGACCGAGGCCGACGCCTGGACCGGGGTGCGGCCCGGCGCGCCGCGGCCCACCGAAGGCGCCGACCCCACCTCCCTGACGGTCCCCTTCGAGCGGGCCCGCCCGCTCACCGCGGTCACCGCGCTGACCGAGCCGGGCCACTCGGCGGGCGCCGTCTCCCTGGAGGCACACGTCCCCGGCGAGGGCTGGCGCCGCCTGGAGCGGCTCTCCGCCACCGGCTGGACCGAGGCCCGTACCCGCGGCCTGCGCGCCGACGCCGTACGGCTGTCCTGGCCCACGGCGGCCGACGCGCCGTCCGTGCACGCCGTCACCCCCTGGTTCGGGGACACCCCGGAGGCCGGCCTGGAGCTGTCCCGCAAGGAGTCGGACGCGCATACGGGCGGCCGGGCCACGGTGGACGCCCTCATCTTCTCCCGCCGCCCCGGCGCGGTTCGGGAGAAGCTGACGGTCAAGGCGCCCCGGGGCTTCACCGTGCATGCGCCGCGGCAGGTCACCGCACCGCGCGGCGGCACGGCCACGGTCCGTATCGCGGTGGACGTCCCCGAGGACGCCCCGTCCGGGTCGTACGAGATCCCCGTCACCTATGCCGGCCGGCACCAGACGCTGACCGTACGGGCCTATCCGCGCACCGGCGGCCCGGATCTGGCGCGCGGCGCCGCGGCCACCTCGTCCGGGGACGAGACCGCCGACTTCCCCGCCTCGGCCGCCACCGACGGCGACCCGGGAACCCGTTGGTCCTCCCCCGCCGAGGACGGCGCCTGGCTGCAGTTCCCGCTGCCGCGGGCCACCCGTCTGGGCGAGGTCGTCCTGAACTGGCAGGACGCCCACGCCGCCCGCTACCGCGTCCAGGTCTCACCGGACGGCCGCAGGTGGCGGACCGCGGCCGTGGTCAGGGACGGCAAGGGCGGCCGCGAGTCCGTGCGGATGGACGCCGAGGACACCCGCTACGTCCGCATCCAGGGGGAGAAGCGGGCGACCCGCTTCGGGTATTCGCTGTGGTCGGTGGAGGCGTACGCGGTGGACCGGTAGCCGAGGAACCGCACGGCCGTGATGCACGAGCGGCCGCGGCCCGGGGCGGGACGCGGCCGCTCGTGCAAAAAACCCGGATCTACGCCGATACGGCGTCGATCCGGGCCAGCGCGTCGTCCGCGCCGTACGGCTGCAAATACGGCAGCCAGCGCGGATCGCGATGGCCGGTGCCGATGATCCGCCACGCCAGTCCGGACGGCGGGGCGGGCTGATGGCGCAGCCGCCAGCCGATCTCGGCGACATGGCGGTCGGCCTTGACGTGGTTGCAGCGGCGGCACGCGGCGACCACATTCTCCCAGGTGTGCTGACCTCCCCGGCTGCGCGGGATGACGTGGTCGACGCTGGTTGCGACGCCACCGCAGTACATACAGCGCCCGCCGTCACGGGCGAACAGCGCCCGGCGGGTCAGGGGCACGGGGCCACGAAAGGGCACCCGCACAAACCGCTTCAAGCGGACCACGCTCGGAGCGGGTATCACGCGGGTTGCGCTGTGCATCAGGGCGCCGGATTCCTCGAGACTCACAGCTTTCTCATTGAGTACGAGGATGAGCGCACGGCGGAGCGGTACGACGCCGAGCGGCTCGTACGACGCGTTGAGGACCAGGACATGCGGCACGGGTGCCTCCTTGTACGCCGGCGGCGCGTGGCTCGCGCCGGGACGATCTCGTCCAGTGTCCCCCGGTGCCTGGTCGGAGCGCCACCATGACCGAGTAACGGGCCGGAGGTGTTTTCGACCACACCCCCGCACTTCCCTCCACAAGGACCTCTTTCCGGCCGTCCTGGGACCCTCCAGACTCGAACAGGGGCACGGACCCCATCCGTTGCCCCGTTAGTGTGGTTGGTCTGCCCGGTTCGCGGAGACCCCGCCGAGGCCCGGGTCTGCTGTCCCACACGGAAGGTTCTGCTGTGTACTGGTCCGCTACGACGGCCGCCACCACGCCCCTGGGCGCCGCGACGCCCGGCGCAACCGGTTCCGCCTCGCTCGACGAGGCCACCCAGAAGGCCACCAACGCCGCCGGCTGGGTGGAGGAGAACTGGGGGACGTGGGTCGCGTCCGGCCTGCAGATCTTGCTGATCATCGTGATCGCGGTGGTGCTGCGGCATGTGATACGCCGCACCATCACCAAGCTCATCGAGCGGATGAACCGCACCGCGGCCGCCGCCCAGGGCACCGCGCTCGGCGGCCTGCTCGTCAACGCCGAACGGCGCCGCCAGCGCTCCGAGGCCATCGGCTCGGTCCTGCGCAGCGTCGCCTCCTTCGTGATCATGGGTACCGCGGCCCTGACGGTGCTCTCCGTACTGAACATCAACCTGGCGCCGCTGCTGGCGAGCGCCGGTGTGGCCGGTGTGGCGATCGGTTTCGGCGCCCGCAACCTCGTCACCGACTTCCTCTCCGGCGTCTTCATGATCCTCGAGGACCAGTACGGCGTCGGCGACGAGATCGACGCGGGCGTGGCCACCGGCACGGTCATCGAGGTCGGCCTGCGGGTCACCAAGCTGCGCGGCCCCAACGGCGCCATCTGGTACATCCGCAACGGCGAGGTCAAGCGGATCGGCAACCTCAGCCAGGGCTGGTCGACGGCCAGCGTGGACGTGGTGGTCGCCGCCGACCAGGATCTGCGGCGCGCACGGGACACCATCACCGCCGCCGGCGAGGAGATGTCCAAGGCCGAGCCGTGGAACGAGATGCTGTGGGAGCCGGTCCAGGTCCTGGGCCTGAGCGAGGTCCACCTCGACACCGTCACCATCGGTGTGTCGGCCAAGACCATGCCCGGCAAGGCCATCGGCATCGAACGCGAACTGCGCTGGCGCATCAAGCACGCCCTCGACGACGCCGGCATCCACCTCGCACCCCGCCCGGTCCCCGAGGAGGAAGAGGAGGAGCCCGTCGACCCGGCCGCCGGTATGGCCGCCCCGTCGGCGCTCAACAATCCCCTCTCCCCGCAGTCGGTGGCCACGGAGCCGCTGTCCGCGCCGAAGATGGGGAAGTAGCCCGGCCGGGCCGCATACGCCACGAGGCCCCCGGTACCGCGGTCTTCCGCGGTACCGGGGGCCTTTGCCGTGCCGGCCCGCCCCGCAGCGCACAGCCGCTGCCCGTATCCGCTACCGGCGACCCGGCGACAATGTCCCGCATGAAATACGTCGTTGCCGAACTCGATGCCGAATGGGCCGGATACTGGACGGATCCTCGTCCCTACCTCGCCGCGCTGCCCGCACTGAGCGCCGCCCTCCCCGCCGGCGCCCGCGCATTCGCCACCGATCCGGGCCACTACAGCTTCTCCAGCACCACCTGCACCAAGGACCTCGAACTCGCATCGGTCTCGGTTCCCGTCAAGGAGGCCGACGATCTCGAGATCACCTTCTCCCCGAACCGGTTCAAGCACGATCACCCGCTGCGGATCACCTATTCCGGGGTGACGCATTTCGAGCTGGTCCGGGACAGCTCGACCCGCCTCATGGGGGCCGAGCCCGAGCGGTACCGGGTGCTGATGGACGAGATCCTCCCCGAAGGCGACGGCTGCCGGCACGAGATCGCGCTCGCCGGGGCCACCCTCAGGGTCGGCGCCGCGGACCTCCGGGCGGTCTGGGGCCCCTGAGCCGGCGCGCGATGCCGTACACCAACTCACCGCGTCGCACCCATTGACGAGGCCCCGGCCCGCGACCTACCTTCCTCCACACCGATTGGAAAGTTTCCTAACAGACACCGGGTCGCGCGGAAGCCGCCCAGAAGACGGGGGAACGGCCATGGCCACAGCAGGACGGGGACCCCACGGGACCCCGGGCACACCGCGGGTACTGCGGGCGATGAACGACCGGGCCGCGCTCGATCTGCTCGTGTCCCAGGGGCCGCTGACGCGCACCCAGATCGGGGAACTGACCGGACTGTCGAAACCGACCGCCTCGCAGCTCCTGGCGCGGCTGGAGGCGGCCGGGCTGGTGCGGACGACCGGGAACGTCACCGGACGGCCGGGGCCCAATGCGCAGCTGTACGAGATCAACCCGGTGGCCGCACATGTCGCCGCGCTCGCCGTGGACCCGCTGGGCATCACCGCGGCCGTCGCCGACATCACCGGCCACGTGCTCGGCGAGGCGCGGGTCGGCACCGATGCCGTCGGCAAAGCCGCGGCACACCGGACCGCGCGGCTGGTGGCGACGGCCGTCGACGGGGCACTGGCCAAGGCCGGGCTGGGGCGGGAACAGCTGCACGGCGCGGTGATCGGCACCCCCGGCGCGCTGGACCCGGAGACCGGCGAGCTGCGGTACGCGCCGCATCTGCCGGGCTGGCACTCGCCGTCCCTGAAGGACGAACTGGCGGAGGTGCTGGGCACGCCGGTCGTCATCGAGAACGACGTGAACCTGGCGGCCGTCGCCGAACAGCACGACGGCGCGGCGCAGGACTTCGACGACTTCGTACTGGTGTGGGTCGACGAGGGGGTCGGCGCGGCCATCGTGCTGGGCGGACAGCTGCTGCGCGGCGCCACCGGGGGCGCGGGCGAGATCGGGTACATGCCGCTGCCCGGGGCCCCGCTGTCCCGGGGCGGCGACCGCAGCGCCGCGCGGCCGGATGCCGGCGGCGGGTTCCAGCGGCTGGTCGGATCGCCGAGCGTGGTGGCTCTGGCGCGGGAGTACGGCACGCCCGAAGCCCGTACGGTCGAGGAGGCGCTGGCGCGCGACGATGTGCGCGCGGAGGTGGCCAGGCGCCTGGCCACCGGGCTGGCGGCGGTCGTCGCGGTGGTCGACCCGCAGCTGGTCGTGCTCTCCGGTGAGGTGCCGCAGGCCGGCGGGGAGGAGCTTCGGGCGCTGGTCGAGGAGGAGTTCACCGGGCTGGCGCTGCCGCGGCCGGAACTGCGCCTCAGCGATATCGCCGGCCATCCGATTCTCATCGGCGCGCTGCGGACGGCGCTCGCCGAGGCACGCGATGCGGTGTTCCACACCGGGTGACGTCCGGGCCGGGGATCCCGCAGCCCCGCACCGTCGGCCCTTCGCCTTTCCGCTCCCCCAGCCGTGAAGGAAGTCCGCCATGCCGCACCCGTCCCTGCGCGTCCGGCTCTCCCTGGCACTGGCCGGTGCCGGGCTGTTCCTTTCGGGATGCGCCAATCCGAGCACCGGCAGCGACCGGGACGATCCGACGCGACCGGTGACGCTCACCTTCTGGCACGGCTGGTCCCAGCCCGGCGAGGTGCGGGCCCTCGACGACAGCATCGCCCGATTCCGGGAACTCCACCCCAACATCACGGTGAAGACGGTCTCCAATGTCACCGACGAGACCGTGAACCAGGCGCTGCGGGCCGGCGGGGACGAGGCACCGGATGTGGTGTCGTCGTTCACCACCAGCAATGTGGGCCAGTACTGCTCATCGGGAATGTGGGCGGATCTCGACCCCTTCATGAAGAAGACGGGGCCGGACAAGAGAAAGACCTTCCCCAAGTCGTTCCTCGACTACACGAGTTATGAGGGAAAGCAGTGCGCCCTGCCGCTGCTCGCCGATGCCTACGGGCTGTACTACAACAAGGACGCCTTCAAGAAGGCCGGGATCACCCGGCCGCCGCGGACGATGTCGGAACTGACCCGGGACGCCGCGAAACTCACCGAGCGGAACGCCGACGGCTCCTACCGAAGAGTGGGCTTCATGCCCAACTTCCGGCTCTACCTGAACAGCCCGGACCGGATGTTCGCGCAATGGGGTCCGACCTACTTCGACCGGCACGGCAAAGCGGCGCTCGCCAAGGAACCGCGGACGAAACAGTTCTTCGCCGCCGCCCGCGCACTCGTCGAAGCACAGGGCGGCTACGAGGCGCTGGAGGCATTCCGTACCCGGTTCGGCGACGAGATGTCCTCGCAGAACGCCTTTCTGAAGCAGCAGCTGGCGATGCATATGGACGGCGAATGGCGAGGGCTGATGCTCAAGGACCACAAAGCCCCGTTCGCCTGGGGGACGGCACCGATGCCGGTACCGGACGACCAGGCGGATACCTACGGGCGGGGCTATCTGACGGGTACGGTCGTCGGCATCGCCCACAGCAGCCGGCACCAGAACGCGGCATGGGAGCTGGTGAAGTTCCTGACCACGGACACGGATCAGGTGGTGCGGTTCGCCAATGCGATCCACAACGTGCCGTCGACGAACGCCGCGCTGAAATCGCCGAAACTGGACGCCGATCCGGCTTTCCGTACGTTCCTCGACATCGCCAGGAATCCGCGCAGCGCCGCTCTGCCGCCGTCCGACAACGGCGGGCAGTACATCGTCGCGCTGCAGGACTTCTCGTACGACGTCGAGGCCGGAAAGGTCCCTGATCTCGACAAGGGCCTGCGCGGGCTCGATGCGCAGATCGACGCCGACAACCTCCAGTCCGAGAACTGACGGAGAGCCGCCATGGCATTCACCCCCGCACCGGCGCCCGCGCTGCGGCGCAAACGGAACCGCGAGCGGCTGCGCACCCTCGGCTTTCTCTCACCGTGGCTGGCCGGCTTCTCGGTCTTCTTCGGCTATCCGCTGGTCGCCACCGTCTATTTCTCCTTCATGCACTACAACCAGATCGAGCCACCGGATTTCGTGGGGCTGCGGAACTGGAAATATGTGCTGACACAGATGCCGCTGTTCGGGCCCGCGCTGGAGAACACCCTGTGGCTGGTGACCGTGATGGTCGCACTGCGGGTCGTCTTCGGGCTGGGCATCGGCCTGCTCGTCACCAAGATCAAAACCGGGGCCGGCTTCTTCCGTACGGCGTTCTATCTGCCGTATCTGGCGCCGCCGGTGGCCGCCACCGTCGCGTTCGTCTTCCTGCTCAACCCCGGCACCGGGCCCGTCAACGACCTCCTCGGCGCGGCCGGCATCCCGGCGCCCTCCTGGTTCAACGACCCCCACTGGGCCAAACCGTCGCTGGTCCTGCTGTCCCTGTGGGGCATCGGCGACCTGATGGTGATCTTCATGGCGGCGCTGCTGGACGTCCCCAGGGAGCAGTACGAGGCCGCGGAGCTGGACGGCGCGGGCGCCTGGGGGAAGTTCCGGTACGTCACCTGGCCGTCGATCACCCCGATCGTGATGTTCGCGGTGGTCACCGGCGTCGTACAGACCATGCAGTACTACACGCAGGCCCTGGTCGCCGGGAAGCTCGCCTCCGGCGTCTCCCTCGGGCCCGGCAGCGTCATCCAGCCCGGCTACCCGGACCACTCCACCCTGACCGTCCCCCAGCTCGTCTACTCCCTCGGCTTCCAGAACTTCAACACCGGCGCGGCCTGCGCGCTCTCCCTCGTGCTCTTCGTCATCGCGATGGCCGTCACCGGCCTGCTGATGCGCAAGCGCGCGGGCCTGCTCCCGGCGGAGGACTGAACCGGCATGACCACCACCCTGAACGCCCCGAGCACACCGGCACCGACCGCCACCGCCGGCCGCGGCCCCGCGGCACGCGCCCGGCGCACGCGACTGCTGCACTGGATCGCCGTCCACGCCCTGGCCGTCGCCGCCGCCCTCTTCTTCGTCCTGCCCTTCGTGTTCGTCTTCCTGACGTCCGTGATGGGCGACGACCAGGCGATGAGCGGCGAGCTGTGGCCGGCCGAATGGCACTGGTCCAACTACCTCACGGTCTTCGGCACACCCGGCTTCCTGGACTGGTGGAAGAACTCCCTGATGTACGCGGGACTGGGCACCCTCTTCACGGTGTGCTCGGCCGTCCCGGTGGCCCACGCCCTCGCCACGTTCCGCTTCCGCGGCCGCCGCACGGCCATGATCCTGGTCATCTCGACGATGCTGCTGCCACCCCAGGTCATCGTCATTCCCATGTATCTCGTCTGGGCCCAGCAGCTCCATCTGTCCGGATCGCTGTGGCCCCTGATCATCCCCATGGCCTTCGGCGACGCCTACTCCATCTTTCTCCTGCGCCAGTTCCTGCTCACCATCCCCCGCGAGTACGTCGAATCCGCCAGGGTCGACGGCTGCGGCGAGGTACGCGCCCTGCTGCGCATCGTCGTCCCGATGGCCCGGCCGGGCATCGCCGCCGTGGCCCTCTTCCAGTTCTTCTTCTGCTGGAACGACTACTTCGGCCCGCAGATCTACGCCGCCCAGAACCCCGCTTCCTGGACGCTCTCGTACGGCCTGGAGTCGTTCAAGAGCGCCCACAGCGTCAACTGGAACCTCACCATGGCCGCGACGCTGCTGGTCATGGCGCCGGTCATCCTCGTCTTCTTCTTCGCACAGAAGGCCTTCGTCGAAGGCGTCACGCTCACCGGAGTGAAGGGCTGATCCAGACATATGAAGCTCGCAGTGGTCGGCGGCGGCTCGACCTACACCCCCGAACTCATCGACGGCTTCGCACGGTTGCGCACGGCCCTGCCCGTGGACGAACTCGTCCTCATCGACCCGGCCGCCGACCGGCTGGAGCTGGTGGGCGGCCTGGCCCGGCGGATCTTCGCCCGGCAGGGCCACGGGGGCCGCATCTCCTGGACCGGCGACCTCGACAGCGGCGTCGACGGCGCCGATGCCGTACTCCTGCAACTGCGCGTCGGCGGGCAGGACGCCCGCAACCAGGACGAGACCTGGCCGCTGGAGTGCGGCTGCGTCGGCCAGGAGACCACCGGGGCGGGCGGGCTCGCCAAGGCGCTGCGCACCGTCCCCGTCGTCCTCGACATCGCCGAGCGCGTACGGCGCCGCAACCCCGGCGCCTGGATCGTGGACTTCACCAACCCCGTCGGCATCGTGACGCGCGCACTGCTCACCCACGGCCACAAGGCCGTCGGCCTGTGCAATGTCGCGATCGGCTTCCAGCGGAAGTTCGCGAAACTGCTGGGCGTGGCCCCGGAGGACGTCGAGCTCGAACACATCGGCCTCAACCACCTCACCTGGGAACGGGCCGTACGCGTCGGCGGCGAGGACGTCCTGCCCCAGCTGCTCGCCGCACACGGCGACGCCGTCGCCGACGACCTGCACATGCCGCGCTCCCTGCTGGACCGCCTCGGCGTCGTGCCCTCCTATTACCTGCGCTACTACTACCAACACGACGACGTCGTACGGGAGCTGCGCAGCAAACCCTCCCGTGCGGCGGAGGTCGCGGCCCTCGAACGGCAGCTGCTGGCCATGTACGGCGATCCCGCCCTGGACGAGAAACCGGAGCTGCTCGGCAAGCGCGGCGGCGCGTACTACTCGGAGGCGGCGGTGGCACTGACCTCCTCGCTGCTCCGCGACACCGGCGACGTCCAGATCGTCAACGCGTTCAACAACGGCACCCTGCCCTTTCTCCCCGACGACGCGGTGATCGAGGCGCCGGCGGCGGTGGACGGAACGGGCGCGGCACCGCTTCCGGTACGCCCCCTGGAACCGCTGTACTCCGGGCTGATCGCCAACGTCACCGCCTACGAACACCTCGCCCTGGACGCGGCGCTGAAGGGCGGACGGGACCGGGTCTTCGCCGCGCTGCTCGCCCACCCCCTCATCGGCCAGACCCGCTACGCCGACCGGCTCACCGACGCACTGATCGCGCACAACCGGGAGCACCTCACGTGGGCCTGACCCGTACGGCGCTCGCCATCGACGCGGGCAACAGCAAGACGGATGTGGCGCTGGTGACCGCGGACGGCAGGGTGCTGGGGACCGCCCGGGGCGACGGGTTCCGGCCGCCGGCGGTGGGCGTCGGGCGGGCGGTGGACGTCTTCGCGCCGCTGATCGCATCCGCCCTGGCGCAGGCGGGGACGGCGGGCCCGGTCGATCATCTCTCGGCGTACCTCGCCAACGCCGATCTCCCCGTCGAGGAGGCCGGTCTGACCGCGGAGATTGCCGGCCGCGGCTGGGCCCGCACGGTGACCGTCGGCAATGACACCTTCGCGTTGCTACGGGCGGGTCTGCCGGACGCCGGGGAGCGGGTCGGGGTCGCCGTGGTGTGCGGGGCGGGCATCAACGCCGTGGGGGTCGGCCGCAACGGGGCCACCGCCCGCTTCCCCTCCGTCGGGCGGATCTCCGGCGACTGGGGCGGCGGTTCCCATCTCGCCGACGAGGCCCTGTGGTTCGCGGCCCGCGCCGAGGACGGACGCGGCGAGCCGAGCGACCTGGCACGCGCGCTCCCCGCCCACTTCGGCCTGACCACCATGCAGGAGCTGATCGAGGCGCTCCATCTGCGGGGCATCCCCGACCGCCGGCGTCACGAGCTCGCACCGGTGCTGTTCGGCGTCGCCGCGGCCGGGGACACCGTCGCCCGCAGCATCGTGGCCCGCCAGGCGGAGGAAGTCGTCCTCCTGGCGACGGTCGCCCTGAGCCGCTTGGACCTCCTCGCCGAGCCCACGCCGGTCGTCCTGGGCGGCGGCGTCCTGGCGGCCCGTCACCCACTGCTCGACGACCGCATCACCCAACTCCTCACGGAGCGCGCCCCGAAGGCCGTACCCCGTGTGGTGAGCGCACCCCCGGTCCTGGGCGCGGCCCTGCACGCGCTGGACCGGGCGGGGGCGGACGCGGGGGCGGATGCGGGGGCGTACGAGCGGCTCCGGGCGACCTGGGGGTAGGGGGTCGCTTGGTGGATCTGGATCATCGGGGCGGGCGGTCTTGGTTCGGCCGGCTCTGGATCGGCTAGCTCTGGATCGGCTAGCTCTGGATCGGCCGGCTCTGGATCGGCTGATCTCGGCTTGGCCGACCAGGGTCCGGCTGGTCCCGGTCCGGCCGGTCCGGCCGGTCCCGGCTTGGCTGCTCCCCGTCCGGCCGCGTCCGGTCCGGTTGAGCATGTGGGGACGGCGGGCGTTCCCTTCGGGTCGGCGCCGCTGCGCCGTGCGGTGTCCCCGCTCGGATGCCCCGCCGCGCGCCCGGTCTCACCTGGCGCGCGGCGGGGCGTGGGTCATCAGCGAAAGCTGGTGGAACCGAAGACGCCGGTGCCGGCGCTGCCGCCGAAGTCACTGCCGGAACCGTTGAAGCCACTGCCTGCGCCATCGAGCATGCCGCCGGGCATGCCGCTGCCATTGCCGCTGCCGCTACCACTGCCGCTGTCCCACATGTTGTCCGCGACGGTGCCGCCCCCCAATCCGGGCGTCGAGCTGCGGCTCCCGTCGTCGTCCGCTGCGGCCATGCCCGCGCTGCCGAGTACCGCGGTGGAGGCCAGGAGGGCGGTCGCGAGGAGAGTTCGGATACGCATGCTTTGCTCCGTTCTTCAGGGGTAGGTGAGTTCACGTTTCAGCAAAGACATGCACGAGGACCCTTTCCAGTACGCCCCATTGAACCGAAATGCACCCGATGGACGGGTAGTCCGCGATCGGCACACGGTGCGGCGGTCCTCGGTCCTGCCACGTGCCGCACTCCTGAACGCCCGCAGGAAGCGCCTTGGGGCCCCGGGGCCCTCCCCCCCCCACCCCCACCCCACTCCCTACCGCCGCACCCGCCACCCATCACCCATCACCCGCCGCCCAGCACCCTTCACCCATCAACCACCAGTCACCGGCCACCGGCCACCGGCCACCGGCCACCAGCCACCAGCAGCCGGCCACCAGCAGCCGATCACTGCCGATCGGCTGCCGACGAGCGACGGGTGACGGCCGATCACCAGCGGTCGGCGGGTGGCCACCGACGGGCGACAGTCGGCGAACGGCGGGCGACAGCGGCCACCGATGGGACGCGGCTCAGCCACCACTCGCCCCGACCCACCGCAGCGACCCGCCTACCCCACACTCACCCCACACCCACCCCGCCCCTCACCCGCCCATCACGCGCGCCCACCCCACCTGAACGCTGTGTCCGCGGTGTGTTTCCGTGCGGCCGCCCGGGACGAGCACGATGTCGGCGACGCGGGTGGGATCGTGGCCGCGGCTGGGGCCGCGGTCGCGTTCCGTGACGACCGTGACGTAGTGGTCGGTGTCGTTGATGACGAGGGCGGGGCCGCCGTCCCGGGGATGGTCGATCGGATAGTGACCGCTGGGGTCGATGTAGGTCGTGGCGCCGATGGTGAGGAAGCCGCTGGCCGGTGGGGTGTGGCCGGGGGCGGCGGAGCCGGTTGTCGTCGCGGCGGCAAGGGGTCTGAGGAGTTGTGTGATGCGTCGCATGAGGGGCCTCCGATACGCCGGGCGCGGGGCAAGCCGCGCCGGTCACCGACTCGATGAAGCAGCTTCGTCACTTAGAGTAGTCAGTGCGAGGCGTGTCGGACAGCGGCGCGCGGGAGCGAAACGGGGGGCGTGCGAGAGGCCGTACGCGCCGCGGCCGGTCAGTCGTCCAGCGGGAGGGCGAGGTCCCGTACATGCCCGGCGAGCAGGAGGACCGCGGCGTCCACGGCCGCCTGCGGGTCCTGGGCGCGGATCGCGTCGACGAGGCGGGCGTGCGGGTCGGTCGGGGCCGCGGTGGCGGTGTCGAGGCAGGCGGCCCGGCGCAGTTCCGCGCGGAGGGCGGCGCTGAGGGAGCGGTAGATGTCGGCGAGTACGGGGTTGTCGCCGGCCTCGGCGACCAGGATGTGGAACTCGGCGTCGGCGGCGGTGAAGGCGTCGCTGTCGTGGGCGGCGAGCGCGGCGCGGCGGCGGGCCAGGGCGGCCTCGATTCCGGCGAGTTGTGCGTCCGTACGGTGCTTGGCGGCCTGGCGCGCGGCGACGACGTCGAGGCCTTGGCGGACCTGGGTGACATGGGTGAGTTCGGCGCGTTCCAGGCGGCGGCGGAGGGCCACGGCGCTGTCGTCGTCGGAGATCACGAAGGTGCCGTCGCCCTGCCGGGGTTCGAGGAGACCGGAGTGGACGAGGGAGCGGACGGCTTCGCGTACCGAGGCGCGGCTGACGCCCAGGGTCTCGGAGAGCGCGCTTTCGGGCGGGATACGGCTGCCCACCGGCCAGGCGCCCGTCACGATCTGGTCGCGGATCTCGTCGGTCGCGGTCTCCACCAGCGACACCCTGCCCTTGCGCACCGCTTCCACTCGATCACTCTCCATGAGGCAGGTCCGGGGTGACGGACCGGCGGTGGCAGGTCTCAGGTCACAGGTCACAGGTCACAGGTCGCCGGGTCATCGGCCGCGGGTGCGGTGCCCGATGCCGGGATCCCCTTGTCGGTTTCCCGAATCCGGTTTCCCGAGTCCGGTGCCCGATGCCGTTGCCCTGACCTCCGGCATCCGGCGTCCGGCCGTGTCAGGAGCAACTCTAGTGCCGGCCGGGCCGACGGCGGGGCCGGGGAGGCGGGGGCCCGGGAGCCGGGGCGGCGTGGGGCGCGATACGCACAAGATCGGGTCAATCGCGGTGTGGTTGTCCGCGGCTGCGGACATACTGCTGCCCGTGCACCAGTTCTCGTGAGCGCTCCCACCGGCGCCGCACGCGAGGGCCGGGCCCGGCGACGACCGAGGGGGAGGTTCTGTGTCGTCAACGTCGTCAACGTCGTCCGTATCGTCCACGTCATCCGTGTCGTCTGTGTCGTCCGTGTCGTCAGAGGAGTCCGTTGCGGCGGGCTCGGGGGCCCCTTCGGCCGCCGCGGGCGCGCCGGCCGGCGGCCGTCCGGAGCCCGGGGCCGGGCGCCGTACGGCATGGGCCGACGGGCTGGACGAGCTGCGTGCCGCGGCGACGACCGAGCCGGGCCGGCTGCGGATGATCGGTGCCGCGCTCGCGCTGCTGGTGCTGATGTTCGGCGGGGTCACGGCCTGGCAGATGTCCGACCGGGCGGCGGCCGCGGACGACGTCGTGGAGCGCAGCCAGCCGCTGAGTGCGGATGCGGCGAACATCTACCGGTCGCTGGCGGACGCGGACACGACGGCCGCCGGGGGGTTTCTGGCCGGCGGGCAGGAGAGCCGGGCGACCCGTGACCGCTACGCCGCCGATCTCGCAACGGCCGCGCGGCTGCTGGTCAGGGCGTCGGCGAACACCCGGGGTTCGGACGGGGCCGATGCGCAGATAGCCAAGCTGAACAGCGCCCTGCCGCGGTATGCGGGACTGGTCGAGACGGCGCGGACCAACAACCGGCTGGGGCTGCCGCTCGGTGGTGCCTACCTGCGGTACGCCAACGAGCGGATGCGGACGGAACTCCTGCCCGCCGCCCGCGCGTTGTACGACGCGGAGAACGACCGGCTGGCGGCGGACTACGCCGCGGCAAAGGCCCGGCCGTGGTGGGCACTGGCGGTCGGGGTGTCGGCCATCGGGGCGCTGGGGTGGGCGCAGCGGCGGAATTACCGGCGGACGAACCGGGTTTTCAACAGGGGGCTGGTGGCGGCGACGGCGGCGTCGGTGGCCGTGCTGATGTGGCTGGTGGCGGGGCATGTGATGGCGCGGTCGGGCCTGAGCGATTCGTATGAGAGCGGGGCGCGCTCGCTGCGGGTGCTCAATGAGGCGCGGATCGATTCGCTGCAGGCGCGCGGGGACGAGAATCTGACGCTGGTGGCGCGGGGGGCGGTGCTGACCGGCGGTCAGCAGGATTTCTACGAGGCGGGCTTCCGTACGGGAATGAAGGACCTGGTGGGCGCGGGCGCACGGGGGGCCGCGTCGGCCGGCAGCAGGCTGGGGACGGCCCTGGCGCTGGCGGACGACGAGGCGGGGCGGCGGCCGGTGCGGGATGCGCTGACGGATGTCCGGCAGTGGCAGGCGCGGCATGCCGAGGCCCGTGCGGCGGACGTCAGGGGTGACTACGACCGGGCGCTGGCCAAGGTGATCGGCGGGGACCGGCCGACCCGGGAGTCCTTCGACCGGGTGGATGCCGCGTTGCGGCGGGCGCTGGCGCATGAGCAGACGGAGTTCCGGTCGGCGGCGGACGGCGGGCGGGCGGCGCTCGGCGGGCTGGCGGTCGGGGCCGGGGTGCTGGCGGTGCTCGGCGCGGTGGGTGCGGTGCTGGGTGTGGCGCGCAGGCTGTCGGAGTACCGGTGAGGAGCCTGGTGAGGAGGCCTGGTGATGGGGACATGAGGCCGGGTGACGAGGGCCGGCGGAGGCGCGCGCGGGTCCTGGTGAATCTGCGTGCCGCGCTGGCTCCCGTTGCGGCGGGCGTGGGGGTGATGGCGGTGGCCGCGGCGGTGCTGGTGCCCGCGTTGGGCGGTGAGGGGCTCGAGGGTGCTCCGGCGGGCGGGGAGCGGGCCGTGCATCGCGCGGCGGGTCCCTGGACGTCGCAGGCGGCGCCCGACGGGGCGCGGTGTACGGCGGAGAACGCCGCGCAGAGCCTGCGGCCGTCGCCGGACGACGGGCCGGCGGTGGCGCGGATCAAGAAGAAGGGCCAGCTGGTCGTGGGGGTGGACCAGAACACGTACCGCTGGGGGTACCGCGATCCCGGCACGGGCCGGCTCAAGGGGTTCGACATCGATCTGGCGCGGGCGATCGCCGAGGACATCCTGGGGCCGGACGCCAAGGTCGTCTTCCAGGCGGTGCCGACCAATCAGCGGATCCCGGCGCTGCGGAAGCGCACGGTGGACATGGTGGTGCGGACGATGACGATCAACTGCGCGCGCAAGGAGCAGGTGGCGTTCTCGACGGCGTACTTCCAGGGCGGGCAGCAGGTGCTGGCGCCCAAGCGGTCGTCGGTGACGGCGTTCGACGATTCGCTGCGGGGCAAGCGGGTGTGTACGGCGGCGGGTTCGACGGGTGAGTCGGAGCTGATGAAGCAGCGGCACGGCGCGAAGGTGCTGACGGTGGCCAATCAGCTCGACTGTCTGGTGCGGCTGCAGCTCGGGCAGGCGGACGCGGTGGTGACGGACAATGCGCTGGCCGCGGCGCAGGCGGCGCAGGATCCGACGGTGGAGCTGAAGGGCAGGCCGTTCACGGACGAGCCGTACGGCGTGGCGATGAACAAGGACGACACGGATCTGGTGCGGCGGGTCAACAAGGTGCTGGACGACTACCGGGGCGGCGGGGGTGCCGACAGCCCCTGGATGCGGTCGTACCGGACGTGGCTGCGGGCCGATCTGCCGGGGATATCGGGGCCGCCGGCGCCGGAATACAGCGACTGAGGCGCGCGTACGGCGGCCCGGAGGCGCGTACAGGGCGAGGCGGCGCGCGGCGCCGGAGGCGGCGGGCCGGGGCGGCGGCCGCGGTAGATCGCCCCAAGGAGCGGCGGTTGCCGTCACTATGGGGGGAAGGAGGGGAGGGAGCAGTCCACCGAGCGATCCAGGCGCGCCAACCACCGTGCGCCGTATGCGTATTGGAGAGGTGATCAATGGGGGTCCCTGGGCCCTGCCCCGGTTCCACGGGGAGGCATCCTGCCCCGGTGCTGGACCGGGAGGAGGTGGATCGCGCCCTGGCCCGGCTCGGTGCCGAGTACGAGGCGATAGAGACGTCGCTGCTGGCGTTGCAGGATCATGCGGGACGCCGGCTGCTGGAGGGCGCCGATCTGTCCGGCACCACCAAGGAGCGCTGGGCCGCCACGGAGCGGTCCATCACGGTCCTGTGGTCGCTTTTCGATACCTACACCGAGGCGTTGGCGTCGGCGCGGCAGCTGCGGGCGCGGCGCCAGTGGCCGTCGCCCGGGGATCTGGTGGAACTGTCGGAGCTGTTGTACGCCGGGGTGACGGTGTCCGGGGTGACGGTGTCCGGGGAGGCCTCGGCGGACGACGAGGCGGAGGGCGGCCGCGAGGGCGGGCCGGCCGGGCCGGGCGAGCGGCTGACGCTGGCGGAGCTCGTCGCCCGGATCAACGGCCTGTACGCGGGGTCGCTCGATGTGATCGTCGCCGCGGACGCGGTGTGGTCGGCGCTGCCGGCCCGGATAGATCTGCTGGCGGCCGAGCTGCGGCGGACGCGTTCGCTGGCGCACTCGGTGGGGGTGCGTCCCGGTGAGCATCCGGCGGGTGACGATCTGGAGCGGATCACGGACGAGCTGGCGCGGCTGCGCGGCCATGTGATCGCCGATCCGCTGGCGTTCTGGGTGTCGTCGTCGACGGGCAGTGCCGCGCCCGGTGGCGGCCGTCCGGACACCGGGCGCTACGACCGCGCGGCGCGCGCCCTGGAGGACGTCCGGCGGGAGATCGAGGCGGTGCTGGACGTCCGGCAGGACGCGGAGCGGCGGCTGATGCAGCTGCGCGATGTGCTCTCGCGGGCCGATCGCACGCTGACGGAGGCGCGGCAGGCCCGCGGCGAGGTGCTGGCGAAGATCGCCGCGTCCGAGGTGCCGGCGGTCAGCGGCCCGTCGACGGCGCTGCACGAGCAGTTGGCGGCGGCCGCGGACTACCGGAGGCGGGCGCAGTGGCACCGGCTGTCGCCGCTGCTGGAGAGCCTGGAGGAGCAGGCGGAGGACGAACTCCACCGTGCCCGTGAGTCGTTGACGGCGGTGACCGCTCCGCTGGCCGTGCGGGCCGAGCTGCGCGGGCGGCTGGACGCGTACAAGGCGAAGGTCGCCCGGCACGGCATGGCCGGGGATCCGCTGCTGCTGGAGCGGTACGACGCGGCCCGCCGGATGCTGTGGAGCGCACCGTGTGATCTGCGGGCGGCCGAGCAGGCGGTGTGGCGTTATCAGCAGGCGGCGGCCGAGGTGCTGGTGCCGGAGCTGCGGGACCGGGAGCGGCCGGATGGCAGGGGGGACGTGTGACGGAGGGGGCCAACGACCGCTGCCAGCGGCCGGACTGCACGGGGCGGTACGAGGACGTCGGCGGCGGCGAGCTGTACTGCGACGTCTGCGGGCTGGCCCCGGTGGTCTCGGCGGACGGGCTGCTGTCGTCGCCGCCCACGGCGCTGACGGGGCGGGTGCCGGCGGGCGGGGACGGTTCGTTGCCCGCGCCCCGGGGGTCCGGCGCGGTCCGTTCCGGCTCCGGCCGGCCGTCGCGGTCGCTCGCCCTCGGTGCCGCCGGTCACGGCGATGACGGTGCCCGTGACGGTGACGACGACGGCGGCGGCGGCGAGGCGACGCGGGCCATGCCGGCGCCGGCCGCCTCGGTGTCGGTGCGCGGCACGGACGGCGGCGCGGGCTCCGCGGCGTCGGGGGCATCGAGGCCGTCGGGATCGTCGGGGTCGGCGGGGTCGGCGCGCGGGCGGCTGGGTGCGGGTCTGGTGGCGATGCCGCAGGTGCCGCGGCCCGATCCGGGCGCCGCCGTACTGGAGCACCCGGAGGTCCCGGAGCGGAAGCGGTTCTGCAGCCGTGGCGACTGCGGGGCGCCGGTGGGGCGGACGCGCGGCGAGGATCCGGGCCGTACGGAAGGGTTCTGCACCAAGTGCGGCCATCCGTACAGCTTCGCGCCCAAGCTGCGCCCCGGTGACATGGTGCACGGCCAGTACGAGGTCGTCGGATGTCTGGCGCACGGCGGGCTCGGGTGGATCTATCTCGCCATCGACCGTGCGGTCGCCGACCGGTGGGTGGTGCTCAAGGGCCTGCTGGACACCGGCGACGAGGAGGCGCTGGCGGTCGCGGTGTCCGAGCGGCGGTTCCTCGCCGAGATCGAGCACGCCAACATCGTGCGGATCTACAACTTCGTGGAGCATCTCGACCAGGCGACGGGCAGCCTGGACGGCTACATCGTCATGGAGTACGTCGGCGGGAAGTCGCTCAAGGACATCGCCAACGAGCGGCGTACGCCCCAGGGGCGGCGCGATCCGCTGCCGGTGGAGCAGGCCTGCGCGTACGGCATCGAGGCGCTGGCGGCGCTCGGTGATCTGCACCGCCGCAACCTCCTGTACTGCGATTTCAAGGTCGACAACGCCATCCAGCAGAACGACCAGCTCAAGCTGATCGACATGGGCGCGGTGCGCCGGATGGACGACGACCGGAGCCCGATCTACGGCACGATCGGCTTTCAGGCGCCGGAGATAGCCGAGCTGGGCCCTTCGGTGGCCTCCGACCTTTACACCGTCGCCCGCACGCTGGCCGTTCTCACCTTCGACTTCCAGGGCTATACGAACGTCTTCGCGGACTGCCTC
This sequence comes from Streptomyces sp. JLSY215, assembly GCF_059682825.1. Lineage (NCBI taxonomy): Bacteria > Bacillati > Actinomycetota > Actinomycetes > Kitasatosporales > Streptomycetaceae > Streptomyces > Streptomyces sp. JLSY215. The sequence goes on from NZ_CM185022.1 coordinate 3,019,189, forward strand.
CCGGACCCGGAGCACATCGAGGTGTTCCGCACGTACGAGTCCTTCTACCGGCTGCTGGTGCGGGCCACCGATCCGGACCGGGCGCGCCGCTTCGCGTCCGCGGAGGAGATGGCGGAGCAGCTGACGGGTGTGCTGCGGGAGGTGGTGGCGCTTCAGTCGGGCGAGCCGCGGCCGGCGCCCTCGCAGCTGTTCGGGCCGGAACTGCGCGTGGTGGACACGGAGTTGGTGGCGGCGGAGGGGGCGGGTTCGCTGCTGGGTGCGCGGGGGCGGGCGCCGGCGGGGCGGGCCGTGGCGCCCGGCGGGCCCGTGCTGCGGCCCCTGGACACCGCGGGTGCCGCCCTTGCGCTGCCGGTGCCGCGGGTGGATCCGGGCGATCCCAACGCCGGTTTCCTGGCCGGTCTGCTGACCCTCGCCCCGGCCGAGCTGCTGCCCGCGCTGCGTTCGGCGCCCGGCGACTCGCCGGAGCTGCGGCTGCGCGAGCTGCGGGCCCGCCTGGAGACGGGGGACGGCCCGGCCGCGCGGGGGCTGCTGGATGCCCTCGTGTCGGAGCCGGGTGCGCGGTGGGGCGGCGACTGGCGGGTGGGGTGGTACCGGGGGCTGGTGTCGCTGGCCGTGGGGGACCGTGAGGGCGCCGCGCTGTCCTTCGACGCGGTCTACGACGCGTTCCCCGGCGAGCCGGCGCCGAAGCTGGCGCTCGCCGTGAGCGCGGAGCTGCTGGGGCAGTGGGACACCGCCGCGGAGTGCTACCGGCTGGTGTGGACGGCCGATCGCGGCTTTGTCAGCGCGGCGTTCGGGCTCGCCCGGGTGCGGCTGGCGGCGGGGGACCGCGGCGGAGCGGTCGAGGCGCTGGAGTCCGTACCGGAGTCGTCCATTCACTGGACCGCGGCGCGGATCGCGGCGGTCCGCGCCCGGCTGCGGCAGCGCCCGCCGGCGGACCCGCTGCTCGATGATCTTCGGGCGGCCGCCCAACAGGTCGCGGGGCTCGCGGAATTCGGACTGGACGCCGGGCGCCGCGAACAACTGACGACCGAGGTACTGGGCAGCGCCCTGGACTGGGTACTCTCCGGTAGCCACGGTGCCCCGCCCGACGCTGCACGGCGGCCGCCGCTGCTCGGCTGTGCGCTGGACGAGCGCGGCCTGCGGTTCGGGCTGGAGAGGTCGTACCGCCTGCTGGCGCGGCTGGCGCAGCGTGGCGAGGAAAGGATCGAGCTGGTGGAACGGGCCAACCGTTTCCGCCCCAGGACGTGGGTGTGACATGGGTGTGACTGGGCCGTCCCGCTGCCGGAGCTGCGCGGAGCCGCTCGATGCGGGGGACAATTTCTGCGGACGGTGTGGCGCGGACCAAGCGGTGCCCGCCGCTTCGGGGTACGGGGCGGTCCCGCCGCCGCCCTCGTACGCGCCGACGGTCGGGGTGCCGCAGGCGGTGCCGGCCGGGCCGCCGCCGCCGGATCCGACAACGCGGATTCCGTTCGAGGAGATTTCGGGGGCGGGCGATCCGGGTGCCGGGGGTCCGCTTCCGGGTGGTCCCGGCGACCGGCCCGTCGATCCCCGTGTCGCCGGGTACGAGGTGGTGGCCGATGCCGCGGCGGGTGCCGCCGGAGCGGCGCGGGCTCCCGGTGCGGCGTCCGGCGGGGCGGCCGCCGAGAAAGCCGGAGCGAAGGCCGCCGAGAAAGCTGGAGCGAAGGCCGCAGGGAAAGCCGGAGAGGAAGCGGGAGAGGAAGCGGGAGAGGTGACGGGAGAAGAGAGGGGAGCGCCGGCGGGAGGGGCGGCCGGCGACACCGCCGAGGACGCCCCGCAGGCCCCCGAGGTCCCCAAGACCCCCGAGGCCTCCCCCGACGAGACCTCCGAGCCGCCCGCCGACACGCTCCAGCTCTGCGCGTCCTGCCACGCCGGCGCCCTGGACGCCGACGGCTACTGCGACCACTGCGGCCGCGCCCAGCCCCGTAACCGCGACCACATGGAGCGGGAGCTGGCGGGCTTCGCGGCCGTCAGCGACCGCGGGCACCGCCACCACCGCAACGAGGACTTCTTCGCCCTGCGTTCCATGACCCTGCCGGACGGTTCGCCCGCCGTGGTCGCGGTGGTCTGCGACGGCGTCTCCTCGGCGACCCGGCCGGACGAGGCGTCCCAGGCGGCGTCCGAGGCCGCGGGCGAGGCGCTGCGGGCGTCGCTGCCGCACGGCACGCATCCCCAGCAGGCGATGCACGACGCCATCATGGCGGCCTCGGCGGCGGTCGACGCGCTGGCCGACGACCCGTCCCTCGCCCATGACGAGCACCGTCAGCAGAACGCCCCGGCCTGCACGTTCGTCGGCTCGGCGATCGGCGGCGGGCTCCTGACGGTCGGCTGGGTCGGCGACAGCCGCGCGTACTGGATCCCCAACGACCGCACGGCGCCCCCGGCCCGGCTCACCGAGGACGACTCCTGGGCCGCGCAAATGGTCGCCAACAACCTGATGTCCGAGGCGGAGGCGAACGCCGACGAGCGGGCGCACGCCATCACGGGCTGGCTCGGCGCGGACGCATACGAGGTCGAGCCGCACACGGTGACGTTCAAACCGGACGGCCCCGGCGTGGTGGTGGTGTGCACGGACGGCCTGTGGAACTACGCCGAATCCGCCGCGCAGATGGCCGCCGTGCTGCCGGTCGATGCGCCCACCCGGCCGCTGGATGCCGCGCGGACGCTGGTCACGTACGCCCTCGACGGCGGGGGCCACGACAACGTCACGGTGGCGGTGGTGCCGTTCGCACCGCCCGCGGGCGGGTAGGACGACGGCCCCGGGCGGCCGGGACTCCGTGACGGCCGCCCCTCCTCCCCCGGCAGCACCCCAACACACGTATATCTGGCATATAGCAGGCAGTCTCGCCCCAGGGCTGACCAGCGCGTACCTCGCTTGTAAAATACGCGGCAGCAGTAACGGGGAGTGGTCGCGAGTCGCTTGACGATGGTGGCCAGTGGTGTGCCTGCGGCACTCGGACGCGGCACCCAATCATGTGCCGACGACTGCCGGCCTCAACTCCCGCGCGGCGCTCGGCCCGGCCGACGTCCGCGCGGAAGGTGTCTCCAGGTCTGCCCGCGTGCGCAGCAGTTCGGCGCCGTGCCACCAATCCGTGTCCGAAAGGAAGCAGATGTCGTACCCTCCGCAGCCCGGAGGGCCGGGCGGCAGCAACGCGTACGGACAGGCGCCCCCGCCGTCCCAGCCTCCAGGCCCGCCCCCCATGTCTCCTTATGCGCCTCCGGGTCAGGGCCCGGCACCCCAGGGCGGCCCGTACGCGGCGCAGCCCTGGCAGCCGCAGGGCGGCGGTCCACAGATGCCGCCCCCGCCGCCCCCGCCGTCCGGCGATGACAACAAGGGGCTGAAGCGCGCGGTCATCGGCGTGGTCGTCCTTGCCGTGCTGGCGGTCCTCGGCATCGGCGGAGTGGCGATCGTCAAGGGCATGGGCGACGAAGAGCTGCCCACGGCCGCCGGCGGAGACGGGTCCAAGGGGCAGTTGCTCAGCGAAGCTGACATATCCAAGCTGCTGGACGGGCGGACCAAGGCCCTGATCAACTCTGACGAGGATGCCTTCCTCGCCCCGTTCTCGGGCGCCGCGCGCACAAAGCAGAAGAAGATCTTCAAGAACCTGGTCAAGGTGCCGTTCGCCGAAGTCGGGTATCGCGTCAAGAAGCAGACCGGCACGGGCGACGACGATTACGGGGACGGTGCGACGGTCGCACTCGATGTGGCTTTCGTCCACAAGATCAAGAATGTGGATGTCCAGCCGGTTTCCGAATGGTACCGATGGATCGTCAAGCGGAAATCGAAGAGCGACAAACCGTCCATCACGAAGGTGGGCGGATCACCGTCCGCTTACGGGGCGAAGGGGTATGTCTTTTACCCCGCACCGTGGGATGCCTATGACGACATGATCGTCAAGAGTCAGCCGCATTCGGTCATCATCGGCGACAACAAGAACGCGGCCCAGCTGAGCCGGGTCGCCCCAACCATCGAAAAGGCGGCCGCCGACGACGTGGCGTACTGGGGCGCGAACCCGCCGACCACGGCGACGACGCCCAAGTCGTTCGCCGTGATCGTGGAGCCCGATCGCAAGAAGTACAAAACGCTGTACACGAGCGACCAGAAGGACGTCGGCTGGGACGCGGGGATGAGCATACCCATGCCGATGTACACCGGGCCGTATGAGGATTTGGGGGACAGGCCGACGTTTGGTGGCGCCCGGATCAAGATCGACGCCAGCTCGGGCTATTTCAAGGACAGCGACTGGCAGCGCGGAGTGGCACAGCTCTCCCACCATGAGATCGCGCATGCCATGGTGCAGCCGATCGACAAGGGCAACCACAGCTTCCTCTCGGGGGCCAAGGGCGGCCCGCGCAATTGGGTGGAAGAGGGATTCGCCGAGTACGTCGCCTTCCACTTCGACCCGAAGGCGGGCGCGGACAAGATGCGATACGCGTTCCAGGGCCGGAAATTCGACAACAAGCTGCCGGATGCCGAGGACGAGTTCGGCTCTTATCCGCACACCGTCGGCATGGACTACTCCCTGAGCTATCTCGTCATGAAGTACATCGAGAAGAAGGGCGGCGAGGCAGCAGTCCTGAAGTTCGTGGCGGACCACTACCAGAACCCCAAGAAGCTGGACCAGCAGTTGCAGACGGCCACGGGCCAGAGCGGCGCCGCGTTCGAGAGCAGCTGGGCCAAGTACGTGAGGAGCGTGGTCCGATGACGGGCAACGGCATCCCCGGCCCGCCCGGCGGGCCGCCGCAGAATCCGCCCCCGGGCTCCGGCGCGGTGAATTGGCAGAAGGCCGCACCGCCGCAGGCTCCCCAGCAACAGCCGCAGCAGCAGTTCCCTCCGCAACAGCAGCAGTTCCCTCCGCAGCAGCAGCCGCAGCAGGGATACGGCTACCCGCAGCAGGCGGCCGCGCCTCCCCAGGGATACGGCGCCGTACCGCCTCCGGGCCAGCAGCAGTACGGCGGAGGCCAGCAGCCCCCGCCACCGCCCGCGGCGCATGGCCCATACCCCGGCCAGGCCGCCCCGTACGGCGCTCCGGCCCCTGCATCCCCGGCGAAGAAGGGCAAGACCGGCCTGATCCTGCTGCTGGTCGTGGCGCTCCTGGTGCTGGGCGGTGCCGGTGCCGGCGCCTGGTTCCTGCTGTCGCCGTCCGTGGACGAGAACGTGCTGTGGTCGCAGCCCGGTTACAAGGGCAAGATGCCTCCCGGCGAGACCGTCCAGCAGCTCGACGGCACCTGGACCACCGACAAGACCCTCATTCAGGCCCTTCCCGACGGTGTGAAGGCGTACGACCTCGCCACGGGCAAGCGCCTGTGGGCGACGCCGCTTCCGGGTGACAGCAACGTCGCCTGCTCCGCGCCGCGTCAGTCGGACGGTGACATCGGGATCATCGGGTTCGGTGACAACAAGGCCTGCAACAACATCGCCGCGTACGACCTCAACACCGGCAAGCAGCTGTGGACCAAGGAGCTCAAGAAGCAGCCCAAGCCCAAGCCCAAGCCGGGCGCCGACGACCGGTTCAAGCCCGGTGGCGTCGAACTTCCCTGGAAGACGGCCTTCTTCACCCGCTCCGGCGGCGCCGTGATCTCGCAGGGTTTCGGCGGCATGCAGGCGCTCAAGGCCTCCGACGGTTCCTTGATGTGGAAAACGGCGCCCACCGCCAAGTGCGACACTCCTTCGTTCACCGGCGGCAAGGTCCTGATCCGGGTACGCGCCTGCCACACCAAGCGGGTGCTCGGTGTGCCGTACGACGAGGTCTCCCGGGTCGATCCCGAGACCGGCGAGGCCATGTGGACCCACACCTTCCAGCCCGAGAGCAAGGACGAGCTCGACGCCGGGATGGTCACCGGTCAGGTCGTCAGCACGGACCCGATCGTGCTGCAGCTGAACCGCCAGGACATGGGGCTGATCAGCCTGGACAAGGAGACGGGCAAGATCCACAGCCGTTTCTCCCCCAAGGAGCCCGCCAAATACGTGCAGACCCACAGTCCGGACGGGTCGCCGTGGGCGGAGGCCGCGGCCTTCGGCAAGACCTTCGTCATGAGCGTGGTGGAAGGCAACAGCGAGAACCTGCTGGCCGCCTACGACCTCGACAGCGGCAAGCTGCTGTGGAAGACCAAGCCGGACAAGTCGAAGGACTACCACCTGCTGCCGGGCACGGACGGCGGCAAGATACTCGCCTACGTGCGCATCAACGGCAATGACAAGGGCCCCGAGCTCGTCGAGTACAACCCCAAGACCGGTACCCCGCGCACTCTCGTCGAGTATCCGGAGAGAGTCGCCGACGGCATCAGCCTCCACCTCATGCCCACGGTGCGTGACGACACGATGTACCTGACGGCCATCCCCGACCGGACGTTCAACCCGTTGGAGTCGTACGGCATCATCGCGCTCCGGATGTCGCAGCCCCAGTAGCTCCGCTCGGCACCCACACGCCGCCGTGCCCGCCCTTTGCGGTGGGCGCGGCGGCGGCGTTGTGTGGCGTATCGGATATCAGACGCCCTATGCCCGCAACTCGGGAAAGGCGGACACTACGAAACTCCTTGCGAAGGTGGGTGGGCGCCGTCGATGCGGCGACCGGTACTGTGCGACTGAAGGCGAAGGTGTCCGACGCGGACCAGATGACTCTCGGGACGCGCAGGACGGAAACCGTTCGCATGACGCAATAGCCGAAGAATTAACCGAAAAACAGCTCACTACCAGTACCGATAATTACCAACCTGTACTGAGAAGTGCGACCGGAAGTAAAGGTACGGAGGGGGAAGAACCGACATGCCGACCTGCCCGAACGGTCACCAATCGGTGGCCGAAGACTGGTGCGAGGTGTGCGGCCACAGGATGGCGGGCGCTGTCCCTCCGCCGCCCTCCCTGCCTGCGGGGTTCCTGAACACGCCGCCCAGCCAGCCCACCGGCCAGCCCGGACCGCCGCCGCCCCAGCAGCAGGGCCCGCCGCCCGGTATGCCCGGCCCCGATGCGCCCGGCCCCGGTACGCAGGGCGGCTACGGCTTCCCGCCGCCGGCGCCCGGCCCCGGCCCCGCCCCGGGTCCCGGCACGCAGGGCGGCTACGGCTTCCCACCGCCGCCGGGCATGCCCGGCCCGGGTGCGCCCGGCCCCGGCATGCCCGGCCCCGGTATGCCCGGCCCCGGTATGCCCGGCCCCGGTATGTCCGGCCCCGACCCGTCCGCGCGGCCCGAGCCGTGCCCGCAGTGCGGTACGCCGCGGGAGGCGAATGCGCCGTTCTGTGAGAACTGCCGCTACAACTTCCTGACCCATTCCACGACGTCCCCGGCGTCCTTCGCCCCACCGCCCGGTATGCCCGGCCCCGGCACGCAGGGCGGCTACGGCTTCCCGCCGCCGGCGCCCGGCCCCGGCCCGGGTCCCGGTACGCAGGGCGGCCAGGGCGGCTACGGCTTCCCGCCGCCCGCACCGCAGCAGCCGCAGCCGCAGCCGTTCGAGCAGCCACAGCCGTTCGAGCAGCCGCAGCCGTTCGAGCAGCAGCCCGGCCCGTACGACCCGCAGCAGCCGCAGCAGGGCCCGCCGCCCGGTATGCCCGGCCCCGGCATGCCCGGCCCCGGCCGGCCCGGTCCCCCGCCGCCGCAGCAGGGCGACGACTGGACGCTGAACCCCCCGGGCGCGCAGCAGGCCGCGGCCCCGCCGATGGCACCGCCGGCGCCCGGCCCCCAGGCCCCGTTCGAGCAGCAGCAGCCGCCCGCGCCGTTCCCGCCGCAGCAGCCGGGTCCCTACGACCCGCAGCAGCCGCAGCCGTTCGAGCAGCAGCCCGGCCCGTACGACCCGCAGCAGCCGCAGCAGGGACCGCCGCCCGAGCAGCAGTGGAACGGCGGCCCGGGTCCCGCGGCGCCGCCGCAGGGTCCGGCCCCGGTCGTGGGCGACGGCTGGGTCGTCGCCATCGCGCCGGACCGCGAGTACTTCATGGCGATGATGGGCCGCAGCGGCCCGGAGGCGGCCGGGCTCAACCTGCCCTCGTACTCCCCCGAGCAGGTGCTCCCGCTCACCAACGGCCAGATCGCGATCGGCCGACGCCGCAACAGCACCGGTGAGGCCCCGGACGTCGATCTGGGCCGCCCGCCGGAGGACCCGGGCGTCTCGCACCAGCACGCGCTGCTGGTGCAGCAGCAGGACGGCAGCTGGGCGGTGGTGGACCAGAACTCCACCAACGGCACGACGGTCAACCTCGCCGAGGACCCGATCCAGCCATATGTGCCGGTGCCGCTGCATGACGGCGACCGGGTGCATGTCGGTGCCTGGACGACGCTGACCATCCGCCGGGGCTGACCCGCGGAGCACCGGATGCGGGGGCGTGGCCAACGGGTCACGCCCCCGCATTGCGTCCGCTGTCCTCCGCCCTGAGTCCTGGGCCGCCGCGTCTGACACCATGGACGGGTGAACAAGATTCCGCGCGGCACGCTTCAGGAGCAGACCTTCTACGAACAGGTCGGTGGCGAGCAGACCTTCCGTCGGCTGGTGCACCGCTTCTATCAGGGCGTCGCCGAGGACCCGCTGCTGCGGCCGATGTACCCAGAAGAGGATCTGGGTCCGGCCGAGGAGCGGCTCGCGCTGTTCCTGATGCAGTACTGGGGCGGTCCCCGTACCTACAGCGACGGCCGCGGCCATCCCCGGCTGCGGATGCGGCACGCGCCGTTCACCGTCGACCGGGCCGCGCACGACGCCTGGCTGCGGCATATGCGCGATGCCGTCGACTCCCTCGACCTCACCGAGGAACAGGAGACGACGCTGTGGAACTACCTCACCTACGCGGCCGCCTCGATGGTCAACACCGCGGACTGACGCCGGACCGGCGGCCGGCCGGCCGCCGACGGGCCGGGGCGCGCAGGGCGGGTGGGGCCCTCAGACCGGAGTGACCGAGATTCCCGACAGTCCGGTCAGCCCGGCCGGGCCGCCGGTCCGTACGGCGATCGATCCGTAGGGGGTGCTCAGCCGCAGCCAGCCGGACGCGGCGAGCAGGGACGGCCCGTGCTCGGGCCGCGAGGCGAGGGAGCCGTGCGCGGCGGCCCCGCCGGCGAACGCCGCCGAGCGCGCGGGCCGCAGGAAACCCAGCGACTGCGCGGCGTGCGCGGCGCGCAGCGGCAGGTGGGTGTCCCCCAGGGTCCGCGACCAGATCTCCCGGCCGATACGGTCCCGTTCGCTGCGGGTGCGGTGCTGCGGGGGCAGCTCCGCGTCGCGGGTGCGGAATTCGGCGACCGCGCCGGCCACCGCGCGCAGCAGGGCCTCGGGCGCCGGCAGCCCCGGTACCCGTCGCCAGCCGCTGCGGGGCGGCAGCAGTCCGGCCCATGGCGGGCCGGTGACGGCGGCGGGCACGCTCAGCACGCCCTCCGCCGACGCCTCGACGCCTTCGAGGAGTTCACCGGCCGAGACCGTGACGTCCAGGGTGACCGTCTCGTCGGCGAGCCGTGCCGTACGGATGGCCAGCACCTCGAAGGACGGCGGGCGGCCGAAGACGGCGAGCACCCCGCCGCGGGCCTGGAGCCGTACCGCGGCCGCACGGTCGTAGTGGATCAGCCGGCCGAGGAAGGCGGCGAGATCCGCCGCCTCCCCGGCATCGGCCAGACGCAGTGCCGTCATCGGGCGACGGCCCCCTCCTGATGCGAGGCGTCGTCCAGGAACTCCTTGAGGATCGCCTTCTCCTCCGCGGTGATGCGGCGGGGGCGCTCCTGCGCGAAGTCGAACGGCACGACGACGGTCGAGGCCCTCAGGTAGAGGGTCTCTTCGTCCTTGACCTCGTACGCGATCGTCATCGACGCGGCACTGATCTTCGTCACCCACAGCTCGATGGACACCGGGGAGTGCCGGTGCACCAGCTGCCGTACGTAGTCGATCTCGTGCCGCGCGACAACCGATCCGCCCGTGAACGACGGGCTGCCGTCCCCCGGCGCCAGCCGGCGCATGAAGTCGATCCGCGCCTCTTCGAGGTAGCGGACGAACACCGCGTTGTTGACATGGCCGAACGCGTCCATGTCCGACCAGCGCAGGGGGCAGGAGTAGAGGTGTCGCACGGCGGTCAGCCCCGGGTCAGCTTCTTGTACGTCGCGCGGTGCGGGCGGGCCGCGTCCGCACCGAGGCGCTCGATCTTGTTCTTCTCGTACGACTCGAAGTTGCCCTCGAACCAGAACCACTTGGAGTCGCCCTCGTACGCCAGGATGTGCGTGGCGACGCGGTCGAGGAACCAGCGGTCGTGGGAGACGACCACGGCGCAGCCCGGGAACTCCAGCAGCGCGTTCTCCAGCGACGACAGGGTCTCGACGTCGAGGTCGTTGGTCGGCTCGTCGAGGAGGAGGAGGTTGCCGCCCTGCTTGAGGGTGAGCGCGAGGTTGAGGCGGTTGCGCTCACCGCCGGAGAGCACACCGGCCGGCTTCTGCTGGTCCGGGCCCTTGAAGCCGAACGCGGAGACATACGCCCGCGAGGGCATCTCCACGTGGCCGACGTTGATGTAGTCCAGCTCGTCGGAGACCACGGCCCACAGGGTCTTCTTGGGGTCGATGTTCTCGCGGCTCTGGTCGACGTAGGAGATCTTGACGGTCTCGCCGACCTTGATGTCGCCGGAGTCCGCGGTCTCCAGGCCCTGCAGCATCTTGAACAGCGTGGTCTTGCCGGCGCCGTTGGGGCCGATGATGCCGACGATGCCGTTGCGCGGCAGGGTGAAGCTCAGGTCGTCGATGAGGACCTTCTCGCCGAAGGCCTTGTTGAGCTTCTCGACCTCGACGACGATGCTGCCCAGGCGCGGGCCCGGCGGGATCTGGATCTCCTCGAAGTCCAGCTTCCGCATCTTGTCGGCCTCGGCGGCCATTTCCTCGTAACGTGCCAGACGGGCCTTGGACTTGGCCTGCCGCCCCTTGGCGTTGGAGCGGACCCACTCCAGCTCTTCCTTGAGGCGCTTGGCGCGCTTGGCGTCCTTCTGGCCCTCGACCTTGAGACGGGTCTGCTTGGTGTCGAGGTAGGTGGAGTAGTTGCCCGGGTAGGGGTGGGCGCGGCCGCGGTCCAGCTCCAGGATCCACTCGGCGACGTTGTCGAGGAAGTACCGGTCGTGGGTGACGGCGACGACGGTGCCGGGGTACTTGGCGAGGTGCTGCTCCAGCCACTGCACGGACTCGGCGTCCAGGTGGTTGGTGGGCTCGTCGAGGAGCAGCAGGTCGGGGGCCTCCAGCAGCAGCTTGCACAGCGCGACGCGGCGGCGCTCACCACCGGAGAGGTTGGTGACCGGCCAGTCGCCGGGCGGGCAGCCCAGCGCGTCCATGGCCTGCTCGAGCTGGGTGTCCAGGTCCCACGCGTTGGCGTGGTCGAGGTCTTCCTGGAGCTTGCCCATCTCCTCCATCAGCGCGTCGCTGTAGTCGGTCGCCATCAGCTCGGCGACCTCGTTGAAGCGGTGGAGCTTGCCCATGATCTCGGCGGCGCCGTCCTGCACGTTCTGCAGCACGGTCTTGGACTCGTCGAGCGGCGGCTCCTGCAGGAGCATGCCGACGGTGTAGCCCGGGGAGAGGAACGCGTCGCCGTTCGACGGCTGCTCAAGACCGGCCATGATCTTCAGCACCGTGGACTTACCGGCGCCGTTGGGACCCACGACACCGATCTTTGCGCCCGGCAGGAAGCTCAGCGTCACGTCATCAAGGATGACCTTGTCGCCGTGCGCCTTGCGCGTCTTGCGCATCGTGTAGATGTACTCAGCCAAGAGAAACCGTCCGGCAGTTTGGATCTATCAGGGATCTGTCAGGTCTGTATGCGCTCCGCCGCCCGGTCCGTGATGCGGCGCGGCCGTGCGAGGGCAGATACACCCATCTTGCCGTACAGCCGTGCCCGGAAGGAAACGAGTACGCCCGCGGCCCCGGAGCGTGACTGCGCTCCGGGGCCGCGGGATGCCTGGGTGGCTACCGTCCGCTCACGGCGTGAGGGCACGGTGGTCGCCGGGCGTCAGCGCTCGGTGACACGTGGTGTCACTGGGCGCCGGCCTTCTTCTTGCGGAGGAAGAACACCGCGCCGCCGCCGACCAGGACCAGGGCGACCGCGATGCCCGCGATCACCGGGGTGGCGTTGCTGGAACCGGTCTCGGCGAGGTCGGTGCCGTGGCCGCCGGTGGTGGCGCCCGTGGCGGGGGTGGGCTTGGGGGCGGGCGAGGCGCCGCCGCTGCCGGCGGTCTTGCAGTCCAGGACGCCGGAGAAGGTCTTCTTGAAGCCGCCGGCGCCCGTGATCGTGATCTCGTACGGCTGGTCCTCGGCCACCGGGACGGTCACGGTCTGCGACTTGCCCGGGGCGACCTCGTAGTCCTTGCCCGAGAGCTGGAAGCGGAACGCCTCATCGCCCTTGTTGCTGGCCGTGACGTCGACGCCACCCTTGGCGCAGTTCTTCTCGGCGGTGATCGCCGGGATGGCGCCCTGCTTCTTCCAGGAGACCGTGGCGGCCGCGGAGACCGTCGACTCGCTGGAGCCGGCCAGGATCTGCGTCTGGCTCTTGGCGTGCTCGCCGATGCCGGTGAAGGCGCGGCCGACCGGGACCTTGGTGGCGGCCTGGGCGGTCAGCGAGGTGCTGCCGTCGGCGGCGCCCTTGGGCACGTCGAAGAACAGCTGGGTGCCGTCGGCGGCGCTGGTGACGGGCTTGCCGTCCTTGCCGACGACCTTCACACCGGCCGGGAGGTCGGCGGCCGGGGAGACCGTGACGCTGTCGGCGTTGGTGTGCACGGTGACCGGGCCGAGCTTGCTGCCGGACTTGCCGGAGACGGCCGGCGGGTCCAGGGTCAGCGAGGCCTTGGGCTCGGCGAGGTTCTGTGCGGCCTTCTCCAGATAGTCGGCGAGCTTCTCGGCCGCCGGGTCGGCCGCGTCGACCTTGACGTGGTCGGAGAAGCGCCAGATCGCGACCTGGGTGCCGGCCGCGGCGGTGTTCTCGGTGAGGTTGCCCGCGTGCGCCTTGGAGGCGAGCGCGGCCAGGTCGTTCACCTGGGGGTAGGAGTTCTGCAGGATCCAGCGGATCTTGCCGGCGTCCGCGTTGTTGTGCAGCGACGAGGCGCTCCAGGGCACTTCCTGGTACTTCGCCTGCTGCTGGGTCGGGTTGTGGATGTCGATGCAGTACGTCTGCAGCGTGCCGCCGTTGTCGACCGACATCTCGAAGAGCCCCGCACCGACGCGCTGGTCCTGCCCGTCGGCGTGCACGATCGCCTGGTCGAAGGTCTTGAGACCGCCGAGCGTCGCCGTGGCGCCGCCCTGCGCGGGGGGTGTGTCATCCGCCGCGGCGGTCCCGGCGGTGGCTATCGCACTCGCCGCGAGCAGCCCGGAGGCCACGACCGCAGCGGCAAGACGGGCTGCGCCCCGCCTTTTCATCGCAAGCATGAATTTCCCCTCTGGGCGAGGCGGTCGAATGGGGGAAGGTGCCTCGCCGGAAAGATCCCGAAGGACTCAACAGCCGAACTAGTCAGCCCCCGTGAGTACTCGTCGGATCCTATGGAGCAGGCGCATCACGGTCCCCAGGAATGGCATCCCATAACCGATCCGAATCACAATCGTTACCGACACCAGGCATCCCTGCCTTGCGCTATCGATAAATCTCCGGGACCAATCGGGGCAGTAGTGGGCAAGCAAGGGCGCGGGTGGCGCTGATGGCGCTTCTTGTGCGATAGCACTGACGGTTTCTCAGGCGGTCCATTCCTGGAAAGGATTGGGCACATCGGGAGCCGGGCCGGCGTCCGGGGGCTCTTCCGGCGCCCTGTGCCGGGGTGGCACCGGGTCCGTACGCGCCCGTGTGATCCGGCGGAACGCGGCGGTGCCGCGGGCGAGATCGTGGCCGATCGCGACGGCGTCGACCTCCGCCGAGAACCAGCGCTGCCCGCCCCGCTCGGGCGGCTGCTCCCCTTCCCGTACGCGCAATCTGCCCTGCACCACGAGAGGTTCGCCGACCGCGACGGATGCGGCGACATTGTCGGCGAGGCCGCGCCAGGACCGGACGGTGTAGAAACTCGTCTCCCCGTCCGTCCAGCATTCCCGCGTCCGGTCGTAGCGCCGGACCGTCGTCGCCAGCCGGAACCTCGCCACCGGCACCCCGGCCGTCGTCGTCCGGTGTTCCACCGCCGTCGCGGCATTTCCCACCAGCGTCACCATCGTGTCGTTCACCGGACCGCCCCCGTCCCGTTTCCGCCCTGGCGCGTCTGCCACGCTCCACAGGGTCCCTCCGCGCGCTCGCCGGCGCCTGGATCCCATGCTGCACGGAATCGGCGGGCGCCGCGGAGGGCTGTGGACGACGGCGCGGCTGTGGACAACTCGGCCACCCGGAAGAGGGCGTCGGCCAGGTCGGGCCCTATGCGCCCGACGCCACCGCGTACTGTTCGCGCACCTCGCGGTAGCGCAACAGCTCGGCCGCGACCGGTTCCAGGACCCTGGCCCGGCCGCATCCGGCCGCCGCGTTCCGCAGCCGCCGCTCGGCCTCCTGCCCGTACCGCCGGGCCGGGCCGCGTGCCGCCAGCCGGCACAGCCACGCCAGCGCCGGGCCGCCCACCGACCCGATGACCGCGGGCAGCAGCGCGGAGAACCACGCCTCCGGATCGACCACACCGGCCGCCACACCCAGCAGCGACAGCACGCCGACGACCTGCAGGACGAGCAGCAGCCCCTGGAGTGCGGCGGCCACCGTCCACCACCGCGGCCGCCCGGCCGGCCCGCCCCGCAGGGACTGCTCGGCGTCGGCCGTCACCTTGTCCAGCGCCTGTGGCAGGCCCGCCGCGCCCCGGCCGGCCGCCTCGCGCACCGCATGGGCCCAGGGCGCCGGCAGCCCGTGCGCCGCCTCGCCCGCCACCGTGCGCACGGCCTGTTCCACCACCGGCCGTGCCGCCGCCCGGCCGTCCGTCTGGTTACCGGCGTACGCCCCGGCAGCGCCCGGTTGCCGCTGCCGTCCCTGACGGGCCACCGAACGGGCGGCGGCCGTGGCGTCCGGCCGCTGCCCGCCCCCGCGCTCCTGTCGCCCTTTCCTGCGCAGCCGGGACCAGGGTGAGCCGCAGGCCCGGTCCGCGTGCCGCAGCCAGTCGCGTTCCACGGCGCGGCCGGTGGCGACCGCGCCGACCGCGTCCGCCAGCCGGTCCTCGAACTCCGCGCGGGCCCGTTCCGTCAGCGCGACCCGGCTCTGCGCCACATACACCGACCGCAGCCGCTCGGCCGCCGCGTCCACATCCGCCGCCAGCCGCCGGTCCGCAGCACCCCGCTCCGCAACGAACTGGCCCAGCGCATCGCGCAGTTCGGTCACCCCGCTGCCGGTCGCGGCGGACAGCGCGAGCACCGCCGCACCGGGCTCCCCGTGCTCGCCGAGCGCCAGCCCGTCCTCGTCCAGCAGGCGCCGCAGATCGTCCACCACCTGGTCCGCGGCGTCCCCGGGCAGCCGGTCCACCTGGTTGAGGACGACGAACATGACCTCGGCGTAGCCCGCCAGCGGTCGCAGATACCGCTCGTGCAGTACGCCGTCCGCGTACTTCTCCGGGTCGACCACCCAGATGACCGCGTCCACCAGCTTCAGCATCCGGTCCACCTGGGCGCGGTTCCCGGTGTCCGAGGAGTCGTGGTCGGGCAGGTCGAGCAGGATCAGTCCGCGCAGCTCGGGGGTGCCGTCCAGCGCCAGGTTGCGCCGCCGGTCGGGCACGCCCAGGCGGTCCAGCAGTCCTTCCGCGCCCGGCGGCCCGCCCGGCCAGACGCAGGCCACCGCCTCCGAGGTCGTCGGCCGCCGCGCCCCGACCTGCGAACGGCTCGCTCCCGCCAGCGCGTTGAACAGCGACGACTTACCGCTCCCGGTGGCCCCGGCGATGGCGACCACGGTGTGCTGCCCGGAGAGCCGGTAGCGCTCCCGCGCCGCGTCCAGCACCCGCCCCGCCTCGTCCAGCGCCTCCCCGTCGAGCCGCGTCCGGGACAGCGCGATCAGCTCCCGCAGGGCATCGAGCCGGGCGCGCAGCTCGGCCGTCCGCGCACCCCTGGGCCGCTCCGCCACCCGCTCGTACGCCCCGCTCCGCACGCCGCCCGACCTCTCCCCTGTATTGCCCACCCGCGCGGAATCCGCTGCCACTTCCCTGGCGAGGGCGAAGTCCGTGTCCGTGTCCGTGTCCGTGTCCGTGACCGTGTCGGTATCCGCGTCCGTGTAGGCGGGGGTGTCCGCGTCGATGTTCGCGCCTCGGCCCCCGTCGATGTTCGCGCCGCTGCCCGCGCCCGTCCCTGCGCCCGCCGCCCAGCCGGCGTCCCGCGCGGGGTCCACGGCGCGCGGCGGCTCGGCGCGCGGCTTGAACACCCGCCGCCGCGCCCCTTCACCGCCCTGCACCCGCCGCGCAATCAGTCCGTCATCCCAAGCACCACGCGCCCCCTCAACTCCACCGGCCCCCTCCCCCGCCCCGCCCGCACCCTCCGCACCCACCACACCCTCCGCGCTCTCCGCACCTTCCCCGTCCGCCGCACCCGCCTGGGTTTCCCTCACCCCGACACCACCCTCTCCGCCTCCCGCACTCTCGCCTTCTCCCTCTGCAATACGGACAGTGCGGCGATCAGTTCGGCCTGCTGGTCGGACGGCACGGCCAGCCGCTCCAGCGGTGCCAGCCGCCGCTCGCGCTCACCGTCGAGGGCGCGCTCCAGGTACGTCACCAGCAGCCGGCTGCCGCGGTCGCACAGCCGCAACGCGGCCTGGGCCCCCAGCAGGTCGGCGAGATTTTCCCCGGCCGTACGGGCGCGTCGGCCGCCGAGCAGCGCCGTGGCCAGCAAGGCCGCCGACTCCTCCGGATCCACGGATCCCGCCCGCTCACCGCCCGGTCCGCCGCGCGCCTCGCCCCGTTCCTCCTCGGCCAGCTCCTCCAGGCAACGCCGCCAGCGCCGCACGATCACGCCGAGCCGTTCGCCCGCTCCGCCGCCGTCCGCGGGATCCGGTGCCGTGAGGTCCCGCGCCGCCGGATCCCGCCGCCACGCCTCCGCGGCCCGCTCGTCCGCCTCCTCGACGGCGCAGGCCAGCAACGACGTCAGCCCCTGTGTCAGCGCGTCCAGCAACTCGTCGGGCCGCCCGCCGGCCCCGTGGTCACGCCAGTGCGCCCGCGCGTCGCCGGCCAGCACCTCACCGGCCGCGACCTCCTGTCGTACCCGCTCGGCGGCCCGCTCGTACGCCTCCTCGACGCGGCCGGTCAGCCGCAGCGCCGCGGCGTGCTGGGCGGCGGCCGCCGAGGCCAGCGCCGGCAGCCGGCTGCGCAGCGAGGCGATCACTCCGGAGGCCGTACGGTCGGCGGCGCAGATGCGGGCGAGGGGATCCTGGGCGTGCCGCTCCAGCCAGTCCCGCAGCGCGGCGACCGCCGTGGCCGGCAGCAGTCCGCTGCCACCGCCGGCCGATTCGGGCAGTTCGGGAATGGTGAACCGGGGGACGTGGCCGAGCCCGGCGTGGTGGAGGAGTTCGGCGTAGCGCGCGGAGATGTCGGTGACGATCTGATGGGGCACCCGGTCCAGCACCGTCACCAGCGTGACGTCGTACTCCTTGGCCGTACGCAGCAGATGCCAGGGCACCGCGTCCGCATACCGTGCGGCCGTGGTGACCAGCACCCACACATCCGCCGCGCAGATCAGCTCCGCGGCCAGCTCCCGGTTCCGGGCGACCAGCGAATCGATGTCCGGCGCGTCCAGCAACGCCAGCCCACTGGGCAGCGCCGGATCCGTCTCGATCCGCACGGTCGGCATCCCCTGCTCGCCCGCGGCACCTTCGACGCCGTACCCGCCCGCCGCGTCCTCGTAGTCGAACGCGCCCTCCCCCTGCGCCCTGCGGGGAGCCCCGCTGCCCTCTCCCCCGTCCTGGCCCGGCACCCACACCCGGGTGAGCTGCGGCAGCACCCGCTGCCCGGCGAACCAGCGGTGATCGTCGGGATGACAGACCAGCACCGGCGTACGCGTCGTCGGCCGCAGTACCCCGGCCTCCGAGACCCGCCGCCCGACCAGCGAATTGACCAGCGTCGACTTGCCGGCCCCGGTGGACCCGCCGATCACGGCGAGCAGCGGGGCCTGCGGCGAACGCAGCCGGGGAATCACATAGTCGTCGAGCTGGGCGAGCAGTTCGGCCCTGTTACGTCGGGCCCGAGCGGCCCCCCGTAGTGGCAGCGGAAAGCGTGCGGCGTCGACGCGGTCGCGCAGTACGGACAGCGCGTCGATGAGCCGGGGTCGTACGTCCAAGGTCACCACATGTGCAGAATGCCCAATTTCGTTGGGTTTTTGAAGCGTATAGCCCTGTGTGCGCGCCACAAGAACCCGCACAGAACGGGACGAGTAACCCATGAGACGATCGAGACAGCTGAGACTCAGGCATAACGAGTGCACAACACCCGGCGCGCGAGACAGCAAAAGCGGTGCAGGATTCGTACCTGCCTGCGATTATCGGGATCGCTTCACCGAACCTCCACAACGTGCCACGGAGGTGAAGCAACCGGTACGAGGCACCCGGACCCCTATCCTTGTCCGCGGTCCGTGATCCACGTCCACCGCCCGGCCCCCGTAGCTCAGTGGATAGAGCAGGTGCCTTCTAAGCACTTGGCCGCAGGTTCGAGTCCTGCCGGGGGCGCCAGAGCAGACCCTCCCCTTGGGAGGGTCTTTTTGCTGCTGGTCAGGGGGCGGTAGGAGCGGTGGCGGCGTCTTGGCGGATGCGTCGGTGAGGGGCGTTAGCGGATGCCGGTTGCGTTTCGGTGGGGCGTGCGGGAGGGGGACGCGGGGTGGTCCGCTCGGCCCGTGGCTATCGTGACGGGCCGGAGAGGCCGCGCCGGCGGGGCGGGCGGCGAGGGGGTGCGGTGAGCGAGCGACGGGACGGCTGGATACGGGTGCCCGTCGGGGCCGAGGCGGGGCGGTGGGACACCCGGGGGCGCTGTCGGCGGGTGCTGTTCGTCGTGCACAACGTGACATCGGCGACCCGGCTGCTGGACGTACTGCCGCTGTTCCACGACGACCTGCGGGTGCAGATGCTGGCGACCTGTACGGGCTCGTCGCCGTTCCAGGCCGGGGTGGCGGAATTGCTGGCCGGGGTCGGCGTTCCGCTGCTGCCGTGGGCGCAGGCGTTGCGGACGCCGGTGGACCTGGCCATTTCGGCGAGCTTCGGTGGTCAACTGCACCTTATTCAGGGCAAGTTGGCCGTTCTGTCGCATGGTGCTGGATACAATAAGACGCTGGCCACGCCGGGAGCCGGGAGCCGGGAGCCGGGAGCCGGGAGCCGGAAGCCGGAAGCCGGAAGCCCTGAGGCAGAGGCCGATGCGCCGGTGTTCGGGATGTCGGAGGAGTGGCTGCTTGCGGAGGACGGCACTCCGATCGCGGATGCGATGGTGCTCTCCCACCCCGAACAGCTGGCGCGCCTGCGCGCCGCCTGCCCGCCGGCCGTCCCCACTGCCGTACTCGCCGGGGACCCCTGCTTCGACCGGATGCTCGCCGCCCTGCCGCACCGCGACCGGTTCCGCCGGACGCTCGGCGTCCGCGACGGCCAGCGGCTGCTGGTCCTCAACTCCACCTGGAACCCCGACTCGCTCTTCGGGGACGGCGGTGCCGAAGACCTGCTCCCCGCCCTCCTCCCCCGTCTGACCGGCGAACTCGCCGCCGACGAATACCGTCTCGCCGCCGTCCTGCATCCCAACATCTGGCACGGCCACGGCCCCGGCCAGATCAGGGCCTGGCTGCACCGCGCGCGGCGCGGCGGTCTCACCCTGCTGGACCCCCTGGAGGGCTGGCGGCAGGCGCTGATCGCCGCCGACGCGGTCATCGGGGACCACGGCTCCGTTACGTACTACGCGGCTGCCCTCGGCACGCCCGTCCTCCTGGGCGCCGCACCGTTCACCGGGCTCGACCCCCGCTCCCCGGTGGCCGACTTCGTCCGCACGGCCCCCCGCCTCGCTCCCCATGCGCCGCTGCCCCGGCAGATCGAGACGCTGATTGCCCGGCACCGTCCCCTCCCGGGCCCCGCGGAACTGACCACGTCCGTACCCGGAAAGTCCGCGGCGCTGCTGCGGGAGATGTTCTACGACCTCATCGGGATACCCGAACCCCCGGAGCCCGCAGTGCTCGCCCCGCTGCCCCTCCCGCCCTACGAACCGCCGCTGCGCACCGCCCCGCTGCGGGTCCTGACCCGGCGGATGGTGGACGGCGGTATCGCGATACGCCGGTTCGCCGAGCCCGCGTACGAGCCGGATGAGCCGGATAAGGCGGATGAGGCGGATCAGCTGGACGAGCTGGATGAGATGGTCGGGCTGGATGGGATGGATGAGCTGGACGGCGGCTTGCGCGATGCGGGGTGGGGGGCGCATCTGGCCGTCCACGAGGATCAGGCCGGTCATGACACGGTGGCGCCGGCCGATGTGATCTTCCGCTACGGGGCGGCCGACGATCCCCGGCTGGGACCGCCGGAGCGCTGGGGCGCGGAGGTCCTGGCGCGGTGGCCCCACTGCGCGCTCGCGGCGTACATCACGGGCCCCGACGCCTGCACGGTGCGCACCCGGGCGGGCGCGGTGCTCCGGCTGACCGGCGCGCCGTCCGCCCCCGACCCGGCCGCCTGCGCCTCCGCGCTGTATGCCGCACTGGCGGGCGGTGCCGCGCTCGACGGTCTGGTGGCGGGCGGGTTGACCGTACGCACCGGCCGGACCGCCCACCAGGTGACGGTCACCCCGCTTCACATCGCCGGCGCAACCCCTCCAGATGGCTGAAGTGGAAGCTCGCCCGCTCGTCCCGGAGCAGGGAGAGCGCCTCATCGATCAGCGGGCGCGCGGCAGAAGGATCACCGGCGTCGAGATGCATCTCGGCGAGGTCGGTGAGGGTACGCGCGGTGTTGTACGCCTCGGCGCTGTCGCGGAAGAAGCGCAGCGCCCGCTCCAGCCGCTCCTGGGAGTCGGTCCAGCGGCCCAGGCCCCGGAGGGCCCGGCCCCGATGGCGCTCCAGGAGCGCGCGGGCGCGCGGGACATCGGCGGCCCCTTCACCTTCCGCGCCGATGGCCGCCAGCAGGGCGTCGGCCTCGTCGAACCGCTCATGGGCATCCTGGAAGCGCCACTGGCGCAGCCGTAGCAGGCCCAGGGTCTCCACGGTGGTGGCCCGGCCGCGGAGATGCCCGGCGCGCTCCTCGGCCCGGCCCGCGGCCAGCAGCTCCGATTCCGCTTCTTCGTACCGGCGCACTTCCACCAGGGCCAGCGCGAGTTGGGTGTGCATCCGGCCGGCCATCCGGAAGGCGGCGGGCGAGGCGATGTCCGCGGCGGTGTCGGTGAGGGCGTCGGCGGCGCGCGTACCGGCCCGCAGTGCGGGCAGCAGCTCGTCGTGGCGTCCCGCCTTGAGCTGTACCGACCACAGCGCCTCGCACAGCTGGACCACCACGTCGTGGTCCTCGAACTCCTCGGCCGCACGGACGGCTTCGAGGATCTGGCCCAGCTCGCCGCCGAGTGCGGCCAGCGCCTCGCCGGGGCCCGCGTACGGGCCCTGCTCCAGCTGGGCGTACAGCGGGCCGAGGTGCCAGCGCTGCGGGAGCACGGCGCGGTCGGCGCGTACCGCGAAGCGCAGGGCCCAGGCCACGCCGCGCGATACCGCGGCGGAGCAGGCGGCGATGCCGTGCTCGCGGGTGGCGGCCGTTTCGGCGTGCCGTCGCACGGAGGGACGGAAGCGGTAGCGGCCGGTGTCCGTGGTCTCCAGCAGCCGGCGCTCGGCCAACTCGGCCAGCAGTGCCTCGGCTTCCCGTTCGCCGAGCCCGCCGATGGCGGCCGCCGATGCCGCACCGATGGCGGGCCACGGACGCAGCGCCAGCAGCCGGTAGAGCCGCGCGGCCCCGGCCTCCAGCTGTTGGTAGGCGTCGTCGGCGGCGTTCCGTACAGGGTCGTTGGCCGGGTCGGTGGCCGGATCGTTGGTGGGGTCGGTGGCCGGAGCGGTGGCGGGGTCGCTGTCGCGGGCGGTGGCGGGGTTGTTGGCGGGGCTGTGGGGAGGCATGGCGGGCTCCTGGGCCGGGCGGGGAGGCTCGGTCAGCCGCACGGCGGCGGCGCGCAGGGCGAACGGGGAGCCGGCACACCTGGTCAGCACCCGTGGTAGCTCCGCCCTCGCCGCGGCCAGGGCTTCCTTCCCGGCGAGCCGGCCCAGCAGAGCGCGGGCATCCTTGTCGGCCAGCGGACCGACGGCGACCGGCACCGCATCCAGACCGCTCAGCGGCCGCCGGGCGACCACGACCGTGAACACCCCGGGCGCCGACGTCAGCAGCGACTGCACCTGCGCCGCGGACCGGGCATGGTCGAGGACGACGAGCAGCCGGCGGTCGGCGATGCTGGTGCGATACCGATCGACGCGGTCCTCGACGGCCGGCGGAACCTCCTCGTTCGCGAATCCCAACTGCTGGAGAAGGCGGCACAGTACGGTGCCCTGGTCCAGCGTGCCGACCGCCGAGGCGCCGCGCAGGTCCACATACAGCTGCCCGTCCGGGAACCGGTCGGCATGCGCACTGCCCCAGTGGACGGCCAGCGCGCTGGTCCCGATCCCCTCGGGGCCGTGAATCACCACCACCCGCGGACGCCCGTCGGCCTTCCGCCCCGCCTCGCGGTCGAGACGCTTCATCAGGCTCTGACGGTCCGTGAAAAACCGTACGGAACTGGGCAGCCGACGCGGGACCGCAACGCCGCCGCCGAGTCTCGGGGCGCTGCGCACCCAGGCGTCCAGCGCTCGGGCATGCACCTCGTCGCGCCGGGCGCCGTCGACCAGCAGCGCGGCCAACGCCTCACGCTCGGTGCTCCCGACAGGCGCCGGCACTTCCCGCCCGGCGACCCGGCGCGCCAGCGCCCCCAGCGATTCCCAGGCCCGTTTCCCGGCCTCGTTGGCCATCGAAGCCGTCACCGCCCCGAGAACCGCCGTAACCGCCCCCACCGATATGGGATCCACCATGTCGCCGCTCCCCCCTGGCTCGGGCCCGACCGCCGGCCTGCCGGCAGCCCGGCCTGCTCGACTGCTGTCCGGTCACCCGGACCCCTGCCCCGCCGTCTCCCCCGCCGTCGCGGGCAACGCTATCGCTCCCTTCGCGTCCCGACGACGTCGCCGGGCGGCCGTGTCGATGAGGTCGGTGACCGGGCCGGTACGGGCCAGGGCGCGACCAGAGGCGAGCGGTTACCGGGGCTCGCTGAGCCCGGAGGAGGCGGCAAGCAGGCACGGGTAGTCGGGGAGGGTTATGGCGGCGGAGAGGGTGTTGCCCTGGTCGAGCATGGCCTGGACGGTGGCGGGGTCGTTCAGGGCCGCGTTGCGTGCGTCGATTGCCTCCTGGGTCGTCGGGGCCAGGAATTCGCCCGTTCCTCGGCCGCCTTCCTGGCAGGGGGTGACGTATGGGCGCAGCAGTTGTTCGTAGCGGGCGAACGCCTGGGTGTGGTCGCCGTCCGCCAGGGCCAGTTCGCCCGCCAGGACATAGGCGCCGACCAGCGCGGAGCCGGTGCCCATGCCGCCCAATGTGGCGCCGTAGGCGGCGTCGCCGAGAAGGACCGTGCGGCCGGTCGACCAGTGCGGTGCATCGACCCGGCTGATGGAGTCGAAGTAGAGATCGTCCGCGGCCCACAGGGTGTCGATGAGTTCCGGCGTCCGCCAGCCGGACCCGGCGTATGCCTCGGCTATCGCCTTCTTCTGGGAGTGCGGATCACGTCGGTCGTAGGACAGCTCTTCGCCGGATGCGAAGACGCAGAAGATCTCGCCCGTGTAGCCCGGGTCGCCCGCGCGCCGGGGAGTACGGCCGACGGTCGCCAGCCGGCCGGGCTCGGAGTAGCCGACCTGTTCGGCGCCGAGGTCGGGGGCGTCGGCGGGCAGGTCCCAGCCGGCCACGTAGTAGCCGAGGTGGCTGACGAAGTCCTTCTCCGGGCCGAAGGCCAGTCGGCGGACCGCGGAGCGCAGGCCGTCCGCGCCGACCACGAGATCGAAGGTGCGCGGGGCGCCGTGCTCGAAGGTGACCTGCACGCCGTCGTCGCCCTCGGTCAGGGACGCGATGGAGTCGCCGAAGACGTACTCGGTGGCGGCCGCGGCCCCGCTTCCGGGGAGTGCGACCTCGTCGGCCGGGGTGTGCAGGCTGCGGCCGCGGAGACCCTGCCCGTGGAGGCCCTGCCCGTGGAGGCTGTGCTCATAGAGGATGCGTGAGAGGTCCGAGCGGAGGATCTCGAGCTCACCGCCCGCGAACTCCGGTGGCAGTGCGGAGAGTTGGCGGCCCTGTGCGTCGATGAAGGTCATGGGGCTGCCGCCGGCGGCCCGGCACTTGATGGCATCGAGGACACCCATTCGCTGCAGTACGGACACCTGCACCGCCCCACGGAAGTCGACCGCGAACCCGCCGCCGCGCAGGGCCGGGGCCACTTCAATCACAGTCGGCCGGTAGCCGTAGCGCGCGAGCCAGTAGGCCAGGGCCGGGCCCGCCACGCTGGCACCCGAGATCAGGATCGTTCGCTGCGTCATTGCCTACTCCCCCGTGTAGCGGCCAACCGTCAGCGGTCGACCGTCGTGCATGACACCGGCAAGAAAAACTGTATCTGATGGACACTAATTAGTGTACCCCGGAGACAGTTTTCGGGGCGGATTTACTATGCGGGGGTGGCTGGAGACGACGAGAAGCGCAGCGTGTTCGGGGCCCAGGCGGGCAGCGTGGAGCTGCTGTGGGGCCGGCGGGAGCGGCCCAGCCGCGGCCCCAAACCTGCCCTGAGCCTGGAGCGGATCACTCGTACGGCCATGGCCCTCGCCGATACCGGCGGGCTGGGGGCGGTGTCCATGCAGCGGGTCGCGGGCGAACTGGACTTCACCAAAATGTCCTTGTACCGCTATGTCCCGGGCAAGACGGCGCTGGTGGCGCTCATGATCGACACGGCCATGGGTGAGCCGCCGGCCCCGGCCGAGGGCGACGACGGCGGCTGGCGGGCCGCGCTGCGCGATTGGGCCGGGCAGCTCGCGGCGGCCTTCGAGCGCCACCCCTGGCTCCTGGACGCGGCCACCGGCCCGCGCGTCATGGGCCCCAACGAGCTCGGCTGGACCGAACGCGCCGTCAGCGCACTGGCGGACACCGGCCTCAACGGCGGCGAACAGCTGGACGCCGTGGTCGTCGTGACCGGCCATGTCCGGGCCATCGCGCAGGTGTCGGCGTCGATGGGCCTGGGAAGCGCGCAGGCCAAGGAGCCGGAGCAGGTGATGAGCGCGGCCCTGAACGAACTGCTCGTCGGGCGCTCCGACAGGTTCCCGGCCCTGACCGCCGCCCTAGCGTCCGCGGAGGAGACCGACTCCCGCGACCAGTCCCTGGAGTTCGGGCTGGAGCGCATCCTGGACGGCTTGGAGGCACATATCGCACGGCGGGCGGGGACGAAGGCGGAGGTGGAGGTGGAGACGGAGATGGGGATGGAGACGGACGCGGAGGCCGAGACGGGGCAACGACGGTAGGGGGAAAGGGAGGTGGGCATGAGCAGAGGGAGCCTCCACCCCGTCAGATCCCACCCGGTCCCGTCCCGTCCGCTACCCTTGCCGCAGGCCGTGACTGGCGCGTGAGGTGGAGTACCACCGGGGAGCGGCCCGACGCATCTCGTCAGTGCCGTGCGCCTGGGCGACCCGCAGCCATGACGCAGGAGCAGCCCATGTCCCAGGCCCGGACGCCTACCGCCCGTCTCATGGACGGCCGTCACCTCGCCCGCCGGATCGTCGACCGGAGCGCCACCGTCGCGGCGGCCGTCGCGGCGCGGAGCGGCGTGACACCGTGCTTGGCGACCGTGCTGGTGGGCGAGGATCCCGCCTCGGTGACGTACGTCCGGATGAAGCGTTCCCGGTGTGCGAAGGCCGGGATCCGGTCGCGGCACATCGAGCTGCCGGCCGCGACCACCACCGATGAACTGGTCGCCGTCATCGGGGAACTGTCCCAGGACCCCGAGGTGCACGGCATCCTGTTGCAGCATCCGGTACCGCCGGGCATCGACGAGCGGGCCGCCTTCGAGGCCATCGCACCGGAGAAGGACGTCGACGGCGTGACGACCCACTCGTTCGCCGCGATGGGTTTCGGGCTGCCCGGCGGCTTTGCGTCCTGCACGCCCGAGGGCATCATGCGGCTGCTGGACGAGTACGGGGTGGAGCTCGCGGGGAAGCGGGCGGTGGTCGTCGGGCGGAGCGCCATTCTCGGCAAGCCGGTGGGAATGCTGCTGCTCGGGCGCGATGCGACGGTGACGTACTGCCATTCGCGCACCGCCGACCTGGCCTCGGTCGTGCGGGAGGCGGATGTACTGGTCGCGGCGGTCGGGCGGGCGCGATTCATCCAGGGCACGGACATCAAGCCGGGCGCGGTGGTGATCGATGCCGGCTACAACCCCGGGAATGTGGGCGATGTCGACTTCGAGTCGGCCCGCGCGCGGGCGAGCCTGATCACTCCGGTGCCGGGCGGGGTCGGGCCGATGACCATTGCCGTGCTGCTGGAACAGACCGTTGCCGCGGCGGCCAGGCGGCTGGGCATCGAGGCGGACTTCGCTCCCGGGGACGCCCTCACCCCCGGGGACGCCCCCGCGCGCTGACCCCGCGCCTTCACCGAGGGCGAGGGCTCAGCCCGCCACCAGCCAAAGAACCAGCCTGATCAGCACGAGCGCGTTGAGCGCCACCGGTCCGATGGTGAGCAGCGGGCTGTCTCTGTGGCGCTGGAAAAGGCGGATGCCGCGCCAGATCCCGTAGGCCGCCAGCCCGGCCGAAGCGAGCAGGAGTGCGGTCGTCAGGGGCGGCACCCTCATGCCCGACTGCACCGCGATGTAGAGGACGGTGTACGTCACTAACGCCTGTGGCACCCCCAGGAGGACTATCTTCCGCACCTCGGCCGGATCCGGGGCGGCGGGGGCCGGGGCGACGGAAGCCTGCGCGGCGGCCCGCTTGCGGGGCGGGACCGCCGGGGGCGGGGGACCCGCGGCAACCATCTCGGGAATGGCGGTGTTTACCCCTCGGGCAGGAAGCGGAGGGAGGGCTCTGTGCAGCAGATCGGCGAAGTCCGGGTCCGACCGCAGTTCGTCGGCGATCACGGAGCCGACGATGCTCGCCGATCCCTCGCCGGGCTGCTCGTGCAGGCGGGCCAGCGCGGCGGCCCCCAGGGTGGTCCTGCCCAGCCGTCCCCAGACCAGTTCGCGTACCACCGACTGCTGTTCGGCCGGAAGCGGTACTTCTGCGGTCAGCACCTGGACCGCCAGTGCGGCCAACTCCTCAACGGGCATACCCGTCCTCCCCCGTACCTCGGCAGGCCTGAGATCGTACGAGGAGTCCGTGCCGGGGAACAGGGCGGGGAATGCGGTCCGTGCGGGGGCACATGGCCACGGATTCCCCGCCGTCCCCCTCCCCACGGCCGCGGCCTCCTACAGCCGCACGGTCCTGCGCGGCCGTTCCTTTGCGCCCGTCAGCAGGCCGTGCAGCGAGGCGAATTCGTCGACGCACTTGGCGGTGCCGTTGACGACGCAGTCCAGCGGCTGGTCGGCGACGGTCACCGGGACGCCCATTTCCTCCGCGAGCCGCAGGTCCAGGCCGCGCAGCAGGGCGCCGCCGCCGGTCAGGGCGATGCCGCGCTCGATGATGTCGCCGGAGAGTTCCGGCGGGCAGGCGTCGAGGGTGTGGTGGACGGCTCGGATGATGGCGTCGACGGGCTCGGTGAGGGCCTCGCGGATTTCTTCCTCGGTGATCTCCTGGATGCGGGGCAGGCCGCTGACGTGGTCGCGGCCGCGGACGGTGAAGGAGGTGCGGCGCTGCGGTTCGCCGTCCTCGTCGGTGACCACCGGGGTCCAGGCCGCCGAGCCGATGGCGATCTTGATGTCCTCGGCGGTGCGTTCGCCGATGGCCAGGGTGTGCTTCTTCTTGATGTAGGCGGCGATGGCGGCGTCCAGGGCGTCGCCGGCGATCCGTACGGACCGGGCGGTGACCAAGCCGCCCATGGAGACGACGGCGACCTCGGTGGTGCCGCCGCCGATGTCCACCACCATGCAGCCCACGGGTTCGTCGACGGGGAGGCCGGCGCCGATCGCGGCGGCCATCGGCTCCTCGATGAGGTGGACTTCGCGGGCGCCGGCGCCGCGGGCGGAGTCGACGACGGCGCGGCGCTCGACGCCGGTGATGCCGGAGGGCACACAGATGACGACCCGCGGCCGGGCGAACCGGCGGCTGGGCAGGGCCTTTTTCATCAGGGCGCGGAGCATCTGCTCGGCCGCGTCGAAGTCGGCGATGACGCCTTCCCGCAGGGGACGCATCGCGGTGATCCCGGAGGGGGTGCGGCCGATGGTGCGTTTGGCCTCCGCGCCGACGGCGATGACCTCGCCGGTGCCGTTGACGGCGACCACGGACGGTTCGTTCAGCACCACGCCCTTGCCGCGGGCGTACACCAGGGTGTTGGCGGTGCCGAGGTCGATACCGATGTCGTAGGTGCCGGAGGAGGAGGCGGACCTGTCGGCGGTCTTGCCGGACGACGCTCTCGTGGAAGTGCTGGACGCCATGGGGAGATCGGGTGCTCTCTCTCGACTGGATGACGATCGGCCGGCTGACGATCGACGGGGTCACGATCGACGGGCTGACGATCGACGGGGGTCACGATCGACGGATGACGGGCTTCGGGCATTGTGGAGCAGAAGTAACCATTGTCTCACCTGAGGCAAAGACGTCCATCCACGTGCATTGCGGGCACTCAACAAGACTACTGGGCGGGCGGAATGGTTCCCTCCGCGCCCCGGCGGGCCGCACGGTTGCGGCCGCCCCGCCCTTTGGAGAGCGCCTCGGCGAACTCGTCCAGCGCGTCCAGCAGCAGGTCAGCGGCGCGCAGCGCGACGCCCTGGCTTGCGGATTCGGCGTCCCACCGGTTCCACACCGCGCGCAGCGCGCGCCACTCCAGCCGGTCGCGTTGCCGTACGGCGCGCGCGGCGCGTTCCAGGGCGGGGCGCAGTTCGGCGGCGAAGGCGGCGGCGCCGGGGGACGGTTCGGCGTCCTTGTCGGGGAGATGGGCCTCCATGATCATCGTGACCCGGCCCATGGTGGCGAGGGCGGCGCCGGCGGCGGTGGCCGCGGTGCGGGAGAGGCCGCGGTGGCGTACGGGTTCCTTTTCGGCGCGGGCCTCGCTCTCCTCCCAGGCGGCGCGGGCGGCGCGGGCGTCCAGGAGGGCCTCGCGGACGTGCCGGGGGCGGCGTTCGGCGGGGCGGGCGTAGCGGTCCAGGACGGCCAGCGCATAACGCCCGTTGGCCTCCAGCCATTCGGCGAGGCGGTCGCGCAGCTTGGGGGTTTCCCAGGCGGGGAACAGGGCGTACGAGAGCATGGCGAGCAGTCCGCCCAGAAGGGTGAGCACCACGCGCTCCTCCACGGTCTGGGTCCAGCCCTCGCCGGCGATGCCCAGCAGGAAGATGACATAGCCGGCCACGCAGGCCGAGGTGACCGAGACGCCGGTGCGCATCAGCAGATACATGAGGAAGACGAAGAGGACGGCGAGCCCGGCGCAGACATAGCGGCCGGGATGGGCGAGCGCCATCAGGCCTCCGCTGACGGCGACGCCGACGAGCGTGCCGCTGAAGCGAGCCACACCGCGGGAGTAGGTCTGGCCGAAGTCGGGGCGCATCACCATGACGGAGGTGAGCGGCGCCCAGTAGCCGTGGCCGAACGGGAGGGCGGTGCCCAGGAGATAGCCGAGGCAGGCGACGGCGCTGACGCGCAGG
The DNA here is from genome assembly GCF_059682825.1 of Streptomyces sp. JLSY215. Lineage (NCBI taxonomy): Bacteria > Bacillati > Actinomycetota > Actinomycetes > Kitasatosporales > Streptomycetaceae > Streptomyces > Streptomyces sp. JLSY215. The sequence continues at coordinate 3,048,849 of NZ_CM185022.1, forward strand.
GCGTGCCGGAAGATGCGGGAGGACCAGCGGGCCTCGCGGCGCAGGGCACGCAGGGCCACGGGGACGAGCCGGGGGACGCTGGGGCGCAGCAGATGGCCGCGTTCGGCTGCGGTGGTGGGGCGGGTGGCCCGGACGGGCTCGTCGGTGAGTTCGACGGCGTCGGCGAGCAGGGAGATCAGGCGGTAGGCGGAGCGGCGGGCGGCGCCCTTGAGCATCGGGCCGGAGGCGGGGACCTCCAGGGTGGCCATCGCCTCGGGCGGCAGGCGGACGGGGCCGGCGTGCCGTACGGCGTGGGCGACGGCGTCCAGGACTGCGCCCGCGGCCTGGAGGAGGTCGCGGGCGCGGTCGCGTTCGGGGCCTTCGAGCGGGGCGCCGACGACGGGGTCGGCGAGTGAGGCGAGGACGGGTCTGACGCGTTCGGCCAGGCCCCGGGGGCCGTGCAGCTGCACGGGGCGGCGCCTGGCCTGACGCGGCGTCACCTCGGAGGCGAGGCGGGCGTCCATGAGGGGCGCCGGGTCGAAGGGCGCCACCGGGTCGTGGCGGAGGCGGCGGGCGCAGTCGGCCTCGGCGGCCAGCGCGTCCGCGAGGGCGTCGCGCTGCACTCCCCAGGGGCGTACCGGGAAGGCGATGATCAGGGCGGCCTGGACGAGGCCGCCGCAGAAGATCAGGGCGGCGTGCTCCAGGGCGCTGAGGACCGAGGTCGGCAGGGTGACGGTGACCAGCATGATCGCCACGGTCTGGGTGCCGGCCAGGCCGGAGACCGGGCCGATCGCCCAGGCCATCCCGGCGAGCAAAGTCCAGCCGGCGAGGAGCAGGACGAAGACCGGGAGGCGGGAGGCGGCCAGGTAGCCGAGGAAGGTGGAGACGGCGAGCGCGGCGGCGACGCCGAGGGCCAGGACGGGGCGGGGCCGCATGCTGCGCTGGAAGGTGACGAGGCCGGAGGCGAACGCGCCGAATGCGGAGGAGACCGCGAGGGCGGGGTCGCCGCGCCACAGGCACAGGCCGATGACGAGGGCGACACCGACCGCGCCGCGCACCGCGATCACCGGAGTGAGCTTGGCCCGCTCGATGGTCAGCCCGGAGCGGGCGGTCTGCTTCAGGGCGCGCGGCCAGGTCATATCGAGAGAATACGGTCAAGAGGGACGGGCTTCCGGAAGGGTTGGCGCCGGTTGCCGCCGGGGCTCGGCGGGAGTGTCGCCGAGCCGGTCGCGCGCATCCCGGGGCGCAGGCGCGCGCCCGTACGCGCCGCCCCCGCGCCGGGAAAATGACGGTAAACCCGGGTTCCGCTGTACGTAAACATCCCAGGTCAGGGCGGTGTGCCCGGATTCCGGATATCCGGTGCGACGAATCCGACACGTCACACGGGAAACCGTCCCGTGGGGCCGTCCCCTCTTGGCGGACAGGCCGGGGCCTTCCCGGTTTGTCCGGCAAGGAGAAAGCGTCGTGCGCAAAGCCCTGTTCACCCCGGTGATCACCCTGTTCACCCTGACCTCGCTCGCCCTTACGGCCGGCTGCGGCACGAGCGCGGCCACCAAGGCGGGGCCCGTACGGTTCGCCGCCCCCGGGCCGGGCACCGCCTCGCACGCCTCGGCGCCGGAGAAGGGGAAGCGGTCGCTGGTGCGCTTCCCCACGCATCCGATCAGCTTCACGGAGGAGAGCCGGGTCGGCGGGGCCGGGGAGAACACCCCGATAGGCGTGACCACCCTGCACGGCCGGAAGTCGGGCTTCACCGGGAAGGTGTGGGTGTGGGCGCCGCCGGAGTACTACGACAAGCGCAACGCGAACAAGGGCTTCCCGGTGATGGAGGCCCTGCCCGGCTCCTACGGCTACCCGGTCAACTACTGGATCGGCTCGGACCTGAAGCTGGAGGAGAGCCTCGCGCAGTGGTCCAAGAACGGCACCAGCCTGCCGTTCATCCTCGTCATGCCCGTGCTCAATCCCAATGACAAGCAGTACTACGACGGCAGCGACATCCCCGGCCAGCCGAAGATCGGCACCTGGCTGAGCAAGGACGTGCCCGATCTCGTACGGCAGAACTTCCGTACCCTCAACACCCGCAACGCCTGGGCGATCATGGGTTCTTCGTCGGGTGGGTTCGCGGCGCTGAAGAATGTGCTGCAGAACCCGGGGACGTTCAAGGTCGCGATCCCCAACGGGCCGGACATCGTGCCCGACTCACCGCTGTGGAACGGCCACGCCCGGGAGGAACGGGCGAACAACCCCGAGGTGCTCGCCCGGCGGCTGATGGCGCGCGGCGGACCGGAGGTCTTCCTGGCCTTCCAGGACGGCTCGAAGGAGAACACCGTGCTGCCCAAGGTGCGGAAGTTCATCGCGCAGTACGGGCACGGGCCGATAAGGACGCGGCTGCAGGTCGTGCCGAACGGTACGCACAGCGCCGCCACCTATGTGCAGGGGCTGGGCGAGGGCACGATGAAGTGGGTCAGTGCACGGATGCAGGGGCCGACCGCCTGAGAGCCGGGGCCCCGGCACCTGGCGCCCGGTGCCGGGCCACGATCCACCGGGCCGCCTCTACGGCGCGCAGTCGACGTCCTGGAGCTCGATCGGCTGCGAGTCGAGGCCCACGTAGGCGGTGAAGCTGCCGCGGGTCCCGCCGTCCCAGATGGTGGTGACGGTCGCCCAGCCGACACCGGCGGACTGGGCCGTGGTCACCTTGCCTATGGAGATCTCGCGGGGGGTGTTCTGGGCGCAGAGCAGCAGGTCGTAGCCCTCGGTGTGGGCGGCGCGGTCCTTGAGGTAGTCCGAGACCTGATGCTCGCGCGCCCAGTCGGTGGGGCCGTGGTGGCCGTAGAAGGTGCTCAGGAAGCGGCGGATGTCGGTGGCGTCGTGCCGGCCGTTGGGGTCCGTACGGACGGTGGCCGCGGCCGGGCCCGCTGACCGGTGGGCGGCGGCCGGTCCGGCGGCGGGAGCGGCGGTCGCCGGGACGGCGGCGAGGGTCAGGGGCAGGGCCACCCCGAGGGCCGCGGCGGCGGCACCACGCGAAACGGTACGGAGCATGTGATGTCCTCAACTTCCGGAATTACCGCTGTTTGAACGCTGTGTACGTTAGACACCGGTACCCGCCGAAAGGTTGCAACGCCCGGCCTGGGGAGGGACGTTCACCGCTCCCTACGCCCCTCCGTACGCCTCTACGACACCACGTCCTTGCGCGCGAACCCCCGGAACGCCACCGCCACCAGCACCAGCGCATACGCCACCGAGACCGACGCCCCCTGCACCATCCCCGACCACTCCATCTGGGGCTGCAGGGCATCGGCCCAGGAGTACTGCCAGTGGGCGGGCAGCACCTCGCGCCAGGAGCCCAGCGCCGTGACCTGGTCCAGGACATTGCCGACGATGGTCAGTCCGACGGCGCCGCCGACCGCCCCCAGCGGCGCATCGGTCACCGTCGACAGCCAGAAGGCGAGGCCCGCGGTGACCAGCTGGCTGACGAAGACATAACCGACCACGACCGCCAGCCGCGGCACCGCATCCGCCGCCGGCAGGGCCCCGCCGGCAGGCAGTTGGAGCGGGCCCCAGCCGTACGCGGCGGTGCCCACCCCGAGCGCGACCAGCGGCAGCAGCACCATCGCGGCGGCGCTGAACACCAGCCCGATGGTGAGCTTGCTCAGCAGCAGCCGGGCGCGCGGGACGGGCGCGGCGAGCAGATAGCGCAGCGAGGACCAGCTCGCCTCGGAGGCGATGGTGTCGCCGCAGAACAGCGCCACCGGGACGACGAGGAGGAAGCCCACGGAGACGAACAGGACGGTGGCGGCGAAGTTCCCGCCGGAGGCGGTCGCGGTGTCCATCAGGGAGATCCGGCCGTTGCCGCGGCCTTCCGGGTCGCCGCCGATCGCGAACGCGGCGACCAGCACGAACGGCAGCAGCGTCAGGATCGCGGCGATCACCAGCGTGCGGCGGCGGCGCAGCTGGCGCCGGGCCTCGACCCGTAGCGGGAGGGTGTGGCGCGGACGGTAGCCGGGCGCCGCGGCCGTGGGAGTCGCGGTCATCGGGCGTCGTCTCCGATCAGGGTGAGGAAGGCGTCCTCCAGGCGGCGGTGCGGGCCGATGCGGTTCACCGGGATCTCCAGCTCGATGAGGCCGGCGAGGAGCGCGGGGGTGCCGTCCGGGTCGGTGAGACGGATCAGCAGGCCCTCGTCGGCGTGGACGGCGGAGGCGACGCCGGGCAGCGCCGCGGCCTTGTCCACCAGGGCGTCGGAGAGCGGCAGGGTCCCCGCGACGCCGACCAGCAGGGTGTCCCCCGAGCCGATGATCTCGGCGACCGGCCCGGCCTGGACGAGCCGCCCACGGTCCATGACGACCAGATGCGTACAGCTCTGTTCGACCTCGGACAGCAGATGGCTGGAGACGATCACCGTGCGGCCGGCCGCGGCGTAACGGATCATCACGTCGCGCATCTCGCGGATCTGCGGCGGGTCCAGGCCGTTGGTGGGTTCGTCGAGGATCAGCAGATCCGGCAGGCCCAGCATGGCCTGGGCGATGGCCAGGCGCTGCCGCATGCCCTGGGAGTACGTGCGCACCGCGCGCTGCAGGGCGTCGCCGAGGCCGGCGATCTCCAGCGCCTCGTCGAGGCGGGCGTCGGCGGCGGGGCGGCCGGTGGCCTGCCAGTACAGCTCGAGGTTGGCGCGGCCGGAGAGATGCGGCAGGAATCCGGCGCCCTCGACGAACGCGCCGACCCGGGAGAGCACCGGCGCACCGGGCCGGATGGCCTGCCCGAAGACCCGGATCTCGCCGTCGTCGGGCCGGATCAGACCCATCAGCATCCGCAGTGTGGTGGTCTTGCCGGCGCCGTTGGGCCCCAGCAGGCCCAGGACCTGCCCCCGCTCCACGCGGAAGGACAGCTCGCGGACCGCATATCTGTCGGTGGATGTGGCGTAGCGCTTGCTCAGGCCGCTGATCTGCAGCGGGACATCGGCGAGCGCCGGGTCGGGGGCGGGTGCGGCGGTCCGGCGGCGGGCGGTGAGCAGCAGCAGCGCGGCGAGGACCGCGGCCGCGGCGGGCAGCTCCCAGGTCCAGGCGGGCAGGGGCGCGGCGGCGCCGCGTGCCTGGGGGGCGGTGGGCACACTGAGCGCGCTCTTGAGGGAGACGGTGTAGGTGGCGGGCCGGGCGGGTGAGGCGTAGCCGAGGTCGGTGGCGGCCAGCACCAGCCGCATCCGGTGCCCGGCGGCGAACTCGTGGTCGACGGCGGGGAGTCGCAGGCGTACGGTCCTGCCGTCCCGGGCGTCCTCGATGCGGTACGGGGTGACCAGCTGGGACGGCAGCACCTGGCGGCGGCCGTCGGGGCCCACGTCGTAGACCTTGGCGAAGAACACCGCGTCCGGTGCGGTGGACCGGACCCGGACGGTGGCGGTGGGGCTGCCGGTGAGATGGACCGGGGCCGGCAGCCGCTCCGAGTCGAAGTGGGCGTACTGGCCGGGGAAGTCGAGGGAGAGTCCGACGCCCGCGGAGGACAGGCCGCCGAGCGAGCCGATGCCCGGCACGGTGGAGATTGCGGGCGGTCCGGCGCCGGCCGGGTTGGCGAAGCGCTGGGTGCGGCCGGCCAGTGGGACGCGCCGGGGGTCGTTGTCCAGGCCGGGGTAGCGGTCGCCGCTCGCGCCGCGCAGCCGCAGCGTCCCCTTGGTGGAGTCCACGCCTCCGGTGCGGCTGATGCGGAACGCGGGCCCGGTGTCGGCGCCCTTGTCGCCCTTCAGATAGCGGTCGAACCAGGCCTTCGTGCGGGCCGCGACCCGCGCGGTCTCGCGGTCGCCGCCGTCGTGCCCGCCGGCGATCCAGTCGACGTCCACCGGCGCGCCGTTCGTGCGGATCGCCTTCGCCATGGCGTCGGCCTGGCCGAGCGGGAAGAGGGAGTCCTGCCGGCCCTGGAAGATCAGGGCCGGCACCTTGATGTGGCCGGCCACGGCGGAGGGGCTGCGGTCGGCGAGGAGTTTGCGGGCGGCGGCGTCCGGCTTGCCCGCGACGGCGACCCGCTCGTACATCGCGCACAGTTGCGCGTCGAACTTTCCGCAGCCGCCGGACGCACCGGGAGCCTTGCCGGGTGTGCCGGTGGGGGCGCCGGCCGCGCCCGTGGTGAAGAAGATGCCGGCCCACAGCTTCTTGAACACGCCGTTGGGGAAGAGGGCGTCGGCGAGGTTCCAGTAGGTGATCCCCGGGACGATGGCGTCCACCCGCCGGTCGTGTCCGGCCGCGAGCAGGGCGATCGCGCCGCCGTACGAGGCCCCGGCGACGCCGACGCGGGGATCGCCCGCCTTGTCGAGCCGGACCTCGGGACGCTTCGCCAGCCAGTCGATCAGCCGGCTGACATCGGCGACCTCGCGGTCCGGGGCGTTCAGCCCGATCTTCCCGGTGGATTTGCCGAAGCCGCGGGCCGACCAGGTCATCACCGCGTAGCCGTCCCGGGCCAGTTGCTCGGCCTGCGCGCGGACATCGGCCTTGCTGCCGCCGAAGCCGTGGCCGAGCAGGACCGCGGGGCGACGGCCGGACGAGGCGCCGGCCGTGAAGAAGGAGGTGTCGATCCGCTCCCGCTTCGCCCCGCTGCCCGGCGCGCCGTGCACCGTCAGGAACCGGTCCTCGCGGTGCACGGCGGGTGCGGCTCCGGAGGACGCGGCCGCCCAGGTGCCGCCTCCTATGAGGACGGCCAGGGCGCCCGCGGCCGCGTACAGGCGCCGCCCGCGCAGTCGAAGATCCATGGTCGAATCCTAGGCACGGGCCCCCGCCGGGCGCCCCGTCCGCCGGGCGGAACCCCGTGCCCTCCCAGGGAAGTAGACAGGTCGGGGCCCGTACCGCGGTTGCGGTACGGGCCCCGTGCGCCGGGCGAGGCGATCGGCCTCGGGCGGCTCAGAACTGCGGCGGGCCGAAGCCTCCCTGGGGCGGCGGGCCCTGGGGCGGCGGCGGCATCGGCGGGGCCTGCTGCGGCATCGGCGGGCCGGGCGGCGGGGCCATGGGCGGACCGGGCGGCTGCCAGCCGGCCGGGGGCGGGCCCTGGGGGCCGGGCGGTACGAAGCCGGGGGCGGCGAACTGCGGGGCCGGGGCGGGCGGGTACCAGGCGGGTGCGACGGGCTCGCCGCGGCCCAGGACGGCGAGCAGGAGCAGCGAGCCGATCAGGTCCAGCAGGACCTGGATGGTGCTGAGCAGGGCCATGCCCGGCATCGGGCCGCTGAGTTCGAACAGCGCATCGTGACTGATCAACGCGATCAGCGTCAGTACGGCGCCGGGCAGCAGCACGATGCCCAGGCCGATGCCGAGACCGCGGGCCGCGCCGCCCCGCATCAGGCAGTTGAGGCCGGCCACGGCGGTCAGCAGGAGGAAGACCACCGACTGCCAGCCGCCGGCCATCTGCGTGAGAGAGGAGAGCGCGCCCCGGCCGAGGTAGAGCGGGGTCAGGCTGTCGCTGCCGAACTGCACCAGCACGTAGATGTGCCAGATGAGGTAGCACAGCGCCATTGCGGCGAGCACCAGGCCGCCGACCACGCCCGCCGCCTTGACGGGGCGCTTGGGCGGGTCGCTGGGCTTCTGCCGGGGCCAGCCGCGCATCCCGCTCAGCAGCACGATCCCGGCGATGACGGCGAACAGGATCAGCCCCAGGCTGCCGACGAAAACGCCCTCGAACGTCGGCGTGGTGTTGTCGGCGTTCGCGAACCAGCGGTCGTCGCTGGTGTGCTGGCCGGTGCTGATGAGGGTCTGCAGGGCGGTCGCGAAGGTGAGCGTGGTGGCGACGGCGAGCAGTCCGCCGGCCGACCGCTGCCCGGCGAAGGCCGCGAAGACCGCCGTCAGTTCCAGGACGGCGAGGCCGAGCTGGACGGGGTTGGTGACCTGGTCCTTGCCGACGGGGGCCTTACCGGTCCAGGCGTTCCAGAGGCCGTCGATGCCGAACTCGCCGATGTCGACGGCCAGCCAGTACGCGGTCCAGAGGAAGAACAGCAGGCAGAAGACTCCGCCGGCGATGCGGGCGCCCTTGGCGAGCGCCATGGGTTGCTGCATGTGGTTCCCCCGCGGATGTCGGTGCTCTGCCAAGGGAGCACGGTAGCAACGCGTGCCTCCGCGGTCTTCCCCCCGGTCGGCGGACGCGCGGACCCCCTGCCGGTGAGGGCCGGCAGGGGGTCCGGGCGGGGCCGGGCGGTCCGTCAGTGGTTGCTGGGGAAGCCCAGGTTGATGCCGCCGTCGGACGGGTCCGGCCAGCGGGTGGTGACGACCTTGCCGCGGGTGTAGAAGTGCACGCCGTCGTTGCCGTAGATGTGGTGGTCGCCGAAGAGCGAGTCCTTCCAGCCGCCGAAGGAGTGGTAGCCGACGGGGACCGGGATCGGGACGTTGACGCCGACCATGCCGGCCTCGACCTCCAGCTGGAAGCGGCGGGCCGCGCCGCCGTCCCGGGTGAAGATCGCGGTGCCGTTGCCCCACGGCGAGTTGTTCATCAGGGCGATGGCCTCGTCGTAGGTGTCGACGCGGACCACGGACAGCACCGGGCCGAAGATCTCGTCGCGGTAGGCGTCCATCTCGGGCGTGACGTTGTCCAGCAGGGAAACGCCGATCCAGTGGCCGTCCTCGTAGCCCTCGACGGTGTAGCCCGTGCCGTCGATGACGACATCGGCACCCTGGGCCGCGGCGCCGGAGACGTACGAGGCGACCTTGTCGCGGTGGACCTTGGTGATCAGCGGGCCCATCTCGGAGGCCGGGTCGTCGCCGGGGCCGATGCGCAGCTTGTCGGCGCGCTCCTTGATCTTGCCGATCAGCGGGTCGGCGGTGTCACCGACGGCGACGACGACGGAGATCGCCATGCAGCGCTCGCCCGCGGAGCCGTACGCGGCGTTGATCGCGGAGTCCGCGGCCAGGTCGAGGTCGGCGTCCGGGAGGACCAGCATGTGGTTCTTGGCGCCGCCCAGCGCCTGGACACGCTTGCCGTTGGCGGTGCCGGTGGTGTGGATGTACTTGGCGATCGGGGTGGAGCCGACGAAGGAGACGGCGGCGATGTCCGGGTGCGCCAGGATGGCGTCGACGGCCACCTTGTCGCCGTTGACGATGTTCAGCACGCCATCGGGCAGGCCCGCCTCGGCGGCCAGCTCGGCCAGCTTGAAGGCGGCGCTGGGCACCTTCTCGCTCGGCTTGAGGACGAAGGTGTTGCCGCAGGCGATGGCCAGCGGGAACATCCACATCGGCACCATGGCGGGGAAGTTGAACGGCGTGATGCCGGCGACGACTCCGAGGGACTGGCGGATGGCGGCCACGTCCACCCGCGTCGACACCTGGGTGGACAGCTCGCCCTTGAGCTTCTCCGGGATGCCGCAGGCCAGCTCGACGATCTCCAGACCGCGGGCGACCTCACCGAGCGCGTCGGAGTGCACCTTGCCGTGCTCGGCGGTGATCAGGGCGGCGATCTCGTCGCGGTGCGCGTCGATCAGCTCGCGGTACTTGAACAGCACCGAGGTGCGCTTGGCCAGGGAGCTGGTGCCCCAGCTCTGGAACGCTTCCTTGGCGGCCGTGACCGCGGCATCGACCTCGTCCACGGAGGCGAAGGCGACCTGCTTCTCCTGGGCGCCGGTGGCCGGGTTGTAGACCGGACCGTAGTTGCCGGAAACGCCCTCGACGGCCTTGCCGCCGATCCAGTGGTTGATGGTCTTCATGGGGAGGGCCTTTCGTACGTGAAGCGGCGAGCGGATGTCAGAGGTGACGACGGCGGCCGGCGGCGTGACGGTCGTACGCCGCGCGGGCGGCGACCGCCGCCGGACGCGTCGCGGTCTCGGCAACGGGTACATCCCACCAGGCCTGGGCCTCGGGCGCGCCCGGCACAGTGTCGGCCGTTTCGGTCTCGACATAGACACATGTGGGCCGGTTCGCGCCACGCGCCTCGGCCAGCGCAGCGCGTAGTTCGGCGACCGTGGCGGCGCGGATGACGTGCATGCCGAGCGAGGCGGCATTGGCGGCCAGATCCACGGGCAGCGGCGCGCCGGTGTAGGTCCGGTCGTCGGCCCTGTAGCGGTACGCCGTGCCGAAGCGCTCGCCGCCCGTCGCCTCCGACAGGCCGCCGATGGAGGCATAGCCATGGTTCTGGATGAGGACGACATTGATGGGGATGCCCTCCTGGACCGCGGTGACGATCTCGGTGGGGTTCATCAGATATGTACCGTCACCGACGAGCGCCCACACCGGGCGGTCCGGAGCGGCGAGCCGGACGCCGATGGCGGCGGGGATCTCATAGCCCATGCAGGAGTAGCCGTATTCGAGGTGATACTGCCGGCGGGACCGGGCACGCCAGAGTTTGTGCAGGTCACCGGGGAGGGACCCGGCGGCGTTGATCACGATGTCGGTGTCGTCGACGAGGGCGTCCAGGGCGCCGAGGACCTGCGTCTGGGACGGCCGTACGGAGGCGTCCGCGGCGCCGTACGCCGCATCGACGCGCCGCTCCCATGCCGCCTTCGCCGCGCCGTAGGCCGCTTCGTACTCCTTCTCGACGCGGTGTCCGGAAAGCGCCCCGGCGAGGGCCTCGAGTCCGGTGCGGGCGTCGGCGACCAGGGGGGTGGCGCCGAGCTTGTGGGAGTCGAAGGAGGCGATGTTGAGGTTGAGGAAGCGGACCCCGGGGTCGGCGAAGAGGGTGGCGGAGGCGGTGGTGAAGTCGGTGTAGCGGGTGCCGACGCCGATGACCAGATCGGCCTCGCGGGCCAGGGTGTCGGCGGTGGCCGTGCCGGTGTGGCCGATGCCGCCGATGTCGGCGGGGTGGTCGTGGCGCAGTGAGCCCTTGCCGGCCTGGGTGGAGGCGACGGGGATGCCGGTGGCGTCGGCGAAAGCGCGCAGCGCGTCCTCGGCCTGGCTGTGGTGGACGCCGCCGCCCGCGATCAGCAGGGGGCGGCGGGCCGTGCGGATGGCGTGCACCGCCTCGGCGAGGGCGCCGGTGTCGGGGGCGGGCCGGGCGACCCGCCAGACCCGGTCGGCGAAGAACTCCTCCGGCCAGTCGTACGCCTCGGCCTGGACGTCCTGCGGCAGGGCGAGGGTGACCGCGCCGGTCTCCACCGGGTCGGCGAGGACCCGCATGGCCTGGAGGGCGGCGGGGATCAGCGCCTCGGGGCGGGTGACCCGGTCGAAGTAGCGGGAGACCGGGCGCAGCGCGTCGTTGACGGACACATCGCCCGCGGAGGGGACTTCGAGCTGCTGGAGGACGGGGTCGGCGGGGCGGGTCGCGAAGCTGTCGCCGGGCAGCAGCAGGACCGGCAGGCGGTTGATCGTGGCGAGGGCGGCGCCGGTGACGAGGTTGGTGGCGCCGGGCCCGATGGAGGTCGTGACGGCCTGTGCGGAGAGCCGGTCGCACTGGCGGGCGTAGCCCACGGCGGCGTGCACCATGGCCTGTTCGTTGCGCCCCTGGAGGTAGGGCAGCGCGTCGCCGGATTCGAGGAGGGCCTGGCCGATACCGGCGACGTTGCCGTGGCCGAAGATGCCCCAGCAGGAGTGGATCAGCCGCTGCCGGCGGCCGTCCCGCTCCGTGTACTGGTGGGCGAGGAACTCGACCAGGGCCTGCGCGACCGTGCGGCGGCGGGTCGTCGGAGCGTTCATCGGGCGTCTCCTGCGGGTGCTTCGTAGAGGGGGAGGCGGGGGTCGACGGGCTGGTCGGGCCAGGTGTCGCGGATCCAGCCGTGGTCGGGGTGGTCGCAGATCAGCCATTCGCGCGTCTCGCCGGGCCCGGCCATGACGTTGAGGTAGTACATGGCGTGTCCGGGGGCGGCGATGGAGGGGCCGTGCCAGCCGTCGGGGATCAGGACGGCGTCACCGCTGCGGACCTCGGCGAGGACGTCCGTGCCGCGGCCGTGGCCCGAGGGTGTGACGCGCTGATAGCCGACACCCTCCTTGCCGTGCGCGGTCGCGATCTCGTAGTAGTAGATCTCCTCGAGCTCCGACTCCTGCCCCGGGCGGCATTCATCGTGTTTGTGCGGCGGATAGGAGGACCAGTTGCCGCCGGGTGTGAGCACTTCCACCGCGATCAGCCGGTCGCAGGCGAACGTCCCCGCGGCGCCGAAGTTGTTGACCTGGCGGGAGCAGTTGCCGGTGCCGCGCAGTTCCACGGGGACGGCCGAGGCGGGACCGTAGCGTGCCGGCAGGCGGCGTGTGCAGCGGGCGCCGGTGAGCGCGAAACGGCCGCCCGCCCCACTGGCGATCCGCACCTGTGCGTCGCGGGGCACATACGCGAAGTCCGTGACGCCGCTGAACACGCTCCGGCGGCCGGTCAGTTCGAAGGTCTCGGCCGTGTCCGTGGCGACCGCGCAGCCGCCGGACAGCGGCAGCACGATCCACTCGCTGTCGCCGGTGGCGAAGGAGTGCCGGCCGCCGGGCGGCAGTTCCAGGATCCGCAGCGAGGAATAGCCCCAGCCGGCCCGCTGCGGATCGACGTCCAGGGCGTACGGGCCGTTGGCCGCGCGCCCCGCCGCGAGATGGAATTCCGTGGCACCCGGGCGGGCCGGGCGGTCCGTCGTCTCCGCGTCATCCGTGCACTCGTCGCTCATGACTGCAAGTCTCCTCCTCGCCACTGACAGTTACCTCGATTCCGGCCCTGACCAGCCGTTACAGCAGTCCGACGGCGGTGTCGACGGCCGCCGCCACATCCCCGTCGGCCGGGTAGAGCAGCGAGCGGCCCACGACCAGCCCCTGCACGGTCGGCAGCCGCAGCGCCTTGCGCCACTTCTCGTACGCGGCCTCCTGGTCCTGCACGGTGCGGCCGATGTCGCCGCCCAGCAGGACGGTGGGCAGCGTCGAGGTCTCGCAGACCCGGGCCATCGCTTCGGGGTCGTCGGTGACCGGGAGCTTGAGCCAGGTGTAGGCGGAGGTGCCGCCGAGGCCGGAGGCGATGGCGACGGACTTGGTGACCGCCTCGGGGCTCAGGTCGTTGCGGACCGCGCCGTCGATCCGGTGGGAGAGGAACGGCTCGACGAAGGTGGGCAGTTCGCGCGCGGCCATCGCGTCGATGGCGCGGGCGGTGGACTCCAGGGTGGTCAGCGAGCCGGGGTCGCTGTAGTCGATGCGCAGCAGCAGCTTGCCGGCGTCGAAGCGGAGCCGGGCGAGGTCCTCGGGGCGGTGTCCGGTGAACCGGTCGTCCATCTCGAACGAGGCGCCCGCGATACCGCCGCGGTTCATCGACCCCATCACGACCTTGCCTTCGAGGGCGCCGAGGAGCAGCAGGTCCTCGAGGATGTCGGCGGTGCCGAGGACGCCGTCCACGCCGGGCCGCGAGAGCGCGAGGACGAGGCGTTCGAGCAGGTCGAGGCGGTTGGCCATGGCGAGCTGCCGGTCGCCGACGGCGAGCGCGCCACGGGCGGGGTGGTCGGCGGCGACGATCATCAGCCGGCCGCTGTCGCCGAGGAGCGGGCGGCGGGCGCGGCGGGCGGCGGCCTCGGCGACGGCTTCGGGGTGCCGGGCCCGCAGCGCCGGGAGGTCGCTGATCCGAGGGGTCAAGGCTCAACTCACCTTCTTGAGTGCACAGGTGGGACAGGGTGGCCGCGGGGCGGGCGCGGCCGTGGGGGTCATCTCCCGGCGAGGAACGCGTCGACCTCGTCGGCCGTCGGCATCGCGGAGGAGCAGGCGAGGCGGGAGGCGACGATGGCGCCGGCCGCATTGGCGTAGCGCATCATCGGCTCCAGGTCCCAGCCGGCCAGCAGGCCGTGGCAGAGCGCGCCGCCGAAGGAGTCGCCGGCGCCCAGGCCGTTGACGACCTCGACGGGGGTGGGCGGGACCTCGGCGGTGCGGCCGTCGCGGTGCGCGGCCAGCACGCCCTTGGGTCCCTGCTTGATGACGGCCAGCTCCACGCCCTTGTCCAGCAGCGCCCGGGCGCAGGCCTTGGGGTCGCGCAGCCCGGTGGCGACCTCGGCCTCGTCGAGATTGCCGACCGCCACGGTGACGTGCCGCAGGGCGGCTTCGTAGTACGGGCGGGCGGCGGCCATCGCCGCGGCGCCGCGCGCGCCGCCGTCCCCGGAGGCGCCGCCCTCGCCGCCCCAGAACATCGGCCGCCAGTCGAGGTCGAAGACGGTGTGGCCGCCCGCCCCGGCGCGTGCCTCCAGCGCGGCGAGGGTGGCGCCGCGGCTGGGCTCCTCGCACAGTCCGGTACCGGTGATCCAGAAGATCCGGGCCGCCGCGATGGCGTCCAGGTCCAGCTCCTCGGGGTGCATGACCAGGTCGGGGGCCTTGGGGCGACGGTAGAAGTAGAGCGGGAAGTCGTCCGGCGGGAAGATCTCGCAGAAGGTGACGGGCGTCGGGTAGGCCGCCACCGGGCTCACCCACCGGTCGTCCACACCGAAGTCGCGCAGCGCCTGGTGGACGTAGTCGCCGAACGGGTCGCGCCCGGTACGACTGATGACGGCGCTGCGGCGGCCGAGGCGGGCGGCGGCGACCGCGACGTTGGTGGCCGAGCCGCCCAGGAACTTCCCGAAGGTCTCCACCTGGGCCAGCGGCACGCCGGTCTGCAGCGGATAGATGTCGACCCCGATGCGGCCCATCGTGATCAGGTCGTACGGCTCGGTCATGAGCGCCCCTTCGGGTCGGCCGGCGCGGCGGGTTGGGCGGTCGGGCTCTGAGGAAAGGTCTAACGGTGCGCATCAGACCCTGTCAACAATTTGTCCTTACATTCTGACGTCGAGGAGCAAGATGGCCGGGATCAGGACCGGAGCCAGGGAGCGGCGACCGCCGAGCAGCATGCGGACGGACCGGAACCCGCCAACGGGAGGGAGGAACGAGGAGCCGGCCGGGGCGCGGGCCCCACCGGAACACGCGCCCGGCGCGCGCCCCCGGCTTACCTCCGGGGCCACAAAGTCCTTAAGTCCTTATGTCAGGACGAAGTCTTGACACTCCTGGGGACGCCAGAGAGGCTGTGCCCCACACCCCCGACCACCCCAGCGCCTCCCGGTCACCGCCGACCGGCGAGAGGAGAGCCGCAGCATGTCCACACCCCGTGCCGCCTCGCCCGTCCTGGACCGCATCCGCGTCGGTTCCGCCCCCGACTCCTGGGGCGTCTGGTTCCCCGACGACGACCAGCAGGTCCCCTGGCAGCGCTTCCTGGACGAGGTCTCCGAGGCCGGCTACGACTGGATCGAACTCGGCCCGTACGGCTACCTGCCCACCGACCCCGCCGTCCTCCGCGACGAGATCGCCCGGCGCGCCCTCAGCGTCTCGGCCGGCACGATCTTCACCTCGCTCCACCACGGCCCCGAGGTCTGGGACAGGACCTGGGCGCATGTCAGCGAGGTCGCCACCCTCACCCGGGCGATGGACGCGAAGCACCTCGTCGTCATCCCCTCCTTCTGGCGGGACGACAAGACCGCCGAGGAGCTGGAGCCGCGCGAACTGACCCCGGAGCAGTGGAAGCACCTGACCACCGGCATGCAGCGGCTGGGCAAGCGGGTACGGGACGAATTCGGCCTCGACATCGTCGTGCACCCGCATGCCGACACCCACATCGACACCGAGGAACACGTCGCACGCTTCCTGGACGGCACCGACTCCGACCTGGTCAACCTCTGTCTGGACACCGGCCATTACGCGTACTGCGGGGGCGACAGCGTCAAGCTGATCCGCACCTACGGCGAGCGGATCGGCTACCTCCACCTCAAGCAGGTGGACCCGGACATC
Source organism: Streptomyces sp. JLSY215 (assembly GCF_059682825.1). NCBI lineage: Bacteria > Bacillati > Actinomycetota > Actinomycetes > Kitasatosporales > Streptomycetaceae > Streptomyces > Streptomyces sp. JLSY215. The sequence continues at coordinate 3,064,457 of NZ_CM185022.1, forward strand.
CTCGCCGACGTCGTCGCCAAGGGCACGCCCTTCGGGCCGGCCGTCCAACAGGGCGTGATGTGCGAGCCGCCGCTCGGCGTGCCCGCGCTGCCGCCCGTCCTGGAGGCCGCCCAGGAACTCGACGTCGACCTCTTCGCCATCGTCGAGCAGGACATGTACCCCTGCCCGCCCGACCGGCCCTTCCCGATCGCCGAGCGCACCCGGCGCTTTCTGCGCTCCTGCGGCGCCTGAGCCGCGACCCGCCCCTTCCGCGAAACACCCGAAGCCCGTGAGAACTCGAGGACGACATGACGGACGACACGACTTCGCACACCACCCTGGGCGTGGCGGTCATCGGCACCGGCCGGATGGGCGCCGACCACGTACGCCGCATCAATGAGGTGATCAGCGGCGCCCGGGTGGCGGCCGTGGCCGACCTCGACGCCGACCGGGCCAAACATCTCGCCGACGGCATCGAGGGGTGTACCGCCTACACCGACCCCGCCGCCGCCATGGCCGACCCCGCGGTGGACGCCGTGCTGATCGCCTCCCCCGGCCCGGCCCATGAGGCGGCGCTGCTCGACGCCTTCGCCCGCGATCTGCCCGTCCTGTGCGAGAAGCCGCTGACCCCGGACCCGGACTCCGCGCTGCGGGTCGTCCGGGCCGAACAGGCGCTGGGCCACCGCCGCGTCCAGGTGGGCTTCATGCGCCGTTACGACGCCGACTACCGCGCCCTCAAGTCCCTCCTGGACAAGGGGACATACGGCCGCCCGCTGATGCTGCACAACAAGCACCGCAACGCCGACACCCCGCCCGGCTTCACCAACGCGATGATGATCCACGACTCCGTGGTGCACGAGATCGATGTGACCCGCTGGCTCCTGGACGACGAGATCAGCGCGGTGCGCGTGATGCGCCCGACGCCCTCCGGCAACGCCCCCGAAGGGCTCGGCGACCCGCAGCTGATCCTCTTCGAGACGGCCGGCGGCCAGGTCGTCGACACCGAACTCTTCGTCAACTGCGGCTTCGGCTACCAGGTCAGCTGCGAGGCGGTCTGCGAGAGCGGCACCGCCAGGATCGGCGACGACCACGGTGTGTTCACCAACACCGCGGGCCACTGGGGCGGCACCATCACCCCCGGCTTCGTGGAACGCTTCGAGGAGGCGTACGACCGGCAGGTGCAGCGGTGGGTCAACGCCACCCGCCGCGGCGAGGTCGAGGGACCCAGCTGCTGGGACGGCTATGCGGCGGCCGCGGTGTGCGCGGCGGGCGTGCGCGCCCAGGAGACCGGCGAGCGCGTGCCCGTGGAGCTCGTCGAACGGCCGGAGCTGTACCGCTGACGATGACGACCCCGACCCGCCAGGTGGCGTCCGCCGGGGCGCGCACCGGCGCCCCGGCCCGCAACGCCCAGCGCTTCCTCGTCGGCATCGCCGCCATAGCCGCCCTCGGCGGCGCCCTCTTCGGCTACGACACCGGAGTCGTCTCCGGCGCCCTCCCCTTCATGCAGCGCCACTTCGGCCTCAGCTCCCTGGGCGAGGGCCTCATCACCAGCGCGCTGCTGATCGGCGCCGCCTTCGGCTCGCTGGCCGGCGGCCGGATGTCCGATGCGCTCGGGCGGCGCACCTCCCTGCTGTGGGCGGGCGCGGTGTTCCTCGGCGGGGCGCTGGCCGTTGCGCTCGCCCCCACCGTGACCGTCATGGCCGCGGCCCGCTTCGTCCTCGGTCTCGCCGTCGGCAGCGCCTCGGTCATCACCCCGCTGTATCTGTCGGAGATCGCACCGCCGGGCATCCGCGGCCGGCTGGTCTCCTTCAACTCCCTGATGATCGTCGGCGGCCAGCTGCTCGCCTACCTCGTCAACGCCGTCCTCGCGCACTGGGAGGCCTGGCGCTGGATGCTGGGCCTGGCCGCGCTGCCCGCGGTGGCCCTGTTCGCCGGTCTGTTCTTCCTGCCGGACACCCCCCGCTGGTACATCGGCCAGGGCCGGCGCGACCGGGCGGCCGAGGTGCTGCGCCGTACGCTGCCCGCCGACGACATCGCCGCCGAACTGGTCCGTATCGAACGGGCCCGCAACCTGGAGACCGATGCCCGGCGGGGCGCCTGGCAGGAACTGCGCACCCCCTGGGTGCGGCGGCTCCTCCTGGTGGGCGTCGGGCTGGCGATCGTCCAGCAGATCACCGGCGTCAATGCCGTCATCTACTTCGCGCCCAAGATCCTCGCCGCCACCGGCCTCGGCACCAACGCCGCGATCACCGCCACCATCGCCGTCGGCGCGATCTCCGTACTCGCCACCGCGATCGGCATGTCCCTGATCGACCGGGTGGGCCGCCGCCCCCTGCTGATCACCGGCCTGGCCGGCATGGCGCTGGCGCTCGCGCTGCTCGGCGCGGCCTTCCGGCTCCCGCCTTCCCCCGCCGTCAGCTGGCTCGTCCTCGCCCTGATGATCCTCTACATGGCCTTCATGCAGGCCACCTTGAACACCGGCGTCTGGCTGCTGCTCGCCGAGATGTTCCCGCTGAAGGTACGCGGACTGGCCATGGGCAGCGCGGTGTTCATGATGTGGCTGGTCAACTTCGCGGTCGCGCTGGCCTTCCCGGTGCTGCTCGACGCGGTCGGCGCGGGCACCACGTTCTGGTGCTTCGGGGCGCTGTGCGTACTGTCCCTGCTCTTCTGCAAGCGGTACGCGCCGGAGACCAAGGGGCTGGCCCTGGAGGACCTGGAGGAGGAGCTGCGGAAGGCCGCGACGGCCCGCTGACCTTGTGCCGCACCACACGTGCGCCCCACCACACCCGTGTCACAGGCGTTCCGCCACCGTCACGGCTGTCACCGTTCCGCAGGTCTTCCGTCACAGCCGTTCAACAGCCCCTCCCCGCCGCTCACCGAGCGTCGTTGACCGGGCACAGGCTGAGTGTTCTTCACGCCGTACGCAGCCCCTCGCCGGCTTCCGGGCCGACCCTGCACACGGCGCCAAGGAGGTGCGCAGAGATGACCGACCGAAGGCTCTGGTCGTACAAGGAGATCGCCGCACATATCCAGGTGCAGCCGGACACCGTGCGCTCGTACCGCAAGCACGGACTGCTGCCGGAACCGGATCTGGTGGAGGGCGGCAAGCCCTACTGGTTCGCCGATACGGTCAGAGCCTGGGTGGCGCGCCGGCCCGGCCACCGGGGACGACGCGAACGGGCGTAGTGAACCGCCCCTGCCACCATCTGCGGTGACGGCGGGTCCGCCACGGAACCGCAACGCGTGGGCCCCGTCCGGCGCGGGGCCCACGATCACGGTATGACGCTCCGGCATGACGTTCCGGTATGCCACTCCTCCGGGGCCCGCTGGGCACCCTCGCTCCGGCGGGGCGACCCGTCGTACGACAGCACCCGCGTGCGCCGATGACCTGCCCGTTCTCCCCTCTTCTCGCGCCGTTCCGTGCCGAGCGGGAGCCTGGTCCGTTCCGTCAGCGCCGCTCAGGGAGCGGTGCCGCGGAGCCGCGGATCTCCAAGGACGGGACGACCAGCCGGCGCTCGGCGGGCCGGTCGGGGCGCTCCATTCGGTCCAGCAGGCACTGCGCGGCCCGGCGTCCGACGTCGTAACTGGCATTGTCGACGGTGCTCAGCCACAGGTGCCGGATGCGGGCGAGGTAGGTGTTGTCGCAGCCGATGAGGGAGAGGTCGCGGGGCACTTCCAGGCCCAGCTCCTGCGCCGCCGAGAGCGCGCCCACGGCGCAGATGTCGTTGAAGGCGAAGACGGCGGTGGGGCGTTCGCGGTCCCCGGCTGCCTGACCGCCCAGCATCCGGACGGCCGCCCGGTAGCCGCCCTCTTCGGTGGCATCGCTCGGTTCGACCGCCGGCTCCGCGCCGAGGCCGTGCGCGCGCATCGCCGCCTCGAAGCCACGTCGCCGCAGCTCGCCGACGCTTCCGGGGCCGGCGATATGGGCGATCCGGCGATGGCCGAGGCCGATGAGGTGCTCGGTGGCGAGCCGGGCACCGCGCTCGTCGTCGTTGGCGACGGTGTCCACCCGCGGCAGCCGCGGATCGTGGCTGCCCGCGACAACCGTCGGCAGCCGCTCGGCCACCTCGGCGAGCGCGGCGGTGTCGGGCAGCGTGCCCACCGCGACCAGCCCGTCCACCCGCAGTTCCAGGAACGCGCGGGTGAAGTCCTCACCGGTTCGGCGGCCCAGCCTGCTGTCGGCCATCAGCATCCGCAGGCCATGCGCGTGCAGTACGGAGTTCAGGCCGTCAAGCAGCTCGACGAACCAGGGGTTGCGCATGTCGTTCAGCAGCACGCCCACGGTGTGGGTACGGCGCGCGACCAGGCTGCGCGCGGCGGCGTTGGGCCGGTAGCCGAGCTCCTCGATCGCGTCGAGGACGGCCCGCCGCTTGACGTCACTGACCCGGGGCGACCCCTGCAGGACGAGGGAGACCAGGGATTTGGAGACACCGGCGCGCTCGGCCACGCCGCGGATGGTCGGGGGCCGGTCCACGGGGTGGGGATTGGACCGTTCCATGAGCGGGATCCTTCCATCGGGCCACGTCGACGTCAACGGCCGCCGTTTCGGTCGCCGCATCGGCTCCGTGTGCCTCGGCGCCCCGGCGCCCGGGTACTGCAGTGCCCCAGCGCCGATTGCCTCGTCGACTCGGCCCGCAAGGGTTGACATGCGGACAACCGGACATGCAGGGTGCCAGGGCGGTCAGGTATTGGACCGTTCCAATCGTGTGCCGATCGCTCGTACTCGATGCCCGATGACGGCCGGTGCCGAATGGATACGGGCGGTGCCGCACGCCCCGTGCCTCGCGCCCAGTGCCCAGTACTCAGTGCTCAGCGCCGAATGCCCCCGCATCGGTGGCCATGACCTCGAACGCCCTGAACCTCTGCGCCTCCCCCTCCCTTCTCCCCCTCCCCTCCTGGCCCCTGAATCCCTGCCTCCCGAAAGCTCCCTGGAAAGGAACCGACGCATGAAGATCGGGCTGATCGGCACCGGGCGCATCGGCGCGTTCCACGCCGCGACCCTCCAGAACGTCCCCGGCGTCACCGAACTCGTGGTCGCGGACGTGGACACCGCTCGCGCCGCATCGCTGGCGGCATCGCTCGGCGTGCGGGCCGCCGCGGGCATCGAGGAGATGTACGCGGACGGTCTGGACGGCGTGGTGATCGCCGCCGCGACCAGCGCGCACGCCCAGCTCATCCATCAGGCGCTGGACGTGGGGGTGCCGGTGTTCTGCGAGAAGCCGGTGGCGCCGGACGTGCCCGGCACCATCGGCGTCGTGGAACGGGCGCAGGCCGGGTCCGTGCCCGTGCAGATCGGTTTCCAGCGGCGCTTCGACGCGGGCTACCGCGCCGCCCGCGAGGCACTGCGCTCCGGCGCGCTGGGCCGGCTGCACACCCTGCGCGCCTGCACCAGCGATCAGTCGCCGCCGCCGGCCGGTTACATCCCCACCTCCGGCGGGCTGTTCCGGGACTGCAGCATCCATGACTTCGACATCCTGCGCTGGCTGACCGGCCGCGAGGTGGTCTCCGTCTACGCCCAGGGGTCCGCTCGCGGCGCGGCCTTCTTCATCGACGGCGATGACGTCGATACCTGCGCGGCGCTGCTGCGGTTCGACGACGACACCCTGGCCACCGTCACCGCGACCCGTTACAACGGCGCGGGGCACGACGTCCGGTTGGAGGTCTGCGGCTCCGAGGACGCGCGCTTCGTCGGGTTGGACGACCGCGCGCCGCTGCCGTCGGCGGAGGCGAAGCTGTCCTGGCAGCGGTCGGCCACCCCGTACGCCACCTTCATGGAGCGCTTCCACGATGCGTACGTCACGGAGCTGGGCGTCTTCACCGAGGTCGCGGCGGGCCGGGCGGCGAACCCGTGCTCGCCCGCCGAGGCGCTGGAGGCGCTGTATATCGCCGAGGCGTGCGAGCGCTCGCGCCGGACCGGCGAACCGGTCACCCTCGCGGACATCCGCGCCACCACCGGCGGGCCGGCCCGCGCGGCCGCGGACGGCAACGGCGGTACGGCGCCCGGCGCGTGACCGATCTCGGGCTGACGGGCCTGGGCGTGCTGATGCTCGCCGCGCTGCTGGTGGGGGTCTCCAAGACCGCCGTCAGCGGCGTGGGAGCGCTCAGCGTCGCGCTGTTCGCCGCCGTACTGCCCGCCAAGGAGTCCACCGGCGCGCTGCTGCCGCTGCTCCTCGTCGGCGATGTGGTGGCGGTCCGCGCCTACCGCCGGCATGCCGACCGGCCCGCTCTGCTGCGGCTGTTGCCCTCGGTCGCGGCCGGCGTCCTGATGGGCGCCGCCTTCGTCGCCGGCACCGATGACGCCGTCGTCCGCCGCACCATCGGTGGGCTGCTGCTGACGATCGTGCTGCATCACCTGTGGCGGCGGACGCGGGAGCGGCGCGCGGTCACGCCGACGGAGGGCGCGCAGCCCGCGCCCGCCCGTCGCCAACGGCATGTGCAGGCGCTGTTCTTTGGTCTGGTCGCAGGTTTCGCCACCATGGTCGCCAACGCCGGCGGCCCCGCCATGTCCCTCTATCTGCTCACCTCCGGCCTGTCCGTGCTCGGGTTCCTGGGCACCGGTGCCTGGTTCTTCCTGATCGTCAATCTCTTCAAGCTGCCGTTCAGCGTCGCGCTGGGACTGCTCACGCCCCGCGCCCTGGCACTGGACGCGGCGCTCGCCCTGGCCGTGCTCGTCGGCGCCCTCATCGGGCGCGCGTGCGTGCACCGCATCGACCAGGCCCTCTTCGAACGGCTGGTGCTGGCGTTCACCACCCTTTCCAGCCTCAACCTGCTTCTTCAATAGGGCAGTTGCGGGACGGCACCCGTACGCACCGCGTCACCCGTCACCCGTCACCCGTCACCCGTCACCGATTCAGCTTGACCCGCCAGTTGTTGGCCCGCATCCGGCGCCCCTTGGGGAATTCGATTTCGCATTCCCCTCGGAAGCCGAATCCCGCTTTCCGGCATACGGCGTTGGACGCGTATTGCTCCACCGAGGGGAAGGCATGCAGATACCGATGCCGCCCCGCGGCTCCGGCCGCCGCTATGACCTCCCGTGCCGCGGCCGCCGCGATACCGCGCCCCTGGAACTCCGGCAGCACTCCCCACCCCGTCTCATACGCCCGCGCGCCCCGCCAGGTGAGCTCCCAGTAGCCGACCGAACCCACCACCACCTCCCCGGAGTGGCCCTTGCGCCCGTCGCCCTGCGTCTCGCCCCCAGCCGTCAGCACCACCCGGAACATCTGCCCCGCCCCGTCGAGCCCGAGATACCGCCCGTGCCGGGCGGCCACCTGCGCCTCGGTTTCCGGACCGCCGAGGTGCTCGGTCATCTCCGGCGTGTTGAGCCTGTGCAGTAGGTCGATGTCGTGCGCCGTCCACTCCTCGATCCGCACCCGAGGTGCGCCTGTTCCCCTCGTCATGCAGTCAACGGTAGGACCTGCCACTGACAATCGGCCGCCACTAGGACAGCGGGCTGCGAGTCCGCCCTCCGTGCCCTTCGGGTGTGTCGAAATCCCTGGTCAGCGCGGTACTTGAGGGGTTCCGACGGCCGGGCCCGGTCGTCCCGGTCCCGCCCCCTTCGCCTTCCCCGGCACGCTTGTGCGCCCCGCCTGGCTCCGCCCCTCCGCCGCCGTCCGCCGGCACCCGCAGGGCGCGGCGGCGGGCGGCCCACTGGATGCCCGAACCCACCGCGGCGATCGCACAGGAGACGCCGATGCCGATGCCCACGGCGTAGAACGGGTCGCCTGCCGCGGCGCTGCCCATGTAGCCGAGGCCGACCGAATACGTCGCCCACAGCGCCTCGGCGCAGGCCGCGCCGATCACGTATGTGCGCCGGGGGTAGCGCACGACCCCGGACGCCAGCGCACCGGCGATCCGTCCGCTGGGCAGGAACCGCACGCCGATCACAAAGGGCAGGCCGTAGCGCTGGATATGGGCGGAGGTCCACTCCAGCAGCGCCCGTCGGCGCGGCCGGCGCTGCATCCACTTCCGTACGGGGCCGCCGAACCGCCGCGCGACGAGATACATCAGGACGTCCCCCAGCAGCGCGCTGCCGGCGACGACCAGCAGGATCAGGGGCAGGAACGCATCGCCCTGCGAGGCGAGTACTCCGGCCGTGACAAGCAGCGCGGAATTGGGGACCAGCGGTGGCAGGCTGGTCAGCGCCAGCAGGCCGTAGGCGAATACGTCCATCCGGCCGCCTCCTCGGATCCGCCCCGAGTCCGTACCCCAAGGCTGACGCGTGGCGGGGCGCACGGCAACGCGTGGCGCATCGAGGTTGGATTGATACCCCCTAGGGGTATACAGTGAGGGCACGGGAAGGCGCCGGTCACCATCGACGCCCCTCCCGGCATTCCGGCACCACCCGTGCCGCGCGAACCGCACGGACCGCGCGGACACGCAGCACATAACAGAACACACGGAACACACGGAACACGCAGAACACACCGCACACACCGGCACCACGAGGAGAAACCCATGACCGCCACGTCTGCCACCTCCGCCGCAGCCGCCACGTCGACGAACGGCTCCTGCTGCACCCCCGAGGGCTCCTGCCACTCGGACTCCGGCGCCACCCAGGCCGGCGAGGTGACCACCACGTACAAGGTCACCGGCATGACCTGTGGGCATTGCGAGGGCGCCGTCCGGTCCGAGATCGCCGAGATCGCCGGGGTGAGCTCGGTGGAGGCGGTCGCGGCCACCGGACTGGTGACCGTCACCTCCGCCGCCCCGCTCGACGAGGAGGCCGTGCGCGCGGCCGTAGACGAGGCCGGCTACGAACTCGTGGGCCAGGCCTGACCCTGACAGCCGCTCCACCGCACAGCGCAGGTCGAACTCGCCATCGGCGGGATGGCCTGCGCTTCGTGCGTCGCGCGCACACCAGCGAGCGGATGCGGCCGCGGATGCCGCCCGGTCGACCCGCGCCACGCCCGCGACGATCACGGGGAATCCGCTCCGCCGCGACGGCCTTCGCGTCGGCTTTCATGGCCACCAGCAGCCCGGGGCCACGAACTTTCACATAGCGCTCACAACTCACACAACACCCATACGTCAGCGCATCGATCCCCAACTCATTCCCCTTGACCACATTCGCCCTTTATGGCAAGAGACCCAGATCACACCGAGGGGAACGTAACCATTGAGGGGGGTCGTGAGTCTAACCGTGCAGTGCAAGCACCCCGGCGGCGCTTGCACCGCACAAGCCGTGCAGATCTTGGGGGATCGTGCCCGGCTACGCGTGGCCGGGGCGACGCGCCCGGGGAGCTTGAGCGGCCCTCCCGAATGTGCGCGTCCCGGCAGATCGCGGTGCAACCCGAAACGCCCGGACGGATCCCGTGGGGGGAATCCGACCCGGGATATGGGAAGCGCCCCGCACTCCGGACCCGTGGGGGGATCTGGAGGCGGGGCGCTTTTCTGCGCTCAGCGGCCGTCAGGGCGCTCAGCGGCCTGCCGTCAGGGCGCGACCGTCAGCGCTGCTCGACCGGCACGAAGTCGCGCTCGACGACTCCGGTGTAGATCTGCCGCGGGCGACCGATGCGGGAGCCGGGCTCCTTGATCATCTCGTGCCACTGGGCGATCCAGCCGGGCAGCCGGCCGAGCGCGAAGAGCACCGTGAACATCTCGGTCGGGAAGCCCATGGCCCGGTAGATCAGGCCGGTGTAGAAGTCGACGTTCGGGTAGAGCTTGCGCGAGACGAAGTAGTCGTCGGAGAGCGCGTGCTCCTCCAGCTTGAGGGCGATGTCCAGCAGCTCGTCGGACTTGCCGAGCGCCGAGAGGACGTCGTGCGCCGCCGCCTTGATGATCTTCGCCCGGGGGTCGAAGTTCTTGTAGACGCGGTGCCCGAAGCCCATGAGCTTCACGCCGTCTTCCTTGTTCTTCACCTTGCGGATGAAGGAGTCGACGTCGCCGCCGTCGCGCTGGATGCCCTCGAGCATCTCCAGCACGGACTGGTTGGCGCCGCCGTGCAGGGGACCCCACAGGGCATTGATGCCCGCCGAGATCGAGGCGAAGAGGTTCGCCTGCGAGGAGCCGACCAGGCGGACCGTCGAGGTCGAGCAGTTCTGCTCGTGGTCCGCGTGCAGGATCAGCAGCTTGTCCAGGGCGCTGACCACAACCGGGTCGAGTTCATAGTCGGCGGCGGGCACCGAGAAGGTCATCCGGAGGAAGTTCTCGACATAACCGAGGTCGTTGCTCGGGTAGACGACCGGGTGGCCGACCGACTTCTTGTAGGCGTACGCCGCAATCGTCGGGAGCTTGGCCAGCAGGCGGATCGTGGAGATGTGCCGCTGCCGCTCGTCGAACGGGTTGTGGCTGTCCTGGTAGAAGGTCGACAGCGCGCTGACGACCGACGACAGCATCGCCATCGGGTGGGCGTCCCGGGGGAAGCCGTCGTAGAAACGCTTGACGTCCTCGTGGAGCAGGGTGTGGTACGTGATGTCCTGCTTGAAGCCCGCCAGCTCATCGACGGTGGGCAACTCGCCGTTGATCAGGAGATACGCGGTCTCGACGAACGTGCTGCGCTCTGCGAGCTGCTCGATCGGGTACCCACGGTAACGAAGAATTCCCTGTTCACCATCGAGATAGGTGATCGCGGATTTGTATGCCGCGGTGTTGCCGTAACCGGAATCCAGGGTCACCAGACCGGTCTGGGCGCGCAGCTTCGAGATGTCGAAGCCCTTGTCGCCGACACTGCTGTCGACGACCGGGTAGCTGTATTCGCCGTCCCCGTAACGCAGTACTACAGAGTTGTCGCTCACGTCATCCCTCACCGACGTTGTGCCTCTTCTTCGAGGTGCCCTGACTGCCTATACCTTCCCCCATTTGGACCTTGGATGTGCACTCGGGGTCGGCCATAGGGCCCTATCGCGGCACTCAGTGCCGCGCCGCTGTCCATCCTGCTCCCCTTCGCCCCGATTGGGAAAGAGGGGTGACCTCACCTCGCACCGGCGAGGCGGTGATCAAGCGCTGTACAGCGCCGACCGGCGGATACGGTGCGCACGGCCTGCCCCAGGGCCTTCCGGGAGCCGACCAGCACCACCAGGCGTTTCGCCCGGGTCACGGCGGTATACAGCAGATTGCGCTGGAGCATCATCCACGCTCCGGTCGTGACCGGAATCACCACCGCTGGATACTCACTACCCTGCGAACGGTGGATCGTCACGGCATAGGCGTGTGCCAATTCGTCCAATTCATCGAAATCGTAGGGGACCTCCTCGTCCTCGTCGGTGCGCACGGTCAGCCGCTGGTCGTCGAGACTGAGGTCCGTGACCACCCCCACCGTGCCGTTGAAGACGCCGTTGCGGCCCTTGTCGTAGTTGTTCCTGATCTGGGTTACCTTGTCGCCCACCCGGAAGACCCGGCCGCCGAACCGGCGCTCGGGCAGATCGGGCCGGGCGGGCGTGACGGCCTGCTGGAGCAGGGCGTTCAGCGCGCCCGCACCGGCCGGGCCACGGTGCATCGGAGCCAGCACCTGGACGTCCCGGCGGGGGTCGAGGCCGAACTTCTGCGGGATCCGCTGGGCCACCACCTCGACGGTCAGCCGGCCGGCCGCCTCGGTGTCCTCCTCCGCGAACAGGAAGAAGTCCTTCAGGCCGGTCGTCAGCGGCGGGACGCCGGAGTTGATGCGGTGCGCATTGGTCACCACCCCGGACTGCTGCGCCTGACGGAAAATCCTGGTCAGGCGCACGCACGGCACTGGGCCCGACTCGGCGAGCAGATCCCGCAGTACCTCACCCGCGCCCACCGACGGCAGCTGGTCCACATCCCCGACAAGCAGCAGATGGGCGCCCGGCGGCACCGCCTTGATGAGCTTGTTGGCCAGCAGCAGATCGAGCATCGATGCCTCGTCGACGACCACCAGATCGGCGTCCAGCGGCCGCTCGGCGTCATAGGCGGCGTCCCCGCCCGGCTTGAGCTCCAGGAGGCGGTGGACCGTGGAGGCCTCCGCGCCGGTCAGCACCGAGAGCCGCTTGGCCGCGCGGCCGGTGGGCGCCGCCAGCACCACCTTGGCCTTCTTGGCGCGGGCCAGCTCCACCACGGAGCGGACCGTGAAGGACTTGCCGCAGCCGGGCCCGCCGGTCAGCACCGCCACCTTCCGCGTCAGCGCCAGCCGCACCGCCGCCTGCTGCTCCGGCGCCAGCTCGGCCCCCGTACGCCGGGCGAGCCAGGCCAGCGCCTTGTCCCAGTCCACGTCCCCGAACGCCGGCATCCGGTCCTCGTCGGTGCGCAGCAACCTGGTCAGCCGCCCGGCCAGCGAGAGCTCCGCGCGGTGGAACGGGACCAGATAGACGGCGGTGACCGGCTCGCCGTCCTTGTCCGGGACCTGCTCGCGCACCACCCCCTCGGGGTCGTCGGCCAGCTCCCCCAGGCAGTCGATGACCAGGCCGGTGTCCACCTGGAGCAGCTTGACCGCGTCCGCGATGAGGCGCTCCTCGGGCAGGAAGCAGTGCCCCTGGTCCGTCGACTGCGACAGCGCGTACTGCAGGCCGGCCTTGACCCGCTCCGGGCTGTCGTGCGGAATGCCCACGGACTGCGCGATGCGGTCGGCCGTCAGGAAGCCGATGCCCCAGACGTCGGCGGCCAGGCGGTAGGGCTCGTTGCGGACGACGGAGATGGAGGCGTCGCCGTACTTCTTGTAGATCCGCACGGCGATGGACGTCGAGACGCCGACGCCCTGGAGGAAGACCATCACCTCCTTGATGGCCTTCTGCTCCTCCCATGCCGCGCCGATCATCTTCGTCCGCTTGGGGCCCAGGCCCGGCACCTCGATCAGCCGCCCGGGACTCTCCTCGATGACGTCCAGGGTGTCGGTGCCGAAGTGCTCGACGATGCGGTCGGCGATCCGCGGGCCGATGCCCTTGATCAGGCCGGAGCCCAGATAGCGGCGAATGCCCTGGATCGTGGCCGGGAGGATGGTGGTGTAGTTCTCGACGGTGAACTGCTTGCCGTACTGCGGATGGGAGCCCCAGCGCCCCTCCATCCGCAGCGACTCCCCCGGCTGCGCGCCCAGCAACGCCCCGACCACCGTGAGGAGATCGCCCGCGCCGCGGCCGGTGTCGACCCGCGCGACCGTGTAGCCGTTCTCCTCATTGGCGTAGGTGATCCGCTCGAGGACCCCTTCCACCACCGATGCGTTGACCATGTCCCGACCGTACCGCCGGGGTCTGACAACGCGTTCGGCCCGGCCGCTCCGCCGGGCGCGGCCGAGGGGCCCGTCCGATGGCCGGGCCCCTCGGCTCCCTCCCCTTCTCGTCGGCCTCCGGATCCCCCCGGTTCCTCCCCCGTCGAGGCCGACGCCCGCTATGACCTCTGTGGGCCGTCAACGGTTGTGCATCCGCCGAGTTGTTTTCCGGCTGCCCTGGGTGACATGGGCGGGCGGCGGGCGGTGGTGGTGCCGTCGAAGGCGGCCCGAGCCCCTCCGACTTGCGCGGCGGGTCATCCGACATGCGCGACGAAGCGGTCCACGATCTCGGCCAGCACCTGAGTCCCGTCCCGTGCCCACAGGGCCGGGCTGAAGATCTCCACCTCGATGGGTCCCTGGTAGCCGGCCGCGTCCACCCGCTCCCGGAACCACCGCAGATCCACCGACCCGTCGCCGAGCTGCCCGCGTCCCAGGAGGACTCCCTCGGGCAACGGGGTGACCCAGTCGGCCAGTTGGAAGGCGGCGATCCGCGATCCGCCCCCGCCGGTCCCGCCCGCGCGGGCGATCGCCGCGCCGACCGTGTCGTCCCACCAGAGGTGGTAGGTGTCGACCACGACCCCTACCTGGTCAGCGGGGAACCGCTCGGCGAGGTCGAGGGCCTGGGCGAGCGTGGAGACCACACAGCGGTCCGCCGCGTACATCGGGTGCAGCGGTTCGACGGCCAGCCGTACGCCCCGCTCCGCGGCGTACGGCGCCAGCTCCCCGAGCGCGTCCGCGATCCGCTCCCGGGCGCCGGGCAGATCGCGGCTGCCGGGCGGCAGCCCGCCGGAGACCAGGACCAGGGTGCCGGTGCCGAGCGTCGCGGCCTCCTCGATGGCGGCCCGGTTGTCCTTCAGGGCGGCCGCGCGCTCCCCGGGGTCCTCGGCGGTGAAGAAGCCGCCCCGGCACAGGCTCGTCACCTCCAGCCCGGCATCCCGGACCAGCCGGGCGGCCGCCGCCACCCCGTAGTGCTGCACCGGCGCGCGCCACAGGCCCACGCCCGGCACGCCCGCCCGCGCACACCCGTCCGCCAGCTCCGGAAGGGACCACTGCCTGAGGGTCTCCTGATTGAGGCTCAGCCGGGAGAGCAGGCCGGGCTGCGGGAGGGAAGGGGCTTTCTCGTCCGTCATGCGCCCTCCGTCCCGTACACCGCGAGCAGCTTGCGCATCCGGGCAGCGGCGAGCTCCGGGTCGGGGAACAGGCCCAGTCCGACGGCCAGTTGATGGGCGCGGCGAAGGTGTGGCAGCGAGCGGGCCGACTGGAGGCCGCCGACCATGCTGAAGTGGGACTGGTGCCCGGCGAGCCAGGCCAGCAGGACCACGCCTGTCTTGTAGTAGCGGGTGGGTGCCCGGAAGAGGTGCCGGGCGAGGGCGACGGTCGGGTCCAGGACGGCCCGGAAACCGGCCCGGTCCCCGGCATCCAGGAGGCGTACGGCGTCGGCGGCCAGAGGGGCCAGCGGGTCGAAGACGCCCAGCAGGGCGTCGCTGAAGCCGTGTTCGTCGCCCGCGATCAGCTCGGGGTAGTGGAAGTCGTCGCCGGTGTAGCAGCGCACTCCCTTCGGCAGCCGACGGCGCAGCCGCACCTCCCGGCCGGCGTCCAGGAGGGAGACCTTGACGCCGTCCACCTTGCCGGGGTGCCCGGCGGTGATCTCCAGGAACGTCTCGGTGGCGGTGTCGAGATCCGTGCCGCCCCAGTAGCCCTCCAGCGCCGGGTCGAACATCGGGCCGAGCCAGTGCAGGATGACCGGTCCGGTGGCCTGGCGCAGCAGGTGGCCGTAGAGGTCCAGGTAGTCGTCGGGGCCCGTGGCGGCCGCGGCGAGCTGCCGGGACGCCATCAGGACCGGGCGCCCGCCGGCGTCCTCGACGAGGCCGAGCTGTTCCTCGTAGGCGGTCCGGACATCCGCCAGCGAGGCGCCGTGCGGCGGAAGTTGGTCGGTGCCGACGCCGCAGGCCAGCAGGCCGCCGACGGTGCGGGCCTCGGCGGCGGTACGGCGGATCAGCTCGGCGGCGGCCGGCCAGTCCAGGCCCATACCGCGCTGTGCGGTGTCCATGGCCTCGGCCACTCCCAGGCCGTGCGACCAGAGGTGGTGGCGGAAGGCGAGGGTGGCGTCCCAGTCGAGGGCGGCCGGGCCGTCGGGGGTGGTGTCGGCGTGCGGGTCGGGCACCACATGGGCGGCGGCGAAGACGGTGCGGGAGGCGGCGGGCGGCGTCACAGCGCCAATTCCGGAACGTTCAGGCGGCGGCCCTCGGCCGACGATTTCAGGCCGAGTTCGGCGAGCTGGACGCCGCGGGCGCCCGCCGCCAGGTCCCAGTGCCAGGGCTCATCGCGTACGACATGCCGCAGGAAAAGCTCCCACTGCGCCTTGAAGGCGTTGTCGAACTCCGCGTTGTCGGGGACCTCCTGCCACTGCTCGCGGAAGCCTCCGTCCGCCGCGATGTCCGGATTCCAGACCGGTTTGGGGGTGGTGGAGCGGTGCTGGACGCGGCAGCCGCGCAGCCCGGCGACGGCCGAGCCCTCGGTGCCGTCCACCTGGAACTCGACCAGTTCGTCGCGGTGCACCCGCACCGCCCAGGAGGAGTTGATCTGCGCGACGATCCCGTCGGCCAGCTCGAAGATACCGTAGGCGGCGTCGTCGGCGGTGGCGTCATAGGGCGCGCCGGACTCGTCCCAGCGGCGCGGGATGTGCGTGGTGATCTGCGCCTGTACGGTCCTGACCGGCCCGAACAGCTCGTGCAGGACGTATTCCCAGTGCGGGAACATATCGGCCGCGATGCCGCCGCCGTCCTCGGCGCGGTAGTTCCAGGAGGGGCGCTGCGCGGACTGCCGGTCGCCCTCGAAGACCCAGTAGCCGAACTCGCCCCGTACGGACAGGATGCGGCCGAAGAAGCCGCCCTCCACCAGGCGGCGGAGTTTGCGCAGTCCGGGCAGGAAGAGCTTGTCCTGGACGACGCCGTGCTTGATGCCCGCCTCGCGGGCCATCCGGGCCAGTTCCAGGGCGCCGGACAGGCCGGTGGCGGTGGGCTTTTCGACGTACACGTGCTTTCCGGCGGCGATCGCTTTCTTCACCGCCTCCGCGCGGGCGGCGGTGACCTGGGCGTCGAAGTAGATGTCGATGCCGTCGTCGGCCAGGACTGCGTCGAGGTCGCAGGTGAAGTCCGGCAGGCCGTGCCGTTCGGCCAGGGCCCGCAGCTTGTGTTCGGAGCGGCCGACGAGCACGGGTTCGGGCCAGATGACCGTCCCGTCCCCGAGGTCGAGGCCGCCCTGTTCGCGCAGGGCGAGGAGGGAGCGGACCAGATGCTGGCGGTGGCCCATGCGTCCGGTCACGCCGTTCATGGCGATGCGTACGGTCGTGCGTGTCACGGTCCGGCCTCTCTCGCGCGGTGCGGGACGGGGTGCGGGGGTGCTGCGTGCTGCGTGCTGCGTGCTGCGTGCTGCGTGCTGCGTGCTGGAGCGTCCGCGATGGCCTGGCAAGCGCTTTCTACCGCGAGGGACGCTAGCCCGCGTGGCGGCGCACCAACAGGGGGCGGGAAGCCGCGGAATGCGGCCCGCGGGCGGGGCGGGGCGGCACGCGAAATCGATGGTGCGCGGATCCACGTCTCCGCGTATCCTTGACTCAGTCAAGGGTGAGCGGGGGTTGCCGATGACGGCCGGAAGCACGACCAGGACCGGGACCACGACGACGGCGCAGAGCGCGTCCGAGGGCGCGGCCGCACAGACATCACAGCCGGCGCCGGGCGATCCTGCCGTCCGCGAGCTGCGCGGATTCAACCGCTTCTACACCAATCTCATCGGCGCGCTGGACTACGGCCGCCATCTCTACACCCCGTACACCCTCACCGAGGCCCGGGTGCTCTACGAGCTCGCGCATCAGGAGCGGGTGGATGCCGCCGATCTCCGCGTGTCGCTGTCGCTGGACGCGGGGTATCTGAGCCGGCTGCTCGGCAAGTTCGAGGACCGTGAGCTGATCACCCGCGGCAGGTCGGAGCGGGATCCGCGGCGCCAGCGGATCACCCTGACCGAGGACGGCCAGGAGGCGGCCGGGCTGCTGGAGGTGCGTTCCCAGGACGCCGCGGCGTCGCTGCTGCGGGGGCTCCCGGCGGCGGACCGGGCGCGTCTGGTGGCCGCCATGCGAACGATCCGTGAGCTGCTGGAGGAGGGCACGCCGGGCGGCGACCCGGCTCCCGAGGTCACGCTGCGCACCGCCGGGCCGGGCGACCTGGGCTGGATGGTGGAGCGCAACGCCGCTCTCTACGCCGCCGAGTACGGCTTCGATCTGAGTTACGAGGCGCTGGTGGCCCGGATCGTCGCGGAGTACGCCGAGGGCTTCGACCCCCGATGGGACCGCACCTGGACAGCGGAGCTGGGGGGCGAGCGGGTGGGCGCCGTGATGTGTGTACGGGACACGCGGCCCGGGACGGCGCGGCTGCGGCTGCTGCTGGTCGAGCCCGGTGCGCGGGGGCACGGCGTGGGCCGCATGCTCGTCGACACCTGTGTGGCGTTCGCCCGTGACGCCGGGTACGACGACATGGTGCTGTGGACCAACTCCGTGCTCGGCGCGGCCCGGAGCATCTATCAGCGGGTCGGCTTCGAGCTGGTCGGCGAGTCGGAGCACCACAGCTTCGGGCAGGACCTGATAGGCCAGGACTGGCGTCTGACGCTCTGATGCCCGGGACCGGCGGGGGCGGGCCCGTGGGACGACACAAGGGACGGCGGGCAAGCGCGATGGGTGAGACGGGCACCGCGGTGCGATTCGCGTTCTCGACGCTCGGGGTACCGGGGATGCCGGTGGCCGAGGTACTGCGGCTGGCCACCGGCTCCGGGTATCAGGGCGTGGAGCTTCGCGCCCATCCCGAGGAGCCGGTGCATCCGCGCCTCGGAGTGCCGGAACGGTTCGCGGTGCGGCGGCAGTTCGCGGCGGCGGGCGTGGAGATTCTGGGCGTCGCCGGATACCCGAAGGTCGCCGCCGAGCGGGACGGGGCGGGCGAGGAGGAGCTGGCCCGGGAGCTGACCGGGCTGGTGCTGCTCGCCGCCGACCTGGGGGCGCCGTACGTCCGGGTCTTCCCCGGTGGCGGCGACCGTCCGGCGGCCGCGGCGGAGGCGGATGCCGCGCGCCGGCTGGCCGCGGTGGCGCCGCTCGCCGCCGGCCGGGGTGTCCGCGTCCTGCTGGAGACCCATGACTCGCACCGTACGGGCGCGGCCGCCGCCCGCATCCTGGACCGGGTGCGGCATCCCGGGATCGGCGCGCTGTGGGATGTGCTGCACAGCTGGCTCGGCGGCGAGCGGCCCGCCGACTCCTGTGCCGCGCTCGCCCCGCATCTGGGCTATGTCCAGGTCAAGGACGTCGCCTCGGCCCAGGACACCACTCCCCTGCCCCTCGGCGCCGGCCGGCTGCCGCTCGCGGACGCCCTGGCCGCGCTCGGGCCCGGCGTCGGCCGCGGCCGCGCCGGCGGCTGGCTCTGCTGGGAGTACGAAAAGCGCTGGTACCCCGAGGCGGCCGAGCTGCCCGCCCTCCTGGCCCCGGGCCGCGCCCACCTCCAGGGCCTCCTCGACGCCGCACCGGCCCGCTGACCCGGCCCGCCGCCCGGTCCGCTCGGCCCCGACCGCCATCACCCGCCCGGTCCGCACGCCCCCGACCGCCTTCACCCGCCCGGCCGCCCCATGGGCACCCCTCACATATCCCCCGCCGCCCCGCAAACCCTGGGCGCCACCACATACCCCAGTCATTGACCGGCAATAGTTTTCCGGCTATCCGTGTCTCCTTGGAAGTTTCCTTCACTTCGCCGAGGAAGCCCTCCGGAAGGAGCGCACATGCACTCCAGACGTACCGTCCTGACCACCGCCGCGGCCGCCGCGGCCGCCGCCTGTGCCACCGGTGCCGCCCCCGCCACGGCCGCCGGCGCCGGCATCGGACGCCAGCCGGACTCCCCCGCCTCCGGCACACCCGCCACGGCCACCGAGGCCCGGCTGCGCCGGCTCATCTCCCGTATGACGCCGGAGGAAAAGGTCGGCCAGCTCTTCGTGATGCGCGTCTACGGGCACTCCGCGACCGACCCCGACCCGGCCGACGTCGCCCTGAACCAGCAGGAGATCGGGGTCGCCAACGCCGCCGAGCTGATCGCCAAGTACCACGTCGGCGGCATCATCTACTTCGGCTGGGCGCACAACACCCGCGAGCCGCACCAGATCGCCGACCTCTCCAACGGCATCCAGAAGGCCGGCGCCGACCAGCCCGTGCCCGTACCGCTGCTGATCTCCACGGACCAGGAACACGGCATAGTGGCCCGGATCGGCGCGCCCGCCACGCTCTTCCCCGGGGCGATGGCACTGGGCGCGGCCGGGTCCCGCGACGATGCCCGTACGGCGGCGCGGATCGCCGGCGAGGAGCTGTACGCGATGGGCATCCGGCAGGACTACGCGCCGGACGCGGACGTCAATGTCAATGCCGCCAACCCGGTCATCGGGGTGCGTTCCTTCGGCGCCGACCCGCAGGCCGTGGCGCGGATGGTCGCCGCGGAGGTGAGGGGCTATCAGAGCGCCGGGATCGCGGCCTGCGCCAAGCATTTCCCCGGGCACGGCGACACCGACACCGACAGCCATGTGGGGCTGCCGTACATCCGCCACACCGCCGAGGAATGGGAGCGGCTGGACGCGCCGCCGTTCAGGGCCGCGATCGCCGCCGGCATCGATTCGATCATGACGGCGCATATCGTCGTCCCCGCCTTCGACGCCGACGAGGACCCGGCGACGCTCTCCCGCCCGATCCTCACGGGCATCCTGCGCGAACACCTCGGCTACAACGGTGTGGTGGTGACGGACTCGCTCGGCATGGAGGGCGTACGGGTGAAATACGGCGATGCCCGCGCGCCGGTTCTGGCCCTCAAGGCCGGCGTCGACCAGCTCCTCAACCCACCGGACCTCTCCGTCGCGCACGGCGCCGTCCTCAAGGCGCTGGAGGAGGGCGAGCTGTCCTGGCCCGATATCGACGCCAAGCTGCTGCGCATCCTGCTGCTGAAGGACCGGCGCGGCCTGTTCACCAACCCGTTCACCACGCACGAGGCGGTGGACCGGGCCGTCGGGATACGCCGTCATCTCGAAACCGCGGACCGTATCGCGGACCACACCACCACCCTGCTGCGCAACGAGGGCGGGGTGCTCCCGCTGTCCCGGCTCCGCGAGAACAAGGTGCTGGTGGTGGGCGTGGACGCGGCCCCGCCCTCGGGCACCGGAGGACCCCCGACGACGGTCCTGGCGAACACGCTCGGCGGGCTCGGCTTCACGGCCACCGCGCTCTCCACGGGGCTGACGCCGACGCAGACGCTGATCGACCAGGCGGTGGCGGAGCTGCGCGACCGGGACGCGGCCGTGGTCGCCACCTACAACGTCACCGCGGACTCGCCCCAGCGGCAGCTGGTCACGGCGCTGCTGGAGACCGGGAAGCCGGTGGTGCAGCTGGCGGTCCGTAATCCGTACGACATCGCGCAGCTGGACGGCATCACGGCGGCCCTGGCGAGCTATTCGTGGACGGATGTGGAGCTACGGGCCGCGGCGCGGGTGATCTCCGGCCGGCAGAAGCCGACGGGGAAGCTCCCGGTTCCGGTGATGCGGGCGGATGCCCCGGGCACGGTGCTGTACCCGATAGGGCATGGGCTGACGTACTGATGCGCGGCTAGCGAGGTGTGGCGATACGGAAAGGGCGCGCCCCACGCGGGAGCGCGCCCTGTCCGTACTGTCGGTCCGTACCGACGGGCCAGAATTCCGGGCCGTAATTCCGGACCGAAATTCCGGGCCGTGCCGCCGATGCGCTTACGCGCTTACGGCTGCAGCATCGGCATCCGGCGGATTTCCTGCCGGTCCAGCTTCCTGTCGTAGGGAGCCTGTGCGGTGGGCTTTGCGCCCGGGGTCCCCACGCCCGCCCAGTCGAGGAGTTCGGCGGTGGCCTTCGTCCGGTCGGCGTCCTTCAGCTTGGCGATGTTCGAGCCGTGGTTTCCGCCGGGCACGGTGAAGACATAGGAATCCCGGGCGCCCTTGCCGAGCCGGAAGTGCTCCGAACTCCACGGGTCGTACTGGCCGTTGACGAACATCATGCGCGTCGCGTGATGACGCACCCAGCGGTCGACATCGGGCATCGCGCGACCGTCGAAACGCATCGGAATGTCCTTCGGCACAAACGTCCGGGAATTGTTGATCCCCGGGTACTTCAGCAGATCCTTGAGCTGCGGATAGCCGTAACCGGGCTCTCCGAGCTGGGTGCCCGCCTGGTAGTAGTACGGGAGGTACGGCTCCATGCCCTGGTCCGTGTAGCTGCCGAAGCCGCCGACCTCGTCCATCCACTTCCACAGCTCGTCCGTGGAAACGGTCGGCTTGGGAACCTTGGCGCAGGCGGTCTCGGCCGGCTGGTACTGCCAGAACCCGAACACCAGGTCCGTGACCATGACCTCATAGGCCCGGTCGGCGCTGCCGACGGTCTTGAAGGTCTGCTTCTCCTTCGCCGCCCACGCCTCGAACCGCTTGACCATCTCCGTCCGCCGTACCAGCGCCTCGCGCTCGATGGCGGCGAGGTCCGTGCGGCACTGCGCGGTCCCGACGGTCGTGAAGAACCGGTCGTACGCCGAGTCCTCGTCGTTGTTCACGTCATTGGGCGCGACATAGGCGACGGTGCCGTTCATGTCGTGCGGGAAGAAACGGCGGTAATACGTGGCGGTCATACCGCCCTTGCTGCCGCCGGTGGCGATCCAGTTCTTGCGGTAAATGCGGTGCAGCGCGGTGAAAAGGCGGTGCTGATCGGTGGCCGCCTGCCGGATGTCCAGCTTCTTCCAGTCCGTGGGCTGCGGTCGGGACGGTGTGAAGTAGCGGTATTCCAGGGATATCTGATTGCCGTCGATGATTTTCGTCGGCTCGCTACGGGTCGGCGTGGTGCTGACGTTGTAGCCGGAGGTGAAGAAGACCGTCGGGCGGTCCACGGACTTGTGCAGCAGGGTCAGTCGCTGCTGGAACGTGCCCTTGGAGTGGTCCCGGTGGTCGGTCCACTGGGTGTAGTTCAGGACGAAATAGCGATAGCCGTCGACCGGCTTCTCCTCGATGAGGCTCATCCCCGGAATCGCAAGGATCCGGTCCTTGATGTCCTTGTCTTCATTGACGGTTGCGCTCTTCGGCTCGGCGGCGGTGGCCGCCCCTGCCGTGGCGCTGCCGGCTCCTGCCGTGCCTATGAGCACGACGAGTGACAGCACCCATCTGAAGGCCTTGCGCATACACCCTCCCCTTGGGATAGCAAAGGTCGGGCTGAACTTATCGGCGCAACGGGGCCACCACCAGCCCCCTTTGTCTGCTCATGGGGGGCCGGTGGCGGACGCGGTCAGACAGCGACCGATTCTTCCCCTGCCTTCGACGGGGGCGCCCCGGCCCCGCCGGTGAAGGCGCGCCACAGCTCGGCGTACCGGCCGTCCCGGTCGAGGAGTTGGGCGTGGGTGCCGTCCTCGGCGACCCGGCCCTGGTCCATGACCACGACGCGGTCGGCGCGGGCCGCGGTGGTCAGACGGTGGGCGACGACGAGCGTCGTACGGCGGCCGACGAGGCGGTCGGTGGCGTGGTTGACGACGGCTTCCGTGGCGAGGTCGAGGGCGGCGGTGGCCTCGTCCAGCAACAGCACGTCGGGGTCGACGAGTTCGGCGCGGGCCAGGGCGAGCAGCTGGCGCTGGCCCGCGGAGAGGTTGCGGCCGCGCTCGGCGACCTCGTGGAGGTAGCCGCCGTCGAGGGTGGCGATCATGGCGTGCGCGCCGACGGCGCGGGCGGCGGCCTCCACCTCGGCGTCGGTGGCGTCCGGGCGGCCGTAGGCGATGGCGTCGCGGACCGTCCCGGCGAAGAGATACGACTCCTGGGGCACGACGCCGAGCCGACGGCGGTAGTCGGTCAGGTCCAGGTCGCGCAGATCGGTGCCGTCGACGCGGACGGCGCCCGAGGACGGGTCGTAGAACCGCGCGACCAGTTTGACCAGGGTGGATTTCCCCGCGCCCGTCTCACCGACGAAGGCCACCGTCTGACCTGCGGGGATGGCCAGGTCTATACCGGCCAGCGCCTGCTCGGCCTGGTCGTCGTGCGTGCCGTAGTGGAAGTGCACGGCGTCGAAGGTGATGTCGCCGCGCAGCGCCGGCACCTCGCGCGGCCGCTCGGCGGCCGGGGTGGTGGTCGGCTCGCGCAGCAGTTCCTGTATGCGGCCGAGGGAGACGGACGCCTGCTGGTAGCCGTCGAAGACCTGGGAGAGCTGCTGTACGGGGGCGAAGAACAGGTCGATGTAGAGCAGGTAGGCGACGAGGGCTCCGGCGGTGAGCGTGTGGGAGCCCACCCGGTCGGCGCCCACGATCAGCACCAGGGCCGCGGCGACGGACGACAGCAGCTGGACGAACGGGAAGTAAAGGGATATCAGGAACTGCCCGCGTATCCGGGCCTGGCGGTAGGCGGCACTGCGGGAGGCGAACCGCTCGGCGCCGCGCCTCTCGCGCCGGAACGCCTGGACGATCCGCAGTCCGGCGACGCTCTCCTGGAGGTCGCCGTTGACGACGCTGATCCGCTCGCGGGCGAGTTCGTAGGCCTTGACGCTCTGCCTGCGGAAGAAGTACGTGCCGATGATCAGCGGCGGGAGGGTGGCGAAGACGACCAGGGCCAGCTGGATGTCGATGGCGAGCAGGGCGACGAGTATCCCGAAGAAGGTGAGCAGCGACACCACTGCGGTGACCAGGCCGGTCTGGAGGAAGGTGGACAGGGCGTCCACGTCCGTGGTCATCCGGGTCATGATCTTGCCGCTCAGCTCGCGCTCGTAGTAGTCGAGCCCGAGGCGCTGGAGCTGGGCGAAGATCTTGAGGCGGAGGGAGTAGAGGACCCGCTCGCCGGTGCGTCCGGTCATGCGGTTGGAGCCGATCTGGGCCGCCCACTGGGCGACCACGACGATCAGTGCGAGCACCGCGGCCGTCCAGACACCGGCCAGCGCACCACGGCGGACGCCCTCGTCGATGCCCTGCCGGATGAGGATCGGGACGAGCAGACCCGCGAGGGCGTCCACCCCGACCAGGGTGAGGGCGATGAGCAGTGGCCCGCCGAAGCCGTGCAGCAGCCGGCGCAGCCCGTAGGAGCGCTCGGGGCGCACGGCCAGGTGCTCATCGATGTCCGGTTCGTCGGTGGCCGGCGGCAGCGCCTCGACCTTGGCGAGCAGCTCGGGTGTGGCGGGCAGACCGGCCAGCACGGCCCCGAAGCCGGGGCCGCCTGCCGGGGGTGCCGCGGGGCCCTGTCCGGCGGTGTGCGCCGCGGTGACCGGCGCGCGGCGGACCCACAGCTCGGGGGTTATGGTGCCGGCGGACGCACGGTCGGCCGCGGCGCGCTCGGCCGGGTCCGCCGCGACCGCGTCGGCCTCGAGCTCGTCGACGCCCAGCGCGTCCGCCTCGAACTTCAGCAGGCCGGTGGCCACGTACTCGCCGCCGAAGGCGCCGGCCAGCTCGCCCGCCGGATCGGCCTCGATGCCACCCAGCTCATCCGGATCGGTCAGCAGCCTGCGGTAGAGCGGACAGCGGAGCTCCAGCTCCTCCTGGGTGCCGATGTCGACCAGCCGGCCGCCGTCGAGAACGGCGACCCGGTCGGCGAGCGCCAGGGTGGAGACGCGGTGCGCGATGAGCAGGGTCGTACGGCCCTGCATGACGCTGTGCAGCGCCTCGTGGATCTCGTGCTCGACGCGGGCGTCGACCGCAGAGGTGGCATCGTCCAGGACCAGCAGCCGGGGGTCGGTGAGGATGGCACGGGCCAGGGCGACGCGCTGCCGCTGGCCGCCGGAGAGGGTCAGCCCCTGCTCGCCGACCTTGGTGTCGTACCCCTCGGGCAGCTCGGAGATGAAGCCGTCGGCCTGCGCGGCGCGGGCGGCGGCGCGCACCTGCTCGTCGGTGGCGTCCGGGTGGCCGTAGGCGATGTTGTCGCGTACGGAATCGGAGAACAGGAAGCTGCTCTCGGGGACGAGGCCGATGGCGGCCCGCAGCGATTCCAGGGTCAGATCGCGCACGTCGTGGCCGCCGACCAGGACCCGGCCCGCGGAAACGTCGTAGAAGCGGGGCAGCAGCAGCGAGACCGTGGACTTGCCGCTGCCGGAGGTGCCGACGACGGCGACCGTCTCACCGGCTTCGATCCGCAGCGAGAAGCCGTCGAGGACGGGACGGAGGGCGGCGGGGGCCACGGCCTTGTCCGCGCTCTCGGCGGTTTCCTCGCTCTCGGCGCTCTCCGCCGCCTTGGTGTTCTCGGACTGCGCCGGTGCGTAACCGAACGTCACCGCGTCGAATTCGACGGTCGCCGGGGCGTCGGCGGGCAGCTCGTATGCGTCCGTCCGCTCCTTGATCGACGGCTCGGTGTCGATCAGTTCGTAGACCCGCTCCACGCCGGCGCGGGCCTGCTGGCCGATGGTCAGCATCATCGCCAGCATCCGGACCGGTCCGACGAGCTGAGCGAGATAGGTGGAGAAGGCGACGAAGGTACCCAGGGTGACCTGCCCCTGCGTGGCCATCCAGCCGCCCAGGGCCAGCATCGCGACCTGACCGAGCGCCGGTACGGCCTGCAGGGCGGGGGTGTAGCGGGCGTTGAGGCGGACCGTCCGCAGCCGTCCGGCGAACAGCCGACGGCTGACCTCGCGCAGCTTGCCGGTCTCCTGTTCCTCCTGCCCGAAGCCCTTCACCACACGGACGCCGGTGACCGCGCCGTCCACCACGCCGGCCACCGCGGCCGCCTGGCCCTGGGCGTACCAGGTGGCGGGAAAAAGGCGGGCACGGCTGCGCTTGGCGATGAACCACAGGGCCGGGGCGACGGCCAGCGCGACGACGGTGAGCAGCGGCGAAAGGATCGTCATCACGACGAGAGAGATCAGGAAGAGCAAGACGTTCCCGATCATCATCGGGATCATGAAGAGCAGGCCCTGGATCAGCTGAAGGTCGCTGGTGGCACGGCCGACGACCTGCCCGGTGCTCAGCTCGTCCTGCCGTCGGCCGTCGAGCCGTGCGATGGCGGCGAACATCCTGGTCCGCAGATCGTGCTGGGCATCGAGCGCGAGGCGGCCGCCGTAGAAGCGGCGGACATAGGTGAGGACGTAGACGACGACCGCGGCGATGACGAGCAGGGTGGCCCAGGGCCCGATGGACCGGTCGTGCTTGACGATCACATCGTCGATGATCAGCTTCGGCACGAGCGGTACCAGCGCCATGACCGCCATCCCCGCGAGGGAGGCGCCCAGCGCGAGCAGCACGTCTTTTTTGTACTGCCAGCAGTCGCGCGTCAGCCGCCGCGCCCAGCCCTGTCGTCGCTCTTCCGTCCCCGCCACCGATGCCTCCCGCATCTCGACCTCTGCCAACAGTCACCAACAGCGCAAGCAGCGAATTTCATCCCGCTGCAACAATCCGGGCCGGGAATGGGGGATGTCCCTGATCCGGTGTCGGGGGCGGCTCAGGGTCGGATGCGGGTCATCCCTGATGGTCCGGCGACCGCGCGTCGGTCACGCTGAGTGACATGAAGCAACGGATTCGTCGCCGGCTCGCGGCGGCACTCGCAGGCGGCGCCGCCGCCATGGCCCTGATCGCCGGCGCGGCGGCCACGCCCGCGGCGGCCGCCGCGCCGCCCACCCCGCGCCCCGCCACCCCGTCCGGCTCCTCCGATTCTTCCCACTCCTCCCACTCCTCCCACTCCTCCGACCCCTTCGACTTCCGGGACTGCCCCGCGCTGCCGCCCGGTGTCGACGCCGCGAAGTGGCGGTGCGAGGTCTTCGTCATGAAGAGCAGCCTCACGGTCGGCGCGCTCCACGTGCCGGAGCTCGCCCCCATGACCGCCACGAACGCCGAAGGCCCGATGCCGGACGGCAGCCGGGGCCAGGTCTTCGGCGGGATACGCTCCGCGGCGACGCGGGCCGGCGGGCAGCTGCGCATACAGCCGCGGTACGCCGGGTTCTCCGACTTCTACTCCGACGGGGTGCACAGAGGCGCGCTCGACATGAAATTCCGCGTGCTGCACCCGCTGCTCGGCGAGCACTGCACGATAGGTGCGGACACCGACCCGATGGCGCTCCGGTTCCTGCAGGAAGGCAGCACGGAGTGGGTCTCCAAGGAGCCGCCGGTCCTGAAGTTCTCGATCCACGACAACACGTTCGCTGCACCACGCACCCACGGCTGCGGTCCGCTCGGCACGGCGCTCGACAGACGGCTCGGCCTGCCGGCGCCCTCCGGCAGCAACGAGATATCCGCGACCGCGGTCTACACCTTCCGCTCGTACGCGAAGCAGCCGGTGGGCTAGGTCTTCCCGGGCCAGGTCGGTCCGTCCGGAGGGCCGGATGAGACCACGGGCTGTGGCCTACGGGTCGCCCACGGGGGCACGGTGGACGGTCAGCTCCGTGATGCCCGGGTGGGGTGACGCGTGCGCGCCGCCCGATCCGGTCTTCCCGGCGTGCAGCACGATCCGCACGTAGCGGGCCGGGGTCCGTCCTCCATAGCCCGTTCCCGTCCAGTGCCGGCCGTCCGCCGAGACCTGTGCGACGTAGGACTTCGGGCGGGTCGCGGTCCAGTGCGGGGTGATCTGGCCGATGGTGGTGGTCCGGCCGAGGTCGACGGTGAGGGTCGCGGTGGGGGTGCTCGGGGTCCAGGCGGTGGCGGCGTTGCCGTCGACGGCTGCGGCCGCGTACAGGCCGGGTTCCTCGGAGGTCGCCCTGGCGGGTGCGCAGCGGGCGGCGTCGGAGGTCGCGGCCAGGTCGGGGCGGCGGGTCTTGAGTACCGCGGGCAGGCCCCGGCTCACGACCTTCTCGCCCTCGGGGGTGGCGATCCGCATCGGCGCTCCGGCGGTCAGCCGCACGGTGGTGTGGTGTGCGCCGATCGCGATCTCGTACGTCCGCCCCTGCC
This sequence comes from Streptomyces sp. JLSY215, assembly GCF_059682825.1. NCBI lineage: Bacteria > Bacillati > Actinomycetota > Actinomycetes > Kitasatosporales > Streptomycetaceae > Streptomyces > Streptomyces sp. JLSY215. Next base: position 3,092,492 of record NZ_CM185022.1, read on the forward strand.
AGCGCAGGCCGTGCAGGATGACGCCGTCGGACAGCTGGGGCGGCAGCATCGGGTCCAGGTGCAGCTGGTCCTCCGCCATCCGCAGGCCGGTGAATCCGTGGGTGAAGGTCTGCAGGAAGCCGCCCTTGCCGGTGAGGAAGTCCTGCGCGGGCCGCCCCGCGTGCGGGTCGTCGGCGCCTGCCTTGCTGCCGCGGGCCTCGGAGAACTGCGCGAACGGGCCGCGGACGAACGGTTTGATGGCGCGCAGCAGGTAGGTGTAGGTCGAACAGCCGGCCTCGCCGATGCCGGCGGCGTCGATGGCGTGCACCGAGTCCGTCATGGCCGGGCCGTCCGGGTCGGTGTGGGCGGCGTAGAAGTCGAGGGTGTCGGCGGCCTGCTGGCGCGACATGGGCCAGTGCAGCGGGTACATCAGCAGCACGGTGTCGGCCTGTTTGATGGTGGTGCCGCGGTAGCCGGCGTACTGCTGGAAGACCTTGTTGCGGGCGTCGTAGGGGATGCGGAGCCCGTCGGCAATGGTCTTCCAGGAGGCCGGGGCGTGTTCGCCGAGCAGTGCGGCGGCGCGGCGGGCGTGGCGCAGCGCGGTGGCGGCGCCGGCGTTAGTGAAGACGCCGTCGGTGACGCCGTTGCTGTACTCGTCGGGTCCGGCGACGTTCTTGACGGAGTAGCTGCCGTCGGCGTTGCGGGTGGCGCGCGAGGCCCAGAAGGCGGCGATGCCCTTGAGTACCGGCCAGCCGCGCGAGCGCAGCCAGGCGGTGTCCTTGGTGGCCAAGTAGTACTGCCAGGTGGCGAGGGAGATGTCGCCCATGAGGTGGTTCTGGGTCTTGCAGTGCGGCGGGTCCCAGCTGTGGCACTCGTTCCACAGATCGCCCTTGCTGCCGCTGGTCCAGGAATAGAAGAGGCCGTCGTAGCCGAGCTTCCGGGCGTTGGCGCGGGCGCCGGCCATGGTCCGGTAGCGGTAGTCGACGATCGACCTGGCGAGCCGGGGGTGGCCGGCGAGGAGGCCGGGGTACATCCAGGTCTCGGCGTCCCAGAAGATCTCGCCGGCGTAGTTGTCGCTGGTCAGGCCGGTGGGGCCGATGCTGTTGCGGTTGCCGGCGCGGGTGCTGGAGAGGAGGCCGTACTGCGCGGAACGCACCCAGGACTGCAGGTCGCGGTGCCCCTTCACCTCGATGTCGGTGCGCCACAGCCGCCGCCAGGCCGCGGTGTGCCGCGCGAACAGGGCGTCCCAGCCGCGGTCCGCGACGTGGCGGGAGGCGGCGCGCGCGGCGGCGCGCGGGGAGCGGGCGGTGAGCGCGGTGTCCACGCCGACGTACTTGGTCAGCTCGTACGAGTGGCCGCTGCGCACGGGGAAGGTGAGGCCTTGCCGGTTGCTCAGCGGGGCCGGCCGGGAGGTCCGTGGGGCCCTGGCGGCGTGGATGCCGGGGCCGGGGCGCAGCGTGGATGCCACGGCGCCGTCGGTTCCTGTGCCGTTGGTGCGGAAGGCGACGTCCATGGTGCCGTCGGCGGTGCCGGCGCCGGTCCGGGTCATCCGGCGGGCCCCCCGGCCGTCGAGGATGTCGGTGACGGTGGCGGCGCCGGTCCAGTGGGGTGTCATCGTCAGCCGTACGGCGCCGGTGTGGGGGTCGTCGCGGTCGGCAAGGACGTCGTAGACCAGGTCGGTGGTGCGGCCGTCGGCGGCCTTCCAGGTCAGCGAGGTGCGCAGGAAGCCGCAGCGGAGGGAGAGCGTCTGGCGGTAGTGGGAGATCCGGCCGGGTGCGGTGGCGGCCGAGAAGGTCTCGGGGCGGGGGCCGCCGGTGGTCACATCGAGCGTCGTCCAGGTGGGGATCGCGGCGATGGCCTGGCGCCCTGCGACGCTTTTCGGCCCTTTGGCGTAGAGGCCGGAGACGAAGGATCCGTCGTATGCGGGGGTCTTGAGCGGCCAGCCGGTTTCGCCGCCCGGGGCCGCGTATCCGGTGCCGTTGGGCGGCACCCGCTGCCCGAGGTAGCCGTTGCCGAGGAAGGCGTGGTGGGTGTCCCGGGGGTCGATCCGGGTGGCGGTCGCCGTCCAGCCGGTGTCCGTGCAGCCCGGGGACGGTGCCGGCGGCCCGGCCGATGCCGCGGTGGGTGGCGTTGCCGGCGCCGAGGCCGGCGCGAGTACGGCGACCATCGCTGCGGCGAGCAGCGGAGCGGCCAGGTGGCGCGTCCGTCGGGCCGCGGACCGGGGCTGCCGCCGCCGTACCGGGGCCTGCGGTGACGCCTTCACGGGGTGGGGGGAGTGATCCATGGTTCTCCGTCGTACGTGCGCGGCCGCCCGTACCCATGTTCCGGCACAGACGCCCTGAACACCGCCTCGGATCTCGCGAGTGCCGGGCGGAAAGCCCCCCGGCACGACCGCGGCACGGCCACCGCACGACCGCGCCGGCACCGCGGTACCACCGCGGCACGGCCGTGGGCACGCAGGCCGCTCCGCGGACCTCGCGAACGTTCAGAGCACCTTAGGACCTCACCCCCATCCGGGTCACGCCGTCCCTCGTCCGGAATCGCACCCGCCAAAGCACCCCGATTGGTCAATAGGGCCACACGTACGGCACACTTTTAGACTGACCAGTCAGAACAAAGGAGGGGTTGTGGACACCACCCGTCAGGGGGCGGCGGTCAACGCCAGGGGAATCGGAGTGGAGGGCCCACGGGGGTGGGCATTCAGAGGTGTCGACATCTCCGCGGACCCGGGCGCGCTGATCGCCGTCCTGGGCCCCTCGGGATCCGGCCGTACGTGTCTGCTGCTCGCGCTCACCGGGCGGATGCGGATCACCGAAGGGCAGGCGACGGTCGCCGGGTTTCCGCTGCCCAAGCGGATGGGGGCGGTGCGCGGCCGTACGGCGATCGCGCACGTACCCGGCGTTGCCGATCTCGAACCGGCTCTCACCGTCGGTGAACACCTGCAGGAACAGGCCCTGTTGGGCCACCGCGTCAAGGGCTCGCTGCCCTGGGGACGGCGCCGCAAGGAGGCCGCCCGGACCAGGATGGACGCCGCACTGGCGGCGGCCGGGCTCGATGCCGACACCCTGCCCAAGGGCCTGCGGACGACGGTCCGCGATCTGGAGCGGCTCGAGGCGCTGCGGCTGTCCCTCGCGCTCGCGGTGATGCACGGCCCGCAGCTGCTGGCCGTCGATGACGTCGATCTGAAGCTGTCGGCGGCCGAACGCGCCCAGGCCTGGGAGCTGTTGCGGGATCTCGCGCGGGCGGGCACCACCGTCGTCGCCGCGGGCAGCGACGCCCCCGCGGACGCGCTGATCGTCCGTACGGCGCCCCTGGACACGGGGCGGACCACCGGCACCGGGCAGGCCACCGGCACCGGAAGGACCGCGGCCGAGCGGACCGCCCCCGCCGAGCGGACCGCCGCCGAACCGGCCGCCGCCGACCGGCCCCAGAACTCCGGTAACGAGGACAAGGAGGAAGCACCGCATGCGTTCGCCGAAACTGGCCGCGCTTGAACTCAGGCGTTTCGGCAGGGGAAAGCTCCCCCGGCTGGGCCTCGTCGCCCTGATGCTGATCCCCCTGCTGTACGGAGCCCTGTACCTGTGCTCCTTCTGGGACCCCTACAGCCGCCTCGACAAGATCCCGGTGGCCCTCGTCAATGACGACCGGGGGGCCACCGCCGACGGCAAGAAGATCACCGCGGGCGCCGATCTGGCGGAGAACGTCAAGGACAGCAAGACCTTCGACTGGGAGGAGGTCAGCTCCGCGGACGCCGCCAAGGGCGTCGAGAACGGCACGTACTACCTGTCGCTGACCGTCCCGAAAAACTTCAGCGAGCGGATCGCCTCCAGTTCCGGCGACTCCCCGGAGACCGGCGCGCTCCAGGTCCGGACGAACGACGCCAACAGCTACATCGTCGGCTCCATCTCGAAGACGGTGTTCTCCGAGATACGGGCCAAGACCTCGGCGAAGTCGTCGCGGGCCTTCCTCGACAAGATCTTCGTGTCGTTCTCCGATCTGCACGACGAGACGGCCAAGGCGGCGGACGGCGCCGGGAAGATCGACAAGAACCTGGGGAAGGCCAGGAAGGGGTCCGGCGACCTCGCGGACGGGCTGGGCAAGCTGGACCAGGGCTCCGGCGCGGTCAGCAAGGGCGCGGGCGACGTCAGCAAGGGCGCCGGTGACCTGAGCAACGGCGCGGACAAGCTCAACAAGGGCGCCTCGCAGGCCGTCGGCAAGGCCCGACAGCTCAGCCAGGGCGCGGGCCAGGTCGCGGACGGAACCCAGCAGCTGGCCGAGAAGGTCCAGGGGATCGCCCGGAAGGACCTCCCCTTCCTCAGGGAGCACGGCGCGGAGATCGGCCGCAAGGCACGCATCGTCGCCGACCTCACCCAGGCTCTCGACGATGACCTGGACACGCTGCCGGACAACTCCGCCAGGGCCGCCACCCAGGCACGGCAGAACGCCGACGATGCCGCGAAGCTGTACCAGGAGCGCTGCGGCGCCCTCAGCACCGACCCCGACTGCACCAAGCTGAAGGGCATCGCGGACGGCACCGCGCTGGCCGCCGACGCGGCGGAGAAGGTCAACGACACCATCGCCCACACGGACTTCGGGCAGCTGCGCACCAAGCTGCGGGAGCTGCACCGGGGTGCCGAGATGGTCGCCGACCAGGCACCGGGCATCGCCGGCCGCGCGGACACCGCGATCGCGCAGATCAACCGGCTCAACGACGGTGCCCACAAGGTCTCCCAGGGCGCCGGACAGTTCGCCGACGGCATCGTCGCGCTCGCCAACGGCAGCGGTGACCTGGCCGACGGCGCCGGCAAGCTGTCGGACGGGGCCGGCAAGGTCGCCGACGGCGCCGGCAAGGTCCACAGCGGGCTCGGTGACGCCAAGGAAGGCGCCGACAAGCTCAGCGGCGGCCTCTTCAAGCTCAAGGACGGCGCCAACCAGCTGGCCGACGGGCTGCACACCGGTGTCGCCAAGATCCCGGACTACGACAAGAAGGACCGCGACGCCCGCACCGAGGTGATGGCCGACCCGGTGGAGCTGGCCGCCAAGTCGATGCACAAGGCGCCCAACTACGGCACCGGTCTGGCGCCGTACTTCATCCCGCTGTCCCTCTGGGTCGGCGCGATGGTCGCGTTCATGCTGCTCCAGCCGCTGGGCAAGCGCGCGCTGGCGGCCGGTGCGCCGGGCTGGCGGATCGCGCTCGGGTCCTGGCTGCCCGCCTTCGCCATCGGCGTCGTCCAGGTGCTGGCCCTGATGGCCGTGCTCCACTGGGGTCTCGGCCTGGAGATGGCGCGCTCGGCCGCCACCATCGGCTTCCTGCTGCTGGCGACGGCCGCGTTCACCGCGATCATCCAGTTCCTCGGCGCGCAGTTCGGCCCGGCGGGCCGGGTGCTGACCCTGGTCGTGCTGATGCTGCAGCTGACCTCGGCGGGCGGCACCTACCCGGTGCAGACCAGCCCCGGTTTCTTCGCCGCCATCCACCCGTTCCTGCCGATGAGTTACGTCGTGGACGGTCTGCGCCGGCTGATCACCGGCGGCGACCTCGGCATCGTCTGGCAGGGCTCGGCGGTGCTTGCCGCCTTCACCCTCGGCGCGCTGGCGCTCACCGCGCTGACGGCGCGCGGCCGGCAGGTCGTACGGATGAAGGACCTGCACCCGGAGCTCAGCCTGTAGCCGGGTAGCCGTGTCCGGGACGCCCCGCGTCCCGCATCCGGCAGGAGGGGGGCGGCGCCACACCTGGCGCCGCCCCCCTTCCCGTTGCCGCCCGCAGGGGCCGGCCCTCCAGGGCCTTTCCGACCCTGACCCATCGGACAGGCCCTAGTTGCCGCCCGTATGGGTCGGCGCGAACATCCGCAGCCGGGCCGGGAGGACGACCACGGAGGGGCCGGGCGCGGCCAGCGCCGCCGCCAGGTCCGTCCGCAGCCGCGCGGGGCTCGTACGCACCGCCGGCACCCCGAAGGACTGCGCGAGGGCGACGAAATCCGGCCGCGCCAGCTCCGTGGCGGTGGCCTCGCCGAACGCGTCGGTCATGTACTCGCGGAGGATGCCGTAGCCGCCGTCGTCCACGATGAGCCAGGTGACCGGCAGGTCGTACTGCCGGGCGGTGGCCAGTTCGGCGACGGAGTACATGGCGCCGCCGTCGCCGGAGACGGCGAGCACCGGCCGGCCGGGGTCGGCGACGGCCACACCGAGCGCCGCCGGGAAGCCATAGCCCAGGCCGCCGGCGCCCTGGGCGGAGTGCAGCGCGTTCGTGCGCCGGGGATCGAAGGCGGACCAGGCCCAGTAGGCCAGGATCGTCATGTCCCAGCAGCTGACCGCGTCATCGGGGAGCGCCTCCCGGACAGCGGCGAGGATCCGCTGCTCGAACTCGAGGTCCTGCCCGTCGATACGGTCGCGGACGCGGGCCAGGAGGCCGGCGGCGGCCGCTTCGGGGTCGGCGCCTTCGGGCACCGCGCGGGGCGGCCGCGCGGCCACCGCCGTCAGCAGCGCGCCCAGCGCGAGCCGGGCGTCCGCGTGGATGCCCAGCGCGGCGTGGTTGGACTCCAGTTTGCCGAGGTCCGCCTCGATCTGCACGACCCGGCCGCGTGGCCGGAAGGTGTGGTAGTTCGAGGAGAGTTCGCCCAGCCCGGAGCCGACGACCAGGAGGGTGTCGGCGTCCTCCAGGAAGTCGGTGGTGTGCCGGTCCTCCAGCCAGGAGCGGAGCGAGAGCGGATGCTCCCAGGGGAAGGCCCCCTTGCCGCCGAAGGTGGTGGCGACCGGCGCCCGGAGGTGCTCGGCGAGCGCCAGCAGCTCCGCCTCGGCTCCGGCGCGCACGACGCCGCCACCGGCCAGGATCACCGGCCGCCCGGCACCGGTCAGCCGCTCCGCGGCCGCCTCGATCAGCTCCGGGCGCGGCGGCAGCTCCCGGGGCCGTACCTCCGGCGCGGTCACCGGCGGCACGTCGACGGCGGCCAGCAGCACGTCCTGCGGAATCTCCAGCCACACCGGCCCGTGCGGGACGCTCAGCGCCGACTCCCAGGCGGCGGCCACCGCGGAGGGGATCTGCGAGGCCGTACGGGCCGTGTGGACGGACTTGACCACGCCCCGGAACGCGGCGCTCTGGTCGGTGAGTTCATGCAGATAGCCGTGCCGGCCGCCGCCCATCCCGGCCAGCGGGACCTGGCTGCCGATGGCCAGTACGGCGGCCGAGGCGGCGGCCGCCTCCTGGAGGGCGGCCAGCGCCATCAGCGCACCGGGGCCGGTGGAGACCAGCAGCGGCGCGACACCGTGCGTGGTGCGGGCGTAGGCGTCGGCGGCGAACCCGGCGTTGTTCTCCACCCGCAGCCCCACATAACGCAACGGGGAGCGGCGCAGCGCGTCGAAGATCCCCAGCGCGTGCTGTCCGGGGAGCCCGAAGACGGTGCAGGCGCCGAGGGCGGCCAGGGATTCGACGACCAGGTCGCCGCCGCTGCGCCGCGGCTGCGCCGGGTCGGGGGTGGTGCTCATCGGTGGGTGACTCTCCGTCCCGTGGTGCGTGTACGCGGCCTGCCGGCCGCCCGTTCTCGATCGCCGCTCGGGCGCGGCGCGGCCCCGGCGCCTCAGACGCCGGACAGCTGCGGCGCGGCGTCCGCCCGCCCGGCCAGCCGAGCCCGCCAGGCCTCCAGGACCGCCGCGTCCGTGGGCTTGGTGAGCAGGCTGACGACCACGTAGGCGAGCAGCGAGGCGAGCAGCCCGTAATAGATGGGCTCGTTGGCGAGGACGCCGAGGGAGAGCATCAGGGCGACGACGGTCACGCCGCCCGCCGCGACCGAGGCCAGCGCGCCCGCCCCCGTGCCGCGCTTCCACAGCAGCCCGCCCAGGATCGGCACCAGCAGCCCGCCGACCAGCAGGTTGTAGGCGACGGTGAGCGCCGCGACGACATCGTTGAGGGAGATCGCGATGCCCATGACCAGGACGCCCATCAGCAGGATGAACGCCCGGTTCCCGGCCACCTCGTCATGCCCGGTCCGTCGGCCCGCGGGGCGCCGGCGCGCCCAGATGTCGTTGTTGGCGACCGTGGCGCAGGCGATCAGCGCGCCCGAGGAGGTGGACATCACCGCGGACAGCGCCGCCGCCAGCACCAGCCCGCGGACGCCCACCGGCAGCGCGTCCTTGACGATCGTCGCGAACGCGTCGTCCGGGCTGCCCAGATGGGGGTAGAGGACCTTCGCCGCGGTGCCGATGACGGCGCCGGCGAGCGCGTACGCCAGACAGTACGTACCGGCCGCGACGCCGCCCAGGCGCGCCACCTTGTCGTTGCGCGCGGTGAACACCCGCTGCCAGATGTCCTGCCCGATCAGCATGCCGAAGGAGTAGATCAGGACGTAGGTGAAGACCGTCTGGCCGCCGATGCCCAGCGGCGCGAAGTAGTCGTGCGGCAGCCGCGCCTTCATCTCGGCGAAGCCGCCCGCCTTGATGACGGCGATGGGCAGCAGGAGCAGCAGCACGCCGATCGTCTTGACGACGAACTGGACCATGTCGGTGAGGGTGATCGACCACATCCCGCCGAGCGTCGAGTAGGCCACCACGATCGCGCCGCCGAGCACGATCGACACGGTGCGGTCGAGGCCGAAGAGGACGTCGAAGATGGTCGCGTAGGCGAGCGTCGAGGTCACCGCCAGCATCAGCGTGTAGGCCCACATGACCACGCCGGAGATCAGCCCGGCGGAGCCGCCGTAGCGCAGATCCAGCATCTCGGAGACGGTGTAGACCTTCAGCCGCGCGATCCGCGCCGAGAAGAAGACGCTCAGTGCCAGCAGTCCGAGGCCGATGGTGAAGACCATCCATGCGCCGGAGAGTCCGTACTGGTAGCCGAGTCCGACGCCGCCGATGGTGGAGGCGCCGCCGAGCACGATCGCCGCCATGGTTCCGGAGTACATCGCGGGGCCGAGGCGGCGCCCGGCGACCAGGAAGTCGCTCTTGGAGGTGGCGCGTCGCATGCCCCACCACCCCATGGCGAGCATTCCGGCCAGATAGAGCACGATCACCGCATAGTCGACAGCCATGGGCCATCCCTTCCAGCTGCGCCGAGGGGGAGAGGGGTGTGTGGCGTGGGGGTGACGGGCGCCCGGCGAGCGGGGGGAGCCGGCCGGGCGCCTCGTCTTCGGGGTTGACCCTAGGAGGCGGGAAAGCGGCGCTGAAGTGTACGTTTCCGACTGCCACAACCCTCCGATGTGGATGGTCCGTACATGCCGCACCCATCGCACCCCATGCCCGCACCGTCCACCCCGCCGGTCCCGCTGGCGGATCTCCTCGCCCGCACGGATCTGGGGCTGCGCCAGATCGCCGGTCCCCGTGAGGGCGTCGCGATCCACTGGGTGCACACCTCCGAGATGGCCGACCCGGTGCCGTACCTCCTGGGCGGCGAGATGCTGCTGACGGCGGGGGTGCATCTGGCCGAGGTGGCCGGGGGCGCGGGCGAGGACCCCGACGCCGCGCTGGAGGCGTACCTCGACGGCTATGCGGCCCGCACGGTGGCCGCCGGCGCCGCCGCGCTCGGCTTCGGGATCGCGCCGGTGCACGATGCGGTCCCGCGCGCCCTGGTGGCGGCCTGCGACCGGCACGGGCTGCCGCTCGTCGAGGTCCCGGCGGGTACGCCGTTCACCGCCGTGGAGAGCGCCGTATGGCAGGCCGTGACGGAGGCCAGGCACCGCGAGCTGACCCGGCTCAGCGAGGCCCAGCGCGCGCTCGCCGCGGCCGCCGCCCGGCCGGACCCGGCGCCCGCCGTGCTGCGCGCGCTGGCCCGCCACGTCCACGGCTGGACCGCGCTGCTGGCGCCGGACGGCACGGTGCACGGCACCGCCGGGCCCGCCCCCACCCCGGCCGTACGGGCCGCGGCGGACCGGCTCGCACGGGTCGTCGGCGGGGCCGGGGCGGGGCCGGGCGGCGGGTCGGGAGCCGTCGGTCGTGCGGGCGGCGGCGGTCGTGCGGGATCCGGCAGTGCTGCGGGCGGCGGGCCCGGAATCCGTACCGGCTCCGCCACCACCGGCCCGTCCTCGGCCACCGACACCCTGCCGGGCACCCACCTGTCCGCATACGCGCTGACCGGCCGCTCCACGGACGCTTCCGCAAGTTCTCGGCTCTGCTCGAACAGGGGAGGCTCCGTTCCGCTCGCGCTGGTGGTCGCCGCCGATCCGCACGACCCGCCCGCGCACACCATCGCCGGGGTCGCCGCCGTCCTCCTGTCCCTGATCACCGGCCCCGCCGCCGGTACCGGCCCGGTCGCCGCCGGGCACTCCGCGGCCCTGGTCCAACTCCTCCTCGGCGCCCGTCCGGCCGAGGTCGCCCCGCTCCTCGGCCACCCCCGGTGGACCGTCGTCCACGCCCGGCGCCGCCGCGACACGACGGAGCCGGCGACCGCGCTGGCCGCGGCGCTGGGCACCTCCCTCGTGGCCCCGGACACCCCGGACACGGATGGTTCGCCAGGCAAGGAGGCGACGGGTCCCGCCGCGCTGAGGGCCCTGGTCCCCGGGGACCGCGAGATCACCGCGCACCCCGGCTGGACGCTCGGCGTCAGCGCCCCCGTCCCCGTCGAGGAACTCCCGGCCGCCGACCGGCACGCCGCCACCGCCCTGCGCCGCGCCCTCGCCCAGCGCGCCTCCCTCGTACGCCACCGCGGCCCCGGCCCGCACAGCGTCACCTCGCTGATCGCCCCCGACGACGCCCGACAGCACGCCGAGGCCCTGCTCGCCCCGCTGGCCGACGCCCCCTCCCTCCTCGTCACCCTCCACCACTGGATTTCGCTGCACGGCAGCTGGGACCGCACCGCGAGCGCCCTGGGCATCCACCGCAACACCGTCCGCCAGCGCATCGCCCGGATCGCCACCCTCCTCGACACCGACCTCGCCGACGCCGACGTCCGGATGGAACTGTGGTTCGCGCTGCGCTGCCTGGACCGGGACGAGGAGCCGGGAGACGGTCACGGCAGGGGCGGTCAGGGCACGGCGCGAAACGACGACTGACGCGACCGACGCGACCGACGCCCCGGCATAACAGATTCCACAACGCCGTCCGTGCGCATCGCCGTATGGACGGATCGGTCATCCCTGCATCAGTAACACCGTTGTGACAGACCACCTCTTGAGCAAAGTGGACCCTCTAGAGCTAAGATTTGCCCAACATTTTGCTGTATGTGGCGACGCACAAGGGGACCGGGGGAGGCGCCGTGGCCGGAGACGGACTACAGGCCGACATACCGTCACTGAAGGCCGGGGGAAAGGACTTCACCAGCGTCGGGCAGCGGTATCAATCCGCGGTCGGGAAACTGAAGAACGCCCTGACGGGCCTGGAGGGCCAGGACACCCCGCCGTGGGGCGATGACGACATCGGCGAGAAGTTCGGTGTGGTCTACGAGGGTCTGCGCGACGGCATGTACGAGTCCATGGGGCATCTGGCCGCCAAGCTCCAGGAGATCGGCGGCGCCCTGAACACCATGGCCGACAACCATCAGGCCGACGAGGACTTCAACGACTCCCTGATGAAGCAGCACGTCGCCAACGCCGAGGCGAACAGCCAGCAGATCATCGCCCTCAAGTCGCCCAACACCTGAGGGACCACCCGCTTTTCCTTTCCGCACCGCCCGCCATCATCAATGCGTCGCAATCCGGGGGGATTTCCGCCATGTCGCTCATGCTGCCGGACTGGCTCGAATGGGTCCTCGAGATGCTCGGCTACGACTGGCCGACCGGCGACGAGGACAAGATGATGGAGTCCGCCCAGCACTGGCGGGACTTCGCGGCCACCGTCGAACAGCTCCAGGCGGACGGCGTCAGTGCCGCGGGCAACGTCCTCTCCGCCAACTCCGGCGACAGCATCGACGGCTTCAGCAAGACCTGGGACAAGTTCGCCGACGGCTCGGGCTATTTCAATGACGCCCGCACGGCCGCCGAGATGATCGCCGTCGCCATGGACGTGGGCGCGGGAATCATCATCGGGATGAAAGTCGCGGTGATCGCCCAATTGGCGATCCTCGCGGCGGAAATCATCGCGGCCCAGGCTGCGGCCCCGTTCACCCTGGGACTCTCCGAGATCGGCGCGGCGGGCGCCACCCAGGCCACCCGTCTGATCGTGCGCCGCCTCCTGAAGGAGGCCCGCGAGGCGCTGGTCGAAGCGATCACGGAGACGCTCAAGGAGCCGGCGATCTCCGCTCTGGAGGCGATGATCTCCGACGCCATCGCGCAGGGCATGAACATGAACTTCGGTGCCCAGCAGGGCTTCGACGTCAACCGTAGCCTCAAGACCGGCGCCGACGCGGGCGTGGACGCGCTCAAGAACTCCGGCCAGACGTTCGCCGAGTCGCTGCGCGACGGCGCCGGCGCCAAGGCGGGACACCACGCCCGCAACGGGCTGGACCACGCCGCGGGACGTGGCGGGGGCGAGGACGGCGGTGGGGACGGCGGCGGCTCGAACGAGAGCAGCGGCTCCAACGAGAGCAGTGGGTCGAACGAGACCAGCGGGTCCGGGAGCGGCAGCGGTTCCGGGAGCGGCAGCGGGTCGGGGTCGGGGTCGGGCAGTGGTGGGTCCGGGACCGGCTCGGGGAACGGTTCCGGAAGCGATTCCGCGGGTGGCGGTACCGGCTCCGGAACGGGCACCGGCAGCGGGTCCGGGGACGGCGCCAACGGCAGCGGCTCGGGGAGCGGTTCCGACGGCGGCGGCGCGGGGTCCGGCAGCGGTTCCGGGGAGTCGAGCGGCGGCTCCGGCGGCGCAGGCACCGGATCGGGCGGCGGCCCCTCGCACACACCACGCCCGCAGAGCGACACCGGCGCGGACGGCGGCTCCGGCAGCAACCCCTCGTCCGGCTCCGGTTCCACCTCCGACGGCGGTGGCAACTCGGACGGCGGCGCCAACTCCGGCCCGGACGGCGACCGCAGCGGCCCCCGGGCGCAGCCTCTGCCGCCCCCGGACCAGCGGACCGCCTTCGACGAGGGCTACACGGGCGGCAACAACCACAATCCGTACGGCGACTCGGGATCCACTCCGGGCTCGGGCTCGACGCCGGACTCAGGCTCGACGCCGGACTCCGGCTCCACGCCCGACTCCGGGTCGACGCCGGACTCTGGCTCGCCCCACGAGGGTGGCCCCACCCCGGACCCAGTCAGCACGCACCCGACACCGGACACCACACCCGACGCAGCGCGCCCGGACTCCGACCAGGTCAGCACCCACCCCACACCCGACACCACCCCCGACGCGGCGCGCCCCGACCCCGACCCCGACCAAGTCAGCACCCACCCCACACCCGACACCACACCCGACGCAGCACGCCCCGACCCCGACCAAGTCAGCACCCACCCCACACCCGACACCACACCCGACGCAGCACGCCCCGACCCCGGCTCCGACTCGGGCAGTGCCCAGCCGTCCCCGGGCCCGTCCGCGCACCCGGACTCGGCGCCGTCGCCCGTCCCGGGCCCGTCCCCGGTGCCCGACGCCGGCCCTGCCCCGGACCATGCGTCGCCGGACCAGTCGCCCCCGAGCCAGCACACCGCCCCGCCGTCCGACGGCCCGTCCCACGAGGTCGGGGGGCAGCCGCAGCAGTCGTCACCCGGGCCGATAGCCGGCAACCCGCCCAGCAACACGGACAGTTCGCCCTACGGTGACGGCAATGGCAACGGCAACGGCTCGCAGCACGGCGACAACGCCGGCGCAGGTGGCGGCCGGCCCGCCACACCGCATATGAGCATGCCGTCCCAGGGCGCCCCCGCACCTCACACGTCCTCCGGCCCGCCCATCGGCCAGCGCGACCCCTCGCCCGGCGACCCCATGCCGCACGACCGCGGTAACGAGGAAGGCACCAACCTCCAGTCCGCGGACACCATGACCGCGCCCCCGCCGACCCAGCACACGGCGGACCCCGGCAGCGGCACGCCCTCCACACCACAACAGTCGCCCCAGAGCACCCCGCAGGCCACCGGCCCGGTGATGGGCATGCCCGGCGCCATGCCCCCGCAGGGCGGCCCGGCGACGTCCCCGTCCGGTTCGCCACGCGGCGGCACCCCGTCGCCCACCGGCCGTCCCGGGGCCGCGCCGTCGGGCCGTCCGGACGGTTCGCAGCCGTCCCGCGACACCGGTGGATCGCGTCGCCCGGAGGGCCCGCGCAGCCCGCGGAACGACCCCCGAAGCGACCGGCCCTTCCAGCAGCAGCGGCCCGCCACCGCACCGCCGCGCCCCGGCAGCACACGCCCTGACGCGGCGCGCCCCGACACGGCTCGTCCCGACGCCACGCGCCCGGACCCCGGCCGCACCACGCCCCGACCGGACGCTCAGCGGCCGGGGACCCCCGCGGACCCGTCACGCCCCACCGACCGCCCGACCGGCTCGGACCGCCCGAACCCGTCGCACCGGCCCACGGACACGGGCCGACCCACGGATACGAACCGCCCCACCGCCACGGACCGCCCCACCCCGTCGGACCGCCCCACGGACACGAGCCCCAACCCTTCGGACCGGCCCACCAGCACAGACCGTCCCACCCCGTCGAACCAGCCCGGCACCACGGACCGCCCCACCGACAACCGACCCACCGACGACCACCCCACCACCGACGGACCCGCCAACGACCGCCCCACCAACGACCAGCCCACCGGCGACCACCCCACCACCGACGACCACCCCTCCAACGACGATCCACCCCCCAAGCACGACAACACCCCGGATCACACCCCCGAGGGTCACTCCCCGGACGACCGCTCCCCCGACGACCACGCCCCCGAGCACCGGCCGGACTCCGACCCCACCCCCGCCTCGGAGACCCGCAACCGCGAACGCCCCGGCGGCCTCGAAGGCCCCACCGACGAGCACCAGAACAACGTCGAGAACAGCGTCCCCAAGGACGACAACGGCGAGCCGCAGCGCCACCCCGACCCCGACGACGGCAACTGGGTCAACTCCATCAACGACCCCGGCCCCGACGCCCCCGGCCGCAACAACAACTGCGTCGACACCGCCCTCGCCACCACCGACACCTTCTCCGGCAACCCCACCGCCGCCGCCCACCGCACCCCCGACACCAACCCCGACGGCACCCCCTCCGACCGCGGCGAAACAGGCGGCCGCGACCGCATCGAAAACACCCTCGGCGCCCGCTTCAACGACTACGGCAACGGCAAAGACGCCTTCAACCGCCTCGAAAACACCCTCCGCGAATCCGGCCACGGCTCACAAGCCGTCATCATCACCCAGGACTCCAACGGCCGCGCCCACGCCTGGAACGCCGTCAACCACAACGGCAAAATCACCTACGTCGACGCCCAAACCGGCCAACGCAGCAACAAACCCCTCCACGACGGCACCAACGGCGTCCACGCCATCCCCCTCGACCCCAACCGCCGCCCCGTCAACGACAACACCCCACAACACGACCGCAACACCCAAGGCGACCGCCGCCCCGCAGCCGAACCCGCCGGCTACGACGGATCCTCGGACGTGGACATGGAGGACGCCGACCACGACCCGTCCGACGAATCCTCTGACGTGGACATGGAGGACGCCGACCCCGAGTCGGCGGAGAACACCCGGGAACACCGCAACTCCGACCTGCCCGAGCCCGAGAAGGCCCTGGATCACCACGCTTCCCTGCCCCCGGACTCGGAGCAGCAGGGGATCCGGATCGACCCGAATCACCCCGACGCGCCCCAGCACCATCCCGTCCACCGGATCGGGCTCGATCCGGTCCACGACCGCATGCAGGACTGGGCGAACGACGGAAGCCTCGCCGATCTGCTCCAGCGGGCCGCCGACCGCAAGGCCGCGGCCGACGCCGCCAGGCAGCACAACGCCAAGGACGGCAACGACACCGTCGAGGTCCCGCCGACGGCCTTCACCGAGCGGGAACTGCGCGAGGTGCTCGGCAAGGACTTCGCCGACATGAACGACGGCCAACGGGGCGCCGTCGTAGCCACTCTCGCCCGGATGAGCCAGGCGTTCCACGAGGACCAAGGCGTCGGCCAGAGCCCGCAGCGGGCCACCGATGGCGAGAACCCGTACCACGGCACCCCACCCCGCAAGAAGGACGGCAAACCCGACCCCATCGAGCAGAACGTGGTCTCCGCAGCCGCCCACTCCCGCGAACAGTCGAAGCCCTCGGGGTCGTGGCCGGAGACGTACCGGGAGCCCGGCACACCGGAGCGCCAGGCGCTGACGGACCTTCGCGACACCCGACACCCGAACCTGGCCGACCGCCCTCTGACGACCGCACACGTCAACCGGCTCCTGCGTGAGGCGGGTTCCACCAGGCCTGACTTCTCGGGCCGGAACTATGCGGTCGTCGAGGTCGTCGACAGCAACGGGAACAGCACCTACGTGGTCGACTCCTCCGTCCCGGCCGGAACCTCCGGCTACACCCCGCGGCATTCCGAGCGGCACCTGCTGGAATGGGTCGAGCGGCTCAACACGAGCCAGGAGGCGAGCGGCCAGGGCACGTACCGGATCGCGGGCTTGTACACGGAACGCGAGCCGTGCGGTGAGGGCCTGGGGCACGCCCACTGCACCACGGAGATCCAGAAGCGTGCGCCCTTCCCCGTCTACTACAGCACGACCTACCGGACCGATCCGGACGGCCAGCCGGGCCGCGATGAGGAACGTGCGCGCCTCCAGAAGGAGCGCCAAGACCTCCTGGACAGCATGGAAGGCCAGTCTGACGCCGCCAAGAAGGCAGCGCTCCGCAAGGCCCAGCTGTCCGACTCCAAGATCGACGAGCGGGTCAAGGACCACCGGCAGCCGCGGGAGCAGATCATGGACGAGGAGATGGACCGTCACCTGCGGAAGGTGGGCCAGCTGTGGGCGACCACCCGCACCCATATGCTGCCCAAGAAGTAGTCGAGGGAGAGCAGCCAGATGACCAGTAACACCCCGGCGCTGGAGACCGTTCCCGCGCAGGAGGCCACGGATCGGCTGCTGCGTTGGTGGCAGGACTCGTCGGATCCGCTGGCGCCGGGGGGCTGGCTGAACCTGGTCGGCGGCGGGGGCGCGGCCGATGGCGGGCGGGTGCTGCGGGACGTGGGCGCGCAGGTGGCGTCGAGCGTGGTGGTCGACGCCACGGAGCGCACCGCTGAGGACCTGCTGCGCGAGGTGTTGGCGGCCCTGGGGCTGGAGTCCTGGCGCCACGGCGGTCTGCAGTGGATCTCCGAGGTACGCGCCCTCCCCGAGCGGCGGTTGGTGCTGCTCACGCACGTGCACCGGATGGGCCGCACCCGCCGCTCGTACGAGGCGGAACGGCTGCTGACCGGCGCCTTGAAGGCGCTGTGCGCACGCACCGGGCTGCACGTGATCGCCCACCTCGACGCGCCGGCCTTGTTGCGCTCAGGCGACGCCGGCCTCCGGCTGGAGACCCCGGCGGGAGCGGACGGGGGCGCGACACCGTCCGCCTGGCCCGACGCGGTGCGGGCCCTGGCGCTCGCCGAGCCCCGCACGGTGCCGCTGCGCGCCTGGGCGGCTCTCGTGTCGGGCTGGCGTACCGGGGGCACGGAGGACGGCCGCCCGGTCGACGAGAACGCGCTCCGGGCGGTGCTGGCGGAGCACTCCCCGTGGCTGGAGGAGCGCGGCGACGGCGTCGGCTTCGTCGACGAGGGGCTGGCCGAGGCGCTGCGGCAGGAGACCGCCGCGGAGACCGTGACCCTCGTCAACCGCCACATGACGGCCTGGCTGCGGGCCCTCGCCGCCGAAGGGGAACTGGCCCACCCCGACGGGTGGGTGGCGAGCGGCCCTTTGGGGAGGTACGCAGCCGGCGGCCTGGCCATGCACGCGGCGCAGGCCGACCACGAGCAGAAGTGGACCGCGCAGACCCTCGACGACCTGGCCGCCCGCGGCGAGTTGGTCGCCCACCTCCCGCAGACCGCCCTCCTCGACGCCGCGCGCTGCGCTCACTACGGAGGCATCGGCGGCAACTCCGCGGCGGCGGACGCCGCGTACCTCTGGGACTACGGGGTCGTGCCGGAGTCGCAGGCAGCCTGGGCCGCGTGGCTGCACCTCATGGCGACCGCACGCGGCGACGAGGACTTCGTGGCCGGGCTCCTCGCCTCGGGGATCGGCCTTCCCTGGAAGGCGGTGTGGACCCGCTGGCGCCCGCCGGGCGGGTTCCACGCGTCGTTCCTGGCGCCGGGCGTGGTCGGCGAGACGGTCGAGGTGCGCTGGCAGGGCCGGCCGGCGGTGGCCGCGCTCGGCACGCCGGACGTGGACGTCAGCATCTGGGACGCGCGGACCGGAGATCCGCTGGCCGGGCCCTGGCCGGAGGACACCGTCGTCCCGGAGGAGTTCCACGCCGTCCTCAGCCGGCCGGAGGGCTCCGGATCCGACGGTCCGATCACCACGCTCGACGCACTCGAAGCCGCCGTCCCGGGCACCGCGGCGGCACATCCGAGCCTGCTCTTCGCCCCGGTGCTGAGCGTCGGCGAGCTGGCGATCCTGGGCGGCCCCGGCGGGCTCTTCGCCCTGGCACCCGCCGAGGGCTGGCAGGAGGCGGCCGGCATGCCGTACCGCGCGCCGCTCTCCGGCCCGTACGCGGCGGCGGGCCCGACCACCCCGCGGCGGGCGGCACCGCCCGGGACCGCGGACCTGCGTGCTGTCGTGGGCGAGCGCGCCTTCCGCCCCTTCAAGGAGGAGCAACTGCCGGAGGCTGTCGCCGAGGACGGGGCGCGCCAGGTGCTGACCGACGTCGGCGTGCCCGTGCTCGACGAGGGCGGACTGCGGCTCGCCCCGGACGACGAGGACTTCCTGACCGAGTTCGACTGGCCGGAGGACGCGGCCGAAGAACCGGAGAGCGAGGGCCCGTTCCTCCGGCTCGGCCGGTGGATGGGCGCGGACGTGGTCCTGGACGGGACCGGCGGAGAGGTGTTCCGGGTCTCCGGGGACGAGGGCGATCCGGTCGGCGGGGCGCTCGTGGCGTCCTCGCTGGAGGCCTTCCTCGCCATGGTCGGCCAGTGGCTGATCGGTCTGCGCATCTCCGCGACCGTGGACAACAGGGACGAGCGGTACGCACTGCGCCAGCACGTCAGCGGTGAGCTGTGGATGCTCGACGAGGACGGTTCCGAGTCCGAGGCCTGGATGTACGTCTTCGAGAACGACTGACGGGCCGTCGGCCCGGACACACCGCGCGACGCGGCGAGCTACCTGCCCGTGCCGCCGTCCCACGGCAGCCTCGCCGCCGACGCCTTCTTCGCGCACCTGAGCGGGGGGCGCCGGCCGGTCAGGGCGAGTGGGTGGCCTGGCTGCACCTGATGGCGACCGCCCGCGGGGACACGGCGCTCGCCCGGTCCGTGCGGACGGCCCGCCACGGTGGTTCCGTGGCGGGCCGTCGTCGTCATGCCGCGCTCATGCGTGTCCGCACGCGGCGGCACGGTGACCGTCAGCCCTGCCGCCCCGCCGCGATCTGGCGCGACATGATCGTCGTCAGCTCGTACGCGGTGTGCGAGGCGGCGACGGCGGTGATCTCCGCGTGGTCGTACGCCGGGGCGACCTCGACGACGTCGGCGGAGACCAGGTTGCACGAGGACAGCCCGCGCAGGATCTCCAGGAGCTCGCGGGAGGTCATACCGCCGGCCTCGGGGGTGCCGGTGCCGGGTGCGTGGGCCGGGTCCAGGACGTCGATGTCGATGGAGATGTAGAGCGGGCGGTCGCCGATGCGCTGGCGCAGCTGGTCGGCGACCTCGTCGGCGCCGCGGCGGTAGACGTCCGCGGAGGTGACGATGCCGAAGCCCATCTTCTCGTCGTCGGTGAGGTCCTTCTTGCCGTAGAGCGGACCGCGGGTGCCGACGTGGGAGAGCGCGGAGGTGTCGAGGATGCCTTCCTCGACGGCGCGGCGGAAGGGGGTGCCGTGGGTGTATTCGGCGCCGAAGTAGGTGTCCCAGGTGTCCAGGTGGGCGTCGAAGTGGAGCAGCGCCACCGGGCCGTGCTTCTTGGCGACCGAGCGGAGAAGGGGCAGGGCGATGGTGTGGTCGCCGCCGAGGGTCATCAGACGGGCGCCGGTGCCCAGCAGGTCGTCGGCCGCGGCCTCGACCGTCTCGACGGCCTCGTTGATGTTGAAGGGGTTGGCGGCGATGTCGCCGGCGTCCGCGACCTGGGCGAGCGCGAAGGGGGACGCGTCCTGGGCCGGGTTGTAGGGGCGCAGCAGGCGGGAGGCCTCGCGGATGGCGTTGCCGCCGAAGCGGGCGCCGGGGCGGTAGGAGACGCCGGAGTCGAAGGGGACGCCGACGACCGCCACATCGGCCCGGGACACCTCGTCGAGGCGGGGCAGGCGGGCGAAGGTCGCCGGACCGGCGTAACGCGGGATACGGGAGGAGTCGACGGGGCCCACGGGCTCGTTCGATGCGCTGGCTGCGGTGGTCATGAGGGTGAGGCTAGGGACCTCCACGCGCGCGGCCCATGGACATTTGCGGAAGACGGGGCGAGGGCGTTGGACGTTTTGGCCAGGGGTGGGGGCGGCCGACGCGGGCGTCCGGGGTACGAAACTCCCCCGCCGCGCAGGATCCGTACGGGCACAATGGGCGCTATGCCGATAGCCGCAGAAGCCTCCGCCCCCTCGCGCGCCGAGCTTGTCGATCATCTGGTGCGCACCCGGATCGCCGGAGACGTCGCCACCCCCCGCGAGAACAACCTCTCCCACTACCGCAAGCTCGCCAACGGTGACCGCCACTACTGGCTCGGGCTGGAGCTCGGCGAACGATGGACGGACGAGCAGGATGTGCTCGCCGTGATGGCGGAGCGCTGCGGAGTGAACGACGATCCCCACCACCGCCAGGGCCAGGACACCATCGACCCCGAGCTGACGGTGGACGCGCTGGAGCGGGCGGCGGCGGTACTGCGCAAGGCGGCGGCCGGCCGGCACCGGGTGCTGTTCGCGACCGGCCACCCGGGCGGGCTGCTGGATGTGCACCGCGCGACGGCGCAGGCGCTGCGCGCCAAGGGCTGCGAGATCATGACGGTGCCGGGCATCGTGGCCGTGGAGGACGGCCTGGTGGTGCAGTTCGCGGACGTGGCGGTGCTGGAGCGCGGCGCGAGCCTGTGGCACACCCACTCCCCCGCGCCGATGTCGGCGATCCTGGACCAGCTGGAGCGGGACGGCAGCCCGCTCCCCGACCTGGTCATGGCGGACCACGGCTGGGCCGGCTGCGCCGCGCAGCGCGGCATCGACACCATCGGCTTCGCGGACTGCAACGACCCGGCGTTGTTCCTGGGCGAGGCCGAGGGCACGCTCCAGGTGACGATCCCGCTGGACGACCACGTCCTCAGCCCGCGCTACTACGACCCGCTGACCGCCTACCTGCTGAACACCGCCGGGGTGGCCTGAGGGTTTCCCCGGCTCCCCCCGGCCGAACCGACCGTTGTGCGAGCTTTTCGCGGACGTGCGAGGCTGAGGGCGAAGCGATCCACCACCCCGCCCTTGGGGATGAGCACCATGGGTAGCAGTTCCAAAGCGCAAGACGCCCGCGAACAGGCCGAGGCAAAGCTGCGCGAGGAGAGGGAGAAGACGGCACGGCGTTCCGACCGCGTTGCCGCCGCCGACCAGGCGTTCAAGGAGAAGTTGCGCCAGCAGCAGGAGGAACAGGACCGGCGCGACACCTTCGACGCGAACTACGACGTCTGAGCAGGCTCACGGCACGGAGAAGAGCCCGCACCCCGTCCCCGGAAGAGAAGAAGCCCCTCGTGATCGCGATACATGAGGGGCTTTCCCTTTTCTGCGCGCCCTCGGCGCCTTGCCCACGTCCTCAGCGCCTTGCCCACGCCGCGGCACTTTGCCTACGTCCGCGGCACCCGGATGACCCCCTCCTGGATCACCGACACCGCCAGCCGCCCGTCCTCCGTGAAGATGCGGCCCTTGCCCAGGCCCCGGCCGCCCTGTGCGGTGGGGGACTCCTGGTCGTACAGCAGCCATTCGTCGGCGCGCAGCGGCCGGTGGAACCACATCGCGTGGTCCAGGCTCGCGCCGACCACATCGCCGACCGCCCAGCCGCCCCGGCCGTGTGCCAGCAGGATCGAGTCCAGCAGGGTCATGTCGGAGACGTAGGTGACCAGGCAGATGTCCAGCAGCGGGCGGGGGATCGCGCCGTCGTCGTCGAGCTTGCCCTGGGTGCGGAACCAGACCTGGGAGCGTGGTTCGCGCGGTTCGCCGACGGTGACGTAGGGCGGCTCGTCCACGTACCGCAGGTCGATCGCGGCACGGGCCTCCAGCAGCCGCTCGGCGACGTCCGGGGTGAGGAAGCGTTCGGCGTGACGCGGCAGCATCTCGGCCGCCGTGGGCAGGGTCAGCGGGTCGGGCGCGGGCGGCATCGGCTCCTGGTGTTCCAGGCCCTCCTCGTGGACCTGGAAGGACGCGGAGAGGTGGAAGATCGGCTGGCCGTGCTGGACGGCGACGACGCGGCGGGTGGTGAAGGACCGGCCGTCGCGGATCCGGTCGACGGTGTAGACGATGGGCGCGCCGGGGTCGCCGGGGCGCAGGAAGTACGCGTGCAGGGAGTGGGGCGGGCGATCTGCGGGGACCGTCCGCCCGGCCGCGACCAGGGCCTGGGCGGCGACCTGTCCGCCGAAGACCCGGGGGACGACCGAGGCGCGGCTCTGGCCGCGGAAGATGTCCTGCTCGATCCGCTCCAGGGAGAGCAGATCGAGCAGGGACTGCAGGGCGTCGTTCACGTGCGTGGTGCCCGGCGGCCTAGAGGCCCATGGACTTGGCGATGATGGACTTCATGACCTCGCTGGTGCCGCCGTAGATGCGGTTGACGCGGTTGTCGGCGTACAGGCGGGCGATGGGGTACTCGTTCATGTAGCCGTAGCCGCCGTGCAGCTGGAGGCAGCGGTCGATCACGCGGTGCGCGACCTCGGTGCAGAACAGCTTGGCGGAGGCGGCCTCGGCCGGGGTCAGCTCGCCGGCGTCCAGGGCCTCGAGCGCACGGTCGGCGACGGCCTCGGCGGCGTCCACCTCGGCCTGGCAGGCGGCCAGTTCGAACTTGGTGTTCTGGAAGGCGGCGACGGGCTTGCCGAAGACGGTGCGCTCCTGCACGTACTCCTTGGCGAACCGGACGGCGGCCTTGGCCTGCGCGTAGGCACCGAAGGCGATGCCCCAGCGCTCGGAGGCGAGGTTGTGGCCCAGGTAGGCGAAGCCCTTGTTCTCCTCGCCGAGCAGGTCCTCGACCGGGACCTCGACGTCGACGAAGGCCAGCTCGGCGGTGTCGGAGACCTTCAGGCCGAGCTTGTCCAGCTTGCGGCCGATGGAGTAGCCCGCGGAGGTGGTGTCGACGGCGAAGAGGGAGATGCCGAAGCGGCGGTCGTCCTCGCGGGGGGCGGCGGTGCGGGCGCAGACGATGACGCGGTCGGCGTGCACGCCGCCGGTGATGAAGGTCTTGGCGCCGTTGAGGACGTAGTGCGTGCCGTCCTCGGAGAGCTTGGCGGTGGTCTTCATGCCGGCGACGTCGGAACCGGTGCCCGGCTCGGTCATGGCGAGCGCCCACATCTCCTCGCCGCTGACGAACTTCGGCAGGTAGCGCTTCTTCTGCTCGTCGGTGGCGAGCATCTGGATGTAGGGCAGGCCGAGCAGCACATGCACGCCGGAGCCGCCGAAGGTGACGCCCGCGCGGGCGGTCTCCTCGTACATCACGGCCTCGAACTTGTGCGAGTCGATGCCGGCGCCGCCGTACTCCTCGTCGACGCGGATGCCGAAGACGCCCAGCTCGGCGAGCTTGTAGTAGAAGTCGCGGGGGGCCTGGCCGGCGGCGAACCAGTCGTCGTAGACGGGGACGACCTCGCCCTCGATGAAGGCGCGTATGGTCTCGCGGAACGCCTCGTGATCTTCGCTGAACACCGTACGGCGCATTGCTACGTCGCCTCCTTGACCGCCGCCACTGGCTAAGCGCTTGCTCAGCCTCTGTACCCGGCGAAAGCTACCGGCCGGTCACCGGAACTGTCCAGAGGAGTTCGACGAGACCTACGACGCCACCACCGGCTCCGCCGGTTCCACCGCCGCCACCGCGCCGAAGGCCCCCAGCGCCAGCCGGTGCAGCAGCTCCGCCATCTCCGTACGGCCCGGGAGCGCGCCGGGGCGGCCGAGGTGCGGGGTGGAGTTGAGCAGCCCGAAGACGGCGTGCACCGCGGCGCGGGCCTGGGACTCGGAGGGGCCGGGGTGCACCTGGCGGACGACCGTCACCCACAGCTCGACGTACTGCCGCTGGAGCTGCCGCACCCGCTTGCGGTCGGCCTCGCGCAGCCGGTCCAGCTCGCGGTCGTGCACGGTGATCAGCGGCCGGTCGTCGAGCGCGAAGTCGATATGGCCGTCGATCAGCGCGTCGAGCACCGCCTCGGGGCTCTCGCCGCCCTCCGCGATCCGCATCCGGCCGCCGTCGAGCAGCCGCTCGCTGATCCCGACCAGCAGCTCGGCCAGCATCGCGTCCTTGCCGGCGAAATGGCGGTAGAGGCCGGGGCCGGAGATGCCCACGGCGGCCCCTATCTCGTCCACCCCGACGCCGTGGAACCCGCGCTCCGCGAAGAGCCGGGCCGCCTCCTTGAGGATCTGCTCGCGGCGGCTGGGCGTGGCGGGCGCATGCGCATTACTCATACGGCCAATTGTAGACAGCCGGGTTAGTGCTCGTTAACCTGGGAGAAACGAGGTTAACGGTCACTAACCACGGTCACCACCGTCGGGCAAGGGGGCTCGTACAGATGGAGCAGGCACCGGTGCTGGGGAGCGTCGGGGGTCCCCCCGCGCACACACGGTCGGGCGCGGCGGACGATCCCGCGTCCGACTCCTGGCGGGCCAACGAGGCCGCGCACCGCGAACTGACCGCCCGGCTGCGCGAGAAGCTCGCGGCGGCGCGGCTGGGCGGCGGCGAGAAGGCCAGGGCGCGGCACACCGCGCGCGGCAAGCTGCTGCCCCGCGACCGGGTGGACGCCCTGCTGGACCCCGGCTCGCCGTTCCTGGAGCTGGCGCCGCTGGCCGCCGACGGGATGTACGGCGGGGCGGCACCGGCCGCCGGGGTGATCGCCGGCATCGGCCGGGTCTCCGGCCGCGAGACGGTGATCGTCGCCAATGACGCCACGGTCAAGGGCGGCACGTACTACCCGATGACGGTCAAGAAGCATCTGCGGGCCCAGGAGATCGCCCTGGAGAACCGCCTCCCGTGCCTGTACCTCGTCGACTCCGGCGGCGCCTTCCTGCCGATGCAGGACGAGGTCTTCCCCGACCGGGAGCACTTCGGGCGGATCTTCTACAACCAGGCGCGGATGTCGGGAGCGGGCATCCCGCAGATCGCCGCCGTCCTCGGATCGTGCACGGCGGGCGGCGCCTACGTCCCGGCGATGAGCGACGAGGCCGTGATCGTCCGCAATCAGGGCACGATCTTCCTGGGCGGGCCGCCGCTGGTGAAGGCCGCCACCGGCGAGGTCGTCACCGCCGAGGAGCTGGGCGGCGGCGAGGTGCATGCGCGGACCTCCGGGGTCACCGACCACCTCGCCGAGGACGACGCCCATGCGCTGCGCATCGTGCGGACCATCGTCTCCACCCTCGGCGACCGCGCCCCGCTGCCCTGGCCGGTGCGGCCCGTCGAGGAGCCCACGCTCGATCCGGCCGGCCTCTACGGCGTGGTGCCCGCGGATTCCCGTACGCCCTATGACGTGCGGGAGGTGATCGGCCGGATCGTCGACGGCTCCCGCTTCGCGGAGTTCAAGGCCGAGTACGGCACGACGCTGGTCACCGGCTTCGCGCACCTCCACGGCCATCCGGTCGGCATCGTCGCCAACAACGGCATCCTCTTCTCCGAATCCGCCCAGAAGGGCGCCCACTTCATCGAGCTGTGCGACCAGCGCGGCATTCCGCTGCTGTTCCTCCAGAACATCTCCGGCTTCATGGTGGGGCGTTCGTACGAGGCGGGCGGGATCGCCAAGCACGGCGCGAAGATGGTGACGGCGGTGGCCTGCACGAGGGTGCCCAAGCTCACCGTCGTCATCGGCGGCTCCTACGGCGCGGGCAACTACTCGATGTGCGGCCGGGCGTACTCCCCCCGCTTCCTGTGGATGTGGCCCAACGCCAAGATCTCCGTGATGGGCGGCGAACAGGCCGCGTCGGTCCTCGCCACCGTCAAACGCGATCAGCTGGAGGCGCACGGCGAGGAGTGGAGCGCCGAGGACGAGGACGCCTTCAAGGCGCCGATCCGCGAGCAGTACGAGACGCAGGGCAACGCCTACTACGCGACCGCGCGGCTGTGGGACGACGGCGTCATCGACCCCATGGAGACCCGCCAGGTGCTGGGACTCGCCCTGACGGCCTGTGCCAACGCACCGCTTCCCGCCCGGGACAGCGCGGCGCCCGGCTACGGCGTCTTCCGGATGTGAAAGGGATGGCCAAGAGAATGTTCGACACGGTTCTGGTCGCCAACCGCGGCGAGATCGCCGTCCGCGTCATCCGTACGCTGCGCGCCCTCGGCATCCGCTCGGTCGCCGTCTTCAGCGATGCGGACGCCGGCGCCCGGCACGTCCACGAGGCCGATACGGCGGTACGGATCGGCCCCGCGCCGGCCGCCGAGAGCTATCTGTCCATCGACCGCATCCTGGAGGCCGCCGCGCGCACCGGCGCGCAGGCCGTCCACCCCGGCTACGGCTTCCTCGCCGAGAACGCCCGCTTCGCCCGCGCCTGCACGGACGCCGGGCTGGTCTTCATCGGCCCGTCCGCCGAGGCCATCGACCTGATGGGCGACAAGATCCGCGCCAAGGAGACGGTACGGGCGGCCGGTGTACCGGTCGTGCCCGGCTCCTCCGGCAGCGGCCTGAACGACGCCCAACTGGCCGCCGCGGCACGCGAGATCGGCATGCCGGTGCTGCTCAAGCCGTCCGCGGGCGGCGGCGGCAAGGGCATGCGGCTGGTGCGCGACGAGGCGCTGCTCGGCGACGAGATCGCCGCCGCCCGGCGCGCGGCCCTGGGCGCCTTCGGCGATGACACGCTGCTGGTCGAGCGCTGGATCGACCGCCCCCGGCACATCGAGATCCAGGTGCTGGCGGACGGCCACGGACACGTCGTCCACCTCGGCGAGCGCGAATGCTCCCTCCAGCGGCGCCACCAGAAGGTCATCGAGGAGGCCCCGTCGGTCCTGCTGGACGACGCCACCCGCGCGGCGATGGGCGAGGCGGCCGTCCAGGCGGCCCGCTCCTGCGGCTACCGCGGCGCGGGCACGGTCGAGTTCATCGTCCCCGGCAAGGACCCCGCCGCGTACTTCTTCATGGAGATGAACACCCGCCTCCAGGTCGAGCACCCGGTCACCGAACTCGTCACCGGGTACGACCTGGTGGAGTGGCAGCTGCGGATCGCGGCCGGCGAGCGGCTCGGCTTCGCCCAGGAGGACATCGCCCTCACCGGGCACGCCGTCGAGGCCCGTATCTGCGCCGAGGACCCGTCCCGCGACTTCCTGCCCACCGGCGGCACGGTCCTCGCGCTGCGCGAGGTGCGGGGCAACGGAGTGCGGACCGACTCCGGGCTCTCCCAGGGCGCGGAGGTCGGCAGCCGCTACGACCCGATGCTCTCCAAGGTCATCGCCTACGGACCGGACCGCCCGGCGGCGCTGCGCAGCCTGCGCGCCGCGCTGGCGGAGACCGTCACCCTGGGCGTGACGACCAACGCCGGCTTCCTGCGCCGGCTGCTCGCCCACCCCGATGTGGTCTCCGGCGAGCTGGACACCGGGCTGGTGGAGCGGGAGGCCGCCGCCCTGGTGGACGGCACGGTGCCCGAGGAGGTGTATGCGGCGGCCGCGGCGGTGCGGCAGGCGGCCCTGGAGCCGCAGGCGCCCGCGGGTGGCTGGCGCGACCCGTTCGGCGTGCCGAACGGTTTCCGGCTGGGCGGCGAGACGGCTCCGGTCCGCCACTGGCTGCGGGTGCCCGGCCATGACCCGGTGGCGTACGACGTCCGGCCCGGTGCGCCCGGGGACGTCACACCGGACCTCGTACGGATCACCGTCGACGGCGTCCTGCACACCTTCCACCGCAGCGGCGACTGGCTCGGCAGGGACGGCGACTCCTGGCACGTCCAGGACTACGACCCGGTGGCGGCGACGCTGAGCGGCGCGGCCCGCGGGCACGGCGTGGACACCCTCGCCGCCCCGATGCCCGGCACCGTCACGGTCGTGAAGGTGGCCGTCGGCGACGAGGTCACCGCCGGGCAGGGCCTGCTGGTGGTGGAGGCGATGAAGATGGAACACGTCATCGCCGCGCCGCACGCCGGGACCGTCACCGAACTGGACGTCACCGCGGGCACGACCGTCGCCATGGACCAGATCCTGGCCGTCGTCGCCCCACACGAGCCCGCCGAGGAGACCGCGTCATGACCACAGCCGGCCCGCCCGCCCCCGGACTTCCCGCCGGCCTGCCGATGGAGGTGCGGTCGGAGGGGCTGCCCACCCGCGTGACGATCCACGAGGTCGGCGCCCGCGACGGCCTGCAGAACGAGAGCGCGGTCGTCCCCACCGAGATCAAGGCGGAATTCATCCACCGGCTCGCCGCCGCGGGCCTGCCGCTCGTCGAGGCCACCAGCTTCGTCCACCCCAAATGGGTCCCCCAACTCGCCGATGCGGAAGCCCTGTTCCCGCTCCTGGGCGATCTCGACCCGCACCGCCTCCCGGTGCTGGTCCCCAACGAGCGCGGCCTGGACCGGGCGCTCGCCCTGGGGGCCCGCCGGATCGCGGTGTTCGGCAGCGCCACCGAGTCGTTCGCCAAGGCCAACCTCAACCGCACCGTCGACGAGGCGCTGGCGATGTTCGCGCCGGTCATCGCGCGCGCCAAGGACGCCAAGGTGCAGGTGCGCGGCTACCTCTCGATGTGCTTCGGCGACCCCTGGGAGGGCCCGGTGCCGGTCGCCCGGACCGTTCGGGTCTGCCGGGCGCTGCTCGACATGGGCTGCGACGAACTGAGCCTGGGCGACACCATCGGCGTCGCCACCCCGGGCCATGTCCAGCATCTGCTCGCCGCGCTGAACGAGGCGGGCGTGCCCACCTCCCGCCTGGGCGTCCACTTCCACGACACCTACGGACAGGCGCTCGCCAACACCTTCGCCGCGCTCCAGCACGGCGTCACCACCGTCGACGCCTCGGCGGGCGGCCTGGGCGGCTGCCCGTACGCCAAGAGCGCCACCGGCAACCTCGCCACCGAAGACCTCGTGTGGATGCTGCACGGCCTCGGCATCGAGACCGGCGTCGACCTCGGCCGGCTGGCCGCCACCAGCGTCTGGCTGGCCGAGGTCCTGGGCCGTCCCAGCCCCTCCCGCACCGTTCGCGCCCTCTCCCACAAGGAGTGACCATGACCCTGGATCACCGTCTGACCGCCGAGCTGGAAGAACTCCGGCGCACGGTCGAGGCGTTCGCGCACGACGTCGTCGCCCCCAAGATCGGCGACTACTACGAGCGGCACGAGTTCCCCTACGAAATCGTCCGCCAGATGGGCGAGATGGGCCTGTTCGGCCTGCCGTTCCCGGAGGAGTACGGCGGGATGGGCGGCGACTACCTCGCGCTCGGCATCGCCCTGGAGGAGCTCGCCCGGGTCGACTCCTCGGTGGCCATCACCCTGGAGGCGGGCGTCTCGCTCGGCGCCATGCCCCTCTACCGCTTCGGCACGGAGGAGCAGAAGCGCGCGTGGCTGCCCAAGCTGTGCAGCGGCGAGATGCTCGGCGCCTTCGGCCTGACCGAGCCGGACGGCGGCTCGGACGCGGGCGCGACGCGGACGACCGCGGTGCGCGACGGCGACTCCTGGGTGATCAACGGCAGCAAGTGCTTCATCACCAACTCCGGTACCGACATCACCGGCCTGGTCACGGTCACGGCCGTCACCGGCCGCAAGGCCGACGGCTCCCCGCTGATCTCCGCGATCATCGTGCCGTCCGGCACCCCCGGCTTCACCGTCGGCGCCCCGTACTCCAAGGTCGGCTGGAACGCCTCCGACACCCGCGAGCTGTCCTTCTCCGACGTCCGGGTGCCCGCCGCCAACCTCCTCGGCGAGGAGGGCCGCGGCTACGCCCAGTTCCTGCGCATCCTCGACGAGGGCCGGATCGCCATCGCGGCGCTGGCCACCGGCCTGGCGCAGGGCTGTGTGGACGAATCGGTCGGCTACGCCAAGGAGCGCCGCGCCTTCGGCCGCCCGATCGGCACCAACCAGGCCATTCAGTTCAAGCTCGCCGACATGGAGATGCGCGCCCACACCTCCCGGCTGGCGTGGCGCGACGCCGCCTCCCGCCTCGTCCACGGCGAACCCTTCAAGAAGGAGGCCGCGCTCGCCAAGCTCTACTCGTCCGAGATCGCGGTGGACAACGCCCGCGAGGCCACCCAGATCCACGGCGGCTACGGCTTCATGAACGAGTACCCGGTCGCCCGGATGTGGCGGGACGCCAAGATCCTGGAGATCGGCGAGGGCACCAGCGAGGTCCAGCGGATGCTGATCGCGCGCGAGCTGGGGTTCTGACAGCGGGTCCGGCCGGGCGTCCGCGGACGCCCGGCCGGTGCGCTCACTTCGCCGGCCAGGGCACTTCCGGCGACCGGTAGTAGTTGATGTCCAGCGCGTCCCACCGGGGCCCCTGGGCCGCCAGCCGCTCGCGGTACGCCGGCCAGTCGTGCGTGTCCGCCGGCGACCAGCCCAGCTCCGCGATCCCCGGCAGCCGCGGGAACGCCATGTACTCGATGTGCGCGGAGGTGGAGAGCGTCTCGGACCACAGGGGCGCCTCGACGCCCAGGATCGAGCCCTCGGGCGCGCCGTCCAGGTACGTCCCCGGATCCCACGCGTACGACCGCTGGACGCCCACATAGCCGGCCCAGTGCAGGCCCAGCGGCGTGTCCTTGTCGTACTTCATGTCGAGGTAGGCGCGGTCGGCGGGCGAGAGGATGAGCCCGGTGCCGTTCCGGGCGGCGTCGGCGACCTGCCGGCGTTCGTCCGCACCGGTGGCGTCGTAGCCCCAGTACTGGGCGACCGTGCCCTTGGCCGGGTGGGCGCCGGTCAGCTGGTGCCAGCCGATCGCGGTCTTGCCGTACTTGGCGACCACCGGCTGCACCTTGTCCATGAAGGTCACGTAGTCCTCATGGCTGGTGGAGTGCGCCTCGTCGCCGCCGATGTGGAGGTAGCGGCCGGGGGTGAGCGCCGCGAGCTCGCGGATGACGTCGTCGATGAAGTCGTAGGTCACCTTCTTGGGCACACACAGCGAGCTGAAGCCGACGTTGGTGCCGGTGTAGAGCGGGGGCGCCTGGCCGTTGCAGTTGAGGTCGGCGTACGAGGCCAGCGCGGCGTTGGTGTGGCCGGGCATGTCGATCTCGGGGACGACGGTCAGATAGCGGCTCGCGGCGTACCGCAGGATCTCGCGGTAGTCGTCCTTGGTGTAGTAGCCGCCCTTACCGCCGCCGACCTGGGTGGAGCCGCCGTACGTGGCCAGCTTCGGCCATGACGCGATGGCGATCCGCCAGCCCTGGTCGTCCGAGAGATGCAGATGCAGCTTGTTGATCTTGTACATCGCCAGCTGGTCGATATAGCGCTTGACCTGCTCGACGGTGAAGAAGTGCCGGGAGACGTCGAGCATCGCGCCGCGGTAGGCGTAGCGCGGCGTGTCGGCGATGGTGCCGCCGGCGACGGTCCACGGGCCGGGCTGCGCGGTACGCCTCTCCAGCCTTCCGGGGAGCAGCTGGCGCAGCGTCTGGATGCCGTGGAAGAGGCCGGCGGGCCGTCCGGCGCTGATGGTCACCGCGCGGCCGCTGGAGGTGAGCCGGTAGCCCTCCGCGCCCAGCGACTTGGTATCGGCGCCGCCGAGCCGCAGCACGAGGCCGTCCCGGCCGTCCTTGGTGGTGACCGGCAGGCGGTAGCCGGTGGCCGGGCGCAGCATGCCCGCCAGGTAGTCGGCGATCCGTCTGGTCTCGTCCGATCCGCCGGGGACGCGGATGCGGGTGCCCTCGCCGAGCGTGTAGGCGTCCCCGCCGGGCCGTACGGAGGCGGGTGCGGGAATGATCCCGCCGAGCGGCTCGGGGGCGGCGGCGGACGGCTGGGACGGCGCGGCGGCGGTGCCCAGGCCCGCCGCCGCGACCAGCAGCAGCGAAAAGAGGAGTCTGCGTCGTCTCATCGACGGTCCCTTCGCGAACATCGTGCATGGCAGGTGTGATCGTCATGATGTGCCTGGCATGTCCTGCATGGCATGGAGCGACCGAACGGTGACCATGCGTACCGTGAGCCTCGTACGCGGTCAAGGTTTAGACCAGTTTCCGAGCGCCATTGCAGGGACTTGCCCGATACCGGGCAGATTTCTTGCGAATCCCGGCGCCGCCACGCAGTATCAACGGGTGCTCGATCGCCGCCCGTCCCATGAGGACCTCGTCGACCACCTGGTACGCAGCACGCCGCTACAGCGCGGCGAGGCAGCCCGGGTGGTCCTGGATGTGCTCGCGTACTTCGACGAGACCACCGAGGGGTTCGTCCGCCGCAGACACCGCGAGCTGCAGTCCCAGGGGCTGCGGAACGAAGCGATCTTCGAGCGGATCTCGCACGAGCTGCCGCACCGCGCCGTGACCCCGCCGCCGCTCTCGATACGCCAGCTGCGTCGCCTCGTCTACGGCTGAGCCGCCCGGCACGACGCCGGGCGCACCCGGAGCGGACCTCACCGGAGCGGATCGCACCGGAACAGATCAAGAACGCAGAAGAACGCAAGAACGCAAGAGAACCCAAGAACGTCCGTCACCACGATTGACTCGGAGGTCGCTGTATGTGCGGGATCGTCGGATATATCGGCAAGCGCGATGTTGCTCCGCTGCTCCTTGAGGGCCTGCAGCGGCTGGAGTACCGCGGCTACGACTCGGCGGGCATCGCCATCCACGCCGGCGGCAGCGGCAGGACCGGGGGCCTGAAGACCGCCAAGGCCAAGGGCCGGGTGCGGGAGCTGGAGTCCCGGCTGCCCAAGCGGTTCGCGGGCACCACCGGTATCGCGCACACCCGCTGGGCCACCCACGGCGCGCCCACCGACGAGAACGCCCACCCGCACCGGGACGCCGAGGGCAAGGTCGCGGTGGTCCACAACGGCATCATCGACAACGCCGCCGAGCTGCGCGCCCGGCTGATCGCCGACGGCGTCGACTTCGCCTCCGAGACCGACACCGAGGTCCTCGCCCACCTCATCGGCCGCTCCGGGG
This sequence comes from Streptomyces sp. JLSY215, assembly GCF_059682825.1. Classification (NCBI taxonomy): domain Bacteria; kingdom Bacillati; phylum Actinomycetota; class Actinomycetes; order Kitasatosporales; family Streptomycetaceae; genus Streptomyces; species Streptomyces sp. JLSY215. Next base: position 3,125,587 of record NZ_CM185022.1, read on the forward strand.
CCGAGACGCTGGAGGAGAAGGTCCGCGAGGCGCTGCGGCACGTCGAGGGCACCTACGGCATCGCCGTGCTGCACGCCGACTTCGCCGACCGGATCGTGGTCGCCCGCAACGGCTCCCCGGTCGTCCTCGGCATCGGCGAGCACGAGATGTTCGTCTCCTCCGACGTCGCGGCCCTGGTCTCGCACACCCGCCAGGTCGTCACCCTGGACGACGGCGAGATGGCCACCCTGAAGGCCGACGACTACCGCACGTACACCACCGAGGGCTCCCGTACGACGGCGACGCCGGAGACCGTCGAGTACGCGGCCGAGTCGTACGACATGGGCGGCCACGACACGTACATGCACAAGGAGATCTCCGAGCAGGCGGAGGCGGTGGACCGGGCGCTGCGCGGCCGGATCGACGACCGCTTCTCGACCGTCCACCTGGGCGGCCTGAACCTGGACGCCCGCGAGGCGCGCGGGGTGCGCCGGGTCAAGATCCTCGGCTGCGGCACCTCGTACCACGCCGGTCAGATCGGCGCCCAGATGATCGAGGAGCTGGCCCGTATCCCCTCGGACGCCGAGCCGGCCTCCGAGTTCCGCTACCGCAACCCGGTCGTGGACCCCGACACCCTGTACGTCGCGGTCTCCCAGTCCGGTGAGACCTACGACGTGCTGGCGGCCGTCCAGGAGCTCAAGCGCAAGGGCGCCCGGGTCCTGGGCCTGGTGAACGTCGTCGGCTCGGCGATCGCCCGCGAGACCGACGGCGGTATCTACGTCCACGCCGGCCCCGAGGTCTGCGTCGTCTCCACCAAGTGCTTCACCAACATGGTGGTCTCCTTCGCGCTGCTCGCCCTGCACCTGGGCCGCATCCGCGACCTGTCCGTCGCGGACGGCAAGCGGATCATCGAGGGCCTGCGCAGGCTGCCCGGCCAGATCGACGAGATCCTCAAGACCGAGGACGAGGTCAAGAAGCTGGCGGCCCAGTACGCGGACGCCAAGTCGATGATGTTCATCGGCCGGGTGCGCGGCTACCCGGTGGCGCGCGAGGCCTCCCTGAAGCTCAAGGAGGTCTCCTACATCCACGCCGAGGCCTACCCCGCCTCCGAGCTCAAGCACGGCCCGCTGGCGCTCATCGAGCCCGCGATGCCGACGGTCGCGATCGTCCCGGACGACGACCTGCTGGAGAAGAACCGCGCCGCGCTGGAGGAGATCAAGGCCCGCAGCGGCCGCATCCTGGCCGTCGCCCACCAGGAGCAGGAGAAGGCCGACCACACCATCGTCGTACCGAAGAACGAGCCCGAGCTGGACCCGATCCTGATGGGCATTCCGCTCCAGCTCCTCGCGTACCACACGGCGCTGGCCCTGGGCCGCGACATCGACAAGCCGCGGAACCTGGCCAAGTCGGTCACCGTGGAGTAGTCCGCTCCGCTCCGGCGTCACCGGAGTGACAGGTAGAACAGGTAAAAGCGGCCGTTTCGCGCGCGCCACCATACGCGCGAAACGGCCGCTTCCCCTGTGCCGGCGTCGCCCATACGCCGGCAGGATGCCGCCAGCCCGGAGACCGTCACCTCCCGGTGGGCAGCACGTCGGTGCAGCGAAACAGGTGACGGTGTTTTACCCCTCACAAGGGCACAATCCACCTCTGCGGACCGATGTGCGCGCGGGCTGCCCACAATCCCCATGACGCCCCCTCAACTGTGCGCAAACCGGGGAGAACTGATCGCGCGCCGGGGCACGGGAAGGCGCGACGGCCCTCAGGGGATGACGATCACCGGCCGCTGCGCGCGCCGCGCCAGCCGCCCCGCCACCGACCCGAAGATCCGGCCGACGAGGCCATGGGTGGACCCGACCACGATGGCGTCGGCCTCGTACTCCCGGCCGACCTCCTCCAGCTCATGGCAGATGTCGCCGCCGCGCTCGACGAGGATCCAGGGGACCTCCGTGAGGTGGTCGGCGCAGGCCAGCTCCAGGCCCAGCACTTCCGTGCGGTGATCGGGGACGTCCACGAAGACCGGGGGCTCACAGCCCGCCCAGACGGTCGTCGGCAGCCGGTTGGCCACATGGACGATGATCAGCCCGGAGCCGAAGCGCCGGGCCATACCGATTGCATACGCCAATGCGCGTTCGCTCGACATGGAGCCGTCGAAGCCGACCACCACGCCGTGCTGGAAGGCGGGGTCGCAGGAGTGGCGTGTGTCTTCCGCCGCTTCCAGGTCCGCCAGGGGATCGGCGACCTGCTTGCGGTCCGCGGGTTCGGGGAATTCGTGACCGGCCATCGGTGTCTCGGCGAGGACGTCCTCTTATGGAGGGGCGAACGGGGAACGGCGATTGACTTGATCCGGCAGTTGACTGAGCTGGCTCGATCGCGGAGCGGGAGCCATAGTTCAAAGAGGAACGATACGACTGGGAATCATCTTCCCAACCCGATACCCCAAGAGTACGGCGCCACTCCTCCGCTGCCCAGATCCCGCAGTGGACGCGGGACGCCCACCGAGGGGTCAAGGGCCTCGAACGTTCCCCGGAGCATGCCGGAGCGTGGCGCCGATGGCAATGCCCCGGCCTGCCCCCGTACGTACCCATCGCGGTGACCCATGATCGTCGGCGGCGTTGTAGTAGCTGCCCGCCGGAAGGGAGCCCCCGATGCCCGCACGCCCCAAGAGATCACCCGACTCAGTGAGCGACGTTGTGCGCTGGGGCGCATTCAGCTGCGCCCTGGTGCCCTTCGTGCTGATCGTGAGCGGCACCCCGGTCGGCGGCGCGGCCGGCGCCGCCGCCGGCCTGGCGGCGGTGACCTGCGCCTGCCGCGCGCTGCTGCGGCAATCCGAACGGACCGCGGCCAGGGTCCGGGTCCGCCAGGCCGGGCAGCACCGGTACAGAAGCGGACACATCGGGACGGGAGCGCACGGGGGCGGCCTGCATTGTGACCGGCGTACGCCGGTCGATTAAGGCGCCCGCAAGTCTGCGCACGAACGTTTTCAGCCAACTTCCAGCCGGGATCCGACCCTTGCCGGGAGCACCCCCCAACCTGGGTGTGAGCAGGGCGGAAAGGACCGCTGGGCATGGTTGTGCCCTACTGCAAACGGGCAGAGCCGAGACGCGTACTTCCCATGCAGGGCCGACGAGTGGAACGCTTCGTGATCGAATGCTTCGCGCCAAGTTGCCATATCGACATACCAGCGGGTGGTGAACTTGGCCATCCATCCTCACGGGACACAGTAGATTCGATCTTGGTAGTGATGGCGGGGGAACTGTGCAGGACCGAGAGGGCGAGACGACCGAGGGGGGCTTAAGTGCCATGAGCCAGGACTCCGCTGCCGTACCAGATGCCGCACGCAAGCTCGCCGCCCGACGACGCCGCGAAATAGTCGCGGTGCTCCTCTTCAGCGGCGGCCCCATTTTCGAGAGCTCTATTCCGCTCTCGGTCTTCGGCATCGACCGCCAAGACGCAGGCGTTCCGAGGTACCGGCTACTTGTGTGCGCGGGCGAAGATGCGCCTTTGCGCACGACCGGGGGGCTGGAGCTTTCCGCCCCCTACGGGCTGGAGGCGATCTCCCGTGCCGGGACGGTCGTCGTTCCGGCCTGGCGTTCCATCACCCAGGCCCCGCCGCCCGCCGCGCTCGATGCGCTGCGCCGCGCGCATGAAGAGGGGGCCAGAATCGTCGGGTTGTGCACGGGGGCGTTCGTCCTCGCCGCGGCCGGGCTGCTCGACGGCCGCCCCGCCACGACCCATTGGATGTACGCACCGACGCTCGCCAAGCGTTATCCGTCCGTCCATGTGGACCCCCGCGAGCTCTTCGTCGACGACGGCGATGTGCTCACGTCCGCGGGGACGGCCGCCGGCATCGACCTGTGTCTGCACATCGTGCGGACCGACCACGGCGCCGACGCCGCCAACGCGCTGGCCCGCCGGCTGGTCGTACCGCCCCGCCGCACCGCCTCCGACATGGGGCACCAGCGCTACCTCGATCGGTCGTTACCAGAGGAGATCGGCGCCGACCCGCTTGCCGAGGTCGTCGCCTGGGCGCTGGAGCACCTCCACGAGCAGTTCGACGTGGAGACGCTGGCCGCGCGCGCCTATATGAGCCGTCGCACCTTCGACCGGCGCTTCCGTTCCCTCACGGGGAGCGCTCCGCTGCAGTGGCTGATCACCCAGCGGGTGCTGCAGGCCCAGCGGCTGCTGGAGACCTCCGACTATTCGGTGGACGAGGTCGCCGGGCGCTGCGGATTCCGTTCGCCGGTCGCGCTGCGGGGGCACTTCCGGCGACAGCTGGGCGCCTCGCCCGCGGCCTACCGCGCGGCCTATCGCGCGCGCCGTCCGCAAGGCGGCGCGCCCGAGACCGCGCTGCGGCCGGAGCGGGCGGAGCGGGGGCCGCTGGGTCCCGGGGGTGCGGAGCGGTTCTCCGCCGCGGCGGTGGCCGGTCACGGCCCGGCGGCCGCGCTGGCCGTGACGGAGGCGGGCGAGGCCGGGAAACCGACGTCGGACGCGTTCGCCGCCCGGATCCCGGAGGCACCCGTCTCCCGTGGCGCGGGACGTCCCGTGCTGCCCAGCCAGCGGGAGCGCCCCGTAGGGTGAGACGTATGAACGATCGCATGGTGTGGATCGACTGCGAGATGACCGGACTCTCGCTGGCGAATGACGCGCTCATCGAGGTGGCCGCGCTGGTCACCGACTCGGAGCTGAATGTGCTGGGCGACGGGGTGGATGTGGTGATCCGCCCCCCGGCGGAGGCGCTGACCACCATGCCGGAGGTGGTGCGCACCATGCACACCGCCTCCGGGCTGCTGGAGGAGCTCGACCGCGGTACGACACTGGAGGACGCCGAGGCGCAGGTGCTCGCGTACATCAAGCAGCATGTCCCGGAGCCGGGGAAGGCCCCGCTGTGCGGGAACTCCGTCGGCACCGACCGGGGCTTTCTGCTGCGCGACATGCCGACGCTGGAGAGTTATCTCCACTACCGGATCGTCGATGTGTCGTCCGTGAAGGAGCTGGCCCGGCGCTGGTATCCGCGGGCCTACTTCAACAGTCCCGACAAGAGCGGCAATCACCGGGCGCTGGCCGACATCCGCGAATCCATCGCGGAATTGCGCTACTACCGGGAGGCGGTCTTCGTGCCGCAGCCGGGCCCGGACTCCGACACCGCCAAGGCGATCGCGGCGAAGCACGTCCTGCCCGCCGAACCGCAGACCTCGGCGGAGTGACGCAGCTCGCTCCCGGGGCCGCGAAACCCGGGAGCGAGCACCCCTCAAGACCCTGTACACTTTTTCTCAGCCGGTGGGGAAAAAGAACCACACAGCACCGGTCATGGTGGGTATAGCTCAGCTGGTAGAGCACCTGGTTGTGGTCCAGGATGTCGCGGGTTCAAGTCCCGTTACTCACCCCACTGTCAAGGCCCCCGATCTTCGGATCGGGGGCCTTGAGTGTTTTCGGGGCGGGCGCTCGGCAGCCGGTCGCTCAGTAGCCGATGGTGAAGCGTTCGCCGATGTGCTGCGGCCGCTCGATCTCGTCGAGGACGGCGACGGCGTAGTCCTCGGCGGAGATCCGGCTGCTGCCCTCGGCGTCGGTGATCAGGTCCTCGAGGGCGGTGCGGTAGCTGCCGGTGCGCTCGCCGGGCTCGATGGTGGCGGCCGGGCTGAGGTTCGTCCAGCGGACGTCGGAGACGGTGCGGTAGTAGTCCAGCGCATCGCCGTGCGCGTGCATGATCTGGAGCAGGAAGTCGGGCAGGCCCTCGGCGTCCCAGACCTGCTTGCCGTCGGGGGTACGCAGCGAGCCGGCGCCGCCGACGGAGATCAGGCGGGGGGCCTCGGCGCCGAGCGTGCGCAGACCGGCGACGAGGGACCTGGCGGCGGGCTCGATGGTGGCGAGGTGGCCCTCGGCGCCCCCGCCGCCGACCGCGCTGATCACCACGTCGTGGCCCTTGGCCACCGCGGCGACGGACGCCGGGTCGAGGACGTCGCCGGTGGTCACGGTCAGGCCCGGGTCGCTCACGGTGATCTTCGCGGGGTCGCGGACGACCGCGGTGACCTGGTGGCCGCGGTTCAGGGCCTCCCGGAGGATGCGGCTGCCGATGGTGCCGTTGGCCCCGAAGAGAGCGATCGTGGTGGACATGGGGGTCTCCCAGCTGTCGTGGTGTGCGGGGTGGAGTCCGGCCTTGCGGAGGGCGCTGTGGACTTCCGTTTTCCGTCAGCGGTTGCGCCGACACCTTCTACGCTAGAGGCAAGAGCGGCATATTTCGGGGTAGCAAGGGGACCGGGCATGGTCAAAAAGAGACAGGATCGGGAGGAGCGGCGGTACGACGCGGAGGGCGTCCCGGAGATCCGCGAGGTGGCGTTCTCCGCCCCGGCCGGGCGGCCCGCGGGGGTGGAGGTACTGACCCTGGACGAGCTGCGCGGGCGCGCGGACGCCTGTCAGCTGTCGACGCCGCACCGCCCGGGGTTCCACCATCTGCTGCTCCTGGACGCCGGCCGGCTGGTGCACAGCGTCGACTTCCGCGAGCACGTCCTGGCCCCGGGCGATCTGCTGTGGTCGCGCCCGGGGCAGGTGCAGCACTTCGGTGATCTGCGCGGGGCCGAGGGGCGGCTGGTGCTCTTCGAGGCCGGTTTCCTGGACCCGGCGACCGCGGCGGCGGCCCGGGTCGAGGACTGGTACGGGCCCGCCGTACGGCATCCGGAGGGCGCGGCGGCCCGGGGCCTGGATGCCGCGCTGAGCGCGCTGAGCGAGGAATTCGGCGAGCTGGGCGGGCTGCCGCTGGAGGTGCACGTCGAGGTGCTGCGGCATCTGCTGGCCGTGTTGGTGCTGCGGGCCGCGCATCCGGGCGGGCCGTCGGGCGACGACGGGACGTGCGAGGCGAGCGAGACCTATCTGCGCTTCCGGGACGCGGTGGAGCGGGACTTCACCCGCAGCCGCCGGGTCGCCGACTACGCCCGGTCGCTGGGCTATGCGCCCCGTACGCTCTCCCGGGCCACCGAGGCCGGGGCCGGGGTGGGGGCGAAGGAGTTCATCGACCGCCGGGTGGTGCTGGAGGCCAAGCGGCTGCTGGCGCACGGCGATCAGCCGGCGGCCCGGATCGCGGACCGGCTGGGCTTCGCCGACGCCACCAACTTCAGCAAGTTCTTCCAGCGACGGGCCGGCACGACGCCGATCGCCTTCCGGGCGGCCGTACGGGGCGCCCCGGACGTCACCGTGTAGAGGGGAGCCGCGGGCGGTGCGCGCCTCGGTCCTGCGGAACGCACAGAAGGCGGCGGGGCGCAGCGAGTGGGGGAAGGTCGCCGCGCCCCGCCCGGGGGAGGTCAGCCGGTGTAGGCGGCGAAGGCCTTGGTGAAGGCCAGCGGGGCCTGGTCGATGGAACTGCAGGTGGGCTGGGCGGAGTTGCCGCCGCCGGGGCAGGCCTTGTCGCGGGTGGCGGACCACATCGACAGCTGGCCCAGGTGCTTTTCCCGGGCGAACTTCACCAGCTCGGTGGCGTCGTCGACCTTGAAGACCTCGTTCTGGACGTCGTTGACGCCGATCATCGGGGTGACGGCGACGGTCTTCCAGGCGGCCGCGTCGCCGAGCCCGAGGGCCTTTTCGATCTGGCCCTTGGTGGCGGTGGCGGCCTGGGTGGCGTAGGTGCCCATGTCGCCGTTGTAGGAGGCGCCGTAGTCCATCGCCATGATGTTGACGGCGGAGATCTTGGCGCCGTTCTTCTTGGCATTGGCGAGGAGGTTCACGCCGTCCTGGGTCAGCCCCTCGGGCATGACGGGGAGGGTGAAGGAGACGTTCAGGTCCGGGTGCTTCTTCTGGAGCTGGGCGATGGCCTGGGCGCGGCGGGTGTTGGCCTCGGTGTTGGGCAGCGCGCCGCCCTCGATGTCGAAGTCGGCCTTGGTGAGGTGGAACTGGTCGATGACCTTGCCGTAGGCGGCGGCCAGCTCGGCCGCGGAGTTGCAGGCCAGGCCGAGTTCGGAGCCGTTGGCGCCGCCGAAGGAGACCCGGACGTCGCCGCCGGCCTTCCGCAGAGCGGGTATCTGCTTGGCCACCGGGTCGTTGCCCAGCTCGCCGGAGCCGCCCCACTTGGGGTCGCAGCCACCGCCGGAGGTGACAAAGGCGAGGTTGAAGGTCTTCACCCCGGTCTTCTTGGCGGTGTCCACCAGGTCGTAGGCGGGGGTGAGGGAAGTGTCGACGTACGGGGCGAAGCCCGCGCCGGCCTTGGTGGTCGCGGGTGCCTTGGCGGTCCCCGGTGTCTTGGTGGCCATGGCGGAGCCGGCGATGGCGAAGGCGCCGCCGGCCGCGACCGCGGCGGCCGCGCCGGTCACGAGGAGGGTGGTGGTGCGGCTCTTGCGGCGGCGGTGTGCCGAGGGGGTCATGGGTGCCTGCCTGTTCGTTGCGTGGGGGGCCGGGCGCACTGAGGGGGTGCACCGTCATGCACGGGGGGTGCCTTGGGTACGTCCCGCACGCTAGCGGCCGGGAAACGGACAAATGCCGGGATCGGGGCGGCAGTTGGCGGAATTATGGGTCCCTTAAGGAAGGGGAAGGGGGCGGTTAAGAGCCCCGGGGCCTCCCAGGATGGCGGCGCTCAGGAGCCGGTACGGGCGGCCCGTCGGCGCCGGGCGCCGAGGCTGCGCCGCAGCCGGTGGCCGCGCCGGGCGCCGCGCTCGGCGCGTTCGTCGGCCAGGGCCAGCCAGACGCGTACCTCGGTGCCGCCCAGGACCGAGCGGCCGATCCGGACGTCGCCGCCGGTGGATTCGGCCAGCCTGCGCACGATGTCCAGGCCGAGCCCGGTGGAGCCGTCCCCACCGCCCGAGTGACCGCGGCGCAGCGCCGCGTCCGGGTCGGCGATCCCCGGTCCGGCGTCCGAGACCAGCACGATCACCGCCTCCTCGGCGTTGTGGACATCGACCGCGAAGGCGGTGCCCTCGGGGGTGTGACGGAAGACGTTGCCGAGCATCGCGTCCAGGGCGGCGGCGAGTTCGGGGCGGGCGACGGGGATGCGTACGGGGCGGTCGGCGCCCGCGATGCGGACCGTTCGGCCCTCGTCCTCGGCGAGCGCCGACCAGAAGGCCATCCGTTCGGTGATCACCTCGGCCGCGTCGCAGCCCGCCGCGGCGGCCGTCTGCTGGGCGTGTGCCTGCTGCTCGCGGGCGGTGCGGATGATCTGGTCGACCTCGCGCTCCAGCTGGGCGACGGCGGCGCGGGTCTGTTCGGCTGCGGGGGTGTCGCCGAGCGAGGCGGCGTTGAGGCGCAGGACGGTGAGCGGGGTGCGCAGGCGGTGCGAGAGGTCGGCGGCCAGTTCGCGTTCGTTGGCGAGGAGTTGGACGACCTGGTCGGCCATGGCGTTGAAGGCGCTGGCCGCGGAGCGGAGTTCCTTGGGGCCGTCCTCGGGGACGCGCACGCCGAGTTTGCCCTTGCCCAGGTCGTGCGCGGCGCCCGCCAGTCGCTCGGCGGGGCGCACCATCCGGGTGCCGAGGCGGTCGGCGACCGCGACCGAGCCGATGATGAGCGCCAGGCCGACGCCGGCCAGCACCACCCAGGAGGTGGTGACCCCGTTGGTGAGCGCGGCGTCGGGGACGAAGACCTCGACGACGGCGATGCCGGAGGCGACGGCGGTGGGCTGGAGCAGGCAGGAGCCGCCGGGGACCGGTGAGATGGAGGCCCGGCCGAGTTTGGCGGCGGCGGCCACATCCTCGGGCGCGGCCCGCCTCGTGCCGATCTGGGCGGGTTGGCCCCGTCTGCCGCTCGCCGGTACATGGACGCCGATCCCGCCGCCGGGGCCGGTTTCGGCGCTGGCGACGGCCCGTTCGAGCTGGGTGCGGTCGGTGGTGATGGCCAGGACCGGGCCGATGGTGGCGGCCTGCCGCTCGGCGTTGGAGAAGGCGCGGTCGCGGGCCATCTCCTTGACGACGAGCCCCAGCGGTATCGCGAAGGCGACCACGACCATCACGGTGACCGCGAGTGCCACCTTGACCAGCGCCCATCTCACGGCGTCTCATCCTTCGCCGCTCCGCCCGCGAGGCGCGGAGGTGCGGCGGTCGCCGTCGTCCGCGGCCCGGCGGCCTCGCGTGCGTCGCTCACAGCGGTGGCTCCAGCTTCACGCCGACACCCCGCAGGGTGTGCAGATACCGGGGCTTCGCCGCGGTTTCGCCCAGTTTGCGGCGGAGCCAGGAGAGATGGACGTCGATGGTCTGGTCGTCCCCGTACGCCTGTTGCCAGACCTCGGCGAGCAGTTCCTTGCGGGCCACGACGACGCCCGGCCGCTCCGCGAGGAAGGCGAGCAGGTCGAATTCCCGGCGGGTCAGGTCGAGGGCGACGCCGTCCAGTTCGGCCTGGCGGCGCAGGGGGTCGATGGACAGGCCGCCTACCCGCATCACTCGGGAGGGCGGTTCCGTGCCGGTGGCGCTCGCGCGGGAGCGGCGCAGTACGGCCGACATCCGGGCCGAGAGATGTTCCACGGAGAACGGCTTGGTGAGGTAGTCGTCGGCGCCGTCGTTCAGCAGCCGTACGATTTCGGCCTCGTCGTCCCGGGCGGTGGCGATGATCACGGGGACGTCGGTGATGCCGCGGAGCATCTTCAGCGCCTCGGATCCGTCCAGGTCCGGCAGCCCCAGGTCGAGGATGACCACGTCGAAGCCGACGTGCGCGACCTCGCGCAGCGCCTCCAGGGCGGTACCGACGCTGCGTACCGTGTGGGAGGCGTCGGTCAGATGCCGGATGAGGGCCGAGCGTACGAACTGATCGTCCTCGACGACGAGCACACGTGCCATGGGCGGCACCGTACGCCATTCGGGGCGGTGCCCTGTCCGAGGTTGACGCCGGGCGGGCATGGCGGGGGTCGGGGACGGGCTGCAACAGGGCGGGCCGGTGGTGCAGTATGAGCCAAATGCAACGAGGACTGGTTCACGCGCTGGCCTGGACGCTGGCGACCGGCGCCGCGGTCACCTTGTCGTGGTTCGGCGTGCATACGGTGCTGTCCGGTACGGCCTACGACGCGCCGCGCGCGCTGCCGCTCTCCGACCAGGTGGCCGTCACGCCCCGCGTCTCCTCCACGCACCGACCGAAACCGGCCGGGCCGACCCCGTCGCCGTCGGACGAGAAGCCCGCCACCCCGTCGGCCCCCGCCCGCTCCGGCAACGCCGGGACCTCCCACTCCCCCGCCCCGCCGGCCGGCCCCTCCGCCACCGCCGACGGCCGGATCAAGAGCTATGCGACGGCGGGCGGGCGGGTCGTCTTCGCCATGGGCTCCGGGTCCGCCGAGCTGGTATCGGCGACGCCGAACGCGGGGTGGGAAATGCAGGTGTGGAAGCAGAATCAGTGGATCCGGGTGGACTTCACCGGCGGCGCGGCGCACACGTCGGTCATCTGCACCTGGAACGGGCATCCGCCGACGGTGGTGTCCAGCAACAGCGCCACCTAGGGCCGGCCCGACGGGGTGTCCCCGACGGGGCTTCCCCGACGGGCACGCACCGCTTCCAGCTGCCCTTTTCCTTGCGGGAGCGGTGGTACGCCGGGCACACGAGGCGTGCCCGGCCGGGGAGTTGACGCTTTTCAGTGCGGTGACGGACGCCCCGCCAGGCTCCCTAGTCGCCCCCGCCCCCGCCGCAGGAGGAGCCGCACGACGAGCCACAGGACGAGCCGCAGGACGACGTGGAACAGCCGCCACCGGGATGGCCGGGGCGCCGCCTGCAGTTCGCCCCCGCCGCCACCGGTACGCCCGCCGGCGCCGTCCACAGGTCCTTGTCCGCGCTGAATCCCGCCTCTTCGATCAGGGCGACGGTGGCCAGGTGCGCGTCCGGGCCGCGGCGGGAGGCGTCCGGTCCGTCGGGGTGGTGGTGGACGAACTGTCCGAGCCGGGCGCACAGGTCGGCGTAGAGCGCCGTGTGCAGGATGAGGGCGTGCCAGCCCTCGTCGACCAGGCGCGAAGGCCGGAGGGGCGCCGTCGGGAACTTCACTGCGGTCACCACGAACTTCAGGGCTTCGGCCACGACGCGGCCGGCCGTGGGCTCGTCCATACCGGGGTTGTTGTCCATGACCGTGGCGACGACGCCCCGGTACGCATCGGGAGCGAGCAGGCCGCGCACCTCGCGGAGATCGCCTATGCCGTGTGTGCCGTGTGCCTCGTGCATCTGCGTGCCTTCCTTTCCTGGTGTGTGGTCACTGGCGCCCGCCTCTGCCGTTCGACCTGCCGGGATCGATCCGGCCGGGGCGGGGGGTCCGGGCCGCCCCGTCACCCCGCTCGCCGGACGCCGCGCTCCGGGCCGCCCGGCGTGCCGTCCGGCGTCGCGCCGGGCGGGGGTGACTCCAGATGGCGTTTCAGGCGCCCCAGCGTGGTGCCGATATGGGTGTGGTTGGCGCCGATGCGGTCGAAGACGCCGGTGATCAGGACGGCGAAGGGGAGGAACCACAGCGGCACCCGCAGCCAGTTCGTCTCGGTGACGGTGCAGCCCTCCGCCGCGTGCGCGATGTCGTACTGCCAGCGGGAGATGGGGACGTTGAGCGGCGCCGTGACCTCGTAGGCGAAGCGCCGGCCCGGATCGGCGTCCGTGATACGGCAGTTGGTGACCCAGCGGCGGAGGCCGTTGCGGTTGTACCCGCGGAAGCGGGCGCCGACCGCCGGGGCCGTGGCGCCGCCCAGCCAGCGGGCCCGGTGGGCCTCTTCGCCGAGACGGATCATGACGAGCGGATCGCTGACGACCCGGTAGGCCTCGGCCGGGGTCGCCTTGACGGCCACCGTGCCGATGGCCGCGGGGTCCGGGAAGCGCGGTATCCGCGGCAGGGGCGAGAGACGTGACGGGCGCGGTGCGGGCATCGGACCCCCTCGACTGATGTAATCAGTGATTACATCAGCGTGCGGAGGGGCGGTCAAGACCCCTTGGAATCGGGGAAGTTGCGGATCCCCGCGCCGAAGGTGTCCAGCACCTGCTCGGCCAGCCGCTCCGCCCCGTCCGGCGGCAGATACCCGTCGACGATCATCTGCGACAGCCCGTAGACCACCGCCTGACCCGCGAGCCCCACGACCGCGGGATCGCCCGGACGCAGCACACCGGCCTTCTGCTCGGCGTCGATGATGTCGGCGAGGAGCCGCTCGATGTCGGACAGCCGCTGGTGCAGTTCGTCGGGCCGGCGCTCGCCGAACACCCTGCCCCGCATCAGCTCGAAACGGCGCGGGTGGCGGATCGCGTAGCGGACGAAGCCCAGGCCGAAGGCGCGCATCGCGGAACCGCCGGTGTCCGCGAGCATGCCGAGCTGCCATTCCCTGAAGTCGACCAGGATGCGGTCCGCGACCGCGGTCAGCAGCGCCTGGCGGTCGGCGAAATGCCGGAACGGCGCTCCCGGCGACACCCCTGCCCGGCGCGCGACTTCGCGTACGGTCACCTGCTCCGTTCCGCGCTCGTCCAGGATCTCCAGCGCCGCCGCGGTGAGCGCGGCGGGGAGGTCGCCATGGTGATAACCAGCACGTTCGGTGGGCTTGCCCGTCATGTACGCAGTGCTACCACACGCGGGCGCGCGGCCGCCCGGCGCACCGGAGCCGCCGCCACCGGACCGGCGGCGGGCCCGTTCGGACCGGCCGACGGGCCGTCAGTCGAAGGCCTCGGCGGGCGGGGCCGGTGACGCCACCGCCGTGGCGTCGGTGACCGGCGCCGCGCCGCCGGTGAAGTCCAGCAGCGCCCGGCCGTGTTCGACCCGTCCGGCGTGCGGGTCGCCCGCCGCCCGCCGGGTCAGCTCGGCGACCGGCAGCGCGCGGTCGGAGGCGAGCAGTACGGCGTTGCCGAACCGCTTGCCCCGCAGCACGGCCGGGTCGGCGGTCAGACACAGCTCGGGGAAGACCGTACGGACGGTGGCGATCTGGCCGCGCAGAAAGCGCAGCGGCGGCCCGTCGGCGAGGTTGGCCGCGTAGCAGCCGCCGGGCCGCAGCGCCCGGCGCACCTCCCCCACGAACTCGGTGCTGGTCAGATGCGCGGGCGTGCGGGCGCCGCCGAAGACATCCGCGATGATCAGGTCCGCCCAGCCGTCCGGGATCTTCGCCAGCCCCGCGCGGGCGTCCCCGCCGCGCACCCGGATGCGCCAGCCGCTCTCCCACGGGAGCCGGCTGCGGACGAGCTGGACGAGCGGGGCGTCGATCTCGACGACCTGCTGGGTGGAGCGCGGGCGGGTCGCGGCGACATAGCGCGCCATGGTCAGCGCGCCGCCGCCGAGATGGACGGCCTGGAGCGGCTTGCCGGGCGGCGCGGCCAGATCGGCGATGTGGCCGAGACGGCGCTGGTAGGAGAACTCCAGGTACGCCGGATCGTCGAGGTCCACATGCGACTGCGGGGCGCCGTCGATCAGCAGCGTCCAGCCGCGCGGCCGGTCCCGGTCGGGGCGCAGCTCCGCGACCCCGCCGTCCACCTTCTCGGTGACGGACTCCGGGCCGCCGCGCCCGCGCCTGCTCTTTGCCATGCCACAAGTATCGGGCGGGTGGCCCGCAGCCGGGCCGTGGGCCCCCACCCGCGGGAGAGCGCAGCGGCGGGTCACCCAGGACAGCCGTCCCGGACGACCCGCCACAGCGCACCGTGAACCGAGCCGCCCCGATGCCTTCCGGGCCGGCGCTCAGGTCACTTGTTGACGCAGATGTTCCGGAAGGCCGGGCTCAGCAGCTGGAAGATGCCGACCGAGTTACCGCACACATTGATCGGAATGTCGATCGGCACCTGGACGACGTTGCCGCTGAGGACGCCGGGGGAGCGCTTGGCGTAACCGATGGCCGTCGCTCCGCCGCGACCACGGTGGCCGCCCTTGCCGCCCTTGACGCGCTTGCCGTAGTGGTGGCCCATTCGGGCCTGGACGACATAGCTTTCGGCATGGCCGACGCGAGCCTTGCGAGCGTGGCTGCCATCGCAGTGCGCAGCGGAGATTCCCGCGCTGCTCAGCACCATGGCGCAGCTGGCCGTGGCCATGACGGCGGTCTTGACGAACCGCTTCATCACCTTTCTCCTTTCAGTTCGCTAATGGGGCATCGGTCACAACGAGCGAATTACGGCAGGGATGCGGCCGTTCGCCCTTTCGGGAAAACGTTCGCCCGTACGGGCCTTTTCTCGCGGCCGGACACGTCACGGTATTCCGCTGATCGGCACAGCCGGACCGGTGCCCGGCGTGCCTGCCGCGATTTCCAACATGATTTCTGTCAGAGTGCTCTCCTGTTTGACTGATTGAAGTCCGGCACGATCACTTGAGTCGGGAGAGGACGGCATGCGGAAGTCGATGGACCGCAGCGGGCGCGGCGCCGTATGCGCTCTGGCGGCTTTGGCATTGCCGACCGCGTTGTCCTCGGTGTTGTCCTCGGCCGCGGCCACACCGTCCCCCGGGGAATCCGCCCGAATTCCGTTCACCGAGCGCTATCACGCAACGCAGCACGGCGGCATCATCCGCGCCGCCAACTCCTCGGTCACCTGCGGTGCACCGGCCGACCGCGCCGCCGGACGGTGCGCGGCGGTCCAGGAGGGCGGCGCCGGCGCCAACGGCCGCTACCAGATGGCCTATATCGACATCGACGCCGACGCCCGGACCGACAACTCCAGCCGGGCGGAGCTCCCGCTGCCGCCCGGCTCCCGCGTCAGCTACGCCCGGCTGTACTGGGGCGGCAATCTGCGGGCCGGCGAGCAGAAACAGGCCGACGACAGCGGCCGGGTCCTGCTTGCCGCACCCGGCGGGTCGTACAAGGAGGTGCGCGCCGACACCCTGACCGGCCACCGCACCACCACCAGGACGGACGGTTTCCAGGCGTCGACGGACGTCACCGGGGCGGTGCGGGAGGGCGGCGCCGGCACCTACACGGTGGGCCAGGTCAATGCGGCCCGGGGGAATTCCGCGGCCGGCGGCTGGGGCGGCTGGAGTCTCGTCGTCGCGTACGAGAATCCCCGGGAGCCGTTGCGCGGACTCGCTCTCTGGGACGGATTTCAGCCGCTGAACGCAAACCGCCGCGCCCTTTCGGTGAACCTGAAAGGGCTACGGATTCCACCGAATGCACGCGGCAGTGCGGGGGTGCTGGCATACAACGGCGACCGCGGCACCGGAAATGACTCGCTCTCCGCAGCGGTCGACAAAGGGATCCCGATTGCGCTCTGGGATGCCGCCAACCCGGCTAATGATGTGATGAATTCCACCATCGCCGATTTCGGCCGGGACACCTTCCGGCGGCCCGCTTATCGCAATACTCTCGGATTCGATTCCGACGTATTCGACCTCAAGTCCGCGCTGCGGTCCGGCGGCGACCGTCTCGCTTTCCGGTTCACCACCCAGGACGCGGGATATCTGCTCGGCGCACTGTTCGTCCAGGCCGACACCGGGCGCTGACCGTCGCCCGGAAATTCCCGCGGAGATTTCTGTCAGCTCGGATATCAGGGGAGCAGTAGGTGTTGAAGGTCCTGCATGTCATCACCGGCTTGGAGGCGGGCGGCGCCGAGCAGCAGCTGCGGCTGATGCTGCGGCGGCTGCCGGCCCGGTGCGAGGTCGTCACGCTCACCGGATCCGGCCCGGTCGCCGACGGCATCCGGGCCGACGGCACCCCCGTCATCCACCTGGGCATGACCGGCAAGCGCGATCTGCGGGCGCTGCCCCGCCTCACCCGCCTCATCCGCGACGGCGGCTACGACCTGGTGCACACCCACCTCTACCGCGCCTGCGTCTACGGCCGGATCGCCGCGCGGATGGCCGGCGTGCGGGCGGTGGTCGCCACCGAACACTCCCTGGGGGACGCGGTGATCGAGGGCCGCCGGCTGACCCGCGGCGTGCGCACCCTCTACCGGGCCACCGAGCGGCTCGGCTCGGCCACCGTCGCCGTCTCGGACACCGTCGCCGCCCGGCTGCGCCGCTGGGGCGTCCCGGAACCGCGTATCCACGTGGTGCCCAACGGCATCGAGGCGCACCGCTTCCGGCACGACCCGATCGTCCGCTCCGCCGTCCGCACCCGGCTCGGTATCCCCGTCGATGCCTTCGTGGTGGGCGGGGTGGGCCGCCTCGTCCCCGCCAAGCGGTTCGAGGTTCTGGTCCGGGCGGTCACCCAGCTGTCCGGCGTACATCTGCTGCTGGCGGGTGACGGGCCGGAGCGCGAGATGCTGCGGAAAATGGCCGAGCAGTTCGGGTCGGGCGACCGGATCCATCTGCTGGGCGCAGTGGGGCGCGCGGACCGCGCTCGCGCCGCCGCGCCGGCCGGGAGGCCGGAAAGGCAGCCGGACCGGGGGCCGGACAAGGTGCCGGACATTCCCGGACTGCTGGCGGCGATGGACGTCTTCGTGTCCCCCTCCCAGGACGAGGCGTTCGGGCTGGCCGTCCTGGAGGCGCTCGCCGCCGGGCTGCACGTTCTGTACGGAAGCTGCCCGGCCATCGACGAACTGCCCGCCGACCAGACTCCCGGCGCCCGCCGCATCAGTCCCGTCGTCTACGAACTCGCCACCGCACTGAGGGAGCTGCGGCGCAGCGGACCAGGCCGGCTGCCGGTCCCGCCGGTGGTGGCGCGCTATGACATCGCGCGCAGCGCCGAGTCGCTGATGTCCGTGTACGAGGCGGCCGTCGCCGCCGCACCGGGCCGGCCGACGCCCCGGCCGGCCGGTCCCCCCATGCAGCCGCCCGCGCCGGAAGCCCCCGCGCCGCGCGCACCCGAACCGCAGCCGGCCCCGCCGCAGGTCTCCCTGCCCGAGCCGTCCCGGTCGCCCGCGCCGTCCCCGGGCGGCCACTCGCTCTCGAAGCGGTGAGCCCGAGCGCGTCCGGCCGGATTCACTGACAGCGGTCGACGGCCTCGATCGTGCGGGCCGCCTCGCCGAGCGCCGCGCGCAGTACGACGGGGTCGGTGGCATCGGCGTACGCGCCCTCCGGCGGCACCAGCCAGCCGGTGCCCGAAACCGGCGGCTCCGTGACGTCCTCGCCGGACACCGCCCCCAGCGCGAGCCCGCGCCCGTACGTCTGGGTACACGCGCTGCCCGGTACGTCCCAGCCGTCGGCCGTCCCCGGCGGCACCAGGAAGCCGAGGGTGTCGCAGGCGCCGTCGTGCAGGACCGGCCCGACGCCGTCCCGCAGCCGCAGGATGTCGACGGCCTCCAGCCCCTGCCGGGCGGGCACCGTCACGAGGTCACAGGGCGCCGCGGCCCCCTGCGGCGCGTTCGCTCCGGTTCCGCCCACGCCTCTGCTCACGCCGGTTTCCCACACGGAGAACCCCTCCTCATGCACGCGCCGCGCCCTTTACACCGAGTTCAACGGCTTCGCATGTCAACAGCTACGGCGGCGTAACGCTGCAAAGGATGGCACTTCATGGCAGATCGCGGGCGAGATGGGTGGTTTGTTGCCAAACGCTGGGTATCGCGCCCCTGGCAGCCGGTACGGTCGTCCCGCCGCACCGCCAGGAAGCGGCACCGCCACAAGATGGCACGGAAAGGCCACGGAGAGGGTCCGCCATGGCGTCGCCAGCAGCAAAATCAGCGTCGTCCCGCACCGTACCCGCCCGCCCGAACACCGCCTTCCGACAGCTGCGCGGCCGGCTGTCCCCGGGCGAGTTCGCGGCAGCGGTCCGACGGTCCGCCCGTGAGATCGGAGAGCAGGTCTCGTGCGACGCCCGCTATGTGGGCCGCGTCGAGTCCGGGGAGATCCGTTGCCCGAACTACGCCTATGAGCGCGTGTTCCGGCACATGTTTCCCGGGCTGGCGCTGCCGGACATGGGCTTCGCGCCACGCGAGACGGTACGCGGACGGGGGGCGCGTACGGCGGTGATCGCCGCGCCCCTGGCAACCGACCCCGCCCACCGCGATACCTGTATCCAGATCCCCGAGGAGAGCGACGTGCTGCGTCGCGCGTTCATCACCGGCGGCCCGGCGGCCGCCCTGGGCATCACCGCCCTGCACCCCACCGAAGCCGCCGCTGCCGTGCCCGCCCAACGGGCGCCCGCCGGCCGGGCCGGTGCGGCCGAGGCCACCGCCGTCGAGGAGGCCGTCCGCCGGATCCGTCTGCTGGACGACCGGCACGGCGCGGAGGACATCTACCGCCGCGCCACCCAGCCGCTGCGGGCCGCCTACGAACTGCTGGACGCGGGCGTCCAGCGCCGCTCGGTCGCCGACCGGCTGCACACCGGGGCGGGCGAACTCGCCATCACCGTCGGCTGGTTGGCGCACGACTCCGGCCGCTTCGACGACGCCCGCTCGCACTACGCCGAGGCGCTGGCCACCGCCCGGGTCTGCGGCGACGCCGCCCTGGAGGCGCATGCCTTCTGCAACACCGCCTTCCTGGCCCGCGACGCCGGCCGGCCCCGCGAGGCGGTGCGCGCCGCGCAGGCCGCGCAGCAGGCCGCCCGGCATCTCGCCTCGCCCCGGCTGCTCTCGCTGCTGGCGCTGCGGGAGGCGGGCGGCTGGGCGGTACTGGGGGACCGTACGGGCTGCGAGCAGGCGCTGGCGCGCGCCGAGCGGCTGTTCGCGGCCGGGTCGCGGGACAACGACCCCGAATGGATGACCTTTTACGGCGAGGCCGAGCTGGCGGGCCTGGAGGCGCAGTGCTGGGCGGCGCTGGGCGAGGGAGAGCGCGCCGCGGACCTCGCGCGCCGGGCGGTGAGCATGCAGGATCCTCACTTCACCCGCAATATCGCCCTGTTCACCGCGGAACTGGCGGGCGATCTGGCGGACAGCGGCGCACCCGAGGAGGCCGCGGCCGCCGGCACCCGGGTCCTGGCCCTGCTGGACCAGGTCCGCTCGGCCCGTATCCGCGCCATGCTCGACCGCACCGCACGGAAACTGCACGAACACCGGGACATCGGCGCGGTCGCGGACTTCCTGGGGCGGCACGCGGCATCGGGGGGCGCCAGGGCGGACGCCGCGGCGCCCGCCCACTGAGCGGGCGCCCGCCGCGGTCGGCGCGAACCAGGCGCGGGGGCAGGGGGCTTCGCCGTCGCATGGACCTCGATGCGTCCGCCGACCGCCGTCGTCTCAACTGACGTGCACGGTGCCGCGCTTGGCCTCCGCCCCAGCCACTGCCGGGCGCGGGTCAGCCCAGATGGCCCGTGTCGTTCCACCGCTCGATCGCCGGTTCCCCGTAGGCCCAGCCGAGCACCGACAGGGAGGTGGGCTCCAGGCGGATGCGGGCGCCGAAGGAGATGTCCAGGCCCAGCCAGCGGGCGCCGAGGGCGCGCAGGATGTGGCCGTGCGCGAAGACCAGGACGTCGCGGTCGGCGGAGCGGGCCCAGTCGATGACCTCGTCGGCCCGCGCGGTGACGTCGGCGAGGGTCTCGCCCTCGGGGACACCGTCGCGCCAGATGAGCCAGTCCGGCCGGGTGGCCTTGATCTCGGCCGGGGTCAGGCCCTCGTACGCGCCGTAGTCGAACTCCATCAGCGCGTCCCAGTCCTGGGCCCGGTCGCCGAAGCCGGCCAGTTCGCAGGTTTCCTTCGCGCGGACGAGGGGGCTGGTGCGGACCTCGACGTCGGGCAGGCCGTTCCAGGGGGCGTGGTGCAGGCGTTCCCCGAGGAGCTTGGCGCCGCGGCGGCCCTCGTCGAGGAGGGGGATGTCGGTGCGTCCGGTGTGCTTGCCGGACAGGGACCACTCCGTCTGTCCGTGCCTGGCCAGGAGTATGCGCGCTGCCATGGTCGTACCTCTCGCCTCTCGCCGAATTGCTCGGTGGTGCGTTGATCGTCGTTCGTCGACCATTGATCGCTGACGTTGATCCTTGAACGCTGATCACTGACGTTGATCGCTGGTCGCTGGGGTTCTCGGCGCGGGCGGCGTTGACCGCGGGACGTGGTTCCATCATCGCGCACGGGGTGGATTTGTCCGTAACCGGGGACGACCTCGCCGCCGGGGCCGCCGGGGCCGCCGGGGACGCCGTTCATCGGGCGGCGATCTTCGGGTGGTTCCCCCGCATGGCACGCCCCGCCGTGGCCAACCGGGGCAGGAGCCGCAGCCGATTGCGGTCCGGAGCACGGATCTTCGGGTGGTTGCCCCGCATGTCAGTGGCGGATGCGAGACTTTCGCGGGTGAACGTTTCCCGCGACAGTCGACCCGCGGCGGCCGCACCGCCGGCAGGGCAGCAGACGCCGACACCGAGCCTGCGCCGCCGGCTCACCGAGCTGCGCGGACCCGGTGTGCGGCCCCGTTCGCTCGACGCCCGTGCGCTCGCCGCGCTGGCCGCCAATCCCGGCTGCCGGCGCCGTGCCCTGCTGGACGGCGCGGGGATCGACAAGGGGGCGCTGGCGCAGGCGCTGGGCTCGCCCTCGACATACGGCCAGTCCCAGTTCGCGATCATGCGTGGCATCACCTTCGAGTCGCGGGTGAAGGCCGACGGCGGCGCGGCCCTGATGCGGCTGCTGCACGAGCGGCTGCGGACGGACACCGCCCCGCCGGAGGCCGAGGAGGTATCCGTCCCCGATCTGTCCGCCGCCGGGCCCGAGGGCCGGGCGGCCCGTACGGCGCTGGCGCTGCGCGAGGCGACCGCGGCCGGGGGCTGGGCGCTGCTCGATCATCCGATGCTGGCCGTCGAGGTGGCCGGCTCGCCGGTCTATGTGGAGCCGGATGCGGTGGTGGTGCATCCGGACGGCAGCTGGACGGTCGTGGAGATCAAGTCCTTCCCGATGATCGACGGGGCCGCGGACGCCTCCAAGGTGGGCGAGGCGGCCCGCCAGGCGGCGGTGTATGTGCTCGCGCTCGAGACCGTCGCCGGGCATGTCGCCGCGCGGACCGGGCGCGCGGTGCGGGTGCGCGACCGGGTGCTGCTGGTGTGCCCGAAGGACTTCTCCAACCTGCCCACCGCCGCCGCCGTCGACGTCCGCAAGCAGCTGGCGACGACCCGCCGGCAGCTGACCCGCCTCACCCGCGTCGAGGAGATCGCCGCCGCGCTGCCGCCGGGGACCACCTTCGATCTGCGGCTCGCGGAGGACGGCAGGACGCCGACGCGACCGGCCGAGGAGCTGTCCGAGGCCGTCGAGACGGTCGACGCGGCCTACTCCCCGGAGTGCCTGGCCTCCTGTGAGCTGGCGTTCCACTGCCGTAAGCGGTCCCGTGAGCTGGGGGCCGTGGAGACGCTCGGCCGCGGGGTGCGCGGCGAGCTGGGCGGGCTGCGCACCATCGAGGCCGTCCTCGAGGCGGCCGCCCCCGGTGGCACGCAGGCCGCCAAGGGCCCCGACGACCCGGCCGTGCTCGCCCTGCGCCGGGCGGCCGCGCTGCGCGCCCAGGCGCTGGCCGAGGCGGCGGAGCGGGCCGCCGAACGGGCGGAGGTGCGGGCATGTCCCTGATCCGGACGCTGGCCCGGATGGAGGCGGTGGCGTCGGGCCGCGCCGCGCCGCTGACCACGGTGCGCCACCGCCATCTGTCCGAACGGCCGCTGGTCCTCGTCCCGCTCACGACCGCGGGTGAGGCCGGTGCCCCGCTGGGCATGCTGGTCGGCACGGACCACGAGAAGCCGCAGCTGCTGCTCGTACCGCAGCCTCGCGACCGCGAGTTGCGGTTCGCGTTCCTGGCGGAGCTGGCCGAGTCGGTGCTGCCGTACGTGGACGGCTTCGCGGACGCGGTGGAGTGGGAGGAGCGCAAGGAGACCGACCCGGAGACCGGCAAGCGGGTCCCCGTACAGGTCGAACTGTGCGCGGATGCCCCGCAGTTGATCGTGCCGAGCGCCTCCGGCATCGATTTCGTCCGGCTGCTGGGGCGCTCGATGCGCTTTCGGCGGACGGCCGAGCAGGAGCCGGAGACGCCGTATCCCGCGCCGCCCCATGTCCCGCTGCTGGGCCGCTGGTTCACTCATTTCGGTGAGCGGGCCCGGGTCCCGGGCGCCAGTCTGCTGCTGGCCATGACGGGGCTGCTGAGCGCCCACTGGGCCACCGGGCAGAGCATGCTGGAGGACCAGCACCTGGGCGCGCTGCTCGCCTGGATCGACCCGCCGCCGGGCGAGTCGGGCCAGGCGGCGGCCGAGCGCGCGGAGACGGGGCGCGACGCGGACGGCCAGCTGCTGTGCCCGCCGGCCGGACCGGCCACGGACCCGGCGTTCGACAACCGCCTGCTCTCCCCCGCGATGGCCCGCTACGACGCCGGTCTGCCCGGCGCCGAGGACGAGATCCGCGCGCTGGTGGAAGGCCAGTTGCGGCCGACCTGGGACGCCGTCTGGCGGGGCATCGGACTGCTGCGCGCGCTGCCGCCGGGCACCCGGGTCGCCGACCGCTGGAAGCGCGACCGCTGGTCCTACACCGCGCACCGCGACCGGGTGCGCGCCGGGGAGCCGCCGCAGCCGAGGCGGGACGACGCCATCACCGCCGCCCAGAAGCTGGCTTCCCGGGAGACCGCACAGGCCCAGCTGGACGCCCAGGAGGCCCTGGACGACCCGCTGGTGATGGCGGGGCGGCGACTGTCCGGCGAGGCGATGCGCGGCACGGTCCGGCATGTCGAGATGGCGTTCTCCGAGGGCCGGCGGCCGATGCCGCGCCCGCTGGTCACGCTGCACACCGAGGACCGCCCGCAGCTGTCCGAGAACGCCAAGCTCTACCGTCCGCTGCCCGACGGACGGAGCCAGCCGGCCGAGTTCGTCTCGTACGTGGCCGGGGAGCACGGTGCGCTGGTGGTGCGGCTGACGGGTGGCATGGGGCGCGGCAAGGAGCCGGAGCCCGGTTCGGTGCCGGAGGTGGACGAGACGGTGTCCTGGACGCTGTTCGAGCATTCCCCGCGCGGCGGCCCGGAGTTGCCCGATCCCGAGGACACCCCCTGGACGCACGGCGGGCCGCCGGCCACCGCCGCCGCGGGGGCGCCCGCGGACGCCCCCGACCCCGTGACCCCGGAGGACTTCCTGTGACCCGGCCCGACGGGGGTGCGTCCCTGTTCCTCAAGAACGCGGGCGACCACTCCTTCGACCCCTCGGCCGCGGCCGCCGCCGCGACGGACGCGATCTTGCACAACACGCTCCACGGCACCCGGCGCGGGGTGGTCGTCGACTCCCCGCCCGGCGCGGGCAAGTCCACCCTGGTGGTCCGCGCGGCCCGCGAACTGGCCGCTGCAGGACGCCCGTTGATGGTCGTCGCGCAGACCAACGCCCAGGTGGACGACCTCGTCCTCCGCCTGGCCGACAAGGATCCCCAGCTCCCCGTCGGCCGCCTCCACAGCAGCGATGCCAACGCCTTCGACCCGGCGCTGGCCGAGCTCCCCTCGGTCCGTACGTCCGCGAAGGTCGCGGACCTGGCGGGCATGGACATCGTCGTCTCGACGGCCGCCAAGTGGGCCTACACCAAGGTCGAGACGCCCTGGCAGCACGCCATCGTGGACGAGGCGTACCAGATGCGCTCCGATGCGCTGCTGAGCGTCGCGGGACTGTTCGAGCGGGCCCTGTTCGTCGGCGACCCGGGGCAGCTGGACCCGTTCAGCGTGGTGGGCGCCGACCAGTGGGCGGGGCTGGCGTACGACCCGTCCGCCAGCGCCGTCGCCACGCTCCTGGCCCACAACCCCGATCTGCCGCAGCACCGCCTGCCGGTGTCCTGGCGGCTGCCCGCCTCCGCCGCGCCCCTGGTCTCCGACGCGTTCTACCCGTACACCCCCTTCCGCAGCGGCACGGACCACGGCGACCGCCGGCTGGCCTTCGGGGTGGCCGGGGACGGCTCGGGGGTGGACCGGGTGCTGGACGAGGCCGCCGAGTCCGGCTGGGGGCTGCTCGAACTACCCGCCCGCCATACGCCCCGCACGGACCCGGAGGCGGTGCGCGCGGTGGCCCTGGTGGCGCGCCGGCTGCTCGACCGCGGGGGCGCCGCGACCAGCGAGAACTCCCCCGGTCCGGTGCCACTGACGGCCGACCGGATCGCGGTCGGCACGGCCCATCGCGACCAGGCTGCGGCGGTCCGCGCCGCGCTCGCCGAGCTCGGCGTGCACGGCGTCACGGTGGACACCGCCAACCGCCTCCAGGGCCGCGAGTTCGATGTCACGGTCGTCCTGCACCCGCTCTCCGGCCGCCCCGACGCCACGGCCTTCCATCTGGAGACCGGCCGGCTGTGCGTCCTCGCCTCCCGCCACCGCCACGCCTGCATCGTGGTGTGCCGGGAGGGCGTCGCCGAGCTGCTGGACGAGCATCCCTCCACCGAGCCGGTGCAGCTGGGCGTCACGGTCAAGTTCCCGGACGGCTGGGAGGCCAACCACGCCGTGCTGGCGCATCTGTCGGAGCACCGGGTGGTGTGGCGGCCCTGAGGGCCGCCAGACCAACTCAACTGCCAAGTCCCGGCGCCTGCGCCTTACGCAAGGCGGGACAGTGACTCCGCTCCCCTCACGCCTGGGAGGGGGCTTCCAACCTGTGGGGTTGCGGTCCAGCCCGAACCGATCCCCTTACGGGACAGTCCGACTCTAGGGCGCTCGGCACAGCCCGACTGGTGGTTCGCGTGCACCCTTGCCCGAAAGGGTGAGTCCCGCGAGACAATGGCTGTTGGAACGCGGCAGACAATCCTGGAGGTTCATACACATGCCCGAGCCCCACCCGGCTGCCGACTCCCGCGGTACAGCGCCGGCACCCCGGCGCAGGAGGCCCTCGTCGCTGATCTTCGAGCCGCCCGAGGCAGTCGCCGACCCCGAGCACTTCTTCGACCTGGAGTCGATGGAGGACCCGCACGAGCTGCTGCGCCGCTCCACGGAGCTGGCGCTGGCCTTCCGCGTGGCGGCCGACCGCGCCACGGAGTATCAGGCGATGGCGGCGGCCCAGCTGGCCGACCCGCGGCGTTTCGACCGGACGCCGCTGCCCGTGCTCGCCGAGCAGGCGGACTGGTCCGAGGACTACGCGCAGAAGATGATCGAGTTCGGCCGCGGTCTGCTGCGGGACGGCGGCACCCACATCGGCGACGCCGACTGAGCGCCGGCCGGCACGTCCCGCACGTACCGTTCGTCACACCCGCCCCAGGACGGCTCATGGTCCATGATCATGGGCCGCTGGCATATGCAAAGCGGGCAAGATACTCGGCCTCGCGCCACCCTGTCCCGGATTCCGGCAATCCACGTCACCGCAACGCGGGAAATGGGTAGACCTGTCCCATGAGCGAGCGAAGCGAGCGGACAACCAGGAGGTGCGCGCCTCGCCAATGCGAGGCGAGCGAAGCGTGGGGGTACCCCCGGCCGCAGGCTGGGGGAGTCTCGGCATGAGCGACTGGCTGCCCGACACCCCCCGGACCCTTACGTTCCCCACAGCGGCGTACGTCACCCTGGCGGGCGCCGACTGGCTCGCCTCCGCCAGCCCTCATCCGGACACCGTCCAGGCCCTGTGGGCCACCCAGCCCGCCGCCCCCAGCGTGCTGCCGTGCGGCACCGTCTTCGATGTGATCAACGCCCCCGCGCTGTTCGGCCGCCACATGGTGGACCGGTTATGGTCCGCGGGCCCCGGCTCGGGGCCGGTGGCGGCGCACCGCGGCCGCATCCTGCTGTTCGCCGCCCCCGGCACCGCCCAGCGGCTGCCGTCGCTGCTCGGCTGGGAGGAATGGGCGCGCGCCGTGCCGCCGCTGCTGTGCCACGGCAGCGGGGACGCGGTGACGGTCCCGCCGCTGCACCCGTGTCACGCCCCGCTCACCCCCGTCACCCCTGCCGGTGCGGACGCCGAGGATGCCGAGGACGCCGAGAGCATGGCCGCCCCGGCCGCCTCGCGGTGGCTGGTCGCCCCGGACGTCCGCGCCCCGTGGCTGCCCGGTCCCGACGTACTGCTGTGGGCCTGCGTCCGGGCGGCCCGCTGGGCGGCCGACGAGGAGCGCGAAGCCGCACCTCAGGGCCCGGTTCCGGCGCTGACCCCGGGCTGAGGGAAACCGATTTTTGCCCTCCCCGGACCGGATGCTAATGTTTCCTCCGTCAGCAGGCGCCGCTAGCTCAGTTGGTTAGAGCAGCTGACTCTTAATCAGCGGGTCCGGGGTTCGAGTCCCTGGCGGCGCACCGACAGTCGAAGGCCCCCACCTCGGTGGGGGCCTTCGTCATGGCCGGGCATCGTGCGCGGGCGCCGTTCAGTCGCGGGCCACTTTGACCGTCCAGTCGCCGTCCGCGCCGCGCCCCTCGACCTGGATCCGTACCCCGTCGTCCACGTCGTGCAGGCTCTCCCCCACGTCCAGCGGCGCGTCCGCGAGCGGCGGGTAGACGGAGGTGCCCCAGCAGGCCGCGGTGCCCGGGTGCCCGTCCAGTACGTGGACCGGCCCCGACCCGGAGGCCCTATCGCCCTGCACGCGGTAGACCAGGACGCCCTGGCTGCAAACCGAACGGTCGTTGCCGACGGCGCCGCGGGCCTCGATGGCGAGCGCGCTCTCCGGGCCCGTGCGGATCACCAGCAGCCGCGAGCGGCGGTCATCGCCCGGCTCCATGGGGGCGGACAGGGTCCGCAGCGAGTGCAGCGACGGCGCACGGGTCAGCGGCGTGCAGTCGACCTGCCCTTCGCCGAGCCAGCCGAGTTTCCACTTGTGCCAGGCGAAGGGGTCGGGCGCCAGGCCGAACTGGCTGCCCATGAGGTCCCAGTCGCCGACGTAGGTGTCCCAGTCGCCCTTGCCGTTGCCCGGCCGGTGGTAGAGGTCCGGCAGGTCGAAGACGTGGCCGGTCTCGTGGGCGAGGACGTTGCGGTCCGGCGGGCTCTTTTCGAAGACGGTCACGAAGCGGCGCAGATCGGTGTGGTCGGCGTGCATCGGCTCATCCAGATTGACGACCTTGGTGGCGTCCGAGTCGACGCCCGGGGCGTCCGGGTCCGCGACGAAATAGACCAGGTCGTAGCGGCTGAAGTCCACCGAGGAGTCCGCGGCGGCGACCGCGTCGCGCAGATACGCCAGACGGCGGCCGGCGGCCCAGTCGCGCTGTATTCCGTAGGCCGAGGACCGGTGCGGCATCTGCACCCACTTCCCGTGGAGGTGCGAACGCAGCCGGAACTTGCCGTACGAGGCGCGGTCGAAGAAGTGGGAAGTGGCCGGGAAGTAGTCCTTGGACAGCTCGCCCGGCCGGGCGGTGGGGCGTGAGTCCGGGAAGGACAGAAAGATCATCACGGCGTCGAGGGAGCCGGCGGGGCGGGGGTAGGAGCCGTTCCAGCTGTCCAGGCCCTCGGAGTGGTGGGCGTCGGTGCGTCCCAGCGCGCAGGCGGCGGCGGCCTCGGAGGCGGTGGCGGGCCCCGCGATGATGGAGGTCGCGATCAGCGCGCTCAGCGAGGTGGCGACGGCGGCAAGGCGCCGAAGGCGACGGCGCTCCACCCCGTCGGGTGTCCGGTCGCGCACCACATCGACCTCCAGGGACGGAATCGGAAGACGCCACCCACCCTGTGCCGTTCGCCGGTCGTTCGTCCTGTTCGGGGGCCCAGACGAGTGACCGGCCGGGCCTCCACCACTCCGTAACGGAAAGTGACAAGCGACCAAGCGCGCAAGCAGCACGAACAGAGTCGTTCAGAAATGGCTGAACTTCCGTCATGCGTGCCGATGATCACGGCTGCGTCGCTGGATCGGCCGTTGCACCAGCCTCTATGATCGCCACACTTTCCAGCGCGAGATCCACCCTCCATCACGAGACAAGCGCCATGCGGGAGCGAGCAGTGAGCGGACACCCCGACAGTACGGGCCGCACGCCCGGAGCGACGCTGCCATCCGTGACGGAACGTGACGGTCGGACCAAAGGATCCGGCGGTACGCGACAGGGCCCCCTCGGCCGCTGCAACGACACCGCCGCCGCACTCGGCGACTACCGCGCCGCCTTCCGCGCCGCCCGCCTCCCGATGGCCGTCCTCAACCGCGACGGCCTGGTCCTCGCCGCCAACCCCGCCTTCGGCGAACTGGTCGGCGCCGACCCGGACGAGCTGGTCGCCGCCACCGCCGCGGACCTCACCGACCTCGGGGCGGACCCGCGGGTGTGGACCGCCTACCGCGAGGTGCTGTGCGGCCGCAGCGACCGGATGCGCTGCACCCGCCGCCTCAAACACCGCGACGGGCACTCCGTCTGGGTGGAGGTGACGGTCGAACCGCAGATGGGTGAGGACCGGGTGCTGCTGTCGGTGGCCGACATCAGCGACCGGCACGATCTGCTGGCCCGGCTGCGGCACCTGCAGATGCACGACCCGGTGACCCGGCTGCCCAACCGCGCGCTCTTCTTCGAACGGCTCTCCGCCGCCCTGGAGGCGGCCGCCTTCGAGCCGGCCGGCACCGGGCGGATCGGGCTGTGCTACCTCGACCTGGACGGTTTCAAGGCCGTCAACGACACCCTCGGGCACCGGGTCGGGGACCGGCTGCTGAGCGCGGTCGCCCAGCGGCTGACCCGCTGCGCGGAGACGGTCGGCGACCGCGGTCCGGGCCACGGCGGCCATCTGGTGGCCCGGCTCGGCGGCGATGAATTCGCCCTTCTGGTGGAGGACTCCACCGGCACCGACCAGCTGGCCGAGCTGGCCCGGTGTGTGCTGGACGCGCTGCAGCGGCCGTTCGACCTGGCCGGGCAGCGGCTGTCGGTCTCGGCGAGCATCGGCGTCGTCGAGCGGGCCGCCGCCGGCACCACCGCCACCGGTCTGATGCAGGCCGCGGACACCACGCTGTTCTGGGCCAAGGAGGACGGCAAGGCCCGCTGGACCCTCTTCGACCCCGAGCGCAACGCCCACCGCATGACCCGCCAGGCGCTGTCCAGCACGCTCCGCCCGGCCGTCGACCGCGGCGAATTCACCCTGGAGTACCAGCCGCTGGTCGGACTCGGTGACGGCCGGGCGCAGGGCGTCGAGGCGCTGGTGCGCTGGCGGCATCCGCAGTTCGGGATGCTGTCGCCGAATCGGTTCATCGCCCTGGCGGAGGAGAACGGCGCGATCGTCGAACTGGGCCGCTGGGTCCTGGAGCGGGCCTGCCACCAGGCCCGCGCCTGGCAGCTGGCGCACCCCGGCGGCGAGCCGCTGTTCGTCAGCGTCAATGTGGCCGTACGTCAGGTGTGGGACTCCGACCTGGTCGCGGACGTGGCCGGGATCCTGGCCGAGACGGGCCTGCCGCCGCATCTGCTCCAGCTGGAGCTGACCGAGTCCGCGGTGATGGGCTCGGCCGGACGGCCCCTGCAGGCCCTTCAGGCGCTCAGCGACATGGGCGTGCGGATCGCCATCGACGACTTCGGCACCGGCTACTCCAACCTCGCCTACCTCAGCCGCCTCCCCGTCTCCGTCCTCAAACTGGACGGCTCCTTCGTCCACGGCTTCCGCTCCCGGGAGCATCCCAACCCGGCCGACGAGATGATCGTCGAGGCGCTCGTCGCCCTCGCCCACCGCCTCGGCCTCACCGTCACCGCCGAATGCGTGGAGAGCGCCGAACAGGCGGAGCGGCTGCGGCGGATCGGCTGCGACACCGGGCAGGGCTGGCTCTACTCCCGGCCGGTGGCCCCGGACCGGGTGGAGGCCCTGCTGGACGCGGGGCGGCGGCCGGGGAGCTGAGCGCGGCGGCCGCCCGGCTCAGCCCTGCGGCAGCCCGTACGCATCCGCTATCAGGTCGTACGACCTCAGCCGGGCCGCGCCGCTGTGCGCATTGGCGGTGATCATCAGCTCGTCCGCGCCGGTGCGCTTGGCGAGGTCGTCCAGGCCCTGGCGGACGGTGTCGGGGGTGCCGTGGATGACGTTGCCGAGCCAGCTGTCGACGAAGTCGCGCTCGCGGTCGCTGAAGTCGTGGGCGGCGGCTTCCTCGGGGGTGGGGACCAGCCCCGGGCGGCCCGTGCGGAGGCGGAGCATCGACAGGGCGCCGGTCATGACCTGGCGGCGGGCCTCGCGCTCGTCCTCGGCGGCCAGGGCCGCGACGCCGATGAGGGCGTACGGCTCGGCGAGCACCTCGGAGGGGCGGAAGGAGGAGCGGTAGAGGTCGAGGGCGGGGACGGTGTTGGCAGCGGAGAAGTGGTGCGCGAAGGCGAACGGCAGGCCGAGGGCGCCGGCGAGCTGGGCGCTGAAGCCGGAGGAGCCGAGCAGCCACAGCGGCGGGCGGTGCGGGGACTGGACGCCGCCGGGCGAGGTGGCCTGCACCGGGCCGGGGACGGCGTGGATCTTGGCGTACGGATGGCCGTCGGGGAAGGAGTCGTCCAGGAAGCGGGTCAACTCCAGGAGCTGCTGGGGGAACTCATCGGCGCCTTCGTGCAGCCGCTCGGTCCGCCGGAGTGCGGCCGCGGTGGCGCCGTCCGTGCCCGGCGCCCGGCCCAGGCCCAGGTCGATCCGGCCGGGGGCCATCGCCTCCAGGGTGCCGAACTGCTCGGCGATGACCAGCGGCGCGTGGTTGGGGAGCATGACGCCGCCGGAGCCGAGCCGGATGGCGGAGGTGTGCGCGGCGAGGTGGGCGAGCAGCACGGCGGGCGAGGAGGACGCGACGCCGGGCATGGAGTGGTGCTCGGCGACCCAGTAGCGGTGGAAGCCGCGGCGCTCTGCCGTACGGGCAATGTCGACGGCGGTGTGTACGGCGCCGGTGGCGGTGTTGCCGGCGCCGACGGTCACCAGGTCGAGTACGGACAGGGGGACGGGGGCGGTGCCCCGGGCGGTGCCCCGGATGCCGTCGTCGCTGCCCGGGGTGCGGTCCGCTGCGCCACTCACGGTCTGGTCCTCCTCGCGTCGTGCTGGTCTGCGAGGGGGTCAACCGGAGCGCTTCTCCGATTATTCCGGCGCCGGGCCGGGGTTCCGTACGGCTAGGCGTGCGCGGCCCGTGCGAAGAGCGTGCCCAGTGGCGGGCAGGAGATCTCGCGGTCGAGCAGCCGCAGCCCTTCCCAGACCGTGACCTGATTGGCGGTGAGGACCGGTTTGCCCAGCTCGGCTTCGAGGTCGGGCAGATACGCCGCGGTGTGCAGGGCGGTGTCCGGGAGCAGCACCGCCTCGGCATCGGGATGATCGCCGGCCCGCGCGAGCGCCAGCACCTCCGCGCGGCCCCAGGTGCCGACCTCGGCTGCGGTGATGATGCCGCTGCCGCGGGTCGAGACGACCTCCGTGCCGGCGGACTTCAGGAACGCGCGGAAGTGCTCGGCCACGTCCTCGGGGTACGTGGCGGCGATCGCGACCCGGTGCGCGCCGAGCGCCTGGACGGCGTGCGCGAAGGCGAAGGACGTACTGGAGGCGGGCAGGCCGGCGGTGGCCGACAGCTCCCGCACCTGTTCGTGGGCGCCTTCCCAGCCGAAGACGAAGCTGGCGCTCGTACAGGCCCAGACGACGGCTTCGGCGCCGCGTTCGCGGAGCTCGTCGACGCCGGCCGCGAGCCGGGCGGCGGTGCCCATCTCCAGGAGCGCGTCGACCCGGTGGGCGTCCTCGCCGATATCGGTGTGGACGAGCGGGAGCCGGACCGCGCCGCCGAGCAGCGCTTCCAGCCGGGGGTAGTCGTCCTCCGCGGAGTGACCCGGGTAGAGGAAGCCGACCGATGCCATTCAGGTCTCTCTTTCGTGTAGGGCGGTGGGTGCGGGTGTCCGGATGAGGGCTGCCGGCGGTGGGGCCGCCGGCAGCCCGGGGCGGGTGCGGGGAGGGGACCGGTCCGGACCGGCCTCAGACCGGAGGCTGGGGTCCGGGGTCCTCGGGCAGGAAGGGCGGCGGCTCGGCGCCGTCACCCACCTCCCCGTCAAGAGGCGCGACCGGCACGGCGAACGCGGCCTCGGGCGTCGCCCCGGGCCTGCTCTCCGGGACGGCGGCCCCCGACCCGGTCATCGCGGCGGGGCCGCGCCGCGCCACCGGGTCGAGCAGCGCCTGATACGGGCCCACCGCATAGGCGCCGATGGCGCGCAGCGCGGCCCACATCGTGACCTGGTTGGCGGACAGTACGGGCATCCGCAGCTCGGCCTCCAGCTGCGGGATGACGTCGTAGGTCGGCAGGTTCGTGCAGCTGATGAACAGCGCGTCGGCCGCGCCGACCACGGCGGTGCGGGCCATGTCGACGACGTCGCGGTAGGGAACCTTCCAGATGTGCCGGGTCAGTCCGAGGTAGGCGCGGCCGGTGACCGTGATGCCCGCCTCGCCGAGATAGTCCTCCAGGGAGTCGGTGACCGATTTGGTGTACGGGGTCACCACCGCGATGCGCCGTGCGTCGATCTCGCGCAGCGCTTCGAGGAGGGCGCCCGATGTGGTGAGGGAGGGCACCTCCCCCGCCTGGGCCATGGCGGCACACATGGCCCGCTCGCCCGCCACACCTCCGACGAAGCTGCCGGAGGTGCAGGCATAGGAGATGACCTGCGGGGAGATCGCGCAGAGTGCCTGCACGGCGGCCTGCAGGGTTTCGTGCTCGCTGACCATACGGGCCAGATCGAGGCTGACCTCGACGGGCACGAAGGGAGTCCGGGTGAGGTGGAGGGACACATCGTCGGGCACCCAACGCCAGAGCTCGCGGTCGAGCGCGAAGTCGAAGGGTGCGACGACGCCCACGCCGAGCTGCGGCTGTGGGCCTCCGAGAAAAGAGACGTCCATGAAGGCCCCTAGAAACGAAGGGGGTGGAGTGGCCAGGCCAGTGGCCGGGGGAAGTGGTGCAGCCGGTGCGTGCCGGGACGTCGGGACAGAGCCGTTGTTGACACGGTAGATACGACTTCTTAGCGTGGTCAATCCTCGCATCTCAGGCATCTGTCGGCGCCCTTTTCCTTAATACTGGGCACACGTTTCAGAACGGTTTCTGGCCTATGTCCGAAAGCACCGTACTTGTCCTTGGTTCCGACCCGGCGCCGAAGCTGGACCGCCTGACCGGCCGGACCCGGGTGATCTATACCGACGAGGCCTCGCTCGCCGGCCTACTCCCCTCCGCCGATGTGCTGTTGGCCTGGGATTTCACCTCCGACGCGATCCGCGAGGCCTGGCCGGAGGAGGGCCCCAGGCCCGGGTGGGTGCACACCGCCAGCGCCGGCGTGGACCAGCTGCTGTGCCCGGCGCTGATCGCCGACGACACGCTGGTGACCAATGCGCGGGGCGTCTTCGAGCAGCCGATCGCCGAGTACGTCGCCGGCCTGGTGATCGCCATGGCCAAAGATTTCTATGGAAGTTGGGAGCTCCAGCGGCAGCGGCGGTGGCAGCACCGCGAAACCATCCGGGTGGCGGGCACCCGAGCGGTCGTGGTGGGCTCCGGACCGATCGGCCGGGCCATCGGCAGCACCCTGATGGCACTGGGTGTCAAGGTCGACCTGGTCGGCCGCCGGGCGCGCCCGGACGATCCGGAATTCGGCCTCGTCCACCCGGGTGAGGCGCTGAACGGCCTGCTGCCCCACGCCGATTGGGTGGTCTGCGCGGCGCCCCTGACGGAGGCCACCCGCGGGATGTTCGGCAAGGAGGCGTTCGCCCTGATGCCGCCGCGGGCGCGGTTCATCAACATCGGGCGCGGCCCCCTGGTCGTCGAGGACGAGCTGGTGGCGGCGCTGCGCGGCTGGCGGATCGCGGCCGCCGCGCTGGACGTCTTCGAGCAGGAGCCGCTGGCCGCCGACAGCTCCCTGTGGGACGTCCCGCACCTGATCGTCTCGCCGCACATGAGCGGGGACACGCTGGGCTGGCGGGACGCGCTCGCCGAGCAGTTCCAGGACAACTTCGATCTGTGGGCGGCCGGCCGGCCGCTCCGCAACGTCGTCGACAAGCGGCTGGGGTACGTACCGGTGCGGTGACCCCCGCGACGCCCCTCCCCCTCGTCGGCAAGGGGGATTTCCGACGCACGCCGCCCGGTGACCCAGCGGGCCGCCGGGCCCTACGCGATCACCACGGGCCGGAGGGGGACCGGCCCGGATCGCAGTGACGTACCGCTGACGGCGCGGCCGTCGGTTCCGCCCCGCCCGCCGCCTCGTCCCGGGGCGGCCAACGCTCGGAGGACGCATGACGAACGGACCGGCCCCCACCCACCTCGCCGACCTCACCGCCGCACAGCTCACCGCCGGGTACGCGGCCGGTGAGTTCTCCCCCGTCGAGGCCACCCGGGCCGTCCTGGAGCGCGCCGCGGCCGCCCACTCCCGCACGAACTGCTTCACCCGGATCACCGCCGATGCGGCGCTGGCCGAGGCCGCGGAGTCGGCGGAGCGCTGGCGGTCGGGGACGCCCGCGGGTCCGGTGGACGGGGTGCCGGTCACCGTCAAGGACGTCCTGCTGACCCGCGGTACGCCGACGCTGCGCGGGTCGCGGACGGTGGACGAGGAGGGCGCGGCGTGGGACGAGGACGCGCCGTCGGTGGCCCGGCTGCGGGAGGCCGGCGCGGTGTTCGTGGGCAAGACCACCACCCCGGAGTTCGGCTGGAAGGGCGTCACGGACAGCCCGCGGCACGGGGTGACGGGCAATCCCTACGACCCGGAGCGCACCGCGGGCGGCTCCAGCGGCGGCAGTGCGGCGGCGGTGGCGCTGGGCGCGGGCCCACTGAGCCTGGGGACGGACGGCGGCGGCTCGGTCCGGATCCCGGCCTCCTTCTGCGGGATCTTCGCCCTCAAGGCCACGTACGGGCGGGTCCCGCACTACCCGGCAAGCCCCTTCGGGACGCTGGCCCATGTCGGGCCGATGACCCGGGACGCGGCGGACGCGGCGCTGATGATGGATGTGATCTGCGGGCCGGACTGGCGGGACTGGTCGCAGCTGGGGCCGGTGGCCGGGTCCTTCCGCGCGGCGCTGGACGAGCCGATCGCGGGGCTGCGGGTGGCGTTCAGTCCGTCGCTGGGCTGGGATGTGCCGGTGGCCCCGGAGGTCGCGGCGGCGGTCCGTACGGCCGTCGGGACGCTCGCCGGGCTGGGCGCGGTGATCGAGGAGATCGACCCGGGCATCGCGGACCCCGTGGCGGCGTTCCACACGCTGTGGTTCAGCGGGGCGGCGCGGGTCGTGCAGCACCTGGACGACGCCGGGCGCGAGCTGCTGGACCCGGGGCTGCGGGAGATCTGCGAGCAGGGCGCGGGCTACAGCGCGCTGGACTATCTGGCGGCGGTCGACGCGCGGATGGCGCTCGGCCAGGCGATGGGGCGCTTCCACAGCGCGTACGACCTGCTGGTGACGCCGACCGAGCCGATCACGGCCTTCGAGGCGGGCGCGGAGGTACCGAAGGGATCCGGCCATGCCCGCTGGACCGGCTGGACGCCGTTCACCTATCCGTTCAACATGACGCAGCAACCCGCCGCGACCCTGCCCTGCGGGGTGGACGGCGACGGACTGCCGATCGGCGTGCAGCTGGTGGGCGCGCGACACGCGGACGCGCTGGTGTTGCGCGCCGCCCACGCGCTCTACGAGGCGGGGGCCGCCGCGATCCCTGCGCCCCCTGGACCGGGCTCTGCTTCCTAGGTGGCGGCTCGTCGGTCACGGGGGGGGAGCGAGCCGATCAGCGTGGGGCAACGACTGACCACCTGATGGACCGGCCGATCCCGCGGTGCGCGAGCCGATGGCGTGGCGCGCCGTGCGATCACCCGGTGGGCCGGCCGGGCCCGCGGTGAATGACCTGCTCGAGCATGCGGTGAGCCGCTCGATTGCGTGGCGCACCGGCCGACTACGTGACGCACCGGTCAACCGCGGCGCGCCGGCTCTCGCCCGGCGCGCCGGGTCGATCGCGTGATGCGCCGGGTCGATCACTGACGCACCGCTCGGTCCCGCGGTGGGGCACTCGGTCCCGCGGTGGGCCGATCGGTCCCATGGCGGACGGGTCGGTCCCGTGGCGGAGCGGGGTGCTCCGTGGCGAACGGAGCGACCTCGTGGCGAACGGGTCGATCTCGTGGCGAAACCGAGTCGGCTCCATGGCGGACGGGGTCGCCCCCCCCTCCCGTGATGCACCCCGGGAATACCGCCCCGCCCCCGCCACGTTGAGGCCCGCAAGGGGCGCGCGCGTCCCCTAGGGGATCCGTTCGCCGCGCCCCTAGGGCGCGCCCTACGCCCGGCGGAAGTTGAGGGTCTCGCCCAGGGCTCCGGCCCGCCACAGGTCCTGGCAGGCGTCGGCCATCCGGTCCAGGCCGTCGACGACCGCGCCCCAGACGATGCCCGGCACCCAGCCCGCGTCGCCGTTGATCAGCAGGTTGTTGCGCTCGTAGAAGAGTGCGAGGTCCACGACGGTGGCGCGGCCCTGGTGTTTGGCTTCCTGCTCGTAGCCGTAGGAAGCGGTGCCCAATTGGGTGTCGCTGAAGGTGAAATAGCACAGATCGCCGGGGATCGGGGTGATCGTCGGATTCTCCAGCGGCGGCTCCTGCGGAGCGAAGGGCGGAACGAGGGTGTAGATCTCGTTCCGGGCGTACTTGGCGTGGTAGACGTCGCCGCCGAGCGGGAGCGCGTCCCAGACGGCGTTGCAGGTGATCGGCGCGCGGTCGTCGAGCAACTTGGCCGTGCAGCTGACGCCGCGCTTGTCCAGGGAGACTTCGATGAAGCGATCGGTCATGCCCCGATCGTAGGGGGGCAATACCGGCCAACGGAACAACTCTCACCGCTCGTATCAGCAGTACTTGTATTGCCCCGCTTACATCAAGGGCCGGAAACGATCGGCATATATGCAAAGGGTTTCGGGTAGTCGCGCGCCCATGGCTCCACCACAGGGGAAGACCTCAAAAACCGAAGAACGATCAACAAGCGGCATCCGTCGCCGCTCGCTGCTCGCGGGGGTAGCGGCGCTCGGCGCAGTGGGTGCGATAGGGGCGACCAGTGCCTGCAGTCGGG
Organism: Streptomyces sp. JLSY215; assembly: GCF_059682825.1. Taxonomy (NCBI): domain Bacteria; kingdom Bacillati; phylum Actinomycetota; class Actinomycetes; order Kitasatosporales; family Streptomycetaceae; genus Streptomyces; species Streptomyces sp. JLSY215. Next base: position 3,163,031 of record NZ_CM185022.1, read on the forward strand.
TGTCGACGACCCAGGCCAGCGACGGCGGGCATCTGCTGGAGCGGCTGCGCGCGAAGGGCTCGGTGACGCTGGGGCTGGCGGGCGAGAAACCGTACGGCTACATCGGCACGGACGGCAAGATGACCGGTTCGGCACCCGTTATCGCCAAGACAATCTTCAAACGGCTCGGTGTGCCCAAGGTCGAGCCTTTTCCGACCGATTTCGGCTCGCTGATCGCCGGGTTGCGTTCCCAGCAGTTCGATGTGGTCGCGGCCGGGATGTACATCAAACCGGACCGCTGCGAACAGGTCATCTTCGCCGATCCCGAATACCAGATGCTGGACGCGTTCATCGTCCGCAAGGGAAATCCGCTCAAGCTCCGCACCTACAAGGACATCGCCCGGACCGGGGCAAAGATGGCCACGGGCGTCGGATACGCCGAAATCGAATACGCCAAGGAAGCCGGCGTCAAGAACATCACCACGCTGCCGGACCAGCTGGCGGGTCTGCTCGCCGTGGAGCAGGGCCGGGTGGATGTGTTCGTCGGTACGGCCGTGACCGTGCGGAACGTCGTGCGGGACTCGAAGACCACCAAGGCGGAGGCGACCCCCGAGGTCACCCCGTACGTGAAGGGCAAGCCGATCATCGATGTCGGCGCCTTCGCGTTCCGCACGCCGGAGACGAATCTGCGCGATGCGTTCAACCGCGAGCTGCACAAGATGAAGAAGTCCGGCGAACTCCTGGAGCTCATGCGGCCCTTCGGTTTCACGAAGGAACAGATGACGAAGATCACCGCCAAGGAGAAGTGCCGGCCATGAGCGATATCACCTGGGGTTTGTGGAAACTCCTCCTCAACGGCGTATGGGTCACCGTCCAGTTGACCGTCTACAGCGCGGCACTCGGCGTGGTGGTGGCCTTCGTGATCGGTATCGCGCGCACCCACCGGCTGCGGATCGTGCGGTTCCTCTCCGGCGCCTATTTCGAGATCTTCCGTGGTACCTCCGCGTTGATCCTGATGTTCTGGGTGTTCTTCGTGGTGCCGGTGGCCTTCGGCTGGCAGCTCGTCCAGATGTGGGCGGCGGTCCTGACGCTGGGCCTGACCTACGGCGCGTACGGCTCCGAGATCGTCCGCGGAGCCATTGCGGCGGTCTCCCCCGGACAGCGCGAGGCAGGCATCGCGCTCAGCTTCTCGCCGACTCAGCAGCTGCGGAAGATCATCCTGCCGCAGGCCTGGCCGGAGATGGTCCCGCCGTTCAACAACCTCCTGATCGAGCTGCTCAAGGGCACCGCGCTGGTGTCACTCCTGGGCGTCCCGGACATCACCTTCGGCGCGCAGCTGGTGCGCAATGCGACCGCGCAGAGCGCGCCCGTCTACACGATCATCCTCGTCATGTACTTCGTCCTGGCCTTTGTGCTGACCCGGGGCATGCGCGTGGTGGAGCGGCACGCCAAGGCAGGTATCGGCCAGGCCCCGCCGAAGCGGGCCGGTCTGACATCGAAGTTGAGCGTCGGCAAGCAGTCGAGCCCGATCGGCCCGGTGGCCCGTACGGCCACCAGCCCGGCGACCGGTACCGCAGCGGAGGGTGACGTCCGATGAAGTTCGACTGGTCCGCGGTCGGCGACTTCATGCCGATGTTCTGGAAGGGCGTACTGGTCACCCTTGAGGTGCTGGCGCTCGGGTCGCTGATGGCCTTCGCGCTCGGTCTCGTATGGGCACTGGCGCAGCGCTCCTCTCTCAAGGCGGTACGCCTCCCGGTGGTCGCGATCACCGAGTTCGTCCGCAACACCCCGCTGCTGGTGCAGCTGTTCTTCCTCTACTACGTCATGCCCGAGTGGGGCATCACGCTGACCGCCATGGTCACCGGCGTGATCGGGCTGGGCCTGCACTACTCGACGTACACCGCCGAGGTCTACCGCGCCGGCATCGACGGCGTGCCGGTCGGCCAGTGGGAGGCCGCGACCGCGCTGAGCCTGCCGCGCAGCCGCACCTGGATCGCGGTGATCCTGCCGCAGGCGGTCCGCCGGGTCGCTCCGGCGCTGGGCAATTACGTCATCGCGATGCTGAAGGACTCACCGATGCTCATCGGCATCGGTGTGCTGGAAATGCTGGGCGAGGCAAAGCAGTTCTCCGCCCAGACCTTCCAGACCACCGAGCCCTACACCGTCGTCGGTATCGCCTTCATCCTCATCGCCTACCCCGCTTCTCTTCTCCTGCGAGCCCTGGAGCGTCGCCTTGTCCGCTGACAGCACTTCCCCCACTCCCAAGAACACCGCGAGCGGACAGGACGTTGCGTCCACGGCCGCTTCCGGAGCCACCTCGGGCGAGAGCGCCAACCCGGCGGTCGACGGCAGCGAGCTGATCCGCTTCGACAAGGTCACCAAGCGCTTCGGTTCACACACCGTCCTCGACTCGCTGGACATGAAGGTCTACTCCGGCAAGCACGTCACGCTGATCGGCCCCTCCGGCTCCGGCAAGACCACGATCCTGCGGCTGATGATGACGCTGCTGAAGCCGGACGAGGGCACCATCACGCTCAACGGTGAATACCTCACGCACGAGAAGAAGGGCGACAAGCTCGTCCCGGCGAGCGACAAGTACAGCCGCCAGGTGCGCAAGAACATCGGCATGGTCTTCCAGCAGTTCAACCTCTTCCCCAACATGAAGGTGCTGCGGAACATCACCGAGGCGCCGGTCCATGTCCTGGGGCTGGACAAGGACGCCGCGGAGGAGCGGGCCCGCGAACTGCTGGACCTGGTGGGCCTGACCGAGCACCTCGACAAGTACCCCACCCAGCTCTCCGGCGGCCAGCAGCAGCGGGTCGCCATCGCGCGGGCACTGGCGATGCGGCCGCAGGTGCTGCTGCTGGACGAGGTGACGTCCGCGCTCGACCCGGAGCTGGTGGCCGGTGTGCTGGACGTCCTGCGGGACATCGCGCACACCACGGACATCACGATGCTCTGCGTCACGCACGAGATGAACTTCGCCCGGGACATCTCCGACTGCGTGATGATGTTCGACGCCGGCCGGGTCATCGAGTTCGGCCCGCCGGAGCAGATCTTCACGGACCCGGAGCACGAGCGGACGCGGGAGTTCCTGAGCGCGGTGCTGTAGAGCGGTGCCGTGGCGGCGGGTGCCGTAGCGATGTCCTAGCGGCCGCGGTGCTGCGCGCAGATGGCGGGATGGGGCAACTGGGACTCGTGCGACACGCGTGACCACTGCCCCCGCCGTTGCCACCGATGCGCCCCCGGCGCACGCCCAAGCGCCTTCATATGCGCCCCCGTGCCACGTAAAACGGAGCCCGGCCCTCACCGAAGGGCCGGGCTTCGGCACGTCATGGGGTACCGACCCGGCGCACCGGCGGCTCCATATCATTCCATCGGCATATGCCAGGGAAACTCTCTCCTGCGTAGACGCGTGAACGGCATCGTCTTTCGGTCAAGACCCCCTCCATCGAGGGCCGTTGACCGCTATCGTGATACGAGCCCCGTTGTCCGGGAGCGGTATGCATCAGGCGCTGCCGCAACCGCCAACGAGGTGACGACGCAAGCGGTAACAACCTGCTAGGGGGACACCGTGGCGCTGAAGCCCGAGCCGACCGCGCCGTTCCATTCGGTGCAATACGCCCTTCGCGTGCTCGAAACGATCTCCAGGCACGCCGGCGGCGTGACCGATGTCCAGATCGCACGCGAAACCGGCCTGCCCACGGGCCACCTCGCCCACATGCTGTCGATGCTGCGGCGCGAGGGCTATGTGGAGCAGGTCTCGGACGGTGCGTATGTCGTCGGTGAATCGCTGCTCCTACTGGGCTCCGGCGGCGACCGGCACCACGCCCTGCGGGACAAGCTGCAGGTCACCCTCGATGAACTGCGTGATTCCGTGGGTGCGGCGGTCTACATCAGCCGGTACATCGACGGCGAGGTCAAGATCCTGCACTACGCCGACGGGCCGCTGGCGCCGAAGGTCAACGAGTGGGCCGAATTCCGCCGCACCGCCCACGCCAGTGCGGTGGGCAAGTGTCTCCTGGCGCAGCTCGACCACGATGGCCGAAAAGACCACCTCTCGCGCCACAAGACCGCCCGGCTCACCTCCCGGACGATCACCAACGAGAAGGTCCTCTTCCACAAGCTCGACAGTCAGCCGCCGACGGTCCCGGTGCTCGACCTCCAGGAGTACGCCGTCGGCACGGTCTGCGCGGCCGTACCGATCACGGCCGGTTCGGCGGTCGGCTGCCTCGCGCTGTCCATGCCGCTGGAGCACGCCCACCGTCTGCGCCAGGCCGCCGATGCCCTCAACCGCAAGGCCGCTCCGGTCCTGCTGTCGCTGGCGATCTGAGCGGGCGCGGGGCGGCCGGCCCCCGGCCCTCCGCCGGGCCGTACGGGCGTGGTCGGAAGCACCCCTTCGGACCAGGTAGTATTTCTTTTGTCAGCGCGCGCCGCTAGCTCAGTTGGTTAGAGCAGCTGACTCTTAATCAGCGGGTCCGGGGTTCGAGTCCCTGGCGGCGCACCTGTGAAGTGGGCGTTCCCGGTTTTCCGGGGACGCCCACTTCGGCGTTCTCACCGCTCCAGCAGATGCCCGCGGTCGTGATCGCGGTAGTGGGCCAGCAGCGCGGCGCGGTCCTCGTCGGTGAAGCGCCGGTACGCGCTCCCGGCCGGGGCGGCCGGTCCCGGTGCGCCGGGCTGCCCCGCCCCCATGGGCGTCCACCAGACCGGTTCGGGACAGCGGAATCCGGTCCGGCGCAGGGCGACCCGGTGCACCTTGTTGGTCGCGGTCACCGGGAGCGCGGCCACGGTCCGTACGAAGCGGGGCGCCATCTTCGTGCCGAGATCGGGCTGCGCCGCGAGGAAGGCCACGAAGTCCTCGGGGTCGAATGCCGCGCCGTCCCGCACCGCAAGGGTCGCCATGACCTGGTCGCCGGCGACCGGGTCGGGCACGGCGTACACGGCGACGGCGGCGGCCACGGGGAAGCGGGCGAGGATGTTCTCGATCATCGCGGCGGCGAGATTCTCGCTGTCGACCCGCAGCCGGTCGTCCGTACGGCCGGCGAAGTGGAAGAACCCCTCGGTGTCCCGGAAGAACAGATCGCCGGTCCAGTACCAGCCGGCGCCGGCCGGGCCGCGGGTGCGCGCGGCGGTGGCCTCGGGGTTGCGCCAGTAGCCCTCGAAGGAGCTGCGGCCGCGGTTGACCAGCTCGCCGATGGACTCGTCGCCGTTCAGCAGCCGGCCGTCGGCGTCGAGGCGGGCGCGGGGCAGCTCGGCGCCGGTTTCCGGGTCAACGACGGCGAGATCGTCGCCGGGTGCGGGCCGCCCGATGGCGCCGGGCGGGGTGTCCGGTGAGCGCTGGAGGGCGGCGCCGCCCTCGGAGGAGCCGTAGCCCTCTATCAGGCGCACGCCGAACCGGTCGGCGAAACGGGCGGCGTCGACCGTTCCCGCCTCGGTGCCGAATCCCGTACGCAGCGGGTTGTCGCGGTCGTCGGGGGCGGGCGGGGTGGCGAGCAGATACTGCACGGCGCGGCCGACATAGGTGAAGTACGTGGCGCCGTAGCGGCGGACGTCCGGGAGGAAGGCGGAGGCCGAAAAGCGACGGCGCAGCGCGACGGCCGCGCCGCCGGCCAGCGCCGGTGCCCAGCCGGCGATCACGGCGTTCCCGTGGAACATCGGCATACAGAGGTAGTGCACATCGTCCGGCCGCACTCCGAAGTACCCGACGAGCGAGTGCCCGGCCGCCGCCAGCCGTCCCTGGGTGCAGATGGCCGCCTTGGGCGCGCCGGTGGAGCCGGAGGTGAAGTAGAGGAGCATCCGGGAGGCGGGGGTGGGGGCGCGGCTGCCGGTGATCTCGTCGGGGTGGACGTTCTCGTACGGCGTGAGCAGCTCGCGGTAGGCCGGGTCGTCCACGACGAGGACGCGCTCGGGCGGGATCGGCAGTTCCAGGTCCGCCAGCAGGGGCAGGTGGGTGCGTTCGGTGATCAGCAGCGCGCAGTCGGTGTGGGCGATGTCGCGGGCGAGCTCGGGGCCGCGGCGGGTGGGGTTGATGCCGGCGACGGCGGCTCCGGCGAGCGCCGCGGCGCCGAGCCACAGCGGGTAGTCGGGGACGTTGTCGAGCAGCACCCCGATGTGCGGCTCGGCCCCGCGTGGCAGCAGCTCCTGGAACAGCGCCGCCCGTGCGGCCGCCCCGGCGGCCGTCTCGTGGTGTGTGAGCGCGCCCGCGTCGGACTTCACGCCGGTGCGGTGGTCCCCCCACTGTGCTCGTACGAGTTCCGCGACGGTCGGGGGGCCGACGTGCGCGCCGGGGGTGTTCCGGTCGCTGGTGCGGTGGGCTGCCATGGCGCCGGAGGGTAGTTGACGCCTCGTCAGATGTGGAGTCCTTCGCCGCCCGTGCGGGCGGCGGGCGCGCCGGGGCCTCCCCGGGGGAAGGCGGGGAGGCCGACGGTGCGGGATCAGGAGAGGTCGACGTCCGAGCAGGCGTAGAACGCATTGCCCGTGTCGGCGATGTTCCAGACGCCCAGGATGATGTGGCGCCCCGACTTCTGGGTGGGCACGGTGCCCTGGTGCTGCACCGTTTCGCCCGGTTGCGCGCCGCCCATCGGGACGGTCATGAACGGTTCGGGTTCGAGGTCGGCGCGGGTGAGCGGCTTGGTGGGGTCGTAGCCGTCCTTGGTGATGAAGTACTCGAAGTCCGTGGTGGCGTGACGTGCGGTCAGCCGCCAGGTGAAGGTGTAGCCCTGGCCCGGGGTGAGTGAGGTGGCGGGCCACTTTCCGCCGCGGGGGTCGTCGAGTTCGGCGAAGTTGTCGTGCCCGCCGGAGCAGATCTTCCCGTCGGCGGGCCCGGCGGCCGGGAAGCCCTTGGGCGCCTCGACGCTCTGTGGTTCGTACTGAATCGCACCGCAGTCCTTGACCGTTCCGTTGGCGCAGAGGGCCTGACGGCTGGGCGGTGCATCGCTGTAGCCGTGACTGGAGGCGCTGCCGGTCGCGAGGAAGGAGACACCGAGGACGCCGAGGCCGATCACGGCAGCACTGATCCGTTTGCGCATGCTTCGCTCCTGAAGAACGTGGGGGGAGTTCCATGAGCTGGTGCTGTGCGGTCTAGACCAAACGGCAGACTAATCAGGGAGGCGGGGCATGTCCAGACCAATGACATGCCCCGACATCCCGAGATCCCATGGCATCCGCTTCCCCGGCCGTGCGCCGCCGCCGGGCCCGGCGGCGCGACGATGACGCCCCCGCCCCTCACGGGAGTTGGGCCGTGGGGTCAGGCCGCCACCGGCACGGGGGACGCTGCGGGGTCGGCGGCGGCGTGGACCAGGGAGGTGTAGGCGCGGCGGAGGGCGATGAGGGACTCCTGGGCCTCGCGGTAGACGGCGGCGTCGGGGCCGCCGCGGTGGGCGAGGGTGCGCACCGGGGCGCAGTGACGTTCCATCGCGTTCAGCCAGGCGCGCTGGGGTGCGGGAAGGTGGCGGCGCAGGAGCTGCCGCCGGCCGTCGCCCGGCCGGCGGCCGCCGACGCCGAGGACCGCGTCCGCGGCCTGGAGGACGGGTGGCTCCAGGGCGCCCTGCTCGGCGAGGGCGGCGAGGACCGCGCGCTGTTGCGGGGTGGTCGGGGCGGCGGTCAGTGCCACGGCCTCGGAACGGAGTTGGGCGCGCAGGGCGAGCTGGACGCGGACCAGGCGGCGCAGGGCCGTCGGGGTGGAGGAGTCGTCGGGGGCGCGGCCCGCGAGGGTCTCGGCGAGCCGGAAGAGCCAGATGCCGTGGGCCTCCAGACGGGTCGCGGCCAGCATCAGGCGGTCGAGGCGGCTGAGCGGCTGGCCCTGCGGGGCCCAGCGCACGATGGGTACGAGCGGTTCCGTGCGGGCCAGTTGATCGATGGGGATGTGCTTGCGCGGTTTGCGTTCGGGGGCCCAGTTGCGCAGCGCGAGGGTGGGCAGCGCGACGAACTGGTCGTGGTCGATGCGGTGGCCGACGGCCGCCCACAGGTCGAGGAACGCCTCGTCGGCGATCCGGCGGGCGGCGGGGGCCTGCGGGTCGAGGCCGTTCCAGCCGCAGGAGACGGCGATCACCGCGATCCGTGTCGCCGCGGCCTCCGCGTTGCGTGGCGAGAGACGGGAGACGCGTTGCCGCAGGGCGCTCAACTCGTCGGCGTGGTGGGCGCGTCCCACGACGGCGATGGCGGCCTCCCGGCAGGGGGCGGCGGCCGCGTCATGGGCCATGGCGTCCAGCCGGGTCCAGGTTCCGATCATGGAACGGACCGGGGGGCGCTCGGGGAGGAAGCCGTGCACCCGGGCCTCGTACGGTGCCGACCCGCACGGGGAAGGAGAGGGCGAGGGGGACGGCAGGGAGGGGGCGGCGCCGGGGTCCGGGACGGTGGCGGCGTCCGCGGGGTGGCACAGCGGGGTGCGCGGCGCGGGCGGGGATCCGAGGCGGGGGCCGGGGGCGGTCCTGCCGTCGGGAGCGGCCGGCGTCATCGCGTCGGGGTGGGTGGTGGTCGGCGTGGTCGTCATCAGTGCTTTCCCGCGAGGAGCCGGGCCAGATGGGTGTCCATGTCGAGGTATTCGTCCTCCCGGCCGGGCGGCACGATGGCCGCCGTCTGCTCCAGCCATGCGGTCAGCTCCGTTGCGCGTACCGACAGCTCGCAGACGCTGTCGTCGGTGGACAGTTCGATGTGGATGAGGCGCTGCCCGCCCGGCTCCCGGAACGGCCACACCCGTACGTCTCCTTCTCCGGTCTCGTCGCGCAGGCCGCCCAGCAGCAGATCGCGGGCGAACAGCCAGGTGGCGACCGACCGGCCGCGGGTTATGAAGTCGACCTCGACCTCATAGGGCCGGTCACTGCGGTAGCTGAACCGGCCGGCCACCGGGACCGCGTCGTGCGGTCCTATGAGGAGCTGCATCTCAAGGGTGCGCTTGGCTGTCGACACCACGACGATCAACCTTTCCGAGGAGGGGCGAGTCCCGGGAGACCCGTTTCCGGGGCGCGCGTCCTGGCAGACGCCGACGCGCGCGGTGGGGTTGCTGGAGAGGGGGAAGGAGTGACGGACGCCATCCGCGGGCGGCGTTCGGGGCGGCCGCGGGAGAGCGGGGCGCGGGCCCGTGCCGTGCGGTCCGGGAGATTCGTGACCGGTGATTCCGCCGGAAGTGGGCGTGGCGCCGGCCGCCGAGGAGTGCGGCCGGCACACGTCCCGGCAGCCGCGTCCGCGGCCGTCCGTGGCACTTCCCAACGCTGCCATCACCAGTTCCCTCCGGCTTCGTTCGGGCTTTGCGTACCGCTCTCGGTCGGGCCGGGGAACGCTCGTCCCGGCGTCGGCCTCAGCCTCTCAACGGGCGGTGCACGGCGCATGTTGACGGACAAGTGGCGATGTACGGCCATGGGCGCGGTTTCCCCCGGCCAAGGCGGGCGGCCCACTGGCCGGAGGTCCCGGGATGACGGGACTTTCGGCCCGGCGGGGGCGGGACACGACCGAGCAAGTGACGCGGATCACATGGGTCGTGCGTGTGGGTGGTTCGGACGTGGGTACGGACCACCCTCGAAGTTCGTGTAAAGTTCTTCAGGTCAGCGCGCGCCGCTAGCTCAGTTGGTTAGAGCAGCTGACTCTTAATCAGCGGGTCCGGGGTTCGAGTCCCTGGCGGCGCACGTAGGACAGAGGCCCCTCGCCTGAGCGAGGGGCCTCTGTCGTGTGCCCTCAGTCCCTGACGAACGCGGTCCCTGACGAACACGGTCCTTTACGAACACGGCGGCAGCCGTCCGCCGCCCCTCCCCCGTCAGCTCGCGTCCCCGCTCCCGCCTCCGTCCCGTTCGCGCCGGATCCGCAGCCGTAGCCGCAGCAGCTGCCCGGCGACGACCAGGAGCGCGCCCCCGGACAGGACCAGGCCGACGGCCGAGGTGCTGCTCAGTTCGCGGTTGGCTTCGGCCTGTTCGGAGGAGGTCGGCCGTGGTGCGCGGTGGTCGCCGCCGGCTCCGTCGTCGGCCGGTGCGGGCCGGTGGGAGGCGGCCATGGTGACCCGGACCGTCCCGGTGACGCGGGGGGACACCGCCCGGCCGGCCGGCGCCGGACAGGTGACGGTGACGGGATACGCCCCCGGGGCGGCCGCATGACGGATCCGGGCGCCGCCGGTCAGCGCATGGCCGTCCCTCTTGGCGCTGCGGGCCAGCGGCACCGTACCGGCGAACACCGAGGACTCGGCGGTGGCCCGCGTGGCGTCGCAGCCGGTGAGGTGCAGGGTGACCGCGGCTCCGGGGGCGGCCGCGGCGGGAGTGACGGAGACGGTTGCGGCGCCGCGGTCGTCGGCGGCGTACGCGGGTGCGGTCGTCACCACGCACGCCGCGACGGCCGCGCAGAGAGTCAGGTGCGGTGAGCCCATGGTGAACCTCCGAATACTTCGAAGGTCCACCCGCGCGGAGCAGTCCGCATCCGGTACGGCCCGGCGCTGCACCGTTCCGGTGAGTGCCGGGCGGATCCCGTCGCGGCGGGCCGGTCGGACCGGCTCGGCTCCCGTCGCGGCGGGCCGATCAGACGAGTTCGACCAGGTCCGCGATGGAGTCGACGACCCGGGAGGGGCGGAACGGGTGCCGTTCGACTTCCTCGGGGCGGGTCAGCCCGGTCAGCACCAGGAACGTTTCCATCCCCGCCTCCAGACCGGCCAGCACATCGGTGTCCATCCGGTCGCCGATCATGGCGGAGGTCTCGGAGTGCGCGCCGATGACGTTCAGCCCGTGCCGCATCATCAGCGGGTTGGGCTTGCCCACGAAGTACGGTTCGACGCCCGTCGCCTTGGTGATCAACGCGGCAACCGATCCGGTCGCGGGCAGCGCCCCCTGGGGCGAGGGGCCCGTCTCGTCGGGGTTGGTGGCGATGAAACGGGCGCCGCCGTCGATCAGCCGGATCGCCTTGGTCAGCGCCTCGAAGGAGTACGTGCGCGTTTCGCCCAGCACCACGTAATCGGGGGCGTGGTCGGTCAGGACGTAGCCGATGTCGTGCAGGGCGGTGGTCAGACCCGCCTCCCCGATGACGTAGGCCGTGCCGCCGGGCCGCTGCTCGTCCAGGAACTTCGCGGTGGCCAGCGCGGACGTCCAGATCGACTCCCAGGGCACGTCGAGCCCGATCCGGCTCAGCCGGGCGTGCAGGTCACGCGGCGTGTAGATGGAGTTGTTGGTCAGGACGAGGAAGGGCTTGCCCGATTCGCGCAGCCGCTTGATGAAGGCGTCCGCCCCGGGGACCGGGACCCCCTCGTGCATCAGGACGCCGTCCATGTCGGTGAGCCATGACTCGATCGGCTTGCGCTCTGCCACTGCCGGACTCCTGCCGTACGTGTAGACCCGATTCGTCCGCCGCCCACCGCGGGTCAGCCGGGTGACCCGCGGTTCGTACATGCGGCCGACGTGCCCACCCTAAGTCAGGGGGCACCGCGTTGCCCCTGCCGATCAGGGGGAATCCGGATCGGGGCAGGGGCAGGGGGCAGGAGCGGGGTCAGGATCCGGATCGGCCCGTGGTGAGCGTGATGCCGTCGAGCGCCCAGTACCAGTCGTTGCCGCCGGTGTAGCGGAAGTGGAACCGGGCGTGGCGCGCTCCGGCCGGGACCGTGAGGGCGAGCGTCTCGGTCCGGGCGACGGCGTCGGCGGTGTAGGTCTTGACGGAGGTTGCGGGGCCGTCGTCGTAGGAGACCAGGACCTCGGCTTTCTGGGTGCCTTCCTGGAGGTAGTGGGTGGCGTAGGTGAGGGTGGCCGTGGTGGCGTCGGCGAGCGGCCAGGCCGGGGTGCTGAGGGTGGAGTCGAAGGTGCCGGTAACGGCCTTGTCGGACCATTCGTCGCCGTCGGCGACCGCGAAGACGCCGCGGGCGCGGACGTTGGACTCGCGTTGCTGGCCGGGGGCGGCCTTGGTCCAGAACTCGTCGGTGGTGAAGGACCAGCCGCGCCATTCGGTGACGCCTCCGCCGCCCATGGTGCGGTTGTCGACCGACCAGCCGGCGGGCGGGGTGTGGGTGAAGCCCCGTACGGAACCGCCCACACCGGTCTCGTCCACGGCGGTGCCCAGTTCCGGGCGCAGGGCGTCGAAGTCGTCGCCGGAAGGGGCCTGGAGGGGGTGGCCGTCCAGATGCCAGGCGGGGTCTGCGGGGATGCCCAGGTGGTGCAGGGCGGTGGCGGCGATGTCGACGATCTTGACGTCGTGGCGGAGGGTGCCGGCGGGGAGGCCGGATCCGGTGGCGATGACGAAGGTGCGGCGTTCGTTCCAGGTGGCGCCGCCGTGTCCGCCGGGGTCGGTGTGGCCGTGGTCGGCGGTGATGAGGACGAGCCAGTCCTCGGCGGCGTGGTCGGGGCGGGACGCGAGGGCCGCGAGCAGTTCGCCGACCTGGGCGTCGACGGTGTGGAGGGCGTCCAGGTAGGCCTGGGAGGCGGCGCCCGAGGAGTGGCCCGCGTGGTCGACGTTGTCGAGCTGGACGAAGACCGCGTCGGGGTCGCCGTCCCTCAGCTGGGCCACGGCGCGTGCGGTGGTGCCCTTGTCGTACTCCGCCTCGGGGGTGGCGATGCGGGTGTCGACCTCGGCGGAGAAGATCCGGTCGGGGATGGGGGCCCAGGAGGCGATGGCGTAGGTGCGCAGCGCCGGGCGGGCTCGCTCGATGCGGGTGAGGAAGTCGGGGTAGGTGGTGTAGTCGGCGCCGGTGAAGCTGTTGTCCTTGACGCCGTGTTTGTCGGGCCAGACGCCAGTGATGATCGTCGACCAGCCGGGGGCGGATTCCGTACGGGCCATGGGGGCGGCGTAGAGGCTGGTGGGGGCGGTGACACCGGCGGCCATCAGGCGGTCGAGGGTGGGGGTGTCGGCGTCCTGGACGCGATCCAGGCGGCCGGCTCCGTCCAGGCCGATGACCAGGACCTTCGGGGTGCCCGAGCGTCGGGCGGCGGCTCGGGAGAGGCCGGCGAGGGGCCCGGTGGCGAGGGCGGCGAGCGCCAGGCCACCGGTTGCGCCGGTGAGCCAGGCCCTGCGGGATATCGCTGACGACATGGGAGTCCTCTGGGGGTGGGGTGGGGAGGGCTGCGCTGTTCGTGCGATGGCGGGGCGGCCAACTCCCCTGCCAGGGAGGGGAGTTGGCGCGTAGGGGATTCGGCGGGGATTCGGTGGCCTGGGCGGGGTCAGATGTTGGCGGATTGGGGAGTGGGCGGCTGTCGGTGGTCCTGGGAGCGGTCAGCTGATGGCGGATTGGGGAGCGGACAGCTGTCGGTGGTCCTGGGAGCGGGCAGCTGATGGCGGATTGGGAAGCGGACAGCTGCCGGTGGCCCTGGGAGCGGTCAGCTGATGGCGGATTGGGGAGCGGACAGCTGTCGGTGGTCCTGGGAGCGGTCAGCTGATGGTGGTCCTTGTCAGCTGCCGGTGGCCGTCTTCCAGGCGGTGACGTAGGTGTCGAGGTTCTTGTCGATGTCGCTCCAGTCGGGGCGGAAGACCTCTACCCCGTCCATGATCTTGGCGAGGGCGGTGGCGTTGGTGTCGGTGGCCTTGATGTCCTGGCGGGCGGTGAAGCCGCCGCCGATCGAGGAGACCTCCTTCTGGACGTCCTCGGACAGCAGGTAGTCCAGGAACTTCTTGGCGTTGGCGCTGTGCGGGGCGTTCTTGACCAGGCCCGCGGCGTAGGGGAGGGCGAAGGTGGAGGGCTTGCCGCCGGGCTTCGCGGCGGGGAAGAAGATGCCCTGGTCGGGCATCGACTTCATGTTGGCGTAGTTCATTTGCACGTCGCCGTTGGCGACCAGGAGTTCGCCCTTGTCGGTCTTGGGGGCGAGCTGGCCGGTGGAGGAGGACGGGCCGACGTTGTTGGCCTGCAGTTTCTTGAGGAACGCCATGGCGGGGCCCTGGCCGCCGAAGTCGTGCATGGCCTTGATGAGTACGGCGGTGCCGTCGCCGGCGACACCGGGGGTGGAGTACTGGAGCTTGTCCTTGAACCTGCCGTCCGTCAGATCGGCCCAGGTCTTGGGCGCTTCCTTCAGCTCCTTCTTGTTGTAGATGAAGCAGAAGTAGTTGTTGACCACGGAGGTCCACTTGCCGTTCGGGTCCTTGTCGGCGGCGGCGACCCGGTCCGAGCCCTTGGGGCGGTAGGTGTCCAGCAGACCCTTGCCGTCGGCCTGCTGGATGAAGGGCGGGAGGGTGACCACGATGTCGGCCTTGGTGTTGGCGCGTTCGCGGGCCAGGCGCTGGACGGCGGCCCCGGAGCCGGACTCGACGTAGTTGACCTTGATGCCGGTCTTCTTCTCGAAGTCCTTGAAGACCTTGTCGTAGAAGCCGTCGCCCTTCTCGCTCTTGAGGCCGTCGGCGCTGTAGACGGTGATCTCCTTGGCGTTGGGGTCGGCGGAGGAGGTGCCGCAGGCGGTGAGGGCGGCGGCGAGGGTGAGGGCGCCGAGACCGGCGGTGAGCGGTACGCGGAGGGGGCGGGACATGTCGGTGCAACTCCTCAGACGTTCATGGTGTTCAAAAGGGTGGAGGGGGACGGTGGAGACGGGGGACGGCGGAGACGGTGGAGGGAAGGCCGAGGCAGAGGCGGTGGAGAGGGACGACGGGAGCGGGAAGGGGACGGCGGGAGCGGGAGCGGGCTAGCGGTAGGAGGCCCTGGTGCGGATGCGGGAGACGGCGAGGAGGACGAGGAGCGTGGTGGCCATCAAGGCCACGGCCAGCGCGGCGCCGGTGAAGAGGGAGCCTCGGTCGGTGGCGGCGAAGATCTGGACCGGGAGGGGCAGCCAGTCCGGGGGGTAGATCATCATCGTGGCGCTCAGCTCCCCCATCGAGAGCGCGAAGCACAGGCCCACGGCGGCGGTCAGCGACGGCAGCAGCAGGGGGAGCTTGACCCGCCACAGGACGTAGGCGGGGCGGGCACCGAGGCCGGCGGCGCTCTGTTCGTAGGCCGGGTCGAGGCGGGCGAGGGCGGCCGTGACGGACTGATAGGCGAACGCGGTGACCAGGACCGTATGGGCGGTGATCACGATCGCCGGGGTGCCGTTGAGGAGGAACGGGGGCCGGGAGAAGGCGACGAGGAGGGAGAGGCCGACCACGACGGAGGGGACGGCCACCGGGAGGACGAACAGGGCGTCGAGGAGGCGGCGCGTGCGGCGGCCGAGCCTTTCCGCCGCCAGGGCGGCCCAGGTGCCGACGGTGAGGGCGGCCGCGCTGGCGGCCAGTGCGGTCAGGACGCTGGTGGTCAGGGCGGCCACCGAGTCTCCCCGCGCGATGTCCTGATAGTGGGTCAGGGTCGCGCCGGAGGGAAGGGCGCCGCTCCAGCTGGTGGCGAAGGACGCCGCGACGATGACCAGCAGCGGCAGCGCGAAGACGGGGACGAAGAGGAGGAAGAAGAGGGTGTGGGCGGCCCGGCGGGCGGCCTTGCTATGCACCAGCATGACGCGGCGCACCTCCTGAGCGGGATCCGGGCCGCAGGCCCGTGCGGGACGCCACGGTCCGGTAGAGGGCGTAGAGAGCGACGGACAGTGCGATGTTGATGACGGCTACGACGCAGGCGCCGGTGTAATCGCCGTCGAGGATGGCCTTGGTGTAGACGAGCATCGGCAGCGTGACGACGTCCTTGGCGCCGGTGAACAGCACGATGCCGAACTCGTTGAGGCACAGGACGAGAACGAGCGCGCCGCCCGCGGCCAGCGAGGGCAGCGCCTCGGGCAGGATCACCCTCCGCACGATCCGCCACGGCCGGGCGCCCAGGGACGCGGCGGCCTCCAGCTGCCCGGTCTCCACCTGCGAGAAGGCGGCCAGCAGGGGCCGCATCACGAACGGGGTGAAGTAGGTGACCTCGGCCAGCAGTACGCCCCAGGGGGTGTGCAGGAAGTTCAGCGGGCCGGCGGCGGCGCCCGTGGCGTCCGTCCACAGGCCGTTGGCCACGCCCATGGTGCCGTAGAGGAACAGCAGGGCGAGGGTGATCAGGAAGGAGGGGAAGGCGAGGAAGATGTCGATGAAGCGGGCGAGGGCCTTGCCGCCGGGGAACGGCACAAAGGCGATCACCAGGGCGAGCACCAGGCCGAGGAGGAGAGCACCGACGGTCGCACCGACGGCTATCAGGACGGTGTTGGTGAGGGCCTCGCGGAAGGAGGCCTCGGCGAGGACCGCGGTGTAGGGGGCCAGGGAGTGGCCGCCCTCGTCGGGGGTGAAGGACTGCCACACCACCAGCGAGAGGGGGTAGAGGAAGGCCAGGCCGAGGGCGGTGAGGGGCGGGAGGGCCCAGAGGGCCGCGGGGATGCGGGGCGGCCGGGCCGGTGCGGCGGCCGTTGCCGGGGGCGCCGCCGGACGGGCCGGTGCGCTAGCCATCCTGGCCTCCGTCCGCGCCGATCCCCGCCGGGACGAGGACGGCGTCCTCGGGGGCGAAGTGCAGTGCGATCCGCTCCCCCAAGGCCGGGGTCTCGCGCAGTTCCCGCAGGTCGGCCGTGATGCGGTGGCCGTCGACGTCCGCGTACAGGCGGTGCGTCGAGCCGCGCCACTGCACCTCGGTGATCGTGCCGCGGAGGGTGTTGCCGCCCTTGTCCGGGCTCTCGCCGAGTCCGACGAGATGGGGGCGTACGCACAAGGTGGCGGCGGCGCCCGCGGCCACGCCGTCCACGGGCACGGTCAGCCTGCGGCCGGCGAAGTGGACGCCGTCGCCGGCCACCGTGACCGGCAGCAGATTCGCGGTGCCGACGAACGACGCGGTGAATTCGGTGCGTGGTCGCCGGTAGAGCTGCTGCGGGGTGCCGCAGTCGCGCAGCCGGGCCTGGTCCAGTACGGCGATCCGGTCGGCCAGCGTCAGCGCCTCGACCTGGTCATGGGTGACGTACAGGATGGTGACGTCCGGCAGCTCCCGGTGCAGGCGCGCGAGTTCGGCGAGCATGCCGGAGCGGAGCTGGGCGTCGAGGGCGGAGAGCGGTTCGTCCAGCAGGAGGACACCGGGGCGGATGGCCAGTGCGCGGGCGATGGCGACACGCTGCTGCTGGCCGCCGGACAGCTCCCTGGGATGCCGGGCGGCGTAGGCGGCCATGCCGGTCATCTCCAGCGCCTCGGCGACCCGGCCGGCGATCTCGGCGCGCGGTACCTTCTGCGCCTTGAGGCCGAAGGCGACGTTCTCGGCGACCTTCATGTGCGGGAACAGCGCGTACTGCTGGACGACCATGCCGATCCCGCGCTTGTACGGCGGCAGCCCGGTGACGTCCCGGCCGCCGATCAGCACCCGCCCCGAGGACGGCTGGACGAAACCGGCGACCGTTCGCAATGCGGTGGTCTTGCCGGAGCCGGACGGGCCGAGCAGGGCCATCACCTCGCCCGGTTCGACGGTCAGCGAGAAGGAGTCCAGGACGGTGTTCGCGCCGCCGGCCCCGCCTGCCTTGCCGCTGGTGCCGTTTCTTCCGTCGCTGCTTCCGTCGCTGCCCTTGTTTCCGTTCTTGCCGTTCCTGCCGTTCTTGGCGTTCCTGCCGTAGACGACGGACACGTTGTCGAAGCGGATCCCGGCCTCCGGGGCGGCGGCCATGTCAGATCACCCCTGCCAGGGCGGGCAGTTCGGCGACCGAGCCGAGGATGTGGGTGGCGCCCGCCGCGGTCAGCTGTGCCGCGTCGTGTGCCCCGGTGAGCACCCCGGCCACGATCCCTGCGCCCGCCCGCCGCCCGCTGAGCATGTCGTACGAGGTGTCGCCGGCGACCGCGACCTGGCGTACGTCATCGGCGGCGCCGGTGCGCAGCAGCGCGGCCAGCACCATGTCGGGGTAGGGGCGCCCCCGGCCGCCCGCGTCGGCCGGGCACAGCGTCAGGCCGACGAGGTCGCGCCAGCCGAGCGCGTCGAGGATCGCGTTCTGGGTGACGCGTGCGAAACCGGTGGTGAGCACGACCGTGCGGCCGGCGTCCTGGAGCGCCTCGATCGCCTCGCGGGCACCGGGGACCGGCGCGATCAGCCCGCCGTCCACCAGCTCCCCGTACGCCTCCTCGAAGGCCTTGTTCGCGCGCTGGGCCGCGTCCTCGTCGCCGAACAGGTGCCGGAAGACGGAGATCTTGGACTCGCCCATGGTGGCGCGGACATAGGCCAGCTTCTCGGCGTGGTCGGCACTGCCCGGCTCGACGCCCAGGCGCTGCGCCGCCGCATCAAAAGCCCGCTCGACGAGGCCGCCGTCGGCGACGGTGGTGCCGGCCATGTCGAGCACCATCAGG
This sequence comes from Streptomyces sp. JLSY215, assembly GCF_059682825.1. NCBI lineage: Bacteria > Bacillati > Actinomycetota > Actinomycetes > Kitasatosporales > Streptomycetaceae > Streptomyces > Streptomyces sp. JLSY215. Next base: position 3,181,142 of record NZ_CM185022.1, read on the forward strand.
GAGATCTTCTCGTTGGCTGCGGTGTTCGCGTCCCGTGCGGTGTTCTCGTTCATTTCGTTCCGTTCGCTTGCCTCGGTCAACTCGCTCACCAGCCCAGGTCGTTCGCCGTGGTTTCGGCGATCGCCGGGGAGCAGGTCATCCCGCGCCCGCCGGGGCCGGTGACCAGCCAGACGCCGTCCCGGACCTGCTGGCGGTGGACCACCCGGCTGGTGTCGGTGCACTGCGCGTACACCCCGGCCCAGCGGTGGCGGATGCGCGGCAGTGGGCGGCCCAGGATCGATTCGACGACGCCGGTCAGGTGCTCGTACGGCTCCTCGACGGTGTCGAAGGCGAACGGCGACTCGTACTCATGGGTGTCGCCGATGGTCAGTCCGCCGTCGGCGCGCTGCACCATCAGCAGCTGCATCTTGTGTGCGGCAGCGGTCGGCGCCTGCGCCTGGCCGGTGTTGAGCGCGTCCAGGGCGTCGCCGCGGTACGCCGGGTAGTAGCGGAAGCTGTCGGCGTCGGCGACGGAGGTGGTCAGCGGCTCGCCGAGCGGGTCGGTCTGCATCATCTGGAGGCGTACGCGGCGCACCGGCAGGTCCGGGATCAGCTCGCGGACCAGGCCGCCGAGCCAGGCGCCGGTGCACAGGATGACGGCGTCGCCGTGGTGAGTGTCGCCGTGGTCGTCGCGTACGGCGCGCTCGCCCACCACCGCGCGGACCTCGCGGCCGCCCAAGTAGGTGTACCGGCCGGACTCCAGCAGCTTGGCCTTCAGGGCGCGCTGGGCGATGCGTGGCTCGACGGCGCCGTCCCGCTCGCACCACAGGGCGCCGGTGAACTCGCCGCGCAGTGCGGGGTTGAGCTCGCGGGCCTCGTCGGCGGAGAGCAGCTTGTAGCCGCGGGCGGCGGCGTCGGGGCGGCGGGTGGCGGCCTCGGCCACGGCCTTCTCCGCCGCGTTCTTGACGACGGTCAGCGAGCCGATGGCACGGAAGCCCAGCTCGGGGACCTGGGCGCCGATGCCCTCCCAGAGTTCGCGGGCCCGCAGCGCGGTGTCCAGCTCCGCGCCGCCCGCCCGGCCGCTGACCCAGATCTGCCCGAAGTTACGCACCGAGGCGCCGCGGGCCTCGGCCTCCCGCTCGATGTGCAGGACTTCATGGCCCCGTTCGACTGCGTGCCAGGCGTGCATGGTCCCCAGCACACCGGCTCCGACAACTATGACTCGCATGCCCCAGACGGTCGTGGCGGAGGGTGACCCGTCGGGGGACGTTCGGCGACGCGACGGTGAACAAGGCCTCAAGTTTGGCCTAGACCCGTTATCTTTTCGTGATCAGGGGGGGTCGGGAGTTCAGGGGGGGGTCGGGAGTTCAGGGGGGTCGGGAGTTCAGGGGTGCCGCGGCCCGTCCCCGCCCCCTCCCCCGTCCCTCCCTCCCCCCGCCGCCGTGCGCCTCAGTGCGGCGTCGGCGCCGCCGTCCCCAAATGCGTGGTGAACGAGAAGCGGTCGCCTCGGAAGAGCGAGCGCACCCGTTCCAGCGGGCGGCCTTCCGTGTCCCGGGACAGCCGGTGGATCAGCAGCATCGGCAGCGCGCCCGGCGTACCGATCAGTAGCGCCTCGCGCGGGGTGGCCAGTACGGTCTCCAGCCGCTCGTCCGCGTCGCCGAAGCCGATGCCGAGCCGGTCGTGGAGGTAGGCGTAGAAGGAGGAGTCGGGGGTGAAGTCGGTATCCAGGTGCGGGACCCGGTCGGCCGCGACGTAGGTGCTCTCCAGGCCGACCCGCTCCTCGTCGGCGAGCAGCACCCGCTCCATGTGCCATACGAAATCGCCCACTTGGAGCCCGAGGTCCTCGGCGAGCGGCGCCGGGCACGGGAAGCGGTCGAGGCCGACGAGATGACGGCCGGGCGTGCGGCCCTGGCGGCGTACGCCCTCGGTGTAACTGGCCAGCGAGAGGGGCTGCTCCATCTTGGGGCCCGCGACGACCGTGCCGCGCCCCAGGCGCCGCAGCCGTCCCTCCAGGATCAGTTCCCGCAGGGCCTGGCGCAGGGTCTCGCGGGACACCTCGAAGCGCAGCGCCAGATCCCGCTCGGCCGGCAGCGGCTCTCCCTCCCCCAACTCCTTGAGCAGCGCGGCGATTTCGACCTTTGCCGCGTAGTACTTGGGAATGCGTCCGTGCTCGGGGATGCCGGACCGGATGGGTGCGCCAGGTTCCTGGCCGTACTGGTACTCCACCTCGTGATCCTCGCATCACGAAGGATCAACGGCGCAGGCGGCGGGCCCCGGCCAGCAGGAGGGCCCCGGCGACGAACAGGCCGCCGGCCGCCACGGCGAGCGCCCGCACCGGCCCCTGGGCGGTGGCGGCGAGTTCGGGCGGCGGGGCGGAATCCGGGGGTGGGGCCGCTTCCGGGAGCGGGGCGGATTCCCCGGGCGGGAGGGATTCCGGGGGCGGGAGGGATTCCGGGGGCGCGGCGGAGTCATCGGGCGCGGCGGACTCCGGGGAGCCGGGTGCCGCGGAGGCGCCCGGCCGGACGGCGAAGCGGTAGTCGCCGGACTGGCCGATCCATTCGCCGTCGCTGCCGCGGCGCTGGACGGTGGTGACGTTGGCGGTGACCGGGCCCGGGACGGTGTCGGCGGCGAACCGCAGCCGGATCGGGACGGTCACCCTCCCCATGGCCGGTACCGTCAGCCCGCCACCGGGGGCGCGGCCCCGCCCTCCGCTGCCCGGCTCGCCGCTCTCCGCGGACTGGCCAGTCTTGGCGGACTTGGCGGACTTGGCGGACTCGGCGGACTTGGCGAACACCCCGATCTGTTCCTCGTGATCGGTGGCCTCGAAGGGGACCGGGCGCCAGTCGCCGCCGGCCGGGTCGCGGTACTCCAGCCGGATCCGCTCGGGCCGCAGGCCGTGACGGGCCGCGCTCAGGACGACGATGGGGTGGACGTCCTCGCAGACCGCGTCCGTCGTGTTGCGCAGTTCCAGCTGCCAGGTCCCCCAGGCGCCGCCCGCCGTGTAGACGGACGGGCCGCCCTGGACCCGGGAGTCGATGGGGAAGCTCGGGCTGTCCGGGCGGCCGCAGGAGAGGGTGGGGACGGGCCCGGCCGGCTGGGCGCTGGCGAGGGCGGTGGTGGTGCCCAGTACGCCCGAGAGCAGACCCGCCGCGAGCGCGGTACGGGCGGTGCGGTGCGCCGTACCGGAGACGAGCATCTGGCGTACGGTGCGCGGACGTCGTGCGCCGGGCGGGTGCATGGCGTTCCTCCGCTGCTCGAAGGGCTCGGGGCCGCGGGTGCTCCAGGGGCTCGGGGGCGCGGGGCTCGGGGCCGAGGCCGGGCCCCTCACAAGAGGCTGCCATGCCCGCCCCGCGGCACCGGACGAGCGCGACGGCGCTTGCGCCCGACCGGCCGACGGATCCCGCCTTATCAGCTGACTTTCCGTCGATCACGGTTGGCCGCCGTCAGGCGGACCCCGACGCCTCCCGGACGAGGACGCGGGAAGAGGACGCGGGAAGAGGTCGCGGAAAGCGGACGCGGGAAGCGGACGCGCGAATATCCCGCTGCACGAGCTCCCGCTATACGAGATCCCGGCTCGCCGCGAGGGCGGGATGCCGCGGCCCGAACAGCGGCGCCAGCACCAGCTGCGCCGCCCCGTCCACGACCGTCCGTGCGCCGCCCCGGGCGAGCGCGACCGGCACCGCGGCCGCGGCCCCGCCCCGGGTACGGGCCCGCTCGCCGAGCACTTCGGCCACGCCCGCCACGAACCCCTCCGGCTTTTCCCATACGGTGCGCCCGCCGAGCAGCACGCGGTCCACGTCGAGCAGTTCCACCAGATTGGCCGCGCCCACTCCCAGCACCCGCGCGGCCTCCGCCAGATCGCCGCACGCCACCGCCGCCAGGCACAGCGCCTCCACACAGCCGCGCTTACCGCACCCGCACACCGGGCCGTCCAACTGCACCACCTGGTGACCGAATTCCCCGGCCCCGGTGCGCGTCCCGCGGTACAGCCCGCCGCCCAGCACCAGCCCGGCGCCCAGCCCGGTCCCCAGATGCAGATACGCGAACGACCCGGCCCCCTCCGATATCCCCTGCGCCAGGCCGAGGGCCGCCGCATTGGTGTCCTTGTCGAGCACGACGGGCAGGCCGAGCCGTTCGGCGAGCGCGTCCCGCAGGGGAAAGCCGTCCCACTGGGGCGCGCCGGTGACCCGGTGCAGCACCCCGGCGGTGTGGTCCAGCGGGCCGGGGCAGGCGACGCCCACCCCCAGGACGAGCGGGTCGCCGGCCCCGGCCCGTAGCGCGGCGACCTCTCGTTCGACGGCGGTCAACACCTGCTCGGCGCCCGCCTCGAAGGCGAGCGGGGCGCGGCGCACGGCGACCGGCTCGCCCGCGAGATCGGCGAGCACGGTGGTGAGCTCATCGCGATCCAGGTGGAGCCCGATGGCGTGCCGGGCACCGGGGACCAGCCGCAGGACCGTGCGGGGCTTGCCGCCCGTGGAGGCGCGGCGGCCCGCCTCGCCCGCCAGGCCGTCGTCCCGCAGCCGCGCGGTGATCTTGCTGACGGCCTGCGGGGTCAGCCCCGTGGCCGCGGCAAGCTCCAGACGGCTCACGCCCTGCTCCCCCGCCGCCCGCAGCAGCCCGAGCACCAGCGCGGCGTTGTGCCCGCGCAGCGCGGGGAGGTTGGCGCCCGGGTGGCCCACCGTTTCGTTACTCGTCACCCACCCATTGTCCCCACCACTTGCGCTTTGGCAACAGCGTTGCTTAAGTGGAGTCCCATGAGCAAGTTGAGCGACTTGAGCGAAATGAGTGAGATGAGCGAGCCGCGAGCCGCCGGGGACCCCCACGGCGCCCCCCACCCACCGCTCCGCGTCGGCCTCATCGGCTACGGCCTGGCCGGCTCGGTCTTCCATGCCCCCCTGATCGCCGCCACCGACGGCCTGGTCCTCGACACCGTCTCGACCTCCAACCCGGAGCGCCAGGCGCAGGCCCGCGCCGAACACCCGCAGGTCCGTACGGTCGACAGCCCCGAGGCCGTCCTCGGCCGCGCCGCCGACCTCGACCTGATCGTCCTGGCCAGCCCGAACAAGACGCATGTCCCGCTCGCCACCGCCGCCCTGAAGGCCGGGCTCCCGGTGGTCGTCGACAAGCCGCTCGCCGCGACCGCCGCCGAGGCCGAGGAGCTCGCCGCGCTCGCCGCCGACCGCGGCCTGCTGCTCTCGGTCTTCCAGAACCGCCGCTGGGACAACGACTTCCGCACCGTCCGCAAGCTCATCGAGGACGGCGCGCTCGGCGACATCCGGCGCTTCGAGTCCCGTTTCGAACGCTGGCGGCCGCAGCCCAAGGGCGGCTGGCGCGAGTCCGGCGACCCGGCGGAGATCGGCGGGCTGCTCTACGACCTCGGCAGCCACCTCGCCGACCAGGCGCTGACCCTCTTCGGCCCGGTCGTCTCCGTATACGCCGAGGCCGACATCCGCCGTCCGGGCGCGGAGGCCGACGACGACACGTTCATCGCGCTCACCCACGCCAACGGCGTCCGCTCCCATCTGTGGGTGAGCGCCACCACCCCCCTGCTGGGGCCCCGTTTCCGGGTGCTGGGCAGCAAGGCGGGCTACACCAAGCACGGCCTGGACCCGCAGGAGGCCGCGCTGCGCGAGGGGCTGCGGCCCGGCACCGAGGGCGTGGAGTGGGGCGTGGAGCCGAAGTCCGGCTGGGGCCGGCTCGGCGCGGGGGCCTCCCCGCGGTCCGGCGGCGGCGAGCCCGTACCGACCCTGCCCGGCGACTACCCCGCGTACTACGCCGCGATCGCGCGCGCCCTGCGGGAGGGCGGTGATCCGCCGGTCACCGCCCTGGAAGCTGCGGCCGCGCTGCGGGTGTTGGAGGCGGCGAAGTTGTCGGCGGCCGAGGGCCGTACGGTGCGCTGCGCGTAGCCTGCGCCCCACGTTTTCGGCCCCTCCGCTGCGCTTTGCCTGGGCCGACGTTTCCAGCTTGCCCGCCGTGGGGCTGTCTCGCCGTTGCGCCTGCGGCGGGCGGTGCCGCTTGCGCGGGGCTGTTCGGCCGCGGGACCGGGCCTCCGGACTCCGTCCTGCGGCCCGCCCCCTCCCCGTTGGGGGTGGAGAGAAGGACGGCGGGGGCGGACGTCGGTGGTCAGGTGTGCCTGGTGGACACGACCACCTGCACCCGACACGGAACGCCCGCCCCCACCGGCTCTTCCCACCCACCCACGGGAGGGGCCACCCCGCAGGACGAAGTCCGGAGGGGTGGCACCGCACCCGACAAACCCACGCCCGCCGCAGGCGCAACGGCGAACAACCACCGCGGCGCCGCAGCCGACAACGTGGGAATCAGGCCGAGCGCAGCGCCTGCCGCTGGCGGCCCAAGCCGTCGATTTCCAGTTCCACCACGTCGCCGGCCCGCAGATACGGCTTGGGTTCGGGCTGGCCCATGGCGACGCCCGCCGGGGTGCCGGTGTTGATGACGTCGCCGGGGTAGAGGGTCATGAACTGGCTGACGTAGCGGACCACCTCCGCCACCGGGAAGATCTGCTCGGCGGTGGTGCCGTCCTGTTTGAGTTCGCCGTTGACCCAGAGGCGGATGCCGAGCGCCTGCGGGTCGGGGACCTCGTCGGCGGTCACCAGCCAGGGGCCCAGCGGGTTGAACGTCTCGCAGTTCTTGCCCTTGTCCCACTGGCCGCCGCGCTCTATCTGGAACGCGCGCTCGGAGACATCGTGCGCCACCGCGTATCCGGCGACCGCGGCGAGCGCCTCCTCGTCGCTCTCCAGGTAGCGGGCGGTGCGGCCGATGACGACCGCCAGCTCGACCTCCCAGTCGGTCTTCTCGCTGCCCCGGGGTACGAGCACCGTGTCATCGGGGCCGACGACCGTGTCCGGGGCCTTCATGAAGATGATCGGCTCCTCGGGGGTCGCGGCCCCCGTCTCCCGGGCGTGGTCGTGGTAGTTCAGCCCGATGCACACGACCTTGCCGATCCCGGCCACCGGGGCGCCGGTGCGCAGCCCGGCGGCGTCGAGTGCGGGCAGCTCGCCGGACGCGGCGGCGGCGCGGATCCGCGCCAGCGCCCCGTCGTCCGCGAGCAGTGCCCCGTTGATGTCCGGGACCAGGCCGGAAAGGTCCCGCAGGACCCCGGCCTCGTCGAGCAGCGCCGGGCGTTCCGCCCCCACCGTTCCGACACGCAGCAGCTTCATCGGTACAACTCCCGTGGTCGAAGGGTCGGCCCGGGAAAGGTCTTCCTGGGCCGGCCGATGGGGGACGGCCATCGGGCGATTTGGTCGATCGTCCAAGAACGGGGTCCAGTCCGCAAGACCCCGTTCAGGGAGTGGACCGTTACTGAGGGGTAGTAACGGTTTCCGGTGGGGTGGGTTCCGCGGTCCGGGTGCCGTTCTCCGCCCGCTTGGCGTGGTGCTGGGCGCCGGCCGCCCGCTTCCGTGCGGCGCGGGTCTTGGGGGTGCGCCGCTTCGCCGGGCCGTTGTGCGGCGGTGTCTTCCGGTCCGTGCCGGGGGTGGCGGCATCCTTGGCGGGGAGGGCGCCGGTCTTGGTCCGGGCCGCGGCGTCCGCCGGCTCCGGCTTCTCGCCGTCGGCCCGCTTCGGGTCCCGCTTCCGGTGCAGCAGCGCCCGCTCACAGGCCGTCCAGGTCGTCGTCGTCACCATGTAGAGCCCGGCGGCCAGCGGCACCACGGCCACGGTGATCAGCGTGCCGAACGACAGCAGCGGCATCACCTTCGCCATCCCGCCCAGGCCGGGCAGCGCGGGGGCGCCTCCGGGGACCGGTGCTGGGGCGGCGGCCGTCGCGGCCCGTGCGCGGCGGAAGTTCCAGGTGGCGACCGCGGCGATCAGGACGAACAGCGCGAGATAGACCCGGCCGTGCGGCCCGAACGGCCCGCCGTCGGCGAGCGCGTCGCTCCAGTGCCCGCCGAGCGGGGCGCCCAGCAGGGTGTGGCCGAGCAGGGCGCCGCCCCCGGTGGAGAAGAGGTGGTACATGACGAAGAAGACGGGGAGCTGGAGGAGGGTGGGCAGGCAGCCGGCGAGGGGTGAGGCGCCGGTCTTGGCATAGAGGTCGGCCATCGCCTTCTGCAGGCGCTCCGGGTTGCCCTTGTGCTTGCGCTGGAGGGCGGCAAGCTGCGGGGCGAGGGCGGCGCGGGCCTTCTCGCCGCGGGCCGCGGCGCGGGCGAGCGGGTGCAGCGCGGCGCGTACGGCGAGGGTGAACAGAACGATGGCGGCGGCCGTGGCCGCGGTACCGAACAGCGGGGTGAGGGCGTCGGCGCCGCGCGCCAGCCCCTCACCGAGGAAGTCGAAAACGGACATGGATGAGCCCTCCACGGGTCTCGTCGTGCCGGGAGATGGTGCGGAAGCGGCGTGACGAGCGGCGTGGACGCAGGGGGAACTGCGGGAGGCGCGGTACGAACCCGGCGTCTACGCGGCCGTCGGGAGGGAACGGCCCGGTGCCCGGGGACGCGGGCGGCCGGCCGCGTCGGGATCGCGTTGCGGCAGGAATGCCGTACGGCGCTCGCGGTCGCGGATGGCCGTACGGATCCGGCCCGGCGGCAACGGCCGGGCGCACACGGCGAGCAGGAAGGCGCTGCACAGCAGCAGGACCGCGGCGGTGGTGGCGGCGGCCGTCAGAGCCGACGTCAGGCCCGTCTGGGCCAGCAGGAGTCCGGCGAGCAGGAAGAAGAGGGCAGTGGTGTACAGGCGCCAGGCGTCGGCGATGCGGTACATCCCTGCCCCTCCTCGCGCACGGTCCTTGTCGTCTTCCGCTCAAGAGTAGCCCGGGATCTGGGCAGCCGGGAGACCGGCCGGTAACTTGCCCTCCCTGCCGCCAGGGACGGGCGGCGGAGCAGGGGGAATCAAGGGGGAACACCTAGGAGGTGCTGTGCGCGACATCAGCGTTCCGGCCCTGGCGGCGCCGCTCCGGACCGGCGGCCTGGCCGACTCCGTCTTCGACACCGCCGCCTATCAGCCGGACTTCGTGCAACTCGCCCGCCGCGACGCCAGAGCCCCCGGGATCTGGCGGGATGTGACGGCGGCACAATTCCGCGACGAGGTCATGGCGCTGGCCAAGGGGCTGCTGACGGACGGGGTCCGGCCGGGCGCCCGGGTCGCGGTGATGTCCCGTACCCGCTACGAGTGGACGCTGTTCAGCTATGCCCTCTGGGCGATCGGCGCGGAGCTCGTACCGGTCTATGCGACCGCCTCCGCCGAGCAGTTGCGCTGCATCCTCGCGGGCGCGCGGGTCTCCGCGATCGTCGTCGAGAACGAGGTGGGGGCCATGACCGTGGCCGCGGCCTGCGACGAGACGTCGGGGCTGCGGCGGCTGTGGCAGCTGGACCGGGACTGCGTCCGGCGGCTGACGGAGGAGGGCACCCGGCTGACCGACGCGGATGTGCACCGGCTGCGCCGCGCGGTCACCCCCGGCTCCGTCGCCGCGATCGTGCACACCTCGGGGACCACGGGGATCCCCCGCGGCTGCGTGATCACCCACGCGAACCTCGCCGCCGAGTGCGACACCCTCTACGCGGGCTGGGGCGGCCTCCTCGCCGCCCCGGGGAAACGCCCCTCGCTGCTGGCGTTCCTGCCCCTGGCGCACATCTACGGGCTGATGGTCCAGGTGGCCTGTCTGCGCGGCGGGGTGCTGCTCGGCCACCAGCCGGATCTGACGTCGGACGCGCTGCTGGCGGCGCTGGCGTCGTTCCGGCCGACGTTCCTGTTCGCGGTGCCGTACATCTACGAGAAGATCTGCGACCGCGCCCGTATGGCCGCCGAACAGGCCGGACGGCGGCGGATGTTCGACGCGGCGATGGCGGTGGCGGTGCGGTACGCGGAGGCGGTCGCGGCGCAGGCGCAGGGCGGGCGCGGCCCCGACCCGTTCCTGCGGGCGCGGCACGCGGTCTACGACCGGCTGGTGTACTCCCGTATCCGGGAGCTGCTGGGCGGGCGGGTGCGCACCGGGGTCTCCGGGGGCTCGCCGCTGCTGCGGGAGCTGGGTCTGTGCTACGCGGGCGCCGGGATCACCGTCTACGACGGATACGGCCTGACGGAGACCACCGGGGCGATCACCGTGCAGCCGCCGGGACGGGTGCGGTTCGGGACGGTGGGGCTGCCGCTGCCGGGGAGCGCGGTGCATCTGGCGCTGGACGGCGAGGTGTGGGTGCGCGGCCCGGTGGTGTTCGCGGGCTATCTGGACGAGGGGGACGCGCCGGGCGGCGGGCTGTACGACGGCTGGCTGCCGACCGGTGACCTCGGCCATCTGGACGACGACGGCTATCTGGTCATCACCGGCCGTAAGAAGGACATGATCATCACCAGCGGCGGCAACAGCGTGGCCCCGCAGGGACTGGAGGAGCGGCTGCGCAGCCATCCGCTGATCTCGCAGTGCGTGGTGGTGGGCGACAACCGGCCGTATGTGACGGCGCTGATCACCCTGGATCCGGAGGCGCTGGCGCACTGGCGGCGGCTCGACGCCGGACGGGACGCGGCGCAGGGCGCGGACGACGCGCAGGGTCCGGACGACGCGTACGGCCTGGGCGATGCGTACGGCCAGGGGGATGCGTACGGCGACGGCGCGTACGGCCGGGGCGCCGGCGGCCGGGCCCCGGACGGCCCGGACCCGTCGCCGGAGGCGCAGGTACGGGCCGAGGTCCGGCGGGCGGTGGCGCGGGCGAACAGCGCGGTCTCGCGCGGCGAGTCGATCCGCGCGTTCCGCATCCTGCCGGGCGAGTTCAGCGAGGAGGACGGGCTGATGACCCCGTCGCTGAAGCTGCGCCGGGCGGCGATCGTCCGGGCGTATGCGGCGGAGATCGACGCCATGTACGCGCAGGGGGAGCGCGAGGTGCGCGCAGCGCGCCTGCAGGGCGAGCGCGAGGTGCGCACCTCGCGCGCGCAGCGGCGCCGGGCGGCGGCCGCGGGACCGTACGCACGCTGAAGCCCCCGCCGCTCCGATGACCGGGCCCGCACGCGGACCGTAGCAGCGCCGCGCCGGGCCCGGCCGTTATTTGTCCAGGGGTGAGGACCCCGGGCCATGGGCCCGGCCCGGCACTTAGCGTCCGGTGGCATTCCGGTGGGCCCCAGCCGGGGGCCCACCACGGAGACGAAACCGGGAGGCCATGTGCGGTCGATCATCAGCAACTCCGCAGCATCCGGGCGGACCATCGCCACCGGACTGGTCGTAGCGGCGCTCGTGGCCACGCTCGCGGCGCTGCTGCTGCCCGTACAGCTCTTCGGTGAGACGGCCGCCGCGGCCACCAACACCGTCTCGTACGACGACGACGGCGGCGGCACGGTCACCACCCGCTTCGGGCCGCTCAGCCCCATGGACCGGGACTTCGTGCGCAAGGTCAGGCTGGCCGGGCTGTGGGAGATGCCCGCGGGCCGGCAGGCCCAGGAACGCGGAAAGACCGCCGCGATACGTACCGCGGGCAACCACCTCGTGGCCGGCCACACCGAACTCGACCGACGGTCGGTGGAGGCCGGGCGGGCGCTGGGCATCGCGCTGCCCAACCAGCCCACCCCCGAGCAGCAGGGCTGGCTCGCGCAGCTCAACTCCGCCTCGGATGCGGAGTACCCCGCCCTCTTCGCCGAGCTGCTGCGCCGGTCCCACGGCAAGGTCTTCGGGCTGATCGCGCTGGTCCGCGACCAGACCCGCAACTCGATGGTGCGCGCCCTGGCGGACAAGACCAACTCCACCGTGCTGGACCACATCACGGTTCTGGAGAAGACCGGCCAGGTCGACTTCAACACGCTGCACAGCAGCTGAGCCGCCCGTTACCCCCCTCACACCGGACGAAGCGAAGTGATCTCATGAAGCAACGTCAAGGCCAACAGGGCCACAAACGCTCACGCCTGACGACCAGAATGATGGTGGGGGCCGCCGCGCTCCTGCTGGGCGGCGGCGGGCTGGCGGCGGTCGCCACCACGGCGCTGGCCGGCAACGCCGAGCCCGACTCGGCCGCCGGCCATCAGCACACCGTCGTGGCCACGACCATCTCGTGTCCCGACGTCGGCGAGAAGCTGCGGCAGGTACCGCACAGCGCCCAGCTCCAGGTCTCCAGGGGCCTGGCCACCCTCGACCGCCAGGTCCACGACGCGTACCACAAGTGGATGGCGGGCGGCGACAACACCGTCCTCGTCACGCTCAAGCGGCAGCGGTGGCACACCATCGGCACGATGGTCAGCGCGATCGACAAGAGGGCACAACGACCGGACTACCTGATGAAGATGAGCGGCTGCACCACCAAGCCGGTCGACGAGGGTGCGGGCGCCGGCGGTTTCGACTCCACGAAATCCACCGCGAACGGCTGGTACCAGGGGCAGAGTCCGCAGCAGGGCCAGCAGCCGCAACAGGGCCAGGACCAAAGCCAGCAGGGCCAGAACCAAGGCCAGCAGGGCCAGGACCAGGGCCAGCAGCAGGGCCAGGGGCAGCAGCAGGGCCAGCCCGGCGGCCCCTCCCCCGACGACTTCGTCGACATCAACAACGTCCAGCCGAACGCGGACGCCCCGCCGTTCGCCGCCCCCAACGGGGGCAACGCGACGACCGGTACGTTCACCACCGAATGCGGCCGCAATGAGGACGGCCATTTCAACCCCGACAACGTCATCGTCACCCCGGGCGTCAGCAACGGCGCCCACCACACCCACGACTACGTCGGGAACAAATCCACCGACGGCTCCTCCACCGACGAGTCCCTCGCGGCCTCCGACACCACCTGCAACAACGGTGATCTGTCCACCTACTACTGGCCGGTGCTGCGCAAGCTCGACGGCCAGGCGGAGCAGAAGCCGGGCGCCGCACAGGACGCCAACGTCGGCTCGGTGCTGACCCCGGCCACCGTCACCCTCACCTACCGCGGCAGCCAGGCCGGCCAGGTCCGGGCGATGCCGCGCTTCCTGCGCATCATCACCGGCGACGCCAAGGCCTTCACCAACGGGACGGCCAACGCCAACGCCTCCTGGAGCTGCACCGGTTTCGAGGACCGGCAGCTGAAGGACAAGTACCCGCTCTGCCCCCAGGGTTCGCAGGTGGTCCGTACCTTCGCCTTCCAGAACTGCTGGGACGGCCGTAGCACCGACAGCGCCAACCATCGCACCCACGTGACCTTCTCGGACCGCAACGGCAACTGCCCGCAAGGCTTCACGGCCATACCCCAGCTGGTGGAACGCCTCACCTACGACGTGCCGCAGGGCAACAGCTTCGCGGTGGACAGCTTCCCCGAGCAGCTGCACAAGCCGGTGACCGACCACGGCGACTTCATCAATGTGATGCCGGACGACCTGATGAACAAGGCCGTCGACTGCATCAACCGGGGGCAGAAGTGCACGTGAGGCCGGACGGACGCGTGAGGCGCTGAACCGCTGAACCGCTGAACCGCTGACCGTACGCTCCGCAGCCCCTACGGGAGAGGGGAACAGATCCCGTAGGGGCTGCGCGGGCCCCCTGCTGGGCCACAACGCGGCGGCCCCGAGCCGGTATTCCCGGGCTCGGGGCCGCCGTTGGCTTGTCGGTGGTGCGGGCCGCTCAGGTCGTGGGGGCCGCTGAGGTGGTGCGAGCCGCTCAGGTCGTGGGGGCCGCTCAGGTTGTGGGGGCCGCTGAGGTGGTGCGAGCCGCTCAGGTGGTGCGGGCCGTATCGCCTGCGCCGGCTGTGTCGGTTGTGCCGACCGTGCCGGTTGCGCTGACCGTGCCGGTTGTGCCGGATGCGCGGGCCGTCTCGCTTGCGCCGGATGCGCGGGCCGTCTCGCCTGCGCCGGTTGGGCCGCCCGTATCGGTTACGCCGGCCGTACCAGCCGTGGAACCGATTACCCGCCGCCCGTCAAAGGCCGTTCACCCGGGCCTCCCTCGCCATTCCCAATGGTCGGATGGCTGAGGCCACGGTACGGGCGCGGCGGCCGACGCGGGCGCGGTAGCTGCGGACATGGGCCATCAGGCGGCGGCTGCGGAGCGCCATTTCCAGCTCGAAGCGGGAGCGGGGGTCGCGGAGGACCGGGCCGAAGAGCTTCTCGATCTGGCGCAGGCGGTAGCGGACCGTCTGCGGGTGCACATGGAGGAGTTTGGCGGCTTCGGGCGCGCCGCCCCCCTCCAGCCAGGCCAGCAACGTCACTTCCAGGCGTTCGCTCTGACGCGGTGTGAGTTCCTCCAGCGGGCCGAGCCAACGGGAGGTCAGGGCGTCGGCGAGGGACTCGTCCTGGAGGAGGAGCAGCGCGGACAGGTGGTCGTCGACGAAGGCCGCCCGCGACTCGGGGCCGACCCGGCTCGGGGCCAGGGTCAGCAGATAGCGGGCCCAACGCAGCGACGACGCGGCCTCGGTGGCCGGTACGACGTGCCCGACGGATGCGGCCCGGCCCTTGAGTGCCGCCTCGAGGCGGGCCCGGGTCTGGGTGGCCGGGTCGGGGACGAAGAGGCAGGTGTCGCCCGCCACGGTGCCGATGAGCGCATGGCCCAGGGCGGCGGCCAGCTGGGGCGCCTCGGCCGGCGTCGCGAGGACGACGGCCTGGACGGTGTCCGGAACCGGCCAACCGGCCGCGCGGGCAAGGTCGTCCAGGCCCCCTTCCGGTACCTCTCGTCGCCCGGCGAGGACGTCGAACAGGTCCTGCCGGGCCTTTGCGACAGGCATCGGTGTGACCACCGACGATACGGCCGGAGGTTTACTTCGCGACTCTTTTTGGTACCCGAGACATGTCAGCAGGGCCTGTTCAAGTGCCCATTGTGCGTCTTCTACGGGCGTATTACCGAGAAGTGCCGCCATTGCGGGAAATCCTCGCTGCAGCTCCGCGACGACCTTCTCCGCAAAGTCCGGGATTTCCCTTCTCACCACGTGGGTCCACTCGCCCTGGGGGCGTGACCAGATGTGGTTGAGGAGATCACACATCGCTACCTCGATCCTGGCGGGGATGCGGCTGGGGCAGGCGCTGAACTCCCCCGTACGCCTGAGTCGGCATCATCGGGACTCTGCGCGCGCGACCGCGATGCCGGTGCCGGAATTTGTCACAGCACGATAAAGCTTACGAAAGCCCAACGCCGTTCGGAGATGCTTTTGCACATCCGGATTACGGCCCTGTGTATTCACCCGATCACTGAATGTTCAGTGTTACCGGGGGTTACGTAAAAGTGTTACCGGGGGTCACCGGAACAAAAGCCACGGCGCAAATGCCCGCGCAATACCGCCGTCAGGAGATTTCGTCAACATTTGCGCCCGCAACCCTGCCTCGCCACCGGGAGGTCCGATGCCCGCGCCTCGTCTGCAGAGCCGGCAGAGCCGGTCAAGTCGCCGGAGCGGATCAAGTCAGCAGATCCCAGACGGACTTACGAGCCGTCATGCGCGCCGTCCGCGTTCCTCGCCGGCTCCACCCCGCCCCCGGCGGCCGCCCGGAGAACCCGCGCCGCCGCGGCGGCGCGGCGCCGCGGCCGGCGGCAACTTCGCCACCACCGCCGCCACAACGGCCGTACTGCGCCCCGCACTTCCGGCCGCGCTGCTGCTCTTCCTCGCCGTCACCGTGCACTCCGGTGCGATGGACACCGCGGTGCGGTTCCTGGACTTCGGCGCCGGGGTGCTCGCCCTGGTCTCGCTGTCCGTCACGGTGCTGTGGGGACTGGCCGCCACCGACCGGATGGTGCTGCACTCGGGCCACCGGCTGCTCGCCCAGGCCGTGCACCGCGGCACCGGCATCGCCGGCCTCGGCTTTCTCGGCCTGCACATCTGGGTGAAGATCGCCGAGGGCCACACCGGCGCACTGTCCGCCGCGGTGCCCTTCACCGACGGCGCCCGGCCCTTCCTCATCGGCCTGGGCACCCTCGCCGCGTATGTCTTCATCGCGGTCGCGGTGACGGGCGCGGTGCGCGGCGCGTTCACCGGCATCGCCGGCTCCCGCTGGTGGCGGGCGCTGCACATGAGCGCCTACGCCGCCTGGGCGCTGGCCCTGGTCCACGGCCTCAAGTCCGGCCGTCAGGCCGCCGGCTGGGCGACCGCCGGATACGCCCTGTGCCTGGCCGCGGTGGCCGTACGGCTCGCCCTGCGGCTGCGCGCCGCACGCCGCGGCTGACCGCCCGGGACACACAGGCACCAAGAGCAGGAAACTCAGGAGAACCCCATGACCGCCCCCGCCCCCACCCGCCCGCTGCCCGTCGTCCCCACGCCCGAACCCCTGCCGACGCTGGCCTCCTTGGGGCCGCCGCGGCTGCTGGCCGGGCTCGACGAGGCGCCGCGCCTGGACCGGGTGGCACACCTTTCCCGGCACGGCGGACTGCCCACCCTCACCTCGCAGGAGCTGGTGGCGCTGGCCGAGGACACCGATCTGCGCGGCCGCGGCGGCGCCGGCTTCCCCTTCGCCCGCAAGCTGACCGCCGTCCTGGACGGGATGCGACGCTCCGACGGCAGGGCCGCGGTGGTCGTCAACGGCAGCGAGGGCGAGCCCAGTTGCCTCAAGGACACCGCGCTGCTGCTGCACGTACCGCATCTGGTGCTGGACGGCGCCCTGCTCGCCGCCGAGGCGCTCGGCGCACAGGAGGTCGCGATCGGGGTGACCCGGGCGGACGTGGCCGATTCGGTGCAGCGCGCCATCGACGAACGCGGCCCGGTGCGCCCGGCGTTACGGGTCACCCTGCTGACGGAGCGGTTCGTCACCGGCGAGGGGTCCGCCATGACGAACGGACTGGGCGGCGGGCCCGGCCTGCCGTCGGGCCGCAAGATCCGCTCCAGCGAACGCGGCCTCAACGGCCTGCCGACCCTGCTGTCCAACACCGAGACCTACGCCCAGCTCGCGGTCGCCGCCCGGCTCGGCGCGCTCGGCTACCGCACCACCGGCCTGCCCGCCGAGCCCGGGACGCTGATGCTCACCGTCGCCGGCAACCGGGTCGTGGAGGCCCCCTACGGCGTCCCGCTCGCCCGGGTCCTCGCGCTGTGCGGGCTGGACCAGGGGCAGGGCGTGCTGATCGGCGGCTACCACGGCACGTTCATCTCCCCGGCCGACGCGGCGACCGCGACCCTGTCTCGGGATGCGCTGGCCGCCCATGACGCGGTGCTGGGCGCCGGGGCCGTGCTGCCGCTGCCGCACGACACCTGCCCGGCGGGCGAGACCGTACGGGTCGCGCGCTGGATGGCCGCCGAATCGGCGGGGCAGTGCGGGCCGTGCGTCCTGGGCCTGCCCGCGCTCGCCGACCAGCTCGACCGCGCCGTGCGGGGCGGCGGGGACGCCGCCCTGGAAGCCGTGCAGGCCCGGATGCGCGCCGTGGAGAAACGCGGCGCCTGCAGCCACCCGGACGGCACCGCGCGCTTCGTGGCCTCGGCCCTCGCCGCCTTCCCCGAGGAGTTCGAGCGCCATGCGCGGGGGTTCGGGTGCGGCCGCCCGGTGACCGGGGCGCTGCCGGTCACCGGGCACCAGCCGCTGCCCGCCACCACACCCGTCCCGTCGCGGTCACCGGCACCGCCGCAGGAACGGCTGCTGGTCGACTGGACGCTGTGCCGCGGCCACGGCCTGTGCGCCGATGTCGTACCCGGCATCGTCAAGCTCGGCCCGGACGGCTATCCGCAGCAGGCCAGCATGCCGATGCCGGCCCGGATGCGGCGCCGGGCGCAGCTGGCGGTACGGCGCTGCCCGGCGCTGGCGCTGCGCGTCCAGGACGGCAACTGACCGCGCCCGTTCCGTTTTTGTCAGCCGGGAGCAATTTTCCCGGCCGCTGAACGCGGCGCCCCCACCGCCGCGTATCCCCCCACACAACAGCCGCTTCCCCTTCAACCGAGCCAAGCCACCACCGACAGAGGAGAGACCATGACCATCACCCGACGTCGTGCCGGACTTGCCGCCACCGCGCTCGCCACCCTGGCCCTCACCGCCGCCTGCGGCAGCAGCAACAACCAGGGCGCCGGCACCCCCACCACCGATACCGTCCAGCCCGCGGGCCAGGGCACCACCGACTACGGCTACGGCTCCAGCGGCTCCGGCCAGGGCGACGACGGCTACGGCGGGCAGGCGGGCGGGGACGACGGCAAGGCGGCGAAGGAGTGGCCGAGCGCGGGCAAGCTCGCGCTGCGCGAGGCCGCCGAACTCGGCCCCGTCGTCACCGACTCCAAGGGCATGACCCTCTACCGCTTCGATAACGACACCGCGAAGCCGCCCAAGTCCAACTGCTCCGGCTCCTGCGCCACCACCTGGCCGCCGGTCCCCGCCGACGGCGCCGAGGCGCCCGCCGGGATCGACAAGAACGCGCTCGGCTCGGTCACCCGCGCCGACGGCACCAAGCAGCTCACCATCGGCGGCTGGCCCGCCTACCGCTACGCCAAGGACACCAAGGCCGGCGACACCAAGGGCCAGGGCGTCGGCGGCACCTGGAACGCGCTGGCCGCCGACGGCACGAAGGCCGCCGCCCAGCAGACCGGCGATGTCTCGGTCCTCAACCAGCCCGCGCTCGGGAAGATCCTCGTCAACGGCAAGGGCATGACCCTCTACCGCTTCAACAAGGACAGCGCCTGGCCGATGAAGTTCGGCTGCAACGACGCCTGCCTGGAGACCTGGAAGCCCGCCAAGCCCGCCGACCGCTCCAAGCTGAACGGCATCGCCCCCAAGCTGATCTCCACCGTCACCCGCCCCGACGGCACCCGCCAGCTGGCCGTCGACTGCTGGCCGGTCTACTGGTTCACCGGCGACAAGCAGCCCGGCGACATCAACGGCCAGGGCAAGATGGGCCTGTGGTTCGCGGTCTCCGAGAACGGCAAGAAGATCACGACGGCTCCGGCCGGCTGACCGCTTCCTCCCTGGGGAACGCGTCGTCCGGCGCCGGTACTTCGGCGTCCGCCCGCTCGTCCCGCGGCCCCAGCCAGGCGACCGCCAGCGCCACCGCCGTATTCACGGCGAGCCCGATGATCCCCGCATTCATCCCCCACAGCGGGTCGTGCCCGGTGAACACCAGCGCACACACCAGCGTGAAGCCCACCACCAGGCCGCTCACCGCGGCGTGCACCGTCAGCCGCCGCCACACCAGCCCCAGCAGCAGCATCGGCACGAGCTGCGCCATGCCCTCGTACGAAATCAGGGACAGCCGGACGAGGGTGTTGGGGGCGGTGTAGGTCAGCAGCAGCGCGAGCGTTCCGGCGGCCACCACGACCAGCTGGGACGACAGCTTCTGCCGGCCCGCCAGCCGCGGTAGCGCGCCCAGTACGCTCCTCCCCCACATCGTGCCGATGACCAGCATGAACACGGCCATCGGCACGATGGAGGAGAGCGCGGCGGCGGCCCCGATCAGCCCCACGGCCCAGGCCGGGAGGGAGTCCACGACCATCTTGAACAGCGCGAGGTTGGAGTCCGCGCCGGCCAGCCCCGGCACCACGAACAGCGCCGCGAGTCCGAGCAGCATCGGTACGAACAACAGCACGTTGTAGAAGGGGAGGTACATGGCGTTGCGGCGCAGCGCTTCGGCGTTGCGGGCGCCGAGGTAGCCGGCGACGGTCGTCGGGAAGATCACCACCGTGAGGGAGTTGATGACCGTGGTGGTGGTGAACCAGACCTGGCCGAGGCCGCCGGACTCGTGTCCGGGGAAGGTCAGCCACTGCGGCTTCTCGGCGACGAGGCGGTGCAGGAGCGGGCCGTAGCCGTCGAAGTAGTGCACCGGGACGTAGATCGCGAGGAAGCCCAGAGTCCCGATGACCAGGATGTCCTTCAGCACGGACACCCAGGCGCTGCCGCGCAGTCCGCTGACCACGACGAAGCCGGTACTGACCGCGAACGCCAGGAAATAGGCCCAGTTGAGGCTGATGGCACCGTAGGAGATGGTGGAGACGACCACGCCCATGCCGGTGATCTGGAGCTGGATGTACGGCAGCAGACAGACGGTGGCGAGAACGGCGACGGCGGCGCCGAGCCAGGGCCGCCGGTAGCGGTGGGCGACGATGTCGGTGATGCCCACCAGGCCGTGCCGGCGGGCGTAGGCCCACAGCATCGGGCCGACGACGTAGCCGAGCGCATAGCCGCAGGACATATAGGCCACGACATAGAGGACCGGGGCACCGAAGTTGTAGCCCCAGCCGGCCGCGCCGAGGTAGCTGAAGCTGGTGTAGCTCTCGCCGGCCATCAGCACCCAGATGAAGGCCGTGCCCAGGCTGCGGCCGCCGACGGACCACTCCGTGAGCCCCCCACCGGAGCCGCGGCCCCGCACCGCGAGCAGCCCCAGCGCCACGGTCAGCGCCATGAAACCGCCGAACACGGCGGTGGCGACGGTGGCGTTCATGACCGTCCCCGCTCACGGTCACCGCGCCGCGCCAGCCACACCGCGAGCGGAGTGGCGAGCGTCGCCAGCAGCATCCAGAAGAACAGGAACGGCAGCCCGGCCACGGTCGGCGTCACCCGGTTCACCAGCGGCAGCACCACGAGGAACAGCACGTAGGGCAGCAATAGCCATAGCAATGCCGGGCGTCTTTTCTGAATTCGCACGTCGCCCGACACTACGCTGCGCTTGGCTTTGGCCGTACGTTTTCGGCTGTCCCGCCATGGGGGTTTGTCGCCGTTGCGCCTGCGCGGCGGGCGTGGGTTTGTCGGGTGCGGTGCCACCCCTCCGGACTTCGTCCTGCGGGGTGGCCCCTCCCGTGGGTGGGTGGGAAAGGCCGGTGGGGGCGGGCCTTTCACGTCGGCTCACTGTGACGGGATCCACAGGCCGCACCTGACCGCCGACGCACACCCCCACCGTCTTCTCCCCTCCCCAACGGGGAGGGGCCGGGCCGCAGGACGGAGTCCGGAGGCCCGGTCCCGCAGCCGAACAGCCCCGCGCAGCGACCACAGCCCGCCGCAGGCGCAACGGCGAAGAACCCCCGCGGCGGGCAAGCCGAAAACGTCGGCCCAGGCAAAGCGCAGCGGAGCGGCGGGCAAGCCGAAAACGTCGGCCCAGGCAAAGCGCAGCGGAGCGGCGGGCAAGCCGAAAACGTCGGCCCAGGCAAAGCGCAGCGGAGCGGCGGGAAAGCCGAAAACGTGGGGCTTAGCCAAGCGCCTGCGTCACCGCATAAATGCACAGCCCCGCCAACGCACCGACCACCGTGCCGTTGATGCGAATGAACTGCAGGTCACGGCCGATGTGCGCCTCGATCTTCTTCGAGGTGTGCTCCGCGTCCCAGCCGGCGATGGTGTCGGTGATCAGGGAGGTGATCTCGCCCTGATACGTCGTCACCACATAGACGGCCGCGCCCTCCAGCCAGCCGTCCACCTTGCCCCGTAGGCGCTCGTCGGTGGCCATCCGGCGGCCCAGGGAGAGCAGGGAGGCGCGTACCCGCAGCCGCAGCTGGCTGCGTTCGTCCTCGGCGGCGGCCACGATCATGGCGCGTACCGAACCCCAGGCCGAGGCGATCAGGTCCTGCACCTCGCCGCGGCCCAGCACCTCGGACTTGAGGCGTTCCACCTTGGCGCGGGTCTCCGGGTCGGACTGCAGATCGGCCGCGAAGTCGGCCAGGAAGCGGTCGACGGCGCCGCGGGCGGGATGTCCGGGCATATCGCGCATCTCCGTGACGAAACGGAGCAGTTCCTTGTAGACGCGGTCGCCCACCTTGCGGTCGACGAAGCGGGGGGTCCAGCCGGGGGCGCCGCCGGAGACCGCCTCCATGACGGAGTCGCCGTGCTCGACCAGCCAGTCGTGGGCGCGGACGCACACCAGGTCCACCACCCGGGTGTGGCCGCCCTCCGCGACGATCTTCTCGAGCATGGTGCCGATGCCGGGCGCGATCTCCTGGGCGTCCGCCCGGCGGGTGATGGCCTCGCCGACGACGGCCTGGACGTCGGAGTCGCGCAGCACGGTCAGCGCGCCGCGCAGCGCGGTGGACAGCTCGGCGGTGACCCGGTCGGCGTTCTTGGGTTCGCCGAGCCAGCCGCCGAGCCGGCTGCCGATGCCGACGGAGCGCAGCCGGCGGCGGACGACGTCGCTGGAGAGAAAGTTCTCACCGACGAAATCACCCAGACTCTGACCCAGCTGATCCTTTTTGGTAGGAATGATGGCGGTGTGCGGGATCGGCAGGCCCATCGGACGCTTGAACAGCGCAGTGACCGCGAACCAGTCGGCCAGCGCACCGACCATGCCGGCCTCGGCCGCCGCGGCGACGAAGCCGGCCCAGCCACCCGCCCCGGAGGACTGAGCCCATTTCGCCAGGACGTAGACCAGCGCCACGGTCAGCAGCAGGCCGGTGGCCAGCGTCTTCATCCGCCGTACGCCGCGCCGCTTCTCCTCGTCGGCGGCGCTGCTGCCGAAGCCGCCCAGGGGTGCGACCCGGCCGGCCGGCGCCGCGCCCGTCATCGGGTCCGCCTGCACCGTATCCGCCTTTGAGTGTGCCATCCGCTCCACCGTTCCCACCGTGCCCCCGCCCCCATCCGTACGCCCGTCCGCCCGGACCGGGTGCCCGGTCCGGATCTCCGGCCTGTATGTCCAACTGTGACCTACTCCCGGAACGAACCACGAGTTCCCTGCGTCCACGTCATGAGGGGGCATCGACAGGGCGCCGGGCGGCGTCCGGGAGGTCCGTGGGATCATGAAGAAACGATCGGACCGCAACGGTGCCGCTGGTCACTCGCTGCCCTTTGCCCGCCCGGAGCGCCGCGCTCCGCCTTCCACAGGAGACACCCCCCGCATGAACAAAAGTGTGGGTTACGCCCTGCTCGCCGGTCTGGCGGCAGTGGTGGTGCTGGTCTCGACCGCCATATTCGTCGGCTTCGGCGGACGGGGCGGGCACGGCGGCCTGGGCGGCGACGGGCGCAAGCCGCGCGATCCGGCGGCCCCTGCGGTCTCGGGGCAGTGGGTCGGCAGCTGGTCGGCGGCGGCCGCGGCCGCGGAGCCCGGCACCCTGGACGGCTACGCCGGGATGTCCATACGCAACGTCGTGCACACCAGCGTCGGCGGCTCCGGCGCCCGCATCCAGCTCTCCAACCTCTACGGCACCCGGCCCCTGGTCGTCAGCCATGCCTCACTGGCGGTGGCCGGCGCCCCCAGCAACCCGACGGCCGCGGCCGGCACCATGCGGCGGCTGACGTTCGCCGGCAAGCCCGCCGTCACCATCCCGGCGGGCGGCGCGGTCACCAGCGACCCCGCACGGCTCACGGTCCCCGACAATGCGGACCTCCTGGTCACCACCTACTCCCCGTCCCCCTCGGGCCCGGCCACGTACCACCCCTACGCCCGCCAGACCTCCTACCTTGCGCGCGGCGACCGGGCCGAGGACGCCACCGGTGCCGCCTATACGGAGCAGAGCCCGTACTGGCGCTATCTGACCGGCGTGGACGTATGGAGCACCGAGGCCGAGGGGACGATCGTGGCCATCGGCGACTCGATCACCGACGGCATCACCTCAACGGCGGGCGCCAACCACCGCTGGACGGACTTCCTGGCCGAGCGGCTGCGCTACGAGCGCGGTGCGCCCCGCTACGGCATCATCAACCAGGGCATCAGCGGCAACCGCCTGCTGGTCAACGGCAGCCGCTTCTCCCCCAACAACGGACCCAGCGTGCTGTCCCGCCTGGACCGCGATGCGCTCTCGCGGACCGGCGTGAAGGCGGTCGTGGTCGAGATAGGGCTGAACGACCTGTTCAAGTCGCCGCGGCAGTGGGACCCGCAGAAGATCGTCGCGGGCATGCGGTCACTGGTGCGCGAGGCGCACGCCCGCGGTCTGCGGGTGACCGGCTCGACCCTGACGCCGTTCGGCGGGCACCGCGGCTACTCCACGCGGATGAACCAGGTACGCGAACAGGTCAACCGCATCATCCGGTCCGGTTCGGTCTACGACGAGGTCGTGGACTGGGACAAGACGCTGCGCGACCCGGCGTCGCCGGTGCGGCTGCGGCCCGTCTACGACTCCGGCGATCATCTGCACCCGAGCGACGAGGGATACCGGGCGATGGCCAATGCGCTGAACCTGGACCACCTCAAGCGGTCGGCGCCGGCCCAGCTCTGAGGCCGGGACCGTCAGCCCAGCTCCTTGCGCGGCTGCTTCTCCGGCGTCGCGCGCCGCTCGCCCTCCTCGAGCCGCTGCCGCTCGGCCTTGGTGACCTTGCGCTGGGTGTCCACAGCTCCCTGGAAGGCGAACCCGGTGACGTTCACCACCGGGGCGCCCGGGTCGCCGGTGCCGTCCTCCTTACGGTCGAAGCCGCCCATCAGGGCGAAGCCCTTGACGCGTACCTGGACGCCGGGCGGCACCACGACCTCGATGCCGCCCTGCACGGCTATGCAGCGGATGGTGATCTCCGGCGCCTCGAAGTCCGCCTCGCGCAGATCGATCTTGCCGCCGCCCTGGAAGGTGATCGCCGTGAACCGCCGCGGCACGGTCCACCGCCCCTTGCGCCGGAACCCGCTCCACATCGCGAACGCGCGCCGCGAGGTGACCGTGCCGCCGATCCGCTGCGCCCAGCCGGCCGGCACCTGCGCCGCGGCGGGCCGCGCGGTCGCCGAACCCTGCGGCGTCACCGGCAGATCGGCGGTCAGCGGCGCCAACTCCCCATACGTACGCGCCTTGTACGCGGCATCCAGCCGCTCCTCGAACTCCGGCATGTCGAGCCGCCCCTCGGCGAGGGCGTCCCGGAGGATCTCGGCGACCCGCTCGCGGTCGCTGTCGGCGGCGCGCAACTCGGGGAGTCTGTCTGTCATATGGACAGATTACGGCGTGTCCGCGGCCGTGACGGCGCGATCGGCGCGCCCGCCGCCGCCCGCGTACAGCTTCGCGATCACTTCCTCGATGTCCGGCTCCCGCACCGACAGATCCACCAGCGGACAGCGTGCGGCGATGGCCGCGACCAGCGGCGCCGCGCTCTGCGCCGCCGGGAACGCCAGCCACTGCCGCGGCCCGTCCACCTTGACCGTACGGGCCCCGGGCACGCCCTCGATCGGCGGCAGTTCCCGCTCCAGATCCACCACCAGCGTCCGCTCGCCGTCCCCGGCCGCCCGCAGCCCCGCCAGCCCGCCGTCGTACACCAGATGCCCGTGGTCGATGACCATCACCCGGCGGCACAGCTGCTCGATGTCGGTCAGGTCATGGGTGGTCAGCAGCACGGTGGTGCCCCGCTCGGCGTTGATCTCGCGCAGGAACTGCCGGACCTTCGCCTTGCTGATGACGTCGAGGCCGATGGTCGGCTCGTCCAGATAGAGCACCTCGGGGTCGTGCAGCAGCGCCGCCGCGATGTCGCCGCGCATCCGCTGGCCGAGCGACAGCTGGCGTACCGGGACGTCCAGCAGGGGGCCCAGGTCGAGAAGTTCGACGCAGCGGGCGAAGTTGGCGCGGTAGACCGGCCCGGGGACCCGGTACATGCGGCGGACCAGTTCGTAGGAGTCCTTCAGCGGCAGGTCCCACCACAAGGTGGTGCGCTGGCCGAAGACCACCCCGATCCGGCGGGCCAGCCGGGTCCGTTCGCGCGCGGGGTCGATGCCGGCGACCCGCAGCCGGCCGCCGCTGGGGGTCAGAATGCCCGTCAGCATCTTGATGGTGGTGGACTTGCCGGCGCCGTTCGGCCCGATGTAGCCCACCATTTCGCCGCGCGGCACCTGGAAGGTGATGCCGTCCACGGCCCGTACCTCGTGCCGTACCCTCCGCAGCCGGCCCGCCCTGCGCCGTACCGAGAAGACCTTCTCGACGCCGTCCACCTCGATGAGCGGCTCCGTCGCCCCGTCCTCCATCACGCCTCCTCAGCTCCCCGTACTCCGGTACGCACGCAGCCCGCAGCGCCACGCCAGCCCCGCGCCCGCGGCCATCAGCGCGGCCACCGCGGGCCCCAGGAAATCCACCCAGCCCGGCAGCCCCAGCGGGTCGGGACGGCCCAGCAGGCGCAGCGCGGGCAGCCAGTTCACAAAGGCCAGCGGGACGATGAAGGTGACCCCGCGCACCAGGTCCTTGGCGAAGACGGTGGGCGGGTACTGGAGCATCGTGCTGCCGCCGTAGGTGAAGGAGTTCTGCACCTCGGCCGCGTCCTGCGCCCAGAACTGGAAGGCCGCGCCGGCCGTGAACACCGCCGCGAAGATGACCGCACCGCACACCGCCATCACCGGCACCAGCAGCACCCGGCCCGCCGTCCAGTCCACCTCCAGCCGACTCAGAGACCAGCCCAGCACCAGCAGTGACTGCGCGATCCGGCCCAGCCGGCGCAGCGCGAAACGGTCGGCGGCGACCTGCGCGAAGACCGGCACGGGACGCAGCAGCAGGATGTCCATGGTGCCGTCGCGCACCCGCGCCCCGAGCCGGTCCATGCTGCCGAGCGCCATGTCCGCCAGGCCCAGCGAGAGACAGGAGGTGCCGTAGAGGAAGGCGACTTCGGGCAGCGAGAAGCCGCCCAGGGCGTCGATCTGGGCGAACATCAGCATGATGGCGAGGAAGTCGAGGCCGCTGGCGGCGAAGTTGCCGACGGCCATCAGCACGAACGAGGTGCGGTAGGCGAGGGTGGAGCGGATCCACATCCCGACGATCAGGGCGTACGCGCGCAGGCCGTACGCCCATGCCGCCGCCCGTCCGGTGCGTTCCCCGACGGCCCCGCTAGCCACCCTGCACCACCACCTTGCGCGTGGCGGCCCGCTGCACCAGCCGCCCCAGCGCCAGCAGCGCCACGCCCCACGCCGCCTGGAACACCAGCCCCTGCAGCAGCGATCCGCCGGTCCGCGCGCCGATCAGCACATCGACCGGCACCTGGAGGATCGCCGCCCACGGCAGCAGCTGCGCCACCTCGGCGAAGGCACCGGGAAAGGCCCGCAGCGGCAGCACCATCCCCGAGAAGAACATGCACGCCAGACCGCTGATCAGGGCCAGGCCCGCGCCGTCGAGCAGCCAGAAGGACGCCAGGGAGACGAGATAGCGCAGCGCGAAGCTGACCAGCAGCCCGAGCAGCACCGAGAGCAGGAACGTCAGCCAGGTCAGCGCCTCGTGGGGCAGCGCCAGCGGAAAGAAGACGGCGCCCACCGCCATCGGCACCACCCCGCGCCCGATCAGCTGGAACGCGGCCCGTCCCAGATCCGCGGACAGCCACCACAGCTGGAGGTCGGCGGGGCGGTAGAGGTCGACCGCGATGTCGCCGCTGCGGATCCGGGCCTGGAGCTCGTCCAGTCCGCCGCCCAGCAGCAGCGCCGACGCCGCCAGCAGGGCCTGCGCGGTCCAGACGAACGTCAGCGCCTGCGCCTGGTCGTAGCCGCCCAGATGCGGGCGCTCGGTCCACAGGGCGAGGTAGGTGTAGGCGACGATGAAACCGAAGACGGTGTTGGTGAAGACGCCCGCCACCGTCGCGACCCGATAGGTGGCGTACCGGCGGAAGCCGCCGGCCGCCACGGCCGTGTACCACACCTCCGCGCGCCCCCTGGGGTTGTCCCTCGTACACCCTCGTGCCGTGCCTCTTGTCAGCGCGCGGCAAAGCATCGGAGCCTAGTTGGGCAGACGCGGACCGCACCAACGCTTTATCACCGGTTCGGGTGAGTCCGGGACGCCATCCGGCCGGTCACGGAGCGGTCAACGGTGCGCGCCACCCCACGCGACCGGGACACATGATGCGACAGTTCTCCAACAGGGCTTTCAGTTCCTTATCGGGCGAGCGCACCTTTCTGGGCATCGCGCGCGATTCCCCGACGTCATACCGATCCGCCGCAGCACAACCTTCGGCGGCCGCCGAGGAGTCCATACAGACATGAGTGACGATCCGGAGGACAGGACGCCCGCCCGGGACTCCACCTCACGCCCCCGGCGCACCGGCTGGCGCCGCGCCGTCCCCACCTGGCGGATGGCGCTGGGCTCCGTGCTGCTGTTCCTGCTGGTGATCGTGGGCGGCCTCGTCGCCGGATATCTCCTCGTGGACATCCCCCCGGCCAACAGCGCCGCCCAGGCCCAGAGCAGCGTCTATCTCTACTCCGACGGCACGTTCCTGGCCCGCGACGGCGACATCAACCGCGAGAACGTCAGGCTCAGCCAGATCCCCAGATCCACCCAGCAGGCCGTACTGGCCGCCGAGGACCGCGACTTCTACTCCGAGTCCGCCGTCGACCCCGCCGCCATGGTCCGCGCCGCCTGGAACACCGTCACCGGCAAGGGCAAGCAGTCCGGTTCGACCATCACCCAGCAGTACGTCAAGAACTACTACCTCGGCCAGGAACAGACCCTCACCCGCAAGGCCAAGGAATTCTTCATCGCCATCAAGCTCGACCGTGAGGAGACCAAGGCCGAAATCCTGGAGGGCTACCTCAACTCCAGCTACTACGGCCGCAACGCCTACGGCATCCAGGCCGCCGCCCAGGCCTACTACGGCAAGAACTCCGAACGGCTCACCACCGCCGAGGGCGCCTATCTCGCCACCCTCCTCAACGCCCCCAGCGCCTACGACATCACCGCCCACCCCGAGAACAGGCAACGGGCCCTGGCACGCTGGAACTACGTCCTGGACGGCATGGTCAAGAAGAAGTGGCTGAGCCGCGCCGAGCGCGACGCCATGAAATTCCCCGAACCGGGCCCCGTCAAGGCCTCCGCCGGCCTCTCCGGCCAGCGCGGCTATCTCGTCGAAGCGGTCAAGGACTACCTGATCGGAAACAAAATCCTCGACGAGGCCACCCTGCGGGCCGGCGGCTACCGCATCACCACCACCCTCTCCAAGAAACGCCAGAACGCCTTCGTCGACGCCGTCGACAACCGCCTGATGGACAATCTCGACCGCTCCCGCAAGGTCGACACCTACGTCCGGGCCGGCGGCGCCTCCATCGACCCCGCCACCGGCCGGGTCGTCGCCATGTACGGCGGCATCGACTACGCCAAGCAGTACGTCAACAGCGCCACCCGCCGCGACTACCAGGTCGGCTCCACCTTCAAGCCGATCGTCTTCGCCTCCGCCGTACAGAACCGCTCCACCACCCAGGACGGCGTCCCCATCACCCCCGACACCCTCTACGACGGCACCAACAAACGCATGACCCTCAGCAACGGCTCCCCCACCGGCTTCGCCCCGGCCAACGAGGACGACCGCTCCTACGGCCCGATCACCGTCACCGAAGCCACCGACAAGTCCGTCAACGCCGTCTACGCCCAGATGGGCATCGACGTCGGCCCCGCCAAGGTCAGGAAGACCGCCGAGGCCCTGGGCATCCCCGCCGACACCCCCAGCCTCGCCTCGTCCCAGGGCGCCATCTCGCTGGGCACCGCCACCCCCAGCGCCCTGGAGATGGCGCAGGTCTACGCGGGCTTCGCCCACCACGGCACGCAGCGCCCGTACACCCTCGTCGACAAGGTCGCCAAGAGCGGCGAGGAGCTCCCGCTGCCCGCACGCCCCGAGCGCCAGGCCATCGACCGCGGCGCCGCCGACACCACCACCTCGATCCTGCAGAGCGTCGTCGACGGCGGCACCGGCACCGCCGCGCAGGCCGCCGGCCGCCCAGCGGCCGGCAAGACCGGCACCGCGGAGAAGGACAAGGCCGCCTGGTTCGCCGGCTACACCCCCGAACTCGCCACCGTGGTCTCCGTGTTGGGCCAGAACCCGGAGAGCGCCGTCCAGGAGCCGCTCTACGGCGCGGCGGGCCTGCCCCGCATCAACGGCGGCGGCTTCCCCGCAGAGATCTGGGCCGACTACACCGCCGCCGCCCTCGAAGGGCAGCCCATCAGCGAGTTCGACCTCCAGCTGGAAGAGGGCGCCGGTTCCCCGCCCCCCGCGCCGACGACCACGCCCCCCGCACCGCCCGGCGAATCCGCCCCGCCCACCAGCAGCGAACCGACCGCGCCCGGCACCTCCTCCGGCCTCCCGACCACCGGCGTCCCCACCGCGCCGACCGTCGAACCGCCCACCCCCACCTTCCCGACCGAGCCGCCCACCACCGAGCCCACGGAGGACTGGCCGACCGTGGGCCCGGAGGGCGGGGAGGGCGCGGAGGCGTACACGGGGCGGCGGGCCCTGTGGGAAGGCCTCGCGGCCGGGCCATGACCGCCGGGCCGCGGCCCGCTCAGTGACCCGACGTCGCCTTGAGCCCCACCACCGCCACCAGCAGCAGAGCGATGAAGAAGATCCGGGCCGCGGTCATCGGCTCCCCGAGCACCAGCATCCCCACCACCGCCGCACCGGCCGCACCGATACCGACCCAGACGCCGTACGCCGTACCGATCGGCAGCGTCCGGGCCGCGTACGAGAGCAGCAGCATGCTGACGACGATGCCCGCGCCGGTGAACACACTCGGCCACAGCCGGGTGAAACCCTCGGTGAACTTCATCCCGATCGACCAGCCGACCTCCAGCAGACCGGCGACGACAAGCAGGACCCATGCCATGACGGCACCTCCGTGAACACGCTGCAACAGCTTCAACAGGGGTGCGTCGTCTTGTCGTGACCCGGTACGGCGCGTCTCGTCGGGTGCTTACGAGGCTAGCAAGCGACAGACGGAACGGGCGGTGACCTCGGTCACCGCCCGCCAGGGACTACAGGAGAAGGCCACGGGCACCGGCCCGTCAGCCACGGGCACCGGCCGCTCGCTTACGGCTACGGCCCGATCGCCTACAGGTACAGGCCCGTCGAATCGTCCGCGCCCTCCAGCCGCTCCGCGGCCACCGCATGCAGATCGCGCTCCCGCATCAGCACGTACGCCACGCCGCGCACCTCGACCTCGGCGCGGTCCTCCGGGTCGTACAGCACCCGGTCCCCCACCTCGACGGTCCGCACGTTCTGCCCGACCGCGACCACCTCGGCCCAGGCCAGGCGGCGGCCGACCGCCGCGGTCGCCGGAATGACGATGCCCCCGGTCGAGCGCCGCTCGCCCTCGGGGATGTCCGTCCGGACCAGCACACGGTCGTGCAGCATCCGGATCGGCAGCTTGTCGTGGGTGTCCTTGGTGTTATTCGGGCTCACGGCATGACCGTACATGCCCCGCGCGGCACCCCGCGTCGTGGTGGGCCAGGGCGGGGGCCGAGATCGGTTGCGGTCAGTGAAAACACATCAGCCGCGGCGCCGCCTGGCGCCCAGCGCCAGCAGACCCACCACCGCGACGCCGATCAGGGCCACCGGAACGATCCGCTCCAGCCGCGGCGCCCCGTCCTCCGACACCAGCTGGGCCCGCACATCCGACACCGCGCGGTGCGCGGCCACATACGCCCGCCCCGCCGTACGGTCCACCGCCGCCGCGGTCGCCGCCTTGGCATCGCCGATGATCGTCTTCGGGTGCAGCCGCACACCGATCTCATCGAGCGTCACGGCGAGCTCCTGCCGCCTGCGGACGATGTCCGCCTCGATCTGCGCCGGGGTCCTGGCCTCCGCCACCGCGCTGCCTCCGTCGTCTCGCGCCATCCGTGATGGACAGTCTGTCAGCTCACACCCGTACCCGCCCCACAGCACCCCCGTTTCGCGCAGCCGAGGCGCCCCCGCACCCATCGCCCGGCCCAGCTGGCTAATGTCGGGGGCATCCGAACCAGCCCGAGGAGAACCATGAGCGAGCGACTGCAGCCCGGCGACACCGCCCCCGCCTTCACCCTGCCCGACGCCGACGGCAAGCAGGTCTCGCTCGCCGACCGCAAGGGCCGCAAAGTCATCGTCTACTTTTACCCCGCAGCCCTGACCCCCGGCTGCACCAAGCAGGCCTGCGACTTCACCGACAACCTCGACTTCCTCGCCGGCCACGGCTACGACGTCATCGGCATCTCCCCCGACAAGCCGGAGAAGCTCGCCAAGTTCCGCGAGAAGGAAGACCTCAAGGTCACGCTGCTCGGCGACCCCGACAAGAAGGTCCTGGAGGCCTACGGCGCCTTCGGCGAGAAGAAGCTCTACGGCAAGGTCGTCACGGGCGTCATCCGCTCCACCGTCATCCTCGACGAGGACGGCAAGGTCGAGCGGGCCCTCTACAACGTCAAGGCCACCGGCCACGTCGCCAAGATCATCAAGGACCTGGGGCTGTAACCTCCCCGGCTCCACCCGCCGGCCCGGTCCGGGCACCCCGCCCGGCACCGCCGACACCCCGCATCACGGTCGCCCGGGGCAGGAGCCGTCGCCGGTTGCCGCATGCGGAACACCGACACCGGGCACCGCCGCCGTACGGTCCGGCAACTCCAGCACCGCTTCGGCGCCGCCCTCCGCGGCGGCGCCGAAGTCCAGCCGCGCCCCCAGCACATCCGCCTGCCCCGCCGCGATCGTCAGCCCCAGACCGTGCCCCGTGCCCCGCTCCGGCGCCGCCGTACGGAACCGCCGCGGCCCCTCCGCGCACAACTCCGCCGGATACCCGGGACCGTGATCCCGCACCACGATCCGCGTGCCCTCCACCACCACCTCGATCGGCGGCTTCCCGTGCTTCGCCGCGTTCGCCAGCAGATTCACCAGCACCCGCTCCACCCGACGCCGGTCCGTCTCCACGATCCGCGGTTCGCCCTCGACGGCCACCGACACCTCGTCGACACCCCACTGCCGCTGCGCCCGCCGGACGATCCCGCGCACCAGTGACGGCAACTCACAGGCGTCCAGATCCGCCCGCTCCACCCCCGAGTCCAGCCGCGACACCTCCAGCAGGTCCTCGACCAGCCGCCGCATCGCCTGCGCCCGGTCCTGCACCAACTCCACCGCCCGCGGCTGCGGCAGCAACCCCGCCGCCGCCACCAGCCCGGCCACCGGAGTGCGCAGCTCATGCGCCACATCCGCGGTGAACTCCCGCTCCGCCTCCACCCGCGCCGCCAACGACATCGCCATGTGATGAACGCTGCGGCCCAGTTCCGCCACCTCGTCCCGGCCCTTGCTGGCCAGCGCATCCGCATCCGGCGGCGCACCCGCCGCGATCCGCCGCGCCGCCGCCGCGCTCAGCCGCAGCCGCCGCGACAGCCGCTGCGCCACGAACCACGACACCACCGCCATCAGCGTGACCGTGCCGCACCCCGCGATCAGCAGCGCCCGGTCCAGCGCCAGCAGCACCGGATCGTCGTCCGGAAACACCGCCGACACCGACAACGACCGCGCCGGACGGTTCCCGCCGCCGTCACCGACGCCGGTCGCCGCCCACACCCGCGGATCCTCACCGCCGCTGACATACGTCCCCGACCGGTTCTTGAACACCGCCTCGCGCAGCGGCAACGGCACGTTCGCATCGTCCAGCCGCGCGCCGAGCGCCAGCGTCCCGTCCCGCTCGTAGAGCTGCAGCGCCGAACTGAGCCGGGCGTCCTGAAAGGCCCGCGCGGACCGTTCCCGCTCCGCCTCCGCTATGTGGTGCACGGCGAACCCGAGCACCACCACAGCCAGCGCCGTCACACAGGAAATGGCCAGAGCGATCCGGCCTCGAATGCCCATCACGCGAGGTCGTACTTCTCCGTCATGTCGCCGAACGGCGTCGAGCCCTCGTACGTCACCTCGAGCTCCGTGAAGGCCCGCGCCCCGTGGATGGTCTTGACGCCGTAGAGCCGGAAGGTCGCCGGGAACCCGGAATCCGTCGCTACCCTCGCGGCCTTCTCCCCCACCTGCACCACACCGGTGCCCTCCGCCTCACCGGGGCCGTACCGGTCCCAGGTGATCGCGGTCGCCACCATCCCCGCATCCGCGCAGGCCAGCGTGATGACCGGCGGCTTGACCGCCGGAGACCCGATCCCGCAGTCCCGCACCCCCGGCAGACCGCCGGACTCCTGGACGTCCTCCTTGACGTCCTGCACCGCCGCGGTCTTCGGCGCCGTGTCCACCGCCGACGCGTGGCCGGCGGACCGGCTGCACCACACCCCGGCGGCCGCCAGCGCCGTCACCAGGACGAACGCCGGCACAGCGGTACGCCCACGAGCCCAGAGGGACCCTGCGCGCTCGGTCATCACGTTCTCCTCCCGGGGCTCGCGCCCCGTACCCCCACCAGCAAACACGCGGCGCGCCGGAAGCCCGACCCGATCCGACCCCACAGATAAGCGCCTCACGCTACGGAAGAGCGGTTTCCGGACCGCCACGTTCCCCTCACCCCCGCACAACCTGATGACTCGAACGCTCCAACGACCCCACCGACCGTGCACCCGGCCCACCCGACCCGTCCGACGCTCCTGACCCACCTGACCCATCTGACCCGCATCGCGAATCCCACTGATTTCGGCCAGAGTGGTTTGGACCCGCGCTCCACTGCGCAGGCGCACCTGTCGTATCTGTCGTCATTCCCCACCGCGCATCACGCGCCGACCGACCGAGAGGACCGCCTCGTGGCCAACGGGAGCACCGCAGCGGAACAACCATTCGAGGACAAAGAGGCGCTCCGCCGGCACCGCGTCCTCTTCCGCGCCATCGCCCGGCGCAAGAACCCCAAGCTGCGGCGCACCGATATCACCATCACCGACGAAAAGGTGGTCAAGCGCGCCGTGAAGGCGGCCGCGCTCGGTAACGCCATGGAATGGTTCGACTTCGGGATCTACAGCTATCTCGCGGTCACCATCGGCAAGGTCTTCTTCCCCGGCGGCAGCGACACGACGAGCCTGCTGTCCTCCTTCGCGACCTTCGCCGTGGCCTTTCTCGTACGACCCCTCGGCGGCGCCTACTTCGGCCCGCTCGGCGACCGCATCGGCCGCAAGAAGGTCCTGGCCCTCACCATGATCATGATGGCGCTGGGCACCCTCTGCATCGGCCTCATCCCCTCCTACGCCACCATCGGCTTCTGGTCCCCGGCCCTGCTCATCCTCTTCCGCCTCGTCCAGGGCTTCTCCACCGGCGGCGAATACGGCGGCGCCTCCACCTTCATCGCCGAATACGCCCCCGACAAAAAGCGCGGCTATTTCGGCAGCTTCCTGGAAATGGGCACCCTCATCGGCTACACGGGAGCGGCCGGCATCGTTCTGCTCCTGAACACCGTCCTGGGCTCCGACGCCATGTCCTCCTGGGGCTGGCGCCTGCCGTTCCTGATCGCCGGCCCGCTGGGCCTGGTCGGCCTCTACCTCCGGGTCAAGCTCGACGAGACCCCGGCCTTCCAGAAGCTGGAGGCCTCCCAGACCCACTCCGCAACGGGCTCCGTCGTCGAGGCGGAATCGGAATTCTCCCACCTCTCCGAAAACGCCCCGAAGAAAAAGCTGAGCGAAATCTTCGCCGAGCAGTGGCCCACGCTCATCCTCTGTATCGCCCTGGTCGGTGCCTACAACATCACCGACTACATGCTGCTCTCCTACATGCCGACGTATTTGACCGAAACCCTCAAATACAAGGAATCGCACGGCCTGCTGATCCTCCTCGGCACGATGATCGTGCTGATGTGCATCCTCAGCACCATCGGCAAACTCAACGACCGCTACGGCCGCAAGCCCCTCCTCATGACCGGCATGCTCGGCTTCTTCATCACCGCCATCCCCGCGTTCCTCCTGGTCAAACAGGGCAGCGTCCCCTCGGT
Source organism: Streptomyces sp. JLSY215 (assembly GCF_059682825.1). Classification (NCBI taxonomy): domain Bacteria; kingdom Bacillati; phylum Actinomycetota; class Actinomycetes; order Kitasatosporales; family Streptomycetaceae; genus Streptomyces; species Streptomyces sp. JLSY215. Next base: position 3,216,354 of record NZ_CM185022.1, read on the forward strand.
CATCGGCGGCATGGCCCTCCTCGGCCTCTCCCTCGTCTGCCTCCTGGGCACCATGTCCGCCGCCCTCCCGGCCCTCTTCCCCACCAACGTCCGCTACGGCTCCCTCTCCATCGGCTACAACCTCGCCGTATCCCTCTTCGGCGGCACCACCCCCCTGGTGATCACCGCGCTGATGGACGCCTTCGACAAGAACGTCATGGTCCCCGCCTACTACACGATGGGCGCCGCCCTGGTGGGCGTCATCGCCGTGGCCTGCATGAAGGAAACGGCCCAGCAGCCCCTGGAGGGCTCGCCGCCTTCGGTGGCCACCAAGGAAGAGGCCGTCGAAATGATCGAGGCCCAGTCGGCGGAACCGCGGTTCTGAGAGACGGCTGGGGCTGAGGGGGCCCTGGGGTTTTCCGCCCCGGGGCCCCGTCCCCTTTCCCAGTTTCTGGCGTAACCGGCGTAACCGGCTCGATGTTCGATCGTTGATGTGTTCGGGAGCCCGCGGGGGTGGGCTCGGTTCACGGAACGGGGGAATCATGCCGGTCAAATACACCCGCGCGCAGCTCACGGAGGCCGCGCGCGCATCATCGTCGTACGACGAAGCGGTGCGGTGGCTCGGCGGGGCGGCGACGCCGGGGCGGCGGCGGTATGTACGCGCCAGGATGGCCGCGGAAGGAATCGACACCTCTCACTTCGAGCCGTGCGGCGTACGCCATACGAATGCCAGGCTCCGTGAACTGGTCGCCTGCTCATACAGCGTCGCCGAGGTCGTGCGGCGTCTCGGCATCAGCCCGGTGGGCGGGAATCAGGCGCACGTCGGCCGACGGATCGCCAAACTGGACCTGGACACCTCCCATTTCACCGCCACGCCCAGCCTGCGGCCCAAGGTCGCCACGCAGCATCGACTTGTTCTGGGGTCACCGGCCGATGGCCGTGTCGGAGGAGAGCGCTTGTGCCGGGAATTACTGCGGCGAGGGGTTCCAGAGCGGTGCGCGATGTGTCACACGGGCACGGAATGGAACGGCAGACCGCTACGCCTCGAAGTCGACCATCGCAATGGCGAGTGGTGGGACAACCGCCCCGACAACTTACGACTGCTGTGCCCCAACTGCCACGCCGTCACGGACACGTACCGCGGCCGCAGGCCGCGGCGGAGGTGACGGGTCCGATATGGTCCGGCGCGCCTCCTACCCCCGTGATCTGCTCACCCGTGCAGCAGCCGCATCCAGCAGTCTGGTCGACCTGCTGCGCCGACTCGACGCGCCGCTGGGCAGCGGTCCCTATCGGTATGTAGGCGCCCGGCTGAAGCACTACGGCATCGACACCACGCATTTCGCGGACGAGCCGCTACCGCAAAGCCGGCCGCGTTCCTATACCGAAGCGCTGCTGAGAGAAGCCGCCGCCCAGTCCCACAGCATTCGCGACATGCTGGACTACATGGAGGTTCCGCCGTACGACAGCGCCTACAGCCACCTCAGCAAGAGACTTCGCCAATTCGGCATCGACACCTCACACTTCACAGGCCACAGAAACGGCGCTCAGTTGCTCGCGCACGCGGAATTGGCGCCCCTCGTCGCCACCTCGCGGAGCGTCGCCGAAGTCCTCCGGCGCCTCGGGCAAGCCGGGACGAGCACGTCCCGGAGCGCCGTGCAGCGCAGCATCGCGGCCTACGGGCTGTCCACCACGCATTTCACCGGCCAGGGGCACGGGCGCGGTCTGCCCTCTCCGCACCGCAAGTCGGCCGACGACATCCTGCGACGGCTGCCGCCCGGCGCTCGGCGGGAAAAGACCGCACTGCTGCGCCGCGCTCTCCATGAGAAGGGCGTGCCTCATCAGTGCGCAGAGTGCGGCCTCGGGGACTCCTGGCAGGGCAAACGACTCGTCCTGGAGATCGATCACATCAATGGCGACCGGCTCGACAACAGGCGGGAGAATCTGCGTTATCTGTGCCCCTCTTGTCACAGCCAGACCGGGAATTTCTCCGGCCGGTCAGCACGTCCGTCCATCCCCCCGCAGGGGCGCGTTCGGGCACAGTAAAGTAGGCGGCGCGCGGGCCCGTACCCCAGCTGGCTAGAGGGCGCCGGTTTAGGTCCGGTGTGTCGTCGGTTCGAGTCCGACCGGGCCCACCTCTGCGTACGGCCTCCCCGTCATCGGACGAGGGAGGCCGTTTCCGTGCCTACGGCGCGGCCACAACGTCAGCCCAACAACTCCCGAACCACCGGCACCAACGCCCGGAACGCCTTCCCCCGATGGCTGATCGCGTTCTTCTCGTCGGCGGTCAGTTCGGCGCAGGTGCGGGTCTCGCCCAGCGGCTGGAGGACGGGGTCGTAGCCGAAGCCGCCGGTGCCCGAGGGGGCGTGGCGGAGGGTGCCTTCGAGGGTGCCCTCGACGACTCGTTCGGTGCCGTCGGGGAGGGCGAGGGCCGCGGCGCAGGCGAAGTGGGCGGCGCGGTGGGCGTCGGAGATGTCGCCGAGCTGGGCCAGCAGGAGGTCGAGGTTGGCCTGGTCGTCGCCGTGGCGGCCGGCCCAGCGGGCGGAGAAGATGCCCGGGGCGCCGCCGAGGACGTCGACGCAGAGGCCGGAGTCGTCGGCGACGGCCGGGTGGCCGGTGGCCTGGGCCAGGGCGTGGGCCTTGAGGAGGGCGTTCTCGGCGAAGGTGACGCCGGTTTCCTTGACGTCGGGGACGTCGGGGTACGCGTCGGCCCCGACGAGTTCCACGTCGAGGTCGGCGGCGGCCAGGATGGCCCGGAGTTCGGTGATCTTGCCGGCGTTGCGGGTGGCGAGGATGAGGCGGGTGCGGGATGCGGGGTGCCCGCCGGTTTGAGGCTGCATGGGGAGTGATTATCCCGGGGTGCGGGTGTGGTTGTCCCGGGGTGGTGGGGTGGTCAGCCCGGTGTGCAGATCTTGGTCATGTCGCCCGCCGCGTCGGTGATGGGCTGGATGTCCGGGGCCTTGGTGTTCTTGATGTCCTTGCGGGCGTTCTTGATGCCGGTGTTCATCTTGTCGATGGCGGCGGAGAGGTCGGGGTCGCTCGACGAGTCCCTGACCTTCTTGAGGTTCTGGTCGATGTCGTCGAGGGCCTGCTCGGCCTTCTGGGGGTCGTCGAGGGAGTTCCCCACGGCCTGCTGGAGCTTGTCGACGGCGTCGACGACGGCGGTGGCGGTGCGGCCGCAGTCCATGGCCTTGTTGACCGCGTCGCAGGCGGAGAGCAGCGGTATCGCGAGGGTGGCGACGGTCAGCGCGGCGAGGGCGGTGAGGGCGGGGCGGGGGCGGCGGGGCGTGCGCGGGGACATGGGACGGGTCCTCCCTTGAGTCATGAGCGGGTAATGGGAGAAACGCTTGGCGCCCCGCTTTGGTTGACGGGGCGCCAGGAACGTCCGGAAATGGGTGGGAAGGGCGGGCGAGGGCGAGGGGTGCCCCGTTGCAGCCCGGCAGCGGTCCCGTTCAGAGGGTCCGCGCCAGCGCCTCCCGCTGTGCGGCGTCCAGGTCCTTGCAGCCGGTGACGGCGAGGTCGAGGAGGGCGTTGAGTTCGTCGCGGGCGAAGGGTTCGGCCTCGGCGGTGCCCTGGACCTCGACGAAGCGGCCGTCGCCGGTGCAGACGACGTTCATGTCGGTGTCGGCGCGGACGTCTTCCTCATAGCAGAGGTCGAGGAGGGGGAGGCCGCCCACGATGCCGACGCTGACGGCGGAGACGGTGCCGGTCAGGGGCTGGCGGCCGTGCTTGATGAGCTTCTTGCCCTGGGCCCAGGTGATGGCGTCGGCGAGGGCGACGTAGGCGCCGGTGATGGCGGCGGTGCGGGTGCCGCCGTCGGCCTGGAGGACGTCGCAGTCGAGGACGATGGTGTTCTCGCCGAGGGCCTTGAAGTCGATGACCGCGCGGAGGGAGCGGCCGATGAGGCGGGAGATCTCGTGGGTGCGGCCGCCGATCTTGCCGCGTACGGATTCGCGGTCGCCGCGGGTGTTGGTGGAGCGGGGCAGCATCGAGTACTCGGCGGTGACCCAGCCTTCGCCGCTGCCCTTGCGCCAGCGCGGGACGCCTTCGGTGACGGAGGCGGTGCAGAAGACCTTGGTGTCGCCGAAGGAGATCAGGACGGATCCTTCGGCGTGCTTGCTCCAGCCGCGTTCGATGGTGACCGGGCGGAGCTGTTCGGGGGTGCGGCCGTCGATGCGAGACATGGCGATGAGCCTAGCGGTTGTGCGCGGGGCCCCGTTCCGGTGGCGGTGAGGCGGCCGGTACGGGGCCCTGCGTCGCGCGCCGGTGCGCGGTGGTGAGCCGTGGTGAGCCGTGGGCTCAGCTCACATCATGTCTTCGATCTCGGCGGCGATGGGGTCGGCGTCGGTGCCGATGACGACCTGGATCGCGGTGCCCATCTTGACGACGCCGTGGGCGCCGGCGGCCTTGAGGGCGGCCTCGTCGACCAGGTCGGCGTCGACGACTTCGGTGCGGAGGCGGGTGATGCAGCCCTCGACCTCTTCGATGTTGTCGAGTCCGCCGAGCCCGGCGACGATCTTCTCAGCCTTGCTGGCCATGTCCACTCCTGCTTGTCTCGGCCGCCGGCGGCTCCGCCGAGCGGTTTTTCCACCGTAATGCACGCAGATGAGGCGTCTGTGTGCAGCTGTGCACGTTCAGCCCAACTCTGTGGGCGGTTGTGTGCCATCTGGCGAAGGATGGCGATCACCGGAGTGCGTGCGGGCGGCACCGACGCGTACCCCAAGTGGTCTACACCACCAGTATGCGGCAAGCGCCCGGCGGTGGTGGACGGGCCGAAGGGAGGAAGCGGATGAGTTCGGACGCAGCGGCGGCGGCGCCGAGGAAGAGACCGGCGAAATCGCGGGCGTCGGCCGTCTTCCAGGGCATGCAGAAGCTGGGCCGCAGCCTCCAGTTGCCGATTGCCGTGCTGCCCGCCGCGGGCATCCTCAACCGGCTCGGCCAGCCGGATGTCTTCGGCGACAAGGGCCTGGGCTGGGACAACGTCGCCAAGGTGTTCGCGGGGGCGGGCGGTGCGCTGCTGGATTCGGGGCTGGGGCTGCCGCTGCTGTTCTGCATCGGCGTCGCGATCGGTATGGCGAAGAAGGCGGACGGCTCGACGGCGCTGGCCGCGGTGGCGGGCTTTCTCGTCTATTTCTCGGTGCTGCACCAGTTCCCGGTGATCTGCGCCCCGGGGCAGACCTTTGCGCAGGCGGGGCCGTGGGGCGGGGTGTGCGTCGAGAAGGGCGGGACCGCCACGCAGGCGACGTTCCAGAATCCGGGGGTTTTCGGCGGCATCGTCATGGGCTTTCTCGCCGCCTGGTTCTGGCAGCGGCTGCACCGGGTGAGGCTGGTCGACTGGCTGGGCTTCTTCAACGGGCGCCGGCTGGTGCCGATCGTGATGGCCTTCATCGGCCTGGCCTTCGCGGTGGTGTGCCTGTGGATCTGGCCGCCGATCGGTGACGCGCTGACCGGCTTCAGCAAATGGCTGACGGATCTGGACTGGCTGGGCTCGGGGCTTTTCGGTGTCGCCAACCGTGCGCTGCTGGTGATCGGGCTGCACCAGTTCCTGAACACCTTCATGTGGTTCCAGTTCGGCAGTTATACGGAGCCGGACGGCACGGTCGTGCATGGTGACATCGGCCGGTTCTTCGCGGGCGATCCGACCGCGGGTCAGTTCACCACGGGGTTTTTCCCGATCATGATGTTCGCGCTGCCGGCGGCGGGGCTGGCCATCGCGCACTGCGCCAAGCCGCATCGCCGTAAAGAGATCGCCGGAATGATGCTGTCGGTCGGGCTGACCTCTTTCGTGACCGGCATCACCGAGCCCATCGAGTATTCGTTCCTCTTCGTCGCGCCGGTGCTGTACGTGCTCCATGCGCTGCTGACCGGTGTGTCGATGGCGGTGAGCTGGGCGCTGGGCGTGCACGACAGCTTCAGTTTCTCGGCGGGGCTGATCGATTACGTCATCAACTGGGGGCTGGCGACCAAGCCCTGGCTGATCATTCCGATCGGGGCGTGTTTCGCGGTCGTGTATTACGTCGTCTTCCGCTTCGTGATCACGAAATTCGATCTGCCGACGCCGGGCCGCGAGCCGGACGAGGTGGGGGACGCCATGGAGGCGGAGAACATCAAGTAGGCGGCGGAACGCGCCGTACGAGGCGGTCCTCGGGTCTTCGGACCCGGGGGCCGTCGCCTTGTGGTCCACACCACTGGGAACGACGGATTCCGTTGTGCCGGGACGGCGTGCTAAGAATGGTCTAAACCACCAGTGGTGTAGACCAGGGTGGGGTCAAAAGCCAAGGGTAGACCACATTTTCAGCGGGCCGTCCCCCTCTTCCGAGTGCCCGCCTCACCAGGAGGAATCCGATGAGTTCGGACACTGCCGCGAAGGCGGCCCCCGGCAAGAAGGGGCGCGGCTCCAGCGTCATGGCAGTGGGGCAGCGGATCGGCCGCAGCCTCATGCTGCCGATCGCCACGCTGCCCGCCGCCGCGCTGATGGTCCGCCTGGGCCAGCCCGACATGCTCGGCCGGGAGTCGTTCCCGGGCTTCCTGAACAAGCTCGCGGGATTCATGGCGGCGGGCGGCGGCGCCCTGCTCGACAACATGCCGCTGCTGTTCGCCGTGGGTATCGCCATCGGGTTCGCCAAGAAGGCGGACGGCTCCACCGCGCTGGCCGCCGTGGTCGGCTACCTGGTCTTCAGCAAGGTGCTGGGCACCTTCACCGACGGCAATCTGCCCAAGGTCGACCAGGTGGTCGACGGGAAGATAGTCCATGTCGCACCGCCGGTGAACGCGGGTGTGCTCGGCGGCGTCGTGATCGGCATCGTGGTCGCCCTCCTGTATCAGCGTTACAGCCGCAAGAAGCTCCCCGACTGGCTCGGCTTCTTCAGCGGCCGCAGGCTCGTCCCGATCCTCGCCTCGTTCGCCGGCCTGGTCATCGGCATCGTCTTCGGCTACATCTGGCCGGTGCTCGGCGCCGGACTGCACAACTTCGGCGAGTGGCTGGTCGGCTCGGGCGCCGTGGGCGCCGGCATCTTCGGTGTCGCCAACCGCGCGCTGATCCCGGTCGGCATGCACCACCTGCTGAACTCCTTCCCCTGGCTCCAGGCCGGCGACTTCCACGGCAAGCACGGCGACATCGCCCGCTTCCTGGCCGGCGACCCGAGCGCCGGGCAGTTCACCACCGGCTTCTTCCCGATCATGATGTTCGCGCTGCCCGCGGCCTGCCTCGCGATCACGCACTGCGCCCGCCCGGAACGCCGCAAGGTCGTCGGCGGCATGATGCTCTCCCTCGCCATGACGGCCTTCGTCACCGGCGTCACCGAGCCGATCGAGTTCACCTTCATGTTCATCGCGCCGGTGCTGTACGCGATCCATGCGGTGCTCACCGGTGTGTCGATGGCGCTGACCTGGGCCCTGGGCATGAAGGACGGCTTCGGCTTCTCGGCCGGCGCCATCGACTTCCTGCTCAACCTGGGCATCGCGTCCAAGCCCTGGATGCTGGCGCTGGTGGGGCTCTGCTTCGGCGCCCTCTACTACGCGGTCTTCCGCTTCGCCATCACCAAGTTCAACCTCCCCACACCGGGCCGCGAACCCGACGAGGAGCTGCCCGAGCCCGAGCGGGCCAAGTCCAGGACCAAGTTCAAGGCCGAGCAGGCCGAGCCCGAGCCGGCCAAGGACCAGCAGACCAAGGACCCGGCAGCCAAGGACCAGCCGGCCGTGGCCAAGTAGCCCCGGACCACGGACAGCGCGACGGCCTCCCCGCACAGCAGCGGGGAGGCCGTCGGCGTTCCCGGGACGCGGTGGGCCGTAGAGCTACCAGCCCCGGCCGCGCGCCTTCAGATCTCGTACGTCGCGCCCGCCTTGGCCACCTCGACCGGGCCGTCGTAGACCTTCTGCGCGTCGCGGATGCTGATGTCCGGGTCGGTCCACGGCGGGATATGGGTCAGCACCAGGCGGCCGGCGCCGGCCCGGCGGGCGTGTTCGCCGGCCTCCCGGCCGTTGAGGTGCAGGTTCGGAATGTCTTCCTTGCCGTGCGTGAAGGACGCCTCGCACAGGAAGAAGTCGGTGCCCGCGGCGAGGGTGTCCAGCGCCTCGCAGGGCCCGGTGTCGCCGGAGTACGTCAGGGACCGGCCCTCGTGTTCGATACGGAAGCCGAACGCCTCCACGGGGTGGCTGACCCGTTCCGTACGGATCATGAACGGCCCGATGGTCTGCGTGCCGGGCTCGAGCGTGCGGAAGTCGAAGACCTCGCTCATCGCCCCGTCGTACGGCAGATCGGCGTGGGCGACGGTCAGCCGGCGCTCGGTGCCGACCGGGCCGTAGACCGGGAGCGGCGCGCAACGGCCGCCGTCCGGACGGTAGTAGCGCACCACGAAATAGCCGCAGAGGTCGATGCAGTGGTCCGCGTGCAGATGCGACAGGAGTATGGCGTCCAGGTCGTAGAGACCGATGTGGCGCTGCATCTCGCCGAGGGCGCCATTGCCCATGTCGATGAGCAGCCTGAAGCCGTCGGCCTCCACGAGGTAGCTCGAGCAGGCCGATTCCGTGGAAGGGAACGACCCCGAGCATCCGACGACAGTGAGCTTCATGCGGGCGTGAACCTCCGTGGGCTGAGGGCGGCGGGATGGAGGTCCCCCCTCCTCATGGGGTTCCCCCTGCTCACACGAGGTCGAGAGCTTGGGGGAGCCGTTGAGAGCGTGGGGAAGGCTCCATGCGGGGTGTCTCGGCGGGTCCTTGCCGGTGCCTGACAGGTCTTGAACGGTCTGTGCGGTGCCCACGAGCGTAAGGCGCAAAAGGTCCTGTGGCGCCTCCAGCGGGGCGAGCTGTGGGCGGAATCACCAGTCCGGGTGGGGCCGTACGTCCGGCTTTTCCCCGTCTTCGATTCCGCCGGACGCGCGGGGCGTGCGGTGGCTCGCGGTGCGGTGCCGGAACGTATGTGCGGTGCCGTGGGGCGCGGGGGCGCGGGGCGCCCGTCGGGGAGGCCGCCCCTCCACCACCGCGGGGGTCGGCAGCCGTTGCGGCGCGGCCCCGGAAATGCGTCGCCGCCGTGGCGCGGGGCCACGGCGGCGGGGTCCGGCCGGAACCGGTCGTACGTGCGGGCCTAGGCCCAGAGCTGGCCGTGCAGGGTGGCGATCGCCGCCTCCGTCGACTCGGCGGTGTAGACGCCGGTCGAGAGGTACTTCCAGCCGCCGTCGGCGACGACGAAGACGATGTCGGCGCTCTCCCCCGCCTTCACCGCCTTCTTGGCGACGCCGATCGCGGCATGCAGCGCCGCGCCCGTGGAGATGCCCGCGAAGATGCCTTCCTCGGCGAGGAGTTCGCGGGTGCGGCGGACCGCGTCCTCGGAGCCGACCGAGAAGCGGGTGGTCAGGACGGTCTCGTCGTAGAGCTCGGGGATGAAGCCCTCGTCGAGGTTGCGCAGACCGTAGACGACGTCGTCGTAGCGGGGCTCGGCGGCGACGATCTGGACGCCGGGGACCTGCTCGCGCAGATAGCGGCCGACGCCCATCAGGGTGCCGGTGGTGCCCAGGCCCGCCACGAAGTGGGTGACGGAGGGCAGGTCGGCGAGGATCTCGGGGCCGGTGGTGGCGTAGTGCGCACCGGCGTTGTCGGGGTTGCCGTACTGGTAGAGCATCACCCAGTCGGGGTGCTCGGCGGCGAGTTCCTTGGCGACGCGGACGGCGGTGTTGGAGCCGCCGGCCGCGGGCGAGGAGATGATCTCGGCTCCCCACATGGCGAGCAGTTCGCGGCGCTCGGAGGAGGTGTTCTCCGGCATGACGCACACCATGCGGTAGCCCTTGAGCTTGGCCGCCATGGCGAGCGAGATGCCGGTGTTGCCGCTGGTGGGCTCGAGGATCGTGCAGCCGGGGGTGAGCCGGCCGTCCTTCTCGGCCTGTTCGATCATGTGCAGCGCGGGGCGGTCCTTGACCGAGCCCGTGGGGTTGCGGTCCTCCAGCTTGGCCCAGATGCGGACGTCGTCGGAGGGCGAGAGGCGCGGCAGGCGGACGAGAGGGGTGTTCCCGACCGCCGCCAGCGGGGAGTCGTACCGCACGTCTCAGACCATTCCGCCGGCCACGGCCGGGAGGATCGTGACGCTGTCGCCGTCGGCCAGCTTGGTGGAGATGCCTTCGAGGAAGCGGACGTCCTCGTCGTTGAGGTAGACGTTCACGAAGCGGCGCAGCTGCTCGCCGTCGACCAGGCGCTCGCGGATGCCGGCGTGCCGGGTCTCCAGGTCGGTGAAGAGGTCGGCGAGGGTCGCGCCGCTGCCCTCGACGGCCTTCTCGCCGTCGGTGTAGGTGCGCAGGATGGTCGGGATTCGGACCTCGATGGCCATGGGAGTGCTCCTGTGGGAGTGGAGTGGCGGGTGCGGTGCGTCCGGATGCAGGGCGGCGCTGGGGCCGTACGGCGTGCCGGGGGCGTCGGGTGACGCGGGAGGTGCGGGAGCGGCGGGCGGTGCGCGCCGCGCGCCCGGCGGGGCCGGGTCAGGCGGCGGCGCAGCGCGGACAGATGGCGCTGGAAAGGCGGCACAGATCGACGTGCAGCCGTGCGGCTCCGCAGCCGAACGCGCCCAGCAGGGCGGATGCGGAGCGACGCGTGGCGAGCGGAGCGAGCAGCAGCATGCCCGGCCTCTTCTTCTCGCTCACGTCGTGGTCAACCATGCGGTCATCGTATCGATTCCCGGTCCGGGTATTGGAACCTCGTCCCATGATGCGGACGGTCGGTGTACGCCAGGTGGGACGCGATCATGAGCGGGGCCGGTCGGACGGTCAGGAGTACGCCGCGACGACCTCGACCTCTTCCTCGGTGACCTGGCCGTCGACGATCCGGAAGGAGCGGAACTGGAAGGGTCCGGCGTCGTCGGTGTCGGCGGTGGAGACCAGGACGTAGTGGGCGCCGGGCTCGTTGGCGTACGAGATGTCCGTCCGGGACGGGTAGGCCTCGGTGGCGGTGTGCGAGTGGTAGATGATCACCGGCTCCTCGTCCCGGTCGTCCATCTCGCGGTAGAGCTTGAGCAGGTCGGAGGAGTCGAATTCGTAGAAGGTGGGCGAGCGGGCGGCGTTCAGCATCGGGATGAACCGCTCGGGGCGGCCGCTGCCGGCCGGGCCCGCGACGACGCCGCAGGCCTCGTCGGGGTGATCCTGGCGGGCGTGCTCGACGATCTGGTCGAAAAGGGCCTTGGTGAGGGTCAGCATGGGGCCAAGAATAGGCATGCGGGCCCGCGCGTACCGAGGGGTGGTACGCACGGGCCCGCATGCTGGACCGGCTGGGAGGTCAGTCCTTCTTGGCGAGGCCGGCCGCCGACTCCCGGCGCTTGATGCTCAGGTAGCCGACGCCCAGGATGAGCGCCCAGACGGGCGCCGCGTAGAGCGAGACCCGGGCGTCCGGGTCGACGCCCATCATCACGATCACCATGGCGATGAAGGCCAGGGCGAAGACCGAGGTGTAGGGGCTGCCGGGCGCCTTGAACCCGGACTCCGGCAGCTCGCCGCGATTGGCCTTGGCGCGGTAGCGCAGCTGCGAGAGCAGGATGACGATCCAGGCCCACATACCGGAGATGGTGGCGAAGGAGACGACGTAGTTGAACGCTTCACCGGGCCACTGGTAGTTGATGTAGACGCCGAACAGCATCATCGCGACCGAGACGCCGGTGCCCCAGGTGGGCAGGCCGTTCTTGCTCAGCTTGGTGAAGAACTTCGGGCCCTGGCCGTTGAGCGCGAGGTCGCGCAGCATCCGGCCGGTGGAGTACATGCCGGAGTTGGCCGAGGAGAGCGCGGCGGTCAGCACGACGAAGTTGACGATGCCGGCACCGGCGGGCAGGCCGATCTGCTGGAAGGCGGCGACGAAGGGGCTGACGCCCGGCTTGAAGACCGTCCAGCTGACGACGGACAGGATGATGATCAGCGCGCCGATGTAGAAGAGGCCGATCCGCCACGGCACGGTGTTGATCGCCTGGGGCAGGACCTTCTTGGGGTTGGTCGCCTCGCCCGCGGTGACGCCGACGAGCTCGACGGCGAGGAAGGCGAACATCACGATCTGCAGCGTCATCAGCGTGCCGCCGATGCCCTTGGGGAAGAAGCCGCCGTGGGACCACAGGTTGGTGAAGGAGGCGGTGTCACCGGCGTTGGAGAAGCCGAGGGTGATCACGCCGAGGCCGATCAGGATCATGCCGATGATCGCGGTGACCTTGACCATCGAGAACCAGAATTCCAGCTCACCGAAGATCTTCACGGAGATCAGGTTGATACCGAAGAGCGCACACGTGAAGACGAGTGCCGAGGCCCATTGCGGTATGCCCTCGTTCCAGTACTGCACATAGGTGGCCGCGGCGGTCACTTCCGTGATGCCGGTGACGACCCAGAAAAGCCAGTACGTCCAGCCCGTCACGAAGCCGATGAACGGGCCGAGGAATTCGCGGCCGTACTCGGAGAAGGAACCGGAGACGGGCCGGTACATGAGCAGTTCGCCCAGGGCCCGCATGATGAAGAAGATGACCAGCCCGACGATGGCGTAGGCCAGGATGATGCTCGGCCCGGCCATGGAGATGGCCTTGCCCGCGCCGAGGAACAGGCCGGTACCGATGGCGCCACCAATGGCGATCATCTGGATCTGGCGGTTTCCCAGACCCCGCTGATAGCCCTCTTCGGGTTCGGTTCCAGCGGCCTCGTTGCCGTCGTGCTGCGTGTCGACCTGCACAGAGGTCATGAGTGGTGCGCCTTTCTCCATTCCGACCCGGTCTGTCCGGGTCGGGTCCCGACCCCCCGGATGGAGTTCCTGCACGCCGACGGTCGGCCGGCTAAGCGCTCCCGCAGCGACAGGGGTGGCGTCACTCACGGCAGGTCGTGAAGATTTATCACGGTCGTACGGAGATCAACTAGAGGCACGGAGAGCCATACCACAGGAAAACTAGGACAAAGGTCACGTGAATCAACAAAGCATGTGGGTGCGGTGACGCGATCGTTATCCGGACTTGAGGTTCCGCTGAGCGAACACTCGGCGAACGTCCGCCGCCCCCGCGAAGAAGGCCCGAAGAAGGCCCGAAGAAGGTCCGGAGAGGGTACGAAGAACGCCGGGAGAGCGCCGGGGACGCTCCCGCCGACGCCCCTTCGACGCCCGTCAGCCCATCAAGGACTCGACGAGGGTCTCCTGCAGACCGCCGAGCCAGAGGTAGGCCATCACCATCGGCTTGCGCGGATCGGTGTCGGGCAGCCGGAGCAGTTCGCCGCCGTCCTCCTCGTCGGTGACCTCCAGGCGGGTGCCGATGGCGAGCCGGAGGTCGTTGAGGGCGCCGAGCCACTGGCGGCACTCGTCGGGCTTCAGGCGCAGCACGGCGCCCTGGTCGATGCCGGGGCTCAGCGCGTCCAGCGCGCGGACCAGCGCGAGGGCGTCCTCGCGCTTGCGGGCGCGCAGGTCGTTCTCGGTGTAGCGGCGGAATTCGGCGGCCGCGGCGCGGACGTCGTCGTCGGGGACGAGGTCGGGGCCGCCGTAGGCGTCGGGGAAGAGGCGGGCCAGGACCGGATCGGCGGGCGGTTCGCTGGGGCCGTCGTTGAAGATGGCGGCGAGCGGGTCGTCGGCCTCGCCGCTCTCCTCCCCCGGGCCGATCAGTTCCATCAGCTGGACGGCGAGGCTGCGCAGGATGGAGATCTCGACCTCGTCGAGGGCGACGGCGGCTCCGCCGTCGGGCAGGGGCTCGAAGTGGCCGGCCATCAGCGGTCCTGCTGAAGGGTCGCCCACAGGCCGTAGCCGTGCATGGCCTGCACGTCGCGCTCCATTTCCTCGCGGCTGCCGCTGGAGACGACCGCGCGGCCCTTGTGGTGAACGTCGAGCATCAGCTGATGGGCCTTGTCCTTGGAGTAGCCGAAGTACGACTGGAAGACGTAGGAGACGTAGCTCATGAGGTTCACGGGATCGTTGTGAACGATCGTCACCCACGGGACATCGGGTTCGGGAACCTCGAACGGTGCCTCGCTCGACTCGGGACGCTCGATCTCCACTGGGACACTCACACGCCCCATGCTGCCACCCGAGGGCTCCCGGCGCACAAACGCCCCTCGCGCGGGTCGCGATGGGAGCCCGCCACCGAAATCGTCAATGTGACGAGTATTGGGGGTAGCATCGCTCCCATGAACACAGCAGACCTGGGGCTGCCGGTGGCCGTGCCGTCGACTGCGCTCTTCACCGACCAGTACGAACTCACCATGCTGCAGGCGGCGTTGCGGTCCGGGACCGGGGACCGGCGCTCCGTCTTCGAGGTCTTCACCCGCCGGCTGCCCGAGGGCCGCCGCTACGGCGTGGTCGCCGGCACCGGCCGCGTACTGGACGCGGTGGAGAATTTCCGCTTCGACGAGACCATCCTCGGCTTTCTGCGCGACCGCCGCATCCTGGACGAGCCGACACTCGCCTGGCTGGCCGACTACCGCTTCCGCGGCGACATCTGGGGCTACCCGGAGGGCGAGGTCTACTTCCCCGGCTCCCCGATCATGCGGGTCGAGGGCACCTTCGCCGAGGCGGTGCTGCTGGAGACGGTGATCCTCTCGATCCTCAACCACGACTCGGCGGTGGCCGCGGCGGCGTCCCGGATGGCGGTGGCGGCCGGCGACCGGCCGCTGATGGAGATGGGTGCCCGCCGCACGCACGAGCTGTCGGCGGTGGCCGCCTCCCGCGCCGCGTACATCGGCGGCTTCCACGCCACCTCCGACCTGGCGGCCGGCTTCCGCTACAACATCCCCACCGTCGGCACCAGCGCGCACGCCTTCACCCTGCTGCACGACACCGAACGCGACGCCTTCACCGCCCAGGTGGACACCCTGGGCCAGGGCACGACGCTGCTGGTGGACACCTTCGACGTCGCCGAGGCGGTCCGTACGGCCGTGGAGGTGGCGGGGCCCGGCCTCGGCGCCGTACGCATCGACTCCGGGGACCTGCTGCTGGTCGCCCACCGGGTGCGCCACCAGCTGGACGAGCTGGGCGCCAAGGAGACCAAGATCGTGGTGACCAGCGATCTGGACGAGTACGCCATCGCCTCGCTGGCCGCCGCGCCGGTGGACGCGTACGGCGTCGGCACCCAGCTGGTGACCGGCAGCGGCCACCCGACCTGTTCGATGGTCTACAAGCTCGTCGCGCGCGCCGACAGCGATGCGCCCGATGCCCCGCTGCGGCCGGTGGCGAAGAAGTCGATGGGCGGCAAGACCTCCGTGGGCGGCCGGAAGTGGGCGGCCCGGCGGCCGGACGAGGAGGGGGTGGCGGAGGCGGAGGTCATCGGCACCGGGCCGGTGCCGGACGAGCTCGGCGGGCACGAGCTGCTGGTGCCGCTGGTGCGTGGGGGCGAGGTGGTGGCCCGGGAGCCGCTGGACGCCGCCCGCGCACGGCATATCGCCGCCCGCGCCGCACTGCCGCTCTCGGCGATGCAGCTCTCCCGCGGCGAACCCGTGCTGCCCACCGAGTACGTCTGACCCACAGGGTCGCGGTCAGCCACTCCCGCATTCGGCGTCGAGTGGCTACCCTCGGTCACATCACCGTTCCGCGCCCCTCCCCGATTCCCAGCCGGAAGGCACGCACCATGCACCGGGCATTGATCGTCGTCGACATACAGAACGACTTCTGTGAGGGCGGCAGCCTCGCGGTGGCGGGAGGTGCGGACGTCGCGGCGGCCATCACCGATCTGGTGGGCCAGGCGGCCGGCGGCTGCTACCGCCATGTGGTGGCGAGCCGGGACCACCACATAGACCCGGGGGACCATTTCTCCCGGACCCCGGATTACGAGCACACCTGGCCGGTGCACTGCGTCGCGGGCACCGAGGGCAGCAGTTTCCACCCGAACTTCGCGCCGGCCGTCGCCTCGGGCGCGGTCGACGCGGTCTTCGACAAGGGCGCCTATTCCGGCGCGTACAGCGGCTTCGAGGGCTCGGACGAGAACGGCACCTCGCTGGCGGACTGGCTGCGCGAGCGCGCGGTCACCGAGGTCGATGTGGTCGGCATCGCCACCGACCACTGCGTCCGGGCCACCGCCCTGGACGCGCTGCGCGCCGGGCTGCGCACCCGTGTCCTGCTGGATCTGACCGCGGGGGTGGCCGCGACGACCACCGAGCGGGCGCTGGAGGAGCTGCGGGCGGCGGGCGCGGAGCTGACCGGGAAGCCGGTGGTCGTCGGCGGCTGAGCGCCGCGGGCGGCGGGGCCGGTGCCGGCCGCGCCGCCCGGAGAGCTCAGCCGGCCGCCCGCACCGGCGCCGCCGGCGCCACTGGGGCCACCGGGGCCCTCAGGAGGGCCCGTATCGGGTGCCAGGACTCGGTGTCGTCGTCCGGCGTCTCGCGCCAGACCAGGCCATCCGGGTGGTGCAGTACGGCCGTCACCTCGTCCGGCGTCGGTGGTTCGGAATTGCCGCGCAGGTAGACGGCCCGCAGTCCGTGGTTGCGCAGCCTGGTCAGGGCGCGCTGGCGGTTGGCGGCGTGGACCAGGACCCGGACGCGGCAGCCGCAGTCGTAGGGGCCCGAGCGCGCGCCGTGGGGCGGTCTGGGCAGCGAGAGGGCGACCACCACGCTTCCGCCAGGAAGCCTGATGAAGCCGCCGCCGGTCAATGTCATATCTCCCCCGTGAGACTTCTCGTCAACAAGGAACTCGTAGACGCATCTAAACGCGAACGGCCGCCACCCGCCAAGGGGTAACGGCCGATTCGCCTCTGACCTGCGGTTTTATTGTTTACTTACCTGCGGGGCCGACCACAACGATCACCACGGAGCCGTTGTGGGCCTCCTTGGCGATCCGGATCCGGGTGTTGGTGTCAGGAACGATGACCCCGCCGGTCGGGTTCGCTTTGTCGTAGTAGACGCCGTGCCGGTCGTCGAAGACCGTCACTCCGTGCTTGGACTTGATCTTGGTGACCTTGCCGTCCTTGTGGAGGGTGAGGGCATCCGTGCGGTAGCGGGTGAAGGTCGAGTCGTAGGACTGGAAGCGGTTGCGCATCAGCTTGCCGTCGGCCCACTTCTCGGCCTTGGGATGGGCGTCGACGGGAAGGATCTGCCCGTAACCGGGGTGCTTGCCGACGTTGTTGTCGGGCTGCGAGGTGTCCCAGAGCCAGATCAGCACGCCGTTCTGGTACGGGAAGTGCTCCACCCAGCCCGGCTTCTCCGTGAGCCAACCGAAGTTGTACGGGCCGGACTTGAGGGTCTTGTCGTACGACACGTACTGGCGGTTCTCGGCGATGTAGTACTGCGGGTAGTCCTTGGTGAAGGACGCGCCGACGTGCGAAAAGCCGGTGGCGCTCCAGCCGTTGTCGCCGTCCTCGGCGTTGTCGGTGAACAGCGGCGCGCCGTCGGCGACCACGCTGAGCGTGTCGGCCGCGAAGCCCTTCTGGGCCGCGCCGCCGTCGGTCTGGTAGCGGAAGCGGAGGTCGATCTTCTTCCCCGCGTAGGCGTCCAGCGGGTAGAAGAGGTCCTGGTAGGCGCCGACGGTGCCGGTCAGGGCGGGCTTGTCGCTGCCGTCGCGGGGGATGGGCTTGCCGTTCGCGGTGCCGTCGAGGGGCGTCCAGTCGGTGCCGCCGTCGGTGGAGACCTCGGCGTAGAGGTAGTCGTAGTCCTTTTCGATGTCCCACCAGCCCTTGAGGTGGAAGAACGCCTTGGACTTGCCGGTGAGGTCCACGGACCGGGTCAGGGTGTTCTTGAGGTCGTTGCCCATGCCGCTCCACCACTGGCGGGTGCCTTCGACGGGCTGGACGATCTCGGTCGTGACCGGTTTGGCGGGCAGTTCGACGACCACCGCCTGCTTGTGCCGGGTGTTGTATTCGGCGACGCCCAGCCGGTGGTACGACTTGGTCGCGGCCTTGGCCTTGTCGTAGTTGAGCCAGCCCAGCTGGAGCTTGTCCCAGGCGCTCATGTCGCCGGGCAGGTTGCCGATGGCGTTCTTGCCCGTGCCCAGCCAGGAGCCGCCCGACATCAGCGACCAGAAGTCCACGGAGGACTCGCCGGTGCCGGTGGTGTCGTACTCGTCCGGCAGGCCCAGGTCATGGCCGTACTCATGGGCGAAGACGCCGAGTCCGCCGTTCTCCGGCTGCATGGTGTAGTCGCCGACCCAGACGCCGGTGTCGCCGATCTGGGTGCCGCCCGCCTTGTTGCCGTCCGGGCCGCTCTTGCCGGCGTCGGTGCCGTAGGCGTACCAGCGGTGCGCCCAGATGGCGTTGGTCTTCTGGGCGCCGCCGCCCGCCGACTCGTCCTCGCCGGCGTGCACGATCTGGAAGTGGTCGATATAGCCGTCGGGCTCGTTGAAGTTGCCGTCGTGGTCGTGGTCGTAGCGGTCCCACTGGTCGTACTTGGCCAGGTCGGTCCGGATCTCGGCGTCGGTACGGCCCTTGGCGCGCTGGTCCTTGACCCACTGGTTGACGCCGTCGCGGATCAGGTCCCAGGCGTTGGAGCAGTTGGTCTGGCCGCAGTAGTTGGAGCCGTATCGGGCCTCGTTCGCGTCGACCTTGACCCAGTCGGAGACCTCGCCCTCGACGGAGTAGCGGCCCGAGGACTGCTTCTCGTAGTACTGGGCCAGCGACGGCTTCTTCTTGTCGTGCGAGAAGTAGAGGTCCTGGAAGTGCCCGCGGCTGAAGTCCTTCTGCCAGGCCGTGCTGTTGTCCTTGCGGCGGTCCGGTTCGGCTATGCGGTTGTGTGCCGGGCCGGGGTCGCCGCCGTATTTCTTCACCGGCGGCAGGGGGCCGTCGCCGTCCGGGTCGAACATCGTGGTGTTGTCGACCGTGTCACCGAAGTCCACCAGGATCGTGAAGATCTTGTCGGTCTTCTGCCGGGCCAGCTCCACGTACTTGCCGCGGTCGAGCCGGACGACCTTCGAGCCGCCGCGGTCGGTCAGGTGCGCGGAGCCGGCGATGACCTGTTCCAGCGCGTCCTTGCGCTGCGCCGCCTGCTTGTCGCTGAACGGGCCCTTGAGGTCGTGGTCGACGGCCCGTTCGGGGGCCGGGTCGTGGCTGATGGCGCGGGGTGACGGTGCCGGTGTGCCGGCCGTGGCGACCCCCGACGACAGAACGGCCGCCCCGATCGCGGCGATTGCCGTGGCCAGGGCGGCCGGTCTGAACACCGTTCTGTGGTCTCTCACTTGGCGCTCTCCTCCCCTTCGAGCGGTCACTGTTCGACGGCATTCGACCGGAAGCGCGGTGAAAAAGACAGATCTTGACTTTGTCATGTTCAGGGAAGTACGTTAACCGGCTTGCGAGTTGCGGTTATCGGACGCAGAGCGGCGGCCGGGCCGTATCGCCGTACGGGGAGCCGTTCCGGCCATTTCCGCCTCCCTCCACTCGTCGATGCATATGCCTCTCAGGCATGCGCCCCCGCCCCGGTCAGGCCGGACACTTGTTCCCGTCCCTCCCCGGTCGCACTCCCACCCCCTGTGTGCGCCCCCGTGCTCCTGGCCCGTGGGTTAGGTCACGCTTACCTCGCGTTCCGCTCGGGCAATAAGGACCGTAGGCTCGTGTGATGGCGCGCCCTTGACCTCCACCCTCCGCCGACCCTCCGAGGACGGATTCCGCCATGCCTCGTCCGACCGCCACCCAGCTCGTCTACGGTTCGGCCACCGTTTTTCTCTCCACCCTCGCGATGCTGCTGCTCTCGCAGACGGAGACGGGTATCGGGGTCGCGGTCATCGCCATCGCCGGGCTCGGGCTCGGGCTCCTGGTGGCCATGACGGTCCCGATGCCGGGGTTCGCCCGGGTGGTCCGCCGCCCCGCCCGGCGGGGCAAGTCGCCCGCCGCGCCCGCTCCGTTGCGGGCGGTGCCGGCCCCCTTCGAGTCCCGGGTCCACGAGCACTCGGGCTGAGGCCGCGCGAGCCGCGGGCCCCTCGGCCCCGGGCGGTTCGTTCCTCAGGCCGTCGAGACGACCACCGTCTTGGCGGCCTTGTCGTGCAGACACTGCTGATACGGCTTGTCCCAGGTGCACCACAGGACGTTGACCAGCCAGAAGATGAAGCCGCAGCACGGCACGATCTCCGGCAGCGTATAGACCGCGGCCCGGATCCAGCCCGCCTGCCCGGCCGGTACCGCGCCGTTCGAGAGCATCGCGACCCGGATCTTCATCGCCATCTTGCCGACGGTCTGCCCGCGGCTGGTGAGCATCAGCCCCTCGTAGAGGAGATACACCAGCATCGTCACACCCGAGACGGTGGCCTGCTTGCTGGTCTCGACGCTGCTGGTGCTGGTGTAGTTCACCCAGCCGACGATCAGGTTCATGATCACGGTGACCGGTACGCCGATGATGATCGCGTCGATGATCCGCGCGACCAGCCGGCGGCCGCGGTTGGCCAGCGGCGGCATCCCGGCCAGCGGATCGGCCGCACCGTAATCGCCGCCGTAGGGGTTCTGGGCGTAGGGGCTCTCGGAGTACGGCCGCCCGGACTGCCGGCCGCCGCCCTCGTCACCCGTACCGCCCTGCGGGGGGCCACCGGCCTGCGGGGAGCCGTTGGCGGGACCGCCGCCGGCCGCCGACGACGCCGGCGGAGGTGGATTCTTCCGGAACGGATCGTTCTCCGGCGGTTCACCGGAGCCGGGGCCCGGAGGCTGATCGCTGCTCATGGCCCGAGTCGAACGCCTCGGGCGGCCCGCCGCATCCGGCGAAGTCCGTTCGGGGGACGCCCTCGGCGAACAGACCTCAAACGGGCCACGGGGGCGCGTCCGTTCGCCGGACACGCCCCCGCGTTCGCCTCAGGTGAGGCTCCGTCAGTCCGAGGCGCTCGCCGCGTCCGAGGCCACGAAGGTCCGCGCGAGCTTGTCGTGCCAGCACTGCCGCCACGGCTGGTCGAACACGCACCACACGACGTTGACGATCCCGATGGCCAGGACCCCCAGCACGCTGTAGCAGAACCAGCGCTTGAGGGCCGCGCCGAGGGCCGGGGTGTCATGGCCCTCGATGTCCAGCACCCGTACCCCGCACAGCTTCTTGCCGAGCGTACGGCCCCACTTGAGGGTCGGCAGGACCTCGTAGAGGCCGCCGCCGATCAGCAGGACGGCCAGCACGATGGCGAAGATCGGGGTGGTCGTACCGTCGAGCAGATAGACCGTCACCTGACGGCCGGACTGCTTGGCCGCCTCCACCTTGGCGTCGATGTGGTCCGTGACCGTGCCCCACTGCGGGACGGCGACCGCGGCCGTGATCGCACCGAGCACCGCGGAGTCGATCAGGCGGGCCGCGAGGCGCCGGCCGAGACCGGCCGGATGGCCCTGGGCGGCCTGCGCGGCCGCGAAGAAGACATCGGCGGACGGCGGCTTCCAGGGGATGACGCCGTCGGCCCCGGGGGCGGCACCGCCCTGCGCCGGGAAGCCGGCGGGCGGGGCGGACGCCTGCGGGGGCTGTCCGGCCCGGCCCGGGAAGCCCTGCATACCGGGGGGCTGCTGGGCCGGGCCGCCGTGCTGCGGCGGACCCTGCTGTGGGGCGGCCTGCTGCGGGGCGGCCTGCTGCGGGGCGCCGACGGACGGCAGGGACTGCGGAGCGGCGTTCCCGGGCGGGGCCTGCTGCGGCGCGGGCTGCTGGGCGGACTGCGGGGCGGCGCCGCCCCGCGGCAGACGGAACGCCATCGTCTGGTTGCCCTTGGCGGGCGCGTCGGAGCCGCCGGGTTCGGCGGTGCCGCCGGGGCCCGGACGGACCGCGCGGATCGCGGTGGTGCCGTGGTCGGCGGGGGCCCCGCGGTTGGGCTTGACGGCGCGGATCGCGGTGGTGCCCTGGTCGGGGGCGGACCCCCGCCCGGCGTCACGGCCCGGCTTGACCGCGCGGATGGCGACCGTCCCGTCGGCGGGTACCCCGGGCTTGCTGAGCGAGGGCCCGGTGGACGACGGCGTACCGGCCGGATCGCCGGACTCCGCGGCGGTCTGCTCCTCGCGCTGCCCCGGCACCGCGCCCCAGGAGGGCGCGCCGGACGGCGTACCGGCGGGTGCCTGGCCGGACTCGGGCGAACCCCAGGAGACCCGGTGGTCGCTCTCGGCGCCGAAGCCGCCCTGCCGGGAGGCGTCGGCCTGCCAGGCGGAGGCCGGTTCCGGGCTGGTGCCGTGCAGCCGGGCCGGATCGTCCCAGCTCGCGACGGCGGGCTGCGCCCCGACCTCGCCGCCCTGGCGCACGGCGGGCAGCTGGGCGCCGCCGGTGTCCTCGTCCAGGAAGACCGGACCGGTCTCCTCAAGAGCGGGTGCCGGGGCCGCGCCGGGCGGTGGGGCGGGCATCGCCTCGCCCTCGGCCGGGGCGGGCCGGCTGGTGCCCGGCACCCATGCGGCACCGTTCCAGTACCGGATGTAGCCGGGAATCGACGGGTCCGGGTAGAAGCCTGGCGTGGGGCTGTCGCCGGCGGATCCTGAGGTAGGGGCGCTCATGTCCGAAGTCCCGTATCTGTACTCGGCCTGGTGGGTGTTGGGGTGCAGTCTGCCGCAACGCAGCGTCCACATCTATCAGACCCCGGGTTGCATCTGTGCGGATGCCCGGCCACGAACACCTGGAAGAGGCCCGGGAAAAAAGTTGTGCGAAGTCGTGTAAGAGTCCGGCGGGTGGCGCCTCTCTCCTTGTACGGGCCCGTCATGGGTGCCGTACAGAAGCAGGAAGCGAAGAGAGGCGGACGCGATGCAGACCGTGGTGGAACGAGAACTCGAACTGGGCCTGGTGCTGTCGCCGGAGCGCAGTATTCCGGTGCCGGCCAGGCTGACGTACCGGACGGATGACCCGTACGCCGTCCATGTCACCTTTCACGTCGGTTCGGATGCCCCCGTGCACTGGACCTTCGCCCGGGAGCTGCTGGTCGAGGGCGTCTTCCGGCCGTGCGGCGAGGGGGACGTGCGGGTGTGGCCGACGAAGGCCGCGGGGCGCAGCGTGGTCTGCATGGCGCTGTCCTCCCCGGACGGGGACGCGCTGCTGGAGGCGTCGGCCGCGGCGGTCTCGGCCTGGCTGGAGCGCACGCTGCGGGTCGTGCCTCCGGGCTCGGAGCAGGGGCATCTGGGCATCGACAAAGGGCTGAGCGAGCTGCTGGCAATGGCGCCGCGGGACGAGGGGCGGACGGGTGATTCCTGGTCGCCGGAGGAGTTTCCCGAGGCCGGGGCGTAGGGCCGGTGGGCGCGGCGGTGGCGGCCTTAGGACGGGCCCTGGGGTCGGTCCGGTGGGTCAGGGGCGGGCCCGGCCACGACCCACCGGACAGGCCCTCAACCCCGGTACGTCTCCAGCAGCCGCAGCCACACCTCGCTGATGGTCGGGTATGCGGGCACCGCGTGCCAGAGCCGCTCGATGGGGACCTCGGCGGCGACCGCGATCGTCGCCGAGTGCAGGAGTTCGCCGACGCCGGGGCCGACGAAGGTGACGCCGAGCAGGACCTCGCGGTCCAGGTCGACGATCATGCGGGCGCGGCCGCGGTAGCCGTCGGCGTACAGGGAGGCGCCGGCGACCGCGCCGAGGTCGTGGTCGACGACGCGGATGCGGTGGCCGGCGCGTTCGGCCGCGACGGCGGTCAGGCCGACGGACGCGGCTTCGGGGTCGCTGAAGACGACCTGGGGGACGGCGGCGGTGTCGGCGGTGGCGGCGTGGGCGCCCCAGGGGCCGTTGTCGAGGAGGGGGACCTGGCGGGCACGGGCGGCGAGGGCGGCGCCCGCGATGCGGGCCTGGTATTTGCCCTGATGGGTCAGGAGGGCGCGGCGGTTGACGTCGCCGGCGGCGTAGAGCCAGTCGCCCGGTACGTCGGTCACCCGGCAGGTCTCGTCGACCTGCAGCCAGGAGCCGGGTACGAGGCCGACGGTCTCCAGGCCCAGGTCGTCGGTGCGCGGGCCGCGGCCGGTGGCGATCAGCAGCTCGTCGGCGATGATCTCGTCGTCGGCGTCCAGGACGATGGTGACCGGGCCGCCCGGTGCCTCGCGGCGGACCTCGCGCACCTCGACGCCGGTGCGCAGGAACACTCCGGCCTCGGCGAGGGATTCGGCGACGAGGTGTCCGGCGAACGGCTCCATGCGGGGCAGCAGTCCGTCGCCGCGGACGAGGAGGGTCACCGAGGCGCCCAGGGCGCGCCAGGCGGTGGCCATTTCGACGCCGACGACGCCGCCGCCGACGACCACGAGGCGGCCCGGGACGCTCTGTGCGCTGGTGGCGTCGCGGCTGGTCCAGGGCTTGGCTTCGGCCAGGCCGGGGATGTCCGGGACGACGGCGCGGCTGCCGGTGCACACCGCGACCGCGTGCCGGGCGGTGAGGATCCTGCCGTCGACGGACACCCGGCGGGGCCCGGCCAGCCGGGCGTGCCCCCGTACGAGGTCGATGCCGACCGAGTCGAGCCAGCGGACCTGCCCGTCGTCCTTCCAGTGCGCGGCGATGGCGTTGCGGTGGGCGAGGACGTCGGGTGCGTGGAGGGGGCCGGCCGCGGCGTCCGCGAGGCCGGGGACGCGGCTCGCCTCGGAGCGGGCGGTGACCGGGCGCAGCAGGGCCTTGCTGGGCATGCAGGCCCAGTAGGAGCATTCACCGCCGACCAGTTCGCTCTCCATGATCGCCACGCTCAGTCCGGCGGCGTGGGCGCGGTCGGCGAGGTTCTCGCCGGTGGGCCCGGCACCCAGCACCAGGACGTCGTACGTGTCAGCTGCGGCTTCGGACGCCCGGGGGGCTTCGGTGGCTGCCATCGGCTCGTCGCTCTCCCTGCGTGGGCGGGGTGGCCCGGCGGGCCCTTGGGGACATCCTCGGCCCCGGGAGCCGTCAGCGCATCCGGCGTTCGACCGCTTCCTTGGCCTCGGCGAGCCCGGAGCCGGTCGCTTCGCGGTGCACCTTGATCGCCTGGATGGTCTTGCCCTGTGCCAGCAGCGCGTCGATCTCCTGGAAGGCGGGGTCCTCGGGCGGCCCCTCGACGCCGTGGTGCGCCAGCAGGAGGTCCACCTTCCGCTCCAGCAGCTGGAGCCTGCGGTCCATGGCCTTGACGCGGCGGTCGTTGCGGGAGGTGGCCATGCCGACGGTGCTGGTGATGGCGATGACGGCGAGGGCTATCCCGGGAATCAGAGTTTCCATGCAGGAAAGTCTACGGCGGCGGGCGGGTCATGATCGCCGGGGCGGCCCGGACCGCATCGGACGCGCCCTCAGAACAGCTTGCCCGGGTTGAGGATGCCCAGGGGGTCGAAGACGTCCTTGATGCCGCGCTGCAACTCCAGGCCGACCGGGCCCAGTTCGCGGGCCAGCCAGTCCTTCTTCAGGAGGCCCACGCCGTGTTCGCCGGTGATGGTGCCGCCCAGTTGGAGGCCGAGGGCCATGATCTCGTCGAACGATTCGCGGGCGCGGCGGGATTCGTCGGGGTCGGCGGCGTCGAAGCAGACGGTGGGGTGGGTGTTGCCGTCGCCGGCGTGGGCACAGACGCCGATGGTGAGGTCGTATTTCGCGGCGATGGCGGCGGTGCCGTCGAGCATTTCCGCGAGCCGGGAGCGCGGTACGCAGACGTCGTCGATCATGGTGGCGGATTTGACCCGTTCCAGTGCGGTGAGGGTCAGGCGCCGGGCCTGCAGCAGCAGGTCGGATTCGGCGGCGGTCTGGGCCGGGACGACGTCGGTGGCGCCGGCGGCCGTGCACAGGGCGCCGACGGCGGCGAGGTCGGCGGCGGGCTCGGGGGTGTCGAAGGCGGCCAGCAGGAGCGCTTCGGTGGTGTCCGGGAGGCCCATCCGGGCCATGGCGTTGACCGCGCGGATGCTCGTACGGTCCATGAGCTCCAGCAGGGAGGGGGCGTGGCCGCGGGCCATGATCTCGCAGACGGCCTCGCAGGCGGCGGCGACGGAGGGGAACTCGGCGGCCAGTGCGAGCTGTTGGGGCGGTTCGGGCTTGAGGGCGAGGACGGCGCGTACGACGATGCCGAGGCTGCCCTCGGAGCCGACGAAGAGGCGGGTGAGGTCGTAGCCGGCGACGCCCTTGGCGGTGCGGCGGCCGCAGGTCAGCAGCCGTCCGTCGGCGAGGACGACGTCGAGGCCGAGGACGTATTCGGCGGTGACCCCGTATTTGACGCAGCACAGGCCGCCGGAGGCGGTGCCGATGTTGCCGCCGATGGAGCATTCCTCCCAACTGGAGGGGTCCGGCGGGTAGTAGAGGCCGTGTTCGTTGACGGCGCGGGAGAGGGTGGCGTTGACGACGCCGGGCTCGACCACCGCTATCCGGTCGACCGGGTTGATCTCGAGGATGCGGTCCATCTTGACCAGGGAGAGCACGATGCAGCCGTCGGAGGCGTTGGCGGCGCCCGACAGGCCCGTACGGGCTCCCTGGGGGACGACGGGGACGCGCAGCGCGGTGGCGGTGCGCATGACGTGCTGGACCTGTTCCACGGTGCGCGGCAGGACGACGACGGCGGGCGTGCCGGCTTCGCAGAAGCTCGCCATGTCGTGGGCGTAGGAGCCGGTGACATCGGGGTCGGTGAGCACGGCGTCCGCGGGGAGGCCGGCGCGCAGTCGCGCGGTGAGGTCCTTGAGGTCCATACGGCCAGCGTCGCATCCGCGGGCGCCGGGCGGAAGATCACGCCGGGTGGCGGTGGCGGCGCGTCTCTTCCCTTGTGCGGGCGGGGCGGCTACGGTGCGCGCCTCCGCAGCCGGTGAACGCGGGCCGGTGGTCCGTATGCGGAGGTCAGCGGTCCGTACGCGGAGGTCGGCGGTCCGTACGCGGAGGTCGGCGGTCCGTATGAGGACGTCGGCGATCCGTACGAGGAAGCACGGGAAAGGCGGCCCATGCGTATGCGCTCAGGTCCCTCGCGGACGTCGGGGAGCGGAAGGAGGCGGGCGGGGCTGTGCGGTGCGGTGCTCGCGGCGGGGTTGCTGGTCGCGGGCGGCGGCCCGACGGCGCTGGGGCAGCCCGCGGCGGACGGCGGGCGCGGCACGGCGGGGCGGTCGCTCACCATTCTGATCAGCAATGACGACGGCTACCGGCATCCGTATCTGGAGGCGCTGCGGGCCGCGCTGGTCAAGGCGGGGCATCGTGCGGTGGTGGTGGCGCCGGCGGAGGACATGTCGGGGCGCGGGACCGGCATGACGTTCTCGCCGGGGGCGACGCTGCGCGCCGAGCGGACCGCGCCGGATGTGTGGGCGGTGAGCGGTTCGCCGGGCGATACGGTGGCGTTCGGGTTGCAGCGCGTCTTCACGGACCGGCCGCCGGACCTGGTGGTCTCCGGGGTCAATGCGGGGCCCAACGCGGGTCCGACGGCGGGGCATTCGGGGACGGTGGGGGCGACGCTGGCGGCCGCCGACGCGGAGGTGCCGGCCATCGCGGTGAGCGCGGGCTACGACCTGAGCGATCCGCGGAATCCGTTCCCGTCCGTGGCGCAGGCGGCGGCGTTCACGGTGCGGACGGTCGAGCGGCTGGCGGCGACGGCGCGGGGCGGGCCGCTGCTGCCGGAGGGCACCGCGCTGAACATCAACTATCCGGCGCATCCGGGCGGCAAGGTGGCGTTCACCAATATGGGCCGGGCGCGCACCGTCACGGCCAACTACGACCCGGACCCGGCGAGTTGCCCGACCTGCTACAAGGTGCGGCTGGGCCTGGACCCGCAGGCGCCGGAGAGCGTGCCGGATGCGGACACCGCGGCGCTGGCCCGTAACGAGGTGGCGGTCTCGCTGCTGACCGGCGACTGGGGCGCGCACGGTTTCGCGGGGCGCGAGCGCGGGCCGTCGCGGGAGGAGGCGCGGCGGACGGCCGCGCGGCTGTACGGGCTGACGCCGTAGCGGGGCCCGTCGGGGGCCGTCGTTGGGGCCGTGGGGGCCGCCGACGGCCCCCACGGCCTTGGGGTGCCTCAGAGGTTTCCGCGGCGCTCCTGCTCG
Organism: Streptomyces sp. JLSY215; assembly: GCF_059682825.1. NCBI lineage: Bacteria > Bacillati > Actinomycetota > Actinomycetes > Kitasatosporales > Streptomycetaceae > Streptomyces > Streptomyces sp. JLSY215. The sequence goes on from NZ_CM185022.1 coordinate 3,244,066, forward strand.
CGCTCGATGGCTTCGAAGAGGGCCTTGAAGTTGCCCTTGCCGAAGCCCATGGAGCCGTGCCGTTCGATCATCTCGAAGAAGACGGTCGGGCGGTCCTGGACCGGCTTGGTGAAGATCTGGAGCAGGTAGCCGTCCTCGTCGCGGTCGACCAGGATCTTCAGTTCGCGCAGCGTCTCGACGGGGACGCGGGTCTCGCCGGCCCAGTCGCCGAGGGTGTCGTAGTAGGAGTCGGGGGTGTCGAGGAACTGGACGCCGGCCGCGCGCATGGCCCGTACGGTGGCGACGATGTCGTTGGTGGCCAGGGCGATGTGCTGGACGCCGGGGCCGCCGTAGAACTCCAGGTACTCGTCGATCTGCGACTTCTTCTTGGCGATGGCAGGCTCGTTGAGCGGGAACTTCACCTTGCGGGTGCCGTCGGCGACGACCTTCGACATCAGGGCGGAGTATTCGGTGGCGATGTCGTCGCCGACGAACTCCTTCATGTTGGTGAAGCCCATGACGTTGTTGTAGAAGGCGACCCACTCGTCCATCTTGCCGAGTTCGACGTTGCCGACGCAGTGGTCGATGGCCTGGAAGCGGCGGGGCACGGGGTCGATGATCGGCTCGGCGGCGACGAAGCCGGGCAGGTAGGGGCCGTCGTAGCCGGTGCGCTCGACGAGGGTGTGGCGGGTCTGGCCGTAGGTGGCGATGACGGCGCGGACGACGGTGCCGTGCTCGTCCTTCTCCTCGTAGGGCTCCGTGAGGCCGGTGGCGCCGTGTTCGACGGCGTAGGCGTAGGCGGCGCGGGCGTCGGGGACCTCGATGGCCAGGTCGATGACGCCGTCGCCGTGGGCGGCGACATGGTCGGCGAGGAAGCGGCCCCAGTCGGTGGCGGGCTTGATGACAGAGGTGAACACGAAGCGGGCGCCGCCGGATTCGAGGACGTAACTGGCGGTCTCGCGGCTGCCGTTCTCCGGGCCGCTGTAGGCGACGCGGGTCATGCCGAAGGCGGTGGAGTAGTAGTGGGCGGCCTGCTTGGCATTGCCCACGGCGAAGACGACCGCGTCCATCCCCTTGACCGGGAAGGGGTCCGCCTTTCGGGCCGCGGCGGGGATGGTGGGCTTTGTGTGCATCGTGGTGTCTGCCATGGCGGAAGAGTCCCTCCGATCCACAAGGTGCGCAATAGTTTCCGTATCTACTGGGCATTACGTATAGCGGCCGGGCGGTTTTGCCGGGCTATCTGTACATGATGACCATCGAAATCGGAGGAGCCGGCGATGGCGATCGATCATTTGGACGGGGCGCTGCTGGAGCTGCTGGCGCTCGAACCGCGGATCGGGGTCCTGGAGGCGTCGCGGCGGCTGGGGGTGGCGCGCGGGACGGTGCAGGCGCGCCTGGACCGGCTTCAGTCGAATGGAGTGATCAGGGGCTTCGGTCCGGATGTGGACCCGGCCGCGCTGGGCTATCCGGTGACCGCATTCGCCACGCTGGAGATCAAACAAGGGCAAGGAAGCGCCATCCGCGCCCATTTGGCGACCGTTCCCGAGGTGCTGGAGCTGCATACAACGACGGGACATGGGGACATGCTCTGCAGGCTCGTTGCGCGTTCGAACGCGGATCTGCAGCGTGTGATCGACCTCGTTGTGGGTTTTGATGGCATTGTGCGGGCTTCGACGGCAATTGTTATGGAAAACCCGGTTCCGTTGCGCATCATCCCCCTGGTGAAGCAAGCATCGGGGGACTGACCGAGGAGAGCGCCGAGTGAGCTTCTGGGAGTATGTCGGCACCCGGCACGCCCAGCTGCTGACGGATACGTATCAGCACGCCAGCGCGGTCTTCCAGTGCATGGTGCTCGCCACCCTGCTGGGAGTGTTCATCGGCGTCGTCACGTACCGCAGCGAATGGGCGGGCAGTCTCGCCACCACATCGACCGCCACCATCCTGACGATCCCGTCCCTCGCCCTGATCGGTCTGCTGATCCCCGTCGTCGGCCTCGGCGTCCCCCCGACGGTGATCGCGCTGACCCTGTACGGCCTGCTGCCGGTGGTCCGCAACGCCATCGTCGGGCTGCGCGGGGTGGATCCGGCGCTGGTGGACGCGGCCAAGGGGATCGGGATGTCGCGCCTCGCCCGGCTCGTCCGCGTCGAACTGCCGCTGGCCTGGCCGCCGATCCTGACCGGCATCCGGGTCGCCACCCAGATGCTGATGGGCATCGCCGCCATCGCCGCCTTCGCCTCCGGCCCCGGCCTGGGCAACGAGATCTTCCGCGGCATCGCCTCACTGGGCAGCGCCAACTCCCTCAACCAGGTGCTCGCCGGCACCGTCGGGATCGTCATCCTCGCCCTCCTCTTCGACGCCGCATACGTCCTGCTCGGACGTCTGACCATTTCCAGGGGGATCCGTGCCTGAACCGTCCGGGAATGAGACGCCGCGAAGCGGCTCGTTGAGGGGTGGTGGTCGGGAGAGGGGCCGGCCCAGCGCGAAGAACACCGCGGAGGCGACCACCACCGGCGCCCGCATCCAGCTGGAGAGCCTGACGAAGATCTATCCGGGCACCCCCGGCCCCGCGGTCGACAACGTCGACATGGAGATCAAGGCCGGCGAGATCGTGGTCTTCGTCGGGCCCTCCGGATGCGGCAAGTCCACCACCCTGAAGATGATCAACCGGCTGATCGAGCCGACGTCCGGACGGATCCGGATCGGCGACGAGGACGTCACCGACATCGACCCGGTCAAACTGCGCCGCAAGGTCGGCTACGCCATCCAGGCCTCCGGCCTCTTCCCGCACATGACGGTGGCCCAGAACATCGCCCTCGTACCGAAGATGATCGGCTGGTCCAGAAGCAAGGTCGACGCCCGGGTCGAGGAGATGCTCGACCTGGTCGGCCTGGACCCCGGCGAATTCCACGGCCGCTACCCCCGCCAGCTCTCCGGCGGCCAGCAGCAGCGCGTCGGCGTGGCCCGCGCGCTCGCCGCCGATCCGCCGGTCCTGCTGATGGACGAGCCGTTCGGCGCGGTCGACCCGATCACCCGCGACCACCTCCAGGACGAGCTGATCCGGCTCCAGCACGAGCTCCACAAGACCATCTGCTTCGTCACCCACGACTTCGACGAGGCCATCAAGCTCGGCGACCGCATCGCGGTGCTGCGCGAGCGCTCGCACATCGCGCAGTTCGACACCCCCGAAGCGATCCTCACCAACCCCGCGGACGATTTCGTCTCCGGTTTCGTCGGCGCCGGCGCCGCACTCAAGCGCCTCAATCTCACCCGCGTCCGGGACGTGGGCGTGGTCGACTTCCCGACCGCCTCCGTCGACGACCCCCTCCAGGACATCTTCGACCTGCTGCGCAACGGCTCCACCAACGAACTGCTGCTGCTCGACCGCAGCCGCCGCCCGTACAAATGGCTGCGCCGCGGCGACCTCGCCCGCGCCAAGCAGTCGCTGGCGCGGGCCGGGACGCTGGTCACCGACACCGTCACCCGGGACGCCACGCTGCGCGACGCCCTGGAGGCGGTGCTCACCGACAACGCCGGGCGGGTCGCGGTCACCGGGCGGCGCGGGGAGTACACCGGCGTGGTCGACATGGAGACGCTGATGAACAACGTCCATGAACTGCTGGAGGCGGACCGGCTGGAGGCCCTGGAGCACCAGCACGAACTCCAGGAACGCCGCCACCACGAGACGCAGCTGGCCCAGGAAGGCCTGGACGGCGGTGCGGACGGCGCCTCGGGGGTCAAGGCATGACCTCCCGCGGCAGCGCCGGCTCGCCGGGCGGCGGACCCGAGCGGCCGCCGGGCCGGCACGACGTGGACGGGCTCGCCCACCTCGACGACACCGACATGCAGGAGCGGGAGACGGCCACCGGGGAGGCCCCCGTACGGGCCCCGGCCACCGGAGCCCGCCGGATCAGCTGGCAGAAGTGGACCTTCATGCCGGTGTTCCTGGTGGCCGCGCTGCTCACCACCTGGCTGTGGTTCCGCGGCGCCCGGCTGGACTCCATCGCCCACCAGGCGGTGGACAACGGCAAGGTGTGGCTGGCGCTGCGCCAGCACATCCAGCTGACCGTCATCTCCACCTTCTTCGTACTGATCATCGCCATCCCGCTGGGCATCGCGCTGACCCGCGCCAAACTGCGCCGGCTCGCCCCCCTCGCGATGGCCTTCGCCAACCTCGGCCAGGCCATTCCCGCGCTGGGTCTGCTGATCCTGCTGGTCATCTGGCTCGGCATCGGCGCGCGCTCCGCCATCGTCGGCATGGTGATCTACGCCGTGCTGCCGGTGCTGGCCAACACCATCACCGGGCTGCGCGGTATCGACCCGACGCTGACGGAGGCGGCCCGCGGCATCGGCATGTCCCCCACCGGCGTCCTGACCAAGGTCGAACTCCCCCTGGCCGTACCGCTGATCCTGGCGGGTGTGCGCACCGCGCTCGTCCTGAACGTCGGCACCGCGACGCTGGCCACCTTCGGCGGTGGCGGCGGCCTGGGCGACCTGATCTCGGCGGGCATCATCACCCAGCGGATGCCCGTACTGATCCTGGGCTCGGTGCTGACCGTGGCGCTGGCGCTGCTCGTCGAATGGCTGGCCTCGCTGGCCGAACTGCTGCTGCGGCCGCGCGGCCTGGAGGGGACGAACTGATGGCGCTGCGCCGAACGACCCTCCCCCAGCCACCGCTGGGCGGTGCCCCCGGCCCGCGCGCCCGTACGGCCGCCGTCGCGCTGGCCGGTCTGCTGCTCTGCGCGGCCGCGCTGAGCGGCTGCGGGCTGGTCAGCGGCAGCCCGATGACCGACGACGTCAAGCCCGGCACGGTCGGCCGGGGCCTGCCGCTCAAGGGCGCCACCCTCACCGTGACGTCCAAGGAGTTCACCGAGAACATCATCCTCGGCCAGATCATGGGCCTGGTTTTCAAGGCGGCCGGCGCCACCGTCATCGACAAGACCAACATCCAGGGCACCATCGGCGCCCGCGAGGCCGTACGCACCGGCACCGCGGACGGCATGTACGAATACACCGGCACGGGCTGGATCACCCACCTCGGCCACACCAAACCGATCCCCGACATCCACCGGCAGTGGGTGGCGGTGCGCGACGCGGACCGCCAGAACGGCATCGTGTGGCTGCCGCAGTCCAGCCTCAACAACACCTACGCGCTGGCGCTGAACGCCGCCAACCTCAAGAAGTACCCGGTCAAGAACCTCTCGGACGTCGCGGCGCTGCTGAAGAAGGACCCCGGCGCGGTCCGGCTGTGCGTCGAGAACGAATTCGCCACCCGCAACGACGGGCTGCCCGGTATGGCGAAGACCTACGGCATGAACATCCCCTCCGGCAACATCCGCAAGATGACCGGCGGCGTCGTCTACACCGAGACCGCACAGGGCACGTCCTGCATCTTCGGCGAGGTCTTCACCACCGACGGACGGATCGGGGCGATGGGCCTGAAGGTCCTCGCGGACGACAAGCACTTCTTCCCGAACTACAACGCGGCACCCGAGATGAACGCCGGAACGATGAAGAAGTACCCCCAGATCGCCCGGCTGTTGGCGCCGGTCACCAAGGCGCTGAACAACCGCGTCGCCCAGGAGCTCAACCGCAAGGTGGATGTGGACGGCGAGGATCCGCACGAGGTCGCCAAGGACTGGCTGATCAGGGAGGGGTTCATCAAGGAAGGCGGCGGATAACACCAAAAGAGTCCGGGCACCCCCAAGATCACGTATGGTTCATGCTGCTCAAAACGAACATCTGTGGCATCGCCACAGCAAAGACCGCAGCAGTGACCACACAGGGGGAAGGAAAACTCCATGAAGGCATCCCGGATAGTCCGGCGCCGCCTCGCCGGTGCCGCCACCGTCGCCGCGCTGGCCGTCGCCGGCACCCTGGCCGCCGCACCCACGGCCTCGGCCAAGGCCAATCTGCTGGCCATCGACAAGGTCTCGCTCGCCAAGCCGGGCCTGCAGCTGAACCTCACGTACTCCTGCGACACGGGCGTCGACCTGCAGATGGTCGGCTACGCCTCCAAGGTCACCACGTCGGCTCCCCAGCAGCGCAACGCCACGGGAGCCCTCAAGGCCGGCACGCTCACCTGCGATTACGACAGCCGCAAGGTGCAGCTGAAGCTGAACCCGGTCGACAAGGGCTTCGTGAAGGGCGACAAGGTGAAGGTCACCGTCTTCTACTTCGACAACAACGGGGCCTTCAGCGCCAGCGAGGAAGCCACCGCGGTTCTCTGAGCGGCGGCCCTGCGGGCACCGCGCCCGCCACCCGGGCCCTCAACTCCGCTATGTGGGGCAACTCGGCACGCTGACCCCGGAGTTGAGGGCCTTCAGGGCGTCGAGCGCGCCCCCCAGAGTGGTGACGGGAATCAGCCGCATGCCCCGGGGCAGCTCGGCGCGGGCGTCCGCGCACTCCTGCCGGGGGACCAGGAAGACGGTGGCGCCGTCGCGGTGCGCCGCCTGGGTCTTGAGCGGGACGCCGCCGACCGCGCCGACCTTGCCGCCCTTGGTGATGGTGCCGGTGCCCGCGATGATCCGGCCGCCGGTCAGATCGCCGCCCTTGCCGTCGCCGGCCAGCTTGTCGACGATGCCGAGGGCGAACATCAGCCCGGCGCTGGGCCCGCCGACGTCCGCCAGGCTCAGCTTGACCTTGATGTCCTTGGGCGATTTGCCCAGCCGGCCCAGCGCCGCGGCGGTGGCGGTGTCCTGCGACTGCCGCATCTGCCGGGCGTTGTGCTCCGCGATCTCCTCGGTGTTGCTGCCCACCGGATAGACCGCCTCGCGCGGCATCGCCGCCTCGTCCGGACGCCACCATGCGCGCAGGACGTCCGAGAGATGGACGGAGGCGTCCGGGCCGGTGGCGACGATGGTGGTCATCCGCAGCTGCCCCTTCGTGCTGCGGGTGCCGGCACCCGTGACGGTGATCACCGGTTTGCCCTTGTCCGCGCCGAGCACATCGGCCGTCATTCCCGGATAGGCGACCGAATACGGCAGCGGGGCGAGGGCCGCGGTGAGGAGGAGGGCGAGAACGAGGGCGGTGCAGAGCACCAGGGCCCGGACGCGTGCAGACACCCCGCCAGCCTAAATGACCCCAGCCCCACCGGCCCCTTACGGCGCTACGGCCTCACCACTCGGCCACGGCGCCTTCACAGGTCGGCGCAGTCCCGGGCACCCCGGCGTCACCGCAGGGCCTCGGACACCTCCCGGGCCGCCTCGACCACCCGTGGCCCGATCCGCTCCGAGACGGTGTCGGCGAGCATCACCACGCCCACGCTGCCCTCGATGCCGCTCACCCCGAGCAGCGGCGCCGCCGCCCCGCTCGCACCGGCCTCCAGCTCCCCGTGGGTCAGGGCGAGTCCGGCGTCCTGGGTGTGACCCTGGCGGGCCTTGAGGATGGCCCGGCCGGCCGCGCCGCGGTCCAGCGGATGACGGAAGCCGGCGCGGTAGGCGACGTGGTAGTCCGTCCAGGTGGGCTCGACCACGGCGACGGCCAGCGCCTCGGTGCCGTCGACGAGGGTGAGGTGCGCGGTGGCCCCTATGTCCTCGGCGAGCGAGCGCAGGGCGGGCAGCGCCGCCTCTCTGACCAGCGGATGCACCTGGCGGCCCAGGCGCAGCACTCCCAGGCCGACTCTGGCCCGGCCACCGATGTCGCGGCGCACCAGAGCGTGCTGCTCCAGGGTCGCCAGCAGCCGGTAGACGACGGTGCGGTTGACGCCGAGCTTGTTGGACAGCTCGGTGACGGTCAGCCCGTGGTCGGTGTCGGCGAGAAGTTTGAGGACCCGCAGTCCCCGGTCAAGCGTCTGGGAGGTCTCCGCGGTCACGACGCCCCCTCCTGGTTTCAGTGGCGGCGCTCCTGCGCGACGCGCTGCATGTCCCGATGCAGTGCGCCCAGAGGCCGCCGGCCGCATGGCACCGGCTGCGCTCCGCGGCGGCGCTGCCACGGGGCGTGTGCGTGACCGGGACAGTAGCGAGCAAGTCCGGTCAGCGGAAGAGTCCGTCCAGAATCCGGGCTCGGGCGCCCGGAACATCCCGGATGATCCCGGGAATGACGGAGGGCGGCGCACCGTCTTCAGGTGCACCGCCCACTGGGTGAGACGAGGAGCGGCCGGCTCACCGCATCCGCGTGGCCCACTCCCGTACCTTCTTGATCCGCTCGTTCAGCTGCCCGGCGGTGGCCTCCGCGCTCGGCGGCCCGCCGCACACCCGCCGCAGCTCGGTGTGGATCACGCCGTGCGGCTTACCGCTCTGGTGCACATACGCCCCGACCAGCGTGTTCAGCTGCTTCCTGAGCTCCAGCATCTCCTTGTGGCTGACCACCGGCCGCCGCTCGGCGGGCAGCTCCAGCAGATCGGCCTCGGCGTCCGGCTTCTTCCGGCTGTGCGCGATCTGCCGGGCCTGCCGCTTCTGCAGCAGCATCTGCACCTGGTCGGGCTCCAGGAGCCCCGGAATGCCGAGGTAGTCCTGCTCCTCCTCGCTGCCGGCGTGCGCCTGCATGCCGAATTCGGCGCCGTCGTAGAGGACCCGGTCGAAGACCGCCTCCGACTCCAGCGCCTCGAACGAGAACTGCTCCTGCTCCCCGGTGTCCTCGTCCTGCTCCTTGTTCGCCTCGTCCATTTCCTTCTCGGACTCGGCGTAGGGGTCTTCCTCCCCGTCCTTCTTGGGCTTGTCGAGCACATGATCGCGCTCGACCTCCATCTCGTTGGCGAAGCCGAGCAGCATCGGGACGGTCGGCAGGAAGACGGAGGCGGTCTCGCCGCGCCGCCTCGACCGTACGAAACGGCCCACGGCCTGCGCGAAGAACAGCGGCGTGGAGATGGTCGTCGCATACACCCCGACCGCCAGCCGCGGTACGTCGACGCCCTCCGACACCATCCGCACCGCGACCATCCACCGGTCCTCGGACCCCGAGAAGTCGTCGATGCGCTGCGAGGCGCCGGAGTCGTCGGACAGCACCAGGGTGGCGCCCTGCCCGGTGATCTCCCGGATCAGCTTGGCGTAGGCGCGGGCCTGCTCCTGGTCGGAGGCGATGACGAGGGCACCCGCGTCCGGAATGGACTTACGGACCTCGGTCAGCCGCTGGTCGGCGGCGCGCAGCACATTGGGCATCCAGTCGCCGCGCGGGTCGAGGGCGGTACGCCATGCCTGCGAGATGGCGTCCTTGGTCATCGGCTCGCCGAGCCGGGCCGCTATCTCGTCACCGGCCTTCGTCCGCCAGCGCATGTTGCCGCTGTAGGAGAGGAAGATGACCGGCCGGACGACGCCGTCGCCCAGCGCGTTCCCGTAGCCGTAGGTGTAGTCGGCGGAGGAACGGCGGATGCCGTCGTTCCCCTCCTCGTACGTCACGAACGGGATCGGGTTGGTGTCGGAACGGAACGGCGTACCGGTCAGCGCCAGGCGCCGGGTGGCCGGCTCGAACGCCTCCAGACACGCCTCACCCCAGGACTTCGAGTCACCGGCGTGGTGGATCTCGTCCAGGATGACCAGGGTCTTGCGCTGCTCGATGCGGTTGCGGTGCAGCATCGGGCGGACGCCGACACCGGCGTAGGTGATCGCGATGCCGTGGTACTCGCGGCCCAACGGGCCCGCGCTGTACTCCGGATCGAGCTTGATGCCGATCCGGGCCGCCGCCTCCGCCCACTGCTTCTTGAGGTGTTCGGTCGGCGCGACGACCGTCACCTGCTGTACGACGTGGTGGTGCAGCAGCCACGACGCGAGGGTGAGCGCGAAGGTCGTCTTACCGGCGCCGGGCGTCGCGACGGCGAGGAAATCTCTGGGCTGCGTCTGGATGTACCGGTCCATGGCCGCCTGCTGCCATGCGCGCAGCTTGTTCGCGGTACCCCAGGGTGCCCGCCCCGGGAAGGCCGGGGACAGGTGGTGGCTGTTGGTGGCGCTGGTGGTGGTAGTCACGGTCTCCGTCGGGCTCAGTCGGCGATCGGCAACCGGCCCAGCCTAGCGGCTGGTCTCTCCCACGTTGTCGGCCGTCCCGCCGCTCCGCTGCGCTTTGCTTGGGCCGAAGTTTTGGCTTTCCCGCCGTGGTGGTTGGTCGCCGTTGCGCCTGCGGCGGGCGTGGGTTTGTCGGGTGCGGTGCCACCCCTCCGGACTTCGTCCTGCGGGGTGGCCCCTCCCGTGAGTGGGTGGAAAAGGCCGGTGGGGGCGGCCCTTTCGCGTCGGCTCACTGTGACGGAATCCACAGGCCGCACCTGACCATCGACATCCACCCCCACCGTCTTCCCCCCACCCCCAACGGGGAGGGGCCGGGCCGCAGGACGGAGTCCGGAGGCCCGGCCCCGCAGCCGAACAGCCTCGCGCAGCGACCACAGCCCGCCGCAGGCGAACCCAGAGAAACCCCCACGGCGGGCAAGCCGACTACGTGGGGCGCAGACGAAGCGCAGCGAAGGCACCCACCGTCGCGACCACGGCCATCGCCGCGAACACGGCGACGAAGGCCACCGGGTGTCCCGGGGCGGCGGCCGAGGCCTGGGCCGCACTCGTCGCGATGTGGCCGCCGCCGCACGCCACGAACAGCACGCCGCTCACGCCGACGAACGTGACGTTGCCCAGCGCGTCGGCCATCTGCAGCGAAGCGGAATGGCTGCCCGCGTCCTCGGGGCGGGACAGCTTCAGCAGCAGGACGCCGCCGCTGGAGATGTTGAGCCCCATGCCGAAGCCGCCGAGCGTCCAGGCCACCGCGACGATCCAGACCGGGACCCCGTCGAGCAGCGCCAGGGGAACCATGAGGATGGCGGCGGCCAGGAAGGCCATGCCCAGGGCCATCAGTCGCTCGCGGTGCGGTTCCAGGCGGGGGCGGCTCTGTACGTACGAGCCGAGTGCCCAGGTCAGGCCGCCGCCGGTGAGGGAGAGGCCGGCGAGGGTGGCGGACAGGCCGCGCTGGGTGACCAGCATCAGCGGGATGAAGCTCTCGGCCGCCACCAGCGACCCGGCGGCCAGGCCGCGCAGCAGGATCACGGACGGCAGACCGCGCGCCGCCCGGAAGGTGCCGCGCGGCAGCAGGCGGACGATGGCCGGCACCAGCAGCGCCGCCCCCGCGGCGGCGGGCAGCAGCGCGGGCCAGGACGGGTGCTGGCCCGCGTACTGGAGCAGACAGGCGCCGGCCGCGACGGCCAGCGCGAGCAGACAGCGCCGGCTGCCCAGGATCTGCCGCGCGCCGTGGCCCGCGCCCGGCTCCGTACGGGGCAGCTTGCGCAGCGCCGGGAGCATCACCGCGAGCGGCAGCAGTATCAGGACGGGGATGGAGAGGAAGACCCAGCGCCAGCCGAGGTGTTCGGTGACGGTGCCGGAGACCAGCGGGCCGACGATCACCGGCACCACCCAGGCGGCCGAGAACGAGGCCATGACCGCGGGGCGCAGCCGTTCGGGGTAGGCGCGGCCGACCACGACGTACAGCGAGACGATCACCAGTCCGCCGCCGATGCCCTGCACGCCGCGGCCCGCGATGAACATCCCCATGGTTCCCGCGCCGCCCGCGATCAGCAGCCCCGCGCCGAACGCGGCGATCCCGGTGAACAGGGGGGCGAGCGGCCCGCGCCGGTCGCTCCACTCGCCCGACAGCGCCATGGCGAAAAGGCTCGCCGTGAAGAAGGCGGAGAAGCCGAAGGCGTAGAGGCCGATGCCGTCGAGGGCGCGGGCGGCGACCGGCATCGCGGTGTTCACCGCGCTCGCCTCGAAGGCGACGAGCGAGATGACGGAGATGATGCCGAGGGTCAGCGCGCGGTAGGGGCGGGACAGGACCCCGCCGTCCTCGGCACGGTCCCGGTCCCGGCGGGGGCGGGGCAGGGCGGGGCGGTCGCCGGGGGCGGCGACGTCGGTGTCGCCCGGGTGGGGGTCCGCGCGGTCGCCCGGGTGGGGGTGGTCAGCGGTCATCGGGCAAGCGTAAGAGCCGTAGACCGGCTGCGCCCCTGTCCGGGGGCGGGGATGAGGTCGGGCTTTGGTCGTAGTCGCGGCCGGTCGGTCATGGGGTGCGCGGCGGGCCTCCCGCGCGATGGCTCGAAACCGTACGGCCGCCGATGACAGCCGTGTGAACGCTCCATGCCAGGGCCCGGGAAGTCATGGACTCCTCGGCCCGCCCGCCTTAGCCTCGTCCGCCGTTGCCGACAATCGAAGGAAGACGAGGTAACTCCTGTGCAGACAAGGCTCTTTGGGGCGCCCGGCAGACCGCGCGGCGGACGCCGCGGACGGCGGCTCGGGGCGCGCGCCGGTGCGGGCCTGACCGCCCTGCTCCTCGCCCTCCCCGCCTCCCTGGCGCTCGCGCCCGCCGCGCAGGCGGCGCCGATACCGCCCGCCCCCGGCCACCGGCTGGTCCCGCAGTACGAGGGCGCCCCGGCCACCGCCGACCCGCTCCCGGCCGGCCAGGCCCTGCCGCAGCACCCCTACCTGGCGCCCAACGGGCGGGCCGGGATGCACGGCGACGGTGCGAGCAGCGACACCCACCCCTTCCCCGGGCCGCTCGGCGCCAACCCGGCCGTGACCAGCGAGAAGATGGCGGCGCTGGGCGGTGAGTGCGCCACCGTCACCTTCGACTCCGCGGGCCGGATACTGACCGTCTGCGGCACCTTCCAGGGCTTCCGGCTCAAGCTGCTGGACCCGACGAGCCTGGCCACCCTCGCCGAGTACAAACTGCCGCAGCGCCCGTCCACCATCGAGGCCATCACCCGCCTCGACTTCTCCAAGATCTTCAAGGACACCTCGGGCGGCGCCTACTTCTACCTCGACAACAAGGACCGGGTCGTTCTCGCCGACTCCCGCCAGCACGTCCTGCGCCTGTCCCACTCCCGGGCGGCCGACGGATCCTGGCACTTCACCCTCGACGACGACTGGGACCTCACCCCGTACGTCCCGCACGACTGCGTCGGCTGGACCAACCTCTACCCGCGCGGGGAATGCGATCCGGTCACCTCCGTCCAGCCCGACTGGGACGGCCGGATCTGGTGGGTGACCCGTAAGGGCCGGATCGGCACCATCGCTCCGGACAGCGGCGCGGTACGCACCACCCAGCTGCCCGGCGAGGAGATCCAGAACAGCTTCTCGGCGGCCGAGGACGGGGTCTCCATCGTCTCCGACCACGCCCTCTACAGCCTGCGCGCGGACGCCGACGGCACCCCGCGCGTCCAGTGGCGCCGGACCTACGACCGCGGCACGGGCGGCAAACCGGGCTCCATCAACCAGGGCTCCGGCACCACCCCCACCCTCCTCGGCGACGCCGCCCACCCCTACGTGGCCATCACCGACAACGCCGACGACCGGATGAACGTCCTGGTCTACGGCCGCACCGGCCCCGACGCCGGCCGTCTGGTCTGCACCGTTCCGGTCTTCGGCGCCGGCGCCTCCACCACCGACAACTCCCTCATCGGCTACGGCAACAGCCTGGTCGTCGAGAACAACTACGGCTACGAGAACGTCACCTCGCTCCTCCTGGGCAAGTCGGTGGTCGGCGGCATCACCAGGGTCGACATCCGGCCGGACGGCAGCGGCTGCGACACCGTCTGGGAGAGCAAGGAACGCGCTCCCTCCAGCGTCGCCAAGCTCTCCACCGCCAACGGCCTCCTCTACTTCTACACAAAGGACCCCAACCGCCTGGGCATCGACGCCTGGTACCTGACCGCCGTCGACTTCCGCACCGGCCACACCCGCTTCAAGCGCCTGACCGGCACCGGGCCGCTCTACGACAACAACTGGGCCCCGATCACCCTCGGCCCCGACGGCACCGCCTATGTCGGCGTCTTCAACGGCCTGGTCGCGGTCCGGGACACCCCGCCGGAATCCTGAGCCCCCCGCCTCATGGAGGGGCCGTCCCCCCCTTCATGAACCCCGTGTTGCAGCCTCATGGCAGCCGGCCCGAAACCCTTGCTCCACCCCCGGTCTCCCGCCGTACTGTCATGACACACCGCATCAACCCGGCCGTGTGCCCGAGTGGTTCAGGGGCTCGCCTGCAAAGCGAGTTACGTGGGTTCGAATCCCGCCACGGCCTCCATGGCTTCGATCAGGAGCGACTGAGAGCAGGAGCGTGTGAGGGGCCGGCTTCCCCTGGGGAAGCCGGCCCCTCGGCCGTTCGCGTCCCGGTTTCCGTTTCGGACGAGCCCACTACTCGCCGGCCGGCTTGGTCGTCGTGGTGGGCGTGGTCGTGCCCGTGGTGGTGGGCGTGGTGGTGCCCGTGGTGCCCGTCGTCGTGGACTCCTTACCTGTGGTGGGCGTGGTGCTCGTGGTGGTGGGCGTGGTGCTCGTGGTGCCCGTGGTGGTGGGCGGGTTCCCCGTTGTTGTAGGAGGGTTTCCGGTCGTACCCGTCGTCGTGGGCGTGGTGCCCGTGGTCGTCGGCGTGGTCGGCGTGGTCGGCGTGGTGCCTGGGGTGGTGGGTGTGGTGGGTGTGGTGCCCGGAGTGGTCGGCGTCGTCGGCGTCGTCGGCGTCGTCGGTGTGGTCGGCGTGGTCGGCGTCGTCGGTGTGGTCGGCGAAGTCGGCGTCGTCGGCTTGCTGGGAGTGGTGCCCGAGCTGGCGGACGACTGGCCCGTAGCGCTGGTAATGCTCGAACCGGGCGAATTAACAATCTGATTCAAAGTGGCATTCGTCTGATTGGTCACTTGGTTTATCACTGTCTGCGACAGTCCGAGGCTGGCCGCCTTGGCCTGCGACGCCGCTACGCCCTGCGCCTTCGCCGCCGCCGGGGAGGCGCCTTTGCTCCGCGCCGCTTGCGCCGCACTCGCTCCGGCAGCTACGGCGGCAGCAGCTCCGCCACTTCCGGACGATCCCGATGACGCCCCACCGGTGCAGGCCGTGCCACCTACGGAGAACGGCCCTGTGCCCGAAACTGTGGCGGGCCCGAGGCTGCCGTTGGCGGAGGATTTCGCGGCCGCCCCACCGGGAGAAACGGTGAACGATCCATTGGGTGCAAAGTTCGAGCCCGTCAGAGTATTTCCTGACACCCGGCAACTCTGTTCCGGGGCAGCGGCAGAAGCCGGCGTAGTGGAAATGGCGGACACCCCTCCGGCCAGCGCAATCGCCGCGGCGAAGCTCAGCGCGATTTTCTTTCTCACGGGATTCCCCTTTCAGCACAGTGCTTA
The DNA here is from genome assembly GCF_059682825.1 of Streptomyces sp. JLSY215. Lineage (NCBI taxonomy): Bacteria > Bacillati > Actinomycetota > Actinomycetes > Kitasatosporales > Streptomycetaceae > Streptomyces > Streptomyces sp. JLSY215. The sequence goes on from NZ_CM185022.1 coordinate 3,259,104, forward strand.
CGATGTCGCCCGCGTGCGATCGTGAGCAGCTGGCCAAAAGCAGGGCGTAACGCTGACGCAACGACAGAAACGGCAGCAACTGCGCGTAATGCCTCCGCCCCCTGATCTGGAGCCGCACCCCTGAATAGCGAACAGCGTCGGGTATCAGCGACCCCACGCAGACCATGGATCCAGCGTCAATCTTCCACTTCGGGAAAACAAGAGGTAAATCAACCGACGGCGATGTAGGCAGAGTTACCTCGCCCGAAGGGCCCGCCACTCCGGCCGGTGAAGTCGGCGCCGCATCACGGAATTACCGTGCCGCTCCCGTGAAACGCGGTCTCAAGTATCGCACGGTCACGGGAAAACCGAATTGCGTTGCAGGTCATCGGGTTTCCACGGGCCGCCGCCGCTCAGAAATCCTCCGCACAAAGGCGGGCAGATCACGAATACCCCCTCCCCGATCCCCCGAAGGGGGTGCGGAGGGGGTGATCAAGGGGCGGCCGCTCCCCCGCGCTACATCTGCACGGCCTGTGCCACCGCCGCCTGCGGGCGGATCGGGAGCCGGCCGATGGGGCGGCCGGTGGCGGCGCGGACGGCGGAGGCGACGGCGGCCGGGGAGGTGACGACCGGGACGGCGCTGGCGGGCTTGGCGCCGAAGGGGGCGACCACATCGCGTTCCTCGACGAGTTCGACGATGCGGATGTCGGGGGCGTCGAGGGCGGTCGGCAGGGAGTATCCGGTGAAGTCGGGGTGGCGGACCTGGCCCCGGGTGGTACGCAGGTTCTCCATCAGGGCGGCGCCCAGCCCCTGCGTGACGCCGGCCTCGATACGGGCCCGCAGCTGGGCCGGATTGAGCACCCGGCCCACATCCTGGGCGACCGTCATCTCCACGACCCGGATCGTGCCGAGCTCGATGTCGACGTCGGCGACGCAGCGGATGGCGCAGAAGGCGAGGCCGACGAAGGCGTCGCCCTGACCGTTGTCGTCGAGCGGTTCCGTGGGGTGCGGCCGGCACTGGGCGGTGGCCCACAGTTCCTTGCCGTCCAGCGCCTCCGCGACGGTCGTGCTGAGCACCCCGTCGTAGGAGGTGATCTTGCCGTCGGTGATGCTGAGCAGCTCGGTGGACATCCCGAACTTGTGGGCCAGCGGCTGCAGGAGCTGGGTACGGACCATCTTGGCGGCGCGTTCGACGGCGCCGCCGGAGACCCAGGTGTGCCGGCCGTGGCAGGCGGGTCCGGCCGGGGGCTGGTCGGTGTCGACGCCCGCGACATGGACCTCGTCGACCCCGAGGGTCTCCTGGACGATCTGCCGCGCCAGGGTGGAGAAGCCGGAACCGGTCTCGACGGCCGCGCAGATGACGGTGGCGACCGAGCCGCTGACCTTGACGGTGGCCGTGGAGACCTCGTCGGTGCCCTCGGCGCCGAGCATGTGCACCATGCCCAGCGCATAGCCGACGCCGCGGCGTACCGCGCCCGGCTCGCCCGCGCCCTCGGGTCCGCCCGGCAGCAGCCATTCCGCTTCGGGGGCGTCCTTGGGGAGTTCGGGCAGCGGTGCGTCCTTGACGGCGTGCAGCAGCTCGGCGACCGGGGCCGGGCAGGTGACGGTCTGGCCGGTCGGCAGCAGATCGCCGGTGGCCATCACATTGCGCATCCGGATCTCGTCCGGTTCCAGCCCCAGCTGCGCGGCCAGCTTGTCCATCTGGCCCTCGTAGGCCGCGCAGACCTGCATGGCGCCCTCGCCGCGCATATGGCCGGAGGGCGGGTTGTTGGTTCGTACCGCCCAGCCCTCGATCACGGCGTGCGGGACGACGTACGGGCCGCAGGAGAAGGACACGGCGGCGGCCAGGGCCTCGGCGGAGGTGTCCGCGTAGGCACCGGCGTCCATCAGGATCTGCGCCTCCACCTTGACGAGCTTGCCGTCGGCGTCGGCGTGGTGGCGGTAGCGCAGCAGCGTGGGGTGGCGGTGGGCGTGCGCGAGGAAGGACTCCTCGCGGGTGGCGGCGAGCTTGACCGGGCAGCCCGTACGCAGCGCCAGCAGGCCGAGCGAGAGCTGGATGCCGGGGTCCTCGCGGTCGGCGGTGGCACCGGGGACGCCGGTGACCACCACCTTGACGCGGTCCGGTTCGAGGCCGAAGGAGGCGGCGGCCAGATCGCGGTCGGTGTGCGGGTCGGTGGAGGCCGTGTAGATCTCCACACCGCCGTCGGGGCGCGGCACCGCGAGTCCGGCCTCGGCCCCGATGGGGGCGGGGTCCTGGCGGCCGATCCGGTAGAGCCCCTCGACCATCACCTCGCCGACCGCTTCGGCGTCGCCGAAGTGGAGCGGGATGTGCCGGATGAGGTTGCCGTCGGGGTGCAGCGGCTCGGCCTCGAAGGCCAGCTGGGGGTCGGTGACGGCGTCCAGGAGCTCGTACTCGACGGTGATGGCGGCGGCGGCCAGACGGGCGGTGTCGGGGTGGTCGGCGGCCACCGCGGCGATCGGCTCGCCGTGGTGGCGGACCTCATCCTTGGCGAAGACCGGGCGGTCGGCGACGCCCCGGCCGTGCCCCGCGTCACCGGGGACGTCCTCATGGGTGACGACGGCGCGGACGCCCGGCATCTCGGCCGCGTGCTTGGTGTCGATCGACAGGATCCGCGCGCGGGGGTGCGGCGAGCGCAGCACCGCGGCCCACAGCAGCCCCTCGGCCCACAGATCGGCGGCGTACGGGAAGGTGCCCTCGGTCTTGGCCGGCGCGTCCGCGGGCGGCAGCGAGACGCCCAGGCCGCGCGGCGGCGGCTCCACCGGCGGGATCGGGACGCTCGCCGCGGGGGTCGCGGTGGCGGCGCCGGCGCCGTCTGTCGTGCCACTCATGCCGAAACCTCGCTCCGCCCGGCCTCGCCCTCGCTCGGCGCGCACCTCTCGATGACTGTGCCCCTGAGGGCATTCCTCCAGCTGACGCCGGGGGCACCCGCACCCGGCTGCTGCCGGGCGACTTCGGCCGGGGGGATCCCCGTGCTGCGCCCGCTCATGCGGCGCCTCCCGTCTGCGGATCGGTGGGGTCCGAGGGGCCCGCCTGGTGGGGGATCCGGGGCTTGTCCGCCGGGGCGTCGGCCGCGGTCTCCGCCGCGGCGTGCGCGGCCTCGGCGGCCTCCGCACGGGACTTGACGACCTCCTCGACGGCGTCCAGCACACCGCGGTAGCCGGAGCAGCGGCAGAGGTTGCCGCACAGCGCCTTACGGGTCTCCAGCTCGCTGGGGGCGTGGTTGCCCTCCAGGAGGTCGTGCACGGTCATCGCCATGCCCGGGATGCAGAAGCCGCACTGCACGGCGCCGGACGCGGCCAGCGCCTGCTGCACGTCGGAAGGGACGCCGTCCTGCGCGAGCCCCTCGACGGTACGGACCTCGCTGCCCGCCGCGGTGGCGGCGGGCACCAGGCAGGACGCGACGAGCCGCCCGTCCACCTGGACGGAACAGGCCCCGCACTCGCCCTGTGAGCAGCCGTCCTTGGCCCCGGCGAGGCCGAGCCGCTCGCGCAGCACGTAGAGCAGCGACTCGCCGATCCAGGAGTCCGTGACGGGCCGGTCGGTGCCGTTCACGCGCAGGACGTAGGAGGCGGCGGGGTGTTCGTCGTGGGGGTGGTGGTGCTCGTCGGGGGTGGCGGCGCCGTCGGGGACGGGGGTGTCGGGGACGGCAGCGTCGTGGGCGGGAGCGGCGGGGGCGGTGGGATCGCCGGTGAGGTCGGCCGGCTCGGCGGGGCCGGCCATGTCCGCCGGTTCGGCCGGTGCGGACGCCTCCAGGGGCGCGTCGTGGCCTTCGGCGGGTGCGGTGACGGCCTCGGGCCGGGGCTCGGCGGGCACCGGGCCGGGCGTCGGCTCCGGCTCCGTGGCGGCGCTTGGGCCGGCCTCACCGGCCGTCCGCTCGTCCGGTTCGGCGAGGCGGTCCTCGCCGGCCGCCGCCCGGGGCTCCTCGTATGTCCCGTAGGGCTCGTAGGCCCCGTACGCATCCCCGGTGCCGGTTCCCTCGTCGGGAGCGGTCGCCGGGCCGACCGCGAATTCCCCGGAGTGGTCGGGCTGTTCCCCTTCGGCGGCCGGGACCGACCAGCGATCGGCGTCGGAACCGGCACCTATGCTCGGCGCCGCCTCCTCCGGCCGGGGAGCCGCCTCCTGCTGCTGCGCGGGCGGCCACTGGGCCAGCGCGTCGGCGGGCAGCGACCAGTGACCGGTCGCACCAGCTGCCGGCGCGTCCACCCGGCCCGCGTCCGTCCCGTACGGACCGCCGTCAACCGCTTCACCGCCGCCCGTCAGGCCGTCGGCCGGGGCGCCCTCCGCCGCGTAGGGATCGTCGGCGGGGGCGTGGAACGGGCCGTCCGCGGCGGTCTCGCCCTGCGCGGGCACGCCGGTCGTGGCGCTCAGCCCGGCCGAGAAGTTCCAGTGGCCGGTGCGGCCGGTCTCGCCGGCGTCCGCCGGGGCCTCGTGGCCGCCGTAGGTGTCCTGGTAGCCGCCCTGGTAGGCGGCGGCGCCCGGGGGCTCCGGGTGGTGCCCCGGCTGCCCCTGCAGCCCCTGGTAGCCCGTGAGGCCGTCATCGCCGACCAGATACTCGCCGGACTCCTCCAGGCCGTCGTCCGCCGCGGCCGGAACCGACCATGCTCCGGCGGCCTCCGCGCTGCCCGCGACCGGCCAGTCCACGTGGTCGCCGCCCCACGACTCCGCCGCCGAGGGCGCGCCGCCCTGATAGATCGCGGCGGAATCCTGGTGGCCGGACTGACCGGAGTGGCCCGAGTGACCGGAGTGGGCCGGGTATCCGGCGGACGGGTCGACGTATCCGGCCGAGGGGTCCGCGAACGGCATCGTCCACTGGCCGGTGGACGACGGGTCGGTGCCCGCGTCCGGGACCGGTGGCGTGGCGGCGTGCTGGGTGAAGGAGGACGGCGGGGTGTAGCCGTGGCCGGGCGCGGCGAGCGGGTCGGCGCCCGGGTTGCCGTAACCATTTCCGTAGCGGCCGGGCACGCCGCCGTAGACGCCGGTGGTGAAGCCTTCCGGGAGCTGGACGAAGGCGGTGGCCTCCGACTCGTACTCGCCGCCCTGCGGGAGTGGTTGCCAGCCCTGTTCGGGGTGCGGCTGCTGCGGGGGGCGGTTGTCGTCACTCATGCCGAGACCTCGCTTCGCGCGGCCCCGCATTCGCGAGGCGCGCACCTCCTGATGGTTCGCTCACTACGCTCGCTCACGAGAGCGCCCTCCCAAGTGCGCGGCGGGCCAGGGCCGCCACCGTACGGCGCAGGTGCAGCGCGGCGGGCGGCAGGGGCACGGGTTCCGAACCGTCCTGCGGCGGCACCGGGTCGGGAATACATGCAGCTGCCACGTAGTCGCCGAAGGCCGCCAGGGCCTCGGGCACCAGGCCGCGTTCGCCGTCCCAGTCGATGAGCGAGGCCACCCACTGCTCGGCCTCCAGGGGACGCAGCGGCATCGCGGCGACCGCGCCCACGGCGCAGCGCACGCCGCGCCGGGCCGGGTCCAGGACCAGCGCCACCGAGGCGGTGGCCCGCCCGGGGCCCGTCCGGCCGGTGGCCTTGAGGAAGGTCTGCGGGGCGTGCAGCAGCGGCACCCGTACGAAGCCGACGAGTTCACCGGGATGCAGCATCTCCCGGCCCGCCAGGAGGTGGCTGACGGGCATCTCGCGGCGCGCACCGCCCGGTCCGGCGATGATCACGGTCGCCTCGAGGGCGGCGAGCACCGGCAGCGTGTCGCCGGTGGGTGCGGAGGTGACGATATTGCCGCCGAGCGTCCCGGCGTTGCGGATCTGCGGGGGTCCGGCGGCGCGGGCGGCGGCGGCCAGGCCGGGGATCAGCGCGGCGAAGTCGGGGCGCCCCATACGGGCGAGGGTGAGGCCGGCGCCGAGCAGCGCATGGCCGTCCTGGTACTGCCAGCCGCGGATCTCGCTGATCCGGCCGAGGCCCACCAGGGCTGCGGGTCTGAGGAGTCCGGCGTTGACGGCCGCCATGAGGTCCGTACCGCCCGCGACCGGAACGGCGGCGGGCATGGCGGTGAGCGCCGCCACCGCCTCGTCGAGCGAGGCCGGCAATGTCACCGTTGGTGACGCCTGCGGTGCATGGGTGGTCAAGCCAGCTGCCCCTTCCCCGGTGTCCCGGCAGTTCCGCTCCGCCGTACGGTACGTGCTCACGGCCCGGACGTGGCAACTCTGGCACATCTTCCCGGCCCCACGGCGGGAGGGTCCGCGAAGCGGCGTTCCGTCCCCATGCGGCGCGGTGGTCCGATTCGTCCGCCACTCGGGGTGCGGCGGGCGGCGCACGGGGTACGGTGCGCGCCTTGCGGGCGCCCATCGCCCGTACGGCGGTGCGGGGCAACCACGCTCCCAGGCCCCGGCCGCGCGGTCGCCTTCTCGGGCGCGGGCTCACACGTTTGGGGGCGCCCCGTCGATCGGGCGTCCGAGCACACCGGGGCGCCGCTGCCAGGGGTGCGGGCCGCCGGGCGGGCGGTAGTCGACGCCGAGGGCGTCGAGGCGGGCGTAATGGGCGGTCATCCGGCGGCTGAAGTCCTGGTAGTCGCGGTCGGCGGGCCGCGGCAGCCGCGCCCAGGCGACCTCGGCGAACGCCGCGAGCCGCGGGAAGACCTGGTAGTCGAGGCGCTGCTGACTGTCCATGACCTCGGTCCAGACGTTGGCCTGAGTGCCCAGGATGCGGGCGGCCTCCTCGTCCGTCAGCTCCGGTGGTACCGGCTCGAAGCGGTAGACGTCCTCCAGGGTGCGGACGTAGCCGATCGGCACCGGCTCGTCGGGGCAGGCATGCTGACGGTGGTCCAGGTACACCTGCTGCTCGGGGCACATGACGACGTCGTGGCCGGCGCGGGCGGCGGCGATCCCGCCCGCGTAGCCGCGCCAGGAGGAGACGGCGGCTCCCTCGGCGAGGCCGCCCTCGAGGATCTCGTCCCATCCGATCAGCCGCCTGCCGCGGTCGGCGAGCCAGCGGTCGAAGTGCCGGATGAACCAGCTCTGCAGCGCGTCCTCGCCGGACAGGCCCAGTTGGGCGATGCGGGCCTGTGCGGTGGCCGAGGCCCGCCACTGGTCCTTGGGGCACTCGTCGCCGCCGATGTGGACGAACGGGGAGGGGAAGAGGTCCAGGACCTCCTCCAGCACATGCTCGTAGAAGCGCAGGGCGTTGTCAGTGGGGGCCAGTACGTTGGGATTGACGCCCCAGGTGTCCCAGACCTGCAGGGAGGTGGTGTCGATGACGTCGGCGTTGCCGAGTTCCGGATACGCGGCGATGGCGGCCTGCGAGTGCCCGGGGATATCGATCTCGGGGACGACGGTGATATGCCGCGCGGCGGCGTAGGCGACGATCTCGCGGAGGTCGTCCTGGGTGTAGTAACCGCCGTGCGGGCGGTCGTCCCACAGCGGTGAGGCCCGGTGCCCGAGTTTGGTGCGTGCGCGCCAGCCGCCGGTCCGGGTGAGTTCGGGGTAGCGCCGGATCTCGATGCGCCAGCCCTGGTCGTCGGTGAGGTGGAGGTGCAGGACGTTGAGCTTGTGGGCGGCGAGCAGGTCGAGGTAGCGCAGCACGCCGTCCTTGGGCAGGAAGTGGCGGGCGACGTCGAGCATCATGCCGCGCCAGGCGAACCGCGGCGCGTCCTCGACGACGACCATCGGCAGGTACCACGCGTCCCGCTCCACGACCGGCGCCCTGCGGAACGCCTCGGGTCCCAGCAGCTGCCGGAAGGTCTGCGCGCCCCAGAAGACCCCGGCCGCGCCGCCGCCGTCGATCCGGACCGCCAGGCCGTCCACGGTGATGCGGTAACCCTCGGGCGCCAGTGTCCGGTCGATGGCGAGCACGATGCGGTTGTCGTCGTCCGCGCCCGGCGCGAGCGGCAGCCCGGTGGCCGCGCCGATCGTGGACCGCATCCAGCGTGCGGTGCCCTCGGTGCCGGGCCGGGCATCGAGCAGCGTCTCGTGGTCGAGGGGGAAGAGCTGCCGGGCGGGCGGCGTCCAGTTCAGGCGCCGCGGCGCGGGAAGCAGGTCCGCAGGTGCCGTGCGTGGCGGGTGTGCCGGGTCTGCCGTGTGTGCCGTATCGGGCGTGGCTCGATGTGACGTGGCTCGATGCGATGTGGCTCGATGTGACGTGGCTCCGTCTGGCGTGGCGCTCTGTGTCATGGCTCCGAACCTGCCATGACACAGACGCCTACGGCCCCGGTATGCGCGGATGTGCGCACCGGAGCCGTATGGCAGGACCGCGGGAGCGGACCGGCTACTTCTTGCCGCCGTCCTTGCCGCCCTTGTCCTTGTCGCCACCGGCGCCCATGGACTCGAAGATCTCCTTGCACATCGGGCAGACCGGGTACTTCTTGGGGTCGCGCCCCGGCACCCAGACCTTCCCGCACAGCGCGACGACGGGCGTGCCGTCGAGCGCGCTCGCCATGATCTTGTCCTTCTGGACGTAGTGGGCGAAGCGCTCGTGGTCGCCGTCGCCGTGCGACACCTGCGGTGTCGGCTCTACGAGGGTCCCCGTACCTGCCCCGCGCTCGGGCTCAAGAGTGCTCATAACTGCCAAGGGTACCCACGCCCGCCGCAACCCGGGAGCGTCGGCCTGTCCCCGTATGGAGGACGCATCCGAGGGCCGCCACGCCGGCCGTCGCCCAGGGGAGCACGGACGGCGGCATGCCCGTGGCCAGCGCGAGTCCGCCCAGCGCCGAGCCGACGGCGCTGCCCAGATAGAGCGCCGAATTGTTCAGGGCGAGCGCGATGGTGCCGCGGTCCGCGCTCAGCGCCAGCAGCCGGTGCTGCTGGGGCACCTGCAACGCCCAGCCCGCCGCACCCCACGCCACCAGCGCGACCACCGCACCGGGCAGCGCCGCGGCGGCCAGCGTGGGCAGCAGCGCCTGTGCCGCGACGATCACCACGAGCACCCCGCCGACCAGCGCCCGGACCCGGCCCGTACGGTCCACCAGCGGCCCGGCCAGCACACTGCCCAGCACCCCGCCGGCGCCCCAGGCCCACAGATACGGGGTCACCTCGCCGACGCCGCCCGCGGCGGACAGTACGGGCGCGAGGTAGGTGTACAGGCCGAGGCTGGCGACGGCGGCCAGGAAGGACACCACGACCACGGGGGCCACGGCGCGGTCCGTGACGGCCGCCAGCCGGGCGCGGAGCGGCACGGCGGGGGCGGCGGGTATCTGCGGCAGCAGGGCCGCGAGTCCGCCGAGCGCGAGGGCGCCCAGCGCGGTCACCAGCCACAGCGTGGCGCGCCAGCCGGTGTGCTCGGCCAGCAGCACCCCGATCGGCACGCCCAGTACGGTGCCCGCACTCATCCCGCCCATCACCAGGGCCAGCGCCCGCCCGCGCCGCCCGTCCGGGGCGAGCGCGGCGGCGGCCGCCGTGGACAGGGCCGAGTAGACGCCGGCCCCGGCGCCGGCGATCACCCGGGCGGCCAGCAGCGCCGCCAACGAGGGCGCGAGAGCGGTGACGGCGTTGCCGAGGGTGAAGACCGCGAGCGCGGCCAGGAGCAGCGCGCGGGGCCGGGCGGCCGACAGCAGCCCGGCGACCAGCGGTGCGGCGATCGCATACGCCAGGGTGAAGGCCGTGACCAGCTGGCCCGCCGACGCGACCCGGGTGCCGATGTCGTGCGCGATGGCCGGCAGCAACCCCGCCATCACATACGCGTCCAGGCCGAGGGTGAAAGCCCCCAGCGTCAGCAGCCACACCTTGCGCACCGCACTCAACTCCCCTGATCGTCCGGGGCGGCGGGGAAGCCCCGGCCCCGGGGTGAACCGAACACGGGAAACGTAGGAAGTCTCCGGATGGTCGGTGAAATGCCCGTGGGGTGCATTTATGCTGGGGCAGCATGAATGCCGGCAGCCCCCTCGACAGCTGGTACGGGCACGACCTCGACGGCATCGAGCTACGCCATCTGCGTGGCTTTCTGGCCGTCGCAGAGGAGCGCAGCTTCACCCATGCCGCCGACCGGCTGCGGACCGGCCAGCCCACGCTGACCCGGGCCGTCCGGGCGCTGGAGGGCGCACTCGGCGTCCGGCTGCTGGACCGTACGACCCGGCGCGTCGAGCTCACCGACGCGGGCCGCCGGCTCTACGCCGATCTCGCCCCGCTGCTCCCCCGGCTGGCCGCCGCGCTCCGCTCGCCCGCCGGACAGGCGACCCTGCGGCTGGGCTTCACCTCGCTGCTGCCCGACGTCTGCACGGCGCTCACCGCGGACTTCACGGCGGCGACCGGCGCCGGCGTGCGGCTGGTGCGCCGGGACACCCCGCTGGCCGGCCTGGAGAGCGGGGAGTGCGATGTCGCGGTACTGCGCGGCGAGGTCCCCCAGGACGCCGGGCTGCGCGCCACGGTCCTGTTGCGCGAGCCGCGGGTGGCCGCCCTGGCGCGTACGCCGCTGCGGACAGCGTCGGCGGACGCCGTGCGCGCCGTGGCCCGTCGCCGGGTGCTGGACTGGTCCGAGCTGGCCGGGCTGCCACTGGTGGTCAACACCGTCACCGGCAGCACCCGGCCCCAGCTGTGGCCCGAGGGACGGCGCCCCCGACTCGCCTGCACCGCTGGGAACTTCGACGAATGGCTGGAGGCGGTGGCCGCCGGGCACGGCATCGGGGTGGCCCCGGAGCCCGTGGCCCGGCGGCACACCCACCCCGGGATCCGGTACGTACGGCTGAAGAACGCGCCGCCGGTGCCCGTGCATCTGGTCCTGCCCGGCCGCGACGCCCATCCGCTGGCCGAGCGCTTCCTCGCCGTGGCGCGACGGCCACCGGCGCCACGGCCCGCGGCCCAGGGCAAGCCCTAAGGCCGATGGGGCCGCGGGCCCGGCCATGACCCATCGGGCAAGCCCTAGAACGCCACCGGCACCCCGCCGCGGTCCCCCGCCGTCAGGCCCAGCTCCACCGCGAACGCCAGCGCCGCCTCCGGACGCACCGCGTACCAGGAATCCTGATCGCAGACCGCGTCCAGCAGCGCGGCGATGTCCGCCGCACCGACCGTACGGGCCTCGGCGGCCGCTATGAACGCGCGGACCGCGGCCACCGGATCGACCTCGGTCTCCGTGACGGCCACCAGGTCCTCGACGATCCGCTCGATCGCGTCGTCACCCGTCCCGGCCCAGCTCAGGGCCATCTCCAGACCGTCGTCCGGCATCGACTCGGGGTACGGGGCGCGGGACCAGGCGCCGTCCTGCCACCAGTAGACGAAGCCGAAGAGATTGCCCTCGGCGTCGTAGCGCATCCGCTTCCAGGGCAGCCACTGGGGGCCGCCGGCCAGAAAGTCGATCTGCCGCTTGCCGTTGTGCGTGTAGCTGCCGTCCGCATCCTGGCCGCACAGCAGGGCGCGCCCGCCGTCGTACAGCTTCAGGCGCCACCAGTAGGCACCGCCGCCGTTCGTGCACTCCAGCCCCAGCGGTCCCCAGGAGAAGTCGTCCCAGTCGTCCATGGCCGCGGCCACCACGGACAGCGTCGCGGCGCGCGCCCACAGCCGCTCCGGATGGTCCAGATCCTCGGGCACGCTCGGCCTGTGCATGGCGCTCCCCCGTTCGTCTCCGCGCGGCCGCGCCGTCGCGCCCGCGCACCGTCCCCTGTATCCCGAACCATAGCGACGGGGTCCGACAATTCCCCATGACGAACCCGTAACAAGGCTGCGGATGCCCCGTCCGGCGCGGACGGCGCGGGCGACGGGCCGGGCGGGGACCGGCCCCGGGGACCGGACCCAGGGCCGGGCTCAGTTCAGCGAGGGGTCGTCCGGATAGGTGGCGACCATCGCCAGTTCATTGCGCTGGCGCCGCAGCACCGCGCGCCACAGATGCTCCGGATCGGGCGAGGAGACGTCGCCCGGCTCGGATTCGACGACGTACCACGCGCCCTCCACCAGCTCGTCCTCCAGCTGGCCGGGGCCCCAGCCCGCGTATCCGGCGAAGATCCGCAGGCTGCCGAGGACGGCCGCGAGCAGCTCCGGCGGGGCCTCCAGATCGACCAGGCCGATCGCGCCGTGCACCCTGCGCCATCCCAGCGGCTCGTCGCCGGGCGGCAGGTCGTCCGTGTCCGCGGCGGCCGCGCCCCCGACCTCCGCATCGCCGCCGCCGGCCCGCGCACCGCTCTGCGCGGAGGCGACGCCGCCCTCACTGGACGGCCCGCCGGGCACCACCGCGACGCCCAGCGCCGAGTCCAGCGAGACCGGGCCGCCCTGGAAGACCACCCCCGGCTCACCGGCGAGCTCGGCCCAGGGTGCAAGGATGTCCGCCACACCGACCGGTGTGGGGCGGTTCAGGACCACGCCGAGGGACCCCTCCTCGTCGTGGTCGAGGAGCAGCACGACCGCGCGGTCGAAGTTGGGGTCGGCGAGCGCGGGTGTGGCGACGAGCAGCCGCCCTGTGAGCGAGGACACCTCGGTCATGGCCACATGATCCCGCAATTCGGCCCGGAGCGGGGAGTCAACGGCCCGAACGGCGACAGAGCAGGGCAGGGCGTACGGCGGCAGCCCCGGCGCACGAGGCAAAGAACAGATGGCCCATTCGAGACATTCGGCGGCATTTTCGGCCAAAAGGCGATTACGCATCAAAGCCGGATCGTGGCGGAGCGTGTTGTGACAAGGCCATTACCTGCCTAATCGGTGCACGGCCCTACGGACCCGCCCTCCGGCGCCCTTACCATTTCTGCTTGGCCCTGCCCGTCTCCAGGAACGCGAGATCCATGACCGTCTCTACTGACGACGTACTGCTTGTCCACGGCGGCACCCCGCTCGAGGGCGAGATCCGGGTTCGCGGTGCGAAGAACCTCGTGCCGAAGGCCATGGTCGCCGCCCTCCTGGGCAGCGGCCCGAGCCGGCTGCGCAATGTGCCCGACATCCGCGACGTCCGCGTCGTGCGCGGCCTGCTGCAGCTGCACGGCGTCACGGTCCGGCCGGGTGACGAGGCCGGCGAGCTGATCCTCGACCCGTCGCACGTGGAGAGCGCCAACGTCGCGGACATCGACGCGCACGCCGGCTCCTCGCGGATCCCGATCCTCTTCTGCGGCCCGCTGCTGCACCGCCTCGGCCACGCCTTCATCCCGGGCCTGGGCGGCTGCGACATCGGCGGCCGCCCGGTCGACTTCCACTTCGACGTGCTGCGCCAGTTCGGTGCGACGATCGAGAAGCGCGCCGACGGCCAGTACCTGGAGGCCCCGCAGCGGCTGCGCGGCACCAAGATCCGGCTGCCGTACCCGTCGGTCGGCTCGACCGAGCAGGTGCTGCTGACCGCCGTTCTGGCCGAGGGCGTCACCGAGCTGTCGAACGCCGCCGTGGAGCCGGAGATCGAGGACCTCATCTGCGTACTGCAGAAGATGGGCGCGATCATCTCCATGGACACCGACCGGACGATCCGGATCACCGGTGTCGACAAGCTCGACGGCTACACCCACCGCGCCCTCCCGGACCGCCTGGAGGCCGCCTCCTGGGCGTCCGCCGCGCTGGCCACCGAGGGCAACATCTACGTCCGGGGCGCCCAGCAGCGCTCCATGATGACGTTCCTGAACACCTTCCGCAGGGTCGGCGGCGCCTTCGAGATCGACGACGAGGGCATCCGCTTCTGGCACCCGGGCGGCTCGCTCAACGCCATCGCCCTGGAGACCGACGTCCACCCCGGTTTCCAGACCGACTGGCAGCAGCCGCTGGTCGTCGCGCTGACGCAGGCGTCGGGCCTGTCGATCGTCCACGAGACCGTGTACGAGTCCCGCCTCGGCTTCACCTCCGCCCTCAACCAGATGGGCGCGCACATCCAGCTCTACCGCGAGTGCCTGGGCGGCTCCGCCTGCCGCTTCGGGCAGCGCAACTTCCTGCACTCCGCGGTCGTCTCCGGGCCCACCAAGCTCCAGGGCTCCGACCTGGTCATCCCCGACCTGCGTGGCGGCTTCTCGTACCTCATCGCCGCGCTGGCGGCGCAGGGCACGTCCCGCGTCCACGGCATCGACCTGATCAACCGCGGCTACGAGAACTTCATGGAGAAGCTCGTCGAGCTGGGCGCCCATGTGGAACTGCCGAACGGAGCGCCGCGGGCCGAGCCCGCCCGTGCGGCGGGCTGAGCCCCGCACCACACCGAGGCCGCACTGTGGGCCGGGCCGCCGCCGGGGGCCCGGCCCACAGCCGTACGGTCCGGACGGCGCGGCGACGGCACCGACGGCCGCCCTCGCCGGACGGCGAACGGCCGGTGGCCCGGCTGCACGCAGCGGCGGCGCCGTCGCCAGGCCGAGGAGCGCCGGGAGTTGCGAGTGCGACGGAACGGCCCGCCGCTGCGCGTCCCCGGCACGTACGCAACTCCCCCGCGCCCCCTCCGCAGAACCGCACCCGCCCGCCCGTGGTCTGACGGTGCGTCACCGGCCGTTGCGGGCCCCTACGGTGTGGTCGAACAGACCCCCTAGGGGGTGCGAGGGCCCCCTGCGGGGCCACAACTCGGGGGCGCGGAGAGGTATTCCCGGGGCGGCGGCGGGGAACGGGTGACGAGCCTTGGCCGCGCGGCAAGCCGTACCCCGACCCCTGTCCGGCCGCGGCGGCCCGCCTCGGCGTCGATCCGGCGCACTGCCTGGCCGTCGAGGACACCCCCACCGGCGCGGCCGCCGCCCCAACCGCGGGCTGCCGGCTGCCGGCCGTACCGAGCATGCCGGGCATCGTGCCCGGTCCCCGTGCGGCCGTGGTGGCCTCTCTGGAGGACATTGACCTGTCGGACTTCCCGTTCACCCCGGCGGCCTGAGGAGGCGCCGCAGAGGCGGCCACAGGGCCCGTACGGGCGGTGTCCGGCCTACGGCCCGGCCCCTGGGAGAACGTGACGCGGTCCGACGGCCGGCCACCGCAGCCAAAAGGGCGGCCACCCCGGAGTGGGATGGCCGCCCTTCATGGCTTCGTGCGGTGCTGCCGAGGGTCTTACTTACCCTTGGCGGCTTCCTTGAGCTTGGAGCCCGCGGAGACCTTCACGCTGTAGCCGGCCGGGATCTGGATCGGGTCGCCGGTCTGCGGGTTCCGCGCGGTGCGAGCGGCACGGTGGGTGCGCTCGAAGGTGAGGAAGCCGGGGATGGTGACCTTCTCGTCGCCCTTGGCGACGATCTCGCCGGTCACCTCGGCGAGGGCGGCCAGAACGGCGTCGGCGTCCTTGCGGGTCACCTCGGCGCGATCGGCCAGAGCGGCCACCAGCTCACTGCGGTTCATGTTTGTACTCCCGTGTTCTTCTTGCCAATGGGCGTGCCCTGCGGCGTGCCGCGTATCAGGCACAGCGAAGCCGATGCTGCCAGGGCCCTCGGACAGTCCCCGGACCCGGGTCTGCTGCCAGACCCTCGCGCCCGATTACGCATCCTGCCCCTACCTGCGGGACTAAAGCCAATCCGGAACCCTGGAGGGTCACACGAAAGCCCCACTGCCGCGTCATGGTGACGCTCCGTAGCGCGCCGCTCCGGGCCGCCCCACAGGGTGGCGGTCATTTGCCGACCGCCAGCCTATGGGGGGCCCAGGGACGGCAAGTCACGCGACGCGCCGTACTCAGAGGGCCGTGGCGGCTGTCACATCGGGGTCGGCGGCCTTGGCCGCTTCCCGTACCGCACCGGCCACCGCGCCCGCAACCTTGTCGTTGAAGACGCTGGGGATGATGTAGTTCGGGTTGACCTCGTCGTCCAGGACGACGTCCGCGAGGGCGCCGGCCGCGGCCAGCATCATCTCGGTGTTGACCGTGCGGGACTGCGCGTCGAGCAGGCCGCGGAAGACGCCGGGGAAGACCAGGACGTTGTTGATCTGGTTCGGGAAGTCGGAGCGGCCGGTGGCCACGACGGCGGCGGTCTGCCGGGCGATGGCCGGGTCGACCTCCGGGTCGGGGTTGGCGAGTGCGAACACGATCGCGCCCTCGGCCATCTTCGCGACGTCGTCGCCGTCCAGGACGTTGGGGGCGGAGACGCCGATGAAGACGTCCGCGCCGACCACGGCCTCCTTGAGGGTGCCGGTGATGCCCTCGGGGTTGGTGTTGTCGGCGATCCAGCGCAGCGGCGAGTCCGGGTCGGCGTCGACCAGGTCGGGGCGGCCGGCGTGCACCACACCGTGGATGTCGGCGACGACGGCGTGCTGGACGCCGGCCGCGATCAGCAGCTTGAGGATGGCCGTGCCGGCGGCGCCCGCACCGGACATCACGACCCGTACGTCCTCGATCTTCTTGCCGACGACGCGCAGCGCGTTGGTGAGGGCGGCGAGCACGACGATGGCGGTGCCGTGCTGGTCGTCGTGGAAGACGGGGATGTCCAGGGCCTCGCGCAGCCGGGCCTCGATCTCGAAGCAGCGGGGGGCGGAGATGTCCTCGAGGTTGATGCCGGCGAAGCCGGGGGCGATGGCCTTGACGATCTCGACGATGGCGTCGGTGTCCTGGGTGTCCAGGCACAGCGGCCAGGCGTCGATGCCCGCGAAGCGCTTGAAGAGGGCCGCCTTGCCCTCCATGACGGGCAGGGCGGCCTTGGGGCCGATGTTGCCGAGGCCGAGGACGGCGGAGCCGTCGGTGACGACCGCGACGCTGTTGCGCTTGATGGTCAGGCGGCGGGCGTCCTCGGGGTTGTCGGCGATCGCCTGGCAGACCCGGGCGACCCCGGGGGTGTAGATCATCGAGAGGTCGTCACGGCTGCGGATGGGGTGCTTCGACGACATCTCGATCTTGCCGCCGAGGTGCATCAGGAACGTACGGTCGGAGACCTTGCCGAGCGTGACGCCGACGATCTCGCGCAGCTGGGAGACGATCTCGTCCGCGTGCGCCGTCGAGGTGGCGGCGATGGTGACGTCGATCCGGAGCTTTTCGTGACCCGAGGCGGTCACGTCGAGGCCGATGACGGACCCGCCGGAGGACTCCACGGCCGTGGTGAGCTGGCTGACCGCGGTCCCGCTGGCCGGGACCTCCAGCCGAACCGTCATCGAGTACGAGACGCTGGGCGCCGTTGCCATGGCCGACTTCCTCTGCTTTCCCTTGTTTTCTCTCTATGCGGCTCCGTGACCCGGGGATGCCCAAGTACGGAGCGCGTTGTCCGATCGTCCCACCTACCAGCCGGTACACGGTAACCAGCTACAAAATTCGGAAAGACATTTCCACCATACGAGAGAGCATGGGGTGAGCGGAACCCCCCTCCCCGATCGCGGCAAGGCACTTTTCGGCAAGGACCCGGCGGCCGAGAAGCCTCGGCGGCGAAACGACTGCGGGCGCCCCTCCCGGAGGAGAGACGCCCGCAGACTGCTTGATGACACCGGCCCGCCATGCTCGCCTCGCGGCAAGTGGTCGCTCGTAGCGACGATGGTTGGGCCCGGGGGCTTGGATCGAGCCGGTGCCGTCACCCAGGCTAACAAACCATCCCCGGAAGCGAATCCCGTCCCGGGCAGCCGATTTTCAAGACCCCTCGTACGGCGGCCGGTGCCCTCCCTCGTACGGCGGCGGCCGGCCACGCATACGGCGGCGGTCAGTCGCGCAGCAGGTCGGGCACCCCCACCGCGTCCGGCTCGTCGCGTCCGGTGGAGAGCACCGTCAGCTGCTGGGTGGCGCGGGTCAGTGCGACATAGAGCACCCGCAGCCCGGCCGGGGACTCGTCGGCGATCTCGGCGGGCGAGACCACCAAGGTCGCGTCGTACTCCAGCCCCTTGGCCTCCAGCGAGCCCAGCGCCACCACCCGGTCGCCGAGCCCGGCCAGCCAACGGCGGGCCTGCTCGCGGCGGTTCATGGCCACCACGACGCCGACCGTGCCGTCCACCTCGCCCAGCAGGCGCGTGGCCTCGGCGACCGTGGCCGCCGCCAGCTCCTCGTCGGTGGCGCCGTCGGGGCCGCCGGCCCCCTCCGGTGACGTCACCGCGAAGCGCGGCTCCAGGCCCGTCGAGCGGACCGCGTCCGGCGAGCGCTTCCCGGGCATCGCCAGCGCCAGCACCTTCGCCGCCAGCTCGGCGATCTCCGCCGGGTTGCGGTAGTTCACGGTGAGCGTGAAGCGGCGGCGCGGGCGGGTGCCGAGGGCCTCGTCGCGGGCGAGCGCGGCCTCGTCCGGGTCGGACCAGGACGACTGCGCCGGGTCGCCGACCACCGTCCAGGTGGCGTGCCGGCCGCGGCGGCCGACCATGCGCCACTGCATCGGCGTCAGGTCCTGTGCCTCGTCGACGATGACATGGGCGTAGTCGGTGCGTTCCTCCTCCAGGCGCTCGCGCCGGCTGCGGCCGCCGGAGTTGCGGTCCGCAAAGGTCGACAGCTCCTCCAGACCGGTCAGCTGGTCCAGCGGGTCGGCCTCGCGCGGGCGGGCCGGGCGCGCCGGGGCGCCCAGGATCTGCTGGAGCTCGTCCAGCAGCGCGACATCGTGCACCGACAGCGGGCCGCGGCCGTCCGGGCCCACCCGGCGCAGCGAGCGGGCCAGCTGCCGGGCCTCGCGCGGGTTGAGGATCCGGCGGGCCCAGCGGCCCAGCAGGCGCTCGTCGGCCATTGCGGCGAGCACCCCGCGCGGGGTGAGTTCGGGCCACCAGGCGTCCAGGAACTCCTGGAAGTCCGGCTCGGTGCTGAGGTCCTCGTCGAAGCCCTGGCGGACCTCGGCGGCCAGCTCGGGGTCCGTGTAGCGGCGGGCGGCGCCCGACCGGGTCCACAGGGCGTCGAGGATCAGCCTGCGGGCGCGCGGGCGCAGCAGGTTGACCGGGGCGGTCCCGCCGAGCGCGGCCAGCCGGATGCCGCGCAGCTCGTCGGCGTCCAGCTCCAGGCGTCCGCCGAAGGCGACGACGCGCAGCCGGGTGGTGTCCCGCCGGCGGTCCCGCGGCAGGTCCAGCGCGCCGCGGGCGGCCTTGCGCAGCAGTTTCTGCATGCGCGAGGAGCCCTTGATGCGGGAGACGGCCGGCGGGTCGTACGCGGTCGCCTCGGCGCCGTCCACCAGCGAGCCGAGCGCGCGGATGGCGACCTGGCCCTCCTCGCCGAGCGAGGGCAGTACGCCTTCGGTGTAGGCGACCAGCAGCGGGGTCGGGGAGACGACCAGGATGCCGCCGGCGTAGCGGCGGCGGTCCTGGTAGAGGAGGTAGGCGGCGCGGTGCAGCGCCACCGCGGTCTTGCCCGTGCCGGGGCCGCCCTCGACCTCGGTGACGGAGGCGGCGGGGGCCCGGATGACCATGTCCTGCTCGGCCTGGATGGAGGCGACGATGTCGCGCATGGTGTGGCTGCGGGCCCGGCCCAGCGCGGCCATCAGCGCGCCGTCGCCGATCGCGGGCAGCTCCACGCCGTCCAGGGTGGCGGTGACCTCCGGGCGCATCAGGTCGTCCTCGACGCCGAGGACCTTGCGGCCCTTGGAGCGGATGACGCGGCGGCGGACGACCCGGCCGGGGGCGACCGGGGTGGCGCGGTAGAAGGGCGCGGCGGCCGGTGCCCGCCAGTCGATGACCAGCGGGGTGTAGTCGGCGTCGAGCACGCCGAGGCGGCCGATGTGCAGCGTCTCGGCGATCTCGGCTCGGTTGTCCACGATGGCGCCGTCGGCGGGCTCGACGGAGGTGTAGGCGCCGTCCGGGCCCTTCTTGCCGTCCTTGCCGAGGAGCAGGTCGATCCGGCCGAAGAGGAAGTCCTCGTACTCGGAGTTCAGGCGGTGGAGATGGACGCCGGCCTGGAAGACCTGGGCGTCGCGTTCGGCGAGTGCGCCGGGCGTGCCGACCTGGCCACGTTTGGCGGCGTCGTCCATCAGGAACTCTGCCTCGTGGATCTTCTCCTCAAGGCGCCGGTAGACGCTGTCGAGATGCGTCTGCTCGGCCTCGATCTCGCGGTCGCGAACGGAATCCGCTGCGTGACGGACGGCGTCCGATGCGTGATCCGGTGCGTGCGTGGCGTTCTGCGCGGCCACCCAGGCCCCCTTCTGCTGTGCGTAGGGCAGCCGTCAACCGTACGCGAACAGGGCACCGTACGCATCTGGCCATACGGACAAAAAAGGGCGTGTCCGGTCGGATGTTGACCTAGACCTTAACTTCGGCAGAAGTCGTGGTGGTGGCCGATGAGGGTCCCGGATCGCTCCGGGACCCTATCCGCCGCCCGTCCGGCGGCCTCCGCGGGGGCCCGGCGGGCGGCTCCAGCGGGTTTCAGACATCCACGCTGGCCAGCCGGTCGCCGTCGAGCGTACGGATTTCGAAGCGGTCGATGTCGGCGCGGTTGAGGGCCGCCCCGCCGGTGGCGAACAGCGGCTCGCTGTTCCATTTGGCGGTGCTGCCCTTGATGCCGTAGCCGCTCCTGGGGACCGCCCAGGTGGTGACGGTCTGGCGGCTCCCGTCCTTGCCGACGGCGACGAGGTCGCAGGTCAGCGGCCCTTTGACGCCGGCGAGCTGGAGGACGACCTGGGTTCCCCAGGGCTTGGCGGTCATCGAGACGCCCGCCGAGACCTTGGTGACGGGATCGACGGCGGTCGCCTTCTCGCCCGCGGCGTACTGCGCGCGGACGGCACGGGCGAGCGGCGGCGCGGCGGGCTCCCGCTCCGGTCCCGCGCCGGTCAGGGCGAGGGTGGCGAGCGGTCCGCCGATGATCAGCGCGGCGGCCGCGGCGACGAGGTACAGCCGGCGCCGGCCGCGGCCGCGCCGGGCCGCCGCCACCTCGTCGAGCAGACCGTCCAGGACGCCGGGCCCCGGTACGGCGGTGACCGTGTCGGGCGTGGGCGCGGTCTCCTTGAACTCGGCCAGCAGCGGGGACAGCGCGAGCAGTTCCTCGAGTTCGGCCGCACACCGGTCGCAGCCGGCCAGATGCCACTCGAACCGTTCCGCGTCGGCCGCGTCCAGGACGCCCAGCGCATAGGCGCCGACGTCGGTGTGCCGGTCCGGCTGCGTGGGCGGGGTCACTCCGTCACTCCTCTTTCTTCCAGCGAGAGCTTCAGGGAGCGCAGCGCGTAGAAGACCCGGGACCGTACGGTCCCCGCCGGTACGCGCAGCACCTCCGCCGCCTCGCTGACCGTGCGCTCCTTGAAGTACGTCTCGACAAGGACGTCCCGGTGGGCCGGGCTCAGATCGCGCAGCGCCTCGGAGATCGTCATCGTGCGCAGCGCCCGGTCGATCACATCGACCGCCGGCATCGTCTCCAGGGGCGTCGGATCGACCTCCTGGGGCCGGGCCTGGCGGCTGCGGTGGCCATCGATGACGATCCGCCGGGCGACGGTCACCAGCCATGGCCGGATGGAGCCGGTCGCGCTCTGCAGCTGCTCGGCGTTGCGCCAGGCGCGCACCAGCGTCTCCTGCACCACGTCCTCCGCGCGGTGTCGGTCGCCCGCCACCAGGCGCAGGACGAAGGCGAGAAGCGGCCCCGCATGCTCGTCGTAGAGGGCTCTCATGAGCACCTCGTCAGGTGTCGTCCGGTCTGCCACGGCGGCATCCTTGCGCACTCCAACTCCCGGGTCGATAGCGCGGATCACCGGAGGGCGCCCGGGACCATGCCATGAATCGGCCTTGTGGGGAGGGATACGGACGGGACGGGCGGTGCACTCAGAGGTTGGCGAAAAAAATCGGCCAAGTACGGGGCCCGCCCCGGCGTTACCGCCCGCCCGGCCCGGCGTCCTGGGTGACGGCCCCGCTGCGGGCCGTCGTCCGCCTGCGGTGCCGCGCCACCCGCTCCCGGTTGCCGCACACCTCGCTGGAGCACCAGCGGCGGCGCCGCCCGCGGGAGGTGTCCAGATAGACCAGCGAGCAGCCCTCGCCGGCGCACTGCCGCAGCTGCCCGCGGGCCGGGGCGTCGGTCAGCAGGCCCACGGCGTCGCGGGCCACCGCGGCCAGCAGCCCGGTGCAGTCCGGCGGCCCGGGGAAGGTGCGGGCCAGCGTGCCGTCCTCGGTCCGTACGGCGTGGACGGCGGGCGGGCCGGCGGCCGCGGCCGCGGCGTTGAGCAGCGCCAGGTCGGCGTCGGCCGCCGCGCCGCGCAGTTCGTCGTGCACGACCCGGCGCAGCAGCTCGCGCAGCGCCCGGAAGCGGGCGACCCACTGCCCGTCGACGCCGTCCAGCGGGACGCCGCGGGGCACCACTCCGGTGCCGGTCAGCCAGGCCGTCAGATGCTCGGGGCCGGTGAGCCGTTCGGCGTCCTCGCCGGTCGTGGCCACCAGATCCAGGCAGATCCGCCCGCAGTCGAACCGCAGGTCGTAACGCGCCGCCATGTGCCTGTCACTCCTTAGAGAACCACCGCGGAACACACGCGTGGACTCCCAGAGTGCCCGGCGGGGGCGGCCGCCGGAAGGCTGCGGTCGGGACGGTCACGGCCGGTGCGCAGGCACCGCGGGGAGGCCCGCGACGGAGGCGTTCCCGAAGACGCTCCACGTAGACACTTCATGTAGACATCGCGCGTATACATCTCATGTATAGTCCGTCGGCATGTCGCCCACATCCCTGCGCAAGAACCGTGCCAGCCTCACGCACAAGATCGGTTACGCGGTACGGAACCCGGCCCGCATCGCCCCGTACGTCAAACGCACCGCCCGTGACACCTGGCTGCGCCTCAAGCACCCGCAGCACGTGGACTACTACCGCGCGGTGATGGCCTCGGACACCGGCCGCAACCCGGAGGCCGCGGTCGGCAGCCGCACCCATGAACGCTGGCTGGCGCTGGGCGAGATGCAGTTCGACTACCTGATGGAGCACGGTC
Source organism: Streptomyces sp. JLSY215 (assembly GCF_059682825.1). NCBI lineage: Bacteria > Bacillati > Actinomycetota > Actinomycetes > Kitasatosporales > Streptomycetaceae > Streptomyces > Streptomyces sp. JLSY215. The sequence goes on from NZ_CM185022.1 coordinate 3,281,641, forward strand.
TGCGGCCCGGCCACCGGATGCTCGACATCGGCTGCGGCAACCTACGGGCCGGCTGGCGCTTCATCGACCACCTCGACACCGGCAACTACTACGGCATCGACATCTCCCCGGACATCCTGATATCCGCGAAGCAGACCCTGACGACCTACGAACTCCAGGCCAAACTCCCGCACTTGACGATCACCCGGAACCTCACGCTGGACTTCCTTCCGGCCGCCCACTTCGACGTCGTCCACGCGCACAGCGTCTTCTCGCACTCCCCGGTCGACGTCATCGACGAGTGCCTCGCGCACGTCGGCCGGATCCTCGCGCCCGGCGGCTTCTTCGACTTCACCTTCGACCGCACCGAGGGCACCGAGCACCAGGTGCTGCGCGAGGACTTCTACTACCGCACCGAGACGCTGCTGCGGCTGGCCCGCAAGCACGGTCTTCAGGCGCGCTTCATGGAGGACTGGGAGACCCGCAAGCACGGCCAGTCCAAGATCCGCGTCAACAACCCGGTCTGAGGCCCACCGCCCGGCCTCGCCCGGACCCGCCCGGTCCCCCGCCCCGCCGCGTCAGCTCCCGTCGTACTTCCCGGTCTCCGCATGCGGATCGAGCGACAGCCGGTACCCGCGCTTGACCACCGTCTGGATCAGCTGGGGCGCCCCCAGCGCCACCCGCAGCCGGGCCATCGCCGTCTCCACCGCATGCTCGTCCCGGCCCGCGCCCGGCAGCGCCCGCAGCAGATCCGCGCGGGAGACCACCCAGCCGGGGCGGCGGGCCAGGGCGCGCAGCAGCGCCATCCCGGCGGGCGGCACCGGGCGCAGCACGCCGTCCACCACGACGGCGTGCCCGCGGATCTCGACGCGGTGACCGGCGATCCGCAACGGCCGCACCCGGCCCGGCAGTTCCTGGCACAGCAGCTGCACCAGCGGCCCCAGCCGGAACCGCTCGGGCTGGAGGGTGGGGACGTCCTGCGCCTGGAGCGGCAGCGCGGTGACCGGCCCCACGCACACCGCCGGCACCTCCTGCCGCAGCGCCGCCAGCACCTCCTCCTGGATGCCGCGCTCCCCGGCGCGGCGCAGCAGGGAGGCGGCGGCCGGGGCGCTGGTGAAGGTCACCGCGTCCACGCCGTGGCCGATGACCGCGTCCAGCAGGCGGTCCACCGGGCCGATGTCCTCCGGCGGCATCCAGCGGTACACGGGGACGCCGACGACCTCGGCGCCGCCGTCCCGCAGCGCCTCGACGAACCCCGGCAGCAGCTCCCCGTGCAGCTGGATGGCCACCCGGCGGCCCGAGACGCCCTCCGCCAGCAGCCGGTCGAGGACTTCCGCCATCGACTCGGAGGCCGGTGACCACTTCTCGCGCAGCCCGGCGGCCCGGATCGCGCCGCGCACCTTGGGACCGCGGGCCAGCAGCTCCACGCCGGCCAGCCGGTCCAGCAGCGCCTCGCCCAGCCCCCAGCCCTCGGCGGCCTCCACCCAGCCGCGGAATCCGATGGCGGTGGTGGCCACGACCACATCCGGCGCGCTGTCGATCAGGTCCCGGGTCGCGGCGAGCAGTTCGGTGTCGTCCGGCAGCGGGACGATGCGCAGCGCGGGCGCGTGCACGACCTGGGCGCCGCGCCGCTCCAGCAGGGCGCCCAGCTCCTGCGCCCGCCGGGCTGCGGTGACCCCTACCGTGAACCCCTCCAGCGCCCGCACGGCGGCCTGGCCCTCATGGTCTTGCTGCTGCTCGTGCATGGTCGTCCGTCCCGCTCCGCACGCGAAGGTGTGCTGCGTCGTCGCCCTGCCGCCGCGGCTCGGGCGGCACGGGATGCCTGGCAAGCCTGCCAACGGCTGATGACAGGCCCGGTCCCCCAGTATTTCCCGTCTGTTACGGCCGCCCCTCAGACCCCACCCGCCGGCCACCGTGACCCCTGGGCTCCGGTGGCCGGCGGGACGGCTCAGACCTCGGCGTACACCGGCCGCGCGGCCCCCTCGCCCGCTTCCGGCTGCGCCGCGGCCCGCCCCCGCGCCACCGGCCGCAGGTATACGGCCCAGGTCACCGCGCCGCACACCACGTAACAGGCCAGGAACGCCACGAAGGCCGGCGTCCCCGAGCCCGTCGCCAGGAACGACTGCCGGAAGGCGAGATTGATGCCCAGCCCGCCGAGCGCCCCCACCGCCCCGATCAGCCCCATCGCGGCCCCCGACAGCCGCCGCCCGTAGGCCGCGGCCGCCTCCCCCGCCAGCCCCCGCCGCAGCGCCTGGGCCTGGAAGATCCCCGGGATCATCTTGTACGTCGACCCGTTGCCGAGCCCCGTCAGCACGAACAGCGTGATGAACCCGACGAGAAACACCGGCAGCGACCGCTGCGCCGACGCATGGATCACCACGCCGGTGGCCGCACCCATGGCGGCGAAATTCCCGAGCGTGATCCGCGCGCCCCCGAACCGGTCCGCCAGCCGCCCGCCGACCGGCCGCATCAGCGACCCCAGCAGCGGCCCGATGAACGTCAGCGACGCCGCCTGCAGGGGCGTGCGCGCGAACTGACTCTGCAGCACGAGCCCGAACGCGAAGCTGTAGCCGATGAACGACCCGAAGCTGCCGACGTACAGCAGCGCCATCACCCAGGTGTGCCGCTCCTTGGCCGCCTCCACCACGGCCCCGGTGTCGTTGGTGACCGGCGCCAGATTGTCCATGAACAGCGCCGCCAGAACCGCCGCGGCCACGATCAGCGGCACATACACCCCCAGCACCAGCCGGGGCTGGGCGGCCCCCGCCGTACCGATCACCAGCAGCCCCAGCAACTGGATCACCGGCACCCCGATATTCCCGCCGCCGGCATTCAGCCCCAGCGCCCACCCTTTCTTCCGCAGCGGATAGAAAGAGTTGATGTTCGTCATCGACGAGGCGAAATTCCCCCCGCCCACACCCGCCAGCGCCGCCACCGCGAGGAAGGTGCCGTACGACGTCCCCGGCGTCATCGCCAGCGCCGTCGCACCCGTCGGCACCAGCAACAACAGCGCGCTGACCACCGTCCAGTTACGCCCCCCGAACCGCGCCACCGCAAAGGTGTACGGCACCCGCAGCACACCGCCCACCAGCGTCGGCACCGCCACGAGGAAGAATTTCCCGGCCGGATCCACCCCGTATTCCGGCCCCATGAACAGCACCATCACCGACCACAGGCTCCAAATGGAGAAACCGATGTGCTCGGAGAAGACGGAGAAAATCAGATTCCGGCGCGCCACCCGCTCCCCGGTCTCCGCCCAGAACCGTGCGTCCTCCGGCTCCCACCGCTCGATCCAGCGCCGCCCCTGCCGTGTACGACCACGGCTCCCGCTGAGGGCACCGCCCGCCGCGTCCGTGCCAACCTCGGCCGTCATCCCGCCTCCCATGTCCCTGGCTTCTGCATCCGAAGCTAGGGACGGCGGGTTTCCCCCCGATGCCGCCCGGTGACACCGGCGAAACCTTGCACTCACGGGGCGGGGCGGCAGCCCGTGAGGGCGGGTCAGCCCGCGGACGTACCGGAGAAACGCCCCATCGCAGCAACATCCTCCTCCGGGAGCCACCACGCCCGCCCCGGAGGCGACAGCCACCCGTCCCGCTCCCCCAGCTCCCGCGCCACGGCCCGCAACGCCTCCAGCCCCGGATGGCGCAGCCCCCGCCGCCACACCATCGACACCGGCGACAACGGGACCGGATCCACCACCGGCCGCAACACCATCCCCGGCACCTCCAGGAACTCCACGCTCGCCAGGACCGACCACCCCCGCTTGCGCACCACCCGCACGAACTCCTCGGGCCCCTCGATCTCCGGGAACGGCTCGGCCATCGCGATGCCCCGCCCCTCGAACAGCCGCGCCGCCAGGCCCGTCCATTCGGCGGTCCCCGCGTTCCCGGCGCCCGCGTAGAGCGTCTCGCCGGCAAGCTCCGCGAGCGGTACCGCGGACCGCGCGGCCAGCGGATGGCCCGCCCGCAGCAGCACCGCCATCGGCTCCAGCCGTACCGGCTGATGGACCAGCTCGGCGCGTACCCCCGGCGGGAGCCCCGCGAACCGGCCGAACGACACATCCAGCCGCCCCGCCGCCAGCTCCCCCGCCGCCCCGGTCAGCCCGCTGTGGAAGCGGGCGACCAGCTCACAGCTGTCCGGCACCCGCTCCCGCGCCTCCGTCAGCACCCGGTGCGCGGTCCCCACCGGCGCCCCGACATCCACCAGCAACGGCCGCTCGGCGGCGCCCCGGAACGCGGCGGCCAGCTCGTCCTGCGCGCTCAACACCCGCCGCGCATAGGGGAGCAGCCGCTCCCCCTCCGCCGTCAACGCCACCTGCCGCGTGGTCCGCACGAACAGATCGGTCCCCAACTCCCGCTCCAGGCGCCGGATATCGCGGCTCAGCGCCTGCTGGGCGACGTAGAGGCGGGCCGCGGCCCGGGTGAAGTGGAGCTCATCGGCAACGGCAGCGAACGCCCGCAACAGCCGGGGCTCCACGTCGTACGCCATCGCGTCAGCCTCCCAGCCGCTCCGCCAACTCACAACCCAGGTGCGTGAATAGGCTCTCACCAGGTGTTGGACGCCCTCGGCGCCCTCCGCCACGGTAGAGGCATGATCCTCTTCCTCGCCGCCCGCCCCGTGACCGCCCCTCCGGTTCGGCCGACGGCCCCCGCGCCCGGCGCACGGCCCCGCGCCCGCCGCCGCAGGCCCGGCCTCCGCGCCCTCGCCCCGTACCGCCGGATCTTCTCCCTCCCCGGCACCCGCGCCTTCACCGCCGCCAACCTGCTGGCCCGCCTTCCCATGGGCATGCTCAGCGTCAGCGCGGTCCTGATGATCGCCGGCACCCGCGGCTCCTACGCGCTGGCCGGGGCGGTCACCGCAACCGGCCTGGCCGCGACGGCGGTGGCCGGCCCGCTGACCGCCCGCCTCGTCGACCGGCACGGCCAGGCCCGGATCGCCGTCCCGGCCACCGCCCTCGCCGTCCTGGGTTCCCTCTCCCTCCTCCTGTGCGTCCACTTCGACGCCCCCGACTGGACCCTCTTCGCCTCCTACGCCGCCACCGCCACCACCCCCAACACCGGCGGTATGTCCCGCGCCCGCTGGGCCCACCTCTTCCGCGACGACCCCGCCGCCCTGCACACCGCCAACTCCTTCGAACAGTCCGCGGACGAGCTCTGCTTCATGCTCGGCCCCGTCCTCGCCACCTTCCTGTGCACCGCCCTCTTCCCCGAGGCGGGCACCGCCGTGGCGCTCACGCTCCTGCTCACCGGCGTCCTCCTCTTCGCCGCCCGGCGCGACACCGAACCGCCCGTCGCGCCCCGCGCCCCGTCCCCCGCCTCCTCCCGCCCCCGCTCACCGCTGCGCCTGCCCGGACTGCCGCCCCTCCTGCTCACCTTCCTCGCCACCGGCGCGATCTTCGGCTCCCTCGAGGTCGTCACCCTCGCGTACGCCGAAGACCACGGCGTACGCCCGGCCGCGGGCGCCCTGCTCGCCCTCCAGGCAGCCGGCTCCTGCGCCGCCGGTCTCCTCTACGGCCTGCTGCGCCCGGCCGGCCGGGCCGGGCACCCGCCGCACCGCTTCCGTCGGTGCGTGGGCGCCATGGCCGCCCTGATGCTGCTGCCGCTCCTCGCCGCCTCGACCGGGAGCCTGACGGCGCTGGCCTGCGCGCTGCTGCTGGCCGGGATGGCCACCGCCCCGACCATGGTCACCGGCATGGGCCTGATCCAGTCCCGCACCCCCGCGGACCGGTTGAACGAGGGCATGACGCTGTCCGTGACCGCCCTGCTGAGCGGCATCGCCACCGGCTCCGCGGCGGGCGGCTGGGCCGTGGACCACCTCGCCGCACCGGCCCCGGGCACCGCTGCCGCCTACGCCGTTCCCGCGGCGGCCGCCGCCCTGGCCCTGGTCATCACCGTGATCACCGCCCGCACCGGCCGGTCCGTCCCGTCCGCGGACCCGACGTGACCGGCCCCGGCGATGACGGGCGGGCAGGCAGACAAAAAGCCGCTGCCCCGCGAGGATCCTCGCGGGGCAGCGGCTTACATGGGATGAGTGGAGATGGCGGGAATCGAACCCGCGTCCAACGGTGCAGAATCAGGGCTTCTCCGTGTGCAGTTCGCTGCGCTTTTCTCGGCCCCGGTGATCTCGCGAACAAGTCTCCGACGGGCCCAGTCACTGTTTGATTTCCTCCTAGGCCCCGTGACCGGGTCTAGAAGTTTAGTTCCCTAAATGATGCCAGGATCCGGGTCGGGAACACCCCCGGGCTGACACTTCGCAAAGTCGCTACTTAGGCAGCGAGGGCGAAGGAATCGCGCTTGGTGTTGGCGATTATTGGTTGCGACATATGGTTTACGAGATCATTGCCGCTTCCTCGACACGCTTCCCCTGCTTCGACATCCGCTGTCGAAACCGATCATCCCCATGTTGATTTTTCAAGCCGGGCCTTTCGGCCCATATGCCCCTGCTGTGAGGAGCACGACCCATCGTACGTGACCAACGCACGAGGGTGCCAGCCTATTCCGGCGGCCGCGCGAGCTGGGGGCCACGCGACCTAGGCGATCCGCTGCCGCCGTCGTGCCGCCGAGATCGCGCGGTTCGTCTCACGCGTGTCCTGCTTCTCGCGCAGCGTCTGCCTCTTGTCGTACTCCTTCTTGCCCTTGGCCAGGGCGATCTCGACCTTGACCCGGCTGTCCTTGAAGTACAGGGAGAGGGGCACGATCGTGTGACCCGTCTCCTGGGACTTCGACTCCAGCTTGTCGATCTCGGCCCGGTGCAGCAGGAGCTTGCGCTTCCGCGTGGCCGAGTGGTTGGTCCAGGTGCCCTGCACGTACTCGGGGACGTGGATGTTGTGCAGCCACGCCTCGCCGTGGTCGATGTGCACGAAGCCGTCCACCAGGGAGGCCCTGCCCAGACGCAGCGACTTGACCTCGGTGCCCATCAGCACCAGGCCGCACTCGTACGTGTCCAGGATGTGGTAGTCGTGCCGCGCCTTCTTGTTCTGCGCGACCATCTTCCGGGCCGGGGCCTTCTCGTTGGCCTTGGCGGCCTTGCGCTTTACCTTTTCCTTCGCCATAGTGCGGCCATTTTCGCACTACGAGGGGGGTCCGAGGCCAGTCAATACTGTCTTGGCCCGACTCTCGGCACCGTCCTCGGCGATCAGGTCGGGGCTGATGCCCCGGCCGTCGACGGCCCGGCCCGACGGGGTGCGGTAATGGCCGACGGTGAGCTCGGCGACCGAGCCGTCGGGGAGGCGGCTGGGCATCTGGACCGACCCCTTGCCGAAGGTCGGGGAACCGACGACGATCGCCCGGCCGCGGTCCTGGAGGGCACCGGCCAGCAGTTCGCCGGCGCTCATCGTGCCGCCGTCGACGAGCACGACCAGGGGGATGCGGGTGTTGCCGCCGCCGTCGGCGTACAGGGCGCGCTGGCTGCCGCGGACGTCGTAGGTGGCGACCAGTCCGCCGTCCAGAAAAGCGGAGGCGGCGGAGACGGCCTCGGTGACCAGGCCGCCGGTGTTGCCCCGCAGATCGAGGATCAGGCCGCCGCGCGGCGCGGCACCGCGCACCGCCCGGCGGACCGCCTCGCCGGTGCCCTGGGAGAACGCGGCGACCTTGACACGCGTGGGGCCATGTGGCCCGGCGGGACGCACAACGGTGACGTTCTGGCTGCTCAGACGGGTGCGGTGCAGGGTCGTACGCCAGTGGCGGAGGCCGCGCTCGAGGTCCAGCTCCACGGGGGTGCCGGCGCCCTCGGTGGGTTCGCCGCGCAGCCGGGCGACGATCTCGGTGACCGGCCGGCCCCTGACGGCCCGGCCGTCGATGGCGCGCAGACCGTCGCCGACGGCGATCCCGGCGCGCTCCGCGGGACTGCCCGGCTGGACCCGCCCCACCTTGATCCGGCCACCGTCGGCCTGGCGTACCCACAGGCCGACGCCGACGTAGGAGCCGCCCAACTGCTGCTGGAAGTCCTTGAACTCGCCGGGGGTGTAGATCGTCGACCAGCGGTCGCCGCTGCGGCTGACCACCTCGGCGGCGGCCTGTGAGCCGGACTTGCCGTCCGCCATGGCCTCGGCCGCGGCGCGTTCGACGGCCGCGCGGTCGGCGGTGCGGCTCTTGCCGGCGGCCGCCGCGGCGGGCACCGCACCGGCGGATCCCGGCGCGCCTTCGGCCCGGTCGCCCCAAGTGCCGGTCGCCACACCCGTGGCGAGCACACTCGCGAAGATCAACGTCAGGGCCGCCCCGCGGCAAATGCGGCGGGGCCGGTCGTACGAACACGGGCCCGACATGCCGGTGAGTCTAGGGGACAAAGAGGCGCCGTACGGTGAGTTGACCGTACGGCGCCCCTTGGCAAACCTCACACCTTGAGGTACTTGCGCAGCGCGAAGAACGCGGCGAGCGCGGGCATCAGCAGCCCGATCAGCAGGACCAGCGGCAGCACCTGCACCACCGAGTCCCAGCCGATGAAGTTGATCACCTGAATCTTCTGGGCCAGCCAGTTGTTGATGAGGATGGCCTTGCCGCCGACGATCAGCACACACGCGAAGGCGGCGCCGAGCAGGCCCGCGATGGCGGCCTCCAGGATGAACGGCATCTGGATGTAGAAGCTGGAGGCGCCCACCAGCCGCATGATCCCGGTCTCCCGCCGCCTGCTGAACGCCGACACCCGGACGGTGTTGACGATCAGCATCAGCGCAACGACGAGCATCAGGCCCATCACACACAGCGCGGCGATGTTCATGCCGTTGAGGAGGTTGAACAGCGGCTCAACGGTGTCGCGTTGGTCCTGCACCTCCTGGACGCCGGGCCGCTCGGAGAACGCCGACTTGATGACGTCGTACTTCGTGGGGTCCTTGAGCTTGACCCGGTAGGACTCCGGCAGCTGGTCGGGCGTGACCAGTCCGGCGACGGGCGTGTCGCCGAACTGCTCCTTGTAGTGCTTGTACGCCTGGTCGCTGGTCTCGTGCTGCACCTTCTGCACGATCGTCAGATTGTTCAGTTCGGTCAGGATGTCATTCTTCTGCTGCTGGGTGGCCGCGCCCTTGGCGCAGTTGGCGCCGGTCTCGGCGTCGTTCTTGTTGCAGAAGAAGATGGAGACGTTGACCTTGTCGTACCAGTAGCCCTTCATCGTGCTGACCTGGTCGCGCATCAGCAGGGAGGCGCCGAACAGGCCCAGCGAGAGGGCCACGGAGACAATGACGGCAAAGGTCATCGTGAGGTTTCTGCGGAGACCGACTCCGATCTCCGACAGGACGAACTGGGCGCGCATGGCGTCCTTTCAGTGCTGGGGGCCGTACACGCTTAGTGCTGGTAGCCGTACACGCCACGCGACTGGTCGCGTACGAGCCGGCCCTTTTCGAGTTCCATGACCCGCTTGCGCATCTGGTCGACGATCTGCTGGTCGTGGGTGGCCATGACCACCGTCGTACCGGTCCGGTTGATCCGGTCCAGCAGCTTCATGATGCCGACCGAGGTCTGCGGGTCGAGGTTGCCGGTGGGCTCGTCCGCGATGAGCAGCATCGGGCGGTTGACGAAGGCCCGCGCGATGGCGACGCGCTGCTGCTCACCGCCGGAGAGTTCACCGGGCATCCGGTCCTCTTTGCCGCCGAGGCCGACGAGTTCGAGGACCTCGGGCACCGTCTTGCGGATCTGGCCGCGCGGCTTGCCGATGACCTCGAGGGCGAAGGCAACGTTCTGCCCCACCGTCTTGTTGGGGAGCAGCCGGAAGTCCTGGAAGACGGTGCCCACCTGGCGCCGCATCTGCGGGACCTTCCAGTTGGACAGCTTCGCGAGGTCCTTCCCCAGTACGTGCACGGCGCCATGGCTGGCGCGCTCCTCGCGCAGGAGCAGCCGCAGGAAGGTGGACTTACCGGAGCCCGAGGAACCCACCAGGAAGACGAACTCGCCACGTTCGATCTCCAGGGAGACATCCCTGAGGGCGGGGCGACTCTGCTTCGGGTAGGTCTTGGAGACGTTGTCGAATCGGATCACTGATGCACCACGGTCGACTGGGTAGGGGCACGGTTTGCCGTGTTGCGGCTCCCGTCGGTGTGCGTGACCATACGCGAACCTGGTGTTGCGGCGTAGTCGCCGCCGGGGGTTGGTGCGTTTATTCACGGCATCTAGCCGGACAATCTCGGCATCCGGGTGGCCCGCCGCGGTAACGGGAGCGGGCAAAAGGCGCACAATTTCGCGGGGCGCGCCGTTCCGGCCGGAAGCTGGCACAGTGGTAGAGGGAACCAATGCGCCCTCCGGTGCGTTGACGCAGTGAAGAAGGAGGTCGCATGACGTACGACCGATTGGTGTGCGCCAATTGCGCGGCCCCTGTGAGCGAGGGCCGCTGCCCTGTGTGCCGGGCCAGCAGGGAACGGCTCCAGCAGCAAGAGGGCATATTCGGCCAGCTCAGCCCCGTGGCGCTGGTGGCCCTGCTGATCGCGCTGATCGCGGTCGCGGTGCTGCTCCACCAGGCCGTCTGATCCGTCCGGACCCGCCGGGGCCGGTACGCGGCAAGGGCGGCGGGTCGCCGGGGGCGTCGGGCGGATCGCGTGACGTCACCCAGTGCGACGAGTTGCATACGTACCGGCGGGTATGCCGGGGTGGACACGGAAGGGCCCGGGGTGCCGATGCACCCCGGGCCCTTCGTTGTGCGCCTGTCAGCGTCAGGCCGCGGCCGCGCCGCCGTCGTTCTTGTTGATCAGACGGGGCAGCATACGGAAGCCGACACCGCCCGCGATCATCGTCGCCGCGCCGATGAGCAGGAAGGTGGTACCGGAGGAACCGGTCTCCGCCAGCTCGCCGCCCTTGGCCTGCTGCTTGGCCTGGCCGGGGGTGTTGGACATCCCCTCCTTGCCCTGGCCCGGCTGCTCGATGGGCTTGGAGCCCTCGTTGTCGGTGCCGGTGCCGGTGCTGTCGCCACCACCGTTGTCGCCGCCGCCGGTGCTGTGACCGCCGGTCTGGCCGCCGTTCTGGCCGCCGTTCTGACCGCCGTTCTGACCGCCGTCCTGGCCGCCGTTCTGACCACCGGTGCTGTGACCGCCGGTCTGGCCGCCGTTCTGGCCGCCGTTGTCGTGGCCGCCGTCCTGGCCGCCGTTGTCCTGGCCGCCGTTCTGACCGCCGTTGTCGTGACCGCCGGTCTGGCCACCGTTGTCCTGGCCGCCGTTGTCCTGGCCGCCGTCCTGGCCGCCGTTGTCCTGGCCGCCGTTGTCGGTGCCGCCGTCGATGGTGCCACCGTTGTCGGTGCCGCCGTCGTCCGTGCCGCCGGTGTCGGTGCCGCCGGTGATCAGGCCGCCGTCGTCGGAGCCGCCCGTGTCACCACCGGTGTCGCCGCCGGTGTCACCGCCGGTGGAGTCACCGCCGCCGGTGTCGTCGCAGAACCAGTGCAGCGGGTCGAGCGGGCTGCAGTTGTCGCCAGCGCTCTGGCTCTGGTCCGTCGGCGCCGCGGAGGCGACGCCGGCCGCGGTGAGCGACGCACCCGCCGCGATCACCGCACCGGCTGCAATGCGCGCTACGCGCAGCCGCGTCTTCTTCGTCATGTACTGCTACCCCCAGTAGCTGAACTCGTCATTGGAGCACCGCTGTACGGGGCGAGTTCCGATGGGGGTACGCGAGTCACGGCCCCGCACAGTGGGCGGGCCACTCATCTCCCCGTTCATACACGCGCCCCAGACATACGCATGCCGCGTCCAGCCTTCCCAGTTCGGCCAACATCGTCAAGGTCGAATAAAGTCCGGATGCCCGAATTGCTGGGTGTTGGGTGGTACATGGACATACGACTGTGACCAAACCGCCGAAGCGAAACAACTGCCTCCCCGAGGAAGACAGTTGTCCGGGCATCAGGTCCGCCGTGTATCCGGGCTCGGATCCGGCACCTGGGGGCCGGGCGGCTACTTCTCCTGCTGCTTGCGCCAGCGGATGCCGGCTTCCAGGAACCCGTCGATGTCGCCGTCCAGAACCGCGGAGGGGTTGCCGACCTCGAACTCCGTGCGCAGGTCCTTGACCATCTGGTAGGGGTGCAGGACGTACGAACGCATCTGGTTGCCCCAGGAGTTGCCGCCGTCGCCCTTGAGGGCGTCCATCTTGGCCTGCTCCTCCTGGCGGCGGCGCTCCAGCAGCTTGGCCTGGAGGACGTTCATCGCCGAGGCCTTGTTCTGGATCTGCGAGCGTTCGTTCTGGCAGGAGACGACGATGCCGGTGGGAAGGTGCGTCAGCCGGACCGCGGAGTCCGTGGTGTTCACGCCCTGGCCGCCGGGGCCGGAGGAACGGTAGACGTCCACCCGTAGATCGGACTCGTCGATTTCGACGTGGTCGGTCTTCTCGACGACGGGCAGCACCTCGACGCCCGCGAAGGAGGTCTGGCGGCGGCCCTGGTTGTCGAACGGCGAGATCCGCACCAGGCGGTGCGTGCCCTGCTCGACGGAGAGGGTGCCGTAGGCGTAGGGAACCTGGACGGCGAAGGTGGTCGACTTGATGCCGGCCTCTTCCGCGTACGAGGTCTCGTACAGCTCGGTCTTGTAGCCGTGGCGCTCGGCCCAGCGCAGATACATCCGCTGGAGCTTCTCGGCGAAGTCGGCGGCGTCCACGCCACCGGCCTCGGCGCGGATGTTGACCAGCGCCTCGCGGGCGTCGTACTCGCCCGACAGCAGCGTGCGGACCTCGAGCTCGTCGACCGCCTTGCGGACGGCCTCGAGCTCCGCCTCGGCCTCGCCGCGGGCGTCCTCGTCGTCCTCGGCCTCGGCCAGCTCGAAGAGCACCTCGAGATCGTCGACCCGGGTCCGCAGCTCATCGGCCCGGCGCAGCTGGCCCTGGAGGTAGGACAGCTGGCTGGTGATCTTCTGTGCGTTCTCCACGTCGTCCCACAGGGACGGCGCCGCGGCCTGCTCCTCGAGCACGGCGATATCGGCCCTCATCTTGTCGAGGTCCAGGACGGCCTCGATCGACCCCATGGTCGAGGAGAGGGACTTCAGCTCTTCGGATACATCGACGACTGCCACGCACCCAGCCTAACGGCTACCGCCGACAGTGTGTCCCGGCCGGGGCGGTCGGACCTCCGGGCCCGCGGTCGCGGGGCCCGGAGGGTCCGGTGGCGATCATGGGGCGCTCAGGGCGCGTCGGGCTGGTGGACGCCGGGCCGGGCGTCGCCCGGGTCGTCGTCGCCCGAGGCCAGCCAGCCGCCGAGGCCGGCCGCGGCGAGCACCGCCGCGGCCGCCGCGCCGAGCCTGATCCGGCGGCGGCGCACCGCCTCCGGGGCCGAGCGGTTCCGCGCCGAGCCGGCCCGGCGCTGGCCGGCGACCCTGGGCGTACGGGCGGTGCCGTGCGCGCCGCCCGCGAGCTCGTCGGGGCCGGGGACGCGCATGCTGGTGTGCGTGTCGCGGTTGGAGTCCGGCGCCGCGCCCTGGACCAGCGGGACCGCGCCGCGCGGCGGGGTGTCCTCGGCCTGGGCCGGCGGCGGATAGTCGCGGGACGCGGTGGCGGGGGCGCCCTCCGGGTCGTGCTCCGGCTGCTCGCCCTCGGGCTCGTCGATGTCCAGCGGCGGGATGCCGGCCAGGCCCGGGAGCAGCTCGCGCAGCCGGGCGGCGAGCTCGGGGGCGCGCAGCCGGGAGGCGGGGGCCTTGGCCAGGCACTGGAGCAGCAGCTGCCACAGTTCGTCGGGGATGCCGGGCAGCGGGGCGACGCTCTCGGTGACATGGCGGCGCAGTACGGCGCCGGGGTGCCCGCCGCCGAAGGGGGTGAAGCCGGCGAGCAGCTCGTACAGGACGGTGGCCAGCGCGTAGACGTCCACGGAGGCGCGCGGCGGCAGGCCCTCGATGATTTCGGGGGCGAGGTAGTCGGGGGTGCCGATGACCTTGGTGGTGCGGGTGGTGCGCGGCGAGTCCACCAGGCGGGCGATGCCGAAGTCGGTGAGCAGCGCGGGGTGCGCACCACCGGGGCCGAGCGGGCCCTGCATGTCCAGGAGGACGTTCTCGGGCTTGACGTCGCGGTGCACGATGCGTTCGGCGTGCGCGGCGGCGAGGCCGTCGGCGACGTCGGCGACGATGGCGACGGCGGCCTCCGGGGCCAGCCGTCGCTCGCGCTCCAGGCGGGTGCGCAGGTCCGTGCCCCGTACGAGGTCCATGACCAGTGCCAGGTCGTTGCCGTCGACGACGAGATCGCGGACTCCGACGACATGCGGGTGCTCCAGGCTCAGCAGCGCCGTACGCTCCTGCACGAAGCGGCCGACGAGCTCCTGGTCGGAGGCGAGATCCTCACGCAACAGCTTGATGGCCACGGCCCCTTCGGGACCCTCGCCCAGCCATACCGTGCCCGCACTGCCGCGCCCCAGGATCTGGTGAGCGGTGTACCGGCTGCCGATCTTCCGTGCCAAGACTGCTCCGACGTGTCGGGCCCCCGAGCGTCCCGCGGGGGCTGAAGTTGGCGTCAAAGCTACGCGGATGCCGAGGGGTTCAGTGCCCCCGACAGCCGCATCCTTCACCTATGTGCGCGAAATCGCCCATCAGAAATCGACAAATCAACAACATGATCGGCAGCGGGGGCGCCGGCGGGCGCGGCGGCCCGGCCGGGGTCAGGCCCCGCTGCCGTTGCCGCCCAGCCCGTCGACGAAGTCCTTCACGGTGGTGAAGATTTCCCCGATCTGGGCGAAGAAGCCCTTGGTCGTGCCGATCCACTCCTGGAGCGGGGTCAGCTCCCAGATCAGCCAGCTCGCCACGAACAGGATGAGCAGGGTGAACAGGCAGCCCTTGAGGCAGCCCAGGCCCGGGATCTTCATGGGGTTGGCGCTGCGCGGGCGGGGCTCGCGGCGGGGCCGGGGCTCCGGGGCGGGCGGGCGCTGCGGCTCGTAGCGCTGCGGCGGCGGCTCCTGCCGGCGCTGCGGTGCCTGGCGCTGCTGCCGCTCGTACGGCGGCGGCTGCTGCTGGCGGTACTGCGGCGGCGGGGGCTGCTGGGGGCCCGCCGGGCGGCGCTGGGGGCGTCGGCGCAGCGGGTCGTCGTTCGGGTCCAGGTACTGCACCTGGGTCTGTTCGTTGCGGTCGCGGGCGGCGCGCAGCTGGGACTCCCAAGGGTGCGGACCCTCGGGCTCCTGGGGGCCGCCGGGGGCGCCCATGGGCATCGGGGGCATCGCCCGCGTGGGGTCGGCGCCTCCCTGGCCGTAGCCCTGGGCGCCGGGTGCGCCAGTGGAGGGCAGCACGCTGGTGGCGGCGGCCGGGTCGTACGAGGCGGCGTTGGAGGGCAGCACCTGGGTGGGGTCGGCGTCGCCGGTGCCCTGGCCGCCGTCGGGGGCCGTACCGGGGACGGGGGCGGGCGCCGGGTCGGGGGCGAGCAGCGCGGCGACACCGAGGGCGGCCTCGGCCTCCGCCGGGGTGGCGTGCACGCCGACGCCGGCCGCGACGGTGCGCAGCGCGCGGGCGAGGTTCTCGGCGCTGGGGCGCTCCTCCGGGCGCTTGCGCAGACAGCGCTCTATCACCGTCCACAGCGGCTCGGGCACCGTGCTGGGGCGGCGCGGCTCCTCGCTCAGGTGGCGGTGCAGCACCTCCAGGGCGGTCTGCCCGGCGAACGGCGGGCGGCCGGTGACCAGCTCGTAGAGCAGGATTCCGGCGCCGTAGATGTCCACGGCGGAGGTCTGCGGGCGGCCCTCGGCTGACTCCGGCGCCACATAGGCGGGGGTGCCGACGAATTCATGGGTGCGGGTCAGGCCCGGGGAGTCGGCGAGGCGGGCGATGCCGAAGTCGGTCAGCATCGGGTGCATCTCGCTGCTGCCGTCGGAGCCGGCGAGCAGGACGTTGGCGGGCTTGAGGTCGCGGTGGACGACGCCGTCGGCATGGCTGGCCGCCAGGGCGTCGGCGATCTGCGCGGTGAGCAGGGAGGCCGCGACCGGGCTGAAGGGGCCGTTGTCGCGGAGGTAGCGGTGCAGGTCGGGGCCGTCGACCAGGTCCATGACCAGGGCGAGCAGATCGCCCTCCACAACGAGGTCGCGGGTGCGGACGATGTTGGGGTGGGTGAGCCGCAGCAGGACGGAGCGCTCCCGCAGGAAGCGCATCACCACGTCCGCGTCGTTCGCCAGCTCCTCCTTGAGGACCTTGATCGCGACGGTCTCGCCGGGCTCGCCGGCCACGGCGGCTTCCGCGCCCGCCGTCTCCCGCTGGCGGGCACGCCAGACGGTGCCCGTGGCGCCGCGTCCCAGCGGCTCCTCGAGCAGGTACTTGCTGCCTACCGGCCGCACGTCATGCGCTCCCTGTCGTGGATCTTCTGCCTGGCCCGCCGGGTCAGGCGCTTGTGGGCGATCATGGCCAACCTCACGGCCGTCCGACCCACTGTAGGCCGTCGGGCAAAATCCGCGGCCCGGCGCCGGACCAGGCCGGTGGAGGCTTGTGGGGAAGACGCGGGATCCGGCCGGATGGTTGCCACCGGCCGTCCGCGGAGGTGCGCGGCGGCCCTGTCACGGCCGTCCCGGCGGCTGCGGAGGCTGACCACGGCGGTCGAATTCAGGCCGTTCAGCGCGCGCAAGCCGGCACTTTTTCGCCCTTAGAAGACCAATCAAGATCACCAAGCGGCGGTCGGCGGGCGTGTTGTCAGTGGCAGGTGCGAGGATGCCCCCAGCACGCATTGTGGTGGGGGCGCGCGCTCTCCGTCGCGACGTGCGCTTGGGACTTGTACGTGCCGACGTGCTCGGGCGCGGCGGGGGGTGAACGAGCCCCTGCCGGATTCCCGGCAGAAGGGACCGTTGACGGCGATGCAGATCCGGCTGACCGTCCTCGGGCCGCGCAGCGGCCACACCACACGCGCCTGCGACGTGCTCGTGACGGCTCCCGCCGGGACCGCGCTGGCCTCGGTGGCGGGCTCCCTCGCGGCGTCCGTGGCCGGCTCGGGCGCGGATGTGGGCGGCGGCGCGGGCGGCGGCCCCGTTGTGCTCTACGCGGGCAACGAACGCCTCGATCCGCAGCGTGCGGCGATCGGCGAGCCGCCGCTGATCGACGGCGCGGTGCTCGCCCTCCAGGGCCCCGGCCCCGCCCCGGCGCACGGCCTGCCGCACGGCCCGGCCCGGCTGCGCGTGGTCTCGGGGCCGGATGCCGGCGGCGTCCATCTGCTGCACGGCGGCCAGATCCGCATCGGCCGCTCCGCCGACGCGGACGTCCCCCTCGACGACCCGGACGTCTCCCGGCTGCACTGCGCGGTGACGGTCGAGCCGGACGGTTCGGTGTACGTCGCCGACCTGCGTTCCACCAACGGCACCGCCGTCGACGGCACCGACCTCGGCGAACGGCCCGCCCCGCTGCGCCCCGGCGCCCTGCTGCGGGTCGGCGAGTCCGCCCTGCGGCTGCAGTCCTCCCCCGGCACCCCGGATCCGGCGCTGCCCGCCACCCCCGACGGCGAGGGGCATCTGCGGGTGGCGGCGGGGCCGTCGGCGGGGCTCCCGAGGGACGCGGCGGCGGCCGTCACGGCGGCGGCGCGGTTCTCGCCGGGCCCGTCCGGGGAGGCGGGCGCACGGGAGGTCCCGTACGGCGCCCAGAGCCCGGTCGCCGTGCCCTTCCCGGCTCCGCCCGCCGCGGCCCGCGCTCCGCAGAGCGGACCGGACCGCCGGGACACACCGCTGCGCGGTACGGCACCCGATGACGGGCCGTGGGCCGCCGCGGCGCAGGCGCCCGCCCCGGATGCCTACGGCCACCAGGAGTACGGACCGGACGGCACGCACGCCGGCCAGCAGCAGCTGGCGCCCGCCGACACCGCCAGGGCGGGTCGCCGCGGCGGCATCGGCGCCTGGGCGCGACGGCTGGCCGGCGGCCGCTCCGCCGTCGAGCTGCCGGACGACGCCGAGGCGGCGCCGGAGCCGGCGGACGAGGCGGCGGACGCGGCGTACGGGCCGGGCCCGTCGGGCGCGGAGGGGCCCGACGCCCATGAACGCTGGCCGGATGCCGCCGCCGTCCTCTTGACGGCGCTCGGGCCGGGCCCCCGCCTGTGGGAGCGCGGCCAGGAGCACGCCGATGCGCTGACCGTCCGGCTGGGCACGACCAGCAGGGGCGGCGGCCGGATCGCCGTGCCGGTCACCGTCGCGCTGCGCCGGGCGGGGTCCCTGGGCCTGGCCGGGCCGCGCGAGCGGCTGGCCGGGCTGGCCCGCGCCGCCGTCGCCCAGCTCGCCGCCCTGCACTCCCCCGGCACCCTCGAGATCGTGCTGATCTCCACGGACCGGGGGCGCGGCGCCGAGGAGCGGGTGGCCGACTGGTCCTGGCTCGGCTGGCTGCCGCATGTCCGCCCGGCCCACGGCCAGGACTGCCGGCTGCTGCTCGCCTATGACAAGGAGCAGGCCGCGGCCCGTACGGCCGAGCTGGTGCGCCGCCTGGACGACGGCCCGCTCGGACCCAACTGGGCCAGCGCCGACCGCGCCGAGGTGGCCGCGGCCGCGGCCCGCCACCAGGGCCCGTTCACCGTCGTGATCGTGGACGGCGATCTCGGCTCGTCGGAGCTGCGCGAGAGTGCGGCCCGGCTCGCGGCGGGCGGCCCGGCGGCCGGCATCCATCTGATCTGCCTGGCCGAGACGCCCGCCGCGTCCCCCGCCTTCCCGCTGGCCGCGACGTACGACGCCGCCCGGAAGGCGTCGCCCGCCTTCGGCGAGTGCGGGGCGGTCGCGGTGCTCAGCGGCGATGTGGCCACGGCGCTGCGGGTCGTGCAGCCCGGTACGGGACCGAACGGCACGGTGGCGGCGGTGGACGCGGTCTCCGCCGCCTGGGCCGAGCGGTTCGCCCGCGCGCTGGCGCCGCTGCGCGAGGCCGAGGCGACGGCCACGGCCGGCGGCCACCAGGTGCACCGCGCGGCCGTTCCGCTGCCCGAGGCGACCCGGCTGCTGGACGAGCTGGGGCTGGCCCGCGCCACACCCGCGTCGCTGATGGCGCGCTGGGCCGCCGCCCTGGACACCGACCGGCCCACCGCCCCGGCGGTGCTGGGCGCGGGCCCGCACGGCCCGCTGGCCGCCGACCTCGCCGCCGATGGCACGCATCTCCTCCTGGAGGGCGCGGCGGCCAGCGGCAAGACCGAGCTGATGCGTTCGCTGGCCGCCTCGCTGGCCGCCGCGGACCGCCCGGATCTGCTGTCGCTGGTCCTGGTGGACGGCGGCGGCAGCGAGCGCGGCGAGGGGCTGCGGATGTGTACGGACCTGCCGCATGTCACGACGTATCTGGCCGCCTCGGACCCGGTCCGGATGCGGGAGTTCGCGCAGGCGCTGTCCTCGGAGCTGAAACGGCGCGCGGAAATACTGGCCGGCACGCCGTTCGCCGAGTGGCGCGCCAAGCACCTCCCGGCGCCGCGGATCATCGCTCCGCGCCGCTCGGCCGAGGGCGGCGACACCCCCGGTCACACACCACCGGAGCTGATCTCCCTCCGCAATCGCGGCCGCGGCAAGGAAGAAGGAGGCGGCGGCACTCCGGCGGATCCGTCCGGCACGGGCACCCTGCGCCTGCGGGCGCGCGGCGGGGCGCCGGACACCGAGCCGCAGGTGCCGCCGATGCCGCGGCTGTTCGTGCTGGTCGACGACTTCGATGCGCTGGTGGCCCCGGCGCTGGGCAGTACGGGCCGGCCGGCCGCCGGTTCCGTGGTGCGCGCCCTGGAGGCGGTCGCCCGGGACGGTGCGGCGCTGGGCGTCCATCTGATAGCCGCGAGCGGCCATCCGGACCGCACGGCGGAGACCGCGACCGGCGAACGCGCCGGTCTGCGCATCCGGCTGGGCGTCCCGGCCGATCCGTCCGAGCCGGTGCCGCCGGGCCGCGGGTGGCTGGACCGGGCGGAGGACGGCTCCTCGACGCCGTTCCAGGCGGGCCGGGTGACCGGCCGGATACCCCGTACGTCCACCCTGCGGCCGACGGTCGTCCCGCTGGAGTGGCAGCGGATGGGAGACCCGCCGGCCCGGCGTCCGCTGCGCGAGCTGGGCAACGGCCCCACGGACCTGGCCCTGTTGGCCAGCGCGCTGCAGCGGGCCGGGCAGTCCCTGGGGGCGCCCGCCGCGCCGCCCCTGGTGTGAGGCACGCCGCCGGTGGGCGGCACGGGCGGCCGCCCCACCGCCCGTAACGCCCCCCGCCGGCGCTCCCGCCCGTAACGGCCCCATCACAAAAGGTCAGTTGAGGCCGGATGCGGTATTGCGGCGCCGGAGATCCGGGCGTAGACCTGTCGCACGCCGCGGGCACACCGCGAGAGCGGCAGCGCACCGGCACCACCGCACCACGCACCACCACCGCACGGCACCACCGCACGCACGGCAGGCGCAGCGATAAGGGGCTACGGGGATGCGCAGACGATTCGACGGCACGGCCGGACGCGCCACGACCGCCCTGGCGGCGGCCGCGGCCCTCGCCCTCGCACTGGCCGGCTGCAGCGGCGGGACGAAGGACGACGCGGGCGGCGGCGGCACGGGCAAAAGCACTGCCCCCACGGTCCGGCTCCCCCGGCTCAACGGCCAGAAACTCCAGGTCACCGCGGTCTGGACGGGCCCGGAGCGGGAGAATTTCGTCAAGGTGCTGGACGAGTTCGAAAAGCGCACCGGCGCCAAGGTCGACTTCGTGCCGAGCGGCGACGACATGGCCGGTTTCATCGGTTCCAAGATCGCCGGTGGCGGTCCGCCGGACATTGCGATGCTCCAGCAGGTCGGCGTGCTCAACGAGTTCGCGCAGAAGGGCTGGCTCAAGCCGCTCGGCGCCACCGCCAGGGCGCAGCTCGCGAAGAACTACACCAAGGGCTGGCGGGATCTGGGCGCCCACAAGGGCACCCCGTACGGCGTCTATTTCAAGGCCAGCAACAAGTCGCTGGTCTGGTACAACGCCAAGGCGTTCGACAATGCGGGGGTCGCGGAGCCCAAGGACTGGAAGGGCTTCCTCAAGGCCGCGCAGACGCTTTCCGAGTCGGGTGTGGAGCCGGTCTCGGTGGGAGGTGCGGACGGCTGGACGCTGACCGACTGGTTCGAGAACGTCTATCTCTCGCAGGCGGGGCCCGAGAAGTACGACCGGCTGGCACAGCACAAGCTCAAGTGGACGGACCCCTCGGTCAAGCAGGCGCTGACCACCCTGGGCCAGCTCTTCGGACGTAAGGACCTGCTGGCGGGCGGCAGCTCCGGCGCCCTGGCGACCGACTTCCCGACGTCGGTGACGCAGACGTTCAGCGGCGGCGACGCCCCCAAGGCCGCGATGGTCTCCTCGGCCGACTTCGCCGCGGCCAATATCTCCCAGACCAAGTCCAAGGTCGGCACCGACGCCAAGGTCTTCGCGTTCCCTGCGGTGGGCGCGAAGTCCCCGGTGGTGACCGGCGGCGATGTGGCGGTGGCGCTCAAGGACAGCAAGGCCTCGCAGGCGCTGCTGACGTTCCTGGCGTCGACGGACGCGGCCAAGATCTGGGCGCAGGCGGGCGGGTTCATCTCGCCCAACAAGGAGCTCGACCAGGCGGCGTACGCCAATGGCGTGATGCGCAAGATCGCGGGCGCGCTGATCGCGGCGGGCGACGACTTCCGGTTCGACATGTCGGACCAGGCGCCGGCCTCCTTCGGCGGCAAGCCGGGCCAGGGCGAGTGGAAGGACCTGCAGGACTTCCTCAAGAATCCCGGGGACGTCGCGGGGACGCAGGCGCAGCTGGAGAAGGACGCCGCGAAATCGTTCGGGCGCTGATCGCCGTCCGGGCACTGACGCCGACCGCCTCGACCGGACGGGGGGACCGTCACGATGAGCGAGTTACCAGCCACCGCGGCCTCGGGCAGTACGCATACGCCTGCCGGTACACGTACGCCTGGCAGTGCGCAAAAGCCGGGCGGTAAGCGGAGGAGCGTCACGGGGACGCGTTCCTGGATGGCGGTCGCCTTTCTGCTGCCGGCGCTGGTGCTGCTCGGCGCGCTGGTCGTCTATCCCATCGTTTTCTCCGTCTACCGCAGCCTCTTCGACGCGTCCGGCAACGGCTTTGTGGGGCTGGGCAATTACGGCGAGATGTTCTCGGACGACGGGATCCGTACCGCGCTGCGGAACAACGTCATCTGGGTCGTGGTCGCGCCGACCGTCTCCACGGCGCTGGGGCTGATCTTCGCGGTGCTCACCGAGCGGATCCGCTGGGGCACCGCCTTCAAGCTGGTCGTCTTCATGCCGATGGCGATCTCCATGCTGGCGGCGGGCATCATCTTCCGGCTGGTCTACGACCAGAACCCGGAGCGCGGGGTGGCCAATGCGGTGTGGGTGGGGGTGCATGACACCTTTGCCGAGCCCGCGCCGTTCCCGGGCGCCAAGCCCCGGCCGAACGCGGATCTGCGGCCGTCCGGCGGCGGCGCGTTCACCACCAGGTCGGTGGTCCGCGCCGGGGCGGGCGCGGCGCCGGTGGATCTGCCGCTGGTGGCCGTGCAGCAGGCCGATGTGCGGGACGCGAAACCGGCCGTCGCAGCGAAGCCGCGGCCGGGCAAGGTCACCGGCACGGTCTGGCTGGATTTCACCCGCGGTGGCGGCGGGCGGCCGAATGTCATCGACGGCCGGGAGCGGGCGCTGGCGGGCCTGACGGTCGAGGCGGTCAAGGGCGGCAGGGTGGTCGCCTCGGCGACGACGGCCGCCGACGGGACGTACGCGCTGCCCGCGGAGGCGGCCGACGGCGCCCGGCTGCGGCTGCCCGCGGCCAATTTCGCGGAGGCCTACGGCGGCGTCGACTGGCTCGGCCCGACGCTGGTCACCCCCGCCATCATCGGCTCCTACGTCTGGATGTGGGCCGGTTTCGCGATGGTGCTGATCGCGGCGGGGCTGGCGGCGGTGCCGCGCGAGCTGCTGGAGGCGGCGCGGGTGGACGGCGCGGGCGAATGGCAGGTCTTCCGCCGGATCACCGTGCCGCTGCTGGCGCCCGTCCTGGTGGTGGTGCTGGTCACCCTCATGATCAATGTGCTGAAGATCTTCGACCTGGTCTACATCATTGCGCCGGGCTCCAGCATCCGGTCCGCCAATGTGCTTGCCCTTCAGCTCTTCCAGTCGTCGTTCGGTACGGACGTCGACGAGGGGCTGGGCAGCGCGATCGCCGTATTCCTGCTGCTGCTCGTGCTGCCGGTGATGTACGTCAATCTCCGGCGCATCCGGAAGGAGCGTCGCCGATGACGACCACGCAGGGGGCCCTCCCCGCCGAGCGTCCGGTCCGCGCCGGCCGCGTACCGGCCAAAGCGCCGCTGGCGACCCGTATCGCGGCCCGGACCGGTGGCGGCGCGCTGCGCATCTTCTTGATCCTGGTCGCGCTGTTCTGGCTGATGCCGACCGTCGGGCTGCTGCTGTCCTCGCTGCGCAGCCCGCAGCAGATCGCCGAGTCCGGGTGGTGGGAGGTCTTCGCCAAGCCTGCCCAGATCACCTTCGACAACTACAGCCGGCTGCTGGGCAACGAGAAGGTGATGGGCTCGCTGCTGACCACCGCGGCGATCACCGTGCCGGCCACGGTGCTGGTGGTGGTGATCGGGTCGCTGGCCGGTTATGCCTTCGCGTGGATGGACTTCCGCGGGCGGGACGGCTGGTTCATGGTGGTCGTCGGGCTGCTGGTCGTGCCCGTGCAGGTGGCGCTGATTCCGGTGGCCGAACTCTTCGGCGCGGTGGGGCTGTTCGAGACCACGGCCGGGGTGATCCTCTTCCATACGGCCTTCGGGCTGCCGTTCGCGGTGTTCCTGCTGCGGAATTTCTTCGCGGAGATCCCGCGCGAGCTGCTGGAGGCGGCGCGGCTGGACGGGGCGGGCGAGCTGCGGCTGTTCACCCGGGTCGTGATGCCGCTGGGCGGGCCGGCGATCGCCTCGTTGGGGATCTTTCAGTTCCTGTGGGTGTGGAACGACATGCTGATCGCGCTGATCTTCGCGGACAGCGGGAATCCGCCGGTCACCGTCGCGCTGCAGCAGGAGGTGCGGCAGTTCGGCAACAACATCGATGTGCTCGCTCCGGGCGCGTTCGTGTCGATGGTGGTGCCGCTGATCGTCTTCTTCGCCTTCCAGCGGCAGTTCGTCTCCGGTGTGATGGCCGGCGCGGTGAAATAGGCGGTCCGGCGCCGGGGCGGCCCGCGCCATCTTCCGTTCATTTCCTTCCCCCTACCATGACGGCGGATGACGGCCGATGACGGCCGGTGCCGCGAAACGCATGGTGTGCCGGGGCCTTGTCGTGGACACTGCGTAGACGTGCTCGGGCGGTTTGCGTACCGGGCGGCGGCGCCCCGACCCCTGCTCGGGTTGTGCCAGGCGGAACCGGCCCCCACGCCGACCGCATCTACAACAGGAGAAGCGGCGGCCGCGGCCGACGTTTCGATAACAACAGACATCTCCCACATCAGATCCGCCTCGATCAGCCCAGATCCGCCCAGGTCAAGCAAGATCCAAGATCCAGCAAAATTCGCTCAGATCTGTTCAAATTCGTTCAGATTTGCTGAGATCGACGTCACACCGGCATCACATCCACGGCAGAACAAGCCGGCACATACTCCCCAAGCACATCCACATACGTGTCGCACATCGCCATCGATTCCCGACCGTCTGGAGACGGACCGCACATGACTGCCCCCACCGCAGACAAGAGCGCCGAACAACTCCCCTGCCCCACCCGGCTGTCCGACGTGAAGGGCTGGTTCTTCACCGCCGACCAGCTGCTCTTCGACTGGTTCCTCGCACATCAGCGGGACCGGTCGGTCTCGGGCGACCTGCTCGAGCTGGGAGCGTACATGGGCAAGAGCGCCATTTTCATCGGCGCTCGGATGCGCGCCGACGAGCGCTTCACGGTCTGCGACCTCTTCGATTCACCCGCCGAGGACACCTCCAACTCCAAGGAGATGAAGAAGTCCTACGCGACCTTGACCCGCCGTGCCTTCGAGGCCAACTACCTCTCGTTCCATGACGAGCTGCCCACCATCGTGCAGGGCCTCAGCTCCGTCGTCCGCGACCATGTCGCCGACGAGTCGGTGCGCTTCGCCCATATCGACGCCTCGCATCTGTACGAGCATGTGCACGGCGACATCCTGTCGGTCCGGTCGCTGCTCACCGAGGAGGGCGTGGTCGTCATGGACGACTACCGCGCCGAGCACTGCCCGGGGGTGGCCGCCGCCACCTGGCAGGCCGTCGCGAACGAGGGGCTGCGCCCCATCTGCATCACCGGCACCAAGTTCTACGGGACGTGGGGCGACCCGGAGCCGCTGCAGAAGGCGCTGCTGGAGTGGCTGCAGTCCCGTAAGGACATCTGGCACGAGGTGCAGTACGTCAATGACGCCCCGCTGATCCGGCTGAGCGCCAAGGGCGCCAAGGAGCCCGCGCAGCCGGCCTCCCGGCACCGGGCGAAGGCCGTGCCGCGCCCGGCCGAGCGTCCGGCCGCCCAGGCGCCGAAGGCGTCCGCGAGCCGCCCGGCGCCCCGGCCGCGGCGCAGCGCGCTGCGCCAGGTCGCGCTGGATGTGCTGCCGCCGATCGTCACCCGGGCGATCGTCTCCGCCCGCCGGAAGGCCCGTACCCGCTGAGCGACGGGCGTACGGGCCGGGGCGGGGTGCCGCGCAGCACCCCGCCCCGGCCCGTACGCCCTACCGCGGCACCTGCCCCACCAGCGCGAACACATTGCGCCGCAGCAGCTTCCCGGCGGCGCGCGGCAGCGGGTAGGAGTACGTGCGCCGTACGGCCAGCCCCGCCGTCTCGGCGAAGGCGCGCAGCAGCGTGAAGTCGGTGAAGCGGACCGGGGCCGGCTCGGCGCGGTGACCGGCCTCCTGCGGGGTGATCAACAGGACGCCGCCGCCCGGCCGTACGTAGGGGAGGTAGGCCCGCAGCAGGCCCTCGACCTGCTCGTCGTCCAGATGCTCCAGCACATGTGCGCACAGCAGCGCGTCGAAGGAGCCGAGTCGGGCGTGCGGGCTCGCGAGGAAGGTGTCGGCCGTGTAGGCGGTGAGCCCGCGGGCCCGGCACTTGTGGACGGAGCGCGGGTCGTGGTCGATGCCGACGCTGCCGGGCGCACAGTCGGCGAGCGTGTCGCCCGCGCCGCAGCCGATGTCCAGCACCCGCCCGGTGCCGGTCCGGCGCAGCCGCCAACGGTAGCGGGGCCATGGGGGTCGCCCATGAGCGGGGGAGGGCAACGGCCGTACGGCGCCGGTGCGTTCCCCGGCCGGGAAGCGTGCGGTGGAGGCGTGTGGTGCGGTGCCGGCGCCTTTGGCGGGCCGGGTACCGCGCGCCTGGGGAGCGGGTACATCGGGCGTGCCGGTGGCGGCGGAGCTGTCGGTTCGGCCGGGCATCGGGTCGCGGTCACCTTTCCCTGGGGACACGGCGCGTGGGGCGCCATGACGCTGCCCAACGGTCTACGGCATGGAGGCTGCGGGGTGCCGCGCGGCGCGCCGCCCCTGCGCGGGCCCCGGCCGTCTCACCCTTTCAGCGCAGATCCGGTGACCGTGCCGCCGACGGGCGAGTTGAACGCCGCAATCCCGTGATTCGCCTGATCGGCACGTGTTCGGAAAGGCAGGTCCGCGCGTATGAAGCCTCGGCTCACCGTGGTCGTCCCGGTCCTTTGCAGTGAGGGGCCGGAGCGGAATGTGGAGGAGTGCCTGGAGTCGGTGGCGGCCCAGACGCTGACCGAGCTGGATGTGGTGCTGGTGGAGGAGACCGCCGCGGAGCCCGTCGCCGTCGCCCGTGCCATTGCCGACCGGGACCCCAGATTCCGGATCGTCCGCCCTCCCGTCCGTCGTCCGGGGGGTGTCCTCACGCTCGGCGCGGCGCGCAACGCCGGTGCCCGGCACGCCTTTCCGGGCACCGAGTACCTGGCGTTCGTCGACGCCGACGATGTGCTGCTGCCGCGTGCGTACGAGGATCTGACCGGTGTGCTGGAGACGTCCGGCGCCGACTTCTCGACCGGCAATGTCTACCGGCTGGGCGCGGCGGGCCGCAGTCAGTGCCGGCTTCACCCGGCCGCGCGGGACACGGCGCTGCGCACCCACATCACCGAGGACCGCACCCTGCTCTTCGACCACCTGGCCCGGAACAAGGTCTTCCGTCGCAGCTTCTGGGACCGCCATGCCTTCGCTTTCCCGGAAGGGGAGTTGTGCGAGGACGCCGCGGTGACGCTGCCCGCGCATTTCCTGGCCGAGGCGGTGGACGTCCGTCGCGAACACGTCGTCCACCACCGTCTCGCGGAGGGTCCGCAGCGGCACCGGCGGCTCGATGTGGCGGAGGTGCGAGACCGGTTCGCGGCGGTGGCCGGAATCCGGCGCTTCCTCGCCGATCCGGCGCATCCCCGCCGGCACGGCTACCGGGGCGAGTACGACCGGTGGATGCTGACGGACGGTCTGCTCGACCTCGTGGCGGCGTTGCCGGCGGCCGCGCCGGAGTGCCGTACCGCGTTTCTGGAGGATGCCCGGGACCTTCTCTCCCAGGTCGATCCCCGGCTGTTCCCCACGCTCCCGGTGGAGCTGCGGATGCGCTGGTATCTGGTCCGCGCCGGCCGGCTGGCGGATCTGCTGGCGCTGCTCGCGCACGAGGTCCGTAATCCGGCCGGGTTCGAGGTGGCGGGCCCGCCGCTGCGCAAGCGGGCGGTGCTGCCGTTCACCCCGCCGCTGGAGCTGCCGCCGGGCGTGACCCGGCTGGACCGCACGGATCTTCCCGTACGGGCCCGGGTCCAGGAGGCGGTGTGGCGGGCGGGGTCGCTGGTGCTGCGCGGCTATGCGTACATCCGCAACCTGGAGGCGGCCGCCCGGGGCAGCTATCTCCGGACGATGGTGCTCGCTCAGGGGCGGCGCCGGATCCTGCTGCCGCTGCGGCAGGTGGCGATGCCGCAGGCGACCGCCGAATCCGGCCAGGAGCAGCACTGTTACGACTGGGCGGGGTTCGAGGTCACGCTCGATCCGGCCCGGCTGCGCCGGGGCGGGCGCTGGGAGGAGGGGGACTGGTCGGTCGGGGTGATCGTCGCGTCGGCGGGTGTGGTGCGGGCGGCGGCGCTGCGGGCGGCGGAGACCGGCTCGGGTGCCGCGCCGCTCGCGTACGAGGCGGGCGCCGACGGCGTATGGGTGGCTCCCCGCTACGCCGGCGAGCGGCTGCGGCTGTCGGTCGAACGCCGGACGCGCCGGCTCGCCGGACAGCCCGCCGCGTCGGCCAAGGCCCTGGACCTGACCGTGTCGGCGCCCGGTCCGCGGCCGGTGGCGCTGCGGCTGACGCACCAGGTGACGGGCACGGTGGTGACGTTTCCGGTGGAGCCGGGCCGGGCCGGGGAGCCGGACATGGCGGTGGAGGCGGCGCGGTCGGAGGATGCGCGGTCGGATGAGGCGGCTCCGTCGGAGGCGCCGCGGTCCGAGGACGTCCTGACCCTGCGCGTACACCTCGATGCGCTGGCCGCCGCGCGTCCGGGACGGGACGGTGCGCCGCGGGCGGTCGCGCCCGTACACACCGAGACCTGGATCCCGGAGCTGGTGCTGCCGGACGGCACCACCGACGCGATCGCCTGCTCGCCCTGCCTGTCCCCGGTGAGCCATCCGCTGCCGCAGGGCCGCGAGCTGGTCGTCGCGGCCACCGCCGCCGGCAACCTCGTCCTCCACGACCGCACCCCGCAGCCGTATGTGGACCGTGTCCTGTGGCGGGCGGACGGCACCCTGCTGGTGGCGGGCCGGATGCCGGATGCCGCGCCGCCGGCCACCGAGGTGGTCCTCAAGCACGAGGCGCATGCGCGGGAGGCGGCGTTCCCCGCCGCCCGCGACGGGGACCGCTTCCACTGCGCGCTGCCGCTGGGCGCCCTGCCGTCCCTCGCGGGCGTGCGGCCGCTGCGCGAGGGCCGCTGGACGCTGCATCTGCGCGAGCCGGGCGAGGGGGGTCCGTCCCGTTCGGGGGAGGGCGCGCCGCTGGATGCCCCGGTCCGCCTCGCGCCCTCGGTCTTCGAGGGTCTGCCCGCCTCCCGTACGGTCGCCGGCAAGCCGCTCGCCCTCGACCGGCACCGCCACGACGAGGCGATCGTGACCGCGGGTCCGGCGCTGCCCGCCACCGACCGCGGCCCCTACCGCCGCCGGGTGCTGCGCGAGCTGCACTACCCGCTGCACCGGGGCCGCCCGCTGCGCGAGGCCGTCCTCTACAGCAGCTTCGGGGGCCGGGCGTACGGGGACTCGCCGCGGGCGGTGCACGAGGAGCTGGTGCGCCGGGGAGCGGACGTCCGGCATCTGTGGGCGGTGCGCGATGCGCAGGCCGCGGTGCCGGACTCGGCCCGCGCCGTGGTCGTCGGCAGCGCCGAATGGCACGGTGCGCTGGCCCACAGCCGCTGGATCGTCACCAACACCCATCTGCCGCGGTGGTTCCTGCGCCGCGACGGCCAGCGCGTCATCCAGACCTGGCACGGCACCCCGCTCAAGCAGATCGGCGCGGGGCTGGCGGGCACCGTCTGCGGCGGGCTCGCCCATCTGGCGCCCCGTCCGCGCCTGGGCCGCCAGTGGAGCGTTCTGCTGTCCCCCAACGCCCACAGCACCGCCGTGCTGCGCTCCGCCCTCGGCTACCGCGGCGAGCTCCTGGAGTCCGGCCTGCCGCGGACGGACGCCCTGGTGGCGCCGGACCGCGACCGAAGGGCCGCCGCCGTACGCGAGCGCCTGGGTATCGAGCCGGGCCGCACGGTCGTGCTCTACGCCCCGACCCTCCGCGACGATCTCGCCTACGACGCCGCGCACCACCGCCTGCATCTCCCCCTCGACCTCGGCCTGGCCCGCCGCGCCCTCGCCGACGATCACGTCCTGCTGGTGCGCAGCCATCCCCTGGTGGCCGACCGGCTGCCGGCCCTCGCCCCCTTCGCGCGCGATGTCTCCGACCACCCCGACGCCACCGAGCTCCTTCTGGCCGCCGATGTGCTGGTCACCGACTACTCGTCGCTGGCCGTCGACTTCGCCAACACCGGCCGCCCGATGCTGTTCCTGACCCCCGATCTGCCGCACTACCGCGACACCCTGCGCGGTTTCACCCTGGACTTCGAGGCGCGGGTGCCCGGTCCGCTGCTCACCTCCACCGGTGAGCTGATCGATGCGCTGGGTGACCTGGCGGCCATCACGCGGGCCGGCGCGGAGGCGTATGCGGACTTCCGGCGGTCCTTCTGCCACCGGGACGACGGGGGTGCGGCGGCCCGGGTGGCCGATCTGCTTGGGGGGTGAGCCGTGGAAGCGGCGGCGGGCGGGGCGCGGCGGGAAGGTGATGGCGCCCATGTCGGCATCGTGCGGGCTTCTCGTCGTTACAGCATGTGCAGAAGCCCTTACGGACCTTTGCGCACCCCAGCCCGGTTTTGCAGCCAGTAAGAAGACGGCAAGAAGGCGGGAAATCCGCGGCGACGGGTGCAACCGTGTGGCGGGAATCCTCCTCTGACCCATCAGACAAAAGGACCGGATCCCGCTCGCACCCGAAGATGCTGTCGACACGAAATGTAGATGTAGTGACTGTGAAAGAAGCCCTCGAGCCGCTGCCTGGGCCCACCATCACGCCAACCGCGCAGGTCAGCATCGTCGTCATCGCCTTCAACGATGCCGCCCATGTCGGCGATGCCGTGCGCTCGGCCCTCGCTCAGGGGGCGCCCGGGGAAACCGTCGCCGAGGTGATCGCGGTGAACGACGCCTCCACCGACGGCACCGGCGACGTCCTGGACGCCCTCGCCCGAACCGATCCCCGGCTGCGGGTGCTGCACCGCACCGAGAACAGCGGCGGCTGCGGCACCCCGCGCAACGACGGGCTGCGGGCCGCCACCGGCCGCTTCGTGATGTTCCTGGACAGTGACGATGTGCTGCCCCCGGGTGCGGCCCAGGCGCTGCTGACCGCCGCGCTGCGCCACGACGTCCCGGTGGCGGCGGGCGCCTGCGTGCGCCGCGAGCTCCCCGCGAAGCGCGACGTCCCCTGGCAGCCCGCCCTCTACCGCGAGCCGGCCGTGCACGAGTCCGCCGCCGGCCCCCATCTGGTCCGCGACACCCTCTGCGTCAACAAGCTCTATGAGCGAACGTTCCTCTCCGCGCACGGCATCACCTTCCCGGAGGGCCGCTACACCTACGAGGACTTCGTCTTCACCGCCCGGGTGCTGGCCGCCGCGCCCCGCATCGCCACCATCCCCGACCGCGTCTACATCTGGCATGTCCGCCGCGGCGCCGCCAAGCAGTCGATCTCCCTCGACCGCAAGAGCGTCGCCAACTGGCAGGCCCGGATCGACGCCCACCGCGCCAGCGTGCAGATCTTCCAGGACGCCGGGCACAAGGCCCTCGCCCATGCCGCGGACACCAAGTTCCTCGACCACGATCTGCGCCTGTACCTCCGCGAGCTGCACACCCGTGGGGCCGACTACCGCACCGAGTGGTGGCGGCTGACCCGCGAGTATCTGGCCGGTTTCGACGAGGCGGATCTGCGCGCCGCCCGCGCCCCGGCCCGCTGGCTGGCCCGCGTCGTCCTGGCCTCCCCGGCCCCGCGCGACCTGGAGCGCCTCACCCAGCTGGCGGCCCGTCCGGGGCGGCTGCTGCCCCCGTACGCCGAGGCCGACGGCCACGCCGTGTGGTCCCCCGATCTGCCCCAGGTCGAACTGGACGCGCTGGGCACCAAGCCGATGCACCGCCTCCCGGTGACCATCGACGCGGAACCCGTCATCGGCGCCCGCAGCCGGCTCCGCCTGCGCGTCCATGACCTGTACGGGCGGCTGGCCGCGGCGGGCCCGGTCAGCATCGACATAGAGCTGCGCCGCCGCCGGGACGACCGGCGCGGCCCGGTCCACACCGCCGCGCTCACCCCCGCCCCCGCCGCCACCGGGAGCGAGGCCTGCTGGACCGCCGAGGTGGTCCTGGACCTGGCGACCCTGGTCGACCGGGGCAACGGCCACGCGGCCGACCCCGAGCCGTGGGACCTGATGGCCGAGGTCCGCTGCGCCGATGCCTCCAGCTTCCGCGCCTCGCTCCGCGCGACCGGTCCCGGGCTGCGCCGCCGCGCACTGCCCAGCCGCCGCCACGGCCTGCTCCTGGCCCAGCCGTACGCGACGACCGGCGGCGCGCTCTCGCTGCGGGTCGCCGCCGGACTGCGCAGCGTATGGCGGATCGCGGCGGGCAAGCTCCGCCGCTGAGCCGTTCCCTCTCCCTGTTCCGCCCCCGTCCTAGGATTGGCGCTATGTCTTACTTGATCACGGGTGGTGCCGGCTACATCGGCGCCCATGTCGTACGGGCCTTGCGTCAGGCGGGCGAGCCGGTCGTCGTGCTCGACAATCTGACGACCGGCATCGTCGACCGGCTCCCCAAGGACGTCCCCCTGGTCGTCGGTTCGACCCTCGACCGGGCGCTGCTGGACCGCACCTTCGCCGCCCACGACATCACCGATGTGATCCACCTGGCCGCCAAGAAGCAGGTCGGTGAATCGGTGGAGATGCCGCTCGTCTACTACCGCGAGAACATCCACGGCCTGCAGACCCTCCTGGAGGCCATGGCCGCCGCCGGCGTCGGCCGCTTCGTCTTCTCCTCCTCGGCCGCCGTCTACGGCATGCCGGACGTCGATCTGGTCACCGAGGACACGCCGTGCGCGCCGATCAACCCGTACGGCGAGACCAAGCTCGCCGGTGAGTGGATGGCCCGCGCGGTGGGCAAGGCGCACGGCATCAGCACCGCCTGCCTGCGCTACTTCAACGTCGCCGGCGCGGCCACCCCCGAACTGGCCGACACCGGCGTCTTCAACATCGTCCCGATGGTGTTCGAGAAGCTCACCGAGGGCGCCGCTCCCCGCATCTTCGGCGACGACTACGACACGCCCGACGGCACGTGCATCCGCGACTACATTCACGTCGCCGACCTCGCCGACGCCCACCTCGCCGCCGCCCGCAAGCTCGCCGAGCCCGGCCCGGTGCGCGCGCTGACCCTCAACATCGGCCGCGGCGAAGGCGTCTCCGTACGGGAGCTGATCGACCTGATCTGCGAGGTCACCGGGCATGAGGGCGTCACCCCCAAGGTCACGCCGCGCCGGCCCGGCGATCCCGCGCGGGTGGTCGCGGCCGCCGACCGGATCGCCTCGGAGCTGGGGTGGAAGGCCCGCCATGACGTCCGCGACATGATCGCGTCGGCCTGGGCTGGGTGGGAGCGGCTCCGCGGGGAGTAGCGGCCGGGGCACTGCGGCGGCGGGGTACCGCTCCGTTACGGCCGCGCTCTGCGCGGGGCGGCATGCGCCGCAAGAGGCCGGAATAACGCGGTATCGGCCGCCATGGGACGGCATGCGCCGCCATTGCTCCCCGGCGGCCGCGCGGGTGTGGACGGCCGGTCGAGGCGGGGTGGCGAGTCGCGGAAGCCTCTGTGAATGGGGCGTGGAGAACGTTTCAAAGGGATGCCGCAGGCAAAGCGTCGGCCGTGACTTATACCCACGGCCGCCCGGCTGAAAACGACCCATACAACGGCAACGCCAACCCTCCGTACGACGACGGGAGAAACGCCCCGTACGCACCCAACCCGAGGCCCGCGAGCAGCGGGAGGGGCCTCGGGGCGGACAGAACCGCCCTGATCATCCACACCGTCGCGGACATCGCCGCGGGCTTTCTCGGCCTGTGGATCCTCCTGTACCTGCTCGACGCGAATCAGGCGAATGTCTTCGTCGACTTCGTGCACGGCCTGGCCGGCTGGCTCGCCGGCTGGTCGCAGGACATCTTCACGATGGACACGGAAGGGCTGCGCGTCTTCTTCAACTTCGGCCTGCCCGCGCTGATCTACCTGGCGGTGGGCCACGGCGCCGCGGCGTGGGTGCGGCGCCTTTGACGCACCTGCGCCGGGCTCCCGGCGTACGTACCGGCGGCGCCCTGCACATTCCCTGAGTGCAGGGCGTCGCCGCCGTTCGACCCCTCCTCTGGGTCGCCGTCGTTCAGCCCCCCAGGGGACGGCGCGGCGGCACCGTGACCGTCAACGGTCCCCGCCCCTCGGAGGAATCCACCGGCAGGCGGAGCCGCAGCGCCCCGTCGGCGAACCGGACCGCCACCTGCCATGTCCCCCGTGGCGCGCCGCGCAGCCGGGCGCGCAGCGTGAGCCGGTCCCCCGCGCCCCGCTCCACCGTCGTACGCAGTCCCGCCATACGGGTCGCGTCCACGAGGATCAGCTGGAGCTCGGCGTCGGCGGGGCACCCCGGGAGGGTGAGGCATGCGGTGAGGCCCGTTCGGCCGGTGCGGCCGGTGAGACCGGCACGACCGGCACGACCGGCACGACCGGCGCTGACGGTGCGGCCGGTGGGCCTGCCGGTGATCCTCCCCCGCAGGTCGCCGCCCACAGGCCGGCGGGCGCCGCGGCCGTCGAGGTCGAGGTGGAGATGGCCGTGGGGGTGGGAGAGGAAGAGGGCGGCGACGGTGGGGGTGGCCGGGCCGCGGCCGAGGATGCGCGGGGCGAGGGCCGTGGGGTCTTCGGTCTCCGGTTGCAGCCAGGCGGCGCGGCGGACCGCCGGGCCCGTGGCACCGCGCGCGGTGACCGCGACCTTCAGGCCCCAGACGCCGTCGGCCAGGGGCGCGCCGTCCGCGGCGGTCGCCGGGTCGAGGGTGGCGTGCCAGATGCCGCCGGCGTGGCGGGCGGGGAGGCGGTATTCGGCGCCCCGGCCGCGGAGTACCAGCTCGGCGGCGTGGGCGATGAGGCCGGGCAGCTCCGCCGCGCCGTGGAGGTGGAGGGCGCCGTCCCTCCAGTGGTAGCCGGTCAGACGCTGGCGGAGGGCAAGGCGGTGGGTGAGGTCGTAGCAGGCGTCGGGCAGCGGGCGGACGGGGTCGCGGAAGTAGGGGTAGGCGGCGTAGACGCGGCCGTCGGGGTCCACATGGGGCGGTCCGGGGCGGGCGTCCGTATCGGCGCGGACGATGGCGGTCAGCTCGTCGTCGAGGCCGGCGCGCAGGCAGTGGGCGCGCAGCCGGAGGCGGGGCGGCAGGGCCGCCAGGACGCGGTCGGTGAGGTAGCGGGCGACGAGGGGGCGGGCGGCGTTCGCCATGTCGCGGCGGCCGGCCGGGGCGCGGGCGAGGTAGGGGGCGGCGAAGGGCATGAGGATCTCGCCGTGGAAGTGCCGGACCATGAGGGTGTCGCGCTCCTCGCCGGGCGGGACCTCAGCCGCGACGGCGGCGAGGACGGTGGCGATATAGGCGAGGTATTCGGGCCAGTCGGCGTCCTGGCGGGTGGCGTTGCTGTCGTCGTCGCGGCCGTGGAGGTAGTAGCAGTCGTAGTCGGCGAGGACGGAGACGGTCTCGGCGCGCAGCAGCGCCGCGATGCCGAACGGGAGGTCCTCGGCCAGGAGGCGGCCTTCGACGAAGCGGAGGCGGTGGCGGTCGAGGAAGGAGCGGCGGAAGAGTTTGTAGGCGGCCAGGCTCCAGTAGACCGGGGAGTCGAACGGGGAGACGCGAGGGCTGGTGGTGCGCAGGTCCACGGGGGCGGCGCGGCCGTCGGCGCCGACTATGCGGCCGTAGACGATGTCCGAGCCGTGGGCCTGGGCCATGTGGAGGAGGCGGGCCAGGGCTTCGGGGCCGAGGCGGTCGTCGGAGTCGAGGAAGAAGACGTAGTCGCCGGTGGCGTGGGCCAGGCCGGTGTTGCGGGGGCGGCCGGCGCCGCCCGATGCGGGGCGGTGAAGGACCGTCAGGTTGGGGTGGCGGCGGGCGGCTTCGGAGAGCCACCGGCCGCTGCCGTCGGTGGAGCCGTCGTCGACGGCGATCACCTCGATGCGGTGCTGGGGCAGGGTCTGGGCGAAGACCGAGCCGAGGCTGCGGTCCAGGTAGCGGCGGGTGTTGTGGACGGGGACGATCACCGAGACGGCCGCGGAGGGGGCCGACGGCACGGCGCGACCGGGCGGGGGACTGTCTGTTGCGGCCACCTGCACTCCGTTTCTTCTCTCATGGCGCCCGGGGATCCACCCGCACCCACGGGAATCAGGGGAAACTATCCCGCACTTCGGCATAGCAAAACGACCATTTACGTCATATCCCCTACAGTGAGTCCCCGGCGATCTTGATCTTGAAGCTGGAGACCGCGGGAACCGTGAGACCGATCATCAGGCGCGCGGCCGCCCCCGGGCTCGCGGCGCTGCTGTCGATGGGGGCGTACTCCCTGGCGCTGGCGGTCCACGGCGGCTACCCGTTCGGGGGGCGCTCGCGCGCCGTCAACGACCTGGGCAATCAGTTCATCCCCTTCCACGCCCGGCTGTGGGATCTGCTGCACGGCGCCACCAGCGGCGACCTGTTCTTCAACTGGAGCAGCGGGTACGGCGTCCCCTTCCTGGCCGACTTCTTCGCGTATCTGATGAACCCCTTTTCGTGGCTGGTGGGGCTCTTCCCCCGCCGGCTGGTCGAATTCCCGGTCTTTTTGGTGACGTTGCTGAGCATCGGGCTCGGCGCGGCGCTGATGACCGTCTTCCTGGGGCGGCTGCGGCCGGGCCCCGCGCCGCTGCGGGCGCTGCTCGCGGCGGGCTATGGGCTGTGCGCCTGGGTGCTGCGCGACGGGTTCGCCGATCCGATGTGGATGTGGGGCCTGGTCTCCCTGCCGCTGACCGGGATCGCTGCGGACTGGTGTCTGCGCCGACGGCGGTGGGTGACCGGCACGCTGCTCATCGCGCTCGCCTGGGCGGGGAACTTCTATACGGCGGCGATGGCGAGCCTGGCGACGGCGCTGGTGCTGCTGCTGCGGCTGGCGCTTGCCTCCGGGATGCCGGTCCGGGACCGGCTGCGGTCGCTGGGGCGGGCCGCCTCGATGATGGCGGTGGGCATCGCACTGGCGGCCCCCACACTGACCGTCACCCTCGAAGCGAGCCGGGCGGCGCAGCCCGCGCCCGCGGTGCCCTACCCCGGACCGCCGCCGCTGCTCGATCAGTTGGCGCAGCTGCTGCCGGGCGGGCGGGGCACGGCGGAGGCCCCGGACATTTTCGTCGGGATGCTGGGGCTGCTGCTGGTGGCGGCGTTCCCGATGGTGCGGGCCGTGCCGGTCAGGGTGCGGGTGGGGTGGTGCGTCCTGGCGGCTGCGGTGGCCGGTTCGTTCGCGTGGGAGCCGACGATCTTGCTGTGGCACGGCTTCGCGCTGCCGAACGGGAGTCCGTTCCGGGCCGCGTTCGTCCTCAGCGGGATCCTCGTCATGATCGCCTGGCTGGCGCTGGCACACCGGCCGCGGGCCCGTGAACTGGCCGGGGGCGCGGCGCTGGTGGCACTGCTGGCCTGGGTGTGCCGGGACCGGACCGCGGTCGGTGACACCACCTGGATCCTGCTGGCGGGCGGCGGGGGCGTCGTCCTGGGCGCGCTGCTCACCCCGGCGGGCGCCCGCCGCCGCGCCGCCTCGGGCACGGTGCGGGGCGTGCGTACCGCCGTGCTGGCCGGTGCCGTTCTGCTCGGCTCGGCCTACTCGGCGTACTCCGCCGCGGCCCAGCGGGACGACATCGCGTGGTTCCGGCCGAAGACCACACTGAGCCCGCGGGCGCTCGCCGCCCAGCAGGGGCTCGCGGCCCGCGACGACTGGCCCCGTTCGCGCACCGATCCCGGCCCGCACGAATTCGCCAACAACGATCCGCTGCTGATCGGCGGCCAGGGCGGCTCGTACTACAGCAGCTTCGTGCCGGCCGCGACCGCCCGGACGCTGCACGGCCTGGGCGCCGGCTGGTACATCAACGGGCGGCACACGCTCAGCCTCGAGGACCCGGTGGGGCGCGCCCTGATGGGCGTCAGCAGCTCGCTGGAGCCGCGCGGCGGCGGACGGTTCGCCGTGCGGCCGGCCGCCGCGGGCCCGCTGGTGACCGTGCGCCGCGACCTGGGGACCACCGGGGCGGGCGCGCGCCGGACGGCCGCACCCGGCACCCGGCCCCCAACGCCCCGCGCGGCGACCGTCTTCGCCCGCCAGGAGCGTGCCCTGGGCGCCAGGGTCTACGAGGTCCCCACCCTGACCCCGGCCGCCGGCCCCGCCCCCGTGCGCACCGCCGACGGCTGGACGCTGCCCGCCGACGACCACCCCGCCACGGACGCCGTCGTCGCCGGTCCCGGCGAACCCGGGGATCCCGCCGGCCCCGGCGAGCGCGGCGAACACGACATGCGCAACGAGCACGACGGCGACGACCCCGATGACGGCGAAGACCCCTACGGCCCCGGCACCACCTTCACCGCTCGCTGCACCCCGGGCGGAACCGCCGTCTGGTACGCCCCGCGGTTCTACGGAAAGGTCAGCGCCCTGGGCGAGTGGAGCTGGGCGATCGGGCGGCGCGACGGCACCACCGCGAACCCCGTCCGCACACTGGGCGCCGTACCCGCCGACGGCACACTGTCGGTCCGCTTCGCCGGACCCGGCCGGCAACATATCCCCGCACACCCCATCGGCTGCCTCCCCCCTCGGGCGCTTTCCGTCGCGGTGGCCGCCCGGCGCGCGGGCGGTCCCGTCAAGTGGAACACCGGCGGCCATGAACTGGTTGCCGAGCTGCCGCCGGGCAGCTCCGGCAGCGCGCTGTTCGCTCTTCCGGCGGTGCCCGGGTGGGGCTGTTCGGTGGACGGCGGGCCGTCGCGCGCCGCGGGTTCGTTCGCCGGTCTGCTGGCCGTGCCGCTGGGCTCCGGCGCCGCGCGGCTGTCGTGTGCGTACGCCCCTCCGGGCCTGGTACCGGGGCTGGCGGCGAGTGGTGCGGGCGCGCTGGCGCTGGCCTCGGTGGCCCTCGGCACTCCCCTGTTCCGACGCCGCAACCCCTCGTTCGCCGCGTCGCCCCAAATCGTGACATTCCACCAAATTTGCCAGAATTGCCCCTCGGGGGACGGTGACCGAGTCGTCCCCTGACCCCCGGCGGAACACCGGCGAAAAGGCGCGACCATGAAGCTCTCCCTCGTCGTCCCCTGCTACAACGAAGAGGCCGTCATAAGCCGGTTCGACGAGCAGGTCCGCTCGGTCCTCGGTGGACTCGCCGTCGAGTACGAGCTGTGCTACGTGGACGACGGCAGCGTGGACGGCACCCTGCCCCGGCTCCGCGACCTCGCCCAGCGGCACCCCAGCACCACCCGCTACCTCTCCTTCAGCCGTAACTTCGGCAAGGAACCCGCCATGCTGGCAGGCCTCAAGGAGGCCACCGGCGACGCGGTGATCATCATGGATGCCGACCTCCAGCATCCGCCCGAGCTGATCGAGAAGATGCTCGACCTCTACCAGCTGGGCCACGACCAGGTCATCGCCCGGCGCAGCCGGGACGGCGACAAGCGGCTGCGGACCGCGCTCAGCCGCTTCTACTACCGCGCCGTCAACACCTGGGTGGACGTCGAACTCGCCGACGGCGTGGGCGACTTCCGGCTGCTGTCGCGCACCGCCGTGGACGCGCTGGTCTCGCTGCCGGAGTACAACCGCTTCTCCAAGGGCCTGTTCTCCTGGATCGGCTTCGACACCGTCACCTTCGACTACCGCAATGCCGCCCGGGAGGCCGGGGAGACCAAGTGGCGTCTGGGCAGCCTGGTCAACTACGGCATCGACGGCATGCTGTCGTTCAACTGCCGTCCGCTGCGCGCGGCCATCTACACCGGCCTGAGCCTGGCCTCGCTCGCCACGCTCTACACGCTGTGGGTGATCGGCGCCGCCGTCGTCGGCGGCATCACCGCACCGGGCTATGTGACGCTGGTGGCGATCATCGTGGGCCTGGGCGGACTGCAGATGGTGATGCTCGGGCTGATCGGCGAGTACATCGGGCGGATCTACTACGAGACCAAGCGGCGGCCGCACTTCCTGGTCAAGGAGGCCAACGGGGCGGCGCGCCCGCGCATCCGGGCCCACGGCACGGCGCACCCCCGCACCCCGCCGGACGCCGCCACCGTCGCCGCCCCCTCCCAGGCCGGCTGATGCCGCCGCGCCGGCGACGGCTGCTCCCGACGCTCCCCGAATGGGGCCAGATAGTCCGCTTCACCGTCGTCGGCGGGGTCAACACCGTCACCTTCTACGCCTGTTATCTGCCACTGCACCGGGTGCTGCCGTACTTCGCGGCCTACACCATCGGCTTCCTGGCCGCCATGACCTGCTCGTTCTTCCTCAACACCTCCTTCACCTACCGCACCCGGCCGACCTGGAAGAAGTTCCTGCTCTTCCCACTGACCCAGGTCACCAATTACGTGACGCAGAGCGTGGGGCTGGTGGTGCTGGTGAGCTGGTGCGGGGTGAACAGCAAGGTGGCGCCGCTGGCGGCGGCGGGGCTGGCGATCCCGTTCACCTTCCTGGTCTCGCGGCGGATACTGCTTCCGGGCCGCCGGTCCGGTCAGCCCGCGCCGCGCCCCCGCGAACCGGCCTGAGCCCAGGCCCCGAACGGCGCACCCGGCCCGGCCGCCAGCTGCCGGGCCGTGTACAGCCGGCCGTCGTTGCCGAGCGCCGCCACCACCGCGCGGCCCGCGGCGTCCTCGGCGACCCCGGCCGCCCCTGAATGCGGCACCCACCCCGTGTGCCAGGGCCCCGGGACGTCCTGCGCGATCGCGGCCCGAACCCCGCCCGCCTCGTCCCGCGCCGCGAGCACCATCCACGCGCCGGAGCCGGCCGGCGCCGCGGCCACCCGCCCGTAGCCGCCGACCGGCGCGCACTGCGCCGCCACCCGCCAGCTGCCGATCGGCCGCCGCCGCTCGGCGATCAGCACCTGCGCGGTGCCCGCCCGGCGAAAGAGCATCCGCACCGCGCCGTCCGCCAGGGGGACGAGGCTGACCGGCCCGGCCGCCTCCGGCAGCCCGGTGGCGGCGCCCGGCTGCGGCGGTTGCCCGGCCTCCTTGGACACCCAGTGATGGACGGTCCGGCCGCTCGGCGCGGCCACATGGACCATGCCCGCGGAGTCCACGCAGGCGTCGATGCCGTCGACGATGCGCGGCGAGGCCTGGAGGGCGCCGACCGGGCCCTCCAGCCGCCGCCACGGCGTCCACGGCCCGCCGCGGCGGCCGCCGCGGTGCGCGAGCGAGCCGTCCCAGGTCCGGACGAAGACATGCACCGTGCCGTCCGGGGCCGCCACCGCCGCCGGGAAACCGGTCTCCAGCGAGCGGACCGGGTCCGGGTCGGGGGACCCCAGCCGCTCCCAGTGCGGGAAGAGGGGCGTGCCGCCGCGGGCGGTACCGGCCTGGCGGGCGGTCAGCAGCTCGCGGCGGTGCGCGGTGCCGCGGCCGGGCAGCAGGGTGCGGGCGGCGAACAGCTGGAGGGTGCCGTCGGGATGCCGTACGGCGTGGATCTGGCCCTGCAGCAGATCGCCGCCGAGCACCGCGGGGGCGGTGAAGCGGCCGCTGCCCGGCCGGGTCTCCGTCCAGCAGTACGCCCGGCCGGCCAGGACCGCGAAGGCGGCGAGCCGGCCGTCCGCCAGGGGCCGGAGCCAGGCGTTGGAGCCGGGCGCGCGCAGCCGGGTGCTGCGGATCCAGTTCCGGGAGCCGCCGCGGTAGGCGCTGTCGCCCACCTTGCGGTCGCCGCAGCCCGCGGGATCGCCGCAGCGGCGGCCGCCGGACCAGCCGTAGACGGAGAGCAGCAGGGCCTTGCGGCGGGCGGCACCGGGGTCGAGGTTGTTGGGCAGCACTTCGAGCTCGTAGCCCAGGTAGTTCTCCACCACGGCCGGGGGGCCATGGGCGCGGCGCCAGTGGTCGGCCAGCGCCGCCTGCGCGAAGTAGGCGGCGGCCGTGTGGTCCTGGTGGTCGAAGTAGCGCAGCCCGGCCAGCCGGGGGTTCCGGGCGCCGAGCGGGGTCGTGGAGCAGTGCACGGCGTTCGGGTCCAGGGTGCGCACCACCGTGGGCCGCACCCGGTCGAGTGCCGCGCTCAGGGTGCGGACGACCTGGTCACGGGTGTAGCGGTAGACCGCCGGTACGGGCGTGCCCGCGGGGCGCAGGGTGGGCAGGACGTCGGCCGCCCCCAGCCAGAGGCCGCGCAGGCTGCGCGCGCGGGGCGCCGAGACGGTCCTGGCCTCGACGAGTTCCAGGAAGATCAGCTGGTTCTGCGGGGCCGCGCGCAGGGTGTGCAGCTCCACCTCGAAGCCGGGGAGGAGCGACAGCGCCGCGAGGTCCCAGGGGCTGGCGGCGTCCCCGGTGGCCATCAGGGCGTGCGCGGCGCGCAGCCCGTTGGTGCGGGCGCGCGCGAAGGCCGCCCGGTCGTGCGGGATGCGGTCGGGGTCGGGGGTGTCCCGGCCGGCGTTGCGCCCGTCGGACTCGCCGCCGGTGAGGCAGACGGTGACCGAGCGCGCCCCGCTGCGGATGGACTGCTCCAGGTTCGGGTTCATGAAATAGAGCGCATCGTCCGCATGGGCGATGACGTGGAGAAATGTCTGGTCCGCGACGGCCACGGGGGAGCGTGCGGGGCGGGCGGGTGCGGCCGCTCGGGTGGGTGGCTCCTCGGAGGAGAGCCGGGCCCAGACGCCCGCACCGGCCGTCACCGCCAGCACTCCACCGCCGGTCGCACGGAGCAGCCGGCGGCGGGAAACGACGGGCAGGTGGTCGGGCAATATCCGGTCTCCTCATCGAACCCCATCTAGGGAAGATGGCACTCACCCAGTATTTGGTTGCCTCGAAAATCCCGCGCGTTCGGAAAATCGTCACTTTCCTTGGGCCGTGATGTGTTCTACAGAACTTTCAGGTTACGAAGACCAACCTTTTCGGGTGAACGCGAGTCGGATGGCTGACAATGGAACACGCCCTTTAGGGCTTTTTTGCGTTCTGTACTCGGCTCGTCACGAGGAGTAGCACCGCATGTCCGAGATAGTCCACGACGCCGCCGCACCGCGCTTCAGCGTCATCGTCCCGTGCTTCAGAGTCCAGGGGTATCTGCGTGAATGCCTGGACTCCGTGCTGACACAGGACTTCCCGGACTTCGAACTGATCGCCGTCGATGACTGCTCGCCCGACGCCAGCGGCGCCATCCTGGACGAGTACGCCGCGCTCGACGACCGCGTCCAGGTCCTGCACCTGCCGGAGAACGTCGGCCTGGGCCTGGCCCGCAACGCCGGTCTGGAGAAGGTCACCGGCGACTACGTCCTCTTCCTCGACAGCGACGACACCCTCGTGCCGGGCGCGCTGAGCGCCCTGGCCGAGCGGCTGACCGCCACCGAGGAACCGGAGATCCTGATCTTCGATTACGCGCGGACCTATTGGGACGGCTCGGCCCGGCGCAATGCGCTCGCCGAGCTGCTCAGCGAATCCGGCGCGCCTTCCTTCTCGCTCGCCCAGCGTCCCGAGATCCTCGATCTGCTGCAGATCGTCTGGAACAAGGCCTACCGCCGCGACTTCATCGAAGAACACGGATTCGAATTCCCGGTCGGCTATTACGAGGACGCCCCCTGGACGTTCTGCACACTGATCACCGCCGAGCGGATCGCCGTTCTGGACCGGGTGTGCCTGCACTACCGTCAGCGCCGCCAGGGCGGCAACATCCTGCGCACCACCAGCCGTAAGCACTTCGATGTCTTCGATCAGTACGGCCGGGTCTTCGCCTATCTCGACGCGCACCCCGAGCTCTCCCGCTGGCGCCCGCACATGTTCCGCAAGATGGTCGACCACTACCTGACCATCCTGGACAAGCCCGGCCGCCTCCCGCAGAACGCCACGGCCGAGTTCTTCCACCGCGCCTCCCGCGACTACCGCAGGCGCATACCGGCCGGTTTCCTGCGCCCCACGGGCGTCATCGGCGGCAAGTACGCGCTGCTCGCCAAGGACGCCTACCCGGCGCTGGCCGGCCTCAAGGTCGCCGGCAAGGTGCAGCGCACGGTCCGCAAGCACGCGGGCAAGCGCGTCAAGCAGGCCAAGAAGAAGGCCATGGACCTGCGCTACCAGGCGCTGCTGCGGCAGCCGCTGGACGAGAATCTCGCGGTCTACTCCGCGTACTGGAACCGCCTGCCCGCCTGCAATCCCCTCGCGATCTACGAGAAGGCCAAGGAGCTGGCGCCGCAGGTGCACGGCGTCTGGGTGGTCAAGCAGTCCCTGGCCGACCAGGTCCCGGCCGGCGTCGATCATGTCGTCCTGAACTCCCCGCGCTACTGGGAGGTCATGGCCCGCGCCAAGTACCTGGTCAACAACGTCAACTTCGCGGACAACGTGGTCAAGCGCGAGGGCCAGGTCCACGTCCAGACCCACCACGGCACCCCGCTGAAGTCGATGGGCGTCGACCAGAAGCGCTACCCGGCCGCCGCCAAGGGCATGAGCTTCCGCAAGCTGCTCGCCCGCGCCGACCGCTGGGACTTCTCGGTCTCCGCCAACCAGCACACCACCGAGCAGTGGGAGCGCGTCTACCCCTGCAACTTCCAGTCGCTGGACGCCGGCTACCCCCGTAACGACGTCTACTACCGCGCCACCGCGGAGGACGTCCTCGCCATCCGCGAGCGCCTGGGCATCGCCCCCGACAAGACCGCCGTCCTGTACGCGCCCACCATGCGCGACTACCAGGTCGGCTATGTCCCCCGGCTGGACCTGGAGAAGATCTCCCGCGAGCTGGGCTCGGACGGCCAGGACTTCGTGCTGCTGGTGCGCACCCACTACTTCTACGACCAGGACCCGGTCCTGCAGGAGCTCCAGGAGCGCGGCGCGCTGATCGACGTCTCGGACCACCCGGTCGTCGAGGAGCTGTGCCTGGCCGCCGACGCGCTGATCACGGACTACTCGTCGATCATGTTCGACTACGCCAACCTCGAC
The DNA here is from genome assembly GCF_059682825.1 of Streptomyces sp. JLSY215. Classification (NCBI taxonomy): domain Bacteria; kingdom Bacillati; phylum Actinomycetota; class Actinomycetes; order Kitasatosporales; family Streptomycetaceae; genus Streptomyces; species Streptomyces sp. JLSY215. Next base: position 3,326,081 of record NZ_CM185022.1, read on the forward strand.
CGGCCGATCATCAACTACGCCGACGACTGGGACACCTACGTCCGCTCCCGCGGCGTCACCTTCGACCTGCTCTCGGGCAAGCCGGGCGACACCCCGGGCGTGATCGCCACGACCGAGGACGAGCTGATCGAGGCGTTCCGCAGCGGCCGCTGGAACGACGAGAAGGCCACCGCGCTGCGAGCCGCCTTCCGCGAGCGGTTCTGCCAGTGGGACGACGGGCACGCCGCGGAGCGCGTGGTGCGGCAGGTCTTCCTCGGCCAGGAGGCGGGCCCCGAGCCTGAGCCGATGGACGAGCGGACCGTGGCGCCCCGGCCCCGTGCGGCGGCGGCCGCGGCGGGGCTGATCAAGCTGCCCGCGCCGCGGAAGGCGGGGGACGACCGGACGGGCACGGACGCCGCGGACGCCTCCGGCGTCGAACTGGCCGGCTGACGGCGGTCGTTGATCCGCAGACGCATACGATCCCCCGGTCGGCACACGACCGGGGGATCGGTCTCCCTCGTCAAGCGGATGCTTCCCTGCCGCTGCGGGCCGAGGACCCGCGGGAGGCGGCCGCGCGGATCACCGGCACCGAGCGCCGGCCCGCCGGCCTCGGCGGCCCCGGACGCGCTGCGCCCGCCGCCGGAGATCACGGGGTCGACGCCCGGCGACCAGAGCCAATTCCTCGTTCACGCCACGAAGCTGACGGTCCGGAAGAAGTAGCGGACCGGTACGACGACATGGCGGACGCCCGGGGCGCCCGCCTCCCGGCCGTACGTCCTCACTCCGCCCCGAGGGCGGCCGCCACCGACTGCGCCAGCGCGTCGAGGTACCCCTCGGGCAGGTCGTCACGGACGACCACCAGCCGCCAGTACAGCGGCCCGGTCAGCAGATCCAGCGCCAGTCCGCCGTCGACACCGGCGGGGATCTCCCCGCGCTCGACGGCCCGCGCCACCATGGCCGCGGCGACGCCCTCCTGGCTGTCGTGCAGGGCCGCCTTGAGCGCCTCGGCCAGCTCCGGGCTGCGGGCCGCCTCGGCCAGCAGGTCCGGGAGGATCTGCGAGGCCATCGGATGCCGCAGCGCGCGGGCCGCGACCTCCAGCAGCATCCGGACATCGCCGCGCAGCGAGCCGGTGTCCGGCGACGGCAGGCCCGCGGCGGCCACCGCGGAGACCACGTCCAGGACGAGATGCAGCTTGGAGCGCCACCGCCGGTAGACCGCGGTCTTGCCGACGCCCGCGCGCCGCGCGATGCCCTCGATGGACATCCGGGCGAATCCGACCGCGGCCAGCTCCGCGAAGACCGCGGCGCGGATCGCCGCCGTCTTGTCCTCCCTCAGTACGGCGGCGCCGGCCGGTACCCGGCGAGCCGCCGCCGGCTCCGTCCCGTTGGTCTCCTGTGCCCCGTCTTTTGCCATGGCTTGAGCATAGCGTCACGACGCTACGGTTGCGTCTCGACGTGAAATCCCTTTAATGTCGACAGCGTCGCGACGATACGGACCCGTTCCGTCGTCGGAGGACTCGTTCCGCCGCCCCCGTACGCAAGCGAAAGCGCCTCCATGCCTCAGACCCTCGCTCCCCCGGCTCCCGCCCGGAAGTCCGGATCCGGCGCCTCCCCCGATCCCGAGCTGCGCGCCCTGGCCGAACTCCACGGCCTCTCGGTGAGCGGCGTCCGCCCCTCGCTGCCGGAGTACACCCGCCAGCTGTGGCGCCGGCGGCACTTCATCACCTCGTTCGCCACCGCCAAGCTCACCGCGATGTACACCACCGCCAAGCTCGGCCAGCTGTGGCAGGTGATCACCCCGCTGCTCAACGCCGGTGTCTACTACTTGATCTTCGGCGTGCTGCTCAACACGAAGCGGGGCGTCGACGACTACATCCCGTTCCTGGTCACCGGCGTCTTCATCTTCACGTTCCTCCAGAACTCGGTGATGGCGGGAACGCGGGCGATCTCCGGCAACCTGGGCCTGGTGCGGGCGCTGCACTTCCCGCGGGCCTGCCTGCCGATCTCGTTCTGTCTGGCACAGCTCCAGCAGCTGCTCTACTCCATGGGCGTGCTGGTCGTCATCCTGCTGTGCTTCGGACAGCTGCCGACCTGGTCGTGGCTGCTGGTCTTCCCGGCGCTGACGCTGCAGTTCGTCTTCAACACCGGCCTCGCGATGATCATGGCGCGGCTCGGCGCGCGCACCCCGGACCTGGCGCAGCTGATGCCCTTCATCATGCGGACCTGGATGTACGCGTCCGGCGTGATGTTCAGCATCAGCGTGATCCTCCAGGGCAAGCACCTCCCGCAGATCGTGGTGATCCTGCTCAACGCCAACCCGGCCGCCGTCTACATCGACCTGATGCGCTTCGCGCTGATCGACAGCTTCACCTCGAAGCAGCTGCCGCCGCATGTGTGGGCGTTCGCAGGAGGCTGGGCGCTGCTGGCCGGCGTGATCGGCTTTGTGTACTTCTGGAAGGCTGAGGAGCGGTACGGACGTGGCTGACGTGGCTGAGGACAACAACGGCGTTCGGCCGACGGCGGCGGCGCAGGAGCGCGTGCCGACGGTGATCGCGGACGATCTGCACATCGTCTACCGGGTCTACGGCACCGGGGCGGGCAAGGGCAGCGCCACCGCGGCGCTCAACCGCATCATCCGCCGCAAGCCCTCCACGGGTGTGCGCGAGGTGCACGCGGTCAAGGGCGTCTCCTTCACCGCCTACCGGGGCGAGTCGATCGGTCTGATCGGCTCCAACGGCTCGGGCAAGTCGACGCTGCTCAAGGCGGTGGCGGGCCTGCTGCCGGCCGAGCGCGGCAAGGTCTACACGCACGGCCAGCCCTCGCTGCTGGGCGTGAACGCGGCGCTGATGAACGACCTGACCGGCGAGAAGAACGTCCTCCTCGGCGGCCTGGCCATGGGCATGTCCCGCGAGCAGGTACGCGAGCGCTACGACGGCATCGTCGACTTCTCCGGCATCAACGAGAAGGGCGACTTCATCTCGCTGCCGATGCGCACCTACTCCTCCGGCATGGCGGCGCGGCTGCGGTTCTCCATCGCGGCGGCCAAGGACCACGACGTGCTGATGATCGACGAGGCGCTGGCCACCGGCGACCGGAAGTTCCAGAAGCGCTCCGAGGCCCGCATCCGCGAGCTGCGCAAGGAGGCCGGCACGGTCTTCCTGGTCAGCCACAACAACAAGTCGATCCGGGACACCTGTGACCGGGTGCTGTGGCTGGAGCACGGCGAGCTGCTGATGGACGGCCCGACGGACGAAGTGATCAAGGCGTACGAGGCGCACCGCTAGGACGCCGTGCCCGGCGGCACACGGAAACGGGGACGGCCCCGGAGCATCCGCTCCGGGGCCGTCCGCGTGATGACGGGCGTCAGCTGTGCGTGCGCAGCAGCGTACGCATGGTCCGCATGGCCACCGACAGATTCGCCAGGTCGAAGCCCTCCGACCCGTAGATCTCCTCCAGCGTGGCGCGGGCCCGGCTGAGGATCGCCGCGTTGGCCTCCTCCCAGGCCTTGAAGCGCTGCTCGGGCGTCGAGGTGCCGTTGCCCACCGACAGCACGTCCGAGGTCAGCGCCGCATGCGCCGCGAAGAGGTCCTCGCGGATGGAGGCGCGGGCCATCGACTGCCAGCGGTCGTTGCGCGGCAGCTCCAGGATGCGGTCCAGGAGCTGGTTGATCCGCAGCCGGTCGCCCAGGTCGTAGTAGGCCTCGGCGACGTCCAGCGGCTCCTTGCCCGTACGGTCGGCGATCGCGACGATGTCCAGCGCCGGGAAGACCGAGGAGAAACCGGCCACCTGGACGGCCAGCGCCTCGGGCACTCCGCTGCCCGTCAGCTCCTCCAGGATCGTCTGGTACCACTCGACGTCGCTGCCCTGGAGCAGCTTCGGCAGCTCTGCCCACACCTGGGCGACCCGCTCGCTGAAGAAGTCGATGGTCCCGGACAGCTCCAGCGGCTGCGGGCGGTTGTTGAGCAGCCAGCGGGTGCCGCGCTCGACCAGCCGCCGGGAGTGCAGCCGGATCCGGGTCTGGACATCGGCCGCGACGGTGTTGTCGAGGGCCTCGACGTCGTCCCAGACCTGGTTGAGCCGGAAGATCGCGCGAGCCGCGGTGTGTGCCCGCACGACCTCTTCGAGGGAGGCGCCGGTCTCTTCCCGCATGCGGTGCAGGAAGCTCGTACCGCCGGTGTTGACGGTGTCGTTGACCAGCACCGTCGTCACGATCTCGCGGCGCAGCGCGTGGCCGTCGACCTGCTCGGGGAAGCGGTCGTAGAGCGCCGAGGGGAAGTAGGCGTGCAGCAGCCGCTGGAGGTAGGCGTCGTCCGGCAGCCCGGTCTGGATCAGCGCCTCGGCCACCGTGATCTTGGTGTAGGCCAGGAGCACGGCGGTCTCGGGCTGGGTCAGGCCGCGCCCGGCGTTCAGCCGCTCGCGGATCTGCCGGTCGGTGGGCAGGAACTCCAGCGCCCGGTCGAGGTCGCCGTCGCGCACCAGGCGGCGCATGAAGCGCTGCTGGGCGTGCAGCATGCTGGAGGACTGGGCCAGCGCCAGCGCCAGCGCGGTGTTCTGCGCGTAGTTGTTGCGCAGCACCAGCTCGCCGACCTCGTCGGTCATTTCGGCCAGCAGCTTGTTGCGCTGCTTGACCGTCATATCGCCTTCGGCGACGACGGCGTTGAGCAGGATCTTGATGTTGACCTCGTGGTCGGAGGTGTCCACACCGGCGCTGTTGTCGATCGCATCGGTGTTGATCTTCCCGCCGTCCGCGGCGAACTCGATCCGGCCCAGCTGGGTCAGGCCGAGGTTGCCGCCCTCGCCCACGACCTTGACCCGCAGGTCCTCGCCGTTGACGCGGATGGCGTCGTTGGCCTTGTCGCCCACCTCGGCGTTGGACTCCGCGGAGGACTTCACATACGTGCCGATGCCGCCGTTCCACAGCAGATCGACCGGCGCCTTGAGGATGGCCCGCATCAGATCGGCCGGCGTCATCTTCTTCACGCCGGCCTCGATGCCGAGGGCGGCCCGCACCTGCGCGTTGATCGGGATGGACTTGGCCGAGCGCGGGTGGATGCCGCCGCCCTGCGAGAGCAGCTCGGTGTTGTAGTCCGCCCAGGACGAGCGGGGCAGCTCGAAGAGCCGGCGGCGCTCGGCGTACGAGGTCGCCGCGTCCGGGTTCGGGTCGAGGAAGATGTGCCGGTGGTCGAAGGCGGCGACCAGGCGGATGTGCTCGCTGAGCAGCATGCCGTTGCCGAAGACGTCACCGGACATGTCGCCGACGCCGACCACGGTGAAGTCCTGGGTCTGGGTGTCGTGGCCCAGCTCGCGGAAGTGCCGCTTGACCGACTCCCAGGCGCCACGGGCGGTGATGCCCATGCCCTTGTGGTCGTAGCCGGCGCTGCCGCCGGAGGCGAAGGCGTCACCGAGCCAGAAGCCGTACGACTCGGCGACCTCGTTGGCGATGTCCGAGAACGTCGCCGTGCCCTTGTCGGCCGCGACCACCAGGTAGGTGTCGTCCTCGTCGTGGCGCACGACGTTCTTCGGCGGCACGACCTCGCCGCCGACGAGGTTGTCGGTGATGTCCAGCAGACCGGAGATGAAGGTCTTGTAGCTGGCGATGCCCTCGGCCAGCCAGGCGTCCCGGTCCACGGACGGGTCCGGCAGCTGCTTGCCGACGAAGCCGCCCTTGGCGCCGACCGGCACGATGACGGTGTTCTTGACCATCTGCGCCTTGACCAGGCCGAGGATCTCCGTACGGAAGTCCTCACGGCGGTCCGACCAGCGCAGACCACCGCGGGCGACCTTGCCGAAGCGCAGGTGGACGCCCTCGACGCGCGGCGAGTACACCCAGATCTCGTAGGCCGGGCGGGGCGCCGGCAGATCGGGGATCGCCTGCGGGTCCAGCTTCATGGACAGGTAGGCGTGCGGCGTGCCCGTGCTGTCCTTCTGGTAGTGGTTGGTGCGCAGCGTCGCCTTGATGACGGTGAGGAAGGAACGCAGGATGCGGTCCTCGTCCAGGGAGGCGACCTCGTCGAGCGCGGCCTCCAGCTCCTCCAGCAGGGCGTCGGTCAGCTCCGTGCCGGCCCGCTGGCGCTCCGGGGACATCCGCGCCTCGAAGAGCGAGACCAGCAGCCGGGTGGTGTGGACGTTGTTGGAGAGGGTGTCCTCCATGTACGTCTGGCTGAAGGTCGCCCCGGCCTGCCGCAGGTACTTGGCGTACGCGCGCAGCACCATCGCCTGGCGCCAGTTGAGGCCGGCCTGGAGCACCAGCTTGTTGAAGTTGTCGCTCTCGGCGGCGCCCGTCCACACCGCGGTGAACGCTTCCTGGAAGCGCTCGCGGGCGTCGTCACCGGAGACGTGCTCCGGCATCCGCAGACCGAAGTCGTAGATCCAGGCGACGGTGCCGTCGGCGCGGCGCAGCTCGTGCGGGCGCTCGTCGATGACCTCGACGCCCAGGCGGTTCAGGCCCGGCAGCACCCGCGACAGCGAGACCGGCTCGCCCGTGCGGTAGATCTTGAAGCGGCGCTCGCCGGGGCCGGCGCCGACCGGCTCGTACAGGCTGACCGAGAAGTCGTGGCCGGGCTCGCCGGTGAGCTTTTCCAGGTGCTGGAGGTCGGCGACCGCGCTGCGCGGGGAGTTGTCGGCCTTGTAGCCCTCGGGGAAGGCGTGGCCGGGGTAGCGGCGCAGCAGCTCGGCGGCGCGCTCCTCACCGCATTCGGCGGTCAGCGCCTCGGCGAAGCCGTCGGCCCAGGAGCGGGCGGCCTCCACCAGGCGGCCCTCGATGCGGTCCGCATCGGCATCGGTGAGGTCGGGCAGGCTGGCGCCCGGCTCGACGCGGATGACGAAGTGCAGCCGGGAGAGGATCGACTCGGTGTTCCAGGCCGTGAAGTCGACGCTGGTGCCGCCCAGCTCCTCCTTGAGGATGTCGATCAGGCGCAGCCGGACGCCGGTGGTGTAGCGGTCGCGCGGGAGGTAGACCAGCGCGGAGTAGTAGCGGCCGTACTCGTCCTGGCGGAGGTAGAGCCGCAGCCGGCGGCGCTCTTGGAGGTAGAGCACGCTGGTGGCGATGGCCCGGAGCTGGTCGACCGGGGTCTGGAAGAGCTCGTCGCGCGGGTAGGTCTCCAGGATCTGGAGCAGGTCGCGGCCGTCGTGGCTGTTCGGGGTGAACCCGGCGCCCTCGAGGACCTCGGTGACCTTCCGGCGGATGACCGGGACCCGGCGCACGGACTCGGTGTAGGCGGCCGACGAGAACAGGCCCAGGAAGCGCCGCTCGCCGACGACGTTGCCGTCCTTGTCGAACTTCTTGACGCCGACGTAGTCCAGGTACGAGGGGCGGTGGACGGTGGCCCGGCTGTTGGCCTTGGTCAGGATCAGCAGCTTGTGCTCACGCGCCTTGGCGCGGGCGTCGGCGGGAAGCCGGTTGAAGGACGGCGAGACGGGGTGGCCGATGTCGCTCTCGCGGTGCTTGGGGTCGGCGCGCAGAATGCCCAGGCCCGTGCCGGGCACGGCGGTCAGGACGTCCTCGTCGGCGCCGCCCTCACCGGGCGCGGAGGCCAGCTCGTACTCGCGGTAGCCAAGGAAGGTGAAGTGATCGTCGGCCAGCCAGCGCAGCAGCTCCTGGGCCTCCTCGATCTCCTCTTCCCGCAGGTCGTCGGCGACCGGCTCGTCGGGCAGCTCCGTGCCGATACGCAGCGCGGCGGCGCGCATCTTGTCCCAGTCCTCGACGGCCTCGCGGACGTCGGACAGCACCCGCAGCAGATCGGCGGTGATCTGCTTGAGGTCCTCGCGGTCGGTCTCGCGGTCCATCTCGACATGGATCCAGGACTCGGTCACGGCGTCGTGCGGCAGCGCGGCGCGCTTGCCGTTGGCGCCGTTGCCACGCTTGTCGCCGTTGGCGTCGATGACCTCGATGAGCTTGCCCGTGACGTCCCGGCGGACGATCACCTGCGGGTGGATCACGACATGGATGCCCCGCCCCTGCCGCGAGAGCTCGTTGGTCACCGAGTCGACCAGGAACGGCATGTCGTCCGTCACGACCTCGACGACGGAGTGGCTGCAGGTCCAGCCGTTCTCCTCGACGGTCGGGGTGTGTACCCGGACGTTCGCGGTGCCCTGCGGGCGCATCTCCGCGAGGCGGTAGTGCGAGAGCGCGGCACCGAAGACGTCCACCGGGTCGCGGTCGGCGAGGTCCTCGGGGGCGGTGTGCAGGTAGTAGCGCTGGAGGTACCCCGTCAGGGTCTCCGGGTCGAGGCCGCGTACCGGGAGATGCCCCCCGGCAGGGCTGTTTTCAGCGACCCGGGCGGCCCTGGCGAGCAGCTCGGTCTTGGCTTCGTCCAGCTTGGTCTGCATGTCCTCTGGCTCCTGTCGCGCGCCATTGCGTGACGTCGTGGAAGAACTTTGTGGAAGCCGCACAACGCCGCCGTGACGCGGGGTGTCCTGTCGATGTCGACGCTATGCCGCGATGGGAGATGGCCGTGCCGTGTTCGACGAGTTTTGACGTAGTCGACATGGGCCCTTGGCCGCAAAGACCAGCGACCGCCCGGTCACGGTGGTGTCCCGGGCGCACGGCGGGGGCCTCGATGCCCCCGCGGGTTATCGCGCTGATCACGGTGCAAGGCTATCGCTCCCGGCAGGGGTGTCGTCATGGGCCGTCTACGTACAAAACCCCACTACGAACTTAGACCATCCGGACAACGTCCGGCCGGTTCGGATGTGCGATGGCACGACGCGCGGAGCGCGGCGCCCGGCCGCCCTGCCGGCTACCCGGCGGCCGCGTCCCGCGCCATCTGCCCGGCCACCTCGACCGCCTCGGCGAGCGAGTCCACGACCGGCACCCCGGCGGCCTGCAGACTGGCCCGGCTGTGCGAGCCGCCGGTGTAGAGCACCGCATGCGCCCCGGCGTCCCGCGCGGCCACCGCATCGTCCACCGCGTCACCGATCACGACCGTCCGTCCCGGATCCACGCCCTTCAGCGCCGCCAGATGCCGCACCATGTGCGTGCTCTTGCCGCCGCCCGAGGGGCCGGTCCTGCCGTCGACCCGGACGAAGCGCGCCTCGATCCCGAAGCCGCGCACCAGCGGTATCAGCTCGTCATGCCCGTACATGCTGAGAATCGACTGGCTGTGCCCGGCCGCCTGCCACCCCTCCAGCAGCAGATCCACGCCCTCGGCCAGCCCGCACCGCAGCCGGTGCTCGCTGTAATGCCGGTGGAAGGCATCGTCCATCGTCAGCCACTCGGCCTCGGTCGGCAGCCGCCCCAGCAGTCGCTCGTAGAACCGCGGAATGGGCACGCAGTACAGCTCCCGATACCGCTCGAGCGAAATCGGTTCGAGCCCGATCTCCGCGAACGCGGAATTGGTCGCCCCGATCACCGCGTCGGTGTCGTGGAACAGCGTGCCGTTCCAGTCCCACACGATGTGCGATGCGCGGTGTGCCCCGTCGATCTTCATGTACGCCCCCTTGCACGACCCATGAAGAAAAAGTACCCGCACCCACTGACAACGCCGCAGAACGGACCGCGGCGACCGCCCGCCGCCTCAGCCGATCACCTGCGGAATCTCCTGCACCCCGAACCACATCAGGTCGTGGTCCTGCACCCCGTCCACCACGAACCGGGCGTCGTCATCGCCCTGGTCCGCCGCGCCGAGCGCCGCCGCGGCCGCCGTGACGTCCGCCTCCGCGTCGGCGGCATCCACATGCACCGCCGCCGCCTTCGTCAGCGGCACCGGGCCGGCCAGCCGCACCTCGCCCAGCGCCGACTCGTCGAGCCCCCGGTCCGGATCCGCCACCGCCGCGCCGTCCGGCACGTCCACGGCCACCACGACCCGTCGGCGCGCGACCTGCGGATTCCCGGCGAGCTGCCGCAGCGAGGCCTGGGCCGCACGGTTCAGCGCCGCGTACTCCAGCTCCTCGATGTCGTCCGAGACGTACCACTCGCGCAGCGCGGGCGTGACGGCGTACGCGTCCAGGGGGCCGGGGCCCAGCTCACCGTTCTTGTGCGCCTCTGCGAGACCGGAAAGGGTCAGGGGGACATAGACGCGCATGGCAGCCGCTTCCGCTCAATTCGCTCGACTCTGAAGATTGTCCAGCCAGCATACGGGCGAGAGTCCCCCATCGGGGCGTCCGCGGCACCCCCGCGCCGCCCGCCGCACACCCCCGCCGGACCGCTTTCCCGAGGCCATTTCCCAAGGCGGCACCACGGACGGGTGAACTCTGCGACGCCCGCTCACCCGCCCGCTCCCGCCTTGCCGCCCGCCCCGGCCCGCCGATAGAAGATCCCCCGAAGCTACCGCCCGGTAATCGACCGACCGAAGCACAAGGGGGGCACCACCATGAAGGACACCCACCGGAACCGAACCTCCTCCGACGCCACGACCGAGCCGGTCCGCGGCCGCACACCCCACGACGCCGCCACCACCCACGCCACACCCCCTGCACCTCCTGCACCCCCTGCACCCCCTGCACCCGGCGGCCGCGTCCCCCGGCCTCGCTCCCGCCCCGAACCCGCCACCCCCGCCGCCCGGCCCGCCGAGCCCGTTCCGCCCCCGCCCGCCGCTCGCCGCGCCCCCTCCCCCCGCCGCCCCGGAGGCACCACCCGCGGCCCGGGTACCGGACCCGGCCGCGGCACCGCCCGCACCCGCCCCGGCGCCCCCTCGACCGCCACGCGCACCACCCCGGGGCGCCCGCTCCCCACCGGCCCCTCCCTGAGCGGCTCCACCGCCGCGGCCACCCTCGCCGCCCGCCTGCCGACCGCCGGCGCCCAGCACCGCGCGCGCGAGCGGCGGCCGCACCACTGGTTCGCCCGTCAGCTGCTGCTCACGCTCAGCGGCCAGAGCCCCGTACACGCCCTGCTCGGCCACGCCCTGCCCGTCGCCTACGACCGGCTGGTCGAACTCGCCCCACAGGCCCCCCTGCGGCCCCTCACGCCCGGAGGCCGCCGCGCGCCCCTCCCCGCCCTCCGCGAATGCGGGCTGTGCCGGCCGCGCACGGGCGTCATCGAGGCCTTCGCCCGCATCGCGTCCGGCGACCGCCTCCGGGCCCTCGCCTTCCGCCTGGAACTCGGCGCCGACACCCGCTGGCGCTGCGCCACCTTCGACATCGGCCCGACACCCGCTCCATGGCTTCCGGCACCCCGCTCCTGAGCCGGCGCCGCCCGGCACCGCGTCCGGGCAAAGGCGCCCCGGCACGCAGAAGCGCCCCGGCCGTCATCACGGCCGGGGCGCCTGGTCCTGCGCGCTTACTTCTTACGGCGGCGTCCGCCGCCCTTCTGCGCCTTGCGGCGCTCCGCCCGCGTCAGCCCGTCGGCCTCGGACCGGGCCGGGCCCTCGCCGTCCTCGTCGCTGACGAAGTCGCCCTCGATGACGCTGCCGTCGCCGTCCACCTTGGGCGCGGTGAAGTGCAGCCGGTCCGGACGCTGCGGGGCCTCCAGGCCCTTGGCGTGGATCTCGGGACGGCCCGCACCGGCCGGGACGACGTCCTGCGCAACCTTCTCGAGCGAGGGCTGCTCGGCCGCCTCCTGGACCGGGACCTCCTCGACCTGCTGCTCCACCTGGACCTCCAGGTTGAACAGATAGCCGACGGACTCCTCCTTGATGCCCTCCATCATCGCGGTGAACATGTCGAAGCCCTCGCGCTGGTACTCGACCAGCGGGTCCTTCTGGGCCATCGCCCGCAGGCCGATGCCCTCCTGGAGGTAGTCCATCTCGTAGAGGTGCTCACGCCACTTGCGGTCCAGGACGGACAGCACGACCCGGCGCTCCAGCTCACGCATGATGTCCGAGCCCAGCTGCTCCTCGCGGGCGGCGTACTGCTCGTGGACGTCGTCCTTGATCGCGTCGGCGATGAACTCGGCGGTCATGCCGGCGCGGTCACCGGCCTCCTCCTCGAGCTCCTCGACGGTCACCTTGACCGGGTAGAGCTGCTTGAAGGCACCCCACAGCCGGTCCAGGTCCCACTCCTCGGCGAAGCCCTCGACCGTCTCCGCCTGGATGTAGGCGTCGATGGTGTCTTCCATGAAGTGCTTGATCTGGTCCTGGAGGTCCTCGCCCTCCAGGACACGGCGGCGCTCGCCGTAGATGACCTCGCGCTGGCGGTTGAGGACCTCGTCGTACTTCAGGACGTTCTTGCGGGTCTCGAAGTTCTGCTGCTCGACCTGCGACTGCGCGGACGCGATCGCCCGCGTCACCATCTTGTTCTCGATCGGCACGTCGTCGGGCACGTTGGCCATCGCCATGACCCGCTCGACCATCTGGGCCTTGAACAGCCGCATCAGGTCGTCACCGAGGGAGAGGTAGAACCGCGATTCGCCCGGGTCGCCCTGACGGCCAGAGCGACCGCGCAGCTGGTTGTCGATACGGCGCGACTCATGCCGCTCGGTGCCCAGCACATACAGCCCGCCGAGCTGCTTGACCTCCTCGAACTCCGCCTTGACCGCGGCCTCGGCCCGCTCCAGGGCGGCGGGCAGCGCGGCCGCCCACTCCTCGGCGTGCTCGACCGGGTCCAGGCCGTGCTGGCGCAGCTCCGCCTCGGCGAGGTCGTCGGGGTTGCCGCCGAGCTTGATGTCCGTACCACGGCCGGCCATGTTGGTGGCGACCGTCACGGCGCCCTTGCGGCCCGCCTGGGCGACGATCGACGCCTCCCGGTCGTGCTGCTTGGCGTTGAGCACCTCATGGGCCACGCCGCGCTTGTTGAGCTGCTGCGAGAGGTACTCGGACTTCTCGACCGAGGTGGTGCCGACCAGGATCGGCTGGCCCTTCTCGTGCTTCTCGACGATGTCCTCGACGACCGCGTCGAACTTCGCGGGCTCGGTGCGGTAGATCAGGTCGGCCTGGTCCATCCGGACCATCGGGCGGTTCGTCGGGATCGGGACGACGCCGAGCTTGTAGATCTGGTGGAATTCGGCGGCCTCGGTCATGGCCGTACCGGTCATGCCGGAGAGCTTGTCGTAGAGGCGGAAGAAGTTCTGGAGGGTGATCGTGGCGAGCGTCTGGTTCTCGTCCTTGATCTCCACCCCTTCCTTCGCCTCGATGGCCTGGTGCATGCCCTCGTTGTAGCGGCGGCCTGCGAGGATACGGCCGGTGTGCTCGTCGACGATCATGACTTCGCCGTCGATGACGACGTAGTCCTTGTCGTTCTTGAACAGCTCCTTGGCCTTGATCGCGTTGTTGAGGTACCCGACGAGCGGGGTGTTCACCGACTCGTAGAGGTTGTCGATGCCCAGCCAGTCCTCGACCTTGCTGACACCGGACTCGTGGATACCGACCGTGCGCTTCTTCTCGTCGACGTCGTAGTCGCCGGTCTCCTCGATGCCGCGCTGCGGGTTGGCGGCCTCGCCCCTCTTGAGGCGCACCACCAACTTGGCGAAGTCGCCGTACCACTTGGTCGCGGAGTCCGCCGGGCCGGAGATGATCAGCGGCGTACGGGCCTCGTCCACGAGGATGGAGTCGACCTCGTCGACGATCGCGAAGTTGTGGCCACGCTGGACGAGTTCGTCCTGCGACCAGGCCATGTTGTCGCGCAGATAGTCGAAGCCGAACTCATTGTTCGTGCCGTAGGTGATGTCGCAGCCGTACTGCTCGCGGCGCTGCGCGGGCGTCATGTCGGCGAGAATGCAACCGACCGTCAGCCCGAGGAACTTGTGGACCCGGCCCATCATCTCGGAGTCACGCTCGGCCAGATAGTCGTTGACCGTGATCAGATGGACGCCCTCGCCGGAGAGGGCATTGAGATACGCCGGGAGGGTACCGACGAGGGTCTTCCCCTCACCGGTCTTCATCTCGGCAACGTATCCGAGGTGAAGGGCCGCGCCACCCATCAGCTGGACGTCGTAGTGGCGCTGGCCGAGCACGCGCTTGGCGGCCTCACGGACCGTGGCGAACGCCTCGGGCAGCAGATCGTCCAGGCTCTCACCGTCCGCGAACCGCTCTTTGTACTCATCGGTGAGCGCCCGCAGCTCGGCGTCGGAGAGGGCCGCGAAGTCCTCTTCGATGGAGTTGACCTGGCCCGCGATGCGGTGCAGTTTGCGCAGGATCTTTCCTTCGCCTGCACGCATGAGCTTGTTGAAGACGGACACTTGGGCTGGTCTCCTTGCCGGTCGGGCCTGGCACGGTCGGGTGCGCGGGGCGCGGCATTTATCCAGGGGCAGGCCCCGCCGCAACGGCCATCGTAAGGGAGGACGCTGTCGGGCAGGGGAGGTCCGCCGCAGCAACGGCAGGCCTGCCCTCCTCAGGTGAACGCGTGAGCGGGCGAGAAGGTGCCGGGAATCACCGCGAAATCCCTTCGCGGCCGCCCCCGCCACGCCGCAGACTCGCACCATGGAGCCCGTCATTCTCACCACCGAGCGTCTTTTCCTGCGTCCCTTCGAGCCGTCGGACGCCGACGCCGTGCACGCCGCCTGTCAGGAACCCGACATTCCGCGCTGGACGAGCGTCCCCTCGCCGTACAGCCTTCAGGACGCGGAACTGTTCACCGGCACCACCGCCCCGGAGGGCTGGCGCACCGACACCAGCTACGCCTTCGCGGTGCTCTCCCGGGCCGACGGCTCCCTGATCGGCTCCATCGGCCTGGTACGGCTCGACCTGCTGCGCACCCCGGAGCGACAGGCGGAGCTCGGCTACTGGACGGCCAAGGAGCACCGCGGCAAGGGGTACACCGCCGAGGCGGCCCGCGCGGTGGTGCGCTGGGCCTTCGACGATCTCGGGGTGGAGCGGATGGAGTGGCTCGCCGAGGCGGGCAACGAAGGCTCCCGGGCGGTGGCCCGCAAGGTCGGCTTCCAATTGGAGGGCACCCTGCGCGCCAAGCTCATCCACGAGGCCACCCGGCGGGACGTCTGGATCGGCTCCCTGCTCCCGTCGGACCTGCCCCGGGCCCCGGAGCCGCCCGGCTCCACCGGCGTCCCGGTCCCGGACACCACGCCCTACCTCCCGTACCAGGACTGAACGCCGGGCCGCGGCCGATGCCCGTTGTCAGTGCCCGCCCCTACCCTTTTCCGCATGACCGCAGCGACACAGACCCAGCCTCCGCCCGTGACCGCGCTCTCCCGGGACGACGCCCGGCGTCTGGCGCTGCGGGCCCAGGGCCTGCTGGGCGCACCGGACCGGCGGGCCGGGGTGCCCGGGGTGCTGCGGCATCTGGGCGCGGTGCAGCTGGACACGATCTCGGTGCTGGCGCGCTCGCACGAGCTGGTGCCGTACGCCCGCCTCGGCGCGGTGGGCCGCAGCGCCGTCGAGGCGGCCTACTGGAGCGGCACCCGCAGCTTCGAGTACTGGTCGCACGCCGCCTGCATCCTGCCCATCGAGGAATGGCCGCACTTCGCCTTCCGCCGCCGGGCCTACCGCGCCAGGGGCCACCGCTGGCACATCATGAAGGACTCCGAGCGCTCCTGTGCCGCGGTCCTCGAGCGCCTCATCGCGGACGGCCCGCTGACCACGTCCGAGCTGGGCGGCGGCCGGAAGGGAGGGGAGTGGTGGGACTGGTCCGAGACCAAGATCGCGGTGGAGTGGCTGCTGGACACCGGCCAGGTGGTCTGCACGGAGCGCCGCGGCTGGAAGCGGGTGTACGACCTCGCCGAGCGCGCCGTCCCCGATGCCCTGCTGCATGACGATCTGGACGACGCCGAGTGCATCCGCCGCCTGGTCGCCCAGGCGGGCGCCGCGATGGGCGTGGCCACCCGCGCGGATCTCGCCGACTACCACCGCCTCAAGGGCGAGCAGGTGGACGCCGCGATCGAGGGCTCGGGGCTGGTGCCGGTCGAGGTCGAGGGCTGGGGGAAGCCCGCCTGGGCCGATCCCGCCGCCCTGGCCGCCCCGCCCCGTGGCCGGCACCGCACGACCCTGCTCTCGCCGTTCGACTCCCTCATCTGGGACCGCCCGCGTACGGAGCGGATCTTCGGCTTCACCCACCGCCTGGAGGCATACGTCCCGCGCCCCAAGCGGATACACGGCTACTTCGCGATGCCCCTGCTGTCCGGCGGCCGCCTGGTGGGCCGCGCCGATCCGGCTCGTGAGGGCGCCACCCTCATCGCCCGTCAGGTCTCACTGCAGGGCCCCAAGGCCGTCCGCCCCATGGCCCAGGCCCTCCATGAGGCCGCCGCCTGGGTCGGCTGCGATTCCGTACGCCTGGAGCGCTGCGCCGACCCCGTACTGGCCGGAGCCCTCCGCGCGGAACTCACTCACATGAGTGAGCAGCCCGGCTGAGTCCGTCACCCCGGTCCGGCTTCTCCGGGGGCTTGTGCGGCCCCCGGACCGACGGGCGCGACCGTACGGTCAGCGGATCTCGAGAATCTTCTCCCGCATCGCATACACCACTGCCTCCATCCGGGAGTGCAACTGCAGCTTCTCCAAGATGTTCCGCACATGGTTTTTCACGGTGTTTTCGGAAATGAAGAGCTCTTTGGCGATATCGCGATTGTTCATGCCGGTGGCAACGAGCTTGAGGACCTCGAGCTCGCGGTCGGTGAGCCGCGGTGCGGGCACCAGTCGGCGCTCGTCCGTGCGCTGGATCATCGACTTGAACTCCGTCAGGAGCTTGGACGCCATCGACGGGCTGATCTGCGACTGACCGTCCGCGACGGCACGGATTGCGGTGGCCACCTCGTCCGTGGAGATCTCCTTGAGGAGATATCCGGTGGCACCGGCCTTGATCGCGTCGTAGAGGTCGGCCTCTTCGTCGCTGATCGTCAGCATGATGATCTTCGCGCTGGGGGCCACCTCCTTAATGGAGGTGCAGGCCTCGATACCGCCCCGCTTGGGCATCCGTACGTCCATCAGCACGATGTCGGGCAGCAGATCCGCGGCCTTGTCGCAGGCCTCTGCGCCGTCCCCGGCCTCGCCGATGACCTGGATGTCCTCTTCCTGGGCCAGAACGATCTCCAGACCCCGCCGGAAAAGCGCGTGATCGTCCACAACCAGGACCCGGATCGGCTCCTTACGCGGCACGCTCGCGGCAATACCCGCGGCGGCGCCGTCCCCGATACCGCTTCCCTCGTCGTCCGCGCCGTCACTCACGGGCCCGAAACTGTCCCCCATTGTTCCTCCCCGTCAACTACTCGGCCGAAGGGCCAGAGCTTCGATATAAGGCTGGTTGACAACAGCCCCGCGCGGCCAGCCTGATCAATGCCATACGACCGTCTCCCCGGCGAGTAGCCGTTTCGTGTCCACATACTCCCTGGCTGGCACAAACACTATACGGCTTCAACTCCTGCTTTCTTCGGGCACGATGGTGCCCCCGGCGTACGCCGGGGGCACCGAGCGGGTGAGTGTCAGCCGCCGAGCGCGCCGCCCGCGCCCCCCGGCTCTTCCTCCCCGAACGAGTCGGGGTTCAAGTGGATGACGCCGTAGTCGTACGCATGCCTCCGGTAGACGACACTCGGCTGCTTGGTCTCGGCGTCGACGAAGAGATAGAAGTCATGGCCGACCAACTCCATCTCGTACAGCGCCTGGGTGAGCGTCATCGGCGCTGCCGAGTGGGTCTTCTCGCGGACGACCAGGGGACCTTCACCCAGGACGTCCACCGAACCCATCTTCGTGGTCGGAACCGTCGGCTCGGTCTCGCTCGCGGCGGCGAGCTCGCCATTGGTGTTCAGGCGCGCGGCGTCGGGGACGCTGACGGCGACATCACTCGCCGGGATGCGGCCGTTGCCGCGACGCGAGAAGCGCTTGTCGTGCTGCTTCCGCAGCCGCGCCTCCAGCTTGGCGGTAGCCAGGTCCAGCGCGGCGTACGGGTCGGCTGCGGCCGCCTCGGCCCGGACCACCGGGCCACGGGAGCGGAGGGTGATCTCCACTCGGTCGGAACGGTCGGCCTGCCGCGGGTTGGGCTCCTTGGACACCTCGACGTCCAGGCTGATCACCTTGCCGTCGAGCTTCTGGACTTTGTCCAGCTTCAGCTTCTCGGCCACGTGCTTGCGGAACCGCTCGGGCACCTCGGTCTTGCGGCCCTTGACGACGATGTCCACGCAGAACTCCGTTCCCGGATCGCTCCACTACGCAGAGGGAGCGACTCCTTCTTGCACCAGGCTCCGGTAAGTGCCGAAGCCTCGGACTTGGCGACTTTCACCTCCTCCTCCCCCAAGGGCGAGCTCTCCACTCCAACGTTTTCAGGTTCGCCTCAATAGCCCCCAAGCGCACCCATCGGGACAACCAAGGCAAAGCGGCCACCAAGTCCTCACAACCGAACATAGCTCTCCTGGATGCGTGTCGGCACCCCCTTGCGACCACCAGCTCCGTTTGGGTGAAATTTGTCCCCCATTACCTGCACCGATGAATTTCCTTGGTCAGTTCCAGTTCCTTTCGAAGGCCCTGCGGGGCGCCGCGACGACCGCCGCGCCGGCTACCCGGCCGCCCGCCGCGCCGATCGCCCGCGCCGCCTCGGCGAGCGTGGCCCCCGTTGTCACCAGGTCGTCCACCAGCACCACTGGCGCCCCCGTCAGGAGCCTCCCGGCCCCGCCCGGCACCTCCAGTGCACCGGCCACATTCGTCAGCCGCTGCGGAGCGCTCAGCCCCGCCTGGTCGGCCACCGCACGGCGCTGCCGCAACACCGCGAGCACCCGCGCACCGGCGCCGCCGCGCCGCAGGTCGGCCGCCGCCGCCAGCGCGATTCTGCGTACCGGATCATGGCCCCGGCCGGCCACCGATCTTCGGGCCGACGGCACCGGCACCAGCACCGGCGCCACGCCCCCGGCCTGCCGCTCACCCGCCGGTCCGCAACCGGCCTGCACCCGTCGCACCGCCCCGGCCAGCGCCGCGCCCAGTGGCGGCGCCAGCCGCAGCGCGCCGCGCTCCTTGTGCGCCAGCAGTACGGCCCGCACCTCATCGGCGTACGGCGCACCCGCCCACACCCGGGGCAGCCCGGCCGGCCCCGGCCGCGGTGTCACCCGTCGCGCACCGCGCCCGTCGCCCGACAGCGCGCGGCGGCACCGCGCACACAGTTCCGTACGCGGCCGGCCGCACCCCGCACAGTCGACCGGCAGTACCAGACCGGCCAGCTCCCGCCACATACCCTGCATAACTCCAGGGTCGCGCCGACGGCGCCCGGCCACCACCCCTGTGGAAAACCGCGGCGCCCAGCGCCGTGACCTGGGACGTCACCCCGGATAGACCGGCGCGGTCCCTTCCTTGGCCACCGTTTTCCAGTTCGCGTCCGGAGGCAGCCGCACAATGCCCTCGGTGGCGTCGGCGATCAACGGCCGGGTCTCGTCCTCCGAGGCCGCCACCGCCTTGACGCCGTTGACGCCGGGCAGCGTCTGCGCGTTGGACGCCGAGCCGTCGGTCTCCATGAACTGCATCTGCTGCACCCCGCCGGACTCCCGTCCGACGACCACCAGGCGGCTGCCGCCCGCCCACGATGCGGCCACCACATCCTCCAACTGCGGAGCGATCGGCCGCAGTTCCTGCACCGAGAGCACCGGGTGCGCCGACGAACCGCCGCGCTCCACCCGGCCCAGCTGGAGCGTCGTACGGCCCTTGTCCTCCACCAGCACCGCGATCCGGATGCCGTCCGAGGCCACCCGGATCGCCTTGATCCGCCGCTCCCCCAGGCCCGGCACCGCGACCTCTTCGGGGGCCCCCTTGCCCTCGCGCAGCCGCAGCAGCCGCGAGCCGTGGGAGTTGCGGTCGGCGATCCACAGGTCGCCGAGGCCGTCCCAGCTCGGCGCGGTCAGCCCCTCGTCCGGGTCCTTCGCCGAGCCCATGCTGGTCAGCAGCGGGGCACCGCGCTGGACGCCGTCCTCCAGGCCGGCCACGTACAACGACCGGCCATCGCTCGACACCGCGGCCGCGGTGGACTCATCGCGCGAGATGGCGACCGAGCGCAGCGAGGTCTTGCCCGTGCCCAACGGCCCGCGCACCGGCGTCGGTTCGTTGGCCGCGTCGGACATGGCGACGACCTTGTGGTCGGCGTCGATGAAGTACTCCTGCGCGGAGTGCCCGGCGAGCCGGGTGGGCGAGAAGTCGCGTTCGGCCTGCTCCTGGGTCAGTGCGCACAGGGAGTTGCCGGCGCCGTCCTCCAGCTGCACCTCACTGACCTTCGATGCGCGCGTCATGTCCTGGACGGTGAAGAAGAGTTGGGCCGCCATCCGCTTGCACTGGCCGGTGTCGGTGCTGACGGCCTGCTTGCTCAGCTTGACCCGCAGCGCGTTGGAGTCGTCCAGCGACAGATCACGCGCGGCGAGGCGCGTACCGGGCGGGAACTCCGACGACGTCACCTGGCTCAGCCAGTCCGTGGGCCCGGACAGCAGCGCCTCCACGCTGGCCGTGATCGGTTCTATCCGCTGACGCAGATACACCGGGTCGGCGACCAGGACGTTCCGGCTCGCCTTCGGATCCGCCGACTCCGACTCGTAGGACGCGAAGTAGTACTTGTTGACGGAACGGTAGATCCGCTGAAAATCGGACTGCCCGAGCACCAGGCCGTTGGGCAGCCGGTCGATGCGCCACTGCCCGTCCTCCTTGATGAGGTGGATGGTCTGGCGGTACTTCTTCTCCTCCGGCGTGTAGGCGTGATTGGCGTCCACCTTCGCCACCTGGCTGCCGGAGAGCACGACCGTGTAGCCGTTGCCGTCCTCGCGGTTGTGCTGCGCCTGCGGCTCGGGCTTGGGGCGCTCCTGGAGCACATCGGTGACCCGGAAGGGCTGCCACTTCCGCCTGGCCGACTTGGCCAGATACTGGCCTGCCGTACGGAAATCCGCCTCGTCGCTGGTCGTCGCGTCGAGGAAGCTGCGGACGATGTTCGTCGGCTGTGCGCCGTCCTGCGGGGGCACGCCGTAGACCCGCACCTGGGAGTCCCCGTCGGCGCGCGGCGACTGATCGACGGCCTTGACATCGCCGCTGTCCGGCATCGAGGCGCACCCGGCGAGCAGCACGCCGGCGCAGCCGAGCAGCGCCGCCTTCCGCGCCCGCCCGGCTCTCCTACGGGGGCGGGACGTCCGCACCACCTGACCCTCGTCTCCGCGCTCAGTGTCCACGCAGCCCGCCCTCCCGCTCCACGTCACGCCCGGCTTCCCGCTCCCGCCCGTCGACGGCCGGCGTGTCGTGCGCCGTCGCCCCGCTCCGTGCGCCCCCGGCACCCGGCACCACGCGGGTGCCGTCGCCCGGCAGCGCCGCCGGATCGGCCGCGGGGCGTGCCCCGGCGCGCGACTCCGCGGCGCCCGGCTGCACCGGGATCGTGGATGCCTTGCGGCTCGCACCGGCGCTCGGCTGCGCCGCCTCGGCCGGGCCGCGGTTGCGTCGCGAGTCCTCCGGTTCCAGCGGTATCGGGGAGCCACGCAGCGACTCCCCGGCCGTACGGGGCAGCGTCAGACGGAACTGCGAGCCGCCGCCCGGCTCGCCCCAGGCCTGCAGCCAGCCGCCGTGCAGCCTGGCGTCCTCGACGGCGATGGACAGCCCCAGGCCCGTACCGCCCGTCGTCCGCGCCCGCGCCGGATCCGCGCGCCAGAAGCGGTTGAAGACCCGGGTCGCCTCGCCGGGCTTGAGACCGACGCCGTAGTCACGCACCGCGACGGCCACCGCGCCACCGCTCCGGCCGCCGCCGGACGCCAGCCGCACCACGACGTCCCGGCCCTCGCCGTGCTCGACAGCATTGACGACGAGGTTGCGCAGGACCCGTTCCACCCGTCGGGTGTCCGCCTCGGCGATCACGGGACGCTCGGCACCGCGCACCACGAAACGTGTGCCCTTGGCCTCGGCGAGCGGCTCGGCGCCCTCGAGGACACGGTGGACGACATCGCGCAGATCGATCGGCTCGGCCTCCAGCGCGGCCGCGCCCGCGTCGAACCGGCTGATCTCCAGCAGCTCCGCGAGCAGCGACTCGAAGCGGTCGAGCTGTCCGCGCAGCAGCTCCGCGGAGCGGGCGGTGGCGGGGTCGAACTCGTCCCGCACCTCATGGATGACATCCGCGGCCATCCGTACGGTCGTCAGCGGCGTCCGCAGCTCGTGCGAGACATCGGAGACGAACCGGCGCTGCATCCGGGACAGCTCCTCCAGCTGCTGGATCTTGACCTGGAGGTTCTGCGCCATCTTGTTGAAGGACTCGCCGAGCCGGGCGATGTCGTCCTCGCCGGTGACCTTCATCCGCTCCTGGAGCAGGCCCGCGGCCAGCCGCTCGGAGATCCCCGCGGCCATCCGTACGGGCGTGACGACCTGCCGCACCACAAGCCAGGCAATGGCGCCGAGCAGGATCACGACGAACACTCCGGCCGTCGCGAGCGTCCCCGTCACCAGCTTCAGCGACTCCTCTTCCTGGCTGAACGGAAAGAGGTAGTAGAGCTGGTACTGGTTGCTGTTGATGTCGTTGAGGCGCTTGCCGATGATCAGCGCCGGCACGCCGTCGTCCGACCCGATGCGTTTGATCTGGGTGTACTGGCGGAACGTCCCGGACTTGGTGTCCAGCTTCCGCCGCAGCTCGGCGGGCACGCTGCGCTCGGGGTCGACGTCCCCGGAGGCGCGCGGTCCGCGGGTGCCGGGGCTGGAGTCGCCGAACGGTTCCTCGGAGTCGGAGCTGAGCGCCACGACGGAGAAGACGCCCTGACCGCCGCTGGCGAGCTGCTCGACCAGGCCGGTCAGCCAGGTCGCGGAGTCCTGCGTGCCGCGGTTGCCGGTGCGGGCGGCGTCGTCGGGCCGGGTGTCGTCGGCGCCGTCGGCCATTTTCTGAGCGACGCTGAAGCCGCCCACGGCCTGGCTCTGCGCGGCCTGTGCCTTGGCGGTGAGCAGGCCGTTACGGACCTGTCCCACGACCACGACACCGAGCAGCAGCACCACCGCGAGCGACATCAGCAAGGTGGTCGCCACCACGCGCAGCTGGATGTTGCGCCGCCACAGCCGCAGGGCGGGCAGCAGCGGCCTCCGCACCCACCGGCTGAAGAGTCTCAGCAGCGGGTGGACCGGCCCACTCACCGCGCCGTCGGGCAGCAGCTGCCCGCCGCGCAGCAACCAGGAGGACAACTTTCCCGAAAAGGACATTTCACCCGACGGGTCGACGGAACGCCCCCGCTTTCCCTCCGGGGCCGCACCGTCCCGGGTCATCTCAGCTGGGCCCGGCCTTGTAGCCGACCCCACGCACGGTCACCACGATCTCCGGACGCTCCGGATCCCGCTCGACCTTGGAACGCAGCCGCTGCACATGGACATTGACCAGCCGGGTATCGGCGGCGTGCCGATAGCCCCAGACCTGCTCCAGCAGCACCTCACGCGTGAACACCTGCCACGGCTTACGCGCCAGCGCCACCAGCAGATCGAACTCCAACGGGGTCAGCGCGATCGACTGCCCGTCCCGCTTCACCGAGTGGCCCGCCACATCGATGACCAGGTCACCGATCGCCAGCTGCTCGGGCGCGGGCTCCTCCGAGCGCCGCAGCCGCGCCCGGATCCGGGCCACCAGCTCCTTGGGCTTGAACGGCTTGACGATGTAGTCGTCCGCACCCGACTCGAGCCCGACCACCACATCCACGGTGTCGCTCTTGGCGGTCAGCATGACGATCGGCACCCCGGACTCGGCCCGGATCAGCCGGCACACCTCGATACCGTCCCGTCCGGGCAGCATCAGGTCGAGCAGCACAAGATCGGGCTTGGTCTCGCGGAAGGCGGCAAGGGCCTTGTCACCGTCCGACACGAACGACGGTTCAAAGCCTTCGCCACGCAGCACGATGCCGAGCATCTCTGCCAGTGCGGTGTCGTCGTCGACGACCAGGACGCGTCCCTTCATTCGGCCATCATCCCATTACCTGATCGTGACTTACTCCATCGTGATGTGGAACACACCTCGGCGAGCCCGTCCCGAGTGACCGGCGACACCACTCCGGACTCCGTCACGATCGCCGTCACCAGCTCCGGAGGAGTCACATCGAACGCCGGGTTGTAGGCCTGCGCGCCCACCGGCGCCACCGCGATTCCGGCGCCGGCTCCCGCCCCGGCACCCTGTCCGGGCGCCAACGAGAGCTCCGTCACCTCACTGCCCGGCCGCTGCTCCACCTCGATATCCGCCCCCTGCTCCGTCCGAAGATCCACCGTGCTGGTCGGCGCCACCACCACGAACGGAACGTGGTGATAGCGGGCCAGCACCGCCAGCGGATAGCTGCCGACCTTGTTGGCCACCGAGCCGTCCGCCGCAATACGGTCCGCCCCGATCAGCACCGCGTCCACCTCGCCGGCAGCGAACAGCGACCCTGCCGCCCCGTCCACCAGCACGCTGTACGCCATGCCCGCGCGCGCCGCCTCGTAGGCCGTCAGCCGCGCCCCCTGCAACAGCGGCCGCGTCTCGTCCACCCACAGCCGTTGCAGCTCACCCGCCCGGTGCGCCGCGCGCGCCACCGCCAGGGCGGTCCCCTCCCCTCCGGACACCAGCGCGCCCGAATTGCAGTGGGTGAGTATCCGGTGGCCGCCGCCCGGGAGCAGCTCTCCCAGCAGCGCCAGCCCGTGCTCGGCCATCCGCGCGCTGGCCTCGATGTCCTCCGCGTGTACGGCCCGCGCCTCGGCCAGCGCCGCCGCCCCGGCCGCCTCCGGACCGGCCCCGCGACCGGCGGCCGCACGGTAGGCGGCGGCCGCCCGCCGCACGCCGTACCCAAGATTGACCGCGGTCGGGCGGGCGTGCGCCAGCATCTCCGCGGCTTCGTCCACATCGAACCCACGCGCCGCGGCCAGCGCGACACCGTACGCACCCGCAATGCCCAGCAGCGGCGCACCGCGCACCGCCAGCGTCCGGATCGCCTGAACCAGCGCCGGTACGTCCGTGCAGACCAGCTCGGCCTCCTCCCCGGGCAAGCGGGTCTGATCAAGGAGGACCACAACGGGCCCCTCAGGCGGCTCCTCCCAGCGCAACGACGGGATTGCGAGCGCCTGAGCGCCCGCCTCGGATACCTCGTACTGATCGGCCATTGGTTCAGTCTGCCGCCGACACCGCTCCGAACAGAAGGTCCTTCACTGCTCAGGGCTCCGGTACACAGAGCCGTCCGCCATGACACGATGACTGACACCGCGGACCCCGGACCCCGGCCGCCCCGGCGGATTACGGGCAGCAAGAAGGAGCGAAGATGAACGACTCTCCGGGCTGGGCCTCGCCCGGATCCGCCCCCTCCGACGAGCCGGACCGCGGCACCCAGGAGCCCGCCCAGCAATCCGCCGAGCAATCCGCCACGGACGAACCCGCCGCCGAGCAGCCATCCCCGCCGAACTGGTCCAAGCAGCAGCCGCCCGCCGGCCAATGGTCCTCGCCCACCGGGATCCCCGCCCAGGGCGGCCCCGCCGACCAGAACACCGCGACCGGCACCCGCGCCCGCGCCGGCACCCCCCTCCCCACCCAAGGCAGCTGGAACGGCCCGCCGGCCGGCGGGCCCGGATGGGTGGCCGGCTGGGCCCCGCCGCCACCGGCCGCCAAGCCGGGCGTCATTCCGCTGCGCCCACTCGGTGTCGGCGAAATACTCGACGGCGCAGTCTCGACGATGCGCGCCCACTGGCGCACCGTCCTTGGCATATCGCTGATCGTCGCGGTTGTCTCGCAGACCCTGATCACGGTCGTCACCGGGCTGTGGTTCCAGAGCCCCGGCCGGACGCCCGCCCTCGGCCAAGGCTCGCGCTCGGCCCTGGTGGAGACCATGCGCGACATCCTCAAGTCGCTCGCCGCGAGCGGCGCCACCGCAGTGATCGGTCTCCTCGCCACCCTCATCGCCACGGGCCTGCTGACCATGGTCACCAGCCGCGCCGTCCTCGGCCGCTCGGTCACCACCGCGCAGGCCTGGCAGGACGCCCGCGGACAACTCCCGCGCCTGCTCGGCCTGCTGCTCCTGCTCCCCGTCATCCTCTTGGCCATCGCGGCGGCCGGCCTGGCCCCCGGCATCCTCCTCGTCTCCACAGGAGCGCCGGGGGTGGGCCTGGCACTCATCCTGTTCGGCGGACTGGCCGTCACCGTCGTGAGCGTCTGGCTGGCGGTCCGCTACAGCCTCGCCTCGCCCGCGCTGATGCTGGAGAAGCAGGGCGTCATCGCCTCCATGCGCCGCTCCGCCAAGCTCGTACGGGGCTCGTGGTGGCGGGTGCTGGGCATCCAGCTCCTCGCCTACCTCATGGTCGCCCTCGTCGAGTTCATCATCCAGATCCCGACCACCCTCATCGCTTTCGTCGCCGGCGGCGAGAGCCTGATGGACTGGGCGGCCGGCACCAACGACACCACCGGTTGGACCTTCCTCACCGTGATGGGAGTCGGAGCCGTCATCAGCTCCACCATCACCTTCCCGCTCAGCGCGGGCGTGACCGCACTCCTCTACATGGACCAGCGCATCCGCCGCGAGGCGCTCGACCTCGAACTCGCCCGCGCCGCGGGCCTCCCCGGCTACGACACCGCCGCCGCGGGTACGGCCGACGCCGCCGTCCCCGCAGATGCCCCCACCGGCCCCACTCCGGGAAGCTGATGCGGTGACAACAGGGGGGATGACGGCCGCGCTGGGACAGCTCATGGCGCGCGCCGGCGATGACATACCGGTCCGGACTCCGCGCATGCCCGCACGCGAAGCGGCTGAGCGCGAGCTGTCCGATCCCCGGTACCACCAGAACGACCCCAACCCGGTCCAACAGTTCCTGACTTGGTTGGGGAACGGCATCGACGACCTGTTCAAGACGGCCGCCGGCGCCACCCCTGGCGGCTGGATCGGGTTGCTCACCGTCCTCGCGGCAGTTCTGCTGCTGCTCGTCGCGCTTCGACTGCGGCTCGGCGCGCTGCGCCGCACCCCGACCACCGGCGGCGCACTCTTCGCCGACACCCTGCGGACCGCCGCCGAGCACCGTTCGGCCGCCGACCGGCACGCCGCCCAGAGCCACTGGAGCCAGGCGATCCAGGAACGCATGCGCGCCATCGTCCTCTCCCTCGAGGAGCGCGCGCTGCTCACACCCGGTCCGGGCCGCACCGCCGACGAGGCCGCCGCCGCAGCCGGCCGTGCCTTCCCCGCACACACCGGCCAACTGAGCGCCGCGGCCCGTACCTTTGACGACGTCACATACGGCGGCCGCCCCGGAACGGAGCGGGAGTACGCCCTCTTGACCGCCCTCGACAGCGACCTGCGGCACGCCAAGCCCCAGCTCGCCGCCCCGGCCGGGAGCCACGGATGACCACGGCCACAACGGACACCGTCACGCCGTCCCCCGCCCTCGCCCGCCACCTGTGGCGACGGACGCGAGGGCTGCTGGTCGCGCTCCTCCTGCTCGTCGTCACCGGGGTGATACTGGCGGCCCTGCAGTCCGGTGAACAGCACGGCAAACTCGATCCCCGCTCGGCGGACCGCGCCGGAAGCCGGGCCCTCGCCCAACTCCTGGCCGCCCAAGGCGTCACCACCCAGGTCGTGACCACCTCCGAGGAGGCCGCCGCCGCGGCCGGTCCCGGCACCACGCTCCTCGTCACCGACCCCGACGTTCTCACCACACGGCAGCTGACCGGCCTGCGCACCGCAATCGCGCACACCTCCGGCCGCATCGTCCTGCTCGCCCCCGGCCAGACCGCCCTCGATGTCTTCACTCCCCGCATCAAGGCGGCCGCCGAGGCCGCTAACACGGCGCGCCGGCCTGTCTGTTCGCTGCCCGCCGCCCACCGCGCGGGCGATGCCCTCCTGGGCGGTGTGCGCTACATCGCCCCCGACGGCACCGCCGACCGCTGCTACCCCAGCGGCGGCCTGCCCACCCTGCTGCGTTTGCCGGCCCACGACACCGGCCGCGACACCGTGCTCCTCGGTTCCCCCGACTTCCTCTACAACCACCACCTCGCCGAGCGCGGCAACGCCTCGCTGGCCCTTCAACTCCTCGGCGCGCACAAGCATCTGATCTGGTACCTCCCCTCCGTGAGCGACCTGTCGTCCACCCAGGACGACCAACGCGGTTTCCTCGACCTCATCCCCTCCGGCTGGAGCTGGGGCCTGCTCCAACTCGCCTTCGCCGGCGTCTTCGCGGCCCTCTGGCGCGCCCGCCGACTCGGCCCCCTGATTCCCGAACGGCTTCCGGTCACCGTTCCGGCCGCCGAGACCACCGAAGGCCACGCCCGCCTCTACGAGCAGGCCAACGCCCGCGACCGCGCCGCAGCCGTCCTACGCGCCGCCACCCGCACCCGGCTCGCCCCCCTCATTGGCGTGCCCCCCACGCACGCCCACACCCCCGACATCCTTCTCCCGGCCGTCCACGCCCACTTGGCCGCTGCACCCGCAGCCGAAGCCGCGCTTCACACCGTGCTCTTCGGCCCCGCACCCGCGGATGACAAGGCCCTGGTGCAGCTGGCCGACCAACTCGATGAACTCGAAATCTCGATCGTTTCCCAAGAGAGGCACGCCCCCCGTGAGCACCCCGACCGCTGACAGCGCCCGAGCCTCCCTAGAAGCTGTCCGCACCGAGATAGCCAAGGCCGTCGTCGGCCAGGACCCCGCCGTCACCGGCTTGGTCGTCGCGCTGCTCTGCCGCGGCCATGTGCTCCTCGAAGGCGTCCCCGGCGTCGCCAAGACCCTGCTCGTACGAGCCCTGTCGGCCACCCTCGAACTCGACACCAAGCGCGTCCAGTTCACCCCCGACCTGATGCCGAGCGACGTCACCGGCTCCCTGGTCTACGACGCCCGCAGCGCCGAGTTCTCCTTCCAGCCCGGCCCCGTCTTCACCAACCTCCTGATCGCCGACGAGATCAACCGCACCCCTCCCAAGTCCCAGGCGTCCCTCCTCGAAGCCATGGAGGAGCGCCAGGTCACCGTCGACGGCACCGCCCGGCCCCTCCCTGAACCGTTCCTCGTGGCCGCCACCCAGAACCCCGTGGAATACGAGGGCACCTACCCGCTCCCCGAGGCCCAACTCGACCGGTTCTTGCTGAAACTGACGGTCCCGCTGCCCGCCCGCCAGGACGAGATAGACATCCTCACCCGCCACGCGGACGGCTTCAGTCCCCACGACCTCGACGCCGCCGGCCTACGCCCCGTAGCCTCCGCCGCCGACCTCGAAGCAGCCCGAGCCGCGGTCGCCAAGACCGCCGTCTCCCCCGAAGTCGCCGGCTATATCGTCGATATCTGCCGTGCCACTCGTGAATCCCCCTCGCTCTCCCTCGGTGTATCCCCCCGAGGCGCCACCGCCCTGCTCTCCACTTCCCGAGCCTGGGCCTGGCTCACCGGCCGCGACTATGTCACCCCGGACGACGTCAAGGCCCTTGCTCTCCCCACCCTCCGCCACCGCATCCGGCTCCGCCCCGAGGCGGAGATGGAGGGAGTCTCCGCAGACTCCGTGATCAACGCCGTCCTCGCCCACCTCCCCGTCCCCCGCTGAGGCGACACCGTGGCCCTCACCGGACGCACTGCCCTCATCGCCGCAGTCGGAGCTCTCTTCGTCGGCTTCGTGCTCCCTAGCTGGCTCGGTATCGTCACCTTCCAACTCGCCCTGCCGATAGCAATCTTGTGCGATCTCGCGCTCGCCGCGCCAGTGCGAAAGCTCCATTTCACCCGTACCGGTGACACAACAGTTCGACTAACAGGCGAAGCCCACACACACCTCACCCTCACCAACCCGGACCGCCGCACCCTGCGCGCGCAGATCCGCGACGCCTGGCCCCCGAGCTCCTTCCAGCCGGGCACGGACATCCCCGCGTCACGCCACACCGCGCACATCCCCGGCGCCGAACGCAGGCGCCTCACCACCACGCTTCACCCCACGCGCCGCGGCGACCACCACGCGGTCCGCGTCACGGTCCGCTCTTACGGCCCACTGGGCCTGGCAGCCCGCCAAGGGACGCACCATGTCCCCTGGACCCTGCGCGTCATGCCGCCCTTCGCCAGCCGCAAGCACCTCCCCGCCAAGCTCGCCAGACTCCGCGAACTCGACGGCCGCACGAGCATCCTGACCCGCGGCGAGGGCACCGAATTCGACAGCCTCCGCGACTACACCCCCGGCGACGACACCCGCTCCATCGACTGGCGCGCCACCGCCCGCCAGCAAACCCTCGCCGTCCGCACCTGGCGCCCCGAACGCGACCGCCGCATCCTGCTCGCCCTGGAAACCGGCCGCACCTCAGCCGGCCGCGTCGGCGACATTCCCCGCCTCGACGCCTCCATGGACGCCGCCCTCCTCCTCGCCGCGCTCGCATCCCGAGCCGGCGACCGCGTGGACCTCCTCGCGTACGACCGCCGCGTACGGGCTTCCGTACAAGGCCGAACCGCACTGGATCTGCTTCCGGCCCTGACCGATGCCCTGGCCCCCCTCGAATCCGAACTCGTCGAGGCGGACGCGCGCGGCCTGGCCGCCGCAATCCACCAACGCACCCAGCGACGGTCCCTCATCGTGCTCTTCACCGGCCTCGACACGGCTCCCGTGGAGGAGGCCCTACTGCCGGTCCTCCCCAGCCTCACCCAGCGCAACGAACTCATCGTCGCCGCCGTCGCCGACCCCCGCATAGAAGAAATGGCCGCCGGCCGACACACACCCGAGGCCGTTTACGCGGCCGCTGCCGCAGAACAAACCCGCGCCGCCCGCCGCAACACCGCAGACCGTCTCCGCCACCAGGGCATCACGGTCATCGACTCCACGCCCGCGCAGCTCGCCCCTGACCTGGCCGACGCCTACCTCACCCTGAAGTCCTCCGGTCGCCTCTGAGAGAGCCCACCCAGAACACGCCCAGAACACACACTGGGCAAGGAGCACCTTTCGGATCCCCCGACAGCTCTTGCTGCCCCATCCCAAGAGCCAGGGCGCGGCCTTGCCGTCTCGACTCCCCCACACCAAAAGACTTCACCGGTCCAAGCGGCGCGTTAACGGCTCGCCCCGGATCCGCGCCCTATCGTCCACCAACATCTGCCCCGACGCGGTGAACGCAGAAAAGCCCCGCACCATACGGTGCGGGGCTTCCCACAAAATTTGTTCGGCGGCGTCCTACTCTCCCACAGGGTCCCCCCTGCAGTACCATCGGCGCTGAAAGGCTTAGCTTCCGGGTTCGGAATGTAACCGGGCGTTTCCCTAACGCAATGACCACCGAAACACTATGAAGTTGAACTCCAGCCGACAAGGCGAGTTCGTTACTTCAGAACCTACACAGTGGACGCGAGCAACTGAGGACAAGCCCTCGGCCTATTAGTACCAGTCAACTCCACACCTTACGGCGCTTCCATATCTGGCCTATCAACCCAGTCGTCTACTGGGAGCCTTAACCCCTCAAGGGGGTGGGAGCCCTCATCTCGAAGCAGGCTTCCCGCTTAGATGCTTTCAGCGGTTATCCTTTCCGAACGTAGCCAACCAGCCATGCCCTTGGCAGGACAACTGGCACACCAGAGGTTCGTCCGTCCCGGTCCTCTCGTACTAGGGACAGCCCTTCTCAAGACTCCTACGCGCACAGCGGATAGGGACCGAACTGTCTCACGACGTTCTAAACCCAGCTCGCGTACCGCTTTAATGGGCGAACAGCCCAACCCTTGGGACCGACTCCAGCCCCAGGATGCGACGAGCCGACATCGAGGTGCCAAACCATCCCGTCGATATGGACTCTTGGGGAAGATCAGCCTGTTATCCCCGGGGTACCTTTTATCCGTTGAGCGACGGCGCTTCCACAAGCCACCGCCGGATCACTAGTCCCTACTTTCGTACCTGCTCGACCCGTCAGTCTCACAGTCAAGCTCCCTTGTGCACTTACACTCAACACCTGATTGCCAACCAGGCTGAGGGAACCTTTGGGCGCCTCCGTTACTCTTTAGGAGGCAACCGCCCCAGTTAAACTACCCACCAGACACTGTCCCTGATCCGGATCACGGACCCAGGTTAGACATCCAGCACGACCAGAGTGGTATTTCAACAATGACTCCACAACCACTGGCGTGGCTGCTTCAAAGTCTCCCACCTATCCTACACAAGCCGAACCGAACACCAATATCAAGCTATAGTAAAGGTCCCGGGGTCTTTCCGTCCTGCTGCGCGAAACGAGCATCTTTACTCGTAATGCAATTTCACCGGGCCTATGGTTGAGACAGTCGAGAAGTCGTTACGCCATTCGTGCAGGTCGGAACTTACCCGACAAGGAATTTCGCTACCTTAGGATGGTTATAGTTACCACCGCCGTTTACTGGCGCTTAAGTTCTCAGCTTCGCCACACCGAAATGTGACTAACCGGTCCCCTTAACGTTCCAGCACCGGGCAGGCGTCAGTCCGTATACATCGCCTTACGGCTTCGCACGGACCTGTGTTTTTAGTAAACAGTCGCTTCTCGCTGGTCTCTGCGGCCACCACCAGCTCACCGAGTAAATCGGATCACCAGCAATGGCCCCCCTTCTCCCGAAGTTACGGGGGCATTTTGCCGAGTTCCTTAACCATAGTTCACCCGAACGCCTCGGTATTCTCTACCTGACCACCTGAGTCGGTTTAGGGTACGGGCCGCCATGAAACTCGCTAGAGGCTTTTCTCGACAGCATAGGATCATCCACTTCACCACAATCGGCTCGGCATCAGGTCTCAGCCTTAACGTGTGACGGATTTGCCTACCACACGGCCTACACCCTTACCCCGGGACAACCACCGCCCGGGCTGGACTACCTTCCTGCGTCACCCCATCGCTTACCTACTACCACCTTGGGTCAGCGGCTCCACCACGTCCCTTCGTCCGAAGACTCCAGGCCGGCTTCACGGCCTTAGCATTAATGGATTCGATATTGGGCGTTTCAAAGCGGGTACCGGAATATCAACCGGTTGTCCATCGACTACGCCTGTCGGCCTCGCCTTAGGTCCCGACTTACCCTGGGCAGATCAGCTTGACCCAGGAACCCTTAGTCAATCGGCGCACACGTTTCCCACGTGTGTATCGCTACTCATGCCTGCATTCTCACTCGTGAACCGTCCACAACTCGTTTCCACGGCTGCTTCACCCGGCACACGACGCTCCCCTACCCATCACGATCCCCGTTAGAGGTAATATCGCAATGACACGACTTCGGCGGTGTGCTTGAGCCCCGCTACATTGTCGGCGCGGAATCACTTGACCAGTGAGCTATTACGCACTCTTTCAAGGGTGGCTGCTTCTAAGCCAACCTCCTGGTTGTCTCTGCGACTCCACATCCTTTCCCACTTAGCACACGCTTAGGGGCCTTAGTCGATGCTCTGGGCTGTTTCCCTCTCGACCATGGAGCTTATCCCCCACAGTCTCACTGCCGCGCTCTCACTTACCGGCATTCGGAGTTTGGCTAAGGTCAGTAACCCGGTAGGGCCCATCGCCTATCCAGTGCTCTACCTCCGGCAAGAAACACACGACGCTGCACCTAAATGCATTTCGGGGAGAACCAGCTATCACGGAGTTTGATTGGCCTTTCACCCCTAACCACAGGTCATCCCCCAGGTTTTCAACCCTGGTGGGTTCGGTCCTCCACGAAGTCTTACCTCCGCTTCAACCTGCCCATGGCTAGATCACTCCGCTTCGGGTCTTGGGCACGCTACTCAACGCCCTATTCGGACTCGCTTTCGCTACGGCTTCCCCACACGGGTTAACCTCGCAACATACCGCAAACTCGCAGGCTCATTCTTCAAAAGGCACGCAGTCACGACACAAGGAACAAGTTCCTTGTGCGACGCTCCCACGGCTTGTAGGCACACGGTTTCAGGTACTATTTCACTCCGCTCCCGCGGTACTTTTCACCATTCCCTCACGGTACTATCCGCTATCGGTCACCAGGGAATATTTAGGCTTAACGGGTGGTCCCGCCAGATTCACACGGGATTTCTCGGGCCCCGTGCTACTTGGGTGTCTCTCAAACGAGCCGTCAATGTTTCAGCTACGGGGGTCTTACCCTCTACGCCGGACCTTTCGCATGTCCTTCGCCTACATCAACGGTTTCTGACTCGTCTCACAGCCGGCAGACTGTGAAAGAGAGATCCCACAACCCCAACCACGCAACCCCTGCCGGGTATCACACGTGACTGGTTTGGCCTCATCCGGTTTCGCTCGCCACTACTCCCGGAATCACGGTTGTTTTCTCTTCCTGCGGGTACTGAGATGTTTCACTTCCCCGCGTTCCCTCCACACTGCCTATGTGTTCAGCAGCGGGTGACAGCCCATGACGACTGCCGGGTTTCCCCATTCGGACACCCCCGGATCAAAGCTCGGTTGACAGCTCCCCGGGGCCTATCGCGGCCTCCCACGTCCTTCATCGGTTCCTGGTGCCAAGGCATCCACCGTGCGCCCTTAAAAACTTGGCCACAGATGCTCGCGTCCACTGTGCAGTTCTCAAGCAACGACCAGCCACCCACCACCCCAACCCGAAGGCTGAGTTCACTGGGGCCGGCATCGCGAAGGTCCAGACTCACAGTCCGTACCCTCAGATACCCAACAACGTGCCCGACACGACCCCATCAAGCTCACGTTCCACGCCGAAGCAGTACTAATGAACCCTCAGAAACCGTGCCGAATAGTCAACGTTCCACCCATGAGCAACCAGCATCAGACATTCGCTGATGTACTGGCCTCTGACCAGGCAAAGCCCGGTAAGAAGTGCTCCTTAGAAAGGAGGTGATCCAGCCGCACCTTCCGGTACGGCTACCTTGTTACGACTTCGTCCCAATCGCCAGTCCCACCTTCGACGATTCCCTCCCACAAGGGGTTGGGCCACCGGCTTCGGGTGTTACCGACTTTCGTGACGTGACGGGCGGTGTGTACAAGGCCCGGGAACGTATTCACCGCAGCAATGCTGATCTGCGATTACTAGCAACTCCGACTTCATGGGGTCGAGTTGCAGACCCCAATCCGAACTGAGACCGGCTTTTTGAGATTCGCTCCACCTCGCGGTATCGCAGCTCATTGTACCGGCCATTGTAGCACGTGTGCAGCCCAAGACATAAGGGGCATGATGACTTGACGTCGTCCCCACCTTCCTCCGAGTTGACCCCGGCAGTCTCCTGTGAGTCCCCATCACCCCGAAAGGCATGCTGGCAACACAGAACAAGGGTTGCGCTCGTTGCGGGACTTAACCCAACATCTCACGACACGAGCTGACGACAGCCATGCACCACCTGTACACCGACCACAAGGGGGACCCTGTCTCCAGGGTTTTCCGGTGTATGTCAAGCCTTGGTAAGGTTCTTCGCGTTGCGTCGAATTAAGCCACATGCTCCGCTGCTTGTGCGGGCCCCCGTCAATTCCTTTGAGTTTTAGCCTTGCGGCCGTACTCCCCAGGCGGGGAACTTAATGCGTTAGCTGCGGCACGGACGACGTGGAATGTCGCCCACACCTAGTTCCCAACGTTTACGGCGTGGACTACCAGGGTATCTAATCCTGTTCGCTCCCCACGCTTTCGCTCCTCAGCGTCAGTATCGGCCCAGAGATCCGCCTTCGCCACCGGTGTTCCTCCTGATATCTGCGCATTTCACCGCTACACCAGGAATTCCGATCTCCCCTACCGAACTCTAGCCTGCCCGTATCGAATGCAGACCCGGGGTTAAGCCCCGGGCTTTCACATCCGACGCGACAAGCCGCCTACGAGCTCTTTACGCCCAATAATTCCGGACAACGCTTGCGCCCTACGTATTACCGCGGCTGCTGGCACGTAGTTAGCCGGCGCTTCTTCTGCAGGTACCGTCACTCTCGCTTCTTCCCTGCTGAAAGAGGTTTACAACCCGAAGGCCGTCATCCCTCACGCGGCGTCGCTGCATCAGGCTTTCGCCCATTGTGCAATATTCCCCACTGCTGCCTCCCGTAGGAGTCTGGGCCGTGTCTCAGTCCCAGTGTGGCCGGTCGCCCTCTCAGGCCGGCTACCCGTCGTCGCCTTGGTAGGCCATCACCCCACCAACAAGCTGATAGGCCGCGGGCTCATCCTTCACCGCCGGAGCTTTCCACACGGAGGTCATGCGACCCCGTGTCGTATCCGGTATTAGACCCCGTTTCCAGGGCTTGTCCCAGAGTGAAGGGCAGATTGCCCACGTGTTACTCACCCGTTCGCCACTAATCCACCACCGAAGCGGCTTCATCGTTCGACTTGCATGTGTTAAGCACGCCGCCAGCGTTCGTCCTGAGCCAGGATCAAACTCTCCGTGAATGTTTACCCGTAATCGGGTGACACTCGCGTTGAGCGGAACGAGCGGGCGGAATAAGCCTGCTCGTTCACAGCGTCCTCGCTGTGTATTGCCTACCGTCACACAAGGTGTCGGCAGGACTTTCAAAGGAACCTCATCTCCCGGATGTTTCCGGTCGACGGGGTATCAACATATCTGGCGTTGACTTTTGGCACGCTGTTGAGTTCTCAAGGAACGGACGCTTCCTTTGTGCCTGTTTCACCAGGCTCTCCGGGCGCTTCCCTTCGGTCTTGCGTTTCCGACTCTATCAGATCCTTGCGGCTCCGATTTTCGCCGGTGCGTTTCCGCCTTTCGGCTTCTTCGCGTTTCCAACCTTACCAGATCCGTTTCCGTCTCCGGCCCCCTGTTGGAGCGGGGTCGGCCGCTTCGCTTTCGCTTTTCGGCCTTTCCGACTTTAGCAGATCCGCGGCCTGCCGTTACCGGCTCGTACGGGATTCAGCTTTCCCTGTCGGAGGGGTTTGCCTTTCGGCTGTTTCCGACTTTATCAGAAGTTGGACGGTCGAATTAATCGACCGGGCTTCCGGTAAGTGGTCGGATGTGCCTCGCCGAATTGAATTTCCGGCCGAAGCGGAGAAGAGACTAACCGTCGCGATCGAGTCTGTCTAACTCGCCGCAACCGTTTGAATCTACCTCCCCACGCCACCCGTGTCAATGGGTTTGCTGGGAGGTGAGGAGACTAGCAGGTCAGCGGGGTCGGATGCACATCAGGCGGCGGTCGGGAGGAGGGCCTCGCGGTCGGCGAGGGCGATGTCGCCCGCTTCACCTGCGCGTACGGCGCGGCCGCCCAGTACGTAGACGTACAGGAGGAACGCCAGCTCGGCGGCGGCGCCGATGGTGATTCGGGCCCAGGTGGGCAGGCCGGAGGGGGTGACGAAGCCTTCCAGGGCGCCGGATATGAAGAGGACGGCGGCAAGGCCGATGGCGACGCCGAGGGCGGATCGGCCTTCCTGGGCCAGGGCCGTGCGGCGGGTGCGGGGGCCCGGGTCGATGAGGGTCCAGCCGAGGCGGAGGCCGATGCCCGCTGCGACGAAGACGGCGGTCAGTTCCAGGAGGCCGTGCGGGAGGATCAGGCCGAGGAAGGTGTCGAGGCGGCCTGCCGAGGACATCAGGCCGATGCCGATGCCCAGGTTGAGCATGTTCTGGAAGAGGACCCAGAGGACGGGGACGGCGGCGAAAGCGCCGAGGACCAGGCAGAGAGCGACGGCCTGGGCGTTGTTCGTCCACACCTGCGCGGCGAAGGACGCGGCGGGATGGCTGGAGTAATACGTCTCGTACTCGCCGCCGGGGCGGGTCATGGCGCGGAGGTCCTCCGGGGCGCCGATGGTGGCCTGCACCTCGGGGTGGGCGGCGATCCACCAGCCGAGGACGGCTGCGACGGCGGTGGAGAGGATCGCGGTGGGGATCCACCAGTGGCGGAGGCGGTAGACCGCCGCGGGGAAGGACGTGGTGAAGAAGCGGGCCGCGTCGCGCCAGGAGGCCTTGCGGGCGCCTGTTACCGCGCTGCGGGCTCGGGCCACCAGGGAGGTGAGGCGGCCGGTCAGCGCGGGGTCGGGGGCGCTGGAGACGACGAGGGAGAGGTGGGTGGTGGTGCGTTGGTAGAGGGCCACGAGTTCGTCGGCCTCGGCGCCGGTGAGGCGGCGTTTGCGGCGGAGGAGGGACTCGAGGCGGTCCCATTCGGCGCTGTGGGCCGTGACGAAGACATCGAGGTCCATGCGGGGTCGCTCCTCGTAGCGCCGGGGGGTGGTTCCGGGTCAGCTTGGCAGACTGGGGACGATCCGGGTGGGGTGGTCGGGAGTTGAGGGAGCGGGAGTGGAGCGGAGTGGGCGCGGTGAGTGAGCTCGTCACGGGTGAAGCGGTGGTGCTGGGACTGCGGCCGGCGCGGCTGCCGAGCCGGGGGCTGGCGGTGCTGGTGGATCTGGCCGTCGCCTGGGGGACGTATCTCGCGGTGTCGCTGGTGCTGGCGAGCACGATGTCATCGATGGACAGCGCCGCGCTGGCGGCGGCTTCGGTGGCGGCGTTCGTGCTGGTGCAGGTCGGGATACCGATCGTGGTCGAGACGCTGAGCCAGGGGCGGTCGCTGGGGAAGGTGATCTGCGGGCTGCGGGTGGTGCGGGAAGACGGGGGGCCGATCCGGTTCCGGCATGCGCTGGTGCGGGGTGCCATCGGTGCGATGGAGATCGTGCTGACGATGGGGGTCGTGGCATCCATTGCGTCGCTGGTGTCGGCGAGGGGGCGGCGGGTGGGGGATGTGTTCGCCGGGACGCTCGTCGTCCGGGAGCGGATTCCGGTGGAGGAGGCTGCGGCGGAGTGGCCGGCTCCGGATCCTTGGCTGGCGGCGGAGGTCGCGGGGCTGGACCTGTCGCGGGTGCCGGACCGGTGGTGGCTGACCGTGCGGCAGTTCTTCGGGCGGATGCAGCAGCTGGATCCGCAGGTCGGCGAGGCGATGGCAGGGCGGTTCGCGGCGGACTTGCGGGGGTTCACGGGCGCGATGGCGCCTGCGGGGGTGCATCCGGCGGCCTATCTGGCCGCTGTGGTGGGTGAGCGGCAGGCGCGCGAGGCGCGGCGGGCATTCGGGGGGCCGGGGGCGGCCTCGGGTGGTGCCCCGGTGGTCTCGGTCGCTCCTGTGGCTCCTGTGGCTCCGGGGGCTGCGGCGGAGGGCGCGGCGCGGGTTCCGTCGGGGCCGGGGGGCGTGGATGCGGGTGCGGGTGTGGTGAGTCCTGGTGCCGGTGGGCGGTGGGCGGCGCCCGGAGGGAGCGCGCCGGTGGCCGGGGGGCCTTCGGTGGCCGGGGATGGGTTCCGGGCCACGGGGGCGGTGGCGGAGCGGCAGGGCGACGGCGCGGCCGGTGGGGAGTCGCGTACGGGGTTTGCGCCGCCTGCCTGAGACAGGGCCGGGGCGGGCGGGGCGACGCGTCGGCGCGGGGTGCGCGGAGGGACGTACGGCGGCCTTATGTGAACGTCGACGGAGGGGATTCGAGGGATTCGAGTTCGATGCCGGGGGCGGACAGGACGACGTCGCCGGCGATGTGGACGGCGTGCTGTTCGCCGGTTTCCAGGTCGTTGACCTGGTATTCGTCCGCGATCAGCGGGGCGTTGTCAGTGGCGTGTGGTGTGCTGGAGACCAGGGCCCAGGACTGGTCGAGCGTGCGGGGGGCGAGGACGGGGGGTGTGAAGGCCACGAGGCGGGTGCGGACGGCGCCGGCGCCGAGGGTGGGGCGCAGCAGCCGGGCGGTGGCGATGAGGAAGGCGGGGGACGCGCCGGTGAAGGCGTGGGCGGGGACGTTGCCTTCGGTGGCGTGCTCGCCGGTCGGGTCGGTGCGTACCCAGGTGACGCCGTCGAGGGCGGCGCCGCGGACCTGCCAGGCGGAGGCGTGGAGTTCCAGGCGGATGGGGCGGCCGAGTTCGTCGAGGGTGAGGTCGACGGAGCCGGCGTGATCGCCGGAGGGGGTGGTGATCTGCGAGACGTAGCGCCAGCCGGAGGGGCCGGTGGCGCAGTGGAAGTGCTCTTCACCGAGGGGGGTGTGATCGTGCGGGTCGTGGAGCGAGTAGTGGCCGCGGGGCATGGGGCTTGCCGTCCTTCGGGCGGGCCGGTGGGGATGAGCTCGGTGGGCCCCGGGGTGGGGCCTCATGGGCCAGGCCCCCGCCGTGAGGGGCGAGGGCCTGGCTTTCCGGGTTCACCGGCTGCTGGTGGTTGCCGGTTGCTGATCGCCGGAGCCGGCAGGGGCGCCGGGATCAGGGGTGGCTCAGTAGCGGTAGTGGTCGGGCTTGTACGGGCCCTCGACCTGGACGCCGATGTAGGCGGCCTGCTCCGGGCGCAGCTCGGTGAGCTTGACGCCGAGGGAGTCGAGGTGGAGGCGGGCGACCTTCTCGTCGAGGTGCTTGGGGAGCACGTAGACGTCGGTCGGGTACTCCTCGGGCTTGGTGAACAGCTCGATCTGGGCCAGGGTCTGGTCCGCGAAGGAGTTGGACATCACGAAGCTGGGGTGGCCGGTGGCGTTGCCCAGGTTCAGGAGGCGGCCCTCGGACAGGACGATCAGGACCTTGCCGTCCGGGTGGGTCCAGGTGTGGACCTGGGGCTTGACCTCGTCCTTGACGATGCCGGGGAGCTTGGCGAGGCCGGCCATGTCGATCTCGTTGTCGAAGTGACCGATGTTGCCGACGATCGCCTGGTGCTTCATCCGGGCCATGTCCGAGGCCATGATGATGTCCTTGTTGCCCGTGGTGGTGACGAAGATGTCGGCGGTCTCGACGACCTCGTCGAGGGTGGTGACCTGGTAGCCGTCCATCGCCGCCTGCAGGGCGCAGATCGGGTCGATCTCGGTGATGATCACTCGGGCGCCCTGGCCGCGCAGGGACTCCGCGCAGCCCTTGCCGACATCGCCGTAGCCGCAGACCACGGCGGTCTTGCCGCCGATGAGGACGTCGGTGGCGCGGTTGATGCCGTCGATCAGGGAGTGGCGGCAGCCGTACTTGTTGTCGAACTTCGACTTGGTGACGGCGTCGTTGACGTTGATCGCCGGGAAGAGGAGGTCGCCGTCGCGGTGCATCTCGTAGAGACGGTGCACGCCGGTGGTGGTCTCCTCGGTGAC
Organism: Streptomyces sp. JLSY215; assembly: GCF_059682825.1. NCBI lineage: Bacteria > Bacillati > Actinomycetota > Actinomycetes > Kitasatosporales > Streptomycetaceae > Streptomyces > Streptomyces sp. JLSY215. The sequence continues at coordinate 3,366,645 of NZ_CM185022.1, forward strand.
ACCGCGGATCTCGGAGGCCAGGTTCGTCCACTTCTGGGGGGCCTCGGCGACCGTGCGGGTGAGCAGTTCGAGGATGGCGCGGTGCTCGTCGCTCTCGGCGGTCTCGATGGCGGGGACCTTGCCGGCCTTCTCGTACTCGACGCCCTTGTGGACGAGGAGGGTGGCGTCACCACCGTCGTCGAGGATCATGTTCGGGCCGCCGGTGGGCGAGTTCGGCCAGGTCAGGGCCTGCTCGGTGCACCACCAGTACTCCTCCAGGCTCTCGCCCTTCCAGGCGAAGACCGGGACGCCCTGGGGGTTGTCCGGGGTGCCGTTGGGGCCGACGGCGATGGCCGCGGCGGCGTGGTCCTGGGTGGAGAAGATGTTGCAGGACGCCCAGCGGACCTCGGCGCCGAGCGCGACGAGGGTCTCGATCAGGACGGCGGTCTGCACGGTCATGTGCAGCGAGCCGGTCACCCGGGCGCCGGCCAGCGGCTGGGCGGCGGCGTACTCCTTGCGGATCGCCATCAGGCCGGGCATCTCGTGCTCGGCGAGGGTGATCTCCTTGCGGCCGAAGGCGGCGAGGGACAGGTCGGCGACCTTGAAGTCCTGGCCGGTGGCTGCTGTCGTCATGCGGGCTGCTCCTCGAGCGTCGCGTGGTGTTCAGGGCTGGGCAGTCTGCGGCGCGGGCTGGGGGTGTCCCCAGTCGTAGCTGGGAAGCAGGGGCGTACGCGGAAGCGGACACACCTCTCCCCTGGCCGCAGCGCAGTCCGTCGGAGGCCCTCTCTCCCTCGGCCGGTCCGCGGGGCGGGCCGCCCGACCGCCATCAGCAGCGACGTCTGGCACTGGGCACGAATCTACACCGATCGGCCCAGCGAGCCCCAGTCCGGATGGGCCGATTCCGTACGGTCCCGGCCATGGACGGCCGTCGACGGAGGGCGCAAACGGATGCCGGCGCGGATGTCGGGCGGGGTGTCCCGCGGTGGGGCGGCGGGACCTGGGGGCTTTGACTGCGGTGCCGGGTGCTGCAGGATGCCCGGAGCGCGGGAGCACCAGAACATCTGTCCGGCCGCGCGCAGGGTCGTGAGGAGAACCACGTGACAACGAGTCCAGCCGATCCCCGCAAGGGCGCGGGGCGGGGGCTGAAACTGCTCGCAGTGACCGCCTGCCCCACCGGTATCGCCCACACGTACATGGCCGCGGAGAAGCTGACGCAGGCCGCCCGGTCGCTCGGGCATGAGATCAAGGTGGAGACGCAGGGCTCCATCGGGGCCGAGAACGTACTGTCTGACAACGATGTCAGGGACGCGGACGGGGTGATCATCGCCGCGGACAAGGATGTCGACCTCGGGCGGTTCGCCGGCAAGAAGGTGCTGGCCGTCGGGGTCGCGGAGGGCATCCATCATCCTGAGCGGCTGATCGAGCGGGTGCGGAGCGCGCCGGTGCACGAGGGCAGCGGGGGCGCGGCGGCCCCGGGGATCGGGGGCGGCAAGGAGCGGAGTGCCGGGTACAAGGCGCTGATGAACGGTGTCAGCTACATGATCCCGTTCGTGGTGGTCGGGGGGCTGCTGATCGCGATATCGCTGGCGCTCGGGGGCCATGCGACGCCGGAGGGGCTGAAGATCCCGGCGGGGTCGTTCTGGGCGGACGTCAACAGCATCGGGACCATCGGGTTCCAGCTGATGGTCCCGATGCTGTCCGGCTATATCGCGTACGCGATCGGGGACCGGCCGGCCCTCGTTCCCGGCGTGATCGGCGGCTGGATCGCCACCCACGGCGAGCTGTACGGCATGAAGGACGCGAGCGCCGGCTTCATCGGCGGGATCGTCACCGGGTTCCTCGCCGGCTATCTGGTCGTGTGGATCAAGAAGGTCAGGGTCCCCCGCTTCGTCCGGCCGATCATGCCGATCATCGTGATCCCGATCGTGGCGACGACGGCGCTCGGGCTGTTCTTCATCTCCGTACTCGGCAAACCGATCTCGTGGGTCTTCACGCATCTCACGGGCTGGCTCAGCGGGATGACCGGGACCAGCGCGATCGCACTCGGGGCGATCCTCGGGCTGATGATCGCGTTCGATATGGGCGGGCCGGTCAACAAGACGGCGTTCCTGTTCGGCTCGGGGCTGATCGCGTCCGGCAATCAGACCGTGATGGGGATGTGCGCCGCAGCCATTCCGGTCATGCCGCTGGGGCAGGGGCTGGCCACGCTGGTGCGCCGACGGCTGTACTCCGAGCAGGAGCGGGAGACCGGGATGGCCTCGCTGTTCATGGGGTTGTTCGGGATCTCCGAGGGGGCGATTCCGTTCGCGGCGGCGCGGCCGGCGCAGGTCATTCCGGCGAACATGCTGGGTGGGGCGGTGGCCGGGGCGGTCGCGGGGATGGCCGGGGTGTCGGACGCGGTGCCGCACGGCGGGCCGATCGTGGCGGTGCTGGGGGCGGTCGGCGGGGTGCCGATGTTCTTTGTCGCGGTGGTGGCCGGGGCGGTGGTCACGGCGCTGTCGACGGTGACGCTGGTGGATGTCGCGGAGCGGCGGAAGGGGCGGGCCATGGCGGGGGTCCCGGGCGCGCCGGTGCCGGAGGTCGTGCCGGGGCTGGAGGCCGTGCCGGAGGCGGAGCTGGAGCCGGTAGGGGGCGGGGCGGTCGGTGTCGCCGGGGCTTCGGGTGAGGGGGCGGTCTCCCGTACAGGGGCGGGCTCCCGTACAGGGGACGGTGAGCTTCCCGAGGTGCTCTCCGGCTATCTCACCCCGCAGACCGTGACGACGCGCCTCACGGCCGACGGCAAGGAGGCGGCCATCCGTGAGCTGGCCGAGTTGGCGGCGGCCGGCGGCAAGGTGGCGGACGTCGCGGAACTCGTACGGGTGGCGCTGGCCCGGGAGGCGCAGGGCACCACCGGGCTCGGCGAGGAGATCGCCATTCCGCATGCCAAGACGGATGCGGTGACCGCGCCGGTAGTCGCCTTCGCGCGGTCGCCGGAGGGCATCGAGTGGGGGTCGCTGGACGGGACGCTCGCCAAGCTGGTGTTCATGATCGCGGTGCCGGAGGCGGCGGCCGGGGATGAGCATCTGCGGATTCTGGCGCTGCTGTCGCGGAAGCTGATGGATACGGACTTCCGGGCGCGGTTGCAGGGCGCGGAGGATGCGGCGGGGGTGCTGCGGGTGCTCGGGGAGATCGGGTAGCTGGGGTAGCTGAGGTCAGGGGCGGTGGTCGGCGGTCGGCGCTGTCGCGTCGCGCATGGTGAGCGCTGTCGCGGGGCGGGTGCTGTCGCGGGGCGGGTGCTGTCGTGCAGCGGGTGTTCTCGTGCAGCGGGTGTCGGCCCTTGACGGGCGTTGCTGGGCACCGGTTGTCGTTGCCGGGTGCCGGTCGGGCGCACATGGCGACGGCCCCCGCACTCGGTGAGTGCGGGGGCCGTCACGCCTGCGGGACGACGGCTCAGCGGCCGCCCGGCGTCGCCTCCGGGTCGTTGCCAGCGGCCGCCGCGGCCTCGTTGTAGATGTCGGGCTCGAGGTAGATGACCCGGGCGATCGGCACGGCCTCGCGGATGCGTACCTCGGCAGCGTCGATGGCCTTTGCGACCTGGGCGGCCGTGTCGTCGTGCTCGACCGCGATCTTGGCGGCGACCAGCAGTTCCTCGGGGCCGAGGTGGAGGGTGCGCATGTGGATGACGCGGGTGACGACATCACCGTCGACGATCGCCTCGCGGATCTTGGCGACCTCCTCGGGGCCCGCCGCCTCGCCCAGCAGCAGCGACTTGGTCTCGGCGGCCAGGACCAGGGCGATCACCACCAGCAGCGTGCCGATGCACATGGTGCCGATGCCGTCCCAGATGCCGTCGCCGGTCAGGAGGGTGAGGCCGACGCCGCCCAGGGCGAGGACCAGGCCGATCAGCGCGCCGAAGTCCTCCAGGAGGACGACCGGCAGCTCGGGTGCCTTGGCGCGGCGGATGAACTGGCCCCAGGTCTGCTTGCCGCGCAGCTCGTTGGACTCCTTGATGGCCGTACGGAACGAGAAGCCCTCGGCAATGATCGCGAAGACCAGGACGCCGACCGGCCAGAACCAGTTGTCCAGCGGATGCGGGTCGTGGATCTTCTCGTAGCCCTCGTAGAGCGCGAAGACGCCGCCGATGGTGAACAGGACGATGGAGACCAGGAAGCCGTAGATGTACCGCTCGCGGCCGTAACCGAAGGGGTGTTCGGCGGTCGCCTCGCGCTTGGCCTTCTTGCCGCCGAGCAGCAGCAGGCCCTGGTTGCCGGAGTCCGCGACGGAGTGCACCCCCTCGGCCAGCATCGAGGACGAGCCGCTGAAGGCGAAGGCCACGAACTTCGCTGCGGCGATCGCCAGGTTGGCGCCCAGCGCCGCGACGATGGCCTTTGTCCCGCCTGATGCGCTCATGTGTGCCGCATGTCCCTTCCCTCGACCGGGCTTTACCGCCCCTTTAATGCCGTGCGGCGGTCATTGTTGCAGCCCGGCGCCGGGGCGGCGGCATGAGGCCAGCATGCGGCCATCTGGGTGGGGGGCCTTAGGGGGTGGGGGAACAGATCCCGTAGGGGTTGTGAGCGCCCCTTGCGGGCCGTAACGCGGCGGGGGCGGGCGGTATTCCCGGTGGGGGTGGGGCGGTGTCCCCGGTGGGGGCGGGCGGTATTCCCGGTGAGGGTGGGGCGGTGTCCCCGGCAGGGGCGAGGCGGCAGACGCGGCAGGGGCACAGCGTGTCCCCGGGAGGGGCGGAGCAGTACCCCCGGCGGGGCGGGACGGTGTTCCCGGCAGGGCGGAGCGGTGGACACGGCGAGGACACGGCAGTGTCCCGGCGGGGGCGGGACGGTGCTCCCAACGGGCCGGGGCGGTAGACACGGCAGGGGCGGAGCAGTACCCCCGGCGGGGGCGGGACGGTGTCCCTGGCAGGGGCGGGACGGTGCTCTCGGCAGGGGCGGGACGGTGCTCTCGGCAGGGCGGAGCGGTGGACACGGCGGGGATTCGGGAGTGTCCCCGGTGGGGGTGGGCCGGTGCTCCTGGCAGGGGCGGAATGGTAGACACGGCAGGAACACGGCAGTGTCCCGGCAGGGCCGGAGCGGTGCCCCCGGCGGTCACCAGGTGATCGGCGAGCCCTCGCCTACGCGACGACCGTGGCGCGGAAGAGGGTGCCGTCTCCGGAGAGGGTGATCCGTTCGCCGGCCGGGACGAAGGCCGATTCGCCGGGGGTGAGGGTCAGGGCGGCCGGGACGTCGCCCGTCAGCCGGACCGTGCCTGCCGTGCACAGCAGGACCTGCGGCGTACGGGCATCCAGCGGGTGCGGCGCGGCCCCCGGGGCGAGGGCGAAGCGGGAGAGCCGGAATTCGTCGATGGGGGTCTCGTAGATCTCCTCGCCGTCGACCGCCTCGGGGCGCATCACGCCGGGGTCGCCGGCCTCGAAGCGGACGATGCGCAGCAGCTCGGGGACGTCGACGTGCTTGGGGGTGAGGCCGCAGCGCAGGACGTTGTCGGAGTTGGCCATCAGCTCGACGCCGAGGCCGCTGAGGTAGGCGTGCGGGATGCCGGCGCCGAGGAAGAGCGCCTCGCCGGGCTGGAGCCGGACGTGGTTGAGGAGCATGGCGGCGATCACGCCGGGGTCGCCCGGGTAGTGGTGGGCGATGGCGGCGTACGCGGCGTAGTCGTCGGCGTACTCCCCCGGCTGGGCGGCCAGCCGGCCGGCCGCGGCGGCGGCGCGTGCGACGGTGTCGGCCATCGCGTCGGGCTCGGCGCTCAGGACGGCGGTCAGCACCTCGCGCAGGGCGGATTCCTCGGGGCTGGCGCGCAGGATGTCGACATACGGCTTGAGGTCGTCGACGCCGAGGCCTTCCAGGAGGTCGGCGGACCGGTCCGGGTGCCGGAAGCCGCACAGGCCGTCGAAGGGGGTGAGCGCGCAGATCAGCTCGGGCTTGTGGTTGGCGTCCTTGTAGTTGCGGTGGGCGGCGTCCAGCGGGATGCCGCGTCGCTCCTCGTCGGCGAAACCTTCCTTCGCCTGGGTCAGGTCGGGGTGGACCTGGAGGGAGAGCGGGGAGCCGGCCGCGAGCAGCTTGAGGAGGAACGGCAGCCGGAGTCCGAAGGCACGGACGGTGGGCTCGCCGAGTTCGGCCTCGGGGGCGGCGTCGATCACCTCGGCCAGCGAGACGGGGCCCGCGCCGCGGTCTATCCGGGAGGGGGTGCCGGGATGGGCGCCCATCCACAGCTCGGCCTGCGGTGCGCCGGTCGGCTCGACCCCGAGGAGCTCCGGGATGGCGGTGGTGGAGCCCCAGGCGTAGGGGCGCACGGTGTTGGCGAGGCGGTCCATGGGGCAGCTGCTTCCTGCGGGGTGGTCGTCGTCGTTCGTACCGTTGGGCGTCGTACGTCCGGTCGGCGTCGTACGTCCGGTGAGCGGGCGGGTCCGCGTGGGGCGGCGTGGGCCGGAGAGAATCCGCATGCGAGCCACGTGCGACCCGCATGCGACCCACGTGCGTCCCGGGTGGGCCCGCCCAATGATCACTCGGTGTCGGTGAGCGCCAGGTAAACGGCGGCGAAATCCGTGATGGCAAGCAGTTCCGTGGCGCTCTCCAGCTCGCTGCCGCTCTGCGGTTCGAGCTCGCTGAGGGCCGTCTCGCACTCGTCGGCGAGTGCGTTGGCGGCGCGGGCGGCGGAGTGCGGCCCCGGCTCCCCCTCGCGCAGCAGCAGGACCCGGGCGCGCAGTGCGGCCTGGTCCTCGACGCGGTCACGGAAGAAGTCGTCCGGGTCGGCGCCGGCGGCCAGCGTGCCGGCCAGCAGCGGGCGGTGGGTGGTGAGCGCCTCGGGCAGCGCGGCGGCGAGCGCGGGGCGGCCGGCGAGCCCGGCGAGTGTGGTGGCGAAGTGCCGGCCGACGGCGCCGGCGATGGTGCCCTCGGTCCAGATGAGCGGCAGGGCGTCGGCGAGGTCGGCGGCCAGGGTCTTGGCCGGGTTGGTGTAGGTGGCGACGGCCGGGCCGCAGCGCTCGGCGAGCTGGTCGAGGTGGTCGGCGAGGTGGCCGAGCGCCTCCGGCGGCGCGGTGAGCAGGCCGATGCGGTCGGCGAGCGCGAGCAGCGGGATGAGCAGCGACCAGAGGGTGCCGGGGGCGGCCGGGGGCGCGCCTTCGACGTCGAATTCGGCGTCGTAGGACGTGGTCGGCAGCGGGACGGTGAGGCCGCGGGCCTGGACGACGGCGTCGGCGAGCGCGCCGCCGGCCGGGGTGACGGCGACGACCGCGCAGCCGCGGCGGTAGGCCTGCTCGACCAGCTCGGCCAGGCCGGAGTCGGAACCGTCGGGTCCGGCGAGCAGCAGCAGGTCCAGGGGGCCGGTCCAGCCGGGCAGTGTCCAGCGCATGGCACCGGGCAGCGGGGCGACGCCGGTGGGCGGGATGTGGGTGACCGGGCAGCTGCCGCCGCCCAGGGCGGCGAGGAGTTCGGCGATCGCCGGTGCGGCGGGGCCGGGACCCGCGACGAGGACGGCGCGTGGCCGTCCATCGGGCGTGAGGTCGGGGATGCCGGCCTCGGCGGCGCTGCGGGCGGCTGAGCGCACCCGGGCGCCGGATTCGGCCACGCCGCGCAGCAGTCCGTATCGGTCGGCGCCGGCCAGCGCCTCAGGGGCATCGAGGAGTGACTCGTCGAGCATGGTGGGCGCGGCCTCCGTTCGCCGGTACGGGCGGGGGATCACCGGGTGGCGCCGGGTCGGGCCCGGCGCTGCCCGGTCAGGCGGGGCGGCTGGCCTCGTCGACGAGGAGTACGGGGATGCCGTCCCGGACGGGGTAGGCGAGACCGCAGTCGGCGGAGGTGCAGGCCAGCGTGGCGGGGTCAGCCGCGGTGTGGTCCTCGAGCGGGGCGTGGCACGCCGGGCAGGCGAGGATCTCGATCAAGCTGGCTTCGACCGGCATGGAGGCTGCTCCTTCGGGGTGATTGCGGCTTGGCCAGCGTACCGCCGTACCGGGGGCCGGGTCCTGCTCGGAGGGGATGTGCGGAGGTGGGAGGGGTGGCTGCCGGGGGCCGCCGCCCCTCCCGGGCGGCTAGCCGCGGATGATGGCGAGCGCCTCGTCCCGTACCCGGTCGACGGTGGCCGTGTCGCGGGCCTCGGCGTTCAGCCGGAGCAGGGGCTCGGTGTTGGAGGGGCGGACGTTGAACCACCAGTCGGCGGCGGTGACGGTCAGGCCGTCCAGTTCGTCGATGGTGACGCCTTCGCGGCCCTGGTAGGCGGCCTTGATGGCGGCGAGGCGGCCGTTCTGGTCGTCGACGGTGCTGTTGATCTCGCCGGAGGCGGCGTAGCGGTCGTACTGGGCGACGAGCTGCGAGAGCGGGCCCTGCTGGCCGCCGAGGGCGGCGAGGACGTGCAGGGCGGCGAGCATGCCGGTGTCGGCGTTCCAGAAGTCGCGGAAGTAGTAGTGCGCGGAGTGCTCGCCGCCGAAGATGGCGCCGCTCTCGGCCATCTCCGCCTTGATGAAGGAGTGGCCGACGCGGGTGCGGACCGCCTTGCCGCCGTTCTCCTTGACGACCTCGGGGACCGACCAGGAGGTGATGCAGTTGTGGATGATCGTTCCGCCGGGGTGCTTGGCGAGTTCGCGGGCGGCGACCAGTGCGGTGATCGCGGAGGGGGAGACCGGGTCGCCGTTCTCGTCGACGACGAAGCAGCGGTCGGCGTCGCCGTCGAAGGCGAGGCCGAGGTCGGCGCCGGTCTCGCGGACCCGGGCCTGGAGGTCGACGATGTTCTTGGGGTCGAGGGGGTTGGCCTCGTGGTTCGGGAAGGAGCCGTCCAGGTCGAAGTACATGGCGTCGAGTTGGAGGGGCAGGCCCTCGAAGACGGTGGGCACGGTGTAGCCGCCCATGCCGTTGCCCGCGTCGACGACGACCTTCAGGGGGCGGATGCCAGTCAGGTCCACGAGGTTGCGCAGGTGGTCGGCGTAGTCCTCGAGCACATCGCGCTGGGTGACGGAGCCGGTGGCGGCGACCGGTTCGGGGGCGCCGCCTTCGGACCAGTCCTCGACGAGGGCACGGATCTCGGCGAGGCCGGTGTCCTGGCCGACCGGGGAGGCGCCCGCCCGGCACATCTTGATGCCGTTGTACTGGGCGGGGTTGTGCGAGGCGGTGAACATCGCGCCGGGCAGGCCGAGCGCGCCGCTGGCGTAGTAGAGCTCGTCGGTCGAGCAGAGCCCGATCTCGGTGACGTCGGCGCCGCGGGCCGCCGCGCCCCGGGCGAAGGCCCTGGACAGGCCGGGTGAGGAGGGCCGCATGTCGTGCCCGGTCACGATCGCGTCCGCGTCGGTGATCTGGACGAAGGCCGCGCCGAACAGCTCGGCGAGCGTCTCGTCCCACTGGTCGGGGACCACACCGCGCACGTCGTACGCCTTGACGAGCTGCGACAGATCGGTCACTGCCGGGCCTCCTGGAGTCGCTGAGTCGCTACGGAGCCCCAAACCTACCCGCCCGCCCTGTGCGGGGGCCGTGAACCGGCCGTGCGCGCCACGGCGCCGGTCCCGGTCCCCGCACGGGCGGCGGACCTGCGTGTCCGGTGGACGGTGCGGCCGGTCCAGCTAGGGCAGCATCCAGCCGAGTACGGCGCTGCTCTGGGCGACCACGAGCAGGCACATCACCAGCAGGAGGCCCAGGCTCCACCACAGCAGCTTGCGCAGCAGGTCCCCCTCCTTTCCGGCGAGGCCGACGGCGGCGCAGGCGATGGTCAGGTTCTGCGGCGAGATCATCTTGCCGAGGACCCCGCCGGAGCTGTTGGCGGCGGCGAGGAGTTCGGGCGAGAGGCCGGACTGCCGGGCGGCGGTGACCTGGAGGGCGCCGAAGAGGGCGTTGGCGGAGGTGTCGGAGCCGGAGACGGCGACGCCGAACCAGCCCAGGACGGGCGAGAGGAAGGCCAGTCCGGCGCCGGCCGCGGCGACGAAGTGGCCGATGGTGCCTGCCTGTCCGGAGAGGTTCATGACGTAGGCGAGGGCGAGTACGGAGGTGACGGTGACGATGGTGCGGCGCAGTTCGTGGACGGTGGCGAGCCATTCCCGTGCGGCGTCCTTCGCCGTGACGCCGAGGATCGCGGCGGTGATGAGGCCGGCCAGCAGCACCAGTGTGCCGCCGGCCTCGATCAGCGGCAGGGAGAAGACATTGCCGCCGACGGGCCTGCCGTCCGGGCCCGCGACGTTCAGGAACGGCCAGTCGAAGGTCTGGTTCGCCCTGGCCAGCAGGTCCTTGACCGGCGGGAGTTGGGCGGCCGAGAAGATCACGATGATCAGGACGTAGGGCGCGTAGGCGCGGACGACCTCGCGGCGCTCGTCGCGTACGTCGAGGTCCTGGTTGCGGACGCCGGTGAGGATCGCGTCGCGTACCGGCTCCGCGGCGGGTTTGCGGGCGCTGGGGACGGCCACCAGGGCGATGGTGCCGGCCAGCGCCGCGCCGATGTCCGCGAGCTGCACCGAGACGAAGTTGGAGGCGGCGAACTGGACGACGGCGAAGGCGGATCCGCAGGCGAGCGCGGGCACCCAGGTCTCGCGCAGGCCGCGCCGGCCGTCGACGAGGACGACCAGCAGCAGCGGTACGACCAGCGCCAGCAGCGGGGTCTGACGGCCCACCACGGAGGCGACGGAGGTCAACGGCAGGCCGGTGACCTGGGCGAGGGTGGCGACGGGGGTGCCCATGCCGCCGAAGGCGACGGGGGCGGTGTTGGCGACCAGGGCGACGATCGCGGCCTTGGCCGGGGCGAAGCCGAGCGCGACGAGCATCACCGCGCTGATGGCGACCGGGGCGCCGAATCCGGCCAGTGCCTCCAGGAGGCCGCCGAAGCAGAAGGCGATGACCAGGGCCTGGATGCGGGGGTCGGCGGAGAGCCGGGAGAAGGAGCGGCGCAGCACGTCGAAGTGCTGGGTGCGGACCGTCATCCGGTAGACCCAGAGGGCGTTGGCGACGATCCAGATGATGGGAAAGAGGCCGAAAAGGGCGCCTTGGGCGGCGCCGGAGAGGGTCTGGCCGACGGGCATGCCGTAGCCGAGGGCGGCGACGACGAACGCGACGCCGAGGCCGATCAGGCCGGCTAAGTGGGCGCGCATGCGCACGGCCCCGAGCAGGACGAGGACGGTGAGCAGGGGCAGTGCGGCAACTAAGGCGGACAGGGCGAGCGAGTCGGCTATGGGCTCCAGCTGTTGGACGTACACGGGACCTCCGACGTGAGCGACCTCTCGCCGTAATTCCGTACTGCGAAATTAAATTACGCGAGAGCGGAAAATCATGCTCAGGTCTCGGCCAAGTTGGCGTCAATGGTCGGCGGTCGATTGATCGTGAGGAGATTCCCGGCAGGCAGGAAGGAGCTTCCGGGGCATTCCGGGGTTTCCGGGCAGAGGGAGGAGCGGGCGCGCCGGGTCAGCCGGTCAGGAGTCGGGGGACCGCAGGACCCGCAGATGGCCGCGGCGGGCCACCTCCATGGGCCGGCCGTCGCGGCCGGCGGGCCCGTCGCCCGCCTGGCTTCCGTCGCCGCCCGCGGCACGCTCCTGCGGGCGGGCCGCCTCGCGTACGGCATTGGCGAGCGCTTCGAGGTCGTCGCCGCTGGGCCGGGCGGGGCCCGCGTCGATGGCGAGGCGGACGACTTCCCAGCCACGGGGCGCGGTCAGGCGCTCGGAGTGCTCGGCGCACAGGTCGTAGCAGTGTGGCTCGGCGTAGGTGGCGAGCGGTCCGAGCACGGCGGTCGAATCCGCATAGACGTACGTCAGCGTTGCGACGGCGGGGCGGCCGCACGCAGTGCGCGAACAGCGACGTACAGGGCTCACGACGTTGGACGGTACCGCACTCTTGAGCGGGCCGCGACGACTCTCCCCCGGCTCACCCGACCGTGTCGTCCCGCTTCGCCCGATGCGTCTGACCTGCACCCACCCTCCCGTCGTCCGCCACCGCTCCAGATGGAAACGGTGCGCGCCGCCGCGGCATCGCCGGTCCGGGCAGCTCGGAGCGGACGGCGCGGCGCACGGAAAGCCGTCACCAGTCGGCGCAATTCATGTCATTCCGCGGGGGATCCGCGATCTCATAGGGGGATGGAAACGAACGGAACGCGGAGCGGACCGGTCACTCGGCGACATCATGCGTCTTGTCGCGCTTCGCGGTACCGCCCGCCCCGCGACGGTTACGCTCGATGCTGATGGACAGCCCCGTACCTCCCCGACCGTCGGAGCCGCGACTCCGCCGCCGCGACCGGCACGGCCGCGGTATGCGCGGCCCGATCGCGCCTCCTCAGGTGCCGCTGTCGGTGAGCCGCGCCGACGCCTTCGTGGACCTCGTCTATGACTCCCGCGACCGCCTGGAGCGGCGCTGGCCGCAGCTCGCGGAGGTCGACTTCATGGTCCTGGACGTGCCCGGTTCCGGCCCCGACGCCTGGCCGGACGCGGAGGCGGACGGCGAGACCGTACCGCTGGGCAGGGTGGTACCGGCCGGCGGCGGACATCGCGACCGGATCGTGATCTACCGCAGGCCGGTGGAGATCCGCACCAAGAGCCGCGACGAGCGCGCGCTGCTGGTCCACGAGGTGGTCGTCGAGCAGGTCGCCGAACTGCTGGGGCTGGCCCCGGAGTCGGTGGACCCGCGCTATGGCCAGGAGTAGGCCGTACGGCGTGGTCACCCGGGGCGGGAGCCGTTGCCGGTTGCGGTTCACGTCGTGGTGGCGGTGGGACGCCGACGGAAACGTGGGGTGGCGCCAGGAATGAGCCGTACGGCGTGGCGGCCCGGGGCGGGAGCCGTTGCCGGTTGCGGTTCACGTCGTGGCGGCGGTGGGACGCCGACGGAAACGTGCGGTGGCGCCAGGAATGAGCCGTACGGCGTGGCGGCCCGGGGCGGGAGCCGTTGCCGGTTGCGGTTCACGTCGTGGCGGCGGTGGGACGCCGACGGAAACGTGCGGTGGCGCCAGGACCTGTCCCGTGGGGCAGGTCCTGGCGCGGGTCGGTACGGGAGCGCTCAGTCGTTCAGCAGCGACAGGTCCTGGCCCGCCGTGGGGACGACGACCGTGCCCCGGTCGTCGGGCAGGGTCTGCACGGTGAAGGCCGGGATGCCGCCCAGCGGCTGCACCAGCGTGCGCGCCGCGTAGACCGGGCCGCTGCCCGGCTGGGGCTCCACCGTCAGCGCGTAGGTGCCCTTGAGGCCCGAGGGGCGCGGGGGGTCGATGGCGAGGGTGCTGCCGCCCTTGACCGTGTACGTCTTGGAGACCGGCGTGCCGCCGTCGCTGCCCGCCGACGCGGTGACCTTGACCTTCGCGTCCTTGCCCTTCTCCGGCGCGACGAGGGACAGGGTGCTGCCCTTGGAGCGGTTGTCGGCGACCGTGGCGCGCTTGTCCACCGGGAGGGTCGCCGGGATGAAGGCCATCTCCTGGTCGGCGCCCTTGCCCCGGGTCACCCGCAGCGCGGCCGTGACCGGGGCCTTGGAGCCGCCGTCGGCGGGCGTGAGCACCAGCGATCCGGCCTCGCCCTTGGTCAGGTCCCGGAGGTCGATCGCCGTCGTCATCCCGCTCTTGACGTGCAGCGTCTCCGCTCCAGCCGGGGTGATCAGGCCGCTCGGGGTGGCCAGCTGCACCTTGAGGTCGGCGTCCGCCGCACCGGGTGCGACGGCCACCAGGCGCACGGAGGTGGCGTCCTTGGGGATGCCGGGCAGCACCAGGCTGTCGGCCGGGTCGGCGGCGGGCGGCAGCCAGTCGCCGCCCAGCTTGGCGTCGGAGGCCTGGACGGCGGCGCCGACCCGGCCCTGGCGGACGACGACATGCAGCGCGGCGTTGGTGGCCGGGCTGCCGGTCAGGGTGGACAGCAGCCGCGAGACCGTGGTGTGCGCTGGAACGGTGATGCCCTCGGCCGTGGCGCCGCTCAACGCCCCGTCCTTGCCCCGCAGTTCGAGGTCGACCTCGGCGTCGGTCGGCCCGGGGTTGGTCAGATGGACGAAGTCCTGGCGGTCCTTGTCGGTGCTGACACCGGGGAACCAGAACGTCGTGTCCGGGGCGGTGCAGCTCAGCCCGAACAGTCCGCGGCCGTTGCCGGCGGCGACGGAGGTGGTCTGCTGAGCGGTCCAGCCGGGGGCGAGAGTGCCGTCGGCGTCGCCCACCAGGGCGGGCGCATCGGCCGCGTCGGTCCGCGCGGTGACCGGCCGGCCCGCCTGGTCGAGGGGCGCCACGGGCTTGGTGTCGCGCGGCGGCACGACCGTGCTGCCGGTGTCCGCGCCGCTGTCCTTGCCCTTGCTCTTGCCCTTGCCGCCCTTCTTCGACGTGTCGCCGGCCCCGCTGCCGTCCTCGACGGTCCCGGCGGGCACCAGCTTCGCGGTGCCCTTCTTCGCGTCCGCACCGGCCGCCGCGCCCTTGGGGACGAAGGACGTGTACGTGGTGTCGCCGACCTCCGAGGACGTCGGGGCCGGGCAGAGCAGCGCGGAGCGCTGGACGGGCAGCCGGGTGCCGCCCTGTGGCGCCGCCTTGGCCGCGCCGTCCGGGGCGGCGACGGCGGCGACACCGGTGACGGCGGCCAGCCCGGCCGCCGCGCCGATCAGGGACATCATCGTGCGCTTCACTGCTGGTCGCTCCCGTCACGGCGCGGCTGCTCGGGGAAGGAGCCGGGGTACGTCGTGCCGTCGTCGTAGGGCTGCTGGGGCTGCTGGGGCTGCTGGGCGTAGCCGTACGGGTCGTAGGTGCCCGCCTGGTAGGGGTCCGCCGCGTAGGGGTCGGTGGCCTGGTACGGGTCGGCCTGGGGGTAGGGCGGCTGCTGCGGCGCGTACGGACCGGCCTGCGCGTACTGACCGCCGTCGCCTGCCTGGTACGGGTCGGCGGGAGCGTAGGACTGGTCGGCGGGAGCGTAGGGCTGGTCGGCGGGAGCGTAGGGCTGGTCGGCGGGCTGTCCCGGCGCGGCCGGGTCCGCCTGCTGGGCCGTTGCCCACTGCTCGTACGACTGCTGTTGCGGCACCGCCGCGTACGGGTCGCCGGTCGCCTCGGCCTCCTGGACCGGAACGGCGGCGGGCTCCTCCCCGGCCGGCTCCGGCGCGGCCTGGTGCCCGGCCGCCTCCGCGGCGGCCCGCAGCCTGCGCGCCCGGCGGCCGTCGCCGGTGGCCGCCTGGGCGGCGGCCAGCACGGCGTCGTCCTCGGGCAGGTCGTCGTCGATCTCCCGGCGGCGGCCCGGCAGCGCCATCACCACCAGGACGACGGCGAGGAATCCCTGGGTCCACAGCCAGACGGTGTGGCCGGTCGGGTTCTCGTAGGTGAGGTCGAGCCGGCCGCCGTCCGAGGGGAGCGTGAAGCCCTGCGCCCAGCCGTCGACCGTCACGGGCTTGAGCGGCTTGCCGTTCAGGGTGGCCTGCCAGCCCGGGTCGGCGGTGTCCGCGATGCGCAGCACCCGGCCGGCGGGGCCGGCGGGCACCTTGCCGGTGTGCGCCTCGACGGGGCCGGACGGTACGGGGACCGGCGCGGCGGCCTCGCCGGCGCGGGTGCCGTCGGTCGTCCCGCCCTGGACGATGGAGACCCGCGAGACCCGGCGGTCGACCCGCCACAGGGCGCTGCCGTCGTCCTGGCTGAGCCGGGTCAGCCCCGGCGTCGCGTCCAGCACCCGGCCCATCGTGCGGGGCGCGCCGTTGCGCACCAGGATGTAGCGGACGGCGTAGCCGCCGAGCTGGCTGGTCTGGTCGGCGCCGGAGCCGGCCACGAGGTTGGCGACGATGCCGCCGAAACGCTTGTCCTCGCCGGCCGTGGCGGCCAGGTCGGCGTCGCCGAGCCGGGCGCCGGAGCCGCGGACCAGGGTGTAGTCGACATGGCCGGTGCGGCCGTCGAGGACGAGGGTGCGGGCGCGGTCGTCGGTGCCTGACTCCTCGGCGACGAACGCCGGGACCTGCGCGGGGTCGCGCCGTTCCAGGGGGCCGGCCGCGCCGGTGATCATCCAGCTGACGGCGGCGTAGAGCGGGGCGAGGACGGATGCCAGCGCGATCAGCACGGCGACCGGCTGCTTCCAGCCGAAGCCCATGGCGGTCATCCGGGTGCGGATGCCCTCGGCGCCGATCGCCGCGGCGCACAGCAGGGCCAGGCCGTAGACGAGCATCGCGGGCCCGGTCCAGCCGGAGGCGTTGCCCAGCGCCGCGCACAGCAGCCCGGCCACCGCCACCACCCAGGCGGTGCGGATCGCGGTCTGCCGCTCGTCGCGCAGCGTCGCCGCCAGTGCGGCCAGGACGATACCGATCAGCAGCAGCCCGCCGGCCGCCTTGGGGCCGCCGGGGCTCAGGCCGATCAGGTCCAGTACGGAGGCCGATCCGGTGCCGTAGTCGAGCCCGGCCTCCTGGAAGAAGCGGGCGGGGTTGCCGAAGAGCGACAGCGACCAGGGGGCGAGCACCACGACCGGCACGACGGCCACGGCCAGGAAGCGCAGGACGTGGCCGACCAGCAGGTCACGGCTCGTCAGGGCACTCCGCACCAGCAGCCCGATGCCGAGCAGCACCGCCATCGGCCAGACGACGGGGGTGAAGGCCATGGTGAAGGTGACCAGCAGGGTGTACGCCCAGGTGGCGCGCCAGCTGGGGCGGGTGCCGGGGCTCAGGCGCAGTCCGGCGGCGGCGACCGCGGCGCGGGCCATCAGCGGCAGCAGGATGGCGAGTACGGCGGTGCCCAGGCGGCCGCCTGCCAGCGCGCCGGTGGCGGCGGGCAGGAAGGCGTACGCGATGCTCCCCCAGGCCCGCAGCAGCCGGGAGGTGACCAGCGGGCGGGAGGCGAAGTAGGCGGTGAGTCCGGCCAGCGGGACGGAGCACACCAGCAGCAGGGTGAGGGTGAAGCCGGTGCTGCCGACGAAGATCGTGGAGACCAGGGCGACGACCGCCAGGTAGGGCGGCGCGGATGCGGCGTCGCCGGTGCCGACGGCGTGCCAGCTGTCGAGGTACGCCGACCACAGGTCGGAGACGCTGCCCGGTGCGGGGAGCATCGCACCGCCGGTGAGCGCGCCGGTGCCGAGCAGCCCGCGGCAGGCGATCAGCGAGACCACCAGCAGCAGCAGGAAGAGCAACGGACCCGGCTTGCGGGCGATCCGCTTGAGCCGCGCGAACTGCTCGACCTCCAGGAAGTCGGCGTCGTCGCCGCCGGGCCCGGATTCCACGGCGCCGTGCCGGCCGGCCGAGGCGACATCGGGCGCGGCGCGGCCCGCGAGGTTGCCCGCGACCTGTTCGACGGTGGCGCGCACGGTCGCGCCGGGCGGCGGGAAGAGCGGCCGCAGCTCGCTCGCGTCCACCGCCGGCCGGCCTCTGCGTTTGCGGGCGGCGAGGATCTTGCCGGGCCGCAGCAGGGTGCCGAAGAGCCCGGCGAGTTCGTCGAGCGCCTGGCCGGGGACCTTGCCGACGAGGTAGGCCAGAACGCGCAGGAAGGTACCGAGCACCAGCCGCAGCAGCACGTACGGGAGCAGCCCGCCGCGGGTGTTGGCGAGCAGGGTGTAGACGGCGCCGGACTTGTCGACGCGGTGCGGGTTGGCGACGAAGCGGCCGACGCAGTCGATGGGGCGGCGTTCGCGGGCGGCGGCCTCGGCGTGCCGCAGGACCGCGTCCGGCGCGATGAGCACCTGGTGGCCGGCCGCCTGGGCGCGCCAGCACAGATCGACGTCGTCGCGCATCAGCGGCAGCCGGCGGTCGAAGCCGCCCAACTGCTCGTAGACGTCGCGGCGGATGAGCATGCCGGCGGTGGAGACGGAGAGCACGGGACGGATCTGGTCGTGCTGGCCCTGGTCCTGTTCGCGGCGGTCCAGGCCGGTCCAACGGCGGCCGCTGCGGGCGATGCTGACGCCGGCTTCGAGCAGCTGCCGCCGGTCGTACCAGCTGCGCAGCTTGGGGCCGACGATGGCGGTGGAGGGGCTGGCGTCGGCGACCCGCAGCAGTTCGGCGAGCGCGGTGGGCGCGGGGGCGCAGTCGTCGTGCAGCAGCCACAGCCACTGGACCGGCTCGCCGTGCGGGAGTTCGGGCATGTCGTAGGCCTCGTCACGCCACGTCCTGCTGACGGGGTCCCAGCCGCTGGGGCGGCGCAGATAGGCCAGATCGTCCGGGGTGAGCACGGGGGCCGTTCGGACCGCCTCGTCCACCGCGGTGCCGAATCCGGAGCGGCGGGCGAGGTGCAGCACCCGCTCGTCCCCGATGGCGTCGGCGAGCAGCTTGGCGGATTCGTCCGCGCTGCCGGTGTCGGCGCCGATGACGTTCTGCACCGGGCGCTCCTGGCCGAGCAGCCCGGCGAGCGCGTCGGGCAGCCAGCGGGCGCCGTCATGGGAGACGATCACGGCGGTGACGACATGCCGCGGGAACTCTGGGGTGTCAGCTGCGTATGGGGCGGCCTGGGCCGCCGACTGACTGTGCACGGACATCGAGGTACGGGCCCTCCGGACCCGGGAGTCCGGGGCCCGCGGCGAAGTCGCTCAAGGCCCCCGCCCCCGGCAGACACTGCGACGGACTACGAGGCGACGCGCGCGACCCGTGGGGCGGCGGCGCATCTCGGACGGTGCCCCACACTAATGGTTCGCGCCGGAGTCCCGACCGGGCCCGTGTGCTGTGGGAGACAGCAGTCCGCCTCCGGCGGCCGGTGCGCGGGAGGCGGAGGGTTCGCTATAGGGGGATATGGGGAGTTGGCGCGGCACGGCGGCGGGCGTGGTGCAGCCGCGCGCCCTGGGCGTTACGGGCTGCCGTGACATCGTCAGACGGCGGCCTTCTTCAGCCGGCGCCTCTCGCGCTCGGACAGACCGCCCCAGATGCCGAAGCGTTCGTCGTTGGCAAGCGCGTATTCAAGGCACTCGGAGCGGACCTCACAGGCGAGGCAGACCTTCTTGGCCTCGCGGGTGGAGCCCCCCTTCTCCGGGAAGAAGGATTCGGGGTCGGTCTGGGCGCACAGTGCGCGCTCCTGCCAGCCGAGCTCCTCGTCCGCCTCCTCGACCAGCAATTCCTGGAACAGCTCGGTCATGTGCGCCCCTCGTCTGTCTTTACGTCCCCGTGATCCAGCCGTGATCGTTTTTGGCTGAACGACACGAGTGAAATTACAAGTGTGCTGATCCGGGCCAGTCAAGCCGAGATCTGCTATTGGGCCTCTTATTCACTCTGTGGAACCAAGCGTGTGCAGAAAGTGTTCAAATCATCAAAAACCCGGACACTTCCCCAAGGCGTGCCGCCCGGATCTCCCCTCTCGCTACCTGAGACGTGATCGGACGGCATTCGCGTTGCACCTCGCACACCGAAGCATGGAAGATCACAGACGGATCACGAGATCACAACGGCGTTTGGATGCGCGGTTGATGGGCGACATCTCCTGGTCGGCATGTGCACAAACCTTTCGCCGGGCCCTGCAACCGGATGAGGTGAAACATCCGTGGCAAACCCGACATCCGGTTGACATCGCGCCGGGAACCCGGTCTCCTTGACCGCATGCCAGTGACTCCCGCGCCCCGACTGACCCGTGCTTACGGGTCGCTCTGCGCTGCGCAGGCTCGCTGTCGCTGTTCCAGCTGTCGTAGCCACTGAGCTCCAGCCGCCCCGCTCGCACACCCCGCAGCGCCCCTGCCTCTCCCGCGAGCCCGCGCCGTGCTCCCCACAGGGCATGCCGGCGCCGCGCCGCACCCTCTCCCAGCTCTTGCGCCGAGGAACCCGTAACCCCATGAACAGCGACGTCCAGATCGCCGGCGACCCGCTCGCCATCCCCCACCTGCTGCCGCCCGTCCCCGCCCACCCCGCCACCGTCGCCGGCTTCGTGGGCCTGGCCCGCTCCATCGCCGCCGACCGCGACAGCTGGGCCCCGCTCGTGCGCTACGACGCCACCACCCGCTGGTACCACCGGCTGCGCACCGGCCCCGGCTACGAGGTGTGGCTGCTGAGCTGGGTGCCCGGCCAGGGCAGCGGCCGGCACGACCACGGGCGCTCCTCCGGTGTGCTGACGCTCCTGGAGGGCGAGTTGACCGAACGCGGCGGGGACGTCCCGCACACGCTCCGGGCCGGGGACCAGCGGGTCTTCGCTCCCGGGTACGTCCATGAGGTCGTCAACGACTCGCTCGCCCCCGCGGTCAGCCTGCACGTCTACTTCCCCGGCCTGACCGAGATGCCGATGCACAGCGCCCGGTGCGCGCCGTCGGCCCAGGAGACCGTGGCCCACTGACGCCCCCACCCCTGACAGTCCCACCCGTCTCCCGACCACCACCCCTCACCGACAGCCTGCGGCTGACAGACTGTCTCTATGCGCATTGTGGTTCTGGCCGGCGGTATCGGCGGCGCCCGCTTTCTGCGGGGACTGAAGGCAGCGGTTCCGGACGCGGAGATCACCGTCATCGGGAACACCGGCGACGACATCCATCTGTTCGGGCTCAAGGTGTGTCCCGACCTCGACACCGTGATGTACACGCTCGGCGGCGGCATCAACGAGGAGCAGGGCTGGGGCCGCACCGACGAAACCTTCCGGGTGAAGGAGGAGTTGGCGGCCTACGGCGTCGGGCCCGAGTGGTTCGGCCTCGGTGACCGGGACTTCGCCACGCACATCGTGCGCACCCAGATGCTGGGCGCCGGCTATCCGCTCAGCGCCGTCACCGAGGCGCTGTGCGCCCGCTGGCAGCCCGGCGTGCGGCTGCTGCCGATGTCCGACGACCGCATCGAGACCCATGTCGCCATCGACGAGGACGGCGAGCGCAAGGCGGTGCATTTCCAGGAGTACTGGGTGCGGCTGCGCGCCTCGGTGCCCGCGCACGCCGTGGTGCCGGTCGGCGCCGACCAGGCCAAGCCCGCGCCGGGCGTCCTGGAGGCCATCGCCGAGGCGGATGTGGTGCTCTTCCCGCCGTCCAACCCGGTCGTCAGCATCGGCACGATCCTGGCCGTGCCCGGCATCCGGGAGGCCATCGCGGACGCCGGGGTGCCGGTCGTCGGCCTCTCGCCGATCGTCGGGGACGCGCCCGTCCGCGGGATGGCCGACAAGGTGCTCGCTGCGGTGGGCGTCGAGGCGACCGCCGCGGCCGTGGCCCGGCATTACGGCTCGGGGCTGCTGGACGGGTGGCTGGTCGACTCCGTCGACGAGGGTGCGGTGGCCGAGGTCGAGGCGGCCGGGATCCGCTGCCGGGCCGTACCGCTGATGATGACGGACGTGGACGCGACGGCCGCGATGGTGCGCGAGGCGCTGGCGCTGGCCGAGGCGGTACGGGCGTGACCGGCGGCGAGGTACCCGCGTACCGGGTGTGGGCGCTGCCGGGGATTCCGGAGGTGCGGCCCGGGGACAACCTCGTCAAGCTGATCGCCGCGGCGGTGTCGGGCGACGGGATACCCCAACTGGCCGACGGGGACGTCCTGTTGGTGACCTCGAAGATCGTCAGCAAGGCCGAGGGCCGGGTGATCGAGGCCACCGACCGCGAGGCGGCGATCGACCAGGAGACCGTACGGGTGGTGGCGCGCCGCGGAACGCTGCGGATCGTGCAGAACCGGCAGGGCCTGGTGATGGCCGCGGCCGGGGTCGACGCCTCCAACACCCCCGCGGGGACGGTGCTGCTGCTGCCGGAGGACCCGGATGCCTCGGCCCGCGCCATCCGGGCGGGCATCCGCACCGAGCTGGGCGTCGACGTCGGCGTCGTCATCAGCGACACCTTCGGGCGGCCGTGGCGCGCCGGGCTCACCGACGTCGCCATCGGGGCGGCCGGGGTGCGCGTACTGGACGATCTGCGCGGCGGCACGGACGCGTACGGCAATCCGCTCAGCGCCACGGTCGTGGCCACCGCCGATGAACTGGCCGCCGCCGGTGACCTCGTCAAGGGCAAGGCGGCCGCGCTGCCGGTCGCGGTGGTGCGCGGGCTCCCCCACGTCGTCGAGGCGGCGGGCGACGGCGACGGGGCGCGGGCCCTGGTGCGTGACGCCGAGAGCGACATGTTCCGGCTGGGGACGTCGGAGGCCGTGCGGGAGGCGATGACGGGGCGGCGTACGGTCCGCGCCTTCACGGACGAACCGGTGGACGGCGGCGCGGTGCGCCGTGCGGTGGCCGCGGCGCTGACGGCGCCCGCCCCCCACCACACCACGCCCTGGCGGTTCGTGCTGCTGGAGTCGCCGGAGTCCCGGACGCGGCTGCTGGATGCGATGCGGGACGCCTGGATCGCGGATCTGCGCGGCGACGGGAAGTCGGAGGAGTCGATCGCCAAGCGGGTGCGGCGCGGCGACGTGCTGCGCAACGCGCCGTATCTGGCGGTCCCGTGCATGGTGACGGACGGCTCGCACACCTATCCCGACGCCCGGCGCAACGCCGCCGAGCGGGAGATGTTCGTGATCGCCCATGGCGCCGGGATCCAGAACTTCCTGGTGGCGCTGGCGGGCGAGCGGCTGGGCTCGGCCTGGATCTCGTCGACGATGTTCTGCCGGGATGTCGTACGGGAGGTGCTCGGGCTGCCCGACGACTGGGAGCCGATGGGGACCGTCGCCATCGGGCGTCCCGCGCAGGCGCCGAAGGAGCGGCCGGCGCGGGACGGTGCGGACTTCATCGTCGTGCGCTGAGCCCGCTCACCGGGCCGGGCCCGCTCACAGGCGGGCGATGTCGCCCACGGGGAAGCGCGGCGCGCGGCGGGGCGGGGTGATGCCGGACAGCAGGATCAGCCGGGCCGCGCGGTGCCGCTGGCCCTCGTAGGGGGCGAGGAGTTCGAGCATCTGCTCGTCGGTGGTGCCGCGGCGGCCGGTGAGGGCATAGCCGATGATCTTCGGCAGGTGGAGGTCGCCGACGGTCAGGGCGTCCGGGGCGCCGAGGGCGCGCTGGAGCGTCTCGGCGGCGGTCCAGGGGCCGATGCCGGGGATCGCCGTCAGGCGGCGGGTGGCGTCGGCCAGCTCCATGCCCGCGGCCTCCTCCATGCGGCGGGCGGCGCGTACGGCGCGCAGGATCGCCGCGGAGCGCTTGCCATCGACGCCGGCGCGGTGCCACTCCCAGGAGGGGATCAGCGCCCAGGTACGGGCGTCCGGCATCACCCGCATCCGCTCCCACGGGCCGGGGGCGGGCTCGCCGTGCCGCTGGAGGAGGAGCCGCCAGGCGCGGTAGGCCTCGTCGGCGGTGACCTTCTGCTCCAGGACCGAGGGGATCAGCGACTCCAGGACCAGGCCGGTCCGGGCGAGCCGGACGCCGGGATGGCGGCGGCGCGCTTCGTGGACGATGCGGTGCCGGGCGGTGAGCCGGTCCGGTTCGTCGGACTCCCCCAGCAGCTCGGGCAGCCGCTCCAGCAGCCAGTCGGCGCCGGGGCCCCAGGCCTCCGCGTCGACCGTGCCCGCGGCGGGGCGGGCCGCGAGGCGCAGCGTGCCGGGGCCCTGGGGCGTACGGCAGGCCCGCCACACCTCCTGGCCGCGCAGTGCGAAGGCGGGGTCGCCGGGGCCGCGTTGCAGGACGCACAGGGTGCGGTGCAGGTCGTACGGGCCGGGCGGGACCCAGCTGCGGGCGGGCATACCGCCAGGTTAGGCGACGCCGCGGATTGGGTTCTCCCCTGATCGAGCGGGGCCGGGAGCTCGGGGAACGGTCCGCCGTTACTGGTCGGAGGAGAAGCGCACCGATCCCGCCGGGATGTCGGCGCCGCACCAGATGCGGATCCCGTCGCGCAGCTCGTTGTCGGCGCCGATCCGGGCGCCGTCGCCGATGACCGCGCCGTCCAGGACCGTACGGGCCCCGATGCGCGCGCCGGCGCCGATCAGCGAGTCCTGGATCTGGGCGCCCGCTTCGACCACCGCGCCGTCGAGGACGGCGCTGCCCTCGATCCGGGCGCCGGCGCCGATGACGGCGCGCGGGCCGACGACCGTGCCGCCGGTGAGCTTGGCGTCCGGGGCGACCTCGGCGGTCTCCAGGACGAGGCGGTCGCCGCAGCGGCCGGGCACGGCCGGGGACGGGGCGCGGCCCAGGACCAGGTCGGCGGAGCCGCGGACGAAGGCCTGCGGGGTGCCGAGGTCGAGCCAGTAGGTGGAGTCGACCATGCCCTGGAGGTGGGCGCCGTCGGCGAGCAGTCCGGGGAAGGTCTCGCGTTCGACGGAGACCGGGCGGCCGGTGGGGATGGTGTCGATGACGGAGCGGTTGAAGACGTAGGCGCCCGCGTTGATCTGGTCGGTGACGATCTCCTCGGGGGTCTGCGGCTTCTCCAGGAAGGCGGTGACCCGTCCGGTGCCGTCGGTGGGGACCAGGCCGAAGGCGCGGGGGTCCTCGACGCGGGTGAGGTGCAGGGAGACGTCCGCCCCGGAGGTGCGGTGGGTGGCCACCAGGGCCTTGATGTCGAGGCCGGTGAGGATGTCGCCGTTGAAGATCAGCACCGGGTCGCCGGGGGCGGAGTGCAGCCGCCCGGCGACATTGCGGATGGCGCCGCCGGTCCCCAGCGGCTCGTCCTCGGTGACGTACTCCAAGTGCAGGCCGAGCTCCGACCCGTCGCCGAAGTACGGCTCGAAGACCTCGGCGAGGTAGGAGGTGGCCATGACGATGTGGGTCACACCCGCGGCGCGGGCCCGCGCCAGCTGGTGGGTGAGAAAGGGCACACCGGCCGCCGGGACCATGGGCTTGGGCGTATGCACCGTCAGCGGGCGCAGCCTGCTGCCCTTGCCGCCGACCAGGAGGATCGCTTCGGTCACCTTGTCTTCTCTGCTTCCTGCTGGGGTCGGCGAACGGCCGACCAGTCTAGGCAGACGGGCTGCGCGGTCGTGCTCCTCGGGACGTGCGCGGGTACGGGTGGGTGCGCTGCCGCGGCCGGTAGGACGCGGCGAGCGCGGGGATGGTTCATTGGTGGCACAACCGGACGGTACCGGACGGTAACTGTCGGGGGCCGGTCAGCGCCCCTGAAGCTTGGCCGCGGCGTCGGCGACGGCGTCGAGCTGGTCGTAGAGGCGGTCGCCGGGACAGGCGGACCGGTAGCCGTCCCGGTGGCCGGAGATGACGTGCAGATGGGCGATCTCGTCCCGCTCGAAGAGGTTGCTGCCGTCGGAGATGAGGCTGACCATGCCGCGCGGATCGGCACCGGACAGGCCGAGTTTCCAGGCCGTCAGGGCGGCGACGCCCTCGACGGCGGCCCTCGACGGTTCGGTGTCGTTGAAGCTGCCGAGGACGGCGATGCCGGTGGTGTCGGTGTTGAAGCCGAGGGTGTGGGCGCCCAGCACCGCCTTGGAGGCGCCGCCCGCGCGGCCTTCGTAGATGACGCCGCACTTGTCGATCAGGAAGTTGTAGCCGATGTCCCGCCAGCCGCTGCTCTTGACGTGGTAGCGGTAGATGCCGCGGATCACCGAAGGGGCCTCTGTGCAGCTGTAGTTGTTGCCGGTCGCGGTGTGGTGGACGAACGCGGCGCGGACGGGGCCGGTGTAGGGGCCGATGGGCTCGCGCAGCGTTTCGTCGGCGCCCCAGCCGGCCCGGGTGACGATCCGCGGGCGGGGCCCGATGTACGTCTTGCCGGCGGTGCGGTCGCCTCCAGGGTCCGGGGGCTGCGTCCGGGCCTCGGCCAGGGCTTCGGCCTGCGCCTCGGACCGGCCGAGCGGCCGGAGTTCGGCGGGCGTGCCGCTCTGGGTGCGTTGCCCGGCACCCGGGTCGACGAGTTCCAGCCGCAGCCCGCCCGGGAAGGGGGCCGGGGCGCGGTCGGCGTTCTCGGGGGCGATGCGCAGCTGTACGGCGTCGGAGGCGCCGACCCACAGGGGCGCGGTGCTACCGCGCACCCGGCTGTTGCGGCGTTCGGCGGACTCCTGGTCGGGCAGGTCGTCGTTGTGGGTCTGGACGTCCTGCCAGCCGGACCAGGTGTGCGAGCCGGTGGCGCGGGTGCGGACCTGGACCTGGCCGGGCAGCTCGACGGCGGGGTCGTCCCACACCACCCCCAGGAGCGAGAACGGCCGCACCTCCCGGACCGGCATGACCCGCGTACCGGGGACGGGTGCGGTCTCGGCCTCGGGCTCGGTGGCGCGCGGGGCGGGCGCGCCGAGGTCGGCCAGCGGCAGGGACTGGGTGCTGCCCGAGGCGTCATCGGCGGGCGAGGGGACGGCAGGGGGGCGTTCGGCGGGGGCCGCGGCGGCCGGTGGCGGGAGCGAGGAGAGCGACAGCACCAGGCCGGCCGCGCAGAGGACGCCGAGGGGCATCGTGCGGGACGTCGTGCGGAAGGAGCGGGCGGAAGCGGGAAAAAGGCGCATGGCCCCCATCGTTGGCGCGGTCCGTGGCGGGCGCCATCGCTGATCTGACGGGGCATCGGCCGAACGGTGGGCGGCGCCTGGGCCGAACCGGTGGCCGGGACCTCCCCGCCCGGCCGACCGCCGGCCACCGCCGCGCGTACTCTGGCGGCGATGAACGCCACCGACCGCACCCCCGCCAACCTGCTGGGTTCCGCGCTCGCCGCGGACCCGGCCCGCCCGCTGGTGACCTTCTACGACGACGCCACCGGCGAACGCGTGGAACTGTCCGTCGCCACCTTCGCCAATTGGGTGGCGAAGACCGC
The DNA here is from genome assembly GCF_059682825.1 of Streptomyces sp. JLSY215. Lineage (NCBI taxonomy): Bacteria > Bacillati > Actinomycetota > Actinomycetes > Kitasatosporales > Streptomycetaceae > Streptomyces > Streptomyces sp. JLSY215. The sequence goes on from NZ_CM185022.1 coordinate 3,392,998, forward strand.
CAACTATCTCCAGGGCGATCTGGCCGCCGAGCCCGGCGACCGGCTCGCGCTGCTGCTGCCCGCCCACTGGCAGACCGCCGTCTGGCTGCTGGCCTGCTCGTCGGTGGGCGTGGTCGCGGACGTGGGCGGCGATCCCGCCGCGGCCGACCTCGTCGTCAGCGGTCCGGACACCCTGGAGGCGGCGCGCGCCTGTTCCGGGGAGCGGGTGGCGCTGGCGCTGCGTCCGCTGGGCGGCCGCTTCCCGCAGCCGCCGGCGGGTTTCGCGGACTACGCCGTCGAGGTGCCGGGCCAGGGCGACCGCTTCGTGCCGTTCGCGCCGGTCGCCCCGCGGGCGCCCGCGCTGGTCGTCGACGGCCGCGAGTTCACCGGCTTCCAGGTCGGCATGAAGGCCCTGGCCGATGCCGACTCCGACCAGATGCCGGGCCGGCCGCGCATCCTGTCGGGTCTGCCGTACGACACCTGGCAGGGGCTCTCGTACGGGCTCTACGCGCCGCTGGCCGCCGGCGGCTCGGTGGTGCTGTGCCGCCATCTGGATCGGCTGGGCGCGGACGGCATCGCCGCCCGGGAGGCGGCCGAGAAGATCACGTTCCGGGCGCCGGACCCGCGTTCCTGACGCCCGCCTCCCCCGTCCGGCGGACCGGACCCGCCTCGGGGCGGGCCGGTCCGTCCGTTGTGGTCCAGGATTTTTCGTACGTACACCAGAAATTTGCGTACGGACAACCATGCGCGGGCCCGTCCGTCCCACCGCCGGCCGGGCGCCGTGTGCGGGCGCGACGCCGACTCCGCCAGGGAGGGACGCACACGTGACCGAGAGCCCCGGGACCCCGTCCGGCCGCCAGGGCCCCGCCGCGGGCACCGGCCGGGCGAGGGCGGGGCCCGGTCGCGCGGCGAGGTTTCCCGGCTGGGGCCCGCGGCCGCTGCGCTCGGGCGCCGCGGGCGACGGGCCGGGCCCGGCGCGCACCCCGCCCTCCCCGCTGCACTGGATGCGCCGCGCCGCGCTCGGTACCGCCGCCGCCGTCCTGGTGACGGCCGGCACCGGCTGGGGTCTGTACACCAAGCTCAACGGCAATATCCGGTTCGACAGCGACACCCAGAACGAGCTGGAGAAGTACGAGTCGGAGCGGCCCGACCCGGGCCCGCCGAACGCCGAGAACATCCTGCTGGTCGGCTCCGACAACCGCGGCAACGGCAACGAGGAGTACGGCACCGACAACGGCACCCAGCGCTCGGACACCACGATCCTGCTGCACCTGGCGGCGGACCGGAAGAGCGCCACCGCGGTCAGCATCCCGCGCGACCTGATGGTGACGGTGCCGCACTGCAAGCGCTCCGACGGCAAGGAGATCGCCGAGCAGACGGCGCAGTTCAACTGGGCGTTCCAGTTCGCCGGCGCCGCCTGCACGATCCGCACGGTCGAGAAGATGACCGGGATCCGGATCACCCACCACATGATCATCGATTTCGTCGGGTTCAAGAAGATGGTGGACGCGGTGGACGGCGTCGAGGTCTGTCTGCGCCGGCCCATCAACGACGACAAGGCGCATCTGGTGCTGCCCGCCGGGCGGCAGACGCTGCGCGGGGAGGAAGCTCTCGGCTTTGTCCGGGTGCGGAAAAGCCTGGGTGACGGCAGCGACACGCAGCGTATGGAACGCCAACAGCAATTTCTTGGCGCGCTCGTGAAGAAAGTGCAAAGCAATGGTGTGCTGCTCAATCCCACCCGTCTGTATCCGGTGTTGGATGCCGCGACGAGTTCCCTGACCACCGATGGGGATCTGGCTTCCCTCACCGGGCTGTACGAATTGGTGCGCAGCATGCGCAGCATTCCGACGGGCCGGGTGCAGTTCCTGACGGTGCCGCGCCAGGAGTACCGCTACGACGCCAATCGCGACGAGCTGGTGCAGCCCGACGCGGACCGTCTCTTCGCTGAGCTGCGCAGGGACCGCTCGGTGGTGGTGACGCCGGCCGGCGGCCCCGATGAGCCCACCACCGCCGCCGGCGGAAAACCCGCGGACCCGCCCTCCCCGCCCGCCGATCCGCACCCGGCCTTTCCCGGAACCACGGCGGAACGCGGTAGCTGCGAATAAAGATGCCGCAAAGGAACCCGCGGCGTCGCGAATGGATTGGGCGGATTGCCCAGTTGTAGGGAAGTGGAATTTGTCACCGGCGTCGCCGGGCGCTGAACTGGGCGGATAGTGTGAGCGACCCGGCCCGCCCGACCAGCGGGCCGATGACCATGTAGGTCAGCTATGTGCACGATCGACCGATCGAGCGCCTTGAGGGGGAGGCGCCGCGCCACCGACGGAGGATTCAAGGCACCGTGGACGCGCAAGGCCGTGGGCGGGCGGGCGACGACAACGTCGACCCCGCCGATCAGTGGGTGTTCGATCCGGACACCGGAAGCTACGAGCTGCGGCTCGACCCTTCCGGTCAAGCGGCGGACCGGCCCTCCGGCCGCAAGGCCCCCGGCTCCAGACGCGACCGGAGGAATCCGGTGGACCGCGGCGGCGACAGCGACACCCGTCCGCTGCCGACCCAGCGCGACCGCCGCGGCGATGCGCGCGACGGCGGTGCGCAGGAGCGGCGTACCGGTGGCCGGGCGGAGCGCCGCGCCGCCTCCCGGGGCACGGCGAGCGCGATGGCCTCGGGCGCCGCGAGCCGCCGCCGGCCCAAGCCGAAGAAGTCCGGGAAGAAGAAGGCGCTGTACTGGACGTCGGGTGTGCTGGGGTTCGTCCTGGTGGCCGCCGCCACCACGGCGTACGTCATCTACCAGCAGCTGGACGGCAACATCAGAAAGGTCGACGTCGGCGTCGAGAACGACGCGGTCTCCGACGGCCCGGTCAACCTCCTGATCATCGGGACGGACGCCCGCTCCGGCAAGGGCAACTCGGGCTACGGCGATGCCGGCAGCGTCGGGCACGCGGACACCACGCTCCTGATGCACATCTCCAAGGACCGGTCGAACGCGACCGCGCTGAGCATTCCGCGCGACCTGATCACCGACATCCCCAACTGCCGGACCAAGCGCGAGGACGGCTCGGTCAAGAACATTCCCGGCGAGCAGCAGGTGCGCTTCAACACCAGCCTCGGCCAGGAGGGCCGCGACCCCGGCTGCACCTGGCGCACCGTCGAGAAGCTGACCGGCCTGAAGATCAACCACTTCATGATGGCCGACTTCAACGCGGTCAAGGAGCTGTCCAACGCGGTGGACGGCGTCGAGGTGTGCGCCGGCAAGGACATCAACGACCCCGGGTCGCATCTGCATCTGAAGGCCGGCCGGCACATCGTCAAGGGCGAGCAGGCGCTGGCGTTCGTGCGTACCCGGCACGCCGTCGGCACCGGCAGCGACCTGAGCCGGATCCAGCTCCAGCAGCAGTTCCTCGGCTCGCTGATCCGCAAGCTGAAGTCCAGCGCGTTCAGCAGCCCGAGCAAGCTGCTGGATGTCGCCCAGGCGGCGACCAAGGCGCTGACCGTCGACACCGGTATCGGCAGCGCGAGCAAGCTCATGGACTTCGGCACCGACATGAAGAAGGTGAACATCAACAAGATCACCTTCGCGACGGTGCCGGTGCTGGACAACCCCAAGGACCCGGCCACCGTCATACTTGACAAGGCCAAGGCCGATCCGCTGTTCCGGATGGTGCAGGCGGACCACACCTTGGCCAAGGGAAAGAAGTCCAAGGGCAAGAAGGCGCCGGTCAAGAAGGCCCCGCCGGAGCTCGTACGGGTCGATGTCTTCAACGGCGGCGGGCCGATCGGCTCCGCCCAGGAGACCGTCGACTGGCTGCAGAACACCAAGGCCGCCCGGCTGTCCACCAACGCCGGCAACGCCCCGCAGAAGATGGCCAAGACCGTCCTGGAGTACGGCCCCAACCAGGCCGACCAGGCCGCCACGCTGGCGGACTGGATGGGCTTGCCCAAGAGCGCGCTGAAGAAGTCCGCGCAGGACGCGGGCGACCGCGTACCGATGAAGCTGACCCTCGGTCACGACTTCCAGGCGGCGGGCGAACCGATCGACGCGCCGACCGAAACCCCCGACGGGGTCCAGAACGTCAATGCGGATGACAAGAACATCTGCGCCAAGTGACCTGAGCGGGGTCCGGCCGCCTGCGAAGGCGCCGAGCGCACCACCGAATTGACAACGGGGAGAGGGCCCAATGCGGCAGAGCAGTGTGCGCGGTGAGCGATCACCCGGGCGTCGGGAGCCCGGAGCACCACAGAGGCTGGGCTTCGATGCCGGCCTCGACGAGGAGGCCTCGGGCGGGCTGCCACCGGACGCGCCCGGCTGGACGCCGGAGGACGGCGACGGCGAGCCGCCGTCCGCGCCCGACGAGGGCGGTCGCCGCGGACGGCGCCAGAACGGCACGAAGGGCGGCAAGGGCCGCCGGGCGCTGAAATGGACGGCGCTCGGCCTCGGCTTCCTGCTGGTCGCGGGGGCGGGGGCCGGCTACTGGTACTACGAGCACCTCAATGCCAACCTCCGCAAGGCGCCGCGGATGCTGGGCGGCGGCGATCTGAAGAAGCCCGATCCCAATGCGTTCGGGCAGACGCCGCTCAACATCCTGCTGCTGGGCTCCGACGGCCGCAACAGCAAGAAGAACATCGAGCTGGGCGGCGCCCGCCAGGACGCGGACCGCAAGCCGCTGGCCGACGTCCAGATGCTGCTGCACGTCTCCGCCGACCGCAGCAACATGTCGGTGATCTCCATACCCCGGGACACCCGCGTCACCATCCCCAAGTGCACGGACCCCAAGACCCACGAGAACTACCCGCAGACCACCGCCGCCATCAACCAGTCGCTCCAGCACGGCGGTCCGGGCTGCACGCTCGCCACCTGGCAGGAGCTGACCGGCATCTACATCGACCACTTCATGATGGTCGACTTCTCCGGCGTGGTGGACATGGCCGACGCCATCGGCGGGGTCCCGGTCTGCGTCAACGCCAACGTCTACTCGCACGACAGCAAGGGCCACGGCAGCGGGCTCAAGCTCACCAAGGGCACCCACTCCGTCAAGGGCGTCCAGGCCCTGCAGTGGCTGCGCACCCGCTACGGCTTCGAGGACAACACCGACATCGGCCGGGCCAAGGCCCAGCACATGTACATGAACTCCATGGTGCGCCAGCTCAAGAAGGGCGCCAAGCTCACCAACCCCGGCCAGCTGCGCGACCTGGCCGAGGCCGCCACCAAGGCACTGACCGTCGACGACGGGCTCGACACCGTCAAGAAGCTCTACGACCTGGGCGGCGACCTCAACCGGGTGCCGACCAAACGCATCACGATGGTCACCATGCCCTGGGTGTACGGCCCCGGCGAGGCGTATGTGCTGCCCAAGCCCGGCGACGCGGACCAGACCTTCGCGATGATGCGCAATGACACCGCGCTGGACGGCAAGGGCGCCAAGAAGAAGCCGACGCCCGACCCCAAGCCGTCAACTCCCAAGGAAGAGCTGAAGGTTGTCGTGCAGAACGGCACCAACAGCACGGTGACGGGCCCGGTCTCCGGCCGCGCCGGCGTCGTCCAGCAGCGGCTCGCGCAGCTCGGCTACGCCGCCGCCGGGACCGACTCCTCCCTCACCACCCAGGCCGACACCACCATCACGTACAAGGACAAGGCCCAGCGCGGCGACGCGCTGGCGCTGGCCAAGGCGCTCGGCCTGCCCAAGGGCGCGGTGAAGGAGTCCAGCTCGGCCACGGAGATGCGGCTGGTGGTCGGCAACGACTGGCGTACGGGGACGGACTACCCGAAGAAGCAGGGCGGGGACGAGGCCCCGGACAAGGCACCGGACAGCGCGGACGCGCTCCACGGGACCGACAAGGGCTGCATGAAGGTGAACCCGGACTACACCTTCTGAGCCGCGGCGCCGGGCCCGGCGCCCAGGCACGTACTGCTGGGCGCCGCGGCCGGCGGATGAACTGCCGTATCGCGTACGGCAGTTGGGGCGGGGACTAGTCGGCCGCGGGCGCGAGCACCGCCGGCCGCCGGCTGGCGATGACCTTCCGCGCCAGTGCGCGCGGGCTGGTGAGGAAGCCGTAGCCCCACGACATGTGCATCGTGGCGAGCGCGACGGGGATCTGGGCGCGGGCCTTGAGCGGCAGCCCCTTGCCGGCCGGGAGCGAGCCCGCCGCGATGGCCGCCAGATAGCCGGCCGGGACGACGAAGCCCCAGGGCGTGACGGCCGCACCGACGACGACGCCCGCCGCGATGGCGCACACCGCGGTCGGCGGCGCCAGATAGCGCAGGTTGATCGACCCGGCGTGGTAGCGCGCCACGACATGGCGCCACTTGCCGTAGTCCTTGTACTGCTTGGCCAGCGCCTTGATGCTCGGCCGCGGCCGGTACTGCACCTTCAGCTCCGGCGAGAACCAGATCGCGCCGCCCGCCTCGCGGATCCGGAAGTTCAGCTCCCAGTCCTGCGCGCGGATGAACTCCTCGTTGTAGCCGCCCTGTTGCTCCAGTGCCTCGCGCCGGAACACCCCGAGGTAGACGGTGTCGGCGGGCCCCGCCTGGCCGCCGGTGTGGAAGGCGGCGTTGCCCACGCCGATCTTGGAGGTCATCGCGGCGGCGACCGCGTCCTCCCAGGCGTTCTCGCCCTCGGCGTGCATGATGCCGCCGACGTTCTGCGCGCCGGTCTCCTCCAGGAGGCGCACGGCGGTGGCGATGTAGTTCGGCGAGAGCATGCCGTGCCCGTCGACGCGCACCACGACGGGATGCCGGGAGGCCTTGATCGCGGCATTGAGCGCGGCGGGGGTGCGGCCGGTCGGATTGGGGACGGTGTGCACCCGGGCGTCTTCGGCGACCAGCTCGGCGGCGATCTCGTCCGTACGGTCCGTGGACGGGCCGAGAGCGATCACCACCTCCATTTCGCCGGCGTACTCCTGCTCCAGGATGTGCCGGACCGAATTGCGCAGGTGACGTTCCTCATTGAGCACCGGCATGATCACGGAGACGGCCGGGGGCTGCTGCTGCGGCATGGTTCCTCGGGGGTACGGCCCGCGGCGAGCCGCCATGGGGCGGCAGCGCCCGCCGGGAGACTGCGGTATCGCGCCTCACGTTACCGCGAACGGGGGACAGCGGCGGACGTCGGACGGGTGGCCGGACGGCCGGTGCCCGGCGTGTGACGCTTTGCATCCGATCGTATAGGCCTACGGTGTTCCCGCCGGCTTCACCCGACTCGCCGTCCGTCCTGCCGCGGAGGTGTCCCCGTGACCGCCCCGTCCCGCTCGACCCGCCCCACGCAGCGCCGGACCACCGGGCCCACGGGGCGCCGGCACCCGCCGCGCAAGCGCTGGGGGCTGCGGACCAGCACCGTCGCCGCCGCGCTGCTGCTGGGCGCCAGCGGTGTGGGCCACGCCATGGTCACCGGCGTGGAGACGCGGATCGGCCGGGTGGACGCCTTCCGGGGCATGCCGACCGACGAGCGGCCCGGCGGCGGCAGCGGCCTGAACTTCCTGGTCGTCGGCACGGACGGCCGCGACAACCTCACCAAGGACGAGAAGCGGACGTACCACCTGGGCGGGGCGCCCTGTCACTGCACCGACACCCTGATGCTGGTGCACCTGTCCGCCGAGCGGGACCGCGCCAGCATCGTCAGCCTGCCGCGCGACTCCTACGCCGAGGTCCCCGACCACCAGGACGCCGCGACCGGCCGCCGGCACCGCAAGCACGCCGTGAAGCTGAACGCCGCCTACGCGGAGGGCGGCCCCAACCTCACCGTACGGACCGTCGAGCACATGACCGGCGTGCACATCGACCACTACCTGGAGGTCGACTTCACCAGCTTCATGCGGAGCGTGGACGCGGTCGGCGGGGTGGAGATCTGCACCCCGCGCCCGCTCAAGGACAGCTTCACCGGCCTCGACCTGCCCGCCGGCAAGACGCTGCTCGGCGGCGGGCAGGCCCTCCAGTACGTCCGCTCCCGCCATATCGACGCCTCCGCCGACCTCGGCCGCATGCACCGCCAGCAGCGCTTCCTGGCCTCCCTCATCCACAAGATCACCTCCTCCGGCGTCCTGATGAACCCCATCCGCTTCAAGGACGTCGCCGAGACGATGCTGGAGTCCGTCCGCGCCGACTCCGGCTTCGAGGCCAACGACCTGGTCGACCTCGGCCAGGCCATGCGGGGCTTCACCCCGTCCTCGTCGGAGTTCGTCTCCGTCCCCCTGACCAAGGAGAATCTGCGGCTGCCGGGCGGCGGCGAGGCCGTCCGCTGGGACCCGGCGGCGTCCCAGCAGCTCTTCCAGGCCATCCGCGACGACCAGCCGATCGCCAAGCATCCGGGCAAGGACAAGAAGCAGCCGCGGGCCACGGTCGTCGACGTGCCGCCGTCGGCGGTCAAGGTCCATGTCGACAACGGCACCGCCCGGCCCGGCCTCGGCGACACCGTCGCCAAGGCGCTGCGCGCCACCGGCTTCGTCACCGCCGGAGTGCCCGGCACCACGGCACACGGCGCGGCCCCCCGCACGGTCATCGACTACGACCCCCGCTGGAACCGTTCGGCCCGCTCGCTGGCCGCCGCGCTGCCCGGTGCCCAGCTGCGGCCGATGCCGGGGCGCGGCCCGGTGCTCCAGCTGACGGTCGGCGACGACTTCAAGGCGGTGACGCCGGTCAAGGCGGAGCAGCCGCCGCAGACGCCGGGCGGCGTGGGGGCGATCACCGGCGACGAGGCGGTGTGCCCATGACGGTGCCCGCGCCCCGCCGCACCGAGCCCCGGCCGGCCGCCGGCCGGCCGGCCGGTCACCGCTACGGCCCCCGGGCCGGCGCCACCCTCGCCGCCCTGTGTCTGGTCGCCGCCAGCGCGGCCGCCGCCCCGCCGGCGCCCGCCGCGCCGACCGGCTGCGGCGATCTGTCCCAGGGCCGGCTGTGCCTGCACGGCCCCGTGGGCGCGACGGGCAGATACACCACGGCCTACCGGCGGCAGGACGCCGGGCCCGCGTCCCCTTTCCCCGTACGCCTGGGCTACCAGCGCAAGAACGCGAGGATCACCGCCTTCCCCGGCTGGTTCGGCACCCGCCGCCTGCGGCACGGCTCCGCGGCCCTCGGCGGCCGGGTGGAGATGCCGGCGGGCGAATGTATCCGGGGCGTCATGGAGCACGCCAAGACCGTGTTCGTCACCAAGTGGAGCTGCGCCTGACCGCCGGTGGCGGTCCCCCGGTGGCGGTCCCCCGGTGGCGGTCCCCCCGGTCCAGAGCCCCTCGCACCACCCGCGCAAGGAGCACACCATGTGGCAGACAGCAGTACTGGCCGTCTCCCCCACCAGCGTCGCGCTCTTCCTGACGGCCATGACGGCGCTGGCCCTGTCCCTCGCCACCTGGGCCGCCCGCGCCCCCGCCGCCCCCCGCACCACGGCCGCCGCCCTGCTGGCCGGTTGGCTCCTCCTGCTCCTCGTCACGACCCTGTCCCCCACCCAGCCCATCGGTTCCGCCGACGCGACCGTGTGGTGGCGGCCGGGCGAGGGCCTCTTCAGCCCCGGCGCCCAGCCGCCGCCCGAGGAGCTGGCGATGCTGATCCGCCAGCACATCGCCTATGCCGCCCTCTATGTGCCGGGCCCGTTGCTGCTGCGCTTCGCGGCGCCCCGCTGGTCGGCCGCCGCCGCGTTCCTGCTCGGGGTGGGCCTGTGCGTGGCGGTCGAGACGGCCCAGCTGCTGATGCGGGCCGGGCGGATCGCCGATGTCGACGACGTCCTGTGCGCGGCGGCCGGAACGGTGATCGGGGCGGGCCTGGGCCTGCTGGCCCGGCCGGTGGTGGCCAGGGTGGGCGGCGCCGCCGCTAGGCAGCCGGCGCGTCCTCCAGCCGCAGATGCAGCGACTTCAGACCGTGGATGAAGTTGGACACCAGCCGCCGCGGGGGCGCCGCGAGGGACAGCGCGGGCAGCAGGTCGCGGGTCTCCTCGTACAGGACGCGGAGCTGCAGGCGGGCGAGATGGGCGCCGAGGCAGACGTGCGGGCCGTCGCCGAAGGAGACGTGGGGGTTGGGGGTGCGGGCCGGGTCCAGGCGGTGCGGGGCGGCGAAGACGCGTTCGTCGTAGTTGGCGGAGCCGTGGAAGACGACGACCTTGTCGCCGGCGCGGATCGGGCGGCCGGCCAGTTCGGTGTCGTGTGCGGCGGTGCGGCGGAAGCTGAGCACGGGCGGATGCCAGCGCAGCAGCTCCTCCGCACAGGCCGCCGTCGCCACCGTGCCGGTGCGCAGCGCGCGGTACGCGTCCGGGTGCGTGGCCAGGGCCAGCAGCCCGCCGGGGGCCGCGCTGCGGACGGTGTCGTTGCCCGCGATGGTCAGCAGGAAGAAGAACATCTCCAGCTCGGGCGTGGTCAGTTCGGGGTCGGTGGCGAGGACGGTCATGACGTCGTCGCCCGGGTGGCGGCGTTTGTGGGCGGCCAGCTTCCGCGCGAAGGCGAACATGTCCTGGAGCATGGCCGGGGAGCGCGGGTCGGCGGGGCGGCCGTCCGCGCCGGCCGCGGCCGGGCCCGCTTCGTCCGGGTCCTGGTAGCCGATGACGCGCCGGGTCCAGTCGAGGAGCAGCCCGCGCTCGCCGGGCGGGATGCCGAGGAGGTCGGAGAGGTTGAGCAGGGCGTAGTCGTCGGTGACGTGGGTGACGAGGTCGCAGGTGCCGTCCGCGGCCCGCGCCGCCGCGACCGCCGAGGTCAGCAGGGAGCGGGCCCGCTCGCGCACCGCGCCCTCGAAGCGGTCGACCCGGCGCGGGGTGAAGGCGCGGCTGACCAGACGGCGCAGCCGGCCGTGATGCGGAACGTCCTGGTTGAGCATCATGCGGCGGATGAACGGCAGGTCGGCGGGGTCGGGGTCGCGGATCTGGGTGGCGCCCAGATGGGAGGAGAAGGTGCGGGCGTCCTTGAGGACCCGTACGACGTCCTCGTGCCGGGTGACCGCCCAGAAGCCGGGGCCGGCGGGCCAGCCGAGCACCTCGGTCTCTTCCTGCCAGGCGACCGGGTGCCGGTCGCGCAGCAGCCGGTAGGCGGTGTGCGGCAGGCCGTCCGTGTAACGCCGCGGATCGAAGACGTCCGGCACATCCGGTACATCCAGCACATCCGCCGCGTCCATCGCATCCGGCACGTCCGGTATCTCCGGTACGGCCATCAAGCGTGCGGCCGGTCGCCGTCACCGTCGGCGCGCAGAAAGTCCTCCACGGCCCGGATCAGCTCCAGCGGCGTCTCGTCCATGGCGTAGTGCCCGGCCGACGGCAGCTCGACCAGCTCGCTGTTGGCGTACCAGCGCAGCCACGTCTGCCGCGCCAGTTCGGCGTTCAGCGCGGGGTCCAGCGTCCCGGTCACCGCCAGCGCCGGCACCGCCGAGCCCTCGACCTCGGCGGCGAAGCCCTCGGTGGCCCAGGAGTCCAGCCAGGCGCGGAAGGCCTTGGGGTCGCTGCACTCCAGGGAGCGGCGCACCATCCGGTCCAGCCAGGCCGCGGGGCGCTGCCCGCCCGTCGTGAGGTCGAGGATGACCCGCCGGTTGTCCGGGGTGTGGGCCGCGCCGGCGAACAGCTCCCACTGCTCCGGCGGCAGCGGCAGCCCCGAGGCGGGGACCGGGGAGATGCCGACGAGGCGGCGTACCCGCTGCGGCGCCGCGGCCAGCACCCGCTGGATGACGCTGCCGCCCATCGAGTGGCCGATCAGCGAGAACCGGTCCCAGCCCAGCCGGTCGGCGAGCGCCAGCACATCGGCCGCGCCCTCGCCCGTCGAGTAGTCGCCGGCCGTCGTCTTCGCCTCGCCGTAGCCGCGGAGGTCGACCAGCGCATACTGGAAGGTGTCCCGGTCGAGGTCCGGCAGCACCGGATCGAAGGCGGAGCGGTCGGCGAACCAGCCGTGCACCGCGATGACCTTGTGCGTTCCCCGGCCGTGCAGGGCATGGGGCAGGACGAAGGAAGCCACGCTCACTCCAAGAGGTGTGACGGAACGCGTACGGCCGGCCACCGGCGGCCATTCCCGACCAGACTGGCCGTTACCGCCCCGCCCGGCAAGGGCGCCACGGCTCCCTTTGCCGGGACCCGGCCCTACCCCTCGTCCAGGCCCGAGGCCGCCCGCCGCTCCCGCAGCTCCATGATCGCCCGGCGCCGGGCGAGGCGGTGGGTGCGGCGGATCTGGGCCTCCTGATAGCGGCGCTTGTCGCGCTCGGTCTCCGGGAGCACCGGCGGCACCCGGCGCGGCTTGCCCTGTTCGTCGACGGCGGCGAAGACGAGGTAGGCGGAGCCGACCTGCTGGGCCGGGGTGGATTCGTTCCAGCGCTCGGCCAGGACCCGTACGCCGACCTCGATGGAGGAGCGGCCGGTCCAGTTCACCTGGGCCTTCACATGCACCAGGTCGCCCACCCGGACCGGCTCCAGAAAGGCCATCTCGTCCATCGAGGCCGTCACCGCGGGGCCGCCGGAGTGCCGGCCGGCCACCGCGCCCGCCGCGTCGTCGACGAGTTTCATGATCACGCCACCGTGCACCGTCCCCAGGAGATTGGTGTCGGCCGCGGTCATGATGTGCGACAGCGTCGTACGGGAGACGGAAGTGGGCTTGCCCGCGAGCTCGCCCTCCTGGCTGTTGGTGACGAGTTCGGTCATGGGGCCAGCCTAAGCGGGGGGCCGCCGCACGGGCCCGGGGCCGTACGTGACGCCCGTCTCGTGACGGCTCTCTCGGTACGTGACGCTCGTCTCCCGGGCGCCGCCGGAAACCATCCGGAATGGTTGCCTCCGCTAGCCGCGCCGGAATGGTCACGGCCCCGTGCGGTATGGGCCGGAAGGGCCCTGTCGCTTTGCATCAGGTCTGCAACAGCCCTGGCCCGATCCGGCACCCGCCCTATTGGGCGGTCCCTCTTGGCGTGCACACTGCCGGGTATGAATGAGTGGCCCAATGGGTGGTCCGGGGACCAGAACGGCAACCGGTACGGACGCGGCAGCAACAGCGCCGATCCGGAGGGTGCGCGTGCCATGCGGCAGGTGCGGCCCGGTACAGGGTCCGGCTACCCCCGCAGCGAACCCCCGCAGACGCCCCCGCGCCGCGGCTCCGTGCCGCAGCAGTCCCAGGGCTACGACGGCTACGACGACTACGACAGCGGCTACAACACCGGCCAGGTCTACGGCGGCGGTGGCGGCCGCGGCGGCGACGGCTATGACGACGGCCCGTACGACCACGGCGGCGCCCGGCCGCGCGCCAACTGGGGCCGCCGCATCAAGTGGACCGTCCTGACCCTGGTCGTGGTGCTGGCCGTCACCTCCGTCGCCACCTACTTCTGGGCCGACGGCAAGCTGCGCCGCAAGGTGGACCTGAGCAAGGTCATCGACCGGCCGGAGGCCGGGGACGGCACGAACTACCTGATCGTGGGCTCGGACAGCCGCGAGGGCATGACCTCCGAGCAGAAGAAGAAACTGCACACGGGCTCCGCCGAGGGCAAGCGCACCGACTCGATGATGATCCTGCACGACGGCTCCAACGGCCCGACGCTGATCTCCCTTCCGCGCGACTCGGACGTCGAGATACCCACCTTCGTCGGCTCGGACTCCGGCAAGAAGTACCCGGGCACCGGCCGGCACACCAAGCTGAACGCGGCCTACGCCGAGGACGGCCCCGAGCTGCTGGTGCGCACCGTCGAGTACAACACCAAGCTGCACATCGACCACTACGTCGAGATCGGCTTCGCCGGCTTCGCCAACATCGTCGACTCGATCGGCGGGGTCGAGATGGACATCCCCAAGGCGTTCAAGGACAAGTGGTCGGGCGCCGACTTCCCCGCGGGCAAGCAGACCCTCAACGGCCAGCAGGCCCTCGCCTTCGTCCGCACCCGGCACGCCTTCGCCGGCAGCGACCTGGACCGTACGAAGAACCAGCAGAAGTTCCTGGGCACGCTGGCCGGTCAGGTCGCGACCCCGAGCACGGTCCTCAACCCCTTCAAGCTCTACCCGACCATGAGCGCCGGCCTGGACACCCTCATCGTCGACAAGGACATGAGCCTGTGGGACCTGGGCCAGATGTTCTTCGCGATGAAGGGCGTCATGGGCGGTGACGGCAAGTCGCTGAACATGCCGATCAACGGCTCCACCGGCGGCAACCTGGTCTGGGACAAGGCCAAGCTGCAGCAGCTGGTGCAGCAGCTGAACAACGACGAGAAGGTCACGGTCAGCGGCAACTGACCGGCGGCGGCAACCGAACGCCGAAGGGCCCGTACCGCTGCGGTACGGGCCCTTCGGCGTTGCGCTGCCCGATGGCGGGCGTGTGACGCGTCCTACGGAAGGTTCCTCGCCATCACGATCCGCTGGACCTGGTTCGTGCCCTCATAGATCTGCGTGATCTTGGCGTCGCGCATCATCCGCTCGACCGGGTAGTCGCGGGTGTAGCCGTAGCCGCCGAGGAGCTGGACGGCGTCCGTGGTGATCTCCATGGCGGCGTCCGAGGCGTAGCACTTGGCGGCGGCGCCGAAGAAGGTGAGGTCCTCGTCCTTGCCGCCGGCCGAGATGCGCTCGGACTTGGCGGCCGCGGCGTAGGTCAGCTGGCGGGCCGCCTCCACCTTCATGGCCATGTCGGCCAGCATGAACTGCACGCCCTGGAAGTCACCGATCGGCTTGCCGAACTGCTTGCGCTCCTGGACGTAGCCCTTGGCGTAGTCCAGGGCGCCCTGGGCGATGCCGAGCGCCTGGGCCGCGATGGTGATGCGGGTGTGGTCCAGGGTCTTCATGGCGGTGGCGAAGCCGGTGCCCTCGGCGCCGATCATGCGGTCGGCGGGGATGCGGACGTTGTCGAGGTAGACCTCGCGGGTCGGCGAGCCCTTGATGCCGAGCTTCTTCTCCGGGGCGCCGAAGGAGACGCCCTCGTCGCCCTTCTCGACGACGAAGGCCGAGATGCCCTTGGAGCGCTTCTCGGGGTCGGTGACGGCCATGACCGTGTAGTACTCGGAGACGCCGGCGTTGGTGATCCAGCGCTTGACGCCGTTGAGCACCCAGAAGTCACCGTCGCGTACGGCCTTGGTCTTCATACCGGCCGCGTCCGAGCCCGCGTCCGGCTCGCTCAGGCAGTACGAGAACATCGCGTCGCCCTTGGCGAGCGGGCCCAGGTACTTCTTCTTCAGCTCCTCGGAGCCGGAGAGGATCACCGGGAGGGAGCCGAGCTTGTTGACGGCCGGGATGAGGGAGGAGGAGGCGCAGACCCGCGCGACCTCTTCGATGACGATGACGGTGGCCAGCGCGTCGGCACCGGCACCGCCGTAGGCCTCCGGTACGTGCACGGCGTGCAGGTCGTTGGCGACCAGCGCGTCCAGCGCCTCCTGGGGGAAGCGCGCTTCCTCGTCCACCGCGGCCGCGAACGGCGCGATCTTCGCCTCGGCGAGCGCACGGACCGACTCGCGGAGCATGTCGTGCTCCTCCGAGGGCCGGTACAGATCGAAATCAGCGGTTCCCGCCAAGGTTTCTCACTCCCCTGTGAGCTGATGCTAACTACCGTTAAGTAACCCGTTACATCTTCGGATTCTAGGCCTCCGTCGGGGCTACGGATACGTGAGGTTCCCGACAGCTTCCTGGTGAGGGCGCACGACCGGGTCCGGGCGCGGGGGTCGCGACTATGCTCGGTCAGCACCATTTCCCCCGGAAGCGTCTGGAGCAGCATCCATGGCCCTCAAGATCACCGTGATCGGCACCGGATACCTCGGTGCCACCCACGCCGCCGCCATGGCCGAGCTGGGTTTCGAGGTGCTGGGCCTGGACGTGGTGCCGGAGAAGATCGAGATGCTCCAGCGCGGCCGGGTCCCGATGTACGAGCCGGGGCTGGAGGAGCTGCTGCGCCGGCATGTCGCCGGGATCGAGGGGGCCAGCGGGCGGCTGCGCTTCACGACCTCGTACGAAGAGGCCGCGGCCTTCGGTGATGTGCACTTCGTGTGCGTGAACACTCCGCAGAAGCACGGTGAGTACGCGTGCGACATGTCGTATGTGGAGAGCGCCTTCGATGCGCTGGCGCCGCATCTGACCCGGCCCGCGCTCGTCGTCGGCAAGTCGACGGTGCCGGTGGGCAGCGCGGCCCGGCTCGCGGTGCGGCTTGCGGAGCGGGCCCCGGCCGGGGAGGCCGCCGAGCTGGCCTGGAACCCGGAGTTCCTGCGCGAGGGGTTCGCCGTCCAGGACACCCTGCACCCGGACCGGATCGTGGCGGGCGTGGCCAGCGAGCGGGCCGAGGAGCTGCTGCGGCAGGTGTACGCCACGCCCATCGGCGAGGGGTCGCCGTTCGTGGTGATGGACTACCCGACCGCCGAGCTGGTGAAGACCTCCGCGAATTCGTTCCTGGCGACGAAGATCTCGTTCATCAACGCCATGGCGGAGGTGTGCGAGGCGGCCGACGGCGATGTGGTGAAGCTGGCCGAGGCCATCGGGTACGACGAGCGGATCGGGAAGAAGTTCCTGCGGGCCGGGATCGGCTTCGGCGGCGGGTGTCTGCCGAAGGACATCCGGGCGTTCATGGCACGCGCGGGTGAGCTGGGCGCGGACCAGGCGCTGACCTTCCTGCGCGAGGTCGACTCGATCAACATGCGGCGCCGCGGCCATATGGTCGAGCTGACCCGGGACGCGGTGGGCGGCGGCTTCCTGGGCAAGCGGGTCGCCGTGCTGGGGGCCACCTTCAAGCCGGACTCGGACGACGTACGGGATTCGCCGGCGCTGAATGTCGCGGGGCAGATCCATCTCCAGGGCGGCCAGGTGACGGTGTACGACCCGAAGGGGATGGAGAACGCGCGGCGGCTCTTCCCGACCCTGGCGTATGCGGACAGCGCGCTGGAGGCGGTGCGGGGCGCCGATGTGGTGCTGCACCTGACGGAGTGGAGCGAGTTCCGCGAGCTGGATCCGGCGGCGCTGGGGGATGTGGCGTCCGAGCGCCGCATTCTGGACGGGCGCAACGCCCTCGACCCGGAGCTGTGGCGGAAGGCCGGCTGGACGTACCGGGCGCTGGGCCGCCCCCAGGCGTAGCCCTCCCCCAGGCCTGGCCCTCGCCCTACAAGAACTCCCTCTACAAGGACTCCCTTACGAGGACTCCGCGCGTCGGGCGCGGTAGGTCCGCATCTTCGCCCGGCTGCCGCAGACCGCCATGGTGCACCAGCGGCTGCGGCCGGCCGGGCTCTTGTCGTAGAAGACCCAGCGGCAGTCATGGGCCTCACAGGCCTTGAGCCGGGTCCAGGTGCCGTCGGCGGCCGCGGTGGCGATACCGGCGGCTATCCGGGCGGTCAGGTGGGCGGCGCCGCGGAGCGCGGCGGCCGGGCGCAGCGCCGCGCCGCCGTCGGCGCCGACGGACAGGACCAGCGGCGCGCCGGCCAGCAGCCGGTCCAGCGTCGCGGTGGTGCCGGCGGCCACCTCGGCGCGGGTCGTATGGGCCGTGCAGACCGCGCGCAGCGCCTCCCGCAGCTCCCGCAGCTGGTCCGGAGCGGCCGCCACATCCCTCCGCCCCAGGGCGTTCTCTGGCACGCCATGGGCGCGCAGGAAGGCCGCCGTGCCGCCTTCCGCCGCCAGCGCGTCCTCGCCCGTTTCGACGTCGAGGGTGTTCACCAGGTCCTGCACCAGAAGCAGGGCATCCGGGGCCGTTCGGTCGCTCACCCTTGCCACGTTACCGGTGGACCGCCATGATGCAGTAACGAAGTTACCGGTTGATGCGATGAGGAGGTAACGCCATGGCTCTGATCGAACTCGGCGTCACGGTGCTGGACTGTCCCGACCCGCGGGCGCTCGCCGACTTCTACGCCGAGATGCTCGGCTGGCGGGTGATCGAGGACCCGGACGCACCGGACTGGGTCGAGGTCGCGGGCCCCGGCGGCCGGACGCTCGCCTTCCAGGAGGTGGCGAGCGGCTACCGGGCACCGCGCTGGCCCGGCCAGGAGCAGCCGCAGCAGCTCCATCTCGACTTCGATGTCCGCCTCGCCGATATCGACGAGGCGGAGGCCAAGGTCATCAGGCTGGGCGCGACGCTGGTCCAGCCCGATGACGGCAAGCGGGACTTCCGGGTCTATCTGGATCCGGCGGGGCACCCCTTCTGCCTCTGCATGAAGTGAGTGGCGCGGCCGCCCGGCGCGGTCACCTCCGTGGCCCGTCCAGCCGCTCGATGGTGGCGGTGGACGGCACCCGGCGGCCCCGTACCGCGCGCGCGACGAGCTCCGCGCCGCGCACCGCCCGTAGCGCATTGCCCCAGGTCAGAGCGGCCAGATCGCGGAACGACCAGCCCCGGTCGATGAGTTCGGCGAGCACCAGCGGATAGCCCGCGACGTCCGGGACCGGGCTGCGGTGCGTACTGGCCGGATCGGTGTCGAAGCCGGCGCCGAGGCCGACGTGATCGGGTCCGGCCACCGTCCGGATGTGGTCGAGGTGGTCGGCGACGTCCTGGACGGAGGCGGGGACGCTGCCCTGCGTGAGGTGTTCCGGGGTGAAGGTGACCATGCAGACCCCGCCGTTGTGGGGCAGCAGCGTGAGCACCTCGTCGGGGACGTTCCGGGCGTGGCAGGCGACCGCGCGGGCCGCCGTATGGCACAGCAGCACCGGGGACTTGGTGATCTCAAGGGTGTGCCGCATGGTGTCGGCGGAGCACCAGGAGAGGTCGATGAGCATGCCGAGGCGGTTCATCTCGCGCACCACCTCCTCGCCGAACAGCGTCAGCCCGCGGGCCTGCGGCGCGTCGGTGGCGGAGTCCGCCCAGGGGGTGTTGCGGTCGGCGGTGAGCGCCAGGGAGCGTACGCCGAGCTGGTAGAAGGACCGCAGGATGCCCAGCGAGCTGTCGATGGCGTGACCGCCGGCGGAGCCGAGCAGCGAGGCTATCCGGCCGTGGTTGCGGGCCTCGGTCATATCGTCCGCGGACAGCGCGAGGTGCAGCGCGTCGGGGTAGGTGCGGACCAGTGCGTGCACGAAGTCGATCTGTTCGAGCGTCGCGCCGACGGCCGCGTCGCCGGTCAGCTCGGTCGGCACCTGCAGGGACCAGAACTGGCCGCCGACGCCGCCGGCCCGCAGCCGCGGGATGTCGGTGCGGACGCCGGTCTCGCCGTAGTCGAGGTCGAAGCGGTGGCCGGGGGTCAGGTCGTGGCCGGTGCGCTGGCGCAGTTCCCAGGGCAGGCCGTTGCAGCCGTCGACGACGGGGTGCGTGGCGAGCAGGGCGCGGGCGCGGGCCAGCGGGCCGCGCAGAGCGAGCGGCAGCGGGCCGCCGGACTCGGCCCCGGCATCGGGGTCGGGGACGGCATCGGGGTCGGCGTCGGGGTCCAGGACGTCGGATATCTCCGGGACGCCGGTGGGGTCGGTCAGCTCGGCAGGGGCGAGATCGGCCATGGCGTTCTTCCTGGAGGGAGGGCCGCGCGCCGGCCCTCCTTGCGGAGCGGCAGGCGGGCGGCGGGCGGACGGTGGTGACGCCACCGTCGCACGCGGCCCCGTACGGTTCGCGGTGAGCGATGCGTACGGGTTATGCACCCCGCGTCGTGGTCGACCGGGGCAGGAGCCGTTGTGGGTTGCGGAAGGGGGTGCCCTGGTTGCCCGCTCGGCGCCGGCCGGGCCGGGCCGGTCAGCCGTCCAGTTGCTCGATCGTCGCGTGGGAGGGACCGCGCCGGCCCTGCTCCTCGCGCGCCACGTCCTCGGCGGCGCGCAGCACCCGCACCGCGTTCTGCCAGGTGAGCTTGGCGAGGTCGGCCGTGGACCACTTGCGGTCCAGCAGCTCGGCGAGGAGGTTCGGGTAGCCGGCGACATCGGCCAGGTCGGCGGGGGTGAAGGCGGTGCCGTCGTAGTCGCCGCCGATGCCGAGGTGGTCGATGCCCGCGACCTCACGCATATGGTCGAGGTGGTCGGCGATGGTGGCGGCGGTGGCCATCGGGCGCGGGTGGGCGGCCTCGAAGGCCCGCTGGACCGTCATGCCCGCCTCGGTGGTGTCGAGGTGGTGCAGACCGTGCGCGCGCATGTTCTCGTCGGCGCGCCGGGTCCATTCCACCGCGGCCGGCAGCACGAACTTCGGCACGAAGGTGGCCATCGCGACGCCGCCGTTGGCGGGCAGCTGGGCCAGGACGTCGTCGGGGATGTTGCGCGGGTGGTCGCAGACGGCACGCGCGGAGGAGTGCGAGAAGATCACCGGCGCCCGGCTGACCCGCAGCGCGTCGCGCATGGTCGTGGCGGCGACATGGGAGAGGTCGACGAGCATGCCGAGGCGGTTCATCTCGCGCACCACCTCCTCGCCGAAGGCGCTGAGCCCGCCGGCCCGCGGTTCGTCGGTCGCCGAGTCGGCCCATGCCAGCGAGTCGTTGTGGGTGAGCGTCATATAGCGCACGCCCAGCTCATGGAGCGCGCGCAGCGTGGCGAGGGAGTTGTTGATGGAGTGGCCGCCCTCGGCGCCCATCAGGGACGCGATCCGGCCCTGTGCGCGGGCCGCCTCCATATCGCCGGAGGTGTGCGCCGCCCGCAGGTCGTCGGGGTAGCGGGCGATCAGCTGCCGTACGACGTCGATCTGTTCGAGGGTGGCGCTGACGGCGTTGTCGCCCGCGTAGTCGGACCGTACGTAGACGGACCAGAACTGGGCGCCGACGCCGCCGGCCCGCAGCCGCGGGATGTCCGTGTGCAGATGGGCGGACTGGTCACCGGCGATATCGCGGCGGTCGAGGTCGTAGCGGACCTGTTCGCGCAGCGCCCAGGGCAGGTCGTTGTGGCCGTCGACGACGGGCCACCGGGCGAGCAGGTCCCGTACGTCGTCCCGGGACGTGGTCACTTGCCGCCGCCGAAGCCGAAGCCGTTGGGGGTCGCGACCTTGTTGCGCAGCCGCTTGCCCTTCTCGGTGGCCTGGTCGTTCAGCTCCTGCTGGAACTCCCGCATACGGCCGAGGAGTTCGGGGTCGTGGGCGGCGAGGATCCGGGCGGCGAGCAGTCCGGCGTTACGGGCGCCGCCGACCGAGACCGTGGCGACCGGCACCCCGGCGGGCATCTGGACGATGGACAGGAGGGAGTCCATGCCGTCCAGGTACTTCAGCGGGACGGGGACGCCGATGACCGGCAGCGGGGTGACCGAAGCGAGCATCCCCGGGAGGTGGGCGGCTCCCCCGGCGCCCGCGATGATCGCCTTCAGACCGCGCTCGGCGGCCTCCTCGCCGTACGCGATCATCTCGCGCGGCATCCGGTGCGCCGAGACGACATCGACCTCGTAGGGGATCTCGAACTCGGCGAGGGCCTGGGCGGCGGCCTCCATGACGGGCCAGTCGGAGTCGGAGCCCATGACGACGCCGACCTGGGGTGCTGAAGAGCTGGAGGTCATTCGGTGATCGTTCCTCGCAGATAGCCGGCGGCGTGCGCGGCGCGCTCGCGCACGTCGGCCAGATCGTCGCCGTAGGTGTTGACGTGACCGACCTTGCGGCCGGGCTTCACGTCCTTGCCGTACATATGGATCTTCAGCTGGGGATCGCGTGCCATGCAATGCAGATACGCCGCATACATGTCGGGATAGTCGCCGCCGAGGACATTGGCCATCACCGTCCAGGTGGCGCGCGGGCGCGGATCACCCAGCGGGAGGTCGAGTACGGCACGGACGTGGTTGGCGAACTGCGAGGTGATCGCGCCGTCCTGGGTCCAGTGGCCGGAGTTGTGCGGGCGCATCGCGAGTTCGTTGACGAGGATCGCGGGCTCGCCGTCGGCGTCCCTGACCTCGAACAGCTCGACCGCGAGATGGCCGGTGACATCGAGCTCGTCGGCGATGCGCAGGGCGAGCTGCTGGGCGCGCGCCGCGAGGGAGGCGGACAGTCCGGGCGCCGGGGCGATCACGGTGTCGCAGACGCCGTCGACCTGGATCGACTCCACGACGGGGTAGGCGACGGCCTGGCCGTGCGGCGAGCGGACGACGTTGGCGGCCAGTTCCCGGACGAAATCGACCTTCTCCTCGGCCAGAACGGGCACTCCCGCGCGGAACGGCTCGGCCGCCTCCTTGGAGGATCGCACGAGCCAGACTCCCTTGCCGTCATACCCCCCTCGGACCGTCTTGAGGATCACCGGAAAGCCCTCGCCCTCCTCGGCGAACCGCACCACGTCCTCGGGACCGGAGACGATGCGGTGACGCGGACAGGGCGCACCGATCGCGTCCAGCTTCGCGCGCATCACCCCCTTGTCCTGGGCGTGCACCAGCGCCTCGGGTCCGGGGCGTACGGGAATGCCGTCGGCCTCCAGTGCCCGCAAGTGCTCCGTG
Organism: Streptomyces sp. JLSY215; assembly: GCF_059682825.1. Lineage (NCBI taxonomy): Bacteria > Bacillati > Actinomycetota > Actinomycetes > Kitasatosporales > Streptomycetaceae > Streptomyces > Streptomyces sp. JLSY215. Next base: position 3,415,134 of record NZ_CM185022.1, read on the forward strand.
GGCACATGCTCATGATCGAACGTGATCACATCGCAGCCGCGGGCGAAGGCGCGCAGGGTCTCCAGGTCGCGGTAGTCGCCGATGACGACGTCGCTCACCACCTGGGCCGCCGAGTCCTGCGGAGTGTCACTGAGGAGCTTGAACTTGATGCCGAGGGGGATACCCGCCTCGTGGGTCATACGGGCGAGCTGACCGCCGCCGACCATGCCGACTACCGGGAACGTCACGCTCCCCAGGGTATCCGCACATCAGCTCTGCCCCGACCCCTTCTTGGATGATCCTCCGAATACAGACGTCCGAGAATCACCTCGGAAGACCGGCCGGCGAAGATCGGCCCGGTCGCGGGACGGCGGTGCCGGGATCGGCGAGGCTGGGGCCGGACGGGCCCGGAGACCTGCCGGGGCCGCGAGCGGCGAGAAGAAGGAGAGTCCGGATGGGGACCGGTGGCATAGCGAGGAACTCCCGGCTGCTGGTGATCGGCGTCGCGATCGTCACACTGCTGATCGCGGTCCATTCCGTCATCAGCCAGCTGTCCGGGCCGAAGGTCTACGGCCCGGACAGCACCGAGATATCCGTCGAGGCCGGCGAGCGCTTCGAGATACGGGTCGCGGACGGCGCCGCCGACGGCTTCCGCTGGGTCATCGCCGCCCCGCGTCCCGATCCGGCCGTTCTCAAGCCCGCCGGAAATCACCTCGAAACGGACGAGCCGGCGCCCTCCGGCAAGGGCGGCACCCGCTACTTCGACTTCGAGGCGGTCGGCGCGGGCCGCACGGATCTGCGGCTGGTGCACTGCCGGCGGTGCACCGGCGGGGACGCCGGCGCGGGCGGCGCGGACGGCGGCCGCAGCATCGATTTCCGTATCACGGTCGGCTGAAGTGCACCGGGCCCGCGGGCGTTGGGTGCCGGAGTCGACAGGCGGCGGGCATCGCCTGGTACCCGTGGTTAGCATGAGGGAGCGGACCAGGGTTGACGGCCGCCGACATCCGCCCACGACGGGAGCTGAACGATCACCATGAGTGAACGGAGCGCGCTGCGGTCGAGGCTTCAGGCGCTCACCCGGGAAGTGGTGAAGTTCGGGGCGGTCGGCGGCGCCGGTGTCGTCGTGAACTTCGTGGTGTTCAACCTCGTACGGCAACTGACCGAGATCCCCGTCGTCCGGGCCAGCATCGTCGCCACGGTCGTGGCCACCGGCACCAACTACCTCGGTTACCGCTACTTCACCTACCGCGACCGGGACAAGCAGGGCCGCACCAAGGAGCTCACGCTCTTCCTGCTGTTCAGCGTGGTCGGTCTGGTCATCGAGAACGGCCTGCTCTACGCCGCGACGTACGGCTTCGGCTGGGACAGCCCGCTGCAGAGCAACATCTTCAAGTTCGTCGGCATCGGCGTCGCGACGCTCTTCCGCTTCTGGTCGTACCGCACCTGGGTGTTCCGGACGCTGCCCGCCAGGGAGGCCGTGGAGACCGCGGAGTCCTTCCTCACCGACGGCGTCGGCGGCCCGGAGAGCGTCGGCGGCCCGGCGCGGGCCGCCCGCAGCGGCGCCCACAAGTAGCGGCGCCCACAAGGGCGGCGGGGCCGTCGCCGCTCACTCCTCGGCGGGCTCCGCCTCCCGGGCCAGGAAGAGCGCGAACACCGGCGGATGCTGCTGGAGCAGCTCCAGCCGCCCGCCGTCCGCCTCCGCCAGATCGCGGGCGACGGCCAGGCCCAGCCCCGTGGAGTTACGGCCGGAGACGGTCCGCTCGAAGACCCGCGAACCGAGGTCGGGCGGGACTCCGGGACCGGCGTCGGTGACCTCGACGACCGCCTGGTTGCCGGTGACGCGGGTACGCAGCGCGACCGTTCCGGCACCGTGCATCAGGGAGTTCTCGATCAGCGTGGCCAGCACCTGGGCGACCGCGCCCGGGGTGCCCACGGCCCGCAGCCCCTTCTTGCCGGAGCGGACGATGGCCCGTCCGGCGCTGCGGTAGGCCGGGCGCCACTCCTCGATCTGCTGCTTGACCACCTCGTCCAGATCGAAGGCCACCGCCGAGCCGGTGCGCGGATCGCGGGAATTGGTCAGCAGCCGCTGGACGACATCGGTCAGCCGCTCCACCTGGGCCAGCGCGATGGTGGCCTCTTCCTTCACGGTGTCCGGGTCGTCGGTGACGGTGATCTCCTCCAGCCGCATGGACAGCGCGGTCAGCGGGGTGCGCAGCTGGTGGGAGGCGTCGGCGGCGAGCCGGCGTTCGGCGGTCAGCATCCGGGCGATGCGTTCGGCGCTGGCGTCCAGCACATCGGCGACCCGGTCGAGCTCCTGGACGCCGTAGCGGCGGTGACGGGGGCGGGGGTCGCCGGAGCCCAGGCGCTCGGCGGTCTCCGCGAGGTCGGTGAGCGGCGCGGTCAGCCGGCGGGCCTGGCGTACGGCCAGGATGACGGCGGCGATGATCGCCAGCAGCGCGACGGCCGCGATGACCAGCAGGGTCCGGCCGATCTCCGCGCTGACCGTCGAGCGGGACTCCTGGACCATGACGGATTCGCCGCGGTCGCCCTTGACCTCCGACTCGATCACATCGCCCGACGGGCGGTGCCCGATCTGGATCGGGGCGGCCTTGCCCGGCACCCGGATCTCGGCGTACCGCTTGGCCGTGATCTGCTCGGAGAGGACGTCCGGGGTGATCTTCTCGCCGCTGCCCAGCCGGCTCTCGACTATCCCCACCAGCCGGACCGCCTCGGACGCCACGCTCTCCTGCGCACCCGACTGGATCGTGCGGGTCTCGACGATGACCAGCGAGACGCCGAAGACGGCGATGACGACGAGCACCACGGCGAGCGTGGAGTTGATCAGGCGGCGGCGCACAGACTCCTGGCCCTTTTCAGCTTTTCTCGAACCGGAAGCCGACACCGCGGACGGTGGCGATGTAGCGCGGGTTGGCGGCGTCGTCACCGAGCTTCTTGCGGAGCCAGGAGATGTGCATGTCCAGCGTCTTGGTGGACGACCACCAGGTGGTGTCCCAGACCTCGCGCATCAGCTGGTCACGGGTGACGACCCGGCCGGCGTCCCGTACCAGGACCCGCAGCAGGTCGAACTCCTTTGCCGTCAGCTGGAGTTCATCGTCGCCCATCCACGCGCGGTGCGACTCGACATCGATCCGTACGCCGTGGGTGGCGGGCGGCTGCTGGGGCTCGGCGGTGGAGCCGCGGCGCAGCAGGGCCCGCACCCGGGCCAGGAGTTCGGCGAGCCGGAACGGCTTGGTGACGTAGTCGTCGGCGCCGGCGTCCAGGCCGACGACGGTGTCCACCTCGTCGGCGCGGGCGGTCAGCACCAGGATCGGGAAGGAGTGGCCTTCGTTGCGGAGCCGGCGGGCGACCTCGAGGCCGTCCATACCGGGCAGCCCCAGGTCGAGCACGAGCAGGTCGATATTGCCCTGGAGACCGGCGTCGAGCGCCGTGGGGCCGTCCTCGCGCACTTCGACTTCGTAACCCTCGCGGCGCAGTGCGCGGGCGAGCGGCTCCGAGATGGACGCGTCATCCTCGGCGAGCAGTACACGGGTCATGGGCCGATGGTAGTCCGAGGTGCGGGGGCCGAGGGGCGGACCAGCACGGACGGGCGACGAGCGGCCGATTCCCGCCGGGCGACGGCCGTGACCTGGGCACCCGCGGCGGGGCGCCGCCGGACGGTTCCCGGCGGCAGTGTGACCGTTATCTCAACGACTCCCAATGGTGGCGGAACGAGACGTATGGTGTCGGGACGCACATCGCACAACCTTCGGGCCGCTGACGCTCAACTGGTGTCATCGGTCCCTGTTGTGTGCGGGGTTGGAACCACCAGCCCCGGTACACAGTGACTGACCTGTCGACCGGGTCCACCGCGCAGCAGCACGGGGGGCGTGGATCCCGGTGCTAGACCGTCCTGCCGACGCCGCCTTGGGTGGCGCCGAACCCCCGGACGTGGGGGCGGGTATGTCTGCACCGGTGCCGGTCACCCCCCACCCGGGCGCGCAACGAATCCTCGAGCGCGTCCCGAGCAGACCAAGGACTCATCATGGCGTCCAGCCAGACGAAGGACGCCGCCCGGCAGGCAAACCCTGCAGACGGCGGCAAAACCTTCTTCGGCCACCCGCGCGGACTGGCCCCGCTCTTCATGACCGAGATGTGGGAGCGCTTCAGCTATTACGGCATGCGCGCCCTGCTCGTGGTCTACCTGATCTCCGGTGGTCCGGACGCCGAAAAGGGCGCCCAGGGCGGCGGTCTGGCCATGAACGTGGCCACCGCCTCGGCCATCTACTCCATCTATGTCGCGATGGTCTATCTGCTGGCCATGCCCGGCGGCTGGATCGGCGACCGGATCTGGGGCCCGCGCAAGACCGTCGCCATCGCGGCGGGAGTCATCATGACCGGCCACCTGGCGCTGGCCATACCGGGCCAGGGCGGGTTCTTCGCGGGTCTGGCGCTGGTCGCGGTGGGCTCGGGTCTGCTGAAGGCCAATATCTCGACGATGGTCGGCCACCTCTACGACGGTCCTCAGGACCCGCGCCGGGACGGCGGCTTCACCCTCTTCTACATGGGCATCAACATCGGTGCCTTCGCGGCTCCGCTGGTCATCGGCACCGTCGGCCAGAGCGTCAACTGGCACCTGGGCTTCGCGCTCGCCGCGCTCGGTATGGGCCTGGGCCTGGTGTCGTTCCTGATCGGCACCCGCCACCTCAGCCCGCAGTCCAGCGTCGTGCCGAGCCCGCTCCAGGCGGAGGAGCGCACCATGTGGCTGCGCAAGGGCCTGATCTGGGTCGCCGTCGCCGCGGTCTTCTACGGCGTGGTCGCCTTCACCGGTCACTTCACCCTGAACTGGGCGGTGGTCCCGCTCGCACTGCTCGGCCTGATCATTCCGATCACGGTCCTGGCGCGCATCAAGCGCGACAAGGAGCTGACCGACACCGAGCAGACCAAGGTCAGCGGCTACATCTGGTTCTTCGTGGCCGCCGCGCTCTTCTGGATGATCTTCGACCAGGCGGGCTCGACGATGTCCGTCTTCGCGGAGAAGAAGACGAACGGCCAGGTCTTCGGGCTGGACTTCCCGTCCTCGTGGTTCCAGTCCGTGAACCCGCTGTGGGTCATGGCCCTCGCCCCGGTCATGGCCTGGCTGTGGCTGCGGCTGGCGCGCCGCGACCGCGAGCCGAGCACCACGGTGAAGTTCTCCATGGCGATGTTCCTCATCGGCGCCTCGTTCGTCGTCTTCATCATCCCGATGTTGATGGCCTCGGACGGCTCGAAGGTCAGCCCGATGTGGCTGCTGTCCATCTACATGATCCAGACCATCGGCGAGCTGTGCCTGTCCCCGGTCGGCCTGTCGGTGACCACCAAGATGGCACCGCAGAAGTACGCCAGCCAGATGCTGGGCGTGTGGTTCCTGGCCGTTACCGCGGGCGACTGCATCGTCACCCTGCTGTCCACCGGCGGCGCGGACCTGAGCGGTCCCCCGGTGCTGGCCGTCGAGGCCGGCATGGCGGTGCTGGCCGGCGTCGCGGTGTGGCTGAGCCGCAAGAAGATCATCGCGCTCATGGGCGACGTCCGCTGACGTCATCGCCGTTACGGAAGGGCCCGGTACGCGACTGCGTGCCGGGCCCTTCCGGTTGTGTGGCTGCGTGCTGCGGCGGCCGTGGCGGAGGATGTCCGTACGGTCCGGTGCGTCAGGAGCCCGACTCCGGGGGCCGGTACTCCTCGGCCAGCCCCATGCCGGTCATCAGCTCCAGCATCAGCATCTCGAACATCGGCTCCTGATCGGCGTCCATCAGCGGCGTGAAGTGGTCGAAGACCTCCAGCGCCACCTGGCCGTAGATCGCCCGCCAGCAGGAGAGCATGACGACGAGCGCACCGAGCGGCATGGTCACACCGGTGGCCTCGCGATACTGCGCCATCTGCGCCGCCAGCCGCGGATCGAGCTCCTCATCGGCACGGATGGCATAGGGGCGGTCGGCCCAGAGCTGCATGAACACCACGCCCCAGACCCCGGCGAGCTCCCGCACCCACTGGCTGGTCAGTTCCGCCTGTGCGTCACCGGCCGCCTTGGTCGGCGTGCCGAACAGCAGGCTGAACTCCTGGCGATGGGCCAGGGCCCACTTCCGGAACACCCGGGTCGGGGCAATCAGGCGGGCCGCGTAGTCCGCTTCCCGCTCCCCCTCGACCGCGCCCCTCATCGCATCCGCCAGCTCGTCGACGATGTCCCGGGCGGTGTGCCGGACGATGTCTTCCAGGCCGGCCGGGAAATGCCGGTACAGCGCGGCGGGGGTGACGCCGACCCGGCGGGCGATCTCCGCCAGGGTGAGCGCTTCCACACCCTGGCTGGTGATGATGTCCCGCGCGCTGGCCCGGACCTCCTGCGACATCTGGATGCGCAGGCGGTCACGTCGGGTTGCTGCACTCACTCTGCCCAGCCCTTTCCCGGTCTTGCGGTGGCCCCGTGCCGACTGTAGGCCGTCCTGAGCAGGCGCGGAGCGGCGGGGCCGGGAACACGCTGTGGTCCCGGCCCCGTTCGCGGCCGCCGCCGCATCCGTCATTCCGTCATCGCGCGATCAGCGCCACCCCCAACGCCACCGCATAGAGCACCGCGAAGGTGACGGGTACCGCCAACTCCACCCGGGTGAGCGGCACATACTCCTTCCACGACTTCCCTTCGCCCAGCTCCGACCACTCGGCCTCCAGGTAGAGCCGCGCGGGCAGCCGCTTCTCCAGCTCACCGATGACCCGGTACTTCGCCGCGTTGAGCTGCTTGTACGAGCGGATCAGCAGCAGCCACACCGCGCACTGGCAGCACGCGACCAGCGCGGCGAGCAGCAGTCCCCAGACCGGCAGTTCCTTGAGGAACGAGCGGCTGACGGCACCCGCGGTGGTGAGCAGCGCGGCATTCACCGTGAGGAAGAAGGTGTTCGTCAGGCTGCGGCGCGCGCTGATCCGGTCCGCCATCTCCACATAGAGCTTGTACTGCTCCATCACGGCCGTCCGGTATTTCTCGCCACCGGCCGTGGCGTAGTCCTGCGGGGTGACCGCGCCGTTCCACAGGCGAGGGGCGGTGCCCGGAGAGCCGCCTGGGAGACCGGTCATGCGACCGGATCTCCCTCGGTCCTCGCCACCTCGCCGGCCCCGGCCGCCGGCTGTACCTGCTCGGGCAGAACCACCGCATCCGGCTCGCCCACCACCAGCAACCCGGCCGGATCGGCCACCTGCTCCAGGCCGATGTCCCACTGCGCGATCCGCCCCCGCGACGGCACGACCTTGGTGACAGCGACCTGTAGTTCGCCGCCGGTGGTCACCGCACCTGCGCGAATGTCCTGCCAGAGCTCCTCGCGCATGTTCGATACGTGCAAAAGTCCCAGCCTGCGATATCCGGCGAGCCGCACCCGTACATAGCCGCCCTTCAGATTCACATCGAAGAGCGTTCCGACGAACCGCTCCCCCACCTTCGGGTATTCCCCCTCGGGCGGTTCCGCCGGATTCGCCTGCGGCGCCTCGGTCAGTGTCACTTCGATGCGCCGCTGCTGCGGATCGACCTTGGAGACCCGGACCTGGATCTCGTCGCCTTCGCTCAGACCCACAGCCCGTGCCTGGTACGGCGGGATGAAGGATTTTCCGCCGAACGCGAGCAGCTCGATGAAGGCCCCCGCGTGGCTGACGCTGGTGACCCGGGCGGCGCAGTTCTGCCGCGGTGGATAGCCGGCCACCCGTCGCGGCCAGGGGTTGTCCTGACGGTGGCGCCGGGTGAAGGTCACCCGCCCCTGGTCCACCACGAAGTGACCGGACACCATGCTGCCCTGACGGTAGTTCTTGGCGGCGGCCATGTCGTCCGGGACCATTTCCTCGTACCCCACGTCCTCCCGGCGCATCTCCGCGCAGCGCAGCGGGTCCTGGACGTCCCGTACGAAGACCCGGTCCGGGTACGCGACCTCCACGACCGCGGTGGCCGCGAAGGCCCCGGAATCGGTGGTGCGTTCCGTCAGGTCCATCTCCGGGTCGGTCCGCGCCCGCTCGGCCTCGATGCGTGCCTCGAGGTCGATCTCGAGCTGGGCGAAGCTCTCCAGATCCCGGGTGTAGAACAGCGGCCGGAGCTGCCCGCGCAGGTTGGTCGGCACCTCCGCCCCCTCGTATGCGATCACGACCATCCGCTTGTGCAGGCACATCGCCCAGCCCAGCTCCATGGCCACGGACGTCGACGGGACGGACAGGTCCACGACCACGACGCCGGCCCGGTCCACACCGTCCCAGGCGGCCTCGAGCACCCCCAGCCTGGTGTCGGCGTTCTCGTCGGCCCGGTCCCCCCGCATCCCCAGACCGGTCACCACCTTCTTCAGCCTCTGGTAGACGAAGTCGAAGTCCAGCTCGGCGCCGTCGGGGACGGGCTTCTTGTCGTACGGCATCAGGAAGAACACGAGATCCGGCTCTACGGGGCGCCCGGACTGGCGCTCCAGGTTGATCAATCCCATGGGGCAGCACTCCTTACGATCTGCTACGAGTAACGAGCCATTACAAACTATCTCTGAGTTACTTCGTAGTCATCCATTACGCAACGAGGCATCGGGGCACGGAGGGGGCGCACGCCTCTCCACGCGCGCCCAACCTGCGTTCACCCCAGGTGTCATGACGACCCATGGGCACAGCAGCCACAACGGCTACAGCGGCTACGACGGCCACAGCAGGCACGGCGGCCACGACAAGGGGGCCGGTCCACGGTGTTGAACCACCGTGGACCGGCCCCCGGCCGTGCCAGGACTAGCGGCGCAGTCGCCGCCACGGGGTGAAGGTGAAGACCGCACCGCCGAGCAGGATGGCGGTGCCGGCGACCAGCCCGAGGGCGGTCAGGCTGTCGTGGTCGGCGGCGCCGGTGTTGGCGAGGCCGCCGGCGCTGCCGCTGCCGCCGGAGGCGGTGGCGGATCCGTCCGCGCCGCTCGACGCGCCGCCCGAGGCACCGCCCGACGTGCCGCCGGAGCTACCGCCGGACGTACCGCCCGGCTGCGCCGAGGTGTCCAGCGTGAGCGAGGCGCCCGGGTCCTTCTCCGGGGTGCAGGTCGTGGTCGTCCCCAGGGCGTTGACGGTGAGCACGCCCGGCGTCAGCGTCGTCTTGCCGGTGGCGCCCGGCTTGTAGGTGCCCTTCAGATCGGGGATCTCGATCGGTTCGCCCGACTTGATGGGCTGGGCGTTGGTCGGGCCCTCCACCTTGACCGACCCCTTGTCCGCGCCGCCCACCTTGACGTCCATCGACGGCTTGACCGAGTCCTTGGGGATGTCCGCCGGGCTGTCCATGACGGACTTCTTGAACTGCACCGTCAGGTCGTAACTGCCGCCTTTCTTCACGGCGTTGATCTGCACCGGCGAGGTCGCCTTCTTGTCCCCGATGGGGGTCTTGCAGGCGTAGGGGACCTGTATTTCCTTGCCCTGGTACGCGGTGCCGTCGGGGTCTCCGCCGGAGCCTCCGGTGGCGCCGGACGAGCCGGTGGAGCCGGAGGATCCGGAGGTCGTCCCGGAGGTTCCGGCGCTGGTACCGCCGCTGGTGCTGCCGCCGGAGTCCGTACCGGCGGAGGTGCCGCCGTTGTCGCTGCCGCCGTTCGCCGTGCCGCCGCTGGTCGTGCCGCCGCTCGTCGTCCCGCCGGAGCCGCCCCCGCCGTCCGTCACCTTGATGGTGACCGCGGGCGGCACCGTCTCCTTGGGCGAGCACTTGGTGTCCGTGGAGATCGGCTTGTTGACGTTGATGTTGTAGAAGCCGGGCGACAAGGTCACCTCACCCGGCTTCTCCAGCTTCAGCTTGCCCTTCATGTCCGACAGCTTCATCGGGGCGCCCTTGGGGATCGGCGGATTCTGCCGCGGCCCCTCCATCGGCAGATCGCCGGTCTGCGCCCCCGCCACCTTGATCGTGCCGGTCGGCTGGACGGTGTTCTCCCCCAGGTCGAGGATGTCGGGGTTCTTGGACGCCCCCTCGACGGTCTTCCAGACCACCTCGATCTCCTCGCCCACCTTGGCCGTGGCGGGCGCGCTGACCTCCACCTTCGTGGTGCCCTCGATCGGCGGCAGCCCGGATATCGGCGGCGGCAGACACTCCGTCTTGTACGACACCTCCGCCGCCTGGGCGGGACCGGCCACGGCCAGGACACCCGCCCCGGCGAGCACCAGAGCGGCCGCCGAGGCCACGCCCGCTCTCCTCCGTTGCCTCATCAGCGTCATCGGCCTCATCAGCGTCATCACGCGGAACCTTTCGACGTCGGTCGTTCGGTTGATGTGGTGGTGGACGGTGCGGTGTCCGAGGTGAACCACGGCAGCGCGGCGCTCTCGCCGGCGTCCCTGGTCACGTGTGGTGGGGCGGTCCTGCGTCGGTGGCGACGGGCGGCGGCCGGCCGGCGGGGGCGTACCCGGTCCACGATCGCCATCCCGATGCGGAACACCGCGGTCGGGATCACCAGGCACAGCAGCACCCAGAACAGCGTCACGCCCCACGGCCGGCCCACCCCCCACGGCTGCTCCACCAGGACCTTGCCGCCGTACTTGAGGGAGACCAGATAGTCCCCATGCGCGCCGGCGGCCAGCTCCACCGGCAGCTTGACCTCGGCCTTCTTCCCGGCGGGTACGGTTCCCCGCCACTGCTGGTCCTCCCACTTGGGCGCGAAGACGCCGTGCGAGGTGCCGATCTGGAAGACGGGGTTCCGGGCCGGCGTCGAGCCCACGTTGCCGACGGTGAGAACCAGGTCGCGCTGCGGCGGGGCGCCGAACCAGGTCAGCAGTCCGCTGCTGCCCGACAGCCGCGGCGCGGCCAGCACGGTCAGCCGTCCACCGGTGCTCTCCTTGGGCAGCGGCGCCACGGGGTGGCCCGCCACTTTGAACGCGGCGTCCGCTGCGGCCGCCGCACCGGTCACCGTCGCCACATGCACCACACAAGGGCACGGTTTGGGCGGTTCGGCGACCGGGAGGCTCCGGCGGAAGGCACCGTGTGCGTCGGTGGTGACGGCCCGCCCGTCGCCGTTGGCGCAGGCGTTGGTGCCGCCGATCATGTTCTGCCCGCAGATCAGCAGCGTGAGCAGCGCCTTGGGGCGCCAACCGCGGCCGGTGACGGTGATGGTGCCGCCCTTGCCCGCCTCCTTCTTGGAGACGTGTACGGACGGCCGGGCGTCGGCCGCGGCGGTGGGCCCGGCGTTCGCGGAGGCGGCGGGGAGCAGGGCCAGCGCGAGGGCGGCACCGAGGGCGAGCGCGGCCGCGGCCCGCCGGAGGAGGGTGGCTGCGCCGGTGGCGGTTGTGGTGGCTGTGGTTGGGGGCGTAGGGGTGGGGGCCGTGGCCGTATCCGTCTCGCCGTTCACGTTCTCGCTCCTGATCCCGGTACCGATCCCGATCCCGCGCCTGTTACCGATCCCGCTCGGGTCACCGATCCCGTGCCTGTCGCCGTTCCCGCACCTGCCGCCGTCCCCGCTCCGCTCCTCGCCAATTCCCTTTCCTCGTCGGCCACTTGATGGACGTCACGGCCGCTCCCGGCAGCCGTTTCCGCGCCGCCCGTCCGTCCGGTGCGCCGTCTGCGGACGACCACCCAGCCGCCCGCTCCCGCCGCCAGGACGAGGGCCGCCCCCACTGCCCCGCCCCAGGGCACCGCCGTATACGTCGCCGTCGCGGTCCCCCGCGCCCCGCCCTCCGCCGTCGCCGTCACCCGGACGTCCACCGAGTCCAGGCCGGGCGGATCCGGCCATTCCTCGGTGCGGTCGATACGTCGGCCGGGCAGCAGTTCGCGCGGCAGGGAGCCGGCCGTACGCCGCAGCACCCCGCCGAGGACGCCTTCGGCGCGCACGGCAACCCGCGGCCGGAGCGCGGTGTTTCCTCTATTGACCAGCGCATACCGGATGACCGCCGAGTCGCGTCCGTCGCCTGCCCCGCGCACGGACACGTTCTCGACGGTCAGCGCGGACAGCGCCGGCCCGGTCACCCGGAGGTGAACCGGCACCTTGGCCTGCCCGCCGGCCTTGCCGCCGCCGGTCGCGACGATCGTGCCGGAGTGGCTGCCGGGCCCCGTGCCGCGCGGCACGGTCACCGCGAACGGCACGGCGGCGCGCGTACGGGGCGGAATCGTCACCTCCTTCGCCGCGAGCGCGAGCCAGGATCCGACGCCGGGGCCCGAGCCGGTGCCGACGGCACGCAGCCGCACGGTGACGGCCCGGCCGGAAGGGTTGCCGAGGGACAGCCGGTCCGTCATCACGGTGCCGGGGGCGCCCTCCAGATAGAAGTACGGGCGGTCCTGCGCGCTCGGCCGGGCGCCGCCGCCCGGCGCGGGCGCGGCGGACCAGCCCGGTGCGGCGGGCCGGGCCACGGCCGCGGCGGGGCACAGCAGTACGGCGGCGGTCGAAAGGACCACACCACCGACCGCTGCGCGAGGACGGAACGGCATCGGCGGCTCCTGGTGCTCGTGCTCAGGCTCGTGCTCAGGCTCGTACTGCTGCTCGTACTGGTACTGCTGCTCGTGCTCGCACTCGTGCAGAAGGCGGGGGCGCGCCCCGTGTCACGCCCGCTGGTTGCGCCGGGTCAGCCAGAGCGCACCGGCCGCCCCGGCCAGCAGGACCGTGCCGCCGAGGGTGCCCAAGGCGATCGCGGAGTCCGCGGGACCGGTTTGCGGCAGCTGCCCGCCGGAGGAGCCGCCGGTGCCGCCCGAGGAGCCGCCCGATGCACCGCCCGAACCGCCGGAGCCCTTGACGTCCAGGGAGAGCGAGGGCTTGGGGTTGTTGCTGGGGGTGCAGGTGGTCGTGGTGCCCAGGGCCTTGATGGTGAGGGTGGAGGCCGTGAAGGTGACCTTGCCGCTGGCCTTGGGGGTATACGTACCGCTGAGGTCGCTGATCTTGATGGGGGTGTTGGCCGGTATCGCCTGGTCGTTGGCCGGCCCGGCGACCGGCACCGTGCCGCTGTCCGCGCCACCCAGCTTGATCAGCGCGCTCGGCTTCATGGCGCCCTTGCCCAGCTCGACGGGGCTGGAGGAGACGCCCTTCTGGAAGGACATCACGAGCTTGTACGCACTGCCACTGGGGGTGGACTTGATGTCGATGGGCGATACCGCGCCCTTGTTGCCGATCGGGGTCTTGCACTGGTAGTTGACGTCGACGACCTCGGCGTGTGCGGCCGGCGCGGCGAGCAGCACCGCGGATCCCGCCGTCATCGCCACGGCTGCGGCCAGAGCGGCCGTACGGCGTGGTCGCCTGGCGTGTGGTTCACAGAAGCGGGCCACCTCGAACTCCCCTTCTCCCGGGTAGCGCACCGCCGAATGTTACTGACGGCACATCAGATTGGGCGCTCAAGGTACGCCCGGGGCCCTGCCGAGGGAAGGCACAGCGCAGCCCCGATCGGAGCGGAGGGGTGGGCATACGACGGGTATACGACAAAGCGCGGACCCGTGGGCCCGCGCTCAACTCTTCGTGTCACGGCCGCCCTTCAGGACGGCGCGGCGAGCTCCGCCCAGACGGTCTTACCCGCACCGTCGGCGTTGCGTACCACGCCCCAGTCCAGGCACAGGCGCTGCACGATGAACATGCCGTGCCCGCCGGGGCGGCCCGGACGGTGCGGACTGCGCGGCGCGGGCGAACCGGCACCGAGGTCGGTGACCTCCAGGCGCAGCACCTTGCGCGTGCACCGCAGCCGCAGCTCCTCCGGCCCCTCGGCGTGCAGACAGGCGTTGGTGACCAGCTCGGAGACGACGAGCAGCACGTCCTCCGCGGCGGCCCGCTGGTCGGCGTTGGCGGCCGGCAGCCAGCCCCAGTCGTGCAGGGCCTCCCGGGCGAAGTCACGGCCGCGCGCCACGGCGCCCCGGGTGCCCGCCAGGCGCAGCCGACGCACCTGACCCACCGGGGCGGCGGTCTGCGCGGTGGTCTGGGCGGCGGAAGCACCGGCGCCTCCCGGCTCCGGGCCAAGATCGCCCGGCGGGTACGGCCGGGTGGTGCTCATCAGCGCTTCACCTCACCGATTCGCCTTCTTGCGGACAACAGATAACTGACTGGTTACGGATTCAGATGTCTCCTGCCCGACCGGGCCGCGAGAACACCCACTTCTTTGGTACGGAAGTTGTGACTCGTACTACGTGCCGGGATTGCCACCATCCGGGCACCGTCGTCACGTCAGTCGGCCAGTGCCGCGTCGAGCGAGTCATGCACGGTGAAGACCGCTTCCGCACCGGTGATCTCGAAGACCCGGGCAACGACCGGCTGCATTCCGGCCAGATGGACCCCGCCCCCTGCGGCCTCCGCTTTCAGGCGGGCACCGAGCAGCACATTGAGTCCGGTGGAGTCCATGAATTCAAGGGGTGAGCAGTCCACCACCAGGCGTGCATATCCATCGTCCACGCACCCCTCCAGTGACTCACGCAACAGATCGGCGGTGTGGTGATCGAGCTCACCGGCAGCGGTCACGACCGCGCTGGCACCGTGATGCCGGATCGCGATATGCAACCGGCCCCGGCTTGCACTGCCGACCGTCCCGCGGTCCATGCGCGCGCACCCCTCTTGCTGTCTCGGCTACTCATTGCTTATGACTGCGCTTGTCGAACACTACGCCCTCACTCCCCACAGGGGTAGCCGAACAATCGCCATATAGCCCGAGATATGGACAACACGCACTTGCCATCTTCATGCAAAGCCAGGTAGGCGTAGAGGCAGACATTCGAAACGACCGGCTTTGGAGGCGCCGCACACCGCAGCTTCACGTAGAGGCTTCGGCAGCCATATGCCGAGAACGATGGAGGACACATGTCACCCCGGCTCGACGAACTGCGCACCGACGACACCCGGCAGCACACCTCGTCGACACCCCTGTCCGACCCGACGGGGCACATCCCTTCCCAGACGCCCCCTGCCCAGTCGATCCCTGCCGAATCCGACACGGCGGGCATTCCCGAGATCGACGGCCTGCCGGAGATCCCCCCGTTCGACGAGGTGGGTCCGGTAGATGCGCGGGCGCTGTCCAAGACCCTCTTCGAGCGGCTGGAAACGCTCGAGGAAGGCACGCATGAATTCGCATACGTCCGTAACACTCTGGTCGAGCTCAATCTCGCCCTGGTGAAGTTCGCGGCCTCCCGGTTCCGCTCCCGCAGCGAGCCCATGGAGGACATCGTCCAGGTCGGCACGATTGGCCTGATCAAGGCGATAGACCGCTTCGAGCTGAGCCGCGGCGTCGAGTTCCCGACGTTTGCGATGCCGACCATTGTCGGCGAGATCAAGCGCTTCTTCCGCGACACCAGCTGGTCGGTGCGCGTACCGAGGCGTCTGCAGGAACTGCGGCTGGATCTCGCCAAGGCCGGCGACGAACTGGCGCAGAAGCTGGACCGCGCCCCCACGGTGAGCGAGCTCGCCGAACGCCTCGGCATCACCAAGGACGAGGTCGTGGAAGGGATGGCCGCGAGCAACGCCTACACCGCGAGCTCGCTGGACGCCCAGCCCGAGGAGGACGACAGCGAAGGTGCGCTGGCGGACCGCATCGGCTACGAGGACAACGGCCTCGAAGGCATTGAGTACGTCGAATCGCTCAAGCCGCTGATCGCCGAACTCCCGCCGCGCGACCGCAAGATCCTTTCGCTGCGTTTCGTGGCCAATATGACGCAGTCCGAGATCGGCGAGGAGCTGAACATCTCCCAGATGCACGTCTCCCGGCTGCTCTCGCGCACACTCGGCCGGCTCCGCAAGGGGCTGATGGTCGAGGAGTGACTGCCCGCGGTCGCACCGCCGGTCCGCCGTGACCGGTAGCCGCCCGCGCAGAGGAGGGCCTGCCCCGGAGGTTTTCGGGACGGGCCCTCCTCTGCTGGGCCCGTTCTCTTGCGGGGCCAGAAGCCGTCCTCGTTCAGGTGGGTGATGCCGGGGACGAACCGCAGCCACGACGCGAACTCGGCGCGCGGCACCTCCGCACCGCCGAATATGGCCTCGGCCTGCTGGAAGACCTCGCGGCCGATATGCGGGGCGGCGCTCATGCCCTCGATGTGCGCCCGTACCGCGGCCCGGTCGGCGGCCGGCAGCCGCGCCGGGTCGTCCAGCAGGTCATCCGTCAGCTCACCGGTCCCCGTGCTCATGCATCCATGGTGGCAGCGGGGTCTGACAATCGCGGTCCCGGCGTACGGCTCCCCGGGCCGTTCAGACGAGAACTCCCTTGTGCCACACGGCAGATACCAGCGGCACGCCCGGCCGGTAGGCGAGGTGGACGTGCGAGGGCGCGTCGAGCAGGGCGAGGTCGGCGCGGGCGCCGGGGGTGATCCGGCCGACGTCCGTGCGGCGCAGGGCGCGGGCGCCGCCCTCGGTGGCGGACCAGACGGCCTCGTCGGGGGTCATGCCCATGTCGCGGACGGCCAGTGCGATGCAGAACGGCATGGAACTGGTGAAGGACGAGCCGGGGTTGCAGTCGGTGGACAGGGCGACGGTGGCGCCGGCGTCGAGCAGCGGGCGGGCGTCGGGCCACTGGGCGCGGGTGGAGAACTCGGCGCCCGGGAGGAGGGTGGCGACGGTGTCGGACTGGGCGAGGGCGTCGATGTCGGCGTAGCTGAGGTGGGTGCAGTGGTCGGCGGAGGCGGCGCCGAGCTCGACGGCGAGCTGGACTCCGGGGCCGTGGCCGAGCTGGTTGGCGTGCACGCGCGGCATCAGGCCCTTGGCCTTGCCGGCGGTGAGGATGGCGCGGGCCTGGTCGCCGTCGAAGGCGCCCTTCTCGCAGAAGACGTCGACCCAGCGGGCGTGCGGGGCGCAGGCGTCCAGCATCGGGCCGGTGACGAGGTCGACGTAGCCGGCCGGGTCGTCGGCGTAGTCGGGCGAGACGATATGGGCGCCGAGGAAGGTGACCTCGTCGGTGTGCTCGGCCGCGATGCGCAGCGCACGGGCCTCGTCCTCGACGGTGAGGCCGTAGCCGGACTTGGTCTCCTGGGTGGTGGTGCCCTGGCGGAGGGCCTCGGCGAGGTAGCGGGCGACGTTGGCGTGCAGCGCCTCGTCGGTGGCTGCGCGGGTGGCGGCGACGGTGGTGCGGATGCCGCCGGCGGAGTAAGCGCGGCCGGACATCCGGGCGTTGAACTCTGCGGTGCGGTCGCCGGCGAAGACGAGGTGGGAGTGGGAGTCCACGAAGCCGGGGATACCGGCGCGGCCGGCCGCGTCGACGGCGTTGTCAGTGGCGGGTGCTTTGCTTGATTCACCGACCCAGGCGATGCGGTCGCCGTCGAAGACGACCGCCGCGTCCTGGATCAGACCGAGGGGGCCTTCGCCGAGGGAGGGGTCGTTGGTGACGAGCTGGCCGATGTGGGTGATGGCGGTGCTGGGCGCGGAGGCCGTGGTGTCGGTGGTCATCGCGGGGGTGTTCTCCTTCGGCCGCGGGACGGGCATCGGGCGGGCGGTGGTCAGCCGCGTACGGCGGCGATGGATGCGGCTAGCGCGCCGGGCACATCCGGCACCAGGGTGTGGGCGCCGTCCCGGACGATCTGGCGGCCGCCCACGACCGTGTGCCGCACATCCGCCGCGGAGGCGGCGAATACGGCCGTCTCGGCGCCCAGCCGGGGCTGGGGCCCTGCGGTGCGTACGGAATCCAGCGCGATCGTGGTGAGGTCGGCGAGCGCGCCGGTCTCGATGGCGCCGGCGTCGTCCCAGCCCAGGGCGGCGTGACCGTCGGCGGTCGCGGCGCGCAGCAGCGCGGCGGCCGTCCAGTGCCCGCGGGTGCGGGTGCGCAGCCGCTCGTCGAGTTCCATGGCGCGGGCCTCTTCGAGCAGGTCGATGACGGCGTGGCTGTCGCTGCCGAGGGACAGCGGGCTGCCGTGGGACTGGAGCTGGACGGCCGGGCCGATGCCGTCGGCGAGGTCGCGTTCGGTGGTCGGGCACATGCATACGCCGGTGCTGGTGCCGCCGAGCAGGCCGATGTCCTCGGGGGTGAGGTGGGTGGCGTGCACGGCGGTGGTACGCGGGCCCAGGACGCCGTGGTCGGACAGCAGCTGGGTGGGGGTGCGGCCGTGTGCGTCGCGGCAGGCGTCGTTCTCGGCGGTCTGCTCGGAGAGGTGGAGGTGCAGGGGGGCCTGCCGGGCGCGGGCCCATTCGGCGACGGTGCCCAGCTGTCCGGCGGGCACGGCGCGCACGGAGTGGATGGCGGCGCCGATCCGGGCGTGCTCGTTGCCGTCCTTGAGCGCGTCGGCGCGCTGTGCCCAGTGCTCGGCCGTGCCGTCGGAGAAACGCAGCTGGTGCTGGTCGGGCAGGGCGCCGAAGCCGGCCGAGAGGTAGGCGGTGTCGAGCAGGGTGATGCGGATGCCGGCGTCGGCGGCGGCCGCGATCAGCGCCTCGCCCATGGCGTTGGGGTCGTTGTAGCGGGCGCCGCCGGGCGCGTGGTGCAGGTAGTGGAATTCGCCGACGCAGGTGATGCCGGCCAGCGCCATCTCGGCGTAGACGGCGGTGGCGAGGGCGTAATAGGTGTCGGGGGTGAGCCGGTCGGCGACGCTGTACATCACCTCGCGCCAGGTCCAGAAGGTGCCGCTGCCCACCTGGACGGTGCCGCGCAGGGCGCGGTGGAAGGCGTGCGAGTGGGCGTTGGCGAGGCCGGGGAGGGTCAGGCCGCGCAGCGCGACGGCGCCGGGCGGCGGGCTCCCGGCCCCGGTCCGGACGGCCGCGATCCGCCCGTCCGCCACGTCCACGGCGACGCCGGGCTCGACATGGGTGCCCAGCCAGGCGTGTTCGAGCCAATACGTGACCGGTGCTGCCTGCGGTGTCAGCGGCACGCCAGCCCCTCCAGTACGTCGGCGAGTGCGGTGACCCCGGCGACGCAGTCGTCCTCGGACGCCGTTTCGGCGGGCGAGTGCGAGACGCCGGTGGGGTTGCGTACGAATAGCATGGCCGTGGGGATGGTTCCGGACAAAATACCGGCGTCGTGTCCCGCGCCGGTGCCCAGGACGGGCACGGCCCGCTCCCCCGCCTTGCCGAGGATCGCGCCCAGCTCGTCGCGCAGGGCGTGCTGGAACTCCACTACGGGGGTGAAGGATTCCCGGACGACGGTCAGGTCCACTCCGTCGCGCTCGGCGCGTTCGGCGGCCGCCCGCTCGATCCCGTCGATCACGGTGTCCAGGGTGTCCTGATCGGCGGCGCGGGAGTCCAGCCAGCCTCTGACCAGCGAGGGAATGGCGTTGACGCCGTTCGGCTCCACGCTGATCTTCCCGAAGGTGGCCAGGGCGCCGGCCAGTCTCGCCTGCTCGCGGGCGGCGAGCACGGTCGCGGCGTAGGTGAGCATCGGGTCACGGCGGTCCTCGAGGCGGGTCGTGCCGGCGTGGTTGGCCTCGCCGTGGAAGTCGAACCGCCAGCGGCCGTGCGGCCAGATGGCCGAGGCGATGCCGACCGGGTCGCCGGAGAGGTCGAGGGCGCGGCCCTGCTCGACGTGGAGCTCGACGAATGCGCCGATCCTGGCGAGCCGTTCGGGGTCCGGGCCGATGGCGTCCGGGTCGTATCCGGCGCGCTCCATGGCCTGCGGCAGGGTGACGCCGTCGCCGTCGCGCAGCTGGTGCGCGGCCTCGACGCCCAGTGCGCCGGCGGTGAGCCGGGAGCCGACGCAGGCCAGGCCGAAGCGGGCGCCTTCCTCGTCGCCGAAGTTGACGAGGGCCAGCGGCTTGTCGAGCCGCGCGCCGCGCCGCCGGAGTTCGTCCAGCGCGGCGAAGGAGGAGACCACGCCCAGCGGCCCGTCGAAGGCGCCGCCGTCCGGTACGGAGTCCAGGTGCGAGCCGGTGACGACGGCGTCGCCGGGGGCCACGTCCTGGTAGGTCGCCGCCCCCAGCCATGCCCACTGGTTGCCGTTGCGGTCCAGCTCGTAGGCGAGCCCGCGGGCCTCGGCCTGCGCCTGGAACCACGCGCGGCAGTCGGCGTCGGCGGCGGTCCAGGCGTAGCGGCGGTAGCCCCCGGAGGAGGAGTTGCGCCCGATCGGCCGCAGCTCCTCCCACATCTCGTGGAACGAGGCGGTCACGCTCCCTCGCCTTCGCCCTCGCGCATCGGGATACGGACGCCGCGCTCGGCGGCGACCTCGTCGGCGCGCTCATAGCCCGCGTCGACGTGCCGGATGACGCCCATGCCCGGGTCGTTGGTCAGCACCCGGCGGATCTTCTCGCCCGCCAGCGGGGTGCCGTCGGCGACCGTGACCTGGCCCGCGTGGATCGAGCGGCCCATGCCGACGCCGCCACCGTGGTGCAGCGAGACCCAGGAGGCGCCGGAGGCGACATTGACCATGGCGTTGAGCAGCGGCCAGTCGGCGATGGCGTCCGAGCCGTCCTTCATCGCCTCGGTCTCGCGGTACGGCGAGGCGACGGAGCCGCAGTCGAGGTGGTCGCGGCCGATGGCCAGCGGCGCGCGCAGGGTGCCGTCGGCGACCATCTCGTTGAAGCGCTCACCGGCCTTGTCGCGCTCGCCGTAGCCGAGCCAGCAGATGCGGGCGGGCAGCCCCTGGAAGTGGACCCGCTCCCCCGCCATCTTGATCCAGCGGGCCAGCGACTCGTTCTCCGGGAAGAGGTCCAGGATCGCCTTGTCGGTGGCGGCGATGTCGCGGGCGTCACCGGAGAGCGCGGCCCAGCGGAACGGCCCCTTGCCCTCGGCGAACAGCGGCCGGATGTAGGCCGGAACGAAGCCGGGGAAGGCGAACGCCCGCTCATATCCGGCGAGTTGGGCCTCGCCGCGGATGGAGTTGCCGTAGTCGAAGACCTCGGCGCCGGCGTCCATGAAGCCGACCATGGCCTCGACGTGGCGGGCCATCGACTCGCGCGCCCGCTGGGTGAAGTCGGCGGGCTTCTCCGCCGCGTAGGCGGCCATATCGGCGAAGTCGATGCCGACGGGAAGGTAGGCCAGCGGGTCGTGGGCGCTGGTCTGGTCGGTGACGATGTCGATCGGCGCGCCCTCGGCGAGCATCTGCGGCAGGAGTTCCGCGGCGTTGCCGAGCAGCCCGATGGACAGCGGCTTGCGCTGGTCACGGGCCTCCACGGCGAGTTCGAGGGCGTGCTTGAGGCTGTCCGCCTTCACGTCCAGGTAGCGGTGCTCGATCCGCCGCTCGATGGCCCGCGGGTCGCAGTCGATGCAGATGGCGACGCCGTCGTTCATGGTGACGGCGAGCGGCTGGGCGCCGCCCATGCCGCCGAGACCGGCGGTGAGCGTGATCGTCCCGGCCAGGGTGCCGTTGAACTTCTTCGCCGCGACGGCCGCGAAGGTCTCGTACGTGCCCTGCAGGATCCCCTGCGTCCCGATGTAGATCCACGAACCGGCCGTCATCTGCCCGTACATGGTCAGCCCGAGGGCCTCCAGGCGGCGGAACTCCTCCCAGTTGGCCCAGTCGCCGACGAGGTTGGAGTTGGCGATGAGCACCCGCGGCGCCCATTCGTGCGTCTGCATCACGCCGACCGGCTTGCCGGACTGAACGAGCATCGTCTCGTCCTGCTTGAGCGTGGTGAGCGTGCGCACCATCGCGTCGAAGGAGCGCCAGTCACGGGCGGCCTTGCCCGTACCGCCGTAGACGACGAGCTTGTCCGGATGCTCGGCCACCTCCGGATCGAGGTTGTTCTGCAGCATGCGCAGCGCGGCTTCCTGCTGCCATCCCCGAGCACTGAGCTCCGTACCGCGCGCTGCCCGCACGGGTCGCGGTCCCGACATGGGCCGTGCCTCCCTGACGTCGTCGAATGGATCGAGCTATTCACATATTGGAGTCGCTGAATAGCGTCAGTCAACAGGGCGCGGCAGCCGGGCGCCGCGAGGCGCGTGAACCGGCCATCGCGCCCGCATCCGCAGCCGCACCCACGCATGCGCGCACGCACACACAGAGTTATCCACAGGCGCCGAATACGACTTGCCTACTCGGAAAGTCAGCGCTAACTTTCCTGGTGGGCAAGTAAAAGTGGGTGCACGGCCGAGCCGGCCGTGTGCGCACGGAACCGTCACGGGGAGGCGATGACCATGAGCACACCGGTGGATGCCGAGCAGGCCTGGGCAGATCTACAGCGCATCCGAGTACCGCAGGAGCGGGTCTACGACGAGATGGAGCGGCACGCGTTCGGCGGGGACGGCGCGGCCTACACCACAGCCGCGATCATGTGGGTGTTCCTCGCCAGCCTCGGGCTGAAGCCACCCGAGTGGGCCTTCTACCTGATACTCGCCGCATACGTCGGCGTGCTGCTGACGCTGGCCTTCGCCTCCCACCGCAAGACCCGTCTGCGGGCGCACCGCTCCGTCTACGACTGGCGGTCCTGCCTCCCCTTCTTCGGGGGCGCGCTGGTGACCGGCGGGACGATCCTGCTCTCCGGTTGGCTCGTCGAGTGGCTCCAGCTGCCCCTCGGCAGCGTCATCCAGGCCACGATCTCGGCGGCCGCCTTCGTCCTGTTCATGCGCCCGGCCAACCGCTGGGCGGCCTGCTCGGTCCGAGGCCGTCTGGGGGCGCAGCAATGAGCACCCCCTCCGGTTTCGACGAACTGATCCACCCGGCCACCCGGCTGTCGGTGGTCGCGCTGCTCGCTGCCACCGAATGGGCCGACTTCTCGTTCATCCGCGAAAGCCTCTCGCTCAGCGACTCCGCGCTCTCCAAGCAGCTGCACACCCTGGAAGAGGCCGGATATCTGGAGATCCACAAGGAGGGCGGCGGCCGCAAGCGGCGCACGAAGGTACGGCTGACGGCGCGCGGGCGGACCGCCTTCGAGGGACATGTGGCGGCGCTGCGGGCGATCGTCGACGGCGCGGGACCCGCCACGGTGGCGCAGGAGCGGCAGCAGCACCACGCGGAGGCGGGACGATGACAACGACCGAGCACACGACCGCACGCCCCACGGGCCCGGAAGCATCCATCCGGCCGGCCGGCCCCGCCGCCGGCGCCCGGCCCGTCATCGAGGTGCGCGATCTGCGCATGGCGTACGGCAGCGCCGACGTCCTGCACGGCATCGACCTGGACATCGGCCGCGGCGAGATCTTCGCCCTGCTCGGACCCAACGGCGCCGGGAAGACCACCACCGTGGAAATCCTGGAGGGCTTCCGGCAGCGCTCCGCGGGTGAGGTCCAGGTCCTGGGTACGGACCCGGCGCGCGGCGGCGACGCCTGGCGCGGCCGGATCGGACTGGTCCTGCAGTCCTGGCGCGACCACCGCCGCTGGCGGGTCGCGGAGCTCCTGAGCCACTTCGCCACGTACTACCCCCACCCGCGCGACCCGGACGAGGCCCTGGCGCTGGTCGGCCTCACGGACCGGGCCGGCCGGCAGGTGGACCAGCTGTCCGGCGGCCAGCGCCGCCGCCTGGACGTCGCGCTCGCCATCATCGGCCGCCCCGAACTCCTCTTCCTGGACGAGCCGACCACCGGCTTCGACCCCGAGGCGCGGCACGACTTCCACGTACTGGTCGAACGGCTCGCCCGCGAGGAGGGCGTCACGGTCCTGCTCACCACCCACGACCTGGTGGAGGCCGAGCGGCTGGCCGACCGCATAGCCGTGCTGGTCGGCGGCCGGATCCGGGCCTCCGGCACGCCTGCGGAGCTTGCCCGCCAGGCCGCCGCGCGGGCCGAGGTGCGCTGGACTGCCGCCGACGGCACGGCTCGCCACGAGCGCACCGAAGACCCCTCCCGGCTGGTCTGGGACCTCCACCAGGACGCCGGCGGGCCGATCCCCAGCCTGGAGGTCCGCCGCCCGACGCTGGAGGACACCTATCTGCACATGGTGCACGCCGAGGCCGAGAGGTCCGAGGACCGGAACGACAACGGGGAGAAGCACGCCGCATGACCGAGAACCACCGCCGCCGCTTCTGGCGCGCCGGCTTCCTGCGCGGCGGCATCGAGCTGCGCCACTTCCTCCGCAACCCCAAAGAAGTGTCCGGCCAGCTGGCGAACGTGGTTGTCGCGCTGGTGGTGGCGGGCAACCTCGGCAAGAGCGTGCCCGGCACCCACATCCCGATGGCCCATCTGACCCTGGCGGGTTTCGCCGCCTATCTGCTGTTCCAGATCGGGCTGGTCAATCTCCCGCAGATCCTGGTGACCGAACGGGAGGAGGGCGCCCTGCTGCGCCTGCGGGCCACGCCCGGCGGCATACCCGCCTACCTCGTCGCCAAGTCGCTGCTCGTGGTCGCCATGGCACTCGGCACCCTCGTCGTCCTGCTGGGGGCCGGTGCGCTGCTGGTGGACGGACCGCTGCCGCGCGATCCCGGCAGCTGGCTGACGCTGCTGTGGGTCGCCGGGCTCGGGCTGTTCGCCGTGGTGCCGCTGGGTGCGGCCATCGGGGCCGTACTGCCCAATCCGCGCGAGGCCCTGGCGTTGATCATGCTGCCGGTGATGGCGCTGCTGTTCACCTCGGGAGCGATGTTCCCGTTCGCCTCGCTTCCGGTGGTGGTCCAGAACATAGCGTCCGTGTTCCCGCTCAAGTGGATGGCGCAGGGAGTGCGCTCGGCGCTGCTGCCGGACGCCGCCCGCCTCGCGGAACCGGCCGGCTCCTGGGAGCTGCCGACGGTCGCCCTGGTCCTGACCGCCTGGGCCGTCCTCGGCTTCCTCCTCGCCATACCCCTGCTGCGCCGCGCCGCCCGCCGCGAGTCCGGCTCCCGGATGACCGAGCGGCACCGCAAGGCGGGGCTGAGCGGGGCGGCGGCGTAACGGCACGGACGGGGTAATGGCACCAGGGTGTGACGGTCCGGGGGTGTGACGGTACGAGGGGTGTAAAGGTCCGGGGCGTCGGGCCGTATCCGATGGCGCGACGCCCCACCCAATGGTGAAGTTGCCTCATGATTGGCCCCAAGGACGAGCCCGCGGCAGGCCCCCTCCACGGCCCCGTGCCAGGACACCTGCCCGGCTCCGCGACCAGCCCCGTGACCGGGCCCGTTCCCGGCCCGGCACACGGCACGGACGTCTCCGCCCTCAGGGCCCGCACGGGTCCGACGGGCGGCAACGGCTTCAGGGACCGCACGGGTCCGACGCAGGACACCGGCTTCACCGGTGGTGCGTACCCCACCGGCCGGGACCGTGCCGTACAGGCGGCCGTCGCCCAAGGGCTGGTCGGTCCCGCGGAGCCCGTCGCCGGGCTGCTCGACATCGCCGGGATCCGCCGTTCGGCGGCCGAACTCCGCGCCGCCTTCGAGGAGTTCACCGCACCCGGCACGCCGGTGCTGCACGCCTTCGCGGTGAAGGCCGCCTCGCTGGTGCCGGTGCTGCGGCTGCTCGCCGAGGAAGGGCTCGGCTGCGAGGTGGCCAGCCCCGGAGAGCTGGCGCTGGCCCGCGCCGCACGGGTACCGGCCACGCGTACGGTGCTCGACTCCCCCGCCAAGACCCGCGCCGAGCTGCGCGAGGCGCTGGCGCTCGGCATCGCGGTCAACGCCGACAACCCCGAAGAGCTGTCCCGTATCGATGCCCTGATGGCGTCCGCGCCGTCCTCCGCGCCGATAGGCCTCCGCATCAATCCGCAGATCGGCGGCGGCAGCATCGGCGCGATGAGCACCGCAACCGACACCTCCAAATTCGGTGTGGGGCTACGCGACGAGGGCGCCCGCGACTGGGTCGTACGGGCCTGCCTGGAGCGCCCGTGGCTGACCCGGCTGCACGCCCACGTCGGCTCCCAGGGCATGCCGCTGGAGCTGATGGCCTCGGGGGTGGCGGCGCTGTTCCACCTGGCCGAGGAGATCAACGAGAGGGCCGGCCGGCGGCAGATCGACACCCTCGACATCGGCGGCGGCCTCCCGGTCAACTTCACCTCGGACGAGACCACCCCCACCTTCCGGGAGTACGCCGCGCTGCTCCGCTCGACCGTCCCGGGCCTGCTGTCCGGACGCTACGGGCTCGTCACGGAATTCGGCCGCTCGCTGCTGGCCAAGCACGGCACGGTCGTCGCCCGCGTCGAATACGCGAAGTCGGCGGGCGGCCGTCCCATCGCGGTCACCCACGCCGGCGCCCAGGTCGCCACCCGTACGGTCTTCGTCCCCGACGCCTGGCCGATCCGGGTCGCCGCCTACGACGAGCAGGGCCTGCCCAAGTCCGGCCCGGCGGTCGCCCAGGACATCGCGGGGCCGTGCTGCTTCGCCGGCGACCTGGTCGCCGAGAACCGCCCGCTCCCCCTCCTGCAGTCCGGCGACCACGTCGCCCTCCTGGACACCGGCGCCTACTACTTCTCCACCCACTTCGCCTACAACTCCCTCCCCCGCCCCGGCGTTCACGGCTATGCGGCCGCCCCCGACGGCACCGTCCGCTTCGCGACCGTACGCGCCCCGCAGACCCTGGACGAGCTCACCGCGGAGAGCGGCGGGGCCCACCCCCACGCGCTCCGCGGCCTCGGCTAGCGGGCGGTCCGCAGCTCGCGCCTACCGCCGCCCGGTCCCGGCACCTGCCCCCGCCGACCGGGCGGCACCACGTCCGCCGCGCGCCCCGCCCGGCGCCGCGTCCCCCGCCGCCGTACCCGTCGTCAGATACCCCCGCACGGCCTTGCCCGCGGCGCCGCCGCGCCCGGCCGCCTCCGTACGCACCCACAGCAACGCGTCCCGCTCCCGCTCCCAACGGCCCAGCCACAGCGCCTTGCCCCACAGCCCCAGTGCGGCCCCGGCCATCAGCAGCCCACCGGCGGCGGGCAGCACGAACGACGACCCGACCGCCGTCAGGAAGGCGAGCAGCAGCCACCAGCGATGCGCCCGGCGCCAGACGCGGAGGGTGACCGCCCGGTCCTGGAGGATGACGGCCTTGCCGGCGCGGGAGGCCCCACCGGCCAGGGCCGTATACCGCCCGCGCCGCACGGCGAACACCACGAACGCCGCGATCACCCCCAGCGCGACCCCCGTCAGCACGCCGATCCTCCGCCCGGTCAGCCCCGGTACCAGCGCACCGATCCCCGCGGCCAGCAGTCCGGGCCACCACAGCCACCCGGCCGGCGCCCGCACGATCACCGCCACCCGCGCCAGCGCATACGCCCCGCGCCCCACGGCAGACCTCCTCATGCCCGTCACATGTGTTCCGGCGGCGGATCGTAGCCAGCGCGGATGAGGATTCCCTGAGACCGGACCAGCCCTCTGGCCTGCCCGTGCCGCCCGTCAGGGGAAGAGGGCGAAGGAGGTGACGTGCTCGGGGCGGACGGCGGTGAAGTGGCGGCGGTCGATGGTGGCGATCTCGGTCAGCTTCAGCCGTTCGGCGACGGCGACGAGCGAGGCGTCGACGGTTCCGAGGGGGAAGTCGGCGTATTTGCGCACCAGCTCGGCCGTCCGGCCGAAATCCTGGCGCTCCATCCGGACCAGCTCGAGTTCACCCCGCGCGATCGACGAGACGAAGGCGGCTTCCGCTTCGGGCCCCAGATACTTCTCCAGTATCCACGCGGTCTCGGTCACCACCGTCGGCGGCACCCGAAGGCGGCCCCGGTACTGCTCGGCGAACCGGATGCACTCGGAGTGATGCGCGTCCCTCCGGTCGGCGATGGCCACCAGTACGCCGGTGTCGAGCAGGGCCTCCCTCATTCGCCCGCCCTCATTGCGTCCTGGATCAGCTCACGGTGCCGCTCGGAGAGATCGGAGCGGCCGGAGTCGCCGATCCCGGCGAACGACAGGCCGCGGCCCCGGGACTGCTCCGCCTCCGCGGCCTGAGCATCGTCCGGCTCGGTCGCGAACGGGGGTAACGGCGAGTCCGACTCCAGGAGCAGCTCCAGGTGTCGCGCCTTTTCAGGGGGCATCTGGTCGACGAGATGGTGCAGATGCTCATAGTCGTACGTTGCGGTCATGGGCCGAGACTAGGGCGGCCCGCCACCCCCCGACGAGCCACTCCGCACATCATCCTCCGAACGGATGGCCCCCTCACTCCACGAACAACCCCCTGGCCACCGCCTTGGCGTCGAACTCCTCCAGCCGCGCCTGCGCGTCCGGCAGGGCGTCGCACATCGCCTCCAGGAGGACGCGGCCCAGCAGCATGGGGGCGCAGGCCGTGTCGAAGGCGAGGCCGGTGCCGACGGCGGCGGGGAGGAGGAGGTCGGTGTGGTGGGCGACGGGGGCGAAGGCGCTGTCGGCGACGGTGACGACGGTCAGGCCGGCGGTGCGGGCGTATTCCAGGGCGTCGACGACCTCGCGGGGGTGGCGGGGCAGGGCGAAGCAGAGCAGGGCGCTCGCGCCGGCGCGGACGGCGGCGTCGATGCGGTCGGTGAGCATGGTGCCGCCCTCGTCCAGGAGCCGGACGTCGGGGTGGACCTTGCGGGCGAAGTAGGTGAAGCCGGCGGCCTGGGCGCCGGCCGCGCGCAGGCCGAGGACGGGCAGCGGGCGGGAGGTGGCGAGGACGCGGCCGGCCTCGATCACCGGGGACGGGTCGGCGAGGGCGGCGGCCAGGTGGCGGAGGTTGTCGATCTCCGCCTGGACGGCCTGCTGGTACTCGTTGTACGAGCCGGTGTCGTCGGGCTTTTCGGCGGGTGCGACCTCGCGGAGGTGGCGGCGGAGCGCCGGGTAGCCGTCGAAGCCGAGCGCGACGGCGAAGCGGGTGACGGAGGGCTGGCTGACGCCGGCCAGTTCGGCCAGCTCGACGCTGGAGAGGAAGGGCGCCTCGGCGGCCTGCCGCACCATGCAGTGCGCGATCCGCCGCTGGGTGGGCGTCAGCCGATGGCCCTCGAAGAGCTTCTGCAGGCGGGCGGCGGTGCCCGCGTCGGCCGTGCCCGTGCCCGTACGCGTGCCCTCGGCCGCGCCGCCGTTGTCCCCGTCCCCGCTCATCGCCTCTTCTTCCCGCCCCGGGAGGGGCCTTGTGACTTGTGCCGTGTCGCGTGTGCCGCGTCGTGTGCGTGCGTGTCGTGTGCGTGCGTGTCATGTGCGTGCGTGTCATGTGCGTGCGTGTCATGTGCGTGCGTGTCATGTGTCGGAGGAACCGTTGCCGGCCCGCGCACAGGCTGACCGACTGTACGGAACGGGCCGGCGGTACGGACCGGCGGACGGCAGGTAATCCCTGGCCCGCCCCGGCCGCCGCTACGCCTCACATTCCCGCCAGCCCGTCCAGCAGCCCCGCCGCCACCGCCACATCATCGGTCAGCGGGCGGTCCTCCATGCGCGGGTCGAGCGCCTCGGCGGCGAGCGCATAGGCGGTGGCGAGCGGCAGACCGGGCTCCGGTTCCAGCGAGCGCATCCGCAAGGCCCGTACGGCGGCGACCAGTTCGCAGGCCAGGACCTGACGGTAGTACGTGGCGGCGCGCAGGGTCTGGCGGGCGCCGAGGGAGGCGAAGCTGGCCTGTTCCTCCACGCCGCGGGAGAGGACGGCGTGGCCGAGGGAGGCCGGGTGGGAGACGGCGCGCATTTCGCCGAGGGCCGCGCCGGCCGCGTATTCGAGGATCATGACGCCGGAGCTGGCGGGGGCGGCGTCGCCCAGGAAGGGCCGCAGCCGGGTGAAGTCAGGCTCGGAGAGGGCGGCGAGGCGGGCGGTGGAGAGCCGGGCGGTCTGGAGGACGGCGAGGCGGAAGGCGTCGAGGGCGAGGACGGTGTGCGCGGCGTAGAAGTTGCCGTGGTGGTAGGCGGCCTGGTCCTCGATGCTGATGAGGGGGTTTTCGGAGGCGGCGTTCACCTCGACGGCCAGGACCGCGTCCAGGGCGTCGGCGGCGTCGAGTGCCGGACCGTGGATCTGGGGGAGGCAGCGGAAGCCGTACGGGTCCTGGATGCGGCCCAGGGGTGGGGCGGGGCGGTCCGGGACGCCGGAGAGGCCGCGCAGCCGGGCCGCGGCGGCCGCGGAGCCGGGGTGCGGGCGGGCCCGCATCACGGGGTCGGCGAAGGGTTCGTAGGAGCCGCCGACCGCGAGGAGGGAGAGCGCGGCGACGGGCAGGGAGGCGGCCAGCAGGCGGCGCAGTTCGTCGAGGGCGAGCGCGGACTGGCCCAGGGTGAGGGCGTTGCTGCTGATCAGGGCGAGGGCGTCGTTGTTGTCGAGGGCGATGGGGGCCGGGGGCCGGGCTCCCGGCGTGCAGTGCCAGGGGTGCTCGCCGGCCAGTGCGAGGCCCGTCTGGGCGAGGGCGGCGAGGTCGCCGGTGCCGACGGCGCCGTGTTCGTTGATGACGGGGTGCGCGCCGGACTCCAGGGCGGCGAGCAGGGAGGTGATCACGGCGGGGTTCAGTCCGGCGCCGCCCGCCAGCAGCTGGTTGGCCCGTACGGCGAGCATGGCGCGTACCTCGCCGGCCGGCAGCGGGTCGCCGATCGCGCCGGCGTGGCTGCGCAGCAGGCGCAGCCCGTGTTCGGCGTCGGCCCCGACCTCTTCCGTGCGGTTGGCGCCGACGCCGGTGCTGCGTCCGTAGACCCGGCCGGTGGCGGCGAGGCGGCGGGCGGTGTCCCAGGATTCCTCGGCGCGTGCGAGGGCCTTGGGGTCGGGGGTCGTGGTGTGTGCGGTGCGCTCCGCGAGGGCGGCGATATCGGCGGTGCCCAGCGCGCTGCCGTCGAGCGTGATGCGCCGGCCGGCCCGTCGGCCATTGTCCAGCATGTGGGAAACCAAGGGGCTCAACTCCCTCTTATAAGGCCTTTTGTGGACGGAAGTCCGACACCTCGTTCCGTACGGTGAACCGAAGCAAACAGGCGGCATATCGGCGGCGCGGTCCGGTCACCCGGTCCGCGATGTAACGAGGGATTTACGCCCGCCTATTGACTTCTATTCACGTGCCTAAGACTCTGCATGACACTATGCAGGCCGGGCAAGGGGCAGCGGATGATCAAGTTCGACGCAGTCAGCAAGCGATACCCGAACGGCACAACAGCGGTGGACGATCTGTCGCTGGAATTCCCCGAAGGCGGCGTCACCGTCCTCGTCGGTTCCTCCGGGTGCGGAAAGACCACCACCCTGCGGATGATCAACCGGATGGTCGAACCCACCGCCGGCACCATCAGCGTCGGCGGCCGCGACATCCTGGAGGCGGACGCGGCCGAGCTGCGCCGCGGCATCGGATACGTCATCCAGCAGTCCGGCCTCTTCCCCCACCGTACGATCCTCGACAACATCGCGACCGTGCCGCTCCTGCTCGGCTGGGGCCGGCGCAAGGCCCGCGCCCGCGCCGCCGAGCTGCTGGAGCTGGTGGGCCTGCCCGCCGACGCCGGCAAGCGCTATCCGCACCAGCTCTCCGGCGGCCAGCAGCAGCGCGTCGGCGTGGCCCGCGCGCTCGCCGCCGACCCGCCCGTCCTGCTGATGGACGAGCCGTTCGGCGCGGTCGACCCGGTCGTGCGCACCCAGCTCCAGAACGAGCTGCTGCGCCTCCAGGGTGAGCTGCGCAAGACCGTCGTCTTCGTCACCCACGACATCGACGAGGCGGTCCGCCTGGGCGACCGGATCGCGGTCTTCCGCACCGGCGGCCGGCTCGTCCAGTGCGCCCCGCCCGCCGAACTGCTCGCCCGCCCCGCCGACGGCTTCGTCGCCGACTTCCTGGGCGCCGAGCGCGGGCTCAAGCTGCTCTCGCTCACCACGCTCGCGGACGTTCCGTACGCGCCCGGCCGGGCGATACGGGCGGACGAGCCGGTCGGCAAGATAGCCCGCGACGGGGACCGCTGGCGGCTGGTGACCTCCCCGGGCGGCGAACCGCTGGGCTGGCTGGACACCGACGGACTGCCGGGCGGCGGTACGGCGGGCGAGGCCGCGCTGGAGGCCGTACGGCCGCTGCGCGACGAGGACTCGCTGCTCTCGGCGCTCAACGAGGCGGTGTCCGCACCGGCCGGCGCGGTCGCCCGGGTCGACGCCGACGGCGTGCTGGTGGGGCTCACCTCCCGCGAGGCGATCCACGAGCGGGCGGGCCGCAGCCACGCGGAGGCGGGACGGCGGCCCGCGGCCCCGCAGCAGGCCGCCGCGCGCCAGGACACCGAGGCCGCCGCCACCTCGGAGCGCCCCGCATGACCATCGAATGGGGCTGGTTCCCCGACCACGCCGACGAGATGGCCCGCCTGACCGCGGACCACCTCGCCACCGCCGTCCCCGCCGTCCTGTTCGGCCTGCTGATCGCGCTGCCGCTGGCGGTCCTCGCGCACCGCGTGCGCCCGCTGCGCGGCTTCGTCCTCGGCGCCTCCAACATCCTCTACACCATCCCCTCCCTCGCCTTCTTCGTCCTCCTCCTGCCGGTCACCGGCCTCACCCGCACCACGGCCGTCGTCGGCCTCACCGCGTACACCCTGGTGGTGCTCGTACGGAATACGGTCGAGGGCCTGGACGCCGTCCCCGCCAAGGCCCGCGAGGCATCCAAGGCGATGGGGACCAAGCCCCTGCGCACCCTGCTCACCGTCGAGCTGCCGCTCGCCCTCCCCGTGATCATGGCGGGTGTACGGGTCGCCACCGTCATGTCCATCTCCCTTGTCAGCGTGGCGAGTTACATCGGCTACGGCGGCCTCGGCCAGCTCTTCACCGACGGCTTCCAGCGCAACTACCCCACC
Organism: Streptomyces sp. JLSY215; assembly: GCF_059682825.1. Lineage (NCBI taxonomy): Bacteria > Bacillati > Actinomycetota > Actinomycetes > Kitasatosporales > Streptomycetaceae > Streptomyces > Streptomyces sp. JLSY215. The sequence goes on from NZ_CM185022.1 coordinate 3,447,406, forward strand.
CCGGTCATCGCCGGGGTCGCCCTGACCCTGCTGCTCGCCCTGGTGGCCGACGCGCTGCTGGTGACCGTCCAGTGGCTGTGCACCCCCTGGCGGCGCGGCCGCGCCTCCCGGCCGTCCGCCCTCAAGCTGTGGAAGCGAGCGTGACCCGACGATGCTCGAACTCCTGAAGAACCTCGCCTCCTGGCTGACCAGTCCGGCCCAGTGGTCCGGCCCCGAGGGCATCGCCACCCGCATCCTGGAGCACCTCGAATACTCGGTGCTCGCCACCCTCGCCGCGGCCGTGATCGCGCTGCCGATCGGCCTGCTCATCGGGCACACCGGCCGCGGCGCCTTCCTCGCCGTCAACCTCTCCTCGTTCGGCCGGGCGCTGCCCACCGTCGGACTCGTCACCCTGGTCTTCCTCGCCGGCGGGCTCAGCGTCTGGCCGGTGTATGTATCGCTGGTCGCCCTCGCCGTCCCCGTCATCATCACCAACACCTACGCGGGGATGGCCGCGGTCGACCCCGAGGTCAAGGACGCCGCCAAGGGCGTGGGGCTGCGCGGCCACCAGATCCTCTGGCAGGTCGAACTCCCCCTCGCGCTGCCGCTGATCATGACCGGCGTACGGCTCGCGACCGTGCAGGTCGTCGCCACCGCCACCATCGCCGCCTACGTCAGCTTCGGCGGGCTGGGCCGCTATGTCTTCGACGGGCTGGCGCAGCGCGACCTGGTGCAGGTGCTGGGCGGCGCGGCCCTGGTCGCCGTCCTCGCCGTCGCCGCCGACCTGGCGCTGGGCGGCGTGCAGCGGCTGCTGTTCCGCGGCCGCCCGGCCGCCGCCCGCTGAGCGCCCCGCCGCCCCTGCCCGCCGCCCCTGCCTGCCTCCGTACGCACGCACCGAGGAGCCCCGCTCATGAACCGTCGGACCGTCCTGACCACCCTGCTCGCCGGCGCCTCGGCCCCGCTGCTGGCCGCCTGTTCCTCCGGCATCACCTCGCTCAAGGGCGACGGCGCCGGCGGCGACAGCGGCAGCAGCAGCGGCGGCCTCGTCATCGGCACGGCCAACTTCACCGAGAACCAGATCCTCGGCTACCTCTACGCGGGCGTCCTGAACGCCGCCGGCGTCAGGACCACCGTCAAGCCCAACCTCGGCTCCCGCGAGATCGTCGTCCCCGCGCTGCGCTCCGGCGATATCGACCTGCTCCCCGAATACCAGGGCAGCCTCCTGCTCTACCTCGACAAGAAGGCCACCGAGACCGAGGCGGGCGCCATGCAGAACGCCCTGGCCACGGTCCTGCCCGACGGCCTCGAAGTCCTCCCCTACGCCGCCGCCGAGGACCGCGACACCTTCGCCGTCACCCGGGAGACCGCCGACCGCTACGGCCTGAAGTCCCTCGCGGATCTGCGCAAGGTGAACGGCAAGCTGGTGTTCGGCGCGGCCGCAGAGATGAAGAAGCGGGTGGTCGGGGTCGTCGGCCTCAAGGACCAGTACGGCGTCGAATTCAAGGAGTTCAAGGCCCTCGACTCCTCCGGCCCGCTCGTCAAGGGCGCCCTGAAGAAGGGCGACATCGACATCGCCAACGTCTTCACCACCGACGTCGACACCGCCGCGAACGGCTGGGTCCTCCTCGCCGACCCCAAGCACCTCATCCCGGCCCAGCACATCGTCCCGCTGATCGCCTCCCGCAAGGCCGACTCCAAGGTCCGCAAGGCCCTCGCCCGCCTCGGCAACACCCTCACCACCACGCAGCTCACCGAGCTCAACCGCCTCGTCGACAAGGAGAAGCAGGACCCGGACCGGGTGGCCGCCGCCTGGCTGGCCAAGCACAAGCTCGGAAGCTGAGGCGGCGGGGCGGCCGTCGGCTACTTCGCGTCCGGTGTGTAGACGAGCGACAGCACGCCGGTGCTCAGGGTCGTCGACTCGGCCAGCCGGAGCGGGATGCTCTCGCCTTCGTCGAACAGCCGCTCGCCCTTGCCGACCACGATCGGATGGACCAGCAGATGGAGCTCGTCCAGCAGCCCCGCCCGCAGCAGCGACCGCACCAGCCCGATGCTTCCGACCACCCCGAGGTTCTTCCCCGGCCCCTCCTTGATCCGGGCCAGCTCGGCGAGCGGGTCCGGCCCGCCCACCACCGTGGAGTTCTCCCACTCCGCCCGCTCCAGCGTCCGCGAGACCACGAGCTTGGGCGTGCCGTTCATGTGGTCCGCGATCTCCTCGTCGCTCTCGGGCCAGTACGCGGCGAACATCTCGTAGGTGTGCCGCCCCAGCAGCATGGTGTCCGCGGCGTCCATCTGCTGCTGCACCACGGCCCCCATCTCGTCGTTGAAATAGGGGAAGTGCCAGGTGTCCGGCGCCTCGGCGACGCCGTCCAGCGACAGAAAAATGCCCGCGGTGATCTTCCTCATGACTCCGGTCCTCCGGTATTCGTGGCGGCGGCCGCCACTGCGACGGCCCTTCACGGGATCAGACCTGCCGCCCGGCGGGAACTCATCGGCCGACGCCGAAATCCCTCGGAATTTCTTCCGGGGCCGTCCAACCGGCCCAACGGCGGCCACCGTGCGGTGACGCCGCTGCCGCCCACTCGTTGGCACGACATGACAAACACGCGTCGTACGCTCGCCTGTCTCGCGCTGGCGACTGTGCTTTTCGGCCCCGTGTCGGCCCAGGCGGTGGCCGCCCCCAAGGACGACACCCCGGTCACGCCCCACATCAAGGTTCCCCTGAGCGGCCTCCTCACGGACCGCGGCGCCCTGCCGGTTGACTGGCGCCTCCTCGGCGTCCCGCTCTGACACGCCGGACACTCCCTCCGTCGGCATCCGGGCCGCAGGTCTGAGCCTTCCGGGCCGTCCTCGCCCGGGTGCCGGCCGCCGGAGATTCCCTAGGCGTGCCGCCCCGGCTGCCCCGCGTACCGCATCGGCAGCCCGAACAGCGGAAACAGCCGTTCGGTGTCCAGGAAGGAGTTGAGCCCGGTGATCCGTCCGTCGGCCGTCTCTATCACCTGGATCGCCCACGGCCGGCCGTCCGCGCGGTACTGCCCGAACGCCGGCCGTCCGTTGGCCGTCAGCGGCACCAGATGCGAGCCTTCGCAGCCGCAGCCCGGCCCGAGCATCCAGCGGATGATGTCCGCGCGGCCGCGCAGCCACAGCTCGTACGGCGGCATCGACAGCGTCGAGTCCTCGTGCAACAGGGCCGTCAGCGCGTCCATGTCGAAGCTTTCAAAGGCGTCGACGTATCGCTTCAGCAGCGCCTGCTGATCGTCGTCCAACGGCTGGGCGGCCGGGGCCCGGTCCATGTCCTGGTCCGCGCCCCGGGCCGCGTCAAGTGTCGCCCGCGCCCGCTGGAGCGCGCTGTTGACCGCGGCCACGGAGCTTCCGAGCAGCTCCGCCACCTCGCTCGCCGACCAGCTCAGCACCTCCCGCAGCATCAGCACCGCGCGCTGCCGGGGCGCCAGCCGCTGCAGCGCGGAGATGAAGGCGAGCCGGATCGATTCCCGGGCGAGAGCGGCCTCCGCCGGATCCGCGACCTGCGCCAGCACCCGCCCGTCCGGCACCGGCCCGATCCAGGTGGCCTCGGCCAGCCCGTTCCCCACCGGGGTGTCCACACTCGACGGCGACGCGAGATCCATCGGCCGCGCCCGCCGCTGACTCCCCTTGAGCAGGTCGAGGCATACGTTCGTCGCGATCCGGTAGAGCCAGGACCGCAGCGAGGACCGCCCCTCGAACCGCTCATAGCTCCGCCAGGCCCGCACCATGGTCTCCTGCACGGCGTCCTCGGCCTCGAACGCGGACCCCAGCATGCGGTAGCAGTAGCCGGTCAGCTCGGTGCGGTGCGCCTCCAGCCGGTCCGCCAACTCACCTTGCGAGTCGGCCTGTCGGTACTTCGCATCCGGTGCGACGTCGCTCGTCGTGGAATTGATCGAGGGTTCCATGAGGACCGCCATTCACCCATCGGCCGACCACCGGCACGCGTGCGACGACGGTACCGGAGCACCGGGCACCAGTCTGCTCCCCGGACGCCGGGGGCGCAGCGCGGGGCCGCGCGCTCCGGGCGGCGGTCGCGGGGGCCGCCGTCAGGGGCGCACGGCCGCCGCCGAACCGCGTTCCGACAGCCGGGGCGCGCACAGGATGCGCTTCCGGCGGACCCGGCGGCCCTCGATGGCGGCCACCGCGAGGCGGGCGGCTTCCTTGGCGATGTCCGTGAGGCCCCAGTCGACGGTGGTCAGGGGCGGGGTGAGGACCCGGGAGACGGGGTGGTCGTCGAAGCCGACCACGGAGAGGTCGCGGCCCACCGTGAGGGAGGCCTCGGCGGCGGCCGCGTAGACGCCGTAGGCGATGGAGTCGGAGAAGCAGAAGACGGCGGTGGTCGGGGTGAGGCCGGGAGAGTCGGTGCGGGGGCGGCCGTTGGGGGTGTTGGTCAGCACGCGGCGGGCGACGGCCGTGGCCTCGCTCAGCTCCTGGGCGCAGGGCAGGACCTCCACCTCGATGCCGAGGCGGTCGGCGGCTTCGCGGACATAGACGTCGGCGGGACGGTCGGGGGTGGAGGGGCCGGTGGGAGTGAGGACCGTGACCTGGCGATGCCCCAGGCCGCGGAGGTAGTCGAGGACGGCGTCGATCCCGGCGCGGTTGTCGAAGAGGACCTCGCCGACCGTACGGGCGCGGCTGAGGGCGTCGCCGATGGAGACGACGGGGACCGCATCGGCGATCTTCTCCCAGCCCTCGGCCGAGGGGTCGACGGGCGAGACGAGAAGGCCGTCGACGCGCTGGTCGCGGAGTTGTTTGGCGAGGGTCAGCTCGCGGGCCGGGTCGCCGCCGGCGTCGAGGATGAGGGCGTAGCGGTCGCCGGCCAGGAGCTCGCGCCCTATCGCCGCCATCAGCTGCTGCTGCCACAGGTCCTGGAGGTCGCCGGCCAGCACGCCGACCATGCTCGTGCGGCCGCTGGCCAGGGCGCGGGCGATGGGGTCGGCCTCGTAGCCGAGCTCGGCGGCCGCCTTGCGCACCCGCTCCTCGGTCTCCTTGGAGACGTGCTTGCCGCGCAGCGCGTAGGAGACGGCCGCGGTGGAGAGTCCGGTGGCCTCGGCCACCTCGCGGAGGGTGGTGCGCTTATTGGGCCTGGCCATGCCGAGAAGCCTACCGGGAAGCACCCGCCCCCTCCGGCGAACCGGCCCGCCCTTGACAGGCTCCCGTGTTAACCGGTTCACTTAAGCGCATCAGTTAAGCGGTTAAGTGAACCGGTTGAGGGATGGGGCCGGTCGCCGGTCCGGTTTCCGGGGGATCTGCGACGTGCGGTTTCCAGGGACGTGACCGGACCGGCTGCGGAAGAGGGAGACGGGAGGGGCGCCGTGCCCACCGACGTGCACCAGCACATCTGGCCGCGGGAGTTCATCGCGCTGCTGCGCGCCCGTACGGCGCCGCCGCGGCTGGACGGCTGGACGCTGCACCTGCCCGGCGAGCCGCCGTACGCGGTCGACCCCGCCGACCACGACCTCGCCGCCCGCGCCCGGCTCGCCCGCGCCGACGGCCTCGATCTGGCGCTGGTGTCGCTCTCCAGCCCGCTCGGCATCGAATATCTGCCGCCCGAGGAGGCCGCACCGCTGCTCGCCGCCTTCCATGACGGCGCGCTGGAGCTGCCCGCCCCCTTCGGCGTCTGGGCCTCCCCGTGCCTGTCCGCGCCGGAGCCGGACCCCAGGGCGCTGCGGCGGGAGCTGGCGCGCGGCTGCGCGGGGCTCCAGCTTCCGGCCACCGCACTGCTGGACGCGGCCGGGTGGGCCCGGTGCGCACCCCTGCTGGACGTCGCCGCGGAGAGCGGCAAGCCGGTGTTCGTCCACCCCGGTGCCGCGCCTCCCGCCCCCGACGGCGCGCCCGCCTGGTGGCCGGCCATGGTCCCCTACCTCCAGCAGATGCACGCCTCCTGGTTCGCCTTCCGCGCCTTCGGCCGGGCCCGCCACCCCGGCCTGCGGGTCTGCTTCGCCGCGCTGGCCGGCCTCGCGCCGCTGCACGGCGAGCGGCTGGTGGCGCGCGGCGGCGGCCAGGAGCGCGGACGGGTGGACCACGACGCCTTCTACGAGACGTCCTCGTACGGGACCCGCGCCGTGGACGCGCTCGTACGGGCCGTCGGCATCGACGTGATCGTCAGCGGCAGCGACCGCCCCTATGCCGAACCCGCCATCCCCGACCTGGGCGCGGCGGCGGCCGTACACGCCCTGCGCACCACCAACCCGGCCCGCCTGCTGGGCCCGACACGAGGAGTCCGTCCATGACGCACACCGCCTCCCAGGCCGACGCCGCCCGTGAGGTCCCCGACGGCGACCGGCCGTTCACCGCACTGCCCGAGCGTAATCTCGACAGGCGCGAGCTGCGGGCCCTGGTCGACGAGCTCGCGGCCCGCCCGGACCTGTGGCGCGAGCAGGTCGCCTTCTCCGACAGCGAGCGGCACTACGCGTCCCTGCACCGCGACGAGTTCGTCGACGTCTGGCTGCTGTGCTGGACCCGGCAGAACGACACCGGCTGGCACGACCACGACATCTCCTCGGGGGCGGTCCGCGTCGTCCAGGGCGTACTGACCGAGTCCAACCCCCGGATCGGCGGGGAGCACCTGGCCACCGCCGTCGGCGCCGGGGAGTCGTTCTGCTTTGGGCCGGACCACATCCACCGGCTCACCGGGGCCACCGACGACGCGGTGTCGGTGCACGCCTACTCGCCGCCGCTGTGGCGCCTGGGCCAGTACGACATCACCGAGGACGGCCTGATGCGGCGGGTGTCGGTCTCGTACGCGGATGAGCTGCGGCCGATGGACGCACCGGCCGGGCCGCCCCTGGACGCGCCGGCCGCCTGAGCCCCGGCCCGTCGGCGCGAACGGCCGGTGGTCGCCGGCGGTCGCCGGTGATCACCGGCGGCCGGTAATCGCGCGGCCCCAGCAGTCGCAGTGGCCCAGTAGTCGCAGTGACCCAGCAGTCGCAGGGGCCCAGCCGTCACGCGGGCCCGTGTAGCCACGCGGACCCGGCAGCCGCGCGGACCCGGTAGCCGCACAGCGCCAGCGGCCACAAAGGGCCAGTGCCCCCAAAGAGCCGGAAATCCCCCGCACCCGGAGCCGCGGGCAGCGGTAATTCCCTCCCACCTATTGACCTGCCATTCACCTACCTGGATGCTGCATGAATCTATTCAGGCACGGCGCGGGAGGCGCACATGGCAGGCGTGGTGGAACAGCGCTCGATCGACGTCGTCCCCGACGACGAACGGCACGGCAGCGCGGTCAGCCAGTTCACCCTCTGGCTGGGTGCGAACCTTCAGATCACCGCCGTGATCACCGGTGCGCTGGCCGTCGTCTTCGGGGCCAATGCCTTCTGGTCGCTGATCGGGCTGCTGCTGGGCAACCTGCTGGGCGGCGCGGTGATGGCGCTGCACTCCGCGCAGGGGCCGAAGCTGGGACTGCCGCAAATGATCACCTCGCGGGCGCAGTTCGGGGTGCGGGGCGCGGTGGTGCCGCTGGCGCTGGTGATCGTGATGTACATCGGGTTCTTCGCGAGCGGGAGCGTACTGGCGGGGCAGGCGGTGGGTGAGCTGACGCATCTGGGCGGCACGCCCGGCATCGTGATCTTCGCCGCGGTCACCGCCGTCGCCGCGGCCGTCGGCTACCGGCTGATCCACGCCCTCGGGCGGATCGCCGGTCTGGTCTGCGCGCTGGCCTTCGTCTATCTGGGCGTGCGGCTCCTCCAGCGCGCCGACCTCGCCGCCCTCCTCCACGACCACCGCTTCTCGCTGCCGCTCTTCCTGCTAGCCGTCTCGCTGTCGGCCTCCTGGCAGCTGGCGTTCGGGCCGTATGTCGCGGACTACTCGCGCTATCTGCCCCGGCACACCTCGGCGCGCGCCACGTTCTGGTGGACGCTGTCGGGCTCGGTCCTCGGATCGCAGTGGTCGATGACCTTCGGGGCGCTGGCCGCGGCCGCGGCGCCGGCCGCATTCGTGGGGCACGAGGTCACCTACATCGTGGGCCTGGGCGGCGCGGGGCTGATCGCGTCGTTGCTCTACTTCGTCATCGCCCTCGGCAAGCTCACCATCAACATCCTCAACACCTATGGCGGCTTCATGTCGTTGGTGACCAGCGTGAGCGGCTTCCGCGGGCAGCGGACCCTCTCGCCGCGCGGCCGCGCCGCCTATATCGCCGGAATCATGGTGGCCGGCACCGCCGTCGCCCTCCTGGGCAAGGACTCCTTCCTGACCTCCTTCAAGGACTTCCTGCTCTTCCTGCTGACCTTCTTCACGCCGTGGTCGGCGATCAACCTGGTCGACTACTACCTGATCTCGAAGGAGCGGTACGACATTCCGGCACTCAGCGATCCTGATGGCCGCTACGGCGCCTGGAACGTCCGGGCGCTGACGGTGTACGCCCTCGGCGTGCTCGCCCAGCTGCCCTTCCTCGCCACGCACTTCTACACGGGGCCCCTCGTGGCACCCCTCGGCGGCGCCGACATCTCCTGGCTCGTCGGACTCGCCGTACCCGCCGTCCTGTACGCGGCCGTCGCCCGCCGCGACACCGCCCGCGTCGTGGCCCCGGAGGCGCACGACGACGAGGGGACCCCGGCCGGACTGGCCGGATAGCGCACCGCGAAAAGACTGTTGCGGGGACCGCCGCACCCCGGCCGAGCCGGGGGCGGGACGACGGCGGTCCCCGCAAGGGACGCGGACCGGGTCAGGGCCGGGCTTCGCGTCGCGGCGATCGTGGAGGTCCGGGAGCCGCTCCGGAGGTCCGTATCGCCGTAGTCATCAATGTGCCTGACGAGTGTTAAGTCCGTGCTGCGAACACGTGACGCATACGTACTCCTTGCGGTGCCGGCCCGTTTCCTAACGGCCACTTAGCTCCGCTTCCGGGAACTCGACGATGAGCGGAGGCGGAGCGAAGCGGAGCACCCGTAGGGGAACCGGCACCCTGAGAAGGACTACTTGGCGACCCCGCGCGCCAGATAGGCCAGCAGGTCCTGCCGGCTCACCACACCCTTCGGCTTGCCCTCGACGAGGACGATCGCCGCGTCCGCGTTCTCCAGGACCGCCATCAGATCGGCGACGGCCTCGCCGGAACCGACCTGCGGCAGCGGCGGGCACATGTGCTTCTCCAGCGGGTCCGAGAGCGAGGCCCGCTGGCTGAACAGCGCGTCCAGCAGCTCCCGCTCCACGACCGAGCCGATGACCTCCGCCGCCATCACGTCCGGGTGCCCGGCGCCCGGCTTGACGATCGGCATCTGCGAGACGCCGTACTCGCGCAGCACGTCGATCGCCTCGCCGACGGTCTCCTCGGGGTGCATGTGGACGAGCGAGGGCAGGGCGCCCTCCTTGTGCGCGAGGACCTCGCCGACCCGCGCCGCGGTGCCGCTCTCCTCCAGGAAGCCGTAGTCGGCCATCCACTCGTCGTTGAAGATCTTGGAGAGATAGCCGCGGCCGCTGTCCGGAAGGAGCACGACGACGACATCGTCCGGCCCGAGCCGCGAGGCGACCTCCAGCGCGGCCACCACGGCCATCCCGCAGGAGCCGCCGACCAGCAGGCCCTCCTCCTTGGCGAGCCGGCGGGTCATCTGGAAGGCGTCCTTGTCCGAGACCGCCACGATCTCGTCCGCGACGGTGCGGTCGTAGGCGGTCGGCCAGAAGTCCTCACCGACGCCCTCGATCAGATACGGCCGCCCCGAACCCCCGCTGTAGACGGAGCCCTCCGGGTCCGCGCCGATGACCTTGACCCGGCCCTCGCTGGCGTCCTTCAGATAGCGGCCGGTGCCGCTGATCGTGCCGCCGGTGCCGACGCCCGCCACGAAGTGGGTGATCCGCCCGTCGGTCTGCGCCCACAGCTCCGGGCCGGTGCTCTCGTAGTGCGACCGCGGGTTGTTGGGGTTGCTGTACTGGTCGGGCTTCCAGGCGCCGGGCGTCTCGCGCACCAGCCGGTCGGAGACGTTGTAGTACGAGTCCGGGTGCTCGGGGTCGACCGCGGTCGGGCAGACGACCACCTCCGCGCCGTACGCCCGCAGCACATTGATCTTGTCCGTCGACACCTTGTCCGGGCAGACGAAGATGCACTTGTAGCCCTTTTGCTGGGCCACGATCGCCAGGCCGACGCCGGTGTTCCCGGAGGTCGGCTCGACGATCGTGCCGCCCGGCTGCAATGCGCCGGACTCCTCCGCGGCCTCGATCATCCGCACCGCGATCCGGTCCTTGACCGAGCCGCCGGGGTTGAAGTACTCGACCTTCGCCAGGACGGTGGCCTGGATTCCCTTGGTCACGCTGTTGAGCCGTACAAGCGGGGTGTTGCCGACGAGCTCAATCATCGAATCGTAAAACTGCACGGTGGTCTCCGCGGTCGGGGGCACGCTCTCCTGCGCCCGTACGGCCAGCCTATGCGCCGGGGCCTTCCGGGGTCCGGCCCGAGCGGGGTCCCGCACAGGGGCCACCGGCCGCAGCCGGTAAGGGAATCGCCGCTCTCCGCTGTCCCCGGCCGCCCTCGACCGCCCTGACCTCGGCTTTCTGCGGGGCCTGCGCTGTCGTCCGGGGCGGGCGCCATACCGCCCCGGCTTCCCGACAGGATCCGGCGTCGGCGGCCCGGCCACCGGCACCCGGCACCCGGCACCCGGCACCCGGCACCCGGCCACGAACGCCCCGGTCCACGATCACGACCCGCGCGGCGCCGCGCGGCGGGATCGACTGCGTTCCGTTGGCGGGCAGGTGCGTTGCGTTCCGCGCGGGAACGGGCAACAACCTGGTGTACGAAGTTGTTACTGCTACGGAAGTCTCGCCCAGGAAGCGCGTCCGGCCCCCGGGGCCGCGGCGCGCACGCACTTGCACGGGGAGGTGCCCGGCCTATGCCGATGACGATGTCCAGGGCGCGCGTGGCGCGCCGGATCGCGACCGCCGCGGCGGTCGGCGGCGGCGGGATCGGCCTGCTGGGGGTCGCCGCCGTCGGGGTGCTGCTGACCGAGGTCCGGCTGGCCCGTCGTACGGTCGGCGGCTCCAGCGACACCCCGCCCTGCGCGGACGGCCGCTACGGCGCCCCGTTCCGGCACAGCGACGACCGCCGGCCGCCGCTGCGGCTCGGCTTCCTGGGCGACTCCACCGCCGCCGGGCAGGGCGTGCACCGCGCCCGCCAGACCCCGGGCGCGCTGCTCGCCTCGGGCCTTGCCGCGTTCTCCGAACTTCCCGTCGACTTCCGCAATGTGGCACTGCCCGGCGCCCAGTCCGACGACCTCGAACGCCAGGTGGAGCTGCTGCTGGCGGACGGCGCCGAGCCCCCGGACGTCTGCGTCATCATGATCGGCGCCAACGATGTCACCCACCGGATGCCGCTGTCCCACTCCGTACGGCATCTGTCCGAGGCGGTGCGCCGGCTGCGCGCCGCGGGCTGCGAGGTGGTCGTCGGCACCTGCCCTGATCTGGGCACCATCGAGCCGGTCTACCAGCCGCTGCGCTGGGTGGCCCGGCGGCTCTCCCGGCAGCTCGCCGCGGCCCAGACCATCGGCGTGGTCGAGAACGGCGGGCGTACGGTCTCGCTCGGCGACCTCCTCGGCCCGGAGTTCGAGGCGCATCCGCGGGAGCTGTTCGGGCCGGACAACTACCACCCGTCGGCGGAGGGGTACGCCACGGCCGCGATGGCCGTCCTGCCGACGCTGTGCGCCTCGCTGGGGCTGTGGCCGGAGGAGGAGCGGCCGGAGCCGGGCCGCGGCGAGGGGATTCTGCCGGTCGCGCAGGCGGCGGCCGAGGCGGCGGCCGAGGGCGGCACGGAGGTCAGCGGCCGGCGCGCACCCTGGGCCCTGCTCAAGCACCGCAGGCGGCGGCAGCTGCCGGCCCCGGAGTCGTCGGAGGTACCGGGCATCGGGTGGTGACGGCCGGCCCGCGCGAAGGGTCCGTACGGGAAGCCCTGCGGTCGTACGGGAGTGCCGGGCGGTCGTACACGGCTGCCCGGCGTCCGTACGGGACTGCCCGGCGTCCGTACGGGGGGGAATACCCCGCGGTCCTTCGCCGTTCCCCGGACACCGCGCCATAAGCGGCCGCTTAGAAAAGAGGCCCGCATCACAGCACGCACCCCGTGACCTCGGCACTACGTGCAGGTAACTTCCCACACAGTCCGCCCCTTTGCCCGCCCGTCGCCCGACCACCAACCCTCAACGAGGCGCCGGGCGCCGCATTTCTAGTTACTTGGAGCCGTGTGATGCCCGAAGCCGTGATCGTCTCAGCCGCCCGCTCCCCGATCGGCCGCGCCTTCAAGGGCTCGCTCAAGGATCTGCGCCCCGACGACCTGACCGCGAGGATCATCGAGGCCGCGCTCGCCAAGGTCCCCGAGCTGGACCCACGCGACATCGACGACCTGATGCTCGGCTGCGGCCTGCCCGGCGGCGAGCAGGGCAACAACCTCGGCCGCATCGTGGCCGTGGAGATGGGCATGGACCACCTGCCCGGCTGCACCATCACCCGCTACTGCTCCAGCTCGCTGCAGACGACGCGGATGGCCCTGCACGCCATCAAGGCGGGCGAGGGCGACGTCTTCATCTCGGCCGGCGTCGAGATGGTCTCCCGCTTCGCCAAGGGCAACTCGGACTCGCTGCCCGACACGCACAACCCGTTCTTCGCCGAGGCCGAGGCCCGCACCGCCGAGGTCGCCACGCAGGAGAACACCACCTGGCACGACCCGCGCGAGGACGGCCTGGTCCCCGATGCGTACATCGCGATGGGCCAGACCGCCGAGAACCTGGCACGCCTGAAGGGCGTCACCCGCGCGGACATGGACGCCTTCGGCGTGCGCTCGCAGAACCGCGCCGAGGAAGCCATCAAGAACGGCTTCTGGGCGCGCGAGATCACCCCGGTGACGACCCCCGACGGCACGGTCGTGAGCCAGGACGACGGCCCGCGCGCCGGCGTCACCCTGGAGGGCGTCTCGGGCCTCAAGCCCGTCTTCCGCCCCGACGGCCTGGTCACGGCCGGCAACTGCTGCCCGCTGAATGACGGCGCCGCCGCCCTCGTGATCATGTCCGACACGAAGGCCCGTGAGCTGGGCCTGACCCCGCTCGCCCGCGTCGTCTCGACCGGCGTCTCCGGCCTGTCCCCGGAGATCATGGGCCTCGGCCCGGTGGAGGCCAGCAAGCAGGCCCTCAAGCGCGCGGGTCTGGGCGTCGGCGACATCGACCTGTTCGAGATCAACGAGGCGTTCGCCGCGCAGGTCATCCCGTCGGCCCGCGACCTCGGCATCGACGAGGACAAGCTGAACGTGAACGGTGGCGCCATCGCCGTCGGCCACCCCTTCGGCATGACCGGCGCCCGGATCACCGGCACGCTGATCAACAGCCTCCAGTTCCACGACAAGCAGTTCGGCCTGGAGACCATGTGCGTCGGCGGCGGCCAGGGCATGGCGATGGTCATCGAGCGGCTGAGCTGAGCTGAGCTGCAGCGGAGGGTAGGAGTCGGGCGCGAGGAACGAGTGGCCCGGCACCTGCCCGCAGCGGAAGCGCAGCACAGCACAACCGCCGGCACGAGCGGCTGAGCCGGGCCGGACGGCGCCGCCCCGGCGGGCTTTCGGGCCCGCCGGGGCGGCGCTTCGCCAAGGGTGCGCGCGGAGCAGGGATCAACTCCCGCTTCCCGCGCACCCTTCGTTGTCACACGGGCACCTACGGCGATGGGGCGTGGCCTGCGTCACCCGTTAACAAGATCGCGACCCAATAGCCGCCAGGATTGTGACCAACGCCCCCTCGCCAGAGAGTTCTTGCAGGTCACCCCGGGGGTACCCGAATGCACGAAGCCCAAAGCCCCCTGCATTTCGGGACATAGTGCACTGGGAGCGGTCGCCGTCCCCCGGCACCCTGATGTAGGAAGTCGGGGGACATTCTGCTATCGGGAGTACGCATGAGCGAGCGAATCATCGAGAGGTGCGCGCCTCGCGAAGGCGGAACCGAGCGAAGCGAGGATTCGGCATGAGCGAGCGCAGCGAGCGAATCATCAGGAGGTGCGCGCCTCGCGAATGCGAGGCCGAGCGAAGCGAGGATTCGGCATGAGCGTCATCACCCTCATCGTGCTGCCGGGCGCGGCCGCGGCCGTGGTGCTGGGCGCCGCGGCCCTGCACACCGCCCGGGGCCTGCGCCGCCAGGTCGCCGCACTGCACGCCGAGCTCGCGGCCGCCCGTACGGACGCCGCCGCGGCGGGCCGCGCGGGCATCCCGGCCGCCCGTACCACCTCGGCCGGCGAGACGCCGCTCGCGGACATACGCGCCGCGGTCGCCGATGCGCTGGCCGAGGAGCGCGAGCGGGAGCTGGCCGAGGCCCGCGCCTTCTGGGCCGCCCAGGAGGCCCGGGACGCCGCCGACGCCCCGCCGCTGCTGGGCGGGCCGTCCGGTCTCGGTGACGAGGGCCCGGCCGACGCCCGCGCCGGGCAGCGCGAACCGGCCGAGCGGATCGAGCGGGAGCGGCTCGACGTACAGCCCTTCCTGCCGCGCCAGGCGGATCTGGCCGGGCTGGAGCCGCTGCTCGGCCCGGACGTCCTGGAGCCGTTCGACGCGCTGGAGTCCGTGGAGGCGCTCGACGCACCCGAGTTGGAGCACGTCGAGGAGGCCGAGTCGGCCGAGCTGGCCGCAGCCCGCCGACGGCACCCCTCGCACCCGGACTTCTCGCCCTCCCCGGTGATCAGCGATCACGAGCGCACGGTCGCGCACCTGGAGGAGCTGGCGCAGCAGTCCGTCCCGCTCGCGGACGTACGCCCCGGCCCGCTGGGCACCCTGGACGTCTATGTCTTCGCCGACGGCACCACGCTCTGCCTGACCCCCGGCGACCGCGCCACCGCCGAACGCATCGCGGGCGCGCTGGCCGAGGGCCACACCCCGGTGCTGCTGGGCGGCTCCGGTATCTCCGGCGCGTACGCCCTGACCTTCTCCTGGGGCGAGCACCGCCAGGAGAGCGTCTACATCCTGGCCGACCGGGTCATCGCCTCCCTGTGACCCGACGCCGCACGGGGCGGGGCGGCCGCTAACTGCGGCCCGCCGCCTCCTTGACCAATCGCACGGCCTCCGCCAGCTCTTCGGCGGGGGCCACATTCGCGTCAGGGGCGGGATCCGCCGCCGCGCCCCGCAGCGCTTCGACAAGATCGTGGCCGGCCACCGCCAGCTGGTCGCCGGCCGCGAACATCCCGGCGTCCGGCAGCGCGTGCGGCACCCGCCCGGGGGCCTCGATCCGCTGCGCACGCAGCGCCAATTCCCGGGCCAGCGCGAGCCCTTCGGCCGCGGCACCGCGGCCCAGGGCGGTCTGCGGCAGCGACCTGAGGCGGTCGGCGAAGGCGTCCACGGCAGTCTGCAAAGGCATCACGTCAAGCACGCGGTGAGCCTATGCGCCACTCCCGGGTGGTTGCCAACACCCGAACGCTCAGGCACGGTGTGCTGAAGAACCAGCATCGACCGCGTCCGGAGGCGCCGATGTCTCAGCTCTTCTCCGAAGAGACCCACCGGAATCTGCTCTCCCGTATCCCGCACTGCACCGGCCGGGAAATCTCCGACTGGCTCCGTACCGTTGACGAAGGCCCGTCCCTCTTCCGCTTCGAGGAAAAAGTCAGCTGGCTCCGCGGCGAGCACAACCTCGCCTACGGGCACGCCAAAGCGATCGTCCACGAACACGACCTCAGGCGCGCCGCACGGAAGCTGTGAGCGGAAGCCGCACGGCGGACGCTGTGCAGCGGAACCTGCGCGGCGGAACCTGTGCAGCGGCCCCGGCATGACGGGATCACGGCAGCCCCCGTATGACCCACGTTGCCCCCGTCTGCCCCCGCGGACGACCGATCAGCGACACGAAGGGCCCGCAGGCAGTCGCCTGCGGGCCCTTCGTACGCCTCGGCGCGGACACCCGCGCCGTGCGGCGTCAGTCGCCCCGGAGGATCGAGATCAGCCGCAGCATCTCCATGTAGATCCACACCAGCGTCAGGGTCAGGCCGAACGCGGCCAGCCAGGACTCCTCGCGCGGCGCGCCGTACTGGATGCCGTCCTCGACCTGCTTGAAGTCCAGGGCGAGGAACAGCGCGCCGAGGACCACGCCCACCACGCCGAAGAGGATGCCCAGGCCGCCGCTGCGGAAGCCGAGGCCGTCACCCCCACCGAACACCATGAACAGGGTGTTGACCAGCGACAGCAGGACGAAGCCCAGCGCCGCGATGATCACGAAACGGGTGAAGCGGGCGGTGACCCGCACGATCCGCGTCTTGTAGGCGACCAGCATGGCGACGAACACCGCCATCGTGCCCAGCACCGCCTGCATGGGGGCGCCGTTCATCTTCGGCAGGTCGTTGATGAAGCCGCTGAGCGCGCCGAGGAAGACGCCCTCGAGGGCCGCGTACGCCAGGATCAGCGCGGGGACGGGCTTGCGCATGAACGACTGGGCGAAGCCCAGCACCATCGCGACCAGGCCGGCGCCGATGGCGAAGCCGAGCTGCTCGGTCAGGAAGAGCCAGCCGACCGTGGCGCCGGCGACGACCGTGCCGAGCGTCATGCCGGTGCGCGTGACGACGTCGTCCATCGTCATCGGGCGGGTCTGGGGAACGTACTGCGGTGGCGCCTGGGTGGCGTTCTGCGCGTAAGGGTTCGTTCCGGCGTACGGGTTGGCGGCGCCCCCGGCCTGCGGCGGTGCGTTGAAGCCCGCGTAGCCGGTGTCGCGGCTGAACCCCCGTCGCGAGAAGACCGGGTTGCTGCTCCTCATCTCACTCCTTCATGGCCGCCCTGCGCGGCCTTGACGGCAAGCGTAATGGTCTGGCAAAGGAACGTCGCTAGTTCTTGAGCAGGATCTTTCCCTGAACTTGGCCTGAGACATCCTCCGGTGACATCGACTGCGACGCCTTCTGCAGGGATGACGTACGGGAGCCCGCCGGGGTGCCCGGTTCCGGGGACCGGTCGTCTGTGCTCCACGCCACTCGGCTCCGCTGTTCGGATATCGGTGTTCAGGTACCGGTCAGGTTCGTCACGCAAGGATGCCGGGCGGGCATGTCGACCTGACATGCCGACCGGGCAGGTCGATCCGGTATCTCGATCAGGTACGCGGTCAGGTATGCCGAGGAGCCATGTCGAGCAGTGATCCGAGGAGCCATGTCGAGTAGCCATGTGGACGGCCACACGAACGGTCCACATATGCCGGGGATAAATTCCGCCCGACACCTCCATGGAATCCGATGGATGTCTGATCCGAACGGCCCAATGAGCCACCCGATGAACGGTCGATGAACGGCCCGATCAGCGGGGCGAAGTGACGACTCGATGAGACGAGCGTTACGCCTTGAGAGGCAACCGATTCGCGGAGGCGACCGTCTTCCCTGGCAGCCAGGACCTGCCCTGACAGGTGGATCAGTCGCGCGTCGTAGTGATCACTGTCCGTATCCGGCCAGGTGCGGAAAGTCTGCGGATCCAGGGTGCAAATAGGTCTATTCTGGCGGGAAACAGTAGTGAAAGAGGGTTGAGGTGCCTGTGCCTGACGTCTCAGTAGTCGTCATCGTCTACAACGACGCCGACCGGTTGCCGACCGCTGTCCAGTCCGTACTGGATCAAACGCTCCGGGACGTCGAGGTGGTGATCGTCGACGATTGCAGCACCGACCGTTCTTTCGATGTGGCGCGGAATCTCGCGGCCACACACCCCGAGCGGGTAAGAGCCTTTCAGCTGCCCGAGAACAGCGGTGCCGGAGGCGAACCGCGTAACGCCGGAATCCAGCACACCACCGGTAAGTACGTCATGTTCCTGGACAGTGACGACGTACTGGAGCCGAATGCCTGCCGGAATATGCTGGAAGCCGCCGAAGAAACGGGTTCGGACATTGTTTCCGGGCTGTGCGTAAGGCTCCACAAGGACACTCGCAATCAAAAGCGCGACGAGTGGTACGCCTGGATGTATTCCACCACGCGGACCCTGGAGTCGGTCACCGAGCTACCCGACCTTTTCGTGTGGGACACCCTGTCCACCAACAAGTGCTATCGCCGCGGCTTCCTCGTCGACAACGACCTCCGGTTCCCCAAGGGGATGTTCTACGAGGACCTGATGTTCATCGCGGAGGCCTACCTCAAGGCCGACCGCATCACGCTGATCCCCAATCAGGTCTACTTCTGGCACGTCTACGAGCGGGCCGCCGTGAAGTCGGTGACGAACCGGCGGCACGAAATGACCAACTACGCGCACCGGCTGGAGATCCACCGCCGTATCGACGCGTTGCTGGCCGAGCGCGGGCTGACCGAAATGAAGCTCGCCAAGGACGTCAAATTCCTCAAGCACGACCTCGTCCTGCATCTGCGGGACCTGCCCTTCCGGGACGAGTCCTACCGCCGGGAATTCGCCGAACTCTCCCGGGAATACCTCGCCGGCATCGCCCCCGAGGCCTATGAGCGGGTGCAGCCGATACAGGCCATCTGCGCCTATCTGCTCCAGCAGGGCGACTGGGACAACCTGATCCCCGCGGTCGACACCCTCATCAACCGCGACAAGCTCTCCTCGCCGCTCGCCGAGCGCGACGGGCGGATCTACTGGTGCGAGGGGTACGCCGACGACGAGCTCGGCCGCGGCGTCCTGGACGTGACCGACGCCGGATACCACGAGAAGCCGGTCGACAAGCTCTTCCTGCGCAATCAGCTCACCCGCTTCCATGAGTCCGGCCGGGCCGTATCGCTGGCCGGCCGGATCACCAATCCGCTCGGGATCATCCCCGCGGGCGCGCGGCTGGCCGGCCGGCTGGAGTTCAGCGCCCGCCGCCGCAGCCTGCAGTCCTTCCGCTTCCCGGTGCAGGAGCTGCGCCACGAGGGCGACGCCATCCACTGGGAGGCCACCGCGGACCTCACCGCGAAGCTGCGCCCGCTGGGCATCGTCGACACCATCTGGGACGTACGGCTGGCCCTGGACGTGGACGGCGTACGCACCACGACCCGCCTCACCGTCGCCGACACCGAGCTGTCCGGGGCGCCGCTGCCGGTGCGCCCGTGGCTGACGCGGATGGTCGCCGACCACATCGAGCCGCACATCTCGGCCCGCGGGCATCTCGCCTTCCAGCTGGTCAGCGAGAACCACAACAGCGAGCGGGTGCAGGAACTGATCGCGCGCGGGGTGCGCGGAAGGCCGGGGGCGCTGGCCAAGAACGGCTATCGCAAGGCGAAGGCGCTGCGCAAGAAGGTCACCTCCGGCGACAACAAACTCCGCGCCTATCACGAGGTGTTCAGCCGGCTGCCCATCAAGAAGCGCACCGTCGTCTTCGAAAGCCATCTGGGCAAGCAGTACAGCGACAGCCCGCGCGCCATCTACGAGGAGATGCGCCGGCAGGGCCTGGACTTCGAGGCGATCTGGTCCTACACCGGGTCCCCGAAGGAATTCCCGCAGGACGTCACCCTCGTACGGCGCTGGTCGCTGCCCTATCTCAAGGCGCTGGCGCAGGCCGAATTCTGGGTGGACAACCAGAGTTACCCGCTCAAGCTCGTCAAGCGCCCGGAGACCACCTACCTCCAGACCTGGCACGGCTCGGCGCTCAAGAACATGGGCTTCGACCAGCCGGCACTGAAGGCGCAGACCCGGCGGCAGCAGGCCGAACAGCAGCGCTCCCTGGACCGTTTCGACCGTTTTCTGTGCCGGTCCGAGCACGATGTGCGGACCCTGGCCAAGGCGTTCCGGCTCAAGGAGAAGACGCTGCTGCGGGTGGGATATCCGCGCAATGACGCGCTGGTCAGGTCCCGGCAGCGGGAGGCGGAGCTGGGGCGCCGCGAACGCGGTGCGCTGGCCGCGGAGTTGGGAATTCCGAGCGACAAGACCGTGCTGCTGTACGCGCCGACGTTCCGCAAGGCGGGGGGCCGGCACGGCCGCTTCACCCTCCCCTTCGACGTGGAGCGCTTCGCGGAGCAGTTCGGCGACCGCTATGTCCTTCTGGTCCGCTCGCACTATCTCAATCACGTGGTGCTGCCGCCGACCGTGGAGGGCCGGGTCATCGACGTCTCCGCACGCCACGATGTGACGCCGGTACTGGAGCTGGCCGACGGGCTGATCACCGACTACTCCTCGGTGATGTTCGACTATGCGCTGCTCGACCGGCCGCTGGTGTTCTTCACCTACGACTACGACGAGTATGTGCACGAGGGCCGCGGCACCTACTTCGATCTGCTGGAGCACGCGCCGGGTCCCGTGGTCCGCACCGAGGACGAGTTCTTCGAAACCCTCAAATCGTTCGACACGCAGGCCCTGGAATATGCGGCGGCCCGTGCGGATTTCGTCGCCGAGTTCGGCGAATACGACCGCGGCGACGCCGCCAAGAGCATCGTCGACCAGTTCTTCGCGCAGTGGATTCGTTAGTGGAGCCGTTGATGAACAATCCGTATCCAGACACGCCGCGCGCGGACGAGCCGTCCGCTGCCGGACGGTCCGTCGCCGGGTCGTCCGCCGCCCGGCCGCGGGACATCTTCTTCGTCTCCAACAGCGTCAATGAGATGGGCGGCATCACGAGTTGGTCGCACCAGATGGCGTCCCTGTTCAGTGAACGGGGCCATCGGGTGCACATCATCGGTGTCGTTCCGCCGCCCGAGGGGCGGGTGCACGAGCTGGCCGAGGACCTGCCGTTCGCGACCACCACGCTCTACGACGAGCACCCGCCGACCGTGCGCCCGGCACGCGGCATCAAGGGCAAGCTGAACGTCGCCGAGCAGCGCCGCCGGGCCGCCCGGGACGCCGCGATGCAGGAGCAGGCGGCCAAGATGAGCGCACTGTTCCGGGCGGCCCGGCCGGGCGGGGTGGTGATCGTCACCCAGGTGTGGGCGATGGAGTGGGTGGCGCTGGCCGATACCACCGGGCTGACGGTGATCGGAATGAGCCATGAGTCGTTCGCGACCTGCCGCAAGTCGTCCCGTTTCGGCCGGGTGAAGCGGTTCTACAAGAACGTCGACCGGATGCTCACCCTCACCCGCGAGGACGCCGACCGCTGGATCCGCCAGCACATGGACAACGTCGGCTTCATGCCGAACCCGCTCCCCTTCTTCCCCGAAGTGCCCTCCGACCGCACCGCCAAGTGCGTGGTGAGCATCGGCCGGCTGCACGAGGAAAAGGGCGTCGACCTCCTCCTGGAGGCCTGGGCGCGGGTCGCGCCGCAGCACCCGGACTGGGCGCTGCGGATCTACGGCTCGGGCGAGGAGGAGGAAGAGCTGCGCAAGCTGGCCGCCGAGCTCGGGGTGGCCGCCTCCGTCATGTGGATGGGGCGGACCGCCGATGTGCCCGGGGCGCTGCGGGAGAGCTCGGTGTTCGCGCTGAGTTCGCGCGGTGAGGGATTCCCGCTGGCACCGATGGAGGCGATGGCCACCGGCGTGCCGTGTGTGGCATTCGACGTCGCCCCGGGCGTGCGCGAGATCATCACGGACGGCGAGGACGGGCTCCTCGCGCCTCCGGGAAACATCACCGAATTCGCCCGCCATCTCGACACCCTGATGTCCGACCGGGAACTCCGGGACACGATGGGCGAATCCGGCCGCGAGAACATCCAGCGTTTCTCGGCCGAGGAGGTCATCGGCCGCTGGGAGAGCCTGTTCGCGCTCATCGAACGGTGATCCGGCGCGGCGCTCAATGGGCGGGCCCCGCCGGTGGTGACCGGTGGGGCCCGCCCATTGACGCCGAACGGCTCAGTGCCGCACTCCGGCAAGGTAGTTGAAGACTGCACGGTAGACTGGCATGTACGCGGGAAGTTCCGCCCCTTCGCGGCCGCGCCGCCACACGGCCACGCCATCGGCCCGAAGTCGGCTGCGTCCGCGGGAATTTGCGCGGCATCCAGGCTTTCGGCCGGAATCAATACCATTTCGTGCCCGGAGCCGGACTTGAACCGGCACGGCCCGTAGGCCAGCGAGGTTTAAGCTCGCCGTGTCTGCATTCCACCATCCGGGCCTGGGATCCCCCATGCCACCTCAAAGAGGGCAGCACGAGCGTAGCCCGCAGCGCACCTGACAGTTCGGCCGCTCACCCCGAGGTTGTCTTATTTTATTGGCAACTGAGGGTGCATCAGCGACCGGTACAGGCCTTCGGCACATGCCTGAAGGCCAGCTTTGCCGATGTACCGGCGCAACGGAATTCACGCCCGAATTGACGGAAACTCGACGTCTGCCCCGCGGCACCGGTCATGCCCGCGTCACCGGCCCGCCGGAGGCGCGTGAGAGGGCCGCCGCATCGCGGCCGGCCGCTCGACGGCATCAGGGTCCGTCTCCTCCCCAGGTATGACCGGCAGGGCCGGCAGATACGCCCGAGGGGTCGCTCAGGACGGTCACAGGGGCTGACGCCCCGACCCCTTTTCCTGTCCCACGATGGAAAGGTCCGCAGCCCACGCCGGAAGGCCCGCCCGCCCGGCCGCCGCGGATCAGAAGGTCCCTCGTCCCGACAGGAGCTCCACCCCGTGACCACCACCCACTCCGGCGTCTCCACCGCCCTCCGCGCCACCGCGGTGGCCGCCCGCGCCACGGATCTGACCAAGGTCTACGGGCAGGGCGAGACCCAGGTGGTCGCCCTGGACGCCGTCTCCGTCGACTTCCACCAGGCCCAGTTCACGGCGATCATGGGCCCCTCGGGGTCCGGCAAGTCGACCCTGATGCACTGCATGGCCGGCCTCGACGCGATCTCCGGCGGTTCCGCCCGGATCGGCGAGGTGGAGCTGACCGGTCTGAAGGACAAGAAGCTCACCCAGCTGCGGCGCGACAAGATCGGCTTCGTCTTCCAGGCGTTCAATCTGCTGCCCACGCTGACCGCCCTGGAGAACATCACCCTTCCGATGGACATCGCGGGCCGTAAGCCGGACCGCGCCTGGCTCGACCGTGTGGTGGAGACCGTCGGCCTGGGCGGCCGCCTCAAGCACCGCCCCAGCCAGCTCTCCGGCGGCCAGCAGCAGCGCGTCGCGGTGGCCCGCGCGCTCGCCTCCCGGCCCGAGATCATCTTCGCCGACGAGCCCACCGGCAACCTCGACTCCCGCTCCGGCGCCGAGGTCCTGGGCTTCCTCCGCAACTCCGTACGCGAACTGGGCCAGACCGTGGTGATGGTGACCCACGACCCGGTCGCCGCCTCCTACGCGGACCGCGTGGTCTTCCTGGCCGACGGCCGGATAGTCGACGACATGCCCGATCCGACCGCCGACATGGTGCTGGAACGGATGCTGCGCTTCTCCGGGGGTTCCCCCCGGACCTCCGGCTTCGACGCCAAGGGCCGTACGACCTGACGACGCCCGGCAGCCGCCACCCGCCCTCCAGACCTCCCGGCCCCTTCGGGCCTCGTCCTCAGGACTGACCCACTCATGTTCCGTACCGCCTTGCGCAATGTGCTTGCGCACAAGGCCCGGCTGCTGATGACCGTCCTCGCCGTGATGCTCGGCGTGGCCTTCGTCTCCGGCACCCTGGTCTTCACCTCGACCCTCTCCGACGCCTTCCAGAACAGCTCCCAGAAGGGCTACCGCAACGTCGACGTCGCGATCGAGCCGAAGCGGGGCGACCACCCCACCGGCAAGCCCGGCGACACCCCCAGGCTCGATCAGCGGCTCCTCGACGCCGCCGCCCGGGTGCCCGGCGCCGCCTCCGCCACCGGCACCGTCTCCGGCTTCACCGCCATCGCCGACAAGAAGGGCGAGCTGCTCGGCAACGGGTTCTCCACCCGCGGCGGCAACTACTTCCCCGGCAAGGACGGCAAGGACGCCCGCTACCCCCTGCGGGACGGCGCCGCCCCCAAGGGCCCGCACGAGTTCGCGCTGGACGCGGGCACCGCCGACAAGGCCGGCTACAAGGTCGGCGACACCGTCCGGATCTCCGTCGACGGACCGGTCCGCCGGCAGCGGCTGACCGGCATCTACACCACCGACGACGGCACCGTCGCGGCCGGCGGCAGTCTCGCGCTGTTCGACACCGCGACCGCGCAGAAGCTGTTCGGCACGCCCGGCGCATTCAGCGAGATCGACGTCAAGGCCGCGCCGGGCACGTCCCAGACCGCCCTGAAGGCCGCCCTCGACAAGGTGCTGCCCCGGGACGCCGCCGAGGCCACCACCGGCAAGAAGCTCGCCGACGACCAGGCCAGGACGATCGCCGAGAGCATGGACGGCATGAAGACCGGCCTGCTGGCCTTCGCCGGGATCGCGCTCTTCGTCGGCATCTTCATCATCGCCAACACCTTCACCATGCTCGTCGCCCAGCGCACCAAGGAGCTGGCGCTGCTGCGCGCGGTCGGCGCCAGCCGCCGCCAGGTGACCCGCGCGGTGCTGACCGAGGCCCTCCTGGTGGGCGCGGTCGCCGCGGTCGCGGGCCTGGCGGCCGGTGTCGGCATCGGCGCCGGACTGCGCGCGCTGATGGGCGGCTTCGGCGCCACGGTCCCCGACGGCCCGCTGGTCATCTCGCCGTCCACGGTCCTGGCCTCCCTCGCCGTCGGCATCGTCGTGACCGTGCTGGCCGCCTGGCTGCCGGGCCGTCGCGCCGCGAAGATCCCGCCGGTCGCCGCGATGAACAGCGTGCACGCCGCCGCCACCACCAAGTCGCTGGTGGTCCGCAACTCCATAGGCGCGCTCTTCGGGGGCGCCGGTGCGGCCGCCGTCCTGGTCGCCACCGGCATGGACGACGGCAAGGCCATGATGGGCGGCGGGGCGGCCCTGCTGCTGATCGGCGTGTTCATCCTGACGCCGCTGCTGTCCCGCCCGCTGATCGCGCTGGCCGCGCCGGTACTGCGGATGTTCAGCATCTCCGGCAAGCTCGCCCGGCAGAACGCCGTCCGCAATCCGCGCCGTACGGCCGCCACCGCCTCCGCCCTGATGGTCGGGCTCACCCTGATCACCGGCCTGACGGTCATCGCGGGCAGCGTGCAGAAGGGCATCGACAAGATGGCCACCGACTCGCTCCGGGCCGACTACGTCGTCTCCATGGCCAGCCGGTCGCCCCTCTCCCCCGACGTGGCGAAGAAGCTGAGCGGCCTGGACGAGGTCACCGCCGCCAGCCCGATGCGCAACTCCCCGGCCCGGACCGGCAGCGGCTCCGGCGCCACCACCACGTACCTGACCGGCGTCAACGGCAAGGACTTCGGCAAGCTCACCCGGCTCGACTTCACCCAGGGCTCGCTCGGCGAGCTGCGCGGCGGCAAGGCGATCGTGGACGACGCCCTCGCCAAGGAGAAGGGCTGGCGGGCCGGCGCGCGGATCCCGGTGACGTACGAGGACGGCAAGAAGGGCACGCTGACCGTCTCGGGTGTCTACCAGGGCAACGAGATGATCAACGGCATCGTCCTGGACAACGCCACGCTCGCCCCGCACCAGCGTCAGATCACCGATATGCAGGTGATGGTCAAGACGCAGGACGGCGCGACCGACGCGACCAAGGACGCGCTGGTCGAGGCGCTCGGCAAGAACCCGGCGATCTCGGTCGCGGACAAGAAGGACGTCTCCGACGGCATCGCCCAGATGTTCAGCCTGATGCTGAACATGCTCTACGGCCTGCTGGCCATGGCCGTGATCGTCGCCGTGCTGGGCGTGATCAACACCCTGGCGATGTCGGTCTTCGAACGGCAGCAGGAGATCGGCATGCTGCGCGCCATCGGCCTGGACCGCCGCGGCATCAAGCGCATGGTGCGCCTGGAGTCGCTGGTGATCTCCCTCTTCGGCGGGGTGCTCGGCATCGGCCTGGGCGTGTTCTTCGGCTGGGCGGCCGGTGAGCTGATCGCCGGCTCGCTGGCGACCTACCAACTGGTGCTGCCGTGGGGCCGGATGGGCCTCTTCCTCGGCCTGGCCGCACTGGTCGGCGTCCTGGCCGCGCTGTGGCCGGCGCGGCGGGCGGCGAAGCTGAACATGCTCACGGCGATCAAGGCCTCATGATCCCGTACGGCGGGGTGGGCCGGGGCAGGAGCCGTTGATGGTTCCGCCCGGTGGCAGCCGGACGTCCGAGGGCCCCGGGGACATGGTCCCCGGGGCCCTCGGACGTCCTGCGGCGCGCCGCCTCAGCCCCGCCAGACGCGCGCCCGCAACGGCATCCCGGACGCCCCGGACTCCGGCGTCCGCACCGCCAGCACCTGGTTGACCCCTATGCGGTTGCGCTCGAACGACAACGCGCAGGCGGCCATGTACAGCCGCCACACCCGCGCCCGCCCCGGCGACGTGAGCCGCACCGCCTCGCCCCAGTGCCGCTCCAGATTGGCGACCCACTCGCGGAGCGTCAGCGCGTAGTGCTCCCGGATCGCCTCCACATCGCGTACCTCGAAGCCCGCGTCCTCCAGCGCACCGGTGGTCCGGCCCACGGGCGCCAGCTCGCCGTCCGGGAACACGTACCGGTCGATGAACTCATCGACGCGATACGCCTCCTCATCGGGCAGCGGCCGCCGCGCGATCTGGTGGTTCAGCAGCCGTCCACCGGGCCGCAGCAGCGCGTACAGGGCGCTCGCATACTCCGCGTACCGGGCCTGGCCGACATGCTCGGCCATCCCGATCGAGGAGATCGCGTCGAACGGCTCGTCGTGGATCTCCCGGTAGTCCTGCACCCGGATCTCGACCCGGTCGGCGAGCCCGGCATCGGCGACCCGCTTACGGGCGTAGGCCGCCTGCTCCTCGGAGAGCGTGATCCCGACCGCCCGGACGCCGTACTCGCGGGCGGCGTGCAGCACCATCGAGCCCCAGCCGCAGCCCACGTCCAGCAGCCGCTGCCCCTCCTTCAGGCCGAGTTTGCGGCAGATCAGGTCGAGCTTGTCGCGCTGCGCGTCCTCCAGACTGCCGACGGCCTCGTCGGCGGTCCCCCAGTAGGCGCAGGAGTAGACCATCGAGGGGCCCAGCACCAGCTCGTAGAAGTCGTTGCCGACGTCGTAGTGATGGCTGATGGCGGCCCGGTCGCTGAGCAGGGTGTGCAGCGGGCCGCGGCGGCGTCGGGCCTCCTCGGCGGGCGGCGCGGGCGGTACGGGGGCGCCGGCCAGGGACAGCAGCTCCTTGGCGGCGGCGCGGACCTCCGGGCGGGCCAGGGCCCGCAGGGCGGCGGCCCGCTGCGGTTTGTCGGCGGGAGCGGGCCGCTCCCAGATCATCCCGGCGAGCAGGTCCAGCGCCTGGTAGAGGTCGCCCTCGACGTCTATGTCGCCCGCCACCCAGGCGCGGGCCAGGCCCAGCTCGCCCGGCTTGAACAGCAGGCGGCGCAGCGCCCGGCGGTTACGGATGACGAGCGTGGGTGCCCCCGGCGGGCCCGACTCGCTACGGTCCCAGGCGCGGATGCGGACCGGGAGCGGGGCCCCCAGCACCTCCTCGGCGAGCCGGGTGAGCCGTCCAGCGGCGTCGGCCATGTCGCACACCTCCGTGTTGACGAGTCGGGCAAAGAAGATTCACCCACCACGTAAACGCCAAGTGGGCGCCCAGTTAGTCCCGTTCACACGCAAGAGAACCGCAAACGGCCCGCTTTTCGCCAGGGTGGCACGCCCCGGAGCACGCCAAAGGGCGCCCGCCCCACGGATGGCGGACGCCCTTCGGGCTGGTCGGAGTACCGACCGGGGTGCTAGGAGGCCTTGGCCTTCGGCTTGTCGCCGGAGTCGGCGGCCGCCGGGGCGGGGGCCGGCTTGGCAGCCTCGTAGAACTCCTCGCGGGGGTTCTCCATGGCGCCGAGCGAGACGACCTCGCGCTTGAGGAACATGGCCAGCGTCCAGTCGGCGAAGACCCGGATCTTGCGGTTGAACGTCGGCATCGCCATGCCGTGGTACGCGCGGTGCATGTACCAGGCGAGACGGCCCTTGAGCTTGATCTTCATCTTGCCCATGACGATCATCGCGACGCCCTTGTGCAGGCCCAGACCGGCGACCGCACCCTTGTTGGCGTGGCTGTACTCCTTCTGCGGGAAGCCCCGCATACCGGAGATCACGTTGTCGCCGAGGACCTTGGACTGCCGCAGCGCGTGCTGCGCGTTCGGCGGGCACCAGGCGTTCTCGTTGCCGGCCCGGCGGCCGACCATGTCCGGAACCTGGGCGTTGTCGCCCGCGGCCCAGATGTAGTCGGTGCCCTGCACCTGGAGCGTCGCCTGGGTGTCGACGTGGCCGCGCGGGCCCAGCGGCAGGCCGAAGCGGGCCAGCGCCGGGTTCGGCTTGACGCCGGCGGTCCACACGATGGTGTTGGAGTCGACCTCGAGCCCGTTGTTCAGCACGACGTGACCGTCGACGCAGGAGTCCATACCGGTCTTGAGGTAGATCTCGACACCGCGGCCCTCAAGGTGCTCCTTGCCGTAGGCGCCGAGCTTGGGGCCCACCTCGGGGAGGATCTTGTCGGCGACGTCGACCAGCAGGAAGCGCATGTCTTCGCGCTTGACGTTCTTGTAGTACTTCGCGGCATCGCGGGCCATGTCCTCGACCTCACCGATGGACTCCGCACCCGCGAAGCCACCGCCGACGAAGACGAAGGTCAGCGCCTTGCGGCGGACATCCTCGTCGGTCGTGGAGTCGGCCTTGTCCAGCTGCTCCAGAACGTGGTTGCGCAGGCCGATGGCCTCTTCCACGCCCTTCATGCCGATGCCGTTCTCGGCCAGACCGGGAATCGGGAAGGTGCGGGAGACCGCACCCATCGCGATGACCAGGTAGTCGAAGGGCAGCTCGTACGCCTCGCCGACCAGCGGGGCGATCGTGGCGACCTTGCGGTCCTGATCGATGGTGGTGACCCGGCCGGTGAGGACCTCCGCCTTGGGCAGGACGCGTCGCAGCGGGACGACGACGTGCCGAGGGGAGATGCTGCCGGCGGCGGCTTCGGGGAGGAAGGGCTGATAGGTCATGTACGACCGCGGGTCGACGACCGTGACGGTCGCCTCGCCGTAGCGCATCTTCTTGAGGATGCGCCGAGCTGCGTACAGGCCTACGTACCCACCGCCTACTACGAGGATCCTGGGACGCTCCGTGGTGCTCATGCAATCGAGTATCCACCCCCACATGGGGGGTCGCTCGTGAGCCCCTTCACAAGCACCTACGGGGTATCTGCTACACTCCGCCGGCTTCGTGACCGACGCCATAGCGTGAGTGGGGAACCACCGTGTACGGCGAGGCGTTGAGACCCCTGCTGATCAGGGATTGCGGGCTCTCGACCAGGGATGAGCACACCCCGACGAAGCATGACCGCAACGCCCTCGAAACCGCGCATCGTCCGGGTCGACGGGTCCTAGGACCTTCGAATGAGGGCCATGCGGCCAAAATCTTCAGCCCTCGGGCGGTTTTTTCATGTGAAGGATTTCACGAACTTTTTTCGCGGACCCTCTCGGCACCCCCTCCCAAAGGCCCCGAACCGCCCTCAGACGACGTCCGACCCGCTCAAAAGCCGCGTTGTCAGAGGCGGTTGCTAGCGTCATCGGAATGACGGACACGACGGGGGACCTCGAAGCGCTCATCGACCGCGCCATCGCCAAGGGCGAGGTCGACGACTACGAGCTGGAAAGCCTGGCGGAGGACGAGCCGGAGAGGCTGGCTCCCTACCTCCCCCGGCTGCTCGCCGCGGACATCGTGTACCCGACGGAGATGTACCGCGCGGCCGGCAGCGAGATACAGCGCGCCCTGGTGGCGAAGGTGGACGCGGGCGGCGGCAATCTCAACCACCTTTTGCTCGCCCTGGCCCGGACCCGCGGCCCCGTCCCCGAGGCCGCCTTCCGGCGCTGGCGGGATCAGCCGCCGCCGGGCGCGGAGGAGCTGCGCATCGGCCCGGCCGACTACATGCCGGAGGGCGGCTGGATGCTGGAGGGGGACCGGGTCCGGGAGCTGTGCGGGCCCGTCGGCTATTCCCTGGATCCCGAGGAGCCGGAGGAGGATCCCGAGGAGCCGGCGGAGGCAGCGGCGACGGCCGGGGAACAGCCCCGGGACGCGGCGGACGAACCGCCGCAGGGCCGCTGCCAGGGATGCGGCAGCGCGCTGTGGGTCGCGCTGGATCTGGACACGGCCGATGCGCGGGTCGCCGAGGCGCTGGCGCATACGGGCTGGTCGGGCCGGCTGCGGCTGGTCTTCTGTTACGCCTGCGACATCGACGCCCACCCCACCTTCATCGAGGTCGGCCCCGACGGCAGCAACCGTCTGACGGATCCCCCGCAGCCCGGCAGCCGCACACCGGAGATGGACGAGGTGCCCACCGTGCGACTGGTCCCCACCGACCACGCGGACCGCCACCCTCACAACTCCGCGATCGGCGGCCACCCCCGGTGGCGGGACGACTCCAAATACCCGACGTGTCCCAGGTGCGCCAAGGTCATGACGTATATCGCCCAGCTCGACCTGGGCGATCTCGACGCCTACGACTACGGGTCCTGCTACTTCACGGTCTTCCTGGACACCGAGTGCGGCCTGGCGGCCATGCTCTGCCAGGGCTGATCCTGCGGTGTTTCGGCAACGGCCGGAACGCTTGGGGCCGCGGCCCGTCGGTAAGGGAAGCTCCGGCGGCAGGCGGCGGCACGCCGACGCCCTCGGCGGGAAGGCTCCCACCGAGGGCGTCCGGTAGCGGGTCGGTCACTGCACCGAAGGTGCTACCCCAGCTCCTCTGCCACCTTCCAGGCGATGCCGTCCAGAATGTCGTGCTCGCTGACCACGACCTCCTTGGCGCCCACCCGTTCCATGATCGAGAGCAGCACGAGCGCGCCCGCGGCGATCACATCGACCCGGCCCGGGTGGATGACGGGGTTCGCCGCGCGCTCCGCGTGGGTGGAGGTCAGCAGGTCGCCGGTGATCTCGCGGACCTTGGCGAGGGGGATCCGGGAGTGGTGGATGGCCGCGGAGTCGTAGTCGTCGAGGCCCAGGGCGATGGCGGCGACGGTGGTGACGGAGCCGGCCAGGCCGACGAGGGTGGCGGCCTCGGTGAGGGGGACCGCTTCCTCGGCGTGGTCGAGGGCCTTGGCGATGTCGGCCTTGATGGCGGCGGTCTCGTCGGGGGTCGGCGGGTCGCTGATCGTGCCCTCGTGGACGAGGTGGCGCTCGGTCATGCGGACGCAGCCGATGTCGACGGAGCGGGCGGCGCGTACCTCGTCGTTGCCGAGGACGAATTCGGTGGAGCCGCCGCCGATGTCCACGACGAGGTAGGGCGGCGGCACATCGTCGCGGCCCGCCAGTTCCTTCGTCGCGCCGTTGTAGGAGAACTCGGCTTCCTGGTCGCCGGTGATCACCTCGGGCTCGACGCCCAGGATGTCGACCACGCCGCGGACGAAGTCATCGCGGTTCTCGGCGTCGCGGGAGGCGGAGGTGGCGACGAAGCGGAGGCGCTCGGCGCCCAGCTCCTTGATCACCGCGGCGTATTCGCGGCAGGCGGCGAAGGTGCGCTCCAGCGCCTCCGGGGCCAGCCGGCCGGTCCGGTCGACGCCCTGGCCCAGCCGGACGATCTGCATCCGGCGGTCCAGGTCGGTCAGCTCGCCGGTGGCGGGGTCCAGGTCGGCGACCAGGAGCCGGATGGAGTTCGTACCGCAGTCGATGGCGGCGACCCGCTTCACTTGGCGTCTCCTTCAGGGGCGTCCTGGGCTTCGGGGGTGTCCTGGCACGGGCTGACGCACGGGCCCTTCTTCCACCATTCCGGCAGCATGGCGATGGCCTCGTCGCCCAGCGGATTGACCCCGGGACCGGCCGCGAGCGAGTGGCCGACGAGGACGTGCAGGCACTTGACCCGGTCGGGCATGCCGCCCGCGCTCGGGAACCCCTGCAGCACCTCGATGGCGTCCCGGCGCCGGATGTAGTCCTCGTGGGCGGCGCGGTAGGCGGCGGCCAGCTCCGGGTCGGTCTTCAGCCGCTCGCTCATCTCCTTCATCACGCCGTTGGCCTCCAGCGTGCCGATCGCGGAGGCCGCGCGCGGGCAGGTGAGGTAGTAGAGCGTGGGGAAGGGCGTGCCGTCCTCCAGGCGGGGCGCCGTCTCGACGACGTCCGGCTGCCCGCAGGGACAGCGGTGCGCGATGGTGCGCAGGCCGCGCGGCGGGCGGCCGAGCTGCTCCTTGAAGGCGGCGATGTCCGCGGCGGTGGGCTCGGTGGGCTCGGTCTGGGGCGGGGCGGTGTCCATGTGCGCTTTCGGTGGGGAGAAAGTGAGGTGGGTGGGGCGAGTGGGGCGGGCGGCAAGGGGGTGTGGACTCCCCCTTATGACAGTACGGGCTGCCGCCGCCCGGCCGTACGGGCCAGGGCTCCGTGACCGTACCGGCTACCGCCTGTCCGCGGCATCGACGGCGGCCCACAGGTTCTCGTACCAGGGGCGCCGGTCCGCCCGGGGCGCCTTCTTGGCCGGGCCGGCGCCGGAGCCGTCCTGCACGATGTAGCCGGTTTCGCCGGGCATGACGAAGTGCAGATGGCGGCGGGCCTGCTGTTCGACGTAGGCCGGGTCCTGCCAGCGGGCCTTCTGGTCGCGCAGGCCGTCGAGCGTCCGGGCCGCGTGGTCGGCCTTGCGGCGCTGATCGGCGATGTCCGAGCGCTGGGAGACGTACTGCCGTATCGGGTAGGCGAGCGCGACGACCAGCGAGCACATCACGAGGGCCAGCAGCGCGGCGCGGCCGGTGAGGCGGTTGCGGCGGGGCCGGCGGGCGCGGTAGACGCGGGCGGCCGCCCCGGACTCGACAAGTGCAGTGCCGAGCGCCTTGAGCCGGGTCGCGGTCGAGAACCGGTCCGCGGGCACGTCGCCTCCCCTTCCGTCGTCCGGACGCCGTAACCACGTACGTCCCCGGCAACGGTACGGGACCGTCGCCGGGGACGCGGGGAAGAGTGCGGCACTCGGCCGTTGGCCGGGCGCCCGAGCCCTAGCCCTTGAAACGCGGGAAGGCCGAGCGGCCCGCGTACACCGCGGCGTCGTCGAGGATCTCCTCGATGCGCAGCAGCTGGTTGTACTTGGCGACGCGCTCGGAGCGGGCCGGGGCGCCGGTCTTGATCTGGCCGCAGTTGGTGGCGACGGCGAGGTCGGCGATGGTGACGTCCTCGGTCTCACCGGAGCGGTGCGACATCATGCACTTGAAGCCGTTGCGCTGGGCCAGCTCGACGGCGTCGAGGGTCTCGGTCAGCGAGCCGATCTGGTTGACCTTGACCAGGAGGGCGTTGGCGGAGTTCTCCTCGATGCCGCGGGCGAGGCGCTCGGGGTTGGTGACGAAGAGGTCGTCGCCGACGAGCTGGACCTTGGAGCCGAGCTTCTCGGTGATGACGTTCCAGCCGGCCCAGTCGTCCTCGAACAGCGGGTCCTCGATGGAGACCAGCGGGTAGGCCGCCACCAGCTCCTCGTAGTACTCGGTCATCTCGGCGGCCGAGCGGTCCTTGCCCTCGAACTGGTACTTGCCGTCCTTGTAGAACTCGGAGGCGGCGACGTCCAGCGCCAGCGCGATGTCCTGGCCGGGGGCGTAACCGGCTTCCTTGATGGCCTCGAGGATGAGGTCCAGGGCCTCGCGGTTGGAGCCCAGGTTCGGGGCGAAGCCGCCCTCGTCGCCGAGGCCGGTGGCCAGGCCCTTGGCCTTCAGGACCTTCTTGAGGGTGTGGTAGACCTCGGCGCCCCAGCGCAGCGCCTCGGAGAAGGACTCCGCGCCGATCGGGGCGATCATGAACTCCTGGATGTCCACGTTGGAGTCGGCGTGCGAGCCGCCGTTCAGGATGTTCATCATCGGGACGGGCAGGACGTGCGCGTTCGGGCCACCGAGGTAGCGGAACAGCGGCAGGTCGCTGGCCTCGGAGGCGGCGTGCGCGACGGCGAGGGAGACGCCGAGGATGGCGTTGGCGCCGAGCGAGCCCTTGTTGTCGGTGGCGTCCAGGTCGAACATCGCCTGGTCGATCAGCCGCTGCTCGGTCGCGTCGTAGCCGACGAGCTCCGGGCCGATCTGCTCGATGACGGCCAGGACGGCCTTCTCCACGCCCTTGCCCAGGTAGCGGTTCGGGTCGCCGTCGCGAAGCTCGATGGCCTCGAAGGCTCCGGTGGAGGCGCCGGACGGCACGGCGGCACGGCCCGTGCTGCCATCGTCGAGGCCGACCTCGACCTCGACCGTGGGATTACCTCGCGAGTCGAGAATTTCGCGGGCTACGACGACGTCGATGGACGGCACGTTGTCTCCTTCATGGGTGTCTGGAGTTCTGCAGCACGAGCCTAACGGCCCCGGGGAGATCCGCTCGCCGTTGGCCCGCTCCGTGGGACGAAAAGAGGCCCAGATGCCCATTTCCCGGGAGGTTTGGGCGCATTGTTCGCTGAACGGGGAAAATCGCGGGAAGCCACTGGTGGCGGGGTGCCGGTGGGCTGGCGTACGGCGGGGTGCGCGGAATGGCGTACGCGGCGGCACATGGAATGGAGAAGCCCCGCCGCGGCGCGCTGGGGGGAGTAGCGCGCCGGGCGGGGCCTGCTCGGGGAGGATGCGGGCCCATGACTCAGGCCCGCGGGAGTCCCGGTGCGGGGACGGCTCAGATGCTGAGCTTCTGGCCCGGGAAGATCAGGTTCGGGTTGCCGCCGATGACGGACTTGTTGTGGGCGTAGACCGTCTTCCAGGTGGTGCCGTGCGCCTTGGCGATCTTGGCGAGGGTGTCACCGGCCTTGACGGTGTAGTTGCCCTTGCCCTGCGGCTTCTGCGGGGCCGGCTGGGCCTGCTTCTGCTTCGGGGCGGCCTGCTGCGGGGCAGCCTTCTTCGGCGCGGGCTGGGCCTTCTTGACCTCGGCCTTGGCGGAGGTGTCGAGGTCGGGGGACGGGCCACCGGCGGTCAGGTTGCCGGCACCGGCGCAGGACCAGGCGCCCGGACCCTGGATGGCGAGGAGCTTCTCGGCGGCGGCGATCTGCTGGGCCTTGGTGGCCAGGTCGGCGCGGGCCGCGTACTGGGTGCCACCGGCGGCGGCCCAGCTGGAGTTCGAGAACTGGAGGCCGCCGTAGTAGCCGTTACCGGTGTTGATCGACCAGTTGCCGCCGGACTCGCACTGGGCGACCTTGTCCCAGGTGGCGACGGACGCGGCGGAGGCGGAGGTGGCGCCCATCAGCGGGACGGCGACGGCGGCACCGGCGACACCGGCGAGGGTGGCGATGCGGACGGCCTTGGACGGACGACGGTGCTTGCCCTTGTTCAGCATGGTTCGTTCGTTTCCTCACCGATGCCTACGAGGTGAGCTGTCGGGTTCGGGCCGTGTGAGTACCCGGCCGCGTGCACTGGACACGCGGCTTCACCCCAAGCCGGTTGACCCGCTTTCACGGGCGGGGCCGGCACTTACCTTGGGTCCCCCGCTCCTGCCTTCGGCGCTTGCGCGTCGACTGCCTGCGATCACCGGCAGGATTCGGCATGTGATCGAAGGGCCCGCTTTGGCGAGCGGTCCAGACCGTAATCAGTAATCCCCTTGGTGTTCAAACCCCACTATCTGAACCAAGTTGACCGTTTTTGATCATCGGCGGCTCATATTTCCGCAGGTGGGCCGGGGTGCGGAATCCGGCCGACGAGCCGGACGCCACACCCCGGAACGAGACGCTTGTCTCACTTTCGCCAAAAGGGACGAACTGGCGGTAACTACCCTGCCGCGTGCCCGAGATCGAGCAGCTGACCTGGGTGGATCAGGTCCGCGTCGGCCCCCACGACCTTCTCGTTGCGGTCGTAGAGCGCGGGCCAGCCGCCCGGCAGATCATGGGCCTCCGCGATGCCTGACAGGGTGTCACCGGAGCGCACCGTGTAGCCGTCGGCGGGGGCGGACGGGTCGGCTCCGGGGCGCGTACCGGGGTCCGTACGCTGCTCCTCGCCGCCGCGGGAGGCGTGGCGGCCGGCGGGCCGGTCGTCACGGTCCGCGCCCTTGCCGTCGTCGGCGCCGCTCCTGCCGCTCTTGCCGTCCTTGCCGCCCCCGCCCCCCTGGCCCTCGTCGGCGCCGCCGCGGTGCTTGCCCTTGGCGGGGGTCTCCGGCGTCGCGGGGGCACCGCGGTCGTCCGCACCGCTGCCGTCCTCGCCCTCGTGGGAGGGGGCGGACGGGTCCGCGGGGTCCGAGGCGTCGGGGGCCGACGGGGACGGCGTCGGCGTCGCCTCGTCGGAGGAGCCGCCGAAGGGGCCGTCGTCACCGAAGGGCCCGTCCTCGGGACCGTCGGAGGAGTCGTCGGCCGGGCCGGACGGATCGGCCGGGTCCGCGGTGTGCGACGGGCCGGGCCGCGGGGTGCTCGTACTGCCCGGGTCGACCTCCGGCGCGCGGCCGTCCTTGGTCAGCCCGGCGTTCACCGCGCAGCTCGGCCAGGCGTCCGGGCCGCGGTCGTCGAGGATGGATTCGGCGACGGCGATCTGCTCGGAGCGGCTGGCGAGGTCGGGGCGCGAGGCGTACGAGGTGCCGCCGTACTGCTCCCACATCTCCTGGGTCAGCTGGAGGCCGCCGTAGAAGCCGTTGCCGGAGGCCGCGCTCCACATTCCGCCGCTCTCGCACTGCGCGACCTTGTCCCAGGTCGCGGTGTCGGCGGCCTGCGCACCGCTCGCGGCGAACAGCGGCAGTGCGAGCCCGGCGCCGGTCACTCCCGCCGTGACAAAGATGGCCGGTGCCTGACGGGGGCGACGGTGTCGGCCGTTCCCGGAGCGCATGCGGTTGCCTTTCGAGCGGCGGTGGACGTGCTGGAGTTGTCTGCCGAGCCGGCCCGGTGAGGCGAACGGAGGCGACGCAGCCCAGTGGCGCGTCGAACCCGTGCGGCCAGTCGAACCCGTGGCCGATTCGGTGGGTCGAAAGGTAGCCGGGGTCACGGGTAGTCACAAGTCGGTGTAGTCGAGATCACGCAGAGGTCACGTGCCTGACGTTCCGTCACTTCGCGGTCATCGCAGGCCGGAGCCGCCGGTTCCGCACGGACCGGCCTGGGGTCCGTCGCCAAGGGCCTCCGGTCCCGCCCGCCGCCCCGGCTCCCCCGGTCAGGACCGGTCCGCGGATCCCTCCGGCGTGAACTCCACCGGCAGCGACCGCAGTCCGCGCATGATGAGCCCGCCGCGCCAGCGCAGATCGTCCGGTTCCGCGGCGAGCCGGATGTCCGGCAGCCGGGTCAGCAGCGTCGCGAGGGCGGTCTGCCCCTCCAGCCGGGCGAGCGGCGCGCCCAGGCAGTAGTGGATGCCGTGCCCGTAGCCGAGGTGCTGGTTGTCGCGCCGGGTGAGGTCGAGGACGTCCGGGTCGGCGAAGCGGGCGGGATCGCGGTCGGCGGCGGCCAGCACCACCAGGACCGGGTCCCCCTCGGCGATCCGCTGCCCGCCCAGCGTCAGCTCCTCGGTCGCGAACCGCCAGGTCGCCAG
This sequence comes from Streptomyces sp. JLSY215, assembly GCF_059682825.1. Taxonomy (NCBI): domain Bacteria; kingdom Bacillati; phylum Actinomycetota; class Actinomycetes; order Kitasatosporales; family Streptomycetaceae; genus Streptomyces; species Streptomyces sp. JLSY215. Next base: position 3,484,498 of record NZ_CM185022.1, read on the forward strand.
CTCCACCGGACCGTCGTACCGCAGCAGTTCCTCGATGCCGGTGGCGAGCAGATCGCTGTCGCCCGCCGCGATCGACTTCTGCAGCAGCTCGCGCTGGGCGGGGTGGCGCAGCAGCTGGTAGATGCCGTTGCCGATGAGGTTCACGGTCGTCTCGAAACCGGCGAAGAGCAGGATGAACGCCATCGCGGCGACCTCGTTCTCGGTGAGGTGCTCGCCGTGGTCGGAGGCCCGGATCAGCGCGGAGATCAGGTCCTCGTCCGGGTCCGGCCGCTCCCCGAGGACCTCGCGCTTGCGATGGATCAGCTCGGCGAGATAGCCCCGCATCTTCTTCACGGAACGCGCGACTCCGCCCCGCGGTCCCCCGCCGTGCCGGATCATCATGCCCGCCCAGTCGCGGAAGTCGTCCTGGTCCTCACGCGGTACGCCCAGCAGATCGCAGATCGCGTAGATGGGGAGCGGGAACGCGAATTCATGGATCAGGTCCGCCGCCCCGCGCTCGGCGCCGTGCTGTTTTTCGACCATGGCATCGATGAGGCGGTCGGTCAGCTCCTGTACGCGCGGGGCGAAGGCCGCGACCCGGCGCGGGGTGAACGCCTTGGAGACGAGACGGCGCAGGCGGGTGTGGTCCGGAGGATCGATGTTGAGCAGATGCGTCATGAGGTTGGCGCTGCGCTCGCCGGGGATGCCGACCTTGCCCTTGCCGTGTGCCGACTCGCTGTGGTGGACCGGGTTCTTGGAGAGCCGGGCATCGGCCAGCGCCTGGCGCGCGTCCCCGTAGCGGGTCACCAGCCAGGCCTCGACGCCGCTGGGGAGCGCGGTCCGGTGCACCGGCGCATGCTCGCGCAGCCAGGCGTACGCGGGGTACGGGTCGGCGGCGAACTCCCAGGTGAACAGCTCGGGCCGGGCGGCGGGGCAGCCGGTGGCCGGGGTGACGGGGGCGGTGGTGTCTGGCGTGTCGTGCACATCCCGACCGTAACCCGTGCCCCATACGGCGGATGCCGTCCCGTAAGCCCCCGGTTTCACCCCGGCGGCACACCCAGCCCCTCCAGGAACGCCGCGGCCGCCGGCGACGGCCCCAGGCCGCTCCACACCACCCGCTCGCTACGCTCCGGCGCCGGCCGTACGCGCACCATGGCCAGCCCCGGCAGCCCGGAGGCGATCGCCTCGGGAACCATGCCGACGCCCAGCCCCGCCCGCACCAGCTTGGCCTGGAATTCGACGGTGGTCACCTCGAACGCCACCTCCGACGTCAACCCCGCCGCCCGGAACGCGTCCTCCCGCTGGCGCCGGGCCTGCGACCCCGCCGCGTAGTCGACGAACGACTCCCGGGCCAGCCGCGACAAGGTGGTCCACTCCTGCTCGGCCAGCGGATGCCCCGGCGGCACCATCGCGACCAGTTCGCCGCGGGCCAGTTCCTTCTCCCGTACCCCCGCGATACGGGCGCCGGGCACCAGCCCGACGAAGGCGACGTCCAGCGCCCCGTCCCGCACCATCTCGATGAGCCGGTCGCTGATCTCCATCTGGAGGCTGATCCGCACCTGGGGGTAGCGGGCCCGGAAGGCGCCCAGTTCCTGCGCGAGGTCGACGGCCGCGACGGTCGAGATCGCGCCCACCGCCAGCCGCCCGCGCACCTCCCCGGTCGCCGCCTCCACCTCCGCGCGGGCCCGCTCGGCCGCCTGCAGCGCCTGCCGGGCGACGGGCACGAACGCCTCGCCCGCGGCGGTCAGCCGGACGCTCCGGCTGGTCCGGTCGAAGAGCCGCGCGCCGAGTTCCTTCTCCAGCCGGGCGACCTGATGACTGAGGGCGGACTGGACGACATGGCAGCGCTCGGCGGCGCGGGTGAAGCCGCCCGTCTCGGCGACGGCGACGACATAGCGCATCTGCTGGAGCTCCATGGGCCCGATGGTAGGCCCCATCGATCGCATTCCACGATGGATGGGATGAAAACTATGCGTTGGACTGATTGATGTGCGAGGGCGGAGGGTGGGTCCTGCCCGCCGCTTCCATGGCCTCGGGCGGTTTCCGGTACGTCAGGGGGAGGACCCGCAATGAAGCCAGGACCCGCAGGAAAGCCAACACCCGAACCCCGAGCCGGACTGGGGCACGGCACGCTGCTGCTGATGTCCACCGTCGCCGGCCTGTCCGTCGCCGGTAACTACTTCGCCCAGCCGCTGCTGGACCTCATCGGCCGCAATCTCCAGCTGTCCTCGTCCACCGCCGCCCTGGTGGTGACCGTCGCCCAGGTCGGCTACGGCCTGGGCCTGCTGCTCCTCGTCCCCCTGGGCGACCTGCTGGAACGGCGCCGGCTCGCGGTCATCCTGTGCGCGCTCACCGCCGTCTTCCTCACCGTGACGGCGAGCGCCCCCAACGCCGCCGTCCTGTTGGCGGGCACCGCGCTGACCGGCCTGACCTCCGCCGCCGCGCAGGTCATCACCCCGTTCGCCGCAACCCTGGCCGCCCCCGCCGAACGCGGCCGCACCGTCGGCACCGTGATGACCGGAATCCTCCTGGGCATTCTCCTCGCCCGTACCGCCGCCGGGCTGCTGGCCGAACTCGGCGGGTGGCGCACCGTCTACTGGGTCAACGCCGCCCTGATGCTCTTGATGGCCGTACTGCTGCGGTTCCGGCTGCCCACCCTGCGCACGCCGTCCGGACTCCGCTATCCCGCCCTGCTCGGCTCGACGCTGGGGCTCTTCGCCCGCGAGCCGGTCCTGCGGTGGCGGGCCGCGCTGGGGGCGCTGGCCTTCGCGGGCTTCTCCGTCCTGTGGACCGCCATGGCCTTCCTGATGTCCGGCCCGGCCTACGGCTGGCAGGAGTCGGCCATCGGACTGCTGGGGCTGGTCGGGGCGGCCGGTTCGCTGTCGGCGTCGATAGCGGGTCGGCTGGCGGACCGCGGGCTGGTGCACCGGGTCACGGGCGCGATGGCCGTTCTGCTCCTGGGATCGTGGGGGCTGCTGGCGGCCGGCGGAGCGGGCGGAGCGTGGTCGCTGGCGGCGCTGCTGGCCGGGGTCGTCGTCCTGGACCTGGCCGCGCAGGGGCTCCACGTCAGCAACCAGAACGTGGTGTACGGGGTGCGGCCCGAGGCCCGTAACCGCCTCAACTCGGCCTATATGACCAGCTACTTCGCGGGCGGTGCGGCGGGGTCGGCGCTGACGTCGGTGGTGTGGGCGGCCGGAGGCTGGGACACGGTGTGCATCCTGGGCGCCGGGCTGGCGGGGGCCCTTGTGCTGGTGTGGGTCGGCGAGCGGATGTGGATGCGCGCCGGGCGCCCGTCGGCTGACGGGGGTGTGGTGGCCGGTTCCGCGGCCGCACCGGCGACGACCGCCGACCCGGTCACCGAGCAGTGACCTGGCCCCACACGGTGTACCCCTTGCCGGACCGCAACCACCCCCACCGCTTCGTCAGCGCCTCCACCATCACCAGCCCCCGCCCGCACTCCTCGTCCGGCTTCGCCTGAACGGCCGCCTCGCCCCGGCCCTCATCCGTCACCCTGACCCCGGCCGTCCGGCCATCGTCGGACCGCGTCAACCCCACGACGACGAACCGGCTCACGGTGTGCTCCAACGCATTGGCCACCAGCTCCCCCGCGACCGCCTCCAGCGCCTCCGCCGCCTCCGCGGGCAACCCCCACGCCCGCGCCACCTCCCGCACGAACCGCCGGGCGACACCCCCAGAGGCGAGGTCATTCCCGGGAACGGACAGCACGCTCACCCCTCTGGTAACGCCCGCACCCTCGCGCTCATCGTCACCGTCCGCCGGGGCGAGGCGGACCCCCCGGCTCTCGGCAATGACCAACGCGTCACCCAACGCATCCGCCAACTGCCCGGCCAGCAGCCCGAACCCCGACCGCACCCCTGGACCCCCCTCCTCCAACATGCCCCGCACCTGCCCCAACAGCCGCCCGGCGAGCGCCAGTTGAATGGCCTCGATCCGATCCGCAATCCGGGACACCGGACCACTCCCGTCCGTCGAGACGTACGCGGGCCGACCGTCCGCACACGTCCGCGGCAGCAATCGCATCCCCGGGTCGTCGCTGTTCACCGCGCTGCCCCCGTCACTTGAAGGCACCGCGCCCGCCACTCCTGACGGGTGAGCAGATAGGGCCGGACCAGGGGCGTCGCCCACCCGTCGAGGGGCGCGTCAGCGGCGTAGGGGCCGGGGCGGCGCCGCCTGGACGGCGCGGTGACAGCACTGCGCGTCGGGGCACCGCCGCCCGAACCGGGCGGATGAGTGGACGATTTGGCGCGATGACGACCGCACGGCGCGAAGAGCGCGCGGAGGCGGGCGCGGGTGCGGCTGAAGAGGTCGGTCACGTCTCAACTCCCGTTTGTGGTGCCGGACTCAGCTACACGGGAAGCATTCCATGGGATTCCCATGACGGGCTCAACGATGAATGAACTTCACTAGTGTGGGTGACCTATAGCCGAGAGCCCCAGGCGCCGGTCAATTGCTCCGTACTCTCGCGCTGTTGGCCAATCGGCGACGACGTCGGAAGAAAGAGGCGGGGATGACAGCGACACTCACGGGACCTGCGGGGCGCATGCAGATCGCACGTGGCTTGGTCGCGTTGCGCGAGCGGTGCGGGCTGACCCAGTCACAGGTTGCCGAGCGCGCTGGCGTCAGCAAAACGACGGTGAGCCGCTACGAGATGTGGCAGGACCGGGCCCGCATCCGGTGGGCAACCGTCAAAGCGATCGCCGACGCGTGTGACGCTTCCGCGAGTGAACGTGAGGCTCTGGTGCGAGTGGCGCGGACGCAGGCCGACGGATGGTGGGTCGGGAACGGCGCGGTCCCGGAGTGGATGGATCCATTGGTGTCCTTCGAGCACGAGGCCGAGTACGAGCACCTCTATGCCAACACCGTGATTCCGGGCCTGCTCCAGACACGGGAGTACGCCCTCGCCATTCATCAGGCGCGCGAAGTCCGCAGCCCGAACGACGTGATCGAGCAGATGGTGGAGGCCCGAATCCAGCGCCAAAGCATCCTTCGGCGGGAACCCCCGCTCCATTTGTGGGCGGTGCTGGACGAAGCCGTGATTCGCCGCACCATCGGAAACTCTGCGGTGATGTCACGACAGTTGGAGCACCTGCACGAGATGGCGCAGAGCCCTTCGGTCGAGATCCAGATCCTGCCGTTCAGCGCGGGCGCTCATGCCGCGGGCGCCGGCCACTTCGTCATCGTCGGCAGGAACGATGAACGCAATCCGCTCAACTCTATGGCTGTGGTCTACATCGAAATGCGTCGTCGCGGGCTGTATCTCGACGAAGCCGAAGACGTGTCCGCTTATAAGCTCACCTTCGACTACCTTCGTTCGCAGGCAGCCGACACCTCGGTGTCGTTGCGCCTGCTGGCCAAAGCACGACAGGAGCTGTCCCCATGACCGATCGCCGCCCGCTGTCCGGGATCGACGTGCCGCTCACCGTTTGGTTCAAGAGCAGCTACAGCGGCGGCGAAGGCAACGAGTGCGTCGAGGTCGCAGACCTCCCCGGCCGGATCGCCATCCGGGACTCGAAGAACCCGGACGGACCGGTGCTGGCCTTCCCGGCCACGGCGTTCGCGGCGTTCATCTACAACGTACGCAACGCTGACTGAATTGCCACGGTGCGTGAGGCATCAGGGGCGCTCACACTGACTGGATGAATGAGCGCCACGTGACGTCGCCCCCGCAGCGGCATCCGCAAGATCGCGCGCCAAATCCAGGAGACCGGATGCCAGACATCACCTGGGAAGCACCGTTCTGCGCGGAAGGCAACAACTGCTTCCGCGTCGGAGCCGACGCCGACGGAAACGCCTACATCGCCATCAACGGCCAAGAAGACCACTACCTCACCGACTCCATAGAAGCCCTCCGCACCCTCATCCGTGACGTCAAGGCAGGCAAGGCAGACCACCTGCTGTAACCAGCACCGGCCACCTCATCGAGGAGAAACCGTGACCGCGAAGACCTCCCAGGACGATGCCGTCTGGTTCAAGAGCAGCTACAGCGGCGGCGAAGGCAACGCGTGCGTGGAGGTCGCGGACCTCCCCGGCCGGATCGCCGTCCGCGACTCGAAGAACCCGGACGGCCCGGCGCCGGCCTTCAGCACGACGGCATTCGCGGCGTTCATCGACAACGTGCGCAACGCTGACCGAATCGCCATGGCCATGGTGTGCGACGCGTAGGCAGGCAAGGCAGACCGCCTGCCCTGCCCCTCGCCCCCAGGCCGGGGTGAACCTCGAACCGCCCCGGCCTACCGCCGCTCGGCCGCTATCACCGCATCGCGATACGCCCGCGCCGCCGCCCGCAGCGCCGCCTCCGGGTCGGTGCCGTCCGCCTCGGCGCGTACGGCCAGCGCCAGGAGTTCGTAGCCGATGCCCTCGCCCGTCGGCAGGGGGACGTCCAGGCCCGCCGTCCGCACCCGCGAGCCGAGCTTGGCCGCCAGGGCCAGGCCCGGCTGGCCCAGGGGGACGCCCTCCGTCACGGACTCCCGCTGCTTCTCCTCCGCCTTCGTGCGCATCCAGTGCGCCTTGACCTCCTCGGGGGTCTCGGCGGACTCGTCCCCGAAGACGTGCGGGTGGCGGTGGAGGAGCTTTTCGACGATCGTGCCCGCGACGTCGTCGATCGAGAACGGTTCCTCAGGGTCGTCCTGCGCGATGCGGGCGTGGAAGACGACCTGCAGCAGGACGTCGCCCAGCTCCTCCCGCAGCTCCTCGCGGTCGCCCGCCTCGATCGCCTCGACCATTTCGTACGCCTCCTCCAGGCCGTACTTGGCGAGGTCCTCGTGCGTACGGATGCTGCTCCAGGGGCATTCGGCGCGGATCCGGTCCATCACCTGGACGAGGTCGAGCAGCCGGGCGCCGGGGAGGTCGTAGGAGCCGGGCAGCAACTCCAGGTCCGGCATCGACTCGCGGCCGGATCCGGCCAGCCGGGCCAGGCCGTCGGTGAGCGCGCTCTCGCCGTCGGCGGAGGTCAGGACGACGGCCGTACGGGAGCCGTCCCGGCAGAAGTCGACCAGCTCGCGGGCGGTGGGGGCGGCGGCCTCCAGGACGATGCCCGCCTCCCTCAGATACGGCAGCTGCGGATGCTCCGCGTCGGCGCACAGCACCCGGTCGGCCGCGCGCAGGGCCTGCCAGGCGGGCCAGGACAGCAGGCCGGGGGCGACCCGATGGCTGGTGGTGAGCAGGATCAGGCGTCCGGTGCCGCCGCCCTCGGGGCGGGCGTCGGCGCCGGTGTCGGCAGCAGAGGCGTCAGCGTTCACGCATCGAACGTAACGCACCGCACTGACAACGCCCGGCGCCGGTCTTCCGGGACCCGCTCAGGCCTGCTGCTTCGCGGCGGCGCCGGTGATCCACGGCTCCTTGGTCTCCCCCAGGATGACCTGCTTGTCGTCCCACTTGCCGAAGCGCGGATTGACGTCGATCCCCATCGACCGCGAGGTGCTGGACAGCGCCTTGGCCAGCTGCTGCTGGCCCTGCGGCTGACCGCGGTCCGCGCCGAGGTGCTTGGCCAGCCCGTCCAGCAGCAGCTGGTTGCGCACCATGGCGTCGATCTCGTCGGGGGCGATGCCCTGCTGGAGCCACATCGCCTTCAGCCGCTCGGCGCCGCCGGCCCGCTGCTCCGCCGTCGACCGCCACTTCTGGATGTCGTCCCGGGTGATCGTGACCCCGGCGTCGGCGGCGCTGCGCGCCAGCACCTCGTCGAAGATCATGCCGTTGAGGGTGGCCAGGCTCAGCCGGCCGGTGTTCATGATCAGCTGGGCGCCCTGCGGGGACTTGCCCTGCGCCTCACGCACATCCTTCACCTTCGCCTGCAGCTGCGCGACGGTGATCCGCTTCCCGTCCACGACGGCCGCGGCACCGGGATGCGCGCCGCTGCCGCAGGCGGCCAGTAGGGGGGCCGCGGCCAGCACGGCGGCGGTGGCGGAAACGGAGAGCGCTGTCCTACGGCGGAACACTTGGCCTCCCGGCAGATCGTGCGACGGAGTCTCGACCTTGCGTGATCGAGACCGATGCTAAGGAGTCGACGTGGCCCAGGCCACTGCTTCGGCCAACGATCTACCGGAGGGACGGTTTCCCCTCACGGGGACGGGCTAGAGGCTGTCACCCCAGCCGCTCTGGATCATGGTCTGGAACGCCCACTCCCCGTCCCGCCGCACCAGGATGTCGGCATAGCGCAGCTGCCGGGTCCGTCCCTCCGCCGTCATGGCCGAGTCCGTGAAGACCACGGCCATGGCGGGCGAGAGGAAGACGGGCGTCCGCGTGGACGTGAACGTGATGTCCTCGCTCCCTTCGCCCATCACCTGCGTCATCGTCGCGAGGAACCGTTCGCGGTCCCACTGCGCCGAACGGCCGTTGCCGGCCGCGTCGTCGCTGACGAGGTTGAGGGGGAACACCGCCATATCGGCCATGCGCGCAACGTTGCGCTGCGCGCTCTGCGCGTCGTACTCCGCGAACCAGCGGTCCAGGCTCTCGCGGTCCTCGTCGGTCGGGACGTATCCGGTGTCGGGCAGAACGGTCACGCGGGCTCCTCACGGTCTTCGGGATCTTCGAGGTCTTCGAGCGCACACGCAGATACTCATCAAATTTGACCACCTTGCGCCACAGGGGAAAGTAGACCCTGCGGGGCTATTAGTCAAACTTGATTAGATAACTCTTCGATGCGACCTCAGCCCTACATCCGCCCCAGTCACACCGCTGCGGTCAGCCCGTTGATCATGCGGTCGAGAAGACGGTCGAAAACGGCGTGGGGTGCCGGGTCGCCGCTCGGCACCGTCAGGGCTTGAGCAAGCTTGGGATACGTGCCTCCGGCGGCAATGGACCGAAGGTAGCGGGCCTGTGCGTCGAGGATCTCGGCGGAGGTGCGGCCGACGGCCTCGGTCGCCTGCTCCTGGGCGAGTTCGTACGAAACGTGGCTGGTCACGAAACCGGTGAGCAGACTGAAGGTCTCCAGACCGTCTTGGGCATCCAAGCCGGCGGATTCGAGTACGGCGAGCGCGTACTCCAAAACTGCGAGGGTGTTCGGCCCGAGCGTCTGCCGTGCGGGCAGTGCCGCAGGCAGCCAAGGGTGGCGCCGCATGATCGCACGTTGCTCGTGAGCGAGCCGCCGAAGGTTGGCATGCCAGTCACCGGAGGGCTCTGGCGGCAGTCGGTGGTCGCCGCTCACCTGGTCGATCATGAGCTCCAGCAGCGTCTCCTTGTTGGGGACGTAGCTGTAGAGGGACATCGTTCCGGCCCCGACCCGGGCCGCGACCGCGCGCATGGTGACCGCGGCGAGCCCTTCGGCGTCGGCGATGGCGACGGCCTCGGCGGTAATCGCGGAGCGACTGTGCGCCGGTGGCCGCCCACGGCGCGGGCGTTCGGCCGGCGACCAGAGCAGCTCTGGATCCACACCGGCACTGCGGCCGGACGGGCCTGTACGGGTCACGGCAACCTCTCCTTACTCCGGCCCCATCCAATCACCCGCTATTCTCGTACTACGTACGAGAATAGCGACGGATCCTGCTGATCCTGCTCCAGGAATCGAGGCACCATGACCACGGCGACGCACCACGCATCCGTGAAGAAGCCACCCCTGTTCTCCCGGGCCATGCGACGCACCTTCCGGGGCCTGCCTCCCAAGCTCCACGACGTCGGCTACGAGCCCGGACTCGCGGTACCCGGCGCCGACGGCAGCACGCTACTGACCGACCATTACTTCCCCCTGGCCGACGGAGACTTCCCCACGCTCCTGGTCCGCTCGCCCTACGGCCGGGGCTTCCCCTGGTCACCGATGTACGGCGTCCTCTTCGCCGAACAGGGCTTCCACGTCGCCCTCCAGAGCTGCCGAGGCACCGGAGGATCCGGCGGCGAGGCCACCCCGTGGCACAACGAGGACGTCGACGGCCAGGCCACCGTCGCCTGGCTGCGCCAACAGCCGTGGTTCTCCGGCGTACTGGGGACGATCGGCGCCAGCTACCTCGGCTACGTCCAGTGGGCGCTCGCCCTGGACCCGCCCCCGGAACTGCGCGCGATGGTGGTCCACATGGGCCTGCACAACCTGCAGGGCTACTTCTACCCCGCAGGCACGTTCGCCCTGGAGAACGCCCTGGCCAGCACCATGGGAATGACATATCAGCACCGAGGCCTGCCGAGCTTCATGCGGGCCGTTCTGCGGCTGCAACGCCACGCCCGGAAGATCGCGCGAGCCCTCCCCCTCGGCGAGGCATACGTGCCCGGCATGGGCGAACGCGTGCCGCTCCTGGAGGAGGCGATGGCCCACCCCGACCCGCAGAACCCGCACTGGACAGGCAAGGACGTGGGGTACGCGGCCGACCACCTGACCGTCCCGACCAGCCTGATCACCGGCTGGATGGACGTGGCCCTCGACCAGACCTTGGAGCAGTACGACAGACTGCGGCGCGCCGGCTGCGACACCGCCCTGCTCGTCGGCCCCTGGACGCACAATTCCGCGATGCAGCAAGGCTGGCCGGAGGTCTTCGCCGAAAGCCTCGCCTGGCTGCGGGCCCATCTGTGCGACGATCCCTCCGGCCTGCGTGAGGCCAGGGTGCGCGTCCACGTCGGCGGCCGGCAGACGCGCCACGACCCATGGCGCGACCTTCCGGACTGGTCCCCCGCCGCGGCAAGCCACCGCTGGTACCTCGATGGCGACGGCACACTGAGCACCCAGGCCCCCGAGCTCACATCGGCACCGCTCTCCTTCCGCTACGACCCGGCCGATCCGACCCCCTCGATCGGCGGTCCCCTGCTGTCCAGCAAGTCCGGATATCAGGACAACGCCGCCCTGGAGGCCAGGGACGACGTGCTGACCTTCACCACCGCACCACTGACCGAGCCGGTCCAGATCCTCGGACCGGTCAGCGCGGACCTGCGGGTCAGCACGGACACCGGACACGCCGACGTCTTCGCCCGGCTCTGCGACGTCGACGACCGGGGCCGTTCGACCAATGTCTGCGACGGGCTGCGACGACTGCACCCCACCGACGCCACCGGAACCTCCCCGGCCGCCGTCACGGTGACGATGAGCTCCGCCGCCTACTGTTTCCCCGCCGGACACCGGATCCGCCTGCAGGTCAGCGGTGGCGCCCACCCGCGCTTCGCCCGCAACACCGGCACCGATGAGCCCCTGGCGACGGCCACCCGACTCATACCGTCCAACGTCACGCTCCACCACCCGTCCGCCCTCGTTCTGCCCACCCCGGAAAAGGAGTTCGCAAGCCCTGGCCCCGCGTGATGACGGGACCACAGGCGGTGGCGGGTGGGTGGTGTCGCCGCTCCGCGTCGTAGAGCAGCCTGGCAAGGGAGTCCTGGGCGGCGGCGCGGTCGCCCTGGGCGAGGAGCAGGTGGCCTATGGAGCGGCGGATTTCAACGGGGCGGGCGGCATCGTCCGGGTAGCGCACGAAGTGCGGGAGGAGGGCGCGGTACTCCGGTAGCCGCCCGCGTGACCGGTGGTGCCCTGGCTGGGGTGGCCCCGCTCATGGAGCCGGTCCACGTCGCGGCGGCCGGTGCGGCCGGTTACGCCGAGACGCTCGGCGAGTTCGGCGCCGGACCGTTCCCGGCGTGTCTCGCTTTGCTGGGCGCCGGCTTCGGGCAGGCGCACGCCGTGTCCGCAGCGCGCGGCGGCCTCCGTGCTCGACGCGCTCCGGCTCACGCTCGGCGTCGGCCAGCGGGGCAACGGCGGGTGGGCGCCGTGCCGGTGGGCGGCGGGCGCCGTCCCACGCCGAGCGTCGCCTCAGAGCCAGCCCCGTTCGCGGGCCCGCACGCCGGCCTGGAAGCGGCTCTTGGCGTCCAGGCGCTCCAGCAGCTTGGCGGTGATGCGCCTGGAGGTGCGGATGGATACGCCCAGTCTCTTGGCGACGGCCTCGTCGGTGAGCCCCTGGGCGAGGAGCTTGAGGACGGCCTGCTCCTGGCGGCCGAGGTCCTCCTCCGCGGACTGGGCGGGCTCACCCAGGGGGATCCCGGCGGCCCACATGTGGTCGAAGAGCGCGGACAGCGCCGCCACCGTCCCCGGTCCGCGCAGCAGGACGGCGCCCTCGTCGCTGCGGTCGGGATCGATCGGCACCATCGCGGCCTCCCGGTCGACGACGATCAGGCGCAGCGGAAGAGCCGGGACGGTGCGGGCCTGACCGCCCCGTGAGGCGAGCCAGTTGGCGTAGGCGACCGTCGCCGGGTCGTGGCGGATGCTGTCCACGTAGAGGGTGCGCATCCGTACGCCCCTGTCGAGCAACCGCTGGTCGAGCGGTTTGCTGGCCGCGAGGTTCTCCGGACTCTGGCCGCCTCCGGGGCACAGGGCCAGCACTTCCTCGCGTACTTCCTCGGTGAGCTGACGGAGTCGGGCGCGCACCGCGTCCAGGCCCGCGAGGTGTTCGAAGTGCGGATGGCTCCGGGCCGTGTGGACGTGCGCGTACTCGGCGATGAGGGCCGCGGCGGCGGCGCGGCTGCGCTCGACTCCCTGCTGACGCTCCAGCAGTTCGGCCTGCTGGCGCGCCAGCAGGATCTCCATCCCGATGTCCGGGCTGACGGCCCGGGCGGGACCGGGGTCCGCCTGCCTGCGCAGCAGGGACAGCTCGGCGAGGCGGTCCATGGCCGCCCGCACGTCGTCCGGCTCCGCCCCCAGCGTGGCCGCCATCCCGTCCACTCCGAGGTCCGGCGTTCTCAGCATCAACCGATACGTGTTTTCCGCCAGTTCGTCCAGCCCTAGCGCTTTGAGCACGCACACTCCCTGTGGTCAGCCGTAAACGATCTTGTATCCCGGAGTGGCGGCCACTGCCTATGCGCCAGAGCGGCAAGGTGGCGGCGGCCAACCCATACCTTCCGGCGATGGAACGGATCACTCCGGTGATGCAAGGCGCTCGTAGTACTCATCCACCATGCCCGCCCAGCAGGTGGCGGCTTCCCAGCCGTCGCCGACCGCCCCGTCCCGCAGCAGGCGCGCGCACAGCTCGCGGGTACGCGACTCGGCGGTCTCGATGGTGGGGGAGCGGACGAAGACGCTGAGGACGACCGAATCGACGTCGCGGGTGAGGTGCACACAGGTGTGCTCGACGCCGGACATCTGGCCGGCGTGACGGGCGGCGGCCCGGCCCACGTCGGCCGGGTCGGCGGGGCCCGGGCGGCGTCGCAGCCGGGCGTGGATCAGGTACACGGGGCTATCCGATGCGTGCGGTCGTGAGGGGTGCGGTTGCCATCCGTGCGGTTGTCATGAGTGGCCCCCTCGTTCCTTGTGGTCTTCCGTTCCTTGCGGTCTTCATGGGTGCGGTCCTCAGGGGTGTGGTCCCTCTTCGAGGCGTCGGGCGTCCGGGGGCGGGGTGCGGTGCGCTCGGAGCCGCGCCGGTGCACGTACGCCCCGCGTACGTGCACCGGCCGTCGAGTCGGCACCTCCCGGGGTGCCGAGGGTTACGAGGCCCTGGCGCGTTGGGTGACGACGATGCAGGCGATCACGACGACGGCCGTGAGCGGGACGGCGGGGCTGAGGTGTTCGCCGAGCAGGAACACCGCCCACACGAGCGTCAGCAGCGGCTGGGCGAGCTGGAGCTGACTGGCCCTCGCCACCCCGATGAGGCCCATGCCGCGGTACCAGACGACGAACCCGCCGAACTGCGAGATGCCGGCGATGTACGCCATGCCGACGACGGCCTTGGCCGTGAGGTGTACGGGCTCCTGCGGCAGCGCCAGGGCCGTCACGAGGATGTTGACGGGTGCGGCGAGCACGACACCCCAGGCGATGACGCGCCACCCCGGCATGTGCGCCGAGAGCCGGCCGCCCTCGGCGTAGCCGGCCGCGCAGACGAGCAGGGCGCCGAAGAGGTAGAGGTCCGCGACGGTCGGCTGACCGTGGTTCTGCAGAAGGGTGAACGCGATGACGGTGATGGCACCGGTGCCGGCCGCGGCCCAGAACAGCTTCGAGGGATGACGCTTTGTGAGGAACGCGGAGATCGTCGCCGTGGCCATCGGCAACGCCCCGATGACGACCGCCGAATGCGCCGTGGACGAGGTCTGCAGGGCGAACGTCGTCAGCAACGGGAACCCGAGCGCACAGCCGCCGGCGACGACGGCGAGTGCGGGCCAGTCGGCGCGGGCCGGGAGCGGTGCCCGGGTCACCAGGAGGGCGGTGAGCGCGATGACGGCGGCCAGGACGCCGCGGACGCCGGTGGCGCTCCACGGGCCGAATCCGTCGAGTGCCCACTCGGTTCCCGGGAAGCTGAGGGAGAAACTCATGACGCCGAGTGCGGCGAAAATGGTGCCGTTCGACAGGAACGATATTCGCGTGGGGGCGACGGCGGTGCGTTCTGTAGCCATGACTTACTCTCCGATAACCGCGGGTGTGGTGTTCAGCATTTCCGTCCCTTTGTCGTGGGTCGGCAGCCGTCTGGCGAGCGCCTGCGCGAAACGCAGCGCACCGCCCTCGGCAAAAGGTAGGCTCAGCGAGGGTTCACACACTTCCATTTCCAGCACCATCGGTTTGTCGTCGTTGTCACGGATCAGATCGACGCGCCCGTAGAGCAGAGGACGTTCGAGGCCCAGGTACGAGGCGGCGGCTTCGAGCACCGACGACGCGACCGCGCGCTCGTCCTCGTCGGCGTCCCGCGCCGTGCGGCATTCCTGCGTGGGGACATTTACCGTGCCATCCGGCGCGAGCAACGCGCTCTTGCGGATGGCATGGCTATAAACACCGTCAAAATAGATCAAGTCGGTTTCGCCGGCACTGTCCACTGACTCCATATAGGGCTGCACTATGACATGGCAACCTTTTGCGAGCAGTCGGGAGATGTGTTCAGCCGCCTCCGCCTCCAGTGGCCGGGCGTAGCGTTGCACATCCTTGGAGTAGGCACCAACTGTCGGCTTCACCACTATTTCCGTGGCCTGTGGATGCGTCGCGAGAAATTCCCGCACGGTCAGCAGGGGATCGGCTCCGGGTGCGACGAATGTGCTCGGCACGACCGGCACGCCGCGGGCGGCGAGGTCCCCCAGATACGTCTTGTTGAGACTCCAGCGCACCGCCGGCAAAGGGTTGAATAGGATCGACACGGCGGTGATGTGCTCGCACCAGGCGAGGAATTCCGGAAATCGCTCGACATAGGTCCAGGGCGACCGCAGCAGGACGGCGTCGAAACGCGACCAGTCAATGGCCGGGTCTTCCCAGGAACACACCTCGACGGGGAGGCCGACCGCTTCGCAGGCGTCAATCAGCAGCGGCATGTCGAAATCGATGGGCAGGCTGGCTTCATCGGTGACCAGGGCGAGAATGCTCATGGCGCGAATCCCCTAATGCGAGGCGGAGTGAGAGGCGTTACCACGGCACGACCTCGCCCCTGTGCACGTAGCTGCCGCTGGGGCCGTCGCTGCCGAGCAGGGCCATGCCGACGCTTGTGGTGGCGCCGTCCGCGATGTCGAGCTCGCCGGCGCCGTCGTTCAAATCGGTCTTGGTGTAGCCCGGGTGCACGGCGTTCACCTTGACCGGCGTATCGCGCAATTCGTACGCCAGGTGCACGGTCCAGGAATTCACCGCGCTCTTGGAGGCGCTGTAGGCCGGGAGGGATTTGAACATGGGGCTGTAGGCGTACGAGTCCGGGTCGCTGTGCGTGCCGAGCGAACCGAGCAGGCTGGAGACGTTGACGATGCGGCCGGCCGGGGACCGACGGATCAGCGGCAGGAAAGCCGTGGTCACCTCCACGACGCCGAACAGGTTGGTGTCGAATGTCGCGCGCCATTGCCGCAGCGGCTGCTCCGACGGCTGTTTGCCGTATTCCTCGGTGCGGATGCCTGCGTTGTTGACCAGGATGTCGAGGTGGCCGTACCTGCTTTCGACTTCGGTGGCGGCAGCGGCAATGCTGCCGGTGTTTGTGACGTCGAGTTCCAGGGCTTCGACGTCGAGCCCCGCGCTCCGCAGCGTCTGCGCCGCTTCGACGGCCGCCGCACGCCTGCGGCCGGTGAGCAGGACACGCACGCCTTTTTCGGCGAGCTGGCGTGCTATTTCAAAGCCGATACCGCGATTGGCGCCGGTGACCAGGGCTGTTCTGAAGGGATGTGTAGGCAAAGCAAAACCCGCCGTCTCGAACAGTGAGGATAATGGATTGCAGTGCAGTTGCACGTTCAGTTGCCGTGCCGGTTCCGGGTTCTCTTCACCAACCCACCGACAAGAACTTCGCCACCGGCGGCCCGAATCGGTCGATGTCGACCAGGAAGGCGTCGTGCCCCTCCGGAGATTCCAGTGACAGGAACTCGACGTCGGTGCCGCCGGCACTCAACCCCTCGGCGATCTGCCGCTGCTGGTGCAGGGGGAAGAGGATGTCGGTCTGCGCGCCCAGCACGAGCGCCTTCTCCAGGCACAGCCGGGACAGAGCCTCGTCGGCGGTGTTGCGGCAGGATTCGCCGAGGTCGAAACGGTCTATGCAGCGGCTGAGGTAGAGATAGCTGTTGGGGTCGAAGCAGCGCAGGAAGCGGTGGGCATGGGCTTCCAGATAGCCCTCCACCGCGAATTCGATGCCGAAGGGATTCTCCTCCGTGCGACGATCCGACGGCAAGGATGTCCGGCCGAAGCGGTTTTCCCATTCCTGTGCCGAGCGATAGGTCATCATGCCCAGCTTGCGTGCCGTGAGCATGCCGCGTCGCGGATAATGCTCCGTGTCGTACCGGCCCTGGTTCCACTGCGGATCGCACCGGATCGCCTCGCGCTGCAACGAACGGACGGCGATCGAGAACGGCAGCGAGTGCACCGCTCCGGAGATATTGATGTGACTCCGCGCCAGGTCGGGGTGGCGAGCCAGCAGGGCCAGCGCACTCATTCCGCCCATGGACGCGCCGATCACACAGGCCAGCCGCGCAAAGCCCAACTCGCGTACGGTGAAGGCCGCCGCGTCGGCGATGTCCTCCATGGACAGATCCGGAAATTCCAGCCGATAGGGTTCGCCGCTTCGCGGATCGATGGAGGCCGGCCCGGTCGAGCCTTTGCAACTGCCCAGCGCATTCACGCAGATCACATGCCAGCGATCGGTGTCGATGGGCTTCCCCGGCCCCAGCATGGCCTCCCACCAACCGGGAGTGGGATCGTCCGCGTGCGCGGCGGCATGCGCGTCGGGGGAAAGGCCGGTGAGGAGCAGGATGACGTTATCGCGCGCCGTGTTCGGCCGGCCGAAGGTTTCGTAGGCGATGCGTGCGCCGTTCAGCACACCGCCGCGTTTCATCGCGAAGCCGGCCGGCAGCTCGATGAAGCGCGTTGCCGTGCGGATGAATTCCCTCATCCGCCTACCCCCGTTCGGCGTCGGAGGGGCCGGCGTCCAGCGAGGCCAGCCAGTCGTCGTCCGAGCCTTCGTTCATACCGTCGAGCAGGAAGGTGGAGAGATAGCGCTCGCCGGTGTCCGGCAGCATTGCCAGCAGTACCGAACCCGCCGGTGCGTCTTCCGCGACGCGCAGCGCCGTCGCCAGGGTGGCGCCCGCAGAAATCCCCGTGAAGATGCCTTCTTCGGCGGCGAGCCGGCGGGCGGTGTCGCGCCCCACCACTTCATCGATGGTCACGAGCTCGTCGATGACGCTCTCGTCGAGCACGCCGGGTATGAAATTGGGGGACCAGCCCTGGATGCGATGGACGTTCCACTCCTGGCCGGCCAGTACGGCGGCGTTGTCCGGTTCGGCGGCGACGATGCGTACCTCGGGACGCGCGCGCTTCAGCATCTGGCCGACGCCGGTGAGGGTGCCGCTGGTGCCGAATCCGGTGACGAAGTAATCCAGCCGCTTTCCGGCGAAGTCGCCGAGGATTTCCGACGCCGTGGTCTCGCGGTGGTATGCGGGATTGGCCGGATTGTCGAACTGGTGGGCCCGGAACCATCCGTGCTTCGCGGCCAGTTCGTCGGCTATGCGGTTGCCGCCGCTGCTGCCCAGGGCTCCGGGGAAGAGGATGACCTTGCCGCCGTAGGCACGGATCAGCTTGCGTCGCTCCAGCGAATAGGTGTCGCCCATCACCGCCACGAATTTGTAGCCGCGGGCGGCGGCCACCATCGCCAACGCGATGCCGACATTGCCCGAGGTGCATTCCGCGATGGTGTCACCGGGCTTGAGCAGGCCCTTCGCCTCGGCGTCGAGGATGACGGAGAGCGCGAGGCGGTCCTTGACCGAGCCACCGGGGTTGAACGACTCCACCTTGACGTAGACCGAGACGTGCTCGGGCGCCAGCCGGTGCAGTTTGACGATGGGCGTACGACCGATGGTGTCGAGAATGCTGTCGTAGAGAGGCATGACGGATCTGTCCTTCGTGAGCGCCGTGAGCGTGGTGAGTGGCGTGACTGGCGTGCGCGCCGTGAGCGAATGCAGCCGGAGATCCGGGTTCCGTGCGGCCGGCGACCCGGGCGGCGGGGACGAGGTCCGTCGCCCGGGCCGGCCGCGCACTCGATCGCGCTATGCGGCCCGTACGCCCTCGAACACGGGGGCCACCATGTCGAGAATGACGGAGACCGCCGCCTCGGTGCTTTCCTCGTCCGTCGGCGCGTTGAACTCCGCCACCTCGACGCCGAGCAGCTGCTCCGCGGGAATCGCCTCGAATATCGCCCGGATCTGCGCCGGCAGCATTCCGTCCGGGACCGTGTAATCGGCCGGTACGGACCCCGGGTCCAGCACATCCCAATCGATGTGGATCCACACGGGAGATCCGCCGACGGCCTTCAGGATGTTTTCCGCCGTCGCCTCCCTCGGCGGGATGACCCGGACGCCGGCCGCCTGCACCAGCTCGCCCTCGGCCGCGTCGATGTCGCGCGCCCCGACGAGAACGGCCTGCTCGGGCCGGAGACCGGCGCCATGACCGCTGTCCCAGAGGCCGCACGCGCCCGACAGCACCATGCCGCCGAGATAGCCGCTGTCGGTCGTCTCCGGTGTGTGGAAATCGCCGTGCGCGTCGATGTAGAGCACGACGGCGTCCGGATGTTCCCGCGCCACCACGGGGAGCGTGGCGAGACTCGCCGAACAGGTGTTGGCGACCATGACCGGGAGATTGCCGCCCTGGAAGCTCGCGGTGAGTGCCTGCCCGAGCCCGACGAGCGTCTCCTTGGCCTGGGGAAGGCTGACGCTCCAGTCGTCATCGGCGGGCGGCGCGGGCTCTCCGATGAAATTGCCCGTGACGCCGTGACGCCGTTCCAGCGCCCGTGCGACGCGCGCCGCGCCCTCGATCATGCGCGCCTCCCGGTCGGCCACCCGCCCCTGGGAAACAATAAGATCAATCATTGGGTCAAGCCCTTTCCCGGTTCTTTCCCGGTTCTAGAGATTTCGGAACGCGAAAGGACAGCTGTCCGTTCGGTCCACGTTGTCTTCCACCAGGCCGTACTGAAACCATTCGAGCGCACCGGCGCCATAAGAGCCCAGCTGCACGGCGTGCGATATGCCGTCATAGTGACCGATCCGGTTGCGGATGTTCGAGCGGACTTTACGGCCGCTGGGCGTGTCACCGGCGAACACATCGAACCGTTCGCGCGGGTTGATGACAAGAACGAAATGCTCACCAAGATTGCGACTGCGGCGGTTCCGGTGAGCCGGCGTGCTCATATTGCAGAAGAGCGGCATACCGTTGAAACACATGGACCAGCCCTCGGTGTCGGGATCCTTGCCCACGTCCTCCGGCCACGGCGCGGGATCGATCTCGTGCAGGCCCTGGAGGACCTGCCAGCCGAACGCGTGATAGTCCTCGACGGAGTGCGCGCCCACGGCATCCAGCGAGAACGCCACGACCAGCGGGTACGCCGTGTCCAGCCGCCCGTCCCAGTCCCTGGAGAGCTCGACGTACTCCTCGAGGCCGGCCGCCAGGTGCCGGATGCCGTCGCTCTCGCCGTTTTCCACGAAAATGAACTTCAGCAGCTGCTTCCGCACGGCATTCTTCGAGAAGACACACGGAAAGCCTGGGTCGACGAGCCGGGATTCAATATCGGCGAAAGCGGCACGGTGCCACGCCTTTCCGTCCTCACAGACCTGCGCCTGGGAGATCAGCTTCGGGTTCTTGTCGGACTGAGTCAACTAAGGCATCCATTCATCAATGGAGGACCCACCATTTCGACCGAATCGAGGCGCGACAATGTGTACGGCTCGCCTCGATCGAGGCGGTCGTGACCACAAACGCTTTGCCCGGAATTCGGTTCGGCGATGACTCTGCCGGACTCCTCGGAACCCTGTCGAGAAGCTTCGAGTTCAGGTTGCTGACATTGGCAGGAGAGTGCCAGGCACGGGGGTCCTGGCCGCCTTAGGCCAGAAGCAAGATGCTGCCAGCGCCAACTGCTTGGCGCCGCCCCGTCGGCAGGCAAGACTGAGGGTCACAGTCGGACGCGGACACACGGAACGGGGAGGTCTCATGCGGCGGAACATGGGGTGGAACGCAGACACGACGGCGCCCGAGGCGACGGCAGCGACGGCGTACACGTCGGATTCGGATTCCCTCGGCTGGGAGTAGGCCGGGGCGGGCGGCAACGCGAGCGCCGCCCCGCACCCGGCGGGGCCCTCACCCCCGCATCTGCCCCAGCCACTGCAACGTCCGACGTACCTCCTGAGGGAAGGCGTGATGCGGGCCGTGCAGCCGCTCCGCGTCGTAGAGGAGGCGCGCCAGGCAGTCCTGGGCGGCGCCGCGTTCGCCCTGGGCGAGGAGCAGGTGGCCTATGGAGCGGCGGATTTCGAGGGGGCGGGCGGGATCGTCCGGGTAGCGCTCGAAGTACGGGAGGAGGGCCCGGTACTCCTCCAGCGCCTGGGTGACCTCGCCGAGCTGCTCCAGGCACTGGGCCGCCTCGTAGTGGAACTGGAGGGCCTGACGGGTGGCCCCCGGGCCCGATTCCTTGCCGAACTCCTCGGCCAGGAGGCGGAGTTCGGGCAGGGCGCGGCGGTACTGGCCGTCGTCCATGAGGGTGGCGGCGTACTGCTTGCGCAGGGTGCGGACCACCGGGGAGTTCTGGCCGTGCCGGGCGGAGGCGGCCGGGAGGATGCCGCCGAGGATGTCCACGGCGCGGGTGATCCGGCCCTGGTCGAGGAGGCTTTTGACCTCGTCGACGGCGGCCGCGACGTCAGGTCCCGAGGAGGACGGGCCGGTTGAACGGGACGGCTCTGCCGGACGGGACGGGACGGGCGGCGCGGATGGGGCGGATGGGGCGGACGGTGCGGCGAGGGAGGAGCGGGGGTCGGGGGCCGGCGGGGCGCTGTCGGCTGCGGCGCGGGCGAGCGCGGGTTCCGGGCCGGAAGGGACCGAGGGGATGGAAGGGATGGGAGGGAGGGAGGGAGCGGAAGGGCCGGAGGGGGGAGAGGGGGTGGACGAGGCAGGCGCGGGGGACGTGGTGCGGATGGGCCAGGGGGCGAGTGGCTGGCGGAAGGGGCGGGTGGGGTCCATCGGGGCGATCGGAGTGGGCGGGTGGTGGGCCGCGGGGGCGCCGGATTCGGAGGCCGGGAGGAGGGGGGCCAGCGCCCGGTAGACCTCCTGGGCGTCGGCGGGGCGGTCCGCCGGGTCCTTGCGCAGCAGGCGGAGAACCAGCGCTTCGAGGGCCTCCGGGACGTCGGGGCGCAGGCGGCGCACCGGGACCGGGTCCTCGTAGAGATGGCGGTGCAGTACGCCGAGCGCCGTGGAACCGGCGAACGGGACCTGGCCGCTGAGGAGTTCGTGCAGCAGGATCCCGAGGGCGTAGAGGTCGGTGTGCGGGCCGACGGTGCCGCCCATGGCCTGTTCGGGTGCCATATAGGCGGGGCTGCCGATGGGGGATCCGGTGTGGGTGAGGCGGGTGGTGTCCGTGTCGAGGGCCGAGGCGATGCCGAGGTCGAGGACGAGCAGGGTGCCGTCCGGGCGGACCATGACGTTGCGGGGCTTGAGGTCGCGGTGGACGATCGGCACCGCGTGGACGGACGCCAGTACGGCGCAGAGCTGGGCGGCGGCGCTGGCCGCCCACTGCCATGGGTAGGGGTCGTGTTCGGCGAGGTGGTCGGCGAGGTCGGCGCCCTCGACGTACTGCATCACCAGGAAGAGGTCCTCGCCGTCGCTGCCCGCGTCGTGGACCGTGACCAGTCCGGGGTGGTCGACCTGCGCGGTGACCCGGCACTCGCGCACGAAGCGGCGGCGCATCTCCTCGCCGCCGGGGGTGCCCGCCACCTTGTCCGGGCGCAGCAGTTTGACGCCGACCCGGCGGTCCAGGCGGCGGTCGTAGCCGATCCAGACCTGGCCCATACCGCCCTGGCCGAGCAGCGCGGAGAGTTCGTAGCGTCCGGCGATGACCCGGCCGTTCAACGTTGGTCCTCCTGACGGAGGTAGTCGCTGAGTTCGTCGAGTTCGGCCCGGACCCGGCTGATGCGCTGGGGCTGCGGGCGGTCCTGGGGCGGGCCGGCCGGCGGCACGGGTGCGCTGTACGGGTTGGGGGTTGGGGTCGGGGTCGCGTACGGGTAGGGGTACGGGTTCGGGTGGGCGCCGTGGGCGTACGGGAGGGTCTCCGGGGCGGGCGGGCGCGGCGGGGCGTAGGGATGGGCGCTCGGGGAGGCCGGGGGGAAGGCGGCCGCGGCGGGGCCGTAGCCGGGCTTCGCGGCCGCGCGGATGTCGACGACGAGGTAGTACGCGATCGCGCCGGCTATCTGGAGCAGCAGCAGCGCCACCCCGATGTTCGGGCGCCAGTCCGTCTCGGGAAAGGAGACGATCAGCACGCAGGCGCCGATCATCGCGATCAGGTCGGCACCGAACAGCCACCAGCCCAGCGGCCGCCGCTGCACGATCGCGGCCCGCAGCATCGCCACCCAGGCCAGCAGGCCCAGGCTGCCTACCGTGGTGGCCACGAAGACCACCCGCAGCAGGACCACCACTCCCCTCGCCGGGGGACGGTGCGGCGGGAGTGCCGGGGCGGGGCCGTGCATTGCTGCTCCTGATGGATCACGGGGACCACGGGTGGGCCGCGGGGGATCACGGGTGGTTGGTCGGGCGCATGGGCGGTGCTCGCTGTGACGCGCAGGGATCTGCGAGCGTATATATGACGGCGCCGCCGCGTCCGGAGTTGTACGGAAAGCGGCGGGCGTTCTCCCGTGCGTGTGCAACCGCGGGGGCGGCGGCGGTGTTCCTTTGAACGAAGCACCGCCCCGCTTCTCCCCAACTGCCCCGCCCCGGCCGTTTCTCCCCGACCACCCCGCTTCGGCCGTTTCTCCCCAACTACCCTGCCCTGCCCGTCAGTCCGGCGCGACCGACCCGTCGGTGAAGCCGTCGTACATCCCCTGCACCAGCTGTTCGCCGAGCCGGGAGGCCAGGCGCAGGGCCTCCTCGAAGGCGGCCAGGTCGCGGAAGCGCGCGCCGTAGCGCCGCTGTTCGGCGAGGGGCAGGCGGGGCAGCTGGAGGCGGCGGACGTCGAGGCGGGTGGCCGTGGAGGCGTAGCTGCTGGCCTGGCGGTTGTTGGCGGTGCCCCGCAGGAAGCCGGCGAGGAACCACGGGTCGAGGGCGGCCGGGTCGGGGCGCAGCAGGGTGAGGTTGCGGCCGAGGGCGGCGCCGGCGGTGGCGGCGTCGACGACCCGGGCGATGGCGCCGCCGCCGAGGACGGGCACGACCACATCGCCTTCCTGGACGAGGACCGGTTCCTCCACGGGGCCGGAGGGGGCGGCTTCGGGGAGGGTGCCGGTGGGTTCGGTGGCGGCGATGACGTCGTGGTCGGTGAGGACCGCGAGCGGTGCGCCGGGGGCCGCGGCGCCGGGGCCCCCGGCGCGCAGGGTGAGGGCGCCGGAGCGGGCGAGTTCGCCGATGGTGGTCAGCGGCCAGCGGGCCGGGACGGTGTCCGCGGCGGTGTCCTGGGGTGCGGTGCGGGGGGTGAGCGCGGTGGTGCGGGCGAGGGTGTCGGTCAGCCGGTCGCGCACCTGGGCCAGTTCGGCGGGGCCGCCGGCCGCCGCGGGCGGCGGGAGATGGCGGGCCGGGGCGAGGTCGACATCGTCGCCGAGGAGGTCGATGGCGGCCAGCGAGCGCCGTACGCCGGGCATCTCCTCGACGCCGCCCTCGCGGTCGAAGGACCGCCAGGCGTCGACGGCGGTGGCGCGGACGGCCGCCCAGTCGAGCTTGTCGCGGCCGCCGGGGGCGGCGGGGGCCAGGCCCGCGGTGTCGACGACGAGGAGCTGCGGGGTGAGCTGTGCGCTGCCGTCGGGCTTGCGCAGCACCCACAGGTGCAGGGGGATGCCGTTGGGCGGGGCGGCGCCGGCGGGCAGCGCGATGACGGCGCGCAGGGCGCCGCGGCGCAGCAGATCGGCGCGGATCCGGCGGCCGGAGCGGCGGGAGGCGGCGGCGGGCGGCATGAGGAGCACGGCGGTGCCGCCGGGGCGCAGCCGGGCCAGTGCGTGCTGGACCCAGGCGAGTTCGGATTCGGTGCGGGCCGGGAAGCCGTACTCCCAGCGGGGGTCGTAGGCCAGTTCGTCGTGGCCCCAGTTGCGTTCGTTGAACGGCGGGTGGACGAGGACGGCGTCGACGGCCAGCTCCGGGAAGGCGTCGGCGCGCAGGGTGTCGGCGGCCCGCACCCGGACCTCGGCGTCGGGGACGCTGAGGGCGAGGCGGAGCGCGGTGAGCGCGGCGAGGTCGGGGTCGGCCTCCTGGGCGTGGAGGGCGAGGGGGGCCGCGTCCGGCTGCGCGGCGGCCCGTTCCTGGGCGGCGGTCAGCAGACCGCCGGCGCCACAGGCCGGGTCGAGTACGGAGCGCAACGGGCCGTCGGGAGCGGCGAGTTCGGCCATCAGGGCGGCCGGGCCGGGCGGCGTGAGGGTGTACTGGCGCGGGTTGGCGTCCAGATGGCGGCCGAGCAGGAACGCATACGCCTCGGCGGCGCCGTCCAGGGCCGCGAGGTCGGCGGTGGCGCGGACCAGCGCGGCGGAGGGGGCGAGCGCCTCCCTGGTCAGGCCGTGTACGGGGTGGCCGTCGCCGAGCCGGGCGGTGAGGACGGAGTCGAGCATCAGGGGCAGTACGCCGGTGAGATCGGCGTCGTCGGAGGCGCCGCGCAGCTGCTTCCAGGCCGCGGGGCGGTCGCGGACGAGGAGCAGCACGGCGCCGGCCTGCCGGAGCGCGGCCGCGGCGCCGGCCGGATGCCCGACGAGCCGCTGCCAGACGCGTTCACGCAGTGGCACCTCGGCGAGCTTGCCCTGGTCGCGCAGCCACTGCTCGATGTCGCGGAGGGCGAAGGCGGGGCTGGTCTCCGTGCCGCCGACCGGTTTGGGGAAGTCGGCATGCCGGCGGCGCCAGTTGCTGACGGCGGCCCGGCCGACCCCGGCGAGCCGCGCGATACCGGCGGCGGTCACTTCGGTGGGACGGTCCGTGGGGCGGTCCGCGACCTGACCGACGGGGCGGTCTGCGGGGGAAATACCGACGGCCACGCCGCCGTCCACCACGCCCTCACCTGCGGCGCCGTCGTCCGTCGCGTTCTCCGTTGGTGCGATGTCCGGCACCTGGCTGGCTCCTGTCCCGATGCGTGACCACTGTGTCAGCAGCATACCCATCCCCTCGTGACTCACCCCCTTCACATCGTGAATCCTTGAATCCGATGCATTCGTGTTGACTCGATTCACAGCCTCTGTTGTTATTGACCCATCGCTTCAGCGGACTCGATTCAGCGCCCGGAAGGGGCCACTCCCGCATGTCTCAGCAGATGCACTACCCGTCGGCACCGCAGGCTCCGGCGCCCCAGGCGGCCCGTAACGGCCTCGGCGTCGCCGCCCTGATCCTCGGCATCATCGGCGCGCTCAGCGGCATCCCGATGTTCTTGTTCTGGCTCGCCGGGCCGCTCGGCATCCTGGCCCTGATCTTCGGCATCGTGGGCATGGGCCGCGCCAAGAAGGGTCAGGCCACGAACAAGGGCGTGGCGGTGACCGGCACGATCCTGGGCGCCCTCTCGATCATCCTGGCGATCGTCGGCGTCATCGTCTCCGTGCTGGTGGTCAAGGGTGCGGTCGACGAGGCCCAGAAGCAGCTCGACAAGGATTACGGCAGCGACTCCTCGATCAAGGACCTCGCCCCCAGCGCCACCGCGAAGTACAACAACGGTCTCCAGGTCACCGTCACGAAGGCGAGCCCGTACACCATCGACCCGAGCACCGTCATCACGCACAAGGACGGCGACAAGGCGTACAAGTTCACCGTCACGATCAAGAACACCGGCAAGCAGGCCATCAAGAATCCCGCCATGCTGATCGAGGCGGAGGCCGACGGCAAGAAGACCGAGGAGTTCGCCGACGACAAGGTCGGCATCCTCCACCACGACTGGGAGACCAACCTCGGCCCCGGTGAGTCCGACACCGCGGAGATCGTGTTCGACACGCCGCCGGCCGCCAAGGAGCTCAACGTCGAGATCACGCCGGACATCATGCTCGACCCGGCGAACTGGAAGCTGGCCCTCTGACCCCCTTCCCCCTCCCCCGCACAAGCCGTCGGCCCGGAACCGCACCCACGCGGTCCCGGGCCGACGGCCGTATGTACGGTGCCGGGCCCGCTACTTCACCTCTTCGCTAGTTCGCCGAGAAACGGGCCGGCGCCTGGGTGGGATTGCCGCCGCCCGGCAGCCGCTCCTGGGGGCAGGAGCGCAGCACCCGCACCATCGCGTCCTTCTCCGCCCGGGTCACCCACAGCCCGTACTTCTTCTTCACCGCCACCTGGTGGGCGACATAGGTGCAGCGGTACGGCCGGTAGGCGGGAAGCCAGGTCGCCGCGTCCCCGTCGCTCTTGCGCCGGTTCGCCGAGGCGTCGACCGCGATCAGATTCAGCGGATCGTTGGCCAGCGCGATCCGCTTACGGGCCGGCCACTGCCCCGCTCCCTTCTGCCAGGCGTCGGACAGCGCGACCACATGGTCGATGTCGACCTTGCTGCGGCCGCGCGTATAGCGAATCGTCCCGCCGGTGTACGGATCCTTGGCCAGCGTGCCCGAGACGACGATGCAGTCGCCGTCGCGGAAGGCCGTGGCCCGCAGATCGCGCCGGAGGATGTCGTCCCGGGTGTCGCAGCCGTTGCCGTCGGTGTCCGCCCAGGCGGAGCCGAAGCGGCCGCGGGCGTAACCGGTCTTCGGGGCGCGGCCCTTGACGTCCAGGGCGGCCACCGCCCGCAGCGCGCTGCCCGCCGCCGCCGGGCCCGCCGTGGTGTCCGTATCCCGCCCGTCGCGTGTTTTGTCCGGGGTGCAGCCGGTGAGGGTCAGCAGGGCGGCCAGTGCGGTGGCGGTGGCGGTGGCGGTGGCGGTGGTGGCAAGGGGAAACAGGGCTGGGCGGGCGGGAGACGGCAGTGCGCGGCGGGCGGGAGACGGCGCGGCCGGGCGGGCGGGAGACGGCACGGCCGGGCGGGCGGGAGACGGCAGTGCGCGGCGGGTGGTGGGTATCACGGCGGTCCAATCCGGGGGTGCGGGCGGGGGCGGGCGCCCGGGACGGTCCGGTCCGCCGTTTCGAGTATCTTTTCGGAAATCGAGAGTGAGGACCCCCATGGACACGGCCGCAGCAACGGCCGCGGGCGGCAGCGGGCCCCCGCCGCAGGTCGCCGGCACCGGCCCCGCGACCGCCGACGCACCGCCCGCCGCCCCCGGCCGCCTGCGACGCGCCACGCACCGGCTGCGCGAGGCGAGCGCCCCGCTGCGCGCGCCCCGCCTCGACCCGTACTGGACGGGCGCGTTCTTCTTCGTCGCGTTCGCCACGCTGTCCCTCTGCCGCTTCCGGACGATGGGCAACTCGTCCTGGGACCTGGGCATCTTCGAGCAGGCCGTCCGCGGCTACGCCCACCTCGGGGCGCCGATAGTCGACCTCAAGGGCCCCGGCACCAACATCCTCGGCGACCACTTCAGCCCCGTCCTGATCGTGCTCGCCCCGCTCTACCGGCTCCTCCCCTCGCCGCTCACCCTGCTCCTGGCGCAGGCGGCGTTGTTCGCGCTGTCCGCGATCCCGGTGACCCGCGCCGCCGCCCGTCACCTGGGACGCCTCCCGGGGCTGGCCATCGGCATCGCGTACGGCGCGTCCTGGGGGGTGCAGAAGGCCGTCGACTTCGACTTCCACGAAATAGCCTTCGCGCTGCCGTTGATCGCCTTCGCGCTGGAGGCCGTGCTGCGCGAACGCTGGACCGCGGCGGTGTGCTGGGCCGCGCCGCTGGTGCTGGTCAAGGAGGACCTGGGCGTCACCGCCGCCGCGATCGGGGCGCTCATCCTGATCCGGACGCGGCGGGCGGCGCCGCTGCCCATCGCCCTGGTCGTCTTCGGACTCACCGCCACCGCCCTCACCCTCGGCGTCATCATTCCCAGCTTCAACACCTCCGGCTCGTACGACTACTGGAGCAAGCTCGGCGCCGACGGCGGGGCGGACCCCACCATTCCCCTCGACACCGCCGTCCGCACCACGCTGTGGGTGCTGCTGCCCACCACCGGGCTGCTCGCCCTGCGCTCCCCCGTCCTCCTGGTGGCGCTGCCGACCCTCGGCTGGCGGTTCCTCTCCCACGAGCCGCACTACTGGGGCATCGACTGGCACTACAACGCCGTTCTGATGCCGGTGGCCCTGCTCGCACTCGTCGACGCCCTGCCACGCGCCCGCGTCTCCGCCCGCCCCTGGCTGCGCTCCTACGCCCATCACCTGCCGGCCGCCGCACTGGCCACCGCGCTCGCGCTGAGCACCACGCTTCCGCTGTCCCGGCTCACCGAGGCCGGCACCTATCGCATACCGCCGGATGTCACCGCCGCCGAGCGGCTGTTGGAGCGGATACCCGACGGCGCGACCGTCGAGTCCGACATCCGCCCGCTGTCCCGCCTGACGGGCCGCACCCGGGTCTTCTGGACCGGCGACACCCGTGGGCTGTCCCCCGACTACATCGCCGTCCAGCGGCCCGACGACCGCAGCCCGAGCCAGGCGCTCGCCGACGCGTCCGCCCGCCACCCCGGGTCCACCTACGCCGTCCTGGGCGACGCCGGCAACCTCCTCGTCTTCCAGCGGACTTCCGCGCGCTGACGCCCACGGCGGGGGCGACCCCCGCCGTGGGCCACGCCTTGCCGCCTAAGACCCCAGGACCGTCGTCAGGAACTCCCCCACCCACGCCAGCAGCTCCCGCCCCACCAGCGGCTTCCCGCCGATCTTGCCGGTGGTGGGCCGTGGCACCAGCACCTGCTTGGTGGCCGGCTTGAGGACCGTACGCGGATACAGCCGCTTCAGCCGCAGCTCCTGCGACTCCCGCAACTCCACCGGTCCGAAGCGGACGTTGGAGCCCTGGAGCGTGATGTCCGAGACGCCGCAGGCGCGGGCCAGCATGCGCAGACCGGCGACCAGGAGGAGGTTCTCGACGGGCTCGGGCAGCTTGCCGTAGCGGTCGGTCAGCTCCTCGCGGACCGCGGCGATGTCC
This sequence comes from Streptomyces sp. JLSY215, assembly GCF_059682825.1. Classification (NCBI taxonomy): domain Bacteria; kingdom Bacillati; phylum Actinomycetota; class Actinomycetes; order Kitasatosporales; family Streptomycetaceae; genus Streptomyces; species Streptomyces sp. JLSY215. The sequence continues at coordinate 3,513,765 of NZ_CM185022.1, forward strand.
TCCTCCGTGGCGGCGGAGGCGATGGCGCGGTAGGCCGCCAGCCGCAGCCGCTCGCCGGGCGCGTAGTCGTGCGGGACATGCGCGTCGACGGGGAGCTCGATCTTGACCTCCAGCGGCGGCTCCTCCTCGACACCGCCCTCCAGAGACGCCCGATAGTCGGCGACCGCCTCACCCACCATCCGTACGTAGAGGTCGAAGCCGACGCCCGCGATATGGCCGGACTGCTCGCCGCCGAGGAGGTTTCCGGCGCCGCGGATCTCCAGGTCCTTCATGGCGACGTACATGCCCGCGCCCATCTCGGTGTGCTGGGCGATGGTCGCCAGCCGCTCGTGCGCGGTCTCCGTGAGCGGCTTCTCCGGCGGGTAGAGGAAGTAGGCGTAGCCGCGGTCGCGGCCCCGGCCGACGCGGCCGCGCAGCTGATGGAGCTGGGAGAGGCCGAAGTTGTCGCCGCGCTCGACGATGAGGGTGTTGGCGTTGGAGATGTCGATGCCCGATTCGACGATGGTGGTGGAGACCAGGACGTCGAACTTCTTCTCCCAGAAGTCGACGACGACCTGCTCCAGCTGGGACTCGCCCATCTGGCCGTGCGCGGTCTGGATACGGGCCTCGGGGACGATCTCGCGCAGGCGGGCGGCCGCGCGGTCGATGGACTCGACGCGGTTGTGGATGTAGAAGACCTGGCCCTCGCGCAGGAGTTCACGGCGGATGGCGGCGCCGATCTGCTTCTGCTCGTAGGGGCCGACGAAGGTCAGGACCGGGTGCCGCTCCTCGGGCGGGGTGGTGATCGTGGACATCTCGCGGATGCCCGTGACCGCCATTTCGAGCGTGCGGGGGATGGGCGTCGCGGACATGGTCAGCACGTCGACGTTGGCGCGCAGCTTCTTCAGCTGCTCCTTGTGCTCGACGCCGAAGCGCTGCTCCTCGTCGACGATGACCAGGCCCAGGTCCTTGAACTTGGTCTCGGCGGAGAAGAGCCGGTGGGTGCCGATGACGAGGTCGACGGAGCCGTCCTTGAGGCCCTCCAGCGTCGCCTTGGCCTCGGTGTCGGTCTGGAAGCGGGACAGCGCCTTGACGTTGACGGGGAACTGCCCGTACCGCTCGGTGAAGGTGCCGTAGTGCTGCTGGACGAGGAGGGTGGTCGGGACCAGGACGGCGACCTGCTTACCGTCCTGGACGGCCTTGAAGGCGGCGCGGACGGCGATCTCGGTTTTGCCGTAGCCGACATCGCCGCAGATCAGGCGGTCCATCGGGACCGACTTCTCCATGTCCTCCTTGACCTCGGCGATGGTCGTGAGCTGGTCGGGCGTCTCCGCGTACGGGAAGGCGTCCTCCAGTTCGCGCTGCCAGGGCGTGTCCGGGCCGAAGGTGTGGCCGGGCGCCGCCATCCGGGCCGAGTACAGCTTGATCAGGTCGGCGGCGATCTCCTTGACGGCCTTCTTGGCGCGCGCCTTGGTCTTCGTCCAGTCGGCGCCGCCGAGGCGGTGCAGGGTCGGGGCCTCGCCGCCCACGTACTTGGTGACCTGCTCCAGCTGGTCGGTGGGGATGTAGAGGCGGTCGCCGGGCTGGCCGCGCTTGGCGGGGGCGTACTCGACGAGGAGGTACTCGCGGGTGGCGCCCTGGACCGTGCGCTGCACCATCTCGATGTAGCGGCCGACGCCGTGCTGTTCGTGGACGATGAAGTCGCCGGCCTGCAGGGTCAGCGGGTCGATGGTCTTGCGGCGGCGGGCCGGCATCCGGGCCGCGTCCTTGCCGGCGGCCTTCTGGCCGGAGAGGTCGGTCTCCGTCAGGACGGCCAGCTTGAGGTCCGGGGCGATGAAGCCGTTGTCGAGGGAGCCGCACGCGACGTGGACGAGGGCGGCGGAGATCTCCGGCGCGGCGCCCGGCGCACCGTCCAGCCCGGTCAGGCGGGCCGGGATGCCCTCGCCGCCGAGCACCTCGACCGTACGGGCCGCGGGGCCGTGCGCCTCGGTGACGAACACCGTGCGCCAGCCGTCGGCGAGCCACTGCTTGGTGTCGGACAGCGCCCGCTGGGTGTCGCCGCGGTAGGTCTCCGGCGCGTGCATCCCGAGCTTGAGGGTGTCGCCGTTCAGCACCAGTTCCTCGTCGGCCGCGAACGGACTGACCGACCACCACGGCATGCCCAGCTCGCGGGCCCGGTCGCGGACGTCCGCGATGCCCCACAGGGACGCCGCACCGACGTCGATCGGGGCCTCGCCCACCCGTCGCCCACCACCACCCTCGCCGGAGCGGGCTTCGCCCGCGCTGGACATCGCACTGGCCGCCCACGACGCCTGAAGGAACTCCTGGCTGGTCGCCACCAGGTCCGCGGCCCGGGTACGCACCCGCTCCGGGTCGCAGACCACGGCCATGGAGCCCTTCGGCAGCACGTCCAGCAGCAGTTCCATGTCGTCGACCAGGACGGGAGCCAGGGACTCCATGCCCTCGACGGCGATCCCCTCGGCGATCTTGCCGAGGAGTTCGCCCAGCTCCGGGTGGCGCTCGGCGAGCACCGCGGCCCGCTCCCGCACCTCGTCGGTCAGCAGCAGCTCACGGCACGGCGGCGCCCACAGGCCGTGCTCGGCCACCTCCAGGGACCGCTGGTCGGCCACCTTGAAGTAGCGGATCTCCTCGACGTCGTCGCCCCAGAACTCGACCCGCAGGGGGTGCTCCTCGGTGGGCGGGAAGACGTCCAGGATGCCGCCGCGGACCGCGAACTCGCCGCGCTTCTCGACCAGTTCGACGCGCGCGTACGCGGCCGCCGCCAGCCCCTCGACGACCTCTTCCAGGTCGGCGGTCGAGCCCGTGCGCAGGCTCACCGGCTCCAGGTCGCCCAGCCCCTTGACCTGCGGCTGGAGCACGGAGCGGATGGGCGCGACGACGACCGAGACGGGGCCGGCCGTCGGGTCGTCCGGCCGCGGGTGGGCCAGCCGGCGCAGTACGGCGAGGCGGCGGCCGACGGTGTCCGAGCGCGGCGAGAGCCGCTCGTGCGGCAGCGTCTCCCAGGAGGGGAACTCGACGACGGAGTGGGCCTCGTCGGCCGGCATCAGCGTGCGCACCGCCGCGGCCAGGTCCTCGGCCTCGCGCCCCGTCGCGGTCACCGCGAGGACCGGGCGGCCGGACCGGGCCAGCGCCGCCACCGTGAACGGACGGGCGGCCGGCGGCCCCACCAGGTCCACATGCGGCCGGTGGCCATCGGCCGCGGCCTTGACCGCTTCGGCGAGCGCCGGGTCCCGTACGACGGCGTCGAGCAGACCAGTCAGGCTCATGAAAGGCTTCCGTCCCAGAAGGCGACAGCGCAGGAGATCGCGGAAGATCAACGCGCGGTGAACAACGCGAGCGGCCCGACACTCCCCTCGCAGCCCAAGGGGCCCGGACGGGCCGGGCTGCCCACGATACGCCCGCCCGCCGACAACCGACCGCCCGAGCCGGTACCCCGGCTCCCCCGCCCCCGGCCGTCCAGCACGCGAGAGCCCCGTTCCGCATACCGGCCCCGCATGGAATGGTGTGCGCTACATGCAACGGACCGGAGGAGAGGCGGGGGCCCGGTGAGCGGCACCACGAGGGACAGCGACCGTGGCAGCGCCGACGACACGGACATAGCCTCGGGCCGCGCTCCCGGCTCCCGGCGCGGCCCCGTCGTCGCCGCCCTGATGCTCGCCATGGCGCTGGCCGCCCTCGACTCCACGATCATCGCCACCGCCATCCCGCAGATCGTCGGCGACCTCGGCGGCTTCGCGGTCTTCTCCTGGCTCTTCTCCGGCTATCTGCTGGCCGTCACCGTCACCCTGCCCGTCTACGGCAAGCTCTCCGACACCTTCGGCCGCAAGCCCATCCTGATCGCCGGGATCGTGCTCTTCCTCGTCGGCTCGCTGGCCTGCGCCGGCGCCTGGAACATGGCCTCCCTGATCGCCTTCCGGGTGCTCCAGGGCCTGGGCGGCGGCGCCCTCCAGGGCACCGTCCAGACCATCGCCGCCGACCTCTACCCGATGAAGGAACGCCCCAAGATCCAGGCGAAGCTCTCCTCGGTGTGGGCCACCTCCTCGGTCGCCGGGCCCGCGGCCGGCGGGCTGCTCGCCACCTACGCCGACTGGCGGTGGATCTTCCTGGTCAACGTGCCGGTCGGGGCGATCGCGCTGTGGCTGATCATCAGGCACTTCTTCGAGGACAAGGGCGCCCGTGGCCCCGCAGACCCCGCCCCCGCCCGCCGCCGCATCGACTGGCCCGGCGCGCTCGCCGTCTTCGCCACCGGCGGGCTGCTGCTGACCGCGCTCGTCCAGGGCGGCGTCGCCTGGCCCTGGCTCTCCGCCCCGTCGCTGCTGCTCTTCGCGGGGACGGCGGTGTGCGCGGCGGCCACCGTACTGATCGAGCGGCGCGCCGCCGAGCCGGTCATCCCCGGCTGGGTCTGGCGCCGCCGCACGATCTCCGCCGTCAACCTCGCCCTCGGCGCGCTGGGCCTGCTGATGGTCGCCCCGACCGTCTTCCTGCCCACCTACGCGCAGGCGGTCTTGGGCCTGAGCCCGACCGCCGCCGGCTTCGTCCTGTCCATGATGACCCTGAGCTGGCCGGTCTCGGCGGCCTTCAGCAGCCACGTCTACAACCGCATCGGCATCCGCAACTGCGCCCTCGTCGGCATCGGCGCGGCCGCCCTGGTCCTGCTGTCCTTCCCACTGCTGCCCTATCCGGGCGCGGCCTGGCAGCCCGCCCTGATCATGCTGGCGCTCGGCGCGGCCCTCGGCCTCTTCCAGCTGCCGCTGATCATCGGCGTCCAGTCGTCCGTCGGCTACGCCGAGCGCGGCACCACCACCGCCTCCGTCCTCTTCTGCCGCCAGGTCGGCCAGTCCCTCGGCGCGGCCCTCTTCGGCGCCATCGCCAACGCCACCCTCAACGACCGCCTCGCGCACGCCCCGGCCGATATCCGCCCCGGCCTGCCCGACGACCTCGACGCCGTCTCCCACGCCCTGGAACACGCCGGCGCCCTCACCGCCCGCGCCACCGACTACCTGCGGCGCGCCGTCGACACCAGCGTCGAACACGTCTACCTCGGCGCCGCCGCGGCCGCGGCCCTCGCCCTGCTCGCCCTGCTCCTGCTGGCGCCCCGGCGCTTCCCGGTGCACACGGATGCCCGTACACCGCGAGAGGCGGGCGACGCCGGGGCCGCCGCGGACTAGGGCCTGTCCGATGGGTCAGGGTCCGCGGCGGCGCCGGGCTCAGCCGTCCTTCCCGTCGTCCAGCCGGGGCAGCTCGGTCTCCAGGGTGTCCTCGTTGTCGGGGTCGCAGCCGTCGGGATCGCGGTCGCCGGGAATGCCGGGAACGAGGCCGTCGGGATGGCGGTCGCCCGGGATATGGCCGCCTGGATGACGCGCGTCCGGTTGGCGGGCGTCGGGATGACGGGTGTCGGGACTGCCGTCCTCAGGATTGCGGTCGCCCGGAATGAGGCCGTCCGGATGGCGGCCTTCGGGGTCGCGGCCCGCCCCCTCGGCCTCGGCGGCGGCTCCGGCCTCCGGCTCCGGCTCGCCCGTCAGCTCCTCCAGCTCGTCCGGATCCTTGCCCGTCAGCGCCGCCAGGCTGTTGCGCACATGGGACATGTGCGCCTGCACCTCCGCGCGCTCCTCCTCGTGCTCCCGCAGCACCCGCGCCGTACTGCGTTCGATGCGCTCCGCCTCCACCCTGGCCCGTGCCACGATCGCCGTGGCACGGTCGGCCGCGTCCTCGTCGCTGTGCCGGGCGGCCTCCTCGGCCTCCGCGTGTTTGCGGCGCGGTTCGGCGAGCACCGCATGGCCGTGCGCCTCCCGCTCGGCGACCAGCCGGTCCGTCTCCGCCTCCAGATCCGCCAGCTCACGCCCGGCCGCATCCCACTCCTCGGCCTGCCGCTGCTCCTGGTCACGCCACATCTCATCGGCGCGCTGCCGGGTCTCGGTCAGCACCGTGGCCGCCTCGCCGCGCCACTGCTCCGCCTCCGCGGACGCCGCCGCCACCACCTCGGTGGCCTCCGCCCGCGCCGCCTCCTCGGCGCGCCGCGCCCACTCCTCCACCTCGGCCCGCAGCTCCCGCGCCGCCGCGTCCGCCGCATCGCGGATCTGGTCGGCGTGCCCCATCGCCTCCTCGCGGATCTGCTCGGCCGCCTCCTGCGCCGCGATCCACAGCCGCTCCGCCTCCGACTGAGCGGTCGTCAGGATCAGCCGGGCCGGCTCGCCCAGGGACTCATACGTCTGCGGCGGCAGCTGCGCCACATGTTCCTGCAGTTCCGCCAGCTCCGCGTCCATCTCGTTGGCGAGCACGGTCAGCCGCGCCGCCCGCTCCCAGCAGGCATCGCGATCTGCCGAGACCTCCTCGACGCGCCGATCGACGTCGTCCGGCCGGTAACCGCGTCCCCGTACGGTCTCGAACCCGTGCGGCGAAACCGGTGCACTCATCCCTTAAAGCCCCTTTTCTGGATCAGTCCGAAGCCGCCCTATTGCGACACTTCACCCCTCTCCCGCACAAGGATGCGTCAATCGGTCCCAGAAGTCTGAATCACCGCATCGACGCGCAAAGCGCCGAACAATCGTTGTGCCCCATTTGCGTCCCACAGCAGCACGTCACCGGCCTCGCCCATCGACACACCGGGATCGGCCACCGGAACCGTGACCGTCGCGCCGCCGCCCCCGGCGATCTCCTTCATCGACCGCGCCATGGCCAGCAGTTCCGGCGTCCCCGACCCGTTGTCCACGGCGAGCGCGGCCAGCCCGGCGCCGGTCACCGGCAGCAGCCGGAACGGATCGAACAGCACCCCGGGCCCCAGCATCTTGTCCGCGACCGCACCGATCAGCTGACGCTGCCGCTTCACCCGTCCGAGGTCACCCTGCGGGTCGGCGTAACGGGCCCGTACGAACGCCAGCGCCCGCCGCCCGTCCATCCGATGACACCCCGCCGCGAAATCCGCCCCCGACCGTGCGTCCCGCAGCGGCCCGCGCAGGCACAGTCGCACCCCGCCCAGCTCGTCCACGAGCCGCACCACACCCAGGAAACTGACCTCGGCATAACGGTCGATACGCAAACCCGTCGCCCGCTCGACCGTCCGGGTCAACAGCCGCGGCCCACCGTCCGCATACGCCTCATTGATCTTCGCCCGGCCGTGCCCCGGCACCGGGACATAACTGTCGCGGGGCAGACTGACCAGATACGGGCCGTGCCGGCCGGAGTGCAGCACCATGATCGTGTCGGTGTTGCGCACCTCGTCATGACCGACATGCAGGTCCTCGCGCTGCCGGGACGTCAGCCCGGCGCGGCTGTCGGAGCCGACCAGCAGCCAGTTCGTCCCCTTGCCCGCGGGCGGCCGCCCGGCATAGTCCGCCAGCGCGCCCACATGCCGCACCCGTTCACTCGCGAACCCGTACAGGGCGGCGCCGCACGCCACCACCAGCACGAGCAACGTCAGCAGCACCACCAGGATCCGGCGGCGCCACGGCCCGCGGCGCCCACGGGACGCCCGGCGCCCCCGGTGGACGGACGCCGACGACGAGAACAACTGACCCATACAGGCATGGTCATGGCGCCCGACCCGTTCCGCAGGTCGAGCGCCATGTCCCGGCGTATCGCCGACTACCGCACTCCCGCTACAGGAGCCCGTCCCACACCTGCTACAGGAGCCCGTCCCACATCTGCTCCAGCAGCACCGACCACCAGGTCTCCGGCGACCCCAGCGCCGGCGGGTCCAGCGCGACCAGCTGCGCCTGGAAGTCGACGGTCCAGCGGCCCGCCTGCTCCGGCGTCAGCCCGAACCGCAGCCGCCACATCCGCCCCAGCATCGCCAGACAGCGCACAAACTCCGGCAGCCCGCTGTTGACGAACTGCGGCACGGCCGCCTGCCCGCCCGGACCGGCCTCCACCGGAACCGCCACGATGTTCGCCGTCCCGAACTGGACACACAGCTGACGGCCGAAGTCATTGCCCATGACGAGATACGAACCGGCATCCGGCGCCGGCTGCACCATCCGCTCCGCCGCCAGCTCCGCCAGCGTCGGCACCGGACGGCCCGGCTGCGCCTGCGCCCAGAAGAACGGCCCGAAGTCCACCGGCAGCCCGGCCCACACCAGCGTCTGCGCCACCGCGTCGGGCACGCCCTGCCGGGACACCGCCCGCTGATCGAACCGGAAGATGCCCTGCGGCCCGAAGGCCTGCTCCAGCTCCTGCCCGATCGCCTGCGGCGGCACCGGCGGCGCCGGGGGCACCTGCGAGGGATGCGGCAACGGCACCCGGACCGGCGCCGGCCGCGCCGGACCGTCCGCCACCTGGTGCAACTCGCCCTGATGCTCGACGAGATGCCGTACGCCCTGCTGCCGCGAGGCATGGTCCCTGCCGTAGGCGGCGGTGTGGCTGATGCGCACCTGCGGCCAGTTGTCGCGGATCATCCGCGCGCAGTAGCCGCCCGGCAGATCGCAGCACTCCAGCTCGGTGTGCAGCTCCAGCACCTGCTGCGGCGGAATGTTCATCCCGCGCAGCTCGTGCAGCAGCTGCCACTCCGGATGCGGGGTACCGGGCGCGGAACGGCGCACGATCTTCTGCTCGGAGCCGTCCGGTGCGCGATAGCTGAGCACCGCCATGTAGCCGGGGCCCACGGTCGGCACGCCGCCCGGCGCCTGGGGGTAGCCGTACGCACCGGGGCCGGGCGGGGCCGCGGGGACGCCGGGAGGCGGGGCGGTGGGGCCGGCGGGCGGAGGCATGGCGGGGCCGCCCGACGGCGGCGCCGCCGGAGGCATCCCCGGTGCGGGCAGCGGGCCGCCGGGGCCACCGGGTCCACCGAGAGCCGCGCCACCGGCGAGCATCGTCGCCGCGGCGTGCACCCCACCGCCCGGGGCGGGCGGGGCGGGCGGCGGCGGGGGCGGGCCGCCCTGACCGCCCTGACCGCCCTGACTGCCCTGGCCGCCCTGACTGCCCTGGCCGCCCTGACTTCCCTGGCCACTCGCGCCACGGCCACCCGCACCCGGCTTACCGGGCGGGCCCGGCGGCTTCGGGGCGCCGGGCGGGCCGGGCGGGCCGGGCGGCTTCGGCGCACCGGGCGGCGAGGGCGGCGGCGGCACGCCGGGTCCGCCCGCGCCCCCCATGGCGGCCTGCAAGGACGCACCGTCGGCGAGCATCGTCGCGGCGGCATGCACCCCGCCGGCCGCGGGCGGAGCGGGCGGCGTCCCCTGGCCGGGCCCTTCCGCTCCGCCACCGGACGCCGCACCGGACGGTCCGTCCACCGCGCTCAGGTCCAGATCCGCCGCATCCAGCTGCGAGACCAGCTGCGTCGGCACATAGCCGCCGGCCGGCGCGGCGCCGCCGCGCGGCCGCGCCTCGGCCTTGCCGGTCTCGGCATCCGCGCCCTTCGCCGGGTCCGCCCCGGCACCGTTCCGGCCCGCACCGGGCGTACCGGGCGCGCCGGGCGGCGGCGGGCCACCGGCGTTACCGGTGTTCCCGGCGTTGCCCCTGTTTCCGGCGCTTCCGGGCAGCGAGGAGCCGTCGGCGAGCATCGTCGCCGCCGCATGCACCCCACCCCCCACGGGCGGCGGGGGCGGCGGCGCCCCCGGGCCGGGCGTCCCCATACCCGGCGGCGGCGGTACATCGGCGACCGGCGGCCCGGCCGGCGGCGGCATGTCCGCCAGCGCCGGCGCCGCGGGCGGCATCGGCGGCGGCGTGGGCAGCCCGCCGGGCCGACCGCCCTCCGGCGCCGACAGCGCCGGCTGCGCCACCTGCGTCGGCGGCAGCTGACTGCCGCCCTGCAGCAGCTCCGTCTTGGCCTCGGGCCGGGCCCGCGGCGTCGACGGCGGGGTGTCCTCCGACTCGTCGTGCTCGGTCAGCGGCGCCGAGAACACCGTGTCGGGCAGCCCCACCGACAGGTCCTCGGAGCCCTGCCCGCCCGTCGTGTCCGCATCGGCCCACGGGGTCGGGGGGGTCGAAGGGGTCGCGGGAGCCGAGGGGGCCGCGGGAGCCGAAGGAGCCGGGGCCGCCGCAGGCGGCGCAGCGGGCGCCGAAGCCGCGCTCCCGCCCCCGCCGTCCCGCCGCCGGTCCGGAATCCCGATCGCGTCCGCCGCCTCCTGCAGCCACTCCGGCGGCGTCAGCAAAAACGACGTCGCCTCCAGATCCACCCGCTGCGGCGGCGACTCCGCGGCCCCCTGCCCGCCGTCCACCGGAGCGCCGTACTCCTCCTCGTACCGCCGGATCACCTCACCCACCGGCAGCCCCGGCCACAGCGTCGTCTCCCCGCTGTCCCGAGCGATCACCAGCCGGGCCCGGCCACCGTCCGTCACCGGACCACCCTCACGGTCCTCCGCCCAGGCCACAAAGCCCAGGTCGAACTCCCGCACCCGCACCTCACGCTGCTGCATCGCCGGCAGATCGCCATTGACCCAGCGCTCCGCACGCTCCTGTGCCTGCGCGAACGTCACCATCGCGCGCTCACCCCTCCACCGGAACGGCATGCGCAAAGCCGCCGTCCACCATCAGGTTCGCCACGGTCTCCAGCTCCGGCGGATTCCCCGCCAGCCGCTGCAGGAAATCGTCGAAATCCGCACCGCACGGCAGCAGCAGCTGCGCCACCCGCTCCTGCACCGACAGACCGTCCCGGTCCCGGGCATCGTCGTACGGACAGAACCACACCGTGCCCAGCGCCTCGCCGCGCACCTTCACCGCGACCACACCGCCCTGCACGAACGCCACACCCAGATAGTCCTTGGTGAAGTGGTCCCGCAGGCACTTGTTCACATAGACCAGGTCATTGACCGCCGCATCGTCCCGCACCGTGAAGAACGGCTGGTCCACCAGCAGCCCCAGCTCCGCATCCAGCGCCACCCCCACCGGCGCACACCCGCCCGCCGCCTTCAGGAACGACCGGTACGCGCCCGGCAGCCGATAGCCCAGCGTCTCCTCCGCCTGCGCCACCTGCTCCTCGGCCACCGCCAGCTCCCGCCGCGGCAGCCCGAAATGCGCCGGCCGGGTCTCCTGCAACGGGCGGGTACCCCGCTTCCCGTGCTCCACCGCCGCCGTCGCCAGCCCCCCGTGATGCCGCAGCAGCGCCTTCACCTCGACGGGGATCAGCTCCATCCGCCGCGTACCGGGGACGTGATGCCAGGTCCAGCCGTGCGGCGTCGCCACCGCCGGCACATCTATCCACAGCTCGTGCCCCTGCGCATGCAGCGCCGCATTCGCCGACACATAGTCCGTCAACCGCAGCTCATCGACCCCGAAGCCCTCCGGCGGCTCGGCGATCTCCGCCGCCGCCCGCGCATACGGCGAGAACTCCGGGAAACCATGCGCATCCACCCGCACCCCCGCGGGATACCGGGCGGCCCGCACCGGATCCGGGAAATGCACGACCTGCCCGGCATAGGCCGTGTTCGGTGGCGCGGCATGCTGCTGCCCGAGCCGACCTGTCGTCATCGCGGTTGCCCCCTGGCTGGATCTGGGTTTGAGGCACAGCCTATGCCGTGCCGCAACACCCTCCCGCCGCCCCCGGCCACCCCACGTCAGCCCGCCGATACGCCACCCACACCCCCTTCAGCGATGTCCCCCGACCGCCGTAAGCCACCCCGCCCACCAGCCCTGATTCCCTCCGGCCGACGGACCGTCAGGCTCCAGTGACATCACCGACAGCCCGCCCGACTACCGCAACACCCAGCACATTTGGCAGGCTGACCCCGCAACCGGGGGGTTTGCAGGGAGGGAAAGCACCGACAATGAGCACCACCGCACACCAGCACACCGCCGCCACCGGCGACCCCCGCATCGGCTGGAGCGCCACCGCCGACACCGACCGCGCGCCCGCCCTTGCCTTCCGCCGCGACGGCATCCTCCCCACCGTCGGCGCCGCCTTGTCCGTACGCGGACAAACCCTCACCTGCACGGCAAGCAAGGCGGAACAGCCCCCCGCCCTGCACCCCCTAGTCCAGGACTTCCTCGACACCCTCGGCACCGCACAACGCGAACGCTTCACCGGACGCTGCCCCGAAGCCGTCCTGCTCTCCCGCCACCTCACCGCGGTCGAGGCGGGCCGCAGCAAGCGCGCCGCCCGCAAACCCCTCACCAACGGCGAAGCCCGCCGCTCCCTGAGACACTCCAAGATCACCGCACGCCACATCCGCGAGGACGGCGACCCCCGGCACGGCGGCTACGCCCCGCCCTGCCGCTCCTGCGACGCACTCCTCGCCCACTTCGGCGTCATGCCCATCGAGGGCACCACGCCCAACGGGAGCTGACCGCCACCATGCCACCCATCACCCCTCGCACCGCCGTACCCCCGGCCCGCGAACACGCCGACTCCACCCGCTTTCCCCCCGCCGTCGACGTCGCCCTCCAACAGGCCGGCTGGCAGCCCGGCCGCTGGGACATAAAGCAGGCCGAACACTGGGCCGACACCCTCCGCGCCCACGCCTCCCCCGCCGGCCACCGCCACAGCGTCTTCCCCGCCGCCGTCGAAGCCTGGGCCGAATTCGGCGGCCTGACCATCACCGGCAACGGCCCCGGCCGCCACATCGCCCCCACCCCCTTCACCGTCAACCCCCTCCACGGCCTCCACCTCGCCCGCACCCTCGGCGACCTCGGCCGCGCCCTCGACACCGACGTCGCCCCCCTCGGCCAGGAAGAAATCCCCGACGCCAACGGCACCCCCACCGGCCAGGCCGTCCTCGCCATCGACGCCCAGGGCCGCATCTACAGCCTCGACCACACCGGCGACTGGTACCTCGGCCCCGGCATCGACCACGCCCTCGGCACCCTCGTCCTGGGCACACGGCCGCCGAGGCTGGAGGTCGGACCTCAGCCGTAGACCGCCCCAGGGGACGGGCCCACGGACACGACGGGCCTTACCGCGCGGACTCACCGGGCTCACCGGACTCACCCGGCCCAGCCGGCGCACCGGGCTTCGTGGCCAGCAGATACGCCTGCGGCGTCAGCTCCCCCACCGCCGCCTCCCGCTCCAGCCGGGCCACCACATCGAACCCGGCCGCGCGCAGCTGCCCGGCAACACGGTCGGGCAACAGCCGGTGGAACACCAGCGACACCCGATGCCCGAACGCCTCCGTATAACGCGACGGCTCCTCGCCCACCTGAAACCCGAGCAACAGACGACCACCCGGCGCCAGCACCCGGTAGAACTCGGCCAGCACCCCCGCAACCGCCTCCGGCGCAATGTGGATCAGCGAATACCAGGCACTGACACCACCGAGCGCACCGTCCGGCACCTCCAGAGCGGTCATCGACCCCTCCTCGAACCGCACCCCCGGATGCATCCGACGCGCCCGCGCCACCATCTCGGCCGACAGATCGACCCCGGACACCTCCAGCCCCAGCCCGGCCAGATGCGCCGTCACCCACCCCGGCCCGGCCCCGACATCGAGCACCCGCCCCCCGCCGTCCGCCCGCACATACGCGGCAAACGCACCGAGCATCGCCAGCCCCAGCGTGTTGCTCTCGAGCTCACCGCGGAAATTCTCGATGTACTCCGCGGCGATGGCGTCATAGCCCGCCCGGGTGTCGGCCAGGAACGAAAGTTCGGTCATGACCATGACCGTAGCGCCGGGACGCCACGCGAACCGGCCCTTCCCCCCACCACCACACCACCCCCCGGGACCGGCGCCGCCTCACCCGCCGGCTCCGGCCACCCCCACCGGCACCACCGCCGACACCCGGAAGCCCCCTGCCTCCGTAGGCCCCGACACAAAAACGCCCCCCAGAGCCGTCACCCGCTCCCGCATCCCCACCAGACCATTGCCCCCACTGGGCAACCCCGCATCCGTCGCCCCCCGCTCCGACGGACCGTTCTCCACCTGCACCGCCACCTCATCGCCCCGATGCGCCAGCCGCACCCGCGCCCGCGCCCCCGGCGCATGCTTGTGCACATTCGTCAGCGCCTCCTGGACCACCCGGTACACGGCCTGCTCCACCCGCGCCGCATACCGACGCCCGGCAGCACCGGCGCCATCGTGGGCTCCCTGCACCGAAAGCTCCACCACCATCCCGGCCGCCCGGGACTGCCCCACCAGATCCCCCAGCTCCGCCAGCGAAGGACCCTCATCCACCTCCACGGACGGCCCGTCCGCCGCCGGCACACTCGCCTGCGACGCCACCTCCGCCAACCGCTCCGACGCCGTCGGCGCCGCCCCCTCGGCACCCCGCACCGCCGCCCCCTCAGCCGTACGCAACACCCCCAGCATCTCCCGCAGCTCCGTCAGCGCCTGCCGCCCCATGTCCCCCACCAGCGCGGCATTCTTCGACGCCTTCTCCGGATCCTTCAGCGCCACCGCCTGCAACGCCGCCGCATGCACCACCATCAGACTCACCCGATGCGCGACCACATCGTGCATCTCCCGCGCAATCCGCGTCCGCTCCTCATTACGGGCCCACTCCGCCCGCTCCTCGGCACGGTCCGCCAACAGCGACAGCTCACGCTCCAGCCCGTCCGCCCGCTCCCGCAAACTCTCCACGAGCCGCCGACGCGCCCCCACATACAAACCCCACAACACCGGCGGCGCCGTCATCACCAGCCCCACCGCGACCGCCATCACCGGCACGAACCACACCGGCGGATTGAAGTCGTTCTCCGACACCACGTCCTGCTGCATGCTGAAGTACGTCGTGGTCAGCGTCCCGACCACCGTCATACCGGCCAGCAACGCCGTGATCCGCCGCGGCACATCCGACGCCGCCAGCGTGTACAGCCCCACGATCCCCAGCAGCGCACCCATCTCCGCCGGCATCACCGCGATCGACACCAGCACCACCACGACCGGCCACCGCCGCCGCAACAGCAGCACCGGCCCCACCACCAGCCCCAGCAACATGCCGACCGGCACCGGCAGCCCCGCCTCGTGCGCAAACGGAATGCCCTCGAAGACACACTCCACCGTCGAAGCCAGCGCCAGCGCCACATCCAGCACGGCACTACGCCGCCGCGCCCACCACCACGGCCCACCTCTCGGCGCGCCCCGCGCCCCCGCACTTTCCCTTGCCCCCGTCACGCTCATACCGACCAGCGTACGGGCGTCCGGCCCGGACCTCCCGACGCGTGCGCCAGCACACCCCAGGCCCATTACGTGCCACTACCGCCATATATCGCTCGAACTGGCGAATCGCCCGCATTTTCGACTCATGGCAGGTGTGAGCGACGACACCCTGTTCCCATGACGCACACACGTCGGGACCACCCCGACTTCGAAGCCTTACGACCACAGGCCGTGGCCCTGCGCCGCGCAGGGCTCAGCCGGCGGCAGATCCGCGACCGCCTCCACGTCCACAACAACGACATCCTCAACCGCCTCCTGGAGGGCGTACCGGTACCGGAGTGGACCAAGCGCCCCAACGCCAAGGACGACCTGCGCGCCAAGGCCCGCGAGCTGCGCACCCAGGGCATGACCTACGACCAGATCCAGGTCGAGCTGGGCTGCTCGAAGAGCTCGATCTCGCTCTGGGTACGGGATCTGCCGAAGCCGGCGCCGCGCCGTACACCTTCGGAGCAGGCGCGGCTCGCCGTCCGAAAGCGGTGGGAGCACGAACTGGCGGTGCGAGACGAGGAACGCCAGCGGACAAAGACCGCAGCAGCCCAAGAAGTCGGCGCACTGTCCGACCGAGAGCTCCTCCTCGTCGGAGCCGCTCTCTACTGGGCCGAGGGCTCGAAGGACAAGCCCTACGACCGGCGGGAGTACGCCCTCTTCGTCAATAGCGACCCAGGCATCATCCAGCTCTATCTCGCATGGCTGCGCCTGCTCGAGGTGGAACCGGAGCGAGTGGGCTACCGCGTGATGATCCACGAAACGGCCGACGTGGCTGCGGCCGAGCGCTACTGGGCCGACCTCGTTGGCGTCGACGTCGCCACGTTCCAGAAGCCCACCATCAAAAAACACAACCCCAAGACCATCCGCAAGAACGTCGGAGATGCCTACCACGGCTGCCTAGTGGTCCGAGTGCTACAAAGTGCAGAGCTATACCGTCGCATTGAGGGCTGGTGGTACGGCATAGTGTTGGGTGCCAAGCGGGCGGGCGGAAACGACCAGCCCGCTTGACAGTACCCTCCCCCATGGTGTAAGGGCAGCACAACGTCTTTTGGTGTCGTCGGTCGAGGTTCGAATCCTCGTGGGGGAGCGACTGCTACAACGAAGCACAGTTCGGGTCCTGACCACGCGGGTCAGGACCCGCTGTCGTTTCATCTGTCATACGCCCCGGTATCCTTCGGATGACCACCACCCGAAGTAGCCAAGAAGCCGAAGGGCATCCCCGTGAGCGCCAACCGCCCGGCAGCCGTCGTCGTTCTCGCAGCGGGTGAGGGCACCCGCATGAAGTCGGCGACCCCCAAGGTCCTGCACGCGATCTGTGGTCGCTCCCTCGTAGGACACGTCGTCGCCGCCTCCCGTGAGCTGGACCCCGAACACCTCGTCGTGGTCGTCGGCCATGCCCGGGAGCAGGTACGGGCCCATCTCGCCGAGGCCGACCCGGCCGTGCGCACCGCCGTGCAGCACGAGCAGAACGGCACCGGCCACGCCGTCCGTACGGCCCTGGAGGAGCTGAGCAACGACGGTGTCGCCCTCGACGGCACCGTGATCGTGGTCTGCGGTGACACTCCGCTGCTGACCGGCGAGACCCTCAAGCGGCTCAGCGACACCCACGCCGCCGACAAGAACGCCGTCACCGTCCTGTCGGCGGAGGTTCCGGATTCGACGGGCTACGGCCGGATCGTGCGGGACGAGTCCACCGGCGCCGTCACCGCGATCGTCGAGCACAAGGACGCCAGCGAGCAGCAGCGCGCGATCCGGGAGATCAATTCCGGGGTGTTCGCCTTCGACGGGCGGCTGCTCGTGGATGCGCTGGGCAAGGTGCGTACGGACAACAGTCAGGGCGAGGAGTACCTGACGGATGTGCTGGGGATCGTGCGCGAGGCGGGGCACCGGGTCGGTGCGGCGGTGGCGGGTGATCACCGCGAGATCCTGGGGATCAACAACCGGGTGCAGCTGGCCCAGGCCCGTCGGCTGCTGAACGAGCGGTTGCTGGAGCGGGCGATGCTGGCCGGTGTGACGGTGGTGGATCCGGCGTCGACGTGGGTCGATGTGATGGTGGAGTTCGCGCCGGATTCGGTGGTGCATCCGGGTACGCAGTTGCTGGGGGCGACGCGTATCGGGGGCGGTGCGGAGGTCGGGCCGAATTCCCGGCTCACCGACACGGTTGTCGGGGAGGGCGCTGTGGCGTCTTTCACGGTGGCGGAGGGTGCGCGTATCGGGGACGGGGCGAGTGTCGGTCCTTATGCGTATCTGCGGCCGGGGACGGATCTTGGTACGAAGGCCAAGGCCGGTACGTACGTGGAGATGAAGAACGCGTCGATCGGTGAGGGCACGAAGGTGCCGCATCTGTCGTACGTGGGGGATGCGACCATTGGTGAGTACACCAACATCGGCGCGGCGAGTGTTTTTGTGAATTACGACGGTGAGGCGAAGCACCACACCACGGTGGGTTCACATTGCAAGACGGGTTCGGACAACATGTTTGTGGCTCCCGTCACGATCGGGGACGGCGCTTATACGGCGGCCGGCTCGGTCATTACCAAGGATGTGCCCCCGGGTTCGCTGGCGGTCGCGCGTGGCCAGCAGCGGAATATCGAGGGTTGGGTCGCGCGTAAGCGGCCCGGAAGCGCCGCCGCGCAGGCCGCTTCGGCCGCTCGCCAGGAGTCCGAGGGCGAGCGGTGATCGTGCACAGGGGTGCGCCGTGCGGGGCGTACCGTGTTGAGCGCACGCAAACAGGAATTCGAGGAGATTTGCTGTGACCGGGATCAAGACGACCGGCGAGAAGAAACTGATGCTCTTCTCCGGCCGCGCCCACCCCGAGCTGGCCGAGGAGGTCGCGCACCAGCTGGGTGTGGGCCTGGTCCCGACGAAGGCGTTCGACTTCGCCAATGGTGAGATCTATGTGCGCTATCAGGAGTCGGCGCGTGGCGCGGACTGCTTTTTGATTCAGAGCCACACGGCTCCGATCAATAAGTGGATCATGGAACAGCTGATCATGATTGATGCGCTGAAGCGGGCTTCGGCCCGGAGCATCACTGTGGTGGTGCCGTTCTATGGGTATGCGCGTCAGGACAAGAAGCACCGTGGGCGGGAGCCGATTTCGGCCCGTCTGATCGCGGATTTGATGAAGACCGCGGGTGCGGACCGTGTGGTGACGGTGGATCTGCACACGGATCAGATCATGGGCTTCTTCGACGGTCCGGTGGATCACCTTTTTGCGCTGCCGGTGCTGGCGGATTATGTCGGTGCGAAGGTGGACCGGGACAAGCTGACGGTGGTTTCGCCGGATGCGGGCCGGGTGCGGGTTGCCGACCGTTGGTGTGACCGTCTGGGTGCGCCGCTGGCGATTGTGCACAAGCGGCGTGACAAGGACGTGGCGAATCAGGTCACGGTGCATGAGGTCGTCGGTGATGTGAAGGGCCGGGTGTGTGTCCTGGTCGACGACATGATCGACACCGGTGGCACGATTTGCGCGGCGGCGGATGCGCTGTTCGCGAATGGTGCGGCGGATGTGATCGTGACGGCGACGCATGGTGTGCTGTCGGGTCCGGCCGCGGACCGGCTGAAGAATTCGAAGGTGAGCGAGTTCGTGTTCACGAATACGCTGCCGACGCCTTCGGAGCTGGAGCTGGACAAGATCACGGTGCTGTCGATGGCGCCGACGATTGCGCGGGCGCTCCGTGAGGTGTTCGAGGACGGTTCGGTGACGAGCCTCTTCGAGGAGCAGTGAGTGTGATGCGGTAGATCCTCCGCGTTCGCAGGGACGTGGTGGATCGCTCGCGTCCGGTGGACGCTATAGATCCATTTTGGGGCGGCCTCCGCGCCGGGTAGACTCAACGAGTTGCTCGGCGAGGGAGGCCGCCTTTTTGTGGTGGCTGTCCGTTATCGACGCGCTCTTCGTAGCAGGTCTGTCGTGGGCCGGGTGACGCCCGTCAGACGTTTTCTGAGATACGAGGAGTGCAGTCATGGCTGAGGTCAAGCTCGCCGCTGAGGTTCGTTCCGACTTTGGTAAGGGTGCCGCGCGCCGTACCCGTCGTGAGAACAAGGTTCCGGGCGTCATTTACGGTCACGGTGCCGAGCCGCAGCACGTTGCGGTCGACAGCCACGCGCTGATGATGGCCCTCAAGACCCCGAACGTTCTGCTGAACCTGGACGTGGACGGCAAGAGCGCGCTGGTCATCCCCAAGGCGGTGCAGCGTGAGGCCATCCGTGGCTTCCTGGTGCACGTGGACTTCCTGGCCGTGAAGAAGGGCGAGAAGGTCACCGTCGAGGTGCCGATCCAGACCGAGGGTGACCTGGCGCCGGGCGGCAACCTGCTCGAGCACGTGCTGAACACGCTGCCGATCGAGGCCGAGGCGACCCACCTTCCGGAGTCGGTGACCGTCTCCATCGCGGGTCTGGACGCCGGTTCCTCGGTGCTGGCCAAGGACATCACGCTGCCGTCGGGTGCTTCGCTGGCCGTCGAGGACGACGCCGTGGTGCTGCAGGTCGTCGCGGCGCAGGCCGAGGCGCCGGCCGAGGAGGCCGCCGAGGGTGAGGGCGAAGGGTCCGCCGAGGCCTGATCCCCTTCCGGGGAGGGCGCCGGTGTCGGCGTGCCCCGGGCATTGTTTTTGTGACCGTCGTTCCGTGCCGCTGGCGCGGGGCGGCGGTCGCGTCGTTGAAGGAGTATGCAGATGACGGATGCGGGCAGTCCTTGGCTGATCGTGGGTCTGGGTAATCCTGGCCCCGAGTACGCCGCGAATCGGCACAATGTCGGTTTCATGGTGGCCGACCTGTTGGCGGAGCGTATGGGTGGCCGTTTCAAGGCGCACAAGGCGCGGGCGCAGGTGGTGGAGGGGCGGCTGGGTGCGCCGGGGCCGGGGAGTCGCCGTGTGGTGGTGGCGAAGCCGATGTCGTTCATGAATCTGTCGGGTGGTCCGACGACCGCGTTGCGGGATTTCTACAAGGTGCCGGTGGCCAATGTCGTCGCGATTCACGATGAGTTGGATATTGATTACGGTGCGCTGCGGGTGAAGTTGGGTGGCGGGGACAACGGCCATAACGGTTTGAAGTCGATCACGAAGTCGTTGGGTGCGGAGTATCACCGGGTGCGGTTCGGGATCGGTCGTCCGCCGGGTCGTATGCCGGTGGCGGATTTTGTGCTGAAGGACTTTTCGTCGGCGGAGCGTAAGGAGCTGGATTACTTCGTGGACCGTGCGGCGGATGCGGTGGAGTCGTTGATGGCGGATGGTTTGGAGCGGGCGCAGAGTTCGTACAACTCGTGAGCCGGTTCGTGAAGGGGACAGCGTGGGGCATGGTCTGACGAACCGGTTGTCCGAGGTTGACCGGGGGCGGTTGATGGCCAAGGATCGCCGCCATGCCCAGAAGCAGTACGCGCACCAGTTCGGTCAGACGTAGTCGCGCCCGTCGGGCGGGTGAGAGCGCCTATGGGGCGTTGCTCGTCGCCCGGACGGGGTTGATGGGTCTGCTGGCGTTGCTGTTGTTGGTGGCGGGTGTGTGGACGTCGTGGGATACGGCGCAGTACGCGATGCTCGTCAAGGCGCGGGAGCGCGGCACGATGGTGGTGAAGTCGTGCCAGGACAAGCGGTGTACGGGGCCGTATGTGCCGACGGAGGGGGCGGGCCGGGCGCGGCCGAAGGTGTCGGTTGCGCAGGCGGCGGCGCCGGATCTGGGCGAGCGGATCGATGTGACGGTGAAGCCGGGTACGACGCGTGCGGTGCGGACGGGGCCGGCTGGGATGTTGCATGCGTGGGTGCCGTTTGCGGGGTCGTTGTTGCTGGCGGCGTTGGTGGTGGCCGGGGGTATGCGGTTGCGGCGTACGGCGTGGGTGATGGGGTTGTTCGGGGCGGTGTTGTTGGGGGCGGCGTTCGCCGCGTTGTAGGCGGGTGTGACGCGGCCCGCCTGTGCAGCGGAAAACGCCGGCCTTCAGGACCATGACGGGGTCGTGAAGGCCGGCGTCGCACGGGGCTCCGTTTGTTCCACGGCGGGCCCGGGTGGCTCTGGGGCTCGGTGGTTGAGCGCCGTGGCGAGGCGGTGTGTCAGCCGCCGATCGGGCCCAGCGGGATGTCCGAGACGGTGAGGCTGACGGACTTGATGGAGCCGCCGGTCAGGACGGGGATGCCGTTCGGGCCCGGGGCGAAGTGGGCGGTCAGGCCGTTCAGGGAGCCGCTGACGGAGAGGCCACCGGCGACGTTGTCGAGGTCGTCGTCGGCTATCTCGCGGGTCTCGATGCGGGAGGTGTTGCTCATGGTGGTGAGCGTCCTTTTCCACTAGTGGTGTGTCGCAATGCGTGACGCACTGGAGCGGGAGCCTCTTGGCCGGCTCCCGCCATGCGTCAGATTGCCCGCTCGGGAGGGGCGTGGTGAGAAGAACGCCCCTCCCTTCACGTGCTGTACACACCGCGTCTTGAAGCGGAAGCACTGCGTCACATCGGGCCCCGGATCGACCGGCCGGGGCGGGGTGGGTCAGCCGGTGTTGCGCAGGCCGGCCGCGACGCCGTTGACGGTGAGCAGGAGTGCGCGGGCGAGTACCGGGTCGGCCTCTTCTCCGCGTTCCGCGGCCGCGCGCTGGCGGTGCAGCAGGGAGACCTGGAGGTAGGAGATCGGGTCGAGGTAGGCGTCGCGGATGTGGAAGGTCTGCTTGAGGGCCGGGTTGGAGTCGAGGAGTTCGGTTTCTCCGGTGATGCGCAGGACTTCGGCGACGGTGAGTTCGTGTTCGGCCTTGATGACGTCGAAGACGTGCTTGAGCTCGTCGGGGACGAGGGTGTCGACGTAGTGCTGGGCGATCCGCAGGTCGGTCTTGGCCAGCGTCATTTCGACGTTGGAGAGGAAGTTGCGGAAGAAGTGCCAGTGTTCGTGCATTTCGTCGAGGACGGCGCCGAGTCCGGCTTCGCGGGCGGCCTTGAGGCCGGTGCCGACGCCGAACCAGCCGGGGACGATCTGGCGGGACTGGGTCCAGCCGAAGACCCAGGGGATGGCACGCAGTCCGTCGAGCGAGACGCCCGAGCCGGGGCGGCGGGAGGGCCGCGAGCCCAGGTGCAGGTCGGCGAGCTGGTCGACCGGCGTGGAGGCGAGGAAGTACGTCGGCAGGTCGGGGTCTTCGACGAGCCGGCGGTAGGAGCCGTGGGCGGCCTCGGAGACGGTCTCCATGGCGGCGTCCCAGCGGGCGAGGGCTTCGTCGGACTGGCGGGGTGCGGTGTGCAGGGCGGAGGCCTGCAGGGTTGCCGCGACGGTCAGTTCGAGGTTTTCCCGGGCCAGGGACGGCACGAGGTACTTGTCGGAGATGACCTCGCCCTGTTCGGTGACCTTGATTTCGCCTTCGAGGGTGCCGTAGGGCTGGGCGAGGATGGCGTCGTGGGAGGGGCCGCCGCCGCGGCCGACGGTGCCGCCGCGGCCGTGGAAGAGGCGCAGGCGTACGCCGTGCCGGTGGGCGACGTCGCGCAGCAGGCGCTGGGCGCGGTGGATTTCCCACTGGCTGGTGGTGATGCCGCCGAACTTCGAGGAGTCGGAGTAGCCGAGCATGACCTCCTGGACGTCGCCGCGCAGGGCGACGAGGCGTCGGTAGGAGGGGTCGGAGAGCATCTCGTCGAGGAGCTGGTCGGCGATCTTCAGCTCGTCGGTGGTTTCGAGGAGGGGGACGATGCCGATCTTGGCCCAGCCGGCGTGGAGGTCGATGAGGCCGGCTTCGCGGGCGAGTACGGCGGCGGCGAAGACGTCGTCGGAGCCCTGGCACATGGAGATGATGTAGGACTCGATGACCTCGGGGCCGAAGGTGTCCTTGGCCTTGAGGATCGTGCGGAAGACGCCGAGGGTCTTGGCGCCGGCCTCGTCGAGGGGGGCGGGGTGGGGGGCCAGGGGGCGGCGGGAGCGCAGTTCCTTGGCGAGGAGCTTGCGGCGGTAGTCGCGTGGCATGTCGACGTAGCGCCAGGATTCTTCGCCGAGGCGGTCGAAGAGCTGGCCGAGGGCCTGGTGGTGGGCGTCGGCGTGCTCGCGGATGTCCATGGTGGCGAGCTGGAGGCCGAACGCGGCGATGGTGCGCAGGGCGCGTTCCAGGCGGCCGTCGGCGACCAGGCCGCCGCGGTGTGCGCGCAGTGAGGTCTGGATGAGGGCGAGGTCGTCGAGGAGTTCGGCGGTGCCGAGGTAGTCGCGGCCGGGGACGTGGGTGGTGTCGGCGGCGAGCCGGTCGCGGGTGTTGAGGAGCTTCTGGCGGATGCAGGTGGCCTTGAGGCGGTAGGGCTCCTCGGCGTTCAGCCGCTTGTAGCGGGGGCTGAATTCGGGGAGGAGTTCCAGGTCGCGCTTGAGGGAGTCCAGCAGTTCGTCGGTGGCTCCGCAGTTGCGGATGGAGTTCGACAGGGCGTTGCGCAGCTCGTCGACGTGTTCCAGGGCGTCGGTGATGCCGTGTTCGTGCTGGAGGATCAGGACGTCCCAGGTGACCTGGGGGGTGACGTTGGGGTTGCCGTCGCGGTCGCCGCCGATCCAGGTGCCGAAGGTGAGGGGGCGGGTGCCGGCGGGCAGTTCGGTGCCGGCCCGCTCCAGTTCGGCGGCGAGGTCTTCGAGGACGTCGCCGACGGCGCCACGGCTCAGTTCGTCGAGGTAGTAGATGGCGTTGCGGGCCTCGTCCGTCGGCTCGGGCCGGGCCACTCGCAGCTCGTCGGTCTGCCAGATGAGGTCGATGTTCTCGGCGAGGCGGAGGTCGGTGCGGCGGCGTTCGGTGGTGTCCGGGTGGTCCAGGAGCTCGGCGACCCTGCGGAGCTTGGTGAGGACGGAGCGGCGGGCGGCCTCGGTGGGGTGTGCGGTGAAGACGGGGCGTACGCCGAGGTTGCGGGCGGTCTCGCGCAGGTGCTCGGGGTCGGCGTCCTTGAGCATGTCGGCGGTGCGGGCGAGGATGCCGCCTTCGGCGGCGCGCCGGGCGCGCAGCTCGCGGCCGCGGTGGACCTGCTCGGTGACGTTGGCGAGGTGGAAGTAGGTGGAGAAGGCGCGGACCAGCTTGGCGGCGGTGGCCAGGTCGGTGTCGCCCAGGAGCCGGGCGGCCGCTTCGCCGTCGGAGCGGGTCAGGGCTCGTACGCGCTCGACGAGGTCGAGGAGCTCCTGGCCTTCCTGGCGGACGAGGGTTTCGCCGAGGAGGTCGCCGAGGCGGCGGATGTCGGCGCGCAGGGCGGTGTTGTCGCGGGCCGCGCCCTCGGTGGTGTCCGTGGTCACGGCGGGCGTGGTCTCGGCGGTGTTGTCGGCACTGCTCACAGGTGCGGCTCCTTGCAACGTTCTCGGAGGGGTGTCGCACCGCGGGGTGTCCGGTAGGCGGTGGCGGGGCGACGGGTGCCGTCTGGGCTTGTGGCGGGTTGCGGACCGCGCTGTCCGACGTCCCCAGGATAGGTCTCCCCGAAATCGGCGGATCACACCGTCCGACTGCTGGGCAGTGCGGTGAGTGGGGGTGTGGCGCCTGTCACGGCCTTGCCGGGGACGGCGGCACTGCCATACTTACGAAACCGTAGGTTACGGTCCCGTAGCCGCTGCGGCGCCGCACCCGGGAGTGATCTTGCTCCCCGGGTTCGATACCCCCGAGACCCCCGCCCGAGGGACATCACATGACCGCTGGTCCAGAAGCCATCGAAGAGTCACCGATTTCTACCGATTCGCC
The DNA here is from genome assembly GCF_059682825.1 of Streptomyces sp. JLSY215. Lineage (NCBI taxonomy): Bacteria > Bacillati > Actinomycetota > Actinomycetes > Kitasatosporales > Streptomycetaceae > Streptomyces > Streptomyces sp. JLSY215. The sequence continues at coordinate 3,538,400 of NZ_CM185022.1, forward strand.
GCTGCCGTCGGCGACGCTGGGCGGTGACAGCAAGCGTTCGCTCGAGCAGATCACGTTGCTGGCCTTCATCACCGTTCCGTTCGTGGCACTGCTGGCCGCGGTGCCGCTGGCGTGGGGCTGGGGGGTGAGCTGGCTGGATCTTGCGTTGATGACGGCGATGTACTTCATCGGCTGCCACGGCATCACCATCGGCTTCCACCGTTACTTCACGCACGGCGCCTTCAAGGCGCGGCGTCCGCTGCGCATCGCCTTGGCGATCATGGGGTCGCTGGCGGTGGAGGGCCCGCTGGTGCGCTGGGTCGCCGATCACCGTAAGCACCACAAGTTCTCCGACGCCGAGGGCGACCCGCACTCGCCGTGGCGTTACGGCGAATCGGTGCCCGCGCTGATGAAGGGCCTGTGGTGGGCGCATGTCGGCTGGATGTTCGACGAGGAGCAGACCCCGCAGCACAAGTACGCCCCGGACCTGATCAAGGACGGTGCGATCCGCGCGGTCTCCCGCCAGTTCATCCTCTGGACGACGGTGTCGCTGCTGATCCCGCCGCTGGTCGGCGGCCTGGTGACCTGGTCGTGGCAGGGGGCTTTGACGGCGTTCTTCTGGGGCTCGCTGGTCCGTGTGGCGCTGCTGCACCACGTCACGTGGTCGATCAACTCCATCTGTCATGCGGTCGGCAAGCGCCCCTTCAAGTCCCGTGACCGCTCCGGGAACGTGTGGTGGCTGGCGGTGCTGTCCTGCGGTGAGTCCTGGCACAACCTCCACCACGCGGACCCGACGTGCGCCCGGCACGGTGTGCTGAAGGGGCAGCTGGACTCCAGCGCCCGCCTCATCCGCTGGTTCGAGAGGGCGGGCTGGGCGTATGACGTCCGCTGGCCGAACGCCTCGCGGATCGACGCCCGGCGGGTGAGTGAGGAAGGGCGCGATGGGGGTACCTCCCAGCGGTAGCCGGGGGAGGCATGATTGACGGGTGGCGATCGACGGCAGCAGCGTGAACAACGGCAAGGACAAGACTCCTCCCGGTGCGGGTACCCGGCGGACCCGCAGGGTCCGGATGACCGGCGCCGAGCGCCGTGAGCAGCTGCTGGACATCGGTCGCACGCTCTTCGCGGAGCGCGGTTTCGAGGGCACGTCGGTCGAGGAGATCGCGGCGAAGGCGGGCGTGTCCAAGCCGGTGGTCTACGAGCACTTCGGCGGCAAGGAAGGCCTGTACGCGGTGGTCGTGGACCGCGAGATGCGCCAGCTGCTCGACATGGTGACCGGTGCGCTGACCGCCGGCCATCCCCGCGAGCTCCTCGAACAGGCCGCGTTCGCGCTGCTCGATTACATCGAGACGTTCACGGACGGCTTCCGCATCCTCGTGAGGGATTCGCCCGTCGCCCAGTCCACGGGCACGTTCGCGTCCCTGATCAGCGATATCGCCACCCAGGTGGAAGACATCCTCGGCCTGGAGTTCAAGGCCCGCGGCTTCGACGCCAAGCTGGCCCCGCTGTATGCCCAGGCGCTGGTCGGCATGGTCGCGCTGACCGGGCAGTGGTGGCTGAACGTCCGCAAGCCGAAGAAGGCCGAGGTGGCGGCCCATCTGGTGAATCTGGCGTGGCACGGCCTGGACGGCCTGGAGGCGAAGCCGCGGCTGATCGGGCACCGGAAGGCGTGAGCGCGGGGCCGGCGAGGTGCGGCTCGCCCTGTGTCGGCGGGCGCTCGGCGGGCCGGCTTCAGGGCGTCGGCTCCAGGAACTCCAGCCGGTTGCCGACCGGGTCGGCCGAGTAGAAGCGCCGGTGGCCCGGCAGCTTGTCGTCCCAGGTGACGGGGGCGCCGGCGGCGGTGAGGCGGGCGGCGACGGTGTCGATGCCGCTGACCCGGATGCCGGGGTGGGACTTGGGTGAGGGGTGGTGGTCCGCGGTGATGCCCAGGTGGAGACGGGCCGTGCCGGCCTCGAACCAGCATCCGCCGCGGGTGGCGAGCGACGGGGGTTTGGGGACTTCCGTCATGCCGAGGGTGTCCGCGTAGAAGGCGCGCAGGGTGTCCTCGGTGCCGGGGGGTGCGGCGAGCTGGATGTGGTCGAGGCCGGTGATCACGGCGGGGTGCCTCCGGGGTTCGGTCAGTGCGGGGGTTTGTGGGCGACGGCGAAGATGCGGCGGAAGGGGAAGACCGTGCCGTGGGGGCCGGTGGGGTAGGCCTGCCGGAGGAGGTCGCGGAATTCGGCGAGGAAGGCGTCGCGTGCTGCGGGGTCGTCCCCCAGGGCGGTCAGGACGGGGCGCAGGGCGGTGCCCTTGACCCAGTCCAGGACGGGGTCGTCGCCCTGGAGGAGCTGGACGTAGGTGGTTTCCCATACGTCTGCGGTGCAGCCGAGGTCGGTGAGGCGTTCGAGGTATCCGGCCGGTTCGAGGATGTGGATGAAGCGGCGGCCGTGGGTGGTGAGGCGCTCGCGCCATTGGGGGGCGTCGCACAGCTCGCCGAGGAGGGCGTGGCTGGGTGAGGTGAAGTTGCCGGGGACCTGGAAGGCGAGGGTGCCGCCGGGGGTGAGGGCGTCGATCCAGCGGGGGAACGACTCCGGGTGGTTGGGGACCCATTGGAGCGCCGCGTTGGAGACGATCAGGTCGTACTGCTCGTCGGGGGTCCAGTCGGCGGCGTCGGCGGGCGCGAAGTCGAGGAGGCCGCCGCCGGGTGTGGGGCCGGCGTAGGTCTTGGCCTCGCTGAGCATCTCGGGGGAGTTGTCGAGGCCGGTGATGTGGGCGTCGGGCCAGCGGTCGGCGAGCTGGACGGTGACGTTCCCGGGACCGCATCCGAGGTCGGCGATGCGGGTGGGGGCCGCGTGCCGGGGCAGCTCGGGTATGCGGTTGAGCAGGTCGTGGAACGGCCGGGTGCGGTGCCCGGAGTGGTGGAGATACTGCTGCGGATCCCAGGTTGGTGCGTCGTGCATGTTCGAAACCCCTTCGCTGATACAGGGCTGATCTGGGCTCACGAACCGGTTGGTTTTGGCCAACGCTGGTGAAGCGAGCTTCCCGCCGACGATGCCCAATAGTCCATCGAAATATATCTCGACGTCAAGAGACTTCATGTCGAGGGACCCTTTACACTGATCGTCATGGAGGACGAGGTCGACCGACTGGTTGCAGCATGGCGCCGCGAGCGCCCGGACCTCGACGTGGAACCGCTGGAGGTCCTCAGCCGGGTGTCCAGACTGGCCAGACACCTCGACCGGGCCCGGCGGATCGCGTTCGCCGAGGTGGGGCTCGAGCCCTGGGAATTCGATGTGCTGACCGCCCTGCGGCGGGCCGGCGCGCCGTATCAGCTCTCACCCGGCGCCCTGCTGACGCAGACACTGGTCACCTCCGGCACGATGACCAACCGCATCGACCGGCTCGCCAAGAAGGACCTCGTCGAGCGGCTGCCCGACCCCAGCGACCGGCGCGGAGTCCTCGTCCGGCTGACCGCCGAGGGCCGCGACAAGGCGGATCAGTCGCTGGCCGGGCTGCTGGCCCAGGAGCGCGCCATCCTCGCCGAGCTGTCCCGCCAGCAGCGCCATGAATTGGCCGGTCTGCTGCGCAGGTTGACGGGTCCTTTCGACAATATTCCGGGCTGACGGGGCCGGCGCGCCGGACCGGCGCGTCCGGCCGGGTCGGCACGCCCTCCGCGGGGTGACGGCCGCGGCTCCCTGCGTACGTCCCCTTGCCCCGCAGCCGTCCCGTCGGCTTGGATCGCGCCATGAGCCAGCAGCGCGCACCGCACTCGGCGAACGGCGGCGACGGCGGCCCGTACGGCAGGCGGTTCGCGGGCCGTACGGTGCTGGTGACCGGCGCCGCGGCCGGGATCGGGGCGGCGACCGCCGACCGGCTGGCGGCCGAAGGGGCCGCCGTACTCCTGCTGGACATCGATGTCGAACGCGGCGAGCACACCGCGCGGCGCATCCGGGCGGCCGGCGGCCAGGCCTCGTACGAGCCGTGCGATGTGGCGTCGGAGGACGACTGGCGGCGGGCGGTCGAGGCGGCGCGGCGGCGTTACGGGCCGGTCGACGGGCTGGTCAGCAACGCCTTCCTGCCCTATGTGGCGGCCGCCGACCGCACCTCGCTCGCCGACTGGGAGCGGCAGATCGCGGTCAACCTCACCGGCTCCTTCCTCGGCGTGCGCGCCGCGCTGGAGGATCTGCGGCGGCGGCACGGCGCCGTGGTGCTGACCTCGTCCGTCCATGCACTGATCGGGCTGCCGGGGCGCCCCGCGTACGCCGCGGCCAAGGCCGGACTGACAGGGCTGGGGCGGCAGCTGGCCGTGGAGTACGGGCCCGAGGTGCGGGTCAACAGCGTGCTGCCGGGGCCGGTGCTGACCGCCGCCTGGGACGGCATCGGCGAGGCGGAGCGGCAGGCCAGCGCCGAGGAGACCGTGGCGCGGCGGCTGGGGCGGCCCGAGGAGGTCGCCGCGGCCATCGCCTTTCTGCTCTCTCCGGAGGCATCCTTCGTCACGGGGGCGAGCCTCGTCGTCGACGGCGGCTGGAGCGTGTACAAGAACTCGAGTTGAAGCGGGACAGCGAGAATCTGAACTTCGACCCTGGGGGTCCGATGGGCGGCATTCACTTCGGCGGCGACTACAACCCCGAGCAGTGGCCCGAGGAGGTGTGGGCCGAGGATCTGAAGCTGATGAAAGCGGCCCATGTCACCATGGTCACGGCCGGGATCTTCTCCTGGGCCAAGGTCGAACCCCGGCCCGGGGAATGGGACTTCGGTTGGTTCGACAAGGTGATGGACGGCCTCGCGGGGGCGGATATCGCGGTCTGTCTGGCGACGATGACCGCCTCTCCCCCGCCCTGGCTCTCCCGCGCGCACCCCGAGATCCTTCCCGAGGGCCCCGACGGGCAACGCCGCTGGCCCGGCGGCCGGCAGCACTACTGCCCCTCCAGCCCCGTCTACCGCGCCCACGCCGTACGCCTCGTCGAGCAGCTCGCCACCCGCTACGCCGGCCATCCGGCGCTGGCGATGTGGCATGTGGGCAATGAGTACGGGTGCCACACCCGGCAGTGCTTCTGCGAGGTGTCGGCCGAGGACTTCCGGGGCTGGCTGCGGGAGCGGTACGAGAGCGTCGAGGCGCTGAACGACGCCTGGTCGACGGCGTTCTGGTCGCAGGCGTACGGGGATTTCGACGAGGTGCTGCCACCGCGCACCGCGCCCACCTTCCCCAACCCCGCCCAGCAGCTGGACTATCTGCGGTTCGGCGATGCGGCGCTACGGGCCTGCTATCTGGCCGAGAAGGAGGTGCTGACGCGGCTCACGCCCGCGGTGCCGGTCACCACCAATCTGATGCCGCAGCACAAGCCCGTGGACGCGTTCGCCTGGTCGCCGCACATGGACGCCATGGCGCTGGACATGTACCAGGATCCCTACGCGGCCGACGACCACATCCGGGCCGGGTACGTCTTCGACCTGATGCGCTCCGCCCGTTCCGGGCAGCCCTGGCTGCTGCTGGAGCAGGCGCCGAGTGCGGTCAACTGGCGGCCGCGCAACGGACCCAAGCCGCCGGGCGCGATGCGGCTGTGGAGCTGGCAGGCCGTCGCCCAGGGGGCGGATGCGGTGCTGTACTTCCAGTGGCGGCAGTCGCTGGGCGGGGCGGAGAAGTTCCACTCCGCGATGCTGCCGCACGGCGGGACGGACACCCGGATCTTCCGTGAAGTGCAGGAGCTGGGGCGGGAGTTGGCATCGGTCCCGGAGATCGCGGGGTCGCGGTCGCGGGCCTCGGTGGCGCTGCTGGCGGACTGGCACAGCTGGTGGGCGCTGGAGGTGGACTCCAAACCGTCGACCGCGCTGGACCATTCGCGGCTCGCGCTCGACCACTACCGGCCGTTCTTCGAGGCGAGCGTGGCGTGCGACGTGGTGCCGCCGCAGCGCGAGCTGACGGGCTACCGCCTCGTGGTCGTCCCCAACCTCTATCTGCTCACCGAGCGGGACGCGGCGCGGCTGGCGGCCTATGTGCGCGGCGGCGGGCGGCTGCTGGTGTCGTTCTTCTCGGGGATCGTCGACGAGCACGACCGGGTGCATCCGGGCGGCTATCCGGCGCCGCTGCGGGAGCTTCTGGGGCTGCGGGTGGAGGAGTTCTGGCCGCTGGACGCGGGCCATGCGGTCGCGATCGGCGGCGACGAGGGGACGTACACGGGGTCGGCGGACCTGTGGTCGGAGGCGATCGACCTCGAAGGGGCCGAGGCGCTGGCGTACTTCGCGGACGGGGAGCTGGCGGGGCGGCCCGCGGTGACCCGGCACGCCTACGGGCGCGGCACCGTCTGGTACGTCGGTACCCGCCTGGAGGCGGGCCTGATGCGGGCGCTGGTGGACGACGTACGGGAGGCGGCCGGGGTGGCGCCCGTGCTGCCGGGGCTGCCGGACGGGGTCCAGGCGACCGTGCGCGAGGACCCCGAGGGGCGCTACGGGCAGTTCACGTTCCTGCTCAACCACCGCGCCGAGCCGGTCGAGGTGGCGCTTCCCGAGCCGATGACGGACGCGCTGGCGGCGACGCCGGAGGCGGCCGCGCCCACGGACCGGATCACCCTGCCGGGACGGGGCGTGGCCGTGCTGACCGGGGCCGGGGCGCGCGCCTAGGGCCTGTCCGATGGGACAGGCCCTAGCCGGCGCCCACCGGGGCGGCCGCGGCCGCCGTCGTCCCGACCTCCGCCGGGCCCACCCCGGCCCGGCGGGCCAGCGCCACCGCCGCGAGGGTGGAGTGCACCCCGAGCTTGCCCAGGACGTTCTGCATATGGGTACGGACGGTGTGCGGGGAGAGGAACAGCCGCTCGGCGACCGCCTTGCGGCCCAGGCCCGCGACCATGCAGCGCAGCACCTCACGCTCGCGCGGCGTCAGCGACTCCACCAGCCGCTCGCTCTCGCTGCGGTGCTTGCGGGCCGCCGTCAGCTCGCGCAGCACACCGGTCAGCAGGGCGGGCGGCAGATGCGTTTCATCACGCAGTACGCCGCGGATGACGGCGAGCAGCCGGGACAGCGAACAGTCCTTGGCGACCCAGCCCGAGGCGCCGGCCTGGAGGGCGACGGCCGCGCGGCGCGGGTCGTCGCGCTCGGCGAGGACGACCGTCCGCAGATACGGGTGGCTGGTGCGCAGGCCGGAGACGAGCGCGATACCGGCCGAGGCGGCGGCGCGCGGCGCGCCCTGCTGCGCGGCGGACGGCTGCGGCGGCACCGCTGCCAGCGGCGCGACGGCGGCCAGCTCGGCGTCGGCGAGCAGCACATCGAAGCGACGGCCCTCGGCGGCCGCCCGCTCCAGGCTGCGCAGCGCGGCCGGGGCGCTGCCCGCCGCCGCCACGTCCACGTCCTGTTCCGCCGCGAGCGCGGCCGCCAGGGATTCGGCGAAGATGCGGTGGTCGTCGACCACCAGAACCCGGATGCGTTGCACGGAGACCCCCTGTCTCGGTGAACGGACCATAGCGGGCACGACGCCCGGATTGAAGATCGCCTCGACCGCACGGCCGCCGCCGTGCCGCAATGACTACCCCGCCCCGGGCGCCGTACCCGACGGTCTCGCCCCCTGATGCGCACCGGCCCCCACCGGTGCTGATCTCAGAGTACGGACGGGGAGCGGCAAGTGAAGCCGAATGGCCGAACTGGTCCGTACCTCGGGGCGCTTTTGCGACGGTCCGGTGGACGATGTGCGGCGGCTCCGTGGCTGTTCCGTCCGCGCCGCCGCGGGACGTCTCCCGTTACAGCAGGCGGCGGGCTCCGGCGCCGGGCACGACGGTGAAGACGCGCGGGGGAACGAATCCGGCCGCCGCGAAGGCGTCGGTGACGGCGGTGGTGACCGCCTTCGCGTCGGCTTCCTCGACGAGGACGACGGCCGAGCCGCCGAAGCCGCCGCCGGTCATCCGGGCCCCGACCGCGCCCGCCGCGACGGCGGTGTCGACGGCGAGGTCCAGCTCGGCACAGGAGATCTTGAAGTCGTCGCGGAGCGAGGCGTGTCCGGCGGTCAGCAGCGGGCCGATCGCGCGGGTCTCGCCGGCGTCGAGGCGGGCGATGACCTCTTCGACCCGGTGGTTCTCGGTGACGATGTGCCGTACGAGGTCGCGGACGTCGGGCTGGTCGGCAAGCTTGTCGAGCGCTTCGGGCAGATGCGCATAGGGCACATCGCGCAGGGCGCGTACGCCGAGCGCCCGCGCGCCGCGCTCGCAGCCGGCGCGCCGCTGTGCGTATGCGCCGTCGCCGAGTTCGTGCTGCACGCGGGTGTCGACGACGAGGAGTTGCAGCCCCTCCGCCGCCAAATCGAACGGTACTTGACGCCGGGTGAGGTCGCGGGTGTCCAGGAACAGGGCGTGGCCGTCGGTGCAGCAGGCGGCGGCGGTCTGGTCCATGATTCCGCAGGGCACGCCGACGAAGGCGTTCTCGGCGCGCTGGGCGAGCCGGGCCAGGCGCTGGGGGGCGAGGCCGAGGCCGTAGAGGTCGTTGAGGGCGAGCGCGGTGACGACCTCCAGGGCGGCGGAGGAGGAGAGTCCGGCGCCGGTGGGCACGGTGCTCTCGTAGTGCAGATCGGCGCCGCCCACCGGCAGTCCGGCCTCCCGCATCGCCCAGACGATGCCCGCGGGGTAGGCGGCCCACCCTCCCTCGGGTGCCGGCCGCAGCTCGTCGATGACCAGCTCGACGGTGCCGCCGTCGGCGCCGGCGGAGTGCAGGCGCAGCACGCCGTCCGGGCGGGCCGAGGCGGCGGCGACGGTGGTGTGCGGGAGGGCCAGCGGCATCACGAAGCCGTCGTTGTAGTCGGTGTGTTCACCGATCAGGTTGACCCGGCCCGGGGCTGCCCAGATCCCGGTGGGGGCGGCCCCGTAGACGGCGCCGAACGCCTCGGCCGTCCGGGTCGCGGCTTCGTGATCGCGCATCAGGACTCCTTCGTCCCCTGTGGCTGCCGGCCGTCGGACTGCGGGCCGTCGGACTGCCGGCCGTCGAGTCGCTGGGCGAACTCCCAGGCGTCGGCGACGATGCCGGCGAGGTCGGCGCGGGCGGGGCGCCAGCCGAGCCGGTCGATGGCGGTCCGGGCGGACGCCACCAGGACGGCGGGGTCGCCGCCGCGGCGCGGGGCGACGACCTCGGGGATCGGGTGCCCGGTGACCTTGCGGACGGTCTCGATGACCTCGCGGACGGAGAAGCCGTTGCCGTTGCCGAGGTTGCAGATCAGGTGCTCGCCCGCGGTCGCCGCGTCGAGGGCGAGGAGGTGGGCCTCGGCGAGGTCGGCGACGTGGATGTAGTCGCGGACGCAGGTGCCGTCGGCGGTGGGGTAGTCGTCGCCGAAGACGGAGATCGCCTCGCGCTTGCCCTGGGCGACCTGGAGGACCAGCGGGATCAGGTGCGATTCGGGCTGGTGACGCTCGCCGCAGCTGCCGTAGGCGCCGGCGACGTTGAAGTAGCGCAGCGAGACGGCGGCCAGGCCGTGGGCGGCGGCCTCGCCGCTGATCATGTGGTCGACGGCGAGCTTGCTGGCGCCGTAGGGGTTGGTCGGCGCGGTCGGCGCGGACTCCACGATCGGGATCTGCTCGGGCTCGCCGTAGGTCGCCGCGGTGGAGGAGAAGACGAGCTTGCGGACGCCCGCCGTGCGCATGGCGGCCAGCAGCTCCATGGTGCCGCCGACGTTGTTGTCCCAGTACTTCTCGGGCTTGACGACGGACTCGCCGACCTGCGAGAACGCGGCGAAGTGCAGGACTGCGTCGTACGAGGGGTCCAGCCACTTGCCGGCGTCGCGGATGTCGCCCTCGATGAATTCGGCGCCGGCCGGGACGCCCGCACGGAAGCCGGTCGAGAGGTTGTCGAGGACGGTGACCTCGTGGCCCGCCTCCAGGAGGTGCTGGGCGACGACACTGCCCACGTATCCGGCCCCGCCGGTCACCAGGTATTTCGCAGTCACAGGCTTGCTCACTCGCTCGCTACCTCTCGCAGTCGCTCGGCCGCGGCCTCCGGCGGCACATCGTTGATGAACACGTTCATGCCGGATTCGGAACCCGCGAGGAACTTCAGCTTGCCGGAAGTCCGGCGAATGGTGAAAAGCTCGAGGTGAAGTGCGAATTCGGAGCGGTCCGCGGCGTGCAGCGGCGCCTGGTGCCAGGCGGCGATGTACGGCGTCGGGGGCGCGTCCGGCCCGAAGATCCGGTCGAACCGCCGCAAGACTTCCAGATAGAGCTGTGGGAACTCTGTGCGGGCCGCCTCGTCGAGGGCGAGCAGGTCGGGGACCCGGCGCCGGGGGTAGAGGTGCACCTCGTAGGGCCAGTGGGCGGCGTAGGGGACGAAGGCCAGCCAGTGCTCGCCCTCCAGGACGATGCGGCTGCCGTCGGCGATCTCGTCGGCCAGGACGTCGTCGAAGAGGTTGCCGCCGCCGGTGGCCTCGCGGTGGGCGGCGAGGGAGCGCAGCATCCGCTCGGTGCGGGGGGTGGTGAAGGGGTAGGCGTAGATCTGACCGTGCGGGTGGGCGAGGGTGACGCCGATCTCGGCGCCGCGGTTCTCGAAGCAGAACACCTGCTCCACGCCCGGGAGTTGGGACAGTTCGGCGGTGCGGTCGGTCCAGGCTTCGAGGACCAGGGCGGCCTGTTCTTCGGTGAGGTCGGCGAAGGAGGCGTCGTGGTCGGAGGTGAAGCAGACGACCTCGCAGCGGCCGCTGTCCCCGGCGAGGGAGGGGAAGCGGTTCTCGAAGACGGCGACGTCGTAGTCGGCGGCGGGGATCTCGGAGTGCCGGCCTTCGCGGGAGGGGCACAGCGGGCATTCGTCGGCCGGGGGGTGGTAGGTGCGGCCCTGGCGGTGCGAGGCGATGGCGACGTGGTCGCCCAGGAGGCGGTCGTGGCGGATTCGGGAGGCGGTGGCGACCGGGTCGAGGGGGCGGGGGTCGCTTGCGTCGCGTACGGCGTCGTCGCGTGAGTCGTAGTAGATCAACTCCCGGCCGTCCGCGAGCCGGGTCGTCGTCTTCTTCACCGGGGGCTCCTCACCGCATCATCACGTCGATCAAACACAAACAAACACAATGAAGCACAACTAAACAGTCGCGTCAACGCCGGACAAGGCGGGGTCACGGCAGGGACAGAGCGGGGGCAGAGCGGGGACAAGACGTGATCACAGCGGGGCACGCACCCCGACATACCGACCGAAACACCCCAGGTCGATCACGATCCAACAAATAAAACCAACAAAAGTGTTCAGTTTCTGAAGGCTCGCGCGTAGCTTTCTGTGCGTTCAGATCGCTCCCGAAGAAGCGAGTGCCCCCATGACCACCCTGGCCGAAGGCCTCCGGCTGCCCACCAACGGGCTCGACTACACGATCCTGGCCATCTACTTCGTCATCGTCCTAGGCATCGGATTCGCGGCCAGGCGCAGCGTGAAGACGAGCCTGGACTTCTTTCTCTCCGGCCGGTCGCTGCCCGCCTGGGTGACCGGCCTCGCGTTCGTCGCCGCCAACCTCGGCGCCACCGAGATCCTCGGGATGGCGGCGACCGGCGCCCAGTACGGCGTCGCGGTGGTGCACTGGTACTGGATCGGCGCCATCCCGGCCATGGTCTTCCTGGGCCTGGTCATGATGCCGTTCTACTACCGCTCCAAGGTCCGCTCGGTGCCGGAGTTCCTGCTCCAGCGGTTCGACAGGTCCGCGCATCTGCTCAGCTCGGTGCTGTTCGCGTTCGCCGCGATATTGATCGCCGGCGTGAACCTCTACGCCCTGTCGATCGTCGTCGAGGCGCTGCTGGGCTGGCCGCAGTGGGTGGCGATCGTCGTCGCGGGCCTGTTCGTCCTCGCGTACATCACCATCGGCGGCCTGTCCTCGGCGATCTACAACGAAGTGCTCCAGTTCTTCGTCATCCTCGCCGCGCTGATACCCATCTGCATCATCGGCCTCAAGCGCGTCGGCGGCTGGGGCGGTCTGACCGACTCCCTGGAGTCCTCGCACGGCCACAACTTCCTCACCGCCTGGGGCGGTACGGGCATCGGCGACGCCAACCCGCTCGGCGCGAACTGGCTGACGATCGTCCTCGGCCTGGGCTTCGTGCTCTCCTTCGGCTACTGGACGACGAACTTCGCCGAGGTGCAGCGCGCCCTGTCCGCGAAGAACCTCTCCGCCGCCCGGCGCACCCCGCTGATCGGCGCCTTCCCGAAGATGTTCATCGTCTTCCTGGTGATGATCCCGGGCCTGGTCGCCGCCGTCCTCGTCCCGAAGATCGGCACCGGCGGCTCCGGCCTCACCTACAACGACGCGATCCCGTACCTCATGCAGGAGCTGCTGCCCAACGGCGTACTCGGCATCGCCGTCACCGGCCTGCTCGCGGCCTTCATGGCGGGCATGGCGGCCAACGTCTCGTCCTTCAACACCGTCTTCACGTACGACATCTGGGCCAAGTACGTGAAGCCCGGCAAGCCCGACGGCCACTACCTGAAGTTCGGTCGCCTCATCACCGCGCTCGGCGTCCTCGCCTCCATCGGCACGGCGTTCATCGCCTCCTCCTTCTCGAACGTCATGGGCTACCTCCAGACGTTGTTCTCCTTCTTCAACGTCCCGATGTTCGTGGTCTTCATCATCGGCATGTTCTGGAAGCGCGCCTCGATGAAGTCCGGCGTATGGGGCCTCGTCGCGGGCACCACGGCCGCGATGGTCAACTACTTCTGGATCTACAAGCAGGGCATCATCTCGATCCCCACCGACCAGGGCGCCAACTTCGTCTCCGCGATCGTCGGCTTCGTCGCCGGCGCCGTCGTCATGGTCGTCGTCACGCTCTTCACCGCGCCCAAGCCGGAGGCCGAGCTGGCGGGCCTGGTCTACGGGACGACCGCGCCCGGCCTGGAGGAGCCGCCCGCCGAGGGCGACGACGCCTGGTACCGCAGGCCGGCGCTGCTCGGCTGGGGTGCGATCGTGCTCGCCGCCGCCTGCTACCTGCCCTACTCCCTCTGATCGGAGGCGCGAACTCCCATGTCCGACCTGCAGAACGAAGTCTCCGAGCTGGAGCGCACATCCGCGACCGCGGCCCGGCTCTTCGACATCCGGCGCATCATCGGCGGCCTGTTCGTCGTCTACGGCGTGATCGTCACCGTGGCCGGCGTCACCGCCTCCGACGCCGACCTGAAGAAGGCCGAGCACATCAACATCAACCTCTGGACGGGCCTGGGCATGCTCGTCCTGGGGCTTTTCTTCCTGGTGTGGCTGAAGCTGCGGCCGGTGGTACCGCCCACGGCGGAGGAGATCGAGGCGGCCGACGGCCCGCCGGCGCACTGAACCGAGGGGCACCGCGGGCGCGGTGCCCCTCTTGCGCGCCCGTCACGCGGCGAAGCTCGCGTGACATGTCCGCGCGTCACCTCGAAATGCGGGCTCCGATGCCGTCGAGCAGGCAGTCGAGGCCGATCCGGAAGGTGTGGTCGGCGTCCAGATGGGCGGCGTCGCGCACCACCGTGGCCAGCGCGGGGAATCGGCCGGTGGCGAAGGTCCGCTCCAGATAGGGCCCGAGTGAGGCCTGCCACCGCTTCTCGTCCATCCCGGTGGCCCGCTCGGCACGCCGCTCGGCGATCTCCCGGCGCACCGCACCGATCACGTACGCGTCGACCGCGGCGACCACCGGCATGACGGCGTCCACATCAACGCCGTCCAGCGCGGCCACCACGGCCTCCCCCCTGGCCAGCGCGTGCGGCCCGAGCTGCGGTCGCCCACCGAGCAGATCGGCGAGCCATTCGTGCTCGTGAGCGGCCTGCCGCGTGGTTTCGGCAAGAGACCGCAGCACCTCCCGCCAGCCGTCTCCGACCGGCCGGATCTCGGCGTGGATGGCGTCGACCATCAGGTCGAGCAACTCCTCCTTACTGGCGATGTAGCCGTACAGCCGCATCGGCCCGACGCCCAGCGCGGCGGCGACCTTGCGTAGCGACACCGCCTCCAGGCCGTCCGCGTCGGCCAGCTGGATCGCCGCTTGCACGATCCGCTCCCGGTTCAGCGGGGCCGGCACCGGTCGATTCGGCGGCTCCGGCCTCTCCCACACCAACATGCCGCTCACAGTACATCGCATCGCGATACAGTGTATCGACCAGTACGGTGTATCGAAGCGGAGGCAACCATGACCATCGCCATCGTCGGAGCCGGCCTCGGCGGCCTGGCCCTCGCCCGCGTGCTGCACGTGCACGGCATCGACGCCGTCGTGTACGAACGTGAATCGTCACGCGGCGCGCGCGGTCAGGGCGGCATGCTGGACATCCACTCCGGCCAGCGGGCGCTGCACGAGGCCGGCCTGTTCGACCGGTTCCTCGCGATCGCCCGAGGTGAAGGCCAGGACATGCGTCTCCTCGAGCCGGACGGCACCCTGCTGCTCCAGGAGGACACGCCCGACGACGCCCCGCTCGATCGACCCGAGGTCGACCGCGCCGATCTGCGCAACCTGCTGCTGGATTCCCTCCCCGAAGACGCGGTGCGCTGGGGGCACGCGTTCACATCCGCCGACAACGGCCTGCTGCACTTCGCCGACGGCAGCAGTGCGACATACGACCTGCTGGTCGGCGCGGACGGCGCGAACTCCCGGGTCCGCGCGCTGCTCACCGACGCCCGCCCGGCGCATACCGGCCATAACGTCGTCGAGATCGGCATTCCCGATATCGACCGCACGCACCCCGACCTCGCGGCAATGGTCGGGCGCGGCACCTACTGGGTGCTCGGCAACGGAATATCCCTGGCGGCGCAGCGCAACGGCGACGGCCGCGTCCGCATCGGCCTCAGCTTCTACAACACCGCCGAGGACTGGTTCGCCACCAGCGGCATCCCGTTCGACGACCCGGCCGCCGCCCGGGCGCGGCTGATCGACCTGCTCCCCGGCTGGGACTCGCGGTTCACCGCGCTGATCGCGGCCTGCGACGACACGGTCGTGCCGCGGTCGATCACCACTCTCCCGGTCGGCCTGACCTGGCCGTCGACGCCGGGCGTCACCCTGCTCGGCGATGCCGCGCACCTGATGCCGCCGGTGGGCGAGGGCGCCAACATGGCGCTGCTGGACGGCGCCCTGCTCGGTCTCGCGCTGGCCGCGCACCCGGACGACTTTCCCACCGCCGTCAAGGAATACGAACGCGAAATGTTCGAACGCACCGGCGCTGCCGCCCGGATGTCCACGGACATGCAGGAATTGCTGACGTCGCCGGACGCCGCCCGGAAAATGCTCGCATTCTTCCAACCTGGCTGAATGCAGCCGGTTACGGAATCCGAGACCCGGCACCTAGACGCACCAGGAGTCCTCCGGATCGTCCAGCCATGCGCGTTGGCTGTCCCTGTCCACGGTCAGACCGAAGCGCGTGAAGCCGGGATGCCCGTGGGCCGCCCACCACCGGTATGCGGTCTCCGCCTCGTTCCAGAGCCGACGGGGGCCCGATTGCCATACGCGCGCCGTGGCCCCGTCGCGGAACATGACGCACGCCCATGAGCGGTCCTTCAGCCCGTAGAACCACACGGGCCGGGCCCCGTCGCGTTTGCCGGCAACGGCGTGCCGGCAGTCGCGGACCCGAAGCCCCACGGCGAAGCGTCCCGCACCGAATCTCTCCCCTACGAACTCGGCTTCCGTGATCACCGTCGAGGATTCGTCGCCCTCGGCCACGCTGCCCGTGACGTACTCGGAGTGCACCACGGGCGCGCCGCGCTGCGCCCGTAGCTTCATGAACTCCACGGGCCCGGTGAAGGCACCCGACGCGCTCTGTCCGTCCTCCGCAACGACCAGCCGAGCGACCGCGTCCCCGTTGCCGTAGTGCGTCCCCCAGGGGACCACGATGACCCCGCCCGGCCGGCTCTGCTGCACCCAGGCGAACGGAACGGTCCGCAGACCGCAGGTCGCGATGATCCGGTCGTACGGCGCGCCCTGGGGATGCCCCAGGAACCCATCACCACGAACGACACGGACCGGCAGCCCGAACCGCTTGAGAGCCGCCCGCGCGGCAGCCGCAACGGCGTCGTCCACTTCCACCGTGACGACGTTCCCGGCACCCAACCGGTACGCCAGCAAGGCGGCATTCCAGCCCGTACCGGTCCCGATCTCCATTACCCGCGCCCCGGGCCGCACCCCCAGGTCCCGGAGCATGCGCGACACCACACTGGGCATGGAGGCCGAGCTGGTGGATTCCGTGCCCGGTTCCCTGCCACGGTGATTCCCCTCGTCCCACTGCGTGACGACGGGCACGTCCGCATCCGCGTACCTCTGCCACGCAGCCGGATCGTCCGTCTTGGAGACAGCGCGGCTCCGCCCTGCCCGCATGTCGAACGGCCACATCAGGTCGGGCAGAAACGCGGAACGGGGCACCCGCTCGAATGCCGGCACCCAATCCGTGGAAAGCGCCTCCGATGCGAGCAGGGACCGGCCCAGCGCGGACCGGTCCCCCTCATGCTCACTTGTGGTCATCGGTCAGGCGCCCACACGCGGGCCACCGTCGGGATACGGCTTCTCGTCGGGTACCGGCCAGGGCTCGCCCGGCACCTTGTCGCCGCCTTCGCCGTCCCCTCCGCCGATGCGCGATGCCTGATTCATCATGTCTCTTCCTCACTCTTCCTTCGCTGACTTCGGTGCCACCGTGCCCCGCCGGAACGGGCGGGAGTCTCTAGTTGGTGCTCCGGTCTACGGGGACGGCGCTGACTCGTCCGGATGCCCGTATTCCTTGTGCCGCGTCATGTTGTCGAGCACCTCCCACAGGGCCAGGCCGTTCTGCGTCCAAAGGACTTCGCGCAGTTGCTCTTTCAGCAGAGCGCACCCCGGGCAGCAACTGGGATCCGCGAGTCCGGAACGCGGCACGGCGAGCGGATCCTGATACGACACGTTCCTGTTCCTGCGGCGCGCACCACCGCTGCCCTCGCTCATCCCCGCACCACCTGCGGATGGGCGTGGCGACGCATCTCGACGTTGCAGTCCGTCACCTTCGACCTGTCCCCCGCCGCGTACGCCCTCGCGCGCTGCTCGGCCAGCGCGCCGCACACGTCACACCCCGCAACCGGCACCGGCTCCGGCACCGGTTCCCTCAGCTGAACGGGGCGGCACATGCGGGCCATCAGGTCCGCACCTCCACACCGTGAATCCAGCGTGGCCCCGCGTCGTACCCGTGCACGGCAAGCCACAACGCCTGCCGCCGACCACGCTGAGCCCGGCGTTCCCGCCGCTCCTGCCGAACGGGCGCGCAGGGAGACACGCGCGTCGCCACACCCGCGCACCGCGCAACGGGCAGTGCGCCCGCCTGTCGGTGGCGGCCCCGCGCGGGAAGCATCAGCCGCAGCAGCGTAATTAAGAGCCTCGCTGTAGCGTGGGTCATGTTGTCAACTCCCTTGTAGTTGATGGCCATGCCCCCGGGCCGTCCACCACGGTCGCGGGGGTCCTCTCGTCGTCTTGGCGATGTCGCAGAGTCGATCGCGAGAGGAGGATCTGTCCTCGCTCTAGGCAACCGCTTGACTACAGCCGGCGGTACCGTTGCGGCAGCAGCGGCTTTTAAAAGCTTTAAGCGCTCGTGCACACCGGGGAGTTGAGAGCTAAGTGGCCACTCGGGAACCGAACCGGCGCCTTGAACGCCTCTACCGGGAGACCGGCTGGACGCTGCGGCAGTTCGTCCAGGCCGTGAACCGCATCGGCACCGAACGAGGAACCCCGCTCAAGTACCGCGAACCATCGGCCCATCAGTGGCGTCACGGGCACCTGCCCAAGGAGACGGCCAGACCGCTGATCCTGGAGGCCCTGACACGGAAGCTGGGACGTCCGGTCACGCATGCCGAGGCCGGGTTCCCGGCCCCTGACGGTAGCTCGGGCGCCGCTCCGAGCACGGTCGAAGGGCTGATCGATCTCGGTAGCGGAGACATGGACCCGTCGCGCCGCAGCATCCTAGGTATAAGCCTCTTCTCCGTTGCGCTGACCGTGCCCAATTGGCCGGACGTGGTAGGCCGAATGGAAGCCGCTCAGACCGGACGTACTCAGCGCATCGGAATGTCGGAAGTCGACATGGTCATTGCCATGACCGAACGAGTATCGGAACTCGATGACCAATTCGGAGGGCGCCACGCCCGACCTATGGCGGCGGCTTTCTTGGTGAACACAGTGGCCCCGTACCTGCGGGCGGATGCCTCCGAGTCGGTGCGCAAAGCGATGACGTCGGCTGCCGCCGATCTGTGCTATCTCACCGGGTACATGGCGGTGGACGAATGCGGTCACGGACTCGCGCAGCAGTATTACCTCAAGGCGTTGGAGCTTGCCGGAGCGGCGGAGGACCACCTGACGTACTGCACGACGCTGCGGGGAATGAGCCTTCAAGCCGCCGACCTGGGGCACGGGAGGCAGGCCATGCGGCTTGCTGATGCCGCTGCAGCCGCGTCCCCCCAAGCCGGTCCGCGGATGCGCGCGTTCCTCGTCGGTCAGCAGGCGCACTCCGCCGCGCAAATCGGCGACCGCAGCACTGCGTTGATGTACCTACGAGAAGCCGAAGTAGCGATGGACAAAGCCGAGTCCAGGGAGAAGGCATTCGGCTCCTACGACCCGGCGTCCCTGAATTACCACACCAGTCAAGTGCGTTACGAATTGGGCGACATGCGCGGCGCCGTTGAAGCGATGCAGCAGTCGGACAAGCTACGCCATGACGTTTACCGGCGAACGCGCGTAAAAGAACGTTCCATGCTCGCCGAGCGCCAATTCACAATCGGCCACCTCGAAGCGGCATGCGCAACGTGGAATCTCGCTCTGGATGACTACCCGTTGATCCAGTCAGGGCGGGCGGATCAACGCATGCAAACAATGTTCAAGCTCATCCGCCCCCATCTCAAGAATCATGCGGCACGGGAACTCTACGAACGTGCTCGGCTCGTGGCTCCACAGTTGGCCAATGCCCCAGCACGCCCCAGGTGATAGTGCTCATCCAGACCCTCCTGCCGACCCCGCCGGTAGCGTCCGGCTCCATGGATGATGCCGTGAAGATCGTTGTTGAGCGTCGGTACGCCCCTGACCCGATCGACTACGAGCGCCTCGTCTCGCTGGCCGAGTCCACCGGCGAACGCGTGGTGCTCGCCGAGGGCGACGTGCCGGTGAGTGTGCTGTTCCCGGCGGAGGTGGTGGTCCAGCTGGAGCACTGGGCCCGTGTCGACGGCCCCACGCCCGCGCCCGCACCGATACCGCAGGGCGAGGAAGCGGAAGAGGGAGAGGGCCACGCGGACGAGATGACGTGGGACGTCGGCCGGCTTCGGATCGAGCCGTTGGCCAGGCCGCAGGAGTACGGGCCCTACACGCGGTACGTGCGCGCCGATGGCAGGCGCGTGAGCTTCGCCCGGGGCGGGATGGTGGTGGCCGTGCAGCTGACCGCCGACGAGGCGGCGTGGCTTGAGAACAAAGCCATGCACAACCGCCAGGGATACATGGATCCCAAGCAGGCAGCGGCGTTCGAAGAGTTCCTTGCCCGACAGCCACCGGTCGGCGAGCAGTGACGTCGAGGCGGGCCCAGGCTCGGGCCGGGAAGGCCGAAGGGGCCGCAGGCAACGGCGGCCCCGGGTGACCACCCGCCGTGGCGCGTCAGTCGGTGGAGTCCATGAAGCTCAGCATCCGGCGGTTGAGCTCGTCCGCATGGTCG
Organism: Streptomyces sp. JLSY215; assembly: GCF_059682825.1. Lineage (NCBI taxonomy): Bacteria > Bacillati > Actinomycetota > Actinomycetes > Kitasatosporales > Streptomycetaceae > Streptomyces > Streptomyces sp. JLSY215. The sequence continues at coordinate 3,557,933 of NZ_CM185022.1, forward strand.
ATCTGGGGTCCGTGGCCGGTGTCGGAGATGATTTCGGCCCGGGCCCCTGGGATCAGGCGTGGGACGCGCTCGACCTGCCTGCGCGGGTGCACGAGCAGGCTTCGCTTACCGAGCGCCAGGTAGAGCGGGGTGCGGATGGTGGACAGTTCACCCTCGGACAGCGGCAGCGGGGCGGGGCGGCGTATGCGGTAGGCGCGGACGCCCAGCCTGATCATGGTGCGTAGCTCCGGCTCGATGAGGACCGGCTGTTCCAGCCACGCCGCCAGTCGTGGGCGGAGAGCCTTGGGCGCGGAAGTCGCGAACAGGCTGACGAAGATCCAGACGAAGAAGCGCAGGCCCACTTTCTCCAGGCCGCCGGGGTCGAGGAGGGTGACCGAGGCGAGGCGGTCGGGCCTGCGGTGCGCCTGGTTCAGCGAGAGCCATCCGCCGTACGAGGATCCGACCAGGTGCACGCGTTCGAGCCCGAGCTGGGCGAGTGTCTCGTCCAGCCACTGTGCGGCGCGTTCGGGTTGATGGATGGGTTCGCTCTGGACGCTGCGTCCGGGATCACCCGGGGTGTCGATCGCGTAGACCGGGCGGGCGGCACTGAGGGCGGGGGTGTTCGGGTACCACATGGCGGCGCAGGAGCCCGCTCCGTGCACCAGGACGACGGGGGTGCGTGACCGGGCGGCCGGGTCGATGGGGTCGTACGTGTAGACGTGCGTGGTGCCGAAGGACGTCTCCACGTCCGTTTCCGCGTGCGTGGGTGCTCCCAGCGCATAGACCGCATCGCAGGCCGCGAAGTAGCGGTCGCGCCAGGCATCGCTCGCATAGCGGCCGACATCGGCCTGGGTTCGGGTCGCAGTCTGAGACATGGCCACCTCCGGGTGTCGATTTTTATGGTACGAACGTATCACCTTGATGGTACGGCTGTATCATCAAGGTGATACGGGCGAACCCGTCCGGCGGAAAACGGCGAGTGGAGGAGCGGTCGATGCCCAAGCGCGTGGACCATGCGGAGCGGCGTACCGAGATCGCCGAGGCGCTCCTTCGGGTGGCGGCGCGGCGCGGACTGCACGCCGTGGGCATGCGCGATGTCGCAGCGGAGGCGGGCGTCTCGCTGCGACTGGTGCAGTACTACTTCGAGACCAAGGAGAAACTGCTGCTCTACGGGCTGCAGCAGCTGGCCGAGCGATTCGGGGAGCGGGTCACCGCCCGGGTCCGGGCCGCCGGCCAAGATGCGGGACCGCGCGCGATGATCGAGGCGATGCTGATGGCGGCCTTGCCGGTCGACGAGGAGGGCCGCGTCTTCCACCTCGTCTACACCTCGTACGCCGTGCTGTCCGTCACGGACCAGGCGCTCGCCGCCCAGCCCTTCATCACGAACCCGGATGCCGCCGAGAGCGCCCTCGTCGAACTCCTCCGGCAGGCGGAGGAGAGCGATCTCATGCGGCCGGGCGTGGACGCGAGGCTGGAAGCCGTCAGCCTGCTCGCCCTCTCCGCGGGACTCGGCACCAGCATTCTCGTCGGCCAGCGCGGCCCGGAGGCGGCCGTCGCGGTGCTGGACCACCACTTGGACCGCATCTTCCGAGGCAGCGGTGCCGAAGACGCCGCAGTTGCCCCCGCCCGAGGCCGGTCTGCGCCGCCGGCATAAATCGGTTTCGGCGGTGATCCATGATCAGCTAGGGTCCCCGTCATGTCCTACATGTTCGTCCGCCAGCGGACCGCCTGAGTCACTCTGCCGCCGCAGTCGCTCAGCGACCGGCGCAGACCGAGGAACCCGCAGGAGACCACGGTGGTCTCACGGCACTGCCCTGCGGGTCTGACTCGGCATTGACCGTCGACGTGCACCGTCGCCGGTGAGCACCTCTATGTCGTGTGCTGCCCCGAGCGGGCCGGTACGCGCTGGTTGAGCGCTGCCATCGGCTTGTGTGCGCCCGGCGACCGAACCGCGTCGCGCCTGGTGACGGGCGCGCCCGATTCCCTTCAGCTGCGGCGGCGCGCCGCGCGGGCACCGGCCTCTCCGGCAGGCCCGACCGCGCCGCCCACCGGACATTGAACATTGGACCGATCTATGACATCCGTACCCGGCAACTCCCCCCGTCCGCGCCCGGCCCGTGACGCGAACCCGACGTTCGTGCTCGTGCACGGCTCCTGCTCCAGTTCGTTGATGTGGGCTCCCGTCCAGCGCGAGCTGGCGCTGCTCGGCCACCGCAGCTTCGCCGTGGACCTGCCGGGGCACGGCTTCGACGCGCAGTACTCCGCCGCGTACCTGGCCCCGCAGGACCTCGACGCGTGGGCGGCCGAACCGTCCGAACTGGCCGGGGTCACCTTGCAGGACAACATCGACGCGGTAGTCGACGTCGTCCGGCGGGTGGCCGAGCACGGGCCGGTGGTCCTGGTGGGCGCCAGTCTCGGCGGCACCACCATCACCGGGGTGGGCAACACGATCCCCGATCTGGTGAGCCGGCTCGTCTACATCTCCGCCTGGTCGTGCGTGCAACGCGCCAACCCCGTCGAGTACATGCAGGAGCCCGAGTTCGGCGACAACCTGCTGGCCCCGCTGTACGCGCTGAACGTCGGCGACCCCGCCGCACTCGGTGTCGGCCGGGCCAACTACCGCACCGCCGACCCGGTCATGCTGGCCGCGCTCAAGGCGGCGATGATGGCGGACGGCACCGATGACCAGTTCCGGGCCTTCCTCAACACCCTGCAGCCGGACGAGTCCCTGGCGGTGATGATGTCCGACGCCCGCGGCCACGCCGACACCTGGGGCACCATCGCCCGCACCTACATCCGTCTCACCGACGACCGGACGCTTCCGGTGGCCATGCAGGACCGCCTGATCGCCGAAGGTGACGCCTTGACGCCCGGCAATCCGTACGACGTGCACACCCTGGCCACCAGCCACGTCGGGTTCCTGCTCAGGGCGGCGGAGGTGGCGGGGATCCTCGATCGGCTGACCGTCTGACCCGGGAGGGAGCAGACACCACCTGGCGTGGGGGAAGGGGACAGCCGGTCGGCTGTCCCCTTTCCGCGGAAGGGCCGCGTACCCCCGCTACTCGCGCCCCGGTTCCGGCTCCCCCGCGTCCCTGGTGCGTACGGCCCCGCCGCGCGAGGCCCGTTCCAGCAGGCCCGTGCGGGCCGCCAGTGCGGCGGCCTCCAGGCGGGAGCCGACCTCCAGCTTCATCAGTACCCGCTGGACGTGGGTACGGGCGGTGCTGGGGGCGATGTCCATGCCGGCGGCGATGCGGCGGGTGTCCTCGCCGTCGGCGACCCGCATCAGGACCTCGACCTCGCGGGGGGTGAGGAGTTGGTGCAGCCGGGCGCCCTCGTCGTCGGGCTGGGCCGCCGGGTGCAGCAGTTCCTCGAAGGCCTGCTGGAGCAGCTGCGGCGCGATGGCGGACTCGCCCGCGCGGGCCTTCATCATGGCGCGCTCGACGCCCTCGATGCGCTCGTCGTTGCGGACGTAGCCGGACGCCCCGGCGGCGAAGGCCGCCGCGATCCCGCGGGGGCTGGGCACCGGGCCCATGACCACCACCGCGATCTGGGGCCGCTCCTTCTTGATCCGTACGACCGGGTCGAAGACGCCCGGCGCGGCGGGTGCGGCGGTGCCCAGCAGGCACACCTCGGGCGCCCGGCTCACCACCAGGTCCGCGGCCCCGGCGCTCGGCGCGGCCGCCGCCAGGACGCGGTGTCCGCGTAGTTTCAGGGCCGAGGCGAGCGCCTCGGCGAGCAGACGGTGATCGTCGACCACCATGAGCCGCACGACCATCGAGAACCCCCTCACCTCCCGGCGGGCCCCCGCCCCCGACCCCCCACCGGGCGCCTTGAGCCCGGGTGGTGTGCCCGGAAATGGTGCCCGGAATGTGTCCCCGGGAAGCTACACGCTCGGCCGGTCTCGCGCGCCCCCTACCGGGGAGAAGACCGCCGGAAAGCGGCCTTCTTGGCCAATCGGGGCCGATAGCCTCCCCCGGACTCCGTCCGGGGGGACCTCCGTCGCACCGGCCGCCCGCCGCCGCTACGCGTCCTCGGCCAGCTCCAGCCAGCGCATTTCCAACTCCTCGCGCTCGCCGATCAGTTCACGCAGCTGGGCGTCGAGGCCGGCGACCTTCTCGAAGTCGGTGGCGTGTTCGGCGATCTGCGCGTGCAGCGTGCTCTCCTTGTCGCCGATCTTGTCCAGCTGCCGCTCGATCTTCTGGAGTTCCTTCTGTGCCGCGCGGTTGACGGCGGCGGCCTTCTTGGGCGCGGCGGCCGCCGGCGCGGGGGCGGGCACCGCGGCCTCGATGACCTTCCGGCGGCGCTCCAGGTACTCGTCGATACCGCGCGGCAGCATCCGCAGCGCGGCGTCGCCGAGGAGCGCGAAGACCCGGTCCGTCGTGCGCTCTATGAAGTACCGGTCGTGGCTGATGACGATCAGCGAGCCGGGCCAGCCGTCGAGCAGGTCCTCCAGCTGGGTCAGGGTCTGGATGTCGAGGTCGTTGGTCGGCTCGTCGAGGAAGAGGACATTGGGCTCGTCCATGAGGAGGCGGAGGATCTGCAGGCGCCGCCGCTCACCACCGGAGAGGTCGCCGACCGGCGTCCACTGCTTCTCCTTGGTGAAGCCGAACTTCTCGCAGAGCTGCCCGGCGGTCATTTCCCGGCCCTTGCCGAGGTCGACGCGCTCGCGCACCTTCTGTACGGCCTCCAGCACCCGCCAGGACGGGTCCAGCTCGGCGACCTCCTGCGAGAGGTACGCCAGCTTGACGGTCTTGCCGACGGTGATCGTGCCGGCCGCGGGCTGCGTCTCGCCCTGCGTACGGGCCGCCACGGCCAGCGCCCGCAGCAGCGAGGTCTTGCCGGCGCCGTTCACGCCGACCAGGCCGATCCGGTCGCCGGGGCCGAGCTGCCAGGTCAGATGCTTGAGGAGTTCCTTCGGCCCCGCCTGGACGGTGACGTTCTCCAGCTCGAAGACGGTCCTGCCGAGGCGGGAGTTGGCGAACTTCATCAGCTCGGCGGTGTCGCGCGGCGGGGGGACGTCGGCGATCAGCTCGTTGGCGGCCTCGATGCGGAAGCGGGGCTTGCTGGTGCGGGCGGGGGCGCCGCGCCGCAGCCACGCCAGCTCCTTGCGCATGAGGTTCTGCCGCTTGGCCTCTTCGGTGGCCGCGATGCGCTCGCGCTCGGCCCGCGCGAAGACGTAGTCGCTGTAGCCGCCCTCGTACTCGTGGATCGCGCCGCGCTGGACGTCCCACATCCGCGTGCAGACCTGGTCGAGGAACCAGCGGTCGTGGGTGACGACGACCAGGGCGCTGCGGCGCGCCCGCAGATGGCCGGCGAGCCAGGAAATGCCTTCCACGTCGAGGTGGTTGGTGGGCTCGTCCAGGACGATCAGGTCCTGTTCGGCGATCAGCAGCTTGGCCAGGGCGATGCGGCGGCGCTCGCCGCCGGAGAGCGGGCCGATGACGGTGTCCAGGCCCTTGTCGAAGCCGGGCAGGTGCAGATCGCCGAAGAGTCCGGTCAGTACGTCGCGGATCTTGGCGTTGCCGGCCCATTCGTGGTCGGCCAGATCCCCGATGACCTCGTGCCGGATGGTGGCGGCCGGGTCGAGGGAGTCGTGCTGGGTCAGGACGCCCAGCCGCAGGCCGCCGCTGTGGGTGACCCGGCCGTCGTCCGCGTCCTCCAGCTTGGCGAGGATGCGGATCAGGGTGGTCTTGCCGTCACCGTTGCGTCCGACGACGCCGATCCGGTCCCCCTCGTTGACACCGAGGGAGACACCGTCGAGCAGGGCACGGGTTCCGTAGACCTTGCCGACGGCTTCCAGATTGACGAGGTTGACGGCCATCTCACTCCTGCGCTTCGCGTGGATCGATCTCCCCAGCCTAGTCGCCGCCCGAATGGCCCCGGGTCCCCCGTTGGATAGCGTGCCCGTCATGCGAACGGAGTGGGCAGTGGAGACGGAACGCGGGGCGGTGTACGGCCCGAGCGGCAAGCTGCTGGACGTCCACCGTCCGGCGGGGGTGAGCGGGCCGGTGCCGACCGTGCTGCTCTGGCACGGGATCGGGCCGGACGAGCGGGACGTCCTTGCGCCGCTGGCGCGGGCCGCGGCGGCGCGCGGCCTGCTGGTCCTGGTGCCGGACTGGCGGTCGGACGCCGCGGACGGCGGCCGGGCGCAGCTGCTGGAGTCGCTGGCGTTCGTGGGCGAGGAGGCGGCCGGGCTGGGCGGCGACGGGGAGTCGTGCGTCCTCGCCGGGTGGTCGGCCGGCGCCCCGGCGGCGCTGGGCGTCGCGCTGCGGCCGCAGGGGGCGGACGGGCCGCGGCCGGCGGCGGTGGTCGGAGTAGCCGGCCGCTACGACCTGCCGGCCCGCACCACCGGCACGGTGCCGCTGGCCGACCTCGCCGCGGGCCTGGACCCGGCGGTGCCGGTGCACCTCGTGCACGGCGCCCGCGACACGGTCGTTCAGGCGCGGCACTCCCGGGATCTGGCCGCCGCGCTGCGTTCCGCGGGCCGGCCGGTGACGCTCCAGGAGCCGGCGACCGATCATGCGGGCGTCATCATGACCGCGTTCGATCCCGCCGCGAACCGCTGCCTCCCGACGACGGCGGAGCACGCCGTACGGGCCGGGCGCCTGGTGGCCGAGGTGCTGGCGGACGGCGCCCCGGCGTTCTGAGGCGCCCGGTCAGCGCAGGGTCGCGCCCGGGGCGGGCGAATCCGCCACCCGTACCTCGCGGCAGGTGCCCGACTCCGCCAGCGCCGCCGCGACCTGCTGGGCCGCCGGTGCGTCCTTGACCAGGAAGGCGGTGGTGGGTCCGGAGCCGGAGACCAGCGCGGCCAGCGCACCGGCGGCGGTGCCGGCGGCCAGGGTGTCGGCCAGGGCGGGCCGCAGGGAGAGCGCGGCGGGCTGGAGGTCGTTGGCGAGGGCCGCGGCGAGGGCGGTGGCGTCACCGGCCTCCAGGGCGGCCAGGAGTTCGGGGGCGGCCTCCGGCTCGGGGACGTGGGTGTCCTGCGTCAGGCGGTCGAATTCGCGGTAGACGGCCGGGGTGGACAGTCCGCCGTCGGCGACCGCGAAGACCCAGTGGAAGGCGTCGCCGACGGGCAGCGGCGTCAGCAGTTCGCCCCGGCCGCGGCCCAGCGCCGCGCCGCCGACGAGACTGAAGGGCACATCGCTGCCCAACTCGGCGCAGATGTCGAGGAGTTCGGTGCGGTCGGCGCCGGTGGCCCAGAGGGTGTCGCAGGCGAGCAGGGCGCCCGCGGCGTCCGCGCTGCCGCCCGCCATACCGCCCGCGACGGGGATGTCCTTGGTGATGTGGAGGTGGACGTTCGGCTCGATGCCGTGCCGGGCCGCCAGGAGCTCGGCGGCGCGGGCCGCCAGGTTCGTGCGGTCCAGCGGGATCTGGTCGACGTCATGCCCCTCGGCGGTGATCCGCAGGGAGTCGGCGGGGACGGCGGTGACCTCGTCGTAGAGGCCGACGGCGAGGAAGACGTTGGCCAGGTCGTGGAAGCCGTCGGGCCGGGCGGCGCCGACCGCCAGCTGGACATTGACCTTGGCCGGTACCCGTACGGTGACCGATGCGCCGCTCGTCCCGCATGCCCTCATGCCGCATCTCCCTCTTTCTGCCCCTTGTGCTCGGCGATCCGCGCGAACTCCTCGACGGTAAGCGCCTCACCGCGCGCCTTGGGGGAAATACCCGCCGCGACCAGCGCGTCCTCCGCCGCGGCGGCCGACCCGGCCCAGCCCGCCAGCGCCGCCCGCAGCGTCTTGCGCCGCTGTGCGAAGGCGGCGTCCACGACCGCGAAGACCTCTTCCCGGCTGGCGGTCGTCTCCAGCGGCTTCTCCCGCCGTACGAGAGAGACCAGCCCGGAGTCGACGTTCGGCGCGGGCCAGAAGACGTTGCGGCCGATGGCGCCGGCCCGCTTGACCTCGGCGTACCAGTTGGCCTTGACCGACGGCACGCCGTAGACCTTGTTGCCGGGGCGGGCCGCGAGGCGGTCGGCGACCTCGGCCTGGACCATGACCAGGGTGCGGTCGATGGTGGGGAAGGTCGCGAGCATGTGCAGCAGTACGGGGACCGCGACGTTGTAGGGGAGGTTGGCGACCAGGGCGGTGGGCGCGGCGCCGGGCAGCTCGGTGACGTGCATGGCGTCGCTGTGCACCAGCGCGAAGCGGTCGGCGCGCTCGGGCAGCCGGGCGGCGACGGTGTCCGGCAGCGCGGCCGCCAGCACCTCGTCGATCTCCACGGCGGTGACCCGGTCGGCGGCCTCCAGCAGCGCCAGGGTCAGCGACCCGAGGCCGGGCCCGACCTCGACCACCACGTCGTCGGGACGCACTCCGGCGGTCCGCACGATGCGGCGGACCGTATTGGCGTCGATGACGAAGTTCTGGCCGCGCTGCTTGGTGGGACGTACGCCCAGCGCGGCGGCCAGCTCCCGGATGTCGGCGGGCCCGAGGAGGGCACCGGAATCGTCGCTGCTACTGCTGCTCTTGCTCACCCGTGAAGCTTACGGCCCGCGCTCGTGAAGCCCGTCGCCGTCACCCGTGGAGCCGGCCGCCGCAGACCGGCCAGGGGCTCGCCCCCCGGGTCAGATACAGCTTCTTGGCGCGGAAGGTCTGCTCCTGGGCGGGAGCGTCCTGCGGGCGGCCGCGGCCGCCCAGGGCGTGCCAGGTGCCGACGTCGAACTGGTAGAGCCCGCCGTACGCGCCCGACGCATCGACCGCGTCCGGCCGCCCGCCCGCCTCGCACTGCGCCAGCGCGTCCCAGGCGAGGTGGTCGGCGCCCGCGACGGAGGTGGGCAGCGCCCTGGTGCCGATGTGCACGATCTGCGGGCGCGGCGCGTGCAGCACGTGGGTGTGCACCCGCTGCGGCTTCTGCCGGACGCCGTTGACGGTGCGCAGGCGGTAGGTGACCCGCCGCACGCCGGGGCGTCCCTGCTGGACGACGGACTCGGTGCCGCGGGCCAGCTGGGCGTTGTGCCGCTTGACGGTACGGAACGGAATCGGCTCCTCCCGTACCTCCTTCGAGCCGGTGATCCGCAGCACCGAGATGGTCTGGCCCTCGCGGGGGAAGCTCTCCAGCGGCACCGAGGCGGTGTCCTCGTCGCGCAGCGTGAGCCCGGCGTCGGCGAGGGCCTCGCGGACCGTGGCGGCGTTGGTGCGGATGTGGTGGTCGCGGCCGTCGGCGACGAAGACCACGGAGCGTTCGGTGCGGACCGCCAGCTCCAGGCCGTGCCGTTCGATGCGGCGGGAGCGGGAGCTGGAGAGGGCGGCGCCCTCGGCGCGCACGCCGAGCTGGTGCAGCGCGCCGTCCACGGTGTCGGCGGTGGTCCACACCTGGCGGCGCTGTCCGTCGAGGGTGAGGACGACCGGGCGGCCGTGCCGGACGACGACCTCGTCGCCGCTGCGGAGTTCGGCGCCGGGGGCGGGGGCGACGATGTCGTGCCGGGCGATGTCCAGGTGCTCGTCGGCGAGGAGGTCGTCGACGCCTTCGGCGAAGGTGTGCAGGGTGCGCGGTTTGCCGTCGACGCTGAGCCGGATGGCCTTGTCGTGCGCGATGAAGGCGGTGGTGCCACCGGCCAGGAAGGCCACGACCAGGGCCCGGGGCAGCAGCCGCCGCAGGGTTTCCGGGCGCTGGGGGACGCGCCTGCGACGGCCGCGCGCGGCGCGGTGGCTGCTCTGCGAAGGACTCACGACGCTCCAGATGCCACAGATCCGGTTGACGGCCGGAGGGTAGCGGAGCGACGGTCACTCTCCAAAGTCGAACCGCTACGCAGCGTGCCCGCGATGGAGCGTGCGATGTGGGTCAGTAGGCGAAGGCGCGCGCCGTGTTCGCCGCGACGGCCGAGGCCAGCGCGTCCTCGGTCATCCCCTTGACCTCGGCCATCGCGCGCAGGGTGTGCGGAATCAGATAGGGCGCGTTCGCTCGTCCGCGGTACGGCGCGGGGGTGAGGAAGGGGGCGTCGGTCTCGACGAGCACCAGTTCGGGCGGGGCGACGGCGAGGGCGTCGCGCAGCGGCTGGGCGTTCTTGAAGGTGACGTTGCCAGCGAAGGACATGAAGTAGCCGGCCTCGGCACAGATCTTGGCCATCGCGGCGTCGCCGGAGTAGCAGTGGAAGACGGTGCGCTCGGGCGCGCCCTCCTCGCGCAGGATCCGCAGGACGTCCTCGTGGGCCTCACGGTCGTGGATGACCAGGGCCTTGCCGTGCCGTTTGGCGATCTCGATATGGGCGCGGAAGGACCGCTGCTGGGCGGCCATGCCGTCGGGGCCGGTACGGAAGTAGTCCAGGCCGGTCTCGCCGACGCCGCGGACCTCGGGGCGGGCGGCGAGCGCGTCGATCTCGGCGAGCGCCGCGTCCAGGGCGGCGTCGCCGCCGGGCTCCCGCGCGCCCTGCCGGGACCATCCGTCGGGATCGCCGAGCACGATGCGCGGTGCTTCGTTCGGATGCAGCGCGACGGCGGCGTGCACGTGCTCGTACGCGGCGGCGGTGTCCGCGGCCCAGCGCGAACCGGCCAGGTCGCAGCCCACCTGCACCAGGGTGGTCACCCCGACCGAGGCGGCCTTGGCGAGCGCCTCTTCGACGGTGGTTTCCTGCATGTCGAGGTGGGTGTGGGAGTCCGCGACCGGTACCCGAAGGGGTTCGGGCAGCGGCGGCGGAGTGTTCTTGTCGTCCTGCGGTGCCATGGCCGCGATCCTATGAGGACCGCGGCCAGGGCCTCACCCGCAGAGGTCACTTACGGTGATGCTGGAAAGGATGCAGCAGGTCGGAGAGGTGCCAGTGGTGGCGCTCGGCGCCGCTGTCCGTACGGTCCTCGGCCGCCTTGGGGGCCGCAGCCTTCTTCTTCGCGTTGTTTCCCGGACGCTGGTGCATGTTCGCTATCGCGTCGGAGACCATCGAGACCTGGCCCGAGCGCATGATCCTGACGACGTTACTGCCGCAGTTCAGGCACGTGGGCCGGGTCAACGGGGACGGCACACGCTCGCCGTCCGCGTAGTAGATGACGTGCAGGTCGCCCTTGGCGTCCACCTGGTGGTCTATCTCGTACGCCTGCTCCCAGCCGTGCCCGCACCTCATGCAGGCGAAGGCGTAGGCCTCATGCGCCGCGGGCTCGGCGGATCGGGGAAAAGGGGAAACTCCGCGTGGGGAAGTCGTGCGGCTGGTCTTGGCGATGTCGCTCATGTGCGCTCCCTCTTGTCCACAGGACAAGGCAAGGTTTCCGGGACCGTACGTCCCACCCCCAGTGGACGCCTTTTTCGGCCGGATGCGCAGCTGAGCTGCTGCCTATTGGCCCAGATTTGACAGGTGGCAGGGAAAACACCCCACTGCGCGACCTCTGCCTTTACCTTCCAGGCTAGCCATTTACCTTCCCGTGGGTCGGTTCTGGCCGAGAGGCGTTCTTGTCGGCGACCACGGCGTCGAAGACCTGGCGCTTGGGCAGCCCCGCATCCGCCGCAACCGCCGCAATGGCCTCCTTGCGCCGCTCCCCCGCCTCCTCGCGCACCCGCACCCGGCGCACCAGCTCCTCGGGCCCCAGCTCCGCCGGACCGCTCTCCGGCGCGCCCTCGACGACGATGGTGATCTCACCCCGTACGCCCTCCGCCGCCCAGGCCGCCAGCTCCCCCAGCGCGCCCCGCTTGACCTCCTCGTAGGTCTTGGTCAGCTCGCGGCAGACGGCCGCCCGCCGCTCGGCGCCGAACGCCTCGGCCATCGCGGCGAGGGTGTCGTCCAGCCGGTGGGGCGCCTCGAAATAGACCAGGGTCCGGCGCTCGCCCGCCACGTCGCGCAGCCGCGAGAGCCGCTCGCCGGCCTTGCGGGGCAAGAACCCCTCGAAGCAGAAGCGGTCCACCGGCAGACCGGACACCGCGAGGGCGGTGAGGACGGCGGACGGGCCCGGTACGGCCGTCACCTTCACCCCGCGCTCCACCGCCGCCGCCACCAGCCGGTAGCCGGGGTCGGAGACGGACGGCATCCCGGCGTCGGTGACCAGCAGCACCCGCGCACCGCCCACCAGCGCCTCCGCCAGCTCCGGCGTCCGCGCCGCTTCGTTCCCCTCGAAGTACGACACGATCCGCCCGGCCGGCTGCACCTCCAGCGCCTGGGTCAGCCGGCGCAGCCGACGGGTGTCCTCGGCGGCGATCACATCGGCGGCCGCGAGCTCGGTGGCCAGCCGCGGCGGCGCGTCCGCGATCTCGCCGATGGGCGTCCCTGCAAGTACCAGCGTTCCAGTCACGCCCCCATCCTCCCAGGACCGCACGGGGCCCCGCGGCGGGCGGGGGCGAGGCAGCAGCCGTCGCCGGTTGCGCAGAACCGTTTGGCCACGACCTCGACGGCGCGGCGCCCCGGTCCGCGGCGCTGAACGCCGCTCCACAGACTGCTTCCCTACGATGGGCCGGGTGACGAGTGACACCACCGCGACCGAGACCGGCGCGCACCGTGTCGGGTATCCGGACCGGCAGCCCCCCGTGTGGCAGCAGCGGCTGCGCCGCTTCGGTTACCCGGCCCGCCCGCAAGGCGACGTCCGCGCGCGGCTGGTGCCCGCCTTCCCGCCGCCGGGCATCCGGCTGTGGGCGGTGTTCGGCGTGGGCCCGGACGCCGCCGTGCGGCTGTCGCGCTGGGCGGCCTGGGGCGGTCCGCTGCTGGTGGCGCTGGTCGCGGGAGTCCTGCGCTTCTGGCACCTGGGCAGCCCGCACGACGTGATATTCGACGAGACGTACTACCCCAAGGACGCCTGGTCGCTGCTCCAGTACGGCTACGAGGGCACCTGGGACAAGGACGCCAACGCGGCGCTCGTCGGGAAGCACCCGCACATCCTGCTCTCGCCGCAGGCCTCGTACGTCGTGCATCCGCCGATGGGCAAATGGCTGATCGCGCTCGGCGAGTGGGCGTTCGGCATGAACCCCTTCGGCTGGCGGTTCATGGTCGCCCTGCTGGGCACCCTGTCCGTCCTGCTGATCTGCCGCATCGGCCGCCGCCTGATGCGCTCCACCGCCCTGGGCTGCCTCGCCGGGGCCCTGCTGGCGGTCGACGGCCTGCACTTCGTCATGAGCCGCACCGCCCTGCTCGACCTGATCGTGATGTTCTGGGTGGTCGCCGCGTTCGGCTGCCTCCTGGTGGACCGCGACCGCACCAGGGCCCGGCTGGCGGCGGCGCTGCCCGTGGGGCCGGACGGGGTGGCCCGCCCCGACGACACGGTCGGCGACCGGCTCCGGCTGGGATGGCGCCCCTGGCGGATCGCGGCCGGCCTCTGCCTGGGCCTGGCCTCCGCCACGAAATGGAACGGCCTCTACTACCTCGCCGCGTTCGCGCTGATGGCCGTCCTGTGGGACGTCGCGGCCCGCCGCACCGCCGGCGCCCGTCGCCCCTTCCGCGCCGCCCTGCGCCGCGACGTCCTGCCCGCCTTCGGCGCCACCGTCGTCGTCGCGCTCGCCGCCTACCTCGCGTCCTGGTCCGGCTGGATCGCCACCAAGGGCGGCTACTACCGCGACTGGGCCACCTCCCCCGAGGGCCGCACCGGCTCCTGGACCTGGCTGCCCGACTGGCTGCGCAGCCTGTGGCACTACCAGACCGAGGTGTATGCCTTCCACACCGGCCTGACCACCCCGCACACCTACCAGTCCAACCCCTGGAGCTGGCTGGTCCTGGGCCGCCCCGTCTCGTACTTCTACAAGGACCCCGCCGCCGGCGAACAGGGCTGCACGGCGGCCGAGGGCTGCGCCCGCGAGGTCCTGGCCCTGGGCACCCCGCTCCTGTGGTGGGCCGCCTGTTTCGCCCTGCTCTACGCCCTCTACCGCTGGCTCTTCAAGCGTGACTGGCGGGCGGGCGCCATCGCCTGCGGCGTCGCGGCCGGCTATCTGCCCTGGTTCCTCTACCAGGAGCGGACGATCTTCCTCTTCTACGCCGTCGTCTTCGTGCCGTTCCTGTGCCTGGCGCTGGCCATGATGATCGGCGCGATCATCGGGCCGCCGGGCGCGAGCGAACGCCGTCACACGATCGGGGCGGTGGGCGCCGGGGTCCTCGTCCTCCTCATCATCTGGAACTTCATCTACTTCTATCCGCTGTACACGGGCATGACGATCCCGAAGTCGGCCTGGCACGCGCGGATGTGGCTGGACAGCTGGGTGTGAGGCCGGGGCGGCGGCCGTCCGGCCCCGGGCACCGGCCAGCCGGATCACAGGTTCATGACAGCTGCACCACAGCGCGTCACCGGACCGTGCCCTGATCGAGACTGATCGGGACGCGATCGCTTCCCCGTGTCCCTTAGAGTGCGACGCACGTTCTTGTGTGCGTATCCAAGGACAAGCTCTCTGGGAGGGGATCGGTGGCATGCGCCGCGAGGTGAAGTACGGACTGATCGGCGGATCGGTGGCGCTGGTGGCGGGAATCGTCGGCGGCTTCACGCTGTTCGGCGACTCGGACGACGACAAGTCGCCGCAGCAGGTGACCGCCGCCGACGGCAAGCCGGGCGGCAACGCGCCCGGCGTGAAGACCGGCCCGCTCAGCGCGGCGGAGGTGCGCACGACGTCGCAGCAGTTCCTGGACGCCTGGCAAGGCGGTGACGCCGCCAAGGCCGCCGGGATGACCGACGACCCCGCCGCCGCGCAGACCGCGCTGACCTCCTTCAGCAAGCGGGCGCGGTTCTCCAAGGTGACGGTGACCCCGGGCACACCCACCGGGGACAAGGTGCCGTACACGGTCACCACGCAGATCGACTACCAGGGCACCAAGGTCCCGTACTCCTACCGCGCGACCGCCACCCTGCACCGGGACAAGACCACCGGAAAGCCGCGGGTCGCCTGGCAGCCCTCGGTGCTGCACCCGGGCCTGGCCAAGGGCGACGAGCTGCGGACCGGCGAGGCCGAGGCACCGCCGATCAAGGCCGTGGACCGCGACGGCCACGAGCTGACCGCCGAGGCGCACCCGTCGCTGGCCGGCATCCTCGACAGCCTGCGCGACAGGTACGGCGACAAGACCGACGGCAAGCCCGGTGTGGAGCTGTTCATCAAGCGGGCCACCGCCGCCAAGCCCGCCGACCAGCTGCCGGACAAGACGCTGAAGGTGCTCTCCAAGGGCACCCCGGGCACCCTGAAGACCACCTTGGACGCCAAGCTCCAGGCGGCGGCCGAGAAGGCGATCGCGGGCAAGAAGTCCGCCTCGGCGGCGGCCGTCAAGCCCAGCACCGGTGAGATCCTGGCGCTCGCCAACTCCCCGGCCAAGGGCTTCAACCTGGCCACCCAGGGCTCGCTGGCCCCCGGCTCGACGATGAAGATCGTCACCTCGGCGATGTTCCTGGACAAGGGCCTGACCTCGCCGACCAAGAAGCACCCGTGCCCCAAGTACTTCACGGTCGGCGGCTGGAAGTTCCAGAACGACGGCAAGTCCGAGATCAAGGACGGCACCTTCGCGCAGAGCTTCGCCGCGTCCTGCAACAACGCCTTCATCTCGCTGGCGCCGAAGCTGAAGGACGACGACCTGACGAACGAGGCCCGGGACGTCTTCGGCATCGGCCTGAACTGGCAGACCGGCATCCCCACCTTCGACGGCGCGGTGCCGGTGCAGTCGGACGCGCAGATGGCGGCGTCGCTGATCGGACAGGGCGGGGTGCGGATGAACCCGCTCAACGTCGCCACGTTCGCCGCCACGGTCCACGCCGGTGGATTCCACCAGCCGTACATCGTCTCGCCGTCGCTGGACAACCGGACCCTCGCCAAGGCCCCCCGCGCCATGAAGCCGTCCACCCAGTCCGGCCTGAAGTACCTGATGAAGGCGACCGCGACCGGCGGTACGGCCGCCGAGGCGATGGCCGGGGTCAGCGGTGACATCGGCGCCAAGACGGGCTCGGCCGAGGTCGACAACCAGAAGAAGCCCAACGCCTGGTTCACCGCCTACCGTGACGACCTCGCCGCGGCGGCTGTCGTCCCGGCGAGCGGCCACGGCGGCGCCAACGCGGGCCCGGTGGTCCGCGCCATCCTCACCGCGGGCTGAGGCGGCGGGGCGCCGCCCCGTGCTCCTCGTCTCACCGGCCGGATTTCGTTCGCATGGCCCGTACAGCTTTCGCTAGCGTGCGGGCCATGAGCGATTCCGCGCCCAGCCTCCCCACGTACCGAAACCGCAGCTCCCGGGCGCGCGCCCGCTTCGCCGGGGCGCTCACCGCACCGGGCCCGGCCCGTGAGGCCGGCGGCGTCGCCCCGGCCCTCACGGACGTGCGCGAGCGCACCGCGTGACCCCGCTCGTCGTCGCGGCCGTCCTGATAGCCGCCGTCACGCACGCCAGCTGGAACGCCATCGCCCACGGCATCCGCGACCAGCTCCTCGCCTTCACCCTGGTCGGTGGCGGCGGCGCCCTGTGCGGCCTCGCCATGGCGGCCTTCACCCCGCTTCCCGCGGCGGCCGCCTGGCCCTACCTCCTGGTGTCCGCCGTCCTGCACGTCGTCTACCAGCTCCTGCTGATGCAGTCGTTCCGGCTGGGCGACTTCGGGCAGATGTACCCGATAGCGCGCGGCACGGCTCCCCTGGTGGTCACCGTCCTCGCCGCCGTCTTCGTCCACGAGATCCCCGACGCCTGGGCCCTGGCAGGCGTCGCCATAGCCTCCGCCGGGCTGGTGGGGGTGGCGCTCTGGGGCATCCGCGGCGCGGAGACCAAGCCCCACTGGCCGGCCATCATCGCCGCCCTCGCCACCGGCCTGTCCATCGCCTCCTACACCACCGTCGACGGCCTGGGCGTACGCGCCTCCGGCACGCCCCTCGGCTATATCGCCTGGCTGATGATCCTCGAAGGCCTGGCCATCCCCGCCTACGCCCTCGCCACCCGCCGCGGCGAACTGCTCACCGAGCTCCGCCCGCTGGCCCTGCGCGGCCTGGCCGGCGGCTTCCTCTCCGTCGCCGCCTACGGCCTCGTCCTCTGGGCCCAGACCCGCGCGCCCCTGGCGCCCATCGCCGCCCTGCGCGAGTCCTCGATCATCGTCGGCGCCGCCATCGGCGCCCTGTTCTTCAAGGAACGCTTCGGCGCGCCCCGCATCGCGGCGGCGGGCCTGATGGTGGTGGGCATCGGGCTGATGCTGCACTCGGGGTGAGCGGCCGTCGGGTGCGAGGCGGTCGGGAGCCGTCGGGCGAGCGGCCGCTGTCGGCCGGTCAGCCGGCGCGGCGGGGCCGGGTCATCCGGCGATGCGGGAAGCGACGGCGCGCACCAGGGCCTGGGCTCGCGGGTCCGCCGTGACGTTCTGCTGCATTCCATTCGTGATGTAGCCGAATGCGAGGCCGCTTTCGGGATCCGCGAAGGCAAGGGCGCCGCCCCGCCCCGGGTGGCCGAATGAACCCGGCCCCAAAAGCGGCGAAGCCGCGCCGTGCAGCATAAAGCCGAGACCGAATCGCGTATGGACCAGCAACGTACGGTCGAGTCCGGCGGATTCCTCGGTACGGGCAAGCGTCAAGGTGGCCGGCGCAAACATCCGCTGATGTCCGTCAACGGGCCCTATCAACGCGGCATAACACCGCGCCAGGGCACGCGCCGTGGCAATTCCGGCCGATGCCGGAAGCTCGGCGGCCCGGTATTCCGCGGAATTCTCGTCGGCGGCGGGCGCTATCGCGCCGAATGCCCGCCGGGTGAGCGACGAAGGATCCGCATACGCCTCGGCGACCGCCCGCTTGGGCCGCACCCGCAGCCCGGCGGCCCCGGTCCCGGCCGGCGCCTCGATGTCGGCGAGCCGCCCCACCCGGGACTG
This sequence comes from Streptomyces sp. JLSY215, assembly GCF_059682825.1. Taxonomy (NCBI): domain Bacteria; kingdom Bacillati; phylum Actinomycetota; class Actinomycetes; order Kitasatosporales; family Streptomycetaceae; genus Streptomyces; species Streptomyces sp. JLSY215. Next base: position 3,575,599 of record NZ_CM185022.1, read on the forward strand.
CATCCCGGCCGGCAGCCCTATCCACAGATCCAGCCCCAGCGGCCCCGCTATCTCCTCCGCCACCCAGCTGCCGAGCGACCGCCCCGTCACCCGCAGCACCAGCTCGGCCAGCAGCCAGCTGTAGGTCTGGGCGTGGTAGCCGTGCTCGGTCCCCGGCTCCCAGACGGGCGCCTGCGCGGCCAGCGCCGCCGGCCCGCTGACCCCGTCGACGGCCTGCGCCGGCGTCAGCGGCGTATCCAGCACCGGCAGCCCGGCCCGATGCGACAGCAGATGCCGTACGAGCACCCGCTCCTTGCCCGCCGCCTTGAATTCGGGCCAGTACGTGCCGACGGGCGCGTCCAGATCCAGCAGCCCCCGCTGATGCAGCAGCAGCGGGACGATCGCCGCCACGCCCTTGGTCGCGGACCGGACGACCTGCGCCGTCCCCGCCTCCCAGGGCTCCGGCGAGGCGCCGTCCGCGTCCTTGGCGCCGCCCCACAGGTCCACGACCTTGCGCCCGTGCAGGTAGACGGCGACCGCCGCCCCCCGCTCCCCGCGCCGCGCAAAGTTGTCCGCGAAGGCGTCCCGGACCGGCTCGAAGCCGTCCTCGACCGTGCCCTGGACGTCCACCACTGATTCCCGCTTCCCATTCATCCGCCGCATTGGTGACCCATCAATGGTGCAACGCGCAGATCAGTGCTGATGACCAGGTCACGGGCCAGTGGGATTCGTCACAGGATGCCGGCCGGGGGTTGGTTCACACGGGCAGCGTCACCGACCGGGGGTCGAACCCGAACGGCAATTCCAGCCGATGGGTCCGCATCAGCTCGTCGTCACACAGCAATTCCTGGGTGGTCCCGTCCGCGACCATCACGCCGCCCGACAGGACAACGGAACGCGGACACAGCTCCAGCGCATAGGGCAAATCATGGGTGACCATCAATACGGTCACATCCAACGAACGCAGAATATCCGCGAGTTCACGCCGCGAGGCCGGATCGAGATTCGACGACGGCTCGTCCAGTACGAGAATCTCCGGCCGCATGGCGAGCACCGTGGCCACGGCAACCCGCCGCCGCTGCCCGAACGACAGATGATGCGGCGGCCGGTCCGCGAACCCGGCCATGCCGACCCGTTCGAGCGCCTCCGTCACCCGCTCCTCCAGCTCGGCCCCGCGCAGCCCCGCCGCGGCCGGGCCGAAGGCGACATCCTCCCGGACGGTCGGCATGAACAGCTGGTCATCGGGATCCTGGAAGACGATCCCCACCCGCCGCCGGATCTCGGCCAGGTGCGTCTTGCCCACCGGCAGCCCGGCGACGGCCACGGATCCGGCCCCCGCTTCGAGGATGCCGTTCAGATGCAGGACGAGCGTGGTCTTGCCGGCGCCGTTGGGCCCGAGCAGCGCCACGCGCTCACCGCGGCCGACGGACAGATTGACCCCGAAGAGCGCCTGATGGCCGTCGGGGTAGGCGTAGGCGAGCCCGGACACCTCGAGCGAGGGGGGCGTGGTGGTCGGCGTCGTCGTACTCACAGCGTCCATCCCAGAAGGCATACGGCAAGGGCGGCCGTCGGCAGCGCGGCGGCGTGGGTCCATTGTGTGCGGGTGGCGGCGGTGTCGGTCAGGACGGGCATGGTGCCGGTGTAGCCGCGGCTGACCATGGCGAGGTGCACGCGCTCCCCTCGCTCGTAGGAGCGGATGAACAGCGCGCCGGCGGACTTGGCGAGCACGCCCCAGTGCCGTACGCCGCGGGCCTCGAAGCCGCGCGAGAGCCGGGCGATCCGCATCCGCCGCATCTCATCGGTGATCACATCGCCGTAGCGGATCATGAACGAGGCGATCTGTACGAGCATCGGCGGCATCCGCAGCCGCTGCAGCCCCAGCAGGAGTTCCCGCAGCTCGGTCGTCGAGGCGAGCAGCACGGAAGCCGCCACTCCCAGCGTGCCCTTGGCCAGAATGTTCCAGGCCCCCCACAGCCCGGACACGCTCAGGCTCAGCCACCCCACATGGACCCGTGGCCCCTCCGCCACAAAGGGCATCAGCACCGCGAACGCCACGAACGGCACCTCGATCAGCAGCCGCTTGAGCAGGAACCCGGCCGGAATCCGGGCCACCGCCGCAACCGCCGCGATCAGTACCGCGTACAGCGCGAATGCCCAGATCGACTCCCGGGGCGTGGACACCACGATGAGCACGAAGCAGAAAACGGCGGCGATTTTGCAGTGCGGGGGCAGCGCGTGCACCGGCGAATGCCCGTGCCGGTAGAGCTTATGGGCGTGCCCGGCTCCCATCAGAGACGCTCGCCCGAAGCCCCGGCGGCCGCGGCGGTCCCGGCCTGCCCGGCGGGCTCGATGGCCTTGCGCCGCCGCAGCACCACGAAGACCCCGGTGCCGACGGCCAGCGTGGCGCCCACCCCGATGACTCCGGCGAGCCCGCCCGACAGCCGCGCATTGCCGATGTCCTTGACGCTGTAGTCGGCGAGCGGCGAGTCCTTGGTGGCGTGGTCCTTGGTCTTCGCGTCGATCCCCTGATCGTGGGCGACCTTCTCCAGGCCGTCCGGGCTGGCGGACGCGTAGTAGCTGATACCGCCCGCGCACAGCAGCGCGGCGGCCAGCCCGGCCCACCAGACCCGGCGAACGGAGCGGCGGGGGGCCGGTGCGGACGGGGCCGACGCGGCGGGTGCGGTCTCGCGGGCGGCCGTCGTGACGTCGTCGGCCGCCGGGGCCGGGGCATCGAGCGGCGACGTGCGCAGCTCCAGCGGCTTGGTCAGCCCGCGCGCCCCGTACACCAGGTCCGGCCGTACGGCGATCACCGCGCCCACCGTCAGCGCCGTGATGGCGGCCTCACCCAGGCCGATCAGCGCATGCACCCCGACCATGGCGGTGAACACCTTGCCGATCGGCACATCCGTCGTCCCGCCCAGCGCGTAGATGCCGGTGAAGGCGACCGCCGCGGCCGGCACCGAGAGCAGGGCCGATACGAACGAGGCGATCGTGACCGAACGCCGCTTCCGCGGCAGCACCTTCACCAGGCCGCGGAAAACGGCATAGGCGACGACCGTCGTCACGATCGCCATATCGCTGATGTTCACGCCCAGCGCCGTCAGCCCGCCATCGGCGAACAGCACCCCCTGCATCAGCAGCACCACCGACACGCACAGCACGCCCGTGTACGGCCCCACGAGTATCGCGGCGAGCGCACCGCCCAGCAGATGCCCGCTGGTCCCGGCCGCGACCGGGAAATTCAGCATCTGCACCGCGAAGATGAAGGCCGCCACCAGCCCGGCGAGCGGCGCCGTACGCTCCGCCCCCGCCCCGCTGCCGCCCGGCACCGCACCCGCCAGCTCACGCCGGGCACCGCGCAGGCTGACCGCTACCGCGACCGCGGCGACCACACCGGTCGCCACCGACACCGGCGCATTGATGAATCCATCAGGTACGTGCATCTCAGGCTGTCTCCGCTTCGGGCTCTGCAACCTGCCAATGGTGAGGCCTCCTGCAAAGTTGTTGCAAGAGCGCCCACAGTGCGAAACGCCACAGCGTGCTGTTGTCACGCCGTAACGCAGCGCACGCCTGGCTGGTCGACGGGGGTGGGTTGGGGGTAGGGCGGCGCGGCGGCGCGGTGGGGTGCGATGGGGCGCGGTGGGGTGGGGTGCGGCGCGAGGCGGTGGGGCGGGGCGCGGGGCGACGCGAGGCGGTGGGGCGCGGTGCCCTGGGGCAGGGCGCAGGGCGGTGGGGCGCGGTGGGGTTAACCCGCGCAGAGATCCACCAGGTAGCGGGCGGGCCATGAGCGCGCACCGTCGGAAGGATCGGCACTGCCCCAACGCCCACGCCGCGCCCCGGCCTCGTATGCCGCGCCTGGTCCCCGGCCTCCATCCCGAATCGAGACCTCCATGACACGCACCGCGCAGCAACCCCCGTCCGCCGCTCCGGCCCGCCCTGAGCCCTCACCCCCCGCGGCCGTACGTGCCGCATTCGCCCTTTGGGTGACGGCCGTCGCCGCCGGCGCGTTCGAGACCGTGCTGGCCGTCGGCGGGATGGTCGCCGACGGCTCGGGCTCCGCCCCCGAGATCGCCATGGGCCTGACGGTCCGGATCGCCGTCTTCGCCGCCGCGCTGCTGATCGCCCTCCGGATGCGCCGCGGGCGCGGCTGGGCCCGGATCACGCTGGCAGTCGGCCTCGGCATCGGAGGTACGGCGTCGATGGTGATCGAGCCCGTGCGGGACCTGGCGCAGGGCCGCTCCCCCGTTGCGGCATTCGAGGCGGCCGACGCCATGGACCTCGTCTTCGGGGCCAGCCGGGTGCTGCACGTGGCCGCCGTGCTCACCGCCACGGCCCTGATGTTCCTCCCCGCCGCCCATGCCTACTTCCGCGCCCGGCGGGCCGACCGTTCAGCGGTCGCCGGATGAGTCGTCCACGGTCAGGCGCAGCATCGCGAACACGGCGTGAGGCCCAACTCCCGCGCCTTCTCCTCCGGCGTCGCCTCCCACTCGTCGCAGGTCTCCTGCTTGCCGACCAGGTACGGGCACTCCCCGTCATGGTGGAACTTGTCGCGGTAGACGCCCTTGCGGAAGATGACGATGCGCATCGTCTGCTGCCTCCTGCTCTGTTACGGGAACGGAAACGGGAGGGTCGGCGTAAGGGCGTGCGGTCAGGCGCGGCCGGGTGCCGTGGCCCGTATGTGACGTATGGGCGCGGTGAGTTCGGCGCAGCCGGAGGGGTGTCCGCCGCCGGAGGGACGGGACTTCCGCCGGGTGATGCCCTGTGTCATGTCGAGACCTCCCTCGTGCTCCGCTCCGCGAAGAGTCCAGCTCGGCCGGCTCGGTCAGCTCGGTCAGCTCGGCCGGCGCAGTCAGCTCGGCCGGCTCGGTCAGCTCGTCCACCTCGCCCTTGCAGAGATAAGAACACCGCGAGGGCGGGGCGGGTTGCATGCGGTGCGGGCGCCCGCCGCCCGCTCACCCACGCCTTCGGTCACCCGCGCATCCGGCCCTCCCGCTGAACCAGCAGGCTCCCCAGGGCCGTGCGCCGGTGCAGGACCGCCCGCCCCGCGCGGACCGTCGTGATCAGGCCCGCGCCGCGCAGCGCGGCCGTATGGGCGGAGACGGTGGCGTTGCTGACACCCAGGCGGCGGGCGAGCCGGCTGGTGGTGTGCTCGTCGGCGAGGCGGTCGAGGATGTCGAGGCGGGTGCGGCCGAGGACGGCGGAGAGCGCGTCATCCGTGCCGCCGGTCGCCGCCGGGGTGGGGGGCAGGCCCGTACCGGCCGGGTAGGTCAGGTACACGGGGCGGCCGGGCAGGTCGGAGAGGAGGGGGTGGGCGGTCCAGTGGAAGGTGGGGACGAGGACCAGGCCGCGGCCCTCCAGGGCGATGTCACGGTCGCCGGAGGGGGACGCGAACTCCCATGTGTTGCCAAGGAGTTGGGAGGTGGGGGCGAGTTCGGTCAGCGCGGCAGCGATGCCGTGCTCGGCCGCCGTCAGGGCATGGCGGGTGAACTCCGTCCGGTGCAGGTCCTGGATCAGGGGCCAGACGGGGCGCAGTGCCGTATCGAAGGCGGCTCGCTGGGCGCGGCGGAGAAGCAGCCAGGCGTCGGCGTCGCCGCGGTGCAGGCCGCGGATCCACAGGGGTGCCGGGGCCGGGTGGGGTGCGTAGGCGCGCTCGATTTCGGAGCGCACCAGGCCGGGGGGCGAGGCCCGTACGGTGTCCAGCCCGTCCCGCAGGCTGTCACTGAAGACGTCGAGGAAGAGCGGGGCCACGCCCGCGGGAACCACGTCGCGCAGCGGGCGGACGGCGGCCGGCAGGGAGTGGAGCAGCCGGCGCCGCCAGTGGCCGAAGAGGAGCTCCTGATCGGGGAGGCACATCTTCATCAGGGTCACGTTCAGCTCTTGCAGCGGGGCCGGCCGGGGCGCGAAGCGGACGCGGCCGAAGTCCTCGGCCGTGAAGTGGATCCGGATGGCCACTACTCCCCCTTACTCCCCCCTCCCGGCGCCGCGCCAGCGTTTCGGGCAGGGCCTGAACGTTCGCCCGTCATCCTCACCGGGGCGAGCATTCGGGGCATCGGTCGGCCCCCTTCATTTCATTCACTCAGGGGGACGCCGGAGAGCGCAAGGACCGACGTCAGGACCGGCGTCAGGACCGACGTCAGGACCGGTGTCAGGACCGGCGTCAGGACCGATGTCGGGACCGATGTCACGGGACGTCACAAGTCGCCGTAGGGCGCCATGGGGCGTCATGGGAAGGCCCAAGAGGCCCGAGGGGGAACGATGTTGGCAGGAGCGATCGGCCGCGGCGAGCTGGACCGCCGGACGGTCACCAGGTCAGCGGCGGCGGCCGCCGCCGCGCTGGGCGCCGGGGCGCTGCTCACCGGCTGCGGTGCGGCGGCCGGCGAGCCGACGGCGGGCAAACCGGCGGCGGGACACGGGGCGGGGGCGGGGAGCAACGGATCCGGGAGCAATGGATCCGGGAGCAACGGATCCGGGAGCAACCGATCCGGGAGCGGCGCGACCGCTCTCACCCTCCGTCTCCCCGCGCCCACCGGCCCGCACCCGATCGGGTCCACCACGCTCTACCTGGTCGACCGGTCGAGGCGCGATCCCTGGGAGCCGGAGATCGCGGTACGGGAGGTGATGGTCACGGTGTTCTATCCGGCCCGTGCCGTCCGCGGGTACCCGCTCGCACCGCAGATGACCGGGGATGCCGTGGAGTTGTTCGAGGTGATCGACGTCCGCGTGCACCGCCTTCCGGCGAAGGGAGTGGACTGGGCGGCGACCCGGACCCACTCCCGCACGGGTGCGCCCGCGCAGCCCGTACGGCGGCCGGTGCTGCTCTACAGTCCGGGCGGCGGTGATGCGCGGACCCTGGGCACCGGGGTCGCCGAGGAGCTGGCGAGCCGCGGGTACGTGGTGGTGGCGGTCGACCATCCGGGTGACGCCGGTGAAGTCGGCTTCCCGGTGGCGCGGGCGGGGCGGGAAAGGGTCCGGGCGACCGTCCTGCGGGGAGATCCCCGGGCCGATCCGCGGCGGTTCCGCACGCTGATCGACACCCGGATCGCGGACCTCCGCTTCGTGCTGGACCGGCTGGCGGTGCTGGCCGCCGGGCGGAACCCGGACCCGACCGGTCGGGCGCTGCCCCGGGATCTGGGGCGTGCGCTGGACCTGCGGCGGGTCGGCGTCTACGGCCACAGCGCGGGCGGCACCGCGGCGGCCCAGGCGCTGTACGAGGACCGGCGCATCGGCGCGGCGGTCAACCTGGAGGGCTATCTGGACCATCCGCCGGAGCGGCCCGGCGCGGAGGGCGAGCGGTACCCGGTCGCCCGGTACGGCGTGGACCGGCCGCTGCTCCTGGTGGCGAGCGCGGACTTCCCCGGCGGCAAGGAGCGGGACCGTTCCTGGTCGGCCCTGCTCGCCCGCTCCCGGGGCCGCGTACAGCGCCGCGGGATCGACCGCGCCGGCCACTGGGTCTTCACGGACTACGCCGCTCTGGCGCCGCAGCTCCAGGCCGCCGGGCTGATGCCGGCGCACGACCGGAACGCCCTGGTCGGCGCGGTCGACCCGGCCCGTTCGGTGCCGATGGTCCGGGGGTGTGTGCACTCCTTCTTCGCCCGGCACCTTCCCGTCGTGACGCACCCGTCGGACGGCCGCCGGTGACGCCCGCGCGTCCGGCGCCGAGTTGCCGCCCTCCCACTCCCCCGAAACCATGGTGGCGTGAGCGACGCACGCGAGTCCGTCGGGCCGCCCCCGGAGACGCACCCCGCCAAGCCTCGCGGCCGGCTGCGCCACACACCGGCCGCACCGGATCCGCCCGCCGCCTCCTACCTGCGGTATCCCCATCTGCACGGCGATCTGATGTGCTTCACCGCCGAGGACGACCTGTGGGTGGCCCCGATCGCACCGGCGGGCGAGGAGCCCGGCCGCGCCTGGCGGCTGACCGCCGACCGCACCCGCGTCGGCCACCCCCGGTTCTCCCCCGACGGCCGCCAGATCGCGTTCACCACCTGGCGCAGCCTCGACCCGGAGGTGCATCTCGCGCCGGTCGACGGCGGCCCCGCCCGGCGGCTGACGTACTGGGGCAGCACGGACGCCCGGGTCTGCGGCTGGACGCCGCCCGACCAGGACGGCAACCCGCACGTCCTGGCCGTCTCCTCGCACGGTCAGCCGTTCTCGTACTACTCGTGGTCGTACAGCCTGCCCACGGACGGCAGCCCCGGTGGTCAGCTGCCGTGGGGGCCGGTCTCCGACATCGCGGTCGCCGATGTCGACGGGGAACACCGCACGCTGCTGCTGACCGGCAAGCCCCCGCACGAGCCCGCCTCCTGGAAGCGCTACCGGGGCGGCGCGATGGGCCGCCTGTGGCTGCACGGGCAGCGGCTGCTGCCGGAGCTGTACGGGCATCTGGACTCGGTGATGTTCACCGGCGGCCGGATCGCGTTCCTCTCCGACCACGAAGGCATCGCCAACGTCTACTCCTGCCTGCCGGACGGTACGGATCTGCGGCGGCACACGGACCATGCGGACTTCTACGCCCGGCACGCCTCGACGGACGGTTCGCGCATCGTCTACCAATGCGCGGGCGACATCTGGCTGATCGATGACCTCACCGAGGGCGCCGTACCGCGCAAACTGGCGGTCAAGCTGGGCGGGCCGCGGACCGGCCGGCGTCCGTACCAGGTCCCGGCCGCCTCGCATGTGACCTCACTCGCGGTGGACGCCACCGGGCGGGCCAGTGCGGTCGGTGTCCGCGGCAGCCTGTACTGGCTCACCCACCGCGACGGCCCGGCCCGGACGATCCACGACGTGCCGGGCGTACGGGTCCGGCTGCCCGAGATGCTGGGTTCGACCGGCCGGATCGCGTATGTCACCGACGCCGAGGGCGACGACGCCATCGAGATCGCCGATCTGCCGCGGGCCAGCGCCGCGCACACTCCGCTGCGGCTGGCGGCGGGCCGGCTGGGCCGGGTGCACGAGATGGTCTCGTCCCCGGACGGCGAACGGGTGGCGGTGGCCTCGCACGACGGCCGGCTGCTGCTGGTGGACACGCGTGCGCCGGAGGAGACGGCCGAGGACGAGCCGGGCCGGCCCGGCGAGGTCACCGAGCTGATCGCCTCCGACAACGGTCCCGTGCGCGACCTCTCCTTCTCCCCTGACTCCCGCTGGCTGACCTGGTCGCATCCCGGCATCGGCCGTTCGCTGCGGCTGATCAAGATGGCCCGGCTGGCCGACCGTACCGTCGTGGACGTCACCAACGGCCGCTTCGAGGACGAGCAGCCGGTGTTCACCCGCGACGGGCGCTATCTCGCGTTTCTGTCGTGGCGCGGCTTCGACCCGGTCTACGACGTGCACACCGGCGACCTGTCCTTCCCCCTGGGCTGCCGGCCCCACCTCGTCCCGCTGTCCTCCGCCACCCCCTCCCCCTTCGCGCTGTCCCCGGAGGGGCGGCCCGCGGCGGGCGGGCTGGACCCGGCGGAGAACCCGCCGCCGGGTGAGGGTCCGGTGATGGTGGAGGTGGAGGGGCTGGAGAACCGGGTCACGCCGTTCCCCGTCGCCGCGTCCAAGTACTCGGCGCTGGAGCCGGTCGCCGGGGGCGGGCTGGTGTGGCTGCGCTGGCCGATCTCCGGGGCGCTGGGCGAGACCTTCGCCAACCCGGCCGAGACGTCGGGGCGGCCCACCCTCGAACACTTCGATCTCACCAAGGCGCGGCGCACCGAACTCTCCGGTTCCCTGGACTCGTTCGCGCTCAGCGGCGACGGCACCCGGCTGGTCCTCAACGACGAGGGCGATCTGCGGGCCGTCCCCGCGACCGAGCCGCCCGACCCCGATTCGACGGTCTTCCTGGATCTGCGGCGCATCCTGCACGACGTCGAACCGGAGTGGGAGTGGCGCCAGGCCTTCGACGAGGCGGGCCGGATCATCCGGTCGTACTTCTGGGATCCGGGGATGTGCGGCATCGACTGGGACGCGGTGCTGGCGCAGTACCGGCCGCTGGTCGAACGTGTCGCCTCCCCCGACGAGTTCGCCGATCTGCTGCGGGAGGTGCTGGGGGAACTGGGCACCTCGCACGCCTATGTCGCCGGTGCCCGGCGCAATGAGGGGCCGCCGCACTACCAGCGCCCCATCGGCCTGCTGGGCGCCAACTTCTATCCGCGGGACGGGCGTTGGGTGGTGCAGCGGATCCTGCCCGGCGAGTCCTCCGACCCCAAGGCGCGTTCCCCGCTGGCCGGTACGGGCATCCGCGAGGGCGCCGCGCTCACCCATGTCGACGGCCGCCCGGTCGACGCGGTGGCCGGCCCGTATCCGCTGCTCGCGGCGGCCGGGGGCACCACCGTCGAGCTGACCTTCTCCCAACCCGTCGCCCACCCCCCTTCAGAGGAAGGCCCACAGGGCGCCTCGGATGCCGAGGGTGCGGGGCCCGCGCGCCGTATCGCCGTCGTCCCGCTGATCGACGAGCGGCCGCTGCGCTACCAGGACTGGGTCGCCAAACGCCGCGCCGTCGTCCGGAAGCTGAGCGGCGACCGGTGCGGCTATCTCCACATCCCCGACATGGGCGGCTCCGGCTGGGCGCAGTTCAACCGCGATCTGCGGCGGGAGATGTCGATGCCCGCGCTGATCGTGGACGTACGGGGCAACGCGGGCGGCAACATCTCCGAGCTGGTCGTCGAGAAGCTGACCCGCACCATCATCGGCTGGGACCTGACCCGCGGCGCGCAGCCCGTGTCGTACACCGGCAACGCGCCGCGCGGCCCGGTGGTCGCGGTCGCCGACGAGATGACCTCGTCCGACGGCGACATGATCACCGCGGCCTTCAAGCTCATGGGCATCGGTCCGGTGGTGGGCATGCGCACCTGGGGCGGGGTGGTCGGCATGACCGGCCGGCACCGGCTCGCCGATGGCACCACGATCACCGTGCCGATGAATGCCGCGTGGTTCCAGCTGCACGGGTGGGGCGTGGAGAACCACGGCGTAGAGGTCGATATCGAGGCCCTGCGGTCCCCGGTGCACTGGGCGGAGGGACGGCATCCGCAGCTGGGCGTCGCGGTGCGGACGGCGCTGGAGCTGCTGGAGCGGCATCCGGCCGCGACGCCGCCGGATCTGTCGGAGGTGCCGGACCGGGCGCGGCCGCCGCTGCCGCCCCGGGGGGACTGAGCCCCGCGCTGCCGGGAATTCATCGTAGGGCGCCTGGCTTCAGCCCAGTGGCGTGAGAAGTGGCCTGACGGTGTTCCGGAGCAGACGGTTTGTCGTCTGACGCACTGGTGGGGGATCGGCTGGTGGCTGCGCCTGCGGACCGGCGAACGGTCGGAGGTTCATTGGTAGATGCGCACGTTCTCTTCCCTGTGCCTCAGTTGGGCATCAAGGAGCACGCTGTGACGTTATTCGTCAAGAAAGCCACCGATGTGAACAGCCGGAGTCGGATAATTGTCGGTTCTGGTCTGCGCGCAGGTGACCTGCGCGAACGATCGTACAGTCGCACTATGCAGCTTCGTTACGCCTTCCGCATCGAGCCGGGGCCCGGTCAGCGTCTTGCGCTGGGGCGGGCGTTCGGGTGTGCGCGGGTGGTGTTCAACGACTGCCTGCGGGCGCGGCGGGACGCACACGCGGCGGGTCTCCCGTTTCCGCGGTCGATTGAGCTGTCGAAGCGGTTCATCACTGAGGCGAAGAAGACCCCCGAGCGGGCATGGCTGGGTGAGGTGTCCGCCGTCGTGTTGCAGCAAGCCCTAAGGGACCTGGACACCGCGTACACCAACTTCTTCGCCAGCCTCAAGGGCACCCGCAAGGGGACGAAGATCGGCGAGCCGCGGATGAGGTCGAAGCGCGGCACCCGCCAGGCCGTGCGCTTCACTGCCAATGCCCGCTGGTCGATCACGCCCGACGGGAAACTACACCTTCCCAAGATCGGCCCGGTGCGGGTGCGCTGGTCGCGGCCCCTGCCCTCGGTGCCTTCCACAGTGACCGTGATCAAAGATGCGGCGGGGAGGTACTTCGCCAGCTTCGTCGTGGAGACCGACCCGACGAACGAATTTCTGCCCCCGCTCGACACCGACCAGGGCATCGACCTGGGCCTCACCCACTTCGCTGTCATGGCGGACGGCTCCCGCGTCAGGTCCCCGCGTTTCCTGCGCAGGGCCGAGAAGAAACTCCGCCGTGAGCAGCGCCGCCTCTCCCACAAGGCCAAGGGGTCGAGGAACCGTGGCAAGCAGCGGGTCAAAGTCGCCCGCGCGCATGCCAGGGTGGCCGACGCTCGTAAGGACTTTCACCACAAGCTGTCCACGAAGCTGATCCGCGAGAACCAAGCCATCAGCGTGGAGAGCTTGAGCGTGAGGGGCCTCGCCCGCACCTCCCTCGCCAAGTCCATTCATGACGCCGGATGGTCAGCCTTCGTCAGCATGCTGGAGTACAAGGCCGAACGGTACGGCCGTAGGCTGACCAGAGTGGACCGGTCCTTCCCGTCCTCCCAGATCTGCTCCGCCTGCGGACACCGTGACGGACCCAAACCCCTGCACATCCGCACCTGGACCTGCAATGCGTGCGGCACCCGCCACGACCGCGACCACAACGCAGGCAAGAACATCAAACGCGAAGGCCGCCGCATACGAGCGGCGGCCTCCTGAGACAGCACCACCCACCCCCGGACCGGGGGCCCTCGCCCGGCAACGAGCAAGGTAAACGCCTGCGGAGCGCACGTAAGACCAGGGTCCGTCCCGGCAGAGCGCACAACCCCCACCTGAAGTGGGGAGGAACCAGGAACCCGACTCAAGGCGAACCGTAGCCACGGACGCCAGGGAGAGAATCCCCCACGTTCACGTGAGGGAGGAGGTCAAGCCATTCAGGTCCAGGACAAGGTGTGCAAGAACCGCCACACCAAGCGCACCGCCCTGTTCGTGCACAGCGAGATGAAGTCCAACGGCACCCAGGGCGCCCGGCAGCCGGGCCGCGACAACCCCTACCGCTGGGACGGCACCCGCGACTACTACTCGCTGGGCTGCATCAAGCTGACGCCGGCGCACATCAAGAACCTCTTCGCCAAGGCCGGGCACTACGGCTGGCCGAAGAGGCTCAAGGTCGTGAACTGACCGCGGCATGACGAGCGGGGCGCACCCGGTGCTTCGGGTGCGCCCCTGCGCGTGGTGCTGCGGCGTCAGTCCTGGAAGCCGTCGCGAGTGTCCTCCACCGCTTCCGGTGTGGGCTGCCGGTCCGGCCCGCCGCGTTCGGCGGCCTCGTGCCCGGCGGCCTCCTTCGCCTTCTGCGCCTGCTTCTCGAGCCGCTCGGCCTTGGCCTGGAACTGCTCCTTGAGACCCATGCTGGTCACTCCTGGGTGAGTGCGGGGGAATAGGGTCCGACCAGCCTTGCACGAGGGGACATTCACCGCATTTCGGCCGCGACGCGCGCCCCCGCCCGCACCCTTTCCTACCGGTCCGCGCGCGCCTTCTCGTCCGCCTCCCCGCCCGCGCCGACCAGCCCGATCCGCATCCCGTCCAGCCGGTCCCCGAAGCGGCGTACCTCCCGCTGGCCCACCGACCCGATGACCGACGGCAGATAGCCGCGCAGCGACTGCATCCCGCGCAGCCACCACTGCCCGTAGACATGCGGCGAGCGGCGCTCGATGCCCGCCACGATCCGGTCGACGGCGGGGCCCAGCGGATAGGTCTTGTTCGACGGCCAGGGCAGCCGGGAGCGCAGCTCGCGCATGATGTCGTCCCGGTCGGCGCCGCGCACCATGTCGGTGTCGGTCCAGCTCAGATAGCCGACGCCGACCCGTACGCCCTTGTGGCCGACCTCCGCGCGCAGGCTGTGCGCGAACGCCTCGACGCCCGACTTGGAGGCGCAGTACGCGGTCATCATCGGCGCCGGGGTGATCGCGGCGAGCGAGGCAATTTGAAGGAAGTAGCCGCGGGACGCCATCAGTACGGGCAGGAAGGCCCGGCCGGTGACCGCGCCGCCTATCAGGTTGACCTCGATGACCCGCTTCCACGCCACCGGGTCGGAGTCGACGAACGGCCCGCCGGTGGCCACTCCGGCGTTGGCGACGACCACGTCGACCTTGCCGAAGCGGTCCTTGACCTCGTCCGCGACCCGGGCCATCGCCTCGTGGTCGGTGACATCGGCGTACCAGTGGTGCGCCGCGCCGTGCAGCGAGGCGGCCACCTTCTGCAGCTCCTCCGGCTCCAGGCCGACCAGCGCCAGCGTCGCCCCGCGGGCCGACAGCTTGCGTGCCAGCAGCGCGCCGACGCCCCGCGCCGCGCCGGTCACCACCACGACCTGCCCGTCCAGGCTCCTGCTCCTGCTCGTGCTCACGCCGTCTTCTCCTTCTTCTGCCGCTTGCCGCGGGGGGCGGTGGCCGCCGCGGCCCGCCCGGCCTCGGCATCGGTGGTGGTCAGGTGATCGCGTACGAGTTCCCGGAGGCGGCCGCCGACCGCGCCGGGGTCCTCGATGGGGGTCATATGGCCCAGGCCGGGCAGCTCGGTCACGCCCCGGCAGTCGGGGAGCACGGAGGCCAGCCGGCGGGCGTGCACGAAGGGGGTGAGGCGGTCGGCGGTGCCGGCGAGGACGGTGGTCGGCATCTCCAGCCGGGCCACCCCGCCGGTCAGTTCGAGCCCGGCCAGCACCTTGCCCCAGCGGGCCCGTACGCGCGGCGGGCAGGCGTGCACGATCCGCGCGCAGGCCTCGATCTGCTCGGCGGTGGCGCCGGCGCCCATGGTGGCGTACCGCAGGGCCCATTTGGCGGGCGGCGAGACGGGGCCGAGCGGGGCGCGCGAGTGCAGCAGCAGCCGGTGTGCGCGGCGCCGGCCCTGCGGGGTGCGCAGCGGGAACACCCGCGATTCCGTGGGCAGTCCGGCGCTTCCGGTGCTGCACAGCAGGGCCGCGGCGGCCCGCTCGCGCAGCTCCGGGCGCTCCGCGGCGGCCATGATCGTCATGCCGCCCATGGAGTGCCCGCCGACGACGGCGCGTTCGCCCGTCTCCAGCGTCGCCTCCAGTACGGCGACGAGGTCGTCGGCGAGGGCCCGGGTGCTGTACCCCGCGGCGCTCACCGCAGGGCTGCGCCCGTGCCCGCGCTGGTCGTAGACGACCACCTTGTGGTCGGCGGCGAGGTCGCGGACGACCGGGGCCCAGAAGGCGGTCGAGCAGGTCCAGCCGTGGGCGAGGACGACGGCGGGGGCGTCCTCGGGCCCGTGGACCTCGGCGTAGAGGCGGGCTCCGTCGGCGGAGGTGACGGTGGTCGTGCCGCGCGGCACGGGCGGCGCGTACGGACCGGTGGTCAGGTGCGCGGGGCGGCTCATGCGGCCACCTCCTTGGTGAGCGGCGCGGCCGGTTCCGCGTCCCCGGACGGTGCGGCCGGGGGCCGCAGCACCTCGTACTCCGCGAGATCCACCTGCTGGGTCACCCGCCGGAACTCCGCCGTCGTCCCCGGCCATGCGGTCGTGTTGCGCCCGCTGGCGTCCAGGTACCAGCTGTCGCAGCCGCCGGTGTTCCACACCGTGCGCTGCATGCGCTGCTGGATGGTCCGGGTCCACTCCTGCACCGCGGACGGCCGGGCGCCGAGCGCGATCCGGCCGCCGAGGATGTCGAGCTGGCGCAGGAAGTCGGCCATGTAGTTCAGCTGGGCCTCGATCATCAGGATCATCGAGCTGTTCCCGAGGCCGGTGTTGGGCCCGATGATGGTGAGGAAGTTGGGGAAGCCGGCGGCGCTGGAGCCGCGCAGCGCCTCCATGCCGTCCTTCCACTCCTCGGCGAGGGTGGTGCCGTAGGCGCCGGTGACCCGCTGGGCGATCGGCATATCGGTGACGTGGAAGCCGGTGCCGAAGATGATCGCGTCGGCCTCGGTCTCCGTACCGTCGGCGGCGACGAGCGTGTTGCCGCGGATTTCCTTGAGCCCGGACGACACCAGGTCGACATTGGGCTTGGCCAGCGCCGGGTACCAGCTGTTGGACAGCAGGATGCGCTTGCAGCCGATGCGGTAGTCGGGGGTGAGCCGGGCGCGCATCGCCGGGTCCTTGATGACCTTGCGCATATGGGCCGCGGCGAGGTTCTCGATCAGGCCGAGCTCGTTGGGCCGCTTGGTGAACGCGCTGACCTGCAGTTCGCGGATGCCCCACAGCAGCCGGCGGCGCAGCGCCCGGGTCGCGGGGACCTTGGTGTGCAGCCAGCGCTCCACTCCGGTGATCCTGCGGTCGGCGCGCGGCATGACCCAGGGGGGCGTGCGCTGGAAGACGGTGAGCCGGCCGACCTCGGGCTGGATGGCCGGCACGATCTGGATCGCCGACGCCCCGGTGCCGATCATCGCGACCCGCTTGCCGCGCAGGTCGTAGTCGTGGTCCCAGCGCGCGGAGTGGAAGACCTTGCCCGGGAAGGAGTCCAGCCCCGGCACGTCCGGCAGCTTGGGGTCGGACAGCGGCCCGGTGGCCGAGACCACCACGTCCGCGGTGAGCGCCCCCTGGGGCGTGTCGATCTCCCAGTGCAGTTCCTCGTTGCTCCACCGCAGGCTGCGCACCTCGGAGTTGAAGCGGATGTGCGGGCGCAGGCCGAAGGTGTCCGTCACCCGCTCCAGGTACGCGCGGATGTGTGCCTGCCCGGAGAAGTTCCGCGGCCACTCCGGGTTCGGCGCGAAGGAGAACGAGTACAGATGCGAGGGCACATCGCAGGCGCACCCCGGGTAGCTGTTGTCCCGCCAGGTGCCGCCCACCGCATCGGCCCGTTCCAGGACCACGAAGTCGGTGATTCCCTGCCGGCGCAGCCGTACGGCCGCGCCCAGGCCACCGAATCCCGATCCGATCACCGCCACCCGCACGTGCTCCCGCTCCTGCTCGTGCTCGGCCATCCCGCCGCCTCCCGAGTTCGACGCCACCTTCACCAGCCTTCGCCCAACCGTGCCAGCAATCACTGGCACGATTGACTGAGGGGAGCGTAAGGCAGCTCCGTACCGAGCGGTAGGGGTCGGGCGCCAGGAAGTTACCGCCGGTTGCACTCCGCCCCGGCGGGACCGGCCCCGGCATAGGGTGAACGGGTGGCAGCGAACGAGAACGAGACCGCGAAGGGGCACGGGAACGGGCCGGCACGCCCGGACGCCGACGCAACCGGGCACGGCGCTCCCTCCGCGCCGTCCCCCTCGCCGCCCCGCGCGCCGTCCCCTTCCCGCGAATTCCGCATGGCCGACCTCGCCAAGGAAGCCGGCATCACGGTCCGCACGCTGCGCTTCTACCGCGAGCGCAAGCTCATCCCCGCACCGCGCCGCGAGGGCCGGATCGCCTGGTACAACGAACACCACCTCGCCCGCCTGCGCACCATCGGCGCACTCCTGGAACGCGGCCACACCCTCGGCGGCATCGGCGAACTCCTCACCGCCTTCGAAAGCGGCCGCGACGTCGGCGAACTCCTCGGCCTGGACGCCACGCTCGTCACCCCGTGGTCCGAGGAGACCCCGGTCCGGCTGACCCCCGAGGAACTGGCCGACCACTTCAGCGACGACGTCACCCCCGAGAACCTCACCACCTCCCTCGACATGGGCTATCTCGCCGTCGACGGCGACGAGTTCGTCCACATCAGCCGCCGCCTCCTGGACGCCTCCACCGAGCTCGTCGACAAGGGCATCCCGCTGGCCGCCGTCCTGGAATCCGCCCGCCAGGTCCGCGTCCACGCCGACGCCCTGGCCCTCCTCTTCAGCAACCTCATCCGCACCCACCTCCTCGCCGACGTCCTGGACCACACCCCCACCGCCCAGGAGGTCGACGGCATCGCCGAACTCATCGACAAACTCCGCCCCCTCACCAAGGGCGTCGTCGAGGCCGAACTGTCCATGGCCATGGACCGCCGCGTACGCGCCGAGATCGAGCAGTGGCTGCGGGCATGCGGCGGGGGCGAGGGGGACGGACCGGAGGCCGGGCGGGCGTGAGGATGCCCCGCCCGCTCATCCCGCCGCCTTCAGGATCATGAAGTTCTCCGGGTGCGCCGCCGAACCGAGCGCTCGCGGCACCACCCCCTCCCGCTAATCCGTCTTGCTAAGTACCGGTAGTCAGCGTTACGGTATACCGGTACTCAATGACGCTGACTAGCACAGGGAGGAGGTGTTCCATGGCCAAGCTGCTGACGGAGATGCTCAAGGGCACGCTGGAGGGCATCATCCTCGCGTCCCTGTCCGGCCGGCCCGCCTACGGCTACGAGATCACGGCACGGCTGCGGGAGCAGGGCTTCTCGGACATCGCCGAAGGAACCATCTACGCGCTGCTCATCAGGATGGAGAAGCGCGGCCTCGTCGACGTGGAGAAGGTCCCCTCCGAGAAGGGACCACCACGCAAGGTGCACTCCCTCAACGCTCAGGGGCGGGAGTACCTCGAAGAGTTCTGGAGGACGTGGAGCTTCCTCGCGGAACGACTGGACCAGCTCCGCGAAGGGGGAAAGTAGCCATGTCCGATGGCGAAAAGAGCGGCATCCTCTCGAAGGTGATCGGCCCCAAGAAGCGCTGGCGGGCGTACAGGGCGCGCGTCAAGGAGCTTCCCGAGAACTACCGCACGGCGGCCGAAGCCATCGAGCGGTACCTGATGAACTTCGTGCCGATCGACGGCGACAGCAATGCGTCGATGTTCGAAGACCTCGCCGACCTGCTTGAACAGGGCGCGGCGGACGGAACGCCGATCCGCGAGATCGTCGGGGAGGACCCGGTGGAGTTCGCCGAGGCGTTCGCCCAGAACTACTCGGAGGGTGGCTACGTCCCCGCGCGTGCGCGGAAGCGGCTGACCGACGACATCGAGCGCGCCGCCGGTAGCGAGACCGGAAACGAAGACAAGACGGTCTGATCGCGCCTCAGCACATCGCCCCCCAGGGGACGAGCACCCATTTCATCGCCTGTCCGCACCACGCGACCGCGGGACCGTCCCCGGCCGGCCGCCTCTCGCCGCATGCCCGCGGCACCGTCGGGACCGACCACTGCGCACAAGGAGATTCACGATGAGAAACGGCAACAACGGCTTGTCCGAAGCAGGGCTGCGCCGACTGCGCGAGGTACTGGAAGCGCATGTCGAGTCCAAGAAGCTCCCCGGACTCGTCGCCCTGGTCGGCCGGGGCGAGGAGACGCATGTCGAAGCGATCGGGACGATGCGCCATGACGGCGGCGCGCCGATGCGCCGGGACACCATCTTCCGGATGGCCTCGACGACCAAGCCGGTCGCGGTCGCGGCGACGATGGTCCTGTTGGACGAGTGCCGACTGCGACTTGACGACCCGATAGATCAGTGGCTGCCGGAACTGGCCGACCGACAGGTGCTGAAGAGGCCCGACGGCCCGCTGGACGACACCGTGCCGGCGCGGCGCCCGATCACCGTACGGGACCTGCTCAGCTCCACCTGCGGACTCGGGCTGGACATGACGGCGACGGGCTCCCCGATGATGGGCGCGTTCTTCGCGCAGAGGGTCTACGGCGAAAACGGATGGCTGCTGCCGGCGGTGGAGCCGGATGAGTGGATGCGCCGCCTGGGCACGCTTCCGCTGATGTACCAGCCCGGGGAGCGGTGGCTGTACAACGTCAGCGACGACGTGCTCGGCGTGCTCGTCGCCAGGGTCACCGGCCGGTCGTTCGAGGCGTTCCTGCGCGAGCGCATCTTCGATCCGCTGGGCATGAAGGACACCGGTTTCCACGTGCCCGCCGACAAGATCGACCGGCTGCCGCCCCTGTACGCCCCCGATCCGGGGACCGGAGAGTTCACCGTGGAGGACCCGGCCGAGGGGGGACACCACAGCAAGCCTCCGGCGTTCCAGTCCGGCGGCGGCGGACTCGACTCCACCGTCGACGACTACCACGCCTACTTCCGGATGCTGCTCCACCACGGGATGCACGGCACCCAGCGGATCCTGTCCCGGCCCGCCGTCGAGCTGATGACCACCAACCGCCTCACGCCCGAGCAGACAGCCGCCCTGCAGGCCTGGGCGCGCAGCGTCGTCCACCTGTCACACGGTCAGGGACAGACCGGCGGCTGGGGCTTCGGGATGACGGTGCGCACCTACCGCGGCGACTACGCGCCCATCGGCCAGTTCGGCTGGGACGGCGGAGCCGGCACCACGACCTACGCCGACCCGGACAACCAGCTCGTCGGCATCCTGCTCACCCAGACCGGGATGTCCACCCCGGATTCGGCGCGGGCCATGCAGGACTTCTGGACCACCCTCTACCAGGCAATCGACGCCTGACCCATCCGCCTGGTCGTGGTCCCATCCGCCGGCGCAGCGCACACGATGCGGCTGTCCGGGCTTGCGTCAGGGTGTCGGGTCCCAGAGTCCGCCGGCTTCCCCGCGGGCGAGGTGCTCGGCGTAGACGCCGACCTTCCAGGCGATGACGGACCGGCACTCCTCCAGCGCCTGGATCTGTGCGTCGACGCGCTGTCGATGGGCATCGAGCAGCCGTAGGCGTTCCGCCTCGTTGCCCGGTCCGTGGCGTACCAGTTCGGCGAAGCGCTTGAGGTCGGCGAGCGGCATGCCGGATTCGCGGAGCTTGACGCAGATCAGCAGCCATTCGACATCGAAGGAGGTGTAGCGCCGTCGGCCGCCCGACGTGCGCTGGACCGGTCCGACGAGCAGGCCCTCGCGCTCGTAGAAACGCAGGGCATGCACGCTCAGCCCGGTCCGCCCGGCCACCTCGCCGATGCTCAGCGACTGCACGGCATCCTCGGTGGTCGTCATGCCGCTCACTCCTGGACTTGATCTAGACCTCGCTCTAGATCGTAGCGTCAGCGGCATGACCATTACTGATCAGCAGCCGCTCGGTTCTCCCTTCTCCGCTGCCACCACCGCCGAGGACGTCGTGGCGGGTCATGACCTTTTCGGCAGGACTGCCGTGGTGACCGGGGGCTACTCCGGGCTCGGCCTGGCGACGACTCGGGCTCTGACGGCCGCCGGAGCCCGGGTCATCGTTCCCGCCCGCCGCCCCGACGTCGCTCGTGCCGCTCTGAAGGAGGTGAAGAACTGCGAGGTCATCCCCATGGACCTGGCCGACCTCGACAGCGTGCGCACGGCCGCCGCGCACATCAGCGACCGTCTCGACCGGCTCGAGCTCCTGATGGCCGTCGCCGGAGTCATGGCCACTCCGGAGCGGCGCGTCGGGCCCGGCTGGGAAGGCCAGCTCACCGCCAACCACTTCGGGCACTTCGCCCTCGCCTGCGAGCTCTACCCGCTCCTGGCCGCCGCAGACGGCGCGCGCGTCGTCGTCAACAGCTCCGCCGGACACACTCTGACCGGCATCCGCTGGCACGATCCGCACTTCCGCACCGGCTACGACAAGTGGCTGGCCTACGGCCAGGCCAAGACTGCCAACGCCCTGTTCGCGGTACATCTCGACGCCCTTGGGCAAGGCGACGGCGTCCGCGCGTTCACCCTCCACCCCGGCAAGATCATCACCGGGCTCCAGCGGGAGATGGCGCTGCAGGAGCAGATCGACCGCGGCTGGGTGGACGAGCACGGCAACGTCATCGGCGAGGGTTTCAAGACCGCCTCCCAGGGGGCCGCTACCGGCCTGTGGGCCGCCACGTCCCCGCTCCTCGGCGGCCGCGGCGGGCTCTACCTGGAAGACTGCGACGTCGCCCGCGTCTCCGCCCCCGGCACCCCCATGGACGACGGTGGCGTCCGCGCCTACGCCGTCGACCCCGACGAGGCAGCCCGCCTCTGGGACCTGTCTCTTGCCGCGACCGGCGCCACGCCGATCACCCGATGAACCCGCGCCCCGCGGATGCCGCGCTGCCTGCTGTTGCGGCAGACGGCGCGGCCCGCGGCGGCCTCGGGCTCGTCACGGCCGTCCCGGGCAAACCCGCCCGGCAATCCGCCCCTGGGGGCACAAGGGCTCGCCATCGTTTGCCGACAGGCCGTGGTCAGGCGGTCGTTTCGGGTGGGTCGGCTGCCGCCAGGGCGGCGGGGGTCGCTGTTTTGAGGAACGGCACGACGGTGACCAGGGCCGCGACGGCGAAGAGCGCGAAGGCGGTGCGCATTCCCCTCCATTGGGCGAGGACGCCGACGAGGGCAGCTCCCAGGGGCATGGCGCCCCAACTGAACAGGCGTGCGGCGGCGTTGTAGCGGCCGAGCATGCCTGGGTGGACGAGGCGTTGGCTGATGGTGCGGGAGTTGACGGTCCACAGGATGCCGCCCATGCCGCCGAGGAAGGCGCCGGTGCCTACGATCCACAGGTTGGTGGTGAACACGGGTGCGGCGACCATGGCGGCCGTGCCGATGAGGTCGGCGAGCATCGACCAGCGGCGGCCAAGCAGGCGGTTGACGGTGGTGACGGTGAGCGCGCCGACCAGGCCACCGGCGCCGAGCGCGCTCAGCAGGATGCCGTACTGGCCGGGTTTCAGACCCATCAGGTGGGTGGCGACCAGGGGGATGAGGGCGAGCCAAGCGCCCCAGCAGGCGCACAGAACGGTCAGGGCGAGCGCCATCAGGCGGAGCAGGGGCTGCTGCCACAGGCAGCGGAGTCCCTCGGCGATGCTCTGGTTGACCGAGCCAGAAGGACGGGTGGTCCCGGGGGCCGGGTCGAAGCGGCCCACGAGGAAGACCAGGATCAGCGTGCCGAGCAGATAGCCGGCACCGGTCCAGCCCAGCGCGGCACCGACACCGGCGGCGATGAGAAGTCCGCCCACAAAGGGGCCGCAGAACTCGTTGCAGACGGTTTCGGCTCCCGCCAGCCAGGCATTGGCCCGCTCCCGGCCCGCCGGAGCGACGGCGGACGGGACGAGCGTGGCCGCCGAGGTCAGCGCGACCACCTCGGCGACACCGAGCGCGAGGCCCGCGGCATAGAGGGCCGGGATGGTGACGGCGTTACCGGCGGCCAGGGCGAGCAACCCGGCAACAACCAGGCCATCGCCTGGACCACCCTCGTCCTCACGGGCCAGATTCACCGGCTCAAGAGATGCGCCGAGCACACCTGCCGCGGCGCCTTCTGGGACTCGTCCAAGAACCACAGTCGCCGCTGGTGCTCCATGCGCCTGTGTGGCAACCGGACCAAAGCCCGCCGCTACGCCGCCCGCCAACGCCAGTGAACGCCGCAATCCGTACGTGCTGGACGTGATGGGACAGGGTCTCAGCGACTCCTCCTGGCCGGGGTACGCGTGGCCGGCGCCCTACGGACGCAGGCCCGGCGGGTTGGGTGGGGAGTCGTTCACCGTGGGGCTCCTGCCGCGAGCGGGGCGCCGAGCAGCGGCGCCCGAGCGGCCGGCCGGCGGCCGCCGCTCCTCGGCCGCCGCTCAGCCCTCGTACGCCACCGTCACCGGAGCGTGATCGCTCCACCGCTGGTCATAGCTGGCCGCCCGCTCCACATACGCCTTCGCCGCCCGCCGCGCCAGGCCGGGCGTGGCCATCTGGTAGTCGATCCGCCAGCCCGAGTCGTTGTCGAAGGCGCGGCCCCGGTACGACCACCACGAGTACGGGCCCTCGGTGTCCGGGTGCAGGCTGCGGACGACGTCCACGTAGCCGCCGCGGGTCTCGTCCAGGACGTCGGTGAGCCAGGCGCGCTCCTCCGGGAGGAAGCCGGACTTCTTCTGGTTGGCCTTCCAGTTCTTGAGGTCCGCCTCCTGGTGGGCGATGTTCCAGTCGCCGCAGACCACGACCTCGCGGCCGTCCGCCGCGGAGCGTTCCCGCAGGTCGACGAGGTAGGGGAGGAACTCCGCCAGGAAGCGTTCCTTCTCGTCCTGGCGCTCGGTGCCGACCTCGCCGGAGGGGAGGTAGAGGCTGGCGACGGTCACGCCGGGGAGATCGGCCTCGATGTAGCGGCCGCTGTCGTCGAATTCCGCCGAACCGAAGCCCACCTGCACCCGCTCCGGCTCCCGCCGCGTGTACAGCGCGACACCGGCCCGGCCCTTGGCGGCGGCCGGGGCGTGCACGGCGAACCAGCCCTCGGGGTCACGTACCTCGTCCGGCAGCTGGCCGGCCTCGGCGCGCACCTCCTGGAGGCACAGCACATCGGCCGCGGTCTCCGCCAGCCACGGCACGAAGCCCTTCTTGGCCGCGGCGCGCAGCCCGTTCACATTCACCGTCGTCACAGTCAGCAACACAAACTCCCTCATCGCGCTGGCGGCAGCGCAGCCTACGCGAAGGGCGTCCGGGCCGCTCGCCTGGGCTTCTCGCCCCGGCCACTCGGACACCCGTACGATGCGCGAAATGGAGATACGCCTCACCCGCTACGACCACCCCGACGCGGTCGCGCTCGAGGAGCAGGTCCAGCAGGAATACATCCGCCGGTACGGCGACGTCGACCGCACCCGGCTGGACCCCAAGATGTTCGCCCCGCCGCACGGCATCTACCTCCTCGCGTACGAGGACGGGCGCCCGCTGGCCACCGGGGGCTGGCGGCTCCAGGAAGACGTCGCGGAGGGCTACCGGGCGGGCGACGCCGAGATCAAGCGGATGTTCGTGATCCCGGAGGCGCGCGGGCGGGGGCTCGCCCGGCGGATCCTCGCCGACCTGGAGGAGGATGCGCGCGCCGCGGGCCGTATCCGCATGGTCCTGGAGACCGGCACCGAGCAGCAGGAAGCGCTCGCGCTGTATGCCTCCAGCGGCTACCGCCTGGTGGAGAAGCGGGAGAAGTTCGGCTACTACCGGACGTACGAGACGAGCCGGTGCCTGGTGAAGGCGCTGTAGGGCGACGGGTCGGTGGAACGACGGGGCCGTAGGGCGACGGCACCGTAGGCGGCACGGGGCGCGCCCGCACTTGGTTGACACACCTCCGGGCCGCTCTCCATACTCATTCCACTAATCAACTAGCTAAAGGGGGGATCCGGGTGCGCGAGCCGAACCCATGGGCGATCGAGGCGACGGGCCTGGGGAAGAAATACCGTCGCGGCTGGGCCCTGCGGGACTGCTCCTTCCGCCTCCCGGCCGGTCGCATCTGCGCCCTGGTCGGCCCGAACGGAGCGGGCAAGAGCACCCTCCTGGGGGTCGCGACCCGGCTGGTGCAGCCGACGGCCGGGAGCCTGAAGCTGTTCGGCGTGCCGGTCTCCGATCCCGCCGTACTGGAGCGCGTCGCCTTCCTCTCCCAGGACAAGCCCCTCTACCCGCGCTTCACGGTGGCCGAGACCCTGCGCCTGGGCCGCGAGCTGAATCCACGCTGGGACCAGGCGCTGGCCGAGCGGATCGTGCGGTCCGGGAACGTGCCCCTCGATGCCCGCGTCGGCACCCTCTCGGGCGGCCAGCGCACCCGTATCGCCTTCGCGCTCGCCTTCGGCAAGCGGCCCGACCTGCTGCTCCTCGACGAGCCGATGTCCGACCTCGACCCGCTCGCCCGGCACGAGCTGTCCGGCCTGCTGATGGCCGAGGCCGCCGAGCAGGGAACGTCCGTCCTGATGTCGTCCCACATGCTCGCCGAGATCGAGGACATGTGTGACTACCTCGTCGTGCTGGCGGAGGGCCGGCTGCGGATGGCGGGGCAGAGCGAGGAGCTGGTGCCGGCGCATCTGCTGGTGACCGGCGTGACCGTGGCCGACGGCGGGCGGGGCGGGGTTCCCGAGGAGCTGTTCTGGGAGCACACCGTCATCGAATCCCGCGTCAGCGGGCGCCAGTTCACCGCCCTGGTGCGGCCGAACGGCCCGCTCGCCGACAGCTGGGACGCCGTACCGCCGAGCATGGAGGAGGTCCTGCTGGGGTATCTCCGCTCGCCCGACGCGCCGACCCTGATCGCGGACGAGGCACGCATCGACGACCCGCAGGAGGTTGCGGCATGAGCACGACGAGCACAGCTTCCCCGGCCGCTCCGGCGAACGGCACGACAGAAGCCGGCGCACCGCGCCGCCGCCTGCTGCGCGGACTGCCCTGGGTGGTCTACCGGCGCCACCGCAACCTGCTGATCGCCGGCGTGCTGATCACCATCGGCGCCTGCGCGCTCTTCGCCTACGAGCGGACGGGCGTGATGGACTTCCTGCACGCACACGGCGCGACGCCCGACAGCGAGGGCGACCTGCTCAACACGTTCCAGAACGAGTTCAACTCGATGTTCAACCGCGACACCGGGTTCCTGGAGTACCTGCCCGCCCTCGTCGCCGTCTTCCTGGGCGCACCGCTCATCGCGAGCGAGCAGGAGCAGGGCACCCTCAAGCTGGTCACCACCCAGTCGGTCGGCCGCGGCCGCTGGTTCGCCGCCACACTCGGTCTGCCGCTGGCCGCCGCGACGCTGAGCACCACCGTGCTGGCGGCCGTCTTCCACTGGCTGTGGTCCCCGGCCCATGAACTGGCCTCGTTCGGCGACTGGCTCCACGGTGGGGCGTTCGAAGGCGCGGGCCCCGTCCTGCCGGCCATGACCCTGTTCCTGACCGCCTGCGGCATCGGCTTCGGCATGCTGATCAAGCGGGTGGTGCCCGCGATGGCGGCCACCGCCGTCTTCTCCTTCGTCACCCTCATGGTCTGGTCGCAGAAGGTACGCGACCGGCTCGCCCCGCTGCGCAGCATGACCTACCCCGAGGGGTCCGAGCACTCCCCCGGCCTGCCGCGCGGCGCCGTCGAGATCGACCAGTGGGTGGCCACCGCGAACGGCAGGCTCTACGGCTTCGGCACCTGCTCGGGCGCCCACGATTCCGAGGCCTGCCGGGCGAAGCTGGGCATCGTCAACCGCGTCGTGCAGTACTTCGACTACGGCCAGATGGCGGGGATGCAGTGGCTCGGCGCGGGAATCCTGCTGGCCGCGGCCGTGATCGTGCTCGCGCTGATCGTGTGGCGGGCCCGTAGGCGGCCGCTCTGAACGGCACCTGGGGTGAGCGGCCGTCAGGCGGGGCCGGTCACCCGCCGGGCGGCGCTTTGACACCCGGCACGGGCGACCCGATCATCAAGCGGTGCGGGGCCGGTCCGCGGCCGGGGACGCCGGCCCCGGTGGAAGCAGCAGAGAGGCGGTGAACGTCGTGGAGTTCCGGATCGACCGCCGTAGCGGCGTCGCCACCTATCTCCAGATCGTCCAGCAGGTCCAGCAGGCGCTACGGCTGGGCATCCTGGTGGAGGGCGACCGCCTGCCGACGGCCGCGCAGGTCGCCGCCACGACCAAGGTGAATCCCAATACGACGCTCAAGGCGTACCGCGAACTGGAACGCGAGGGCCTGGTCGAACCCCGCCCCGGCCTCGGCACCTTCGTCAGCCGCACCCTCGCCCGCCCCGACTCCGCGGCGGACGCCCGGCTCCGCGCGGAACTGCGCGCCTGGATGGACCGGGCGCGGGCGGAGGGGCTGGAACGGGAAGACGTACGGGCGCTGCTGAACTCCGTGCTGCAGGAGTGCTACCCGGACGAGTGAGCGGCCCGACGCATCGCCCCGCCTCCCGGCCCGCCTCCCGTCCCCCTCCCCTCCTCTCCTCTCGCTCCTCCCCGCTTGACCCTCACCCGACGTCAGGCCGCACTCTGATCGACGGCACGGGCCACCGGGTGACCACCACCGGGGCACGCGGAGACACAGGGGACGGAAGGCGCTGGAATGGGCTACTCGGTCGGGCAGGTCTCCCGCTTGGCGGGGGTGACGGTGCGCACCCTGCACCACTACGACAAGACCGGGCTGCTCTCCCCCAGCGACCGCAGCCCCGCCGGCTACCGCCTTTACGGCGACGCCGACCTGGCCCGGCTCCAGCAGATCCTCTTCTACCGGGAACTCGGCTTCCCCCTCGACGAGATCGCCACCATCCTGGAGGACCCCCAGGCCAACGCCCTCGACCAGCTCCGCGCCCGGCACCGGCTCCTCAACGAGGAGATCACCAAGCTGCAGCGGCTGGTCGAGGTCGCCGAGCAGGCCATGGAGGTCCAGCAGACCGGTGTGCGGCTGACGCCCGAGGAGCGGTTCGAGGTCTTCGGCGAGGTCTCCTTCGACCTCAGTTACGCCACCGAGGCGCAGCTGAAGTGGCGGGACAGCGAGGGACACCGGCGCTCCATGGCACGGGCCGACGCGCACTCCAAGGAGGACTGGGCGCAGATCATGGCCGAGGCCGCCGCGTGGCGAGAACGCCTCACCGCCGCCTTTGACACCGAGGAACCGGCGGACGGCGAACGGGCCATGGACCTCGCCGAGGAACACCGCCGGCACATCAGCCGCTGGTTCACCCCGTGCCCCACCGATATGCACGGCCGGATCGCCGACGACTTCGCCGCCGATCCCCGCGCCTTCGCCCTGCTCGTCCCGCCGAGCGAACAGCGCCCCGGCCTGGCCTCGTACCTGCGCACGGCCATCCACGCGAACGCGGTACGCCAGGCGGACACCCAGCGGGACGCCTGAGCTCCGGGCACGCCCCCGCACCCTCCCCGCCAACCGCCAACTACCCACCAGCACCCGAGGGTTGCACCCCATGAAGATCCTGATCGCCGCCGCCGGCTCCTACGGCGACGTCGCCCCGTACACCGGAGTCGGCGCCCGTCTCCGGGACGCCGGCCACGAGGTCGCGCTCGCCACCCACGACGCCTACGCCCCTCTCGCACGGGCCGCCGGCCTGGAATTCCGGCGCCTCCCGGCCGACCCCCGCACCGTCCGCGCCGCCGCTTCCGCTTCGGCCGCCGCTTCCGCCGCCGCTTCCGCCGAGCCGGAGCGGCCCGCCGCGACCGGCGGCAACCGGGCCCTGATGCGCCAGGCCACCGCCTTCATCCGGCAATTGGGCGGCGGCCTCGCCGAAGCCGCGCGCGAGGACACCGAACTCCTCCTGCTCTCCACCACCACGGCCCCCCTCGGCCGGCACCTCGCCGAGGCGAGGGACATCCCCTGCCTGGACCTGCCCCTCGTCCCCAACGCCCCCACCGGCGACTTCGCCCCCGTCATCAGCGGCGGCCGCTCCCTGGGCCGCTGGGGCAACCGCGCCGCGGGCCGCCTCTCCCTCCGCGTCATCGACCGCCTCTACGCCGACGCCACCCGCGACCTGCGCACCCGCCTCGGCCTGCCGCCCGCCACACCCCGTACCGTCCGCCGCCGCGCCGAAGCGGCCAACGCACCCGTTCTGTACGGCTTCAGCGAGGTCCTGGTACCCCGCCCCGCCGACTGGCGCGCCGGCCTGGACGTCGTCGGGAACTGGTGGCCCTGGCACGCCCCGGACGCCCAACTCCCTTCCGAGATACGGGACTTCCTCGCTTCGGGCCCGCCCCCGGTCCTCATCGGCTTCGGCAGCATGGCGGCCGGCGAAGGCGAACGGCTGAGCGCCCTGGCCGTACGGGCGCTACGCCGCGCCAAGGTCCGCGGCATCCTCCAGTCCGGCTGGGCGAACCTGTCCGCCGACGCCGCCGACGCCGCCCCCGGGCCCCACCCCACCCCCGACATCCTCACCATCGGCGAGGTCCCCCACGCCCTCCTCCACCCCCATGTGTCCGCCGTCGTCCACCACTGCGGCGCCGGCACCGCCGCCGCGGGCCTGCGCGCCGGGGCCCCGACCGTCCCCGTCCCCGTCACCGCCGACCAGCCCTTCTGGGCCGCCCGTCTGGCCGCCCTCGGCGCCGCCACCGCCCCGATCCCCTTCCAGGACCTCGCCGCGGACAACGCCGTCAGCCGCCTCGCCGAAGCCCTCACCCGGGCCACCACGGACCCCGCCCTCCGCGAACGTGCCACCCACGCCGCCCGGCGCCTCGCCCGCGAGGACGGCGCCGGCGCGGTCACCAAGACCGTCGACCGCCTGGCCGGTTAGGCCGGACCCCGCGACCGCCACGCTCCGGGCCTTCGGACCACGCACGTCACCCACGGCACCGTCACCGCCCCATACCGGACACCCGAGTTGAGCGCGATCGAACCGGCCCCAGCCGCCCCTCGCCCGCCCCGCCCGCACGGCACGTACGGCGCACCCGACCCCCTACGGACCCGTCCCGCGGCAGCGCCGCCCGGTTGCTGTGCCCCGCCGCCGCACAGCACGAAAAAGCCCCCACCGGATCTTCCCGGTGGGGGCTTTGACGTGCGGTGGACCTGAGGGGACTCGAACCCCTGACCCCCTCGTTGCGAACGAGGTGCGCTACCAGCTGCGCCACAGGCCCTTGCGACGAGTGAAACTCTAGCATCTCGGTCGCGGTGCTCGGAAATCGCTTCCGGTGCTGGTCAGCGGAGGGCCGTCACTCGTTCGCCGCGCGGGGTCGGTCCTCGTCCTCGTACTGGTCGAAGAGGGGGGTGCGGCCGCGGGGGCGGCGGGTGGGGGTGTCGGTCTGGGTGTGGTCGGGGGCGGCGCTGGAGCGGGCGGAGCTCCAGGCGTCGTCGGCGTCGAGGTCGACGTGACTGGTGGCGCGGGGGGCCACCGGGGCGGTGACGTAGGTGGGGAGGGGTACCGGGACCGGCTCCCAGCTGCCGGAGGCGGGGCGGGGACGCTCGCGCTCGCGCTGCTGGTCGACCCACTCGGCGTGGTCGGTCTCCTCGACGAGGGCGCGCCGGCCCGCGGTGTGCGGGGGCGTGGGAGCGGCCGGGCGGGGCGGCTCCGGGGCGGCCTCGGCCGGGGCGTCAGCGCGGGCGTCGGGCTGGTGGTCGTCGGCGGGCGGCTGGTCGGCCGCCTGCTGAGGGCGGGGCCGGCCCTCCCGCAGCCGTTGCGCCGCCGCTTCTGCCTTGCGCTGGTCCATGGTGAAGGTGAAGCGGCGCCGCTCCTGGACGCGGAGGTAGACGATGTACGCGGTGAGGAGGGCGGCGGGGGCGGCGGGGGCCCAGAGGAAGGGGAGGCCGCCGACCGCGGCGGCGACGGCGCCGACGGTGAAGGCGAGGAAGAGGATGGTGATGGTGCGCCGGCGCCGGGCGAGGACCTTGGCGCGCTTGGTGCGTTCGGAGAGGGAGGGGCGGGGCGGCGTCGGCTGCACCCGGGTGAGCGGGGCCTCGGCCGCCGGTTCGGGATCGACGAAGGGCCCGGGGTCCGGCTCCTCGGCCGGGGCGTCCGGGTGCTGCTCGTCGCCGGCATCGTCGGCGGGACGCTCCTCCTGCCCCTTGTCGTAACGGCGTTGCATGGCCGCACGTCCGGACAGCAGCCGGATGGCAGTGCTGAAGCGTTCGGTCGGACGGGCCTCATTCAGCTCGTCCTGCCTACGGAGCCACATCGGCACCAAATAGGCAGCCCAGGCCCCGACGATGACTGCGTAGATGAGGCCGCTGCTTCTCACAACTCACACGGTAGAGGGGTTTGCGCGGGGCCATCCGCCAATTGGGCCGGTGTGTCGCACGATCTGGCTGATATCTCGAACTTTTTTTGTGATGGTAAGGACGACCAGGTCGTGAATCAGGTCAGGCCGGACATGCTATTCGAACATTTATTTTATTTATGGGATGTGCCGGGTGTGCTGGGCCGGTGCTGCCGCCAGCGGTTCAGCATGCCTTCCGGTACTTCTTCCGCGGTCAGCGCGAATACCGCGTGGTCACGCCAGGCGCCGTCGATGTGCAGATAGCGCGGGCGGATGCCCTCCTCGCGGAAGCCGAGCTTTTCCACCACGCGCCGGCTGGGGATGTTTTCCGGCCGAATACAGACCTCGATGCGATGCAGCCCTACGGCGCGGAAGCAGTGGTCGACGGCGAGCGCCACGGCGGTCGGCATGACACCGCGGCCGGCGACTTCCTGGTCCACCCAGTAGCCGATATGGCCCGAGCACATCGAGCCCCAGGTAATACCGGCAACGGTGAGCTGTCCGGCGAGGCGGCCCTGGTATTCGATGACGAACGGCAGCATCCGCCCGGCCTGTGCCTCGGCGCGCAGATGGCGCACCATTTGGCGGTACGTGGGGCGGTGCGGCGGCGGTGTGCCGGGCGGGGGCGGCGGGATGGTGGCTTCCCAGGGGCGCAGCCAGTCGCGGTTGCGGCGGTTGACCTCACGCCACGGGCGCTGGTCGCGCAGCTTTATCGGGCGGAGGGTGACCTCGCCCTCGGCGAGGACCACCGGCCAGAACGCGTTCAGCTCGGGCTCCCGGTGGGTCTGGGGTGGTCGCCGCCGTGGACCTGGTCGACGGCGTGCGGGAGGAGGTCGGCGAGGACGGCCAGGCCGTCGCGGACGCCGCCCGTGGAGCCGGGGAGGTTGACGATCACGGTGGTGCGGGCCACGCCCGCCAGGCCTCGGGAGAGCGCCGCGGTGGGGACCTTTTCGCGGCCGGCCGCGCGGATGGCCTCGGGGATGCCGGGGATCTCGTGGTCAAGGACCCGGCGGGTGGCCTCGGGGGTGCGGTCGGTGGGCGAGATGCCCGTACCGCCGGTGGTCAGCACGACGGCGTAACCGGCGTCCACGGCGGCGCGCAGCGCGGCTTCCACCGGGTCGCCGTCGGGGACGATCTGGGGGCCGTCGACGGCGAAGCCCATGGCGGTCAGGCCCTCGGCGAGGAGCGGGCCGCCCTTGTCGGGGTAGACGCCGGCGGCGGCGCGGTTGGAGGCCGTGACGACCAGGGCGCGGCGGGGCGCCGCGGCGGGGTGCGGATCCGGGTGGGGGGAGCTCACGGCCGGCTCCAGTCGCCGGACTTGCCGCCGGTCTTCTCCTCGACGCGGATGTCGGAGATCACCGCTGCCTTGTCGACGGCCTTGATCATGTCGACGACGGTGAGGGCGGCGACGGAGACGGCGGTCAGCGCCTCCATCTCGACGCCGGTGCGGTCGGTGGTCTTGACCGTTGCGGCGATCTCGACCGCTTCGTCGGTGACGGTCAGATCCAGCTTCACGCCGGAGACGGCGAGGGGGTGGCACAGCGGGATCAGGTCGGGGGTGCGCTTGGCGCCCATGATGCCGGCGATCCGGGCCGTGGCGAGGGCGTCGCCCTTGGGCATGCCCTCGCCCCGCAGCAGTTCGATGACGCGCGGCGATACCAGGACCCGGCCGCGGGCACGGGCGGTGCGGGCGGTGACGTCCTTCTCCGATACGTCGACCATCCGGGCCGCGCCCGCGGCGTCGATGTGGGTGAGGTGTTGCTGGCCGCTGCTCATCGTTCTCCTGGTCCGGACCGTGCCGTGCCGCGCCTGTGGGACGACACCGTACCCGCACCGGTCGGCGGCTACCCGAGCAGGACGACCTCCACCTCCCCGCCGGCGGCCACCTCGGTGGTGTCCTCCGGGACGATGATCAGGGCGTTGGCGTGGGCGAGGGCCTTGATCAGGTGGGAGCCCGTGCCGCCCACCGGGGTCACCTTGCCGGCCTCCGGGTCATAGGAGCCGCGCAGGAACTGCCGCTTTCCCTTGGGCGAGGAGGCGATGGGCTCGGTGCACTCGGCCCGGGCGGTGGGGCGGTGGACGTCCGGCAGGCCCATCAGGGTGCGGATGGCGGGGCGGACGAAGAGTTCGAAGGAGACGTAGGAGCTGACGGGGTTGCCGGGGAGCGCCATGAGGGGGGTGCGGTCGGGGCCGATGAGGCCGAAGCCCTGGGGCTTGCCGGGCTGCATGGCCAGCTTGCGGAATTCGACCATGCCCTCCTCGGCGGAGAAGTCGGTCAGCGTCTCCTTGACCACGTCGTACGCGCCGACGCTGACGCCGCCGCTGGTGACGAGGATGTCGGCGCGGATGAGCTGGTCCTCCAGGGCCGCGCGGAGGGACTCGGCGTCGTCGGCGACGGCGCCGACGCGGTAGGCGATGGCGCCGGCGGCGCGGGCGGCGGCGGTGAGCTGGAAGCTGTTGGAGTCGTGGATCTGGCCGGGGCCCAACGCCTCGCCGGGCTGGACCAGTTCGCTGCCGGTGGACATCACCACGACCCGGGGGCGGGGCCGGACCCGTACCGTGCCGCGGCCGATGGCGGCGAGCAGGCCGATCTGGGACGGACCGAGGACCGTACCGGCGCGCAGGGCCGGCTCGCCCGCGGAGACGTCGCTGCCCTGGGCGCGGATATGGGCGCCGGCCGCCACGGGGCGGTGGACGCGGACCTCGCCGGTCGCGTCCTGGGGGGCGGCGCTGTGGGCGCGCATGCCGGCGGCCGGGCCCTGGCCGCTGCCGCCGTCGGTCCATTCGACGGGGACGACGGCCTCGGCGCCGGGCGGCACGGGGGCGCCGGTCATGATGCGGGCCGCCTCGCCGGGGCCGACCGCGGGGAGGTCGCCGCTGCCCGCCGCGACATCGCCGATGACGGTGAGGGTCGCGGGGAAGTCGTCGGTGGCGCCCGCGACATCGGCGACCCGGACGGCATAGCCGTCCATGGAGCTGTTGTCGAAGGGCGGCAGGGCGACGGGGACCGTGATGTCCTCGACCAGGACGCAGCCCTGGGCGTCGAGGAGTTGCAGCTCGATCGGCTCCAGTGGCGGGATTTTCGACAGGACGTCGTCGAGGTGTTCGGCCACCGACCAGACGCGGTCCTGGTGGCGGGTCTGGTCGGTGGTGCCGTTCAACGTCCTACATCTCCTCGGTGACGTAACTGCGCAGCCAGGCCCTGAAGTCCGGGCCCAGGTCTTCACGTTCGCATGCCAGTCTGACAATGGCACGCAGGTAATCGCCACGGTCGCCGGTGTCATACCGCCGGCCCTTGAAGACGACGCCGTGTACGGGGCCCCCGAGGGCCGGGTCGGCGGCCAGTGCCTGGAGGGCGTCGGTCAGCTGGATCTCGCCGCCGCGGCCCGGTTCGGTCTTGCGCAGCACCTCGAAGACGGCCGGGTCGAGGACATAGCGGCCGATGATGGCGAGGTTGCTGGGGGCCTCGGCGGGGTCCGGCTTCTCCACCAGGTCGGAGACCACGACCACGTCGTCGTCGCCGGTGGGCGTGGCGGCCGCGCAGCCGTAGAGGTGGATCTGCGCCGGGTCGACCTCCATCAGGGCGATGACGGAGCCGCCGTGCTGTGCCTGTATCTCGATCATGCGCTGCAGCAGCGGGTCGCGGGGGTCGATGAGGTCGTCGCCGAGGAGGACCGCGAAGGGCTCGTCGCCGACGTGCGGGGCGGCGCACAGGACGGCGTGGCCCAGGCCCCTGGGGTCGCCCTGCCGTACGTAGTGCATGGTCGCCAGGTCGCTGGATTCCTGGACCTTCGCCAGCCGGGATTCGTCACCCTTGCGGTGCAGCGCCTCTTCGAGTTCGTAGTTGCGGTCGAAATGGTCCTCGAGGGGGCGCTTGTTGCGGCCGGTGACCATGAGTACGTCCGAGAGTCCGGCGGCGGCGGCCTCCTCCACCACGTACTGGATGGCGGGCTTGTCGACGACCGGGAGCATCTCCTTGGGTGTGGCCTTCGTGGCGGGGAGAAACCGGGTGCCGAGGCCGGCTGCCGGAATGACAGCCTTGCTGATCCGCGTGTGCGATGGAGTCATGCGCGACACCATAACCGGCCCTATCGGAACGATGATGAGGGTCTGGTGAATAGAGCATGAGAGCGGAGCAAGGGGCCACAAATGAACTCTGGTCACGAATCCGATCACGATAGGAAGCGCAGGTTGCGGCGAGACCTCCTGGAGGTGAGGAGAGCGTTGCCGCCCGATGTCGTGGCGGCATCGGGTACCGCGCTCGCCCGGAGGACGCTGGAACTGACGGAATTGCGGGCGGTGGCGGGGGCCGCGGGGGCGGACACGTCCTCCGGCCCGGCCGTCCGGCCGACCGTTGCCGCGTATGTGTCCATCGGTAACGAGCCCGCCACGCTGCCGCTGCTGGACCGGCTGCGGGCGGCGGGCGTGCGGGTGCTGCTGCCCGTGCTGCTGCCGGACAACGATCTCGACTGGGCGGTGTACGAGGGCGCCGAGCGGCTCGTCCGGGCCGGCTGGGGGCTGCTGGAGCCGGCCGGCGGGCGGCTCGGGCCGGAGGCCGTCACGGAGGCCGGTGTGGTGCTGCTGCCGGGGCTCGCGGTGGACGGGCGGGGGCTGCGGCTGGGTCGCGGCGGCGGGTCCTACGACCGGGTGCTGGAGCGGCTGGAACGGGCCGGGGCGAACGCGTCGCTGGTGGTGCTGCTGTACGACTCGGAGGTGCTGGAGGCCGTACCGGCCGAGGCGCACGACCGGCCGGTGCATGCGGCGGTGACGCCGTCGGGGGTGCACCGCTTCCGGGGCCCCGCCTGAGGCCGCCATGAGCCGGGAACGCCGTCGGGCGGGCCGGAGGATCCCCGGCCCGCCCGACGGCGGTGGTGACGGTGCTGCCCGCGGCCTTACGGCGACAGCGTCAGCGTCTCCTTCGTGCTCTTCTTGACGGCCGCCTCGCCGGACGCCCAGGGCAGCAGTTCACCCTTGGCCCATTTGTCGGTCTGGTCGTAGTAGTGCGCGTTGAAGGCGTGCCCGGAGGCGCCGGTGAGGTTGATCCAGCGGGACTTGTCGAGGTCCCCGAGGTTGACGATCATCCGCATCGACGGGACCCAGGTGACCTTGTAGCCGCCGGCGGCGTTCCAGCCGGTGGCGTCGACCGCGGCCTCGCCGCCGCCGACGTTCCACGGGCCGCGGTTGAACAGGCCCTGCAGGAAGCCGGGGCCGTCGGTGCCCAGGGTCTGGTTGTTCAGGTACAGCTGGTGCAGGCGGCCCCAGCTCCAGTTGTCGATGTTCTTGCCGAGCTTGGCGGTCAGCTCGTAGCGGGCGTCCTTCATGGCCTCGGCGAGGAGCTGGTCGCGGTTCTTGTCGCCGGGGTGGCCGGGCCGGTCCTCGGTCTTCCACCAGGCGTTGTGGGGGTCGTCCAGGATCTTGCGGACGACCTCGTACCAGCGGTCGCCGCCGTCGGGCTGCGCCGAGTCGGCCGCCCGCTCGCCGCATTCGCGGACCAGCTTGTTCAGGTCGTCGTCGGGGCCGGTCTCATCGGCCGGGCGGACGTTGAGGCACTGTCCTTCGAGCCGCAGTTCCTTGGGCATCTTGTTGCCGAAGGCGAGCTTGAGGGTGTTGCGCCAGACGGCGTTGAAGTAGGCGGCCGCGGCGGAGTCGGGCTCCTGGGTGAAGTCCCAGCCCTCCAGCAGCTGCTGGGCGTCGCGGACGTACTTGTCCTTGATGTCGATCTTCGTGAGGTACGGGGTCAGCAGCCGGGCGATCTCGCTGCTGTTGTCCTTCTGGAAGGCCTGCATGTCGTCCGTGGAGACCTTGCCGCCGCCCTTGATCTTCGACTCGATGAGGTCGTTGATCCGCTGGCTCCGGGCGCCGTAGCCCCAGTCCTTGGTGAGGAGGTAGGGGTACTTGCCCTCGTCGATGACGGCCTGGTTGGCGGTGACGATGTAGCCGCGCTTGGGGTTGTACTCGTACGGCAGGGCCTGCTGCGGGATGTAGCTCTTCCAGCCGTACTTCGGGTCCCAGCCGGGCGCCGGGTAGGTGCCGTCGCCGGCGCCGCGGACCGGGATCCGGCCGGGCGCCTGGTAGCCGATGTTGCCCTTGGTGTCGGCGTAGATGAGGTTCTGCGAGGGGACCTCGAAGTGTGCGGCGGCCTTGCGGAAGCCGCTCCAGTCCTTGGCGCGGTCGAGCTCGAAGACGGCGTCCATGGACTTGCCGGGGTCCAGGGCGGTCCAGCGCAGCGATACGGCGTAGCCGTCGCCGCGGTCGGGGGCGGCGTTGCGTACGGGTGCGTCCTTGCCGACGCCGGTCAGTTCGTCGTCGCGGTCGGAGACGATCGGTCCGTTGTTGGTGGACCGGACGGTGATCTTGTGGCTCTCGCCGCCGGCGACCTTGATGATCTCCTTGCGCGTGACGAACGGGCGCTGCTTGTTGTCGTAGAGGTACCCGTCGGCGCTGATCTTCTCCAGGTAGAGGTCGGAGACGTCGGCGCCCAGGTTGGTCATGCCCCAGGCGATGTTCTGGTTGTGGCCGATGACGACGCCGGGCATGCCGGAGAAGGTGAAGCCGGAGACGTCGTAGTTGCACTTGGGGCCGGTGGTGCGGCAGTGCAGGCCCATCTGGTACCAGAGCGAGGGCATCTGCGGCGCCAGGTGCGGGTCGTTGGCCAGCAGCGGCTTGCCGGTGGCGGTGTGCTCACCGGAGACGACCCAGGAGTTGGAGCCGATGCCGTTGCCGTTGGGGCCGAGCAGCGCGGGGACCTTGTCGAGGGTCTTGGACAGCGCGGAGAGCTGCGACTGCAGGCCCACGGTGGCGGTGCCGGCCGGGGCGGCGTTGGCCGAGCCCTTGGGCCGGTAGGTCTTGGTGGCCGGGTCGACCGAACCGCCCTCGACGATCGGCTTGTTCCGCTGGTACGGGTACTTCGGGTACAGCTGGGCGATCTGCTCCGGGGTGAAGCGGCTGGTCATCAGGGAGCGGTCGATCTCTTCCTGCATGTTGCCGCGCAGGTCCCAGGCCATCGCCTTGAGCCAGGCGACCGAGTCGACCGGCGTCCACTTCTGGGGCGTGTAGTCGTTCTCGAGGTCCAGCGCCGCGTACTCCAGGGACAGCGCCGAGCCCTGGTGTTCCTTGAGGTAGGCGTTGACGCCGTCGGAGTAGGCCTGGAGATATTTCTTGGTCTCCGGCGACAGCTTGGTGTCGTACTCCTTCTGCGCCACGTGGTGCCAGCCCAGCGTGCGCAGGAATTCATCGGACTTGACCTGGCTCTTGCCGAACATTTCCGACAGGCGGCCGGCCGTCATGTGGCGGCGGACGTCCATCTCCCAGAAGCGGTCCTGCGCCTGGACGTAGCCCTGGGCGCGGAAGAGGTCCGCGTCGGTGTCGGCGTAGATCTGCGGGATGCCGTTGCCGTCGCGCGCGACGGTCACCGGGTTCGTCAGCCCCGGGAGGTTGAGCGATCCGGTCGTCTCCGGGAACGAGGCGCGCACGGTACTGACGCTCCAGTACGCGCCGAAGCCGATGCCCGCCACGAGCAGCAGCACGACCGTGATGGCGACGAGGCGGCCGCGCCGCCCCTTTTTCTTCTTTGGGGCAGGGCCGGACTTGTTGGCGGGCATCTCTGTCCTTCGAGGGGCAGGGTGGGAGTGCTGGGAGCAACCATAGGCGCACGGGTCCGGCGAGCCCTACGCGGAGTCACCGCCAGCACATCGAACTTTCAAGTAATGGTAAATTGTTAGACTTAGTAACTAGATACGGTAAGGATCGTAGGTCCCGAACGGCCTGTAAAGGGCCCCAGGGAACCCGCCCCCTCCGGCCCGCGTGCGAGAAAGGACCAGCTCCTGACTGTCGACTACCTCAACGAACTCCTGCTGGTCTGCTCGCTCGTGCTGCTCATCGCCGTGGCCGCGGTACGACTCTCCTCGCGCAGCGGACTCCCCAGCCTGCTCATCTACCTGGGGATAGGCGTCGCCATAGGGCAGGACGGCCTCGGCGGCGTTGTCTTCGACAACGCCGGGCTGACCCAACTCCTCGGCTATGCGGCCCTGGTCGTGATCCTCGCGGAGGGCGGACTGGGCACGAAGTGGAAGGAAATCAGGCCGGCGCTGCCCCGGGCGGCACTGCTTTCGACGGTCGGCGTCGCGGTGAGCGTGGGGGTCACCGCGGCCGGAGCGCACTATCTGGCCGGGCTCGAATGGCGCCAGGCGCTGCTGATCGGCGCCGTGGTCTCCTCGACGGACGCGGCCGCGGTCTTCTCCGTACTGCGCAACGTCCCGCTGCCCGCCCGCCTGACGGGTGTTCTGGAGGCCGAATCGGGCTTCAACGACGCCCCGGTGGTCATCCTCGTCGTCGCCTTCTCCACGGCCGGGCCGGTCGAGCACTGGTACGCCCTGCTCGGCGAGATAGCCCTGGAGCTGGCCATCGGCGCCGCGATCGGGCTGGCGATCGGCTGGCTCGGCTCCTACGGCATGCGGCATGTGGCGCTGCCCGCCTCCGGCCTCTACCCGATCGCCGTCATGGCCATCGCGGTCTCCGCCTACGCGGCCGGCGCCCTGGCACACGGCTCCGGATTCCTCGCCGTCTATCTGGCCGCGGTGATCCTCGGTAACGCCAAACTCCCGCACGCCCCGGCCACCCGCGGCTTCGCCGAGGGGCTCGGCTGGATCGGCCAGATCGGCATGTTCGTCCTGCTGGGCCTGCTGGTCACCCCGCACAACCTCCTCGACGACATCGTCCCGGCGCTGGTCATCGGCATGATCCTGACGATCGTGGCCCGCCCGCTGTCGGTGTTCGTGAGCCTGCTGCCGTTCCGCATGCCCTGGCAGGAGAAGACCCTGCTGTCGTGGGCCGGCCTGCGCGGCGCGGTGCCCATCGTCCTGGCCACCATCCCGATGGTCACCGACATCCCCGGCAGCGAACGCGTCTTCAACATCGTCTTCGTGCTCGTCGTGGTCTACACCCTCATCCAGGGCCCGACGCTGCCCTGGCTGGCGCGGCGGCTGCAGCTCGGCGACGGCGAGGAGGCCGCCGACCTGGGCATCGAGTCGGCCCCGCTGGAGCGGCTGCGCGGCCATCTGCTGTCCACGTCCATCGGGCCCGGCTCGCGGATGCACGGCGTCGAGGTCGGCGAGCTGCGGATGCCCGCCGGCGCCGCGGTCACCCTCGTCGTCCGGGACGGCTCCAGCTTCGTGCCGTCGCCCACGACCGTGCTGCGGCACGGCGACGAGCTGCTGGTGGTGGCCACGGACCCGGTACGGGACGCCGCCGAGCGACGGCTGCAGGCCGTCTCCCAGGGCGGCAAGCTGGCCGGCTGGCTGGGAACGGGCGGACACGGCGAGCCGCGGCACGGCGAGTCCAGGGAGCGACGGGGCAGGCGGCGCGGGGCCGGGTGAGCCGAGGAGCCGGCTGAGCCGAGGGGCATGCGCCCCCTTGGAGGCCCGTACGGCACCGAGCGGGCCCTTGCGACTCCGACCGGCCGGTATGTGCCGCATCTCTCCACGGATCCCAAGGAATTTCACGTGAAGCCCTGGTTAATCCCAGGGCTTCACGCGCTTCAACCTGTAGTATGAAGAGGCAATAAACGAACCAACTCTGCCTGAAGCAGAGCTGGCGCGACCGCTCGGCGGCCGCGGTCCTCTGCCACAAGCGCAGCCACTTCTCCGGTGCGGACCACGCGGTATCACTCGGTCCTGCGCGAGAGGACAGCTCTCGGCGCGTTCCGTGACGACCTCGCGGCCACGCGCTACCAGGCAGCAGAAAGGCCCGGCCGTGGCACCCGCGGTCAAGGACTCCCGTCCCGGATACGGACAACTGCTGCGCACCCCTGGTGCATGGACATTCGTACTGCCCGGCTTTCTGGCCCGGCAGCCGTTCGCGATGCTGACGATCGGCATCACCCTGCTCGTCCAGTCCACCACCGGCTCCTTCGGCACCGCCGGCGCGGTCACCGCCGCCACCGGCGTCTCGATGGCGCTGTTCGCCCCCCAGAGCGGCAAGCTCGCCGACCGCTTCGGTCAGCGCGCGGTGCTGCTCCCCGGTGTCGCGGTGCATGTCGCCGGCGTCGCCGCGCTGATCACCCTCGCCCTCGCGCACGCCCCCCTGTGGGCGCTGCTCGCGGTGGCCGTTCCCACCGGCGCCTCGACGCCGCAGGTCGGCCCGATGGTCCGGGCCCGCTGGGCGGCGACGCTCGGCGGCAGCCCGCTGATGCCGACGGCCGCCGCGTTCGAGTCGGTGACCGACGAGTTCACCTTCGTCGTCGGCCCGGTGCTGGCGACCGCCCTGTGCACCGGCATCCACCCGGCCGCCGGCCTGATCACCGAGGCCGTCCTCAGCCTGGCCGGCGGTCTGCTGTTCGCCGCGCAGCGGCGCACCCAGCCGCCCGTCCACCGGGCGCAGGACCTCGGCCGCCCGCGCGTCTCGGCGCTGTCCGTGCCCGGCGTACGCGTCCTGATCGTGGCGTTCCTGGGCATCGGCACCGTCTTCGGCGGTATGCAGGTCTCGCTGACCGCCTTCACCGAGCACATCGGGCACCCGGGCATCAACGGCGTCCTCTACGGGATCTTCGCGGCCGGCAACATGCTCGCGGGTATCGCCTGCGGCGCCATCAGCTGGAAGGTCGGCCCGCGCCGCCGCCTGCTGGTCGCCTACGGTCTGCTGGCCCTGGCCACCACCCCGCTGTGGTCCGTGACCGCGGTGCCGCTGCTGGCCGCCGTCGGCCTGGTGATCGGCCTGTGCATCGCCCCGGCCCTGATCTCCGGCTACACCCTGGTCGAGACGCTGGTGCCGGCCGCCGCCCGTACGGAGGCCTTCACCTGGCTGACCGGTGCGGTGGCACTGGGCCAGGCGGCCGCAGCCTCCTCGGCCGGCCAGCTCACGGACCGCTTCGGCCCGAGCGCCGGCTTCCTGGTGCCGCTGGCCGGTACGGCGCTGGCGCTGACGGTGCTGCTGACGCTGCGCGCGCATCTGCTGCCGCGGTCGTCGACCGTGGTCGCCGGCGGCGCCGCGCACGGCACGGACGCCACGAACGGTACGGACGGTACGGACAGCACGGACGGCACGGACGCTGCGAACCAGCAGGTCGACGCCGTTTCCGAGGGCCGGGAGCGGGCGCTGGCGAACGCCTGACAGGACGCGGGACGCGCGCCCTGCCGAACGTGGAGTCGGTCACCGTACGCCGGTCACAGTGGACTGACGGGCCGGAATACTGCACTATGGATCGTCGTTAGCACTCATCGAGTGAGAGTGCCAGGAGGAAGTCAAGTGCCGACCTACCAGTACCAGTGCACCGCGTGCGGCGAGGGCCTTGAGGCCGTGCAGAAGTTCACCGACGACGCGCTCACCGAGTGCCCCAGCTGCAACGGACGCCTCAAGAAGGTGTTCTCCGCGGTCGGCATCGTCTTCAAGGGCTCCGGGTTCTACCGCAACGACAGCCGCGGCTCGTCGTCCAGCAGCAGCCCGGCGAAGAGCTCCTCCAGCACGAGCGGCTCGTCCTCCTCGGACTCGGCCGGCAGCTCGGACGCCAAGTCGACGACCTCGTCGTCCACGGCCTCCTCCTCGTCCTCGACGGCGTCGTCCTCGACGTCCTCGTCGTCCACGAGCAGCAGCTCCGCCGCCTGACCCACGCTTCCCCCGGACCCCGCCGTCGCCGACGGCGGGGTCCGCGGCTTTTCCGGCCCGGCCCCGCGGCGCGGCGGGCCGCCCCGATAGTGTGACCGGCATGTCTGACGCGGAGATTGGCGTTATCGGCGGCTCGGGGTTCTATTCCTTCCTCGACGACGTGACCGAGATCACAGTGGACACCCCCTACGGGCCGCCCAGCGACTCCCTCTTCCTGGGCGAGGTGGCCGGCCGCCGGGTCGCCTTCCTGCCCCGGCACGGCCGGGGGCACCACCTCGCGCCGCACCGCATCAACTACCGCGCCAACCTGTGGGCGCTGCGCTCGGTCGGCGTGCGCCAGGTCCTCGGGCCGTGTGCCGTCGGCGGCCTGCGCCCCGAGTACGGCCCCGGCACGCTGCTCGTCCCCGACCAGCTCGTCGACCGCACCAAGTCCCGCGCCCAGTCGTATTTCGACGGCGAACCGCTGCCGGGCGGCGCCGTCCCGAACATCGTCCACGTCTCCTTCGCCGACCCCTACTGCCCCACCGGGCGCCGGACCGCGGTGGCGGCGGCCCGCGGCCGCAACTGGGAGCCGGTCGACGGCGGCACCCTCGTCGTCATCGAAGGCCCCCGCTTCTCCACCCGCGCCGAGTCCCGCTGGCACGCCGCGCAGGGCTGGTCGGTGGTCGGCATGACCGGCCACCCCGAGGCCGTACTCGCCCGGGAACTCGGCCTCTGCTACACCTCATTGACCCTGGTCACCGACCTGGACGCGGGCACCGAGACGGGCGACGGTGTCTCCCACGAGGAGGTCCTCAAGGTCTTCGGCCAGAACGTCGGCCGACTGC
The DNA here is from genome assembly GCF_059682825.1 of Streptomyces sp. JLSY215. NCBI lineage: Bacteria > Bacillati > Actinomycetota > Actinomycetes > Kitasatosporales > Streptomycetaceae > Streptomyces > Streptomyces sp. JLSY215. Next base: position 3,619,030 of record NZ_CM185022.1, read on the forward strand.
GCGAGGTCCTTTTCGACGCGGTGGCCGCCCTCCCCGACTCCGCGGCGCGCGACTGTCCCTGCGCCAGTTCCCTCGAGGGCTGGGATCTGGGGATCGAGCTGCCGTAGCGGCGGTGCCGGGCGTCGCGGGGCATCGCGGGCTCGGCGGCGCGGTTTGCCGGGGCCGGCAGGATCTCGGGGAGATCAGGGGCGCCAGGGCCGCCAGGGGCTTCTGCGGGTGAGCGAGTTGTCCACAGGTGCGGGTTCATCCACAGGCCGAAGCGGGCCGTGGGGAATTCCGGCACGGTGGTGATCGCCGGTGACCGCCGGTGACCCGTTCCGCAATCCCGCGACAGGCGGTGACGACGATGCCCCGTCCCTCCCTCGACTCCCCTCCCGACGCCTCCCTCGGCCTTCCCGCCGCCTTACGGCTCCCGCCGGATCCGCTCCCCGACCCGCCGCTCCCGACTCCGCCAACGTGTGAAGTGCCCCACTTCGCACCGGTACGGGCCGGTGGTGGACGACACCGATGGCGGCGGACGACGCGACGGCGCCTGATCGCCGCCGCACTGGCGATGACCGCCGCAGCACTGGCCACGGGCGTCTCGTACGGCGCCGTACGAACGGCTCCGGCGACCGGATGCCCGGCGGCGGCGCTCTCCGGAGGGCGGTAGTCATGCCCCAAGATCGAGTGGCGTCCGCTCCGCTCGCACGCAAAGCTTCTCCGGGTGGGGGTGCCCCCTGCCCTTCAAGGGCTTGGGAGAGGCCGGTCCGCCAGATCCGCACTGACGCTCTGGTCGATCGCCGGTTCGTGTCGGACGACTGGACACCGCCGCCCCGCCCTGCCGTAAGTTGCGGTGCTGATTGTTGCTGCACCATCCGTACCGAGCGTGGAAAGAGGCTGTCAGGTGAGCGAGAACAAGGGCGTCCTGCAGGGATTCAAGGAATTCCTGATGCGCGGAAACGTCATCGAGCTCGCGGTCGCGGTCGTCGTCGGTGCGGCATTCACCAACATCGTCAATGCCGTGGTCAAGGGCGTGATCAACCCGATCATCGGCGCCCTCGGCTCGCAGAACCTCGACAACTACAAGGCCTGCCTGAGCACCAGCTGCCACCCGGACAAGAAGACGGGCGAGTTCACCGACGGGATCTACATCCTGTGGGGCTCGGTGCTCAGCGCCGCGCTGACGTTCCTGATCACCGCCGCGGTCGTCTACTTCCTCATGATCCTTCCGATGAACAAGTGGAAGGCCCGCCAGGACGCGAAGAAGCCGGTCGACGACGCCCCCGCCGACCCGACCGAGATCGAGCTGCTCACCGAGATCCGCGACGCGCTCATCGCGCAGCGCAATGGCTCGCTCCCGATGTCCGGCACGTCGGCCACCGTCATCACGCAGAAGACGCAGCAGTAGCCGGAGCGCGCCCCCGCGACCGGCGCCCGCCGCCTCATCGCCTCGCTCAGAGGTGGTGGGGCGGCTTTTCGTCGAGGAAGCGGGCGAGATCGGCGGCGCTGCCGGAGGCCGTGGGCCGCTCGCCCCAGCCGCGGTCGGTGTCGTCCGAGGACTGCCGGTCCAGCGGATCGTCGAAGATCAGCGCGGCGGGCCGGGCGGCGGGCCGGGCCGTCTCGGGGGTCCCACTCGCGGCGGGCCGGGCGGCGGGCGCCTCGTCGGCCGGTTCGGGTTCGGGGATGGTGCTCACCTCTTCAGGGTACGGGGGCGAGGGCCCGGAGCCTGGTGGGGGCGTGCGTGAGGGGGTGGGCGCCGCGTACGGCGCCGCGTACCGTCGGACCGTCGCCTTGATGCGGTCGCTGCCGTCGCTGCCGTCGCTGCGATGGTTCGATGGGGCAAAGGGGAGGGGAGCACATGCGGATCGGAGAGCTCTCGGAGCGGACCGGCACGCCCCGTCGGCTGTTGCGCTATTACGAGGAGCAGGGCCTGATCGCCGCCGATCGCTCCGCGAACGGCTATCGCGAGTACGACGAGCGCTTCGTGGACCGGGTCATGCAGATCAGAGGGCTGCTCGATGCCGGACTGCCCACAAGGATCATCAAGCAGATCCTGCCCTGCCTGGACAAGCCGCGGATCATCCACTTCGCCGATGCGACATCGGAGATGCTCGCCACACTGGAGCTCGAACGCGACCGTATGACGGAGCGCATAGAGTGCCTGATCCGGAACAGGGACGCGGTGGCCGAGTACCTCGACGTGGTGCGCAGCAAAAGGCGTCCGGTCGACGCCCCGGCCGTTCCCTCGGGCTGAGGCGCGGGGCGGCGGTCCTTCTCGTCGGGCGACCGCAGGCCCAGGTCGACGCGGGTGCGGTTGCCGCCGGGCCCGGCCGGCCCGCGGGTCATGCCTCGTCGAGGACCTCGTGCCACCACCGGTCGCGCCCCGGTGTCCAGGAGACCGGCCGCGCGCACCGGTTCACCACCAGGACGGTACGGCCGCCCTCCACGGCACAGGCCCGCGCCAGCGCATGGTCGAGTACCGCCTTCACCGGCCGTATGGCCCCGTCCCAGAACGCCGCGTCCGCGGTGATCAGCACCCGCGCCCCCGACTCCCGGGTCCGCGCGGCCAGTTCGGGCACGGTGAGCGAGACGGGCAGCGTGGTGCGCAGCGCGTCAAGGCGCCCGCAGGCGAGGGTGGCGATCACCGATTCGGGCACCAGCGGCAGATGCACGGCCACCTTGTCGCCGGCCCGCACACCGAGCCGTGCGAGCGCCGCCGCGGCGCGGTCGGCCTGGTCGAGGAGCATGCCATGCGTCAGCTCCTCCATCCGGCCCGGCTCCCCGGTCCAGGTGAGGGCGATCCGCGACGCCTGCGGCTCGCGTTCTTCCCGGGCGTCATCTGCATGCTCTGTCGTCACACGGCGCAACATGCGATTCAGCATGAAGATGAGCGATCAACGATCGCTGAACGTCCGTTGTACGGGTGTTCGGTACCCGACGGTCCCTGACGCCCCTGCGCCGGCCGTCTCGCACGCCCGTCGCCGCCTTCCTGCGGCCACCCGGCCCTTTCTGCCCGGCCTCGGGCGCCTCCAATCCCCTCGCGCCTCTGAGGTTTCCCCGATTTCTTGCGTGCGTGTACGAGGCCCCCCTTGTCCGGGGCCGGAGCCGGGGCCTTGCCCGGAACCGGCCGATCCGCTCACCCCGCCTTGGCCGCCGCCTCCTTCACCGCCGCCTGGTATCCCCCCACCACATCCCGCACATCCCCGAACCCCCGCTCCTCCAGCAGTGCCGCTGCGATCACCGACCGGTTGCCGCTCTGGCAGTAGAGGACGACCGGCCGGTCGCGGTCGAGGTGGTCGCTCTGGTCGCGGAGGGCGGCCAGGGGGATGTTGCGGGCGCCGGGAAGCGCACCCGCCTCGAATTCGGCCGCATTGCGGACGTCGATCAACTGGTGTTGCTCGGAGGGGAGTTGGTTGGCGGGGACTCGCACGGCAGGGAGCTGGCCCCCGTCGATCCGATGGCTGCGGGTGGCCAGGGCCGGCCGTTGGGCGAGGGCGGCCGCCGGGTCGGGGACATGGCCGAGGACGCGGTCATAGCCGATGCGGGCGAGGCGGAGGCGGGCCTCGTCCTCCGTGCCGGGGTCGGCGAGCAGCACGATGGGAGTGCCGGGCGCCACCACACTGCCGGCGTACTCGGCGAAGCGGGTGTCGAGGCCGGCGTGCAGGGAGCCGGTGAGGTGGGCGTGGGTGTAGGCGGCGAGGGGGCGGCAGTCCAGGAGGGCGGCGCCGTGCTCGTCGCGGGCGGTGCGGGCCTCGTCCAGGGTGAGGGCCGCCAGGGGCGCGGCGTCCAGGAGGGGATGTCCGTCGCGGTTGAGGGCGGCGTCGTGCGCGAAGTAGCCGGGTGTGGCGGGCTGGCTCGCGGTGACCAGCCGGACGAATTCGCTCTCCCGCATGGGCTGCAGGGCGTAATTCAGGCGCCGCTGGTCGCCGATGGTGGAGCTGGTCTCGGTCGAGAGGTTGCGGCCGCAGGCCGAGCCGGCGCCGTGTGCGGGAAAGACCCGGGTCGCGTCCGGGAGTGCCATGAGTTTGGTGTGCAGGGAGCGATGCAGTCGTACGGCCATCTCGTGCGGGGAGTGCCCGGCGGCGGAGAGCAGGTCGGGGCGGCCGACGTCGCCGACGAAGAGGGTGTCGCCGGTCAGGACGCCGAACGGCACGTCGTCGTGCGGGTTTTCATGGATGACCAGGCAGATGGACTCGAGGGTGTGGCCGGGGGTGGCGAGGACGGTGAGGGTGACGCCCTCGTCGTCGGAGGGCCCCAGTGGTATCCGTTCGCCGTCCCGTAACCGCCGGATGGGGAAGCCGGTCGCGGCGGCCTCGCCGAAGGCGATGGTGGCGCCGGTCGCGCGCGCCAGTTCGAGATGGCCGGAGAGGAAGTCGGCGTGAATGTGCGTCTCAATGACGAGTTCGATGCGCAGGCCGACCTCGTCCGCGTCACGCAGGTAGTCGTCGATGTCGCGGCGGGGGTCGACCAGGACGGCGCGTCCGGTGCGCTGGTCGCCGATGAGGTACGACGCCTGGGAGAGGCAGTCGAGGTAGTACTGCGCGAAATGCACGCTGGCCTCCAGGGGGTGTGCCCAAGGCCCGCTCGGGCAGGGTCCGTTGTGCGGATGCACGGATGTACGTACATTAAGCAGCGCGGTGGACGGCAACAAGTCCGCCCCCGGCCACGCACATCCCCGTACGCCCGCCCGCGGAGGACTCCATGACGACCCACCAGCCGGACTCCCCCGACCCCGGCCCGCGCCCGCTGGACCGGAGTTCACCGCTCCCTCTGTGGGCGCAGCTCTCCGCGGATCTGCGGCGGCGGATGGAAGCCGGCGCGTTCACCCGGGAGTTCCCGGCCGAGCACCGGCTCACCGGGGAGTACGAGGTCAGTCGGCACACCGTTCGCGAGGCGCTGCGCACGCTGCGCGCCGACGGCCTGGTGATCGCCGAACGCGGCCGCGCCAGCCGCCTGGACACCCGCCGCATACAGCAGCCGCTCGGCTCGCTCTACAGCCTCTTCCGCGAGCTGGAGGGCCAGGGCGTGGAGCAGCGCAGCGAGGTACTGCGGCTGGAACGGACGGTGGACGCGACGGTCGCGCGGCAGCTGGGGATGCTGCCGGACGCACCGCTGGTCGTACTGGAGCGGCTGCGGCTGGCGGACGGTGAGCCGCTGGCGCACGACACCGCGTATCTGCCCGCGGAGATCGCCGAACCGCTGCTGGAGGCCGGCTTCGGGCACACCTCGCTCTACGCCGAGCTGTCGCGGCGCTGCGGGGTGAAGGTCACCGGCGGCCGCGAGCGGATCCAGCCGTTCCTGCCGGACATCCGGCAGGCGTGGCTGCTGGGGCTGGCCGACCGGGAGGCGGCGTTCGCGATCGAGCGGCTGGGACGGGCCGGGGAGCGGCCGGTGGAGTGGCGCGAGACGGTGGTGCGCGGCGACCGGTTCGCGTTTGTCGCGGAGTGGTCCGACGCGAGCGGGGCCGTGGCGCTGGAGCCGCGGGCCGCGGTTCCGGCCTCGGACCCGGACTCGGACTCGGCCCCGGACTCGGCTCCGTCGTCGGTCTCCGAGCCGTCATCGGTCTCCGAGCCGTCATCGGTCTCCGAGCCGTCGTCGGCCTCCGCTCCGTCCGCGTAGCGTGTCCGTCGTCTTAGCCGTTGCGGCGCTGCCGTGCGGGTTGCTGATCGGGGTGCTGCTGGGTGCGCTCGGCGGCGGTGGTTCGATCCTGGCCGTTCCGGCGCTGGTCTATCTGCTCGGCCAGTCGCCGCACGAGGCCACGGCGGGCGCGCTGGTCGTGGTCGCGGTCGGCGCGGTGACGGGACTGGTCTGCCATGCCCGCGCGGGCCGGATCCGCTGGGCGGCCGGGGCGGCCTTCGGGGCGCTGGGCACGGCGGGCAGCTTTCTCGGCACCCGGTGGAGCGCGGCGCTGGACCCGACGGCGCTGATGGCGGCGTTCGCGGGGCTGATGCTGGCGGTGGCGGCGGCACTGCTGTTACAGGGCAGGCGAGGACGGCGAAAGGCCGAGGAGCCACCGAAGGCCCAGGAGCCGCAGACGCCGCAGACACCACAGCAGACGCAGACACCGCAGCAGGCGCAGAAGCGGCGGGAACAGCAGGAGCGGCAGGAACAGCGGGAGCCGCAGCCGTCAGGTACCCGTCGCCGCCCCGCCCACATCGCCGTCACCGCCTCGGCCGTCGGCCTGCTCACCGGCTTCTTCGGCGTCGGCGGCGGCTTCGTCGTCGTCCCGGCCCTCACGCTCGTCCTGGGCCTGGAGATGCCGGTCGCCATCGGCACCTCGCTTCTCGTCATTCTCATCAACTCGACCACGGCGCTGGCCATCAGGGCCGGTACCGGCGCCCTGGACTGGCCGCTGCTGGCCGGTTTCGCGGCCTGTGCGGCGGTCGGCAGCTACCTTGGCAACCGCCTCGCGGCCCATCTGTCGGCACCGACCCTGACCAGGTCATTCGCCTCTCTCGTCGCCGTCCTCGCGATAACCATGGCGGCCACCGCCCTGCCCCGCCTGTGACGGCCGTCCCGCGCCCGTGGCGGCGCGGTCCGCACCACCGACCCCCTACTGGAGGAACCCCATGACGCCCCTTGCCACCCCCCACCACCAGATCCTGATCATCGGAGGCGGCACCGCGGGCATCACCGTCGCCGCCCGGTTACGCCGTGCCGGTGTGCGGGACATCGCACTGCTGGAGCCCTCGGACACACACTGGTACCAGCCGCTGTGGACGCTGGTCGGCGGCGGGCAGGCGCCGCTGCGCACCGCGCTGCGCACCGAGGCGGAGGTGATCCCGCCCGGCGTGCGCTGGCTGCGCGAGCGCGCGACGGCCGTCGATCCGGCCACGCGCACGGTCACCACCGCATCCGGCCGGACCCTCACCTACGGGCGGCTGGTCCTCGCGCCCGGCCTGCACCTCGACTGGGACGGCATCCCCGGCCTGGCCACGGCCCTCGGACACGGCGGCGTCAGCAGCAATTACCGGCCCGATCTCGCCCCGCACACCTGGGAGCTGATCCGCCGGATGCGGCGCGGCACGGCGGTGTTCACCATGCCGTCCGGCCCGGTGAAGTGCGGCGGCGCCCCGCAGAAGATCGCGTACCTGGCGGCCGATCACTGGCGCAAACGCGGCGTTCTTGGCGCGATCCGCACGGTCCTGGTGCTCCCGGAGTCCGCGATGTTCAAGGTGCCGGTGTTCTCCCGGGCGCTGGAGGAGACGGTCCGGCGCTACGGCATCGAGGTGCGTTTCCAGTCCGAGATGACGGCCCTGGACGGCGCCGCCCGCGAGGCCGTGATCACCGACCACACCACCGGCGCCACCGAGACCCTCCGCTACGACTTCCTGCACGCCGTGCCGCCGCAGCGCGCCCCCGAGTGGCTGGCGGGCGGCCCGCTCGCCGACCCCGATTCCCCCTACGGGTACGTCAAGGCGGACCGGCATACCCTCCAGCACCCTGATTTCCCCGAGGTGTTCGCGCTGGGCGACATCGCCAACCTGCCGACGTCGAAGACCGGCGCGGCCATCCGCAAGCAGGCCCCCGTCGTCGTCGCCAACCTGCTCGCCGGCCTCCGCGGCCGCCCCGCCACCGCCCGCTACGACGGCTACACCTCCTGCCCCTTGGTCACCGCCCGCCACAAGATGCTCCTCGCCGAATTCGACTACGACCTGCGGCCCGCCCCCTCCTTCCCCTTCCTGGACACCACCCGGGAGCGCACCGACATGTGGTTCCTCAAGCGCTACGGACTGCCGCAGCTGTACTTCAAGGGGATGCTGAAGGGGCTGGCGTAGGGCAGGGCGGGACGCCGTAACGGGTCTCCAGGCTGCCGCCGTTCGCCTCAACTCCGCGCCGGAGATGCCTAGTTCTTCTGATCCGCCATCTGAGTACGAGTACGGATACCGCAACTCATGTGCTCTCTGTGACTGTTGGTACTGCTGTTGCTTCTGAGGCCACCGATCCACTGAGCCAGTCGGCTACTCGACTACTCAGCCACTCGGCCACTCGGCCACCTACCGTTCAGGCCGCGCGCAAAAGCCAAGCCAAGCGGCCGGCGAAGGACCGAAGTTGAAGTTGAACTTACGTTCGAAAGGGCAGTTCATACGTGACACGCGGTACCAAGTTGAAGAGCGCCGTCAAGCACGCGCGTTACGCGCCGGTCGCAGTCGCCGCGGCCATGCTCGCCGGAGCGATGGCGGGCACGGCCGGTGCGGCTCCCGCCCCCGGGCCCGGTGACAACTCACCGAAGATAATCGGCGGCAGCGACGCGCCCGCCTACTCGTTCATGGCCGCGATCCACGGCGGCTGGAGCGACGCCAAGGCCTTCACCTGCGGCGGCGGGCTGATCCGCGGCGACTGGGTGGTCACCGCGGCACACTGCGTCTCCAAGCCGGGTACGGACGGGAAGACCGAGGTCATCCCGGCCAAGGAATTCACGGTACGCATCGGGTCCAAGGACCGGACCACCGGCGGCACGGTCGTGGGCGTCAAGAGCGTCACGGTGCACCCTGACTACGTCGCCTCGGACGACCGCAACACCGGCAACGACCTCGCGCTGCTGCACCTGAGCAAGAAGGTGTCGCAGGCGCCGGTCGCGATGTCCTCCGACGCGACCCCGGCCGGCACCGCCGTCCGGGAGATCGGCTGGGGCTACACCAAGCCGGGCGACAAGGGACAGGACAAGCTCCCCACGGCCCTCCAGCAGCTCGACACCAAGACCATCCCGGCCGACACGCCCGCGTGCGTCAAGGGCTCGGACGGCGACGACTCCTGGGGCATCCACAAGGGCGATGTGTGCGCCGACAACCCCTCGGGCACGTTCGGCCCGTGCGGCGGCGACTCCGGTTCCCCGCTGCTGAAGAAGGTCGCCGGCCGCTGGCAGATCGTCGGCGTCGACAGCCGCGGCGTGGGTCACGTCTGCGGTGAATCCCCGGACGTCTACACCGAGATCCACCACTTCAAGGACTGGGTGGCCAAGACCATCGGCTGACCCTGCGGATGCATACGCGGCGACCGATGCCGGCGATCGCCGCGTATGAGGGAGAGGGCGCAGCTCGCGAGCTGCGCCCCTTTCCCGTAGGGGTGGGCCCCTAAGGGTGGTGAGCGCCCCTTGCGGTATCCCTGCCCGCCCTCGTGGAGGATCAAGCAACCGCCCACCCTCGTGGAGGATCAAGCAACGGCCCGCCCTCGTGGAGAGTCAAGCAACCGCCCACCCTCGTGCAGGGTCAAGCAACCGCCCGCCCTCGGGGGCAAGCACCCCCCCACGGGAGCGAGCAACCGCCCACCCTCGTGGGCAAGCCCCCCAACGGGAGCAAGCACCCCCACGAGGGCGCTCGGTCAAGCCGCCCGCGCCACCCTCACCTCCCCCACCGCGCATCCCACGTTGTCGGGTGCGCCCGCCTCATGGGCCAGGGCGATCAGGCTCCGTACGGCGTCCTCAGGGGTGTCGGCCGCGGTCAGCGCGTCCCGCATCGCCTCGGGTGCCACCACCCCCGACAGTCCGTCGGTGCACAGCAGATAGCGCTCACCGGGCCGGGCCTCCAGGATCTGGAGGCTGGGGGTGAATTCCGGGCCGCCGCCGAGGGCCTGCAGCAGCAGCGTGCGGTCGGGGTGCGACGGCGCCTCCTCCGGGGTGAGCCGGCCCTCGTCGATCAGGGACTGCACCACGCTGTGGTCGTGGGTGATGCGGAAGAGGCCGGAGTCGCGCAGGACGTAGGCGCGCGAGTCCCCTACGTGCAGCAGCCCCAGCCGCGAGCCGGAACGGAGCAGTGCGGTCAGGGTGCAGCCGGTGTCCGCATCGGCCATCGCGGCCGCCCGGTTGGCGCGGCGGGCCGCCTCCTCCAGGGCGGCGAGCAGATCACCGGACGGGGGATCGGCGTCCTCCAGGGGCTTCAGCTCCTCGATCGCGGCGGCCGCGGCCGGGCCGCCCAGCTCGCCGCAGCCGTCGGCCACCGCGAGCAGCCGGGGGCCCGCGTACGCCGCGTCCTGGTTGGCCGGGCGGATCAGCCCCCGGTCGGTCCCGGCGGCGCAGCGCATCGTCAGGTGAGGGGATACGGGAGTGTCTGATGTGGTCATGACGGTGTCGTCCTTCCTCTTCAGCTGGTCGACGAGGAAGGCGGCCAGGTCCCGGCGGGCGGCGGTGTCGGTTTCGACCGTCGCCCAGTACGCGGCGACCGCCTCGGCCGCCGCGCCGGGCGCCAGCTCGCACACCTCGCGTATGCGGGCCAGCGGCATGCCGAGCCGGCGCAGCCAAGCGACCAGGTGCGCCCGCTCCAGCTGGGCCGGGGCGTAGCGGCGGTAGCCGTTGTACGGGTCGACCCGGGCCGGGGTGAGCAGGCCCAGGTCGTCGTACAGGCGCAGCGCCTTGGGCGAGAGCCGGGCGGCCCGTGCGAACGCCCCGATGCCCAGCAGGCCGCCGGTTCCGGCGCCGTTCCCGTCCATCCCGCTGCCCTCCTCGTACCGGGTCCTTCGCCCGGTACGGCCGATGCTGGGCCTTCCCCCAAGGGAAAGGTCAACGGACGGGACGCGGGCCGTGCCGGGTCCTCAGTTGCCGCTCGTCTCCAGCCGGTTCATCGCCGCGGCCGTCAGCGCCTGTACGCCCATCGTCAGCGTCGGCCGCACCACCGGCACGAAGTACGGCGAGTGGTTGGACGGGATGTCCTGCGCGAGCCGCCCCGCCGCCAGCGCGGTACGGAACTCCTCCGGATCCCAGCCGCCCAGCCACCAGTAGTAGAGGGGCGCCTCGGCCGCGGTCGCCAGCACTCCGGCGTCCTCGGATCCCGATGCCGGGTCGTAGGCGAACAGCCGCTGTTCGCCGAAGAGCCGGGTGAATTCCTCGTTGACCTTGCGCAGGGTCCGGGAGTCGTTGACGGTGACCGGGAACGAGTCGAGGATCTTCGTCTGCGGGGCGCGGTCGGCACCGGAGGCGGTGGCCTCGGCGCCGGCGATGCGGTCGATGGCGGCCAGGACGCGGGCCCGTACGGTCTCGTCGAAGCTGCGGACGCTGAGCCGTACGACGGCCTGGTCGGGGATGACGTTCGCGCTGTCCCCGGCGTGGAAGGAGCCGACGCTGATGACGGCCTGGTCCTTGGGCGCCACCTCGCGGGCCACGACGGACTGCACCCGCTGGACGAACGCGGCCGCCATCAGGATGGGGTCGACGGTGGTCTCCGGGCGGGAGCCGTGTCCGCCGCTGCCGTGGAAGGTGATCTCCAGGCTGTCGGCGGCGGCCATGCAGGCGCCGGGGCAGTAGGCGATCAGCCCGGCGCCGAACGGGGCGACATGCTGGGCCAGCACCACATCGGGGACGGGCACCAGGCCCTTGCTGTAGAGGCCGTCGTCCAGCATCGCCTGGGCGCCGTTGCCGACCTCCTCGGCGGGCTGGAACAGCGCGATCAGGGTGCCGGACCAGTGCTCGCGGGCCGCGGCGAGCAGGTCGGCGGCGCCCAGCAGGCAGGTGACATGCACGTCGTGGCCGCAGGCGTGCATCCGGCCGGGAGTGGTGGAGGCGTAGTCGAGGCCGGAGCGTTCGGTGACGGGGAGGGCGTCCATGTCGGCGCGCAGGAGGACCACCGGGCCGGGGCCGTTGCGCAGGACGCCCGTGACGCCGGTGCCGCCGATGCCGGTGGTGACGTCATAGCCGTACGCGGTCAGCCGGCGGGCGGCCTCGGCCGCCGTACGGGTTTCCTGGAAGCCGAGTTCGGGGTGGCGGTGCAGATCTTCGTAGAGCGCCACCAGGTCCGCGAGACGGTTGTCGAGCGGGGCCAGGACGGAGTCGATGACGGGGCGGGAGTGGTCACTGTCGCTCATACGGGCATTCGACCATGAACGGCGGTGCCCGCACCCCCCGTCGGACGTACCGGACGGCATGGGTCCGTACGCGCCCCGGGCTGGCCGGACTTCGCGGGTCGTCCGCGGCCGCCCGTGACACCCGGGCCGCCGACTGCGACCGTGAATCCGCCTGCCCGAGCCGTTGACTGGAGGCTGACATTGGCGATCGCATCCACCCCACCGAACGGCGCGCCCGACGACCTCGCGGCCCACCTGGCGGAGCAGGCCATGGGCCACCTCTTCTCCGCCGCGCTGCGCACCGCGGCCCACTACCGCATCGCCGACCACCTAGCTGAGGGCCCGCGCACCGCCGAGCAGCTGGCCGTCGCCACCGACACCCACGCCCCGCATCTGCGCCGGGTGCTGCGCTATCTGGCCGCCCGCGGCATCTTCCACGAGGACGCCGCCGGCGCCTACCAGCTGACCCCGGCCGCCAGACCGCTGCGCACCGACGTGCCCGACTCGCTGCACCCCGCGATCATGCTGATCACCGACGAGCTGTTCCTGCGGACCTCGGCGCTGATGCCGGAGGCGGTACGGGAGGGCGGCGCGGCTTTCGAGCGGCTCTTCGGGGCGCCGTTCTTCACGCATCTGTCGTCCGCCCCGGAGCGGCGCGACCTCTTCGACAGCGGGATGTCGGCGCTGTCCGGGCCGGTGGACGAGGCGGTGGTCGCGGCCTATCCGTTCCCGGAGACCGGCACAATCGTGGACGTCGGCGGCGGCCGCGGCGGCCTGCTGCGCGCCGTGCTGCGCCGCCACCCCCAGCTGGCCGGCGTCCTCTTCGACCAGGCGCCCCCGCTGGCCCGCCATCTGCTGGACGGCGACGAGGTCAAGGGCCGCTGGCGCACCGAGGAAGGCGATTTCTTCGCGGCCGTGCCGACGGGCGGGGACGTCTACGTCCTCAAGCATGTGCTGCACGACTGGCCGGACGCGGACTGCCGCCGCATCCTGCGCACCTGCCATGCCGCGATGACCCGCGGCAGCCGGCTGCTGGTCGTCGACAGCGTCCTGCCACAGGGCAATGCGCCGCACTTCGGCAAGACGCTGGACGTCGCGATGATGGCCATCATGGACGGCCAGGAGCGCACCGCCCAGGAGTTCGCGACGCTGCTCTCGGACGGCGGCTTCCGGCTGACGCGGGTGCTGCCGACGGCGGCGTTTCCGTCGATCGTGGAGGCGGTGGCGGACTAGGGCCCGTCCGCCGGGTCAGGGCCGGAGAGGCCCTGACCGCCCCGGCTCCCGCGACACGACACGCCGCGCCCCCGCCTCCCTCGCCGGTGCCACGGCCCGCCCGGGATGTACTGATACCACCCCGCCCCGCCCGGGGCCGGAAGCCGCGCCCGGAGCCAAGGAGCCCCCATGCCCACCCCGCCTCTCCCCGCGCCCGTCGACCGTGCCCTGCGTGCCGCCAACGGCGGTGACATCGACGGCTTCCTCGCCGCCTTCGCCGACGACGGGGCGGTCAACGACTGGGGCCGCGAGTTCCGGGGCGAGGAAGCGATCCGCGACTGGAGCGACGCCGAGTTCATCGGCCGGCAGGTCACCCTCGAAGTGACGGCCGTCCGGACGCAGGGCAACATCACCACGGTCAGCCTCCAGGTCGGCGGCAACGGCTACACCGGCCCCTCCGACTTCGCCTTCACCGTCGAGGGCGACCGCATCGCGCTGATGCGGATCACCGGCTGACCTCAGGCCGAGGCGACGATCCCCGTGACGGTCCCCATGCGGGCGCGCAGCCGCGATGAGGCGCACCGCACCGCGACCCCGCTGGAGCTCTTCTTCGACCTGTGCTTCGTGGTGGCCATCGCGCAGGCCGGCCGCCAGCTGGTGCACGCCCTGGCCGAGGGCCACCCGGGCCACGGCGTCATCGGCTACCTGATGCTGTTCTTCGCGATCTGGTGGGCGTGGGTCAACTTCAGCTGGTTCGCCTCGGCGTACGACACCGACGATGCGCTCTTCCGGGTCGTGACCCTCGTCCAGATCGCCGGGGTGCTGATCCTGGCCGCGGGGGTGCCGCGCGCCTTCACCGCCGCCGACTTCGGGGTGGTCTGGTTCGGGTATGTGGTGATGCGGCTGGCCCTGGTCTCCCAGTGGCTGCGGGCCGCGCACGGCGGTCAGGGGGACGAGCGGCGCATGGCGCTGCGCTATGCGCTGGGCGTGTCCTGCTGCCAGGTGGGGTGGATCGCGCTGCTTTTCGTGCCCGCGGCCGCCGCGCCCTGGGTGTTCGTCGTGATGGGGCTGCTGGAGCTGTCGGTGCCCGCCTTCGCCGAGCGGGTCTGCCGGACGGCCTGGCATCCGCATCACATCGCCGAGCGCTACGGCCTGTTCACGATCATCGTGCTCGGCGAGACGATCGCGGCGGCCACCGTCGCCGTGCAGTCGGCGCTCGACGAGAACGACGAGCTGGGCAGCCTGCTGCCAATTGCGGGCGGCGGCCTGCTGCTGGTCTTCGCCGCGTACTGGATCTATTTCGCGGTCCCCATCCATCTGCATCTGCGCTCCAGCAGCCAGGCGTTCCTGTGGGGCTACGGCCACTACCTGGTGTATGCCTCGGCGGCGGCGATCGGCGCCGGGGTCGAGATCGCGGTGGAGCAGTCGGTGGGCAAGGCGCATCTGTCGCCGGTGGCGGCGTCGGCCTGTTTCACGGTGCCCGCCGCGCTGTTCATGTTCACGGTGTGGCTGATCCATTCGCGTCATCAAAAGCGCGGCCCGGCGCAGCAGCTGGTGCTGCCGGTGTCGTCGGTGCTGATCCTGGCCTGCACGTTCGGGGGGCGGTTCGCGGTGCTGTCGGCCGGGCTGGTGGCGTCCGTCACGGTGGCGGTGGGGGCCACGCTGACGGCGCGGCAGGGCGCCGCGCTGGAGGCGTAGTCCGGCGCCCGGGAAGCCGGCCCGGTGGTTACGGTCCCGGGTTCCGCTTCGCCCGTAAGCGTGCCGAACGGCCGTGCGCGGGCGCCGATCCGGGCGAATCCCGTACGGACGGCGACCGGAGCGCCCAACTCTTCGCACGCCATGTCGACTTGCTGCCGGATCCGGCCATTTTCGGCCGCGCGGAGCGCTCGGCCCCGTCCTCGCTCCGGCCTCGCCACGGCCGCTTCATTCCCCACCAATTCGCCGCGAACGGGAAGCACTTCTCCTACCGTCTTCCCCTGGTTCCCCACCCTTCACCGGGGGCGGGGGAGGGGCCGCGACGGGAACGCGGTAGGGTGCAGATTGCCCTTTTTATGCCTGCGGGTTTCCGTATCAACAGACCGGTTACCGCATTTCCGGGGCCGCCCGCCCGTCCGTAACCTGACCCTTCCGTCCGCACCTGAGGAGACGCCAGCGATGGCCCGCCACGCACAGAACCGCGCGCGCATGAGCCTTTCCCGGCGCAGCAAGGCCGTCGGCGGCCTGGCCCTCACCACCCTGGTCGGCACGGCCCTGTGGGCCTGGCCCGCCTCGGGCGACGACCACAACAGCCTGGCCGACGGCAAGAACGGCGCGGCGAAGACGGCCGCCGGCCCGGACACTCCCCACAACCGCCCCGCGCCCGAGACCGAGCCGAACGTCAGCCGCGCCGGCCGCACCGCCCGGTCGATCCCCGGGCTGAGCGACGCCGTCCGCAAGCAGATACCGTCCGGCACCCGCCAGGTGCTGGTCGTCACCGGCGCGGGCGGCGACTCCTACGAGTCCCGGGTCATCCTCTACACCCGCGCCAAGGGCTCCGACGACTGGCAGCCCGGCCGCACCTGGGCCGCGCACAACGCCGCCCACGGCTGGACCGACGACCACCACTACGGCGACCTCCGCTCCCCGCAGGGCGTCTACACCCTCACCGACGCGGGCGGCCGCCTCCCCGCACCGGACGGCACCAAGCTCCCCTACGACCACAACCGCAGCTTCGTCGCCAACGGCACCGGCGTCGAGGGCGAGCCGCTGGCCGGTGCCTTCGACTACGTCATCGCGATCAACTACAACCGCGTGCCGGGCACTTCCCCGCTGGACCAGCAGCGGCCGGACGGCGCGTACAAGGGCGGCGGCGTCTGGCTGCACGTCGACCACGACGGCCCCACCCAGGGCTGTGTGAGCCTCAAGCCGGACGCGATGCGGGAGCTGCTGCGCACCCTGGACCCCGGCCAGCACCCGGTCGTCGTGATGGGCCCGGCCGGCTACTGACTCCCGTCCGGCCGGCCACGGGCGTGGTACCCATGACCCATGGCTGACGCACAGCAAGGACGGGACGTACCGCATCTGCCGGGCCCGCACGACGCGCTGACCGATGTCACCGGGCTGCGGGTGGGCCACGCCGAGCGGACCGGCGAGGGATATCTGACCGGCACCACCGTGGTGCTCGCCCCCGAGGGCGGCGCGATCGCGGCCGTCGACGTACGGGGCGGCGGGCCCGGCACCCGCGAGACGGATGCGCTGGATCCGCGCAATCTCGTGCAGCGGGTGGAGGCGGTGGTGCTGACCGGCGGCAGCGCCTTCGGGCTGGATGCCGCGTCCGGTGTGGCGGCCTGGCTGGAGGAGCGGGGCCGCGGCTTCCGCGTCGGCCCCGATCCCGCGCAGGTCGTCCCGGTGGTCCCGGCCGCCGCCCTGTTCGACCTGGGGCGCGGCGGCGACTGGCGGGCCCGGCCGGATGCGGCGCTGGGGCGGGCGGCGGCCGAGGCCGCGGGGCATGCGGACCCCCTCTCGCCGGTGGTGCAGGGCAATACGGGCGCCGGTACGGGTGCGGTGGCCGGCGGTCTCAAGGGCGGCATCGGGACCGCGAGCGTGGTGCTGCCCTCGGGCGTCACGGTCGCCGCGCTGGCCGCCGTGAACGCTGCGGGCGGCTTCGCCGATCCCGACACCGGCGCGCTCTACGGGCGGCTGGCGGGCGGCCCGGCCGCCTTCCCCTCCCCCGACGTCCACGCCGCCGCCCAGCGCCGGCTGGCCGAGGCCAGGGGCATCACACGGGACCGGGCGGCGGCCTCGGTGCGCCCGCCGCTCAACACCACGCTCGCGGTCGTGGCCACCGACGCGGTCCTCACCGGCTCCCAGGCCCACAAGCTGGCGGGCACCGCCCACGACGGCCTGGCCCGCGCGGTCCGCCCCGTGCATCTGCTCTCCGACGGCGACACGGTCTTCGCGCTGTCCACCGCCGTCCGCCCGCTCGTACCGGAAGAGGCCCACACCGACCCGGTGTTCGGAGTGCATGCGCAGGCCGGGGTGCTGAACGAGATCCTCGCCGCCGGGGCCGACGTGCTGATGCGGGCCGTGGTCAAGGCGGCGCTGGCGGCGGAGACGGTGGACGGTCCGGGGGGCCGCTTTCCCTCGTACCGGGATCTGTACGGGGGCTGACGGGGCGGCAGCCGCGGGCCGGGTCACACCCCCGCGGCCCCGAGCAGCGTGCCCGCCGCGTAGGTCACCGCCATGGCCAGCGCGCCGCCGCCGGCGTTGCGCAGCACGGCGCGGGAGGCTGGAGCGGCACCCAGCCGCCTGATGATCCGGGGCAGGAGCCGATGGTGGTCGCTGTCTGTGGACAAACTTCGAAAACCGGCCGGAGCACCCATCCGGGCGCTGCCCCAGCCGCACAGCGCGAGCGCGGCGAGCACCGAGACCACGGTGACGGGCAGCCGCAGCACGGCGGGCGGCAGCACGATCGCCAGCAGCGGCAGCAGCGCGCCCGCGGTGAAGGCGAGGAAGCTGGCGCCGGCGGCGTGCCAGGGGTTGGTGAGCTCGTCGGGGTCGATGCCCAGCTCGACCTCCGCGTGGGCGCGCAGCGCATCGTGCTCGGTGAGCTGTTCGGCGACCTCCCCGGCCAGCTCCTCGCTGAGTCCCTTGCCCTTCAGCAGCTCGGTCAGTTCGATGAGTTCGGCCTGCGGTTCGGTGGCCAGCTCGCGTTTCTCCTGGGCCAGGGCGGCCTTTTCGGAGTCGCGCTGGGTGGAGACCGAGACGTATTCGCCCGCGGCCATCGACATCGATCCGGCCAGCAGTCCGGCCAGGCCCGCGGTCAGCAGGGCGCCGCGGTTCTCGGTGGCGCCGGCCACGCCGACGACGAGTCCGGCGGTGGAGACGATGCCGTCGTTGGCGCCGAGAACCGCGGCCCGGAGCCAGTTGAGCCGGCTGCCGAGTCCGCCGCCGTGGGCCTCGTCGTGCTCGGGTGTCTGAGGGCTCACCTGCCGAGCGTCTCATCTGTCACGCGGTGCCGGCGCCCGACGCCCCCGCGTCGTCGCGAAATCGCCGGTGGTAGAAACGGCCGTATGTCCGCATCACCACCTCCCCCCACGCCTCCCCCCACGCTCGTCCGGCCGGAGCCCCCGCAGCCCGCGCCACGCCGCCGTCTTTGGTGGCACCGGCTGATCTTCGGGCTCTGGTACCGGCCGGTGGAGACGCTGGACGAGGCGCGGGACCGTGGCGCGTGGGGTGCGGCGGTATTTCTGTCGCTGGTCAGCGGCGCTATCGGGGTGCTGTCGGTGGAGGCCTTCCGGCAGCAGTGGTCGGTCAGCCGGATCATGGCGCTCCAACTGGCCGGGCTGGCCGAGGCGGGTGTCCTGGTGGCCAGCCTCGCGCTGGGTTCGGTCACCCACGCCATAGCCCGCACGCTCGGCGGCAACGGCCGCTTCGCGCCGACCGCGAGCCTGTTCATCGTGCTGTTCTGGGTGACGGATCTGCCGCGGCTGGCCATCGTGGCCTGGCTGCCGACCGATGCCACCTTCGTCCAGGCCGCGACCTATGCGACCTGGGGCTTCGGCTATGTCCTCGCGGTGCTGCTGATCCGCGGTCAGCACCACCTGCCGACACTGAAGTCGGCGGCCGCGGTGTCCGTGCAGATGCTCGCCGCGCTGGCGCTGCTGCGGCTGGGGCCGGTGCGCTAGGGCGGTCCGCTGGGGCGTGTCCGCTAGGGCCTGCCCGGCCCCGGCCCGTCGGACAGGCCCTGGCCGCGGCCGGTGAACTGCCGTACGAGGTGCGCGAACGCCTCCCGCTCCGCGGCGCTCAGCTCCACGCTCTCCGACGGCGGCCCGCCGGGCCCCGTCTGCCGCGGTACGGAGCCGAGCCGCCGCGGCCCTCCGCGCCCGGCCGGTGCCTGGCCACGAGCCCGTCCTACCAGTCTGGCCAGTGCGACGAACCAGGCGACGGTCGCGACGAGCAGCACGGCGAGGATGACGTGCTGCAGAATCGAAACGGAGGGGAGCATACGGACCTCCAGGACGGGCGGGCGCCGGTCGGAACCGGGCCGGACGGGGGCAGAACTGGACCGGCCCGTTCCATTGGACACCACGGCCGCGGGCTTCCAACAGGGGATCTAGCGCCGTAATTCGCTAAGTGATGTATCTCCTATGACATTTCGGCCCTTTACCGGTGGCGACTCCGGGGCGCGTCCCGCCGCCACCCTCCGGCGCGGCAGGGTGCGCCCCTTCCCGTTGGACACCGCGGAGCCTTCCGCCCGCCGAAGACCGCCCCCGACCATGGCCGCACCCTGTCCGCGACGTGAGGAGTACGCCCGTGCCGCAGCAGCCCCCGCCGCCCCGGTCCCCCTCCCCCACCGCCCTCGACGGCATTGTGGTGGCCGACTTCAGCCGGGTGCTGGCCGGGCCGCTGGCCGCCGCCACGCTCGCGGACCTGGGCGCCGAGGTGATCAAGGTGGAGCGGCCCGGAACCGGCGACGACACCCGCGCCTGGGGCCCGCCGTTCGCCCCGGATTTCGCATCCGGGGAATCGGAAATGAGCGACGGCGGAGCGCAGCGGAGCCGGACCGCCGCGTACTTCGATGCCGCCAACCGCTCCAAGCGCGGCCTGGCCCTGGATCTCGCCGACCCGGACGATGCGGCCGCCGCCCGCGAACTCGCGCGCCGGGCCGACGTACTGATCGAGAACTTCCGCCCCGGCTCGCTGGCCAAATACGGCCTGGACCACACGGCCACCCTGGCCGCCAACCCGGGCCTGGTGCACTGCACCCTCACCGGCTTCGGCTCCGGCGAGGGCGCCCATCTGCCGGGCTACGACTTCGTGGTGCAGGCCGTCGGCGGCCTGATGAGCATCACCGGGGAGGCCGGCGGTACGCCCCTGAAGGCGGGCGTCGCGCTGGTGGACGTACTGACCGCCAAGGACGCCACCACCGGCATCCTCGCGGCGCTGCGGCACCGCGACCGCACCGGCCGGGGTCAGTTGGTGGAGGTCAATCTGCTGTCCTCGCTGCTCGGCTCGCTGGTCAACCAGGCGTCCGGCTATCTGGCCACCGGGCGCGATCCGGGGCCGATGGGCAACCGTCACCCGAGCATCGCCCCGTACGAGACGCTGGCCTGCCGGGGCGGGCTGCTCGCGGTGGCGGTGGGCAACGACCGGCAGTTCCGGGCGCTGGTGCGGGCGCTGGGGGCGCCGGGACTGGCCGAGGACGCGCGGTTCGCCCGCAATCAGGACCGGGTGCGCCACCGCTCGGATCTCGTCGCCGTACTGGAGGAGCTGCTGGCGGCGGACACCCCACGCGGCTGGACCGAGCGGCTGAACGCCGTGTCCGTGCCGTGCGGGCCGGTCAATACGGTCTCCGAGGCCCTGGAACTGGCGGCCCGGCTCGGGCTCGCCCCGGTCACCCCGGTCGGCGAGGGCCGGATACCTCAAGTCGCCAGCCCGCTCCGCCTTTCGGAGACCCCGGTGACCCACCCCCTGGCGCCACCCCGCCTGGACGAACACGGCACCCCGCTGCGAACCTGGTTGTCGGGGCCCGCCGACAGACCCCTCCCTCCGCGGGTGTGACCTTCGTCACAACATGGCCGTACCCGCAACCAAATCCGCCCGTAGGTGCTGTTTACCAGCACGGAATCACAACACCCCTGTATGGAGCAGCTCGTGACATCGCCGGACAACCCCGCGCCCGCCTGGTCCCGCACCCCGCAGCAGCCGCTCCATCCGGCCGAGCAGTCCGCCGCGGGCACCTCCCGCCGCGCCCGCCGGACCCGCCGCACGCTGGCCGTGACCGCGCTGATCGCGGCGGGCGCGCTGGCCCTGTCGGCCTGTGGCGGCGACGCCGAGGCCGGCGGCCATGACGCCAAGAACGGCCAGGCCGGCGCGGACGCCGCGGCCGCCAAGGACGCCTCGGACGCCAAGATCAAGGTGACATCGAAGGACGGCGCCACCGACGCCAGCATCAACGACACCGGGGTGACGGTCACCGGCGGCAAGTTGACCGATGTGAAGCTCACCGTGGCCGACACCGGCGCCCCGGTCGCCGGCGCCATATCGCCCGACAAGGCCTCCTGGAAGCCCGGCGTCCAGCTGGAGCGCGGGACCAAGTACAAGCTCACGGCGAACGCCAAGGACGCCAAGGGCCGCTCGGCCACCGAGAACGCGACCTTCACCACCGTCTCCTCGGCCAACAGCTTCATCGGCACCTACACCCCCGACAACGGCAAGACCGTCGGCGTCGGCATGCCGGTGTCCTTCAACTTCGACAAGGTGATCACGAACAAGAAGGACGTCCAGTCCCACATCAAGGTCACCTCCAGCAGCGGCCAGCAGGTCGTCGGCCACTGGTTCGGCACCCAGCGCCTGGACTTCCGGCCGCAGGACTACTGGAAGGCCGGCTCCAAGGTCACCATGAAGATCGACCTGGACGGTGTGAAGGGCGGCCAGGGCATCACGGGCGTCCAGTCCAAGACGGTCACGTTCACCATCGGCCGCTCGCAGGTCTCCACCGTCGACATGAACACCCAGCACATGACGGTCAAGCGGGACGGCAAGACCTTCAAGGACATCCCGATCTCCGGCGGCAGCCCCGACCACCCGACCTACAACGGCCAGATGGTGATCTCGGAGAAGTTCGAGCAGACCCGGATGGACGGCTCCACGGTCGGCTTCGGCGGTGAGTACGACATCAAGGACGTCCCGCACGCCATGCGCCTGTCGTCCTCCGGCACCTTCATCCACGGCAACTACTGGGGCAACTCCTCCGTCTTCGGCAACTCCGGCACCAGCCACGGCTGCGTCGGCCTGCGCGACCAGAAGGGCGGCGGTGGCGACACCCCGGGCAAGTGGTTCTTCAACGAGTCGCTGGTCGGCGATGTCGTCATCGTGAAGAACTCCCACGACCAGACCGTCAAGCCGGACAACGGCCTCAACGGCTGGAACCTGTCGTGGTCGGAGTGGCAGGCGGGCAGCGCGGTCTGATCGCCGACCAGGACGAACGAACGAGCACTGAGCGGCACTGACGGTGGCCGGTCCCTCCCGGGGGCCGGCCACCGTCGTGTTACGGCCAGGTGAGAGCCGGTGGCCCCGTATCTAGGTCAGCAGTCGAGCGCCCATCAGTCCCTCGTCCCGGCGGAGCGTCGGCGCCGTCATCAGCTGCGGGTCCTGGAGCAGCAGCCGCTCGTGGAGCGCCCGTAGCGCCGGGCCGGGCTCCGCGCCCAGTTCGTCGACGACGCTGCGGCGGTGGGCGGCATACACTGCCAGCGCCTCGTTGCCGCGGTCGGAGCGGTAGAGCGCCAGCATCAGCAGCCACACGAACCGCTCCCGCAGTGGGTACTTGTGCACCGCGTAGTGCAGATACGGGATGGCGTTGCGGTGTCCGCCCAGCTCCAGTTCCAGCTCGGCGCGTATCTCCATGTCCGTCAGGAACCGCTCCTGCCGGTAGAGCCGTTCGCGCTCCAGCATGGGCCCTTCGAGGCCTTCGGCGAGCGGCCCGGTGGACATCGTGCGCGCCTTCTCCAGCAGCCGCGCCGCCTCGCGGATGTCGCCCTTGCGGGCCGCGGTGATACCCGCCGACGCCAGCCGTTCGTACACATACAGATCGACCTCGGCGGCACCGATGTCCAGCCGGTAGCCGGCGCCGGACCAGTCCACCGACACGCCCTGGCCGCGCAGCCCGGAGACGGACTTCTGGATCAGGTTCTTGGCGTACGCCGGGTAGTTCTGGCCCCACAGCGCCTCGGTCAGCTGCTGTACGCCGGTCTCCAGGCCGGGCCGCAGCAGCAGGACGGCCAGCAGGGCGCGCTGCTTGGGCGGCCCCAGATCGAGCACCGTCGAGCCGAGGGTGACATGCAGCGGCCCGAAGAGCCGGCAGCGCAGCCGCGTCCCGCCGTCCTCGCCGTCGCCCTCGAAGCCACGTTCGCGCAACAGCACACCTGACATCGATTCCCCCCGGATACGCCCGCGGTAAGGCTACAGAGCGCCGCCGCGGTCCTTCGTCCGGCGTCGGCTCCAGCGCATTCGCCAGCGACTTCACCAGCGGTCCGTCAAGTGGCCTGCTCCAGGGTGGAACGGATCCCCGTCACCCGGGGTGCGAGCTGAACGAGAGCGGAGAACGACAGTGATACGACGGTGGGGGCGGGTGGTCGCGCGGCGGCCACGGCCGGTGATCTGGGTCGGCGTCCTGCTGGCCGTGGTGGGGCTGGTGCTCGCCGCAGGTGTCATGGACCGTCTGGTGCTCAGCCGCTTCGAGAGCCCGGGGTCCGAATCGGTGCGCACCCGGGCCGTTCTGGCGAAGGAGTTCGGTACGGGCACGCCCAGCGTTCTGCTGATGGTCACCGCCCGGCACGGCACCGTGGACGGCGCCGCGGTGGCCGCCGAGGGCCGCAAGGTGGAACGGGAGCTGGCCGGGCGGGACGGCGTGGCGGAGGTCGCCTCGTACTGGTCGCGGGGCAACTCGCCCGCCATGCGCGGCGCCGACGGCAAACAGGCCCTGATCATCGCGCGGATGGCGGGCACGGTGACCGAGGCCCGTAACCGGCTCGCCACTCTCTCCCCGGACTTCACCCGGGAAGGGGCGCGGGTGTCGGTCGCGGTGGGCGGCGGGGACGAGGTGTTCCGGCAGGCGGCGCAGCAGTCCCGGCAGGACTTCCTGCGCGCCGAGCTGATCGCCGTCCCGCTGGTGCTGGTGCTTCTGTTCGCCCTCTTCCGCCGGTTCTCGGCCGCCGTGCTCACCCTCGTCATGGGCCTGTTCTCGGTGATCACCACGCTGGCGCTGCTGCGCGGCGTCACCTACGTCACCGATGTCTCGACCTTTGCCGCCAATCTGGCGCTCGTGATGGGCATCGGGCTCGGCGTGGACTACAGCCTGTTCGTCATCAACCGCTTCGGGGAGGAGCTGTCGGCCGGGCGGACGGTCGTCGAGTCCGTCGAGCACGCGGTCGCCCGCGCCGGGCGCACCGTCGCCTTCAGCGGCCTGACGGTACTGGTGTCCCTCTCCTGCCTGCTTCTCTTCCCGTTCCCCTTCCTCCGGTCGTTCGCGTACGCCGGTATCGGCACCGTACTGACCTCGGTGTTCGCGGCGCTGGTGCTGCTGCCCGCGGCGCTGGCCCGGCTGGGCGGGCGGGTCGTTCGCGGGGGCGCGGCGGGGCGGTGGGGCATCGGCGCCGGCAGTGGTGGCGGCGGCTGGTGGCGCGCCACCGCGCTGCGGATGATGCGCCGGCCCCTGCTGTACGGCATCCCGGCGGTGGCCGTCCTGCTGGGGCTGGCGTCGCCGACGCTGGGCCTGACCTTCGGTACGCCGGACGAGCGGGTGCTGCCCGCGAGCGCGTCCAGCCGGGTGGTGCAGCAGCAGATCCGCGACAACTTCGCCGGGGAGGAGATGGATGCGATCCAGGTCCTGCGCAGGGAAGAAGCCGGTGCCGGCGGGCGGCGGTCGATCGAGGCGACGGCCGTGGCCCTCTCCCGTGTCCGTGAGGTGCTGCAGGTGGACACGCTCACCGGTTCCTACGCCGACGGCCGCAAGATCTCCGCAGCGGACGGCCCGGCGGGGAGGTTCACCGGCGAAGGCGGCGACACCTGGTATTCGGTCGTCGCCACGCACCGGGGTCTGGACCGGGACACCGACCGGGTCCTCGCGGACGTACGCAGGACGGCGGGCGGCGGCACCGCAGCCGGGGAGGCCACGGTCCGGCTGGGCGGCTATCCGGCCGAACTGAGCGACTTCCGCCGCACGTTGACCGACCGGCTGCCCCTCGTCCTCGGGCTCATCCTGACCGTCACCTTCGTCCTGCTCTTCCTGATGACCGGCAGTGTGCTGCTCCCGGCGAAGGCGATGGTGCTCAACACCCTCAGCATGGCGGTGATGTCCGGCGTCCTGGTGTGGGTGTTCCAGGAGGGCCATCTGTCCGGGCTGCTGGGCTTCACCCCGAGCGGCTCCATCGAGCCCAGCATCCCGATCCTGATGTTCTGCACGGCCTTCGGCCTGTCCATGGACTACGAGGTCTTCATGCTGGCGCGGATCAAGGAGCAGTACGACCGCAGCGGCGACACCACCGGCGCGGTGGTCGCGGGCCTGGAGCGCAGCGGGCCACTGATCACCTCAGCGGCGGTCATTCTCGCGGCCTCGTTCGCCACCTATGCCTCCTCCGGAATCGTCTTTCTGAAGATGCTGGGCATCGGCATGGTGGTGGTGATTCTCCTCGACGCCACGCTGATCCGGGCGGTGCTGGTACCGGTGTTCATGCGGCTCGCCGGAAAGGCGAATTGGTGGGCGCCGGGGCCGCTGCGGGCGCTGCACCGCCGGTTCGGGATATCCGAGTAGGGCCTCAGAGGACCTTTGCCAGCAGCACGCAGAGGGCGATGGCGAGCACGTAGCAGCCGATGCCGACCCAGGTGAGGACGCGGCGCGAGCGATGGCGGCCGAACCAGACCAGCGCCAGCGCGGCGTGCGTCAGGACCACGGCGAGTATCGGGGGAATCCTGGGCCCGTCGTGGGTGAACGCCGTATAGAGCCATGCCCAGGGAAGACCTACCGGCAAGGCGCGCAGAGCCATCGCCCAGCCCTGTACCTCCCGTTGCAGGCAGGCCTCCCCGGGACTGGGCTGCTCCCCCTCGAGCTCGAGTGGGGGAAGTCCTCGTCCGCGGTCCATGTACGCCTCCGTCAAGCGTCCCGCTACGGCTCAGGCCGCAGCCCGGACGTCACGTTCGTCGGGAGCGCTCACCGTAGCCGAGGCCTCCACACCCGGCGACCTGCGAAGGCCCTTGAGCAGCATCACCAGGCCCGCGCCGACGCCCGTACCGGCCGCGACGGCCACCAGGTAGAGCAGTGGCTGCCCGATCAGGGGGACGACGAAGATGCCGCCGTGCGGGGCGCGGAGGGCGCAGCCGAAGGCCATCGAGAGGGCGCCGGTGACGGCGCCGCCGGCCATCGCGGAGGGGATGACGCGCAGCGGATCGGCGGCGGCGAAGGGGATGGCGCCCTCGGTGATGAAGGAGGCGCCCAGCACCCAGGCCGCCTTGCCGTTCTCCCGCTCGGCCGCGGTGAAGAGCCGGCCCCGTACGGTCGTGGCCAGCGCCATCGCCAGCGGCGGGACCATCCCGGCCGCCATCACCGCGGCCATCACCTTCAGGCTGCCCTCGTTGGGGTTGGCCAGGCCGCCGACCGCGAAGGCGTAGGCGACCTTGTTCAGCGGGCCGCCGAGGTCGAAGCACATCATCAGGCCCAGCAGGGCGCCCAGGACGACGGCATTGGCGCCGGTGAGGCCGGACAGCCAGTCGGTCAGGCCCTTTTGCAGCGCGGCGACCGGCTTGCCGACGACCAGGAACATCAGGAAGCCGACGACCGCGGAGGACAGCAGCGGGATGACGACGACCGGCATGATGCCGCGCAGCACGGGCGGGATGGTGTTCCGCTGGACCGCCCCGGCCACCGCGCCCGCGAGGAGCCCGGCGATCAGCCCGCCGAGGAAGCCCGCGTTGACGGTGAGGGCGATCGCGCCGCCGACGAAGCCGGGGACGAGTCCGGGCCGGTCCGCCATTCCGTACGCGATGAAGCCGGCCAGGACCGGGACGAGGAAGCCGAAGGCGACGCTGCCGGTCTGGAAGAGCAGGGCCGCCCAGCCGGCGGACTCGGTCCAGACGAAGTGGTGGGCGACGGACGGCGCCTTGTCGACGGTGTAGCCGCCGAGGGCGAAGGCGAGGGCGATGAGGAGGCCGCCCGCGGCGACGAAGGGAACCATGTAGCTGACCGTTTCCATTAGGACGCTGCCGTCTTGTTCGGCCTCAGCCACCGTGCCGGCGGACACGCCTCCAGCTTCCGCCAGTTGCTCTTGGCTCATGCCCACGCGCCGCAGGTGGTTCCCTAAGTTGCTTGAGATCTCAGGGGACATTTCAGCATCACCACCTTTGCTGCCAGGGCACGACGGCGCCGAGAGGCGAATGGCGCGCTGCAGGTCCCCGCCGACCGGTAGGCGGAAGCGAGGTTGTTGCGGGAGGTCAGGTTCAGTCCCTTTGGGCCGCCCTGCTGACGCGCGGTCGACCTCCTTGCCGCTCTCGCCGTCGCGGATCTCCTACAGGGCCAGCAAGTCGCCCAAATAGCACGTAGTGCGTCAGGCGGCTAGCCTGAAACAGAAGGCTTGCGGACATGCGACGCGACCCTTGGGGCCCGCCAGAGGCGGATATCGCCTCCGACTGAGCGTCACGAAGCCGTTGAAGGCGTCGATGCTCTCTTATGCCCACAACCCAAGAGCAACGGCTGAGCCCCTTGCTGGCCAGTGAGGCGCTGTGCGTTCCGCTACGTCAGTGTCGATTGAGGCTGTCGACCCGTCCCACAGCGAGGTGCATCGCCATGACCGATGTTCCAGTCCCCGGCGACTATGACGGAGACGGCACCCTCGACACTGCGTTCTGGCGCACCGCCGAAGGAAACTGGTTTATTCAGCCCAGTTCCGGTGGGCAGCAGCGCGTGGTTCAGTTCGGTCAGGATGGCGATATCCCGGTGCCGAGCGACTTCGACCGCGACGGCAAGATGGACCTCGCCATCTGGCGCCCCAGCGACCGTATGGTGCGGGTGCGTCCGTCCTCCGGTCTACCGGACTGGGCTCTGTTGCCCCCTCAGGCCGGCGAGGTTCCCAGGCCCGCTGACTATGACGCGCTCATCAAGTTCGCCTACGCGCTCTTCGACCTGACGTCGCGGCTGGAGGCTGTTGGCCGACGGGACGAGGCGCTGACAGCGGCTCGTGAAAGTATCCGAGTCCTTCTTCGGCTGGCGACGAGCCCTGGGAACCTGAGCCCGGCGTCGTACCTTGTTCGCGTGGTGGAGTTGGCGGAGCATCTCCCGGCATCGGAGGCGGTGGCACCGACCCAGGACGCTGTCACGATCCAGCGGCGCCTGATCGCTGCCGACCCCGCCAACCGAGACCACCAGATCGACCTCGCCCTCGCGCTCTTCGCTCTGACCTTGCGGCTGGAGTCCGGTGGCCGGCCAGACGAGGCGCCCACGGCCGCCCGCGAAAGCATCCAGGTCTTTCTTCGGCTGGCGGCGAGACCCGGGGAGCTGAACTCAGCGGCGTTTCTCTCCCGCGTGGTGCGGCTGGCAGATCATCTCCCGGCATCGGAGGCGGTGGCACCGACCCAGGACGCTGTCACGCTAGTGCGGCGCCTGGCCGACACCGACCCCACCAACCTCGACTACCAGGTCCAGCTCGCCTCCACACTTCAGTCGCTGACACGATTTCTGCAGGCCGCCGACCGCCCGGACGAGGCCGCCACGGCCGCCGCGGAGGCCCGCACCGTGGGCCATCGAGCCGACGCGCTCCGCACGGTGCCGTCTCTCCTGGAAAGCCTCGGGTACGGAGGTTCAGATGGCATGACGATCACGGCCCTGCTGCGCCGGTACGGGGTCGCCTGGAACCTTCCGCTCGACGGACGTCCCTTCTCCGATCAACTGGCCGCGGTCGCAGAGAGTCTGAAGGGTCGATTCTGCGGGGTCCCTGACGACCTGGACGGCCAAGGACGCCTGTTTCCTCAGGGGTTCGGCCCGACCAAGGGCCGATGGACACGCGGCAACCTCACTTGGTCGGTCTCCTTCCCCGAGGAATCAGACCCGGTGGTCTCGGGCGAGGTTTCGCTGCTGGACGACCACAAGAAGGTGACGGACATCATCGCGGGAGCCTTCACCCAGTGGGAGCAGGCACTACCATCGCGTTTCTTCCACTTTAGCCAGGTGGGGAGCGGCGGCAACTTCCAGCTTCGCTTCGGCGGCACAAGACTCGACAAGAGGTTCGGTGAGCCACTGGACACGATCGGTCCCGCCGCAGACATCCTGGGTTCCGCCGGGGAACCTGAGACGGGCCGCGTCTCTTTCGACAGCCTTGAGCACTGGAGCGAGGGTCAGCTATTTGACATAGCTCTCCATGAAATCGGCCACGCACTCGGCCTGAGCCATTCATCGACCGAAGAATCCGTGATGTTCGCGGATCGCAGCGTCCCCGTGACTGAGCTCGATGACGAGTCAAAGCGGGCACTTATCGGCCTCTACGGCTGGAGCGCGCCCGTTCACGTCGTTGGCCGCACAGCCGACCGGCCAAGCCTAGCTGTGACGAGGAGGCTAGGTTTCACAACCTCCACCGAACGGCTCTTCATGGCCTGGCGGGGAAGCGACGAAGACAGTCTCTGGTCGTCCGAGTTCGACGGGCAGGGCTTTCCTCAGAATCACTCTCCAAACTTCGGCTCCACCCACCGGCCAGCTATCACAGCGTTCCCTCACAAAGACGGCGCGGAAGGCCTCTACATGGCCTGGAAGGGAGCGACGGGTTCCGAAATCTTCTACACCGTCAAGCTCCCTGATGACCCTGAATGGCGAAGCCAGAGCCTGGTGCCGGATGTCGGCACCAGTTGCGGTCCCACCATCGCCTACTTCAACGACCGCGTCCACCTGGCCTGGAAAGGCGTCGATGACGCAATCATCTGGCACACCACACTCGGTCCGGGAGGATGGGAGAAGCAGGAACCCCTGCCATTCCAAACCGTCGACAGCCCCTACCTGCTCACATTCGGCGACCGCCTCTTCCTGTTCTGGCGAGAGGCGCCACCCCCCAACCCACTCCCCGGACCGCCCACACCTTTCACCGATCTCGGACACAGCAATGTCTTCTTCAGCTCGCTCGGCAGCGTGATCGCCAGCACCTTCAGCGAGCAGCAACCCGTCCAGTTCACCGAGGGACCAAAAAGCGAACCGCAGCTCATCAGGTCCAGTCATGGACCAACCGCCACCGGGCACGGCGACCTCATCGCGCTGGCCTGGAAGGGGGCGGACGACGACAGCGGCCTGTGGTTCACCTTCTTCGACGGCCAGAAATTCTCAGGCCAGATTCCCGCACCCGGCCTCACCACCGCCAGCCCCGCGATCGCAAGCTTTGGCGGCCTCCTCCACATGGCCTGGAAAGACGGCGACGACACCGCCATCGCACATTCCGTGCTCGGACCCCTTCCAAAGTAAATCTTCAATGTGCTTTCGAGTAAGGACGTGGCTATCTGACCGGCAGCCCGTCAGGCAAGGGTGCGGTTGCCCAGGGGCGCTACGTCCACCCCTTCAACGCGTGCACTCCCCTACGGGGGCGGCCGTGCTACTCCCTGGCCGTGTCCGGTATTGGACAAAGCCGCCGAAACTCGCAGCCGTGATCCACCGGACACCCAGGCTAGAGCTGTGACCGCATACACAAAGGCCCCGCCAGCCTGGACGGGGGCCTCTCAACGCTGCTGTCACTCCGGCAAGTCGATGCCCAAGGCGTCGGCCAGGCACGTACAGCAGGCCGACAAGGGAGCCACTGCTGACGACCTCCCGGCGGTCGATCGTGGCTCGCACGCGATCCAGCGGGATCCACTCGATGCGGTCGGACTCGTTCTTCTCGGTCGGCGCGCCGATGTGGGTGGCACGTCCGCCCGGAAAATGTAGTGCTGCGAATCCGTGATGCCGTTCGCAGGCTCGGCGTAGATCAACGGCTTCATCGGACCAGGACGCCAGCCGGGGTCTCTTCCTCCGCCTCACGGGCCGCAGCCGCCTCGGGTGATTCGCCCTCCTCTATCAGCCCCATAGGAAGTTCCCAGGCCCACGAGTCGGCGATGAAGCGATGCCGCCACATCATGAGGACTTCTCGCTGATCATTCACCACGGCCGCCACGGCGAGGTGCCGCAGCCGCACGACGTGGTGCTCCCAGCGCCGGCCGTCCGGCTGCTCAACATCGACAAGGCACAGATTCACCCATGGATTGGTGTAGATCTGCCGCTCGCCGCAGGTCTTCCACTGCGTGCTCGCCGCCCCTCTCACGTCGGTACAGCATCCCAGACGGGGGCACGGGCACACGGTGAGCGTCCCCGAGCGTGTGCAGCGGAGCACTTAATACTGCAACCGCATGTGGTGTGACCATGCCGACCGAGGCTCCTTGGTGTGACTGTATGAACGTCGCCGCCGGCCTTCGCAGCAACGCGCGCGACGTCCTCCAACTTCCCTCGCATCGCGCCAAGTTGGCGCAGGACACCCACTCGCGACCGAGATCATCAGTCGCGGGTCAGCCCGTTACCAGCGGCAGTCCGGCCTTACTTCTTGACCTTCCCTATAATTCCTCAAACTGCTCTATTGCCTTCATGAAAATGGGAAAGTAGAGTAGTTTTCATGAGTGAAGGTCTGTACTCGGTAGAGCAGGTCGCCGAACGCCTCGGGCTGCATGTGAGAACCATCCGCAACTACGTACGCGACGGCCGACTCGCCGCGGTGCGTATCGGCAAGCAGTACCGGATCGCACACTCTGACCTGGAGGCCTTCACCGGCCGCCCGTTGTCCGGGCCTCCGGACGAGTCCCCCCAGGGCCGACAGCATGCGGAAGTGTCGAGCATCGTGGAGATCGACGCGGTCTCCCGTCGGACGGCCGACCGCCTGACGACACTGCTCACCATCGGAGTCGCCGGCCGCGAGCGGGACGGCGGCAGGCAGTTGCGGATCCAGACCGTCTACGACGAGGAGAGGGCTCGAGTGAAGATCGTCATCCTGGGCAGCCTGAAGGACACGGCCCAGGTACTGGAGCACATCGAGCAGGTGCTGGCCTCATGAGCGTCACGATCTACAGGTCCGAGGAGGGCGCGGCGGAGGTCCGCCGGCAGTATCAGGGGGCGCTGGACGATTGGCCCGTGCCCGCCCAGCAGGTGCGGGTGCCGACCCGCGAGGGGGAAACCTTCGTCCTCGTCTCAGGACCGCCGGACGCGCCACCGCTCGTCCTGCTGCACGGCTCGGGCGCGAACGCGTCGATGTGGCGCGAGGACATCACCTCCTGGGCCGACCACTTCCGCACCTACGCCGTCGACATCGTCGGGGAACCGGGATTGAGCGCACCGTCCCGGCCCGCCCTGAACTCCGCAGCCCCGACCCAGTGGCTGGACGATGTACTGGACGGCCTCGGCCTCGCGAACGTCGCCGTGGTCGCGGCCTCGTTCGGCGGCTGGCTCGCGGTCGACTACGCGGTTCGCCGCCCGGCCAGGGTGATGCGGCTGGCCCTGCTGTGCCCCGGTGGCCTGGGCAAACAGCGGACGGGAAGCGTGCTCCGGGCTCTGCTGGTGCGGCCCTTCGGCCACTGGGGCGCGCGCCGTTCAGTCCGCTCCCTCACCGGTCTGGACTCACCGCAGGACGAATCCGTCCTGGAAAGCGTGATGCTGACATTCGCGCACTTCAAGCCGCGCAGGGAACAGTTGCCCGTTTTTTCCGACGTGGCGTTGCGGGGCCTGACGCTCCCGGTGCAGGTGACGGTCGGCGCCCGCGACGCCATGTTCGACTCGCAGGAGACCGCCCGACGCGTACGGCACTGCCTGCCGCATGCAGAGGTGCACGTACTGCCCGGGGCGGGGCACGCAGTGCTCGGCCGCACCGACTCCGTCCTCGAATTCCTCCGCGCCTGACCTTCCCGTACGGCCGTACGGGAAACCGGCGGGCGTGCGCCCTCCGCACTCTCGCGGGAGCGGGGCCTTAGGCTCAGGTGCCCGGTCCGGGGGTAACGGCTCGACCCGCGCCCCACTGACCATCAGTTGACGGCGCACACCGGCCAACGTTCCGGTGGTCGGAACGCCCCCGATTCCGACATGGAACCGGGGGCGTATGCGCTCAGGAAGGCGATCACTCGGGCAATTCGATGCCCAAGCTGTCCGCCAGGTCTCGGAGATCTTCAACGGGGATGGCAGGCGCTTTGGCCGCATGTTCAGCCGCCCAGCGCTCCAGAATTTCATCCATGATGGCTCTGACCTGCACTTTCTCCAAGTGTCTTGACGCAAGTTCCTGACGCCGGTCATCAGCCACTTGCGCAGGCGGGTGGCGAAGCCGTCGGCCCGGTCGGCGTTCTTGTCCATGGGGGCGGCGGCCGGCGCCGGGGCGCCGGTCTCCCCGCGCGCGGCCTTCTCCCGTACCTCGGCGATGAGTTCGGCGGGGCGGTTGATGCCCGCCTTCACCCCGACGTCGACGGTCGGCTTCCCGGCGAAGCGGTCCTTGTCCCGTACCTCGACGTCATGCGCGAGGATCACGCCGTCCGCGGCCGCGACCAGCCGCGGGTCCAGCCGCTGGAATCCGGCCGAGCCCTGCGTCTCGACGAACACCTCGACGCCGGCGGCCCGGCCGGCCTTCTCCAGCGACTCGGCGGCCATGTAGCTGTGGGCGATGCCGGTGGGGCAGGAGGTGACGGCGACGATACGGAAGGGGGCGGGGCGGCCGCCGGTTCGGGCTCGGGGGCGGCTTCCGGTTCGGACGCGGGCTCGGGCTCGGGTTCAGGTGCGCGGGCCGGTTCCGGCTCGGGTTCCGGGGCCGGCGCTTCGCCGGCGTCCGGGCGCGGTGGCTCGTCCCCCCGTATGAGCGCCGCCGCCCGGCCCGGCTCGACGGCGGACCGCAGCGCGCCGGTGAACGCCTCGTCCATCAGACGGCGGGCGAGGGTGGAGAGGATCGACAGATGGTCGGCGTCGCCGCCCGCCGGGGCCGCGATGAGGAAGATCAGGTCGGCCGGCCCATCAGCCGCACCGAAGTCGATCCCGCGGGCGCTGCGTCCGAAGGCCAGCGTCGGCTCGGTGACATGCGCGCTGCGGCAGTGCGGAATCCCGATGCCGCCGTCCAGACCGGTCGGCAGCCTGGGCCTCGCGGGCGGCCACATCCGCGAGGAAGCCGTCCAGATCGGTGACGCGGCCGGCCGCCACCATGCGCTCGGCGAGCGCCCGTGCGGCCGCGTCCTTCGTTTCCGCGGACAGGTCGAGGTCGACCAGTTCCGCGGTGATCAGCTCACTCATCGCGCGACTCCCTTGCTTACGGGTGGACACCATCAGGCGCGTTCGGCGCCTGAGGATCGCGCTGGACACCTCCGGCGGCCGCGCCGTGCGCCACCGCCGCCGCCAGCGCCCGGACGCTGCCTCGGGGGTCATGCGCGTACGACTTCCGTGCCCGCGCGCTCGGACGGCAAGCAGACTCAAACGGACATCGACCGTGGTGGCCGCCGGCCGCCGCCGGACGCCGCCGGACACAGAGAGCCCCGACGCCACATCCATGGCACCGGGGCTCGTCGTTCGGGAATCCGGAGCAGGGACCGGAGGGGTTGCAGGCGTCACGGACCGCCGGACCGCACCCGCCGCCGCGGCCTACGCCGCCGCGTCGAACCCCGTGTCCCGCGCCATCCGCTTCAACTCCAGCAGCGCATGCTTCTCGATCTGGCGGATCCGCTCGCGGGTCAGGCCGTGCTGCTTGCCGACCTCGGTCAGCGTGCGCTCGCGGCCGTCCTCGATGCCGTAGCGCGCCTTGATGATGGAGGCGGTGCGCTGGTCGAGGCGGTCGATCAGATCCTCCAGCTCCTCGCTGCGCAGCAGCGTGAGGACCGACTGCTCGGGCGAGGCCGCGGAGGTGTCCTCCAGCAGATCACCGAACTGGGTGTCGCCGTCGTCGTCCACCGACATGTTGAGGCTGACCGGGTCGCGCGCCCAGTCGAGCACATCGGTGACACGGGCGGGCGTGGAGCCCAGCTCGCCGGCGACCTCCTCGGGCTCCGGGTCACGGCCGTTCTCGCGGTTGAACTCGCGCTGCACCCGGCGGATACGGCCGAGCTCCTCGACGAGGTGGACGGGCAGCCGGATCGTGCGCGACTGGTCGGCTATGGAGCGGGTGATGGCCTGACGGATCCACCACGTCGCATACGTCGAGAACTTGAAGCCCTTGGCGTAGTCGAACTTCTCCACGGCGCGCACCAGGCCGGCGTTGCCCTCCTGGATGAGGTCCAGCAGCGGCAGACCGGCGCGTGGGTAGCGGCGCGCCACGGCGACGACCAGCCGCAGGTTGGAACGGATGAAGATGTCCTTGGCCTTGGCACTCTCGGCGGCCAGCGCCTCGAGCTCCTCGCGGCCGGCACCTGCGGCATTGCCGTCGGTGACCACGCCGTCCAGGATCTGCTGGGCGTAGACGCCCGCCTCGATGGTCTGGGACAGCTCGACCTCCTTGGCCGCGTCGAGCAGAGGCGTGCGCGCGATCTCGTCGAGGTACATGCCGACCAGGTCGCGGTCGGCGATCTCCCCGCCTACGGCGCGAACGCTGCTGGCCCCGTCGGAACCGCTGCTGCTTTCCTGACGACGGGCGACGGCACGGGTTGCCATGCGTGTGCTCCCTTTGCGATGAGTCGGTCGCGGGACGGTGGGGCGGGAGACTCGACATTCATCGAGCGACCCGTCCGAAGGAAACAACGGCTGGAATCCGGACAGAATTCCCATGCCGCGACCCTATTTTTGTGATCATGCAGTACCCTGCCCGTCCACGAAGGGGGCCGGATGCTGTCAGCGAGCGGGGACGTGCAGGTCAGAGCGGGCGTCGAGGCCGATCTCCCGGCGCTCACGGAGCTCTACAACCACTACATTCGCGAGACGTCCATCACGTTCGACACGGAGCCCTTCACTCCCGAACAGCGTCGCCCGTGGTTGCTCTCCCACCCCAAAGACGGCCCGCACCGGCTTCTGGTTGCGCGGGCGGCGGGCGGGTCTCCCGGCGTGGCCGGTCCGCTGCTCGGTTACGCGACCAGCAGCGCCTTCCGGCCGAAGGCCGCCTACGCCCCGTCCGTCGAGGTCACCGTCTACTGCGCCCCGCACGCCGCCGGCCGCGGCATCGGCACGCTGCTCTACCGGGCCCTGTTCGAGGCGCTGGCCACCGAGGACGTGCACCGCGCCTTCGCGGGCATCACCCAGCCGAACGAGGCGTCGCACCGGCTGCACACCCGCTTCGGCTTCCGGCCCGTCGGGACGTACACCGAGGTGGGCCGCAAGTTCGACCGCTACTGGGACGTCGCCTGGTACCAGAAGGACCTGGGCTGAAGGGTCCGGACCGAACCGCGGGCCGATCGCCGGCGCCCGCCGCCGGCTGCTCCAGTTGACGCACGCCCTACGCGGGTGTCGCCTGGACGGAGAGCGATTTCGACTGCCTCCCCGGAGGGCGGGGCAAGCGAGAGGAGCCCGTCATGGAAACGCACCCCCAGCGGCGCGAGGCACCCGCAAGGGCGGCCCGCTCACACGGCTCCGTCGATCCGGAACGCGGCGCGAGCGCCGTCTCCCCGGACACGGGCTTCCGGATCCCGGGCACCACGCGCCGGGTGCCGGCGACCGTGACGATGCCCATCATCGTGGCGCTCGCCTTCGGCTGCTTCACGATCTTCCGCACGCACACCGCCGGCATCAAGGGCGGCCAGGCGGTCCTGTACGGGCTGTGCGCGTTCGTGGTCAGCGGGGCGCTGGGGCTGTATCTGGTGCACTTCCAGCGGACCATGATCACCGAGACCCGGGCGGTGAGCTACGGCGCGCTCTTCGGGGTCTCGATGGGCTGGGTCTACAGCCTCGGCGGGGAGTCCGTCCTCAAATCCTCCGGCTTCGGGCTGGGCATGGGCGCCGTGATGTTCGTCGTCTCGCTGTACATCTTCCGGGGCCACAGCGCCCGCGAGCCGCACGGCCTGCACCGTCCCCACGCCGCTCACCACATGCCGCGCCATGCCCACGCGGCGCGCTGACCCGGCGCCCGCGCCCGCCGCCCGCTGACACCCGCGCCGCAGCTTCAGCCGGCACCCGGAACCGGGCGACGGCCGCGCCCGGTCCCGTGACGTCGGCCGAGGCCCGGCCCCCCTCAGCCCGTCCCCCTCGGCTCGACCTCAGCCGACCACCCCCGACCTCAGCCGACCACCGGCGGCGAGTCGTCGCTCCGCCGCCGGATCGTGCGCAGCGGCCGGTCCGGCCGCCAGATCTGCACCACCATCCACGGGTCGTCGACGGACGTCCGCACCACCTCCGTCAGCCCGGCCCGGAACAGATGGAACGGCTCCGGAGGCCGCACCGCTGCCGCGTAGCGCGCGATCAGCTCGGGGTCGGTGACCTCGATCGCGCGGCCGGACAGCCGGGCATCGCCATCGGCCATGTCCGTGCCCTCGCCCGGATTGGCGTGCAGCGAGAAGCGGGGGTCGCGCCGCAGGTCGAGCGCCTTGCGGGAGTTCGCCATCATGCCCAGCCACAGCTCGCCGAAGCGGAAATCCGCCTCCAGGCCGGTCAGCCGTGGCGCACCGTCCTTGCGGAGCGTGGCCAGAACGTGGTGCCGGAACGCCCCGAAGCGCTCCCGCACCCACCCGGCGAACTCCGGCACGGCCCCCTCGACCACCGACCAGCCGACCGCCGCCCCGGTGGAGGTCGACGTCGAGGCCCCGCTCACTGCCGCACTCATTGCCGCATCCGTCGCCGCACCCGCCGCCGTAGTGGTGCGTGCTCCCGTACCCGTCCGCGCGCCCGCGCCCGTACCCGTATTCGTCATGCGACGACCCTCCCCCCAATACCCGACACCCCCTGTCCGGTTTATCGACCGACTTCCGCCGTCCGCCGTCCCTCACCCGCCGTCATTCCGACGGGCCCAGATCCGCCGCATTCCACCGCTCCGGCCGCAGCCGCACGCCGATCAGCTCCTCGCCGTGCTCCAGCACCCCCGCCGCGTACTCCGACACCTTCTCGGCGGGCAGATAGCGGCCCGCGATCTCGTCGACCAGCTCCGGCGTCACCGTGACGAACGCGGCCGGGCCCTCGACGGCGGCGTAGCGGTACGTCGGCGATGTGGTCTGCACCGTCAGCGTGAACCGGCCGGTCGCCTCGATCAGCCGCGCCTTTCGCGACGTACGGCCCGTGAAGAGGAAGACCTCGCCTCCCGGGCGGTACGCGTACCAGACCGGCGCCGTCACCGGTCCGCGCTCGCTCCCCGCCGCGACGGACAGCACGGCGACCAGCGGCTCGGCGAGAAACTGCTCGCGCTCTTCCACAGACAGCGACATCACGGACGACATCACGGACTCCTCGCGATCGGCCCCACCTTCCACGCTCACACACCCGCGCCGTACCGCCACTCAGCCCGCCGCCCCCGCCCCACCTCCTCCTCGCTCCACCTCCTCCTCGCCCCACCACCCCGTCCGCACCCACGACTTCACCGTCCCATGCGCCACTGACAATCCCCCTCCGCACGGCCCTTCCCCCGCCCGCAGCCACGGCCTTACGACCAGCGGTGTAAGGCTTTTGCCCGTTACCCCGGCCCGCCGCGCCGACCTAGCCTCGGGCCATGGATACGACGAGCGGCACACTCGACGAAGCCCTGGAACGCCTGCACGCCACCGGACCCGAATTCCGTGGCTTCCTGTCCAATCACGGCCCGATGGCCGTCGAGGCCCTGGTCCGGCACGGGCAGGCCGGCACCGTCCACCGCTGGCTCGACGGCTATACCGCCAAGCTGGAGGACATCCCGAGCCCGCAGACCCCCCTCGACGACACCAACTGGCAGGAGGCGCTGGGCGATCCGCGCCGGGTCACCGACTGGACCACCTACCTGACCCGCCAGATCGGCGAACGCCCCTGGCGCGAGGTCCTGGCCGAGTGGTGGCCGCGGCTGCTCCCGGGCATCGCGGGCGCCGCGACACATCCCGTGATCCGCGTCGGCCACGCCGTACGCGCCCTTCTGGAGGAGGGGGAACAGGCGCCGCGGATCGCCGAGTTGGCGCATGCCATCGGCTATTGGGCGGCCCGTCACACCCCTTTGCCCGTGACCGTCCGGCCCGGCGGCACCGTCTCCCCCGCCGACGCGCTGGCCGCCCTCCCCCGCATCGCCGACCAGCAGGTCCGCCCGCTCGACGGACTGGCCCAACTGCCCGGCACGGACGGCTGGCTGGCGGCCGCCGAGGCGGTGCACGCCCCCCAGGAGGCCGAAGCCGCCCGCGACCAGCTGGCCGCCGTCGTCCGGGCGGCCACCCACCGCTATCTCGGCTACGGGCACGGCGACGCGGTTCTCCTCGTCCACGCCGCCACCGCACCGAACGCCGTCCTGCGCACGCTGCCCGCCCTCCCCCGCGACCTCTGGGCCCCTTCCCTGCGCGCCGCCTGGGCCGCCAGCGCCGCGCTGACCTCCCTCTATTCGCCCGCCGAGCCGCTGCCGCCGCTGGCGACCGGACCGCTCACCCCGGAGGAGGTCTTCGCCCGCGCCACCGCACACGGCGACGAGCACGTGATCAAGCTGACCGACACGGCCCTGGACGTGGCCTCCTGGACCCCGTCCGGCGACGACCGCGCCCTGTCCGCGGCCCTGCGCGCGCTGGAACTGATCCCGCCGGGAATCTGAGTCGCGCCGCACCCCCGGGGGCCACAACCCCGGGGGTCGCGCCCCGTGCTCACCCCGGGGGACGGGGCGGTGGCCGCGGGTCACGCACACCGCCGACCGGGCCCGCTCATCGGGCCGTCATCGACGCGCTCGGCGCTCTCCGGCGGATGAGGGATCGACGCCCATCGCTTTCCGGCCTAACTTTCCATTGTTAAATCTTCAATAACATGCTCAGTGGTGAGACAGTGGATGGTATGAGCACGGAATCCGCAGCCGAGCCGCACTGGCTCACCGACGAGGAGCAATACGCCTGGCAGTGCTACCTCCATGCCACCACGCTCCTGGAGGATCACCTGGACCGCCAGCTGCAGCGTGACGCCGGGATGCCGCACGTCTATTACGGCCTGCTCGTCCAGCTCTCCCGTGCGCCCCGGCGCCGGTTGCGGATGACCGAGCTGGCCCAGAACGCCAAGATCACCCGATCCCGCCTCTCGCACGCCATCGCCCGCCTGGAGAAGTACGGCTGGGTGCACCGCGAGGACTGCCCGTCCGACAAACGAGGCCAGAACGCCTACCTCACGGACGAGGGCATGCGGGTCCTGGAGAAGGCCGCGCCCGGACATGTCGCCGCCGTCCGCGCCGCGATCTTCGACCGGCTCTCCCCCGAGCAGATCGCCCAACTCGCCGACATCTGCCGCGTGATGGCCGACGGACTGCAGCCGGAAGGCGCCGACCTCCCCTGGCTCCGCTGACGGGCGGGGGAGGCCGGCGCCTTCACCGGCCGGACGAGACGTCTCTCGGCGCACCATGATCCTCAGTGCGCCGAGGATCCTCGGTGCACCAAGACCCTCAGTGCACCAAGACCCTCAGCACCGAGGTCCCTCAGTGCACCATGACCGGAACCTGGACATCCGCGTCCGCGCCCTCGCCCGCGGCGGCGTCCTCATCGGACGAGGCCGCCGGCGAAGCGCCGCCCTGATGCCCGGTGTTGACGAAGATCAGAGCGATCGCCGCCGCCAGCAGCAGGATGCCGACCGCCCACCAGATCGCGGCGGTGTAGCCGTGCACCATCGACTCCAGCTTCAGCAGCTTCCGCGAGGTCGCACCGGCCGCGTGCGAGGTGGCGTACGCGGTGGTGGCGCTGGCCGCGATGGTGTTCAGCAGCGCCGTACCGATCGCGCCGCCCACCTGCTGCGAGGTGTTGACCATCGCGGAGGCGACACCGGCGTCGCGCGGCTGGACACCGTGCGTGGCCAGCGACATGGCCGGCATGAACGCCGTCCCCATGCCGAGCCCCAGCAGCAGGAACGCGGGCAGGATCAGTGCCGGGTAGGACGTGTCCAGATCGATCTGGGTCAGCACCAGCATGCCGGTGGCGGCGACCACGAAGCCGGGCGCCATCAGCAGCCGCGGCCGGACCCGGGTCATCAGCCGGGCGCCGATCTGCGTCGAGCCGGTGATCATGCCGACGATCATCGGCAGGAAGGCCAGACCGGTCGTGACCGGGCTGTATCCCTTGACGATCTGCAGGTAGTAGGTCAGGAAGAGGAAGAGACCGAACATGCCGATGACGGCCAGACCGAGCGAGGCGTAGACCCCGCCGCGGTTCCGCTCGGCGACCACCCGCAGCGGCAGCAGCGGGGCCTTCACCTTGGACTCGACCAGCACGAACGCCAGCAGCAGCACGGCGGCCGCGCCGAACAGGCCCAGCGTCGGGCCGGCCAGCCAGCCGTCCGACTCGGCGCGGGTGAACCCGTACACCAGCGAGACCAGGCCGAGCGTGGCCAGGAAGACGCCGGGGATGTCCAGTCGCGAGGGGTTACGGCCCTCCGCGGGCTCACGGATGACCAGGATGGCGCCGGTCGCGGCGACCACGGCGAACGGGATGTTGACGAAGAAGGTCCAGCGCCAGTTCATGTACTCGGTCAGCACGCCGCCGAGGATCAGGCCCACGGCGCCACCGCCACCGGCGATCGCACCGAAGATGCCGAACGCCTTGGCCCGCTCCCTGGCCTCGGTGAACGTCACCGCCAGCAGCGACAGCGCGGCCGGCGCCAGCAGCGCACCGAAGACACCCTGCAGCGCCCGCGCGCCCAGCAGCATCCCCTGGTTGGCCGCGGCCCCGCCGAGCGCCGAGGCGAGCGCGAAGCCGACGAGTCCGATGACGAAGGTCCGCCGGCGGCCCCACAGGTCCGCGACCCGTCCGCCGAAGAGCAGCAGGCCGCCGAAGGCCAGCGCGTAGGCGGTGATCACCCACTGCCGGTTGGCGTCGGTGATGCCGAGGTCCGCCTGGGCGGAGGGCAGCGCGATGTTCACGATGGTCGCGTCGAGGACGACCATCAGCTGGGCGAGAGCGATGAATATCAGCGCTTTCCAGCGCCGGGGATCGACGGTTGCGGGCGTTTCAGGCATGGAGAGGTCCACCTAGTGGTGCGGTGAGCGAATAACGGGACGTGTTCGGGGCGTGTTCGGGATGTGTTCAGGACGTGGGACGTGCTCGGGACGACGTGCTCAGGACGTGTTCCGGAGGGGTCCGTACGTGTTCGGGGCGTGTTCGGGTCAGGGCGTGTTCGGGCGGATGCGGGACGCGTACTGCACATCGGCGGGCGGGCGTCCGCGCCGACACCCCGCGTTTATGGCCGGCGCCGCCTCAGGTCATCCAGCGTGGCGGCGGTGCCGGGAAGTTCGGACCGTGCGGGCGCCAGCAGACCGTCCAGGAACAGCTGCAGATGCCGGTGCACGAAGTGGTCGAAGTCGATACACCCACTGCCGGGCAACGGCCGGGTGAGCTGGGTGATCGCGACCATCAGGTCACCGACGGCGATGTCGGTGCGCAGCTGGCCGCTGTCGCGCGCGGCACCCATGACGGCCTCGACGGCCGCCTCCAGGCGCTCGCGCGCGGCGAGCAGATCGGGGTGGTTCAGATCGATGCTGTCCGAGAGCAGCGGGCACAGCGCCCCGATCCGCTCCTCCACCGCAGCGTGGACAAAGCGCCGCAGCGCCTGGAAAGCATCGGACTCCTCGGCAAGGGCGCTCTCGGCGCGGTCCGCGGTACGGGCCATGACGGAGAGCGTGACGTGGTGGATCAACTCCTGCCGATCCGCAAAGTGACGATAAAGCGTCGCATTGCCGACCCCTGCGCGTCGAGCGATTTCATCGAGCGGGACCTCGTCCCCGAACTCGACCATGGTTTCGCGGGCGGCCGCGATGATCCGTTCGCGGTTGCGCAGCGCATCGGCCCGCAGGCGCGGCCGCGCCGACTGCGCGCGGCCGGCGGTGGCAGGGACAGTGGCAGTGGCAGTGCCGGTCCCGGCACCGGCGGCGCAACCCATGGCGGTCACAGCGGCACACTCCTCTCTTCGCTCTCGGTTCCGGCCGTCGCTTGCCGGCCTTCGGTCTTCGGTGTTCCGTGTTCGGTTGTCTTCGGTGTTAGGTGTTCGATTCACCTTCACGAGACGAATCGCCCCGGCTGCCGGAGCGACGAACCGGGGAAGCACTCCCCGTTTCACCCGTACGCCTGGTTAAACGGGGACCCCCTCCCCGGATATTTCGCGCCGGGACATGACCTGGGTCACACACATCGAGCCATCCGCGCCGTGTCACCCACACGCACGGCATCGCCCGCACTCCGGATGACGTAATCCGGCGCGCGGGCAACCGCCCCGCCGCTCAGGGTGATCACCATGAGGCAGAAAATATCCGCGGTCCTGATCGCGGGCGCGGCCACCGCGGCCGTCGCCGTGAGCATGGACGCCTCCCCCACCGCCGCGGCCCTCGTCGCCCCGGCCGGCGCTCCGCCGAGCGGCCCGTGCGCGCTGCGCGGCAGCACGGACGACGTCGCCGAATCCGCGACCACCCCCGCGGGATACGCCCGCTCCCACGGCACGGTCCGGGCGCTGACCCTCTTCATCGACTTTCCCGACGCCCGCGCCACGATCACCCCGCGGGCCCGGTTCGCCGAGTTCTTCCCGGCCGCCACGCGCTTCTTCC
This sequence comes from Streptomyces sp. JLSY215, assembly GCF_059682825.1. NCBI lineage: Bacteria > Bacillati > Actinomycetota > Actinomycetes > Kitasatosporales > Streptomycetaceae > Streptomyces > Streptomyces sp. JLSY215. Next base: position 3,662,115 of record NZ_CM185022.1, read on the forward strand.
GCGCCAGCTCGTACGGCAGGCTCGACTACCGTCCGGTGCCGCTGCTGAAGTGGATACATATGTCGCGGCCGCTGGCGGCGTACCGCATCGAGCGCGACGCCACCTTCGACCCGCGGTCGAAGACCGGCTATCACGCGCTCTCCAGGGAGATCGTCCGCGCCGTCGACGATGCGGTCGACTTCCGCGCGTACGACGTCATCAACGTCCTGGCCGCCCCCAACGCGGGCCCGCCCGCGGCCCGTAAGGTCCTGTCGGTCACCTTCAGCGGCGGGGACATGGGGCTGTCGACGGCGGACCGGGTGCCGTTCCGGAATGCCTCGTTCATATGGAGCCGGCAGACCGGCGACAGCGCCTACCGCGTCCTCAATCACGAGAACGGCCATGCCTTCGGGCTCCCGGACCTCTACTACACCGACGGCCGCCGCGCGGTGACCCCGGTCGGCCACTGGGATCCGATGGACGAGGACTGGGGGCCGCGCAGCGATTTCCTCGGCTGGCACAAATGGAAGCTCGGCTGGCTGGCCGCCGGACAGGTGCACTGCGCGCCGCGCCACGGGACGCCCGCCGAACACACCCTGACCCCGGTCCCGGCCCGCGGCGGCACCAAGATCGTCGTCATACCCACCTCCCCCCGCACCGCCCTGGTGGCCGAGGCCCGCACCCGCGGCCCGCTCGACCCCACGCTCTGCCGCCCCGGCGTCCTGGTCTACCGCGTCACCACCCATGTGACCTCGGGCCGCGGGCCGCTGCGCGTCGTCGATGCCACCCCTGACAGCGGCGGCTGCTTCAATGCCGACAAGTACGTCGAACCGGAACTGACCGACGCCACCCTCCGCCCCGGCGCCACCTACACCGACCGCCGGAGCGGCGCCGCGGTCACCGTCCTCGGCGAGAACCGGGACGGCACGTACCGGATCCGGGCCACACCGGCGCAGCGGGGATAGCCGCGGCCCGCGCCCGCCCGGGGCCTGTCCGACGGGACACGCCCTAGCCCATTCCGCCCTCCGCCACCCAGTGGCGCCGCCCGATGGCGATGAGCCGCAGCTGGCACCGTGCGGTGCGCACCACCCGCGCGGCCTCGTCCGGCCCGCCGTCCTCGGCGTCGATCAGCTCCGCGGCCGTGGTCACCAGCCGGTCCACGTACAGCTCCGCCACCATCCGCACGTCCTCGGTACGCCACCCCTCGGACACCGGCTGGGAGGCGAGCGCCTCCGCGACCTCCTGGGCGAACCGGTCCAGTTCACCGGCGATGGCCTGCCGCACGGCCCGTACGCCGCCGTGCCGTTCGCGCGCCACGAACCGTACGTGTGCGGGGTGTTCGCGCACATGCCGCTCGACCACCGCGATCGTGCTGTCGATCCGCTCCTCCGCCGCGGCCTGCTCGGCGAGGATCGCCCGGACCATCGCATGCAGGCTCCCCAGCGCCTCCTCCACCAGGGCGACGCCCAGCTCCCCCAGGTCCTTGAAGTGCCGGTAGAACGCGGTCGGGGCGATCCCCACCACCCGCGTGACCTCCCGCAACCCCAGGCTGCTCAGGCTCTGCTCGGTCAGCAGACCGAGCGCCGCGTCGAGCAGCGCCTGGCGGGTCTTCTGCTTCTGGGCCTGCCGGACCCCAACGGTGTGACTCATGTCATCCAGTAAACAACCGTTCTCCGAACTCCTCCACCCGGAGGTGCCCCTAGACTGAAGGAACTCAGTGAACAACTGTCCTCTGAGTGCAGACTTCACGTCCGGCGCACCCCGCGTCCGACGTCCGAGCCGGAAAGGCAGGAACATGCTCTTCCTCGTCGCAGCCCTTCTCCTGATGGGGATCATGCTGGGCACCGCGGCACACCTCCCCCTCCCCGTCACCCTCGTCGCGGCCGCCGTCATCGCCGGCTGGCTGCTCGTCTTCACGCTCCGCGAACGCCGCCACCACGAGGGGACCCCCCGATGACCACGCTCACCGAAGCCGCCCCGAAGAGCGCACCGAAGGCCGCCCGGAACACCGCGCCGCGGTCGCACGCCGACGGCATGGCCGTGGCCTCCTTCGTCCTCGGCCTGCTCGGCACCCTGGTCCTCAACGTGGTCCTCGGCCCCTGCGCCCTGATCCTCGGCGGCCTGGCCCTCGTCCGCCGCACCAACCGCCGCGGCCGCGCCCTCCTCGGCCTGGCCCTCGGCGCCGCCGACCTGATCCTCCTCGCCACCCTCGTCACCACCGACGGCACGGTCAGCTGGCACATCGGAGGCTGACGGCGGCCCCGCCGCTCCCTGCGACGCAGGACACCGGCGCATGCGCGAGTCCAACGAAGAAGATCGCCGCGCCCCGTACGGAGCGAAGGGAAGGCGTCGAGTGCCTCTTGGCACCCGGCGCCACCTCGCGTTATGTACGCAGGTCAGTAGCGCATGCAACCTCAACTCGCGCTCTCTGACGACGAATCGTGAGAGCTTTATCACCAAAGGAATGTGCGGAACCGCGCATCTGTGAATAGTCTGCTTTCGCAAGTCACCACTTGGTGCAGGAAGTTGACGGTTCGAGTCGCACAGTGCATGCGTCCAGACGTACAGGAGATTCCGGTGATAGCCCTTCCATGTCGAGTCGGGCTCTCGCCTTCGCAAGAGGGATCACCACAGCACACTCCGGTACCCGGACCCACGGGCGGCATCCGACGCGACGGACGTGACCTGCACGTTCGACGCGACCGGCACGATCCCCGAGGCCTTCGCGACCCACGCGACCGATGTGCCCTGCGCGCGCGCCCCACCCCAGGCTTACCGGCTCGCGACGAGCCGCATCTCCCGCACGGCCGCCACCCGGCCGGCACGTCACGCCCGCCCGTACGCCAGACGCAGACTCCGCCGCGGCGGACGCACCCCCGGAGGCCTGAAAGGTGCCCGTTGACGCCGCCCCGGCGCAACACGAGGAACTGCTCCGCTCGTCCGAGCCGGCCGTAGCGGGATGGCTGTGAGACGCCAACCGGCATTCGACCGACATCCGGCGCGTGACGACACCCCGCTGCGGGCGGTGCTGGAGGACGCCGCGATGGGCAGATGGGAAGGGGTCCGCGAACTGCTGGCCGCGACCGGCACCGACTGGGACCGCCGCATCTTCCGCCTCCAGGTGCTCGCCCGCGCCGGGGCCCGGCTCACCTTCGCCGACACCTGGGCGCAGGCCGAACCCCGTTCCCCGCATGCCCTGGCGCTCCTTGCCACGGTCCAGGCCCTGCGGTCGATGGCGGGCCCGCGGGGTCAGGGCAGCGGCGCGGAGATGGAGCAGGCATGGGACCTGTGCCATGCCACGGGTGACGCCCTGCCGGAGGACCCGACGCCGTACGTCGTCATGCTCGCCCTGCTGCGCTACCACTCCCCGGACCGCGACCGGCAGTGGCGCGACACGGTGCAGAAGGTGTGGCAGGAGGTGGAGGAGCGCGACCCGTGGAACAGGGAGGCGCACCACGAGATCCTCACCTACATGTTCCCCGACTGGCACGGGGTGGCGGGCGAGATGTTCCACTGGGCGCAGGAGCGTTGCGCCCATGTCCCCCTCGGGATGCCGCTGCACACCCTGCCCCTGGTCGCGCTCGCCGAGTCGCACCGCCGGCGGATGGAAAAAGAAGGCCACCGGTACGGACTCACGGTGCATCCGTGGACGGACAATCCGTCGACCCGGCAGGCCTGGGACAACTGGTGGACGTACCGGGCCCCCGGCCACCCCCATGCCTCCTTCCACGAGGACGCCAACTACCTCGCCCACGCGCTGTCCTTCGCGAATCAGCACCGGACAGCGGCCGAGGTGTTCGACGCCATCGGCCCGTACGCCACGGATGTGCCGTGGAGCTACTGCGGAGACGCCCAACAGCTGTTCACCCGCCATCGAACCTGGGCGGTCAAGGCGTCCGCACCCTAACGCCTCTTCGAGACCGACCAGCGCCATGTTGTTCCGCAATTCACCCTGCAATCAACAGGAGAGGCTCTCGCTATGCCGTTGGACATACCAAGCGTCACGCAGTCGGAAGAGGAGCGGCTCGCCGAGCTCGGCATCACCCAGACACTGGACCGCTCCATGTCCGGGCGGCAGAACTTCGCCGTCTCCTTCACGATCATCAGCATCCTGTCCGGCTGCCTGACGATGTACGGGTTCGGCATGAACACGGGCGGGCCCGCCCTGATCATGTGGGGCTGGGTCCTCGTCGGCCTGATGACCCTGTTCGTCGGCCTGGCCATGGCCGAGGTCTGCTCCTCCTACCCGACCTCCGCCGGCCTCTACTTCTGGGCGCACAAGCTCGCCCCTGAGAAGTCCGCCGCGGCCTGGGCCTGGTTCACGGGCTGGTTCAACACGCTCGGGCAGGTGGCCGTCACCGCGGGCATCGACTTCGGCGCGGCATCGTTCCTCAACGCCTATCTGAAGCTCGAGTTCGGCTACGCCGCCACCCCCGGCCACACGATCACGCTGTTCGGCCTCATCCTCCTGCTGCACGCCGTGGTCAACACCTTCCGCGTACGCATCGTCGGCTTCTTCAACACCGTCTCGGTGTGGTGGCATCTGATCGGCGTCGTGGTGATCGTCGGCGCTCTGCTCATCGTCCCCGACAAGCACCAGTCGCCCGGATACGTCTTCACCGAGTTCGTCAACAACACCGGCTGGGGCTCCGCCGTTTACGTCGCGCTCATCGGCCTTCTGATGGCGCAGTACACCTTCACCGGCTACGACGCGTCCGCCCATATGACCGAGGAGACCAAGAACGCGTCCGTCGAAGGGCCCAAGGGCATCGTCCGGTCGATCGTCGTGTCCTGGGTGGCCGGCTTCGTGCTGCTCTTCGGCCTGACCTTCGCCATCCAGTCCTACAGCGGCGCCCTGGAGTCCGGGACCGGCGTTCCGCCGGCGCAGATCTTCATGGACGCGCTCGGCGAGAGCACGGGCAAGCTGATGCTGCTCATCATCATCGGCGCCCAGCTGTTCTGCGGCATGGCATCCGTCACCGCCAACTCCCGCATGATCTACGCCTTCTCGCGCGACGGCGCGCTCCCCTTCTCCCACGTGTGGCACAAGCTCCACCCGGGAACCCGCACGCCGACCAACGCCGTATGGCTCGCCGCCGGCGGCGCCTTCGTCCTGGGCCTGCCCTACCTGTTCAACACGACCGCGTACGCCGCCGTCACCTCCATCGCGACGATCGGCCTCTACATCGCCTACGTCGTCCCCACCCTGCTGCGCCTGCGCCAGGGAGAGAACTTCCGGCGCGGCCCCTGGCATCTGGGACGCTGGTCGGCGCCGGTGGGTGTCATCGCGGTGGCGTGGGTCGCGATCATCACCGTCCTGTTCATGCTGCCCCAGGCCGCCCCGGTGACCATTGAGACGTTCAACTACGCCCCCATCACCGTGGGCGTGGTGCTGCTCTTCGCCGGCACGTGGTGGCTCGTCTCCGCCCGCAAGTGGTTCCTCAACCCCCAGCACCAGCGGAACACCGCCCGGCACACCCCCGCGCCGGAGCGCGCGATCCGCACCCCCCAGTAGCCTCCACCCCCACCGGACGACGGCCCGCCGCCCCCTCCCAGAGAATCCCTCCTCCCTGCGGAGCGGGCGCGCGGGCCGTCGGCGTGTCTGCGTGACGGGCCGAGGCGCCCCTGACCTCCTCCGTACGCCCGGATCCCCTTGATCACGCAGAGCCCCGGCTCCCCACGCAGGGCGCGTACCTCCACGCTCCGACGACCGAGGGACGCGGATCGGGCACTCGGGCCTCCCGCTACGCTCGGCATCATCACTGTTACCGTGAGTCAGTGACCGTGACCCGTTGGATCGTGATCCACGTCCCTTCCTGGTTGCTGCTGGCAGGGCTCGTCATCGGTGTCGCCGGCGGGACGGCAACCGTCCAGGCGTTGGTGCGGCGCCGTTTCCCCAGCGTTGTGCGGGGCGAGCAGAACGAGGTCGCAACGTTCCTGTTCCCCGTTGTCGCGGTCGTCTACGGGTTCCTCATCGGCTTCATCGTCCTGGCGCTCTGGGGCCAGGTGAACACGGCGGATCAGACGACGCGGACCGAGGGTGCCACGGCGGTGCAGATGGCCAGGGGCCTCGATGTGTTCGGCAAGGAAGAGGGTGCACGGATCCGGCAGGGCCTGTTGGCCTACGGACGCGCGGCGGAGGCCGAGTGGTACGGCGCCGCGGCCGGCCGTACCGCGCCCGAGGCCGAGCGGGCACTGGACCGCCTGCACAACACCTACGGGACCCTCAGGCCCCGCAATGACGCCCAGCGCGCCTTTCTCGCCAGCTCGCTGTCGTCGTTGAGGGAATTGGGCAGCGCACGCACGGAACGGCTGCTGGAGGCGCGCACCGACAGCGGTCCGCCCCCGTCCTTGTGGATGGCGGTCCTTTTGACCAGTGGACTGATCCTCGGGTTCTCCGTCGTTTTCGGCTCCGAGCGTGCCCTGATCCACTACGGGATGGTCGGGGCGGTGAGCGTCCTCGTGGCCGCCAACCTGTTCCTGGTCACGGAACTGTCGTATCCCTTCCTGGGCGAGTTCTCGACGTCGCCGGAGCCGCTGCGCGCCGTGATCCAGGTCCTGTCGCCGCCCCGGTAGACCCGCAGCGCAGAGCGGAGGGGCGGCGGGCCGGGGCGAAGAGCCGTTGACCACGAGGCATGAGGCGATGCAACGCTGTGGGCGTGCGGCACAAGTTCCGCGGCCGCTCCGATCGGGAACGCGGCTGATCCTGCTATGCGTTGGCGTCGATTTCGGCGATCAGGGCTTCGATGCGGATCTTGATCTGGTCGCGGATCGGGCGGACGGCCTCGACACCCTTGCCCGCGGGGTCTTCCAGGGCCCAGTCGAGGTACTTCTTGCCGGGGAAGACCGGGCAGGCGTCGCCGCAGCCCATGGTGATGACGTAGTCGGACGCCTGGACGGCCTCGGTGGTCAGGACCTTCGGGGTCCGGGCGGAGATGTCGACGCCGGCTTCGGCCATCGCCTCCACGACTGCCGGGTTCACGGCGTCAGCGGGGGCGGAACCCGCCGAGCGGACCTCCACCTTGTCGTGAGCGAGGTGAGCGAGGAAGGCGGCGGCCATCTGGGAGCGTCCGGCGTTGTGGACGCAGACGAACAGCACCGACGGTTTGCGGGGGTCAGTCACGGGCGGGCTCCTGGAGGCCGGCCGGCTCGGCGGTCGGGGCGCTGTCGGGGAAGAGGCGGCGGGCGGCGAGGGCGACGTAGACCAGGCCGATCAGCACCGGCACCTCGATGAGGGGGCCGACGACGCCGGCCAGGGCCTGTCCGGATGTCGCGCCGAAGGTCGCGATGGCGACGGCGATGGCGAGTTCGAAGTTGTTGCCGGCCGCGGTGAAGGCCAGCGTCGTGGTCCGTGGGTAGTTCAGGCCGACCGCCTTGCCCAGGGCCATGGAGCCGACCCACAGGAGAGCGAAGTACACCAGCAGGGGCAGCGCGATCCGGGCGACGTCGAGAGGCTTGGAGGTGATGGCGTCGCCCTGGAGGGCGAAGAGCACGACGATGGTGAACAGCAGCCCCCACAGGGCGAACGGACCGATGCGGGGGATCAGCTCCGTCTCGTACCAGGTGCGGCCCTTGGCCTTCTCGCCCAGGCGGCGGGTGAGGAAGCCTGCGGCCAGGGGGATGCCGAGGAAGATCAGCACGCTGCGGGCGATCTCCCACACCGAGACATTCAGCCCGGCCTGTTGCAGGCCCAGCCAGCCGGGCAGGACGGAGAGGTAGAACCAGCCCAGCAGGCTGAAGGCGAGGACCTGGAAGACGGAGTTCAGGGCGACCAGGACGGCGGCGGCTTCGCGGTCGCCGCAGGCCAGGTCGTTCCAGATGATGACCATGGCGATGCAGCGGGCCAGCCCGACGATGATCAGCCCGGTCCGGTACTCCGGCAGGTCGGGCAGGAAGAGCCACGCGAGCGCGAACATCACGGCCGGGCCGAGGATCCAGTTGATCACCAGCGAGGGGATCAGCAGGCGCCGGTCCCGGGTGACGGTGTCCAGGCGGTCGTAGCGGACCTTGGCCAGCACCGGATACATCATCACCAGCAGCCCGAGCGCGATCGGCAGCGAGACACCGGTGACGGTCACCTTCGCCAGCGCGTCCCCCAGGCCGGGCACCAGTCGCCCCAGGCCGAGACCGGCGCCCATGGCCAGCAGGATCCACACGGCAAGGAAGCGGTCCAGGAACGACAAGCGAGCCGCGACCGGCCCCGCAGCCGCAAGCTCGGCCTCAGGCTCAGCCGATGCATCGGTGGTCATGAGGCATCCCCCGCGGGCGTCCCGACAGGCAGGGGGAGAGGCGGTCCGGCGGGCCGGGTCAGGATGCCGGCCAACCGGTCGGTCATCTCCGGCAGCAGCCGGTAATACACCCATGTCCCGCGGCGTTCGGAATCGATCAGCCCGGCCTGCTTCAAGAGCTTGAGGTGGTGGGAGATCGTCGGCTGGGACAGGTCGAAGGCCGGCGTCAGGTCACACACGCACACCTCGCCGCCGGCCCGGGACGCGATCATCGACAGCAGCCGTAGCCGCACCGGATCGCCCAGGGCCTTGAAGACCTTCGCCAGCTCGGTGGCCTGACCTTCGTCCAGCGGCGCAGCCAGCAGCCCCGGACAGCAGGCGTCGGTCCGGCCGATCACCTCAAGCTCTTGTTTCGACACATATCTATATTGACGAACCTCGATCCAAGTCGCAAGCTTGCATCGAAAGACATCAATACAACGCGACGGGAGACCGCCATGTCCCGCGTTCAGCTCGCCCTCAACGTCGCCGACCTCGAAAAATCGGTGGAGTTCTACTCCAAGCTGTTCGGCGTCCAGCCGGCCAAGCGCCGCCCTGGATACGCGAACTTCGCCCTTACCGAGCCGCCGCTGAAGCTCGTCCTCATCGAAGGCGAGGCAGGCCGGGAAACCCGCCTCGACCACCTAGGCATCGAGGTCGCCTCCACCGAACAGGTCACCGCCGCCACCGACCGCCTCAAGAAAGCGGGACTCGCGACCTTCGAGGAGAACGACACGTCCTGCTGCTACGCCCTCCAGGACAAGGTCTGGATCCACGGCCCCGGCGCGGAGCCCTGGGAGGTCTACGTCGTCAAGGCCGACGCCGACGAGATGGGCAAGAGTGAAGTCCTCACCGTCGCCCCCTGCCACAGCAGCCAATCCACCACCGCCGATCCCGCCGAGCCCGCCGAGCCCGCTTCCGCTTCCGGTTGCGCCTGCGGCAGCAACTGACCGCCCCGCCCAGGCCGTGCCGCGCGTCGCACAACGGCTGTGCCTCCGACGCTCCCACCGAGCCAACAGACCTCAGCAACGACCGACGCCGACAGCCCTCACGATCATGAACCGAGCAGAGGCGCCAACAGCACCCCAGCCCCATCCGCTACCCTGTCTGGGACCGCCGTTCGCGACGGTCCGCTTCCTTGGCGGGAACCAGATGGATCATCGCTCAGAGCATTCATCCACGTTCTGCGCAAGGCCCGGCCTCCGTAGCTCAGGGGATAGAGCACCGCTCTCCTAAAGCGGGTGTCGCAGGTTCGAATCCTGCCGGGGGCACAGAGAAACACCAGGTCAGAGGCCCTGTCGCCCAAGTGGGCGGCAGGGCCTCCGGTGTCGCGGCGTACATCTGGCGGACATGACGGGCGCGCGAAGGGCGGGGAGGCAGCGGGGGATGCTCGCAAAGGGCGCGGCCGGTGTGGCAGTGGGCCCGGCCTTGCGCGGGAGGGCAATCCGTTGAAGCTGCCGAAACACGCAGGGCCGCCGTACTACGGCCCGGAGCGCGTGCGTGCCGTCAAAGAGAAGGTTGGGCACCGGCCGTGGCACAGGCGCACGACTCTGTACGGTCCGGAGACGGACGACGAATGGTCGGCTTGGCGGGACTGGCTGGCCGTTCAGCTGGCGCTCCTTCCGGAGGGCAAGGCCGCGCCGCTGGCCAACCTTTTGGCGGACGAGAGCGAGTACCGGCCGCGGATCACCGAGCTCGCCGCCGGGCAGGCGTTGCGGACCACGGGGCTCCGTTCGGTCTATGACGAGGAGTGGGAGCGGTCGGGCGGTAAACGGGTGACGCCGGACTGGACCTGCCGCTACCCCGACGGGAGCGCCGCCCTCGTTCTCGATGCGGCCTGCCTCATGCCTCACGATGGGGAACTGGAAGCCCAACGACTGTGGACGCAGCTGGCGGAAGCGATCGCCAGGGAGATCCCGCATCCGGTTCTGCTCGCACCGCTACGGGTTGCGGGAGCGCCACCGCCGCCGGCCGATGAAGGAACGGCCAAGAGCATCGCCGGGGAGCTGCATCGGCAGGTGTCGTCCCCCCTGCACCGCGGCCCCGAGTTCACCGCTGGTGGACATCGGTTCCTGCTCCTCGACCACGGCGGCGACGGGCGCTGGGGAGGAGACGTCAGGGCGCATCTGAAGATCCCTCGCCCTTGCGCCGGCCCCGTCGACAACAGCCGCTTGCCCGGGATCACCGACGCCAAGGTCAGCTCCTACAAGGACATCGCGGCAAAGGTGCCCTTCGTCGTGGCCGTCGCGGCGCATCCGTGGACGGGCGTGAGCTTCGGGCATCTGGGCGGCCTGCTGTCCGGTGCACCGAGTCTTGTCGTCAACCTCGATGTGACCGACTTCTATGCCGACGCGCCGCGTCATGAGCCACGAGAACGCGCGCCCTGGCGGCCGTCCGCTCTGCTGTCCGGAGTGCTGTGGATCGACAATGCCGCGCCCTTCCCGGCCACTTGATGGCCCAACCCGTGTGCGGCGCATCCGCTCCCGGGAGGGCTTCAGCGCGCCCTCATCGCTGGATGACCGCATGAGCGGCTCGCGGCGCGGGGCACAGGGCGCACAGCGCGCACAGCGCGCACAGCGCGCAGCTGCGTATCGAGGCCTGTATTTGTGCAGGTCGCAGTCTTGGTTGGGGACGACCGCCGGGGGACACGCCACCGTCCGGACGATGATGCGCAGTTTCATGCGTTATTTCCGTTATTTCTGGCGCATGATCCGTACACGTGCCCGGCGGTTGACTGCTGTCGCCGCTCTTGCTCTGGCTGCAGTTCTCGGGCCGGTCGCCACCACTCCCGCCGCTGCGGCGCCCGTCGAGATGCCGGAGCCGCCTTCGGCGGATGCCGCCCGTACCGAGCTCGCGGACCTGACCGTTGAGGCACCGCACTCGATGGACGGTTACTCGCGCGCGAAGTTCCCGCACTGGATCCAGCAGGGCAACAACTGCGACACCCGCGAGGTCGTGCTGAAGCGGGACGGTCAGGACGTCACCCAGGACGCCCAGTGCCGGGCCGTCTCCGGCACGTGGCACAGCCATTACGACGACAAGACCCTGACGTCGGCGTCGCAGGTGGACATCGACCACATGGTGCCGCTGGCCAACGCCTGGCGGTCGGGGGCCGACAGCTGGACGACGGAGCGGCGCAAGGAGTTCGCCAATGACCTGCAGCACTCGCAGCTGATCGCGGTGTCCGCCGGCTCCAACAGGAGCAAGGGCGATCAGTCGCCCGACCAGTGGAGCCCGCCGGATCACGACTACTGGTGCACGTACGCGCGGGCCTGGACGGACGTCAAGCACCTCTATCAGCTGACGGTGACGCAGCCCGAGGCGGACCAGCTCGTGACGATGCTCAACACCTGCGCCTGATGCCCGACGCACCCCGGCGCTGCCTCGGCACCGTGACCGCCGGACCGGGCGGGGCGATGACCGATGAGGTCGGCGTCATCACCGGCGACCTCACCGTCGTCACCGCCCTCCGGCCCGACGGCCGGGCGGTGGTGCACATCCAGTACACCGGCGCCGAGGAGTGGTACACGCTCAGCGGCAGCCCGGTCCCCGTGGCGCCAGGCGGCCTGGACGTTCTGCATGCCGCCGTCGTACGGGCCGTGGGGCAGGGCGGCGAGGCCGTCGTCCCCGGGCCCGGTCGGCGGTGAGGGCGACGGGCGGACGTCGAGGGAGTTCGGGGGCCGGGGCGCCCTTTCCGGAGTGGTACCCGGCCGTGAGGTCTCAGGACGTGGGTGGCGCTGAGTCGACGCGGGGCGGGCCGGCGGGTTGGCGGTCGCCCGGCCGCCGAGGGTCGGGCGCCTTCGTTACGGTCGCGGCCAGGCGGGCGAGGGCGGCGGCCTCCTGGCTGCCCTCCGCGGCGCTGAACACATGCACCACCAGGCCCGTTTCGCCGGGCGCGGCCGGTACGTGCAGCGTCTCGTAGTCCAAGGTCAGCAGGCCCTCCGACGGGTGTCGCAGCCGCTTGCGTCCCGCCGCGCACATCACGACCTCGCCGGTGGCCCAGATCCGCCGGAACTCGGGGCTGTGCGCGGAGAGTTCGCCGATGAGCGCGGTCAGTTCGGCGTCGTCGGGGTAACGCCCCGCGGCGACCCTCAGCTGGCCGACGGTCTCCGCCGCCCGGTCCTCCCACTCGGGGTGGACGAGCCGGGCGGCGGGGTCGAGGAAGAGGTACCGGGCGTTGTTCCGCTCGCGCCGGCTCGGGTCGGCCGCGCCGCCGATCAGTTCGGCGCCCAGGCCGTTCCAGGCCACCACGTCCAGGCGGTGATCCGTCGCGAAGGCCGGAAGGTGGGGGGCCATGACGTCCAGGGTCCGCTGGAGCACGGGGCTGACCCGGGCCGTGGGCGCGGGGCCGCGCCGGGCGGCCGCCAGGGTGGTGAGGTGGCTGCGCTCCGCGCCGTCGAGGCCGAGCGCCCGCGCGAGCGCATCGAGCACCTCGGGGGACGGCTGGGTGGCCCGGCCCTGCTCAAGACGTACGTAGTAGTCCACGCTGATCCCGGCGAGCTGGGCCAGCTCCTCGCGGCGCAGCCCTCGCACCCTGCGGCGACGGCCGCCGGCGAGCCCGACCTGCTCCGGCGCGACGCGCCCCCGGCGGGCGCGCAGAAAGCCGCCGAGGGCCCGTCGGGTGTCGCCGATGCCGTGCTCGATGCGGGTCTCTGCGTCGTCCGTGCGCTCGATGTTGTCCGTGCGCTCGATGTCGTCGGTGCGCTCGATGTGGTCCACCCCGTCCATGCGTTCAAGTATGCGTGGCCCTCGCAGTACCAGGATCTTCGTTCCTCCGGTTGACAGGGTGCTGGCTGCCCGGCCGCGCCCGGGAGAGCGTGGTGGCATGACCGAAGCCACGCCGCAGCAGCAGAAGAAGAACATCCTCGTCGTCAGCGCCCACCCGGAACCCCGTTCGCTCAACGCCGCCCTGACCGCCTTCGCGGTCGAGCGCTTGCGCGCGGCAGGGCACGAGGTGCGGGTGTCCGACCTCTACGCGATGAAGTGGAAGGCGACGGTGGACGCCGACGACTTCCCCGAACACGCCGCGGACCGGCGGCTGGGCGTGATGGCCGCCTCGGAACGGGCCACGCTGGCCGGGCGGCTGTCGCCGGACATCGCGGCGGAGCAGGAGAAGGTGCGCTGGTCGGACGCGGTGATCCTGCAGTTCCCGATGTGGTGGTTCTCGGTGCCCGCGATCCTGAAGGGCTGGATCGACCGGGTGTTCACCGCCGGATTCGGCTACGGCCCCAAAGTCCCTCCGCCCTACAGCGAGGGCACCCTGGCGGGGCGGCGTGCGCTGGTGTCGGTGACGATCGGCGCCCGGGAGTCGGCCTTCTCCGACCGGGGCATCCACGGGCGGCTGGCGGACGTCCTCCACCCGTTGCAGCACGGCCTGTTCTGGTTCACCGGCATGGCGCCGCTCGATCCGTTCGCGGTGTACGGCTCGAACGAGCTGCCTCAGGAACGGTTCGCGGCGGCGCAGCGGGAGTACGGGCGACGGCTCGACGGGCTCTTCACGGACGAGCCGGTCGCGTTCCGGACGCTCGTCGGCGGCGACTACGACCACGGCATGCGGCTGCTGCCGGGCGTGGAGGAACCGGGGACGAGCGGACTGGAGATACACGTCCGCCCGCGCGGCTGAGCGCCGTCTGTTGCCGGGGCGCGCCGGGGCACGAGCGCCCGACGGCGTGGGAAGGGAGCTGAATTGACACCTGGTCAGACGCGCGTCGGTACGGGTGCCGGTTCGGCTCCACGACTCCCTCCATGGCCGTTCACCTGGCAGTTTTCTTGCATCTCGAAAGTTCAATTCCATCATTCGAAAAATTCTTGACGCATTCCTCGGTACGGGGGAACACTCCTTTCACTGGGCGCGTTAAGCCAGAGACGGGAGGGGGACCTGTGACGGATGTTGCCAGTGTGGCGCGGCGGAGCCCGGGAACCCGGGCCGGAGCCGCTCCGCATCCCCGCGCAACCGCCCCCTGTCCCCGCGCTCGGTCGGTTCGGCGCCCGCGACATCGCCGGCGCCCGGGATGGCGCCACACTCCGGAGGGCAGACCGTCACGCCGGGACCGCCCGGAGGTGCGGCGTGCGGTCCCGCCCTCCGCGCGATGTCCGCACGCCGGGATATCGGGGGCCGGATCCCGGCCCCGGACGCCCCGGCCCCGGTCCCGCTGTCAGACGGTCGACGCTGATGGGTGCTTATGTTTGACGAGGAAACGCGCTGCACGGACGGAGGAGGGCCGGCGCCGCTGTCGCGCGTGCGCGGCTGCTCGGAGGGGGCGGCGAGACCGGCGCCCGCGCACGCCCGAGCCGGCGTACAGGCACGGCTGAGCGAACTGTCCGAGCAGGCACGGCAGTTCGTGCAGGCGGCAGCCGTTCTCGGGGAGACCTTCGTGCTGCAGGACGTGGCGCAGGTCCAGTCGGTCACGACCATGTCGCTGCTGCCCGCGCTCGACGAGGTCGTCGCGGCCTCGCTGATCCGGTTCCACGAGGACCGGCTGACCTTTCGCTCGCCGCAGGTCCGTCAGGCGCTCGGGGAGAACATTCCCGCACCGGTGCGGCGGATGCTGCGGCACGGCGTGGTGGGCGCCCGGCGGGGGACGGCGCCGGGCGCCGGGCCCAGGGCCATCGCCGAACACATGATGGCCTCGCTCCTTCTGGCGCAGGGCGGTCTCCGCCGGCCGCTGTCCGGGCAGGCGCTGGGGATGTTGCGGAGCGCCCTGGTGGGCGTCCTGGCGGCGGGCGGCGACACGGAGGCCGAGGCGGCGGCGGTTCGGGTGCTCGGGCTCTTCCGGGATGACGAGCGGGGGCAGCGGGACCGGGCCTGCGCCCTTGTCGCGGCGGGGGACGCCGGGCCCCCGGCCGTGGTTGCGGCCGTGGTGCTGTCCAACCTCGAATGGGCGGCGGGGCATCTCGACGAAGGCCTGCAGTGGGGACGCGAGGCGCTGCGCAGGGCCGATGGTTCGCTGCCGGAGGCGTGGCGGCCGTATCCGGCGCTCGCGCTGGCCCACAAGCTGATCCACCTGGGGGACCTCGCCGAGGGCGGCGCGGAGCTCGCCCGGATACACGAGGAGGCACAGCGGCTGGGCCATCGGCGGGCGATCGCCGACGCCATGGTCGCGCACGGCCGCCTGCTGATCGGTGCGGGCCGTACGGCGGAGGCCGATGCGGAGCTGGCGGCGGGGGTGTCCCTGGCCGACCGGATCGGCGCCAACACCACGGTGGCGCAAGGGACTTCACTGCTCGCGGTGACGGCGCTGCGACGCGGCGAGCGGGAGAAGGCGGCCGGACTCATGTGGCGCGCGCGCCGGGAGAACGCCGTGGAGCAGTCCGCGTTTCCGTGGATCGGGCAGCGGTGGGTCGACTTCCTCGTGGCGTCGGCCCCGATGGATCCGCGCAGCGCCGTGGCGCTGCTCGCCGGGCGCTACGCCGATCTGCTGACCGCCCCCTTGCTGTTCGTACGGGACAACGGCGCGGCGGCCCGGCTGGTGCGGCTGGCGCGGACGGCCGGTGAGCCGTCGATCGCGGGGGCGGTGGTACGGACGCTGGAGCGGCTCGTGGCACACAACGCGGCGCAGCCGGCCCTGGCGGCGACGGCGGAGCACGCCCGGGGCCTGCTGCGTGACGACGCGGAGGCGCTGGCGTATGCGGCCCGGGAGCACCGCGAACCGTGGGCCGCCGCGGCGGCCGGGGAGGACCTGGGGGTGCTGCTGAGCCGGCAGGGCCGGGACCGCGACCTGGCGCACCGGCATCTGCGGGACGCGAGGGAGCGGTACGCCGCCATCGGGGCGCGGGCCGAAGCCGCTCGGGTGGAGGGGTGGTTGCGGGAGATGGATGGTGGGCGGGAGGGGGGCGGGGGTGCGGTGGGGTCCGTAGGGCCTGCGGGGTCTGTGGGGCCTTCGCGTGTGGTGACACAGGTGGCGGAGGTGCCGCGGGTGGCGTCGGCGTCGCCCCTTGCCGCCGGCTCGCCCGTCACACCTGCCGCACCTGCCGAACCCGTCCCACCTGCCGCGCCTGCCGCCCCTACGGCTTCTGCGGCGGCGGAGGCCCCCGAGGCGCCCGCCGCCGCGCTCACCGAGGCGGAACACCGTGTCGCGCTCCTGGTGGCGGAGGGCATGACCAATCAGCAGGTGGCCCGGTGGATTTCCCGCTCCCCTCACACCGTCAACTACCACTTACGGCAGATCTTCCGAAAGCTCCAGGTCAGCTCCCGGGTGGAGCTGGCCCGGCGCTTTCATGCCGGAGGGGACGAGGCCCCGGACCGCGACGCCCGGCCGGGCGCGGGCGGGTGACCGTCGGGCGTCGCGGCGGTCCGGCGCTATCCCTGGGTGACGGCGAGTTTCGCCTCGGCGATGGCGTCATAGCCGGAAATGCGGTTTCTGGCGATGAGATCGGATATCGCCTCCGCCTTCTTGGTCATGTCGTCGTTGCTGAAATCCCGGTAGAGGCGGCCCGCCTCGCGGGAAACGCTCTGCACCAGCGACGTACGGTCGATCCGCAGGCGCTCGTAGATTTTCAGCAGGCGGGCGAGTGAGTCCCGGTCCGCGCCGTCGAGAAGGGTGGCCAGGGAGAAAGCGTCCTCGATCGCCTGGTTCGCGCCCTGGCCGAGGTGCGGAACCATCGCATGCGCGGCGTCGCCCAGCAGCGTGATCGATTCCGTCGACCACTTGGCGAGCGCCGGACGGTCGAACACGCCCCATTTGAAGGTCGATTCGGCGGCGTCGATGGTTTCGAGGACCCTCGGTTCCCAGCCTTTGAATGCGGTCCGCAGTTCGTCGAGGTCTCCTGCCGCAGACCACGATTCGGCCGCATCGCGGTCGCTCGGCACATAGCCGACCACATTCATGATCCGGCCGGCCGAGACCAGGTAGCACAGGAACGTGCGTCCCTCGCCGAACCAAATGGCGAGCCTTTTGTCCTCCAGCGCCCAGCTCAGCTTTTCGATCGGGACCAGGGCCCGGTACGCCATGATGCCCTCACCGGTGGCGCGCACTTCCAGGCCCAGCGCTTCCTGGACCGCGGTACGGATTCCGTCCGCGCCGATCACCAGATCGGCCGAGACCGTCGAGCCGTCGGCGAACCGGACGCCGGCGTAACCGTCGCGCTGGCGGACCTTCACCGCCTTCTTGCCCAGGTGCAGGACCTCCGCGGGGAGTTTCGACACGAGTACCTGCTGGAACTCGCCGCGGTGCACGGCGTAGGTGCTGCCGAGCGGGCTGCGCTTCTGCGGCCAGTCCGCTACCGGGAGCGTGTTGCCGTCGGAATCCCGGACGATCGAATCGTCGGCCGAATAGCCGATCCTTTTCACCTCGTCGTCCAGGCCGACGGTGGCCAGCAGATGCATGGCGTTCGGCAGGACCCCGAAGCCCGCACCGATCGCCTTCAGCTCGGCCGTCTGCTCGTAGACGCTGACCCGATGGCCCTTTTCCCGCAGTGCGATGGCAGCCGTCAGACCGCCGACACCCCCGCCGATGATGGCGATGTTCAGCATTGCTCAACCCCCGTTTCGGTTATGGATTGGTGGGTGTTGCGGTGGTGATTCGGGGGACGGCCACGGCCGGCCTTTCGCCGGCGCGGCCGCCCGCCCCGGCCGTTCCGGACCGGCGCACCCGCAATGTCCGGGTGCGGGCCGGGCCGGATCGGCCGTCACCTCACAGAAGTCCCTGCGAATGCGCGGTG
Source organism: Streptomyces sp. JLSY215 (assembly GCF_059682825.1). Taxonomy (NCBI): domain Bacteria; kingdom Bacillati; phylum Actinomycetota; class Actinomycetes; order Kitasatosporales; family Streptomycetaceae; genus Streptomyces; species Streptomyces sp. JLSY215. Next base: position 3,680,021 of record NZ_CM185022.1, read on the forward strand.
GCCGCCTGAAGGTGGTCGAGAATCCGGGCGACGGGCCATTCGGTGGCGGTGGACTGGACGGACGTGAGAAGCGCGTCCGCCACCTCGCGGTGGTCCGTCAGATCCAGCCGCGAGCGCACGAGGGTCAGCGCCAGATCTTCGAGTATCAGGCTGAAGACGGATTCCCAGACCTCGTCGTCGGGCCGCTGCCGGGCGTACTCGGCAACGACGGTGCCGTAGACCGCGATCGCGAAGAGCTCACCGACGGCCAGGACCTTCCGCTGATCGCCCTGGTCCAGCGGGCTGGTGAAGACCGACGCCCCCAGGCGCTCGACCGCATCGAAGAACAGCGCGGCGGAGGGGAGATGTCCCAGCTGTTCCTTCGCCGGGGCGCGGTCGCTGAACACCAGCTTTTCCAGGCCGCCGAGCCTGCGCTGGGACATCAGATAGCGCGGCGCTTCCGAGGAATCGCCCGCGGTGTCCGGCGACTGCGCGGTGTTGCCCGCGAAATCGAAGAAATTCGGGGCCGCGCGGATCGCCTGCATCAGATTGACGTACTTCGTCCCCTCCAGCCGGGGCAGGTACTCGACGTACTTCTGGAGCGGCCGGAATGCCGAATCCGCCTCGAAGGCCTTGGCGGAGATGACATCGCAGAGCGAGTGGATGACCTCCGTCGCGTCATGGGTCACCTTGGCCTTGGCCACGGCATTCAGGACGACATAGCGGTTGTCGTCCTCGCCGGCCGCATGCATATGGTCGACGCACCGTGCGGTGAACGCCTTCATACCGATCAGCCGCAGCGTCGCGCGGCACAGCGCATCCTGGTTCTGGCCGAACGAGCTCGCCGTCCGCCCGAATATCGAGCGGTTCGAGGTGTGGTGGAAGGTCTCCACCAGCGCCCGGGACACCAGACCGGTGGCCGCCGTCGCCAGATTGAACTTGCCGACGTTGATGGTGTTGACCGCGTCGGCGAATGCCTGGGGCCCGGCCGAGATGACGTCGTCCTCGTCGAATTCGTAGTCCGAGAGCCGGAACTCGCTGACGTACATCTGCTCCGGAACCGCGTTACGGACCAGTTCGAAGCCGTTGCGATGCGAGTCGACCCGGAACAGCAGATAGTCCCGGTCGCCGCCGTCGGGCCTGCGGGCGAAGGTCGTGATCAGGCTCGACACATTGCCGTTGCCGGTGTAGTCCTTGCCACCGCTCGCCACGTACCGGTCGGCGATCTGCTTCACGGACGTTGCGGTGGTGCGCCAGTCCGCGCCGGCCCCGCGCTCGGACATGCCGAAGGATCCGACCATGCCGGAGCGGAACTGCTCCCGGTAGGTGCGCTGGACCGTGGTGTTCTTCGACATCCACACCGGGGTGGCCGACAGGGAACTCACGTGCCACATCAGCCAGTGGGTGAAACTGTGGAATGCGAGGTGCTCGCTCAGCCCCGTGACGCGGTACGGCGTCCAGCCGGCCGAGGTGTCGCCGAGCCAGGCCGGGACCAGGGACCGTTCGAGCAGCCTGGTGGATTCCAGGAAGTACAGATACTCAGCCGGAAATTCCCGGTCGATCTCCTGCCGCAGCACCTTGTCCCGTCCGATATGGCGGAACCAGTCCGAAACTTCCGATGCGAACGCCCGGTCGTCCTGGACCAGGATGCTGGTGCCACCGAGAAGGTGGCCGGGTCGCTCAGAATTCGACATCTCGTCGCCTCTCATGTGTTCTTCCCCGTCGTATTGCGTGTTCGTGGTTTCCGGAGGTCCCGGAGGTCCCGGCGTGTCCGGAGGTCTCAGGCTTCTGACGGCACGGCCTCGGGGTGGTCGGCGGCCGGTTCCGTGCGCCATGTGCCGGCCCTGATCAGCTGGACGATGCCGATCGCGGCGAATACCAGCGCAAAGAGGCAGAACGCGAAACCGGCGACCGACAGGCCGAAGGATTTTTCGATGAAGGCCAGGGCTATGACGGGTATCGCCGCGCCGGTGTAGAGCGCCACGTAGTACAGATTCACCGCGCTCACCCGCTCCGACAGCGAGGTGCGGGCCGATATCTCCTGGATGGACCTTCCGATGGCCAGGCCCTGGCCGAGTCCGCTGAATACGGCGGCGGCGGTGTAGAGAAGGATGCTGCCGAAGTAAATGGCGGCGATCAGAATCAGCAGGCCCAGGCCCATGACGGCGGCTCCGGACGCCAGGCCGCGGGTGATGGTGACCCGCCGGAACGCCAGTTGGGCCAGTGCGGATCCGCCGAAGCCGGCGCCGACGATGAGCCCGGCGGAAAGACCGCTCGCATCCGGCGAGAAATCGGTCAGGAAATGCGGCGTGAGGCCCGCCAGCATGCCCAGCGTGGCCATCCCGGAGACGCCGATCAGCGTCAGCCCGGCATAGGAACGCCGACTGGCGGACGGCGGTTTCGGCGCCGACCAGGAAAAGGGGACGCGGTCGGACCTGTCCAGTGGTTCCTGGGTGGTCAGCAGGAGAACGATGAGGATGCCCGTCACGGCCAAGTGGGCCAGGAACAGCTCGTGTTCGGGCTCCCCGAGGAATTGCGTACCGAGTCCCCCGATCACCGGACCGAGCCCCAGGCCCAGAATGTTGCCGGCCGTGGCCCATACCGCGGCATGCTTGGTGAACTTCCCGGGTGCCACCTCCACGGCCGCCACGGTGGCCGTGCCCATGAATGCGCCCGCCGCGAGTCCGGTCAGCAGCCGGGCGGCGAAGAGATGGGCGATCGAGTCGGCATTGAGGTAGACGACGTTCGAGGCGACGCTGCAGAGCAGTCCGATCAGCAGCAGCGGACGTCTGCCGAGCGTATTGGAAAGCGAGTTGAACATCACCAGCGCCGCAATCACACCCAGGGCATAGATCGCGTACACCTCGGTCACCTGAAGTGTCGTCAGCCCCAGCTCTCTGCTGTAGATGGCGTAGATCGGGGTGGGCATGGCGGTGTGCACCATGATGGCGACGACGCTGACCAGGATCACCGCGAAGGAAAAGCCTCGACCCCTGTCACCTGTGGTCATGGAATATCCCCGCTCCTCCCAGGAGATTGCGGTAGTACGTCATGCAACAAACATGGACTGGAGCACATAGGCGCAGTCGTCCTCGCGGTCGCCCATGGTCGAATGGCTCACCGCGGCCCCGCCCGGTGTCGTCACCGTTGTTCCGTCCAGCCGCAGCCAGTCGCCTTCGGGCAGGCGGTGGCAGTGCACGGTGATCTCCGTATTGATCGCGAAATGCTTCATCATGTCGATCCGGCGTCCTACCGACCAGCAGCTGTCGGCGATGAGCATCAGGCGGCCGAAAGGCGTGTCGGGCTCATTCAGGACGAGCGGAATACGGGGCCGGGCCCAGGCCTGCCCGGGGCCGTACTTGGCGAAGGGCCGTTCCTCGGCGAATCGCCATTCGACGGCGGCGAGATATCCGTCCGTATGGCTGGTCAGTTGCAGCGGGACGGGCGGGGTGACGGAGTCGTCGAAGGCCAGGATCAAGGGGCCGTCCGGAGCCGTGGAATTCTCGAAGTCCAGCGGCCGGCGCCGGGGTTCGGGTGCGCGAACGGTGTCCAATGAGTCGGCCGCGGATCTGTATCTCCACATGCGGGCCAGCGCCACGGGATGGTCGCGGTACAGCAGCGTCCCGGACAGCAGATCGGTCCGCTGGGTCGTATGCACCACCGACGTCTGCAGCGTCAGCTCGTCCACCGGGATCTGGCCCAGTATTTCGAATGTCATACGCGCCGGATGAAAGCCCGGACGAGGGTGGTCGTTCAGCATCTGCATCGACAGCAACGCCGAGGGCGGCCCGGCGTGTTGCGCCTGCGGTCCCCAAGGGCCCGCCGTCGACGGACTGCTGGCGAACGTCGCCTTGTCCAGGCGCTCGTAGAACGCATCGGCGATCACGGATGTCCCCCTTTCCTTTCCTTTCCTGCGGTGACTGTTCATGAAGCGGCCACTCCGGCGATGCGACCGGCTGCGCCGGCCGCGGCGGAACGGCGGCCCAGGAAGCGGAATGCGACTTTCCATGACCGTTGCCGCCGAATGAAAGGTGATTCTTCGATGACGTAAAGACGACTCTGCGGCAAGGGACTTGTGGATGCTCCCCGGCGGTCGGCCCACGTCCGTCGATGCTAGTTCGCACCGGCTCACCTGCGGAACTACTCAATCGAGTAGGCACCGGCAGCCGCCGCCCTACCCGTTTGAGTAGTTCCTCCACCGGGGTTCGGCGGGTAGCTTTTCGGCCATTAGGGGACTTCCGGCAGGGCCGTCGAGGAATCCGTCAATCGACGCGACCGCGACCCGAAATACCACACGCCGCACCGCGCAATTCCGCCGGCGCCGCATTCCGATGCCCGCAGCACGGGTACGGCCGGGAGCCTGCCCCGACATTCCCTGCAGCGCGAGGTCGCTGTGAAAAGCCAGTTGCGCAAGGAGCGTGGAAACATGTCCGGCACCATCGAATCGCGACGGCCTGTGGGACTCGTCCGCACTCTTCCCGATGCCCTGCGGCTGCGCAGCGAGAAGCAGCCCGACGAGACCGCCTATGTCTTTCTCCGCAACGGCGAGGAGCCGGCGGAGACCGTGACCTACCGCGAGCTCCACGACGCCGCGCGCGACCGGGCGGACGCGCTCGCCGCCCGCGGCCTCGCCGGAGGGACCGCGGTACTGCTCTATCCGTCCGGCCTGGAGTTCATCCGCACGCTGCTGGGCTGCATATACGGGCGGGTCGCCGGCGCCCCCGTGCAGGTGCCGCGGCGTCTGCAGGGCGTGGAGCGGCTGCGCCGGATCGCCGACGACGCGGGCACCGCCACGGTGCTCACCACGGCCGCGGTGAAGCAGGACCTGGAGGAACGGTTCGGTGACACGGCGGCGCTCGCCGGGCTCACGCTGATCGACACCGAGACGCTCGGCCCGGCCGCGGGGGCGCCCGAAGAGGAACCGGGCCCCGACGACATCGCCCTGCTCCAGTACACCTCGGGCTCCACCGGCGACCCCAAGGGCGTCGTCGTCACCCACGCCAACTTTCTGGCCAATGTGGCGGAAACCGATGAGCTGTGGCCGTGCGAACCCGACGGCACGGTCGTGAACTGGCTCCCCCTCTTCCACGACATGGGCATGCTGTTCGGCGTCGTGATGCCCCTGTGGGCGGGCATTCCGTCGTACCTGATGGCCCCGGACGCCTTCATCCGCCGTCCCGCGCGCTGGCTGGAGGCGATCTCCCGCTTCCGCGGCACCCACGCCGCCGCGCCCAGCTTCGCGTACGAGCTGTGCGCCCGCGCCGCCGCCGAGGGCAAGGCCGGCGACGTCGGCGACCTGTCCTCCTGGCGGGTCGCGGCCAACGGTGCCGAGCCGGTCCGCTGGGGGACCGTCCTGGCCTTCACCGAGGCCTTCGCGCCGTACGGCTTCGCCCCCCGGGCGATGTGCCCCGGGTACGGCCTCGCGGAGAACACCCTCAAGGCCACCGGCAGCCGGCAGGACCGGGAGCCCACCGCGCTGTGGCTGTCCGCCGGTGCCCTGCGCGAGGACCGGGTCGAGGTCGTCGGTGAGGCCCCCTGGGGCGAGACCGTGGACGGCGCGATACCGATCGCCGGCAGCGGAGTCACCGTCCCCGGTACCGAGGTGCGGATCGTGGACCCCGGTTCGCTGCGGGCCTGCGCACCCGGCGGGGTCGGCGAGATCTGGATCAACGGCCCCTGTGTGGCCGCCGGTTACCGGGGCAGGCCGGAAGCGAGCGAGGAGACGTTCCGCGCCCGGGTCCGCGGCGCCGACGGCGAACCGGAGACCGGGAAGGTCTATCTGCGCACCGGCGATCTGGGCTTCCTGCACAACGGCGAACTCCACGTCACCGGCCGCCTCAAGGACGTGATCATCCACCAGGGCCGCAACCACTACCCCCAGGACATCGAGCTGTCCGCGGAATCCGCCGTACCGGGCCTGCACCCCAACTGCGCGGCGGCGTTCTCCGTCGACGACGGCGGCGCGGAGCGGCTCGTGGTCGCGGTGGAGGCGGACGGGCGGGTGCTCAAGGCCCATGGGGCGGAGGGGCTGCGCCGGCGCATAGCGGAGGCGATCCACGCCAACCACCGGCTGAGCGCCGACACGGTCCTCCTCGTCCGCAGGGGCGCGCTGTCCAAGACCTCCAGCGGCAAGGTCCAGCGCCGTGCGTGCCGTAAGCGCTACGAGGACGGCGAGCTCTCGGCCCTGACGGTGGGCTCGGCGGCGCCCGCCCAGGAAGGCTGAGGGAGGGGCGATGAGCGAGCCCATGAACGAGGCCACGAACGCGGCCGTCAACCGGGCCATGAAGGACCTGCGCTCCCCGGTCGGTCCCGGCGGCGCCCGCATCCTCGGTGTCGGCGCGCACCGGCCGGCCCGGGTGGTCGGCAACGAGGAAGTGTCCGGCCCGATCGATTCGAGCGACGAATGGATCCGCAAGCGCTCCGGGATCGTCACGCGCCGGTTCGCCGGTGACGGGGAAACGGTCATCGGCATGGCGGCGGCAGCGGGGTCCAAGGCCCTCGCACAGGCGGGCGTCGCCCCCTCGGACGTCGGCATGGTGCTGCTCGCATCGATGTCGCACCTCGAGCAGTCCCCTCCGGCGGCCCCGCAGGTCGCCGACCTGATCGGCGCGCGGGCGGCCGCGGCCGTGGACATCGGCGCGGCCTGCGCGGGCTTCAGCCATGCGCTGGCGCTCGCCGACTCCCTCGTACGGTCCGGGACGGCCCGCCATGTCGTGGTGATCGGCTCCGAGCGGATGAGCGACATCATCGACCCGGCGGACCGGGGCACGGCGTTCCTGTTCGGCGACGGGGCCGGTGCCGTCGTCGTCGGCCCGAGCCGGACCGCCGGCATCGGACCGGTGGTCTGGGGGGCCGAAGGCGCCCGCCACGGGCTCATCGCGCACGACCACCCGTGGCCGACCACCCGCGGGCGAGCCGAGGCCCGGCCCGCCATGCGGATGTCCGGGCCCGAGGTGTTCCGCTGGGCGACCCGGGCGGTGCCGGAGATCGCCCGGCAGGCGCTGGACGCGGCGGGCATCACGGCCGGGGACCTCGCGGCGTTCATCCCCCACCAGGCCAACGCCCGGATCGTCGACGCGGCGGCCAGAGCGCTGGAGCTGCCGCCGGGCACCGTCGTGGCCAGGGACATCGTGGAATCGGGCAATGCCTCGGCGGCATCCATTCCGCTCGCCCTGGACAGCCTGCTGGCACAGGGCTCGGTGACCGGCGGCGGCCATGCGCTGCTGGTCGGCTTCGGGGCCGGGCTGTCGTACGCGGCGCAGGTCGTGACCCTGCCCTGACGTGGGGCGGGCGGGCCGGGACGGCGGGCGCCGGGGCCCCGTCGGTCCGAGTTATCCACAGGCTCAGCGGCCGCGCCCGCCGAACTCGTACGCTTCAGGGATGGCACTGGCGGACGTGGAAGTGGTCGTGGACATGGATGCGGAAGGCGTTTCGGACGTGAGCGAGGCGGTGCAGGTGCTGCGCCGCGTGTTCGGCTATGACGCGTTCCGCGGCAGTCAGCAGGAGATCATCGAGCACGTCATAGGGGGCGGGGACGCGGTTGTCCTGATGCCGACCGGCGGCGGAAAGTCGCTCTGCTATCAGATTCCCTCGCTGGTCAGGAGCGGGGTGGGGGTCGTCGTCTCGCCGCTGATCGCCTTGATGCAGGACCAGGTCGATGCGCTGCGGGCGCTGGGCGTACGGGCCGGGTTCCTCAATTCCACACAGGATCTGGAGGAGCGGCGGCTGGTCGAGGCGGAGTTCCTCGCCGGGCAGCTGGATCTGCTGTACCTGGCGCCGGAGCGGCTGCGGGTGGAGCAGACGCTGAATCTGCTGGACCGGGGGAAGATCTCGCTCTTCGCGATCGATGAGGCGCACTGTGTCGCGCAGTGGGGACACGACTTCCGGCCGGACTACCTGGCGCTGTCGATGCTGCACGAGCGGTGGCCCGAGGTACCGCGGATCGCGCTGACGGCGACGGCCACCGAAGCCACCCACCAGGAGATCACGTCACGGCTGCGGATGGAGGGCGCCCGGCACTTCGTCGCGAGCTTCGACCGGCCCAACATCCAGTACCGGATCGCGGCGAAGAGCGAGCCGAAGCGGCAGCTGCTGGAGCTGCTGCGCAGCGAGCACGCCGGGGACGCGGGCATCGTGTACTGCCTCTCGCGGGCCTCGGTGGAGAAGACGGCGCAGTTCCTGGTGGACAACGGCATCGAGGCGGTGCCGTACCACGCGGGGCTGGACGCCCGTACGCGTGCGGCGAATCAGGCGCGGTTCCTGCGGGAGGACGGGCTGGTGGTCGTCGCCACCATCGCGTTCGGCATGGGCATCGACAAGCCGGACGTGCGGTTCGTGGCGCATCTGGATCTGCCGAAGTCGGTGGAGGGCTACTACCAGGAGACGGGGCGTGCCGGGCGGGACGGGCAGCCGTCGACGGCCTGGCTGGCGTACGGGCTGCAGGATGTGGTGCAGCAGCGCAAGATGATCGACGGGTCGGAGGGCGACGACGCCCACCGGCGCCGGCTGTCCGTCCATCTCGATGCGATGCTCGCGCTCTGCGAGTCGGTGCAGTGCCGTCGGGTCCGGCTGCTGGCGTACTTCGGGCAGGAGAGCACGGCGTGCGGCAACTGCGACACCTGCCTCACCCCGCCGGAGACCTGGGACGGCACGGTGCCGGCGCAGAAGCTGATGTCGACGATCGTGCGGTTGCAGCGCGAGCGGCGGCAGAAGTTCGGGGCGGGGCAGATCATCGACATCCTGATGGGGCGCAAGACCGCCAAGGTGATTCAGTTCGACCATGACGGGCTGAGCGTCTTCGGGGTGGGCGCCGACCTCCGCGAGGCCGAATGGCGGGGCGTCGTACGGCAGTTGCTGGCGCAGGGGCTGCTGGCCGTCGAGGGGGACTACGGCACGCTGGTGCTGACGGACGCGAGCGGCGAGGTGCTGCGCGGGCAGCGCGAGGTGCCGATGCGCCGGGAGCCGGAGAAGGCGCGGGCGGCGGCGAAGGCCAAGCCCAAGGGCAAGCGGGCGCCGGTGGATCTGCCCGCGGAGGCGCTGCCGGTGTTCGAGGCGCTGCGCGCCTGGCGGGGCCGTACGGCCAAGGAGCAGGGCGTGCCCGCGTATGTGATCTTCCACGACGCCACGCTGCGGGAGATCGCCACCGCCCGCCCGGCGACGACCTCCGCGCTGGGCGCGGTCAACGGAGTCGGCGAGAACAAGCTCGCGAAGTACGGCGCGCAGATTCTCGATGTGCTGGCGGGCCGGGACGGCGCGGAGCCGGCCGGGGACGGTCCGGCGGGTGCGGGCGCGGGCGCGGGCGGGGCGGCGCAGGCGGAGGTGCCGCCGGAGGACGCGCCGGCGGAGGAGCCGTCCGCGGAGGACCGGGAGGCCCCGGCGCCGGACGCCGACGAGTACGCCGAGATCGATTGGTGAGCGGGCGAGCCGGAGGGCGGCCGGCGAGAGAACGGCCGGCAAGCGAGCGCCCGACGAGAGCGCGGCCCGCGAGGGACCCGTCCGTCGGGGGCTCCCGGTGAGGGAGCGAGGGGGAGCCGTGCACAGGAGGGTGCCGGAGCGGGCGTCAGTGGCCGTCCTCCGGATATCGCGGCAGCCGGAGTTTTGCGCGGGCGCCGCCGTCGGGTGCGTTGCCGAAGCGTAGGTCGATGCCGAGGACGGCGGCCTGGCCGACCGCGATGGTCAGGCCGAGCCCGTGGCCCTTGCCGCGGCCGGGCGCGTCGGTGCGGAAGCGCTGCGGACCGTGGCGCAGCAGCTCGTCGGGATAGCCCGGACCGCGGTCGCGTACCTCCACGGTCGGGACGCCGTCGGGGGGTGCGTCGACGGTGACCCGGACCGGGGGCCGGCCGTGCCGGTGGGCGTTGATGACGAGGTTGCCGACGATGCGGTCGAGGCGGCGCCGGTCGGTCTCGACGACCGTGTCCGCGATGATTCGCACCTCGGTGTCGGTCCGGGTGGCCTGCACCGAGCGTTCGACCAGCGGGCCGAGGGCGTACGCGGCGAGGTCGGCGTGCTCGGCGCCGGAGTCCAGCCGGGAGATCTCCAGCAGGTCCTCGGTGAGCCGGTGCAGCGCCCGCAACCGGTCGTTGATCATCTCCTTGGGGCGGCCCTCCGGGAGCAGATCGGCCGAGGCGAGGATGCCGGTCAGCGGCGTACGGAGTTCATGGGCGACATCGGCGGTGAAGCGCTGTTCGGCCTGGAGGCGGCTCTGCAGGGAACCGGCCACGGAATCCAGCGCCGCGGCCACTGCCGCCACCTCGTCGTGCCCGGCCCGGCCCCCGCCGGGCGTGCCGTCGTCGCCGTTGCCGACCCGCGCATCGAGATCGCCCGCGGTGATCCGGCGGGCGACCGCCGCGGTGGTGCCGAGCCGGCGGCTGATGCGGTGGGCGACGAACAGTCCGGCGAGCGCGACGGCCGCGGCGGCGAGGACGGCCGAGCCGAGGATCGCCGTATCGAAGTCCTCCAGCGAGTGCCGGGTGCTCCCGTACGGCGACCACACCGCCATGATGTGGGCGCCCGCGGGCGCCGCCGCCCACATCACCGGCCGCCCGCGATACGTCCCGACCATGCTGCCGCGGTCGCCGCCGCGCGCCAACGCACGGAGTTCCGCGGGGAGTTCGGGCGGGTCGATCACGGAGTTGATGCCTTCGCGCGAGGTGCCGTACTCGAAGAGGACCAGGGCGGTGTCGAGGTCCGCACGCGTCTCCTTGCGGACCTGCCCGACGGTCTGATGCGCCACCGCGTTGTGGACGAGTACGCCCAGGACGGCGGCGACCGCACAGCACACCGCCGTCACGGTCAGCGCGATCTTCCAGCGGAGGGAGACCGCGGGACGCCTCACAGCACGTCCCCGGCCGTCGGCGTCGGGATCGGCAGCGGAGCCGGGGTCTGCGAGGGCGTCTGCGGCGTACGGGCGTCGTCGAGGGTGAGGTCCCACAGCTCCATCTCGCCGTTGCCCCAGGTGTAGTCGGTGACGCTGACATAGCGCGGGTCCTTGGTGGGCTCGCGGATGACGAGATGTCCGGCCGCCAGCTCGACCCCGGCCAGCACCCCGCGCAGCACCAGGACGCGGGTGACGATCCGCTTCCGGACGGTGTAGACGCGCAGCTCGCTGGTGCGGCGGTCGAGGTCGACGACCATGATCAGGTCGGGTTTGCCGTCGCCGGTGAGGTCGCGCAGGACGGGACGGCGGACGGCCTTCGGGGCGGGCGCGGCGGCACCGCCGGACGTGATGTCGGCGTCGAGGACGGTGAGCGGGTCCGCGGCCGCCATGCTGCCGCCGGGGATGCGGGCGACACCCGGTACGGGCCGGCGCGCGGTCGGATTCTCCTCGCGGCGGAGCGGGGCGGGCGAATACTCCGGCCACAGCGCGAGCGGCGCCTTCACGTCCCGCGCCTTGCCCTCGCTCTGGAGCCCTTCGAGCCCCGCACAGCCGGCGAGCAGGGCGAGCAGCGGGACCTGCACGGCGAGGGCGGCCAGGGCGACGCGGGTCCGGCACGGCAACCACGGCATGTCACCACCACCCTTCGTCTTTATGTACGACCGAACGCACCGGCATGCACGTCCAGATGCTCCGGACGGCCGGATTCCCCGAAATCGGACACCTCAGACACCTCGAATTCGGTAGATATCGGGGCACATCTAGATCAAACTACCCAACGCGGCGAGGCGGGGACTTCCCAGGAGGGCCATCTGTCGGCCGCTCCGTCACACGAACTACAGCAGAGATCTTGGTGACTGTTACACAACGTATGGGTCACCGTTAAGGACGCTCCGTAGTCTGCTGACTCACGCCTTACGCCCATGGCGGCCCGAGCCGCCCACGACGAGGAGTACCCATGCCGGCCCAGCGCCGCTCCGTGTTCCGTACCGCCGCCGTCGCGACCGGCGCGCTGGCCGTCCTGCTGCTTCCCGCCGGGACCGCCTTCGCCGCCGACGCCACCGCGTCCGCGGGACACCGGGCCGAGGTCGTGCTGCCGGACGGCGGTCTGGCCGGAGTGGCCGAGAAGGTCGGCAATCTGCCCCAGGCCGCGCTCATCGGCGCCGCGGGTGCGCTCGGCGTCGCGGGCGAGGGCATCGCCGCGCTCCGCCGGCGCCACGGAGGCCACCCGGCGCGGACCGCCGGCCCGCGCCGAAGCCGCCGCGCACAGCGCGCCTGAGCGCGACGCCCGAGCCCGCCGCGCACGGTTCCTGACGCGCCCTAACCCATCAGCCGCTGCACCTCCGCATACCCCGGGACGCCCTCGCCGCCCGGCGGCCGCCCCGTACGGATGCCGTCCGCCGACGCCAGCGCGGCCCCCAGCGCCGTACGGAAGAGCAGCGAGCCGGTGCTGATGCGCCGTACGCCGAGATCCGCCAGACGGCTGACGGTGTGCCGGCCGGGGGCGAAGAGGATGTTCAGCGGTGCGGCCCTCCTTGCCCTGCCCCGCAGGAGTCCGGTTCTCCCCCGCCTGCGGGAGGTACCCCCACCCCCGCCTGGGGGCCGAGGCACCCTCGGAGGAATCAGGTGAAGCGGGCCGCCCGGCCGATAACCCCGCGCGCCCGCACCACCCGCCCCGTACCGTACGGCCATGACCGCCATACCCGTGCCGCCGCCCACCCGTACCCTCTGGCGCCCCACCGGCCCCGAGGAGCTGGCCCTGGTGGAGGCCTCCGGATGGCGCGCCTGGCCGCCGCGGCTGCCCGACCAGCCGATCTTCTATCCGGTGCTCAACGAGGACTACGCGATACGGATCGCCCGCGACTGGAACGTCCCGGCCTCCGGGATCGGCCACGTCACCCGCTTCGAGGTCGAGGCGGCGTTCGTCGCGCGCTATCCGGTGCGCCAGGCGGGCGGCGAGACGATCCTCGAACTCTGGGTGCCCGCCGAGGAGCTGACGGAGTTCAACCGGCACATCGTCGGCCGTATCTCCCTCGTCCACACCTTCCGTCCGCAGCCGGCACCCCGGCCGTGAACGCCCCCGGCCCCGCCCCGGTCCTGCTGATCTCGGCGCAGCGCACCAGCACCGCCCTGCTGCTGACCGGGGCGGCCGCCCGGCGCGGCCTGGAGACGGCGACGCTGACCGGCCCGGACACCGTGCGCGCCCTGGCCGGGCGGGCCGTCCACTGGCACGGCGGCCCGCGCCTCGCCGACCGCATCGCCGCACCGCTGCGGCTGGGCCTGCTGGAACCGCCCGACCGCTGGCTGGCCGAGCTGCCCCGCCCGCTCATCCGCCGGGACATCGAGCTGACGACGCACGCCGAAGCGGTCCGCCGCCGCGGCCGTCCGTTCTTCGCCAAGCCGCCGAGCGACAAGTCCTTCCCGCCGGGCGTGTATGCCGACGGCCGGCGGCTGCCGAAGGCCGCCCCGCAGACCCCCGTCCTGATCTCGGACGTCGTCTCCTTCGCCGCCGAGTACCGGCTGTTCCTCCTGGACGGCGCCCTCGCCGCCGCCACCCGCTACGCCGTCCACGGCCGTCTGGACCCCGCGCCGCTCGCCGGGGATCCGCACGCGCCCGCCGTCCGCGCCTTCGCCGCGCGGCTGTCCGCCCTCGCCCCGCTGCCCAGCGCGGCGGCGGTCGATGTGGGCCTGCTGGACGACGGCCGGTGGGCGGTCGTGGAGGCCAACATGCCGTGGTTCGCGCACAGTTACGCCGCCGATCCGGACGGCGTACTGGATGTCGTGCTGCGCGCGGCGGGCCCGTACGAGCGGGTCGTCGACGGCGACCGCCGCTTCCTGCGCCACGGGTAGGGCGACGCAGGCCCGTCCCCCAGGGCGGCGCAGGCCCGTCCCCGGCCGCTTGCCGTTCCGGCGCCCGGCCGCGCCGCCCCCGGCTACCGCGCGCACTCCCCCGGTCGCGCATAGAGCGTCGTCCGGGCGCCGCGGACGTCGGTACTGGCGCAGACCTCGAACGCGTCGCGCAGGGTGGTGCGTTTGGCGGTTTCCTGGTCGCTGACGTCGACCGGCTGGCCGGGCGGGTCGCCCGCGACGACGATCCGGCGGGTGGCCAGCATCCGGCCGGTGATCGCGTCACCGGAGCGTTCGGTGCCGTAGAGGGTGTGCGAGGCCACCGGGCTCTTGGCCAGCGCGAGATCGGTCAGGCCACGGAAGTCGTGCGGATGCGGCGCCATCCAGATACGGCGCCGGGCGGGCAGGAACAGCAGCCCGTCACCAGGGGCGGCCAACTCGCGTACCGCACGGGCGACCCCGGTGGCGTCGTCGACCCGGCTGTCCGGGCTGCGCAGATGGATGTCGACGGGCAGCAGCGCCACCGCCACGAGCACCAGGGCCGCCGCCCGGCGCCGCCCTCGCGCCCGGGTCTGGCCGCCTTCGCCGGCCGGCCGCAGCAGCCGGGCCAGCGCGGCGCCGGCGAGCAGGGCGAAGCCGGCGACGTAGTACAGGACGTAGCGGTCGACATAGGCCGGCTCCGCGTAGGACAGGAGGAAGAGGAAGACGGTGGGCAGCAGGAGCAGCGGGAGCGCGAGGGCGCGCACGCCGATCGGGCCGCGGGAGGGCACCCGGATGCGGGCGCAGCCGCCGCCCAGCACCGCCAGCACCCCGAACGTCAGCAGCTGGACGGGGTCCGGCCACATGAGCCAGCCGATCTGGGCCGACTGCCGGGTGCTGAAGACCGCGAGGGGGGCGAGGCCGGCGAGGACGGACGCGGCGGCCAGCGCCCAGGCCCGCCGCACCCGGCGGGGCCGGTGCGTCAGGACGACGGCGGCGCCGTGCGCGGGCAGCGCCAGCGCGGCGAACTCGTGCAGCAGGCAGGCGACCAGCATCAGGGCCGCATAGCCGCACCACAGCCCGCGGCGCGGGCGGGCGGCGGCGGCCACCAGGGCGTAGGTCGCCCAGACGACCAGCGCGCAGACCATCGCGTACGAGCGGCCCTCCTGCGCGTACTGCTGCACGACGGGGACCAGCGCGAAGACCACGCCGGCGAACAGGCCCGCGCGCCGCCCCACCAGGCGCTCCCCCAGCAGGGCGACACCGGCAGCGGCGGCGGTCATGGCGACGACGGACGGCAGCCGCAGGCCGATCACCTCACCGAGGGCGGGACCGAGGACGGCGTCGTAGCCGGCGAACCAGAGGTGTATCAGCGCGTAGTAGAGGCCGTGGACGACATCGACGTGCCACAGCGTCGGCCAGAGGTCGGCCAGGGCGCGGTGCGCCATGTCGTAGGTGACCGCCTCGTCGCGCCATATGGCCTCCTGGCGGCGGATGCCCCAGGCCCCCAGGAGCAGCATCAGCCCGGCGGGCGTCGCCACCACCGCCCCCTGTGCCACCCGGGTACCGCGGGCGGCCAGGGAGGACGCGAACGTCGTCTTCTGTGCTTGCGCTGCGTCGATGACGGGCTCCGGTCGTTGGTACGGACGCACCGGATCGTAAGGAGACGGCAGCGGCGGGGCCCGCACGACGCGCGGGGCTCCCGGATCCGCAACGCCGGATCCGGGAGCCCCGTCGGCCCCGTTACGCGCTCAGCCCAGGCGCGTCAGCTTCGCCCCGAACGTCGGCTCGACGAGGTCCTTCTGCAGGGCCACCGGAACCTTCTGCTCGCTCGCGCCGTTGCCGACCGTCAGCATGCCGACCGTCGTCCCGGCCTTGGCGGCGTGCGGTACGGACTTGCCGCCGCCGTCGATCGAGAACGTCGCCTTCAGCCCGGACCAGCCGATCGCCGTCAGGTCCTTGGTCGCGACCACCGGGGTCTGACCGCCGAGACCGTCGTCCACATACCCGACGACCTGGCCCTTCTTCACCACGGTGTCGGAGACCAGCGCGTCCCGGGCCGCCGTGATGACCTTGGCGCTGTTCTCCAGGGCGAACTGGAGGTGGGCGTTGGGGTCGGGGCTGCTGGTGTGCTGATCCATCGTGACGCCCAGCAGCAGCTGCTGCTTGCCGTCGACGATGCGGTAGCTCGCCCACATGAAGGCGCCGCCGGCCGCCGAGCTCGACCCGGTCTTGATGCCGCTGACCTGGCCGGCCATCGTCGTGAGCAGCGTGTTGTTCGCGTAGATCCGCTCCGGCAGACCCGGGATCTGGGCGTTCTCCATGGCCACAATCTCGCGGAACGCGTCGTTCTTCATGACCTCTTCGGCCAGCTTCAGCTGGTCGACGGCCGTGCTGACGGTCGACTTGTCCAGCCCGCTGGGGTCCGTGTACGTGGTCTGCGACATCCCCAGCTTCTTGGCGGCGGCCTGCATCTTCTTCGCGAACGCCGCCTCGGACTGGGAGTCCCAACGGGCCAGCTGGCGCGCGGCGTTGTTCCCCGAGGGGATCATCAGCATTTGCAGCATCTGGTACTCGGTGAACTTCTGCCCCTCCTTCAGGGGCACCCGGGACTCGTCCTTCTTCTTCGAGTCCGCCTCGCCCTGCGCGTCGATCGTGATCGTGTCCCCCTTCCCGCCCTTCTTGAGCGGGTGGTCACGCAGGATCACATACGCGGTCATCACCTTGGCGACGCTCGCGGTCGGCACCGGCTTGGCCCGGCCCGACGCGCCGAGGCTGCCGACGCCGACGACCTCCGCCGCGGACTGGCCCTGCGCCGGCCACGGCACGGAGAGCTTGCCGCCCTTGAACGTGAACGCGGTCGAGGAGTCGACGGCGAGCGTGGGCGTGGGCAGCGACCGGACCGACTGGACGATCACAAAGATGATCGCCAGCAGGATCACCAGCGGGGTCCAGATCTTGAACCGGCGGACGATCGTGCGCAGCGTGGTCTCGGGCGGCGGCGGGGTGTTGGTGAGCCGCGCCAGGAGGTCGAGCGGCGGCAGCGGCTGCTGCCGGGTCCGCTCGGACTCGGGCAGCGCCTCGGGCTCCTGCCGCGGCGGAGCGGACTCGGCGGCGGCCGGGGCGGGGGCGGGCGGCGCCGCGGGTGCCTCGGGGGGCAGCGCGCCGGGACCCTTCGCGGCAGCCGCCTTGTCGAGGGCCTTGCCGGGCGCGCGGGTGGGAGTACGGTCCGCCGTCTTGCCGAGGGACTTCTCCGCCGCACCGTCGTCCGTCGACTTCAGCGCCACGAACTGGCTGGTCCGCTCGGGGTCACGCTCGGCGGGCCGGGCCTTGCCGGCCGCCTTGGCGTTGTCCTTGCCGTCCTTGCCGTCCTTGCCGTCGGGCTTGGCCTCGTTCTTTGCGTCGCCCTTCGCCTTGCCCTCGGCCTTCTCCTCGGCCTTGCCCTCGGCCTCTTCTTCCTTGGCCTTGTCCTTGGCCTTGTCCTTGCCCTTGGCCTTGGCGTCGCTGGGCGGCGTGATCTTGAAAGCCGTGGTCGGCTGGTCGACGGGTCGGCTGTCCGCCCCCGCCTTGGGCTTCGCGATGGCAAACACGCGGGTCGCGTCATCGGCCGACGCCTCGTCGGCCGCCTCGTCGTCGCCCTTGCCCTTGCCCTTGCCCTTCTGGAGGCCGACCGTCTTGAACACGGCCGTGGCCTGGTCGACCTTGGGCTCGGAGTCGGGGTCGGAGTCAGCCTTGGACCCGGCGTCCGCTTCGGACTCGGACACGTCGGCGCTCTTTACGCCCTTCGCGCCCTTGGCGCCCTTTGCGTCCTTGGCTCCGGACTTCGAGTCACCGTCGGCGTCAGGCTCCGAGGCCACCTCAGCCTTCGCCTCAGCCTTCGCCTCAGCTTTCGCCCCGGCCTTCGCCGCCGGCTTCACCGCCGCCTTCGCGCCATCGCCATCAGCGTCGCTGTCGTCATCATCGGCGCCATCGCCGGCATCACGGGCATCCGCGTCATCGACGTCGCCATCGGCATCGTCGCCCGAGTCCGCCGCCGCATCCCCGGCGCCGTCCCCGCCCTCACCGCCCTCACCGTCCGCACCGGCGACCCAGGCGGCCACAGCGGCCCGCAGGCGGTCCCCGCCGCCCCCGGCGCCTTCCTCGTCCACCTCGGCGTCCTGCGACGCCTCAGAGCCCTTCTCGGGCGCAACCTCGGCGACGGGCTCGGCCTCCGCCGCGTCCCCCTCCGGCTCATCCGACGTATCGGGCTCATCCGACGCGTCGGGCTCCCCGGACGCCTCCGGCTCGCCCGACTCCCCCGACGGCTTCTCCGAAGGCTTCCCCGACGAACCCTCCGCCGACTTCCCCGAAGACTTCCCCGAAGACTTCGCCGACGGCTCCCCCGCCGACTCCCCCGAAGACTCCTCGGACGCCTCCGCCGCCTTCACATCCGATTCCCCGCGGAAGACCGTCAGGCGCGGATCGCGTTCGCTCCGCGCCGCCTCCCCCGACGACCGCTCCTTGTCCGACTTCTTCGTGTCCGACTTGTCGGGGGACTCGCCCGCCACCGATGTCTCCTTCACCACGTCGCCCGCTCCACCACGCCAGTGTTTCCCAGTGTCCTGTGTCCGCACGGCACCTTCCCGCCGCCACGCGAACCAGTACGCGCCGCACCCCGCCGAAGATGTCGCCGACGCGCAAGACGAGAACGACATACCTACCGGTTCCCTACCGAACCCACCAGGCACCCTCGACAGATGAATGTGAGAGGGGTCACCCTGTCATTCATCCACGCGGGGAGGCATGGATGGGCAGGAGCCGCAGAACAATTCCGGAGGAGCTTCTGCTGCTCGCTTTGGACCCGACCACGGGCACCACAGCGCAGCCGCAGTCGCTCGACCTCGGCCTGGCCGGGGCCCAGCTAGTAGAGCTGGCTCTGGCAGGACGGATAGCCCCAGATGGGGATCGTATCGCCGTGGTGATGGCACGGCCGACAGGAGATCCGACTCTGGACTCCGCGCTCGAACTGCTGCGCCGACGCGGCAGTCCGGTGCGTGCGGTCCACTGGATCGGCGGGCCCCGGCTGGGGCTGCGCCAGACGTATCTCACGCATCTCGAACGGTGCGGCATGGTCCATGCCGTGGCGGGCCAGATGTGCGGGGTGCTGCCGACGACGCGCTACCAGGCGACGGAGACGGCCATCAGCCGGGAAATCAGGGCCCGGCTGGACAACGCGATCCGCACCGGCGTACCCCCGGACCCGCGGACCGCGGCGCTCGCCGCGCTGGCCCACGCGGTCGGTCTCGGCAAGCATCTCTATCCAGGGAACGAAGGGCGCTCATCACGCTCCCGTCTCCGGGATCTGATCCGGCACGACCCGATGGGCGGCCTGGTCGCACACGCCGTGATGGATGTGCAGAACGGCGCCGCGGCGCAGCCCCGGCGGGCCCAGCCCGCGGGAGCGGGACCGGTACGGCAGACCGCGGCCCGCGCCACGGAGCCGGCCGGCGTGCCGGTGCAGTCGCGGCACGGTCACGGCAGCATGGCCCGCGTCGGCGCCCGCTGACGCGGTAGGCAGCAGGACACCCTCACCACTCGCGCACCACTACCCCTCAACACCGACTTCCCATATCCCGCAGATCCGTTCGGGAGCCGCAGCAAGAAGGCGTGGGGTGGCGGTCCGGCCGTTCTGGACGACGGCCGGACCGCCACCCCACGCGCATGTCCGCTCGCCTTCTGTGTCCATTCGACTGCGCGGCGTGGTCCGGGAGTGGCACCCTTCTGGACAGAACACGACAGCTGTACGGAGCCGGAGGTGCACTACCCGTGGCGTCCAACATCAACCCCACCGTCAGACGACGCCGGTTGGGCCAGGAGCTGCGCAGGCTCCGCGAGGACAAGGGCATGACGGCGGAACAGGTGGCCGAGCGGCTGCTGGTCTCCCAATCGAAGATCAGCAGACTCGAGAACGGCCGCCGCAGCATCAGCCAGCGTGATGTCCGCGACCTGTGCGGGGTCTACGAAGTGGACGATCACCGCATAGTGGATTCGCTGATGCAGATGGCCAAGGATTCGCGCCAGCAAGGCTGGTGGCACGCCTTCGGCGACATCCCGTACAGCGTCTACATCGGCCTGGAGACCGAGGCGGCCTCGCTGCGGGTCTATGAGTCCCTGCTGGTGCCGGGCCTGCTGCAGACCCCCGGTTACGCCGAGGCGGTCATTCCCGGCGCGGTCCCCGAGCTCGCACCCGAGAATCTGGAGAAGCGCATCCAGGTACGGATGCGCCGACAGGAGCGGGTCAACGACCCCAAGCGCCCGCTGCGGCTGTGGGTGGTGCTGGACGAGAGCGCGCTGCGCCGGGTGGTCGGCAGCCATCTGATCATGCGCGAGCAGCTGGACCATCTCGTCGAGATGAGCAATCTGCCGCATGTGACGGTGCAGGTGCTGCCGTACGACACGGGTGCGCACGCCGGAATGTCGGGGACGTTTTCGATCCTGGAATTCGACGACGCCTCGGATTCGAGCGTGGTGTACATCGAAGGCGTCACCAGCGATCTGTATCTGGAGAAGACCAACGATGTGCACAAATACACGATCATGTATGAGCATCTGCGCGCACAGGCGCTGAACGCCGATCAGAGCCGGGAGTTCATCGCCAAGGCGGCCAAGGGGCACGCGGACGCCATGGGATGAATGGGGCGCGGGGAAGTCATGGGAGAAATGGGACAGTGCGGTACGGAATAGCGTCTTCCGAAAAGCGGGATCGCACGGTACACCGGCGCCCGGCGACATGAAAAGAGATCAAGGAATATGACATTCGGAAGGGTGAACGACTCCTGCGGCTCGTGATGTTGGCGCGTAGCGTCAGCAGTACCGAATCCCCGGTAACACAGAGTGAGTTGGAGTGAAAATGGCTTTCCAGCCCAATTCCGCGTTCTCCTGGACGAAGTCCTCGTACTCCGGCGGCAACGGCGCCTGCGTCGAGATGGCCGTGCCGACCTCGGAGGCCATCGCCGTACGCGACTCCAAGGACCCCGAGGGCCCGCGCCTCACGTTCGACAACGCCGCCTGGAGCACCTTCGTGTCGGACGTGGCCGGCGGCTCGTTCGACCTGGCGTGAACTGAGCGTCACCCACCCCGGTTCGCGCGGCCGCGCGCGGACAGTGAGCCCTCTCGACTGGATCGCCGTCCCGGCCGAGGGGGCTCGGCCATGCCTCCCCGGCAAGCCCCCTCCACCAGGCCCCTCCGCCACACCCCCTCGGGCACGGGCCCCGCTTCCCTTCAGCGCAGTTCGGCCACGTACCGGTCGGTCCCGGGCACGGTCGGCAGGAACGGCGCGACCAGCTCCACCCGCCCCAGCCCCGACTCCGCGACCGCTGCCTCCCGCTCGGCGAAGTGCTCCGCCCAGACCTCGCGCGGGTCCCGCTGGAGGAACCACAGCAGCGTCAGCCGGGTGTCGACGCCCTCGACCTGCTTCACATACGCCATCCGGTCCCCCGGCAGCGGCGTCGGCCGGAAGATCGTGACCATCGCGGCCGGTGAGCCCGCCAGCCGCCGCGGCAGATGCCGGGCGCGCAGCCACTCCAGCAGCTCGGCCCGCCGCTCCGGGCCGTCCGCGTCGATCACTTCCAGCACCAGCCCCGCGTACGGGTGGTCCAGCGCATGGAAGTCACGCGGGCCCGCGGCCCCGTCCCGGTAGACCGTCGCCGCATGGTCCTGGAAGGCCGTGAAGACATGCGTACGGTCCTGATAGACGCGGCCGTCCCGGTTGAGGCGCTTGTTGATGCCGACGGTCCACTTCATGTGCTCGTCGTAGCGGCCCTCGGTGAGCCAGTACGTGGAGAGGTAGCAGCCCGCGGTGACCGGCTGGGCGACGGCGGACTTCTCGGGGCGGCGCAGCAGTTGCAGCTCGCGGGTGGCGACCCAGCGGCGGCCGGCGAACATCCAGGGCATCGCCATCGCGCCCGCGATGTAGTGGTCGTCCTCGTACCAGCGGTTGTAGGCGTACTCATGGCCCGGATGCGGCTCGACCATGGTGATCAGCGCATGCCCGGGGTGCACGCCATAGGGGCCGGTGGCGGCCAGTTCGGCATAGGCGGCGCTGGAGGGGGCGGAGTCCGTGGTGGTGCGTTCCGTGTCCTCGGTCATGACAGACAGGTGTAGCTGACATGCCGTCAGAAGGGGAGGGTGCGGGGGCGGAACGGTACGGACGGCGGCGGGTGGCGGAACGCGGCGCCGCGCGGCCGGGCCGCCCACCATGCGGGCAGATCTGCGCACAAGTCCCCCAGCCGCCTAAGCTCGCTGCCCTGTGCAGCTAACGCCGGTTAACGCCCCGTGCGTGCCCGGCGGTGCCCGCGAACCGAGCGATTGGAGCCGTCATGTCGGACGCGATCCTTGCCGATACCGCCACCGTCACCCCCGTCCCCGAGCTCGCGGCCCGCGCGGCGCGGACCGGCAGCTCTCCCGTACGCGACATCCTGGCGCTCACCGCCCGCCCCGAGGTCGTCTCGTTCGCCGGCGGGCTGCCCGCACCGGAGCTGTTCGACGCGGAGGGCATAGCGGCGGCCTTCCGGCAGGTGCTCGGCGAGACGCCCCGGCGGGCGTTGCAGTACTCCACCAGCGAGGGCGACCCGGCGCTGCGGGCGGCCGTCGCGGCGCGCACCACCGCGCGCGGGCTGCCCACCGACGCCGACGACGTGCTGGTGACCACCGGTTCCCAGCAGGGCCTGTCGCTGCTGGCCACGGCCCTTCTGGAGCCGGGTGATGTGGTGCTCGTCGAGGATCCCTGCTATCTCGCGGCGCTGCAGATCTTCTCCTTCGCCGGCGCCCGGGTGGTGCCCGTGCCGACCGACGAGGGGGGCCTGGACCCGGCCGCGCTCGACGAGATCGCCGCCCGCGAGAACCCCAAGCTGCTCTACGTCATCCCGACGTTCCAGAACCCGACCGGCCGCACCCTGTCCGCCGAGCGGCGGGCCGCGGTCGCGCGGGTCGCCGCCCGGCGCGGGCTGTGGATCGCCGAGGACGACCCGTACAGCGAGCTGCGTTTCGAGGGCGCGCCGCAGGCGTGGGTCGCGTCCTTCCCGGGCGCCGAGGACCGTACGGCGCTGCTCGGCTCGTTCTCCAAGGTGATGGCGCCGGGTCTGCGGCTGGGCTGGCTCCGCGCGCCGGCGGCGCTGCGGCGGGCCTGCACCATCGCCAAGCAGGCCGCCGATCTGCACACCTCGACCATCGATCAGGCCGCCGCCGCACGGTACTTGGCGGACGCCGACCTCGACGCGCATCTGGAGCGGGTCCGCGGCGCCTACCGTGAGCGGCGGAACGCGCTGGTGGACGGGCTCTCCGACGCGCTGCCGGCGGGGTCGCGGTGGAACCGTCCGGCGGGCGGGATGTTCGTGTGGGCGACACTGCCCGCCGGGTACGACGCGACGGCGCTGCTGCCGGAGGTCGTACGGCATGACGTGGCGTATGTCCCCGGGGCGCCGTTCTTCGCCGGGACACCGGACCCCGCGGCCATGCGGCTGTCCTTCGTCACGCATGCGCCGGACGAGATCCGTACCGGCCTGGACCGGCTGAAGAAGGCGCTGGAGGGCGCGCACCGGGCCGCCTGAGGAGCGCGATGACGGGCGGCGGGCGCGCGGCGGTACGCGCGCCCCTCGTCGCCGTCAAGGGCGGAAAATGCGCTACCGGAGGCGCGTTGCGGTGCCGGAAACTGGAATGTCTACGACACGTGGACCTCCCAGGAGGCCGGATTGAGCAATCACGTGGACGAGCCCGATGCGCCGGATGAGCCGGATGCGCCGACGGGCCCTGGCGGCGGCACCCACCCCGATCCCGATCCCCGTACAGATCCAGATCCAGAGCCTGACCCCGAGCCGGATCCCGGTCCCGAACCCGCCCCCGATCGGAACACCGGCGGCCCCTCCTCCCTCCTGCAACGCGGCGGCGCCCGGATGCGGGCCGTCGGCCGCTGGCTGCGCGCGCACGCCCGGCACGCCCTGGTCGTGGGTGTCGTCACGGCGGTCCTGGGCCCGCTCGCCACCTACCTGGTGCCGAAGCTCTTCGAGGACCCGCCGCCCCCGCCGCCGCCCTGCCCCGGCCCCGGCTGCGACGGCAAGAGCCCCAAGGACAGCGGGTGCGCCGCGGACCTCGTCACGTGGGAGCCCGTGGAGGGCAACGTGGCGCGTGTACAGCTGCGTTACAGCAAGAGGTGCGGCGTCGTGTGGGGCCGGATCGTCAACGGCGAGCCCGGCGACACGGTGACGGTCAGCGTGGCGGGCGGCTCGTCCCACAGCGCCTCCATCGACACCAACCACGACAAGTACACGACCATGGCATGGGTCGGCGATACCTTCCGGGTCCGGTTCTGCGCGGTGCCCGGCAGCACCCCGGGCCACACGGGCACCTGGGTGAAGTACTGCTTCGAGGCGACCGAACGCGCGGAGTGGGACTGACCGAGCCCCCGGAGCGGCGTCGGCGGCCCCCTCCGGCCAACCGTCTGCCGCTCCCCTCTGGTCATCGCGGCCCCCCGGCCCTACCCTGACGGCTCACCTGACACATCGTCAGAATCCGGCCCGGGAGGCGCGCCCATGCTGCTCCGCGACAAGACCGTGATCGTCTCCGGCGTCGGGGCCGGGCTCGGCCATCAGGTCGCGGCGGCCTGCGTACGGGACGGCGCCTCGGTGGTCCTGGGTGCCCGTACGGAGAAGAATCTGGCGGCGTCGGCCGCGGCCATCGACCCTTCGGGGGAGCGAACGGCCTGGCGGGCGACGGACATCGGCGACGAGGCGCAGTGCGAGGCGCTGGCGGCGCTCGCCGTGGAGCGGTTCGGGGGCATCGACGCGGTGATCCACGTCGCGGCCCTCGACTCGCTCTTCGGCGGCCTGCGCGACGCCGATTTCGCGTCCTGGCGCGATGTCGTCGACGTCAACCTCTTCGGCACCCTGCGGATGACCCGCGCCTGCCTGCCCTCGCTCACGGCGCGCGGCGGCGGGTCGGTGGTGATGATCGGCACGCAGTCGTCGGTGGCCGCGCCCTCGCAGGTGCAGCAGGCCGCGTACGCGGCGTCCAAGGGCGGGCTGGTCTCGGCGATGTACTCGCTGGCGCGCGAGCTGGGGCCGGACCGGATACGGGTCAACACCGTGCAGCCCGGCTGGATGTGGGGCCCGCCGGTTCAGGCGTACGTACGGTTCACGGCGCACACCGAGGGCGTACCGGAGTCCGAGGTGCTGGCCCGGCTCACCGACCGGATGGCGCTGCCCGACCTGGCGACGGACGCCGATGTGGCCGACACCGCGGTCTTCCTCGCCTCCGACCGCGCCCGCGCCATCACGGGCCAGTCGCTGCTGGTCAACGCGGGCGAGCTGATGCGGTAGCCGGCCGTCCCGGCTCACCCTCCCCCTCTTCCCCTCCTGTCGGTCGGCTGCGGACGTGCGGGATCCCGCTCCCGCGCGCCGGCGTGTACGGGCCCGTGGAGCCCGGCGAAGTGTCCGTTCATCGTGGGTTCGGCGCCCCGGTACGGACAACGCCCGCGAGGGTCAAGGAGAGGTAAAGACGTTCGTTTTGGTGACCGCCGTTCATATCCGTGACCGCTTGTGGTCTTGACCGGCCCTCTCGGGGGACGGTTCAATCCCCTCCAGTCCCCGCTCCCGCACGGGGACACCGCCCCGTAGGACGTCACGGCGAAGTGACCAACGTTCACAAGGCGGACCCCTGGAGGGGGCATGAACAGTCTCGACCGGGCCGTGCTCATCGGCTACTTCGGCGTGATGGTCGCGATCGGTGTCTGGTCCCACAAACGGGTGGCGGACGTCGGGGACTTCTTCACCGCGGGCGGCAGGATGCCGTGGTGGCTGTCCGGCATCTCCCACCACATGTCCGGCTACAGCGCCGTGATGTTCACCGGGTACGCCGGTATCGCGTACCAGTACGGCATCACGTCCTACGTCACCTGGTCCTTCCCCATCGCCATCGGTATCGCCATCGGGGCCCGGCTGTTCGCGGGGCGGCTCAACCGGCTGCGGTCGCGGCTCGGGGTCGCCTCGCCGCTGGAGTACCTCAAGAGCCGCTACAACCTGCCGACGCAACAGGCGCTCGCCTGGTCCGGGGTGCTGCTGAAGATCGTGGACGTGGGCGCCAAATGGGCCGCGATCGCCACCCTGTTGTCCGTTTTCACCGGTATCTCGCTCAACCAGGGGATCCTCCTCACGGGTGTGATCACCGGCATCTACTGCACGGTCGGCGGGCTGTGGGCGGACGCGCTCACCGAGCTGGGGCAATTCGTCATCCAGCTGCTGGCCGGTGTCGCCATGCTGGTCACCGTCCTGGGTGAACTGGGCGGCGTCAGCGCGCTGTGGGACGTATGGGACCGACTGCCCGACGGCCACACCCGGCCGACCGCCGGCCCGTACACCCTCACCTTCCTGCTCGCCTATCTCTTCATCAAGACCTTCGAGTACAGCGGCGGGATGTGGAACCAGGCCCAGCGCTTCATGGCCACCGGCAGCGCCCGGCAGGCCCGGCGCTCGGCGCGGCTGTCGGCGGCGCTGTGGTTCGTCTGGCCCGCCGTCCTCTTCTTCCCGATGTGGGTCGCGCCGCTGCTGGTCAAGGCCCGGAAACCGGATGCGTCGGACGCCTATGCGCTGCTGACCGAGCGCCTCCTGCCGCACGGCCTGCTGGGGCTCGTCATCGTGGGCTTCTTCTCGCACACGATGGCCATGTGCTCCTCGGACGCCAATGCCATCTCCGCGGTCTTCACCCGCGATATCGCCCCGGCGCTGTCGGCCAGGGCACGGGGCTGGAGCCACCGGGCCGGGCTGCTGGCGGCGCGGCTGTCCACGGTGTCGTTCCTCGCCCTGTCGATGGCGATCGCCACGCAGATCAATTCGCCGACGTTCAAGGACATCATCACCGTCGTCATCCAATGGGTGGCCGGGCTCGTCGGGCCGGTCTCGATCCCGTTCCTGCTCGGCATGCTGCCGGCCTGCCGCAGGTCGGGGCCGACCGCGGCGCTGACCGCGTGGGCGGCGGGTCTGTTCGCCTTCTGGCTGACCAACTACGGGCTGGGCGAGGTGCAGTTGCAGGTACGGATCGTGTCGCCGGTCGCCACCTCGCTGGTGTTGTTCCTTCTGGTGGGGCTCATCAGGCCGGAGCGGACGGCGGCGCGGGATGCGCTGCTGGCGCGGATCAATGCCGGGGGTGAGGGGGACGGGGCCGGAGCCGGGGCGCCGTCGGTCCCGGGGCAAGGGGCGCCGGTCGCGGAGGAGGGGGATGCGTCCAAGAGGAGCTGAGGCAGTGTTCCGGCCGCGCCGGGCGGTCGCCTTCGGGGTGGCGTGTCACAGGATGCCCAGCAGCTGTCCCAGGGTCCCGCCGAGCACTCGGTCACGTACCTCACCGGGAGGGGTGGCCCGTTCGACGGTGAGGCGGGCGAGCACGGGATCGCACCGCGGCCCGGGATGACCTGCGGCGGACCATCACCACCGCCGAGGCGGCGGCTGCCGGGGCGGATCAGGCGCGCGGGTAGCGGGCGAGCCAGCCCGGCGCCGAGCCGCCCGGTCCGTGCAGCGCGGGGCCCTGCGTCATCTCCATCGAGAAGTCGTCGGCGAGCTGCAGGATCGTCTCCCGGCCCTCCAGCTCGACCAGCCAGTCCGGCGGCAGCGCCGTCTCGCCGTGCAGGGTTCCCAGCAGGTTTCCGCAGATGGCGCCGGTCGAGTCGCTGTCGCCGCCGTGGTTGACGGCGAGCAGCAGCCCGTGCCGGATGTCCTCGGCGACCAGCGCGCAGTACACGCCGATCGCCAGCGCCTCCTCGCCGGTCCAGCCCTCGCCGAGCGACTCCACCCGGGCGGGCGTCGGCATGCCCTGCCGTACGGCGCCGAGCGCACGCTTGAGGGCGTCGGTGGTCTCCTCGTGGCCGGGGCGGGTGGCCAGATGGGCCAGCGCCTTCTGGACGGCGCCGTCGAGGTCCTCGCCGCGGGCCAGGGAATGGCTGATGACGGCGAACGCGCCGGCCGCCAGATAGCCGGTGGGGTGGCCGTGGGTCTGCGCCGCGCACTCGACTGCCAGCTGGAAGACCAGCTGCGGCTCCCAGCCGACCAGCAGCCCGAACGGCGCGGAGCGCATCACCGCGCCGCAGCCCTTGGAGTCGGGGTTCTTGGGCTTGTCCACGGTGCCCATCACCTCGTCGCCCAGGCCGCTCAGGCAGGCCCGGCCGGGTGCCCGCCGGGCGTAGAGCCACTCCTCGCGGGCGAGCCAGCCGTCGTCCTTCTTGCGCTCGTCGGGGCCCCAGTCGCGCTGGGTGGCGGCCCAGCGCAGATAGGCGCGGTGGACGTCGGTGGGCGGATGCCAGGCCCCGGTGTCGCGGCGCACCTGGGCCCGTATCAGGCCGTCCACGGTGAAGAGCGTCATCTGGGTGTCGTCGGTGACCGCGCCGCGCCGCCCGTAGGCGGGCACGAAGTCCGTCACGCCTTCCTGCCCGTGCGCCGCGCGGATCGCGTCCAGTGCGTCGAATTCGATGCCGGCGCCGAGCGCATCCCCGATGGCTCCGCCGAGCAGACAGCCGCGCACCCGGCTGCGGAAGTCCTGCTGCTCGGTGCGGCCCCAGATGGGGGCGCCGCCTACCCCTGCACTCATGCCGAAACCTCGTTCCGCCCGGCCTTGCATCGGCGCGGCGCGCACCTCTCGACGGCTCTCGCCCGGCCATCGGCCGGGGGTGCCCCCACGCTGCGCTGACTCACTGCGCGCCTCCAGAAACTCACCGCATCCCGGGGCCTTGCAGGCTCCCCGGCGCAGCACTGTAATCGACCAGGAATGATCACTTTGAGCCCAGGATCGTAATGTGAGCTGTCACCCATGACCGCTGTGGCCGCTCGTGACGATTGCCGGGATTGGCCCCCGGACATGTGCAGATGATGTGCCGGTCGTGTGTCGATCGCGACCTCGATCGTCACCGTCGTCCGCGCCCCCGGCCGCGCCGTCGTGCCTGCCCGACCACTCCCCGACCGCACCCCGACCACTCCTCGACCGCTCCTCGACCGCTCCCGACCACGCCAGGAGATGCCCCCGATGACTCCGCGCTGTGCCGTACTCGACGACTACCAGGGCGTCGCCCTCTCCATGGCCGACTGGTCCCCCTTGGAGGGCGCGGTGGACGTCCGCGTCCTGCGGCAGCCCTTCGCCTCCGAGGACGAGGTGGTCGAGGCGATCGGCGACTGCGAGATCGTCGTCGCGATGCGCGAACGCACCCCGTTCCCCGCCTCGCTCCTCGCCCGGCTGCCGCGCCTGCGGCTCCTGATCACCTCCGGTATGCGCAACGCGTCCATCGACCTGGCGGCCGCCGCCCGGCACGGCGTCACGGTCTGCGGTACGGCCAGCAACATCGAACCGCCCGTCGAGCTGACCTGGGCGCTGATCCTGGGCCTGGCCCGCAACGTGGTCACCGAGAGCACCGCGATGCGCGCAGGCGGCCCCTGGCTGAGCACGCTCGGCGCCGATCTGCACGGCCGCCGGCTGGGCCTGCTCGGCCTGGGCAAGATCGGGACGCGGGTCGCCCGGGTCGGCCAGGCCTTCGGCATGGACGTCGTCGCCTGGAGCCAGAACCTGACCGCCGAGCGCGCCGCGGAGGCGGGGGTGGGCCGCCTCGCCACCAAGGAAGAGCTCCTGGAGACCAGCGACTTCGTCTCCGTCCACCTCGTCCTCGGCGACCGCACCCGCGGCCTGCTCGGCGCCGCCGAACTCCGCCGGATGCGGCCCACCGCCTACCTCGTCAACACCTCGCGCGCCGCCATCGTCGACCAGCCCGCCCTGATCGAGGCGCTGCGCGAGGAACGCATCGCCGGCGCCGGCCTCGACGTCTTCGACCAGGAGCCGCTGCCCGCCGACCACCCCCTGCGCACCCTCCCCAACGTCCTCGCCGTGCCCCATCTCGGCTATGTCACCCGCCGGAACTACGAGGTCTACTTCCGGCACGCGGTGGAGAACATCGTGGGCTTCCTCGACGGGAAGGTGGTGCGGGAGCTGACGTGAGGGGAGGTCGCCTGCCCGCCCCGTCACGCTCACCCGTTCGACCATGGCTGCGGCGCTTGCTGGGCATGCTCCCCCCATGTCCGAGTACGAGTGGGATCGCACCACCATGGCCGTCGTCGCCTCCGCACTCTCCGGCGACAGCGACGGCGCGGTGGAACTCCTCCGGCCGCTCCCCCAGCGCGACGTCTGCCATATCGCCGTACGGCTGGCCGCCATGGCCGCCGATGCGCTGATCGCCGCCGCCCAGGACACCGGAGGCGACCGCGAGGAAGCCCTGTCGCAGTGGCAGCAGTGCATCCTGCAGCACGAGTGGGAGTACGACGGGGACTGACCCGGGCGGGTGGGGAGCGAGCGGGGCCCGGCCAGGGCCCCCGCCGCTACTCCACCACCGGCAGCAGCTCCGGCAGATGCCCGTCCGACGCCAGCGCGGCGGCCTGCCGTTCCTCCGGCACGGGGCCATAGGTCGTCGTACGGGGCCGGGACGGGCGGCCGGCGGCGTCGGCTATGGCGACCAGGTCCTGGATGGAGCGGTACGAGCCGTAGCTGGAGCCCGCCATCCGGGAGATGGTCTCCTCCATCAGGGTGCCGCCCAGGTCGTTGGCGCCCGAGCGGAGCATCTCGGCGGCGCCCTCCGCCCCCAGCTTGACCCAGCTGGTCTGGATGTTCGTGATGCCCGGGTGGAGCAGGACCCGGGCCATGGCCGTCACCGCGCGGTTGTCGCGGGTGGTGGGGCCGGGGCGGGCGATGCCGGCGAGATAGACGGGGGCGTTGGTGTGGATGAAGGGGAGGGTGACGAATTCGGTGAAGCCGCCCGTCTCCTGCTGGATCTCGGCCAGCAGGCGGAGGTGGCCGAGCCAGTGGCGGGGCTGGTCGACATGGCCGTACATCATCGTCGACGAGGAGCGGATGCCCAGGTCGTGGGCGGTCTTGATGACCTCGACCCAGGTGGCCGTGGGGAGCTTGCCCTTGGTCAGGACCCAGCGGACCTCGTCGTCGAGGATCTCGGCGGCGGTGCCGGGGATGGTGTCCAGACCGGCGGCCTTGGCCTCGGTGAGCCACTCCCTGATGGACAGGCCGGTACGGGTCGCGCCGTTGACGACCTCCATCGGGGAGAAGGCGTGGACATGCATGCCGGGGACGCGTTCCTTGACGGCGCGCGCGATGTCGAAGTACGCCGTGCCGGGCAGGTCGGGGTGGATGCCGCCCTGCATGCAGACCTCCACCGCGCCGACGTCCCAGGCCTGTTGGGCGCGGTCGGCCACCTGGGAGAGGGAGAGGGTGTAGGCGTCGGCGTCGGTGCGGCGCTGGGCGAAGGCGCAGAAGCGGCAGCCGGTGTAGCAGACGTTGGTGAAGTTGATGTTCCTGGTGACGATGTAGGTGACGTCGTCGCCCACCGTGGCGCGGCGCAGGTCGTCGGCGATGCCGCAGAGGGCGTCGAGGGCGGGGCCGTCGGCGTGCAGCAGTGACAGCGCCTCGGCGTCGGTGAGCTTGGTGGGGTCGTCGGCGGCCTGCGAGAGGGCCTGGCGTACGTCCGTGTCGATGCGCTCGGGGACCATCCCCGGGGCGGCGGCCTCGCGCAGCGCCTCCCAGTCGCCGTAGACCTCGTCGAAGTCGTCGCGCCGGTCGGCCGTGCGGCCTTCGGTGTCGATGGTGTGGTGCAGGTCCGTACGGCCCGTGGAGTGCAGCGAGAAGCCCTCGTCGGGCTCCTGCCAGGGGCGGCCCACCACGGGGGCGTCCTCGATCGCCAGGCCCGTCTCCGGGTCGGCGAGCGCGCGGACGTGCGGCAGCAGCCGGGGGTCGAGCCAGGGCTCGCCGCGCTGGAGGAACTCCGGGTAGATGGGCAGCCGTTCGCGCAGCTGGAAGCCGGCGGCCGCGCAGCGCTCGGTCAGCTCCTCGATCTGCGGCCAGGGGCGCTCGGGGTTGACGTGATCGAGGGTCAGCGGCGAGACGCCGCCCCAGTCGTCGATCCCGGCGTCGATGAGCAGCGCGTACTCCCCGTCGACCAGGTTGGGCGGCGCCTGGATACGGGTGGACGGGCCCATGATGTGCCGGGCCACCGCGATCGTGGCGGCCAGCTCTTCCAGTTCGGCGTCCGGCATTCCGCGCATGGCCGTGTCCGGCTTGGCGCGGAAGTTCTGCATGATCAGTTCCTGGATGCCGTGGTAGGTCCGCTGGATGCGGCGCAGCGCGAAGAGGGAATCGGCGCGCTCCTCGTAGGTCTCGCCGATCCCGATGAGCAGCCCGGTGGTGAAGGGGACGTTGGAGCGGCCGGCGTCCTCCAGGACGCGCAGCCGGACGGCGGGCTCCTTGTCGGGCGAGCCGTGGTGCGGGCCGCCGGGCTCGCTCCACAGCCGCTCGGCGGTGGTCTCCAACATCATCCCCAGGGACGGGGCGACGGGCTTGAGGCGCTGGAAGTCCGTCCAGGACAGCACCCCTGGGTTGAGGTGCGGCAGCAGCCCGGTCTCTTCCAGGACGCGGATGGCCATGGCCCGTACGTAGGAGAGCGTGTCGTCGTAGCCGTGCGCCTCCAGCCATTCGCGGGCCTCGGGCCAGCGGTCCTCCGGCTTGTCGCCGAGTGTGAACAGGGCTTCCTTGCAGCCCAGTTCGGCGCCGCGGCGGGCGATGTCGAGCACCTCGTCGGGCGACATGAACATCCCGTGGCCGGCGCGGCGCAGCTTGCCGGGGACGGTGACGAAGGTGCAGTAGTGGCATTTGTCCCGGCACAGGCGGGTGAGGGGGATGAACACGCCGCGCGAGTACGTGATGATCCCGGGGCGCCCGGCGGCCTCCAGGCCCGCGTCCCGCACCCGGGCCGCCGAGGCACACAGATCCCGCAGGTCCTCGCCGCGGGCCTGCAGCAGCACCGCGGCCTCGGCGGCATCCAGCGCCACGCCGTCGCGGGCCCGCTTGAGCGCGCGACGCATGGCGTTCGCCGTCGGGCGCTCCGGGCGGCCGGCTGCGCCCGTCTCCCCGTCGGCCGCCCGGCCCGCCGACCCGCCGGAATCCTGGCCGTCCCCCTGGCCGGGCCCCCGGTCGGATCCCTGGTCGAAGCCCTGGTCGGATCCCTGGTCGTGTCGCCGTTCAGATCCCTGGTCAGGTCCCTGCGCGCTGGAAGTCATCCTCCGAGGATACGAGCGCCCACCGACACTGCCGCCGCCGGACAACCGGCCGCCGGTGTGCCCCTGATCACGTCAGGCGGAGGTTCCCTCCGTGCGCCCGCGGGGCACTTCCCGGGGGCGCGCGAACCACACCGGCGAGGCCCGCCTACAGGCCGGCCAGCAGCTCGTCCGAGTACGTCCGGGTCAGGAACTCCAAGTTGTGTCCGTCCGGGTCGTCGAGATACAGGCCCCGGCCGCCGTCGTGGTGGTTGATCTGCTGGGCCTGGTGGTGCATGGGGTCGGCCCAGTAGGGCAGCTGCCGCCCCTCTATCCGCGCCAGGATCCCGTCGAACTCCTCCTCCGTCACCAGGATCGCGTAGTGCGTCGGAACGAACTTCCGGTCGGCGGCGACGTGCTCGGCGTAGTCGAGGCTCACGCCGTTGTCCATCTTGACGACGGCGAACGGACCGAAGGCCTTGGGCGCGGGGGCGTCCAGGAGGTCGGCCAGGAACTGCGCGGAGGCGAAGCGGTCGGTGCTGTGCACGATCGTGTGGTCGAGGCTGGGCATCTGACTCTCCTTGGACCGTTGATCTGCGAATACGGCTCTGCGGCGGGCCCTCCCGTGAACGCCGCGGGCACGGGGTATCGCCACCGGCCCGCGGCGCGCGGCGGGTCCGTCGCTTTCCACGCTAGGACCTTCGGGGGCGGAAACGGATCGGTCCCCGGTACCGTCCCGCGCCCGCCGGCCGTAGGCCGATGGTCCTAGGCAGCCGCGCCATGCCGCACCGGTCGCGCCCCGCGGCGTGCGGGGTCACGCTGCGCTGCCCTCACAAATACTGTGCGAAGTCGTCCAGCGTGCGCAGCACCTCCGCCTCCCCGGCCGGCGGCAGTTGCAGCACCACCTCCTGGAGGCCCAGCTCGCGGTAGTGCGCCAGCTTCCCGGCCGAGGGGCGGACCGCATACGGCACCACCACGGGCTCGCCCGCACGCCCGGCGTCCGCCCAGGCCTGCCGCAGCACCGGAACGGCTTCGGTCAGCCCCCGCCCGCCGATCGGCAGCCAGCCGTCCGCGTACTCCGCGATCTGCTCGAAGAGCTTGGGTCCGGCCGCCCCGCCGATCAGGGTGCGCGGCGCGCCGTGCGCCGGCTTGGGATACGCCAGGGACGCCCGTACGGAGGCGAACTCACCCTTGTAGGCGGTCGGTTCCTCGGCCCACAGCGCCCGCATCAGCGCCACCCGGTCGCGCGTCAGCTCGCGCCGCGTCGACCATTCCACCCCGTGGTCGGCGGCCTCCTCGACGTTCCAGCCGTAGCCGACGCCGAAGGTGAAACGGCCGCCGGAGAGGAAGTCGAGGGTCGCGATCTGCTTGGCGAGGCCGACCGGGTCGTGCTGGGCGACCAGGGTGATGCCGGTGCCCAGGCCCAGCCGCTCGGTGACGGCGGCGGCCTGGCCGAGCGCGACGAACGGGTCGAGGGTGCGGCCGTACTCGCGGGGCAGCGGTTCCCCCATGGGCGCCGGGGTGTCCCGGCTGGCGGGGATGTGCGTGTGCTCGGGCAGGTAGAGCCCCGCGAACCCGCGTTGTTCCAGCTCACGGGCCAGCCGGTCCGGCCGGATCGTCTCGTCGGTCAGGAAGATCGTGGTCGCGATCCGCATGCTGAGGACACCTCCGTCAGGCGTGTGGTGACCGCATGTTGCCCTACCGTCCGCGGGTTATCCACAGGCCTTTCCCTCCGTGTCACACCCGCGTACAACAGTTTTCACACGGCGACATGAGGCGACACGAGACGACACGGCGCGACACGGCGCGACACGAGGCGACAGCGCGGCGATACACAGCGGTACGAGTGGCGGAATGTGAAGCGGTAACCGACGGGACGACACGGGGGCGAGGATGGAACGACGCAGTGTTCTGAGGCTTTCGGCGGCTGCGGGCGCGGCGGGCGCGCTGACACTGGGCACGGTGAGCTTCGCCGACGCCGCGCCCGGGACCGGGGGCGGCGAAGGGGCCGCGCGGGCCGAAGGTTCCGAACAGACGCGCAGAGTCACCGGCCATCTGCCCACCGGTGCGCCGGATTTCGTCTACCTTCCGGTCGAAGTACCCCACGGCGTACGGGAGATCGCCGTCGCGTACAGCTATGACCGGCCCACCGTCCCCGAGGGCACGGCCGGCAACGCCTGCGACATCGGCATCTTCGATGAGCGGGGTACGGCCCTCGGCGGCGCCGGATTCCGCGGCTGGTCGGGCGGCGCCCGCACGGAGTTTTTCCTGCGCGCCGACGATGCCACCCCCGGCTACCTCCCGGGCCCCGTCAACGCCGGGACCTGGCATATCGCCCTCGGCCCGTACACCGTCGCACCCCAAGGCCTGACCTACGACGTCACCATCACCCTCCGGTACGGCCCGCCGGGGCGCACCCCCACCCCGGTCCACCCGCCCGAACGTGCCCGGGGCCGCGGCCGCGCCTGGTACCGGGGCGACAACCATCTGCACTCGGTCCACTCCGACGGCAAGCGCACGCCCGCCCAGATCGCGGCGCTGGCCCGCGCCGCCGGGCTGGACTTCATCACCACCTCCGAGCACAACACCACCTCGTCGCATCACGCATGGGACGGGCTGTGGGGCGATGACCTGCTCATCCTGACCGGCGAGGAGGTCACCACCCGCAACGGCCACGTGGTGGCGATGGGCACCGACCCCGGCGTCTTCATCGACTGGCGCTACCGGGCCCGCGACAACGCCTTCGGCAAGTACGCACGCGCCATCCGCGAGGCCGGCGGACTGGTCATTCCCGCGCATCCGCACGCCACCTGCATCGGCTGCAACTGGAAGTTCGGCCTGAACGACGCCGATGCGGTGGAGGTCTGGAACGGCCCGTACACCCCGGATGACGAGGTCACCCTCGCCGAATGGGACAACACCCTGGTCGCGCACACCCGCGGCCGCACGGCCTGGCTGCCGGCCGTCGGGCACAGCGACGCACACCGCGACCCCGATGTCGTGGGCCTGCCACAGACCGTCGTACTGGCCGAGGACCTCTCACGGCAGGCCGTCCAGGACGGCATCCGGGCCGGCCGGGTCTGGATCGCCGAGTCCGCGAAGATCGACCTCGCCTTCGCGGTCACCGGCGAGCGCGGCGAACACGCCGGTATCGCCGAACGCCTCGACGTCTCCCGTACGGCCAAGGCCACCGCCGAGCTGAAGGTCTCCGGCGCCCCGGGCTGCACGGTCTCCTTCGTCACCGACCAGGGACGCCTGTTCACGGCCCCTCTCCCGCCCTCCGGCGCAGGGACCGTGACCTGGCAGACCACCCCCGACCACGCCGCCTACATACGCGCCGAGGTCCGCCATCCGTCCACCACGGCGGGGCTTCCGGGGCCGATGGCGGCGATGACCAATCCGGTGTTCCTGGGGAGGGGGTGAGGGGCTCCGTCGCCCGGCCCGGCGCGGCGCGGCGCGGTACGGCGCGGTACGGCGCGGTACGGCGCCCACCCGCGGACAGGCCAGGCCGGACCCCGGAGGATGCGGGGCCCGGCCGACGGACGACGGCGAGCCTCGCCCGCCGACAGC
The DNA here is from genome assembly GCF_059682825.1 of Streptomyces sp. JLSY215. Taxonomy (NCBI): domain Bacteria; kingdom Bacillati; phylum Actinomycetota; class Actinomycetes; order Kitasatosporales; family Streptomycetaceae; genus Streptomyces; species Streptomyces sp. JLSY215. The sequence continues at coordinate 3,716,360 of NZ_CM185022.1, forward strand.
GGGCCGGGCTCCGCTCCCTACCGGGTCAGTCCTCCACGACCATGGCCGGCGTGCTGCGGGTCAGTACGTCACCCCGGAAGAACGCCGGGCTGCGCCGCTGCATCACCAGCATGATGACCACTCCGATCAGCAGCAGGCCCACGCCGATGACGAAGACCGAGCCGACACCGAAGACCGAGCTGCCGGAACCGTAGTGGGGGTTCCACATGTCGATCAGGGTCTTGAAGAAGACGGCCGCGAGCAGGACGCCGCCCAGGACCGGGAAGACGCCCTTGAACAGCAGATCGCGGACGGAGTTGCGCAGATCGCGGCGGAAGAACCAGGCGCAGGCGAAGGCGGTGATCGAATAGTAGAAGCAGATCATGAGGCCGAGCGCGTAGATGGTGTCGATAAGGACGTTCTCGCTCAGGAAGCTCATGACCGCGTAGAAGACGCCGGTCGCCGTGCCCGCCGCGACGGTCGCCTTGCCCGGGGAGCGGAAGCGCGGGTGGATCTTGGCGAAGGAGGCCGGGAGGGCCTCGTAGGTGCTCATCGCGAGGACCGTCCGGGCCACCGGGATGAAGGTGGTCTGGAGGCTGGCCGCGGCCGAGGCGAGGACCGCGACGAAGAGCAGTACGCCGAGCACGGTGCCCATGACGGGGTTGGCGAGGGCGGCGAAGACATTGTCGGCGGTGCCGGGGTTGCCGAGGCCCAGGCCCTTGTGGCCTACGCCGGAGAACATCTGCGCGGCGACGGCGGTCAGCAGGTAGGAGCCGATCAGCACGACCATGGCCAGCAGGGCGGCACGGCCGGGCGTCTTCTCGCTGCCGGCGGTCTCCTCGTTCACGGTCAGGCAGGTGTCCCAGCCCCAGAACATGAAGATCGAGAGGGAGAGGCCGGCCGTGAAGGCGGAGAAGGACCGGACCGCGAAGGGGTCGAGCCAGGTCAGGGAGAAGTGGAGGGAGCCGGCGAGGTCGCCGGACTGCGCCTTGGTGATGGCCATCGCGACGAAGACGGCCAGTACGGCCAGCTGCAGGCCGACCAGGGTGTACTGGACGCCCTTGGTGGCGGTCATCCCGCGGTAGCTGATGGCCGTGGCGGCGGCGATGAAGATCAGGCAGGTCGCGACGTGGGCGAATTTGTTTCCGTCCAGGTCGGCGATGGTCTGGCTGCCGGTGAGTTCGCCGAGCAGCAGATAGAAGAACGAGGTGGCGACGCCGGCGAGGTTGGAGAGCACGATGATCGTCGCGATCACCAGGCCCCAGCCGCACATCCAGCCGACGCGAGGGCCGAAGGCCTTGACCGTCCAGGTGAAGGACGTGCCGCAGTCCGGGACGGCCTTGTTGAGCTCGCGGTACGCGAAGGCGACGAGCAGCATCGGCAGGAAGCCCGCGAGGAAGACCGCGGGCATCTGCACCCCGACCTCACCCACGGTCGGGCCGAGCGTGGAGGTGAGGCAGTAGACCGGTGCGACGGTCGATATGCCGATGACCGCGCTGCCGAGCAGGCCGACGGAGTTGCCGCTGAGGCCTTTGCTGCGGGTGTCACTGCCGCTTCCGCCGACGCTCGTTACCGTGTCTCCGGTCTTCGGCCGGGGGTCTACCTGAACCATGAACAGGACGTTAAGGCCTGCTGTTTCCGTATCCGGAAGATGATCTTCCGTCGCGGATGCCTTCCCTATGTAGGTAAATCAGACGTGACGCCCGCGTGATCGCAAGGAAAACGTGCACTTCACCTTTGACTTCACGGCATTGACTCAGGTCTTCCGCGATGCGGGAACCGCAGCAGTGTCCGTTTTGGGGTAGTTCAAAATTTTCCCATCCGGTGTCTGGAAATTTTCGCCCGCTCGTGCAAGGGGGCCGCGTCCGCCGCTCCACGACCGGCCCCCCGCCCCGGCGGTGTGACCGGCCTCTCAGCCCGGCCACACGATCGATTGCAGCTCGCTGTAGGCGTGCAGGGCATAGGAACCGACATCGCGGCCGACCCCGCTGTGCTTGAAGCCGCCGAACGGCGCCTCCATGTTGCGGCCGACCGTATTGATGCCGACCCCGCCCGCCCGCAGCCTGCCCGCCACCCGGAAGGCGCGGGCCACATCGCCGGACCAGACGTAGTCCAGCAACCCGTAATCGCTGTCGTTGGCCAGCGCGATGCCCTCCTCCTCGTCGTCGAAGGGGACCACCACGACAACGGGGCCGAAGATCTCCTCGCGCACCACCCGCATCTCGTTCGTGCAGTCCGCGAAGAGCGTCGGCGCCACATAGAAGCCGCGTTCCCGCGCGGGACGCTCGCCGCCGGCGACCAGCCGCGCGCCCTCCTTCCCGGCCAGCTCGATGTACGACTCGATACGGTCCCGGTGCGCGGCGGAGATCACCGGGCCGACGACCGTGCCGGGGTCGCCCGGATCGCCCAGCGGCAGACGTTCCGCGTACCGGGCGAGCCCGGCCACCAGGCGCTCGTAGATGCCGCGCTGTGCCAGCACCCGCGTCGGCGCCGTGCAGATCTGGCCGCTGTAGAAGGAGAAGGTCGTGCCGATCCCGGCCACCGCGCTCTCCAGGTCGGCGTCGTCGAAGACCAGCGCCGCGCCCTTGCCGCCCAGCTCCATCAGCTGGCGCTTCATGCCGCGGCCGCACTCCTCGGCGATCTTCTGGCCGACGGCCGTGGAGCCCGTGAAGCTGACCATGTCCACGCCGGCCGCGGCGACCGCCGCCTCGCCTACGGCCGGCCGCGCCCCGGTGACAACATTGACCACGCCCGGCGGCACCCCGGCCTCCGCCAGCGCCTCGGCCATCCGGTACACCGACAGCGGATCCTGCGGCGCCGGTTTGACCACGACCGTATTGCCCATCGCCAGCGCCGGCGCCACCTTGCCCGCGGCGTTCGCCCAGGGGTTGTTGTACGAGGTGATGCAGGTGACGACGCCGACCGGGCGGCGCACCGCGAGCGCGCCGACGACGCCCGCCCTCCCCATCGGCCCGGCTTCGGTGACCTGCGGCGGCAGGCCCGTCTCGACCGGCTCCAGGGCGCCGCGCGCATAGCGCTTGAAGCGGGCCACGGACACCCCGACCTGCATCGCGCGCGCCGTGCCGACCGTCGCGCCGCTCTCCGCCCGCGCCAGCTCCGCGTACGGAACGAGCTCGCGGCGCATCACCTCCGCGGCTCGGTCCAAGATCGCCGAGCGCTCCTCGGGCGCGGTGCGCGACCAGCCCCCGAACGCCTCGCGGGCCGCCTCGACCGCCGCCTCCACCTGCGCCCGGCTCGCCTCCGGGGCGCGCCCGACGACGTCCTCGGTCGCCGGGTTGATCACGTCGTAATGACCGCCATCCGGCTCGACCCACCCCCCGCCGATGAACAGCCGCCCCGCACCCGACGCCGCATCCGGTCCGCTCACCTGGTGCTCACCGTCCTCGTGTCCCGGCCCGACCGCAGCACCGTCCCCGGCACCGCCCCGGTCACCACGTCGTCGCGGATCGTCTCCACGCCGTTGACCCGTACGCTCACCACCCCGAGCGCCTTCGAATCCAGCCGCGGGCTGTCGCCCGGCAGGTCGTGCACCAGGGTCGCGGGCCCCGCGTCGATCCGCTCCGGGTCGAACAGCACCAGGTCCGCGTAGTAGCCCTCGGCTATCCGGCCCCGCTCGCGCAGCCCGAACAGCCGCGCCGGGTCATCGGTCAGCATCTGCACGGCCCGCTCCAGCCCGACGAGCTTGCGGCCGCGCAGACAGTCCCCGATGAAGCGGGTGGTGTACGGGGCGCCGCACATCCGGTCCAGGTGGGCGCCGGCGTCCGAGCCGCCCAGGAGCACGTCCTCGTGCTGCCAGGTCTCCTGCCGCAGCGCCCAGCTGTCGGGGTCGTTGTCGGTGGGCATCGGCCACAGGACCGTACGGAGATCGTCGTTGGCGCAGATCTCCACCAGGCAGTGGAAGGCGTCCTGACCGCGCTCGGCGGCGATGTCGCGGACCACCCGGCCGCTGAGCCCTTCGTTCGCCGCGGAGTAGGTGTCCCCGATGACGTAGCGGTCGAAGCGGGCCAGCCGGCGGAAGACCCCGGCCTCCTTGCTGTCCGCCCGGCGCAGCATCTCGGCGCGTACGTCGGCGTCCCGGAGCCTGGCCATTCGCTCGGGCACCGGCAGGCCGAGGATCTCGCCCCAGCCGGGGATGAGGTTCAGGGCGCAGAAGGTGCCCAGCGACATGTTCATGGGGGTGAGGATGGGCATGGTCAGCGCCACGATCCGGCCGCCCGCCTTGCGGGCCCGTTCGCTGGGGACCAGCTGGCGGGGCACCCGCTCGGGCACCGCGGCGTCGATGGTGAGCACGTTCCAGTTGAGCGGGCGCCCGGCGGCCGCGGACATCTCCACGAACAGATCGATCTCGTCGTCGTCGAACTGGTCGAGGCAGCCCGCGACGATGGCTTCGAGCTGGGTGCCTTCGTGGTCGGCCACCGCGCGGGAGAGGGCGAGGAGTTCGTCGGGGCGGGCGTGCCGCGAGGCGACCGGTTTGCCGTCGCCGTCGGAGTGCGTGGACGACTGGGTCGTGGACAGCCCCCAGGCGCCGGCGTCCATCGCGTCATGGAACAGCCGCAGCATCTCGCGCATCTGGTCGGGCGTCGGTTGCCCGCCCACCGCGTCCGCGCCCATCACATGCCGCCGGAGCGCGCAATGGCCCACCATGAAGCCCGCGTTGACCGCGATCCGGCCCTCCAGCGCGTCCAGATACTCCCCGAACGTGTGCCAGTTCCAGGGCGCGCCCTCCTCCAGCGCCACCAGCGACATGCCCTCGACCTTGCTCATCATCCGCCGGGTGTAGTCGGCGTCCTCGGGGCGGTCGGGGTGCAGCGGGGCAAGGGTGAATCCGCAGTTGCCGCCGGCGACGGTGGTCACGCCGTGGTTGAGCGAGGGCGTGGCGTACGGGTCCCAGAACAGCTGGGCGTCGTAGTGGGTATGGGGGTCGACGAAGCCGGGCGCGAGGACGAGGCCCTGGGCGTCCTCGCTCGTACGGGCCTCCTCGGTGACCGTCCCGGGCTCCGCGATGATCGCGATCCGCCCGTCCCGGATGCCGAGGTCGGCGGTGTAGGAGGGCGCGCCGGTCCCGTCCACGACGGTCGCGCCCTTGATCAGGTGGTCGAGCATGGCGGGGATCCCTTTCTCGGTGCGGTTTGCGGGGCGGCGCCCGGCCAAGGCGCCGCTCCTTCCAGCGCAGACGGACCGTCCGGACCGGCCGGACGGCCCTAGCTGCCCGCCGCCTGACGGAATCGTGTGGTCCGGTGCACCGGATCGGTGTCGATCTTGGGGATGACGTGCTCGCCGATCAGCTTGATGGTGTTGAGGGTGTCCTCGGAGCTCACCCCGATGGGCAGCCCGAAGGAGAGCTGGTCGGCGCCGGCCTGCTCCCACCTCTTGCACTGTCGCAGCACCTCGTCCGGGTCACCGCAGATCATCAGCTCCTCGGCGATCAGCAGCTCGATGATCTCCTCGGTGTACTCGGGCAGGAGCTCGGGCCACTCCGGTATGCCTTCGGGCCGCGGGAAGGTGTCGTGGTAGCGGAAGAGCAGCGACTGGAGGTAGTTGAGCCCGCCGCTGACCGCGATCTCCACCGCCTTCTGGTGGGTCTCCGCACAGATCGCCGTCGAGGTCACCATGACGTTGTCGTTGACGAAGTCGCCGACCGCCTCCGCCTCCTTCACGGCCGTCTTGTACGACTCGACGACCCACTCCATGTCGGAGACCTTCTGCACGCTGAAGCCGAGCACTCCCAGCCCCTTCTTGCCCGCCATCGCGTACGAGGACGGGGAGCCGGCGGCGTACCACATCGCCGGATGCGACTTTCCGTACGGCTTGGGCAGGACCTTGCGCGGCGGCAGCTGCCAGTGCTTGCCCTGGAAGCCGACGTACTCGTCCTGGAGCCACATCTTGGGGAATTCCGCGATGGTCTCTTCCCAGATTTCCTTGGTGTGGTTCATGTCGGTCACGCCCGGCATGAAGCCGAGTATTTCGTGGCTGCCGGCGCCCCGCCCGGAGCCGAACTCGAAGCGTCCGCCGGAGAGATGGTCGAGCATGGCGACCTTCTCGGCGACCTTCACCGGGTGGTTGACGGGGGCGAGCGGGTTGAAGATTCCGGAGCCGAGGTGGATGCGTTCGGTGGCGTGTGCGAGGTAGCCGAGGAACACGTCGTTCGCGGAGATGTGGGAGTACTCCTCCAGGAAGTGGTGCTCGGAGGCCCAGGCGTATTTGAAGCCGGACCTGTCCGCCTGGATGACGTACTCGGTCTCCTCCATCAGCGCGTGATGCTCGGCCTCGGGGTCGACCTTCGCCCTCGCCGCCGGCACATATCCCTGCACAAAGAGCCCGAATTCCAAGGGAGTTCACTCCTTCGGGGTGCGGGGGTCGCCCCCCGGAAGATGACGTTCGTTTGCTTACTTTCCGTCGATGCTCATCACACATTCCGTCACGCCTTCGACGGTACCCGGCCCCTCTGACAATCCGCCCGGCCGAGCCGACGAGACCCGCCCGACCGCCCCGGCGACCCGGAGCCCGGGGCCCACGGCTCTAACTGACGGACCGTCAGATGACGATCGAGGCAGACTCTGGCATCGCCCGCAGCCATCGTCAATAGCTGATGCATCGTCAGTCAACGCTCGCGGGAGGCCCGCGGCGCGCTCGTGCCCGCCCGCGGACGCACGGCGACCACCAGGCACGGCCAGGCGCATGAGGGCCGGTCGCAGGGGCTGACCGCAGGGCCGGTCACCGGGCAGGCCGAGGGCGTCAGAACACCGAGACCCCCGCCAGCCACCCCCCGTCGATGACGAACGGCTGTCCGGTGATGTACGACGAGTCCTCGCACGAAAGGAAGAGGGCGAGCCGGGCCACCTCCTCCGGCTGCCCGATCCGCCCCATCGGGACGACCTTCCCGTAGAACTCGTCCAACGCCGCACTGCCCGTCTCGTCGGCCGCCTTCGGCCCGCCGTCCGCCGCCACCCGGTCCGGGTTGGTCATCGGCGTATCGACCGCCCCCGGGCACATCGCATTGACCCGGATCCCCTTGCCCGCCAGCTCCATCGCCGCCACCCGCGTCATCCCGACGATGGCCGCCTTGGTGGCGGCGTACGAGGTCAGGAACGCCATCCCGGTCAGCGCCGTGTACGAGGCGGTGTTCACGATCGTCCCGCCGCCGGCCGCCGCCAGCTCGGGCGTCACCGCCTTCATCCCCAGGAACGCGCCGACCTGATTGACCTGCACCACCTGCTGGAACTCCGCCAGCGGCGTGTTCACCAGCTCGTTGAAGCGCAGTATCCCGGCGTTGTTGACCAGCCCGTCGATCTTCCCGAACGCCGCCTTGGCCGCCGCGACCGCCGCCTCCCAGTCCGCCTCCTGGCTCACGTCCAGATGGACGTACCGGGCCCGCTCCTCCCCCAGTTCCTTGGCGAGCGCCTCCCCCGGTCCGTCCAGCACATCACCAAGGACCACCCGCGCCCCTTCCGCCACAAAGAGCCGCGCCTCCTGCTCCCCCTGCCCACGCGCCGCGCCCGTGATGAGGACAACCCGGTCTGCCAGCTTTCCCATGCCCGCCTCCCAGCGTTCCCGTGGAGTGCGGCGATCGGCGCCGCACCCGCCTCGGCCCCACTCGTTCAGTCGTTGAGCTGCGTCGCGACCTCCGTGGCGAACGCGGCCATCTGATCCGTCAGTTCACTGCGGCTCCGGCTGCGGAACCGCACCTGTATCTGGGCCACACCCATCGCCCGGTACTCGCGCAGCGACGCCGCGATCCGCTCCGGCGCCCCCGACAGCGTCCACCGCCCGACCTCCCACCCCGGCTCGCCCACATACAGCGGCTCGGCGATGGTCCCGATCGCGATCGGCTCCGCGATCCCGGCCGCTTCCCTGAGGGCCAGCAACATGGCTATCTGGCCGGGCAGCTGATCCCTGCGGTCGCCCTGCGGCAGCCATCCGTCACCGCGGACCGCGGCCCGGCGGACGGCGGCGGGCGAGGAGCCGCCCACCCAGATCGGCGGCCGCGGCGTCTGCGCGGGCCGCGGCGCCTGCCCCAGCCCCGAGAACGCGTACCGCGCCCCCTTGAACTCGGGGAATTCCTCCGGCCCGAGCGCCGCCTTCAGCGCATCGACGGTCTCGTCCAGCACCGCGCCCCGCCGCGCGAAGTCCACCCCCAGCGCCTCGAACTCCTCGGGCACATGTCCCGCGCCGACGCCCAGAATCAGCCGTCCGCCGGAGAGGTGGTCCAGCGTCGCGTACTGCTTGGCGCTCACCAGCGGATGTTTGAGTCCCACCACCGCAACGTGGCTGAGCAGCCGCACCCGCTCCGTCACGGCCGCCAGATGGGCGAGGGTGGCCACCGGGTCGTACCAGGTCGTGCCCATCGCCCCGGCCAGCCGCCGCGGAATCGCGAGGTGCTCGCAGCAGGCGATGTACGCAAAGCCGTGCCGGTCGGCGTCCCGCGCGATCTCCACCAGATCGGCCGGACCGGCCGCCGCCTCCCAGCTCTCCGCGTACAGGGTGCTCTGCGACTGCACCGGAAGCTGCATTCCGTACGCCAGTTGCCCCTCGGGCAGTATCCGCACCATCTGGATGGCTCCTCTTGGTGGATATGCGGTCGATATCCGGCATGCCTCTGAACACGGTCGTCCGACGACCGCCCGTCGTCGGATCCGACGACGGATCCGGCGGCCGATCCGACGACCAACTGGACGGCCTCACCCGACGCCCGATCTGACGGGCCGTCATGCAACGCGGAGGCCATCGTCACGGCTGACGGACCATCAGACAAGAGGCGCGGCAGGACCGGCGACCGGTCGACGCCGACGGCCCAGTGCACGACCACCGCCATCGGACCCACGCCTCCCAAAATTAGGTCACCTGACCTATATTGCTGTCATGAACCACACGACGGGGATATCCGACGAACTCCGGTACGACGCGGCCGGTCCGGTCCTGCTGGTGGGCGGTTACGGAACGGTCGGCGCCGAGCTGGCCCGGCTGGTGGCGCCGAGCTGGCCGCTGCTGCTGACCGGGCGCACCGTGGCGCGGGGCGAGGCGGTGGCCGAGGAGACCGGGGCGCGGGTCGAGCGCTGGGACCTGGCCGGTCCCGCGCCGTTCCGGGCCGAAGTGCGGGCGGTGGTCGGGGTGGTGAACGATCCCGACGACCGGGTGCTGCGGGCGGCGCTGCGCGGCCGGGTGCCGTATGTGGACATCACCCGCTGGACCGCACGCCTCCAACGGGCCGCGACCGTCGCCGCGCTGTACGGCCCGACCGCGCCCGTTCTGCTGTCCTCGGCCTGGATGGGCGGCGTGACCAGCCTGGTGGCGGCGGCCCTGGCCGACGGCCTGGGCGGCGCGGACGGCGTCGACGTCGCCATCCGCTGGGACCTCAAGGACCGCGCCGGCGCGGATTCCGTGGAGTTCATGGACCGGCTCGGCCTGGACTACGAGATCACCGAGGACGGGCGGCGGCACACGGTCATGCCGCTCAGCGATGTCCGCCGGGTCCGCATCGGGGCCCACACCACCAAGGTGGCCCGGATCGACACCCCGGAACAGTTCACCCTGCCCCTCGCCCTGGGCACCGCCACCGCCACCACTCGCATCGGCTTCAGCTCCGCGGCCTCCACCTCCTCGCTGCTGGCCGTCAAGCGGCTCGGCTTCTTCCGCTGGGGGCGCGGTGAACGCTTCGCCTCCGCCCGGCGCGCACTGCTGTACGCCCCCGGCGAGGGCGGCCTCGCGCAGCTCCGTATCGACGTCACGCACGCCGGCCGCACCCGTACCGCGACCGTCACCGACGAGGCGGGTCAGGCCCACCTCACGGCCGTCGGCGCGGCCCTGGGGCTGCGCCGGGTCCTGGGCGCGGACGGCGCCGAGGCGCCGCGCGGCGTGCTCTTCCCGGAGATGACCCCGATCCCGGCCCGGGTCCCGGACCTGCTCGCGGAGTACGGGGTGACACTGGAGATCTCCGACGCCACCGTCCCCGTCACCCCACCCGTCACGAGAGCCGCATGACCGACACCCCCACCACCAAGGGCGCCCGCAAACGCGCCCAGCTCCTCGACACCGCCGAGGAGCTCCTGCTCGCCTCCGGGCACGCCGAACTCTCCATGCGCGCCGTCGCCACGGCCGCCGGCATCCGCCTGGGCAACCTCCAGTACTACTTCCCCACCCGCGCCGACCTGGTGGCCGCCGTCCTCGACCGCGCCCTGTCCCACTCCCTGGAACGCCTCCGTCCGCTCCTGTCCTCGCCCGAATCCCCTGAATCCCCCGGATCCCCCGCGGCCCCCGATCCGGAGCGGGTCGTCCGCGCCCTGCTGGCCGAACAGGACGATCCACGCCTGGTCCGGCTGTACGCCGAACTCTGGGCCATGGCCGCACTGGACGAGGCCGTCGCGGCCGCCGTACGCGCCTTCTACCGCGACTACCGGGACCAGGTCGCCGCCTTCCTCCACGCGCAGCGGCCCGGCCTGACCACCGCGCAGTGCCGGGCACGGGCGGGGGTGTTCACGATGCTCATCGAGGGGGCGGCGCTGTTCCGCTCCGGCATCGCGGATCACCGCTCGGAGGAGACCGACGCGGAGCTGGTGGCGACGGCGGTCGGGATGCTGGGCGGAACCGGCCGCGGCGCCGGCGACACCGCGCACCGCGACTGAACGCGGTCCGCCCGCCCCACCCGGCCACCCCGCCTCAGCGACGGCGATAGAAGGCGAACAGCACGCCGGGTCCGTCCGCGGGCGGCGCGAAGGCCCCGGCCGTACGGAGCGAGAGGAGCGGCGGCTGCGTCCCCCTGGGCAGGGCCTTCGGGCGGCCCGTGGTCAGCGGTACGGCCACGGCGGTTCCGACGGTTCCGGCGGTGTCGCCCTGGGTCATGCCGTACGCCTGCCCGTCGTCGCCGACGGACAGCAGCAGGATCTGCCGCTGTTCCTCGCCCTCCGCGAAGCAGTAGCCCTTGCGCTCCTTGAGGTCGAACGCGAGCGGCCCGGCGGTGAGATAGCGGCCGTTCAGCGACAGGGCGCTCGGGTAGTCCTGCCCCGACCCCTGGTCCGTCAGGCTGTCCAGCGCGCAGCGCACGGTGGCCTCGACCTTGCCGGTCTCGGCGTTGTGCACCGCCCATATGTCGTCCCCGTCGTCCTTGGCCGTCCAGGACGCGAGGACATGGCCCGATACGGCCAGCTGGGCCCTGCTCTTGTACTTCTCGAAGTCCTCCGTCTTGGCACCGGACGGCACGGCACGGCTGGAGTTCCAGACCCCGGGGACGCCGAAACCGCCCACGGAACCGGCCAGCACCGGCCCGCGCCGGGTCAGCGCCTCGACCTCGCTGCTGACACAGCCGATCGCCCCGCACGTGGGTTCGCCGAGCTGCATGCTGTGCGGGTAGCGCTTGGTCCGGCCGGTCCGGGGGTCGAGGGAGACGGACTCGTCGCCGCCCTTCGTGGTGATCAGCAGTCCCGCTCCGGCGTCGCGCACCCACGCCGCGCCGGAGACGCTGTCGACCGGTACCTTCACCACCCGGGCGGGGGCGGCGGACGTGCCCGAGGTCCCGGCCGGGTAGAGGGCCACCGCGACGACCTCCTTGCCCTTGCCGAGCGCGTCCTTGCCGTCCAGGCCGTGCGCCCAGACGGCAAGGTATTCCCGGCCGCCCCGCTCGACGGCCTCCACACCCGGTGTCTCGACGTGCCCGCCCGCGACCTGCTGCGGCTCCGGCGGCTGCCAGGGCCTGCTGCTGAAGCGCAGCGCGCCGGTCGCCTCGTCGCGGGCCTCCAGGACGTACGAGCCGCCCTTCTTCTTGAGGAGCGCGACGATCCCGGCCCGGGGCGCGGCGGCGAAGGGCCGGCTGGTGGCGTCCTCCGGCACCCAGGGAAGGGCGTCCTGCCAGCCCTTGGTGTTGTCGAACGCCGGCGGAACCGGTGCCTTCACCGTCAGCGCCGGCCGGCCGCTGCCGCCCGGGGCGGCGTCCCCCGCGTCATCGCCGCCGCCCGCGTCACCCCCGCAGCCCGTGAGTGTCAGCAGCGCCGCCACCGTCGCCGCGGCCATCGCCGCCGTCGCGTACCTCAACGAACCGACCAGCCTCTCCCCGAAACGGGAACGGCCGGTCAGCTGCCGCCCCCGTACAGCCATGACGTCGGCACGACTGTACGACGCGGCCGGCGGTACGTCCGGTCGGCTCCGGTCGGCTCCGGTCGCCTTCGGGCAGCCGCCGGCCGGCCGTTACGGGGTGACCGCCTACCGGGCGGCGGACGTTCCCGCCTCCCAGAGCCCGTCCGCCGTCAGTCCCAGCAGCTCGATCGCGTTCCCCCGCACGATCCGCTCCACCACATCCGGCGCCAGATGCCCCATCTGCGCCTCCCCGACCTCCCGCGACTTGGGCCAGGTCGAGTCGGAGTGCGGATAGTCGGTCTCGTAGAGCACGTTTCCCGCCCCGATCGCCTCAAGATTCTTCAGGCCGAAGGCGTCGTCGAAGAAGCATCCGTACACATGCTCCGCAAAGAGTTCGCTCGGCGGCCGCAGGACCTTGTCGGCGACGCCTCCCCACCCGCGGTTCTCCTCCCAGACGACATCGGCGCGCTCCAGGATGTACGGGATCCAGCCGATCTGGCCCTCGGCATACATGATCTTGAGGTCGGGGAAGCGGTCGAACTTGCCGCTCATCAGCCAGTCGACCATCGAGAAACAGCAGTTGGCGAAGGTGATGGTGGAGCCGACGGCGGGCGGTGCGTCGGCCGAGGTGGACGGCATTTTGCTGGACGAGCCGATGTGCATGGCGATGACGGTGCCGGTCTCGTCGCAGGCGCGCAGGAAGGGGTCCCAGTAGTCGGTGTGGATGCTGGGCAGGCCCAGATGCGGCGGGATCTCGCTGAAGCAGACGGCTCGGACGCCGCGGGCCGCGTTGCGCCGCACCTCCGCGGCGGCGAGTTCGGCGTCCCAGAGGGGGATGAGGGTGAGCGGGATGAGCCGCCCCTGCGCCTGGGGGCCGCACCACTCCTCCACCATCCAGTCGTTGTACGCGCGCACCCCCAGCAGCCCCAGGTCGCGGTCCTTGGCCTCGGTGAAGGTCTGGCCGCAGAAGCGGGGGAAGGTGGGGAAGCAGAGCGCCGACTGGACATGGTTGACGTCCATATCGGCCAAGCGTTCGGGGACGCTGAAGGACCCGGGGCGCATCTGCTCGTAGGTGATCCCCTCCAGCTTGATGTCGTCGCGGGCGTAGCCGACGGCGGTGTCGAGCCGGGTCAGCGGCCGGTGCAGATCCTCGTACACCCACCAGTCGGCTATCGGGCCGTCGTCGCCCGGGGCGCCCATCGTGGGGGCGAACTTGCCGCCCACGAAGGTCATTTCCTTCAGGGGTGCGCGGACGATGCGCGGGCCGATGTCGTGGTACTTCGACGGGAGCCGGTCCCGCCAGACGGTGGGCGGTTCCACCGTGTGGTCGTCCACCGAGATGATCTTGGGAAAGGTGCCCTTGGTCTCCATGGTCTCCATATCGCTACGGTAGCGCCGATCTGACGGTCCGTCAGTAACCGCGCGGCCACCGACCCGCGCAATACGGGAACCGACCGGGGGCCTCTTCGCGTACCAGACCCAGGGGAGATGCACAGGGGGCGCACGGAACCCGCGCGTCCGCGCCCCTCCGTGCGCCTGCCCCACAACGCCCACCCGGCAGCCGAGGAGGCTTTGTGGACGCTCCAGACCCCTACTGACGTAAAGGGGCTCGACAAGGCAGACTGACCGTTGCGCACAGCGGATACGTGCGAACAGCGCGTATACGACCGGGACGGGGCAGGGAGAGATGATGGACGACGGTACGGGGCAGGGGCAGGAGCGGCTCCGCTTCACCGTGCTCGGTCCCGTACGGGCATGGCGCGGGGAGACGGCGCTGGCAGCGGGCTCCCCGCAGCAACGGGCGCTGCTCGCCGCACTGCTGCTGCGCGGCGGCCGCACCGCCACCGCGGCCGAGCTGGTCGACGCCCTGTGGGGCGACGAACCGCCGCACGCCGCGCTCGCCGCGCTGCGCACCTATGCCTCCCGATTCCGCAAGGCGCTCGGCCCGGATGCCGATGCGCTGGTCAGCGAGTCCGGTGGGTATGCGATCCGGTCGACCGATGGTCGGCCGCTCGACCTCGACCACGATCACGCCGAGCAGTACGCCGCCGAGGCCGAGAAGGCCAGGACCGCCGGCGACCTCAGCCGCGCCCGCGAACTCCTCGACCGGGCGCTCGACCTATGGGACGGCGAACCACTGGCCGGCCTCCCCGGCCCGTACGCCGAAACCCAGCGCACCCGCCTCAACGAGTGGCGGCTGTCCCTGATGGAGACCCTGCTCGAACTCGACCTGGAACTCGGCAGCCATGCCGAAGCCGTCTCCGAACTGACCGCCCTCACCGCCGCTCACCCGCTGCGCGAACGGCTGCGCGAACTGCTGATGCTGGCGCTGTACCGAAGCGGGCGGCAGGCGGAAGCGCTGGCGGTCTACACCGACACCCGCAAATTGCTGGACGACGAACTGGGCGTCGATCCCTGCGCCTCGCTCTCCGAGCTCCAGCAGCGCATCCTGCGTGCCGACGCCGACCTGGACGCGCCGCCCGTCGCCGGCGACGGCCGGGACGCCACCGGGCGGGTCGCCGTACGGCCCCAGCAACTCCCCGCCACCGTCGCGGACTTCACCGGCCGCGCCTCATTCGTCGACGAGCTGGGCGATCAGCTCGCCACCGCCGAGGGCAGCGTGATGGCGGTCTCCGCGCTCACCGGCATCGGCGGCGTCGGCAAGACGACCCTCGCCGTCCATGTCGCGCACGCCGCCCGCGAGCACTTCCCCGACGGACAGCTCTACGTCGACCTCCAGGGCGCCGGCCACACCCCCTCCGAGCCCGAGGCCGTCCTCGGCGCCTTCCTGCGCTCGCTGGGCACACCGGACTCCGCCATCCCCGACGGCCTGGCCGAGCGCTCCGCCCTCTACCGCTCCACGCTCGCCGGCCGCCGCGTCCTGGCCCTGCTGGACAACGCACGTGACGCCGCGCAGGTCCGGCCGCTGCTGCCCGGCACGGAGGGCTGCGCCGCCCTCATCACCAGCCGCGCCCGGATGATCGACCTGGCGGGCGCGCACCTCATCGACCTGGACGTGATGAGCCCGGAGGAGGCGCTGGCCCTCTTCACCCGCATCGTCGGCGAGGAACGCGTCACCTCCGAACGCCAGGCCGCCATGGCCGTCGTCGGCGCCTGCGGCTTCCTGCCCCTCGCCATCCGCATCGCCGCCTCCCGCCTGGCCGCCCGCCGCACCTGGACCGTCTCCACCCTGGCCCGCAAACTCGCCGACGAACGCCGCCGCCTGGACGAACTGCGGGCCGGCGACCTGGCCGTCAAAGCGACCTTCGAGCTGGGATACGGCCAGTTGGAGCCGCTACAGGCCCGCGCCTTCCGCCTCCTGGGCCTGGCCGACGGCCCGGACATCTCCCTGGCGGCGGCCGCGGCGATGCTGGATCTGGACATCGAGTCGGCGGAGGAGCTCATCGAGTCCCTCGTGGACGCCTCTCTCCTGGAATCCGCCGCCCCGGGCCGCTACCGCTTCCACGACCTGGTCCGCCTCTACGCCCGCGATTGCGCCGAACGCGACGAACAACCGCCGTCCGAGCGGGAGACCGCGCTGTCGCGGCTGCTGGACTTCTATCTGGCGACGGCGGCCCGCATGTACGCGCTGGAACGGCCCGGCGACCGCCTCGTCGATCACATGGAGCCCACCGGCTACCCGGGCCTGCAGTTCACCGACCGCCCGGAGGCCCTGCAGTGGCTCTTCGGGGAGGCCCGCTGCCTCCTCGCCTGCGCCCAGCAGTCCACCACGCCACAGACCCTCCGCCGGGCCGTCGATCTGCTCCTGCTCACCCTGGACCTCGCCGAGTCGAGCGCCGACTCGCACCAGTACGAGCAGGCCAATATGAGCCTGCTGGCGGCCGCCCGCGAACTGAGCGACCAGCGCGCCGAGGCGCGGTTGCACACCTCACTGACGAACGTCCACACGCTGGCGGGCCGGCTCGACGAGGCGGACACCCACGCGCAGTCGGCGATGCTGCTGGGGCTGGCGACGGAGGACGCGTTCGCGTCGTCGAACGCGCCCAACGACCGGGGCATCATCGCCGGCATCCAGCAGCGCTACGAGGACGCCGAGCTGTACCTGAGTCAGGCCCGCGCCGCCTTCCGCGACGACCGGAACGAGCAGTCCGAGGCCAGCGCGCTCTGCAACCTGGCCCGCGTCCACCTGGGCACGGGACGCGTCGAGAGCGCCATCAAGCTCGCCCAGGAGGGCATCGGCATCTACCGGAGGCTCGGCGCCACACGCCGTCTCGCCAACGGCATGTACTCGCTCGGGCTGGCCCTCACTCGCGCCGGACGGCTCAACGACGCCCGTCAGCAACTGACCGAGGCCCTGGTCATTTTCCAGGAGAACCGCCAGGGATTCTGGGAAGGGATGACGTTGCTCAGGCTGGGCGAGATCGAACTCGGTGACGGCCGCCCGGCCCAGGCCGCCGAACACGCGGAGCAGGCGCTCAAGGCCCTCCGCGTCGTCGGGGGCGAGCGGTGGCGAGCAGACACCTTGACGCTGCTGGGACGCGCGCTCCACGCCATCGGGCACACCGGCCGCGCACGGGTGTGCTGGCAGGAAGCCCTGCCCATCTATGAGCAGCTGGGCTCGCCGGAGGGCCGCGCAGTGCAGGCCCTGCTCAGCCCGGTGCATGTGTCCTGAGCCAACAGCCGCCACGTTCGCGCAGGTCACAGCCCGAACCGTCGGCGTTTATCGATCGTTCATCGCGGGAGTCCAGTCTCTCTATTGCCGAACCGTCGCCTCGGGGGGCAAGCGGCTCGGCAGCCAGGCCCCACCGCTAGGGTGAGCGGCTCTGGAACGCCCGTCCGGCGACCCACGGGGGAGTCGCTGGCCGGGCTTCCCACAGCGCCCACACTCAGGAGTTGATCAGCATGAGCAACGAGCAGGTACCGCCGGCAAGCGACCGCGACATCATCAAGCCGCTGGACAAGCACATGCCCATCGGTGCACCCGGCGTCCCCAAGAAGAAGCCCACCAATCCAACTACCGCAGAGGGAAGCGCGCCTGCGGTGAGCGCCGGGGACAAGCACATGCCCATCGGCGAGCCGAAGTAAGGCGCCGTACCCGGGGGATCGCAGGGGCCGGTTTCGATGGCTTGGAGGGGGAGCCATCGAAACCGGCCCCTGCGGCTTGTTCGCGCCGCATCCGGCCAAACTTCCCATGTGGCTTTCCTGTACATGATCGGGACGGTTGTATGGCTGTGACCGAACTAATCCGACAACCACTCATCCGCCTTCACCGAGGAGACGACATGCACCGCACCAAACACGTCATAGCCTCCGTCGCGCTGGCCGTCGCGATCGTCGGCACCGTCGCCGCGCCTGCCGCAACCGCTGCCCAGCCCCGGCGCTCCTCGGCGCAGATCGCTCCCATCGACCGCCATATGCCTCTCACCGCGGCCCTCGGAGCCCTGGACCGGCACCAGCCGTGAGCGGGCGCCGTCGCTGAGGCAGCGCACCCCGCACGGCTGCTGACGCATCGTCAGATTCGCTGCTACAGTCACGCCACCCGCGAGCCGCGAGGAGGCGACATGTTCGACCCCGCCCGCATCCACAACCTCTGGGACTTGGTCGAGTACCGAGCGCGGGCCTCCGCCGGGGCGCCCATGTTCTTCGACGAGGACGGGCGGACCGTCACCTTCGACGAGGTGCGGGACGAGGCGGTGCGCGTGGCCGCCGGTTTCCGGGAGCTGGGGATCGGGGCCGGGACGCGCGTGGCCTGGCAGTTGCCGACGCGGGTGGAGACGGTGGTGGCGTCGCTGGCGCTGGCGCGGATCGGGGCCGTACAGACCCCGATCATCCCTCTGCACCGGGAGCGCGAGGTCGGGTTCATCCTGGCCGAGTCGGCGGCGGAGTTCGTGCTCGTACCCGGCGTATGGCGGGGGTTCGACTACGGGGCAATGGCGCGGAAGCTGGCCGGGGACGGGGTGCGGGTCGTTTCGGTGGCGGACGGGTTGCCGGTGGGTGACCCGGGCGATGCGGCCGGTCCCGTGGCCGACGGCGGGGACGGGCGTACCACCTGGATCTACTACACCTCCGGGACGACCGCGTCCCCCAAGGGCGTTGAACACACGGATGCCTCGCTGATCGCCGGCGGCGTGGGACTGGCCACCGCGCTGGGGATGTCGGGGGAGGACATCGGCTCGATCGCGTTCCCGTACGCGCATATCGCCGGGCCGGATTACGTCATCGCGATGCTGGTCAGCGGCTTTCCCGCGGTGGTGCTCGAAACGTTCGAGGCGGGGCGGGCGGCGGCCGTCTACCGGCGGCGCGGGGTGACGATGGCGGGCGGGAGCACGGCCTTCTACCAGGCGTTCCTGGACGAGTCGCGGCGGTACCGGGGAGGGTCACCGGGGGCGGACCGGCTGATTCCGTCGCTGCGGCTGCTGTCCGGCGGCGGGGCGCCGCTGCCGCCGGAGCTGTACGCGGCGGCCGGGCGGGAGCTGGACTGCGCGATCGTGCACGGGTACGGGATGACGGAGTGCCCGATGATCGCGATGGGGACGCCGTACGACAACGATGAACAGCTGGCGCGGACGGCGGGCCGTCCCGTGGTGGGCGCCGAGGTGCGGATCGTACGGGCGGACGGGAGCGCCGCCGGCGCCGAGGAGTCGGGGGAGGTCACGCTCAAGGGGACGATGCTCTTCCGGCGGTACACCGATCCGGCGCTGACGGCGGAGGCGTTCGACGCGGACGGCTATTTCCACACCGGCGACCTGGGACATCTGCGGCCCGACGGGCATCTCGTGCTCACCGGGCGGCTCAAGGACATCATCATCCGCAAGGGCGAGAACATCTCCGCCCAGGAGGTCGAGGACCTGGTGCGCACGCATCCGGCGGTGGCCGATGTCGCGGTCATCGGGCTGCCGGACCGGGAGCGGGGGGAGCGGGTGTGCGCGGTCGTCACGCTTGCGGAGCCCGCCCCCGCTTCCGCCGCCGGGCCGCCTTCCGTCCCGCTGACGCTCTCCGCCCTGACCTCGCATCTGCGGGCCGCCGGGCTGATGACGCAGAAGCTGCCGGAGCAGCTGGAGATCGCGGAGGAACTGCCGCGCGGGGGGCCGCTGAACAAGGTGCTCAAGTCCGCGCTGCGGGAGCGCTACGCCGAGGCGGAGCGGGGTGCGGAGGACGGGGCGGGCGGCACACCGTGAGAGGCGCCAAGCCCTGAGCGGGCCGCCACAGCGGCCGCCGACCGGACTGGACGCCGGCGAAGCAGCTCCTGGGTGCGGCCTGTGCTGCTGCCTCTTCTGCCGCCTGCCACGCCCCGCTCCTGCCCCCCTGTCCCTGCCCCTGTCCCTGCCGCGCCCCTGTCCTGCGGCGCTTGACCTTCACACCGGTGTGAGGCCGTAGAAATGCCGTAGCGAAGTGCCGCCGAAGGTGCCGCAGGAGCCGCGCCGGAGCCACGCGGCCTGCGACGGCGCCTCGGCCGCATGCCTCGGGAACGAGGCGTCCAGGGGAGAAGGGGACAGGACATGACGCAGAGGGAGAGGGAGAGGAAGCCGGACACGGGGCCGGGGACCGAGGGTGCGGGCGCCCGGATGCGGCTGCATGTCGTCCTGCCGGACGAGTCCGCGGCGATGGACGTCCGGACCGTCGCGGAGCTGGCGCAGGAGGCGGAGGCACTGGGGTACGCCGGGGTCTGGCTGCCTGATCATGTGCTGCCGCCGGGCCCGTACGGGACGCCGCTGCCGGGATACGGCGGGGTGTACGAGGCCCTGACCACGCTCGGCTATATCGCGGCGCTCACGGAACGGATCACCCTCGGCACGTCCGTGCTCATCGCCCCGCTGCGCGATCCGCTGATCCTCGCCCGGCAGACGGCGACCCTGGCGCGGCTCAGCGGCGGGCGGTTCGTGCTCGGCGTCGGGGTCGGGTGGCAGCGGTACGAGTTCGAGGCGGCGGGTGTGGACTTCGGGACGCGGGGTGCCCGGACGGACGACACGCTGCGGCTGATCCGGCGGCTGCACTCGGGGCTCGGGGGGCCGTACCGGGACGGGGCGGTGGCGTTCGACGAGCGGGCGGTGTTCGAGCCCGTACCCGAGGTGCCGGTGCCGTTCCTGATCGGCGGGAATTCGGGCGCGGCGCTGCGGCGGGCGGCGGAATTCGGCGGGTACTGGCAGGCGGTGGGGCTTTCGCCGCAGGAGTTCGCGGCGCGGCGGAAGGTCCTCGCAGGCGGCTCCGAGGGGGCCGGGGGTGCGCCTCGTGTCGTGGCGGGGAGCCGTACGGAGTGGTCCTCGGCGGACCGCCCGCTCGCGGACGTCCGGGCCGAGGTGGCCGCCTGGGAGGCGGCGGGCGCGGAGGATCTGGCGGTGTGGTTCGGGCCGGTGGAGGACGGGTTCGGGGAACGGATGCGGGCGTTGGCGGAGGGGGTGGGGGTGGCCGGTGGCAGGGTGACGGCGGCTCGGTAGCTGCGGGGCGTCACGTGGGCATGCGCCTCCGCGGCCCCGGCACCCCGGGGGCGTACCCGGTCGCGTTGCCCGGCCGCACGCCCCCCGGAAGCCGGAACCCCGCCCAGACGCAAGAAACCCCGGGAGCCGGAACCCCCGCCTCGTCACCCGGCCGCCGCGCCTTCCCCCTCCCGCAGTCGCCGTTTGATCACCTTGCCGCTCGCATTGCGCGGCAGCTCCGCGACGAACTCGACCTCGCGCGGCACCTTGTAATTGGCCATCTCGCGGCGCGACCAGGCGATCAGGTCATCGGCGGTGAGGGACGAGCCGGGACGGCGGACCGCAAAGGCCTTGCCGACCTCACCGAGGCGGGGGTCGGGGATGCCTACGACGGCGATGTCGGCGACATCCGGATGGCGGACCAGGAGCTGCTCTATTTCGGCGGGGTAGGCGTTGAACCCGCCGACGATGAACATGTCCTTGATGCGGTCGGTGATACGGAGGTTGCCGTCGGCGTCGAGGATGCCGACGTCGCCCGTGCGCAGCCAGCCGTCGGGGGTGCGGGCGCGGGCCGTACCGGCCGGGTCCTCGAAATAGCCGGACATGACGTGGTAGCCGCGGACCAGGACCTCGCCGGGGGCGCCGGGCGGCAGCGGGCGGCCCGCCGCGTCGACGACGCGGACCTCGGTGCCGGGTATGGCGCGGCCCGAGGTCGCGGCGATGACGTCGGGCGGATCGCCGCGGCGGCACATCGTGACGATGCCGGAGCTCTCCGAAAGGCCGTATGCCGTCAGGACCGTGGAGATCTTCAACTCGCTGCGCAGCCGCTCGACGAGCTCCAGGGGGACGACCGCCGCGCCCGTGACGACGAGGCGGAGCGCGGAGAGATCGTGCAGGCCACGGGCCGGGTGGTCGAGGATCTGCTGGTGGAGGGTGGGCGGGCCGGGGAGTACGGAGATCCGTTCGGCGGCGATGTTGGCGAGGGCGGTCTCCACGCTGAAGACCGGCTGGGGGATCATCGTCGCGCCGCGCAGCAGGCAGGCGATGATGCCGGCCTTGTAGCCGAAGGTATGGAAGAACGGGTTGACGATCAGGTAGCGGTCGCCTTGCTGGAGGCCGGCCAGTTCGCTCCAGACGGCGTAGGCGCGCAGGGTCTGGGCGTGGGTGATGACCGCGCCTTTGGGGTGGCCGGTGGTGCCCGAGGTGAAGACGATGTCGGAGGGGACGTCCGGGCGGAGGCTGTCGGCGCGGGTGGTGACCGTCGCGGCGTCGACGGAGGCGCCGGCGGCGAGGAAGTCCTTCCAGGTGGTGAAGTCGGCGGGGGCGTCGTCGGACAGCACCACGACCTTTTCCAGGTGGGGCAGGCCGGGGAGCGGTCCCGGGCCGGTGCCCTCCTGGGCGGCGCGGCGGAGCGAGGCGACGTAGGACGTGCCGAGGAAGGTGCCGGTGATGAAGAGGAGCTTGGCGCGGGTGCGGCGCAGGACATAGGCGGTCTCGGCGCCCTTGAAGCGGGTGTTGACGGGGACGAGGACGGCGCCGGCCGTCACCGCACCGAGGGCGGAGACGATCCAGTCGAGGGTGTTGGGCGCCCAGACGGCGACGCGGTCGCCGGGCGCGACGCCGGAGGCGATACAGGCGGCGGCGGCCCGCTCCACCCGCTCGCCCAGCTCGGCGTACGAGAGCCGGGTGCGGCCCTCGACCACGGCCTCCTGGGGGCCGTACCGCTCCGCGGCCACGCGCACCAGCCGGGGGATGGAGCCGTACTCCAGGTCCGCCCGCAGTTCCAGATCATCGCGCATCGCACTGCCTCCCGCGAAAGAGCCGGCCGAAACAAGAGCATGACTTCATAGCTGACTGTCCGTCAGATTAGCGGTAGCCTCCTCGGCTGTCAGTACTGACGGCCGACCACGGAGGTGGCGATGGGGGCGACCCTCAAGGACGCTACGGCGATTGCCGGCATCGGGCAGACTCCTTTTGCCAAACAACTCCCCGAATCCGAAAAGACCTTGGCCTGCCGGGCGATCGTGGCGGCGCTGGACGACGCCGGGATCGCGCCGTCGGAGGTGGACGCCTTCGCCTCGTACACCATGGAGGAGACGGACGAGGTCGAGATAGCCAAGGCGATCGGCGCGGGCGATGTCACCCACTTCTCCAAAGTCGGCTACGGCGGCGGGGGTTCGTGCGCGACGGTGGCCCATCTGGCGGCCGCCATCGCCACCGGGCAGGCGAACGTCGGCGTCGCCTGGCGCTCGCGCAAACGCGGCTCGGGACCGCGGCCCTGGAAGAACACCCAGGTCCAGCTGCCGACCCCCGGGCAGTGGACCCGCCCCTTCGGACTGCTGCGCCCCGCCGACGAGATCGGCATGCTGGCCCGCCGCTATATGCACGAGTACGGCGCCACCCGCGATCACCTCTTCAATGTCGCGCTCGCCTGCCGCAACCGGGCCAACCAGAACCCGGCCGCGATCATGTACGACCGCCCGCTGACCCGCGAGATGTACATGACCGCACGCTGGATCAGCGAACCGCTCTGCCTCTTCGACAACTGCCTGGAGACGGACGGCGCGCTGGCCTGCGTCGTGGTCTCCGCCGAGCGGGCCCGCGACTGCCGGCAGCGGCCCGTGTATGTGCACTCCGCCGCGCAGGGCCTGCCCGCCCAGCACCACGGCATGGTCAACTACTGGAACGACGACCCGCTCACCGGGCCCGCCTGGACCGCCGCCCGCCACCTGTGGAAGGGCGCCGACCTCGGACCGCAGGACGTCGACGTGGCACAGATCTATGACGCGTTCACCCCCCTGATCCCCCTCTCCCTGGAGGGCTACGGCTTCTGCGGACGCGGCGAGGGCGCGGCCTTCACCGAGGGCGGCGCGCTGGAGATCGGCGGCCGGCTCCCCCTCAACACCGGCGGCGGCGGTCTCTCCGAGGCGTACGTGCACGGTTTCAACCTCATCAACGAAGGCGTCAAGCAGCTGCGCGGCACCAGCACCGCACAGGTCCCGGACGCCGCCACCTGCCTGGTCACCGCGGGCGAGGGAGTCCCTACTTCGGCCCTGCTGCTGAGGAGTTGACGGTCAATGAGTTCGCGTGAGTCCGTTCGCACATCCGAGTCCGCTCGTGCATCCGAGCCGGTTCGTGACGTCATGTCCTCAAGCGTGACACCCCCCACTGACAATCGGCCCGATCCCGGCGCCGGCCTGCTGCTTCCGGTCCCGGACGACGACGGCGCCCCGTTCTGGGACCACACCGCGCGCGGCGAGCTGCGCATCCAGGCCTGCACCGACTGCGACGAGCTGCGCTTCCCGCCCCGCCCCTGCTGCCCGCACTGCCAGTCCTTCGCCGCCCACTGGCGGAAGATGAGCGGCCGCGGCCGCATCTGGTCGTATGTGCTGCCGCATCCGCCGCTGCTGCCCGCGTACGCCGCCCAGCCCGGCTACAACGCCGTCATCGTGGAGCTGGCGGAGGCCCCGCACATCCGCCTCGTCGGCAACCTCGTCACCGCCGCCGACGCCCCGCTCAACTCCGT
The DNA here is from genome assembly GCF_059682825.1 of Streptomyces sp. JLSY215. NCBI lineage: Bacteria > Bacillati > Actinomycetota > Actinomycetes > Kitasatosporales > Streptomycetaceae > Streptomyces > Streptomyces sp. JLSY215. The sequence goes on from NZ_CM185022.1 coordinate 3,740,324, forward strand.
CGACCCGGCCCGGCTGCGCATCGGCGCGCCGGTGAAGGTCGCCTTCCACACCATGCCCGGAGGCGTGACCGTACCCCGCTGGCTCCTGGAGCGGCCATGACCGGCACGGACACCGCGACCGCCACGGACACCGCGACCGGCCGTACGATCCGCGTCGAGCGCCCCGGCGACGACGGCGTCGCGCTGGTCACGATCGACCGGCCCGCGCGGCACAACGCGATCGACCTGGAGACGGCCGCGGAACTGGCGGCCACCTGGCGGGCGATCCGCGGCGACGACCGGATCCGGGCCGTGGTCCTCACCGGAACGGGCGACCGCGCCTTCTGCACCGGCATCGACCGGTCCGTCAGCGTCCCGCAGCCCTCCTCCCCGTACTCGATGGACGATCCGCTGCTGACCATCGGCCCGAAGGCGAACGACCTGTGGAAGCCGGTCATCGGGGCCGTCAACGGCATGGCCTGCGGCGGCGCGTTCTACCTGCTGGGCGAGTGCGAATTCCTCATCGGCGCCGCATCGGCCACCTTCTTCGACCCGCACACGACGTACGGCATGGTCAGCGCGTACGAGGCGATCGGGATGGCGCAGCGGATGCCGTTCGGCGAGATCGCGCGGATGGCGCTGATGGGGACGGCGGAGCGGCTCTCGGCCGCGCGGGCGTACGAGACCGGACTGCTGTCGGAGGTCGTACCGGACGGGGAGGCGGTCGCGGCGGCGCTGCGGGCGGCCGCGGTGATCGCGTCGTACCCGACGGCGGCCGTACAGGGGACCGTACGGGCGGTCTGGTCGGCGCGCGAGGCGGCGCGTACGCAGGCAATGGCGGGCGCGCCGCATCTGATCACGCTCGGCAACGCGGCGCCGGAACTCCAGACGGAGCTGTTCGCGGCCCGGAAACGGGACCACCGGGTGCGGTGACCGGAAACGGACCGGATGCGGTCACGCCCGGGACTTGACGACCGAGTAGAAGTGGCACTTGAACCAGAACTGCTTCCAGCTGGACATATTGATGGTGTACTCGGCGTCATAGGTCTTGGTGTCGCCGGGCCCCACGGTGACGGAGCGCCGGTGCGAGCCGTAGTTGTTCCCGTCGGCTGGCTTGTCCTTCAGCCAGACGACGCTGATGTCGTAGGAGTAGGTGTCGCTCATCGACGGGTTGGTGACGCTGACCGTGTACGTGAGCGTGCGGCGCGGCGCGGAGAAGTTGCAGTTGGTGCCGTCGACATCGGCGATCCCGTCCGGGTTGAACGTCTCCTCGGTCGGCGAGGGAGAGTAGGTGTCCTCGGGGGTGTACGTGTCCTCGGGCGTCGCGTCCCCGGACGGGGTCGGGTCGTTCGGGTTGTAGCCGCTCGACGACGGGCTTGCGGAGATGCTCGGCGCGGAGCCGGGGAGCAGGGCGCCGCAGCCGCCGACCGTCGTCATGACCCCCAGCGCGAGCCCCGCCGCCGCAACCGCCCGGGTGCCCCTGCGCCGGCCTATACGTGTGCGCGTGCCCTGCTTCATGCCGCTGCCCATCCCCCTGAAGACGTCCGAACCGCGTCATGCGTTGGCTGACGCGTGCACGGCACCCTAGCAAGCACCAATGACAACCCGGACGGGGCCCGGAAACCCCGGAGAAATAGCGGGTGAGGACGGTCAGGCGTAGCGTCGGTCACGGAGGACGTCAGGACGACCCGAAGCGAGGCGACGCCAGTGGTGCGCAACGTCATCGGATCCCTGATTGCCCTCATCGGAGCGACGGCCGCCGTCTGGAGCCCCTTCCGTCCCTGGTACGACGGCCGTCACGGAAGCGACTTCCGTATCGAAGACCTCTTCAACGGCATCACCGACAGCAGGGCCTCCGTCTACGGCTCGGTCTTTCTGCCGCTGGCGGTCGCGGGGGCGATGACCCTGATCGGCGTCGTGCTGCGCTCCCGGGTGCTCGTCGCGTTCGCGGGCGTGATCGTGCTGGGCTTCACCATCTTGTGGATGGTCCGCCAGGGGCAGTCGGCCGGCGAGCTCACGGCGGGCGCCCACGGCCTCGGTGTGGGCGTGGCCAATGCCCTCGGTGGCGGTGCGCTGATGGTGTTCGGCGCCCTGGTGATGAGCGGCCGCGAGCCCCGGGTGGCCCGCCGTCGGGACGAGGAGCGGTATGACGACGGGTACGGCCGTTACGACGAGCGCGCGGCACCGCCCCCGATGGCGCCCGAACCATGGGACCCGGGCCGCCCGGTGACGCACGACCCGGCGACCCAGGAGTGGACGCCGGAGCAGTACGGCAATGAGGGTGAGCTGCCGGACGAGGGGCCCGCCACCCGTCCGCTGACCCGTCCCGGTTTCGACCCGGACGGCGTCGGCACCGAAGGCGGCCGGCGCCCGCCCCACGAGCCGTACGCCGAGCCCTGGCCCCGCCCGGCGGCACCGCCGCCCCCTCCTCCTCCGCCGCCGACCCAACCGGGGCACCAGCAGCCGCCCACGCCCCCGGTGGAGTGGGGCAAGGAACGGCGGCAAAGCCCCCAACGCCCGCCGGAGGAAGGGGAGTAGCCACCCCGGCGGCCCGGCGCGACGGCCGTGTGCCGTGTGCCGTGCGCCGTGTGCCGTTACGAGCGCCGGGCCTGGCCCGTCCCCTTCGCCGCGTCCAGCGCGTACACACAGCGGTCCTTGCTGCACGCATAGACCACGCCGCCGACCGCCACCGGCGACCCCGTGATCTCGCCGCCGGTCTCCAGCTTCCAGCGCAGCTGGCCGCCCATCGCATCCAGGGTGTAGAGGCAGTGGTCGGCGGAGCCGAAGTGCACCCGGCCCTCGGCGGCGACCGGTGCGCCGACCACGTCCGCGCCGGCCTGGAACCGCCAGCGCGGCGTGCCGGTGACCGCGTCCAGGGTGTAGAGCGCCTTGCCGCTGCCCAGGTGGACCGCACCGTGCGCGACCAGCACCGGCTGGGTGGACTGGCGCGCTTCGGTGGCGATCCGCCAGCGGTCGCGGCCGTCCGCCGCGTCCAGGGCGTAGACCGTGCCGAGGTAGTCCGCCAGATAGACGCCACCGCCGGTGACCGCGGGGCCGGGGGCGAAGGCGGGCGGGCTGACGAACACCGCGGGCGCCTCGAAGTGCCAGCGCACATCGCCGCGCGCGATGTCGAGCGCCAGCACCCGCGTCCCGGCCACGACATAGACCACGCCGTCGGACGCGGGCAGCAGCCGCATCGGCACTCCGCCGCAGGACGCCGTGTCGCCCACCGGGTACGACCAGCGCTCGGCGCCGGTACGTGCCTCCAGCGCCTTCAGCCGCGCGTCGGCCCAGACGAAGACCGTGCCGTCGTGCACCACCGGACCGGTCTCATCGGTCTCGAAGTCGGTCTGGACGCCGCTGATCTCCCACAGCAGCTCGCCATTGGCGGCCTCCCACGCCTGGACGCCGCCGCCACGCGTGCTGGTGACGACCGTGCCGCGGTCCGCCTTCAGGGCGTAGACCCACCCCTCGGTGTTCAGCCGCCACAGCTCGGTGCCGTCATCGGAGTCCAGGGCGTACAGGCTCGGGCCGTCCGAGGCGTGTATACGGCCGTCGGCGACGGCCATCGCCCACGCCACATCGCGGGTCTTGAACTTCCGCCGTCCGCTGGCCACATCGAGGGCGTGCACCTCGAAGGAGGTGACGTAGAGCAGGTCGCCGGAGACGGTGGGGGTGCCCCACACGTCGTTCGACATCCGGAACCGCCAGGGGCGCCAGCGGCCCGGCTCGGCGGGCGGCTGCTCGGGCGGCGGGGGCGGCGCGGCCTGTGCGGGGCCGCCATGGGCCGCGCCCTGCTGCGGCACACCGGCGGCCGGTCCGCCACCGGGCGGCCGTACCCAGTTCGTCGCGGCACCGGCCTGCCCGCGCGGCTGCGGATCGCGCGCATCGGCGGCACGCAGCCCCGGCCCTATGGCGGCGGGCGAGCCACCGAGGCGCACCGGGCCGGCCTCCGGGGGCGCGGCGGGCGGCGGCGCCGCGGACACCGGGGTCACGCGGGCCGTCGAGGCGTCCGGGCCGAGCGCCGCGGGCTGCGGCATCGGGCCGGGGCCGGCGGAACGCGGGTCGCCGCCGCGGTGCGCGCCGGGGCCCGCGCCGATCTGGCCGGGCCAGCCCGTCTCGGCCGCGGGGGCGCTCTCGGGACGCGGCGGCGCCTGTACGGGCTGCGGCGGGGCCGGCGGCGCGGCGGGCGCCTGGCGGCCGGAGCTGCGACCGGTGGAGGCGCGCTGTGCGCTCTTGGGCACGGTGGAGCGGCCGCCGCGGCGCTGCTCGATGAGCGCCACCGCGCCGGGCGGCAGCCAGGCCGAGGCCGTACCGCTGTCGTCGCTGCCGGAGCCGAACAGATGCGGCGCCAGCTGGGACTGCAGATCGGCGGGGGACGGCCGGTGGGCCGCCTCCATCTGCATACAGGACTCCATCAGCGGGCGCAGCTCGTCCGGCAGCCCGGCCAGGTCGGGGCCCTCGCGCAGCAGCATGAAGACGGTCTCGACGGGGTTGGCGCCGTGGAAGGGGGCGTGCCCGGTGGCGGCGAAGACCAGCGTCGAGCCGAGGGAGAAGACATCGCTGGCGCCCGTCACGCTGCGCGAGTCGCGGGCCTGCTCGGGCGACATGTAGGCCGGGGTCCCCACGGCCACGTTGGTCATCGTCAGGCGGGTGTTGGACACGCCGGAGGCGATGCCGAAGTCGATGACCCGGGGGCCGTCCTCGACCACCAGGACGTTCGACGGCTTCAGGTCGCGGTGCACCAGGCCCGCGCCGTGGATGGACTGCAGCGCCTCGGCGATACCGGCCGCCAGCCAGCGCACCGCCTGGGCCGGCAGCGGCCCGCACTCATTGACTATTTCCTCGAGGGAGGGGGCGGGGACGTAGGCCGTCGCCAGCCACGGCACCGCCGCCCGCGGATCGGCGTCCACCACCGCCGCGGTGTAGAAGCCGCTGACCGCGCGGGCCGCCTCGACCTCGCGTGTGAAGCGGACCCGGAACAGCTGGTCCTCGGCGAGCTCGGTACGCACGGTCTTGATCGCCACGCGACGGCCGGACGCCGAACGCGCCAGATAGACCAGTCCCATGCCGCCGGCCCCGAGACGGCCGAGCACCTCGAACGGCCCGATCCGCCGGGGATCGTGCTGCGTCAGCTGCGTCAGCTGCTCCACCACTTGCCTGCCACCTCCCCGTGGGGCTGAAAAAAGAGACTCTCAAAAGCCACGAGCCGCCGAGAGCCACTGCCCCGTGCAGCGTCTCCCCGCCTTCGGCGAGGACTGTCGAAACGGCCGTACGCGTGGTGATTCTTCCTGGCCCGGCCGATGGTTGCGAACCCGGGGCCATGCGTCGTGTCACGGATCACGCCCCGTCACACCCCGTGCGGCCGTTACCAGGCGTCATCCACGTCCGTCTGACGTGCTCCGATACGTCCGGCGAAGAAGGGTTGCCGTGGGGTTACCGGCCGGTTGGCCGTATGCCGGACTCGGGTATTCCGCTATTCGGCACGCCGGTCTCCGGTATTCGGCTCTCCGGCCCGCCGCGGCGCAGCACGCCACCGCCGACGCCCGTCCACCGCCGCGCCGCCGTCCGCCCACGCGCGCATTCCCTGAAGGTCATGCCATCCCCGCCCCGCCCGTGCCGCTGCTGTCCCGTACCTCGTGCAGCACCGCCCGCATCCCGCCCATTCCCCCGGTCCCGCACTTTTTCCGCCCTCCGCACGACCCGCTCCGCCACCCTCTCAGCAGTTCTCCGCCGCTCTCCCGTGGACTCAATTCTCCGGCCCCGGCTGTTACTTCAGCCCTATGACGCCAAAGGTGGCACCTTGGTTGTCACTGAAGACCGCGAACGGACCGCCGGGGGTCTGTTTCGGGCGGACGACGACACTGCCGCCGAGGGCGGTGGCGGTGCGCACCGCGGTGTCCATCTCGTCGACGAGGAAGCAGACGAGGAAGTGCGCCGGCGCCTGCGGCGGGAACGTCGCGTCCATCGCGATCCGGCAGCCGATCTCGCGGGACCGGCCGGGCAGCCGCCACGGCAGGAAGCCGGGGCGCGCCATCGGGCTGTCGGCGACGCCCTGGAAGCCGAAGACCTTTCCGTAGAAGGCGTCGGCCGCCTCGGCGTCGCGCGTGTGCAGCCCCATCCAGATGTAACCGCCGGGCTCCTGACCCGTCTCGAAGCCCTGGTGCGTACCGGCCTGCCAGGCGCCGAACACCGCGCCGGTCGGGTCGACGGCGATCAGCATGGAGCCCAGCACGCCGACTTCCCTGGGCGCCGCGAGGATCCGCCCGCCGGCGTCCCGGATCAGGGATTCGGTGCGCTGGATGTCGCCGGTCGCGAAGTAGAGCCCCCAGGCGGTGGGGGCCGCCCCATCCCGCCGGGGCATCAGCCCGGCGGCCTTCTTGCCGCCGCGGAAGGCCTGGACGTACCCGCCGGACTCGGCGGCGCCCCCGGAGAACGTCCAGCCCAGGAGGTCACCGTAGAAGCGCTTGCCCCGCTCGGGGTCGGGCAGCATCACGTCCGCCCAGCAGGGGGCGCCGTCCGCGAGTGCAGTCATGTGTCAACGCTAGCGGCGGTACGGGCGCCCCGCCCGGCGAGCACTCGAACGTGTGGTCGATTCATTTCGGGGTTGACGCAGGTCATCCCCGGACCGGCGCACAACAGGCCACCCGCTGGCCGCACTTGCCCTCATCGCCTCGCGCACTTGTCCACCAAAGTTGTCCACAGCCTGTTGATAAGACCATTCACCGGTTTGGATCAAGCGCCGCCAAACGGATCCCCGGCCACGCGGGAGGCCGCGACAAGGGCGGCAACCGGCCCCAAGGGCCACTAACTCCCCCATCCCCATTTGCAGGCAGCCAAATCGCGCTCCGATCACCCCTCGGTAAGCTGACGGCATGACAGGACAAGTGCGAACCGTCGACGGCAGAGTTGCCGGCCGCCGCGGGCAGGCAACGCGGCAGAAGCTGCTCGACTGCCTCAGCGAAATGCTCAGTTCGTCCCCCTACCGGGACGTCAAAGTCATCGATGTGGCCCGAAAAGCGGGGACTTCACCCGCAACGTTCTATCAGTACTTCCCGGACGTAGAGGGCGCCGTCCTCGAAATCGCCGAGGAGATGGCCAAAGAAGGCGCAAGTCTGACCGATCTTGTCGCCGGACGCTCCTGGGTGGGCAAGTCCGGCTGGGCAACGGCAGAGGAGCTCGTCGACGGCTTTCTCTCCTTCTGGCGCAAGAACGATGCGATTCTGCGCGTCGTGGATCTGGGCGCGGCCGAGGGCGACAAGCGGTTCTACAAGATCCGCATGAAGATCCTCAATGCCGTCACCAACTCCCTTACGGACTCCATCCAGGAGCTCCAGAGCAAGAACAAGGTCGACAAGGACGTGAGCGCGCCGGCCATGGCAGGCTCCATCGTCGCGATGCTGGCGGCGGTCGCCGGGCACCAGAAGGGTTTCCAGAGCTGGGGCGTCAAGCAGGCCGAGCTCAAGCCCAATCTGGCGCTGCTGGTCCACTTCGGCATCACCGGCAAGAAGCCGACGAAGTAGCCGATGAAGCAGCCGGCGCCGTCTGCGCAGTCGTGATGTCGCGCGGCCCGCGCAGTGCGCGCAAGCGGTCGGCACCGCAGCCGCCGGACCGGTTCGCGACCGGCCCTGCATACGACCCGCATCCGTCCTGTATCCGTCCTGCCATAGCAGCACAGCTGCACACGCAGCGGGTGCCGTAGGACCCCGAGGGGTTCATACGGCACCCGCTGTCTGTGCACTCAGCGCCGTTCGATCCGGAACAGCCGGATCTCCCGCTCCACCCGCGCCTGATACGTCGCATACGGCGGCCAGAAGGCGAGCGCCGCCTGCCAGGCCCGCTCCCGCTCCGCCCCCTTGAGCAGCCGGGCCCGCACGGGAATGTCCCGGCCGCGCCAACTCACCTCCGCGTCCGGATGCTTGAGCAGATTCCCGGTCCAGGCGGGGTGTCCCGGCCGCCCGAAGTTGCTGCCGATCAGCAGCCAGCTGCCGCCCTCCTCCGGCATGCACGCCAGCGGGGTACGCCGCGGCACCCCGCTTTTCGCCCCGGTCACGGTGAGGATCACTCCGGGCAGCATCCGCGCGCTGAGCAGCACCTTTCCTCGGGTCACCCGGTGTACGGCGCGGTCCAGCGCGGGGATGACATGCGGGGCGATCCGCGCGAACGCACGGGTCGAGGAGACCTTCTGCACCAGCCGCTCGCCAGGTGGCATCACGCATCGACCGCCTCTCGCGCATCGGCCGCCCCGGCCGCCCCGGCCGCCGTCCCCTCGTCCCCTCCCGCGAACAGCCCGGCCTCCTCCGCGGCCCGCGCCCGCAGCCGGTGCACGGGCCCCAGCAGCAGTTCGTCGCAGGCGGCGCGCTTGAAGTAGAGGTGCGCATCGTGCTCCCAGGTGAAGCCGATGCCGCCGTGCAGCTGCACCGCCTCGGCCGCCACCTTGCGCAGCGCCTCCAGCGCCTGCGCGAGCGCCAGCCCGGCCACCCCCGACTCGGCCGCGCGCCGGTCCCCGGTCCGGGCACCGCCCGCCGACCAGGCCGCGTAGTACGCCGCCGAGCGCGCCGCCTGCACCGCCACGTACAGGTCGGCGAGGCGGTGCTGCACCGCCTGGAAGGAGCCGATGGGCCGGCCGAACTGCTCGCGGGTGCGGACGTATTCGACGGTACGGGCGAGCGCCGCATCGGCCGCACCGACCGCCTCGGCGGCCAGTACCGCGGCCGCCTCGACCCCGGCGGCGGCGAGCGCGCCCGCGACGGCCGCCTCGTCGCCGTCGCCCTCCCCCAGCAACTCGGCCGCCACATCGCGCAGTTCGATGCGCGCCTGCGGCCGGGTCTCGTCCATCGCGGTCTGCCGGGTCCGCACCAGGCCGGGGGCGTCGGCCCGGACGAGAAAGAGCAGGGTGCGGCTGCGCGCGAAGCCGCCGGTGTGCGCGGCCACCAGGAGTACCTCCGCGGTATGGCCGTCGAGAACCTGCGCGGCCTCCCCGTACAGCCGCCACCCGCCCGCCCGTGGCCCACCACCCTTCGCCGGAAGCGCTTCGCGCTGCGGTGACAGCTGCCGCGCCTGGATGCCGCCCGCGCGGCCGCCGCCCGCCCAGTCCCCGGCGTTCGGCCCGGTCAGCGCCAGCGCGGTGGCCAGCCGTCCGCCCGGTACGGCGAGGGTCGCGGTCAGCTCCCCGGCGGCGAGGGCCGGCAGCAGCTCGGCGCGCTGCGGCTCGCTGCCCAGGGACAGGATCAGCGGCGCGGCGAGCGCGGCGGTGGCGATCAGCGGCGAGGGGAGCAGCACCCGGCCGGTCTCCTCGCAGGCCAGGGCGAGTTCGGTGGGCCCGCAGTCCGCGCCGCCGTAGGCCGCGGGCAGCGCGAGGCCCGGCAGCCCGAGCTGCCGGGCGAGCTGCCGCCACAGCGCCTGGTCGTACCCGGGTGGGGTGCGCACCGCCGATTTGACCTCGTCCGGTCCGCAGCGCTTGTGCAGCAGTTCGCGCAGAGTGCGGCGGATCTCGTCCTGCTCCTCGGTGAACGCGGCATCCATCGGCGGGCTCCTCCCGGCCGTGCGACAACGCCCATCGGGGTACGACGGGCCCCGGCATCCGATCTGACGGGCCGTCATAGTAGGGACGGGGGGCGGACTTTCCTAGGGTCGTGCCCCGTCACGGCCTGGGGCGCCCCCCGCGCACCGCACCACCTGTCATGCCACCCGCCACCCTGCCCACCCCGAGATATCTGATGTACCGTCAGATTCATGACTTCAGGGACCCCTTCCGGGAATCGCCATCGCAAGGTCGCCGTCGCCGGAGTCGCCCTGTCCGACTGCGGACGCGTGGACGAGGCCACCCCTTACGCCCTGCACGCCCAGGCCGCCCGCCGGGCGCTCGCCGACAGCGGGCTGGACCGGTCAGTGATCGACGGCTTCGCCTCGGCCGGCCTGGGCACCCTGGCGCCCGTGGAGGTCGCCGAATATCTGGGCCTGCGGCCCACCTGGGTCGACTCCACCTCCGTCGGGGGCGCCACCTGGGAGGTCCTGGCCGCCCACGCCGCCGATGCGATCGCCGCGGGTCACGCCCGCGCCGTGCTCCTCGTCTACGGCTCCACCGCGCGCGCCGACATCAAGGCCCGGCGCCGCACCTCCAACCTGTCCTTCGGAGCCCGCGGCCCGCTCCAGTTCGAGGTCCCCTACGGGCACACCCTGATAGCCAAATACGCCATGGCCGCCCGCCGGCACATGCACCAGTACGGCACCACGCTGGAGCAGCTGGCCGAGGTCGCCGTCCAGGCGCGGGCCAACGCGGCGGCCAACCCGGACGCCATGTACCGCGACCCGATCACCGTCGACGACGTCCTCTCCGGCCCGATGATCGCCGACCCGTTCACCAAACTGCACTGCTGCATCCGCTCCGACGGCGGCTGCGCGGTCCTGCTGGTCGCCGAGGACTACGTCGCCGACCTGGCCAAACCCCCTGTCTGGGTGCTCGGTTCCGGCACTTCCGTCTCCCACACCACCATGTCGGAGTGGGCGGACTTCACCGTCTCACCGGCCGCGGTCTCCGGCCGCCTGGCCTTCGAGCGGGCCGGTGTCCGCCCCGACGAGATCGATCTCGCCGAGATCTACGACGCCTTCACCTACATGACCCTGGTGACGCTGGAGGACCTGGGCTTCTGCGCCAAGGGCGAGGGCGGCGCGTTCGTGGAGAAGGGCCGGCTGCTGCGGGACGGCGGGCTGCCGGTCAACACCGACGGCGGCGGTCTGGCCGCCTGTCACCCGGGCATGCGCGGCCTGTTCCTGCTGGTCGAGGCCGTACGGCAACTCCGTGGCGAGGCCGGCCCCGGTCGCCAGGTCCACAAACCGGACGGCCGGCTCCCACAGCTCGCGGTCGCTTCCGGTACGGGCGGCTGGTTCTGCTCGTCGGGGACGGTGGTGCTGGGGAGGGGGTAGGGCGGACCGCCCCGGAGAGCTCGCCAGCCAGGCTCGCCGGACAAGCTCACCTGACAAGCGTCTTAAACAAACGTCATAGACAACTGTTTAAGACGCTCGTATAGTCGTGGCCGTACGCAATCGAGCGCACCGCTCGCCCACCGCACCACGGCCCCGAAGGGAAACCCCGCCATGCCCGGCACCGGATCGCGCCCCCGCCCCACCCCGACCGTGCTGATCTCCGGCGCGAGCATCGCCGGACCGGCGCTCGCCTACTGGCTGCACCGCTACGGCTTCGCCGTCACCGTCGTCGAGCGCGCCCCCGAGCTGCGGACCGGCGGCTACAAGGTCGACATCCGGGGCGTGGCGATCGAGGTCGCCGAGCGGATGGGAATCCTGGAGGACATCCAGCGCGCGAGTACGGACATGCAGACCGGCGCCTACGTCGATGACGACGGCAAGCGCGTCGCCACGCTCCCCGCCGCGATCTTCGGCGCCCGGATCGGCCGCGACGACGAGATCATGCGCGGCGACCTGGCCCGCATCCTCCACGACCGCACCCGCGCGGACGTCGAGTACGTCTTCGGCGAATCCATCGCCACTCTCACCACGGTCGACGAGGGCGTCGAGGTCACCTTCGAGCGGGGCGCGCCGCGCCGCTTCGACATCGTCGTCGGCGCGGACGGGGTGCACTCGACCGTACGGCGGCTGGCCTTCGGCCCGGAGGAGCGGTTCGCACGCCATCTCGGGTCCTACGTCGCCGTCTTCTCCATGCCCAATGAACTGAACCTGGACCGCGAGGAGCTGTACTACGCGCTGCCCAACAAGCTGCTCTGCGAATACAGCTCGGCCGGGGACCCGGCGGCCAAGGGCATGCTGACCTTCCGCTCCCCCCGGCTGACCTACGGCCACCGGGACACCGAGCAGCAACTCTCCCTGCTGGAAGCCGCGTTCGAGGGTGATGGCGGGCGCACCCCACGGCTGCTCCGGGCGGCCCGCGAGGCGTCCGACCTCTACTTCGACGGGATGCATCTGATCGAGATGGACCGCTGGTCGAGCGGCCGGGTGGTGCTGCTCGGCGATGCCGCGCACTGCGCCTCGCCGGCGTCGGGGCAGGGGACGGGGATGGCGCTGGTCGGCGCGTACGTCCTGGCCGGGGAGCTCGCGGCCGCGGGCGGCGATCCGGCGGTGGCCTTCGCCGGCTACGAGCGGGAGATGCGCGGCTACGTCGAGGTCAACCACCGGCTGGCGAAGAAGTTCGTGACGGAGATGACTCCGGCGACGCGGCGGGCGATCCGGTTGCGGCACCTGATGCTGCGGATCCTGCCGCACATGCCGTGGAAGAACCTGGTCGCGAAGAAGGTCGCCGAGGATGTGCAGCGAGGGGCCAACGCCCTCACGCTCAAGGACTACGGCGCGGTCCGCCCCGTCTCGGCGGCCCGACGGTACGGACGGCGCGCGGCCGGCCCGGCGGCCGCGGCCCTTCCCCCGTACGCTGCCTGACATGGCCGAACTCGCTGCCCACCAGGACTCCCCGGACGACCACGCCACCGGCGCCGCCGGACGCCACTCCTCGGAGGACGCGGCGGCCCGCGCGTTCCGCGAGCTGCTGCGCGGGCTGCGGGTCTGGGAGAGCGAACTGCCCTCCTTCGACCCGGCGCGCGCCCCGGCCGAACCGCTGCCGCTCTTCCGGCAGTGGCTGCGCGAGGCCGCCGAGGCCGGTGTGCCCGAGCCGCACACCATGACGCTGGCCACGGCGGACGCGGCGGGCACCCCTTCCCTGCGGACGGTGATGCTGCACGACGCCGACGAGCGCGGCTGGCACTTCGGCTCGCACCGCGGCAGCCGCAAGGGCCGCGAGCTGGCCGCCCGGCCGCGGGCGGCGCTCGGGTTCTACTGGCCGGCGGTCGGCCGTCAGGTCCGGGTCAGCGGGCCGGTGACGGCGGCGGATCCCGAGGAGAGCGCGGCCGATCTGCACCGCCGCTCCCCGGGCGCACTGGCCGCCGCGCTGGTCGGCCGGCAGAGCGAGGTTCTCGGCTCCGTCGAGGAGCTGGCCCGCGCCTCGGAGGCCGCCTGGGAACGAGCCCGGCGCGAGCCGGACGCCCCGGTCCCGAGCTGGACGCTGTATGTGCTCCGGGCCGAGGAGGTCGAGTTCTTCCAGGGCGATGCGCAGCGCCGCCATCTGCGGCTCAACTACCGCTACGAGGCGGGGCATTGGGAACAGGAACTGCTCTGGCCGTAACGGTGTTACAGGCGCACGGACCGGCCGCCGGACACGGATGTGGGGTGCGGTGGCGCGGGCGACACCTTCAGGGCGGCCGATAGGCGACGCCCTCAGAGCGGCCGATACATGATGTGGAACCCCACATAGCCCCGGGTGGGGTGCCGGAAACCCTCCGGGATGGTGGTCATGATGGCGAAGCCGAGGGACTGCCAGAGAGCGACGGCGACGGTATTGGTCTCGACGACCGAGTTGAACTGGATGCCGCGATAGCCCTCGGCGCGAGCCCAGTCCAGCACATGCTCCCCCAGCGCCCGCCCGACACCACGGCGGCCGTACCGCGGATCGACCATGAAGCTGGCGCTGGCGATATGCGCGCCGCCGCCCGTCTGGTTGGGGTTCATCTTGGCCGTGCCCAGCACCGCGCCGTCCGCGTCGACGGCCACGACCGTACGGCCCGGCGGCCGGAGCAGCCACGTCTCCCGGCCGGCCGCTTCATCGAGGTCGGCGGGGTACGGATAGGTCTCCCCGGCCTCGACGATGGCATGGAAGAACGGCCAGATGGCGGGCCAGTCGGCCGCGGTCGCTTCGCGAATCAGCACAAGGGAAGGATGACTCGGGGGCGTACGGCGCGCCACCCGATTCCGTCGCGGCGGCGACGTCAAGCGGGCCGGAAGACGGGTACCGCGATCGTGGCCCCGCCGCCGTCCCCGCCACCGTCCCCGCCACCGCCTGCGCCTGCGCCTGCGCCTGCGCCGTCCACGGAGATCGTTTCCTGCCGGAAGTCCACCACCAGCGGCATCCCGATCCGCAGGTCACCTTCCGCACAGCCGATGACCTCGGTCATCATCCGGGGCCCCTCGGCGAGGTCGACCACGGCCGCCACATACGGCACCCGGGCACCGAAGGGCGGGAGGTCATTGCGGTGCACGACGGACCACGTGTACAGGGTGGCGCGGCCGCCGGCCGGCTCCCACACGACGTCCTCGCCCCAGCAGTACGGGCAGAACTCGCGCGGGTAGTGATGGGCGGCCCCGCACCCGCCGCCTTCGGTCCGGCAGCGCCGCAGCAGCAGCCGCCCCTCCGCGGCGGCGTCCCAGTACGGCCGGGTGAAGGCGTCCACCTCCGGCAGATCGCTGCGCGGCGCACTGCGCGCCGCCCCGGCTCCGGCCCTCACCGCAACACCCCCGTCGCCTCGTCGAGCGACCGCATCCGCCGGCTCCTCGCGAACGGGGCAGCCAGGGATATCGGGGCGCCGCCACGACGCGCGACCGGCCGCTCGGCCCCGCCGAGCCAGATCGTGTGCATTCCGGATGCCCTCCTGGTGGGTGCGGGGTATGTTTCCGACGGACTGATCTGACGGTACGTCAGGTGTATCCGATACGTCAGTTCAGCGGATGCGGGCGGGGTGCGCAAGGGGTCGTACGCCATGGGCCGCCGCGCGCGGAGCCGCCGGCCCCGCACATGGAGCCGCCGCCCCGCGCGCGGCGCCATTGCCCCACGGGGGCGCCGCGGCGAAGCTTTACCGTGCAGCCCCATTCCTGACACGACGTCAGTTCAGTAATCTGACTATGCGTCAGGTAATGAGAGCCGTCACACAGGAGCGGGCGTCTGCGATGCTTGGATCGACTCACGGCACCCTCACCACTCACTCCCGGCCGGCCCGCGTCGTGGCCTGCGGGGAGCAACCACCGCACACCGTCCACGGCGTGCCCGAGGCATGCGAGGGCGGCGTCGGGCCACGCTCCGGCGGGGCGGTCGACCTGGACGTCAGCGGGCGGCCGCTGCACGCTCCGGTCCCCGACCTGGACCGGTTCTTCCGGCCGGAGGCCGTGGCGGTGATCGGCGCCTCGGACAGCGAGGGCCGCCCGAACACCGGCATCACCCGCCAGCTGATCGCCTGGGCCGAGCGGGTCGGCGCGCGGCTCCATCCCGTCAACCCGGGGCGCGAGCGGGTCTTCGGACGTCTCTGCCACGCCTCCGTCGCCGACCTCCCCGAACGCGTCGACCTCGCCGTCCTGCTGGTCGCCGACCCGGTCCCGGTCATCGAGCAACTGGGCGATGCCAAGGTGAAGTTCGCGGTGGCGTTCGCCTCCGGGTTCGCCGAGACGGGCGCGGACGGCGCGGCGGCGCAGGCCCGGCTGGCCGAGGCCGTCGAACGCTCCGGCCTGCGGCTGCTCGGCCCGAACACCAACCTCAACGCCTTCGAGCACTTCCGCGAGGACCTCGACGGCCCGGCCATCGCGCTCATCACGCAGTCGGGCCACCAGGGCCGCCCCGTCTTCACCCTCCAGGAGCTGGGCATCCGCCTCTCCCACTGGGCCCCCACCGGCAACGAGGCCGATCTGGAGACCGCCGACTTCGTCTCCTACTTCGCCTCCCGCCCCGAGGTCGGCGCGATCGCCGCCTATGTGGAAGGCCTCAAGGACGGCCGCAGCTTCCTGCTCGCCGCCGACCGCGCCGCCCGCAACAAGGTGCCGGTCGTCGCCGTCAAGGTCGGCCGTACCGAGACCGGCGCCCGGATGGCCGCCTCGCACACCGGCAAGCTCACCGGCGCGGACGAGGTCGTGGACGCCGCGATGCGGCAGTTCGGCGTGATCCGGGTGGACGGGCTCGACGAACTGCAGGACACCGCCGCGCTGCTGGCCCGCGCCAAACGGCCCACGGCCGAGGGCATCGCGGTGTATTCGATCTCCGGCGGCACCGGCGCGCACTTCTCGGACCTGGCGACCGCGGCGGGACTGCGACTGCCCACCCTCGACGCCGCGAAGCAGTCCGAGCTGCACCAATGGATACCGGACTATCTGAACGTCGCCAATCCGATCGACAACGGCGGGCATCCGGTCGGGGACTGGCGCGGCCGCAAGATCATCGACGCGATCCTCGCCGACCCGTCGATCGGCGTTCTCATCTGCCCGATCACCGGGCCCTTCCCGCCCATGAGCGACAAGCTCGCGCAGGATCTGGTGGACGCGGCGGAGCAGACGGACAAGCTGGTGTGTGTGGTGTGGGGGTCGCCGGTCGGCACCGAGGACGCCTATCGGCACACCCTCCTCGGCTCCTCCCGCGTGGCGACGTTCCGCACCTTCGCCAACTGCATCACCGCCGTACGCGCCTATCTCGACCACCATCGGTTCGCCGCCGACTACCGCTCGCCCTTCGACGACGCCCCGCGCGTACTCTCCCCCTCCGCCCGCAAGGCGCAGGCGCTGATCCGTCCGGGCCAGCAGCTCAGCGAACACGCGGCCAAGCAGCTGCTGCGCGCCTACGGCATCCGCGTGCCGCGCGAACAGCTGGTGACCAGCGCGGCGGCGGCCGTACGGGCGGCGAGCCAGGTCGGCTATCCCGTGGTCATGAAGGCCTCCGGGCCGCAACTTGCCCATAAGACCGAACTCGGCCTGGTGAAGGTCGGGCTGACCTCCGCCAGCCAGGTGCGGGACGCCTACCGCGAGCTCACGGACATCGCCCGCTACGAGGACGTCCCCCTCGACGGGGTGCTGGTCTGCCAGATGATCGAGCGGGGCGTGGAGATGGTCGTCGGGGTCACCCACGACAGCCTCTTCGGGCCGACGGTGACGGTCGGCCTGGGCGGGGTCCTCGTCGAGGTGCTGCGGGATGTCGCGGTGGGTGTGCCGCCGTTCGGCGAGGACCAGGCGCGCGCCATGCTCGGCGAGCTGCGCGGCCACGCCCTCCTCGACGGCGTGCGGGGCGCGCCGCCCGCGGATGTCGACGCGCTGGTCGAGGTCGTCCTGCGCGTGCAGCGGATGGCGCTCGAACTGGGCGACGACCTGGCCGAGTTGGACATCAATCCGCTGGTCGTCCTGCCGCGGGGACAGGGGGCCGTGGCCCTCGATGCGCTCGCCGTGTGTCATGGCCCCCACGGGGTCCACGCCTCGTGAGCGCCGACACCACCACCGGCCCCGCCACCTGCCCCACCACCGGATCCGCGACCGCCACCCCGGCGGCACGCACCTGGACCGCAGGCACCCCCACCGCACCCCCTGGAGCCGCTCCCTCATGACGCCCTCCCCCGCATCCCCCGGCGCCACCGCCTCCGCCGGATCAGCCGATTCCGCCCCGCCGGCCGAATCCGCCGGATCCGCCGCGTCTCACGACGACCCCTCACTTTCCGTTGACTCCTTGATACTCCACGCCACTGACAACGGCGTCTCGTGGATCACCCTCAACCGCCCCGCCGCGATGAACGCCCTCACCTGGGACCAGCGCGAACGCCTCATCGAGCTGCTCGCGGACGCCTCGGCCGACCCCGACGTACGGGCCGTGGTGATCACCGCGACCGGCAAGGGTTTCTGCGCCGGGGCGGATCTGCGTGGTGCGCCGTCAGCGGGCGACGAGCGGGTCGCGGGCGATGTCGCGCGGATGATCCGGCGCGGCGCGCAGCGCTTCATCGGCGCCGTGCTGGACTGCGAGAAGCCCGTGATCGCCGCCGTCAACGGCACCGCGGCCGGCATCGGCGCGCATCTCGCGCTCGCCTGCGACCTGGTCCTGGCCGCCGAATCGGCCCGTTTCATCGAGGTGTTCGTACGCCGCGGACTGGTCCCCGACGGCGGTGGCGCCTACCTCCTGCCACGGCTGATCGGCCCACAGCGCGCCAAGGAGCTGATGTTCTTCGGCGACGCCGTCCCGGCCGCCGAGGCCGAGCGGCTGGGCCTGGTCAACCGGGTCGTCCCGGACGGCGAGCTGGCGAAGGTGGCGCGGGAGTGGGCCGAGCGGCTGGCGGCCGGCCCGACCCGGGCGCTGGCCCTCACCAAACAGCTGGTCAACGCCTCGCTCGACGCCGACCGGGCCGCGGCCTTCGCCGCCGAGGCCACCGCCCAGGAGATCAACATGACCACCGCCGACGCCCAGGAAGGGGTCGCGTCCTTCGTGGCGCGCCGCAAGCCGACGTACCGGGGCCGGTGACAGGACGGCGGGCGGCACGGACGCCGCCCGCCGCACCGGCCCGGGGCGGTCGTCCACGCTGACGTCCGGATCGCGCCCCGCCGCACCCCCGGCATCCGCCGTCCGGCCCGATCCCCCGGTGACCGCGCCCGCCACCCACAGCAGACCGGCCGCGAGCATCCCGGCCCATACGGCACCACCGAGCCTGCCTCCTGCCGCCGCCACCATCGCCGACTCCCTGTAAGCCCGTAGGGCCGGCCCCGCGGCCGGCCCCCCACTTGGCACACGCGCGGCACCCCCGCCCCGTATGACACACCTCGACGTGATCTGCATCACGCAATGCCAGGCCGTGCCACGTCATCGCGTCGCCTGACGCCACGTCTCGTCGTCTCCCGCCACGCCCCGTCGCCTCACGTCACCTCACGGCGCATCACGCCACTTCACGGCGTATCACGCCGCATCACCTCTGACAACGCCACGGCGCATCGCCCTAGCAGTACGGCACCTCACGCGTATTACGGGTCCGCGCGCCCGGCAGCCAGCCCGTCACACCCCGCTTGCCGGTCACCAGATACCAGCGGGTGGACGTCACCCCCGCCTCGTCGCGGACCAGCTGCCCATCGGCGACCACGCAGTGCGCGGCCAGCACATCGCCGTGCCACACCCGGCCCGCGGAGTTGTCCCGCGCGGCGTATCTGACGTGCGGGTCCTTGGCCAGCCGCAGCCCGCACTCCAGGGAGCGGATGTGGCGGCAGGCCGACTCGCTGTTGTAGACGGTGACCGGCACCGCGCGGACGCCGGCGGCCGGCTGCCGCCCGACGGCGCCCGGACGCACCAGCCACCACGCCCCCAGCGCCACGGCAGCCACCGTGGCAGCGACGGCGAGCGCGAGGGCGTACGTCCTCCGGCGCGGCGGCAGCGGCGACACGGGCACCTCATGCGCACCACGAGGCCCACGGGCGGATCCGGGGCCGGGCCCCTTGATGCGGGACCACAGCCCGGCCGGTACCTCGATCCGCTCGTCCGCGCGCCGCAGCCGCTCGCGCAGCAGCGCCTCGGCGCCGTCCCCCGCCTCCACCGCGCCGCTCACCTCCCGGCCCGTCCGTGCTGCGAGGCAACGAGGTGCGCACGCAGCCTGTCCAGCGCACGGGCGCGGTGCCGGGCGGCCGTACCGCGGTGCACCTTCATGATCCGCGCGGCCTGGTCGATGGTGTAGCCGTCGAGGTCGACGAGGATGACGATGCCGGCCTGGCGCTGCGACAACCGCCCCAGCAGACGCACCGCGTCGAGCTCGGCATTCCGCCACTCCACCCCGCCGTCCCAGCCCCCGGCCGCCCCGCCGGCCCCCGCCCCGAAGCCGCCGGGCCCGGCCGCGCCGCCCGTGCCCGCCGCACCTACCTCATCGAGTCCCTCCACCGCATCGAGCAGCACCTGGCGGCGGTCCTTGCGGTGGGCGTCGCGGGCGATGTTGAGCACCACGGTGAAGGCGTAGGCGTACGGCTCCGGATGGGCGAGGAAGCGCTGAGGCCGGGCGGCGAGCTTGAGGTAGGCCTCATGCACCACGTCCTCCGCGGACTGTCTCGATCCGGCCAGCAGCACCGCGCGCCGGTAGAGCCGGGGCAGCAACCCGCAGAAGACCTCGTCGAAGGTGGCTGACACGGCAGACGAAGGTGACGACGACGTCGCATCTGCCATGTGGTGGAACTCCCCCGTGCCGGGTACGGGTGACGACCGAGGCGGAAGCTACCCGTGCAGTCCGTAGCCAACCAGGCGCCACCTTCCGATCTCCCCCGAATACCGGCTACATCACCCCTGAGTTGCCCCAAACCACCCCCGCGAGTGGCAGTCCCCGGCACCCACCCGACGGCGGCCCGCCATCGACCCGGCACCCATCGGGCACCCTTCCGGCACCCTTCCGGCACCCTTCCGGCACCCTTCCGGGGACTTCCCATCTGACGCAGCATCAGATTCAATGAATGCATGATGGGACACGCGGGAATGGCAGCCACGGCCGTGCGATATCTCCGCTCGGTCGGCGCGCCGACCACGGCCTCCCCACCGGACACAGGGGCCACGGCCGCCCCCGCCCCACACCCCCACCGGCGCCCCGCACTGCGCGCCGTACGGGAGGATGAGCGCGCCCCTCTGGACCCGGCCGAATTCCGTTCCGTCCTGGGGAACTTCGCCAGTGGCGTCACGGTCATCACGGCACCGGGCGAGGCCGGTCCGGCCGGCTTCGCCTGTCAGTCGTTCGCGTCGCTCTCCCTCGACCCGCCGCTGGTCACCTTCATGGTGGCGCGTACGTCGACCACCTGGCCGGTGATCGCCCGCGCCGGGGTCTTCTGCGTCAACATCCTCGGCGCCGAACAGGGCGAACTGTGCCGCGGGTTCGCGGTCAGCGGCGCCGACAAGTTCGCGGGCGTCCGGTACACGGCGGCTCCGGCGAGCGGCTCGCCGCGGCTGGCGGACGTGCCCGCCTGGATCGACTGCACCATCCACGCGGTGCACACCGGTGGCGACCATCTGATCGTGGTCGGCCGGGTGGACGCCCTCGCCGCGGACCCGGCCGCCGCCGAGGCCGGACCGCTGCTCTTCCACCGGGGCGCGTTCGGGCGTTTCAGCGGCTGACGGCGGACGTCCGGTTCACCGCCCGGCCCCGCCCCGTCGCGTCAGCAACTGGCGATTGCCCTCGTCCGGATCGCCCACGAAGTAGTACAGGGTCGGCTGCTCCTCGGTACCGCCGATGGACCACCGGTGCGCGCAGGCATCGCGCACGTCCACCGCCTGTTCGGACGGCATGGTCTCGTCCAGCTCCCACACTCCGGCGCCGTAGCAGCGTGCGCCCGGTTCGCCCAGACCCGACGTGGCCGCCACCCCGTCGGAGCCCAGCCGCAGTGTGCCGCCGGAGCCGTCCTCCCAGACGCCGACGAGGGCGGAACGCGCCAGGCGCGGGGGCTCGTACGGGTGCAGCAGCCCCGTGGCGAAGGCCATCACGAACAGCAGGCACACCACGACGGCGGCCGCGACGGCGCCGCTCACGACGGTGAGGGTCAGCCGCAGGGCGCGCCGGGCATCGGTGTCCCGGGCGGCGTGCGCGGCCACCAGCGCGGCGGGGACGGTGGCCACCGTGAGCATCAGCCAGAGCACCAGATACACCGGCGGCGCCACGTCACGGGTGAGCATCGTGGTGATCGCCCCGTACACCAGGATCGCGCCGGCCGTCGAGAAGGGCGCCGCGGCCGCCGTCCACCACCAGGCTGGCCGCCCCTGCATGCCTGCCCACCGGGTCGCCCATCCCGCCAGCCAGAGGGTCGGCAGGGTCAGCGTGACCGTCACCACGAAGCCGGGTACCGCACCGGCCAGGAACGCGAAGGGCAGGACGAACAGCGACAGGAAGACGTTGCCGATCGTCCCCTCCTGTGTGAAGCCGTACATCACCAGCGCGGCGCCCACCACCAGCACCTCGCCCAGCAGCGCGGCCATCGAGACCACCACCGCCGGCCAGCTCCAGAACACCCCGCCGGTACGCCCGCTTCCGGCCATGCTCATCCCGCATCACCTCTCCCCACCGGGATCATGCACCCGGCGCACCCCGCCCCCGCCTTCAGGTCCCCCTAAGCCGCCTTCCGCCGCCGGATGACCAGCGCCATCAGCGCCGCGACCGCGCACAGCGCCCCGGAGGCGTACCAGACCGGGTTGTACGTACCGAAGGCGTCCCGCGCCAGGCCGCCCAGGAAGGCGATCAGCGCGGCACCCACCTGGTGGGCGGCCAGCACCCAGCCGAAGACGATCGCGCCGTCCTCGCCGTAGTACTCCCGGCACAGCGCGATGGTCGGCGGCACGGTCGCGACCCAGTCCAGGCCGTAGAAGACGATGAAGAAGACCATGGGCGGGTGGACGGTGTCCGCGAGCAGCAGCGGCAGGAACATCAGCGAGACGCCGCGCAGGCCGTAGTACACGGCGAGCAGCCGTCGGGTGTCGAAGCGGTCGGTGAACCAGCCCGAGGCGACGGTCCCGACGATGTCGAAGACACCGATCACCGCGAGCAGCGAAGCGGCGGCCGTCATCGGCATCCCGTGGTCGTGCGCGGCGGGCACGAAGTGCGTCTTGACCAGGCCGTTCGTCGTGGCGCCGCAGATCGCGAAGGTGCCCGCCAGCAGCCAGAACGGGCCCGTGGAGGCCGCCGAGACCAGGGCCCGCACCGCGCGCCGGGCCGCGCCCCGCTGCGGCGGCGGCTTGGCCACGAACTCCGTCGCCCCGTAGGGGGCCAGGCCCACGTCCGCCGGGTGGTCGCGCAGCAGCAGCCACACCAGGGGGACGACCGCGAGCGCGGCGAGCGCCACGGTGACGGTGGCGGGCCGCCAGCCGTGCCGGTCCACGATCCAGGACAGCAGCGGGAGAAAGACCAGCTGCCCGGAGGCGCCGGCCGCGGTGAGGATGCCGGTGACCAGCCCGCGGCGCGCGACGAACCAGCGCCCGGTGACCGTGGCGGCGAACGCCAGCGCCATCGAGCCGCTGCCCAGGCCCACCAACACGCCCCACAGGAGGACGAGTTGCCAGCTGCTGGTCATGAAGACGGTCAGTCCGGCGCCGACCGCGATCAGCGTCAGGGCGGCGGCGACCACCCGGCGGATCCCGAAGCGGTCCATCAGTGCGGCGGCGAACGGCGCCGTCAGCCCGTACAGCGCGAGATTGACGGACACCGCGAATCCGATGGTGGCGCGCGACCAGTGGAACTCGGTGTGCAGCGGATCGATGAGCAGGCCGGGCAGCGAAGCGAAGCCGGCCGCGCCGATGATGGTGAGGAAGGTGACGGCGGCGACGGACCACGCCCGGTGGGGCCGCCGGCGGCGGCCGGGTGCGGGGGCGGGGTCCGTAACCGCCGGGGACAGGTCGGATATCTGGCTCACCGGAGCAGCATCCTCGCCCGGACGCCGGGGAACGAGTGGCCGAAGGGTCACGCTTCACCAGGATCGGGCCACCGGCCTCGTGCCACCAGGATCGGGCCACCGGCCTCGTGTCACCAGGATCCGGCCACCGGCCTCGTGTCACCAGGATCCGGCCATCGGCCTCGCGCCCCTACCCGAAGGTCAGCACCCCCCGGGCCACCCGCCCATGGTGCGCATCGTCCGCCGCCTTGGCGAAGTCCTCCACCGGATAGGTCTCGCTGACCAACTCGTCCAGCAGCAGACGCCCTTCCCGGTACATCCGGGCGTAGAGCGCGATGTCCCGCTGCGGCCGGGACGATCCGTACCGGCATCCCAGGATCGACTTGTCCAGGTACATCGACGACACCACGAACGACGCCTCCGCACCGGCCGGCGGCACCCCGAGCAGCACCGCCTGCCCGTGCCGGTCCAGCAGCTCGATCGCCTGCCGGATCAACCGCGTACTGCCCACACACTCAAAGGCGTGATCGGCACCGGTCGGCAGGATCTCCTTGACCGCCTTGACGCCGTCCGTCACCGCCGACGCATCGATGAAGTGGGTCGCCCCGAACTGCCGCGCCACCGCCTCCTTGGCCGGATTGGCGTCCACCGCGACGATCGTCGACGCCCCCGCGATCCGGGCCCCCTGCAGCACATTGAGCCCGATGCCGCCGGCGCCGATGACCACGACCGAATCCCCTCGGTCCACCTTCGCGCGGTTGAGCACGGCCCCGACGCCCGTCAGCACCCCACACCCGATCAGTGCGGCGGACGTCATCGGAATATCCTCGGCGATCTTCACGGCCTGCACCGCCTTGACGACCGTACGCTCCGCGAACGCCGAGTTCGAGGCGAAGTTGAACAGCTCCGTGCCGCCCCGCCGGAACGGCTTCGCCGGCATCCCGATCGCCTTGCGGCACATCGTCGGCCGTCCCCGGTCACACTCCGCGCAGGCCCCGCAGTTGGCCAGCGTCGACAGGGCAACATGATCACCGGGCGCCACATGCTCAACGCCCGCCCCTATGGCCTCGACCACCCCGGCCCCTTCGTGTCCCAGCACCACCGGCACCGGAAACGGAATGGTCCCGTCGACGACCGACAGATCGCTGTGGCACAGCCCGGCGGCCCGGATCGCGACCAGCACCTCTCCCGGCCCCGGATCCCGCACCTCCAGATCGTCCACGACCCGGGTCTGCTCACCGTCGAAAATGACGCCCCTCATCGCCGCTCCCCTCTGGGCAGGCCGAGCACGCGCTCGGCGAGGATGTTGCGCTGAATCTCGTCCGAACCGCCATACAGGGTGTCGGCCCGGCTGAACAGGAACAGCCGCTGCGGTGCATCCAGTTCGTACGGCGCCCGCGCGGACCAGTCGCCGGGCGCCACCGCCGCCGCGGCTCCCCGCACCCGCATGGCCAGCTCCCCCAGCCGCCGGTGCCAGCCGCCCCACAGCAGCTTCGCCACGCTGGGCGCCGCCGCGTCCCCGGACGCACCCAGGGTCCGCAGCGCGTTCCACCGCATGACCTTCAACTCGGCCCATTGGGCGATGAGTTGATCGCGAAGGACGGGGTCCCGTACCGCTCCACGGGCGACCGCCTCGCCGACCACGTCACTCAGCTCCGCCGCGAACCCGATCTGCTGGACCAGCGTCGAAACGCCCCGCTCCCACCCCAGCAGCCCCATCGCCACTTGCCAGCCGGCGCCCTCCCCGCCCACCACATGCTCGACCCGCGCCACCGCCCCGTCGAAGAACACCTCGTTGAATTCCGAGGTCCCCGACATCTGCCGGATCGGCCGCACCTCGATCCGGCCCGGCTGGTCCATCGGCACCAGCAGAAAGGACAGCCCCCGGTGCCGCCGCTGCTCCGGATCCGTCCGCGCCAGCACAAAACACCAGTCGGCTTCCCTGGCCAGCGACGTCCAGACCTTCTGCCCGCTGACCCGGTACGCTCCCCCGTCCCGTACGGCGACCGTCCGCACCCCCGCCAGATCCGATCCCGCGTCCGGCTCGCTGTACCCCTGGCACCACAGTTCCTCCCCCCGCGCGATACCCGGCAAAAACCGCTCCCGCTGCGCCTGGTCCCCATAAGCGATCAGCGTCGGCGCCAGCAGGTTCTCCCCGATGTGCCCCACCCGGCCGGGCGCCCGCGCCCGCGCGTATTCCTCGGCCCACACCACCTGCTGGGTCAGCGTCGCCGAACGATTTCCGTACGAGCCGTGCGCCCGGTCCCATCCGAGTCCGATCCATCCGGCGGCCCCGAGTTCCCGCTCCCACTCGCGCCGCACCGGGAATCCCTCGTGCTCGCTGCCGGGACCGCCCCGTCCGCCCCAGGCGGCATAGGAATCCACGAGATGGCGGGAAAGCCAGTCCCGCACCTCATCGCGGAATGCGCCGTCCGCACTCCCGAATTCAAAATCCACGCCAACCTCCCAGGCCCCGCGCAGCGGAGCGAACAACGGGGCGCCGCACCCGGCAACGCACGGAATGCACGGAATGCACGGAATGCACGGCAGGGTCTTACTGGTTGGGCCGCGCCTTGCTCCGCGCCGCATCGGCCATGGCGGTCAGCTGCGCCAGCATCGGCATCGGATCCGTGCCGACCGGACCCGCCACCACCTCGGCGGCCTTCTCCGGCGTCCACCCTCCGTCGACATAGGCGGACCGCAGCTCCCTCGGCTGCGCCCAGACCGCGACCTTCGGCCCGGCCACCGTATAAACCTGCCCGGTGATCTCCCGCGCCCGTTCGCTCAGCAAATAGACCACGAAAGCCGCCACATCCTCCGGCTCCCCGATCTCCGTCAGCTCCATCGGCACATTCGCCGACATTCGCGTCCGCGCGACCGGCGCCACCGCATTGGCGGTCACCCCGTACTTGTGCAGGCCGAGCGCGGCACTCCGCACCAGCGAAATGATTCCGCCCTTGGCGGCGGAGTAATTGGCCTGGGAAACGGACCCCTGGTGATTCCCGCTGGTGAATCCCACAAGGGTGCCCGACCCTTGCCTCCGCATCACGGAAGCGGCCGCCCGGAAAAGCGTGAACGTCCCCTTGAGATGAGTGGCGACAACCGGATCCCACTCCTCCTCGGACATATTGAAGAGCATTCGCTCCCGCAGAATTCCGGCGACGCACACCACGCCGTCGATACGCCCGTACTGGGCCAGCGCGGTATCCACGATCCGCTGCCCGCCAGCCATCGTGGAAACGTCGTCGGCAACGGCCGTCGCCACGCCCCCCGCCGCCTCGATCTCCTTCACCACGGACTCGGCGACCTCACTGCTCGGCTCGCCGCCCGCGATGGAGACCCCGTAGTCATTGACGATCACCTTGGCGCCGTGCTCGGCGCAGGCGAGGGCGACCGCGCGCCCGATGCCTCGTCCGGCGCCCGTGACGGCGACCACCTTGCCGGTCAAGAAGTTCCCCATGCCGCACCCCTTCCCGCACTTTCTGACGGACCGTTAGATTTTTGAGCAGACGCGGTACGAACACAAGACCCCGAGCCGAACCGCCCCGAGGAGACCTCATGGCACTGCCGCAGGAGTTCCACGACATCGCCAAACGCGTCAACAACTGGGGGCGCTGGGGCGCGGACGACGAGATCGGCACCCTCAACCTGATCACCGACGAGGTGGTCCGCGCGGCCGCCGCCGGCATCCGCACCGGCCGCCGCATCCCCCTCGCGCTGCCCCTCCAACAGGACGGCGTGCAGACCGGCATGATCCCCGGCCGGGTCAATCCGCTGCACACCATGGTGGCGATCAACCAGGAGATCTTCGGCCCCGGTACGGTCGCCACCTCCGACGACGCGGTCACCATGGGCCTCCAGGCCGCCACCCACTGGGACGGCCTCACCCATGTCTCACACTCCGGGCGGCTCTACAACAACCGCCCCGCCGGCTCCATCACCGCCCACCACGGCGCCACCAGCCTCGGCATCGAGAAGGCCACCCCGATCGTCTCCCGCGGCGTCCTCCTGGACGTCGCCCGCGCCCACGGCACCGACCGGCTGCCGGGCGAACACGCCGTCACCCCCGAAGACCTCGACGCCGCCGAGGAGTTGGCGGGCACCAAGGTCCGCGCGGGCGACATCGTCCTCATCCGGACCGGCCAGATCCAGCACTACCTCGCGGGCGACCGGCAGGCGTACGCCTTCCCCTCCCCCGGGCTGTCGGTCCGCACCCCCGAGTGGTTCCACGCCCGCGATGTCGCCGCCGTCGCCAACGACACCCTCACCTTCGAGATCTTCCCGCCGGAGATCGAAAACCTGTGGCTGCCGGTGCACGCCCTCCACCTGGTGGAGATGGGCATGCTGCAGGGCCAGAACTGGAATCTGGAGGAGCTGAGCGCGGCGTGCGCGGCGGCGGACCGCTGGACGTTCCTGCTGTCGGCGATGGCCGAGCCGTTCGTCGGCGGGACCGGGACGCCGGTGGCACCCGTGGCGATCCTCTGAGCGACCGGCCCTGTCCGGCCCGGCCTGGTGGCGGTGCGCTCATGCGCGCCCCGAGCGCGGCACCGCGGACCGCCACCTCCCCCGGCTACCGCCAGGGGGCCGGGCCGCGACCCGCACTCGCCGAGATCCCGGACCGGATGGCCGGCTCCCCCCATGGCCTCGGCGTCCCCTCGCGGCGAATCGCTCAACCCAAGGTTGATCAGCGCAGCACGCCACGTCAACAGCTGGTCTGGACTAATTCCGTTGCGCCCGATTTACTCGGGTCCGATGCACTGCCGCGCGATCTGCTGAGGCGCGATGCACTGACGCGCCATGCACTGACGCACGATGCGGTGCCACACGAAGCAACGGCCCGCGCCCCGCGCCCGCGCGATGTAATTACGCCCGGTGGGTCACAGCGGTCACGGCGGTCACGGCGCAAGGAGCCTCGTACGCCCCCAGTTCGCCCCCCGCCGCCATCAACAGCGACTGACCGCGGTCCACCTCGCACCAGATCCGCTTGCCGGCGCCTTCCTGCTGCCAGCCCCAGCGGTCCGCCAGACCGTCGACCAGCTCCAGGCCGCGCCCATTGGTGTCCTCGCCGTCCGCGTGCCGCTGCCGCGGCGGGCGGGCGCTGGCGTCCACCACTTCGACGCGTACGGTCCCCACCACCGCACCCGACCCCGAGAAGCACATCCGCAGCTTCGCCGCCGAGCCGGTGTGCACCACGGCATTGGTGACGAGCTCGGAGATCAGCAAGATCAACGTCTCGGCCAGCGGCTCATCGGCCCCTATGCCGGACCCCATCAGCCTCGATCGGGCCCATCGCCTGGCCCGCCCCACCTCTGCGGGGTCGGGCCGTACCTCCAACTGAACCTGAAGCACCTGCACCGCTCACACCATCCGAACCGGCGGAAACATCGCCTCGCGCCTCCACGAGATCACGGTGCGTGACCCCGGTGAAGCACAGCATGGTTGACGTTCAGTCACCCCAACAAGCGCTTCGGGCATATTCCAGCGCAAGGGAGTATGCGTGCTGCATACTGTGCGACGCACTTTGCGGGGAGTCGAACAAGGGGGATTCTCGGGCCCCAGCCCGAGGCGAGCGGCGCGCAGTCCGTACCCCGGAGCCGTCCTTCCGACGGCACCGTGGACGTTGCGCCACAGAACCACTCGCACCCAAGGGAGCGTACCCGAGCGGAACGCCGACTCCCGCCTGTGACGAGTCACGCCTAGGACACAACCCGATATCGACCCTCCGTGACCGCTTATGCGTGCGTTATCCGACATTCCGCACACGGGATGCCAGAGTCTGACATCACGGCCCTCGGGACGGCCCATCGCGTCCACCTCCGTCAGCCCGGCAAGGCCTCCGCCAGCGCTTCCTCCGCCTCGACGGCGCGGCCCCAGCACTCGGCGCGCAGCCAGGCCCGCTTGAGATGCAGATGCACATCGGCCTCCCAGGTGAACCCCATGCCGCCATGAACCTGCAGGCAGTCCCGGGCGTTACGCACCGCAGCCGTATCGGCGAGCAGTTTCGCGCCCGTCGCGTCGAGAACACCCTCCGTGACCGCCGCCGCATACACCGCACTTCGGGCGATTTCGGCTCGCACGAGCATCTGCGCGCACAGATGCTTGATGGCTTGAAAGGATCCAATGGGCGCGCCGAATTGTTCGCGTTCGGTCGCATACGTCACTGCCATCTCGACCGTGCGGACCGCGCTGCCCAGCTGCTGGGCGGCGGTGAGCAGGGCCGCCTCGCGGCGCAGCCGGGGCGCGTCGAGAGCGAGGGAGGACGCGTCCGAGATGTCCGTTACGCGGGCGAACGGGGTCAGCGGGTCAACTGAGGCGAAAGGGGCGCAGGTCACCGAGGTGGCCGCGCTCCGGTACGCCCCGGATTCGCGCCCCTGATGCACCGGATCCGCCCCCGGTGCATCCCCCAGCAAGATCAACGCGTCGCAGTCGGCCGGGTGTTCCCACAGCACGGGGGCGGCCGGGTCCGTCGGCAGACCGGCCGGCGCATCGGCCAGGGCGACGATCCGTTCGCCGGTGGCGACGCCGTCCACCGCGCCGGCCAGCAGCTGGCAGGCGACCAGCGGCCCCGGCAGCAACGCCCGCCCCGCCTCCTCGAAGACCAGCACCGCCTCCGGCAGGCCGAGCCCCACGCCGCCGTCCGCCTCCGGCAGCCGCAGGGCAAAGAATCCGGCCTCGGCCAGCTCGCGCCACAGCGCGCGGTCCAGCGCGGGCTCGTTCACGGCCGCCCGCAGCCGGTCCCGGCCGAACCGCCCGGCCAGCAGCTCGCGCGTACCTTCCTTCAACGCCCTCTGGTCCGAGGTGAGTTGGAAGTCCACCGGCCCGCTCACCGCCCCTTCGGCAGGCCGAGGATGCGCTCGGCGACGATGTTCTGCTGGATCTGGGAGGTGCCCGCCGCGATCGTGTACGAGAGGGAGGACAGCCGGTCCGCGATCCACTCCTGGTCCGCGTCCAGCGACCCGGCGCCCAGCACCTCCGCCGCCGCGTCGTACAGCTCCTGCCGGGCGTGCGAATAGCGCAGTTTGAAGACCGAACCGCCGGCCCCGGGGACGCCTCCGCTGCGCTGCGCCTCGCTGACGTTCCACTGGGTCAGCCGCCACAGCGCCGCGAACTCCGCGTTCAGCCGGCCGAGCCTGCGGCGCAGCGCCGCATCGTCCCAGCGGCCGTTGGCCCGCGCCGTACGGGCGAGCGCGCCGAGCACCCGGCGACAGGCCACCACCTCGCCGACGAAGGCGGTGCCGCGCTCGAAGGAGAGGGTCACCATGGTCACCCGCCAGCCGTCGTTCTCCGCCCCGACGCGGTTGCCGACCGGCACCCGTACCTCGTCGAGGAACATCTCGGCGAACTCCGTCGACCCGGCGAGCGTGCGCAGCGGCCGGACCGTGACACCGGGCGCGTCCATCGGCATCGCCAGCCAGCTGATGCCGCGGTGTTTGGGCGCCTGCGGGTCGGTGCGGACCAGCAGCTCGCACCAGTCGGCGACCTCGGCGTGCGAGGTCCAGATCTTGGCGCCGGTAACGACATACGCGTCGCCGTCGCGCACCGCCTTCGTCCGCAGCGCCGCGAGGTCCGACCCGGCGTCCGGTTCGCTGAAGCCCTGGCACCAGATCTCCTCGCCGCGCAGGATCGGCGGCAGCCAGCGGGCGCGCTGTTCGGGGGCGCCCTCGGCGGCGATGGTGGGCCCGGCGTGCAGCAGCCCGACGAAGCCCGCACCGACGTAGGGCGCGCCCGCCAGCTCGGTCTCCTCCAGGAAGATCAGGTGCTGGGTGGGGGTGGCGCCCTGTCCGCCGGCGTCCCGGGGCCAGTGCAGCCCCGCGTATCCGGCGTCGTACAGCATCCGCTGCCAGGCCGCGTCGTACGTCCGGCGGCCGGGCCAGTCGGTCGCGGCGGGCTTGGCGGGAAGCTTGGGGAGTACCTCGCCGAGCCACGCCCGCAGCCGCGCCCGGAACTCTTCCTCTTCCGCTGTGTAGGTGAGGTCCATGGGGCGGCTACTTACCGGGGCGGGCGTCGGGGCCCGAGGGGAGCATGCGGAGCGCCGTGCCCGGCGGCCGGGCCTCGCCGCCCTGCGCGGGCCCGGTCGCACGGTCGTCGATGCCGATGATGCGCGGTGGCCCTGCCGGATTCCCCATCGTGTCCCCTCACCCCGTGAAGCGGCCGCATCCGGGCGGCTATCTGATGACCCGTCAGAATCAGGCTAGCCCCGGCGCTCTGGACCGACAAGGCGCCGACCTCTACCCTCGCCGAGAAATCTGACGCGCCGTCAGGCAACTGGGGCGCAGGGGAGGCGGATCCGGATGACGATGACCGGCACCACGTTCTGGGACCTGGTCGCCTGGCGCGCCGACCGCAGCCCCGATGCGCCCGCCCTCATCCAGGGCGCCGAGTCCGCCCGCCACGAGCGCCGGATCACCTTCGGAGCGCTGCACCGGCGCGCCGAACGGGTCGCCGCCGGCCTGTACGAGCGCGGCGTACGGCCCGGCAGCCGCGTCGTCTGGCAGCTGCCGACCCGCATCGAGACCGTGCTGTTCAGTCTCGCGCTGGCCCGGATCGGCGCCGTCCAGAGCCCGGTCGTCCCGCTCTACCGCGACCACGAGGTCGGCCAGGTGCTGCGCCGCACCGGTGCCGCCTTCTTCGCCGTCCCCGGCACCTGGCGCGGCTTCGATCACACCGCGATGGCCCGCCGCCTGGCGGCCTCGCTGCCCGAACCGCCGGCGGTCATCGAGGCGTACCGGACCCTTCCGGACGGGAACCCGGCCGTACTGCCGCCGCCACCCGCCGACGCCGACGAGACGCGCTGGATCTACTGGACGTCCGGCACCACCGCCGGCCCCAAGGGCGTGCTGCACACCGACCGCAGCCTGCTGGCCGCCGGCCGCTGCCTGGCCGACGCGCTGCGCATCGGCCCGTCCGACATCGGCTCGATGGCCTTCCCGTACGCCCATGTCGCCGGCCCCGACTACACCGTCATGCTCCTGCGGCACGGCATCCCCGCCGTCCTCCTGGAGCACTTCGCCCTCCCCGGCTCGCTGGCCGCCTACCGCCGCCACCGCGTCACCCTCGCCGGCGGATCGACCGCCTTCTACGCCCTCTTCCTCGCCGAACAGCGCAAGCTGCCGCGCGGCCGCCGGCTCCTGCCCGCCCTCCGGCTGCTGGCGGGCGGCGGCGCGCCCAAACCCCCCTCGCTCTACCACGAGGTCACCGCCGAGCTGGGCTGTCAGCTGACCCACGGCTACGCCATGACCGAGGCCCCGATGGTCACCATGGGCGACCCGTACGACAGCCCCGAGCACCTCGCCGCCACCGACGGCCGGCCGCCCGCCGAGATGGAGATCCGTATCGCGCCCGACAGCGGGGAGATACGGCTGCGCGGCCCGGCCGTCTGCCGCGGCTACCTCGACGAGCCCGCCCCCTTCGACGCCGACGGCTTCCTGCCCACCGGCGACCTCGGCCACCTCACCCCCACCGGGCACCTCGTCGTCACCGGGCGCCTCAAGGACATCATCATCCGCAAGGGCGAGAACATCTCCGCCCGGGAGATCGAGGACCTGCTGCACCGGCACCCGGACGTGGCCGATGCGGCGGTGATCGGCCTGCCGGACCCGGAACGGGGCGAGCGGGTCTGCGCCGTGGTCGAACGGCCGCCAGGAGCAAGGGAGTTGGATCTGTCCGCGCTGTGCGCGTTTCTCCGCTCCCAGGGCCTGGCGCCGCACAAGCTCCCCGAACAGCTGGAGGTGCTGACGGCGCTGCCACGGGGCGCGACCCTGCGCAAGGTCCTCAAACAGGAGCTGCGGGAGCGCTTCGGGGCCGCGAAGGGGACGGGCGTGTAGGACGCGATCCGTCCTACCCACCGCGTACGGTCCCCGCATGAGCCACGCCCGCCCCCGCACCCACATCGACGCCGCATGAGCCGCCCCCGCCCCCACATCGACGCCGCCGGACGCCGGGCCCGCCTCGGGCGGCGCCATCTGCTGGCGCCCGCGTACCGGTCGGCCCGTACCGAAGAGGTCGCCGACGCGGTCCTGGGGCTGCACGCCTCCGACCCGGCGACCGTCCACCTGGCGGCCGGCGCCCGGCTGACCACGCCCGGCCCCTCGGACGTCGAGCGGGCGCTCTACGACGACCGTTCGCTGGTCCGGCTGCTGTGCATGCGCCGCACGCTCTTCGCGGTCGGTGCCGGTCTCGCACCGGTCGTCGCCTCCTCCACGGCGCGGGCCATCGCCGCCAAGGAGCGGCGGGAGATGACCCGGCGGGTGCTCGGCGGCGCCCCGGGGTGGGACGAACGGCGCCTCGCGGAGGTGGAGGCGAAGACCCTCGCCGCGCTGGCCACCCGCGGCGAGGCGACGGCCGGCGAACTCGCCGCCGATGTGCCCGACCTGCGCGACACCATCGTCGTCTCCCCCGGCAAACCGTACGAGGCCACCGTCGCCGTCTCCAGCCGGATCCTGCGCGTACTGGCCGCCGAGGGAACGATCCGCCGCGGCCGGCCGCGCGGCGGCTGGACCAGCAGTTCCTTCCGCTGGACCCCCGGCACCGCCTTCGCCGACCTGCCCGCCCCACCGGCCCCCGAAGCACGCGCCGATCTCGCCCGCCGCTGGCTCGCCGCGTACGGCCCGGCGACCGTCGAGGACCTCAAGTGGTGGACGGGCTGGACCCTGACCGACACCCGGCGGGCGGTGGCCGCGACCGATGCGGTCGAGGTGACACTCGATGGCGGCGTGGCTGCCTGGGCACTGCCCGACGACGTCGAAGCGGTCGCCCCGCCCGAGCCCTGGGCCGCCCTCCTCCCCGCCCTCGACCCCACCGCCATGGGCTGGAAGTCCCGCGACTGGTACCTCGCCCCGGACCATCTCCCCCACCTCTTCGACCGCAGCGGCAACATCGGCCCGACGGTGTGGTGGAACGGCTGCATCATCGGCGGCTGGGCCCAGCGCCCCGACGGCGAGATCGTCTGGCGGCTGCTCACGGACGGTGGGGGTACCTCCCTGCTCGAGCGGAGCCGAGAGCTTGGGGGAGGACCCGAGGCCGCCTCGGCGGTGGAGGCCGAGGCGGCCCGGCTGGCGGGATGGGTGGGCGACGTACGGATCACCCCGCGCTTCCGGACCCCGCTGGAGCGGGAGCTGAGCAAGTAGGGGACGGCGCGACGCCCCGGGGCACCGGGTGGCCGGCTCTCCACCGGGCGGCTACCCCAGCGGGGCCGCCGAGCCGTTCACCATTCGCTCATTTCCTCCATGACCCAGGTGTACTCCTCGGTGTGGCGGACGCGGAAGACGGACTTCTCCAGGCCGGTGGGAGGCCCGAAGCCGCAGTGGCTGAGGGCCAGGCCGCCCAGCATTTCCCAGTTGGTGTGGTGGGGTTCGCCGTCCAGGTGAAGGCATTCGCGGTAGGTGTCGTCCAGGTCGGCCAGGTCGATGCCGAGAGCGTTCAGCAGGGCGTGGGGGTCACCGTCGGCATGCCACGAGTCCTCGTAACAGGGGAAGCCGGATGCGGAGAACGTCCGGCCGTCGGGCAGACAGATCGCGTCGTCCGTGTAGGTCTCGCCGAAATCGGCCTGGGCGGAGCCCACGATGAGCGCGCCGGGGTAGCGCGCGTGAAGTGCGGCGACCTGACGCCCGACCGGATCGTTGCCGGCGTCGTACGTGGTGAGCGCCGGATCGGATATGCAGGTCGCCCTGCCCCAGCAGCCGACCGTGATCAGGTCCAGGTCCGCGAGCGTCTCCGCCTGCAGGAACTCGGCCGCGGGCATGGGAGGGAGTTCCTCCAGCACCGCGTCGACCGTGGGAAACGCTGCGGCGAATGCGCGCGCCCGGACGGGGTCGTGGGGCGGCAACTCGGCGGCGCTCCCGGGCAGCGGCGGGTCCAGGAGGGTGACGGTGTACTCGTAGGAAGACGAACCGCGGATGGCCGTCTCCGGCGGGCGCTCCCAGAAGGAGATGTCGGTCATGAGCGCACCGTAGTGGCGGCCACTGACATCGGGTGGGCGAACAGGCAAGCTGCGGACGAACACGCAGGCGAGCGGCCCGAGTCGGCGCGGGCGAGGCCGGTCGGGCTAGCGCGGCAGGTAGGTGCTCGTCGCCTGCTCGTACAGGCTGTCCACCTGGCGGCGGCCGCTGTCGGGGCCGATGACCAGGACGAGGTGGTAGCGGCCGTTGTGGATCATGGCGAGGTTACGGACGTAGACCGCGCGGCCGCTGGAGTCCTTCCAGGTGAACGTGCCCTCGGCCATCGCCGTGCCGCCGACGTCGGTGCGCCGCAGACCGGAGGCCGAGGACCAGCCGGAGCCGCGGTACGGGGCCAGTTCGCCCTCCTTGTCCTGCTGGTAGGCCATCGGGTCGGTGCCGAAGTGAGCGGTGGTGTCGCGGCCGGGCACGATCAGCAGCTCGTAGTCGCCGCCGAGGTAACGGATCTGGCCCTGGGCGTTCTTGGCGCGGCGCTGCCAGCCCTTGCGGACCGCGACCTGGAAGCCCTCGGGGTCGGTGCGGAGCGCGTAGCCCCGTGCGACGTTCACGGGCGGGTCGGGCTGCGACGGGGCCTGACTGCCGCCCGAGGCGCCGCCCTGGCCCTCGCCCTGGTCCTGGCTGCCGCCCTGGCCGGTGGGCGGCGCGGGGCTGCCGCCGGACACCGCGCCCGATACGCCCGTGCCGTCCGCGCCGCCCGCCCCGCCCTGCGCCTCCTCGCCGGACTTCGGCAGGAAGACCATGGCGTAGGCGACGGCACCCACGAGCAGCAGCAGGATCAGGGCGAGGAGGAGGCGGCCGAGATGGCGCGGGCCGCGGCCGCGCGGGGGCCGTGCGTCGTCCTCGTCCCGGCTCCTGCGCGGCTGCTTCGGCGCCGTCTCCAGGCCGACCCGTACCAGCAGCTGCTGCTCCTCGTACAGATCCCCGACCGACGGCCCGGAGCCCCGCGGGGAACGGGCCGACCGGGGCTGCCGGAGGGGCTTGGGCTGCTTCGGGGGGCGCGGCGGGCGCGCGGGGCGGGGTACGGGCGCCACCCTCGGCGCGGACTCGGACAGCAGCGGGCCGGCGGGCGGCGCCTGCGGGCCGCGCTCCCGGCGGGCCCGGTCCTTCTGGCGCTTCCTGCGCTCCTTGCGGACGAGTTCGCCGCGGCGCCGCACGATCGGCAGCCGGCGGGGGTCCGCGCCCCCTTCCAGCGCCGGCATCGCGACGAGGCGGCGGCCGACCTGCGGCTCCGGTGCCGTACGGATCAGCGCGCGCAGCCGGCCGCGGAGCTCCTCGAAGTCCGGCCGGCCGGCGGGGTCCTGGCTGAGGAGGGAGGCGATGAGGGCGCCCAGGTCCTCGCCGCACTCGCCGGCCGCGGCGGGCGGCTGCGAGCGGACCAGTTGCGTCAGTTCGGCGGCGCTCTCCTCCGGGAAGGGGGGATGCCCCTGGACGGCGCGGAAGAGCAGCGCGCCGACCGCCCAGAGGTCGGTGGCCGGGCCGAGCCGGGCCGTCAGCTCGGTGGCGTCCTCGGGCCGTTCGGCTTGTTCGGGGGCCCAGCGTTCGGTGACGGGGCCGACGATCTGGAGCCGGGCCTGCCATGCGCGCTCGGCGGCGAGGGCGGCGCCGGGGCGCCCGTACGGGGACGGCGGCGCGGTCGTGGGCGGTTTGGTGAGGGGGACCCGGGGCTCGGGCGCGGCCTCCGGGGCCGGCTCGCGGCGCGGGGCGGGGAGCTCGCCCGTATCGGCGTCCACGGTGGTGTGCGGGTCGGCGTCCACGCCGCCGTGCGCATCGGCAGGCCCGCCGACGTGATCGCCGTACGGGCCGAACCGCGTCCCCGCGGCTTCCTCTTGGCGGGCGCCGGACACCCGGGCCGGCTCGGGGCGCGCCGCGGCGGAGGCGTCCGGCACCGGCGAGTCCGGCGCCGGCGTGCCCTCCCCCGGGGCGGACGCGTCCCCGCACAGCGCTTCCTGGGCCACGCCCACCGCCAGGCCGGTGAGGATGGCCCGGCCGTCGTCGCAGACCAGGACCGTGCGGGCGGTGATGTTCCGGTGGAGGCGGCCGTGTGCGTGCAGGGCGCGCAGTGCGGTGAGGACGTCGGCGGCGATTTCCGCGGCGCGATGCGGGCTCAGGGGCCGCTCGGCGAGGAACGCGGACAGCGGGCGGGCGGGGATGACCTCGCCGACGATCCAGAGGCTGCCGTCCTGGGCGAAGACGTCGAAGACCTGGTCGAGGAGGGGGTGGTCGGGGATCTGCGCGGCCGCCGTCACGGCCTCCAGCGCACGGCGTACGACCGGGTCCCGGGGGCTGCGGTCGGCCGTCGCCGTGCCGCGGCCGCCGGCGTATCCGTCGTCCGGAACGCCGGGTTCGCCGACGACCTCGGCCTCCACGACCTCCGGCAGCGGCACCTGACGGAGCAGCACTTCCTGCCCGCTGTACGTGTCGAACGCGCGGGTCTCGGCGACGTACTCCTCGCCGGAGGGGCGCAGCGGCAGGCGGTAGCGCTCGGCGAGCACTCTCCCCGCGTACTCGTCCACGACGCCTCCCCAACAGCGCGCTCAGGCGTACGGCGTTCATGCGTACGACCTGTTGGCTCTCACGATACGTGCCCGGACCGGTACCGGCCCGCGCCGCGACGGTCGTTCACGGCGCGAGTCCGGTACGCGTCAGTCCTTCACGGCGAATGTCCGGAACGCCGTCTCGCGCAGCTGGACGCATTCCTTGTCCGACCAGGCGTCGGCCTTGCACGTGATCATGATCGCGTAGCCGTGGTTGTCGTCGGCCCGGAAGCCGCGGTCGAGGACGCGGACCTTCTGGCCGTCCTGCCGACGGGTGAACGACCAGTCCGCGACGGTCGGATAGTCCCGCCAGCTGACCGTCTTGATGCCGAGGAGGTGGTAGCCGGGGGTGGAGCTGCGGACCGCCGGCTCCAGGTCGCGCCAAGAGGCCGCGGCGTCGTTGCCCGGCTTGGCGTTGTAGTCGATCTGGATGCGCGGGAACCCGCCCGAGGCGCTGTATATGGCGCCGGAGCCCTGGCCCGCGGTGGCGGTCTGCTTGAAGCCCTTGGGCATGGCCACGGTGAAGTGGAACCGGCCGTTGGAGACCGGCGCGAAGC
The DNA here is from genome assembly GCF_059682825.1 of Streptomyces sp. JLSY215. NCBI lineage: Bacteria > Bacillati > Actinomycetota > Actinomycetes > Kitasatosporales > Streptomycetaceae > Streptomyces > Streptomyces sp. JLSY215. The sequence goes on from NZ_CM185022.1 coordinate 3,778,265, forward strand.
CGCCCGGCAGGGCCTTGCCGTCCTTGCCGTCCTTGCCGCCCTTGTCGTCGTCGCCCTGGCCGGGGTCCGGTGACTGCGGGCCCGACGGGTCGCTCCCGCCGTCCGAGGGCTTGCTCGCGGCGGGCGAGTCCGCGTCGTCCTTGGCGTCCTTCGAGGGCTTGGCGTGGCCGGAGGACTTGCCGTCCTTGCCGCCCGAGGCGCCGTTCGTCTTGTCGCCGCCGCTGAGCGCGAACGCCAGGATCGTTCCCAGGACCAGCAGTGCCACGATCACGGCCGCGGTGATCAGCGTGCGGCGCGGCACGACATCGGTCAGCGAGGCGCGCGGGGCGGGCCGGCTCCCGTCGCCGCCGGGTCTGGACTCGCTGCGGGCCGCCGCGGCGGCGTTGCGTACGGACTGCAGGGCGCCGCGCACCCGCTCCTTGGCTGCGTCGGTGTCGAGAGAGGGGCGGTTCGCGGGGCGGGCGGCGGGCGTGGCGCCCGCGTCCCGGTCGGCCGCGTCGCTCTTTGCGGCGGCCGATTCCTTGCGGTCCGGGGCGGCCGGCGTGCCGGGCGTGTCCGTCTTCTCCGGTGCGCTCGCCGGGGCGGCGGCCGCCGCCGCTTCCCCGGCGACGGCACCGGCGGCCCCGGCCGCGGGCTTCGCCTTCGGCTTCCGCGCGGTCTTCGGCTTCGGCGCGGCCTTCGGCTTCGGTTCGGGCTTGGTCTTGGGCGCGGCTGCTTTCGGCTTGGCGCCGCGCTCGGCGGGCGCCGTGGGCAGCGCCATCGCCCGCGTGGCGTCCATCGGCGGCTCGGCTTCGGTCTTCTCGGGGCCGTTGACGATCTCCAGCAGCAGCGCCCGCGCGCCCGCGTCGTCCAGGCGGGCCGCCGGGTCCTTCACCAGCAGGCCGTAGATGACGTCTTCCAGCACACCGGCGCTCTTCGGCGGCTCGACCGGCTCGGTCATCACCGCCGTCAGGGTGGCGATCGCCGAGCCCTTGTCGTATGGGGGGTGGCCCTCGACGCAGGCGTAGAGCAGGCCGCCCAGGGACCACATGTCGGCCGGCGGGCCCGGCTTCTGGCCGCGGGCGCGTTCCGGGGAGATGTAGGAGGGGGCGCCGACGAGCATGCCCGTGGAGGTCACGGAGGGGTCGCCCTCGACCTGGGCGATGCCGAAGTCGGTGAGCACGACGCGGCCGTCGTCGGACATCAGCACATTGGACGGCTTCACATCGCGGTGCAGAATGCCCTCGCGGTGCGCGGCGCGCAACACGTCCAGGACGGCGAGGCCGACCTCGGCGGCGCGGCGCGGGGTGAGCGCGCCGTCGTCCCGTACGACCTCGGCGAGCGAGCGGCCCTCGACCAGCTCCATGACGATCCACGGCCGGTCGTCCTCGTCGACCACGTCGTAGACCGTCACCGCGCCGTTGTTGCGGATCCGGGCGATCGCCTTGGCCTCGCGCAGCGTACGCGTGATCAGACGGCGCTTCTCGTCCTCCTCGACCCCGCCGGGGAAGCGCAGTTCCTTGACTGCGACCGTACGGCCCAGGACCTCGTCGCGTGCCCGCCAGACGGTGCCCATGCCGCCCCGGCCGAGAACATCGGCGAGCCGGTACCGGCCGGCGAGCAGCCTGCCCTCCTTGCCGTCCATCTCGACCTCGTCGCCCACGGAAACCCCTCTGCAATCCAGCCGAGTTGACATCGCGATGCCATGAGACCGCATGCGACCGCATGACGATCCCCTGGCGATCGCCAAACTGACCCAACTCGGACAACCCACCCTGGCGGAGCCTTCATTCTCTCTCATCCGCGGCCGTGCGGAAGGCCCGGGTCGTTCCGGGAGGGGGGCGCGTACCCGTCATGATGGCCGGGACGAACGGGAGTCTCCATGACGATGCGCTCGCCTCGCCGGGCCGTGCCGGCCGCCCTGCTCGCGCTGATCGTGCCGGTTCTGACGGGGTGTACTGGTCAGACGCATACCGCCCCCGTCCCGCCTGCGGAAATCCGCCGACCGCCCGCCACGACGGCCGGGGCGCTGCGCCACCTGGTGGACGACGGGGCGCCCGGCGCCGCCTCCCTCATCACCCGCGACGGCCGTTTCTGGGGTTCGCGTTTCTCCACGGCCGGCGTCGCCGATCTGCGCACCGGCCGTGCGATGGAGGAGTCCGACCACTTCCGGGCCGGCAGTCTCACCAAGACTCTGGTCGCGACGGTGATCCTGCAACTCGTCGCCGAGCGGAAACTGACCCTGCACGACACCGCGGCCGCGCACCTTCCCGCGGGGGTGCCGGTCCGCTGGCCCGCCACGGGAAAGAGCGACGGCAGCGATCTACGAAAGGTGACAATCCGCCAGCTGTTGGCCCATACGAGTGGTTTATTCGACTACCCCCGGGACCACCGGCTCGGCGGACAGCTGTACGGCAGGGGCTTCGCCGCCCACCGCTATGACACCCACACTCCGGTCCAGCTCCTGCGGATCGCCCTCCGCCACCGTCCGGTGGCCGCGCCCGGCGCCCGGTACGCGTACGCCAACACCAACTACCTGGTGCTCGGCCAGATCATCCGGCGGGTGACCGGCCACTCGTACGCCACGGAGATCCGCAGGCGCATCCTCGTGCCCGCCGGGCTCAGCAACACCTCCTTCCCCGGCACCGACCCGTCGCTGCCGGAGCCGCACGGCCGCGCCTACTCCCTGATCGGCGGCCGGCGGGTGGACGCCACCTTCCTGGACCCCAGCCGGGCCGGTGCCGCGGGCGAGATGGTCACCACCCTCGGCGACCTGAACCGCTTCCTGTCCGCCCTGCTCAGCGGCAAGTTCCTGGCCCCGCGCCAGATGGCGCAGCTGCGCAACGAACGGGACACCGGCGGCGCCTACGGCCTCGGCCTGTACGCGACCAGGCTGCCGTGCGGCATCACGGTCTGGGGCCACAGCGGCGATATCAACGGCTCGTACGTGGAGGCCGCCGGCACCGCCGGCGGCCGGCACCTCGTCAGCTACCGGGTGAACCTCGACACACCGGCCCGGCCGGCGGACGGGACGGCCGTGCTGACGGCGGAATTCTGCCCGCAGCGGCGTTCCCGTTCGTAGCGGCAGGGGCAGGGGCGGGAGCGGCGGCTACAGCGGCACGATGTCGGGCGCGCCCAGACGGGCCGCGTCCGCCGTCAGATCGTCCGGCTGCCGCTGCGACTCGCGTTCCGCCTCGACCCGCTTCTCGTAGTGTGCGACCTCCTTCTCGATCTGGGCGCTGTCCCAGCCCAGCGCGGGCGCGATCAGTTCGGCGACCTCGCGGGCGCTGCGGGTGCCGCGGTCGAAGGTCTCGATGGAGATGCGGGTACGGCGGGTGAGGACGTCGTCGAGATGCCGGGCGCCCTCGTGCGTGCAGGCGTAGACGGCCTCGGCGCGCAGATAGTCGTCCGCGGCCGCGAGCGGTTCGCCCAGTGAAGGATCGGCCACCACCAGCTCCAGCAGCTCCTCGGTGAGCGAGCCGTAGCGGTTCAAGAGGTGCTCGATCCGGGCGACATGGAGGCCGGTGCGCGCCGCGATCCGGGCCCGCGCGTTCCACAGCGCCCGGTAGCCCTCGGCGCCGACCAGCGGCACGTCCTCCGTCACGCACTCCGCGACCCTGCGGTCCAGCCCGTGGACGGCCTCGTCGACGGCGTCCTTGGCCATCACCCGGTACGTCGTGTACTTGCCGCCGGCGACCACGACCAGCCCCGGCACCGGATGCGCGACGGTGTGCTCGCGCGAGAGCTTGCTGGTCGCATCCGACTCCCCGGCCAGCAACGGCCGCAGACCGGCGTAGACGCCTTCCACGTCGTCCCTGGTCAGCGGTATGGCGAGGACGGAGTTCACATGCTCCAGCAGATAGTCGATGTCCGCGCTGGAGGCCGCGGGGTGGGCCTTGTCGAGGTCCCAGTCGGTGTCCGTCGTCCCGATGATCCAGTGCCGTCCCCACGGGATGACGAACAGCACGCTCTTCTCCGTACGGAGGATGAGTCCGGTCGTCGAATGGATGCGGTCCTTTGGGACAACCAGGTGAATTCCCTTCGAGGCGCGGACATGGAACTGCCCGCGCTCGCCGATCAGGGCCTGGGTGTCGTCGGTCCACACGCCGGTGGCATTGACGATCTGCCGGGCCCGGATCGCGTACTCGCCGCCGGTCTCCACGTCCTGCACCCGCGCGCCGACCACCCGCTCGCCCTCGCGCAGAAAGCCCACCACCCGCGCCCGGTTGGCGGTCTGCGCACCGTAGGCGGCGGCGGTGCGCACCATCGTCGCCACATACCGCGCGTCGTCCATCTGCGCGTCGTAATACTGGAGCGCGCCGACCAGCGCGTCCCCCTTGAGGCAGGGCGCCACCCTCAGGGCCCGCTTGTGGGAGAGGTGGCGGTGTACGGGGAGCCCGCGGCCGTGTCCCGAGGACACCGACATCGCGTCGTAGAGCGCCACGCCGGAGCCCGCGTACCAGCGCTCCCAGCCGCGGTGCTGCAACGGATAGAGGAACGGCACGGGTTTGACCAGATGCGGCGCCAGCCGCTGCAGCAGCAGCCCGCGCTCCTTGAGCGCCTCCCGTACGAGCGCGAAGTCCAGCATCTCCAGATAGCGCAGGCCGCCGTGGATGAGCTTGCTCGACCGGCTGGAGGTGCCCGAGGCCCAGTCGCGGGCCTCGACCAGACCGGTGGCCAGTCCGCGGGTCGCCGCGTCCAGGGCCGTGCCGGCGCCGACGACCCCGCCCCCGACCACCAGAATGTCCAACTCCTGCTCCGCCATTCGGGCGAGCGCCTCGGCACGCTGGGCCGGTCCCAGTGTCGCTGTTTTCACCACTGCCTCCCGCTGTGATCGGTGCCGTACCAATCGTTCGTCGTTCTGGCCGTGCTCCATGCCGGTATCCCCGCTCCGCCCGTTACGGCAACACCCCGCCCCCTTGATCCACCAATCCCTATTCTGGGTCAAATGTCGGCTTAGTCTACTTATGCGTTATTCGCAGTCGCTCGGGAAGGACGGCAGCAGACATGCCCGCGGACCTCGCCGTCATCGGACTCGGCCACCTCGGCCTCCCCCTCGCCCAAGCCGCCACCGCCGCCGGCATCGGCACCATCGGTTACGACCCCGACCCGCACGCCGCCGCCCCCTCAGGCGCCGACGGGCCGCTGTCGGCAACCGAGATCCGCCGCCTGCTCGCGGCCGGTTTCCGCACCACCGCCGACCCCGCCGCCCTCGGCAAGGTCCGTACGGCCGTCATCTGCGCGGCCACCCCGCTCGGCGCGGACCGCGCCCTGGACCTGACCGGCATCGCGGACGCGGCCCGCGCGCTCGCCGCGCGGCTGCGCCCGCACACCACCGTCATCCTCGAATCCACCGCCTACCCGGGCACCACCGAGGAATTCGTGCGCCCCCTCCTCGAAGAGGGCTCCGGACTGACCGCGGGCCGCGACTTCCATCTCGCCTGCTCCCCCAGCCGCCACGACCCCGGCAACCGCACCCACCCCTACCGCAACACCCCCAAGGTCATCGGCGGCCTCACCCCCGCCTGCACCGAGGCCGCCGCGGCGTTCTACGGCCGGATCACCGACAAGGTCGTCCGCGCCCGCGGCCCCCGCGAGGCCGAGGCGTCCAAGCTCCTGGAGACCAACTACCGCCACATCAACATCGCCCTGATGAACGAGATGGCGGTCTTCTGCCACGACATCGGCGTCGACCTCTGGGACGTCATCCGCTGCGCCGAGACCAAGCCGTTCGGCTTCCAGGCCTTCCGCCCCGGCCCGGGGGTCGGCGGCCACGCCACCCCCATCGACCCCAACTACCTTTCCTACAAGGGCCGTTCGCTGGGCTACCCGCTCCGCATGGTCGAACTCGCCCAAGAGGTCAACGGCCGGATGCCCCGCTACGTCATCCAGCGCTGCGCCACCCTCCTCAACGAACACGGCAAGTCCGCCCGCGGCGCCCGCATCCTGCTCCTCGGCGTCACCTACAAGCCGGACATCGGCGACCAGGAAGCCGCCCCGGCCCGCGAAATCGCCTCCCGCCTGATGGAACTGGGCGCCGGCCTCACCTACCACGACCCCTACGTCCCCCAGTGGAACGTCCTCGACCGCCCCATCCCCCGCGCCGACTCCCTCTACGAGGCCGCGGCCGCCGCCGATCTGACGGTGCTGCTCCAGCCCCACCGCGTCTACGACCTCCAGGGCCTGGCCGTGAAGGCCCAGCTCCTCCTGGACACCCGCGGGGCGACGCCTACGGGGGCGGCGCACCGGCTGTGACGCCCGCGGCACGCGGCGGCATCGAACGGATCACGAATTAAAGTTTTTGTGAGCATGTCAGACTGCGCTGTTATTTTGGTCTCTCCATTACGAACCTTTACGGGGGACCACCATGAGCCAGTCCTATCCGCCGCCACCCGGCCAGCCCCAGCAGCCCCAGCAGCCCCAGTACGGCGCGCCCGCGCCGGGCGGCTACCCGGCCGCTCCCGGGGGCTACGCGCCGGTGCCGGTGTCCAGCGGAAACCCGGGCCTCGCCATCGTCGTGGGCGTCGTCGTCATGCTGATCGTGGCGGCCATCTACGGCGCGATCCTCAAGGCCACCGACGGCGCCTCGATCGGCTACGCGGCGCTTGCCCTCGGCGCGGCGATCGGCGCCGTCATGGGCAAGATCGGCGGGCGCAACGCCGCCGTCCCCGTGCTGGCCGCGGTGCTCGGCCTGCTCGCCTACTACCTCGGCGTGATGTTCGGCGTCGCCTTCGTCATCGACGACTTCGGGCTCTTCTTCCAGCACTTCGGCGAACTCAACGAGGCCTACGCGCAGAACTTCGAGCCGATCGAGGTGCTCTTCTTCGTCCTGGCCGCGGCCGGTGGCTTCTCCACCGCCAAGAAGCTGGGCCGCTGACCCTCGGCCGTACACCCCGAAGGGCCCGGACCGCCACCGCGGTCCGGGCCCTTCGTCGTGCTGCGTGCGCTTCGCCTCAGCGGTTGTCGTGCTGCGACGGCGCGACCGTGACCTCCACCCGCTGGAACTCCTTCAGCTCGGAGTACCCGGTGGTGGCCATCGCCCGGCGCAGCGCGCCGAAGAAGTTCATCGACCCGTCGGGACGGGTCGAGGGACCGCACAGGATCTCCTCGGTGGTGCCGACCGCGCCCAGGTCCATCCGCTTGCCGCGCGGCACGTCCTCGTGGACGGCCTCCATGCCCCAGTGGTGACCGCGGCCCGGCGCGTCCGTCGCGCGGGCGAGCGGCGAGCCCATCATCACCGCGTCCGCACCGCAGGCGATCGCCTTGGGCAGGTCGCCGGACCAGCCGACGCCGCCATCCGCGATGACATGCACATACCGACCACCGGACTCGTCCATGTAGTCCCGGCGCGCGGCCGCGACATCGGCCACCGCGGTCGCCATCGGCACCTGGATGCCGAGGACGTTACGGGTGGTGTGCGCGGCGCCGCCGCCGAAGCCGACCAGCACACCGGCCGCGCCGGTACGCATCAGGTGCAGCGCCGCGGTGTAGGTGGCGCAGCCGCCGACGATGACGGGGACGTCCAGCTCGTAGATGAACTGCTTGAGGTTCAGCGGCTCGGCGGCGGAGGAGACGTGCTCCGCCGACACCGTCGTCCCGCGGATGACGAAGATGTCCACACCCGCGTCCACCACGGCCTTGGAGAACTGTGCGGTGCGCTGCGGAGAGAGCGCGGCGGCGGTGACGACACCCGAGTCGCGCACCTCCTTGATCCGCTGCCCGATAAGCTCTTCCTTGATCGGCGCGGCGTAGATCTCCTGGAGGCGCTTGGTGGCCGCCTCGCCGTCCAGCTCCGCGATCTCCGCGAGCAGCGGCTCCGGGTCCTCGTACCGGGTCCACAGACCCTCGAGGTTCAGGACGCCCAGGCCGCCCAGTTCACCGATGCGGATGGCGGTCTGCGGGGAGACCACCGAGTCCATGGGAGCCGCCAGGAACGGCAGCTCGAAGCGGTAGGCGTCGATCTGCCAGGCGATCGAGACCTCCTTCGGGTCGCGGGTGCGGCGACTCGGTACGACGGCAATGTCGTCGAAGGCATACGCCCGGCGGCCGCGCTTGCCGCGTCCGATCTCGATCTCAGTCACTGTGATTGGCCCTTCCTACGGAATACGCCCACCAGTATCCCTGACGCGCCAGGACCCGCGACCTCCCCGGTCGCGGGTCCCGAAAACCTTTCGTCGCGGTGGCCCTCAGCCCCGCGCGTAGTTCGGCGCCTCGGTGATCATCTGGACGTCGTGCGGGTGGCTCTCCTTCAGGCCCGCCGTGGTGATGCGCACGAAGCGGCCCTTCTCCTTGAGCTCGGGGATGTCGGCGGAGCCGACGTAGCCCATGGAGGCCCGCAGACCGCCGACGAGCTGGTGGGCGACCGAGGCCAGCGGCCCGCGGTAGGGGACCTGCCCCTCGATGCCCTCGGGGACGAGCTTGTCCTCGGACAGGACGTTGTCCTGGAAGTAGCGGTCCTTGGAGAAGGAACGCGCCTGGCCGCGGGACTGCATCGCGCCCAGCGAGCCCATGCCGCGGTACGACTTGAACTGCTTGCCGTTGATGAAGACCATCTCGCCCGGCGACTCCTCGCAGCCGGCCAGCAGCGAGCCCAGCATGACGGTGTCCGCACCGGCCGCGATGGCCTTGGCGATGTCGCCGGAGAACTGCAGGCCACCGTCGCCGATCAGCGGGACGCCCGCGGCGTGCGCGGCCTGCGCGGCCTCGTAGATCGCGGTGACCTGCGGCACGCCGACACCGGCGACGACGCGGGTGGTGCAGATGGAGCCGGGGCCGACGCCGACCTTGATGCCGTCCACACCCGCGTCGATCAGCGCCTGCGCGCCGTCCCGGGTGGCGACGTTGCCGCCCACGACATCGACGGTGATGTTGGACTTGACCTTGGCGATCATGTCGAGGATGCCGCGGCTGTGGCCGTGCGCGCTGTCGATGACGAGGAAGTCCGCACCGGCCTCGACCAGCGCCTGCGCCCGGTCGTACGCCGCGTCGCCGACGCCCACCGCCGCGCCGACGACCAGGCGGCCCTCGGCGTCCTTGGCGGCGTTCGGGTACTTCTCCGCCTTGACGAAGTCCTTGACCGTGATCAGGCCCTTGAGCACGCCCGCGTCATCGACCAGCGGCAGCTTCTCGATCTTGTGACGGCGCAGCAGCTGGATGGCGTCGTCGCCGGAGATCCCGACCTTGCCGGTGACCAGCGGCATCGGCGTCATGACCTCGCGGACCTGACGGGCGCGGTCCATCTCGAAGGCCATGTCGCGGTTGGTGACGATGCCCAGCAGCTTGCCGGCCGCATCCGTCACCGGGACGCCGCTGATGCGGAACTTCGCACACAGCGCGTCGGCCTCGGCGAGCGTGGCGTCCGGGCGGACCGTGATCGGGTCGGTGACCATGCCGGACTCGGAGCGCTTGACCAGATCGACCTGGTTGGCCTGGTCCTCGATGGAGAGATTGCGGTGCAGCACACCGGCGCCGCCCTGGCGCGCCATGGCGATGGCCATCCGCGCCTCGGTGACCTTGTCCATCGCGGCCGACAGCAGCGGGATGTTCACCGAGACGTTCCGCGAGACCCGGGAGGCGGTGTTCACCGTGTTCGGCAGCACCTCCGACGCACCGGGCAGCAGCAGGACATCGTCGTATGTCAGCCCGAGCATGGCGAATTTGGCGGGCATACCGTCGACGTTGTCACTCATGACACCTTCCCCAATGCTCTTGCCTCAGCGCGGACTCCCATGCTAACGGCCTGGAGGGGTGTCCAATTCCACGGCGGATGAGGGGCTCGTCACTTGTGGCTTCCTACGGAGGTATCGCGCCAGGCGGCGAATACGGCCTACTGCTCGGCGAGCGCCCGCAGCCGGCTCAGCGCGCGGTGCTGGGCGACCCGTACCGCGCCGGGCGACATCCCCAGCATCTGCCCGGTCTCCTCGGCGGTGAGCCCGACGGCGACCCGCAGCAGGACCAGCTCCCGCTGGTTCTCCGGCAGATTGGCCAGCAGCTTCTTGGCCCACTCGGCATCGCTGCTCAGCAGCGCCCGCTCCTCGGGGCCGAGGGAATTGTCCGGCTGCTCGGGCATCTCGTCGGACGGCACGGCCGTACTGCCCGGATGCCGCATCGCGGCCCGCTGCAGATCGGCGACCTTGTGGCCGGCGATGGCGAAGACGAACGCCTCGAAGGGCTTTCCGGTGTCGCGGTAGCGCGGCAGCGCGCAGAGCACCGCGACACAGACCTCCTGCGCCAGGTCTTCGACGAAATGCCGGGCATCGCCGGGCAGCCGCGACAGCCGGGTGCGGCAGTAGCGCAGGGCGAGCGGATGGACGTGGGCCAAGAGGTCGTGCGTGGCCCGCTGGTCACCCTCGACGGCGCGTGCGACGAGATCGCCGATCTCCTGATTCCCGTCATCGCGCATCGGTCCATGGTGCCTTGATGCCAGACGATCTGTGGCACCACCCCCGTCGTTGTGCCCCGAACCGTTACGAGCCGTCGCGCTAGCACTCACGTTCCACGCCTCCCCCGTTCGGGTTGTACCCATACCGACCGCGAGCCCTCGCCGGTAGCTTGTCTGCGAGCCGTACGGCGCCGGGCAGGCCTTGTCCGTCATGAGGTCTCTTCTGGCCGAGTGAGAAGCCCCGGCCTCCGCCGGGGAGGAGTCACACCTCAAGGATGCGGCATCCCGCGAGGTTTCGGCGCCGGGCGTCGACGCGGCGGGGTTACGACGGTCGCCACCCGGTCAGCGGGCGGGTGCCGTAACCCCGTTTGCACAGCAGATTCAGCGGACGAGTCCCCAGCGGAAACCGAGCGCCACCGCATGCGCGCGGTCCGAGGCGCCGAGCTTCTTGAACAGACGCCGGGCGTGGGTCTTGACCGTGTCCTCGGACAGGAACAGCTCGCGGCCGATCTCGGCGTTGGAGCGGCCGTGACTCATGCCCTCCAGCACCTGGATCTCGCGCGCGGTGAGCGTCGGCGCGGCGCCCATCTCGGCGGACCGCAGCCGGCGCGGGGCGAGCCGCCACGTCGGGTCGGCCAGCGCCTGGGTCACCGTCGCCCGCAGCTCGGCGCGCGAGGCGTCCTTGTGCAGATAGCCGCGGGCCCCGGCGGCGACCGCGAGCGCGACGCCGTCGAGGTCCTCGGCCACCGTGAGCATGATGATCCGGGCGCCGGGGTCGGCGGACAGCAGCCGGCGCACGGTCTCGACACCGCCGAGACCGGGCATCCGTACGTCCATCAAAATCAGGTCCGAACGATCGGCACCCCAGCGGCGGAGGACTTCCTCGCCGTTGGCCGCGGTCGTCACACGCTCGACGCCGGGCACGGTCGCAACCGCCCGACGGAGCGCCTCTCGGGCAAGCGGGGAGTCGTCGCAGACGAGGACGGATGTCATGACCGTCCTCCCCAGCTGATGCGCGTCACCTTGAGCCTCCAGGCTGGTACGTATCGTCACCTGTGCGATTGACGGCCCTCGGACACCTGCCCGACGGCTACCTCTGCCAACCGCCTCCGCACACTCAACGACGGTCACTCGAAAGAGTTACGGCTTCGAGGACCGCCTTCAGCACGCTCCGTGAGGAGCCGGATACGCAGACGGCATCGTGGGCGACCGGCATCCGCGCGTGCACCCTATGCCCTATTTGGCTCTCTTGCTTCCATTTTCGCGGAGTCTGCGACTAGATTCGCAATGAGTCATATTTACATCTACTTAGACGGTAGATGTACGTTCTGAGCACCGAGCCCGAATCAGCATCGCTTCGAGGGGACAAGCAATGGCAGATTTCTCCCGCCTCCCGGGCCCGAACGCAGACCTCTGGGACTGGCAGCTCCTCGCCGCCTGCCGCGGCGTGGACAGCTCGCTCTTCTTCCACCCCGAAGGTGAGCGCGGAGCGGCCCGCAGCGCGCGTGAGACATCGGCGAAGGAGGTGTGCATGCGCTGCCCGGTGCGGGCCGAGTGCGCGGCGCATGCCCTGGCTGTCCGCGAGCCCTACGGGGTCTGGGGCGGACTGACCGAGGACGAACGCGAGGAACTCATGGGCCGGGCCCGCCACCGGCTGATCCCCGCGACCTCACTGACCGGCCAAGCAGGCATGAGCGGCGCCTGATCATCCGGAGCGGACCGGCCACCAGGACACTTTCCCGCAGAACGACCCGAGACCCCGCAGTTCAACCGGCGGACCCCAGGGCGCCCCGTCGGCGCCGTTCCCGTCTGCGCGCTCCCGCTCCGTACGGCCCGGCAGCGCCCGCATCCGTCAGCGTCCCCGCCCCCGGCGCCCCGGCGCCCTCACCGTCCGCGGCCCGCGGCGTCCACCAGCTGGTCGAGCATGGCCTCGACGGCCGGGACCCGCGCCAGATCCGGCAGCGTCAGCGCAACGATCTCCCGGTGCACGGCCGGCTCCATCCGTACCGGCGTGGCCCCCTTGGGACGCACCGACGCCAAGGTGAGCTCCGGCAGCGCGGCGACCCCGAGGCCCGCGCCGACCAGCCCGATCACCGCCGGATAGTCGTCCGTCGCAAAGTCGATACGCGGCGTGAAGCCCGCGCTCTCACAGACCTCGACGAGATGCCGGCGGCAGCGCGGGCAGCCCGCGATCCACGGCTCGTCGGCCAGCTCGGCGAAGCCCGCCGTCCCGGCCTTCGCCAGCCGGTGGCCGTCCGGAACCAACCCGATCAGCCGATCCTGCAGGATCGGCCGGGCCACCAGGTCGTCCCACTCCGCCCCGGCCGCCGGGTCCGCCCCGCGCACCTCCGGGTAACGGAAGGCCAGCGCGATCTCGCAGTCGCCGTTGCGCAGCATCTCGATCGAGCGCGGCGGCTCGGCCTCGACCAGCGAGACCCGGGTGCCGGGGTGCGCGGCGCGCATCTTGGCGAGCGCGGTCGGCACCAGCGTCGAGCTGCCCGAGGGGAACGACACCAGCCGCACCCGCCCCGCGCGCAGGCCCGCGATGGCCGCGACCTCCTCCTCGGCGGCGGTCAGCCCCGCCAGGATGCCGACGGCGTGCCGCACGAGCGCCTCGCCCGCCTGTGTCAGCCGCGTCTCGCGGCCCGTACGGACCAGGAGCGGGGTGCCCGTGGCCTGCTCCAGGGCCTTCATCTGCTGGCTGACGGCGGGCTGTGTGCAGCCCAGCTCCCGCGCGGCGGCGGAGAAGGAACCGGTCCTGGCGACGGCGCGCAGTACGCGGAGATGGCGGGCCTCGATCATGGTTCAAGCATAAGCGAATCTTGGATAGATCGTGAAAAATCGGTTGTGGTCTTTGGGTGGATTGCGGAGGGGTGGCCAGGGGTGTCGGTGGGGGCTGTCCCTGGGGTGGTGGCTGGCGCGGCGGATCGGTCGGCGCTTGGGGTGGCGGCGTGGGTGGCGCTGGGGATGGTGGCTGGGCCGGCACTTCGGGCGGCGGCTGGGGCGACGCTGCCTGCGGTGCATCGGGAGACGTGTCGCACGGCGTCCTGGGCGGCGTACCAGGCCGCGCCGGGGACGGCGCGAGGGCTTAGCGTGACGATATTGAGCACGGATGGTGCGGTGTAGGGAGCGCGGTGTGCAGCTGCTGACCGTGAATGTGGGACGGGCCGGGCCGTCCGGGGCCGCGGGCGCCGGAACGGGCATCGACAAGCGTCCGGTGGACGGCCCGGTTGCGGTCGCCGCCCCGGGGCCCAAGGGCATCGGGGCGAGCGGGCTCGCGGGGGACGCCGTGGTCAACATCCGCCATCACGGCGGGAACGACCAGGCCGTGTACGCCTACGCCCGCGAGGACCTCGACGACTGGGAGCGGGAACTGGGCCGCGCGCTGGCCAACGGTGCCTTCGGCGAGAACCTCACCACCCGCGGCGCCGACATCACCGGCGCCCGGATCGGCGAGCGTTGGCGCATCGGCCCGCGGCTGCTGCTGGAGGTGACCTCGCCGCGCATCCCGTGCCGGACGTTCCAGGAGTGGCTCGGCGAACCCGGTTGGATCAAGCGGTTCACCCGGGCCGCGGCGCCCGGCGCGTATCTGCGGGTGCTCGAGGCGGGCGAGATCCGCGCGGGCGACGCCGTTGAGCTGGTGCACCGCCCGGAGCACGAGGTCACCATCGCGCTGATGTTCCGGTCCCTGACCACGCGGCCGGAGCTGCTGCCGCGGATCCTCGATGCGGGCGACGCGCTGCATCCGGAGGCGCGGGCCAAGGCACTCCGGCGCGTGGAGCGGATGAAGCAGGTGGAGCAGGCAGGGAATTGAGCATCCGTTCCGGGTGGGGGTTGTCCAACCCGGGCGGATAGCGTGCCCGTATGACGACTGCATTGATCACGGGATCGACGGCGGGCATCGGGGCGGCGTTCGCCCGGCGGCTCGCGAGCGACGGACACAACGTGGTGCTGGTGGCGCGCGACGAGAAGCGGCTGCGCGAACAGGCCACCGAGCTGCACGACCGGCACGGCATCGAGGCCGAGGTGCTGGTCGCCGATCTGGCCACCGAGGACGGCATCGGTGCCGTCGAGGCGCGGCTCGCGGAGTCCAAGCATCCGGTGGATGTGCTGGTGAACAACGCCGGCTTCGGCAACAAGGGCGAGTACCTCGAAGTGCCGATGGCCGACGAGCTGATGATGCTGAAGGTGCACTGCGAGGCGGTGCTGCGGCTGACCTCGGCGGCGGTGCGCGGGATGCGGGACCGGCGGCGGGGCGCGGTGGTCAATGTGGCGTCGGTGGCGGCGTTCGTGCCGCGGGGCACGTACGGGGCGAGCAAGGCGTGGGTCGTGCAGTTCACGCAGGGGGCGGCGCGTGACCTGGCGGGCAGCGGCGTGCGGTTGATGGCGCTGTGCCCCGGGTTCGTACGGACCGAGTTCCATCAGCGGGCCGGGATGGGGACGGACAACATCCCCTCGTGGATGTGGCTGGACGCGGACAAGCTGGTGGATGCGGCGATGAAGGATCTGACGCGGGGGAAGTCCCTTTCGATTCCGGACCCGCGGTACAAGGCGCTGATGGGGGCCGTGAAGCTGGCGCCTCGGGGCGTGCTGGGCGGCCTGTCCTCTCGGACCGGCCGCAAATACGGGCCCCGATAGCCGTACGTTTCCGGCTTCCCGCCGTAGGGGTTATTCGCCGTCCCTCCTGCGGCGGGCGTGGCTTTTCCCGCCGCGGCCCCGGTCCTGCACGGCTTCGCCGCTACGGCCCGGGGCCTCCCGTGGGTGGGGGGTGAGAGGCAGGTGGGTGCTGGTGCCGTCCTGCCAGGTGATGTGGATCGTGGTGCCTGTGATGGCGGTTGTGGCCAGTTCGCTCACGGGGGCGGGGGTCGGGTCTCCGGTCAGGGAGGCCAGGGCCACGAAGAGCGTGCCTTGGGGGTCTGCCGTGGTGGTGCCGTCCAGGACGGCGACGTGGGTGTCGGGGGCGACGAGGGTGCTTCCCGTGGGGGTGTGACCGGGGGGCGGCTCGTAGCCGTGGACCGGGTGGAGCTGGGCGGTGGGGCCTTCGGGGGCGGGGCCGTTGAGGGCGGGGTTGTCGGGACTGTGGCGGGGGACGGCCCAGCCGGTCTGGCGTACGGGGGTGCCGGGCGGGGCGCCGGTGACCAGGTGGGCGCGGAGTTCGGTACGGCCGTGGACGGCGGTGGCGGACAGGACCCGGACGCCGGGGAGTTCGGCGCCGTCGGGGGTGCGCGGGATGTGGGTGGAGGCGGCCCAGTCGGGCCCCCGGCCGTGGGGTGTGGCGGGGCCGCGGGTGGTGGGGCGGCCGTCGATGAGCAGGGCGAAGTGGTTGTCGGGCGCGTGCTCGCCGGTGGGGCCGGTGCGGGTGGAGTAGGCGTAGCGCGCGTAGTAGGGGTCGGGGCCGGGGTGGACGGCGTTGCTGCCGTGGTTGTGGAGGCGGACCAGGCCGTCGGAGGCGGTGGAGTGCAGGAGCAGCCCGGTGGGGCCCAGGGGTTGGGCGGTGTCCTCGGTTTCGGCGGGGAGGGGTTCCTCGGGGGCCGTCCAGGCCGGGTGGTCGGGGGACAGCAGCAGGCCGAGGAATCCCTTGGCCGCCCAGTAGGGGGACGCCGGGCCCGAATAGCTCTGGAGCATGGGGGCGTAGGGCCCGTACCAGCCGAGGGACAGCAGGCCGCTCCCGGTCATGGCGCCGCGGTCGAGGAAGTGGCGCAGGGCGCCGGAGGCGAGGCGGCGGGTGGCGCCGGGGGTGAGCGGGGTGTGGCCGGTGAGGGCGCCCAGCCAGGGGGCGGCGGTGGCGGCGAAGCGGTAGGTGAGGGAGCGGCCGAAGGGGACCGGCGCGCCGTTGGCGTCGAAGAGGCGGGTGTAGTGGGTCAGATGGGCGCGCAGACGGTCGCCGTAGGTGGCCAGGAGGGGTGCGTCGGCGGCCAGGTGGGCGTGCAGGACGGGATAGAAGTGCAGCGCCCAGGCGTTGTAGTGGTCGAAGGCGCGGTTGTCGCCGTCGGAGTACCAGCCGTCGCCCAGGTACCAGTCCTCGATGCGGGTCAGCGCGCGGTCGATGGCGGCCTGGGCGCGTAGCGGCTCGATGCCCGCGTCCAGCAGGAAGCCGCCCACGGTGAGGCCGAAGAGCCACCAGTTGTTGTCCACGGGGGACGGGGTGAGCGCGGGCAGCAGCCAGTCGGCGAGGCGGGCGCGGACCCCGTCGTCGAGGGTGTCCCAGAGCCGGCGGCGGGTCAGGCGGAGGCCCAGGGCGAGGGAGGCGGCTTCGACGCGGGCCTGGCGGACGGCTGCGATCTCCGGCCAGGAGTCGGGGCCGCCGCGCGTCAACTGCCGTTCGGTGGTGGGGCTTCGGGTGCCGGCGGCGAGTCCCTCGGCGTAGCGGGCGAGGCGGGCCCGGGAGGCGTGGTCGGTGCTGCCGGCCGTGCGCAGGGCGGCGAGCAGGAAGGTGCGGGCGAAGCCTTCCAGGCCGTCCGACCGGGGGCCGGACGAGCTGGGGCGGGCGCCGGGGAGGGAGATCAGGGCGTGGTGCGGGGAGGCGTACGGGACGGTGGCGTCGAGCAGGGCGTCGGCCGTGGCCTCCCAGTGGGCGCGGGTCCAGCCGGTGTACGGGCTGCGGCGGCGGTCCTCGGACGGGAGGGGGACACAGGGGCCGGGCGGGAGGGAGAAACGGTCCTCGGGCGGGAGGGGGAAACGGGGGCCGGGCGCGGCGGCGGAGTGCGTCGGATCGGGCATGGGCTTCCCCTGGGCGATGGGCGGCGTGCCGGGCGACGCGGGAATCCTTCAGCCGCGGGTGCGGGGGCGTCAAGGGACCGAACGGTGCGAGAACGTGATCGAGTGAGCGATTGAGCGGGTTGTGTGCGAACGATCGGACGGGGGTGGCTCGTGCGGGGCCGCTCCTCTAGGCTCGGCCGCCATCCGGACCTCCCGGCCGCCGTCCGGGCACCGTCCAGAGGCTCGGGCGTCTTGACCGTGTGGGCCGACCCGGCCGTCCCGGCCGCCATCCGCGAGGGGGAATGCCGCCGTGCGCGAAAGTGCAGCGCAACGCCACGACCGCCTGCTGACGCTCGTACGGGAGGGCGGCACGGCCCGGATCAGCGACCTCGCCGCACGGCTGGGGGTCTCCCCGGTGACCGTACGGCGGGACGTCGAGGCGCTCACCCGCAAGGGGCTGGTCGACCGGGCGCACGGGGCGGTGTCCTGGCCCCGGCCGCGTAACGGGGCGGCGGCCTCCGGTGGCGCGGGCCCCGTGCTCGGGCTGCTCGCGCCGTCGGCCACGTACTACTTCTCCGAGGTCATCCATGGTGCGCACGAGGCGGCGGCGCGGGCCGGGGCGCGGCTGATCCTGCGGATCTCCGACTACCGGCCCGAGGAGGACCGGGCGCGCGCCGAGGGGCTGCTGGCGGCCGGGGCCGAGGGGCTGCTGATCGCGCCGGGCTGGCGCGGGCGCGCGGACCCGTCCGAGCACGGCGGGTGGCTCGCCGAACTCCCGGTGCCCGTCGTGCTGTTGGAGCGTGCGGCGGATCCGGGCGGCCCGCTGGCGGGGCTGGACCGGGTGTCGTCCGACCATGCGCACGGGGTGCTGCTGGCGCTGCGGCATCTGGTCGGACAGGGGCATCCGGCGCCGCTGCTGGTGGCGCGGACGGACAGTCCGACGGCGCTGGCGGTGCGCGCCGGTTACGACCGGGGGCTGCGCGCCCTGGGGCTGGAGCGGCCGCATCCGGTGATCGACGCACCGGCCCACCGCGACCCGGAAGGGTTCGAGCGCGGCGTCCAGGCGCTGTGGACGGCGGTGACGTCGGGGCGGGCGTCGGCCGCGCTGGTGCACAACGACGTGGATGCGATCCGGCTGGTGCAGCGGCTGGCCGAGCTGGGGATACGGGTCCCCGGGGAGCTGGCGCTGATTGCGTACGACGACGAGGTGGCGGCGCTGGCGGACACCCCGCTGACGGCGGTGGCCCCGCCGAAGCGCGAAGTGGGGCGGCTGGCGGCGGAGTTGCTGCTGGAGCGGCTGGGGCGGGGGCCGGCCGGGACGGCGGGCCGGGCGCAGGGCGGCGGCGGGGCGGCGGACGCGCCGCGGCGGCATCTGACGCTGCTGCCCCGGCTGCATGTACGGGCCTCCTGCGGGGCGCTCGCGGAGGCCGCGGACGCCACGGACACCACCTCCACCCCGCATGCCACCACCGCCCCGGACGCCACCACCGCCACCGCCGCCACCGTCGTCGCGCAGGACCGCACCCGCGACCACTCCTAGTTTGTTCGTTTTTCGATCGTTCGGTCATTCGCTCTTGACTTCGCTCAGGGCGGGCTCAAGGATCGCCGCCATCGCTTCGCGCTTCCCTTCTGCCTGTCAGGCCATCCACTCAGGAGCCTTGCCATGAGCATCAGTTGGAGCAGAAACACCGTCCCGACCGCCGCCACCGTCCTCGCCCTCGCCCTGCTCGCGGCCTGCGGCGGCGGGGGCGGGGACCACGCCGACGGCGACGGCGGGCCGGTGACGATCACGTACTGGGGCTGGACCAAGGGCACTCAGCAGACCGTGGACGCGTACAACGCGAGCCACCGGGACATCAAGGTCCGGTACGAGGAGATCCCCTCGGGCAACGCCGGCGGCTACGCGAAGATCTCCAACGCGGTCAAGGCCGGCAACGCCCCCGACGTCGTCAGCATCGAATACCCGTCGCTGCCGGAGTTCGTCAGCCAGGGGGCGCTGCAGGACATCGGCCGGTACGTCACCGACGACCTGAAGAAGCGGCTGCTGCCGCAGGCCGTGGAGCTGACCACGCTCGGCGGCAGGACCTGGGCGGTGCCCTTCGACGCCGCGCCGCAGACGTACTACTACCGCAAGGACTTCTTCGCCGAGCATCACCTCAAGGTGCCCAGGACCTGGGAGGAGTTCCGGGCCACGGCCGCCGCCGCCAAGAAGGCCGACCCCCGGGCACGGATCGGCACGTTCTTCGCGGACGACCCGACGACGTTCGAGGCGATGGCCTGGCAGGCGGGCGGACGGTGGTTCGCCACCCGCGGCGACGCCTGGAAGGTGAACACCGACGACCCCGGCACCAAGAAGGTCACCGCCTACTGGCAGGGCCTGCTCGACGACGGGCTGGTCAACAGCGCCACCTCCTTCAGCCCCGCCTGGACCAGCGCCCTCAAGAACGGCGACACGGTCGGCTACCTCGGCGCCTCCTGGGGCGCGGGCGTACTGAAGGGACTCGTCCCCGAGCAGAGCGGCAAATGGGCGGCCGCTCCGATGCCCACCTGGGACGGCAGGCCGGCCAGCGGCATGCTCGGCGGCTCCACCTCGGCGGTCACCAAGGACAGCGAACACGCCGCGGCGGCGGTGAAGTTCGCGACCTGGATGTCCACCTCGCCCCAGGCCGTCCGGGCGCGGCTCTCCTCCGGCGAGTCCAGCGCCTATCCGGCCGCCGCGGCGCTCCGCCCCGTCGCCAGGAAAGCCTTCGACACCGGCTTCTACGGCGGTCAGGACGTCTACCGGCTCTTCGACGACGCCGCCGCCTCGATCGGGCAGCACTGGGTCTGGGGCCCGACCGGCGGCGCCACCAACGCCACCCTCAAGGACGCGTTCGGCAAGGCCGCCGACGGCAACGGCACCCTCGCCGACGCCGTACGGGCCGCCCGGGACGCGACCGTGCGGGAGCTGCACAGGCGCGGTCTGAAGGTCGCCGGCCGGTGAGCGCCAAGGCCCGCGCCGTCTCCGTCCTGCTGACGCCGTTCTTCGCGCTGTTCACCGTCGCGATGGTGCTGCCCATCGGCTACGCGCTCTGGCTCAGCCTCTTCACCGAGCGGCAGTCCGGGCTCGGCTTCGGCGGTACGCAGACGGTCTTCACCGGCCTGGGTAACTACCTCTCCGCGCTGGGCGACCACGCCTTCCGTGCCGGCTTCCTCGTCCTGGCCGGCTACTGCGCGTGCTACATCCCGCTGCTGCTGGCGGGCGGCCTGGCGCTGGCGCTGCTGCTGGACTCGGCGCTGGCGCGGGCCCGGCGCTTCTTCCAGCTCGCGCTCTTCCTGCCGCACGCCGTGCCCGGCATCATCGCCGCGCTCGTCTGGGTTTACCTCTACACCCCGCAACTCAGCCCGGTGGTGGGAGCGTTGCGCTCCGGCGGCCTGGATTTCGCCTTCCTCTCCCCCTCCGGCGCGCTGCCCGGCGTCGTCAATATCGCGCTGTGGGAGTGGCTCGGCTACAACATGGTGATCTTCTACGCCGCCCTCCAGGCCATCGACCGGTCGGTGATCGAGGCCGCGACCGTGGACGGCGCGGGCGCCTGGCGCATCGCGACCGGCATCAAGATCCCGCTGATCCGGTCCTCGGTCGTCATGGTCGCGCTCTTCACCATGATCGGCTCGCTCCAGCTCTTCACCGAACCGCTGATCGTCAACCAGGCCTCCGCGTCCGCGCTGAACTCCTCCTGGACCCCGAACATGTACGCCTACGCCGCGGCCTTCACCCGCAACGACTACGGGCTGGCGGCCGCCGCCTCCGTGCTCCTCGCGCTCGCCGCGGCGGCGCTGTCCTTCGCCGTCACCCGCTTCGCGCGCCGCGCACCCGGCACCCGGCAGAAGGGCAGGACCGCGTAATGGCCCCCACCCCGACGGCCCGTACCGCGGCGGCCGCCCCTGCCCCCACGGACCGTGCACCGGCCCGCCGGATCCCCCGCGGCATCGTCCGCGCCGCCGCCCGGCCGCCCCGCGGCCGCTGGCTCTCCCGGGCGGCCGTCAACGGCGCCCTCGTCCTCGCCGCCCTCTACATGCTCTTCCCCCTCGTCTGGCTGCTCACCGCCGCCACCAAGGACGCCGGCGGCCTGCTGGCCGGCGACGCGCTCTCCTTCGACGGCTTCGACCTCGGCGGCAACCTCTCCCGCCTGGCGTCCTTCAACGACGGCATCTACTTCCGCTGGTACGCCAACAGCCTGCTCTACGCGGGCGGCGGCGCCGCGCTCTCCGCCCTGGTGTCCGTGGCCGCCGGATACGCCTTCCACACCTACGCGTTCCCCGGCAAGGAGCGGCTGTTCGGCCTCGTCCTGCTCGGCGTGCTCGTCCCCACGACGGCGCTCGCGCTGCCGCTGTATCTGCTCGCCGCGCAGACCGGCCTGGTCAACACCTACTGGGCGGTGCTGATCCCCGTCCTCGCGCACCCCTTCGGGGTCTATCTGGCCCGGGTCTTCAGCGCCGGCTACATACCGGGCGAGGCGATCGAGGCGGCCCGTATGGACGGCGCGAGCGAGCTGCGGATCTTCTGGTCCATCGGCCTGCGCATGGTCATGCCGGGCCTGGTGACCGTCTTCCTCTTCCAGTTCACCGCCATCTGGAACAACTTCTTCCTCCCCCTGGTCATGCTTTCCGACCAGCGACTCTTCCCGCTGAGCCTCGGCCTGTACGCATGGAACAGCAACACCCGTGCCGAGCCTTCCTACTACCCGCTCGTCGTCACCGGCTCGCTCCTCGCCGTCGTCCCCCTGATCGTCGCCTTCGTCGCCCTCCAGCGGCACTGGAAGGCCGGTCTCACCGCCGGCACCGTCCGATAGCCGGGGATGACCGACGACAACGCACGACACCGGGCGACGCACGGACCACGCACGGGCACCACACGGGCGACCGCGAAGGAGGACCGTTCCCCACTATGCACCCCACCGCTGACAATCCCCCCGGACCTGCGGAAATGCCGTCCAGCCCACCCCAACGGCCCGAACTGCTGCTGTCCATGGGCCCCGGCATCGCCGACCGGCTGCTCACCGCCCGCCACCACACCCGCCTCGCGTCCCTCGCCCGCACCGATCCCGGGCTCGTCGCACACGACCTGGCCGACCCCACGCCGCAGGTCGCCGCCGCCCTCGCCCGCGCCGAGGTGCTCCTCACCTGCTGGGGCGCCCCGCCGCTCACCGACCGGGTCCTGGCGGCCGCCCCCCGCCTGCGCGCCGTCGTCCACGCCGCCGGCTCCGTCAAACACCACATCACCGAGGCCTGCTGGCAGCGCGGCCTCGCCGTCACCTCGGCCGCCGCCGCCAACGCGCTGCCGGTCGCCGAATACACCCTCGCCGCGATCCTGTTCGCGGGGAAGCGCGTCCTGCATTCCGCCCACCGCTACCGCACGCTGCGCGCCCCGCACGACTGGCTGCACGAACTCGGCGGCGCCGGCAACCACGGCCGCACCGTCGGCATCATCGGCGCCTCCCGCATCGGCCGTCGCGTGATCGCGCTGCTGCACCCCTTCGACCTGCGGGTCCTCCTCCACGACCCGTACCTCGACCCCGCCGAGGCCGCCGACCTGGGCGCCACCCCCGTCCCCCTCGACACGCTCTGCGCCGCCGCCGACGTCGTCACCGTCCACGCCCCCCAGCTGCCCGCCACCCACCACATGCTCGGCGCCCGCGAACTGGCCCTGATGCCCGACGGCGCCACCCTGATCAACACCGCCCGCGGCTCCCTCGTCGACGAAGCGGCCCTCCTCCCCGAGCTGCTGACCGGCCGCCTGAACGCCGTCCTCGACGTCACCGAGCCCGAACTCCCGCCCCCCGACTCGCCGTTGTACGACCTCCCCAACGTCCTGCTGACCCCGCACATCGCCGGCTCCCTGGGCGGCGAACTCCACCGCCTGGCCGACCTGGCCCTGGACGAACTGGAGCGCTACACCCGGGGACTGCCCTTCAGCGATCCCGTACGGCCGGAGGGGCTGGACCGCTCGGCCTGACCCGTCCGCCGCCGTCGGCGGGAAGACACCCGGTCGCCGCGAGGGTTGCCGCGGCCCCGCCGGACCGGCTCAGCGGGTCCGGCCGCCGGTGCGTTCCCGATGGCCCTTGATATCGGGCAGGCCCCGGTAGCCCCGCTCGCGCTCGGACTCACCGAGCCACAGCTGAGGCACGTACGGCCGGACGGCAGCCACCACCGGGCGATAGGTCGCTTTGCTGAGGGCGAGGCGGTAGCGCAGGCGGGGGAGCGTGGGGCTCAGCGGCTCCTCGTCGCGGACCAGGGGCCACAGCACCGGGTCGTCGCGGTCGATGGGCCGGTTGGGGCACAGTTCGAGGGAGTACTCCTTGGTGCGGTAGCGCCGCCCACCAGCATGGCACCAGTAGAGGCCGACGCCGGCGAGCGTGTGCCAAGGGATGACGTTCCGGGCCGGCCCGTTGACGTACCAGAGGCCGGTGTGGTCGACGGCCACCTCGGCGTGGCGGCCCTTCCAGAGGGCGAGGAAGAGGAGAGTGGCGAGGCCGCCGCAGATCAGCAACCAGACGATTCCTCCGGCCAGTTCATCCGCAACGAGGCCGTGTCCGCGGTGGTCTTTCACGAGGGCGGCGAGGGGGCCGAGCAGGCCGATCACGAGGGCGAGGGCGCAGACGCGGCTGCCCCTCAGGAGATTTCGGCGGCCGGTGTGGATGACCGTGGCGTCGGGCGCCGGAGAGCGGCTGATCGGCATGGACATGAAGGGAAGCGTATCCAAGGAGGCCCGGCGGCGCCCCCGAAAGCCGCACGGCATCATGGCCCCAACGCCGAGGCCCGGCCCCCGCATGAGCGGGGACCGGGCCTCGAAGCCGTACCGGACTACTGCACAGGTCAGTGCGAGTGGCCGTGGCCGTGACCGTGACCGGCCTCGGCCTCCTCCTCCGCCGGCTTCTCGACGACCAGGGTCTCGGTCGTCAGCAGCAGCGAAGCGATGGAGGCGGCGTTCTCCAGGGCGGAGCGGGTGACCTTGACCGGGTCGATGACGCCGGCCTTGACCAGGTCGCCGTACTCGCCGGTGGCGGCGTTGAAGCCCTGGCCCTTGTCCTGCTCGGCGACCTTGGCGGTGATCACGTAGCCCTCGAGGCCCGCGTTCTCGGCGATCCAGCGCAGCGGCTCGACGGCGGCGCGACGGACGACGGCGACACCGGTGGCCTCGTCGCCCTCCTTGCCGAGGTTGCCCTCGAGCACCTTGACGGCGTGGACCAGCGCAGAGCCACCACCGGAGACGATGCCCTCCTCGACCGCGGCGCGGGTCGCGGAGATGGCGTCCTCCAGACGGTGCTTCTTCTCCTTGAGCTCGACCTCGGTGGCCGCACCCACGCGGATGACGCAGACGCCACCGGCGAGCTTGGCGAGGCGCTCCTGGAGCTTCTCGCGGTCCCAGTCCGAGTCGGTGGTCTCGATCTCGGCCTTGATCTGGGCGACGCGGCCCTCGACGTCGGCGCTGTTGCCGCCGCCGTCGACGATGGTGGTGTCGTCCTTGGTCACGGTCACGCGGCGGGCGGTGCCCAGCACGTCCAGACCGGCCTGGTCGAGCTTGAGGCCGACCTCCTCGGCGATGACGGTGGCACCGGTGAGGGTGGCCATGTCGCCGAGCATCGCCTTGCGGCGGTCACCGAAGCCGGGGGCCTTGACGGCCACGGCGTTGAAGGTGCCACGGATCTTGTTGACGACGAGGGTGGAGAGCGCCTCGCCCTCGACATCCTCGGCGATGATCAGCAGCGGCTTGGAGGCACCGGCCTGGATGACCTTCTCCAGCAGCGGCAGCAGGTCCTGGATCGAGGCGATCTTGCCCTGGTGGATGAGGATGTACGGGTCGTCGAGGACGGCCTCCATCCGCTCCTGGTCGGTGACCATGTACGGCGAGAGGTAGCCCTTGTCGAAGGCCATGCCCTCGGTGAAGTCCAGCTCCAGACCGAAGGTGTTGGACTCCTCGACGGTGATCACACCGTCCTTGCCGACCTTGTCCATCGCCTCGGCGATCAGCTCGCCGACCTGCTTGTCCTGCGCGGACAGGCCGGCCACGGCGGCGATGTCGGACTTGTCGTCGATCGGGCGGGCGGTGGCCAGCAGCTCGTCGGAGACGGCCTTGACCGCCGCGTCGATGCCCTTCTTCAGGGCGGCCGGGGAGGCACCCGCGGCGACGTTGCGCAGACCCTCGCGGACCAGCGCCTGGGCCAGCACGGTGGCGGTGGTGGTGCCGTCACCCGCGATGTCGTTGGTCTTGGTCGCCACCTCCTTGACGAGCTGGGCGCCCAGGTTCTCGTACGGGTCCTCGACCTCGACCTCACGCGCGATGGTGACACCGTCGTTGGTGATGGTCGGGGCGCCGAACTTCTTGTCGATGACGACGTTGCGGCCCTTGGGGCCGATCGTCACCTTGACCGTGTCGGCAAGCTTGTTGACGCCGCGCTCAAGGGCGCGACGGGCGTCCTCGTCGAACTTCAGGATCTTCGCCATGAGTTGCTTCAAGTCCTCTCGTTGCGATCTTCGGCCTCGCCGCCGTGACCGCTGTCGCTCATATCGCTCATACGAAACTGCGCCCCTGCCCCGGGTTGTTTAGACGCGGGAACCAGGGGCGCAGATCAAGGCAAAACGTGGGTGACTTACTTCTCGATGATCGCGAGCACGTCGCGAGCCGAGAGGACGAGGTACTCGTCGCCGCTGTACTTCACCTCGGTGCCGCCGTACTTGCTGTAGAGCACGACATCGCCGACCTTGACGTCGAGCGGCAGGCGCTCGCCGTTCTCGAAACGGCCGGGACCCACGGCCAGGACAGCGCCCTCCTGGGGCTTCTCCTTGGCAGTGTCCGGAATGACCAGGCCCGAAGCCGTGGTCTGCTCGGCGTCGAGCGGCTGGACCACAATGCGGTCCTCGAGCGGCTTGATGGCAACCTTGGAGCTGGTGGTCGTCACGATCCGACCTCCCCCTTCGGAGATCTCACGGGGTTAACTGTCTGAGGTGGCGACCAGGTGGATCCGTCGTCGCGGGTGCCGGACCTGCCCGTCGCGCATACTTGGCACTCCCCGGTGGAGAGTGCCAACGCTGACACTATGACGCGGTTAGCACTCGGTCAAGCGGAGTGCCAATCGAGGCGCGGCCTGTCGCCCGTGCGGGTTCGGCGGCGGCCACCGGGCAGCTGAATTCGGACACACCTCCCGCATCGGCCGCAACCACACTCACCGCTTCCTCGTCTCCCTTCCCGACCACCGAACCGACCACCGAACCGACTCCCGAACCAACGACCGAACCGACGACCGACCCCGACGACCGGGCTTCCGGCGTACGACCCTCCCCCAAGGTCTTGAAGACCAGGGGGGACACCCCAAGGCGGAGGACCCGCGTGCACGGACCGACCAGCGCTCCCCGCGCGGCCCGGAGGAGGCAGAGGCAGGAGAGCGACGTCGAACGCACGATGACGTTCGCCGCCCTCGCCCAGGCCCCCGACCGCCGCCGGACCGAGGCGTGGCTGCTGCTCCTCACCGTCGGGATCACCGTCTTCGGCTATGTCTGCACCGAGCTGTCGATGAAGGGCGGGGTCTCCCGCGGCCTGATCGTCTTCAGCGCCGTCTTCACCGCCATCGCACTGGTCCCGCATCTGCTGGTACGCCGCTTCGCACCGCGCGCCGATCCGCTGATCCTGCCGCTGGCGACGCTGCTGACGGGCATCGGCCTGGTGCTGCTGCACCGGCTGGACATCTCCTACAAGGCCAGCCCCCTGCTGCTGCGGATGATGGGCCAGGCCGCGGACGGCCAGCTGCTGTGGACGGCGATCGGGGTGGCGGTCTGCATGGGCGTGCTGCTGACGCTGCGCGATCACCGCACGCTGCAGCGCTATATCTATCTGACGATGGCGGGTGCGCTGGTGCTGCTGATGGCACCGGCCTTCTTCGGCGCCGACCAGTTCGGGGCCAAGCGCTGGATTCTGCTGGGTCCGCTGTCCGTTCAGCCCGGCGAATTCGTCAAGGTCATGATCGCGGTGTTCTTCGCGGGTTACCTGACCGTCAAGCGCGATGCGCTGGCGCTGACCGGACGGCGCTTCCTCGGGGTGCAGCTGCCCGTGGCGCGCCAGCTCGGGCCGATCTTCACGATCTGGGCGATCAGCCTGCTGGTGCTGGTCTTCGAACGCGACCTCGGCACCTCGCTGATCTTCTTCGGCGTCTTTGTGATCATGCTCTACATGGCCACCCAGCGCACCAGTTGGGTGGCGTTCGGCCTACTGATGGCCGTCATCGGCGCGGCGGTCGTCGGCTCCCTGGAGCCGCATGTCCACGGCCGGGTCACCGCCTGGCTGGACCCCATGCGGGCGTACACCAAGCAGGGCGAGGCCGAGGGCATGTCCCGGCAGCTCGCCGAGGCGCTCTTCAGCTTCGGCAGCGGCGGGATCGGCGGTACCGGGCTGGGGCAGGGCCATCCCGAGCTGATCGGCTTCGCCGGCAACAGCGACTTCATCCTGACCACCGTCGGCGAGGAGCTGGGCCTGGCCGGGGTGATGGCCGTGCTCCTGCTGTACGTCCTCCTGGCGCAGCGTGGGCTGCGGGTGGCGTTCAGCTCCCGCGACCCGTTCGGCAAACTGCTCGCCGTCGGGCTCTCCAGCGCGCTGATCCTCCAGGTCTTCGTCGTCGCCGGCGGCGTCACCGGGCTGATCCCCCTCACCGGCAAGGCGCTGCCCTTCCTCGCCAAGGGCGGCTCGTCACTCGTCGCGAACTGGGTGATGGTCGGGCTGCTGCTGCGGATCAGCGACACCGCCCAGCGCCGCCGCGAGCCGGTGGGCCCGCCGCCGCGGCCGTAGGGCGAGCCGTCCCGCACCCGGCACCCGGCACCCGGCCCCGGCACCCGCTCACACATAGTCCTCCAGCAGCCCGACGGCGAAGCCCTGTTCGCGGGCCGTGCGCAGCAGGTTGCGCGCGGCCTCCGGCAACGCCCCGTGCCGGTCCCGGCGGAGGTCGGTGCGGGCCAGGACGATATCGCCGGGGTGCAGCCGGTGGTCCCGCTCGCGGTAGGCGATCCGGCCGGGGAAGACCTCCTCGTTCCAGAGCGGTACGGCCCGGACGCCGCAGGCGGCCGCCATCCGCAGCGTCTCCAGCGTGTACGCGCCCTGCGGCGGCCTGAAGAGCACCGGCCACCGGCCGCTCCGGCGCTTGCGCAGATCCTGCTGCTCGCAGATCGCGTCGCGCTGCGCCGCCGCGGGAAGCCGTGGCAGCACGCGCTGGTGCGCCATGGGGAACGCGCTGAAGGGGACGTCGAGTTCGCGCATCATCCGGATGAAGTCGGCGTCCGTCGCATCGGCGTCGTCGACCGTCAGGAACACGACCTTGGCGCGGGTCGGCACCCGGGCGATCACGGCGGGCAGACCCGTGCCGCGGCCCCTGGAGAGGCGCGGCTCGGTCGTCAGGAACGGCTTGAAGGCCGGCGGCCGCGGCGGGCTGAGCGGCAGCCCGGCCAGTCCGTACCGCTTGGCCGCCACCGCCTGGCGCGCCTGCGCCCGGTGCACCATCCGCGCCTGGGAGAGCAGCGCGCCGGCATCCGGCGCGACGACGGTCGGCCCGGCCGCCGGAGCGTTGTCGAGCAGGTCCTCACCGCGCACCACACCGCAGCCGGCCGCCAGCAGCCCGAGTACGGAGAGGGCCGCCAGGCCCCGAGCCCTGGCGGCGGCACCCGTGGCCACGCCCTCGCCCTCATCCCGTACCCGGACAGTTCGGAAAAGTCCGACAATCTTCATAACCGGGAGTCTGGCAGCGCCCCGCCCCCTCGCCACGGCGACACAACCCACCACGCCGAAGCGGTCAGCCGACTGGCCCACAATGGGGCAGGTGACCGACCTCGACACGTTCTGCGCACTGCTCACCCCCGAGGGACAGGAGCTGCTGGCCGCACTGCGGGACCACGATCCGGCCGACGACCTGGCCGTCGCCACCCGGCTGCGCCGCACCCACCCCGCGCCGCTGGTGTCCGCCGCCCTCGGGCAGGCCCGGCTGCGGCAGCGCGCGGCAGCGAAGTTCGGGGCGGACGCCCAGCGGATGTACTTCACCCCGAACGGCGTCGAGCAGTCCACCCGCGCCACCGTCGCCACCCACCGCGCCGCCCGGCTCGCCGCGCTGGGCGTCCGTACGCTGGCCGACCTCTGCTCCGGTATCGGCGGCGACGCCATCGCCCTGGCCCGCGCCGGAATCCGCGTCCTGGCCGTCGACCGCGACCCGCTGGCCTGCGCCGCCGCGCGCGCGAACGCCGAGGCGCTGGGGCTGGCCGGTCTGATCGAGGTGCGCTGCGCGGATGTGGCGGAGGTGGACACGGCCGGGTTCGACGCGGTGTTCGTGGACCCGGCGCGGCGGACGAAGGCGCGGGGCGGCAGGATCTTCGACCCGGAGGCGTACTCGCCCCCGCTGTCCTGGGCCGTCGAGGCGGCCCGCAAGGCCCCCCGCGCGGCGCTGAAGATCGCACCCGGCGTACCGCACGAGGCGCTGCCGGAGGACGCCGAGACGGAGTGGATCTCCGACGGCGGCGAGGTGAAGGAGGCGGTGGTGTGGTTCGGCACCACCGCGGCCCCCGGCGGCCGCCGCGCGACCCTCCTCCCCGGCGGCGCCACCCTGCTCGGCGCGGGCCTGCCCGACCCCGAGCCGGGCCCCGTCGGCCGCTGGCTGTACGAGCCGGACGGCGCCGTCATCCGGGCGCACCTGGTGGCCGATGTCGCCCGGCAGATCGGCGGCCGGCTCATCGACCCGACCATCGCGTACCTCACCGCCGACGAGCTGACCCCGACCCCGTACGCCACCGCCTACGAGATCACCGACGTCCTGCCCTTCAACGTCAAGAAGCTGCGGGCGCTGCTGCGCGAGCGCGGGATCGGCATCGCGGAGATCAAGAAGCGGGGGTCGGCGGTCTCCCCCGAGGAGCTGCGCAAGAAGCTCCGCCTCGAAGGGGTGAACTCCTGCACGATCATCCTCACGCGGGTGGCGGGAAAGCCGAGCATGCTGCTGGGGAGGCCGGTCAGGGCGTAGCCCCCGTAGGCGACGAAGGAGACCAAGGATGAGCAGCGAACCGCTCGTCGAGCCGGCCGTCGAGTGGGAGGACCCGGCCGATCTGCTGGTCGCTCTGGAGAAGGCGTACGGAATTCCGGTCCGGGCCGAGTACGTCGAAACGCTCCCGATCCTGATGCCACCGCGCGAGGACCGGCACAACGACTGCGCGTCGGAGCTGACGTTTCAGCTCCGCGCCGCAGGCGGCCGGGCGGGAGCGGGCAACGGCTTTCGTATCGGATCACGGGGAGACCGGTCGGGTGCGTTGGTCGTCCCCGACTTCTACGTGCTGAGCCGCAGGCCCACCGACGAGGACGAAGCGCACTACCAGGCCCACGAGGGCTGGTACCCGGCCGATCTGCTCGGCC
Source organism: Streptomyces sp. JLSY215 (assembly GCF_059682825.1). Taxonomy (NCBI): domain Bacteria; kingdom Bacillati; phylum Actinomycetota; class Actinomycetes; order Kitasatosporales; family Streptomycetaceae; genus Streptomyces; species Streptomyces sp. JLSY215. Next base: position 3,808,732 of record NZ_CM185022.1, read on the forward strand.
TCGTCGGCGAGGTGACGTCAACGAACCACCACACGGACTCCGGCGCCAAGTACCGCAGCTACGCAGCAGCCGGAGTGCCGGTCTACGTACTGATCCACCGTCAGGCAGGCAAGGCGTACGCCTTCTCCCGCCCCGAGGAAGGCGAGTACACCACCAAGGTCCGGGTAAGCCTCGGCCACCCCCTGCCCCTCCCCGCCCCCTACCCCGCCCTGGAGACGGCCTTCCTGCTGGAGGGCCCGGAGGACTGAGCCCGGACCCTCAGGCGTACAGGTTCCGCTTGCTCAGCTCATGCACGTGATCGTGGGTGTGGCCGTGACCGTGCTCATGGACATGATCCGGATCCGGCACATGCGGCTCCGTCACCGGCAGCGACGAATCCGCCGAGAGGGCCCAGTTCGAGGCTGGCCGGTTACGCGCCACCATCTCCGCCCCCAGCGCCGCCACCATCGCGCCGTTGTCCGTGCACAGCTTGGGCCGCGGCACCCGCAGGGTGATGCCCGCCTTCTCGCAGCGCTGCTGGGCGAGCGCCCGCAGCCGGGAGTTGGCCGCCACCCCGCCGCCGATCATCAGGTGGTCGACGCCGTTGTCCTTGCAGGCCCGTACGGCCTTACGGGTCAGCACGTCCACCACGGCCTCCTGGAAGGACGCCGAGACATCCGCCACCGGGACGTCCTCACCGGCCGCCCGCTTGGCCTCGATCCAGCGTGCGACCGCCGTCTTCAGGCCGGAGAAGGAGAAGTCGTAGACCGGGTCGCGGGGGCCGGTCAGCCCGCGCGGGAAGCGGATCGCGTCGGGGTTGCCCTCGCGGGCGTAGCGGTCGATGACCGGGCCGCCGGGGAAGCCGAGCTGCAGCACCCGCGCGATCTTGTCGAACGCCTCGCCCGCCGCGTCGTCGATGGTCGAGCCCAGCGGCCGCACATCGGAGGTGATGTCGGGCGCGAGGAGGAGCGAGGAGTGGCCGCCGGACACCAGCAGCGCCATCGTCGGCTCCGGCAGCGCGCCGTGCTCCAGCTGGTCGACGCAGATGTGCGAGGCCAGGTGGTTGACGCCGTAGAGCGGCTTGCCGAGGGCGTAGGCGTACGCCTTCGCGGCCGAGACACCGACCAGCAGCGCGCCCGCGAGACCGGGGCCCGCGGTGACCGCGATGCCGTCGAGGTCGCTCGCCGCGACCCCGGCGTCCTTCAGGGCGCGCTGGATGGTGGGGACCATCGCCTCCAGGTGCGCCCGCGAGGCGACCTCCGGGACGACGCCGCCGAAGCGGGCGTGTTCGTCGACGCTGGAGGCGACCGCGTCGGCCAGCAGCGTATGGCCGCGGACGATGCCCACTCCGGTCTCGTCGCAGGAGGTCTCGATGCCGAGGACGAGCGGTTCGTCAGCCATGGGTCGGGTTTCCTTGGGTTCCAGGTACGGGGGATGCGGGTGCGGGGGATTCCGTGCTCAGGCGCATGACCAGCGCGTCGACATTGCCCGGCTGGTAGTAGCCGCGGCGGAAGCCGATCGGCTCGAAGCCGAAGCGCTCGTACAGGCGCTGCGCGCGGAGGTTGTCGACCCGTACCTCCAGCAGCACCTCGCGGCACTCGAAGGCGGTGGCGGCCGAGAGCAGTTCGGTCAGCAGGCGGGCGCCGAGGCCGGTGCCCCACTGGTCGCGGGCGGTGGCGATGGTCTGGATGTCGCCGGTGGCTCCGATGGCGCACAGGCCGCCGTAGCCGACGAGGCGGCCGTCCAGTTCGGCGACGAGGTAGCGGCGGGTGGCGGCGGCGCCGCGCGCATGGGCCAGCTCGGACCAGAACATCCCCTCCGACCAGGCGTCCTCGGGGAACAGCTCGTGCTCCAGCGCCAGCACCGGCTCGATGTCCCACCAGCGCATCTCGCGCAGCACGACGGCCTCGGAGGCACCGCGGGGCGGCGGCGTCGTCGAGGGGCGGTGGCCGGGCGACGGACGGGCGGTCACTTGGGGGTGACCACCTTGTAGTTGGCCGGGACCTGCGCGTCGGGGCGGCGCAGATACAGCGGCCGGTCGGGCAGGAATTCCTCGCCGGCGGCGAGCTTCTCGGCGGCCAGCGCGGCGAGCGCCGCCGCGGACTGGTGCTCGGGGCCCTCGCGCCGTACGCCGGTGAACACCTCGTCGTACAGCAGCGCGCCCGCGCCGACGGCAGGGACCCCGGCCACCTGGTCGGCGAGGTCCGCGGGACGGTCGACGGCGGGCTCGGTCACGCGGGTCCGGGCGTTGTCGTACCGCGCCCAGTAGACCTCCTTGCGGCGGGCGTCCGTCGCCACGACGAAGGGCTCGTCCAGGCCGCTGGCGTAGGCGATCCCGTCCAGCGAGCACAGGCCGTGCACCGGGACGCCCAGGACGGCCCCGAAGGTCGCCGCGGTGACCAGTCCGACGCGCAGCCCCGTGTACGGGCCCGGTCCGACGCCGACCACGATGTCGCTGACCGCGTCGAGCTTGCGGCCGGCCTCGGCCAGCACCCGGTCGACGGCGGGCAGCAGCAGCTCGCCGTGCCGGCGGGCGTCCACTTGGCGGGACTCGGCGAGGATCCGGGAGCCGTCGTGCAGGGCGACCGTGACGGCGGGGGTGGCGGTGTCAAGAGCTAGCAGCAGCACGCCCTCAAGACTACGGCTCGGCCGATGGTGCCCGTTCCGGTGCTACCGTCGGCCCGGTACATAGGTACATGGTCAACAAGTCTGTACGGATCCGGCGCAGCGGAAAGGTGGCACAGCGGTGCCCGCTAAGAGCAGCACGATCGTCACCGCTCTGACCGCGGCCGCCCTGGTGGCGGTCGGCGTGCTCGGCTACCAGGCCTCGGCGTCCGCCCCGGACCACCTCGCGGCCCGTGGCGAGGGCCACCACACCAAGAGCCGCGCGCACCACGGCCGCCCTGCACCGAAGGACAAGGCGCCGCGCCCCGCCGCCGTCCCCCAGGCGTCCGGCACCGGCAAGCGGGTCGTCTACTCCCTCGGCGCCAAGCGCGTCTGGCTGGTCGATGCCCAGGACAAGGCGCTGCGTACGTACAAGGTGGTGCCGAGCACCGTCAGCCCGGTGGCCGGGGCGTACCAGGTCACCGGGCGTTCGGTGAGCCTGACGGGCTCCGATGGCCGCCCGGTCGAGCACGTCGTGCTGTTCGGCAGCGTCAATGGCGTCCCGGTCGGATTCAGCGCCGCGGTCGACGGCTCCACTCCGCAGCCGGACCCGGGCGCGACGAAGAAGACCGGCGGCATCCGGGAGTCGCGCGGCGACGGCAAGGCAATGTGGGACTTTGCGCTGATCGGCACCAAGGTCGTCGTGGTCCTCTGACGCCCGGTCTCCTCTGACGCCCGGTCTCCTCGCCCGTCCGCCCGGCCGGCGCGGGCGCCGCCGCGTTCGTCCCTATGGGTTACGCGGCGTCGCACCCTTTGGTGGACGCGGGGGCCTCTTCCTCGGCGGGGCTGTCCGTCCGGGGCTCGGCGATGGCGTTCGGCGGTGTGGAGACGGCGCTGGCCGCGGCGCACGCCGCCAGGAGTTCGCGCATCGTCGGTGGCTGCTCGGGCGCATCGTGTCCGGCGCGCCGGGCCGCCGCGACGGGGGCGCCCCTGCGCCTTTCAGGCGTGGGGGAGGGCTGCTGGGCCGACATGGACGCCTCCCGGGCTCCTGGGGCAAGCGACGGAGGCCAGGCCGCCTAGTTAGGCTGACCTAACCCGGACTCTCCTCACCCATGTGACCACGCGCGGTACCGCGTACGCAACACCTTACCGACGCATTGTCGGAAACTACGGGACGCCGGGGCCGCGGGAGAGCGGGAGGCTCCCGGGAGAGCACGAGTCGCATACGAGAGCGGTGATCTCGCGCGCGAGCAGCGGTCCCCTACGGGAGCGGGAGACCGGCATCAGAGCACCGGTCGGTACGGGGCGGTGCGAGTTACGCGCTGGTGCGGGTTGGTACGGGGTTGGCCGGTACGGGCCGGAACCGGGCGGGTGCGCCTGGACCTCAGCGGTTCTCCAGCCGGTCGAGCCCGGCAGCCGTCCAGCGCGGCCCGAGGCCGGTGACCGTCACCTCGCGGACGTCGTCCGTATCGCCGTGCAGCGCACCCTCCAGGACGGCGTCCGCGCCCCCCGGCGCATCGGCCCCGACGGCCCGCCCGATCACGACGTGCAGCCGGTCCTCGGACAGCTCCTCGACCTTGCCGTCGCCCCACTCCACGACCACCACCGACTCCGGCAGCGAGACATCGAGGTCCAGGTCCTCCATCTCGTCGAGGCCGCCGCCCAGGCGATAGGCATCGACGTGCACCAGCGCGGGGCCGCCGGTCAGGGACGGGTGCACCCGGGCGATGACGAAGGTGGGCGAGGTCACGGCGCCGCGTACGCCCAGCCCCTCGCCCAGGCCCCGGGTGAGAGTGGTCTTGCCGGCGCCCAGCTCACCGGTGAGCAGCACCAGGTCGCCGGGGCGCAGCAGGGAGGCCAGTTTGCGGCCCAACTCCTGCATGTGGTCGGGGGATTTGACGGTGACATGGGCGGTCGCGCCGGTGGTGCTCATGCCGAAACCTCGCTTCGCTCGGCCTCGCATTCGCTCAGCGCGCACCTCCGGATGATTCGCTCGCTGCGCTCACTCATGCCGCAAATGGTACGGGCCCGGACGGCACCCTGTGTCGGGGTGACGCGGGGCAGGAGCCGTTGCCGGTCGGGGTGGACGGAGTACCGCAACCCGGCACACCGCCGGGCGCGGTCCCGGACCGGCGCCCGGCCCCGCCCCGCTTCAGGCCCTGGCCGAGCGCGCACCGCGGGCCACCGCGCTGGCCCGCTCCACCAGCGAGACCAGCTGGTCATTGACCAGCTCGGGCCGCTCCAGCATCACCAGATGCCCGGCGCCCGGGACGCACAGCAGATCGGCGTGCGGCAGCAGATCGGCGATGGTCCGGCTGTGATCGGCGGGGGTGATCAGGTCCTTCTCCCCGGCGAGCACCAGCGCCGGCTTCGCGTCGAACGCCGCCACCGCCTCGGCCTTGTCATGCACCGCGAAGGCCGGATAGAACTCGGCGACCACATCGATCGGGGTCGCCTCGATCAGCCGCTCCGCGAAACGCGCGATGCCCGAGTCCACGTCCTCCGGCGTCCCGAACGAATACCGCTTGATCAGCCCAGCGAACAGATCCGCGGTGGCCCGCCGCCCCCGCTCGACGATCTCGCTCTGCGACCCCAGCGCCTTGAGCAGCCCCGGCGCGACGGCGTGGAACGCCTTCACCCCCATCGACGGCAGCCCGAACGCGACCTCGCTGAGCTTGCCCGCCGAGGTGCCGATCAGCGCCACGCCGACCACCCGCTCCGCGACGTACTCGGGGAACTGGTCGGCCAGCGCCATGACGGTCATCCCGCCCATGGAGTGCCCGACCAGCACGATCGGCCCCTCCGGCACGGCGGCGTCCAGTACCGCCTTCAGATCCCGGCCCAGCAGATCGATGGTGACCGGATCCGTACCCTCGATCTGGCCGTGGCCGCGGGCCGAGCGGCCGTGGCTGCGCTGGTCCCAGTGGACGGTGCGCACGATGCCGCGCAGCGCCGCGCGCTGGAAGTGCCAGGAGTCCTGGCTGAGGCAGTAGCCGTGGCTGAAGACGACGGTGGGGGCCACGGAGCGGCGCCCCAGCGCCGCCAGCAGCCGCTTACGCACGCCCTGGGCACCCTGACCGTCCAGCGCGGCGCGGGCGGCGTCCTTGCCGCTCCTGGCGGCCTTGCCGTCCTTGGCCGCCTTGCCGTCCCTGGCCGCCTTGGTGTCCTTGGCCGCCTTGGCGCCGTTCCCGCCGTTCGCCGCCGCCTTCCCCGGCGCCACGCCCGGCTCGTCCACCTCGTAGTACAGCGTGGTGCCGTCCTCGGCGACCGCCGCGCCCGGGGTGCCGCGCAGCGTGCCGTACGGCCCCTCCGCGTCCAGCGCCAGCCGGGCGCGGCGCCGCATTCCGCGGCCGACCGTCATCCGCTCTATCGCCACGCCGGCCGCCGCGCCCGCCGCGATCACGCCGATGGCGGCGCTCGCGATCCCCGCGTGCCGCCCGGCCCGCGCCCAGTTGTTCACCGAGTCGGCGGCCGTCTCGACCGCCTTGGCGGCCACCTCCTGGCTGTCGCTCATACCGCACCCCCCGTACGCGTCGGATCACCTTCACAACCTGCATCCGCGGCTTCCGCATCGGCGGCACCGGCGCTCACGGCACCAGCACCCACCACTTCCGCCGCATCCACACCATGGGTACCCACGACACCCGAATCCACGACATCCGCATCCACGACGTCGCCCGGCGCGCCATCCGCGTCCGCGATATCGCTGTCCACATAGACGCGCGGCACTCTCGCCCCGATCCGCGTGACGATTTCGTACCCGATCGTTCCGGCCGCCATGGCCCAGTCCTCCGCGATCGGCTCGCCGCGGTCGCCCGGCCCGAACAGCACCGCCGTATCGCCCGGCTGCGCGCTGTCCCCGTCCAGGTCGACCACGAACTGGTCCATGGCGACCCGCCCGGCGACCGTTCGCCACTTGCCTCCCACCAGCACCGGTCCCTTGCCGGAGGCGTGCCGCGGGATGCCGTCGGCGTAGCCGAGCGGGACCAGCGCGAGGGTGGTGTCAGCGGCTGTCGTGTAGTGGTGCCCGTACGAGACGCCATGGCCGGCCGGGACCGGTTTCACGGACGCCAGCGATGCCTCAAGGGTCATCGCGGGCCGCAGCCCGAAGTCCTGGGGCGTGCCGAGCTCGGGACTGGGCGAGACACCGTAGATGCCGATACCGGTACGTACCAGGTCGAAGTGGGCCTCGGGGAGGGTGAGCAGCGCCGGGGTGTTGGCGATATGCCGTACCTCGGGGCGCAGCCCGGCGGCCCCGGCGACCGCCAGCGCCTCTTCGAAGGCCGCCATCTGGAGCGGGATGGAGGGGTGTCCGGGCTCGTCGGCGCAGGCGAAGTGCGACCACAGGCCGGTGACCTTGACGACGCCGTCGGCCTCGGCCTTGGCGGCCGCCGCGGTCAGCTCCACCCAGTCGGCGGGCTGGCAGCCGTTGCGGCCCAGCCCCGTGTCGATCTTGAGCTGGACGCGGGCCGTGCGCCCGCACGCCCGCGCCGCCTCGCTCACCTCGCGCAGCGCCCACAAGGCGCTCACCCCGACGTCGACGTTCTGCTCGACGGCCTTGCGCCAGGGACCGCCCGGCGTCCACAGCCAGCACAGCAGCCGCCCGGTGTCCCCGGCCGCCCGCAGCGCGAACGCCTCCTCGGGCAGCGCCGTGCCCAGCCAGCTCGCGCCGCCCTCGCGGGCGGCGCGGGCGCAGGGCACGGCACCGTGTCCATAGCCGTCGGACTTGACCACGGCCATCAGCTCTGCCCGGGGTGCGCGGCCTCGCAGCACGCGCACATTCGACCGCACGGCGGCGACGTCGATCGTGGCGCGGGCCCGCTTCGCTGTCTCGTTCATCCCCCTCAGTGTCGCAGGCGGGGCCACGACACCCCGGGGCACCGGCGGGAAAACAGCTGTCACGCGGCCGTCACACGCCGGTCTTACGGCCCCAGACATACACGAGGTCGTTCTTCTGCAGGACGTTCCACAGCCTCTGTGCGTCCTCCCAGAGGAGGTTGACGCAGCCGTGCGAGCCGGCGCCTTGGTAGACGTCGTCGTAGACGCCGTGCAGCGCCTCGCCACCGTCGAAGAACTGCGCGAACGGCATAGGTGTGTGGTACAGCGAAGAGATGTGGTTCTTGTTCTTCCAGTAGACCTTGTACATGCCGGTCCGGGTCTCCATCGTCGGACGGCCGGAACGCATCGCCACCGGCTGGTAGAGCACCTCGCCGTCCTGCTGGACCCAGACGAGCTGCCGGGACAGGTCGACGCAGACCACGCGCTCGTTACGGTTCGGGCACCGCCCGTCGCGGTTCGGGTCCTTCTGGGCCTGGAGCAGCCGCACCACGGCACCGGTGACCGGCCCCGCGAACCCGACGGCGGGCTCGATCTTGTGCGCGCGCTGGAACTTCTGGATCGCGGCACAGTCACCGGCCGACTGGCGCCCGTCCACCTCCCGCCCCAGGTACTCCTCGATCGCCCGCTGCGCGGGGCCGGCGGACTTGCTGCACTTCGGCGCCGCCTCGCCCTCCCCCTGTACATCGGACCGCGGCACCATCTCGATGTGCCGGATCGGGCCGATGGGCCGATCCGGCTCCGGGCCCGCGGGGGCGCGGCCCTGCGGGATGTTCGGCGGCAGCGCCTGGTCGGGCAGCCGCTGCTGCTCCTGCTCCCCCGGGAAGGGTGTCGGGAGCGTGATGCCGGGGACCAGCCCGGACGAGTCGCCGTCATGGGGGCCCGGCTTGCGCTCGGTGCCGGGCGGCTGCGGCAGGGGCTGCGCCGCCTCCGCCGCGACGATCTCGTTCGGTACGGGGGCTGCCGGACGCGCGGCGGACGCCCGCTCGGCGGCCGGGGCCGGGGAAGCCACGGGCCGGGGGTCGGCGGCCGGGTGCACGACGGGGATCGGCCCGGCGGCGGCCGCGGGCACTCCGACGAAGGTGAACAGCGAGGCGCCGATCAACAGCGCCGGGAGGGTGCGATTCATGCACTCACCCATGCCGTGAGCGGGCGGCCGCACGGCCTTCCGCACGCCAGGTTCGCCCTGGTGGCCCGTGGCGTTCCCTCGCGGGGCGTAACGGCGCGGGGCCGGGCGGGGCGCCGCCCCGGCGCGGCGTGCACCGCACCGCGCCTCAGTCCAGGACGTCGCGCCAGGCCTCGCCCAGGCAGTCGGCGACCTCCGTGGCATGGATCGGCGCCCCCTGCGGTCCGGCCGCGCGCCGGGCCGCCAGGCCGTGCAGATACGCCCCCACGGAGCCGGCGTCGAGCGGCGGCAGCCCGGCGGCCAGCAGCGAGCCCGTCAGCCCCGAGAGCACATCGCCGCTCCCCGCCGTCGCGAGCCAGCTCGTGCCGGTGGGATTGACCCGTACGGGCCCGGTCTCGCCCGCCACCAGGGTCGTCGACCCCTTGAGCAGCACCGTTGCCCCGTAGCGCCCGGCCAGCTCCCGTACGGACCGCAGCCGCGCCGCCTCGATGTCCTCGCGGCCGCGCCCCAGGAGCGCCGCGGCCTCCCCGGCGTGCGGCGTCAGCAGCGTGCCGGCCGTCCGGCGCCGGACCCGCTCCGGCGTCAGGAACCGCAGCCCATCCGCGTCCACCAGCACCGGCACATCCGCCGCCAGCACCTCGTCCAACGCCGCCGACTCGTCCCCCATGCCCGGCCCGACCACCCACGCCTGCACCCGCCCCGCCTTGTCCGGCGGCCCGGCGTGCACCAGCGTCTCCGGGAACCGCGCCAGCACCGCATCCGCGGCCGGCCCGACGTACCGCACGGCCCCCGCACCGCCCCGCAGCGCACCCGCCACCGCCAGCACCGCCGCCCCCGGATACCGCGCGGACCCGGCGACGACGCCCACCACCCCCCGCCGGTACTTGTCGCTCTCAGCCCCCGGACGCGGCAGCAGCTCCGCCACATCCGCGTGCTGCAACGCCGCCACCTCGGCCTGACGCGGCAGCGCCAGCCCGATGTCCACCAGCCGCAGCGCCCCCGCCCGCTCCCGCGCCGGATCGATCAGCAGTCCCGGCTTGTACGCCCCGAACGTCACCGTCGCATCGGCGTACACGGCGTCCCCGGCCACCTCGCCGCTGTCCGCGTCCACCCCGCTGGGCAGGTCGACGGCCACCACCATCGCCGATTCCCGCACCGCGCCCAGGAGTTGAGCGGCCGCCGGACGGAGCCCGCCCTTCCCCCCGATCCCGACGATCCCGTCGACCACCAGATCGGCCCACGCCACATCGCGCCGCGGATCGTCCGAGACCCGCCCGCCGGCCGCCCGCAGCGCGGCCAGACCCCCCTGATGGGCCCGTTCGGGCGACAGCAGCACGGCGACGACCCCGGCCCCGCGCCGCGCCAGCCGGGCGCCGGCATACAGCGCGTCCCCGCCGTTGTCGCCGCTGCCGACGAGCAGCGTCACCCGGCTGCCGTACACCCGCCCCAGCAACTCCCCGCAGGCCACGGCCAGTCCGGCCGCCGCCCGCTGCATCAGGGCACCCTCCGGCAGCCGCGCCATCAGCTCCCGCTCGGCGGCCCGTACGCTCTCCACGCTGTAGGCAGTCCTCATGGCGCCCAGTCTCACACCGCAACGGCAACGGGGGCCCCGCCACACGCGAGACCCCCGCCGTACCGGACCGCCACCCGGGCCCGGGAGCGGCCCTACCCCTCGGCGATCACCACCGCGGACGCCACGCCCGCATCATGACTGAGCGACACATGCCAGGACCGCACACCGAGTTCGGCGGCACACGCCGCGACCGTGCCGCGCACCCGCAGCCGCGGCCGCCCGCTGTCCTCGACATAGACCTCCGCGTCCGTCCAGTGCAGCCCGCCCGGCGCGCCGAGCGCCTTGGCCACCGCCTCCTTGGCCGCGAACCGTGCCGCCAAGGAGGCGATCCCGCGCCGCTCTCCGCTGGGGAGCATCAACTCCGTCTCGATGAAGAGCCGCTGCGCCAGTTCCGGCGTACGCTCCAGCGCCGCCCCGAACCGATCGATCTCGGCGACATCGATCCCGACCCCGATAATCACCCGCTCACCCGCTGTTCGCTCGCTCGCCCGTTCATTCCACCGTCACCGACTTGGCGAGATTACGCGGCTGATCGACCTCATTGCCGCGCGCGGTGGCCAGCTCACACGCAAAGACCTGCAAGGGCACGGCGGAGACCAGCGGCTGCAGCAACACCGGCGTCCGGGGAATCCGCACGAGGTGATCGGCGTACGGAACCACCGCCTCGTCGCCTTCCTCCGCAATCACGATCGTGCGCGCGCCACGCGCCCGGATCTCCTGAATGTTCGACACGATCTTGTCGTGGAGTACGGACCGTCCGCGCGGCGACGGCACGACGACGACCACCGGCAGATCCTTCTCGATCAGCGCGATCGGTCCGTGCTTGAGCTCACCCGCCGCAAAGCCCTCCGCATGCATGTACGCGAGTTCCTTGAGCTTCAGCGCGCCCTCCAGCGCCACCGGATATCCGACGTGCCGCCCCAGGAAAAGCACGGTGTTCTTGTCGGCGAGGCCACGCGCCAGCTCCCGCACCGGCTCCATCGTCCCCAGCACCTTCTGCACCTGGGTCCCCATGGCCGCCAGCTCGCGCACCACGTCCTGAATCTCGTCGCCCCATTTGGTCCCCCGCACCTGCGCGAGATAGAGCGCGACGAGATAGCACGCCACCAATTGCGTCAAAAACGCCTTGGTCGACGCCACCGCGACCTCGGGCCCGGCATGCGTATACAGAACGGCATCCGATTCCCGCGGAATCGTCGAGCCGTTCGTATTGCAGATGGCGAGCACCTTGGCGCCCTGTTCCCGCGCATGCCGCAATGCCATCAGCGTGTCCATCGTCTCGCCGGACTGGCTGATGGCAATCACCAGCGTCCGCCGGTCAAGAATCGGATCGCGGTAGCGGAACTCGCTCGCCAGCTCCGTCTCGCAGGGAATTCGGGTCCAGTGCTCGATGGCGTATTTCGCGATCATTCCCGCGTGATAGGCCGTCCCGCACGCCACGATGACGACCTTGTCGACCTCCCGCAGCACTTCCTCGGGAATGCGGACCTCGTCGAGGGAGAGCACACCGGAGCCGTCGATCCGCCCGAGCAGGGTGTCGGCCACGGCCTTCGGCTGCTCGGCGATCTCCTTCAGCATGAAGTAGTCGTAGCCGTCCTTCTCGGCCGCCGACGCATCCCAGTCGACGTGATACGCCCGCACCGGCGCCGGCGCCCCCTCGAAGTCCGTCACCGTGACCCCGTCCCGGCGCAGCTCGACGACCTGGTCCTGGCCGAGTTCCACGGCCTCCCGGGTGTGCGCGATGAACGCCGCGACATCCGACGCGAGGAACGCCTCGTCCTCCCCGATCCCCACCACCAGCGGCGAGTTCCGGCGCGCCCCGACCACCAGATCCGGCGCATCCGCATGCACCGCCACCAGCGTGAACGCCCCCTCCAGCCGCCGGCACACCTGCCGCATCGCCTCCGGCAGCTCACCGCACGACGAATACGCCTCGGCGATCAGATGCGCGACGACCTCGGTGTCCGTCTCGGAGAGCAACTCATGGCCACGGTCCGCGAGTTCGGCCCGTAGCGCGGCGAAGTTCTCGATGATGCCGTTGTGCACGACGGACACCCGACCGGCGTTGTCCAGATGCGGATGCGCGTTCTCGTCCGTCGGCCCGCCGTGCGTGGCCCACCGCGTATGCCCGATCCCCGTCGTCCCCGTGGGCAGCGGCCGGTCCGCCAGTTCCTTCTCCAGATTGGCCAGTTTCCCGGCCTTCTTGGCCGCGGCCAGGCCCCCGTCGGCCAGCACGGCAACCCCCGCGGAGTCATAGCCGCGGTACTCCAGCCGCTTCAGCCCGGCCAGCACAACGTCCAGGGCGGACTGCCCGCCCACATAGCCCACGATTCCGCACATGGAGGCAGCCTACGACGGGGGCCGTTCGGTACGACGCTCAGGCGCCACGGCGGGCGCTGCCGCTCGCCGCGCCCCGCGCAACTCCTCCCCCGCCGCGGCTCAATACCCCCGCTCTATCCGCTCCAGCGCCTCCCGCACCGTCTCCAGGAACTCCTCGTCCTCGTCCTCGTCCGTACCGGGCCTGCTGCCCCGCTCGTAGTTCGCCAGGATGTCGGCGAGGTCCTCGCCCAGGTCCTCATCGGGGAGTTCCTCGGCCAGTTCCGCGCGCACCCGGGCGGCGAAGTCCAGCATCGCGACATCCGGTGTGGCGAAGTCCGGCGCGGCGCCGTCCGGTGTGGCGACATCGCCGGCACCTACCCGGCGCTTGTCCTCGGCTCGCCGTAGCAGCAGTCCCAACAGGCGCGTGCGCACGCCCACCCCCTGTCTCACCCGTCTCGTCCTTCGGCGACCGTACCGGGAATATCCGCCGGGTACAGGCGCTCCGGGCAACCTCAGGACGAACCGTCCCCAACCCCTTCGCGACACCCCCACCCGGCCCCCCGGGCGGAGCCCTCGGGCGCGGCTGCGCACAATGGGCGCGTGCCCCTCACGACGGACCCGCAGCAACGACGCCGCGCCGACAGCTCGCCGTACGTCGACCTGACGCGCGCTCAGTGGAGTGCTCTACGGGAGAAAACCCCGCTGCCCCTGACCGCCGCCGAGCTCGAACGGCTGCGCGGCCTGGGCGACGTCATCGACCTCGACGAGGTCCGCGACGTCTACCTCCCGCTCTCCCGCCTCCTCAACCTCTACGTCGGCGCGACGAGCAACCTGCGCGGCGCCCTGAACACCTTCCTGGGCGACGCGGGCGACGGCCACGGTTCCCAGCCGGGCACCCCGTTCGTCATAGGGGTCGCGGGCAGCGTCGCGGTCGGCAAGTCCACCACCGCGCGGCTGTTGCAGGCCCTGCTGGCCCGATGGCCGGAGCATCCGCGGGTGGAACTGGTAACCACGGACGGCTTCCTCTTCCCGAACGCCGAGCTGCACCGGCGCGGGCTGATGTCCCGCAAGGGCTTCCCCGAGTCGTACGACCGCCGGGCGCTGACCCGCTTCGTGGCGGATGTGAAGTCGGGAAAGAGCGAGGTCACCGCCCCGGTCTACTCCCACCTCATCTACGACATCGTCCCGGGCGAACGGCTGACCGTGCACCGCCCGGACATCCTCATCGTCGAGGGCCTCAACGTCCTTCAGCCCGCCCTCCCCGGCAAGGACGGCCGCACCCGCCTCGGTCTCGCCGACTTCTTCGACTTCTCCGTCTACGTGGACGCCCGGACGGAGGACATCGAGCAGTGGTACCTGGGCCGCTTCCGGAAGCTGCGCGAGACGGCGTTCCAGAACCCGTTCTCGTACTTCCGCAAGTACACCCAGGTCTCCGAGGACGAGGCGCTGGACTACGCCCGGATGATGTGGCGCACCATCAACAAGCCCAATCTGCAGCAGAACGTCGCGCCGACCCGCGGCCGCGCCAACCTGGTGCTGCGCAAGGGCCCGGACCACAAGGTGCAGCGGCTGTCGCTACGGAAGCTGTGACGCTGCGCTCGGCCTGGCCCCACGTCGTCGTCTGCGGCGCCGCGGTGTCTTCTCGTTGCGCCTGCGGCGGGCGGGGGTGGTTTGTCGGCCGCGGTGCCGGCCCTCCGGACTCCGTCCTGCGGTCCGTCCCCTCCCGACGGTGGGAGGTGAGGAGGCCGGTGGGGGCGAGCGTCCCACTCCCACTGCGCGCGCGTACGGGCTTACGGCCACCCCCACCAGTCTTCCCCCCACAACGGGGAGGCGCCGGGCTGTAGCGGCGGAGCCGTGTAAGCCCGGCGCCGCTGCCCACCAGCCCCGCGCAGCGGCAACCAGCCCGCCGCAGGCGCACCCGGAGAAACCCCTACGGCGAGACAGCCGAAAACGTGGGGCCCAAGCACAGCGCAGCGGCTAGCCCAGCGCGGACTTGACCACGTCGGCCAGCCGCTCGGCGACCGCCCGCGCCTGCTCGATGTCCGCGGCCTCGACCATCACCCGTACGAGCGGCTCGGTGCCGGACGGACGGAGCAGTACCCGGCCGGTGCTGCCCAGGTCGCGCTCCGCCTCGGCGACGGCGCTGGTCAGCTCGGGCGAGGTGGCCACCCGCGACTTGTCGACGTCGGGGACGTTGATGAGGATCTGCGGCAGGCGCTCCATGACGCCGGCCAGGTCAGCGAGCGAGCGGCCGGTGGCCGCGACCCGGGCCGCCAGCATCAGACCGGTCAGCGTGCCGTCGCCGGTGGTGGCATGGTCCAGCACGATGACGTGCCCGGACTGCTCGCCGCCCAGCGCGAAGCCGTTCGCCTTCATCTCCTCCAGGACGTAACGGTCGCCGACCGCCGTCTGGACGAAATCGATGCCCTCGCGCTCCATGGCGAGCTTGAAGCCCAGGTTGGACATGACCGTGGCGACGACGGTGTTCTTGCGCAGCACGCCCGCCTCGCGCATGCCGAGCGCGAGGACGGCCAGGATCTGGTCGCCGTCGACCTCGTTGCCCTCGGCGTCCACGGCCAGGCAGCGGTCCGCGTCGCCGTCGTGCGCCACACCGAGGTCGGCGCCGTGCTCGACGACCGCCGCGCGCAGCAGCGACAGATGCGTGGAGCCGCAGCCGTCGTTGATGTTGAGGCCGTCGGGGGCGGTGCCGATCGTGACGACCTCGGCGCCGGCCCGCGCGAACGCCTCGGGCGAGACCCGCGCCGCCGCGCCGTGCGCCCCGTCGATGACGACCTTCAGCCCGTCGAGGCGGTTGGGCAGCACGCCGACCAGATGGGCGACATAGGTGTCGAGGCCCTCGTCGTGGACGGTGACCCGGCCCACGCCGTCGCCGGTCGGCCGCTCCCACGGCTCGCCGGTGCGGTGCGCGCGGTAGGTCTGCTCGATCCGGTCCTCCAGCTCGTCGGCGAGCTTGTGGCCGCCGCGCGCGAAGAACTTGATGCCGTTGTCGGGCATCGGGTTGTGGCTGGCGGAGAGCATCACGCCGAGGTCCGCGTCGAACGCGCTGGTCAGATGCGCGACGGCCGGCGTCGGCAGGACCCCTACCCGTACGACGTCGACACCGGCGCTGGCCAGGCCGGCGACGACCGCGGCCTCCAGGAACTCCCCGGACGCGCGTGGATCGCGTCCGACGACCGCAACGGGCCGATGCCCCTCGAAGGTGCCGGCTTCCGCGAGCACATGCGCCGCAGCGACCGACAGACCGAGCGCGAGCTCCGCCGTCAGGTCCGCATTGGCGACGCCGCGCACACCGTCCGTGCCGAAGAGTCGTCCCACTGGTGTCCTCCGAGTTTCTGAGCTTGGACCAGAGCTTCAAATCCAGGTATACGCCCCTGGCCGCAGGTATATGCCCTGGCCGCAGGTATACGCGTCCGGTCCGGATAAGCCGAACGCCCCGGCTGCACGGAAAGTGCCACCGGGGCGTTCGCCAGGTGCTGCTCGTGCAGCGAGCGCGATTAGCGCTTGCTGTACTGCGGCGCCTTACGGGCCTTCTTGAGACCGGCCTTCTTGCGCTCGACCGCACGGTCGTCACGCTTGAGGAACCCGGCCTTCTTCAGCGGGGCGCGGTTGTTGTCCACGTCCGCCTCGTTCAGCGCACGGGCAACGCCCAGACGCAGCGCACCGGCCTGGCCGGAGATGCCGCCGCCGGCGATGCGGGCGATGACGTCGTAGCGGTTGTCGAGCTCGAGCACCTTGAAGGGCTCGTTGACTTCCTGCTGGTGCACCTTGTTGGGGAAGTAACCCTCGAGGGTGCGGCCGTTGATCTTCCACTGGCCGGTGCCCGGAACGATCCGGACGCGGGCAATGGCGTTCTTGCGACGGCCCAGGCCGGCGGCCGGCTGCGGGTCGCCGAAGCGGGAGGCGAGGGACTCGGAGGTGTACTCCGACTCCACGACCTCGGTCTCGGTGGTGTATTCCTCGACGGCCGTCTCGTCGTCGATGACGGGGGTCTCGGGAGTGGTCTCGGCCACGATGATCCTCAGATTCTCTTCGTCTTTGGGGGTGTGGCCGGACTTACTGCGCGACCTGGGTGATCTCGAACGGGACCGGCTGCTGCGCAGCGTGCGGGTGCTGGGCGCCCGCGTAGACCTTCAGCTTCGAGAGCATCTGACGGCCCAGGGTGTTCTTGGGGAGCATGCCCTTGATGGCCTTCTCGACGGCCTTCTCGGGGTTCTTGTCGAGCAGGTCGTCGTAGCGGACCGAGCGCAGACCACCCGGGAAGCCCGAGTGGCGGTAGGCCAGCTTCTGGGTCCGCTTGTTGCCGGAGAGGTGCACCTTGTCGGCGTTGATGATGATGACGAAGTCACCGGTGTCAACGTGAGGGGCGTAAACCGGCTTGTGCTTGCCCCGCAGGAGGGACGCGGCCTGAGAGGCCAGACGGCCCAGGACAACGTCCTGCGCGTCAATGATGTGCCACTGGCGCTGGACATCGCCGGGCTTGGGGCTGAACGTACGCACGTCTTAGCCTTCGCTTCGAAAGTGATGGGTCCTGTACTGGTCACCAAGGCTGATCACACAGCAGGACGGCACTACGGGTGACGCAACCCGATCGTCCGTCGCCGGTTATCTGCCCGGTGGACCGGCGTAAGGGCCCCTCACGTGAGATAGAGCAAGCCAATACGCATAACGAACCAACAGAATACTGACCTGACCCCGTACGGGTCAAAACAGGCCCCGAACCGGCCCGCGAACCGGCCCCACGGCTACCGTTTCCGCTCCACCCGGCGCTCGTCCCACACCGGCTCCGCGGTCTCCCGCACCACCCCGTCGGACCCGAAGACCAGGTACCGGTCGAACGACTTCGCAAACCACCGGTCGTGCGTCACGGCCACCACCGTCCCCTCGTACGCCTCCAGCCCCTCCTGAAGCGCCTCCGCCGACTCCAGGTCCAGGTTGTCGGTCGGCTCGTCCAGGAGCAGCGCCGTGGTGCCCGCCAGCTCCAGGAGCAGGATCTGGAAGCGCGCCTGCTGGCCGCCCGACAGCCGCTCGAAGCGCTGCTCGGCCTGCCGCTCCAGCTCGTAGCGGCGCAGCGCGGACATCGCCTGGCCCCGGTCCCTGGCGTGCTCGGTCCACAGGATGTCGAGCAGCGTGCGGCCCAGCAGCTCGGGGTGCGCATGGGTCTGGGCGAAGTGACCGGGGACCACGCGGGCGCCCAGCTTCCAGTCGCCGGTGTGCGGCACGGGATTCTCGGCGTCGCCCGCCAGCAGCCGCAGGAAATGGGACTTGCCGGAGCCGTTCGAGCCCAGGACGGCCACCCGCTCGCCGTAGAAGATCTCCAGCGAGAAGGGCTTCATCAGCCCCGTGAGCTCCAGGCCCTCGCAGGTCACCGCCCGTACGCCGGTCCGCCCGCCGCGCAGCCGCATCGTGATCTCCTGCTCGCGCGGCGGCTCCGGCGGCGGCCCGGCCTCCTCGAACTTCCGCAGCCGGGTCTGCGCGGCGGCGTACCGCGAGGCCAGCTCATGGCTGACGGACGCCGCCTGCCGCAGCGAGATCACCAGCTTCTTGAGCTGGGCGTGCTTCTCGTCCCAGCGCCGCCGCAGCTCCTCGAAGCGGGCGAAGCGCTCCTTGCGGGCCGCGTGGTACGTGCCGAAGCCGCCGCCGTGCACCCACACGTCGGAGCCCGCCGGACCCGGCTCGACGCTGATGATCTTCTCCGCCGCCGAGGCGAGCAGCTCCCGGTCGTGCGAGACGAACAGCACCGTCTTACGGGTCTCCCGCAGCTGCTCCTCCAGCCACCGCTTGCCCGGCACGTCCAGATAGTTGTCCGGCTCGTCCAGCAGCAGCACCTCGTCCGTGCCCCGCAGCAGCGACTCCAGCACCAGCCGCTTCTGCTCACCCCCGGACAGCGTGCGCACCTGACGCCACTGAGCCTTCTCGTACGGCATCCCCAGCGCCGCCATGGTGCAGATGTCCCAGACCGTCTCGGCCTCGTAGCCGCGCGCCTCCGCCCAGTCGCTGAGCGCCTGCGCGTACGCCATCTGCGCGGCCTCGTCGTCGTCCTCGGCGCTCATGATGGCCAGCTCGGCGGCGTCCACCGCCGCCGCAGCCTCCCGGATCCGCGGCTGCGCCACGGAAACCAGCAGGTCACGCACCGTACGGTCGTCCCGTACGGAGCCCACGAACTGTGGCATCACGCCCAGCCCCCCGCTGACCGTCACCGCCCCGCCGTGTGGCTGCAGCTCCCCCGCGATCAGCCGGAGCAGCGTGGTCTTGCCCGCGCCGTTGGCCCCGACCAGCGCGACGGAGGCCCCCTCCCCCACCCGGAAGGAGACATCTCCCAGCAGGGTCCTCCCGTCCGGCAGGTCGTACTCCAGGTGCCCGGCTTCCAGATGTCCCATGGGGTGGATTGTCACGGCACGCCGCGTATTCCACCAACCGGGTTTATGAAAGGGGCACCGGAGCGCCGCCTTTCCGTGCCCCATGGGTCGTTAGGATGCGCGGCATGAGCTTTGGGCAAGGTGGGCCGTTCGGCGGCCCCGGGGGATCCGGTACTCCGAACTGGGACGCGCTCGCCGAGGAGAGCGAGGCGGCATCCCGTCGCAAACGCTGGATGCTGATCGGCGGCGGCGTGCTCGCCGCGCTCGCCGTGGCCGGCATCGTCACCGCCGCCGTCGTCAACAGCGGTGGCTCGCCGGACGACAACCCGACCGCCCAGCCCACGGCATCCGGCCAGGTCACCGAGCCGGACGACAAGCCGTCCTTCCCCGATGTCTCGGTCCCCCCGCCGCCGAACCCGCGGGACTACATCACCGACCCCAAGAAGGACAGGGCGCCGCTCACCCCCGCCACGCTCTTCCCCGACAAGTCCATGGTCGTCGGCGAGCACACCTACCCGCGGACGAACACCGCCACCACCAACGACTGCACCGCCGCCAGCCAGGGCCCGCTCGGCTCGCTGCTCTCGCACAACGGCTGCCGCAAGCTGCTGCGCGCCACCTACACCAAGGGCGGCGTCTCGGTCACGGTCGGCGTCGCGCTCTTCGACTCCCCGGCCAAGGCCAACAAGGTCCTGCAGCAGCTGAAGGACGGCAGCAACATCGCACCGCTCGCCGGCGGCGGCGTCCCGTCCACGTTCTGCCAGGCCACCAGGTGCCGCACGCTGACCAACGCCACCGGCCGGTACGCGTACTTCACCATCGCCGGCTACAACAACGGCAAGGCGACCGAGGTCTCCGAGACCAAGGCCCAGCAGATCGGCCGGGACGGCGCCGCGTACGCCTTCACCCGGATCACCCAGCGCGGCAAGGACCAGGCCGCGAAGGTGGCCGAGCGGCAGGCCGAGGAAGCCCGCGAGAAGGCGAAGCAGCAGTCCTGACGCCCGGGTGGCGCCGCCCCGGCCCGGCGGCGCCACCGTCCCGCGCGCTCAGCAGCAGCCGGCGCCCGGCAGCGAGCGCTTGTTCCGCGCCTCTTTGTTCCGGGCCATCAGCAGCTCGTCCGCCGGATAGCCGACCTCTTCCAGCGTCAGCCCGTGCGGCCGCACCACATGCACCGCGGAGTCCCGCACCCCCGCCGCCAGCACCTTCCCCGGCCACTCCACCGGCCGGTGCCCGTCCCCCACGAACAGCATCGCGCCCACCAGCGACCGCACCATGTTGTGGCAGAACGCATCGGCCTTGACGGTCGCGGTGATGATCCCGTCCGCCCCCCGTACCCAGCTCAGCTCCTGGAGCGTACGGATCGTCGTCGCGCCCTCCCGCCGCTTGCAGTACGCCGCGAAGTCGTGCTCGCCCAGCAGCGGCCGCGAGGCGGCGTTCATCACCTCGACGTCCAGATCCCAGTCGTGCCAGAGCACATGCCCGCGCAGCAGCGGGTCGACGCCGCCGTGGTGATCCGTGACGCGGTACGCATACCGCCGCCAGATCGCCGAGAAGCGCGCATTGAACCCGTACGGCGCCTCCGCGAGCCGCCACACCCGGACGTCCTTCGGCAGCCGCCCGGCCAGTCGCCGCAGCAGCTTCTCCTCGTGCTCGGCCCACACCTCGGACGGGAGATCGACATGCGCCACCTGCCCCCGCGCATGCACGCCCGCGTCCGTGCGCCCCGCGACGGTCAGCTCATAGGTCTCGGCCGACCGCGTCACGGTCCGCAGCGCGTCCTCGATCTCCGACTGCACGGTGCGCCGGCCGCCGGCCTGCTTCGCCCACCCCGAAAAGTCCCGGCCGTCGTACGACAGGTCCATCCGCACCCGTACAAAACCGGGCTCCACTTCATCACTCACGCCAGCAATCCTCCCTCACCGCGCCACAACGCCGAACGGGCCCGCCCCCCGAAGGGGACGGACCCGCTCACAGCCAGGCAGAGCCTCAGGCGTCCTTCGACTCCTCGGCCGGAGCCTCGGTGGCCTCCGCGGCCTTCGCCTCGGCGTCCTTGGCGGCACGCTTCGTCGCCGCCTCGGCCTCACCGGTGGCCTGCTGGGCCACGGTCAGCGCCTCCACCAGCTCGATGACGGCCATGGGAGCGTTGTCGCCACGGCGGTTACCGATCTTGGTGATGCGGGTGTAGCCACCCGGGCGGTTCTCGAACCGCGGGGCGATCTCGGTGAAGAGCGTGTGGACGACGCTCTTGTCCGAGATCAGCTGCATGACCTGACGGCGGTTGTGAAGGTCGCCCTTCTTCGCCTTGGTCACCAGACGCTCCGCGTACGGACGCAGACGACGGGCCTTGGCCTCGGTCGTCGTGATGCGGCCGTGCTCGAAGAGCGCGGTGGCCAGGTTGCGCAGCATCAGACGCTCGTGCGCAGCGCTGCCGCCCAGACGGGCACCCTTGGTGGGCTTCGGCATGGTGTATCTCCTTCATTGCTGCACCGGCCGTATCAGGTACCGGTGTCAGTTCCCACGAGGCGGTCGCCCCGCGGAAGACGCACACGGCAAGGGCCCGGGAATCGCTTCCCGGACCCCTGCCGGTCGAACTCAGTACTGCTCGGTCTCCACGAACCCGGCGTCCGAGTCGTCGTCGGCGCCGAAGGCGTCGGCGGCGGCGGTCGGGTCGAATCCGGGCGGGCTGTCCTTGAGCGCCAGGCCCATGCCGGCCAGCTTCGCCTTGACCTCGTCGATCGACTTCGCACCGAAGTTGCGGATGTCGAGCAGGTCGGCCTCGGAGCGGGCAACGAGCTCACCCACGGAGTGGATGCCCTCACGCTTGAGGCAGTTGTACGAGCGAACGGTGAGCTCGAGCTCCTCGATCGGCAGCGCCAGGTCGGCGGCCAGGGCGGCGTCCGTGGGGGACGGGCCCATGTCGATGCCCTCGGCGTCGATGTTCAGCTCACGGGCCAGACCGAACAGCTCGACCAGGGTCTTACCGGCCGACGCCATGGCGTCGCGGGGACGCATGGCCTGCTTGGTCTCGACGTCGACGATCAGCTTGTCGAAGTCGGTGCGCTGCTCGACACGGGTCGCCTCGACCTTGTACGTGACCTTGAGCACCGGCGAGTAGATGGAGTCGACCGGGATACGGCCGATCTCCTGGCCCACCTGCTTGTTCTGGACGGCGGAGACGTAGCCGCGACCGCGCTCGACGGTCAGCTCCATCTCCAGCTTGCCCTTGCCGTTGAGCGTGGCGAGGACCAGGTCCGGGTTGTGCACCTCGACACCGGCCGGCGGCGCGATGTCGGCGGCGGTCACCAGACCCGGGCCCTGCTTGCGCAGGTACATCACGACGGGCTCGTCGTGCTCGCTGCTGACGACCAGCTGCTTGATGTTGAGGATCAGGTCGGTGACGTCTTCCTTGACGCCCGGCACGGTGGTGAACTCGTGCAGGACACCGTCGATACGGATGGACGTGACCGCCGCACCCGGGATCGACGACAGAAGGGTCCGCCGCAGGGAGTTACCGAGGGTGTAGCCGAAGCCCGGCTCCAGCGGCTCGATCACGAACCGGGAGCGGTATTCGTCGACGACCTCTTCGGTCAAAGAGGGACGCTGAGCAATCAGCATGTTCGATCCTTCAGTCGTGGACGCCCGCTATTTGACGCCCGCTGTACTTCAAAGGGTACGGGCGGTACGACGCCATTGGCTCCGTACCGCCCAGACCGTTCCGCTCAGCTCTTACTTGGAGTAGAGCTCAACGATCAGCTGCTCCTGCACCTGGGTGTCGATCACCTGGCGCTCGGGCAGGCTGTGCACCAGAATCCGGAGGTTCGACGGGATCGCTTCCAGCCAGGCCGGAACGGTCTTCTCGCCGGCCTCGGCCTTGGCCACCTCGAAGGGGGTCAGGTTCCGAGAGCCCTCGCGGACCTCGATGATGTCGTTCACGGAGACGCGAGCCGACGGGATGTCGGTCTTGCGGCCGTTCACGTTGATGTGTCCGTGACGGACCAGCTGACGGGCGTGGTCACGGGACTTGGCGAAGCCGGCCCGGTAGACCACGTTGTCGAGGCGGGTCTCAAGGATGCGCAGAAGGTTCTCACCGGTCTTGCCGGTCTTCTGGTTCGCTTCCTTGTAGTAGTTCACGAACTGCTTCTCAAGGACACCGTAGATACGGCTGCACTTCTGCTTCTCGCGAAGCTGGAGCAGGTACTCGCTGTCCTTGGTGCGCCCGCGACCGTGCTCACCCGGGGGGTAAGGACGGATCTCGATCGGGCACTTTGCGCTCTCGCACTTGCTGCCCTTGAGGAACAGCTTCTGCTTCTCCCGACGGCAACGCTTGCAGTCGGCCCCGGTGTAACGCGCCATTGTCTAGTTTTCTCCTACTTCAGGTGGTCAGACGCGGCGACGCTTGGGCGGGCGGCATCCGTTGTGCGGGGTGGGGGTGACGTCCTGGATCGAGCCGACCTCGAGGCCGGTGGCCTGGAGGGAGCGGATCGCGGTCTCACGGCCGGAGCCGGGACCCTTGACGAAGACGTCGACCTTGCGCATGCCGTGCTCCTGCGCGCGGCGGGCGGCCGACTCGGCAGCCATCTGCGCGGCGAAGGGGGTGGACTTGCGCGAGCCCTTGAAGCCGACGTGGCCGGCAGAGGCCCAAGAGATCACGTTGCCCGTGGGGTCCGTGATCGAGACGATCGTGTTGTTGAACGTGCTCTTGATGTGAGCGTGCCCGTGGGCGACGTTCTTCTTCTCCTTGCGGCGCACCTTCTTGGCGCCGGCCGTACGGCCCTTCGGAGGCATTCATTACTCCCGTGGAGGTGGTCGGTCCTACAGCGAAGACCGCTGGTAAGCGTCCTGCTGAGGACTACTTCTTGCCCGGCTTCTTCTTGCCGGCGATCGCGCGACGCGGACCCTTGCGGGTACGGGCGTTCGTGCTGGTGCGCTGACCGTGCACCGGCAGACCGCGACGGTGACGCAGACCCTGGTAGCAGCCGATCTCGACCTTGCGGCGGATGTCGGCCTGAATCTCGCGACGGAGGTCACCCTCGGTCTTGAGGTTGTTGTCCACGTACTCGCGGATCTTGACCAGGTCTTCCTCGGCCAGGTCGCGAACACGGGTGTCCGGGTTCACGCCGGTGGCGGCGAGGGTCTGCTGCGACAGCGTGCGCCCGATACCGAAGACGTAGGTGAGGGCGACCTCGACGCGCTTTTCGCGCGGGAGATCAACGCCTGCGAGGCGTGCCATTGATGTGGCTCCTGATGGCTATTCGGAGGTCTTCCGCAGCACCGTTCCCGTAAGACTCTTCAGAATTACGAGCCGGGTCCCCGGCCTCCGAGCCGGGGGTGTCGTCCCACGCGAGAAATGCGGGGGTCGGGTGACTGCGTATGTACGTATTTACGTGCGTCGCGCGAAAAACTGCGAAATGCAGGTGGTCGGCGTGCGTCAGCCCTGGCGCTGCTTGTGGCGCAGGTTGTCGCAGATGACCATGACCCGGCCGTGGCGGCGGATCACCTTGCACTTGTCGCAGATCTTCTTGACGCTCGGCTTGACCTTCATGGGATGTGAGGTTCTCCGGGTCAGTGCCGTCACCCCACGGGAGCGGGGCGCCGACAAGATCTACTTGTAGCGGTAGACGATCCGGCCACGCGTCAGGTCGTACGGAGAGAGCTCCACCACGACCCGGTCATCCGGGAGGATACGGATGTAGTGCATCCGCATCTTGCCGCTGATGTGCGCGAGGACCTTGTGACCGTTCTGGAGCTCTACACGGAACATCGCGTTCGGCAGAGACTCGATCACGGTGCCCTCGATCTCGATGGCACCTTGCTTCTTGGCCACGCTTCGCCTTTCGAATCGGCTACCTTGATCAACTCTCGTGGTGTCCGTGCGGCATTCCGGGAATGTCTCCCGCCTTGGAGGCAGGCATACGGATGCACGAGAGCCGACGCGTCAGTCTACGTCAGTGCCTGTGAAAAGACGAATCCAGGATTATTGCCCACCGGCGGTGATCCTTACGCCGGAGGGGTCCGCCAGGGGCTGCCTACGCGAGGGGGTCCGGCGCCGCCGTGATCCCCAGCTCGGCCAGCTTGGCCTTGCCCGCGTCCGGCGCGGTCAGCACCAGCGGACCGTCCTCGGTCAGCGCGACGGAGTGCTCCCAGTGCGAGGACCAGCTGCCGTCGTTGGTCTTGACCGTCCAGTCGTCGTCCAGGACGTGCGTCTTGGCCGTACCGAGATTGATCATCGGCTCGATCGCGATGCAGAAGCCGGGCACCAGCTTGGGGCCGCGGCCGCGCTTGCGGTCGACGTAGTTCAGCAGATGCGGGTCCATGTGCATCTGGGAGCCGATGCCGTGGCCGCCGTAGTCCTCGACGATGCCGTACTTCCCGCTCGACGGGCGCGGCTGGCGGCGGATGTAGCCCTCGATCGCCTTGGAGATGTCGACCAGGCGGTTGCCCTTGGCGACGGCCGCGATGCCCGCCCACATCGACTCCTCGGTGACCCGGCTGAGCTCGACCAGCTCCTCGGAGTGACCGGAGCCGACGAAGGCGGTGTACGCCGCGTCGCCGTGCCAGCCGTCGACGATCGCGCCGCAGTCGATGGAGATGATGTCCCCGTCCGCGAGCACCGTCTCGGTGTCGGGGATGCCGTGCACCACGACGTCGTTCACCGAGGTGCAGATCGTCGCGGGGAATCCGCCGTAGCCCAGGAAGTTCGACTTCGCTCCGTGCTCGGCCAGCACCTTGCGCGCCGCGTCGTCCAGGTCCTTGGTCGTGGCACCCGGCACCGCGACCTTCCGGGTCGCCGCGTGAATGGCGGCGACCACCAGCCCCGCCTCGCGCATCTTCGCGATCTGCTCGGGGTTCTTGATCTCCACCATGGCGGCTGACGCCTTCCTGAGTACGGGTTCCGTGGATGTCCGGCGGCCGAAACCGCCCCGTACACAATACGGCCGCGGCGCCCAGTGGGCACCGCGGCCGTATGTGTACAGAGCTGTCGGCTACTCGCCGGCCTGCAGCGCGGCCATCGCCCGCTGCGTGACCTCGGCGACCTTGCCGAGCGCCGGGATCGTGACGACCAGATCCTGGGCCTTGTAGTAGTCGATGATCGGCTCGGTCTCCGTGTGGTAGACCTCCAGCCGCTTGCGGACGGTCTCCTCGCGGTCGTCGTCGCGCTGGTACAGCTCGCCGCCGCAGGCGTCACAGACACCCTCGGTCTTGGGCTTGTTGTACTCCGCGTGGAAGACGTGGCTGCTGTCCTTGCGGCAGATCCGCCGGCCCGCGATCCGCTTGACGACCTCGTCCTCGGGGACCTCCAGGTCCAGGACGGCGTCCAGCTTCAGGCTCTTGGCCTTGAGGTAGTCGTCCAGCGCCTGGGCCTGGCCCAGGTTGCGCGGGAAGCCGTCGAGGAGGAAGCCCCCGGCCGCATCGTCCTGCGCCATCCGGTCCTCGGCCATGCCGATGGTCACCGAATCCGGTACGAGGTTTCCCGCGTCCATGTACGACTTCGCCTCGACACCCAATGGCGTGCCCTGGCTGATGTTCGCGCGGAACAGGTCCCCCGTGGAAATGTGCGGGATACCGAGGTTCTTGGCAAGGTACGCGGCCTGCGTACCCTTACCGGCCCCCGGAGGTCCGACGAGGACGATTCGCATCAGCGGAGGAACCCTTCGTAATTGCGCTGCTGAAGCTGACTCTCGATCTGCTTCACGGTCTCCAGACCCACACCCACGATGATCAGGATGCTCGTCCCGCCGAACGGGAAGTTCTGGTTCGCGTTGAACAGCACCAACGCCACTGTTGGCACGAGTGCGATCAGCCCCAGGTACAGCGAGCCCGGCCACGTGATCCGGTTGAGCACGTAGCTGAGGTACTCGGCCGTCGGGCGACCAGCCCGGATACCCGGGATGAAGCCACCATACTTCTTCATGTTGTCGGCAACTTCTTCGGGGTTGAAGCTGATGGCCACGTAGAAGAAGGCGAAGAAGACGATCAGAAGGAAGTACGTAACGATGTAAACGGGGTGATTTCCCTTGGTGAAGTTGGTGGCGATCCAGGTCGCCCACCCCGCCTTCGACCCGCTGAACTGTGCGATCAGCGCGGGAATGTAGAGCAGCGACGACGCGAAGATGACGGGAATCACACCCGCCTGGTTCACCTTGAGCGGGATGTAAGTGGACGTACCGCCATAGGACCGACGGCCGATCATCCGCTTCGCGTACTGCACCGGAATGCGCCGCTGCGCCTGCTCGACGAAGACCACCAGGGCCACCATCGCCAGGCCCACCACGATAACGCCGAAGAACTCGATCCAGCCGTCGGCCAGCTTGCCGGTGAGCTTGATCTGCCACAGGGCGCCCGGGAAGCCGGCGGCGATCGAGATGAACATCAGGATGGACATGCCGTTGCCGATACCGCGGTCGGTGACGAGCTCACCGAGCCACATGATCAGGCCCGTACCGGCGGTCATGGTGATGACCATCGTGATGGTGGTGAAGATGGAGTCGCTGGGCACGATCTCGCTGGCGACCGGGCAGTTCTGGAAGAGCGCACCGCTGCGGGCCGTGGCCACCAGGCCGGTGCCCTGCATGATGGCGAGCGCCACGGTCAGGTAGCGGGTGTACTGGGTGATCTTCGCCTGGCCGGTCTGTCCCTCTTTCTTGAGGGCCTCCAGCCGGGGAATCACCACGGTCAGGAGCTGGAGGATGATGCTCGCCGTGATGTACGGCATGATCCCCAGCGCGAAGATCGTGATCTGCAGCAGCGCACCACCGCTGAACATGTTCACCAGGGCGAACAACCCGCTGTTGCCGCCGGCAACCTTCATGCAGGTCTCGACGTTCGCGTAGTTCACCCCGGGGACCGGGACGTGCGCCCCGATCCGGTAGAGCACCACGATGCCCAACGTGAACAGCAGCTTCTTGCGCAGGTCGGGCGTCTTGAACGCTCGGGCGAACGCGGTGAGCACGGTGCCTCCTGCGCCTCCCGCCTCAAGTGCGAGAGGTGACGGTCTTGAGGATCGACGAATACTTGGCGGCCAGAACCGTACGGACGGGTCCCGTACGGAGGGGTTTCGGGGCCATGCCCCGATAAATAACAGTGCCTGCCACCTTACCGGCGACCGTACCCCCGTGGAACGACCAACCGGGGATGCCCAATCAATGGGCATCCCCGGTCAGTTGAATCAACGAGCTCAGATGAGCTCGGTGACGGTGCCGCCGGCGGCGGCAATCTTCTCCTTGGCGGAGCCGGAAACGGCGTCAACCGAAACCTGCAGCGCCACGGAGATCTCGCCCTGGCCCAGGACCTTGACGAGCTCGTTCTTGCGCACCGCGCCCTTGGCGACCAGGTCGGCCACCGTGACCTCGCCACCCTGCGGGTAGAGCTCGGCCAGCTTGTCCAGGTTCACGACCTGGAACTGCTTGTGCGCGGGGTTCTTGAAGCCCTTCAGCTTCGGGAGGCGCATGTGGAGGGGCATCTGCCCACCCTCGAAGCGCTCCGGAACCTGGTATCGGGCCTTGGTGCCCTTGGTACCACGACCGGCGGTCTTACCCTTGGACGCCTCACCACGACCGACACGGGTCTTGGCGGTCTTGGCACCCGGGGCGGGCCGGAGGTTGTGGACCTTCAGCGGGTTGTTCTCCGCCATGTCAGTCGACCTCCTCGACCGTCACGAGGTGGCGGACGGTGTGCACCATGCCGCGGAACTCGGGGCGGTCCTCCTTGACAACCACGTCGTTGAGCCGCTTGAGGCCCAGCGAACGGAGGGTGTCGCGGTGGTTCTGCTTGCTGCCGATGTAGGACTTCGTCT
Organism: Streptomyces sp. JLSY215; assembly: GCF_059682825.1. Classification (NCBI taxonomy): domain Bacteria; kingdom Bacillati; phylum Actinomycetota; class Actinomycetes; order Kitasatosporales; family Streptomycetaceae; genus Streptomyces; species Streptomyces sp. JLSY215. The sequence continues at coordinate 3,837,339 of NZ_CM185022.1, forward strand.
GCGTGATCTTGAGGTGCGCCATTACGCGGTCACCCCGGCACGCGCCCGCAGCAGAGCGGCGGGAGCAACGTCCTCGAGCGGCAGACCACGACGGGCGGCGATCTCCTCGGGACGCTGCAGTCCCTGGAGGGCCTCCACCGTGGCGTGCACGATGTTGATCGGGTTCGACGAACCGAGCGACTTGCTCAGCACGTCGTGGATGCCCGCGCACTCCAGGACGGCGCGCACGGGACCACCGGCGATCACACCGGTACCGGGGGAAGCCGGCTTGAGCAGGACGACGCCCGCAGCCTTCTCGCCCTGGATGGGGTGCGGGATGGTGCCCTGGATACGGGGGACCTTGAAGAAGTTCTTCTTGGCCTCTTCCACGCCCTTGGCGATGGCAGCCGGAACTTCCTTGGCCTTGCCGTAACCGACACCTACGGTGCCGTCACCGTCGCCCACCACGACCAGCGCGGTGAAGCTGAAACGGCGACCACCCTTGACAACCTTGGCGACGCGGTTGATCGCGACAACGCGCTCAACGTACGCGGTCTTCTCGGCGGCAGCGCCACCGTCGCGACCCTTCCGGTCCCGCCGCTCGCCGCCACCGGCACCGCTTCCGCGGCGCTGGGGTCCAGCCATTGGATTTACCTCTCTCTGTTACGTCCGCTAGCTCCGGAACCGGGGCTTAGAACTTCAGCCCGGCTTCGCGGGCGGCGTCGGCCAGAGCGGCAATCCGCCCGGCGTACTGCTTGCCACCACGGTCGAACACGACGGCCTCGACACCGGCGGCCTTGGCACGCTCGGCAACCAGGGCGCCAACCTTCTTGGCCTGAGCGCTCTTGTCGCCCTCGCCGCCACGGATGGACGCGTCCAGGGTCGACGCGGAGGCCAGCGTGTGGCCCGCGATGTCGTCGATGACCTGCGCGGTGATACCGCGGTTGGAACGCGTCACGACCAGGCGCGGACGCGCCGGCGTACCCGAAATCCGCTTACGGATGCGGATGTGGCGACGCTTAGCGGCAGCGCGCTTGTAGGCGTTGCCCTTAGCGATCTTCACACCGTATGCCATGGCTTACTTACCAGCCTTTCCGACCTTGCGGCGGATGACCTCGCCGGCGTACTTGACGCCCTTGGCCTTGTACGGGTCAGGCTTGCGCAGCTTGCGGATGTTCGCCGCAACCTCGCCGACCTTCTGCTTGTCGATGCCCTCGACGCTGAGCTTGGTCGGGGACTCGACCTTGAAGGAGATGCCCTCAGGAGCCTCGACGACGATGGGGTGGCTGTAGCCCAGCGCGAACTCCAGGTTGGAGCCCTTCGCCTGGACGCGGTAGCCGACACCGCTGATCTCGAGCGCCTTGCTGTAGCCCTGGGTCACGCCGGTGATCATGTTCGCCACCAGCGTGCGGGACAGGCCGTGCAGGGCCTTGTTCTGACGCTCGTCGTTCGGGCGGGTGACGGCGATGACACCGTCCTCACCCTTGGCGACCTCGATGGGCGCGGCGACGGTGTGGGAAAGGGAGCCCTTGGGACCCTTCACCGAAACCGTGCGGCCCTCGATGGTGACGTCCACACCAGCAGGAACCTGGATGGGCAGCTTGCCAATACGCGACATTAGCTATTCCTCCGTTCCCTGGTTACCAGACGTAGGCGAGGACTTCCCCACCCACGCCCTTCTTGCTGGCCTGCTGACCGGTCAGGAGACCGTGGGACGTGGAGATGATCGCCACGCCCAGGCCGCCGAGGACCTTCGGCAGGTTGGTGGACTTTGCGTAGACCCGCAGGCCCGGCTTCGAGATCCGCTTGATGCCGGCGATCGAGCGCTCGCGGTTCGGGCCGAACTTCAGCTCGAGGGTGAGGTTCTTGCCGACCTCAGCGTCCTCGACGCGCCAGCCGGTGATGTAACCCTCCTGCTGGAGGATCTCCGCGATGTGCGACTTGATCTTGCTGTGCGGCATCACGACGGTGTCGTGGTACGCCGAGTTCGCGTTACGCAGACGGGTCAGCATGTCTGCGATGGGATCAGTCATGGTCATGAATTGGCCTTCGGCCTCTCTCGCCGGGGTTTCCTATGTGCACCATCCCTCTCCCCGAGCAGAGTCGGGACGGGTGCGGTGCGGGGACCTACGGCGTAGTAAGCGACGTTATGCGGGCCTTGCCCGCGGTCGGTCTCGGGCGGCGGGGCGCCCAAACCCTTCTACCCTACGGGAAAAAGGGACGGGCGCCCGCCGACCGGGTGCTTACCGAGAGTCTCCGGGTATTCCCAACTAAGGGATTACCAGGAGCTCTTGGTCACGCCCGGCAGCTCGCCACGGTGAGCCATCTCACGAAGGCACACGCGGCACAGGCCGAACTTGCGGTACACGGAGTGCGGACGGCCGCAGCGCTGGCAGCGGGTGTACGCGCGCACACCGAACTTCGGCTTGCGAGCAGCCTTGGCAATCAGAGCCTTCTTCGCCATCTCGCTCACGCCTCCTTGAACGGGAAGCCGAGGTGACGAAGGAGAGCGCGGCCCTCATCGTCGTTGGTCGCCGTGGTGACCACGGTGATGTCCATACCCCGGGTACGGTCGATCTTGTCCTGGTCGATCTCGTGGAACATGACCTGCTCCGTGAGACCGAAGGTGTAGTTGCCCCGACCGTCGAACTGCTTGGGGGACAGACCACGGAAGTCGCGGATGCGCGGGAGCGCGAGCGACAGCAGGCGGTCCAGGAACTCCCACATGCGGTCACCGCGGAGGGTGACGTGGGCACCGATCGGCTGGCCCTCACGCAGCTTGAACTGCGCGATGGACTTACGGGCCTTGGTGACGGCCGGCTTCTGACCGGTGATCGTGGTGAGGTCCTTGATGGCACCCTCGATCAGCTTGGAGTCGCGGGCGGCGTCGCCCACACCCATGTTGACCACGATCTTGGTCAGACCGGGGATCTGCATGACGTTCTCGTACGAGAACTCGTCCTTCAGCTTCCCGGCGATCTCTTCGCGGTAGCGCAGCTTCAGACGCGGCGCGTTGGTGGTGGCAGTCATCAGATGTCCTCACCGGTCCGCTTGGCAACGCGGATCTTGTTGCCTTCGTCGTCGAAGCGGTATCCGACGCGGGTGACGACCTTCTTGCCGTCCTTCTCCACGACCAGCTGAACGTTGCTGATGTGGACAGGGGCCTCGGTCGTCACGATGCCGCCGGTCTTCGAACCACGAGCCGTCTGACCGGCCTTGGTGTGCTTCTTGACCCGGTTGACACCCTCGACCAGGACACGGTCCTCGCGGGGGAAGGCCTGAATGACCTTGCCCTGCTTGCCCTTGTCCTTACCGGTGATGACCTGGACCAGGTCGCCCTTCTTGATCTTCATCGGTTACAGCACCTCCGGCGCGAGCGAGATGATCTTCATGAACTTCTTCTCGCGCAGCTCACGGCCCACGGGGCCGAAGATACGGGTGCCGCGGGGGTCGCCATCGTTCTTGAGGATGACGGCCGCGTTCTCGTCGAAGCGGATGTACGAGCCGTCCGGACGGCGGCGCTCCTTGACGGTGCGAACGATGACGGCCTTGACGACGTCACCCTTCTTCACGTTGCCACCGGGGATCGCGTCCTTGACGGTGGCGACGATGACGTCACCGATGCCCGCGTAGCGGCGACCGGAGCCACCGAGAACACGGATGCAAAGGATTTCCTTCGCACCAGTGTTGTCGGCGACGCGCAGTCGCGACTCCTGCTGGATCACGTCTATCTCCTGATTGTCTGCCGGTTCCCGGCAGGGGTTTCACGTGAAACCCCTGCCGAGCCTGGCGGAACTGTTCCTGGGGGGTCCCCCCAGGAGGGATTACTTGGCCTTCTCGAGGATCTCGACGATGCGCCAGCGCTTGGTGGCGGACAGCGGCCGGGTCTCCATCAGGAGGACGCGGTCGCCGACGCCGGCAGCGTTCTGCTCGTCGTGCGCCTTGAGCTTGTTGGTACGGCGGATGACCTTGCCGTACAGCGCGTGCTTGACGCGGTCCTCGACAGCGACGACGACGGTCTTGTCCATCTTGTCGCTGACGACGAGACCCTCACGGGTCTTGCGGAAACCGCGCTCGTTCGTCTCAGTCACATTCTTCTCGCTCATCAGGCGCTCTCCACCGTCTCGATGCCCAGCTCGCGCTCACGCATCAGGGTGTAGATCCGGGCGATGTCCTTACGGACGGACTTGAGCCGACCGTGGTTCTCGAGCTGTCCGGTCGCCGCCTGGAAGCGGAGGTTGAACAGCTCCTCCTTGGCCTCACGGAGCTTCGCGACGAGGTCCTCGTCGTTCAGCTCGCGCAGCTCGGACGCCTTGGTAACGGCCGACATCACGACTCACCTGCCTCGCGCCGAACGATGCGGCACTTCATCGGAAGCTTGTGGGCGGCGCGGGTCAGCGCCTCCTTGGCAACCTTTTCGTTCGGGAAGGACAGCTCGAACATCACCCGACCGGGCTTGACGTTCGCGACCCACCACTCCGGAGAACCCTTACCGGAACCCATGCGGGTTTCGGCCGGCTTCTTCGTGAGCGGGCGGTCCGGGTAGATGTTGATCCAGACCTTGCCGCCACGCTTGATGTGACGGGTCATGGCGATACGAGCGGACTCGATCTGCCGGTTCGTCACGTAGGCCGGGGTGACAGCCTGGATTCCGTACTCACCGAAGGCCAGCTCGGTGCCACCCTTGGCCATACCACTGCGCTTCGGGTGGTGCTGCTTGCGGTGCTTGACCCTGCGAGGGATCAGCATGTCGGTCAGGCCTCCGTTCCGGGGGTCTCCGCCGGAGCAGCGGCAGCGGCCTCGGCCTTGGGGGCCTCGGCAGCGGCGCTCTGCTGCGGCTTGCGGCCGCCGCGGCCACCGCGCTCGCCACCGCGACGCGGGCGGTCGTTGCCGCCACCACGAGCCGGGCGGTTACCCGCACGGGCGGCAGCGTTCTCGGCGCGAACCTCGGCGATGTTCTTGACGTCGCCCTTGTAGATCCAGACCTTCACGCCGATGCGGCCGAAGGTGGTCTTGGCCTCGAAGAAGCCGTAGTCGACGTTCGCACGGAGCGTGTGCAGGGGCACACGGCCCTCGCGGTAGAACTCCGAGCGGGACATCTCGGCGCCGCCGAGACGGCCACCGCACTGGATCTTGATGCCCTTGGCGCCGGCCTTCATCGTCGACTGCATGCTCTTACGCATGGCGCGACGGAAGGAGACGCGGGAGGACAGCTGCTCGGCGACGGCCTGGGCCACCAGCTGAGCGTCGGTCTCGGGGTTCTTGACCTCGAGGATGTTCAGCTGAACCTGCTTGCCGGTCAGCTTCTCCAGCTCGCCGCGGATGCGGTCCGCCTCGGCGCCGCGGCGGCCGATGACGATGCCCGGACGAGCGGTGTGGATGTCAACGCGGACGCGCTCACGGGTGCGCTCGATCTCCACCTTGGAGATACCGGCGCGCTCCATGCCCTTCGTCATCATGCGACGAATGGCGACGTCTTCCTTGACGTAGTCCTTGTACAGCTTGTCGGCGTACCAACGCGACTTGAAGTCGGTGGTAATGCCGAGCCGGAACCCGTGCGGGTTTACCTTCTGGCCCATTACCGGGTTCCTTCCTTGCTGCTGACGACCACGGTGATGTGGCTGGTCCGCTTGCGGATCCGGTAGGCACGGCCCTGGGCGCGCGGACGGAACCGCTTCAGGGTCGGGCCCTCGTCGACGTACGCCTCGGAAATGACGAGGCTGCCGGCGTCGGTGTGGTCGTAGTTGTGCGCGGCGTTGGCAATGGCGCTGTCCAGCACCTTGCCAACCGGCACGCTCGCGGCCTGCGGGGCGAAACGCAGGACCGCCTGAGCCTCCGTGGCATTCATGCCACGGATAAGGTCCACCACGCGGCGGGCCTTCATGGGCGTGACGCGGATGTACCGCGCCTGGGCCCTGGCTTCCATGGTTGTCCCTTCGGTGTCAGTCATAGTCTTCGCACTCCGGTCGATCAGCGACGACGCGACTTGCGGTCGTCCTTCTCGTGGCCGCGGAAGGTGCGGGTCGGCGCAAACTCGCCGAGCTTGTGGCCGACCATCGACTCGGTGACGAACACCGGGACGTGCTTGCGGCCGTCGTGCACCGCGATCGTGTGGCCGAGCATGGCCGGGACGATCATGGAGCGGCGGGACCAGGTCTTGATGACGTTCTTGGTGCCTGCATCGTTCTGTACGTCCACCTTCTTGGCGAGGTGGTCGTCGACGAAGGGCCCCTTCTTGAGACTGCGCGGCATCTAAACCCGCTCCTAGCGCTTCTTGTTCGTCTTGCGGCGGCGGACGATGTACTTGTTGCTGGCCTTCTTCGGCGAGCGAGTACGACCCTCCTTCTGGCCCCAGGGCGAGACCGGGTGGCGACCACCGGAAGTCTTGCCCTCACCACCACCGTGCGGGTGGTCAACCGGGTTCATCACGACACCACGCACGGTCGGGCGGACGCCCTTCCAGCGCATACGGCCGGCCTTACCCCAGTTGATGTTCGACTGCTCGGCGTTGCCGACCTCGCCGACGGTGGCGCGGCAGCGCACGTCGACCAGGCGGATTTCACCGGACGGCATACGAAGGTGAGCCATGCGGCCCTCCTTCGCCAGCAGCTGCACGGAGGCACCGGCCGAGCGGGCGAACTTCGCACCGCCGCCCGGACGCAGCTCGATCGCGTGGATCGTCGTACCCACGGGGATGTGGCGCAGCGGCAGGTTGTTACCCGGCTTGATGTCGGCGCCAGGGCCGTTCTCAATCCGGGCACCCTGGGCCAGGCCACGGGGCGCGATGATGTAGCGCTTCTCGCCGTCTGCGTAGTGCAGCAGCGCGATGCGCGCGGTGCGGTTCGGGTCGTACTCGATGTGCGCGACCTTGGCCGGCACGCCGTCCTTGTCGTGACGACGGAAGTCGATCACTCGGTAGGCGCGCTTGTGGCCACCGCCCTGGTGGCGAACGGTCACACGACCGGCGTTGTTACGGCCGCCCTTGCTGTGCAGGGGGCGGACCAGCGACTTCTCCGGCGTGGACCGCGTGATCTCGACAAAGTCGGCGACGCTGGAGCCACGACGGCCCGGGGTCGTCGGCTTGTACTTGCGGATACCCATTTCTCAGTCCTCGTCCGATTCCGGACGACTCGACCTCCGTCAGGAGGTCGGGCCGCCGAAGATGTCGATACGGTCGCCCTCGGCGAGGGTCACGATGGCGCGCTTGGTGTTCGCGCGCTTTCCGAAACCGGTGCGGGTGCGCTTGCGCTTGCCCTGGCGGTTGATCGTGTTGACCCCGGTGACCTTGACCGAGAAGACCGCCTCGACGGCCTGCTTGATCTGAGTCTTGTTGGCGCCAGGCGCGACGATGAACGTGTACTTGTTCTCGTCCAGCAGCGCGTAGCTCTTCTCCGAGACAACCGGCTTGACGAGAATGTCGCGCGGGTCCGAGAAGGTCTTGCTGGTAACGGTCGCCTCAGACATCAGGCGTCGCTCCCTTCGGTCTCAGCGGCCTTGGGGCCAGACACGAAGGACTCGAAGGCGGCCTTGGTGAAGACCACGTCGTCGGAGACGAGCACGTCGTACGTGTTCAGCTGGCCCGGCTCCAGGATGTGAACCTGGGGCAGGTTGCGGGCGGACAGCCACGCGGCCTCGTCACTGCGCTCGGCGACCAGGAGCACGTTCTTGCGCTCGCTGACCTTGCCGAGGAGCGCCTTGGCGGCCTTGGTGGAAACCGCGCCCTCGACCACGCCGGAAACGACGTGGATGCGGCTGTTGCGGGCCCGGTCGGTGAGGGCACCGCGCAGGGCGGCAACCTTCATCTTCTTGGGCGTCCGCTGCGAGTAGTCACGCGGCACGGGGCCGTGGACGACGCCACCGCCGGCGAACTGCGGCGCACGGGTCGAACCCTGGCGCGCGCGGCCGGTGCCCTTCTGGCGGTACGGCTTCTTGCCACCGCCGCGGACCTCGCCGCGAGTCTTGGTCTTGTGCGTGCCCTGACGGGCCGCGGCCAGCTGCGCGACAACGACCTGGTGGATCAGCGGAACGCTGACCTTCGCGTCGAAGATCTCCGTGGGGAGCTCGACGGTCCCGGCCTTGTCGCCTGCCGGCGAAAGGATGTCAATGGTGCTCATCGGTTACCTCAGGCCCCCTTGGCCGCGGTACGGACCAGGACGAGGCCGCCGTTCGGACCAGGAACTGCGCCCTTGATGAGCAGCAGGCCCTTCTCCGCGTCAACGGCGTGGACGGTCAGGTTCTGGGTGGTGACCCGCTCATTGCCCATACGGCCGGCCATCCGCATGCCCTTGAACACGCGGCCCGGGGTGGCGCAGCCACCGATGGAGCCCGGCTTGCGGTGCACGCGGTGGGCACCGTGGGAGGCCTTGCCGCCGTGGAAGCCGTGACGCTTCATGACGCCGGCGAAGCCCTTGCCCTTGCTCTTGCCGGTCACGTCGACCTTGACACCGGACTCGAAGGTCTCGGCGGTCAGCTCCTGGCCGAGGGTGTACTCGCTGGCGTCAGCGGTACGGACCTCGACGAGGTGACGGCGCGGGGTGACGTCGGCCTTGGCGAAGTGGCCCTTGAGGGGCTTGTTCACCTTGCGCGGGTCGATCTCGCCGAAGGCGATCTGGACGGAGTCGTAACCGTCCTGGTCATTGGTGCGCACCTGGGTAACGACACAGGGGCCGGCCTTGACCACAGTGACCGGGACGACACGGTTGTTCTCGTCCCAGACCTGGGTCATGCCGAGCTTCTCGCCCAGGATGCCCTTGATCTGCTTAGCCATCTCTTCCGCGCCTCTCAGAGCTTGATCTCGATGTCAACGCCGGCCGGAAGGTCCAGGCGCATCAGCGAGTCAACGGTCTTGGGCGTCGGGTCGAGGATGTCGATCAGGCGCTTGTGCGTGCGCATCTCGAAGTGCTCGCGCGAGTCCTTGTACTTGTGCGGCGACTTGATGACGCAGTACACGTTCTTCTCAGTGGGCAGCGGCACCGGGCCCGCGACCGACGCACCAGTACGGGTCACCGTCTCGACGATCTTCTTCGCCGACGTGTCGATGACCTCGTGGTCGTAGGCCTTGAGCCGGATGCGGATCTTCTGTCCCGCCATGGCTACTTCGTAGTCCTGTCTCTCGTAACGCTCTGGGACCCGGCAGGTTCGCGTTCTTCTCCGACCCACGCGGTCGGGCGTGTCGCGCCCCTTCCCGTAAATCTCCACAAGGGAGATCCTTCAAGAAGGAGAAAGTGGGGGAAGAACACCCACCGGGCGCCTGGCCGAGGCACCCCGCTGACGCTTCCCGGAAGATTCCCGTATTTCCGGCCCTGAGAAGGGACGACGAATACCTGGGACTCGCTTCCGGTCCTCCCGGCGGGAGGCGCGCAGCATCGGCACTCAACCGAGCAACCTGGACAGTGTGCCATACCCGGGATGCGTAAGGCCAATCGGGGCCCAACTGTCAAGGAGCCCCGCCCACCTAGTGGTGGACGGGGCTCCCTGATGAGCTGCTACCGGGTCTCCCCGATCAACAATTACTTGTTGATCTTGGTGACCTGGCCGGCGCCGACGGTCCGGCCACCCTCACGGATGGCGAACTTCAGGCCTTCCTCCATGGCGACCGGCTGGATCAGGCTGACCGACATCTCGGTGTTGTCGCCCGGCATGACCATCTCGGTGCCCTCGGGGAGGGTCACAACACCGGTCACGTCAGTCGTACGGAAGTAGAACTGCGGACGGTAGTTGTTGAAGAACGGCGTGTGGCGGCCACCCTCGTCCTTGGAGAGGATGTAGGCCTGCGCCTCGAACTCGGTGTGCGGGGTGACCGAGCCCGGCTTGATGATGACCTGGCCGCGCTCGACGTCCTCGCGCTTGATACCGCGAAGCAGCAGACCGACGTTCTCACCGGCCTGGCCCTCGTCGAGGAGCTTCCGGAACATCTCGATGCCGGTGACCGTGGTGGTGGTCTTCTCGGTCTTGATGCCGATGATGTCGACGGTCTCGTTGACCTTGAGGACACCACGCTCGATACGACCGGTGACAACGGTGCCACGGCCGGTGATCGTGAAGACGTCCTCGATCGGCATCAGGAACGGCTTGTCAACGTCACGCTCGGGCTGCGGGATGGCCTCGTCGACGGCCTTCATCAGCTCGAGGACGGAGTTGCCCCACTCCTTGTCGCCCTCGAGCGCCTTGAGCGCCGAGACCTTGACGACCGGAACGTCGTCGCCGGGGAACTCGTACTCGGAGAGGAGCTCACGGACCTCGAGCTCGACGAGCTCCAGGATCTCCTCGTCGTCCACCATGTCGGCCTTGTTCAGGGCGACAACGATGTAGGGAACGCCGACCTGGCGGGCCAGGAGCACGTGCTCCTTGGTCTGCGGCATCGGGCCGTCGGTGGCGGCAACCACGAGGATGGCGCCGTCCATCTGCGCCGCACCCGTGATCATGTTCTTGATGTAGTCCGCGTGACCGGGGCAGTCGACGTGCGCGTAGTGACGCGACTCGGTCTGGTACTCGACGTGCGCGATGGAGATCGTGATACCGCGCTGGCGCTCCTCAGGAGCCTTGTCGATCTGGTCGAAGGCCGAGGCCTCGTTCAGGTCCGGGTACGCGTCGTGCAGCACCTTGGTAATGGCGGCCGTGAGGGTCGTCTTACCGTGGTCAATGTGACCGATGGTGCCGATGTTGACGTGCGGCTTAGTCCGCTCGAACTTCGCCTTCGCCACTGGTTCCTCCTGAAGTGGTTCTGTACGCCTTACTCATCGGCGCCAGGTGATCTTTGCTGGGATGCCGGCTGCCGGGGCATTCCTCACGGATTGCGGGGATTACCCCGGCAGACGGTGTCAAGCCTAAAGCGTGTTCCGACTCTCGGGAGACGGAACTATTCGCCCTTGGCCTTCGCGATGATCTCCTCGGCGACGTTCCGGGGAACCTCGGCGTAGGAGTCGAACTGCATCGAGTAGCTTGCGCGACCCGAGGTCTTGCTGCGGAGGTCTCCGACGTAGCCGAACATCTCCGACAGGGGGACCAGGCCCGTGACGAGCTTGGCGCCGCTGCGGTCCTCCATGGACTGGATCTGACCACGGCGAGAGTTGATGTCGCCGATCACATCGCCCATGTAGTCCTCGGGCGTGGTGACCTCGACCTTCATCATCGGCTCGAGCAGGGCCGGGGAGGCCTTGCGGGCGGCCTCCTTGAAGGCCATCGAACCGGCGATCTTGAAGGCCATTTCCGAGGAGTCGACCTCGTGGAAGGCACCGTCGAGCAGGGTGACCTTGACGCCGGTCAGCGGGTAGCCGGCGAGAACGCCGAACTCCATGGCCTCCTGGCAGCCCGCGTCCACGGACGGGATGTACTCCCGCGGGATACGGCCACCGGTGACCTTGTTCTCGAACTCGTACCCGTCGCCCTCGAGGGGCGCGAGGGCGATCTGCACCTTCGCGAACTGGCCGGAACCACCAGTCTGCTTCTTGTGCGTGTAGTCGAGACGCTCGACCGCCTTGCGCAGGGTCTCGCGGTAGGCGACCTGCGGCTTGCCGACGTTGGCCTCGACGCGGAACTCACGGCGCATACGGTCGACCAGCACGTCGAGGTGCAGCTCGCCCATACCCGCGATGATCGTCTGACCGGTCTCCTCGTCGGTGTGAACCTGGAACGAGGGGTCCTCTTCGGCGAGGCGCTGGATCGCGACCGCCAGCTTCTCCTGGTCGCCCTTCGACTTGGGCTCGATGGCGACCTGGATGACCGGGGCCGGGAACTCCATCGACTCCAGGATCACGGGCTTGCCCGCGTCGCAGAGGGTCTCACCGGTGGTGGTCTGCTTCAGACCCATGACGGCGACGATGTCACCGGCACCCACCGACTCGATCTCCTCACGCTTGTTCGCGTGCATCCGGTAGATCTTGCCGATGCGCTCCTTCTTGCCCTTCACCGAGTTCTGCACCTGCGAGCCGGCCTCAAGGCGACCCGAGTACACGCGGATGAAGGTGAGCTTGCCCAGGTGGGGGTCGCTCGCAATCTTGAACGCCAGAGCCGACAGGGGCTCGTCGTCGGAGGGCTTGCGGGTGACGACCTCGTCCGGGTTGTTGACGGCGTGGCCCTCGATGGCCTCGACGTCAAGCGGGGAGGGGAGGTAGCGCACGACCGCGTCGAGCAGGGGCTGGACGCCCTTGTTCTTGAACGCGGTACCGCAGAACACCGGAGTGACGGTGGTGACGTCGGCCTTGCCGGAGGCGAGGGTGATCCGACGGATGGCCGCGTAGAGCTGCTCCTCGGTGGGCTCCTGGCCCTCGAGGTAGAGCTCCATCATGGCCTCGTCGTTCTCCGCGACGGCCTCGAGCAGCTTGCCGCGCCACTCGTCGGCGGCCTCGAGGTGAGTGTCGGGGATGTCGACGACGTCGTACATCTCACCCTTGGCGGCCTCGGCGGACCAGACCAGGGCCTTCATCTTCACGAGGTCGACGACGCCCTTGAAGTCCATCTCGGTGCCGATCGGCAGCTGCATGACCAGCGGCACCGCGCCGAGGCGGTCCGTGATCATGTCGACGCAGCGGTGGAACTCCGCGCCGGTCCGGTCGAGCTTGTTGACGAAGCAGATGCGGGGAACGCCGTAGCGGTCCGCCTGACGCCAGACGGTTTCCGACTGGGGCTCGACACCGGCGACGCCGTCGAACACCGTCACGGCACCGTCGAGCACGCGCAGGGAGCGCTCCACCTCGACGGTGAAGTCGACGTGACCCGGGGTGTCGATGATGTTGATGGTGTGATCGACGTCTTCCAGCGGCCAGTGGCAGGTCGTCGCGGCAGACGTGATCGTGATGCCGCGCTCCTGCTCCTGCTCCATCCAGTCCATCGTGGCAGCGCCGTCGTGGACTTCACCGATCTTGTAAGAGACACCGGTGTAGAACAGGATCCGCTCGGTGGTGGTCGTCTTGCCCGCGTCGATGTGGGCCATGATCCCGATGTTGCGGACCTTGGCCAGGTCAAGCGAAGTGGTGGCCATATCGGCTCAATCTTCTCTCGGTCTCGATGTGGGTTGCGACTACCAGCGGTAGTGCGCGAAGGCCTTGTTGGACTCGGCCATCTTGTGCGTGTCCTCACGCTTCTTGACCGAAGCGCCGAGGCCGTTGGAGGCGTCGAGCAGTTCGTTCATGAGGCGCTCGGTCATGGTCTTCTCACGGCGGGCGCGGGAGTAGCCCACGAGCCAGCGGAGGGAGAGGGTGGCGGCGCGGCCGGGCTTGACCTCGACCGGCACCTGGTAGGTCGCGCCACCGACACGGCGGGACTTGACCTCAAGGGTCGGCTTGATGTTCTCGAGCGCGCGCTTGAGCGTGATGACCGGGTCGTTACCGGTCTTCTCGCGCAGACCCTCCATGGCGCCGTAAACGATGCGCTCGGCGGTGGAGCGCTTTCCGTTCAGCAGCACCTTGTTGATGAGGGAGGTCACCAGAGGAGAGCCGTAGACCGGGTCGATGATGACCGGGCGCTTCGGGGCGGGGCCCTTACGAGGCATTCTTACTTCTCCTTCTTGGCGCCGTAGCGGCTGCGAGCCTGCTTGCGGTTCTTGACGCCCTGCGTGTCGAGGGAGCCGCGGATGATCTTGTAGCGAACACCCGGCAGGTCCTTCACACGACCACCACGCACGAGCACGATCGAGTGCTCCTGCAGGTTGTGCCCCTCACCCGGGACGTAGGCAGTAACCTCGATCCCACTGCTCAGCTTGACTCGCGCAACCTTGCGGAGGGCCGAGTTCGGCTTCTTCGGGGTGGTCGTGAAGACACGCGTGCACGTACCACGACGCTGAGGCGACCCCGCCAGTGCGGGTGTCTTGTTCTTCTCGACCTTGTCCTGGCGGCCCTTTCGGACCAGCTGCTGGATCGTAGGCACCGTTTCTCCGGTTTCTTGTCTCGGTACAACTAACCTGGAACGTCACCGACCCACGCGGTCGGGTGTGTCGAATGCTGTAGACCGGCCCCTCGCGAACGAAGGTGGCGACAGATTGCGGTGTCGAGACCCGGCTTCCGCGCTCCTGTGCACTCCCCGGCCGAGGCTGGAAGAGATTGCGGGCACGGCAGCCCAGGGACACCCCAGGCACAAGGTCAGAGCGTACCTACCGCATGGGCTACGGTCAAAACAAATGCACACGCGAAGGACACGCCGGACTCCTCACGGCGTTGCGGCCACCGTAGTGGCATCGATGGCGAGGGGGAAGAAGGCGTCACGCCCTCCGCGGACGCCCCCGCCGGCCGCTCCGCCGTACGGCACTCAGTGCCCGGCGATGCCCAGCAGCACCATCAGCAGCAGGAACAGCGTCCAGCCGCCGATCCCCAGCCAGCCCAGCACAAGGCCCGCAATGGCCTGACCGTCGCCCCGCTCGCCCGTCCGGCGAATCTCCGCCCGCGCCTTATGGCCGAGAATGACCGCCGGAATCGCCGTCGCGCCCCAGGTCATCGGCGTCAGGATCCCGCAGACCAACGCCCCCGTCGCCGCGCCGTTGGTGTGCACCGGGACCGGCATCGGCATGGGCATCGGCATGAACGTCGCCGGCACGGGCCGCGGCGCGAAGTGTGCCTGCGGCACCGGACCCTGCGGCAGGTCCGCGACCAGCATCTGCAGCTCGTGGTGGGTCTGCGCCTGATAGGCGCGGGAAATCCGCTGTTCGTACTCGGTCTGCTGAAGCCGCCCCTCGGCGAAACCGGCCTTCAGTACATCGACCGCACGCTCACGATCCGCATGCGAGGCACGCATCGCCGGCATCTGATGCGCCGGCTGGACCGGCTGCCCACCCTGCCACGGTTGGAATGCCACTCGCGAACCTCCCCCCGCTCGACAGTTCTCCCCATCCTCTCATCACAGACGCAGCAATGGGAGAACAAGTTCCCTCACCCGGCCGAACGTCACGGCCGAACGCCGCCGTTGCATGTCCCGCCCGAACGCCGCAGGGCGGCCACCCCATTGGGGTGACCGCCCTGTGGCTGTCGCAGCAACCCGGCTCGCCGGTTGCCCGGACTTACTGGTTGTACGGACCGTAGTCGTAGTCCTCCAGCGGGACCGCCTGGCCGGAGCCGGTGCCGAAGGGCGAGTAGTCGATGTCGTCGTAACCGACGGCCGAGTACATCGCGGCCTTGGCCTCCTCGGTGGGCTCGACCCGGATGTTGCGGTAGCGGGACAGGCCCGTACCGGCCGGGATGAGCTTACCGATGATGACGTTCTCCTTGAGGCCGATCAGGGAGTCCGACTTGGCGTTGATCGCCGCGTCGGTCAGAACCCGGGTCGTCTCCTGGAAGGACGCCGCCGACAGCCAGGACTCGGTGGCCAGCGAAGCCTTGGTGATACCCATCAGCTGCGGACGGCCGGAGGCCGGGTGGCCACCCTCCGCCACGACCCGACGGTTCTCACCCTCGAACTTCGTGCGCTCCACGAGCTCGCCCGGCAGCAGCTCCGCGTCGCCGGACTCGATGATCGTCACACGGCGCAGCATCTGCCGGATGATGATCTCGATGTGCTTGTCGTGGATCGCCACGCCCTGGCTGTTGTAGACCTTCTGAACCTCGCCGACCAGGTGGACCTGGACGGCACGCTGGCCGAGGATCCGCAGCACGTCGTGCGGGTTGACGGCACCCACGGTCAGCGGCTGGCCGACCGTGACGTGGTCGCCCTCGCCGACCAGGAGACGGGCACGCTTCGAGACGCCGTAGGCGGTCTCGTCGCTGCCGTCGTCCGGGGTGACGACGACCTTCTTGGTCTTCTCGGTCTCCTCGATCCGGACGCGGCCGGCCGCCTCCGAGATCGGGGCGACACCCTTGGGCGTACGGGCCTCGAAGAGCTCGACGACACGCGGCAGACCCAGGGTGATGTCGTCACCGGCCACACCACCGGTGTGGAAGGTACGCATCGTCAGCTGGGTGCCGGGCTCACCGATGGACTGGGCGGCGATGATGCCGACCGCCTCACCGATGTCGACCAGCTTGCCGGTGGCCAGCGAGCGGCCGTAGCAGAAGGCACAGGTGCCGACCGCCGACTCACAGGTCAGGACCGAACGGGTCTTGACCTCCTCGACGCCGTTGGCGACCAGCGCGTCGATGAGCACGTCACCGAGGTCGACGTTGGCCGGGGCGACGACCTTGCCGTCCACCACGACGTCCTCAGCGAGCATCCGCGCGTACACGCTGGACTCGACGTCGTCCGCCTTGCGCAGGACACCGGAAGCGTCCTTCGAGGCGATCCGCAGCTTGAGGCCGCGCTCGGTGCCGCAGTCCTCCTCGCGGATGATGACGTCCTGGGAGACGTCCACCAGACGACGGGTGAGGTAACCGGAGTCGGCGGTACGAAGGGCGGTGTCCGCCAGACCCTTACGGGCACCGTGCGTGGAGATGAAGTACTCCAGCACGGACAGACCCTCGCGGAAGGACGCCTTGATCGGACGCGGGATGGTCTCGTTCTTCGCGTTCGACACCAGACCACGCATACCGGCGATCTGCCGCATCTGCATCATGTTTCCTCGGGCACCCGAGTCAACCATCATGAAGATGGGGTTCGTCTTGGGGAAGTTCTCGTTCATCGCCTCGGCGACCTCGTTGGTCGCCTTGGTCCAGATGTTGATCAGTTCCTGAGTGCGCTCGTCCTTGGTGATCAGACCGCGCTCGTACTGCTTCTGGACCTTCTCGTCCTGGGCCTCGTAGCCCGCGACGATGCCCTTCTTGGCCTCCGGCACGACGATGTCCGAGACGGCGACGGTGACGCCGGAACGGGTCGCCCAGTGGAAACCGGCCGCCTTCAGGTTGTCGAGCGTCGCCGCCACGATGACCTTGGGGTAGCGCTCGGCCAGGTCGTTGACGATCGCGGAGAGCTGCTTCTTGCCCACCGAGTAGTCGACGAACGGGTAGTCCTCGGGCAGCAGCTCGTTGAAGAGCGCGCGGCCCAGGGTCGTACGCAGCCGGAAGCTGTCACCCTGCTGCCACTCGGGCTCGCCCTCCTCCGGAGCCGGCGGGGTCCAGCCGCGGGGCGGGACCGTGCCGATCGGGAAGCGGATGTCGACCTTCGCCTGGAGCGAGAGCTCCTTGGCGTCGAACGCCATGATCGCCTCGGCGGTCGAGCCGAACGCCCGGCCCTCGCCGATGACCTTGCGCTCCTCTTCATCCGTGGTGAGGAAGAAGAGGCCGAGCACCATGTCCTGGGTCGGCATGGTGACCGGACGGCCGTCGGCCGGCTTGAGGATGTTGTTCGAGGACAGCATCAGGATGCGGGCCTCGGCCTGCGCCTCCGCGGACAGCGGGAGGTGGACGGCCATCTGGTCACCGTCGAAGTCCGCGTTGAACGCGGTGCAGACGAGCGGGTGAATCTGAATGGCCTTGCCCTCGACCAGCTGCGGCTCGAAGGCCTGGATGCCGAGGCGGTGCAGGGTGGGCGCACGGTTCAGCAGCACCGGGTGCTCGGCGATGACCTC
This sequence comes from Streptomyces sp. JLSY215, assembly GCF_059682825.1. Taxonomy (NCBI): domain Bacteria; kingdom Bacillati; phylum Actinomycetota; class Actinomycetes; order Kitasatosporales; family Streptomycetaceae; genus Streptomyces; species Streptomyces sp. JLSY215. Next base: position 3,854,740 of record NZ_CM185022.1, read on the forward strand.
TTCGAGGACGTCGTACACGACGGTGCGGCCGCGCTCGACCATGCGCTTGGCCGACTTGATGTTCTGCGCGTGGTTCAGGTCCACCAGGCGCTTCATCACGAACGGCTTGAAGAGCTCCAGCGCCATGGCCTTGGGCAGACCACACTGGTGCAGCTTCAGCTGCGGGCCGACGACGATGACGGAACGCGCCGAGTAGTCGACTCGCTTACCGAGCAGGTTCTGACGGAAGCGACCCTGCTTACCCTTCAGCATGTCGCTGAGGGACTTCAGGGGACGGTTACCGGGGCCGGTGACCGGGCGACCACGACGACCGTTGTCGAAGAGGGCGTCCACGGCCTCCTGGAGCATGCGCTTCTCGTTGTTCACGATGATCTCGGGCGCGCCGAGGTCGAGAAGCCGCTTCAGGCGGTTGTTGCGGTTGATCACACGGCGGTACAGGTCGTTCAGGTCGGAGGTCGCGAAGCGGCCACCGTCCAGCTGCACCATCGGACGCAGGTCCGGCGGGATCACCGGGATGCAGTCCAGCACCATGCCCTTGGGGCTGTTGCGGGTCTGCAGGAAGGCGGAGACGACCTTGAGGCGCTTGAGCGCACGGGTCTTCTTCTGGCCCTTGCCGGTCCGGATGATCTCGCGGAGGCGCTCGGCCTCCTCGTCGAGGTCGAAGGTCTCCAGGCGCTTCTGCAGGGCAGCGGCACCCATGGAGCCGTCGAAGTACGTGCCGAAGCGGTCACGCAGCTCGCGGTAGAGGAGCTCGTCGCCCTCCAGGTCCTGGACCTTGAGGTTCTTGAAGCGGTTCCAGACCTCGTCGAGACGGTCGATCTCGCGCTGCGCACGGTCGCGCAGCTGCTTCATCTCGCGCTCGGCACCCTCGCGCACCTTGCGGCGGACGTCCGCCTTGGCGCCCTCGGCCTCCAGCTCGGCCAGGTCGGTCTCGAGCTTCTTGGCGCGGGTCTCCAGGTCGGAGTCACGGCGCTGCTCGATCTGCTGGCGCTCGACGGAGACGTGCGCCTCCAGCGAGGGCAGGTCGCGCGTGCGGCGCTCCTCGTCCACGTACGTGATCATGTACGCGGCGAAGTAGATGACCTTCTCGAGGTCCTTGGGTGCGAGGTCCAGCAGGTAGCCCAGCCGGCTCGGCACACCCTTGAAGTACCAGATGTGGGTAACGGGAGCGGCCAGCTCGATGTGGCCCATCCGCTCACGACGCACCTTGGCGCGAGTGACCTCGACGCCGCAGCGCTCGCAGATGATGCCCTTGAAGCGGACGCGCTTGTACTTACCGCAGTAGCACTCCCAGTCCCGGGTCGGACCGAAGATCTTCTCGCAGAAGAGTCCGTCCTTTTCGGGCTTGAGGGTGCGGTAGTTGATGGTCTCGGGCTTCTTGACCTCGCCGTGGCTCCACTGACGGATGTCGTCAGCGGTGGCCAGACCGATCCGGAGCTCATCGAAGAAGTTGACGTCGAGCACTATGCGTCAATCCCTCTCAGGGTTGTAAGTCTTGGGGTCTGAAACGGGGGTCCTGGGGCCGGCCGGGAAACCATCACTGGCTCCCCGGCCGAACTCCCGTCAGACCTCTTCGACGCTGCTCGGCTCGCGCCGGGACAGGTCGATGCCGAGCTCCTCCGCAGCGCGGAAGACGTCCTCGTCGGTGTCGCGCATCTCGATGGACATGCCGTCCGAGGACAGCACCTCCACGTTGAGGCACAGGGACTGCATTTCCTTGATGAGCACCTTGAAGGACTCGGGAATGCCGGGCTCGGGGATGTTCTCGCCCTTGACGATGGCCTCGTAGACCTTCACGCGGCCGGTCACGTCGTCGGACTTGATGGTCAGCAGCTCCTGGAGGGCGTACGCGGCGCCGTAAGCCTCCAGCGCCCACACCTCCATCTCACCGAACCGCTGGCCACCGAACTGAGCCTTACCACCCAGCGGCTGCTGGGTGATCATCGAGTACGGACCGGTCGAACGCGCGTGCAGCTTGTCGTCGACCAGGTGGTGCAGCTTGAGGATGTACATGTACCCGACCGAGATCGGGTCCGGGAACGGCTCACCGGAGCGGCCGTCGAACAGCCGCGCCTTGCCGGAGCCCTTGACCATGCGCTCGCCGTCGCGGTTCGGGATCGTCGACTCGAAGAGACCGGAGATCTCGTCCTCGCGGGCGCCGTCGAACACCGGGGTGGCGACGTTGGAGCCGGGGGCGACCTCGTCGGCGGCGATGGCGTGGAGGCGCTTCTTCCACTCCTCGTCCACACCCTCGACCTTCCAGCCCTGGCTGGCGAGCCAGCCGAGGTGGATCTCCAGGACCTGTCCCGGGTTCATTCGGGACGGGACACCCAGGGGGTTGAGGATGATGTCGACCGGGGTGCCGTCCTCAAGGAACGGCATGTCCTCGACCGGCAGGATCTTGGAGATGACACCCTTGTTGCCGTGCCGGCCGGCGAGCTTGTCACCGTCGGTGATCTTGCGCTTCTGGGCAACGTAGACGCGGACCAGCTGGTTCACGCCCGGGGGCAGCTCGTCGCCCTCTTCGCGGTCGAAGACGCGGACGCCGATGACCTTGCCGATCTCACCGTGCGGCACCTTCAGCGAGGTGTCGCGCACCTCGCGCGCCTTCTCACCGAAGATCGCGCGGAGCAGGCGCTCCTCGGGGGTCAGCTCGGTCTCACCCTTGGGCGTGACCTTGCCGACGAGGATGTCGCCGGCGACGACCTCGGCACCGATCCGGATGATGCCGCGCTCGTCGAGGTCGGAGAGGACCTCCTCGGAGACGTTCGGGATGTCCCGGGTGATCTCCTCGGGGCCCAGCTTGGTGTCACGGGCGTCGACCTCATGCTCCTCGATGTGGATCGAGGAGAGGACGTCGTCCTGCACGAGGCGCTGCGACAGGATGATCGCGTCCTCGTAGTTGTGGCCCTCCCACGGCATGAACGCGACGAGCAGGTTCTTGCCGAGCGCCATCTCGCCTTCGTCCGTGGACGGACCGTCGGCGAGGACCTGGCCCTCGATGACCCGCGCGCCCTCGTCCACGACGACCTTCTGGTTGAAGGAGGTGCCCTGGTTGGAGCGGGTGAACTTGGCGACGCGGTACGTGGTGTACGTGCCGTCGTCGTTGGCGACGGTGATGTAGTCCGCGGAGACCTCCTGGACCACACCGTCCTTCTCCGCCTTGATGACGTCACCGGCGTCGACCGCGCAGCGGTACTCCATGCCGGTGCCGACCAGCGGCGACTCCGCCTTGATCAGCGGAACGGCCTGGCGCATCATGTTCGATCCCATGAGCGCGCGGTTGGCGTCGTCGTGCTCGAGGAACGGGATCATGGCGGTCGCGGCCGACACCATCTGGCGCGGCGAGACGTCCATGAAGTCCACCTCGTCGGCGGGGACGAGGTCGACCTCGCCGCCACGGCGGCGGACCAGCACACGCGCCTCGGCGAAGCGCATGTCGTCGGTCAGCTTGGCGTTGGCCTGCGCGATCAGGAAGCGGTCCTCCTCATCGGCGGTGAGGTAGTCCACCTCCTCGGTGACCTGGCCGTCGACGACCTTGCGGTACGGGGTCTCGATGAAGCCGAAGACGTTGACCCGGCCGTAGGAGGCCAGCGAGCCGATCAGACCGATGTTGGGACCTTCAGGGGTCTCGATCGGGCACATGCGGCCGTAGTGCGAGGGGTGCACGTCACGGACGTCCAGGCCGGCCCGCTCACGGGAGAGACCACCCGGACCCAGCGCCGACAGACGACGCTTGTGGGTCAGACCCGACAGCGGGTTGGTCTGGTCCATGAACTGCGACAGCTGGCTGGTGCCGAAGAACTCCTTGATGGAGGCGACGACCGGCCGGATGTTGATCAGGGTCTGCGGCGTGATCGCCTCGACGTCCTGGGTGGTCATGCGCTCACGCACGACGCGCTCCATACGCGCCAGACCCGTACGGACCTGGTTCTGGATGAGCTCGCCGACGTTACGCAGACGACGGTTGCCGAAGTGGTCGATGTCGTCGGTCTCGACGACGATCGAACGGCCGGACTCGCCCATCGTCTCGGTCTCGCCCGCGTGCAGCTTGACCAGGTACTTGATGGTGGCGATGACGTCGTCGGTGGTCAGCACCCCGGCGTCGAGCGGCTCGTCGCCGCCGAGCTTCTTGTTGACCTTGTAGCGGCCGACCTTGGCGAGGTCGTAGCGCTTGGGGTTGAAGTAGAGGTTCTCGAGCAGCGTCTGCGCGGCCTCGCGGGTCGGCGGCTCGCCCGGACGCAGCTTGCGGTAGATGTCGAGCAGCGCGTCGTCCTGGCCCTGGGTGTGGTCCTTCTCCAGGGTGGCGCGCATGGACTCGTACTCGCCGAACTCCTCGAGGATCTGCTCGGTGGTCCACCCGAGCGCCTTGAGCAGGACGGTCACGGACTGCTTGCGCTTGCGGTCGATGCGCACACCGACCATGTCGCGCTTGTCGATCTCCATCTCCAGCCAGGCACCCCGGGACGGGATGATCTTGGCGGAGAAGATGTCCTTGTCGGACGTCTTGTCGATGGAGCTGTCGAAGTAGACACCCGGCGAGCGGACCAGCTGCGAGACGACGACACGCTCGGTGCCGTTGATGCAGAAGGTGCCCTTGTTCGTCATGAGCGGGAAGTCGCCCATGAAGACCGTCTGAGACTTGATCTCGCCGGTCTCGTTGTTGGTGAACTCGGCGGTGACGAACAGCGGAGCCGCGTACGTGAAGTCGCGCTCCTTGCACTCGTCGATGGAGTTCTTCGGGGGCTCGAAGCGGTGGTCGCGGAACGTCAGCGACATCGACCCGGAGAAGTCTTCGATCGGCGAGATCTCTTCAAAGATCTCTTCGAGACCGGACTTGGTGGGAACTTCCTGCCCACTCTCCAGCGCAGCCTCGACGCGACCCTTCCATGCGGCATTGCCGAGCAGCCAGTCGAAGCTTTCGGTCTGCAGCGCAAGGAGGTTCGGAACCCCGAGGGGCTCCTTGATCTTCGCAAAAGAGATGCGCAGCGGGGCAGTGCTGTCGCCGTTGTTCGTATTGGCAGTCGAGGCGTTGCGCGAGGCGGCCAAGAGGGGGTCCTTCCGAGGGCTCGGACTCACTACGCGCGTACCGGTCCCGAACGAACAGAGTGAGAGAAAGCCCAGGTCAGGGCGTATCATTCAGCAATGCTCGGGCTCGGGTATGCCCCTGGTGACGGGCAGGGAGCAGCTAACAGGCAGCGCAAAGGGTCAGTGTAGCCACTTGGCACACTGATGTCCAGAGCGAGTTTCCGGAGACCGGTTCATCGCTGTGATACCGATCTTCTCCCTCCGGGAGGGCGCGTCCTCCTCGCCGGAGGGGCCCCTCGTTGTTCTTCACTTCGCCCAATGCCCTGCGCCTGCCGAAAGCCCTTGCGCCAGTGGCGCACACCGATGCTTCCCTCTTCCTCGGCGATCCATGCCTCGAACCCTGGATCGCTTCTGCGTCGCGTCCCGAGAATTGCGCGCCGCGTGCGGTTCGTCAAGGCCCCGCACCCCAGGGAGATCGTCACATGCGGGCAGGTCCGGACAACGAAGATCACCATACTCGCACTCCGGCGCGAGGCAATGCAGCCGTGGCGAGCACGCCGAAGGGCGACCACCCGCATGGGTGATCGCCCTTGGCATGGTGTCCGTTACACCTCAGGTGCTCAGGACGTGAGTCAGAGACTCACTGGGGTCACTTGACCTCGACGGAGGCACCGGCGCCCTTGAGGGCCTCGGCGGCCTTCTCCGCGGCGTCCTTGGCGACCTTCTCGAGGACCGGCTTCGGGGTGCCGTCGACGAGGTCCTTGGCCTCCTTCAGACCCAGGGAGGTCAGCTCACGCACGACCTTGATGACCTGGATCTTCTTGTCGCCGGCGCCGGTGAGGATGACGTCGAACTCGTCCTGCTCCTCAGCAGCCTCGGCGGCCGGGGCACCCGGGCCGGCAACGGCGACGGCGGCCGGGGCGGCAGCCTCGACGTCGAACTTGTCCTCGAACGCCTTCACGAACTCGGAGAGCTCGATGAGGGTCATCTCCTCGAACTGCGCGAGCAGGTCTTCCTGGCTGAGCTTCGCCATGGTGGCGGTCCTTCCACTAATTCGGCTGGTGCCGGATGTACATGAATGGCGGGCGTACGGGCCCGCTGGGCCTACGAGTGCCACGCCCCGGCAGGGGCATGTGTGTGGCTATTCGGCAGCCTCGGCGGGAGCCGGCGTACCGGCACCGCCCTGCTCGACCTTGCTGCGAAGCGCCTCCGCGGTGCGGACGAACTTCGTGAGCGGGGCCTGGAAGGTCGCCGCGGCCTTGGCCATGGACGCCTTCATGCCACCCGCCAGCTTGGCGAGCAGAACCTCGCGGGACTCGAGGTCCGCAAGCTTCTTGATCTCGTCGGCGGTCAGCGCCTTACCCTCAAGGACACCGCCCTTGATGACGAGATTCGGGTTCTCCTTGGCGAAGTCACGAAGACCCTTCGCCGCCGTGACCGGGTCACCGGTCACGAAGGCAACAGCGGTCGAGCCCTTGAGGTGCTCGTCCAGCTGAATCCCGGCCTCCTCGGCCGCGATCTTGGTCAGCGTGTTCTTCACCACACGGTACTGAGCGTTGTCACCGAGCGATCGGCGCAGCTCCTTGAGCTGCGCCACGGAAAGTCCGGTGTAAGAGGTCACAACAGCTGCGTTGGAACCACGGAGCTTCTCCGTGATCTCCGCAACGGCTGCGATCTTGTCGGACGTCGCCATGAGCCTCGGCCTCCTTCCGGGTGATGAGGACCGCGCAGAAGGGGCTGGGCAAAACAAACGCCCCGGCGCAGGCGCACGGGGCGTACTCGACCGAACAGCAATCGTCCGGGAGTTCATCCATACACACCTGCGCAGGCCGTCCGCAGCTAGCGGATCCTTCGGCCACCACACGCCCGGAATCGGACGCGCAGAGACAACCAGCGGTCTTTGGCTTCCTGGGTACGGTACGGGAACGGCCTGCCGTCAGGCAAATCGGCGGGAGCGGGGACATCGGTGACGCCCCCGCTCCCGCCTCAGCTCACTTCCGGCGTGCCGGTCAGCTGCCGGGACGCTCCTGGACCTGGCTCGCCGGCGGCGGGGCCACATCGACCTTGGTGCCGTAGCCGGTGTAGAAGATGGTGCCGTCCTGCTCGGTACCGACCTGCTCGCGCTTCTTGACCAGCAGGTTGTTCGAGTCGATCCAGATGTCGAGCTTCTCGCTCTTCGTCTTGGACTTCTCCAGCTGCTTCTTCAGTGCTTCCTGGGATGCCGGGCTGAGGTTCTTGCCCTGCACGTCGATCGTGATCGTGCCGCTGTAGTGGGTCGCCTGGACGCCGCGGACGTCTTCCTTGCCGACCACCTTGATGTCCTTCGCGGCGGTCATCCACTCGATCGGCTGGCTCGGGTTGGCGGTCGAGATCAGTTCCTTGAGCATGGAGCCGCCGCCCGGCTGCTTCGACAGGGACTCGTACGGGTACTTGATCCAGGGCTTGCCGCCGGGCAGACCGAGGTTCATGTACACCGCGTCCTTGGTGTACAGCGCCTTCATGGCGCCGGCCTTGTCGCTCGGCGACGACACCTCGACGCGCATCTGCGTGCCGTCGGTCCAGTCCACCCCGCCCTTGGTGTTCTGGGTGCCGGAGGCGGCCTTGGTGGTGCCGTCGATCTGCACGGTCTTCTTGGCCTCGGTCGCCGTCTTCGCGGCGTTCAGCGCGGCCAGCGGGCCACCGGCCGAGTCGTTCCCGCCGGTGCTGCCACCGGTGCTGCCGCCGGTGCTGCTGCTACCGCCGGTGCTGCCGCCGGCCTTGTCGCCGTCGCCACCCTTGTCGTTACAGGCGCTCAGACCGGCCACCATGATGACAACCCCCGCCGCGATGGCGGTCATACGCGTGCTGCGCACTTGAGGCTCCCCCTTAGTTCTCCTTATGGACCTCGGGGTGACTTTAGTGCAGGGCACCGACACCGAACGCGTCAGGCCCTGCTTTCCCTAGGGAAAGCAGGGCCTGACGACAAGGATCACGCGCTACGACGGATCACTCGCTACGAGGCTCAGACAGCCTCGTCCTCCACCAGGAGGTTACGGGTGCGGTTGGCGTCCAGCGGGATGCCGGGGCCCATCGTGGTGGTGATGGTGGCCTTCTTGATGTAGCGGCCCTTCGCGGCGGACGGCTTGAGACGGTTGATCTCCTCAAGCGCCGCGGCGTAGTTCTCCACCAGCTTGGCGTCGTCGAAGGACACCTTGCCGATGATGAAGTGGAGGTTCGCGTGCTTGTCCACGCGGAACTCGATCTTGCCGCCCTTGATGTCGGTGACAGCCTTGGCGACATCCGGGGTGACGGTGCCGGTCTTCGGGTTCGGCATCAGACCACGCGGACCGAGCACGCGGCCGAGGCGGCCGACCTTGCCCATGAGGTCCGGGGTGGCGACGACGGCGTCGAAGTCCAGACGGCCCTTGGAGACCTCGTCGATCAGTTCGTCGGAGCCGACGATGTCGGCGCCGGCGGCTTCCGCGGCCGCAGCACGGTCACCGGTCGCGAAGACCAGGACCCGGGCGGTCTTACCGGTGCCGTGCGGGAGGTTCACGGTGCCACGGACCATCTGGTCGGCCTTGCGCGGGTCGACACCCAGACGCATGGCGACCTCGACGGTCGCGTCGAACTTGACGGGCGAGGTGTCCTTGGCGAGGCGGACGGCCTCGAGCGGGGCGTACTGACGCTCCCGGTCGATCTTCGCGTCCGCGTTGCGAAGAGTCTTGCTGCGCTTCACTTCTGCTCCTGATGCAGTGGGGTGGAGTCGTGGTGCGGACCAGCGCCTGGTCCTGCCACGGATGTGCCTGTAAGGGCTGGGATCAGCCCTCGACCGTGATGCCCATGGAACGGGCGGTGCCGGCGATGATCTTCGACGCGGCGTCCAGGTCGTTGGCGTTCAGGTCGGGCATCTTGGTGGTGGCGATCTCGCGGACCTGCGCCTCGGTGATCTTGGCGACCTTGGTCTTGTGCGGCTCGCCGGAGCCCTTCTCCACGCCCGCGGCCTTCAGGATGAGCTTCGCGGCCGGCGGAGTCTTGGTGACGAAGGTGAAGGAACGGTCTTCGTAGACCGTGATCTCCACCGGCACGACCATGCCACGCTGCGACTCGGTCGCGGCGTTGTAGGCCTTGCAGAACTCCATGATGTTGACGCCGTGCTGACCCAGCGCGGGGCCGACCGGCGGAGCCGGGTTGGCGGCACCGGCCTGGATCTGGAGCTTGATAAGCCCCGTGACCTTCTTCTTCTTGGGAGGCATGCTCTCTCCGGGTCCTAGTGAGAGGTGGTTCGCCCCGCAATCCGGTCATCCGGATGGAGGCATACCGCACAACGATAACGGGTATGGTCGCGCGGCCAAAAACCGACAGGTCAGACAGGCGGTGAACGCCCGTCTGACCTGATCGGTGGCTGGTGTTCCGGAAGAAACTAGTTCTTCTGGATCTGGTCGAAGCTGAGCTCGACCGGGGTCTCCCGGCCGAAGATCTCGACCAGGCCCTTGACCTTCTTCGAGTCGGCGTTGATCTCGTTGATCGTCGCCTGCAGCGTCGCGAACGGACCGTCGGTGACGGTGACGGAGTCGCCCACCTCGAAGTCCAGCACCTGGACCTCGAGCTTGCGGGACGGCGCCGGCTTGCCCTCGGCCGCGGCGGCCTCCTTGGCAGCCTTCTCCTCGGCCTCCGGGGCGAGCATCTTGACGATCTCGTCCAGGGTCAGCGGGTACGGGTCGTAGGCGTTGCCGACGAAGCCGGTGACACCCGGGGTGTTACGGACGACGCCCCAGGACTCGTTCGTCAGGTCCATCCGCACCAGCACATAGCCCGGGAGCTTGTTCTGGCGGATGGTCTTGCGCTCGCCGTTCTTGATCTGGGCGACCTCTTCCTGCGGCACCTCGGCCTGGAAGATGTAGTCCTCGACGTTCAGCGAGACGGCGCGCTGCTCAAGGTTGGTCTTCACGCGGTTCTCGTAGCCCGCGTAGGTGTGGATGACGTACCACTCGCCGGGGAGGGTGCGCAGCTCGTCGCGGAGGGCGGCCACCGGGTCGACCGGCTCCTGCTCCTCGTCGGACTCGTCCTCGGCGACCTCGGCGGTGGCCTCGGCGTCGTCCTCGACGTGCACCGCGGCTTCTTCGGCGGGCTCGCCGGCAGCAGCGTCCTCGGCATCGATCTCGTCGGCACCATCGGCGTTCGCGACGATCTCCAGAGCGGTGTCGTCGCCCTCGACCTCGGCCGAGACGGCCTCGTCAACCTCGGCCTCTGCAGCCGCGACGGGCTTGGCGGCGTCGTTCAGGTTCGGGTCAGACACGTGGCTGCTTCTTCCTTGCTTCAAGGGGTTGAACGTGCGAAAGGCCGCCCACTGAGGCACCCTCCGCGGGATCAGCCGAAGACGTACCCGACGACTCGGTTGATTCCCAAGTCAATCACGGTTACGAGACCAATGATGATGACTACGAAGACGATCACCACGCTGGTGTACGTCGACAGCTGGCTGCGCGAGGGCCAGACGACCTTGCGGAGCTCTGCCACGACCTGGCGGTAGAAGAGCGCAAGACGCGCAAAAGGCCCCTTCTTGCCGCGCTTACCGCCGCGACGGGGCTTCTTCTGGGATTCCGCGATCTCGTCCTCGGAACGACCGCGCTCAGGCATGTCGATGGAGCCCAGGGCGTCCGTCACTCGTCCTCACCTGAATCCGGGTCGTGGCCGTGCCGCGCCCGGTTGAGCCGCACGGCGGTGCATTTCATACGTACGCGTGCACGCACTGTGGTGAAGAAGTGCGTGTAGCAGGGCCGGAGGGACTTGAACCCCCAACCGCTGGTTTTGGAGACCAGTGCTCTACCAATTGAGCTACGACCCTTTGTGGTTCCCCCAACCTACCGCATACGACTGACTGCACTATGTGCGTCAGTCGCGGCGGCCCGTTGAAGGCCAACGGTCAGCGAGTGTACGTGCTTCCGCGCCGGGCGTCGAACAGAAACCCCCGGGGCGGTGCCCGCAAACCGCTGTGCCGGGCTCCCGGGCGGTCTGCGACGATGCCTGTATGAGCGCTGCCACTCCTTCCGCATCGTCCCCCACCGAGCGCCGGGTCTCCGCCCGCATCGGTTCGATCTCCGAGTCCGCCACCCTCGCCGTCGACGCCAAGGCCAAGGCCCTCAAGGCCGCCGGGCGCCCGGTGATCGGCTTCGGCGCCGGTGAGCCCGACTTCCCCACGCCCGGCTACATCGTCGAGGCGGCGGTCGAGGCCTGCCGCAACCCGAAGTTCCACCGCTACACCCCGGCCGGCGGCCTCCCGGAGCTGAAGTCCGCGATCGTCGAGAAGACCCGTCGCGACTCCGGTTACGAGATCGAGGCCGCCAACGTCCTGATCACCAACGGCGGCAAGCAGGCCATCTACGAGGCGTTCGCGGCCATCCTGGACCCGGGCGACGAGGTCATCGTGCCGGCGCCGTACTGGACCACCTACCCCGAGTCGATCCGGCTCGCGGGCGGTGTGCCGGTCGATGTGATCGCCGACGAGACGACCGGCTACCGCGTGACCGTGGAGCAGCTGGAGGCCGCCCGTACGGAGAAGACCAAGGTCCTGCTGTTCGTCTCGCCGTCGAACCCGACCGGCGCGGTCTACACCCGCGAGCAGGTCGAGGCGGTCGGCCGCTGGGCCGCCGAGCATGGCCTGTGGGTGCTGACCGACGAGATCTACGAGCACCTGGTCTACGGCGACGCGGAGTTCTCCTCGCTGCCGGTGGTCGTGCCCGAGCTGCGCGAGAAGTGCATCATCGTCAACGGCGTGGCCAAGACGTACGCCATGACGGGCTGGCGGGTGGGCTGGGCGATCGGCCCCAAGGACGTCATCAAGGCCGCCACGAACCTCCAGTCGCACGCCACCTCCAACGTCTCCAACGTCGCGCAGGCCGCCGCCATCGCCGCCGTGTCGGGCGATCTGACGGCCGTCGAGGAGATGAAGGTCGCCTTCGACCGTCGCCGTCGCAAGATCGTGCAGATGCTCAACGAGATCGACGGCGTGCTCTGCCCGGAGCCGGAGGGCGCGTTCTACGCGTACCCGTCGGTGAAGGAGCTCCTGGGCAAGGAGATCCGCGGCAAGCGCCCGCAGTCCAGCGTCGAGCTGGCCGAGCTGATCCTGGAGGAGGCCGAGGTCGCGGTCGTCCCGGGTGAGGCCTTCGGCACCCCCGGCTACCTGCGTCTTTCGTACGCGCTGGGCGACGAGGACCTGGTCGAGGGCGTCTCGCGCATCCAGAAGCTGCTGGCCGAGGCGAAGTAGTCACCCACGGCTGAAAGTGCGGGGTCCGGAACATGTTCCGGACCCCGCACGCTTTTGCGGCGGTCCCTTCGTTCGGGGCGGGGCCTACCGGCGTACCGGCTGCATGCGGCAGGATCTCCAGATGGAGCGCATTCGTGATCTGCATCAATTGCCGAAGGCCCACCTGCACCTGCACTTCACCGGTTCGATGCGGGCCACGACCCTGCTGGAGCTCGCCGACAAGTACGGCGTCCATCTGCCGGACGCGCTCAAGGGCGGCGAGCCGCCCCGGCTGCGGGCCACCGACGAGCGGGGCTGGTTCCGTTTCCAGCGGCTGTACGACATCGCCCGGTCGTGTCTGCGCTCGCCGGAGGACATCCAGCGGCTGGTGCGCGAGGCCGCCGAGGAGGACGTCCGGGACGGTTCGGGGTGGCTGGAGATCCAGGTCGACCCGACCTCGTACGCGCCGCGGCTGGGCGGGCTGATCCCGGCGCTGGAGATCATCCTGGACGCGGTGCAGCGGGCCTCCCGGGACACCGGGCTGGGCATCCGCGTCCTGGTGGCCGCGAACCGTATGAAGCACCCCCTGGACGCCCGGACGCTGGCGCGCCTCGCGGTGCGCTACGCGGACCAGGGCGTCGTGGGTTTCGGACTGTCCAACGACGAACGCCGCGGTTTCGCCCGGGACTTCGACCGGGCCTTCGCCATCGCCCGGGACGGCGGTCTGCTGGCGGCGCCGCACGGCGGCGAGTTGTCGGGCCCGTCGAGCGTGCGGGACTGCCTCGACGATCTGCATGCGGGCCGGGTCGGGCACGGCGTACGGGCGGCGGAGGATCCCGCGCTGCTACGGCGGCTGGCCGAGCGCGGCGTGACCTGCGAGGTCTGCCCGGCGTCGAATGTGGCGCTGGGGGTGTACGAGAAGCCGGAGGACGTACCGTTGCGGACGTTCTTCGAGGCCGGGGTGCCGATGGCGCTGGGCGCGGACGACCCGCTGCTGTTCGGCGCGCGACTGGCCGCCCAGTACGAGATCGCCCGCACCGCACACGGCTTCTCGGACGCGGAGCTGGCCGAGCTGGCCCGTCAGTCGGTCCGCGGCTCGCAGGCGCCCGCGGACGAGCGGCAGCGGCTCCTGACGGGCATCGACGCCTGGCTGGCGGCGTAGCGGCCGCCAGGGGCCCCTACGCGGCCCTCTAGAGGCTGACGCCCACCGTCACCGGCTCATTGACGAGGGTGACGCCGAAGGCCGCCCGTACGCCGTCGCGGACCTCGCGGGCCAGCGCAAGGAGGTCCTCGGTGGTGGCCTCGCCGCGGTTGGTGAGCGCGAGGGTGTGCTTGGTGGAGATACGGGCCGGGCCGCTGCCGTAGCCCTTGGTGAAGCCGGCCCGGTCGATGAGCCAGGCCGCGGAGGTCTTCACCAGGCCGTCGCCCGCCGGGAAGGCGGGGGGCGCGACATCGGGGCCGAGCCGGTCGCGGACGCGCTCCAGGAAGGCGGCGTGCTCGGCCTCGGTGAGGATCGGGTTGGTGAAGAAGGACCCGGCCGACCAGGTGTCGTGGTCGTCGGCGTCCAGCACCATGCCCTTGCCCGCGCGCAGGGCCAGCACGGTCTTGCGGGCGACGGCCACCGGGACCCGGTCTCCGGCCTCGACGCCGAGGGCGCGGGCCGTCTCGGGGTACTTCAGGGGCGCGGAGAGGCCTCCGGCGTTCTCCAAGGCGAAGCGCACCCGCAGGACCACGAACCGGTCGGGGTGCTGCTTGAAGCGGCTGTGGCGGTAGGCGAAGCCGCACTCCTCGTTGGCGAGGGTGACGGTCTCGCCGGCCCGGCGGTCGTAGGCGACGACCTCGGTGATCGTGGCGGAGACCTCCTGGCCGTACGCGCCGACGTTCTGGATCGGGGTCGCGCCCGCCGAGCCGGGGATGCCGGCCAGGCACTCGACGCCGGCCAGCCCGGCCTCGACGGTGTGGGCGACCGCGTCGGACCAGTTCTCGCCGGCGGCCAGCTCCAGGGCCGTGCCGTCCAGCGTGCAGCCGCTGGTGGCGATGCGCAGGGCCGTGCCGTCGAAGCCCTTGTCGCCGATGACGAGGTTGGAGCCGCCGCCGATGATCAGCAGCGGGATGCCGGCGTCGTCGGCCGCGCGGACGGCCGCGATCACCTCGTCGTCGGTGGTGGCCGTGACGAGGCGCCTCGCCGGGCCGCCGAGGCGGAAGGTGGTCAGCGGGGCGAGGGGGGCGTTGTCTTCTACGGTTGCCACGTGTCGTTCCTGCACGCGCCCAAGGGTACGGGGGCGGTCCGACAATGCCTGTCCGGCCGCCCCCGCTCGTGCCCTGTGCGGGTCAGGCCAGGCGGACCACGGCGCGGGACATGCCCAGCACCTTCTGCCCGGCGCTCGTCGCGGTGAGGTCGACCCGCACCGTACGGGCCTCGTCGTCCAGCTTGGCGGCCACCTTGGCGCTGACCTCGATGAGCGCGCCGGTCTCGTCGTTGGGGACGATGACGGGCTTGGTGAAGCGCACGCCGTACTCGGCGACCGCTCCCGGGTCACCGGCCCAGTCGGTGACCACCCGGATCGCCTCGGCCATGGTGAACATGCCGTGCGCGATGACGTCCGGCAGGCCGACCTCCTTGGCGAACTTCTCGTTCCAGTGGATCGGGTTGAAGTCGCCGGAGGCGCCCGCGTACTGGACGAGCGCGGCGCGGCTCACGGGGAAGGAGCACGCCGGGAGTTCGGTGCCGACCTCGACGTCGTCGTAGGAAATCTTGGCGGTCATCTCAGGCCTCCTGGGCGGCGCGGGCCACCAGCTTGGTGAAGGCCGTCACCACATGCTCGCCGGCCTCGTCGTGGACCTCGCCGCGGATGTCGATGATGTCGTTGCCCGCCATGGACTTGATGGCCTCGATGGTGGAGGTGACGGTCAGCCGGTCACCACTGCGCACCGGCCGGGTGTAGGCGAACTTCTGGTCGCCGTGCACCACCCGGCTGTAATCCAGGCCCAGTTGCGGGTCCTCGATCACCTGCCCCGCGGCCTTGAATGTGATCGCAAACACAAATGTCGGCGGGGCGATCACATCGAGATGCCCGAGCGCTTTGGCGGCTTCGGTATCGGTGTATGCCGGGTTGGTGTCCCCGATCGCCTCCGCGAATTCGCGGATCTTTTCCCGGCCGACCTCGTACGGGTCGGTGGGCGGGTACGTGCGTCCGACAAAAGACGGATCGAGCGCCATGGCTCGCAACCTCCCTGTACTGATGCGGTGATTCAACGCCGTGAGGCCGCCCCCAGAATTGGGGACGGCCTCACGGACGAGCCTTGGTTATCGCGTCTCGCGGTGCGCGGTGTGCGAGTTGCAACGAGGGCAGTGCTTCTTCATCTCAAGACGGTCCGGGTTGTTACGCCGGTTCTTCTTGGTGATGTAGTTCCGCTCCTTGCACTCCACGCAGGCCAGCGTGATCTTCGGGCGGACGTCGGTGGCAGCCACGTGAGTGCTCCTTGACGGACGGATGGTCGGACTGAACGCATAAAAGAGTAGCCGATCGGAGGACCGACCCCACAATCGGCTACTGTCAGTAGCGGTGACCGGACTTGAACCGGTGACACAGCGATTATGAGCCGCTTGCTCTACCGACTGAGCTACACCGCTGTGATGCGAGGGGGACCCGCCCGAAGGCGGGTACCTCACACATCAGAGCCCCAATACGGAATCGAACCGTAGACCTTCTCCTTACCATGGAGACGCTCTGCCGACTGAGCTATTGGGGCGAGCGATGAAGACATTACACGGCCCGCAGCCAAAGGTGAAATCCGTATCCGGGCCGCGCACCAACCGCCCCCCGCACCACACCGGTACGACTATTTCGCGCCTGCGCGACGCTCTCCCGGCGGCGCCCTACTCTCGGACACACCGCTGCGTGATCTTGCACGCCCGTGCCTTCGAGGAGCGCGATGTCCGACAGCAGTTCACCGCAGCAGCCACAGCCGGGTAAGCGGGGAAAGCCGAACGGCGGCCGGCACGCCAGGTCGGACGCGGGCGCGTTGGTCCTGTGCGGCGCCCGGTTGGCCGACGGCCGGACGGTGGACGTACGGCTCGGCGGCGGGCGTATCGAGGCCGTGGGGACGGCCGGCAGCCTCGCCCCGCAGGGCTCCCGCGTCGATCTCGCGGGCTATCTGCTGCTCCCCGCTCCCGCCGAACCGCACGCGCACTGTGACACCGCGCTGACCGCCGACACCGACGGCCCCGCCTCCGACTCCCCCGAGGACGTCCAGCGGCGTACGACGGAGGCCGCGCTGCTGCAGCTCGGGCACGGTGCGACCGCCTCCCGCAGCCATGTCCGGATCGGCGATGTGCAGGGGCTTCGCTCGCTGCAGGCCGTACTGCGGGCCCGCCGGTCGCTGCGCGGGCTGGCCGATCTGGCCGCGGTCGCGGTGCCGCGCGTACTGACCGGGGTGGCCGGTGCGGACGGGCTGGCGATGCTGCGGGACGCCGTCAAGATGGGTGCGTCGGTCATCGGCGGCTGCCCGGACCTCGACCCCGATCCGGCGGGGTACGTCGAGACGGTGCTGGACGTGGCGGGCGAGCACGGCTGCCCGGTGGATCTCCACACGGACGGTGACGATCCGGCGCGGCTGTCCCGCTTCGCGGCGATGGCCGGCGGGCTGCGGCCGGGCGTGGCGCTCGGGCCGTGCGCCGGGATGGCGCGGATGCCGCGCAGCGTGGCGGCCCGGGTCGCCGAACAGCTCGCCGCCGCGGATGTCGCGGTCGTCTGCCTGCCGCAGGGCGACTGCACCGGCCTGGAACGCCACGGCTCCCGGGTGGCCCGGCCCGCGCCCGTACGGCTGCTGCGCGCGGCCGGGGTACGGGTCGCGGCGGGCAGCGGGGCGCTGCGGGACGTGGCGAACCCGGTGGGGCGCGGCGACCCCCTGGAGGCCGCGTATCTGCTGGCGTCCCTCGGGGAGGCCACGCCCGAGGCCGCGTACGAGACGGTGAGCGCGGCGGCGCGGGCGACGCTGGGACTGCCGGAGGTACGGGTCGAGGCGGGCTTCCCGGCGGAGCTGCTGGCCGTGCGGGGCGAGCGGATCGCCGGGGTGCTCTCGCTCGCGTACAGCCGGGTCGTGGTGCACCGCGGCCGGGTGGTCGCCCGTACCAGCGCGGTGCGCGAGTACTGCGACTCGGCGGCGGAGGTGGCGCTGGAGCTGCCGCGGCAGTCGCAGCGCTGAAGCACCGAGGTGGCGCCGCCGGGTCCCGCGGTGTGCGGGGGCTCTTCGGCGTACGGTCGGGATCATGCGCATTGTCATCGCAGGTGGACATGGTCAGATCGCGCTGCGGCTGGAGCGGTTGCTCGCCGGGCGCGGGGACGAGGTCGCGGGCATCGTCCGCCGGCCGGAACAGGCCGGCGATTTGCTGGCGGCGGGCGCCGAACCGGTGGTCTGCGACCTGGAGTCGGCGTCGGTGGAGGATGTGGCGCGGCATCTGCAGGACGCCGATGCGGCCGTCTTCGCGGCGGGTGCCGGTCCGGGCAGCGGCGCCGAGCGGAAGGACACCGTGGACCGCGGCGCCGCGGCGCTCTTCGCGGACGCGGCCGAGGCGGCGGGCGTACGGCGCCTCCTCGTCGTCTCCTCGATGGGCGCGGACCGCGAGCCGCCGGAGGGCACCGATCCGGTCTTCGCGGCGTATCTGCGGGCCAAGGGCGCGGCGGACGCGGACGTACGGGCGCGGGCCGGGCTCGACTGGACGATCCTGCGGCCGGGCCGGCTGACGAACGAGCCCGGGACGGGCCAGGTGACGCTGGCCGATGCGACCGGCCGCGGCGATGTGTCCCGCGACGATGTGGCGGCGGTCCTGGCGGAGCTGCTCGGCCAACCGGCCACCGCGGGCCGGACGTTGGAGCTCATCGGGGGCGATGTGCCGGTGGCGGAGGCGGTGCGGAACGTGGCGGCGCACTGAGGCCTCGTCACTGCCGGTCGGCGAGGTCTCGGCCGGTCGGCGAGGTCCCGGCCGGTGAGGGTCGTGCAGTACCGCTGCCAGGTGGCGGTGCGGCCGGGGCGCGCCGTGGGCACCGCGCAGAGCGTGACACGGAAGCTCGGGCCGAGCGGCAGCCACGCGGGGCTCAACCGCCGGCCGGACCGGAGGGCGGCGGACCGGCCCGTAAGGCCGGCAGGCCCTGGGCGCCGCGTCAGCGGCATGGCGATCTGCAGGGTGCGACCTACGAGGTGCGTCACCCTGCGTACGGCAGCGGCGGGACCTCGCCGCTGCCGGAGCGCAACGGAAACGGCCCCTGATCGACGTTTCCGTAGATCAGG
Organism: Streptomyces sp. JLSY215; assembly: GCF_059682825.1. Taxonomy (NCBI): domain Bacteria; kingdom Bacillati; phylum Actinomycetota; class Actinomycetes; order Kitasatosporales; family Streptomycetaceae; genus Streptomyces; species Streptomyces sp. JLSY215. The sequence goes on from NZ_CM185022.1 coordinate 3,873,284, forward strand.
GGCCGTTCCACTACCTGTGGCGGCGCCAGGATTCGAACCTGGGAAGGCGAAGCCGGCAGATTTACAGTCTGCTCCCTTTGGCCGCTCGGGCACACCGCCAGGGTTTGCTGCCGGGAGACCCGCTGTGAGGCGGTGCTCTGTGGCAACGACGTAAACCATACCCGATGGCTGGGGGTGGTCCGCCACTCGATTCCACAGCGCTGGATCTTGGCCGGGTGGCTAGGCTTGGCGGGCGGCCCGGGGACGGTCCGCACCCCTGACAGATCTACGTATGAGGAGCCAACTCAACATGGCCGACTCCAGTTTCGACATCGTCTCGAAGGTCGAGCGGCAGGAGGTCGACAACGCCCTCAACCAGGCCGCCAAGGAGATCTCGCAGCGCTACGACTTCAAGGGCGTGGGCGCCTCGATCGAGTGGTCGGGCGAGAAGATCGAGATGCGGGCGAACGCCGAGGAGCGTGTGAAGGCCGTACTCGACATCTTCGAGACCAAGCTGGTCAAGCGCGGGATCTCGCTGAAGGCGCTGGACGCCGGCGAGCCGCAGGCCTCGGGCAAGGAGTACAAGATCGTCGCCTCGATCGAGGAGGGGATCTCGCAGGAGAACGCCAAGAAGGTCGCCAAGATCATCCGCGACGAGGGCCCCAAGGGCGTCAAGGCGCAGGTGCAGGGCGATGAACTGCGGGTCAGCTCGAAGAGCCGGGACGACCTGCAGGCGGTGCAGCAGCTGCTGAAGGGGAAGGACCTGGACTTCGCGCTTCAGTTCGTGAACTACCGGTAGGAACCCGCATTCCGGGTGCCAGGGATGGGGCGGCGCGCTTCGGCGTGCCGCCCCACCGGTGTTTCCGGGTTTCTCCGGCGGCGCTTGACCTCAATGACGGGCGAGGTTCCACGGTGTTGTCATGGCCTCGTAGCGGAGCACTTCGCAGCCGGACATAGCTCGGCAGGGCGCCCGTTCCGGTTCGCACGGGCGCCCTTCTGGCGGACGTCTTTCCCGAGATCCGGCGGCCGGATGCCGGTGCCGTACTGATCAGCGAGTGGGACGCGGGCGGTCCCGAGGGGCAGCGGAGGCTCGTGGACGGCGTGGTCCGCCGGTGGGAGGCGGCGCCGCTGCCGGCGAGCCCGCTGTCGTGGGTGCTGTTCACCGGGACGGACGGCAGGAGTGTGCTCCATTACGGCCAGTGGACGGGCCGTGCGGCGCGCCAGGAGTGCGTACGGACCGCCGAGGGCGGGGCGGGCTGCGCGGGCGGATCGCGGCGGCCCTGGAGGGCGTCAGGGGCGTCGAGGACGTCGCGGGCGTCGAGGGCGTCGAGGGCGTCGGCAATAGCGGCCCCGGCGGTTTCGAGCTGTAGCGCAGTCTGTCTGCCGGCCGAGGACGCTCCGGGGGCCGTGGGCTGCGTCGTACGGGTCGGCGGCCGGCGGCGCGGGCGCGCTCGCCGCGCACTTCCACATCGGCGAGGACGGCCGGCGGGTCGTCGATCACAGCGAGTGGACGGCCGCGGAAGCCCATCACCGCATGGTCGAGACCGCCGTGCAGGACGGCGGGGCGGTGATGGGCTTCATCGCGGGTCTGGAGGGCGTGGAGCCGCTGGGGTTCAAGCGGTTCGCGGGGCCTCGGGGGCTCGTACGGGCGTGAGGGCGGGAAGGGCCGTCACCGGGTGGCGAACGGCTGGTCCGTGGGGACGATCTCGCGGCCGAGCGGCATCAGGGAGATCGGGATCATCTTGAAGTTGGCGATGCCGAACGGGATCCCGATGATCGTCACGCACAGCGCGATACCGGTGATGATGTGCCCGAGGGCCAGCCACCAGCCCGCGAAGATGATCCAGATGATGTTGCCGATCAATGAGCCGGCTCCGGCGTCCCGGCGCTCCACGGTGGTGCGGCCGAAGGGCCACAGGGCGTAGCCGGCGATACGGAACGACGCGATGCCGAACGGGATCGTGATGATCAATACGCAGCAGATGATGCCTGCGATGACATAGCCGATCGCCAGCCAGAAGCCGCTGAGGACGAGCCAGATGAGGTTGAGGATGAGCTTCATGATCGGCAGCCTTCCACGGGCGCTTCGGAGAATCTGTCTGACCCGGTAGACGCGCCTTCCGGCGGGAACCGTTGCGATGATGGCGCCGCAATCGGTGGGGACGGTCAGGGCCGGTGGCCGGCCATCTCCTCCAAGCGGGTGATGCGTTCGCGCATCGGGGGGTGGGTGGAGAAGAGCTTGGACATGCCGTCGCCCGCCCGGAACGGGTTGGCGATCATCATGTGGCCGGCGGTCTCCAGGCGCGGCTCGGGCGGGAGCGGCAGCTGCTGGGTGCCGGCCTCCAGCTTGCGCAGGGCGGAGGCAAGGGCCAGTGGGTCGCCGGTGAGCTGGGCGCCCGAGGCGTCCGCCTGGTACTCGCGGGAGCGGCTGACGGCCAGCTGGATGAGCGCGGCCGCCACCGGGCCGAGGATCATGATCAGGAGCATGCCCAGGAGGCCGGGGCCCTCGTCGTCATCGCTTCTGCCTATCGGGATCAGCCAGGCGAAGTTGACGAGGAACATCACGACGGAGGCGAGGGCGCCCGCGACGGACGAGATGAGGATGTCGCGGTTGTAGACATGGCTGAGCTCATGGCCGATGACGCCGCGCAGTTCGCGTTCGTCGAGGAGCTGGAGGATGCCGTCCGTGCAGCAGACCGCGGCGTTGCGCGGGTTGCGGCCGGTGGCGAAGGCGTTGGGAGCCTGGGTCGGGGAGATGTACAGGCGCGGCATGGGCTGACGGGCGGCCGTGGAGAGCTCGCGGACCATGCGGTAGAGCCCGGGGGCCTCGAATTCGCTGACGGGGCGGGCCCGCATGGCCCTGAGGGCCAGTTTGTCGCTGTTCCAGTACGCGTAGGCGTTGGTGCCCAGGGCGACGAGGACGGCGATGATCAGGCCCGTACGGCCGAAGAGGCTGCCGATGACGATGATGAGTGCGGACAGTCCCCCGAGGAGTACGGCGGTCCTGAGCCCGTTGTGCCGGCGGTGCACGGTACGCCCTCCAAGCGGTGCGGCAGGGGAACCCTTGCTGCTTGTCTCCACTTCTCCAGTGGACCCTTACTCACTGGTCAACGCGAGATGGGGAGGGGTGGTTCCCCGGCTCGCGTGGCGCGGTGCCGGGCGGCGGTCGGCGGGGTGTGTCCGGCTTGCGGCCGTTCGGGTGGGGCGCCGGGCGGCGCCCCACGAACGGACAAGGCTCTAGAGGAGCGCCTCCGAGGCGAAGCGCAGGACGAGCTGCGGGGCGCCGGAGAGGGCGATGCCGAGGGCCGTGGCGAGGGTGATGGCGGCGGTCAGGGCGGCCGGGATCTTGGCGCGCGAGGCGGCGGGGTGGTTCACGGGAGCGGTCTCGGTGGTCTCTGTGGTCCCGGTGGCCTCGGCGCCCCGGAAGAGGATCGCGGTCCACTGGAGGTAGTAGTAGAGCGCGATCACGACATTGACGGCCATGACGACGGCGAGCCAGGCCAGGCCCGCGTCGACGGCCGCCGAGAACACCGTCACCTTGGCGAAGAGGCCGATGATGCCCGGGGGCAGACCGGCGAGGCAGAGCAGGAAGAAGCCGAGGGCGAGCGCCACCAGGGGGCGCCGGGCGTACAGGCCCCGGTAGTCGGTGATGCGGTTGGCCGGGGAGGTACGCGCCACCAGGGCGGCGATGGCGAAGGCGCCGAGGTTCACCGCGCCGTACATCAGGGCGTAGGCGACGGTGGAGCCGATGGCGCGCGCCGGGTCGTCGGCGTAACCGGCCGCCGCGATGGGGACCAGGAGGTAGCCGGCCTGGCCGACCGAGGACCAGGCGAGCAGGCGTACCGCGCTGTGCGCGCGGCGCGGGTCCTGGCGGAGCGCGGCGACATTGCCGACGGTCATGGTGAGCGCGGCCAGGACGGCCAGCGCCGGGCCCCAGACGTCCGCGTACGAGGGGAAACCCTGGACCGTGACCAGGATCAGGCCGGAGAAGCCGACGGCCTTGCCGATCACGGAGAGATAGGCGGCGATGGGCAGCGGCGCGCCGACGTAGGTGTCGGGCACCCAGAAGTGGAAGGGGACGGCCGCGGTCTTGAAGGCGAAGCCGACGAGGGTGAGCGCGACGCCCGCGGTGGCGAGGGTGGCCAGCCGGGGGTCGGGGAGGTCCGTGAGGGTGTGCGCCACCCGGGAGAGGTGGAGGCTCCCGGTGGCGGCGTACAGGAAGCTGACGCCCATCAGCATCACGGCGGTGGCGGCCACCGAGGAGAGGAAGAACTTCAGGGCCGCCTCGGAGGAGAGCCGGTCGCCGCGGCGCAGGCCGACCAGGGCGAAGGCGGGCAGCGAGGCCACTTCGAGGGCAATGACCAGGGTGGCCAGGTCCCGGGAGGCGGGCAGCAGGGCGGCACCGGCCGCGGAGGAGAGCAGCAGGAACCAGTACTCGCCGGCGGGCAGGTCGTGGTCCTTGACGGTGTCGATGGACAGCAGGGCGGTCAGCAGCGCCCCGGCCAGCACCAGGAACTGGATGACGAGGGCGAACGGGTCGGCCACGTAACTGCACACGTCCGGGTGGCCGGTGAGGCAGAAGGTGCGGCGGTCGCCGCCCAGGAGGGGCAGCAGGGAGAGCGCGGCCAGGGCGAGGCCCGCGGTCGCCACCCAGCCGAGCAGCGGCTTCCGGGCGGCGGGCAGGAAGAGGTCGGCGACGAGCACCACCAGGGCGACGGCCGCGGCGATGGTGGGTGGCGCGACGGCGAGCCAGTCGACCGACTGGACCAGAGAGGTGACCGAGCTCATCACTTACCGCCTCCGAGGAGCTGCTGGACGGCCGGGTTCGTGAGGCCGAGGAGGGCCGCGGGCCACAGTCCGGCGAGGACGGTGAGGACGGCGAGGGGGGTCCAGGACGCGTATTCGTAGCGCGCGATGTCGGGGATGACGGGCGCGGGCGTGTCCAGGGACACCGGCTCCTCACCGGGTGCCGCCTCGGCCGCCAGGTGGCCGCCCATGCAGACGCGGCGGACGACGAGCAGCAGGTAGGCGGCGGTCAGCAGGGTGCCGAGGCCGGCCAGGACCATGAACGTCAGGAAGGCGGGGCGGCTGAGGCCCGCGGCCGGGCGGAAGGCGCCGAACATCGAGAGCATCTCGCCCCAGAAACCGGCGAGGCCCGGGATGCCCAGCGAGGCGACGGCCGCGAAGGCGAGCAGTCCGCCGAAGCGCGGGGCCCTGCCGTACAGGGCGGCGCCGGTGCTGCCTGCGAGGCTGTCGAGGTCGGTGCTGCCGTAGCGGTCCTTGAGGGCGCCGACGAGGAAGAACAGCAGGCCGGTGATCAGGCCGTGGGCGATGTTGGCGAACAGCGCGCCGTTGACGCCGGTGGGGGTCATGCTCGCGATGCCGAGCAGGACGAATCCCATGTGGCCGACGGAGCTGTACGCGATCAGGCGCTTGAGGTCGCCCTTGGCGCCCTTGCGGACGAGGGCGAGGCAGGCGAGGGATCCGTAGATGATGCCGATGGCGGCGAGGGCGGCGAGGTACGGCGCGAAGGTGTGCATGCCCTCGGGCGTGATCGGCAGCGCGATGCGGACGAACCCGTACGTGCCCATCTTCAGCAGGACGCCGGCCAGCAGCACGGAGCCGACGGTGGGGGCCGCGGTGTGCGCGTCCGGCAGCCAGCTGTGCAGCGGCCACATGGGGGCCTTGACGGCCAGTCCGATGCCGATCGCGAGCACGGCCAGAAGCTGAACTGTGTGGCTGAGCTGGGCTTTCGGGCCGTTGTCAGTGGCGAGTGCGACCATGTCGAACGTGCCGGATTTCACGCCGATGAGGAGGAGGCCGAGCAGCATGACGACCGAGCCGAGCAGCGTGTAGAGGATGAACTTCCAGGCCGCCGCCTGCTTTCCGGCACCGCCCCAGCGGGCGATGAGGAAGTACATCGGGATGAGGACCATCTCGAAGGCGAGGAAGAAGAGCATCAGGTCGAGGACGGCGAAGGTGGCGAGGGTGCCGGCCTCGAGGGTGAGCAGCAGGGCCACAAATGCCTTGGGTGACGGGCCCGTCGGCATTTTGAAGTAGCTGTAGAGCGCGCAGAGGAAGGTCAGCAGCGCGGTCAGGACGACGAGGGGGAGCGAGATGCCGTCGACGCCGAGATGGATACGGATGCCGAGCGCCGGGATCCAGCTGATGTCGGTGGTGGCCTGCATACGGGCCGGGTTGTCGTGGTCGAAGCCGATGGCCAGCGCGACGGTGGCGGCGAGGACGACTCCGGTGACGGTCACTCCGTGGCGCAGTACGGCCTGGTCGGGGTTGCGGCCCCGGAGGCCGGGCGGGGCCGGGAGCAGTGCGGCGAGCGCACCGATGAGGGGGAGGACGACGACGCCCGCGAGGAGGATCTGCATGGCGGTGTGATTCACGGGTCAGGCCCTCCTCAGGGTTTCGGCTCCGACGAGGCAGGCCACGAGGTCTGTCGGCTGGGGGTGCGGGGGTCGTCCCCCGGAGGATTGCAGCACGGTCAGGCTCCCGTGCCCGTAGCGACGAGGACGGCGGCGACGGCCAGGACGAGCGAGCCCGCCAGCAGAGCGCCGAGGTAGGTCTGCACGTTGCCGGTCTGGGCACGGCGGACGGCGGCGCCCAGCCAGCGGGGGGCGGCGCCCGCACCGCGCACATAGGTGTCGACGACCTCGCGGTCGAGGAAGGCGACGAGCGTGGCGGCGGCGCGTACGGGCCGCACGAACAGCGCGGAGTAGACGGCGTCGAGATGGAAGCCGACGGCCGCATGGCGGTGGAGCGGGCCGAGGAGGAGACGGCCGGGGTCGGCCGGGTCCGGGGCGCCGGCGACACCGCCGTAGGCGGGGGCGTGGCTCTCGATGGCCAGCTCCTCGGCGAGGCCGGGGGCGGCTTCGGGTGCCACGGCGACGGCGCCGAGGGGGGCGCGGGCGGCGAGGGCGCTGGTGTGCCGCCAGGCGGCGTAGGTGACCAGGCCGCCGACGAGGGCGACACCGGTGCCCAGGACGGAGGTGTTGAGCGTGGGGGTGAGCGAGCGCCCGTCGAACCACTCGGGCAGATAGGGGCCTGCCAGGCCGAGCGCGACGGTGGGGAGGAACAGCACCCAGAGCATGGCGTTCATGACGACCGGCTGGGGGCCGTGGTCGGGGACCTCGGCGCCCTTGCCCTTGAAGGCGAGCAGCCACAGACGGGTGGCGTAGGCCGCGGTGAGGAGGGCGGTGAGCAGTCCGGAGATCAGTACGGTCCAGCCGGCCGCGTCGGGAATTCCGTGCGCGCCTCCGGTGGCGGCGTGCTCGGCGGCACCGAGGACGGCTTCCTTGGAGAAGAAGCCGGCGAACGGCGGGATCGCGGCGAGCGCGAGCAGCGCCACGCTCACGGTCCAGTAGGCGTCCGGGATGCGCCGGGACAGCCCGCTCATCCGGGACATGGCGGCCAGCGAGTTCGTACCGGCGGCGTGGATGATCACGCCCGCGCCGAGGAAGAGCAGGGCCTTGAACGCACCGTGCGTCAGGAGGTGGAAGACGGCGGCGCCGCGGTCGCCGACGGCCAGCGCGCCCAGCATGTAGCCGAGCTGGCCGACCGTCGAATAGGCCAGGACGCGCTTGATGTCGTCCTGGGCCAGCGCGGCCAGACCGGAGCCGACCATGGTGATCGCGGCCATGACGGCGAGCACGACCAGGGCCGCCGCGGAGGCGGCGAAGACGGGGAGGAGCCGGGCCACGACATAGACACCGGCGGCGACCATCGTCGCGGCGTGGATCAGCGCCGAGACGGGCGTCGGGCCGGCCATCGCGTCCGGGAGCCAGGTGTGCAGCGGGAACTGCGCCGACTTGCCCGCGACGCCGCCCAGCAGCAGCAGCGCGATCAGCGTCGGGTGGTCCAGGCCGCCGTCGGCGACCTGGCCGAGGATGCCGGTGATCCGGAAGGTCCCGGCGTCGGCGGCCAGCGCGAAGATGCCGAAGAGGAAGGGGACATCGCCGAGCTTGGTGACGAGGAAGGCCTTGAGGGAGGCGGCGCGGGCGGCCTCGGTCTCCCAGTAGTGGCCGACGAGGAAGTAGGAGCAGATGCCCATGACTTCCCAGCCGACCAGCAGCACCATCAGGTCGCCGGTGTAGACGACGAGCAGCATCGCGGAGGTGAAGAGCGAGACCAGCGCGGCGTAGGAGGGGTAGCGCGGATCGTCGCGCAGATAGCCGGTGGAGTAGATCTGCACGCAGGTCGCCACGACACCGACCAGGACGGCGATCAGCGCGGCGAAGCCGTCGATGTGCAGGGCCAGGTCGATGGGGATCGAGCCGGTCGGGGTGAGTTCGGTGGCGACGTCGGTGGCCGGGCCGCCGCCCTGCTCGAGGGCGACGGACACCGCGAGCGCGGCCGCGGCGAGCGTCGGCAGGACGGCCAGCGGCCGGACGAATCCGGGCGTGCGCCGCCCCAGGAGGAAGCCGGCGACGGCCCCGAGGAAGGGCAGGAGGGGGACGAGGACGGCGGTGGTCGTGAGCGTCACGCGGTGGCCTCCGCCTGGGTTTCCGGCTGCGGCTGCGCGCCGTGGTCCGTGGCGTCGCCGCCGTCCGGCCGCTCCGCGAGGTCGCGGAGCCGGTCGATGTCGGAGCTGCCGCGGTTGCGGTAGACGAGCAGCACGATCGCCAGGCCGATGCCGATCTCGGCGGCGGCGATGGCGATGGTGAACAGGGTCAGCGCCTGGCCGGCGTGCAGCGTGTCGCGCAGCCAGACGTCGAAGGCGACGAGGTTGAGGTTGACGGCGTTGAGCATCAGCTCGACGGACATCAGCACCAGGATCGCATTGCGGCGGGCGAGCACGCCGTACAGACCGGTGCAGAAGAGGAGGACGGCGAGGACCGCCGGATAGGCGAGATGCATCAGCGCTGGTCCTCTCGTGGGGCGGGGGCACGGGAGGCGCTGTTCCTGAGGGCCGCGGCCGGGGCCTTGCCCTCGCCGGTCCTGCGGGACAGCACGATCGCGCCGACGAGCGCGGCGAGCAGCAGCACGGACAGCGCTTCGAAGGGCAGCACCCAGTACTGGAAGAGGGTGCGCCCGGAGGCCTCGGCGGAGCCCTGGACGGCGCCGCCGAGGTTGATCCAGGTGGCCCGGAAGGCATCGACGACGACCCAGACCAGTGCGCCGGCCGCGGCGACGGCCACCACGAGCGCGGCCCAGCGGTTGCCGGAGTCGGCGTCCGGGGAACGGCCGATGGGCGCCTTCGTCAGCATCAGCCCGAAGAGAAGGAGGACGACCACGGAACCGACGTAGATCAGCACCTGCACCCAGGCGATGAACTCGGCGGTGAGCAGGAGGTACTCGACGGCGACCCCGCCGAGGGCGACCACCAGCCAGAGGGCGGCGTGCACCAGCTGCTTGGTGGTGACCGTGACGACGGCCGCGCCGAGGGTCGCGATGCCGACCAGGAGGAAGGCGATCTCGACGCCGGTGGGCGACAGGAAGCCGTGGCCGAGCGCGGTGGCGGCGAGCGTCACGTTCCCTCCTCCTTGGTGTCCTGGGCCTGTTCCTGGGCCTCCGCTGCCTGCTGGGCTTCGGCGGCCTGCTGGGCGGCGAGCTTGTCCGCGGCCTTGCGGGCAGCGGCGATCTCCTTGGGCTCCTCGGCCGCCGGGTCGAGCGCGGGCGGCTCGGGCACCGTCCACATCCATTCGCGGAGCCGGTCGCGCTCATGCGTGAGCTCGCGGATGTCCGTCTCGGCGTACTCGAATTCCGGTGACCAGAAGAGCGCGTCGAAGGGGCAGACCTCGATGCAGATACCGCAGTACATGCACAGCGCGAAGTCGATGGCGAAGCGGTCCAGCACATTGCGGCTGCGCTCGCGGCCGCCGGGCGCGGCGGCCGGCACCGTCTCCTTGTGGGAGTCGATGTAGATGCACCAGTCCGGGCACTCGCGGGCGCACAGCATGCAGACCGTGCAGTTCTCCTCGAACAGCCCGATGACGCCGCGGGTGCGCGGCGCGAGGTCGGGCTGGACGTCCGGGTACTGAGCGGTGACGGACTTCCTCGTCATCGTGCGCAGGGTGACGGCCAGCCCCTTGGCGAGGCCGGAACCAGGGAAGCTCATGACGAGATCACCACCTTGACGACGCCGGTGAGGGCGATCTGGGCGAGGGCGAGCGGGATGAGGACCGTCCACGCGAGCTTCTGCAGCTGGTCCTCACGGAGGCGCGGGTAGGTGACCCGCAGCCAGATGACGCCGAAGGCGAGGATCGCGGTCTTCAGCAGCGTCCACAGCCAGCCCAGGCCGTCGAGGCCGAACGGGCCGTGCCAGCCGCCGAGGAAAAGGACGGAGGTCAGCGCGCAGAGGACGACGATGCCGGCGTACTCGGCCAGGAGGAAGAGCGCGAAGCGCAGTCCGGTGTACTCGGTGTACGCGCCGAAGATGATCTCCGAGTCGGCGATCGGCATATCGAACGGCGGCCGCTGCAGCTCGGCGAGCCCGGCGGTGAAGAAGACCACCCCGCCGACGATCTGCCACGGCACCCACCACCAGTGGAAGGCGTCCAGGATCCCCGGCAGGGAGAGCGTGCCGGCCGCCATCGCCACGGACGCGGCGGCGAGCAGCATCGGCAGTTCGTACGCGAGCAGCTGCGCGGCCGTCCGCAGGCCGCCGAGCAGCGAGAACTTGTTGGCCGACGCCCAGCCCGCCATCAGCGAGCCGAGCACACCGACGCCCATGACGGCCAGCACGAAGAAGATGCCGGCGTCCAGGGCCTGTCCCACGGCGTTGTGCGGGCCGATCGGGATGGCGACCAGGACCAGGAGGTACGGGAGCAGCGCGACGGCCGGCGCGAGCTGGAAGATCCGCCGGTCGGCGCCCGCCGGGACGACGTCCTCCTTCTGCGCGAACTTGACGCCGTCCGCGACCAGCTGCGCCCAGCCGTGGAAGCCGCCCGCGTACATGGGGCCGAGGCGGCCCTGCATATGGGCCATGACCTTGTGCTCGGTCTGCCCGACGACCAGGGGAAGGACGAGGAAGACGAGGAAGACGGCGATGAGGCGCAGGGCGATGTCCAGGGTGTCGCTCATGGGGTGTCGTCGCCTCCTGCCTCGTTGCGGGTGGTGTCGGTGCCGTTGTCGGTGGCGTCGTCGGTGCCGTTGCTGTGGTCGGCGCCGGGCTTCGCTTCGGGCGCGGGCTTCGCTTCGGGCTCGGGCTTCGCTGCGGGCTCGGGCTTCGCTGCGGGCTTGTCCGCGGCCGCGGGCTGCTTCGCCGGCTCGTCGAAGGCCGGGCGGGCGTGGTGCCAGGGAGCGTCGGACGAGCGGGGCGCGGCCTCCTTGGCCGGGGCCTCCTTGGCCGGGGCCTCCTTGGCCGGGGCCTCCGTCGCCGGAGCCGTCTCCGCGGGGGCCGCCTCCGCCGGGGCCGCCTCCGCCGCCTGCTGGCTCGCCGAGCCCTCGCTCACGGACCGGGTACGCCGCGCCGGACGCGCCGGACGCTCGGTGCCCGCCCCCGCCGCCGGAGCCGCGGCGGTCTCGCCCGCCGCACCCGCCGTCTGCTGGGTCGCCGAGCCCGCGCTCGCCGTCCGCGTACGCCGCGCCGGGCGCTCGCCCGCAGCGGCACCGGCCGCCCGCGCACCCCGCGCGGGACGCGCGGGTGCAGGCGGCAGCTGGCCCTTCAGCGGGCCCCAGTCGTTCGGGTCGGGCACGCCCGGCGGCAGCATCTGACGCCGCTTGGGCCCGCCGTGCGCCGCACCCGCCGCAGGCTCCCCTGGCTCCTTCGCGCCCGGCCACGCCTTGGCGACCCGCGCCGCGAGCACGAAGTCCTTGCGCAGCGGATGGCCCTCGAAGGTCTCCGGGAGCAGCAGCGGTACGAGGTGCGGATGGCCGGTGAAGTCGACGCCGAACATCTCGTGGGTCTCGCGCTCGTGCCAGGCCGCGCCCGCGTACACGCCCACGGCGGTGGGCAGCACGGCGGCGTCGTGCGGCACGGTGGTACGGACGATCAGCCGGCGGACGGTCCCGGGGTGCGCCACCTCCGCGAGGTGCGCACAGATCCGGAAGCCGGTGCCGGGCTCGTCGACGGCGCTCAGCCAGTCGAAGTAGGTGCAGCCGAGGTCGTCGCGGGCTGCCGTCAGGGCGGTGAGCCAGGCGTCCACCGGGACGTCGACCGTCAGCAGGTCGTACGCCAGCTCCGCCGCGGCACCGGCGCCGAAGATCTCGCTCGCGGGCCGCGGCAGCCAGCCGACGACCGGCTCGGCAACGGGCTCGGCGGGCTGCTCGGGCGGCTGCTCAGCCGTCTGCTGCTCGGCCGCCTGCTCGGGCTGCTGCTCGCTCATCGGGACTCCTCGCCCGCCGTCTTGGGCGCGGGCGGCGCAACCAGCCCGCTGCGCAGCGCGGCCGCCGAGGGCCGGGCGCCGCCGCCGTGTCCGTACCGCTCCCCCAGCGACTCGCGCGCGATCTTCTCCTGGAGCTTGAGGATGCCCTGCAGCAGCGCCTCCGGCCGCGGCGGGCAGCCCGGTACGTACACATCGACCGGGATGATCTGGTCGACGCCCTTGGTGACGGAGTACGAGTCCCAGTAGGGGCCGCCGCAGTTGGAGCAAGCGCCGAAGGAGATGACGTACTTCGGCTCGGGCATCTGCTCGTAGAGCCGCTTGACCGCGGGCGCCATCTTGTCGGTGACCGTGCCGGAGACGACCATCAGGTCGGCCTGGCGCGGGCCGGGCGCGAACGGGATCACGCCGAGGCGGATGAAGTCGTGCCGGGCCATGGACGCGGCGATGAACTCGATGGCGCAGCAGGCCAGGCCGAAGTTGAAGACCCACAGGCTGTAGCGGCGGCCCCAGTTGAGGACCACCTTCATCGGCTCGGGCGCGAGCCGGGCCAGCGTGCCCAGGCGCCGGGGCGCCGGCAGGAACTGGGGGGCAGCGTCCTCGGCCGCGGCGGCGGGTCCGTTGGAGACGGGGTTCACGTCCATTCCAGGACGCCCTTCTTCCATGCGTAGAGCAGGCCGACGGTGAGAAAGCCGAGGAAGATGAACATTTCCACCAGCGTCACACCGCCGAAACCAGGGGCGGCGAAGACCGTCGCCCAAGGGAACAGGAAGATCGAGTCGACGGCGAAGATGACATAGAGGAATGCGTAGACGTAGTAGCGGACCTGGGTGTGCGCCCAGCCCTCGCCGACCGGGTCGACGCCGCACTCGTACGTCAGCAGCTTCTCGGGCGTCGGCACCACAGGCCGCAGCAACCGCCCGGCCCCGAAGGCCACGGCCACGAAGATCACGCCGATCACGGCGATGAGCCCCACGACCGAATAGCCCTGGAAATACTCCGCGGCGATGGTGGTGCGTACGGTCGCGTCCGGCACGTCCGCCCCTCGCTCCCTGACTGCGCTTGTTCAACGACTTCGACGATCTGTACGGACCGGAGTCTAGGCCCTGCCCCGGCCGCGCTGAGCAGCCGCGTCGTCGCGGACGGTGGGCTTGTCCCTACTTCGCCCTACCTGGGCGGGCGGCAGCGTAGACGGCGCGCACGGTTGTCTCAGGATCTGTCTCACAGACCGGACGATTCGGCTCCGGATCAGCGCAGGGGGCCTCCGTCGAACGGACTGCGGTTGTCGGGGGCGCCGGGGTCGGTGGCGGCCGGCGGCCGGGGCGGGTGCGCGGAGGGCGCCTGTGCGGGCTGCGGACGGGGCTGGGCCTCCGCTTGCGGCAGGGGCTGCGACGTCTGCTGCGGGGCGGGGCGGGGGTCCGGGGCCGGCTGCGGCATCGGCTGCGGCGGCACGGGGGCGGGCCCCTGGCCCGCGTACGACCCTGCGGGTGCGGTCCCGGGGGCGGCCGGCTGCGGGATGAAGGGCGCCTGCCCCGGGGCGTGAACCACCTGCGGGGGATACGTCTGGTGGGGATGAGGCTGCTGGGCATGCACCTGCCGGGGATGCATCTGCTGGGCATGCATCTGCTGCGGATGAGCCTGCTGGGGATACCCCGGCGGGGTCTGCGCGGCCTGCAGGGACTGGGCTGCGTGCAGGGACTGGGCCTGCTCGGGGTGGGCGTCTCGCCTGCTGGATCCCCGCGAGACGGCGCGGTCCATCACCTCGGCCGCGATCCGGGCCGCCGCCTCCCGCGTCCGCTCGCCCAGCAGCTCCGTCCGGATGGCGCCGCCCGCCGCCAGATGGCGGTCGTACGGCAACGGGAGCACGGCCGCTCCCCCGGCGCCCAGATGCTCGGCCGCCTTGCGCACATCGAGGGCGGCATCGGGCGAGGAGTGCGTGAGCACGACGACCGTGGTCGGCAGCAGGCCGGGGTGCAGTCCGCCGACCCAGTTCAGTACGGAGCGGGTGGCCGCCACGCCCTCCGGGGTCGCGGGGCTGACCAGCACCCGCGCCTGGGTCGTCACCAGGGCCGTGCGCGCCACCTCGGCGGGCAGCGTCTCGCAGTCGACCACGGTGGTGGCGAAGTGGCGGCGCAAGGAGGTCATCACGACCCGGTAGGTGTCGAGGTCCAGCCGGGTCCCGATGGACCCCTGGCTGCCGGGCAGCAGCCAGCCGCCGCCCGCGAACGGCAGGAGATAGCCGGTCAGGTCGGTGATCAGCATCGAGGGATCGACGATCTCCGCAAGATCGCTGCCCGACCAGCGCACCTCGCGCGCGCCGAGGCGGTGCGGCAGCGTACCGAGCGCCGGATCGGCCTCCACGGCGAGCACCGGGTCGGGGCGGTAGTGCGCGTAGGTGAGCGCCAGCAGGGCGGCGACGGTGGACTTGCCCGCACCGCCGCGGATGCTGGAGACGGCGATCTGCCGGCCGGTGGTCACGGGCTGCTGGATGGCGTGCGCGGCCTGGGTGAGGGCGGCCGTCTCGGCGGCCGGGGACGACGCGAACACCCGCCGCAGCGCCCGTCCGGCCCGCCTGGCCAGCGGGTCACCGCGGCGCGGCTTGGGCTGCCCGCCGGCCAGCTCGGGCGGCAGGAGGGGAACGGAGACCGGAGTCCGGGCGGGCAGGCCGGAACGGCCGTAGCTTCCGGGGGCCGGGGCCGCGACTGGGGCAGGGGCCGGGACCTGGGCCTGGGCCTGGGCCGACGGGGCGGGAGCGGATGGCATGGGGGCGGACGGTGTGGGGGCCGACGGTGCGGGGGCCGACGGCATGGCGGCCGATGGGGCGGCAGCTGACGGTGCGGGAGCCGACGGAGCAGCGGTCGACGGAGCAACAGCCGACGGCATGGGAGCCGACGGGGCAGCGGCCGATGGGGCGGGATCCGACGGCATGGGAGCCGACGGGGCGGGGGCCGACGCGGCGTCCGGCGGCGTGTCAGTGGCCCGCGACGGCAGGGGCGTCGGCGTGGGGCTCGGCGCGGCGGACACCGACGTCGAGCTCGGCGCGGCGGACGCCGACGTGGGTGCCTGCGCAAGGGACGTGGCCGGGGTCTCCACCGCGGCGGGAGCCTCAACAGCGACAGGCGCAGCGGCAGGGGCGGGCGCAGGAGCAGGCACAGGCGCAGCGGCAGGGGCGGGCGCAGAGACAGCGACAGCAGCAGGAACAGGCCCAGCGGCGGGGGCAGGCAGACCGCCGGGCGCCCTGCGCCCAGCAGCCGGAGCAGCGGACGCCGCCGGAGCCTCCGGAGCAGCCGGAGCAGCCGGAGCGGCCGGAGCAGCCGCTCCCTCCGCAGCCGGCGCAGGCATCGGCCCAGCCCCTTCACCCGTACGCGTCATCGCGCCCGTACTCGTACTCGCACTCGCACTCGAACCCGTACTCACCGAGCCCACACCTCCCGCCCGCTTGACCAACGACGGGCCCGGTCGCCCCGGTTCCGCTCCCCCGGGCGTCTGCACTCCAGGGCTCGCTTCCGCTGACATGTTCCCTCCGAAGCCTTGCGGGTCAGGACGTGCCCAGCAGCAAGGTGTAGCCCCCGAAGGCCCCCAGGGCCACCGGGATCAGCGCCACCACGCCGGCCGACTCGACCAGATCCAGCCATCGCCGCAGCCGCACGCGGAGGAGCTCGGGCACCCGTACCGCGAGCATCACCACCGGCAGCGCCGCCAGCACGCCCAGCAGGACCAGGGCGCCGGCCGGCCCGCCCCCGCCCGTCGTCGCCCAGAGCAGAACGAGCCGTACGCAGACGGCGGTTCCGGCCGCCAGCAGCGCGACGACCTCCACCGCCAGCGGGTAGGCGCGGGCCCGCGAGAGCAGTACGACGCACAGCAGCAGCGCGGCGAGCACGGTCCACAGGCCGGGTGTGTCCACCGCCAGCACCCCCGCCGCGCCGGCCGAGGCCGCCATCGCGACCGTGGCCAGGGCCAGTCCCCGATGGGTGGCGTCCAGCGCGGCCGCGACCTGGTGCCTGCTGACCGGCGTACCACCGGAGCGCCGGTCGTCCAGCCGGGTCAGTCCGGCGGTCGTCAGCGCGTACCGGGGCAGATATCCGAGGACGAGGACGGAGCCGAAGCCGAGGGCAACTCCCGTGCGGGCGGGGGTGGTCAGCGCGAGGCCGAGCTCCCAGGCGCCCACCGCGAGCGCGATCGAGGCGGCGCCGGTCAGGCCGCCGCGCCCCAGTGGCGTACAGAGCCCGAGGAGCGCGCACACCGCGGCGACGGTCAGGCCCACGGCGGCCAGCCGGGCGGCGCCGCCGGAGACCGCGTACCAGGAGGCGACCACCCCGAGCGCGCCGCCGAGCAGCAACAGGGCGACACCCGGTGCGCGGTGGTCCGGCCGCCCGGCGACCAGGGACGTTCCCGCTCCGGCGCCCGCGACGAGCACGGCGGCACCCGCGAGCCAAAGGGCGGCACCGCCGCCGTACCAGATGACCGCACAGACCCCGGCGAGCGCCGCGAGCAGCACACCGGCCGTCACCGCCGTCCAGGCCCTGGTGCGTTCCCCCCAGCCCCAGCCGCGGACGTCGAGGGGACCGGCCGCCTCGTCGGTGAGGTCCCCGCCCACGGGATCCGGCACCAGCACCTGGCTGTCATGACCCCGCGCCATCGCCCCGCCTCTCCCGCTCTGCACCGCATCACCATACGGTCCCGTCGCCGCGCCGTGTCACCACCGGCGATAACGAGATAGCCACCAACCTGCACCGATGCGGCGGAAGACGGGGAGCGGGGGTGGGGGAAACCCCACCCCCGCTCCCCCGCGAACCCCATGGCACCGGAGGCCGCCGCCGGGCAATCTGGGGCGTATGACGGAGAGTTCCCTGACCAGTGCCGCCGATGGAGCCGTTGACGGCACCTCACCACCGCCGCCCCGGGCGCCGCTCAGCGGCTGGACCTGGCGGGAGATCGGCTATCTGCTGTCCAATTTCCCGCTGGACGTCCTCGCGTTCGTGGTGCTGATGGTCTGGCTGTTGCTCGGCATCGCGCTGTCCGTCACGGTGATCGGGCTGCCGCTGCTGGCGACGGGCCTGGTGGCGTGCCGGAAGTACGGGAAGTTGGAACGGGCGCGGGCGCGGGCCCTGCTCGGGCTGAAGGTGGAAGAGCCGAGCCCGTTGCGCGCCCCGGAGCGGGGGCTCTTCCCCTGGGTGTGGACGCGCCTGAAGGATCCGGTCGCCTGGCGGCATGCGCTGTTCGCGTTCATCCGGCTGCCCTGGGCCGTCCTCACGTTCGCCGTCACGCTCGCCGCGCTCTTCGCGGCGTGGCCGGTGCTGCCGTGGCTGACGCGCTGGCTGTCGAACGTGGACCGGGCGATGGTGCGCGGGCTGCTCTCGCCCTCCGACGAGCTGGAGCGGCGGATCGCCGAGCTGGAGTCGGACCGGATGACGGTCACCGACACCGCCGCGGCCGATCTGCGGCGCATCGAGCGGGATCTGCACGACGGGGCGCAGGCCCGGCTGGTGGCGCTCGCCATGGGGCTCGGGCTGGCGAAGGAGAAGCTGTTGGAGGACCCGGATGCGGCGGCCGCGATGGTGGACGAGGCGCACGGCGAGGTGAAGCTGGCGCTGCAGGAGCTGCGGGATCTGGCCCGGGGCATCCATCCGGCGATCTTGACGGACCGCGGGCTGGGGCCGGCGCTGGCCTCTTTGGCCGGGCGCTGCACGGTGCCCGCCTCGACCTCCGTGGACCTGCCCGAGCGGCCCGCGCCCGCCATCGAGGGCATCGTCTACTTCACCGTCTCCGAGCTGCTGCAGAACATCTCCAAGCACAGTGCGGCGCGGCGGGCGTCCGTGGAGGTGTGGCGGGTCAAGGACCGGCTGCTGATCCAGGTGGAGGACGACGGCCGGGGCGGGGCCCGGCTGGACGGCGGCAGCGGGATGGCCGGGCTCGCCGAGCGGCTGGGGTCGGTGGACGGGCTGTTCGTACTGGATTCGCCGGCCGGCGGGCCGACGCGGGTGACGGCGGAGCTGCCGTGGCGGGCCCGCGCGGGGGCGTCGCGTACGGGAAGGCGCTGACGGCGCCGCGGGGCGGGCCGCCGGTCCGGGGGTGGGGAAAACCCCAGGAGAAGAGTGCACTGGGCCTCATGGTGCGGGCGGCGCCGGACGCGGACGCTTGTCCTGGCGGAAAACGGCCGGTACGGCAGCCGGTATCGCAGCCGGAACGAGCGAGACCTCCCGCATACGGCGGCACGACGGACGGACGGACGACGAGACGATGGACACCGCATACGCACCCTCCCCGCCCCGCGGCTCCCGGGTACCTGTGGGACTGCGCGCCCCGTTCTCCGGGCGCACCTGGCGCGCATTCCTGTATCTCTTCCTCAGCCTCCCGATCGCGTCGGTGATGTTCAGCTACGCGATCGTGGTGATCTCGCTCGGCGCCGGCCTGCTGGTCACGTTCCTGGGCATCCCGGTGCTGGCGGGCGGGCTGGCAGGCTGCCGCGCGCTGGGCATCATCGAGCGCGGGCGGGCCCGCGCGCTGCTGGGGCTGGAGGTGGCCGAGCCGGAGCCGGTCCGCGCCGCGAAGCCGGGCCTGATGGGGTGGATCGGGGCCGTTCTGAAGAGCGGGGTGTCCTGGCGGCACCTCCTCTACTCCCTCTTCCACTTCCCGTGGGCGCTGTTCTCCTTCATCTTCGCGACGACCTTCTGGGCCGTCGGCTGGAGCCTGCTGACCTATCCGCTGTGGCGGTGGACGTTCCCCGCGTACGTCGACGCGCCGGGCATCCTGATGTGGGGCGACGGCGACGGCAACAGCTTCTACCTCGACACTCCCGTGGAAATCGGGGTCATCGGCGCCGTCGGCCTGCTGCTGGTGCTGGCCGGGCCGTGGCTGATCCACGGGCTGACGCAGGTGGACCGGGTGATGGTCCTCGGGCTGCTGGGCCCGTCCTCCCTCGCCGGCCGGGTCTCGGAGCTGGAGTCGGACCGCGGGGTGGTGGTCGACACCGCGGCGGCCGATCTGCGGCGTATCGAGCGGGATCTGCACGACGGCGCGCAGGCCCGGCTGGTCTCGCTGGCCATGGACCTGGGCCTGGCCAAGGAGAAGCTGGCGGAGGACCCGGACGCGGCCGTACAGATGGTGGACGAGGCGCACGGCGAGGTGAAGATCGCGCTGCAGGAGCTGCGGGATCTGGCCCGCGGTATCCATCCGGCGATCCTGACCGACCGGGGGCTCGGCCCGGCGCTGTCGGCGCTGGCCGCGCGGTGCACGGTGCCGGTGACGGTGACCGTCGATCTGGAGCGCCGGCCCGCCGCGGCGATCGAGGGCATTGCGTACTTCACCGTGTCCGAGCTGCTGCAGAACGTCTCCAAGCACGCCCGTGCCACCCGCGCCACGGTCGATGTCTGGCGCTCGGCGGACCGGATCATGCTGCAGGTGACGGACGACGGCCGGGGCGGCGCGAGCACCGGCACGGGCAGCGGTCTGGCGGGCCTGGCCGAGCGGCTGGGCTCCGTGGACGGCCTGCTGGTCGTGAAATCCCCGCAGGGTGGCCCGACCTCCGTGTCCGCCGAGCTGCCGTGGCGAAGCCAGTAGCGGCCGGTTGACCGACGGCCGGGGCCGGGACGTGGCCCCGGCCGCCGCCGTGCGTTCCCGCCCCCGCCCTCGCCGCGATCCCTCCCCCGCGCCGAATCCGCGGCTCCCGCCGCACCGCGTCCCGGATGCTGGAATGCTGGGACCGCAGGCGGGGTTGTACGAGTCGTGGGGGGAAGCGGAACGGTGGAGGACAGGGTGCGGGTCGTCATCGCCGAGGATTCGGTGCTGCTGCGGGAGGGGCTGACGCGGTTGCTCACGGACCGCGGGCACGACGTCGTGGCGGGGGTGGGGGACGCCGAGGCGCTCCTCAAGGTGATCGGCGAGCTGGCGGCCGAGGGAGCGCTGCCGGATGTGGTGGTGGCGGACGTACGGATGCCTCCGACGCATACCGACGAAGGGGTGCGGGCGGCGATCCGGCTGCGCCGGGACCACCCGGAGCTGGGCGTGCTGGTGCTGTCGCAGTACGTCGAGGAGCAGTACGCGACGGAGCTGCTGGCCGACTCCAGCCGGGGCATCGGCTATCTGCTGAAGGACCGGGTGGCCGAGGTGCGGGAATTCGTCGACGCCGTGGTCCGGGTCGCCGGGGGCGGCACGGCGCTGGACCCGGAGGTGGTGGCGCAGCTGCTGGGCCGCAGCCGCAAGCAGGACGTCCTGGCCAATCTGACGCCGAGGGAGCGGGAGGTGCTGGGGCTGATGGCCGAGGGCCGGACGAACTCGGCGGTCGCACGGCAGCTGGTGGTCAGCGACGGCGCGGTCGAGAAGCACGTCAGCAACATCTTTCTGAAGCTGGGCCTCTCGCAGAGTGACGGGGATCACCGCCGGGTGCTGGCGGTGCTGACCTATCTCAACTCCTGAGCGCCTGACAGGGTGTCAGATACGCAGGCCGGACAGGCGGCCGCCGAGACCCAGGACCTTGGACCTAGAACTATTGGACGAAGTCCGGAGCGTCATGAAGAAGGGGTGACGGGGGCGGTGATTTCATGACAAACCATGCCAGTACGGTGTCTCATCCCGGCGTCCACAATGTGATCGACCCAGGGAAGGCGACCCTTACCCACGTACGATGGATATGGGACAACCAGTCGGTACGACACGTCCCGAGCCCTGCCTCAGGCGGGGACGCCGCACCCCTCGAGGGAGGTCCGAAGCAGTGACCAGCCAGGTCAGTAGCCCAGCCGAGAAGACCGACGGCGCGCTCGTCGGGGAACAGCGCGCGCCCGGTGACGGCGGCGGAGGCAAGGAAGTCCAGCGACTGGACCGGGTGATCATCCGGTTCGCCGGCGACTCCGGTGACGGCATGCAGCTCACCGGCGACCGGTTCACCTCCGAGACGGCGTCGTTCGGCAACGACCTGTCGACGCTGCCGAATTTCCCCGCCGAGATCCGGGCCCCTGCCGGCACGCTGCCGGGCGTCTCCAGCTTCCAGCTGCACTTCGCCGACCACGACATCCTCACCCCCGGTGACGCCCCGAACGTCCTGGTGGCGATGAACCCCGCCGCCCTCAAGGCGAACCTCGCGGATGTGCCGCGGGGCGCGGAGATCATCGTCAACACCGACGAGTTCACCAAGCGCCCGATGGCCAAGGTCGGCTATGCGACCAGCCCGCTGGAGGACGGCTCGCTGGAGGCGTACAACGTCCATCCGGTGCCGCTGACGACGCTGACGATCGAGGCGCTCAAGGAGTTCGGGCTCTCCCGCAAGGAGGCCGAGCGCAGCAAGAACATGTTCGCGCTGGGCCTGCTGTCGTGGATGTACCACCGGCCGACGGAGGGCACCGAGAAGTTCCTGCGGTCGAAGTTCGCCAAGAAGCCGGATATCGCGGAGGCGAATGTCACGGCCTTCCGGGCGGGCTGGAACTTCGGCGAGACCACCGAGGACTTCGCGACGTCGTACGAGGTCGCCCCGGCCACCAAGGCCTTCCCGACCGGCACCTACCGCAGCATCTCCGGCAACCTCGCGCTCTCCTACGGGCTGATCGCCGCGGGCCGCCAGGCCGATCTGCCGCTCTACCTGGGCTCGTACCCGATCACCCCGGCCTCCGACATCCTGCACGAGCTGTCCAAGCACAAGAACTTCGGCGTGCGGACGTTCCAGGCGGAGGACGAGATCGCCGGTATCGGCGCGGCGCTGGGCGCGGCGTTCGGCGGTGCGCTCGCGGTGACCACGACCTCGGGCCCCGGTGTGGCGCTGAAGTCGGAGACCATCGGCCTCGCGGTCAGCGTGGAACTCCCGCTGCTGATCGTGGACATCCAGCGCGGCGGCCCCTCGACGGGCCTGCCCACCAAAACCGAGCAGGCCGACCTGCTGCAGGCGATGTACGGGCGCAACGGCGAGGCCCCGGTGCCGATCGTGGCCCCCAAGACGCCCGCCGACTGCTTCGACGCGGCGCTGGAAGCGGCCCGTATCGCGCTGACCTACCGCACGCCCGTCTTCCTGCTCTCCGACGGCTATCTGGCCAACGGCTCCGAGCCCTGGCGGATCCCGGACGTCAATGAACTCCCCGATCTGCGCGTGCAGTTCGCCTCCGGTCCCAACCACCAGCTGGCGGACGGCACCGAGGTGTTCTGGCCCTACCAGCGCGATGAGCAGACCCTGGCGCGCCCCTGGGCCATTCCCGGCACGCCGGGCCTGGAGCACCGCATCGGCGGCATCGAGAAGCAGGACGGCACGGGCAACATCTCCTACGACCCCGCCAACCACGACTTCATGGTGCGCACCCGTCAGGCGAAGATCGACGGCATCGAGGTCCCCGACCTCGAGGTCGACGACCCGTCCGGCGAGGCCCGCACCCTTGTCGTGGGCTGGGGTTCGACGTTCGGCCCCATCACCGCGGCGGTACGGCGCGTGCGGGGCGCAGGGGAGCACATCGCGCAGGTGCATCTGCGCCATCTCAACCCCTTCCCGAGGAATCTCGGCGAGATCCTCAGGCATTACGACAACGTGATCGTGCCGGAGATGAACCTCGGCCAGCTCAGCACCCTGCTGCGCGCCAAGTACCTCGTCGACGCGCGCTCGCACACCCAGGTCAGCGGAATGCCGTTCAAGGCCGAGCAACTCGCGGAGGTCTTTAAGGAGGCCATCAATGACTGAGACGATCTCGGAGGAGAAGCCCGCAGGGATCGAGGCGCTCTCCCTGGTCCCCAAGGCCGAGGCCAAGCAGTCCATGAAGGACTTCAAGTCCGATCAGGAAGTGCGCTGGTGCCCCGGCTGCGGTGACTACGCGGTCCTCGCCGCCGTGCAGGGCTTCATGCCCGAGCTCGGCCTGGCGAAGGAAAACATCGTCTTCGTCTCCGGCATCGGCTGCTCCTCCCGCTTCCCGTACTACATGAACACCTACGGGATGCACTCCATCCACGGCCGCGCCCCGGCCATCGCCACGGGCCTGGCCTCCTCGCGGCGCGACCTGTCGGTGTGGGTCGTCACCGGTGACGGCGATGCGCTGTCCATCGGCGGCAACCACCTCATCCACGCCCTGCGGCGCAACGTCAACCTCAAGATCCTGCTGTTCAACAACCGGATCTACGGGCTGACCAAGGGGCAGTACAGCCCCACCTCCGAGATCGGCAAGATCACCAAGTCGACGCCGATGGGTTCGCTGGACGCGCCGTTCAACCCGGTCTCGCTGGCGCTCGGCGCCGAGGCGTCCTTCGTGGCCCGCACGGTCGACTCCGACCGCAAGCACCTCACCTCGGTGCTGCGCGAGGCCGCCGCGCACCCGGGCACGGCGCTGGTGGAGATCTACCAGAACTGCAACATCTTCAACGACGGCGCCTTCGAGGTCCTCAAGGACAAGGAGCAGGCCCAGGAGGCGGTCATCCGCCTGGAGCACGGGCAGCCCATCCGGTTCGGGGCCCTGGCGCCCGACGGCCTCGGCTCCAAGGGCGTGGTCCGCGACCCGGCCACCGGCGACCTCAAGGTCATCGACGTCACCGAGCAGGGCGCCGACGGCGTGCTGGTGCACGACGCGCACAGCCCGTCGCCCACCACGGCCTTCGCGCTCTCCCGGCTCGCCGACCCGGACACGCTGCACCGCACCCCCATCGGAGTGCTGCGCAATGTCGAGCGCCCGGTCTACGACACGATGATGGCCGACCAGCTCGACGCCGCCATCGAGCAGAAGGGCAAGGGCGACCTCGCCGCCCTGCTGTCCGGTAACGACACCTGGACGGTCGTCGGCTGACCGCCCCGGACCCGCGTATGCCCCCGGGGGTGCCTTACGGCGCCCCCGGGGGCATACGTTTGCCCTCCCGCCGCCACGGCGGCGCGCCCCTCTCATCTATACAACCGTCATAGACATTTGTTTATGACGGATGTACGGTCATGCCATCCTTCAGCGACGCCCACAGCCCACAGGGGGTAGCCCATGAGCTTCGTGATCACCGGCGCCACCGGAGCGCTCGGCCGGCTCGTCATCGACGCGCTGCTGGCGCGTACCGCACCGCGCGAGATCGTCGCGGTGGCCCGCGACGAGGCCAGGGCGGCGGATCTCGCGGCGCGCGGCATCGAGGTGCGGATCGCCGACTACGGCCGGCCCGAGACCCTCGAAGGCGTCTTCGCGCCCGGCGACCGGGTGCTGTTCGTCTCGGGGAACGAGGCCGGGCGGCGCCTCACCCAGCACCGCGCGGTCATCGACGCCGCACGGGAGGCGGGCGTCGCGCTGCTCGCCTACACCAGCGTGCTGGGCGGACCCGCCGCCACCTTCGCCATCGCCGAGGAACACATCGGCACCGAGCAGGCGCTGCTGGCATCCGGTGTGCCGTACTGCCTGCTGCGCAACGGCTGGTACCACGAGAACTACACCGGCGCGCTGGCCACGGCCCTGAGGACCGGCGCGGTGATCGGCAGCGCGGACGGCGGCCGGGTGGCCAGCGCCGCGCGCCGGGAGTACGCCGAGGCGGCCGCCGAGGTCCTGACCGGCGGCGGCCACGAGAACTCCGTGTACGAACTGAGCGGCGACACCGCATGGACGATGGCCGAGTACGCGGCCGAGGTGTCCCGGCAGACCGGCCGGCCGATCCCCTACCGCGATCTGCCGCAGGAGCAGTACGTGGCGCTGATGGTCGAGGCGGGGGTACCGGCGCCGGGCGCACGGCTGGTCGCCGACGCGGACGCCGCGATCGCGCGGGGCGAGCTGGCCTCCACCCCCGGTGACCTGGCCCGTCTCCTCGGCCGCCCGACCTCCCCCATTGCCGACGCGATCGCCGACGCCCTCAAGGAGCTGCCCCTGTCATGACTGTATGGCGATACGGGCATGACAAGGGCCTCGCGCGGCGTTACCTTCACTGAGTCGGCGCGCCATCACCGGGAGGGTCCTTGCAGCCTCGAAACGACCAACGCACAGGACTCGCCTTCGGCCTCGCCGCGTACACGATGTGGGGTCTGCTACCCCTGTACTGGCATCTGCTGGACGCCGCCACGCCGTCCGAGATCCTGGCCCACCGCATGGCGTGGTCGCTGCCCGTCGCCGTGATCATCCTGGCCGTGCTGCGCCGCTGGGCCTGGATACCCCCGCTGCTGCGGCAGCCCAAGCGGCTCGGACTGGTCTTTGTCTGTGCCCTGGTGATCTCGGTGAACTGGTTCCTCTACATCTGGGCCGTCAACGCCGGGCACGTCCTCGAAGCCTCCTTGGGCTACTTCATCAACCCGCTGGTCAGCATCGCTTTCGGCGTTCTGGTGCTGCGCGAGCGGCTGCGGCCGTTGCAGTGGACGGCGGTGGGCGTCGGCGCCCTGTCGGTCGTCGTGATGACGGTCGCCTACGGCAAGATGCCCTGGATCGCGCTCGGGCTGGCCTTCTCCTTCGCGACCTACGGCCTGGTCAAGAAGGGCATCAAGCTCGATGGCATCGAGGGCTTCAGCGCCGAGACGGCGATACAGCTGCTGCCCGCGCTGGGCTTCCTGGTCTTTCTCGGCGCCCGCGGCGAATCCAGCTTCACGACCGGCGGGCCGGGCCAGGCGTTGCTGCTCGCGGGGTGCGGGATCGCGACCGCGGTGCCGCTGATCTGCTTCGGCGCGGCGGCGGTCCGGCTGCCGCTGGTGACCATCGGGATGATGCAGTATCTGGCGCCGACATTTCAGTTCGTGCTGGGTCTGACGGTCTTCCACGAGGAGATGCCGCCCGAGCGCTGGGCCGGCTTCGCGCTGGTCTGGCTGGCCCTGTGCCTCCTGACGTGG
This sequence comes from Streptomyces sp. JLSY215, assembly GCF_059682825.1. Classification (NCBI taxonomy): domain Bacteria; kingdom Bacillati; phylum Actinomycetota; class Actinomycetes; order Kitasatosporales; family Streptomycetaceae; genus Streptomyces; species Streptomyces sp. JLSY215. Next base: position 3,899,270 of record NZ_CM185022.1, read on the forward strand.
GATGCGCTGCGCACGGTGCGGCGGGCGCGGACCGCGCTGGCCGACGCGGGGGCACGGGCGGGCGACGCGGCCGCGCAGGCGGCGCTGGCCGAGGCGGCACTGACCGAGCCCGCACCGGCGGAGACGGAGCCGGCCAGCGCCGACCCGGCCCCCCGCATCACGCCGTGATGTCCCGTGTGGTGAACCGCGCCCACGCCGCCGAGCCGAACACGGCCGCGTACAGCGCCTGCAGGCCTATGTTCTTCTGCAGCTGATCCCAGTAGACGGGGTCGCGCAGCAGGTCCGCGAAGGACAGCCAGTAGTGCGGGAAGAGGTACGGCTGGATGGCGCTCAGCTGCGGGATGGTGTCCAGGATCTGCACGGTGATCAGCAGACCGACCGTGGTCGCCATCGCGGCGATACCGCTGGAGGTGAGCGTCGATATGAACAGGCCGACGGCCGCCACGCCGATGAGTGAGAGCGCCACCACGCAAGCGATGGCCAGCGCGCGCAACAGCCCCTCCCCGAACGGGACCGCCGTGCCGGACAGCAGGGTGACATCGCCGAGAGGGAAGAGCAGCGCACCGGTCACCAGCGCCGAGAGCGCCACCACCAGCGTCGCCACCAGGCAGAACGTCAGGGTCGTGGCGTATTTGACGAGCAGCAGCCGGGTACGGCCCGCGGGGGCGACGAGGAGGTAGCGCAGCGTCCCGGCGCTGGACTCGCCCGCCAGGGAGTCCCCCGCGATCACACCGATGGCCATCGGGAGGAAGAACGGCAGCGTCACGGCGAGCGAGGTGAAGACCAGGAAGAGGCCGTTGTTGGTGACCTGGGAGATGAAAGCCGGGCCCCCTTCGCCGCCGCCCCGACCGCCCGACGGTCCGCCGCCGGTCTCGATTCTCACGGCGATACCGACCAGGACCGGTACGCCCGCGAGCACCGCCAGCAACGCGAGGGTGCGCCAGCGCCGGAACGTCATACCGATCTCGTTGCGCAGCAGCCCCAGCGACCACAGCACCCGGGGACCACGCAGCCCCGCCTCAGCCTGCGACATCGAAGCCCTCCCCGGTCAGATGCACGAAGACGTCCTCCAGCGAAGCGCGCTCGGTGCCGAAGCCACGGACGCGGATGCCGGCGTGGACGAGCGCGGCGTTCAAATCCGCCGGCTCCCAGGGCTCCTGGCTGTCGGGCTCGGCCGCCGGGGGCAGTTCACCGGTCACCCGGCCGTTGGCGACCTGGAGATCCAGCACGCCCCGCTCCTTCAGGACGCGCGCCGCATCCGCCGTATCCGGTGTCGTCACCGTCAGCCGGCCGCGGCCGCGCGAGTCGAGGACCGTGGCGGACAGGTCGGCGACCGTGCCCTGGGTGATCAGCCGGCCGCGGGCCATGACCGCGGCATGCGTGCAGACCTGCTCGATCTCGTCGAGGAGGTGCGAGGAGAGGAAGACCGTGGTGCCGTCCGCCGCCAGCTCGCGGACCAGGGTACGGATCTCCCGCATGCCCTGAGGGTCGAGGCCATTGGTCGGCTCGTCGAGAACCAGCAGCTCGCGGGGCTGGAGAAGGGCCGAGGCCAACCCGAGGCGCTGTTTCATACCGAGGGAGTAGGCGCGCGCCTTCTTGCCGGCCGCGGCGGCCAGCCCCACCCGCTCCAGCGCGCGCCCGACCCGCTCGGCACGCGTACGGGGATCGGCGGTCGGATCGGCCGCGTCGAAGCGCAGCAGATTGTCCCGGCCGCTGAGGAAGCCGTAGAGGGCCGGGCCCTCGATCAAGGCGCCGACACGGGGCAGTACCCGCCGGCCCGCGCCGGGCATGGGCTCGCCCAGCAACCGGGCACTGCCGGCGGTCGGTTCGATCAGGCCCATCAGCATGCGGATGGTGGTGGTCTTGCCGGAGCCGTTGGGGCCGAGGAAGCCGAAGACGCTGCCGCGCGGCACGGCCAGATCCAGGCCGTCGACGGCGAGCTGGCCGCCGCGGTACGCCTTGGTCAGCCCATGGGTCTCGATCACCCGGTCCCCGTCGGGCGGGACCGCGCGCGCAGAATCCGCGGCGGGTGGCGGTGGCATCGGCTCCCCCAACTCATGACGTACGGCGTGACGTACGGCGTGACGTACGGCGTGTCGTGCGGCGTACGGGCTGCGCCGCGCCCCCGGCGGGAGGCGCGGCGTTCCGTGGCCCGTTACTTGGCGGCGTTGGCCGCGTCGATCAGGGCCTGCTTGTCGACGGCACCGACGTACACCGTGCCGTTGTCCGTGATCAGGGCATTGACCAGGCGGGTGCTGAAGATGCGGCCGGAGCCGAAGGACCCGGTCACCTTGTCGCCGATGCTGTCCAGGAACTTGCCCGCCTCGCCGGCGGCGCCCTTGTCCTTGCCCGCGGGCAGGCCGGAGCCGGAGCCCTTGATCGTGGCGATGGACGTCCAGCCCTTGCCGATGACGTTCAGCCCGCCGCCGGCCTTGAAGTCCTCCAGGCCCTTACGGCCCTTGAAGTCCTTGCCGTGCTGCCGCTCCGCCTTTGCGCGCTCCTTGTCGGCATCGACGACCTTCGCGCCCTTGGGAGGTGTGAAGGCGAACGAGCTCGCGGCGGGCTTGGCGAAGTCGACGTTGGTGTAGCCGATGTCGACCGCGGCCGCGCCACCGCTCTTGGGCGTCAGGGTGAACTTCAGCGGGACGCCGTTGGCGGCGTCCACCGCTATCCGGATCGAGCCGACCGTGGAGGCGGACTGCTTCGGCTTGATGAGGAGCTGGTAGGCGTCCCGCCCGGCGACCCTGGCCGTGCCGTCGACCGTGACCGAGGTGGTGTCGCCCGCCGCCTTCAAGGCCTCCTTGGCGAGGTCCTGAGGAGTGGCGTTCTTCAGGCCCTTGGGCAGGTCCTTGGGCAGGTCCTTGGGCTCGTGGTGCCGACCGCCGGTCCGGTCGTGCGCCTCGGCCTTGCTGTGTACGGCGGTGTTGCTGCCGCTGTCGTACGCCCAGACCTGGTCGCCGTTGTGGATGATGCTGTACTCGGCGGCCTTGTCGACGATGGACACCCGCTGCTTGTCGGGGCCGTCGGCGGCGACGCGCAGCGTGTGCGCACCGGACGCCAGCTCCATGAGCTTGTTCTGCGGGGACGCGGACGCCCCGTCGTTGTCCTTGGCGCCTTCGCTCCCGCGCTCGCCGCCGAAGCCTCCGACGCTGCCGCCGCCCGGCAGGGACGGCAGGCCGAGGTCGGTGGTGACCCGGACCGTGCCGGACAGCCGCTGGACATCGGACTTGGCGATTTTCGCTATCAGGTCCTGCGCCGAGATCTTGGGCAGGTCGGGAGAACCGGAGCCGGCGAACGCCGGGACCAGCCCGATCGTGGCCGCCGCCACCCCCGCCACCGCGACCGGTACGGCGTACCGCACCGCCTTGCGGCGCTTCGGGGAGCGCCCCCCGTCCCATCCGTCGGTGACCTCAGTCGGTTCGTTCCGTGGCATGTGCCCTACCTCCGTCGTTACGGCGGTTTCCGCGCGATGCACTCGTCCACCCCTTGGGGCTCATTGTGGCCCGTCCGCCGTGTTGTGGTGCTTCCCATCCCACCAAATCGCCGCAGACATGGCGTCAGCCCGCGGGGCCAACTCGTCGTACTGCTGAGGGATGAGACCGGCCCACCACACGGGGGCTCGTGTACGACGCAAGGCTGATGGGTCCCTAGGGGACGACCCGGGACGGCCGGGGAAGGCCGGGGACGGGGACGGCCGGGGAAGAGGGACGGCCGGGGATGTTCAGGTGCGCCCAGCGGCGGCCGAGCGGCCGCCGACGGCATCACAGAGCGTCATACCGGAAGCCCCGGCCGCGAACGGACCCCGAACGGACCCCAACGCCTCGGGCCGCCCGTGGCCTCGCCGACCCGCCTCCGGGCGGGCCCGGACCTCAGCCGGCCCGGTGCACCACCGCATCGCACAGCCCCTCCAGCGCCGCCTTGGCCGTGCACGACGGCAGCGGCGCCAGCGTCGCGCGGGCCTGCTCGGCGTAGCGCACGGTGTCCCGGCGGGCCTGCTCCAGCGCCGGGTGGGCGCGCAGCCCGGCCAGCGCCTCGGCATGCCGGGCGTCGTCGGTGAGGTCCCCGGCCAGCAGCTCGCACAGCGCCCGGTCCTCGGCCGTACCGGATTCGCCCTCGGCCTGCGCCCGCAGATGCAGCACCGGCAGCGTCGGGATGCCCTCGCGCAGGTCCGTGCCCGGCGTCTTGCCCGACTCGTGGGAGTCGCTGGCGATGTCCAGGACGTCGTCCGCGAGCTGGAAGGCCGTGCCGAGCCGCTCGCCGTACTGGGTGAGGATGTTGACGACCGACTCATCGGCGCCGGACATCATCGCGCCGAAGCGGCCCGCGACGGCGACCAGCGAGCCGGTCTTGCCCGCGAGGACGTCCAGATAGTGGTCGACGGGGTCGCGGCCGTCGCGCGGCCCGGCGGTTTCCAGGATCTGGCCGGTCACCAGGCGCTCGAACGCCTCGGCCTGGATCCGCACCGCCTCCGGGCCCAGGTCGGCCAGGATGTGCGAGGCGCGCGCGAAGAGGAAGTCACCGGTCAGTACGGCGACGGAGTTGCCCCAGCGGGTATTCGCGCTGGCCACGCCGCGGCGCACATCGGCCTCGTCCATCACGTCGTCGTGGTAGAGCGTCGCCAGATGCGTCAGCTCCACGACGACTGCCGAGGGCACCACGCCGGGGCTGTACGGGTCGCCGAATTGCGCGGCCAGCATCACCAGCAGCGGCCGGAACCGCTTGCCTCCGGCGCGCACCAGATGCTGCGCGGCCTCGGTGATGAACGGCACGTCGCTTTTGGTGGCCTCCAGCAGGCCCTCCTCGACAGCGGCCAACCCGGCCTGGACATCGGCCTCAAGAGCCTGGTCCCGCACGCTCAGCCCAAAAGGCCCGACGACGGTCACGAGGGGTACTCCTGTCTGCTGACGATCAAACGGAATGTCGATCTGTCGCTGTCTCCACCACTGGCCAGCGTATCCGGTCGCAGTTCGATCACTGTGAGCGCCCGCCCCTCGAACCACCCGGGCAGCACACCGACCCGCCGGCCGGTATGTCCTGGATCACCATTTGTTCGGGTTTTGCGCCGCGAAACAGGGGACAGCAGGGGCAAGCGAATTCCCGGAAGCCTCTGGAGCAACAGCCACGACCGCGGAACCGAATACTCGCCAGGACCCTAGGCTCTTCGGCCATCCTCGTGGTCTGCTCGCCCGCTCCTCGTGGTCTGCTCGCCCGCTTCTCCCTGGAGTTGCGGAAGCGCTCTCCGCCCGCGGCACACCGGCCGTTCCGGTCCACTACGCAGTTGACCGGGTCACCCACGGCGGCCCGGGGACGGCCGGGTACGGCCGTGTACGACCCGGAATTTTTCCGCCTCGGCGACCGCCGCCTACGGCACGCCGCTCCCCTTCGTCCTCGTCGCCGGCGCCCCTCTTCCCGACCGGATCCCCGGCAGCCACCGCGCGGCCTTGTGGGGCGGCATTCCCCGTACCTGCGGGCGCCACGTCCAGGTCCAGGTCCAGGTCCATGCCCAGGTCCATGCCCACCAGGGGCATACCCCGGCCCGACCTGGACCCGATCACCGCGGCTAGCGACCCGCCCGGCCCGAAGGCGTACGCGAGGGTCGGCAAGCTCTCTGCGACCGACCGCAAGCACCGCGGACGCCGCCCTCGCCCCCTCCCACCCGGGCAACAGCACCAAGGCCATCTACGGCCCGCCGGTCACCGGCGGGCCCGGCCGGAAAGCGGACCTGCACCTGAGCTTTTCGGCCGCCTCCCTCGGCAGCGCACTCGGTCCGCTCCGGTACATGCAGAGCGGCGCGGGCTCACCGGCCGCAATGCGACTCCGTGCTCGGCTCAGTGCTCCGTGCTCCGACCGGCGGAGGTGCTGCTCGCTCGGGTCGTCACGCCGTCCGGGTCAGAACGAGCCGCCGCCTATCAGGAACCGCCGAGTCGCGGGACGGGCGCTGCCGCCGGCCCATCGCCCCGGCCAGGCGGACGGCGGGCCGCTCTCGGCGACGGGACGTGTGGCATACGTGATCACTGAGTCGGGTGCGGCAATTCCCCTACATGCCTCCAAAGCCATGCCTCCCATGCGGCTGAGGCTGCTGTTCCTCCACTGAAACACCGGAGAAGGGGAGACGGTTGCGCCGCGGGCCGCGTTCCTCTCTCACCCGTACGCCCGCGCCACCGCCCGCGCGAGCCGCGGCGAGGCGAATTCCGTGCCGCACACAAAGCGCATCACCGGGCCGAACGAGGCGGCAGCCGGCGGCCCCGTGAAGTACAGCCCGGGTACGGACGAGCCGAACCCGCGGTCCAAGAGGGGGCCGCCCGCGCGCACCGCGATCTCGGTGCGCAGCCCCTGCCCCAGGAAGTCCAGCGCCGCCAGCCGCATCCGATAGCCGGTGGCGGCCAGCACATGGTCGGCGGTGACTTCGCCGCCGTGGCCGTCCGCGCCGCGCAGCGCCAGCACCGGGCGTCCGTCACGGACCCGGGCCCGTACGATCCGCCGCCCCTGGGTGACCGGCACCCGCCCCAAGAAGCGGTCCCGCAGCCACCAGGCGCCCAGCGGTCCCAGGACCCGACCCACCAGGAACCGCCGCGCGGGAACCGGCAGATGGCGGAAGGCACCCGCGTGGTACGAGAACGCGTACAGCCCCCAGGCATTCCCGAACGGCGTCCGCGGCCGCAACCGGGGCTGATGGTCCGGCGGCGCGCCGAAGCCCACCGCCGCGCGCCCGCGCGCCACCACCCGTACGGACGCAGCGCCACCCTCCACCAGAAGCACCGCGCTCTCCAGGGCCGACTGCCCGGCGCCGACCACCACCACGTCCCGGCCGGCCAGCGCCGAAAGATCATGGTGCTGGGAGCTGTGCGAGACAGGCCCCGCGGCGGACGGCCCCGCCGGGACGGCGGCGGCCAACTCCGGCGGCAGGTAGGCGACGCCGCTCAGCCCAGTGGCAACCACCACCGCCCGCGCCCCCACCTGCTCACCGCTGTCCAGCTTCAGCTCGAAGCCGTCGCCCGCCCGGTCCACCGACACCACGCGGACCCGCTCCACCTCCGGCACCAGCCGCCGCTGCAGCCACTCCCCGTACCGAATGAACGTCTCCACGGGGATGACGTCCCAGTCGGAGGCGTAGCGCGTCTCCCCCGTGGCCGCGCAGAAGTCGGCGAGCGCGTGCCCGGCCTGCGGGACATCGATGCCGGACGCCCTCGGGGCCGACTGGAGCAGCATGCCCATGGGCATCTGCGCCCGCCAACTCACCATGGGCTCCCCGAACACCCGCACCGGCAGGCCACACGCCTTGAGATGCGCAGCCGTCGACAGGCCGTACGGGCCCGCCCCTATGACCGCCACCGGAGTCCTGGAATCAGTCACATCGGCCGCCTCTCCTGTGGACGGTGCACCGCATCGACCGTCCCGGCGGCCCGACGGACATCCCGCCGGAGCCCTACCGGGACGCCGCGGCGGGCGTCCAGCGGTCCCCCTACGGAAACGGCCCCGTCCGGGTGCCCCCGGCTCGTACCAGCAAAGGACGCTAGGCCCGAATTGCGCAGTGCGGCAAGAGTCTCCGGACATTGGGGGGTGGTGGGACGGTGCGAGTGGGGGCTTCTACGGCGCGGGGTGGGGCATGCGTGCGCCGGGTGCGCAGGGCAGGGAGAAGGGGGAAGGGACATAGGGAAGGGTCATGGGGAAGGGACATGGCGCGGACCGAATCGGCGAATGGGCAACCGGCATCCGCATGGGCTCGCGAGGAGGGTGGCGGGCCCCAGACCGAGGACCGGCCGGCGGACCGACGTGACGCCGGACCGAAGGTTATCCACAGGCTCCCCCGCCGCGATGCGCCCCGCCGTACCCTGATCTTCGGACCGACCGGCCACAGACCGGACGGCCCGTCGACCGACCGGCCCGGCCATCCGATGCCAGGCCGGTCCGGCCGCCCACCGGCGACGACGAAGCGAGGAGCTGTCCATGCCCGAGCAGAGCCCGTTCGACCTTGCGGAAGGCGATCCCTTCGGCCCGCACACCCTCCCCTACGGCGTCTTCAGCACCGCCGACGCGCCCGACCGGCGCAGACTCGGCGTCCGCTTCGGCCGCCATGTCCTCGATCTGAGCGCACTGCCCGGCGCGCTGCCCGCCCTCGTCCGTGCATCGCACGCCGAGCTGCTCACCGCACCGTCCCTCAACCCCCTGCTGGCCGCCGGACGCGCCGTCTGGCAAGAGGTGCGCGCGGCCGTCCGCGCCGCCGTAACGGTCCCCGAGCACCGCCCCGCGGTGACGCCGCTCCTTCTCCCTCTGGACGCGGTGACCCTGCACCTCCCCTTCGAGGTCGCCGACTACGTCGACTTCTACTCCAGCGAGCACCACGCCACCAACGTCGGCCGGATCTTCCGCCCCAACGGCGCGGCTCTTCCCCCCAACTGGAAGCATTTGCCGATCGGTTACCACGGCCGGGCCGGCACCGTTGTCGTCACCGGCACACCGGTGGTCCGCCCCAACGGCCAGCGCAAGACGCCGACCGACGCCGTCCCGACCTTCGGCCCGTCCGCCCGCCTGGACATCGAGGCCGAGGTCGGCTTCGTCGTCGGCGCCCCCTCCGCACAGGCCGAACCAGTGGGCCAGGACGCCTTCCGCGACCACGTCTTCGGCATCTGCCTCGTCAACGACTGGTCCGCACGTGACATCCAGGCCTGGGAGTATCAGCCGCTCGGCCCCTTCCTGGGCAAGTCCTTCGCCACCTCCGTCTCCGCCTGGATCACCTCGGTCGACGCCTTCGACGAGGCACGCACTCCACCGCCCACCCGCGACTTCCCGCTGCTCCCCTACCTCGACGACTCGGACGTGGAGCCGGGCGGCATCGACATCCGCATCGAGGTGACCCTCAACGGCGAGCGCCTCTCCTCCCCGCCGTTCTCCGCGATGTACTGGACGGCCGCCCAGCAGCTCGCCCATATGACGGTCAACGGCGCCTCGCTGCGCACCGGCGATCTGTTCGCCTCCGGTACGGTCTCGGGCCCCGAGCCCGACCAGCTCGGCTGCCTCCTCGAAATCACCCAGGGCAAGGGTCCCTACCTCCAGGACGGCGACGAGGTCACTCTCTCCGCCTGGGCCCCTGGCCCCGATGGCGCCCGGATCGGCCTGGGCGAGGTCACCGGACGCGTCCTGCCCGCACCGGAGCTGGGTGCGGTCCCGGTCGCGGCAGGTGCGAGCGCCGGCGCCGGCACACCCGGGGACACGCCCCAGGACGCCCCATGACCGACGCGCAAGGGCCCGTTGCGGCAGCGCTCACTCTTCCCGAGGAGCTGCTGTTGCTCGCCCTTGATCCGGTCCGCGGCCGTCCCATGAACAACCCCAAGTTTCTGCGGTACGGCCTGGCGGGCGCGGCGCTGGCCGACCTGGAGGCGGCCGGGCGGATCGCCGTCGAGCGCGGCGACCGGGTCTCGGTGACCAATCCGCTGCCGACGGGCGATCCGGTGCTGGACGGCGCACTCGCCGCGCTGCCCGACCCGGGCAAGAACCGCAGCGCGAGCGTCAAGGCCCACCGCTGGGTACGCACGGCTGCCCGGCCGGTGCAGGAGCTGTGCCTGCACCGGCTGGAGGGGCGCGGCGCGGTACGCCGAGAGACCCGCCGCGCCCTGGGCCTCTTCCCGTACACCCGATTCCCCGTCGGCTCGGTCGATCTGACCGGCCCGGCCCGCGCCCGCTTCCGGTCCGCAATCGACGCCCGCCTTCCTGACCGGCGCGGCCGTCTCCTGGCCGCCTACGCCTCAGCCACCGACCTGGACACCAAACTCCTGCCCGGCAGTTCCTTCCGCTCCCAACGCCGTGACCTCAAACGCCTCATGAAACAGGAGTGGACCGCCGGCGCGGCCCACCGCGCCGTACAGATCGAGAAGAACTCAGCAGCGAATTAGCCGATTTAGGGGGGAGCACAGGCACAGAGCAGCGCCCGAGCAGCCGCCGGCGCGTCGGCGCTGCGGGGCAGCGGCAGATACCGCGGTCTGCGGGGCCGGGTCGGGCCGGAGATACCCGCGGGCCGAATGGCCAGGTCTGAGTGGGGCGGCATCCGCGGTCGAGAGAACCACGGTCGAGAGAACCACAGTCCGGAGAGCAACAGCCGTGAGAGCGACAGCCGTGGGAAGAAACGGGGGGAGACCGGAGGGCACGAAGCCGAAGGGTACGAGACCGAAGGTCGAGACACCTGCGGGCGTGAGGTTGCGCCTGTGCAGCCAACTCGCTTCGCGGCAAAGCGCGTGACGCCAGGGTGGCAACACCCGCGTACATGAGGCTGATGGGTGTTGGCGCCAACGTCCGTAGGCACGTGCGCACAAGGCCAGTGCACGTGAGGCCAATGCGCATGAAGCCCTGGCACGTGGGGTCCGGAGCGCGTTCGACGGCGTGCGCGCGACGGTGTACATGTGCGTGGCGGTGTGCGTATGCGTGGCGCGACGGTGTGCGTGTGCGCGCAGACTTACGGCTGAGAGACGGGGTGGGGTGGGGGCGGGGGCGGGGGCGGGGGGAGCCCCCCGGTGCCGGCCGCAGAGCGGCGTCACCGCCCCACCAACCCCCGGCTGCTACCCTCACCCCTCCCTGTCCCACAACGGAGGAGACGTACGTGCGCAAGGCAGCGCAGATCGCCGGGGCGGCCGCGATTGCCGCGATGTTGCTCAGTGGTTGCGGAAGCAGCGGCGACAAGGGCAGCGACAGCGCGCCGAGCAAGGCGCCGGAGAGCGGGCCGTCGACGCCGAGTGGGGGTGGCGACAAGCCCACGGACGCCAAGGCGTTCGAGGGAGCCTGGACGGCCGGGGCGGCCGACAGTCCGCTGGTGCTCGTCGTCGCGCACGGCACCGTTGCACTCGCCGAGGGGCAGAAGACGGCCTGTATGGGCAAGGTCCAGGAGATGGCCGGGATGACGGTGGCCGCCCTGAAGTGCACCAAGGGCGACAACACCCGTACCACGGGCACCCTCAAACCCGGCTCGGACGGCAAGACCCTGACGGTGGACTGGAAGAACGGCCCCACCGAGAAGTTCACCAAGTCCACCGATGGCAGCGTGAAGATCCCGGACATGCCGAAGCTGCCCGATATGCCGAGCATGCCCAGCAGCTGACGTTCCCCTGACACTCCCCGCACAACGGCCGCCGCCCGGAACCCTTTTGGGGTCCCGGGCGGCGGCCGTGTGGCAGATACGGCGTTGCGGCGTCCGCTCAGCGGATGAATACCCCCGCTTGGCCCGCCAGGTCGAGGAAGTACTGCGGCGCCAGACCCAGTACCAACGTGACCGCGACACCGATCGCGATGGCGGTGGTGGTCAGCGGGCTGGGGACCGCGACGGTCGGGCCGTCCGCCTTCGGCTCGCTGAAGAACATCAGCACGATGACGCGGATGTAGAAGAAGGCGGCGATGGCGGACGAGATGACACCGACGACCACCAGCCAGCCCGCGCCGCTCTGGGCCGCCGCCTTGAAGACCGCGAACTTTCCGGCGAAGCCGGAGGTCAGCGGGATGCCCGCGAAGGCCAGCAGGAAGACGGCGAAGACCGCGGCCACCAGGGGCGAGCGGCGGCCGAGCCCCGCCCACTTGGACAGATGGGTGGCCTCCCCGCCCGCGTCCCGTACCAGGGTGACGACGGCGAACGCGCCGAGCGTCACAAAGGAGTAGGCACCGAGGTAGAAGAGCACCGAAGAGATGCCGTCCTCGCTGGTGGCGATGACACCGGCGAGGATGAAGCCGGCGTGCGCGATGGAGGAGTAGGCCAGCAGCCGCTTGATGTCGGTCTGGGTGATGGCGACGATCGCACCGCCGAGCATCGTGATGATCGCTACGCCCCACATCACCGGCCGCCAGTCCCAGCGCATGCCCGGGAGAACGACATACAGCAGGCGCAGCAGCGCACCGAAGGCGGCGACCTTGGTGGCGGCCGCCATGAAGCCGGTGACCGGGGTCGGGGCGCCTTGGTAGACGTCCGGGGTCCACATGTGGAAGGGGACCGCGCCGACCTTGAACAGCAGGCCCATCAGCACCAGCGCTGCGCCGATCAGCAGCAGGGCGTCATTGCCCATCGTGCCGGCCAGGGCCGGGTCGATCTGCTTGGCGCCGTCCGAGATGACCTCGGCGATACCGGCGTAGGTGACCGTGCCCGCGTAGCCGTACAGCAGGGCGATGCCGAACAGGAGGAAGGCGGAGGAGAAGGCGCCGAGGAGGAAGTACTTGACCGCGGCTTCCTGGGAGAGGAGGCGCTGGCGGCGGGCCAGGGCGCACAGGATGTAGAGGGGGAGGGAGAAGACCTCCAGGGCGACGAAGAGGGTCAGCAGGTCGTTGGCCGCCGGGAAGACCAGCATGCCGCCGATCGCGAAGAGGACGATCGGGAAGACCTCGGTGGTGGTGAACCCGGCCTTGACCGCGGCCTGTTCGGCGGCCCCGCCGGGGACGGCGGCGGCCTGGGCGGCGAAGGAGTCCACCTTCTTGCCGTGTGCCGCCGGGTCGAGCCGGCGTTCGGCGAAGGTGAAGACGGCGACCAGCGACACCAGCAGGATCGTGCCCTGGAGGAACAGGGCGGGGCCGTCCACGGCGATGGCGCCCATCGCGGCGATCCGGGCCTTGGACGAGCCGAAGCCGCCGGCGGCCAGGCCGATCACGGCGGCGAACGCGGCGGCCAGCGCCACCACGGACAGCCCCAGCTGGGCGTAGTAGCGGCTGCGGCGGGGCAGCAGCGCCTCGATCAGGACGCCGATCACCGCGGCACCGATGACGATCAGCGTCGGCGACAGCTGGGCGTACTCGATATGCGGCGCCGGGATCCGGCCCGGCACCTCGGCCGCCACCGTCCACAGGCTGTGGACACTTGCCACGGAACTCACTTCGCGGCCTCCACGTCTTGATCACGCGCGGCGTGGCCGTGCCGGGCTCCACCGGGCACGGCGTCCACCTGCACAGTGGGCTTGGGGTCCTTCTTGTCCACGACGGACAGGGTGTGGTCCACCGCGGGGTTGACGATGTCGGTGAGCGGCTTGGGATACACCCCCAGGAAGAGCAGCAGCGCGATGAGCGGCGCGACCACGACCAGCTCCCGGGCCCGCAGGTCGGGCATGCCGCGCACCTCGTCCTTCACCGGGCCGGTCATCGTCCGCTGGTAGAGGACGAGGACGTAGAGCGCGGCGAGGACGATGCCGAGGGTGGCGATGATGCCGATGACCGGATAGCGGCTGAACGTGCCGACCAGCACCAGGAATTCGCTGACGAACGGAGCCAGTCCGGGCAGCGACAGGGTCGCCAGACCGCCGATCAGGAAGGTGCCGGCGAGAATCGGGGCGACCTTCTGGACGCCGCCGTAGTCCCCGATCAGGCGCGAGCCGCGGCGGCTGATCAGGAAGCCGGCCACCAGCATCAGCGCGGCGGTCGAGATGCCGTGGTTGACCATGTAGAGCGTCGCGCCGCCCTGGCCCTGGGTCGTCATGGCGAAGATGCCCAGGATGATGAAGCCGAAGTGGGAGATCGAGGCGTAGGCGATCAGGCGCTTGATGTCGCGTTGGCCGACGGCGAGCAGCGCGCCGTAGACGATGCTGATCAGTGCCAGGACCACGATGGCCGGGGTCGCCCAGCTGCTGGCCTCCGGGAAGAGCTGGAGGCAGAAGCGGAGCATCGCGAAGGTGCCGACCTTGTCGACGACGGCCGTGATCAGCACCGCCACCGGGGAGGTCGCCTCGCCCATGGCGTTGGGCAGCCAGGTGTGCAGCGGCCACAGCGGGGCCTTCACCGCGAAGGCGAAGAAGAAGCCGAGGAAGAGGAGGCGTTCCGTGCCGGTGGCGATGTCCAGCTTGCCGGATGCCCGTGCCTCGACGATCTGCTGGAGCGAGAAGGTGCCCGTGCCGAGCTGGTCGGCGGTGACGGCGTACAGCCCGATCACCGCGGCCAGCATGATCAGGCCGCCGACGAGGTTGTAGAGCAGGAACTTCACCGCGGCGTAGGAGCGCTGGGTCGACGCCTGCTCCTCGCCGTGCGCATGGGCACGGTCCCCGAAGCCGCCGATGAGGAAGTACATCGGGATGAGCATGGCTTCGAAGAAGATGTAGAAGAGGAAGACGTCGGTGGCCTCGAACGAGATGACCACCATGGCCTCGACGGCCAGGATCAGGGCGAAGAAGCCCTGGGTGGGCCGCCAGCGGCGGTTGGCCGCGGCGGAGTCCTCCAGGGGGTCGGCGTCGTGCCAGCCCGCCAGGATCACGAACGGGATCAGCAGGGCGGTCAGCGCGATCAGGGCGACCGCGATGCCGTCCACACCCAGCTCATAGCGGACCCCGAAGTCCCGGATCCAGGCGTGCGATTCGGTGAGCTGGTACGGGCCCTTGGCGCCCGGCTCGAAGCGGAACGCGATCACCAGGGCCAGGGCGAAAGTGACCAGCGAGAACGCCAGCGCCAGCCATTTGGCGGCGGTGCGCTTGGCGGCGGGCACCGCGGCGGTGGCGATCGCGCCGATCGCCGGGACCGCGGCGGTGGCCGTCAGCAGGGGGAAGGAAAAGTCCGCCATGGCTCAGACACCCCTCATCAGCAGGGTCGCGGCGACGAGAACGGCGGCCCCGCCCAGCATCTGGACCGCGTACGAGCGGACGAAGCCGCTCTGCAACTGACGTAGCCGGCCGGAGAGTCCGCCCATCGAGGCCGCCGTGCCATTGACCGCGCCGTCCACCAGGGAGTGGTCGAGATAGACGAGCGTGCGGGTGAGGTGTTCGCCGCCGCGCACCAGGACAACGTGGTTGAAGTCGTCCTGGAGCAGATCGCGGCGGGCGGCCCGGGTGAGCACCGAGCCGCGCGGGGCGGTGACCGGTACGGGCCGGCGGCCGTACATCGCCCAGGCGATGCCGACGCCGATGACCAGGACGACCATGGTCGCGGCGGTGACGGTGGTGGCGCTGAGCGGTGAGTGGCCGTGTGCGAAGGAGGTGACGGGCTCCAGCCACTTCACGAACGACTCGTTGAGGCTGAAGAGCCCGCCCGCGAAGACCGAGCCGAAGGCCAGCACGATCATCGGGAGCGTCATGGACTTCGGGGATTCGTGCGGATGGGTCTCCTCCGGATCCCAGCGCTTCTCGCCGAAGAACGTCATCAGCATCACCCGGGTCATGTAGAACGCGGTGATCGCGGCGCCGAGCAGGGCCGCGCCGCCGAGGATCCAGCCCTCGGTGCCGCCCTTGGCGAACGCCGCCTCGATGATCTTGTCCTTGGAGAAGAAACCGGACAGTCCGGGGAAGCCGATGATCGCCAGATAGCCGAGGCCGAAGGTGATGAAGGTGACCGGCATGTACTTCCGCAGACCGCCGTAACGGCGCATGTCCACCTCGTCGTTCATGCCGTGCATCACGGAACCGGCGCCGAGGAAGAGGCCCGCCTTGAAGAAGCCGTGGGTGACCAGATGCATGATCGCGAAGGCGTAGCCGATCGGGCCGAGACCGGCGGCCATGATCATGTAGCCGATCTGCGACATCGTCGACCCGGCCAGCGCCTTCTTGATGTCGTCCTTGGCGCAACCGACGATCGCACCGAAGAGGAGCGTGACCGCGCCGACCGCGACGACGGCGGCCTGGGCATCCGGCGCGGCATTGAAGATCGCCCCGGAGCGGGTGATCAGATACACGCCGGCGGTGACCATGGTGGCGGCGTGGATCAGGGCCGAGACCGGGGTCGGGCCCTCCATCGCATCGCCCAGCCAGGACTGCAGCGGCACCTGTGCCGACTTGCCGCAGGCGGCCAGGAGCAGCATCAGCCCGATGGCCGTCAGCTTGCCTTCGCCGGTCTCACCGGTCGCGGCGAGCACGGGGCCGAAGGCGAACGTCCCGAACGTCGTGAACATCAGCATGATCGCGATCGACAGGCCCATATCGCCGACGCGGTTGACCAGGAACGCCTTCTTGGCGGCGGTGGCCGCGCTGGGCTTGTGCTGCCAGAAGCCGATCAGGAGGTACGAGGCGAGGCCGACGCCCTCCCAGCCGACGTACAGCAGGAGGTAGTTGTCGGCGAGGACGAGCAGCAGCATCGCCGCCAGGAAGAGATTGAGATAGCCGAAGAAGCGGCGGCGCCGCTCGTCGTGCTCCATATAGCCGATCGAGTAGATGTGGATCAGCGATCCGACACCGGTGATCAGCAGGACGAAGGTCATGGACAGCTGGTCGAGCTGGAAGGCGATGTCGGCCCGGAAGCCGCCGACCGGGATCCAGCTGAACAGATGCTGATGCAGCGCACGGTGCTCGGGGCTCTTGCCGAGCATGTCGGCGAAGAGCGCGACGGCGACGGCGAACGAGGCCACCGCGAACAGCGAGCCGATCAAGTGGCCGGTGCGGTCCAGTCGTTTTCCGCCACACAGCAGCAGGGCCGCACCGACCAGCGGTGCCGCGACAAGCAGCGCGATCAAGTTCTCCACTTTGTGCGACCCCTTACAGCTTCATCAGGCTGGCGTCGTCGACCGAGGCCGTATGACGGGTGCGGAAGATCGACACGATGATCGCCAGGCCGACCACGACCTCGGCCGCGGCGACGACCATCGTGAAGAAGGCGATGATCTGGCCGTCGAGATTCCCGTGCATCCGCGAGAAGGTCACGAAGGCGAGATTGCAGGCGTTGAGCATCAGCTCGATGCACATGAACACCACGATGGCGTTCCGCCTGATCAGCACCCCGGCCGCGCCGATGGTGAACAACAGGGCGGCCAGATAGAGGTAGTAGACCGGGTTCATTTCTTGGCCTCCTCCTTGTGCTCCTTCGGCGAGACGCCACCGGACGGCGAGGACGGTGGTGTCTCGGGATGTTCGGAGCCGCGCTCCAGCCATTCCTCCGAGCGCTGCTCCAGCGCCTTGAGCTCGGCGAGCGACTCGCGGGAGACATCGCGGATCTGGCCGCGGCCGCGCAGCGTCGGGTTGACGGTGAGTTCGGACGGGGTGCCGTCGGGCAGCAGGCCCGGGATGTCCACGGCGTTGTGCCGGGCGTAGACACCGGGGGCGGGCAGCGGCGGGACCTGCTTGCCTTCCTTGACCCGCGCGATGGACCGCTCGCGCTGGCTGCTGGCGCGCTCCGTACGCTCCCGGTGGGTGAGCACCATCGCGCCGACGACCGCCGTGATCAGCAGCGCGCCGGTGATTTCGAAGGCGAAGACGTACTTGGTGAAGATGAGCGCGGCCAGGCCCTGCACATTGCCGCCGGCGTTGGCCTCGCCCAGGCCGTTGAACTCCTTGAGCGAGGCGTTGCCGATGCCGGCGATGAGCAGGATGCCGAACCCGATGCCGAGGCCCGCGGCGAGCCAGCGCTGGCCCTTGAGGGTCTCCTTGAGGGAGTCCGCCGCGGTGACGCCGACCAGCATGACGACGAAGAGGAACAGCATCATGATCGCGCCCGTGTAGACGACGATCTGGACGACGCCGAGGAAGTACGCACCGTTGGCCAGATAGAAGATCGCCAGGACGATCATGGTCCCGGCGAGTGAAAGGGCGCTGTGTACGGCACGCTTCATCATGATCGTGCACAAGGCGCCGATGACGGCGACGATGCCCAGGATCCAGAACTGCACGGCCTCCCCGGAGGACGTCGTGGAGGCCGCGGCGGCGAGGCCGGTCATGCGTGTGCCTCCTTCCCCTGAGAGGCGTCGTCGGGCTTCCCCTGGGCGGAGTCCGCACCCTCGGCCGGGTCCGGAGACTCCGACGGAGGACGCTCCCCCTTGGAGACGGCGACCTGACGGACCGCGCCGGGCGCGGCCTCGGTCACCAGCCCGTTGTAGTAGTCCTTCTCCGTCATGCCGGGGTAGATCGCATGCGGCGAATCGACCATGGTCTCTTCCAGGCCGGCGAGCAGCTCTTCTTTCGTGTAGATGAGCGATTCGCGGGACCGGTCGGCGAGTTCGTACTCATTGGTCATGGTCAGCGCGCGGGTGGGGCAAGCCTCCACGCACAGGCCGCACAGAATGCAGCGCAGGTAGTTGATCTGGTAGACGCGGCCGTACCGCTCGCCCGGGGAGTAGCGCTCCTCGTCGGTGTTGTCCGCGCCCTCGACATAGATCGCGTCGGCCGGGCAGGCCCAGGCGCACAGCTCGCAGCCGATGCACTTCTCCAGGCCGTCCGGATGGCGGTTGAGCTGATGGCGACCGTGGAAACGCGGGGCCGTCGGCTTCTTTTCCTCCGGGTACTGCTCGGTCAGCCGCTTCTTGAACATGGCCTTGAAGGTCACGCCGAAGCCGGCCACCGGGTTCTGGAAGTCAGGCACCGTCGCCCCCCTTTCCGTCGGTCTCATTTCCGTCACTGACAGTGTCCACCCGACCACTGACAATCAACTCCCGGTCGCCCCATCGAGGGCTCCGCCGCGGCACCGGCGGCAGGCTCTGTCCGGGCAGCGGCGGTACGGGGAAGCCGCCGGCCATCGGGTCGAACTCCGTCTCGCCGTCCGGCTCTTCCTCCCGTTCCCCGCGCCGGAAGAAGTCCACGACGAGCGAGATCAGCAGCAGGGTGATGGCGCCCCCGGCGACGTAGAGCACGATCTGCTGGAAGTTGTAGCCCTCGTTCTTCAGCGCCCGGACGGTGGCGACCAGCATCAGCCAGACCAGCGAGACCGGGATGAGGACCTTCCAGCCGAACTTCATCAGCTGGTCGTAGCGCACCCGCGGGAGCGTGCCGCGCAGCCAGATGAAGAAGAACAGCAGCAGCTGCACCTTGATCGTGAACCAGAGCATCGGCCACCAGCCGTGGTTCGCGCCCTCCCAGAAGCTGGAGATGGGGTACGGGGCCCGCCAGCCGCCCAGGAACAGCGTGGTCGCGACCGCCGAGACCGTGACCATGTTCACGTACTCGGCGAGCATGAACATCGCGAACTTGATGGACGAGTACTCGGTGTTGAAGCCGCCGACGAGGTCGCCCTCGGACTCCGGCATGTCGAACGGCGCGCGGTTGGTCTCGCCGACCATCGTCGCGATGTAGATGAGGAAGGACACCGGCAGCAGCAGGATGTACCACTTGCTCTGCTGCGACTCCACGATCGTGGAGGTCGACATCGACCCGGAGTAGAGGAAGACCGACGCGAAGGCGGCGCCCATCGCGATCTCGTACGAGATCATCTGGGCGCAGGAGCGGAGGCCGCCGAGCAGCGGGTAGGTCGAGCCGGAGGACCAGCCCGCCAGGACGATGCCGTAGATGCCGACGGAGGCCGTGGCCAGGATGTAGAGGATGCCGATCGGGAGGTCGGTGAGCTGCATCGGGGTGCGGACGCCGAAGATCGAGACCTCGTTGTCGGCGGGCCCGAAGGGGATCACGGCGATCGCCATGAAGGCCGGGATGGCCGCGACGATCGGCGCGAGGATGTAGACCGCCTTGTCGGCCCGCTTGACGACCAGGTCCTCCTTCAGCATCAGCTTGATGCCGTCGGCGAGGGACTGGAGCATGCCCCAGGGGCCGTGCCGGTTGGGGCCGATGCGCAGCTGCATCCACGCGACGACCTTGCGCTCCCAGACGATGGAGAACAGCACGGTCAGCATGAGGAACGCGAAGCAGAAGACCGCCTTGATGACGACCAGCCACCAGGGGTCGCGGCCGAACATCGACAGGTCTTCCTGCGCCAGCGTGGTTCCCACGGCTGCCAGTTGATCGAGCCGCTGCATCAGGCCTCCTCCTTGGCGGGCTCCGGCGTACCGGGTACGGCGGAGACCTTCACCAGCTCACCGGGGTGCGCCCCGGTGTCGGCGGCGACTCCGCCGCCCACCGAATTCAGCGGCAGCCACACGACCCGGTCGGGCATCGGCGTCACCTGGAGCGGCAGCCGGACCGATCCGGCCGGTCCGGTGACCGCCAGCAGGTCGCCGTCCTTGACGCCGGCCTCCTCGGCGGTGGCCGCCGAGAGCCGGGCGACCGCGGCGTGCCGGGTGCCGGCCAGCGCGTCGTCGCCCTCCTGGAGCAGCCCCTGGTCCAGGAGGAGCCGGTGTCCGGCCAGTACGGCCTCGCCGCTGTCGGGTCGGGGCATCGGGCGCCCGGTACCCAGAGGCTCCCCGGCGTACGGTCCGTCCCAGCCGCCGAGCCGGTCCAGTTCACGGCGTACGGAGCGCAAGTCCGGCAGCGCCAGGTGGACGTCGAGGGCGTCCGCGAGCATGTGCAGCACCCGGGAGTCGGGGAGCAGATGCCGGCGGGTCATCTGGTCGGGCTTGAGCGCGGCCTCGAACGGCCTGGCCCGGCCCTCCCAGTTGAGGAACGTTCCGGCTTTCTCGACGACGGCCGCCACCGGGAGGACCACATCGGCCCGGTCGGTGACCTGCGAGGGCCGCAGTTCCAGGCTGACCAGGAAGCCGACCTCGTCCAGGGCGGTCAGTGCGCGGGCCGGGTCGGGCAGGTCGGCGACCTCGACGCCGGCCACCAGGAGCGCGCCCAGTTCGCCGGTCGCCGCGGCCTCGATGATCTGACCGGTGTCGCGGCCGTGCCGGTGCGGGAGTTCGGCCACGCCCCAGGCGGCGGCGACCTCGTCGCGGGCCCGGGGGTCGGTGGCGGGGCGGCCACCGGGCAGCAGCCCCGGCAGCGCGCCCGCCTCGAGGGCGCCGCGTTCGCCGGCCCGCCGCGGGACCCACATCAGCTGGGCGCCGGTGGCGGCGGCGGCGCGGACCGCGGCGGTCAGGGCGCCGGGCACCGTGGCGAGCCGCTCGCCGACGAGGATCACCGCCCCGTCGGCGCGCAGTGCCTCGGCCGCGGTGTGCCCCTCGCCCTCCAGGCCGACGCCGCCCGAAAGGGCGTCCAGCCATTCGGTCTCGGTGCCGGGCGCGGCCGGGAGCAGTGTGCCGCCCGCCTTGATCAGGCCGCGGGAGGCGTGGGTGGCGAGCCCGTACGTGCGCTGGCCGCTCTTGCGGTGCGCCTTGCGCAGTCGCAGGAAGACGCCGGGCGCCTCCTCTTCCGCCTCGATGCCGGCCAGGAGGACGGCCGGGGCCTTCTCCAGGGCGGTGTAGCTGAGGCCCGTGCCGTCCAGGTCGCGGCCGCGGCCGGCGACCTTCGCCGCCAGGAAGTCGGCTTCCTCGGCGCTGTGTGCCCGCGCCCGGAAGTCGATGTCGTTGGTGTCCAGGGCGATCCGGGCGAACTTGGCGTAGGCGTAGGCGTCTTCGACGGTCAGCCGGCCGCCGGTCAGGACGCCGGTGCGCCCCTTGGCCGCGGCCAGCCCGCGGGCCGCCGCTTCGAGCGCCTCCGGCCAGCTCGCGGGTTCCAGTTCGCCCTCGGCGTTGCGGACGAGGGGCCGCTCCAGCCGGTCCCGCTGCTGGGCGTAGCGGAAGCCGAACCGCCCCTTGTCGCAGATCCACTCCTCGTTGACCTCGGGGTCGTTGGCGGCCAGCCGCCGCATGACCTTGCCGCGCCGGTGATCCGTACGGGTCGCGCAGCCGCCCGCGCAGTGTTCGCAGACCGACGGCGAGGAGACCAGGTCGAAGGGGCGGGAGCGGAAGCGGTAGGCGGCGGAGGTGAGGGCGCCGACCGGGCAGATCTGGATGGTGTTGCCGGAGAAGTACGACTGGAAGGGGTCGCCCTCTCCGGTGCCGACCTGCTGGAGGGCGCCGCGTTCGACGAGCTCGATCATCGGGTCGCCGGCGATCTGGTTGCTGAAGCGGGTGCAGCGTGCGCACAGGACGCAGCGCTCGCGGTCCAGCAGCACCTGGGTGGAGATCGGCACCGGCTTGGCGAAGGTGCGCTTCTTGCCCTCGAAGCGCGATTCCGGGTCGCCGACCTGCATCGCCTGGTTCTGCAGCGGGCATTCGCCGCCCTTGTCGCAGACCGGGCAGTCCAGCGGGTGGTTGATCAGCAGCAGCTCCATCACCCCGCGCTGGGCCTTCTCGGCCACCGGGGAGGTCAGCTGCGACTTGACGACCATGCCGTCGGTGCAGGTGATGGTGCACGAGGCCATCGGCTTGCGCTGGCCCTCGACCTCGACGATGCACTGCCGGCAGGCGCCCGCCGGGTCCAGCAGCGGGTGGTCGCAGAAGCGCGGGATCTCGATGCCGAGGAGTTCGGCGGCGCGGATGACCAGCGTCCCCTTGGGGACGGAGATCTCGATGCCGTCGATCGTCAGGGTGACGAGGTCCTCCGGCGGGATCGCCGCCTCGCCGCCTCCCGAGGGAGCACTTGTGGTGACGGTCATGCATTCACCCCCAGGTGAGCGTCGTTGTCGGCCCACAGGGTCGACTTGGCGGGGTCGAAGGGGCAGCCCTTGCCGGTGATGTGCTGCTCGTATTCCTCGCGGAAGTACTTGAGCGAGGAGAAGATCGGCGAGGCGGCGCCGTCGCCGAGGGCGCAGAAGGACTTGCCGTTGATGTTGTCGGCGATGTCGTTGAGCTTGTCGAGGTCGTCCATCACGCCCTTGCCGGCCTCGATGTCGCGCAGCAACTGCACCAGCCAGTAGGTGCCTTCACGGCAGGGTGTGCACTTGCCGCAGGATTCATGCGCGTAGAACTCGGTCCAGCGGGTGACGGCCCGTACGACGCAGGTGGTCTCGTCGAAGCACTGGAGCGCCTTGGTGCCGAGCATCGAGCCGGCCGCGCCGACGCCCTCGTAGTCGAGGGGGACGTCGAGGTGCTCGTCGGTGAACATCGGTGTGGACGATCCGCCCGGTGTCCAGAACTTCAGCCGGTGGCCGGGGCGGATGCCGCCGCTCATGTCGAGCAGCTGGCGCAGGGTGATGCCCAACGGGGCTTCGTACTGGCCGGGGTTGGTGACATGGCCGCTGAGCGAGTAGAGCGTGAAGCCCGGGGACTTCTCGCTGCCCATCGACCTGAACCAGTCTTTTCCTTTGTTCATGATGGCGGGAACCGACGCGATGGATTCGACGTTGTTCACCACAGTGGGGCAGGCGTAGAGGCCCGCCACCGCCGGGAAAGGAGGACGCAGCCGGGGCTGTCCGCGACGGCCTTCCAAGGAGTCGAGCAGCGCGGTTTCCTCACCGCAGATGTACGCGCCGGCGCCCGCGTGCACGATCACATCCAGGTCGAGTCCCGAGCCGAGGATGTCCTTTCCGAGGAAGCCCGCCGCATGCGCCTCGCGCACGGCCTCGTGCAGCCGGCGCAGTACGGGGACGACCTCGCCGCGCAGGTAGATGAAGGCGTGGTTCGACCGGATCGCATGGCAGGCGATCACGATCCCCTCGATGAGGGAGTGCGGGTTCGCGAAGAGGAGCGGGATGTCCTTGCAGGTCCCGGGCTCCGATTCGTCGGCGTTGACAACTAGATAGTGCGGTTTGCCGTCGCCCTGCGGGATGAACTGCCACTTCATGCCGGTCGGGAAGCCGGCGCCGCCGCGGCCGCGGAGTCCGGAGTCCTTGATGTACGCGATGACGTCGTCGGGGGCCATGGCGAGGGCCTTGCGCATGCCCTCGTAGCCCTGGTGGCGTCGGTAGGTCTCCAGCGTCCAGGATTCGGGCTCGTCCCAGAAGGCGGACAGAACGGGCTCGAGGATCTTCTCGGGGTCGCTGCCGGCCTCGGGCCGGGTGCCCCCGTATTCGGCTGCCACGGTCATCACTCCCCCTCCTCTGCGATCGGTCCGGCCGGATGCTGGGGATCGGAGGCCGCGGTCTGCTGTGGCGCGTCGTGCGAACTCGGATGGCCCGAGGGGGGCGGTTCGTCGGGGTGGCCGCTGGGGGGTTCTTCCGCGGGCGTGGCCGCGGGGGTGCGGGGTGCGATGACGTGGTCCGTGCCGCGGCCCGGGGCCGGCTCGCCCTTGGCCAGCCGCAGCCCGATCAGCGAGGCGGGGCCCGCGCCGCCGGTGGCCTCGACGGCGCCCGGCCGCTCGTCGGGGAAGCCGGCGAGGATCCGGGCGGTCTCCTTGTAGGTGCACAGGGGGGCGCCGCGGGTGGGTTCGACGGACCGTCCGGCCCTCAGGTCGTCCACCAGCCGTTTGGCGGTCTCGGGCGTCTGGTTGTCGAAGAACTCCCAGTTGACCATCACGACGGGGGCGAAGTCGCAGGCGGCGTTGCACTCGATGTGTTCGAGGGTGACGGCGCCGTCCTCGGTGGTCTCGCCGTTCTCGACGCCGAGGTGCCGCTTCAGCTCGTCGAAGATGGCGTCGCCGCCCATCACCGCGCAGAGGGTGTTGGTGCAGACCCCGACCTGGTAGTCGCCGCTCGGCTTGCGGCGGTACATGGAGTAGAAGGTCGAGACCGCGGTGACCTCGGCGGTGGTGAGGTCGAGCATCTCGGCGCAGAAGCGGATGCCGGTGCGGGTGACGTGCCCTTCCTCGGCCTGTACGAGGTGCAGCAGCGGCAGCAGCGCGGAGCGGGAGCCGGGGTAGCGGGCGATCACCTCCTTGGCGTCGGCCGCCAGCCGGGCCCGGACATCGGCCGGGTAGTCGGGGGCGGGGAGTTGGGGCATGCCCAGCTGGACGTCGTTCACCGGTCGACGCCTCCCATCACGGGGTCGATGGACGCGACGGCGACGATGACGTCGGCGACCTGGCCGCCTTCGCACATCGCCGCCATGGCCTGCAGGTTGGTGAAGGACGGGTCGCGGAAGTGCACGCGGTAGGGGCGGGTGCCGCCGTCGCTGACGGCGTGGACGCCCAGCTCGCCCTTGGGGGATTCCACGGCCGCGTAGGCCTGTCCGGGCGGGACGCGGAAGCCCTCCGTCACCAGCTTGAAGTGGTGGATCAGGGCCTCCATCGAGGTGCCCATGATCTTCTTGATGTGGTCCAGGGAGTTGCCGAGGCCGTCCGGGCCCAGGGCCAGCTGCGCCGGCCAGGCGATCTTCTTGTCCTCGACCATGACCGGCCCCGGCTCCAGCCGGTCCAGGCACTGCTCGACGATGCGCAGCGACTGGCGCATCTCCTCCAGCCGGATCAGGAAGCGGCCGTAGGAGTCGCAGGTGTCCGCGGTCGGCACCTCGAAGTCGTAGTTCTCGTATCCACAGTACGGCTGCGATTTACGCAGGTCGTGGGGGAGTCCGGCGGACCGCACGATGGGGCCGGTGGCGCCGGTGGCCAGGCAGCCGGCCAGGTCGAGGTAGCCGATGCCCTCCATCCGGCCCTTGAAGACCGGGTTGCCGGTGGCGAGCTTGTCGTACTCGGGGATGTTCTTGCGCATCTTCTTCACGAAGGCACGCACCTGGTCGACGGCGCCGGGGGGCAGGTCCTGGGCGAGGCCGCCGGGCCGGATGTAGGCGTGGTTCATCCGCAGGCCGGTGATCAGCTCGTAGATGTCGAGGATGAGTTCCCGGTCGCGGAAGCCGTAGATCATGATCGTCGTGGCGCCCAGCTCCATGCCGCCGGTGGCGATGGCCACCAGGTGGGAGGACATCCGGTTGAGCTCCATCAGCATCACGCGGATGACCGAGGCCCGGTCGGGGACCTGGTCGGTGATGCCCAGCAGCTTCTCGACGGCCAGGCAGTAGGCGGTCTCGTTGAAGAAGGGGGTGAGGTAGTCCATCCGCGTGACGAAGGTGGTGCCCTGCGTCCAGGTCCGGTATTCGAGGTTCTTCTCGATGCCGGTGTGCAGATAGCCGATGCCGCAGCGGGCCTCGGTGACGGTCTCGCCGTCGATCTCCAGGATCAGCCGGAGCACGCCGTGCGTGGAGGGGTGCTGCGGCCCCATGTTGACGATGATCCGCTCGTCGTCGGCCTGGACGGCACGCGCCGCGATCTCGTCCCAGTCGCCGCCGGTGACGGTGTAGACCGTGCCTTCCGTCGTGTCGCGCGGGGTTACAGGAGGAGTGGTCATCAGCTGTACGACCTCCGCTGGTCGGGAGCCGGGATCTGCGCGCCCTTGTACTCGACGGGGATGCCGCCGAGCGGGTAGTCCTTGCGCTGCGGGAAGCCCTGCCAGTCGTCGGGCATCATGATCCGCGTCAGCGCCGGGTGGCCGTCGAAGACGAGCCCGAAGAAGTCATAGGTCTCGCGCTCGTGCCAGTCGTTGGTCGGATAGACGCTGACGATCGAGGGCACGTGTGGGTCGGCGTCGGGCGCGGAGACCTCCAGCCGGATGAGCCGGTTGTGGGTGATCGAGCGCAGGTGGTAGACGGCGTGCAGCTCGCGCCCCTTGTCGCCGGGGAAGTGCACCCCGCTCACGCCCGTACAGAGCTCGAAGCGCAGCGCCGGATCGTCGCGCAGCGTCCTGGCGACGGCGGGCAGGTACTCCCGCTCGATGTGGAAGGTCAGCTCGTCGCGGTCGACGACGGTCCTGGAGATCACGTTCTCCGGGACCAGGCCCTGCTCGTCGAGTGCGCCCTCCAGCTCGTCGGCGACCTCGTCGAACCATCCTCCGTAGGGCCGCTGGGCCGCCCCGGGCAGCCTTACGGACCTGACCAGGCCGCCGTAACCGGTGGTGTCGCCGCCGTTGTTGGCGCCGAACATGCCGCGGCGGGTGCCGATGACCTCGCCGGTGTCGTCGCGCTGGACGGGGACGCCGTTGCCGTTGTGGTTCCCCTGGTCGCTCTCGGGGTTCTTCGGCTCACTCACCGCAGCAGTCCCTTCATCTCGATCAGCGGGAGTGCCTTGAGCGCCGCTTCCTCCGCCTCGCGGGCCGCCTGCTGCTGGTTGACCCCGAGCTTGGTGTCCTGGATCTTGCGGTGCAGCTTGAGAATGGCGTCCATCAGCATTTCGGGACGCGGCGGGCAGCCCGGCAAATAGATGTCAACGGGAACGATGTGATCAACGCCCTGCACAATCGCGTAGTTGTTGAACATGCCGCCCGATGAGGCGCACACGCCCATGGAGATCACCCATTTCGGGTTCGGCATCTGGTCGTAGACCTGCCGCAGAACGGGCGCCATCTTCTGGCTCACCCGGCCGGCCACGATCATCAGATCCGCCTGCCGCGGGGAGCCGCGGAAGACCTCCATGCCGAAGCGGGCCAGGTCGTAGCGCCC
Source organism: Streptomyces sp. JLSY215 (assembly GCF_059682825.1). Taxonomy (NCBI): domain Bacteria; kingdom Bacillati; phylum Actinomycetota; class Actinomycetes; order Kitasatosporales; family Streptomycetaceae; genus Streptomyces; species Streptomyces sp. JLSY215. The sequence goes on from NZ_CM185022.1 coordinate 3,926,082, forward strand.
GGCGCCGGTCGTCATCATCTCGATGGCGCAGCAGGCCAGCCCGAAGGTCGCGGGGAAGACCGATGATTTGCGTACCCAGCCCGCGGCCTGTTCGACAGTGGTCAGCAGAAAGCCGCTCGGCAGCTTCTCTTCAAGTCCCATGGGTGACCCCTAGTCCCATTCCAGGCCGCCACGACGCCAGACATAGGCGTAGGCGACGAAGACGGTGAGCGCGAAGAGGAGCATCTCGACGAGCCCGAAGATCCCGAGGGCGTCGAAGGTGACGGCCCAGGGGTAGAGGAAGACGATCTCGATATCGAAAACGATGAAGAGCATCGCCGTCAGGTAGTACTTGATCGGAAAGCGACCGCCGCCGGACGGCTGCGGGGTCGGCTCGATTCCGCATTCGTACGCCTCAAGCTTCGCCCGGTTGTAGCGCCTGGGTCCGACGAGCGTGGCCATCACGACAGAGAAGATCGCAAAGCCTGCCCCGAGGGCTCCCAGTACGAGGATGGGCGCGTAAGCGTTCACCGTCCTCGCTCCCTTCAGTCGACGATGACTGGATGGCGGTCCGCTCGGGCCGGCTGGGCTGCCCCGGAGAGATCGTGCATATGTGAGGCAGTTCACAAGCCCGAACGCCTGCATCTTATGCCCGCCGGTCTGTGATCTGCGACACGGGGTGCGGCAACGACTTTGTGATCTTCACCACCTGACGAAGGATCATGAAGCCGGATGAGCGTTGATCTTCGTACGCGAAGCGCCCGAGTGATCACGAGAGGTGACATTCAGCGGGGTTACCGCTGGTCAGGACGTCGTCGCCCTATCAAGTGATGCCCTTTGCAAGCAAATTGGTGCTGGACGAGGCCAACTGCTATACGAGGCGGACGCCGTTGGGTGATCCGTCCGTGATGCGCTCGTGATCGTCGGCGCGTGCCCGCATTCACGAGCGGTCGGCCGAGGGGGCGACAGGGGGGCGGCCGGGCGGCATCGCCGAGCGGCCTCCGCCGTCAGATCACGGGAACATAACGGACACTCAAGAGTGACCTATCCCACGCCTTTTCAAGCGATAAGTCCTTGACGGCCGGGAAGCCTTGGCGTGGCGGATGTGGAGGTGATAAGCCCTTCCGACCTCCGCAACGGGCAGCAAATGCCATGCGTAGGAACATGATCGCGAAATCCGGACATCGCGCTTCCGGTAAGGCGCGCGGAAAAAAGTCCGTTTTATTCGTCGCGTACGCGTCAAATGTGGCGCACCCCACCTTTGTTGGCAGCAACCTGCGGCTCCTGATAGCCGTGGTGCCATGTCCCCGAACGCACTCATACCCAGCCACCGGAAGCCCCGCCGTTCCGCGTCCTCGCGGGCACTGCGTGCGGGCGTGACCGGTGGCTTCCTCACCCTCGCGGTGACCGGCGCGACCGTGCCGGCCAACGCCGCGGAAAAGCCCGTCTCCGAAACGCAGGAGATGCCCACGATCACGACGGCGCTGGCCACCAGCGCCGCCCAGAGCGCGGACACCGCTCAGCAGGTCGCCTTCGACTACGAGCGCCAGGCCCTCCAGGACAGTGCCCTCGCCCGGGCCGCCGAGGCCGCGGAGAAGCACAAGGCCGCCGCCGTGAAGAAGGCCAAGGCCGAGGCCGAGGCCAAGAAGAAGGCCGCCGAGGCCCGTAAGGCCAAGGAAGCGGCCCAGGCCCGCGCCTCGCGCTCCGACGACCGCACCTCGCTGTCCGTCTCCCCCGCCACCGGCTCCTCCGCCACCCTGGTCTCCTTCCTCAAGGCGCAGCTCGGCAAGGCGTACGTCCTCGGCGCCACCGGCTCCTCCGCGTACGACTGCTCCGGCCTGACCCAGGCCGCGTTCAAGCAGATCGGTATCGACCTGCCGCGCGTCTCGCAGGACCAGTCCACCCAGGGCACCCAGGTCGGCCTCGACAACCTCCAGGTCGGCGACATCCTGTACTGGGGCAGCGCGGGCAGCGCCTACCACGTCGCCGTCTATGTCGGCGACGGCAAGTTCATCGGCGCCCAGAACCCGAGCACCGGCATCGTCGAGCGCCCGCTCAGCTACGACATGCCCACCGGTGCGGTGCGCGTCCTCTGAGACCGCCGCATCCACGGTTCCCGTGCAGGGCCGCCCCTCCCCAGGGGCGGCCCTTCGCCGTACGGGCCCCCGGAGAGCGGCCGATTCTCACCGCTACCGATGAGCTCCGCGCGCCGTTGCATCTCTCGTCACATGTCGCACATATGCCACTTGGGCGCCGTGCGGCATCCGTAGAGAGGACACCGCGCTCCGATGCACACCGATCGCTCCGCCCTGCGCACCGCCCGGGGCACCGTCACCCGGGCCGCCACCGCCGCCGCCCTCGCCTCCGCGCTCGCCCTGGGCGCCGTCCACACCGCGACCGCCTCGGCGCCGTCCGCCACGCAGACCCGGGCCGATGCGCCCGCCGGCGGCTGGAACCAGGACGGCCTCTCCCTCAACGCCGCCGACAACAAGACCGTCGACGCCTTCGTCGCCCGCGCCCGGCGCGCCGAGCGCTCCATCAGCCCCCAGGTGCGCGCCGCGGCCGTACTCAGCCACGCCGAACTGATCGGCTTCGACCAGCGGCTGAAGTCCCCGGACTCGCTCAAGCGGAAGGTCGCCACGCGGATGCAGGAGACCCCGGGGCAGACCGTCGACGATTCGCTCGCCCAGATCAATGACGCGGTCCGCTTCACCCTGCAGTGGCCGTCCGGTCGGTACTCCCGGGGCGTCGCCACCGCCGCCGGGCTGCTGTCCTCCTGGGGCAACGACTCCACCCGCTGGTCCAACACCTGGCACCGGGCCGCCGGCTACAAGGCGATCAACTCCGCCTGGCGCGCGCCCCTCTCCGGCCAGCACTTCGAGGTGCAGTTCCACACTCCGGAGAGCAAGGCGGCACAGCTGGAGACCCACAAGCTGTACGAGGAGCAGCGGCTGCCCGGCACCCCGCCCGAGAGGGTGCGCGAGCTCCAGGAGCAGCAGAACGCGATCTTCGCGGCGGTGCCGGTGCCGGCCGGCGCCGAGCGGCTGACCGCGCCGGTCCGCCGGCTGCCGGTCCCGGTGGGCGCACTGCTGTCCTCAGGGGTCCCCGGGATCACCTCGTAGCGGCCCGGTCACCTCGTAGCGGCCCGGTCCTCCTCGATGAACGCCAGCACGTCGGCATTGAGCTGGGCGTGGTGGCTGGCGTAGATCCCGTGCCCGGCGGTCGGGTACTCCTTGTACGTCGTGCCCGGGATCAGCTTGGCGGTGCGCCGCCCGGTGACGTCCACCGGCGCCGAGAAGTCGGCGGCGCCGTGGACGATCAGCGTCGGGATGTCGATCTCGCGGAGCCCGGCACGGCTGTCGGTGCTCAGCGCCGCCTGCTGCGCCTGGAGGGTCGCCCAGGGCGAGGCCGACAGACACTGCGCCATGGTGTGCTCGATGAGGGCGGGCGAGACGTCATTGCCCAGGTGGGTGGCGAAGAACGCCTCCTGCTGGCGCGCCAGCCACTTGGGCCGGTCCGCCCGCAGCGCCGCCATCGACGCGGCGACGGCGGCCTCCGGCAGACCCTCCGGGTTGTCCTCCGTACGCATCAGGAACGGCAGCATCGCCGCGATGAACGCCGCCCGCGCCACCCGTCCCGAGCCGTGCCGCGCCAGGTAGCGCGCGATCTCGGCGCCGCCCAGCGAGTGCCCGACCAGGGTCACGCCCCGCAGATCGAGGTGCTCCAGCAGCGCGGCCAGGTCGTCGGCCGTCGAGTCGATGTCGTAGCCGGTGGAGGGCCGGTCCGAGCGGCCGTGCCCGCGCCGGTCGAAGGCGATGCAGCGGAAGCCGCTCTCGGCGAAGAAGGGAAGCTGGTACTCCCACATCTCGGTGCTGAGCATCGCACTCGAGACAAAGACGATCGGGTCGCCGTGGCCGTAGTCCTCGTAGGCGAGGCGGGTACCGTCGTGGGTCTCGAAGAACATGGCGATTCCTCCCGTTGCAGTCTGCTGCGGTGCCTTCACCGCGAGCCGTTCGCGATGTGCTCAAGATTGCCGGGAGACGGCGGGTGGCTCAATTACGTGGGAGGTCATGGTCCGATGAGCCACGGAGAGCGGGGAGTTGGCGCGGGGCCCGCACGACCGGCCGGGGCGCGGCGCCCTGCCCGACGCGCCCGCCGAGCCCCGCACGAGGCTCGGCGGACCCGCGCACGGGCTCACGCCTTCGGGGCCACCTTGCTCAGCCCGTTGATGATCCGGTCCATCGCGTCCCCGCCCGTCGGGTCCGTGAGGTTCGCGAGCATCTTCAGGGTGAAGCGCATCAGGAGGGGGTGGGTCAGACCGCGCTGGGTAGCGATCTTCATGACCTTGGGGTTGCCGATGAGCTTCACAAAGGCGCGGCCCAGGGAGTAGTAGCCGCCGTAGGTCTCCTTGAGGATCTTGGGGTAGCGGTTGAGGGCCAGCTCGCGCTGGGCGTAGGTGGCGCGGGCCTGGGCCTGGACGATGACCTCGGCGGCGATGGAGCCGGACTCCATGGCGTACGCGATGCCCTCGCCGTTGAAGGGGTTGACCAGGCCGCCGGCGTCGCCGACCAGGAGGAGGCCCTTGGTGTAGTGGGGCTGGCGGTTGAAGGCCATGGGGAGGGCCGCGCCGCGGATCGGGCCGGTCATGTTCTCGGGGGTGTAGCCCCAGTCGGCGGGCATCGACGCGCACCAGGCCTTGAGGACCTCGCGCCAGTCCAGCTCCCGGAAGGCGGAGCTGGAGTTGAGGATGCCGAGGCCGACGTTGCTCGTGCCGTCGCCCATGCCGAAGATCCAGCCGTAGCCGGGCAGCAGCCGGTCCTGGGCGCCGCGCCGGTCCCACAGCTCCAGCCAGGACTCGAGGTAGTCGTCGTCGTGGCGGGGGGAGGTGAAGTACGTGCGGACGGCGACGCCCATCGGGCGGTCCTCGCGGCGGTGCAGGCCCATGGCCAGCGAGAGCCGGGTGGAGTTGCCGTCGGCGGCGACCACGAGCGGGGCGTGGAAGGTGACCGGGGTCTTCTCCTCACCGAGCTTGGCGTGCACGCCGGTGATGTGGCCGGTGAGGTCGTTGATGATGGGCGCGCCGACGTTGCAGCGCTCGTAGAGGCGGGCGCCGGCCTTCTGGGCCTGGCGGGCCAGCTGCTCGTCGAAGTCGTCGCGCTTACGGACCAGTCCGTAGTCGGGGTACGAGGCGAGGTCCGGCCAGTCGAGCTGGAGGCGGGAGCCGCCGCCGATGATGCGCAGGCCCTTGTTGCGCAGCCAGCCCGCTTCCTCGGAGATGTCGATGCCCATGGCGACCAGCTGCTTGGTCGCGCGCGGGGTCAGACCGTCGCCGCAGACCTTCTCGCGCGGGAACGCGGTCTTCTCCAGGAGGAGCACGTCCAGGCCGGACTTGGCCAGGTGGTAGGCGGTGGCCGAGCCGGCGGGCCCGGCGCCGACGACGATCACGTCCGCGCTGTACTCGGAGCGGGGTGCGGTCACGGACTCGGTCACGGACGCGGACTCGGTCACGGGGGGTCTCCCGAAGTCGATGGATGCGGTCGACCTCTCGGGCTCTGGATCTCGGGCTCTGGGTGTCGACCGGCGGGGCAGGTGCAGTCTATGGGGGCCTCGGCGATCGGAAACTGAAGGGTTGGGGCCGTGCGCCTGCCGCCCCGCGCGGGTGTGCCGCCGGGCGAGGGGCCCGACGGCACGAGCGCGCGGGGCGGCCCGCCTCGTCCCGCTAGTCGACGTCCGTTGCGGACACCTCCCAGGTGCTGAGCGCCGTGCTGAACACCTTGTCGTTCGCCGGGTCGTAGAGGGTGTCCAGGCACTCGTAATAGATGCTGTACTCGGTGCCGTCGGCGGCGACATACGCCTGGTCGAGGGCGTGGATGCGGAGACCCTCCTCGTTGACGTAGGTGAACTCCCAGCGGGCACCCTCGCTGTTCCGGAAGGTGTTCCGCTTCAGCTCCGTCCGCTGGTAGTCCGTGCGCTTCTTGGCGCCCTTCTCCATGCTGAGGAAGTTGTCGTACGAGGACTGCGGGGCGTGGGCGATGACGCCGATGCGCAGATACGACCTGCCGGTCGGCGCCTTGTAGTCGACCTGGGTGCCCTTCACCGAGCGCTGCCAGTCCTTCGTCACGCCGAGGGAGAAGCCGTACTCGTCGTGCTTCCGCTCGAAGCCGGCGGGCAGGCCCGCGTCGGAGGAGGACGACGAGGACGGCGAGGCGGACGCGGAGGGCGAGTCGGTGGGGGTCGGGGTGGTGGAGGGGGCAGGGGTGGCGGTGGGGACGTCGCTCTTCTCGGCGGCGGGCTTCTCGGTCGCCTTGTGGTCGCCGGTGCCCGCCTGGTGGTTCTTGTAGTACAGCGCGCCGGCCGTGGCTCCGCCGCCGATCAGGAACGCGATGAGGGCCATCGACACCCACTTCACGGCGCGCCGCCGGGCGGGGCGGGGCTCCTCGGGGACGGCGGGCGCGGCCTCGGGGGTGGCTTGGGGCGTGGCCGCAGGCGTGGCCTGAGGTGTGGACGGAGGCGTGGGTGCGGCCTCGGGGGCGGACGTCGCCGCCGGAGCGGGCGGGACCGCGGGCCCGTGCGCCGGGGCCCCGGCGGGCGGCGCGGCCGGCATACCGGGAGGCGCCGTGGGCGCCGCGGGAGCGCCGTACGGGGCGGCCGGGGCGGCGGGCACGGCCGCGTTGCGGCGGCCGACCATCATCCGGAGATACGGAGCGATCAGCGCCGCGCCGAACGTCCACAGCAGCGCGAACAGCAGCGTTTCGGCGCCGCCCGCGGCCAGTTCGCCGTGTGCCGCGTAGCGGGAGCCGCCGTCGCCGCCGTACCCGCCGTACTCACCGCCGTCGCCGCCGTAGTCACCCCCGTAGCCGCCCCCGGAACCGCCGCCGTACCGGCCTCCGTAGTCGCCACCGAGGCCGCCGCCGGAGCTCGCCTCCTGGAAGGACGCCGACACGTTGGCCCCCGCCGCCCACACCACCAGCACCAGTGCGACCACGAAGAAACCCGCGGCCAGCAGCTGTTCGCGCCGGTCGGCGCTGCGCCGGACGGTCAGGAAACCGACCAGCAGCGCGCAGGCCAGGCCGCCGACGATGACGCCGAACAGCGCCCAGTCGCCGCCGAACCGGCCCAGCTCGGCATAGCCGATCGACTGCCGGCCGGACTCCAGGAACGGAAGGTTGGGCACATTCCACTCGACGTTCACCGGTGCGCCCCAGGCCATCGCCAGCGCGATCGCGCCGAGGTTGGGCAGCATCACCAGCAGGGCGACCACATCGCCGCCCTCGATGTCGTCCGCCGTGGCGAGGAGGGTCACGAAGGCGACCAGACCTGCCACCAGGACGACGGTGACCAGCGCGATCAGCGCGGTCCGCAGGGCGTTGAGGGTGACCCGCCACCCGGGCCGGAGCGCGAGCCAGCCCCGCGCCTCGTCGCGCGCCAGCACCGAACCGCTCACCACGGCCGCCAGCAGGAAGGAGCACAGCAGCGCGCGCCAGGCGGACGAGGACAACTCCAGTCCGTCGTAGGACGGCTGGGCCAGCAGGCCGAGCGCCAGGGTGCCGGCGCCGCACAGTACGGCGATCCGCAGCACCGCCTCCAGTACGGCCGCCCCCGAGACGGCCGTACCGGGTATCGCGGCCGGTACGGAAGCGCCCGGCGCCCCGGCCACGGCGGCCGCGCGACGGGCCTTACGGGCGGCAACGGCCAGCAGCGTCACCCACAGCCCCGTGATCACCAGCGGCACCAGCGACACCGACATCTCGCCGTCGAGGCCCTCGCCGAACCCGCCCAGGGGTCCGGTGGCGCTGCCGGAGAGGGTGACCCCGCCGCCCACACCCTGGAGCAGCAGGGCGAGGAAGCACCGCATCCGGGTGCCCCAGCCGAGCCCGGCGTGGTCCGTGTCCTCCGACGAGAAGATGCCGAGCACACACGCGAGGACCAGCAGCATCAGCGTCGGCCAGGCCGCGATCTTCAGCGCCGCAAGCCAGTCGCCCCTCATCGTGCGGCCGAGGAAGGCACCGAGGGTCGACGGGACGGCGGGGGCGGCGGACGGCGGACGGCCGGGCGGCGCCGCCGGGACGGGCGGCCGCACCGGGGGCGGCGGGGGCGCGCCGGGCGCGGGCGGCACGGCGGCCTGCCGCTCCCGGCCGCACTCCATACAAAAGCGCGCCTCGGGCGGCGAGGCGGAACCACATTCCGGGCAGGAGGCGGAACGCTCGGACAAATCGGACTCCGGGAACTCACGGGCAGCGCGAACAGCTACCACTCGCGAACGTAGGGACATGGCTGCCCTACGCATGGTTCCCGCCAATTCACGCCCTGTGAAGCGACGTTATCCAAGCGAGTCCGTCGGCGGGGGCCCGGCCGCAGCCGCGGCCCCGGCCACAGCGGTTCCGCTCAGCCGGCCGGCTTGGTCCCCCGGTGGAGCGCGACCACGCCACCGGTCAGATTGCGCCAGGCGACCTTCGTCCAGCCCGCGCCCTGCAACTTGGCGGCGAGTTCGGGCTGGTTGGGCCAGGTGCGAATGGACTCGGCGAGGTAGACGTACGCGTCCGGGTTGCTGCTGACCGCGCGGGCGACCGGCGGCAGCGCGCGCATCAGGTACTCGGTGTAGACGGTCCGGAACGGCGCCCAGGTCGGCTCGCTGAACTCGCAGATCACGACCCGGCCGCCCGGCTTGGTGACCCGGTACAGCTCGGCCAGCGCGGCGTCCGTGTCCTGGATGTTGCGCAGCCCGAAGGAGATGGTGACGGCGTCGAAGACCCCGTCCGCGAACGGCAGCCGGGTGCCGTCACCGGCCGTGAAGGGCAGCCACGGGTGCCGCTTCTTGCCCTCCTGCAGCATGCCGACGGAGAAGTCGCACGGCACGACGTACGCGCCGGTCCGGGCGAACGGCAGTGAGGAGGTGCCGGTGCCGGCCGCGAGGTCGAGCACCCGCTCGGCGGGCCGGGCGGCCACCGCGCGGTCCACCTCCTTGCGCCACAGCCGCGCCTGCCCGAGGGAGAGCACGTCGTTGGTGAGGTCGTACCGCGCCGCCACGTCGTCGAACATCGCGGCGACTTCGTGCGGCTGCTTGTCCAGGGATGCTCGGGTCACCCGGCCATTGTCCACCGTGCCGGGGCCGTCACGTGCACCGGGCACGCCTATCTGCGGCAGCCCACCGGGGCCGTCACGTGCACCGGGCACGCCTCCCCGCGGCGGCCCGCCGGAGCCGGCGCCCGCACCGCGCACCGCCCCGCGCCGGAGCGCTGGTCGGGGACGGCCGGCATACCCCCTCGGAACAGCCGGCCGTCCAACGGTGCGCAGTGCATCGTGAGCGGCCGGGCGCCGGCCGTCCCCGCGTCAGCGATCCTGCCGGGCAGAATTCGCCATTCCGTTTCCGTTGACGCCGCCCTGACGTGCACCGGGGACGCGTTGACGGTTCCTTGACGAAGATCACCGAGGCCGGTTTCCCGGTCCCCGGGTCGGGCCGCTCAGGGGCGGGCGGATCGTCAGCGCCGCCGGTGGACGAGCCGGCCGGCCAGCACGGTGACCAGGCACGTCCCGTCCTCGGCGAACACCGCGAAGTGGGCCGGCCCCCCGACGGCCAGCACCCGCGGGGCCGGGCCCGGCAGCTCCACAAGACCGGAACGCTGCACGGCCGTACGGACCGCGGGCCGGGTGAACGGCCCGGTCAGCGCCGTCGTCCCGGCCGCCAGCAGGCGCTGCAGCCCCCGCCGGGCGCTGGCTCCCCACCGCGTCTCGGTCATGCCGAGCGCGGCGAGCGCCTCGCCTGTGAGGGGCTCGCCGCCCAGCTCGTCGGCCTCGCGGGGATCGGGATGGTAGGCGGCCTCCAGCAGCGCGGCCCCGTCCGGCTCGTAGCGCCCCGGCGTCAGGACGCCGTCCCACTCCCGTACGCGCGCGCCGCCGTATGCCGCGAGCAGCTCCTCGTACGGGCCGATGGCGGCGATCCGGGCGCCGTCGACGACGACCGCGTGCCCGGCGGCCGGCGCTCCGTCGTGGGCGAGCCGGACACCGCGCACGCGGTGAAGTGTCAGCATCGGAAGCTCAGTTGATCAGGACGCTCGGTCCGGGCGCGTCAGTTGGCCTCGACGAGCTTCAGCTCCGGGTGCGCCGTCCCGCCCTCGATGGCCGTCGACGACAGATGCGAGACCACCCGCTCGTCGACCGGGTCGTTCGCCGGGTCGTCGTGGACCACGATGTGCTCGTAGGTCGTGGTGCGCTGCGCCGGGACGCGGTCCGCCGTGCGGATCATGTCGATCATCTCGCGCAGGTTGGAGCGGTGCTTGGCGCCCGCCGAGGAGACGACGTTCTCCTCCAGCATGATCGAGCCCAGGTCGTCCGCGCCGTAGTGCAGGGTCAGCTGGCCGATCTCCTTGCCCGTGGTGAGCCACGAGCCCTGGATGTGGGCGACGTTGTCGAGGAAGATCCGGGCGATGGCGATCATCCGCAGGTACTCGAAGAGGGTGGCCTGCGTCTGGCCCTTGAGGTGGTTGTTCTCGGGCTGGTAGGTGTACGGGATGAAGGCGCGGAAGCCGCCCGTACGGTCCTGGACGTCCCGGATCATCCGCAGGTGCTCGATGCGCTCGGCGTTGGTCTCGCCGGTGCCCATCAGCATCGTGGACGTCGACTCCACGCCCAGGTTGTGCGCCGCCTCCATGATCTCCAGCCAGCGCTCGCCGGACTCCTTCAGCGGCGCGATGGCCTTACGGGGGCGGGCGGGCAGCAGCTCGGCGCCCGCGCCCGCGAAGGAGTCCAGCCCCGCGGCGTGAATGCGCGAGATCGCCTCCTCGACGGGCACCTTGGAGATCCGCGCCATGTGCTCGACCTCGGACGCGCCGAGGGAGTGGATCACCAGCTGCGGGTAGGCCTTCTTGATGGCCGAGAAGTGCTCTTCGTAGTACTCGACGCCGTAGTCGGGGTGGTGGCCGCCCTGGAACATGATCTGGGTGCCGCCCAGTTCGACGGTCTCCGCGCAGCGGCGCAGGATGTCGTCGAGGTCGCGGGTCCAGCCCTTGGCGGTGTCCTTGGGCGCGGCGTAGAAGGCGCAGAACTTGCAGGCCGTCACGCAGACGTTGGTGTAGTTGATGTTGCGCTCGATGATGTACGTCGCGATGTGCTCGGTGCCGGCGTAGCGGCGGCGGCGCACGGCGTCGGCGGCCTTGCCCAGTGCGTGCAGCGGCGCGGAGCGGTACAGGTCGAGGGCTTCCTCCGGCGTGATGCGGCCGCCCTGCGCGGCGCGGTCGAGTACGGACTGGAGGTCGGCGTTCTCGGTCACCGGGCGTTCCTTTCGCGGGCTGGCATCACGACTGACCCAGCGTACGTCAGGGGTCCGACAGCCTCGCTGGCGGCCGGACGGGGAGCCGGCCACACGTCGTCCCCGGCCGCCGCGTCACGGCCCGGACACCCGGGTCAGTGTCGCCCCCGGCGTCCCGCCCGCGTCGTCGTCCGAGGCGAATTCGAGCGTGCGGCCGTCCTTGCCGAGCGTGTAGGTGACACGGGATTTGTTGCCCGTACAGCCCGGTCCCTGCTTGCCGTCCGGGCGCTCCATGAGGACCAGTTTGTCCTTGGTGGCCGACTCCAGCTTCGCCTTGGCGTCGCACTGCACCAGCACCACGTCGTACACGGTGTGGATGACGTAGTCCCCCTTGCCGCCGGGCTTGATGACGCTGGTCATCTTGCCGTTGGGCATACCGCGGGCCGTCGTCACACTGCCGGTCCAGGTGCCGAGGAAGCCCTTGGCGACGGCCGGGCCGCCGGATGCGTCGCCCGGGGTGGAGGGCCCGGCCGTCGGCGTTCCCTTGGACGACGGTTCGGCCCCGGCCATGTCCCTGTTCCCGGAGATGCCCGGCAGCAGACCGAACACGAACGTCGCGGTCGTCACGGCGGCCAGCGCACCGGCCACCGACAGCACCAGCGCGCAGCTCACCCGGCGCGGCCGCCCCTTGCCGCCGACCTCCCCGCGCAGCGCGATCCGGCGCTCCTTGGAGGCGGTGGGCGACGGATCCGCGGTCGGGGCGTCGGCGACCGCCGCCCCGGCGACCGGCCAGGGGGCCGCGGGCGGGCCGGGCGGCCGGCCCGGCGCACCGGGGGCCTGCGTGGGCGCGCCACCGGCACCGGGGCCGGTGGCCACCGCCTCGAACGGCACCAGGCCGGAGGGCTGCCCGTACGAGGGATCCGCCCCCGCCCCGTACGAAGGGTCCGGCGGCCCGAACGCCCCACTCGGCGCGGCCGCATCCGGAGCGGCCGCGCCGGCCTCCAGATTCAGCAGCTCCACCGCCCGGCGGCTGACCTGCTCCACGACCGCGCCCGGCAGCCATCCGGCGCGCACCAGTCCGGCGGCCCCGCCGCTCCCCTCCCCCGCGAGCCGGGCCGCGAGCGCCTCCGGGGCGGGCCGCTCCGCGGGGTCCTTGACCAGGCAGGACGCCACCAACTCCCGCAGCTCACCGGTGAGCTGGGAACCCAGCTCCGGCTCCTCGTGCACCACCTTGTAGAGCAGCGCGGCCGACGAGTCCCCGGAGAAGGGGCTGACCCCGGTCGCCGCGTAGGCCAGCACCGCCCCCAGCGAGAAGACGTCCGCGGCCCCCGTCGCGCCCTTCCCCACGATCTGCTCGGGCGCCATGTATCCGGGCGATCCGACCGAGACCCCGGTGGAGGTCAGCGAGGCCGTCGCCTCCGTGGCGCGGGCGATCCCGAAGTCGATCAGCAGCGGCCCGTCGAGGGTCAGCAGCACATTGGACGGCTTGACGTCCCGGTGCACCAGCCCGAGCGCGTGGACGGCGACGAGCGCCTCGGCCAGCCCCGCCCCCAGGGCCCGTACGGAGTGCTCCGCCAGCGGCCCGACATCGGTGACGGCCTGCGCGAGCGAGGGGCCCGCGACGTATCCGGTGGCGATCCAGGGAACGGACGCGTCCGGGTCGGCATCCAGGACCGGCGGGGTCCAGGCGCCGCCCACCCGTCGCGCCGACTCGATCTCCCGCCGGAAGCGCGCCCGGAACTGGTCGTCGACCGCGAACTGCGCATGGACGACCTTCACCGCGACCGTCCGGCCGCCCTCGCTGCGCCCGAGGTAGACCCGCCCCATGCCGCCGGCGCCGAGCCGGCCCAGCAGCCGGTATCCGCCCAGGACGCGTGGATCGTCCGCCGCCAGCGGCTCCATGGCTTGCCCTCCCCCTGCGTATGGCGCCCTTCAGCTTATGACCCATGTCATGCGTGGTCACCGGAAACCCCCACTCCACTTTCCGCATCAAACAGGGCGTAAGTCACCTCAACTCCCCCACCTGCCCCATCTGCCCCACGCGGCAGCGCGACCGTCCGGAGTACGTCCGTGCACTCCCCGCACCCCTCGCACCCCTCGCCCCCCTCGCACCGCCCGCACCGAAGGCGGCCGCTCCTCACCGGCGCCGTCATCGCGGCCGTCGGCCTCGCCGCGCTCCTCCCCGTACTGATCCACCTCGGTGCGTTCTCCGACGAGGGCGAGCCGCTGTCCTTCGACGCCGCCGACCGGCCCGCCCCGGCATCCGCGCCCGCCGACCCCACGGTCCGCATGCCCACCGGCCCCCGGTCGGAATTCCGCACGGCCAACACCCTCGACGACGGCACCAAGATCGGCGTCACGACGCTGCACGGCAAGAAATCCGGCGTCACCGGCAAGGTCTGGGTCTGGGCGCCCAAGGAGTACTACGAGGACCGCTACCGCAACAGCGCCTTCCCGGTGCTGATCGCCCTTCCCGGCGGCCCCGGCTACCCCATGAACTACTGGATGGGCACCGACCTGAAACTCCAGAGCACCATCAGCGACATGGTGACGGCGGGCCGGAGCAGACCCTTCCTCGTCGTCATGCCCGTCCTGAACCCGGACGCCGACCACTACTACGACGGCAGCGACATACCCGGGCAGCCGAAAATGGGCACCTGGATGTCCGACGACGTCCCCGACCTGGTCAGGGCCAACTTCCGGACCTACGCCGACCGCGCCGGCTGGGCCTTCATGGGCTCCTCGTCCGGCGGTTTCGTCGGCCTCAAGCAGGTCCTCCAGCACCCGGACCGCTTCGCGGCGGTCATCGCCTCCGGCCCGGACACCCGCCCGGACTCCCCCCTCTGGCGCGGCCACGAGAAGGAGATGCGGGCCAACGACCCCGAGCGCCTGGCCGAGCGGCTCGCCGCCCGCCCCGGCGCTCCCCCGGTCCGTATCGAGTTCCAGATCGGCACCGAGGAAGGCGGCCGCGCCGCTCTCGAACGCTTCGTCCGGAAGTACGGAGAGGGAACGGGCCCGATCACGGCCCGTCTCCACGTCATCCAGGGTGGCGGCCACGACGCCAAGAGCTACGTCCAGGGCATGCGGGAAGCCACCCTGGAGGCGATCAGCAAGGTGCTGCGCGGGCCCACACCGGCGTCCGGGAGCTAGCTCCCCAGCAGTTCGACCTTCACATCGGCCGCGAATCCGGTCGTCGGCCCGACCCGCCGCGCGAATTCCGTCACGCCGCGCAGCTGGTCGGCCCCGAACCGGAAGTCCAGCGTCGTGAAGTAGCGCTCCAGCACCGGCTCGTCGAAGGTCTCCCAGCGGGCGGCCTGCTCGGCGACCTTGCCGACCTCCTCCAGCGACAGATCGCGCGAGGCCAGGAACGCCTCGTGCACCTTCTGTACGACGAGGGGCTCGCGCTCCAGGTAGTCGCGCCGGGTCGCCCAGACGGCGAAGACGAACGGCAGCCCCGTCCAGTCCTTCCACATCTGCCCGAGGTCGTGCACCTCGAGGCCGAGCCGGGGCGCGTCGTGCAGATTGGCGCGCAGCGCGGCATCGCCGATCAGCACCGCGGCGTCCGCCTCCTGCATCATCAGGCCGAGGTCGGGCGGGCAGCTGTAGTACTCGGGCCGCACGCCGATCTTCTCGGCCAGCAGCAGCTGGGCCAGCCGTACGGAGGTCCGCGAGGTCGACCCGAGGGCGACCCGGGCGCCGTCCAGCTTCTCCAGCGGCTTTTGGGAGACGATCACGCAGGACATCACGGGCCCGTCGCACCCGACGGCAAGATCGGGGAACGCGACAAGATCATCGGCGGCCCGCAGGAACTCCACGAGAGTCACCGGCGCGATGTCCAGCTCACCGCGGACCAGCTGCTCGCTGAGCTTCTCCGGGGTGTCCTTGGTGAGGTCCAGGTCGAGCAGGGTGCCCGTACGGGCAAGGCCCCAGTAGAGGGGCAGGCAGTTCAGGAACTGGATGTGGCCCACCCGCGGCCGGCTCCGACGGTAGTCGGCCGGTGCGCCTGCGGGTGCGTCTCCAAAGGTTGAATTGTCCACATGCCGGAGGCTAGACCCGCCTCCCTCGGGGCAACGCGGCGGGGGCTCCGTATGGCCGCGACGGCCCCCCGGTAAACGTGATCTTTGGCTCTTCCGCCTCACGAGCGCACCGTGCTAGGCTCAGCGCAAGTTGCAGTTTGGTTTCCCTTGCAGTACAGAGCCTGCGGAGCATGTGACCCGCAGGCTTTTGTAGTTTTCAGACTTGTTTGCAGGTTCTGGAGCAGGGCAACCCTTTGGCCCAAGGAGGGCTTATGGCTACCGGAACCGTCAAGTGGTTCAACGCTGAAAAGGGCTTCGGCTTCATCGCCCAGGACGGCGGCGGCCCGGATGTCTTCGTCCACTACTCGGCGATCAACGCCTCTGGTTTCCGCTCCCTCGAGGAGAACCAGCAGGTCAACTTCGACGTCACGCAGGGTCCGAAGGGCCCGCAGGCGGAGAACGTTACGCCGGTCTGAGTTGCCCGGTCCGACCTTTAATCGTTAGGTCGACTTAGCAAAACCCAAGGAGCCCCGCTCCTCCACTTCGGTGGGGAGAGGGGCTCCTGCCTTTTCCCGTGCGCCCCTGCGCCACGACGCCGCCGCACCACCGCGCCCCTGCGGGCACCGGCCGCACGAATTCCCCCGCCGCCCGGAAGAACGGACCGGAAGAAGAGGGCCGAGAAGGGCCCGGGAAGGGGGCGGGAAGGGGAAGAGAAGGGGACGAGAAGGGGACGAGAAGGGGACGAGAAGGCGGCGGCAAGGGAAACAAGAAGGGAACCCGTACGCACGCCACGGCAAACCGGAAAACACCCAGTCGGCATTTCCCAGGAGCAGCGCAGCGCGTCGCGGCGCGGAGCGTATCGCCCCGCCCACCCGCCACTACTCCCCCGGCGGCCATCCCAGCTGCAGCAACGGCGTGCCCCGCTTACGCGAAACGAAACGACCGCGGCCCGTGGGCATGGGCCGGGCGCGGGTGGTCCCGAGAATCACGGGTGGTCCCGGGAATGTCGTCTTCATGAGGGTCGCCCGAGAGAATCAGCCCCTGGGCCCCGAGTTCCTCAATCTGCTGGAGGAATGGTGCGAACAGGGCCCGGGAAACCCCGGCGGTGGTGCGGGCGACGAGGAAGTGGAATCCGGCATCCCGGATGAACGGGAGAACGCGAGAACGCGAGAACAGGAGCTGTCGGTGAGGACGGAGAGCGGATTGCCGGCCGACGAGGCGATATCGGCAGTCAGCCGTCGGTGGTGAACCGTTGGCGGGGTGGGGGTTCTGTTGTCTCGTCCCAGGCCTTCCGCTCCGCGTGGTCGAGCCAGTTCAGGTACCACTCGGCGAACGGCGGGGGTCCCGTTTCGCCCCGTAGTCCGACCGGGACCACGCCCTCGCCGACGGCCGTTACGTCTTCCCACACGGTGCCGCGATGGGGGCCTGTGACCACCAGGACGTAGTAGTACGAGCAGCCCTGGTCGCTGATGCAGAGGGTGCCCTCGGTCAGGGCGGCGCGCAGCTCGTCGTCCCGGGCGTCCCAGGCCGCGTATGCGGCGGCGAAGACCTCGTCGTCCGGGTGGTCGGTCCGCCGGGGCTCCGCGCACTGGTGCTCGTCGTGCTCGGCGGTGAGCTCGGGGCGGAAGGGCAGCGCGCAGTGACCGGTGGCGGGCGGGGTGTCGGGGCCGGGCGGCTTCATCGGGAAGAGCCCGTAACCGGGGCCCGCGCCGCCCGCCCCCACCTCCAGGAGGAACATGCGGTACTCCTCGGGCAGTTCGGTCCCGAGCCGCCGCTCCACCGCGCGCAATTGCTCCTCGGTGAGGACGGGCAGCAGCTCGAAATGGTGGCCGCTGTTGCCCCATTCGGCGCCGAACACCGTCCACCCGCGCGGCGCCTTCCGCAGCGCGAGCACGCGCTCGCGCACCCCTGCCCAGGTCCCGCCCATCGCTCCCCCACCCCCGGAATTCCGTGCGTGCCCTCCGGCACCTTAAGCGGCAGGGTTCGGCCGGCCGCACCGGAGGAGACCTACCGGACCTCGGCCATCGTGCCGCTGACGATGCGGAGCGTGTTGGCGGTGATGGCTGGCGGTGGTGGTGGTGATTGCGTTGGTGCCCATTTCGCTGTTTCCCCCGTGAAGTTCATGAGCTTCGCGATGTTCTCGACGGTAACGCGAGGGTCTGACAACGGTCCGGGAACGGGGCTCAGGCGCCGGCGTCCAGCGCCGCGGAGAGGGCCCTCGCTTCGGCATGCAGGCGGTCGACGTCGACCTCGGGGCAGCAGACCTCCAGCCCCACGTCCGTCCAGGGCCGCGGACCAGGAAAGTGGACGCACACCTGGAAGTGCAGGTATGGAGTGAGCCCGTCGAACGGGTCCCGACCGACCGTCAGCTCGGCGAACCACGTGTCGTCCGCAGGGTCCGCGAACTCCAACACCCGCTCGTACGGCTCGGCCGCCGTCAGCATGTCCAGCACCGCCTGGACGAATGCTCTGACGTGCGCGGCGTCGTCAAACCACACCACATGGCCGCCGCCCATCGAGCTGGCCGCGTACAGCTGCCACCGTCGCCCGGCCTCACCCTGCTCGTACAGCACACCGAGGGTCGAAACGCGATTCCCCGGCGGTTCCTACCACGCGTAGGTGAAGGGCTCCTCGTACGACATGCCGCGAGGCTAGGCGGTGGCAGTGAAGGTCTCGTCCTTGACGGCCGTGACAAAACGGCGCCAGGCGGCGGCCGGGATGATGACGGTCGGGCCGTGGGGAGCGGTCTTGGTGTCGCGGACGGGGACGAGGCCGGGGAGGTCGTCAGCCACCTCGACGCAGTCGCCGCCGTCTCCGTTGGTGTAGCTGCTCGTACGCCAGACGGCGGCGCTCAAGTCAATCTGGTTGCTTGCCATTTCGGTAATCCTCTGCCGCTGCCTCGATCATGGCCAGGGACACCTCAGGCGGCAGTGCGGCGGCCCTGAGCCGATCGTATGCCTTGTGGTACTGGTGCACGAGCGCTGGATCGTCGATGGTGACGCCGCTGTACGAAGACTCCGTGTAGACCAGGGGCGGCGCGTCGGGGAAGGTCATGATCTTGGCCATGCCGAGCATCAGCGGATACGGCCCGCCATTCCACGGAACGACCTGCGTAACGATCCGACGGCGTCGCACCAACGCCACGATACGGTCCAGCTGTTCGGCCATGTCCTCTGACGGCAGGATGGGGTAGCGCAACAGCGACTGGTGCAGGATCGCCCAGTACTCCGGCTTCTTGTGGTCGTCCTCGAAGAGGCGTGCTCGCGCCAGCCGTGCGTTGACCTTCTCCGCCACCTCCTCGTCGGACGCCTGTGGATGGGCCGCCAGGACCACCGTCCGCGCGCACGCTGCGGTCTGCAGCAGACCGGGAATGAGCGTGGGGCACCACTCCTCAATGGCCTCCGCGTGCTTCTCCGCCTCCAAGACCTTCTCGAAGTACTTGGCGTGGCCGGCCATCCGCGCCTTCCGCACGTCCTCACAACGCCGCTCGAAGAACCCGTCGGTCTTCAGCACCCGGTCCACATGGACAGCCATATCCAACGGCATGCGCCGCTGCCCGCGTTCGATCTCGCTGAGGTAGCTCGGTGAGTAGTAGATGCCGTCGACGGTCGCCTGGAGGGTGAGGCCCGCGTTCTCCCGCTTCCAGCGCAGCTCGGAGCCGTAGAAGGCCGGGACGCTGGTGGATCCGTCAACTTCTTTGCGTGCAGGCATTTTTCACCGTTTCACAGGTCGCGCCGTCGCCTTGAATCCCTTTCCACGCTACGCCGCACCACGTCATTCTGTAAGCGGATCGTCACGATGCGCACAGGGAGCTAACGCCCATGCTCAACCACAGCCACCACCACGACGACAACGTGGACGACTGCACCGAAGCCCTCCGCGCCGCGCTCGCGGCCAACGGGATCACCCTGCCGTCACTCGGGATCGAGCTGCCGGCCTACGCGGGCAACTACCGGCTCTCGCTCATCGCGCTCGGGAACTGCAACACCGCCACGGCCCGCAAGCTGACGGCTGCGCTCCGTAAGGCGGCCGCGCAATGAAAGGCCCCGTGCCACCTCCCCCACAGAGGTGACACGGGGGTTCCAGTCTGACGCGCCGAGCGCCCCGGCTCCAGAGCAGGGCCGCTTCTTTCACGCGACATCCGGAAATCACCCCCGCGACCGTGCGACCGGTCCGGGGGCATGGCCATCAACCCCCTGGAGGCTGACAAGCATGTCTGACCTTATCCGAATGATGTTGCTGATGGTACTGAGTTGGTTACTTCCGGCACGTGGACAGCGCCGGGCAGCACGCGGCGGCGCCCCGTACACCGGTCCGCGCCACGCCGCCCCCTCGGTGCCCCCGGTACGCAGATTCCGCCGCCCCGCCGAGGTCCCGCTGCGCGGCGAGGACAGTTGCCTGGTCAGGCCGTACCTGCTGGCCGGCGAGGAGTGGCGGCAGCGGCGGGCACAACGGGGGCGGCGGGATCCCTGGTTCGCCGTCGATGGTGTCGATGGCGTCGGGATCGGGCCGCGGTGGATCCACGGGGTGGAGGTGCCGACTCGGTGAGCGAGAAGGCGCCGGAGAAAAGGCCCCTGGAACCGCAGGAACCGGATGGTGACGGGCGGCGCGCGGCGTTGCAGGAGAGCCTGCGCCGGCTGAACCGGTGGTCGTCCGGCGGAGGCGGGCGGCGGTGAGGCGAGGGGCGGTCGGGCGAGGGGCGCAGATGCCGTGTCCGTCGGCGTACGACACCGGCACCGGCACCGGCTACGGCTGGCGCGTGGGCAGCGCGAACGCTGCCGTCACTATGCGCTGGGCGACGGGGTTCATCTCCTCGCCCTTGGCATCGGTGGCGTTGATCGAGTAGACGAGGGTCCGGGACAGGTCCTTGGTCGCGGCTATGAGCGTGTTGTAGCCGGGGCGGGCACCGGACTTCGCCCAGATGATCTTTCCTCCGCCGGCGTCGAAGCGCTGGAGTCCGGCGCTCATCGAGGCGCCCTTGATGTGCGGGACCGTGAACATCTCCCGCTCCAGAAGCGGCTGTGGGACGATCTTTCCGCGGAAGAGCGCGAAGAGGAATTTCTCCAGGTCGGCGGTGGTGGAGATCATGTCGCCTGCCGCCCAGCGGTCGGACATGTTCCACTCCGTCGCGTCCGCGACCCGGCCGTCCACCAGCTTCTGGTAGCCGCGGTTGTGCGGGCCGTGGATCCGTGGGTCGGGGCCGCCGGGGAACGAGGTGTGCCGCATGCCGGTCGGGCGGAAGATGCGCACCGCGGCCTGGTGCTCGTACGAGTCACCGGTGACCTTCTCGATCAGCATGCCGAGGACGGTGTAGTCGATGTTGTCGTAGCGCTGCTTCTTGCCCGGCCCTTCCCCGTCGCCGCGGTAGGGGCCCTTGGCGACGGAGGACGCGACAACGGCTTCCGGGGTCAGGGTCTTGAAGCGGTTCTCGTAACCCGCGCCGTTCTCCGGGCCGAGGGACGCACCGGGCTGGAGTCCGCTGGTGAAGGTGAGCAACTGCCGGACGGTGATGGGCTGGAAGGCGTCGGTCAGCAGACCGGGCAGATAGTGCTGCACCGTCCCGTTGAGGTCGATCTTTCCCTCGGCGGCGAGTTGGAGTACGAGGGCCGAGGTGACCACCTTGGTGGTGGAGCCCGCGCGGAAGCGGGCGTTCTCCACGGCCTTGCGGTGGGTGCGGAGGTCGTGGACGCCGACGCTTCCGTGCCAGCTGCCCTTGCCGCCGACGCGCACGAGGGCTGCGGTGGCGTCCTTGTCAGGGAGGCCGCGGAGGGCCTTTTCCAGGGCCGGGACGTTCGGACCGGCGGCTGGTGTGGCCTGCGTGTGGGGCGTTGTCGTGCCGGTGTTGGTGGCGGATGTGGCGGCCAGGGCGGGGGCCGACGCGGCGGCGGACAGGGTGAGGACGAGGGCGGCGGCGAGGGCCGTATGGATGGGGCGGCGGCTGCGGAAGGGCAAGACGTACTCCGTGGGGTGAACGACCGGTTCGTGCGGTTTCTATGCTGCGGAGCGCAGCCTCGCCGCGGATCACCACAAGGGAGGGTGTTCGACCCTGAGGTCTCCCTGATGAGAAACGGGTCAACTGGGGGCAACGGCTCAGGGATTCATCAGGGGCGCGTCGGCCATTCGTCAGGGGCGTGTCGAGGGCGCGTCAGGTTTGCCCCGGGGTGGACCGACCGGATGGCTGAGCCGATCCACCGGTCGGACCACCGGTCGGACGACCGGAGCCAGAGGTCAACGCGCCTCGTACAGCCCGTCGATCTCGTGCGCGAAGTCGCGGGCGACCGCCGCCCGTCGCAGCTTCAGCGACGGTGTGAGATGGCCGGTCTGCTCCGTGAATTCGACCGGGAGCACGGCGAAGCGGCGGATGGACTCGGCGCGGGACACGAGGCTGTTCGCGTCGTCGACGGCGTGCTGGAGGTCGGCCAGGAGGCGCTCGTCGTGGACGAGTTCGGGGAGCGGGGTGTCCCGTTTCTTGGTCATCTGGCGCCAGTGGGAGAGGCCGTCGGGGTCGAGGGTGATCAGGGCGGTGACGTAGGGGCGGTTGTCGCCGAGGACGATGCACT
The DNA here is from genome assembly GCF_059682825.1 of Streptomyces sp. JLSY215. Classification (NCBI taxonomy): domain Bacteria; kingdom Bacillati; phylum Actinomycetota; class Actinomycetes; order Kitasatosporales; family Streptomycetaceae; genus Streptomyces; species Streptomyces sp. JLSY215. The sequence continues at coordinate 3,947,882 of NZ_CM185022.1, forward strand.
GACCGATGAGGGGGTGTGAGCGGAGGCGGTCCTCCAGCGGGGCGGGGGCGATGTTCTTGCCGCCCGTCGTCACGATGATCTCCTTCTTGCGGCCGGTGATCGTCAGATAGCCGTCCGCGTCGAGGGCTCCCAGGTCGCCGGTGGGCAGCCAGCCGTCCTGATCGGTGACCGGGACGGCCGTGCCGGTGGCCGCGTCCCAGTAGCCGGTGAAGACATGGCCGCCCCGGAGGAGGATCTCGCCGTCGTCGGCGATCCGGACCGCGCCCCCGGGGAGCGGCCAGCCGACCGTGCCGATACGGGGGCGGAGGGGCGGGGTGACGGTCGCGGCGGCGGTGGTCTCCGTCAGGCCGTATCCCTCGAAGATCTCGATGCCGGCGCCGGAGTAGAAGGCGGCGAGGCGGTGGCCCAATGGCGAGCCGCCGCAGATGGCGTAGCGGACCTTGCCGCCCAGGGCGGACCGGATGCGGCGGTAGACGAGGGGGTCGTAGAGCTTGCGGGCGGCTTTGAGGGCGAGACCGGGGCCGGGGCCGGTGCCGTGTTCCTGGGCCTCGACGGCCTCGCCGTAGGAGCGGGCTATGCGGGCCGCGCGGTCGAAGGAGGCGGCGCGGCCCATCTTCTCGGCGGTGGCGCGGCCGGTGTTGAAGACCTTCTCCAGGACGTAGGGGATGGCCAGGAGGAACGTCGGCCGGAAGGCCGCGAGGTCCGCCAGCAGGTCGTCGGTCTGGATGCTGGGGGCGTGGCCGAGGCGGACGCGGGCGCGGAGACAGCCGATGGCGACCATGCGGCCGAAGACGTGGGAGAGGGGGAGGAAGAGGAGGGTGGCGGCGGGTTCGGCGCTGACGGACTTGAAGACCGGGTGGAGGAGTTCGACGGAGTTGTCGACCTCGGCGAAGAAGTTGGCGTGGGTGAGCGCGCAGCCCTTCGGGCGGCCGGTGGTGCCGGAGGTGTAGATGAGGGTGGCGAGGGAGGCGGGGCCGACGGTGGCGCGCCGCTCGTCGACGACCTCGTCCGGGAGGTCGCGCCCGGCGGAGACGAGCTGGGAGACGGCACCCGTATTGAACTGCCAGAGGTGGTCGAGGGTGGGGAGTTCGGCGCGGATGCCGCTGATCAGGCGGGTTTCGTCGACGTTCTCGACGACGCAGGCGCGGGCGGCGGAGTCGTGCAGGATCCACCGGGCCTGGTGGGCGGAGGAGGTCGGGTAGAGGGGGACGGTGACCAGGCCGGCGGCCCAGGCGGCGAAGTCGATCAGGGTCCACTCGTAGGTCGTACGGGCCATGATCGCGAGCCGGTCGCCGGGGCAAAGGCCGTGCGCGATAAGGCCCTTGGCCACCGCCCGGACCTCGGTGGCGAATTCCGCGGCGGTGATGTCGCGCCAGGCGCCGCTCGGCTGCTTCCGGGCCAGGACGACGTCGGCGGGGGCCTCGGCGGCGTTGGTGAAGGGGATGTCGCCCAGGGAGCCGGTGGGGACGGGCGGGGCGAGGGCGGGGACGAAGACCTCGCGGACGGTGCCGTCGAGGAGGGTCTTCTGCGGCGCTGTGAGGGTGGGGGCGGGGGTGTCGGCGGTGGTCGTTCCGGGGGCGGCGCTTTCCTGGCTGAACACGGGCGGCTCCTCAATTCTTCCGCGAAATCGGGGCGAGTTGGCGGCGCGTTCTTGCTGAGGGGGCGCGTGGGGGGGCTCACGAAGCTGAGGGCTAAGGGATGTGCGCTGAGGGGTCGGGCGTGAGGGGTCGGGCGTGAGGGGTGAGGGGTGAGGGGTGAGGGGTGAGAGTTGCGGGCCAGGCCGGGGGGCGGGCGGGTGAGCGGGTGACGGGGGATGCGGCTGCCGCCTAGGGGTGTAACACCCCTGATGTGTAAGCAAGTTGGATCTTCGGACGTCGGCCCGCAGCCGGTCCCGCCCTCGGCACGTCGGCAGCGTTCACCCTCGACCAACCCCTGACCCGCCGGTAACCTTACTTCGAAGTAAATTTACGCGAGGACCAGGAGTTGGCCAATGCCCGATCGCCACCTTCGCCGCACCAATTCCGGCCCCGCCCGCCTCCTCGCCCGTCACCTCGCCCGTCGCCTCCGCCCGCCGCAGCCCACCCTGCTGCGCCGGGCCCCGCGCCTGATGCCCGCCCTGGGCAAGGGCGTACTGACCGGCATCGGCAAACGCCCGCATCCGGACGCCGCACTGCCACCCACCCGCCTGATCCTGCCCGCCGCCCGGATCGACCCGGCAAAGGTCGCCGCATACGCCCAGGTCTGCGGGTTTCCCACCACCGGACCGCTGCCGCTCACCTACCCGCACATCCTCGGCTTCCCGCTCGCCGCCCGCCTGATGAGCGCCCGCGCCTTCCCGTTGCCGCTGCTCGGGCTGGTGCATACGACCCTTGAGATCGAGCAGTACGCGGCGCTGGATGTCGGCGACGTGCTCGAACTGTCCGTGTACGCCGAAGGGTTGCGCGCCCATCGACGCGGCACCGAAGTCGTGATGACGACGGAGGTACGGCGCGCGGGGCGACTGGTGTGGGCGGACCGCAGCGGCTATCTGGCGCGGCACCGCGTCGCAGACGAGCGGCGGGGCGCAGACGAACGCCGGGCTTCAGACGGACACCAAGGAGCAGGGGACCCGTCCGGCCGCCCCGAGGCCGACCACCCCCTCCCCCTACGGACCGAATGGCCGCTCCCCGCCGACCTCGGCCGCCGCCACGCGGCCGTCTCAGGGGACTACAACCCCATCCACCTCCACCCGCTCACCGCCCGCCCGCTCGGCTTCCGCCGCGCCATCGCGCACGGCATGTGGACGGCGGCCCGCTGCGCCGCGGAGGCCGTACCCGCCGGGGCCCAATCCGTACGCCTCACGGCCACATTCCACGCCCCGGTGCTGCTGCCCGCCACCGTCTCGTACGCGCAGCAGGCCGCGGGGGACGGCGCGGGCTGCGCCTTCGAACTGCGGGACGGGACGGCCGGGCGGGTCCATCTCTCCGGAAAGGTGACCGTCTAAAAGGTGATCGCCTGAAGGTGACCGTCTAACTGGCGCCTGCCCGTCGGGGGCGCGCCCGCAACGGACGCGCCCGTCGGGCGAGGCGGCGGCGGGCCGCCCGCGTCAGCTCTCCGGAGCCCAGCGCTCGCCGGCCATCATGCGCCCCAGCCCGGCCCAGGCGAAGTGCATCAGCGTGGCCGCCGTGTCCTTCGCCGCCGGGCGCTCCCGTTCCCCCGGCGCGCCGTCATCCGTATGGACGTTGGCCCACTCCGCGAGCGACTCGGCCGCGCCGACCAGCGCATGCGCGAGGCCGGCCACCTCGCGGTCGGCCAGTTCCCCGACGCAGCCCGCCTCCTTGGCGGCCGCGCCGATCAGTCCCGTAACGAACGCCACGATCTCGGCCCGCATCGCGGCCACTTCCGGCGCGAACGGCTCACCGTACATACGGGCCTGCTGATGCAGCACCGCCCACCCCTCCGGATGCGCGGCGGTGTGCGCGAAGAACGCCTTCAGCCCGCTCCACAGCTGCCGGTCGGCCGGCGCCTCCGGCTCGACGGCCGCCGTCACGGCCTCCACCAGCGCCGCCGACTCCCGCCGGATGACCGCGCCGAACAGCTCGTCCTTGGAATGCAGATAGAGATAGACCAGCGGCTTGGAGACCCCGGCGGCCTCGGCGATCTCGTCCATCGAAGCCGCCCGGTAGCCGCGCCGGGCGAACGTGCGTACCGCCGCATCCAGCATCTCCCGCTCCCGGATCGCCCGCGGAACCCGCTTGCTCTTCACAGCGCCCACGCTGAATGCCCTTCCATCCCGCCCCTTTTACCGCAAAGTAAGTTTACGATCTTCGCCCTCCACTCCCCGTTCCTTGACACGATCACCGCAAGACGAGACGATACGTCTCGTCGCGCTTCGATCGCCTCATCGCGCATCACTCACCGCGCCCCACCCATCGCGCCCCATCCACCTCACTTCCTTCATCACGCCATCTCACCCATCAGCCCCCTCACCTCCCCGCCCTTCCCCTCCACCCCCTACGAACAGGACCCGACATGCAGCAGTTCATCGACGCCTCCACCCCCGGCATCCGCCTGTGGGCCGAGCAGCGCGGGCCCGCGGACGCACCCCCCTTGCTGCTGGTCATGGGCGCCCAGGCGAGCGGCGTCGGCTGGCCCGACCCCCTGGTGGACGCGCTTGCCGCACACCACCGGGTCATCCGCTACGACCACCGCGACACCGGCCGCTCCAGCTGGCCGTTCGAGGAGCAGCCGTATCGCATCGCCGACCTCGCCGCGGACGTGGTCGCCGTCCTGGACGGACTCGACATCGAGCGGGCGCACATCGTCGGGCTCTCCCTCGGCGGCATGCTGGCCCAGTTGGCCATCGCCGACCACCCCGACCGATGGATCAGCGCCACCCTCATGGGCACCAGCTCCCTCAGCACCACCCCCTACACCCGCCCCGACGGCACCGCGGTCCCGGTCGACGAGCTGCCCGGGATTTCGCCGGAGGTCCTGGAGCTGTGGGCCCGCCCGGTCGAGGACCACGGGTTGACGGCCGAAGTGGAACGCCGTGTCGCACACTGGCGGGTACTCGCCGGTGACCAGCTCCCCTTCGACGCCGACCACTTCCGCGCCCTTGAGCGACGCATCATCGACCACACCGGCCACTACCGCGTCAGCACCGCACACGGCCGCGCCGACCACAACGACCTGCTCCGCACCGACGAGCTCGCCAAGAACCAGGTCCCCGCCCTCGTCATCGCCGCGCCCGCCGAGCCGGTCTTCCCGCCCCCGCACCCCCAGCACCTCGCCCAGACCGTCGGCAACTCCCGCCTCGTCGAGATCCCGGGCATGGGCCACGCCCTCCCGCCGGCCGTCCACGCCCCACTGGCCGACGCGATCCTCGCGCATACGGGAGCGATGGCGCCGTGACACCGCACCGGACGAAGCGGACGGGTCGACTCGACGACGCGGAAGGGTCAACTCGCTGGCACGGTAAGCCTGTTGCCCCGACGACGAAGTGACGCATACGCGCAGCACCGCCATGCCGTCAGGGGGATTCCCGGCAGCAGGAATTCGCGAGGAAGGAGGGCCCGGCGCGCCGCCAAGCGATTATGGGATATTTCGCTTTAATATTTGATACCTGTACGGAGTCGATCAATTACCGATCGCATCCGATCGATCTACCGGAGATGAAATGCGCAAGTTTGGCAGGACCGCCGTCACGGTCGCCGCTCTCGGCAGCGTCGCCCTCCTTGGCGCCGGCACCGCACACGCCTACGGCGAGAAGGGCGGCGACACGTGGAACGTCAGATCGGGCAGCTCGTGCCGGTCGCACGATCTGAACGTCGACGCCCTCGGCGCGATCGGGGTCGGCAGTGGTGCGCAGCTCACCGCGCTGGGTTCGAGCATGGGGTGCAACAACTTCATCGGCCCCGTCAAGTAAGCGGCCGCGCCATGCGGTGAGTTGACGCCCCGCAGCGCGACGGCCCCGGCGCCGGGCCTGCAAGTCGGACGCCGGGACCGATTCCCGCCACTAGCCGATGCTGTTGTTGCACCCCACGGACGAGCCGATCGCGGTGTGCTGCGATCCCGGGTGACCCTCGCCGCCGCCCAGGTTGCCCGCCAGGCCGTTCGCGATGCCGACCTCGCCGAGCACGTCGACGTTCACGTCCTCGGATCTGCAGGACGAGCCCTGACGGATGTCGATCTTGGATCCGGCCGACTTGCCGTGGCCGTAGCCGCCGGACTTGCCGTAGCTGTCGCCGTCCGACTTGCCGTAGCTGTCGTCGCTCGACTTGCCGTAGTTGTCGTCGCTCGACTTGCTCTGCTGGGTGTAGTCGTCACCCATGCCGCCGCCGGCGTAGGCGGGGCCGACGCCGAGGAGCCCGACGCTGCCGAGGACGGCGACGACGACGGCAGCCTTGCGAAGCTTGTTCATTTCTTCTCCCTGAAGTGGATGGATGCGATCTGTAACAGATCAACTTCATACAGTTACGGGAGGGTAATATGAAAGCTCCAGCAGTCAATTAGCGACGCGCCGATTCCTGCCCCGCCGCCACGAACGGGCGCCGACGCGGAATTGCCCCCGCTCCCCCTTCCGTCATGGAAGCCGAGCGCACGAATGCGCCCCGACCGTTTCGTCCAGGTCGGGGCGCATCCGCGACCGACCGGCCACGTTCACCGTCGCCCGGAGCGCGCCGACCGCAGCGCCGGAGTTGAGCGCTCCGGTCCATCGCTCCGGCGCTCCGGTCCATCGCGCCGACATTCCGGTCCATCGCTTCAGGGAAGGAACTTCACCTCCGGGAAGGCCGGGCTCGGGCCGTCGAGCAGGTGGCCCCGGTGGCGTAGTTGCAGGTCGAAGAAAGCGCGCGGGTACGCCTGTTGGATCCGCACCGCCCGAACCGGATCGAGGGTGCCGACCCAGCCCCGAAGCTCCTCGTCGCTCATCCCGGCCGCCTTCGCCAGCTGCGGGATCAGCACCTGGTTGTCGCCGTACGACGAGTGGACCGCGCCCTCGGCCTGAACGTTGAGCCGCCATCCCCGAAGACGCGACCAGAACTCGGCGACGCTCGGCTCCTTGGCCCGCGTCAACTCGGCGGTCATCATCATGAACGGCCGGTCCAGCTCGGTGGTGACCGCCGGTTGCATCGGGCCGTCGAGGCTCAGCCCGGCCCGGACCCGCCGGTCCTCGCTCATGACGAGAGTGGTCGCCGTCCCGCCCTTCGACCAGCCGAACATGCCGATGCGGCGCAGGTCGACGGCGCCCCTCAGCCCGGCCGGCAGCGGCCCCGGGCCGATACGGCGTGCCGCCCCGGGCCCCGGAGTTGGCTATGCCGCGCTCGGCGGGGCTTTCTCCGGGTGGCGCCGGCGCGCGCGGAGGAAGGGTGCCGCGCTGCCGAGCAGGACCAGGAGCAGGGCGACCGCGCCGGCGGGGGTGAGCGGGTGCAGCAGCGGCACCGTTGCCTGGAGCGCGCTGGGGAACACGGCCAACGCCAGGCCCGCGGCGACCAACCGGCCACGCGTACTGAAGAGCAGGGCGATCGCGAGGGCCCCGGCCCAGAGCGCCTGGGTGGTGCGGGGGCCGCCCAGCGGCTGGGGGTAGTACATGTTGACGAGCTGTGCCCCCAGCAGGAGGACGGCCAGGACGGTGGTGCCCGCGATCGCGGCGCGCTGCGACGGGGAGGAGCCGAGCAGGTCCCTGGGGGCCGCGAGGATGACGGCGCCGGTGAGCAGCGGCACGGCCAGGTTCAACGCGGCGCCCGTGTAGGTGCCGTGGACGTCGCGAGCGAGCAGGAGCAGCGGGACGTCGGCCATCCGCAGCACCGTCGCCGGCACGACCAGTGCACGGGCCGCGGTCCAGCGCCCGGACCAGACGGCCGCGAGCGTCAACAGCCAGAGCAGCGGCACGAGGACCTGGTTGGCCAGGACGAGCGCACCCGGAAGCGACGACGCCGGCAGGGTCCGGCTGCCGGGCGCGGAAAGCCACAGCAGGTTGGCGACGCCGACGCCTGTCGCGACGGCGACGGTGAGCGGGGCCGCCTGCGCCAGGACTCGGCCCGCGGTCCGGTCGGAGCCCAGGCCGGTACGCCGGCGCAGGCCGTGGCCGGCGACGTCGAGTGCCTCGCGCAGCCGACCGAGCGGGCCGGCGTCCTGCGTCGCCTGGGTGTAGATGGCGGTCAACTCGGCTGCGTGCTCGGCCCGGTAGGCGGCCGGATGCAGGCGCAGCGCCCAGCGGAGGGCCCGTGAGCCGTCCTGCTGCGTCATGCCGGAGCCCCCTTCGTACGGAGGGTGTGGGAGCGACGGACGGCCATCCGGCGTTCCGCCTCGGCGACGACGGCGCGCAGCCGCTCCGTCTCGGCGGCCAGCACGGACCGGCCGGCCTCGGCGAGGGCGTAGACCTTTCGCGCCCGGCCGTCCACGATCTCCTCGCGCTCGACCCGGATCAGGCCCTGCTGAAGCAGCCGGTCCAGCGCGCCGTAGAGGGTGCCGGTGCGCATCCGCACGCGGCCCTGGGAGATCGCGTCGATCTCCTGGATCAGTCCATAACCGTGCCTGGGCTCGTCGGCCAGGGCGGTGAGCAGGAGCAGCGTCGGCTCCTGAAGCGGTCGATCACTCATGCCACCTATATATATCGGCGACCGACATATGATGTCGAGCGATTCGTCAGTTCTGGCGCGGGGAAGTCCCATCCGCCGCCCGGGGATCCGACCGGCTGCGCCTCGGCGCCGGACGCGTCGACGACGACGTACGACGGCCCCCACCCCCCGGGCACGCCCCGGCGACCGGCCCAGGGCTTGAGCCCCGGCCCAGCAGACACAGAGGTGCCCCGACCTTGCGGAAAGAAAGGTCGGGGCACCTCCCCGCGTGGCGTCCGAGGCCGAGCGTGGCCCACAAGCGTCGTCCGCGCCGCGCCGCGGCGCCGGCGCGACAGCCGCCTACCCCGCAGAATCCGCCGACACGTCGGGCTCCGCAGCCGCGCGGCTCCGTCGCGGGTCCTCCAGGACCTGCCCCTGTGCCTGCCCTTGCGCCTTCCCCCGTATCCGCGACACCGCGACCCCGGACAGGCAGAGGATGCCGCCGAGGAGCGTCAGCCAGCCGGGTACCTCACCCAGGAACAGCCACGACATGAAGACGACGAGCACCGGTACCGCGTAGGTCGTGGCACCCATCTTCCCGGCGGTCGTACGCGACAGCGCGTAGGCCCACGTCGTGAAGGCAAGGGCCGTCGGAAAGACGCCCAGGTACACCATCTGCAACGTCGCCGACACCGGAGCCCGGCTCACCTGCGACACCAACTGGCCGGCGAACGGCAGGCATGCCACCGCGCCGGCGAGCGCACCGAACGTCGTGACCTGCATCGGTGTGGCGTGCTTCAACGTCGGCTTCTGCACCACCACACCCACCGCGTACACCACCGCCGCGAACAGGCACAGCAGTACACCGGCAAGAGACGATTCGCCGCCGCCGGACATGGACAGTCCGACCACCACGGCCCCGGCGAACGACACCGCCACGCCCGCCATCAGCCTGGGCGGGAAGCCCTCCTTCAGCAGCCACCCGCCCAGGATCGCCATCAGGATCGGCCCGACATTGACGATCAGGGAAGCCGTTCCGGCGTCCACATGGTGCTCACCCCAGTTCAACGCGACCGTGTACGCGCCGAACCACAGGACTCCTGAGGCGATGATGCCGGGCCAGGCCTCGCGGGGCGGGAATCCACCACGCCTCGCCAGCAGGATCGCGCTCAACACGACAGACGCCACCGCGAGCCTGCCGAAGGCGAGCGCGCCCGGCCCGAAATGCGCACCGGAGCTGCGGATTGCGATGAACGAGGATGCCCACAGGAGCACGGTGACGGAGGCTGCGGCAAGCGCGCGGCCGTCCGCCCTGCTCACCGACCCGCTGTCGCCATCCGCCGCTGTTGTTCCCATCCGCCGGATCACGATCGCGCCCTCCAGAGCCCTCTGTGTGCACCCTGCGCGCGCACCTGAGCTGCAAGCCTGCAAGAGCCGCTGCCCTGGCGACAACCGGATAACGGTGCTTTGCAGGTCCGCCGCCTCGAGCAGCACACACCTGGCTGGACCCCACGGAGGAGACGGTCTCGGCGATCCACTTCCTTCGATGGATCCTCGGTCGTTCCGGGGGTCGATGCCCCAAGATCCGGCGGGGCAACAGAGTGGAGGGCGCAGGTGATCACGGCGCCCGGGGGGACATCCGCCGGCGCGGGGTTCGCGCTGGCGGCGGTGCTGTCGCCGGTGACCCACGCGGCCGACCGTTCCCCGGCCCCCAAGGTGCAGGGGGAGAGGGTGAGCGCCTTCGAGCATGCCCAGACCTACAGGAGGCCACCACCCATTCCCCGAAGGTGGGCAACGGCATACGGAAGGGCGAGAGCGCCCCGGTCATCTGCATGTCCACGACCGGGTGGTACAAGATCGCCGACGCGGGCCGGAATCCCATCTGGGCGCAAGCGCAGCACTTCAACTCCGTGGTCCATATGCCGAAGTGCTGACCACCTGACCAGTGCCCTCGCGCTCCGTACGGGGCGCGAGGGCACTGTCCGTGTGCGGCTCGGCCGCGCGGGCGCGACCAGCACGCGGAGCGCCCGGCCGGTACTCCGGTCAGAAACGCCGCTGATGGTGCACCGTGACACCGACCGGCACGAGCCGCCCCACGGTTGGTCCCGCGCACCGTAGCGGACATCACCGTCGAGCAGGCCCAGTCGACTCACCGATCCCGATCCGATCGCGCCCCACGCAGATCGCACGGGAAAGCCCCGACCTTGTGATGAAGGTCGGGGCTCATCCGTGGGCGTAGCTCGGGTCAGGCAGCAGCAGCCGCCGGGACCTTCGCCTCCGCGTCGTCGGCAGCGGCCGCGTCCAGGCTGATGCTCTTGGCGCTGTTGAACGCGTCCCGGTCGAGGATGCGCTCACGCGCGGCCACGAGCACGGGGACCACCGACTGGCCGGCCACGTTCGTCGCCGTGCGCATCATGTCCAGGATCGGGTCGATGGCCATCAGCAGGCCGACGCCCTCCAGGGGCAGGCCCAGGGTGGAGAGGGTCAGCGTCAGCATGACCGTCGCGCCGGTCAGGCCGGCGGTGGCGGCGGAGCCGATGACGGAGACGAAGGCGATGAGGACGTAGTCGGCGATGCTCAGGTGGACGTCGAAGATCTGGGCGATGAAGATCGCGGCGATCGCCGGGTAGATGGAGGCGCAGCCGTCCATCTTGGTCGTCGAGCCGAACGGCACCGCGAAGGAGGTGTACTCGCGCGGCACGCCGAGGCGCTCGGTGACCTTCTGGGTGACCGGCATGGTGCCGACCGAGGAGCGGGAGACGAAGGCCAGCTGGATGGCGGGCCAGGCGCCGCGGAAGAACTGCAGCGGGTTGACCTTGGCGACGGTCGCGAGCAGCAGCGGGTAGACGCCGAAGAGGACGATCGCGCAGCCGACGTAGACGTCGACGGTGAAGGTCGCGTACTTGCCGATGAGGTTCCAGCCGTACGTGGCGATGGCGTTGCCGATGAGGCCGACGGTGCCGATCGGGGCGAGGCGGATGACCCACCACAGGGCCTTCTGGAGCAGTTCGAGGGCCGAGCGGCTGATCTTCAGGACCGGGTCGGCCTTCTCGCCGAGCTGGAGGGCCGCGATACCGGCGACGGCCGCCATGAAGACGATCTGCAGGACGTTCAGCTCGGTGAACGGCGTGATGATGTCGGTGGGGACGATGCCGGTCAGGAAGTCGATCCAGGAGCCGGCGTGGTCCGGGAGCTTGCCGTCCTTGGGGGTCAGGCCGGTGCCCGCGCCGGGGTTGGTGAGCAGGCCGATGGCCAGGCCGATCGCCACGGCGATCAGCGAGGTGGCCATGAACCACAGCAGGGTGCGAGTGGCGAGCCGGGCGGCGTTGTTGACCTGCCGCAGGTTGGTGATCGACACCAGGATCGCGAAGAAGACCAGCGGGGCGACGGCCAGCTTCAGCAGCTGGACGAAGAGGTCGCCGATGTGCTGGAGCGTCGAGGTGAGCCAGCCGAGGTCATTGCTCTTGGCGACCCAGCCGAGCAGCACGCCGAGGGCGAGACCGGCCAGGATCTGGACCCAGAACGGGATCTTGGGTATTCGGGAGGACTTGGGAGCCGCCGGGGCAGGCGTGGCCTGGGCAGACGGGGACGAGGACAACGGACACACTCCGGTGAGGGCGAGGAAGCTTTTCGGGGAACGGCGTGAAAAAGCGCCAGGAGGTCCGTACGTGGGATCTCCGGCCGCTGGATGGTGGTCCTCAGCGGCGGCAACAGGCCGCGGACATACAGCGGCAAAGATCGACGTGCAGGCGCGCCACGAGCGGAACGCTCATGGGGGACGGGGGCGCGGCTGCTGTCTTCATGACAAACACGTTAACACTTGAACTTTGAGGAACCCAAAGAAAATCTTTGGGACGGGACGGCTCAAGGGAAGCGCGCCGCAAGGGGCGGAAACGGGCAAAACGCGGCCGGCGCCCGGTAGTTGGGGAGTTCCCAACTACCGGGCGCCGGCCGCGCAGAGTGTGGTGTGAGGCGTCTTACACGCCGTCCTCCTGGCTGCGGTTGGCCGCGAGGCGCTCGCGCTGGCGGTCCACCTTGGCCACGATCTGCTCGGACATGGCATCCCGCTGCTTGCGCAGCAGCACGAAGCTGAGCGGCGCGGAGATCACGATGGCCAGCAGCAGCAGCCAGATGAAGTTGGAGCTGCCGACGCCGAGCGGAATGATCCGGAAGTAGGCCAGCACCCACACCACGGCGAACGAGGCGACGAAGAGGCCGATGCGAAGGGCGGTGTAGCGGAGCGTGGCGAACTGGGGGCTACTCACGGACAGGACCTTCTTCTCAACGGCAACCGAAAGGGTCTCCTGCCAGTGAAGCACAGCGGCCGGGGCGATCTTCCGCGCCCCCGGCGCCGCCCCCGCGCCCCGGCCGGGGCCTCAGGCCAGTTCGAGCCACATCGTGACGTCGTCCCGGAAGTCCCCCTCCGCCACCTTGATCGCGCCGGGGACCCGGCCCACCTCCTTGTAGCCGCACGAGCCGTAGAAGCGGGAGATGCCCGTGCCGCCGCGGCAGGTCAGGCGGATGCCCCGTATGCCGTCGAGGGTGCGGGCGGCGTCGGCGACCGCGGACATCAGGGCGCGGCCGGTGCCCCGGCCCTGGAGGGAGGGGTGGACCATGACGGTGTAGACCCACAGCCAGTGCCGCATCAGGCGGTGGCCGTTGAGGGTGAGGAAGGCCGTGGCCAGGACGCGGCCGTCGGCGTCACGGCCGACGACCAGGCGCTCGCGGCCCTCGGCCATGGCCGTCAGATGCCGCAGCAGATCGGGGCGGATGTCCTCGGTGGTGACCGGCGGCACGAAGCCCACGGCCCCGCCGGCGTTCGAGACATCCGCCCACAATGCGCAGATACCGTCGCGGAGTTCCGGGGTGACGGAGGGGTCCAGGTCGAAGCGCACGTTCATGACCCGGACCCTAACGCCCGCCTCTGACAGTCGTCCGTGACCAGGTCAAAGGCGCATCGGCTGCGGAGCCTCGCGGCGGTCCGGGTCCGGGCCCGGGTACTCGCGGATGGCCTCGTAGCGGGTGTTGCGCTCGACGGGGCGGAAGCCGGCGTCGCGGATCAGGTCGAGCAGGTCGTCACGGGTGAGCTTGTTCGGCGTGCCGTAGTTGTCCGCGTCGTGCGTGATCTTGTACTCGACGACCGAGCCGTCCATGTCGTCCGCGCCGTGCTGGAGCGCGAGCTGGGTGGTCTGCAGGCCGTGCATCACCCAGAAGCACTTGACGTGCTGGACGTTGTCGAACAGGAGGCGGGAGACCGCGAAGGTCTTGAGGGCCTCGGCGCCGCTGGCCATGGTCGTCCGGGCCTGGAGCTTGTTGCGGACCTTGCCGTCCTGCATGTCGACGAAGTCGTGCTGGTAGCGCAGCGGGATGAAGACCTGGAAGCCGCCGGTCTCGTCCTGGAGCTCACGCAGGCGCAGGACGTGGTCGACGCGGTGGCGGGGCTCCTCGATGTGCCCGTAGAGCATGGTCGAGGGGGTCTTGAGGCCCTTTTCGTGGGCGAGGCGGTGGATGCGCGACCAGTCTTCCCAGTGGGTGCGGTGGTCGACGATGTGCTGCCGGACCTCCCAGTCGAAGATCTCGGCGCCGCCGCCGGTCAGCGACTCCAGGCCCGCGTCGATCAGCTCGTCGAGGATCTCGGAGGCGGTCAGGCCGGAGATCGTCTCGAAGTGGTGGATCTCGGTGGCGGTGAAGGCCTTGAGGGAGACCTGCGGGAGGGCTTCCTTGAGGGCCTTGAGGGAGCGCGGGTAGTAGCGCCAGGGGAGGGTGGGGTGAAGACCGTTGACGATGTGCAGCTCGGTGAGGTTCTCGTTCTCCATCGCCTTGGCGAGGCGGACGGCCTCCTCGATGCGCATCGTGTACGCGTCCTTCTCGCCCGGCTTGCGCTGGAAGGAGCAGTAGGCGCACGACGCGGTGCACACGTTGGTCATGTTGAGGTGGCGATTGACGTTGAAGTGCACGACGTCGCCGTTCTTGCGCGTCCGCACTTCGTGGGCGAGGCCGCCCAGCCATGCCAGGTCGTCGGACTCGTAGAGGGCGATACCGTCCTCGCGGGTCAGCCGCTCTCCGGCGTGGACCTTGGCCTCCAGCTCGCGCTTGAGGCCCGCATCCATAGATGCAGCCATCCCGTCGCCTCCCAGTATCTCTGCCGTATCCGTGCCGCTTCGGTGCCGCTTCGGTGCCTTTCGGTGCCTTTCGGTGCCGAAAAAAACGGCTTCGAAGAGCCTACTCCCCCGTTTTCCGGGCGGACGGAGGCCCCTGGGCGCGCCCCGTCCGCCCGCGTATGCGGACCGGTCCGGGCGCCTACTCGACCTCTTCGGGCAGCTCGCCGACGCGGTTCTCCCACTTGGTGGAGAGCACGATGGTGGTACGCGTACGGGAGACGCCCCGGGTGCCGGACAGCCGCCGGATGGTGCGCTCCAGGCCGTCCACGTCCCCCACCCGCACCTTGAGCATGTACGAGTCGTCGCCGGCGATGAACCAGCAGTCCTCGATCTCGGCGAGGTCCTTGAGCCGGCGCGCCACGTCCTCGTGGTCGGCGGCGTCCGACAGGGAGATGCCGACCAGCGCGGTGACGCCGAGCCCGAGGGAGGCGGCGTCGACCGTGGCGCGGTAGCCGGTGATCACGCCCGCCGCTTCGAGACGGTTGATCCGGTCCGTGACGCTGGGCCCGGAGAGGCCCACGAGCCGGCCGAGCTCGGCGTACGAGGCCCTGCCGTTCTCGCGAAGTGCCTGGATGAGCTGCCTATCCACCGCGTCCATGCCCTCAAGCCTTCCAATCTTTACGCATTTTCGGGTTCTGCATGTAGAATCTAAGGCATACAGGGCCTGATGCCCTGTGATTCTTTCGAATCTTCCGACGATCAGCGACGATCTTCACAGGAGTTGTCACCGTGTACTCGATCGAGATGGCCTACGCCCGCATGCGCGAGCTGCAGGACCAGGCCAATCGTTCACGTGCCCACAAGCAAGCCGCCCCGCGGTCCCGGCGCCTCTTCGGCCGCGCCACCGCCAAGAAGCGCTAGACACAGCTAGGACGGGTCCGGGGCCTCCTCCTTGGAGCCTCCCCGCAGCTCCCCCTCCCAGCGCCGGTACAGACCGTGCGGCACCTCGGCCGCATCGAGCACCCGGCCCGCGACGAAGTCCACCAGATCCTGGATGTGCGTCGCTCCCGCGTAGAACGCCGGCGAGGCGGGCAGCACCACGGCGCCCGCCTCGTCCAGCGCCACCAGATGCTTCAGCGTAGGTCCGTTCAGCGGAGTCTCCCGCACCGTGACCACCAGCCGGCGCCGCTCCTTGAGCGTCACGCTCGCCACCCGCTGCAGCAGATCCTTCGAGAGTCCGAGCGCCACCCCGGCCACACACGCCGTGCTCGCCGGGACGATCAGCATTCCCTTGACGGGATACGAACCGGAGGACGGGCCGGCCGCCAGATCACCGGCCGGCCAGTACCGCACATCCGCCAGCGTCTGCTCCGTCACGGCAAACGTCTCCGGCTTGCCGTCCGCCCCGAGCGCCAGCCATTCCCGCAGGTCGGTGCGCCAATGCGCGTCCCGGAAGGCGATGCCGGTCTCGTCCAGCAGCGTCAGCCGCGACGCCCGGCTGACGATGAGGTCCACCGCCTCCCCCGCGGCGAGCAGCCCGCGCAGCACGGACGCGGCATACGGCGTTCCGGACGCGCCGGAGATCCCCACGACCCACGGACGGCGGCGGCCGGGGTCCTGCTTCCTGGTGTTGTTGTGCGGCGGCTCCACACCATCGAGCCTATCCGGCGGAACCACCGACCCCGTCACGGCCGTTCCTACCTGTGCGCCCCGCGCGCGACCCCGCCGAGGGGCGCCCGCCGGGGTGCGCCCCGGGGATGCGCCCCGGTGGAGACGCCCCGGGGCAGGACCCGGGACGAGCCCCGGGCCGAGCGCCGGGGAAAGGAAAGGACGGCCGGAGTGATGACAGCCCGCGCGAAGCCCGCGATCTGCCTGATGCTGGGCTGGGTCGCCCTGCTCTGGGTGCTCGAGGGCGTCGACTTCGTCACCGGGAACGCCCTGGACACCTTCGGCATCGAGCCGCGCGACCCCGCCGAGCTGGTCGATGTGGTGCCCGCCGCCTTCCTCCACTTCGGCTTCGGCCATCTTGCCGCCAACACCGTGCCGCTGCTGGTGCTCGGCTTCGTCGCCGCGCTGCGCACGGGCATCCGCCGTTTCCTCGCCGTCGTCCTGATGGTGATCCTCACCAGCGGCATCGGCGTCTGGCTGACCGCCGCGGCCGGCAGCAACACCGCGGGCGCCTCCGGCGTCGTCTTCGGCCTCTTCGGCTATCTCCTGCTGCGCGGCTTCATCGAACGCAAGCTGCTCGACATCGGCATCGGGGTGCTGGTCGGCGCGGTGTACGGCTCCATCGTCTGGGGCGCGCTGCCGACCGACAGCCAGATCAGCTGGCAGGGGCATCTGTTCGGGCTGATAGGCGGCGTGGCGGCGGCCTTCGTGCTGCGCGAACGCCCCCGGTCCCTGACCGCCGGGGCGACTGTCCGACCCGTCCCGTAGTCTCAGACGCATGGGACCCGCTTGCTGCCGGGGCCAGTTGACGGCTGACGCCACGGCAGCGGCGGATGGCAACCGCAGCGACCACGGGGTGAGCAGACGATGTCCGACTACTACCAGCCAGGTTACGGACCGCACGCCGGAGGACCACAGCAGCCGTACGGCCAGCAGCCGGGCTACGGCTATCCGCCCGGCCCCGGCTATCAGCAGCCCGTCGCCGGGTACGCCCCCCAGCAGCCCTCGCCCTCGACGAGCCCCGCGATGTGGTCCCACCTCGGCGCCCTGCTGACGGTCACCGTGGGCTCGGGGATCTGCTGCGGCCTGGGCGGCTTCCTCGGCTGGATCGTCCCGCTGTCGATCCGCAACAACGCCCGCCATCAGAACGACCCCTACGTCCGCCACCACGCCACCCAGGCCATGAACTTCGGCTTCACCCAGGCGATAGTCGCGGCCCTCGGCGTGGTGCTGTACTTCGGCAGCACCCTCATCTTCGTGGCTGCCGCCAACGAGTCCCAGCGGCAGGGGCCGGGCCTGGCGGTGCCGGTGCTGACCGTGCTGGGCATCATGGCCGCCTACGCCGTCGCCGGGATGGTCTGCGCCATCATCGGCACGGTGAAGGCGAACAGCGGCGAGCTGTGGACCTATCCGCGGCTGATCGCCTGGCCGATGGCCAAGGTCTGATCCCTCCGAACGGCCGTCGGCCCGAGCCGGCCGACGGCCGCGGCGTGCGGTCCCTCAGCCCCGTCAGTCCCGTCGGACCGTCAGTCCCGTGTCGGGCCGTCAGGCCCTCCGTCAGACGGTCAGACCGTCAGGCCCCGCACCAGCAGATCCAGCAGCGCGCAGACGAACAGCGCTATGCCGATGAAGCCGTTGACCGTGAAGAAGGCCCGGTTGAGCCGCGACAGATCGTGCGGGCGCACGATGGTGTGCTCGTAGAGGAAGGCCGCGGCCACGATCACCAGGCCGGCCCAGAAGAAGATCCCGGCACCGGTCGCCAGCGCGTACCAGACCAGCAGCGCCGTGGTGACGACATGGCTGGCGCGGGCGCCGTGCAGCGCCGCCGGGATGCCGAAGCGGGCCGGCACGGACTTCACGCCGTGCGCCCGGTCGGCCTGGACGTCCTGGCAGCCGAAGATCAGGTCGAAGCCGCCGATCCAGACACCGACCGCGAGACCGAGGATGACCGCGTCCCACGACCAAGTCCCGCTGATCGCGATCCAGGCGCCGACCGGCCCCATCGCCTGCGCGAGGCCGAGGATCGCATGCGGGAAGTTGGTGAAGCGCTTGCCGTACGGATAGACGACCATCGGGATCACGGCGATGGGGGCGAGGGCCAGGCACAGCGGGTTGAGCAGCGCGGCCGCGCCCAGGAAGAGCACCACGGCGATCAGCGCACCGGTCCAGGCGGACTTCACCGTGACCGCGCCGGTGACCAGCTCGCGGCTCGCGGTGCGCGGGTTCCGGGCGTCGATCTCGCGGTCGATGATGCGGTTGCAGGCCATCGCGAAGGTGCGCAGCCCGACCATGGCGACGGTGACCAGCAGCAGCTTGCCCCAGTGGATGTTCTTGTCCCACTGGAACATCGCGGTCAGCGAGGCGATGTAGGCGAAGGGCAGCGCGAAGACCGAGTGCTCGATCATCACCAGGCGGAGGAAGGCCTTGGCCCGGCCCGGCTGCTGCGGGACGGCGGCGGCCGAGGCGGTCACAGTCCGTACTCCTTCCAGCGGCGGTCGACCAGGGCGGCCGTCCGCGGGTCGGACTCGACCATGTTGGGCCACCCCCCGTCGCGCGTATAGCCCTCCTCGGGCCACTTCTTCGTCGCGTCGATGCCCGCCTTGCCGCCCCAGAACTGCTGGTAGGAGGCATGGTCGAGATGGTCGACGGGGCCCTCGACGACGGTCAGGTCGCGGGCGTAGTCGGTATTGCCGAGCGCCCGCCAGGAGACCTCGTGCAGGTTGTGGACGTCGCAGTCGGCGTCCACCACCACGATCAGCTTGGTCAGCGACATCATGTGCGCGCCCCAGATGGCGTGCATGACCTTCTGCGCGTGCTTGGGGTACTTCTTGTCGATCGAGACGATCGCGCAGTTGTGGAAGCCGCCGGACTCGGGGAGGTGGTAGTCCACGATGTCCGGGACGATGATCTTGAGGAGGGGGAGGAAGAACCGCTCCGTCGCACGGCCCAGCGGACCGTCCTCCGTCGGCGGGCGGCCCACCACGATCGACTGGAGCAGCGGGCGCTTGCGCATCGTGACGCAGTCGATCTTCAGCGCGGGGAACGGCTCCTGCGGCGTGTAGAAGCCGGTGTGGTCGCCGAACGGCCCCTCGGGCAGCATCTCCCCGGGCTCCAGCCAGCCCTCCAGCACGACCTCGGCGTTCGCCGGGACCTGGAGCGGGACGGTCTTGCAGTCGACCATCTCGATCCGCTTGCCCTGGACGAAGCCCGCGAAGAGGTACTCGTCGATATCGCCGGGGAGCGGCGCGGTCGAGGCGTACGTCACGGCCGGCGGGCAGCCGAAGGCGATCGCCACCGGCAGCCGCTCACCGCGCTTGGCGGCGACCTGGTAGTGGTTGCGGCTGTCCTTGTGGATCTGCCAGTGCATGCCGATGGTGCGCTGGTCGTGGCGCTGGAGGCGGTACAGGCCCAGATTGCGCACGCCCGTCTCCGGGTGCTTGGTGTGCGTCAGGCCCAGGTTGAAGAAGGAGCCGCCGTCCTCGGGCCAGGTGAACAGGGCCGGGAGCCGGTCGAGGTCGACCTCGTCGCCCTGGAGCACGACCTCCTGGACCGGGGCGCTCTCGCCCTTGACCTTCTTCGGCGGGACATGCGTCATCCCGGCGAGCTTGCCGAACGCCTCCCGCACCCCGACGAAGCCCTGCGGCAGCTCCGGCTTGAGCAGTCCGCCGATCTTGTCGCTGATGTCGCCGTACGACTTCAGGCCGAGCGCCTTGAGGAGGCGGCGGTCGGTGCCGTACACATTCATGGCCAGCGGCATCGACGATCCGCGGACGTTCTCGAAGAGCAGTGCCGGGCCGCCGGACTTCTGCACCCGGTCCACGATCTCGCCGACTTCCAGATACGGGTCGACCTCGGCCTTGATGCGCTTGAGGTCGCCCTCGCGCTCCAGGGCCCGCAGCAGGGAGCGAAGATCGTCGTAAGCCATGCGCTCCAGTATCCGGTACGCACTACCCTGTACGGGTCACCGGGCCCCGACGTGGGCCCGCCGTCATGTGCAGGGGGACGTACCGCAATGCTCAGGTATCTGCCGTTTCTTCTGGTCCTGGCGCTGTGGATCTACGCGTTCATCGACTGCCTCAACACCCCCGAATCGCAGGTGCGCGGCCTGCCCAAGGTGGTGTGGGTGATCATCATCCTGCTCTTCGGAGAGGTGCTGATCGGCCCGATCGCCTGGCTGGCGGCGGGCAAGCAGCGGCATCCGGTGACGGGCGGCGGCAGCACGCCCTCGGAGTGGCACCGCAACCACAGCGGCCGGTGGGTCGCGCCGGACGACAATCCCGAGTTCCTCAGGTCCCTCAAGGAAGAGAACAAGAAGGACGAGGCCCTGCTCAAGGACTGGGAGGCCGATCTGCGCCGCCGCGAGGAGGAGCTGCGGCGCAAGGAAGGCCGGACGGAAGGCCGTAAGGAAGGCGAGGCAGGCAGCGGCCCCGAGGAGACCCCGCCGCCCGCCAAGGGCTGAGCCCGTCCGCACTTCCCCCGTTCGTACTCCCCCGCGTTCCCCCATTCGCACGTTGCCGGGCCGCGGTCGAGCGAGGAGAGTTGCGGTCATGGACCAGGCACCGGATCAGGGGCGCGCTCAGGACTGGGCGGCCGACCGTGACGCGCTCCGGCAGCACGGCAGCGTCGACGGCCATACCGACCCGCACGGGCACCCCGACCACGTCCAGGAGCAGGCCCGCGCGATGCTGGCGACGGCGGTGGCCGAGGCGCGGGCGGGGCTGGCCGAGGGCGGGATCCCGATCGGGGCGGCGCTGTACGGGCCGGACGGGGCGCTGCTGGGGCGGGGGCGCAACCGCCGCGTCCAGGACGACGACCCGTCGATGCACGCCGAGACCGCGGCCTTCCGCGCGGCCGGGCGCCAGCGCAGCTATCGCGGTACGACGATGGTCACCACCCTCTCCCCCTGCTGGTACTGCAGCGGCTTGGTGCGCCAGTTCGGGATCTCGCGGGTGGTGATCGGCGAGGCCCGTACCTTCCACGGCGGGCACGACTGGCTGGCCCGGCACGGCGTGCGCATCGTGCTGCTGGACGACCCCGCGTGCGCGGCGATGATGCGGGACTTCATCGGGGCGCACCCGGCGCTGTGGCGCGAGGACATCGGGGACGAGTAGGGCCTGTCCGCCCCCGACCCATCGGACAGGCCCAGGCCGGCCGGCGCCCGGCGGAATCCGGTGGCCCCGCGGGCCGGCCGTCCGCCAGGATGAGCCGCGATGAGCACCGCACACCATGATGCCCCCGAACCCCTGCGCCGGATCCGGGCGCTGCACACCGAACGGACCGTCACCGTCTATCAGGCGTACGCCCCGGCGCTGGGCGTCCCGGCCGCCCGGGACGGGCGGTTCCCCGCGGCCTGGAAGCGCGAGCGGATGACGTGGATCAAGCCGTCGTTCCTGTGGATGATGTACCGCTGCGGCTGGGGCGCCAAGGAGGACCAGGAGACCGTGCTGGCCGTCGAGATCGACCGGGCCGGCTTCGACTGGGCGCTGGGCCATGCCTGCCTGTCGCACTACGACGCCGCCGAGCACGGTGACCGGAAGGCCTGGCAGCGGCGGTTGAAGGCCTCGCCGGCCCGGGTGCAGTGGGACCCGGAGCGCGATCTGGATCTGGCGGCGCTGCCGTACCGGTCGCTGCAGCTCGGGCTGGCCGGAGAGGCCTCGCGGCGGTACGCGGACGAGTGGACGATGTCGATCACGGACGTCACGCCGCTGGCCCGGGAGATCCATGCGCTGGTGCGCGCCGGCGAGGGGGCGGCGGCGGCCGCGCTGCTTCCGCAGGAGCGTCCCTACCCTGCACCCGGGGGAACTCCGGGCCTGAGCCGCGTGTCCTGACACTACGTCATAAACGCGTAGTTTGCGCCACGGACGGTCCGCTGCGCACTGCTTCGTGTGGCGTACGAGACGTAGCGGCAACGCGCCAACTCGGGCCTGTTCACAGCCAATTGATAGAGCGTTCAGCTACCTCCCCCTGCCCGGGAAACCGGGCCGCCGCCACAGTCGGGTCGGCCCTCCGAGGCCGTACGCGACTCAGGGAGAGTGGCACATATGCCCGACATGACCCGACGCAGACTCCTCGGCTCCGCCGCCGGCGCGATCGGTGGCGGAGCCGCGCTGTCGCTGCTGCCGCCCAGCGTCCAAAAGGCCGTCGCCGCCGGACCCCCACGTCACGGCTCGCTCCAGGACATCGAGCATGTCGTCATGCTCATGCAGGAGAACCGGTCGTTCGACCACTACTTCGGCACCCTGCGCGGCGTCCGCGGCTTCGCCGACCCGGATGCCCTGTCCCTGCCCGGCGGCCGGTCCGTCTTCCACCAGCCGGACACGGAGAACCCGGACGGCTTCATGCTGCCGTTCCGCCTCAATACGCACACCTCCAGCGCGCAGGCCATCCCGTCGACCAGTCACGCCTGGTCCGTCCAGCACGAGGCGTGGAACGGCGGCCGGATGGACCGCTGGCTGCCCGCGCACCGCAAGGCCGACGGGATCAACGGGCCCTATGTGATGGGCTACCACACCCGCGCGGACATCCCCTTCCAGTTCGCCCTCGCCGAGGCGTTCACCCTCTGCGACAACTACTTCTGCTCGGTCCTCGGCCCCACCTGGCCCAACCGCCTCTACTGGATGACCGGCACCATCGACCCCGGCGGTACCCAGGGCGGCCCTGTCCTCAACAACACCGCACCCAAGCCGTACCGCTGGACGACGTACGCGGAGCGGCTGGAGGCCGCCGGGATCAGCTGGAAGGTGTACCAGGAGGAGGACGACTACGGCTGCAATCTGCTGGAGCAGTTCCAGACCTTCCGGGACGCCAAGCCGGGGGAGCCGCTGTACGAGCGCGGGATGCGGCCGCAGCCGGCCGGGACCTTCGAGGACGATGCCCGCAATGACCGGCTGCCGGCCGTCTCGTGGCTGATCCCCACCAGCGAGCAGTCCGAACACCCGGACTATCTGCCGGCCGCCGGCGCCGACTACGTGGCGAAGAAGATCGAGGCCATCGCGTCGAACCCGGCGGTGTGGCGCAAGACCGTCTTCATCCTGAACTACGACGAGAACGACGGTCTCTTCGACCATGTGCCGCCGCCGGTGCCACCCGCCGGGACGAAGGACGAGTTCGTCCAGGGCCTGCCGATCGGCGGCGGCTTCCGCGTCCCGTGCACGATCGTCTCTCCCTGGACGGTCGGCGGCTGGGCCGCGGGCGACGCCTTCGACCACACCTCGGTGCTGCGCTTCCTGGAGCGCTTCACCGGCGTCGAGGAGCCCAACATCAGCGACTGGCGGCGCTCGGCCTTCGGCGATCTGACCTCCGCGTTCGGCTTCCGGCATGCGGCGCGCCGCCCGCCGCGGCTGCCGGAGGACACCGCCGACCAGCTGGCCGACGCGCAGTGGGAGGTGGCGCATCTGCCGAAGCCGACGCTGCCGGGGGCGGGCCAGCAGCTGCCCCACCAGGAGCGCGGACGGCGCAGGCGGCGCTGAGCGGGTCCGCACATACGACGGTGCCGTACGGGGCCCGGCTCATGGCGAGCCGGGCCCCGTACGGCACCGGAAGGCGTGGGCTCAGACTCCGGCGTAGGAGTGCAGGCCGGTGACGAAGATGTTCACGCCGTAGTAGTTGAACAGGTAGCAGGCGAACGCGATCAGGCCCAGGACGGCGGCCTTGCGGCCCTTCCAGCCGGCCGTGGCGCGGGCGTGCAGGTAGCAGGCGTAGGCGACCCAGGTGATGAAGGACCAGACCTCCTTGGGGTCCCAGCCCCAGTAGCGGCCCCAGGCGGCTTCGGCCCAGATGGCGCCCGCGATGATGGTGAACGTCCACAGCGGGAAGACGGTGGCGTTGATGCGGTAGGCGAACTTGTCCAGCGAGGCCGCCGAGGGCAGCCGCTCCAGGACGGAGGCGGCGAAGCCGCCGGGCTGCTTGAGCGCCGGGTCGGCGAGCTTGGCCTCGTAGCGGTCGCGGAAGAGGAAGAGCAGCGTGGCGACCGCGCCCAGGTAGAGCGCCGCGCCGGAGATGATCGCGCAGCTGACGTGGATCCACAGCCAGTACGAGTGCAGCGCGGGCACCAGCTGGTCGCTGGCGGTGTAGAGCACCGAGACGGCGAGCCCGAGGTCGAGCAGGACGGTGGTGACCAGCGGCAGGCCGATCCAGCGGACGTTCTTCTTCAGCACGAGAAGGAGCAGGTAGAAGAAGACCGCGACGGCCGCGAACGTCGTGGAGAACTCGTACATGTTGCCCCAGGGGGCACGCTGTACGGACAGGGCGCGGGTGACGACGCCGCCCACGTGCAGCGCCCAGGCCAGGACGGTCAGCGAGATCGCGATCCGGCCGTAGAGGTCGCCCTTCTCGGTGCCGCCGTGGGCGCCGGGGCCGTCGGGGACGTCACGGCTGCCGGCCGCCGCCTTGGTGATGATCTTCGGGCGCTCCAGTACGGCGGTGCCCCCGCCCTTCTGGGCCGCCGTGACGGAGACACTCGCCGCCGGCTTGGCCTCGGAGGTGAGCGCGGCGGCGGTGCGGCCGACCTTGCTGCGGCTGCCGAACACCCACTCGGCCATATGGGCGAGGAAGGCCAGGGTGTAGACGGCCATCGCCGAATAGACCAGCAGATTGCTGTTGTGAGCCAGTGTCTCGTTGGCTGCGGCAGCGAGATTCACGCGCGCGCTCCTTCGGAGGGGTCAGCAGGATCGGCAGAGTCGGTGGGCTCCGTCGGGTCTTGGTCGGCGGCCTTCGCCGTGGGTTCCGTACCGGCCTGCGGCTCGGCGTCCGGGGCGGGCGGGGCGTCGGGCCCGAGCGCCACGGCGAGATCCGCGAGCTCCTCCGGCAGCCGGGGCGACTCGCTGCGGCCCAGGCCCGCCATCTCGACGACGGTGACCCCGTCGGCCCCCTGCTCGGCCCGGATCCACACCCGGCGCCGCTGGATGAACAGCGATCCGGCCAGGCCCACCAGCGCGCACACCGCGCCGATCAGCGCGAGGCCGTTGCCGGACTGGTGAGTGATCTTGAAGCTGGCCCAGCTCTTGACGCCCTCGAAGGTGATGGAGCCCTGGCCGCCCGGCAGCTGCATCGTGCTGTCGGCCTCGATGTCCTTCTTCGTCAGGCCGCCCTTGATGCCGGCGTGCTGCTTCGCCTGCCGGGCCAGACGGTCCTTGGGCATCAGCATCTTCTTGAAGATGTTGCCCTTGGCGTCCTTGTACTGCTTCATCCGCTTGGTGTCGAGCTGGTAGACGTTCTGCGACAGGCCGGAGTCGACGCCCAGATCGCCGTGCCAGGCGTTGACCGCCAGCACGGGGAAGTCCAGCGCCGGGAACTGCGAGAACATCGACCCGGAGTTCTTGCCGCCGAAGGTCGGCACGAACAGCCCGTTGAAACCGAGCTGATTCGGCTTGCCGTCCTTGGTCTGGGCGCCTGGCACCTTGACCACACCGGTCGAGGTGAAGTTCTTTGGGTCCTGCGGCAGGAAGGGCACCGCGCCGTGGTAGACGACCTTGCCGCGGCCGTCCTTGACGGTGACCACCGGCGAGTAGCCGTGCGAGAGCAGATAGACCTTGTTGCCCGCGATGTCGAGCGGGGTGTTCACCTCGACCGCGGTCCGGTGCTCCTTGCCGTCCGCGCCGGCGAAGTAGCTGATGTCGGCGCGGAAGACCCGCGGGGTGCCCTTCTGCGGCCCGGTCCGCTCGTAGGTCGCCACGAACTTGTTCAGCGTGAAGCCGAAGGGCTCCATGGTGTCGGTGTCGAAGAACGGGCCGGACTTGAAGTCGTCGTACTGGACGAGGCTGTTGGCGAAGCCGTCGCCCTCGGTGATCAGCTTGCCGCCCTCGGACTTCCACAGGCTGCCCACGGCGAACGCCACCAGCATCACGATCAGCGCGATGTGGAAGACGAGGTTGCCGACCTCGCGCAGATAGCCCTTCTCGGCGGCGACCGCGGTGCCGGTCCGGTGCGCGCGGAACCGGCGCTTCTTCAGCATCCGCTGCGCCGCGTCGAGGACCGCCTCCGGTGCGGCGTCCGTGCGCCAGGTGGTGTACGCGGGCAGCCGGGTCAGCCGGCGGGGGGCGGCCGGCGGGCGGCCGCGGAGCTGGCCGACGAACTGCCAGGTGCGCGGGACGATGCAGCCGATCAGCGAGATGAACAGCAGCAGATAGATCGCCGAGAACCACACCGAGCTGTAGACGTGGAACATCCCCAGCTTGTCGTAGATCGCGCCGAGGGTGTCGTGCTCGGCCTTGAACCGGTCGACCTTGACCGGGTCGATGCTGGTCTGCGGGATCAGCGAGCCGGGAATCGCGCCGATGGAGAGCAGGAAGAGCAGCAGCAGCGCCACCCGCATGGAGGTCAGCTGCCGCCAGAACCAGCGGGCCCAGCCGAGGGGGCCGAGCGAGGGGACGCTGATGTCCTCCTTGGGCGCCGTGGAGAGCTGGGATCCGGCGGCGCCGAGATCGCCGCCCGCATCGGAGGTGTCCGGTGCGCCGGTGTCCGGCTCGCGGGGACTGCCGGTCTTCGTGGCCATCAATCAGATCCCAACATTGAAGCTTTGCGTCCAGCCCTGCAGCTGCTGCATCAGGCCGTCCCAGATGCCGGTGACGAGGAGAAGGCCGAGCGCGACCATCATGCCGCCGCCGATCCGCATCACCCATTGGTAGTGCCGCTTGACCCAGCCGAACGCGCCGAGCACCCGGCGGAAGGCCAGCGCCACGGCGATGAACGGCAGGCCCAGGCCCAGACAGTAGGCCACGGTGAGCAGGGCGCCGCGGCCGGCACTGGCCCCATTGAGCGAGAGGGTGCTGACGGCGGCGAAGGTGGGGCCCATGCAGGGCGTCCAGCCGATGCCGAAGAGCGCCCCGAGCAGCGGCGCGCCGGCCAGCCCCATGGCGGGCTTCTTGTGGAAGCGCAGCTCGCGCTGGCCGAAGCGCTGGAGGATGCCCGCGAACGCCAGGCCGAGCAGGATCATCAGGACGCCGAGGATCCGGGCGACGACGTCCTTGTACCCCTGGAGGGTCTGCCCGAAGTATCCGAAGAGGGCGCCGCCGGAGACGAAGACGGTGGTGAAGCCGAGGACGAACAGCGTGGCGCCGGCCAGCATCCGGCCGCGCTTGGCCTCGCCGAGGTCGGTGCCGGTGACGCCGGTCACATACGACATGTAGCCGGGGACCAGCGGCAGCACGCAGGGGGAGAAGAAGGAGACGAGTCCGGCGAGCACCGCGATGGGTATGGCGGCGAGCAGTGCGCCGGTCTGGACGGTCTGGGTCTCCACGGCGGTGGCGGCGAGCTCGATCACAAGATCACTTCTCGGCGATCAGCGGGTCGATCATCTTGTGCAGATCGTCCTTGGTGAGCGGACCGAGCGAGCGGGCGGCGATCCTGCCCTGCCGGTCGAGGGCGATGGTCGAGGGGACCGACTGCGGGTTCAGGCTGCCCGGGGGGAAGCGCAGCAGCAGCTTGCCCTTGGGGTCGTACAGGCTCGGGTACGGCATCTTGTGCTGTTCCTCGAAGTTGACGGCCTGCACCAGCTCCGGGTCACGGGTGTTGATCCCGACGAACTGCACGCCCTTGGCCTTGGTCTCGTTCGCGACCTTCGCGAAATTCGGCGCCTCGGCGATGCACGGCCCGCACCAGGATCCCCAGACGTTGAGGACGACGACCTTGCCCTTGTAGTCGGCGACGTCCAGCGCCTTGCCGGCGGTGGTCTTCCCGGACAGGTCGGGCGCCGCCTTCCGGTCGGCCCTGGGCACCGTGGCGATGCCGTTCTTGCCCTGCACGAACCGGGTCTGGGCGGAGCCGCCGGAGGTGCCCTCGGCGCAGGCACTCAGCGCGAGCGATGCCGCCGCGGCCCCCGCGGCGAACAGGGCAATGCGGCGACGGCTGGTGCGGCGTGGACGGCAGGCACTCATGTGAAAAGTTTCGCATGGGCCGATTCCGGATCTTCCGCACCCCCCTCGCACGGCGCCGCCCGGCACAACGGGGCATGCCGGGAGGTACGGACTCGGGGCAGGTGCGGGGCCCGGCCGGACGCGGGGGCCCGGTCAGGGCCGTGCGGCGTGGGACGGACGCGGGGGTTCAGACGGACGCGGGAACCCGGACGGACGCAGGCACTCAGGCCGCCGAGAGGTACGCGTTCCAGCCACCGGCCGGCCGCTCGCCGACGCCCATCCGCTGGAGCTTGGCCAGCACCTCCGGGTCCTGGGCGTCGATCCAGTCGGTGAACTGCCGGAAGGAGACGAGATGCACATCGCGGTTGCTCTCGTCGGCGATGTGCTTGAGCGCTTCCTCGACGGCGTCCATGTAGATGCCGCCGTTCCACTGCTCGAAGTGGTTGCCGATGAAAAACGGCGCGCGGTTGGTCTCGTAGGCCCGCTTGAATCCGGCGATATAGGCGTCGGTGGCCTGCTGCCGCCATCCGGGGTAGTTGGCCGGCGGGGCCTTGGTGGAGTTCCGCGACTGATTGGCGAGGATGTTGTAGTCCATCGAGAGGACCTCGAAGGAGTGACCCGGGAAGGGAACCTGCTGGAGCGGGAAGTCCCAGATGTCGGACTTTTTCTTGGGCCACATCTGGAGACCGCCGGGCGAGCTGGCGTCGTAGCGCCAGCCGAGATTCTTGATGGTCGGCAGGAGGTTTTCCTGACCGAGCAGGCAGGGGGTACGGCCGCCGACCAATTCCTTGCGGTAGTCGAACGGCAGCGGTTCTATGTCCGTGAACCCCGTATGCGTACGCCACTTGGTGACAAAATCCATCGCCTGGTCGATCTCGGACTGCCATTGCCGGGGCGTCCAGTGCTTCACGGTGCCGGATCCGGAGCAGAAGTGGCCGTTGAAGTGGGTGCCGACCTCATGGCCGTCCAGCCAGGCCTCGCGTACGTACTTCAGCGTCTGCTTTATGTGGTCATCGGCGAGATAGCCGATGTCGGAGGCGCCGCGGCGGTTGTTCGGCGGGTCGTAGAGGTGGCGCTTGGATTCCGGGAGGAGATAGAGCCCGGAGAGGAAGAACGTCATGGCCGCGCCGTGGTCCTTGGCGAGCTTGAGGAAGCGCGGGAAGAGGCCGTTGCCGACCTCTCCCGCGCCGTCCCAGGAGAAGACCACGAACTGCGGCGGGGTCTGGCCGGGCTCCAGCCGTTCGGGGCGCTTGGGCTGATGGGGCTGCGCACCCGAATTGGCAGTGGAGCCGTCGCCGATGAGCTTTGAGCGGGCCTGCACCGAGTTCTGCACCCGTTGCTTGTCCGCCTCCTCGCCCGAACCGGACGAGGAGCAGCCGGCTATGCCAAAGGCGGCCGCCGCCCCAACTCCCATGCCCAGCAGGTCCCGCCGACTGATCGCGCGCATACCGTGACCCCATCCGTACTCGCCGTACTCAAAGTCCATATAAACGGACAACTGAGTAGAGGGCATGTCGAAGGATGGGGTTCCGATTTATGCGCTCACATCTCTTGTTTTCCTCGCGTTTGACATTCCGCCAATTGAGGCGGCATCAGGCCCCGAAAGCCTTGGACTTTCCCTTGGCGGGTTTGGCGCCCGCCAGAAGATGGGAGGGAACCAGGTCGCGCGCCGGCTCGCTGTAGCCGACCGAGACGATCTTGTCGCCGTGGAACGTGAACGACGTCAGCGAGGCGAGCGTGCACTGCCGCTTCCGCGGGTCGTGCCACAGCCGCCGCCGCTCGGCGAAGCTGCGCACGATCCAGATCGGCAGCTGATGGCTGACCGCCACCGCCTCGTGCCCGCGCGCCGCGTCCCGCGCCGCGCCGAGCGCCGCCATCATCCGGACGACCTGCTCGATGTACGGCTCGCCCCACGAAGGCCGGAACGGATTGGTCAGGTACTTCCAGTTCCCCGGCTTCTTCAGCGCGCCGTCACCGACCCCGAAGGTCTTCCCCTCGAAGACGTTGCCCGCCTCGATCAGCCGCTCGTCGGTGGCCAGATCCAGCCCATGGGCACCCGCGATCGGCAGCGCGGTCTCCTGCGCACGCTCCAGCGGGGAGGCGACGACATGGGTGATGTCCCGCCCCGCCAGATGCTCCGCGACCCGGTCGGCCATCTTCCGGCCCAGATCGGAGAGGTGATAGCCGGGGCGGCGCCCGTAGAGAACGCCCTCCGGGTTGTGCACCTCGCCGTGCCGCATCAGATGCACCACGGTGATGTCGTCGCCGCTCATGTCCCCGTCACTCACCTTCCGGTCACTCGCCTGCCGGTCCGTGGCGCTCACGCGGTCGCCTCGGCGGCGGCCCGCGCCGCGGACGGCAGCGCGGCGGCGATCCGCTCGATGGCCGCCGCATCGTGCGCGGTCGAGACGAACCACGACTCGAAGGCGGACGGCGGGAGGTAGACGCCCTGCGCCAGCATCGACTGGAAGAAGGCGGTGAACCGGAACGACTCCTGCGTCTTCGCCGTCTCGTAGTTCGTCACGTCCCGGTCGGTGAAGAAGACCGAGAACATGTTGCCCGCCACCTGGAGCCGGTGCGCCACGCCCGCCTTGGTGAGCGCCTCGTCGACCAGCGTCCGCAGCTCGGCGGAGACCGCGTCGACCTTCTCGTACGCCGCATCGTCCAGCAGCCGCAGCTGCGCGACGCCCGCGGCGGTGGCGATCGGGTTCCCGGACAGGGTGCCCGCCTGATAGACCGGCCCGGCCGGCGCGAGGTGCGCCATGACGTCGGCGCGCCCGCCGAACGCCGCCGCCGGGAAGCCACCGCCCATGACCTTGCCGAAGGTCATCAGGTCCGGACGGACGCCGTCGATCCCGTACCAGCCGGCCTTGCTGACCCGGAAGCCGGTCATGACCTCGTCGGAGATGTAGAGCGCACCGTTGGCGGAGCAGAGGTCCTTGAGCCCCTGGTTGAAGCCGGGCAGCGGCGGCACCACGCCCATGTTCCCCGGCGACGCCTCCGTGATGACGCACGCGATCTCGCCCTCGTGCGCGGCGAACGCGGCCCGGACCGCCTCCAGGTCGTTGTACGGCAGCACGATCGTGTCGCCCGCCTGCGCACCGGTCACCCCGGGCGTGTCGGGCAGCGCGAAGGTCGCCACTCCCGAACCGGCCGCGGCGAGCAGCGCGTCGACATGCCCGTGGTAGCAGCCCGCGAACTTGACCACCTTCGCCCGGCCGGTGAACCCGCGCGCCAGCCGGATCGCCGACATCGTCGCCTCGGTGCCGGACGAGACCAGCCGCACCTGCTCGACCGGCTCGATGCGGGCCACGATCTCCTCGGCCAGCTCGACCTCGCCCGCGCCGGGCGTGCCGAACGACGTACCGCGGGCGACCGCCTCCTGGACGGCGGCCGTCACCTCGGGGTGCGAGTGGCCGAGGATCAT
This sequence comes from Streptomyces sp. JLSY215, assembly GCF_059682825.1. Lineage (NCBI taxonomy): Bacteria > Bacillati > Actinomycetota > Actinomycetes > Kitasatosporales > Streptomycetaceae > Streptomyces > Streptomyces sp. JLSY215. The sequence continues at coordinate 3,978,969 of NZ_CM185022.1, forward strand.
CGGCCCCCACGAACACACCAGATCGACATACTCCCGGCCATCGGCGTCGGTGAGGTACGGACCCGTACCGGACACCATGAAACGGGGCGTACCGCCCACGGCGCGGAACGCCCGCACCGGGGAATTGACGCCGCCCGGGGTCACCACGGACGCCCGGTCGAACAGCGACTGCGAAACAGGGGCTTCATACGGAAAAGACACTGTGATCCTGACCTGCATAAACGGAGGGAGGGCGGCGACACGCGGACACGGCCCGGCTGACAACGGTGCGGGAATCCCCTCGCGGACCCCATCGGGCGCCGCGCGGTTCCATCTCGGTCCCTTTTTTGATTCCTCTCGCTCTCGACCGGGCGTCAGCCCCCATGCGTCTGCAAAACTGGGGCGACGGACGAGTAAGTCACGCAAGCAATGGTCTCAGAGGCATACAGGGGCGCGTGGCCGGGCGTTTCACATGCCGGTTACGGGGGAGGTCTCTGTGACGATGATCGGGTTGCGCGGCTTGGGCTGCGAGTGGTCGGGTGGAGATATGCATCGCGGTGGCGAACTGGGTGAGGGGACCAATGACCGGGGTCCCGAGCGCGCCCAGCGCGGCCGTCACCGGCGCGAGGACGTCGAGGGCATCACGGGCGGGGAACACAGGGGCGGCCGCATGGGGGTGACATACAAATACTTCGGCGCGCCGAATGGCGCGACCGCGGCCCGGGTCCCGATCTCGATGCGCCCCGAGGAACTCGGCGGCGACGAACTCGGCATGGGCGGCATGTTCACCAAGATCAAGCCGGAGACCATGGCGGCGATGGTCCTCACCGGTATAGAGGGCATACCCCTCCATAAGGTCCCCCCGCTCGAGCTGGTGGTCCTCCACCCCGATTACGCCGTCGTCAAGCTCCCCATGACCGTCGTCGACCCGCTGCGCGGCGTCGGCGAGGAATCGGTCGGCGCGGCCGCCTTCATCTGGTCCACCGTCCCCGACCGCGGCGGCCCCCGCGACGCCTACACCGTCTACCAGCTCCTGCACGAGTGGCAGGACTTCAGTCACCGGCTGCACGAGGCGGGACATCAGGCGTACTGCCTGGTGTGGCCCTGACCTGACCTGCCCTGCCCTGGTCTGCCCTGGTCCGCCCTGACCTGACCGGCGCTGACCACCGTGCCGCGAGGCATCGGCGCTCGGGCATGGACGCCGGGGCGTAGGCGCGGGCGCGTAGGCGAAGGCGTAGGCGCGAAGGCGAAGGCATAGGCGCCGAGGCATATCGACGCGGGCCGTCCCGGCGGCCACGCCTCGCCGGCCGGTTCGGAGGGCTCCTCGTCAGGCGGGGGCGTGCCGCCGGCGGTGATCGTGACGGTGCGGCTGCTGTCGGCGGTGATCGTGATGGTGTGCCAGCGCGGCATGCGGATCAGCGGCGGCGCCGTCGAGGAGGGCGGCGGCGGGGTCCGTGTGGACGGTGGCCCCGGTGAGCCGCGGCACCGCATGGATCAAGGCGTGCTCGGCCGCCACCGCCAGCTCGTGCGCCGCCGCCACCGACAGCCGCGGGTCGACCACGATGTCCGTCTCGGCCCGGAGCGTGTGGCCGATCCACCGCATCCGCACCGTCCCGATGTCCCGCACCCCCGGCACACCGCGCAGCGCGGACTCGGCCCGCTCGACCAGCTCCGGATCGACGGCGTCCATCAGCCGCCGGCAGACCTCCCGCGCCGTGTCCCGCAGCACCAGCACGATGGCGGCGGTGATCAGCAGGCCGACCACCGGGTCGGCCGCCCGCCAGCCGAGCGCCACGCCGCCCGCCCCCAGCAGCACGGCGAGCGAGGTGAAGCCGTCGGCGCGGGCATGCAGTCCGTCCGCGACCAGCGCCGCCGAACCGATCTTCCGGCCGGTACGGATCCGGTAGCGGGCCACCCACTCGTTGCCGACACACCCGACCACCGCGGCCAGCGCCACCGCCCCCAGGTGGGAGACGTCCCTGGGGTGCAGCAACCGGTCGACGGCCTCCCAGGCGGCAACCACCGCCGACGCGGCGACCGTCAGCATGATGGCGATACCGGCCAGATCCTCGGCCCGGCCGTAGCCGTAGGTGTAGCGGCGATCCGCCGCCCGCCGGCCCAGCACGAAGGCGATGCCCAACGGCACGGCGGTCAGCGCGTCGGCGGCGTTGTGGACGGTGTCCCCCAGCAGCGCCACCGACCCCGACCAGACGACCACCAGGGCCTGCACCGCGGCGGTCAGCCCCAGGACGGCCAGTGAGATCCACAGCGTGCGCATCCCTTCGCCGGAGGCCTCCAGCGCGGGGTCGACCTTGTCCGCCGCCTGGTGGCCGTGCGGCTTCATCAGGTGCGCGGCCCGGTGGCGTACGGCTGACATGACGGATAGCGCCGGTGTGGTCGACATGTGAGGGTGGTGTTGATGGTGCTCATGATGATGGTCTGGGTCGCGGTCAGGATGGTGGTCTTGATGGTGGTCCAGATGGTGCCGACGCCCCTCCATACACCTCATCGTGGCACCGCAACTTCCCTGCAGCCACTGCCGATATAGGGCTCATGACCAGGTGCAATGGCCTCGCAGATGCCTGCTTGCTCGCAGATGCCTGCCTACTCGCAGATGCTTGCCCAGGTGTGGTGCAACGGCTGCGCGTCCGCGGCGGCGGCCTCACCACGTAGGACGGGCCGAGACCCCGCCGTCCACGACGAGATTGTGACCGGTGATCCAGGAGGCCATCGGGGAGGCGAGGAAGACACAGGCATCGCCGACGTCGTCGGGCCGCCCCAACCGCCCGGCGGGCGCGGCCGCTTGCCAGCGCCGCACCCCCTCCGGCCAGTCGTCCTCCAGGCCGGGACGCGCGATCAGTCCCGGTGAGACGCTGTTGACGCGGATGCCGTACGCCCCGTACTCCAGCGCCGCCGACCGCGCATGCATCACCACCGCCGCCTTGGCCGCGCTGTAGTGGGCATGCAGCGGCGCCGGGCGGTCCGCCTCGATGGAGGCGATATGGGTCACCGATCCCCCGCCGGCCGCTCGCATCACGTCCATCGCGGCCTGCGTGCAGGCAAAGACGCTGTGGACGTTCGGATCCGCCACCGCCCGCCAGTCGGCGAGCGACATGCCCGCCAGCGCCTGGGTCGGCTGCACCCCCGCGTTGTTGACCAGCGCGGTCAGCCGGCCGCGCCAGGCGGCGGCCTCCGACACGAGCCGGTGGCACTCCTCTTCGACGGTCAGATCGGCGGGCAGCGCCAGGGCGTTCCCGCCGTCCGCCTCGATCCGCCGGACCAGCTCCTGCGCGGCACCGGCAGCCGTACGGTAATGCGCCACCACGGCGGCACCCGCCGCGGCGAACCGCAGCGCGATCCCGCGGCCGATGGTGCCGCCTGCGCCGGTGACCAGGGCCACTTGGCCGCTGAGGTCGGGGAGGGACGGGTGGGTGGGGCGGGTGGGGCGGTCGAGGTGGTCGGGGCGGTCGAGGTGGTCGGCTTGATCCGCACGACCGGATCGCTCGGATCGCTCGGATAGATCTGATTGATCGGGGCGATCACGGTAACCGGGCCGGCCGAGGTGGTCGGGGCTATCTGGCCGACGGGGGCCGCCCTGTTGGCCGGGCGTGTCGTTAGCACGTTCGGGCGTACTTCCGGCCCCACCGGCCCCCTCGGGAGTGACCGGCCCACCGCCCACGTTGTGGGCCCCAAAGGGGGCCGTCGCCCCTGTCATGGCCGGCTCAGCTCCGCGATCCGCGCCGCCTCCCGGGGGAACTGCACCGCCAGTTCGGCGGCGTCCCCGTGCTCGTAGTCCTCGAAGGTGAAGCCCGGCGCCATGGTGCAGCCGAAGAACGCCCACGAACCGCCATCGGCGACCGCCGCGGCCATCCACGTACCGGCCGGGACGGTGAACTGGACGTGCTGCCCGCCCAGGATGTCCGGGCCGAGGACGACCGTACGGGCGGTGCCGTCCGCGTACAGCAGCAACAGGGTCAGCGGATCGCCCCGGTAGAAGTGCCAGATCTCATCGGTCGGCAACCGGTGCAGTGCGGAGAAGTCACCGGGATCGGCGGTCAGCAGCATGACGATCGCCGACCCCTCCGGCCGCCCGTCCGCCCGCTCGGGCCCGGCCCAGGTACGCCGGAACCGCCCGCCCTCGCGGGGCAGCGGGACCAGCCCATAGAAGTCGATCAGGGCCTCGGGCGTCGGCTGAGGCATGGGCGTCGGCTGATGCATGACGGCCTCCCGTACTGCTGGTGTGGTCCACACCCTAGGCAGGAGGCGGGCGCGGCGCGGGCACAATCGGGCCATGCCTGATGCCGTGCCCTACGTCGTGTCTGACGCCATGCCTTACGCCGTGTCTGACGCCATGCCTGATCCCGTGTCTGACGCCATGCCCGGCGCCGTGCCTCCTGCCGTACCCGATGCCGGGTCGGGCACCGAGGGTGCCTCGGCGGGGGCGGCCGCCTGGGAGGTCGTCGAAGAGCTGGTGCGCTGGCTCGACCGGGAGAGTGCGTTGCCGCCCGAACAGGTGCGGCTGCTGCGGATCCTCAAACTCTCGGAGGAGGCGGGCGAGGTCGCGCAGGCCGTCATAGGGGCCACCGGCCAGAACCCGCGCAAGGGTCACAGCCACACCTGGGACGACGTACAGAGCGAACTCTGCGACGTGATCGTGACGGCGATGGTGGCGCTGCGGACGCTGACACCGGAAGCGCGCGGGGTGCTCGCCCGGCATCTGGGCCGGGTGGCGGAGCGGGCCGCGTCCCTGCCTGGCCCGTCGGCATCTGGCTGACGCCCTCAGCCGGCCGGCCAGTGGGGATCGCGCCCCGTCTCCGCCAGCAGCATCTCGAAGTCGGACGCGCCCGGCGGTACGGGGACCGGCGCGGCGAAGACGTCCATCTTCCGGGCCGTCGGGGACATCTGGGCGACCAGCGCGCGCAGCTCGGCCAGGCACCCCGCGGCCGGCACATACGCCTGGCCCGTCGCCCGCGCCACGTCCCAGGTGTGCACCGTCAGATCCAGCAGCACCATCCCGCCGACGATCCGGGCCGGCAGCTTCATCCCACCGCTCAGCCCGTCCTCCGCGCCGGGCGCCGCCCAGGCCTCGACCAGCCGCGCCGCCTCCTCGGCGAACCGGTCCGGCCACCGCGCCGCGTACTCGCCGATCCGGTCGGGCGTACGGCTGAAGTCGGCGTCCTTCTTGGCGGCCAGCGCCTGGAACTCGACGATCACGTGAAAGAGGTGGTTGAGCAGGTCCCGTACGTCGTATGCGGCGCACGGCGTCGGCCGGTCCAGCTGGTCGTCGCGCACGCCGCGCAGGACGGGGAGCGCGGCCCCGGCGGCCGCGTCGAGCAGTTCGCTGATGGGTTCTTGTGTCATGTGCCCGACGCTAGGAGCCCCCCGCGCCGGTGGCTTGAAAAAACGCGACAGCAGGCCTCTTCGTCAGCGTCACCACGCGCTCTAGGCTCGTGGGTATGACCGCTCCACGGCGCGATACCCGGGGCATCGTCGACGCCCGGGAACTCCTCACAAAGGTGCGGTTCCGCCGCCGCGTCCCCGCCGCACCGCTGCGCCCGTACGTGGAGCACTACTGGCTGATCGACTGGGATCTGGCCGAGCCGTACGCCACACATGTCGTCCCGCACCCGTCCGTGAACGTCGTCTTCCAGCGGTACGCGGACCGGCGCTGCTTCGGCGAGGTCGCGGGTGTCGGGCTGGAGCTGTTCTCGCAGAAGCTGGTGGGGCGGGGGCGGGTGTGCGGGGTGCAGTTCCGGCCAGGTGGCTTCCGGCCGTTCGCGCCGGGGCGGCCGGTCACGGACTGGACGGGGCGGCGGCTGCCGCTCGATGTGGTGTTCGGCGGTGGGGAGCACGGCCGCGCGGACCGCCCCGATGGAGGCGCGCACGCGCCCGGTGTGCTGGAGCCGGACGACGAGGACGCCCGGGTGGCCGCGCTCGATGCCTTTCTGACCCCGCTGCTACGGGGCGGGCCGCGGGTCCTGGAGCAGGCCGGGCTCGCCATGCGGCTGGCCGACCGGATCCGCCGGGACCGTACGATCCGGCGGGTTGCGGAGTTCGCACGGGACGAGCGGATGTCCGTACGGGCGCTGCAGCGGCTGTTCGCCGGGTATGTCGGGGTCAGCCCCAAGTGTGTGCTGCTGCGCCATCGCGTCCATGAGGCCCTGGAGCGTGCCGCCTCCGGGGCGGAGGCCGACTGGGCCGCGGTCGCCGCCGAGTTGGGCTACAGCGATCAGGCGCATCTGATCCGGGAGGTCACGGCGACCGTGGGGGTGTCCCCGACGGCGTACGGGCGCTGAGCCGCGGCCCGGAGCGCCGCATGCGGGGCGGGCTCCTCAGGGCCGTTCGGCCGTCAGGTAACGCTGGATGGTGGGGGCCAGCCACGCCACGATGTCGTCACGGTCGAGCGCGACGGCGGGCGGCATGTGCAGGACATAGCGGCACAGCGCCATGCCCAGGATCTGAGATCCGATCAGCGCGGCGCGCATCGGGGCCTCTTCGGGCACCGGGCAGACGGCGTCGAGCACCGGCCTGATCTGCTCGGCGAAGATCTCCCGCACCCGCTCCGCGCCCGCGGTGTTGGTGACGCCGACGCGCATCATGCCGGTCAGCGTCTCGTCGCCCTCCCAGCGCTCGATGAAGTGGCGGACGAGCCGGGCGCCGACCTCCTCGTGCGGTACACGGCTGAGGTCGGGGAGGCGCAGGTCGATCTCCGAGGCGGCCGCGAAGAGGCCCTCCTTGTTGCCGTAGTAGCGCATCACCATCGACGGATCGATGCCCGCGTCGCGGGCGATGGCGCGGATCGTGGCGCGCTCGTAGCCGTCGGCGGCGAAGCGGTCCCGGGCGGCGGCGAGGATCGCGGCGCGGGTCGCCGCGGAGCGGCGGGGGCGGGTGTGGGCGCCGGCGTCGGGGGCCTCGGCGGCGACGGGGGGTGCGCCGGCGTCCACGTCGGGCCTGGTGGGAGGGGTGGTGGCAGGTCTGCGCTCGGTCATGCCAACAAATGTAGGCCAACGACTGTTGACATGCCACTCGCGGGCGATTTACGCTTGCCAACAAGCGTTGACCAACACCTGTTGGCACTCTCGCGCTCTTTGCTCAGTTGGATCAGTTGGATCAGTTGGATCAGTTGGCACTGGAGGCGGCCATGGCGGCGACGAACCGCAAGCCCAGCACCACCGACTCGACGACAACCCCCGAGACCGAGACGCCGGACAGCGACGTCATCGTCGTCGGCGCCGGCCCGACCGGACTGCTGCTCGCCGGCGACCTCGCCGAGGCCGGACTGCGTGTCACACTCCTGGAGCGCCGCCCCGAGGCGCTCAGCAATCTCACCCGCGCGCTGGTGGTGCATGCCCGCACCCTGGAGCAGCTGGACGCCCGCGGGCTCGCCGACGAGCTGGTCGCCGGCGGCCATCGGCTCACCCGTCTCCGGCTCTTCGGTGACGCGTCCCTCGACCCCTCGCTCATCCCGTCCCGCTTCCCCTTTGTACTGGTCACCCCGCAGTTCGAGGTGGAACGGCTGCTCGCACGGCGGGCCCGCGCGGCCGGGGTCACCTTCCGCCACGGCTGTGAGGTGCTCGGCCTTGTCCAGGACGCCGACGGGGTGACGGTCCGCGTCCGCGACGCCGAGGGCACCGGTCGTGCCCGCGCCGCCTACCTCGCCGGCACGGACGGTGTGCGCAGCACGATCCGCGAGACCCTCGGCCTGCCCTTCCCCGGCCGGTCGGCCGTCCGCTCGCTGGTCCTCGCCGATGTCCGGCTCGCGCAGGAGCCCGCGTCCCCCTTCGCCGTCAACTCCACCCGTGACGCCTTCGCGCTGATCGCCTCGTTCGGCGACGGCTGGTACCGGGTCATCGGCTGGGACCGCCACCACCGGGGCGCCGATGACGCGCCCGCCGACTTCAACGAGGTCCGCGAGTGCGTGCGGCGCGCCTTCGGCAGCGACTACGGCATGCATGACGCCCGCTGGGTCTCGCGCTTCCACAGCGACGAACGCCAGGTCTCCGACTACCGCACGGGGCGCGTCTTCCTCGCCGGGGACGCCGCGCACGTCCACTCCCCGGCCGGCGGCCAGGGCATGAACACCGGCCTGCAGGACGCCGCCAACCTCAGCTGGAAGCTGGCCGCGGTGCTGCACGGCCACGCCCCCGACAGCTTGCTGGACAGCTATCAGAGCGAGCGTCATCCGGTCGGCAAGCAGGTGCTGCGCACCAGCGGCGCCATCCTCCGCCTCGGGCTGGTGCACACCGCGCCGGCGTTCGCCGCCCGCGCCCTGGCCGCCCGGCTCGTCAACGGCTTCCGCCCGCTGTCCCGCCGTGCGGTCCGTGCCCTCTCCGGCATCGACATCAGCTACCGCGCCGCGCGCGGCGCCCACCGCCTCGCCGGTCGTCGCGCCCCCGATGTCCGCCTGGCCGACGGCAGCCGCCTGTACGAACTCCTCCGCCGGGGCACATTCGTCCTCATCACCCCGGCCGATGAGACCGGCTCCCTCCGCCCCGCCACCGACCGCGTCACCGCGGCCTCCTGGGAGAGCGACCGTCGTACCGCCCTGCTCGTCCGCCCCGACGGCTATGTCGCCTGGGCCACCGACGCCACCTCACCGGCCGAGCGCACCGCCGCGCTCCATACCGCTCTCGTGCAGTGGACGGGCGCGGCGATAGCCCCCGCCGGGGCGGGCCCGGCGGAGTCGGCCGACCACGTCGCCGTCACCTCATGAACCAGGGAGCGCATGGCACACGCGAACGCACGCCACGCGAACGCACGCCAGGTCAGCGCATCTCAGGTCGGGGCACGCCAGGTCAACGCACCCCGGGTGAGCACATGTCACGTGAGCACATGCCGTAGATAGGCCCCCGGATCGGTCAGATACCGGCGCCAGTGATCGACGAGGCCCAGCTCCGCCCAGTCGGCAGTCCGCATGCCGTGCTCACCGACCTCGACGATCTCGGCGCCGGGCAGCGCCGTCAGCACCGGCGAGTGCGTGGCACAGATGACCTGCGCGCCCATCGCGGCCAGCTCATCCATCAGGCCCACGAGTTGGAGACAGGAGGAGAACGACAGTGCCGCTTCCGGCTCGTCCATCACATACAGCCCCTGCCGCACGAACTTCTCACGGAAGGCCAGCAGAAAGCCCTCGCCATGGCTCATCGTGCTCGGGGCCAGCCGCTCGCGGCCCAGCGCCTCGAGCGCGGTCTCGGCCCGGAGGAAGAAGCCGCGCCGGCGGGTGCGCGGCCCCCGGACCATCCGCCGCCCGGCGTGCGTGGGATCGAAGCGCACGAGTCCGCCCAGCTCCGACCGCACCTGCGAGCTGGCGTACTTGTAGCCCGCCGAGCCGCCGTACGGGTCCAGCCCGAAGGCCTCCGCCAGCGCCTCCGCCAGGGTCGACTTTCCCGAGCCGTTCTCCCCCACGAGGAAGGTCACCGGGGCCCGGAAGGTCAGCCCCTCCGCCGCCAGCTGCCGTACACAGGGCACGGTCCAGGGCCAGCCGTCCGCGGCCGTCCCCTTCCCTTCCGGGAGGTCCACGTAGGCGCGTTCGATGAGCATGCCCTCGAAACTCTCACAGGGCACTGACATCGGCGTTCCCGACGGTGCCCGCCCTCGCGCGGCCTGCCGCTCCTTAGCCTGGCCCCATGCTGATCGCCCGTTCCATCGCCCTGTTCGTCGTGGCCGCGCTGTTCGAGATCGGCGGTGCCTGGCTGGTCTGGCAGGGGGTCCGGGAACACAAGGGCTGGGTCTGGATCGGCGCGGGGGTGATCGCCCTGGGCCTGTACGGCTTTGTGGCAACGCTCCAGCCGAACGCCGAGTTCGGCCGCATTCTGGCGGCGTACGGCGGGGTCTTCGTCGCCGGGTCGCTGGCCTGGGGCATGGTCGCGGACGGCTACCGCCCCGACCGCTGGGACGTCATCGGCGCGCTGATCTGCCTGGCCGGTATGGCGGTGATCATGTACGTCCCACGGGGCCGCTGACCGCGCCTGCATATCCTGGCCGAGTACAGCCCGACTACACCCCGGCCACGGCCCTGGTACCGCCCGACCACCACCGACCCGGGCCACACCCCGGCCCCGTCCCGGCCCCACCCCGGCCACGAGGAGAGCGCATGACCGCCGACGCCCACACCGCCGAGGGCCGCACCCCGGACGCCGCCGCGTCGGGTGCCCGTACCGCCGTCATCACCGGAGCGAGCAGCGGCATCGGCGCCGCCACCGCACGGCAGCTGGCCGCGGCCGGATACCGCGTCGTCCTGACGGCCCGCCGCAAGGACCGCATCGAGGAGCTCGCCGCCGAGCTGCCGCACGCCGAGGCATACGCCCTCGATGTCACCGACCGCGCCGCCGTCGACGCCTTCGCGGCCGGCCTCGACCGCTGTGACGTCCTCGTCAACAACGCCGGCGGCGCCTACGGCGCCGAGCCCGTCGCCACCGGCGACCCGGCCGACTGGCGCGCGATGTACGAGGTCAATGTGCTCGGTGTGCTCCATATGACCCAGGCGCTGCTGCCCGCCCTCACGGCATCGGGAGACGGCACGGTCGTCGTGCTGTCCTCCACCGCCGGCCTCGCCACCTACGAGGGCGGCGGCGGTTATGTCGCCGCCAAGCACGGCGCGCATGTCATCGCCGAAACGCTCCGCCTGGAGCTGTGCGGCAAGCCCGTACGGATCGTCGAAATCGCCCCCGGCATGGTCAAGACCGAGGAGTTCGCCACCACCCGCTTCCGCGGTGACAGCGCCAAGGCCGCCAAGGTCTACGAGGGCGTGGCCGACCCGCTCAGCGCGGACGATGTCGCCGACACCATCACCTGGGCGATCACTCGCCCCGCACACGTCAACATCGATCTCCTCGTCGTCCGCCCGCGCGCCCAGGCGTCCAACTCCAAGGTTCACCGCACCATGTGAGGCCCCGGCGGCGGGGCGCACCCTCGCGCAAACCCGGGCACCACCCGCGCGCCGCCCCGGGCACCGACCGCGCGCCGCCCCGGGCACCGACGGGCGCCTCGCCCGTCGCCCCACCTGATGCCGTCCCCCTCGCGTACGGGGCCTGGGTACACCCCCAACCGGGTGTCCCGGCCCCGTGTCCCGCGGCGCCGCTCTCGCGAGAGTGGATCCATGACCTCCGCGACGCGCCCGGACGGCCCCGCCGCCGGCCACGCCACCCCACAGGCCACCACCCGCACCGGACCGCCCGGCCCGACCCACCCGACCACACCCCGCGCCCGGCGCCGCCGCGGTGCCTGGTGGCTGATACCCATGGCCGCGGTGATCGTTCTCGTCACCGCCCAGGCGCTGAGCGCCTACATCCCCCCGGACCTGCACACCAGCCGCGTCCCCCCGCGCAGCCAGCTCCACTACGCGCTGCTCCTGGCGCACATCGTCACGGCCACCCTCGCCGTGCTCACCGGCGTCGCCCAGTTCTGGCCCTGGCTACGCCGCCGCCATCCCGCCGTACACCGCTGGACCGGCCGCGCCTACTTCTTCGCCGGCGTCTTCCCGTCCGCGCTCATCGGACTCCCCGTCGTCTACCTCGTGCCCACGGGTCTGAGCAACGAACTCTCCCTGGCCGTCCTCGACATCCTCTGGATCATCACCGGTGTCGCCGGCTACCGCACCGCGCGCCGACGCCGCTACGCCGACCACCGCGTATGGATGATCCGTAACTTCGCCCTCACCCTCGTCGCCATCACCTCGCGCCTCATCCAGCCGCTGCTCGAACACCTCGCGGCCGCCCAGCTCTCCGACCCGGTCAGCTACGGCGGAGACCAACTCACCGCCGCCCATGACATAGCCAGCGGCACAGCCTGGCTCGCCCTCGTCCTCAACCTGATCGTGGCCGAGTACCTGATCCAGCGACACCGCACAGCGAGAAAACGACGCCCGACCTCGTCGCCCCGATGAGGCAGCGAAAACCGGCCGGGCCGCCACACGAAGCACGGGGGCCTGAACGCCTTCCTGAGACGCCCTGCCGAAACGCATCCGCCTGAGCCACCTCGGTCCGGCCGACTCCCCACCTCCGGACCGCATCCGGACCACCTCCGGTCCGTCTCCGGTCCCGGCCGCTCGACCACGTGGAGTGCTGGACCTCAGCCCTTGACGCAGATCACCTGCTTGAGATGATCCATCCCCTCGTATTACTCCTTGCTGACATAGTGATGACGGCAACCGATAACACCAGGGCGGCACTCAACAACCGTCATCCCACTTGGGCATCTTCTGCGCCGTCACATCACGCGGACCGAGCACGGCTCGGCACCATACGCACCCCGGACCCGCCCAATCCCTGAACACGCCGTTCAGCAGTCACAGTTCGAGTAGCCACAGTTCGAGTAGCCACAGTTCGAGCAATCGCAGTTCGGGCAATCGCGCTTCAGGCATACACACTTCGGGCCCGCAGACGCCTGACAAATGTCATCAGTGTTGATGAGACGGGTCGTTCTTCGGGAGGACGGTGCGGACCGCGGCCGGTCGAGAGAATCAAAACGACCGAGATCACCCGCGTGATCGACCGCAGTTGCAGGAAGTTGTAACGGGAGAAGACATGCCCCTGCCCCGCCCGGTACGCCGCCGTCGTGCACGGATCGCCGGCACCACCATGGCCGCTACGCTCGCCCTGGTAGCGGCAGCAGTACCGGCCCAGGCCGCAACGGCCCCCGCACCCGGCGCCCATGCCACCGCGGGAGCAACGGCCCACCACCCGGGCCATCTCGACCGCAAGGCGCTGGACCAGAAGCTGGCGGCACTGCACAGAGCGGGTATGTACGGCACCTACGCGGCCGTCCGGGAGGGCCGGGACGCATGGCGGGGCGCGTCCGGTGTCGCCGACATCGCCACCAACCGCCCGGTCGGGCCGCAGATGCGGCACCGCGTGGGCAGCCTCACCAAGGCGTTCACCGCCGTCGCCGTGCTGCAGCAGGTCGGCGCGGGCCGGATCGATCTGGACGCCCCCATTTCCCGTTACCTCCCCGACCTCGTCCCCGGTGAACGCGGCCGGCAGATCACCGTCCGCATGCTGCTCAACCACACCAGCGGCATCGCCGACTACATACCCGGCGCCTTCCCCTCGCTCCTCAAGGGGAGTGTCGAAAGCATCGACGCCAACCGCTACCGCCACTTCACCCCCGAGAAGCTCGCGCGCCTGGGCCTTCAGGCACCGCCGACCGGCAAGCCCGGCGAGAAGTGGGCCTACGCCAACACCAATTACGTCATCGCGGGAATGCTGCTGCAGAAGGTCACCGGCGAGAATCCGCAGAAGTACATCACCCGCAATGTCATCCGCAAGGCCGGCCTGAAGCACACCTACTTCCCGACCTCCGCGCGGATATCCGGGCCGCATTCCAAGATGTACGAATCCTTCTACGGGCTGATCAGCCCGGCCCGGGACTATAGCACGTACGACATGTCCTGGGCCGGTACCGCCGGGGCGCTGGTCGCGACGATGGAGGACGTGAACGACTTCTACCGGGCGCTGCTGACCGGCGATCTGCTCGCACCCGCCGAACTCCGCCAGATGCAGACCACCGTCGAGGCCAAGGACGCAGAGGGCAATGTGCAGATGCACTACGGCCTCGGCATCGCCGCGATCGACACTGCGTGCGGGCGTTTTTGGGGACACACCGGCTCGGTGTGGGGCGCCGAGACGGTGACGTACTCGACGCCCGACGGCAAGCGCCAGATGACGTTCGGGTTCAACCGGGCCAAGTACCAGCAGCTCGACGCGACGGGCCACATCAAGCCGGGGCCGATTGACGCCGCGACAGGGGCCTTCACGGCGAAGGCGATGTGCGACATCGATGCGCCCGCCGCGCCGCGACGGTTCACGCAGCCGGCCGCGCCGAAGGCCTTCGAAGAGCCGTCCGTCCCGCTCGCCCGTCCGCTGGCTCCGCTCTCGCCGGAGCGCTGACCGGAACGTCCACCGAGAACCCTCCGCACACGCCGACGGCCTGCACAACCCCCAACGGAGTTGTACAGGCCGTCGTCACACAGGACCGCGCCGATCCGCGAACAGCGTCCACGCCCGGTCCGGGGCCTGTCGATCACGTGGGGTGCTGCGCTCAGCCCTTCACGCAGACGACCTGCTTGAGATGGGCGACGACCTCCACCAGATCCCGCTGCTGCTCCATGACCTTTTCGATCGGCTTGTACGCACCCGGGATCTCATCGAGCACACCGGAGTCCTTACGGCACTCCACTCCCCGCGTCTGCTCCTCCAGGTCCCGCGTCGAGAACCGCTTCTTCGCCGCGTTACGACTCATCTTCCGGCCGGCACCGTGCGAGGCGGAATTGAAGCTCGCGGGGTTCCCCAGGCCCCTGACGATGTAGGAGCCGGTGCCCATCGAGCCGGGGATGATGCCGTACTCGCCGCTGCCCGCCCGGATCGCACCCTTACGGGTCACCAGCAGGTCCATGCCGTCGTACCGCTCCTCCGCCACGTAGTTGTGGTGGCAGGAGATGACCTCGTCGAAGGTGACCTTCGCCTTCTTGAACTCCCTGCGGATCACGTCCTGGGTCAGGGCCATCATGATCTCGCGGTTGTGCTTCGCGTACTCCTGCGCCCAGAACAGATCGTTGCGGTACGCGGCCATCTGCGGGGTGTCGGCGATGAAGACGGCGAGGTCGCGGTCGACGAGTCCCTGGTTCTGCGGCAGCTTCTGCGCCACGCCCATGTGGTACTCGGCGAGCTCCTTGCCGATGTTGCGCGAACCCGAGTGCAGCATGATCCACACCGACTGGTCCTCATCGAGGCAGATCTCATGGAAGTGATTTCCGCCTCCGAGCGAACCCATCTGCTTCGTGGCGCGTTCATGACGGAATTTGACCGCTTCGGCGACTCCGTCGAACCGCGCCCAGAAGTCCCCCCACCCCGCCGTCGGAAGGCCGTGCAGCCGCCCCGGATCGACCGGAGTGTCGTGCATCCCACGCCCGACCGGGATCGCCTGCTCGATCTTGGAGCGGAGGCGGGAGAGGTCGCCGGGCAGGTCGTTGGCGGTGAGGGAGGTCTTCACCGCGCTCATCCCGCAGCCGATGTCGACACCGACCGCCGCCGGGCAGACCGCGCCCCGCATCGCGATCACCGAGCCGACGGTGGCCCCTTTGCCGTAATGCACATCCGGCATCACGGCCAGGCCCTTGATCCACGGCAGGGTGGCGACATTGCGCAGCTGCTGCATCGCGACGCCCTCGACCGCGGCCGGATCCGTCCACATACGGATCGGTACCTGCGCGCCGGGTACCTCGGTGTACGACATAACTTCCTCATTCCCCCGAAAAAAGATAAAACGCAAAACACGGACAACTCATCGGATCTTGGACGGTTGGCCGACGTTTGCGGCGAGACGTGCGGTAGACATTGTGTCCATCGGCCGCCGCCCGGCGGCAACCACATTTCGTGGGGGACTCCACAGGAAAGGAGCCGCGAACGATGCAACGAACCGCGCAACGACCCGCACAGTCGGCCACGCCGTCAGCCACGCCGTCAGCCATGCAGTCAGCCATGCAGCGAAAGTCGCTACGGAAGTCGTTCGCCCCCGGCGCCGCGCTGGTGGCCGCCACCGCGCTCGCCGTCGGCCTCACCGGCTGCACCGCCGGCTCCGGCGTCGACGACGGGGCGGCCGACGCCAAGGGCGGCGACACCTCCACCTCGAGCCAGGCCGTCGAACCGGGCCGCTACCAGACCCTCCCCGAGGCCTGCCGACTCCCCGCGCGCAGCACCGTACGCTCCCTGCTGCCCGGCGATGACCAGCAGCTTTCCCCCGAGGAAGCGGAGAAGATCTACGCGGGTCAGGCCGACGTCACCTATGACACCGACCGCCGCGTCGGCTGCCACTGGAAGCGCGAGACGACCGAGGGCACCCGCCATCTGGCGCTCGACATCGTGCGGGTGGTCTCGTACGACCCCGCCGTCAGCGACGACGACCGGGCCCAGGAGATCTACGACGGCAAGGAGCAGGCCGCCGAAATACCGACCGACGGCTCCGCGACGCCCACCGCCCCGCCCTCGTCCCCCAAGAGCACGCCGGAGGCGAAGAGCGCCAAGGACGGCAACGCCAAGGCCGACAAGGGCGGCAAGGACGGCAAGGGGAAGCCGTCCGGCGCCCCGGCGTCACCCTCCGCGGAGGCGAGCACGGACCCCGGCAGCTCCACCGCGCCGCGCGTTCTGGGCGGCCTCGGCGACGCGGCGTTCCTGAACGACAAACTGGCCACCGCGGACTCCGGTGTGCACCGCGACATCACTGTGGTCTTTCGCACGTCGAACGTCATCGTGACGATCGCGTACGACCAGTGGTCCACGGACAAGGCCAACCTGCCCGACAGCCAGGAACTGCAGGACAAGGCCCGTTCGCTGGCCGGAGAGCTGGCCGACAGCTTGAGCGAATAGTCCCAATTGGGCGAGCTGACCCATTAGGCGCATTGGGGGCTCCTCACCCCATTCATCCGATCGTTCAAACGACACGAATCGGCCACCGATCTCGCTCAGCCGCGTACCGTGCCGTCTAGCCCCGCCCCCGTACGAACCCCCGTACGAACCTCGTACGACAGGCGAGGCCGCCGCCACGACGACGAACAGCGAAGGAACCATGCACCGTTCAGCCAAGCGACTTGCCAGCCTTCTCGCCTGCGCAGCAGTCCCGGTGATGCTCGTCGCCGGCTGCTCCGGCTCGGACACCAAGAGCTCCGACGACACCTCGCACGAGCCCACCAAGTCGGGCAGCCCGTCGCCGACCGTTGCGGCCGCGAAGTTCACGAAGCTGCCGCGGCCGTGCGAGGGGTTCTCCAAGGACACCCTCAAGACGATGGTGCCCAAGACGAAGAACAAGGCCGGGCGGCAGGGCGACTCCACCGACAGCGAGCACGGCACCTGCTCGTGGGACAGCTCCGACGACAAGGGCATCGACGGCACCCAGTTCCGCTGGCTGGACATCGGCTTCCAGCGCTACGACTCGGACCCGAACCCGAAGATCGGCTCCGGCGAGAAGCGCGCCACGGACTTCTACGCCAAGCAGGTCTCCGCGGCGAAGGCCACCTCGGGCGCCAAGAAGCTGGCGGCCCTCAAGATCTCCGGAACCGGCGACGAGGCGACCGCGATCACCTACGACATCAAGAAGGAAGGCAACTCCTTCAAGAACACGACGGTCATCGCCCGCACCGCGAACATCGTCGTCACGGTCAACTACAACGGCGCGGGCATGGCCGGCGCCGACACCCCCAAGGGCGCCGACCTGCTGAAGAACGCCCAGGCCGCCACCAAGGAAGCCGTGAACGCCGCCATCAAGGCGAACGGCTGACGCAGCACCGCAGCACCGCAGCACCGGCCGCGACACCGCCGGAGCACCGTAGCCCCGGGCCCTCTCCGGCCCCGGCTTGACCGGGTGTGCCACGCTAGGCGCGCCATTTCGCCGAGGCCGGGGAGGAACCGCGGGTGTCCGCGACGAAGACGGCGCAGTTGACGCGTACACACCGCATCCTGATCGGCGTGGTCGTCGCCGGGGCGGCACTGATCGCGGCCATCGGGTTCACCGGCTCGTACGCGGCGGTGCGCGAGCTGGCCGAGAAGAAGGGCTTCGGCGCGTTCTCGGCCGTTTTCCCGATCGGCATCGACGCGGGGATCGTCGTCCTGCTGGCGCTGGATCTGCTGCTGACCTGGATCCGTATCCCGTTCCCGCTGCTGCGCCAGACGGCGTGGCTGCTGACGGCCGCGACGATCGCGTTCAACGGCGCGGCCGCCTGGCCGGACGCGCTGGGTGTGGGCATGCATGCGGTCATCCCGGTGCTGTTCGTGGTGGCCGTGGAGGCCGCCCGGCACGCCGTCGGCCGGATCGCCGACATCACGGCCGACAAGCACATGGAGGGCGTCCGGCTGACCCGCTGGCTGCTCGCCTTCCCGTCCACGTTCCGGCTGTGGCGCCGGATGAAGCTGTGGGAGCTGCGCAGCTACGACCAGGTCATCCGGCTCGAACAGGACCGCCTCGTCTACCAGGCGCGGCTGCGGGCCCGCTACGGCCGGGCGTGGCGGCGCCGGGCGCCCGTCGAGGCGCTGATGCCGCTGCGGCTGGCGCGGTACGGAGTGCCGCTGGCCGAGACCGCGCCGGCCGGGCTGACGGCCGCGGGGATAGCGCCGCCGGTGCTGATGCCGGCGGCGGGCTCGACACCGGCCCCCGGGGCGCAGCCGCACAGCGGCGCCCCGGAACTCATAGCCCCGGAAGGCCCGGCCCCGACAGCCGAGGCACGGACGGCCGGCGCCCAGGCAGCCCCGGCGCAGGCAGGCACGGCGCAGGCGGCCGAAGCACCGGCAGGCCCGCCGCCACTCGCCCCCCGCCGCGAGCCCGTCCACGAGGCCGCCGCCGAGTCGCCCTACGGGTCCCCTCATGAGTACGCCCATGAGTCCGCCCGAGAACTCGCCGATGCGGCCTCCCGCGAGGCTCCCCAGGGCGTCACCCAAGCGACAGAAGCCCCCGAACAGCCCGCCGCCACAAGCCAGTTGACCGTCCCCGTGGGCCCCGGCCGCAGCCGCCCCCTGGGCCCGGCCGGCGCCCCCGAACCGGCACCCGAGTCGGCCCCCGACCCCCTCCCCCCGATCACCACCCTCCCCGACGACGTCCCCCGCGACGAGGCGTACTTCCTCGCCTACCGCGCCTATGTCGCCGAGAAGAACACGTTCCCCGACTCCCGGCAGTTCGGGCGCTATCTACTGGAGTCCCACGGGGTCGAGGGGCGCAACGGCGGCCCGCTGACCGAGGGATATCTGCGGAGCTTCGTACGGGAGTTCCAGTTGCGGTTCCGGTCGGAGATGGAGACCGAGTACATCCCGTAACGGCATCAGCGGCCCCCGCGGTCCACGCGACCCCATGCGGTCCACGCAACCCGCGCGACCTACGCCGCCCCGCCCTCCACCTGCTCCTGCCCCTGCCCCCGCTCCCGCTTCTGCTTGCGCTTCTTGTCCGCATCGGCCCATACGGCGAGCGCCGCACCCGCGGCGAACAGCCCGATATGGGCCACCGCCGGCGGATCGAACCAATGGGCGAGTATGCCCAAGTTCTTGTCGAAGAACACCTGGCCGACGAAGCCGACCGCCCCCTGGATCATGGCGATGAATCCGATGATTCCCCTCATGTCCCCAGCGTGACGCGTTCGGCCCCGGGGCTCTTCGTCCCCGGGGCCGAACCCGTTCTCCTCCCCAAGTCGCACGCCCGGACCGGCGCGTACGACTCAGCGGCAATCGACCGGCGGCAATCACTCAGCCGCTCAGCCGCTCAAGCGCTCAGCCACCGAGCAGCTTGCGCACCCGGTCCGCGCCGACCGCCAGCAGCAGCGTGGGCAGCCGCGGCCCGGTGTCCCGGCCGACCAGCAGGTTGTAGAGCAGCGCGAAGAACGCCCGCTGGGCGACCTTGAGCTCC
Source organism: Streptomyces sp. JLSY215 (assembly GCF_059682825.1). Classification (NCBI taxonomy): domain Bacteria; kingdom Bacillati; phylum Actinomycetota; class Actinomycetes; order Kitasatosporales; family Streptomycetaceae; genus Streptomyces; species Streptomyces sp. JLSY215. Next base: position 3,998,325 of record NZ_CM185022.1, read on the forward strand.
GGCGTCGGCTTGGCGTCCGGCTCCAGGCCCGCCTGGATCTTCGGCACGCCGTAGACCAGCGTGGTCAGGCCGTCCAGCGACCAGTGGTCCTCCAGCCCGTCGAGCAGCAGCCGCAGCGAGGCGCGGCCCTGGTCGTCGAGCGTGGCGAGGAGTTCCTCGTCGGGCTGGTCGCGGACGATCGTGCGCTGGTCGGCCGGGACCTGGGTGGTGATCCAGCACTCGGCCTTGTCCAGCCGCGGCCGGACCTCGTCCAGGGAGGCAACCGGGCGGTCGGGGTCCAGCTCGCTCAGGATGCGCAGCGTCTGCTCGTCGTGGCCCGCGGTGATGTCCGCGACGGACGCCAGGGTGCGGTACGGGAGCGGGCGCGGCGTGCTGGGCAGCTCACCGGCGGCGATGCCGACGGCGCGCTTGTAGGCGGCGGCGTCGGCGGGCTGCGCCGAGCCGTCGGCGACCTTGGCGGCCAGCTTGTCCCACTCGTCGTAGAGCCGCTGGATCTCCTGGTCGAAGGCGATCTTGAACGACTGGTTGGGCTTACGGCGGGCGTAGAGCCAGCGCAGCAGCGGCGCCTCCATGATCTTCAGGGCGTCGCCCGGGGTGGGCACGCCGCCCTTGGAGGAGGACATCTTGGCCATGCCGCTGATGCCGACGAAGGCGTACATGGGGCCGATGGGCTGGACCCCGTCGAAGATCTCGCGGACGATCTGCCCGCCGACGACGAACGAGGAGCCGGGCGAGGAGTGGTCGACACCCGACGGCTCGAAGATCACGCCCTCGTAGGCCCAGCGCATCGGCCAGTCGACCTTCCAGACCAGCTTGCCGCGGTTGAACTCGCTCAGCCGGACGGTCTCGCCGAAGCCGCACTCCGTGCAGGTGTAGGCCAGCTCCGTGGTCGCGTCGTCGTACGAGGTGACGGTGGTGAGGTCCTTCTCGCACCGGCCGCAGTAGGGCTTGTACGGGAAGTAGCCGGCCGAGCCGCCGCTGCCGTCGTCCTCGGCCGCCGCGCCGGAACCCTCCGCGGCCTCCAGCTCGGCCTCGTCGACGGGCTTCTGCGACTTCTTCGCCGGCGCCTTCTTCGTGCGGTACTGACCGAGGATCGCGTCGATCTCGCCGCGGTGCTTCATCGCGTGCAGGATCTGCTCGCGGTAGGCGCCGGCGGTGTACTGCTCGGTCTGGCTGATGCCGTCGTACTCGACGCCCAGCTCAGCGAGCGCCTCGGCCATGGCGGCCTTGAAGTGCTCGGCCCAGTTCGGGTACGCGGAGCCGGCCGGGGCCGGTACCGAGGTCAGCGGCTTGCCGATGTGCTCGGCCCAGGAGTCGTCGACGCCCGGGACGCCGTTGGGGACCTTGCGGTAGCGGTCGTAGTCGTCCCAGGAGATGAGGTGACGGACCTCGTAGCCGCGGCGGCGGACCTCGTCGGCGACCAGGTGCGGGGTCATGACCTCGCGGAGGTTGCCCAGGTGGATCGGGCCGGACGGGCTCAGGCCCGAGGCGCAGACGACCGGTTTGCCCGGGGCGCGGCGCTCCGCCTCGGCAATGACCTCGTCCGCGAACCTGGAGACCCAGTCGGTCTCGGTGCTCTGCTGAGCCACGATCGGCCCTTCCTCTTCCTGGTGCTTGCTCGTTGCGCCCTGGTGTGCGTCCGACACAGCCGTCCGACGTACACAAGCCTGACGCTGCCATTCTCCCAGACATCGCCCGGTCAGAAATTCAGTGGTATCGGCGTGGGATACTCGCTGGCAAACCCTTTCCACTCCGACGACCCCTCCCTCCAGAAGAGAGCTCATCTCCATGGCCTCGGTCACTTCCCTCGCAGCTACGGTCCACCAGCGCGTCGCGGACGCCCTCTCGGCAGCCCTGCCGGAGGCCGGTTCCGCGGACCCGCTGCTGCGACGTAGCGACCGGGCCGACTTCCAGGCCAACGGCCTGCTGGCGCTGGCGAAGAAGCTCAAGGGCAATCCGCGGGAGCTGGCCACCAAGGTCGTGGACGCGATCGGCGAGAACGCCGTCCTCAAGGAGATCGAGGTCTCCGGCCCCGGGTTCCTCAACATCACCGTCGCGGACGAGGCGATCATCAAGACCCTCGCCGAGCGCGCCGCCGACGCCCGGCTGGGTGTGCCGTACTCCGAAGGCGCGGGCACGACCGTCATCGACTACGCGCAGCCGAATGTCGCGAAGGAGATGCACGTCGGCCATCTGCGGTCCGCGGTGATCGGCGCGGCGATGGTCGAGATCCTGGAGTTCACCGGCGAGAAGGTGATCCGGCGGCATCACATCGGCGACTGGGGCACCCAGTTCGGCATGCTCATCCAGTATCTGACCGAGCACCCCCACGAGCTGGACCACAAGGGCGGCGAGAGCGCCGAGATCTCCGGCGAGGAGGCGGCGTCCAACCTCAACCGCCTCTACAAGGCCTCGCGTGCCCTCTTCGACTCCGACGAGGAGTTCAAGGAGCGGGCCCGGCGCCGGGTCGTCGACCTCCAGGCGGGCGACGAGGAGACCCTCGCGCTGTGGCAGCGGTTCGTGGACGAGTCGAAGATCTACTTCTACTCGGTCTTCAACAAGCTGGACATGGACATCCGCGACCCCGACGTCGTCGGCGAGTCCGGCTACAACGACATGCTCGCGGAGACCTGCCGGCTGCTGGAGGAGTCCGGCGTCGCGGTGCGCTCCGAGGGCGCACTGTGCGTGTTCTTCGAGGACGTCAAGGGCCCGGACGGCAACCCCGTCCCGCTGATCGTGCAGAAGTCCGACGGCGGCTTCGGCTATGCCGCCACGGACCTCTCCGCGATCCGCGACCGCGTCCAGAACCTCGGCGCCGAGACCCTCCTCTACGTCGTGGACGTCCGCCAGTCCCTGCACTTCAAGATGGTCTTCGAGACCGCCCGCCGGGCCGGCTGGCTGAACGACAAGACGCACGCCGTCCAGCTCGCCTTCGGCACGGTCCTGGGCAAGGACGGCAAGCCGTTCAAGACCCGTGCGGGCGAGACGGTGCGGCTGGTGGATCTGCTGGACGAGGCGATCGAGCGGGCGACGGCGGTCGTGCGCGAGAAGAACAACGAGAAGATCGCCCTCACCGAGGAGGAGATCGTCGAGAACGGCGTCCAGATCGGCATCGGCGCGGTGAAGTACGCCGACCTCTCGACGTCGGCGAGCCGGGACTACAAGTTCGACCTGGACCAGATGGTCTCGCTGAACGGCGACACGTCCGTCTACCTCCAGTACGCGTACGCCCGTATCCGGTCGATCATCCGGCGGGCCGGCGAGGTGCGTCCGGCGGCCCACCCGGAGCTCGAACTCGCCCCGGCCGAGCGGGCGTTGGGGCTGCACCTCGACCAGTTCGCGGAGACTCTCGCGGAGGCGGCCCAGGCGTACGAGCCGCACAAGCTCGCCGCGTACCTCTACGGTCTGGCGTCGCTGTTCACGACCTTCTACGACCAGTGCCAGGTCGTCAGCGAGGACAACCCCACCGAGGTCGTCGAGAACCGCCTCTTCCTGTGCGACCTGACCGCCCGCACCCTCCACCAGGGGATGGCGCTGCTGGGCATCCGCACGCCCGAGCGGCTGTGAGCCCCGCCCCGTACTGACCGCAGCGGCGGCCCGGATTCCTTCCGGGCCGCCGCTGCGCCGTTCACCGCCGGGCGCGGGCCCGGGTGGCGGACGAAACGCGCTGCGCGCGCCTGAACATGTGCTCGATAGTGTCTCCTGAGCGCGCGCGCGGGGGCGTGCGGCAGTGACCCTGTCTTTCCCCGCCGTTCCGAGCCCGTGTGCCGGACGTTGACGTCAAGGAGGGGAGCCGTGTCCTACCCAACGCCGCCCGAAAGTCCCGGCAATGCCGGGCCGTACGGGCAACAGCCCCAGCAAGGGGCCTGGCCGCAGGGCCAGGGCATGGCTCCGCCACCGTCCATGCAGCCACCAGCCGTGCAGCCGCCGCCCGCACCGCCGCAGGGCGCGCCGCAGGCACCCCCGCAGGGCCCGCCTCAAGGACCCCCGCAGGGCCCGTGGATCCCGCAGCAGGGCGGCTGGGCGCCACAGGGCGGACCGGGTATGCCGGGCGGACCCGGCATGCAGGGCGGCCCGGGGATGCCCGGCATGCCACCCGTCGGCATGCCCGCCCCGGGGCCGCAGCGCAGTGTGGGACGCACCTGCCTGACCCTCGCCCTCGCCGTCATCGGCGGCCTCGCGCTGCTGGGCGGCGGCGGGCTGATCGCCCACGCGTATTCCAACGCGAGCCAGGTCGTCAACAACAGCAGCACCTACGGCCCGACGATGTGGCGCAACGAGTCCGTGGACAAGCTCTTCCCCGACACGCTCGCGCCCTTGAGCCAGGGCAAGATCACCGACCCCAAGCGCGCCCAGTGGCATCGCGTCGGCATATCCGAGAAGACCGGGTGCGACGATGCGCTGAGCGGCGCCACGGCGGCCGAGGCGGAGAAGCTCGGCTGCAAGGGAGCCCTGCGGGCCACCTATGTCGACCCGACGGGCAACACCGTGGTGACGGTCGCGCTGATCGCGCTGCCGAAGGGCACCGACCCGGAGGACATGAACGGCTTCTTCAGCGACGAGCGCGACAAGGACAACCCGACGCAGGCGGTGAAGGCGTACCCCGTCCCGGGCACCCTGGCCGCCGGCTGGAGCGACAGCCGGCGTAACGGCTCGGCGGGCGACACGGTCAACAATTCGGATGTTCCCTACGCCGTTGCGGCCTCCGCCGGCGCCGTCGACGGCCGTATCGCGAGCAGGCTGCCCGGCGAGTGGGGCCGCCACCGCTCCGACGCCGGCGAGGACCGCTCCCCCTGGGAAGCCGCGGCCACCAGCGTCCTCGACATGGTGCGGCCGCACCTCAACGAACTGGTGACGGAGACGACAGCATGACAATCCGGCGCATCAAAGCCGCGGCGACGGCGGCCGGCCTCGCCTCTCTGCTGTGTGTCACGACCGCGACCCCCGCGGCCGCCGCCAGCCCCAAGAGCTGGGAGTACCAGGCGCTCGGCCTGGCCTCGGCACAACGGACCGCACAGGGTGCGGGCATCACGGTCGCGGTCCTGGACAGCGGTGTCGAGGCGAACCACCCGGCGGTGGCCGGCAAGGTCACCACGGGCCCCGACTACTTCAAGGACGGCCTCCACCCCGGTAACCCGCGCTGGGGCGGACACGGCACGGCGATGGCCTCGGACGTCCTCAAGGTCGCCCCCGCAGCCAAGATCCTTTCCGTCCGGGTCATCGACGACAAGAAGGACCACGAAGGGCTGCGGAGCGGCCCCAGCCCGATCGCCCAGGGCATCAACTACGCCGTGGACCACGGTGCCGATGTCATCTCCATGTCGCTCGGCGGTTCGGGATTCGGCCTCCGCTACAACGACGAGGAGGTCGATGCCCTGGCGCATGCGGCGCAGAAGGGCGTCCCGGTCCTCGCCTCGGCGGGCAACGACGCCGATGTCTTCAACGAAGCGCAGTACCCGGCCGGCTATCCGGAAGTGATCTCCGTCGCCGCGACGCAAAAGGGCGGCGGCCACGCCGAGTTCTCCACCGTACGGACCTACAACGCCGTGGCGGCGCCGGGCGTGGGCATCGTGAGCGCGAACAACACCGGCGGCTACCGGCCGGTCAACGGCACCTCGCCCGCGACCGCCCTCGCCTCCGGCGTCGTGGCCCTCATGCTCTCCCACAACCACAAACTGACGCCGGCGCAGGTGCGCACGCTGCTGGCCAAGACGGCCCACCACCCGTCCGGCGGCTACAACCCGCTGGTCGGACACGGGTCGATCAACGCCGCGGCCGCGGTCCAGGCCGCCGCCAACCCGCCCGCCGACGGAACGGCCCCGGTCAAGTACCAGGGCAACAAGCACCCGGCCGGGCAGGACGGCACGTCCAAGACCAAGCACCCGGACCTGGACACCGGTTTGACGACGGTCGGCTACAGCGCCGCCGGCACCGGCCTGGTCATGGTCCTCGGCGCCATACTGATCGGCGTCCTGGGCCGTAAGCGCGCCAGGGCGAACACCGCCGCGGCCCCTGCCCCGGCAGGCCCCCCGGCAGGCCCCCCGGGCTACCCCGGCGCACCGTACTAGGACAGGCCCCAACGGCCGGACGGGTGGCGGGCGGAAGGTCACCGCCCGCCACCCGCCCGTATGCCCCCCCGGCGGCCGGGCAGGGCCGCACACTCCGACATGGGAGGTACCACCGTGGCATCCACCGCCTTATCCCGCCGCACCGTCCTGGGCACCGGCGCCGGTCTGGCCGCCGGCCTGCTGGCGGCGGGCACCACACCCGCGCACGCGGCCTCGCCCCGGCACCGGCCGGACGGCCGGGCTCTCGCGCACCTGCGCCGCCTGGAACGCGAACACGGCGCCCGACTGGGCGTGTTCGCCCACAACACCGCCACCGGCGCGACCGTCGCCTACCGCGCGCACACCCGCTTCGCCCTCTGCTCGACCTTCAAGACCCTCGCGGCCGCGGCCGTACTGCGCGACCTCGACCGCAACGGCGAGACCCTGGCGCGCCGGATCCACTACAGCGCGGCGGACCTGGTCGACAACTCGCCGGTGACCGAGGACCACGTCGCGACCGGCATGACGATCGCCGAACTGTGCGCCGCCGCCCTCCAGCACAGCGACAACACGGCGGGCAATCTGCTGCTGTGCGAGATCGGCGGCCCCACCGGCATCACCGCCTTCGCCCGCTCCCTCGGCGACCGCACCACCCACCTCGACCGCTGGGAGACCGAGCTCAATTCGGCCGAGCCCTGGCGCACGACGGACACCACCAGCCCGTACGCCATCGCCCGCAGCTACGCCCGGCTCCTGGTGGGCGATGCCCTGACGGCCGCCGACCGGCAGCGGCTGACGTCCTGGATGACGGCGAACGAGACCAACACCGACCGCTTCCGCGCCGGGCTGCCCAAGGACTGGGTGATCGCCGACAAGACGGGCTCCGGTTCGTACGGCACCGGCAACGACGTGGGCGTCGCCTGGACCGCGGACGGCACCCCGATCGTGCTGGCCGTGCTCACCCGCAAGGCGGAGCAGACCGCGCCCTACGACAACCCGCTGGTCGCGGGGGTGGCGTCGGTGCTGGCGGAGGCGGTGGCGGGCTGAGCGTCGGAGCCCGCCACCGGCGTCGGGCCGGGTCAGCCGGTCGGTACGCCGGGCCGCAGACCCCGTCGGTGCCGCGGGTCTCGCGCGGGTTCTGAGGGCCCGTACGGAGGCCACGTTCCGGGTGTGGTTCTCGTAGAAGCCTCGCCCGGGTCGCCCCAGGCGCTGAGCGCGGCGACCGCGTCGACCCGGCGGTCGCGGGCGGTGATCAGCCGGCTGAGCCCGGAGCCGTACGACAGGCCGGTGAAGCCGACCTTGGTGGTGTGGCCGGGGGCGTGCGCAAGGAGGCAGTCCAGCGCCTTGGAGCCGTCCTGGACGTCCCATTCGCCGCCCGCCTCGACCTCGCCTTCCGTGGCGCCGACGCCGGGCGCCGAGCAAGCGAGGACGTTGTAGCCGCCCAGCGCGAACGTCGTCGCAGCCACCGTGCAGGTGCGCCACCCGGCCACCGTCCAGGGGGAGGGCATGACGATGGCGGGGCGGGGCGGGGCGTCGGGGTGGATCCAGGCAGTGCCATCCACCCCTGCCCCCCACACGTTTCTCCGCGCCCCGAGGACCGGCGCCCTCGGCTACGGCCGCTGAAAGCAAGAGCATCGCCATCCCTATCCCTCTTGCGATGACGAGACTTTGCCCTGTGTTACCCCTTCGCTAATATGACGTCAACGCTTATTAAGCATGGGGGAATACTATGTCATTCCAGGTCGATCCGGACGACCTCACTTCCTTCTCCAAGCAAATCGGGAGGGCCTCGTCCGACACCGGCCAAGCACTTGAATATTTTCGGCGTGAGTGCACAATCGGCACCTTCAGCAAGGGTCCGCTATCCGCTTTGGCGAGCATGTTTGGCGGCGGACATGACGGCGTGATGGCGAATGTCGAGTCCACTTTGAAGCATCTGCATCGAATCCTGGAGGCATCCCAGGAGGAGATGGAGCGAAGCGCTGGATTCTATGAAAAAACGGACCAGAGTGAGGCCTCAAAGCTAGATTCGAAATACCCTGCTTCCAAACGCTGAGCAACCTCACATAGCCAACCGAAAACGCGAGAGAGTTCCTCAGTAATGGGATTTCACGATGTAGCCGAGCCGACCAAGCGTCTGGTAAAACCGCAGGTGGACGGCGACAAAGAAGAGCCGGGTTCATCCTATCGCGACCTCACATCCTATGGCGATGTATTTAGCCCGTCGGCGATGATCAGCAACGGTCTCGAACTTGCCTTTGATTTCAACCCGATGGACGAAGCCAAGAAGCTCCTCGGCGGAAATTGGGAAGAATACGCAGAATGCGCCAAGGCCTGGCACGCCCTGGGGAATTTCTGTGACGAGCTCGCGCAGAACATCGAGGCAGGCAACAAGGCACTCGATGCTTCATGGTCCGGAAACGCAGCGGACTCGGCCTACGTCTATTTCGACACGCTGGCCAAGGACGTGGCTGCGATGAAGGAGTCGTTCGACAATCTCAAAGAGCAGTACGAAACCGTGACAGAAGGCGTCTGGCATGCCGCCGAGGCCTGCGGCGACCTTTTGGGGGGAATTCTCGACACCGCCCTGGTCGCCGCGATCACGGCCGCCACCGGAGCGTCCACCAGCTTTACCGTGTTCGGCCCCGTCATTGCTGCGGGCGCCGTGGCCGGCGAAATCGTCGCGATGATCAACATGTGGAATAAACTAATGACGGTGGTCAGCGAGGTACAGCTCCTGGTAAGTGGCGCTGTTGCCATCGTCACGCAAACCGTGCACCTCATCCAGGCCAATATGGTCAAGTTCCCACTCCCCGGCAAGAGTTACGACAACCCCGCTGTCTGAATGGCTTACAGGAACGACGAAAATGACTGAACGTGACCAGGAACAGCGCGTCGGAGATGAAGAATTCCTCTCTGTCGCCCGCGATCCGGCCGTAGCCAGGATGCTGCGCAAGCAGCTGGAGGCATTGGCGGACACCAAGGGGGGAGACAGTGTTCTGGGTGAGATGGCCCGGGAAGTCCTTTCGGGGCGCATCGGCATCCGCGAAGCGGTACGTGTCGGCGCCTACGAGGAGGCCCTGGTCCAGAACATCGGTAAATTCCGCGAGAAGTGGGATGAAATGACCGAGTCGGAGAAAGCCGAGGCCGAGAAGGCAGGCAGGGAGTTTCTCCAGCAGCAGCAGGACGAGATCGACCAGGAACGGCGCGAACGCACACAGGGACACGGTCGGCATCACGGATAGGACCGAGCGGCACCCATGGACCGCGGTCACCTGCCGTGAAACCGCGCCGCACCGAACCCCCACCGTCGGCCTGACCCCGGACCGATACCCCAACCGCCATGGAGGGCGCCATGAACTCCGAACTCCCCGACCTGGAACCCCTGTCGCCCAGCGACGAGATGGCACTGCGGGAGGGGCAGCAGTTCACCCGAGTGCTGCTAGGGGGCGGGATCCTGGCTCCGTGGCTCCTGATCGTTCTGTCGCTGGTGAGCGGAAACCGGCTGTGGCTCACCGGCCTGAACCTGGTCGGCATGTACGCAGGGCTCTGGGTGATGTTCGAAGGCTGGCGGCATGACAATCAGCGCCGCGTCAGGCTGGGCGGAGCAGGAATGGCGCTCTCGCTCGCGCTCTGCCTCATCCTGCTGTCCGTGTTGCAGTGACACACGCTCGGAGGCCGGATGATCCCTGCGGACTATCCGGCCTCCGACGTTGCATCGGCTCAGATCACAGCCCCCGCGCGACCTCCGTCGCCCAGTAGGTCAGGATCATGTTCGCCCCGGCCCGCTTGATGCCGGTCAGCGTCTCCAGGATCGCCTTGTCGCGGTCGATCCAGCCCTTCTCCGCCGCGGCCTCGATCATCGCGTACTCACCCGAGATCTGATACGCCGCGACCGGCACGTCCACCTCGTCCGCGATCCTCGCCAGCACGTCCAGATACGGCAGCGCCGGCTTGACCATGACCATGTCGGCGCCCTCCTCCAGATCGAGCGCCAGCTCCCGCAGCGACTCCCGGAGGTTGGCCGGGTCCTGCTGGTACGTCTTGCGGTCACCCTTCAGCGACGACCCCACGGCCTCGCGGAACGGCCCGTAGAACGCCGACGAATACTTCGCCGTGTACGCCAGGATCGAGACGTCCTCATGCCCGGTCTGGTCCAGCGCGTCCCGGATGACGCCGATCTGACCGTCCATCATGCCGCTGGGGCCGACGACATGGGCGCCCGCGTCGGCCTGCACCTGCGCCATCTCGGCGTAGCGCTCCAGCGTCGCGTCGTTGTCGACCCGGCCCTCGGCATCCAGGACGCCGCAGTGCCCGTGGTCGGTGGTCTCGTCCAGGCACAGGTCCGACATGATCACGAGATCGTCGCCGACCTCGGCCCGTACGTCCCGGATGGCGACCTGGAGAATCCCGTCGGGGTCGGTGCCGGCCGTACCCGCCGCGTCCTTCTTCGCCTCCTCGGGCACGCCGAAGAGCATGATCCCGGAGACCCCGGCCTCGACCGCCTCGACGGCCGCCTTACGGAGCGTGTCGCGGGTGTGCTGGACGACCCCCGGCATGGCCGAGATCGGCACCGGCTCGGCAACGCCCTCCCGCACGAACGCCGGGAGGATCAGGTCGGCCGGGTGGAGACGGTACTCGGCCACCATCCGTCGCATGGCAGGGGTGGTACGCAGGCGCCGCGGCCGCGCCCCGGGGAAGCTTCCGTACTTCGTCATGCCACCCACGCTACGCCCGCCCCGCACCCCCCTTTGCCGACGCATCGTCGGCCGCGCAGGCGCTCGGGCACCGCTCAGGCCACGCGCACCGCTCAGGCCGCGAGAACGGTGCCCCCGGCCGCCGCATCGCCGCGGCAGTCGCGGCATAGCCCCGGCTCCCGGCCGCGGAAGGCCCGCTCACAGCCGTCGCAGGTCTGGAAGGGGAGCGGTGGGCGCCCGGCTCCCGCGGCGCCCTCCGATGGCTCCAAGGGGACCTCGGGTAGGGGCGGCGGCAGCAGTTCCCGGAGCCGGTAGGCGACCAGCGCCGCCGGATTCTCCACCTCGGCCGGCAGGCCCGCGGTGAGCGCGCGGCGGACGGCGGCCGGACCGGCACCGTTCTCCAGCCAGGCGACGAGGGCGGGCGCCAGGCGGCGGACGTCCCGTTCGGCGAGCGTCAGCCGGTCGTCGCTGCGCCGCAGCCCCGCCAGCAGCGCGACGGCCGTGTCGTGCCGCGGCGAACGGGGCGGCTCGGCAGGGACGGACGGGGCGGGCGGGGCGGCAGGAGCGGGCGGCGCCGCGGCCCCGGCCGGTACGGGCCGTGGCGCGACGGCCACCGGCGAAGGCGGCGCCACGGCCGGAGACGGCTCCACCGGCGCAATCGGCGCCACCGGCTCCGCCGCCCTCGCACCCCGGGCGCGATCGGCGGCCGGATCGTTGCAGGCATAGGTCCGCGTGATCACCCGCCCGCCGGGCGTCCGCTCCCGCACCCGCGCCAGATAGCCCTGGGCCTCCAGCTCCCGCAGCGCGAAGGCGATCCGGTCCCGGCCCTCCGGGAAACGGGCGGCCAGGGTCCGGATGTCCACCCGGGCACCTTCCGGCAACGACAGGATGTAGGTCCCCAACCCCACCGCGGTCAGGGACAGTTCACGGTGCTGGGCCAGGTGATTGCCGATGATCGTGTACCGGTCCGGCTGGTGGTGCCTGATGTGGGTGACACCGGTGTGGGTGGCAGTTCGCCGAACTCGGGGGTGCGGGCGCGCGGCGGCGCTAAGCTGCGTCTCAGCCATCAGGAAGGGGTGCTTCCTCTCCTCAGCCTCGGAAGGGTTTCTTCCTCTGGTGGTCAGGCCCTCGCACTGGGATGCCAGTCCCGGCGGGGGCCGTCGCATGTCTGCGGTTGTCTTTGTGCGAGCCTGCCCGCCCAAACCTCCCCCGCGCCAGCCGAGTTGAGCCGATTCACCCCCGTGGGTGACGAATCCGGGGTTTGGTGGGTTTGGAAGGTTCTTTCCCCCGGTTCTTTCTTCTTGACGGCCCGCCGGACCGGCGCCCGGTCCACCGGATCCCGGCCCCCCGGGCGCCGGTTGGCAGGGCGCACCCTCCAACTCCGTCACCCCGCACGGAAGTTCGCGGAGCCCCTCGACTCCCCCACATCCCGATCACCCGCACGAAGGGCGATTACGCTCGCGCCCATGACCACGCTCTTCACTCACCGACTGCGGGTGCGCTACAGCGAATGCGACCAGCAGAACGTCGTGTTCAACGGCCACTACCTCTTCTACTACGACGTCGCCATGACGGAGCTGTGGCGCGAGGCCACCGAGGGCTATGAATCCATGGTCAAAAGTGGCACCGACGTGGTCGTGGCGGAAGCCCGGATCCGCTATCTCCAGGGCGCGCGCTACGACGAGCTGATCGACATCGAAATGCCGATCACCCATCTCGGCACGACGAGCATGATCGTGCGCCCGAGGTTCAAGGTCGGCGAACGGCTCATCGCGGAGGGCGAGATACGGCACGTGTTCACCGACACCGTGACCGGCGGCAAGAAGGAGATGCCCGACGCCATCCGGGCGTCCTTCCAGCCCTGCCTCTCAACCGGGGAATAGCCCCGGCGGCACCGGGCCAACGCCGGGCGCCCCCGAGGGGGCGCCCACCCGGCCGCAAAGGCCCGGCTACGGAGTGGCCCGCCGACGGCGCGCACCCGGCCGGCGCTCGCTGGGGCGCGTCACCGGGTCCCCGGCCTCCAGCGCCGCGTCCCGGCGCTTGGCACCGAAGTCCGCCAGCGCTTCGGCCAGCTTGTGGACCGAGGGCTCCGGCGACATGACGTCCACCCGCAGCCCGTGCTCCTCGGCCGTCTTGGCCGTGGCCGGGCCGATGCAGGCGATCACGGTCACGTTGTGCGGCTTGCCGGCGATGCCGACGAGGTTCCGCACGGTCGACGAGGAGGTGAAGAGCACCGCGTCGAAGCCGCCGCCCTTGATCGCCTCCCGCGTCTCGGCCGGTGGCGGCGAGGCGCGCACGGTCCGGTAGGCCGTGACGTCGTCGACCTCCCAGCCCAGCTCGATCAGCCCGGCCACCAGCGTCTCGGTGGCGATGTCGGCACGCGGCAGGAAGACCCGGTCGATCGGGTCGAAGACCGGGTCGTACGGGGGCCAGTCCTCCAGCAGCCCGGCGGCCGACTGCTCGCCGCTCGGCACCAGGTCCGGCTTCACACCGAAGGCGACCAGCGCCTTGGCGGTCTGCTCACCCACCGCCGCGACCTTGATCCCGGCGAAGGCACGGGCATCGAGGCCGTACTCCTCGAACTTCTCCCGGACGGCCTTGACGGCATTGACCGAGGTGAAGGCGATCCACTCGTAGCGGCCGGTGACCAGGCCCTTGACCGCACGCTCCATCTGCTGCGGGGTGCGCGGCGGCTCGACGGCGATGGTCGGGACCTCGTGCGACACCGCGCCGTACGACACCAGCTGGTCGGAGAGCGACGCGGCCTGCTCCTTGGTGCGCGGTACGAGCACCCGCCAGCCGAACAGCGGCTTGGACTCGAACCACGACAGCTGGTCGCGCTGCGCCGGGGCGCTCCGCTCACCGACCACGGCTATGACCGACTGGCCACCGTCCGGCGAGGGCAGCACCTTGGCGGCCTTGAGCACCTGGGCGACGGACCCGAGGGTCGCGGTCCAGGTGCGCTGGCGGGTGGTGGTGCCGGCGACCGTGACGCTGAGCGGGGTGTCGGGCTTGCGGCCCGCCGTCACCAGCTCGCCGGCGGCCGAGGCCACCGAGTCCAGCGTGGTGGAGACGACGGCCGTGGCGTCGCTGGCGCCGAGCTCGGCCCAGCAGCGGTCGTCGGCGGTGCGGGCGTCGATGAAGCGGACGTCGGCACCCTGCGCATCGCGCAGCGGAACACCGGCGTACGCGGGGACACCGACGGCCGCGGCGATGCCCGGCACGACCTCGAAGACGATGCCCTCGGCGGCGCACGCCAGCATCTCCTCGGCGACGTATCCGTCCAGGCCGGGGTCGCCGGTGACCGCACGCACGACCCGCTTGCCCGCGCGCGCGGCCGCCATGACAAGATTGGCGGTGTCCCGAAGCGCCGAAACGCCATTGGGGGTGACGGGGATTGACGCCTCGTCAGCTGACGCCTGCAGCGGTGTGTCCACGTGTGCGCGGGCATGCACGCGCACGACGTCCAGCACCTGCGGGTCGGCGATCAGTACGTCCGCGGAGGCCAGCGCCTCCACGGCCCGCAACGTCAGCAGACCCGGGTCTCCCGGCCCGGCACCCAGGAAGGTGACCTGACCGGAGGCGGAGTGGTTTGGGGCGGTGGGGTTCAAAGTGCTCGCTCCCCCATAAGACCGGCCGCACCTTTAGCGAGCATCTCGGCGGCGAGTTCACGACCCAGGTTCAGCGGGGTCGTCACATCGTCGGGAGAGGCGGGTACGTGCCCGGTGGTGGACAAGTGCACCAGCGTGCTGCCGTCGGTCGTGCCGACGACGCCGCGCAAGTGCAATTCGGTGACAGTCTGCTCGTCAACCTGCAGGTCGGCCAGTGCCCCGACGGGTGCGGAGCAGCCGGCCTCCAGGGCGGCGAGCAGGGAACGCTCGGCGGTCACGGCGGCCCGGGTGTCCGGGTCGTCGAGTCCGGCGAGCTGGGCGACGAGGTCCACGTTGACCGCGGCGCACTCGATCGCCAGCGCCCCCTGGCCGGGGGCAGGCAAAACCACGTCGGGCGACAGCAGCTGCGTCGCCTCGTCGATCCGGCCGATCCGGGTGAGTCCGGCGGCGGCCAGCACGACCGCGTCCAGCTCGCCCTTTTCGACGAAGCCGATGCGGGTGTCGATGTTCCCGCGTATCGGTACGGTCTCCACGCGCCGGCCCAGCATCCTGGCCCAGGCGTTGAGCTGCGCCATCCTCCGGGGAGAGCCGGTGCCTATGCGGGCCACCCGGTCCTCGTCGGCGGTGAGCTCTTCGAACGTGAGGCCGTCGCGGGCGATCAGCGCGTCACGGGGGTCTTCCCGGACGGGGATCGCGGCCACGGTCAGGTCCTCGGGCTGCGCGGTCGGCAGGTCCTTGAGCGAGTGGACGGCGAAGTCGATGTCCCCGGCGAGCAGCGCATCGCGCAGCGCGGAGACGAACACGCCGGTGCCGCCGATCTGCGCGAGGTGCTCGCGGGAGGTGTCGCCGTACGTGGTGATCTCCACCAGCTCGACGGGGCGGCCGGTCAGCTCGCGCACCGCCTCGGCGACGTGTCCGGACTGGGCCATGGCGAGCTTGCTGCGCCGGGTGCCCAGTCGCAGGGCCCTGGTAGTGGTGTCGGTCATGATGTGCGCTCCCGTGCATCGTGCCTGTCGGCGCGCGTGTCGGCCCGGCTGACGGCGGCAACCGTCTGCGGGTCCAGATCGAAGAGTTCGCGCAACGCGTCCGCGTACCCGGCGCCGCCGGGCTCGCTGGCGAGCTGCTTGACCCGCACGGTGGGCGCGTGCAGGAGCTTGTCGACGACGCGGCGCACGGTCTGGGTGATCTCGGCGCGCTGCTTGTCGTCCAGGTCGGGGAGGCGGCCGTCGAGCCGGGCGATCTCGCCGGCCACGACGTCCGCGGCCATGGTGCGCAGGGCGACCACGGTGGGGGTGATGTGCGCCGCCCGCTGGGCCGCGCCGAAGGCGGCGACCTCGTCGGAGACGATGCCGCGCACCTTGTCCACGTCGGCCGCCATCGGCGCGTCCGCGGACGCGTCGGCCAGCGTCTCGATGTCGACGAGATGCGCGCCCTCGATCCGGTGGACCGCGGCGTCGATGTCGCGGGGCATGGCGAGGTCGAGCAGCGCCAGGCCGTCCGTACGGCCGGCCAGTGCGGCGGCCACCGCGTCGGCGCCCAGCACCAGTCCGGCCGCGCCCGTACAGGAGACGACCACATCGGCGCCCGCCAGCTCCGCCCCGACGGCGTCCATCGGCACCGCGCGGGCGGTCAGCCCGCTCGCCGCGCCGGGGCCGCCGGGCTCGGTGAGGATCTGGACCAGCCGCTCGGCGCGCGCCACCGTACGGTTGGCGACCGCCAGTTCGGCCACGCCGGCCCGTACGAGCGTGGTCGCGGCGAGCGAGGACATCGAGCCCGCGCCGATCACCAGCGCCCGCTTGCCATCGGCCCACTTCTCGACGTCGGCGCCGCCCGCGAGCTGCTCCAGGCCGAAGGTGACCAGCGACTGGCCGGCCTTGTCGATGCCGGTCTCGCTGTGGGCGCGCTTGCCGACCCGCAGCGCCTGCTGGAAGAGGTCGTTCAGCAGCCGGCCCGCGGTGTGCTGCTCCTGGGCGACGGCGAGCGCGTCCTTGATCTGGCCGAGGATCTGGCCCTCGCCGATGACCATCGAGTCCAGGCCGCAGGCCACCGAGAAGAGGTGGTGGACGGCGCGGTCCTCGTAGTGGACGTAGAGATAAGGGGTGAGCTCCTCCAGGGCCGCGCCGCCGTGGCGGGCCAGGAGGGTGGACAGCTCGGCGACACCGGCGTGGAACTTGTCCACATCGGCGTAGAGCTCGATGCGATTGCAGGTGGACAGCACCGCGGACTCGGTGGCCGGCTCCGCCGACACGGCGTCCTGGAGCAGCTTGCCGCGCACCTCGGGGGCGATCGCGGCCCGCTCCAGCACGCTCACCGGCGCGCTGCGGTGGCTCAGTCCGACAACGAGGAGACTCATGCCGGCATCACGGCGGGAATGTCCCCGTCGGGTCCCTTACGGTCGGCCGGGGCGGCGGCGCGCGCCACGGGGGCCTGCGGCCCGCCTTCCTGACCGGATTCCGGGCCGCCTTCCTGGCCGGATTCCTCGCCCGCCTTGCGCTGCTCGTGGAAGGCGAGGATCTGCAGCTCTATGGAGAGGTCGACCTTGCGGACGTCCACCCCGTCCGGGACGGTCAGGACGGTCGGCGCGAAGTTGAGGATCGAGGTGACACCGGCGGCGACCAGACGGTCACAGACCTGCTGGGCGGCCCCGGCCGGCGTGGCGATCACGCCGATCGAGACGCCGTTGGACTCGATGATGTGCTCCAGCTCATCCGTGTGCTGGACCGCGATGCCCGCGACGGGCTTGCCGGCCATGGCCGGGTCGGCGTCGATCAGGGCCGCGACGCGGAAGCCGCGGGAGGCGAAGCCACCGTAGTTGGCGAGGGCGGCGCCGAGGTTACCGATACCGACGATGACCACGGGCCAGTCCTGGGTCAGGCCGAGCTCACGCGAGATCTGGTAGACGAGGTACTCCACGTCGTAGCCGACGCCACGGGTCCCGTAGGAGCCGAGGTAGGAGAAGTCCTTGCGCAGCTTGGCGGAGTTGACCCCCGCCGCGGCCGCGAGCTCCTCGGAGGAGACCGTGGGGACCGAACGCTCGGAGAGCGCGGTCAGTGCACGCAGATACAGCGGAAGCCGGGCGACGGTGGCCTCGGGAATGCCTCGGCTTCGGGTCGCCGGTCGGTGAGTTCGGCCAGTTGCCACGGTGCTCCTGCGGGTAGAGCGGGGCTGCGGGCGCCGGCTGGGAACCCGACCGCCCTGTCTCTCGCAGGCTATGCCTTTGTGAACGCGTGCACAAAGATGGTGTCCGCTTTGTCCGCCCAAAGTGACCGGGGTCACGCGGCTTTTACCAGTGTTCGCGGAACCAACTCCCACGTCACACCGTTCACCCGCTTCCCGCTGATATCGCGGAAGCGCCGACGGGAGCACGAGCCCTCACTCCTTGCCGCTATACCCCCGGAAACCTACAAATCGCCCACCGATGGTAAGCGAACGGGCGGCCCGGAGCACCCTGCCGAATTGGCACAATGGCCCCATGGCCCCCTTGTTCAGCCGCAGCTCCCGCAAGAACCCCGCCGACGCGATGGTCACCCTCATCGGCAAGCCGGGCTGCCATCTGTGCGACGACGCCCAGGCCGTGATCGAAAAGGTCTGCGCCGAGACGGGCGCGTCCTGGGAGAAGAAGGACATCACCGAGGACGCCGAGCTGCACCGCCTCTACTGGGAGCAGATCCCGGTCGTCCTGGTGGACGGCAAACAGCACGATTTCTGGCGTGTCGACCCCAAGCGGCTGCGTGCGGCGCTGGGCGCCTGAGCCCCGCCGGCACCCGCACGGGACGCCCGTACGGCGGGCCCTTGCCCAACCTTTTGCCGCCCCAGGCCTTACGGACACGCGCCCGTAACCAGTCGCACCGAACAAACTGGCTACGCTACCGTCATGGCGCCCGCTCCCCACTGGTTCACCCGCCGCAGACGACCCGCCACGGCCCGCAGCGTGCTGGCCGGCGAGGCCGCGGCCGAGGCCGCCCGCAAGTCCTCCCAGGAGGCATCCGAGCCCGAGGAAGCCCCGGAGGAGCCGGAGTTCCCGGTCGCCGGGGACGAGGCGGCCGCCGCCTTCTTCGACCTCGACAACACCGTCATGCAGGGCGCGGCCCTCTTCCACTTCGGCCGCGGCCTCTACAAGCGGCACTTCTTCCACAAGCGCGATCTGGCCCGCTTCGCCTGGCAGCAGATCTACTTCCGGCTGGCCGGCTCGGAGAACCCCGAGCACATGGCGGACGTCCGCAACAGCGCGCTCTCGATCGTCCAGGGCCACCGCGTCGCCGAGTTGATGTCCATCGGCGAGGAGATCTACGACGAGTACATGGCCGAGCGCGTCTGGCCGGGCACCCGCGCCCTCGCCCAGGCGCACCTGGACGCGGGCCAGAAGGTCTGGCTGGTGACCGCCGCGCCGGTCGAGACCGCCACGATCATCGCCCGCCGCCTGGGCCTCACGGGCGCCCTGGGCACCGTCGCCGAGTCCGTCGGCGGCGTCTACACGGGCAAGTTGGTGGGCGAACCCCTGCACGGCCCGGCCAAGGCCGAGGCGGTCCGCGCGCTCGCCGCCGCCGAGGGCCTGGAGCTGTCGCACTGCGCCGCCTACAGCGACTCCGCCAACGACATCCCGATGCTCTCGCTCGTCGGGCACCCGTACGCGATCAATCCCGACAGCCGACTGCGCAAGCACGCCCGGGAACAGGGCTGGCGGCTGCGTGACTACCGGACCGGCCGCAAGGCGGCCAAGATCGGCATCCCCGCCGCCGCGGGAGTGGGCGCCCTCGCGGGCGGCGCCGCGGCCGCCGTCGCACTCCAGCGCCGCCGCCGCTGACCAGGGTTGATCACCGAACGGCGCGGCGGGCCATCCGGACTCCCTACCCCCACCGCCGCCCTGTCAGTCCCGCTGCTGGCGGTCAACCACAACACGCCCTCCAACCAGGCAGATTCCGTCGCCTTCCGATCAATAGTTGCTCCATATTCGATACTTGATCTGCCACCAAACGGCCACGGACCGTAAGTAATCGATGATTTGAGCAACTGGGTGTAGCGCTGCCTGTACGAAGCGTTATTCTCCTCAGACGCAATCCGGAACCCACACGTCCCTACGACGAGTGAACGGTCCCGCACTGCACGTGATGGAAGCTCTGCCTCTGGGAGTCCCGTGTACCCACACGTCGGGGTTGACGCCTCGGGCCTGGCTACGCTGCGTACGACGCTCGTCGACCACCTGCGCAGTTTTGTCCCCACCGCGTACGCCGTCCCCGCATTCGCCTCAGCCGTCCCCGCTGCCGGCCCCTGCTACGCCTTGGCCGACGGGAGCGCTGCGGTCAGCAAGGCCGCCGGCCGAACCCGCCGTTCCGGCACCGGCACGACCACCGCCCGTCGCCCCGCCGACAGCGACAGCCGTCGCATGATGGATCTCGTCGAACGCGCCCAGGCCGGCGAGGCCGACGCCTTCGGCAGCCTCTATGACCAGTACGCCGATACGGTCTACCGCTACATCTATTACCGCGTCGGCGGCCGGGCCACCGCCGAAGACCTCACCAGCGAGACCTTTCTGCGCGCGCTGCGCCGCATCGGCACCTTCACCTGGCAGGGCCGTGACTTCGGCGCCTGGCTGGTGACCATCGCCCGCAATCTCGTCGCCGACCACTTCAAGTCCTCCCGCTTCCGCCTGGAAGTCACCACCGGAGAGATGCTCGACGCCAACGAGGTCGAGCGCAGCCCCGAGGACTCGGTCCTCGAGTCCCTCTCCAACGCCGCCCTTCTGGAGGCGGTACGCAAGCTCAACCCCCAACAGCAGGAATGCGTCACACTCCGCTTCCTGCAGGGCCTCTCGGTCGCCGAGACGGCCCGCGTCATGGGCAAGAACGAGGGCGCGATCAAGACCCTCCAGTACCGGGCCGTCCGCACCCTGGCACGGCTCCTGCCCGAAGACGCCCGCTGACCGAAGCCGACCCGACCGCCCTCCCACCCCCACCTCCACCGAATTCCTCAACTCCTCCACGGCGTGCCGCACTTACTCTTGGTGACCACCCATGTCCGGTCGGTCAGATCATCGTGAGTGCGTAACCCGAGTGCCGCGGCGCTCGTTGTGCGGAATGCAGGCTCCATGCGGTCACGCCATGCCCGCCGCCCCTCACTCTTTCGAGTGGTCGCGACGTACGGCGTGCACCGTCCGGTCCGTCTGGACAGTCAAAGCCAGTCCGGGGAGTCGAGCGGGATGACGAGAGGAGGTGCCGCAGGTGATCGCGAATGTCTCGGCGCACCGGCGGGCCAACGCCTTCGCCCAGGCCCTGGAGGAGCAGGTCCTCCAGGGCACGGTGGCCGAGGACCAGGTCGACACCCCGGCGCAGGCGCCGGAAGAAGCACGGCTGTTGGCGGTCGCCGACGGCCTCGGGGAGCTCCCGAAGCCGGAGATGGCCGCCGAGGTCAAGACTGTCCAGCGCGCCCAGCTCGTCGCTGCGATGGAGGCCGCCTTCGCCGAAGGCGCACCGTCCGGCGACGCCAGGGTGCCCGAGCAGCGCACATCCAAGGGCACACACCGCGCCGCGAAATCCCTCGGCCGGCTGCGCCCTCACTCACGGCTCTCCAAGCGGTTGGCCGCGGGCGGGCTGACGGTCGGCGTCGCCGCCGGAGCGTTCAGCGGCGTCGCCGCGGCCAGCTCCGACGCCCTCCCCGGCGACTCCCTCTACGGCCTCAAACGCGGCATGGAGGACCTCAAGCTCGGCATGGCCGACGACGAGTCCGACCGCGGGCGGCTCTACCTCGACCAGGCGGCCACCCGCATGATGGAGGCCCGCCGGCTGATGGAGCGCGGCCGGGTCGCCGACCTCGACCACGAAGCGCTCGGCGAGGTCCGCAAGGCACTGGCCGGCGTCACCCATGACGCCGGTGAGGGACACCGCCTGCTGCACGAGGCGTACAAACGCGATGGCTCACTCGGCCCCATCCAGGCGCTGAACTCCTTCACCAAGTCGCACCGCGGCACGTGGAAGCAGCTACGCGACAGGCTCCCCGTACAGCTCACGGACGTCCGTGACAGCGTCAGCTCGGTCTTCGACGCCATAGACCAAGAGGTCGGTCCGCTCCGCTCGCTGCTGCCGCAGCCCGCGGACAGCAAGCACCCCCAGCACGGCGCGCCCGCCACCCCGGACACCGGCTCCGGCACGGGCGACCGCGCCACGCCGTCCGACAGCAAGCCCTCCGCCGGCAAGCACCGCGCCGGTTCGCACGCACCGCGCCCGTCGGCCTCACCGTCCCAGGACGAAGGCCTGCTGGGCGGCAATACCGGCGGCCTCCTCGACCCGCCCGTAAAGGGCGGCAGCCCCACCCCGCACACCGGCCACGGCCAACGGCACCGCGCCCCCGGCCACCCCGATGTCACCCTCCCGCCGCTGCTGCCCGGACTGCTTCCCGGCCTGGGCATCGACGGCGAGGACCTGCCGAAATAGCCCTACCCAGCGTTCTCTCCAGAACCGGCGCTCGGTGTTCTTCCGGTCCTTCCCTCGGAAGAACACCGAGCGCCGCTGCATGACCAGCTTGTAGCGCGTCTGCTGCGGCAGCACTCCCCCGGGGACCGACCCCCGCCCCCACGCCCCCGGGGAACGCCGACGCCCTCACCGATCACTTCTCAGAGCAACTCAGAACAACGCGGAACAACTCGGAAGAAGAACTCAGAAGAACACCGAGCGCCGCTGCACCAGCAGCTTGTAGAGCGTGTGCTGAATCGTTTCGCGCACCTGATCGGTCAGGTTGAACATCAGCATCGGGTCGTCCGCCGCCTCCGGCGGATAGCCGTCCGTCGAGATCGGCTCGCCGAACTGGATCGTCCACTTCGTCGGCAGCGGAACCGCCCCCAGCGGCCCGAACCACGGGAACGTCGGCGTGAGGGGGAAGTACGGCAGCCCCAGGACGCGGGCCAGCGTCTTGGCGTTCCCGATCATCGGGTAGATCTCCTCCGCGCCCACGATGGAGCACGGCACGATCGGCACCCCGGCCTTCAGCGCCGTCGAGACGAACCCGCCCCGCCCGAACCGCTGAAGCTTGTAGCGGTCCGCGAAGGGCTTGCCGATGCCCTTGAAGCCCTCCGGCATCACCCCGACGACCTCACCGCGCTCCAGCAGCCGCTGCGCGTCCTCCGCGCACGCCAGGGTGTGCCCGGCCTTCCGCGCCAGTTCGTTTATCACCGGCAGGACGAACACCAAATCGGCCGCCAGCAGCCGCAGATGACGCTCGGCCGGATGATGGTCATGCACCGCGACCTGGAGCATCAGGCCGTCCAGCGGCAGGGTCCCGGAGTGATTGGCGACGATCAGCGCACCGCCGTCGGAGGGGATGTTCTCGACACCCCTCACCTCGACCCGGAAGTACTTCTCGTAGAACGGCCGCAGCAGCGACATCAGGACCTGGTCGGTCAGCTCCTCGTCGTAGCCGAAGTCGTCGACCTCGTAGTCGCCGGTGATCCGCCGGCGCAGGAAGGCCAGCCCGCCCGCGATCTTCTCGTCGAGGGACCGCCCGGCGCTGGGCCGCGGTTGCGCCGTCGGTTCCTCGGGCTCGCTGCGCGCCTCCGGTACGGGCGCCAGCGCCGCACCCTGCTCCGCGCGCTCGGCCCGCCTGGCCTTTCTGCGCGCCCGAGGCTCCTCGCCGAAGGGAATGACCTTGGCGTCCGCCATCGTGGGTGAACTCCTCACTGGGTCGCGCCGCTGCGTGCGGGCAGCACGCCGGCGAGCTTGTCGACGGTGCGGGCGAGGCACTCGGGCGGCAGCAGCCCGGGGCCGCGGCTGCGGGCGAATTCCGCGAAGGTCTCCGCCGTCGTGTACTGCGGGTGGAACCCCAGTGTCTCGCGCATCTGTGTCGTCTCGACGACTCTGCCGTGTGTCAGCATCCGGATCTGTTCCGGCGAGAAGTCCGTGATGCCGATGGCGCGCAACGCCGCACCGGCCCACGTCACGGTCGGCAGGAACAGCGGCAGCGTGGGCCGCCCCAGCCGCCGGGAGATCTGCGAGAGCAGCAGCACCCCGTCCCCGGCGATATTGAACGTACCGCTGTTGAGCGTGCCGCGACGCGGCTCGGCGGCGGCGATCCGCAGCACCTCGATCGCGTCATCCTCATGGACGAACTGCAGCCGCGGGTCATAGCCGAGGACCGTCGGCCACACGGGCAGGGAGAAGTACTCGGCGAGCGAGGAGTCCGCGCACGGCCCAAGGACATTGGCGAAGCGCAGGACACACACCGCCACATCGGGCCGCCGCCGGGCGAACCCGCGGACATACCCCTCGATCTCGACGACGTCCTTCGCGAAGCCGCCGCTGGGCAGCGACTTGGGCGGGGTGGTCTCGGTGAAGACCGCCGGGTCCCTCGGCGCGGAACCGTAGACGCTGGCGCTCGACTTGACGACCAGACGCTGCACCTTCGGGGCCTTCTGACAGGCGCCGAGGAGCTGCATGGTCCCGATGACGTTGGATTCCTTGACGGCGGTCCGGCCGCCGCGGCTGCCCAGGGGCGTGCCGTTGATGTCCATGTGGACGACGGTGTCGACGCCCGTCTCGGCCAGGACCCTGGCGATCGTCGGCTGCCGGATGTCGGCCTTGAGGAATTCGGCGCCGCCCAAATGGTGCTCCGGTGGCACGGCATCGACCCCGATCACCCGGTCGATGTCGGGATCGCGCTGGATACGGCGGATGAACCGGCCCCCCAGCTGGCGTGCGGCTCCCGTGACGAGCACGACCTTGCCCAAGATCAGCCCTTCCTTCCCGCCCTCGGCCTCCGCCTGAGTCGAGCTGTACGGGCCACGCTATCGGGTCGGTGTTGCGGGGCGATGACCGCAGGATGCCCTTCGCTGCATTTCGCTCCCAAGGCACGCCCATACGGCCCACAACGCACCGCGGCCCCCCGCCACACCAAGGTGGCAGGAGGCCGCGAAATCGTGATTCAGCGCCGCTTACTTCTTGTTACGACGCTGAACACGGGTGCGCTTGAGCAGCTTGCGGTGCTTCTTCTTGGCCATCCGCTTGCGCCGCTTCTTGATAACAGAGCCCACGACTACCCTCGCTCACTTCGAATCACTCGGTGCGGGGCGTCCGAGCCCACACTACCTACATCGGGCCAGCCTACCCGGCGCCGAGCGTACGGCGTAATCCGAGGGTCGCCGAAGGACCCGTCAGGCTGATTCCACCCCCACATAGGACTCGCGGAGGTAGTCATGAACGGCCTGCTCCGGAACCCGGAAAGACCTCCCCACCCTGATCGCGGGCAGATGACCGCTGTGCACCAAGCGGTACACGGTCATCTTCGACACTCGCATGACCGTGGCCACTTCCGCCACGGTCAGGAACACGACCTCGTTCAGAGGCCTCTGGTCTGCAGCCATGCCACACCTGCACCTTCCGCATAAGACGGTCACCGGCTTCCCCTCCGGTGACTCTTCGTCGCTATGCGCTCACTCCCCAGATTAGGGGCCAGTGATGCGAGTGGGGAAGAGGAGCAGCGAACAGCCGCCTACTGTGACAGACACGCCCGATTGAGTACATAACGCGTCAGGGGCCGGTAGTAAGCGGGCCGTACGGCGTCATCGAGCGGCACCACCGCGGACACCCGCCCCTCCGCCTGTCCGACGAACAGTGCGGGATCGTCCGTATCCGCCAGCCCGATCGCCTCGATGCCCAGCTGACCTGCCCCGCAGACCCATCCGTGGTCGCCGATCACCAGCCCCGGAAGCGGCCCGTCGGCGTCCGCCGCGGCGGCCAGCGCGGTCCGTACCGGGAGCGGCGAATGGGTGTGCACGCCCCCCGTACCGGGTGCTCCCCGCGCGCCCGCCTCGCGCATCAGCGCAACTCCCCGTACGTAAGCGAGCGAGCGGGTACGTACCCCGAACCCGGTCGCTATGTCGACACGGCAGCCATACGCCGGGGTGAGGACGGGGCAGCCCGCCGACGAGAGAGCGTCTGCGAGGGTGGCGTAGAACTCCAGCAGCCGGTGCGGATGCCCGGTACCGAGCAGCACCGGCGTCCGCCGGCCGGCCGCCTCGCCGACCCGCTCCGCAAACCCGTCCAGCGCCGCGATGGTTCGATCAGGATCGATCACATCGGGGCCGGAAGTGTGCGCGGGATCGGCCGAAACGCCGCACTTCTGCCCCATCAGTCGCAGAACTTCGCCGACCGGCCAGTCCCCTTCGGGATCGAGCCCCAGGAGGACCCGGGGATCGCGCGCCGCGAAGAGCCGATAGCGTCCCAGACTTTTCTCGCGCAGGGTCGCGATCGTCCCCGCGAGCCGCGCCTCGATCAGGTGCGCCCGCAGCGCCCCGGTGGCCAACACGCGCCCCATGGTCATGCGTCGACCTGCCGCGGATGCCCTAACCGACGGGTAGTCACACATCCGGGGGCACGGGAACGGGAAACGGGAACGGGGACAGGAGCAGGAGCAGGAGCAGGAACAGGAACAGGAACAGGAAAAAGTACAGCCGCATCCGAACGGCCGGGGAGGCGCTCACCCGCGACAACGGTGAGTCAGCGCCCTTCGGCCACCCCGCCGTTACGGAAGCAGCCCGTGCGCGGGAAAGACCGCCCGCCGGGTGGCCAGCACCGCCTGGTCCAGCCGATCGGCGGGGTCGTAACCGCCGTCGGCGAAGTCCCGCCACTGCGGTGTACGCCCGTCCGTCATCCGCTGCGGCGCCAACTGCCGCGTACGGCGGAACACTTCATGCCGCCACGCCTCCGGCACCATCGAGGCCGGATCGATCGGCCGCCCCGCCGCGATCGCCGTCAGATGCGTCCAGCTGCGCGGCACCACATCGACCACCGCATAGCCGCCGCCCCCAAGCGCGACCCACCGGCCGTCGGCATGCGTATGCGCCAGCTCATGGCAGGCCTCCGCCACCGCCCGCTGCGCGTCCACACTCACCGCCAGATGCGCCAGCGGGTCCTCGAAGTGCGTGTCCGCGCCGTGCTGCGACACGATCACCTGTGGCCGGAAGGCGCCCAGCAGCTCCGGCACCACCGCGTGAAAGGCCCGCAGCCATCCCTCGTCACCCGTTCCGGCCGGCAGCGCCACATTGACGGCACTGCCCTCCGCGCCCTCCCCGCCGGTCTCCTCCGGCCAGCCGGTCTGCGGAAAGAGTGTCCGCGGATGCTCGTGCAGGGAGATCGTCAGCACCCGCGGGTCCTCCCAGAACGCCGCCTGTACGCCGTCCCCGTGGTGCACATCCACATCCACATACGCCACCCGCTCGGCGCCCAGCTCCAGCAGCCGGGCGATCGCCAGCGCCGCGTCGTTGTAGATGCAGAACCCGGACGCGCCGCCCGGCATCGCATGGTGCAGCCCGCCGGCGAAGTTCACCGCATGCAGCACATCGCCGCGCCAGACGGCCTCCGCCGCCCCGACCGACTGCCCCGCGATCAGCGCCGACGCCTCATGGATCCCCACGAACGCCGGGTCGTCCTCCGTCCCCAGCCCGTACGACATGTCCGCCGAAGCCGGGTCGAGGGAGGCCCGCCGCACCGCCTCGATGTAGTCCTCGCGATGCACCAGCCGCAGCGTGGAGTCCCCGGCCGGCTTGGCCGCGACCACTTCCAGGGGCCCACGGTCGAGCTCGTACGCCTCCACCAGGCGCATGGTCAGCGCGAGCCTGACCGGGTCCATCGGATGGCCGGGCCCGAAGTCATAACCCGTTACTGCCTCATCCCACATCAGCTGTGCGCGGCCGCTCATGTTCGTCACCGTATCGGGCCTGCGGTGACCCGAACGAGCGGGCATACACCAACGTCACCAGTACGAGCGCCATCGGAACGAGCATTGCCCCCCGATAGCTCCAGGCATCCCCCAGCGCCCCCACCAACGGCGAACCGATCAAGAACCCCACATAGTTGAAAATATTCAGCCGCGCGACGGCCGTGTCCGAAGCCGTGGGGAACAGCCTGCCCGCCGCCGCGAACGTCTGCGGAACGATCACACACAGCCCGAGCCCCAGTAGCGTGAACCCCGCCATCCCGATCCACGCCCCCTGCGCCGCCGCCACCACCGCGAAGCCGGCCGCCGCGACGACCGTCCCGGTCCGCACCACCGCGGCCGCCCCGAACCGCCGCACCCCCAGGTCCCCCACGGCCCGCCCGAGCAGCGTGGTGACCATGTAGACGTTGTACGGCACGGTCGCCAGCTGCTCCGAGCTCCCCAGAACGTCCTGCAGATACTTGGCGCTCCAGTTGGAGACCGTCGAATCCCCGATATACGCAAACGCCATCACCAGACACAGCGGCAACAGCAGCCGCATCGCAACCGGCGCCGCCTTCACCGCTGCGCCCTCAGCGGCCTCGGCCGGCTCCCCGTCCACGAACCACCGGCCCGCCAGCAGCGCGACCGGCGCCAACACCAGCACCACCGGCCCGTACAGCACCGCCAGCGACAGATGCCAGTGCGCCCCGGCCCACGCCAGCGACGCCCCGACTATGCCGCCCAGGCTGTACGCGGCATGGAAGCCGAGCATGATGCTTCGCCCGTACGCCCGCTGCAAACTGACGCCCAGCATGTTCATCGAGGCGTCCAGCGCCCCCACGGACAGCCCGAACGCCGCCAGCGCGCACGCCACCTGCCCCATCGACCCGACCGACCCCACGGCCAGCAACGCCAGGCACACCACCGGCTGCACACACCGCAGCACCCGGCTGGGCCGCACCCGCTTCACCAGATGCTCGGTGGCGACGCTGCCGACCCCGGCCAGCACCGGCACCGCCGCCAGGAAGACCGGCAGCAGGCCGTCCGAGATTCCATACCGGTCCTGGATCGCCGGTATGCGCGTCACCAGAAGGGCGAAAACCGCCCCCTGGATAAAGAAGCTGATGGCAAGCGAGGCACGTCCGTGCCGCAGCTGCGCTCCTGGAACCAGTGGGGCCGTCATGGCCGCACAGCCTAGAACTCGGCGCTACTCATGGGTAGATAGATCACTCAACCAATTCCGCGGACGGCTCGCCCGCCTGGTGCAGCAGCCCCAACAACTCCGTCATCTCGGCGAACAGCCCCGTCGCTCCGGCCTCCGCCAGCGCCGCCCCCGGCGTCATCGCCGTGTACCCGTAGACATCCATCCCCGCCGCGACCGCCGCCCGCACCCCCAGCACGCTGTCCTCGACGACCACACACCGCTCCGGGACAACCCCCATCACCCGAGCCGCATGCAGAAACAAATCCGGCTCAGGCTTTCCCCGCCCCACATCCTGTGCAGAAAAGATCCGTTCGTCACCGAACCGCTCGAAGAGCCCGGTCTTCTTCAGCCCCACCCGTATCCGCTCATGGCTCCCCGAGGACGCAACGCAGTAGGCATGGCTTTCCGCGGCCAGCTCCCCCAGCACCTCGCCGACCCCCGCCACCGGCTCCAGGTCCCGCCGGAACGCCTCAAAAACCCGCCCATGAAACGTCGCGTCGAAGTCCGCCGGCAGCCGCTCCCCCGACCGCTCCAGCACCGCATCGTGAATACGGTGCATCGCCCCGCCCATGTAGTCCCGTAGCGATTCCTCATACGTGGTCGGGTGGCCCAATTCCGTGAGGTACGCAGCAAGGACACCATTCGAGATCGGCTCGCTGTCCACAAGGACACCATCATTATCGAAAATGACCAGGTCGTAGCTCATCCCTCGAGCGTACCCACCCGGTGAACGCAGAAAAGCCCCGCACCATACGGTGCGGGGCTTCCCACAAAATTTGTTCGGCGGCGTCCTACTCTCCCACAGGGTCCCCCCTGCAGTACCATCGGCGCTGAAAGGCTTAGCTTCCGGGTTCGGAATGTAACCGGGCGTTTCCCTAACGCAATGACCACCGAAACACTATGAAGTTAACACCGGAGCATGACTCAACGGTCGTTACTTCAGAACCTACACAGTGGACGCGAGCAACTGAGGACAAGCCCTCGGCCTATTAGTACCAGTCAACTCCACACCTTACGGCGCTTCCATATCTGGCCTATCAACCCAGTCGTCTACTGGGAGCCTTAACCAATCA
This sequence comes from Streptomyces sp. JLSY215, assembly GCF_059682825.1. Taxonomy (NCBI): domain Bacteria; kingdom Bacillati; phylum Actinomycetota; class Actinomycetes; order Kitasatosporales; family Streptomycetaceae; genus Streptomyces; species Streptomyces sp. JLSY215. The sequence continues at coordinate 4,027,638 of NZ_CM185022.1, forward strand.
AGTTGGTGGGAGCCCTCATCTCGAAGCAGGCTTCCCGCTTAGATGCTTTCAGCGGTTATCCTTTCCGAACGTAGCCAACCAGCCATGCCCTTGGCAGGACAACTGGCACACCAGAGGTTCGTCCGTCCCGGTCCTCTCGTACTAGGGACAGCCCTTCTCAAGACTCCTACGCGCACAGCGGATAGGGACCGAACTGTCTCACGACGTTCTAAACCCAGCTCGCGTACCGCTTTAATGGGCGAACAGCCCAACCCTTGGGACCGACTCCAGCCCCAGGATGCGACGAGCCGACATCGAGGTGCCAAACCATCCCGTCGATATGGACTCTTGGGGAAGATCAGCCTGTTATCCCCGGGGTACCTTTTATCCGTTGAGCGACGGCGCTTCCACAAGCCACCGCCGGATCACTAGTCCCTACTTTCGTACCTGCTCGACCCGTCAGTCTCACAGTCAAGCTCCCTTGTGCACTTACACTCAACACCTGATTGCCAACCAGGCTGAGGGAACCTTTGGGCGCCTCCGTTACTCTTTAGGAGGCAACCGCCCCAGTTAAACTACCCACCAGACACTGTCCCTGATCCGGATCACGGACCCAGGTTAGACATCCAGCACGACCAGAGTGGTATTTCAACAATGACTCCACAACCACTGGCGTGGCTGCTTCAAAGTCTCCCACCTATCCTACACAAGCCGAACCGAACACCAATATCAAGCTATAGTAAAGGTCCCGGGGTCTTTCCGTCCTGCTGCGCGAAACGAGCATCTTTACTCGTAATGCAATTTCACCGGGCCTATGGTTGAGACAGTCGAGAAGTCGTTACGCCATTCGTGCAGGTCGGAACTTACCCGACAAGGAATTTCGCTACCTTAGGATGGTTATAGTTACCACCGCCGTTTACTGGCGCTTAAGTTCTCAGCTTCGCCACACCGAAATGTGACTAACCGGTCCCCTTAACGTTCCAGCACCGGGCAGGCGTCAGTCCGTATACATCGCCTTACGGCTTCGCACGGACCTGTGTTTTTAGTAAACAGTCGCTTCTCGCTGGTCTCTGCGGCCACCACCAGCTCACCGAGTAAATCGGATCACCAGCAATGGCCCCCCTTCTCCCGAAGTTACGGGGGCATTTTGCCGAGTTCCTTAACCATAGTTCACCCGAACGCCTCGGTATTCTCTACCTGACCACCTGAGTCGGTTTAGGGTACGGGCCGCCATGAAACTCGCTAGAGGCTTTTCTCGACAGCATAGGATCATCCACTTCACCACAATCGGCTCGGCATCAGGTCTCAGCCTTAACGTGTGACGGATTTGCCTACCACACGGCCTACACCCTTACCCCGGGACAACCACCGCCCGGGCTGGACTACCTTCCTGCGTCACCCCATCGCTTACCTACTACCACCTTGGGTCAGCGGCTCCACCACGTCCCTTCGTCCGAAGACTCCAGGCCGGCTTCACGGCCTTAGCATTAATGGATTCGATATTGGGCGTTTCAAAGCGGGTACCGGAATATCAACCGGTTGTCCATCGACTACGCCTGTCGGCCTCGCCTTAGGTCCCGACTTACCCTGGGCAGATCAGCTTGACCCAGGAACCCTTAGTCAATCGGCGCACACGTTTCCCACGTGTGTATCGCTACTCATGCCTGCATTCTCACTCGTGAACCGTCCACAACTCGTTTCCACGGCTGCTTCACCCGGCACACGACGCTCCCCTACCCATCACGATCCCCGTTAGAGGTAATATCGCAATGACACGACTTCGGCGGTGTGCTTGAGCCCCGCTACATTGTCGGCGCGGAATCACTTGACCAGTGAGCTATTACGCACTCTTTCAAGGGTGGCTGCTTCTAAGCCAACCTCCTGGTTGTCTCTGCGACTCCACATCCTTTCCCACTTAGCACACGCTTAGGGGCCTTAGTCGATGCTCTGGGCTGTTTCCCTCTCGACCATGGAGCTTATCCCCCACAGTCTCACTGCCGCGCTCTCACTTACCGGCATTCGGAGTTTGGCTAAGGTCAGTAACCCGGTAGGGCCCATCGCCTATCCAGTGCTCTACCTCCGGCAAGAAACACACGACGCTGCACCTAAATGCATTTCGGGGAGAACCAGCTATCACGGAGTTTGATTGGCCTTTCACCCCTAACCACAGGTCATCCCCCAGGTTTTCAACCCTGGTGGGTTCGGTCCTCCACGAAGTCTTACCTCCGCTTCAACCTGCCCATGGCTAGATCACTCCGCTTCGGGTCTTGGGCACGCTACTCAACGCCCTATTCGGACTCGCTTTCGCTACGGCTTCCCCACACGGGTTAACCTCGCAACATACCGCAAACTCGCAGGCTCATTCTTCAAAAGGCACGCAGTCACGACACAAGGAACAAGTTCCTTGTGCGACGCTCCCACGGCTTGTAGGCACACGGTTTCAGGTACTATTTCACTCCGCTCCCGCGGTACTTTTCACCATTCCCTCACGGTACTATCCGCTATCGGTCACCAGGGAATATTTAGGCTTAACGGGTGGTCCCGCCAGATTCACACGGGATTTCTCGGGCCCCGTGCTACTTGGGTGTCTCTCAAACGAGCCGTCAATGTTTCAGCTACGGGGGTCTTACCCTCTACGCCGGACCTTTCGCATGTCCTTCGCCTACATCAACGGTTTCTGACTCGTCTCACAGCCGGCAGACTATGAAAGAGAGATCCCACAACCCCAACCACGCAACCCCTGCCGGGTATCACACGTGACTGGTTTGGCCTCATCCGGTTTCGCTCGCCACTACTCCCGGAATCACGGTTGTTTTCTCTTCCTGCGGGTACTGAGATGTTTCACTTCCCCGCGTTCCCTCCACACTGCCTATGTGTTCAGCAGCGGGTGACAGCCCATGACGACTGCCGGGTTTCCCCATTCGGACACCCCCGGATCAAAGCTCGGTTGACAGCTCCCCGGGGCCTATCGCGGCCTCCCACGTCCTTCATCGGTTCCTGGTGCCAAGGCATCCACCGTGCGCCCTTAAAAACTTGGCCACAGATGCTCGCGTCCACTGTGCAGTTCTCAAGCAACGACCAGCCACCCACCACCCCAACCCGAAGGCTGAGTTCACTGGGGCCGGCATCGCGAAGGTCCAGACCGTAGCCCGTACCCTCAGATACCCAACAACGTGCCCGGCCCACCATCTCAATCCCCACGTTCCACGCCGAAGCAGTACTAGTGACAACCAATCAAGTGCGCCGAATAGTCAACGTTCCACCCATGAGCAACCAGCATCAGACATTCGCTGATGTACTGGCCTCTGACCAGGCAAAGCCCGGTAAGAAGTGCTCCTTAGAAAGGAGGTGATCCAGCCGCACCTTCCGGTACGGCTACCTTGTTACGACTTCGTCCCAATCGCCAGTCCCACCTTCGACGATTCCCTCCCACAAGGGGTTGGGCCACCGGCTTCGGGTGTTACCGACTTTCGTGACGTGACGGGCGGTGTGTACAAGGCCCGGGAACGTATTCACCGCAGCAATGCTGATCTGCGATTACTAGCAACTCCGACTTCATGGGGTCGAGTTGCAGACCCCAATCCGAACTGAGACCGGCTTTTTGAGATTCGCTCCACCTCGCGGTATCGCAGCTCATTGTACCGGCCATTGTAGCACGTGTGCAGCCCAAGACATAAGGGGCATGATGACTTGACGTCGTCCCCACCTTCCTCCGAGTTGACCCCGGCAGTCTCCTGTGAGTCCCCATCACCCCGAAAGGCATGCTGGCAACACAGAACAAGGGTTGCGCTCGTTGCGGGACTTAACCCAACATCTCACGACACGAGCTGACGACAGCCATGCACCACCTGTACACCGACCACAAGGGGGACCCTGTCTCCAGGGTTTTCCGGTGTATGTCAAGCCTTGGTAAGGTTCTTCGCGTTGCGTCGAATTAAGCCACATGCTCCGCTGCTTGTGCGGGCCCCCGTCAATTCCTTTGAGTTTTAGCCTTGCGGCCGTACTCCCCAGGCGGGGAACTTAATGCGTTAGCTGCGGCACGGACGACGTGGAATGTCGCCCACACCTAGTTCCCAACGTTTACGGCGTGGACTACCAGGGTATCTAATCCTGTTCGCTCCCCACGCTTTCGCTCCTCAGCGTCAGTATCGGCCCAGAGATCCGCCTTCGCCACCGGTGTTCCTCCTGATATCTGCGCATTTCACCGCTACACCAGGAATTCCGATCTCCCCTACCGAACTCTAGCCTGCCCGTATCGAATGCAGACCCGGGGTTAAGCCCCGGGCTTTCACATCCGACGCGACAAGCCGCCTACGAGCTCTTTACGCCCAATAATTCCGGACAACGCTTGCGCCCTACGTATTACCGCGGCTGCTGGCACGTAGTTAGCCGGCGCTTCTTCTGCAGGTACCGTCACTCTCGCTTCTTCCCTGCTGAAAGAGGTTTACAACCCGAAGGCCGTCATCCCTCACGCGGCGTCGCTGCATCAGGCTTTCGCCCATTGTGCAATATTCCCCACTGCTGCCTCCCGTAGGAGTCTGGGCCGTGTCTCAGTCCCAGTGTGGCCGGTCGCCCTCTCAGGCCGGCTACCCGTCGTCGCCTTGGTAGGCCATCACCCCACCAACAAGCTGATAGGCCGCGGGCTCATCCTTCACCGCCGGAGCTTTCCACACGGAGGTCATGCGACCCCGTGTCGTATCCGGTATTAGACCCCGTTTCCAGGGCTTGTCCCAGAGTGAAGGGCAGATTGCCCACGTGTTACTCACCCGTTCGCCACTAATCCACCACCGAAGCGGCTTCATCGTTCGACTTGCATGTGTTAAGCACGCCGCCAGCGTTCGTCCTGAGCCAGGATCAAACTCTCCGTGAATGTTTACCCGTAATCGGGTGACACTCGCGTTGAGCGGAACGAGCGGGCGGAATAAGCCTGCTCGTTCACAGCGTCCTCGCTGTGTATTGCCTACCGTCACACAAGGTGTCGGCAGGACTTTCAAAGGAACCTCATCTCCCGGATGTTTCCGGTCGACGGGGTATCAACATATCTGGCGTTGACTTTTGGCACGCTGTTGAGTTCTCAAGGAACGGACGCTTCCTTTGTGCCTGTTTCACCAGGCTCTCCGGGCGCTTCCCTTCGGTCTTGCGTTTCCGACTCTATCAGATCCTTGCGGCTCCGATTTTCGCCGGTGCGTTTCCGCCTTTCGGCTTCTTCGCGTTTCCAACCTTACCAGATCCGTTTCCGTCTCCGGCCCCCTGTTGGAGTGGGGTCGGCCGCTTCGCTTTCGCTTTTCGGCCTTTCCGACTGTATCAGATCCGATTTCGTTCCGTTTCCGGTTCGAATTCAGTTCCGATTTCCTGTCGGGGTCACTACTTTAGCGGAATTCCTCGGTGACTCATAATCGAGTCCCGGTCCGAATTTCGGCATACCGAAATTGTTCCCGGTGAGGGGCCGTGCAGTAGTGGTGTGCCGCGAAGCGGCGGGATGGCTGCCGCAGAACCGTTACGGCTGTGTGGCAACTCGGAGAACACTACGGATGGGCCGGGGGTGTGTCAACTTGGGTCAGCCAAGGTCGTTGAGGCGGCCTTCGGCGTCCGGTTGGGCGTCCTCCACTCGGCGCAGGAGCCGTGTCAGGACCTCGCCGAGGCGGTGACGGTCGTCGCTCGAGAGGTCCTGGAGAAGGTCCTCCTCGAAGACGGTTGCCAGGCGCATGGCCTCCAGCCACTTGTCGCGGCCTTCGTCGGTCAGCTCGACGATCACGCGGACCCGGTTGTTCTCGTCGCGCTCTCGTGTGACCAGACCTTCGCTCGCCATGCGGTCGATGCGGTGGGTCATGGCGGCCGGCGTGAGGCCGAGGCGCTTGGCGAGTTCGCCGGGGCCCATCCGATAGGGGGCGCCGGAGACGACGAGGGCCTTGAGGACCTCCCATTCGGCGTTGCTCAGGCCGAGGGTTGCCGTCTGGCGCCCGTAGGCGACGTTCATCCGGCGGTTGAGGCGCTGAAGTGCGGAGACGACCTGCTCGACCTGGGGGTCGAGGGCCTGGAACTCGCGCTGGTAGGCCGCGATCTGCTGCTCGAGGCTCGGCTCGGTCGCGTCGGGGGCCGCATCTGAGGGCTCAGGCATGCGGCGCAGTATGACACGAAAGTCATTGGCGTCGAAGTCCTTCCTTGTGTAGTCTTTAGCTTCGAACTTTAGAGTTGAAGTCTTCAAGGCGTGACTGTCCGGTCCCGTCGTGACGGGCTCGGCTTCGAGGTTCGTCCCTCTTATTCGTCTTTTGAACTGACCTAGGTAGGTGAGTGTGACCACCGCGATGGGCGCCGCGCTGCGCCGGATCCAGCTGGGGAACGCCCTGAGTGCGTTCGGGAACGGCTTCACGGTTCCGTATCTGTACGTCTATGTGGCGAAGGTGCGGGACCTCGGTGCGAGTACGGCCGGTGTGGTGCTGGCCATGCTGGCCGTGTCCGCGCTGGTCGTGCTGCCGATGACCGGTCGGGTGATCGACCGGCGGGGTCCGCTGCCGGTGGCCATCGTGGGTACGGTCTCGGCCGCCATCGGGGCGCTGGGCCTGGGGTTGTCGGCCACGGAGCCGCTGGTCGTCGCGTCGGCCGTGGCGCTCGGTGCGGGGATCGCGGTGATACAGCCGGCCCTCGCGACGATGATCGTGTGGTGCTCGACGACCTTGACCCGTTCGCGGGCGTTCGCGACGCAGTTCTTTCTGAACAATCTCGGGCTGGGTGTGGGCGGTCTGGTCGGCGGACTGCTGGTCGACGCCGCGCACCCCGCGAGTTTCGTGCGGCTGTTCGCCATCGAGGCCGTGATGTTCCTGGTGCTGGGTGCCGCGATTGCTTCCGTACGGCTGCCTCGGGCGCCGAAGGTCGAGGATGCGGTGCCGACCGGGGAGCGGCCCAAGGGAGCGTGGCGGGCGCTGCTCGGTGACCGGCGGATGATGTGGCTGTCCGTGCTGGGCTTTGTGCTGTTCTTCGCCTGCTACGGGCAGTTCGAATCGGGGCTCGCGGCGTACGCCACCGAGGTCACCCGGATCGCCCCGGCCACGCTCGGTATCGCGCTGGCCGCCAATACTGCGGCGATCGTGGCGGCGCAGTTCGTCGTGCTGAAGCTGGTGGAGCGGCGGCGGCGCAGCCGGGTGATGGCGGTTGTCGGGATCATCTGGACCGTGGCGTGGATAGCCGCGGGGGTCTCCGGGCTGGTGCATGGTGCGCCGGTCGTGGCGACGACGTTGCTGATCTCGACGTATGCGTTGTTCGGGATAGGTGAGTCGATGCTGTCGCCCACGGTGGCGCCGCTGGTGGCGGATTTGGCGCCGGCCTCGTTGATAGGTCAGTACAACTCGGCGTTTGCGCTGGTCAAGCAGCTGGCGTTGGCCGTTGGACCGGCCGTGGGCGCCTTGATGGTGGGGCATGGGATGTATCTGGCGTACATCGGAATGCTGGTGGTGTGCGCGCTGGGGATCACGGGGTTGTCGTTGCGACTGGGGCGGATGCTGCGCCCGGGGCAGGACAATCCGCATCGGCTCGTGGCGGCGGTTCCCGCGCCGCGGTCGGAGACGGTGGCCGCGGCCGCGTGACGGTGTGGGGACGGCTGGTGGGGCAGCCGTCCCTGTGGTCGGCCGGCTCGGTCATGACCGGAGGAGCGGAGCGCTATTCCCGTTCGGCCAGTCGGTCCAGGCGGGCGCGGTGGGCCTCGGTGAGCTGGAGGCGTTCCGCGGCGAGGTTCTCCTCCAGGTGGTTCACCCGGGCGGTGCCCGGGATCGGAAGGATGACCGGCGAGTGGCCGAGGAGCCAGGCGAGGGCGACCTGCGTGGGAGTGGCGCCGAGCTCGGACGCCACGGCGGCGATCTCGGCCTTCGCCCCCGACTCTCCCCAGGCGACGGGGCGCCAGGGCAGAAAGGCGATCCCGGCCGCCTCGCAGGCCGTGAGCACGGGCTCGTGCTCACGGTCGAGCACGTTGTAGCGGTTCTGCACGCTCACGATGTCGACGATCTTCTGTGCCTGGGCGAGTTCGTCGGTGGTGACCTCGGACAGTCCGATCCGGCCGATCTTGCCCTCGGTCCGGAGGTCCCGCAGCGCCCCGAGTTGGTCGGCGAGCGGCGTCTCCGGGTCGATACGGTGCAGCTGAAGCAGCTCGATCCGCTCGACGCGCAGTCGGCGCAGGGCCTGCTCGACCTGATCGCGCAGCACCTCCGGCCGCCCGTCGAGCTTCCACTCGGCTGAGGGGCTCGATCGCGCCAAGCCGACCTTGGTGGTGACCAGCAGCCCGTCCGGGTAGGGGTGCAGGGCCTCGGCCAGGAGTTCCTCGTTGGCTCCCCCGCCGTACATATATGCGGTGTCGATCAGTGTGATGCCCAGCTCGACGGCCCGCCGGGCGACCGCGAGAGCGTTCTCACGGGCGTGGCCCGGCTCGGTCGGCAAGTGCATGGCCCCGAACCCGAGCCGCCGTACGCCCAGGTCCCCGCCGATACGAAACGCAGTGGGTGTCATGCGCCGTCCTCTCCCCCTCGCTCAAGTGACAAAGCTAACAGGGCAGTTGGCGAGGCGACGGTCGTTCGGTGAGGGCGGCCCGCACCATGGCCTGAGCAACGGGCCGGCTGACCGGCGAGGCGCTGCCTAGCTGCGCGGGAGGGCGAATTCGCACCAGACGGCCTTGCCGCCGCCGGGGGTGCGGCGGGAGCCCCAGGACGAGGCGATGGTCGCGACGATGGAGATGCCGCGGCCGGCCTCGTCGGCCGGCTCGGCGCGGCGGCGGCGGGGGAGGTGGTCGTCGCCGTCGGTGACCTCGACGATCAGCCGCCGGTCCGTACGGCGCAGCCGCAGCCGCATGGGGGGTGTGCCGTGCTGGAGGGAGTTGGCGACCAGTTCGCTGGCTGCCAGGACCCCGAGGTCGTGGAGTTCGGGGGAGAAGCGCCAGGAGGCGAGGACGCCGGAGGCGAAGGCGCGGGCGCGGGGGGCCGCTTCGGTGCCGCCGTGGAGTTCGAGGGCGGCGTTGTGGAAAAGCTCGGCGTCGTGGCCGGTGCGCTCGGGGTGCTGGAGGACGAGGATGGCGACGTCGTCGTCGTGCGTGGCGGTGATGCCGAGGGCGCGCAGGAGGCGGTCGCAGACGATGTCGGGGGCGCCCGTGGCGCCCGCGAAGGCCGCTTCCAGGGCGTCGACGCCGTGGTCGATGTCCTTGTCGCGGCGTTCTACGAGGCCGTCGGTGTAGAGAACGGCGCTGCAGCCGGGGCCGAGGGGGACGGAGCCGGAAGTGTGCAGCCAGCCGCCGGTGCCCAGCGGCGGCCCGGTCGGCTCGGCGGCGCGGCGGACCGTGCCGTCGGCGTCGCGGACGAGAATGGGCAGATGGCCGGCCGAGGCGTAGACCAGGCGGCCTTCGTTGGGGTCGTGGACGGCGTAGACACAGGTCGCGATCTGGCTCGCGTCGATCTCGGCGGCCAGCCCGTCCAGCAGCTGGAGCACCTCGTGGGGCGGCAGGTCCAGACGCGCATAGGCCCGTACGGCGGTACGGAGCTGACCCATCACGGCGGCGGCACGCACCCCCCGGCCCATGACGTCCCCGATGACCAGGGCCGTACGGCCCGCGCCGAGCGTGATCACGTCGTACCAGTCCCCACCGACGGCCGCGTCCGTGCCGCCGGGCTGATACGTCGCGGCGACGCAGAGGTCGTCGGGCTGCTCCAGCTCCTGGGGCAGGAGGGAACGCTGGAGGGTGACGGCGGCCTCGCGCTGGCGCGCCTCACTGACGCGGAGGCGTTCGGCGGACTCGATCTGGTCCGTGACGTCCGCGCCGAAGACCAGGACGCCTTTGTGCGGGGCGACGCAGGCGACCTCCGGGTCGGGCGCCGGGCCGCTGGCGGCGACCTCGATCGGGGTGCAGGTGAAGGTGAAGTAGCCGTCGCGGGTACGGTCCGGGCCGGCGCCGCCAGGGACCTTGCGCGACTTGACCGTACGGGGCTTGCCGCTGCGCAGGACCTGGTCCATCAGCGGGAGCAGGCCCAGTTCGGCGAGCTCGGGGAGGGCCTCGCGGGCCGTGTGGCCGGCCGGGCGGGGGCCGAAGACGTCGGCGTAGGCGCCGTTGACGTACGCGATGCGGTGCTCGGGGCCGTAGACGACCGCCACCAGGGCGGGGATGGTGCCGAGGATGTCGTGGACGGACAGCGCGTCGACGGTGGGGGGCACGGCCAGCGGGGCCGGTCCGTCGGGGGAGAGTCGTTCGGCGCGGGCGGCGGGGACGGATCCCGTACCGGGGGTGGTCGGCGTGTCGCCCGCCCCCGGGGGTGTGGCGGACGGCGTCGGCGCGGAGGGCCCGGCGGGGGGTGTGGCGCGGTCGGATCGCGCGGCGGTGCGCCGCTGTGTGCCGGGGAGCTTGGCGCTCCAGCGCGTGAAGATCACGGAGGGGTACCTCTTACTTCGCGTCGTCGCGCGGGATCGGGCCGTCGGCATGAGGGGACTCCCCTTGGCTCCGCCCGGCCCAGGGCCGGTGGAGGGTCGGCTGGGGGCACCCTCGGCGCCCTCTCGCGGAATGCAGCAAACGTCCAGAATCCTCGTGATTGTCACTCTTTGCAGATACGAGCCCACCCATGGTCACACGTCCAGTGTGGCCGACCGGACTGGCATCCGTCAGACGTCGGGGGCTCGGCGTGGAGTTCCGCGTTCCGGTGCATCCGGGCGCCCCTTGACTGATGCGACGCCAACTCCCTTGGCCGAAAGGGTTCGTCAACTGGCTTCGTTGTGCCGGCCGGTTCCCGCGGCGAGTTCGAACTCGGCGCGCGGGTTCTCCAGCGAGCCGAGCGAGACGATCTCGCGTTTGAACAGGCCCGCGAGGATCCATTCGGCGAGCACCCGCGCCTTGCGGTTGAAGGTGGGCACCCGGCTGAGGTGGTAGGCGCGGTGCATGAACCACGCCGGGTAGCCCTTCAGCTTGCGCCCGTAGACATATGCGACGCCCTTGTGCAGGCCGAGCGAGGCCACCGATCCGGAGTATTTGTGCGCGTAGTTCTCGACCGGGCCGCCGCGCAGGGTGGCCACGATGTTCTCGGCGAGCACCGCTGCCTGGCGGACGGCGTGCTGGGCGTTGGGGGCGCAGGTCACGCGGGGCTCGTCGGGCGTGGCGGGCGGGTCGGCCGTCAGATCGGGAACCGCGGCGGCGTCACCGGCGGACCAGGCGTGTTCGACGCCGTCCACCTGGAGCGCGGCGGTGCACTTGAGGCGGCCGTGGCCGTTCAGCGGCAGGTTGGCCGCGGCCAGGATGGGGTGCGGTTTGACGCCGGCGGTCCACACCAGGGTCCGGCTGGGGAAGCGGGCGCCGTCGCTGAGGACGGCGATGCGGTTCTCGCAGGAGTCCAGCCGGGTCTCCAGCCGTACGTCGATATTGCGGGAGCGCAGCTCACGTACGGCGTACCGGCCCAGCTCCGGGCCCACCTCGGGCAGGATGTGGTCGGTCGCCTCCACGAGGATCCACTTCATGTCCTCGGGCTCGATGTTGTGGTAGTAGCGCACGGCGAAGCGGGCCATGTCCTCCAGTTCGGCCAGCGCCTCCACGCCCGCGTAGCCGCCGCCGACGAAGACGAAGGTCAGCGCCGCGTCGCGGACCTCGGGGTTGCGGGTGGAGGAGGCGATGTCGAGCTGTTCCAGGACGTGGTTGCGCAGGCCGATGGCCTCTTCGACGGTCTTGAAGCCGATGCCGACGTCGGCGAGGCCCGGGATGGGGAGCGTGCGGGAGATCGAGCCGGGCGCGAGGATCAGTTCGTCGTACGCCACCTGGATCGCGCCCTCGCCGGTCTCCTCGGCGGCCAGGGTCGTGATGACGGCCTTGCGTTCGGCGTGGTCGATGGCCGTGACCTCGCCGATGACGACCTGGCAGTGGGGCAGCACCCGGCGCAGCGGTACGACGACATGGCGCGGGGAGATGGAACCGGCCGCGGCCTCGGGCAGAAACGGCTGGTACGTCATATACGGCTCGGGATCGACCACGATGATCTCCACCGTGCCGCGCCGCAGCTCCTGCTTCAGCTTCCGCTGCAGCTGCAGGGCGGTGTACATCCCGACGTAACCGCCGCCGACCACGAGAATGCGCGCCACTTCGTTGGAAGACACTGCCGTCACAGAGGTTCTCCTCGCGAGGTCGAGCCGACACCACTGTTCCATGACGCACCCCGGGAACGGCTTTGTCCACAGGCTCGTCGAAATGTGTGACCGGCGGCGGGTAACGGTCCGGACGGTCATCTTCCGCGGGTGCCGGGCAAGGTGCGCAGGTCAGGGCGCGCGTGGCGGCCTGCGGACGGGTACGCAATCGGGGCGGATCCGGTCCGTTGGGCCGATCGGGGGGCGCAGTGTGCGGAACACCCCCTTCATTCTTGACCCGGGCTCAACTATGTTCGTATCTCGTTGGGGTGCACCCTCTGTCGGTACGCCCCGACCGTCAGGGCGGGGAGTCTCCGGGGGGAGACGTCATTACCGGGGGAATCACTATGCATATTCAGGGCTCTCATTGGCCGACAGCCGTCGCCACTGCGGACAGCGCGTCCGACGGCGGCGGGACCAACGGCCACAACAACGGGAACGGCAACACGGGCGGCAACGCCGGCGGCAACGGCAATAGCAACGGGGTGCATGGCGCCAGGGCCGGTATCGGCCTGGGTGCCGGCGGCCGGACCACTCCGCTGCGGGTGGACGCGCAGCGCAATCTGGAGCATGTGCTGCGAGCCGCGCGTGAGGTGTTCGGGGAGCTGGGGTACGGCGCGCCGATGGAGGATGTGGCGCGGCGGGCCCGGGTCGGTGTCGGCACCGTCTACCGCCGCTTCCCTAGCAAGGACGTCCTGGTCAGGCGGATAGCCGAGGAAGAGACCTCGCGGCTGACGGACCAGGCGCGGACGGCGCTCGGCCAGGAGGACGACGCATGGTCGGCGCTCTCCAGGTTTCTGCGGACCTCGGTCGCCTCGGGTGCCGGGCGGCTGCTGCCGCCGAGCATTCTGCGGGTGAGCGCGGACGCCGAGCGGTCGGCTGAGGAGCTCACCGAGGCGCGCGTGCCGCAGCAGCGGGTGGGGTCGGAGGCGGACGTCACGGACGGCACCCTGCGGGTGGTCGCCCAGCGCGTCGCGCCGGAGGAGGAGCGGAGCGAGCCGGCGGCCGCTGCCGAGGTCCCGGAGGGCGGGGCGGACGCCGTCGAGGAGACGGCCGGTGCGCAGGCGCTGCTGGAGGTCGTCGGGCGGCTGGTGGAGCGCGCGAAGACCGCCGGTGAGCTGCGGGCCGATGTGACGGTCGCCGACATCCTGCTGGTCATCGCCACGGGCGCACCGTCGCTGCCCGACCCGGGACAGCAGCAGGCCGCGTCCGCGCGGCTGCTGGAGATCCTGCTGGAGGGGCTGCGCTCGCGCCCCGTCGGCTGAGCAACGGCCGGCGGGCCCGTCCGGGCGCCTCCTTTCGGTGGGGCGCCGGGCGGGTTCGGCGGCCGGTGGGGTGTCGTCCGTACGCTCCGGCGGCGGCTGCCCCGTACGGGTGAACGCTAGTGCGGTCGTACAAGAACGATCCTCGGATGAGTGGTTGCCCGCCGGGACCCTGAAGCCCGGGTGTCCGGTGTGGCACGCTTGCGCGGTGTTCCGGTGTGACGGCGTGTTCGGGGGCCTCGGCGATGGGTGTTGACGGGCGGGACGAGCGGCGCGGCGGTGAGGCGACGGGCGGAGTGGCCCGGCCTCAGGTCCCGGGGCAGACCGGGCCCTTGGGGGCGACTCCCCCGGCGGACCGTGCCCCTGAGCGGCACGACCGTGCCGAGGGCGCCGAGCACGGGGTGCCGGCGCAGCGCGGCCGCTCCGGTGGGCGCGGGCCGGCCGGCGGATCCGTGAGCGATGTGGACGCCGATGAGGGCGCGAGCGCCGGCCTTCCGCCTTCCGACGAACAGCTGATCTCCGATATGCGGGCCGGCGACGACGACGCGTACGTGGAGATGTACCGCAGGCACGCCGCCGCGGTACGGCGCTATGCGCGCAGCTGCTGCCGGGACACGCATACCGCAGAGGATCTGACCGGCGAGGTCTTCGCGCGCACGCTGCAGGCGGTGCGCGGTGGCGCGGGACCCGATTCCGCGGTGCGCGCCTATCTGCTGACGACCGTCCGGCGGGTTGCCGCGGCCTGGGCGAAGACCCAGAGACGGGAGCAACTGGTCGAGGACTTCGCGGTGTTCGCGGTGTCCTCGGCCGGGTCGTCGCGGGACGACGACACGCTGGACCTGGGCGCGGATGTCCGGGCCATGCACGAAGCCGAGCAGTCGATGGCGGTGCGGGCGTTCCGCAGCCTGCCCGAGCGCTATCAGACGGTGCTGTGGCACACCACGATCGAGGACGAGTCGCCGAGCGAGGTCGCGCCGCTGCTCGGGCTGACCGCGAACGCCACCGCCGTCCTTGCGCACCGCGCCCGTGAGGGCCTCCGGCAGGCTTATCTGCAGGCACACGTCAGCCAGTCGCTGACCGCCGGCGGCGACTGCGCCCGGTACGCCGACCGGCTCGGCGCGTTCGCCCGGGGCGGGCTGCGGATGCGGGCCGAGCGGGGGCTGCGCAAGCATCTGGACGGGTGCGCCCGGTGCCGTACGGCGGCGCTGGAGGTCGCGGACGTCAATGAGCGGATCGGGGCGCTGCTGCCGGTCGCGGTCATCGGCTGGTTCGCCGCGGGGTACGCCGTCAAGGCGGCGGCCGCGGCGGTGGGGGTCGCGGGAGCGGGTGCGGCGGCGGGGGCTGGTGCGGCCGCGGCGGCCTCGGGGGCCGGGTCCGGTGCGGCTTCGGGTACGGCTTCCGGTGCGGCGGGCTCCGCAGTGAGCGAGGGGCTGGGCGCGCCGGTCAAGGTCGGCATCGGGGTCGGGGTGGCGGTGGCGGCGGGCGCGGCGCTCGCACTGGCGCTGACCGGCTCCCCGCAGCCGCCGTCGGAGCCGCAGGCGAGGCCACACCGGTCGGTGCCCGCCGCGCCGCGGACGCCTGCGCCTGAGCCGCCGAAGCCCGCACCGAAGCCGATCCCGCCGGCCGCCGGCCACACACCGTCGTCGAAGCCGACGCCCCCTCCTACACCCACACCGACGCCTCCTCCCGAGCCGACGCCCACACCCCCTCCGACTCCGACGCAGACGCAGACGCCGACGCCGACACCGACACCGACTCCCCCGCCGACGCCGCCGAAGCCCACCCCGACACCGCCCACCCCGGAGCCGCCGCCGACTCCGTACCGTCTCGACGCGCTGTCGTACGACGTCGTCGGCGACGGCACCGAGCCGGAGGTGCGGACGTTCGAGAGCAGCTGGCTGTGGCATCGGCAGCGCCCCAGGATCGGTGACACGACGTACGAGCACGGCGTGAGCGTGCACGGCCCGTCCTCCGTGCTGATCGACCTCAACCGGCAGTGCACCGCGTACGACGCGGCCGCGGGCATCGACGATCTGAGCCTGGGGCTGGGCGCGGTGCGGTTCTCGGTGTACGCGGACGGGGCGCGGCTGTGGCGGTCCGGCGTGGTGCACGGCGGGGACCCTGCGGTGCCGGTGCATGTCCCGCTGACGGGCCGTAAGACGCTGCGGTTGATCGTCGAGCCGGTGTCGCCCGGGGACGTGGTGGCGCCGGCGGACTGGGCGCGGTCACAGATCAGTTGCCGGTGACGAAGGCCCGGGGCCTGGGGCCCGGGGCCTGGGGCCCGGGGCCTGGGGCCCGGGGCCTGGGCGTCTTTACGGCACCAGGGCTTTGTTTCACGTGAAACCGCGATCGGCGGCGTCCGTGGGGTTAGGTGTCGCGGCGCCCGCTCACAGCTGCGCGCGGGGCGGCACCACACCTCCCGCGAGTGCCCGCTGCCGCGCCGCCGCGCCCGTCCAGCATGTGCCCCGCCGCGCCAGTAGCCGCCGCAGCCACAGCTCCGTGGAAACCAGCTCGGCGAGCCCGTCCAGCGGGAGCGGCTCGCCCTCGGCCGCCGCCCGCAGCGCCTTGCGCACCACCCGCGCCTCCACCAGCCCCGCATCGGCGAGCAGCGGTGTGTCGAAGAGCCCGACCAGTTCGCCGACGGCGTTGCGCAGCCCGGCCCGTACCGCGGCCGCATGGGCGAGGTGCGAGGTGGCGCCCCAGCCGGGCGGCAGGTCCCGCACTCCGGCGCCGGCGAGGACCGAGCGCAGTACCGCCGCCCGCGCCCCCGGCTGCACCCGCAGGGTGTCCGGCAGCGCGCGGCAGGCGAGCACGACCTGGTTGTCGAGAAACGGGGCGTGCAGCCGCTGATCGCGGATCTCGGCGGCCTGCTCGAAGACGCGGTGGTCGGCGGCCTGGCGGAAGAGTGCGGCACGGGCGCGTCGTTCTCCGGGCCGGCCGATGGCGGGCGAGCGGGTCGCCGCGTCCCCGAGGCGAACCGACACCTGGGCCAGCGCCTCGCCGGTGAGCCAGCGCGCGGCGGGCCCCGGGCGGCACCAGGCGAGGGCGGCGAGTGAGGCGTCGACCGCGCCGCCGGCCACCGGTTCGTCGGCGAACTGCCGCTCCAGGAGGCGTCGCGCCGTATCGGCGATGCCCTCGCCGTAGGGCGTACGGGCGAGCTTGCGGGCGGCGCGGTAGACGGTGAAGGGGACGAGGACGGACTGGGCGGAGGGGCCGTCGGCCTTGGCGAGCGCGGTGACCGGCCGCAGCAGAGGGCGGCGTCGGCGGTCCAGGAGGAGGTCGGCGAGGCGCGCCGGATGGGCGTCGAGGACCTGGCGGGCACCATTCCCGACGAAGTGGTCCGCGCTGCCCGCGAGCAGCCGCCGGCGGTGCCGGGCGGCGGCGGTGAGGGAGGGGCCGGGCTCGTCGGTGAGCGGTCCGGATTCGAGGTCGGCGTACGGGAGGGCCTCTTCGCCCGCCGCGACGACGACATGGCGCAGCCGTGGGTTCTCGGCGATGCTGCGGGCGCGTTCCAGCTCGGCGGTGCGGTGGACCTGACCGCCTTGGGTGGCAAGGTCGTTGAAGGTGACCGCGAGCAGGCGTGCGCCGTGGCCGTTGAGTGTGCCGGGCTGGCCGGGGAGACCGGCGGCGAGCAGGGCGAGGGTTCCGGAGGCGCTGCCGCCGGAGAGGTCGGCGCCGATGCCGGGGGCCGGTGCGCCGCGCGCGGCCCGCCGCTCGGCCGGTCCCATGCCGGGCACCGGGCCGGGGTCGAGGCCGTCCGGGCCGTCCGGGTCGGGGGCGTGCCGCGGGCCGGACAGCCGGGCGCGGACGGCCTCGACCAGCGCCTCGCGGACGCCGTCCACCGCTTGTTCCGGGGCGATTTGGGGCGCGGCGACGGCGAGCGAGGCGGTCGGCTCGTACGAGGCGATGTCGCGGGCGCCGGCGCGCAGCACCAGGGCGTGACCGGGCGGGATGCGCCGGACGCCTTCGTACGGTGTGCCGTCGCCGAGGGCCTCGGGGGCGTCCGGGCAGGCCAGTAGCGCGGCGAGGTGGCCGACGTCGAGGCTGGCCTCTATGAGGTCGGCGAGCGGGAGGGCGGCGGTGGCGTAGGCGGTGCCGCCGGCCCAGGGGGTGTGGAAGACGGGGCGGGCGCCGGCCAGGTCGCCGGTAATGGTGATCCGCCGTCCTACCTGGACGACGGCGGTGTAGCTGCCGGGCCAGGCGGTGAGGTGGCGCAGCGCGCCGCCGCGGGCCGCGAACAGGCCGACGCGCAGCTGGTCGTTGGTGGCGCCGCAGATGCCGAAGACGGCGAGCCGGGTCTCGGGGTCGGCCTGTACGACGCGGACTTCGTCGGGCCGCCAGTCGCCGACGGCCCACAGTGGATCCGGTTCGCCCCACAGGAGTTGGGCGCCGACGGGCAGGACGGCCGGGCCCTCACCGCCGGCGGCCGGTCCCGTGGCGGTACTGCTCCACCCCACCAACCAGCGCATCGCCGCCTCCACCCGATTCCCCGCCCGCCGAGGGACCAACGGCCGCCCCGTACAACGGATTGCCACGCTCTCGCCATGGTGTTGCGCGGACCATGCTGCCATGAGAGCGGCGTGCAGGAGGGGTCGGCGAGGGGCCCGTATGCGGGCGTTTTACGGTGCGGGCGGGCCGCGGGGCGGCCCCGGGCGGCCCCCCGTGTGGCCCCCGGGGCGGCCTCGGGTGAGCCGCGGCGCGAAATCACCATCCGTCGATTTTCGGCCAAAGTCCGTACTGCACAGTGGAGTTGACGCGTTCGGGCGTCGCGTCAACCGGTGCCGTGGCCGGCCGACGGCCGGTCTGCGCGACGGTCCGGGAAGCGGGCTTCGCCTCCCGGACCGGACCGTCACCCGCGGGGAATGAGGTGACGGTGTCCCCCAGCCCACTGGATCCAGTGCAGCGGGCCAACCCACGCAGGACCCATGAAAGCGCTCCCGTCACAGAGCGGCCAGCGCGCACGGACGGGCGCACGGGCACACGTACCCGGAGCACATGCCAATTCCCGCACCCCTGTTTGAACACGAATCTCGCCATCCGGGAGACCGACTCTTAACGGTCGGGATCCGGCGAACTACTCTGGGTGGACGCATGCCCCGGGGTACCGGGGAGGCTGTCGCTGTGTCGAGGGGTGCGCATGTCCAGGGATATACGCGGGCCGAACGAGAAGCTCGGCACCGTACTCGCCCTCGCGGGTATCAGCAATGCCGGACTGGCGCGCCGGGTCAACGACCTCGGGGCGCAGCGCGGACTGACGCTTCGCTATGACAAGACGTCGGTGGCGCGGTGGGTGTCCAAGGGCATGGTGCCGCAGGGCGCCGCGCCCCATCTGATCGCGTCCGCGATCGGCAGCAAGCTCGGCCGGCCGGTGCCGCTGCACGAGATCGGGCTGGCGGACGCGGACCCGGCGCCCGAGGTAGGCCTGGCATTTCCCCGCGATGTGGGCGCGGCGGTGCGGTCCGCGACCGAGCTCTACCGACTTGATCTGGCCGGACGGCGGGCCGGCGGTGGCGGCATCTGGCAGAGCCTGGCCGGATCGTTCGCCGTCAGCGCGTATGCGACGCCGGCCTCGCGCTGGCTGATATCTCCCGCCGACAGCTCGGTGGCCAGAGAGGCGGCCGAGGCGCGCGACAAGGATGCCGCGGCCGCCGGAGACGCCGGGATCCCGCAGCATGTCGGGCACAGCGACGTCTCCAAGCTGCGCGAGGCGGCCGAGGACGCGCGCCGCTGGGACTCCAAGTACGGCGGTGGGGACTGGCGCTCGTCGATGGTGCCGGAGTGCCTGCGGGTGGACGCGGCGCCATTACTTCTCGCCTCGTACAGCGACGAGGTCGGCCGGGCGCTGTTCGGCGCGACCTCCGAACTCACCCGGCTCGCAGGGTGGATGGCCTTCGACACGGGCCAGCAGGAGGCCGCGCAGCGCTACTACATCCAGGCGCTGCGGCTCGCCCGCGCCGCCGCCGACGTCCCCCTGGGCGGCTACGTCCTGGCCTCGATGTCCCTCCAGGCGACCTACCGCGGCTTCGCCGACGAGGGCGTCGATCTCGCCCAGGCCGCCCTGGAGCGCAACCGCGGCCTGGCCACCGCGCGCACCATGAGCTTCTTCCGCCTGGTGGAGGCGCGGGCGCAGGCCAAGGCCGGCGAGGCGCGCGCCTGCGAGGTCGCGCTGAAGGCCTCCGAGGGCTGGCTGGAACGCTCCCGCAGCGGCGACCCGGACCCGTCCTGGCTGGACTTCTACTCCTACGAGAGGTTCGCCGCCGACGCCGCCGAGTGCTACCGCGATCTTCGGCTGCCACGCCAGGTCCGTCGCTTCACGGAGCAGGCGCTCTCCCGTCCCACGGAGGAATTCGTCCGCTCGCACGGGCTGCGCCTGGTGGTCTCCGCGGTCGCCGAACTGGAGTCGGGCAACCTCGACGCGGCGTGTGCCGCGGGCACCCGCGCGGTCGAGGTGGCCGGCCGGATCTCCTCGGCCCGCACCACCGAGTACGTCCGCGATCTGCTGCACCGCCTGGAGCCGTACGGCGACGAGCCGCGGGTGGTGGAGCTGCGCGAGCGGGCGCGGCCGCTGCTGGCGGCGCCCGCGTAGGGGTGGCGGCGGGTGGGGCGGGGCCTTCGGGGCGGGAGCGTCGCGGCCGGGCCCGCGCGGCACGGACCGGGCGGTGCGCCGCGTCTCGTCCCCGCCGCATTGTCAGTGGCGGCCGTCATGATGGAGTACGTCGACGGCAATGACGCGCGGGTCCCCGGCCAGGGGCGGACCTGCGGTGATCCGGTTGGGGAGGTGCAGTGGCGGCGTACGACTGCGATGTGCTGGTGATCGGTGCCGGCATCATCGGGCTCTCTACGGCCTATGCGATCACGCGTGCCGCGCCGCGCACGCGCGTCGTGGTGCTGGAGAAGGAGCCGGGGCCCGCCCGCCATCAGACCGGCCGCAACAGCGGCGTGATCCACAGCGGCATCTACTACCCGCCCGGCTCCCTCAAGGCCCGCTACGCCCTCCAGGGCTCGGCGGAGATGGTCAAATTCTGCGCCGAGTACGACATCCCGCACGAAGTCACCGGCAAGCTGATCGTCGCCACCGACCGCAGCGAGCTGCCGCGGCTGCACGGCCTGATCCAGCGCGGCCGCGAACACGGCCTGCCGGTGCGTGAGCTGGGCCCCGCTCAGATAGCGGAGTACGAACCCGAGGTGCAGGGCCTGGCCGCCATCCATGTCGGCACGACCGGCGTCTGCGACTTCGGCGCGGTCGCCCGCCAGTACGCCGCGCTCGCCACGGACGCCGGCGCCCGGATCGTGTACGGCGCCGAGGTGACGACGATCGGCCGCCGCTCCGGCCGGGTCGCGGTCCGTACGGCCTCCGGGACGGTCCACCGCGCCCGCGCCCTGGTCAACTGCGCCGGCCTGCACTGCGACCGGATCGCCCGGCTGGCCGGCGACGCCCCCGGCATGCGGATCGTCCCGTTCCGCGGCGAGTACTTCTCCCTCGCCCCGGCGCGCGCCGATCTGGTCCGCGGCCTGGTCTACCCCGTCCCCGACCCGGCCTTCCCCTTCCTCGGCGTCCATCTCACCCGCGGCATCGACGGCGGCGTCCACATCGGCCCGAACGCCGTCCCCGCCCTCGCCCGCGAGGGCTACGACTGGCGCACCATCCGCCCCGCCGACCTCGCCGGCACCCTCGCCTACCCCGGCTCCTGGCGGATAGCCCGCCGCCACTGGCGCTACGGCGCCGGCGAACTCCACCGCTCCCTCTCCCGTCATGCCTTCACCGAAGCGGTCCGCCGCCTCCTCCCGGCCGTCCAGGAGGAGGACCTCCTCCCCTCCCCGGCCGGCGTCCGCGCCCAGGCCGTCCTCCCCGACGGCACCCTCGTCGACGACTTCCTCTTCGCGGAATCGCCGGGCATGGTCCACGTCCTCAACGCCCCGTCGCCCGCCGCCACGGCCTCGCTGCCCATCGGACGGGAAGTGGCGCGGAGGGTGCTGGGAGCGGTGCAGGGCTGAGCGGCGCGGGGGCCGAGGGGCGTGGGGCGCCGCGGCCGGATCCTGCCGCTCCTCACCATCCGTAGAATCAACACACTGTGTCCGAGAATCCCGCCACCCCCGCAACCGACGTCCCCCAGGCCGCCGACGCCCCCGAGGCCGACGGCCCGGAGAGCGGCGCGCAGGCCCCCGCCATGGCCGCGAGCCCCGCGCCGCAGGACGCCACCCGCCTCGGTGCCACCGCCGCCTCGGCTGCCGTGCCGCGCCGCGGCGAGCCGATGTTCCCCGACGGGACCGGCCCCGCCGCCGACCCCGCGGGCTCGCATCATGAGCGCCGGATCCGCTCCTTCCAACCCCGCCGCAGCCGCGTCTCGCCCTCACAGGCCGACGCGCTGCGCCGCCTGTGGCCCAAGTGGGGCCGGGACATCGACGGGCTCTCCCGTATCGATCTGGAGGCATTCTTCGACGGCCGGCCGGTCGTCCTGGAGATCGGTTTCGGCATGGGCGAGGCCACGGCCCAGATGGCCGCCGCCGACCCGGACACCGGCATCCTCGGCTGTGACGTGCACACTCCCGGCCAGGGCAATCTGCTCGGTCTCGCGGAGCGGAACGGCCTGTCCAACATCCGGGTCGCGAACGGCGACGCGATCATCCTCCTGCGCGAGATGCTCGCCCCCGCCTCCCTCGCCGGCCTGCGCGTCTTCTTCCCCGACCCCTGGCCGAAAAAGCGCCACCACAAGCGCCGCCTGATCCAGCCGGAATTCGTCGCGCTGGCATCCACCCGGCTCGCCCCCGGTGCCCTGGTGCACTGCGCCACCGACTGGGAGCCGTACGCCGAGCAGATGCTCGAGGTCCTCTCCGCCGATCCGACGCTCGAGAACCTCCACCCCGGGTACGCGCCCCGGCCCGACTTCCGCCCCCTCACCAAGTTCGAGGGACAGGGGCTGGACAAGGGGCATGTCGTCCACGACCTGATGTTCCGACGGCGCCCGTAGGCGCCGGAAGGCGCTCGCCCAGGAGCCGGAAAGGCCCCCGTCACCGTCGCCGGCCGGGCCCGTAAGGTCGATGGGTGTACCCGTCCCAGCCGCCCCCGCAGCCGCCCCTCCCGGCGTACGCGCCCCACCCTCACCCCCACGAACCTCAGCCGGACACCCACACCTCCCAGCTGCCCCCGCGCTCCCGGCGCCCCGCCCCCTGGCACAGCAAGACCGTCCGCGCGATCACGCTGGTCTCGCTGCTCGCGCTCTCCGGCGTGATCATCCTGGCCATCGTCCGCCACCAGACCGGCACCGAGGGCTTCCTGGTCGGCCTCGGTCTCGCCGTCTTCCCCGTTCCGCCCCTCATAGCGGCGTTCTGCTGGCTGGACCACATAGAGCCCGAGCCGTGGCGCAACCTCGCGTTCGCCTTCGCCTGGGGAGCGTGCGCGGCCACGCTGGTCGCGATCCTCGCCAACGGCTTCGCCACCGACTGGCTGGCCACCAATGTCATCGGGGCGTCGGCGTCCGACGCGCGGGCCTGGGGTGCGACGGTCATCGCGCCGGTCGTGGAGGAATCCGTCAAGGCGGCCGCCGTCCTGCTCCTCTACCGCTTCCGCCGGCACGACTTCGACGGCATCACGGACGGCCTCGTCATCGCCGGCCTCAGCGCCACCGGCTTCGCCTTCACCGAGAACATCCTCTATCTCGGCAACGCCTTCGGCGAGGACCAGTCCATGGGCCACTCCGGCCTGCACTCCCTCACCGCCGGCACCTTCTTCATCCGCATCGTCGTCTCCCCCTTCGCCCACCCCCTCTTCACCATGCTCACCGGCCTGGCCTTCGGCATAGCCGCCACCCGCCACCACCGCCGCCGCATCACCCGCGCCGTGATCGCCCTGCTCGGCCTGCTCACCGCCGTCCTCCTCCACGCCATCTGGAACGGCGCGACCTCCCTGGGCGACCTGGGCTTCCTCACCGTCTACGGCCTCTTCATGGTCCCCGTCTTCACCGCCCTCACCTGGCTGGCGATCTGGTCCCGCCACCAGGAACTCCTCTCCCTCCGCCACTACCTCGCCCCCTACACCGCCACCGGCTGGCTCGCCCCCGCCGAACCCACCGCCCTCTCCTCCCTCAAAACCCGCAGCCTGGCCCGCACCCTGGCCCGCCGCACCCAAGGCCCCACCGCCGCCCGCGCGGTAGCCGAATACACCACCCTCACCACGGCCCTCTCCTTCCACCGGCGGCGGGCACACCTGACCGGCCCGAGGGACGACTTCAGCACCCGCGAGCAGGAGCTGCTGCTGCAGATTTGGCAGTACCAGCCTTGGGTGCAGGGGGCGTTGGCTCAGGCGTTGCTGCGTACGCATCGGGCTCACTGGCCAGCCACGCTGCCCTCTGCGGCACACGCCCCCACCGCGCCGGGTCGCACGGCCCGCTGACCCGCGCCGGCATCGATCTGCCCTGCCCCATCCGACACAATGGCAACCTTCTCAACGGTGCCGCGTCTCCGGGAACACGAGGATGCGAGGGCTGTCGCAGCCGTGTCTGGCGAGCAGCCGACCTGGTGCACAACCTGCCTTGGGGGCGGCCGGCGTTCATGGATGCCCCAGGTTCGGGCTAGGACGTGCGTTCCGCCCATCGACTCCGATGCTGGCGTATGCACTCCACCCGTATCTCATGCTCCTTAACCCGAGTCAGTGCGCGCTTGAATTTCTGCGTCAAGCCATCAATCACATCAAAACCATCGGTGAGTTGGAGTGCACCACGGTCGAACAGCGCGTGGCAGTTGGGGCAGAGGCACAGCACATTCTCTATCGTGTCCGGCCCGTTGTGGGGTTTACCCAATGCCTGTATATGTGCGGCCTCGCTAATTGCCTTGCCATCTGGCGAAACCGCCAACCGCGTATCACATACTTGGCAGGTGTCGTCGTACATCTCTTTGACACGCCGCACCACCGCAGAGTCACGCAAGAGTCGCTCGTATGCAACGATACGGCGGAATTGTTCTTCCAGGCTGGTTTGCGTGTCGCCATCCGGAGATACGGATTGCGGCTTCACCGTTTCGTCCAGCCCAATCTTGACCAGCCGGAACTGGCAGATGCGGAACCTTTCCTTACCGACGGTGGTCCAGCTGTCGGCCACCCGGAACAAACCGCAGTACTGATAGCCACCCGTAGCCTTCTGCCGTTTGATATCCAAGCCTCGAATGACGCGGACCGGATTACCGAGGGCTTGATTCAGCAACAACCCGGCATTTCCGGGCGTATCCATGGTCTGGTCGGCCACCATGCGCTGCGTCTTCTGGTCGCGTCCACCCTCGCCGGTATAGACGATCTCGGTGTCGCCGTAGATGTCATCGACATAGCCACCGGAGAGCACGATGGAGTCGACGCCTTCCCGCGCAGTACCGGAGATTCCCCGTCCGGTTTGCCGATGTACGCCATGCGCATGCAGCTCCGCATGACTCTTGAAGTGCTGCCCCACTGCGACCCCCGCAGGGGAACCGAACGTCACAGGATTTCGAGATGTCGCCTTCGCCATACGGGGATTCTGCCCACTGCTTGATCAGCATGTCACTCGAACCGGATTACCCGAGCGTAGGCTCAGGGAAGTTGTCTGTGATGTGGAGGTTTCTGTAATGGCTAGCGTGCCGAGCAGTGTCGTGGCGGCGAGTGGGCTCGTAGGCGGCTACGCCGTGGCCCGCTGGACGAAGAAGCGGCCGCTGGGTGGTGTGGTGCTGGCCGCGGCAGGGGCCGTGGCGGGTCGGGAGTGGGTGCGGAAGGCCGGTGGGCCCACGGCGGCGGCCCTGGGCGCGACCTACGTGGCCGCATTCGCCGGCTCCCACCCGCTCGCCAAGAAGGTCGGGGCCTGGCCCGCGGTGTTTGCGGTGGCGGGTGGGGTTGCCGTGGCGTCGTGGGCGGTGGTGGATCGGCGGGGGTAGTAAGCCGAGACGTATACGGGGGGGGGCGGCGGGGCCAAGGCGTCGCCGCCCCACCGGCCCCGCCGCCCGCCCCCCTACACGCGTCGAGGCCGAGAAGGTCAGGCCGTCACGCCGACGCCTCGTTCAGGAGGGCCAGTTCAGCTCCCGTGAGGGTCAGCTCGCCGACCGCCAGTAGCGCCGGAAGCTGGGCCACCGTGCGGGCGCTGGCGATCGGGGCGGCGACCGTGGGTCGGGCGGCGAGCCAGGCGAGGGCGACGGTGGCGAGTTCGGCGTCGTGGGCGGCGGCGACGGTGTCGAGGGCCGCCAGGACGCGCAGGCCGCGGTCGGTGGAGAGGTGCCGGGCGGCGCCTTCGGAGCGGGCGCTCTCCACGGTGGTGCCGGGGCGGTACTTGCCGGTCAGGAAGCCGGAGGCGAGGGCGTAGTACGGGACGGCGGCGACGCCGTGGCGGGCGGCCACGTCGGCGAGTTCGCCCTCGTAGGTGTCGCGGGAGACCAGGTTGTAGTGGGGCTGGAGGGCCACGTAACGGGCGAGGCCCTCACGGGCGGAGAAGGCCAGGGACTCCTCCAGGCGCTTTGCCGAGATGTTGGAGGCGGCGATCTCGCGGACCTTGCCGGCCTGGACGAGGTCGTTGAGGGCGGTGAGGAATTCCCCGACCTCTTGGGACTCGTCGTCGTAGTGGGTGTAGTAGAGGTCTATGTAGTCGGTGCGCAGGCGCGTGAGGGATGCGTCGACCGCGGTCTTGATCGTGGCGGCGCTCAGGCCCTTGAGCTCCGGGTGGGCGCCCACCTTGGTGGCGATCACGACATCGGCGCGATTGCCGCGGGAGGCCAGCCAGTTGCCGATGACGGTCTCCGACTCGCCGCCCTTGTTGCCGGGCACCCAGGCCGAGTAGACGTCGGCGGTGTCGATGAAGTTGCCCCCGCCGGCCACGTACGCGTCGAGTACGGCGAAGGACTCGGCCTCGTCCGCCGTCCAGCCGAAGACATTGCCGCCGAGGGAGAGGGGCGAGACGGAGAGCGAGCCGAGGGTTTTGCGTGTCGCAGTCATGCGTTGTTGCAGCGTTGCGGAGAGGCGCGTTATTCCCGGAACCCGCTCCCACATTTCCCCGGGCCCGCTCCCGCATTCCCCGGAACCCGCTCCCGCTCCCCCGGGCCCGCTCCCGCATTCCCGGGGGAGCGGGAGCGGGAGCGGGCCCCGTCGCGTCAGACGCTCAGTCCGTGCTCCCGCAGCCACGGCATCGGGTCTATCGGGTCGCCGGCTCCCGGGCGGACCTCCAGGTGGAGGTGGGGGCCGGTGACATTGCCGGTGGCGCCGACGCGGGCGATGACGTCGCCGGTGCTGACCTTGCCGGAGGTCTTCACCATGGAGGACAGGTGGCAGAACCAGAGTTCGGTGCCGTCGTCGAGGGTGAGGACGAGGCGGTAGCCGTACGAGCCGGCCCAGCCCGCCTGCGTGATGGTGCCGGAGTGCACTGCCCTGACGGGAGTGCCGGTCGGGGCGGCGAAGTCCTGTCCGGTGTGGTCCGCGGCCCAGCGGTCGCCGGCCTGGCCGAAGCTGGCGGTCAGGGTGTACGAGGCCACCGGGGTGATGAAGCTCCTGGCCAGCTGGGCGAGGCGCTCGGCCTCGGCCTTCTTGCGGGCCGCCTCCGCCGCCCGGCGCTCGGCCTCGCGCTCCGCCGCCTGCTTGGCGGCCGCGGCCTTCTCGGCGGCCGCCTGATGCGCGGTGGCGTCCTTCCCGGCCCGGTCGACGGCGGCCGTCTCGACGGCGGCGCGCTGCTCCTGCTCGGCGGCGCCCTGCTGCGCGTCGGCCTGCTGGAGGATGCGGTTCCGCAGCGTCTCGCCGGCGTTGGCGCCCTGGGCCGCCTCGTGCTGGGTGAGGCCCGCCTGGGAGAGGGGGCCGTGGGGGGACGCGGAGCCGGTGTCCGTACCGGACCGCGGCGCCCCGGAGTCGGATATGAGGCCGCCTATGACGGGGACGTCCGGCATCTTCTCGGCGATGTCGTGGGCCATACCGCCGATGTCGGGCATCGAGATCGGGACCGGCGGGCGGTCCTCGGCCGAGGCCATGCCGCCCGCGCCGACCGCCGCGATGACGCCGACGCCCAGGACCGTACCGCTGCGCGCGAGCGCGCCGCCGCGCTGCTTGGCCACCCGGTGCTTGCCGCGGACGGACCGGACGGACTCCTCGGTGGGGTTCCACTCCTCCCACGGCCCGTCGCCGTCGCGCGCGTCGTCACGCTCGCGGTCGTACTCGCCGCCCTGATAGACGACTCCGGATCCGTCGAAGGGGTATCCGTCGTCGGACGGACCCCGGTCATCGAGGTAGGCGGCGGACGGAGCCTCTGGGGCAGGCCTGTTGGACGCCACGGGGGCGCACTCCTTTCCTTCCTTCACGCCTACCGGGTTAGCTGACGGGTTCGGAGCAGGAAGGTCTCCTACGGGCGCCTCTGGTGGGAGGCGTCCGATTCACCCCAAGGTGGTGGTTCCCCGGTTCCCTCGGTGCACTTCATGCATGCCGCGCGGATGGTGCGGATGACGCAGACGGAACGGGCGGCGCAGGGGTGCGGGTCGCGTGGAGCGAGCGGTCATGTGGATCGGTACCGGTCGGCGCTGTTCAGTGCCCACTGGCGCCCGTCCGTGCACATGCGCTCAATCCGTACGGGTACTCCTGCGTGCCGTGATGACGTGTGCGACGTGCATGGCGTGCGCTTGCGGGATTCGGCGTAGGCGCGCGGTGCCGCCTCTTGCGACGGCTGGGACGACCGCGCTCCGTTATCGGACAGTAATAGAGATCGTGACTATTTTCCAAGCCTTCCGGGGAATCCGTATGCGCTCCGCAGGCGCTCTGGCGTGGACTTTTCCGCCCATCGCGGGCATAAATCGGGCGAGTTGACCGGAGCCCTCTAAACGATCTTCCGGTGATTGTGCGTCAGTTGTTATGCGGAGGGGTGCCCGGTCCTTACGGAGCGTGAGAGCAGTAACGTCGGATCATGGTCGTCAACGTGGTCAACGTCGTGAACAGCGCGCAGACAGTGGCGGATCGGTACCGGGAGTTCTCCTGGCGACAGGCGCGGGGACGGTCCGACGCCCATGCGGAGTTGACCGCGCGGATCAGCCACGACGCGGAGTTCTGCGATCTGTTGTCGGGATCGCTGCCGGCCGGGAGCAAACAGCAACCCACCCTCCTCCTGGCCGCCGTCCGCTATCTCGACGGGCCGCACGCCGAGCAGGGCCCGCGCAACGAGACGGCGTACGGACGCTGGCGGGAGTGGACCATCCGGCACTGGGACGAGGTCCGTGCCGTGATCATGCGCCGCACCGACCGGACCGGGGAGCCTGCGCACTGCGCCACGCTGCTGCCGCTGCTCGCCCGTCTGCCGCAGCCGCTGGCGCTGCTGGAGGTCGGGGCGACGGCGGGCCTGCGCCTGCAGCCCGACCGGTACCGCTACCGGTACGAGGAGGACGGCGCGGGCTCCGGCACGGAATTCGGGGCGCCCGGGAGCCCGGTGACCTTCGTGTGCCGGACGACCGGCGCCGGCCCCGCCCCCGCCGCACCGGAAGCCCTCACCCGCCTCCCCGACATCGTCTGGCGCGCCGGCATCGACCCCGACCCGCTCGACCCGCTCACCGCACGCGACGACCTCCGCTGGCTCCAGGCCCTGCGCTGGCCCGAGGACGGGAACCACACCCCCCACCTCTCCCACAGCCACAACCGCGCCGACCGGCTCGCGGCCGCCGTCGAAGCCGTACGCCCCGCGCCCCGCCCCCGGATCGTGCACGGCGATCCGCTCGACGAGCTGCCCGCGCTGGCCGCCGAGGCCCCGTCCGAGGCGACGCTGGTCATCTTCCACACGGCCGCCCTGGCCTTCCTCCCGCCCGCCCGCCGCGAGGAGTTCGCCGCGCTCGTACGGTCGGTGCTCGCCGAGCGGACCGGCCCCGGCCACTGGATCTCCCACGAGCACCACACCGTCCTGCCCTGGATCACCGCCCCGGGCCAACGGGCCCCGCGCCCCGAGGACGACCGCCTGCTGACCCTCGCGCTGGACGAGCGCCCGGTCGCCCTCACCGGCCCGGACGGCGAGAGCCTGCACCGGCTCGACGGGTGGCCCGCCGCCGGTTGAACTACTCCCCCAGCGGCCGCTGCACCGCCAGCAGCGCCATATCGTCCGCCTGCGGCCCACCCGTGTGCCGGGCGACGTCCTGGGCCAGAACGTCCAGGAGGGCGTCCGGTCCGGGGAAGTGACGGCCGCGCAGCCGGTCCGGCGCGTCGTAGAAGCGGCCGGTCCGGTCCCTGGCCTCGGTCACCCCGTCCGTGAACAGCAGCAACAGCGAACCGGCCGGGAAGAACGTCTCGTCCACCCGGTCCGGCCACCCCGCCACGTCACTCATCCCCAGCGGCAGCGCGGGCGAAGCGGGGTTCAGCTCGCACAGCCCGCCGTCGGGGGCGAGCAGCAGCGGGGCCGGATGGCCGCGGTTGAGGACGCGCAGAACGGAGTGCGCGCCGGACGGGATCTCCGCCAGGACGGCCGTGGTGAACCCCTCGACCTGGTCCAGCCCCGCCCGCCGCCCGCCCTCCCGTTGCAGCGCCCGCTCCAGGCGGCCCGCCACCGCCTCCAGGGTGGCCTCCTGTTCGGCCGCCTCCCGGAACGCGCCGATGACGATCACCGCGGCCTCCACCGCCTCCAGCCCCTTGCCGCGGACATCGCCGACGATCAGCCGTACGCCGTGCGGGGTCTCCTGCACCGCGTAGAGATCGCCGCCGATCCGGGCGTCGGCCTGCGCGGCCATATAGCGCGCGGCGACCGCGAGCCCGCCGACCCGTTCGGGCGGGGCGGGCAGCAGGGCGCGCTGGGCGGCCTCGGCGACGTCGCGGACGGAGGCGAGCCGGGCGTCGCCGCGCCGGACGACCCGGTTGATACCGAGCGCCAGGAAGGCGACGACCAGGACGGTCAGGGCCTCGGTGACCGACTCGGTGCTGTCCTTCGTGCTGTGGTACATCACGACCACGTACTCGCTCGCGACCGCGGCGATGACCGTGACGGCCGTGGCGCCCAGGGAGAAGAGGGGCGCCGCGATCAGGGGCGCCGCGGCGAAGAACGGCGCGGCGGTGTACTGGGGCGGCGTGCTCAGGTCGAAGGCGAAGCCGCCGACGATCAGGACGGCGGGGAGCCAGCGGGCCACGCGACGGCCGAACGGTGACAGCCCGGCGCGGCGCGCCGCCCGCTCCTGTTCGGCCGAACGGTTCCCACAGCCTCGAAGCATCCGCACCGGCCTCTTCCCACTGCCAAGGCTGTCGACTCCCAAGGCTTTCGGGTACCGGGCCGGTCGGCGAATTGTCCTGGGCCGTACGGGTCACGCGAGTGCGGGCACCGGAGCGGCGGGTCCGGCCCACGGCCGCGCCGGGCCGCCGGCGCCGCTGCGCGAAAGGCCCCGGCCGCTCTCGCGTACCGGGGCCTTTCCACTGGTCACAGCCCCACAGGACGTCAGAACCAGCACTCAACCGGTGGGCCATCAGGGGCTCGAACCCTGAACCAATGGATTAAAAGTCCACTGCTCTGCCAATTGAGCTAATGGCCCGCACCGAGCAGCATAGCCCGAGGACGCACCGCAGCCCGAAGCCATTACCCAATGGCTCTCCCGCCGGGGCGCCCGGACGCCTCGACGGGTGCCGGAAAACCAGCGGCGCCGCGGGCCGCCCACCGCACAACGCACAGGGCCCGTACGGCACTTGCGTGTCGTACGGGCCCTGTCCGGATCAGTGGATCAGCCGATCAGCGATCAGCCGTTGCGCTTCCAGCGCGGCTTGTCCTCGCGGCGGCCGAAGGAGCCGGTCGCGGTGCCGGAGCCACGGTGGTCGTCGCGGCGGCCGTAGGGGCGGTCGCCGCCACCGGAGCGGTAGCCGCCACCGGCGGGACGGCCACCGGAGCGGTCGTCACGGTTGAACGGGCGGTCGCCGCCACCGGAACGGTAGCCACCGGTGGGACGGCCACCGGAACGGTCGTCACGGTTGAACGGGCGGCTCGGGCGGTCGCCGCGGTCGCGGTTGAAGCCGCCACCGGAGCGGTCGTCACGACGGTCGAAGGAACGGCCACCGGAGCGGTCATCCCGACGGTCGTCCCGACGGTCGCGGTTGAAGCCACCACCGGAACGGTCGTCACGACGGTCGAAGGAACGGCCACCGGAACGGTCGTCACGACGCTCGAAGGAACGCCCACCGGAACGGTCATCGCGACGGTCGCGGTTGAAGCCGCCACCGGAACGGTCGTCACGGCGGTCGAAGGAACGGCCACCGGAGCGGTCATCCCGACGGTCGTCCCGACGGTCGCGGTTGAAGCCACCACCGGAACGGTCGTCACGGCGATCGAAGGAACGGCCGGCCGGACGGTCGTCGCGGCGCTCCCGGCGCTCGAAGTTCCCCCGGTCGTCCCGGCGTTCGTACGAGCGGCGCTGCGCGTCGTCCGACGTCGCCTGGGCCGGCACGGTGACCTCGGCGGCGGCCTCGGCCTCGGCGGCCTCGGCGACGGCAGCGAGCGCCTCGGCCGGGTCCTCGCCCCGCTCGCGGGCGGCACGGGCGGTCAGCCGGTCGGCCTCCTCGCGCAGCTCGGTGGCGCGGCGCTGCAGCCGCTCCAGCTCGCGGGTGAGCTCGGCCACCTCGCGCTCGGCCTGCTTGGCGGAGTTGTTGGCGCCGTCGGCCTGGACCTCGGTGAGCGAGCGCGCGCCGGTGATCCGGGCGACGTCCTCGTCGAAGGCGCCGGAGCCGCCGACGATGTGGCGCGAGGCGTCCACGCCCGCGTCCTCCATCAGGCGGAAGATCTGCCGGCGCTGGTGCGGCAGCGACAGGGAGACGACGGTGCCGGACTGACCGGCGCGGGCGGTACGGCCCGAGCGGTGCAGGTAGTCCTTGTGGTCGCCGGCCGGGTCGACGTTCAGGACCAGGTCGATGCCGTCGACGTGGATACCGCGGGCGGCGACGTCGGTGGCGACCAGCGCGTTGACGTAGCCGTCCTTGAAGTCCGCGAGGACGCGGGTGCGCGCGCCCTGGGTCATGCCGCCGTGCAGCGCATCGGCCTTCACACCCGCGTCGACGAGCTGCTCGGCGATGCGGTCGGCGCCCAGCTGGGTGCGGACGAAGATGATGGTGCGGCCCTTGCGGGCGGCGATGGCGGCGGTGACCGGCGCCTTGTCCTTCGGCTTCACGACGAGGACGTGGTGGGTCATGGTGGTGACATTGCCCTGGGCGCTGTCGACCTCGTGGCTGACCGGGTTGCTCAGGTAGCGCTTGACGAGCGTGCCGATCTCGTTCTCCATCGTGGCGGAGAAGAGCATCCGCTGGCCGCCGGCCGGCACCTGGTCGAGCAGCTCGGTGACCTCGGGCAGGAAGCCCAGGTCGGACATCTGGTCGGCCTCGTCGAGGACGGCGACCTGGACGGCGTCGAGCGAGCAGGCGCCGCGGTTGATGATGTCGCGCAGCCGGCCGGGGGTGGCGACGAGGATGTCGACGCCGCGCTCCAGCGCGTAGATCTGGTTGCCCATGGACGTACCGCCGCAGACGACCTTCATCTTCAGCCCGAGGACGTCGCCGTAGGGCTGGAGGGCGTCCGCGACCTGCATCGCGAGCTCACGGGTCGGGGTGAGGATGACGGCGCGCGGCTTCTTCTTCTCGGTGTGGCCGCCGGCCAGCTGGGCCAGGGTCGGCAGACCGAAGGAGAGCGTCTTGCCGGAGCCGGTGCGGCCGCGGCCGAGGATGTCCTTGCCGGCCAGGGCGTCCGGGATGGTCGCGGCCTGGATCGGGAAGGGGGTGGTGACGCCGTTCTGCGCGAGCTTGCGGACGACGCCCTCGGGCAGTCCGAGGTCGGCGAAGGTGACGGTCGGCTCAGCGGCCTCGGCGGCCTCAGCGACCTCGGTGGCCTCAGCGGCCTCGACGGTGTCCGTCGCCTCGGCCGACTCGATCACCTCGGGAGCCGTCTGCTCGTCGTCTGCGGGCATGACGGACTGCTCAGTGGAAATTGACATGCGAAATGCGAAACCTTCCGGAGTCTCGGCACGCGCCCAAACTCCGTGTGTTTCACACGACCGCCTCTATGCGGTCAGCCACGGCAAGGGAGAGAACGCGCCACGCGGCGCGCTTCTGTTCTGGCGCCGGGCAAATGGGATCAAACGATCTACCACCATACGCACCCTGACCCCCGGAAGGCAAATGGCCCCCCGGACGACCGGGCCCCACCACCCTACGCGCCCCCGCGCTCACGCCCTACGCATCCGGCCATTGACCCGGCCCCACCTGCGAAAACATCGAGCCGGGAGCGGATTCCGGAACCGAGGCGGAGGGCGACAGACCGGAGGCCTGCGAGCTGGGCGGCGGCGGACTGCTCGGCGGCTGGGTGGGCTGCGCAGTGGGCGTGGTGGGGGTCGACGAGGCCGGCGGGGAGGACGGCCGGCCGGGGCTCGACGGCGTCGGGTCCGCGGAGCCGCCGGGCGGCCGGCCGTGCCCGCCGTGGCCGCTCCCGTCGCTGGGCACCGGGCCGGAAGGCTCCGCCGGCTGCGGCGACGCGCTGCGGCCGGGCGTCGTGGGCGTCGCGCCCACCGAGGGAGCCTCCTCGCCCGCACCGTCGTCCGCGGGCCGCCGCTCCCCGTCGCCGCGCACCGTACGGCGCGGCCCAACGCCACCCCCGTCCGGCGCCAGCCCGCCGGGGCGCGCCTGGGCGTCCTTGCCGTCACCGTGCTGCTGCGCGGCGCTGCCCGACGGCTTCGGCGGCTCCGCATCGCTGACGCTCATGCAGCCGGCCAGCGACGCGGCCAGCGCCGAGACGGTCAGCGCGGCCGCGGCGACACGGGCCAGCGGACGCCCGGCCGACGACGGGGACGCATCGTCCGAGGGGGTGCCGTCCGACGGGACGCGGGCCGAGGGAGGACGAACTGCAGGGATACGAGACGAATGACCTGACGCGATCGGGCGCACGGGTGGGACCTCCGGATCCGGAGCGCAGGGGCGGCGGTACGGACTCCCTGCCCAACTCCCGCCCGCCACCGGAGGACACGCGCGCCGGGCGCCCGATCCGGTCAGCCGTAGCCCAGCGCGTGCAGCCGCTCGTCGTCGATCCCGAAGTGGTGGGCGATCTCGTGAACGACCGTCACTTCCGTCTCCGCGACCGCGTCCTCGCGCGTCTCGCACATCCGCAGGGTCGGCCCCCGGTAGATGGTGATCCGGTCCGGCAGCACGCCCGCGTACCACTCCCCGCGGTCGGTCAGCGGCGTCCCCTCGTACAGCCCGAGCAGGTCGGGGGCGTCGGCCGGGGGCTCGTCCTCGACGAAGACCGCCACGTTGTCCATCAGCCGGGTCAGCTCTGGCGGGATCCGGTCCAGCGCCTCGGCGACCAGTTCCTCGAACTCCTCGCGCGTCATTTCCAGCACGCCACCATTCTCCCCCGTACCTCCGCCCCCGTACGCCCCATGGACACACTCCCGGCGCGGCCCGCCCCTGCCTCACGGAGCCGTCCGCTCCCCGCTTAATGACCGCCACTTGGGGGCATACGGGACCAATGGACCGCTCGGCGCGCTCCCGGACACCGACCGCTGACACCCTCACCAAAGCCGTAAGGACCCGTTTCCCAAGGGCGCGGAAGGCTCCCCCACCGCCCCTGATGGCCGACGTCGACCGGCCGCCGCCGCGGCCCTGCGCCCGCGCCCTCGGCCTGCTGACCGTCACCGTTCTGGGCGCCTGGCTGGGACTCCTCACCCTCGGCACCGCCCATGTCCCGGTCGGCCCGATGGACACGAGCATGACGCTGCGGCCCTCCCTGACCGGCGGCACCCGGATCGATGTGGCACCCCTGGGCGACCTGGAGCTGAACAGCCACTACGCGCCGCTTCGGCTCGATGTCGACGTCGACCGGCTGGATCCGGTCCGCTCCCAGGCACTGGTCGACCGCCCCGAGCGGTTCGCCGGCCTCCAGGCCCAGGTCACCCACGACATCACCCGCGGCGCCATCGGGCTGGCCTTCCGCTCCTGCGCCGCGGTGGCCTGCGGCGCCGCCGCGCTGAGCCTGGCCGTCCACCGCCGCCCGCGCCGCGCCCTGGCCGCCGGCGGCCTCGGCCTCACCCTGCTCGCCGCCTCCGCGGGCGCCGCGTACGCCACCTGGAACCCCCAGTCCGTCCTGGAGCCGAAGTTCTCCGGACTGCTCTCCTCGGCACCGTCCGTGGTCGGCAACGCCCGCAGCATCGTCAGCGAATTCAACGTCTATCAGGAGGAGTTGGCACGCCTGGTCACCAACGTGACCAAGCTGTACGACGCCGCCTCGACGCTGCCCGCCTACCGGCCCGACCCCAGCACCCTCCGCGTCCTGCACGTCTCCGACATCCACCTCAACCCCGCAAGCTGGCGGATCATCGCCTCCCTGGTCGAGCAGTACCGCATCAACGTGATCATCGATACGGGCGACACCATGGACCACGGCTCGGCCGCCGAGAACCACTTCCTGGACCCGGTCTCCACCCTCGGCGCCCCGTACGTCTGGGTGCGCGGCAACCACGACTCGCGCACCACGCAGAAGTACCTGACCGGCCGCAGGCACGTCATCGTCCTCGACAACGGCAAGGTCACCCAGGTGGCCGGGGTGCGCATCGCCGGCGTCGGAGACCCGCAGTTCACACCGGACCGCTCCGTGGTGGCGGCCGGCGACCCCGCGGAGCGCACGGCCGGCGGCCGGCTCGCCGACTCGCTGCGCACCCAGCGCCTGGCCGGTACGCCCGTCGACATCGCGCTGGCCCACAACCCCGCCGCCGCCACCGAGGCCGACGGCCTCGCCCCGCTGGCCCTGGCCGGGCATCTCCACCACCGCGAGAACACCACGCTCCCCCAGGGCACCCGGCTGATGGTCGAGGGCTCGACGGGCGGCGGCGGGCTGCGCGCCGTGCAGAACAAGAAGCCCGCTCCGGTCCAGGCGTCGGTGCTCTATCTGGACCGTACGACCAAACGGCTGCAGGCCTGGGACGAGATCACCCTCGGCGGGCTGGGCCTGTCCCGCGCCGAGGTCAGCCGCCACCTCCCCCGCGAGAACCAGCCGGGCGCCACCCCGCCCCCGGGCCCCTCTTCCGGTCCCTCCGCGCACGCGACCAGGAGCCCTTCCCACAGTCCCGGTAACCGCCGCCGGTAAACCGTTTTGGCGAACCGTCCTCCCATCCCATATGCTTCTCACGTCCCCGACGGCGCCGGTAACGACGCCAAGGTGGCCACCAGCCCTCATCGTCTAGTGGCCCAGGACGCCGCCCTTTCAAGGCGGTAGCACGGGTTCGAATCCCGTTGGGGGCACGCATCACCGTGTGCGAGACTGGCTCAGGCCGCTTTCGCACAATGCAAGGTCCTGTGGAGCAGTTTGGAGTGCTCGCCACCCTGTCAAGGTGGAGGCCGCGGGTTCAAATCCCGTCAGGACCGCTGCGGCTGGGTAGCTCAGTTGGTACGAGCGATCGCCTGAAAAGCGATAGGTCGCCGGTTCGACCCCGGCCCCAGCCACACCCATTGGGAGAAGGCCCCGGTTCTTTGAGCCGGGGCCTTCTTCGTTCGCCCCTACAGGGCGCGCTCGCTCTTCGGCTCCCAGAAGATCAGCCGGGCGCCACCGCTGATGGCCCCCATCGCCCCGAGTCCCAGCGCCCAGCGCAGCAGCCGCACATCGCCCTCCCAGTCGTGCGGCGTACCGAAGACCAGCCAGGCGGCGAGAGCGATACCGGCGGCCATGGCGGCGACTCCGGCCGTGCGTCGTAATCCCTTGTCCATGCGGGCATTGTGAGTGGCCCGTCCGAGTGAGCGCCCCTTAATTCGCGCGGGCGACGACATCAGGCGTCCGCCGCACGCTCCGGTGCCCCGGTCTCCCGCCCACCCGGATGGCGGCGCCACCACACCCGGAACACCGCGCCGGCGACCACCGCCCGGCCGGGCGGCAGCCGGCGACCGATGTGGCCGGGGGCGACGCCGTGACCGCCGCCCATCTCTCGCCGCTGGTCAGCGGCCGTCCGTGCGCACCGTGCGGCGCGGGGCACCACGCCGATCGGACACGGAAAGCACGCTAAAGGGTGATTCCCGGACAGACCGGCGCGGATCACCCGACCGCGCACGGTCCGGGCGCGGTCGCCCGCAAATCGTTCGCCACGCGATTCGGCGAGGTGAGATCCTGGGGGACGTATGTCCAGTCAGCCTGCCTCCGCCCTGCCCGACGGCACCGCTCCCACCTCGCCCGGCGGCACCCCTCCCACCCTGCCAGCCCTGCTGGAGCGTCTCCCCGAGCTGATGCTGCGCGACCAGCAGCGGCTGGGGCGCCGGCTCGACGGCGCCCGCCGGATCCGCAAGCCCGAGGCCCGCGCGGCCGTGCTCGCCGAGATCTCCGACGGCATCGACGAGGCGGAGCTGCGGGTCGCCCAGCGGCGCGCCGCCGTGCCGGCGATCTCGTATCCGGAAGAGCTGCCGGTCAGCCAGAAGAAGGACGACATCCTCGCCGCGATCCGCGACCACCAGGTCGTGATCGTCGCCGGTGAGACCGGCTCCGGCAAGACCACGCAGATCCCCAAGATCTGTATGGAGCTGGGCCGGGGCGTGCGGGGCCTGATCGGGCACACCCAGCCCCGCCGGATCGCGGCCCGCACGGTCGCCGAGCGGGTCGCCGAGGAGCTGCGCACGCCGCTGGGCGAGGCGGTCGGCTGGAAGGTCCGGTTCACGGATCAGGTCGGCGGCGACACGCTCGTCAAGCTGATGACGGACGGCATTCTGCTCGCCGAGATCCAGACGGACCGCGAGCTGCGCCAGTACGACACGATCATCATCGACGAGGCGCACGAGCGCAGCCTCAATATCGACTTCATCCTGGGGTATCTGGCCCAGCTGCTGCCCAAGCGGCCGGATCTCAAGGTGGTCATCACCTCCGCGACCATCGATCCGGAGCGGTTCTCGCGGCACTTCGGGGATGCGCCGATCGTCGAGGTCTCGGGCCGTACGTATCCCGTGGAGGTGCGCTACCGGCCGCTCCTGGAGGAAGGCGGCCACGACAGTGACCGCGACCAGATCACCGCGATCTGCGATGCGGTGGACGAGCTGCAGGCCGAGGGGCCGGGCGACATCCTGGTCTTCCTCTCCGGCGAGCGGGAGATCCGCGACACCGCGGACGCGCTCATAAAGAAGAACCTCCGGTCGACGGAGGTACTGCCGCTCTATGCCCGGCTGTCGCACGCCGAGCAGCACCGCGTCTTCCAGCGGCACACCGGCCGGCGGATCGTGCTGGCCACGAACGTCGCGGAGACCTCGCTGACCGTCCCGGGCATCCGGTACGTCATCGACCCGGGCATGGCCCGCATCTCCCGCTACAGCTTCCGCACCAAGGTGCAGCGACTGCCCATCGAGCCCGTCTCGCAGGCCAGCGCCAATCAGCGCAAGGGCCGCTGCGGCCGCACCAGCGACGGCATCTGCATCCGGCTGTACTCCGAGGACGATTTCCTCGCCCGGCCGGAATTCACCGACGCGGAGATCCTCCGGACGAATCTGGCCTCCGTCATTCTGCAGATGACCGCGGCCGACCTCGGCGATATCGAGAAGTTCCCGTTCATCGATCCGCCGGACCGCCGCAACATCAAGGACGGCGTCGACCTGCTGGGCGAGCTGGGCGCGCTCGACGCCCGGCAGAAGGACCCGAAGAAGCGCCTCACCCCCATCGGGCGCAAGCTCTCCCAGCTCCCGGTGGACCCGCGGCTGGCGCGGATGGTGCTGGAGGCGGACCGCAACGGCTGTGTCCGCGAGGTCATGGTCATCGCGGCGGCGCTGTCCATCCAGGATCCGCGCGAGCGGCCCTCGGACAAACAGCAGCAGGCCGATCAGCAGCACGCCCGGTTCAAGGACGAGACGTCCGATTTCCTGGCGTTCCTCAATCTCTGGCGTTATGTCCGCGAGCAGCAGAAGATGCTTTCTTCGTCCGCTTTCCGCCGGATGTGCCGGTCGGAGTTCCTGAACTATCTGCGGATACGCGAGTGGCAGGACATCTACTCGCAGCTGCGTACGGTCGCCAAGTCCATGGGCATTCACCTCAGCGAGGAGGATGCCGCACCCGACCACATTCACACCGCGCTGCTTTCCGGTTTGCTTTCGCATATCGGATTGAAGGACACGGACGCGAAGAACGAATACCTGGGTGCCCGCAACGCCAAGTTCGCGGTGTTCCCCGGCTCCGCGCTCTTCAAGAAGCCCCCGCGCTGGGTGATGTCCGCGGAGCTGGTCGAGACGTCCCGGCTGTGGGCGCGGGTGAACGCCAAGATCGAGCCCGAATGGGTCGAGCCGCTCGCCCAGCACCTGGTCAAGCGCACATACAGCGAGCCGCACTGGGAACAGAAGATGGCCGCGGTGATGGCGTACGAGCGGGTCACGCTCTACGGCGTCCCGCTCGTCGCGCAGCGCAAGGTCACCTACGGCCGGATCGACCCGGAGACCTCGCGCGATCTGTTCATCCGTAATGCCCTGGTGGAGGGCGATTGGCGTACTCACCACCAGTTCTTCCATGACAACCGCAAACTGCTCGGCGAGGTCGAGGAGTTGGAGCACCGCGCCCGGCGCCGCGACATTCTCGTGGACGACGAGACGCTCTTCGACTTCTACGACCAGCGCATTCCGGCGGACATCGTCTCCGGTGCGCACTTCGACTCCTGGTGGAAGAAGCAGCAGCGCGAAGAGCCGGAGCTGCTGAACTTCGAGCACTCGATGCTCATCAATGAGTCCGCCGAGGCCGTCACCAAGGACGACTATCCGGATTCCTGGCGGCAGGGAAATCTGAAGTTCAAGGTCACGTATCAGTTCGAGCCGGGCGCGGACGCGGACGGTGTGACCGTCCACATCCCCCTCCAGGTCCTCAACCAGGTCTCCTCCGAGGGCTTCGACTGGCAGATCCCGGGCCTGCGCGAGCAGCTGGTGACGGAGCTGATCCGGTCGCTGCCCAAGCCGATCCGCCGCAACTACGTGCCGGCACCGAACTTCGCGGCCCGCTTCCTGGACTCCACGGTGCCCCTGCAGGGCGCCCTCACCACCTCTCTGGCCGCCGGGCTGCAGCGGATGGTGGGCGTCCCCGTCGAGGCCGCCGACTTCGACACCGCCAGGATTCCCGACCACTTGAAGATCACCTTCCGGGTGGTCGACGAGCGGCGCCGCAAGCTCGCCGAGGCCAAGGACCTGGAGGCGTTGCGGCTGCAGCTCAAGCCGAAGACCCGGGCCGCCATCTCCAAGGCCTTCGAGCAGGCCGCCGAACGGCCCGCCAAGGACCGCAAGGGCGCCAAGGGTGACGGGGCGGCGGCGCTGGCCGGTCTGGAGCAGCGCACGGGGCTCACGTCCTGGACGATCGGCGCGCTGCCGCGCACCTTCGAGACCCGGCGCGCGGGCCAGCCGCTCAAGGCGTACCCGG
This sequence comes from Streptomyces sp. JLSY215, assembly GCF_059682825.1. Lineage (NCBI taxonomy): Bacteria > Bacillati > Actinomycetota > Actinomycetes > Kitasatosporales > Streptomycetaceae > Streptomyces > Streptomyces sp. JLSY215. The sequence continues at coordinate 4,068,319 of NZ_CM185022.1, forward strand.
CGCTGGTGGACGAGGGCAGCAGTGTCGCCGTACGGCTCTTCGACACCGAGGCCGAGCAGCTGCAGGCGATGTGGGCGGGCACCCGCCGCCTCATCCTGCTCAACGTCCCCTCCAACCCCGCCAAGTTCGCCCAGGGCAAGCTGAGCAACCAGCAGAAGCTCGCGCTCTCCCGTAATCCGCACGGCTCCATCGGGGCGCTCTTCGAGGACTGTGTGACCGCCGCCGCCGACCGGCTGATCGCGGCGCGGGGCGGCCCGGCGTGGGACGAGGAGTCCTTCCGGAAGCTGTTCGACGCGGTGCGCGCGGACCTGGTGGACGCCACCCTGAAGACCGTCCAGCAGGTCCAGGAGGTGCTGGCCGCCTGGCAGGCGTGCGAGCGCCGGCTGAAGGACACGACGTTCCCCTCGCTGCTGCCGTCGCTGACGGACATCAAGGAGCAGCTGGCGGCGCTGATCAGGCCGGGCTTCGTGACGGCACACGGCGCCAAGCGGCTGCCGGATCTGATGCGCTATCTGGTGGCCGTCGACCGCCGTCTGCAGCAGCTGCCGACCAACGCCGAGCGGGACCGCACCCGGATGGCGAAGGTGAAGGAGATGCAGGACGAATACGCCTGGCTGCTGGAGCAGTTCCCCAAGGGGCGGCCGGTGCCGGCCGCGGCCCGGGAGATCCGCTGGATGATCGAGGAGCTGCGGGTGAGCTACTTCGCGCATGCGCTGGGGACCGCGTATCCGGTCTCGGACAAGCGCATCGTGAAGGCCGTGGACGCCGCCGTGCCCCGCTGAGGGGCAGTCACCGGTATCGAGTTCGACCGCACCCCCTGACCTGCTGTACAGTCTTGCTCGCAGCCCGCCGCAAGCGGAAAGCACACGCAAGGTCCTGTGGAGCAGTTTGGAGTGCTCGCCACCCTGTCAAGGTGGAGGCCGCGGGTTCAAATCCCGTCAGGACCGCTTTTTTACGGCCCGCATCGTTCACTCGGTGCGGGCCGTTCTGCTGTCCGCTGCGCCGCCCGTACGGGCCGCGTCCGCGGCAAAGCCACGACCGGGCGGGCCGGATCCCGTCAAGACCGCCTTTCCTGCGGCGCGCAATCCTCCGAGCGTGCGAGCGCTTTTGCCGCCCCTGGCGGCCTCCCGTCCCGCCGGGCCGTCTTGACGGCGGCACGGGCCCCCGGTACTCACAGAGAAAGCGTGGGTGGGGCCGGGGAGGTGCGTGCGGATGACGACTGCGGCAAGGCACGAGACCAGGGCGCTGTTGCGTGCCCATCTCTCGGCGGCCACGAGGTACCGCCATCTGACGAGGCACTGCCCCGTCTGCCATCGCCTGCTGCGGCTCGTCATGGAGCCGCGCAAGGCCCGCCCGGCAGCCGTCGCGCCCGTGGAGCCGGCCGCCTCGTCACCGGCCGCCTGCGGGCGACCTGCGGCGGAGGATCACAGTCCGCCGGGACGGTGATCCACGGCGCCCGCCCACCGCGCTTGCGACGGAAGGCCGTTGGGGCGGCGGGCGGGAAGTTCACTACCGCAGCCGCCGCGGCCCTTCAAGGATCGGGGCATGTGACGGGTGTCACCGAACAAGTTTCACGAGATGTGGAACTTACCCCCGCCCTACAACAGGTCAATTTAATATGTGCAATTGCACCACCCCTCGACGACCCCGGACCGAGGGTCGCCAGGTCCGCGCAGAGTGACCCCTCCAGGACCCCTGACGGCACGCTGGCCGCCACCGGAGGCGACGTCGGCGCCAGGGCGACCCAGCCGCGATGAGCGGCCGGAGAGCGGCCGTACACACAAAAAAGATCGCGCTGGACCCGGCGGAGTCCAGCGCGATCGGTGACGTACCCAGATGGTGCGGGTGTGGGGCCTGTTGGGGCAGGCGCCGCGTCGTATGAAGCTGTAGTGCTTGGTGGAGCAGGTCGAGCTATGTGGTGCAAAGTCGGCATTTCCCGGGTTGGGGGCCCCGAAAAAAGCCTGGTTATGCGGTTATTCAGGCCTCGCTGCGCTGCTGCGGGATACCCGCGAGCAGTGCGCGGACCTCAGCCTCGCGGTAACGCCGGTGTCCTCCGAGCGTGCGGATGGACGTGAGCTTGCCTGCCTTGGCCCAACGGGTGACCGTCTTCGGGTCCACGCGGAACATCGTGGCAACCTCGGCAGGGGTCAGCAGCGGCTCGGCGTCAGGGGTGCGAGCGGTCATGAGCGGCCTCCTCGGGAGAACCGAACCATCACGGTTCTTTCCTCTAAATTCTGCACCTTGACCCGCGTTGCCCGAAATGGCGGACGCGGGCCGAGTCGGTTATAGGACGAACGGCTTGTCCTCGGCACTACAACTACACCATCTGTCCAGCCACGTCGGCCAAACCGATGGAATTGCCCTCTCAGGTGTTCAACCTCGGCGGAAGCCGATGGACCATGTCATAACGGACAGTCACGCGACCGTGACGATCAGTCACAACGTGATCAGGTGTCACCAGTCCCCTCAAGGAGCGCAATACCGATCTATCCGCCCATAGTTGGACGGAAGGAGCCCCAGTAAGGCTCCTTGTCCTATTTTGGCACGAGGGTACGTCTTGGTGGCAAGGCCCGAAGTCAGTGCTTTAGGTCACGCTTATTCCAATCGCCCAAAAAGGGACCTACGTCCCGTGCCCGCGGCTCTCAGCTGGAGAACTGGCGCTCGCGTACCGCGCGCCACCGGTCCGAGAGCTTCTCGTAGGCGACGCCGGCCCGCTCGCCGTCCCCGTCGCGCAGCGCCGCCAGCCCCTCCGCCACTTCCGCGGCGGAACGGTCCTCGGCGAGCTGCCCCTCGGGCACCGCGTGCACCAGGCCTCCGTAATCCAGCTCCACGAGAGATCGCGGGTGGAATTCTTCGAGCCAGCGCCCCACATCTACCAGGCCGTCGATCAACGGCCCCTCTTCCAGGGAGTCCCGCAGCGTCCGAAGTCCGCGCGCGACCCGCCGTCTGGCCTGCACCATTGGCGTGCGGTAACGCAGCAGAGGGCCCCCGTCACCCTTCGTGAACTCGCGCTCGGCGTCATCGAAGAGCACGAACCAGCGGACCGGGACGTGCCAGGTGGCGCCCCGGATCCAGGGCCGCGCGTCGGGGTTGCGCTCCCGCCACTGCTCGTAATCGGTGGCGGCCTGCCGGCGCACCACCGGAGGCAGCGCCGCATCCAGGACCGATGCCGGGAGCAGCTCCTCCAGGGCCTCCAGCGCCTGCCAGCCGCGCAGCCGGGTGCGCCACGGGCAGACGCAGATCACCTCGTCCACGACGGCGATGAACGCGTCGGCGCTCTCATGGACCGGCACCGGCACCGGCGGCACCGGCAGCAGATCGGCCAGCGCCCGGCGCTGCTCGTCCTGCGCGGTGGGGGTGTCCTCGCGCTTGGCATAACGCGCCCAGTGGGAGCGCTCCGGCTCGGGGAACGCTGCCAGCGGCTCGTAGACCCGCAGATATGCCATGTACGGGACCATCACCGACGACGCCAAGGCCACGCGCCCGCTCCTTCGGAAGGAAGTCCGTTCAGATCCGTTCGGATCTGTTCAAGGTACGTTCACTGCATTCAAGGGCATGCCCGCCACCAGGAGTTGTCTGCCCCCGCCGGGCCCGGGATACGGCAAATCGTCCCATGCCTGTCCCCCGCTAGGGGGCGATCCCCGGGACCCGGCCGATCAACCCGCCCCGCAGGTCTTACGCTCTTCCCAACCGGCCCTCCCCACCCGCAGGGGGGCGTCCTCCGCGACTATGGGAGTCACCACAGTGACCGACGTACGTCCCGCCGCTGTCAGCGTCGACAGCGGCGTCCTGCAGAGCCTGTTCCGATCGGAGCAGGGCGGCCATGAACAGGTCGTGCTCTGCCAGGACCGCGCCAGCGGCCTCAAGGCCGTGATCGCCATCCACAGCACCGCCCTGGGCCCCGCCCTCGGCGGCACCCGCTTCCACCCGTACGCCTCCGAAGAGGAGGCCGTGCAGGACGCGCTCAACCTCTCGCGCGGCATGTCGTACAAGAACGCACTGGCCGGGCTCGACCACGGCGGCGGCAAGGCCGTGATCATCGGCGACCCCGACGTGCTCAAGACCGAGGAACTCCTGCTCGCCTACGGCCGGTTCGTGGCGTCCCTCGGGGGCCGCTACGTCACCGCGTGCGACGTCGGTACGTACGTCGCCGACATGGACGTCGTCGCCCGTACGAACAAGTGGACCACCGGCCGCTCCCCCGAGAACGGCGGCGCCGGCGACTCCTCCGTGCTGACCGCCTACGGCGTCTTCCAGGGCATGCGCGCCTCGGCGCAGCACCAGTGGGGCGACCCGACGCTGCGGGACCGCAAGGTCGGCATCGCGGGCGTCGGCAAGGTGGGCCACCACCTGGTCGAGCACCTCCTCCAGGACGGCGCGGAGGTCGTGATCACGGACGTCCGCGCGGAGTCGGTGGACCGGATCCTCGCCCGGCACCCCCGGGTGACGGCCGTCGCGGACACCGAGGCGCTCATCCGCACCGAGGGCCTGGACGTGTACGCACCGTGCGCCCTGGGCGGCGCGCTGAACGACGTGTCGGTGCCCGTACTGACCGCCAAGGTGGTCTGCGGCGCGGCCAACAACCAGCTCGCGCACCCCGGCGTCGAGAAGGATCTCTCCGACCGCGGCATCCTCTACGCCCCGGACTACGTCGTGAACGCCGGCGGAGTCATCCAGGTGGCCGATGAGCTGCACGGTTTTGACTTCGACCGGTGCAAGGCCAAGGCGGCGAAGATCTTCGACACCACGCTGGCGATATTCGCTCGCGCGAAGGCGGACGGCATTCCGCCGGCGGCGGCGGCCGACCGGCTCGCCGAGGCGCGGATGGCGGAGGGCAGGCGCGCCTGACCGGCCCGGAGCGCTGGAGCAGCGATCTGCTGGCCGAAAACGTGCCCTTGTGCGGCCCGCCGCGGGAGGTTGGGGAGACATCCCTCACCACCCGTCGGCGGGTCGCCGTATGGGACAGGTTAAAATCGCAGTTGACCAGCGGGGGAAGGGCGACCCGCAGGTCATGCCGAGCGGTGGGTGATGCGGGCGACGTACCGTATGGCCGCGGAAGCAGGTACCGTTAAAGCTCTACGGGCCGGTCTCTCTGTCGAGAGCCCGCTCTGAATCATGAACGCGTGTCAAGACTCTGGGGCCATAGAGCCCCGTCATTGAGGGGGTCGACCCATGGGGCGCGGCCGGGCCAAGGCCAAGCAGACAAAGGTCGCCCGCCAGCTGAAGTACAGCAGCGGTGGGACCGATCTCTCACGACTGGCCGACGAGCTGGGTGCATCGCCGTCGAGCCAGCAGCCGCCGAACGGGGAACCGTTCGAGGATGACGAGGACGACGACCCGTACGCCCAGTACGCGGATCGGTACAACGACGATGACGACGAGGACGAGGCCGACTCCTCCAACCAGCGTCGTCGCGCCTGACGCTCTGCACGCTCACGCGTACGCGTCATCGAGAAAAGCATCATGGACCCGGTCCGGGCAGTGCCCGGAGCCGGGTTCTGTGCTGCTCAGGTGAGAGCGCCGCTCGGGTGCGCGTGGCCGCTGGGGTGAGCGCGCGGCGGGCCGCTACGGGGCCGCCCCCGTGGCGGCCCCGTAGCCCGACCGTTCAGCCGGCGTAGTCGCCGGTCAGGGTCACGGCCTCGGCGTGGTCGCCACGCTCGACGATCTCGCCGCTGACCCAGGCGTCCACGCCGCGGTCCGCCAGCGTCGTCAGGGCGACGTCCACGGACTCCTGCGGCACGACGGCGATCATGCCGACGCCCATGTTCAGGGTCTTCTCCAGCTCCAGCCGCTCGACGGAGCCCGCCGAGCCGACCAGGTCGAAGACCGCGCCCGGCGTCCAGGTGGTGCGGTCGACGGTGGCGTGCAGGTTGTCCGGGATGACGCGCGCGAGGTTGTTCGCGAGCCCGCCGCCGGTGATGTGCGAGAAGGCGTGCACCTCGGTCGTGCGGGTCAGCGCCAGGCAGTCCAGCGAGTAGATCTTGGTGGGCTCCAGCAGCTCCTCGCCGAGCGTCCGGCCGAACTCCGGGATCTCCCGGTCCAGGGCCATCCCCGCCCGCTCGAACAGCACATGGCGGACCAGCGAGTACCCGTTCGAGTGAAGTCCGGACGACGCCATGGCGATCACCACGTCGCCCGTACGGATGCGATCCGCACCCAGCACCCGGTCCGCCTCGACGACGCCCGTACCGGCGCCGGCCACGTCGAACTCGTCCACGCCCAGCAGCCCCGGGTGCTCCGCGGTCTCGCCGCCGACCAGCGCGCAGCCGGCCAGCACGCAGCCCTCGGCGATGCCCTTGACGATCGCCGCGACCCGCTCGGGGTAGACCTTGCCGACGCAGATGTAGTCGGTCATGAACAGCGGCTCGGCGCCGCAGACGACCAGGTCGTCGACGACCATGCCCACGAGGTCGTGGCCGATGGTGTCGTAGACGCCCATCTTGCGGGCGATGTCGACCTTGGTGCCGACCCCGTCCGTGGCCGAGGCCAGCAGCGGGCGCTCGTACCGCTTGAGTGCGGACGCGTCGAAGAGGCCGGCGAAGCCGCCGAGCCCGCCGACGACCTCGGGGCGGGTGGCCTTCTTCACCCACTCCTTCATCAGGTCCACGGCGCGGTCGCCGGCTTCGATGTCGACGCCCGCACTCGCGTAACTGGCACCGGCGGAGGAATCAGCGGACATGGCTGAGAACTTTCGTTTCGGGTGTGTACGAGCTCTACGGGCGACGCAGCGCGTCGGCGCCGCCGACCCCGGCCGTGAGCGTCTGGACGCCGTCCACGTCGGACTTCGCCGGCGCGGCGGTCTCCGACTCCAGGAGGTGCTTGCCCAGCAGCTCCGGATCCGGCAGCTCCATCGGGTATTCGCCGTCGAAGCAGGCACGGCACAGGTTCGGCTTGTCGATCGTGGTCGCCGCGATCATGCCGTCGATCGAGATGTACGCCAGGGAGTCGGCGCCCAGCGACTTGCCGATCTCGTCCACGCTCAGGCCGTTGGCGATCAGCTCCGCGCGGGTGGCGAAGTCGATGCCGAAGAAGCACGGCCACTTGATCGGCGGGGACGAGATCCGGATGTGGACCTCGAGGGCGCCGGCCTCGCGCAGCATCCGCACCAGCGCGCGCTGGGTGTTGCCGCGGACGATCGAGTCGTCGACGACCACCAGGCGCTTGCCGCGGATGACTTCCTTGAGCGGGTTGAGCTTGAGGCGGATGCCGAGCTGGCGAATGGTCTGCGAGGGCTGGATGAAGGTCCGGCCGACGTAGGAGTTCTTGACCAGGCCGGAGCCGTACGGGATGCCGCTGGCCTCGGCGTAGCCGACCGCGGCGGGCGTGCCGGACTCCGGCGTCGCTATCACCAGGTCGGCGTCGGCGGGCGCCTCAGCGGCCAGCTTGCGGCCCATCTCCACACGGGAGAGGTACACATTGCGGCCGGCGATGTCGGTGTCCGGGCGGGCGAGGTAGACGTACTCGAAGACGCAGCCCTTGGGGCGGGCCTCGGCGAAGCGGCTGCTGCGCAGGCCGTTCTCATCGATGGCGACCATCTCGCCGGGCTCGATCTCCCGGATGAAGCTGGCGCCGCAGATGTCGAGGGCGGCGGTCTCGGAGGCGACCACCCAGCCGCGCTCCAGGCGGCCGAGGACCAGCGGGCGGATGCCCTGCGGGTCGCGGGCGGCGTAGAGCGTGTGCTCGTCCATGAAGCAGAGCGAGAAGGCGCCCTTGACCTTGGGGAGCACGCGGGGCGCGGCTTCCTCCACGGTCAGCGGCTTGCCGTCCTCGTCGACCTGGCCGGCCAGCAGAGCCGTCACCAGGTCGGTGTCGTTGGTGGCCGCGACCTGCGTCGCGCGGCCGCCCTCGCGGGGCAGCGCGGCGACCATCTCGGCCAGCTCGGCGGTGTTGACCAGGTTGCCGTTGTGGCCGAGCGCGATCGAGCCGTGCGCGGTGGCACGGAACGTCGGCTGGGCGTTCTCCCACACCGAGGCACCGGTGGTGGAGTAGCGGGCATGGCCCACGGCGATATGGCCCTGGAGGGAGCCGAGGGAAGTCTCGTCGAAGACCTGGGACACCAGGCCCATGTCCTTGAAGACGAGGATCTGGGAGCCGTTGCTCACCGCGATGCCCGCGGACTCCTGTCCACGGTGCTGCAGCGCATACAGCCCGAAATAGGTGAGTTTGGCGACCTCTTCACCCGGAGCCCAGACACCGAAGACGCCGCAAGCGTCCTGGGGGCCCTTCTCGCCGGGGAGCAGGTCGTGGTTGAGTCGTCCGTCACCACGTGGCACGTCCCTGAGTCTAGGGCAGGTCGCGGATTCATCCGAACCGGGGATGTCCTCGAACCTGGATGAGTGCATGAACGCAGCGTTAAGCGTGCTTGACGCGGGCGCGCGATCGCGGCCAGGATTTCTGCCCATGCAGACCCCGCAGCCCTTGGCACACCTGGTGTGCCGCCGGGTACGCCGCCTCGCGCGGCCCTTGGTGCGGCGCCGCCATGTCGACCTCGGTCGCGTCGCCAGCGCCATCTGTCGCTCTGCGTCCGCGCAGTAGCCGCGGGTAGCAAGGCCCCCTCCTCGGGTCCTCTCGCCGCCCCCTCTGAGCTGCGCCTTCTCTCACCTTTACCCACTCGCCCGGGATGACGGGTTCGCTTGTGATGCGGCTTATGCCGCTTTCGCTCCCGTCCTGCCCGTGTGAGATACGCGACGCAGCCCTGCCCGCCGCCGTCCCCGGGGGCCGACGCGCCGCATCACGGCCCATCACGATCTCTCTGGAGAGCCGCACCGATGTCTTCCGTCGACCCTTCTCGCCCGTCCACGCCCGAAAAGTCCGACAGCTCCGTCCCGGCGTCCTCGGCAGGGAGCTCCCTGTCGAGGCGGGCCTTCGGCGGCCTGGCCGGCGGCGTGGGTGCCGCGGCCGCCGTGGGCGGGCTCGGCACCGTGGCAGCCGCGCCCGACGCGGCCGCCGCCGAGCTGCCGGGGACCCACGAGCGGGCGTTCCGCGCCGCCCCCGGCCGCCACTCGCGCCGCCCCAACATCCTCTTCATCCTGGGCGACGACCTGGGCTGGGCGGACCTTTCCTCGTACGGCTCTCCGGACATCCGCACCCCTCACCTGGACCGGCTGGCGCGCCAGGGCGTCCGCTTCACCCAGGCCTACGCGGGCTCCGCGACCTGCTCCCCCACCCGCTTCTCCCTCTACACCGGCCGCTATCCGGGCCGCACCAAGGGCGGCCTTGCCGAACCCATCGCCGACAAGAGCGTCGGCCTCGCCCCCGGCCACCCCACCCTCGCCTCCCTGCTGCGCGACGCGGGCTATACGACGGCGCTGATCGGCAAGTGGCACTGCGGCTATCTGCCGGACTACAGCCCCACCAAGTCGGGCTGGGACACCTTCTTCGGGAACTTCGGCGGGGCGCTGGAGTACTACTCGAAGCTGGGGCTGGCCGGGGAGTACGACCTGTACGAGGGCGACGCCCAGTACAAGGACCTGCGCTATTACACGCGGATCATCACCGAGCGGGCGGTCGGCCACATCACGGAGGCGGGCCGGCGGGACGGTGCGGGGCGCCGGCCGGACCGGCCCTGGCTGCTCAACCTGAACTTCACCACTCCCCACTGGCCGTGGATCGCGGACGGCGACGAGGAGGAGAGCGCGAAGATCGTCCGCCGTATCAAGGCGGGCGAGCCGGGCGCGCTGTGGCACCAGGACGGCGGCTCGCTGGCGAAGTACCGGGAGATGGTCGAGGACCTCGACCGCTCGATCGGGGAAGTGCTGGCCGCCCTGAAGCGCTCCGGCCAGGAGGAGGACACGCTCGTCTTCTTCGCCAGCGACAACGGCGGCGAGCGATGGTCGTACAACTGGCCGCTGTCCGGGAACAAGGCCTCGCTCCAGGAGGGCGGCATCCGGGTGCCGACGATCGTGCGCTGGCCGTCCCGGCTCGACGGCGGCCAGGTCAGCCATGAGCCGGTGTTCACGCCGGACTGGACGGCGACCCTGCTGGAGATCGCGGGGGCCCGCCCGGACCGCGCCTACCCGCTGGACGGTACGAGCCTGGCGGGCTATCTGCTGCGCGGTGAGCGGCTCGCCGAGCGCGATCTGTTCTGGCGGGTACGCGGCGAGCGGGCGCTGCGCCGTGGCGACTGGAAGTACTACCGGGGCAAGGACGGCACGGACCGGCTCTTCGACGTGACGAACGATCCCCGCGAACAGGCCGACAAGGCGGCGGACGAGAAACAGCTGCTGGGGCGGCTGCGGGCGGCGTGGGAGGCGGTGGACAAGGACCTGCTGCCGTATCCGAAGGGCTGACACCGGCGGCCGGGCCGCGGGGCGGGCAGGGGCCTCGCCTCCGGCCGGGCCGGCGGCGGGGTTACCAGGCGGGGGCCGGGCCGCCCCCGCCTCCGGCTCAGCTCATCACCGGCAGCTGTCCCCCGATGTCGGCCCGCTCCCCGCTGGCGCTGACGCGCGCATCGTCCAGCGCCGCGGCCCAGGTCGTCCGCCCCGTGGCCAGGCGTATCCAGGTCAGCGGGTCGGTCTCGACGACGTTCGGCGGCGTGCCGCGGGTGTGCTTGGGGCCCTCGACGCACTGCACCACCGCGAACGGCGGCACCCGCACCTCGACCGACCCGCCGGGCGCCTTGGCGGCCAGGGCATCGGCCAGCAGCCGGGTGGTGATCGCCTGGGCCTGCCGGTCGTACGGGATCTCCGCACCGGTCGCCGCCGCCAGGTCGTCGGTGTGCACCACGAGCTCGATGCACCGGGTGACGAGGTAGTCCGCCAGCCGCATGGCACCGACGCGGGTGGTCATGATCCGGTCATCGGCGGCCTGCGGCAGCACCTCGGCCAGCTCCTCGGCGGTGTGCGTGAGCAGCTCGTACGGATCGTGGGCCGCGGCCAGGGCACGGGTGTCGGCGTCTATCCCGGCGGCCACCGGCGCGGTCGCGAACGGCCAGTCCAGCAGCTCGGTCGCCACCCGCGGCGGGGCCGGCTCGCGCAGATTCCGCGCCACGCTGCCGACCGCCATGGACAGATGCGCCACCAGCTCCCGCACGGTCCAGTCCCCGAGCCGGGTCGGCAGCGCGAACTGCTCGGGCTCAAGGCCCGCCACGGCCCGCCGGACCTGCTCGAACTGGGCCGTGACAGCGGCGCGGGTCTTCTTCGGGTCGTACCGGCGAACGCGCGGCTTCCGGGCGGCAGATGACATGTGATCAGCGTATGCGGCACCACTGACAGCCGCCCCTGAATTCAGGCGCCGGGCTCCGCCACCGGCGCCCCGGCCGCCTCGAACGTCTCGCCGTTGCGCGGGACACCGATGCCCCGCCAGGTGAACGGAGTGCCGTTCGCGGTGTCCGGGTCGGCGCCGTCCATGAGCTGGAAGTGGACGTGCGGCTCGGTGCTGTTGCCGGAGTTGCCGCACCGGCCGAGGGTCTGCCCGGCGCGCACCCGGTCACCCGGGCGGACGGTGAGCGAACCGCGCTGCACATGGGCGTAGAGCGCGTAGGTGCCCTCGCCCAGGTCGAGGATCACATGGTTGCCGATCACCCGGCGGGCGCCGCCCAGCGAGCGGATGACGGCCTCGACGACGAAGAAGTAGAGGAGCGCGAACCAGGACGTCCGGCTGAGGTGATCGCGCTGACCGTCGTCGGTGCGGACGACGGTGGCGTCGGCGACGGCGAGCAGCTCCGCGCCGAAGGCCGGGAAGTCCTCGCTGCGCCGGGCGACGGGCCACCAGCCGAAACCGGGCCGGGGGACCCCCTCGGGCTCCGCCGTGATGTCGATGGCGTACGTCTGCCCGTAGGCCCGTGTGCCATGGCTGGGGACCTTGTCGGCCGGGCTGTTCAGGGCCTTCCAGCGGCCTGTGACCGGCGCGGCGATCTCCACCGCTCCGGCGGCCGGGCCGGTCGGCGGCTGCCCGTCCGCGCCGGCCGTCCGGCGGTTCACCCCGAATCCGATCAGCACCCACAGGCCGAGCGGTATCCATGTCCACCAGTAGGGGAAGTCGGCGAAGAAGCTCGCGACGACCATCACCACGTAGACCAGCAGGCAGATGCGGGCGGCGTGTCCGGATATCTTGCGCAGGGTCTGGGACCCGGGCTTCATTTCGTTCCCCCTGAAGTCGGCCGGGCGGCGGTCAGCGCCCGGCGGCGGTCAGCATCACCAGCAGCGGTACGACCCGGTCGGCCGGCACCTCGTAGCGGCCGCGGGCGGCCGTGTGCAGCCAGCCGGCGGCGGTCAGCTGCCGCAGGTGGTGGTAGATCTGGCCGGTGGTGCCGGTGCCGTCGAGCTCGGTGAGTTCGGCGGCGGTGCAGCGGCCACCGAGGATCTCGCGCAGCAGCCGCAGCCGTACGGGCTGGCCGAGCGCCGCGAACGACTCGGCCGCGTCCGCCCAGTCGCCTTCCAGCACGACGTCGGTGACCAGGCCGTACTGCCATTCGTAGCGCTTGCCGACCGGTGTCCGTACGGCGCCGGTGAACAGCACCCCGCCGTTGTCCGCGCCCAGCCCGGCGAGCTGGTCCTTCAGACCGTGCAGGGCCCACAACTCGTCGTCGGGCTCCCGCTTCGGCGAGGGGACGGACGCCCCCGGGCCGGCCGCTTGCCCGGCCGCCTGCTCCAGCGCGGCCAGGCGCCGCTCCAGCTCGGCGACGCGCCGCTCGAGATCCATGATGAGAGATTACGTAATTACGTAATCTCTGGCAAGGGAGCGACCGTGCGGGTCCCCAGGGCCGAACCGGCGAACGGCGGACGGCGGACGGCGGACCGGAGCGAAGAGCGCGCACGCGCGAAAAGCCGCAACGGCCCGCCGGGCGTACCGGCGGGCCGTTGCGTCATGGACCGGTCCCGGGCGAAACCGGGAGGCGATCCGTCGATCAGGAGATCGAGCGATCAGGCGATCAGGCTCGGAATCGTCCCCTCGTGCGCGTCCTTCAGCTCATTCAGCGGGATGCCGAACTGCCCCTGGACGTCGATCTCTTCCCCGTCGATCACGCCGATACGGGTGACCGGCAGGCCCCGCGCACCGCACATGTCCGTGAAGCGGAGCTCCTCGCTGCGCGGTACGGCCACGATCGCCCGGCCCGCCGACTCCGAGAAGAGGAAGACGAACGGGTCGATGCCGTCCGGCACCACCAGACGCGCGCCCTTGCCGCCCCGCAGGCACGACTCCACCAGCGCCTGGATCAGGCCGCCGTCGGAGAGGTCGTGCGCCGCGTCGACCATGCCGTCGCGCGAGGCCGAGATGAGGATCTCGGCCAGCAGCTGCTCACGGGCCAGATCGACCTTCGGCGGCAGACCGCCGAGGTGCTCGTGCACCACCTGCGACCAGGCCGAACCGCCCAGCTCCTCGCGGGTGTCACCCAGGAGGTAGATCAGGTGGCCCTCGTCCGCGAACGCCATCGGCGTACGGCGGTTCACGTCATCGATCACGCCCAGCACCGCGACCACCGGCGTCGGGTGGATCGCCACGTCACCGGTCTGGTTGTAGAGCGAGACATTGCCGCCGGTCACGGGCGTACCCAGCGTCTGGCAGGCATCCGCGAGACCACGGGTGGCCTCGGCGAACTGCCACATCACCGCCGGGTCCTCGGGCGAGCCGAAGTTCAGGCAGTCGGAGACGGCGAGCGGCTTGGCACCGGAGGCGGCGACGTTGCGGTACGCCTCGGCCAGCGCCAGCTGCGCGCCGGCGTACGGGTCGAGCTTGGCGTACCGGCCGTTGCCGTCGGTGGCCACCGCGACGCCGAGGTTCGACTCCTCGTCGATGCGCACCATGCCGGAGTCCTCCGGCTGCGCGAGGACGGTGTTGCCCTGGACGAACCGGTCGTACTGGTCGGTGATCCACGACTTGGACGCCTGATTGGGCGAGCCCACCAGCTTCAGGACCTGCGCCCGCAGCTCCTCGGCGTTCGCCGGGCGCGCCAGCTTGGCGGCGTCGTCCGCCTGGAGGGCGTCCTGCCAGTCCGGGCGCGCGTACGGCCGGTGGTAGGTCGGGCCTTCGTGGGCGACGGAACGCGGCGGTACGTCCACGATCTGCTCGCCGTGCCAGAAGATCTCCAGCTGCGAGCCGTCCGTCACCTCACCGATGACGGTCGCGATGACGTCCCACTTCTCGCAGATCTCCAGGAAGCGGTCGACGTTCCCGGGCTCGACGATCGCGCACATCCGCTCCTGCGACTCGCTCATGAGGATTTCCTCGGGCGAGAGGGAGGAGTCGCGCAGCGGGACGGTGTCCAGCTCGACGCGCATACCGCCGGAGCCGGCGCTGGCCAGCTCGCTGGTGGCGCAGGACAGCCCGGCGCCGCCGAGGTCCTGGATGCCGTCGACCAGGTCTTCCTTGAAGATCTCCAGGGTGCACTCGATGAGCAGCTTCTCCTGGAAGGGGTCGCCCACCTGGACGGCCGGCCGCTTCGCGGGCTTGGTGTCGTCGAAGGTCTCCGACGCCAGTACGGAGACACCGCCGATGCCGTCGCCGCCCGTGCGGGCCCCGTAGAGGATCACCTTGTTGCCGGCGCCGGACGCCTTGGCGAGGTGGATGTCCTCGTGCTTCATCACGCCCACGCAGAGCGCGTTGACCAGCGGGTTCCCCTGGTAGCAGGGGTCGAAGACGACCTCGCCGCCGATGTTGGGCAGGCCCAGGCAGTTGCCGTAGCCGCCGATGCCGGCGACGACACCCGGGAGCACCCGCTTGGTGTCGGGGTGGTCGGCCGCGCCGAACCGCAGCGGGTCCATGACGGCGACCGGCCGGGCACCCATCGCGAGGATGTCGCGGACGATGCCGCCGACTCCGGTGGCCGCGCCCTGGTAGGGCTCGATGTACGAGGGGTGGTTGTGCGACTCGACCTTGAAGGTGACCGCGTAGCCCTGGCCGACGTCGACGACACCGGCGTTCTCGCCGATGCCGACGAGCAGGGCGTCGTTCTCCGGGGCCTTCTCGCCGAACTGCTTCAGATGGACCTTGCTGCTCTTGTAGGAGCAGTGCTCGGACCACATGACCGAGTACATGGCGAGCTCGGCGCCCGTGGGACGGCGGCCCAGGATCTCCCTGATCCGCTCGTACTCGTCCTGCTTCAGGCCGAGCTCGGCCCACGGCTGGTCGGTGTCCGGCGTCTGTGCTGCGTGCTTGACGGTGTCCAGAGTCATCAGGCGTTGACCAGCTTCTTCAGGATCGAGGTGAAGAATCCGAGGCCGTCGGTACGGCCCGTACCGATCAGCGGCTCGACGGCGTGTTCCGGGTGCGGCATCAGGCCGACGACATTGCCCGCCTCATTGGTGATGCCGGCGATGTCCCGGAGGGAGCCGTTGGGGTTCGTGTCCAGGTAGCGGAAGGCGACCCGGCCCTCCGCCTCCAGCATGTCGAGCGTGCGCTCGTCGGCGACATAGCGTCCGTCGATGTTCTTCAGCGGTACGGAGATCTCCTGGCCGGCCGTGTAATCGGTGGTCCAGGCGGTGTCCGCGTTCTCCACCCGCAGCTTCTGGTCGCGGCAGACGAAGTGCAGATGGTTGTTGCGCAGCATGGCGCCGGGCAGCAGATGGGTCTCGGTGAGCACCTGGAAGCCGTTGCAGATACCCAGCACCGGCATACCGGCCTTGGCCTGCTCGATAACGGTCTCCATCACCGGCGAGAAACGGGAGATGGCCCCGGCCCGCAGGTAGTCGCCGTAGGAAAAGCCGCCGGGCAGCACCACGGCGTCGACCTGCTTGAGGTCCTTGTCGCGGTGCCACAGCGGCACCGCTTCGGCTCCGGCCACTCGGACCGCGCGCTGGGTGTCGCGGTCGTCGAGCGTGCCGGGGAAGGTAATGACTCCAATACGAGCGGTCATGACCCGGCCCCGGCGGGCTCATCGACATGAACGATGAAGTCTTCGATGACGGTGTTCGCGAGGAAGGTCTCGGCCATCTCGTGGATGCGAGCGAGGGCGGCCTCGTCGACCGGACCCTCCACCTCGAGTTCAAAACGCTTGCCCTGACGGACGTCGGCGATCCCCTCGAATCCCAGGCGTGGCAGTGCGCGCTGCACCGCCTGCCCCTGCGGGTCGAGGATCTCCGGCTTGAGCATGACGTCGACTACGACGCGTGCCACTGGCACTCCCGGTGGTGTGGTGCGTAAGGCGGTGACCTCACAGTACCCCGTTCGAAAATCTACGCGCATAGATATACCGTCGCACCCATCACGGCCCGGTATCGACGGGAGTGCGCGCCAAGAAAAATCCTCGAAAAGATCTAGCGTCCGGATTGCGGAGGACACGCTGAGAAAATTAACTGGGCTTCACAATGCAATGCCCATCGCTGTACAAATGAAAAAGCATTGATCCCAATCAGCCGGATCTGCAGCATCACCCCATGTCAACACGGGGTTGCTGCACGAAAGGACCGATATCCGTGGCGCAGCGCGTAGTAGTAACGCTCTCCGATGACATCGACGGCGGAGAAGCCGCAGAGACGGTCGCCTTCGGATTGGACGGGAAGTCGTACGAGATCGACCTCAATCCCGCCAATGCGAAGAAACTGCGCGGTGCGCTCGCCCCGTTCGTCGAGGCGGGCCGCAAGCGGGCGAAGTCCGGCAAGGCCTACCACCGGACCGCGGTGAACCCCGACCCCGCGGCGGTCCGGGCCTGGGCACGTTCCCACCAGATGGACGTACCCCCGCGCGGCCGGATCCCCAAAAAGGTCTACGAGGCCTTCAACGCCGCCAACCACTAGCCACCTTGCCGACGCTCCGCGGCCGCGTGCAGCCGACTTGCACAGCACCCCTACTGATCAGCTAGAGTCTGGAGCACGCCGAGGGGCGAGGCCGAAACGCCGAACCTCACGGAGTCACGCGGGTGTAGCTCAGTAGTAGAGCGCCCCCTTTCCAAGGGGGAGGCGCAGTGTGCAATCCCTGTCACCCGCTCTGACAGTCCCTATCTCTCCTTTGGATCAGGTAGAGTGACTGTCGCGCCGCTCGGTGAAAGCCGAGTGGATGCCTGCGGACGTAGCTCAGTTGGTAGAGCGCAACCTTGCCAAGGTTGAGGTCGCGAGTTCGAGCCTCGTCGTCCGCTCAAAGAAAGAAGGCCCCGGTCATCGAGACCGGGGCCTTCTTCGTTTTCCCGTTGGCCGCCCCTCTTACCCGGCGTCCCCTTCCCCGCTTCCGCCCCTGCGCAACTGACATTTGTCATCAGCTGCGATGACACGCCGCACTGCCGGAAGCGCGGCGGCGGCGGAACGCTGGATACATGAACTTCGGAGAGCAATTCAGCGGGGGTGCCGACCACGGGGGTGCCGGCAGGTCCGACTCTTCCGGCGCCGACGTGATCGATGTCACGGGCCTGCGCAGACGGTACGGCACCGCCGGCCGGCGCTCGAACGCGCGGAAGACCTTCGAGGCGGTGCGCGGGATCGACTTCTCCGTCGGCCGCGGGGAGCTGTTCGCCCTGCTGGGGACGAACGGCGCGGGCAAGACCTCCACGGTCGAGCTGCTCGAGGGGCTGGCGGCACCGACCGCGGGACGGGTGCGGGTGCTCGGGCACGACCCGTTCACCGAACGGCGGAAGGTGCGGCCCCGTATCGGCGTCATGTTGCAGGAGGGCGGCTTCCCGTCCGAGCTCACGTCCGCCGAGACGCTGCGGATGTGGGCGGGGTGCACCAGCGGGGCACGGCCGGTCGGCGAGTCGCTGGAGATGGTGGGGCTGACGCGGCGGGCGGATGTCCGGGTCAAGCAGCTCTCCGGGGGCGAGCGGCGGCGGCTGGATCTCGCGCTGGCCCTGCTGGGGCGGCCCGAGGTGCTGTTCCTCGACGAACCGACGACCGGGCTGGACACCGAAGCGCGGCACGAGACCTGGAAGTTGGTGCGGGAGCTGCGCGACGGTGGCACGACCGTCGTGCTGACCACGCACTATCTGGAGGAGGCCGAGGAGCTGGCGGACCGGCTCGCGATCATGCACAAGGGCCGGATAGCCGCGGCCGGGCGGGTCGCGGAGGTGGTGGGCAGGCACCCCTCGCACATTTCCTTCGAGCTTCCCGACGGGTTCGCTCTCGGGGATCTTCCGCCGTTGGGAGAGCTGGGCGTGATCGGGCACGAGACGGCCGGGCGCACGGTCCGGCTGCGGACGGACGAATTGCAGCGGGCCGCCACCGGAGTACTGGTGTGGGCGCAGGACAAGGGGATAACGCTGCGCGGCCTGGATGTCAGATCCGCATCCCTCGAAGAGGCATTTCTGGGCATCGCCAAGCGCGCGGAGAAGGAGATCGGGATGGAGACGGAGAGCGAGAAGGAGATGACTGAGGGAGTGGTGGCCGCATGAGTGCGACGGTATGTACCGCCGATGCCGAAGAGTGCTGGGAAGGGCGCACGGAAACCGGCGCCGGGGCGCGGCTACTCGCCCTCGGGCGGGCGGAGTTCACGCTTCTCGGCCGTAACAAAACCGCGCTGTTCATGACGCTGATCATGCCGGTCACGCTGGCGTTTGCCATGAAACCGGCGCTCGGCGGAATGGACCTGCCGAGTAAGGGACTGTCGGTGGCCACGGCACTGTTGCCCGCGACGCTCGGCTATGTCCTGCTCTTCGGTGTCTATTCGAACATGACCGGCGCCTATGTCGTGCGCCGGGAGGAGCTGGTGCTCAAGCGGCTGCGCACCGGCGAGCTGCGGGACGGCGAAATCCTGGCCGGGATGGCGCTGCCGGCGGTGATGCTGGGGCTGGTGCAGTGCGCGATGCTCATCGTCCTGGGCTCGGTGGCGCTGGATGTCGAGCCGCCCGACGCCCCGCATCTGGTGGTCGCCGGGATCCTGATCGGGATGGTCGTGGTCGTGGCGTTCGCCGCGGCGTCGTCCGCCCTCGCCAGGACGAGCGAAGCCGCGCAGCTGGTGGTCCTGCCGTTGATGATGCTGTCTCTGGGCGGGTCCGGGATGGTCGTTCCGCTGGAGGTGCTGCCGGACCGGATCGCCGCCGTCCTCGAACTGCTGCCGCTGTCCCCGTCGATGGAGCTGATACGCGCCGGCTGGAACGGCAGAGCCGATCCCGGGGACACCCTGAAGCAGCTGGTCGTTGGATTGGTGTGGGCGGGAGTCGCAGTGTTTGCTGTGCGGCGATGGTTCCGCTGGGATCCGCGGCGCTAGGGGCGTACGGGGACGAGCGGGCGTAGGGCGATCGGGACGACGGGGGCGGGGCGCGTGATCGGACGTGTGCGGGCGAAGTGGCAGGCGCGGACGCGGTTGTCCCAGGTCGACTTCTACTTCCGCTGGTCGCTGTATCTCATCCCCTGGCTGGCGGTGGTCGCGGCCGTGGCGCCGGTCCTCGGCCAGGCAGGCGGCGAGCCGCTGCCCCTGTTGCTGGCCGGCACCGCGCTGGGGCTGACCGTGGTGCAGGGGCTCCTGATGATCAGGCTGCTGGACCGTGCGTTGCAGTGCTATCTCAAGCGGGGGCCGACACCGCTGCGGCTGCTGGTCGTCTCCGGCGTGCTGACCGTCCTCGACGAGGTTTCCGTGTTCGCCGTCATAGCGGTCAGGAGAGGGTGGGCCATCAACGATCTGGCCACCATGATGCTGGCGGCCACCGGAATTGCCGCGCTGTTCTGCCTGGCCTGCAGCCTGGTGATGTCGAAGCGGAAATATCTGGCATCACTCGTCGGCGGGGGCGTGCTGCTCACGGTGCTCGCGGGGCTGTGGACGCGGGACTGGGGAGGCGGGCTGGGGTTCGCGTTCATCCTGCTGTTCGCCGGTGCCTGGAGCTTCGTGATAGCGCGGCCGACGGGGTGGCTGCTCTCCATGTTCTGGGAGCTGGACAAGGCGCGCAGCGCCCAGGCGCGCCTCGCGGTTGCCGAGGAGCGCCTGAGGTTCGGCCGGGATCTGCATGACGTGATGGGCCGGAATCTGGCGGTGATCGCCCTGAAGAGCGAGCTGGCGGTCCAGCTGGCCCGGCGGGATCGGCCGGAGGCGGTCGACCAGATGGTGGAGGTCCAGCGGATGGCGCAGGAGTCCCAGCGGGAGGTGCGGGAGGTGGTGCGGGGATACCGGAAGGCCGATCTGCAGGCGGAGTTGGCCGGGGCGCGCTCGATATTGCTCGCGGCCGGGGTGGACTGCCGCATAGAGGGTGAGGAGGGCACGCAGCTGTCGGCGGCGGCGCAGTCGGCGCTCGGCTGGGTCGTCCGCGAGGGCACCACGAATGTGCTGCGGCATGCCCTCGACGTCCGTCGCTGCACGCTGCGGACCCGTATCGATGCGCAGCGCTCCGTACTGGTGATGACGGTGGAGAACGACGGCGTCGCGCCGTCGGCGGGGGCCGCGTTCCAGGCCTCGCCCGGCAGTGGGCTCAAGGGGCTGCGGGAGCGGCTCGAACCCCTGGGCGGGACGCTGGCGGCCGGGCCGGGGCTCGATGGCTGCTATCGGCTGACGGTCGAGCTGCCGGTGGGGGCGGGCGAAGGTGACCTTGTGGGTGTGGGTGACGGGGCAGGGGGCGGGGTGAGTGACGGATGACTGACCGGGTGATTCGGGTGCTGCTGGCGGATGACGAGCATCTGATCCGGGGGGCGTTGGCGGCGCTGCTGTCGCTGGAGGACGATCTGCTGGTGGTGGCGGAGGCCGCGTCGGGACCGGAGGCCCGTGCGATGGGGCGGGCGCACCGGCCGGACGTGGCGGTGCTGGATCTGCAGATGCCGGGGGCGGACGGTGTGGCGGTGGCCACATCTTTGCGGGAGCACGTGCCGGAGTGCCGAACCATGATCGTGACGAGTCATGGGCGGCCGGGGCATCTGAAGCGGGCGCTGGAGGCCGGGGTGCGGGGGTTCGTACCGAAGACGGTCTCGGCGCAGCGGCTGGCGGAGATCATCCGTACCGTGCAGGCCGGAAGCCGTTATGTCGACCCGGAGTTGGCGGCGGATGCGATAAGCGCCGGGGACTCGCCGCTGACGGTCCGGGAGGCGGAGGTGCTGGAATTCGCCGCGGCCGGGGCGCCGGTCGCGGAGATCGCGGAGCGGGCCGCGCTGTCCCAGGGGACGGTGCGCAACTATCTCTCGTCGGCCACCGCGAAGCTGGGCGCGGAGAATCGCCATGCGGCGGCGCGCATCGCACGCGAGCGGGGTTGGCTATAGTGGACCCCGCACCGCACGCTTCGGCGGCGGGCAGGCGGACGTAGCTCAGTTGGTAGAGCGCAACCTTGCCAAGGTTGAGGTCGCGAGTTCGAGCCTCGTCGTCCGCTCAGAGGAAGAACGTAAAGGCCCCGGTCGGCATCCTTGTCGACCGGGGCCTTTACGTGTGCCCGGCCCTCTGCCCCCGAGAGCCGCGGAGGGAGAGGGCCGGGACCGGGGTCCGGTCAGGACCAGCTCAGTCCGGTCAGGCGCTCGTAGGCCTCGATGTACTTGGCGCGGGTGCGGTCGACGACCTCCTGCGGGAGGGCCGGCGGCGGCTGCTCGCCCGTACGGTCCCAGGCGGCGGCCGGGGAGGTCAGCCAGTCGCGGACGAACTGCTTGTCGAAGGAGGGCTGGGCGCGGCCGGGCTGCCACTCGTCGGCCGGCCAGAAGCGGGAGGAGTCGGGGGTGAGGACCTCGTCGGCGAGGGTCAGCACCTTCTCGCCCCCGGGGCGCTCGTCGTAACCGAACTCGAACTTGGTGTCGGCCAGGATGATGCCGCGCTCGCGGGCGATGTCGCGGGCCCGGCCGTAGATGGCGAGGGTGGTGTGGCGCAGCTCGGCGGCGACGTCGGCGCCGACCTGGCGGGCGACCTCTTCGTAGGAGACGTTCTCGTCGTGGTCGCCGACGGCGGCCTTGGTGGCCGGGGTGAAGATCGGCGCGGGCAGTTCGGACCCGTCGACCAGGCCTTCGGGCAGCGCGAGGCCGCAGACCGTACGGGACTGCCGGTATTCGGCGAGGCCGGAGCCGGTGAGGTAGCCGCGGGCCACGCATTCGACCGGGACCATGGCCAGCGAGGTGCACACGAGGGTGCGGCCGGCCCAGTCGGCCGGGGCGCCGGCCGGGACGTCGGTGGAGAGGACGTGATGGGGCGCCAGGTCGGCGAGCTGGTCGAACCACCACAGGGACAGCTTGGTGAGGACGCGGCCCTTGTCCGGGATGTCGGTGGGCAGCACCCAGTCGTACGCGGACTGCCGGTCGCTGGCGACCATGATCAGTTGGCCGTCGGCGTTCTGGTAGAGGTCGCGCACCTTGCCGGTGTGCAGGTGGGTGAGACCCGGGACCTGCACGGGCTCGGGCTTTTCTACGAAACCGGACACGCTGCCTCCGCGTAGGTTGATCCAGGAGTCGGTCCGATTCTCGCGTATCCGGAAGCGGATCTTCGCCGCAGGGTCGGCGGGCGGAGGGGCGGAACACCGGAGGGCCCCGCCTTGCGCTGCGCGAAGGGCGACCGCGGTGAGGGAGGCGGCGCGGCCCCAGGGGTACGGAGACATGCCCGCCGCCGGTCCCTGCGCACGGCGGCCCGTCGGTAGCTCCTCAGTCACGCTTGCAGATGCGGTCCAGGAGGTTGGCCGTGGCGCGCTGGATGCGGGGGTCGATATGGCCGGGGCGGTCCAGGGCCGGGGACCAGGCGAAGGTGCCCGAGGAGAAGACCAGGGCGCCGCTGGGGGCGCGGTAGAGGGAGGTCTCCTGATGGCGCATGGCGCCGTCGCCGTCGCGGTACGGGGAGTGGGCGAGCAGGATGCGGCGGGTGTGGTCGGGGAGGCTGGTGCGCGGGAAGTAGCGGTCGGCCTCGCCGGCCACCAGGCCGGGGAGTTCGTCGCCCTCGTGGGCGCCGGTGGCCTCCCAGAGCCAGTGGTCACCGTTGCGGACGACGAGGGGGGCCGGTTCGGGTACCCGGCCCGCGTACTGGATCCCCATCAGGCGCTGCTCGGGGTCGCCGTTCTCGCGCCAGAGGGCGGGGCGGCCGGGGCCCTGGCGTTTGCGGCAGTTGAGGAGGGAGTCCGGGCCCGAGGGGGACGGGGAGAGCTCGACCTGCCAGTACATGGTGTTGGCGGAGAGGAAGACCAGGGACGTGCCGGTGTCGCGGGCGCGCTCGGCGGTGCGGCGCATGGGCACCGACCAGTATTCGTCGTGGCCGGGGAAGACCAGGCCGCGGTAGCGGGACGGGTCGACGCGGCCGGCGTGCAGATCGCGGGCGTCGGCGTAGGCGAGGTCGTAGCCGTAGCGCTCGGCCCAGCGGATGAAGTCGTAGGCGTGGCCGACGTGGAGGGGCAGTCCGGCGCCGGCGTAGGGGCGGTCGAAGGAGACGGTGGTGGCGGCGTCCTGCTCGCCGAGGAGGGCGCCCTTTTCGTCCCAGGCGTGGTAGAGGCTGGCGCCCGTGTGGCCGTCCTCCGGGTAGAGGTTGTAGGCCTGCCAGGTGATGTCGGGCAGCAGCAGGAGCAGGTCGGCGGGCTGGTCGTCGCGGACCGTGAAGGGGATGTGGGAGCGGTAGCCGTCGGCGGTGGTCAGGACGGCGACGTAGGCGCCGAGCTGCCAGTAGGCGGGCACCTGGAGGCGCCAGGAGAGCCACCAGTGGTGGCAGGAGATGGTGCGGTCGACCGTCAGCGGGGCGGGCTGGACGATGCCGGCCAGCCGCGGACTGGTAGTGATCTTGGAGGCGCCGGCCCCCGCGTAATGGCCGATGCGGTAGACGTCGATGCTGAACGGCTGCGGCGGATCGACCGAAACGCGGAAGTCGATGGCCTCACCGGGAGCCACCGCGCCGGTGCTGGCGAAGCCCTTGATCTGGCGGCGGACGTCATCGGCGGTGCGCGGGCCGTTGTGTTTGCGTGGCGCCGGGACCCGCAGATCGCCCTGGGCGACGGCGGGATCCACGTACCAGGGCACCACCCGGCCCGAGTCGAAGTAGTTCTCGCTGCCGCGCAGCCAGGGCAGCGGGCCCTGTCCGAACGGGTCCGTGACCGCGTGGGCGAGCGCGCCCGACTCCCAGCGCCTGATCTGTTCCGTGCCCACCTTCCGCTCCCCTCCCGCGTCCGCGTCCCCCATTGGTCGCGGCCGACACCGGCCGATTCGGTACGACGGGTTGCGTTATGTCCCCGCCGCACGAATGCGGCTCCATGTCCCAGCACATCACATTACGCACCCACTCCGTCACCCTTCGTCGTGAATTTAGGGGCCCTTGGCCCGAAACACGAGCTGGAGGGGAACATTCAGCCGGTGTGGCCGGGGTCGGGGCCCCGGCTCACACCAGCCGGACCGGCTTTTCCGGGCGGACGCCGATCGTCGTCAGCCAGCCGCGGAGCGGTTCGGCGTCGCCGTCGTCCACCAGGCTGAGCACCGGGAGACCGAGGTCGGCGCGGCGGGCGCCGTCGACCAGCAGGGCCGGGCCGTCCAGCCAGTCCAGGCCCGGGGCGGCGCCCGCGGTGTCGACGGCCGCACAGCACACCATGGCGGTGACGTGGTCGGCGAGCAGCTCACGGCCCGTACGGGGCGGCTGGAGCGGGAAGAGCGGGAGGCCGCCCTCGGCCAGGCCGTCGCCCCAGGCCACGCCCGCGGCGGCGTCCTGCGCGACGGTGCCGCGGGCGGCCTGGCGGGCCGCTTCCTCGCGCTCCTCGCGGGCGACCTCCGCGCCGAGCCGGGCGGCGAGCAGATCACCCGCGCGGGCGTCGCGGGCCAGCCGGTCGATGACCCGGGCGAGGGTGGGGCCCGTCGCGGCGGGCGACAGGCCGTCGGGGGCGGCGAGGCCGGGTGGGGCGTGATCGGTGGCCGGGCGGGCGGGGAGGCGGTGGCCGGCTGCCGTGCGGGCCGGGGTGCGGGCGTACGAGCGGGGTGTGCCCGCCGCGGCGGGCGTACCGGCCGGCGTCGCCGTACCGGCCGCCTGGCCCGCTCCCTGGCCCGCCGCCGGGAGGTCCGTGGCCGGGAGGTCGTCGAGGACGCGGTGGAGGCGGGCGGCCTCCAGGCGCCATTTGCGGTCCACGACCTCCTCCGGGTACTGGTTCCAGCCCACCGGGGACCAGTCGGGGCCGGGCTCGGCCGGGCCGCCGTGGAAGAGCCGGGCAGCCAGCAGGGAGGCGGCGCTGTCGATGGCGCCGGGCTCCTCGAGGAGGTCGCAGGCGGGCCGTTCACCGAGCCGGGAGGCGAAGCCCTCGGCCAGGCGGTCGCGGCGGGAGAGCTCGGTGAGCGCGGAGACCACGCCGGCGTCCAGCCTGGAGGGCCAGCGGCCCATCCGCCAGGCGGGCAGCGCGACCCGGGTCAGCAGCCGGTCCCAGCCGGCGTAGGCCAGCCCGACCTGCTCCTGGGCGACGATCCGCAGGCCGTAGTCGACGCCCTGGGCCCGCTCCGAGGCGGCCGCGGCGACCCCGCGCTCCATGATCGTGGCGTGGTCGCGGCAGGCACGCAGCAGCAGCCGCGCCACCCGGCCGGCGAACCGGAGCGGCAGGCCGCGCAGCGGGCCCGTGGCGCGGGCCGAGACCGCGACCGCGGCGTCCAGGCCCCGGATGAAGCGGCGGGCGGCGGCTATGTCCGGATTCGCCGACGGTCCCGTGCCGGCCACGACCGGGGCGAGCAGGGCGCGCAGCTCGGCGACCCGCATCCACCACAGGAACGGCGAGCCGATCACCAGGACCGGCGCCTGGGGCGTCCGGCGGTCCTCGGTGGCGCGGGGCGGGCCGTGGGCGCGGTGCGTACGGTCCTCCAGCCAGCTGTCGCAGTCGGGGGTGAGCGCTATCGCGGACGGCGCCGGGACCTCGAGCCGCTCGGCGAGGTCGCGTACCAGACGGTAGAGGTCGGGTGCCGACTTCTCGGAGAGCGGCACGGAGGGGCTGAGCGCGGGTCTGGCGCGGACGATCACGGCGGCGACCAGCACCGCAAGGAGCAGCACCAGCGCCGCGAGGCCGCTCACGGCCCAGCGTGCGGTGTCCCAGCCGCCGCCCGCGCCGAGATGGCCGGTCGCGCGGCCGGCGAACAGCACCACCGCAACCGCCGCGGGCAGCAGCGCCACGGCCGTCGCTGAGCTGCGGATCCGCAGCACGGCGAGGGCGCGGGCGCGCGCCGCCAGGACGCCTGTTTCCGGACTTGCCACGAGCCTGTACACCCCCTGCTGTCCTGAAGGAACCGGACGGAGAGAACACGGGACGGACTGACGAGAACTGCGCGTAATGCGGGGCGGGCGGGCTCATTGCGCCGAGCTCGCTCCCCCACCACTGTGGCACCCGCCACTGACATCGCAATGCCGGTGAGCCACTTGCCGGACGCCGCCGCGGCAGCCGCGCCGTTTTCCGGCGCGGCTGTCGCAGGACGCTTGCGCGGCACCCTAGTTGGGGGTGGGGGTTCCGTCAGCGGATCCCAGGCGTCGTCACTCGATGGAATGGCTTTGGGTAAAGCCGGGAACCAGGCGTACCAGGCTTACGAAACGGCGTCTCCGGCCACCTTGGCGGCGATGTCCGTACGGTGCTGGGAGCCGTCCAGGGAGATCCGGCCGACCGCGCGGTAGGCGCGCTGCCGGGCGGTGGTGAGGTCGGTCCCGGTGGCGGTGACGGACAGCACCCGGCCGCCCGCGCTGAGCACCGCGCCGGATTCGTCGCGCCGGGTGCCCGCGTGCAGCACATACGCCGTGGGGGCATCCTCCTCCGCGACATCGGCCAGGCCCGAGATCGGGTCGCCGGTGCGCGGGGTGTCGGGGTAGTTGTGCGAGGCGATGACGACCGTGACCGCCGCGCCGTCGCTCCAGCGCAGCTGCGGGAGGGCGGCGAGGGTGCCGGTGGCGGCGGCGTGCAGCAGACCGGCGAGCGGGGTCTTGAGGCGGGCGAGGACGACCTGGGTCTCCGGGTCGCCGAAGCGCGCGTTGAACTCGATCACCCGGACACCGCGCGAGGTGATCGCCAGGCCCGCGTAGAGCAGCCCGGAGAACGGGGTGCCGCGGCGGCGCAGCTCGTCGACGGTGGGCTGCAGCACGGTGGCCATGACCTCGTCGACCAGCTTCGGGTCGGCCCAGGGCAGCGGGCTGTACGCACCCATGCCGCCGGTGTTCGGGCCCTGGTCGCCGTCGTAGGCGCGCTTGAAGTCCTGGGCGGGCTGGAGCGGGACGACCGTCTCGCCGTCGGTGACCGCGAAGAGGGAGACCTCGGGGCCGTCCAGGAACTCCTCGATGACGACCCGGTCACAGGCCAGGGCGTGCGCGCGGGCGGCCTCGACGTCCTCGGTGACGACGACGCCCTTGCCCGCCGCCAGGCCGTCGTCCTTGACGACGTACGGCGCCCCGAAGGCGTCCAGGGCCTCGTCGATCTCCTCCGGCGTGGCGCAGACGTAGCTGCGGGCGGTGGGGACGGCCGCGGCGGCCATCACGTCCTTGGCGAAGGCCTTGGAGCCCTCCAGCTGGGCGGCCTCGGCCGAGGGGCCGAAGACCGGGATGCCGCGGTCGCGTACGGCGTCCGCGACGCCCGCCACCAGGGGGGCCTCGGGGCCGACGACGACCAGGTCGGCCGCCAGGCCGACGGCGAGTTCGGCGACGGCAGCGCCGTCGAGGGCGTTGACCCCGTGCAATTCGGCCACCTCGGCGATTCCGGCGTTGCCGGGAGCGCAGTGCAGCGCGGTGACGTCGGGGTCGAGGGACAGAGAGCGGCACAGGGCGTGTTCGCGGGCGCCGCCGCCGATGACGAGGACCTTCACGGAGGCAGCCTAGACGAACGCACCAGAAGGCCGGACGTCGGCCGTACCCCGATCGCACAAGCACCACGCACCGGCCGGAAACCGCCCGCCGTCACCGGGGCAACTCTCCCGGACAACTCTTTCGGGTGAGGCACCCGGTCGCCTTATACCGGATCCACCACCACTTCTGGGCGGAAATCAGGCGATCTTGCGAAGGACGCCAACCGTTCGGCGGTAGGAATGGGGGCTGCGCGCAACGGCCGTCCCGTACTCCCCCATGGCCCGAAAGGCATGGGAGGGACCCCCGTCGCGCGCACCGCACGGAGCCGTATAGAGGGAGCACGGGTGAGTCAGCCGGAGATGCAGCCCGAGGGGCTTCCCCGGAGGGAGGGCGGGCAGAGGCGGGGACACGGCCGCGAAGGGCGCTGGGACCGGTATCGCGACCGGGACCGGCACCGCAGCCGTTTCCGGGAACGGGGCCGGGACCGGGACCGGGACGACCCGCAGGCCGGTTACGGCCAGGAGCCCGGCGACCGGATCCGCGGGCGCGAGGACCTTGCCGGGCGGCTGTTCCCGCTGGGCGACTGGGGGGAGCCGGCCGACCGTCTGGACGCGCTCTATCTCTGGACCGAGGCGGGCGCGCTGCGCGCCGCCGACTGGTATCTGCACGACCGGCAGGCCAAGCGCCGCGGCGCGCGGGCGCTGCGGCTGGGTGCCGCGGCCGGGGTGACGGTGGGCGGGCTGCTGCCGCTGCTGGACTTCACCGGCGCCTGTGACGGCGGGGCGCCCTGGGGCTATCTGTCGCTGCTGTTCGCGGCGGTGTGCGTGGGCTGCGACCGGTATTTCGGGGTGACGGCCGGCTGGATGCGGGATCTTGCGACCGCCCAGGCGATTCACCGCCGGCTGGAGGCGCTGCAGTTCGACTGGGCGTCGGAGAGCGTGCGCGAGGTGCTCGGGCCGACCGAGGGCACGGCGAGCGAGGCGGCGGAGCGCTGCCTGGGGGTGCTGCGGAGGTTCAACGAGGACCTCGGGGAGCTCGTACGGGCCGAAACGGCGGACTGGATGGCGGAGTTCCGGGCCGGGCCCGCGCCGTCGGCGACGCGGGCGCCGGCGCCGTGGGCGGCGCCGCGGCAGGAGGCCCTGGAGCCGCCGACGCGGTTCATGCTGCCGCCGGGCACCCGGCCGAACATGCCGCGGCAGCGGCCGCCGGAGCAGGGGCGCTGACGGCGGGGCGCCCCCTGGCACCCCCGGTGAACCAGGGGTGCCAGGGGTGCCAGGGAATGCGTCAGCTGAAGACGATCATCGAGCCCTGCCCCAGGCTCCTGGTCGCGGCCGCGTGCAGCCCGAGCCACACATGCCGCTCCCTGGCGAACGGCCCGTCGTCCAGCGGGACGGCCGCCCGCTCTTCCAGCGTGGTGGGCCCGGCCGGCGGTTCGGGCGCGGCCGGGGGATTGGCCGGATCGATGCCCAAGGACGGCGCCACCACTTCGAGTTCGCGCAGCAGCCCGTGCGAGGAGCCCAGCGGGCCGCCGCCCTCCAGCAGTGCGTCACTGGCGAGCGGATGCGGGAAGTCGACCGGGACATAGGCGCCCGCGTGGTCGTAGTGCCAGACCAGGTGGGACTGCTGCGCCGTCGCCTCGAACATCTCCAGCAACTGCTCGTAGTCGCCGCCCAGTTCGTCCACCGGTGTCACCTCCAGGCCGCACAGGCGCAGGAGATAGGCGCGGCGCAGGAAGTGCAGCGCGTCGTAGTCGAACCCGGCGACCGGGGCGACATCGCCGGTCAGGCCCGGCATGTAGCTGAAGACCGGGATCGGCGGCAGGCCCGCGTCCGTCAGGGCCTTGTCGTAGGCGGCGATCTCTTCGGAGAACGGGTTGTCGGGGCTGTGGCACAGCACGTCTACGAGGGGCACCAGCCACAGGTCACATGCCACGAGTGAGGGCTCGCTTCCGGTCGGGGACGGGTCACCGGCGCGCAGGGAATGCCACGGGTACGGCTACGGGTACGCGTACGGGTGTACAGGTACGACCCATTACGGCCGATGGTCGGGACAGCGTAGTCCCAGCAGCGCCTTCCCAGTAGTACTAGCCGGAAGGCTGCCCGGCCTCAGCCCTGCTTCCCCACGAGGGCGAGGGCGTGCTCGTTGTAGTCGGCGATCAGCCGCTGGGCCTCGGCCAGGTCGCACTGGACGAGGGCCTTGGCCAACTGGCTGTGGCCGTGCCAGAGCCGGCCCCGGAGATCGCCCATGCCGCGCAGCACGGGCACCGCGAACATCCAGGTCTGGACGCGGACCCGGTCGAGGAAGTCGCTGATGTACGGATTGCCGACGATGCCGCCGAGTTCGCGCCAGAACCGCAGGTCATAGCCGATCAGGACGTCGAGGTCGCCGGCTCGCGCGGCCCGCTCGGCCTCGTCGGCGCGGCGGCGGATGGAGATCAGCACCTCGGCGGGGGTGGCGCGCAGCGCGCGTTCGGCGCCGCTGCGGAAGATGCCCTCGACGATCAGGGTGCGGGCCTCGACCATCGCGACGAAGTCGTCGGCGGTGAAGGCGTGCACCTTGAAGCCGCGGTGCTGTTCGACGTCGAGCAGGCCCTGGGCGCACAGGTCGAGCAGCGCCTCGCGGACCGGGGTGGCGGAGACGCCGTACTGTTCCGCGATCTCCTTGACGGTGAAGGGGTGACCGGACGGCAGCCGGCCGGCCAGGACCTCGTCGCGCAGGGCGTCGGCGATCTGCTGGCGCAACGTGCTGCGCCGTATGACTGGGCTGTCTCCGCCGACGGCCATCGTGAGCGTCTCCTTCGACGACTTCATGACCGCGCAGGTGGGAAGCGGCCCTCGCCAACGATAGGCGAGGGAGACCGCGGCCACGCGTCGTACCTGGGACGATACGTTCCAGGCGGGACGCGCGACCGCCGCTTCGCGGGTCCGGCGAGGGTCCGCAGCGGGTTCGTACGGGACGGCTGCGCATCCCGTGCGGTCCGGTACGGACCCCCGGCGGCCCAGGTGCTCAGGCCGCGTCGGTGTGGGCGTCCGCCGCCGTCAGGGCCTCGTCGAGGGCGGTCAGGCCCTCCTTGACCTCGGCCTCGGTGATCGTGCAGGCCGGGACGACATGCGTGCGGTTCATGTTGACGAAGGGCCACAGGCCGCCGCGCTTGCAGGCCGCGGCGAATTCGGCCATCGGGGCGTTGGCGGCGCCGGAGGCGTTGTACGGCACCAGCGGCTCGCGGGTCTCCTTGTTCTTGACCAGGTCGAGGGCCCAGAAGACGCCCAGGCCACGCACCTCGCCCACCGAGGGGTGCCGCTCGGCGATCTCGCGGAGCGCGGGGCCGATGACCGTCTCGCCGATCTCCGCGGCGTTCTCCACGATCCGCTCCTCGGCCATCGCGTTGAGGGTGGCGACGGCGGAGGCGCAGGCCAGCGGGTGTCCGGAGTACGTCAGACCGCCGGGGTAGGGACGCTGGTCGAAGGTGGCGGCGATCTCGGCGCTGATCGCGACGCCGCCCAGCGGGACATAGCCGGAGTTGACGCCCTTGGCGAAGGTCAGCAGGTCAGGGGTGACGCCGAAGTGCTCGGCGGCGAACCAGCGGCCGGTGCGGCCGAAGCCCGCCATGACCTCGTCGAGGATGAAGACGATGCCGTAGCGGTCGCAGATCTCGCGGACGCCGGCCAGGTAGCCGGGCGGCGGGACCATGATCCCGGCGGTGCCCGGGACGGTCTCCAGGATGATCGCCGCGATGGACTGCGGGCCCTCGAAGGCGATGGTCTGCTCGAGGTGCGCGAGGGCGCGCTCGCACTCCTGCGCCTCGTTCTCCGAGTGGAAGGGCGAGCGGTAGAGGAACGGTCCCCAGAAGTGGACGACGCCGGCCGAGGCGGTGTCCGAGGGCCAGCGGCGCGGGTCGCCGGTCAGGTTGATCGCGGCGGCGGTGGCGCCGTGGTACGAGCGGTAGGTGGAGAGCACCTTGGTGCGGCCGGTGTGCAGCCGGGCCATCCGGACCGCGTTCTCCACGGCCTCCGCGCCGCCGTTGGTGAAGAAGATCTTGTCGAGGTCGCCGGGGGTGCGCTCGGCGATCAGCCGGGCGGCCTCGGACCGTACGTCCACGGCGAAACCGGGCGCGATGGTGCACAGCTTGGCGGCCTGCTCCTGGATGGCCGCGACGACCTTGGGGTGCTGGTGGCCGATGTTGGTGTTGACCAGCTGGGAGGAGAAGTCGAGGAAGCGGTTGCCGTCGTAGTCCCAGAAGTACGAGCCCTCGGCGCCCGCGACCGGCAGCGGGTCGATGAGGCCCTGCGCGGACCAGGAGTGGAAGACGTGCGCGCGGTCGGCGGCCTTGACTGCCGCGCCGGCGGCGGGGTCGGCGGCAGGGGAGGCGGAGGGCGTCGTGGTCACGGTCAGTACCTCGGATCGGGGTCGCTCGGGCCGCCGGTGGACAGGCCCGGCGAACGCCCTCAGCCTAAGGATCACGGCCCGGTGGCCGGTACCGACACTGTGTATGGCGCTCACCACCCGCACGGACAGAATGTCTACGGGACACACGGAATGTCTGCCGCGTCTGGAGGAAGCTCCAGGAGCGGGGCGGGGCGGGGCCGGCGGAACGGGGCGGGGCCGGCGGGCCACCGCCCGCCGCGTTCCGCGGAAGGGGCGGCTGGTTTCACGTGAAACCGGCCGCCCCTCCGCCGTCAGGCCGCCGCCGGAAACGCCGTGCTCACCGCCGGCTGCCGGCGATGGGCGGTGAGGTCCGGACGCAGCGCCGCCAACCCGCCGCAGTATTTGGTGAATTCGGCGGCCTGCACGCCGTAGCCGCGCAGCAGCCGGTCCGCCTCGGTGAGCTGGCCGGTGGTCTTGGTCTCGACGAAGACCAGTCCGCCGTCGGCCCGTACCGTGCGGCCGGTCTCCAGGTCCCGGCAGAGCAGGGCCGCATCGCAGGTGATGCGCTGACCGTTGGCGACGAGGGTGGCGCGGGTGTAGTCGGTCTCGATGAAATGGCCCAGTTCGGTGGGGGCGGCGATGCCGTACGAGCGGTCCAGCACGGAGGCGAGGAAGCCGCGCGGGGCCTCGCCGAGGGCCGTGTCGCCGGGCAGCAGCGGCTGCCGGTGCTTGACCGTCTCGCCCCGGTGCCCCTTGAGCTTGATCTCGAACTGCCGCTCGCCGGTGTCCTCGTAGAGCCGCTCGCGGATCTTGTAGCGCAGCCGCCGGCCCTGCTGGTAGTCGTGGAAGGACCGCAGGTCGGGGGTGTCGTAGTGGACGGAGCGGTAGCGGAACCAGCGGCGGCCGTTGATGCACAGCGCGGCGAACGGCCCACCGGGCCGCCGCCGGTCGGTGAGCTCGGCCGCGAAGGCGGCGAAGACATCGACGGGGACGAGATAGGTGTTGCCGAAGCGGGCGAGGAGTTCGGCCCGTGCCTGGACGTCGGCGAGCGGGACCGGGCGCGCGGCCATGGCGGCGCGGGCGATGGCTCGTACGGCGGGAATCACACGGTCTCCTTGAAAGGGGAGTGGGGACGGGCGATCGTGCGGGAACGGGCGGGAACGAGCGGTCTTCGGAGTGCGTTGTCCGGTGTTCGGCGGGGCGCTCCGTGCTGGGCTTCGTGCAGGGTGTGCTGCGGCGGGGTCTGCGCCGTGCGGTGCGCCGGGGTCTGCGCGAGGGGATGGACAGCGGTACGCGTTCTACGTTCCGTACCCGCGGAAAGTTCCGGGACGCGGAATCCGGCCTCCGCGAACGGCAAGTCCCGGACAGTGTCGGCCCGTTGCACGGTCCACGTCAGCGCCTCACCGAGGCGTCGGGCCAGGTCGGCGCGGACGGAACCCTGGCCGAAGTGCACCGCGTCCAGACCGGTGACGGCACGGAAGATGGCGGACAACGGCCGCGGACGGCCGGCGACATGGATGACCGGCGGCGCGCCCCCGGTGTGGGTTGCGCGGCCGGGGGCCGCTCCGCCTCTCCCTGCCTGCGGGCCCCTGGATATCCTCACCGCGGACGCGGGGCGCGGGCAGGGCGGATATGGGGGAAGGGCGACGGATCGTGGAACAGCCGGGACGTGCGGGACAGCAGGGGCGTGCGGGGCAGGCGGGACGGCCCGGAGGGCTGGCGCCCCTCCAGCCGGGGGACCCACAGCGCATCGGTGACTACCGCCTGATCAGGCGGCTCGGCGAGGGCGGCATGGGCAAGGTGTTCCTGGCCCGCTCCGATCGTGGGCGCACCGTCGCCGTCAAACTCGTCCGCGGGGAACTGGCCGACCAGGAGGAGTTCCGGGCCCGCTTCCGGCGGGAGGTGCGGGCCGCGCAGCAGGTCGGCGGGGAGTGGACCGCGCCCGTCCTGGACGCGGACACCGAGGCCAAAACGCCCTGGGTCGCCACGGGCTATATCGCCGGGCCCTCCCTGCAGCAGGTGGTCATGGGCGCCCTCGCGCCCGGCTCCGGCCGGGCGGGCGGTGCCCCCGTCCCGCTGCCGGAGCGGACCGTACGGATCCTGGCGGCCGGGCTGGCCCGCGCCCTGCAGGCGATCCACGCCGCCGGCATCGTCCACCGCGACCTCAAGCCCTCCAACGTGCTGCTCACCATCGACGGCCCCCGGGTCATCGACTTCGGCATCGCGCGCGCCCTGGAAGCGGTGACCGACAACGGCATGACCCGCACCGGCGCCACGGTGGGCTCGCCCGGCTTCATGGCCCCCGAGCAGGTACGTGGCGAACCGATCGGCCCGGCCTGTGACGTCTTCTCCCTGGGGTCGGTCCTGGCGTACGCGGGCACCGGGCGGCAGCCGTTCGGCACGGCCGAGAGCGGGGTGCACGCGGTGATGTACCGCATCGCCCAGGAGGAGCCCGAACTCTCCGCCCTGCCCCCGGGGCTGCACCCCCTGGTCACCGCCTGCCTGGCCAAGGACCCGGCCCACCGCCCCACCCCCGCACAGCTGGTGGCGATGGCGGAGGGCGCCGCGGCGGAGCATGTGGACGAGGACGAGCCCTGGCTGCCGGGGGCGCTGATCGCCCGGCTGGGGCGGCATGCCGTGGAGCTGCTGGAGGCGGAGAATCCCGAGGGCGATCCGGACCCGGGCGCCGCGGACGGGCCCGGCGCCCCGTTCGCGCCGTACCCCGGTGGGGGCCCCGGCGGGTACGCCACGCCGACCGGCGCCTCGCCCGCGGCCGCACACTCCACCCCGCCGCCCGCTTCCCAGGTCCCGGCTCCGTACGCATCCCCACCAGGGCAGTACGGGTACTCCCCCACGCCGCCGTCCGCCTCGGGGACGCACCGGACGTCCCGCCGCCGCAAGCGCGGGGGCTCCGCCCTGCTCACCGGCGTCGCGCTGGCCGTCGCCGCGGCCGGGGCGGTCACCGCGTACCTGCTGATGAACAACGACGACGAAGGGGTACGGCCGGCGGACGCGAAGGGCAACACGGCGCAGGAGACCGGGAAGGGGAGCATCCCCTCGAACTATCTGGGCACGTGGGAGACCACGGTCGGCGCCGACACCGGCAAGGTGCAACGCTTCACGCTCAAGCAGGGCGGGCCGGGCGACACCGTCCTGACGATGACGGCCACCGGCGAGACATTCCGCTGCGAGTTCCAGGCCGCCCTGGAGGAGGCGGGGCCGCCGGTGCGCCTCGGGCCGTCCAAGATGGTGTCGGGGCCGACCACGAGCTGCAGCCCCGGAGCCCCCAGCACCCTGGAGATGGTGGGCGGCAAACTGCGGCGCACGATGGACAACGGCCAGCCGCCGCTGACGTACCGCAAGGCGGGCTGACGCGGCACACGGCGGGCCGGCGCAGCGCGCGCCCGGATGACCTCCGAAGTCCCTTACGTCCCGGGCCCGTCGGTCCCGTACGTACGCCCCAGGTCCGTCGATCGTTTTCCGCTCGTGACGCCGTGTCGGCCGTTGCGCAACGCGGCGCGGCCTAGGCTCGTACGGAGGGGACGCCTGCGGCCGGCACGCGCCAGGGGCACGGAACGACACAGGGGAGGGCGCCCGGATGGAGGGCCTGCGCGGGCTGACCGCCCACGATCCGCACTGGATCGGGGACTACCGGCTGCTCAGCCGTCTCGGCAGCGGCGGGATGGGCCGGGTCTACCTCGCCCGTTCCGAGGGCGGCCGGACCGTCGCCGTGAAGCTGGTGAAGGCCGAACTGGCGGCCGAGGAGGAGTTCCGCGACCGTTTCCGCGCCGAGGTCGCGGCCGCGCGCCGGGTCGGCGGCCGCTGGACCGCGCCCGTGCTCGACGCCGATACCGAGGCCGAGATCCCGTGGGTGGCCACCGGCTACATCGCGGGCCCGAGCCTGAGCGAGGTCGTCGGCCATCCGCACGTCGAGTACGGCCGGCCGGGCATGTACGGCCCGCTCCCGGAGCACTCCCTCCGCCACCTCGCCTACGGCCTCGCCTCCGCCCTCCGCGACATCCACGGCGTCGCCCTGGTCCACCGCGACCTCAAGCCGTCGAACGTGCTGCTGACCATCGACGGCCCCCGGGTCATCGACTTCGGCATCGCGCGCGCCCTGGATGCGGTCGGCGACCAGACCCAGACCCGTGCGGGCACGGTCGTCGGCTCGCCCAGCTTCATGTCGCCCGAGCAGGTGCAGGGGCATCGCATCGGCCCGGCCAGCGATGTCTTCTGCGTCGGCTCGGTGCTGGCGTACGCGGCGACCGGGCGGCAGCCGTTCGGCAACGCCGGATCGGGCGTGCACGCCGTGATGTTCAAGATCGCGCAGGAGGACCCGGACCTGACCGGCGCGCCGGACGCCCTGCGCGGACTGATCGGCGACTGTCTGGCCAAGGACCCGGCCGCGCGCCCCGCCCCCGAGGAGATCGCCGCCCGGCTCGGTCCGGAGACCCGCGGCGGGCCTGCCTCCCCCTGGCTGCCCGCCGAACTGATCGCGAGCCTGGGCCGGCACGCCGTACGCCTCCTGGACACCGACACCCCGCCGGGCGGGCATCCGCCGACGCTGACGACCACCAGGGTCGCCCCCAGGGAGGAGCCCCGGCCAAAGAGCGCCCCCGCCGCCCCGGAGAGCGCCCCCGCCGCCAGGCGACGCCGCTGGCTCCCCCTCGCCGCCACGGCCGTCGTCGCGGCGGCCGCAACGGCCGTGGCCGTCCCGCTGCTGACCGGCGCCACGGGCAACGGGGACGACTCCCCGTCCTCCCCTTCCGACATCCCCGCCCGCTACCTCGGCACCTGGTCCGGTCAGGTGCTGCGCGACGGCGACCCCACCGGCCAGCAGCGCCGCTTCGTGATCACCAACGGCAAGGTCGGGGAGGTGGTCGCCAACAGCACCAGCCTCGGCACGAGCTACGAATGCCGCAGCGACGCCAAGCTGGTGGCCGTCACGGCACACGACGGGCGCTCCGCCCTCCGCCTGGACACCAAGGTCGTACGGTCCATCCCGGAGGGCCGCTGCGCCGCCCTGGGCGAACACACCCTGGAGCCGGGCAGCGGCGGCACACTGCGGTGGGCGGCCGCGGGCCGCACCGCCACGCTCCACCGCTCCGGCCCCGCCACCGCGACCGTCCCGGCCGCCTTCCTCGGCACCTGGCAGCGGCCCGACCCCGCCGACTCCGGGACCCAGCACCTGACCGTCAAGCAGGCCCCGGCGGGCAGTACGGTCCTGACCACGGTCGTCGAGGGCCCGGCCGGCCGCTGCACCGCTCACGCCTACCTCTACGCGGCGGAGCGGGGCCGCCTCACGGTCGGCCCGTCGGTCATCGACCAGGCCGCACCCGGCTGCGAGCCGAGCAGCACCTCCGTTCTCCGGCTGGGCACGGACGGGACGTTGCAGCGGGAGTTCCTGGGCGGGGACAAGGCGCCGCGGTCGTACTCCAGGGAGTCCTAGGGCCTGCCGGCTCCTGCCACGCCTACGCACGAGGGCCCGCCCACCGCCGAAGCGGTGCGCGGGCCCTTGGCCGTACGGGCGACCCCGTACTGCCGCTGTCGCTACGACAGGAAGGACTTGATCTCGATCGTCTCGTCGCGGCCGGGGCCGACGCCGATCGCGGAGATCGGGGCGCCGGACATCTCCTCCAGCGCCTTCACATACGCCTGCGCGTTCTTCGGCAGGTCGGAGAAGGACTTCGCCTTGGTGATGTCCTCGGACCAGCCCGGCAGCATCTCGTAGACCGGCTTCGCGTGGTGGAAGTCGCTCTGCGAGTACGGGAGCTCCTCGACGCGCTTGCCGTCGATCTCGTACGCGACGCAGACGGGGATCTGCTCCCAGCCGGTGAGCACGTCGAGCTTGGTGAGGAAGAAGTCCGTGAGGCCGTTCACCCGGGTCGCGTACCGCGCGATGACCGCGTCGAACCAGCCGCAGCGGCGGTCGCGGCCCGTCGTCACGCCCCGCTCGCCGCCGATGCGGCGCAGCGCCTCGCCGTCCTCGTCGAACAGCTCCGTCGGGAACGGGCCGGCGCCGACGCGGGTGGTGTACGCCTTCAGGATGCCGATGACGCGGCTGATCTTCGTGGGACCGACGCCCGCGCCCGTGCAGGCGCCGCCCGCGGTCGGGTTCGACGACGTCACGAAGGGGTACGTGCCGTGGTCGATGTCGAGCAGGGTGCCCTGGCCGCCTTCGAAGAGGACGACCTTGTCCTCGTCGAGGGCGTTGTTGAGGATCAGGGTGGTGTCGGCGACGTAGCCCTTGATCTGGTCCGCGTAGGTCAGCAGCTCCTCGACGACCTGTCCGGCCTCGATGGCGCGGCGGTTGTAGAGCTTGGTGAGCAGCTGGTTCTTGACGTCGAGGGCCGCCTCGACCTTCTGGTGCAGGATCGACTCGTCGTAGAGGTCCTGGACCCGGATGCCGACGCGGTTGATCTTGTCGGCGTAGGTCGGGCCGATGCCGCGGCCGGTGGTGCCGATCTTCCGCTTTCCGAGGAAGCGTTCCGTCACCTTGTCGACGGTGATGTTGTACGGCGTGATCAGATGCGCGTTACCGCTGATCAGCAG
Organism: Streptomyces sp. JLSY215; assembly: GCF_059682825.1. NCBI lineage: Bacteria > Bacillati > Actinomycetota > Actinomycetes > Kitasatosporales > Streptomycetaceae > Streptomyces > Streptomyces sp. JLSY215. The sequence goes on from NZ_CM185022.1 coordinate 4,106,740, forward strand.
CTTGGACGTGTCGACACCGCGCTCGTTGAGTCCGCTCAGCTCGGAGAGCAGGACCGCAGGGTCGACGACGACGCCGTTGCCGATGACCGGGGTACACCCCGGCGAGAGGATTCCGGAAGGGAGAAGATGCAGCGCGTACTTCTGGTCGCCTACGACGACGGTGTGGCCGGCGTTGTTGCCGCCCTGGTAGCGCACCACATAATCGACGGATCCACCGAGCAGGTCGGTGGCCTTTCCCTTGCCCTCATCACCCCACTGAGCACCGAGCAGCACAAGTGCGGGCACAGGCGTACACCCCTTCCGGGCGGGGCATGTCCAACGTGCACGGATGGCGTCGGCGTGCGTGTTCACGCGTGCGTCATCGCTAGAGCCGTTGGACCGGTGCCCCGGAATAGACGAAGCCCCTGGCGCAATAGCGCAAGGGGCTCTTGCACCGAGATGCTACCTGAGGAAGGACCGAGGTGTCGGCGCAGCCTTCTGGGCACACCCCCGCAGACCCCGTTCGGGGGTACCCCCTGCTTGTGGTCATCGACCCGGTCGCGCGCCGCACGGACGGCGAATCCGTACGGATTGCGCGGGATGTGCTGTGCGCGGGCGCCGGGGCGAAGATCTGCCTGCCGGAGGGGCCGGAGGAGTTCGCCAGGGCGCTGGCCCGGCGGGGGCAGCGGCGGCCGGTGGTGATCGGGGACGACCGTGCGCTGCTGCGGGTCGTGGGGCTGCTGCACAAGGAGCGGGAGCTGGCGCGGGTGCCGGTGGCCGTGGTCCCGGTGGGCGCACCGGCCGCGGTCTCGCTGAGCCGGGCGCTGGGCGTGCCCACGGACACGGTGGCGGCGGCACGGACGGTCCTGGACGGCGGGGAGCGGGCCATGGATCTGCTGACCGACGACAGCGACGGGATCGTGCTCGGCGGGCTGCGGATCCCCTGCGGGGACGTGCCGGAGCACGAGGGGCAGGTACCGGAGGCGGCGGCGCCTCCCGGCCCGCGGGCGGCGCCGGACGACGGCCATCGGCCCTGGTGGGAGCCGGCGGCGCGGACGGCCCGCACGGCTCTGGCGCTGCTGGCTCCGGCGGCGGGGCTCGGGCTCGGCGGGCGGCGCGACGGGATCTCCCCTGCTCGCACGCTCTTGAGACCGTGGGGAAGGGTGCCGACGCACCGGCTGCGGATCGAGGCGGACGGGGTCGTGCTGGCGGATCTGGACCGGCCGGTGCGGGCGGTGTCGGTGGTGCCCGGGGTGGCGGGGCCCGGTCCCGGCTTCGCCGACGGGGCCGGGGCGTGCGGGCTGGCCCAGGTCGAGGTGCGCTGGCCGGGGGAGGCGCGGCCGGTACGGGCGCGGGCGCGGGCGGTGACGGTGTCCGGGGCGGACTTCCACTACCGGGCGGACGCGGTCGTGGGCGGGCCCGTCAGGACGCGTACGTGGACGGCGCAGGCGGGGGCCTGGCGGCTGACGGTGCCCCGCTGAACGAGCCGTTCCCCTTCGGCCGCGGCCGGGCGCCCGGCCGTGACCGATCGGACCGGCCCTCGGACGGTCCCGGCGGTCAGCTCTCCTGGCCGCCGGCCCGCAGCTGGTCGCGGTGGTTGCGCCAGCGCTCCATCATCCCGGCGAGCTCGCCCTGTATGAACTCGAAGAAGGCGAGGGTCTCGCCGATCCGGTGGCCGGCCGGGGAGTCCTCGCCCAGGCTCTGGACGCCGTCGCGCAGGGTGGCTTCCCAGCGGGTGATGACGCTGTCCCGGCGGGTCAGGGCCTCGTACCACTGGTCGCTGTGGACGCGGTAGCGGTCGCGGCGGGAGCCGGGTTCGCGTTCGCGGCCGACCATGTTGACCTGGGAGAGGTAGCGGACGGCGCCGGAGACGGCGGCGGGGCTGACCTGGAGGCGCTCGCCGAGTTCGGCCGAGGTCAGGACGCCGGAGTCGGAGGCCAGCAGGCAGGCGAAGACACGGGAGGGCATCCGCGGCATTCCGGCGTCGACGAGCTGTGAGGCGAAGCGTTCGACGAACTCCGAGACCGCCTCGGCGTCGCGCTTCTCCGGATCCCGCTGCGCCGGCCGCTGTTCCTGCCGGCCCCGCTGCTCCTGTTCCGCCATACCTGCATCATCTCCCCTGATCAGAACCGCGGCTCCAACTTAATACAGTTTCTTAACTTCACTTAACTTCACAAATTTGTGAAATAAGCGTAGCTTCGAAATCATGACGAAGGCAATCTCTCCCTCTGTCGCGATCCGGGTGGCCGGGCTCCACAAGTCGTTCGGCCGGACCCACGCGCTGGACGGCCTCGACCTCAGCGTCGAGGCCGGTGAGGTGCACGGCTTCCTCGGGCCCAACGGCGCCGGGAAGTCCACCACCATCCGCGTCCTGCTGGGCCTGCTGCGCGCCGACGGCGGCACCGCCCAGCTCCTGGGCAAGGACCCCTGGCGCGATGCGGTGGCACTCCACCGCCGCGTCGCCTACGTCCCCGGGGACGTCACCCTGTGGCGCAATCTCTCCGGCGGGGAAGTCATCGACCTGTACGGGCGCCTGCGCGGAGGGCTGGACACCGCGCGGCGGGCCGAGCTGCTGGAGCGGTTCGAGCTGGACCCGACCAAGAAGGGGCGGACGTACTCCAAGGGCAACCGGCAGAAGGTCGCCCTGGTGGCCGCCTTCGCCTCCGATGTGGACCTGCTGATCCTGGACGAACCGACGTCCGGACTGGACCCGCTGATGGAGGAGGTCTTCCAGAGCTGCGTCGCCGAGGAGCGCGACCGGGGCCGCACCGTCCTGCTCTCCAGCCACGTCCTGTCCGAGGTCGAGGCGCTCTGCGACCGCGTCAGCATCATCCGCAAGGGCCGGACCGTCGAATCCGGCTCCCTCGGGCAGCTGCGGCATCTGACCCGTACCTCCGTCATCGCCGAGCTGGCCGGCCCGCCCAACGGCCTCGCCCACCTCCCCGGCGTACACGACGTGGCCAGCAGGCCGATCGACCGGGGGCAGGGACACCAGGTGCGGCTCCAGGTCGACACCGACAAGCTCGACGCCGTGCTCCGCTCGCTCAGCGAATCCGGCGTACGCAGCCTCACCAGCACCCCGCCCACCCTGGAAGAGCTCTTCCTGCGCCACTACCAGGACGACACCCGCGGCGAGAAGGCGGGCGCACGATGACCGCCGTAGCGGCCGCGGCCGCCCTCGCCCCGGTCCGCGGACCCCGTCATCTGGCCGGGACCGGCGCCCTGTTGCGCCTCGCGCTGCGCCGTGACCGGGTGATGATCCCCGCCTGGGCACTGGGCCTGGGACTGGCCGTGGGCGGTACGGGCTCCTCCTTCGCGGCGCTGTACGACACCGCCGCCGAGCGCGCGCGGCTGGCCACGTCGATGAACGCCAACGCCTCGCTGCGCGCCCTGTACGGCCCGGTCTTCAGCGACTCCATCGGCGGTCTGGTCGCCTGGCGGATGGCCGGTTTCGGCGCGGTGCTCGCCGCGGTGATGAGCCTGCTGATCGTCGTACGGCACACCCGCGAGGAGGAGGAGACCGGCCGTCAGGAGTTGCTCTCCGCGGCGATGGTGGGGCGTCGTGCGCCGCTGACGGCGGCGCTGCTCGCGGCCCTGACCGCCAATGCCGTGGTCGCGGCGCTGATCGCGGGCGGGCTCGCCAAGTCCGGGCAGCCGGCGGCCGGTTCGCTCGCCCTCGGGCTCGCCGTCGGCTGCACGGGCATGCTCTTCGCGGGCCTGGCCGCCATCGCCGCCCAGCTCACCGAGAGCGCCCGGTCGGCCAAGGGCCTGACCGGCGCGGTCCTCGGCCTCGCCTTCGCGCTGCGCGCCGCGGGCGACGCCGCCGCCGACGGGGCGTCGTCGCCGCTCATCTGGAGCTCGCCGATCGGCTGGGCCGAGAACGTCCGCGCCTACGCCGACGCACGCTGGTGGGTCCTCCTTCTCCTCGTCGGCGCGACGGCCCTGACCGTCGCCGTCGCCTACGTCCTGACGGCCCGTCGCGACATCGGTATGAGCTTTCTGCCGGCCCGCCCCGGCCCGGCCCGCGCGCCCCGCTCGCTGAGCGGCCCGTTCGGCCTGGCCTGGCGCCTTCAGCGCACCACCCTGCTGGGCTGGGCGCTCGGCTTCCTCTGCGCCGGTGCCCTCTTCGGCGGTATCGCCAAGGGCGCTTCGGACCTGGTCGGCGGCAATCGGCAGACCCTGGAGATCGTTCAGCGGATGGGCGGCCAGGCGGGCCTGACCAACGCCTTCCTGGCCACGATGGCCGGCATGCTGGGCATGATCGCGTCGGTCTACGCGGCCGGTTCGGTGCTCCGGCTGCGCGGTGAGGAAACCGGCGACCGCGCCGAACCGGTGCTGGCCGGAGCCGTCGGCCGCCTGCGCTGGGCCTGCGGCCATCTGGCCATCGCCTACCTGGGCACCGCCGTGATCCTCGCCTGCGGCGGTCTGGCCCTGGGCGTCGGCTACGGCATCACCGCCCATGACGTCGCCGGACAGCTCGGCCCGGCGCTCGGCGCCACGCTCTCCCAGGTCCCCGCCGTCTGGGCCCTCACCGGCGTGGCCGTCCTCGTCCACGGGCTGCTTCCGCAGGCGTCCGCCGCCATCTGGGCAGTGGTCGGCGGCTGCCTCGCGCTCGGCTGGATCGGCCCGGCGCTGGAGCTCCCCCAGTGGGCGATGGACCTGTCGCCCTTCAGCCATCTGCCCAAGCTCCCGGGCGGCGAGGTGGCGGCGGCCCCGTTCGTCTGGCTGTCCGCCCTCTCGGTCCTCTTCATCGCCGCGGGTCTGACCGGCCTCCGGCGGCGCGATATCGGCTGACCTGCGGGCCGATCTCACGGCGTGCGCCGCCGGAGCCGTAGCGGACTCCGGCGGCGCACTTCCCCGTTCCGATGGCGAAAGCAGGCCGGGCGAAACGTTGTCCACAGGCTGTGGGCAGCGCACAGGCGCCACCCGGCCACCGTTCGGTCCACCCGGCCGGGCCGCGGTCAGCCCCCCGGCGTCACCAGCCGCGCCTCGTACGCGAACACCGCCGCCTGCGTCCGGTCGCGCAGCCCGAGCTTCACCAAGATGCGGCTGACGTGCGTCTTCACCGTCGATTCGGCGACGATCAGATGCTTGGCGATCTCCCCGTTCGACAGCCCTTGGGCGACCAGGACCAGAACCTCCGTCTCGCGTTCCGTCAGATCGCCGATGCGTTCCTGGGCGGGGGCGCGCGGGGTGCCGAGGCGGGAGAACTCGGAGATGAGGCGCTTGGTGACGGTGGGGGCCAGCAGCGCCTCACCGGAGGCGACGATGCGGACGCCCTCGGCGAGCTGGCCGGCCGAGGCGTCCTTGAGGAGGAAGCCGCTGGCTCCGGAACGCAGCGCTTGGTAGACGTATTCGTCCAGGTCGAAGGTGGTCAGCACGAGGACCTTGGCCTCCGCGTCGGCGGCCACGATCTCGCGGGTCGCCTCCAGGCCGTTCATCTCCGGCATCCGGATGTCCATCAGGACGACGTCCGGCTTGAGCTCCGCGACCCTGTCCACCGCCTGACGGCCGTCGACGGCCTCGCCGACGACCTCGATGTCCGGCATGGCGTTGAGCAGGACGGAGAAGCCCTCCCGGACCATCACCTGGTCGTCGACGATCAGTACGCGGATCATGTCCGGGCCTCCCCTGGTCCGTTCGCCGACGTGTTCGTCGCCGTATGCGACACGGGCAGGAACGCCGCGACCTCGAAGCCGCCGTCCTCTGTGTGGTCGGCCGTCATCTCGCCGCCCAGCATCTGCACCCGCTCGCGCATCCCCAGCACACCATGCCCCGCGCCCGGGGACGGCTTGGCCAGCCGGCTCGGGGCGCCGTTGACGATCCGCAGGCCGATCCCGCCCAGGACGTAGGAGATCTCCACCCGGGCGTCGGCCCCGGGCGCATGCCGCAGGGCGTTGCTGAGCGCCTCCTGCACGATGCGGTACGCGGACAGCTCCACGCCCTGCGGCAGCGGCTTGGGCGCACCGGTGATCACGGCCTCGACGGTCAGCCCGGCGCTGCGGACGCTGTCCAGCAGCGAATCGAGGCTGGCCAGGGTCGGCTGCGGCGCCTCCGGGTCGTGCTCGGCGAACGCGTCCGGGTCCTCGGAACGGACCACGCCCAGGATGCGGCGCAGCTCGGTGAGCGCGGCCACGGCGTTCTCGCGGATCGTGGCGAAGGAGGTGGCCAGCTCGGGCGGGGTGTCCTTGACGCGGTACGGGGCGGCCTCGGCCTGGATGGCGATGACGGACATATGGTGCGCGACGACATCGTGCAGCTCGCGGGCGATGGTGGCGCGCTCCTCCAGGAGCGTGCGCCGGGAGCGCTCCTCGGCGGTGGCGGTCTGCGTGGCGACGACCTGCCGGCGCTCCTCGCGCCAGGCCCGTACCGCGGCCACGGCGGTCAGCATCAGCCCGGAGAAGACCGCCACCGGCGGCAGATCTCCCGCATTGGCACCGACGACGGACGTCAGCACGGCCGCCACCCCGAAGGTGACCAGCCACATCTCCAGCGCCATCCGCGGCCGGGTACGCAGCACCACCAGGGTCATCACGGCGAGGTGGGTCATGTAGGCGAGGGGCGAGGAGAGGCCGGACCCGGCCATCTCCAGGACGAACCCGATCAGCGACAGCCAGAAGGCGCCCACCGGGCGGAGCAGCGTGAGCACCACCGGGACCGCGAGCAGCAGGCTGACGCCCACCTTGAACACGCCGCCCAACGGGCCCATGCCGTCACGCTCTGCGAAGGTCGCCAGGAAGACGCAGACGGCGAACAGCCCGACGAGGGAGTGCGGCAGCCAGCGCACCCAGCGCCGTAGCCGCTCCGGCGGCCAGGGCACCCATCGGGCCACCTTGGCGTCCTCGAGCGGCGGCATCGGGTGGAAGGCGAAGGCATCGACGAACAGGTCCTGGCGCAGCCAGTGCAGCGCGCCGCGGGCTATCCGTGCCTCCGAGCGCAGGTGGTCCTGCGTCCGGGAGGTGTGGGTCGTCTGGTTCACGCAGACAACGGTAAGCACGCGCGGCCGCCGCGGCGTCCGCTGCGGCGGGTATCTTCCGCCTCCGTCGCAGGTACTACGTGTCGGAGCGCGGCGGGCTCGGGCGGAGATGGGCGAGGAGGGCGCGGCAGGCCGCGGTGCCGGGGGTGACCGGTGCGTAGTGGCCGACGCCGGACAGTTCGTGCAGGTCCGTCGCGGTGGGGTGGGCGGCGGCGTAGCGACGGGAGAGCTCCGGCGGTACGTCCGGGTCGGCGGCGCCGTGCAGGATCGTGACGGGGAGGGCAGCGGGCGGCGGATGGCGCAGCGGATCGGCGGCGGCGAGCCGCGCCCGGAAACCGGCGCCTCCGGCCGGTGCCGCACTTCCCGCTTCCGCCCCGCCCGGCTCCGCACCGCCGTCGGGCCCGGTGGCGGCGAGCAGCTCGGCGACCGCGCCGCCGCTGAGGCCCAGCTCATGGGCGCGGGCCAGATCGGCGACCGGCGAGACGGCGAGGACGCGGGTGACCGGTGTGCCGGGGCGGGCGGCGGCGAGCAGGGCGAGGTGGCCGCCCGCGGAGTGCCCGACCAGGACGAGGCCGCGGCCGGCGCCGGCCCCGCCGCCCGCGGGGCCCGCCGCCTCCTGTGCCACCGCCTCGACCGCGGCCGCCACGTCCTCGAACGTCCGCGGCGCGCCCCCACCCGCACCCACTCTGCGGTACTCCGCCAGCGCGACCGGCAGCCCCTGCCCGGCCAGCTCGGCGGCGAGCGGTGAGAGGTGACGGCGGTCGTACGCGGCGCGCCAGAAGCCGCCGTGCAGCAGCATGACGACCGGGCCGGGGCCCCCGCCCCACGGCCCGTACAGGTCCACCACCTGGTCCGGATGTGCCCCGTACGCCAGCGTCCGGTCCGGCGCCACCGGGGCGAGCCCCAGCAGCGCCGTCTCCTCGTCCGGTGCGCTCACGCGCCGGGTCCGGCCGCCGCCTCGGGCAGCGCCCGCAGCACCTCACCCAGCACCCACGCCGCCCGCTCCGCGTCCGCGAAGGAGGTGTAGAGCGGGGTGAAGCCGAAGCGCAGCACATCGGGCCGGCGGAAGTCGCCGACCACCCCGCGCCGGATCAGCTCGGCCATCACGTCGGCGGCGACGGGGCCACCTGTCTGCTCGACGCCGCCGGCGCGCTTGGGGGAGCACGTCAGCGACACCTGGCTGCCGCGTCGGCTGTGGTCGCGCGGCGTGACCGAGCGGACCAGACCGGGCGGCGTATAGGCCTCGACGCACTCCAGGAAGAAGTCCGTCAGGGCGAGACTCTTGGCGCGGACGTCCTCGATCGAGACGCCGTCCCAGGCGTCCAGCGCCGCTTCCAGGGCGAGCAGCGACAGGATGTCGGGGGTGCCGACCCGGCCGCGGACGATGCCCTCCGCGGGGGCGTAATCGGGGGCCATCCCGAACGGGTCGGCGTGGGAGTTCCAGCCGGGCAGCGGCGAGTCGAAGCGCTCCTGGAGGCTCTCGCGCACATAGAGATACGAGGGCGATCCGGGCCCGCCGTTGAGGTACTTGTAGGTGCAGCCGACGGCGAGATCGACGTGGTGCGCGTCCACCCCGACCGGCAGCGCACCGGCGCTGTGGCACAGGTCCCAGACGGCGAGCGCGCCGGCGGAGTGCAGCGCGGTCGTGATGCCGGGCAGGTCGTTGAGCTGTCCGGTGCGGTAGTCGACATGGTTGACCAGCGCGAGCGCGGTCCGCTCGGTGACCTCGTCGGCGATCCGTGCGGGCTCGACCGGGCGCACCGCGAGACCCGTCATCCGGGCCGCTGACCTGGCGATATAGCCGTCGGTCGGGAAGGTCGTGGCATCGACGAGGATCTCCGTGCAGCCCTTCCCGGCCATCCGGATGCCGCCGACCACGGCCTTGAAGACATTGATGCTGGTGGAGTCGCCGACCACGACGCGGCCCGGTGCCGCGCCGATGAGCGGTGCGATCTTGTCGCCGATCCGCTCGGGCGCGGTCCACCAGCCGGATTCGTCCCAGGAGCGGATGCGCAGCTCGCCCCATTCGCGGGTGATGACGTCGGCTATCCGGTCCGGCACCCCGCGGGGCAGCGCGCCGAGCGAGTTGCCGTCGAGGTAGACCGTGTCGTCGAGGACGAAGCGGTCGCGGACCGTCGCGCCGAGCGGGTCGGCGGCGTCCAGCTGACCGGCCCGTGCGGCGTGTTCGCGGGCCTGGGGGGCGGTGTTCTCGGGGGTCTCAGACATGGCTGCGCGCCGTCCACAGTTCGGGGAAGACGTTCTTACGGGCCCGCTTCTCCAGCCAGGCCACTCCCGCGGAGCCACCGGTGCCCATCTTCGAGCCCATCGCCCGCCGGGTCGCGACCAGATGGTCGTTGCGCCATCGCCAGACCAGCTCGCCGACGTCGGTCAACGCCTCGCCGAGCCGGACCAGTTCGTCCTCCTGCGAGCCGGCGTAGATCTCCGCCCATACGGCCTCGACGGCCGGGTCGGGCTCATAGCGCAGCTCCGGATTCCGCCGGAGTACCGCCTCGGGAACGGCGTGGCCGCGGCGCGCGAGCAGCCGCAGCACCTCGTCCCACAGGCTCGGCTCCTGGAGCGCCTTCTCCAGTTCGGCGTACTCGCGCGGCGCGCCGCGGTGCGGCACCAGCATCGATGCGGACTTCTCGCCGAGCAGGAACTCCATCCGCCGGTACATCGCGGACTGGAATCCGGAGCCCTCGCCGAGCGCGGCGCGGTAGGCGTTGAACTGCTCCGGGGTCAGCCGGGCGAGCGGCTTCCAGGCGGCGTTCAGCGCCTCCAGCTCGTAGGTGGAGCGGCGCAGCGCGTCCATCGCCACCGTCAGATCGTCGCGGCGCAGCCCCTCGGCGGCGGTGCTCCATTCGTGGACGATGACCGTGAACCACAGCTCCATGACCTGGGTCGTGACCAGGAAGGCCATCTCGCCGGGGTCTTCGGAGAGCGGGTGCTGGAGGTGGGTGAGGACGCCCGCCTGGACGTAGTCCTCGTACGGGGTCGTGGTGCTGCTGCCGATGCTCAGATCGGGGGCGAACGGCAGATCTGCCGTGGTTTCACGTGAAACAGTGCCGGCGCACATCACGGGTGGTCCGGACGTGACCGGAGAAATCGGAGAAGGTTGCGACATGAGGGACTCCTCAGGTGCGAACTACCGGGTAGCGGTCCGCTCCTTCCTTGTCGGCACGGGAGCCCCGGTCCCCTCGGGCGAGGTGACGACCCCGCCCACCTGAAATCATCGGTGCTGTTCTCCAGGCGCGCAAGGGCCGACCGCGATCATGCGGCCGGCCCCTGGAGATCCCCGTCGTACGACGTCAGGACAGCGTGTCGGCCGCGGTCGGCGAGGAGTCGCGGAGGAACGTCGTGCAGCGCTCGTACTCTTCCTGCTCGCCGATCACCTGCGCGGCGCGGGCGAGGGCATGCAGCGCACGCAGGAAGCCGCGGTTGGGCTCGTGCTCGAACGGCACCGGGCCGTGGCCCTTCCAGCCGGCCCGGCGCAGCGCGTCCAGCCCGCGGTGGTAGCCGGTGCGGGCGTAGGCGTACGACTCGACGACCCGGCCCCCCTCGAACGCGTCGTCGGCGAGCTGTGCCCAGGCCAGCGAGGAGGTCGGGTACTTCGCGGCGACATCGGACGGCGCCGTGCCCGCGGCGAGCAGCTCACGGGGCTCGGGGTCATCGGGCAGATGGGTCGGGGGCGGTCCCCCGAGGAGATTCTCGTGAATGGCCATGTCTCAAGTCTGCCTGGTCCCCGGTGCGGCCCGCTCCACGGCTACCGTTCGCCCGGTCCCGGCGCCCGGACCTCGCCCGGGTCCAGCGGCGGAGCGCTCACCCCGCAGTGGTACTGGCACTCCGCGCGACACGGCTCGGGCGCCTCGGGTGCGGCACCGCGCAGCACATCGGTGCGTACGGTGAACCAGGCGATCAACGCCCCGACCAGCAGAATCCCCGCGCACAGCGGCATGGCGCGCCGGAAGCCGGCCGCGAACTCGTCCGCCGAGCGGTAGGCCTCCGGGCTGACGCCCGCGAGCAGCGGCAGCGCGGCGACCGCCAGCAGTCCCGCGGCCCGCGCCGCGGCGTTGTTGATGCCGCTGGCCAGGCCCGCCCGGTCCACGTCCACCGCCGCCAGCACGGTCGCGGTCAGCGGCGCGACCAGCGTCACCATGCCGATGCCCAGCACCACCAGCGCGGGCAGCACATCGGCCAGGTACGACGCATGCGCGCCGACCCGCAACATCAGCAGCATCCCGGCGGCGCACAGCACCGGCCCCACGGTGAGCGGGATCCGCGGCCCGATGCGCTGGCCCAGCTCCCCGGAGCGCGCGGAGAGCAGCAGCATCAGCACGGTCGTGGGCAGCAGCGCCGTACCGGCCTGCAGCGCCGAATAGCCCGACACGACCTGGAGCTGGAGCACGGCGAGGAAGAAGAAGCCGCCGAAGGCGGCGTAGACGCAGACCGTGACGGCGTTGACGGCGGTGAACTGCCTGATGGCGAAGATCGACGGCGGCAGCATCGGGTCCGGACGCCGCCGCTCGACGCGTACGAACAGCGCCCCGAGCAGCAGACCGAGCACCGCCGGGACGATCACGCCGGGCGTCGCTCCCCCAGCCGGCGCCGCGATCAGCGCGTAAGTCACCCCGGCCAGCGCCAGCGCCCCCAGCACCGCGCCCAGCACATCGAACCCGTGGCGCGCGCGGGCCGCCCGCTCCCGGGTCTCGGGGACGTGCCGCAGCGCCACCGGCACGCACACCGCCGCCAGCGGCACGTTCAGGAAGAACACCCAGCGCCAGCCCGGCCCGTCCACCAGCCAGCCGCCGATGAACGGCCCGACCGCCGCGGCCACCCCGCCGAGCCCCGACCAGGCGCCCACCGCCCGCGCCCGGTCGTCCGGATGGAAGACCGCCTGCATCAACGCCAGCGAACCCGGCGTGAGCAGCGCCCCGCCCACGCCCTGCAGCGCACGGGCGGCGATCAGCACCCCGGCGTTCGGCGCCAGCCCGCACAGCAGCGAAGCCGCCGCGAACCACACCACACCGATGACGAACACCCGCCGCCGGCCGTAGAGGTCGCCCAGCGAGCCGCCCAGCAGGATCAGCGAGGCGAGGGTGAGCATGTACGCGGAGACGGTCCACTGCAGGACGCCGAGGTCGGCGTTGAGGTCGCGGCCGATGGTGGGCAGCGCGACATTGACGACCGTGCTGTCGAGCATCGCCATGCCGGATCCCAGCACGGACGTCGCCAGCACCCATCGGCCCTGCGCCGAGGCCAGCCGGACCCCGCCGGGCCCGCTCGGTTCGCTCGGTTCGGTCATACGGGGAGCGTTCCCGCTGCGCTTGGCTTGGCCCCACTTTTTCGGCTTTCCCACCGTTAGGGCGTCTCGCCGTTGCCCCTTCGCTGCGCTTTGCCTGGGCCCCACGTGTTCGGCTGTCCCGCCGTGGGGGTTCCTCTGGGCTCGCCTGCGGCGGGCGGTGCCGCTTGCGCGGGGCTGTTCCGCTGCGCTTTGCCTGGGCCGACGTGTTCGGCTGGCCCGCCGTGGGGGTTTGCCGCCGTTGCGCCTGCGGCGGGCGGTGCCGCTTGCGCGGGGCTGTTCGGCTGCGGCACCGGGCCTACACGGCTCCGCCGCTACGGCCCGGCACCTCCCCGTTGGGGGTGGGGGAGGACTGGTGGGGGCGTGCGTCGGCGGTCATGCGTGCCTGGTGGGTTGATCATCACAGCTGAGCCTGACGCTCGACGCACACCCCCACCGACCTCTCCCACCCACCCACGGGAGGGGCCACCCCGCAGGACGAAGTCCGGAGGGGTGGCACCGCACCCGACAAACCCACGCCCGCCGCGCAGGCGCAACGGCGACCAACCACCACGGCGGGACGGCCGACAACGTGGGGCCAAAAGCCAAGCGCAGCGGACAGGTCGGGTTACTTGATCTTGGTGCCCGTGGAGCGCAGGTTGGCGCAGGCCTCGGTCACGCGCTTGGCCATACCGGCCTCGGCCAGCTTGCCCCAGCTGCGCGGGTCGTAGGTCTTCTTGTTGCCGACCTCGCCGTCGACCTTCAGCACACCGTCGTAGTTGCGGAACATGTGGTCCGCGACGGGGCGGGTGAAGGCGTACTGGGTGTCGGTGTCCAGGTTCATCTTGACCACGCCGTTCTCCAGCGCGGTGGCGATCTCCTCCTCGGTGGAGCCGGAGCCGCCGTGGAAGACGAAGTCGAACGGGGCGGTCTTGCCGTACTTGGCGCCGACGCCCTGCTGGAGGTCCTTGAGCAGCTCGGGGCGGAGGACGACATTGCCCGGCTTGTAGACGCCGTGGACGTTGCCGAAGGAGGCGGCGAGCAGGTAGCGGCCCTTCTCGCCCAGGCCCAGCGCCTCAGCGGTGCGCAGCGCGTCGTCGACCGTGGTGTAGAGCTCGTCGTTGATCTCGTGGGTGACGCCGTCCTCCTCGCCGCCGGTCGGGGTGATCTCGACCTCAAGGATGATCTTGGCGGCGGTGGCCTTGGCCAGCAGCTCCTGGCCGATGGCCAGGTTGTCCGCGAGGGTCTCGGCCGAACCGTCCCACATGTGCGACTGGAAGAGCGGGTTCAGGCCCTTGGCGACGCGCTCCGCGGAGACGTCCAGGAGCGGGCGGACGTAGCCGTCGAGCTTGTCCTTGGGGCAGTGGTCCGTGTGCAGCGCAACGGTGATGTCGTACTTGGCGGCGACCACGTGCGCGAACTCGGCGAGCGCCACGGCGCCGGTCACCATGTCCTTGTTGTACTGGCCGCCCAGGAACTCCGCACCACCGGTGGAGATCTGGATGATGCCGTCGCTCTCGGCCTCGGCGAAGCCCCGCAGCGCGGCGTGCAGCGTCTGCGTCGAGGTGACGTTGATGGCCGGGTAGGCGAACTTGCCGGCCTTCGCCCGGTCGAGCATCTCGTTGTAGACGTCGGGGGTTGCGATGGGCATCTGTCCGCTCCTTGTGTATGCGGGTGTGCGTTCTTGGCCCTGACCAGGGGGCGAGGACTTCGCCGGGGCCATCTTCCCAGACTCGATGCCTTGCTCCACATCGCCCATCCGGCCGTCATGCGAAAGGGCGGCCGGTTTCACGTGAAACCAACCGCCCCCTGCATACGCTCCAGGTGGGAGCCCCGGCGGGCCGCCCGGACCGCGCTCAGCCCAGGCCGAGGTCGCCGAGCTGGTAGCCGGTGATGTACGGAAGCCCCGCCTCAGCGATGGCAGACGCCGCGCCCCGGTCCACGATCGTTGCCACCGCAACGACCTCGGCGCCCGCCTCGCGCGCCGCCTCGACGGCGGTCAGCGGCGAGCCGCCGGTGGTGGAGGTGTCCTCGACGACCAGCACCCGGCGGCCCTTGATGTCCGGACCCTCGATACGGCGCTGCATACCGTGCGCCTTCTGCGCCTTGCGGACGACGAAGGAGTCCAGCCGGCGGCCGCGCGCGGCGGACGCGTGCAGCATCGAGGTCGCGACCGGGTCGGCGCCGAGCGTCAGCCCGCCGACCGCGTCGTAGTCCAGGTCCGCGGTGATGTCCAGCATCAGCTGACCGACCAGCGGCGCGGCCTCGCCGTCCAGGGTGATCCGGCGCAGGTCGATGTAGTAGTCGGCTTCCTTGCCGGAGGAAAGCGTCACCTTGCCGTGCACCACGGCCTTGTCCTTGATCTGCTGCAGCAGCGCGCCGCGCACGTCGTCACTCATGGCCATGAGCTTAAGACCCCGGGCCCGGAACCCCGGGGTCCGGACCACGGGCTCAGGACAGCGCCCGCCAGCTCCACGTGGTGGAGATCTCCAGCGGATCGATCGGCGTAACCAGGCGCGGCAGCGAATTGAGACCGTTCGGCGGGCCCGACTGCGGCTCCACGCAGACCGCCGCCTCCTGCTCGTCGTAGATCACGACCCACTCGGCACGGCTGGTCACCGTCAGCTGGAGCCGCCCCGGCCAGGTGAGCGTGACGTCCACGCCCTGCGGCATCCCGAAGCAGTCGTCCCACGGCCCCGGCTTCGGCGGGATCCGGCGGCCGGTCGGGAGGTGGTCCGCGCCCCGCTCCTCCTGCCACTCGGCGTCGAAGTCGACGGTGACGTCCGCGCCGCCGTCCCCCAGATTCCGCAGAAACCACGGGTGCCAGCCGGCCTGCGCCGGGAAGGAGTCGCCGATCGTCTCGACGCCCATGGTCAGGGTGAGCGAGGAGCCGTCCTCGGCGAGCTCGACCAGCTGGGTCACCGTCCCCGGGTACGGCCAGGGTGCGGCCGGATCGGTGAGGTCGTAGGTGAAGGCGGCCGCCGTCGCGCCGGCGCGCGCGGTCCGCCAGCGGAGGTTGCGGCCGGTGCCGTGGATGGCATGCGGCGCGGCGTTGACCGGCATCTGATGCAGCTCACCGCCGTTGCGGAAACGGCCGTGGTCGATCCGGCCGCACCACGGAACCATCGGGAAGCTGCCGTACTTGTCGCCCTGCCGCAGCAGCTCCAGGCCGCCGACGCGGAGGCTGCCGAGGCGGCAGCCGTTCTCCGGATGGACCGTCACTTCGGCGTCCCCGGCGGCCAGCCGTACGCCGTCCGACCGCGTCCGCGAGGCGCTCTGCGTGGTGTTGTCGGTACTCACGGCACGACCCTAACGGTGGGCCTGCGCGCGGCGCCGGTGCCCTCGCCGACCGGCCGCGTCCCGGTCACCGCGCTCAGCGGCGACGGCGCAGCACCCGGCCGACGACCACGGCCGAGGCCAGCACCACCGCCGCGGCGGGCGCGGCCCAGCGCAGCGTCGCCGAGGCCGTGTTCACCTCGGGCGGCGGCACCGGCGCATACCGCCCGCGTGGCGGTGCGTGGTCGACCTCTTCGGCGCTGCGCCCGATCATCGTCCGGCGCGCGTGGGCGGCCTCCGCGGGGGCATCGCCCTCGGCATCGCCGTCGTACGCATGGTCCGCGTCGCGCGCGCCGCCGCCGTCGAGCGCGGCATCCACATCGTCGAGATCGTGGACGTCATCGAGGTCATGGATGTCACCGAGGCCGCGCCCGTCGCCATGGGCCGGCGTCGCACCCCCGTCGTCGGCATCGTCCACAACGCTGTCGTCCACATCGCTGTCGTCCACATCGCTGTGGGGATCGAGCGACGGCGGCGGCACCTCGGTCTCGAAGATCCCCTGCCGCGACGGCTCCCCGGACGGCTCCTCGGGCGTCTCTCCGGACGGCTCCTCAGCAGGGGCCGCCACCGGCCGCTGCTCCAGATCCGCCGCCAGGTTCTCCGCGAAGCGGTCGAGGAGGCGGCGGCCCGCGGCCTCGGCGGACCGGTCGGTCGCCTCGGCGAGCCGGCCGTCGCCGCGCAGCTCGCCCGTGCAGACCAGGTTCGTCCCGGGACCGGGCTCGGCGACCGGGACCAGCCGTACGGTCAGCGTCAGCGCGACCGCGCCGTCGCCACGCGACTCCGTGCCCTTCACCTCGAAGACCAGCGCGGCGTCATCGGGGGCGGACCTGCCACCCTCGTCGGCGATCGTCAGCGTGCCGCGATACGTGATGGTGGAGCTGCCGATGCGCAGCCGGAGCCGGCCCTCGGGAATGCGCGGGGCCGCATCGGCGTCGAGCTGGACTCCTGGGACGCAGCGCGCCACGCGCTCCGGCTCGGTGAGTGCCTGCCGCACGGTCCCGACGGGAAACGGAACGTACACCTCATGCTCCATGGCAACTGAGCCTACCCAGCACCCCCCGCACCAGTGCCCGCTGCGTACAACTTTCTGCGCACCCGGGCCGGACGGGCCCGCGGCCCGCCCCCGCGGCGTACCCTGGCGCGCCCTCACTCCTGATAGCGCGGGTGCATCAGCGTGGAGGGCACAACGGAGCGGATCCGGCCCGCGGCCGCCCCCAGCTCGTCGGCCCGCAGCGCCTGGCGGGTGACGGAGACCAGCGGGGGCGCGTCCGGCGCCAGGCCCAGCCGGGGCGGGCGCCGCGCGGCCAGCACAAAGCCCCAGTACCTGACCCGTCCGGACGCCGGCACACCGGCCTCCGGCGCGGGGGACGCCGGGGGCCCGTCCGGCCCGACCAGGCCGACGGCGCGGTCCGGGGCACCGGAGAAGTCGACGAGCCGCCCCGGGACGCGGTACGGGACGGTCGCCAGCCCCACCGAACGCAGCGTCGCGTCCACCGTCCAGTACGACCGCGGCCGCTGCAACGGCGCCCCGGCGTGCACCGCCAGCCGCCCGCCGGGGGCCAGCATCCGCGCGACGAGCCCGTAGAACTCCTGCGAATAGAGCTTGGTGCTGGCCGTGATCCCGGGATCGGGGAGGTCGGTGAGGACCACGTCGTACCGCCGCCCCCGCACCCGGCCGCTCGCCCGGTCCCGCAGCCAGTCGAAGGCGTCCGCCGTCACCGTGTGCACCCGGGGGTCGTTCATCGAGTGGTGGTTGAGGTTCGAGAGACCGGGGTCCGTGCGGGCCAGGTTCAGGACCTCGGGGTCGAGTTCGACGACGGTGACCGAACGGACCGCGCGGTAGCGCAGGATCTCGCGGACCGCCAGGCCGTCGCCGCCGCCGAGGACCAGCACCCGGCCGTGCGGGCCACCCGCCATCGCCGGGTGCACCAGCGCCTCGTGGTAGCGGAACTCGTTGGCCGCGCTGACCCTCAGGCGGCCGTCCAGATACAGCTCCAGCGGCCGGCCGGAACCTTTCCTCCCGCGCCCCGCACCGCCTCCGCCCCCGGCCGTGCCGCCCGTGCCGCCGGTCAGCACCACCTCCTGGACGCCGGTCTGCACCGCGACCCGCACCGCCGCGCCGTACACCGCGCGCCGAGCGGCCCGCTCGAAGGACGAGGTCAGCAGCGCACCCGTGGCCAGCAGCGCGAGCACCAGCACATTGGCCAGGAGCAGCAACCAGCGCGAACGGCCGCTCAGATCGCGGCGGAAGAGCCACAGCACCAGCGCGGCGCCCGCCACCGCATTGACCCCGCCGGTGACCAGCGTGCCGGTCAGCTGGCCCAGGCAGGGCAGCAGCAGAAACGGAAACGCCAGCCCGCCGACGAGCGCGCCCACATAGTCCGCGGCGAAGAGGTCGGCGACCGCGCCGCCCGCGTCCTGGCTGCGCACCCGCTGGATCAGCGTCATCAGCAGCGGCACCTCGGCGCCGATCAGGACGCCGATGGCCAGGGAGAAGCCGACGAGCGCGGAGCGGGACTGGCCGAACCAGGCGAAGCAGGCGTAGAGCGCCATCGCGGAGCCGCCGCCGACCAGCGCGAGCAGCGCCTCGACCGCGCCGAAGCCGACCGCCGCCCGGCCGCGCAGCCGCTTGGCCAGCAGCGCGCCGATGCCCATGGCGAAGACCATGACGGACAGCACGACCGACGCCTGAGTGACGGAGTCACCGACCAAGTACGCGGCCATCGCCACCAGTTCGAGCTCATAGACCAGACCGCAGGCGGCGCAGACGAAGACGACGGCGAGGACGAGCAGCCGGCCGAGCCCGGACGGCACGGGCAGCCGCGCCGGTTCCATGGCCTCCGGCGGCCCGAGGGTGCCGGACATGGCGGGCTCTGGCGGGTCGATCATGAAACGAACGCTACGTGACGGTTCCGTACCCTTTTGTCACCCACACGAGTGCACTCTCCGTTCTACACATGATCCTTGCCGTCCGTGTTGTCGCGCAGCGCACGGGGCGTGCCGCCGGTGCCGTCATGCGCAGGGCATATGTATGCGTCCCGCCCCGAACCCCGGGGCACCGCACCCATGGCAGCCGTGCGCGACGAGGGGCGGCACGCCCCCTGCCGGACCCGCGTCTAGACGGCCGCGACCGCCGCCCGTACGCCCACCCGTGTGCGGGTGGCCACCAGTCGGCCCTCCTGCGGGTACGCGTGCCAGGTCCGCCAGCTCACCTGGCCGTGCCGACGCTGCGCCAGCATCGCGGTGAACGCATGCGGCGAGCCCGGGAACGTGCCCGCCAGGCCGTACGGATGTTCGGCGACCAGGGCGAGCAATTCCTGTGCGCGCCCCGCGAAGGAGCCGCACGACAGCGTCTCCACATGGGCGGCGAATTCGTACTCCCAGTCGCCCAGTCGCTTGGCCACACCGAGCGGCAGCGGCGTACTGCTGCCCGGCATACACGCGACGGTCTCGGAACACGTACCGCGTTCCTCCTCCAGAAGCACCTGATGAGAAGCCCCTAGCAGCCTCAACTGCACCTGAGCGTCGTCGAGTTGAAGGTCCAGCACCGCCAGGGCCGGCAGGGGTTCCCTGCCCAGGGCCCAGGCGAGATCGGAGGCACGGGTATCGGTGTACGCCGTTTTCAGGGTGGTGAGCATGGGTCGGCTCCGCAACACGCAGTGGATGGTGGGCCGGCCCGCCCGAGAAGGATCAGGGATGTACGACTGCCTGCCGGCTCGTGCCCACGTGGGATGCGAGAACTGGGGGATTCTCTTATGAAGAGGGAATCACGGATGGCAGGTCGGCCACAGCCGTTTTACCCATCTTCGATGGGTTTCCATCCCCTAGAGGGCCCCGCAGTTCAGTTGTTCAACAGCCAAGCGCCCGGCGGATGTTGACCATCAGGTCGCGGTCCGCCGGGCGCATATGCGGTCAAGCATGAGCCGTATGCATGTGTGCTGCATGTGTGCTGCATCTACGCAGCTGGGAAGGTGCCTGACGGTCGTTCCGAGGGCGCTCAGGAGCCCCCGCCACCGCCGCAGCCGCCGCCCCCACCGCCACCGCAGCCGCCACCCCCGCAGGAGGAGCCGCCGCCGCAGCCGCCGTGGTGACCACCATGATGGCCGCCGCTCGATCCGCAGCTGCTGCCGCCGCCACCGGCTGCCCACCAGCTGCTGTTCGAGCCCGAGTAGTCGCGGCGCCGCTTGCTGTAGCTCCCCCCGGGCCGGGCCGCCAGGGACACCAGCCCCACGACCACAAAAACGATCACGATGAACACCACGGCACCCATCATCTGCCCCACACTCCTCTCGTTCCCCCGAAGCGAGGCATCGCTCCGTCCGGCGCCCCGTGCGCCGCTGGCCGCCCTCGCCGGCGGCCGTCCATGTCTGTTGTGCGGGACTGATGCCCGGGGCCTTCGAAGCCCAAAGCACAGTTGAGGAAGTCCAGAGGTTCGGCGGAGGATGGCGCGCATGGACCGACCGCTGCTCAATCGCCGCCTCGCCGAATTCGGCACCACGATCTTCGCCGAGATGTCCGCACTCGCCGTACGGACCGGCTCCATCAACCTGGGCCAGGGCTTCCCCGACGCCGACGGCCCGGAGGAAGTCAGAGAGGCAGCGGTCCGCGCGCTGCGCGACGGCCGCGGCAACCAGTACCCGCCCGGCCCCGGCATCCCCGAACTGCGCAACGCCGTCGCCGCCCACCAGCAACGCTTCTACGGCCACCGCGGCCTGTCCTACGACCCCGACACCGAGGTGCTGGTCACCGCGGGCGCGACGGAGGCGATCGCCGCGTCCCTGCTGGCGCTGCTGGAGCCCGGCGACGAGGTCATCGCCCTGGAGCCGTACTACGACTCCTACGCCGCCTGCATCGCCATGGCCGGCGGCCGCCGCGTCCCCGTCACCCTGCGCCCGGACCCGTCAACCGCCTCGTACCACCTGGACCTCGACGAGCTCCGCGACGCCGTCACCGACGACACCCGCCTCATCCTTCTCAACACCCCGCACAACCCCACCGGCACCGTCCTCACCCACGACGAACTCGCCGCCGTCGCCGAACTGGCCGTGGAGCGCGACCTCCTCGTCATCACCGACGAGGTCTACGAGCACCTGGTCTTCGAGGGCGAGCACACCCCCCTCGCGTCGTTCCCCGGCATGCGCGACCGCACGGTCACCATCTCGTCCGCCGGCAAGACCTTCTCCTTCACGGGCTGGAAGGTCGGCTGGGTGACGGCCACCCCGCCGCTGGTGAGCGCCGTCCGCTCGGCGAAGCAGTTCCTCACCTATGTCTCCGCCGGCCCCTTCCAGTACGCCGTCGCCGAGGCCCTCGCCCTCCCTGACAGCTACTACACGGCCCTGCGCGACGACCTCCGCGCCAAGCGCGACATCCTCGCCACCGGCCTCACGGACGCCGGCTTCCAGATCTTCCGCCCCTCCGGCACGTACTTCATCACCACCGACATCCGCCCCCTCGGCGCCGCACTGTCCCACGAGGGCGACGGCTTCGCCTTCTGCCGCGCCCTCCCCGAGCGGGCCGGCGTCGTCGCCATCCCCAACGCCGTCTTCTACGACCACAAGGACCGGGGCGCGCCGTACGTGCGCTTCGCCTTCTGCAAGCAGGAGGAGGTCCTCCGGGAGGCGGCGGAACGGCTGCGGAAGCTCTGAGCGGCGGACGCCGGGCCCTCGACGCGGGCCCCGGAGCACGACGCGGGCCCCGGAGCCGAAGCTCCGGGGCCCGCGCAGCCGGGAAATCGAGGGTGCGGGGCTCAGGCCTCGCCGTCCCCCGGCTTGTCGTCGGAGTCGCCTTCGATCTCGGCTTCGAGGCCGAGCTGCTCGACGAGCCACTTGTCGAATTCGATCGAGGCGCGAACCCAGCTGACCGTGCTCGACACAAAGTGCTCGAGCGAGACACCGGTGCCGATCAGCATCGATGCCTCACCGATCAGACGGACCGTGCCGTCGTCGTGGGTGTGGGTGTAGGCCTTGGGCCACAGCGTCCGGCGGTTCCAGTCGTCGATCGCCTCCAGCAGCTTCGACTTGTCGTCGATGCCGTGGGCGCGGTCGTAGAACGTGCGGACGGAGAAGATCTGCTGCTCCTCCTCGCCGCGGAACATGAAGTACGTGCGGAACTGCTCCCACGGGGCGGCGAGGTCACCCTCCTCGTCGACTACGTACTTCAGCTCCATCTGGTCGAGGAGCTGCTTGACCAGGTCCTGGTCAGGCACGACGGGACCATCAGGCCCCGACGGCTCGGGTTCGGGCTGGCCCCCGAAATTCGGAATCGAGGACGGGTCGATGCTCACCGTGGAATTCCCTTCGTATGGTCCCTGCCATCCTCCCCCACATCCGCCCCGTCCTGGCAACCCCGGACGCGGCGGATGCGGGCAAGGTGTCGGTCAAGCCGCACGGTCGTCCCTGGTCAGGCCGTACCCTGCCGGACCGGCTCCACCGACAGCCGATCACCGTCCACATCGACCCGCACCGTGTCCCCGTCGAGGACCTCGCCCGCCAGGATGGCGCGGGCGAGCTGGTCGCCGATGGCCGTCTGGACCAGGCGCCGCAGGGGGCGGGCGCCGTAGGAGAAGTCCGGCGCCGGGGCGTCGAGGACCGGCTCCTGCCCCAGCCACGCGAGCCAGGTCAGGGCCCGGTCGGTGACGTCCAGGGTGAGGCGGCGGCCCGCCAGACGGCGCTGGAGGTGGTCGAGCTGGATCCGGGCGATGCGCTGGAGCTGGTCGGTGCCCAGGGGGTGGAAGACCACCACGTCGTCGAGGCGGTTGAGGAACTCGGGACGGAAGGACGCCCGGACCGTCTCCAGCACCTTTTCCTTCCGCTGTTCCTCCTTGAGGAGGGGGTCCATGAGGAAGGCGGAGCCGAGGTTGGAGGTGAGGATGAGGATGGTGTTGCGGAAGTCGACCGTCCGGCCCTGGCCGTCCGTGAGGCGGCCGTCGTCGAGGACCTGGAGAAGGACGTCGAAGACCTCGGTGTGGGCCTTTTCGACCTCGTCCAGCAGGATGACGCTGTAGGGGCGGCGGCGGACGGCCTCCGTGAGCTGGCCGCCCTCCTCGTAGCCGACGTAGCCGGGCGGGGCGCCGACCAGGCGGGCGACGGAGTGCTTCTCGCCGTACTCCGACATGTCGATACGGACCATGGCCCGCTCGTCGTCGAAGAGGAAGTCGGCAAGCGCCTTGGCCAGCTCGGTCTTGCCGACGCCGGTCGGGCCGAGGAAGAGGAACGAGCCGGTGGGACGGTCCGGGTCGGCGATACCGGCGCGGCTGCGGCGGACCGCGTCGGAGACCGACCGTACGGCCTCGGCCTGGCCGATCAGCCGCTTGCCGATCTCGTCCTCCATGCGCAGCAGCTTCTGGGTCTCGCCCTCCAGAAGGCGGCCGGCCGGAATGCCCGTCCAGGAGCCGACCACGTCCGCGATGTCGTCCGGGCCGACCTCCTCCTTGACCATGGATTCCTTGCCGCCCGAGGCGCCCTTGGACGCCTCCTGCTCCGCCTCCGCCGCGGCGGCCTCCTCCAGCTCCCTTTCCAGGCTGGGGATTTCGCCGTACAGCAGCTTGGAGGCGGTGTCGAAGTCGCCGTCCCGCTGGGCGCGCTCCGCCTGTCCGCGCAGCTCGTCCAGCTTCTCCTTGAGCTCACCGACGCGGTTGAGCCCCTGCTTCTCCTTCTCCCAGCGGGCGGTCAGCCCCCGCAGCTCCTCCTCCTTGTCGGCGAGGTCCTTGCGGAGCTTCTCCAGACGCTGGACGGAGCCGGCGTCGGTTTCGTTCTTGAGGGCCAGCTCCTCCATGCGCAGCCGGTCCACGGCCCGCTGGAGCTCGTCGATCTCCACGGGCGAGGAGTCGATCTCCATACGGAGCCGGGAGGCGGCCTCGTCGACGAGGTCGATGGCCTTGTCGGGCAGGAAGCGGGAGGTGATGTAGCGGTCGGAGAGGGTGGCCGCGGCGACCAGCGCGGAGTCGGCGATCTGCACCTTGTGATGGGCCTCGTAGCGCCCCTTGAGCCCGCGCAGGATGGCCACCGTGTCCTCGACGGTCGGCTCGGCGACCAGCACCTGCTGGAAGCGGCGCTCCAGCGCCGGGTCCTTCTCGATGCGCTCGCGGTACTCGTCGAGGGTGGTCGCGCCGACCATCCGCAGCTCGCCGCGGGCCAGCATCGGCTTGAGCATGTTGCCCGCGTCCATGGACGAGTCGCCGCCGGCGCCCGCGCCGACGACGGTGTGCAGCTCGTCGATGAAGGTGATGATCTGGCCCTCGCTGGACTTGATCTCCGCCAGGACCGTCTTCAGGCGCTCCTCGAATTCACCGCGGTACTTGGCGCCCGCGACCATCGCGCCCAGGTCGAGCGCGACCAGCCGCTTGTTGCGCAGCGACTCGGGGACGTCGCCCTTGACGATGCGCTGGGCCAGCCCCTCGACGACGGCGGTCTTGCCGACGCCGGGCTCACCGATCAGCACCGGGTTGTTCTTCGTGCGGCGGGACAGCACCTGCACCACACGGCGGATCTCGTGATCGCGGCCGATCACCGGGTCGAGCTTGCCCTCGCGGGCGGCCGCCGTGAAGTCCGTACCGAACTTCTCCAGCGCCTTGTACGTGCCCTCCGGGTCGGCATTGGTCACCCGCTGCCCGCCCCGGCTCGCCTCGAACGCGGCCAGCAGCTTCTTGGCGCCGGCGCCCTGCTGCTCCAGCAGCTCACCGGTGCGGCCGCCCTTGGCGGCGATGCCGATGAGGAGGTGCTCGGTGGAGACGTAGGCGTCACCGAGATCGCGGGCGCGCTGCGTGGCGTCCGCGATGGCGGACAGCAGGTCGCGGTCCGGCTGCGGGGGCGCGACGGTCGAACCCTGGACGCTGGGCAGCCCTGCCAGCTGACGCTCGGCACCGTTGCGCAGCGCGGCGGCATCGGCCTCGACGCTCGCCAGCAGGTCCATGATGTTCTCGTTGTCCTGCCCGGCCAGCAGCGCGAGCAGCAGATGCGCGGACGTCATGTCCGCGTGACCGGCGGTGACCGCCCGCTCATTGGCGGCGGCCAGCGCCTCCCGGCTCTTGTTGGTCAGCTCGGCTTCCACGGCCCGGTGTCCTCCCTGTGTGCTGTTCCGATACGTCTTGCTGGTTCCAACGTGCGATAAGTTGAGTCTATTCCACTCAAGGCTGTATCTCACGCCTACGGGTGAACGAGGGCGAACGCACCTTCGCTGCCGACCACAGCCGGTAACACTGGCCTTCGACCACGAGGAGGTGCAGCATGACGGCTATGGCGCACGAGCCCCTGCACACGCAGGACGACACCCTCCTGGAGGGCTTTCTGGCCCTGGAAACTCCGACCGGCTTCAGGGCCGAGCTCATCGAGGGGGAGATTGTTGTGACACCGCCACCGGACGGCGATCACGAGGACTACCTGAGCACGGTCAACCGGCAGGTGCTACGGGAGTCGGCAACCGACATGGAATGGTCCGGCCACAAGGGACTCGTACTGTCCGCAGCGGACAACCAGCCCGCTGACCACGTGATCCCCGACGCCACCATCGCGCCGCGCGCCCGGCGGATCTTTCGAGGCGCGCCTCCTTGGATGCCCAGCGACGGCGTCGCCATGGTCGTCGAGGCGACATCGACCAGGCCCCGTAACGACCGCGAGGGCAAGAGGCGCGCCTACGCCCGCGCCGGTATTCCGCTCTACCTCCTCGTCGACCGCGACAGGTCCACGGTGACGCTGTTCAGCGAGCCTTCCGCAGAAGACTACGTGGGCAGCACCACAGTTCCCTTCGGCAAACCCGTCCCCCTCCCCGCCCCCTTCTCCTTCGGCCTGGAGACCACCGACTTCCTCTGACTCTCATTTCCGCAACGGCCCGCAAGCCCTGAGGAACGCGGGCCTACCCTTGCCCCCATGGCCCACGACCTCAACGCCCTCACGCCCGAGTACCTCGCCTTCTGGGGCGAGTACCTGATGCCGACCCTGACCACGCTGCGTACGAACGGGACCCCGCATGTCGTCCCGGTGGGCGTCACCTACGACGCCGGGCAGCGGATCGCGCGGATCATCACGCGCAAGGACAGCACCAAGGTCAAGAACATCCTCGCCGCCGGCGCCGCCGGCGCCGCCGTCGCGGTGTGCCAGGTGGACCGCGGCCGCTGGGCGACGCTGGAGGGGATCGCCCGGGTGCGTACGGATGCCGAGTCGGTGGCCGACGCGGTGAGCCGGTACGCCGAGCGGTACCGCCGTACGCCGGAGCCGAACCCCGACCGCGTCATGATCGAGATCGCCGTGACCAGGGCGATGGGGCGGGCCTGAGCCCCATACGGACCCCACACTGCCCTCGTACGGACCCCCGCACGGCCCCCGTACGGACGACCCACGGACACTCCCCGGGACATCCCCCGTCCGGGCCTGGCCGAAAACGGACGCTCCGCGCCCGCCATCTTGTCTTCACCTGGTACCCAGGAGAAGAGAAACGGCAGGCACCGAGCAGGAATGGAACAGTTCCGCACCCAAGCGGACCTTCTCGGCCCTCCTTCGAGCACAAGACGGCAGCTGGAGGCCCGCATGGCGCAGGTGCTGTGCACCGCAACGACCGTTCCCCGGCCTGTTCCCCGCCGCCCGGCAGTCACCCCTCCGCACCCACGCGCGGAACTCTGCCCCCGGTGCGGCGGCCAGCTCGCCATCAACCAGGACGGCTGGAAGATCTGCCACGCCTGCGGCTATGCCTCGCCGCCCGGTACCGCCCCTCCACCCCGGGGCGTCTGCGGGGGTATCGTCGCCCCCACAGTCGCCACGCCCCGGAGGGCACGATGAACCCGGTCCGAGTGACGGCGATCGCCTGCCTGATGCCGCTGTCCGAGCTGGACGAGGATCCGTTCCTGGTCGACGACCGCAGTCAGCACGACATGTGCAAACAGTGGGCGGCAGCCCGTGATTACCGCCTGACCTGCCGGCTCAGCCTGCATCAGCTGCGCGCCGACCACAGTGCGCTGTGGAGCGATGTCGAGGACGGCCTGGTCGATGTGTTCGTGGCGCCCAACCGCCGGGCGCTGGAGAACGCCATCGACGGGGCCGATGAATTCAGCGCGCGCTGCGCTGCGGCGGGCGTACGCCTGGAGATCGCCGACCTCGACGAGCCGGTCTACACCCTGGCGATGAAGTCGCATGTGCACCGGCGGCTGTCGATGCCGACCGCCGGATACAACGGCTGCTGAGGCCCCGTACGGACGACGATCCGCAGGGACCACGATCCGCACGGACGACGAAGGGCCGGGGTGCATCGCACCCCGGCCCTCGTCATGCCTACGGCCAACGGCCCTACTCGGAGCGCTTGTTGGGCCGCCACACCACCAGCGCGCTGGTCTGCTGCACATCCTGATACGGCACCAGATCGCGGCGGTACGAGGCATGCACCGCCGCCTCCCGCTGCTGCATCGCGCTGGCCGCGCCCTCCAGGGCGCCCTGCAGCTCGGCGACCCGCTGCTGAAGGGCCGCGACCTGGTTCTCCAGCTCGATGATGCGCTTGATGCCCGCGAGGTTGATGCCCTCGTCCTGGGACAACTGCTGCACCGTACGGAGGAGTTCGATGTCCCGGGCCGAATAGCGGCGGCCCCGCCCGGCCGTGCGGTCGGGCGAGACCAGCCCCAGCCGGTCGTACTGGCGCAGGGTCTGCGGATGCAGGCCGGAGAGCTGAGCCGCGACGGAGATGACATACACCGGCGACTCTTCGGTCAGTTCATATGGGTTACGACGCTGCCCGCCCCGGCTGTCCATCTCAAGCTCCCTTCGCGGCCTGGAACAGCTCCGCCCGCGGGTCGGATCCCGCGGTCGCCTCGCGATAGTTCTCCAGCGATTCCTTCGCCTTGTCGCTCAGGTCCCCGGGGACCTGTACCTCGATGGTGACCAGCAGATCGCCCCGAGTGCCGTCCTTACGGGCGGCGCCCTTGCCCCGGGCGCGCATGGTGCGTCCGTTGGGGGTGCCGGCCGGCAGCTTCAGCGTGACCGGCGGGCCGCCCAGCGTCGGCACCTTGACCTCGCCGCCCAGCGCGGCTTCCGGGAAGGTGACCGGCACCGTGACGGTGAGGTTGTCGCCCTTGCGGCCGAAGACCGGATGGGCATGGACATGCACGACGACATACAGATCGCCCGCCGGGCCGCCCTGCTCGCCCGGCCCGCCCTTGCCACGCAGCCGGATGCGCTGCCCGTCGGAGACGCCGGCGGGGATGCGTACCTGCATGGTGCGGGCGCTCGTTGCGCGTCCGCTGCCCTTGCAGACCTCGCAGGCGTCCTGGGCGATCAGGCCCCGGCCCTTGCAGTCGGCGCACGGGTCGGTGAGCGAGAAGCCGCCGCCCGCGCCCCGGCTGACCTGGCCGGTGCCGACACAGGTCGGACAGACCCGCGGCGTACCGTTTTTGTCGCCGGTGCCCGCACAGGACTTGCACGGCTCCTTGCTGGACATCCGCAGCGGGACCGTGGCCCCGTCGACCGCCTCGGTGAAGCTCAGCGTCACCTCGGACTCGATGTCCTGTCCGCGCCGGGGCTGCGTACGGGTGCCCGCGCCGCCCCGGTTGAACAGGCCGCCGAAGACGTCCCCGAGGCCGCCGCCGAAGCCGCCGCCACCCTGGCCCCCGCCCTGGGAACCTCCGAAGAGGTCACCCAGGTCGAAGTTGAAGCTGCCACCGCCGGCGCCGGGGCCCGGCCGGAAGCCGCCGTTGCCGAACAGCGCCCGCGCCTCGTCGTACTCCTTGCGGCGCTTGGGGTCGCCTAGGACGTCATTGGCCTCGGAGATCTGCTTGAAGCGCTCCTCGGCCTTGTCGTCGCCCTTGTTGGCGTCCGGGTGGTTCTCGCGGGCGAGCTTCCGGTACGCCTTCTTGATCTCCGCTTCGGTGGCGTCCTTCGGGACGCCGAGGACCTTGTAGTAGTCCTTCTCGACGAAGTCCTTGGTGCTCATCCCCGACGTCCCTCCTTCCGCGCGATTTCCTTGTGTGTCCCCACGTCAGCCCTCTTCCGGGCCACCGCTCTCCTCGTCCGAGGCCTTGGCGCCCTTGGCGTCGTCCTCGGATCCGGACTTGGCGCTCTGCGCACCCGGCTGCGGCTCGGCAACGGCGACCCGCGCGGGGCGGATCGTTCGCTCACCGATGCGATACCCGGGCTGCAGGATCGCCACGCACGTGGTCTCCGTGACATCCGGTGCATACGAATGCATCAGTGCCTCGTGGATCGTCGGGTCGAAGGGCTCGCCCTCCTTGCCGAACTGGGTCAGACCCAGCTTGGCGACCACGGCCTCCAGCGATTCGGCCACCGACTTGAAACCACCGACCAGTTCGCCGTGCTCGCGGGCGCGGCCGATGTCGTCGAGGGTGGGAAGGAGCTCGGACAGGACGTTCGCCGAGGCGATCTCCTTGACCGTGACCCGGTCCCGTTCCACCCGACGGCGGTAGTTCTGGTACTCCGCCTGGAGCCGCTGGAGGTCCGCCGTGCGCTCGTTGAGCGCCGAACGGGCCTGGTCCAGCTGCGCCGTCACGGCCACATCCTGGATGCTTTCGTTGGCGTCCCCGGCCGGGGCCGAGCCCGCCTTGTCGGCGGACCCGGCCTCCTGCGCCGCGTCTTCGGGAGCGGCGTCAGAGGGGACGTCAGGCTTCTCGTCGAAGCCCGGGGTCTCCTCCGTCACGCGGCACCGTCCTTCTTGGGCTTCTCGTCGTCGACGATCTCGGCGTCCACGACGTCGTCGGCGGCCTCGGCCTGCTCACCGGCGGGGGCGCCCTCGGCACCACCGGCGGCCTGCGCGGCCTGGGCGTCGGCGTACATGGCCTGACCCAGCTTCTGCGAGACGGCCGCGACCTTCTCCGTGGCGGTGCGGATCTCGGCCGTGTCCTCGCCCTTGAGCTTCTCCTTCAGCTCGCCGACGGCGGTCTCGACCTCGGTCTTCACCTCACCGGGGACCTTGTCCTCGTTGTCCTTGAGGAACTTCTCGGTCTGGTAGACCAGCTGCTCGCCCTGGTTGCGGGCCTCGGCGGCCTCGCGGCGCTTGTGGTCCTCGTCCGCGTACTGCTCGGCCTCCTGGCGCATCCGGTCGACCTCGTCCTTCGGCAGCGAGGAGCCGCCGGTGACGGTCATCTTCTGCTCCTTGCCCGTGCCCAGGTCCTTGGCGGTCACGTGCATGATGCCGTTGGCGTCGATGTCGAAGGACACCTCGATCTGCGGGACGCCACGCGGGGCCGGCGGCAGACCGGTCAGCTCGAACATCCCGAGCTTCTTGTTGTACGCCGCGATCTCGCGCTCACCCTGGTAGACCTGGATCTGCACGGACGGCTGGTTGTCCTCGGCCGTCGTGAAGATCTCGGACCGCTTGGTCGGGATCGTGGTGTTGCGCTCGATGAGCTTGGTCATGATGCCGCCCTTGGTCTCGATACCGAGGGACAGCGGGGTGACGTCCAGCAGGAGGACGTCCTTGACGTCACCCTTGAGGACACCGGCCTGGAGGGTGGCGCCCATGGCCACGACCTCGTCCGGGTTGACGCCCTTGTTGGCTTCCTTGCCGCCGGTCAGCTCCTTGACGAGCTCGGCGACGGCCGGCATACGGGTCGAGCCGCCGACCAGGACCACGTGGTCGATCTCGGACAGGTTGATACCCGCGTCCTTGATGACGTTGTGGAACGGCGTCTTGCAGCGCTCGAGGAGGTCCGCGGTCAGCTGCTGGAACTGCGCCCGGGTGAGCTTCTCGTCCAGGTGGAGCGGGCCCTCGGCGGAGGCGGTGATGTAGGGCAGGTTGATCGAGGTCTCGGTGGACGAGGACAGCTCGATCTTCGCCTTCTCAGCGGCCTCACGCAGGCGCTGGAGGGCCATCTTGTCCTTGGACAGGTCGACGCCGTGGCCGTTGCTGAACTGCTTGACCAGGTACTCGACGATGCGCTGGTCCCAGTCGTCACCACCGAGGTGGTTGTCACCGTTGGTGGCCTTCACCTCGACGACGCCGTCGCCGATCTCCAGCAGCGAGACGTCGAAGGTGCCGCCACCGAGGTCGAAGACCAGAATGGTCTGGTCTTCCTTCTCGAGGCCGTAGGCCAGGGCGGCCGCCGTCGGCTCGTTGACGATGCGCAGGACGTTCAGGCCCGCGATCTCGCCGGCCTCCTTGGTGGCCTGGCGCTCGGAGTCGTTGAAGTAGGCAGGAACGGTGATGACCGCGTCCGTGACCTTCTCGCCCAGGTACGACTCGGCGTCACGCTTGAGCTTCTGCAGGATGAAGGCGCTCATCTGCTGCGGGTTGAAGCCCTTGCCGTCGATGTCGATCTTCCAGTCGGTGCCCATGTGGCGCTTGACCGACCGGATGGTCCTGTCGACGTTGGTGACCGCCTGGCGCTTGGCCACCTCGCCGACCAGCACCTCGCCGTTCTTGGCGAAGGCGACAACGGACGGCGTGGTCCTGGCGCCCTCGGCGTTGGTGATGACGGTGGGCTCACCGCCTTCGAGAACACTGACGACGGAGTTCGTCGTGCCCAGGTCGATGCCGACCGCACGTGCCATTTCAATTCCTCCAGCTGACTTGAGTGGAACAGGCTCAAGAGTGCAACACCGAGGAAAACCTGTCAACAGAGCTGAGTCGAGTCCGCTCAACTTTTATACGGGCCTTATCCTCACCAGCGCGTATGCAAGGACGTCGGCGCGGCGGAAAGGGTTGCCCGACGCCCGATACGGCACCGAGGGTTGCCTGCGCGACGCAGATCACCGGCTGGGCGGCTTCATGGGGCGGCGGATACTGGGTACTCTCAGCGCAGACCCGAAAAGTTACCGCTTAGTAATCGCAGTAATTCCCAGTAGTTCCCCGCTCTCGCAGGCCCGAGGAGCCATCCATGCAACTCGCCGCGATCATCGTGTCGCTGGTCCTCATCGTGGTGGGCGTCGCACTGTTCGTCCGTGCCATCGCACAGATCTACCGCTATGTGAAGCTCGGCCAGCCCGTGCCCGCCGGCTCCCGGACCAACGACCCCACGCAGCGCACCGTCACCGTGGTCAAGGAATTCCTCGGCCACACCCGCATGAACCGCTGGGGCGTCGTCGGAGTGGCGCACTGGTTCGTGGCGGTGGGCTTCTTCTCACTGCTGCTGACGATCGTCAACGCCATCGGACAGCTCTTCAAGGCCGACTGGATCCTGCCGATCATCGGTGACTGGACGCCGTACAACATCTTCGTCGAGTTCCTCGGCACCATGACGACGCTCGGCATCCTGACCCTGATCGTCATCCGGCAGCTGTCCAAGCCGAACAAGGCGGGCCGCAAGTCCCGCTTCGCCGGCTCCAACTTCCGCCAGGCGTACTTCGTCGAGGCCGTCATCCTCATCGTCGGCGTCTGCATCTTCATGCTGCACGCCCTGGAGGGCGCCCAGCACCACGTGGACGGCTACGAGGGCTCGTTCTTCATCTCGTACCCGGTCGTCTCGTGGCTGGAGGGCATGGACGTCGCGACGCTCCAGAACCTCACGTACTTCTTCGCCGGCCTGAAGATCGCGACGTCCTTCATCTGGATGATCACGGTCGCCCTGAAGACCGACATGGGCGTGGCCTGGCACCGTTTCCTGGCCTTCCCCAACATCTGGTTCAAGCGGGAGTCGGACGGCGATGTGGCGCTCGGCGCGCTGCAGCCGATGACCAGCGAGGGCAAGGCGATCGACTTCGAGGACCCGGGCGAGGACGACCAGTTCGGCGTCTCCCAGGTCGAGCACTTCTCCTGGAAGGGCCTGCTCGACTTCTCCACCTGCACCGAGTGCGGCCGCTGCCAGTCGCAGTGCCCCGCCTGGAACACCGGTAAGCCGCTCTCCCCCAAGCTGCTGATCATGGCGCTGCGCGACCACGCACACGCCAAGGCCCCGTACCTGCTCGCGGGCGGCGGCAAGACCGTGGAGGGCGAGGAGAAGGCGACCGAGGAGCAGCTCAAGGACGTCCCGAAGGCCGCTCTCGAAGAGGCCGAGCGCCCGCTGATCGGCACCCTCGAAGAGAACGGCGTCATCGACCCGGACGTGCTGTGGTCCTGCACCACCTGCGGCGCCTGCGTCGAGCAGTGCCCGGTCGACATCGAGCACATCGACCACATCGTCGACATGCGCCGCTACCAGGTCATGATCGAGTCCAGCTTCCCCAGCGAGGCCGGCACGATGCTGAAGAACCTGGAGAAGAAGGGCAACCCCTGGGGCCTGGCCAAGAAGCAGCGCCTCGCCTGGACCAAGGAGGTCGACTTCGAGATCCCGGTCGTCGGCCAGGACGTCGAGGACCTCACCGAGGTCGAGTACCTGTACTGGGTCGGCTGCGCTGGTGCCCTGGAGGACCGCGCCAAGAAGACCACCAAGGCCTTCGCGGAGCTGCTGCACATCGCGGGCGTGAAGTTCGCGATCATGGGCGGCGACGAGAAGTGCACCGGTGACTCGCCCCGCCGCCTCGGCAACGAGTTCCTCTTCCAGCAGCTCGGCGCGGAGAACGTCGCGACGCTGAACGCCGCCTTCGGCGAGGACGACGAGGACGAGTCGACGAAGAAGCCCAAGTCGTCGAAGAAGATCGTCGCCACCTGCCCGCACTGCTTCAACACCATCGCGAACGAGTACCCCCAGCTGGGCGGCGAGTACGAGGTCATCCACCACACGCAGCTGCTCCAGCACCTCATCGACGAGGGCAAGCTCATCCCCGTCACCCCGGTCGAGGGTCTGATCACGTACCACGACCCCTGCTACCTGGGCCGCCACAACAAGGTCTACACCCCGCCGCGCGAGATCATCGCCAAGGTGCCGGGCCTGCGGAACGAGGAGATGCACCGCCACAAGGAGCGCGGCTTCTGCTGCGGCGCCGGCGGCGCCCGGATGTGGATGGAGGAGCGCATCGGCAAGCGCATCAACAACGAGCGCGTCGATGAGGCCCTCTCCCTCAACCCGGACATCGTCTCCACCGCCTGCCCCTTCTGCCTCGTCATGCTCACCGACTCCGTCAACGGCAAGAAGAACGACGGCAAGGCGAAGGAATCCATCCAGGTCGTCGACGTCGCCCAGCTCCTGCTGGACTCCGTCAAGACCCCGGTCGACCCGACGGGCGACACGGAGTCCGAGGACGCCCCGGAGCCCGAGCCGGTGAAGTAGCACCGCTCGCTCGCCGATACGGCCGGTCCCGCTGCGCGCGGGGCCGGCCGTCGGCATTGCGGGACAGGGAACCCGTCCCGCCCTCCCGGCCTCTTGGCAGGAAGGGCGGGAATGCCGCTCCGCACCATCGGGCACACGGCAGGACACGACACACCCCATGCACACGCACACCCCCCGTCCCCTTCGCGCCCGCCTCCTGGCCACCCGCCTGCCGGCCGCCCTCCTCCTGGCGGCCCTCCTCGCCGGGTGCGGCTCCCCGGCACCGTCGCGCCCGGCCGCCGGCCACCCCTCGCGCCTTCCCTTCGTCGGCGTCCTCACCAGCGACAACGACCACTGGTGCACGGCGAGCGTGGTCGACAGCCCCCGGGGCAATGTGATCGCCACGGCGGCCCACTGCGTGTATTTCCACAAGGAGGACAAGGAGGACGGCTACGAGCCGGGGCTCTTCGACGGCGATCTGCGCTTCGCTCCGCAGTTCTCCGGAGCCGCCCCCGGCCGCTACCCGTACGGGAAGTGGAAGGTCACCGCCATCCACGTCGGCACCCTGTGGAAGGACGACAACGACGACCGGGGCGACTACGCGTTCCTGACCGTCGCCCCCGACAAGGCGGGCCGCAGCCTCCAGGACGTCGTCGGCGCCGCGGCCCCCGACTGGTCCTCGTCCGCGCGCCGCCGGGTCACCGTCATCGGCTACCCCGACGAGGACCACAACCCCCGCAACCGCCCCGTCTCCTGCACCACCCGCACCCGCCGCGACCCCGACGAGCCGTACATGGTCCGCATGACCTGCCCCGGCTTCTGGCCCGGCACCAGCGGCGGCCCCTGGCTCGCCGACCACGGCGGCGCCGCCCGGCCCGGCCGGCTCATCGGCGTACTGAGCGGCGGCGACACCGACCGCGAGTCGGTCGCCGTGCTCTTCGACCGCCGCGCCCGCGCCTTGTACGAGCGGGCCGCACGGGCCTGACGGGGCATCATCTTCAACACGCCCCGGCCGACGGGCACTTCCTCACCCGCCGCCCCTTCGCACCCACCGGAATCCGGTTGCCCCCGGCCCGCCCCGCCCCAACCATGACCCCATGGACGCCGCCCCCGTACCTCCCGCCCCGCCCCTCCGCATCCGCCCCGCCGCCCCCACCGACGCCCCCGGCATCGCCGCCCTCCACCAGGCCTCGCGCCGCGCCACGATGCCCTACCTCCCGCCCCAGCAGCGCTCCCACGACGAAGTCACCCGCTGGATCCGGGAGATCGTGCTGCCGCAGTGCCGCACCGTGGTCGCGGCCCGCGGCCCGGAGCTGCTCGGCTACGCCGCCGTACAGGGCGACCTCCTCGACCAGCTCTACCTCCGCCCGGACGTCCGCCGCGGCGGCATCGGCACGCTCCTCCTCGCCGAAGCCCAGCGGCTGAGCCCCACGGGCCTGACCCTCCACGTCTTCCGGCTCAACACCGATGCCCGCGCCTTCTACGCCCACCACGGCTTCCAGGTCATCGCCACCGACGACGGCAGCGGCAACATGGAAAACCTCCCGGAACTGACCCTCAGATGGACGCCCACCCCGCCCTTTCCTCCGGGATCCCCCTGACCGTTCCCCTAGGGGATGTCACAGCTCGGCAGCAAACCCCCGCCCACTCTCCGTGGTCGGCCACCGAATCCCCACGGACCAGGTACTTTCGAAGGCGTGGCTGGATTCAGGATGGGTCGCGGACGGGATCCCCGCTCCGCGCAGGACGGGCAGCAGCAGGCGCAGCAGGGGCAGCAGGCTCCGTACGGGCAGCAAGGGCCGTACGGGCAGCAGCCCCCGCCTCCGCACGGGCAGTGGCAGGCGCCGCCGCAGCAGTACGGCGGCGGCCCTCAGGGGCGGCCCCAGGGCGGCGGCGAGCCCGAGTACTTCGGCGACGGCGGCTACGACCCGCAGCAGTCGGCACATGCGCCGTACTCCCAGGACAACAACCCGGGCAGCACCCGCCAGTTCAGCATCGGCGAGGCCGCGGACTACGGCTCCGACGGATACGGCCCCTACCCCGACCAGTACGACAACGGCCCCGGCCACGGCCCCGACGGCCAGTACGCCGACGGCGGCACGTACCGCTCCGGCCAGAACGCCGCGCCGCCGGCCGGCCCCCGGCTGCACTGGAAGCAGCTGCTGTCCGGCATCGTGCTGCGTCCCACGCCCACGTTCTGGCAGATGCGGGACCACACGGTGTGGGGCCCGGCGCTGACCGTCACCTTCGTCTACGGCCTGCTCGCGGTCTTCGGCTTCGACAAGGCCCGCGAGGATGTGCTCAACGCCACCCTCTCCCAGAGCATCCCCTGGGTGCTGATCACGGCCGCGATGTTCATCATCGGCAGCCTGATCCTGGGCACGGTCACGCACACCCTGGCCCGCCAGCTCGGTGGCGACGGCGCCTGGGCGCCGACCATCGGCCTGACCATGCTGATCATGACGATCACGGACGCACCCCGTCTGCTCTTCGCCATGTTCCTCGGCGGCGACAGCGGCCTCGTCCAGGTCCTGGGCTGGCTGACCTGGCTCGCGACCGGCTTCCTGCTCACCACCATGGTCAGCAAGTCGCACGACCTGCCCTGGCCCAAGGCGCTCGGCGCCTCCGCCATCCAGCTGGTCGCGCTGCTGGCCCTGCTGAAGCTCGGCACGCTCTGACCGTCCCCCGGCCGCATACCGCCGAAGGGCCCCGCCACACCTCGTGTGGCGGGGCCCTTCGCGTCTCCGGACGCCTGCGGGACCTCAGGCGAAGTTCTGCCCGGCGGAGCCGTCACACTTCTGCAGCCGGAGCGGCTCCTTCGCCCCGGCCAGCGTCAGACACAGCGAGCCCGCCGCGGCCGGCCGGATCACCCCGCCGCCGGCCTGTACGAACTGCTGGTTGGCCGCCCCCGAGCAGTTCCACAGCACCAGCGCGGCCCCCGGCTCGTACTTCCCGCCGGGCACGTCCAGGCACCGGTCCTGGGTCAGCCCCACGTGCACGGACCGGCGGGCGGCGTCCGGGTCGTACCACCAGTTCTGGTTCCGCTGCCCGTTGCAGTCCCAGCCGGTGACCGCCGTCCCATTACGGCTCGATGCGCCGGTGGCGTCCACACAGCTGCCCGTTCCGGCATTCTTCAGCGGCCAGTACGCGTCGTCCCAGGCCCCCGGGTACAGCTTGGGCTGCCCGGTGCTCGCCGGATCGGCGCACGACGCCTCCCGCAGCCCCGACGCCGCGTACAGCTGCGTCAGACACGAGGCGAACGCGCCGTGCCCGCGGACATTGGGATGGAACGACTGCCGCACCGAATTCGCGTCCGGCGGGAAGGGATTGGAGACATTGACGTACAGCCCCCGGGCCCAGGCGTCCTCCATGCACACCTCGTGCCCGTGGAAGAGCCGCGAGGCATCGAGGTAGAGCGCCCCGGTGTCCCGCGCGGCCTTTCTCGTTCCCGCCTCGAATGCGGGCACCGCGGCATTACGCCCCCACCCGGCATCCGAGGTGTATCCCGTACAGCCGCCCGGGATCTTCCCGGGGAATTGCGGATTGTCCTCGACATCCGGGCCGATCGGGCTCGGATACGACATCACCACGAGCTTGTAGTCGCCGTCCGCGTATCCCGCGTCGCGCATCACGGTCCGCAGATCGTTCACCGTCTGCTCGACCTTCGGCACCAGTCCGTCGACCCGCGCCTGCCACCCCGGCTGGTATTTCGGCTCGCAGGTCCCCTGCAGCAGGAACCAGCGCTCGACGCAGTCCGTCATCACCGGCCCGAACTGCAGATCATCATTGGCCCCGGCGACCAGCAGCACCATCTTCAGCCGTGTATTGCGCGCCTTGATCGCCAGATTGTCGCTCTGCACCAGCTCATCCGGATACTGCTTGCTGCCGCCGATCCGGATATTCCCGCTGTACGCCCCCGAGCAGGCGACGTTATAGGTCACATCCGCCGCGATGCCCGTCCGGTGAATCGCGGAATCCGGCGACCGGTGACACCAATTGCCGGGCCCGTCGGTACCCGGCTCGTACGTCCCGACGCCCTCCCCCGAGATCTCGCTGTCGCCCAGCGAGATCAGCGAGGTCTTCCGCTCCCCGACCGGCCGCTCCGCCGGGTCGCCGTACAGCTTGGTGGCCTCCGCGGCCCGGATCTTCTCCAACTCGGGCGGCAGCGGCTTCCCGGCCACGGTGGCCGAATGGCCCGCCGGCCCGACGGGCGCCGCCGTGGCCCCACCGGTCCCGCCCACCACCAGGCCGACCGCACCCACCGCCGCCCACAGGGCCGGCCATCCGGACCTGCCCGCCCACCTCGCCCGTCTTGGCGGTCTCTCCCGTACCGGCCTACGCGCCGATCCCGGTGAACCCGACCGTCCCAACCATCCCGCACGCACCATTGGGCCTCCCCTCCGGTCTGCTGTTACCGCCGGTTTCTACTCGGAGGTAGTCACCGGTGGAACACCCGGAACGGTATTGGCCGAAAGCCGCGCAAGCGGTCACAGCGACGGGCAGCCCGTCGCTCAACTCCCTGACAAAAAGCCGGAGTCGGGTATCACCCGGCTATCACTCGGCACTCAGGCGTCAAGAACCTGATTCTCGCGCCGCACCACGGGCGGCTCGACGCTCCACGGGAAATTGATCCATTCATCCGTGCGCTTCCACACGTACTCGCACTTCACCAGCGAGTGCGACTTCTCATAGATCACCGCGCTGCGGACCTCGGCCACCGTCCCCTGGCAGAAGTCGTGCACCAGCTTCAGCGTCTTTCCGGTGTCCGCCACGTCGTCGGCGATCAGGACCTTCTTCTGCGAGAAGTCGATCGCGTTCGGCACCGGCGCCAGCATGACGGGCATCTCCAGGGTGGTCCCCACCCCGGTGTAGAACTCCACATTCACCAGGTGGATGTTCTTGCAGTCCAGCGCGTACGCCAGACCGCCCGCGACGAACACGCCACCGCGCGCGATCGAGAGCACGACATCGGGCTCGTACCCGTCGTCGGCGATCGTCTGCGCCAGCTCCCGGATCGCCCCGCCGAACCGCTCGTAGGTCAGGTTCTCCCGTACGTCACTCATGAATTTCTCTCAGACCTTCTGTCGTCTTGCGCGGCCGCGGCTCAGACCTGCGTACGGTGAAAGTTCTTGAACGACCGGGAGGGGGTCGGGCCGCGCTGCCCCTGGTAGCGCGAGCCGTACCGCTCACTGCCGTACGGGTGCTCGGTCGGCGACGTCAGCCGGAACATGCACAGCTGGCCGATCTTCATGCCCGGCCACAGCTTGATCGGCAGCGTCGCGACATTGCTCAGCTCGAGCGTCACATGCCCGCTGAACCCGGGGTCGATGAACCCGGCGGTCGAATGCGTCAGCAGCCCCAGCCGGCCGAGGCTGGACTTCCCCTCCAGCCGCGACGCGAGATCGTCCGGCAGAGTGATGACCTCGTACGTCGAGGCCAGCACGAACTCGCCCGGGTGCAGGATGAACGCCTCGTCCCCCTCCGGAACGACCTCCCGGGTCAGGTCGGCCTGCTCGACGGCGGGGTCGATGTGCGGGTAGCGGTGGTTCTCGAACACCCGGAAGTAACGGTCGAGGCGCACATCGATGCTGGACGGCTGCACCATCGACTCGTCATAGGGGTCGATGCGCACCCGACCAGCGTCGATCTCGGCCCGGATGTCCTTGTCTGAGAGAAGCACGCAGACGAGGATACGCGCCCGCACCACCCCCGCCGCACGGCGAGGGCCCGGCCCCCCGAGGGGACCGGGCCCACTTCACTTCACTCCCGTACTGCTCCTGCTACCGCTCCCGGTGCGTCTGCTCCGTCGCTACCGCTTCGCGTACCCCACGGGCACCGACTGCCGCAGCCGAGCGCAGCGCGGGCAACGCAGCAACCGCCCCGGGCCGAGCCGGTCGGTGGTCTGCATGGGGAACGAAGCGGTGCTGAACACGTGGCCCTCGGCACAACGTACGACGGTGCGCTCCATCAAGTCCCTCTCCCAACTGCGTGGACAACAAAAGCCACATTAGGGGATGAACTGGGCGCGCTCACACGCGGCACTCCGAGCCCCAACCGTACGCCCCAACTCCCGCGCCCCGCAGCCGCATCCCACCCCCGCGACCGTGTCCCACGCCACCCCGCGCGACCTCCGATGGCGCCCCTCCCAGGCACCCGGAAAGGGCAAATACACCGACGGGCGGTCATGGGGTAGAGTGTGCGACGATGCTTCGCTCCGCATCCGAGCGAATCACGCGGGTGTAGTTTAATGGTAGAACATGAGCTTCCCAAGCTCAGAGCGCGGGTTCGATTCCCGTCACCCGCTCCATAGTTGAGGCCCAGGTCAGCGACCTGGGCCTTGTTTGTTGTCCAGGCCGATTGCGGGGCATCGCGCCCCTGGCGCACCGCTAGTGGCCTGTCCGGTGGGGCATCGGCGACGACCCTGGACCGTGATCCCTGAAGCTGCGGGCCGGAGGAGGGATCTCCGCTGCGAACCGTCCTGGCCTGTTCGCGGATCGCCCCTGGCGGTCCCTCCCGCTCGGCGGGTGCGGTCGCCGTGGGGCCCCGGTCATCAGGCCAGTCGACGCTTTCCGTAGGCCTTGCCGAGCCGTACCACGATGATCAGCATCGCGACCAGCAGGGCGGAGCTGAGTATCGGGACCAGGTCGACCGGCAGGGTGTAGGCCATCACCACGCGTGCCGCGGAGTCCAGCAGGAAGGCCGCGGACCAGGCACCGGTCATCATGCGCATGGTTCGTCGGAAGCCGGGTGACTCTTCCCACCTGGCTTCCCACTCGCGGGCGGTGGCGTCGGGGAGAAGTTTGACGGTCGCCGTGTACACGAAGGGGCGCCGGGTGGGAACGGAGCCGGCCATCCATAGCCCCAGGATCGCGGTGAAGTAGCTCTCCCTGGCCAGGAGAAGCCGCGGATCACCGGTGAGCAGGGTTACCGCGGCGCTGCACGCCGTGAGGCTCAGGGTGAACAACGTCGGCCCGCTGACCCGGCGTTCGGTCGCCAGCCGCCGTATCAGCTGGACGACGGGCACCACGCTGCTCACTGCGAGCGCCAACCACTGGTTCACGCCCGCCAGGCGTAGGCCGTAGTAGAGGCCGAGCGGAAGCGCCACATCCCCGAGGAACGTACGGACCATTTCCCGGCTGGGAGTGCGTCGTCGGCCGGCTGCCGATTCGCCCGCCCGCGAAGCCGCCGCTTCACCGGTCGGCACCGGGCTCTTCTCGGCGATGCTCGCCGGCGTCCGCATGTTCATGGTCTCGTTCCTCCTCAGGACGAAACCCATTCTTCGCGCGATGACGAGGCACCGGCAGGTCCGACTGTCCCGGGTCGGGCAGTACAAATGTCATGCGTGCACGTCACGCGGGCGGTGGGCACCACATCGCGGCGGCGTCGCGTGAGTTACGTCCGAGGCGTCGCGTGGCGTGTGGAGTTGGTGTCGGCGAGGCCCCGTCGAGCGTCGCCCGCCCGGGAAGGGGCTCCGCCGTGCCCCGTGCAAAGAATCTTGGCGGTCGGCGTACCCGGTTCCGCGCCGTCGGCTGATGTAGAGGGTGATGCGATTCATCGAGGGCAAGGAGCAGTGGGACCGCCGATGATGGGACCGACGGATGTGACGGCAGTGGTCTCGGGCGTGCTGTACCTGGGCGTCCTGGCCGCGAGGACCCTCCGCACGCGTGAGCAGCAACGGACGATGCGCGTGGTGGCCGAGGTGATCGCACGCAGCGATCGAGTGGTGTCGGCCCGCCAGCGCGTCGGTGACGGCGAGTGGTCGGTGGAGGTCGGCGTGCCTGGCGGTGGCGCCTGCCGTCCGGGAGGCGTCCCGGCGGGCGGCGTCGCCGTCCGGTGAGCCCTACAGGACACGACGCGGCCGATGCCCCGTGCGGGGAAGGGGCGGGCCGGCGCGAGGCGATGCGGGACTTCTACCTGGCTCAGCAGCCACGGCTCTGGCGGTTCGTCATACGCCGGGTGCCCGATCACGGGGACGCCGAGGACATCTGTCAGGAGATCTGGCGCGGCTTCTTCCTTCGCTATGACCACTACCTCGCCTCCTACGAGAAGCCGGCGGTCGCCCTGTACTGCAGCGCCCGCTGCCGGATCGCCGACTTCTGGGCCCGCAGGGGAACGGCGGAGCCGACGGATCCGCCCGACCTGGAGGAACTCGCCGGCGCCATGACGCCGGACGCCGTGGGAGATGCCGAGCAGAGGATCGATCTTCAGCGGGCGCTGGAGTGGTTACCGGCCAGACAGCGTGAGGCGATGGGGCTGCACTACCTCGATCGCCTCTCGGTACCGGAGACCGCCAGGCTCATGGGGATCAGTGACGACGGGGTGAAGAAGCTGGTGCAACGGGCGCTTGCCGCGCTGCGGACGACACCGTCCCTGGAGACCTACCAGCCCCCCGTAGGAGGTGGCACGCGATGACCCATGACGAGAACCCCGGCGGAGAGGCAGGCCGAGAGGTCGGCGGAACGCGCTCGCCGGCGTGCGGCTTCGAGGCGGTCATGCGTGATCTCGACGCCCTGACTCCGGAGCAATGCGCCGCTCTGGAGCTCCGAGCCGAACGGGACGAACTCGGCCATGACGCTTACGCCCTGGGCGTGGAGCACTGGGAGCAAGGGCGACCGGAACGAGCGGTGCGCTGGCTGCGCACGGCCGCCAGGTACCGCGTGAGCGGAGCGCAACGTCTGCTCGATGAGATCTCCGGCGCTGATGAGGTCTCCGGCGCTTCGGGGCCTGCGGAGTCCGGTGGGGACGTACCGGGCGAGCCGTGTCGGCTCGTCCCGTCGGCGGGGCCGGCACCTGCGGCGGCGGGCGGTGACGGCCTCCGGCGGTCCCGGCTA
Organism: Streptomyces sp. JLSY215; assembly: GCF_059682825.1. Lineage (NCBI taxonomy): Bacteria > Bacillati > Actinomycetota > Actinomycetes > Kitasatosporales > Streptomycetaceae > Streptomyces > Streptomyces sp. JLSY215. The sequence continues at coordinate 4,149,192 of NZ_CM185022.1, forward strand.
CGAGGGGGGCCGACCGTCCAGCGCATTCTGCTGGGCGCTCAGCTGCGGCGCCTGCGCCAGGCCGCGGAGCTGCGTATGCACGAGGCAGCGGCGGCCGTTCACCGTTCTGCTCCCTACGTGTCCCGGGTGGAGTGTGGGCGGGCCGCAATCAAGGAGGGAGATCTCCCGCGGCTTTTGGCGCTGTACGGGGTCACCGATCCACAGCTCCTGGACCAGTTCGCCGAGCTCGCACGAGGCAGTGGGGAGACGGGGTGGTGGCATGCCTACTCGGACGTGATGCCGGACCGGCTCCAAACGCACATCGATCTCGAGCAGGCCGCCTCCCTGATCCGCACCTACGAGGTTCAGTTCGTTCCCGCACTGCTGCAGACGCCGGCCTACGCTGCGGCGCTCACCCGCAAGGAATACCCGGAGGCGTCGTCGGGCGAGATCGAACGGCGGGTGTCGGTGCGTATGCGTCGGCAACAGGTCCTGACCCGGCCGAACGCGCCGCAGCTCTGGGCCGTCGTGGATGAGTCCGTGCTGCAACGGTCCTTTGGCGGTGCCGAGGTGATGCGCGAACAGCTCGCGCATCTGAGGACGATGGCGCGACGGCCGAATGTCGCCCTGCAGGTCCTGCCGTGCACACAAGGTCCCGCGGCTCCCGGGCATCCCGTCACCATCCTGCGCTTCGATGATGCGGATTGCCCGGATATCGTCCATTTCGAGCAGCTGTCGGGAGGTGTCTACGTCAACCGTCGCGAGGAAGTGGCGAGTCAGCTGCACATCCTCGATCGGCTCGCCTGCCATGCCACATCCGTTGATGCGACCGTCGATCTTCTGGACCGGCTCGTTGAGGAACAGGCCTCCGGGCCCCCGAGTGCCTGGGCTGCCGGAGCCTCCCCGGCGCGCGGGGGCGGCATCGGCGATGTTCCGGAAACGGCGACCGGCGGCACCCCCTCATACGGGTGGGGTCTCACGCCGGCACCGGCCGCAAAAGCCGTCGAGGCGCTGGAGGAGCTGCTCATCATGGCAAGCTGAGCGGCCCGCCCGGCAATTCCTTCGGATGGCGGCGGCGCGGTGGGTGGGGACGGCCGGCGGACAGGGCGCCTGCGGCCGGCTCCGTTGCGTTACGCACTGCCTCCGCACGGATCGGATCAGACATCGCCGCGCCGCCACTCCGCGAAGGGCGCCAGGCGGGCAATATGCGGGACCCACACCTCCACGGCTTGCGAAAAGCCGATGGCGAGCCGCACCGACATCTCCAGCAATTCTCGTCTGTCGCACACTTCCTCATCGGGTTCCGGAATCCAGGACGTATGCGATACGCAGGTGACCCTGACGAGCTCGGCATCCGGCACGAACGACAATGTGCGCTCCACGCCCTGGGAGTAGAGATCCAGATGGGCGGGGGTCCCGGAGCGGAGCCCGGCGATCAGCTCGGGGAGCTGCTCCAGCACCGTCGACATGTCGTACCCGATATCGAACTTCCAGTCCGGGTGACCGAATCCTCCGATGTGGAATTCCGCATCGGTCGCACGGAGAACGTCACACGCTCGCATGACGAGGCATTCATAATCTTCCTCGTCCTCCAGGGGTTCGTATTCCGCGTCTCCGGTCCTGTCTCCCGCCGAGGGCGGGGAAAAAGAAAAGCGAAAGGTCATGTTCCTCACTCCGGAATCGCTGGATGTGTCGTCGTGCGGTGGCCGCGCGCGTGGGAATCGACGGCCCGCCGCCGGCCACCGGCGGCGGGTACCGGCGCGATCACCTCACATCTGCCCGAGGTGCCGCGTGCGCGGGGTGTAACCCCGCGCGTTCCCAGCGCGTGACGGACCCGAAATTCGCTCTTCCTACGGTGCTGTCCCTGGGCTCCCTGCGCTGATGGGGTGGTCCGGTTCAGGAGGGTAGACACGCCGCGGAGTGGAGTTTCGGTGTCAGCTGGCTCGAACGACGGCAGCGTCCGCACGGCCTGTTCGTACTGCGGGGTCGGCTGCGGGGTCCTGCTCGACGTGACACGGGATCCGGCGGACGGCCGGCGCCGGGCCGCGAAGGCCTCCGGGGACAAGGCCCACCCCACCAACTTCGGCCGCCTGTGCACCAAGGGTGCGACGAGCGCGGACATGATGGCCGCGCCCGGACGCATGGAGCGGGCGCTGATGCGCGCCGAGCGCGGCGGCCGGCCGGCCGAGGCCGATGTGGACGAGGCCATCGCGGCGGTCGCGGGCCGCCTGCGGGCGATCCTGGACGAGCACGGGCCCGACGCGCTGTCCTTCTACGTGTCCGGGCAGATGTCCCTGGAGGCTCAGTACCTGGCCAACAAGCTGGCCAAGGGCTTTGTGCGCACCCATCAGATCGAGTCGAACTCCCGGCTGTGCATGGCCTCCGCGGGCTCCGGCTACAAGCTGTCGCTGGGCGCGGACGGCCCGCCCGGCTCCTACCAGGACTTCGACGGCGCGGACGCGTTCTTCGTCATCGGCTCCAACATGGCCGACTGCCATCCGATCCTCTTCCTGCGCATGATGGACCGGGTGAAGGCGGCGGGCGCCAAGCTGATCGTCGTCGACCCGCGGCGCACCGCCACGGCCGACAAGGCCGACCTCTTCCTGCAGATCAGGCCCGGTACCGACCTCGCCCTGCTCAACGGGCTGCTGCACCTGCTGGTCGCGAACGGGCACACCGACGAGGAGTTCATCGCCGACGCCACCGAGGGGTGGGAGGAGATGCCCGCCTTCCTCGCCGACTACCCGCCCGACCGGGTCGCCGAGATCACCGGCCTCGCCGAGCGGGACATCCGGCAGGCGGCGCAGTGGATCGGCGAGGCCGGCGAGTGGATGAGCTGCTGGACCATGGGCCTGAACCAGTCCACCCACGGCACCTGGAACACCAACGCCCTGGTCAACCTGCACCTCGCCACCGGCGCCATCTGCCGTCCGGGCTCCGGTCCCTTCTCGCTGACCGGCCAGCCGAACGCCATGGGCGGGCGCGAGATGGGCTACATGGGGCCCGGCCTGCCCGGCCAGCGCTCGGTGCTCGTCGACACCGAGCGGGCCTTCGTCGAGGACCTGTGGAACATCCCCGAGGGCTCCCTGCGCACCGAGGTCGGGCGCGGCACCGTCGAGATGTTCGAGCGGATGGCCGCCGGTGACATCAAGGCGTGCTGGATCATCTGCACCAATCCGGTCGCCTCCGTCGCCAACCGCAGGACCGTCATCGCCGGTCTGGAGGCCGCCGAACTCGTCATCACCCAGGACGTGTTCGTGGAGACCGAGACCAACGCCTACGCCGATGTGGTCCTGCCCGCGACCCTGTGGGCGGAGTCCGACGGCGTCCTGGTCAACTCCGAGCGGAACCTCACCCTCGCCCCGGGCGTCGTCGACCCGCCCGGACAGGCCCTGCCCGACTGGCAGTTGATAGCCCGGGTGGCCTGCGCGATGGGCTTCGCCGACGCCTTCGGCTACGCCTCCTCCGAGGAGGTGTTCGAGGAGCTCAAGCGGGCCTGGAACCCGGGGACCGGCTGGGACCTGCGCGGGGTGACCTACGAACGGCTGCGCACCACTCCGGTGCAGTGGCCGGCGCCGAGCGCCGACGGCCCGGACCGCAACCCGATCCGCTACCTCAACGACGGCGTCAGCCAGACGCTGCGGGAACGCGCCGACGGCAGCCGCCCCCGCCTGGCCTTCCCGACCCCGAGCGGACGCGCGCGGTTCTTCGCCCGCCCGCATCTGCCGGCCGCCGAACTCCCCGATGACGACTACCCGTTCGTCCTCAACACCGGCCGCCTCCAGCACCAGTGGCACACGATGACCAAGACCGGCAAGGTCGCCAAGCTCACCAAGCTCAACCCCGGCCCCTTCGTCGAGGTCCACCCGGACGACGCCGCCGCGCTCGGCGTCTCGGCGGGCGACCATCTGGAGGTCGCCTCCCGCCGCGGCCGGGCCGTCCTGCCCGCCGTGGTCACCGACCGGGTCCGGCCGGGCACCTGCTTCGCGCCCATCCACTGGAACGACCTGTTCGGCGAGTACCTCAGCATCAACGCCGTCACCCACGACGCCATCGACCCGATCTCCTTCCAGCCCGAGTTCAAGGTCTGCGCCGTCACCCTCGCCAGGACCGCCGCCCCGGTCCCGGCATCGCGCCCGCGCATACGACCCGAGACCGCCGCGGCGGGCGCCACCGCCCCGGCGGACTCCGGCGCCCCCGCGCTCACCGCGCTCTCCGCGCTCTCTGAGCTGTTCGGCCTTGACGGCCTGGCCCCCGCGCCGCTGGCCGAGCCGGAGCGCCGCTACCTCTCCGGCTATCTCTCAGGTCTCGCCCACACCCCGCCCGACGGGCGCGTCCCGGTGCTGCCGCCGGACGCCCCCTTCGACCCGGACCACGCCCTGTGGGTCGACGGCGTCCTCGCCGGCATGTTCTCCCGTACCGACGCGCCCGCTCCGGTGCCCGCGCGGCCGACCGCGCCGGCCGCCGGGACGGCCGTACCGGCCCGCCGCCTGGTCATCCTCTGGGCGTCCCAGACCGGCAACGCCGAGGAGTTCGCCGCCACCGCCGCCGGGCACCTCGCCGAGGCGGGCCGCACCCCCGAACTCCTGCCCATGACGGACGCCGCCGCGGCCCTCCTCGCCGGCGACACCGCCACCGATCTGCTGATCGTCACCAGCACCTTCGGCGACGGCGACGCCCCCGACAACGGCGCCGGCTTCTGGCAGGCCCTGTCCGCCCCGGACGCCGGGCGGCTGGCGGGTGTCCGCTATGCGGTCCTCGCCTTCGGCGACTCCGGCTACGACGACTTCTGCGGCCACGGCCGCCGCCTCGACCAGCGGCTCGACGAACTCGGCGCGACCCGCCTCCTCGCCCGCACCGACTGCGAACCCGACTACGAAGAGGCCGCCGAACGGTGGCTCGGCCGGGTCGTCGCCGCCCTGGCCACGGCCGACGACCGGCACCCCGTGCCCACCCGCGGAGCCCGTACGACCACCGCCGCGACCCCACCGGCCGCCCCCTCCCCGCCGCCGTCCCCCGCGCCCGCCGGCCACGGCAAGGCGTCGCCCTTCGCCACCCTCCTCGTCGGCAACCGGCTGCTGAGCCTGCCCGGTTCGCAGAAGGAGGTACGGCAGTTCGCCTTCGACACCCGCGACGGCGAACTCGCCTACGACGCCGGTGACGCCCTCGGCGTCTGGCCGGCCAACGACGCCGGACTCGTCGCCGAATGGCTGGCCCTCACCGGCCTCGACCCCGATGAGCCCGTCGACCTCGGCGACCTCGGCGACCTCGGCGACCTCGGCGACAGCACCCGCCTCCCCCTCGAAGAGGCGTTGCGCACCCGGCTGGACATCGCCCGCATCACCACCGGCCTGCTGAAGTTCGTGGCCGAACACACCGGCAGCCACGACCTGAAGCGACTGCTGCGGCCCGACAACAAGGACGCCCTGGCGAAGTGGAGCTGGGGCCGGCAGGCCGCCGATGTCATCGGTGCGTTCCCGCTCCGCGCCTCCGCGGCCGCCTGGGCCGGTGCCCTCAAGCGCCTTCAGCCGCGGCTGTACTCCATCTCCTCCAGCCCGCTCGCCCACCCCAGCGAGGTCCGCCTCACCGTCTCCGTCGTCCGCTACACCAACGACCTCGGCCGCGACCGCAAGGGCGTGTGCTCGACGTACCTCGCCGACCGCGCGGACGACGGCCCGGTCCAGGTCTTCGTCCAGCGCGCCCCGCACTTCCGCCCGCCCGCCGACTCCGCCACCCCCATGATCATGGTGGGTCCCGGCACCGGCGTGGCGCCCTTCATCGGCTTCCTCGAGGACCGCCGGGCCCGCGGCCACACCGGCCCCAACTGGCTCTTCTTCGGCGAACAGCGCCAGGCCACCGACTTCTACCACCGCCAGGAGCTGGAGGCGTACCGCTCGTCCGGCCACCTCGACCGCCTCGACCTGGCCTTCTCCCGCGACCAGCGCAACAAGGTCTACGTCCAGGACCGGATGCGCGAAAGCGGCGCCCGGCTGTGGCAGTGGCTCCAGGACGGCGCCCACTTCTACGTCTGCGGCGACGCGGGCCGCATGGCCAAGGACGTCGACCAGGCCCTCAAGGACATCGTCGCCACCCACGGCGGCCTGGCCGACGACGAGGCAGCCGCCTACGTCCGGCGCCTGGCCGCCGACAAACGCTATGTCCGCGACGTGTACTGACCGCGGACGCGCCGCCGGTCCGTGCGGGAACTCCCTTACGGTGTGGCGCGCACGATGACGAGCGAGCCCTCGTAGCACGCCTGGCTGCGCAGATGGCCGAAGCGTTCGTCCCACCGGCCGGAATCCAGGTCGGCACGCAGCCGCGTGGTGAACCGCTCGCGCACGCGGTCGTCGACGAAACTCCAGGCGGAACACGCCTGCCGGGCCGCCGGATCCAGCAGCATCTCGGGGCGCCCGTAGTACGCCTCGTTGAAGCCGTCCGTGCAGTCCCACGGGATCGGCACGGACTGCACATGGCCGGCCGCGCCGAGCGAGGCGGCCAGCTTCTCGACCGACGGGTAGCGGCGGGCCTCGGTGTCGAGCACCTCGGGCGCGTACTCGTACAGCCAGAACTCCCGCACCAGCAACGGGTCACAGGTCAGCACGACCACCGGGCCGCGGGCCACCCTCCGCATCTCGCGCAGGCCGGCCGCCACATCGCTCCACTGATGGACGCTGAACACCGTCATCGCCGCGTCGAACGCCCCGTCCCCGAACGGCAGGCTCTCCGCCACCGCGTTCACCGCCCGGGACAGGCCCGCCGCGCGCCGCGCACGCATCGCCTCGGACGGCTCCACCGCCGTCACCGCCGGCGCCGCCGACTCGTAGGACCCGGAGCCGGCGCCCACGTTGATGACCGTACGGGCACCGCCCAGCGCGTCCGCGACGATCTGGGCAATACGGGGGTCCGGACGGCGGTGGCCCGAACCGCCGCCGCTCCGTTCCCTCAGAGCCTCCGCGACACCGCCCACCGTCTCCGCCCCCTCAGCCGCCCGGCAACCGCACCCTCCCATACTGCATCTGCAATGCCGATCGGTAAATCAACTGGCAAATGCTTGGGGTAATCCCCCAAATAGGGCGTACCTGTGCACCTGGAGGCCACTCCAAGCGGGCGGACCTACCGGGGCTGCGACTGCACCGCGTGCACCTTCTCCGCCCAGTCGATCCGGTGGAAGTGGAGCGGGCGGAACATGTCCTCGGGGCTCGGGAAGGCCGACGCGGGGGCGTCGGACTTGCCGGCCTTGACTTTGTTGACGGCTGCGGCGTTGCGGCCGATCGCCTCCACACGCGGGCGGCGCAGGGCCTCGTAGGCGGCGAACGCCTCGCCGTACGTGGGCAGATCGCGCAGGCAGCGGGCCAGTTCGACCGCGCTCTCGACGGCGAGCGAGGCCCCCTGCCCGGAGCTGGAGGACGGGGCGTGCACCGCGTCCCCGACCAGCACCATCCGGCCGCGGTACCAGTGCGGCACGGGCGGCATGCGCTCCATCCGCCCGACCACCATCAGCTCGTCGGGGCCGGTGTGCCGCAACAGCCGCTCGCCCGGGTCATGACCGGCGTACAGGTCACGCAGCCTGCTCAGCCACTCGGCGGCGGGAACCCGCGCCAGGTCGGCCGGGCTCGGCGGGGTGTCCGTGGGCAGTCCGGCGAACCAGATCATCCGCCCGTCCGGGCCCTGCCAGCAGCCCATGAAGGCGCGGCCGAACGCGAAGTACATGGTGCCCGGTTCGGCCCCGGCCGCGCCGCCCGCCGCCGCGTAGCCGCCGAAGCTCAGCACGCCGCCGTACTCGGGGCCGGGCGCGTGCGGGTCGATCACGGTGCGGACGGTGGAGCGGATGCCGTCGGCGCCGATCAGTATGTCGGCGGTGGCGGAGGTCCCGTCGGCGAAGTGAGCGGTGACGCCGTCGGGCGTTTCCTCGGCGGCGACCAGCCGCTTGCCGTACGCGAAGCGGACGCCCGCGGCGGTCGCCCGGTCGGTCAGCGCCCGGAACAGCCGGTCGCGCGGCAGCGTCACCGTGGGCGGCAGTCCGGGGAAACCGCCGAAGCGGGCGAAGTGATGGCCGGCGCCGTCCGCCATCACCACGCCGGGCACCGGCTGCCCGGCGGCCCGCACCGCCGCGTCGGCGCCGACCGTCGCCAGCGCCGCCTGGCCGTTCGGCGCCAGCCCCAGCCAGGCCCCCACGCCGTCGGCCGCGGCGGGGTACGCCTCGTGGACCGTCGCCGTGATGCCCGCCTTGCGCAGCGCAAGTGCCATGACCGGGCCCGCCACACCGCCCCCGATGACCAGTGCCGTCCGTACGCCGGAGCCGCGGCCTTCGTTGTCGCTCATAACCCCTCCCGTGGGTCATGCGGATACGCCGTTCAGGCGCCCGGCCATAGTTGCAAAGCCACTAGTCCTATTGCAACTACTCTGGATGCGACTAATTCCGCCTTGACTACGATGCCGGTATGTCCGCCTCCGTGAAGAGCTCACCGCTCGGCCTGACCGTGCTGGCGCTGCTGCACCACCGGCCGCTGCACCCCTACGGCATCCAGCGCCTGCTCAAGCAGTGGGGAAAGGAGCAGGTCGTCAACGTCGGCCAGCGGGCCGGGCTGTACCGCACCATCGAGCGGCTGGAGGCCGGCGGGCTGATCGCGGTCCGGCAGACCGAGCGCGACCAGCAGTACCCCGAGCGGACCGTCTACGAGGTCACCGACGAGGGCCGGGCGGTCACCCGCGAATGGCTGGAGCAGATGCTGGCGGCGCCCAAGGCGGAGTTCCCCGCGTTCCCGGCGGCGCTGTCGAACATGCTCCTGCTCAGCCCCGACGAGGCGGCGCCGATCCTGGAACGGCGGGCGGCGCGGCTCCTCGCGCAGCATGCCGACCTGGAGCGCCAGTCCGCCGAAGCCGCGACCGGACTGCCGCGGATCACGCTGATCGAGAACGAATACCTGCTCGCCGTCCTCGCCGCCGAGCAACGCTGGCTGCAAGGGGTGATCAGCGATCTGCGGGACGGCAGCCTGACCTGGTCCCCGGAGATGCTCGCGGCATTCCAGGAGGCGTCCGAGTGAAGGGTGCCGCCGCGGCCCGAAGGGCCGGGACCGGCCGGGAGGTCACCCCCGGCCGGTCCCGGCCGACGCGTCAGTCCCCGATGCGCGCCGTGTAGTCGCCCGCCGCTTCCACCGCCGCGATGAGGGCGGCGCCGTCCACGCCGGCGCCCGCTTCCAGGCGGACGACGCTGCGTCCGCCGCGGACGTCCGTGGCCGCCGAGCGCACCGCGGCCAGGTCTTCCAGCGCGTCGTCGATCAGCAGGCCGCAGCTGGTGCAGTGCATGCCCTCGATGACGAGCTTCACCTGCGGGCCGTCGGCTCGCGCCGCGGGCTTGTTCTTACGGGGGAAGAGCTTCATCTCTGCCTTCTCTTCAGGGTTTTCGGGGTCGCCAGGGTTTTCGGGGTCGTTACGGCCCTCGGGGTCGTCACGGCCCTCGGGGCCGTTACGGTCGTCAGGTTCTTGGCGTCTTCCACGCCGTGAGGGCTTCAGGTGAAGGTGATGGCGCCGGTCTTCATGCCCATGGCGCACGAGAAGGGCAGGGTGCCGGGCCGTCGCCTGCCGAGGTCGATCCTGGTGTCGCCGTCCTGCCCGACGATCTCCCGGACGCCGAGCTCGGGAATGGTGAAGGCTCGGGCGCAGCCGTTGGCGCCCTGGCCGTGCAGCACCAGCGTGGTGGGCACACCGGCCTTCGCGGTGAGCTGCGCAGGGGCGTAGCCGTCCGTCACCGTCACCGTCACGATCTGCCTGCCGGATGCGTCCGTACGCACCGGAGCGCCCGGCGCCGACGCGCCCCGGCCCGCGGAACCGGCCCGCCCATCGGCCTGGTCACCGCCCTCGACGGTGAACGGCGCATCGGCCGCGGCCGGCTGCTGTGCGTCCCGGCCCTCGAAGGAGACCCAGCCCCCCGCCTGCAACGCGGAGGCCATCGTCCAGACGGCGACGCTGAGCACCACCACGCCGGTCAGCGCGGCCAGCCGGCCGGAGAGCGCCTTGGCGCTCCGGCGGAAGAGGTAGCCGAGCGCGGCGAACAGCGGCGCCGTGCCGAGCACGAACCCGGCCAGCACCGCGGCGCCGGCCACCGGTGACCCCGAGGTGACGGCCAGCAGCTCCATGGACAGCGTCACCCCGCACGGCACCAGCACCGTGACGAAACCGATCAGCGCCGGAGCGGCCACCGAATCGGCCTTGGCGCTGCGCCTCATCAGCCGGCCGAAGGACGCCGGCGCCCGGGGCACCAGCCTGCCCACGGCCTTGACCCCGAACAGATCCAGCGCGAACAGCACCATGAGCGCGCCGGCGGCCAGCAGCAGTACCGCCTGGGCCCGCGGACCGGGCTGCAACGCATCGCCGAAGACGCCCAGCAGCGCGCCGAGCACGGTATGGGAGAGCAGCTTCCCGGCCAGGAACGCCCCCACCGGCGCGAGCGGCGCGACCACGTGTGCCGAGCGCGCCGGGCCCGACGGACCGGGTTTTGGTGCCGGGGCGGTGGGCGTACGGCGGCGGGTCACCGCGCCGGCCAGCAGCCCCCCTTGAACGGCGGCACACGAGGCGCCACCGGCGAACAGACCGGTGCTCACACCGGTGATCAACAAAGCGACGGACGACGGCATGCGTCGTTACTCCTGTTCTGCTTCTGCGGTGGTTCCGCGACGACGGCATGCGTGGGGAAGTCCGGGCCCGTGGAAGGACCTGGAGGAGTCCGGGCCCACGGAAGTCCGGGCATGCCACTGCGGACGTGAGGAATGCGGCGTGTCCCGTGAGGCGACGGCCTCACGGGCAGCGCGCCCTCACGTCCGCGAAACGCACAACCGGTGCAGATCAGGAGGGGCCGCCGTCCGCGGCGGGGCATGCGGCCGCGCCGATTCGGCCGGGAACGGGCAGCCCGTCGCCCGCGGGGTGAGCGCGGGAACCGGCCCCGTCGGGGTGTCCTGCCCGAGGGTCGCCTTCATCGCCTCGCACCGCTGCTCGGCCATCGGGCAGTGCGCCGGATGCGGGGCTGCCCCGCTCACCTCGGGAGCCATGAGGTGGCCGCCTGCCATGACGACAGGAGCCCTCTCCATCGGTGCGGGCATCGCCGTCAAGGGCCGCGCCATCCCCGACAGGCAGACGAAGAGCGCGCACACCAACAACGCCCCGAACCAGGTCCGGAGCGATGTGGGCAGGCGGCGCGACATGCGCGCCATGCTAGGCCACGGCCCGTCGCCCTCCGTGGCCAACTCCCGGGAGGGAGCGCGCCGTTCCACGCAACGACGGATTCCCCCCGCTCGCGCGTATGCACCGACGCCCGCAGTCACCGACAGGTACGGTTTGGCCATGGATATTTCCGGGGCAAACGCCGCCGATGTGCATTCCGGGCGGACGGCGGACATCAAGGCCGCCGCGCGCCAACTGCTGGTGAAACAGGGCGCCGCAGGGCTGACCCCGGAGGCCGTGGCCGCCGGCGGCGGGCTTGCCGTCGGCGACGTCGAAGCCGTCTTCCCGCATCGGGACGACCTGCTGACCGCGCTGCTCATCGACGCCTACAACGCGTCCGGCGCGGCGATGGAGCGGGCCGACCGGGCCGCCGCGGACGACCGTGCGTCGGCGGGTGCGCGGCTCCTCGCCGTGACGCGCGCGCTGCGGCAGTGGTCCTTCGCCAACCCCGCCGAGTTCACGCTGGTCTACGGCTCACCCGTGCCGGGCTACCACGCCCCGCAGGACACCGTCCCGCCCGCCTCGCGCACCCCCGCGGTGCTGGCCGGCATCGTGCGTGCGGCGCTGGCGGCCGGTGAACTGACCCCGCCCCGGCGGGCGGTGCCCGGTCCGCCGCTGCTGCTGCCGGAGGCCGTGGAGCTCTTCGGCGGCCTGCCCGAGGCTCCGTTCTCGGACGTCATCGAGCGCGGCATCGTGCTGTGGAGCAATCTGATCGGGCTCCTGGTCTTCCAGGTCTTCAGCCGTACCCACGACAGCGTCCGGGACGAGTCCGCGTTCTTCGACTACGCCATCGCCGTGGCGGCCGAGAGCATCGGACTCGTGGTGCCGGTGGGCGAGGCCACCGACTAGGGACAGGCCCTGGACCCGTCCGCCGTCACCCGGTCGTGGCCAGTCGCTCGCGCCACCAGTCCACCGTCGCCGTGACCTGCTCGTCGACCGGGGTGGCGCGTACCGCGAAGGCGGCTTCGTACGCGCGCGAATCGGCCACGAACGGTCGGTCGAACTGGTAGCGGATCTCCTTCAGTTCGCGGATCAGCGGGGAGAAGACCACCGCGACGCCCAGCACGGCCGGCGACAGCCCGCGCACCGCGACCGGCCCCGTTTCCGCGCGGGCGGCGAGGCGTTCGACCATCTCCCGGACGGAGCGCGCGGGCTCCGTCGGGACGTGCCAGGCCCGTCCCCAGGCGCGTTCTTCGCCCGCGACCTCGGCCAGCGCCCTGGCCACGTCGGGAAGATAGCTCCAGCTGTGCGGGACGTCCGGATTCCCCAGCGTGGAGACCGGCTTGCCGCGCAGCAGCCGCGGCAGAACCCGCGCGGCCAGATGCCCGCCGTCGGTCACGCCCGGCCCGAAGAAGTCCGAGGCCCGCACCTCGACCGCCCTGATACGGCCCTGTTCGTGCAGTGTCCGCGCCTGCTCCCACACGGCGGCGCGTACCCGGCCCTTGGGGCCGGTCGCGGCGAGCGGCAGCTCCTCGGTCAGCGGACCGTCCACCGGGCCGTAGCCGTAGAGGTTGCCCAGCATGACCAGGACGGCCCCGCTCGCCTCCGCCGCCGCGCAGACCGACGACGCCAGCGGCGGCCAGTCGCGCGCCCAGCGCGGGTAGGGCGGTGCGGCACAGCCGTAGATCGCGGCCGCGCCCCGCACGGCCTCGGTCAGCCGCTCGTGGTCCGTCGCGTCCAGCGCGACATGCTCGATGCCGGGCTCCGGGCTCCGGCCCGACCTGGTGACGACCCGTACCGAATGGCCCTGTTCGGCCAGCAGCCGGGCGGTGGCCGCCCCGGCGGGCCCGGACCCTATGACGACATGAAGGCTCACGCCCGCACACTAGCGCGAGTGCGGCACCGCCCCGCCGTTGTCGGCCGGGGCCGTTCGGCCGCTCCGCCCGCGCCCCGCGAAGGTTGCCGGGTGCGCCGGACGGGCGCCCGGACCGTTCGGGCATACGGGCGGATGACGGCGTCGCGCCGCGTGCGGGCGCCGGGTACCTCGTAGATTGATGAGGTGGGCCGGCGAGACCGACAGGGAGCCGCCTGTGACAAGACCGGAGATCGATCACGCGGCGCTGTTCGCCGCCACGCCGAGTCCCTGTCTCGTGCTGGACCCGGACCTGGTGATCGTCGACGTCAACGAGGCGGCCCTGGAGGCGACCGGCCGCACCGGCGGCGAGCTGGTGGGGCAGCACATCTTCGACGCCTTCCCGGACAATCCCGAGGACCCCGACTCCGACGGGATGCAGACCCTCAACGCCTCGCTGAACCGCGTCCTGGCCTTCGGCGAGCGGGACACCCTGGCCCCGCAGAAGTACGACATCCCCGTCGCCCACCGGTCGGAGGAGTTCGAGGAGCGCTGGTGGTCCCCCATCAACACCCCCGTCCTGGGGCCGGACGGATCGGTGGCGTGGATCCTGCTGCGGCTGGAGGACGTGACCGCCTTCGTCCGCTCCCGGCGCGGCCGCCCCCGGCCGCCGGGGGCGCAGCTGAGCGCGCGCGAGGAGGCCATGGAGGCCGAGCTGTACGCGCGGGCGCGGGCGCTGCAGCAGCTGAACGAGGAACTGCGCAAGGCGCACGCCCGCGAACGCCAGGTCGCCATCACCTTGCAGGAGGCGATGCTGCACTCGCCGGACCTGGCCCGGCACGCGAACGTGGCCGTGCGCTATCTGCCGGCCATCGGCTCGCTGAACGTGTGCGGCGACTGGTACGACGTGGTCGATCTGCCGGACGGCCGCTTCACGGTGGCGGTCGGCGACGTCGTCGGCCACGGCCTGGAAGCCGCCGCCGTCATGGGCATGCTCCACAGCGCCCTGAGCGCCGCCGCCCGCGCGGTCGAGGGATCCGCGAAGGCGCTGGAGGTACTGGACCTGTATGCGCGCTCGGTCGAGGGGGCGATGGCCACCACCGCGGTCACGGCGGTGATCGACACCGCCCGCCGCCGGATCGACTACAGCAGCGCCGGCCATCTGCCGCCGGTACTGCTGCACCCCGACGGCACCTGCCAGTGGCTGGACCAGGCCACCGACCCGCCGCTCGGCACCCGCCCCGAACAGGCGCCGCGCCCCCAGGCCGGCCTGCCCTACGACCCCGGCGACACGCTCGTGCTCTACACCGACGGGCTCGTCGAACGCCGCGACGAGGACATCGACGCCGGCCTGGCCCGACTGGGCGATGCCCTCTGCAAGGACAGCCGGCTCGGCCCGGAGCGCCTGGCCGACGCCCTGCTGGCCCGCCTCGGTGTCACCGGCGGGGCGGGCGACGACATCGCCTTCGTCGTCGTCCGGCTCTGACGCCGCCGTCGCCGAGGCCGCCCCGGGACCGGAGCCCTCAGTGGAGGATCTTGTCCTTGGCCCGCTGGAACTCTTCCTCCGTGATGGCGCCCTTGGCCTTGAGGTCGGCGAGTTTGCCCAGCTCATCGGCGTGGCTCGGGCCACCGGCACGGCCACCGGCCGCCGTTTCGCGGATGTACTGGTCGATCGCCTCCTGCTGATGCCTGGCCTGCTCCGCCTCGCGCTTGCCCATGTCCTTGCCCCGCGCGATGACGTAGACCAGGACACCCAGGAACGGAAGGATGATGACGAAGATCAGCCAGCCGGCCTTGGCCCATCCGTTCAGCGCGTGGTCGCGGAAGATGTCGACGATGACGCGGAAGAGGACGATCAGCCACAGGACCCACAGGAAGATCCACATGACCGTCCAGAAGGCGCCGAGCACCGGATAGTCGTACGCCAGGTACAGGTTGCCCATGGCTTTCCTCCTGTTACTCGTAGTCGCCCCTCCAGGCTCCGCCCGCCCGGGAGCGCGGACATCACCCTCCGCGGGTGAAGCAGGCCGGGGGCGCCCGGCGGGCGGACGGCCGTCGCCCGCGGCTCACGGGGCCGCCGCGCCGCCGAGCCGTTCCGTGGGCAGGTGGCGGGTGAACGCAAGGCTCGCGAGCGTGATGGCGGCGGCCGCCAGGATGGCGGCCTTGAGGCTGTTCAGCTGGGCTTCGGCATAGGCGTCCACGACCGCGTCGGCCTCGTCCGGCGGCAGCGCGGCGCGCTCGGCCGCGGCGCGGATCTCGTCGGTGCCGACGAAGCTGACCCCGGCCTCCATGGCGATGCCGGCCTGCTCGCGGACCTTGTCCGAGATCTTCGGGTGGTCGGCGATCTGGTGGGTGAACGCGGCGACCAGGGCGCCGATCAGGATGGCGCCGATCAGGGCGGTGCCGAGGGAGGACCCCAGGTTCTGGGCGGTGTACTGGAGGCCGCCCGCCTCGCTGCGCTCGGACTCCCCGACGCTGGACTGCGCGATGTTGCCCAGCTGGGAGGCGAGCAGTCCCATACCGAGCCCCAGTACGGCCATCGCCAGGGCGAAGGACAGATCGTCGATGCGCGGCCGGATGGTCGCGAGCAGCCAGACGATGGCGAGCAGCAGCACCAGCAGACCGGTCCGTACGACCGTGCGCGGAGCGGCGAACCGGCCGAGGAGGGGGCCGCTCATGGCGGACACCAGCATGGTCAGGGAAACCGGGAGCAGCCGCAGACCGGTCTGGAAGGCGTTGAAGCCCTGCACCACCTGGAGGTACAGGGGGATGGTGAAGAACAGGCCGAGGAGGATGAGGTTCTGGCTGAGCAGCATGGTCAGGCCGGAGCGCAGCGGCCGGTTCGCGAACAGCGAGAGCCGGACCAGCGGGTCCCGGCCCCAGGCCTCCTGCCGCCGTTCCCAGATGCGGAACAGCCAGAGGACGACGACGCCCGCCGCGATGAAGAAGAGGGTGAGGGAGAAGCCGAAGACGGTCACCGGGGAGTTCCGGGGCCTCAGCCAGCCCCAGGAGCTGCTCTGCAGGACGCCCAGGACCACGATGGCCAGGCCCACGGCGGAGAGCACCGCGCCCCCGGTGTCGAGCCGCGGCCGCGGCCCCGGCGGCGGGTGGTCCTTGACCCACCGGATGAGGCAGAGCATGGCCACCACCAGGACGACCTCGCCGGCGAAGACCAGCCGCCAGGTCAGGTACGTCGTGACCCAGCCGCCGAGCAGCGGGCCCACCGCGATGCCCGCCCCGGCCAGCCCGCCGACGACCCCGTAGGCCACGGCCCGGTCCCGGCCGGTGTAGGCACCGGCCACCAGCGCGGCCAGGGCCGGCAGGACCAGCGCCGCGCCGAGTCCCTCGATCACCGACCAGCCGAGCGTGAGCGCCCACAGGGCGGGGGCCACGGCGGTGAGCGCGGACCCCGCGCCGTACACGACCAGCCCGATGGCGAACATGCGGCGGCGGCCGAACATGTCGCCGAGCTTCCCTCCGGTGATCATGAATGCGGCCATGACGAGGGTGTAGAGGGTGATGACGGCCTGGATCGCGGTGACCTCGGTCTGGAAGTCCTCGACCAGCTGGCTGATCGATACGTTCATCACCGAGGTGTCCAGCACCATCAGGAACTGGGCCGTGCCGAGGATGGCCAAGGGCCGCCAGCGCCCCACCGCGTGCACCTCCAGAGGTTCCGACGTGCCGCGCGGTGCCCGGTCGGCCGTCACCGCGGTTCAGCATAGGCAGGGCAAAGCGGGATGTATTCGACATACAGGCTGTCCGGTGGCGCCTCACCCGACCGGCCGTTCGCGGTCGTGGACCGCCCCGGCGGCCGTCAGTGGAGTGCGGCCTTGAGGGCGACGATGATCAGGCCGAGGAGAAGATTGGCCGCGCCGGCGACCAGCACCAGATGACGCGGGGCACCGGCCCGGACGACCGCGACGCTCGCCCACCCCACCTGTTCGGCGGCGGCCACAGACAGCCCCAGCCACGCCGCGCCGTCCGGCCCGAGCCCCAGCAGCGGACTCACCGCCACGGCCACCGCAGGCGGGACGGCCGCCTGCACGATCGGCCACTCGTCCGCACAGACCCGGCGGATCTCCCGCCGGGTCAGCGCCCGGTGCACCAGCCGGTCCCCGACGAGCCGGGAGTAGACGTGCGCCGCCCAGAACACCACACCGGTGCCGAGCAGCAGCAGCACCAGCTTGATGTGGGGGAAGGCACCGAGCGTGCCCGCGCCGGCCACCACGGAGGCGGCCAGCAGCGATCCGTAGACGGCGCCGGCGTAGTCGGTCTCCCGGGCCGCGACCGGCTCGCGGGCCGTGGCGCCTTCGTGCTCGGGGCCGTGATCTGCCACCGCTCCAGGATCGCCGGAATCGGCCGGGCGCGCAGGGCGGCCGGGAGCGGCGGCGGGATGCGGGCGGTCAGGCGTCGCAGGTCAGGCGTCGTGGCGGGCCGACCGGGGGCCGGGTCCCGGCGGCGTGGGTGCCGTGCGCGCGGCGGCGAGGATGCCGAGGACGACGAGGACGAGCACCACGATCCCGAGGACCAGGGCCACCGCGCCCGGGGTCGGGAAGTTCCACAGGACCAGCGCCAGCGCCCCGGCACCGATGACGGCCCCGGTCGTCCAGCCGCGGTGCCGGTCGAGCCAGCGGCCCGCGCCGCCCGTGCGCAGCCCCGCTCGGGCCAGGCCCCGTCCGGCGGCGTCGGTGCAGCGGACGGCGCCGGAGCGTATCCGGCGGGCGCCGTGTCCGGGCCCGTAGAGATAGCCGGCGACCAGGATGATCACCCCGAGGACGAGCACCGTGCGGGTGCTCTGCTGCAGGAACCGCACCAGATCGTCGTAGACGGCGGCCGCGGCGTCCGGCGACTGGACCTTGGGCCCCACGGAGTCGAGGTACTTCCCGCGGGCGAAGGCGAGCGCGACGAGGAACACGGCCATCATCACGGCGACACCGGCGCCCGCGCTCATCATCGCCACCCGGTGCGAGGGCCCCGACCACACGGCCAGCGCCGCCAGCACGACGACCAGCACGGGCAGCCAGCCGCCGACGATGGTGAGCAGGCGCATGAGGTTCTGGGCCTTGTTCAGCTTGTCGGTCTTCACCAGCACGACGGACTTGTCGATGCTCGGGATCTTGTCGGCGTGCTGGAAGCCCTCGTCGACCAGCTTCTTCTTCACCTGAGTGATCACGGTGCCGATGTCGAGGCTGATGGTGTTGCCCTTGGCCTCCACCGCGCTGCCGCCCTTGCCGGTGAGGACGTTGACCATGGCGGCGTGGGCCTTGCGGTTGGCGATGTTCCACACGTCCGCGAACTGGTCGCTGGTCACCACCTTGTTCACCACCGCATGGACCGCGGAGGTGGCGCCGGACTTCAACGCTCCGGCGAGCAGACCGCTCCGGTCGACCACCACCGGCGGGGCGCCGGTCTTGCGCAGGGCGCGCTCCAGCGCGGCGGTGATCTTCGCGGTGTCGATGTAGCTGACGACCTTGTTCGTCACGCGGTTGGTCACCGCGCTCCGGACCGCCGGGTTCTTGGCCAGCGGCGCGACGGTCTGGACATAGCGGCCGGTGTCGGAGATCTGCGAGTCCAGCCAGGCGGCGACGACACCCAGCGGGGCCAGGACGAAGGTCAGCACCAGCAGCAGGGAGGTGGCGGCGTAGCGCAGCCGACGGTGCCGCATTCCGGCGGCGCGGCGAAGACGCTCGTATTCCGCCCGCTCGGCGGCGCTCAGGGGCCCCTGGTGGCCTCCGGGGGCGGGGGCGGCCGCGGACGACGAGTCCATGGCGTGCTCCTTCGCGGGGATCCTCGGTCCACGGTCACCCGCCCCGGACCGCACCGCATCACCCGTAACGGGCGGCCCGGGGCCGGACCGTCATGGCTCCGGCAGCCGGCGCATCTCCAGGACCCGCAGGCCCAGGTCCTGGAAGCGGTTGAGCAGCCCGTAGAGATGGGCCTCGTCGGTGACCTGGCCGAAGAGGACCGTGTGCTCCGGAACGCGGGTCCGCTGAAGCTCGGGGAACGCCTCGGCCACGACCGCCGACAGATGGCCGGTCACGCGGAACTCGTATCGCATGAGGGCGCGCCTCCCCGGTGTCGGTGCGGTCGTTCCCGCATCGGTTCGGTCGTTGCTTCCGATGCTGAACGGCCACCGGGCCCGGCCGCATCACCCGCACGAGGTGACACCCGGCCCCCCGCGGTCACAGGAGACCGAGCTCCCGGGCGCGCCGTACGGCATCGCCGCGGCGGGAGACCGCGAGCTTGCGGTAGATGCTCCGCAGATGCGTCTTGACCGTGTTGACCGACAGATACATCGCCTCGGCGATCTCCTCGGTCGACATCAGCTCCGCGCCGTACCCGAGCACTTCGCGCTCGCGGTCGGTGAGCCGTTCCACCATGACGGGCGGCGCCGGTGGCCGGGCGGCCGTGCGGGCGGTGCCGTTGGCGTCCGCCGGACGGGCCGACAGCCAGGCCTGTCCGGCGGCCAGTTCGGGCCGCTGCTTCAGCAGCTGCGCCAGCCAGGGGCCCGCCTCGGTGAAGGGTCCGCGCAGCCGTTCGGGGCGGGCGGCGGCCAGCGCGTCGCGGAGCAGGCCGGCTGCCGTCCCGGTGTCCTGGGTCAGGGTCGCGGCGCGGGCCCGGAGCAGGCCGAGGCGGACCCGTTCGGCGACTCCCGGGTCCGGCCGGCGGTCCAGGGACGCGAGGAGGCCGAGGGCCCGGTCGGGGTCTCCGGCGGCGAGCCGGGCCTGGGCGAGGACGAGCGCCTGCGCCGCTCCGGCCGGGCCCCCTTCGTCCAGGGTGGCGAGCGCCGACGCGGGGTCGCCCAGGGCCAGCTGGGCCGCCGCCCGCGCGAGGGCGAGGCGCTGCGCCGGCCACGGCGCGAGGGGGCCGGCCGGCACGTTGCCCGTCCCGACGGCCGCGAGCGCGGCGGCCGGGCGGCCGCGCGCGAGGTCCAGCCGGGAGCGGATGACGGCGATCTCGGTGTCGGTGACCGGGTCGTGGCCCGCGTCGGGGGACGCGGATGCCAGGTCGAGACGGCGGCGGGCCTCGCGGAGTTCGGCGCGTTCGAGGGCGACAGCGGCCAGCGCGAGGTGGCCGGTGCCGGACCGGCAGGCCGGCGGAACGGACCGGTGCCGGGCGGCGTCGAGGGCGCGCAGGGCGTGCCGCTCGGCCTGGCGCAGCGCCCCGCGCCGGGACTCCATCAGGGCCAGCCGGCCGAGGCAGTGGTGCCGGACGGTGCGGGCCGCGTCGCCGGTGCAGCCCTCCGCCGCGTACGCGAAGGCCCGTTCGGCGTCGTCCGGCCGCCCGCCCAGCTGCAGGGCGCGGGCCAGCCCGTACCGCCGCAGCGCCTCGATCTCCGGGTGCGCCTCCATCAGTGGCCGCGGCACCTGTCCGGCGAGCTCGCGGATCCGCCGCGCTGCTTGACGTGCGCCGTCGCCGCCGTCGCCGCCGTCGGCACCGGACTCGGCGAGCAGGCGGAGCAGGGCGAGGGCGAGCCGGGTCTGCGGGGCGGGCCGTTCTCCGGGCGTGCGGAGGTCTTCCTCGGCCCGGTCCAGCCGCGCCCGAGCGCCCGCGGTGTCGTGGCGGGCGAGCGCGCCGGCCGCCGCGACCAGCGCGGGCGCCGCTCCGGCGAGTTCGTCGGGCAGGGGCGAGAAGAGCCGCGCCAGCCGGGGTGCCTCGGGGCCGGTGAGCAGCCGGCCGATCTCCAGGCGGCCGACCGTGCGCGCGCAGGCCCACTCCCAGTCCCCGGCCGCGGCGGCCTGTGCCACCGCCTCGGCGAGCCGTCCGTTGTCGGCGAGCCAGGTCGCGGCGCGGCGCCGCAACCGGGGTTCGAGGCCGGGCCGGTGATGGCGCAGATGCATGCGGAGCACCTCGGCGAACAGCGGCTGGTACCGGCACCACGGCGTGGCATCGATCGGCTCGACGAAGACATGGGCGCGGGTGAGGTGGGCCAGGATCCACTCGGCGTCCTCGCGGCCGGTCAGCGCGTTCGCCAGGTCCGGGTGCACCCGGTCGAGGATGCTGCCACGCAGCAGCAGATCCTGGGTGGCGGCGGGCTGGGCGGCGAAGACCTCGGTGAGCAGGTAGTCGGCGAGGGCGCTCTGGGACGCGGCGAACGACCGGGCGTAGCCGGCCGGGTCGTCGGCCCGCCGCATCTCCAGCGCACACAGCCGCAGCCCGGCCGCCCAGCCCTCGGTGCGCGCCAGGAGGGCGTCGACGCTGTCCTCGTACCGTCCCAGACCGTGCCCGCGCAGCAGCCGCGCGGCCTCCTGGCGGGTGAACGCGAGGTCGGCGCCGCGGATTTCCCGTATCCGGCCGTCGGCGCGGTAGCGGTGCAGCGGCAGCAGCGGGTCGACGCGGCTGATCAGCACCAGGCGCAGCTGCGGTGCCGCATGGGTCAGGACGAAGTCCAGGCCGTCGGCCACCGCCCGGCCGGGCACGCGGTCCAGGCCGTCGAGGACGAGGACGACCGGCCGGGGCAGCTGTGCCAGGGCGGCGGCGAGCCGCGCGAGCAGGGAGTGGTCGGCGATGTCGGCGGAGCCGGGCCGGCCCACCTCGTCCGGCAGCCCGACGCCGTGATGGCTCAACGCCTCCAGGACATAGGACCAGAACACCCCGGGCGCCGCGTCGTCGCGTTCGGCCGTCAGCCACGCGACCGGGCCCGGTGCGCCGCCCTCGCGGGCCCAGGTGGCGGCCAGCGTCGTCTTGCCGGCGCCCGCCGGGCCGGTGATCAGGGTCAGCGGCCGCCCCGCGGTGCCTTCGGTGAGCCGGTCCAGCAGCCGCTGCCGGCGGATGGCTTCCCGCGGCACGGACGGGACGGAGAACTGTGCGGCCAGCAGGGGGTCACCGGTCGGCCCCAGGTGTGGGGCGCCGCCGCGGCCGGAAGCCGGGGCGGTCGCCGGTGCCCGGGAGGTACGGGACTCCCCGTCGTCGTCCGCCGTCGCTGCGGCTGCGCTGCGGGGCATGGGCACCACCGTCCGGGTACGGCCATGGCCTCCTGGCGCCGCGCACCGCCCTCCGGCGCGTTCCGCCGGGCGGTGCGGACCGATCCGTTGCGTTGCACCGCTTCGCGCCTTCCGAAGGCCCCGTTCCCCTCCATCTTCACGGCCTCCGAAGCATGATCGCCATCCGGGGCGCGGGACCGCCCGCCCGACGACGTTCACCCGCCCGGGGTGATGCCGCGCCCGGCCGCCGGGCGTGGAATGGCAGGCGGCACGCCGGAGCGGGGACCCGCTCGGCAGCGGGGACGCGCACGGCACGGGAGTCGCCATGGATACGGATGCCGGCGCACACGACCGCGGAACACAGCGCTGGTCCGCGCTGCTGGCCCTGACGGCGGCGGCCGCGGCGGCCTTGGTGCTGCTCGTGTTCGCCGGCCTCCGGAGCTTCGCTCTCCTGGGTGTGGGACTGGCCGGACTCGCCCTCGCCGCCGCGGGCATCTGGTGGACGCTGGCGCGCCGCGGGCTCATCAGGGTGCTCGCGGGCACCCTGGCCGCCGTGGCGCCGGCCGTGGTGCTCGCGCTGTACGCCTGGGCCGGTCTGCTGTGGGTGGTGTTCGTCGCGCTCGCCCTGTGGACCCTGGCGGTCTCCGCCGGCGGGGCCGCGCTCAGCCGGGACGCCCGGCGGGCCCGCGCGCCGGGAGCCCGCACCGCTCCGCCCCAGCGCCCGTTCCTCGTGATGAATCCCCGTTCCGGCGGGGGAAAGGTGGGCGCCTTCCACCTGAAGGAACGGGCCGAGGAACTCGGCGCCGAGGTGCATCTGCTGGACACCGCTCACCACGAGGACGTGGTCGCGCTGGCGCGCGGCGCCGTGACCGCGGGCGCCGACCTCCTGGGGGTCGCGGGCGGCGACGGCACCCAGGCCATGGTCGCGGGCGTGGCCGCGGAACACGGCATCCCGTTCCTGGTGATCTCGGCCGGCACCCGCAACCATTTCGCGCTCGACCTCGGTCTGGACCGCGACGATCCGGCGAGCTGCCTCGACGCCCTCACCGACGGCGTCGAACTCCGGGTCGACCTCGGCTTCATCGACGGGCGGGCCTTCGTCAACAACGCCTCCTTCGGGACGTACGCGGCGGTCGTACGGAGCCCCGCCTACCGCGACGACAAGGTGCGGACCACCCTGGAGCTGCTGCCGGACCTGCTGACGCACCAGCGCGGCCCGCGGCTGACCGTGCGCGCGGCGGGCACGGCCCTCGACGGGCCGCAGGCGGTCCTCGTCAGCAACAACCCCTACCGCATGGGCGATCCGGCCGGACTGGGACGGCGGGAGGACCTGGATGCGGGCGTCCTCGGGGTCCTCGGCATCACCGTCGACAACGCGGCGCAGGCGGCCGGGATCCTGCGCGGCAGGCACGGGCCGGGCCTCACCGCGCTGACCGCCCGGGAGGTCGTCGTCGACGCCGACGAGCCCGAGATCCAGGCCGGCGTCGACGGCGAGTCGCTCACCCTGCCGACGCCCGTCCGCTGCACGATCCGGCCCGGGGCGCTGCGCGTGCGCGTGCCGCGACGCCGCCCCGGTGTGCCGCGGCCGAAGCCCCCGATGGACTGGCGGCGGCTGCGCGCCCTCGCCCTGGGGCGGGACCATCCCGCGACCGGGCCCGCCCCCTCGGACCGGCCCTAGCTGGGCCGCGCCGGGCCCCGAAGCGGCGAACGGGACGGACCGCAAAGGAAGTTGCCGCACCCGCCCCGAAGACCCGCCCGGCGGCCCGGAACACCGCGCCGTCGCCCGGGAAAACATCTGCCATGGCCATGCAATCCGCACGCGCTAAGGTGCACCCGCAATCTGTTCGGGCGTGCTCAGGCGTGCGGGAAAAAGTAGGTCTCACGGTGTCCGATCTGGGACGGCTCATCGCCGACCGTTACCGGCTGGTGGAGCGTGTGGGCCGCGGCGGCATGGGCACCGTGTGGCGGGCCGAGGACGAACTGCTCGGCCGGCACGTCGCCCTGAAGAAGCTGCACGTTCCCCCGCATCTGCAGGACGACGAGATCCGGCGGCTCCACGAGCGGACCCGCCGCGAGGCCCGCAGCGCCGCCCGGATCACCCACCCCAATGTGATCGTGGTGCACGACGTCGTCGACGACGAGGGCCTGCCGTGCATCGTCATGGAGTACGTCCCCTCGGTGACGCTCGGCGATGTCCTCAAGCGGCAGGGCACCCTGCCGCCGGAAGAGGCGGCCCGGATCGGGCGCATCATGGCCGCCGCGCTGCGTGCCGCGCACGACGCGGGAGTGCTGCACCGGGACGTCAAGCCCGCCAATGTCCTGCTCGGCGACGACGGGCGCATCGTCCTCACCGACTTCGGGATCGCCGTGGAGTCCGGGACCCCGTCGCTGACCAGGACCGGTGAGCTGGTCGGGTCGGTCCAGTACCTCGCGCCGGAACGCCTCCGCAGCACGATCGCCGAGCCCGGCCCCGCCTGCGACCTGTGGTCCCTCGGCGTGACGCTGTACCAGGCGGTCGAGGGACGCCCGCCGTTCGGCCGCGACACCGCGATCGAGACGGCGTACGCCATCGCCGCCGAGCCGTACGCACCCCCGCGCGGTGCCGGGGCGCTGGCCCCGGTGATCGAGGGGCTGCTGCGGAAGGAACCCGGCCGGCGCATGGCCGCCGACGAGGCGGAACGGCTCCTGGGCCGGGCGGCCGGTACGGGGAGCGCCGCCGACGGCGAGGCGCCCACGCGGCCGGAGCGCGCGAGCGACGCCGTGACTCCCGTGCGCGGGGCGCGGCGCGGCCGGCGCACCGCGCTGTGGACCGTCGCGGCGGTGGTGGCCGCCGCCACCGCGACCGGCGGCGTACTGCTGTGGTCCCGAAGCGGTGCCCCTTCGGTGCAGGGCCACCCGTCCCCGGCCACGGCCTCCGGCCGCGCGCCGGCGGCCAGTCCTTCCCCGCCGCCGCCGGTTCCCGCCGGATACCACCTCGTGGAGGCCGGCCAGGGCTTCTCCGTCCCGGTACGGGACGGCTGGACCCCCAAGGACATGCCCGGCGGTGAAATGGCGTACATCGACCCGTCCCAGCGGGTGTCCCTGCGGGTCGACGTCGTCCGGTTCGCGGGGTCCGATCCGCTCCGGCACTGGCGGGAGACCGAAGAGGACCAGACGCGCCGCGACAACCCGGGCTATGAGCGGGTCAGGATGGCCGCCTCGGCGTTCCGCGGACGGCCCGCGGCGTACTGGGAGTTCACCTTCCAGGGCCGGCTGCGGCAGTACCGGGCGGTGGAGCTGGCCTTCAGCGGCACCGACGACACGCAGTACGTGGTCTACCTCTCCGCGCCGAACGCGCAATGGAACCAGTACCGGCCGGTCTTCGACGCCACCGTCAAGGGGATCCGGCTGCGCGAAGCGGCCTCATGAGGGTGTCGGGGCGTCGTCAATGCGGCACCCCGGGAGCCACCGCCGCGGCGAAGTCCGCGGCGAAGCCGCACAGATCCCGTTGCGGGCCTGCACCGGACGGCGCGACATGCACGATCGCCTGTCCGAACGACGTGGGCCACAGGACCGCACAGCCGTTGGCGTTCCCCGAGGCCGTCGCGGAGGGCACGCCGGCCACCGGGATCGGCGTCGGCGACGGCGACATGGGCACGTCCTTCGTGTAGATGAGGTGGAACACGGCCATTGCGGTGGTGCCCGTGCCGTAATAGGTCCATTGGCATGACTTCAGCCCGGCGTTGGGGTCGGCGGGATTGTCGGGCCGGCCCGCGTCCAGTCCCCATTGCCTGGCCGTGGTGGCGTCGACCGCCGCGCACGGGTCGGACGCGGCGCCGGAGCCGGACGCCGTCGTCGTGGGGTAGCTCCCGGGCGGCCCGTCCGAGCGGTCCGGGGTGTCGTCGCGGGCCAGCAGCCAGATCCCGGTGCCGGCCGCCGCGGCCAGCACGGCCACGGCGAGCGCCACGATCAGCAGGCGCCCACGCCTGCTGCCCGGCGGCGGCCCGTGCGGATGCGGCGGCGAAACCCACTCCTGTCCGTCCTCATCCCATTGGCCCACTCGGCCCACTCGGTCCACTGGGTCCACGCCAACTACCCCTGTCTGCCGAAGAGTTGCGTGATCGCTTGCACGACGGACGCCGCCGAGGCCAGCCCGGCCGCGGCCGTCGCCCCGAAGTCGAGCCGTTCGCGCAGCCACTGCAGACGGCCGCGCCGCACCTGCCCCGTGGCGCCGATCTCCTCCTCGGCCTCGGCGAGCCGGGCGTCGATCTCGGCGGTCTCCTCGTCGGGGCGGAGCAGGCCCAGCTGCTCGCGGAGGGTGCGTACGGCCGCGAGGAGTTCGGGGGTGGCGTCGATGAGCTGCGTCGAGGCGTCGAGGGCCGCGGCGTGCGGACCCACGGCCGCGGCGCCTCCGGTCATGACGCCGATCCCGATGCCGCCGGGGGCGGCCCGCGGCGGTACGGGCGGGCCCTCGCTCCCGGGCGGGGAGGGCGGTGGCGCCGACGGGCCGACGCGCCGCGAGCGGTCCTCGGCGGTGGCGCCCTCCCCCGCCGCCACCGCGCCACCGGTCAGCACGCCGATGCTGATGCCACCCGAACTCTCCTGTGGCGATGGGTGGTTGACGGGCGCGCCGTCCCCCTCGTCCGCCGCCGGGTCCTGCCTCCCCGTGGTCACAACAGACCGCCCTTCGTCTCCGCCGCCGCGTCCACCTGCTTCGCCGAGGCCCGCTCGCCCGACGCGACCGCGCCCCCGCTCATCTTCCCGATGAAGACCCCGCCGCCGTTCACGTTGATGACGTACTGCTCGAACTCGCCCGTCTCGTAGCCCTTCGTCCGCAGCGCCTCCCGCACCCCGCTCGCGATGCGGTCCTGCAGCGTCTTCACATACCGGCTGATGTCCATCTCCTGGAGCAGCGAGACCTCCTTCACGCTCCCCAGCTCCCGCACCGACGTGACCGGCCCGTCCGGGATCGCGTACTGCGGGAGCGTCAGCCAGGTACGGAAGACGGAGACGGCCGTGTGGACCAACGAGATCCCGGCGGCGCAGCCGGCCGCGGGGCCGGCGAGCAGGCCGCGTACCGCCTCGCGCAGCACGTCCTCCGCGGGGCGCGCGGCGATCACGTCCACCGACTTGAACTCCGGGCGCACCGGGGTCAGGACGTGCGGCACGACCTCCAGGACCAGCATCCCGCCCTGGGTGTGGACGCGGGCCAGGAGGGAGACCCCGACCTGTTCGTCCCAGGCGCCGACCCGGACCCGCAGGAAGTGCCGGCGCGCCTCGCCGCCCTCGCCGACCGCGCCGTCGAGATGCCGCTGGACGGCTTCGGGCTCGTACGTGACCTGGTCGCGGGCGGCGCCGACCGGCAGATAGACCATCTCGTCGATTTCGAGGGAGCGCAGCCGGTCGCGGCTGCTGGCCGCCGCCGAGGTGCGCAGGGCCTCCAGGCGTGGCGTGATGAGGTCGATGACCTCGCGTCCCGTGAGCGGCGCGGCCCCTTCCCCGGCACTCGTCCCGGCGTCCGGCCGCGTCGGATCCAGCCGCTTGCGCGGCTCCGGCCCCGTCCGCCGCTTCAGTTCCATGACGAACGACCACGGCTGGTAGGGCTCGCCGGCGCCGACGAACGGCCGGAAGGGGTCGTAGATCGCCAGGCTCGCATGCTGCTCGCGGTCGATGGCGGCGCCGATGCGCCGGTACTGGTCGCGCTCCGGCAGCTCCTCCCGGGGCACCTTGGCGTACGCGGCCCGGCTCAGCTTGCGGCGCATGACGGAGACGGTGTGCGCCCGGTACACCCACAGGGGCGGCACCAGCAGGGCCGGGAACACCACGGCCGCCCAGGCGTTGGCGCCGACGAACAGCGTGTAGAGCACGGCCGCCCAGTATCCGGCCGTCACGACGAACGGCAGGACCGGCAGCACCGCCTTCAGCCGGCCGCGGGTGGCCTCCTTGAGCACCGAGCGGCCGAGGGTGAAGACGGCGCCGCTGCCGCCGCGCACGCTCCAGCACACGAAGCAGACCACGGCGTACCCCAGGAACCAGGGGATGGGCAGCACCGTGTCCGATCCGACGCCGGCGAGCCCCAGCCAGATGAACGCCGCCCAGACGGCCATCAGCACCAGCGCGGTCTGCGCCTCCCGGCGGCGGGCGTACAGCGCATGCGCGAGGACCGGCAGGGCGTCGATGCCGAGCGAGGGGGCGATCGGGCGCTCCTCGTGCTCGACCAGCTGCCCGATGACGCGGCGGCGGAACCCGCTGTCGAAGTAGACCCCCGCGCACAGCAGCCTGGTGGCCTCGCTGCGGAGGTGCTGCGGCGCCGCGTCCGCATGGGGCGGCGCTCCGGATTGACCAGGCACGATCACGCACCCTTCGATGGTCGAACTCCCTCTCCCTTTAGGGATGGTGAGCGAGTTGCAGTAGGTGCAGTATGGCGCCGCCGCACTGCGCCCGGAAGGGATTTCCGCCCGGTCCGGATACGGCTCCGCACCCGCTTCGCGCCGCCGCGTGCGTCGCATTTCCGCGCTCCCGACGCACCGCGCATGTCGCATTTCCGCGCCCTCGCCCCGTGGCCTCGCAGGGCGCGGACGGAGGCGCGGCCGGGCGGAGATCACACAGTGCGCGACAAGTCCAGTGTCACACCGGGGGATCCATCGCGACATGTCCGAAGTGCGGGGCGGGCCTTCAAGAAATCTCCACCGTAGCGTCACACCCCCCACGTGCTGCGGTGAGTGGAGGCCGTTAGCGTTACTGCCCGCTCGAAATCGCGTGCGACCTTGATCAGGTCGCCGCCGTCCCCCTCCGGCGGCGCAGTCAGCACAGAAAGATCCCAGATGGACTACTGCTCGTCGTGCCACCGGATTCTCAATGGGGCCCTGGTATGCCCCGGGTGCGGTGATTACGCACCCGACATAGCCCCGTCCGCCCACCGCCCGGACCGCCTGGACCGGCTGGCGGCCGCTCCCGCGGCATGGGAGGCCTGGCCCGCCACGGACGCTCCCGCGCCGGCAGCGCACCGGGGCACCCCGCTCGCCGACACCGCACCGATGGACGGCGCGGCCAAGGCCGTGGACGCCGCCGAGCCCGACGGCCCCGGCGGCCCCGACACCTCCTCCGCCACCGGGCAGGGCCGGGCAGCCCGGCGCCGGCAGCTGGCCCGCTGGAAGAAGCACCGGCGGCGGGCCGCGGCCGCAACGGCCTTCGCCCTCATCGGCGGCGGCCTGACCGTCAGCATGCTGCAGAACAAGCCCTCCCAGGCCCACGCGGCCTCGACGCCCGAGCCGGAGAAGGTGGGTACGCCCCGGACGGAGCCCGCCGCCTCCGCGTCGAAGGAGCCGGACGCCGGGGACACCCGCCACCACGACTCCCGCCCCTCCCGGGCGGCCGACCGGCCGCAGAGCACCCACCGGCAGCAGACCACCGCCGCCACTCCGCCCACCACGACGGCCCGGCAGCCGAAGACCACCACCGCCGGCCACCCCCTCGCGGCCCCGCACACGTCGCCGCACACCGACTCCGCGCCGGCCGGGCAGCCCCAGGGCCGCCACCGCGCCGCCCCGGCACCGGCGACGTCCGCCCCCGCACCGGCCGACGACTCCGCCACGGCCCCCGCGGCGTCGAGCCCGGCGCCCACCGCGCCGAGCACCCCGGCCGCCGAGCCCGCCCAGCAGAGCAAGCCAACACACCTGTGCCTGCTGGGAGTTGTCTGCATCGGCTAGTGCTGCCGCCGTTCCCGGGCCGCGCGGCGGCCCGGGAGGCGCGGGGCGGGTCCACGGTCGTCTTATACGTAAAGTGTGGGCCATGTCGGAGGATTCGCCCCTCATCCAGAGCCTGCGTACGGCCGTTGCCGCGGCGCCCGGCGATGTCCCGCTGCGGCTGCACCTGGCGCAACTCCTGCTGGACGCGGGCCTGCACGACGCGGCCGTCGCGGAGGTGGCCGTCGCGCTGCAGCACACCCCCGGTGACGCGCAGGCGCGGGAGCTGATGGCCCGCGCCATGGGAGCGCCGTCTCCCACCGGGCAGAGCGCGGCGCCCGCCACCGCGGCTCCGGCCCGTACCGCACGGCCGCCCGCGCCCCGTGCGGGCTTCGACTGGCGGGCCGCCGAGGAAGAGGTCGACGGCGTGGTCCCGCCCCGCTTCGTCGAGGCCCCGCTCGCCGACGACGGCGGCGACGGCGATGGAGCGGCATCCGCCTGGGACGTGGACGCGCCCGGCACCCTGCGCCTGGCGGACGTCGGCGGCATGCAGGAGGTCAAGGACCGGCTGGAGGCCGCCTTCCTCGCCCCCCTGCGCAATCCCGAACTGCGCAGGCTCTACGGCAAGAGCCTGCGGGGCGGACTGCTGCTGTACGGCCCGCCCGGCTGCGGCAAGACCTTCATCGCCCGCGCGGTGGCCGGTGAACTC
This sequence comes from Streptomyces sp. JLSY215, assembly GCF_059682825.1. Lineage (NCBI taxonomy): Bacteria > Bacillati > Actinomycetota > Actinomycetes > Kitasatosporales > Streptomycetaceae > Streptomyces > Streptomyces sp. JLSY215. Next base: position 4,179,480 of record NZ_CM185022.1, read on the forward strand.
GGCGCGGGCTTCCTGTCCGTGTCGATCAACGACGTACTCGACATGTGGATCGGCAACTCCGAACGCCATATGCACGAGGTGTTCGCCACCGCCCGCCGCCAGGCCCCCTGCGTGGTCTTCCTCGACGAGCTGGACGCACTCGGCGGCAAGCGCAGCCGCACCCAGCACAGCGGCCTGCGCAACACCGTCAACCAGCTGCTCACCGAGCTGGACGGCATCGCCGCCGAGGCCAACGAAGGCGTCTTCGTCCTCGCCGCCACCAACCTCCCCTGGGACGTGGACCTCGCCCTGCGCCGGCCCGGCCGCCTGGACCGCACCCTGCTCGTCCTGCCGCCCGACACGGCCGCGCGGGAGGCGATCCTCCGCTACCACCTGCGCGACCGCCCGATCGAGAACGTCGACCCGGCCAAACTCGCCAGGGCCACCGACGGCCTCTCGGGCGCCGACCTTGCCCATCTGTGCGAGTCCGCGGCCGAGATGGCGCTGCTCGACTCCGCCCGCACCGGCACCGTCCGCATGATCGGCATGACGGACCTGCTCGCCGCGGCACGGTCCGTGGTCCCCTCCACCGAGCCGTGGTTCGCGTCCGCACGCAATGTGGCGATGTTCGCCAACGACGGCGGGATGTACGACGACCTGCTCGGATACCTGAAGAAGAGGCGCAAGCTTTGACGGAGCGAGCCGTGACCGATCACCCCTCGGTCGTCCGGGCCGAGGCCCTCGTCGACCTCGGCCGGTACGACGACGCCAAGGCCGCGCTCGGCGCCCGTCTCGGCGAGGAACCCACCGACGTACGCGCCTGGCTGGAACTCACCCGGTGTCATCTGGCCGCCGGCGAGCGCGACGAGGCCGTCGAGGCGAGCGAAGCCGCCCTGAAGCTGGCGCCGGAGGACTACGCCACCCTCCACATGCGCGCCCGCGCCCTGCGCAGCGCCTCCCGCATGGTGGAGACGGGCGCGGCGCTGCGCGAGGCGCTCCGCGTCGACCCGCAGCGGTGGACGGCGTATGCCACGCTGGCCGAAATCCAGCCCTGGCTGCCGGACGGCGACCGCCAAGAGGGCGTGCGCCTGGGCCAGGAGGGGGTGCGGCTGGCGCCCGAGGAGCCGCGCGCGTACGAGTCCCTGTACAAGGCCGCGCTGCTGGCCGGCGACCAGGAGACGGCACAGCGGACGCTGGTCGCCCTGCGGCGCCTGGACCCCACGAACGCGCTGGCCGTGGTCATGCAGACGGACCAGGCGGCGCAGTCCCCGGGCGTGAAGGCCGCGGCCGCGGCAGGTCTGTACGCCGAAGCGCTCACCACGGTCCCCGACTCGCCCTGGCTCCGCGGCGGCCTCGACCAGGCCACCTACCGGCTGCTGCGCGGCGTCCGCTGGCTGGCGCTGCTGTGCGTGGCGGCCGCCGGCGCCATGATCGACCTCTTCCCGAAGGACGGCGCCGTGCCGCGGGACCTGCCGATCCCGCTCGGCAACCGCCTCTACATCCTCCTGCCCATGGCCGCGATCTGGGGCTTCGGCGCCTGGCGCCGCTACCGCCGGCTGCGCGTCGGCGTCCAGCTGAATGTGCGGTCCCTGGTGCGCCGCCGCCGCTGGGCCCGCGTCGTGCTCGCCCAGGCGGCCTGGGCGATGCTCTGCGCCCTGCTGATCTCCCAGGTGCCGTGGACGGACCGCGGCGTGCCCGAAGTGCTGTTCTGGGCGGGGCTCGTGCCCACACTGGCCACCGTCTGGTTCGACCGGAACAAGCGGCGCTGAGCCCGGCGGCGCGGATGTCCGCCCGTCTGCAAGTCTGCAAGTTCGCAAGTTCAGAAGTCCGCAAGTCCGGTCCGGAGAAGGGACGTTGAAGGCATATGTCCGTCATTCATCACGTCGCGTTGAAGCCCACCAAGCTGGAGCTGCTGACGCCCTGGCTCCCCCGGCAGCCCTGGTACGCGGGCTCGGGGCAGCGTCAGCCGGAACTGGCCAAGGCCGGCGGTTTTCGGCTCGATGACCCGGACGGGGAGGTCGGGATCGAGTTCATGGTGGTCGCCGATACCTCCGGTGACCGGCCGGTCGTCTATCACGTACCGCTCACGTACCGGGGAGCGCCGCTCGACGGGGCCGACCATGCGCTCGTCGGCACCCTCGAACACGAGGTGCTCGGATCGCGGTGGGTCTACGACGGAACCCATGACCCGGTGCTCGTTGCGCAGCTGTTCGCCCTGATCGGCGGCACCGCCGAACCGCAGGCCCAGAGCCTCACCGACACCCCGGACCCGACCGTCGCCAGGTCCTTCTCCGGGTCCTTCGCGGGGTCCGGCGTCGTGGGCTCCGCCGTCGCGGGCAACGGGCCGCAGGGCACGGACGTCGTGGTGGAGACCGCCGCCGCGGCATCCGGCCCGGTGTCCGTGGGAATACGGGTCCACCGCGTGCTCCGCCCCGCCGCGGACACGGCGCGGACACCCGGGCACGTCACCGCCGACTGGCTGCTGCCGGACGGCACCAAGGAGCGCGGCCCCTTCGCCGTCGTGCAGGGCGACGCGGCCGGGGTCGGGTCCGCCGGATAGCGGGCGGCACCGCGGGGAAAGGCCGAGGCCGTTGGCGGTCCGGGGCGTCCGTACCGCCCCGGACCGCCGTCGCCGACGGTGACCAACGGCACACGTACCGGCCAGTAGCGTGACCGTCCCGCGGCTCTAAAGTGAGGCCCGGATGACCGCCGGCGGGCGCCGTCGGCGGCCCGAACCCCTCGATCCGACCAGGGAGACTGCATGCGCTCTCCGAAGGACTTCTTCCGCCCGTTGGCCGTCGGTGCGCCGACACCGGTGCGGGAAGTGCCGTTTCTGCCGTCCCGGATGATCCACTTCTTCGACCCGGGCAACGCGAAGATGGCGGCGAAGGTGCCGTCCATCGCCCCCACCGTCGATGTCCTGCTCGGCAACCTGGAGGACGCGGTCGCCGCCGACCGCAAGGAGGCGGCCCGGTCGGGCCTGGTGGAGATCGCCAAGGCCACGGACTTCGGCGAGACCCAGCTGTGGACGCGGATCAACAGCCTGGACTCGCCGTGGGCGCTGGACGATCTGCTGACGCTGGTCACCGAGATCGGCGACAAGCTCGACGTGATCATGGTGCCGAAGGTGGAGGGCGCCGAGGACATCCACTACGTCGACCGGCTGCTCGCCCAGCTGGAGGCGAAGGCCGGTGTGCAGCGGCCGATCCTCGTCCACGCCATCCTGGAGACCGCCTCCGGCGTCGCCAATGTGGAGGAGATCGCCGGGGCCAGCCCCCGGATGCAGGGCATCTCCCTCGGCCCCGCCGACCTGGCGGCCAGCCGCCGGATGAAGACGACCCGGGTGGGCGGCGGCCACCCCGGATATCTCGTACGCGAGGATCCGCACGCCGGGAGCGCGGACGCGCCGCGCGCCACCTTCCAGCAGGACCTGTGGCACTACACCCTCGCGCGGATGGTCGACGCCTGTGCGGCGCACGGAATCCTGCCGTACTACGGGCCGTTCGGCGACATCAAGGACACCACCGCCTGCGAGGACCAGTTCCGCAACGCCTTCCTGCTGGGCTGTGTCGGCGCCTGGAGCCTGCACCCGGTGCAGATCGGCATCGCCAAGAAGGTCTTCTCGCCCCCACCCGCCGACGTCGCCTGGGCCCGCCGGGTCATCGAGGCGATGGGCGACGGCACCGGCGCGGTGATGCTCGACGGCAAGATGCAGGACGACGCCACGTACAAGCAGTGCCAGGTGGTCGTCGGGCTCGCGGACGCGCTCGCCGCCCGCGACCCCGAGCTGCGCGACGCCTACGCAGCGGCCGAGCCCCAGCAGAACAAGGAGTAACTCCCATGTCCGACGCGACCCTGCGGCCGCGCCGCTCCGTCCTCTACATGCCGGGCGCCAACGCACGCGCCCTGGAGAAGGCCAGGACGCTGCCCGCCGACGCGCTGATCCTCGACCTGGAGGACGCCGTCGCCCCCGACGCGAAGGCCGACGCCCGCGAGCGCGTCGCGGCCGCCGCGGCCTCCGGGGAGTACGGCCACCGCGAGGTGACGATCCGGGTCAACGGGCCGGGCACCGCCTGGCACGCCGACGATCTGCGGGCCGCCGCGGAGGCCGGCCCGGACGCGGTCGTGGTGCCCAAGGTGGAATCCGCCGAGACCGTACGGGAGGTCGAGCGGGCGCTGGAGGCGGCCGGCGCCCCGGACCGTACGGCGATCTGGGCGATGGTCGAGACGCCGCGGGCGATGCTGGACGCCCGTGCGGTGGCCGGCGCGAGCGAACGACTGACCGTGCTGGTGATGGGCACCAACGATCTGGCCAAGGAGCTGCACGCCGAGCACGTACCGGGCCGGGCGCCGCTGCTGACCGGGCTGTCGCTGGCGCTGCTGGCGGCCCGCGAGTCCGGCAAGGCGATCCTGGACGGGGTCTACAACGACGTCCAGGACCTGGCGGGCTTCGAGGCCGAGTGTGTGCAGGGACGGCAGTTCGGCTTCGACGGCAAGACGCTGATCCATCCGTCGCAGGTCGGGCCGTGCAACGAGGTCTTCGCTCCGTCCGACGCCCAGGTCGCCCATGCCCGCCGGATCATCGAGGCGTTCGACCTCGCCACCCGCGAAGGGCGCGGCGTCGTCACCGTGGACGGCCGGATGATCGAGAACCTGCACGTCGAGGACGCCCGCCGGATCCTCGCCCTCGCCGACGCGATCGCGGGACGCTAGGACGCGGCCGAAGGGCCGGAGTCAGCGGCCGGGCGGAGGGTGAGGGTGCCCTCCGCCCCGTCGACGGTGCACGGGCCGAAGCCGTCGGCGATCCGGTCCAGGAGCGCCCGCAGCCATTGGGTGTCCTCGGGCGAGGCGTGCCGCAGGCGCATCCGCCGGGCCTGGAGCGGCGCGATCCGCAGGGCGTGCAGCCGGCCGGTGTCCGGCTCCAGCGAGGCGAGGTAGAGCGGGCGCAGATCGTCGCGGTAGCGCTCGAAGCCGGTGATGCCCTCGTAGTCGTCGATGAAGTCGCCGCAGCCGTGGAGGATCAGCTTGCCCCGGTAGAGCTCCAGGGGGCGGGGGTGGTGCGAGGAGTGCCCGTGGACGAGGTCCACGCCGCCGTGGATCAGCGCATGGGCGAAGGCGATCTGCTCGCGGGAGACCTGGTAGCCCCAGTTGGAGCCCCAGTGCACCGAGGCCACCGCCACATCGCCCGGCCGCTTCGCCTCCTGGACCCGTCCGGTGATCTCGGCCGCGGCGGCGTCCGACGGCCCGGCCACGAAGGCGACCCCGCTGCGCCGCGCGGTCGCGGCCCACAGATGCGGGATCCCGCTGGACGGCATCCCGAAGGAGAAGACCAGCACCCGGCGGCCGCCGCCGAGGGGCACGCTCGCCGGCCGCCAGGCCGCGGCGGCGTCCTCGCCCGCCCCCGCCGTCCGCAGCCCCGCGCCCGCCAGGCTGTCGAGCGTCTCCGTCAGTCCGGGGCGGCCGAAGTCCAGGACGTGGTTGTTGGCCAGTACGCAGACGTCGGGGCGGCCGGCGGCCAGGCAGGGCAGGTTCGCGGGGTGCATCCGGTAGTGGATCCCCTGACCCGGGGCGAAGGTGTCGCTGCGCGTGACGCCGGTCTCCAGGTTGATCACGCGGGCGGCGGGCGCGGCCTTCTCCAGCACCGCCGGTGCGTCCCCCCACGGCCAGGAGAAATCGACCGGCCGGGGAATGGGGCCGTGCGCCTCCTCCGCCAGCACCACATAGTCGCGGGCGTCGCGGATGAAGCCCTCCCGCAGCGCCGGATCCCCGGCATGCGGCAGGATCTGGTCCACTCCGCGGCCGAGCATCACATCGCCGCAGAGGGACAGCGTGACCACGTCAGGGCCCATTCCTCCAGGCTAGGGCCTGTCCGGCGGGTCAGCGGGCGCCGGTGGCCGCCGCCGTACGGGCCTTCAGCGCCTGCGCCCCGATGGCCAGCGTCACCCCCAGCAGCAGCACATAGAACACCCCGATCTTGTTCAGGTCGTCGAGGAAGAACCAGACGGCCGTCAGGGCGGTGAACCAGAACGCCACCAGCGCGAAGCCGCCCGCCCGTTCGTCGCGGTAACCGGCGGCGAGGCAGAGCGCGGCGACGATGGCCAGGACCAGGGCGATGATGACGTAATGGGTCTCCCAGCCGACGTAGCCGCGGGAGAGCTGCGACCACGCCGCGACGGCCTCCGCCACGGGCCCCCAGGCCACCGCGCAGGCGAGCCGCGCGGACCACAGCAGGAACACCGCCCCGGCCGCGGCGGCGAGCAGGGCGACGCGGTGGAACTGGCCGACCTCGATCATGTCCGTACGGGATATCGCCACGGACAGGACGCAGCCGAGCAGCGCGACCGCGCCCTCGGCGGTGGGGCGGAACACCACGCGCAGCGGTCTTCTCCGGCGGGCGGGCGGCGGCGCGGGGGCCACCGGCTCCGGGGCCGGGGCCTCCGGGGCGGCGGCTTCGGGAGCGGCGGCCTCAGGGCCGGGAGCGGTTGCGGTGGCCGCACCCGCGCCCGGCGCCGCATCCACCGTGGTGGGCGTCCGTACCGCGGCGGCCGGCACCGGCCCGCCACGGGCGGCCGCACCGACCGCCGCCCTCATCGCGGCGGCGTCCGCGAAACGGTCCCCCCGGTCCTTGCGCAGCGCCGTGACGATCACCGCGTCCAGGGCGGGCGGCAGCTCCGGGCGGAGGCGGGAGGGCGGCACGGGTTCGGCGGCCAGGTGCTGGTGCATGACGGAGAAGGGCGAGTCGCCGGTGTACGGGGGACGCCCGGTCAGCAGCTCGTAGAGCAGGCAGCCCACGGCGTACAGGTCGGTGCGGTGATCGGTCTCATGGCCGTTGATCTGCTCCGGCGCCAGATAGGCGGGCGTGCCGACGGCCACGCCGGTGCCGGTCAGCCGGGTGGCCACCTCGCTGAGCGCCTTGGCGATGCCGAAGTCGACGACCTTGACCGTGCCCGCGGCGGTGAGCATGACGTTCGCGGGCTTGATGTCGCGGTGGACGATGGCGTGCCGGTGGCTGTGTTCCAGGGCGTCGAGCACCTGGCCCGTGATGTCGGCCGCCTGCGCCACGGGCAGCGCGCCGTCGTGCAGGACGCGGCTGAGGGTCCGGCCCGCCACGTACTCCATCACCAGGTACGGCTCGATGCCGCCGCCGGCGTCGTCCTCGCCCACGTCGTGCACGGTGGCCACGCCGGGGTGATTGAGCGCGGCGGCGGCGTGCGCCTCGCGCTGGAAGCGGGTGCGGAACTCCGGCTGCTGCGCCAGTTCGGCGGAGAGGGTCTTCACCGCGACGGTCCGGCGCAGCCGGTGGTCGACGGCCCGGTGGACCGTCCCCATACCGCCGTGCCCGAGCTGCTCCACCAGCTCGTAGCGCTCCCCCAACATCCTGTGCTCCACCGGGTTCCTCCACGGACCGTTCATGCCAACACGCGGGAAGACGGTGTGGAGTGCGCACGGGTTCCCGGACCGCCGGCGCGTGGGTGGCCGCCCGCGTCGTCAGCCGGTCGGCAGCCAGGCCGTCTGCACCAGCTGGGCTCCTCCCTTGCGGCTGACGAACCGGGCGCGGCCCGGAGGCAGCGGGACCGGCCGGTGGTTGCCGAGGAGCGCACCCTCGCTGGGATCGCCGGACAGCAGCAGGCCCTGGGCGCCCAGCTCCTTGACCCGCTGGGTCACCGGCTCGAACGAGGACCGGCCGGCGCCCGAGGAACTGCGCGCGATGATCAGACGCAGGCCGATGTCGCGGGCGAACGGGAGGTACTCCAGCAGCGGGTGGAGCGGATTGCCGCTGCTGGTCGCCACCAGGTCGTAGTCGTCCACGATCACGAACGCATCCGGCGCGTCGTACCAGCTGCGGTTGCGCAGCTGCTCCGGTGTGACGTCCGGACCCGGCATCCGCCGGCCCATGGAACCGGCCAGATCGGCGATGGTTTCCGCCAGCTGCGGAGGAGTGCCGCAGTACCTGGACAGATGGTCCTCGGGTATCCCCTCGAGCAGCGACCGGCGGTAGTCCGCGACGACCATCAGCGCCTGCTCGGGCGTGTAGCGCCGCGCGATCTGCCGGGCGAGCAGGCGCAGCACCGACGTCTTGCCCGCTTCGCTCTCGCCGTAGACGACGAACAGCGGGTCGGTCTCGAAGTCGATGAACGCCGGGGACAGCGTCGTTTCGTCGACGGCGAAGGCGACACCGCGGCCGGGGTGGTCGCCGCTCCCCGGCAGGTCCTCGACCGACAGCAGCGCCGGCAGCATCCGGACCGGCGGCGCCGGCGGGCCCGGCCAGCGCGCGTCGACCGAGGAGACCAGGTGTGCCAGACCGCCGGCGAGCGATTCGACGTCGCTGGAGCCGTCCAGGCGCGGCAGGGCCATGAGGAGGTCGTACTTGTCCGGCGACAGTCCGCGTCCGGGACGCCGTGCCGGCACGTTCGCCGCCCGCCGGCGGTCGACCTCCGACTCCATCGGGTCGCCGAGCCGCAGCTCGACGCGGTTGAGGAGCTGGTCGCGCAGGGCGGGCCGCAGGTCGGCGTACCGGGTGGTGCCGATGATCAGGTGGATGCCGAAGCCGAGGCCCCGGGTGGCGATGTCCAGGATCGTCGGGTCGAGGTGGTCGTAGTCCGTGCGGAATGTGGACCAGCCGTCGACCACCAGGAAGACATCGCCCCATGCCTGGTCGGGGAAGCTCCCGGCCGCCCGGCGCTGCCGGTAGGTGGCGATGGAGTCGATGCCGTTGGCGCGGAAGAACTCCTCGCGCTCGTCGAGGATGCCGGCCACCTCGGCGACCGTGCGGCGCACCTTGTCGGGCTCCAGACGCGAGGCGACGCCGCCGACATGCGCCAGGCCCTCCAGATCCAGCAGGCCGCCACCGCCGAAGTCGATTCCGTAGAACTGCACTTCGCGCGGTGTGTGGGTCAGGGCGAACGCGGCGATCACCGCGCGGAGCGCCGTCGACTTGCCCGACTGAGGACCGCCGACGACCAGGCCGTGGCCGGCGGCGCCGGAGAAGTCCAGGTACAGCACGTCGCGGCGCTGCTCGAACGGCTTGTCCATCAGCGCGACCGGCACCACGAGCCCGCCGAGCGCGGGGTACTGCGGCGGGTGGATGCCGCGCTCGTGCGAGGCGGCCAGCTCCGGCAGCAGCTGGTCCAGGGACGGCGGCTCCTCCAGCGGCGGCAGCCACACCTGATGCGCCGGGCGGCCCTGTCCCTCCAGCCGCTGCGCGATGACGTCCAGGACCGTATCGGCCGGCGCGTCGTCCCCGTCCGGGAGTTCGCCGGCCCCGTCCCCCCGATAGCGCTCGGAGACATACGCGGCCCTGAACTCGACCATCACCTCGGCGTCGTACTTGAGGATGCCGGCACCCGGCGCACTGGGAAGGTTGTAGGCATCGGGCACGCCGATCGCCGCCCGCGACTCCGCCGCGGAGAACGTCCGCAGACCGATCCGGTACGACAGATAGGAATCCAGCCCCCGGAGCCTGCCTTCTTCCAGCCGCTGCGAGGCGAGCAGCATATGCACCCCCAGCGAGCGGCCGATCCGGCCGATCTGGGTGAACATATCGATGAAATCGGGCTTCGCGGTCAGCAGTTCACTGAACTCGTCGACCACGATGACCAGCGACGGCAGCGGTTCCAGCGGCGCACCCGCGGTCCGCGCCCGCTCGTAGTCGTTGATGTTGGGGTAGTTGCCCGCGCTACGGAGCACTTCCTGGCGGCGGTTCAGCTCACCGGTGATCGCGTCGTTCATCCGGTCCACCAGCGTCAGCTCGTCGGCCAGGTTGGTGATCACCGCCGCCACGTGCGGCAGCTGCCACATACCGGCGAAGGTCGCGCCGCCCTTGAAGTCCGCGAGGATGAAGTTCAGCGTCTCCGAGGAGTGCGTGACGGCAAGGCCCAGCACCAGAGTGCGCAGCAGCTCGGACTTGCCCGACCCGGTGGCGCCGATGCACAGGCCGTGCGGGCCCATGCCCTCCAGCGCGGCCTCCTTGAGGTCGAGCATGACGGGCCGGCCGTCGGTGTCGACGCCGATCGGTACCCGTAGCCGCTCGTACGCGGTCCGGGGCCGCCAGGTGACGGAGACATCGACCGCGCCCGCGTCGCCGATGCCCAGCAGCTCGGTGAAGCGCAGCGGGTGTTCCTGGGTCCGGGGCGCCGTCGGGGGATCGTCGTCCGGTACGAGCCGCGACCAGCCGCCGAGCGCCTCCTTGCCCAGCTCGGCGGCCGCCTTCGCGAGGTCGTCCACCGCCACCACCCCGTCCGTGCGGGGCAGCGCGATATGGACGTAGCGCTTCTCGGCGCGGTCGTTGCACAGGGCCACGCCGGGGGTGGCGGGCGTCAGGCGGGCGGCGAGCTCGGGGTGGACGATCGAGCCGTCCGGGGAGCTGAGCGGCAGCTCGAAGCGGGTCAGCATCACCTCTAGCAGGGGCCTGGGGAGGGCGGACCAGTGCGTGGTGCTCACCGCGAGGTGGACGCCGTGCCGCAGGCTGGTGGAGCCGATCCCCCGGACCGCCAGCGCCAGGTCCTGGAAGTTGTCGGCGAATTCGGACCAGCCGTCGACCACCAGGAAGACATCGCCCACGGGCTGGTCGGCGAGCTCACCACGGGCACGGGCGGCGCGGTAGGCCTCGATGGAGTCGACCGACGGGAGGCGTTCGAAGTCGTTCTCGCGCCGGGTGTTGAGCCAGACGGCCTGCGAGACCATGCGGTGCACATCGTCGGGGTGCTGACGTCCCGCGATGCCGCGTACATGCGGCAGATGGGCCAGGCGCCGCAGGCCGCCGCCGCCGAAATCGATGCAGCGGAACTCGATTTCGTGCGGGGTGTGTGTCAGGGCCAGCGAGGTCACCAGGGTCTGGAGGAACAGGGTCTTGCCGCTGCGCGGGCCGCCGGCCACGGCGACATGCCCCGCTCCGCCGGACAGGTCGACGCAGTGGGTGTGGACGCGGCGGCCCTCGACCCGGTGCGACCGTCCGATCGGGGTGATCAGTCTGCCGCTGTCCGGCCAGCCCTCGGCGGTCAGCCCGCGGTGCTCGGTCGCGACGATCGGCGGCAGGAGCTGGTCGACGGTGGCGAGCGGGGACGGCCCGTCCGCTTCCGTCAGACCGGGGAACGGGCGATGCGCGTGCGGCGCGGCCTTCGAAAGCCGTAGCCGGCTGCCGCCTTGGATGTCGTGACCGAAGAACATGGGCTTTTGCTCATGCGTCCGGCCCACGGCCTCGGCGACATAGTCGTAGAGCTCCTGCGCGGTGACCCAGCCGTCCTCGTCCAGATCGGCTTTGCCCGTGGTCAGGCCCTGGATCACCGAGCGGGTGAAGACCGAGCTCCACTCCGTCGCACCGCCCGTCGCGGTCTCGTCCTCCACCGCTTCCTGAATGGCGTTGGAGGCCGTGATCACGACGCTGCCGCGCTGGGCCACGAACTGCTGCGGGAAGTCGTCGAGGGCGGTGTCGCCCTTGGAGAATCCGAACGCGCCGGAGAAGCAGCAGTCCAGCAGGGCAATCTTCTGCTTCGCCGGGCTGTATTCCATCGAGTCCTTGATGAATTCCGCGGATACCGAGGTGGCACGGATCAGTTCGCGGCTGGTCTTGACGGTGGCGAAGTGCAGGCGGCCCCGGCTGTCCTTCAGCCCGTGGCAGGAGAGATAGACCAGCGCCAGATCGACACCCCGGTCGCGGAAGAGCCGCTCCACCGCCTCCTCGATGACCGTCTTCGACTCATCGACCAGGACCTGTACGGAATCGAACTGGCCGATGTCGGGGTCCTCGAGGAGGGCGGCCAGCTTGCGGGCGTCGTGTACGGGGGAGCGGAGCTGCGGAAGATTCTGGTCCAGGTAGCGTTCGGTGGCGATCAGCAGGGCGCGCCGCTCACCCACCGGCAGGTCCTCCGCCGGCCGGTCCTCCGCCGGCCGGCCCCCCGGCTTCCGGCTCCTCGGCGGCCAGCGACCGGATCCAGGCGTCCACGGCCGCATCCTGCGCCTTCTTCGACGCCCCCGTGAGTTCCAGTCGGCGCTCCCCGCTGACCAGGACGGCCTTACGGGCTCCGCCGCGCTTGATCCAGTCCCGGACGACGAGGGTCAGCGAGCGCAGGAGGGCGACCGAGAACCCGCCGCTGACCAGGAGCGTCCCCACCGATTCCAGCAGTCCGCTCTTGCCCCCCGCGGCTCCCGGCACGCTCGCCCGGACGACGTCCGGCAGATCGAGCAGCAGCAGCTCCTGCTGAAGCTGCCGGGTCAGCTCGTCCAGCTCCTGGTCGTCGGTGTCCTCGTCGTGGACGACGAGTGTGAGGTCCCCCGTGATCGCCATGCGTCACCTCTCTGGTTTCCCGAGGATTCTAATGGCAGCAGGCGCCTCATGCGCAGGCATCCGACCCTCAACTCGACGCGGTGCACGGCATATTGGCGAGCGGCGAGGCGCTCCTCCCCGCGCTGTCCGCCGCGGCGTGCGGATCGACCGGGGCGGCAGGCGCGGCGGCCCCGGCACCGGCGGCGCGCGAGCCGTCCGGGAGCCGTGAAAGGCCGAAGAAGATTTGCGGAACGCGTGCATCCATCGGGTCGCCTCAGGCGTCTCACAAGCGATGCGGCATTCTCATGTGACCGCACCGCATGTGACCGCTGTGCATGTATCCGCCCCGCAGGCGTATTGGGAGTATTCATTTGAAAATCGGCATCAAGGGCCTCCGTCGCGCAACCGCCGTGGCCGTCACCTCCGGCGCCGTCCTCGCGGCCGGCGCGTTCGTCGCTCCGGCGCAGGCCGCCGCTCCGGCGGCTCCCACGATCACCGCCGCGGGCGGTTACGTGATGAACAACGGCACCGGCAAGAGCCTGTACACCAAGGCCGCCGACACCCGCCGTTCCACCGGCTCCACCACCAAGATCATGACGGCCCGGGTGGTCCTGGCGCAGAAGAACCTCGACCTGGACGCCAAGGTCACGGTCCAGAAGGCGTACAGCGACTACATCGTCGACAACGACTGGGCCTCGTCGGCCAAGCTGATCGTCGGCGACAAGGTCACCGTCCGTCAGCTGCTGTACGGGCTGATGCTCCCGTCCGGCTGCGACGCGGCGTACGCGCTGGCCGACAAGTTCGGCACCGGCACCACCCGTGACGCGCGGGTGAAGTCGTTCATCGGCAAGATGAACTCCACCGCCAAGAGCCTCGGCCTGACGAACACGCACTTCGACTCGTTCGACGGCATCGGCAAGGGCGCGAACTACTCGACGCCGCGCGATCTGACCAAGCTCGCCAGCAGCGCGATGAAGTACTCCACGTTCCGTTCGGTCGTGAAGACGAAGTCGACGAAGCAGAAGGTCACGACCAAGAGCGGTGGCTACCGCTACATGGAGTGGACCAACACCAACACCCTGCTCGGCAGCTACTCCGGCACCATCGGAGTCAAGACCGGCTCCGGCCCCGAGGCCAAGTACTGCCTGGTCTTCGCCGCCACCCGCAGCGGTAAGACGGTCATCGGCACGGTCCTCGCCGACTCCTCGGTGGCCGCCCGTACGACGTCCGCGAAGAAGCTGATGGACTACGGGTTCACGAAGTAACCCGTAGCGGACGGAACAGGCGAGGGGCCTGCGCGCGGCCGGTGGCCGCGGGCGGGCCCCTCTGCCGTGCGGCGGGGACGGCCGGAGCCGCCGGGCGGTCAGGGGCCGACGGCGATCAGCGCCAGCGTGATGTTGTCCGGGCCGCCCGCTTCGATCGCGGCCTTCCACAGCTCGAACGCGGCCTTGCCGTTGTCGTGGGAGTGGAGTTGCAGCAGCCCGTCGAGGGTGTCCTCCGGCACCGGGTCGGTCAGGCCGTCGGTGCAGGTCAGATAGCGGTCGGCGGGGGACAGCGGGGTGGCGGTGATATGCGGGACGACGGGGGTGAAGCGGAGGGCGCCGCCCAGGGACTGGGTGATGAGGGAGGTGGTGCGGCGGCCCGGGGAGAGCGGCGGGCTGTCGTCGACGCTCAGCTGGCGCAGGCCGTCGGGGGTGGCGTTGAGGACCTTGCTGTCGCCGACGTTGAAGGCGAGGAGGGAATCGGGGAGGACGACGACGCCGGCGACGGTGGTGCCCATGGTGGCGAGGCCGGGGTCGCGGCCGGCGGCGGAGTACACCGCGTGGTTGCAGACGTTCAGGGCGTCGCGCAGCGCCTCCTCGGAGCGCAGGGACGGTCCGACGGTGGACAGTTGACGGACGGTCAGTTCGCTGGCCACCTCGCCGCCCGGCTGACCGCCGATGCCGTCGGCGACCGCGACGACGAGGGGATGGCCGAGCGGGAAGACCAGGGTCTGGGGGTTCTCGGTGACCGTGCCGCACAGCGTCCAGGGGCCGGCCACCAGGCTGTCCTCGTTGTGGTCGCGGATCAGCCCGGTGTGGCTGAGGGCGGTGACCGTCACGTACTTCATCGCCGCATCACTCCTGCGCCCGGCCGCCGAGCGTATGCCGCTGCATCAGCCGGGAGACGTCCTTGCCGGTGACGATGCCCACCAGATGCCCCGCGTCGACGACGAGCACGCGCATCCCGGTGCGCAGGCTGATCCGGTCGAGGGCCTCGGTCAGCAAATCGTCCGGGGCGGCGACCGCGCACTGGGACAGGGGGATCGCCACCTCCTTGACCCGCACGGAGTCGCGGCTGGCCGCCGGGACCGCCGCCAGCCTGCGGATCTGCACGATCCCGCTGGGGCGCCCCTCGAAGTCGAGCAGCGGCACCACGGAGTGCCGGGAGTGGACGGCGACCTCGTCGATGAAGTGCTGGGCGGTGAGCCAGTCGGCGCCGGTGGCCACGGGGGTGGTCATGGCGTCGGACACCCGCAGGCCGCGCAGCGCGGTGTGGAGGGCGGCATGCCGCCGTTCCGCCCCGGCCACGACCATGACGAAGAGGCCGATGAAGACGAGCCAGAGACCGGCCGGCGCCCCGCGCAGGAGGATGATCCAGCCGGCGCCCGCCAGCAGCACACCGGTGATCTGGCCGCCCCGGGAAGCGGTCAGATCGGCGCGCTCCCGGTCTCCGGTGCGCCACCACAGCAGCGCCTGCATCACCCGTCCGCCGTCGAGCGGTACGGCGGGCAGGAGGTTGAAGACGCCGAGGAAGAGGTTGGCCCAGCCGAGCCAGAGCAGGACGACGCCGGGGACGGCTGCCCAGCCCGACAGGGCATGCAGCCCGATGCCCGCGCCGAGCGCCGCGCCGCCGATGACCAGGCTGGTGAGCGGGCCGCTGACCGCGACCAGGAAGGCCGCCGCGGCGGTCTTGGGGCGGCCCATGCGCGTGATGCCGCCCAGCGCCCACAGCGTCACGTCCTCGACCGAGATCTCCTTGCGCCGGGCCGTGGCGGCGTGTGCGGTCTCGTGCAGGACCAGGCTGCCCATGAACAGGGCGGCGCCCGCGACGCCGGCGAGGGCGTAGACCACGGGCGGGCGTCCCGGCATCAGGACGGGGAGGGTCCGGCGGCCGAGCCCGTAGGCGAACAGGACGACCAGCAGGGGCACGCTCCAGTGCATCCGCAGCGGTACCCCGACCACTCGTCCGAGCCGGATCGAACCGTTCATCGCCGTCTCCCAGCACACCCCCGTTCACCACAATTGTCGCTCTCGGGCCGCCCGGCAGGTATGGGTGCGCGGGGAGTACCCTCGGCTTTTTACACTAAATGCCGGATTTATCCTTTTAGGTATGCGCAGCCAGATACGTATGGCGATTCGGCATACACGGGATATCGGAGGTGCACCATGAGCCGGAGCCACCACTTCCATGTGGACCAAGAGGGCAACTCGATCACCGTGAACGTCGGGCCCAGCCGGGAAGGCGAGATAGAACTGCTGGTCAACGGCAAAGTGATCGCCTACCGCAAGGTGCACGGGCGAGGGATGAACGTGCTGGACGGCGAGCTGCCGGGCGAGCCCGCCCATCCGTTCCGGGTCCTGGTGCGGGAGCCGCACCTGGTGCCGACCACGCCCCGGTGCACGCTGGAGCTGGACGGGGTGGAGCAGCCGATGCCGGAGCGGCTGGTCCTGTGACACCCGGCGACGACGAAGACGCCGGGAGGCGCGCCGGAGCGGTGACCGCCCGAACGCCCCGCGGGCCCTACAGCGGCTCCCCGGGCACCGCCTCGTAACACTCCCGCAGCGCGACGAGCACGGGGTGCGCCGGGTCCAGCGGGATGTCGTCGACGGCCCCGATCGCCCGCACGCCGATGGCGGTGTTGGTCGCGAACGCCGCCTGCACGGACGGCAGTTCATCGGCGGCCAGCGGCGCGACGAGATGGCCGTGCGCCTCCTGCAGCAGGCCCATGGTGACGCCCGGCAGCACATCGGCCCGCGGCCACACCACCCCGCCGTCGGCCGCCACGAACCCCACGTTCCAGGTCGGCCCCTCGGAAACCAGCCCGTCCGGCCCCACGAACAGCGCATCGTCGAACCCGGCCCGCTGCGCCGCCCGCCGCTGGTACAGGGCCCCGAACAGCCCGGTGTGCTTGACCCGCGCCACCTCCCGCTGATGGCGCACGGTCGCCACCCGCATCGGGGGCGGCGGCAGCGCACCCGCCGGCCGGAGGCCGACCAGCACATGGGGATCGCCCGCGGCGGCCGGGCGGCCGATGTCCAGCCCGGGATCGAGGACGGTGACCCGTACGACGCACGCCCCGGTCCGGTCGCCCACGGCCTCGCCGACGTACCCGCGCACCGCCCCCGGATCGAGCTCCGCGCCGAAGACCGTCCGGCAGTCGCGCACCAGCCGCTCCAGGTGCCGGGACAGCCCCCGCACCCGGCGGCCGTCCACCCGCAGGGTGGTGAAGTGGCCGTAATTGGTGAGCGCGAGGGTGCGCAGGGCGTCGGGGTCCGCGGGATGTCCGTTCAAGAGCGCCATGGGGCGAGTGTGTCAGCGAGGGGGCGGCGGGCGGGTACGGGGCGCGGGCGGCGCCTCGGGGCCCGTGGCGCCGCGTTAGCCACGTGTTAGCCGATCGCCAGCGGCCGCGGAGAGTCTTCTTGCAACGGGACGCGCACCGGACCGGCCCTCCGACACCACCTGGGGACACCATGTCGCAGCACCTCACGCTCCACCGCGGACGCAAGACCTTTGTCGCCACGCTGATCGCCGGCGCGGCCGCGCTCGCGCTCAGCGCCTGCCAGGACGCCCAGGCCGACGCCGGGAGCGCACCGTCCACCGCCGCCTCGGCCGGCTCCGGCAGCTCCGGCAGCTCCGGCAGCTCGGCCGACTCCGGCAGCTCCGGCAGCTCGGCCGGCTCCGGCAGCTCCGGCAGCTCGGCCGGCTCCGGCGGCTCCGGCGGCTCCGGCGGCTCCGGCAGCTCGGCCGGCTCCGGCGGCAGCCGCTGCACCACCGACCACCTCAAGGCCGGCTGGGGCAGCGACGGCGGCGGCCGCCCGGACATGCACGGCGACGCCCAGCAGACCGTCGGCGTATGGCTGAAGAACATCGGCAACAGCGAGTGCACCCTCAGCGGCTTCCCGGGCGTCGAGCTCGTCGGCAACTCCGGCCCCGGCAACACCTTCGACCTGCCCCGCAGCGCGCAGAAGCCGGTCACCGTGCATCTGAAGCCGGGCGGGCACACCACCTTCACCTTCAAGGTGCTGCCCTCGCTCGACGGCTCCGAGAAGCGGATCGAGCCGGGCCAGGTGAACATCACCCCGCCGAACGAGACGGAGCACTTCACCCTCCAGTGGCCCTTCGGAGGCGCCGTCCTGGACCAGAGCGGCGCCACCCACCCGGGCAGCTGGGTCAGCCCGGTCGGCGTCGGCTGACCGTCCCCGCGCACGACGCGCCGCCCTACACAGAAAGTGGCAGGCGGCGGCCGCGCATTGCCTACCTGCGGATGATCCGCATTCCTCGCCCGGACGGAAGGCTGGTCCAGGACACCAGCACCGGCACCACCACAAGGGACGAGGGACCTGATGAAGGGTTTGGCGATCGGCATTGCCCTGGCGATCGTGGGCGTGATCCTCTGGCTGACCACGAAGGACGTGCACACGCCGTACGTCTCCCTGCACAAGGCCGGTCTGGTCCTGGCGGTCGTGGGCGCCGCGGAGGCCTTGTTCGCGCTGTTCGGGCTGGGCAGGAAGGCGGGAAAGTAGGTGGCACCGCCCCCGGCCACGCCTCCCCCGCCTCCCCCGACCCCACCGATTCCCCCGGCGCAGGTGCTCGCCTCGGACGCCGAGCGCGAGGACATGGTTGAACGCCTCCGACAGGCCGCCGCGGACGGCCGGCTGACCCTGGAGGAGCTGGCCGAGCGCTGTGAGGCGGCCTATCTGGCCCGATTCCGCGCGGAGTTGGCGAGCATCGGGGAGGACCTGCCCACCACGGTGGCCGCACCCCGGTCCGGTGAATCATCCGGACGGCGCGCCTTCCGGGCACTGTTCGGCGACCTCACCCGCCACCACACCGGCCCGGAGACCCGCCTGGAGGCGACCGCGGTCCTCGGCGATGTGACCCTCGATCTGTGCGCGGCCCCGGCACCGGCCGACGGCGAACTGACCGTCGCGGCCTTCGCGGTCGTGGGCGATGTGCATCTGCTGCTCCCCGAAGGCGTACGCATCGAGGTCACCTGCCGGAGCCTCGTCGGCGACATCCGCGATCTGACCCGTCCGCACTCGGCACCGGACGCCGCCGCCCCGCACCTCCGCGTCACCGGCCTCGCCCTCGTCGGCGACATCGTCCTCGCCCACCCCGGCAGCGACCGCCGCAGGTACTGGCAGAAGTGGCTCTAGGGGCGCCGCGGCAGCCCCGGAGCGGACACGGGACCCGACGAGCTCTGCATCGCCGCCGTACAGAGCCGTACAGAGCAGTACGGAGCGGCCCCCTTCACGGCCCCGCACACAGCAAAACGGCCCCGCACACAGCAAAAGAGCCGCCCATCACTGGACGGCTTCGGCCGACGGAGCCCGGCACCTCGCACCGGCCCACCCGGCGTACGCCTACGCCCGAGGAGCCGCGAACGCCAACGGCTCCGCGTCATGAATCTCTGTGGTCGGTCCCTCTCCGCGATCGCCCGTCTCCGCGACCACGGTCCCCGCGATCGCGCTCCCCGCGATCGCCCTCTCTGTCCGCCGTTCGGTCCGCCTCTCGGGCCCGGCGTCCCCGGCACGGAGTCCTCACGCGCCGTCCCGCCATCAGGGCGGTCTCACCAGGTCGGGGCAGAGTCGTTGAGCGGGTCGGGCCAAGTCGGTTCAGGCCAAGTGTTCAGGCCAACTCAGGTCAGGCCAACTCAGTTCAAGCAACGTCAGGTCAGGTCACGCGGCGCACGCGGAGTGCGCCCGGCGACGGGGCGACGGGATGGCCGCGGCGGCCTCGCGCCGGGAGCCGGAGTGCCGCGCGGCCCTGGCAGGGGCGGTCGGCAGGGGCTCGGCGCTGGTGGCCAGGCGGCTGCGGGAGGTGGGGGAGGCCCCGTGGGCCTCGGCGCGGATCCGCTGCTTGATCGTCGGCGGGAGCTGGGCGGTGACGAACCTGCGCTGCGCGTAGCCGAGTTGGCCGAAGAGCTGTGTGGCGGGCGAAGCGGGTGTGGAGGGCGTGGGTGGCAGCGAGGGCTCGGTGCGCGGCCGGGCGATGGTCGGCGACGCGGTGGTCGGGGCGGGCGCGGCCTGCGCGGCCTCCCGGCGGGCCGCCGTGGCGTGGGCGGAGACGCCCAGGGATGCGAGCAGCTTGCCGAGTACGGCAAGGCATACCGCCCAGAACTTCATGACCTTGGTCGCAGCCATGGCCCCTCACTTTCATCGGGATCCCAGCGGGAGACGTGCGGGGGGTGCACATCGGCTGGAGATCTGTTGCGTTTTCTTATGATGAGTACGCAATGCGAGGATCCGAGGACCGACGCCCCCGCGTCGGCGTTCTTCCGATGAACACCATCCGGATGGCGTAGCGGGCCCCCGTGGTGACGGGTCGTAGGGCCCGGTCAGCCGATCGGTTGATGCCGTTCCGAGCGCGATGGGCGATGTGGCGGAGGAGGCCGGGCGCGGATCCTCGACGTATGGCAATCATCGAAGTCAGCGGGCTGCGCAAGGCCTACGGGGGCCGGGCCGTGGTCGACGGTGTCTCGTTCGCGGTCGAGGAGGGGGAGATCTTCGGCGTACTCGGACCGAACGGCGCGGGCAAGACCACGACCGTCGAATGCATCGAGGGGCTACGGGTCCCGGACGCCGGGACGATCCGGGTGGGCGGGCTCGACCCGGTCGCCGACCACGACCGGGTCACCCACATCCTGGGCAGTCAGCTCCAGGAGAGCGAGCTCCAGGCCAAGCTCACCGTGCGCGAGGCGCTGGAACTGTACGCCGCCTGCTATCCGCGGCCGGCCGACTGGCGGGCGCTCGCCGACCGGCTCGGGCTCACCGGCCGGCTCTCCGCCCGCTTCGGGAAGCTCTCCGGCGGCCAGAAACAGCGGCTGTTCATCGCGCTGGCGCTGATCGGCAATCCACGGGTGGTGGTCCTCGACGAGCTGACCACCGGGCTCGATCCGCGGGCCCGCCGCGACACCTGGCAGCTGATCGAGGAGGTGCGCGACGCGGGGGTGACGGTGCTGCTGGTCACGCACTTCATGGAGGAGGCGCAGCGGCTCTGCGACCGGATCGCGGTGATCGACGGGGGCCGGCTCGCCGCCCTGGACACCCCGGCGGGCCTGATCGGCCGGTCCGCCCAGTCCGTCGTCATCGCCTTCACACCTTCCGCGCCGCTGGACCCGGCCGAGCTGGCGGCGCTGCCCGGCCTCGGGGCCGTGGAGCCGGCGGCCGGCCACCGGGGCGCCACGGGCGGCGACGGGCGGCTGGTGATCCGCGGTACGGACGCGACCGTCGACGCGGTGATCTCGCTGCTCGCCCGGCACCGCATCACCGCCCACCAGCTGCGCGTCAGCGACGCCACGCTCGATGACGCCTTCCTCGATCTGACCGATCTGAAGGCCCCGACCGCTCCGACCGCACCGACCGCACCGACCGCCCAGGGGGCCTGAGATGACCACCGCTCCGCACACCGCCCGTTCGCGGTCGGCGACCCTCGCCGTGTTCCGGACCGAGGCGGTGCTGTTCCGGCGGGAGCCGGGGACGCTGTTCTGGGTCGGGCTGTTCCCGTCCGTACTGCTGACCATCCTCGGGCTGATCCCGTCCTTCCGGGAGGCGCAGCCGGAGCTCGGGGGCCGCCGGACCATCGATCTCTATGTGCCGGTGACGCTGCTGGTGGCCATGATCATGGCGGGGGTGCAGGCGATGCCGCCGCTGCTGACGGGCTATCGGGAGCGCGGCATTCTGCGCCGGATGTCGACCACGCCGGTACGCCCGGGGGCGCTGCTCGGTGCGGGGATCGCGCTGCACGGCGCGGCCGCCCTGATCTCGGCCGCGCTGGCCCTCACCATCGGGCGGCTCGCCTTCGCGGTGCAGCTGCCGCGGCAGCTCGCCGGGTACGCGCTGGCGCTGGCCCTCACCCTGGCCAGTGCGCTGGCGCTGGGCTGTGTGATCTGCTCCGTGGCGCGTACGGCCAAGAGCGCGCAGGTGACCGGGACGGCGGTGTTCTTCCCGATGATGTTCGGCGCGGGGGTGTGGGTTCCGGTCCAGGCCATGCCGGAGACGCTGCAACACATCGTCCAGCTGCTGCCGTTCGGCGCCGGGTCGCAGGCGCTCGCCCAGGCCGCGGCCGGCGACTGGCCGGACTGGACGCATCTGGCGGTGATGGCGGCGTGGACGGCCGTGGCGGGCTGGTGCGCGAAGAGGCTCTTCCGCTGGGAGTGAGGAGCGGGGGGCGGAGCAAGGGGTGCGGAGCGGGGGGGGGAAGAGCGAGGGGTGCGGAGCAGAGAGTGAGAAGCAGAGAGTGAGGGGCGGGGAAGGGGGCGAGGGCGTGGGGGAGACTGACCGCATGGCGCGCGCTGACGGCGAGACGGAAGCCCGTACGGGAGGGGAGCCCGTCCCCTGGCAGCCCCTGGCCGAACGACCGTCCCACCTTCCCTGGGAGCGCAGATTCCGCCGCTGGGGCGGCTGCCTCCTCCTCGGTTTCGCGGTGCTGACGGCCGCGGTGTCGGGCGATGCGCTGATGACGCGCGGCGAGTCGTACGTGGTCGGGGCGCTGACCACGGTGGCGCTGGGGCTCCAGGTCTGGTGGGGTCTGGCCTGCCGGAAGCTGCCCGACGGGGCCCCGGCCGGGCAGGTCTTCTACGTCGTGCGCTTCGCCGTCACCGCCGCGCTGTCCGTGCTGAACGGGCTCTTCTCCATCTACGCGGTGACCGGTTATTTCGACGCCGCGGCCATCCTGCCGCGCCGCTACGTCCGCCCGGCGCTGCTGGCCACCGCCGTGATCATGGCGGGCGCGCAGTCCGGCGGGCTGCCTCCGGACGGCGCCTTGGGCTGGGTGCTGTTCGGCGCGCTGCTCGCCGTGCACGCCGCCATGGTGCTGCTCTTCGTCCATCTCGGCACCAAACAGGCCGAGTTGGCCGCCGCCAAAGCGGCCACCATCGCCGAACTGGAGCGCACGAACGCCCGGCTGGCCCTGGCGCTGGAGGAGAACGCCGGCCTGCACGCCCAGCTCCTCCTCCAGGCGCGGGAGGCGGGCATCGCCGATGAGCGCCGCCGGCTGGCCGCCGAGATCCACGACACCCTCGCGCAGGGCCTGACCGGCATCATCACGCAGCTGGAGGCGGCCGCCGAGAGCGCCGATCCGGCGCTCGGCCGCGCGCACGCCCGGCGCGCCGCGGAGCTGGCCCGGCACAGCCTCGGCGAGGCGCGCCGATCGGTGCACAACCTGGGCCCGGGGGCGCTGGAACACGACGAACTGCCGGCCGCGCTCCGCACCACGGCCGAGGAATGGTCGGCGGCGACCGGCATCAGCGCCGAGTTCACCGTCACCGGGACCGCCGAACCGCTGCACCACGAGGTCGAGGCCACGCTGCTGCGGATCGCCCAGGAGGGCCTGGCCAACGCCCGTCGGCACGCCGGGGCCTCACGGGTCGGTGTCACCCTCTCGTACATGGACGGCGAGGTCACCTTGGACATCCGCGACAACGGCCGCGGCTTCGATCCCGCGGCGCCCCCGCCCCGCCGCCGCACCGGGGGCTTCGGCCTGGGCGGTATGCGGGCCCGCGCCGAACGCATCGCGGGCACCGTCGACATCGAGTCGGAACCGGGCCAGGGCACGGCCGTCTCCGCCCGCGTACCGTTGGTCGGCCATGGTTGAGCGCATTGAGCACGTCGAGCCCACGGGGCGGACCGGTCCCGTGATCACCCTCCTCATCGTCGATGACCACCCCGTCGTACGGGACGGGCTGCGCGGGATGTTCGCCTCCTCCCCCGGCTTCGACGTCCTGGGCGAGGCCGCCGACGGCGTCCAGGCCGTCGAACTCGCCGTCCGCCTCGACCCCGATGTGGTGCTGATGGATCTGCGGATGCCCGGCGGCGGGGGCGTCGCGGCCATCGCCGAACTGGGCCGCCGGGGACTGCGCGGCAAGGTCCTGGTGCTCACGACGTACGACACCGATTCCGACACGCTCCCGGCGATCGAGGCCGGCGCCACCGGCTATCTGCTCAAGGACGCCCCGCGCGAGGAGCTGTTCACGGCCGTGCGGGCGGCCGCCGAAGGCCGCACCGTGCTCTCCCCCGCGGTCGCCGGCCGCCTGGTCTCGCGGGTCAGGTCACCGCGCAACGAACCCCTCAGCGCCCGCGAACGCGAGGTCCTCGAACTCGTCGCCAAGGGCACCTCGAACCGCGAGATCGCCGCCGTGCTGTTCATCAGCGAGGCGACGGTCAAGACCCATCTGACCCATATCTACGGCAAGTTGGGCGCCAAGGACCGGGCGGCGGCGGTGGCGGTGGGCTATGAGCGGGGGATATTGGGCTGAGGTGCGGTCGCCGCCCGGTCACCGTGCCGTGACGGCGTCAGCGCCGCCCCGTATCCGCCGTATCCGCCGTATCGGCCGCACCTCCCGGACCCGGCGCACCCGGCGCATCCGGCGCATCCGGCGCGTCTGACGTTCCCTCCCTCGCCATTCCGGCCATGGCCGCCACGGCCTCCGCCTCCGGCGTGTCCGGCGGGATGATCAGCAGGTCCCAGCGGCCGCTGCCGGCCGCCACCAGGCAGACCGTGTCCGGGCCCGGCCGGGTCGTCCTGGTGCGGCGCAGGCGGACGACATGGCCCTCCACCAGCATCGTGGTGGGCAGCGAGCTCCAGGTCGAGCCGTTCACCGTGGCGTGGGTGATCCGCGGCCAGTCGAAGGGCAACGCCTTCAGCAGCTCGGGGAGTTCGGCCAGCAGGTCGGTCGAGTGGGGCCACCAGGCGCCGTCGACCGGCCGCAGGACGGGGCCGGGCGGGGCGATGGTCAGCCGGGCGACGGGCGGGGGTGCGGGGTGGTCGGGGTGATCCCGGTGGTCGGGGTGTTCGTGGAGGGATGGCCCGAGGGGGGCGGTGGTCATGGTGTGCTCCTGGCGGTGCACAGGGGATGGGGTCCTGGTGCTACCCGGTCTCAGCCCGCCTCGATGCGGCGGGCCGCAACACGGGCCGGATCCGGCCAGCGGACGTCCCACACCCAGCCGGCACGTTCGAAGAGCCGGATGACGGCGGCGGAGAGATCCAGTTGACCGCGGTCGACGCCGTGCCGGGCGCAGGTCGGGTCGGCGTGGTGCAGGTTGTGCCAGCTCTCCCCGAAGGAGAGCAGGGCCAGCGGCCACAGGTTCGTCGCCCGGTCGTGGCGGCGGGTGCGGAAGGGCCGTTCGCCGATGACGTGGCAGAGGGAGTTCACGCTCCAGGTGACGTGGTGGAGGAGGGCGATGCGGAGGAAGCCCGCCCAGAGGAGGGCCGTGAGGCCGGTGACCCAGGAGCCGCCGAGGGCCCAGCCCAGCGCGAAGGGGAGGCCGAGGGTGAGCAGGCACAGGGCGGGAAACGCACGGTCGACGGCCCGGATGCCGCGGTCGGCGAGCAGATCGGGGGCGTAGCGCTCGTGTGAGGTGGGGTCGTTGCCGAACAGCCAGCCGATATGGGAGTGGAGCAGGCCGCGCAGCTGTCCGCGCAGGCTCGTGCCGTAGCGGTACGGGGAGTGCGGATCGCCGGGGCGGTCGGTGAAGGCGTGGTGGCGGCGATGGGTGGCGACCCAGTCGATGACATCGCCCTGGAAGCTCAGCGATCCGGCGAGGGCGAGCGCGATGCGCAGCGCGGGCGCGGCGGTGTAGCTGCCGTGCGTGAGGCCGCGGTGGAAGCCGACGGTGACGCCCAGGCCGCTGATCACGTAGAAGACGGCCAGAAGAACGAGGTCGAGGGGGCGGACGACGCTGCCCCACAGGAGCGGGATGGCCACCCCCAGGCCGACGAAGGGGGCGACGACGATGATGCCGGTGACCGTGACGTACATCCGGCGGCCGCTGCCGGGCGGGGCTTGGGTGCCATCGGTAGGGAACGGCGACGTCCCGTCGTACTCGTGCGGCGAGGGGGTGGGGGGCCGGGTCGCGGAGGTCACCGGGTGTCGCTCTTCCAGGGCGGTTCGCCACGGGACGACGGCGGGGATTCCGGTGGCTCGGCGGGGGCCTCGTCCTGCGGCCGCCTCGGCGACCGGTGCAGGAACGGCGGGTGCAGGTCGGCGTGGACGTGGGTGGCCATCCGGCCCGTCGACTGGGCGTTGAGCCGGATGAGGAACAGCACGCCGAGCGCGATCAGCGCCAGCAGTACGACGACGGTCAACAGAATCTGCACGGTGCTCACCTCGGCCTTCTGTCCCTCTGTTGATTCCACCGTACCCGGACAATCCCCCTAAATACCCCCGTAACGCTTATTTACCGGCCGCATGCGACGAGCCCGCCTCAACCATTACTTCTACAACGTTGTAGATTTTACTTCCGCATGACCAAACGGCCTGGTCGGCTCCGCACGACGGCCGCGACGGCCACGACCACGACCACCGAAGGAGACAGACAGACATGGCGCTGTGGGACCGGATCAAGGATTCCGCCCAGACGATGCAGACCCAGCTCGTCGCCAAGAAGAACGACCTCAAGAGCGGCGCCTTCCGGGACGCGAGCATGGCGATGTGCGCCCTGGTGGCGGCCGCGGACGGCACCATCGACCCGGCGGAGCGCCGGCGGGTGGCTCAGCTCATCGCCACCAACGAGGTGCTGCAGAACTTCGCCGCGGACGATCTCCAGCGCCGCTTCGACGGCTACCTGGACAAGCTCGCCGCCGACTTCGACTTCGGCAAGGTCGGGGTGATGCAGGAGGTCGGCAAGGTGAAGAAGAAGCCGGTCGAGGCGCGGGCCGTCATCCAGATCGGGATCGTCATCGGCGGCGCGGACGGCGACTTCGACAAGACGGAGCGCGGCGTGGTGCGCGAGGTGTGCTTCGCGCTGGACATCGCGCCGGAGGAGTTCGACCTCTGAGCGCGGCCCCGTACGGCGGGGCGGGAGGGGAAGCGGCCCCTCCCGCCCGCTGCGGGTCTCAGACGTTGACGCCGAAGTCCGCCGCGATCCCGGCCAGGCCGGAGGCGTACCCCTGGCCGACCGCGCGGAACTTCCACTCCGCGCCGTTGCGGTACAGCTCGCCGAAGACCATCGCGGTCTCGGTCGAGGCGTCCTCGCTCAGGTCGTAGCGCGCCAGCTCGTTGCCGTCGGCCTGGTTGACGACGCGGATGAAGGCGTTGCGGACCTGGCCGAAGCTCTGCGCGCGGCTCTCGGCGTCGTGGATGGAGACCGGGAAGACGATCTTCGCGATCTCGGCGGGCACGCCGGTCAGCGTGACGTTGATGGACTCGTCGTCGCCCTCGCCCTCACCGGTCAGGTTGTCGCCGGTGTGCTGGACGGAACCGTCGGGGCTGGTGAGGTTGTTGTAGAAGACGAAGTGCTGATCCGAGGCGACCTTGCCGGACTCGGTGCACAGCAGGGCGCTGGCATCCAGGTCGTAGTCGGTGCCGGTCGTCGTCCGTACGTCCCAGCCGAGGCCGACCGTCACGGCGGTCAGTCCGGGCGCTTCCTTCGACAAAGAGACGTTGCCGCCCTTGGCCAGCGAGACTCCCATGGCATCCTCCAAGTGTTGCCTGCGTTCCGGATTCAGCGGAAAATCTACAGGAGTGTAGAAGTCCAGCGGCGGGATCTGCGGCACCGGACAACGGCCGGGGAACGGGCCGGGAAACGGCCGGGGAACGGACCGGGAAACGGCCGGGGACCGAGCCGGGAAACGGACCGGACAACGGACGGGGAACGGGCCGGGAAACCGGCCACGGCAGGCTCCCCGCACCCGGCCGTCCCGCCCCGCCGCCCCCGTAAGATGCCCCGACGTCCCGTCCGGCGGGACACCTGACGCAATGGGAGGCGACGGCATGGGCGGCAAGCCCTTCGGCAAGGAGCGCTCCCACCGGCGCGGACAGGGACAGCTGGAGGCCCAGGTCCTGGCCGCGCTGCACCACGCGCCCGGCCCCGCCACCGCCGCCTGGGTCCAGGAACGCCTCGGCGACGACCTGGCCTACACCACGGTGATGACGATCCTGTCCCGGCTGCACGCCAAGGGCGCCGTCACCCGCGAACGGTCCGGCCGCGCCTACGCCTGGACCCCGGCCGCCGACGAGGCGGGGCTGGCCGCGCTGCGGATGCGCCGCGTCCTGGACGGCGAACCCGACCGGGACGCCGTCCTGACCAGCTTCGTCTCCGCGCTCTCCGCCCACGACGAGCAGCTGCTGCGCACCCTCCTCGACCGCGCGACCGGCGACGACCCGGCCACCGGCGCGGACCCCGAAGCGCGCGGAGGCTGACCGGTGGGCGTCTTCGTCTTTCTGCCGCTCGTGCTGCCGCTCACCGCACTGCCGATCGCCCGTCTCGCGGAGCAGCATCTCCATCCGCGCGGCAGCACCCGCCTGCTGACGCTGCTCGCCGCCGTGCTCGGCCTGTGCAGCACGCTGTGCCTGGGGCTGCTGATGGTCGTCGGGACGGCCCAACTGCCCGGCAACCCCTTGCCCGACGGCTGGTCCGACCCGCAGGTACGGGCCGCGGTGCCGTACGCCGAGGTGGCCGGCGCCGCCGCGATCCCCCTGCTGGCCGCCGCCCTGATCTCCTGCGCCACCGCGCTGCGCCGCCACCGCCGGATCCGCGCCCGCACCCACCGCGCGCTGGACGTGCTGCCGGGCGGCTCGGACACCGCGGTACTGCCGGACGACGAGCCGTACGCCTACGCGGTGCCCGGCGCCCCCGGGTGGCCCGGCCGCCCCGGCAGGCCCGGCCGGATCGCGGTCTCCCGGGGCATGCTGCGCAGCCTGGACGACGACGAGCGGCGCGCCCTGTTCGCCCACGAGCGGGCCCATCTGAGCTGCCGCCACCACCGCTACCTCCTGCTCGTGCGCCTCGCCGGCTGCGTCAACCCGCTGCTGCTGCCGCTGCGGTCGGCGGTCGCCTTCAGCACCGAGCGCTGGGCCGACGAGGAGGCCGCGCGGGCGGTCGGCGACCGGCGGCTGACGGCCCGCGCCGTGGGCAAGGCGGCGCTGATCGCCCGCGCGGCGCCGTACCCGGAGCTGGCGCACTTCGCGGCGCCCGAACCGGGGCCGGTGCCGCGCCGGGTGGCCGCGCTGCTGGCGCCCGTACCGCCGGCCCGCAGCTGGCCGCCCGCGCTGACCCCGGCGGGTCTGGCCGCCCTCGTCGCCGCCGCGGGCACGGCCGCCTCCGCGGTCTCCGCACTGAACGCGTCGGTAGCCCTGTTCGTCGTTCTCAAGGCGGCAACGCCGCTGTGAGTGCACACTTAGCCCAAGTAACTCCCCCGTACGTCCGGGCCGCCCGGCCCGTGCTGTGATCCACCGCACACCGGCCGGCTTCTCGATCAGCTTCTACAGCGCTGTAGATACTGTCGGTAGTCTTGCGTCCCACAGATGCGCGACAGGCGCGGCCGGAGGGGGAGATGGCGACGAGGTGCGGACTCCTGACCTGGGACAGCCCGCCTCCGGACGGGGAGGTGCGATGGGTCTATCAGCCCGTGGAGGTCCACCATCCCGACGGCAGCTGGCAGTTGGGCCGGATCAGCGGCTGGTGGACGGACGAGGCGGGCCAGGAGTGGTGCCGACTGCGCACCGTTCCCGGCGGCACGCCTCCGCGGTGGCTGCACTACGACCCGGATTCCGTACGGCTGCTCCCCAGCACCGGAATCTGACACCCCGCTCCCTCCTCACCTCCCACACCTCCCGCACCCCCCATGCGATACACCTGAAGGACCAGAAGGGCCACCGGCGTGGATGACAGGCAGACCCAGCAGCTGAGGGAGGTCCGGCAGTCCGACGCCGGATCCGGCACCTCCGGCGCTTCCGCGTCGGCAGACGCACCCGCCTCCCGCCGCGCCGCCGGCAGATCCCGCCGCGCCGGAAAGGGCGCTCCCGCCGCCGGCTCCCGCCGGTCCGGCAAGGTCCGCATGACCCGCCGCGGCCGGATCCTCGCCTGGACCGGCGGCGTGGTCGGCGTCGTGCTGCTCGGCACGGCCGGTGTCGGCGTCTGGGCGTACATCAAGCTGGACGGCAACATCCAGGGCTCGGACATCAACATCGACGGCGACCGGCCCGCCAACCTCAGCCCCGGCTCCAAGAACATCCTGCTGGTCGGCTCCGACAGCCGCGCGGGCGCCAACGCCAAGTACGGCAAGGGCCTGACCACCATGCAGTCGGACACGCTGCTGGTGCTGCACATCGCCGCCAACCGTAAATGGGCCACCGCGCTGTCCTTCCCCCGCGACTCCTGGGTGCCGATCCCCTCCTGCACCCGCGGCAACGGCACGAAGTCCACGCCGCACAGCTTCAAGATCAACGAGGCGTTCTCCATCGGCGGTGACACCGGCAGCGTCGGCAAGGCCGCCGCGTGCAGCATCAAAACCATCGAGCAGAACACCGGGCTGCGGATCGACAACTTCGCCTCGATCGACTTCCAGGGCTTCAAGGGCATGGTCAACGCCCTGGACGGCATCGAGGTCTGCCCCAAGCACGCCATCCACGACAAGAAGGCCCATCTCGACCTGGACGCGGGCTGCCAGACCGTACGGGACGAGAAGGCGCTCGGTTACGTCCGTACCCGCTACAGCGTCGGCGACGGCACCGACCTCGGCCGCATCGGCCGCCAGCAGGAATTCATGAAGGCGCTGGGCAAGAAGGCCCAGGAGAAGCTGACCAGCCCCGGCGCTCTCTACGACTTCCTCGACGCGGCCACCAAGTCCCTCAAAGCCGACAAGGGCCTGGACAACCTCGACGAGCTCACCAGCCTCGCCTCGACGGTCAAGGACATCCCCAGCGACCGCCTCACGTTCGTGACCGTGCCGAACTACTACCGCGAGGCCGATGTCCCCACCGACAACGCCAATGTGGTCTGGCAGTACCCGCAGGCCACCCAGCTGTTCAGCGATATCGCCCACGACCGCGAGCTCGGCGCCGCCGGCAAGAAGAAGCTCGCCGAGGCCGCCAAGAACCCGGTGACCGCCCACTCCGTACGGGTCCGCGTCCTCAACGGCACGGGCACCTCGGGCCAGGCCGCCACCGCCGCCGAACAGCTCCGCAAGCTCGGCTTCACGGTCACCGGCACCGGCAACGCCCCCGCCACGGACAAGACCACGATCACCTACCCCGCCGCGCTCAAGACCCAGGCCGAGGTCCTCTCCGGTCATCTGCGCGGCACGAAGACCGACGAGTCCGCCGAGGCGACACCGGGCGAGGTGACCCTGACGGTGGGGCCGGACTTCGCGAAAGCGGTCGGGCAGTCCTAGAACGCGCCGTGCACGGGTAATTCTCGCGATTCTCCGCGCGGTGGTATCCCCCTCGCGTCCCCAGCCCGGGTGACGTGAGGGAGATACCACCGCGTTCCCTTTCCTCAGGGCAGGAATTCGTAGTACGGGCCGTCCGGCGCCCAGTTGCGAGAACACAACGTCACGTCCCTGCCCTGGAGATAAGCCAGAAACCACGCACCGAACGTCATCTCGTAAAGAGTCCAGGCCGGACTGTCGAACTCCTGGACCACGACGCGCCAGGACGACGAGGCGTCGTCGGGAATGCACAGGAAAACCGCCTCGCCCGTCGTGGCCGTCGCCACCGGTATCAGTTCCCCTGGGTTCGCCCCCACCGGACTCGGCAGGTACTCCACCATGTCCTCGTCGCGCCAGAGCTCGAGATCTCCCCTGATGTCCTTTCCCAGATTGTGGAGAAGGTGGCCGGCGGGGTGCTTCAGATACAGCTGCTTGTTGATCTCGATCGAGCCGTAGGCATCCACGATCTCGCGGAAGTCCGCCGGAAATTCGACACCGAGTTCCCGCTCCAGTTCGGTCCATGGAGCCGGATCCGACCAGTTGAACCGGGGTTCGCCCAACAGGGCGGTGATTTCGGAAAGCGTTGTCACCACTAAGTCCTCCATACATGCGGCACGGCCCCGCCTCGGGCGGGGCCGTGCCGTTGGGGCCGGTTCGGCGTCAGGCGCCGGTCAGCTCCCCGACCTTCACGGCGGTGACGAAGGACGCCCAGGCAGCCGACTCGAAGACGAGCGCGGGGCCGTGGGGGTCCTTGCTGTCCCGTACGGGGACGAGGGCGGGGAGGTTGTCGGAGACCTCGATGCAGTTGCCACCGTCCGTGTTGCTGTAGCTGCTCTTACGCCACGCCACGTTGCTCAGGTCGACAGATCGCACGGCACTTCCTCCAACGTTCGCATGATGAACTTCCGCGACTCGACCGGGGACAGAGCCAGGTCACGCACCGCATCATAGGTACGTTGCAAACGTTCAACCCTGCTGTTTTCCTCGATCAGTTCGCCGCGCAAGTCGTTCTCGACGTACGCCACGGTACTTCCGTCCAGTAGTCGCAGGAACATCACGTCGGTGCTCATCACGCCATGGGGACCTGCACTGAACGGCATAACGTGGAGCGTGACATTCGGGCGCTCCGCCGCCTCCGCCAGACACTCCAGCTGTTCCCGCCACTCGCGTGCGTCCCGGAGCGACGTACGCAGCACCGCCTCAGAGAGGATGACGCGGAACGGCGGAGCATCGTCCCCCTCCAGCAGCTTCCGTCGCCCTATGCGCGCCTCGACCTGCTGGTCCAGCTGCCCGCCCTTGGCGCCGCCCGACGCGATCGCCTCGCGCGCGTACCCGGCCGTCTGAAGCAGGCCCGGCGGCGCACTCACGGAGTACTGCCACAGGCTCAACGCCTCCTGTTCCAGAGCCATGTACCGCCGGTACTGCTCCTTGAACTGCGTCGGATCCCCGAGCGCCAACTCCCAGAGCGTCAGCAGCCATCCCCCCGTCCCGTAGTGGTGGGCCAGCGCCTCCACCACCTCCGGGCCCCCCAGGGTCTGCCCGCTTTCCATCTTCCCGAACAGCGACGGGTCCCAGCCGACCACCTCGCCGAGCCTCCGCAGGCTCTCGCCCTTCTCCCTCCGCAGTAATCGCAGCTCCTCCGCGAACCGACGCCGCGGCTCCTTGCTCCGTCCCGTGACGGCCCTTCTCGGCGGCATGGTGCCCTCCTCCGCAGCCGGCCCATTCCTGTAATGGCCGGAACACTCACGGTAGTTGGCGTCCGGAGCGCCACGCCGGGAAACGGTGGACGGGAGCGGCACCAAATGCCCACAGAACCCCACACCAGCGGCCGGGCGGCAGGCGGCAGGCGCGGCGGGTCGCGAACCGCAGCCGCCCCGGCGCGGAATATTGAATACTCGACGATTCCATCGCCGCACCGGACACGACCACCCGGCATGGCCCCCATCATTGGGCCGTCCGACCCCTCCCCGCGCCGAGTTTCCGACGTAATCTCGCAAGGTGAAGCAGGGGAAAACGAGACCGGTGTTTGAAATGTTCAGCAAAAGCGCTCGCCCCCGCGGGATCCAGCGGGCGACCAGGCTCGGCGCGGTCGCCGTGATGGCGACGGGCGCGCTCCTGGGAGGCGCCGGCCCGGCCCTGGCGCATACCGCCCCGACCTCCGCACACGAGGCGACGGCCGCCCCGAACATCCAGCACGACGCCAGGCAGCAAGCGCCCCCGCCCAAGCCCTTCGACTGGAGCACGTACCAAAAGGGCTTCGACGAAGGAAAGCCGATAGGCGCGAAGAAAGCGTATGCCGATTACCAGCAGCACCTGAAAGGATCTCCTCCCACATTCGCGGGAGACAGTGCCTACGCCAAAGGAATGCGGCAGGGGCTGATAGCGGGGTATATCGACGAGATGAATCAGCACCCGTCGGGGAAGAAAGTCAATACCGACAATTCCATGGGCATGGCGGCCATGGTGAACCTGACGGTCATGACGATGGCCGCCGGAGCCGATGAGACGTCCACCCCGACGCAGTCGCCCACGACCACGACGACCACGACGTCGGCACCCCCGGACCAGGGCCCCGCACAGCTGACCGGACCCACGGGAGCCAACACCACCACAGCCGCAACGCCCCCGGATCAGGGCGTCACACAGCCGACCGACACCACAGCCAACACCACCGCGACCACCACACCCCCCGACCAGGGCGCCACACAGCCGACCACGAGCGGCTGCGACAGTTGCGGCAGCACGGCCGGCACGACCACCGGCCCCTGACCCCCCGGCGGAAAGCGCCTTGCGTCAAGGAAATTCAGGGCGCTTCGCGGCGGGCCCGGACGGCCAGCCATCCCGCCAGGGCCCCGATCGCGACCCCCGCGGTGTTGTTCGCCCAGTCGACCGGCTGGCAGGACCGTACGGGGTCCAGCGCCTGGAGCAGCTCGACGAGTACCCAGGTGCCCGATCCCGCGAGCGTCACGGCAAGCGGCCGGCGCGACGCCAGGGTGCCCAACAGCCCCATCGGGATCCAGAGCACGACATTGACCGCGTTGTGCGCGAAGCCGCCCGTCAGCGTGCGGACCGATTCCCCGGCCACGCAGGCGCCGAGCCGCCCGGCCGTCCCGGCGACGATCTGATCGGGGAGCGTGATCCCCAGGCACACCGCCACCGCCAGCAGCACCCCCAGCGTGGCCCGTGCGGACCAGCCCGTTCTCCGCGCGACCGGGCGGTACGCCGCGACCGCGGCAACGACGAGGAGCAGGGTGAGCGCCGCCATCACGGCGCCGTGCGTTGTGGAGGGCATACGGAAAACGTACGCCGCACATGGCACGTCATGCCATGCATGCACACGATGCCGCTATGAAAAATCCATGAACTCCCGCTCCGCCACGCCCTTCCGCACCGCCACACCCTGGTCCCGCACGCGCTCCCCGCTCAGGAACGCAGCCGCTCCACCGGCTTGGCGGTGTGCACCTCGATGTCGTGCGCGGCCCGCTGCAACAGCTGCTGGCTGAGGTCCGACAGCGCCCGCGCCGCCGACAGTTCGTCGCCGATGGCGGGGACGTCCTCGTCCGCCGGGTTACGGCGTGCCGTGCCCTGGCCGACCATCTGCCCGCCTTCTTTGCCGCGCAGCCGGGCCTCGGCCCTGACCTCGCTGCCGGATTCGGTGATGTTGATCTCCGCGTCCCACATCTTGTTCTCGGTCACCGGAAGCCTCCTCGTACGCCCCCGAGCAACGCTTGCCCCGCCCCCCACCACACTCCTCAACAAAATCGTCGCACCGGCGCGCGGCGACCGCACATGGGGCCCGCCGCACCCCGGTTCGGGGGGATTACCCCATGGGCCCGGCCGCCGCGCGCGGCCTAGCCTCGGCGAGCGGGGCGCGCACCACCGCGCCCGGCCGTCCGACCGCCAACTCCCGACACCACCAGGGGATTTCATGCACCTCCGAGTCCGGTTCGCCGGGACCGCCGCGCTGGCCGCTCTCGGCGCGGGCGCCCTCAGCGCCTGCGGGCTGCTCCCCGGGGAGACCTTCACCGACGACGCCGTGGTGTCGCAGAAGGTCACGGCCGTACGGCTGGACACCGGCTCGGGCGGGGTCACGCTGCGCGGCGGCAAGGGCGGCGGCATGGTGTCCGTCCACCGCTCGGTCAGGTACCACGGCGACAAGCG
Organism: Streptomyces sp. JLSY215; assembly: GCF_059682825.1. Lineage (NCBI taxonomy): Bacteria > Bacillati > Actinomycetota > Actinomycetes > Kitasatosporales > Streptomycetaceae > Streptomyces > Streptomyces sp. JLSY215. Next base: position 4,214,293 of record NZ_CM185022.1, read on the forward strand.
GCCCGAGGGGCCCACGCACAAGGTGGAGGACGGCGTCCTGGTGCTCGGCGGCTGCGGCGCGCGCTGCTCGGTCACCTACACCGTCGAGCTGCCCGCGGGCCTCCCGGTGAGCGGGGAGACCTCCAACGGTGCGGTGCGTCTGACCAAGGTGGGCAAGGTGGCGGTGACCACCAGCTCCGGCGACATCGACCTGGACGGCGTCGCGGGCCCGGCCGAGGTACGGACCACCAATGGCGAGATCACCGGCCGCGGCCTGTCGGGCCAGGGCATCACGGCCCGGACCTCCAACGGGGAGATCGACCTCGCGCCCAGCACGCCGCAGAGCATCCGGGCGGAGACGTCCAACGGTGCCATCACGGTGCGGGTGCCCAAGGACCGCTACCGCGTCACCGCCCGCACCGACAACGGCGACACCCATATCGCCGTCGCCAACGACCCGTCGGGCCGCTTCCGGCTGGACCTGACCACCAGCAACGGGTCGATCGACGCCACGCAACTCCGGTCGCGGTAGGTCACGTTCGGCCCCGCCGGCAGGCCCCCGGCGGTTTTCCGGCAGTGGGCGGGGCCGCTCCACCGCCCCGCCCACTACCAGGTCGGAAACCTGCCGGACCGCGTCCCGCGCCTCTGCTGGACTGGTGAGCACCGCTTCCCCACCACCGCTCACCGGGACACCGCCATGCCTGCCGCACCCACCGTCGCCGCGCCCACGGGCGCTTCCGCCGCCCGCAGCCCCCTCCTCTCCTGGCTCGCCGTCACCGCCATCACCCTGGGCATCTTCTCCATCGTCACCACCGAGATCCTGCCGATCGGCCTGCTGACGGCCATCGCCGCCGACTTCCGCATCTCGGACGGCACGGCCGGCCTGATGATGACCCTCCCCGGGGTCCTGGCCGCGGTCGCCGCCCCCACCGTCACCGTCGCCACCGCCCGCTTCGACCGCCGCCTGATGCTCTGCGCCCTCACCCTGCTCCTGGCGCTGGCCAACTTCCTCGCCGCGGCCGCCCCGCTCTACGGGCTCGTCCTGCTCTCCCGCGTCCTGGTCGGGATCACCATCGGCGGCTTCTGGTCCATCGGCGTCGGCCTGGCCGACCGCCTCGTCCGCCCGGAGTCGGCCGGCCGGGCCACCGCGGTGATCTTCTCCGCCGTCCCCCTGGGCTCCGTACTCGGCGTCCCCGCCGGCACCTTCCTCGGCGACCTCGCCGGCTGGCGGACGGCATTCCTCGCCATGGGGGTGCTCACCACGGCGGTCGCCGTCATGCTGATGCTGCTGGTCCCCGCCCTCCCCGCCGTCCGGCCCACCCGCCTCACGGCGCTGCGCGCCCTGCTCCGCGGCGTCCACACCCGCTTCGCGCTGCTCACGACCTTTCTGATCGTGCTGGCCCACTTCGGCGCGTACACCTACGTGACGCCGTTCCTCCGGCAGGTCACCCGGGTCGGCCCGGGTGGGATCACCGTCTTCCTGCTGGTCTACGGAGCCGCGGGCATCCTCGGCAATTTCCTCGGCGGCGCGGCCGTCGCCCGCTACCCGCGTGCCACGTTCGCCCTGGCCGCGTGCGCGGTGTCCGGTGCGACCCTGCTGCTTCCGGTCTGCGGACGGGGGGCGGCGGGGGCGGTCGCGCTGCTGGTCGTCTGGGGGATCGCGTACGGCGCCGTGCCCGTCGCGTCCCAGACGTGGTTCGCCCGGTCCGCGCCCCGCTCGCCGGAGGCCGCCTCGGTGCTCTTCACCGCGTCGTTCCAGGCGACCCTGTCGCTCGGCGCGCTGGCCGGGGGCGCGGTGGTGGACCGCGCGTCGCCGTCGGCGGTCATGACGCTGGGCGGGCTGACCGCGGCCCTCATGGCCGTGGCCGTGGGGCTGCACCGGGCCTGCGGGCGCGAGTGGCCGGAGCGCAGCCAGGGATGAACAGCCCCTGGGGGAGGGGACGTTGGGCCGCTTTGTCAGTGGCACCTGGCATGGTGGCAGGCATGAGCGATGAGCCGCGGGGCCGGAGCGCCTATGTCCTGGAGAAGTCGTACTCCGGGCAGACCGAGTGGAGTCTGTTCTTCGTCTACGCACAGCGCGCGCACATCCGCGCGCTGTTGCAGGACATGTACATCGACGGCCCGGACCCAGAGGAGCGCCAGGGCTGGATAGATGTGCATTTCGACGGCGAGAGCGCCGATCTGTGGCTGATCGAGAACGGCCGGCGCACCGGCCACGTCGATCTGCGCCGGTTCATCCGGGACGCGGACGAGGAGGGCGGGACGCGCCGTGAAGTGACCATCGACTGGGCGGGCTTCGAGGAGGCGGTTCCGGCGGTACTGGAGGGCGCACCGCTCCGGCACGGCCAAGAGCTCCACCTCGTCGACGCGGAAGGTGACTTCAAGGCCACGGACGCCGCGCTGCGGTACCTCTATCCGCAGCAGCCCGTGCGGTACGGCATGCAGCTGTCGACCGACGACGGAATGTCCGACGAGCCGTCCGCCTACTTCACCGACCCGGATCCGGCGCCGTAAGGCCCCGTAACTCCTGGGCTACCGGCAGACCCCAAGGACCTCCGCCAGGACATGCCCTAGCGGAGATTGCAGTGCGGGGGGCTCCAGTGGCCCCTGACCCACACCTTCACCCAGTGCCCATGGCCTCGGCCGTGATCGCCGTGGTGAATGTTGCCGTGGCCCCTGAACCAGACCCGGTTCCAGTGCCCCCCGACCCAGGTGCACCGGTAGTGGTGGACCGTCGAGATGCTGGTGGTCGAGGGCGCGGGGGCCGCTGTGGCAGCGCTCGCCGTGCCGATCGTCGCGCCGCCCGCCAGCATGACTCCGGCTGCCGCTACGGCGAAGGGACGTCGCATACGTCGCGCTTGCATGGACTCCACCTCACTCTTGTCCGCGCGACCCCCGAGGAGAGTTCCCGCCGGCCGAGGTGACCGGCCGAGGGCGGCACCGTCGTCGCGCTGCCTGCCCTTCCAGGGTGAGTCATTCACCCGAATGGAGCAAAAGGGCGGAAGTAAATGGACGGACCCAAATGGGGCGGAGCCAAAAGGGGCGGAAGCAGAAGGGCGGATGTAGAAGGGCTGCGCCACCGCGGGCGGCGCGGCCGCCGCCCGCGGGACAACCAGCGGGCCCGGAGGCCCGCCGATCGCTCAGTCCTCGCCCTCCAGCTCGCCCTCCGTCTCCAGGAAGACATCCCGCAGCGCGGCCAGCGTCTCGGCGTCCGGCTTCTCCCACATGCCGCGGGACTCGGCCTCCAGGAGGCGTTCGGCGATGCCGTGCAGGGCCCAGGGGTTGGCGTCCTGGAGGAAGGCACGGTTCTCGGCGTCGAGGACGTAGGTCTGGGCGAGCTTGTCGTACATCCAGTCGGCGACGACTCCGGTGGTGGCGTCGTAGCCGAAGAGGTAGTCGACGGTCGCGGCCAGTTCGAAGGCGCCCTTGTAGCCGTGGCGGCGCATCGCCTCGATCCAGCGGGGGTTGACCACGCGGGCGCGGAAGACGCGGGAGGTCTCCTCGACCAGCGAGCGGGTGCGGACCGTCTCGGGGCGGGTGGAGTCGCCGATGTAGGCCTCGGGGGCCTTGCCCTTGAGCGCCTTGACGGTGGCGACCATGCCGCCGTGGTACTGGAAGTAGTCGTCGGAGTCGGCGATGTCGTGTTCGCGGGTGTCGGTGTTCTTCGCGGCGACGGCGATGCGCTTGTAGGCGGTTTCCATCTCGTCGCGGGCCGGGCGGCCCTCCAGGCCGCGGCCGTACGCATAGCCGCCCCAGACGGTGTAGACCTCGGCGAGGTCGGCGTCGGTGCGCCAGTCGCGGGAGTCGATCAGCTGGAGCAGGCCCGCGCCGTACGTTCCCGGACGGGAGCCGAAGATACGGGTGGTGGCGCGGCGTTCGTCGCCGTGGGCGGCGAGGTCGGCCTGCGCATGGGCGCGGATGAAGTTGTCGGCGGCGGGCTCGTCCAGCCCGGCGGCGAGCCGTACGGCGTCGTCCAGGAGGCCGATGACGTGCGGGAAGGCGTCGCGGAAGAAACCGGAGATGCGCAGGGTGACGTCGATGCGGGGGCGGCCCAGCTCGGCGAGCGGGATGGGTTCGAGGCCCGTCACGCGGCGGGAGGCGTCGTCCCAGACGGGCCGGACGCCGAGGAGCGCCAGGGCCTCGGCGACGTCGTCGCCGCTGGTGCGCATCGCGCTGGTGCCCCACAGGGACAGGCCGACGGACTGCGGCCAGTCGCCGTTGTCGGTGCGGTAGCGCTCCAGGAGGGAGTCGGCGAGCGCCTGGCCGGTCTCCCAGGCGAGCCGGGAGGGGACGGCCTTGGGGTCGACGGAGTAGAAATTCCGGCCGGTCGGCAGGACGTTGACCAGCCCGCGCAGCGGCGAGCCGGACGGGCCGGCCGGGACGAAGCCGCCGTTCAGCGCGTGGACGGCGTGGTCGAGTTCGTCGGTGGTGGCGGAGAGCCGGGGGACCACCTGGCGGGCGGCGAAGTCGAGGACGGCCCGGACCTGCTCGTTGTGGGCGGCGGCCACGGACGTCACCGCCTCCGGGTCCCAGCCGGCGTCCTCCATCGCCTGCACCAGGGCGCGCGCCGCCTCCTCGGCCTGGTCGGCCGTCGTACGGGTCGCGGCGGACTCGTCCAGGCCGAGCGCCTCGCGCAGACCGGGCAGCGCCGAGGTGCCGCCCCAGATCTGACGGGCGCGGAGGATCGCGAGGACGAGGTTGACGCGGGCCTCGCCGGTGGGGGCGCCGCCCAGGACGTGCAGACCGTCGCGGATCTGGGCGTCCTTGACCTCGCACAGCCAGCCGTCGACGTGCAGGAGGAAGTCGTCGAAGCCCTCGTCGTCGGGGCGGGCCTCCAGGCCGAGGTCGTGGTCGAGCTTGGCGGCCTGGATGAGCGTCCAGATCTGGGCGCGGATGGCGGGGAGCTTGGCCGGGTCCATGGAGGAGATCGCGGCGTACTCGTCGAGGAGCTGCTCCAGGCGGGCGATGTCGCCGTACGACTCGGCGCGGGCCATCGGCGGCACGAGGTGGTCGACGAGGGTGGCGTGCACCCGGCGCTTGGCCTGGGTGCCCTCGCCGGGGTCGTTGACCAGGAAGGGGTAGACGAGGGGGAGGTCGCCGAGGGCGGCGTCGGGACCGCAGGCGGCGGACAGGCCGGCGTTCTTGCCCGGCAGCCATTCCAGGTTGCCGTGCTTGCCCAGGTGGACCATGGCGTCGGCGCCAAAACCGCCGTCGTCGGCGGCGGCCGCGATCCAGCGGTAGGCCGCCAAGTAGTGGTGCGAGGGCGGCAGATCGGGGTCGTGGTAGATCGCGATCGGGTTCTCGCCGAAGCCGCGCGGCGGCTGGATGAGGATGAGGAGATTGCCGCGGCGCAGGGCGGCCAGGACGATGTCGCCGTCGGGGTTGTGCGTCCGGTCGACGAACATCTCGCCCGGCGGCGGCCCCCAGTGCTCCTCCACCGACTCCCGGAGTTCCTGCGGGAGCGTGGCGTACCAGCGCCGGTAGTCCGCGGCCGGGATACGGACCGGGTTGCGGGCCAGCTGCTCCTCGGTGAGCCACTCCTGGTCGTGGCCGCCGGCCTCGATGAGGGCGTAGATCAGCTCGTCGCCGTCACCGGACGCGAGCCCCGGGACCTCTTCGGTGCCGAAGTCATAGCCCTCCGCCCGCAGACGGCGCAGCAGGGCGACGGCGCTGGCCGGGGTGTCCAGGCCGACGGCGTTGCCGATGCGGGAGTGCTTGGTGGGGTAGGCGGAGAGGACGAGGGCCAGGCGCTTCTCGGCGGCCGGGATGTGGCGCAGCCGGGCGTGGCGTACGGCGATACCGGCGACGCGCGCGGCGCGCTCGGGGTCGGCGACGTACACCGGGAGGCCGTCCTCGTCGACCTCCTTGAAGGAGAACGGAACGGTGATCAGGCGCCCGTCGAACTCAGGGACGGCGATCTGCGAGGCGGCGTCCAGCGGGGACACGCCCTCGTCGTTCTCCTCCCAGGCGGCGCGCGAGCCGGTCAGGCACAGCGCCTGGAGGATCGGCACGTCCAGGGCGGCGAGCGCGCCCGCGTCCCAGGACTCGTCGTCGCCGCCGGCCGAGGCCTCGGCGGGCTTGGTGCCGCCCGCGGCGAGGACGGTGGTGACGATGGCGTCGGCGGCGCGCAGCGCCTGGATCAGCTCGGCTTCGGGCGCACGGAGGGAGGCGACGAAGAGCGGGAGGGGGCGGCCGCCCGCCTCCTCGATCTGCTCGCACAGAGTGGCCACGAAGCCGGTGTTGCCGCTCATGTGGTGGGCGCGGTAGTAGAGCACGGCGACGGTCGGACCGGTCACGTCCGTACGGGCCGCACGCTCCAGCGGGCCCCAGGTGGGGGCGGCGGCGGGCGGCTCGAAGCCGTGGCCGGTAAGCAGCACCGTGTCGGCGAGGAAGCGGGCGAGCTGGCCGAGGTTGGCCGGGCCGCCGTGCGCCAGGTAGGCGTGCGCCTCGGCCGCGATGCCCACGGGGACCGTGGACTGCTCCATGAGCTGGGCGTCGGGCGCCTGTTCACCGGTGAGGACGACCACCGGCCGGTGCTGGTCCTCGGCGAGCAGCAGGTCCAGGCCCTCCTGCCAGGCGCGGATGCCGCCCAGGAGGCGGACGACGACGAGGTCGGTGCCCTCCAGGAGCGCGGGCAGCCCGTCGAGGTCGAGGCGGGCGGGGTTGGCGAGCCGGAACGGCACCGGACCGGTGGCAGCGCGGGCGCTGAGCAGGTCGGTGTCGGAGGTCGACAGCAGCAGGATGCGGGGCTGCGGGGAGGACTCCCCGGACGAATGCAGCATGCGAGCGCAGGCCTTCCTCGGGGTGTCCGCGCCCCGGGTGGTCGTATGGACGGCGGGAGTTCCTGGCTCACCCGGCGGGAACCGGGTTCACAGTGGCGGGACCGCGCCGGATTCTCACCGGGCTTCCTCCCTCGGGCCCTGGGGCCCGGCGCCGTCGTGGCGTCCGGCGGGTCAGCCGACCCGCCGACCTGCATAGTAAGGGCTACGCCGCGGGCGCGGGAGAGCGCATCCGAACGCGCTGCCGGAAGGCCCCGGCGCCCCGGATCCGGGGCGCACCGTCGTGGGTATGCTCGCCGCCATGCCGCCCTCCCCCACATCGCGCCCCTCAGGGGCCGAAGCGCCCGTACGGGACCGCGGTGACGCCTGCCCGGGAGCGCTGCGGCTGCACTCCGCGGCGGACGGGAAGCTGGCCCGAGTACGGCTGCCCGCCGGCGATGTGACGGCACATCAGGCAGCGGCGCTGGGGGACGCCGCGGACCGGCTCGGCGACGGCCGGCTGTCCCTGACGTCGCGGGGAAACGTCGAGCTGCGCGGTCTGCCGGACGGCAGCGGCGGCGAACTCGCCGGGCTGCTCAGCGACGCCGGGCTGCTCCCCTCCGCAGAGCACGAACGCATCCGCAACATCCTCGCCTCCCCGCTCGCCGGAATCGACCCACACACCCCGTCTGACGTGCGGTTGTGGGCCCGGCGACTGGATGCGCTGCTGTGCGCGAGCAGCACCGCACCGGCACTTTCCGGCCGCTTTCTGTTCGTCCTGGACGACGGACGGGGAGATGTCGCCGGGTTGGGCGGCGATGTGAGGTTGGTCGCAGAGCGGGGCCCCGCCGGGGAAGGCCGGGACGGGGCGCTGCTGCGGGTCGGGGACGATCCGGACGCGGTGCGGGTCGCCGGGGCGGATGCGCCGCGGGCCGCGCTGGCCGCGGCGGAGGCGTTCCTCGCGGCGGCGGAGGCGAGCGGGTCCGGTGCCTGGCGGGTGCGGGAGCTGCCGGCCGGGCATGCGCTGACGGCGCGTGAGGTGGCGGAGTGGCTGCGGGGCGCCGGGATCGGGGTGCGCGGGGTGGAGCCGTACGGCGGCTCGGCGCATGTTTCACGTGAAACCCCCGCCCCCGGCATCATCGACGGCCCCGACGGCCGCCGCGCCCTCTCCGTCCTGGCTCCGCTCGGCCGCCTCACCGTCGACCAGTGGCGCCTGCTGACCGCCGTCGCCGCCCAGCACGGATCCGGCGAACTCCGCCTCACCCCCTGGCGCGGCGTCATCGTCCCCGGCCTGCCGGCCGCGGCCGCCGCTCCCCGCCTGCGGGAACTGGCCGCCGCCGGGCTGGTCACCACCCCCGACTCCCCCTGGTACCGGATCGGCGCCTGCACCGGCCTGCCCGGCTGTGCCAAGTCCCGTACCGATGTCCGCGCCGACGCCGTACACGCCGTCACCACCGGCACCGCCCCCGGTGCCGGTGCCGGTCTCCCCGTCCACTGGTCGGGCTGCGAACGCCGCTGCGGGCATCCGCAGGGCGGTCCGTGGATCGACGTCCTGGCCGGCGCCACCGCCGCGGACGGCTACCGGGCGTCCGTCGTGAGCCCGGTGGACACCGGCCCCTCGTCTCCCATCCCACCCGGCCCCTCTTCTCCCGCCCCACCCGCCCGGTTTTCCCCCGTCCCCACCACCCCGAAGGCACCGTGACCGTGACCGTATTCGACTACGAGAAGGACGGCGCGGAGATCTACCGCCAGTCCTTCGCCACCATCCGCGCCGAGGCGGACCTCGCGGGGCTGCCCGCCGATGTCAGCCAGGTGGCGGTTCGGATGATTCACGCCTGCGGCATGGTCGACCTCGTACGCGATCTCGCCTACACCCCCGGGGTGGTGGCGAGCGCCCGCGCCGCGCTCCGCGCCGGCGCGCCGATCCTGTGCGACGCCAACATGGTGGCCAGCGGCGTGACCCGTAAGCGGCTCCCCGCGGACAACGACGTCGTCTGCACCCTCGCCGACCCTTCCGTCCCGGACCTGGCCGCCCGGATGGGCACCACCCGCAGCGCCGCCGCCATGGAGCTGTGGCGCGACCGCATGGCGGGCGCGGTGATCGCGATCGGCAATGCCCCCACCTCCCTCTTCCGCCTCCTGGAGATGATCGAGGAGGGCGCGCCCCGCCCGGCCGCCGTCATCGGGATACCCGTCGGCTTCATCGGCGCGGCCGAGTCCAAGGACGCGCTGATCGCCCACCCGTCGGAGCTGGACCACATCGTGGTGCGCGGGCGGCGCGGCGGCAGCGCCATGACCGCGGCCGCCATCAACGCCATAGCGAGCGAGGAAGAATAAGCGTGAGCGAGCAGCAGGCCAACGCCCGTGACACCGGCCGTCTGTACGGGGTGGGGCTGGGCCCCGGCGACCCGTCGCTGATGACCGTACGGGCCGTACAGGTCATCGCCGAAGCCGATGTGGTGGCGTATCACAGCGCCCGGCACGGACGGTCCATCGCGCGTTCCATCGCCGCCGAGCACCTCCGCCCCGACCACATCGAAGAGGCGCTGGTCTACCCGGTGACCACCGAGTCGACGGACCACCCCGGCGGCTACCGGGGCGCGCTCGACGAGTTCTACGAGGCGGCGGCGGCGCGCCTCGCCGCCCACCTGGACGCCGGGCGCACGGTCGCCGTCATCTCCGAGGGCGACCCGCTCTTCTACGGCTCCTACCAGCACATGCACAAGCGGCTGGCCGACCGCTACCCGACCGAGGTGATCCCCGGCGTCACCTCGATCAGCGCCGCCGCGGCGCGCCTGGGCAAGCCGCTCGCCGAGGCCGACGAGGTCCTGACGATCCTGCCCGGCACGCTCCCCGAGGAGGAGCTGACGGCCCGCCTGACCGCCACCGACGCGGCCGTCGTCATGAAGCTCGGCCGCACCTTCCCGACCGTCCGCCGCGCCATGGAGCGCTCGGGCCGGATGGCGGAGGCGTGTTACGTCGAGCGGGCCACCATGTCCGGCGAACGCACCGACGCCCTGTCGGCCATCGACTCCGACACGGTCCCCTACTTCTCCGTCGCCGTCGTCCCCAGCCGCATCGCGAACCCGCCGGCCGCGGCCGACCCGGCCGAGGCTGCCGACCCGGCCGACCCGACTTCCCCCGCCGTCGGCGAAGTCGTCGTGGTGGGCACCGGCCCGGCAGGCCCCCTCTGGCTGACTCCGGAGTCGCGCGGCGCCCTCGCCGCCGCCGACGACCTCGTCGGCTACACCACCTACCTCAACCGGGTCCCGTCCCGCCCCGGCCAGCGCCGCCACGCCTCCGACAACAAGGTCGAGTCCGAACGCGCCGAACTCGCCCTGGATCTGGCCCGCCGCGGCCGCCGGGTGGCCGTCGTCTCCGGTGGTGACCCCGGCATCTTCGCCATGGCCACGGCCGTCCTGGAGGTGGCGTGTGAGAAGCCGTACCGCGCCATCCCCGTACGCGTCCTGCCCGGCGTCACCGCCGCCAACGCCGCCGCGGCCCGCGCCGGCGCCCCCCTCGGCCACGACTACGCGGTCATCTCCCTCTCCGACCGCCTCAAGCCCTGGGAAGTCATCGCCGACCGCCTGCGCTCCGCGGTGGCCGCCGACCTGGTCCTGGCCCTCTACAACCCCGGCTCCCGCAGCCGCACCTGGCAGGTCGCCAAGGCCCGCGAACTCCTCCTGGAACACCGCGCCCCCGACACCCCGGTCGTCCTCGGCCGCGACGTCGGCGGCCCCGAGGAGTCCGTCCGTACCGTCCGCCTCGCCGACCTCGACCCCGCCCAGGTCGACATGCGCACCATCCTGCTCATCGGCTCGTCCCAGACACAGGCCGTACGACGCGAGGACGGCACGAACAAGGACGTGGTGTGGACACCCCGGAGGTATCCGGAGGCATAGCGACTACCGCGGCCCCCGCCGGGTTGGGGCGGGGGCCGCGGGGCGCTCGGCGCGCTACTTGCCGGGCGGCTCGGATCGCCGGTTTGGGGCGGGCGAGCTCAGGGGCGACGGAAAGGCCCCGCAGCCGGTCCGCCTCCGACCTCGGTCAGCCCGACGCCGGTGCGGCGCTCAAGGGCTCGCGGCACAGCGTGCAGCGGTCCGTGCCGTCCCATTCGCCCCAACCGAACACCCCGGGCGTCAGGGCCTCACCCTCCAGTTCCGTGCGGACCGCCACGCGGTAGGCCCAGACGGCCGAGAGGTAGGGGTGATAGGCCTCGTGAAAGGCGGGTGAGGTGTGCCGGGCGCCCGCGGCGACCGCCCGCTGAAGCGCACGCAGGCGCTCGAACATCTCCTGCCCGGCGCCGGCGATGGCGGCCGTCGCGTCGATGTACAGCCGCTCCCGCACCTCATGGATCGCGGCCTCGTTCAGCGCCGCACGGGCGGCGGCGTCGAGGTCGGTCTCGGCGTCCGGGTCCTGGGCGAGGCGGCGCAGGCGCGCGTGGCACTCCCCGGCGGCGGTGATGAACTCGATGTACACCGCCCGGCGCCGCGCCTCGCTGCTGCGGTCGGTCTCGTGGCGGTGACGGAGGCGATCCGCCAGGACGGTGCCGGAGATCGCCATCAAGCCGCCGCTCACCGTCGCGACGAGGGTGCCCCAGTCCACGCTTCCCCCTTCACCGTGTCCCCCGCGTCACCACGCCAGGCAGTACCGCGTCACCGCGTCAGGCAGTATCGCTCAACCACGCCTGTCCTGCGGTCGGTTCGGTTCGGCCGGTCCGGAGTCGTCCCCGAGAGGCACCGGCACCGCCCCGTTGCGATCAAATTGTCCGCCAGAAGCGGGAGTTGAAGGGTGCAGGGATCAGCCGAAGAGCCTGCGCACCCAGTCCGCCGCGGCCGCCGGGTCCGGCGCTTCGGGCACCCCCGCCGGGGCCGGAGGCCGCCGTACGACCACCACCGGCACACCCGCCTCCCGGGCCGCCGTCAGCTTGGCGGCGGTGGCCGTGGCACCGCTGTCCTTGGTCACCAGGACGTCGATGCGGTGGTCGCGCAGCAGTTGCCGTTCGCCGTCCAGGGTGAAGGGGCCGCGGTCGAGCAGGGTGTGCATCCGGGGCGGGTGCGGGGGCTCGGGGGCGTCCACGGAGCGCACGAGGAACCAGAGGTCGGTGAGGTGGGCGAAGTGGGTGAGGCCCATACGGCCAGTGGTGAGGAAGATGCGGGTGCCGGGGAGGGTGGGGAGGAGGGCGGCGGCCTCGGGCAGGGAGTCGACCGGGTGCCAGGTGTCGTCCGGGCCGGGGACCCAGCCGGGCCGGCGGAGGGCCAGCAGGGGAACATGGGCGGTGGCGGCCGCCTGGGCCGCGTTGTGACTGATCGTGCCGGCGAAAGGATGGGTGGCGTCGATGAGCGCGTCCACCGCGTGCTCGCGCAGCCAGCGGGCGAGGCCCGCGGGGCCGCCGAACCCTCCGATGCGTACCTCCCCGGCGGGCAGCCGGGGCGCGGCGACCCGGCCGGCGAGCGAGGTCGTCACGCGCAGGCCCGGCTCCGCCGCGAGTATTCCGGCGAGGCGGCGGGCCTCGGTCGTACCGCCGAGGATCAGGACGTGGGCGGGGCGGTCGTCGTGCATGAGCGGTGATTTCCTCCGTGGGTGACGCGCAAGCGAAGGGTACGGCGACGGGGACGGGCCAGGGGAGCGGCGGGCGCGCCGCCCAGCTCGCGCACACCGGGCTGCGGCCCGGGTGGACGACCGGGGCGTGTGCGACGGCGGCGAGCACGGCCGCGTACACGGCCCTGCTGAGCGGCGAGTTCCCGGATCCGGTGACGATCACGCTGCCGAAGGGGCAGACGCCGTCCTTCGCCCTGGCGGTGGAGGAACTGGCGCCGGACCGGACCGGTGCCATGGCCGGGGTGGTGAAGGACGCCGGGGACGATCCCGATGTGACGCACGGGGCGCTGGTACGGGCGCGGGTGCGGAGGCTGGCACCCGGCTCCGGCGTGGTGTTCCGGGCCGGGCCGGGCGTGGGGACGGTCACCCGTCCCGGCCTGCCCCTGGACGTCGGCGAGCCCGCGATCAATCCCGTACCGCGGCAGATGATGCGGGAGCATCTGGCGGCGGTGGCCGAACGCTACGGGGGCGCGGGGGCGTCGGCCGATGTCGAGGTCGAGATCTCGGTCGATCACGGGGAGGAGATCGCCCGCAGTACATGGAATCCCCGGCTGGGGATCCTCGGCGGGCTGTCCATCCTGGGCACCACCGGGATCGTCGTTCCGTACTCCTGCTCGGCCTGGATCGACTCCATCCGGCGCGGGGTGGATGTGGCGCGTGCGGCGGGACGGCGGCATGTGGCGGGGTGTACGGGGTCGACGTCGGAGAAGACCGTGGTCGCCCTGCACCAGCTGCCCGAGGACGCGCTGCTGGACATGGGGGACTTCGCGGGGGCGGTGCTGAAGTACATCCGGCGGCATCCCGTCGAACGGCTCACGATCTGCGGCGGCTTCGCCAAGCTGTCGAAGCTGGCGGCCGGGCATCTGGATCTGCATTCGGCGCGTTCGCAGGTGGACAAGGGTTTTCTGGCCGAGCTGGCGCGGCGGGGCGGCGCCGGGGAGGAGCTGGCGGGCGCCGTCGCCGAGGCCAATACGGGGCTCGCCGCGCTGCGGCTGTGCGAGGCGGCGGGGGTGCCGCTGGGTGACCTGGTGGCGGCCACCGCGCGGGACGAGGCGCTGACCGTGCTGCGCGGCGCCCCGGTGGCCGTCGACGTCATCTGCATCGACCGGGCGGGGATGGTGGTGGGGCGGGCGGAGCCACGGGGGCCGGGCGGCTCGGACAGGTCCTAGCCCTGGACTCCACACCCGGCTAGGGCCTGTCCTGGGGCCTGACGTTGTCGCCGAGCCGGACCGCGATGCCGTCGAGCACGTAGTCGAGCCCCGTCTCGAACTGCCAGGCGGCGTCGTCCTTGCGCGCGGCCCCGACGGTGTAGCGCCGGTAGGTCGGGTAGCGGCCGGTCTCCATCAGATAGGTCATCTGGGGCGCGAGCGCGCGGCGCGTCTCGTCGCCGCTGCCCCAGCCGTTGTCCTCCATGTACTCGCGCAGCGCCACCTCGGACCGCGTTGCGCCGTGCACATAGGCGTTGACCGCGCGGAAGGCGGCCATGATCGTGTCGGTGTCCAGACCGTGCGCGTCGAGCGCGGCCAGCTGGCGTTCCGCGGCCGCCATCCGGTTCGGCGTCAGCACGAAGTGCGGCGTGGGCAGCTGGGCCAGCCAGGGGTGGCGCAGCATCATGGCGCGGTTGCCCAGCGCGTAGGCGCGCAGGACGTCGCGCCAGCCGGTCACCTCGTCGGGGACGGCGAGTTCGGTCATGACCTGGTCGACCATCAGCGCCCACAGGTCGTCCTTGCCCGAGACATGGCGGTACGCGGCCATCGGCGCGACGCCCAGCTCGGTGGCGAGGCGGCGCATGGTGACGGCGGCGAAGCCCTCGGCATCGGCGACCCGCACCGCCACCGCGGCGATCTTCCGGGGCGTCAGTGCGGCGCGGGGCGCGGCGGTGGGGCGTTCCAGGCGCTCCCACAGCACGGGCTGATCCGCGCCGTCGCTCTTCTTCTGGGCTGCCACGTGGGGCTCCTCTCCGGCCGGTCTTCGGCCGACCGTTCGTGTACAGCGTATCTCTAGTAGACGGCGTACACATCGACGTGTACGTTGTACGCGTCTCGATACGTCGTACACGACAGACGTCGTGCGCGACGGGCGACGTGCACAGCCGACGTCCTACACGGCCGACGTCCTACACAGCAGGGGGATTTCCATGAGCAAGCAGCCGCAGCAGCTCCACATCGCGGTCGTCGTCGGCAGCACCCGGGAGGGCCGCTTCGCGCCCGTCGTCACCCAGTGGATCAAGGGCCACCTCGCACAGCGCGACGACATGAGCGTCGACGTCGTCGACCTGGCCGAGACCCCGCTGCCCACCGTCCTCCCGGCCTTCGGCCAACCGGCCGCGCCCGGCACCGAGGAGGCCCTCGCCGCCGTCTCGCCGCGCCTGGCCGCGGCCGACGCGTTCGTATTCGTCACGCCGGAGTACAACCACAGCTTCCCGGCGCCCCTGAAGAACCTCATCGACTGGCACAACGAGCAGTGGCACGCCAAGCCGATCGGCTTCGTCTCCTACGGCGGCATCTCGGGCGGCCTGCGCGCGGTCGAGCAACTCCGGCTCGTCATGGCCGAGTTGAACGCCACCACCATCCGCAACACGGTCAGCCTCCACCACGCCTGGGGCCTGTTCGACGAGGCGCACGCGATGAAGGACGCGGAGAGCGACACCGCGGCCAAGGCCATGCTCGACCAGCTCGCCTGGTGGGCCCAGGCGCTGCGGGACGCCAGGACCGTCCGCCCGTACGCCGCCTGACGCGGCACCAGGGCTTCCGAGGGAGGGAAGAATGCGTCAACGTACGGAAGAGGCGGCGGACGAGACGGCCGGGCCCGGCAGCCACCGGCCGCCGGACCCGGCGCCGCCGTCGCGGCTCGCGGTCCTGGGGCTGCTGCTCGGCATCATCCTGGCGACACTCGACGGCACGATCGTCGGCACCGCCCTGCCGACGATCGTCGGCGACCTGGGCGGCCTCGACCACTTCTCCTGGGTGGTGACGGCCTATCTGCTCACCACCGCCGTCACCACCCCGATCTGGGGCAAACTCGGCGACCTGTACGGCCGCAAGGGCGGCTATCTGGCCTCGATCGTGGTCTTCCTCATCGGCTCCGTGCTCTGCGGGCTCGCCCAGGACATGGGGCAGCTGATCGCGTTCCGGGCGCTTCAGGGACTCGGCGCGGGCGGCCTCTTCGTGGGTGCGCTCTCCCTCATCGGGACGCTTCTGTCGCCTGCGCAGGCGGGGCGCGCCCAGTCGATGATCGGCGTGATGATGCCGGTCGCCATGATCGGCGGCCCGCTGCTCGGCGGGTTCCTCACCGACCAGCTGAACTGGCGCTGGGTCTTCTACGTCAACGTGCCCGTCGGCGCCGCCGCGCTCCTGATCGTCGGGCTCCGCATCCGGCTGCGCGGCGAGCGCAGCGCGGCCCGGATCGACTACCCGGGCGCCGCGCTCCTCACCGCGGGCATTCTGGCGCTCACCCTGCTGGGGACCTGGGCCGGCACGGCGTACGACTGGATCTCACCGCAGATCGCGGGGCTCGCCGCGCTCGCGGTCGCCGCCCTCGGCTGGTTCGTCCGGGTGGAGCGACGGGCACCCGAACCCATCATCCCGCCGCGCCTGTTCAGCGACCGCAACTTCACGCTCGCGCAGGTGCTGAGCTTCCTGGTGGGCGCGGCGATGCTGGCCGCGGCGAGCTATCTGCCGCAGTACATGCAGTTCGTACGGGGCATGTCGTCGACGCAGAGCGGGCTGCTGCTCCT
The DNA here is from genome assembly GCF_059682825.1 of Streptomyces sp. JLSY215. Classification (NCBI taxonomy): domain Bacteria; kingdom Bacillati; phylum Actinomycetota; class Actinomycetes; order Kitasatosporales; family Streptomycetaceae; genus Streptomyces; species Streptomyces sp. JLSY215. The sequence goes on from NZ_CM185022.1 coordinate 4,230,367, forward strand.
GCCGCTGATGCTCGGCATGATGGGCGCGCAGCTGTTCATCGGGCGGGCGGTCGCCAACGGGGGCGGGTACCGCCCGTACCCCATCGCGGGCGGCGCGGTCGCCACGGCGGGCGCCCTGGCCCTGCTCACGGTCGGCGACGACACCCCCACGGCCGTGTCCTCCGCGCTGACGCTCGTCCTCGGCGCGGGCCTGGGCTGCCTGATGCAGCCCTCGATGCTGATCACCATGAACAGCGCGGACCCCCGCGACATGGGCGCGGCCAGCGGCACCACCACACTCCTGCGCACCATCGGCGGCTCGCTCGGCGTCGCCGTGCTCGGCTCCGTCTACGCCGGCCGGATGGCGGCCACCCTCACGGACCGGCTCGGCCCGGACGGAGCGCGGCTCGCCGGCGGCCACGACATGACCCCCGCGGTGCTGCGCGGGCTGCCCGAGCCGGTGCGGGACGCCTTCCGGGCGGGCGTCACCGGTGGCTTGCACGGCGTCATGGTCGGCACGGCCGCGCTGTGCGCCGTCACCTTTGCGGCCGCCTGGCTGATCCGCGAGGTGCCGCTGCGGAAGGGGCCGGCGGCGGCGGGCACTTCGGAGGGAGGCGATCCTTCAGGAGGAGGGGATCCTTCAGGAAGAGGGGACCCTTCAGGAGGAGGGGATCCTTCAGGAAGAGGGGACCCTTCAGGAGGAGGGGACCAGGCTTGAGTCTCCAGTGACTGGAGGCAGCAGAGTGGGGGACATGGACGCGACCACCCTCTACTCGATCGGGGAGCTTTCCCGGCGGACCGGCCTGCCCGTGCGGACCATCCGGTTCTACTCCGATTCGGGGGTGGTGGCGCCGACCACCCGAAGTCCCGCCGGCTATCGGCTCTACGACCTCGACGCACTGCTTCGTCTGGAACTCGTCCGCACACTGCGTGAGCTGGGCATGGACCTGGCCACGATTCAACGGGTACTGGACCGCGAGCTCTCGGTGGCGGACGTCGCCGCGGCGCACGCCGATGCCATGGACGTCCAGATCCGGGTGCTGCAACTGCGTCGGAGCGTGCTGCGAGTCGTGGCCGGACGCGGGTCCGATCCCGAGGAGATCAAGCTCATGCACCGGCTCACGCAGTTGTCCGGCGAAGAACGCCGACGTCTGATCGACGATTTCGTGGAGGGCACCTTCGGCACAGTGGATGCCGACCCGGCCGCGGTGGCCATGGTTCGCGCTGCCACTCCCGACCTCCCCGACGATCCGTCCGGCGAACAGGTCGCCGCGTGGGTGGAGCTCGCCGAGCTGGTCGGCGACGAGGACTTCCGGGCCCGGATGCGCCGGACGGCCATGCTCCAGGCCGCCGGGCGCACGCCCGCCATCGAGCGCGAGGCCGGCGAGGACCTGATGGAGTTCACCCGTCAGACGGTCTCCGAGGCCATGGAGTCGGGCATCGACCCGCTCAGCAACAGTGCCGTACCCGTCGTCGACGACCTCGTGCGCCGCTTCGCCGAAGCGCTCGCGCGCACCCCCGACGCGGAATTCCGGGACTGGATGGCCCGCCAGTTCGAAGAGGCGCACGACCCCAGGGTGGACCGGTACTGGCGGCTGGTGTGGATCGTCAACGGCTGGCAGGTGGTACCGAGTCTGATTCCGGTGTACCCCTGGCTCGTCCAAGCCCTGCGGAACGACCGCGACGCATAGTCACCCAGTCGCCCGGTCGCCCAGTCACCTGGTCACCTGGTCACCGCAGTGGAGACCGCCCCGGATCCCCGCGCCGCGTCCCCCCGCTCTCCCCGCTCTCCCCGCACGGCGCATGCGGGCGCTCCCGGTCCGCCGAGTACAGGTGGCTGTCGCGGAACTGCTCGGCGCCCAGCGTCCGGCCGACCATGATCACGGCGGTCCGGACCACCCCCGCGGCCTTCACCTGGTCGGCGATGTCGGCGAGGGTGCCGCGCAGGACGAGTTCGTCGGGGCGGGAGGCCATCGCGACGACGGCGGCGGGGCAGTCGGCGCCGTAGTGCGGGAGGAGTTCGGCGACGACCCGGTCGACGTACATGGCGGCCAGGTGGAGGACCAGGAGGGCGCCGCTGCGGCCCAGCGTGGCCAGGTCCTCGCCCTCGGGCATGGGGGTGGCGCGCTGGGCGACGCGGGTGAGGATGACGGTCTGGCCAACGGTGGGGACGGTCAGTTCGCGTTTGAGGGCGGCGGCCGCAGCGGCGAAGGCCGGGACGCCCGGCACCACCTCGTACGGCACCCCGGCCGCGTCCAGGCGGCGCATCTGCTCGGCGACGGCGCTGAAGACGGACGGGTCGCCGGAGTGCAGCCGGGCGACGTCGTGGCCCTCCTCATGGGCGCGCACCAGCTCCCCGACGATGGCGTCGAGGTCCATCTGCGCGGTGTCGACGAGCCGGGCGCCGGGCGGGCACCCGTCCAGCAGCTCGCGCGGCACCAGGCTGCCCGCGTACAGGCACACCCCGCAGGAGGCGAGGGTGCGGACGCCGCGCACGGTGATCAGGTCGGCGGCGCCGGGGCCCGCGCCGATGAAGTAGACGGTCATCGTTCCTCGTTCTCCAGATGCTGCGTGGGTGGTGTGCGGCGTGGTTTCACGTGAAACAGCGTCCCGCCTCGCCACCGGCCGGCTTCACGGCCGACCACTGGGTGACCGGCATCGCCTGCCGCCAGCCCGTGAAGCCGCCGACCGGGACGGCGTGCGCGACGGCGAGGCGGACGAGGTCGCCGCCGTGCCGCCGGTAGCGGTCGGCGAGCAGCGCCTCGGACTCCAGCGTCACCGTATTGGCGACGATCCGGCCGCCCGGCGGCAGCGCCTGCCAGCACGCGTCCAGGAGCCCGGGGGCGGTCAGTCCGCCGCCGATGAACACCGCGTCCGGCACCGGCAGATCCGCCAGCGCGGCGGGCGCGGCCCCGGTGACGACGCGCAGCCCCGGCACCCCCAGCGAACGGGCGTTACGGCCGATCCGCTCGGCCCGCACCGGATCGCGCTCCACGCTGACGGCGCGGCAGCTGCGGTGCGCGCGCAGCCACTCGACGGCGATGGAGCCGGAGCCGCCGCCGATGTCCCAGAGGAGTTCGCCGGGGGCGGGGGCCAGCGCGGCGAGGGTGGCGGCGCGGACATGGCGCTTGGTCAGCTGGCCGTCGTGCTCGTAGGCGTCGTCGGGGAGGCCGGGGACGAGGGAGAGGCGGCGGGCGGCGGGCCCGCGGACGCAGTCGAGCGCGATGACGTTGAGGGGGTCGATGGTGTGGAGGTCCACGTGGCGGGGGTCGACGTTGCGGGGGTCGACGGTACCGGGGTCGTCCCCTGACGGCTCCGGCCAGTCGGCCGCCGTGCACTCGGCCACCCGTTCCCGCTCCCCGCCGAGCTGTTCGAGGATCCGCATACGGGTCGGCCCGAAGCCGTGGGCGCACAGCAGCGCGGCGACCTCGGCGGGGGTGCCCGCACCGGCGGACAGCACCAGCAGCCGCCGCCCGTCGTACAGCGCCCCGGCCAGGCTCTCGGCGGGCCGCCCGACCAGCGTGACGACCTCCGTCTCCTCCACCGGCCAGCCCAGCCGCGCGCAGGCGTAGGAGACGGAGGAGGGATGCGGCAGCACCCGCAGGGGCATTCCGGCCACCTCGTTCAGCGTCCGCCCGATCCCGTAGAACATCGGATCGCCGCTGGCCAGCACGCAGATCCGGCGTCCGGCGTGGGCGGCGAGCAGCCCCGGCACGGCGGGCCGCAGCGGCGACGGCCACGGCACCCGTTCGCCCGCGCACACCTCGGGCAGCAGCGCCAGCTGCCGCGCCCCGCCGATCAGCACCTCGGCCTCGCGCAGGACCTGCCGGGAGCCGGTCGGCAGACCGTCCCAGCCGTCGGCCCCGATGCCGACCACGGAGAGGGGGGATGCGGGGCTCACTGCCGGTACCTCGGGGTTCGTCGGGGCGGGAGAGGGAGGGGAACTCTGTGGGAGGGGAACTCTACTGACCGGCGGGTACGGGTCGCCGGTGGGGGCGGAGCCCCGGCCGGCCCTCGGCCGCCCGATACCCTTCCCCCCTTATTGCATATAGTTTGCAATTACGGCCAAGAGAGAAGAACGCGGGACGGAACGGAGGGAGCGGCTCGGTGGACTCGCCGGTGGTGCTGGGGATCGAATCGTCCTGCGACGAGACGGGCGCGGGGCTGGTGCGGGACGGCCGGCTGCTCGGGCAGGCGCTGGCGTCGAGCATGGACGAGCATGCGCGATTCGGCGGCGTCGTCCCCGAGATCGCGGCCCGCGCCCATGTGCATGCCCTGACCCCGGTCGTACGGGCCGCGCTGGCCGATGCGGGGCTGCGGGCCCAGGACATCGGAGCGGTTGCGGTGACGACGGGACCAGGGCTGTCCGGGGCCCTTCAGGTGGGGCTGGCGGGGGCGAAGGGGCTGGCGTACGCGCTCGGTGTGCCGCTGTACGGGGTGCACCACCTCGCGGGGCATGTCGCGGCCGACACCCTTGAGCACGGCCCGCTGCCCGACCCCTGCGTCGTCCTGATCGTCTCCGGCGGCCACACCTCCCTCCTTCTCGTACGCGACCTGGCGCGCGACCCGATCGTGCACCTCGGCGACACCCTGGACGATGCCGCCGGCGAGTGCTTCGACAAGGTCGCCCGGGTCTTCGGGCTGCCGTATCCCGGCGGCCCGGCCATTGACCGGACAGCGCGCGAGGGGGATCCGCGCGCTGTCCCCTTTCCCCGCCCGCTGACCTCGGGACCGCCCGGGAACCGCTTCGCCTTCTCCTTCTCGGGTCTGAAGACGGCGGCGGCCAGGTGGGCGGAGAGCCATCGCGCCGCGGGCCGCCCCCTCCCGCTCGCCGACGGCGCGGCCTCGCTCCAGGAGGCGGTGGCGGATGTCCTCACCCGCAAGGCGGTGGCCGCCTGCGCCGAACACGGCGTCGGCACGCTGGTCGTGGTGGGCGGGGTGGCCGCCAATTCGCGCGTACGGTCGCTGGCCGAGGAGCGCTGCGCGGCGGCGGGGATCCGCCTGCGGGTGCCGCCGCTGCGGCTGTGCACGGACAACGGGGCGATGATCGCGGCGGTCGGGGACCTGCTGGTCCGGGCGGGGGCCGAACCCGCCCCGCTGGAGGTGTCCATCGACCCGTCGGCGCCGCTGGAGTTCGCGGCGCTGCATCCGGTGGCCGGGGAGCGCGTCCGGGCGGCGTAGCGGGGGACCGGGCGCCGGCCGTCCCGACGGCCGCCTCGTCGCCGTCCGGCTGAAGTCCGGCTGAAGTCCGGCTGAAGTCCGGCTATCGCGGGATGACCTGCGCGAATCGTGCCTCAACGGCAGAGGGCGATACGGAAGTTGCCCGATCCCGGCGAGCGGCTAAAGTGCCTGGACGATCTTCGATCGTTTCTTCGTCGCACACCGAGCCTTACCTGGAGTAACGCACACGCCGCATCCGCCGCAGAACGCCTTGCAGGGCGCATGACGCACCACGTCGCAGAACGCGCCACGGGAGACGTCACGCACCACGTCGCGTGACGCGTCATACGACACGTCGCAGGACGCAACTCCCGTACGCCGATACCTCGATTCCCCCAGGGGTTTCGCTCCCCCCGTCCGCCCCGACACAATCACCACCCCGCACCGCCCGCAGCCGCCATCGCTCACGAGGACCTGTTTGATGTCAGCACGGATACCCTCCCGCCGTCAGGCAGCGCACACGCCGCTGGGCGCGGCCGCGCGCACCCTGGCAGTCGCTCTGGTGGTGACCGGGGGGCTGTGCGTGTGGGCGGTGTTGCTCGCGCCGCCGTCCGTACGGATGCCGTTGGCCTGGGCAGGCGGGGCCGGCGGGGTGGCGCTGAGCGCCGCGGTGGCGACCGCCGTGCATCAGCAGCGGCTGGTACGGCACTACCGGTCGCGGATCGGGGACATCCGGGCCGAGGCCGACCGGCTGGCCGATGAGACGCTGCCCGCGCTGGTCGCGGAGCTGCGGGACGGCGCCTCGGTGGACACCGCGCTCAGCCGTACGACCACGCCCACGGCCGGGGCGCATCAGCGGATCCTGCGGACGCTGGCCGAGGAGGTCGGCCGCGGTGAGCGGATGCGGGCCGCGGCGATGTCCGCCTGCGCCAATGCCGCCGGCCGCGTACAGGCGCTCGCCACCGGGATGCTCGCGGACCTGCGCGAGATGGAGGACCGGCACGGCGAGGAAGTGCTGGGCGATCTGATGAAGCTGGACCATACGACGGCGCAGGCGGGGCGGCTGGCGGACAGCATCGCCGTACTGACCGGGGCGCGGTCCGGCCGCCGCTGGAACAAGCCGATCGCGATGGAGAGCATCCTGCGCGGTGCGATGGGGCGGATCAGCGCCTACCGCCGTATCCAGCTGCACAACAGCAGTGACGTCGCCATCGCCGGGCATGCGGCCGAGGGCATCATGCATGCGCTGGCCGAGATCATGGACAACGCGACGTCGTTCTCGCCGCCGCTGTCCCCGGTGCATGTGTATGTGGAGGAGGCGCAGGCCGGCGTGGTGGTCAGCGTCGAGGACAGCGGGCTGGTGATGGGTGAGGCCGCGCTGCAGCGGGCCCAGCAGTCGGTGTCCGCGGCCACGCTGGACCTGATGTCGCTGTCCGGGACGCGGCTGGGGCTCGCGGTGGTGGGCTGTCTGGCGCGCAAGCACGGACTGAATGTGTCCTTCCGGCCGTCGGCGCGCGGCGGCACGGGCGTGGTCGTGCTGATTCCGCAGCAGCTGGTGACGGAGGCCCGGCCGGCCCAGCAGGCCGAGCAGCCGCCGATCGCCGACACGGTCGTGACGGCCCCGCGGGCCGCGGTCCCCGCTCCCCGGCGCGCCGCCGAGGACGAGCCGGAGAGCCGGTCCCCGCGCCCGGCGCAGTCCGAGCCGGCGCCCCAGGACCGGCCCGTGTCCGGGTCCGAGGCACCGGCGCCGCTCCCCCGGCGCACCCGCCAGGCCCAGACCCCCGGCCCCCGGGCCGAGTCCGCCCCGGAGCCGGCTCCGGCGCCCGAGCCCGCCCCCGAGGCGCAGCCCGCTCCGCCGACCGAATTCGGCGAGAGCGGCCTGCCCAAGCGCCGCCGCGGCCAGACCCTGGCCTCCGCCCCCATGGGCACGGGTCCGGCGCACGGCCGGACGCCGGACGCCCGCAGGCCCGCCCGGCCCGCCCGCTCCGTGGAGGAGTCGGCGGCGCGCTTCAGCTCCTTCCGTAAGGCCTTCCGGGGCACATCCGCCCCGGATACCGCCGACGGCACGCCCACCGACGCCGCCCCGGACACCCGTACCGGCGGCGCACCCGCGTCACCCCCTGCACCCTCTCCAGCACGTCCGGAGGACGAGACCCGATGAACACCACCGACCACAGCCTCGATTGGATGCTGGAGAACCTGCTCCAGAAGACTCCGGGCGCGCGCCATGCGCTGGTCCTGTCCCGGGACGGGCTCAAGCTGTGCCACTCCAAGGACCTGACCATCGATCAGGCCGACCAGCTGGCCGCCATCGCCTCCGGGATACAGAGCCTGTCGCACGGCGCGTCCGTGGAGTTCGGGGACGGTACGGGTGGCGTACGGCAGGCGATGACGGAGTTCCACGGTGGCGTGCTGTTCATCGTGGAGGCCGGGAACGGCGCCCATCTGGCGCTGATCGCCGTCGAGGACGCCGATGTCGGCCTGATCGGCTTCAACATGAACGAGCTGGTGGAGCAGATCGGCGAGTATCTGCAGGCCGCGCCGCGTGACGAGGGCGGGCAGCCGGCATGAAACGGCTCGGTCCTGACGATGATCCGGACCGGCTCTACACCGTGACCGGCGGACGCAGCCGGTCCGCCGACGACCGGACGCTCGACCTGGTGACCCTCATCGTCAGCGAATGCGATCCGACACCGGGCATGCAGTCCGAGCATGCCCGGATCCTGACCATGTGCCGTCGCCCGCTGGCCGTGGTCGAGGTCTCGGCGGAGCTGCGGATGCCGGTCAGCGTGGTCCGGATCCTGCTGTCCGACCTGCTCGACCGCGGGCAGGTCACCGCCCGCCATCCGCGCACCGCCGCCACCGCCCAACTCCCCGCCGCCGACCTGCTGAAGGAGGTGCTCGATGCACTCCACCGCCTCTGAGAACGCCGCCGCGACCGCCGCTGTGACCGCCCCTCCGAACCCGGCCACGGCGACCGGCACCGACGCCGACCGCATTCCGCTGAGCGCCACCGCCGACAACGGGCTGAAGATCGTGATCGTCGGCGGCTTCGGCGTCGGCAAGACCACCATGGTCCGCTCGGTCAGCGAGATCCGGCCGCTGAACACCGAGGAGACGATGACCCGGGCGGGCGTCGGCGTCGACGACCCCACCGGCGTGGAGGGCAAGTCGACCACCACCGTCGCCTTCGACTTCGGCCGGATCAGCATCAACGACAGCTCGGTGCTGTATCTGTTCGGCGCACCCGGCCAGGAACGCTTCTGGTTCCTGTGGGACCGGCTGTTCTCCGGAACGCTGGGCGCGGTGGTCCTGGTCGACACCCGGCGGCTGGACGACTCCTGGTACGCCATCGACCGGCTGGAGGCGCACGGGATGCCGTTCATCGTCGCGCACAACGACTTCGGCGGGGAGCGGCACACCCTCGATCAGATCCGCGACGCGCTCGACCTCTCACCGGACGTGCCGCTGATCCACTGCGATGCGCGCGACCGTGAGTCCAGCAAGGCCGTGCTGATCGCGCTGGTCGACCATCTCTACGCCCTGTCCGTACAGGAGACCGCGGAGACCGCGCCATGACCGAACAGCAGCACCCCCGGACCGGCGGCTGCCCGATGCGGCCCGGCACGGACGCCGTACCGCTGTACGGCGCCGGCTTCAGCGACGACCCGGCGAAGCTCTACCGCGAGATGCGCGCGCGGTACGGGACGGTCGCGCCGGTCCTCCTGGACGGCGACATCCCCGGCTGGTTCGTCCTGGGCTACCGCGAGCTGCACCAGGTCACCAGCAACCCGGAGCTGTTCGCACGCGACTCCCGGCGCTGGCACGCCTGGGAGCACATCCCCGAGGGCTGGCCGCTGATGCCGTTCGTCGGGCACCAGCCGTCGGTGATGTTCGCCGAGGGGCCCGAGCACCGGCGGCGGGCCGGGGCGATCAGCGATGCGCTGACCGCGATCGACCAGTTCGAGCTGCGGCAGATCTGCGAGCGGCTGGCGGACGGGCTGATCGACGCGTTCGCCGGGTCCGGCGAGACGGATCTGATGGTCCATTACGCTGCCCGGCTGCCGCTGCTCGTCATCGCCGAGCTCTTCGGCTTCCCCGCGACCGAGGTGCCCGAACTGGCCGCCGACATCGCCGCGTCACTGAACGCCGACGACGGCTCGATCGCGGCGCACCAGCGGGTCGCCGCGCGGATGCAGCGGCTGGTCAAGGCCAGGCGGTCCAAGCCGGGCGCCGATGTGCCGTCCCGGCTGCTGGGCCATGAGGCGGGGCTGGCCGATGAGGAAGCGGTCATCGATCTGCTGGTGGTGATGGCCGCCGCGCAGCAGCCGACCGCCAACTGGATCGGCAACACGCTGCGGCTGATGCTGACCGACGACCGGTTCGCGGTCAGCCTCTCGGGCGGGCGGCGCAGCGTCGGCCAGGCGCTCAACGAGGTGCTCTGGCACGACACCCCGACCCAGAACTACATCGGCCGCTGGGCGGCGCGCGACACCCAGCTCGGCGGCCGCCGGATCCGTACCGGGGATCTGGTGATTCTCGGGCTGGCCGCCGCCAACACCGATCCCCAGGTGCGGCCGGACTTCAGCGAGGCCGGCGCCGACGGCAACCAGGCCCATATGTCCTTCAGCCATGGGGAACACGCCTGTCCCTACCCCGCCCCGGAGATCGCCGAGGTAATCGCCAAGGCGGCGGTGGAGGTGCTGCTCGACCGGCTGCCGGACGTGATGCTGACGGTGCCCGCCGAGGACCTGGTGTGGCATCCGTCGCTGTGGATGCGCGGCCTGGTCGGGCTGCCGGTCGAGTTCACGCCCGCGTATACGCCGATTCCGGCGATGGGGACACCGGGCGCGCTGTACGGATGAGCGGGCACGGGGCGGTGTTTCACGTGAAACACCGCCCTGCGAAGGGCGGGCTATCCCGCCGGGGTGAACCGCACCGGCAGCGTATCCAGCCCCCTCGTGAAGACCCCCTGCTCCCGCGGCTCCGCTCCCGGCTCCAGCGCCATCTCCGGCAGCGCGTCGAGCAGTTGGGCCACGCCCACCTCGACCTCCGCCTTCGCCAGCAGCGCGCCGACGCAGAAGTGCCGCCCGAGGGCGAACGAGAGATGGTCCGCGGCGGCCGAGAAGGCGGTGGTGGCGGACAGGTCGGCACGGTGGATGTCGAAGGTGTCGGGGTCGGCGTAGCGCCGCTCGTCCCGCCCGGCCGCGCCGATCAGACAGGTGAGGGTGGCGCCCTTGGGCACCTCGCCGCCGCCGATGGTGATGTCCTCGGCGGCCTGCCGCATGATCATGTGGACCGGCGGGGTGTACCGCAGCGTCTCGGCGAACGCCGGCGCGATCAGCGAGTGGTCCGCGCGCACCGCGGCCAGCTGCTCGGGGTGGCGCAGCAGGTTGTGCAGCAGGCTGGATATCGCCTTGTCGGTGGTCTCCCCGCCGGCCGTCAGCAGCAGACTGCAGAACGCCTTGATGTCCTCGTCGCTCATCCGCGTCCCGTCGATCTCCGCGGCGCAGAGCGTGGAGAGCAGATCGTCGCCGAGGTGGTCGCGGCGCTCGCGGATGACGGGCAGCAGATACGCGGCGAACTCGTCGCGGGTGCGCAGTCCCGCCGCGGCGACGTCCGGGTCCTGGGAGAGGTTGCCGAGGAACCCGATGATCGCGGTGTACCAGCGGTGGAAGCGCTCGTGATCGCCCTGGTCCAGCCCCAGCATGTCGACGATGACATTGACGGGGAAGCGGGTGGCGAACTCCGCCACCAGGTCGGCGGTGCCCGCTCCCCGGAACCCGTCGATGAGCTGACGGGCATTGCGCTCGATCACCGGCAGGAACGACTGCTCCAGGGTGTTGCCGCGGAAGGCCGGCGCGACCAGCGCACGGCGCACCGCGTGCTCCCGGCCGCTCATCTGGAGGATGGTCCGGCCGTGTACCGGCTCCAGTTGCCAGTCGTAGTTGTCCGTGGTGAACACCGGCTCCTTGAAGGCCCGTTCGACGTCCTCGTACCGCGAGATGATGTAGCTCTGAGTGGCCTCGTGGTGCAGCAGCGGGAAGTCGTCGCGCAGCACGCGATAGGCGGAATACGGATCCGCGGCGAATTCCGGCGACAGGATGTCCGGCGCTTCTCGGTTCACGGGCACGACTCTCCTCAGTAGGGGTACGAACACGGACCGCGGCATCGCGAGCCGTCCGCCCCACCAAGATCGTCTCTTTGGCGTGCCCTTATCAAGGGTTCCGGTCCTCGGCATCGCGCGGAAAGGGATGCCGGCAGTCCGTTTCCGCGTCCCGGCCCGTCCCGGCCGCGTCGCCGCCCACACCGCTCTGACCAGGCACGATACGCCGTTCGACGGTAATGACAACGGTCACCGGTGCAGCCTTTGGATCTTTCGTCGAAGTGCGGTTTGCTTCGCAACGACGACCCAGGAAGGAGCGCGCCCATGACCGAGCACGCCCACAGCCACGGGCACGACCACAGCCGGCCGGGCGGCCACTCGCACGGCCACTCGCACGGTGTCTCCCCGGACGCCGACCGCCGCTGGCTGCGCGCCGCGCTGCTGCTCCTGACCGCCTACATGGCGATCGAGGTCGTCATCGGCGTCGTGGCGCAGTCCCTGGCCCTGATCTCGGACGCCGCGCATATGCTCACCGACGCGGTCTCCATCATCCTGGCACTGATCGCGATGCGGCTGGCCGCCCGCCCCGCACGCGGCGGCTACACCTACGGCCTCAAACGCGCCGAAATCCTCTCCGCCCAGGCCAACGGCATCACCCTGCTGCTCCTGTCCGCCTGGCTCGGCTACGAGGCGGTCACCCGGCTGATCTCACCGCCCCAGGTGACCGGCGGGCTCGTCGTCGTCACGGCCCTCTCCGGCATCGTCATCAACCTCATCTGCACCTGGTTCCTCTCCCGGGCCAACCGCTCCAGCCTCAACATCGAGGGCGCCTACCAGCACATCCTCACCGACCTGTTCGGCTTCGTCGCCACCGCCGTCTCCGGCCTGATCGTGCTGACCACCGGCTTCCAGCGGGCCGACGCGATCGCCTCGCTCGTCGTCGTCGCGCTGATGCTGAAGGCCGGCACCGGCCTGGTCCGCGAGTCCGGCCGGATCTTCATGGAGGCCGCACCGGCCGGCGTCGACCCGGACGCCCTGGGCGACCACCTGGTGGCCGAGGAACAGGTCGTCGAGATCCACGACCTGCACATCTGGCAGATCACCTCCGGCCAGCCGGCCCTCTCCGCCCACATCCTGGTGGCCCCCGGCGGCGACTGCCACAAGGTCCGCCGCCGCCTCCAGGAACTGCTGAGCACGGAGTACGGCATCACCCACGCCACCCTCCAGGTCGACCACGTGGGCGAGGAGTCCAGCGCCCCGGACGTCCTGACCCTGGGGCCGGACGCCACCACCGAGCCGTACGCCACCGGCCACTGCGAGGACGCCCACGGACCGGTCCACCGGCCGGGACCGCACCGGCACTAGGACAGTTCTCGGCAGCCGGGGTCATGTGGTGGGCTCGATGCCGAGCTGGGGCGGGAGGAACAGCGAGATGACGGTCCAGGGCACCGGTGCGGACGGCGCGATGGTGAGGGCGGCGGGCGAGAGGCTGCGGGCGGGCGTCGCACCGGTCCAGGTGTTCGCTGAGTTCGCGGCGCGGACGGCGGACTGGCGTTCCTCGATGTGGGCCGTCTGCCTTGCCCTCGGCCGGCCGGTCGCCGACGTGGAGAAGCGGCTCGGCGGGGATGCCGACGAGCTGTTCCAGCACTACTGCGCGGGGGAGGAGGAGCTGTGCGGGGAATTTCTGGAGATGGGCGGCGTGTTCGACGTTCCCGGGTCGTTGGACGAGCGCGGCACGGAGGCCCGGCGCCTGCTGAACCTCGCCGCGGCAGCCGCGGGCAGCATGGGCAGCGGCATTGCGTTCGGGCTGTCCCGCCGCCTCTTCAAAGGCGAGCTGACCGGCGCTTTCCTGGTGCTCGTGCGGATCGGCCCCGATGCCGACCGCGGCAGGCCCGCGGAGTTCTGGAGGATGCTGTCTGCGGCCGGTGCGCTGCTCCTGCCCGGGGACGGCGAGAGGGACCGGACCGTGGAGCGGGCTCTCGAGGAGTGCCGCCGACGCCTGGCCGATGCGCCCCCGGGCAGGCCCTAACCTTCGCGAATGAAGGAGATCGTGACGTACGTCGAAATGACGGCCCGTGACCAGCTCAATCCGGCGGCCCCCGTGACCGGTCTGGCCCTGGAGCGGCTGGAGCGGGATTCGCCGTTGGTCATCGACCTGCCGGCCAGGATCGGCGCCCCCTACGGCTGGCGGAGCGCACGCCGGACCGAGCGGGAATGGGCCGCGTGGCTGGCCGCCTGCCCGGCTCGGACGTTCTGGCTGCTGTCCTTCGAGGGGGAGCCGACCGGCATCGTCTCCTACGATCTGCACCCTGGCGGCGAAGTGGAGATCAAAACCTTCGGGCTGCTCCCGGAGTTCGTCGGCAGAGGGCTCGGCGGATACGCGCTGACGCTCGGGATCCAGCAGGCGTGGGCCCATCTCCCCACGGTGAACAGGGTCTGGCTGCACACCTCGTCGTTCGACCACCCGCGCGCGCTGCCCAACTATCACCGCCGGGGCTTCCGCACCTTCAAGACCGAGGAGACCGAGCGCCACTGACCCCGGCGCCACCGGGATCCGTTGCCGTGGGTGCCCTCGCACCCTGCCGAGCGGCCGGGCTCGCTACAGTTCCTTCCAAGCAACGGTCCTGTTTTCGCGCAGACTTGACATGCGACGGGCATGGGGGCGGCGTACCGCCACGGGGGAAATGTATGAGCCTACGGGTCGCCTGGGGCAGGGTCCCGTACAAGGAGGCGAGGGAGCGGGCGGTGACGGCGCTCCCGGCCGGCGAGCGGCTCGTCCAGAGCGAAGTGGCCCTTCCCGGGCACCGGCTGCCGAAGCCGTGGCGCTGGAACCGTCCCCGTGTCCTGGCGGGCCACCGGCTGCCGGGCGACCGCTGGGAGGGCACCAAGCGGCGCCTGTGGGGGATCTTCCGGCTGTTCGACGCCGTCCTCGAACCGATGCCGGACCTCTTCGGGGGCCGGGGCAGGAAGGGCAAGCCGCTCAAGGGCGGCTGGAACAGCCTGGCGGGCCGGCTCGCCACCGCCCTGTCGCCCCGCGTCCCGACCACGGACGCGCTGCCGGTGCTCCAGCTCACCGACCGCTCGCTGCACGTCAGCTACGTCCAGCGAGGCCGCCGCCGCGGCGAACTCGGCCGTGCCGAGGCGGGCTGGAGCCTGCCGGCGGGGCGGGTGGCCTGGGTCCGGCACCGTACGGACATCGACGCCGATACGTTCGAGTTCGGCTTCACGGATGGTTCCTGGGCGCGGGTGGCGCTCAACAGCCAGCACGCCGTCCACTTCACGGAGTGCTTCCCACGGGCGGAGCCGGACGGGCACTGAACCGCATCGGGCTCGGTGCCCGTGTGCGGAGGCAGGGCCGGGGCGGCCTCAGGACATGTCGTCCACGGCCGCGAGCAGGGCCCCGGCCTCGGCGTGCAGGCGCTCCGCCCCATCGTCCCGCCATCCGTAGGTGAAGGCCTGCTCGAAGTCCTCGACGTGAGTGATCACCGTCAGGCGTCTTCGTCGTCCGGGTACCCCCACCGGATGTCCACCTTCGCGGCCGGCGCCACGGCCCGGACCGCGCCGTGGACGCGGCTCTCGAACTCCGGCTGCCACTGGCCGAAGCGGGCGATGATCAACGGGTACTCGGTGCCGCCCACCACCTCGAACCGCCCCTCCCACTCGTCCACCACAAAGCTGATCTCGTGCTGGATCCCCTCGTCGCGCGCCACGTCGTTGAGGGCGTCGGCTATCCGCTCCGCCTGCTCCGCGCCGGATGTCTCGGTGACGGTGATCTCGACATCAATGTTGACCGACATGCCGTCATGCTATGGGCAGAGCTCGGGGGTGTCCGGCGTACGTCCGGCGTATGTGATCACCCGTTGGCACCGCCCCGGCTCGCGCCCGCCGCCCGTCCGGTCTTGCCTGGATACCTGGCCACTTGGCCGCAGTCCCTCCTACCAGGAAGGACCGGACGCGATGTCAGCGAGCGCACCCGTACGCCCCCGCGGCCGGGTGACGGAGGCACAGCGCCTGCCCGAACAGCCCCGGCGACGGCCCGGCCGCGCGCTGGGGGCGGGTGCGCTGCTGCTCATCGGCACGCTGCTGCTGCCGCTGAGCCTGGCCACCGTCTGGGCGCGCAGCGAACTGACCGACACCGACCGGTACGTGGCCACCGTCGCGCCGCTCGCCGCGAACCGCGCCGTCCAGGACGCCATCGTCCACGACGTCACCAACGGGGTGATGACCCATGTCCGGCTCGACGGCCTGCTGAAGGCGATCCCCCGCCCCGAACGGGCCGCACTGCTCAAGCGCTTCACTCGCGGTCTGCGCGAATTCGTCGGCAAACAAGTCCGCCAGGTCGTCACCGGCCGCTCCTTCCCCGCGGTCTGGACCGGCGTCCACCGCACCGCCCATCAGGCGCTGGACGGCAGCCTCACCGCCTCCGGCAACGCCTCGGTGACCCTGGACCTCACCCCGATCCTCGACCGCGTCCGCCAGCAGCTGGCCGGCAACGGTCTGGGCATCGACATCGCCCACCGGATCCCCCGCATGGGCGCCGAGGTCGTCCTCCTGCGCGGCCCCGACGTCCCCCGCGCCCGCCTCGCCTACCGGGCCGTCCGCACCGCCGCGCCCCTGCTCCCGTCGGCCGCGGCGGTCTGTCTGCTGGCCGGGCTGCTGCTGGCGCGGCGCCGGCGGCGGGCGCTGATCTGCGCGGGGGCGGGCTGCGCCGCGACGGCGGCGCTGCTCGCGACGGCCCTCGCCCTGCTGCGCGCCCATGCGCTGGAGGGGCTGCCGGCCGTGGTCCCGCGGGCCGCCGCGTCCGCGTACGCGGATGCGCTGACCGGTTCGCTGCGTGACGGGGTGTGGACCGTCATCCAGGTGGCGCTGGTGACGGCCGCGCTGGCGGCGGTGGGGCCGCCTGCGGTGCGGGCGGTACGACGGCTGCGCACCGGCGGGGCGGCCTGACCGCGGGGAGCCGGGGCGGGCCGGGCAGGTGACTTCCAGGCCTTCGGCATGGCCGAGCGGCGGCCGGATGCGTCGTAGCCCCCCGCGTTCAGCCGTCGATGCCCAGCCGGGCCGCGATCGGGCGGGGGACCTCGTACGGGCGCTCCGGTGGCAGCAGGCGCTGGGCCTGTGCGGCGCGGCCGCTCTGCACAAGGGTGGCGATCTTGCGTACGCGGTCGGTGAGGTCGGTGAGGCCGACCACCCACTCCTCGGCGTAATCGCGGATCAGATCGCGGCCGATGCCCACCTGGATGCTGTAGTGGTTCAGCGGGGCGCCGCGCAGGGAGCGTTCGGGGTCCCACTGGACGTGGACCGCGGCGGCGGCGACGGCCTGGGGGTCGGCGGTCGTCAGAGTGGCGCGGGAGAGGGCCGTTTCCCAGCCGCTCCGGGTGATCCGGACGGCCAGGATGCGCTGTTGGCCCGGCTTCTGGGCCCAGTTGCTGCGGTGCATCAGCCAGCAGAACGACGGCTTGATCCAGGTCATCCGGCGGAACGAGAACGGCGGCACGAAGCGGCCGGCGCGGAGGGCGGCGTCGGCGACGGCGGGTGCGTAGGCCTGGTAGACGACGAGGGTGGTCGCGTCGTGGTCGGCGCGTATCTGACGGAGCATCGGAGGCAGGGTGCCGGACCGGGGCCCGGCGCGGCCACCGGTTTTCCGCGGGGCGGGTCGTCCCGTGCGGCGGCCGCCCACCCCGAGGCGGGCGGCCGGCGCGGTGGCACCGCGCGGCGCTCAGATCGCGACGACCGTCTTACCCTGCGCGCGCCCGGTGCGGCTCGCGGCGAGCGCGTCGGGGGCCTCCTCCAGCGGGACCTCGCGGCCCACCAGGACGGTCAGGCGGCCCGCGTCGACCTGCCCGGCGAGGATCTCCAGGAGCTGGGGGGAGGGGCGGTTGACGAAGTTGAAGCCGCGGAGGTTGTGTTCGGTGAGGACGTCCGCGTCGGCCGAGCCGATGAGGGAGACGGCCGTGCCGCCGTCCCGGACGGTCCTGGTGAGTTCGACGAACCCGCCGGGGTCACTGGTCATGTCGATCAGGACGTCGACGCCGTCGGGATAGGCCGCGAGGACCTGGTCCGCGACCGGGCCCGCGGTGTGGTCGAAGGTCTCGGCGGCGCCCAGATTCCGCATCAGCTCGGCCATGGCCGGGCGGGCGGTGGCCAGCACCTCGGCGCCGCGGCCGGCCGCGAGCTGGGTGGCGAAGGTGCCGACGCCGCCGGTGGCGCCGACGATCAGCACCCGGCGGCCCTCGCTGATCCGGGTCTCCTCGACCAGGTTGTACGCCGTCATCCCGGCCGTCGGCACCGCCGCGGAGGTCGCGTAGGTGACGCTGCGGGCGGCCGGGGCGATCGCCTGCTCGTCGGCGACCGCGATCTCGCAGTACGATCCGCCGCCCTGTTCCGGCCGCTGGAACTGCCCGAACACCGCGTCCCCGACGGTGAACCGCCGCACCCCGGTCCCGACGGCAAGCACCTCACCGGCCCCGTCCGACCCCAGGACCAGCGGGAAGGCAGCGGGTACGGCGCTGCCGAACTTGCCGTCGGCGAGCTTCCAGTCGACCGGGTTGAGTCCGGCGGCGGCCAGCCGCACCAGGACTTCTCCCGGCCCTGGCTCGGGCTGTGGCAGTTCCATGAGCTGCGGCTGTTCACCGAATGCGCTGACTGCTACGGCTCTCATGTGGCGTTCCCTTCCACCCTTCCCCAACCGGAGGTCACCCGTCCCCTACCGGCGGCCGAAGTGGATCGTAAGCACGCCGGTGGGGCCGGATGCGGCAGGAGGCAAGGCGGTGTTCCGGAAGCAACTCTTATGGCCCGGCTCAGACCCCCGTTCGACGGTGTCCCGCCCCGGCCGGGCCCGCCGGGGGTGCGCTCGGGTCCGGGTCCGCCTATACGGCGCGCGGCGCGGGCGTCGGGGACGGCCGGCCGAACTGCGCACAGGCCCGCCCGGGGCCGCATTGCGTTTCCCTGACCGATTCTTGGCACGTCGCGGCCGGGCGCTTGCCTCGGCGAAAGGTGCGCCTCGGGTAGACATGGGCCCATGCGCGTGCTGGTGGTGGAGGACGAGGAGTGCCTCGCGGAAATGATCGCCGAGGGTCTGCGCCGCGATGCGATCGAGGCCGATGTCGCCCAGGACGGCCTGGAAGCGCTGGGCAAGCTGCGGCTCGGGGCGTACGACGTGCTCGTCCTGGACCGCGATCTGCCCGGCCTGCACGGCGACGAGGTCTGCCGCCGGGTGGCGGCGCAGGGGCTGCCGGCCCGGGTGCTGATGCTGACCGCGTCCGGCACGGTACGCGAGCGGGTCGACGGCCCGGGGCCGGGCGCCGACGACTATCTGACCAAGCCGTTCGCGTACGAGGAGCTGCGCGCCCGGGTCCTGGCGCTGGGCCGGCGGGTCCGGCCCGCCCTGCCGCCGGTCATCGAACGGGCCGGGGTCAGCGTCGACACCGCGCGGCGTCTCGCCCTGCGCGACGGCCGCCCGCTGCCGCTGTCCCGTAAGGAATTCGCGGTGCTGGAGGTGCTGCTGCGCGCCGACGGCGCGGTGGTCAGCGGCGATGACCTGATCGAGGAGGTCTGGGAGGAGCACACCAGCTACCGCTCCAACGCCGTACGCGTCGTCCTCAGCAAGCTGCGCGCCAAACTGGGGTACCCGCCGGTGATCGAGACCGTGCCGGGGGCCGGGTACCGGATGAGCGGTGAATAGGTGGACAGGGGCCGGCCGGCGGCCGCATACGGACGCACGGCCGGGCAGGGGCCGGGGCCCCGATTGCTCGCATGACGAGACCTCGGCGCCCGGCCGGGATTCAATGGCTCAATGATCCGGTTCGACTCCGTCACCAAGCGGTACCCGGACGGCACCACCGCCGTCGACGACCTCTCCTTCGAGGTCACCGAAGGCGAGCTGGTGACCCTCGTCGGCCCGTCCGGCTGCGGCAAGACGACGACCATGATGATGGTCAACCGGCTCATCGACCCCACCCACGGGACGATCCATGTCGACGGCTCGGACATCTCCGGCGTCGACCCGGTGCAGCTCCGCCGCCGCATCGGCTATGTCATCCAGCAGACCGGCCTCTTCCCGCACCGCACCGTCCTCGACAACACCGCGACCGTGCCGTTCCTGACCGGCTGGAAGCGGGCCAGGGCCCGCGAGCGGGCCGCCGAACTCCTCGACCTGGTCGGCCTGGACCCGGCCGTCTACGGCTCGCGCTACCCCGAACAGCTCTCCGGCGGCCAGCGCCAGCGCGTCGGCGTGGCCCGCGCGCTCGCCGCCGATCCGCCCGTACTGCTGATGGACGAGCCGTTCGGCGCCGTCGACCCGGTCGTCCGCGACCGGCTCCAGAAGGAATTTCTGCGGCTCCAGGCCACCATGCACAAAACGGTGCTGCTGGTCACCCATGACATCGAGGAGGCCATCCGCCTCGGCGACCGGATCGCGGTCTACGGCGAGGGCCGCATCGAGCAGTACGACACCCCTGCCGCCGTCCTCGGCGCCCCGTCCTCCCCTTACGTCGCCGAATTCGTCGGCACCGACCGGGCGTTGAAGCAGCTCTCGGTCACCGCCATCGACCGCGACGACCTGGAACGCCCGCCGTTCGCCCGGCTCGGCGAACCGGCCGCGGAGGCGGCTACCCGTCTGCGCGCCGAGGGCGCCCGCTGGGCGGTGGTCCTCGACAAGGACGGCGAACTGCACGGCTGGGTGGGCACCGAGGAGATGGCGGCGGCGACCGGCCGGGTCTCCGACCACGCCCGTCGTATGGAGGCCTGGGTGCCGGTGTCCGGCACCCTCAAAGCGGCCTTCAGCGAAATGCTCAAGCACGACGCGGGCTGGATCGCGGTCCTGGACGGCCATCGCTTCCTCGGCGTCCTCACCCCGACCACGCTCCACGAGGCGCTGCGCCGCACCATCGACTCCGACGAGCGGGGGGTGCCGCGGGAGCGGGCCGAGGTGGATTCGGTGCCTACCGAGTGAGCGGGGCGATGTTTCACGTGAAACGCCCACGGACGGCCGTTTCACGTGAAACATCCAGGGCTCCCCGGTCGGTCGCGCGGACGGTCGCCCCGCACGGCCCGGCAGAAGCGGCTCAGCTCCCGGATTTCTTCGGCAACAGCCCTTTGGACACGAGGTAGTCGTGCGCCACATCCGCCGGCAGCCGCCGCCAGCTGTCCACCTGCTCGTTGAGATGGGCCAGGTCGGCCGTGGTCAGCACCGTGTTGAGACGGTTGAGCGCGGCGGCGGCCCGCGCACTGCCCGCGCGGGAGCGGTTGACCACGGGGATGATGTTGTCGGCGTTCTGCAGCTTCTTGTCGTCGGCGAGCAGCACCAGTCCGAACTGGTCGAGGGTGGCATCGGTGCTGGTGGTGAGCACCATCTGGTCCCGGCCGTTCTGCACGGCCTGCTTGGCGGGGGTGGTGCCGACGCCTTTCGGGTCGACGGCCGTGATGTTGATGCCGTATCGCGTGCGCAGCCCCGGCGCGCAGAACGGCCGCTGGACGCACTCATCGCCCGCCGCCAGCCGCACCGGCAGCTTGGCGCGGCCCAGGTCACTGAGGGTCCTGAGATGGTGCTTGGCGGCGTAGGCGGCGCTCACCGCGAAGGCGTTCTGGTCGACGGCCCGGCCCGGCGGCAGCGCGGTCAGGCCGCGCGGTGCGGCCAGCTTGCGCAGTGCGGCCATCGTCGCGTCGACGTCCGGCGAGGCCACGGGCGCGGCCTTGGGCCCGTGCTCCTTGGCGTTGAGCCAGTCGGCGAGGGTCGCGGCGTACTCCGGGACGACATCGATCTGGCCGCTCTCCAGCGCCGGTTCGTACAGCTCGCGGTTGCCGACGGTGAGGATGCCGGTGCGGTATCCGGCGTGGCGGAGCAGCGCCGCGTACATCTGGGCGAGCAACTCGCTCTCGGTGAAGCCGGCCGAGCCGATGGAGAGCTGCCGGCTGTCCCCGGGCGGGGCGGTGATCGCGCTGCGGTTCTCCAGGGAGGGCCCGCTGGTGCAGCCGGCAAGAACGGAAGCGAGGACCGAAGCGGCGATGACCGTTACGGCGGCACGGACGCCGTTCACCGGATCCGCCCCCGCACCCACGACGGCGCCCACCGCTGTCCCAGCTCGAACGCGACCTCCATCAGCAGCGCGAACACCGCGACGATCACCGCCCCGGCGACCACCTGCGGGGTGCTGGCGAGGTTGAACCCCGCGGTGATGATGCGGCCCAGCCCGCCGCCGCCCACCAGCGCGGCGAGGGTAGCGGTGGCCACCAGCTGCACGGCGGCGATCCGGACACCGGTCAGGATCAGCGGAAACGCCAGCGGCACCTCGACCCGCCAGACCAGCTGCCGGCCGGTCATCCCCATGCCCCGCGCGGCCCGCACCACGTTCTGGTCCACCTCGCGCATCCCGACGTACGCGTTGGTCAGCAGTGGCGGAATGGCGAACAGCACGAGGGCGATGATGGTGGGCCACTGCCCGTACCGCCCGAGGGGTGTCAGCAGGAGCAGCACCAGTACGGCGAAGGTCGGCACCGCGCGCCCGATGTTGGCGAGGTTGACGGCCAGCGCGCCGCCGCGCCCCAGGTGACCGAGCGTCAGCGCGACGGGCAGCGCGAGCAGGGTGCTGATGGCCAGGCAGGCGAAGGTCAGGACGAGGTGCTGCTCAAGGCGGTGCCAGACGCCGTTCTCGCCGGACCAGTTGGCGGCGGTGGTCAGCCAGGACCAGACCGCGGGAAGGGTGTTCACGGCCGCCGCCCGGACGCGGTGAGCGGTCGCGTGCCGCCCGAGCGGCCTGCCGTACGGGCGCGCGGGCGCTTCTTCCGGCCGGCCCGCCGCCAGGGCGTGAGCAGTCGTTCCGCCCCGAGGAGCAGCAGGTCGAAGACCACGGCGATGATCACGCACAGCACCGAGGCAGTGAGCACCTGCGCCTTGAAGAACGAGTTCATCCCGGCGTAGATGAGATTGCCCAGCCCGCCGTACCCGACGATGGCACCGACGGTGGTGAGCGCGACCGCCGAGACGGTGGCGATCCGCAGCCCGGCCATCGCGGCGGGCAGCGCCAGTGGCAGCTCCACGGTCAGCAGCTGCCGCATCGGCCCGTACCCCATCCCGCGCGCGGCCTCCGTGGCCTCGGCCGGGACGCCCTCCAGCCCCGCCAGGATGTTCCGGACCAGCAGCGTGAGCGAGTAGAGGGCGAGGCCGACCACCACGAGCGTGGCGGACAGCCCGTAGACCGGCAGCAGCAACGAGAACATCGCCAGCGACGGGATCGTGTAGATCACCGTGGTGATGCCGAGCACCGGCCCGAGCGTCCAGCGCCGCCGCCGGGCCAGCAGCGCCAGCGGGACCGCGATCAGCAGCCCGAGCGCCACCGAGATCACCGTCAGCTGGATGTGCTGGACGACCGCGTCGAACAGGATCCACCGACGGGTGCTCAGGTAGTCGCCGCAGATCCAGTCGTTGTGCGCCAGACAGTCGTCGGGAACGTCGGGCTGCGGTGCGGTCACGGTACGAGTCCATCCCGGCGGGGGCGGTGTGTCGCGCCCACCGCGTCCGATCGGGTCCCTCCACACCTCGTGTAGACACCCCACGTAGACACCCCACGTATACACCGCATGAATACACACTATGTATAGTCTCTCGAGTCCGTTGACCACAGCACGACATGGCAGGTCATCCCCCTGCCATGCCGCGCTGCGCCCTGCCAAAAACGCAGGTCAGGCCGTGAAGGGGGCCTCTGTCACGGACGCCCGTCCACCGCCCGCGTCCGAAAGAGCCCCGCATGCCGAAGCAGAAGTCCACGGCCCGCAGCACGTCCATAGCCGGGCTGCTGGCGGCCACCACCCTGACCCTGGCCCTCAGCGGCTGCGCCACCTACGACGTCACCGCCCCGGCCGACGCCCGCGCCGATGCGACCGCCTCCGCGGACTCGAAGAACGGGGACGACGCCAAGAACGGGGACGCCACCAAGAGCGCGAACGCCTCCGGCGTCGACTGCAGCAAGGCCAAGTGCGTGGCCCTCACCTTCGACGCGGGCCCCAGCGAGAACACCAACCGCCTGCTCGACATCCTCAAGAAGGAGAAGGTGCACGCGACCTTCTTCATGCTCGGCAAGAACCACATCGCCGAACGCCCCGCCGAGGTCAAGCGGATCGACGCCGAGGGCCATGAACTGGCCAACCACACCTGGTCCCACAAGATCCTCACCGACATCGGGCCGGCCGAGGCGAAGAAGGAACTCTCCCGCGTCCAGGACGCCGTAAAGAAGATCACCGGCAAGACGCCCCGGCTGATGCGCCCGCCGCAGGGCCGGACCGACCAGGACGTCTCGCAGGTCAGCAAGGAACTCGGCCTGGCGCAGGTCCTGTGGAGCGTGACCGCCAAGGACTACCAGACCAACGACTCCGCGCTGATCACCAAGCGGGTGCTGGACCAGACCGAGCGCGACGGCATCATCCTGCTGCACGACATCTACAAGGGCACCGTCCCGGCCGTCCCCGGCATCATCGAGCAGCTGAAGAAGCGCGGCTACACGATCGTCACGGTCTCCCAGCTGCTCTCCCCGGCGAAGCCGGAGCCCGGCATGGTCTACCGCCCATAAGGACCACGGGGGCACCGCGCGACAGCGCGCGACACCACAAGGGCATACGAAAGGGGGCGCCGGACGAATCCGGCGCCCCCTTCGCTCACTCCCGGCTCAGCCCCGCGACTGCTCCGCCTCCACGCGCTTGCGCTCGGCCGCTCCGGGCGGCGCGGTCGGCGCGCTCGACGGCGCGGTGCCCCGCCCCGGGCCCGGGGCCTGCGAGGGACCGGTCCCCGGCTTCGGCCGCGGCTTGGCCGCCTCGGTGTCCTGGGGGAACGTCAGCTGCTGGCTCTGCCACTCCAGGGCCGGAACGACCTCGCGCCGCCAGGTGGCGAACTGGTGGCTGCCGCGCGGCAGGATGATGGAATCGACCGTCATCGGCGGCTTGGCGGCCTGGAGGAACTTCATGGTGTCCCCGTAATCGGGCTCGCCCTTACGGCTGCTCGCCACCAGCGCGGAGATCTGCGGCGCGGGCAGATGCTTCAGCCGCCACAGCAGATCGTGCTCGCGCTCGCGCTTCGCGCCCTCGATACCCGTGCCGAAGAGGCTGCCGGTGGTCAGGTCGTCCTTGATCGCGTAGTCGCCGGAGAGCGAGACCGCCGAGGTGTAGATCTTCGGATTGCGCATCGCCAGCTGGAGCGAGCACGTACCGCCGGACGAGTACCCGAACGCGCCCCAGGCGCTGGGGTCGTGCCCCACCCGGTACGCGGACTTCATCGCGTCCGGCAGGTCCTTGGTGAAGAACGTCTCAGCCTGCGGCCCGCCCGGCACGTCCACGCACTCGGTGTCCCGCGGCGGCGCGATCGTCGGCCGGACCATCACGATCACGGTCGGCTGCATCTTGCCCTGCGCGATCAGCCGGCCCGCGTTCTGCGGCACCTGGAGGTGCTGGGCGAGGTTCATGATGCCGCCGGGGTAGCCGCTGATGACGACCATGACGGGGAACCGCTGGCGGCGGAACTGCTGCTGGAAGTACTGCGGCGGCAGATAGACGAAGCCCGGGTTGATGGCCCGGGTACGGCGGCCGATGATCCGTACGGACTCGACCTTGCCCACCTTGTCGGCGGGCCCCTTGGGCAGACCGGTCACCCGATCGAGACCCTGGGGACCGGCCGGTTGGACCAACCCGCCCTTGATGTTGCCGATCGAGGCGTACTTCCCGCCGTTCTGGCTCACGGACACCGGGGCCTGCTCGTTGTTGCCCAGCAGCTCGTCCCAGCTGCCGTAGAACTCAAAGCTCGAATTCACCGCGAGAGCGAGCGCGCAGACGATCGACAGCTGGGTGGCCGCGATGGCGCCGAGCCTGCCCAGCACCGGCCGGACCCCGCTCCGCGACAGCCGAGGCCAGAGCCACACCGTGGCAGCCACACAGGCCAAGGCCAGCACGATCACCGTGATTTCGAGCGACTGACTGGTCAGCCCC
The DNA here is from genome assembly GCF_059682825.1 of Streptomyces sp. JLSY215. NCBI lineage: Bacteria > Bacillati > Actinomycetota > Actinomycetes > Kitasatosporales > Streptomycetaceae > Streptomyces > Streptomyces sp. JLSY215. The sequence goes on from NZ_CM185022.1 coordinate 4,255,577, forward strand.
ATGCGCCCACATCTCCCGTCACCCTCGAAAGGGTTCTTGCCTACGTACCGGCCGCCTAGAGGCACAACGGGCGGCTCAGGACAATGGTCACCGCAGAAGACGGGCGCACCTGCGAATCGGATACCTGAACGACTTAGTTCTTACCTATCTCTTGCTCATTCGTTTCCGGGGCGTGATGTGGGGGCAAGGGCGGCGCGGCGATTCGGGTCCGGCCGGGGTGCCCCTCCCCCCGTGGAGGGGCACCCCGGTCTCCTGTGCGGACCGGGGCTCACACCCCGATGTCCCGCCCGTCCTTGCGCCACACGCTCACCACGGACGGCCGGACCAACGCCCCCGGCCCGTCCGGCCACTGCGACGCGGGCTTCTCCACACTCGCCCCGTCCACCTCACCGGGATGCTGCACGGCCACCAGCACCCGCCGCTCCTGCACCAGCGGCCCACACGTCTCGGCCCCCGTCGGCACCGTCAGGAACTGCTTGACCTCACCGCGCCGGGGCCCCGCGGTGGCCACGCCGAACAAGCCGTCGTGGCTGCCGAGCGCGTTGCCGTCCGTAGAAATCCACAGATTCCCGTACGCATCGAACGTGATGTTGTCCGGGCACGAAATCGGACTGACCTGGTCCTTGGGGAACCCACCGAAATACGTGGCCGGATCCGCGGGATCGCCGCAGACCAGGAACAGCCGCCAGTGGAAATGCCGGGCCGCCGCATCGCCCCCGCGCTCGGCCAGCTCCACGATCTGCCCGTGCTTGTTGCCGTTCCGCGGATTGACCTCATCCGCCGCGGCCTTCCCCGGCTTTCCCCGGTCGCTGTTGTTGGTCAGCGCGATATACACCCGCCCGGTACGCGGGCTGGGCTCGACATCCTCCGGCCGGTCCATCTTCGTCGCGCCGACCTTGTCGGCTGCCATCCGCGTGAAGACGTACACCTCTTCCGCGCTCATCCCCGGCACGAACGACGTATCGCCGCTCGCCAGCGGAATCCATTCGCCCGACCCGTCGAACTCCCCGTCCGCCGGCAGCTTCCCGGACCCGTCGATCTCCCCCGCCGCGCTGTCGCCGGTGAATTTGGCGACGTACAACGTCCCCTCGTCCAGCAATGTCCGGTTGTGCTCCCGCGCGGCCCGGCCGTCACCCCGCCGCATCCGCTTCGCGGAGACAAACTTGTAGAAATAGTCGAACTTCTCGTCATCGCCCATATAGAGGACGGGCCGCCCGTCGTCCGTCAGCCGCGGCTCGGCCGCCTCGTGCTTGAACCGGCCCAATGCGGTCAACTTCCGCGGCGTGGCCTCCGGATCGTACGGATCGATTTCCACGACCCAGCCGAACCTGTTCACCTCGTTCGGCTCGCGCGTCACGTCGAACCGCTTGTCGAACCGCTCCCACTTCCGCTGGCTGGCGGCGCCGGTAATCCCGTACCGCTTGAGCCGCGCGGCGGCCACCGGATCGGTGACGGAACCCCCATTGGCGAAATACTGGTTGAAATTCTCCTCGCCCGACAGCACCGTGCCCCACGGCGTAATGCCGCCACCGCAGTTGTTGAACGTCCCGAGAATGCGGGTGCCTTCGGGATCGGCCGAGGTCTTCAGCAGCTCGCTCCCCGCCGCCGGTCCGGTGACCTCGAACGGCGTCGTACCGGTGAACCGCCGATTGAGCCGGTGCCGGGTGACCGCCGTCAGCCGGCCGCTCCGCTCTTCCTCCTGCGTGACGAGTACGGAAATTCCGTGCGCCGCCCAGCCGATCTCCGCCTGCTCCCGCGTCGGATTCTCCGCGTCGTATCCGGCGAACATCAACTGCTCATCCGTGTACTCATGGTTGATCACCAGCACCTGGCGATTACGTTCTTGCGGCAGGTCCAGCACCGCCATGTAGTCGTTGTTGTAACCGAACTGTCCGGCCTGGGCTTCGGCCGACTGCCGATCCGGCCGAAAGGCCGGCGCACCCCGCAGAATCGGGTCGCCCCATCGAATGACGACGTTCTGCGCATGCCCCTCGGGAACGACAACGGAATCAACGGTATTCGGTGCAACCGCCGCAAACCGCAGTCCCCGCGCCGCCTTCCCGCCATCGTGCCCGTGCCCCTTGGACGCGGCCGCGGCTTCCGGCACCGCCCCCAAACCGCCCGTTACGGTGCCTACCGCCCCCGCAACCGTGACCACGGCGGCCGCCCGGACCACCGAACGCCGCGACAGCGCACCGGCGATGACATCCCCGACATATTCGTTGTCACTCACATTGGGTGTGTCATGAAAACAGGCATCGCCACAGCGATACCTGCACGTCATAGCCGATCGCCCGCCCGGATGAGAGCCGATCAACGGCAGGAACTTGCGCACGCTTCCCCCTGAGAACGACGAAGAACGGCGAAGAACGCCGAACAATTTGGCAACGCCTTGGATTCGCCGTGACGCTATGGGCCCCAGTCCGCCGCACAGCGACGCAAACATGAACTCCTGATGAATCCCGGGCCGATACGATTCCGCGAGAGGCCGTACGAACGGTCAAGACCTGCCGTATGCAGGGTCAATGACCTGCCAAGCCCTGCACACCCCCGGATCGCCCGCCACACAAGGCGCGGGGTCCCACGGTGAGGCCGGTCCAGGCCGCTACCCTTACGTATCCGTCCTGGTCAGGGACATGTCCGGGCTTCACGGACATTCGCCGCACCCACCACATGCTAGAGAGGTTCGCCGATGGGCATTCGGAGTCTGCTGCGCAACGCTTTCGGCCGCTCCAAGGCGGCCCGCGAAGAATCCCACGCGGCACCGAACGGCGCCGATACGACACCGGAATCGGCAACCATCCCGGAGGCCCGCGAGGAATCCACCCCGGCCGCCACCCCCACCCCGGAACCCGAGGTCCCGGCCGCCCGGACGGCGCCCAGCGACTCCCCGGCCCCGACGACGGCCACCCTCCCCGCACAGGGCAGCCCGGTGGACGCCGAAGCGGAGACGACGCCTCCGGTACGGGAGGAGGCCGCGCGGGACGAGGCCCCCGAGCCGGCCGCGGCCCCCGAGGCCGCCAAGCCCGCCGTCACGGAGCCCGCCGAGGAGCCCAAGGCCGCGGAGACGGCCACGGAGGACCCGGCAACCGCCCCCGAAGACCTCCCCGACCTCGTCAGCCAGGCTTTCGACGCCCCGACGCCGAAGCCGGAGGTCGAGCCTGAGGCGGAGGTCGCGGCGGAGGTCGTGACGGAGCCGGAGGTCGAGCCTGAGGTGGAGGTCGCGGCGGAGCCGGAGGCCAAGGCCGAGGTCGTGACGGAGCCGGAGAGCGCGCCGGAGGCGACCGCGGCGCCCGAGACCGCGCCCGCCCCCGAGCCCGAGGCTGCGGCCGAGCCCGAAGTTGCGGCCGAGCCCGAGGCTGCGGCCGAAGCCCAGCCCGAACCGGAGCCGGAGCCGGAGGCCCAGCCCGAACCGGAGCCGACCCCCACCCCGGAGCCGCAGGCCGAAGCACCGGCCGAGGCACAGCCGGAAGAGCCAAAGGCAGAGCCCAAGGCGGAGACCGCGGACGAGCCCAAGGCGGAGACCGAGCAGGCGACGGCACAGCCACAGCCCCTCTCCCTCACCAAGGTCGAGACCACCGCCCCCGCCCTCGTCTCCCTCTACAAGTCCGCCGCCGCCACCCTGGCGAAGCACAACCTCGCCACCCAGCGCGCCGCCGTCTACCTGGTACTCGACCGCTCCGGCTCGATGCGGAACTACTACAAGGACGGCACGGTCCAGAACCTCGCCGAGCAGGCCCTCGGCCTCTCCGCCAACCTGGACGACGACGGCATCGTCCCGGTCGTCTTCTTCTCCACCGACATCGACGGCACCGCAGACCTCGACCTCACCAACTACGAGGGCCGCATCGAGGAACTGCACTCCGGTCTCGGCCACATGGGCCGTACGAACTACCACTGGGCGATCAACGCCGTGGTCGAGCACTACAAGAAGTCCGGCAGCACCGCCCCCGCGTTCGTCATCTTCCAGACCGACGGCGCCCCGACCTCCAAGCCGGCCGCCGAAAAGGCCCTGTGCGAGGCGGCGGAACTCCCCATCTTCTGGCAGTTCGTCGGTTTCGGTGACCCGGACGCCAAGGGCTTCGACTTCCTCCGGAAGCTCGACGACCTGGCCGTTCCGGAGAAGCGCGTCGTCGACAACGCCGGCTTCTTCCACGCCGGCCGCGACCCCCGCGCCCTCTCCGCCGACGAGCTCTACCAGCAGCTGATGGTCGAATTCCCCGAGTGGCTCACCGAGGCCCGCACGGCCGGCGTCCTCAAGGACAACTGACCCACCCCCCGCGCCACCAGAACGCTCACCCTCACCGGCTGCGGCCGGGCCTCATCGGGGCCCGGCCGCAGCCGTTGTCGTACGCGCCGGCCCCTGAGGCAGGGCACGAGAGGCGAGCACCCGTTCCGCTACCTACGCTGAATGGGTGAAACACCCCATTAGCCCCGATTGCCGGGGCGACCGGGGTGTCCGTACCAGCCGAGCGAGGCGGGCCCATGACTGATGCGAGCGCGGCGAGCGGAGAGGGCAGCGCCGTTCCCGTCCCCGGCGCCGGCTCCCGGACCCCCGGCTGGGCCGCGCCCCCCGACCCCCGTCGCTGGTGGGCCCTGGTCGTGATCGCGATCGCCCAGCTGATGGTGGTCCTGGACGCCACCATCGTGAACATTGCGCTGCCCTCGGCCCAGCACGACCTGGGGATCTCGGATGCGGACCGGCAGTGGGTGATCACCGCGTACACGCTCGCTTTCGGCGGGTTGCTGCTGCTGGGCGGCCGGATCGCGGACCTGGTGGGGCGGAAGCGGACGTTCATGGTGGGGCTGGTGGGGTTCGCGGCCGCCTCCGGACTGGGCGGGGCGGCAACGGGGGCCGGGCTGCTGTTCGGGGCGCGGGCCCTGCAGGGTGCGTTCGGTGCGCTGCTGGCGCCGTCGGCGTTGTCGCTGCTCACGACCACGTTCACGATCGGCAAGGAGCGGAGCAAGGCCTTCGGGATCTACGGCGCCATTGCGGGCGGAGGCGCGGCCATCGGGCTGATCGCCGGCGGATTGCTGACCGAGTACCTGAACTGGCGCTGGTGCCTGTACGTCAATGTCCCGGTCGCCGTCGTCGCGCTGGTCGGTGCCACGGTCTTTCTGCGCGACACACGCGACCGGGGCGGCGCCCGGCTGGACGTCCCGGGCGTCCTGCTGGGCTGCAGCGGGCTGGTCGCGATCGTCTACGGGTGCAGCGAGGCTCAGCCGCGGGGCTGGGGTGACGCACGGGTCATGGGGCTGCTGGTGGGTGGTGTGGCGCTGCTCGCGTGCTTCGGCTGGTGGCAGACGCGGGCCCGTTATCCGCTGCTGCCCCTGCACATCGTGCGGAACCGGAACCGGGGCGGCGCCTTCCTGACCATGGCCCTGGCCGTGATCGCGATGTTCGGGATGTTCCTGTTCATGACGTATTACTTCCAGGTCGTGCTCGGATATTCGCCGGTCCGGGCGGGGCTGGCGTATCTGCCGATGACGGCGGCGATCATCATCGGCTCCACGCAGATCTCGGCGCGGCTGCTGCACCGCCTCGCGCCCCGCCTGCTGATGGTCCCCGGTGCGCTGCTCGCCGCCACCGGTCTGTACACGCTGACGTATCTGACCGCCCGGCCCGCCTATGTCTCGCACGTCCTGCCCGCCGAGCTCCTGGTCGGCCTGGGGATGGGGCTGATCTTCATGCCGGTGATGGCGACGGCCACGTCCGGGGTCGCACCGCAGGACGCCGGGGTCACCTCCGCGACCGTCAACACGGCCCAGCAGGTGGGGGGTTCGATCGGTACGGCGCTGCTCAACACCATCGCCACGTCGACCAGCGCCACCTACATCGCGGCACATCTCGCCGAGGCGGCGCGGCGGACCGGCGGCCAGAGGATCCCCCCTCCGCTGCGGGGCGCGATCGTGAACGACGGGGTGGTGGACGGTTTCACCGTGGCGATCGGAGTGGGCGCGGCGATCATGCTCCTGGCCGCGCTCGTCGCCGGGCTGATGGTCAACGGCCGGCCCCCGCGGCAGGCCGTTCCGGCCCCGCCGGCCCGCGCCTCGCGCGCCCACCGGTAGCGCCCGCCGGTAGAGCCCGGCACGGCGTGGGCCGCGGGACGGCACCCCCGCGGAGGGCCGGGAAAAGCCCGCGCAGCCCCCCACCCCCCGTCCAGTACGATATTGACGTTTGGTAAAGCAAATCATCACTCACCGTAGCGACTTGGGAGCAGCCGGCAATGGCTCGACACCTCATCACCAGCGCCCTTCCGTACATCAACGGGATCAAGCACCTGGGCAACATGGTGGGGTCCATGCTCCCGGCCGACGTGTATTCCCGGTATCTGCGGCAGCGCGGGCACGACGTGCTCTACATCTGCGCGACGGATGAGCACGGGACCCCTGCCGAGCTGGCGGCGAAGGAGGCCGGGCAGTCGGTCGACGCGTTCTGTGCGGAGCAGCACGACAAGCAGAAGGCGATCTACGAAGGCTTCGGGCTCGAATTCGACTACTTCGGTCGGAGCTCCTCGCCGGAGAACAGGGAGCTGACCCAGCACTTCGCGCGCAAGCTGCACGAGAACGGCTTCATCGAGGAGCGCGCCATCCGGCAGGTCTACTCGATCGCCGACGAGCGCTTCCTGCCGGACCGCTACATCGTCGGTACGTGTCCGCACTGCGGCTACGACAAGGCGCGCGGCGACCAGTGCGAGAACTGCACCCGCGTGCTGGACCCGACGGACCTGATCGACGCGCGGTCGGCGATCAGCGGCAGCGGTGAGCTCGAGGTGCGCGAGACCAAGCATCTGTTCCTGCTCCAGTCGAAGCTGCAGCACGAGGTCGAGGGCTGGCTGGAGGGGAACGGCAGCAAGGAGTGGCCGACCCTCGCCTCCTCCATCGCGCACAAGTGGCTGACCGAGGGCCTGCAGGACCGGGCGATCACCCGCGACCTGGACTGGGGCGTCCCGGTTCCCGCCGACGTGTGGCCGGAGCTGGCCGCCGAGGGCAAGGTCTTCTACGTCTGGTTCGACGCGCCGATCGAGTACATCGGGTCGACGAAGGAGTGGGCGGACAAGGCTCCGGAGGAGCGCGACTGGAAGTCGTGGTGGTACGAGGCCGATGACGTCCGGTACACGGAATTCATGGCCAAGGACAATGTGCCGTTCCACAGCGTGATGTTCCCGGCGACGCAGATCGGCACCCGCGAGCCGTGGAAGAAGGTCGACTTCCTCAAGGCCTTCAACTGGCTCAACTACTACGGCGGGAAGTTCTCGACGTCGCAGCGGCGGGGCATCTTCACCGACGCGGCGCTGGAGCTGCTGCCCGCCGACTACTGGCGCTACTTCCTGATCGCCAACGCCCCCGAGTCGGACGACACGTCGTTCACCTGGGAGCTGTTCTCGTCGTCGGTGAACAAGGACCTCGCCGATACGCTCGGGAACTTCGTCAACCGCGTGCTGTCGTTCTCGCGGAAGCGGTTCGGGGACGAGGTGCCGGCGGGTGCCGAGGCCGGGGCCGCGGAGCAGAAGCTGGGCGAGGAGATCGCCGGACTGCTGGCGGAGTACGAGGGCCACATGGAGGCCCTGCAGTTCCGTAAGGCGGCCGCCTCGCTGCGCGCCCTGTGGAGCGCGGGCAACTCCTACCTCGAGGAGAAGGCCCCGTGGCTGGAGATCAAGACCGACAAGGACGCGGCGGCGCTGACGCTGCGCACGGCGATGAACCTCATCCACCTGTACGCGGTCGTCTCGGAGCCGTTCATCCCGGCGTCGGCGAAGGCGATGCGGGGCGCGTTCGCGCTGGAGAACGACAGCGCCGTGTGGATCTCGCAGGACGAGGCGAAGGCGCTGGCCGCGGTTCCGGCCGGGACGCCGTTCACGGTGCCGCCGGTGCTCTTCGCGAAGATCACCGAGGATGACCTGGAGGCGTACCGCGAGCGGTTCGGCGGCGAAGAGGGCTGAGCCGCAGCCAGAGCGTGCGCGACGCCCCCGGACCGGGTTCGGTCCGGGGGCGTCGTCTTTGCCGAGGTGGGTCGGGGCCGCCGTCGCCCCAAGGGACAGGGCCCAAAACCGTCGCCGGTTCCGGGCCCTGTCCTCATGCCGCTGCGTGCGTCACTTCGTCGGCTTGTACGGGGTCGGCTTCGCCGGGCCCTTGCGGATGCTCAGGTGCAGCTCCTTCAGCCGCGCCTCGTCGACCTCCGACGGGGCGCCCATCAGCAGGTCCTGGGCGTTGCCGTTGAGCGGGAAGGCGATGGTCTCGCGGATGTTGGGCTCGTCCGCGAGGAGCATCACGATGCGGTCGACGCCCGGGGCGATGCCGCCGTGCGGCGGGGCGCCGAACTTGAAGGCGCGGAGCATGCCGCCGAACTCGGCCTCGACGCTCTCCTTGTCGTAACCGGCGATCCCGAAGGCCTTGTACATGACCTCGGGCTCGTGGTTACGGATCGCGCCGGAGGACAGCTCGGTGCCGTTGCAGACGATGTCGTACTGCCAGGCCAGGATGTCCAGCGGGTCCTGGGTCTCCAGCGCCTCCAGGCCGCCCTGCGGCATGGAGAACGGGTTGTGGGAGAACTCGATCTGCCCGGTGTCCTCGTTCTTCTCGAACATCGGGAAGTCGACGATCCAGCAGAAGCGGAACTCGCCCTCGACGAAGTGGCCGGCGCGCTTGGCGGCCTCGACGCGGACCGCACCCATGATCTTGGAGACCTCGTGGAACTCGCCGGCGCCGAAGAAGACGGCGTGGCCGGGCTTGAGGTCCAGGGCGTCGACCAGCGACTTGATGTCGTCCTCGGTGAGGAACTTGGCGATCGGGCCGGAGAGGGCGTTGTCCTCGCCGACGCGCACCCAGGCCAGGCCCTTCGCGCCCTGCTGGACGGCGAAGTCACCCATCTGGTCGAAGAACTTCCGCGGCTGGTCGGCGGTGTCCGGCACGGCCAGGGCGCGTACGTGCTTGTCCGCGAAGGCCTTGAAGCCGGAGCCCGCGAAGACGTCGGAGACATCGACCAGCTCCAGCTCGGCGCGCAGGTCCGGCTTGTCGGAGCCGTACTTGAGCATCGCCTCGCGGAACGGGATGCGCGGGAAGGGGGAGGTGACCGTGCGGCCCTTGCCAAACTCGGTGAAGAGCTCGGTCATCAGCTTCTCGACGGGCTGGAAGACGTCTTCCTGCTCGACGAAGCTCATCTCGATGTCGAGCTGGTAGAACTCGCCGGGCGAACGGTCGGCGCGGGCGTCCTCGTCGCGGAAGCAGGGCGCGATCTGGAAGTAGCGGTCGAAACCGGCGATCATCAGCAGCTGCTTGAACTGCTGGGGGGCCTGCGGCAGCGCGTAGAACTTGCCGGCGTGCAGCCGCGAGGGGACCAGGAAGTCGCGGGCGCCCTCGGGGGAGGTCGCGGACAGGATCGGGGTCGCCATCTCGTTGAAGCCGAGGGCCACCATCTTGTGGCGGATGGCGGAGATGACGGCGGTGCGCAGCATGATGTTGCGGTGCATCCGCTCGCGGCGCAGGTCGAGGAAGCGGTACTCCAGGCGCCGCTCCTCGTTGACGCCGTCGTCCGCGTTGATCGTGAACGGGATCTGGTCGGCGGCGCCGAGCACCTCGACCTCGGAGACCTCGATCTCGATCTCGCCGGTCGGCAGGTCGGGGTTGACGTTGTCCGCGCCGCGCGCGCTGACCCGGCCGTCGATGCGGACGACGGTCTCCTTGGTCAGCGAGCCGAGGGCCTCGTTGGCGGGGGTGCCGGGACGGGCGACGAGCTGCACGAGACCGTAGTGGTCGCGCAGATCGATGAAGAGGATGCCGCCCAGGTCACGTCGATTGTGCAGCCAGCCGCTGAGGCGGACGTCGGTGTCGACGTCCGCGGCCCGGAGCTCGCCGCAGTTATGGGACCGGTACCGATGCATCGCTCATCCAAGTCGTCGCGATCGAGGTGGGGAGTTGTGGGAGGGATCCGACCACACGACGGAAACCGAACGCGGGGCTCGGACGCCTGGTCGCTCACCCCGTGGATCACCCGAAAAAGGCCACCCCAGGATTGACATAACCGCTCCAGGTTACCGCCCCGGCCCGCACCCCTTCATTGACATATCCCGAACACGATCGCCGTGGGGTGAAGCGGGGCGGCGCGGCCGGGACGATGATCACGTCAGGCTCACTGGTCGGGCCCCGCAAAATCCACCTAAAGTGATGCAATGCGCACCAAGGAGCTCCTGGCCGCCATCGCCACCGGCCTGTGGAGCTGGGACAACGCATCGGGACGGGTGAGCCTCGACGCCGAAGCGGCCCGGCTGCTCGGGCTGCCGGCGGTGCCGGTGAAGCTCAGCGAGGCGGCCATACGCTCCCGCTTTCATCCCGTCGACTTCGCGGAGATCAACGGGGTGGTCCAGCTCGCGCTCTCCGAGGAGACGGTCGCCGAGGCGCGGCTGCGCATCGTGGACGAGCGGGGCCGGGTGCTGCGGATCGTGCGCTCCCGCTCCCGCCCACGGCAGGTGAACGGCGGCTTCGAGCTCGTCGGCACCCTGCAGGAGGTGCCCGAGCCGCAGCCCGGTACCTCCGCGGCCGAGACCCCGATCACCGGCGACTGGCGGCGTTCGCGCGAGGCATTCCTGCTGGACGCGGGCCGTGCGCTGGCCGAGGCACGGTCCACCGCCGAGGTGCTGCGGGTCGCGGCCGGGCTGTCGATGCCCGGATTCATGCCGAACGGCCTGGCGGTCTTCGGTATCGAGGGCGACCGGGTGTCGGTCATCGGCCATCACGGGCACGAACCAGGCGACGAGCGGCCGTTTCTCAATATGCCGCTGGACACCGAGTATCCGGCCGCCGAGGTCATCCGTACCGGGCGCGCGATCTATCTGCCCACGCCGGACGACTACCGCCGCCGGTATCCCGCCACATGGCCGCTGGCCGCCCCGTTCCGGCGCACCTCGTGGGCGTTCCTGCCGCTGGTGAACGCCGGGCGGACGATCGGGGCGTGGATGGCGGGGTTCGCGCAGCCGGTCAGCTTCTCGCCGGACGAGCGCTCGGTGCTGACGACCGTCGCCCGGATGCTGGCCCAGGCGCTGGCCAGGGCGGGGATACAGGAGTCCCAGCAGGAGCTGGCGGCCGCGCTGCAACGCAGCATGATGCCGACCGTGCAGCCGGACATCCCCGGCATGACCGTGGCCGCCCGGTACGTGCCGACCGGCGGCGGGCTCGAGGTCGGCGGCGACTGGTACGACATGATCCCGCTGCCGTCCGGACGGACCGCGCTGGTCATCGGGGATGTCCAGGGGCACGATGTGCGGGCCGCGGGGCTGATGGGCCAGCTGCGGATCGCCCTGCGCGCCTACGCGTCGGAGGGCCACCATCCCGACGCGGTGCTCTCCCGCGCCTCCCGCTTCCTGGCCGGGATCAATGAGACCGAGTCCCGTGGGCAGGTCCAGGACCAGCGCTTTGCGACCTGTCTGTACGTCGAGGTGGACCCGGCGACCGGGCTGCTGGACATCGCGCGGGCCGGCCACCCCGACCCGGCGGTCCGGCTGAGTGACGGCACCCTGCTGGTGCGCCCGACCGCGGGCGGCCTGCCGCTGGGCATCGACCCGGACACGGACTACCCCACGACCAGGTTCGTGCTGGAGCCCGGCGAGACGATGCTCGTCTGCACCGACGGGCTGATCGAGACCGGCGGCCACGACCTGGAGACCGGCTGGGCGCGGCTGCGCGGCATCATCGAGGAGTACGACGGCGGGGCGCATCCGGAGGGCCTGGAGAAGATGGCCGACGCCCTGGTCCAGGCCGTGCACGGGCCGCCGTCGCACCACACCACCGGGCCGCTGGTGGACCGCCGCGAGGACGACATCGCGATGCTGCTGCTGTACCGCGAGGGCGGCAGCTGCGGGGTGGGCACCGGTGGCACGCTGATGCAGCAGCCCGTACGGCGCACCGTCCTGTCCGTGGCGCAGGCCGAGCCGGAGCGGATAGCGGAGGCCCGCGCCCAGATCCGGGACGTACTCCACGACTGGGCCGACGCGGATCAGGTGGACTCCGCGGTGCTGATGGTCTCCGAGATGATCACCAACGTCCTGATGCACACCGACGGCGATGCGCTGCTGGTCGCCGAGATCTCCGGCGAGCGGGGCGGCCGCCGGATACGGGTCGAGGTCGCCGACGGCAGCGATGAGCTCCCGCACCGCCGCACCCCCGGCGAGCTGGCGTCGTCGGGGCGCGGTCTGGTGCTGCTGGAGCTGCTGGCCGGGGCGTGGGGCGTGAACCCACGCGGAGACGGCAAGTCGACGTGGTTCGAGCTCTACGAGGACGCGGGGGACGGCGGCGCGGTGCCGTCCGGCCCGTCGGTCCCGGATCCCGCCGCATAGTGCACACGGAGCTCGTGGAGGACGCCGGAGACGGCGGCGGTCAGCGGTACGGACAGCAGCATGCCGAGGATTCCGGCGACGCTCGCGCCCGCGGTGATCGCCAGCATCACGGTCGCCGGGTGCATCTGGACCGTACGGCTCTGGATCATCGGCTGGAGGACATGACCCTCGAGGACCTGCACCGCGAGCACGACGCCGAGCGCCCAGAGCGCGATGACGAAGCCGCGGTCGGCCAGGGCGACCAGGATCGCCACCGCGCCCGAGATGAAGGCCCCCAGGTAAGGGATGTAGGCGCCGACGAAGACCAGCGCGCCCAGACCGACGGCGCCCGGCACCTGAAGGATCAGCAGTCCGACGGTGATGCAGATGGCGTCGATCAGCGCGATGAAGGTGGTGCCGCGCATAAAGCCCTCGATGCTCTGGAAGCCGCGGCGGGCCATCCGCTCCAGCTGCGGCGCGGAGCTGCCGGGCGCCCAGTCGTGCAGCGCGCGGACGGCCTTGTCCGAGTCGCGCAGGAAGAAGAACGTCAGCAGCAGGGCGAGGACCGCCGCGGCGATGGCCTGCCCGACCACACTGACGCCGGCCAGCAGGCCGGACGCCGCGGTGCCACCGAACTTGCCGACCAGGTTCTTGGCATTGGAGGCGATGTCGTTGAGCGAGGTGCCGGCCGTACCGAAGTACTTGGAGAGGTCCTTGGCCGCCTGCTTGAGCGAGGCGATGATCTGGTCGCCGCTGTCGATCAGGGCGCTGACCACGATGTAGCCCGCGCCGCCGACCACGATCACCAGAACGGCGCAGGTCAGCCCGGCCGCCAGCGAGCGGTTGAGCTTCATGCGCACCAGCCGCCGGTAGAGCGGCCCGAGCAGTCCGCTCCCCAGTAGCGCCAGCAGTACGGGCGTGACCGCCGCGCTCAGCTCGACGCACAGCCATACGCCGACGGCCAGGACGGACGAGACCAGCAGCGCCACCGCGCACCAGGCCGCGGCGCGGCGGGCCTCGATGGGCAGCAGTGGCGCACCCGCCGACGCCCGGTCGCGACCGGCGCCGCCTTGGCCCTGAACCGAGCCGTTGTCAGAGTCGTTTCGCACCCGGACAGTCCACCACGTGGGGCACCCCCGGCACCCGGCCCGAAACGGGCGGGGCAGCGTTTCACGTGAAACACCGCCGCCGTGGTCCTCACCGCCACCCGCTCTCGCGATCGCGGTAATAGGGCAGCCACAGGTCGCGGTGGTCCGGCCGCCATCTCTCGCGGTAGTGCGCATCATCGGCGAACGGCAGGGCCAGCGCGCGGACGGCGGCGCGCGGCCACCTTTCCTCGGGGCAGGGCCGCCATTCCTCTGGCGTGCGCCAGCAGGCTTCGCAGCCCCAGAGGAACACACCGCCGCCCATCTGGTTGGGCCGGGGACGGTCGTACTCGACGGGTACGCGCGTGGGCAGATGCCCCTCCAGCACCGCCACGCCCTCGTCATCGAGACGCTCCAGCAGGAAGTCGATCAGTTCGTCGATCCATGCGTGCCGCGACATCCCGGCCGCACCGCCCGCCCTCACTCGGCAGCCGCATGCGCGCAGGGGCGGTGTTTCACGTGAAACACCGCCCCTGGCAACGCCGTTGGCGATCGTATCGATACGTCAGCCGTCTCGATACGCCGTCGGCCGAGTCCCTACCTCAGTGCTCGCCCGCCGGAATCGTCCCCAGCCGCCCGGCCTGGAAGTCCTCGAAGGCCTGGGCCAGTTCGGCGTGGGTGTTCATCACGAACGGGCCGTAGTGCATCATCGGCTCGCGGATCGGCAGCCCGCCCAGCAGCACGACCTCGAAGTTCGGGCTGCGCGACTCCTGACTCTCGTCGGCCCGGATGGTGAGCGAGTCACCGGTTCCGAACACCGCCGTCTGCCCCATCCGGAATGGGCGGCCCTCCGCACCGGCCGAGCCGCGTCCGGCCAGGACATAGGCGAGCGCGTTGAACTCCTTACGCCAGGGCAGCGTCACCTCGGCGCCCGGGTTCACCGTCACATGCATCATCGTGATCGGCGTATGCGTGATGCCCGGACCCTGGTGGCCGTCGATGTCGCCGGCGATCAGCCGCAGCAGCGCACCGCCGTCGGCCGAGGTCAGCAGCTTGACCTTGCCGCCACCGATGTCCTGGTAGCGGGGAGCCATCATCTTGTCGCTCTTGGGCAGGTTGACCCACAGCTGAAGGCCGTGGAACAGACCGCCGCTCATGACGAGGGACTCCGGCGGCGCCTCGATGTGCAGCAGACCGGAACCGGCCGTCATCCACTGGGTGTCGCCGTCGTTGATGACGCCACCGCCGCCGTGCGAATCGCGGTGCACGAAGGTGCCGTCGATCAGGTAGGTGACGGTTTCGAAGCCGCGGTGCGGGTGCCAGGGCGTGCCCTTGGGCTCTCCGGGCGCGTACTCCACCTCGCCCATCTGGTCCATCATGATGAACGGGTCGAGGTACTTGTAGTCGATGCCGGCGAACGCCCGGCGCACCGGGAAGCCCTCGCCCTCGAATCCGCTCGGAGCGGTGGTTACGGCCAGCACGGGACGGGTGTGCGCCGCGACAGGTGCCGCCACGCGCGGCAGGGTCAGCGGATTCTCTACGGTCACAGCGGGCATGGCGGCCTCCTCGGTCGTTCGCACAACTTAGTTGAATCCTTAACAACTGGCAAGGCGTGCGGCATTCCCGATAGCCATGAAGTGAGTGTTTTCGCAGGTCAGAGGCGAGCTGAACAAAGAAGTGCGGCCGGCCCGGAAGTCACCGGCCGGCCGCAGGGCGCACGCGGAGGGGCCCTAGCCGTACATCCGGCGCATCGCGAAGTCGACCATCTGCTCCACGGCCTTCGCATCGAAGACCATCCGGTGATCGCCCTCCATGTCGAGGACGAAGCCATAGCCGGTGGGCAGCAGATCGAGCACCTCGGCGCCGGTGATCACGAAGTACTTGGACTCCTTGCCCGCGTACCGCCGCAGCTCCTTGAGCGACGTGAACATCGGGATCACCGGCTGCTGGGTGTTGTGCAGCGCCAGGAACCCGGGGTTGTCACCGCGCGGGCAGTAGATCTTGGACGTGGAGAAGATCCCCTGGAAGTCCTCGGCCGACATCGAGCCGGTGGTGAAGGCGCGCACCGCATCGGCGAGGGAGGGCGGGGACGGCTCGGGATACAGCGGCTGCTCGCCGTAGCCCCCGGGGGCCGGTTGCTGCGGCGGGGGCGGCGGCGCTCCGTACTGCTGCTGCCCGGCACCCGCGTTCTGGTCGTAGCCGTACATGGCCACAGCGTACTGATTCGGCGATTGTCCGGGGGACGCTCATCACAGATGGGCGGTTAGGGGTTGCTTGTTATTACCGACGGGTAGCATCATCGTAGCTACTAGCTGGTATTGCGTATTGAGGTTGCAACCTCCCTCGAGGTCCCTTACCTCCCGAACACTTACGGAGCCGTACCCATGGGGCACTACAAGTCGAATCTCCGCGACATCGAGTTCAACCTCTTCGAGGTGCTCGGCCGTGACAGCGTGTACGGCACCGGACCGTTCGCGGAGATGGACGTCGACACCGCCAAGAGCGTGCTGTCCGAGATCGCCCGGCTGTCGGAGAACGAGCTGGCCGACTCCTACGCCGACGCCGACCGGAACCCGCCGGTCTTCGACCCGGAGACCAACACCGCGCCAGTCCCGGACACCTTCAAGAAGAGCTACCAGGCCTACATGGACGCCGAGTGGTGGCGTCTGGGCATCCCGGAGGAGCTCGGCGGCACCACCGCGCCCCGCTCCCTCCTCTGGGGCTTCGCCGAGACCATCCTGGGCGCCAACCCGGCGGTGTGGATGTACGCCTCCGGCCCCGCGTTCGCCGGCGTCCTCTTCGAGGAGGGCACCGACGAGCAGAAGAAGTGGGCCAAGATCGCCGTCGACAAGGGCTGGGGCTCCACGATGGTGCTGACCGAGCCCGACGCGGGCTCGGACGTCGGCGCCGGCCGCACCAAGGCCGTCAAGCAGGAGGACGGCTCCTGGCACATCGAGGGCGTGAAGCGCTTCATCACCTCCGGTGAGCACGACATGTCGGAGAACATCCTTCACTACGTCCTCGCCCGCCCCGAGGGCCACGGCCCCGGCACCAAGGGCCTGTCGCTCTTCCTCGTCCCGAAGTACGAGTTCGACTTCGAGACCGGCGAGCTGGGCGAGCGCAACGGCGTCTACGCCACCAACGTCGAGCACAAGATGGGCCTGAAGGCCTCCAACACCTGCGAGATGACCTTCGGCGACCGCCACCCCGCCAAGGGCTGGCTGATCGGCGAGAAGCACGACGGCATCCGCCAGATGTTCATGATCATCGAGTTCGCGCGGATGATGGTCGGCACGAAGGCCATCGCGACCCTGTCGACCGGCTACCTCAACGCCCTGGAGTACGCCAAGGAGCGCGTGCAGGGCCCGGACCTGGCCGCCTTCACCGACAAGGCCGCGCCGCGCGTCACCATCACCCACCACCCCGACGTGCGCCGCTCGCTGATGACGCAGAAGGCGTACGCCGAGGGCATGCGCGCCCTGGTGCTCTACACCGCCACCGTCCAGGACGAGATCATCATCAAGGAGGCCGCGGGCGAGGACGCCTCCGCGGAGAACGCCCTCAACGACCTCCTCCTGCCGATCGTCAAGGGCTACGGCTCGGAGAAGTCCTACGAGCAGCTGGCCCAGTCGCTGCAGACCTTCGGCGGCTCCGGCTACCTGCAGGAGTACCCAATCGAGCAGTACATCCGGGACTCCAAGATCGACACCCTCTACGAGGGCACCACCGCCATCCAGGGCCAGGACTTCTTCTTCCGGAAGATCGTCCGCAACCAGGGCGCGGCGCTGACCCAGCTGTCGGAGACCATCAAGGGCTTCCTGGCCGACGCGGCCGGCGGCGCGGAGCTGGAGCAGGCGCGCGGCGAGCTGGCCAAGGCCGCCGCCGACCTGGAGGCGATCGTCGGCGCCATGCTGACCGACCTCGCCGCCACCGAGAAGGACGTCAAGTCCATCTACAAGGTCGGCCTCAACACCACCCGCCTGCTGCTGGCTTCGGGCGATGTCGTCATCGGCTACCTGCTGCTCAAGGGTGCCGCGGTGGCGCAGGAGAAGCTGGCCGGCGCCTCCTCGAAGGACAAGCCGTTCTACGAGGGCAAGATCGCCGCCGCCAAGTTCTTCGCCCACAACGTTCTGCCGGGCCTGGCCGTCCAGCGCTCCCTCGCCGAGTCCATCGACCAGTCGCTGATGGAGCTGGACGAGGCCGCGTTCTAGGCCCCTCCCGGATGCCCTTTGAGCCGCGTTCTCAGACGTCTCTCAGAATCGGCATCCAGACTGACCGTGCCCGCCTCTCTTCCCCCGGAGAGGCGGGCACGGTCATGTGCACGGCGGGCCGCTGCGGGAGGGCCAACCGGAGTTGCGCCGTCCGCCATGCTTCGGTGTACGTCACACGCATCATGGCCGGAAGGGACCGGAGTCACGGCTCGAGAGCACCGGGATTGGGGGGTTCGGCTCCTTATGCTGAGGACATGAGCAACCCCACCCGCTTTGATCGCGGCCACACCGACGACCTGATGTCATTCCTCGCGGCCAGCCCATCGCCGTATCACGCGGTGGCGAATGCGGCGGAGCGGCTGGAGAAGGCCGGTTTCCGGCAGGTCGCGGAGACCGATGCGTGGGACGGGCAGAGCGGCGGCAAGTACGTACTGCGCGGCGGGGCGATCATCGCGTGGTACGTGCCGCAGGGCGCGGACGCGGCCACTCCGTACCGGATTGTGGGGGCTCACACCGACTCTCCCAATTTGCGCGTGAAGCCGATTCCCGACACCGGTGCGCGCGGCTGGCGGCAGATCGCCGTGGAGGTGTACGGCGGCACGCTGCTCAACACCTGGCTCGACCGCGATCTGGGGCTCAGCGGGCGAGTGACACTCAAGGGTGGCAGCCACCGGCTGGTGAACGTGGACCGCGCGCTGCTGCGCGTACCGCAGCTGGCCGTGCATCTCGACCGGGCGGTGAACACCGACGGGCTGAAGCTGGACAAGCAGCGGCACATGACGCCGATCTGGGGGCTGGGCGACGTCGCGGAGGGCGATCTGATCTCCTTCGTCGAGGAAGAGATCGGCGTCGCGGCCGGGGAGGTGCAGGGCTGGGACCTGATGGTGCACAGCATCGAGCCGCCCGCCTATCTGGGGCGCGATCAGGAGCTGGTCGCCGGGCCGCGGATGGACAACCTGCTTTCGGTGCACGCCGGTACGGCCGCGCTGACCGCCGCTGCCGCCGCCGGGAGCGCGCTGACCGCCATCCCGGTGCTGGCCGCCTTCGACCACGAGGAGAACGGCAGCCAGTCCGACACCGGCGCGGACGGCCCGCTGCTCGGCACGGTGCTGGAGCGTTCGGTCTTCGCGCGCGGCGGCTCGTACGAGGACCGTGCGCGGGCCTTCGCGGGCACGGTCTGCCTCTCGTCCGACACCGGACACGCCGTACACCCCAACTACAGCGAACGGCACGAGCCGGGACATCACCCGATGCCCAACGCCGGGCCGATCCTGAAGGTCAATGTGAACCAGCGGTACGCCACCGACGGCAGCGGCCGGGCGGTGTTCGCGGCGGCCTGTGAACGGGCAGGGGTGCCGTGGCAGTCCTTTGTGTCGAACAACTCGATGCCCTGCGGGACGACGATCGGCCCGATCACCGCCGCCCGGCACGGCATCGCGACGGTCGACATAGGCGTCGCGATCCTCTCCATGCACTCGGCACGTGAGCTGTGCGGCGCCAAGGACCCCTATCTGCTGGCGAACGCCCTGACGGCCTTCCTGGAGGGCTGAGTTGGAATTCTCACTGCTGGGCCCGGTCGCGGTCACGACCGGCACCGGAGAGCTGCCGCTCGGGCCGGCCAAACGGCGCAGCGTGCTGGCGCTGCTGCTGTTGCAGCCCAACACCACCGTGCCACTTGAGCAGTTGATCGACTCCCTGTGGGAGGACGAGCCGCCCGAACACGCCCGTACGGTCGTCCAGGGACATGTCTCGCGGCTGCGCGCCACGCTCGCCGAGGGCGGGGCGGCGGCGTACGGGATCGAGCTGACCACCCATGGTTCTGCGTATCTGCTGCAGCTGCCGGAGGAGTTGATCGACGCCCACCGGTTCGGGGAGCTGGTGACGCTGGCGCGCCCGGAGGCCGCGCCGGGCGATGCCGTGCCACTGCTGCGGGAGGCGCTGGGGCTGTGGCGCGGCCCGGCGCTGACCGGCACGGTCACCAGCCCGCCGTTCGCGGCCGCGGCGCACGCCCTGGAGGAGCGCCGGCTGACGGCCGTCGAGGCGCTGGCGCGGGCACACGGCACGCTCGGTGAGCACGAGCAGGCGGCGGCCATCCTCTATTCCGCGGCCGTCAGCCATCCGCTGCGCGAAGGGCTGATCGCCGCGCTGATGCGGGCACTGTTCCGGGCGGGACGGCAGTCCGATGCGCTCGAGTGGTTCCACCGCACACGGCGGCTGCTCAACGAGGAGCTCGGCGTGGACCCGGGCGAGCGGCTGAGCGGCGCGTACGAGGAGATTCTGCGGGCGGAGCGGGAGGGGACCTCCGCGGCAAAGGGGTCCCCGGCTCCGGCCTCGGCTCCCGGCGGCGACGGCGGGCGCCCCGCGTCGGCCGGCGCGACGACTCCCGCGGCCGGACCGGGACGGGGGGCCGGGCAAGGCGGCGCCACGGCATCGGCTCCCGGTGCTCGGGAAGGGGCCACACGGGCCGCGCCGCGGCTGCTGCCCAGGCCGCCGGCCCGGTTCCTGGGACGCGATCATCAACTCGCCGCACTGACCGATGTCCTGACCGATCACACGACGGGCGAGAGCCCACTGGCCGTGATCGCCGGACCGGCCGGCGTCGGCAAGACCGCCTGCGCCGTGCAGTGGGCGCATCTGCATGCCGCGGCCTTCCCGGACGGCCAGCTCTTCGCCGATCTGCGCGGCTTCGGCGAGGGCGACGAGGCAGCGTCCGCCGAGATCCTGCGCGACTTCCTGCTCGCGCTCGGCACGCCGCCGGAGCGGGTACCCGGCTCGGCGCAGGCCGCCTCGGCGCTGTTCCGGTCACTGGTCGCCGAGCGCCGGCTGCTCGTCGTCCTCGACAACGCCCGCAGCTCCGCGCAGGTCCGGCCGCTGCTGCCCGGCGGTCCGCGCTGCGCCACGGTCGTCACCAGCCGCAGCCGGCTCGACGGGCTGGTCGCCACCGACTGGGCCCGGCCGGTGGGCATCCAGGCGCTCGGCCACGAGGAGGGCGCGGCGCTGCTGGGCGCGATGCTCGGCCCGGAGCGGGTCGCCGAGGACCCGGCCGCCGCCCGGGAGCTGGTGGATCTGTGCGACGGTCTGCCGCTGGCGCTGCGGGCCGCGGCCGCCCAGCTGACCGCCCGGCCGCGCTGGCGGCTGGCCCGGCTGGCGGCGGCACTGCGCGACGAACAGCGGCGGCTGGCGCTGCTGTCGGCGGAGGACAGCGGCATCGCCGCGGCACTCCGGATGTCGGTCGCGCGGCTGTCGGCGGACGACGCCCGGCTGCTCAGCGCGCTCGCCAAGAGCGCGGACGGGCATCTGAACGCGTCCGTGGCGGCGGCGCTCGCCGGGTACGACCCGGAGCGCACCCAGGACGGGCTGGACCGGCTGGCGGAGATGCATCTGGTGGACGAAGAGGCCACCGACGTCTACACGATCAGCACGCTCACCCAGCTGTTCGCGCGGGACGAGCGGGACGAGCGCGGCGAGAAGGGTGGCGGCGCCGGGAAGTGAACCGCCTCGGCGGGCGGTACGGGGGGCCCCGGCGCGTTAGGCAGGCGTTAGCGGAACGCCAACGCAGGGCGGCAAAGTGGTGGGCAGACCGCGGGACCGACGCCGGGGTGGCCGGCGCAGGACCGGCCTACGCGCCGGCCGGACCGCCGACAGGGGGAGGCCCGAGATGCCACGCAACGAGAACGCCCGCCGGCGTCACAGCCGTACGCTGCGCATCACCGCGGCCGGGCTGACCGCCGTCGCCGCGCTCGCCCTCACCGCCTGCGGCAGCCAGGACGACGCCAACGCACTGCAGACGCGGCCCGCCAAGCGGGTCGCCCCGGTCCCCCTGGCCGCCCGGTATCCGGCGGCCGGGGACACCTCCGACAGCATCGACGAGGGCAGTCGGGGGACCCGCGCCCGGCACACCGCCTGCGACGCCGCGAAGATCCGTATCGTGGCAGAGCCGCTCGCCCGGCCCGTCAACCACCTTCTTCTGAAGGCCACCAACACCTCCGGTTCCACGTGCGACCTCTACGCCGCGCCGTATCTGCGGTTCGATGACGCGCAGTCCCCGCTCGCCGACCTCCCGAGCAGCAAGCCGCAGGCGGTGGTCACCCTCGCCCCCGGCGCGTCCGGCTATGCCGGTGTGCTGACCTCGTCCGCCGACGGCAGCGGGCGCCATGGCCGCAAGGTGACCTCACTGAGCGTCAGTCTCCCCGGCCGGGACGGCAAGGGGAGCATCGGCGGCTCCGCGAAGGTGGCGCTGCCCGGCTCGGTGTACCTCGACGACAGTGCCTGGGTGACGTACTGGCAGTCGGACCCGAACGACGCCGCAGCTTGGTAGGCCGTCGCACCACCCCATGAACCAGGGCGCCCGCCCTCCCCCGAGCGGGCGCCCTGCCTTGTGCCCAAGCGCTCCGGCCACGCCGGGAGATGTCCCGTCATGTCCCGGCGATGCCCGTACGTTGTCCCGCTCCTGCCTCCTCTCACCCATGTCTCCGCAGGTCACCGGCTTGTGCTCGGCCGGGACGTCCCATGGGACACACAGCCACCGAGCGGCCGCCCGCCCCGGAACACGATGGTTGCCGTCGCCGCGACCGGACCATCCGGCGGCATACCGAGGGCCGACGCGGCAACCGCCCAACCGGCCGTACACGGAGGGGAATCGGCATGGACGAGCACCGGCACGGGAGCACGCAACTGGCAGACGGCACACACCCCGGGGAGGCTCTCGCGAACGGCAGCGGCGGCGAGGGGCCGGGGCTGCGCTCCCCGTTCCGCAGGACCCTGCTGCGCAAGGCGATACCCGCGGTGGCCGCGGCGGGCATAGGCATCGGCGCGTTCGCCGGGTTCGCCCACGGCAGCGAGGGCGGCGCCGCGGCAGCCGGCGGACACTCCGTGGCCACGACCAAGCTCTCCCGCGACACCACCGGCAAGGCCTCCGGCGCTTCCGCACTCACCGCCCGTACCGCGAGCGCCGGGTCCGTGCGGCAGGCCACGGCCGCCGACTTCCCCACCTGGGGCACGCGATGGGTGGTGCATGCCACCGCCGACACCAACTCGCCCTCGGTCGGAATGATCAATAAGTCCGCGCCCGGGCAGGACCGGATCACCGCGGACTACCAGGTGGACACCGGCCACAAGGTGTGTGAGGGCAACGCCTGCTCGACGTTCATGGCACATATCACCGGCCCGGTCAGCGGGTTCCTCAGCGTCGTCGCGGTGGACATTCCGCAGGACCGGCTGCCGGGTGTGCCGGTCCATGGCAGCCCGCAGCCTCCGCAGCCCGGCGGCACCCGCCAGGAGATGCTGAACCGCGCCGCCACCTGGCTCACCGCGAACGGCGGCGCCCAGGTCCCGTACAGCCAGGCGAAGGTCTGGAAGGACGGCTACCGCCAGGACTGCTCCGGCTATGCCTCGATGGCACTGGGCGTGCCGACACCCGGCACCAACACCGTGGGGCTGGCCACCGACCGCGGGATCACCCGGCCCCTCTCGGTGGGCGAGCTGAAGCCCGGTGACCTGCTGATAGACGCGGCTGGCGACAGCAACACCCGGCATGTGGTGATCTTCGAGAAGTGGGACAACGATGCGCACTCCTCGTACACCGCGTACGAACAGCGCGGTGGGCACGGCACCGACCACCGGAGCCTGACATACGGGCTGCCGGGCGGTGACTCGGAGTTCAAGCCGTACCGACCGGTGAAGTTCGGAGACTGAGCCCGTGCGGCTGGCGATGTTTCACGTAAAACATCGCGCCGTCGGAAGCACGTGATCGGCATCGCGCGGTTTCACGTGAAACGTCACCAACCGGTCCGGGTCGGATCCGGATCGCGTAACGAGGGGTACTTCCGCCACAGGGGAGCGGAAGTGCCCCTCGCATGCGCATGTCCGCTGTGCTGGAATGCCAGACGTGCCTGGCAATCCGAACCAGCCCGCAAATGTCCGCCGTAAGCCACTGGCCCCTCTGCCTGACGAACTCACCGGACCCATACGGGACTTTGTCTCGGCGCTGCGCCGTATGCATGGCGAACTGGGCTACAGCCTCAAGGACATGGAGAGCCGGCTGCCCGCCAGCCGTTCCTCCCTCTCGCGCTATCTGCGCGGCCAGAGCCTGCCGGACGAGCGGCTGCTGGTGCAGTGGTGCAAGCTCTCCTTCACCGGCGAGGACCGGCTGCCCGCGCTGGTCGAGCTGCTGCACCGGGCGCATGAGGCGGCGGACGGCACGCCGCCACCGGCCGCGGAGACCGAGGTCGCCGCCGGGACGGACGCCCAGGACCCGGTACCGCCCGGACGGCGGCGGCTGCCGCTGGTGCTCGCCGTGGCCGGTACGGTCGCCGTGCTGACCGCCGCCGCGTTCGCCGTACCGGCGCTGACCGGCGGGACGGACGGGCCCCAGGGCACTGCGGCGGGCACCGGCTCGGCCCGGATCACCGTGCACAACGTGGAGCGGGACTGCCGGCACAGCCGCAGTGAGAACTGCGCGCTCGGGCTGGCTCTCGACCCCTACGCCCCCTACCGCCGCTCCAATGTCGCCGGGCATGTCTGGCACGGCGACACGCTGCACGCCCGCTGCCGGATCGCCAACGGGGTCACGGTCACGGACGAGGCGGGCGGACACAGCAGCATGTGGTTCCAGGTCGACCACGACGGCAAGCAGGTGTGGGTACCGGGCATCCGGATTCGCCCGGAACAGCTGGAGAACAGCGGCTTGCCCAGTTGTCCGGACTGATCCCGCCCACACCCCTTGACCTGCAAAGACGCCACCGCCATGAACCGAACCTGGTGTCCGGACCGGCAATCGATATCGTGGCGGTGCCATGACACGGACAACTCGCTGATCCGCAGTGACTTACTGGGGGACCCACCCATGACCGCACGCCGCTCCCGACGCTCCGCCGCGTATGCCACGCTGGCCCTCGCGCTCGCCGGCTCGCTCGCGCTGACCGGCTGCAACAGCCACTCCTCGAAGAAGTCGAAGAGGAGCTCTTCCTCTTCCTCGACCTCGAAGAGCAAGAAGCACAAGATCATCGGTGGTACCGCGGGTGCGGGTGCGGGTGCAGGCGCCGCTGCGAACAGGCGGCGGAGCATGTGCCGCCCCGTGCCCGGCTCGTTCAGGTTCGTTCAGGTGTCCCAGCCGAGCCACGTGATCCTGAAGTACCGCAACAAGAGCAGCTCGTCCTGCTACCTCTACAACGCTCCGATGCTGTTCCGCGGCGACGCCCCCTCCAAGGACGGGTCGTACGACAGCACGAAGCCGCTGGGACTCTACGAAAGCACACCGGAGAACCTGGACAACCACCGGATCTCGGTCGCGCCGGGCGCAACCGCCTATGCGACCATCCCCACCAAGTCCGCCTCGGACAAGGGGAAGAAGCAGAACCTCATGTACTTCGGCGTCATGAGGACGTACAGCTTCTCCCTGCAGGGGACGGCCACCGCCCTGCACTTCGGCCAGTATGACCAGCACCCGTCGATCGGTGCGACCGCCAAGGTCAGCGACTGGTACCTGAGCCTGGTCCAGGCCCAGTTGGCGACCAACTCCCGCCCGGTCAAGACCGACAAGTAGCCCCAGCCGACAGGGGAGTTGTCCCCTGCGCGGTGTACGTCCTTGCTGGTTTCACGTGAAACCAGCAAGGACGAAAGCCGTCGGTCCTACGCTCCCTCGTCCAGCCCCGCCAGGACGAGTGCCAGCCGGGATGCCCCGCCGTCGACGACCCGCACCGGAACTCCCCAGTCCTGCTGGTGCACATGGCAGGCGGGGTACTCGATCGCGGGGTCGTCGTCGCAGGACGCCGCCATCGCCGAGACATGCAGCACGCCCTCGGTCACGCCGTCGGCGAGCACCAGATCCCGGCTGAGGTCGGTGTCCGGGCCCGCGCCGTCGGCGAGCAGTTCCGGCGGGGTTGCGCTGACCAGCAGGCGCGTCGAGGGGCCGTAGCGGGTATCGAGCTTCTGCCCGGCGGGCGCCTGGAAGACCACGTCCAGCCGGAGCTTGCCCGCGGCCACCTCGGTGGCCGCGCGCTGGGTGCGATGCGCCACCGACTCGACGCGGACCGCCTCCTCCGGCAGCCGCAGCCGGGTCAGGCGGTGCCGCGCGGACTCCACCACCACGATGTCGTCGTCGGCCAGCACGGCCGCCGAGGGCTCGCGCAGATCCGTCGCCAGCGTCGTCACCTCGCCGCTCACGGGGTCGAAGCGGCGCAGCGCGTGGTTGTACGTGTCCGCGATGGCGACCGATCCGTCGGGCAGCGCCGTGACGCCCAGCGGGTGCTGCAGCAGCGCCTGATCGGCGGCGCCGTCGCGGTGCCCGAAGTCGAAGAGCCCGGTGCCTACAGCCGTACGGACCTCATAGCCGTCGCCGGTGTCCGTGCGCTGCACCCAGCGCACCGCACTGGTCTCGGAGTCCGCGATCCACAGCCGGTCCCCGGCCGCCGCGAGCCCGGACGGCTGGGCGAACCACGCCTCCTCGGCCGGACCGTCCACCAGTCCCTCGTTGGTGGTGCCGGCCGCGACCTGGACCGTGCCGGCCTCCGGGTCGTACGTCCACAGCTGGTGCACGCCTGCCATCGCGATCCACAGCCGGTCCTGCCACCAGGCGATGTCCCACGGCGAGGAGAGATCCACCTCGCGGGCCGGTCCCGAGGTCGGCGAGCCCTGCCACCACTGCTTGCCGGTGCCCGCCACCGTCTCCAGCGCGCCGCTCTCGGGGGCGAAGACCCGGATGGCGTGGTTGACGGTGTCCGCGACGGCGACCTTCCCGTCGGGCAGCAGCGCCAGGCCCTGCGGCTCATTGAAGGAGCCGGCGTCCAGCCCGCGCTCGCCGTTCCCGATCCGGCGCAGCACCCGTTCGCCGTCCGCGGCGAGCTCCACCAGCTGGTGCCGGGTGGTGTCCGAGACGAGGAAGCTGCCTCCGGGGAGCCGTACGGCCTTGCCGGGAAAGCGCAGATCGGTGGCGACCGGCTCCGGCGGCACGTAGGGGCCGTCGCCCCGGCGCAGCGTCCCCTTCGCGGCATGCTCGGCCGTCAGCTCCTCGACCAGCTTCTCCAGGGCATGCGCATGGCCCTCACCGGCATGCTGGGCGACCACATAGCCCTCGGGGTCGATGACGACGAGGGTGGGCCAGGCCCGGACGGCGTACTGCTTCCAGGTGGCGAGCTCCGGGTCGTCGAGGACCGGGTGCTCGACGCCATAGCGCTCCACGGCGTCCACGACTGCTTGGTGCTCCGCCTCGTGGACGAACTTGGGGGAGTGCACGCCGATGATCACGACGGTGTCGCGGTGGCGTTCCTCCAGTACGCGCAGCTCGTCCAGGACGTGCAGGCAGTTCACACAGCAAAACGTCCAGAAATCGAGGATGACAATGCGTCCTCGCAGGTCAGACAGGGTGAGTTCATTACCGCCGGTGTTGAGCCAGCCGCCCTTGCCGATCAGCTCGGGGGCCCGGACGCGCGCACGTGAAGCCATGTCCCCATTCAACGTCACCCCGGTGCGTGCGCATTCCGCAGGGGGCCCGGGGAACACCTCAGCCATGCTGCACTCACCCGGGGGCCGGCCCCCGTCCCCCCGCAAGTACCTCGTACGCGACCGGATCCTCGGCATCGGCGACGACTACTGGATCGAGGACGATCACGGCCGGCATGCCTTCCTCGTCGACGGGAAGGCGCTGCGGCTGCGCGAGACCTTCGAGCTCAAGGACCTGCAGGGCCGGGTGCTGATCACCATCCGCAAGAAGATGCTGGCCCTGCGCGACACCATGACCATCGAGCGCGACGACCGGCCGCTGGCCACCGTCCGCCGCAAGCGGCTCTCGCTGCTGCGCAACCACTACCGCGTGGAGCTGGTGGACGGCACCGAGCTGGACGTCAGCGGCAAGATCCTGGACCGGGAGTTCGCGGTCGAGTACGAGGGCGAACTGCTGGCCGACATCTCGCGGCGCCGACTGACCGTACGGGACACGTACGGGGTCGATGTCGTTCGGGAGGACGCGGACCCGGCGCTGTTGATCGCCGTCGCGGTGTGTGTGATCCGGCTGGCGGAGCGGGAGCGCGGGGAGGACTGACGTCCCCGCCCGGCGCGCGCTATGGCCGGTCGAGGCCCAGGACCCGGTCGCGCAGGACGGGAAAGTCGGCGCGGGTCCTGGCGACCTTGGCCGGGTCGAGGTCGACGGTCAGCACCTCTTCGTCCGGCCCGGCCTCGGCCAGTACCTCGCCCCAGGGGTCGACGACGACGCTGTGACCGGCCTGTTCGACATCGGCGTGGGTGCCTGCGGTGCCGCAGGCCAGGACGTAGCACTGGTTCTCCACTGCACGGGCGCGGGCCAGCAGCGACCAGTGTGCGCGGCGGCGGGCCGGCCAGCCGGCGGGCACGATCAGCAGCTCCGCGCCGGCCGCCGTCAGCTGCCGGAAGAGTTCCGGAAAACGGAGGTCGTAGCACGTGGCCAGGCCCGCGGTGGTCCCCGGCAGGCCGACCGTGACGGCCCGGTCGCCGGCGCCCAGCAGGACCGCCTCGCCCTGGTCGAAGCCGAAGCGGTGGATCTTGCGGTAGTCGGCGGCGAGCCGGCCCTCGGGGGAGAAGACCAGCGAGGTGTTGTACAGGGTGCCGTCGGCGGCGCGTTCGATGACCGATCCGGCGTGCAGCCAGACTTCGGCGTCCCGCGCGGCGGCGGCCATCGCGTCATGAGTCGGGCCGGTCAGCGGTTCCGCCTCGGTGGCGAAGAGGTCGGCGGCGAACGCACCGACCGGCCACAGCTCGGGAAGCACCACAAGATCGCTGCCGGACTGCTCACGCACCAGCGAAGCCACCCGCAGCCGCCGGGAATTGACGGATTCCGCCGGATCCACGCCAATCTGCAGCAGGGAAGCGCGCACAGTACCACCGCCTAAGCCTTCGAACCGGGCTGCCGTCAAACATCCACCTACGATGGTCACCCGAAAGCACTGCCGGGGTGCCCGTGCGCAGCGTAACTTAACTGCACAGACAGCAGCCCGCGTACGAACCGTCCGAGGGGTCCCGTGACCGTCCATCCCAGCCTTCAGTCCTCCATCGATGCCTGGACGCACTCCATAGAAGCAATAGCCGAGCTGGTGACTCCGCTCGTCGAGGGCGAGTGGAGCAGGGCGACGGACCTCCCAGGCTGGTCCGTGCGCGATGTCGTCTCGCATGTGATCGGCCTGGAGTGCGAGATGCTCGGCGACCCACGGCCGATCCACACCCTGCCGCGCGACCTCTACCACGTGCGCAGCGAGTCGGCCCGCCGTATGGAGGTGCAGGTCGATGTCCGGCGGCACCACACCGCGCCGG
Source organism: Streptomyces sp. JLSY215 (assembly GCF_059682825.1). Taxonomy (NCBI): domain Bacteria; kingdom Bacillati; phylum Actinomycetota; class Actinomycetes; order Kitasatosporales; family Streptomycetaceae; genus Streptomyces; species Streptomyces sp. JLSY215. The sequence goes on from NZ_CM185022.1 coordinate 4,284,458, forward strand.
AGATGCTCAGCGAGCTCGAATACACCGTGATCCGCCGCTCCCGGCAGCTGCGCAACGAGACCCGCCAGCCGGACACGGTGGTGCGCAGCCCGCTCGCCGAGGACCGACCGCTGGACTTCGTGCTCCAGCAGCGGGCCTTCGACGTCTGGGCGCATGAGCAGGACCTGCGCCGGGCGCTCGGCAAGCCCGGCAATCTCGACTCCCCCGGCGCCCATCTGACGCGCGATCTGTTGCTGAAGACGCTGCCCGCCGTGGTCGCCAAGAGGGCCCAGGCACCCGCCGATTCCGCCGTGGTCTTCGATGTCAGCGGCTCGCTGGAGTTCATGCGCACGGTACGCATCGACTCCGAGGGCAAGGGCACGATCAACGGCAGCGTCTCGCTCGGCCCGACGGTGACGCTCGCCATGGACTGGGACATCTTCCACCGTCTGGCCTGCGGCCGGATGCGCCCGGCGGCCGTCGCCGATCAGATCAAGATCGACGGCGATCAGGAGCTGGCCGCGGCGATCCTGGACAACTTCGCGGTCACGCCGTAACCGACGCCGGCTTCGAGGGACGCCCCGGCCGGAAACGGCACTGACGGGGCGTCTCTGGCGAGCGGCGGCCGGCGGCGGCCTGGTGCCTGTACGCGGCGGAGGACCAGCGAGGACCGCACTGTTTCACGTGAAACAGTGCGCTCCGCCGATGATCTCCATGCGCCGCACCGGAATCGGGGCCAGGCGGCGCCGGGCACCGGATTCCGGCCCTGGCCTCACGCCGGGACGTGGACCGCCTCAACCCGGCTGACGACCAGCCGTTCACGCTCGCGGCGGGCCGCGCGGCTGCGCAGGCGCAGGATCTGGGAGACACCGAGCGTCTCCAGGACGAAGACCGAGGCGAAGGCGATCCGGTAGTTGTCACCGGTCGCATCGAGCAGCACCCCGATGGCGAGCAGGGTCGTCATCGAGGCGGTGAAGCCGCCCATGTTGACGATGCCGGAGGCGGTGCCCTGACGCTCGGGTGGGTTGGCGGGCCGCGCGAAATCGAAGCCGATCATCGAGGCGGGGCCACAGGCGCCCATGACCGTGCACAGCACGATCAGCAGCGCCATGGGCGCGTGATCGTCCGGCCACGACAGGGTGATCGCCCACAGCAGGGCGGTGGCACCGACCGTGCCCAGGGCCAGCGGCATACGGGCCGCGTGGTGGCGGGCGATGACCTGGCCGTAGATCAGGCCGACGGCCATGTTGGAGAGCACGATGAGGGTGAGCAGCTCACCGGCGGTGCCACGGGAGAGGCCCTGCGCCTCGACGAGGAACGGCAGGCCCCACAGCAGCAGGAAGACCATCGCCGGGAACTGAGTGGTGAAGTGCACCCACATGCCCAGCCGGGTGCCGGGCTCGCGCCAGGCATCCGCGATCTGCCGGCGGACGAAGGCCGCGCCGGTGTGCTCGGTGGACGCGGGCGGCGGCTCGTACCCCTCGGGGTGGTCCTTGAGGAAGAGCAGCAGCAGGACCAGGACGGCGATGCCGCCCACCGCGCTGGAGGCGAAGGTCGGGGTCCAGCCGAAGCTGTGCAGGAAGCGGGCGAGCACCAGGGTGGAGATCAGGTTGCCCGCCATCCCGACGAGCGCCGCGATCTGCGCGATCATCGGGCCACGGCGGGCCGGGAACCATCGCGAGCCCAGCCGCAGCACGCTGATGAAAGTCATCGCGTCACCGCAGCCGAGCAGGGCACGTGAGCCGAGCGCCATGGCGTACGACGTGGAGAGCGCGAAGCCGAACTGGCCGACGGTGTAGAGCACCACGCCGATGGTCAGCACTTTCTTGGTGCCGAGCCGGTCGACGAGCAGGCCGACGGGTATCTGCATGCCCGCGTACACCAGCAGCTGCAGGATCGAAAACGTCGACAGCGCCGAGGCGTTGATGTGGAAGCGTTCGGCGGCGTCCAGGCCCGCCACGCCCAGGCTCGTCCGGTAGGTGATCGCGACGAAGTAGACCGCGACGCCGATGCCCCAGACCGCCATGGCCTTACGGCCTCCGGGCGGGTCCGCGGGCAGCAGCCGCGGGGCGCCGCTGCCCATGCCGGCGCCGCCGGTACTTCCCCCGCTCATCGCACCTCTCCCTGCGCCAGGTTGCGGACCCAGCTGACGTGCCGGTGCACGGCGTCGGTCGCCGCGTCCGGGTCGCCGTCCCGCAGCGCCTGGAGGATCTCCGCGTGCTCGGCGATGTTCTTGGCGATCCGGTCCGGGTGCGCGTGCATGACGGCGACGCCCATCCGCAGCTGGCGATCGCGCAGCTGCTCGTAGAGCCGGTCCAGGATCTGGTTGCCGGCGCTGCGCACGATGGCGGCGTGGAAGCAGCGGTCGGTGACCGAGACGGCGGCGAGATCGCCCGCTGCGGCCTGCTCCCGCATCTTCTCCAGCAGTTCCTCGAGCTCGGCGGTCAGCACCTCGCTCGCGGGTACGGCCTTGGCCGCCGCGTGCTTCTCCACCAGCAGCCGGGTCTCGACGACGTCGGCGATCTCCTGTGCGGAGACCGGCAGCACCAGCGCACCCTTCTTCGGGTAGAGCTTGATCAGCCCCTCGACCTCCAGCCGCAGCAGCGCCTCCCGCACCGGCGTCCGCGACACCCCCACGGCCTCGGCCAGTTCGCCCTCGGTGAGCAGCATGCCGCCCTCGTAGTGGCGCTGCAGGACGGCGTCCTTGATGTGCGCATAGACCCGCTCGGCGGCGGGAGGCTGCTTGGCGGGAGCGGGACCAGATCTGGCGGGGGCGGCGGACGCCGACGGAGAGGGCATGCGCACAGGATAGATACAACAGGTATGCGTCCGACACCGCATTCCGTGATGCGGACAAAAGGAGACCCTTTTGTACTGGTAAGAGCCTTACGCGCCCTGCCCGCCCGCTCCTTACCCGGGCATCCGCCCCTGCGCGATCAAGCGGTTCACGACCTGGGAGTGTGCGGGCGCGCACCGCTCCCGCGCCTCCTGCCGGTCGAACCAGGCGTACTCGGCGATCTCCCGCCCCGGCTCGGGGACGATGTCCTGGGGACCTCCGGTGAAGCACGTCATATGCAGCCGGCGGCCGTTCTTGCCGTGCGCAACGTCGTGGATGACGAATGCCTGCGAAAACTGCTCCGCAGGAACGACCAGCCCGAGCTCTTCGGACAGCTCCCGCGCCAGCGCCTCCGGGGCGGTCTCCCCCGGCTCGTACTTGCCGCCCGGAAGGTAGAACGTGTCATTGCCCCGGGTCCGCACGCTCAGCAGCCGGCCGTCGCGCACATGCAGCCACGACACCGACCGCAGCGGCGCCTCCCGCTCCAGGGCGATCAGCGGGTGCCCGGTCTCCTCGTCCGTCCGCCGCGCCCGCTCGGTAAATCCCAGATGCTGGTAGAAACGGCGGGCACGGGCGTTCTCCTCGAAGACCTCGAGGCGCAGCGCGCCGCGCAGTGCCGCCGCGTGCTCCACCAACTCCCGGCCGATGCCGCGCCCTTGGTCCTCGGGCGCCACGAACAGCCCACCGATCTCGGCGCCGGTCCCGGTGCCGCCCTCGCCATGGCCGTCCAGTAGCCCGAGGAGCCCCACGACCCGGCCGGCGCGCTCCGCGACCCAGTTCTCCGCCCGGACGAGATACACCTCGCGTACGACCCGCGCCCGCTCGCCCTCGCCCTCCCCCTCGATGAACGGATGCGCCTGCCGCGCGGCGCGGGACCACAGGTCGGTCACCGCGTTACGGTCGGCCGCCCGATAACGCCTGATGATCATTTCGTCGCTCACCCCACCGACCGTAAGCAGCCCGGTCAACGGCGGCAAACCCTTTCCCGCCCGCCCACACCCCCTGCCTGAAGGGGGACCCAAGGGGGATGAGGGGTCCGACTAAAGGCTTACGGGAGTCCGTACCTGACGCGTACGGACCGGCCCGAATCCCATGGGTGAATAGAGGCAGGAGCCGGGGCGGCTCCGCCACTCAAGGGGAGTTGATGATGCAGCCCAGGACGAACGCCGGACGCCGGACCAGGAACACCGTCGTGGTGGCACTGATCGTCGCCGCCGTCTGGGCGAGCAGCACGCTGGCCCGGCGCGCGGCGCATGCCGACGATCCGGACGGGCCGACCGGACCGGTGGCGCACTTCAGCCGGGCGGTGGAGCTGCTGCGAGGCTGACCGTCGAAAACGGAGACGGCCAGGGCAGGAACGGCCAGGGGCGGTGTTTCACGTGAAACACCGCCCCTGCTGCCGAGTTCGGCGTCGCCGGCTCAGCCCCAGGTGATGAGGCGCTTGGGGTGTTCCAGGATCGCCGCGATATCCGCGAGCAGCTTGGAACCCAGTTCGCCATCGATCAGACGGTGGTCGAAGGACAGCGCCAGGGTGGTGACCTGGCGGGCCTTCACCTTGCCCTTGTGAACCCAGGGCTGGAGCTTGACCGCGCCGAAGGCGAGGATCGCGGACTCCCCCGGGTTGAGGATCGGCGTGCCGGTGTCGACTCCGAAGACACCGACGTTGGTGATGGTGACCGTGCCTCCGGACATGGCAGCCGGGGACGTCTTGCCGTCGCGGGCCGTGGCGACAAGCTCGCCCAGTTCCGCGGCGAGCTCGGGGAGCGTCTTGACGCCCGCGTCCTTGATGTTGGGGACGATCAGGCCGCGCGGAGTGGCCGCCGCGATACCGAGGTTGACGTAGTCCTTGTAGACGATCTCCTGATTCGCCTCGTCCCAGGCCGCGTTGACCTCCGGGTGCCGCTTGATGGCGACCAGGAAGGCCTTGGCGACGAGCAGCAGCGGGTTGACGCGCAGCCCGGCCATGTCCGGGTCCTGCTTCAGCTGCTGGACGAGCTTCATCGTGCGGGTCACATCGACGGTGATGAACTCCGTGACATGGGGCGCGGTGAAGGCCGAATTGACCATCGCCTGGGCGGTGGCCTTGCGTACGCCCTTGACCGGCACCCGGCGCTCGCGGGCGACGGTATCGACCGCGCCCAGCTCGGCGGGGGCCACGGTTTCGGGTTCCGGGGCGGCAGCAATGGACGGTGCCGGGGCGGCCGCCGCGTGGATGTCCTCGCGGGTGATGATGCCGCCCGGACCGGTCGGTGCGATCGTCGCCAGGTCGATGCCGAGGTCCTTGGCGAGCTTGCGTACCGGGGGCTTGGCCAGCGGACGGCCGGGCACCACGGCGGGTACGACCGGCGCGACCGGCGCGACCGGCGCCGCGGCCACCGGAGCGACCGCGGAACGGCCGTTCAGCTCGGCCTGCAGCGCGGCGTTCACCGGCTCCGGCTGGGATCCGATGAGGGCGTGCGAAGCACTCGTCGTGGGGCGGTGGTCGGGCGACGGACGGGCACCCGTCGCGGCGCCGGGCTGCGGCTTGCGGGCCCGGCGCTTGGTCGAGGCCGGAGCGGCGCCGTAGCCGACCAGTACCGCCTGCCGGCCCTGCGGCTCCGCGTCCTCCTCGACGGGCGCGGTGGGCGCGTCCGCGGCCGGTGCGGGCCCGGCTCCGGGGTCGGTGTCCACGGAGATGATGGCGGTGCCGACATCGACGGTGACGCCCTCGTCGAAGTGCAGCGCATGCACCACGCCGTCATAGGGGCTGGGCAGTTCGACGGCGGCCTTGGCGGTCTCGACCTCACAGATGACCTGGCCGTCGGTGACGGTGTCGCCCGGCTGGACGTACCACTTGAGGATCTCGGCCTCGGTAAGCCCCTCGCCCACGTCGGGCATCTTGAACTCGCGGAAGCGCTGGGCGCCTGCGGTGGTTGCAGTCATGGTCACGAACTCTCCTCAAACCCCTCAGTACGCCAGCGCGCGATCAACGGCGTCGAGCACCCGGTCCAGTCCCGGAAGGTACTCGTCCTCCAGCCGGGACGGCGGGTACGGGGCGTGGAAGCCGCCGACCCGCAGGACCGGGGCCTCCAGGTGGTAGAAGCAGCGCTCGGTGATCCGGGCGGCGATCTCCGCGCCCGAGCCGAAGAAGACCGGGGCCTCGTGGACCACGACCAGCCGGCCGGTCTTCTCTACAGACGACTGCACGGTGTCGAAGTCGATCGGGGAGATCGAGCGCAGGTCGACGACCTCGACCGACTTGCCCTCCTCGGCCGCGACCTTGGCGGCGTCCAGACAGACCTTCACCATCGGACCGTAGGCGGCGAGCGTGAGGTCGGTGCCGGCCTGCGTCACCCGTGCCTTGTGCAGCGGGTCGGGGATCGACTCGGTGTCCAGCCGCGACTTGTCGTGATAGCGGCGCTTGGGTTCGAAGTAGATGACCGGGTCGTCGCCCGCGATGGCCTGCTGGAGCATCCAGTAGGCGTCGGAGGAGTTCGAGGGGGAGACCACCTTCAGGCCCGCGACGTGCGCAAAGAGCGCCTCGGGGGACTCGGAGTGGTGCTCGACAGCGCCGATTCCGCCCGCGTACGGGATGCGGATGACGACCGGCACCTTGACCTTGCCCAGCGCACGGGCGTGCATCTTGGCGAGCTGGGTGACGATCTGGTCGTAGGCGGGGAAGACGAAGCCGTCGAACTGGATCTCGGCGACGGGGCGGTAGCCGCGCAGGGCCAGGCCGATCGCGGTGCCGATGATGCCGGACTCGGCGAGCGGGGTGTCGATCACCCGGTCCTCGCCGAAGTCCTTCTGCAGCCCGTCGGTGACGCGGAAGACGCCGCCGAGCTTGCCGACGTCCTCGCCCATGACGACGACCTTGGGGTCGGCCTCCATGGAGGTCCGCAGCGAGGCGTTGATCGCCTTGGCGATGGTGATCTTCTCGTGGACGGCCATGGTCAGTTCCCCTCCGCGACGGCATCGGCGTCGGCGAACGACGCCTGGTACGCGGCGAACTGCGCGCGCTCCTCATCGACGAGCGCGTGCCCGTCGGCATAGACATTCTCGAAGATCGCCATGGGATCCGGGTCCGGCATGGCACGTACGACATCGCGGACCCGCTTGCCCAGCGCCTCGCTCTCCTCCTCGATGGCGGCGAGATACGCGTCGTCGACGAAGCCCTCGGACTCCAGGTAGGTCCGCAGCCGCAGGATCGGGTCCTTGGCCTCCCAGGCGAGCGTCTCCTCGTCGGCCCGGTACTTCGTCGGGTCGTCGGAGGTGGTGTGCGCGCCCATGCGGTAGGTGAACGCCTCGACCAGCATGGGGCCCTGACCGGTACGCGCCCGCTCCAGCGCTGCCTTGGTCACCGCCAGACAGGCCAGTACGTCGTTGCCGTCCACCCGTACGCCCGGGAAGCCGTAGCCGCGGGCGCGCTGGTAGAGCGGGACGCGGGTCTGCTTCTCGGTGGGCTCGGAGATCGCCCACTGGTTGTTCTGGCAGAAGAACACGACCGGGGCGTTGTAGACCGCGGAGAAGGTGAAGGATTCGGCGACATCGCCCTGGCTGGAGGCGCCGTCACCGAAGTACGCGATGACCGCGGAATCCGCGCCGTCCTTCTGCACACCCATCGCATAGCCGGTCGCGTGCAGCGTCTGCGAGCCGATCACGATGGTGTAGAGGTGGAAGTTGTTGCTGTTGGGATCCCAGCCGCCGTGGTTGACGCCGCGGAACATGCCCAGCAGGTTCGTCGGGTCGACGCCGCGGCACCAGGCCACGCCGTGCTCACGGTAGGTCGGGAAGACGTAGTCGTCGTCGCGCAGCGCGCGCCCGGAGCCGATCTGGGCGGCCTCCTGGCCCAGCAGCGAGGCCCACAGGCCCAGTTCGCCCTGACGCTGGAGGGTGGTCGCCTCGGCGTCGAACCGCCGCGTGAGGACCATGTCACGGTAGAGCCCGCGCAGCTCCTCGGGGGACAGATCGATCGCGTAGTCCGGGTGCTCGACCCGCTTCCCTTCCGGGGTCAGCAGTTGTACGAGCTGGTCCTGCTCCGCCTGGTCCGACTGGCCGGTGGCCTTTGCCGGGGCCGCCTTCTTCGCCGGCGACGCCTTTTTGGCGGTGGTGCGCTTGCTGCCGGCGCGGGTGCTTTTCCGCTGGGCAGTGCCTTCCACGGTCACGTGCTGCTCCTCCGTCTGTCCGGCCCCCGGGGTCCGCCGGTGGCCGTATTGCGGCTCACCCGGTATCCGATACGGCGCACGGGGTGTGTGCGATCGCGGCCGGATCCGGGTGGAACAAAGCGTCCCGGACAGTGGCCTGCTGTTTGCACGTTACCCAGTGCCAAAGCCTAAGTGAAAACGGCGCTGACCTGCGATTTTGCTTGGATTTCCAAGTAAATCGCAAAGGGTGGGAACAACTCCTGGTCACAGCGTTGCAGGCCGCCGGGACACCGGCACGTTATATCGGTGACCTGGAGCACGGGAAGAGTTTGGTGTGTGAGACTGATGCCGTGCACGAAGACGGAAAAATCACTGTTTTCCTACTCGATGACCACGAAGTCGTCCGGCGGGGCGTCCACGAAATGCTGTCGGTCGAAGAGGACATCGAGGTCGTCGGCGAGGCGGGCACCGCCGCCGACGCGCTGATCAGGATCCCTGCGACGCGCCCGGATGTGGCGGTGCTCGACGTCCGGCTGCCGGACGGCAGCGGCGTCGAGGTCTGCCGCGAGATCCGCTCCCAGGACCCGGACATCAAGTGCCTGATGCTCACCTCGTTCGCCGATGACGAGGCCCTTTTCGACGCGATCATGGCCGGCGCCGCCGGATATGTCCTCAAGGCCATCCGGGGCAATGAGCTGCTCTCCGCGGTGCGTGATGTGGCCGCCGGAAAGTCGCTGCTGGACCCGGTGGCCACGGCCCGCGTCCTGGAACGGCTGCGCGACGGCAACAGCGCAAGGGGCGACGACAGGCTGGCGAATCTCACCGAACAGGAACGCAAGATCCTCGATCTGATCGGCGAGGGGCTGACCAATCGCGTCATCGGCGAACGGCTCCATCTCGCCGAAAAAACGATCAAGAATTATGTCTCCAGCCTGCTTTCCAAGCTCGGCATGGAACGCCGCTCCCAGGCCGCCGCATATGTCGCACGGATGCAGGCGGAAAAACACTGAAACGGCCTCTCACCAGGTACGGAGCACCGGAAAAGAGGCCCGCCCCAGATCCCGGCGGCCGGGACCTTGGTCCCGCCTTTTCGGGGCCCCCGCCCCTATTTCGCGGCCGGTACGGGCGGGCAGTGTGAGGGCATGCCCCCCGACGATTACCGCGCGATCGAGCTGCTGAGCCGGACTGCGTACGGCCGGGTGTCGGCCAGCCGACGGGCCCTGCCGTTCACCACCATCACCCGGCATCTCCTCCTCGACGGGCAGCTGGTGCTGCGGCTCCACCGCGGCTTTGACTACCACCAGGCGCTCGACGGCAGCGTCGTCGCCTACGCGGCCGACAACGTCAACAGCGGCGCGCGCGACACCTGGTCCGTGCAGTGCACCGGCACCGCCCGGCTCTGCCATCCCACCCCCGCGGAGCGCGCGCTCTTCGGCCGCACCCCCCGGCTGGCGGACGGCGCCCCCTTCGACCCGGTATTCCTTCGCATCGAGCCGGAGTTCGTCACCCTGCACCACCTCACGGACGTCCCGGTCTTCCGGTACGCCGAGGCCGTATGACGCGGTCGGTACACCGCACCACCACACACCGTGCCACGCAGACCGGGCGAGGCTCCGATATGCGCACCGTGTGTAAGGCTTTCCCATAGGCCCGCTCCGCCGGACCTTGTTGATCTAACATCTGGCGAGTGCTGCGCTCATCTGTAGTCCGGCCGGCGGCGACGCCCGACGGGCGCTTCCTGGGATCCCTGCTGCGCCGCTACGAAGGCGCCGGGGAGCCCCTGTCGTGCGAACCCGTCGCCGAAGGCCTGCTCAACCACGGCTATTTCCTCGCCACCACACACGGCCGCTACTTCCTCAAGCACCACCTCGACGGCGACCTCGGCGCCATCACCCGCCAGCACCGCGCCACCCTCCGGCTCGCCGACCTCGGACTACCGGTCGCCCCACCGGTACCCGCCGCGGACGGCCGCACGGTCACCGTCCTGGACGGCCGCTGCTACGCGCTGCACCCCTGGGTCGAGGGCCGGCACCTGGGCGGGACCGCGCTGAGCCGCGCCCAGTCCCGTCGGCTCGGCGCGCTGCTGGGGCTCGTACACACCGCGCTGGAGCAGGTCATGGCGACCACCCCGCACCGGCCGCGGCCCCCGTACCCGGCCGAGTCGGCCGACCCCGCCCGCACCTTCGAGCTGATCGACGAGCTGCTCGCGCTGGCCCGCCGGACCCGCCCCCGCACCAGCTTCGACGAGCTCGCCGAGCACCGCCTCCTGGAGCGCCGGTCCCTGCTCAAGCGGCTGGCGCACCGCCGCCCGGCGTACGCGCCCGCCGCCGGCTGGGTGCACGGCGACTTCCACCCGCTCAATGTGCTCTACCGCGGCGGGGAACCGGCCGCGATCGTCGACTGGGACCGGCTGGGCATCCAGCCCCGCGCCGAGGAGGCGGTACGAGCCGCCGCGATCTTCTTCGTACGGCCCTGCGGCACCCTCGACCTCGCCAAGGTGGCGGCGTACGCGGGCGCCTACCGCAGCGCCTGCGGGGCCGGGCCCGACGAACTGGCCGCCGCGGTGCACCGGGTGTGGTGGGAGCGGCTGAACGACTTCTGGATGCTCACCTGGCGCTACCGGCTGGGTGATCCGCGCACCGATCCCCAGTTCCCGGCGGCGTCCGCGCTGGCGGTGTGGTGGACCCGGGAGTACACAGCGGTCCGGGACGCGTTCGCCGGTTGTTCCACGTGAAACGGCGGGGCCGCTCCAGAAGTCCTGGAGCGGCCCCGCCGTTCATGTCAGCCGACCGGTCAGCCGCCGGTGCCGCCCAGCGTCGCGCCGGGGTCCGTACCACCGGTGGTCCCGCTGTCCGTACCGCCGTCGGTGGTGCCACCGTCGGTGGTCCCACCATCGCTGGTGCCGCCGTCCGACGTCCCGCCGTCGATCGCGCCGCCGTCCGTCGTACCGCCGTTGCTGGTGTCGTCGGTGGGCGGCGCGGACGTCGGAGGCTCCGAGCTCGGCGGCTCCGAGCTCGGCGGCTCGGAACTCGGCGGCGTGCTGGGCTCCTCGCTCGGCGGCGGGGAGTACGTGTTGTTGTCGCCGCCTGTGGTGCCGGGCAGGGTATCCGGCGTGCTCGGCTCCTCCGACGGCGGCTCGCTGGTCTTGTCGTGCGGGGAGGCCGAAGGCGACGACGTCTTGTCGGGGTTCGTCCCGGGGTCGTCCTTCTTGGTGTTCTGCAGCGCGAAGGCCACGCCCACCGCGATGGCGATCACCGCGAGCGCCGCGATCAGCCAGATCTTGCCGCGGCCGCCCTTGCCGGGCCGGTGACCGCCGTCAAAACCGCCGTCGTCGTCCCGCCCGCCCGGCAGGATCGGCTGCGCCGTGGTCTGGCCGCCGTCCGGGTGCTGCCGCAGCGCGGTGGTGGGGGCGCTCCCCATGGCCGGGGCGCCGCCCTCATGTATCGCCACCGGGCCGGTGTTCCAGGTGCCGGTGTGGCCGCCCTGCTCCTGCAGCATCTGCAGCGAGTACTGGACCAGCCCGCGCATCTCCTCCGCGGTCTGGAAACGGTCGTCCGGGTCCTTGGCCAGCGACCGCATGACCAGGCCGTCCAGCTCCGGCGGCACCGCCTCGGCGACCTCGGACGGCGGCACCGGCATGTCCTGGACGTGCTGGTAGACGACCGACAGCGGGGTCTCGCCGGTGAACGGCGGCCGCAGCGCGAGCAGTTCGTACAGCAGGCAGCCGGTGGCGTACAGATCGGAGCGGGTATCCACGGTCTTGCCGAGCGCCTGCTCCGGGGAGAGGTACTGCGGGGTGCCCATGACCATGCCGGTCTGGGTCATCGTGGACTGAGCGCCGTGCAGCGCACGGGCGATCCCGAAGTCCATGACCTTCACGGCGCCGCTGTGCGTGATGATCACGTTGGCGGGCTTGATGTCACGGTGCACGATGCCGTGCTGGTGGCTGTAGGCCAGCGCCTCCAGCACTCCGGAGACGATGATCAGCGCCTGGTCCGGCGGCGGGGCATCGGCGTTGAGCAGCAGGTCACGGATGGTGCGGCCCTCGACCAGCTCCATCACGATGTACGGCACGGTGTTGCCGGCGACAAAGTCCTCGCCGGAGTCATAGACGGCGACAACGGCGTGGTGGTTCAGTCCGGCCACGGACTGTGCCTCGCGCGTGAAGCGGGCCTTGGACACCGGGTCCTCGGCCAGATCGGCGCGCAGCAGCTTCACGGCGACGGTACGGCCCAGCCGTACGTCCTCTGCCGCGAACACCTCCGCCATACCGCCTCGGCCGAGCCGGTGCGTGAGCCGGTAACGGCCGTCGCCGACAAGCCCTCCATTGCCCCACATCTCCGGTGTATCGGGGATGTTGGAGCCGGTGGCCTCAGGATCGGACGGGCCCTGCGGGCTCTGCGTCGGTGCCATCGGTCCTCGCCGTCGAATCGATCCGCATCAAGAGCGGTAAGGTCTCGGTCTTCGCTACAGCACGCTACAGGTTCGACGACACCCACCGGTCCGTCGTGGACCGGTCATCAAACCGCCCGGATGCCAGTAGGGGCAAGCTCACCAGGGGTAATCGAAGACGCAAAAGATCTCGCGCGCGTGACCGGATCTTGCACATCTGGTCACGGAACGGGCACACGGCTTGACGTGTCCGGGCCCTGGGGCAGACTTGGCTGCGGAATTCCAGAATTTGATCGCGATACATACGGGCAGTCGCCCAGGGGGAAGCGGAAACCATGAGCCAGGACGGCGCTCAAGGCCAATTCGAGGGCCGTTCGGTCGGCGGAGGACGTTACCAGCTTCGTGATCTTCTCGGTGCGGGCGGAATGGCTTCCGTTCATCTCGCGTACGACAGCGTGCTGGACCGCGAGGTCGCGATCAAGACACTGCATACCGAGCTCGGTCGCGAGCAGGCATTCCGCGAACGCTTCCGCCGCGAGGCGCAGTCCGTGGCGAAGCTCACGCACACCAATATCGTCTCGGTCTTCGACTCCGGCGAGGACGAGCTCGACGGCGGCATGGTGCCGTACATCATCATGGAGTACGTCTCCGGGCAGCCGCTTCGCTCGGAGCTCGACAACGACATAGCCCAGCACGGCGCGATGCCGACCGAGAAGGCGCTGAAGATCACTGCCGATGTGCTCGCCGCGCTGGAGGCGAGCCATGAGATGGGCCTGGTCCACCGGGACATCAAGCCGGGCAACGTCATGATGACCAAGCGCAATGTCGTCAAGGTCATGGACTTCGGCATCGCCCGCGCCATGCAGTCCGGTGTCACCTCCATGACGCAGACCGGCATGGTCGTCGGCACCCCGCAGTACCTGTCGCCCGAGCAGGCGCTGGGCCGCGGCGTGGACGCCCGCTCCGACCTCTACTCGGTCGGCGTCATGCTCTTCGAGCTGCTGACCGGGCAGCTGCCCTTCGACGCGGACTCCCCGCTCGCCATCGCCTACGCCCACGTCCAGGAAGAGCCGCCGGTCCCGTCGAGCATCAACCGCTCGCTGCCGCCGGCCGTGGACGCCCTGGTGGCCCGTGCGCTGAAGAAGAACCCCAACGAGAGGTTCCCGACCGCCGAGGCGATGCGGGACGAGTGTCTGCGGGTCGCCGGGTCCGGACAGGCCGGGTCGCCGCTGATCATCAGCGAGGGCCCGCGGGCGCGCACCAGCGGCTCCTCGGTGTCCTCCGCGGTGTTCCCCACTGCGACCGGCAATCCGCACACCCCGGCGCCGCCGAGCGTGCAGCAGCCGTATCAGCCGACGCAGGCGGCCTTCGGTCCGTCGACGCCGCCGCCGGTGAACAACGCCTACCCGACCCCGGCGCCGGCGCCCGCGCAGACCCCCGTTCCGTTCAACGGCGGTGGGTTCCAGGGGCCGCCCACCTACACGCCGCAGCCCATGACTCCGCCGATCCCGCCGAGCGGGGGTCCCGCCCGTAAGAGCAACACGGCGGTGATCGTCGTATCGGCCATAGTCGGTGTCATCGTGGTCACCGCGATAGCGATCGGCATCGGGCTGAGCGCGGGCGGATCCAGCGACGTCGGCACCGACGATCCGCCGTCGACGTACGCGACGTCGTCCGACCCGACGGACACCAGCACCCCGACGTCCACGGCGAGCGTCCGGCCCGAAAACACCTATTCCATTCCGGTTCGCGTGACCGACTGCACCGAGGCCACCCACACCTACGGCGAAACGAAAAAGATCAACCTCCCGTCGTTCGCCTTCAAGGACCTGAAAACGGCGAAGGCGTGCATGGACGCCGCACACTGGAACTACAAGATCAAATACGAGGACGGGCCCACCTGGGGCAAGAACACCATCACGGACCAGTCGCCCAGGGGCTACTCCTCGTGGGACCCGGACGGTGGCGAGCCGATCACGCTGATCGTCTCGACGGGGCGCGACGCCTGATCCTCCCGGCAGCGCGGCAGACAACGGCGGAAGGGCCCGGCACACAGTGTGTGCCGGGCCCTTCCGCCGTTCCGCGCAGACTTTCCTGCCCGCGGGCCGACCTCAGAGATACGGGCCCGAGCGGGCGCCGCCGTGTCCGGGCTGGCCCTCGTCGCCCTCGACCGAGGCACCGGGCGGCAGCGCGCGGCGCATGGATTCCAGCTGGGCACGGGCCGCCATCTGCTGGGCGAACAGCGCGGTCTGAATGCCGTGGAAGAGGCCTTCCAGCCAGCCCACCAACTGGGCCTGGGCGATGCGCAGTTCCGAATCCGTCGGCACCGACTCGTCGGTGAACGGCAGGGAGAGGCGCTCCAGCTCCTCCACCAGCTCGGGTGCCAGCCCGTCCTCCAGCTCCTTGACCGAGCTGGAGTGGATCTCCTTGAGGCGGACCCGGCTCGCCTCGTCCAGGGGAGCGGCCTTCACCTCCTCCAGCAGCTGCTTGATCATGCTGCCGATGCGCATGACCTTCGCCGGCTGTTCGACCATGTCCGTCACCGGAACCTCGCGGGGCTCTTCGGCGTTCTCCGCGCCGCCACCAGCGCCACCTGCCCCGGCGCTGCCGAGCGCCATGCCGTCCGGGCCGACAACCAGGACGTGCGGGTTCTCCTGCGACCGTTCGTTCATCGGCATATCCATGCCGACATTGTCTCGTACCCCGACGTCGCCGGGTGATCCGCCGTGCTTCTCTCCTTGCTTTGGGCCCGCCTGGCGGGCGAAGCGGGGGAGAAGGACTCGGCGGGGGTTCTCCGGCTCCCTGGGATGGCTGGTTTCACGTGAAACATGGGGATTGGGTGGTGCTCCCTGTTTCACGTGAAACGGCGGCTTTTTTTCGGGTGGGTGGTTTCACGTGAAACATGACCTGCGGCCGGGGGTCAGCGGCGGCGCAGCCGCAGGCCGAGGAAGGCCAGCCCCAGGCCGGTGAGCGCGAGGCCGGCGCCCATGGGGAGGACCCGTTCGACGGGGGCCGTTGTGCCGTCCATGGCGTAGGGGCCGGGGGAGGCGGCCGGGTCGGCGTCTGCGTCGTCCGGCGGGGTGCTGTTCCGCTTGGGCTTGGCGGGCGGCTGGAGCGGCATGTACGGGTGCTGGTCGAGGCGGCCTGCGACGTCGGAGTGGGGGGAAGGGGACGGCCGAGAAGGGGACGGCCGGGACGGGGACGGGCGCGACGGGACCTTCTGGGAGGGTGCCTGCCTGGAGGGTGCGGGCGCCGGGTCAGCGGGTCTCGGCGCAGCGGGCTTTGGGGCAAGGGGAGCCGTACGCTCGATGTCCTCCTCATCGGGCGCACTCTCAGGGGTATCGGGCTCGAAGTCCCCGGGATCCGTCGAGTCCGTGAAGTCGTCGTCAGGTGCCGCCGAGGAGTCCGGGTCCGAGTCCGAGTCCGGATCGAGCCCGTGATGCCGGTCGTGCCAGGGGAGGTACTCGGGCGGATCATCCGGATAGCGCGGCATCTCATCCGGGATCTCGGCGAGGAAGTCCCGCAGCCCGGGAAAGTCCGGGACGTCCATGTCGGCGTCCGGCTTGGGGAACCCCGGCAGGTATCCGAGCGACTCCGGGCGGCCGGGGTGTCCACGGCCCTCCCCCGCGCGGCTTCCGGCCAGCGATGGATCCTCCGCATAGCTGTCGGGCAGCGCATGCCGCCCTGCAAGGTGTGGCGGGCGGTCGACTGCGGTGTTCCGCTGCTCCTCGGCCGTCGCGGTGGTCGCAAGTGGGACGGGCAGAGCGGCGGCGGCCACGAGCAGACCGGTGGTAATGCGCGAACGGAATCCTGGAGCCACAGCCGTGCCCCTCCCGTGCCGAGCCGTCGAGTGACCTGCCCAGCGTCACATGTAGCCACATTCGGGACATCCCGGCGATGCCGATCGGGTGATGTGCCGTGGAGCGGGAGGGGTTGCCGTCCGCAGCGCGGTGGACCGGACGCGGCGGCGGGGCTCCGTGTTGTCGGCGTACGCGGAGCCCTGCCGGTCGCGGCGGCAGGTCAGACCGTCAGCACGACCTTGCCGACATGCACGCTCGCGTCCACCACGCGGTGCGCCTCGGCGGCGTCCGCCATCGGGATGGCACGGTCCACGATCGGCCGCACCTGACCGTTGCCGATCAGCGGCCAGACATGCTCGCGGACCGCCGCGACAATGGCCGCCTTCTCGTTCAGCGGGCGCGCACGCAGGCCCGTGGCCGTGATCGCGGCGCGCTTGGCGAGCAGGGCGGCGAGATTCAGCTCCGCCTTCACCCCGCCCTGCATCCCGATGATCGCCAGCCGACCGCTGACCGCCAGCGCCTTGACGTTCTTCTGCAGGTACTTCGCGCCGATGATGTCGAGGATGACGTCCGCGCCCTGGCCGTCGGTGGCCTTGCGGAGCTCCTGGACGAAGTCCTGCTCGCGGTAGTCGATGAGGATGTCCGCGCCGAGTTCGGCACAGCGGGCCAGCTTCTCGGGGCCGCCCGCGGTGACCGCAACCCGCGCGCCGACCGCCTTGGCGAGCTGGATCGCCATCGTGCCGATACCGCTGGCACCGCCGTGGACCAGCAGCGTTTCACCCGGCCGCAGGTGCGCGATCATGAAGACGTTCGACCAGACGGTGCAGGCCACCTCGGGCAGCGCGGCGGCCGTCACCAGGTCGAGGCCCGGCGGCAGCGGCAGCACCTGCCCGGCCGGGACGGCCACCTTCTCGGCATAGCCACCACCCGCCAGCAGCGCACACACCTCATCGCCGACGGCCCAGCCATGGACCCCCGGACCGACCGCGGCGATCCGGCCGGAGCACTCCAGACCGGGGTAGGGCGACGAGCCGGGTGGCGGGTCGTAGAAGCCCTGGCGCTGCAGCAGGTCCGCGCGGTTCACGGCGCTGGCCACGACCTCGATCAGGACCTCGCCCTCGGCGGGCTGCGGATCGGGCACGTCCGCCCAGACAAGTGCTTCCGGGCCACCGGGCTCCGGGATAGTGATCGCTCGCATGAGCGCGAGGCTACTCGCCGACCGGGCACGGGGCGATGGGGCGGGGTCCGGGGACCACAGCCCGGCGGTCCGGGGACCATGGCCCGGTGGTGGGCCGTCAGACGCCGAAGAGCGCCCGGCTACTCGTCCGTCCGGTGGTCATTCACCCTCCGCATCGGGGCGACGCCGGTGCCGGGCAGCGCCGAGGGGGAGCGGTTCTGCCTGCCGAGGATGTCCGGCTCCGTCGTCGGCGCCGCACGGACGATCGTGATCAGCCGGTCGGCGGACTGCAACGGACTGGCATCCGGGTCGTCGTAACCGATCAGGCGGTGGCCGCGCAGCACGGAGACGACCAGGTCGTCGGTCTCCCGCACGGACTTACCGACCTCGGACTTCACCACCGGCCGCTCGATCAGGTCCAGCCCGCTGCCCTGCTGGATCAGATCCTCCATGACGGTGCCCGCACTCGGGCTGTGCACAGAGAGCCCCAGCAGCCGTCCGGCCGCGCTCGCGGAGGTGATGACGGCGTCGGCGCCGGACTGCCGCAGCAGCGGCGCGTTCTCCTCCTCGCGCACCGCCGCGACGATGTTCGCCCGCTTGTTGAGCTGACGGGCGGTCAAGGAGACCAGGACCGCTGTGTCATCGCGCTGGGTGGCGATCACGACCTGATGCGCCCGCTGGATCTCCGCCCGTACGAGCACATCGCTGCGGGTCGCATCGCCCACCACCCCCGCGAAGCCCTCGGCCACCGCCGCCTCGACCACCTTGGCGCTCGGGTCGACGATGACGATGCGGTCGCGGGGCAGCCCCGTGGCGCGGAGCGTCTGGACGGCACTGCGGCCCTTGGTCCCGTATCCGACGATGACGGTGTGGTCGCGCAAGGCGGTTCTCCAGCGTTTTGGTGAAAGTAACCTAAGCTCATGGGCAACGAGCTTGTACAGCGTGCCCGTTGGGGGGATCTCAAAGGTCAGAACTGGGCCGGTCTGGTCCGTCTGTCCTTCGAGGCCGACGAGGGTCCCGCTACTCCTGCTAACGAAGCTACCGAGAACACAGAGGTCAAACCCGCGTTCCGCCCTATGACCGGCCGCGACATCAAGAGCCGCGACGAGCAGGAGAAGGACAACCGATCGTTCGTCGAGTCGCGCGGCGGGCAGTACGTCCACACGTACGAGGAGCCGGACACCAGCGCATGGAAGCGCAAACGTGTACGCCTCCCCAACGGGGAGATCGGCTATCGCGTCGTCCGCCCCGTCTTCGAGGGCGCGCTCGAAGATCTCAAACGAGGAATCGCGCCGAACGGCAAGCGCATCGACGGCTTGATCGTCTACGACATCGACCGGCCCACCCGTGACAATCGGCACCTGGAAGACGCGATCGAGGTCGTCCAGAACTTCGGGCGCCCGATCATCGACATCACAGGTTCTCTCGATCTTCTGACCGACAACGGCCGCACGGTTGCGCGCATCGTGACAGCGACCAACAACAAGCAGTCGGCCGACACCGCCCGCCGAGTCGCCCGCAAGCACCGCGCGTTGCAGCAGGCCGGCATCCCTACAGGGGGGACCCGGCCGTTCGGGTGGCAGGAAGACAAACGAACCCTCCACCCGAATGAGGGCAAGTGGCGCCGACAGATCAACTAGCGACGCGGCGAACGTACGCTCGCCGCGTCGCTATGGTCAGCTCTGCAAGTCACCATCTCCGATGGGTTCCGGCGTCACTTCGTCACCCGTTACAGCATCGATGAAGACCGTTGACTCCACTTTTTGCTCCGGACCCCGCACCAGGGAAACCATCCATACAGGTCGCCAAGCGTGGTTGACCCGTTGGGCAAGTAGCTTGACCGGAACCGCGTCTTCGTCTCCCGCAACGTGTTCAGCCTGCTTCTTCGCTGCAGCTTTCGTCACAGTGGCCTTCTGAAGTTTCGGATCCGGGATGCTTCGCGCAGCCACACCCGTGATGCGACCAGCAGACGAGACAGTCATGTCCAGTCGCATTGGCATCATCACCCCGTCCACGTAACGGCGGTAAACCAGCATGCGTGGCGCTTTCTTGCCATGAATAGTTCGGTAGGTGACCTTGGCGCCAGCCACATCATCGGGGAACCATTTGTTAGCGAATTGGTCACCAACCGCCCGTATCTCGTCTGCGGAAAGCGAACCGGTGTCGCCTGTGCCCACCTTCGAGGCGAAGCCTTCGAGCTTTCGGTCTGGCCACAGGGCAGTAACTTCTCCACGCGCCGTCTCTGCCTTGAGGCGCCAACGTCCGCCCTTCAACTTTTCACTGGTGGACTGCGTGACCTGCGTTTCCTTTCCATACAGGTCGTTCACTGTTTTTTGCAGCCAAGCGTCCTGTTTGCGCATTTCTTCCATATTTGCGTGCATGCGCTGCGATTTCGCCTCGCCGTGAACTGGCTCGACAGTAAAGGCGAACGATGCCGTAAGGATGACGACACCTACCGCACCAGTGCAGATGCCCCACAGTGCATCTGCACGCGTGAAAGGTGAGTGGCGCTTCTGAATCCACGAGATCACGATCCCGAGGAGGGTGCCGAGAAGGCCACCGAGTGCGTTTGCCTTGATGTCGTCGTAGCTACACGCGCGCCCCAGATCTGTCCATGATTGGACCAGCTCAACGCCACACGTCACCATCAACATTCCGGAAAGGGCCAAAATCGGCCGCCGGAAGAGGAGTACTGCGAGACAACTCACAGGGATAAACAGCAGCACGTTAAGACGCGCCGACTCGGAGGCCAGGAAGTCCTGCATGGGCAGGCCGGCATCACAAATGCCGGCCTGCCCTGAACCTCCTCCACCTGGCATAAGCGTTACGGCGAGCACGCCAGCCAGAGCCGCCGCGAACAGAAGCGAAAGACCGATGCTCCCGCCCTTAGCCTTCGCCACCATAACTGACGGAATGCCTAGCATCACTGCGATGACGAGAAATGCCGGCATCAGGCCAGGCAGCGCGCCGATAGATGCTTCAATCACCAGGTACATCTTTCAAGAGGCGGAAAGGAAGGGAGTTTCAGCAGAGCTGCTTAATATAAGGCGTCTCGTAACTCTGGCCACCCGCCCACATGAGGCCTACGGCACTGCAATCCGGAGCGTAACTTACGGGGGCGCTCCCCGAGTAGGAGATGGTCTGCCCATTCTTGACGAGCTTTTCCTGGTCTTTGTAGGTGGCTTTTTCGAAGATGACGGTCAGCTTCGCGTACACGGAGCTCCCGCCCGTCTTCTTATACTTCTCGCCGAAGTAGATCTTCGAAGAAGACTGGCCTATCTCACGCCCGTTATGAGCCTCGAAGGAAAGCACGCCATTGCTCAGCTTGGTGCTCGTGGATCCGCCAGCGTATGCAGCAGTGGAGCCCAATGCCGCGAGTAGCACCCCCCCAAACGCGATACTGCGCACCGTGTTGCGCGAGAAAATCTTCATTCGTGAATCCCCCTCATTCATGGATCTCCGTGGGTCGAACGGAGATGCCGTGTTCGCGAATGTCGGCAAGGAATAGTATGCCCCTTGCTCGCGAGCTGACTTTAAGCGGTATTGACCTTCGGGCGCAAGCAAGTTTTTAGCGATACAGCGGTCAGTGGCTCAAATCGGCATGGCCAAACTAGCGACGGCTAGAATCGGCCACTCAGGAATTATTCGGCCACGCAAGGGGAGTGGCCGCATCTACCGATGTAGGGTTCGGCCAAATTGCGCCGCATTTGTCATCTTTGAGGAAAATTCCAGAAAGAGGATTTCTTGGCTGATTGGTGGAGTCTGGGATGGTACGCTCACGCCTTTCTTGCCCAGGCCAACGCCGAGGACGGCCTGGGCTGTCGTTTGCGGTGGACCCCGCCGTCGCGCGGGCGCAGCAGCACGTCGCCGGGGCACGCCTCAAAGGGGCCTGGCTGGCAAGCCGGGCGACCGTCTCCCCTTGGCGCACGCCCCGTCGAGAGCGCGGGATCGATCAGCTCGACAGCTCACTCCTCCGAAGCCGGCCCAAGGGCTGGTGTTTCCCGTTATCCCGTACAGCTTCAACGCGCCGTCGGCGCCGAGGCCCAGTCGGAGAAGGTGCGCCCCGGCGTGCGCTCGCCGCGTCGCTAGCGAGCTCGTGCACGGTAGGCGGTGGGATGTCGGGGACTTCGGTGGGGCTCGGTGTTCACATTTGCCGTGCCGATGCCAGGTCGGTGATCTGCTGATGAGACAGCAGGCCGGCGACGGCTTGGACGGTGTCGCTCATGTGCGCGCGTCGGCCGAGGTGACGCGCGAGAGCCCGCCAGTTCGTTAGGTGGGCGATGCCATGCATGCACGAGCTCGTAAGTAGGGTCGGCGACATGGCCAAGAACGAGCAGGAACAGCGCATGGCGACCCCCCGGATGGCAGCAGGCGCGCTGTTCTTCGACGATCAGGACCAGGTCCTGTTGGTCAAACCGTCCTACAAGCCGAAGTGGGAGATCCCGGGCGGTTACATCGAGCGCGGAGAATCGCCTCTGGTCGCCTGCCGGCGCGAGGTTCAGGAAGAGCTTGGCATCACTCCGGCCATCGGGCCGCTGCTGGTCATCGACTGGGCCCCGAGCGAGGCCGAGGGCGACAAGGTCTTGTACGTCTTCGATGGCGGACAGCTGTCCCCGGACGAACCGGCCGGGATCAAGCTCGCGGCCGACGAACTACTGGCCGCCGAGTTCCACCCCGCAAGCGACCTGGACGAGCTGCTGATCCCCCGACTCGCGCGCCGCGTAAAGGCGGCGATCAACGCCCGAGCCCAAGCGCACACCGAGTACCTGGAACACGGTGAACCGCCGAAAGGCGAATAGCACCCCCTGGACGGGACATAAAGACAGCGTCCTGGACATGCCCGCGAGAGGGGACATACACATGCCACGAAACCCCCCTCACCGGGACGCAACGACAGCGGCGATCCCCGAGGATGGCCGTATGTCTTACGCGCGGAATGCCGCAGAACTGGCAGGTCACGGGGAGCCAACCGCATGAGGGAAGAGCAGCGTCCACCCCACAGCGCCGGAAGAGTCTCCATTCTCCGATCCCTCTGGTCGCGTTCGCGCACCCAGGTTGACGAGGCCAGCCGATCCATCGTCATGCCCGCGCAAGGCGTAAGGCCACCGCTCCAGCAAGTCCTGCGCCGACTTGTCATGGCGCTCGTGGTACTTGCGGTCACGACATGCATCGTGTGGGCCGACCGCGCCGGGTACCACGACAACGCCGGCGGGACCGTTGGGCTCCTCGATGCGGCGTACTACGCAACCGTCACGCTTTCGACCACGGGATATGGCGACATCACACCGGTCAGCGATGCCGCGCGGCTGATCAACATCCTGGTCATCACACCACTCCGCGTGCTGTTCCTGATCATCTTGGTCGGTACCACCCTGGAAGTCCTGACCGAACGCACCCGGCAACAGGTACGGGTGCATCGCTGGCGGTCCCGGATGCGGGATCACGTCGTCGTCATCGGGTACGGCACAAAGGGCCGTCACGCCGTCGGGACCCTCGTGAGCCAGGGGGTCCCCAAAGAGAAGATCGTTGTGGTCGATCCTCAGAAGGAGACGGTGGACGCCGCGAGCAGTGACGGGCTGGTGGGTGTGCTCGGGGATGCGACCCGTTCCGACACCCTGCGCAGGGCCGAGCTGCACCGGGCCACGAAGGTGGTCGTCGCCACCCACCGGGACGAGACCGCTGCCCTGGTGACGCTCACCGCGCGCCAGCTCAACAAACACGCCGCCATCGTCGTGGCGGTCCGCGAGGACGAGAACATGCCGCTGCTGAAGCAGAGCGGTGCCGACACCGTCATCACGAGTTCCAGCTCGGCGGGCCGGCTGCTCGGCACGGCAATGGCCAGCCCGAGCGCGGGAGTAGTTCTTGAGGACTTGATGACCTACGGCAGCGGGCTGGATCTCACTGAGCGTCCGGTGGCGAAGTCGGAAGCGGGTCGCTCACCCCGCGAGTGCAGTGATCTGGTCGTGGCCGTCCTACGCGGGGGCAGGATGTTGGACTACACCGAGCCCGAGGCGGCAAAGCTCCAGCTCACCGACCGACTCATCACCATTCAGCGGGCGATGGCCATCGACCACGACGCCTGAAGGCATGTGTTCCATTCGGCGAAGTGTTCGGCGCACCTACCCGGGCAAGGCGAAGGGCCCGGACGATCGTCCGGGCCCCTGAGGCGTACCGCGGTGTGCGGGCTGCTGGGTTCGGTTACAGCCCTATCGCTACGACAAGGCGTTACCGACCCGGCGGCTGCGTGGGTGGCGGCGCCGGGTACGGACTGGGCGCGCCCGGCTGCTGCTGATAGGGGCCCGGCGGGTAGGAGGCCGGCGCGCTCGGCTGCTGTTGATACGGGCCGGGCGGGTAGGAACCCGGCACGTTCGGCTGTTGCTGGTACGGGCCGGGCGGCTGCGGCGCAAACCCGGGTCCGCCAGGCCCGCCGTACCCGCCAGGACCGCCGGGGGGTGGACCATTACGGCCGTTCTTCTTCTGGGCCACGACGATGACGATGACGATGATCGCGACAACGACGAGAACACCAGCTGCGATGCCCACAATGGCACTGGTACCGAGCCCGCTGTCTTTCTTCTCGCTTGCCTGGTCGCCACCCGATGCACTGGGGCCGGTTGCTCCACCGGTCGGGGCCGTCTTCGGAGTCTTCAGCGGGCCGTTCTTGGGACCAGCAGGAATATCGGCCGTCAGCGCCTTCAACGGCCGAATAAAGCCATATCCGTAATGCGGGTCAGGAAGCTTAAGGCCTTGCTTCCCCGGCGCGAGACCAGCCGTCTTGACGAGACGATTGGCAATCTGACCGGCGGTGAGGTCAGGGAACTTCGAACGCAGGAGTGCCGCGGCAGCTGAAACATAGGCCGTGGAGTCAGAAGTTCCATTGGCCCGCCGGTAGGGGTATTCTGACCTCTTTGCAGAAGCAGACGTGATATACACGCCGGGAGCCGAAAGCATCACCTGGCTACCCGAATTAGAATTCGGCCAGATTTTCCCGGACTTGTCCACCGCCCCCACGGTGACGACTCCGGGAGATGAAGCCAAGGGACCTAGCTCGGCCCCATCGTTCCCGGCGCCCGCTATAACCAGAACGTCCTTCTTGCTCGCATAGGCCAGTGCTTCTTTATCGGTGTCTGAGAGCGAAGTAGGCTCGATAGACATGTTGATGATTGATGCATGGTGATCGACTGCGTACCTAATCCAATCATCAACGTAGGTACTTCCGTCTCCCTGTCCGAAATCCGGCCTCCCAACGGGAAGGATCTTTGCATCCGGCGCTAGGCCCATCACGCCATCGGAACTGCCTGCACCATGCCCATGCCCAGCGATGAGTGACGCCATCCCAGTTCCGTGATTATTTTCGCTCTCCTGATCACCACGCCCCCCATCAATGAAACTCTTCCCCGGGAGCACATTCCCTTTCAGGTCCGGGTGGTTGCCGTAGACGGGATCATCGATTACCGCGACCGTGACACCCTTGCCCGTCGATTCCTTCCATACGCTCTCCGCGTCAAATGCCTTCAGCGGCCATTGCGCGTCCCTGATCTCGTCTGCCGAAGCGGTCGGGGCGGCGCCGAAGAGCAGTGCTCCCGCCACCACCGCGCCGCCCACCGCACGCAGCGTGCGCGTGAAGCTCATCCCCCTCATACCTTCCTTGCATCCGTGAGCCCCGGCGTTCCGCTGCGGCCCCCGTTCCGGCCGACTGCCTGAGGCAGCCGTCTGTCGTTCGCCTGATTGTCGGGCGCACGTCATGCGCGTCACATCATGTCAGCAGGCCGTCACGGCAAGACAATTGGCCGAGAGGTTGGCCAGATACCGCTAAAGGGGGCTCCAAGACTGGACGAAGCCACGTCGACCGGGGCATGACGGGCAGTTGGTGGGCGAGCTTTGCCAGTAGCCCGAACCGCCAAGCTGCGTGGAGCACGGTGATCGGCGTGCTCGGTCTACTCGTCGCCATTGCGGCGTTCGTGCAGGACGCGGTCAAGGGCTAAGCGCGGCGATCAATCTTGTGTTCCATTCGGCAAAACGTTGACTCCAGCGTTTCAGTTGCCACTGCTCGCGGGTGCGTTCGGTCAGCACCTCCAGGGTCGTGCCGACCAGAATGATCAGGAACAGCACCCGCAGCGGCGTGATGAGCAGGATGTTCAGCAGCCGCGCGCTGTCCCCGTACGGGACGATGTCGCCGTAGCCGGTGGTCGAGAGCGTCACGGTCGCGTAGTAGACGCAGTCGAGGAAATCCACCGAGCCATTGGCGTTGTCGTGATACTCCGCCCGGTCGATCCACACGATGAAGACCGTCGCCATCAGCACCAGCAACGCCATCAGCAGACGGCGGGCGACCTGCCGCAGCGGCGCCTTGGGAGTGCGGCGCGGCAGTATCACGCGGTGCGAACGGTCCTCGGGAACGTCGCGCGCCGCGGCGTCGTAGGACGGGAGCTTCACTCCGCGCCTCCAGTGGGGGCCTGCCCGGCCACGGGCCGCGACCAGTCGGCCGGCCAGGGGAGTTCGAGGAGGTCGACCTCGGTGCCGCGGTCCCCGCCGCCGGGCGGGATGACGGCCAGCGCATCGGCGGCGGCGATCCCGCGCAGCATGGCGGGCCCGTGGAAGTGGAGTGGTTCCGCCATCAGCCCGTACCTCTCGTCCTCGCGATAGCCGACCGGTACGAGCCGGGTGTCGCGTGGATGCCCGTGGACCGACGACCACAGCGGCGTGCGGTACGCGGCCGGGGCACGCCGGGCGGACAGCGTCCGCAGCAGCGGCTCGGCGAGGGTGAGCAGTCCGGAGACGGCGGCGAGGGGATTGCCGGGGAGCCCGACGAGGTGGCGGTGCGGGGTGATCCGGGCGAGCAGCATGGGGTGTCCGGGGCGCACTTCGACGCCGTCCACCAGCACCTCGGAGCCCAGACGCCGCAGCGTGGGATGGACATGGTCGACCGGGCCCGCCGCCGTGCCGCCGGTGGTGATGACGACATCGGCCCGGGAGCCGGCGATCGCCGCGTACAGCGTGTCGGGATCATCGGCGAGATGGCGCGGCGCGGCCGCCTCGGCGCCCAGGGCGTGCAGCCAGGGGCCGAGCATCGGGCCGAGCGCATCGCGGATCCGTCCCTCGTGCGGCAGACCGTGGCGCAGCAGCTCATCGCCCAGGACGAACACATCGACCCGCGGGCGGGGGTGGGTGGTCAGCTCGTCGTAACCGGCCGCCGCGGCCAGGCCGAGCACCGCGGGGGTCACCACGGCGCCGGCCGCCAGCAGCTCGTCGCCGCGGCGGCACTCCTGGCCGCGCGGCCGGATGTCCTGGCCCGGCGACGCGGACCGCAGCGCATACAGCCGGGGCCGGCCGTCGCTGCGCTCCCGCACCTCGCCGTGCTCGCTGCGCAGCACGGCGGTGGCGCCGGCCGGGACCCGTGCCCCGGTGGCGATGGGGATCGCGTGGCCGTCGGGGAGCGGGGCGGCGGGGGCATGACCGGCAAGGATGCCGGCGGACGCGCCGGGAGCGTCGAGCTGCCAGGGGCCGGGGCCGGAGACCGCCCAGCCGTCCATGGCCGAGGTGTCGAAGGACGGCAGATCGGTGAGGGCCGCGAGCGGGCCGGCGAGGGTGCGGCCGAGCGTCTCGCCCAGAGGCGTCTTCTCGGGCGGCAGCGGCCGGGACACGGCGCGGCGGGCGCGGTCCCGGGCGGCCGGCCAGGGGCAGGCGGCGAGCGGGGTGGGGTCAGGGGGGGCGGCGGGAGGGTCGGCGGGTGCGGGACGGGCGGCGGCGGGTGCCTCGCCGGTACCGGATGCGCTGTCCGCAGAGGCGCGCCCGGCGCTCTCGTTGTCCGGGGCGGCCCGCCGTGCATCGTTTCGCCCGCTCGTGCCGTACGCACCGCCCCCGCCGTACGCCCGGTCCGCCCCGTACGGGTCGAACGGGCCGAACGGGCCGCTCACGGGATCGCGCCGGGCGCCCGCGGGCACGGCCTCGTTGGCCAGTGCGAGCGCGTCGTCCAGCGCGGCGTCGAACTCCCCCTCGGTCATTCCGCGGTCTTCGCTTCGCCGCCCGTGGCACCCGTGGCGCCGTCCGGCTGCGCGCCCTCGCCGCCTTCCGCGGCCCAGCGGTTGGCCAGCGCCGCCGCCCGGTGGGCCAGTTCCGTCACATCGAGGCCCTGCCGGCCGGCCGCGTACCCGATCAGGAAGGTCGTCAGCGGCGCGGCCGGACGGGCCACGCCGTGTGCCGCGTCCCGGGCGAGGTCGAGCAGGGTCGCGGTGTCGACATCGAGGTCGATGCCCAGTTCGGCCTTGACTGCGGTGATCCATTCATCCAACACGTTGCCATGCTCCCTGATACGCGCACGTGCGGCGCCGATGTCTTCCCAGGTGTCGCAGTCGAAGGACGCCGTGGAGGTGGCATCCGGGACCCGCGCCAGCGTCAGCTCGGACAGCAGGGCGCGCAGCGGCAGCCCGGTCAGGGAGCCGTGTTCGGCGTGCAGCAGGGCGAGTTCGCGGCGCAGTGGCTCGGCCCGGTAGGCAGCGACCAGCGGCTGGTCGCGCCCGTCGGCGTCGCGCAGCACGGCCCCGTCGAGAGGCGAGCCGCTCGCCGGCCCGGCGACGGCCGCAAGGAGGCTGCGCACGGTCGCGGCCGTCAGAAAGGGCAGATCGGCGGAGAGGACGAGGACCGTCGGGGCGGTGGTGTGCCGCAGTCCGGCCTCGAGTCCGGCGAGCGGGCCGCCGCCGGGCGGGTCCTCCAGGGCCCGGACGACGGGGCGGCCCGCCGGACGACGGGGGCCGACGACGACGGTGGTCGCCGCGTCGGCGCAAGCGGCGAGGACCCGGTCCAGCAGGGCGCGGCCGCCGACGGAGAGGGCGGGTTTGTCCACCCCGCCGAGCCGGCGGGCCGCGCCGCCGGCCAGCACGACGGCGTCGTAGTCGGTGTGGTCGCTCACTCCTTGAGTGTCGCTCACCCTTCGAGTGCCGCTCACTCCTTGGATGCCGCTCACCCCGCGAATGTCGCTCACCCCATGAGTATCGCCAGGGGCGCGCCGTTCACACAGGTGTCGCGGCCAGGGATGTGGCCCTGGCCGTCACGGGGCCGCGACCGCGCACAACGGGGCGCGGCGCCGGCTCACAGGGCGCGCAGCAGCAGCGCCGGTTGCTCCACACAGTCGGCGACGAACCGCAGGAAACCGCCGGCCGTGGCACCGTCGCACACCCGGTGATCGAAGGTGAACGACAGCTGGACGACCTGCCGGACGGCCAGTTCGCCCTCGTGCACCCAGGGCTTGGCGGCTATCCGGCCGACGCCGAGCATCGCGGCCTCGGGGTGGTTGAGGATCGGCGTGGAGCCGTCGACCCCGAAGACGCCGTAGTTGTTGAGGGTGAAGGTGCCGTGGGTCAGCTCGGCCGGGGACAGGCCACCGGACCGGGCGGTCGCGGTGAGCCGGGCCATCTCGGCGGACAGCTCCTCGACCGTACGGGTGTGGGCGTCGCGTACCACCGGGACGACCAGGCCGCGGTCGGTCTGCGCGGCGAAGCCCAGGTGGACGGCGGGCAGCCGGACGATCTCCCGGGTCGTGGTGTCGACGGTGGCGTTGAGCTCGGGGTAGCGCGCCAGTGCGGCCGTGCAGATCCGGGCCAGCAGCGCGAGCAGGGAGACCGCCGGGGCCCCGGGGACGTTCATCGCCTTTCGGGCGGCCAGAAGTTCGGTGGCGTCGGCGTCCACCCAGCAGGTGGCGTCCGGGATCTCGCGGCGGCTGCGGCTGAACTTCTCGGCGGCGGCGCCCCGCATCCCCTTCAGCGGGATGCGCTCGGCCTGCGGTACGGCCCCGGCGGCGGACGCGGCCCCCACCACGCCCGTCACGGAGGCCGCCGCCTGGGCCTGCTCCCGCTCCCGGATCGCCCGCTCAACGTCCGATCGCAGAATCAGCCCGTCCCGCCCGGACCCGCTCAATTCCCGCAGGTCCAGGCCGCTTTCCCGCGCTATCCGGCGCACCAGTGGCGAGATGACGGCCACCGTACGACTGTCGGGAGCCGCGGGGGCGACGGGCTCCGGCGCCGGCTCGGGCGGACCCGGTACGCCGTTGTCCGGGCGCGCACCCCCCGGCCGGATCCTCGGCCGCCGCGCCGCGGCCGCGCTCGTCCCGTAGCCGACCAGCACATTCCCCGAGCCGGCCGGCTCCTGCGGCACTGCGGCTCCGGTGCCGGGGGAAGCGGTCCCCTCGGCTTCACCCGCCGGGCCCTCGTTCGCCGGGCCCTCGCCCGCCAGGTCTTCCGGCAACGCGCCCACGGCCACCGTCACCAGCGGCGCTCCCACCGGGACCTCGACGCCCTCGTCACCGAAGCGGGCGGTGACCACGCCCCCGTACGGGCACGGCACCTCCACCATCGCCTTGGCGGTCTCCACCTCCACCACCGGCTGGTCGACCGCCACCACCTGGCCGACCTCGACCAGCCACTGCACGATCGTCGCCTCGGTGAGGCCTTCGCCCAGGTCGGGCAGGGTGAACTCGCGGACCACGGCCATCACTCACCACGTCCCTCGGTCCAGTCCGACTCCCATTGGAGACGGGCGACGGTGTCCAGGATCCGGTCCACGCCCGGCAGATGGTGCCGTTCCAGCATGGGCGGCGGATACGGGATGTCGAAGCCGGCCACCCGCAGCACCGGCGCCTCCAGGTGATGGAAGCAGCGCTCGGTGATCCGCGCGGCGATCTCGCCGCCGGGGCCGCCGAATCCGGTCGACTCATGGACGACCACCGCGCGCCCGGTACGCCGTACCGACGCACAGACCGCCTCGTCGTCGAAGGGCATCAGCGAGCGCAGATCGAGGACCTCCAGGTCCCAGCCCTCGGCACGGGCAGCCTCGGCGGCCTCCAGGCAGACCGGCAACGACGGACCGTAGGTGATCAGCGTGGCGCTCTCGCCGCGGCGCCGGATCTCGGCGCGGCCTATGGGGGCGACCTGGGTGGGGGCGTCGGGCGACCAGTCGTCCTTGGACCAGTACAGCCGCTTGGGCTCCATGAAGACGACCGGGTCGTCGGAGGCGATGGCGGCGCGCAGCAGCCCGTAGGCGTCCGCGACGGTCGCCGGAGTGACCACCTGGAGGCCGGGGGTGGCCATGTAGTACGCCTCGGAGGAGTCGCTGTGGTGCTCGACGCCGCCGATCCCGCCGCCGTAGGGGATCCGGATGGTCAGTGGCATCGGCAGCGCGCCCCGGGTGCGGTTGCGCATCCGGGCGACATGGCTGATGAGCTGCTCGAACGCCGGGTAGGCGAACGCGTCGAACTGCATCTCCACGACCGGCCGCAGCCCGTACATGGCCATGCCGACGGCCGTGCCGAGGATGCCGGCCTCGGCGAGCGGGGTGTCGCTGCAGCGGTCCTCGCCGAACTCCTTGGCCAGCCCGTCGGTGACCCGGAACACGCCGCCGAGGGCGCCGACGTCCTCGCCCATGAGATGGACCGTGGGGTCCTCGGCCATGGCGTCGTGCAGCGCGCGGGTCAGCGCCTGCGCCATGGTGGCGGGCTTGCGGGTGGCCGTCGGAGCGGTGGTCGTCATGGCCTGGCCTCCTGGGCGGGGGTCTCCTCGGCGTCCAGCTCGGCGCGCAACTGGGCCGCCTGTTCGCGCAGTTGGCTGGTCTGCTCGGCGTGGACGTGGGTGAACAGGTCCATCGGGTCGAGCACCGGGTCCGCGTTCATCCGCTCCCGCAGGTCGGCCGCCAGCTGCTCGGCGCCCTCCCGGGTGGCGCCGACGAAGGCGTCGGTCAGCAGATCGCGGGTGGTCAGTTCGTGCTCCAGAAGGGCTATCGGGTCATGCGCCCGCCAGGTCTCGACCTCGGTGTCGGTGCGGTAGCGGGTGGCGTCGTCGGCGTTGGTGTGCGCCTCGATGCGGTACGTGACGGCCTCGATCAGGGTGGGGCCGCCGCCTCTGCGGGCGCGCCGTACGGCGTCGCTGAGGACCTCGTGCAGGGCGGGAGCGTCATTGCCGTCCACCAGGCGGCCCGGCATTCCGTAACCGACGGCCTTGTGGGCCAGCGAGGGAGCGGCGGACTGCTTGGCGAGCGGCACGGAGATCGCGAAGCCGTTGTTCTGGACGAGGAAGACGACCGGCGCCTGCCAGACCGCCGCGAAATTCAGTGCCTCGTGGAAGTCGCCCTCGCTGGTGCCGCCGTCGCCCACCATGGCCAGCGCCACCACGTCGTCGCCCTTGAGGCGCGCTGCGTGCGCCAGGCCCACGGCATGCGGGAGCTGAGTGGCCAGCGGGGTGCACAGCGGGGCGATGCGGTGCTCGCGCGGGTCGTACCCCGTGTGCCAGTCGCCGCGCAGCAGGGTCAGCGCCTGTACGGGGTCGAGGCCGCGGGCCACGGCGGCGAGGGTGTCGCGGTAGCTGGGGAAGAGCCAGTCGCGCTCCTCCAGGGCCAGCGCGGCGGCGACCTGGCAGGCCTCCTGGCCGGTGGAGGACGGATAGACCGCCAGCCGCCCCTGGCGCGTCAGGGCCGTGGCCTGGGCGTTGTAGCGGCGGCCGCGCACCAGCTGGACGTAGAGCCGCTTGAGCAGGCCGGCATCGAGGCCGTGGGCGGCGTCCGTCCCCAGGAGGCGGTACGGCTCGGAGTCGGGCAGGAGGGGCCCGGGGTCGACACGCGGCCGCCAGTCGGGCGGCGGGCCGGGCAGAGCGCTCTTGTTCCTGCTGCTGCCGGGCTGCTCAAGGACCGTCATGACGAGCACCTCCTCGGATCGAAGGGCGGCGCGAGGCGCCTGATGGGGTGGTGGCGGGCGACTCAGGGGCAGGATGCATCCGGTCGGGGCGGGTGAGCCCTTCCCTACCGATTGTTCGGTCGCCGATGCATTTTGGCTACAGCCGGACTCAGCCTGTGGACAAACGGTTCTCCACAGCTTGAGATGAATGCAGGACGTCCACAACGGGGAGGCGGGACCATATGCGGGACGAACAGATGGCCAATCCTGGCGGCCGGCCGTCGGCGGAGTCCGCCCCACCGGTCCCGCCCGCGCGCCCGCTGGACACCGTCGACCGCGCGATCCTGCGGATGCTGCAGACCGACGGCCGCGCCTCGATACGCTCCGTCGCCGAACAGGTCCATGTCTCGCGGGCCAACGCCTACGCCCGCATCAACCGGCTGATCGACGACGGCGTCATACGCGGCTTCAGCGCCCTCGTGGACCAGGAACGCGCAGGTCAGGGCGCCTCCGCATACATCACGCTGAAGATCGTGCAGAACTCCTGGCGGACCGTGCGCAAACAGCTCACGGCGCTTCCCGGGGCGTCTCACATCGCGCTGGTCAGCGGCGATTTCGACGTACTGCTGCTGGTCCACACCAAGGACAACCGGGAGCTGCGGGAGCTGGTCCTCACCCGTATCCAGTCGATCCCGGAGGTGCTCAGCACCCGCACCCTGCTGGTCTTCGAGGAGACCGAACTGGGGCCGGAGGAGGAGTAGCGCGCGGGCCGTCCCACGGCACCCGAGCCCCCGTGCGCCCCGGCCGCCCCTCAGCTCTTGCGCAGCCCCGCGAACGCCGTCCGCACCACGCCCTCGGCCACCTCGTCCCGGCTCGCCGCGCCGCCGCGTCCCGGCCGGTACCACTCCACAATCGAGTTGATCATGCCGAAGAGCAGCCGGGTGGCCAGCCGGATGTCGACGTCGTCCCGCAGATCACCGTCGGCGGCCGCCTGCTTGAGCAGGTCGGCGACCTCATGGTCGAACTCGCGGCGGCGCTCCATGGCCCACCGCTCCGTGTCGGTGTTCCCGCGCACGCGCAACAGCAGCGTCACATAGGGGAGTTCGTCCATCAGCACCTCGGCCTCGCGCCGGGTGACGTACTCCAGCCGCTCGATCGCCCGTCCCTCGACGGCGCCCGGCTCCGCCAGGACGCCGAACAGCCCGTCCAGGGCGCGGCTTATCGCCCGGCGGAGCAGCTCTTCCTTGCTGCGCACATGGTGGTAGATCGAGGACTTCGAGATCCCGGCCGCCTTGGAGAGGTGCTCCATGGAGGTGCCGTCGTATCCGCGCTCGTTGAACACCCCGACGGCGACCGCGAGCAGCGAATCGGGCGTGTACGTGTCGCGCTTGGCCATGGTCATGATTAGAGCACCTGTCCCTCCAGGTCCGCACGGCGCCTGAGGGCCCACGACGGTGCGTAGCGGCCACCGGCATTGTGGTGGTACATCGAATCCAGCAGGTCCCACACCCATCCGGCGCCGAGTCGCCCGGCCCACTCCATGGGGCCACCGGGGTAATTCACGCCCAGTCGCATCGCGGTGTCGATGTCGTCCGGCGTCGCCACCTCGCGGGCCGCCGCATCCACGGCGAAGTCCACGATCATCGCGATCGTACGAGCGACGATCATGCCCGGCACGTCCTGGATGACGCTCACCTCTTTGCCGAGCGCCTGGAAGAGCCCCACCGCCTCCGCGAGGTCCGCCTCCGAGGCGCCCTGCGCAGCGGCCAGCGCGATTCGCGTCGCGGCCCGGTAGTCCATCGAGAGATCGAACCGGATGCAGCGGCCGTGCGCCGCGCTCATCGCCGGACGGCCGTCCGTCAGCGCCAGGCGGGCCCCGCCGGGCAGCCGGAGGAAGCCCCCGGACTCCCCCGCCGTCCGGTCCTGAGTGATCTTGATGCCGGCCTCTTCGATCAGCTCGCGCAGCACGGCGGCGGGGCCGGGCAGCTGCGCGTGCAGGCCGACGGCCTCCGGAGCGGGACACGGCGCGGCGGTCTGCGGGGCGGGGCGCCGCGCCCCCTCGGCGTAGTCGAACCAGCCGCGCCCGGACTTCCGGCCGTGCAGCCCGGCCTCCACCAGGCGCCGCTGCGCCAGCGAGGGCGCGAACTTCGGATCCTGGAAGAACGACGTCCACACCGAGTGGGTGACCGCCTCGTTCACGTCCTGCCCGATGAGGTCGGTCAGCTCGAACGGGCCCATCTTGAAGCCCGTGCCGTCGCGCAGTACGGCGTCGATGGTGGCGGGGTCGGCTACCCGCTCCTCATAGGCGCGCAAGGCCTCGGCGTAGAAGGGCCGAGCGATGCGGTTGACGATGAACCCGGGGGTGTCCGCGCAGCGCACCGGGGTCTTGCCCCAGGCGGCGGCGGTGTCGAACGCGGTGGTGACGGCTCGCTCGTCGGTGGCGAAGCCGCTGATGACCTCGACCAGGGGGAGCAGCGGCGCGGGGTTGAAGAAGTGCAGGCCCACGACGCGGCCGGGGTGGCGCAGCGCGCCCGCGACGGCGGTGACGGACAGGGACGAGGTGTTCGTGGCCAGCAGGCAGTCGGCCGCCACGACGTCCTCCAGGGCGGTGAACAGCTCCTGTTTGGCGGGGAGTTGTTCCAGGATCGCCTCGACGACCAGCGCGGCGTCGGCCAGCTCGGCGAGGGAGGCCGCGGGGGAGAGGCGGTCGCGGGCGGCGTCCCGTTCCTGCGGTGTGATCCGGCCTTTTTCGGCGAGCCGGTCCAGCCGCCGGCCGATGGCCGCGGCGGCCTGTGGGGCGCGCTCCGGGGCCGCGTCGTAGAGCCGTACGCGGTGCCCGGCGACCAGCGCCACCTGCGCGATTCCCTGCCCCATGGTGCCCGTGCCCACCACTGCCACCGTGCTGCCGGTCCCGATTGCCGTCATGGCGATTGATCCTCCCCGACCCGAGTTGCCCACAGGCATGCGGGACCCTCTTGCCCCGACCGATCGTTCGGTTACTCTAACTCCGTTGGGACATCCGCTCCCAGTCCTTGGCTCCGGTCTCCGGCCTCGGCTCCGGTTTCCGGCCCTGGTTCCGATCTTTGTCTCTGGTTCCGATCTCACCGCCTCATCCGCTTTCCGCCCGGCTCGACGAGGAGTTGGTCATCGATGGCCACCGAAGTGACCGCAGCGCAACCGGCCCCGGCGCAACTGACCGCAGAGCAGTTGCTCGACAGGCACCGCCCCACCCTCGACCAGGCGCTCGAGGCGATCCGTACCCGCGCGTACTGGTCCCCGCACCCCGAGCACCCCAAGGCGTACGGCGAGAGCGGCGCCCAGGACGGCCTGGCCGCATTCGAGGCGCTGCGCGGCAAGCGCTTCGCGCTGGACCAGCCCGGCACGGACGACTGGACGGGCGAGGAGGTCTCCCCGTACGGCCCGGAGCTGGGCATCAGCTATCCGCACCCGGACGCGGATGTCCTGCTGCCCGCCATGCGCGCCGCGATCCCCGCCTGGCGGGACGCCGGTCCCGAGGCGCGGGCGGCGGTGTGCCTGGAGATCCTCGCGCGGATCAGCGCGCGCACCCATGAGTTCGCGCAGGCCGTGATGCACACCAGCGGACAGGCCTTCATGATGGCGTTCCAGGCGGGCGGGCCCCATGCCCAGGACCGCGGCTTGGAGGCGGTGGCGTACGCATACGCCGAGCAGGTCCGCACCCCGGGGCAGGCCCCCTGGTCCAAGCCGCAGGGCAAGCGCGAGCCGCTGGAGCTGACCAAGTCCTTCACCGCCGTGCCGCGTGGCGTCGCCCTGGTGATCGGCTGCAACACCTTCCCCACCTGGAACGGCTATCCGGGCCTGTTCGCCTCGCTAGCCACCGGCAACCCGGTGCTGGTCAAGCCGCATCCGCGGGCCGTACTGCCGCTGGCGCTCACCGTCCGGGTGGCGCGCGAGGTGCTCACCGAGGCCGGGTTCCCCGCCGACCTGGTGTGCCTGGCCGTCGACAAGCCGGGCGAGGGCCTGGCCAAGACGCTGGCCGTGCGCCCCGAGATCCGCATCATCGACTACACCGGCTCGACCGCCTTCGGCGACTGGCTGGAGACGCACGCCCGCCAGGCGCAGGTCTTCACGGAGAAGGCCGGCGTCAACACCGTCGTCATCGACTCCACCGACGACTACAAGGGCATGCTCGCCAACCTGGCGTTCTCCCTGTCGCTCTACAGCGGCCAGATGTGCACCACCCCGCAGAATCTGCTGATCCCGCGCGAGGGCATCACCACGGACGCCGGGCCGAAGTCGTACGACGAGGTGGTCAGCGATCTCTCGGGCGCGGTGAGCGGGCTGCTGGGGGATGACGCGCGGGCCAACGCCCTGCTGGGCGCGATCGTCAATCCGCAGGTCAAGGAGCGGATCGACGCCGCGTCCGGGCTGGGCGAGGTGGCGCTGGCCTCCCGCGAGGTGGCCCATCCCGACTTCCCGGAGGCCACGGTCCGTACACCGGTGATCGTCAAGCTGGACGGCGCCAAACCGGACGCCGAGGCGGCCTATCTGTCGGAGTGCTTCGGCCCCGTGTCCTTCGCGGTCGCCGTGGACTCGGCGGCCGGTGCGGTGGAGCTGCTGCGGCGCACCGTACGGGACAAGGGCGCCATGACGGTCGGCGCGTACACCACCGACCCCGAGGTGGAGCGTCTGGTCCAGGACGCCTGCCTGGAGGAGTGCGCCCAGCTGTCGCTCAACCTCACCGGTGGCGTGTACGTGAACCAGACGGCGGCGTTCTCCGACTTCCACGGCTCCGGCGGCAACCCGGCGGCCAACGCGGCGTTGTGCGACGGCGCGTTCGTGGCGAACCGCTTCCGTACGGTGGAGGTGCGCCGGCCCGCGTGAGGCCGCAGGGCCGTCAGGGGGTCGTGAGACCCGTCAGGGGGCCTCGATGCGGGCGTGGCGGCCGATCCAGGAGTGCATCGCGATGGCGGCCGCGGCGCCCGCGTTGATCGACCGGGTCGAGCCGAACTGCGCGATGGAGCAGACCAGGGAGGCGTGCCGGCGCGCCTCTTCGGTCAGCCCCGGCCCTTCCTGACCGAAGAGCAGCACGCAGCGGCGCGGCAGCTCGGTCGTCTCCAGCGGGACGGCGCCGGGGAGGTTGTCGATCCCGATGATCGGCAGCTCCTCGGCGGCCGCCCAGGCGGTGAGGTCGGCGGTGTCCGGGTGATGGCGGACGTGCTGGTAGCGGTCGGTGACCATGGCGCCGCGGCGGTTCCAGCGGCGCTGCCCGACGATGTGAATCTCCTTGGCCAGGAAGGCATTCGCGGTCCGCACGACCGAGCCGATGTTGAAGTCGTGGCCCCAGTTCTCGACGGCCACATGGAAGTCGTGGCGGCGGGTGTCGAGGTCGGCGACGATCGCCTCACGCGTCCAGTAGCGGTACTGGTCGACGACGTTGCGGCGGTCGCCGTGCGCGAGCAGCTCGGGGTCGTAGCGGGTGTCCTGTGGCCAGGGCTCCGGGTGCGGGCCGACGCCGATCTTGGGCTCGAAGCCCTCGTCGTACTGGAGGGGCTCCGTGCCCGGGGCGGTGATCTCGCCGTCCAGGGCGGTTTTCTCGCTGCTCACCCCACGAGGGTATGGCCATCGTCGTCGCGGTCGGTACGGGCCTCCGGCTCGCCGCCATCGGGCCGGGGCGCGCGGTCGCGGCCGAACAGACGCTTGCGCAGGTCCGAGATCCGGGCGGAGAGCCAGGTCAGGAAGTTCGTCGGCAGGAAGACCGCATCCGCCGCGATCATCGCGAGGGAGAAGAACGGCAGCCCGAGCAGGGCCGCGATGGACAGGTGCTCGCAGATCATCGCGACCAGCAGCACGTTCTTCAGGCGGCGGTTGAAGAGGGTGAAGGGGAAGGCCACCTGGACGATGACCGTGCCGTAGGTGAGCAGCATGACCATCAGGCCGTTGCTGCCGAGCGCCTGGGACAGATCCGGCCAGGGGGAGAAGTAGTCCAGGTGCATCGGGTAGAAGACCGCGGTGCCGTCCTGCCAGCGCGAACCCTGGATTTTGTACCAGCCCGCGGTGGCGTAGATCAGGCACACCTCGACCATGATCACCAGCAGCGCGCCGTTGTGCGCGAGCTTGGCGAGGATGTCCAGGACGATGCGCGGCTCGCCCGGGGCGTAGCGGCGCACCGCCCACCACAGACCGTGTACCGCCCACAGGCCCCACAGCGCCAGGCTCCAGCCGATGTGTGGGAAGGGGCCGTTGCCGAACCAGGTGAGGCCGTACTTTCCGAGCAGCTGGGCCACGGCCAGGGCGAGGCCGAGGACGGTCCACAGGAGGATGCCGGGCAGGTCGCGGGCGGGTGCCTCCGGCGCCGTCGCCGTGGCCCGCTCGGCGCGGCGCGCATCCAGGGACCACACCTGGCCGCACCGGGTGAGCACGAGATACATCGACATCAGGTGGATGACGTTGTCGCCGCCGTCCCCCAGGAAGATGCTGCGGTTCTGCAGCGAGAGCACGCCGATCATGAAGAGCACCGACATGGTGCGGGTGCGCCAGCCCAGCATCAGCAGGGCGCTGGCCACGATGGCCAGCAGGTAGACGCACTCGAACCAGCCGCTGCTGCCCGACCACGGCAGCACGGAGAAGGCGTGGTTGCCGTTGAGCAGCCGGCGGGCCATGTCGAGGCTGAAGGGGCTGTCGGGGCCGTAGAGGGCGTGGCGGTTGGGCCACTCCCGCAGCAGGAAGAGCAGCCAGGTCGCGGAGAACCCGATGCGGATGACAGCGGTCTGGTACGGGGCCATCGCCCGGCTGGTGACCTGCGCGAACCCGCGGCCGATGGCGCGCTCGATGCGGGTCTCCTCCAGGGGCGGCTCGGGGATGCGGGACTGCTGGGGCGCGGGAGGCGCCTGGGGCTCGGTGGCCGGTGACTGCGGCGTCGGTGACGTCACTTGTTCGTCGCCCCCTTGGGCAGGTCGGCTGTGGTGACCTGCCACCAGGGCAGCACGCGGTACATGGGCTTGGCGCCGACCTTCTCCGTGCTCCACGGCGGCGGGCTGACGGCCGTGGTCATCGAGCGCACCTGCATCCGTTCGACGCGGCCGTCCGCCTTCCATTCGGCACCCATGCGGTACATCACGATGCGCCGGACGTAGCGCTCGGACAGCTCGCCGCGCATGCCGACGGGGTTGTTCTGCGCGGTGTGCGTGTTGAGGAAGAAGTCCCAGCCGCGGCGCAGCATGTTCTGCTGGGTGTGGCTGGGGACCGGGTTGTGGAGGATGTCGGCCCCGTCGCGGGCGGTCAGGTCGGTCCAGCCGGTGGTCCGCGGCGTGCCGTCCGCGCCGCGCAGCTGGGCGCGGACCTGGACGTCGATGTTCTGCTGGAGCGGGTTGGGCGCGAACAGCTTCCAGTTCTGTTCGTACTCGGGATAGACGTAGTCGCCGATCAGGCTGCCCTGCTGCTTGCTGAGCGTGTTCTGAGGCGCAACATGCAGGAACATCATGGCCAGATGGACCGCGACGATCACCGCGCCCGCGCTGGCCGCCACGCCCACGATGATCCGCGAGGGCAGCGAGAGCGCGGCGGGCGGCCGCGCTTCGTCCCCATATGACTGCATTCCAGCCCCGTTCCCAGAATCCACTCGGCTGACACTCGGCCGACTCCGCCACGGAACGGTACCTACGCGGCAGCACCCGGCACACCCTCCCCTGAGTTTTCTCAGGGTTGACACCCGCGGCCCACCCACTCACCATTGAACCGAACGATCGGTCGGTCGGGAGCGAGGGGGCACCACATGACGACGATCGCGCCGGAAGAATCGGCACTCGAAGCCGTCTTCGACGCCACCGTGGCCGCGGACGAACGCATCGAACCGCGTGACTGGATGCCGGACGCCTACCGCTCGTCCCTGGTACGCCAAATAGCGCAGCACGCTCACTCCGAGATCATCGGCATGCAGCCGGAGGCCAACTGGAT
Source organism: Streptomyces sp. JLSY215 (assembly GCF_059682825.1). Lineage (NCBI taxonomy): Bacteria > Bacillati > Actinomycetota > Actinomycetes > Kitasatosporales > Streptomycetaceae > Streptomyces > Streptomyces sp. JLSY215. Next base: position 4,324,356 of record NZ_CM185022.1, read on the forward strand.
CACTCGTGCGCCGTCCCTGCGCCGCAAGGCGATCCTCATGGCCAAGGTCCAGGACGAAGCCGGCCACGGCCTCTACCTCTACAGCGCCGCCGAAACCCTCGGCACCGGCCGCGACGAGCTCCTCGACAAGCTGCACACCGGCCGCCAGAAGTACTCCTCGATCTTCAACTACCCGACCCTGACCTGGGCCGACGTCGGCGCCATCGGCTGGCTGGTGGACGGCGCGGCGATCACGAACCAGGTTCCGCTGTGCCGCTGCTCCTACGGCCCCTACGCCCGCGCCATGGTCCGCATCTGCAAGGAGGAGTCCTTCCACCAGCGCCAGGGCTATGAACTCCTCCTCACCCTCAGCCGCGGCACCGAAGCCCAGCACGCCATGGCACAGGACGCGGTGAACCGCTGGTGGTGGCCCTCCCTGATGATGTTCGGCCCGCCGGACGACGAATCGGCACACTCCGCACAGTCCATGGCCTGGAAGATCAAACGGCACTCCAACGACGAGCTGCGCCAGCGCTTCGTCGACATCTGCGTCCCACAGGCCGAGGTCCTCGGGCTCACGCTCCCCGACCCGGACCTGACGTGGAACGACGAGCGCGGCCACTGGGACTTCGGCCCCATCGACTGGGCCGAGTTCCGGGAAGTCCTCAAAGGCAACGGCCCCTGCAACGAAGACCGGATCAGCCGCAGACGACAGGCCCACGAGGACGGCGCCTGGGTACGCGAGGCGGCCGCCGCACACGCGGCCAAGCACGGGAAGGCCGACCGATGACGACACCACGCCCCGCCGCCGACACCCCCGCAGCCGACGCGGCAGGCAGCGCCCGGTCCACCGAATGGCCCCTGTGGGAGGTCTTCGTACGCAGCCGTCGCGGCCTCTCCCACACCCACGCCGGCAGCCTGCACGCCCCGGACGCCGCCATGGCACTGCGCAACGCCCGCGATCTCTACACCCGCCGCTCGGAGGGCGTCTCCATCTGGGTGGTGCCCTCCGCCCAGGTCACCGCCTCCTCACCGGACGAGAAGGACGCCTTCTTCGAACCGGCCGGCGACAAGCCCTACCGCCACCCGACCTTCTACGAGATCCCGGACGGGGTGCATCACCTTTGACGAACCTCACCCTCACCCCGGCCCTGGCCCTGGCCCTCGGGGACGACGCCCTGATCCTCTCCCACCGTCTGGGCGAGTGGGCCGGCAACGCCCCCGTCCTGGAAGAAGAGGTCGCACTGGCCAACATCGCCCTGGACCTGCTCGGCCAGGCCCGCATCCTGCTCTCCCTGGCCGGCGACGAGGACGAACTGGCCTATCTCCGCGAGGAACGGCAGTTCCGCAACCTCCAGCTCGTCGAACAGCCCAACGGCGACTTCGCCCACACCATCGCCCGCCAGCTGTACTTCTCCACCTACCAGCAGCTGCTGTTCGACCACCTCGCCGCGGGCGGCAGCGAGCTGGCGCCACTGGCCGCGAAGGCCGTCAAAGAAGTCGCCTACCACCGCGACCACGCCGAACAGTGGACCCTGCGACTGGGCGACGGCACCGACGAGAGCCACGCCCGGATGCAGCGCGGCCTGGACGCCCTGTGGCGCTTCACCGGCGAGCTCTTCGCACCGGTCGAAGGACTGGACGCGCCCTGGCCCGCACTGCACGACACATGGACCACCCGCATCACCACACTCCTGGGACGCGCCACACTCACCGTCCCGCAGGGCCCGCAGCGCGGCGCCTGGACCGCCGGCGCGGGCCGCCAGGGCCTGCACACCGAACCGTTCGGGCGGATGCTCGCCGAGATGCAGCATCTGCACCGCAGCCACCCGGGAGCGACATGGTGACCACCACCGCCCTCACCGCCCTCGAAGAGAAGCTGCTGGCACTGGCCGGATCCGTTCCCGACCCCGAGCTGCCGGTGCTCACGCTCGCCGAGCTCGGCGTGCTGCGCGGCGTACGCCTGACGGCCCCGGACCACGCCGAGGTACAGCTCACGCCCACCTACACCGGCTGCCCCGCCATCGAGGCGATGTCCGCCGACATAGAGCGGGTGCTGCAGGAGAACGGCATCCCCGAGGTCGAGGTCCGTACGGTCCTGGCCCCGCCCTGGACCACGGACGCCATCACCGCCGAGGGCCGCCGCAAGCTCGCCGCATTCGGCATCGCCCCACCACGCCCCACCGGACCGGCAAACGGCCCCGTCACCGTCGACCTGACGATCCGCTGCCCGCACTGCGGCTCCACCGACACCACCCTGCTCAGCCGCTTCTCCTCCACGGCATGCAAGGCACTGCGCCGCTGCGAGACCTGCCGCGAACCCTTCGACCACTTCAAGGAGTTGTGATGTTCCACCCGCTCCAGGTCCGGGAGATCCAGCGGCTCACGGACGACGCGGTGGCCGTCACGTTCACGGTCCCGCCCGAACTGCGCGAGACCTTCCGGCACACCCCCGGCCAGCACATCGCGCTCCGCAGATCCGTCGACGGCCAGGAGATCCGCCGCACCTACTCCATCTGCGCTCCGGCCACCGAAGAGCCCGTACTGCGCGTGGGCATCCGCCTCGTCGAGGACGGCGCCTTCTCCACCTACGCCCTCAAGGAACTCACAGCCGGCGACACCGTGGAGGTCATGGCCCCGGCCGGCCGGTTCACCCTCGCACCCCGCCCCGGCCACTTCGTCGGCATCGTCGGCGGCAGCGGCATCACCCCCGTGCTCTCCATCGTCTCCACCCTGCTCGCCCGGCAGCCCGACGCCCGCTTCTGCCTGATCCGCAGCGACCGCACGGCAGCCTCGACGATGTTTCTGGAAGAGGTGGCCGACCTCAAGGACCGCTATCCGGAGCGCTTCCAGCTGATCCAGACCCTCTCCCGCGAGGAACAGCAGGCGGGTCTGCCCTCCGGACGCCTGGACGAACAACGGCTGCGTGAGCTGCTGCCCACACTGCTGACCCTCGACTCGGTCGACGGCTGGTTCCTCTGCGGCCCCTACGGCCTGGTCCAGGCCTCCGAACGGGCACTGCGCGCGCTCAAGGTCCCCCGCGCGCGCATCCACGAAGAGATCTTCCACGTCGAGACCGGCACCACGCCCGCCGCCCCGGCCCCCGCCGCCTCCGCCCCCGCACACAGCACGGTGACCGCCACCCTCGACGGACGCTCCGGCAGCTGGTCCGTGCAGCAGGGTGAATCGCTGCTGGAGGCGGTGCTGCGCAATCGCGCGGACGCGCCGTACGCATGCAAGGGCGGGGTGTGCGGCACCTGCCGGGCGTATCTGGTGTCCGGCGAGATACGCATGGACCGCAATTTCGCGCTGGAGGCGGAAGAAGTGGACGCCGGATACGTGCTGGCCTGCCAGTCACACCCGGTCACGGAAAAGGTCGAGCTGGACTTCGACCGCTGACACCGGCCGCCACGCCCGGCAGAGGACATTTCCCGCCCCGCCATTCCCAATTCCTGCAACCTGTTCTACCTTGACGCTCCGTCAGGTCAATGCGCCGCGCGGGAGGACAGACCAGTGGACTTCACCTTCACCGAGGAGCAGCAAGCCGCCCTCGAAGCGGCCCGAGCCGTCTTCTCCGGGGTCGCCCCCGACAGCGTGCCCAGCCCGGCGCTCACCCCCGGAGCCGTCGCCGACGACTTCGACCGCGCCCTGTGGCACAAGCTCGCCGACGCCGATCTGCTGAGCCTGCTGATCGGCCCCGAACACGGCGGCGCGGGCCTCGACCCGATCGCCCTCTGCCTCGTCCTGCGTGAAGCGGCCAAGGTGCTGGCACGCGTACCGCTACTGGAATCCACCGCCGCCGCGTACACACTCCAGACCTACGCCGCCGACGATCTCCGCGCCGAGGTGCTGCCGGGCATCGCCACGGGCGACCTCGTCGTCACGGTGGCCGCCGGCGGCAGCACCGGACACGACCCCGCCGAACTCGCCGTGACCGCCCGCCAGGACGGCACCGACTGGATACTCGACGGCATCCAGACCGCCGTCCCCTGGGCCCAGACCGCCGACCGGATCCTGCTCCCCGCTCACACCCGCGACGGCCACGCCGTCCTCGCCCTCGTCCCCCGTACCCACCCGGGCCTCGCTCTTGAGGACCAGTTCTCCACCAGCGGCGAACGCCACGCCGAGATCCGACTGGATTCCGTACGCCTCAGCACCCGGGAAACGATCACCGACCCCGCTGCCTGGGAGACACTGCGCCACGTCCTGACCACCGGCACCTGCGCGCTCGCCCTGGGCCTCGGCGAACGAGTCCTCGCCATGACGAGCGACTACACGAGCAAACGCGAACAGTTCGGCCATCCCGTGGCCACCTTCCAGGCCGTCGCCGTCCAGGCCGCCGACCGCTTCATCGACCTGCGGGCCATGGAAGCCACCCTCTGGCAGGCCGCGTGGCGCATCACCACCGGCGCGGCCGGCGCGCTACCGCCCGCGGGCGATGTCGCGGTCGCCAAGATCTGGGCCGCCGACGGCGTACGACGCGTCGTCCAGACCGCCCAGCACCTGCACGGTGGCTTCGGCGCCGACACCGACTACCCACTCCACCGCTACCACGCCTGGGCCAAACAGCTCGAACTCTCCCTGGGCCCGGCCGCCGCCCACGAGGAGACGCTCGGCGACCTTCTGGCCGCGCATCCGCTGAGCTGAGGGGGGAAGCGGCCCGCAAAGCCGATCGCGAGCGCCGTGGATCTCCAGGAGAGGGGAGCGCGAGGCGAGCGGGCCACCAAAGACCAGCTCAGACGGGGTCTGCCGACGGGACTACGCAGCCGGAACCTGCTCGGCCGGGCCGCCGGCCGAGCACCTCAGACAACCGTGCCGGTGCCGCCCTTGCCGTCGGACACGGGACGTCCGGTGGCCTCCCAGGCCTGCATGCCGCCCTCAACGTTCACCGCGTCGATGCCCTGCTGGATCAGATACTGCGCCACCTGGGCCGAACGCCCGCCGACCCGGCACAGGACATACACCTTGCCGCCCTCGGGCGCCGCCTCGGTCAACTCACCGTAACGGGCGACGAATTCGCTCATCGGGATGTGCAGAGCGCCCTGGGCGTGCCCGGCCTCCCACTCGTCGTCCTCACGCACGTCCAGAAGGAAGTCCTCGGACGTGAGAGCGTCGACACCGACCGTGGGCACAGAACCAATATGCATGCCCTCGACGCTACCCGACCAGCTGCGCGAGATACGCCTCGCGTTCCGCGACATCGGCGAGCAGCTTCTCGGCGATCTCGTCCAGCAACGCGTCCGGATCCTGCGGCGCCATCTTGATCATCGCCCCGATCGCGCTCTCCTCGAGCTCCGCCGCGACAACGGCCAGCAGCTCCTTGCGCTGGGCCAGCCACTCCAGCCGCGCATAGAGCTCCTCGCTCTCGCTCAGCCGCTCCTCGGCCGGCGCGGGACCGGCCGCCCACTCCTGCGCCAGCTGCCGCAGCGCCGCCTCGTCGCCCCGTCCATACGCCGCATTGACCTGCGCAATGAACGCATCCCGCCGGGTCCGCTCCGCATCGTCGCGCGCCAGATCCGGGTGAGCCTTGCGCACCAGATCGCGGTAGACCTTGCGGGTCTCCTCGCTGGGCCGCACCTTCTGCGGCGGCTGCACCGGCTGCTCGGTGAGCATCGCCTGCGCCTCGGGGAACAACCCGTCCGATCCCATCCAGCCGTGGAACAACTCCTCCACATCGGGCATCGGCAACACGGAAGCCCGCGCCTCCTTGGCCTTACGGATGTCCTCGGGGTCACCCGTACGTGCCGCCACGGCCTCGGCGATCTGTGCGTCCAGCTCGTCCAGCCGCGCATACATGGGGCCGAGCCGCTGGTGATGCAGCCGGGAGAAGTTCTCCACCTCCACCCGGAACGTCTCCACCGCAATCTCGAACTCGATCAGCGCCTGCTCAGCCGCCAGCACGGCCTTGGCCAGGCGCCGGGTGCCCTCGTCCTGAGCCGCGTGATCACCCCGCTCACCGTCGTGGACGTCGGCCGCCTGCGGATCGGCCGGGGCCTCGGGCGCCCGCGGGACGGCCTCAGTGTCCGGTGCCTGCGGGCCGGCCGAGGCATCGGGTGCGCCCGACGCGCCGGGCTCGCCCGGTGCGTCCGATCGGTCCTGGCCGTCCTGCGCGTTCTCCGCGTGCGAGTTCGTCACTCGGTCAGCGTACGGCCCATGGGGAGGCGGGGGCTCCGCAGGCGGGTGGGGTGGGGGTGGGGTGGGGTGGGGGAGAGCAGCTGGCCGCCTGACAGCCCGCCCTGGCTTCCCCTCCCCTCCCCTCCCCTCCCCCCACCCCGCGCCCGCTCCTGCCCCTAACCCACGCCCCCGCGCCCCATCCACCACCCGCCCTCGTGGCCGCAGCCGCCTCCCGCGCCCCCATCCCGGCCCCGTACCCTGCCCGGCCACCCACCCCCAGCAGCCCCCGCCACAGGCCGACGTCAAAGCCCGCAGCAGATCACCGCCAGATCCGGTCCGTGCTGGTCATACCCCCATCTCTGCGGCTATCCGGCCGCTCTTCACCGCCGCCACCAGCTCCGCGTGATCGGCTTCCGTACGGTCCGCATACGCCACCGCGAACGCCACCATCGCCTCGTCCAGCTCCTCCCCCTTGCCGCAGTACCCCGCCACCAGCCGCGGGTCGACGCTGTGCGCATGCGCCCGCGCCAGCAGCGCTCCGGTCATCCGCGCGTAGTCGTCCAACTGGTCTCCGGTCAGCTGCGCCGGATCCACGCTGCCCTTGCGATTCCTGAACTGCCGAACCTGGAACGGCAGCCCTTCCTGCGTTCCGCTCCCCGCCAGGTCCTGCACCGTTGTCCAACCCAACAACGTGTCACTGACGACCTGCATCTGCCTCTGCCCGCGCACCACCCGGCGGCCCTCGTGCGCCACCGACGGCACCGCAAAACCGGCCTTCTCCACGAACGGAGCCAGCACCGAACCTCGCGCTTCCTTCACCTGCAGCACCAGCGGCTCGCCCCGGTGATCAAGCAGCAGCACCACATACGAGCGCAGGCCCACACTGCCCGTCCCGACCACCCGGAAGGCCACATCGTGCACGGCGTACCTGGCCAGCAGGGGCAGCCGGTCCTCAGGGAGCGTCTCCAGATAGCCGGCGAGCGAGGAAGCCACCGCCGCCGCTTCCGCATCCGGTATTCGCCGCAGCACCGGCGGCGCGTCCACGAAGCGCCGGCCACCGTCCGGCCGCCGCTCCGTGGCCTTCGCCGCGAACCGCGCGCTGGTGTTCTTGCGTGCCTTGGCTGCGACCCTCTCCAGCGTGCCCAGCAGATCACGGGCGTCGGTGTGCGAGACCAACTCCTCGTCCGCGATCGCATTCCACGCCTCAGTCACCGGCATCTTCGCCAGCAGCCGCATCGTGCGCCGATACGCGCCCGCCGCGTCCTGCGCCGCCTTGCCGCAGCCCTCCTCGTCCACGCCCGCCTCGCGTCCCGCCAGCACCAGCGACGTCGCGAGCCGCTTGACGTCCCACTCCCACGGCCCGTACACGGTCTCGTCGAAGTCATTGAGGTCGATGACGAGGCCGCCGCGGGCATCCGCGTAGAGGCCGAAGTTGGCGGCGTGGGCATCTCCACAGATCTGTGCGCCTATGCCGGTAACCGGAGTGGCCGTGAGGTCGTAGCCCATCAGGCCCGCGGAACCTCGCAGAAACGCGAAGGGACTGGCGGCCATCCGCCCGACCCGTATGGGCGTCAGCTCCGGCAACCGTCCGGCATTGGACTCCTCGACCGCCGCCACCGCATCCGGCCGCCCGGCCGCGATCGACAGCGCGGCCTGCTCGGAACGCGGCAGCCGGTCGCGCAGCGCCCGGCCGGCGGCTTTGGGCGATGCCCCCTGCGCGTCCGCCTTCGCAAACCCCGATACGTACGGCACACGCGACATCGCGCGCCACCTCCCCCTTCACGACCCGCTCCCGTCCGGCCTGACCGGCCGGTTCCGTCTCGTTCGCCCATGACGGTACCCACACTGCCCGCGGTCCGGCAGGGCCTGTGGATAACTCTCCGCAGGGGCCTGACATATGAGGAGCGAAAGGCATGGGAATGGCGCAGGGGGCGTCGGCCAAAGAGATCGAAGCCGCTGAAACACGAGGTCGGACCACCAGCGTGGCCCACTGACCGCCGGCCGCTCGACGCACAAGCACCGCCAGGCAGTAGCTGTTGGGGACGCCGAAGAAACACGGCAAAGCAGCAGCACGAGGAAGAAGCGGGACACGGACAAGCGGGACGGGGAAGAAGCAGACAGAAGCAGGAGTAAAAGAAGTGCGAGGAAGAGACAGCAAGATGAGGCGCCCGGAAGCGAGCCTCAGGAAGGGCTGACGGCACGTCGACTGACACAACATCAGGCAGGGCCGGCACCGGGCAGAGCGCACCCCCAATCCAGCCCCCGCGGGGCCAGGGACCGACGGGCCCCAAGCCCCACACCCACTCCACCACCGCCCCCTGGACCACTAACCCACCTACACCCCCACAGCCTCCTCCATCTCCTCCTCCGTCTCCTCCCGCGCCGCCCGCTCAGGCGACGGCACAGGCACAGGCACCGTCGCCGCCACCGCAGCCGCCGCCACCGCCGCGGCATTGGCGACCGCGGTCGCCTCGGCCCGACGCCGCTTCCTCTCGGCAAGGCCCGCCACGCCGACCATCAGCACGCCGACGACCAGCCATGCGGCCAGCGTCCACACATGCCCGGCCAGTCCGTAGCCGCCGAAGTAGACATGGCTGCGGATGCCTTCGACGAAGCCCGCACCGTTCCAGAAGGAGTGCAGCGCGGCGAAGAATCCGTTCTGCATCTCGGGCCGGAAGATCCCGCCGGACGACGTGAAGTTGAGCATCACGAACAGCGCCATCACTCCGAGCGTGGTCCAGCGCTTGAGGAAGGTGTGCAGCCCGGTGCCGATCAGCAGGATGCCCGCGGAATAGAGCCAGGCCATGCCCCACAGCCCCCACAGACCGTGGTCGACGAGGTGGAAGACCGGGCCGGCGAACGCCGTCCCGATGAGGCCGACCACGAAAGACGTGCCGAGTGCCAGCGCCGCCCGCAGCCGCACCGGCAGTACGGCGCCGGCCCCGCCGATCACGGCGACCGAGGCGTACGAGCCGATGCTGATCGCGACCAACAGGAAGAAGATGCCTTGGCCCGTCGGGTCGTCCTCCGCGGTGGGCGCCACGTCAGTGACCTTGAGCGGCGCTCCCTGCTGCGCCGCGATCGGCGTGAAGATCTTCTGCACCACGGACGCGCTGGTGTCGGACCCCGCAGTCGCCACGATCAGCTCGGGACCGGACGACCGAGACCCACCCGTCCCCTCAGGCCCTCCAACCCTGGCCCCGGCACCGGTCCCGGCTCCACCTCCGGCGATCGCACCCCGGCCACCCTTCGGCTTCATCACATACGCACCGAAGATGTCCTGGCGCTTGAGCTGGTGGATCGCGGCGGACCGGTCGGCGACCGTCCGCACCTCCAGGTCACCGCCCGCCTTGTCGTTGATCGACTGGGCAAGCAGCTGCGCGTTCCGCCCCGACCCGACGATCGCCACGGGCAGGTGGTGTGGCGCGGGATGCGCGAAGGCTCCGAGATACGCCAGGCCCATGCCGATACACATCAGCAGCGGGGTGATCAGATGCGTCAGGACATGACGCAGCCCCGCGGAGCGAGCGGAGCGATGCGCGCCCTGGCGTTCCGTACGGCGTTCCGTACGGCGATCAACTCGGTCGGCACCGCGGGAGTCGTCGCGGGAGTCGTCGCGGAGTTCGTCGCGGGGCTCGTCGCGGCGGTGGTCGGGACGGGGGACCGGACTCATGGTGCAGCCCTTCTCAGCTAGGCGGATCGGTCATCTCGGTCGACACAGCGGCGCGAACAGCCGTCCGTGAACAGTCAGGCCATGCCCCGCCCCCTCCATGAACGGTCAGCCAAGACCCGGCCATGGAGGAACGGCCATCCCCAGGGCGGCGCCACGACAGCGAGCCGACGCGCCACAGAAACGAACAGCTGGTTGGCATATACAACCCAGACGGTTGGCAAATACAACCACCAACTCACGTTGTACTATACAACTACCTCTAGGAAAGGCAACCCCGTGCCCCACCGCGACACCTCTGTCGAGACCATCCAGCAGGAGATGACCGCTTTCGCCAGGCGGGCCCGCGCGACCGCCGCGCGGATGCACCCCGAGCTGTCACTGGTCTCCTACACCCTGCTTGCGCACCTCGACGACCAGCACGGATGCCGCGCCACGGACCTGGCGGCGCACTACCTCCTGGACAAGTCCACGGTCAGCCGGCAGATCGCCGCACTGGAGAAGCTCGGCTTCGTCGAACGCCGCGTCGACCCCGACGACCACCGCGTCCAGGTGCTGCACCCCACAGACAAGGGCGCAGAGGTGCTCGCCAACGTCACCGCGAGCCGCCGCCAGGCGTTCCATGAGCGGCTGGCCGACTGGGACGAGGACGACCTCGACCGCTTCGCGACGTATCTACGGCGCTACAACGCCGCCCAGGAACGACTCGGCTGATACGAAAACCCCAGCACCCCGACAACGCAGATCCCAGGGGCCGACGCCCCCACCCACTCCCGCGCCCCGCGCTCCCGCACCTACCGCCGGAACCGCTCCGGACACTGCCCGCCATCGGTGAGATACGTCTCGGCCCACCGCGACAGCTCCGCGAGCGCAGGTTCCATCGCCCTCCCGGCCTCCGTCAGCCGGTAGGCGACGCGCAGCGGCGGACCCTCGTCCACCTCACGTACGACCAGGCCGGTGGCCGCCAGCTCCATGAGGCGGTCGGACAGCATGCGCTCGCTGATCCCGGGGATCGCCCGCCGCAGGTCGGCGAAGTGCACCGGACCCGGCATCAACGTGGCGACGATCAGGCCCGTCCACCGCTTCCCGAACAGCTCGAAGACGCGCGTCATGCCGACGTCGACCTGCCTGCACGTCGCCTCACTGTGGTCCGCCATGACCCCAGGGTATCGCTTTGCCGTTGGCTACTGCAGAAAAGTAAGCTCCTGTGCTATTAATAGGTACGTACGGAATTCAACAAGTGTGCCGCGCATCGTCCGGCCGCGACCGAAGGACCGATCACCATGGCCACCCTTCTGCACATCGACTCCTCCCTCTTCCCTGAGGGCGGCTCCGCGTCCCGTTCGGTGACCGCGGCCTTCCGCAAGACCTGGGAGGAGCAGCACCCCGACGGCACCGTCATCTACCGCGACCTGGGCGCCGCCCCGCTGCCGCACCTGGACGGTGTCGCCGCCTCCGCCGGCTTCTCCGACCCCGCCACCCACTCCCCCGAGCAGCAGGCCGCCTTCGCGGTGCGCGTCGAGCTCGCCGAGGAGCTGGAGAAGGCCGACGCGGTCCTGATAGGGGCCCCGATGTACAACTTCACGATCCCCTCCACGCTGAAGGCGTGGCTCGACCAGGTGATCATCATGGGCCGCACGGCGGGCCCCGACCCGTCCGCCAAGGGCACCCCGGTGACCGTCGTCGCCAGCCGCGGCGGCTCGTACGCGCCGGGCACTCCTCGTGAGGGCATGGAGTACGTCCAGAACTACCTGGAGGCCGTCCTGGGCGGCGGGCTCGGCCTGGACGTCGACTTCATCGTCCCCGAGCTGACCATGGCGCCGGCGAACGAGGCGATGGCGGACCTGATCCCGAAGTACGAGGCCTCCCGCGACAAGGCCCTCGAGGACGCGGCGGCCAAGGCCAAGGCCCTCGTCGAGCGCTTCGCCGCCTGACGCCGCACCCGGCACCCCGACTTCGCCGCTCCCCGGCGCCATGCCCGGCACCGGGGAGCGGCGCTGTCATACCGCTTCCCCGCATACCCCAACAGCCCGGCGACGGCCCCATCGAACTCCGCGCCGCATTCCATGGCATACGGCGAATACATCGAATACCGGAATGCGCGGCAGCCCGCAGTCATATCCGGAAGACCCGGCAGAACAGTCAGACCAGGTAGACCAGGCAGACCGACCGAATCAACCGAATCCACCGGATCGCCCCCGACCCGCCCATACACCCCACCCCATGTGCCCTACGCAACAACGTGACAAGCACAACAACACAACAAGAAACCCCCGGCTTCCGGATTTCTCCGGAGACCGGGGGTCTCATCTGTGCGCGAGGGGGGAGTTGAACCCCCACGCCCTTTCGGGCACTGGAACCTGAATCCAGCGCGTCTGCCTATTCCGCCACCCGCGCATGGGTGCTGCCGATTGATTCTCTCACGCGATCCGGGCTGTTCCGTCCGGGTCTTGTGCGAGCGCCTTCCGACATCCAGAACATTAGCACGGTGTTGAGGGTGCCTTCACACGCCTTTCCCCAGGCCCCGCACGCCGGACTCCACCGGGGCCGCGGACCGCGCTCACCCTGGGCATTCGCCGAGTGCGGCGTTGAGGGTTCACACTCGCGGTGTCCGCCGACGGGGTCGCGCGCCTCGCCGGGCGCACCATGCGGCACCCTGGCGTGGCCGGAAGGGCTCATACCCCCGCCCGGTCGGAGAGCCCGGCGGTTGCGGGACACTGTGTTGGGGGCACATCTACGATCGCAGTGCTTGAACAGTGAGCAAGGAGACAGGCAAGGTCCGGGCAACCCTGTGAGGGGCGACACTCGTCTCCCAGGCGGGAAAGGGGAACCAGCCGATTTCCCTACGCGTGGATACGATCAGTAAGCAGTATCAGGACGACCCGATCAGGACGACCCCGACGAAGACTGAGGAAGGAGGTGCCCCGTGGGAGTACTGAAGCGTTTCGAGCAGCGTCTCGAAGGTCTCGTCAACGGCACCTTCGCCAAGGTGTTCAAGTCCGAGGTGCAGCCCGTCGAGATCGCCGGCGCGCTGCAGCGTGAGTGCGACAACAACGCCACCATCTGGAACCGCGACCGCACGGTCGTCCCCAACGATTTCATCGTGGAGCTGAGCGCGCCCGACTTCGAGCGGCTGAGCCCCTACAGCGGCCAGCTCGGCGATGAGCTGTCGAGCATGGTGCGCGACTACGCCAAGCAGCAGCGGTACACGTTCATGGGCCCGATCAAGGTTCATCTGGAGAAGGCCGACGATCTCGACACCGGCCTGTACCGCGTCCGCAGCCGTACGCTCGCTTCCAGCACGTCCCAGGAGCCGGCCGGCCACCGCGCCGCCCCCGCGATGCCCCGTGGCGGCCAGCCCGGCGGCGGTCACGTGGGTGCGCCCCCCATGCCCTCCTCCCCGCCTCCCGGCGGCGCGCAGCCCGTACCCCGTACGGCACCGCCCGGTGCAGGGCCGCAGCCCTATGCGCAGACCCGGCGCTGGATCGAGATCAACGGCACCCGCCACCAGATCTCGCGTCCGACGCTGGTGCTGGGCCGCAGCACCGACGCCGACGTACGGATCGACGACCCGGGTGTCTCCCGGCGTCACTGTGAGATCCGGGTCGGAACGCCCCCCATGATCCAGGATCTGGGCTCCACGAACGGCATCGTGGTGGACGGGCAGCACACCACTCGCGCTAATCTCCGCGACGGCTCGCGAATTGTCGTGGGCAGTACCACCATCGTTTACCGGCAAGCCGAAGGGTGAAGCGGGGGCAATGTCAGAGCTGACCCTCACGGTCATGCGGTTGGGTTTCCTCGCCGTACTGTGGCTGTTCGTCATCGTGGCCGTTCAGGTCATCCGCAGCGATCTGTTCGGCACGCGCGTCACGCAGCGCGGGGCCGCCCGGCGCGGCGGGCAGGAAGCGCGTACGCAGCGCCAGGCTGCCGCGCCGCCGCAGCAGCAGCGCCGCCAGGACGGCGGCCGCGGCGGCAACCGCCAGCGGCGCGGAGCACCCACCAAACTGGTGGTCTCCGAGGGCTCGCTGACCGGCACCACCGTCGCCCTCCAGGGCCAGACGATCTCGCTGGGCCGCGCGCATGACTCCACCATCGTGCTGGACGACGACTACGCGTCCAGCAGGCATGCCAGGATCTACCCGGACCGTGACGGCCAGTGGATCGTCGAGGATCTCGGTTCCACCAACGGCACGTATCTGGACCGGACCCGGCTGACGACCCCGACCCCGATTCCGCTGGGAGCCCCGATCCGCATCGGCAAGACCGTCATCGAGCTGCGGAAGTAGTACGACAATGAGCGAGCGGAGCGAGCGAGCCGCGGCGGTCCGCCCGACGGACCCGGGCGTGCTCCCGACCGGAGGGTGGGCAGTGTGGCTCGAGGAGACCGGCTGTACCCCGAACCGACGGGTGAGGTGCGCATGAGTCTGTCACTGCGCTTCGCCGCCGGATCGCACAAGGGCATGATCCGCGAGGGCAATGAGGACTCCGGCTACGCCGGGCCGCGCCTGCTTGCCATCGCCGACGGGATGGGCGGCCAGGCCGCCGGTGAGGTCGCCTCCTCCGAGGTGATCTCCACGCTCGTCCAGCTCGATGACGACGTTCCGGGCTCGGACATCCTGACCTCGCTCGGCACGGCCGTGCAGCGGGCCAATGACCAGCTGCGGGTGATGGTCGAAGAGGATGCGCAGCTGGAGGGCATGGGCACGACGCTCACCGCCCTGCTGTGGACCGGGCAGCGGCTCGGCCTCGTACACGTCGGTGACTCCCGTGCGTATCTGCTGCGGGACGGTGTGCTGACGCAGATCACGCAGGACCACACCTGGGTGCAGCGGCTGGTCGACGAGGGCCGGATCACCGAGGAAGAGGCCACGACGCATCCGCAGCGGTCGCTGCTGATGCGGGCGCTGGGCAGTGGTGATCATGTCGAGCCGGACCTGTCGATCCGCGAGGTGCGGGCCGGGGACCGGTATCTGATCTGCTCGGACGGGCTGTCCGGGGTGGTCAGCCACCAGACGCTGGAAGAGACCCTCGCCCATTACCAGGGGCCGCACGAGACGGTGCAGGAGCTGATTCAGCTCGCGCTGCGCGGTGGCGGGCCCGACAACATCACCTGCATCGTGGCGGACGTCCTCGATGTGGACGGCGCGGACACGATGGCCGGGCAGCTGAACGACACCCCGGTGATCGTCGGCGCCGTGGCCGAGAACCAGAACCAGCTCAGCGACCCGAGCACGATGCAGACGCCGGCCGCGCGTGCCGCCGAGCTCGGCCGCAGGGACGGCCCCCCGGCGCCTCCCGGAGGTGCCTTCGGCCCGCCCGGCAGCGGTGGACCGGACGTCGGGGGCCCGCCGCAGGGCTCGTTCGGCGCGTTCACCGACGAGGACTTCCTCAAGCCGCCGCGGCGCGGGAAGTGGCTCAAGCGGTCGCTGTTCATCGCCCTCGCGCTGGCCGTGGTCGGCGGCGGGCTGTACGGCGGGTACCGCTGGACGCAGACCCAGTACTTCGTCGGCGCCAAGGACGATCACGTCGCGCTCTACCGGGGAATCAGCCAGGACCTGGCGTGGATCTCCCTGAACGACGTGGACGAGGACCACCCCGAGATCGAACTCAAGTACCTCCCCGTGTACCAGCGGAACCAGGTCAAGGAGACGATCGCGGTCGACAGCCGCAACCAGGCGAGCGAGAAGGTCATTGAGCTCGGTAAGCAGGCCAATGCCTGCCTCGCCAAGGAGCAGCGGGAGGCCGCCGCCGAGGAGGCCGCCCGTAACAAGGGCCGGGGCCAGGCAGGCGGTACGTCCGGCAGCAAGTCCGGTTCGGCCGGCAAGCCGGGCGGCACCGCGAAGCCCGGTAGCACCGCCAAGCCCGGCACGACGGACAAGGCGACGTCGGGCACCACGGTGCCCAGCGCGTTCACCGCGTCCGCCACTCCCACACCCACCACCAGCCAGGCCCCCTCAGAGGAGCAGCAGAAGCTGGAAAAGAATTGCAGCACCCAGCAGTGAGGGCGTAGGGGGCCGTACATCTGATGAGCAGTACCACCAACACCACCACCGTCGGCACCATCGGAGCTCCGAGCCGCCGGAACACCGAGCTGGCGATGCTCGTCTTCGCGGTGCTGATTCCGGTGTTCGCCTATGTCAACGTCGGTCTGGCGAAGGACGGGTCGGTCCCCGCCGGCGTCCTTGGCTATGCGCTGGGGCTGGGGCTGCTGGCGGGTGTCGCGCATCTGGTCGTCCGTAAGTGGGCGCCGTATGCCGACCCGCTGATGCTGCCCATCGCCACGCTGCTCAACGGCCTGGGTCTGATCTTCATCTGGCGGCTGGACCAGGAGCCGGCGATCACCACCAAGCAGCTGGGCGGCGCGATGGCGCCGGGTCAGCTGATGTGGTCCACGCTCGGTGTCGGGCTCTTCCTGGCCGTGCTGATCTTCCTCAAGGACCACCGCGTCCTGCAGCGCTACACCTATATCTCCATGGTCGTCGCGCTGGTGCTGCTGATCGCCCCGGTGTTCTTCCCGGCGCGGTTCGGTGCCCGAATCTGGATCACGATCCCGGGTGTCGGCGGTCTGCAGCCCGGTGAGTTCGCCAAGATCATCATCGCGATCTTCTTCGCGGGCTATCTCATGGTCAAACGGGACGCGCTGGCGCTGGCCAGCCGCCGTTTCATGGGGCTCTACCTCCCGCGCGGCCGTGACCTGGGACCGATCCTCGTCATCTGGGCGCTGAGCCTGATGATCCTGGTCTTCGAGACCGACCTGGGTACCTCGCTGCTGTTCTTCGGTCTCTTCGTCGTGATGCTGTACGTGGCCACCGAGCGCACCAGCTGGATCGTCTTCGGTCTGCTGCTCAGCGGGGGCGGCGCGGTCGCCGTGGCGACGTTCGAGTCGCACGTCCAGGTCCGCGTCCACAACTGGCTCAACCCGCTGGAGCTGTCCAACGGCGGTGTCACGGAGACCGCCCAGGCGATGTACTCCTTCGGCTCCGGCGGCATCATGGGCTCCGGCCTCGGCCAGGGCTACTCCCGCCTCATCGGCGGAATCGCGCCCAAGAGTGACTACATTCTCGCCACGGTCGGTGAGGAGACCGGGCTCGCCGGGCTGATGGCGATCCTGATGCTCTACGGCCTGCTGATCGAGCGGGGCATCCGTACGGCGCTGGCCGCCCGTGACCCGTTCGGCAAGCTGCTGGCGATCGGCCTGTCCGGCGCCTTCGCGCTGCAGGTCTTCGTCGTCGCCGGCGGTGTGACGGGCCTGATCCCGCTGACCGGTATGACCATGCCGTTCCTGGCCCAGGGTGGCTCGTCCGTGATCGCCAACTGGGCGCTGGTCGCGATCCTGCTGCGGATCAGTGACACCGCACGCCGGCCCGCACCGGCTCCCGCCCCGTCCACCGACGCCGAGATGACCCAGGTGGTCCGCCCGTGAACAAGCCCCTGCGCCGGGTCGCGATCTTCTGCGGCCTGCTCGTCCTCGCTCTGCTGATCCGCGTGAACTGGGTGCAGTTCGTCCAGGGCGACGAGCTCAAGAACGACCCGCACAACCGCCGGGTCGCCATCGAGCGCTACAGCATGCCGCGCGGCGACATCATCGTGGACGGCAAGGCCATCACCGGCTCGACGACCACCGACAGCGGCGACTTCAAGTACAAGCGGACGTACAAGAACGGCAAGATGTGGGCGCCGGTCACCGGCTACGCCTCGCAGGCCTTCGACGCCAACCAGCTGGAGAAGCTGAACGACGGCATCCTCTCCGGCACGGACGACAAGCTCTTCTTCAGCCGCACGGTCGACATGTTCACCGGCGGCAAGCAGAAGGGCGGCAACGTGGTGACCACCCTGGACGCCAAGGCCCAGAAGGCCGCCTTCGACGGGCTGGGCAAGAGCAAGGGCGCGGTTGCCGCGATCAACCCGGAGACCGGCGCGATCCTGGCGCTGGCCAGCACTCCGTCGTACGACCCCTCGACCTTCGCGGGCAACACCGACAAGGACGCCACGGCGTACAACGCGCTGCAGAAGAAGAACGACCCGGACGAGCCGATGCTCAACCGGGCGCTGCGCCAGACCTACCCGCCCGGCTCCACCTTCAAGGTCGTCACGGCCTCGGCGGCGCTGGAGAACGGTCTGTACACCGACGTCGACGCCGATACCAAGTCGCCGCTGCCGTACACGCTCCCCGACACCTCCGGCATCGAGCTGAAGAACGAAGGCCCCATCCCGTGTGAGAACGCCAGCCTGCGGGTGGCGCTGCGGTACTCCTGCAACACGGTCTTCGGCAAGATCAGTGCGGATCTCGGCAACAAGAAGATGAAGGCCGAGGCCGAGAAGTTCGGCTTCAACGACCCGGAGATCGACACCCCGGTCCGGGCCGCGGAGAGCATCTTCCCCACCGACAACCGGCCGCAGAACGCGATGGCGGGCATCGGGCAGGCGTCCAACCGCGCCACCCCGCTGCAGATGGCCATGGTCGCCTCGGCGGTCGCCAACGGCGGCAAGCTGATGAAGCCGTACATGGTCGAGCAGCTGGAGGCCCAGAACCTCAGTGTGGTGCAGCAGCACACGCCGCAGGTGATGAGCAACCCCCTCTCGCCGGAGAACGCGCAGAAGATCCAGAGCATCATGGAGACCGTCGTCAAGGAAGGCACGGGAACCAAGGCCCAGATCCCCGGCGTCACCGTCGGCGGTAAGACCGGCACCGCCCAGCACGGCGAGAACAACAAGGACAACCCGTACGCCTGGTTCATCTCGTACGCGAAGACCTCGAAGGGAACCCCCGTCGCGGTCGCGGTTGTCATTGAGGGATCCGACACACTCCGCAACGACATCGCCGGCGGCGCACTCGCAGCTCCCATCGCCAAGAGGGTCATGGAGGCAGTGCTCGAGAGCAACAAGTGACGCGGACCATGCCAATACCGGTCGGATATCAGGTTGTGGCAGCGGCCCGGTCCGGTGCGGCGAGCCGGGTACGGTATGCCCGGACAGCACACCGCCGGACCACACACAGGTGCGGTCGGGACTGACGGAGAGGGCTGGAGAAGCTTATGGAAGAGCCGCGTCGCCTCGGCGGCCGGTACGAGCTGGGGTCGGTGCTCGGCCGCGGTGGCATGGCCGAGGTGTACCTCGCGCATGACACCCGCCTGGGCCGCACCGTCGCTGTGAAGACGCTGCGGGTGGACCTCGCCCGCGATCCGTCTTTCCAGGCCCGGTTCCGCCGTGAGGCCCAGTCGGCCGCCTCGCTGAACCATCCGTCGATCGTCGCGGTGTACGACACCGGCGAGGACTATGTCGACGGGGTCTCGATCCCGTACATCGTCATGGAGTACGTCGACGGCTCCACGCTGCGTGAGTTGCTGCACTCCGGCCGCAAGCTGCTGCCCGAGCGCTCGCTGGAGATGACCATCGGCGTTCTGCAGGCGCTGGAGTACTCGCACCGCGCCGGCATCGTCCACCGTGACATCAAGCCGGCCAACGTCATGCTGACGCGCAGCGGCCAGGTCAAGGTCATGGACTTCGGCATTGCCCGCGCGATGGGCGACTCCGGTATGACGATGACGCAGACCGCGGCGGTCATCGGCACCGCGCAGTACCTCTCGCCCGAGCAGGCCAAGGGCGAGCAGGTCGACGCCCGCTCCGACCTGTACTCGACGGGCTGTCTGCTGTACGAGCTGCTGACCGTGCGGCCGCCGTTCATCGGCGATTCGCCGGTCGCGGTGGCGTATCAGCATGTCCGCGAGGAACCGCAGAAGCCGAGCAACTTCGATCCCGAGATCACGCCCGAGATGGACGCGATCGTCCTGAAGGCGCTGGTCAAGGACCCTGACTACCGCTATCAGTCGGCCGATGAGATGCGCGCCGACATCGAGGCGGCGCTGGAGGGTCAGCCGGTCGCCGCGACGTCGGCGATGGGGGCGGGCGGCTTCGACCAGGACCAGCCCACCACGATGCTGCGCCCGCAGGACGGGGGCGGTCCGAAGACCTCCATGCTTCCCCCGATGAACGCTGACGACGGGGGCTACGGCTACGACGAGCGTGGCGACCGCCGACGCGGCGGTGGGCAGAAGAAGAGCCACACGTCGACGGTTCTGCTGGTGCTCGCGGCCGTTCTCGTTCTGGTCGGTGCGATCTTCATCGGCCGGGCGATGTTCAGCGGCAACGGCGGCGGCAACGGCAAGCAGGACCTGCTCAGCCTCATCGGCAAGAGCATGGACGAAGCGCAGCAGAACGGGAAAAACGGCGGGTTCAAGGTGGCCCTGGGGGGACGCAAGCCCTGCACCAACACCGACAAGGGCAAGATCACCTCGCAGGAACCGAAGGCCGGCACACAGATCTCTTCGGGCGATACGGTCACGGTCACGCTGTGCACGGGGCCGGTCAAGGTGATCGTGCCTGACGTCGGAAGTCTGCAGTACACGGACGCGCGCAAGGAACTCGAAAACAAGGGCTTCCACAACATCGCACGGGAGCAGAAGACGTCCGACCGTACGCCGGGCACCGTCCTCAGCCAGGACCCCACGGCCGGGACCAAGGCGGCCAAGGACACCAAGATCACGCTGACGGTCGCGCAGGCGAGCCCGAAGGTGCCTGTCCCGAACGTCAAGGGTCAGGACTTCGCGGCAGCCAAGAAGCAGCTCGAGGACAATGGCTTCACGGTCCAAAGGACTGATCAGGAGACCCCCGACCCGAACCAGGTCGGCAAGGTGCTCCAGCAGAGCCCTGAGGGCGACACCAACGCCAAGCCGGGTTCGACCATCACGCTGACGGTCGGCAAGGCCCAGGCGCAGACGCCGGTGCCCAGCGTCGTCGGTATGCCGGTCAAGGACGCGAAGAAGGCCCTGGAACAGGCCGGCTTCAAGAACGTCCAGTTCGCTGCCGACAGCCCGCAGGACGACAACGCCCTGGTGACCAACCAGGACCCGGCGCCGAACACCCCGTCCGACCCCAGCACCACGACCGTGACGCTGACCACCCAGGGCGGCGGCGGCAACGATAACGGGGGTAACAACGGCAACGGCGGCTTCATCGGCGGCTGGCACTAGCCCCCGCAGCACGTCGTACTACGAAGCCCCGGCGGCCCTTGGAAGGGCTGCCGGGGCTTCGTAGTAGGGGAAGGGGCGCCGTAGGGGCGTCCGCGGCCCTAGCTGAGTTCCTTGGGGGGTGTGCGGTCCGCGTCGACCTTCTCCGTGCGCTCCAGCTCGCCCCAGACGACGTAGCGGTAGTTCGACGTGTAGACCGGGGTGCACGTCGTCAGGGTGATGTAGCGGCCGGCCTTGCGCTTGCCGGACTCCTTGGGGATGTTGTCGAGGACATCCACGTTGTACTTCGAGGTCTGGCTGAGGACGGCGTAGACCTTGTAGATGTACCAGGTGTCCCGGGTCTCGAAGACGATCGGGTCGCCGTCCTTGAGCTTGTCGATGTTGTGGAACTTCGCGCCGTGGCCGTCGCGGTGCGCGGCGAGCGTGAAGTTTCCCTTCTTGTCCTCGGGCAGCTTCGACTTGACCGGCTTGGTGTAGTAGCCGGCCACGCCCTCGTTGAGGATTTCCGCGCCGGTGCCCTTCATGACCAGTACTTCTCCGTTGTCCATCGCCGGGACATGGAGGAAGCCGATGCCGTCCTTGGTGTCCAGCTCTCCGGGCCCCTTGGGGCCGTTGCGCTCGGGCTTGGCCCAGTGCTGGCGCACGGCGTCGCTCTGCTTATGGGCCTCGCGGTCGGCGAGGACGTTGGTCCACCACAGCGAGTAGACGACGAACAGGCCCAGGATCAGGCCCGCCGTGATCAGCAGTTCGCCGATAACGCTGACGACGGAGGCGATGATCCGCCATCCGCGGCGCGGCTTCGGTGACGGCTCAGAGGGGTCGGTGTCCTCGTCGCGTCCGGTCACAGTCACCGCGTATACCCCTCTTACCTTCGTTCAGCCTGTGAGCGCTGCCGGTTTGCCCTTGCTCCGCGGACGCTCGTCGACCATCTTGCCCCAGACGATCATCCGAAAGGTACTGGTGAATTCCGGGGTGCAGGTCGTCAGCGTGATGTAGCGGCCGGGAGCGGTGAATCCCGAGCCGGGCGGTACGGGTCCGATCACGCTCGTGTTGCTCGGAGACGTCTGCGGGAGAATGCTCTCCATTTCGTACGTGTAGTACGCGCTCTGGGTCTCGACGATGATCTTGTCGCCCTTGGTGAGCTTGTTGATGTAGCGGAACGGCTCGCCATGGGTGTTGCGATGGGCGGCCACCGCGAAGTTGCCCTTCTTGTCCCAGGGCATCGCGGTCTTGATCCCGCTGCTCTTGTCGTAGTGGCCGACCATGCCGTGGTCGAGCACATTGTGCTTGTCGATACCCTCGGCGATCGGCGCCTTCACATCGAGCTTCGGGATGTACATGATGCCGAAGCGCTCGCCGACCGCGAGATTCTTCTTTTCCCCACCGCCCTTGTCCCACTGGTGCTGGAGGGTGGTGGTGGCGCCGCCCGCTTCCTCGTCGGCCATCACATTCGTCCACCACAGCTGGTAGGTGACGAACAGCAGCATCAGCACGCCGAGGGAGATGAACACCTCGCCCACGGCGCGGCTGACGATCAGGCTGAGGCTTTCCTTGGCTGCGCGTGCGGCGCGGCGGGCCTCCAGCCGGGTGGTGGGGGCGGGGGGCGGTTCGGGGACGGAGGCGGCTTTGGCGGCCGCTGTGGCTGCGGAGGCCCCGCCGCCGTGCCGGCCGCGTCTGCCGCCCCTCTTGGCGGCCTCCTGCGCGGCTTTACGCCGGGCCGCACGGCCTCCGGGTGCCGGTGTCGCCGACGTTTCACGTGAAACATCATCGGTTTCACGGGCGGATGTTTCACGTGAAACGTCATCCCCGTCCGCGCTCTTCCTGCGGCCGCGGGGCGCAGCGGGCTCCTCTGCCTGGCGCAGCGCCATGGTCTCGTCGTCCCGCTGCGGCCCGGAGCCGGGCGGTGGGGAGGAGGGAGACGGGGAGGCGGGGGACGGGGGCTTCGATGTGGTGTACGGCTCCGGAGCCGGCTCGGCGGCCGCATAGATCTCGTGGCCGGGTCCGTAGCCGTGGCCCTGGCTCCGGGCGTATCCCTGGCTCTGGTCGGAGGCGGCCGACTCGGGCCCGAAGGTGCGCTGCCGGCGGGGTGTGCCCTCGTGGGTGGGCAGCTCGGGTGCGGGCTGTGGATCCGGCACGCCGGGCCGTTCCGTCCCGCGGTGCGGCGGGAGCCAGGGCGAGTCGGCGCTCGCGGTGCGGGGGGCCGGCCGCCCGGGTCGCTCGTACGGCGCGGGGCCGGGCTCTGGCGCCTGCGGTGCCTGGCCCGGCAGCGGGTCGTTCAGGGGGTCGCTGAGCTGCCCTACGGCCGCCTCGAACGCGTCGGGGCGGCCGTAGGGATCCTGTGGGTCGTATGGCTCCTGAGCCGCAGGGGGCTGCTCGTGCGCATAGGACTGCGCCGACTCGTACGGCTCATAGGGTCTCCCTTCACGCTCCGGGCGCAGGGGCGTCACGCGCCCGCCTTGCCGACCACCGGGGCAAGTCCCACAGAGCGCCGCAGGGCTTCTTCGTCACCGCATTCCACCAGCCAGTTGGCCAGCATCTTGTGCCCCCACTCCGTCAGCACGGATTCGGGGTGGAACTGCACGCCTTCCACCGGAAGTTCGCGGTGCCGCAGGCCCATGACGATCCGTCCGCCGGGGACGTCGTCGGCCTCCGTCCAGGAGGTGACGACCAGGTCGTCGGGAATGGTGTCGGGCTCGACGGCCAGGGAGTGGTAGCGGGTGGCCGTGAAGGGAGAGGGCAGGCCGGAGAAGACCCCGGCGCCCTCGTGGACGACGAGCGAGGTCTTGCCGTGCAGGAGCTCAGGGGCCCGGTCCACCACGCCTCCGTAGGCGACCGCCATCGATTGCATGCCCAGACAGACGCCGAACACCGGGATGCCGGTTTCCGCGCAGTGCCGGACCATGTCGACGCAGACGCCGGCCTGCTCGGGTGTGCCGGGTCCGGGCGAGAGCAGAACGCCGTCGAAGCCGTCCTGGGCATGCCGCGGCGCGACCTCGTCATTGCGCAGTACCTCGCACTCGGCGCCGAGTTGGTAGAGGTACTGGACGAGGTTGAAGACGAAGCTGTCGTAGTTGTCGACGACGAGGATCCGTGCGGTCATCGGAGTGCCGCCATCCCTTCATTGACCGTGACGTCGTTGAAGGGGAGCAGAGGCTCCGCCCACGGAAAGACGTACTGGAAGAGCACGAACACGATCGCCAGCACCAGCACCAGTGAAATCAGCGCCTTCACCCATGCGTTGCCCGGCAGATGCCGCCAGATCCAGCCGTACATGCGCTCGCTGTCCCCTTGCCGATGCCGATGACGATGTCGATTGCCCCACCAGACTAAAGGGCGAGGGCGGGCGCTGGTGGGTCAGCCGCTCAAAGCCGATGGCCTTCCCTGTTCGACGGGTTGGGTGGAATCCAGGTGTGCCCAGGCGATCAGCCGGTGGCTGTGGCCCCATTCCGGCTCGCAGGTGGTCAGCGTGAGATAGCGTCCGGGGCCGTTGAAGCCGGATTTTTCCGGTACGGGGTCGATCACCCCGATGTCGCCGGGCAGTGTGGTGTAGGGGCGGTTGTCGATGCGGTAGGTGAACCAGGTCGTGCCGTCGGTCAGCACCACGGCGTCGCCGGGACGAAGCCGCGGGAAGTCCTTGAAGGGGTCGCCGTAGGTGCGGCGGTGTCCGGCGACGGCGAAGTTGCCGACCTGGCCGAGCCGTGCGGTGCGGTCGTAGTGGCCCAGGCCGCGTCGGAGGGTGCCGGTCGCGGTGCCTTCCAGTACGGGCTTGGCCCAGTCCGCGCCGAGGCGCGGGATGTACATGACGGCGAAGGAGGCGCCCGGTGTGTAGGGGCCGGGCGGCTTGGCGCGGGTGGGCGTGGGGGCGTTGTCGTGGGAGGCGACGGGGGCGGTCGACCACCGTTCCTGGAGTTTGCCGATCTCGCCGTCCATCGCGCTGTCGGCCCGTACGCCGGTCCAGAAGAGCACATAGACGACGAAGAGCACGATGAGTGTGCCGGTGGTGACGCAGATTTCGCTGAGCGTCCGTACGATCCAGCGCACCGTCGTCCGGCTCGGCAGCGCTGTTCGGCTCCGCAGTGGCATGGGGCTCCGCCCTCCCGCCGCCCCCGCGGCGTGCGGGCTACGGCTTCACAGGCTGTGCGTAGTGGAGATCCACTGTGCCGGAGTAGCCGGCAAGAGTCACCGCCTCGTGCTGGTCGACTTTCCAGCCGAGGCCGTAGGCGTTCACGTACTGCAGATAGTTCTGGATGGCGGGGGAGGCGGTCAGCGCCCTGTTCAGTGCCGCGCGGTCGCCGACGGCGGTGATCGTGTACGGCGGGGAGTAGACACGACCCTGGAGGATCAGGGTGTTGCCGACGCAGCGCACCGCGCTGGTGGAGATCAGCCGCTGGTTCTTGACCCGGATCCCCTTGGCGCCGCCCTGCCACAGGGCGTTCACCACGGCTTGCAGGTCCTGCTGGTGGATGACGAGGTCGTTGGGCTGCGGCTCGGGAATGCCGGGGATCTTGGCGGTGGCGTTGGGCGGGGCGTCGGTGAGGGTGACGGTGACGCCGGGGCCGGTCAGCGGCTTGGTGCCGGCGTTCTTCTCCAGCGCCTTGAGCTTGGCGTCCTCGGCCTTGGAGCTGCCGTTGTCGCGCTGGGCGAGGGCGTCGACGCGTTGGCGCAGGGCGGCGTTACGGTCGTCCTGGGCACCGTTTTTGTGGCTGCGTTCCTCGATGAGGTCGGACAGTCGCAGCATGGAGTCGTCCGAGCGCAGGTTGGTGCCGCGGGCGGTGTCGAAGCTCAGCCAGAACAGCAGTCCGGCGAGCGCGAAGACCGTGAGCGTCAGAAGCCGTACCGGCCGCAGACGGGGGCGGGCGGGGCGACCTGGGGAGTCAGCGGAATTGCTCAACGTACCCTTACTCCTTACGACGCCGCGGAAGCACTACGCTAACGGACGCCGCGGCGAGGAATCGCGCCCCACCGTTTCCCCTCCCGGCACCCCTTCCGTACCGCCCCCGCGCAGGTGGGGGCACCGCCCGCTCGAGCGCCGCCCGGGGTGGGGGGAGCAGCGCATCGACAGGAGTGTTCCTCGTGCCGAAGTCACGGATCCGCAAGAAGGACGACTTCACGCCGCCGCCGGCGAAGACCACCAGTCTGAAGATGAATTCAGGCCGTGGCTGGGTCGCGCCTCTGATGCTGGCGATGTTCCTGATCGGACTCGCCTGGATCGTGCTCTTCTACGTCTCCGAGGGTGACCTTCCGGTCAAGGCCCTGGGGAACTGGAACATCGTGTGCGGCTTCGGCTTCATCGCGGTGGGCTTCGGCGTCTCCACTCAGTGGAAGTAGCGCGCATCCGGCCTTGGCAAGTCCTGCCCAAGGCCATCCACACGGTTATCCACAGCCGGGGAAAACTTCAGAAGATCTGTGGATAACCCTCGGGCGGTTGACGCCGGTGTGACCGGCGTCGACCACCTCCCGACACCCGCGTCCCCGTGTCCCGACTGGGGAAACGCAGGTCAGCGCCGCAACGAATGGGTGTTCCCCACAGCTTGCACAAGATCCACCACGCACTGTGGACAACTTGGCGCCGGGAGTCCCCGAAAGCTGTGCGACCCGCTCAGCCGACCAGCTGGAGGGTCCGTACCCACACCACGGCGACGATGGCCAGCAGCGCCACCACACAGGTCGCGGTGTGCACCAGATTCCGGCGCTCGCGCGGCGCGTGCACCATCCCGTACGCCACCGCGGCGCCCACCACCAGGCCGCCGATGTGCGCCTGCCAGGAGATGTTCGGCCAGGCGAAGGTGAAGACCAGGTTGAGGCCGAGCAGGATCAGTACCGGCTTCATGTCGTAGTTCAGCCGGCGCATCAGGACGGCGGTGGCGCCCAGCAGCCCGAAGATCGCGCCGGAGGCGCCGAGGGAGGCCGCGTCCGGCGGGGCGAGCAGATACGACAGGGCGCTGCCGCCGAGGCCGGCGAGCATGTACAGGACGATGAACCGGAGCCGGCCCAGCGCCGCCTCCAGCGGCGGGCCCAGCCACCAGAGCGAGAGCATGTTGAAGGCGATGTGCGGGATCTCCTGGTGCAGGAACATCGCGGTCACCAGGCGGTACCACTCGCCTTCCGCGACACCTTGGGGAAGGTATCCGGGAGGGGTGCGGCCGAGCATGACCAGATCGCCCAGCAGCCGGTTGCCGTCCGTCTTGGACGCGATGTAGACCGCGATGAATACCGCGAGGTTGATGCCCATCAGGATCAACGTGATCAGCCGCGGATTGGCGGCGATGGTGCCGCCCGCGATGGTGCGCGGCGCCGTCGCGGACGCCGAGTGGCCGGTGCCGCTGCCGCCGCGTACACAGTCCGGGCAGTGGAAACCGACCGAGGCGCTGATCATGCAGTCCGGACAGATCGGCTTGTTGCAGCGGGTGCAGTGGATGCCGGTCGTACGGTCCGGATGGCGGTAGCACGCCGACAGGCCGTCGCCGCCGTGGGCGTCCTTCGGCTCCTGCGGGCTGCCTGGCACCTGGTCCATCGGTCCCCTCGTCCTTCGTCTCCGTCTGGGGAGCGTCCACACACCGCCCGTCACCCGGCGCCACCAGCCCCTGAACATGCTTCGCGGCCCGTCCGCCCGTCGCCCGGCCACCGCCCGCAACGAGCTTCGCGCCCCGCCTTATGTCTACGACCGGGCGGGGCGCAATGGTTCCCCGAGCGGGACGCTACCGGTCCGGCGTCGGGCCGCGGGACCCGCTCAGCGGGTCTCGATGACGACCGTCTCGATGACGACGTCCTGCAGCGGACGGTCGGTCCGCGGGTTGGTCTGGGTGTTGCCGATGGCGTCCACGACCTTCTTGCTGGCGTCGTTGGTGACCTCACCGAAGATGGTGTGCTTGCCGGTCAGCCACGCGGTCGGCGCGACGGTGATGAAGAACTGCGAGCCGTTGGTGCCCGGACCGGCGTTCGCCATGGCGAGCAGGTAGGGCTTGTTGAAGGCCAGGTCGGGGTGGAACTCGTCGGCGAACTGGTAGCCCGGACCGCCGGTGCCGTCGCCGAGCGGGTCGCCGCCCTGGAGCATGAAACCGCTGATCACACGGTGGAAGACCGTGCCGTCATACAGCTTGTCCGTGGACTTCTTGCCGGTCGCGGGGTGCGTCCACTCCCGCTCGCCGCCGGCGAGCTCGACGAAGTTCTTGACCGTCTTGGGGGCGTGGTTCGGCAGCAGCCGGATCTCGATGTCGCCCTGGTTGGTCTTCAGGGTGGCGTAGAGCTGTTCAGCCACGATCTACCTTCCATCAGTCTTCACTGGCGGTTACCGATCCTCGCACGGACCGGACCGCCCGTCCCGCGACTGCCACCCTCTGACGCCCTCGTACTGACTTCTCGCGGTTACTCCGGGTTTCACTCGGTACGTCGGGCCACCGGAACCGGGCGCGCCGGGCGGCAAACCGTGGCATTGTCGTCACAAGGCTCCGGAAGGTCCCCAATGACCCGGATGCCCGCTCGCACATGCCGTACGACATCTGAGCGGGCATGATCTTGAACCGGGTGGACAGGCGACACAGCAGACATGGGGGACCACCCCCACAGCCCCGGACACGCCACCGAGGAGGAGGATCCCGTGACCCGCAAGGACAGCGTGCGCGCCGCGACCGGTACGGCCAGGGAGAGCGTGCGGCACGCCGCGGAGGTGGTGGCTCCGTATGCCGGAACGGCCAGGGACGCCGCCGTGCACTACGCCCACGAGGCACGCACCCGCATGGGGCCCAAGGTCGTCGAAGCCGCGCACCAGGCCCGTTCGCAGTACGACGCGCATCTGCAGCCGCGCCTCGAGCACGCCCGTGACCACGCCCGTGACGCCCTGCCGCCCAAGGTTGACGCCGCGGCCTGCCGGGCCGCCGCCCGCACCCGCAAGGCCGCCCGGCAGACCGCCGAGTACACCGCGCCGCGGCTGGAGCACGCGGTGAGCACCGCACGTGCCGCCGCCGAGCCGGTACGCGACGAGGCGCTGGCCCGCGGCAGCGCCGCGCTGGCCGCGCTGCGCGGGCAGGTGACGGCCGCCGAGATCGCCAAGCTCCAGAAGAAGCACCACCGCCGCGCCTGCGCCGGCAAGGCCGCCAAGCGCCTGGCGATCCTGGGCCTCGCGGTGGGTGCCGCGGTTGCCGCCTGGAAGTGGTGGGACAAGCAGGCCAACCCGGACTGGCTGGTCGAGCCGCCGGCCCCCACCGAGGTCGGCGAGCGCGGCCGCCTCAATGCCGTGGACGGCAGCGAGGGCGCCTCCCTCGACCCCGAGGTCCAGGCCAAGCAGGCCGAGGACGAGGCCGACGAGCGCGGCGGCAACGCCACCTGACGCCACTCGGCACCCTCACGACGGGCCGTGCCCGCCTCCCCTTCAACAGGGCGGCGGGCACGGCCCGTTGGCGCTTCTGGCGGCACGGGGGCCGGCCCGAGGACCGGGGCGGCCGGCCGCGGGCCCGAGGCGCCGCCCGTAGGCCCTCACGCTCCGTCAGAACCCTGCGTCCAGGCAGGTGAAACACGCGCCTTCAGGGCCGTCAAACGTGCCGAAAAGCATATTGGCCGGTTACCTCGTCCCTGCCCACCGGTCGTGGCGTGCATCGCGTCCGCGACCGCTCCGGAGCACAGCGGAGGAGTACCGTCATGTCGTCGCACGTCGCCAAACGGTCCGTCGAAGCGATCCTGTCCATGCTGATCGTGCTGCTGAGCACCCCCGGCCTCGCCGGCCAGGCCGTCGCGGCCGCGCCGCCAACGGCTCCAGAGGACACCAACTGGGAGCGCATCGCCCACTGCGAGAGCAGCGGCCGCTGGCACATCAACACCGGCAACGGCTACCACGGCGGCCTCCAGATCGACGGCACCACCTGGCAGGAATTCGGCGGCCGGCGCTACGCGCCCCGCGCCGACCTCGCCTCCCGGTCGGAGCAGATCGCGGTCGGCGAGCGCATCGCCGAGGAGCGTGGCCTGGCCCCGTGGCCGAACTGCGGGCGCTTCGGCCTCTTCGACTCCGACGACTCGGCCACCGGCTACGAGAAGGCCGTCACCCCCCACCGGCACTCGTCGGCGACACACCACTCACGTAAGACGCACCAGACACATCAGTCTCACCGGACCCATCGGTCCCCTTCGGCCACCCAGGCCCCGACGCACCAGCGCAGCCACAAGGCCTCCGGCTCCCATGCCCGCAGCGCCTATGTCGTACAGCGGGGCGACTGCCTCTCGGTCATCGCGAACAGTCAGCAGATTCACGGCGGCGCCCAGGCCCTGTACGACCTGAACAAGCAGACGCTCGACGAGGGCCCGGACCACATCTACCCGGGGCAGCAGCTGCTTCTGCATCAGTGATCGGCACCGGTGATCTGCACCGGTGACCTGCATCCGTGACCTGCATTGGTGACCTGGACCGGTTACCGGAGGCGGCAGCCCCGGTAACCGGCCGGCACCTCGCAGCACCTGGCTTTCTCTCAACCCCTCAGCCTCCCCGGCGCATCAGAATTCCCCCTGCCCCGTGATTCCACCGGCCGCCCACCGTGCCGACCTCGCTCCCCCAAGGCCGAGTCGGCCTGATCCCCGACCGTCCCTCCTGGTCAACGGCGCTCATTGGACTTTCTGCTGAGGGAATTCAGCGTCCATGGTTGAGAAAGCGCATTGCCCGTAGGGGTGTTGAGGGATTGGATTGCCGAGATCAAGACGGCGGAATCACTCCCCGGCGTCGAAAAGGGGGGGGCGATATGGGGTCGCATTGCGACGTCGACCTGGCTGAACACCGGCAGGCCCGACTGTCGCCGGGAGCCCGGCTCCCCCTGGCGGCCACCGTTGCGCTGAACCGGCCCTGACCTGGTGACCCGGTGGCCTGGGCGGCCGGACTCCGCTGCCCCGCCCCGTCACGGCGCAACGCACCCCACACGGCTTCCGGTGATGAATCCGGTACAGAAGGAAGCGCATGACATCCCTGCTCAACGGCTGCACGCCCTGGCCCGAGGAGTTCGTCGACCGCTACTGGGCGGCCGGGCACTGGCGTGGCAATACGCTGGACAACCTGCTGCGTGACTGGGCCCTGCAGTACGGACCGCGGACCGCGCTCGTGCACGGCGACACCCGCATCACGTACGCGAACCTGAACCGGCGCGTGGACCGCACGGCCGCCGGATTCCGGCTGCGCGGCCTCCGGCCCGGCCAACGGGTCGTCGTCCAGCTGCCGAACGTTCCCGAGTTCGTCATCACCGCATTCGCGCTGATGCGCATCGGCGCGCTGCCCGTGTTCTGCCCGGTCTCGGACCGCACGTCCGAAGTGTCACGCCTTGTGCAGGTCACCGAGGCCGTCGGCTATGTCGGTCCCTCGACGTACCGGGGCTTCGACCACAAGGCGATGGCCGCGGACATCGCGCGCCAAGGGCCTTTCCTACGACGTGTGTTCACCTTTGAGCCGCCGGGCACCTCCTCCCCGTACGGCGGCCTGACGACCGACATATCCGGCTGCCACTACTTCCCGCTGGGCTCCGTCGACGCCCCGCCGGCGCCGACACGGGCGCAGAGCGCCGGCCAGGTGGCGTTCTTCCTGCTCTCCGGCGGCACCGCCGCGGCGCCCCAGATCGTTCCGCGCACCCACAACGACTACGCCTACCAGGCGCGGGCCGCCGCCGAGCTGGTGTCGCTCACCGAGAACGACGTGTACCTCGCCGCACTGCCGGCCGGGTTCACCTTCACCTTCGGCTGCCCCGGCATCGTCGGCACCCTGTCCGCAGGCGGCACCGTCGTCCTGGCGCAGGACCTGGAACCCGCCGAATGCCTTGCGCTCATCGAACGAGAGCGGGTCACCCTCACATCGGTGGTGCCCGAGGCCGCGCAGCTCTGGCTCGACGTACTTCCCACGGTCCAGGCCGACTTGAGCAGCCTGCGTCTCGTGCAGATCGGCGGCGCGCCCTTGCCGCGGTCGACCGCCGAACGGATAGGCCCCGAATGGGGCTGCCGCCTGCAGCAGGTCTTCGCCATGGCCGAGGGGCCGCTCACGCTCACCCGGCCCACCGATCCGGACGAGACCGTGCTCACCACGCAGGGCCGCCCGCTCTCGCCCGACGATGAGATCCGCATCGTCGACGCCGACGGCAAGGACGTGCCCGACGGGGAGCCCGGCGAACTCCTCGCCCGCGGCCCGTACACCCTGCGCGGCTACTACCGGGCGCCCGACCACAACGCACGCTCCTTCACCACCGACGGCTACTTCCGCACCGGCGGCCTCGCGCGGCGCACCCCGGACGGCAACCTGGTGGTGACCGGCCGCCTCTAGGACTCCGGCCTCCGCGGCCTCGGCTCACTGCGTCTGCGGCTGCGTCTGACGCGGCTCGTCACGGCCTGCCTGCCCGCTGTGACCAGGCAGGTCGTGATGATCCGGGGCGGCCGTCGCGATCAGCGCATCGGACAGGCGGCAAGCACATCCCGCGGACACGCACGGGAAATCGGGACAAAAGAACCCCCCTGACTGCGTTTCCGCAGGTCAGAGGGGTATCTAGAAGTGGAGCCTAGGAGAGTCGAACTCCTGACATCTGCCATGCAAAGACAGCGCTCTACCAACTGAGCTAAGGCCCCTTCGCGGACCAGGGTACCTGGTCCCCAACCGGTTTCCCGACCGGGTATCGCCGCACCCCGCCACTCTCCGTAGGATGCTTCGCGAGATTCGCGGCAGCGAAGCGGGACCGGGGAGACAGGGGAGACGTATGGACGCAGCACAGCAGGAAGCCACCGCGCGGGCTCGGGAGCTGCAGCGCAGTTGGTACGGGGAGCCTCTGGGTGCGCTGTTCCGCCGTCTCATCGATGATCTCGGCCTCAACCAGGCCCGGCTCGCCGCCGTACTCGGTCTGTCCGCCCCGATGCTGTCGCAGCTGATGAGCGGGCAGCGCGCGAAGATAGGCAACCCGGCGGTGGTCCAGCGCGTCCAGGCGTTGCAGGAATTGGCCGGACAGGTGGCGGACGGCAGCGTCAGCGCCGCCGAGGCCACCGACCGGATGGACGAGATCAAGAAGACGGCCGGCGGTTCGGTGCTCAACAACACCACGCAGCAGACGTCGTCGACGGGGGCCACGACCGTACGGCGCGTGGTGCGCGAGATCCAGTCGCTGCTGCGCTCGGTCTCCGACGCGGGCGACATCATCGATGCGGCGAACACCCTCGCCCCCACTCACCCCGAACTGGCAGAGTTCCTCAGGGTCTACGGTGCCGGCCGCACCGCGGACGCGGTGGCGCACTATGAGGCGCACCAGAGCTAGCCACAGCGGAGCTTGCGGAGTTCGGGAGCGGACGGGGCGTCATGGGTGAGATCTTCGCCGGTCGGTACGAGTTGGTCGACCCGATCGGTCGAGGCGGTGTGGGTGCCGTCTGGCGCGCCTGGGACCAGCGAAGGCGCCGCTATGTCGCGGCCAAGGTCCTGCAACAGAGCGATGCGCACACCCTGCTGCGGTTCGTGAGGGAACAGGCGCTGCGGATCGACCATCCGCATGTGCTGGCCCCGGCGAGCTGGGCCGCGGACGACGACAAGGTGCTGTTCACCATGGATCTGGTGAACGGCGGCTCGCTGGCGCATCTGATCGGCGACTACGGTCCGCTGCCGCCGCGGTTCGTGTGCACGCTGCTGGACCAGCTGCTGGCCGGGTTGACCGCGGTGCATGCGGAGGGGGTGGTGCACCGGGACATCAAGCCCGCGAACATCCTGCTGGAGGCCACCGGCACGGGCCGTCCGCATCTGCGGCTGAGCGACTTCGGCATCGCGATGCGCAAGGGTGAGCCGCGGCTCACCGAGACCAACTATGTGGTGGGCACGCCCGGTTACTTCGCGCCCGAGCAGATGCTGGGCTCCGAGCCGGACTTCCCGGCCGACTTGTTCGCGGTCGGTCTGGTGGCGCTCTATCTGATCACCGGCACCAAGCCGGACTCCGAGGCGCTGATCCGGCACTTCGCCGAGCGCGGCATCCCCAACGCCCCTGAGGGCGTGCCGGAACCGCTGTGGCAGGTGCTGGCCGGTCTGGTGCACCCGGACCCGGAGTCGCGGTTCAAGACGGCCACGGGGGCGCGCAAGGCGGTCCTGTCGGCGGCCGAGCTGCTGCCGGAGACGACGATCGAGGACGAGGTCGTCGAGGTCTTCGACCACATCGGGCCGCTGCCGGGAGGGTTCGGGCCGGCCGGTCCCCTGGCTTCCAAGGGCACGTCCGAGGACGCGGCCACCGGCCAGGGCTCACTGTCGGACACCGGGAGCTTCCAGCTCGCGCCGCCGGAGCAGAGCTTGCCGGTGCCGCCGCAGCCCAGCACCCCGCCGACCCCGACGCCCCTGCCGAGCGCGCCATGGGGTGATACGCCCCCGCCCCAGGGCATGCCCGCCGCACCGGCCGCGCCGACGCCGGCCCCGGTCCGGGCGTACGAGCCGACGGCGGCCGTCCGGCCGGAGGTTGCCGCGACCCGGCCGTACACCGCGGGCCCGTATCCCGTTCCCGGTCAGCCGCCGGCCGCGGCCCTGGGACAGCAGGCACCCGCGGGCGCTCCGGTCGCCGCGCGGCCCGCTGCGGTGCCGGCACGGCGGCCGGGACCGCCCGCGAAGGTGGCGGTCCCGGTGCTGATCGTCGCGCTGCTGTGCATCGCGGTGGGCGTCTGGGCGCTGTCGGTCTCCTGACCCACCGCCCCGGCAGGCGGGGCGCCTACCAGCCCTGCGGAGGCCCGGACTGCCCTTGCCGGCCGCCCTGTTGGGGATGCTTGGGCTGTGTGGGCTGCTCGGCCTGGTGGGGGAGCAGCCCGGCCGTCGCGGGCGTTCCTGCGGCGGCTGCGGCCCTGTTCCGGGCAATCAGCGTCCACGCGCCCAGTCCCAGCAGCAGTACGACACCCGTGCCGATGCCGGCGTAGGCCACCGTCCGCAGAGTGCCGCTCTTCTCCGCCTCCTGCTCGGTCTGGCCCTTCCTGGCCATCTCCTGCTCCTCGTCGGTGACCGTGAACTCGGGGGCGGGCCCGGAGTAGGCCGGTCCGGCCGTCGCACGGTCCCGTACGTCGACTCGCAGGGTGATGTCGGCACCCTTGGGGAAGTACCGCACGGCCTTGGAGTTCAGGGTCACTTCGAGGTAGTACCAGCCGGCGAACCTCATCGCCTTGACCGATTCGGTGGTCTTGAAGCGGTTGCCGTAGGCGACGGGGGCGGTGAACGTCTTGGCGGTGGTGCCTCTGGCGTCGTAGAAAGCGAAGTTGTCGTCGACGACGGCACCCCGCGCGGGGTTGAAGACACTCAGCCCGAGGGCGTCCGCGAGGAACCCGCCGCCGGCGGACGAGGTCGCGTTCGGCAGCTCCGCCCACAGGTTGAGCCGCTGGCCCCAGTCGACCGGCACCCGGTAGAAGCGGGTCTCGCCGGGCCTGATCCGGTCCGTCCACACGCCGGTGTAGACCGGGAGCGCGTCATTGAATCCGGTACCGCCACTGCCCCTGACCTTGCGCTTGGTGGGGTCGGTGCGCGGCGCGGGGGGCTTGGTGCTCCAGCTGCCGTCGTCCGGCGCGGCGGGCGTTCTGCCTTTCAGCGCGGGCTCGGTGACGTAGCTCAACTCGATGTCCCAGTCAGCGGGTCCGGACGTGGACGATCCCTCGCGGGTCACCACGACGTAGTACGGACCGGCCTCCTGGCATTCCGTCTTGTCCTCGCCGATGTCACGGCTGGCGTAGTCGCCGATGGGGTAGGCCGTTTCGCCGGCGTGGAAGGTCGGCGAAGTCTGCGAACTGCAGGTGTTGTGGTTGGTGTCCTGGACCCTGATGGTCAGCTTGTCCTTGTATTCCTCGACCTTGCTGCCGGGACTGGGCACGGCGACCGCCGAGAAGTAGGCGCTGGACTTGGCGTCGAGCGCGACGGTGTAGAACTTCTCTGTGCCGCGCTTGATCTTGTCGGTGTACCGTCCGGGCGTGAGGGTTGGGGCGTCCGTGGTGGTGGCGGCGCCGTTGACCGGGGTGGCGTCGCTCGCCGTCTTGTAGGTGGGCACGTTCTCCGCGGAGGCCACCCCCACCGCTCCCGGCAGGACCGCCACCATGCCCAGCGCCGCCAGCATGACCAGCCCCGTGTGCGTCCCACGCCCCGTCACCACGAGCCACCCCTCATCGCATCCGCGTCGCCGCCGCTGGGCCGCTGCTTCCGGCGGGCCCACAGGAAGGCGAACGCGAGTCCGGCCAGCAGCAGTACGCCGATACCGCCTGCGACGACCCCGACCACTCGGCCCGCCGGCCACCCTCCCCTGTCGTTCTGCGGGCCGTCCGCCGAAGCCCCGGAAGCACCCGTGTCGTCGCCCTTGACGACGCCGGCACCGGCCTCCGGACCGGACTTCTCCTTGCCCAGTACGGCGACCCGGAGCACCACGCCGATCCCCGGGTTCCGCGCGATCTCGGCGGCCTGGGCGCTGAGCGACACCGCGATGTAGAAGTTGCCCTTGTCGTGCACGGGCACGACGTTGGTACCGCTCTCGTAGCGGTTGGTCCAGGCGACGGGGACCGTCCCCATGCTGAGCGAGGCCGGCTGCCCGGTGTAGGCCACCTGTGTGTCGAACTCCCCCGTGCCACTGCCGACCGGTGCCCGCGCGGGCGTGTAGACCTGGGTGCCGCCGTAGGAGGTGACCGCGTTATGGCCCTCGACCCTGCGCTCATTGGCGAATTCCACGTCGTAGCGCAGCTGCTGGCCCCAGCCGACCGGCACCTTGTACCAGAGGGTCTGCGAGGGGAGGATCTTGTCCCGCCAGACGCCCTGGGTCAGAGCGCGGGCGTCGTTGAAGCCGGTGCCGCCGTTGACGGCCTCGGGGGTGCCGGTGGGCAGTAGGGCGTCCTTGCCGCCCGCTCCGTACTCCGGCTCCGACTGCGCGGGCGTGACGCCCTTATCCAGCGGATGTTCCACGTGAAACATCACCTCGAGCGGCCAGGGCGAGGCCTTCGAGCCCTTGGGAGCCTTGCGCTCGACGACGAACCAGTAACGGCCCGCCCTGTCACAGGGAGCGGTGCCCTTCTCCGAGGGAACACGGCTGATGCCTGAGGTGAGCGGCTTGGCGCTCTGCCGCTGTCCGAACAGTTCGGTGGTGGACCCGCAGGTGCTGCCGATGCCGTGGACGATCTCGGTGTGCAGGGAGTCGAGAAGCCCGACCGGCGCCCCGGGCCGCGGAACCACGGTCGCCGAGAAGTCCGCTGTGGAGGCCGCGTCCAGGTCGGTGACGTAGTAGCGCTTCTGGTTGGGCCCGATGCTGTCCAGGTACTTCCCCGGCGCAAGACCGGGCGCATTGGACTCGGTGGGCGTGCCCCGGACCTTGGTCCCGTCGAACCGGTAGCCGGCCGCGGAGAGTTGCCCGGCCCGCTGGAGCTGTCGCGCGAGCGCCTTGGCGTCGGGGGCGTCGAAGTACTGGCCGCCGCCGGCCTTCGCGACGCACTCCAGCTGCTGCCGGGCCTTGCCGGCGACCTCGAAGCCGATGGCGTCGATGTGCAGATCGACGCCGGAGGCGGCGAGTTGAGCGGCGACCTTGCAGGGCGGCGGCGCCTGGCAGTTGTCCTCGCCGTCGGAGATCAGCAGGATCGTGCGCCTGCCGATCGAGCCGTCGGAGGCCTTGGGAAGGTCCTGGGCGGCCTTTTCGAGGGACAGCCCGATGGGGGTGTCACCCTTGGGCCGCACCGCCGCCACGGCCCGCTTGAGACCCGCACGATCGAGCGGGGAGACGGGCTGGGCGAGGCGGGTGTCGTCGCAGCCCCTGGCCTTGTCGGCGCCGTAGACCCTGAGGCCGGTCGGGTAGCCGTCCGGCAGCGCGTCGACGACCGTGCCGACGGCCTTACCGGCGGCCGCGATCCGGGTGCTGCCGGAGCCGTCCTTCTCGGCCATGGAGCCGGAGGAGTCCAGCACCATCACCATGCCGGTGCCCTCGGCGGGCGGCGCGGCCGGTGGCGCCGCCGTGGCCGGCGTTGTCTGCAGCGGCGCGGCGGCAAGCGCCAGCAGCAGTCCGCCGAGCAACGCCACCGCCCCCCTGCGGCGTCGTCGTGCCATGTCCGTCGTCCCCCTTGCGTACCGCGTGTCACTTTCCGCACATCAACGCACCCGCACACCCGCACGTCAACGCATACCGCGATGCCACACACTTCAACTTTGCTACTGCAAGTTAGTAATGTGCTACCGCAAATTCAAGGGGCTCGCCGTCACAGCCCTGCAACAGCAGCGGCCCACCGCGACACACCCGCGCCCGGCATCATGCCACCGCTCCCGGACCACCCCCACGACGCACGAAACCCCGGCCGCCCTAAGGCAACCGGGGTTCGTACAAACTGCTGTGCGTTGGGGTCTCACACACCCGAACCTGCGGGCACGGAGTCGGTCGCCTCCGTCCACAGATCCTGCTCGGCGCGATCCGCCTGGATCTGGCGGTACACGAGGAGCCCGCCGATGGCGGCCAGTGCGACCAGGAGAAGCTTCTTCACCGCGCGACCTCGTCTTTCGTTGACGTAGGGGACCTATGTCGGCCGATGATACACACCGACCGATACCGTTCGGTTATCTAGGCCGAGCCCGGCTACAACCGGCGCCCTGACCTCGCAGGAGGCTCAACTTCCGTTTTCCGTACGGAGAATCGGGCGGCATCGAGAATTTCCCCCGCACGCCACAAACGCATCGGCCCGGCCGGAGAGATCTCCGGCCGGGCCGAGTGTGCAGTGCGGCTACCAGGACTTGAACCTGGGGCCTCTTCCTTATCAGGGAAGCGCTCTAACCGTCTGAGCTATAGCCGCTCGCTCGCTGCACCAGAAGATTAGCGCACTTCAGAGGCGTTCCCAAAATCGGTTCCCGAGGACCCTCGAAGGGCCCTCCACCAGGGGCACTACTCGTCCTCGGCGAGGGTGAGCTCCACCCCGCCCACCAAGCCCGCGGACAGGTTGTAGATGAACGCGCCCAGCGTGGCCAGCGCCGTCGCCAGCACGACATCGATCACCGCGATGACCGACGTGAACAGCAGCACCCGCGGCAGCGACAGGAAGGACTGCAGATCGAATCCGCCGCCGTCGCCCGAGCCGGTCGCCTCGCTGATGGTGCTGCCGACGGTGGAGAAGACGCCCATCGCGTTCATCACCATCCACAGCACCGAAACGGCCACCACCGTGCAGATACCCAGCGCGATGGACAGCAGGAAGCTGACCTTCATCACCGACCAGGGGTCGGCGCGCGCCACCCGCAGCCGGGCCTTGCGAGTACGCGGCACCGTGCCGGCACTCGTACGGGGCTTGCGCACGGCCTGGCCGCCTCCCGTGCCGCCGCCGGTGCGGTAGGCCTGGGGCGGCTGGTACGGCTGCCCCTGGCCGCCGTGGGGCTGCTGCTGCGGCGGCTGCGGTTGCTGCTGGGGTTGCGGCTGCGGCTGACGCGTATCGGTCACGGTTCCCCCCTGGTTGGAGCCCTCGTCTCGGGGGCCTTCGGACGCGGCAGAGCCACGGGCGCCGTCTTCCGTCACGGTCGCGGGTCCGGACGAGGAGCCCTTCTTGACTCCCGGTCCACCCGCTGCAGCGCCCGTGGCTCCACTCACGACCTACTCCTCGTGCTACTCCGCCGCGGGCTGCTCGCCCTCGGCCGCCGCCGGCTCGGTCCCTGCGGCCTCTTCGGTCTCCTCGGTCTCATCGACCCCGTCGACCTCTTCGGCCTCACGACCGGCCTCGGCGTTCCGTGCGATGCCGACAACGGCATCTCGCTTGCCCAGGTTGATCAGTTGGACGCCCATGGTGTCACGGCCGGTCTCCCTGACCTCGTTGACCCGCGTACGAATCACGCCACCACCCAGGGTGATCGCGAGGATCTCATCGGTCCCCTCGACCACCAGGGCGCCGACCAGCGAACCCCGGTCCTCCACGATCTTGGCGGCCTTGATGCCGAGACCACCGCGGCCCTGGACGCGGTACTCGTCCACCGCGGTGCGCTTGGCGTAGCCACCGTCCGTCGCAGTGAACACGAAGGTACCCTCACGCACCACATTCAACGAGAGCAGCTCGTCTCCCTCGCGGAAGCTCATGCCCTTGACGCCGGACGTGGCCCGGCCCATCGGCCGCAGCGCCTCGTCCGTCGCGGTGAACCGGATCGACTGCGCCTTCTTACTGATCAGCAGCAGATCGTCGGTGTCCGACACCAGCTCGGCGCCGATCAGCTCGTCATCGCTGCCGTCCTCCTGCTCGCGCAGGTTGATCGCGATCACACCGCCGGAGCGGGGCGAGTCGTAGTCCTTGAGCGGCGTCTTCTTCACCAGGCCGGCCTTGGTGGCGAGCACCAGATACGGCGCGGCCTCGTAGTCACGGATCGCCAGGATCTGCGCGATCTGCTCGTCCGGCTGGAAGGCCAGGAGGTTGGCCACGTGCTGGCCGCGGGCATCGCGCCCCGCGTCGGGCAGCTCGTAGGCCTTGGCGCGGTAGACCCGGCCCTTGTTCGTGAAGAACAGCAGCCAGTGGTGGGTGGTGGAGACGAAGAAGTGGTCGACGATGTCGTCTTCCTTGAGCTTCGTGCCCCGCACACCCTTGCCGCCGCGCTTCTGCGAGCGGTAGTCGTCGGTCTTGGTGCGCTTCACATAGCCGCCACGGGTGATCGTGACGACGATGTCCTCCTCGGCGATCAGGTCCTCGATGGACATGTCGCCCTCGAAGGGCACCAGCTTGGAGCGCCGGTCGTCGCCGAACTTCTCGACGATCGCGGCGAGTTCCTCGCTGATGATCTGGCGCTGGCGCTCCGGCGAGGCCAGGATCGCGTTGTACTCGCTGATCTTGCGCTGCAGCTCGTCGTGCTCGGCGGTGATCTTCTGGCGCTCCAGGGCGGCCAGCCGGCGCAGCTGCATCTCCAGGATCGCGTTCGCCTGGATCTCGTCGATGGTCAGCAGGCCCATCAGGCCCTCGCGCGCCACCTCGACCGTCTCGCTGCGCCGGATCAGCGCGATGACCTCGTCGATCGCGTCCAGGGCCTTGAGCAGACCGCGCAGGATGTGCGCCCGCTCCTCGGCCTTGCGCAGCCGGAACTTCGTCCGGCGGACGATGACCTCGATCTGGTGGTTGACCCAGTTACGGATGAACGCATCCAGCGACAGCGTGCGCGGCACCCCGTCGACCAGGGCGAGCATGTTCGCGCCGAAGTTGGTCTGGAGGTCGGTGTGCTTGTAGAGGTTGTTGAGGACGACCTTGGCGACCGCGTCCCGCTTGAGGACGATGACCAGCCGCTGGCCCGTCCGCGAGGACGTCTCGTCGCGGACGTCCGCGATGCCGCCGATCTTGCCGTCCTTGACCAGGTCGGCGATCTTCTGCGCGAGGTTGTCCGGGTTGACCTGGTAGGGCAGCTCGGTGACCACCAGGCACTGGCGGTTCTGGATCTCCTCGACGGCCACCACCGCGCGCATCGTGATGGAGCCGCGGCCGGTGCGGTACGCCTCCTCGATGCCCTTACGGCCCACCACCAGCGCGCCGGTGGGGAAGTCCGGGCCCTTGACCCGCTCGATCAGGGCGTCGAGCAGTTCCTCGTTGGAGGCCTCCGGGTGGGCCAGCGCCCACTGGGCACCGTCCGCCACCTCACGCAGGTTGTGCGGCGGGATGTTGGTGGCCATACCGACCGCGATACCGGCCGAGCCGTTGATCAGCAGATTCGGGAAGCGCGACGGCAGCACCGTCGGCTCCTGGTTACGGCCGTCGTAGTTGTCCTGGAAGTCGACGGTCTCCTCGTCGATGTCCCGGAGCATCTCCATCGACAGCTGCTTCATCTTGCACTCGGTGTACCGCATGGCCGCGGCCGGGTCGTTGCCCGGGGAACCGAAGTTGCCGTTGGAGTCCACCAGCGGCATCCGCATCGACCACGGCTGCGCCAGGCGCACGAGGGCGTCGTAGATGGAGGTGTCACCGTGCGGGTGGTACGTACCCATGACGTCGCCGACGACGCGGGCGCACTTGTAGAAGCCCTTCTCGGGGCGGTAGCCGCCGTCGTACATCGCGTACAGGACGCGGCGGTGGACGGGCTTGAGGCCGTCCCGTACGTCCGGCAGCGCACGCGAGACGATGACGGACATCGCGTAGTCGAGGTAGGAGCGCTGCATCTCCGTCTCGAGCCCGACGGGCTCGACGCGCATGCCTACGCCTTCGATGGCGGCGGGCGCGCCCTCGGGGGTCACACCGTCCGGCGTCACGGGGGGATTCTCGTCGGCCATTGCTGTTCAAAGTCCTTTCGAGCGGCGGCTGTTGTGAGGGCCGACCGGGCTCAGATGTCGAGGAAGCGGACGTCCTTGGCGTTGCGCTGGATGAAGGAGCGGCGTGCCTCGACGTCCTCACCCATCAGCACCGAGAACAGGTCGTCCGCGCGGGCCGCGTCGTCCAGCGAGACCTGGCCGAGGACACGGTGGTCGATGTCCATCGTGGTCACGCGCAGTTCCTCGGCGTTCATCTCGCCCAGACCCTTGAACCGCTGGACCGAGTCGTCCTTGATGCGCTTGCCGGCCTGCTTGCCGAGCTCGATCAGCGCGTCCCGCTCGGAGTCGGAGTACGCGTACTCGAAGTCGTCCCGGCCCCACTTGATCTTGTACAGCGGGGGGCGGGAGAGGTAGACGTGTCCGGCCTCGACCAGTGGCCGCATGAAGCGGAAGAGGAACGTGAGCAGCAGGGTGTTGATGTGCTGTCCGTCGACGTCGGCGTCCGCCATCAAGATGATCTTGTGGTAGCGGAGCTTCTCGATGTCGAAGTCCTCGTGGACGCCCGTGCCGAAGGCCGAGATCAGCGCCTGGACCTCGTTGTTCTGCAGGATCTTGTCGACCCGCGCCTTCTCGACGTTGAGGATCTTGCCGCGGATCGGGAGGATCGCCTGGTACTGCGGGTTACGGCCGGACTTGGCCGAGCCGCCGGCGGAGTCACCCTCGACGATGAAGATCTCGCACTTGGTCGGGTCGTTGGACTGGCAGTCGCTGAGCTTGCCCGGCAGCGACGCCGTCTCCAGCAGGCCCTTACGGCGGGTCAGATCGCGCGCCTTACGGGCGGCGACGCGGGCGGTGGCCGCCTGGATGCCCTTGCGGATGATGTCCGCGGCCTCGTTGGGGTTGCGGTCCAGCCAGTCCGTGAGGTGCTCGTGGACGACCTTCTGCACAAAGGTCTTGGCCTCGGTGTTGCCCAGCTTGGTCTTGGTCTGGCCCTCGAACTGCGGCTCACCGAGCTTGACCGAGATGATCGCGGTCAGACCCTCGCGGATGTCCTCACCCGTGAGGTTGTCGTCCTTCTCGCGCAGCAGCTTCTTGTCCCGCGCGTAGCGGTTGATCAGACCCGTCAGCGCCGCCCGGAAGCCCTCCTCGTGCGTGCCGCCCTCGTGGGTGTGGATGGTGTTCGCGAAGCTGTAGACGCCCTCGCTGTA
Source organism: Streptomyces sp. JLSY215 (assembly GCF_059682825.1). Classification (NCBI taxonomy): domain Bacteria; kingdom Bacillati; phylum Actinomycetota; class Actinomycetes; order Kitasatosporales; family Streptomycetaceae; genus Streptomyces; species Streptomyces sp. JLSY215. The sequence goes on from NZ_CM185022.1 coordinate 4,367,509, forward strand.
CTGGGTGTTCCACTGCATCGCGAGCTCGACCGAGAGCAGCCGCTCCTTGTCCTCGGCCTCCACGCTGATGACGGTCGGGTGCACCAGCTCGCCCTTGCGGGAGTTGAGGTACTTCACGAAGTCGACGATGCCGCCCTCGTAGTGGTACCGCACCGAGAGCGGGTTGCCCTCCTCGTCCACATGGGCCGGGCGCTCGTCCCGCAGCGCGATCGAGAGGCCCTTGTTGAGGAAGGCCATCTCCTGGAAGCGCCGGGAGAGCGTCTCGAAGCTGTACTCGGTGGTCTCGAAGATGTCGCCGTCGGCCCAGAACGTCACCGACGTACCGGATTCCTCGGTGGCCTCGTGCTTCGCGAGCGGCGCGGTCGGCACACCGAGCTTGTAGTCCTGGGTCCAGCGGTGGCCGTCCGTGCGGACCTCGACCGCCACCCGCTGCGACAGCGCGTTCACGACCGAGACACCCACGCCGTGCAGACCACCGGAGACCGCGTAGCCGCCGCCGCCGAACTTGCCGCCGGCGTGCAGCACCGTCATCACGACCTCGACGGCCGGCTTGTTCTCCGACGGCACGATGCCGACCGGGATACCGCGGCCGTTGTCGACGACGCGGACGCCGCCGTCGGCCAGGATCGTCACGTCGATGGTGTCGGCGTGGCCGGCCATCGCCTCGTCGACGGAGTTGTCGACGACTTCCTGCACGAGGTGGTGCAGGCCGCGCTCGCCGGTCGAGCCGATGTACATGCCGGGGCGCTTACGGACCGCGTCCAGGCCTTCGAGGACGGTGATGGCGCTGGCGTCGTACGACTTCTCCACCGAGGAGTCGCCCAGGGCGTCGGCCGGAACCCCCTCTTCAGTAGAAGCCGTGTTGTTCTCGTTGAGGTCGCCGGAGTCGGCCACGAAGCGCCCTTTCTGGCACAGCACAAGCCCTTCCGCGCCTGCGGGGCAACCCCAGAAAAGACAGGCGAGAACGGCTGCGTCGTTCGACATGTTCCGCGAGTGGGCGGGATTGCCACCAGTCTACCGGTAGCGCTGACACTCATGGGGGTTTGCAGGCACCTGAGTCGTCATGTGCCGCCCTGAACTGACGTCCGCCGACTCCCCATATTCGAGAAGGGGCCTCAGGACGCTCACACGGGCACTCAGCGCTTCCGGCTGTCAACCGCCGGCTACCGTGAGCGGAGTCTCACCCGCCTCATGTGTTTACAGGGCTCATGGAGCCGCGGACTGTTTCACGTGAAACGGTCCGTAAGCGGGGCAGGGCGGCTGTTTCACGTGAAACATCGCTTCCTGTGAAACACCGCCATCCGTCCATGGCCGGACCAAGGGCCTGACTCGTCACACAGGGCCTAGCCGTAGGTGTCCCCGGGCCCCTTGCTGCCGGGCGCCCGCAGCGACCCGTAGCGCCGCGCGGGGCCTCCGGGCCCCAGCACCTTGATCAGCTTGACCGTGCCCTGGCCCAGGTCCTGGTTGAGGCGCGCCACCAGCTGCGGCGCCAGCAGCCGCAGCTGCGTCGCCCATGCCGTCGAATCGCACTGCACCGTCAGCACACGGGCGTCCTCGTCGTACCGCTGTGGCTCGCAGTGCTGCGCCACCTCGGGCCCGACCAGCTGCGGCCAGCGCCCCATGACCCCGCCGACCGCCGCCGGGGTCTCCCAGCCGCGCTCGGTGATCAGCCGGTTGATCGCCGCACCCAGCGGCAACGGATCGCGGCCGTCCGCCCGTGCCCCCGAACGCAGCCCGCCACGCTTGGCCTGCTTCTTCTGCTGCAGGGCCGCGCCTCGTGCACGTGCCTGTTCCTTGGCGGCGACCAGGGCCTGCCGGGCCAGATCCACACCGGACAGCTCCGGGGGCTTCGGCCGGTCGGGCTGTTCCTCGCTCACGAGGTCACCTTCTCCACGGTGCCGCCGGACACCGCATAGCGCGCCCCGGCCAGCATCCCCGGCACATCGTCGTCGACCGCGGCGGTCACCAGCACCTGTTCGCCCGGAGCCACCAGCTCGGCCAGCCGCTCCCGCCGCCGCGCATCCAGCTCAGCGAAGACGTCGTCGAGGACCAGCACAGGCTCATTGCCCTCGGCCCGCAGCAGGTCGTACGAGGCCAGCCGCAGCGCCAGCGCATACGACCAGGACTCGCCGTGGCTCGCATAGCCCTTCGCCGGGAGCTGCCCCAGCTTCAGCACCAGATCGTCTCGGTGCGGGCCGACCAGCGTCACCCCGCGCTCGATCTCTCCCTTACGGGCCTCGCCCAGCGCCGCCAGCAGCACCTCGTACAGCTCTTCACGCGTGGTGGCGGCGGCCATCGCCTCGCCGGCCGAGCCGCGGTACTCCAGCGCCAGCGGCCCACCACCGGGCGCCAGCTGCTCATACGCCTTGTCGGCCAGCGGCTGCAGCGCGCCGATGAGATCCAGCCGCTGCGCCAGCAGCTCGGCCCCCGCGCGTGCCAGATGCTGGTCCCACACGTCCAGCGTCGACAGGTCCATCTGCCGCCCGCCGTGCCGGCGCGCCAGCGCGGCCGTCTTCAGCAGGGTGTTGCGCTGCTTGAGCACACGGTCGTAGTCGGAGCGCACCCCCGCCATCCGCGGCGAGCGCGCCGTGATCAGCTCGTCCAGGAAGCGCCGCCGTTCCCCGGGGTCCCCCTTGACCAGCGCCAGGTCCTCAGGCGCGAACAGCACCGTCCGTATGATCCCCAGCACATCCCGCGGCCTGACCTGCGAGGACCGGTTGATCCTGGCGCGATTCGCCTTGCCCGGATTGAGCTCCAGCTCCACCAGCTGCTGCCGCTCGCCCTGGACGACCGCGGCCCGGACGATCGCGCGCTCGGCGCCCATCCGTACCAGCGGGGCATCCGAGGAGACACGGTGGCTGCCCAGGGTCGCCAGATACCCGACGGCCTCGACCAGATTGGTCTTGCCCTGCCCGTTGGGGCCCACAAAAGCCGTGACGCCCGGGTCGAGCGGGACCTCGACCCGGGCGTACGAGCGGAAGTCAGCCAGTGAGAGATGCGTGACGTGCATAGCTTGGTGCGCCGACCTCCCCCGGCTGATTGCTCCGTGCTGTTGCTGAGAGTTACTTCGTGTTCTCGACCGCGTGGCCGCCGAACTGGTTGCGCAGCGCGGCGATCATCTTCATCTGCGGGGAATCGTCCTGGCGGGACGAGAAGCGCGCGAAGAGCGAGGCCGTGATGGCGGGCAGCGGCACGGCGTTGTCGATCGCCGCCTCGACCGTCCAGCGGCCCTCACCGGAGTCGGCGGCGACGCCGCGCAGCTTCTCCAGGTGCTCGTCGTCGTCGAGGGCGTTGACGGCCAGGTCCAGCAGCCAGGAACGGATGACCGTGCCTTCCTGCCAGGAGCGGAAGACCTCGCGCACGTCCGTGACGGAGTCGACCTTCTCCAGCAGCTCCCAGCCCTCGGCGTAGGCCTGCATCATCGCGTACTCGATGCCGTTGTGGACCATCTTCGCGAAGTGACCGGCGCCGACCTTGCCGGCGTGCACCGAACCGAACTCGCCCTCGGGCTTGAGGGCGTCGAAGATCGGCTGCACCTTGGCGACATCGTCCTTGTCGCCGCCGTACATCAGCGCGTAGCCGTTCTCCAGGCCCCACACGCCGCCGGAGACGCCGCAGTCGACGAAGCCGATGCCCTTGGCCTTGAGCTCCCCGGCGTGCTTCTCGTCGTCGGTCCAGCGGGAGTTGCCGCCGTCCACGACGATGTCGCCGGGCGAGAGCAGCTCGGCCAGCTCGTCGATCGTCGACTGGGTGGCGGCACCGGCCGGCACCATGACCCAGACGACCCGCGGACCCTTGAGCTGGTTCACCAGCTCCTTGAGGCTGTTGACATCAGCCAGGTCCGGGTTGCGGTCGTATCCGACGACGGTGTGGCCGGCGCGGCGGATGCGCTCGCGCATATTGCCGCCCATCTTGCCGAGACCGACGAGACCGAGCTCCATCAGAGACCCTCTTTGCACGTAGTCGTTGCTGTTGTACCCGGGTCCGAGCCTACGCCCGCGACCTCGTGCACAGCTGTGGGCTCAGCCGCTCATCGGGGGGCCTGCCGGCCAGTCGCCGCAAGGGCTCCGATGAGCGGCCGGACGCTCGGTCCGCGGCCCGCAGCGGCTCCGCCACGGGCCGCGTTCCCAGCCGTCAGCCGCTCAGCCGGACCGGCATGATCAGGTACTTGTACGCGTCGTCCGCCTCGGCGTCCTTGGCGGGTCGGCCGCTGAGCAGCGCGGGCTTGGTGGACGTCGTGAACGACAGCTGCGCCACCGGGGAGTCGATGGCCGACAGCCCCTCCAGGAGGAAGCCCGGGTTGAAGGCGATCGAGATGTCGTCGCCGTCCAGATCGGCGTCCACCCTTTCCACAGCCTGTGCATCGTCGCTGGAGCCGGCCTCCAGGATCAGCACACCCTGCTCGAAGCTCAGCCGCACCGGGGTGTTCCGCTCGGCCACCAGCGCCACACGCTTGACGGCCTCTACGAACGGGGCGGTCTCGATCACGGCGACGGAGTTGAACTCCGTCGGGAAGAGCGTGCGGTACTTCGGCAGATCGCCTTCCAGCAGCCGCGTGGTCGTACGGCGCCCGGCGCCCTCGAAGCCGATCAGCCCCTCGCCCGCGCCCGAGCCGGACAGCGCCAGCGTGACGGTGTCACCGCTGCTCAGCGACTTGGCGGTGTCCAGCAGCGTCTTGGCGGGGACCAGGGCGACGGCGGAGGCGTCGGGGCTCTCCGGCTTCCACAGGAACTCGCGGACCGCGAAGCGGTAGCGGTCTGTGGAGGCCAGGGTGACGGTGTCGCCCTCGATCTCGATCCGTACGCCGGTGAGCACCGGGAGCGTGTCATCGCGGCCGGCGGCGATGGCCACCTGGGCGGCGGCCGCGGCGAAGACCTCACCGGGGACGGTGCCGGTGGCGGTGGGCATCGTCGGGAGCGACGGGTACTCCTCCACAGGCAGGGTGTGGAGGGTGAAGCGGGAAGAGCCGCAGACCACGGTCGCCCGTACACCGTCGGTGGAAATCTCCACCGGGCGGTTGGGGAGTGCGCGGCAGATGTCGGCGAGCAGCCGGCCGGAGACGAGGACCGTGCCCTCCTCCTCGACCTCGGCTTCCACCGAAACGCGCGCGGACACCTCGTAGTCGAAGCCGGAGAGGCTCAGTGCGCCTTCCTCCGCCTTCAGCAGCAGGCCCGCGAGGACGGGCACCGGCGGACGGGCCGGGAGGCTCTTGGCCGCCCAGGCCACTGCCTCCGCGAGTACATCGCGCTCCACCCGGATCTTCACCGGAAACCGCCTCCTGCTGTTGCTGGCTTGCGCCCTGCTGGCCTTCTTCGTCGGCTGGGTTGCCGGAGACCAGTCTGACGCACGCCGCCGACAGTCGGTGCGGCTCGGGGTCAAGTCGACTCGGCCCGGTCCGGGCGCTCGGCGGCCAACTTGTGCACAGCCCCCGCTTTCAAGCGAAGTCCCCGGTAGATATCCGTGGTCGTAGTAGTAGGGCCTGTGGAAACCGTGGACAACTGTCTTTGCGCAGGTCAACGCGGCATTTTTGTCCACTGGCCCTGTGGGCGGCAGCCGTGGATAAGCGGGCGGATCTGTGGACCGCCGAAAGTTCTGCACACCCGATGCACAGGGGAGGGGTAGTTCTCCCCAGTGCCATCCCCAGCTTTACCCCGGTTCCCCACAGCCCAACCAACCAACTTGATGTGACGGCTTTCACTCGGCGCGGTGAGGACGGGTGTCGGGTTGCCGAACAGTGGACAGGGGTGTGGAGAAGCCGACGATCACTGGGGACAACGCGGCCTCTCCTGTGGGCAGCCGGTGGACAAGCCGACGCCGCCCTTGTGGATGAAATCTTCATCCACACCCTGTGGATTGCGGTTGGCCACAAATCCACATGCTGCTGACCTCCCTCGATGCCCCCTTCGGACGGCGCGCTGTGGATTCCCCAGGGATAACTCTGCTCTCCCCAGGGTGTGGATGGAAGATTCTTGCCCAATCTGTGGAGAGAGGCCGTGACCTGGTCCGGAATCGAACAGGCTCGGCGCGCTCCACAGGTTTGGGATGACGGCGAAGCGTGCAAGGACGGCGTCCCGGAGCGGTTTTCCGGGGGCTCAGAGGCGGTTCACCGTCGTCCACGGGCGTTCGTCACGCGTCCCCGTACGACGAAGGGCGCCCCGGGAGGATGTCTCCGGAGCGCCCTGAGCGCGCCTGCGGCGACCGGCCGTGGCCGGCGTCAGCCGTTCTTGATGCGGTTGGTCAGCTCGGTGACCTGGTTGTAGATGGAACGCCGCTCGGCCATCAGCGCGCGGATCTTGCGGTCGGCGTGCATCACGGTCGTATGGTCCCGGCCGCCGAATTGCGCGCCGATCTTCGGCAGCGAGAGATCGGTCAGCTCGCGGCACAGATACATGGCGATCTGGCGGGCGGTGACGAGCACCCTGCTGCGTGAGGAGCCGCACAGATCGTCGATGGTCAGCCCGAAGTAGTCCGCGGTCGACGCCATGATCGCGGTCGCCGTGATCTCCGGTGCCGCGTCCTCGCCACCGGGGATCAGGTCCTTGAGCACGATCTCGGTCAGCCCCAGGTCCACCGGCTGCCGGTTGAGTGAGGCGAACGCGGTGACCCGGATGAGCGCGCCCTCCAGCTCGCGGATGTTGCGCGAGATGCGGGACGCGATGAACTCCAGCACCTCCGGGGGCGCGTTCAGCTGCTCCTGCACCGCCTTCTTGCGCAGGATCGCGATCCGGGTCTCCAGCTCGGGCGGCTGGACGTCGGTGATCAGACCCCACTCGAAGCGGTTGCGCAGCCGGTCCTCCAGGGTGACCAGCTGCTTGGGCGGCCGGTCCGAGGACAGCACGATCTGCTTGTTGGCGTTGTGCAGCGTGTTGAAGGTGTGGAAGAACTCCTCCTGCGTCGACTCCTTGCTCGCCAGGAACTGGATGTCGTCGACGAGCAGGATGTCCATGTCCCGGTAGCGCTTGCGGAACGCGTCCGCCTTGCCGTCGCGGATGGAGTTGATGAACTCGTTGGTGAACTCCTCCGAGCTCACATACCGCACCCGGGTGCCCGGATACAGGCTCCGCGCGTAGTGCCCGATGGCGTGCAGCAGGTGGGTCTTGCCCAGGCCCGATTCCCCGTAGATGAACAGCGGGTTGTACGCCTTGGCGGGCGCCTCGGCGACGGCGACCGCGGCGGCGTGTGCGAAGCGGTTCGAGGCGCCGATGACGAAGGTGTCGAAGAGGTACTTCGGGTTCAGCCGCGCGGTCGGCTCACCGGGGCCGGTCGCCGGCGCGGGCTGGGCGGCGAGCGGGCTGGGCGCACCGCTGGGCGCGGGGAGCGCGGGGCCGCCGGACCGGCCGGGCGGCTGGTGCTCGGACAGGTCGCGGCGCGGCGAACGGTAGTCGTTCTGCTGCTGTCCGTGGGACTGCGGCCGGGAGCCGTACGGCTCGCGCCACTGCTCCGGGGACGGGTCGCGGTCGGGGAAACCGCCGAGGTGCTGCTGCTGCCAGCCGTAGTCGTCGCGCGGGCCGGGGCCGCCGGCCATATTGGCGGGGTGCTGCGGCCAGGATCCCGGCTCGTGGCGGGACTGCTGGTAGTCGGGATAGGCGGGCCGGACGGTGGGCAGGTCGTCGCCCTGGTGGCCGTAGCCCTGGCGGCTGTCGTGCCGACTGTCGTGCCGGTTGTCGTAGCCGTCGTATGCGTCGTGCTGCGGCTGCTGGTGTTGCGGGTGCTGCTGCAGGTGCTGTTGCTGCTGCGGTGCGGGGGGCGAGGGGGGCGCGGACTGCGCCGGCGGCTCCTCGGAGGAGTCGTCCACGGTGATCGCGATCCGGATCGGCCGCCCGCATTCGTGACTGAGGGCCTCCCCGATCAGCGGCGCGAGCCGTCCTTCGAGCACACCCTTGGCGAATTCATTGGGGACGGCGAGCAGTGCGGTATCGGCGACCAGCGCCAGCGGCTGGGTGCGCTTGAGCCAGTCCTGGTCCTTGGGCTTGAGGCCATCGGCCTCGGCACGCAGGAGGTGGTCGAGTACGCGCGGCCACACTGCGGCAAGATCAGCAGGGACTTCAGCCACAAGGCACGCTCTCTCACAGTCCCACGAATGTGTGATTCTCAGGACGGGCGGGAAGGAATCGGAGTTCAGCAACGGTAGTCAGGCCGGGCCTGCGGATTCAAGTTGTTGTCCACAGGCTGTGCATAGTGTGTCCTGACAAGAGGTCGTGTGGGGCGGACCGGAGCCGGTTTGACCGGATGGCGTAGCCGCGCGTACCGTGACCAGGTCGAGTTGTCGATGGCTGCTGCCGCCTGCCTCCGATGGGCAAAGATCGCGCTCTGGTGATCGTGAAGCGGTGCACTTAGGCGTTGCGAGTTACTCGTGGGCGCACGGTGACAGCCAACGACGCCCCACATCTGTCTCAACCTTGAGACAACAAGCATTCCTGGAGCCCCCGAGTGAGCAAGCGCACCTTCCAGCCGAACAACCGCCGTCGCGCGAAGACCCACGGCTTCCGTCTGCGCATGCGGACCCGCGCCGGCCGCGCGATTCTCGCGTCCCGCCGTGGCAAGGGTCGCGCCCGCCTGTCGGCCTGAGCAGCCTGACCCTAGGTCCATGACGTGCTGCCTACCGAGCATCGGCTGAGGCGGCGCGAGGACTTTGCGACCGCGGTACGCCGGGGACGCAGGGCCGGGCGCCCGCTCCTTGTCGTTCATTTTCGTAGCGGTGCAACGGACCCGCACGCAGCGGGGGAATGCGTTCCCCCGGCGCGTGCGGGTTTCGTCGTGAGCAAGGCCGTTGGCGTCGCCGTCCTACGCAACAAGGTCAAGCGGAGGCTTCGTCACCTCATGCGTGATCGGCTGGACCGGCTGCCCGCCGGTAGCCTGGTTGTCGTACGGGCCCTGCCCGGCGCGGGTGCGGCGGAGCACGACCAGCTGGCCCGCGACCTGGACGCCGCGCTCCTGCGGCTGCTGGGAGGGGTGCCGAAAGGCTGCAATCCCACCGGGGCTGTGACCGGCGGCTACGCCGCGGGCCCCCGGAACCCCGGACGGGACCCGGGAGGGAGCGCACAGTGAAGTACCCGCTGTTGCTTTTGATCAAGATCTATCAGTGGACCATCAGCCCCTTGCTGGGACCGGTCTGCAAGTACTACCCGTCGTGCTCGCACTATGGCTATACGGCCATCGACCGGCACGGCGCGGTGAAAGGGACTGCGCTGACTGCCTGGCGCATCCTGCGCTGCAATCCGTGGTCGCTCGGCGGGGTCGACCACGTCCCTCCCCGGAAGCGTCCGGTTTGGCATCAGCGGCTGAGGAGCCGCCTGGGCGGGCCCACCGTCCCTGAGCCTGTCGCCCAGCCCGAGACTCAGCCCAACGCCCAAGGAGCCTGATTCGTGGACACGATCCTCGGTCCCCTCTATACCGCTGTTTCCTGGATCATCGTCCAGTTCCACTCGTTCTACAGCTTGATCTTCAACCCGAACAGTGGCGCGGCGTGGGGTTTGTCCATCGTCTCGCTGGTGGTGCTGATCCGTGTCTGCCTGATTCCGCTCTTTGTGAAGCAGATCAAGTCGACGCGGAACATGCAGGCGCTCCAGCCGAAGATGAAGGCGATCCAGGAGCGCTACAAGAGCGACAAGCAGCGCCAGTCCGAAGAGATGATGAAGCTCTACAAGGAGACGGGCACCAACCCGCTCTCGAGCTGTCTCCCGATTCTGGCCCAGTCGCCGTTCTTCATCTCGCTGTACCAGGTCCTCAGCCACATCGCGAACGGCAAGACGGTCGGTGTCATCGACCAGACGCTGCTGGAGAGCGCGCAGAAGGCGCACATCTTCGGTGCGCCGCTGGCGGCGAAGTTCATGGACAGCGCGGCGAAGATCGAAAGCCTCGGCGCTTCGGTCACGAACGTCCGTGTGGTCACGATCATCATGATCGTTCTGATGTCGGCGTCGCAGTTCTACACCCAGCGTCAGCTGATGACGAAGAACGTCGACCTCACGGTGAAGACGCCGTTCATGCAGCAGCAGAAGATGCTGATGTACGTCTTCCCGATCATGTTCGCCGTCTTCGGTATCAACTTCCCCGTCGGTGTTCTCGTCTACTGGCTGACCACCAACGTGTGGACCATGGGCCAGCAGATGTTCGTCATCCGTCGTAACCCCACCCCGGGCAGCAAGGCCTTCAACGAGCGCCAGGAGCGGCTGCGCGCCAAGGGCAAGCTGGTCGAGGACCCGGCCGAGGTCGAGGCGAAGAAGGCCGCCGAAGAGGCGCGCCAGAACCGCCAGCAGCCCAAGCGCCAGACGAAGGCCAAGCGGCAGCACTCTCCGGCCGGCACCGGTGCCTCCGGCGGTACGCAGAACCGTACGCGGGCCGGCTCCACGGGCGGCAGCACCGGACAGGGTGCCGCCAAGCAGTCGCTGGAGAAGAAGGCCCCGCAGGGCAGCGAGGAGAAGGGCGGTGCGTCCGCGAAGGGCGCCTCCGCCTCCGGATCCCGTAACACCAAGTCCGGACAGCGCAAGGGCCAGCAGCGCCCCAAGCACCCGTCCAAGAAGTAAGAAGGAGTCCTTTCGTGACGGACACGACCCCTGGCACCAAGGGCACCGACACCCTGACGCGCCTGGAGCAGGAAGGCGAGATCGCGGCCGACTACCTCGAGGGCCTGCTGGACATCGCTGACCTCGACGGTGACATCGACATGGACGTCGAGGCCGACCGTGCCGCGGTGTCGATCATCAGCGACTCGACCAGCCGTGATCTGCAGAAGTTGGTCGGCCGTGACGGTGAGGTGCTGGAGGCGCTGCAGGAGCTGACCCGGCTGGCCGTGCACCGCGAGACCGGTGACCGCAGCCGTCTGATGCTGGACATCGCCGGATTCCGTGCGCGTAAGCGTGAGCAGCTCACGGAGATCGGTGCGAAGGCGGCGGAGGAGGCGAAGGGCACCGGCCAGCCGGTGAAGCTCGACCCGATGACGCCGTTCGAGCGCAAGGTCGTGCACGACGCGGTGGCCGCGGCCGGGCTGCGCAGCGAGTCCGAGGGCGAGGAGCCGCAGCGCCGAGTGGTCGTCCTTCCGGCCTGACCTTCAGCGCTTCGTTTGTCTTTGGCCCCGTCTGCTCGCAGGCGGGGCCAAATGTTGTCAGCGTTCTGTGTTATCCCGGGGCGTATCCCCCGGTTCCCGGCAGGAAAAGCAGTCCAGAGGAAGGGCGGTTCCCGTGACGGAGGCAGCAGCGGAGCTCCCTCCTGCGCCGAAGGCGGCGCAGGAGGTATTCGGTGAGCGCTTTCCGGAGGCTGTGCGCTACGGCGAACTGCTCGCCGATGCGGGCGTGAAGCGGGGGCTGATCGGCCCGCGCGAGGTGCCGCGGCTGTGGGAGCGGCACCTGCTGAACTGCGCGGTGCTCTCCGAAGTGGTTCCGGAGGGCGTTTCGGTCTGTGATGTGGGGTCGGGCGCCGGGCTGCCCGGTATCCCGCTGGCGCTGGTCCGCCCGGATCTGAAGATCACGTTGCTGGAGCCGCTGCTACGGCGCACGAACTTCCTGCAGGAGGTCGTCGAGCTGCTCGGCCTGGATCATGTGACGGTGATGCGGGGGCGGGCCGAAGAGGTCATGGGCAAGCTTCCGCAGGTGCATGTGGTGACGGCCCGGGCCGTGGCCCCGCTCGACCGGCTGGCGGGCTGGGGTGTGCCGCTGCTGCGTCCGTACGGCGAGATGCTGGCGCTGAAGGGCGATGCCGCGGAGGAGGAGCTCAAGGGAGCTCGGGCGGCATTGAGCAAGCTCGGCGTGGTGGAGACTTCGGTGGTGCACGTGGGCGAGGGGATCGTGGATCCTCCGTCGACGGTGGTGCGGGTCGAGGTGGGCGAGAGCCCCGGCGGTGTGCGCTTTGCGGCCAAGCGGGCGAAGGCGGCACGTACCAGCCGTGCGTCGAGGGGGCGCCGGCGCTGATGCCTTGATGGCGGAGAGTGCCAGGCCGGCATCGGGGCCGTGTGTGTGACGTCTACACGGCAACGAATAGGGCGAATTCCATAAACGCCATCAAAAGAGCATAAGACGGAGTGTCGCGGCTTAATCGGGCGCGGCGCTGGCATCGTGTTTCACGTGAAACGTCGTTCTCTGCTGCAAGGGATCATTGACCGGGGTCGCGCGGCCGCCGCGCCGCGCGACCGTAAACCCACAAGGGTCACGGAAGTATCCACAGAAGTGGATTCGTCCACAGGAGAACGGACCTCACTGGTTCGCGACACCGAAAGCATGGCAGGCTCTGTCCATTGCGAGCCTGATGTCGAGGAGAGTGAATCCTTGCGGTCCGACGCCAACATCGCGGGACCGATGACCGATCCGGTCCCCGGTCCCCGTAACGAGTCGTTCGGGGACGACGTTTCACGTGAAACGCCGCCCCCGATGGACGACACCCCGATCGGTCGTGCAGCTCAGCTGGCGGTAGAGGCATTCGGCCGCGCGGGCGACGGGCTTCCCCGGCCCGAGCAGACCAGGGTCATGGTGGTTGCCAACCAGAAGGGCGGGGTCGGTAAGACCACGACCACGGTGAACCTGGCGGCCTCGCTGGCCCTGCACGGAGCACGGGTTCTGGTGGTCGACCTCGACCCCCAGGGCAATGCTTCGACGGCGCTGGGGATCGACCATCACGCCGAAGTGCCATCGATCTATGACGTGCTCGTGGACAGCAAGCCGCTCTCCGACGTGGTGCAGCCCGTGGTCGATGTGGAGGGGCTGTTCTGTGCGCCCGCCACGATCGACCTGGCCGGCGCGGAGATTGAGCTGGTCTCGCTGGTCGCCCGGGAGAGCCGGCTGGACCGGGCCATCAAGGCCTATGAGCAGCCGCTGGATTACATCCTCATCGACTGCCCGCCCTCGCTGGGCCTGCTGACGGTGAACGCGATGGTCGCCGGCGCCGAGGTGCTGATCCCGATTCAGTGCGAGTACTACGCACTGGAGGGCCTGGGGCAGCTGCTGCGAAACGTCGACCTGGTGCGGGGGCATCTCAACCCCAAGCTCCATGTCTCCACAATCCTGCTCACCATGTACGACGGGCGTACCCGGCTGGCCTCTCAGGTCGCCGACGAGGTGCGCAGCCACTTCGGTAACGAGGTGCTTCGTACGAGCATCCCCCGCTCGGTGCGTATCTCCGAGGCACCTAGCTATGGGCAGACGGTGCTCACCTATGACCCGGGATCCAGTGGTTCGCTCTCGTACCTCGAAGCGGCCCGAGAGATCGCGTTGCGTGGGGCTCCTCAGACCGGCGGTCAGGGCCTCGCGGTCAACTATGAAGGACAGCACAGCATGTCGGAGGGGACCCAGTGAGCGAACGACGTAGAGGACTGGGCCGTGGGCTCGGTGCGCTGATCCCCGCGGCACCGCAGAGCACGGACAACGCCGGGCCTGCGGTGGGACCGGGGACGACGTCACCGTCGGCCGTACCGGTACTGGCACCAGGCCGGGGGGTGGCGGCGGCCAAGGTCGCCGCGCTGCCGGCGAATGGTGTTTCACGTGAAACAGAGACACCGGCTGAGTCGGAGACGATGTCTCAGGCTGTATCGGCGGTCGCGGGCGCGCACTTCGCCGAGGTGCCGCTGGATGCGATCACGCCGAACCCGCGGCAGCCACGGGAGGTGTTCAACGAGGACGCGCTCGCCGAGTTGGTGGTCTCCATCAAGGAGGTGGGCCTGCTCCAGCCGGTGGTGGTACGCCAGACCGCGCCGGAGCGATATGAGCTCATCATGGGTGAGCGCCGTTGGCGGGCATGCCGTGAGGCCGGGCTGGAGAAGATTCCTGCCATCGTCCGGGCCACCGAAGACGAGAAGCTACTGCTCGATGCGCTTCTGGAGAACCTGCACCGGGCGCAGCTGAATCCGCTGGAAGAGGCGGCCGCCTACGACCAGCTGCTGAAGGACTTCAAATGCACGCATGACGAGCTGGCCGACCGGATCGGGCGATCGCGTCCACAGGTCACCAACACGCTGCGCTTGCTGAAGCTGGCACCGTCCGTCCAGAGCCGCCTGGCGGCGGGCGTGCTGTCCGCGGGACATGCGCGTTCCCTGCTTGCTGTGGAGGACCACGAGGAGCAGGAACACCTCGCCAGTCGCACGGTGCGGGAGGGGCTGTCGGTGCGCAGCCTCGAGGAGATCGTGAAGCTGTTGGGGCTGGATCCCAAGAGCCCGACGAAGACCAAGAAGCCGCGCGCGGGGGCCCGTGTGTCCCCCGCGCTCACCGGTCTGGCCACGCGCTTGTCCGATCGTTTCGAGACCCGGGTGAAGGTCGACCTCGGTCAGAAGAAGGGAAAGATCGTCGTCGAGTTCGCCTCAATGGACGATCTGGAGCGCATTCTCGGCACGTTGGCTCCGGGCGAGGGCCCGGTGCTGGGAAAGTCCCTCTCCGAGGAGAGCGACGACAAGGAATGAGCTGACGGGCTTTGGCTCCGCTGGCGGGCCGTGTTCCGGAGTCCATACCGGAACACGGCCCGCCCTTTGCTCTATGACGGTATCCGTGCCCGTAAAGGGTGGATACGATGCGATCGGGTATGGCGCGCATCCACATGGAGAGACCTCACACCGAGGAGAGGCCATGCGAACAGTGAGCCGCACCGGACTGTTGGCAGCAGGGTTCGGCCTTGCTGCCGTCGGAGGGTTCGTCGGCGGTCTGCTCAGGGAGCAGGCTGCGCTGACGGCCCTGCGCGGTGCGGCAGGCGAGGGAAGTGAGGATCTGGCTTCATGGGCCGTCGGCTCGTACCGCTCACGCTGGACAACCTTCCGGATCTCCCCAAGCGTTGCCGCTCCTGTGTCTTCTGGGAGCTCGACCCCGTCAGCGGTGAAGCCGCAGTAAAGGCGGGCCGGCCCGAGCTGGAGAAAGAAGCCTGGATCTCGGCGGTGCTACTGGAGTGGGGATCATGCGGGCGGGTGGTCTACGTCGACGATGTCCCGGTCGGGTTCGTGATGTATGCCCCGCCTGCCTACGTGCCAAGGTCCATGGCCTTTCCCACCAGCCCGGTGTCAGCGGATGCCGTGCAGTTGCTCACGGGGTGGCTGATACCCGGTTACCAGGGCCAGGGACTGGGCCGGGTGATGGTGCAGACGGTCGCCAAGGACCTCATTCAGCGCGGGTTCAAGGCGATCGAGGCCTTCGGCGATGCCCGCTGGACCGAGCCGGCGTGTGTGCTGCCTGCCGATCATCTCCTCGCGGTGGGCTTCAAGACCGTACGTCCCCACCCACGCTTTCCGCGGCTGCGGCTTGAGCTGCGGGCCACCATCTCGTGGAAGGAAGACGTGGAGCTGGCCCTCGACCGTTTGCTGGGAGCGGTCCAGAAGGAACCCGCGCTGCGGCCGCTCTGAGCTTTCGGCCGGGAACACCGAGATCGGTCCAGCACAGAGAATGGGCCCGCCCCCTTGAAGGGGACGGGCCCATGTTTCACGTGAAACGTGACCGCGTGGTTCAGGCGAGGAAGTCCGCCAGGTCGCGCTCGATCGCGGCCTTCGGCTTGGCGCCGACGATGGTCTTCACGACCTCGCCGCCCTTGTAGACGTTCATGGTCGGGATCGACATGACGCCGTACTTGGCCGTGGTCGCCGGGTTCTCGTCGGTGTTCAGCTTGGCGATGACGATCTCGTCGTGCTCGGCGGCAATGGCCTCCAAGGACGGGGCGATCTGACGGCACGGGCCGCACCAGGTGGCCCAGAAGTCGACGAGGACGGGCTTGTCGCTCTTGAGGACGACCTCCTCGAAGTTGTCGTCCGTAACGGTCACCGTGGCGCCGGCCATGGCAGTCTCCTTATTCGGTGGGTGATGAAAAGCTGGGGGTGACGATGGTCAGGCGGAGATGGTCTTCTCCGGCTCGGCCGTGGCCTCGCCGTCCGACAGCGCCGCGATGAACCGCTCGGCGTCCAGGGCCGCAGAACAACCCGTGCCGGCCGCGGTGATCGCCTGACGGTAGGTGTGGTCGACGACGTCGCCGGCGGCAAAGACACCCTTCAGGTTCGTACGAGTGCTGGGTGCCTCGACCTTGAGGTAACCGTCGTCGTCCAGATTCAGCTGGCCCTTGAACAGCTCGGTCCGCGGGTCGTGGCCGATCGCGATGAACAGGCCGGTCACGGGGAGTTCCGAGGTCTCGCCGGTCTTGACGTTGCGCAGCGTCAGACCGCTGAGCTTGTTGTCGCCGTGGATCTCGGCGACCTCGCTGTCCCACACGAACTTGATCTTCGGGTCGGCGACGGCACGATCCTGCATCGCCTTGCTCGCCCGCAGGGCGTCGCGGCGGTGGACGACCGTGACGGAGTTGGCGAAGCGAGAGAGGAACGTGGCCTCTTCCATCGCGGTGTCGCCACCACCGATGACGGCGATGTCCTGGCCCTTGAAGAAGAACCCGTCGCAGGTCGCGCACCACGAGACGCCGCGGCCGGACAGCTCGTCCTCACGGGGCAGCCCAAGCTTGCGGTGCTGGGAGCCGGTGGTGACGATGACGGCCTTCGCCTGGTGGACGGTGCCCGCGGTGTCGGTGACGGTCTTGATCTCTTCGGAGAGGTCGACCGCGACGATGTCGTCCGGGACGAGCTCGGCACCGAAGCGCTCGGCCTGGGCGCGCATGTTGTCCATGAGGTCCGGCCCCATGATGCCGTCGCGGAAACCGGGGAAGTTCTCCACGTCGGTGGTGTTCATCAGTGCGCCGCCGGCGGTGACGGCACCTTCGAAGACCAGCGGCTTCAGGGACGCGCGGGCGGTGTAGAGCGCTGCGGTGTAGCCCGCGGGCCCGGAGCCGATGATGATCACGTTGCGGACGTCGCTCACGGGTGTCTTCCTTGTCTCTGCCGACGGCTTGCTGGGGTCTCGGAACTCTCACCCCACCCAACGGATCCTACGGGGCGAGCATTCCCGGAGTGTCACAGCGCACGTCTCGTCGTTTCAGTCTCGCTGGTACGAGTGGGTCAGCAGGACCTTGCCGGGAGCCGGAGGGGTGGCGGAGACGCAGGAGGAAGACACGACGTAGGCGGAGACACGTGACGGGTCGGACGCGTGCGGCAGCACCACGAGATAGGCGTCCTTGCCGTTGTAGGTGTTGTGGCTGGAGGCGAGCGGGGCTTCCGTGCGGCCGATGCCTTGGCGCACACAGGACGGGACGGTGTCGGCATTGCCGCGCAGCGGTGTTTCCGGAGAGCTGCGGGTGCCGATCTCCGGAGTCTTATGCGAGTTTTTCGCCGCCAGCAGGCGATGGACATGCGCTTCGAGGGATGCCGAGGTCAGCGCGGAACCGCCAGCGTTCTGCTCAGCGGGTGCGCTCGCCTGGTCCTGACGGGCGGCCTGGGTGCCGTTGGTGGCGGCGTTCTGGAGGAAGAGTCCGCCGATGCTGATGGCCGCGGCGGCCGCTGCCGTAGCCAGCAGCATGCGGGGCCAACGCCGTGCACGGGACGAGCGGCTGCCGGACGTCTGGCGGCCGGGCCCGGAGGCGCCCCTGGGGCGGCCCGCCGGCCGGTCCGAGGGAGCGGTGTGTGTGGGCGATTCCACATCGGTTTCACGTGAAACCGAACCGGCGGCGGTCGATGTTTCACGTGAAACAAGGGTGCCTGTGGTGGGGGTCGTGGAGTTGAGCAGCGCCTCGGCTGCGAGCGCGGCATCGATGCGCCCCGCGACATCGGCGGGCATTCTCGTGGGGCCGGGGAGCGTGCCCAGCAGCCCCCGGATTTCCTCCAGTGATGCGTGTACCTCCGCGCACAGCGGGCAGCCGTCGAGATGGCCGCGAAGCTCCGTGGTGCGGGACGGGGACAGTAGTCCGTCCGTCAGGTCGGAAATCTCGGAGACCTCCGGGTGCTCATCCGAGCCGGTCGTCGACGTCACGCTCACCCACCTCCGCCCTTCACGGCACCTGTGTCCTTCGGTCCTGCCGTCGGTGGGACGGATGTCCCCTGCGCCCGGTTCCTTCCCCCACTCGCGGGCGGGCTATCCCCGGCGTCGGCGCGCAGATGGGTGACCAAAGGAAGGAGCCGCGCACGGCCCCGCGCACAGCGGCTCTTGACCGTTCCCGTTGGGATACCGAGGATCGCGGCTGCCTCGGCGACGGGGTAGCCCTGCATATCGACGAGGACGAGCGCGGCGCGCTGTTCCTCGGGAAGGGTGCGCAGTGCGCCGAGCAGTTGCCGGTGTAGATCCCGCCGCTCGGCGGGGACGGCGGCGGATTCTTGCGGTTCGAGAAGCTGCTCCAGTCGCTCTGTCTCGGCCACGGGTGAGGTGCGCCGGGAGGCGGCCTTGCGGGCCCGGTCCAGGCAAGCGTTCACCGTGATGCGATGCAGCCAGGTCGTGACGGCGGACTGTCCACGGAATGTGTGGGCCGCGCGGTAGGCGGAGACCAGTGCGTCCTGGACGGCGTCGGCGGCTTCTTCGCGATCGCCGAGGGTGCGCAGTGCCACGGCCCAGAGGCGGTCACGGTGGCGTCGGACGATCTCCCCGAAGGCATCGGGATCGCCTTTCACATGCAGAGCAAGGAGATCGGCGTCGGTTGGTGTCGAAGCCTCGTCGCTGTCGGTGGACACGGGCCCCCCGGCCGTAGCTGCCTGATCTCGGGTCCCATTGAAGCCCGCCAGGTCAGGAAAGTAAATGCCGACGAATTCGGGGCCCCACGGGTTCCAGGCGGAACCTGGAGATCGTCGCCACGCGTGATCGCTTGGGGAGGCGGCGAGTAGCCGTGCGGGTATTCGGGTGGTTGGTTCCGACGGTCCGGCATGCTTCGTAGCCGTTCGGGCCCTGGTCCGTGAGCCGGAAGTGTTCCTCCCGCTCACGGACCAGCTTCCGCCGTTCCCGACCCGTTCGGGCCTTTCGGATCTTCAAGACCCTTGCACCCCTTGTGCTGGGGTATTGCAACGCCCCTGAGAACCCAAGCCGTCCGGCCGGGGTACACAGCCCCTCGACAGTCGCTGAGCTTGCTGCGTTCTCAGCTGGTGAAGGAAACCTCCGTCACGCCCTGCTTGTAGCCGTCGCCGCTGTACGTAGTCGGATCTGCCGGGGAGTGCGGCATGGCGGTGATCCACACCAGGACGTACTGCGCCTTCGCCGGCTTCTCGAGCTTGATCTCGGCCGTCTTCTGCGAGGTCTGGGCCGTACCGAGCTTCTGCATGGAACTCAGCGGTTCCGATGTCGACAGAGAGTTGGCCGCGTACAGCGTCACGGTGGTGTGAGGGCCGCCGTAGTGCAGCCCGATCGACGCGCTGCTTATCCCTTGTTTCGATCCCAGGTCGTAGATGAGGCCGACACCCTGCTTGAAGACCGGATTGAGGTCGGGGCCTTCCTTGAAGGTCTTGCTGTACCAGAAGGTGCCGGTGTCCCCGTCGTGGGAGTTCTGAGCCTGGTCGGGGTGCTGCGGCTTGCCGTCGGGGTAGTACTCCACGGCATTTTCGATCTTGATCGGCTTACTGGCGGGCGTTTTGGCCTTGCCGCCAGTGGTCTGAGAGCTACCCGGGCTGTCCTTGTCGCCTTCCAGCGAGAGCAGGGTGTCCGCGAGCTGCCAGCTGCCCAGTCCCAGTGCCGCGATGAGCAGCGCGGAGACGGACCACTTCAGCGCCTTTCCGGTACGGCTCTGCAGCGGGGGCGGCGGGGTGGGGATGGCCTGAGTCGGCCGACCGGGCTGGCCGTTGCGGGCCGACGACTGGCTGTAGGTGCCCTGCTGGTAACCGGTGCGCTGGTAGGGCGGCGGCGTGTTGAAGGCCGTCTCGGGGGGCCGGATGCGCGGCATGGCCGCGACGGCCTTGGCCAGCTCCTCCGGGGTGGTGCAGGGCTGCTCCTGCCGGGAAGCCGTGGCGCCATCGTTGACGACCGCGCGCATGGCGAGTTCGGACAGCCCGCGGTGGACCCCCGCACGCACCTGGTCGGGGGCGATCAGCCCGACGCCCTTGGGCAGACCGGTGAGACCGTAGGCGTCGTTCTCGTACGGCCAGCGCTGGGTCAGCGAGGCATACAGCAGTGCGCCGATCGCTTCGGTGTCCGTGCGTTGAGGGTGCTCACAGGTGATGCCGCGCAGCGCGGCCATGACCGCGAGGCCGCGGATGCGGTACTGGCCGGACTCCGTCCGCAGCACCGATCCGGGAGTGATCCGCAAATGTGCCAGGCCCTCGCGGTGCGCGGCGGCCATGGCCTGGGAGACCTGGCTGACGAGCTGGTAGGCGTCGTGCGCTTCGAGCGGGCCGCTTGCGAGGACGGTGGTGAGCTCGGTGGCGTCCGGCAGCCATTCGTGGACGACGTAGACGAGGTCGTTCTCCTCCACGGCGTCGAGGACCTGGACGAACCGAGGGTCGCCGAGGAGCGCGGAGGAGCGGGCGGCGGACAGCACCGGGCGGGCCCGCGGATGATCGGCGGGCAGGATGTGCACACCGACTGCTCTGCGCAGCTTTTCGTCGACCGCGCGCCAGCTGCTGAATCCGTCCAGACGGGTGACGCACTCCTCGAGGCGGTAGCGTCTGGCGAGCTTATGGCCACTGTGCAGCTCCGGTGGCTGGGATTCGGCCGCCGTGGCACCGATCTCTTCAGTGCGTGCGGTGTCCTTGTCCCCGCCGGATACCTTCTCGGCCTCCGCTCCGTCGTCCGTGGCCTGACCCGCCTTGGCGGTCAGCGGTTCCTCACCGCTCGTGTCGGCCACGTCGACGGCAGCCGTGCTCCGTTCCGCCACCGTCGTTCCTGCCTCCCCATCCGTTGCAGGCTCAATGAGCCACGACAATTGTGCCCACAGTCCGCCACTATGCACGACACACGGTGGCGGTCGATGGTTGTGCTCGGTCAGCGCCCCAGCTTGGCGCGGACCATCCCGACCAGGGCGTTCAACTCTTGGATCCGCATCTTCCGGGCGGCCGCGTAGAAGACCGCCAGAAGTGCGGCGCTGCCGCCGACAAGGGCGGCGAGCGAGCCGGTGACCCCACTGCCGAGTGCCTGCATGATGCCGTACACCGCGGCCCCCGAGACGATCGTGGCCGGAATGCTGGCGCCGGCCAGACGTGCGTAGGTGCGCACGACATGCGCGGTGTCGAGGTCGCCGCCCATCCGCTTGCTCAGGCGGCGCCAGGCCACACCCACGCCGATGATGTACGCCAGCCCGTAGGAGGCCGCCATGCCGATCACAGCCCAGCGTGCGGGGAGGATCAGGAAGCAGAGGGCGGAGGCGACGGCGTTGACGGCGGCGACGATCACCGTGTTGTAGAAGGGGGTGCGGGTGTCCTCGTACGCGTAGAAGGCGCGCAGGACGACGTACTGCACCGAGAACGGGATCAGGCCGACGCCGAAGGCCATCAGCATGTAGCCCATCGGGACACCGGCCCCGGACGAGCCGTAGACGAGCGTGCACAGCGGGACGCCGAGGGACAGGAACCCGAACGCGATCGGGACGATGGCGACGGCGGAGGTCCGCAGCCCCTGGGACATGTCGTCGCGGACGGCCGCGGTGTCGCCGTCGTGCGCGGAGCGTGCCAGGCGTGGCAGCAGCGCCGCCATCACGGAGACGGTGATGATCGCCTGCGGCATGTTCCAGATCAGCTGGGCGCTGGCGTACGAGATGAAGCCGTTGCCCGGGTGGCCCTGATGGTCGGCGGTGTTGCCGGCCCAGGTGGAGAGCTGGGTGACGACGAGGACGCCCGCCTGGTTGGCGAGGACGAACAGAACCGTCCACTTGGCGAGCTTGGCGGCCTTGCCCAGGCCGTGGCCGCGCCAGTCGAAGCGCAGCCGGAGCTTGAAGTCGGCGTCACGCAGGTACGGGATCATCGCCAGCGCCTGGACGACGAGGCCGAGGAGGGTACCGATGCCCAGCAGCCGGATTCCCTCGGTGGGGATGGTCGTCACACCGATCTGGGACGTCTTGGCCGAGCCGTAGACCCAGATGAACAGGCCGAAGGTGGCGATCATGACGATGTTGTTGAGGACCGGGGTCCACATCATCGCGCCGAAGCGGCCGCGGGCGTTGAGGATCTGCCCCATTACGACGTGCAGACCCATGAAGAAGATCGTCGGCAGGCAGTAGCGGGTGAAGGCGACGGCGACCTCGTTGGCTGCCGGGTCGCGGGAGATATCGAGGGAGACAAGCTTCACCAGGAGCGGCGCGGCGACCACCGCCAGGACGGTCAGTCCTCCGAGGAGGACCATGACCAGCGTCAGCAGGCGGTTGGCGTACGCCTCACCGCCGTCGTCGTCCTCCTTCATCGCGCGGACGAGCTGCGGGACGAAGACGGAGTTCAGACCGCCGCCGATGGTGAGGATGTAGATCATCGTCGGCAGCTGGTAGGCCACCTGCCAGGAGTCGCCGAGGACCGCACCGCCGAGCGCCGCGACGATCAGCGCGGAGCGGACGAAGCCGGTGAGCCGGGACACCATCGTGCCGGCGGCCATCACGGCGCTGGACTTGAGCAGTCCGGAGGCCTTGCCACCGGACTGCTTGCCGGCGGCCGCGGGGGCAGGCTCGGGCGTTGGCGCGGGCTGCTGGGGTACGGCTTCCGGCACCGGCGCGCCCACTCCTCCGGCCGCGGCGGGTGCCGGTGCCGGGGCGGGCCGCTGGGGCTCGTACGGCTGCTGGTCCCGGAAGAGATGCGCGAAGGCATCGGGCTCCGAGCGCTCTTCGGATGCCTGGGTGATCAGGTCGTCGACACCCACGAATTGCGTGGTCGCGGCGTCACCGTACTGGGGGTCGGGTCCGCCGGCACGGGAGTCGGACGGGGCGGGCGCCGCCCAGAACTGCGGGTCGGGGGTGTGCTGTGCCGTGGGGGGCTGCTGGTAGAGCGGCTGGGTGTGTCCCAGCGGGGGCGCGGGGTGCGCGGCGCTGTCGTACGGCGCCTCGGCGCCGGGATCCGGAACCCCCGGGTGCGGAGCGTGGTGCGGGTCGTTGCGGTAGGCGTCCTGGACGTAGGGGTCCTGAACGTAGGGATCCTGGGAGTGAGGGCCGGAAGCTGCGGGCACCTGGGGCGTCGCAGGGACCGGCCCAGCCGGGTCGCCATGGGCGTCCCGGCTGCGGTCACCGTCGTACGGCGCGTTCATCGCTGCCCCATCTCATCCGTCGCGGGCCGTCCGGCCCCGCCATCTATCAACGGTCCACTTTCTCACCTGAGCCGGACGGGTCGGTGCTTTCCGAACCGGTGTCCGGCGTGGGGTCACTCGGCTGCTCGGGCTTGTCGCCGTCCGTGCCGCCGTTGTCGCCGTTCGTGCCTTCTTCGCCGTCCGGGCCTTCGTCATCGGGTCCGTCCTCGGCGGGCGCCGCGGCCATCCGCTTGCGCTGGAGGTAGATCCGTACGCCGGCCAGGACCAGCAGCAGCACACCGCCGGCGATGACGAGCATCACAGTCGCGGTGATCTCAGTGACGTTCACCTGGAACGTCATCGGTTCACCGTAGGGCTTTCCGTCGGCGGTGTAGAGCTGGGCGGTCACCCAGGCACGACCGTTGGCGTTCGCCGTGGTGTCGAACTTGAACGACTGGCTGTGCCCGCCGTCCACCTTGATCTGCTGTGACGTCCCCACGTCCAGACGGTTGGGCTGGGACGAGGTCAGCTTCAGCGTCATGCCTTCGACGCCCTGGACCAGGTTGTTCTGCACCGTCACAGGAATCGTTGCGCTGCGCCCGGAGAGTGTCGCATCCGACTTCTGGATCAGGTGGACCTTCTTGGTCAGGCCGTCGAGATAGCCGCGCACGGAGTTGCGGAAGGCCCCGGCACCGGTCGGGTCGCCCCGCCACTCGGTCGACATCTCACGCAGTATGGCGGTGCCGAACGGGGTCACCACGCGCTCCGGCTGGGCCAGGATCACGCGGTAGTCGTCCAGTGCGGACTGGGTTTCCTGGATCTGCCGGAAGGCATCGGTGGGGAGCTCTTGCCTGCGCAGCGAGCCCGGGTAGGCGGCGCCGCTCGGTACCTGCCGGGTGGCGGCGGGGTCGGGCTTGGCGTTGGTCGCATCGCTGAGGTCCAGCGGCTGTGTCCAGCGCCCGGCGTCATCCAGATTCCGCAGGGCGGTGGCCATTGCGCGGGCCTGGGCGGCCGACGGCATGCGCTGGGGGGCGACGACGATGCTGCGCTGCCGGTCCGGGGCCTGAAGGTTGATCATCTGCGTCTGAGCAAGGAATTGCTGGACCGCGTGGGAGGCGTTGTCCGCCTTCGACATATCGCCTTCGAACGCCCGGGAGAGCCGCGCGTCCGCGACGATGGCGGTGTTGCCACCGCCGATGGGCCGCGCCGCTGTCGGGGTGTAGGGCAGTCCGTTGGTCTCGCGCAGGCTGTCGCTGCGGGTGATGACGTTGTGCGCACCGGCCGAGGTGGCGACATCGACGATGGAGGAGTCGATGGCGCCGTCGACGGGCCAGGCGAAGTCCGTACGCGGTGTGACCCCCAGGACCGTGTCCACGGTCTTGCCGGCGAGGTCGGTGGCCGGACCGAGGTGGCTGAGCGCGCTGGGGACGCTCTTGCCGTGGTGCGCGAGTGAGGCGAGGTCGGGATCGGCGAACGGCAGCGCGATGACCTCGTGCGTCTTCACCGCCTTTTGGAGGTCGTTCAGCCACTGCTTGGCGACGGCCTGATTCCTGCCCGTGGGACCGTCCGGGCCGCCGACCTTGTACGTCCTGGTCATGGCGTCGACGCTGGCGAGCAGGTCGGGATCGATGACGAAAGTCACCGGCAAGTTCTTGGCGAGCGCCACCATCTGCTGCAGCCGGCCGCCGGGCGCGAGCTCCGCGGCGAGATCGTCATTGCGGAAGACCGGCGTCTGCGCTGCGTCGGTCTCGGCGGTGAGGTGGGTGGCGGAGATCAGCGGCCACAGGTAGGTGAGCTGGGTCTTCTTGCCTGCATCCGTCTTCTGCCAGGGCAGGAAGGTCCGGTCGATGCCGAGCACCTGCTCGTAGGCCGAGGCCTGAGTGTGCCCTGACAGTGAGACACCGAGCCGATACACACCGTCTTCGTCGAGGCGGAGATCCTTCACCGGCACGCTGAGGGAGAAGGGGCGGCTGGCACCGGGGTCCAGCTTGTCGATCTTCTCCTTGTGGCCCTTGACCTCCGGTCCGTCGACGCCGGGTACGTACCCGGCGTGCCGGGACGTGGTGTCGATGGAGCTGCGGCCGCCGAGAGGTGAGCCACGGTGCATTCCGACGTGCGCGTCGGTGATCGGGCTGCTGCCGTCGTTGGTCAGCGTGCCGGAGACCGTGACCGTGTCCGTCTTGGTGGGAGCGGACGGCGTCATTGATTCGATGCTGACGTCGACTCCACGGGAGCCCGCCGTGGCGGCTTGTGCGGTGGGGGCCTGCGGGGCCAGCAGCAGGCCCGTGAGCAGGGGTGTTCCGGTGAACAGTGCCACGGTCCTGCGCAGCCATCGGCCGCGCGGCCGTTCAGTCCCCTGGAACCCTGCCGCCTCGGCCACGCGCTCGCCCGTCCCTCGTCGTCGTCAGTGGTCGTTCGGAATGTGCGTCCACGAATGGTAACGAGGCCCGCTGTGCCGTAGTGCCGGGGACTGCTCCACATGATCGCCGGGACGGCGCCGGACGCCGTGTCCCTTGGCGTCGGACACCGCGTCCCCTTTATTAACGTGACGCTTCCTACAGCGCAGCCACGTACCCTGTTTTGTTGTGCCGAACGCCAACAATGACCTCCCCACCCCGCCGACCGAGCGGACGCCGCAGTCGACGGACGCGTTGAACCATGTCCAGCGCCGTGCCGTGAGCGAGCTGCTGCGGGTGTCCCCCGTTGCGGACGATCTGGCCCGCCGATTCCAGGAGGCCGGGTTCACGCTTGCCCTGGTCGGGGGGTCGGTGCGGGATGCGCTGCTGGGGCGGCTCGGCAATGACCTGGACTTCACCACCGATGCCCGTCCCGAGGACGTCCTGAAGATCGTCCGGCCGTGGGCGGACGCGGTGTGGGAGGTCGGCATTGCCTTCGGCACGGTGGGCTGCAAGAAGAGCTCGTTCGACATCGAGGTCACGACCTACCGCTCCGAGGCGTACGACCGCACCTCGCGCAAGCCCGAGGTGTCCTACGGCGACTCCATCGAGGAGGACCTGGTCCGTCGGGACTTCACGGTGAACGCCATGGCGGTGCTGCTGCCGCAGAAGGAGTTCGTCGACCCGCACGACGGGCTGGAGGACCTGGCATCGCGAGTGCTGCGGACGCCGGGGACGCCTGAGGAGTCGTTCTCCGACGATCCGCTGCGGATGATGCGCGCGGCCCGCTTTGCCGCCCAGCTGGACTTCGAGGTCGCGCCCGAGGTGGTCGCCGCGATGAAGGCGATGTCGGAGCGGATCGAGATTGTCTCCGCGGAGCGCGTACGGGACGAGCTGAACAAGCTGATCCTGGGGGCTCACCCGCGCAAGGGGCTCCGGCTGCTCGTCGACTCGGGGCTCGCCGACCGGGTGCTGCCCGAGCTGCCCGCGCTCCAGCTGGAAAGTGATGAGCATCACCGCCACAAGGACGTCTACGAGCACTCGCTGACCGTCCTGGAGCAGGCGATCGATCTGGAAGAGGACGGGCCAGATCTGGTGCTGCGGCTGGCGGCCCTGCTGCATGACATCGGCAAGCCCAGGACGCGGCGCTTCGAGTCGGACGGGCGGGTCTCCTTCCACCACCACGAGGTGGTGGGAGCGAAGATGACCAAGAAGCGGATGACCGCGCTGAAGTACTCCAATGACATGATCAAGGATGTTTCGCGTCTGGTGGAGCTGCACCTGCGCTTCCACGGATACGGGACGGGTGAGTGGACGGACTCGGCGGTCCGTCGCTATGTGCGGGACGCCGGCCCGCAGCTGAAGCGGCTGCACAAGCTGACCCGCTCGGACTGCACCACCCGGAACAAGCGCAAGGCCAATGCGCTGTCGCGCGCCTATGACGGGCTTGAGGACCGCATCGCACGGCTCCAGGAGCAGGAAGAGCTGGATGCCATCCGTCCGGACCTGGACGGCAACGACATCATGCAGATTCTGGGGATCGCGCCGGGGCCGGAGGTTGGCAAGGCGTACAAGGCGATGCTGGAACTGCGACTGGAGCGTGGTCCCATGGATCGGGATGCGGCGGTTGCCGCTTTGAAGGAGTGGTGGGCCGCGCAGGGCTGAATGTTTCACGTGAAACGGCCGGTCGATGAACCGCCATGTTTCACGTGAAACATGGGGCGATGTTTCACGTGAAACATCGCCCTCCTCGGGTGGGAGCCGCCGCCCCGTCAGCTGGGCATCGCTATCCCAGGAAAGACTTGGCCCATCGTCGCCAGGGTCGGACCAATGCTGTGGCAACGACTGCGTAGATCACGGTCACCACGACAAGTAGCACGACGGACCGTCCGCTCGGCGGCAGCATGAGCGCCGCGACCGCCGCCGCGCCGACGAAGGCCACGTTGAACAGCACGTCATAGATGGCGAAGATCCGGCCGCGGTACGCGTCGTCGACCGAGGACTGCACCACGGTATCCGTGGAGATCTTGGTTCCCTGGGTGCTGAGGCCGAGTACCAATGCGGCGGTCAGCATCGGCTCGGGGGCGAAGAACAGCCCGAGGGCCGGCACCAGCACGGCTCCTATGGCCGCGCAGCAGGCGATCCAACCGAACGGGTTGAGATGCTCGACCGCCCAGGGCGTGACGAGAGCGGCAGCGAAGAAGCCGATTCCGGACACCAGGACCGTGATGCCGAGCAGGGCCAGACCTTCGGATTCGGTGTCGGCCCAGGAGTAGCGGCACAGCATCAGCACCGTGACCGTCAGAGCTCCGTAGCAGAAGCGGATCAAGGTCATTGCCGCAAGAGCGCGGGCCGCTGTGCGCCGCTCCTTGAGGTGGCGCAGACCATCCACAAGCCCCCGCACGGTGCTCAACAGGGCTTCCCACAGATGTGGTTGGAGCCGGGAGGCGTCGGGCCCGAGGAGTGCCGGTGCAATGCGCAGGGCAGTGAGGGCCGAAAAGAAATAGAGAGCCGAGGCAAGCAGCACGACAAAGGCGTCGGCATGCGAGCCGGCGAGCCGGACGGCGAAGGCGAGGCCGCCGCCGGCTGTCGCGGCAAGCGTTCCGGCTGTGGGCGAAAGGGAGTTGGCCATCACCAGTTGCTGTGCGTTGTCGACGACGCGGGGCAACGCGGCCGAAATACCGGCCAGAACAAAGCGGTTCACGGCTGTCACGGAGAGGGCCGACGCGTAGAAGAGCCAGTCAGGGACACGGGCCACGATCAAGGCTGCGGTCGCGGCGGCGAGCGCGGCGCGCAGCAGATTTCCGTACAGCAGGACCTGGCGGCGGCGCCAGCGGTCGAGCAGCACGCCCGTGAACGGCCCGAGGAGTGAGTAAGGCAGCAGCAGGATCGCCATGGCGGAGGCGATGGCTGCGGGCGAGGCCTGTTTCTCGGGTGAGAAGACGACGTATGTGGCGAGCGCGACCTGGAAGACACCGTCGGCAGCCTGGGACTGAAGCCGTACGGCAAGAAGCGAACGGAAGTCGCGAAGCCGGAGTAATACGCGGAGGTCGCGCACTGCATGCATGGCGCACAGCCTCACACAGCCCGCAGGCCCCCGGGTGGAATTCCCAGGGGCCTGCGGGCTGTGCGGGGCGAACGTCTTAGCGCTCGACCTCGCCCTGAATGAACTTCTCGACGTTCTCCCGCGCCTCGTCGTCGAAGTACTGCACCGGCGGCGACTTCATGAAGTACGACGACGCGGAGAGGATCGGGCCGCCGATGCCTCGGTCCTTCGCGATCTTCGCGGCACGCAGGGCGTCGATGATGACACCCGCGGAGTTCGGGGAGTCCCAGACCTCGAGCTTGTACTCGAGGTTCAGCGGGACGTCACCGAAGGCGCGACCCTCGAGGCGGACGTAGGCCCACTTGCGGTCGTCCAGCCAGGCCACGTAGTCCGACGGGCCGATGTGGACGTTGTCCTCGCCCAGCTCACGGTCCCGGATCTGGGAGGTGACGGCCTGGGTCTTGGAGATCTTCTTGGACTCCAGCCGCTCCCGCTCGAGCATGTTCTTGAAGTCCATGTTGCCGCCGACGTTCAGCTGCATCGTGCGGTCCAGGATGACGCCCCGGTCCTCGAAGAGCTTGGCCATCACGCGGTGCGTGATGGTGGCGCCGACCTGCGACTTGATGTCGTCACCGACGATCGGGACACCGGCCTCGGTGAACTTGTCCGCCCACTCCTTGGTGCCGGCGATGAAGACCGGGAGGGCGTTGACGAAGCCGACCTTGGCGTCGATGGCGCACTGGGCGTAGTACTTCGCGGCGTCCTCGGAGCCGACAGGGAGGTAGCAGACTAGAACGTCGACCTGCTTGTCCTTGAGGACCTGGACGATGTCGACCGGGGCCTCTGCGGACTCCTCGATGGTCTGGCGGTAGTACTTGCCCAGACCGTCGAGGGTGTGACCGCGCTGGACCGTCACGCCGGCGTTCGGCACATCGCAGATCTTGATGGTGTTGTTCTCGCTGGCGCCGATGGCGTCCGAGAGGTCGAGGCCGACCTTCTTGGCGTCGACGTCGAAAGCCGCCACGAACTCGATGTCACGCACGTGGTAGTCGCCGAACTGCACGTGCATGAGGCCGGGCACGCGGCTCTTCGGGTCGGCGTCCTTGTAGTACTCGACGCCCTGTACCAGCGAGGCGGCGCAGTTACCTACGCCGACGATGGCTACGCGAACCGAACCCATTCCGGTTGCTCCCTGTGTTCTCGATGAGGACCTGGCACCGCAGGGCCTCATGTGGTGGTGTCATCGGACGGATCCGGCCGGGAACCACCCCGGTGCCGGGGCAGGCCGCCCGCATCTTCTGACTTCTTGTCCTGCTCTGCGGGATCCGGTGCGCGCTGATCGCGCCCGGTGCGCTCACTCTCGATGAGCTCGTTCAACCAACGGACTTCGCGCTCCACGGATTCCATGCCGTGGCGTTGCAGTTCGAGGGTGTAGTCGTCCAGCCGCTCGCGGGTCCTGGCCAAAGAGGTGCGCATTTTCTCGAGGCGCTCCTCCAGCCGACTGCGGCGGCCTTCCAGCACGCGCATCCGAACATCCCGCGACGTCTGACCGAAGAATGCGAAGCGGACGCCGAAGTGCTCGTCCTCCCACGCATCCGGTCCGGAGTGGGCGAGCAGCTCCTCGAAGTGCTCTTTGCCCTCGGCGGTCAATCGGTAGACGATCTTTGCCCGGCGCCCCGACAGTGCCACGGCGGACGAGCCCTCCGGGGCGTCGCCCGTCTCCTCGACGAGCCAGCCGTTCGCGACCAGCGCCTTGAGGCAGGGGTAGAGGGTGCCGTAGCTGAACGCGCGGAAGACGCCGAGCGAGGTGTTGAGCCGTTTTCGCAGCTCATAGCCGTGCATCGGAGACTCACGAAGCAGGCCCAGGACGGCGAACTCGAGGATGCCGGAACGTCTGCTCATCCTCCGCCTCCTTGACCCGGTGCGTTCTTTATCTCGTGCTGATGTATCGACTCGATACATCCAGACGATAGAACGGTGCCTCGAATGGAACAAGCGGGGGCACGGTGAACGGCGTCACATCACCAATTCGCTTCAGGCAACCTGACTGATTTGGAGTGAATTTCAACGCTGGGCAGGTTTTGGCGGTGCGTAGTCTGTGCGGCATGCAGACTGCCGGGAACCGTGGACCGATATCTGGCGTCCCTGTCCTCGGTGTAGTGCGGCCCTCACCCCACAGGTGGGCCGTGCATCGGGGGGACCTGAAGACAACTGCCGCCTTCAGGCGACGAGAAAGCGCGCCTGCCCGAGGAGTAATCGTTCCATGAGCGAGCACCGTCGCAAACCGCCACAGCCACAAGGTGGCGGACGTGCCGCGGCCCGACGTTCCGCGCAGCAGCCATCAGGGCGTCGTGCCGCGCCCTCGCGGGACTCGGCTGCCGGTCCGCCGCCCACCTCCGATCCGCATGGCCAGGAGCGGCCGTACGGTGGACGTGCCGAAGCCCGCCGGGCCGCGCAGCGTGGCGGCCGCCGGCGAGGATCCGATCCCGCTGCGATGGCCACCGGTGGTGGGTCCGCTGGCCATGGCGGTGGCGGCCGTGGAGGCCGCCGCACCGGTGGCGGCGGGAACGGGCCCGAGGGGGGAGGTCGAGGGCGTGGCAATGGGAAGCCTGCCAAGAAGCGCTGGATCGACTACCCGCGTGCCCACCGCGACGGCTGGCGTCGCTTTGTGCCGTCCTGGAAACAGGTCACCAGCCTGTGTCTGGGTTTCATCGGCCTGATCGTCGGAGCCGCGGGCGTCGCGCTGGCTGTGGTGGATGTTCCCGATGAGAACAAGGCCGCCATGGCCCAGAACAACGTCTACCTCTGGTCCAATGGCAAGGTCATGGCCCGCGACGGTGACACGAACCGGCAGAACCTCAAGATTGCCCAGATCCCCGGTGAAATGCAGGACGCGGCGGTCGCGGCGGAGAACGCGTCGTTCTGGCACGACTCGGGCGTGGATCCCATGGGTATCGCACGCGCGCTGTTCAACATGGCCAAGGGTGGGGAAACCCAGGGTGGCTCGACCATCACGCAGCAGTACGTCAAGAACGCGATGCTGACCCAGAACCAGACGCTGGACCGCAAGTTCAAGGAACTGTTCATCTCGATAAAGGTCGGGGCGCTCAAGGGCAAGCCCGAGATCTTGCAGGGTTACCTCAACACCAGTTACTACGGGCGCGGTGCCTACGGCATCCAGGCCGCAGCCCAGGCGTACTTCGGGAAGGACGCCAGCAAGCTGTCGCGGAGCGAGAGCGCCCTGCTGGCAACGGTGCTCAAGGGTGCCGACCTCTACGACCCGGCCGGCGGTTCCGGGCCGAACTCCGACCGGGCGTCCAACACCAAGCGGGCGAAGGCTCGATGGCGCTGGATCCTCGACCGGGAAGTCGAGAACGGGATGATCTCGAAGGCGGAGCGGCTCAAGATCACAAAGTTCCCCCACGTCGAGGACCCGAAGCCGGTGGCCAGTAAGGCCGGCCAGATCGGCTACCTGATGGACACGGCCAAGAAGTACGTCCTGAAGCACTCCAACCTCAGTGAGCGGGAGTTCGACAGGGGCGGCTACACCATCCAGACAACCTTTGATGAGTCGAAGGTCAACAAACTCGCCGAAGCGGTCAAGAAAGTCGACAAGCGGTATATCGATCCCAAAAAGCGCGCGAAGGATAAATACGTCCAGTTCGGTGCTGCCTCCGTGGTGCCCGGCGACGGCAAGATCGTTGCCCTTTACGGCGGTGAGGGTTACGACAAGGGGCATTTCAGCAATAACGCGGACACCTATGGTGTGCCCGTCGGCTCGACCTGGAAGCCGTTCGTTCTTGCGGCGGCGATGAAGGACGGCACGGCCGCCAGCGGCGGTGCGCCGATCCCTCCGGAAAGCAAGTACAACGGCGACGACCATCTCAAGGTGCGGAACGCAGAGGGCGGCTTTGTCCTGAAGCAGGACGGCTCACCCTTCTACCAGGAGAACGAGAGCAACCATCCCTGGGGCTACATCACCCTGACCAAGGCGATGGAGCAGTCCGTCAACACCCCGTTCGTTCAGCTCGGCATGGATGTCGGGATGCGCAAGGTGCGGGACGTGGCCGAGTCGGTCGGTATCTCGCCGGACAGCTTCGACAAGAACCTCAACCCGTCGTTCGCGCTGGGCACCTCCACGCCGAGTGCGATCCGGATGGCCAATGCCTACGCGACCTTTGCCGCTTCGGGCACCAAGGTTGAACCGTACTCGGTGACCAAGGTGACGTTGGAGGGCAAGGACCTGGACGGCTTCGACAAGCCCGAGCAGGTGTCGGCGCTGCAGCCCAACATTGCCGACACCGTGACCAAGGTGCTGCAGAACGTCATCCAGAACGGCACGGCGAAGGAAGCGAAGCGGCTGGGCATTCCGGCCGCGGGCAAGACCGGTACGACCGACGAGAACAAGTCGGCATGGTTCGTTGGCTACACGCCGCGTCTCTCGACGTCTGTGACGATGTTCCGTGAGGACCCGCAGAATCCCCGCCAGCTGTCCATGAACGGAGTCGGTGGTTTCGACTCGATCCACGGTGGCGCCCTGCCGACCGAGGTGTGGACCGAGTACATGCTGGCGGCGCATATCCCGTCGGAGGAGTTCAATCCGCCCACGTCGTCCGTCGGTCCGCCGGTGAACGAGGTAGGTATGCCGACCCCCAAGCCCACCCCGACTCCGTCGCAGGAGCCGAGCGGGACCCCGTCCGAGACGCCGAGCGAGTCTGCCTCCCCGGGCGACTCGCCGAGCCCCAGCCCGAGCGAGACCTGCTCCAAGTGGGACATCGGCTGTGGAGGCGACGGTGGCGGTACGGGTAATGGCGGAGGTACCGGCGGAGGACCGGGCGGTGGCCCCGGAGGCGACACGACTCCGACGCCTGATCCCACCAGCGGCGGTGGCGGGATCTTCGGCGGCCCCAAGGGCAGGTAGCGTCCACGGCCGCGAGACGTTTCACGTGAAACACGCAGACCGTTTCACGTGAAACATGGACTCACGAAGCCCCCGACCCGGGATGACCGGGCGGGGGCTTCGCCATATTCGGCCGAGGGCTGTACGGCAGGATGGGGCCATGACGAGCGTGCGACAGGACGAGCCTGTACGGCCGACGAGGCGGGATGAGGTTGCGGCGGCCGGTAGCGAGTTGATCGGAGGGCCGATCGGCCGGCGCGCGCTGCTCGGAACGAACTGGCTGACGCCGGTGCGGGGCATCGCGCTGGTCGCCATCGGCGTGTTCGCACTCGGCATGGTGCAGAAGCTGCCTTGCTTCGACGGCGGGTGGTTCTTCGGTGCCACGACCCAGTACACCCACGCCTGCTACTCCGACATTCCCCATCTCTATGTGGGGCGGGGATTCGCCGATGGGCTGATCCCGTATTTCCAGCGACTGCCCGGCGATATGGAGTACCTCGAGTACCCCGTGCTGACCGGTCTCTTCATGGAGGTCGCCTCGTGGATGACCCCGCATCCGGCCACGATCCAGGACCGTGTCCCCAGTGAGCAGATCTACTGGCTGGTCAATGCCGGGATGCTGATGGTGTGCGCCGTCATCATGGCGGTCTGTGTGGCCCGTACCCACCGCCGCCGTCCCTGGGACGGACTGCTGGTCGCACTGGCACCCGCCTTCGCCCTTACCGCCACCATCAACTGGGACCTGCTGGCGGTCGCCCTGACCGCTGCGGGGATGCTGATGTGGTCACGCAGCCGCCCGCTGACGGCCGGTGTGCTGATCGGCCTGGCGACCGCGGCGAAGCTGTACCCGGTGCTGCTGTTGGGGCCATTGCTGGTGCTGTGCTGGCGCGCGGGAGCCTGGCGGGCCTACGGCCGGGCCCTCACCGGTGCCGTGGCGGCCTGGCTTGTGGTGAACCTGCCGGTGATGATCACGCACGATGCGGCCGGCTTCCACATCCGGGAGGGCTGGGCGAAGTTCTACACCTTCAGCCAGGAACGGCCGATCGACTTCGGTTCGCTCTGGCTCCTGATCTCACAGCGCACCGGCAACCCCCTGGAGAACGCCAACACCTACGCCACGCTGCTGATGATCGTCGGCTGCGGCGTCATCGGTTTGCTCACTCTGTACGCACCGCGTCGGCCGCGCTTCGCGCAGCTCGCGTTTCTCGTCGTGGCGCTGTTCATCCTCACGAACAAGGTCTACTCGCCGCAGTACGTCCTGTGGCTGATCCCGCTCGCCGCGCTGGCCCGTCCACGCTGGCGGGACTTCCTGATCTGGCAGGGCTGCGAGGTCATGTACTACCTCGGGATCTGGATGTACCTCGCCTACACCAGCAACGGCGACAAGCATCAGGGGCTGCCGCCCGAGGGCTATCAGCTCGCCATCGTGCTGCACCTCCTGGGCACGCTCTATCTGTGCGCTGTGGTCGTACGGGACATTCTGATGCCGGAGCGCGATGTGGTGCGCAGGGACGGGGACGATGACCCGTCGGGCGGTGTCCTGGACCGGGCGCCGGATGTGTTTGTGCTCGGACAGACGGCCCGCGAGCCACGCCGCGCGGCGCACTTCGAAGGCGCGGCGCCGGTGCGCTGGGGCGCCGTACGGAAGTAGGCCGAGCACGGTGGACAAGCATCGGGCCCGGTGTCGCAGAGGGTGTCTGCGGCACCGGGCCCTTGACGTCATGGAAGACAGGTTCTTCAGCGGTCCACGATCCGGTCGAACTGGGTGGTGGTGTGGCGCAGGTGGGCCACCAGCTCCTCGCCGACCTGGGGCTCGGGTGCATCCCCCGGCACGAACAAGATCGACACCTGCATGTGTGGCGGCTCCGCGAACCAGCGCTGCTTACCGGCCCATACGTACGGGGCCAGGTTGCGGTTGACGGTTGCCAGGCCCGCTCGGGCCACGCCCTTGGCGCGCGGCATCACGCCATGCAGCGCCTTGGGTGACTCCAGGCCGACGCCGTGCGAGGTGCCGCCGGCCACCACGACCAGGTAGCCGTCGGAGGCCGCCTTCTGCTGGCGGTAGCCGAAGCGCTCCCCCTTCGCGATCCGGGTCACATCAAGAACCGAGCCGCGGTACTCGGTGGCCTCGTGGTCGCCGAGCCACAGCAGCGTCCCGATCCGCGCGCGGAAGCGGGTCTGCGGGAACTGCTGCTGGAGCCGGGCGAGTTCCTGCGCCTTGAGGTGGCTGACGAACATGGTGTGCAGCGGCAGCCGGGCGGCGCGCAGCCGGTCCATCCAGCCGATGACCTCCTCGACGGCGTCGGAGCCGTCGGCGCGGTCCAGCGGCAGGTGGATGGCGAATCCTTCGAGCCGGACGTCTTCTATGGCCGCGGCCAGCTTCGGCAGGTCCTCCGGCTTGACGCCGTGCCGCTTCATGCTGCTCATGACCTCGATGACGACCCGGGCGCCGACCAGGCCGCCCACGCCCTCGACCGAGGAGACCGAGCGGATCGCCCGGTCCGGCAGCGGAACCGGCTCCTCGCCGTGCCGGAACGGGGTCAGGACGAGCAGGTCGCCGCTGAAGTAGTCCTTGATGCGGGCCGCTTCGTAGGTCGTACCGACCGCGAGAATGTCGGAACCGAGGCGGGTCGCCTCCTCGGCGAGGCGCTCATGGCCGAAGCCGTAACCGTTGCCTTTGCAGACCGGGACCAGCCCGGGGAACTGCTGGAGCACGCTCTGCTGGTGTGCCCGCCAGCGCGCGGTGTCGACGTAGAGAGTGAGCGCCATGGCCGGGCCCGGGACCTTTCTCGTAGCTGGGTGTCTCAGGGTACGAACGGTGCGGTGGAGCTGTCGGCGGTGCGCAGGCTATCCGCGGAGCGACATCGCGATGTCGAACGCCTTCTGCATGAGCTTGTTGAGCGGGAAGTCCCACTCACCGAGGTACTCCGCTGCCTGCCCACCCGTGCCGACCTTGAACTGGATCAGACCGAAGAGATGGTCGTTCTCGTCCAGCGAGTCGCTGATGCCACGGAGGTCGTAGACCGAGCCGCCGAGCTTGTAGGCGTCCTGCAGCATCTGCCACTGCATGGCGTTGGACGGGCGGACTTCCCGGCCGATGTTGTCGGAGGCGCCGTAGGAGTACCAGACGTG
The DNA here is from genome assembly GCF_059682825.1 of Streptomyces sp. JLSY215. Classification (NCBI taxonomy): domain Bacteria; kingdom Bacillati; phylum Actinomycetota; class Actinomycetes; order Kitasatosporales; family Streptomycetaceae; genus Streptomyces; species Streptomyces sp. JLSY215. The sequence continues at coordinate 4,403,926 of NZ_CM185022.1, forward strand.
CCCGCCGACGACCAGCATCGTCGCCGCGGAGAGGTTCACGCCGTTGTGCCGCGCGAAGTACAGACGCATGCGGTTGGGGTCCTCGGTGTTGAGGGCGGTCCACATGCGCTGGAAGTAGCTGAGCGGTCGCGGACGGAACTTGTCGCGTTCCGCGGTGATCTCGTAGAGCCGCTGCCATTCAGCAAGGTCTTCGTAGCCGCCCTGGACGACCTCGACACCGGCCTTCTCGGCCTTCTTGATGTTACGGCGCCACAGCTGGTTGAAGCCCTTGTGGACCTCCTCCAGGCTGCGGTCGGCGAGCGGTACCTGGAACACATAGCGGGGCTGGACATCGGCGAAGCCGGCGCCACCCTCCTCGCCCTGCTGCCAGCCCATACGGCGCAGCTGGTCGGCCACCTCGAAGGCGCGCGGCTCGATGTGGGTCGCCTCGACGTCGCGCAGGCGCTTGACGTCCTGGTTCTGGATGCCGGCCTTGATCGCCGCGGCGTCCCAGCGGCGGATGACGACCGGCGGGCCCATCTTCACGGTGAAGGCACCCTGCTGCTTGAGATGCGCGAGCATCGGCTGCAGCCAGTCCTTGAGGTTCGGCGCGTACCAGTTGATGACCGGGCCCTCGGGGAGGTAGGCGAGGTAGCGCTTGACCTTGGGCACCTGGCGGTAGAGGACGAGGCCGGCGCCGACCAGCTCGCCGCTCGCGTCGAACCAGCCCAGGCTCTCCGAGCGCCATTCGGCCTTGACGTCCGCCCAGGCAGGGACCTGCATGTGGCTGGCCGCGGGCAGGCTCTGGATGTATGCCAGATGCTGCTCTCGACTGATGGTCCTCAGGGTCAGGCTCATGCGGGGCGCTCCTCGGCAGGTGTGTCCCCATTGTCGGGGCTCCGGCTCTCGCGCCGAAGCCTACTGTGACCGGGGAGCGCCCCGACTGGCCCGTGCGGGCACAGGGCCGTACGGCCCTTATCCGTTGCGCTAACCGATGACGCCGCCGAAGAGGCCGCCGTGTGCCAGACCGAGGTAGAAGCCGAAGGCCGCGGCTCCTAGCCCGATGATCAACAGGAAGCGTTCACCTGTCGTCGACGAGATGAACTGGCCCCAGAGGCCGGTGCCGATTCCGACCAGGCCGACCCAGGAACTGACCAGGTGCAGACTGGGGGAAAATGTGGCGAAGGCGGCGATCGCGCCGAGGACTACGGTCACGATGGCGAGGGTGTTCTCGACGGGATGAGCCTGGCCGTCGCTGTTGAGCAGCGAGATCAGGCTGCGCTGGGTCCTTACTGCCTGTGCCATGCGGCACCTCCGATGACAGGGCGGCGCACTGTAACGCCGCTCACACCCGTTGTGTTCCAGATTGAGGGGTGTGCCGCTCGGATTTCAACCGGAAGGCCTGAGGCAGGTACTCTGTACGGTCTGCGCCCATGTCTGTCCGGATACTCCGGCCGGGCTCGGTGCGGAACGCATCATGACCCTCCTGCCACGGAACGACCGTGGCCGCTGAGTCCAAAGGAGGTGGGTTCTACATGCGTCACTACGAGGTGATGGTCATCCTCGACCCCGATCTCGAGGAGCGCGCTGTCTCCCCGCTGATCGAGAACTTCCTCTCCGTCGTCCGTGAGGGCAACGGAAAGGTCGAGAAGGTCGACACCTGGGGCCGTCGTCGTCTCTCGTACGAGATCAACAAGAAGCCCGAGGGCATCTACTCGGTCATCGACCTGCAGGCCGAGCCTGCGGTCGTCAAGGAGCTCGACCGTCAGATGAACCTGAATGAGTCGGTCCTTCGGACCAAGGTCCTCCGTCCCGAGACCCACTGAGCGCGCAAGCGTCCAGCGGTAACCGGGTTCGAGTAGCAGCAACACCAGCAGCCAGCAGCACACCCGCCGAGAGGTTCCCCTAATGGCAGGCGAGACCGTCATCACGGTTGTCGGCAATCTTGTCGACGACCCCGAGCTGCGCTTCACCCCGTCCGGTGCGGCGGTCGCGAAGTTCCGCGTCGCGTCCACCCCCCGCACCTTCGACCGTCAGACCAATGAGTGGAAGGACGGCGAGAGCCTGTTCCTGACCTGCTCGGTGTGGCGTCAGGCGGCGGAGAACGTCGCCGAGTCCCTCACGCGGGGTACCCGCGTGGTCGTGCAGGGCCGTCTCAAGCAGCGGTCGTACGAGGACCGCGAGGGCGTGAAGCGCACGGTCTACGAGCTCGACGTCGAGGAAGTCGGCGCGAGCTTGAAGAACGCCACGGCCAAGATCACCAAGACCGGTGGTCGCGGTGGCCAGGGCGGCGGCTTCGGCGGCGGCCAGCAGGGCGGCGGTGGCCAGGGTGGCGGCGGTTGGGGCGGCGGTCCCGGCGGCGGCCAGCAGGGCGGCGGCGGGGCTCCCGCCGACGACCCGTGGGCGACCGGTGCACCCGCCGGCGGCGGCCAGCAGGGTGGCGGCGGCGGTGGTGGCTGGGGCGGTGGCTCCGGCGGCGGCTACTCGGACGAGCCGCCCTTCTAGGTCCGTACAGCCGGTCCGTCCGACGCGTTGTTTCACGTGAAACAACGCCGTGGAGCGGCCGGGGGCCTGAGGGCGTCAGCACAAACTTCTTGAACTCACTGGAGAGAGACAATGGCGAAGCCGCCTGCTCGCAAGCCTAAGAAGAAGGTTTGCGTGTTCTGCAAGGAGAAGATCTCCTACGTCGACTACAAGGACACGAACCTGCTGCGGAAGTTCATCTCCGACCGCGGCAAGATCCGTGCCCGCCGGGTCACCGGCAACTGCACTCAGCACCAGCGTGACGTCGCCACGGCCGTGAAGAACAGCCGTGAGATGGCGCTGCTGCCCTACACGTCCACCGCGCGATAAGGGAAGGGTGACCGAAACATGAAGATCATCCTCACCCACGAGGTCTCCGGCCTCGGCACCGCCGGCGACGTCGTTGACGTCAAGGACGGGTACGCCCGTAACTACCTGGTCCCGCGTGGTTTCGCGATCCGCTGGACCAAGGGTGGCGAGAAGGACGTCGAGCAGATCCGTCGCGGTCGTAAGATCCGCGAGATCGCCACGATCGAGCAGGCCAACGAGGTCAAGGGCCAGCTCGAGGGCGTCAACGTGAAGCTGGCCGTCCGTGCCGGCGACGCGGGTCGTCTGTTCGGCTCCGTCACCCCGGCCGACATCGCCTCGGCGATCAAGGCTGCCGGTGGCCCGGACGTCGACAAGCGCCGCGTCGAGCTCGGTTCGCCGATCAAGACCCTGGGCGCGCACCAGATCTCCGTGCGTCTGCACGCCGAGGTCGTTGCGAAGCTCGGCGTCGAGGTCGTCGCCGCGTAATCGCAGCACCACAGCACAACGCTGAAGGGCCGTACCCCCTCCGGGGTACGGCCCTTTGCCGTGCCGGTGTCCTGCGGGCCGGGGCTCAGTCCACGTCCTGTGCGTGCTTGTACAGCTCGGCGACATCGTCGTCGAAGTACGCGGCATAGGAGATGTCATCCTCGTCGCCGCCTCCTTCATGGCCGCCCAGGACGCCGATGACCGTGCCGGTGTGGCTCTTGGGGTCGTAGTCGGCCAGCCAGGGACTGCCGCTGGTGCCGCCTTCGAAGTCGGTGCACTGGACGCGTAGCTGGGTGTCGCTGAACTTCGTGGTGCGGTTCTGGCAGGAGATCGGGGTGTCGCGGCTCGTGGGATAGCCGGTGATCTTGACCTCGTTGTCGAAGCCGCGGTCGATGCCGAGGGTGTTGCCGCCCAGGACGTCCTGGATCTGCTTGCCGTGCTTCTTGTCGAGTATCAGGAAGGCGACGTCGAGATCCTCGTCCTGTGACTTGGCCCAGCGGTCGTCGACGACCACCTTCTTGACCTTCCACAAGCCGGTGGGCTCGTCGCCGCCGCGGTAGTCGGGGGCGAAGACGAGATCGTTCACGGTGGTCCCGGCGTCGGCGTCGAAGGCGCAGTGCGCGGCCGTGATGAGCATGTTCCGGCCGGGACTCTGGACGACGCTGGCGGTGCAGAAGTGGTCGCCGGAGTCGTCCTTCTCGAAGACCACGCCGACCCGGGCGTTCTGCTCCGTTCTGCGCGGGGTGTAGGCGTTGCCGTCATCGGCCGGGGCCGTCGCGGCGGGATCCTGGTCCTGGGGGTCCTGTCCCGCCTCGCCGGACTTGCCGAAACTGCTGCGGCCGCCGGCGACGTTGCCGGTATCGGCGTCCTCCGCGGAGTAGCCCACCACAGCGGCTGCCACGATGACGAAGAACGTCAGGGGCAGGAGTGATTTCCTGGTGAGGGCGCGCACACGGTCATTATCGACAGCCACTCGCGGTTACGGGACAGTTCAGCGGGAGGCCCCGGTCACAATCCATCGGCCCGAGCTGGTCCGGAACCAGAGCGTCAGCATCCGCACGGTCATCATCAAGGCCATTGCCCACCACAGGGCGACAAGGCCGCCGCCGAGGGCGGGCACGGCCAGTGCCACGGGCGCGAACACGGCCAGCGTCGCGACCATTGCCCAGGCGAGATACGGGCCATCGCCCGCGCCCATCAGGACGCCGTCGAGTATGAAGACGATGCCGGATATGGGCTGGGTGACGGCCACGACCAGCAGCGTGGTCATCAGTGGGCCGCGGACGGCGGGATCGGCGGTGAACAGGGGGATGAACAGCGGCCGGGCGAGCACGACCAGCACCCCGAGGACCAGGCCGGAGGCGATGCCCCACTGGACCATGCGTCGGCAGGCGGCCTTGGCGCCGTCGCGGTCGCCCGCACCGAGGTAGCGGCCGATGATGGCCTGGCCGGCGATCGCTATCGCGTCCAGAGCGAAGGCCAGCAGCTGCCAGAGAGTGAGTACGATCTGGTGGGCGGCTATCTCGGCGTCGCCGAGCCGGGCGGCGACGGCGGTGGCGATCATCAGCACCGCGCGCAGCGAGAGGGTGCGCACGAGCAGCGGGACGCCGGCCTGTGCACAGGCGCGTATCCCCGCCGCATCGGGGCGGAGCGAGGCGCCGTTGCGCCGTGCGCCGCGGATCACGACGGTGAGATAGACGGCGGCCATGCCGCACTGGGCGATGACCGTGCCCCAGGCGGAGCCCGCGATGCCGAGGCCGGTGCCGTAGACCAGGCCGGCGTTGAGGGCGGCGTTGGCGGAGAAGCCGCCGATGGCGACGTACAGCGGGGTCCTGGTGTCCTGGAGGCCGCGGAGCACCCCGGTGGCGGCCAGGACGACCAGCATCGCGGGGATGCCGAGGGCGCTGATACGAAGGTAGGTCGTGGCGTACGGTGCTGCGGTGCCGGAGGCGCCGAAGGCTTCGACGAGCCAGGGGGCGGTGGGCAGCACGGCCGTGATGACCGCGGCGCCGAGCAGGAGGGCGAGCCAGATCCCGTCCATGCCCTGGCGGATGGCGGCGGGCAGATCACCGGCGCCGACCCTGCGGGCAACCGCGGCGGTGGTGGCGTACGCGAGGAAGACGAAGACGGAGACCGCGGTGGTCAGCAGGGCGGCGGCGACGCCGAGGCCGGCCAGCTGGGGGGTGCCGAGGTGGCCGACGACGGCGCTGTCGACCATGAGGAAGAGCGGTTCCGCGACCAGTGCGCCGAAGGCCGGCAGGGCGAGGGCTACGATCTCGCGGTCATGGCGGCGGTGGGCGCGCCGTGGCGTCGCGGGAGCCTGTGTCATGCAGGCAATCTAATCTTCCACAGGTAAGAGATGCAATCCCATTGCGGTCCTTACTTTCCGCTGTGTGGAGTCGTCATCTCCGTACTGTTTGCCGTGATCTTGACCGGGTCGCCGAAGTTTTTCTCCCCCACAGCCTATGGATGAGAAAAGTGCAGGTCAGGGGCGTGCGGGTGGGCTGATTGTGTGCTTGTCCACAGTAGTTTCCCCCGGCCCGTGCACAGGATCCGGGGACTTCTCCACAGCTGGAGGCCCGTCATCCACACGGCCTGTGGATAACCAGATTGGCGGAAGGTGCTCGCGGGCCTACCGTGGTCCGGCACCCGCCGCCTGTTCCGGCCTGAGACATCGTCCGAACTCGACGCGCCGTAACCGGAGTCGGGCGTCTCGATTGTCAGAGCTGTGCCGTAAGAAAGAAGAGCACAGCAAGGTCCGCGCCGCGGACGGGAGGAGGTGCCGGGGTGAGCATGCCCGAGCCCATGGAGGACCCTTGGGCGGACTCCGGTCCGAGCGACCGGCTGCCGGCCCCCCGCTCCCGTCGAGGTGAGGGAAAGGGCCGCGGACGCGGCGACCGCCAGGAGCGCGGTGACGATGACGGCGGCTCCTGGGCGGGCGGCTTCGAGCGGGTCCCCCCACAGGATCTGGACGCGGAGCAGTCGGTGCTCGGCGGCATGCTCCTGTCGAAGGACGCCATCGCCGACGTCGTCGAGGTCCTCAAGGGCGAGGACTTCTACCGTCCCGCCCATGAGCTGGTATTTCAGGCGATCCTCGACCTCTACGCCAAGGGCGAGCCCGCCGACCCGATCACCATCGCGGCGGAGCTGACCAAGCGCGGCGAGATCGGACGGGTCGGCGGCGCATCGTATCTGCACACCCTCGTCCAGTCCGTGCCCACGGCTGCCAACGCCGAGTACTACGCCGAGATCGTCCACGAGCGTGCCGTGCTGCGCCGGCTGGTCGAGGCCGGTACGCGGATCACGCAGATGGGATACGCGGCGGACGGCGACGTCGACGAGATCGTCAACAGCGCCCAGGCGGAGATCTACGCCGTCACCGAGCAGCGGACCAGCGAGGACTACCTCCCGCTCGGCGACATCATGGAGGGCGCCCTCGACGAGATCGAGGCGATCGGCTCGCGTCAGGGCCAGATGACGGGCGTGCCCACCGGCTTCACCGACCTCGATTCCTTGACGAACGGCCTGCACCCGGGCCAGATGATCGTGATCGCGGCCCGTCCCGCCATGGGTAAGGCCCTCGCCCTGGACACCCCGCTGCCCACCCCCTCCGGGTGGACCACCATGGGCGAGGTGCAGCCCGGGGACCATCTCCTCGACGCAACGGGGAAGCCCACCCGCGTGGTGGCCGCCACCGAGGTGATGACGGGGCGCCCCTGCTACGAGATGACCTTCGATGACGGCACGACCGTGATCGCCGATGCGGATCACCAGTGGCTCACCGACACCGGGGCGTCCCGCAGATCGGCTCAGGCCGCCGCTGCCGGGCACGACGGCTCCCCCGGCAAGCGCGCCTCCGCCTCGGTCAGGACGACCAAGGAAATCGCTGCGACGCTGCACGGCCCCACAGCCGACCGGCGCAACAACCACAGCGTGAAGAACGCCGACCCGCTCGAACTCCCGCACCGGGACCTGCCGCTGTCTCCGTACGCCCTGGGCACATGGCTGGGAGACGGCGACACGAGCCACGACGGTCTTCAAACGGCGCTGCAGAGCATGGGTCTCCTGGCGAACAGGCACATCCCCCAGGAGTATCTGCGCAGTTCCGTCGCCCAGCGCAGAGAACTCCTCGCGGGGCTCGTGGACGCCGACGGAACGGTCACTGCGACCGGATCGGTGCAGTTCACGGCCACCAACAAGGCGCTGGCCGAAGGGCTTTGCGAGCTGGTGGTGAGCCTCGGCCATCGCTGTGCCATGCGTACCCAGCGGATCGCGGAGGGCTCAGAGGGGTCGTCCACCGCGTATCTCGTCGCCTACACGCCGAACGACGATGCGCTCGGACCGGAGCGGAAGGGCAGCGCGCATGCGGAGCCCGGCGGCCACGGCACTGAGCAGCTGAACCAGCGCTTCATCACCGACGTCCGGGAGATCGAGAGCGTCCCGGTCCGCTGTGTCCAGGTGGACAACCCCGATCACCTCTACCTGGCCACCCGGTCGATGGTCCCCACCCACAACTCCACCCTCGCCCTGGACTTCGCGCGAGCCTGCTCGATCAAGAGCAATCTGCCGAGCGTGATCTTCTCGCTGGAAATGGGGCGCAACGAGATCGCGATGCGCCTGCTGTCCGCCGAGGCCCGGGTGGCGCTGCACCACATGCGCTCCGGCAGCATGACGGACGAGGACTGGACGCGCCTGGCGCGCCGTATGCCGGATGTGTCGGCCGCGCCGCTGTACATCGACGACTCGCCCAACCTCTCGATGATGGAAATCCGCGCCAAGTGCCGTCGGCTCAAGCAGCGCAACGAGCTGAAGCTCGTGGTCATCGACTATCTCCAGCTGATGCAGTCCGGCGGTTCGAAGCGTGCCGAGAGCCGCCAGCAGGAGGTCTCGGACATGTCCCGAAACCTCAAGCTCCTGGCGAAGGAACTCGAACTCCCGGTCATCGCGCTCTCCCAGCTCAACCGTGGCCCCGAGCAGCGCACGGACAAGAAGCCGATGGTCTCCGACCTGCGTGAATCCGGCTCGATCGAGCAGGACGCCGACATGGTCATCCTGTTGCACCGCGAGGACGCCTACGAGAAGGAGTCCCCGCGCGCCGGCGAGGCCGACCTGATTGTGGCGAAACACCGTAACGGCCCTACGGCGACGATCACGGTGGCGTTCCAGGGCCACTACTCGCGGTTTGTGGACATGGCGCAGACGTGAGTGAGGTCCGGGGAGCTGTCTCGTCTCCTCTTGGACGACTTCGACCGGGCCGCGCGACCAGGCCCACGGCTGTCAGGGCACGGTGATGACGATCTTGCCGCGCGCGTGGCCGGTGGCGCTCACGTCGTGAGCTGTGGCGGTCTCCTTCAACGGGAACACGGCGTGCAGCGGGACGGTGAGGCGTCCGCGGTCGGCGAGATCGGCCGCCAGTGGCAGCCCTGCCCAGCCCGGCGACTCTCCTGCTCGGGAGCGTGAGTACCGCACTCCGTGTCGGTCGGCGTCGAAGTCTGCGATGGTCACCACGCGGTGCGGGTCGCCGGCGATGGCCACCAGTTCGCCGAGAGAGCCCTTGCCGGCCGCGTCCAGAACCACGTCGACCCCGTGCGGAGCCAGTGGGGCAAGGCGATCGGCCAGCCCCGCCCCGTAGGTGACCGGAACGACGCCGAGCCGGTCGAGGAAGCCGTGGTTGCCTTCGCTCGCGGTGCCGATCACGGTGAGGCCGCGGGCCCGGGCGAGTTGCGCGGTGATGGTGCCGACGCCTCCGGCGGCACCATCGATCAGCAAGGTCATGCCCTCGGCGGCTTCCAGGGCCTCCAGTACACGCACGGCTGTGTCGATGTTGCCCGCGGCGCCACCCGCTTCCTCGAAAGACCACGACTGAGGCTTGGGTGCCCATGCCTCAAGGACGGCGTACTGGGCCGCGGCGCCTCCCTGATCCACGAAGGGGACGAGGCCGAAGACCTCGTCTCCCACGGCGGTGCCGGTCACGCCCGCTCCCACCTCGTCGACCGTTCCGGCGGCATCCATGCCGGGGATGTGGGGGAAGTCCAGGGTGGCGAGGTCCCGCAGCATCCCTGAACGCAGGTACCAGTCCACCGGGGTGACGCCGGTGGCACGCACCGCGATGCGGACCTGACCGGGCCCGGCGTGCGGCTCTTCGACCTCCTCCATGCACAGGACTTCGGAACCGCCGTAGCGGTGGTATTGCACAGCAAACACGGACAACCTCCGTACGCGTAGTAAGTCGTTCAGCAGGAGAGCTTGCAGTCGCTCACCTCCGCGGGACTGTCAGATTCCCGCGGGGTCCCGGTCGGTGAAGAAATTGATCACGTCCTGGGGCGTGGGGTTGTGGGCGACTTCGGCGGCGGCCGCGGCGCTGCGGGGGAACAGCGCTTGTTCGTATGAGGTGAGGGCGGTCTCGATGGCGTCGGGGTGTGCGGCGAGGGCCTTTCCGAGTTCGGCACCGTCCTGCATGGCCAGGTTGGCGCCTTCACCGTTGGGGGTGGAGAGGTGGGCGGCGTCGCCGAGCAGGGTCACTCCCGGCACCCGGTCCCAGCGGTGCCCGACCGGCAGGGCGTGGAGGGGGCGCAGGACCGGCGCGGTCCGGCCGGCGGTGATCAGGGCGGTGAGTTCCGGTGCCCAGCCGTCGTACTCCTCCGCGATCCGCTCGGCGGCTGCGGCGGCATCGGTGAAATCGATGCCGGCGAACCAGTCCTGCGGCTTGGCCAGTGTGATGTAGGTGCGGAGGGCCCCGCTCCTCTCCCGGTGAGCCACGAGCCACTTCCCGTTCCCGTCCGGGTCGAGCGCGACGAGTGTCCCGCCGCCGACCGCTTTCGCGGCGGCCGGGTGCCGGGTGTCGGCGTCGTGCAGGTAGGTCTCGACGAAGGACCGGCCGACGTATTCGGGTGTGGCGTCGGAGAGCAGCGGTCGGACTCGTGACCATGCGCCGTCCGCGCCGACCAGCAGGTTCGTGACGACGGCGGCGCCGCCTGCGAAGGTCACCTCGTGGCGGCCCTCGGTGAGGGCGCGGACGCCAGTGGCCTTGTGGCCCCATCGGACGGTGCCGTCGGGGAGTGCGTCCAGCAGGATCTGTCGCAGCTCGCCGCGCTGTACCTCGGGGCTTTCGCCCGCGCCGTCGTCGGCCTTGTCGAACAGGACGGTTCCGTTGCGGTCCAGGAGCCGTATCGCTTGGCGGCCCTCCAGGATGAGGCCGCGGAACTCGTCCATCAGTCCGGCTGCCTTGAGGGCGGGTTGGCCGTTGTAGTCGTGGATGTCGAGCATCCCGCCCTGCGAACGCGCCGTCGGGGAGGACTCCGCCTCGTAGACCGTGACCGGGATGCCGTGGAGGTGCAGGACGCGGGCCAGGACGAGGCCGCCGAGTCCGGCGCCGATGATCGTGACAGGAGTGTGCATGGGACTCCTTGCGTGTCGCACACCTGCCGGGCGGGCCCCGGCAGGATCGCTGGAAGGAAGGCAGCTCGCCGGGCCGTGTGACCGGGCAGGGAACGGCTCAGACGACGATGACCCGGCGCCCGCGCGTGTGACCGGCCCGGCTGTCGATGTGTGCCGCCGGGGCCTCGGCGAGCGGGTACGACTTCTCGACCGGGATGTGGAGCTTTCCCCGCGTGATGAGGCGGACGGCCTCGGCGAGCGCTTCCGGAACGTTCCCGGTCACGCCGGAGTACCGGGCACCGAGCTCCGGCGCACCCAGGTCGGCGATGGAGACCACCCTCAGCGGATCCCCGGTCAGCTCGACGAGCTCGCGGATCACGCCCGACCCGGCCAGATCGAGCGCCGCGTCGACCTGTCCGAGCCGCCGCACCCGCTCGACCCAGCCCTCGCCGTACGTCGTGGCGAGGGCGCCCAGGCTCCGCAGATACTCCTGGTTCGCGGCTCCGGCCGTGCCGATCACCGTGATGCCGCGCTCGCGGGCGATCTGGAGGACCGCCGATCCAACTCCCCCGGACGCGCCGCTGACCAGCAGCGTCTGCCCGGACCGCACACCGGCCTGACCGATGATGCGCAGCGCGGTCTCCACGACGGAGGGGTACCCGGCCGCCTCTTCGAAGGTCAGGCTCTCGGGCATTCGGGCCCAGGCCGCGAGGACGGCTAACTCGGCATACGTACTCGAGCCCCGCCCGAACACGCGGTCACCGACCTCGACCCCTTCGACGTGCTCGCCGACCTGGTCCACCACCCCGGCGGCGTCCTGCCCGACTCCGGCGGGCAACTCGACCGGGCGGACCTTCTGGAACTGGCCTTCACGGATCCGCCAGTCGACCGGGTTCACGCCCGCCGCCCGCACGGCGACGCGTATCTGGCCGGGGCCCGCGTGGGGCTCCTCGGCGTCTTCGAGGTGGAGAACGTCGGGGCCGCCGAACTCGGCGAAGCTCACTCTCTTCATGCGGCCGACCGTAACACTAACGGTTATGGTTTAGGAACTGGTATTCCTTTGGATTTGGTAGTGTCAGTGGCATGACCGTGCCGACGACCGGACGCCGTGAACGCAAGAAGGCCGCGACCCGCCAGAAGATCGCCGACACCGCACTGCGGCTCTTCCTGGAGCGCGGGTACGACGCGGTGGGCATCCGTGACGTGGCCGCCGAGGCCGACGTGGCCGTCACCACGCTCTTCTCCCACTTCGCCTCGAAAGAGGCCCTGGTGTTCGACCAGGACGAGAACTTCGAGCAGCGCCTCACGCAGGCGGTCACCGGACGAGGGCCGCACGAGTCACTCATCCCCGCGCTGCGCCGCGAGGTCCAGGCCATGGTCCGGCACTGCACGGGGGACGGCGCCGCCCCGATCTACCGCATGATCGACGCGTCACGTGCCCTGCGGGAGTACGAGGAGTCGATGCGGCTGCGCCACGCAGAGTCGTTGGCCACGGCCCTCGTCGCCGATCCCGACCTGTCACAGAGCGAAACGGCCTGCCGGACGATCGCGAGGTTCGTGATCGATGCCTATGCGCTGGTCCGCGAGGCGGCCGACCCGGACGCCGCGCTGGACGAGATCTTTCAGATGATCGAGGCGGCCTGGGAAGTCACCTGGCCTTCTGGGTGAGGCTGCTGGCGAGCAGTGAACCCGGAGCCGGACGGGACCTCAGCACGAACTCTGGTTCCGCACGAGCCAACTCGTCTCGGAACAGCAGGCGATCCGATCAAGACGGACCGTCGAGGAAACGACATGAAGTGGAGACTCCGACGTCCGACACGACCTGAGGCTGCGGGAGAACCTGCATGTCACGAGGGCGAATTCCGACACCGGCCGCGAGACCCTGCAACCTCGTAGGGGGTTGTGCCGAGTGGCGTTGGAGCAGAGCAGTTGACTGCGGGGCCGGTCCTCGTGAACCGGTCCACGCCCAGGCCTTGCAGACGGTCGAAAACGGGCCCCGGCGTCCGGCCTGTGGCGCGGACACCGAGGCCCATTTCCGTCACCTACGCGACTTCCGGGTGCTTACCAACCATGGCCGCCGTTACAACCCATGGAGGAGCCCATCCCGGTGATCTGACCGCCCGGAGCGCCCGCGCCGTTGAGAGCGTTGCCCAGCAGGCCGTTGAGGATCCCGACTTCGCCGAGGACGTCGACGTCGAGAACTTGCGCCGAGCATCCACCGCCGCCACCGGCGTTGGCGGTGCCGGCGCCAAGGAAGCTGACACTGCCGAGGACGGCTGCTACCACGGCGGCCTTCTGAAGCTTGCGCATATCTCCTCCATTGATTGAGCGGATGCGATCTGCAACAGATCCACTTCGTACAGTTACTGGAAGCTAATACGAAAAATCCCGCACCGCTCATCGGCGCTGGCATACGGGTCTCCGGAGGCGGCCGGCCGTGGCGCGCAACACGCCGTGGGCTTCCTCCAGGGGGGCCGACGCCAAGGGTGATCGTGTGACCTGCCGTCATCGTGGAGGGTGGGATGAAAACTGCTGCGGCCTCAGGCTTCTGGATTTCGGGGCGGAGCGTTTGTTTGCGGCGGGTTCGGTCGGCCGCTCGGGAGACTGGATGGAGCGCCCGCGTTGCTTCGCAGGGATGCCAACTCTCCGTGCAGCGGCTGAGGTTGGCTTCGGTGGGGCAAGGCGAGGCGCCATTGTTCGGCAGCTATTGCGTGATCTTTCGATTGGGGAAATCGGTCCGGTCGGGTGTCGCCCTCGACTCGGCCGCGTGCTCAACGGCCTTTGCAGCGAGGGATCTTTCAGTGTCTTGGCCTTCAACACCCTTCGTACGTACGGAATCTCGTTGTCTTGCCGAGGTGACGGGTGCCGGTCTCGGTGGATACTGGCCTGCCACTGCACTGCCGACTCCGCAGGAGGAAGGCGGACCCCACCCTGCCGTCCCCCAGGCATCAAGAGCCCCGCGCCAGCGCTCCATGGCGATCTCGAAGTTGCTGTGGCCCACTTGGACGATGCGGCTGACCAACACCCCATGCCCTCTCGGAGGATCCGGAACGGTGCAGTGGCGGGGGTAGTGGGAGTGGCGGGGTGGCGGGGTCATCGCGGTGGGTCGGCTCTTGGACGCCGAATGCGGCCACGTTCCGGCGAACCAGAAGTGCCGGAAGCGGTGGTACGGCCATTCCGGCTATGCCACCCAGATGCCCGCCACCCGTAGAAGGCGCCGTGCGTTCTACGACTCGCCGGACGGGTAAGCGGCCTGGCGCCTGGAACGGTTCTTCAGCCGGTCCGCTCGGCTCTACCGGGACATCGATGCGGACGGCCGGAGGCGCCTGACCCGCCGTCGGGCAGCGCCGCTGGGTGGCGAACCTCCTCATCGCCGGAGACAGCGTGAGTCCGGAGACAGCGTGGCCAGCTACACCGGACTCCCGGATTTCCCGGACTCCCCCTTTCGGAGGGACGTGCCTGACTCGCGGGGAGCGACGGGATGGGCCATCTGCTTGAGCTCACCCGCTCCACGCGGGTCGGCCGCCAGGCATTCGCCGCCGCGCGAGGCCGGAGCAGTCGCCGAGGTGGGGACGCGGTGAGAAGGGGCACGGTCGCGACGGGGCGTCAGCCCGCGGCCGAGGATGATGCATGCGCTGATCACGGCGGTCGGGACGGTGGGGAGCAAGGTGATGACGAGGGTGCTCAGGCCACCCCCGGCGCCGAGCAATTGGCCGGCGAGCAGGAAAAGGACCATGTTGTTTCCGGCATGGGCCAGGCTTGCGACCCAGACGCTGCCGCTGCGCTCGTAGAGCCAGGCGAGAATGATCTCCTGGCAGAGAAAGGAAAAGGTCCAGGCGACGAGGCCGGGTATCAGGTCCGAGAATTCGATATAGCCGATAAAGGCCAAGGGGTAGTGCCACGTGGCCCAGATAAGGCTGGTGGCGATGAGGGACGGTGCAGTTCTTCCCGCGTACAGGCGCGGGCGGAGATAGCTGGTCCAGCCGAATTCCTCGCCCCAGTACACCGGCATGAGGACGGGGACCAGCAACATCAGCAGGGCCACCGCAGTCCATCCGGGGATTCCGGGGAGCAGGCTGTTCAGCGGCGAGAAATCTGGGCGCCAAAGGCCGAGGGCTGCTGCCAGGCCGACGGTGGCGGCGGCCGTCAGGAGTGGGCCGAGCCAGGCCGTGAGGTAGTAGGGCCAGCCGGTCTTCAGGCGGGGGCGCAGCCCCGCATCGGCGAATCCCTCCTTGGTGACCCAGCGCCGCACGATCAGCGCGGCCATCCCCGGCATGCAGAACGCGGGAAGTTGCAGCAAGGGGTTGAGCGCCGACAGGCCGAGGCCCAGGTGCGCGATCAGCAGCCACAGCCATGCTCCCGCGAAGGAGAGGGCGAGGAATGCTGCGATTCCTTTGTTTCTTGTTGACATGCATATCTTCCGTCCAGTTGCCGTTTTGCCATCAGGCGGGCTGATTCCGATCCGGCTGATATCCCGGAGAACCGGGCAGTCGCACATCCCTGCAGCGAGTTTTCGGGCGCCGGCAATGGATGTGGCCTCAGTGAGCATCGCACTGTGCATCGGATCGACACCTCGCCGCGAAGGGGGAATGTCGGCCCCTCGAAATCGGGACGTCGTTCTGGCTCTTTCGGGGGAGGATGACGAACCGGCCGGGTGCCATGATCAGGCCGTGCGCAGAATGAATCGCCCGCGCTTCGGCAGGGCCGTGAAACAAGGCATGGCGGACTGGAGTCACGCGTTCCTCGGCGCGCTGTTGGGCGTCGTGCCGCTGACGACCGCGCTGCTGTTCGCGCCGCCGGCGTGGCCGGCGGCGCTGCGGATCGTCGGCTTCACGTGCGCGCTCGCGGTGGTGATCGTGGCCATGGCCTGCCCCCGTGCGGCGCGCCGCGGCAGCGTGCGCCTGGCGAATCGCCTGCTGGGGACCGGTCTTCCCGCTCCCGTCGAGCCGTCGTCAGGGGAACGCTCCTGGGTTCCCTGGGCCAATCGGCTCCGTACGGCGGGGTGGCTGCTGCCCCATATGGCGCTGGGCGGGGTGGTGACAGGGCTGACCGGCCTGCTGTTGTTCACCGCTGCCATGTTCGGCTCGGTCTGGCTGCGGGGTGGAGGCGTCGTCGATGCCTTCGGCCGGCACATCAAGGTGGACTCCGGTCCGGCCGGCCTGTGGGCATGGGGCGCGGCCGCCGGGGCGCTGGCGTTGTCGGTGGCGGTCTGTGCCGGGGCGGCGGCCGTACTCCGGCTGCTGGCACCGGTCCTCCTGGATCACCACCCGGTGGAGCGGCTGGCCGCCGTGGAGGAGCAGATGCACCAGCTGGCCCAGCGCAATCGACTGGCCCAGGAACTGCACGACTCCATCGGCCACACCCTCACGGCGTCCACCATCCAGGCCGCCGTGGCGGGGGAGTTGATGGAGCGCGACCCGGATGCGGCACGCCGGGCCCTCACCAGCATCGAGGAGACCTCCCGGGCGGCGATGGACGACCTCGACCATGTGCTGGGGGTTCTGCGGGAGGGGCAGGCACCCAGAGCACCGCAGCCCACGCTCGGCGAGCTCGGTTCCTTGGTGGAGCGGGTCCGGCGGGCCGGGGCGGAGGTGCGCGTCGAGACCGTCGGCGTGGTGGACCGCATACCGGCCACCGTCTCCCGGGAGGCGTATCGCATCGTTCAGGAGGGACTGACCAATGCCCTGCGATACGGGACGAAGACGGGGATCGCGCTGAGGGTCACCGCCCAGGACGGCCGGCTGGTGGTGGAGCTCACCAACCCCGTTGATGAGGCCGGTGCTTGCTTCCGCTCGGCCGAGCGGCTGGGGCCGGGGCGTGGCCTGGCCGGGATCGGGGAGCGGGTGCGGCTGCTGCGCGGCGAGGTGTTCACCGGGATCGCGCCGAGCGCGGGTGACGAGGGAGATGGGCACGTCGGCGGAGTCTGGCGTCTCGTGGTGCGGATTCCACTACCGTCGGCGCCATGAGCAGCGCACACACCGTCGGCACCGCGAACACCGGTGCGGCCGAGCCGGATACGGCCCCGGATGTGCCGGTGAGCGTGCTCATCGCCGATGACGAAGAGCTGACCCGTACCGGGCTGCGTGCCCTGTTGTCGGCCAAGCCCGACCTGGATGTGGTCGGTGAGGCCGCCGATGGCGCGGAGGTGCTTCCCCTGGTCGCGCGGCTGCGGCCGGACGTGGTGCTGATGGATGTACGGATGCCACGGCTGGACGGAATCGAGGCCACCCGGCGGTTGCGGTCCGAGCTGACCGACCCGCCCAAGGTCATCGTGATCACCACATTCGAGAACGACGAGTACGTCTACGACGCCCTGCAGGCCGGAGCCAGCGGCTTTGTCCTCAAGCGCGCCCCGGCACAGCAGATCGCGCACGCCATCCGGCTGGTCGTCACCGGCGACAGCGTGCTGTTCCCCGAGGCGGTACGACGGCTGGCCACCGGCCGGCCCGTGCGCCGCGACGCCGCCCGCAGGCTGGACGCACTCACCCACCGCGAGACCGACATTCTGCGGCGGATGGCGAAGGGCCTGACGAACCAGGAGATCTCCGTCGAGCTGACCGTGAGCCTGGAGACCGTGAAGACCCATGTGGGCAATGTGCTCGCCAAGCTCGGCGCCCAGAACCGGACCCAGGCGGTGATCCTGGCGTATGAGACGGGGCTGGTGGGGCCCGGGGCGAGCGGTCTGCGGGGCGACGTCCGGTAGCCGCGCCGCCCTCCGTCGGCGGCTCATGGGCAGAACGCCCTCCTGACGTTCCGCGCTTCTGATGCCGTAGCCGATCGTCCGTGCCGAAGCCTTTGACCTTCAGGCTGGTTGAAGCACGACAATCCCGCTCATGGACGAGGACGAAGAGCTTTTGGGCATCGGTGCATTCGCGCGGCGGGTGGGGCTGACGCCGAGCGCGCTGCGGTTCTACGACGACTGCGGCGTGCTACGGCCGGCCCGGGTGGATGCGGCGACGGGGTACCGGCACTACGCGGCGGGGCAGGCGGCCCGGGGTGTGCGGCTGCGCCGGCTGCGGGCGGCGGGACTGCCGCTGGTGGATATCGGGGTGGTGCTGGATGGGCCTCGGGACGCGGCGCGGGACGTGCTGCGGGCGCATCTGGAGCGGACACGGCGTACGGCGGACGAGGCGCAGGCGGTCGTGGAGAGCTTCCTGTGGGAGGCGTCGGAGGATACGAGGGGGTGCTGGGTACGGGCCTGGGTGGATGGGGCCGAACTCGCCGGTGCGGTACGCCAGGTGGCGCCCGCCGCTGCGGTGGGGGCGGCGTGTGAGGAGTTCCCGGCGCTGGGGAGTGTGCTGCTCGAACTCGTCGATGGCGAGGTGCGGCTGGTGGCCACGGACCGCTATCGGCTGGCTGTGCGGGTGCTGCGGGCCGAGGCCTTTGAGGGCGGGCCGCGCAAGCTGCTGATCGGCGCGGGGGCGGCGCGTGACCTGGCGGAGTGGGCCGTACGGCGGATGACGGTTGTGGTGGAGTGCGGGACGGAGGCGATGAGCGCGGAGGGCGCGGCGGAGGCGGTGGGGTTCCGGCTTCGGGATGCCGTGGAGGGCGAGTGCTGGGAGCCACCAGGGGAGCGAGGTCGGCGCGCGTGCCAGGACCTCGACACTTTTCCGGACTACCGGCTGATTCTGGAGGGGCTGGAGCACGGGGGATACCGCGTCGTCGTCGACCGGGGCGGGCTGCGGGACGCGGTTACCGGGCGCGGCGGTGTGGTGTCGCTCGCGGCGGGCACGGGGCCCGGCGGCGAGCAGGAGCTCCAGGTGACGGGCGGAGAGCGCGAGCCCGTTCGGCTCCGGGCGGTGTTTCACGTGAAACATGACGCCGTGAGGCATGACGCCGTGAGGCATGACGCCGTGAAACGTGACGTCGTGAGACATGGAGGGGTGCCGCGGATCGCCTTTGATCCGGCGGTTCTTGTGCCCGCGCTGGAGGCCGGAGTGGGTCCCGATGCGCTGCTGGAAATCGCCTCGGGGGAACGACCCGTCGTGGTCCGTTCCGCTGACCAGGGGAGCTTCACGACGTTGGTGATGCCGGTGAGTGAGGGTGCCGGCGGGGGTGGGGTTGGTACCGATGGCTGATCAGGGGAACCGGGGGATGGATCCGGATCTGCCGGTTGTGCGGCTGTGTGTGGCCGGGATGCAGGCGGAGGCGGACGGGCGCACGGATGTGGCGTACGAGCTCTTTCGGCAGGCCTGGGATGCTGCCGCCGACGACTATGAGGCGTGCATCGCCGCGCACTACCTCGCCCGGCATCAGAGCTCGCCCGAGGAGACGCTCCGCTGGAACCAGGAGTGTCTGGACCGGGCCGACCTGGTGGCGGACGAGCGGGTGCGGGGGTTCTATCCCTCGTTGTACGTGAACATGGCGCGGGCGTACCGGGATCTCAGACAACCGGCCCTGGCGTACGGGTACTTCGTGCGGGCCGCCGAGCGGGTGGGCGAGCTGCCGGAGGGACAGTACGGCGACTGGATCCGCTTCGCGATCGGCGACGGCCTGCGCGATACGGCACGGGAGGAGAGGGACGCCGCGACGGGAGACGACCCCATGGGGGACATTGCTCCGGCACCACGGGCCGTCGAGGAAGCCGTCGATACGGCCATCCGGAAGCTGTTGAGGCGGTGGTGTGCGCGGGCCGATCTCATGGCGTTGGGGCTGACGCTGCCAGCGTACCTCGGCTATCTGGGGACGGACGAGGACCGGATGCGGCTGCGCACCGCGCTCCATACGGTCCATGCGGCGCGGCGGCTGCCGGAGGACGAACAGGCCGAGCTCGGGGCGGTGATAGGGGCTGCTGCGCTGCGGTGACGGTGAGCGGCGGGGCCGAAATGGCCTCGCGTGCCGGGCGGTGATCGCGAGAAGGTGAGCTGTGGTGGGCAGGAGCCCGCCGATCAGCCGCATCAGCCGCACCGGCCGTTGAGGAGCACCATGACCACCGCTGCGTCCGCCAAGTCCCAGCAGCCCGAGTCCCGGGAGGCCGCGGGCGAAAGCCCGGAGCCCCAGGAGACCGAGGCCCTGCCCGAGCCGCGGGCCGGTGAGCCTCTGCCGGCGGCCGTCGGGGCGGGGGCGGCCGATACCGGCGAGGCGTATGCCGAGCTGATGCCGCAGACGCGGCGGGCGTTGCTGCACCGGCTGGCGGTCGGGCAAGCCGAGGGGCGGGCGCCGTCGATGATGGGCGCGGTCGTCCGAGAGGGGCGAGCGGTGTGGACGGGGGCCCGGACCTCGGTGCCGGGGGAGGTGCCGCACGCCGATGTGCAGTACCGGATCGGCTCCCTCACCAAGACCTTCGTCGCCGTGCTGGTGCTGCGGCTGCGGGATGAAGGGCTCCTGGGGTTGGCGGACCCGATCGGCCGCCACCTGGAGGGGACGCCGGTGCCGCAGGCGACGGTCGCTCAACTACTGGCGCACAGTTCGGGGCTGGCGGCGGAACCTCGGGGGCCGTGGTGGGAGCGGACCGTGGGTGAGCTGCGGCCCGAGCCGGCCGATCTCTTCGGCGAACGGCCGCAGCGCCTGCCGGCCGGACAGCGGCATCACTACTCCAATCCCGGCTATGCCCTGCTCGGTGCGCTCGTCGAACGACTGCGGGGCGGCGAGCCGTGGGGCGAGGTGCTGCGGCGAGAGGTGCTGGAGCCGCTGGGTATGGCGCGCACGGCGCTGCGGCCGCAGATGCCGCATGCGGGCGGCTGGGCGGTGCACCCGTGGGCCGATGCGATGCTGCCCGAACCGGCTCAGGACACCGGGCTGATGGGCCCGGCGGGCCAGCTGTGGTCCACGCTGGACGACCTGTGCCGGTGGGCGGCGTTTCTGCTGCGGGGCGATGAACGGGTGCTGAGCGCGTCGAGCCTGGCCGAGATGCGGGCCCCGGCGGTGCCGCCCGAGGGGGGCGGCTGGGAGGCGGGCTATGGCCTGGGGCTGCAGCTCGTACGGACACAGCCACGACGGACGGGCGGCGGCGCACCGGGCGGCCGCCTGCTGGCGGGGCACACGGGATCGATGCCCGGATTTCTCGCGGCCCTGTGGGTGGACGTCGAGGAAGACCTCGCCGCCATCGCACTGGCCAACTGCACCTCGGGGCCCGCGGTGGGCGCCATCACGGCCGATCTCCTGGAGATCGTGGCCGACCGCGAACCGCGGATTCCGGAGCCCTGGCGCCCGCTGGCCGGACCGCTCGACCACGATCTGCTGGCGCTGACCGGCCCCTGGTACTGGGGTGCGCGTCCCTTCGTGCTGCGGTTGACGGCGGAGCGCGGACTGGAGCTGGCGCCGCTGTCGGGGGCGGGCCGCGGCTCGCGTTTCCGGCCGGAGCCGGACGGCACCTGGACCGGTCTGGACGGCTACTACGCGGGCGAAACGCTGCGGGTGGTGCGGGAGTCGGACGGCTCGGTCAGCCATCTGGACCTGGGGACGTTCGTCTTTACCCGTGGACCGTACGAGCCCGCCGGGCCCGTACCGGGCGGGGTCGACGAGGAGGGCTGGCGAGTCTGAGCGGCACGGCGGGACCGGGCGGAGAGTCCAGGGCCGTTCGGCGGGGGTGTCAGGGGCGGACGTACAGTCGAGCGAGATACCAGGAGCCGCACCGGATCGCGCGGCTCGCTACCGCTGGAAGGCCCTGTGACTGCCGTGTCTGACCCGACCGCGAATTCCGCCGCCCCGGACCTGCTCGACCTGCCACCGCTCACCGCCGCCCACTTCGCGCGGATCGAGGACAAGGTTGCCGGGCTGATGGGCACCCGTTGCGATGTCGTGGCGATGCAGGGCGAGGCGCTGCTGCCCCTGGAGGCCTGCATTCGCTCGGCCGTACGGCCCGGCAGCACCGCGCTCAACATCATCACCGGCCCGTACGGCGAGACCTTCGGCGGCTGGCTGCGCTCCTGTGGCGCCGAGGTCGTCACCATCACCGCGCCGTTCACGGGCGCGGTCAGTCCCCAGCAGGTGGCGGACGCCCTGAACGAGCGCCCCGAGATCGACTTTGTGAGCCTGGTGCACGCCGAGGCGGCGACCGGCAACACCAACCCGGTCGCCGAGATCGGTGCCGTGGTGCGCGAGCACGGGGCGCTGCTGATGCTCGACGCGGTCGCCTCGGTCGGTGCCGAGCCGCTGCTCACCGATGAGTGGGGCGTGGACCTGTGTGTGATCGGAGGCCAGAAGGCGCTGGCTGGGCCGGCCGGGGTTTCCGTGGCGTCGGTCAGCCCTCGCGCCTGGGAGCGGATCGTGGCCAATGAGCAGGCGCCGCGGCGTTCGTACCTCTCGCTGCGGGACTGGAAGGAGCGCTGGATCGACGGCGGCCGCACCGCTCTGCCACACGCCCCGGCGCAGCTGGAGATGCTCGCTCTGGAGCAGGCCGTCGACCGTATCGAGGCGGAGGGCCTGGACGCGGTCATTGCGCGGCACCGTGCGTCGGCCGCGGCTGTCCGGGCGGGCGTACAGGCGCTGGGTGGTCCGGTGCCGTATGTCATCCGGGACGAGGACGCGGCGCCGGCCGCGACGACGCTGCGCGCGCCGGGGGACCTGGACGCCCGTGAGGTGGTGTCCGCCGCGCTCGCCGCCGATGGCTCGGTTCCGGTGCAGGCGGCTGCGGGCGCGCTGGCCAAGGAGATGATCCGGGTGAACCACTACGGCCGCGCCGCGGACCGGGGCGTGGTGCTGGCCTCGATCGCGGCGCTGGCCGTCGGGCTGCGGGCGCTGGGCACCGACGTGGACGAAGCTGCGGCCGCCGGCGCGGCCGGCGCGGCATGGGATGAGGCGATTGCCGCGCGCTGAGGGGAGCGGGGCGCCGCTGACGTCGGCCAGAGGCCGTCGGAGGCGGCGGATGGGGCCCTGTTTCACGTGAAACCGACGGTTTCACGTGAAACAGGGCCCTTTTGCTTTGGTCCGGGGTCGAGGCCGGCGCCAGGGCCGGGGCTGGGCCTCGCCCCGCGACCCGGCGTGCCCCTCCAGACCCCCCTTTCAGGTCCCTCATAGAATCGGAATGAAGGGCCCGGTTGAGGTCCGGCGCATGCTCGATGGTGGAGCCGGGCGATCTGAGGAGACTTGAGGATGACGGATGGCGGGTCGGCTCCGTCGCGCGCGGATGCCCGGCGCAATCGAGCTCTGGTGCTCCAGGCGGCCCGATCCGCCTTCGAGGAACGGGGGTTGGGCGTCCCGCTCGGCGAGATCGCACGCCGTGCCGGAGTGGGCGCGGGGACCGTGTACCGCCATTTCCCTTCCAAAGCAGCTCTGTTCAGGGCGTCGGTCGTGGACCGGATACAGCTCTTCACCGACACGGCAAGGGACTTGGCCGATGCCGAGGACCCGGGCGGGGTGTTCTTTCGCTTCCTGGCGTCGGTGGTGCGGCATGCCGCGCAGAACAACGCGCTCTGCGATGCGCTGGAGGCGGCGGGCACGGCGGAAACGGAGATGTTGCCGGGGCCCGAGCGGGACTTCGCGGAGGCCTTGGGCGTCCTCGTGGTACGCGCTCAACAGGCGGGCGCTGTAAGGCCGGACGTGGAATTGGGCGATGTCCGTGCGGTGCTGGTCGGGTGTATGGCGATGGAACGCCGACGGTCCGGTGTGGGGGCTTCGGCGGAGGCTCCCGGCCGGATGACGGCGCTGATGTGCGATGGGCTGCGGGCGAGCCGTACCGTAACGAAACTGCCGAAGAGGGCGGCTCGGCGTAACGAAACGCGGTGCGAGGTGTGTGACGAGCCGGTCGCGGCCGCCCCTACCGGCAGGCCCGCGCGCTACTGCGGTCCGGCCTGCCGGCAGAAGGCGCACCGGGCGCGAGCACGGGCACGGGAGCGTGCCGACCGCGCCCAGTAGCTCCGCGCCGTTCTCCAGCCCGGAGGCCCTCAGCCCGGAAGCCCTCAGCCCGGACACTGCTCAGAGCAGGAGCTTGAACCCCAGGTGAGAGGCCTCGAAGCCGAGGCGCTCATAGAAGCGGTGGGCATCGATACGGCTCGCGTCGGAGGTGAGCTGCACCAGCGCGCAGCCCCGTGCCCGGGACTCGTCGATCGCCCACTCGATGAGCCGGGTGCCGAGGCCGCCGCCCCGCTCGTCGGAGTGGATCCGTACGCCCTCGATGATCGAGCGGGCGGCGCCGCGCCGGGAGAGGCCCGGGATGACGGTGAGCTGGAGCGTGCCGATGGTACGGCTCTCGCGGACCGCGACGACCAGTTGCTGCTGGGGATCGGCGTCGATTGCCTCGTATGCGGCGCGGTACGGGGTCAGGTCGTCCGGCGACTCGCGGGCGGCGCCCAGCGGATCGTCGGCCAGCATCGCGATGATGGCGGGCAGGTCGGCCTCGGTCGCGCGGCGTATCTCGATATCGCTCATGGGCGCGACCTTATGCGGGCCCGCCGGGCGTCCGCCGCGGGCGTCCGCGTCATGCCGAGGACGGGAGCGTCTCGACGGCCGTGACCAGCGGCGCCAGCTCCGGGCGCTTCGCCGCGTCCTGGAGGGCCTCGCGCAGGGCGCTGTCGTGCGTCGGCCGGGCTTCTTCCAGGAGCACGAGGCCGTCCGGCGTGACGTTGGTGTAGATGCCCCGCCGGTCGTCCGGGCACAGATAGCGCTCCAGCAGTCCGCGCTCCTCGAGCCGGGTGACCAGCCGGGTGGTGGCGCTCTGGCTGAGTACGACGGCGTCCGCGACCTGGTGCATCCGCAGATGGCCACCCGGTCCGCTGTGCTGCTCGCTGAGCACATTGATGACGGAGAACTCACGGACGCTGAGGTCGTGCTTGGCCTGGAGCGCGCGCTCGATGTGCGACTCGATACGGCCGTGCAGGGCGGAGAGCGCGCACCAGCCCTGGGCGAGCCCGCCGCTGGGTGCCTCTGCGGCTGCCGCCTGCGGCGTCGCGTGCGTCTGCTGCGTCATCGGAGACCTCCTCGTGGGTCGTACGAACCAGGATAGGACACTTTCGAAATAGCCCGCGCTTGCAAGTAATCAGCGTCTGCAATTATTGTGGACGCCCGTAAGCGACGGACGCAATCATCTGAAGGGATCCGTCATGCCTCTCGCACTCCTGGCGCTCGCCATCGGCGCCTTTGGGATCGGAACGACCGAATTCGCGGTCATGGGCCTGTTGCCCGACATGGCGGCCGGCTTCGGTATCTCCATCCCGCTCGCCGGTTACGCGACCACCCTCTACGCCATGGGTGTGGTGGTCGGAGCGCCACTGATGACCGCGCTGGGCACGCGGTTCACCCGCAAGCAGATGCTGACGCTGCTGATGGGCCTGTTCATCGTGGGCAACCTGCTGACGGGCCTGGCCCCGAACTTCGGGATCATGCTGGCCGGACGGATCGTCGCGGCATTCACGCACGGCGCGTTCTTCGGCATCGGCGCCCTGGTGGCTGCCGACCTCGTCGCGCCGCAGAAGCGGGCCGCCGCCCTCTCGATGATGTTCAGCGGCCTCACCATCGCCAACGTCGTCGGCGTACCGGCCGGCACCATGCTCAGCCAGCAGTTCGACTGGCGGACGACGTTCTATGCCATCGCCGCGCTCGGCGTGCTCGCCCTGCTGGGCGTCGTCAAGCTCGTCCCCGCCCACCCGGCTAAGGCGGCCTCGCGCATCGGGAGCGAGCTCGCGGTCTTCCGTAACCCGCAGGTCGGCCTCGCGATGCTGATGACGGTCCTCGGCTTCGGCGGCGTCTTCGCGGCCGTCACCTACCTCGCCTCGATGATGACCGAGGTCACCGGCTTCGCCCCGTCCTCCGTCATCCTGCTGACGGCGGTCTTCGGCGTCGGCATGGTGGGCGGAAACCTGATCTCCGGCCGCTTCACCGACCGCGCGATGATGCCGATGCTGTACATCGCGCTGACGGGGCTGGCGCTGGTGCTGGCCGCATTCACCTTCACCGCGCACAACAAGGTGGCCGCCACCGTCACCGTCGCGCTGATCGGCTTCTTCGGCTTCGCGACCGTACCGCCGCTGCAGAAGCGGGTGATGGACCAGGCCGCCTCCGCCCCCACCCTCGCCTCGGCGGGCAATATCGCCGCCTTCAACTTCGGCAACGCGCTGGCCGCTTGGCTCGGCGGGATCGTCATCTCGGCCGGACTCGGCTTCACCGCACCCAACTGGGTCGGCGCGCTGATGACCGTGGCGGCGCTCGGTGTGGCGGTCTTCGCCTCCGCGCTGGAGCGGCGTACGGGGCGTCGTAGCCAGGTGGTGGCCGGCGGCGCGCCCACCGCGGTCGCCGACCGGCCGATGGCCGACCAGGCCGTGTGACCGACGAGATCGACCAGCCGACGAGGCCGATCTAAAGGGCATTCAGGTCATGAGTTACCTGAGCGACTCAAGGTACTTACCCCACTCAAACCACTTAGCTCGCTTAACTCCCCAAACACGCTAATGGGCCCATAGCCCCCTCGTGCGCAGGAAGCGCCACGCCACCGCACCCCTTCAAGGAGCACCACCCATGAGCACCACCACCCCCACCCCCACCGTCCGTCCCCTCACCACCCGCGACGCCGAGGCGCTCATCGAGGCCGCCGTACGGGCCGCCGACGGCCTCGGCGTACAGGGCAGCGTCACCGTGCTGGACGCGGGCGGCCACCTTCTCGGCTTCCGGCGGGACGACCGGGCGGTGCTGATCTCCGGGGAGACCAGCACCCGCAAGGCGTACACCGCGCTCCAGCTGGACACGCCGACCGCCGACCTCGTGGATCTCGTACGTCCCGACGGGCTTTTTCACACACTGCCCACCGCCCTGGACCGGCCGCTGCTCTTCATCGCTGGCGGGGTGCCGCTCCACCGGGACGGCCGGCTGATCGGCGCAATCGGCGTCGGCGGCGGCGCCCCGGAGCAGGACCACCGGATCGCTGTTGCGGCGACGGCGGAGGCAGCGCTCGCCTGAGGACCGGGGCTCCGCTAGGCCGACTGCGCCCGGCGGCGCAGTCGGCCGCCGCGTTCGGCCCGCCCCCAGGGCTTGAGCACCGAGATGGCGGTGATGAAGACGTACGTGGCCGTGGCGACCGACGGCGCGACGAGGAGGCCGATGTCGGGCGTCGGGGTGCCCGCGGCGGCCTGCGCCGCAAGGTGGTCGATGCCCGGCCGGAGGGAGAACACCGACAGCAGCACGGTGATGAGGGTCAGCCAGAACTTGACATGGACCCAGCGGTGCCGGACCAGCCCCCATGGCGTACCCAGCGCCAGCACCAGGCCGCTGACCAGGGCAATCAGTGCGACTGGCAGGACCAGCCAGTCGCTGAAGATCTTCATCGCGCGGTAGGCGACCACGGCCATATCGGGGGAGGCGGTGGTGTAACCGGTGATGCTCAGGGCGAGCAGCCCGAGCGTGAGCCCGAGCCAGCCGACGGAGACGGCGACATGGACGACGAGGAGAGCCCGGCGGACGGGGCGGCTGAGCTGTGGCATGCCCTCCACCGTGCCGGGCGGGGCCGCGCGCCACATCTGACGGCGGGAGTATCCCCGCGTACCCGGCGTTGAGTACGGCGAGCACGGCCGTACCCGTACCCGAACCCCAACCCGCGCCCGTCCCGGTGCGCGGTGAACCCGGCCGTTGCAGGGGTGCGGCGCCGACGTACCCTCCCACGCATGACCAAGCTGCATCTGTTCGACATGGACGGAACCCTGCTGTACGGGTCCGCGGCCGCCGTCGAGATTTCCCGGCAGCTCGGGCTGGACCGGGAGATTGCCGAGTTGGAGCGCGGCTTCTTGGCGGGCGGGCTGGCGCCGGCGCGGTTCGCGCAGCTGGCGGCCGATCTCTGGGCCGCCGAGCTGACCGAATCTCACCTCGCGGCGGCATTCGACAATGCGCCCTGGCTGGCCGGGATCCGGGAGGTCTGGGCGGACATCCGTGCACGGGGCGAACGGTGCGCGGTGATTTCCCTGTCCCCGGACTTCTTCGTCGAGCGGCTGCTGCCCTGGGGCGTCGATGCGGCGCGTGGTTCGCGCTGGCCCGCGGTGCCGATCCGTCAGCCCGTGGAGCCGGCCGGCATCCTCACCACGGCGGCGAAGGTGCGGATCGCGGATGAACTCTGTGCGGAGTACGGGTTGACCCGTGCCGACTGCGTGGCATACGGCGATTCGATGTCCGACACCGACCTGTTCGCGGCGGTTCCGGTATCGGTGGCCGTGAATGCGGACCACCATGTCAGTGACGTCGCCTCATATGCGTATGTGGGGCGTGATCTTCGCGACGCATACGAACTGGTGCGTACTGGCGAGTAATTCCGAGCTTTCCGTGGCGGCATTCGTCCGTGGTATGTGCGGAAAATGCACTCTGTGGGGAGTCTCACTGTTATCGAGCGGGGCGCGCCGAGTGTTCCCAGATCGGGTCTTGTGGTTTCAACCGGTGCCGGTATGGTCGAGTCCGGCTTGGCGGGGGTGAGGTCTTCCGTGGGCCCCCGAGGGGCGTGCAAGCCCGCCAGCCTACCGGTGAAGCGGCCCGCGACGACCGAACTTCCGGCTATTTGTCCGTTGTGCTGAGCCGGGGTGGCATGCTCCTCGGACGGTATCCGCATCGACTGCTGCAGGGAAGTGAGATTGTCCGCTTTGGAGGATGTTGCCGGAATAGCTTGACTGATGAAGAATTCCGGGGCAGGGCGGGGGAATTCCGGGCAGTTCCGATCAACGGAAGTGCGAAGACAACCGAAAGACGTTCGAGGCGAGGCAAACCATGGACGCTCCGACCACCACATCGGCCGACAACGGCTCTTCTGGCGGCAGCAGTGGCGATTGGGGTTGGTTCACTCCGCCGTCGAAGAAGTCCCCCGAAGAACCGCGGGACCGGCAGCACCGTCCGGACGGCCAGGACGCTCACGGAACGCAGGGCGATACCGATGGCCAGGAGCAGGACGGCCAGATACCCAGCCGGCCGGTCAACCCGATCAGACCGGTAGGCACCGCCGCCGAGCGTGAGCGCGTACCGGAGCCCCGGGCAGAGTCCCCGTCGCGACCGGAGCCCCAGCCGCTCCAGGCGGCCCAGCCGTTCCGCGAGGCACCGCCACGCCAGGAGCCGCAGTCGTATCAGCAGCCGCGTCCTTACCGTGAGCCCGAGCCGGTACACGAGTCGGTGCACACCACACGCGCCGCAGCGGAACCGGCCGCCGCGCCCGCCCCCCGCTCCTTCTTCACTCCCCCGGAGCGCCAGGCGGAGCGTCAGGCGCCACACCAGACCGAGCGGCAGGCGGAAGGCCAGGACCCCGCGCCCCGCCCCGCCGCGGAGCCCACCCTCAGCGCGGTGGAAGCGGCCGCCTCCACCGAACCTCCCGCCTCCCCCGACGCGATTCTCATCCGTCGCACCATGGCGGAGATCGAGCCCGTCGCCGACAAGGTGACCTCGTATTTCTATGCGCTGCTCTTCGTCCAGCATCCCGATCTGCGGGCGCTGTTCCCCGCCTCGATGGACACCCAGCGCGACCGGCTGTTCAAGGCGCTGCTCACCGCCGCCAAGCACGTCGACGATGCCGACATCCTCACCGAGTACCTCTCGCACCTCGGCCGCGGCCACCGTAAATACGGCACCCTGCCCGACCACTACCCCGCGGTCGGCGAATGCCTGCTCAACGCGCTCTCGCGGTATGCGACGTCCAGCTGGAGCGAGGAGACCGAGGCCGCGTGGGTGCGTGCGTACACCGCGATCTCGCAGATCATGATCGACGCGGCCGCCGAGAACGAGGCGGTCGCCCCAGCCTGGTGGCAGGCCGAGGTCGTCTCGCACGAGCTGCGGACGCCGGACACCGCCGTGGTGACGGTCCGCCCCGACCAGCCGTACCCGTTCCTCGCCGGGCAGTACACGAGCCTGGAAACCCCTTGGTGGCCCCGGGTCTGGCGGCATTACTCCTTCGCCTCCGCGCCCCGCTCCGACGGTCTGCTCTCGTTCCATGTGAAGGCGGTCCCGGCGGGCTGGGTATCCAACGCGATGGTGCACCGCGCCCGTCCCGGTGACGTCATCCGCCTCGGCGCCCCGGGCGGCTCGATGACCGTCGACCACTCCACCAGCAACGGCCTGCTCTGCGTCGGCGGCGGCACCGGCATCGCGCCCATCAAGGCGATGATCGAGGACGTCGCCCAGCGCGGCAGCCGACGCCCCGTCGAGGTCTTCTACGGCGCCCGCAGCGATCACGGCCTCTACGACCTCGACACCATGCTGCGCCTGGAGCAGAGCCACCCCTGGCTCTCGGTGCGCCCGGTGGTCGCCACCGGGTCGGTGCGCGGCGCATCGAACGGCGTCACCGGGCAACTCCCGGACGCCGTCCGCCAACACGGTCCGTTCCGGGAATACGACGCCTACCTGTCCGGGCCGCCCGGCCTGATCCGCAGCGGCGTGGAAGCGCTGCGAGGGGTCGGCATTTCGTCCGACCGCATACGGCATGACTCCATAGAAGAGCTGGTCTCGGCGGGAGATTGAGGTCTTGGCAGCACAGGGCGATTTCGGTCGGGGCGACTACGGTTCCACGGGGGACGAACGGGGCATGCGGAGGCAGCGCCCTGGGAGTGACGGCGAGCACTTGGTGCAGCAGAGACTCGGGACGACCGAGCGCGCCGACCGCTTCTACGGGGACCAGGTCCTGGACCATCTCAACGACCGGATGCGGGAGTTCGTGGCCCGGCAGGAAATGTTCTTCCTGGCCACGGCCGACCGGCACGGCGAATGCGACTCCACCTTCCGCGCCGGACCGCCCGGATTCATCCAGGTGCTGGACGAGCGGACGCTGGCCTACCCGGAATACCGGGGCAACGGCGTCATGGCGTCCATCGGCAACATTTCGGAGAATCCGCAGCTGGGCATCCTGATGATCGATTTCACCCGGGACCGTATCGGGCTCCACGTCAACGGCCGGGCGCGGGTGGTCCTGGATGACGAGATGCGGGCCGCCTGTCCGGATCTGCCGGTGGACCCGATACCCGGGCGGCGCGCGCAGCTGTGGGTGACGGTCGCGGTGGAAGAGGCGTACATCCACTGCGCCAAGCACATCCCGCATCTGCAGAAGGTCCCGGCACAGGCGCGCGGGGCGCGGGCCTGGGGCACGGACGACTTCCGACGCAAGGGCGGCGACTTCTTCGGCGCCGCGGCCGAGGCGGCGGAGCGCCCGCCGTTCCAGCGCGAGGAGCACAAGAACCAGCATCTGCGGGGTGGCCTGCACGAGGACACGTACGAGCGGCACGCGGACGTCCCCGAGCGGCGGGGCGCTTCGTCGCCGGCCGTCGGGCCCCTGCGGTCCAGCTTTGCGGAGCAGCTGAACGAGGAGTTCCTCGACCGGGTAGAGCAGGTGCTGGCGCGGGCGCAGCCGCGGCGGCCCGCGGAGGACGACCCCGAATTCCGTGGGTGGTTCGCGTGAGCGCGCGGCCGGCTTGACCACGGGCCCCTGCCCGGCATCTGTCCGACACTCTCCGCGGGGGTCGACGACGGTCCGTAGCCGGTGCCTTGCCGCCCCGACCGGGGCGTTGACCCCGACCGGACGTTGACCTCGACCGGACGTCGGCCTCAGCCGAGGTCCGGCGCGTGCATCGCCCGTACGCCCTCGATGTTGCCGTCGAGATAGTGCCGCAGCGACAGCGGTACGACCTCGACGGAGGCGATCCCCACCCGGGTGAAGGGCACCCGCACGATCTCGTAATCCCCGCACGGCTCCTCGACTTCGGGGCCGTGCCGGCGTGCGGGATCCATCGAGTCCAGCCGGCAGACGAAGAAGTGCTGCACCTTCACCCCGTCCACGCCGCCGTCGCTGAAGTGCTCGACGGTGTCGACGAAGACCGGCACCACGTCTTTGACCTTGGCGCCCAGCTCTTCGTCCAGCTCGCGGTGGAGGGCGTCGATGACGGTGGCGTCCTCGGGCTCCACGCCGCCGCCCGGAGTGATCCAGTACGGGGCCCGGCCCGGCTTGGTGCGCTTGATCAGAACGAGATCCGCGCCGTCGAGCAGAATCGCGCGGGCGGTGCGTTTGACGACTGGCCGTACGGTCATAGGGGACAGATGCCGCAGTCATGGGCCGGCGAAACCCGCGTCCTTGGACGCGGGTTTCGCCGACCCTCCCCGACACGCTCGCCCGGTGCCCTCGCGGACGTCCCTCACCGGCGCCTCACGGCCGTGTCCCGCGCTTGTGCCCTCCCCGCAGCGGCGCGTTTTCCCCGCTCACCACCCCACCGCCGTCCGCAGCAGCCACTCATGCGTCCGCGCGATATGCGGCAGGCCGAGCGTTCCGGTCCGTACGGCGAGGAAATACGTGCGCAGTGGGGGCACCGGAGGGTCCAGTAGGGCGACGACCTCGCCGCTGTCCAGCGCGTGGGCGCACAGATAGCGCGGCAGTACCGCGAGCCCCGCGCCCGCCGCGACGCAGCCCAGTACCGCGCGGAGGTCGGCCGCGACGACGGCGGCGGAGGCCGCGGGCTTGGCGTCGAAGACCGTCGACCAGTAGCGGGTGATCAGCGGAAGGCTCTCATGCACCTCGACAAGCGGTACGGGGTCCAGCGCGTGCACGCCCCTGGCCTGGAGGGTCGCCGGGCCGCCCAGTTCGGCCGCCCAGCCCGGCGCGGCGACCAGCACATGTTCCTCGTCGCACAGGGGTGTCGAGGTCAGCAGGCCGCCGCGCGGGCGGACGGCCGTCACGGTCAGATCGTGGTGGCCGTCGGCGAGGCCGGCCAGCAGCTTCTCAGCCGGGCCGAACGCGGCGCGTATGGAGAGGCCCTCAGCGATGAGCGGTGCGAGCGCGGGCAGCGCGCGTTCCGCGGTGAACTCCGGTGGCCCCGCGAGATGCACGGTGCGGGTGACGGAATCCGCATCCAGACCGGTCTCGGCGATCTCGGTGAGCGCATCGAGGTGCGGGGCCACTTTGTGGGCGAGTTCATCGCCGAGGGTGGTGGCGGTGACGCCGCGGGCAGTGCGCAGGAAGAGGGGCCGGCCCAACTGGCGTTCCAGCGCCTGGATCTGGCTGGTCACGGCGGGCTGGGAGAGGCCGAGCAGCGCCGCGGCGCGGGTGAGGGAACCGGCCCGGTGCACCGTGACGAAGGTACGCAGCAGAGTCAGATCCATCGCGTACCTCCCGCGCCCCTCGGAAGCCTGTTCGCGGGTCAACTATAAATTTGGCGATAGGGATGTGTCGCTGGTGTGATTGGACACTGACGCTCAGTCAACTAGCCTTGTGAAAACGGGTAGTTTCACGTGAAACACCGGGACTGTTGGTTTCACGTGAAACACCGCGGCCGGCAGGGTGACGAGGGGGGATATCCTGCCGGCCAATTCCGTCGTTCGGCTGCTGTCCGCCGTCAGTCGACCTTCTGCGCCGCGTCCAGTGCCCGTACGATGTCCGTGACCAGGTCTTCCGGCTCCTCGATGCCGACCGAGAAGCGGATGAACCCCTCGGGCACGGCGTCGCCGCCCCAGCGGGCCCGGCGCTCGGCGGTGGACCGTACGCCGCCGAAGCTCGTTGCGTCGTCCACCAAGGTCAGCGCGGCCAGGAACCGCTCCGCATGCGCCTTGTCAGGCAGGGTGAAGGACACCACGGAGCCGAAACGGCCAGGGCGCATCTGCGCTGCGGCCAGCGCATGGGACGGGTCGGAGGGCAGGCCGGGGTGGCGCAGGCCGGTGATCTCGGGGCGGGCGGCCAATGCCTCGGCGAGCACCAGCGCACCGGCCGCCTGCTGGCGGACGCGTAGCGCGAGGGTGGCGAGCGAACGATGGGCGAGCCAGCTCTCCATCGGGCCGGGGATCGCGCCGACCGTCTTGCGCCACAGCCGTACGCCATCGGCCAGCGCGGCGTCGCGGGTGCTGGCATACCCGAGCAGGACGTCACCGTGGCCGGTCAGCGCCTTGGTACCGCTGGCGACCGAGAAGTCGGCGCCGAGATCCAGGGGGCGCTGACCGAGGGGAGTGGCCAGGGTGTTGTCGACGGCGACCAGGGCGCCGCGGGCGTGCGCGGCGTCGGCCAGTCGCCGGATGTCGCAGACGTCGAGGCCGGGGTTGGAGGGCGTCTCGATCCACAGCAGCCGCGCGCCGTCCAGCACGTCGAGCTGCGCATCGCCCGTGGTCGGTGCGGTACGGACCTCGATGCCGTAGCTCTCCAGGCGGTCGCGGACGGCGGGCAGCAGCTGGTAGCCGTCGTTGGGCAGCACCACCGTGTCGCCGGTCCGCAGTTGGGAGAAGAGGACGGCGGTGATCGCTGCCATGCCGGAGGCGAAGGTGATGGTGTGCGCGGGCTCTTCCGGCGATTCGAGTTCGCCGATGGCCTGTTCCAGGCGCGACCAGGTCGGGTTGGCCTCGCGGCCGTAGGTGTAGGGGCCGGTGGCATCGCCGGGGAGATGGAAATGGGCCGCGAAAACCGGACCAGGCAGTGATGGCTCGTAGGCCGCGGGCTCCGGAAGCCCGGCCCGTACGACGCGCGTGCCGTCGCCCGTCATGCGTTCTCCTTCGTCCCTGAGGGGGTGCTGAGTGGGGCTGGGCCGTCCGCTGCGCCGGTGGTGACGGCGGCGCGGACCGCGTCCAGGAGGCCGTCGCCGGCCTTCTCGATCATTTCCAGGCACTCCTCAAAGCCTTCGAATCCCCCGTAGTACGGGTCCGGCACATCGAGGCCGGACTCCCCGACGGGCTCCCCGACGGGCGCCGCGTCGGCCGCGTAGGAGCGCAGCAGACGGACCTTGGCGGCGTCCTGCGGGGTGGGGGCCAGCCGGCGCAGCTCGCGCAGGTGGCCGGAGTCGAGCGCGATGACCAGATCGCGGTCGGCGAACCAGGAGGCGTGGAACTGCCGGGCGGAGTGGGCGGATTCGTAGCCGCCCGCGCGCAGTACGGCGACCGTGCGCGGGTCGGCTCCGTCGCCCTCGTGCCAGCCGCCGGTGCCCGCACTGTCGACCTCGACCAGGCCGCCGAGCCCTTCCTCCGCGATACGGGAGCGGAAGACGGACTCCGCCATCGGCGAGCGGCATATGTTGCCGGTGCAGACGAAACAGATGCGGAAGACGCGGTTCACGAGGGTCAGTCCTTGTCGGGGCGGTCGGGGCGGTCGGGGCGGACAGTGCGGTCGGGGGCGTCCTCCGAGCGTTCGGTCGCCGGCCGAGTGTTGGCCGGTTGTTGGCCCGGGGAGCCTGGGGCAGTCAGTCGTCCTCGGGAAGGATCATGTGCATCGCCCAGGAGACGATGGAGACGATCACGCCGCCGAGCACCGCGGTCCAGAAGCCGTTCACGTGGAAGGCCAGATCGAATTTGCCGGCGACGAAGGACGTCAGCAGCAGCATGAGCGCATTGACGACCAGGGTGATCAGGCCGAGCGTGAGAATGAACAGAGGCAGGGACAGCAGCTTCACCACCGGCTTGACGATGAAGTTGACCAGGCCGAAGATCAGCGCGACGAGGACCAGCGTGAGTATCTTGCGGCCGGTGTTGTCGCCGGTGAGCGTGATGTCCTTGAGCAGCCAGATGGCCACGGCAAGCGCCGCGGCGTTGGCGATCGTCTTGACCAGAAAATGCTTCATGGTGAGATCGTCGCAGACGACTCTGAAAACCTTGAGGGGTGCGAACGGCATGAAGGCCTTCAGACTGGACGAGCTGGAAGCGGAGCGGGCCGCACACGACGGCGCGTATCTGCAGTTCCTCCAGGAGCGCAACATGTCCGTCGGCTTGTACGCGCTGGATGCCGGCAGCGTTGATCCCCAGCAGCCGCATGACCAGGACGAGGTGTATCTGGTGGTCAGCGGCCGGGGAGCGATCACCGTTGGGACGGAGACGCAGTCGGTGGCGCGCGGCAGCGTGGTCTACGTGCCAGCCGGAATGCCCCATAAGTTCCACCACATCAGCGAGGACCTACGGGTGCTGGTGGTCTTTTCTCCACCTGAGAGCTGAGGGCCGGACCCTCGAACCCGTAAGGGTCGGTTCAGGGGAGAACCGGGGCTGCGAAGCCCCCGCGGCCTCTTTCGGCGACCTAGCATCGGTGGTGAAGGGGGACCGGAGACGCGACACGGCAGATGCGACGTGTGCGGACGGTGCCATGGACGCGACAGACCGATGCGACAGACCGAGAGAAAGCAGGGCAGAGCAGTGGCTGGTAAGGGGATATTCGCAGGGCTTCCGTGGTGGGTCACCTGGGTTGTGCTGCCCGTCATCCTGATCGTGGTGTTCGGCGGACTGATCGCCACGGCGGTCGGCTTCCTGGTCGGCCTGCTGTTCAAGGTTCTGGTAGCGGCGGCCCTGATCGCCGGAGTCATCTATCTCGTGCGCAGGTTCACCGGATCCTCGTCGTCCTCGTCGAAGGGCGACTGGTAGACAGCCGGCGACCGGCCACGGGTCAGCTCTCACTGATCCGGCCGGCACCGTCCGATCGCCGTGCGATCTCCGTTTGAATCCCCGTCCGACGATGCCCCGCTCCGGCCCCGGAGCGGGGCATCGTTCGTTCACCGGAGGCACGCGCAGCATCACGTCACGCCATAACCGGCCATGACGTGCGCCAGGTGGGTTAACTCATCGTCTTTCGCCGTGCGGTCCGGACCGCCCCGGCTAGAGTGCGGATCGCAGTCGTCTTCCGGATCGTGACATTCCGGAAAGCAGTGGGTCCTGGGGGGTTGGCCTTGGCGATCGGGAACGGCGAATCCGCTGCTCACCCCACATTGATCGGATCGGTGCAGCGCGCGCTCCGGCTCTTGGAGGCGGTCGGCGAGCATGCCGGCGGGGCGCCCGCCAAGCAGCTCGCCAGAGAGGCCGGGCTGCCGCTTCCGACGACGTACCACCTGCTGCGGACCCTGACGCACGAGGGCTATCTGCGGCGGGAGAGCGGCGTCTTCGTCCTGGGCGAGGCCGCCGAGGCCATCGGACAGGCGGGGGCGCGGCGTCGGCAGCGCACTCGTATCTCCGAGGCGCTGGCCCTGGCGGGCCGGGAGCTGGGAGCCGCCGTCTACTTCGGCGTTTACCGCGAGGGCGAGGTGGAGGTGGTGGCCGTCACCGATGATCCGGAACGCCCGCCGGTCGAGGAGTGGGTGGACTTCCGTACCACCGCACACGCCCATGCGATCGGCCAGTGTCTGCTGGCGCAGCTCGACGACGCGACCAGGAAGGAGCATCTGGCGCGCCATCCCGTCCAGTCCGTCACCCCGTTCTCCGTGCGGACCGAGGACGATTTGCTGCACCGCCTGGACACGGTGCGTCGTTGTCACGCCGCATATGAGCAACAGGAATATGCCCTGGGCACCGTGTGCTCCGCCATCCCCATCCAAGTCGGTTCGGCCGCCGCGGCGCTCGCGCTCTCTCTTCCGGTCGACGAACAGCATCGATTGCGTACCGTCACAGAACAACTACGAAAAATGGCGGAGGTGACGCTAACGACACTCGCGTTCTCTATCAGTATCTGAAAACTCACTCCTTGTGATCTGCTGGTGCCTGGCAGACGATGGCGTCAATAGGGCTGCGGGGGATGATTCCCGGCCATCTCCGATCAATTGCGGGGCAGTGGTTGATGACCGACACAGTTCAGGCAGAAGTGATCATGAGCTTTCTCGTTTCGGAGGAGCTCGCGTTCCGGATCCCGGTACAGCTGGAATTCGACATCGCCGATCCGCTTGCCGTCCGTTTCACCTTTGATCTTCCCGGCGATATGCCCGTGACCTGGGTGTTCAGCCGTGAGCTGCTGCTGGATGGACTGAGCCGGCCCGCCGGCGAGGGGGATGTGCACGTCGAGCCGTCGTCTCCGGAGCGCCTGGGCGATGTCTTCATCAGCCTCCAAGTAGGCACCGAGCGAGCCCTGTTCCGGGCCGGCGCACCCCCGCTGGTCGCCTTCCTGGACCGCACCGACCGGCTGGTCCCGCTCGGCGAGGAAGAGGTGTGCGACACCCTGGAGGCCGTACTGGACCGGATCCTCACGGAGGCGCCGGCAGGCTGATCTCGGGCGGCCCGCCCGCCGGTCCCCCACCCGTCACCGCCCTCCGTATTACCGACCGCCGCCCGCAGTACCGCCTGCCGCACTCACCGCTCGTGGCAGTCACATCTCTGTGGCGGTCACTCCTTACGGCAGTTCATCGCTTACGGCGTCTGCCACGCGACCCGTGCCGCCCGGGACGTCCACCCGTGGCGGCCAACGTCGCGCCCGAGGCGGACCCCGGCGCGCCCTGTTCCCGGCGGTCCGCGGAGACCACCAGCGCCGCCAACAGCGTCGTCAGCGGCACCGAGGCGACCAGCCCGATGCTGCCCACCAGCGTGCGCACGATCTCCTCCGCGACGACCTCACTCGTGGCGACCGTGCCGACGCTGCTCTGGGCGATCGAGAAGAGCAAGAGCAACGGCAGCGCCGCGCCCGCATAGGCCAGTACGAGGGTGTTCACGACCGACGCGATGTGGTCCCGTCCGATCCGCATCGCGGCGCCGTACAGCTTGCGCCAACTCGCCGACGGATCCGCCTCCTTGAGCTCCCATACCGCGGCGGTCTGGGTCACCGTCACATCGTCGAGCACGCCCAGCGATCCGATGATGATCCCCGCCAGCAGCAGCCCACGGATCTCGATGTCCGGGTAGAGGCCGTGCACCAACCCAGTGGTGTCGTCCGTATTGCCCGTCAGCAGCGCCCACCCCGTGAAGATCGAGCCGAGCAGGCTGATCAGCAGCAGCGAGGCGAGCGTGCCGAGCACCGCCACCGACGTACGAGCCGTCAGGCCATGGCACAGATAGAGCGCGATCAGCATGATCGCGCTGCCGCCGATCACGGCCACCACCAGCGGATCGGAGCCCTGGAGAATGGCCGGCAGGATGAACAGCGTCAGCACCACGAAGCTCGCCATCAGCGCGACCAGCGCGAGGACCCCGCGCAATCGGCCGACGATCACGACCGCGATCGCGAAGATGGCGGCCAGTACCCACATCGGGAACGTTCGGTCGACATCGCTGACCGAGTACTGCAAATCCTTCGGGGCCCGGGGGGAGTACGACACCACCAGGCCCTGGCCGGTCGTGTAGTGCCGCAAGGCGTCCGGTGTCACCACCGTCCGGAAGGTGCGCCCGGCGTTCTTTCCCGTGGTGACCTTGATCGTCGCCTGCTGGCAGTTCTTGCCCTTGGGCGCTCCCGCGGACGGGGGCTGCCCCTGTGACCCCGGTGGCTGGGACTGCGGCTCGGCATGCACATCCGCACAGTTCACCTCCTCCACCTTGATCACCCGGGCCTGCTCCGTGGGCTGGTCGAAGCCGACGCCGGACGGCTTGTGCGGGGGTGCGCCGCCCGGCCACAGCACGACCAGGCCGACGACCACCGCGGCCGCGAAGGGGATCAGAATCGCTGCGATGACCTTGCGCAGATGGCGTGAGACGGGTGCGGCAGGCCCATGGCTGTGGGCGTGCGAGTGCGCGACGGAATGAGGGTGGGACTCGGGAGGGGTCACACCCCGATCCTTGCAAGAACTCCAGGGGCCCCCTGTTCACCCCGGCATATCGGCCGCTACCGTGGTGCCACCTTTGCAATCGCGGGAGCTCGGAGCACCGGGCTGAGAGGGCGCTGACCTTCGTCCCAGCGGCGTTTCACGTGAAACGTCGGCGGACGGAAGCCGCTGCGTCGACCGCCGAACCTGTTACCGGGTAATGCCGGCGTAGGGAGTTGGGTCTTTATGACTCTGCAGGATGCACGCACGCCTGAAAACGTTCAGGACGGCAGCCAGAACGGCGCCGCCAACGGCAGCCGGCCGCTGATCGGCTGGCACAAGGGCTATGTCTCCGGTTCGCGGCCCGATCTACGGGTCCCCGTCCGGAAGGTGCACCTCACCAACGGCAAGGACGTGACGCTCTACGACACGTCCGGGCCGTACACCGATCCGAACATCGACACCGACGTCCGCCGCGGCCTCGCGCCGCTGCGGGAGAACTGGATCATCGCTCGCGGCGACACGGAGGAGTACGCGGGCCGCCCCATGCGGCCGGAGGACGACGGCCTCAAGCACACCTCGCCGCGCGGCGGGCTCAAGAACCTCGACGCGGTCTTCCCCGGCCGCCCGCGCCAGCCGCGCCGCGGCCGGGGCGGCGCCGCGGTGACCCAGCTCGCCTACGCCCGACGAGGCGAAATCACCGCGGAGATGGAGTACGTCGCCATCCGCGAGAACGTCAGCCCCAAGTTCGTACGGGACGAGATCGCGGCGGGCCGCGCCGTACTGCCGGCCAACGTCAACCACCCGGAGATCGAGCCGATGATCATCGGCAAGAACTTCCTGGTGAAGGTCAACGCCAACATCGGCAACTCCGCCGTCACCTCCTCCATCGAGGAGGAGGTCGACAAGATGACCTGGGCCACCAAGTGGGGCGCCGACACGGTCATGGACCTCTCCACCGGCCGTAACATCCACACCACCCGCGAGTGGGTGCTGCGCAACTCCCCCGTCCCCATCGGCACCGTCCCGCTCTACCAGGCTCTGGAGAAGGTCGACGGCAAGGCCGAGGAGCTGACCTGGGAGATCTACAAGGACACCGTCATCGAGCAGGCCGAACAGGGCGTCGACTACATGACGGTGCACGCGGGCGTGCTGCTCCGCTATGTCCCGCTCACCGCCCGCCGTAAGACCGGCATCGTCTCCCGCGGTGGCTCGATCATGGCCGCCTGGTGTCTGGCCCACCATCAGGAGTCGTTCCTCTACACGCACTTCGAGGAGCTCTGCGAGATCCTCGCCTCCTACGACGTCACCTACTCGCTCGGCGACGGCCTGCGCCCCGGCTCCATCGCGGATGCCAACGACGAGGCGCAGTTCGCGGAGCTGCGGACGCTCGGTGAGCTCAACACGATCGCCAAGCGGCACGGCGTCCAGACGATGATCGAGGGCCCGGGACACGTCCCGATGCACAAGATCAAGGAGAACATCGACCTCCAGCAGGAGATCTGCGAAGAGGCCCCGTTCTACACGCTCGGCCCGCTGACCACCGACATCGCGCCCGCCTACGACCACATCACGTCCGGAATCGGCGCCGCGATGATCGCCTGGTGGGGCACCGCGATGCTCTGCTACGTCACGCCCAAGGAGCACCTGGGCCTGCCCGACCGCGACGACGTCAAGACCGGCGTCATCACGTACAAGATCGCGGCCCATGCGGCGGACCTCGCCAAGGGCCACCCGGGCGCTCAGGACTGGGACGACGCCCTCTCGGACGCGCGGTTCGAGTTCCGCTGGGAGGACCAGTTCAACCTGGCCCTCGACCCCGACACCGCCCGTGCCTTCCACGACGAGACCCTGCCCGCCGAACCGGCCAAGACGGCTCACTTCTGCTCGATGTGCGGCCCGAAGTTCTGCTCGATGAAGATCAGCCGGAGCATCACCGAGCAGTTCGGCGGCGAGGCGAACGCATCACCCGAGGAGATCGAGGCGGGGATGCTGGAGAAGTCCAAGGAGTTCGCGGCCAGCGGGAACCGGGTGTATCTGCCGATGGCGGACTGATACCCGCAGCCGGAACGCGGATCGTTGCCGCGCGGCCCGGCGTCGCTCCGAGGCGAAGGATGCCTGGGGGCGACGCCGGTTCGTGTGGCGCAAGACGAGCGGTGGGCGACGCCGGGGCCGTTGCGGAGGCGCATGTCCCGGCCGTCGCAGGCTACTCCGGCGATCCCCCGCCCGGCCCCGCACCCGATCCCCCGTACTCCGGGCTCGTGAAATCCGGGCTGGAATAGCGCGGACGCGACCCCGATGAGCCGTTGTCGGGGCTCGAGAACGTGGGGCGGGTGTAGCCCAGCGTCGGGATGCGGTGCTGGGGAGCCGGGTGGGGGACGTACCGGACGGGGTCCGGATCCGCGCCCGGCGAGGGGTCCGTGAGGGCCTCGCGGAGGAAGGGGAGCAGGCCGCGTTCGAGGAGGGCGTGGCACCAGGCATCGTGGGCGCGGTCGACGTCCATGGCCTGGAGTTTCTCCGCTTTGGAGGCGCGGGAGGACGTCGAACCGTTGCGCAGGGCCGTGATGACGAGGCCGGCCATTGCGACGAGGGACCCGGCCGCCGTCAGGGCGGCGAATATCCAGCCGACGCTGATCAGCGGCTGAGCCATGGACTTGTCGGGGCTGACGGCGCGCAGAACATAGCCGATGAGGAGGAAGAGGACGGCGGCGATGCCGGCGAGGACCGGGACGAGGACGGCGATCATGGCGGCCAGCCCGGCACCGGCCGTTTCCGCGGCCTCGGGGGCGGAGGTGACGTCGGCCGAGTGCGGATCAGTGGCCGAACCCGTTGCCTCGTCGGCCGTTCCGTCCCGCTCCGAGGACTCCGTTCTGTCCCCGGAAGATGCCGCGGCGGGTGTCCGCAGGGCGGTACGGAGCTGGACATAGCGTTGGTATTCGGCCGTGGCGCAGGCGGCGATGGCGGTGGTGGCGCTGAGTGCCATCGCACGCAACTGCTCGGCGCTGAGGTGCTGTCCCGCGGCGGCGGTGAGGCCGTCCGGGCGGTGTTCGGCGGTGCGCAGTGCCTCATCGAGGAGCCGCGTGAATTCCGCGCGATCCTCGTTCAGCAGGTGCGGAGCGCTGTTCATGTGCATCCCCCGATGCTCCGTACGGCCGTACGTGCCGGCTGGGCCGGGCAGCGGGCGGAAACGGAGGAGAGCCTGCTACGGATAGCCCGATGGTAGAGCGCCTCCGCCACGGGGTGACAGTGAGTTTGCGGAATTTGAGTAATGCCGAGACCGGATTCCGCCCCAACCAAAGGCCCGCCGCACACCCAACGGCCCGGAGCGCATCGGCCCGGAGAACGCTCAGTCCGTCAGGGGGAGCTGCACCACCAGCAGCTTTCCGGCCATGGTGACACCGCCGTCCATCGCGATGGCCAGCCCGTCGGCGTAGACATGCGGACCGTCGACGGCGATGCCGTCGTTGTCGCCGTCCTCGGTGCCGACCTCGCCGAGCAGATACGGGATCGGGCTGTGGCCGTGCACCACGCGCTCGCCGCCGTAGGCGTCCAGAAGTTCGCGTACGGCCAGCGAGCCGGACTCGTCGCGGAACGCGAAGCGCTTGGTGAACTTGCGGAACAGGTCCCAGACTTCGCCGGCGTCGCTGCGGGTCAGCACGTCGTGGACGGTGTCGTTGACGGCCTCGATGGAGTCGCCGTATTCGAGGTAGGCGGTGGTGTCGGAGTGCACGAGCAGATGCCCGTCCTCCTCCATCACGGCGTCCAGGCGGGCCATCCACTGCAGGTGGTGGTCCTGCAGGCGGTCCATGTCGGACTTCTGGCCGCCGTTGAGGAGCCAGGCGGCCTGGAAGGAGGCGGTGCCGGCACCGGACTGGATGGGGGTGTCGCCGAACCGCTTGGCGCCCAGCAGCAGAAGCTCGTGGTTGCCCATCAGGGCCTTGCAGTAGCCGCCGGCCGCCGCGGCCTCGGCGGAGAGCTGCATGACCAGGTCGATGACGCCGATGCCGTCCGGGCCGCGGTCGGTGAAGTCGCCGAGGAACCAGAGACGGGCGTTGCCGGCCGCCCAGTTGCCGTCGGCGTCGATCAGCCCTTCGGCGGCGAGCGCCTCGCGCAGCTCGTCGTAGTAGCCGTGGACGTCGCCGACGACGTACAGCGGGCCCATGCCTTCGGGCGCGTCCTGGTCGACGGCGGGCTCGGCCGACGGGATGAGGTCGGCGGCCGGGCGGTCGATGAGGGTGTCCGTACGGGCCGAACCGATGACCGGGAGGTCGCGCGCGGTCGGGGTGTACTCCTCGGGCAGCTCGACCGGCGCGGCGGGGGTCGGCACCAGAGGCGGTGCGGCCGGCGGGCCGGCGGGCAGATGGACCGGCGGACCGGCCGGGGGCATCGGCGGCGGCGCCGCGGGCGCACCGAAGCGCGGTCCGGGCGGCACAGGAGACGCCGGTGATTGTTCCGCCATGGTCCACACCATGGGTCCCTGACTGGCCCCCTGAGTCATTGACCCCTCCACCGTCGCCGCCGTGCACCTCTCGGACCTTGCCTGGTCGACGGCGGTCCGCGGTGTCGTGCGCCCATCATAGGAATGCTGCTCGCGGGTTGTGACGCACCCGGGGGTGGTCAATCGACAGGAGCCCGGCGTTCGCG
The DNA here is from genome assembly GCF_059682825.1 of Streptomyces sp. JLSY215. NCBI lineage: Bacteria > Bacillati > Actinomycetota > Actinomycetes > Kitasatosporales > Streptomycetaceae > Streptomyces > Streptomyces sp. JLSY215. The sequence continues at coordinate 4,447,500 of NZ_CM185022.1, forward strand.
GCTGATTTCTCCCGGGATCGCCCTGTTTTTTCCTGACCGAAGGAGGCGCGTGGGCGGCGATGTTACGCGTGATTCGTCGTGTGACGGCGTGCACTCAGGCGCCGGCCGATCCCCGTGGCGGACTCACGGCCGTGCGGGGCGAGCGTCGCTGGGACGAGGTCCGCACGATCAGATCGGTCGGTATCACCTGTTCGATGGGCCGGCCGTTGTCGAGGCCTTCGATGGCGTCGATGAGGATCTGGACCACGGCGGTGCCGATGCGGCGGGGCTTGAGGGAGAGAGTCGTGATGGGCGGCTCGGTCGTGGCGTACACGGTGGACTCGCTGCAGCAGACCAGCAACAAATCCTCGGGGACGCGCAGGCCGTAGCGCCGGGCGGCGGCGAGCAGGTCCGTGCCGTTGGGGTCGAAGAGTCCGTAGACGGCGTCAGGCCGGTCCGGCCGGGCCAGCAGCCGGTCGGCGGCGACGGCGCCCGCGCAGGGGTCGTGAGCCGGGTAGGACTCGTACACCGGGTCCTGTCCGACCCGCTCGCACCAGCTCAGATACGCGGTGGTCGACAGCCGGGTGTAGGTGTCGGTGGTGTTGCCCGTGAGCAGGCCGATGCGCCGGGCGCCGGCCTCGGCTAGGTGGTCGAGCAGGTCGAGGACCGCGGCTTCGTGATCGTTGTCGACCCAGCCGGTGACGGGCAGCGCGCCGCCGGGGCGGCCGTCGGAGACGACGGGGATGCCGTGCCGGACGAGTTCGGTGACGACGGGGTCGCCGTCGGCCGGGTCGATGACGACGGTGCCGTCGAGCGCGACGTTGGACCATACGTCGTGGCGGGAGGTCGCCGGCAGGATGACCAGCGCATAGCCGCGGGCCAGCGCCGCGGAGGTGGCGGCTCTGGCCATCTCGGCGAAGTACGCGAATTCGGTGAAGGTGAAAGGTTCATCCCCGTACGTGGTCACGGTCAGGCCGAGGAGCCCTGACTTGCCGGTACGGAGGGTGCGGGCGGCTGCGGACGGGCGGTAGCCCAGCCGGTCGGCCACCTCGCGGACATGGCTACGGGTGGCATCCGGGAGCCGGCCCTTGCCGTTGAGCGCGTCTGAGACAGTCGTGATGGACACACCGGCTGCGGCGGCGACGTCCCGGATGCCCGCCCGTCCCAGCCGGCGACCGGTCGACCGGCTCACCTGGTGCTTCCCTGCTGCTGTCATGGCGAGCCGATAGTAGGGCTCGGCAGGGCCATTCGCGGGGCCCCGCCGAGGCTTGTTAAAAGGTACGTTTCTGCATGGTGACGGACCATCAATATCCTTTGAAACAAAGGTAGTTGACGCTTGAGGTGATCATACGGGGCTATTTTGGCCGCCCCCGCCTGCCGGTCGGTCCAGGTCTCGAAGAGGTCTCAAGTCACCTTCACGGGGGATGCGCGCCACGGCGCAAGCCACCGGCGCGTGACGGAATGGGGAGCGCTCCGCAGAGCCTGTGCGCGGGTGGCCCTGATGGATCAGGGACTGCCGCCGGACGGGGCAATCCTCATAAGGTGTGCAGTATTGGAGTCGAATGGGACGGTCGAGGAGGACCTGCGGTGAGCGAGAAGACCCCGAAGCTGCGTGCTGCGCTGGACGGCATCCCCACCTATAAGCCGGGCCGGCCCGCGGCGGCCGACGGTCCTGTCGCCTACAAGCTGTCCTCCAACGAGAACCCCTACCCGCCGCTGCCGGGCGTTCTGGAGAGCGCGGTGACCGCCGCCGGGTCCCTCAACCGTTACCCGGACCTGGCCTGTACGGGCCTGGTGGCGGAGCTGGCCGAGCGATTTTCGGTGCCGCTCACGCACCTGGCGACCGGCACCGGCTCGGTGGGTGTGGCCCAGCAGCTGGTGCAGTCGACGGCCGGGCCCGGCGATGAAGTGATCTACGCCTGGCGCTCGTTCGAGGCGTACCCGATCGTCACCCAGGTCTCCGGCGCCACTCCGGTGCAGGTGCCGCTGACCTCCGGCGAGGTGCACGACCTGGACGCGATGCTCGCCGCGGTCACCGACCGGACTCGGCTGATCTTCGTCTGCAACCCCAACAACCCCACCGGCACCGTTGTACGCCGCGCCGAGCTGGAGTCCTTCCTGGACCGGGTGCCGAGCGATGTCCTGGTGGTGCTGGACGAGGCGTACCGCGAATTCATCCGGGACGAGCAGGTGCCGGACGGCATAGAGCTCTACCGTGACCGGCCGAATGTCTGCGTGCTGCGGACCTTCTCCAAGGCGTACGGCCTGGCGGGGCTGCGGGTCGGTTTCGCGGTGGCGCACGAGCCGGTGGCCGCGGCGCTGCGCAAGACGGCGGTGCCGTTCGGGGTGAGCCAGCTGGCGCAGGAGGCGGCGGTGGCGTCGCTGCGCAGCGAGGCGGCGCTGCTGGAGCGGGTCGATGCGTTGGTGGCCGAGCGGGCCCGGGTGGTCGACGGCCTGGCCGGGCAGGGGTGGACGGTCCCCGAGTCGCACGCCAACTTCGTCTGGCTGCGGCTGGGGGACCGTACCGTCGACTTCGCGGCGGCATGTGAGCGCGCCGGGGTGGTCGTGCGGCCGTTCCCGGGTGAGGGCGTGCGGGTGACCATCGGTGAGAGCGCGGCGATGGATCTGTTCCTGCAGGCAGCGGAGGAGTTCCGCAAGGCGCTGTAACGCATTGCGGGGTGTTGCAAGGGCGCTGTATGGCGTTGCACTGAGGCCGTGGGTCGGTTGACCCGCGGCCTCAGGCTTTGTGTACGTGGATCGTGTCGCCGCCACGGACGGTGGCCAGCGTGCGGGGGTCGCCGTCTATCCGGCCCAGCACGTTGCAGGGGGAGGCGAGGCGGCACTCCTCGCCCCGGGAGATCGGCGTGGGGCCGTAGGGCAGGGCGAGGGCGTTGCCCTCGGTCCAGAAGGCGACCGTGCCGGGTTCGACCACCTGACGGGCGTCGGCCTCGAGCGCGGGCGTGAGCCCGGTGTCGAAGTAGACCTCTTCGCCCCAGGTGTTTGCGGTGCCGTCGATCGGCAGGGCCGCGAGCAGCGCCGCGGCGGTCGGGGTGTCGTCGAGCGTGGCGGTGACCTGCCCTGCGGGCCAGGAGATTCGGATCTTCATGGCGACGAATTCAACAATATGTTGAAGGCCAGGGGAAGGGGTGCGTAGTAAGCCTGGCGTAAGGATTCATAGGCCATGGATTTGAGCGTGACGGCGGTCACGTACCCCCCTTATCGAAGGTTGTAGGCCCATGCGTAATAATGCTTGTGAATGTGAACGCGTTCACAAGCGCACGCGCGGTCTGTGTCTGGCAAGGGACGCAACGGGACATTGCCGTAGTGCATCGGCGACGTAAGGAGGAAGCGACGTGGAGCTGGCGTTGGCGCCAGAGACTCTGGCGCGATGGCAATTCGGCATCACGACCGTGTACCACTTCCTGTTTGTCCCCTTGACGATCTCCCTTGCCGCTCTGGTGGCCGGATTGGAGACCGCATGGGTCCGAACGGCGAAGCAGAAGTACCTCAAGGCGACCAAGTTCTGGGGCAAGCTGTTTCTGATCAACATCGCGATGGGTGTCGTCACCGGCATCGTCCAGGAGTTCCAGTTCGGCATGAACTGGTCCGACTACTCGCGGTTCGTCGGTGACATCTTCGGTGCCCCGCTCGCCTTCGAGGCGCTCATTGCCTTCTTCTTCGAGTCCACCTTCATCGGACTGTGGATCTTCGGCTGGGACAAGCTGCCCAAGAAGATCCACTGCTTCTGCATGTGGATGGTCTCGATCGGCACGATCCTGTCCGCGTACTTCATCCTCGCCGCCAACTCCTGGATGCAGCACCCGGTCGGCTACAAGTACAACGCCCACACCGGCCGCGCCGAGCTCACCGACTTCCTGAAGGTGCTCACCCAGGACACCACCCTGGTCGTCGCCTTCCACACGCTGACCGCCGCCTTCCTGACCGGCGCCGCCTTCATGGTCGGCATCTCCGCGTTCCACCTGATGCGCAAGAAGCACATCAAGGTGATGCGCACATCGCTGCGGCTCGGCCTGGTCACCCTGGTCATCTCCGGCCTGCTCACCGCCATCAGCGGCGACGAGCTCGGCAAGGTGATGTTCAAGCAGCAGCCGATGAAGATGGCCGCCGCCGAGGCGCTGTGGGACAAGGAAGAGCCCGCGCCGTTCTCCGTCTTCGCCTACGGCGATGTCGAGAAGGGCCACAACACGGTCGCCATCGAGGTGCCCGGCCTGCTCTCCTTCCTCGCCCACAACGACTTCACCTCGCCGGTCCCCGGTATCAACGACGTCAACAAGGCCGAGCAGCAGAAGTTCGGGCCCGGCGACTACCGGCCCAACATCCCGGTCGCCTACTGGGGCTTCCGCTGGATGATCGGCTTCGGCATGTCGTCCTTCGCCATCGGCCTGGCCGGGCTCTGGCTCACCCGGAAGAAGTTCTGGCTGTCGCCGGGGCTGCGTACGGGGGACGAGGAGCCACCGCATCTCGCGCTCACCAAGAACAAGGTGCTCGGTGCCCGGCTGAGCAAGTGGTACTGGTCGCTCGCCTTCGTCACCCTCGGCTTCCCGCTGATCGCGAACTCCTGGGGCTGGATCTTCACCGAGATGGGCCGCCAGCCCTGGGTCGTCTACGGCGTGCTGCGCACCTCGGACGCGGTCTCCCCGGGCGTCTCGCAGGGCGAGGTGATCACCTCGCTGGTCGTCTTCACCACGCTCTACGCGATCCTCGCAGTGATCGAGGTCAAGCTGCTGGTGAAGTACATCAAGGCCGGACCCCAGGAACTCACCGACTCCGACCTCAACCCTCCCACCAAGATCGGCGGCGACCCCGCGGACGCCGACCGGCCGATGGCCTTCTCGTACTAGGAGGCGGCTGTGCAACTCCACGACATCTGGTTCGTCCTCATCGCCTTCCTGTGGACCGGGTACTTCTTCCTCGAAGGATTCGACTTCGGGATCGGCGTCCTCACCAAGCTCCTCGCCCGTGACCGGAGCGAGAAGCGCGTACTGATCAACACCATCGGCCCGGTCTGGGACGGCAACGAGGTCTGGCTGCTCAGCGCGGGCGGCGCGACCTTCGCGGCCTTCCCCGAGTGGTACGCCACCCTCTTCTCCGGCTTCTACCTGCCGCTGCTGCTGATCCTCGTCTGCCTGATCGTGCGCGGTGTCGCCTTCGAGTACCGCGCCAAGCGGCCCGAGGAGAAGTGGCAGCGCAACTGGGAGACGGCGATTTTCTGGACCTCGCTGCTGCCGGCCGTCCTGTGGGGCATCGCGTTCGGCAACATCGTGGGCGGAGTGAAGATCGACGCCCACAAGGAGTACGTGGGCAGCGTCCTCGATCTGCTGAACCCGTACGCGATCCTTGGCGGACTGGTCACCCTGACGCTGTTCACCTTCCACGGTGCGGTGTTCGCTTCGCTCAAGACCGTGGGCGACATCCGGGAGCGGGCGCGCAGGATCGCGACCGTACTTGGACTGCTCGCGGCCGTTGCCGCGGTCGCCTTCCTGGCATGGACCCAGGTCAGCAAGGGAGACGGCGCCAGCCTGATCGCCATGATCGTCGCGGTCGTCGCGCTGGTGGCGGCCATCGGGGCCAACCGGCTCGGCCGCGAGGGATGGGCGTTCGCGTTCTCCGGGATCACCATCGCGGCCTCGGTCGCGATGCTGTTCCTCACGCTGTTCCCCAACGTCATGCCGTCGACGCTGAACGAGAGCTGGAGCCTCACGGTCAGCAACGCCTCGTCCAGCCCCTACACCCTGAAGATCATGACGTGGTGTGCCGTGATCGCCGCACCCATCGTGATGCTCTACCAGGCGTGGACGTACTGGGTCTTCCGCAAGCGGATCGGCACCCAGCACATCGCCGACGCCCATGTGCCCACCGTCGACGCCCCTACTCCTACGCCGACCAGCTGACGGAGGTTTCACGTGAAACCGATCGACCCGCGCCTGCTCCGATACGCCCGCGCCACCCGGCACTTCCTCGTCGCGGTGGTGGTCCTCGGGCTTGCCGGAGCGGGGCTGGTCGTCGGACAGGCCATGCTGATCGCCGAGATCGTGGTCGGTGCCTTCCAGCACCACCTTGATCTCGGCGCTCTGACCACACCGATCGCGCTGCTCGCCGCGGTCTCGGTCGGCCGCGGGCTGGTCTCCTGGCTCACCGAACTGGCCGCCCACCGCGCGAGCGCCGCGGTCAAGTCCGAGCTGCGGATGCGGCTGATCGAACGTGCGGCGCGGCTGGGGCCCGGTGCCACGATCCGCCGTACGGACGCCGGCGGCGAGGCCCCGGGCGCGGACGGAGCGGATGCGGCCGACGCGGGCACGCTCCAGATGCGTACCGGCGAACTCGCCACCCTGGCCACTCGCGGTATCGATGCTCTCGACGACTACTTCGCCCGCTATCTGCCGCAGCTGGGCCTTGCGGTCGTCGTCCCCGTCGCCGTACTCGCCCGGATCGTCCTGGGCGACTGGATCTCTGCGCTCACGATCGTTCTCACCCTCCCGCTGATCCCGCTGTTCATGGTCCTGATCGGCTGGGCCACCCAGTCCCGGATGGATCGCCAGTGGCGGCTGCTCGCCCGGCTCTCCGGCCACTTCCTCGATGTCGTCGAGGGGCTGCCCACCCTCAAGGTCTTCGGCCGGGCCAAGGCCCAGGCCGCCTCGATCCGCGCCATCACCGGTGCCTACCGCCGCGCCACGCTGCGCACCCTGCGGATCGCCTTCCTCTCTTCCTTCGCCCTCGAACTCCTCGCCACCATCTCCGTTGCGCTGGTCGCCGTCGGTATCGGTATGCGCCTGGTCCACGGTGAACTCGATCTCTACACCGGCCTGATGGTGCTGGTCCTGGCGCCCGAGGCCTATCTGCCGCTGCGGCAGGTGGGTGCGCAGTACCACGCCGCGGCCGAGGGGCTGTCGGCCGCGGAGGAGATCTTTGCGGTGCTGGAGACCCCGGTGCCCGCGCCCGGCACCGCCCCCGCGCCCGAAGGCACCGGACTGACCGTCGAGAATCTGGTCGTCCGCCATCCCGGGCGCACCGCCGACTCGCTGCCCGCGACCTCGTTCGAGGTGCGGCCCGGCGAGACCGTTGCCCTGGTCGGCCCCTCGGGTGCGGGCAAGTCCACGCTGCTCAGCGTGCTGCTCGGCTTCACCGAACCCGCCGAGGGCCGCGCCCTGGCCGATGGCCAGGACATCGCCTCCCTCGCCCCCGAAAGCTGGCGGCGGCGGATCGCCTGGGTCCCGCAGCACCCGCATCTCTTCGCCGGCACCATCGCCGAGAACGTACGGCTGGCGCGCCCGGACGCGGACGACGCGACGGTACGGGCCGCCCTGCGCGACGCCGGGGCGCTTGACTTCGTCGACGCGCTCCCGCAAGGCGAGGCCACCCGCCTCGGTGAACGGGGCGCCGGACTCTCCGCGGGCCAGCGCCAGCGCATCGCGCTCGCCCGCGCCTTCCTCGCCGACCGCCCGATCCTGCTGATGGACGAGCCGACCGCGAACCTCGACGGCGAGACCGAGGAGGCCATCGTGGCCGCGGTCCGCCGCCTGGCGGCCGGTCGCACGGTCCTGCTGGTCGTCCACCGGCCGGCGCTGTTGGCGGTGGCGGACCGGGTGGTGCGGCTGACCGGGCCGGCCGAGGTTTCGGGCGCGACCTCGGTTTCACGTGAAACCGAAACCCTTGCGCCCGCACCGTCCTTGGCCCCCTCCCCCACGGCGATCGACGGCGACACCGCCCCGCCCGCCGACACCCCGGCCACCGGACTCTCCGCCCTGACCCGTCTCCGCCGTCTGGCCCGTGCCCGCCGGGCGCGCTTCGCCCTCGCCCTCCTGCTCGGCAGCCTTGCGCTCGGCAGCGCGGTCGGCCTGATGGCGACCTCCGGCTGGCTGATCTCGCGGGCCGCGCAGCAGCCGCCGGTGCTGTATTTGATGGTGGCGGTCACCGCGACCCGGGCGTTCGGCATCGGGCGGGCCGTCTTCCGCTACGCCGAGCGGCTGGTGGCGCATGACGCGGTGTTCCGGATGCTCGCCGACGTACGCGTCGCCGTCTTCCGGCGACTGGAGCGGCTGGCGCCCGCCGGTCTCCGGTACCGCAGCCGCGGCGATCTGCTCTCCCGGCTCGTTGCCGATGTCGATGCGGTGCAGGACTACTTCCTGCGCTGGCTGCTGCCCGTCGGCGCGGCGGTCGTGGTCGGGCTGGGAGCGGTCGGGTTCACCGGCTGGCTGCTGCCGGAGGCCGGCATGATCCTTGCCGTCGGGCTGCTGCTCGCCGGTGCCGGAGTGCCGCTGATCTCGGGTGCGCTCGCCAGGCGGGCGGAGCGTCAGCTGGCGTCGGCCCGCGGCGTGCTGTCCACGCGCGTCGTCGATCTGCTCACCGGTACGGCCGAGTTGACCGTCGCCGGCGCCCTGACGGCCCGTACGGAAGCGGCCCGCCGCGCGGATCGCGACCTGACCCGGATCGCCTCCCGCTCCGCGGCCGCGGCCGGTACCGGCGCCGGGCTCTCGGCGCTGCTGTGCGGGCTGACCGTCGCCGCGGCGGCGGTGGCCGGTGTCCAGGCCGTGCACGCGGGGCGGCTGCACGGAGTGGCGCTGGCCGTGGTCGTGCTCACCCCGCTCGCCGCGTTCGAGGCGGTGGCCGGGCTGCCGCTCGCCGTGCAGTACCGCCAGCGCACCCGGCGCGCCGCTGAGCGGGTCTTCGAGGTGCTGGACGCCCCCGTGCCGGTGCAGGAGCCGGTCACGCCGACAGCTGCACCCGAGGCGCCGTTCCCGCTGGCCGTACGGGATCTGAGTGCGCGCCACCCGGGACAGGCCGAGCCCGCGCTGGACGGCGTCGGGTTCACGCTGACGGCCGGCCGGCGGCTGGCCGTGGTCGGCCCGTCCGGCTCCGGCAAGACCACGCTGGCGCAGGTGCTGCTGCGTTTCCTCGACCGGGAGGCCGGTGCGTACACGCTGGCCGGGACGGATGCCCAGGCGATGGACGGCGATGCGGTCCGGCGCCTGGTCGGGCTGTGTGCACAGGACGCGCATATCTTCGACAGCTCGCTGCGGGAGAACCTCCGGCTCGCCCGCCCGGGCGGCTCGGACGCGGCGGAATCCGCCGACCGGGACCTGTGGGACGCGCTCGAGCGGGCGCGGCTGGCGGACTGGGTGCGGGGCCTGCCCGACGGGCTGGACACCATGGTCGGCGAGCACGGTGCCAGGCTGTCGGGTGGTCAGCGGCAGCGGCTGGCGCTGGCGCGTGCGCTGCTCGCGGACTTCCCGGTGCTCGTGCTGGACGAGCCCGCAGAGCACCTCGACCTGGCCACCGCCGATGCGCTGACCGCCGATCTGCTGGCCGCGACCGAGGGCCGTACGACCGTTCTGATCACCCATCGGCTCACCGGCCTCGACGCGGTCGACGAGGTGCTGGTGCTGGACCGGGGCCGGGCCGTACAGCACGGCGGATATGCGGAGCTGGCCGCGGCCGACGGCCCGTTCCGGCGGATGCTGGAGCGCGAGCGGGCGGTCGATGCGGCGTACGGAGAGGGCCCCGCACCCGTCGGCGTCCTCGTATAGGCCCGCCCCCGGGAGGACCGCGGGCCGCATAACCGGACTTTCCCCAGAAATGGGCCCTTATTAGGCTCATGGCATGGCAGCCACGGAAGGACCCTCTGACCCCATGGACGCCGGCCCGGTGGGCCCAGGGGGAGCGGACGCACCCCCGGCCGGCGATCCCATGGACGCGGCCACCGAGGCCACCCGCAGTCTGCACGGCCTGTCGTCCGAGCTGACCGCCCGGATCCCGCAGCTGCTGGAGGCGATGCGCACGGTCGGCGCGGGGCTCGATCTGCACATCACCCTCGACCGGATCGTGGAGACCGCCGCCGAGCTTGCCGACGCCCGCTATGCCGCGATCGGGATCATCGATGAAACCCGCGAGGGGCTGTCGGACTTCGTCACCTACGGGGTGACCGCGCGGCAGCACCGGCGGATCGGCGCGCTGCCCGACGGCCACAAGGGCCTGCTCGGCGCGCTGATCCACGATCCGAAGCCGCTGCGCCTCGGCGATCTGACGCAGGACCCGCGCTCGGCCGGCTTTCCGCCGGGGCATCCGCCGATGCGGACGTTCCTGGGGGTGCCGATCCGCGTCCAGGGAGAGATCTTCGGCAATCTCTATCTGACGGAGAAGCGCGGCGGCGGGGAATTCAGCGAGGAGGACCTGCACATGGTGCGGGTGCTGGCCACCGAGGCGGGTATCGCGATCGGCAACGCCCGGATGCACGCGGCGACCCGGCAGCGGGAGCGCTGGATCGACGGCTCGGTCGCGGTGACCACCGAACTCCTGGCGGGCAGCGATGTCGACGATGCGCTCGCGGTGGTTGCCGAGCAGGCGCGGCGGCTGGCGGAGTCGTCGGCCGGCATTGTGCTGCTGCCCGACGACGTGGGCGGGCTGGAGATCGTCGCGGTGTCGGCGGAAGACCCGACCGGCATCATGGGCACGCAGGTTCCGCCGGACAGCCCGGTGGCGGAGCAACTCCTCGCCGGAGAGCCGGTGTTCGTGGACGATTCGGCCACCGATCCGCGCATGGTCACGGCCATCGCGCCCCGCTTCGGCCCGAGCATGATGCTGCCGCTCAAGAGTGGTGGCCGGGTGCTGGGTACGCTCGCGATCCCGCGCAACCGCGGCGCCCGTCAGTACACCGCCGCCGAGCGGACGCTGGCCACCCAGTTCGCGGCGCAGGCCGCGCTGGCGCTGGTGCTCGCCGATGCGCAGCGCGACCGCGAGCGGCTGGCGGTCTACGAGGACCGCGACCGCATCGCCCGTGACCTGCACGATCTGGTCATCCAGCGGCTGTTCGCGACCGGGATGATGCTGGAGAGCGCGTACCGCAAGGCCCAGGTGCCGGAGGTGACGCGGGGCGTCGGTAAGGCCATCGATGAACTGGATGTGACCATCCAGGAGATCCGGACGGCGATCTTCGCGCTCCAGCAGGGCCCGGCCGAGGTGCCGTCCGGGCTGCGCACCCGGGTGCTGCGCGAGATCGGCACCGCCGCCGTCCTGCTCGGCTTCCAGCCGTCGGCGAACTTCATCGGGCCGGTCGACTCCCGGGTCGGCGAGCTGACCGGCAAGAACCTCATCGCCGCGCTGCGCGAGGCGCTCTCGAACGCCTTCCGGCACGCACAGGCCTCGCGGATCGAGGTGGTCGTCGACTCGACGGTCACCTTGCCGGACGGGGCGGAGGGGGTCCGTCTGACGGTCGCCGACGACGGCATCGGCATCCCGGAGGACGGTCGCCGCAGCGGTCTGAAGAATCTCGCCAGGCGTGCGGAGTCGCTGGGCGGTTCCAGTGCGTACGGACCGGGGCTGGGCGAGGGGGGCAGTGGTACGAAAGTGACGTGGGAGGCGCCGCTGTGAGGGGGTGGCGCTCGCCCGTTCGGGGCGTTGGGCGGGCCGCAAGGGCCCGAGATGCGAAGTTTTTCCATTATTTCGGGTCAATCTCTGGCTATGCGTTCATGGGCGTGCTGGAAGGGACGGGGGGTAAAGCGGGCGGGGGCGTGCGGGATGGGTGCGTTCGCCCTGGCGGTGTCGGTGGCCGTGGGGGTTGTCGGGCCTAACGTCCCGGCCGCGAGGGCGGCCGCCCCGGGGCGGCATGTCGTCGGCGAGCGCCCCGAGGGCCCGCGCGCCGTGGCCGGCCACTCGGCCCGGCCTCGGCTGGCGGAGGTGAGCCTCGAAGTGGTGCGGCTCGGCGAGACGGCGCGACGGGCGGGCCGCTCGTACGAAGCGAGGCGCCGCGCGGTCCAGGAGCAGCGGGCGGAGAGCGACCGGCTGCGCACGGAGGCGGACCGGGCCCGACGGCTGGCCGAGGCACTGCACCGCCGGGCCGGCGCGATCGCCGGTGCGCAGTACCGCGCCGGCAGCCGTGTCGCCTACACCTTGCGCACGGCGGCCCTCGACGGGCGGAAGCCGCTGGTCAGCGTGTACGAGGAGGCGGCGCGGCGGGAGCGGGCGCTGGTGGCGCGGGTGGGCACCGTGCAGCGCGCCGGCCGCACGCTGGCGGGCGACAGCGCGACGGCGACCGCCCGTGCGGCCGCGCTCGCCGCGGATCGCGACCGGCTCAGGGAGATGCAGGAGCGGGCCGACCGCGGTCTGGATTCGGCCCGCGTCGCGCTGCGGCAGCTGGCGTCGCAGGCGTCCCGGAGCGGGAACTGCGGCACGCTCCCGAACGAGGTGACCACCGCGGTCCGGGCCGTTGCCCCGGTGGTCGCTCCGGACGCACCGTGGATGCGGCCGGTGGAGCGCTATGTGCTGTCCGCCCCCTTCGGTGGCGCGGGGTCGCACTGGGCCGCCGGCCATACGGGCCAGGACTTCGCGGTGCCGGTCGGCACTGCCGTGCGGGCCGCCGGTGAGGGCCGTATCGAGAGCGTGAGCTGCGGTGACGGCCTCGGGATCAGCATGGTCGTACGGCATCGCGAGGGCCTGTACACGGTGTACGCGCATCTGTCGGCGGCGCTGGCGCGCCCAGGACAGCAGGTCAGCCCCGGGGAGCGGATCGCGCTGTCGGGCGACACCGGCAACTCCACCGGGCCGCATCTGCACTTCGAGGTGCGGCGGACGCCCTACCTGGGGTCGGGGGTGGACCCCGTGCCGTGGCTGCGGGAGCACGGCGTCACGGTGTGAGCCGCTGCCGGGCGTGAGCTGCCGCCGGGCATGTACGGGCCGTGAAGCGGTACCGGGCGGCGGACCGTACGGGGCTACCGGGCCTTCAGGATCCGCTCGATGACCATGGCGACACCGTCGTCGTTGTTGGATGCCGTACGGCGGGTGGTGGCGGCCAGCACGTCGGGGTGGGCGTTGGCCATCGCATACGACGTACCGGCCCAGCTGAGCATCTCTATGTCGTTGGGCATATCGCCGAACGCGACGACTTCGGCGGGCGAGATGCCGCGCTCCGCGCAGCAGCGGGCGAGGGTGCCGGCCTTGCTGACACCGGGGCCGCTGATCTCCAGGAGAGCGGTGGGGCTGGACCGGGTGAAGGACGCGAGATCGCCCGCGGCCGTACGGGCCAGCGCAAGGAAGGCGTCGGGGTCCAGGTCGGGGTGGTGCGCGAGGAGCTTGAGGACGGGCTGGCCCTTGCCTTCCGGGTCCACGGAGGCCGCGAAATCCTCGGCGAGAAGCTTTTCCGCCGGGGCGACGTTCGTGGTCGGGTCCAGGCGGAGCGGCGGGTATCCCGGTTCGTAGTGGAAACTGCCGGTCCGCTCCACCGCGAAGCTGGTGCCGGGGGCAACGCTGCGCAGCGCGGTGACGACGTTCAGCGCGACCGTGGGTTCCAGGGGGCTGACCTCGACGATGCGGCGGCCGCGGTGCAGGTCGACGACGGCCGCGCCGTTCGCACAGATCGCCAGGCCGTGGCCGTGCACATGGTCGCTGACCACGTCCATCCAGCGGGCCGGGCGTCCGGTGACGAAGAAGACCTCGATGCCGGCCTCCTCGGCAGCGGCGAGCGCGGCGATCGTCCGGTCGGAGACCGTCTTGTCGTCGTGCAGCAGCGTGCCGTCGAGGTCGGTGGCGATCAGCCGGGTCGGCCGGGAGGGAACGACCGGCTCGAGCGGCGTGGCGGAGGCATCAGTCACGGGGTCATCCTCGCGTACGTCGGCGTACCGGCGTGCGCTGGGGCGCTCGCCCGGCTCTGGGGCGAGCGCCCCGTTGGTCATCCGAGCTGTGCGGCCGCCTCGGTGGCGATCCGCTCGAACACCTTCTGGTCCGCGGCGAAAATCGAGTCCGGTATCGGCGCGTGGACGACGATCTCGGTGAAGCCGAGCGCACGGTGCCTGCCCGCGAAGTCCACGAATGCGTCGAGGGACTCCAGCGGACGGCTGCCGTCCGGCGTGAAGCCGGTGAGAAGGATCTTGTCCAGCTGGGCGATGTCCCGGCCGACGTCCGAGCACGCCTTCTCCAGCTTCTCCAGCTGGCCCTGGAGGGCGGCCACCGAGTCCTCGGGGGTGCCGGTCGCGGCGATCTTGGGGTCGCCGGTCGTCACCCATGCCTGGCCGTGGCGGGCGGCGAGCCGCAGCCCGCGCGGGCCGGTGGCGGCGACCGCGAAGGGGAGACGGGGCCGCTGCACACAGCCGGGAATGTTGCGGGCTTCCTCGGCCGAGTAATGGGTGCCCTGGTGGGAGACCGCGTCCTCGGTGAGCAGCCGGTCGAGCAGCGGGACGAACTCGCCGAAGCGGTCCGCCCGCTCGCGCGGTGACCAGGCCTCCTGGCCGAGCGCGGTCGCGTCGAAGCCGTTGCCGCCGGCGCCGATGCCGAGGGTGATCCGGCCGCCGGAGATGTCGTCGAGGGTGATCAGTTCCTTGGCGAGGGTGACCGGGTGCCGGAAGTTGGGCGAGGTCACCAGCGTGCCCAGGCGCAGCTGCGAGGTGGCCGCCGCGGCGGCGGTCAGCGTGGGCACGGCGCCGAACCACGCCTGGTCGCGGAAGGACCGCCAGGACAGGTGGTCGTAGGTGTAGGCGGTGTGGAATCCGAGCTCTTCGGCCCGCTGCCACTGTTCGCGGCCGCCCTCGTGCCAGCGGCGGACGGGAAGGATGACGGTGCTCAGGCGGAGGGAAGCGCTCATGCCGTAAAGCGTACGGGGAGGCCCGCGAAGCGTGGGGTGACGTCGGTTACGGGGCCATTCGGTGGCAGTCCGGTCCTCGGGCGTTTGTTTCACGTGAAACCCGCCGCACGCCATAGCGGCCCGCACTTTACCCCGCATATAGCGGCAAAGAGGGAGAATCGGGACAGCGGCGCAGTGCGCAGGGTGTGGCGCGCAAGGCAGGGCAGCGCGTGAACGTGCGGGCTGCGCGAAGAGTGGTGCGATGTGGAGGAGCCATGGCACAGACCCGATTCGCCCCCGACCGCGGGCTGACCTCGCGCATGGTGACGACGATGTTCTTCATCGGCCTGCTGTATGTCGTGGTCGTTGGCGTGCTGGTGGTGCTGCTCAAGGGCGCCTGGGTGGTGGTGTTGATCATTGCGGGAGGTCTGTTCGTCGCGCAGTTCTGGTTCAGCGACCGGATCGCGGCGTTCAGCATGGGTGCGCGCGAGGTGACACCGGAGCAGGCGCCAGAGCTGCACGGTGCCGTCGACCGGCTGTGCGCGCTGGCGGATATGCCCAAGCCGCGGGTCGCGATCGCGAACTCGGATGTGCCGAATGCGTTTGCGACCGGCCGTAATCAGAAGAACGCGATGGTGTGCGCGACGACGGGGCTGCTGCGGCGGCTGGAGCCGGAGGAGCTGGAGGGCGTGCTGGCGCACGAGCTCTCGCACGTGGCGCACCGCGATGTTGCCGTGATGACCATCGCGTCGTTCCTCGGCGTACTGGCCGGAATCATCACCCGGGCCGCTCTGTGGAGCGGCGTCGGGCGCAACAACCGCGACCAGAACACGGCCATCGCCGTACTGATCGTCACCGCCGTCAGTGCCGTCGTCTATGCCATCAGCTTCCTGCTGACCCGGCTGCTGTCCCGCTATCGGGAGCTGTCCGCGGACCGCGCCGCCGCGATGCTGACCGGCCGGCCGTCGGCCCTGGCCTCCGCGCTGACCAAGGTCACCGGGCAGATGGCGAGGATCCCGACCGAGGATCTGCGCAAGGCGCAGCCGTTCAACGCGTTCTACTTCGCCCCGGCGTTCAACAAGGAGAGCTTCAGCAGGCTGCTGTCCTCGCACCCGACGCTGGAACAGCGGCTGGATCAGCTCGGCCGGATCGCGGCGCAGCTGGGGCGGCCGTGAGGTGTCCCGTACCGGAATCGACCAGCGGGGGAATCCGTCAGTGAGCGAAGGAGAGTGGGCCGCGCATGGGATTTCTGGACGCCATTCTGGGCCGCAGCAAGCCGGTACGTCCCGACCTCGACCGGCTTTTCGCGCTGCCGTCCGCGGCTGTGACGCTGGAGGCCGCGGCCGGTTTTCAGCCCACCGGCCTGGGGTCGGTGTGTTTCGCGAGCGTCGAGGGCGGGGCGTTCTCGCGGATCCAGGAGGAGGCACAGGGGCTGCTGGGCGGCTCGGTGGAGTTCACTCAGGACGCCTACGGCTATACGTGGCTGCTGGCGCGGCATGCGCCGGACGATGTGGCGGGCCTGGTCAATGACCTGCATGCGGTCAATACCTCCCTGGAGGAGGCGGGTTTTGGGCCGCAGCTGCTGTGCTCGCTGATCGGCTTCCGCGACGGGCGGGACCGGCCGCTGGCGCTGGTGTACCTCTACAAGCGGGGGACGTTCTATCCGTTCGCCCCGCAGCCGGGTGGTGGCGAGAAGCGGGACAATCCGCTGGAGCTGCAGACGCGGGCGCTGCTCGGGGACGATCTGACGGTCGAGAAGGATCTGGCGCGGTGGTTCCCGGTGTGGGGGGCGCCTGGGCTGTGAGCCGGGGGCGCGGGCAGAGGCCGGGGAACAGGCCAGCGAACAGGCCTTGAGCGAAACGGCCGCTGAGCGGGATGGCTGCTGAGCGGGATGGCCGCTCAGCCCGGGAAGCGAAGGAACTCCGGCGGCACGTGGGCGGTGAGCCAGACGCCGTTGGCGCTGACCTGGAAGACATGGCCGGCCCGGTGCATCGCGGCCGCGTCGACCGTCAGCACGACGGCCTTGCCGCGGCGGGCGCCCACCCGGGCCGCGGTCTCGCGGTCCGGCGAGAGATGGACGGCGTGCCGGGACATGGGCCGCAGCCCCTCGTCCCGGATGGCGGCGACGCTGCGGGCCACCGTGCCGTGGAAGAGATGCGCGGGCGGTTCGGTCGGCGGCAGGTCGAGGTCGACGCGGATCGAATGGCCCTGGTTGGCGCGGATACGGTCGCGCTCGATGGCGTAGCGCCGCTTGTCGTTCTGCGCGACCACGGCCTCCAACTCGGCCCGGGTGAACCGGAATCCGTGCCGTGCGGCCGCCTCGATCAATTCCGGCACCGCCACCCACCCCTGGGCGTCGAGGGTGATGCCGATCCGTTCCGGCTCATGCCGTAGATGCTTGGCCAGGTACTTGGAAATGCGCACGGAGCGCTGACTGTTCATGGCTCCAGAGTGCCGCCCGGCACATCCGCCGGCACCTGAATTCCCGGTCTAGGCGTCATCCCCGCTCGTCCTCTCACTGGTGCGCTCGCTCGCCGACCTGGCCTTGTCGCGCTCGACCTCCTCGGCGGCCCAGCGGGCCCATTCCTCCTGCATCGCCGTCTGGCGCAGGCCGTATTCCAGCGCGAGCCGCCCATAGACCGAGATCATGTCGTCGTCCCATGGGGTCACTTCGTCGATGTGCTCCAGTGCGCCGTGCGCGCGTGACGCCGCCTCGGCCCGGGACAGGAGGTAGGTGCGGGCCTCGAGCGGGGTGAGCACGCCGAGGAAGAAGACCCGCAGCAGGCCGTCGAAGCGCGGGGGGCCGCTGGGCTCGACCTCGATCAGCCAGTGTCGTAGTTCGCTCACGCCGGTGTCGGTGATCGCGTATTCCTTGCGGCCGCGGGGGCCTTCGGCGACGACCTCGACCATGCCGGCGGTGGTGAGTTTGGTCAGCTCTCCATAGACCTGACTCTGTGTGGCGGGCCAGACGTTCGCGAGCGAGGCGTTGAACGTCTTCATCAGGTCGTAGCCGCTGGCGGGGGCTTCCGCCAGCAGACCCAGCACGGCATGTCGGAGGCTCATGACCTACACATTACCTTCCACTGTTGACATGTCAAAGAAGGACCTTCTATCTTCGACATGTCGAGATTGGAATGTGGTTCCGGCGATGAGAATCCGGAGCCGAAGCGCAGGTGCATCCCTTGGCCCGGCGGGCCAAGGAAGCGCTGAGGAAGAGGGGGATCATGGGATATCTGCGGAGCTTCATACCGTGGCTGGTGTTCGCAGGGGTGTCGTCGTTCGGCTGGCAGTGGGGGGCGCTGGCGGCGCTGGTGGTCTCGGCCGGGCTGCTCGTCGCGGACCGCGCCGCGGGCCTCTCGCTGGAGTCCCGGCTGCTGGAGTACGGCACGATCGTGTTCTTCGTCGCCCTGACGATCCTGGCCTTCGTCCAACCTCACAGCGGTCTCCAGTTCTACGGCAGCGCGCTCTCCATGGGCTGGCTCGCGTTCATAGCCTGGTTGTCCATCGCTGTCCGCCGCCCCTTCACGATGGCGATCGCGCGTCGGATGGCGCCGCCGGAGGTCTGGCACACCCCGCTGTTCCGGCGCATCAATGTGGTGATCACCGCGGCCTGGGCGCTGTCCTTCACCCTCAGTGCGGCCGCACAGGCGGTCGTCACCGCCGAGCATCTGGGCCTGGCTGTCTCCATCCCCATCCAGATCGCCGGATTCGTTCTTCCCGTCCGCTTCACCGCTTCGTACCCGGACCGGGCCCGCGCCCGGTTCCTGCAGGAACAGTCCGGTGCGCAGCCCGGTCTCCAGGAGGCATGACGCCATGACCGCTACGACTCCCGGCACCGCATCCGAATCCGTGGCCCCCACGCCCCACCTGGCCGGCAACTTCGCGCCGGTGCAGGACGAGCTGACCGCCTATGACCTGCCGGTCACGGGCGCCATCCCGCCGGAGCTCACCGGCTGGTTTCTCCGCAACGGCCCCAATCCGCGAGACGCCGCCTCCCCGCACTGGTTCTTCGGTGACGGCATGGTGCACGGCCTGCGGCTGGAGGGCGGGCGCGCCGTCTCCTACCGCAACCGCTGGGTCCGGACGGCCACCTTCACCGACGGCGCACCCGTCGTGGACGAGCAGGGCCAGCGCAATTTCCGGGCGGGAGTCGCCAACACCCATATCGTCCGGCACGCCGGCCGCACCCTGGCGCTGGTCGAGTCGTCATTCCCCTACGAGGTCGACTGCCGTCCCGGCCATGAGCTGGAGACCATCGGCGTCCATGACTTCGGTGGCCGGCTCAACACCGCCATGACCGCTCACCCCAAGACCTGCCCCACGACGGGCGAGCTCCACTTCTTCGGGTACGGCGGTCCCCGCCCGCCGTACCTCACCTATCACCGGGCAGACGCGGCGGGGGAGCTAGCGGTCAGCCGCCCGATAGACGTGCCGGCGCCGACGATGATGCACGACTTCCACCTCACCGCCGGCCATGTCGTCTTCATGGACCTCCCCGTCGTCTTCGATCACCGCCGCCCCGGCATGCCGTACGCCTGGGACCCGGAGTACGGCGCCCGGCTGGGAGTGCTACGCCGCGACGACCCGTACGGCGAGGTCCGCTGGTTCTCCATCGACCCCTGCTACGTCTTCCACAGCCTCAATGCTTACGACGACGGGGCGCAGCGGATCGTCCTTCATGTGGCCCGCTATGCCGAATGCGGCACCAACAGCCCGGCCCATCTATGGCGTTGGACGATCGACCTGGCCTCCGGAACGGTGGCGGAGGAGCAGCTCGACGACCAGTTCTGCGAGTTCCCGCGGATCGACGACCGGCTCGCCGGGCAGCAGGCCCGCTTCGGGCACGCCATATCCGGCGAGCTGCCCGGCTCGGGGCCGATGCCTGGCGCGCTGCTCCGCTACGACCTGCGGTCCGGCGCGGTCACCCGGCACGACTTCGGAGCCGGCCGCACCCCGTCGGAGGCGGCCTTCGCCGCCGCGGACGACCGTCCGGGCGGGCCGGGCTGGCTGATGACCTATGTCTATGACGCGTCCACCGACACCAGCGATCTCGTCATCCTGGACGCGGAGGACATATCCGCCGACCCGGTGGCGACGGTCCATCTTCCGCAGCGGGTGCCGTACGGCTTCCACGGCAACTGGCTTCCGGACAGCTGCAGTTGAGGGCCGTGCGGGGGGACCCGGTCAGCGGCGAGGCGCCGCGTCGCCGGTCGGCGCATCCCGTACGGCCGAGGCCGCCAGCGCGTCCATGGTGCGGGCCTGGACCTCGCGCTGGGCGGCGGCGGTGATGAAGGCGGCCGCGTTGTCGGGGCCGACCAGGTCCCGTACGGCCTGGACGGTGTCGGCAGGGAGCGGCACCGGCTCCGGGTCGGTCGCGGGACGGGGGTCTGCGACCGGCCCGGGTGCGGGGGCGGTTCCCGCTGCAAGCTCAAGCCCGGACGGGTGAGCCGGCCGCCGCTCCGGAGCCGGCGCGGACTCCCGCCCGCCGACGCCCCGCGAATCCGCCTCCGGTGCTTCCGGAAGCGCTTCCGGCGGCGCTTCGGGCAGCGCCTCTCGCAGCGGCTGTGGCAGTGGCTGTGGCAGTGCCTCCGGCAGTGCCTCGGCGAGATGGCGCCGAAGGGAGCGCGTGGCCAGGGTGCGCATGGCGCGGGCGAGTTCGGCGTCGATGGTGTGCTGGGCCAGCGGGCGGAGGCGCCGTACGAGGGCCGCCGCCTCGGAGGCTTCGGACTGGGTGGGCGGGTGGTCCAGGAAGGGGTGGAAGACGTGCTCGGTGGTGAAGTCGACGAAGCGGGCGGCGATGTGTTCGACCTGGCCGCGTACCTCTCGCAGATGGCCGGAGATGGCCAGAAGAGGGACACCGGCGGAGTGGAGTTCGACGGCGACGGCGAGCTCCTGCGGGCTGGGGACGAAGAACTCGTCGTCATGGCCCGGGATGCGTTCGAGGACACCGAGCTCCACGGCCTCGGCCACCGCCGCCTCGTCCGAGGTGCCGCCGAAGGCCGTGTCCAGATCGGCGCGGCTGATACGGGCCGCCTTCTCGTCGGTCCACGGCCCGTCGATCTCGGCGACCAGGCCGAGTACCCCGCCGAGGTCGAGCCCCGCGTCCCAGGCCTCCAGGAGTTCCTTGATGCTGGCGAGGGTGTAGCCGCGGTCGAGGAGGTCGGCGATCTGGCGCAGCCGGGCCAGGTGGGCGTCGCCGTAGACATTTGCCCGGCCGCGGCGTTCGGGGCGGGGGAGCAGCCCGCGGTCCTGGTAGGCGCGGATGGTACGGACCGTGGTGCCGCTGAGATGGGCCAGATCCTCGATGCGGTATTCGGCCGGTGGCGGCTGCTCGGTCACTGCGGTGCTCCTCATGAGCGCGTGGCTGGTGGCGCGTTACGAGAGTGCCGCGCGGCCCACCGCACCCGCCGCCGCCCGTGCGGCCGGGGAGGACGCCAGGTAGGCGACGGCCGTGCGCAGCGACCCTTCCTGCGAGGGATGGTACGACCGCCGCAGATAGCGCGGTATCGCCGCGCCCAGCTCCCGCCAGGTGGGCAGCAGGCCCTTGCGTACGGCGCGGTTGTGCTCGCGCAGCGCGTACCGGGAAGGGCCGGCGAGCTGCGGATCGTGCCGGAGAAGGTAGGTCGCCCCCAGACCCACAGGTAGAGGAGGACGGGAGCCGTGACGGACATCCCCAGAATGCGGCGGAGGTAGCGGGCGGGCTCCTCACCGCCGGTGTGCTGGTACATGTCGAAGGCGACGGCACGGTGCTCGACCTCCTCGGCGCCGTGCCAGCGCAGCAGATCGAGCATGACCGGGTCGGGGGCGGCGCGGTCGAGCGCTTCGGCGGCCAGCACCCAGTTGCCGAGCACCGCGGTGAACTGCTCGATGGCGGCGATGAGGGAGAGGCGGAAGCGCAGCCACTCCCGTTCGGGGAGCGGTATGCCGAACGGCGGCTTCTCGCCGAGGAGATACTCGAAGAGAAAGTCGACGTGCCGGGTGTACGGGCCGGTATCAAGGCCCTGATGGGACAAGTGCTCAAGGACGTAAGCGTGCTGGACGCTGTGTGTGGCCTCCTGGCCCATGAAGCCCTTGACGTCCTTGAGGAGCTCCTCGTCCCGGACCTGCGGGAGGGCCTCCTTGAAGACCTTGACGAACCACCGCTCGCCCGCCGGCAGCAGCAGATGCAGCACATTGATGACGTGCGTGGCGGTGGGTTCGTCCGGTATCCAGTGCAGCGGTGTTTCGCGCCAGTCGAACGTGACCCGGCGCGGCGTTATCGGGTGGTGCGCCGATGCGGGTGATGTGCTCATGCGCGGCTCCTGACGTGCGCAGATTTCTCCTGGAGGCGACCAACGGGGACGGCGAACAGAAACGGCGAACGGGGACGACGCTCGGAGACAGCGAACAGAAACGGCGAACGGGGACGACAGGCGTGCCTACAGCGGTGGCTCGATGCGGGCGATGGCACGCAGCGCGCGCGGAGTGAAGCGGGACATCAGATGGGCGCCGCGCGCCTCGGGGGTGACGGGCACCACCGCCTGGTTACGGACCACCGCCCGCAGCACGGCGTCGGCGACCTTCTCCGGCGGGTAGTTGCGCATCCCGTACATCCGGGACGCCTTGGCCTGGCGGCGTTTTTCCTCGTCCGCCGGGACGCCGGCGAAGCGCGAGGTGGCGGTGATGTTGGTGTTGACCAGCCCCGGGCAGATCGCCGAGACACCGATGCCCTGGCTCGCCAGTTCGGCGCGCAGGCACTCACTGAGCATCAGGACGGCCGCCTTGGACGTGCTGTAGGCGGGCAGGACCTTGGACGGCTGGAAGGCGGCGGCCGAGGCGGTGTTGACGATATGGCCGCCCTGCCCGCGGTCGGCCATGCGCTTGCCGAAGATCCGGCAGCCGTGGATGACGCCCCACAGATTGACGTCCAGGACCTTTTTCCAGTCCTCGGTGGTGGTGTCGAGGAAGGCCCCGGACAGGCCGATTCCGGCGTTGTTCACGAGGACGTCGACGGTGCCGTATTCGGCGTCCACCTTGTCGGCGAGCTTTTCCATCGCCGCCTCGTCCGCGACGTCGACGGTCTCGGCCCAGGCCTGCGGGGCGCCGATCAGCCGCGCCATGTCGGCGGTCCGCGCCGCGCCCTCCGCATCCCGGTCGACGGCGATGATCCGCGCGCCGGCCTCCGCGAAGGCGAACGCCGTCGCGCGCCCTATCCCGCTGGCCGCTCCGGTCACCAGCACCAGCTGCCCGCCGAAACGGTCGGCATACGGGCCGGAGGCCAGCACCTTCTTCGCCGGGTCCCCCTCCTCCTTGGCGACGATGAACTCAGTGATCCAGGCGGACAGTTGGTCGGGCCGGGTACGCGGCACCCAGTGCTTGGCGGGGAGGGTGCGGCGCACCAGCTGGGGCGCCCACTGCTCCAGGTCGTCGTACAGCCGCTGGGACAGGAAGGCGTCGCCGGTCGGGGTGATCAGCTGGACCGGGCAGTGCGCATAGGCGTCGGCGCGCGGGCGGCGCAGCCGGGGGAGGACGTTGTCGCGGTAGAGCCAGGCGCCGTGGGCGGCGTCGGTCGGCAGCGACGGCGTCGGATAGCCGCCGGCAGGCACCTTCTCCACCCGCTGGAGAATCCTTGGCCAGCGCTTGCCGAGCGGGCCCTTCCACGCCATTTCGGGCAGTACGGGGGTGTGCAGCATGTAGACGTACCAGGACTTGGCGCTCTGGTTGAGGAGCTGGGCGGCGCGCCGGGGGGTGGGGCGCGACATCCGCTTCTTGATCCAGTGGCCGAAGTGGTCCAGGGACGGGCCCGACATGGAGGTGAAGGACGCGATCCGGCCCTCCGTGCGCCGGACCGTGGCGAATTCCCAGGCCTGTACGGAGCCCCAGTCATGGCCCACCACATGGACCGGCCGGTCGGGGCTGACGGCGTCCGCGACGGCCAGGAAGTCGTCGGTCAGCTTCTCCAGGGTGAACCCACCGCGCAGCGGCTTCGGCGCCGTCGAGCGGCCGCAGCCCCGGACGTCGTAGAGCACCACATGGAAGCGCTCGGCCAGCCGCTGCGCGACCTCGGACCACACCTCTTTGCTGTCCGGATAGCCGTGCACGAGGATCACCGTGGGCCGCGCGGCGTCGCCCAGCTCGGCGACGCACAGCTCGACGCCGCCGGTACGCACCCGGCGCTCCCGTGCCGCCCGGAGCCCTTGGTCCTGCCCCTGTCCCGGCTCCTGGCCCTTGCCCTGTTCCCTGTTCATGCGGCCTTCTCCTCCTGCCAGCGCCGCACATGCGGCAGATCGTCGTCCAGCCAAAAGGCGCTTTCCAGTGGGTCCTTGGAGTCGGTGACGACCAGGATCTCCTCGAATTTGGCGCCGGTACCCCGGAAGCCGAGGTGGGGTTCGACCGCCCACAGACCGGGCTGCGGCGGGTGGTCGGAGAAGGTGTACGGGCTCCACAGGGGGGACCAGCCGTCCCGGTGGCCGTGCAGCGCATCGGAGGCGAGGCCCTTGAGGGACTGGGTGCCGAACCCGAAGAGGGTGGGCGACCAGCGGCGCTCCTTGACCCGGTCTATCTTGTGCGCGATGACGCCGAACGGATAGGCGCGATGGCGGTTGGCGTATCCCTGCCGCACCATCAGCCGCTCCACGTCCTCGTAGATCTCGCGCAGCGGGCGCCGCTCGCGCACCTCGCGCAGGATCAGCTCGCGGTGTGCCTCGAGGTCGGCGAGCAGCCGGTCGTGTACGGGGTTGAGGCCGAGGCAGCCGGAGTAGCCGATGTCGGCGGTGAAGCCTTTGTGGACCGGCGCCATGTCGAGGATGAAGGCCATGCCCGGCTCCAGCTCGCGGTGGGTGGGGAAGAACTGGAGCGGGATGCGGAAATTGACGAAGGCCGTGCGGTCGCCGAACCACGCGAACGGCAGATGGAACCAGTCCCGTACGCCGCGCTCGCGCAGCCACTCGCGCTGCATCCGCGCCGCCGCGCGCTCGGTGACACCGGGCTTGAGCTGGGCCGCAACCGCCTCCGCGCAGTCGTACGCGAGCCGCTGGACCTCTCTGAACCCGCGTAGTTCGGCGGTGAGTCCGGCAGTTCCTGCTGAGGTCGCTGAGGTGACTGAGGCCATCGCCAACCGTCCGTCCGTAAGCGGTTCATCGCGGTACGCGCCCGTAACTTGACACTGATGAATGTGACAATGACTGGCGGCTGCGTCAAGAGGGTGTGCATAGGGCATGGCACACCGCACCGCGCTCCGACCCTGATGCCGGGGACGCCCCAGGCATGACTTCCCCTACGGGTTCGTAATACCCGAGAGGTAGGCAGAGACCATCGCACGGGCTGACGCCATGCGGCCCTGCCGCCCCTACCGTCGAAGACGTGACTGTGATCGCGACCGAAAGCCTGAGCAAGCGGTACCCGCGGGTGACCGCTTTGGACCGGCTCTCCGTTGACATCGCCCCCGGCGTGACCGGCCTGGTGGGTGCCAACGGCGCCGGAAAGTCCACCCTGATCAAGATCCTTCTCGGTCTGGCCCCGGCCACCGAAGGGACCGCCCATGTCCTCGGCCTGGACGTGACGAAGGACGGCGCCACCATCCGTGAGCGGGTCGGCTATATGCCCGAGCACGACTGCCTGCCGCCGGACGTCTCGGCCACCGAGTTGGTGGTGCACATGGCCCGGATGTCGGGCCTGCCACCGACCGCCGCGCGCGAGCGCACCGCGGACACGCTGCGCCATGTCGGGCTCTACGAGGAGCGCTACCGCCCCATCGGCGGCTATTCGACGGGCATGAAGCAGCGCGTGAAGCTGGCCCAGGCGCTGGTCCACGACCCCCAGCTGGTGTTCCTCGACGAACCGACCAACGGCCTGGACCCGGTCGGCCGGGACGAGATGCTCGGCCTGATCCGCCGCATCCACACCGACTTCGGGATCTCCGTCCTGGTGACCTCCCACCTCCTGGGCGAGCTGGAGCGCACCTGCGACCATGTCGTCGTCATCGACGGCGGCAAGCTGCTGCGCTCCTCTTCGACGGACGAGTTCACGCAGGCCACGGCCTCGCTGGCGGTGGAGGTGACGGACACCGACCGCTGCCCGGACGGCACCGCGGCGCTGCGCGCGGCACTGATCGCCGCGGGGGCCGTGGTGACCGACGCGCACCGCGTCGAGGGCCTGGCCTCCTCGGGGCGTCTGCTGTACATCGAGGCGACCGGCGAGGAGACCTACGACCTCGTACGGGACACCGTCGCCGGCCTCGGGCTCGGCCTGATCCGGATGGAACAGCGTCGGCACCAGATAGCGGAGGTCTTCCACGAGGCGGACACCGCCGCGGCCTCCGAGCCGCCGACCACCCCCGTCACCGCAGGCGCCCCGGGCGCCGCGCACGCCACTCAGGACGGAGGCGCATCCGATGCCAACTGAGTCCCCGATGCCGGCCCACGCCACGCCCCCCGCCACCCCTGGTGGGGCCTCCATCCACAACATCGGCTACCGCCACTACGACGGCCCCCGTCTGGGCCGCGCCTACGCCCGCCGGTCGCTCTTTTCGCAGAGCCTGCGCGGTGCCTACGGACTCGGCCGCTCGGCCAAGTCCAAGGTCCTGCCGATGCTGCTCTTCGGGGTGATGTGCGTGCCCGCCGCGATCATGGTCGCGGTCGCGGTGGTCACCAAGGCCTCCGCCCTCACGGTCAGCTACACCCAGTACGCCATCTACCTTCAGGCCGTCATCGGCCTCTATCTCGCCGCGCAGGCCCCGCAGTCCGTCTCCCGCGATCTGCGCTTCAAGACCGTCCCGCTGTATTTCTCCCGCCCGATAGAGCGCGCCGACTATGTGGCGGCGAAGTTCGCGGCCATGGCGAGCGCCCTGTTCCTCCTCACCGCGGCCCCCCTTGTGGTCCTCTACGTCGGCGCGCTGCTGGCGAAGCTGGATTTCCTGGACCAGACAAAGGGGCTGGGGCAGGGACTGGTCTCCGTCACGCTGCTCTCCCTCCTCTTCGCGGGGATCGGCCTGGTCGTCTCGGCGCTGACCCCGCGCCGCGGCTTCGGCGTCGCCGCGGTGATCGCCGTCCTCACCATTCCGTACGGTGCCGTGAGTGCCGTCCAGAGCATCGCCTTCGTCCAGGGCAGCGAGTCCGCCGTCGGCTGGCTGGGGCTGTTCTCCCCCATCACGCTCATCGACGGGGTGCAGGCCTCCTTCCTCGGCGGAACCACCTCCTTCCCGAACGACCTGGCGCCGTCGACGGCCGCCGGGCCGGTCTATCTCCTCGTCACGCTGATAGCCATCGTCGGCTCCTACGCCCTGCTGATGCGCCGCTACCGGAAGGCCGGCCTGTGACAACGCTCCATATCGACCATGTCTCCCGCTGGTTCGGAAATGTCGTGGCCGTCAACGACATCACCATGACCATCGCCCCCGGCGTCACCGGCCTGCTCGGCCCCAACGGCGCCGGAAAGTCCACCCTCATCAACATGATGGGCGGCTTCCTGGCCCCCTCGAACGGCACCGTCACCCTCGACGGCAGCACGATCTGGCGCAACGCCGGTATCTACCGCCACATCGGCATCGTCCCCGAGCGCGAGGCGATGTACGACTTCCTCACCGGCCGGGAATTCGTCCTCGCCAACGCCGAGTTGCACGGCCTGGGCCGGGCCGAGGCGGCCAGGGCGCTGGCCACGGTGGAGATGGAGTACGCCCAGGACCGCAAGATCTCGACGTACAGCAAGGGGATGCGGCAGCGGGTGAAAATGGCGTCCGCGCTGGTCCACGACCCGTCCGTGCTGCTGCTGGACGAGCCGTTCAACGGCATGGACCCGCGGCAGCGGATGCAGCTGATGGAATTGCTGCGGCGGATGGGTGACCAGGGGCGTACGGTCCTGTTCTCCTCGCACATCCTCGAAGAGGTCGAGCAGCTGGCCTCCCACATCGAGGTGGTGGTGGCCGGCCGGCACGCCGCATCCGGTGATTTCCGCAAGATCCGCCGCCTGATGACCGACCGTCCGCACCGCTACCTCGTCCGGTCCGACAACGACCGTGCGCTGGCCGGTGCGCTGATCGCCGACCCCTCCACGGCCGGCATCGAAGTGGATCTCGTCGAGGGTGCGCTGCGCATCCAGGCCATCGACTTCGGCCGCTTCACCGAACTCCTGCCGCGGGTCGCCCGTGACCACGGCATCCGCCTGCTGACGGTCTCGCCCTCCGACGAGTCGCTGGAATCCGTCTTCTCCTACCTCGTAGCGGCCTGAGGCCGGAAAGGAGCCCGACGCATGTCCACGACCACTCCGACGGCCCCGCCCGCACCCGGCGGCGCACTCCGGGCCACACCGTTCCACCCCACCGTCGCCCGGCTCACCTACCGCGCCCTGCTCGGCCGGCGCCGTGCGCTGATCCTCTTCGCGCTGCCCGCCCTGCTCGTGGTCATCGCCGTCGCCGTCCGTGTGCTGACCGGCGCCGATGACTCCACGGCGAGCGGCATCCTGGGCGGTTTCGCCCTGGGCACGATGGTCCCGCTGATCGGTGTGATCGCCGGTACGGGCGCGATCGGCCCCGAGATCGACGACGGCTCCATGGTCTATCTCCTGTCCAAGCCGGTGCCGCGGCCGACGATCATCTTCACCAAACTCCTGGTCGCGACGGGCGTGACGGTGACGTTCTCCGCCGTCCCCGTCCTGCTCGCCGGCTTCGTCCTCAACGGCAACAGCCAGCAGATAGCCGTGGCCTACGCCCTGGCGGCAGCCGTCGCCTCGGTCGCCTACAGCGCGCTCTTCCTCCTCCTCGGCACCATCACCCGCCATGCCGTCGTCTTCGGCCTGGTCTACGCCCTGGTCTGGGAGTCGCTCTTCGGGACGCTCGTCCCCGGGGCCCGGACCCTCAGCGTCCAGCAGTGGGCGCTGGCCGTCGGCCAGAAGGTCGGCGCGGAGGGCGCGCTCGTCTCGGACGTTCAACTGCCGCTTGCCGTATGCCTGTTGGCGCTGGTCACGGTCGGCGCCACCTGGTACGCCGGACGTCGCCTGAAGGCGCTGACCCTGGCCGGAGAGGAGTAAGAGGGAGCGGGGCGCGGCGGGCCGGGGGGCCGAGAAGGGGGGCGGCCCGGGGCGCGGCGGCCGGGTGCAGGCCCGGAGGCCCCGGGGTCAGCCGCCCTGCGCCTGACCGTTACCGCTGCCGGCCTGCTGGTTCTGGTTGAACTCCCGGACGTTGCGCTGATGCTCCTGGAAGTCGGCGGTGAAGCGGGTGTCGCCCGGTTTGACGGTGACGAAGTACAGCCAGTCGCCCTTGGGCGGTGCGCCGGCCGCCTTGAGCGCGTCCGCCCCGGGGTTGTCGATCGGGGTGGGGGGCAGGCCCTGGTGCTTGTAGGTGTTGTAGGGGCTGTCGGTCCTGGTGTCCGAGTGGCTGGTGTTGAGGGTGCTGCGGCCCAGCGCGTAGTTGATCGTCGAATCCATCTGCAGCGGCATGTTCTTGGCGAGCCGGTTGCTGATGACCCGGGCGACCTTGCCCATATCGGCCGGCCGGTCCGCCTCGGCCTGCACGATGCTGGCGATCACCACCGTCCGGTAGGAGGTGATGCGGTCGTCGGCGAGCCGCTGGTTGGCCGTGTCGACCATGTACGCGAGCAGGGACGCCGGAGTGGTGTCCTTGCCGATCGGATACGTGGCCGGGAAGAGATAGCCCTCCGGGTTGCCCTTTGCCGCGCCCGGCAGCTTGAGGTGCGCGGCCTTGGCGGCCTTGGCGGTACTGCCCTTGGCCAGGTGCAGGGCCTTGTCGGCGGCGGCATAGACCTGCGTCGCCCGCTGCCCTTCCGGGACGGTCAGCTTCGCCTCGGGCCGGGGCCCGCGCAGCAGCCACAGCAGGACCAGTGCGGCGAGAAGGACAAGAACGCACAAAAGGGAAACGAGAACAAGCCGGCCGGTGCGGGAAAGCCGCGGTCCGGACCGGCGAACGGTGCGCTGAACATCGCTCATGGGGGCACCGTAAGCCAGTCGGCGGCACTATGGGGAAGGCCTCCCCCGGATCGCTACCGATGACGGATTCCGGACGCGGGTGGGATGCCCGGTGTTCACCGAGTCGGCGGGGGTGCGGCTTTTGGGGCGTGTGCGGCGAGAGGGGCTGTGCCGCGCCGGGCGCGTCGGGCGGGTAGCGGGCGCGGCGTGGCGGCGTAGCGGCGGAGCGGGCGGGGCGGGCGGGGCGTGGCGGCGGGGCCGGTGAGACATCGGCCACGTCGGCCCCGGGCTCATCGGCGGCAGGGCGACCCGCGGCCGTATCGCCGCCCCGCCGCCCTACGTCCCGCGCCTACGCCCCGCGCCTACGCCCCGTCTCCTCTACGTCCCGTCGTCCCTATGCCCCGCCGCCCCTACGCCCCGTCCCCGATGCGTCGATCGCGGCCCGCGCCCAGGCCCAGCAGGGCGAGCCCCGCGCACACGGCCAGGAGCAGCAGGATCGGGACGGTCCAGCCGCCGGTGGTCTGGTGGACGGCGCCGAGCGCCAGGGGGCCGACCGCGGCGAGGAGGTAGCCGCCGGTCTGGGCCATGCCGGAGAGGCGGGCGGCGGTGTGGGCGTCGCCGGAGCGGAGGACCATCATGGTCAGGGCCAGGCCCAGGGCGCCGCCCTGGCCGACGCCGAGCAGCGCCGCCCACAGCCAGGCACCGGCCACCGGGGCCACCAGCAGTCCGACGACGCCGCAGGCCATCAGCGCGGAGACCGCGACGCCCAGCAGCCGCTGGCGACGCATCCGTCCCGCGAGCATCGGCACCACGAACGACCCCACCATCTGCACCAGCGTGCTGAAGGCGAAGACCAGCCCCGCCGCGCCCTTGCCCATGCCGTGATCGGTGAAGATCGTCGGCATCCAGGCGATGACCACGTAGGCGATCAGCGACTGCGATCCCATGAAGAGCGTGACCTGCCAGGCCAGCGGGGAGCGGCTGAGCTTCGGCCCGTCTCCGGCGGCGTGGAGGGGCGTCGCCGCGGCCGCGCCCGTCCCGGTGCCTCGTCGGGCGATGACCGCCTGTGGGATCCAGGCGACCGCGGCGACGGCGGCCAGCAGCGACCAGGAGACCAGGGAGCCCTGCCAGCCGCCGAGCGCGTTCTCCAGGGGGACGGCGGAGGCCGCCGAGACCGTGGCGCCAAGGATCATCGCGGTCGAGTACAGCGCCGTCATGCCCGCGGCCCGCTCGGGGAAATCCCGCTTGATCAGGCCCGGCATCAGGACGTTCAGCAGGGCTATGGACGTGCCGACCACCGCGCAGCCGACGAACAGCGCGATGACGGGCGGGGCGATCCGGAGCACGATGCCGCCGCAGAGCAGCACCAGCGCAGCGCACAGCGCCGCCTCGGTTCCCCAGCGGCGGGCCAGCTTGGGGGCGGCGATGGAGCCGAGGCCCATGAAGATCAGCGGAATGGTCGTCACCAGGCTGCTGGCGGTCGCGGCGAGGTGAAAGTGCTCGCCGATCTCGCTGAGCAGTGGCGAGACCCCGGCGAGCGCCGCGCGCATGTTGAGCGCCGCAAGCACGATCCCGGCCAGGAGGAGTGCCGGGTGAGTCCGGAGGCGACGGCGGGCCGCGGTGACCGGCGGTGCCGCTATCGAGTCCTCCTCTGCGTCGATCAAGGGTGCTTCGGACAGGGGCCCGGACATGCGCGTGTACCTCGCCAAGGTCGTTGTATTACAAGGGAGTTGAGGGGTCTGAGGGAGTTGGGAGAGATGTGGGGGGAGGGGATGGGGGCGGGGATGGGGCCCTCAGCGGGTGGCGAGCAGCGCCTCCACGGCGCGTTTCGGCTTCTCCAGCAATGCGCGGGTGGCGCGCTCCGCGCCCTCCGGATCGCCCGTGGCGATGGCGTCCAGCACGGCGCGGTGATCGCCGTGCACGATTTTCGGCATCTCGTTGTCGCCGAGCGCGCTGACCAGTGCCTCCCGCACCGAACTGCTGAACCACCCATAGGTCGCGGTCAGCGCGGCGTTGTGCGCGGCCTCGACGACGGCCTTGTGGAAGGCGATGTCGTGGTCGGCGTACAGCTCGAGGTTGCTGGCGTCGGGCTGCCCCTCGGCGTCCGCCAGCTCGGCCTGGGCGTCCAGGGCCGCGCGCATCCGCTCCAGGTCGGCGGGTTCATGCCGGAGCGCGGCCAGCCGGGCGGCCTCGGCCTCCAGCGCGATCCGCAGTTCCAGCACGTCGCGGATACCGGCCCGCTGGACGCCGCGCATGATCTCGCCGGGGTCCGCCGTGGAGACGACGAAGGTGCCCTCGCCCTGGCGTGAACGCAGCATTCCGGCGTGTACGAGTACGCGGACCGCCTCGCGGACGGTGTTACGGCCGACCTGGAGCTGTTCGGCCAGGGCGTGTTCCGTAGGGATGCGGGCCCCGACCTTCCACTCCCCGGAGGTCAGCTGGGACCGCAGGGTCTCGACGACGGTGTCCACCAGGGACTGTCGTCCCGCCGCCTGTAGTGCCATGTCCGTCCGGTCGCCCTTCGTCAGTCCATCCGCCCGCCGGTTCACCAGTCGGTTCACGAGCCGCTTCACCAGCCGGTCCGTCCGCCCACCGGCTCGTCTACCGGTCCGTCCGCCGGTCCGTCCTGCGGCCCGTCCGCCGGTTTGCGGGGCAGCGTCATTCGCCCTGTCATCCCTCAGTTGCCCAGTCATCCTACAACTGATGGATTCACTGTACATGTACACGGTTGGGGCGACGGCCCGGGAACGCCCGTCGCCCGGCGACCGTTCCGTCATGAAGGCAGGCCCGGGATGAAGGCAGGCCCCCGGATGAAGGCAGACCCCCGGCCGGAGCGCGGGCAGAAGAGCGGGCAGAAGAGGCGGAAGAGGAGGTGGCCGGTGTGACGGGCTTCTACCACGTGTGTTTCGTCGTCCCGGAGATCGAGGCGGCGATACGGGACCTTGGGACGGCTGCCGGGGTCGAGTTCAGGGAGCCCAAGGCGGACCGGCTGGGCGACTGGGACTACCGGATCACCTTCACACGGAGCGGCCCGCCTTACATCGAACTCATCGAAGGGCCGCCCGGCAGTCCCTGGGACGCATCGAAGGGTGCGCGCTTCGACCATCTCGGCTTCTGGACGCGCTCCATAGAGGAAGGCTCCCGGCACCTGGAGGACCAGGGCTTTCCCGCCGACTTCTCCGGCTGCCCGTATGGGCGTCCCTTCGCCTATCACCGGATGGACAGCATCGGTGCCCGGGTCGAGCTGGTGGATCTGGCCCGGCAGCCCGCCTTCCTGGAGGCCTGGGATCCGGGCGGGGCGCCCATGCCGCCGGTGGAGGGGGCGGGATAACCGGCCCGCCGATCCGCCGATCCGCCGGCCGCCGATCCGCTGATCCGCCGATCCGCCGATCCGCCGGCCGCCGATCCGCCGCCCGCCGTCCGCCGCCCGCCGATCCGCCGGCCGGCAGACCAGCCTGCCGGAAAGCCGACCTGCCAGCCGCCTGAACCCCACCCCCGTCACACCTCTACGCCCTCACACCCTCAGCCCCTCAGCCCCTGACACCCTCACAACCCCACATCCCGCCCCTGGATGTCCGCCAGCAGCTCCCGCCGCACCAGGAGCCGGGCATGGCCCCCGGTGACCGCGACCACGGGTGGCCGTCCGACCAGGTTGTAGCCGGAGGCCATCGAGAGGTGGTAGGCGCCCGCCACAGGGACGGCCAGGAGGTCGCCGGGGCGGATGTCCCCCGGCAGGCGGACGTCCGAGGCGAGCACGTCACCGGCCTCGCAGTGGCGGCCGACGACCGTGACCGCCTCCGGCGCGGCGGCCGAGCGGCGGCCGACCAGCCGGGGCGCATAGCGCACCCCGTACAGCGCGGGCCGCGGGTTGTCGCTCATGCCGCCGTCCACCGCGACGAAGGTGTGCCCGCCGGTCTGTTTGACGGCCAGCACCCGGTAGAGGGCGACGCCGGCCGGGCCCGCGATGGCGCGGCCCGGTTCGATGGCGAGCCGCGGCACCGGCAGACCGGCCGCCGCGCAGCTGCCGGCCAGTTCGGCGCGGATCCTGGCGCCGAGGCCGACGATGTCGAGCGCGGGTTCGCCGGGCCGGTAGGAGACGCCGTGGCCGCCGCCGAGGTCCAGCTCGGGCAGCGTGATGCCGTGCTGCTCATGGATCCGGGCCAGCAGCCCGACCAGTCGCCGTACGGCCGACAGATACGGCTTGATGGTGGTGATCTGCGACCCCAAGTGGCAGTGCAGGCCCACCAGCTGGAGGCGCTGCTGGCCCAGCACCCGGGTGACGGCGTGCTGCGCGGAACCGTCCGCCAGCGACAGCCCGAACTTCTGTCCGTCGGTCCCGGTCTGGATCTTGGCGTGGCCGCCCGCGGCGATCCCCGGCACGACCCGGATCAGCACCTTCTGCCGGCTGCCCGCCGGGACCGCGGCGGCCAGCCGGGCGATCTCCGAAGTGCTGTCGATGACGATCCGCCCGACGCCCAGCCGCAGCGCGGTCCGCAGGTCGTCCGGGCTCTTGGCGTTGCCGTGCAGCAGGATCCGCTCGGGCGGGAAGCCCGTGGTGACGGCCAGCTCCAGCTCGCCCGCCGAGCAGACGTCCAGGCCCAGGCCCTCTTCCTGCACCCAGTGCACCATGGCGCGGCACAGGAACGCCTTGGCGGCGTAGAAGACATCGGTGTCGGGGAAGGCCCGCAGGTAGGAGCGGCAGCGGCGGCGTACCTCGCCCTCGTCGAGGACGTACGTGGGCGTCCCGAAGCGCTCGGCGAGCTCGGTGAGCGGGACGCCGCCGACGGCGAGATCGTCATCCATCAGCGGGGTGGTGGACCCGGGCCATATGGCCAGTGAGGAGGGCTGCTGAGCGGATTCCCGGGCGGATACCCGGCCGGGCTCCGGTACGGCGGTCAGCGGGAGCGTGGTGCCGCTCATGGTGCTGCTCGCGGTGTGGTTCGCGGTGTGGTTCACGGTGTGGCTCATGATCGCTCGCCCTCCCTCAGACGGTCCGCAGCGACTGCGTACGGGGCTGGGTCAGGGGCTGTGTGCGGCCTTGTGCCCGCGGTGGTGTCCGGGGTGGTGTCAGCGGCGGGGTGAGGGCCGGTGCGTGGGGCATGTCCGGGGCGAACCGGGGATCGACGGCCAGGCCGGTCGCTCCCACGGGTTCGGCCAGCGCGCGCAGCGCGGGTTCGGCGAGCCGTACCCAGGGCTGGCCGCTGCCGAGGGCCGCGGCGAGCCGCTGGGGCGAGGTGAAGGCGACCGCGATGCGGCCACCGAGCGGGGTGCGGAACAGGCGGGCCGTGCAGCCCGCGGGGCCCGACCGGACGGGAACGAACAAAGGCCCGGCCGGGACCCGATCGGAGGGCTCGGGATCTTCCGCGTAAAGGTGATGGGACACGGCGTTGCTCCTCGGACTGCGCATCGGCGGCCCCGGACCGGTAGGAAACGCTGACGCCGGGGCTCGGCTCTGACGACGCTATGCCCGCTGACCGGGGCACTTCTCCGGCCGCTGACGCATCATTGACGGTTTGTGGACGGGACTTGACGCGATGCTGCCGTCGGGTGGCCGGTCGGGGGCGGTTTGCGTCGGTGACCGCCCGTCCGGGTGTCCCCGTTCCTGACCTTGACGGGCGGAAAGGGGAAGGGAGGGAGGGGGGAGGTAGGGAAGGAAGGAAGGAAGGAAGGGCGGCCAGGGCCGGAGCGGGGAGAAAGGCGGCAGGCGCAGCGCAGACGGTGCCCGCCCCCCTGATACCGCCAGCACCCCTGGCGCCCAGTCGTTCGGGGCCGTACGACCCCGCCACGCGCCCGCCATACGACCCGCCACGCGACCCCGCCATCCGGCCCCAGCCCCCGCCGTCCCGCCGCCACCCCGCCTACACCCCCACCCCCACAGAAGCCGCCCCCGCATCCCCCGCGTCCCCTGAGTCCCCCACGTCCCCCGCATCCCCCGTGTCCGCCGCGCCCCCCACCGCCGCCACCCGCCCCGGCCTCCGCACGACCCCCAGCACCAGCGCCCCGGCCGCCACCGCCGCCACCCCGGAGACCGCCGTGATGTGCGTCAGCCCCGACACGTACGCGGCCCGGACCGCGGCCGGCGGGGTGCCGGGCGTGAGGTCGTGCAGGGCATCGGCGAAGACCGTGCCGAGGGCCGCGATCCCGAAGACGAACCCCAGCTGCCGGAAGGTGTTCACCGCGCCGCTCGCCATGCCGGCCCGCTGCGGCGGCGTCGCGCCGAGCGCCGCCGAGACCAGCACCGGCATGGCCGCGCCGACGCCCAGCCCGCTCACCGCGAGCCCGGGGATCAGCGTGGCCCAGCCCGCGCCGTCACCGAGCAGCCCGGCATGCAGCAGCGCGCCCGCGCCGACCAGCAACAGGCCGATACCGACCGGGAGTTGCGGCGCCAACCGCTGAAGCCACCGGCCGCCGAGCGCGCCGACCAGCAGGGACATCAGCGCCAGCGGCAGCCCCGCCAGCCCCGCCTGTACCGGGCTCAGCCCGAGGACGTCCTGCGCCCACAGCCCCACGAACGTCAGATACGGGAACGCCGCCGCCTGCATCAGCAGGGCCGCCGCCATCAGCGCGGCGAACGAGGGGCGGCGCAGCAGCCGCAGGTCCAGCAGGGGCCGCGGTACCCGCCGCTCCACGATGGCGAACGCGAGCAGTGCCACCGCCGCGCCCGCGAGCGAGGCGAGCGTCCCGCCTTCCGTCCAGCCGCGCTCGCCGCCGCGCATCAGCCCGTACGTCAGGGCGCCCGCCGACACCGTGAAGGACGCCGCGCCCGGCCAGTCGATGCGCGCCATGGGGCTCCCGGCCGAGTTCGTTCGAGGCCGGTGGAGGTCGCCGTGCGACTCGCGGAGGTGGCGCACCGTCAGATACCCGGCGAGAGCGGTCAGCGGCAGATTGACGAGGAAGATCGCCCGCCAGTTCAGGTACTCGGTGAGCAGTCCGCCGAGTACGGGGCCCACCGCGGCCGCGGCGCCGCTCGTACCGCCCCAGATGCCGAACGCCACGCCGCGGTCGCGGCCCTGGTAGGCGGCCATCAGCAGCGGGGTGTTGGCCGCGAACATCGCCGCCGCGCCGATGCCCTGGACGGCGCGGGCCGCGATCAGGACGCCCGCGCCGGGGGCCAGCCCGCAGGCGAGCGAGGCGAGCGCGAAGAGGGCCAGCCCGGCCACGTACAGCCGGCGCCGTCCGAAGAGGTCGGCGGCCGAGCCCGCCAGCATCAGCAGCGCGGCCAGGGCCAGCGCATAGCTGTCCATCACCCACTGCAGCGAGGTGAAGGAGGCGCCCAGGCCGGCGGATATCCGCGGCAGCGCGGTGTTCACGATGGTCACGTCGATCAGCAGCAGGAAATTGCCCAGGGCGATGGCGACCAGCGGCCACCACTTCCCGCGCTTCCCGTTCCTCTCATACTTCCCGTGCTTCTCGTCGCTCTCATACGTCCTGTGCTTCTCGCCCGCCTCATACTTCCCGTACTTCTCGTCCGCCTCATGCTTCCCGTGCGACGCGCTCGCGCCCATGACCATTCCTCCGTCGGTTCCGGCAAGGGGATCGGCCCACGGTCCGGTGTCCGCCGCCCGATGTCCCAGCCGCCGGGCTCCCCGCGGCGCAATCCGACTCGCGTTAGCCTCGAACGGTGAAAACCGACGCGAAGGCCGCCGGTCCCGCCAACGGGTTCGACGTCCTCGACCGGCAGCTCATCCACGCCCTCCAGCTCGACGGCCGGGCGCCCTTCAGCCGTATCGCCGCCGTGCTCGGCGTCTCCGACCAGACCGTCGCCCGCCGCTACACCCGGCACCGCGGCAGCGGGGCGCTGCGCGTGCTGGGGCTGGCCGATGCGCGGCCGCTGGGCGAGACCGAATGGCTGGTGCGGGTGGTGTGCGCCCCGGATTCCGCGCTGCCGCTGGCCGAGGCGATGGCCCGCCGGACGGACACCGCCTGGGTGGGCCTGATGTCCGGCGGGACGGAGATCGGCGCGGTGTGCCGCGCGGCGAGCGGCGAGGCCGGCGACGCTCCCCCGGCCAACGGGCCCGCGCTGCTCCGGCAGCTGCCCCGTACGCCCGGCGTCGTCGGCGTCACCGCGCACTGCATGCTGCACGAGTTCTTCGGTGGCCCGCGGGGCATGGTCAGCAAGTCGGGCGCGCTGAGCGACGAGCAGATCGCCCGGCTGAGCCCGCCGCCACCGGACCCGGCCGCCGCCCCGCTCGCGCTCACCGCCGCCGACCGCCGCCTCTTCGACGCCCTGGGCCACGACGGCCGCACCCCGCCGGCCGAACTGGCCGCCACCACCGGCTGGTCGCCCACCACCGTCCGCCGCCGCCTCGCCGAACTGCGTGCCGACGGTGTCCTGTACTACGACGTCGACTACGACCTGCGGCTCTTCGGGTACGGCGTGATAGTCGCCCTGTGGCTGTCCGTCACCCCCGCCGAACTGGCTGCCACCGGCGAGGCGTTGGCCGCCCACCCGGAGGTCGCCTTCGCCTGCGCCACCACCGGGCCGAACAATCTCTTCGCGTCCGTGCTGTGCGCGGACGTCGGCGCGCTCTACACGTATCTGACGACGCGGGTCGCGGCGCTGCCCGGCATACGGACGATGGAGAGCGCGCCGCGGATCCGGCACGTCAAGGGCGCCGGACCGGTCATGGCCACCGGGCGGGCAGCGATGGGGCGACGCCGATGAAACCGGTCCTCCCCGGACGCCGGCTGCGCCGGCCCGCCCATGCGCTGCGCCGGTCGGTGGCCTGGGCACGGGCCTGGGTGCGCAGCGCCCCCGGCACGCACATCTGGCTGCTGATCATCGGCATCACCAGCCTCGTCGTCGCCTCCGCCTCCGAGGGCCTGGGGCAGTTCCTTCTCCACCGCACCAGCAGCAACATCCACGAGCTGAACGAGCATCCCCTCCCCTCACTCCTGATGAGCGGCTTCTGGATCGAGCGTCCGGAGTCGTTCCTGCTGTACGTGGTGATGTTCGAGCTGCTGCACGCCAATGTCGAGCGCTGGCTGGGCACCTGGCGCTGGCTGCTGATCGTCGGCGCGGCGCACTGTGCCGCCACGCTCGCCAGCCAGGAGCTCGTGCTGCTGGCCATTGAGGGCCATCGGCTGCCGCGTTCGATGACCCATGTCGTGGACATCGGGGTGTCCTACGGACTGGCGGCCGCCGCCGGTGTGCTGACGTACCGTCTGCGGCCGCCCTGGTGCTACGGATGGCTCATCGGCGTGCTGCTGTTCTTCGGCGTCCCGCTGCTGACCGGGGCGACCTTCACCGACTTCGGGCATGCCATCTCCCTCGTCCTGGGGCTGGTGGCCTGGCCGCTGACACCGGCGGGGAGGGAGCCGCCGTACGAGCCCGAGGAGTCGGGTGGGGAGGCGGAGGGAGACCGGGCGCGGCCCGCGGACGAGGCCCGGCCCCCCGGCACGAGCGATTCCCGGAACGGCCCTCAGGAGGGGTAGCGATCCTCAGGACCGGTAACGCCCCCCGGACCGGTAACGCCTCAGAAAGGTCAGGAAGGGGTCAGGAAAGGTAGAGCCGCTCCAGCACGACCGCGATGCCGTCCTCTTCGTTGGAGGCGGTGATCTCGTCCGCGACGGCCTTCAGCTCGTCGTGGGCGTTGCCCATCGCCACGCCGCGCGCGGCCCAGGCGAACATGGCGATGTCATTGGGCATATCGCCGAAGGCGACGGTGTCGGCGGCCTTGACGCCCAGACGGCGGGCGGCCAGCGACAGGCCGGTGGCCTTCGTCAGGCCCAGCGGCAGCAGCTCGACGATGCCGTGGCCGGCGACCATGACGCCCACCAGGTCACCGGCGACCTCGCGGGAGATCCGGGCCAGGGAGTCGTCGTCGAGGGTCGGGTGCTGTATGTAGACCTTGTTGAGCGGGGCGGTCCACAGCTCGGCCGGCTCGTCGATCATGACGCTCTGCAGCGGGCCTTCCTGGACGCGGTAGCCGGGTCCGACCAGCACCTCGCCTTCGAGGCCGTCCCGGCTCGCCGCCAGATACAGCGGGCCGGTCTCCGCCTCGATCTTGGACAGGGCCAGGCCGGCCAGCTGGCGGTCGAGCGTGACGGACGTCAGCAGCCGGTGCTCGCCGGCG
Organism: Streptomyces sp. JLSY215; assembly: GCF_059682825.1. NCBI lineage: Bacteria > Bacillati > Actinomycetota > Actinomycetes > Kitasatosporales > Streptomycetaceae > Streptomyces > Streptomyces sp. JLSY215. The sequence goes on from NZ_CM185022.1 coordinate 4,487,016, forward strand.
TGGTAGAGCTGCGCGCCCTGCCCGCACACCGCCAGGCCCCGGTAGTCCAGGGCGTCGAGGATGTGCCGGGTCCAGGGCACCGATCGGCCGGTGACGACGATGTGCGCCGCGCCCGCCGCGGTGGCCGCGGTGAGCGCCGCACGGGTGCGCTCGGAGACGGACTCGTCGTGGCGCAGCAGCGTCCCGTCGAGGTCCGTCGCGATGAGCTTGTAGGGCAGGGCGGGGGCGCTCACCGTTCGACGGGCTCGAGGAACTCGCGGCCGCCCAGGTAGGGACGGAGCACCTCGGGGACGCGCACCGAACCGTCCGGCTGCTGGTGGTTCTCGAAGATCGCCACGATGGTGCGCGGGACGGCGCACAGCGTGCCGTTCAGCGTCGCCAGCGGCTGGACCTTCGGCTTGCCCTCGGCGGTGTCGCGCATCCGGACCGACAGCCGCCGGGCCTGGAACTCGTCGCAGTTGGAGGCGGAGGTCAGCTCGCGGTACTTGCCCTGGGTCGGGATCCAGGCCTCGCAGTCGAACTTGCGGGAGGCGGAGGCGCCGAGGTCACCCGTGGCGACGTCGATCACCTGGAAGGGCAGCTCAAGGGCGTTCAGCCACTGCTTCTCCCAGTCCAGCAGGCGCTGGTGCTCGGCCTGCGCGTCCTCCGGGGCGACGTAGGAGAACATCTCCACCTTGTCGAACTGGTGGACCCGGAAGATGCCGCGGGTGTCCTTGCCGTACGTGCCGGCCTCGCGTCGGAAGCACGGCGAGAAACCGGCGTAGCGCAGCGGCAGCTTGGCCGCGTCCAGGATCTCGTCCATGTGGTACGCGGCGAGCGGGACCTCGGAGGTGCCGACCAGGTAGTAGTCGTCCTTCTCCAGGTGGTAGACGTTCTCGGCGGCCTGGCCGAGGAAGCCCGTGCCCTCCATGGCGCGCGGACGGACCAGGGCGGGGGTCAGCATCGGCGTGAAGCCGGCCGCGGTGGCCTGGGCGATGGCGGCGTTGACGAGGGCGAGCTCCAGCAGCGCGCCGACGCCCGTCAGGTAGTAGAAGCGCGAGCCGGACACCTTGGCGCCGCGCTCGACGTCGATCGCGCCGAGCAGCTCGCCGATCTCCAGGTGGTCCTTGGGCTCGAAGCCCTCGGCGGCGAAGTCGCGGATGGTGCCGTGCGTCTCCAGGACCGTGAAGTCCTCCTCGCCGCCGACCGGTACGTCGGGGTGGACGAGGTTGCCGAGCTTCAGCAGGAGCTGCTGGGTCTCTTCCTTGGCCTCGTCCTGCGCGGCGTCGGCGGCCTTGACGGCGGCGGCCAGCTCGCCGGCCTTCTTCAGCAGTACGGCCTTCTCGTCGCCGGAGGCCTTGGGGATGAGCTTGCCGAGCGCCTTCTGTTCGGCGCGCAGCTCGTCGAAGCGGACGCCGGACGACCTGCGCCGCTCGTCGGCGGAGAGAAGCGCGTCGACGAGTGCGACGTCCTCTCCACGGGCGCGCTGGGACGCGCGCACACGGTCGGGGTCCTCACGGAGCAGGCGAAGGTCAATCACCCCACCAGGCTACCGGGGCCGTGCCCGGCCCTTCGACGTGATATTGCTCCGCGTTGCGAATTGTCCGGTTTGGGGTTGTTTATTCCATGACGGGAATGCCGGCCTCCGGGCGTCCCGCAATTCTTTCCCATTGCGTTTGTCCACAGGCATGGGGCACCGGATGGCCTTTATCCACAGGCTGTGTGCGAGATCTGTGGAAGTCGGAGGTGATCATTCCGCTCCCGGAATGTTCGGCTATGGATTCTTCGTCCAAACCCCCTTCTCGCGCTCTTTCGTGTGGGATTGCCTCGCTCTAAAGGATTGATCGCGCGAATTGTGCTGACGCGGCCGGAGTTGGGGTGCCGTGAAGCGATGTGAACCGCTGTGGAACGACGTGAGATCGGTAGAGGTATTTGTCGACTCTGCCCGAATCGTCAGACGCTTCTTGTCGACTTACCCACAGGTCGAGAACCGGGCCTGTGGATAACTCTGTGGACAGTGGAGAAGGCCGGTGGAGTGGCCGCGAAGCCCCCGGAAAATGGGGTCAGCTGCGCCCGTCGAGGCAGCGTGTCAGCCAGTCCGATGCCTCGGTGAACGCCGAGTCCGTCATCGTCGGCCGTACGGTCGCCGTCACCTCGTCCGCCCGCGGATACGAGCCGAGGAACCGCACATCGCGGCAGACCCGCTTGAGGCCCATCAGGACCTCGCTGACGCGGCGGTCGGTGACGTGCCCCTCGCAGTCGACCGAGAAGCAGTAGCGGCCGATGCCCTCGCCGGTCGGCCGGGACTCGATCCGCATCATGTTCACGCCGCGGACCGCGTACTCCTGGAGCAGCTCCAGCAGCGCACCGGGGTGGTCCTCGGCCAGCCACAGCACCACCGAGGTCTTGTCCGCGCCGGTGGGCGCGGCCGGCCGGGCCGGGCGGCCGACCAGTACGAAGCGGGTGGCGGCGTTCTGTGCGTCGTGGATGTCGGTGACCAGCGGCTCCAGGCCGTACGTCGCCGCCGCGAACTCACCCGCGAAGGCGCCGTCGTAGCGTCCCTCCTGCACCAGCCGTGCGCCATCGGCGTTGGAGGCCGCCGACTCCCATACGGATTCGGGGAGTTGGGACGCGAGCCACTTGCGCACCTGCGGCTGCGCCACCGGGTGCCCGGTGACCGTCTTCACCTCGTCCAGCGTCGTGCCCGGACGCACCAGCAGCGCGAAGGCGATCGGCAGCAGCACCTCGCGGTAGATCATCAGGGGTTCGCCGGCGGCCAGCTCGTCGAGGGTGGTGGTCACCCCGCCCTCGACGGAGTTCTCGATCGGCACCAGCGCGGCGGCCGCCTCACCGCCGCGCACCGCGTCCAGGGCGGCCGGCACCGACACCATCGGCACCAGCTCGCGGGTCGCCGCCTCCGGGAGAGTGCGCAGGGCGGCCTCGGTGAACGTGCCCGCGGGTCCGAGGTACGTATAGCGGCTGGCCGACATGCAAAGGACTCCTCGCGAAGGTGCGGGGGCGCCCCGCCGATCTCTCCCTGTGCTGCAACGATACCGAGCCCGCCCGGGGCCCGGTGGACGCTTTCCCCGGACCGCCCGCAGGGCGCGGGCTCAGCCCTCCAGCAGCGGCCGGCCCACGTAGTCCCCGGCCTCCGCCGCCGGCGGCACCGCGTACAGCCCGCTCGCCTCGTGCCGCAGGAATGCCGAGAGCGCGTCCCCGCGGTCCAGCTTGCGCTGGATCTGGGTGAAGGCGCGCAGCGGATCGGCCTGCCAGCAGATGAAGAGCAGGCCCGCGTCCGGCGCCCCGTCGTCGCGGAACCCGTCGTGGAAGGAGAACGGGCGGCGCAGCATCGCCGCGCCCTGGTTGGACTCCGGCGCCGCGACCCGGGCATGCGCGTTGGCGGGGATCACCGGCAGCCCGTCGGCGCCGTTCGCGTCCAGCCGCATCGGCGTCGTCTCGGAACCGCCGGTCAGCGGTGCCCCGTTGGACTTCCGCCGCCCTATGACCTTTTCCTGTTCGCCCAGTGAACGCTTCTCCCACTCGTCCAGCAGCATCCGGATCCGCCGGACGACGGCGTAGGACCCGCCGCGCATCCACTCCTGGTCGGCGTCCCGCCCCACGAAGATCCGCTCGTCGAAGTTCTCGTCGGAGGGTTTCGGGTTGTTGGTGCCGTCGACCTGTCCCATGAGGTTGCGGGTGGTCATCGGGTGCGCGGTGGCGCCCGGGGTGCGGTTGAAGCCGTTCATCTGCCAGCGCAGCCGGGCGGTGCCGCCGGCCTCCTTCTGCAGCGTCCGCAGCGCATGGAAGGCGACCAGCGCGTCGTCGGAGCCGATCTGGATCCACAGATCGCCATTGCTGCGCCCGGGGTCCAGGGCGTCGGCGGAGAAGTCGGGCAGCGGGTCGAGCTGCGCGGGGCGCCGCTTCGCCAGCCCGGTACGGCCGAAGAAGCTGTGGCCGAAGCCGAAGGTCACGGTCAGCGAGGAGGGGCCGGCATCCAGCGCCACCCCGGTGTCGGAGTCCGGCGTCCGCCCGGCCATCAGCTCCTCGGCCGTCCGTGACCAGCGGCGCAGCAGAGCCGCGGCTTCCTTGCGGCCGTGGCCGGGGGCCAGGTCGAAGGCGACGAGATGCCCGTTGGCCTGCAGCGGGGTGGTGATCCCCGCCTGGTGCTTGGCCCGCGCCGGGCGGAAGGCGACCGCGGTCGAGCCGAGGGTGGTGAGCGCGGCCGGGGCATCGCCCTGGGCGGCGGAGGCCGCGAGCGCGCCGCCCGCCCCGCCGACGACGAGCCCGGCCGCGCCCGCCGCCCCGACGGTGCCGAGGAGGCGGCGCCGGGAAAGCTCGACGGTGGGGGAGCCGTCGGCCTCCGGGGCGGGGGCGGCGGGGGCCGTCCTGGTGGCCTCCGGGGCCGCGGCCGCCTTGGGGATCCTGGCGCCCTTGGGGGCCTGCTTGCCCGAGGTCTGCTTGCTCATCAGCCGATCTTCACGTTCCTGATCTCGGTCACCTGGTCGATGTCGGAGGTCCGTACGAGCAGCGAGAGCTGCCACCGTCCGGGGACCGGCAGCTGGACGCCGTTCGCGCTCCAGTGGCCCCGGTCGACGTGCCGGGGGACGACCGCCAGCGGCCCCAGCTTCTTGGCCTTCAGGGTGAAGGACACCTTCACCTCGGGGACGTCCCGGGTTTTGCCCGACGGGTCCGAGATGCGCAGCCGCAGTGTATTGCCGCTGCCGCTGCGCCCCGGGTCGAGGTCCAGACGGGCGGTGCCCTTGCCGTGCGGGCCACCGGTGTCGAAGGGGATGGTCAGCACCTGCGGCCGGTTGGCCGCGGCGGACTGTCCGGCGACGGCCTTGACCGCCTCGGCCGTGCGGGCCGGTTCGGTGGCGGTCAGCACGGTGGTCACCGCGAGCAGGACGACGGCCACCGACACCTCGGCCAGCACGGAACGCCGCAGCCCGAGCCGCTCCGGGTCGGCGTCCCGGATGCGCTTGGTGCGGGCGGTGCGCAACGCCACCTGCTGGCGGGCCAGCTGGGCGGCGCGGGCGGGGTCGGGCTCGGCGTCGGGGATGGCGTCCGGGTCGGTGTCAGGGGCGGAGTCCGGGTCGGTGTCAGGGTCGGCGTCGGGGCCGGTTACGGGTTCAGACCGGGCCTCGGGTGCGACGGCGTCCCCCAGCCGCGCCGTCCACCGCCGCGACACCCATGCGATCCCGACGAGCACCACCACCAGGCCCGCCTTGAGCAGCAGCAGCCGCCCGTACGAGGTGTCGGTCAGTGCCCGCCAGGTGCCGACCTGCCGCCAGGACTGGTAGATCCCGGTGGCCACCAGGACCAGCACGGAGCCGAACGCGATCCGCGAGAAGCGGCGTACCGCGGACCGCTCGACGGCCGGGCCCCAGTACAGGGACACGACCAGGGCCGCCAGCCCGCCGAGCCAGGCGGCGACGGCGAGCAGATGCAGCACATCGACCGGCATCGCGACGGCGGTCTGCAGTCCGGTCGAGGCGTGCTCGGCCATCGCCCAGGTGGCGGCGAGCCCGGCGGCGACGATCACCCCGCCGATGCCGAGCCCCAGCGAGAGGTCCTTGCGCCGCCGTGCGTCCCCAACGGGGTCCCGGGGCTCCCCGGATTCCCCGGATTCCCCCGAATTCTCAGAGCCCTCGGAACTCCCGGACTCCCCGGACTCCCCGGAATCCTCCGTTCCGGCCCCGTCCTGCACCCGCGCATACGCCCCGAACAGCACCGCGATGAACAGTGCCGCGGCCGCCAGCAACAGCAGCCGGGAGACCAGCGCCGCGCCCGGCTTCGTCAGCAGGACCTGTTGGAGGCCGCCGAGATCGAAGACGTCGGCGAGCTCGCCGGACCCGGTGTACGGGGTCCGCAGCAGCAGCATCGCGACGGTGGTGCCCGTCAGCACGGCCCAGCCCTGGACGACCAGCCGCTGCACGGACCGTACGCGCGCGGCGGCCGGGCGGCAGGCGACGACGAAGGCCGCGCCGCCCGCCATCAGCACGAATCCGGCGTACGCCAGGTAGCGCGCGATCCCGTAGAGCGCGCCCACCAGCCCGCCGCCGGCCTCCTGTTGGGGAAGTGCGGCGGCGGTCTTGGAGGGCGCGCCGACGGAGAAGGTGAAGGCACCGGAGACCGGGTGGCTGTCGGCCGAGACCGCCTGCCAGGCGACGGTGTACGTACCGTCGGCGAGCCCCGGTGGCAGCCCCGCTCCGTACTTGACGGTGCTGCCGCTGCACAGGTTGCGCAGCTTGCCGCGGTCCACCCGTTTGCCCTTCGGATCGAGCACACGGATGGAGTCGTCGCCCATCGCCACGCCCTCGGAGAAGGTGAGCGAGACCTGCTCGGGGGCCCGCTCCACCACCGCTCCCTGCGCGGGGTCGCTGCCGGTCAGCGCGGCATGCGCCGAGGCCGGTGCGGCGCCGCCGAACAGCGCGCCGAACAGCGCGGCCACGACGACCAGCAGACGCAGCGCGGCGCCCGCTCGCGGCCTGGAGCCGGTGCTGGCCACAGCCATGGTGATCGCTCCCCTGCTTCCTTGACTCCGGTGACTGCTGTGCTTCCCCGACGCCCGCTACTTCTTCGGTGCGTAGTCGCCGGCCTCGACCGGGACATCCACCTTGATCGGGTCGGAGGTGGCGAAGTGCAGCTCGAGGGTGACCTTGTCGCCCTTCATGGGCTTGTTCTTCAGCCCCATGAGCATCAGATGGTTGCCGCCGCGGCCGAGCCTGAGCTCGCCGTTCGCGGGCACGTCCAGGGACTTGACCTGCTCCATCTTGTTGCCGACCGTCCTGTGGATCGAGATGTCCTTGGACAGGTCGCTGGTGACCGAGGTCAGCTTGTCCGCGGTGCCACCGGTGTTCTTGACGACGAAGAACGCACCGGCCATGTTCTGGGTGACCGGCTGTGGCATGTACGGGTCGGCGACCGCGAGCTTCGGGGCGCTGTCCCCGGCGCCGCAGCCCGACAGTGCGAGGCCGGCGGCGAGGGCGAGGGCGGCGGCGGCCGGTATGTGGAGGCGGCGGAGGGTGGTGCGGCGGTTCACGGGTTCTGCCCCTTGATGATCTTCGGAAGTGCCTTGGTGTAGTTGCCGGAGGTGGCTTCCTGCATGCCCATCCAGTGGATCTTGTCGTCCTTGGGGGAGCTCAGGAGCACCTGCGCGCCGTGCGTGGAGACGACCTGGCCGTTCTTCTTGACCGGCTTCTCGATGCCGATGTTCACGTCGCGCGCCCCGCGCTGGATGGTGTCGAACTTCCCGGTCAGGCCGATGAAGTTCTTGTTGATGCCGCCGAGCCACTTCTTGAGGGCGGCCGGGGTGTCGCGCTCCGGGTCGGAGGTCACGAACACGACCCGCAGGTCGTCCTGCTCGGCCTTCGGCAGGTCCTTCACCGCGACGGCCAGGTTGGCCATCGTCAGCGGGCACACGTCCGGGCAGTTGGTGTAGCCGAAGTAGATCAGGGTCGGATGGCCCTTGGTCTTCTCCAGCAGGTCGTACTTCTTGCCCGCGGTGTCGGTCAGGACGAGGTCCGGCTTCTCCAGCGGGCTGTCGAGCGTGACGATCGGCTTGGAGGTGGAGCCGGAGACATCGGCGGTGGGCTTGCCGCCGTCGTCGTTGCAGGCGGTCAGGGAGAGGGCCGCGGCCGCCGCGAGGGCGGACGCGAGCAGAGTCCTTCTACGCATGGGTCCTTCTGTACAGGGTTGGGGGCCGGGCCGGCGCGGGTCGGTCGCCGGCCCGGTCGGTGGTCAGGCGTTGCGGCGGCGGCCGGCGAACAGGCCGAAGCCGATCCCCGCGATACCGACGACGATGCCGACGACGGCCAGCACGCGCGCGGTGGTGTCGCTGTCGGACGCGTCCTTGCCCGCGGCGGCCGTGGTGCCGGCGTCCTTGGCTGCGTTGTTGGCGTCCTTGGCGCCCGCGCCGCCGTGGCCGTCCTCGGTCGCCGCGGTGAGCTTGAGCACCGGCGCGGGGTTCTCCGGCTCCGGGGCGCCTTCCTTCGTGGGCTCGATCCAGCGCACGACCTTCTTGTCGTCGTACGTCTGCAGGGCCTTGAAGACGAGCTGGTCGGCGTCCTCGGGAAGCTGCCCGACGGACACCGGGAACTGCTGGAAGCGGCCGGGCTCGACGCCCTTGCCGTCGGCGGTCCAGGTGATCTTGGTGGGCGCTTCGGTGATCTTCTCGCCCTCCATCTCGATCGGCTTGGGCAGCTTGCCCTTCTCGACGTCGATCTTCCAGCCGGGCACCGCCTCCGGCATCACGGACGCCAGCGGGTGATCGGTGGGCAGGGTGACCTCCAGCTTCACCGTCGAGGAGTCGTCGCGCTCGTTGGGCACCTTGAAGTTGACGGTCGCGAAACCGCCCTTCGCGGCATCCCCCAACGGCTGCACGCTGACGTGCGCGAAGGCCGGACCGGCGAGCAGCAGCACGCTGCCCGCGGCGATGCCGCCCACGACGGGCAGCCGGCGGGCGAGCCGGCGGGCGGGGCGGGGCGCGGCGGAAGCGGCGGTGGGCTGCGACATCTTCGTCATCTTCGGCATCACAGAAACACTCCACAGGAAGGAGAACGCACGGGTATGTGCGGGTTACGGGTACACGGGTGCTGACCGGCTGCCTTGCGCGCAGGCGGTGACGGCGCGAGAGCCCGTACCTGTTCTGTAGGAGCGTGCTTCGCGTACGTCAGGCCGCGAGGGCAAGGGAGGTCAGGGCAGGCGGCCCCCGCCTGACGACACTGTGGTGGAGCGCGAGGTCCCGCGGACCGGGTTTGTCATCCCCGTACGAAACGGGGGCGCGCAGCGCCTCATCGTGCGCCGCGCCGAGCCCCGAGAGCAGGGCGCGCACGAGGGTGAGCGCCGAGCGCAGGGCGCCGACCAGGGCCTGCGTCGCGACCTCACACGCCGCCGGGGCCGACAGCCGTACCAGCCGCCACAGGGCGGCCTCACCACGCCGCAGCAGCCACCCGGCGGCGAGCGCCGCGAGCAGATGCCCCAACAGCATGGGCAGCGAGGGCAGCAGGCAGTGCGCCATCACCGGCCCGCCGGCGGCCGCATCAGCCACCTGATGCCCGGCGGCACCGGCGGAATCGGCCATACCGACCGCTCCGCCGCCGGAACCGGCGGGCGCGACCACCCCACCCGCCACGGCCGTGTCGAAGCCACCGGATCCCAGAATGCGCCGCGCCTCGGCGACGGCCGGCCGGCCGCCGCCCAGCCCGCAGCTGACATGCTGCGCGACGGCGACCGCAGCCTGGTCCGACAGCCCCCGCAGACCACCGAGGCCACCGGACCTGCCGGCCGCCGCGGGCATCGCCATCGGGTGCTGCCCCGTCGCGAACAGCGCGTGCAGCGCGAGCTGGCCCACGGCCAGCCCGGCCGCGATCCCCGGCAGCGAGCGTTCCCGCCCGGCCAGGGGGGCCGCGACGGCGAAGACGGCGGCGCAGGCGACGCCCAGCGTCCACAGCGGAACGGTGGCGAACGAGGCGATCATGTGCCCGGCCGCGGACAGCGCAACACAGACCGCGGTGAAGACCGCGGCCCTCAGCAGCCGCAGATCGGCGGCTGCGCGCGCTGTGGGGGCGTGCGGGGCAGACATGGCGGCGACATCATCCCACTGTCCTCATCCGCCGCCCGCGGCAGGGCGCCGCTCAGCGGCGCGCTCGGGGGGCGGTGACGGCGCCCGACGGGGCGCGCGGGAGCGCGCGGGGGTCGGTACGCCTTGGTCCATGCGCTCGCTGCCCGCCTCCGCCGAATGAGCGGCGTCACGTCCGGGGCAGGCTTACGGACCATGCGGTGCGGCAATAGGTATCGGTATGTCTAGCAGTGGCCAGGAGGCTGGAGCATGAGCATCTGGTGGTCCCTCCAACTGCGACGCGAGGCTGCGAGCGTGCCGCTCGCCCGCCGTCTGCTGCTGGGCACGATGGAGACGGCGGGCGTCGACCCGGACATCTGCTACGACCTGTCCGTCGCCCTCTCCGAGGCCTGCGCCAACGCCGTCGAACACGGCGGGGACGCCGCCACCGGGGACTACCGCGTCACGGCGTTCATCGACGGGGACACGTGTCGCATCGAGGTCACGGACTCCGGCCCCGGCTTCCGCCGCCTGCCCCTCCCGGCCCCTTCCGGGACCTCGGCGGACCACACCCCCGCGCCCGCCCCCGTACCCACCCCCACGCAGGCCCCCGCGGACGCCGAGGACGGCCGGGGGCTCTTTCTGATCGAGGCGCTCACCGACCACGTCCGCTACCGCAACCGCACCGGCAGACGCGGCGCCGTGGTCAGCTTCGACAAAATCCTCAAGTGGCGGGAGGGCGCGGCGCTGCCGATGGCGTCGTGAGCTGAGAGTGGGGCTCTGACCTGCACTGGATCCGGAATCTCGGGCGCTTTACGACGCGTTGCCCGGCGACGCCGATGCGGCCCTCGTCGAGGGGGTGTCGGTCCAGCAAGAACACCCCCCTCGACCATGATCAACCCGAAGGCCGTCCCACCCGGTCGGCCAACGCAGCACGGGCGCGCCCCGACGGCATCAGCCGCGCGCAGGAGCCAAGGGCGCCCGCGCTCACGAGCTGACGGGCACCAGCTTCGCGCGGAAGTGCCGCAGCACAGGGGACTGCTCCACGATCCGGTAGCCGGACACGGCGTCCTTGTTCTTGACGACGCGCTCAAGGGTTTCGGCGACGTGATCGTAGTGACTGCGGGTGTACACGCGGCGCGGGAGTGCGAGTCGGACGAGCTCGTACGGCGCGCTCTTCACGGGGTTGCCGTCCTCGTCCTCCTCGCCCAGGTAGAGCGAGCCGAGTTCGGCCGACCGTATTCCACCTTCCAGATAGAGCTGGCAGGCGAGGGCGTGACCCGGGTACTGGTGGGGCGGTATGTGCGGGAACAGTCGTCCGGCGTTGAGGTACAGGGCGTGCAGGCCGGCGGGCTGCACGATGTCGACGCCGGCGGCGCGAATGCGTTCGGCCAGGTAGGCGGCGATGTCGGCCCGCTCTTCGAGGTAGCCCGGGTCGGTGACCTCCTTGAGGCCGGTGGCCATCATGTCCAGGTCGCGTCCGGCCAGGCCGCCGTAGGTGGCGAAGCCCTCCGTGGCGATGAGCAGTTGCTCACACCGCTGCGCGAGTTCCGCGTCGTTGAGTCCGATGAAGCCGCCGATGTGGACGATGCCGTCCTTCTTCGCGCTCATGACGCAGCCGTCGGCGAGACGGAAGGCTTCTTCGGCGACCTGGCGGGGGGTGTGGTTGCGGTAGGCGGCTTCGCGACGGGTCACCAGCCAGGCGTTCTCGGCGAACCGGGCCGCGTCGAGGATCATGGGGACACCGTGGCGACGGCACAGTTCTGCCGTCTGCCGCAGGTTCTCCATGGAGACCGGCTGACCGCCGCCACCGTTGTTGGTGATGGTCATGACCACGAAGGCGACGCGGGCACCGTCCGGTCCCGTGAGCTGTTGCCGCAGCGACTCCACATCGATGTTTCCCTTGAACGGCGCGTCGCTGTCCAGGTTCCGGGCCTCGGGACATGGCAGGTCGCGGGCCTCGCAACCGTTCAGCTCCACGTTGGCCCGGGTGGTGTCGAAGTGCGTGTTGGACAGGACGATGCCGCCGGGCTGGAGGAGCGTGGAGAACAAGATGCGTTCCGCGGCACGTCCCTGATGGGCCGGGAGGATGTGCTGAAAGCCCGTCAGTTCCGTCACGGTCTCGTGGAACCGGTAGAAGGAACGGGAGCCCGCGTAGGACTCGTCGGCGCCCATGCCCGCGGCGAGCTGGTCGCCCGACAGTGCGCCGGTGCCCGAGTCGGTCAACAGGTCAATGGTGACCTCCTCGGCGCGCAGGTCGAAGAGGCTGTAGTGGACGCGTTCCAGCGCTTGTTCGCGCTCCTTCCGCGAAAGGAAGGGGATCGGTTCGACGACCTTGATGCGGTACGGCTCCATGGTGCTCCTTGCTTCCGGCAGCTTGTGCTACTTGGTGGACGATTTCGCGCGGTCGATGCGGCTCAGCGGCAGCTTGGCCTCAGGAGAGGTTCGCAAAGCCGGTGGCCGGACCTCGTATGCCTCCGATGAGATATAGGCCGTCACCCGCGGGGTGCGGCCTCGCTCGTGCACCAGAGCCAGATACGAGATGAGGCCCACGCCGTCCTCCAGGCGCCGCGAGGTGACCGCGGCCAGCGCCCGGCTGAGCACGGTGGCGTCCATGCCCCAGCGGTGCAGTACGTCCACCGCCCGCTCATGTGCCTCCGCGTCATGTCGGACGTAGTCCCTGACCGGAATGTGCAGGGTGAACCCGCTCGGCAGGCCCGTCTTCGTCTCGGACAGCGAGTGGCAGGACATGCCAGGACGCCTCGACAGCCGCGCCTTTCTCCCTGCCCCCATTCGGAAGAATTCTTCCACCACCCCGTGCTCCGGGGCGGGGTTCATACGGGACAAACCCCCGACGTCGGCGGCGGACAGATCGTGGTGGATGCAGTAGACCTTCACCCGGGGCGTTTCCCATTCACCCAGGTCAAGGGCGATGAACGGATGGCTGTCGGCAGGCGGCAGCGCCTCGAACGCGGCGCGGTGACCGAGGCGGCTCATCGCCTCGCGCACGGTCTCGGCCGCCTTTTCCGGCCCGGCCGCGGCAGGGTTGAGGTACACCTTGACCCGAGGGACCCCTCCGGGACGCAGCTCCAGCGCACACCACAGCGCGAGGGGACCGCAGGGTGAGTCAGGGAAGAACAGGTCTTCCAGAAGTGCGAGTTGGTCGGTGGCGAAGCCCCAGCGCTCCGCCATGGCCTTGATGACGCGCAGTCCGGCCCGTCCGTTCTCCGTCAGGTCATCCGCAGCCCACCCCGGGTCGAACAGCACCCTGAGCGTGGGGGCTGCGCCTGCGACGAAGGAGAGGGAGAACTCCACCGGCGTGTGGTCGTCGGAAAGGAAGGTCGGCGTCGGCGGCGGAAGACGCAACGGCCGCTGGGCCGCGGATCCCAGAGCGTCGATCAGTACCTGCGCGTAGCTCTCGGCGTCGGCTCGGTCCAGCCCCACGACGCCGCACAGTCGCTGCAGTTGGGCGGCCGTGAAGCCGCCGACCAGATCCGTGGCCCGAGGCTCCCGGCCGCTGAACGAGGAAATGGCGGTCACCAGGCCATCCGCCAAGCTGCCTGGCCCACGCGAGGGCGCCGAGGCGGAATGGATGCCCCGGGCGAGAGCCGTACCGCACGGAGGGCAAAAAGAGACCCGCCTGCGAGGGCGGGTATCTCGCCTTCCGGTGTGCCGCATTCGGTATCTATGGCCGAGAAGTCCCGACGGACGCGCCGTCGAGAGCTGGGCGAAGCCGCGGAGAACAGAGGGGAATCAGCGTCGCTGGCTATGTGCCCCACGACACCTCCTGTAACTCGTGTACCAACCGTCAACGAGGTGCATCGTTACCCGACCGGTTGAACCGTCATGCAACACGAAGAGCCCGGCTGATGTGGCGCATGTCACTTACTCAGTCGCCAGCCAGTCCAGGAACTTGCGCCACGGGCCCCGGCGTTGCTGTGTGCTCGTGCCGCTGCCGAGGTCGCCTCGGGAAGGCGTCACGGCCTCCGCGGGCACGGTCGTGGGCTGCCGAGACGGGGCGCTCGGCTGCGGGGACACCGGAGTGAACTTGGCGGGGAGCGAGGCCAGGGCCCGGTTGAACGGTCCCGGACGCCAGGTCAGGCTCTCCTCGGGCACGGCGAGTTCGAGGTCGGGGAACTGGTTGAGGAGCTTTTCGACGCTGACCGTGGTGACCAGCCGGGCGGGTTCCTTGGACGGGCAGGCGTGCACGCCCGCGCTCCACGCCAGGTGGGCGTGGTTGCTGGAACTCTCGCGGGCCGAGTCGAGTGCCGGGTCGCTGTTGGCGGCTGCGAGGCTGACCAGCATCAGATCGCCCGCCTGAAGCTTCTGCCCCGCGAACTCCATGTCCTCCACGGGGTAGTGGGGCGCGTAGTTGCTGATGGGCGGGTTGTCCCACAGCGTGTCATTGAGGGCCTCGTCAATCAGGCCGCCCTTCCCGTAGCGGCTGCGGGTCAGCAGCTGGTACAGGGTGTTGCCCAGGAGGTTGCGCAGAGGTTCGGCGCCCGCGCCCAGGAGCAGGACGAGCTGGTGCACCATTTCCTCGTCGTCCAGCTGCGCCGGGTGCTCCATCAGCCAGGAGGTGATGTCGTCGCCGGGCCGGGACCGCTTGTGCGCCACCAGTTCACTCACGGCCTGGAACAGCACCACGTTGGCCTTCTCGGCGTTTATCCCGTCGAAAATGCCGGTGACGCCGAACAGGACCCGGTCGCCGATGTCCGCGGGGCAGTCGAAGAGCTGGTTGAACACGAACAGGGGCAGCTGCTTGGCGTAGTCGTTGAGCAAGTCCACCGAGCCGCGGGTCCCGAACTGCTCGACGAGGTAGGCGGAGGCCCGCTCGGTGGAATGCCGCAGCCGCGCGGAACTCACCCGCGCGAAGCAGTCCGTTACCGCCTGACGCAGCCGCAGATGGTCGGCGCCGTCGGTGAACATGCAGTTGGGCCGGTATGCCAGCAAGGGGAAGACCGGGCTGTCGGGACCCACCCTGCCTTCGCGGAAAGCCCGCCAGTGGCGCGAGTCCTTGCGAAAGGCAGGAGACTGGAGCAGCTGCAGCGCGGCCGAGTAATCCGTCACCAGCGTCGCCTCCACACCGGGGGCGAGCTCAACGGGCGTTGTCGGCCCGAAATGCCGCATGTAGGCGTAGTAAGCCTGCGGATCGGCCTGGAACTCCGGCGTGTGCAGAGGAACATGCTCACCACTGCCGTGGGCCGGGCATCCCGGTGGTGGCTGCGGTATGGATTGTGCATCCATGCTCTCTCCTAATGATCTTGTAAGCGAAGTGAATGAGGAGTCTAGCCAGTTGCGCCTGCGCGCCCCGAAGCGCTACACCGCAATCAAGAGCGGCCACCGGAGGGGATTTCGCGGTATGCGGAAAGCCGCGACGGACCACTTCACCAGGCATCAATGCGCCCCGGCCGGACCCGGGACCGGAAGAGCCGAGCCGACGGAGATCCACGCCGGATGCCCGGGAATTTGACGTCATCGCAACGGCATGTACGGCATGTAGGGCCGCGCCGGCGGAACACGTAACCTCCCCGCCCACTCGCAGACACCGTCACGGCAGGACGGTCGACCCCAGAAGCGCGGGTCCTGAGCATCGGATGCCGGTGCGCAGCGACTCCGGCGGTGGGTCCACGAGTTCGCCGACCGGCCCTCCACGCGCGGAAGATGGCTGCTCTACCAGGTCGGTATGACCGAGCGATGCCATCCACCTGCCCGCCCGGAAGCCCCTGTTGGCCCTGGAACCCGGCGCCCGCCTGACGCGGCAGACGGGCCTTCGGCCTGCCCGCCGACCTCCGAATTAGCCCCAAAGGACCAAGAGTTGAGCGCACGGGGTGCCACGAAAGGGGGAGGATAGACTGTCGTCAGAGCGTGATCACGCGGTGGCACAGCCTGTGTAAGGTGATCGCGCGCAACGACGCGCACCGGTGGACAGTCTCTCAGGCCTCATCGCGGAGGAGTGGCTGCGGTCCGCCAGTAAGGCCCGTCGCTGGGTAGCGCCTGCGAGAGCAGCGGACTCAGTGGCAGCAACCGTTCCTACCGCGAGGTGACGTGAAGTGGTTCAGGTCTCATGACGATATCGATCCTGGAGCCACTGCTGTGGATCCTCCTCGTGCTTCTCCTCGTCGCGATCGCCGTAGTGGTACGTGCGCGGAGCATTAACAAGGAGCTGCGCGGGAAGTGCAGCAACCTGGAGAGCGCCCGCGACGCCTTGCAAGGCGAGCGCGATCGGCTCCATGTGGAGTACAGGGCACTGACCGACGTGCAGGCGAACAACCTTGCCGCGATGCGCACCGAGGCCGAGGAAGACACCAAGGCGGTCCTGAAGTCCGCGATGCGCACGCTGCAGGTCCTCGCCGACGAGCAGCAGCTCATCATCGAGAAGGCCCAGAAGACGTACGGCGAGGACGAGCAGATCCTCGCCGACCTGATGACGATCGATCACACCAACGGCCAGTTCGGCCGTCGCGCCCAGGGCATCGCGGTGCTGTGCGGTGGCTGGCTCGGCCGCCGTGAGACCACCGCCTCGGTGTACGACGTGGCCCGCAGTGCCCAGGGCCGGATCAAGCACTTCGACCGCGTGAACATCAACACGCAGGTCAACGTCTCGGTCGCCAACAAGGCCGTTGAGCCGGTGGCGGTCGTCCTGGCGGAGTTGCTCGCCAACGCCACCAACTACAGCGCGCCCGGCACGCGCGTCGACATCAACATCCAGGCCGTCCCGACCGGCATCTGCCTGATCGTCGACGATGCCGGACTGGGGATGAGCCAGGAAGAGAAGGTCCGGGCCGGCGCGCTGCTGTCGCCGGAAGGGCCGGTCGCCATCACCGGCCTCGGCGACCCGCCCAAGTTCGGCTTCGCCGTCTGCGGCATGCTCGCCACCCGCTACGGGTTCAAGGTCTCGGTCGATTCCGTCTCCCCTTACGGCGGTGTGCGTGCAGTGATCCTTCTGCCGAAGGACCTGCTGACCACGGACGGTCCCACGCCTTCGGCAGCGGTCGAGGTCGGTGAGCTTCCGGCGGAGAACACCGCGTTCCGGCAGCGGCGGGCCTCGGTGGCCGCTTCGGCCCCGGCGGCCCCGGCAGCGCCGGTCGGCACCACGACGGGCGGTCTTCCCAAGCGCCGGCGGCGCGTCGGCGCGGTCGAGGTGGCTGCGGTGCCGGAGGCGGTGGAGCCGGAGCCGGAGCCGGAGCACAACAGCGAAGTGATGGCCAGTCGTATCGGGGCGTTTCAGCGAGGAACGTTGCTCGGGCGGGACATGACGACCACGGAAGGACCCCAGGAGCAGTGAA
The DNA here is from genome assembly GCF_059682825.1 of Streptomyces sp. JLSY215. Classification (NCBI taxonomy): domain Bacteria; kingdom Bacillati; phylum Actinomycetota; class Actinomycetes; order Kitasatosporales; family Streptomycetaceae; genus Streptomyces; species Streptomyces sp. JLSY215. Next base: position 4,503,843 of record NZ_CM185022.1, read on the forward strand.
CTCCGATCTGTCATGGGTGCTGAACGACGTGCTGCAAGTGCGCGGCGCCCGTTACGCGATCCTCGTTTCGGCGGACGGTCTGTTGCTGGAACGATCCAGCGACATCGATCGCGACGCCGCGGAGACCAACGCGGCCGCGATGAGTTCCATGCAGTCCCTCAGCCGGGCCGTCGCCCCCTTCGTCGGCGGCGGGCGCGGCATCTGGAAGCAGACGCTCATCGAGTACGACGGCGGTTGGATCTTCCTGATCGCTGCGGGAAGCGGCGCCTACATGGCCGTCTCGGCAGCCTTGGACGTGGACATGGAAGCGATGTCGTTCCGGATGCAGCAGCAGGTCAGTGCGCTGGGGAAGGCGATGACCACACCGCCGCGCCAGAACGCCGGCGCCGACGTATGACAGCACTCTGCGGCAGCCTCACGCGTCTCCGTCAAGGGTGGGGAAGCTGTGAGGCGGGGGCTTGACAGTGTTTGGGGGACGGGGAGGGCTCATGGCTGAGCCGACAGCGACAGAGGACGCACATCGAAGGGCGGTCCATCACACGCACCGCATGAGGATGATCCAGGCCCCGTTCGCGGGAGTGCGGCAGCCGGGGCGGGTGACCACCACGGGCCGTCCCTTCGGCTCTCGCGGCCATGTGGCCACGATCCGGCCAAGGCCGGCAGGAAGGAGCATCCACCAGTGACCACGCCCGGTGAGGAGGCCGCGGTCACCAGCGACTTCGTCCGCTCCTATGTCATCACTGGTGGTCGACGCCTGCCGTCCGCCGAAGAACTGTCCCTGCACACCCTGGTCACGCTGGGCCCCGACCGGGAACTTCCCCTCGGGGCCAATCCCGAAGTCGTGGCGATCTGGGAGCTGTGCGCGGGCGGCTACCTGTCCGTGGCCGAAGTGGCCGCCCATCTGAATCTGCCCGTGGGCGTCGCCAGGCTGCTGCTGACCGATCTGTTCGAACAGGGACACCTGCTGCGCCGCGCTGCCCCACCCCGTGCCCAGCTCGTTGACAGAGGAACCATCGAAAAGGTGCTGCATGGACTCGAATCCCTCTACGGCTGAGACCATTTACGTCTCCGATGCGGTGACCGCCACCGCGAAAATTCTTGTCGTGGGGCACTTCGCCGTGGGCAAGACGACGTTCATCGGCTCGCTCTCGGAGATCGCTCCGCTGCGCACTGAGGAAAAGATGACTCAGGCGTCCGAGCATGTCGACGACCTGCGGGGCACACCGAGCAAGGTCACCACCACGGTCGCGTTGGACTTCGGCCGGCTGACCCTGAGCGATGAAATCGCGCTCTATTTGTTCGGCACGCCCGGCCAGCAGCGGTTCATGCAGCTGTGGGAGGACATGGCCCGCGGCGCTCTCGGCGCGCTGCTCATCGTCGACCCGTCCCGGCTGGCCGAGACCTTCCCCGTCATCGACCTGGTGGAGGAATTCGGCCTCGAGTACGCCATCGCCGTCAATACCTTCGACCCGCACAACCAGTACGGCGAAGACGAGATCCGCGAAGCGCTCGACCTGCTCCCCGACACCCCCGTCGTGTACTGCGACGCACGGGACCAGCCATCGTCCGCCAAGGCACTGATCGCACTCGTCCGGCACCTGCTTGCCCGCGTGGCCTGATCCGCCGCCCGGGCCGGGGACGCTCCCGCGTGCCGGGACGTCATGGCACGTGTGGCAGCCCGCGGCCCCGCTCGCGAAGCCGCTACGCTTCCCGCGACCGTGCCGGCGGTACTGCCGCACCCAGCAGCAACGGCCGCTGGGTGCGGCAGTACCGCCGGCCTACTGAAGTGCGGCCGCGGCATCGGTGGTCCGACCCGACGTCGGCGCGACCGTGCGCCGGGGTCAGTTACCCAGACCGGCGTCCCGCGCCAGGAGTGCGGCCTGTACCCGGTTTTCGCACCCCAGCTTGGTCAGGATCCGGCTCACATATGTCTTCACCGTGGCCTCGCTCATGTGGATCCGCTGACCGGCCGCCGCGTTGGAGAGGCCCTCGCCCAGCAGCGCCAGGACCTCCAGCTCGCGGTCCGTCAGCGTCTCCAGCCGGCGGCGGGCCTGCTCGGCGCGGCCCGCGGCCCGGCCGGACACCAGCGAGTCCACGACATGGCGAGTGGCGCCCGGCGACAGGTACGCATCTCCGGCCGCGGCGGCCCGTACCGCCCGCATGAGCTCCGCGGGCGCCGAGTCCTTGAGGAGAAAGCCCGCGCTGCCCTCCGTAAGGGCCCGCAGGACGTTCTGCTGCTCGCCGAACGTCGTGAGGATCAGCACGCGCGTGTCGGGGACGGCCCGGCGCAGTTCGGCGAGGGCCGTGAGCCCGTCCATGACGGGCATCTGGATGTCGAGCAGCACGACGTCCACCGGCTGGGCGCGGGCCAGGTCGACGGCCTCTCGGCCGTTCGCGGCCTCCGCGACGACGTCGATGTCGTCGGCCGAGCTCAGAATCATCCTGATGCCTGCCCGAATGAGCGGCTCGTCATCCGTGACGAGAACCCTGATCACGACTCTCCTGCGCTGGTCCGAGCGGTCATCGCCGCGGCTGTCGCGACATCATCCCCGAGCCGGCCACCGGCCCGGCCGGTGTGGTGCCCGGTCCGCCGTTACTCGTCGATCTCGAAGGACTTCTTCTCGATCAGCTTGCCGCCCTTGAAACAGAACCGGAAGACGGGCGACTTGGTCCAGCCGCTGCCGGTCTCCGTGGAATTCAGGCTGAGGCACGTCGCCCCCTTGGGCACCGGCGGTGCGCCCTCCTCCAGGCCGTTGGTCAGGACCGAGTCCCCGTGGGGCAGCTGTTTGCGGACCTCCGCCTCGGACTGACCCACCTTCACCGCGTCGTACTGCTTCGGCTCGAGCATGGCCTTGTCCCATTCGCCCATGACGAAGACCAGGCCGACGGCCGCGGCGATCACCAGCACCAGGGCGATCAGCGCCGCCAACCCGCAGCCGATGGCTATGCCGCTGCTTCTCTTGTTCCTGCTCATTGCCCTGGCCAGCTCCTTCGGCAGACCGCTCCCGTCGATGACCGGATCAGCCTGGCCCGGGAGGACGGCCGGTATCTGCCGCCGAAAGTCGTCTGCCGGATCGACCAACGGCGTGGTCCCGCCCCCGGGCAAGGGGCTCGGTACGGCGCCCTCCGGCGAGGTGTACGGCAGTACGCCCGCCAGCCGGAAGCCGCCGCCCGCCGTCGGGCCCGCGTGCACCATGCCCCCGATGAGCCGGGTCCGTTCACCGAGGCCGGTCAGCCCCTGGCCGCCGCTCACCACGTACCGGGCACCGTCCGCCGTCGCTGCCGCGGGGCCGTTCGCGATCTCCACGATCAGCGAGTCCGGCTCGTACCGCAGCTCGATGGTGATCGACGCGCCCGGGGAGTGCTTGTGGGCGTTGGTCAGGCCCTCCTGGGCGATGCGGTACGCCGCATGATCGGCGGTCGGGGGGAGCGGGCGCGGCTCGCCGGAGCGCCGCAGCGTCACGGCCGTGCCCGCGCCCCGGGACGCCTCCGCCAGGCCGTCGATGCCCGCCACCCCGCGCGACGGCGCCGTGGCGTCCTCCGCCTCCATGGCCCCGAGGCCGTGGGAGGCGCCGCCCGTACGGTGGGGGCCCTGCGTGCCGTCCGTACGGCCGGGCGCCTGCGTGCCGTCCCGCAGCAACCCCACCACCTCGCGCAGCTCGTGCATCGCGGCCACCGACGCCTCGCGCAGGACGCCGACGGCCTCCCGCTGCCGGCCGGTCAGCTCGCGGTCCACCTCCAGCGCGCCGGTGTGCACCGAGATGAGCGCGAGCTGATGGCCGAGGCTGTCGTGCATGTCCTGGGCGATGCGCTGGCGTTCCCGCAGCCGGGCCTGTCCGGCGATCATCGCGCGCTCGCGCAGCAGCTGGGCGTTGTACTCCCGGAGCGTGTCCAGCAGCGTGCGGCGCTGCGACCAGTAGCGGCCGGCGAGACCGGGCACGATGACCGTGACCACCAGCCACAGGGCTTGGACCACGAACAGCGGCGGCGAGAGGTGGGGCAGTTCCTGCAGGACGGCCAGGGCGAAGGTGAGGACGTACGCCAGGGCGAAGGTGCAGGTCGCCCTGGAGACGCCGGCGATCCGCCGCCCGGCCGACCAGGCGGCGACGAGGACCAGGGGGCCGAGACCGACGAGCGCGGCCGAACCGATGGCGGTGGCCAGCAGGACGGTCCCCGGCAGCGCCCGGCGCAGCACCGACAGCACCGCGGTGGCGAGGGCAACGCCGACGATCCCTACGACACCGCCGTTGCCCAGCGCGGTGATGCCTGCCGCGAGCAGCGCCAGCACCATGCTCAGCAGCGGTTCGCCCGCGATGCGCCGGCCAGGCCACATCCCGGGCTCGAAGAGAGCCCTGCCCGGCCACGCCGGCCGAAAGGACGCGGCACGCAGCCACACCGCCGGCGCCCGGCGGGCCCGCACCACAGAGTCCGTAAGTCCCACACGTGTCACGCAGTTACGTTAAGCAGCCCCACCCGCCGCCGATACCGCCTTTCGTCGCGAGGCACAACGACCAAAGTTTCGCCGCGGCCGCTCCGTTGGCGGGCATGCCGTGCCGCATCTTGTGGACGGCACCGGGCAGGGCAACCGCCTCAGGCGGGGCAGTTCTTCAGCGGGCCGGGCCCGCAGGGTGATCATCGGCCGGGCCCCGGCGGGCGGGAGGCGGCCCCGCGCTCATGGACGCACTCGCACAAACACCCGGCGTAGAGTCAAACCAGGGCGAACGTCGACAGACGGCTGTCTGACCGGAAATCGCCTTTGTGCGGTATTGGGCAGCGTCGTCTCGCAGCGTGAGGACCTCCCCCGCGGCGTCCCCTGCCCCTGCGAGACCGACGTGCACCACGACTAACGCGAAGTTGCTCGCGTTAATCTGGAGTGGACAATACTTGGCGAGAACCCGCACTGCAATACGGAGGCGCCGTGACCACTGCGCACCAGGCCTCGGGTGAGACCCGCCCCGGGGGACGTACTGCGCGCACCCGGCAGGCCGTACTGGCCGCCGTCTTCGAGGAGTTGGGCAAGGGCGGCCTCGCCGCGCTGAGCATGGAGAAGATCGCTCAGGCCTCGGGAATTCATCTTGCGACGCTCTACCGGCGCTGGCGGTCCGTCGAGAGGCTGGTCTGCGATCTGCTGACGGAGCTGAGCGCCGATGTGCCGCTGCCCGACACCGGCACGCTGGAGGGGGACCTGCGGGCGCTGGCCCGCTCGATAGGCACGTTCTACGGGGACGACCGGATGCGCAGCCTGATAGAGGCGGTGGTGTCGGCCGCGGCGCGCGACCCCCAGGCCGCCACGGCGCTGCGGAGGTTCTTCGCGGAGCGGCTGGCGCTGGCCGGCCAGATGGTCAACCGGTCCATCGAGCGCGGCGAGCTGCCCGCCGATACGGACCCGGAGCTGGTGATGGCGGGCCTCGGCGCGCCCTTCTACTACCGGATCCTGATCGCCCGGCGCCCCGTGGACATGGCCCTCAGCGACTCCGCCGCGACCGCGGTCTGGGCGGCGGCCCGAGCGGGCGCGTACAAGAAGGCAGCCGCCGCGGGCGCCGACGAGACCGGGGACGCGGGCACGCACCAGAGTCCCGGCACGTACGAGACCCCCGAGACGCACGACGGCCGGTGAGCCCGTCCTCGGGGTCCACCGGCCGTCATCGTCGCAAGGCGGCTGCGTCCTACTTCTGCCCGAGCAGGTCCGCCATCCAGGCCTCGACCTCGTCCGACCGCCGGGGCAGCCCGGCGGACAGGTTGCGGTTGCCGTCCTCCGTCACGAGGATGTCGTCCTCGATCCGGACGCCGATGCCGCGGTACTCCTCGGGCACCGTCAGGTCGTCCGCCTGGAAGTACAGACCCGGCTCCACGGTCAGCACCGTGCCCGGCTCCAGCGTGCCGTTGACGTACGCCTCGGTGCGCGCCGCGGCGCAGTCGTGGACGTCGAGGCCGAGCATGTGGCCGGTGCCGTGCAGCGTCCAGCGGCGCTGCAGGCCCAGCTCCAGCACGCGCTCGACCGGGCCCTCGACCAGGCCCCACTCGACCAGCTTCTCGGTGAGCACCCGCTGCGCCGCGTCATGGAAGTCGCGGTAGGCCGCGCCCGGCTTGACCGCCGCGATGCCCGCCTCCTGGGCCTCGTGGACCGCGTCGTAGACCTTGCGCTGGAGGTCGGTGTAGCGCCCGTTGATCGGCAGGGTGCGGGTGACGTCGGCGGTGTAGAGGGTGTGGGTCTCCACGCCGGCGTCCAGGAGGAGCAGATCGCCGGAGCGGACCCGGCCGTTGTTGCGGACCCAGTGCAGGGTGGTGGCGTTCGGGCCGGCGGCGCAGATGGAGCCGTAGCCGATGTCGTAGCCCTCGACCCGGGCGCGCAGGAAGAACGTGCCCTCGATGTAGCGCTCGCTGGTGGCCTCGGCCTTGTCGAGGACCTTGACGACGTCCTCGAAGCCGCGCACCGTCGAGTCGACGGCCTTCTGCAGCTCGCCGATCTCGAACTCGTCCTTGATCACCCGGGCCTCGGACAGATGCGTCCGCAGCTCTTCGTCGCGCTCTGCGGTGATCTTGTCGTTCAGCGCGGCCTCGATGGCGGCGTCGTGACCGCGGACGACCCGGACCGGTCCGGTGGCCTCGGCCAGCGCGCCGGCGAGCTCGCGGACGTCCTTGCAGGGGACGCCGAGCAGCGCCTCGGCCTCGGACAGGCTGTGGCGGCGGCCGACCCACAGCTCACCCATGCCGCTGAGCCAGAACTCGCCGTTCTCGCGGTTGGAGCGGGGCAGGCGGTAGATCGTCGGCTCGTGGCCGTCGGCGGCGTTCTTACGGGGTTCCAGGACCAGGACGCTGCCGTCGGTCTGGTCGCCGGTGAGGTAGACGTACTCCGTCGCGGCGCGGAAGTTGTACTCGGTGTCGTTGGAGCGCATCTTGATGTTGCCCGCCGGGATCACCAGCCGCTCGCCGGGGAAGCGCGCCGACAGTGCGGCACGGCGCCGGGCGGCGTTCGGGGCCTGCTCGATCGGCTGCAGATCGTGCAGCTCGGTGTCGGCCCAGCCGCTCCGCATGTTCTCCGCGAGCTCATCCGATACGCCCGGGTAAAGGCCGTTCTTGCGCTGCTTGATCGGCTGCTCGTCCTCGTCCGGGGTCTCCGGCGTGAGCTCGTCGGTCACAATGCCTCCTTTTAAGAGTGAACCGCCATCCATCGTATGTGTGGACGGGAATCGGTTCAGGGGGCGGCCGAGCCGACCGCTCAGGGGCCCCGGGTGGAGGCGCGGCGAGGCCTTCCGGCCGCTGCTGCGGGGCGCCCCGCGGGCCTACTCCTCGAAGCGCGCCGCCATCAGCACCACATCCTCCTCCGACGTCGGATCGTCCAGCCCGCCCGGCAGCATCGCGCGCACGATGTGATCGACGAGCGCCTCCGGATCATGACGGCTGGCCCTCGGGACGCTCGCCGCGGCGGCGTGCAGCCGGGCGAACGCGCGGTCCATGGCCTCGCCGGTGCGATGCAGCAGCCCGTCGCTGTAGAGGAGCAGGGTCTCGCCGGGCGCGAGCTCGATCTCCACGCTCGGCGCTTCCCAGCAGGCGAGCATCCCCAGCGGTGCGGACAGCGTCGTCTCCACGTATTCGGTGCGCAGCTCGCCGATCAGCAGCGGCGGGCAGTGACCGGCCCCGGCGAGCACCAGCTTGCGGGGGAACGGGTCGTCGAGACCGGCCGGCATCGGGGGTGCGGGGGGCCCGCCCGGTGCGCCGGGCGGCGGCTCGGTGAAGGCGAACAGCGCGGTGGCGCTGCGCGCGGGCTCGGTCAGCCGCAGCAGCAGTTCGAGGTCGGAGAGGACCGCCACCGGGTCCTCGCCTTCCATGACCGCATACGCACGCAGCGAGGCACGCAGCCGTCCCATGGCCGCCACCGCGCTCGGTCCGGAGCCGGTGACCGACCCGACGGCCAGGCCCAGCGCGCCGTCGGGCAGCGACAGCGCGTCGTACCAGTCGCCGCCGCCGCGCGGCCCGGTGCTGTGCCGCACCGCGAGCCGTACGCCGGGGACCCGCGGCAGCCGGCTGGGCAGCAGCTCCTCGCGGAGGGTCGCGGTGTCCTGTTTGCTGCGGTGGAGTTCGAGGAGCCGGGCGAGATGCTCGGCGGCGTGCGCGCGGTAGAGGCCGATGAGATGGCGCTGGCGGTCGGTGGGGACGGCGGGTTCGTCGTAGAGCCAGACCGCGGCGCCGGTTCTGCCGATGGGTTCGGCGATGAGCGGGACCGCGTAACTGGCGGCGTAGCCGAGGCGGGCGGCGACCTCGCGCAGGCGGGGATCGAGGTCCTTTTCGCCGGGGATGTCGGGCTCGGAGATCTCCGTACGGGAGTCCGGACCCTTCTCCGTGTGGCAGTCGTCGGCGGCGCCCGGCTCCGGAAGGCCGTCCAGTATCCGCGCGTACGACAGGGCGCGGCGGGGGATGGTTTCGATATGTCCGATGTCGGCGTGGCCGAGGCCGAGGCCGATGGTGGTCTCCGGTCCGAGTCCGTCCGCCGGTGCGAGCACGACCAGACCGCGGCGCGCGCCGACGAGCGAGGCGCCGGCCCGCAGGAGTTCGTGCAGGGCCTCGTTCAACGTACTGGTGCGCGCGAGCTGTTCGGTGAGGTCGTGCAGCGTGCTGAGATCCGAGATCCAGCCCGCGAGCTGATCCTGTACGGCGGCGATGCGGTCGACCGGGGAGGCGTCCGGGGAGCCTGGACGGGAGCCGTCAGGAGGAACACCCTGGGGGGAATCGGGGGATGCGGGGGAGTCGGGGGCGGTGTCCGAGGAGGTGTCCGCGGCGGCCTTCGGCGTGAGCGGATCGGCAGTGTGCGCGGGAGCGGGAAGAGCTGGTTCGATTCCAGCCACTTTCGGTACGTGAGGGACAGTCATGGCTGACGGCTCATGTCCGGCACGTCATAACACCAGGTCAGGCCGCAGTGTGTTAGGGAGTGCGGCATTTTGTTGAGTGATGTTGTGCGGTATTTTTGGCCGCCCAATTTCCTCAATAGCATCGCAAACCCCCATGTCATGCTGCTCCGCTATCAATGCCTCCACATGTACACGCACCAGCGATGTGATGTCCAGCATTGTCCCGGTGGGGTTTGTGGTGTCAACGAGGTCTGTAGATTGGCCTAAAAATAGCCCCCCTGGCGTCAATTTGAGGTCGACTGACGGCCATCGACAGCGCGTCATATGCACGATGGCGGGTACGTACTCGGAAAGGTGCGGGGCCAGTTGAGCCCGCGCCGGAACCCTCCAGCGAGCGCGGGCGTCTCATACGGCGACGACCGCGACGCACTCCCAAGTGGCGGGATTGCACCACAGAACCGCAAGCGCCATGCGTGCGCCACCCTCCGCCACGTTCCACGCTCGATGTACGGCGTGATGCGCTGCCTTGTACACGCGGTGACAAATGATCCACGTGGCGTGATCGGCTCCGGGCTCCCGGGGCCGGGTCGCGGAGCCAGGTCGTACGGACCCGGTTCCGGCCGTTTGAACGCCACACGCGGCATGCGAGAAGCAGCACGTGAAGATGCGTGAAGCAGCAGGTGTGCCGCGGCATGCAGTGCCATGGACAGTGCGATGGACATAGCCCTCGGCGTTAACGGAAAGGAACGAGCGCTCATGCGCGAGATCCTCGGAAGGCGACGCAAGCTCCTGTTTCGGCGCGGCGGAAGGTCGGCGCCGCTCGCTGCGGCGCTCCAGTGCGCCACCGAGTGGCGGTGGCCCGTGCTCCCGGGGGTCGGCCTGCGGTCCGGCGGCCGGGGTGCCCGCAGGTGCAGCTGTCCCGATCCCGACTGTGTGGTGCCCGGCGCGCATCCCTTCGACCCCGGGCTGCTGGCGGCCACGACCGATGAGCGGATGGTGCGCTGGTGGTGGGCCAACCGCCCCGATGCCCCGGTCGTGCTGGCCACCGGCGGCCGCGCGCCGTGCGCGGTGAGCCTGCCGGCCGTCGCCGGGGCGCGGGCGCTGGCGGCCCTGGAGCACTTCGGCGTGCGTATCGGCCCGGTGGTGGCCACGCCCACCCGCTGGTCGCTGCTCGTATCGCCCTATGACCTCGCGGAGTTGGGCGAGTTGCTGCACTCCCAGGACTGGGTGCCCAGCTCGCTGCGGTTCCATGGCGAGGGAGGCTATGTGGTGCTCCCGCCGTCCGGGATCGGCGCCGGCAAGGTGCGCTGGGAGCGGCCGCCCGCGGCCGGCCCGGCCGCGCCCTGGCTGCCGACGGTGACCACGGTCGTCGACGCCTTGGTGGCGGCGAGCACGGCCACCCCGGATGGCGGCAGCCGCCTCGCCTATTAGGCGGCGGCCCCTCCGACAGGTGGCCGGAAAGAACGCCCGCGCGATTCACCCGTACGGGTGTGAGCGATGCGGCCGACTACGGAAAACGGGTGTCGGGGCGCCCGGGGGCACCCCCATGGCCCGATAAGTTCGGCGCACCGTCAAGCCGTAGCGGCCGTCGCTCGCCTCGGCACCTCAATCGCTCCGCAGGTGGGTCCCATGCAGCGTGCGCCGAAAATCCGCCTGATCTCTCTCGCGGGTACGGCCGTGCTCGCCGTCGTCGTACCGCTGGCCGCCGCGACGGCCGGTCCCGCGGACACCGCCACATGGGTCGACGACGCGCTCACCGGGCCCGGTGCCCGGCCGGCCGCCGAGCCCGGGAGCGAGCCGGGGAACGGGCCGGGCGGCAAGTCGGAGAACGCGCCCGGGAACGGGCCCGATGCCGCGTCCGACAACAAGGCCGAAAAACCCGCCGACAAGGCCGAAAATGGTCGTAGCGGTAATAATTTCCGCGGCCCTCTGACCGGCCTCGGCCTCCCGCTTCTCTCCGGCGGTCGCACCTTCCGCTGCGGGCCCGAACTCGCCTCTCCCCGAGGGATCGAAGCGCAGACCTGTGTGCTCGCCGAGAAGGGGCTGACCTGGGCGCGGACGTACTACCGCAATCCCACCGGCGACCCGCTGCGGGCGGTGCTGACGCTGCTGCGGCCGGACGGCCGGAGCGACCAGGCGCACTGCGAGGTGCCGGCGGCGGGCGAGCCGGGGGTGTGTGAGACGCCGACCGGGGTGACCGTGAAGCGGGGGCGGAAGCGGTACGACGCGGTGGCGGAGGTCTCGGATGCGGCCGGGGCGCGGCTGCTGCTGCGCACGGGCGCCAACTCGGCGCCGTACCACGAGCGTTCGGGCCCGCGGCGGAAGAGCTGAGCGCCGTCCGGGTCCGGGCATGGAAGCGCCCGGTCGCTGGCGACGGGGGATGCACCAGCGACCGGGCTTTTAGAACCGTAACAAGAGATCGGCGGTTCGCAAATTCGATCGTGGATTTCCGGACGCCTATTTACTGACACGTAGGGGCAGTTGTGACGGGTGTCACTCGTGGGGCGTCCGGGGTGCCACGGTCAGCTCAGAGTGAGCTGCCGGTTGGTGAGGCCGCCGCGCGCCCGGCGCTCCTGCGGGGTCAGCGGCGCGTCGGAGGCGAGCGCCGCCGCCAGCCGCTCGGCGAATTCCGCGGCCGGCCCGGCGACCGCCTCGGCGCCCATCGAGGACGGCAGGTCCCAGACCGGGACGACCAGGCCGTGGGCGCGGAACGAGCCGACCAGCCGGGTGCCCTCGCCGAGCGAGGACGTCCCCGCGGCGTGCAGCCGGGCCAGCGCGTCCAGCAGCTTCTCCTCGGGGTGCGCGGTGACCCAGCGCAGATGGTTCTTCTCCGGGGCCTCGCACCAGTAGGCGCCGTCCAGGCCGGGGATCCGGGCGGTCGGGATGGCGGCGGCGTTGGCCCGTTCCAGGGAGGCGGCCACCTCGCCGGTGGCGTTCTCGGCGTTCTCCACCCAGAACTCGAAGCCGGTGTGGACGGTCGGCTCGAACGGCGCGTGCGGGTCGAGCAGATCCTGGAGCCGGGGACCGTCGGCGGCGGGCCGTCCGGCGGCGACCGGGTTGCCCGGCTCGGCGACCAGCGCGCGCTGGAGGGTGTCGGCGAGGTCGCGGCTGATGTCGCCGGAGGCGGTGTCGTTCTGCAGGCCGAGCAGGACCGCGCCGTCGTCGCGGCGCAGCGCGGGCCAGGCCATCGGCAGCACGGTCGCCAGCGTCACCGACGGAACGCCCTCGGGCAGCCCGCCCTTGAGCGTCAACTCGACCGTGGCGGCGGGCACCAGCTCGCGCAGCGCCACCCAGTCGCACTCCCCGGTCAGGCCCTCGAACGGGCGCTGCACCAGCTCGGTGGCGGCATGCGCCGCCTGCCGCCCGTGACACGCTTTGTACCGGCGGCCGGAACCGCACGGACAGGGCTCGCGGGCGCCGACGACGGGCACCTCGCCGTCCTTGATCTTCGGTGCTGCGGCCTGGGGCTGGGGGCGGCGCTTCTTGGCCATGGCGGCGGTGTCTCCCGGTCGTTCCTGGGCGTTCGGATGCGCCCGGAGTCATGCGGAGACCTACGCGGACGCGTTTCGGCGCGAGCCTAGAGGAGCGTCACCGAAATTGCGCCGCTTGCGCCGCCGGGGTCGCCGGGGCGCCGCCGGAGCCGTGCCGCGACGGCCCGTCAGCAGGCCTTCGCCGGCGCGCTCACGACTCGTCGAAGTCCGTGAAGGCCAGCCCGGACGGCAGGCCGCCGCCAGGTCCTCCGGTGAGCCTCGGCGGCAGATCCACGCGCGTAGCGAAAGAATCCTGAAGCGGCAGCACCGCCCAGACCGTCACCTCGCCGTTGGCCGTGTCGCGTACGCCCCAGTCCTTGGCGAGCGACCGGATGATCGCCAGGCCGCGGCCGCCGTGTGCGGTGACCGAGGGAGTGGCCGGAAGCGGTCGGGTCGGCCCGCCGCCGTCCGTGACGGAGACGGTCAGCCGGCCCTCGGCGTCGATCCGCCAGGACGCCCGTACGGACTCCCGCAGGGGGCCCCGTGACGCGCCGTGTGACGACCCGTTGCCGTAAACCGGTGTGCCGTTCTCGTATATCGGACGCGCATGCCGACACGAATTGCTCAGCAGCTCCGACAGGATAAGAACCGCGTCATCGACGACTGTGTCCTGAACTCCACTTGCCAACAGCTCGTCACGCATGCGCCGCCTGGCCATGCCCACACCCGCTGGACCATGGGGTACGGCCATGATCGACGACGTCGGCACCTCTTGTGCCACCAACAACGCCACCCCCGAGACCTCCTTTGCCCCACGCCACGGGTTGAATGCCCCAATGGACTGGACCGGAAACCGGCCAAGCGGCACACAGTGACGCACTCGACACTTCGGAATACAGGTCGAATGCGCCGGTGCACACCCTGTGAAGGGCTTTAGGTAAGGCCGAGTTGGGTTCGCACCTGTTTGGGTCGATTTGTAATCACTGCATCCACGCCCAGGTCGCGGCACAGCTCGACATCCGCCGGTTCATTCACGGTCCATACGTGGACGCGGTGGCCCGCGCGGTGGGCCCTGGCGACGTACTCGGGGTGCGCGCGCAGGATCCGGATGCCGGGGCCCGCGATGCCGACGCCGGGCGGCAGCCGGCCGTCGCGGAGCCGCGGGGTGAGGAATTGCATGAGGTAGACGCCGGGGATGTCCGGCGCGGCGGCCCGTACGCGGTGCAGTGAGCGCGCCGAGAAGCTCATCACCCGGACCGACGGCGTCCACGCGCCCGCCCTGGCCGGTTTTGTATGCCCGAACCGGTCGAGCAGCTCGACCAGCCGCTCCTCCACCTGTCCGGCCCAGCGCGTCGGATGTTTGGTCTCGATGGCCAGCTCGACCCGCCGGTCCGCATCGGCGACCAGCTCCAGCAGCCGCTCCAGGGTCAGTACGGACGTCCGCTCGGGGTCCTCGTGCTGCCGGTCCGGCGCCTCGTTGGGGTCCAGTGCGTCCGGGCCGTCCGCGCCGGCCTTCCAGGACCCGAAGTCGAGGCTCGCGAGATCGGCCAGCTCCAGGGCGGAGACGGCGCCCCGCCCGTTGGAGGTGCGGTTCACCCGCCGGTCGTGCACGCACACCAGGTGGCCGTCGGCGGTCAGCCGGACGTCGCACTCCAGGGCGTCCGCCCCGTCCTCGATCGCCTTGCGGTAGGCGGCCAGCGTGTGCTCCGGAGCGTCCTCGGAGGCGCCCCGGTGGGCGACGACGGAAATGGCCGGCGGACTCGAATGGGCGTCCTTGGCGGGGCGTGCAGAGGTCACCGAGTTATCGTGCCATTCGCCACCGCGGGACCGGCCGCGAGGTGCGCGGTGCGCAACGCGGCGAATATGCCGGATTCGCCCGACATGAAGAACGGGGCGACAGTCACAGCCTCGGCTTACGGCACCCTGACGCGCCATGGGAAAAGCTGGATGCGGTGCCGTAGTGGTCCGACGGCGCGTACGGCAGGCATTCCCGTACGGATCGCCTGCCCGTATGGCCCGAAACGGCGGCATCCTTGATGCTGGGTCCTGGACCTCGGATGCCGTGACCGGCGGCATCCGCACCCCAGGGCGAAAGAGGAACCGCCGGAACCGCCGGACACCGGACCCGAGGACCGCCGGCCCGGGACGGCATGGCCCCATGGGCTGTGGACCGGCACAGTCGTGAAGCTGAGGAGAGATCTGTGAGCACCGAGAACGAGGGAGCCAACGTCCCGTCGGAGGCCACGCCGCCGACCGGGCCGCAGGCGTCGGACAGCGCCCCCGCGTCCGCCTCCGGCGCCCAGACTCCGGACGTCCCGCCCGCGCCCCCCGTGGCGCCCCCGCCGCCGGGATTCCGTCCGGCCGCCGCCGGGGCTTCGGGTGGCAGCCCTTGGGAGCAGTCCCACGCACCCGGCGGACCGGGCCCGTCCCAACCCGAGCAGACCGCCCGGATCCCCGCGTACCCGCCCGCCGACCACGGCTCGGCCGGTGGCGGCTGGGGCTCCCACGGGGGCGGCGGTGGCGGTGCTCCCTGGGGCGCGCCGGCCGGCCCGGCCCCCAAGCGGAGTAACGGCGGCATGATCGCCGCCCTTCTGGCCGCCGCGCTGGTCGCCGGCGGTATCGGCGGCGGCATCGGCTTCTGGGCCGCGGACCGCAACGACACGAGCTCGACGACGGTCTCCGCGGCCGGCAACCCCGAGGCGCTGAACCGCAAGCCCACCTCGGTCTCCGGGATAGCGCAGAAGGCGCTGCCCAGCGTCGTGACGATCGAGGCGCAGGGCGCGACCGGCGAGGGCGGCACGGGCACCGGCTTCATCTACGACAAGCAGGGCCACATCCTCACCAACAACCACGTCGTCTCCAGCGCGGCCGACGGCGGCAAACTCACCGCGACGTTCTCCAACGGCAAGAAGTACGACGCCGAGGTCATCGGCCGGGCCCAGGGCTACGACGTCGCCGTGATCAAGCTCAAGCACGCCGCGGGAGCTCCGCTCAACCCGCTCCCCCTCGGCAAGTCCTCCCACGTCCAGGTGGGTGACGCCACGATCGCGATCGGCGCCCCGTTCGGCCTGTCCGGCACGGTCACCACCGGCATCATCAGTGCCAAGGACCGCCCGGTGGCCTCCAGCGACGGCGCCGGCACCAGCGCCTCGTACATGAGCGCCCTCCAGACGGACGCCTCGATAAACCCCGGCAACTCCGGCGGCCCCCTGATGGACGCCAGCGGCAACGTGATCGGCATCAACTCCGCCATCCAGTCCGCCGGCAACGGCGGCGGCATGGGCGGCGAGTCGCAGCAGTCCGGCAGCATCGGCCTGGGCTTCGCCATCCCCATCGACCAGGCCAAGCGGGTGGCGCAGGACCTGATCAGGACCGGCCGTCCCGTCTATCCCCAGATAGGCGTCCAGGTCGGCATGAAGGACACCGGCAACGGCGCCACCATCGCCCAGACCGGCAACAACGGCTCCGACTCGGTCACCCCGAACGGCCCCGCCGACAAGGCGGGCCTGCGCCCCGGCGACACCATCACCAAGCTCGACAGCACCGTCATCGACAGCGGCCCCACCCTGATCAGCGAGATCTGGCAGCACAAGCCCGGCGACCAGGTCACCCTGACGTACCTGCGCGGCGGCAAGGAGCACACGGCCCAAGTCACCCTGGGCCAGCGCACGGGCGACAAGTGACGCGCTAGTCTGATCCCGCGACACCGCACACCGGTGCCGCGGGGAGGCTTGCCCGAGCGGCCTAAGGGAACAGTCTTGAAAACTGTCGTGGCGGCGACGTCACCGTGGGTTCAAATCCCACAGCCTCCGCCGAGGTAGACAAACGCGCAGGTGGGCGGCGGTTCCGGAGCGATCCGGGGCCGCCGCCCACTCGTGTGTTGTCGCACCCTGGAGCGCCCCTGCCCGGCCGGGAATCAGCCCGTGTGCACGAGACGTGGACGGGGAATGCGTGGCCTGGACGGGGGACGGGGGCGAAGCTCAGCACGCGGCATCACCGGCCGGACCAGTGGGGAACGCTCATCACCGTTGAGGGGACAGGACGTTCATGCGGTTAGCGCACGGGGTGCCGCTTGCCCGGAAGACGACCTTGGGCATCGGAGGTCCGGCGGCGGTGTTCGCCGATCTTGGGGACTTGGCTGACTTCCCGGAGTTCGTTGCCCTCGCCGATGCCTTGCCCGGCGCGCCGACCTGTCTGGGGGCCGGCAGCAATGCGCTGGTCGCGGACGTGGGGTGTTCGTCGCCGGTGCTGCGGATGAACACGAGGGGTGTGCGGTTCGTGGGAGAGGCGGCCGACGGCCGGAGCCTGGTGGAGGTGCAGGCCGGCCACCCCCTGTCCGATCTGGTCGACACGGCCGTCGGTCACGGGCTGATCGGCTTGGAGATGCTCGCGGGTATTCCTGGGACCGTCGGTGCCACGCCGGTGCAGAACGTCGGCGCGTATGGCCAGGAGATCTCCGACACGCTGGTTGCGGTGACGGCCTGGGACTGGGTGTTGCGCCGCCGCGTCACCCTCGACGCGGCCGCATGCGGGCTGGGGCATCGCACCAGCGTCTTCAAGGGCCGCGGCCGCTGGACCCTGCTGACGGTGACCTTCGCCCTGCGGAAGTCCGTGCTCAGTGCCCCTGTCACGTATCGCATGGTCGCCGAGCGGCTTGATGTGCCGGTCGGCAGCCGGGTTCCGACGGTCGAGGCGGTCCGGGCGGTGCTGGCCGTCCGGAGGGGCAAGGGCATGGTGCTGGGGTGCTCAGGCGCCGACCGCCGGACGGTCGGCAGTGTCTTCTTCAGCCCCGAAGTGACGCCGGCCCAGGCCAGATGGCTGCAGGGCGAGGGCGCTTCCCTCAACCGTTTTCCCGACGGCTCGACGAGGGTGAGTGCGAGCTGGCTGATGCGGCGGGCGGGCTTCGCCCTGGGCAGCCCCGTTGCCGAGGGCGTCCGCGTCTCGTCCCTGCACCACACCCTGGTCGCCGACGAGGGTGCGACCGCGGCGGGCTTCACCGAAGCCATCGACGTCGTCACCCAACAGGTGCTGGCGTGCACCGGCATACGGCTCACGCCGGAGATCGACTTTCTCGGTGATTGGCCTCAGAAAGGGGATACCCCCGAGGACTGCGGGCAACGGGGTCCCCGACAGGCTGCCTAGAGCCGTCGTTCTCCCGCTGGTTCCCGCAGGTCAGGTTCCCTGCCGCTGCACCCGGGCACTTCCGCGACCGGGATCCACGGGCTCCGGCGGGGCCCCTCGCCCGACGGCGGCGGCTGGGCCTCAGTGCGCCCGTGGCCGGCTCGCCCGAGGACGACTCGCCAGAGAAACCGACGGACCTGACGGACGGTCGGGCGAGTACACGTCCGTGATCCAGGAATATGCCTTTTGCGGGGAAAGGTGCAGTTCCATTGCTTTCGGATTTCCATTGGCGAGTGAAATCAAAAAAGCGCAAAGATGGTTGCCAGGTTTCGAAGTGCGTGACTAGGGTCAGGGCACTCGCAGAGAGTTGTTGAGACCAAAGCGCATCGGGGGCGGGACGGTTTCGCTTGAATCCTCACCTGGCCTCCAAAGAAGGGGGAATGATGAGGAACAAGGTGCGAGCGGCTTGTGTGACCGCAGCCGCTGCTGTTACCGCGAGCATTCTTGCGGCGCCTGCTGCATCCGCGGACGTGACCCCGAAGGCGTCCGAATATGTCTGCACCTCAAAGCACTCGGGGAACACCGCGTCAGCCAAGTGCGCCAACCTCGCAAACATCGACCAGTACCGGGTCAAGGTGACCTGTATTGACTCCCGAGGGGTTCAGGACCACACCTACGGGCCTTGGAAGAACGGCCGCAGCGGGGAATGGTCGACCAAGTCCTGCCCCGGGTCGGGTTACTTCTACAAGGCCGGTTACCAGGTCGAACTCGGCTGAGTGTCGACCGTGCCGTGGAGTCAAAGCCTAGATTTTGAGCGGAGTTCAGAGTGAACAAGATGAGGGCCGGCCTCGTTGTTGCGGGGATAGTCATGGGTTCGGGCGTCTTCGCGCCTTCGGCTGGGGCGACTGAGGTCGGAATCAAGTCGGCAGACTGCAACACATGGTCCAGGGGGGAAACCGGATACGCCTACTGTTCCGGCCTTGGGACGGTCGGTGCGCACCGAGTCAAGGTTGTATGTACGGATATTCGAGGCGTTGAGGACACCACCTACGGTCCGTGGGTCGCCAACGCGAAGACGTCGAGCAAGCATTGCCCGGGGGCGTCGTACCTTGTTCGTGTCGGCTCGGTGATCCAGGACTGAATGAGGCATCTCCATTGAGTGGTGATGCTTCGCCTTCAGAAGGGGTGTCTCGCTTTGGCGGGGCGCCCCTTCTGCGTGCCGTTCGGCCTCGGCCTTGGGAGTGGGCGGACGGGACGGTGCATTCATTCGCCTGGCTAATTGCTGGGTGCTGGATGAATGGGTGAATGCGTGCGCGATGGGGGAAACGCTTAGGGCTCGGGAAATGGGGGTGGGTTGTCGAGGTGGTGAGGTATTGTCGCGGTGAGTGGAGTGACTGGGTGTTTTGATGGATTGTGGGGCGGGTGCGCGATGGTGGTGATTCGGCGGGCGGAGGCGTCGGACGGGCGGCGGCTCGGGCGGATGGTTCGGAGCTCCGGTGCTTATCAGGGGCCGTATTCCTCGATGGTTGAGGGGTATCGGATGGGGGCCGATTACATAGCGGTGCATCGGGTGTTTGTGGCGGTGGAGGGGGTGGGCGAGGGAAGGGTGCTCGGGTTCTACTCGTTGATCGTTGATCCGCCGGAGCTGGATTTGTTGTTTGTGGCTGATCATGCGCAGGGGATGGGCGTCGGGCGGCTGCTTATTGATCACATGCTGGGCGAGGCGCGGCGGGCGGGGATCGACCGTGTACGGGTGGTGTCGCATCCGCCTGCCGAGGGGTTTTACCGGAGTGTGGGGGCGCAGCGGACCGGTACGGAATGGGCGAGGCCGCCGGCGGTGATGTGGGATCGGCCGGAGCTTGTGATTCCGGTGGGGGTGGGATCCGATGCGGTCGCTGGGGAATCTTCGGGCGGATGAGTGTTCTTCCGGTCCATGAGCGTTCTTCGGGCTGATGAGCGTTTTTTCGGGGGCGGGGATTTGATTGGAGTGTGGGGGGATTCTTCGGGGTGGGGAATTCTTCCAGGGGGAAGGGCACTTCGGGGGGTGGGGATTCTTTGGGGCGTTGTGGAAGTTTTCAGGTGTGGGAGGGGGGCTGGGTTGGTTTGGTGAGTGGTGTTCGGGGTGGGCTTAACTCGTTGGCGTGTTGAGGGTTTTGTCGCGACGATGGGGTCATGAGTACGTCACGGACTTTTGAGGAACTGGTGGCCGAGGCCGACGCCGTATCGGTCGCGGGATGGGATTTTTCCTGGCTGGCGGGCCGGGCCACGGAGGAGCGGCCTTCGTGGGGTTATCAGCGGGCGGTGAGTGGGCGGTTGGCGGGGGCGTCGGCCGCGTTGGACGTGCAGACCGGGGGCGGTGAGGTGCTGGCGGAGGCGGAGAAGCTGCCGCCCGTGATGGTGGCCACCGAGTCCTGGCCGCCGAATGTCGGCAAGGCCACCGCGCTGCTGCATCCGCTCGGCGCCGTTGTGGTGGCCGATGTGGACGAGCCGCCGCTGCCGTTCGCCGACGGCGCCTTCGACCTGGTGACCAGCCGTCATCCGGTGACGGTGTGGTGGGAGGAGATCGCGCGGGTGCTTCGGCCCGGGGGCACGTACTTCTCCCAACAGGTCGGCCCGGCCAGCGTGTTCGAGCTGGTGGAGTACTTCCTGGGGCCGCAGCCGGAGGAGGTACGGCGCGCCCGCCACCCCGAGGACGCCCGCCGGGACGCGGAGGCGGCGGGGCTGGAAGTGGTCGATCTGCGCGCGGAGTCGCTGCGGACCGAGTTCTTCGATATCGGGGCGGTCGTTTACTTTCTGCGGAAGGTGATCTGGATGGTGCCCGGCTTCACCGTCGACGGATATCGGGAGCGACTGCGGGAGTTGGACGAGCTGATCCGCCGTGAGGGGGCTTTTGTGGCCCATACGACGCGGTTTTTGATCGAGGCGCGTAAGCCCGTCCGTTCCGCCTGAGGCCGTCCGTTCTGCCTGGGGTCGTCCATTCCGCCTGAGCCCGTCCGTTCCGCCCGCGCCGGTCCGTGGAAGCTCAGCCCATCCGTTCCGTGTGAGCCCACGGGTTCCCGGTGGGCCTGCCCGTTCCACGTGCGCCTGGGGTGTGTCGGGCATCGTCCTGGCCCGAGTGCGTCATGGGCGCTTGGGGCTTCCCTGGTGGCGGCCCGCCGAGGCGAGGGTGGCCCGTGCCTCCTGTTCGGACAGTCCCGTATGGCATGCGGCCTCGATCAGCCGGGCGGCCAGCTCCTGGGCCAGTCCGGCCTCGTGCGCGCGGCAGGCGGCCCAGAAGAGGCGGGCGTTTCGCTGGCCCTCGGGGGATGTGCGGACGAAGCGTACGAGGGCCGAGGCGGGCTGCGGCGGGATGGCGGAGGGGGCCTCGTGGCGCGGCGGCGGGGGAGTGAGAAGGGCGAGCAGGGCGTGCGGGGCGGGGGCCGGCACGCGGGGTGCGCCGGGCGCGAGCACATAGCGGCCACGGGCCGTGAGGGAGCCGGGGCCGACCAGATAGCCGCCGGCCCCGCGGATGTCGATGCCCGGGGCGAGCCGTCCGACGGAGTTGGGCACGGCGGGCGACGGCGGGCCCGTGAACCAGAGATGGCGACCGCCGCTCGGGGTGCGGACCGTCACCGTCGGCGGCAGCGGGAAGTGGTGCGCCTCGGCGATGAAGCGCAGGGCCGTGAGGGCGTCGGCGCCGTTCTTGGTGTCGAGGTCGACGCCGATGAGGTGGTGCGGGGGCAGGCCGCAGGCGATGCCGTATCCGGTGGCCCAGGGGGCCGCGGCGAACATCCGGCGGATGGTGAGCGGGTCGCTGCTCGCGTCATGGACGCCGTGCCCGATCCGGCCGCAGGCGCCGCGGCAGGGCGGCGACTCGGGGTGGCCGCGGTGCGGTGAGCGGACGGCGGGGTGCTTGGTGCGGGTCAGCGGGATGACGGCGTAACCGCGCTCGGCGGCGTGCAGGGCATGGGCGAGGGCGGCGGAATGGGGGTCTCCGCTGTGCATGGGGGTGCCCCCTGCGCCAGCCGGGTCGAGGGCTTGGGGGAGCGGTTGAGGGCTCGGGGCAGGGTCCGGATGGGGGCGGGCCGGTGGGCGCCGGTCGGGCCGGGGTCCGGTGGGGGGCTCGGTGGGCGGTGGTGCGGCGGCATTGCTTCGTGGCGTGCCCATGGCTCCATTTTCGTATAAATGTTCGAGAAAAGGAAGGGGGGAGTGGCCGGGGGAGGGGGTGAATGGGCAGGTCAGAAGGGTTCTGGGGCGTGTTCGGGGGCGCTGGGGCGCGGAGATGGTTTATCCGATGTTCCTCATACTTGCGAGGGAATCGACCCTTGGTGACGGGTTCGCCGGGGATTCGGTGGGCAATCCTGAGGTCGCGACGTCGAGGCACACGCCGGGTGGTCGGCCAACTACCCGGTGAGCAAGTGGAGTTGGCAAACGGAGTTGGTACTCGGAATTGGCAGTCGGAGCTGGCGAACGGGCCGGATTCGGCGGAGCCGGGCAGGTTGAGCAGGCCGAGCGGCTTGAGCAGGACGAGCAGCTCGAGCGGGCTCAGCCGGCCGGGCGGGTCGGAATCCGGCGGTGTCAGGTCCGTGGGTCAGATCCGGTGAGCAAGCAGTTCAGATCCCGAAGTTGTGTTCCGTAGGAGGAAATGACATGGCAAGCACTCGTACCGCCCGCGTCATCGCTGTCGCCGCCGCGCTGCCCTTCGCGGCCGTTCTCTTCAGCGGTGTGGCGCAGGCCGACAATGGCGGCCTTGCGAACAACGGGTCGAGCGCGGCCGCAGTGAGCCAGACGGGGACCGGTGTCGCCGGCCACAACCACGGAAACTCGACCACCGGCCAGCAGGTCGCCAACGGTGCCGGCGCCTCCAACCAGAACAACACCGCGAGCGTGAACGGCTCCGGGTTCACGGCCATCGACCAGGACAACGCCTCCGTCAGCTTCGGCAACAACATCGGCTGAGCCCTCACCGGGCCCCGGATGAGCAGGGGATATGCCGGCGCTGCGAGGGGGAGCGGCGGCTGACCGCAAGGTGATGCGGCAGGTGATCTGTCGGGGTCGGTGTGGCGGGCGGGACTGTCCGGGGTTCACCGCACCGACCTTGACAGCGAGCGGGTTTCTGACGGACAGTCAGAAACCCGCTCGCTCGTTCGTACGCCCGGATCCCCTGCGCACCGGACGTACGGCCACCAGAAGGGGAGGCCGCCGACGTGCACCTCGCCCCCACCGCGCGCCAGGAGCAGTTGCGTAGCGAACTCCGCGCCTACTTCCGGGAGGTGCTGCCCGACGGCCCGGTCGAGGACCCCGCCGGGCAGCGCGCGGTCCTCCGCCGGATCGGCGCCGACGGCATGCTGGGCCTGGGGTGGCCGACCGAGTACGGCGGCCAGGGGCGCGGCCCCGACGAACAGTTCGTCTTCTTCGACGAGGCCTACCGTGCGGGCGCGCCCGTCTCGATGGTCACCCTCAACACCGTCGGCCCGACCCTGATGAAGTACGGGACCCGGCGCCAGAAGGACTTCTTCCTGCCGCGGATCCTCAGCGGCGAGATCGTCTTCGCGATCGGCTACACGGAACCGGGGGCGGGCACCGACCTCGCCGCCCTCCGCACCCGCGCCGTACGGGACCACCGGGATGCCGAGCAGGGCCAGGACTGGCTGATCGACGGGGGCAAGAGCTTCACCAGCAACGCCCACCAGGCCGACTGGATCTGGCTGGCCTGCCGCACCGACCCGGACGCCCCCAAGCACAAGGGCATCTCCATCATCCTGGTCCCCACCGATGCGCCCGGCTTCTCCTGGACCCCGATCGAGACCGTCGGCGGGCTGACGACCACCGCCACGTACTACGACGGCGTACGCGTCCCGGCCGGGAATCTCGTCGGCGAGGAGAACGCCGGCTGGCAGCTGATCACCAATCAGCTCAACCACGAACGGGTCGCGTTGGCGGCGATCGGCATGCAGGCCGAGGACTCCTTCGACGCGGCGCTGGCATACGCCCGGACGCCGGACCCGGAGACCGGCGAGCGGCCCGCGGACCGGCCGTGGGTGCGGTCGCGGCTCGCCGAGGCGCACGCCCGGCTCGCCGCCACCCGGCTGCTGAACTGGCGGCTGGTCGGCGATGTGGGCGCCGGAACGCTCGGCCCCGGCGACGCCAGCGGCGTGAAATTCGCCGGTACGGAGAGCACCGTCGAGGTCTACCGGATGTGCCAGGAGGCGGTCGGCGACGCCGCCCTCGTACGGCGGGGATCGCCGGGCGCCTTCGGGGACGGCGAGCTGGAGCGGATGAACCGTGCGGCGCAGATCAACACCTTTGGGGGCGGCGTGAGCGAGGTCCAGCGGGAGATCGTGGCGACGATGCGGCTGGGGATGCGGAGGGGGCGGCGATGACCGGGATCCCGTACGAGCGGCTCCAGGCCTTCGAGGGGCGGGCGACGGCCGCCGCCGGCCGCGGCAAGGACCCGGTCAACGAGCCGATGATCAGGCACTGGTGCGAGGCGATGGGCGACACCAACCCCGCCTACCAGGGCCCCGACGCGATCGCCCCGCCGACGATGCTCCAGGCCTGGACGATGGCCGGGCTCTCCGGGTACGCGGACCGCTCGGGCGCGTACGACGAGCTGTCCCGGCTGCTGGACGACGCCGGGTACACCTCGATCGTCGCCACCGACTGCGAGCAGGAGTACCGGCGCCCGCTGCGCCCCGGGGACCGGGTCGCGTTCGCCGGGGTGATCGAGTCCGTGTCGGAGCGCAAGACGACCAAGCTGGGGACCGGGCACTTCATCACGACCCGGATGGACGTCCGGGTGGACGGCGATCCGGAGCCGGTGGGGACGCACCGGTTCCGCGTCCTCAAGTACGCGCCGGCGCCGAAGAAGCCACGGGGCAAGCGGCCGCGGCCGGTGATCAACCGGGACAACGCCGGGTTCTGGGAGGGGGTGGGCGAGCACCGGCTGCTGATCCAGCGGTGTGGCGGGTGCGCGACGCTCCGCTTCCCCTGGCTGCCCGGATGCAACGCGTGCGGGTCGGGGGAGTGGGACACCGTCGAGGCGAGCGGCGAGGGCACGGTCCACTCGTACGTCGTCATGCACCATCCGTCCTTCCCCGCCTTCGCGATGCCCGATCAGACCGGGGACACGGCGGGGCCCTATGCCGTCGCCCTGGTCGAGCTCGCCGAAGGGGTGCGGATGGTCAGCAATGTGACCGGGGTGCCGTACGACAAGGTGCGCATCGGGATGCCGGTGCGGCTGGAATTCCTGCGGGTGGACGGGGAGTGGGAGCTTCCGGTGTTCCGCGCGACGGCGGGGAGCTGTGGCTGATGGACTTCACGCCCACGGAGGAGCAGGCCGCGGCCCAGGAGCTCGCGGCGCGGATCTTCGGCGATCTCGCCACGCACGAACGGCTCGCGGCCGCCGGGACCGGCTCGGACGCCGAGCTGTGGAAGGCCCTGTGCGCGGCCGGGCTGCCGGGCGCGGTCGAGGAGATCGGGCTGCTGGGGCTGGTACTGCTGCTGGAGGAGCAGGGGCGGGTCACGGCGCAGGTGCCGTTCGCCGCGACCTGCGTGTACGGCGTGCTGGCGCTCGCCCGGCACGGTACGGACGAGCAGCGCGCGCGGCTGCTGCCCGGTCTGCGGGACGGCGCCCAGGTGGCGACGGGCGCGTTTCCGGCGCAGCCCGGCGTACGGGCCGAGGGGCGGCCGGGCGGGCCGGGGCGGCTGACCGGCGCGGTCGGGGCGGTGCCGTGGCTGCGCGAGGCCACCCATGTCCTGGTGGCGGACGCCCGGCGGACGCTGTGGCTGGTGCGGACCGATGCGGCGGGGGTGCGGCGGGAGCCGGTGGAGACGACCGCGCCGTGGTCGGCGGGGCGGCTCGTCCTGGACGGGGCGCCCGGCGAGCGGCTGGGCGGGATTGGCGCGTACGCCGATGTGCTGGCCGTCGCCCGTACCGCCTGCGCCGCCCTCCAGGCCGGGGTGTGCGCGGGCTCCCTGGCGCGCGCGGTCGCGCACACCACCACCCGCGAACAGTTCGGACGCCCGCTCTCCACCAACCAGGGCGTGCTGCTGCGGGCCGCCGACGCGCACATGGACACCGAGGCGATCCGGGTCACCGCGTACGAGGCGGGCTGGCGCCGGGACGCGGGGCTGGACGCCGCCGCGCACGCGCTGACCGCCGCCTGGTGGGCCGCCGAGGCGGGCGTCCGGGTGGTGCACGCGGGCCAGCATCTGCACGGCGGTATCGGCGCCGACATCGACCATCCCGTACACCGGCACTTCCTCTGGGGCCGCCAGCTGGCCGCCTATCTGGGGCCCGGTGCCCAGCTTCTGGAAGAACTCGGCGAGTTGCTGACCAAGGAGGAGGACCGGGCATGAGAGCCGGTGACGAGCTGCCGCAGCTCACCGTCCCCATCACCCGCACCCTGATCGTCGCCGGCGCCCTCGCCTCCCGCGACTATCAGGACGTGCACCACGACGCCGAGCTCGCCAAGGAGAAGGGCTCGCCCGACATCTTCATGAACATCCTCACCACCAACGGCCTGGTCGGCCGCTACATCACCGACCACTTCGGGCCCACCGCCGTACTGCGGAAGGTGGCGATACGGCTCGGCGCGCCCAACTACCCGGGAGACACGATGGTGTTGAGCGGCACGGTCACCGCCGTCGACGACGGTACGGCGCAGGTGCAGGTGATCGGCGCCAATGGGCTCGGCCGGCACGTCACGGGCACGGTCACCGTCCAGCTGGGAGCCGACCGATGAGCCTGCGCCGACCCGACTCCCTCTCCGGCCGCGCCGCCATCGCCGGCATCGGCGCCACCGAGTTCTCCAAGGACTCCGGCCGCAGCGAACTCAAGCTCGCCGTCGAGGCCGTCCACGCCGCCCTCGACGACGCCGGACTCACCCCCGCCGACGTCGACGGCCTGGTCACCTTCACCATGGACACCAACCCCGAGATCACCGTCGCCCAGGCGGCCGGCATCGGCGAGCTGTCCTTCTTCTCACGCGTCCACTACGGGGGCGGCGCGGCCTGTGCCACCGTTCAGCAGGCGGCCCTGGCCGTCGCCACCGGCATCGCCGACGTCGTCGTCTGCTACCGCGCCTTCAACGAGCGCTCCGGCCGCCGCTTCGGCTCCGGGGTCCAGCACCGCGAGCCGTCCGCCGAGGGTGCGGCGCTCGGCTGGAACCTCCCCTACGGGCTGCTCACGCCCGCGTCCTGGGTCGCCATGGCCGCCCAGCGCTATCTGCACACCTACGGTCTGACGCCGGACGCCTTCGGCCCGGTCGCCGTCACCGACCGTCGCCATGCGGCCCGTAACCCCGCCGCGTACTTCTACGGCAGGCCCATCACCCTCGCCGACCACGCCGCCTCCCGGTGGATCGTGGAGCCGCTGCGGCTGCTGGACTGCTGCCAGGAGACCGACGGCGGCCAGGCGATCGTCGTGACGTCCCCGGAGCGGGCCCGTGATCTGCGCCAACGGCCCGCGCTGATCACGGCCGCGGCGCAGGGGGCCGGCCGGGCGCAGGAGCAGATGACCAGCTTCTACCGCGACGATCTGACGGGACTTCCCGAAATGAACGTCGTCGCCCGGCAGTTGTGGCGCACCTCCGGCCTCGCCCCCGCCGATGTCGACGTCGCGATCCTCTACGACCACTTCACGCCGTTCGTGCTGATGCAGCTGGAGGAATTCGGGTTCTGCGGGCCCGGTGAGGCCGCCGATTTCGTCGCCTCGGACGCGCTGCCGCTCAACACCCACGGCGGGCAGCTGGGCGAGGCGTATCTGCACGGCATGAACGGCATCGCGGAGGCGGTGCGGCAGCTGCGCGGCACGTCCGTCAATCAGGTACCGGATGCGGCGCAGGTGCTGGTGACCGCGGGGACCGGGGTGCCGACCTCGGGGCTGGTGCTGGGCCGGGACGGCTGACGGGATGCAACCGCGCCGGGCGCGGTCACCTAGGGGTTGTCGCCGGTCCGTCCCCCCTGAGGAGGTACCGCGTGAGCCACTCGTACAACTTGAGAGGGAGAGGTCTTCGGCACCTGGGGCCGATCCCTCACCCCCTGCCCCGCTTCTAGCGTGGATCCCATGACCACGCCAGTGTGCAAGAGGGCTTCGGCCGCCGCTGTGTACCCGTCGTTCTCGTCCTACGTACGGGCCCGGGGGCCGGTCCTGCTGCGCGCCGCGCGGTCGCTGTCCGGCAATCCGAACGACGCCGAGGACCTGCTCCAGACGGCGCTCACCAAGACCTTCGTGGCATGGGAGCGGATCGAGGACCACCGCGCGCTGGACGGCTACGTCCGCCGCGCGCTGATCAACACCCGCACGTCCCAGTGGCGCAAGCGCAAGGTCGAGGAGTACGTCTGCGACGAACTGCCCGAGCCGGAGACGACACCGGCCCCCGACCCGGCCGAGCTGCAGGGCCTGCGCGACGCGATGTGGCGCGCGGTGATGCGGCTGCCCGCCCGTCAGCGGGCCATGGTCGTCCTGCGGTATTACGAGGACCTCAGCGAGGTTCAGACCGCCGAGGTCATGGAGGTCTCGGTCGGTACGGTCAAGAGCGCCGTGTCCCGCGCCCTGGCCAAGCTCCGGGAGGATCCGGAGCTGGCGATGATCGGGTAGGGGCGCGCCGCGACCGGCACCGGCCGGGCGCCGGCGACCGGCGCCGGCGGAAAAATCCCGAGGCGGCACGGCCCGGCTGCACTACCTTGGCGCGATGTCCGAACCGCGCACCGAACTGCGAACCGAGCGCCTGATACTCCGCGGCTGGCGGGAGTCCGACCTCGCCCCCTGGGCGGCGATGAACGCCGACCCCGAGGTCCGCGCCTACTTCCCGGACGTGCTCACGCGCGCGCAGAGCGAGGCATCGGCGGCCCGCTTCCAGGCCGATATCGACCGGCGGGGCTGGGGGTGGTGGGCGGTGGAGGTGCGTGCCACCGGCGCGTTCATCGGGTTCACCGGCCTGGACCCGGTGGACGAGGACATGCCGTTCACCGGGGTGGAGGCCGGCTGGCGGCTGGCGCGGCGGGCCTGGGGCCACGGCTACGCCACGGAGGCTGCCCGGGCCGTACTGTCCTTCGGCTTCGGGACCCTCGCCCTGCCCGAGATCCTCGCCGTCACGTCCGCCGCCAACCTCCGTTCCCAGGCGGTGATGCGCCGCATCGGCATGCGCCACGACCCCGCCGACGACTTCGACGACCCGACGTTCCCCGAGGGCCCCCTGCGCCGCAGCGTGGTGTACCGGATCTCGGCCGCACGGTAACGGCCCCGGTTACCTCCCCCGGCTCACCAGGAGTCTGCCCACCGCCTGTTCCAGCTCCGCGATGCGGTCGGCGAGGCTGGTGGGCTCGGCGCCCTGGGCCTCGCGCAGCATGGTTTCGATCTCGGTGAGTTGGCCGACGACGTCCGCCAGGCGGGCGGCCTCGCCGGCCCCGGCCGTGGTGAGGGCGTCCTGCCCCGGGGGGATGGCGGGCTCCGGTGACAGTGAGGCGGGGGAGGCCGCCGGGGTCTCTGTCACCACGGCGGGCTCCGGGAGCTCGGTGGCTTCCCTGGCCTCCCTGGCCTCCCTGGCCTCCATGGGCTGCGCGGTCTGGGGCGGGCCGGCGGGGGCGGGCGGAGGGCCGGCGGGCGCCGGTGTCTGCGTGGGGTGGTCGGCGGGTGCCGGGGTCAGCTGCTCGGTCTCCTCCTCCGAGGTCAGCAGTCGTTTCAACTGCTCTGCCTGGGCGGCGAGTTGGCGGTTCTTGCGGTGCAGTTCGAGGAAGACGTTGACCTTGGTGCGCAGCAGCCACGGGTCGAAGGGCTTGACGAGGAAGTCGGCCGCGCCGACCGTGTAGCCGCGGTAGGCGTAGTTGGGGTCCACGGAGGCGCCGGTCAGCAGGATGATCGGGACGTCCTTGGTCTGGTCGAGGCCCTTGATGTTGGCGGCGGTCTCGAAGCCGTTCATGCCCGGCATCAGCACGTCGATGAGGACCACCGCGAACTCCTGGCGCAGCATCGCCTTGAGCGCCTCCTCGCCCGAGCGCGCGCGGACCACGTGCTGGCTGAGCGACCCGAGGACGGCCTCGAGGGCGACCAGGTTCTCTTCCATGTCGTCGACGATGAGGATGCTGGTGGTGCTGTCGGGTGTGGTGGTCATGTGGCCTCTCCCGCCGCGCCGGTGGCGTCACCGCCGACACCGGCCGCCGCATCGGTCGTTTCGGCCGCCGCCCCGGCCGCTTCGGGCTCCGGCCGTACGACGTCGGTACGGTCCTGCGGATCCAGGAGGCGGCAGATCACGGCCAGCAGCCGGTCGACGTCGACCGGCTTGGGGATGTAGTCGTCGGCCCCGCTCTCGATCGCCTTCTCGCGGTCGCCCGGCATGGCCTTCGCGGTGAGGGCGATGACCGGCAGGTCCGCGAAGCGGGGTGCGTGACGGATCGCCTTGATCATCTCGTAGCCATCCATTTCGGGCATCATGATGTCCATCAGGATCAGCGAGACATCGGGCGTCCGGTCCAGGACCTCAAGGCCCTCGCGGCCGTTCTCCGCGTACTTCACGCTGATGCCGACCCGGCCCAGGACGTGCGTGAGGGCGAAGACGTTGCGGATGTCGTCGTCGACGATGAGGATGCGGCGGTTGGCCAGCACCCGGCCGGGGCGGCCGCTCAGCCATTCCCTGAGCCTGGTGGTCTCCGGCCAGGCGACGTCCGAGCCGTCGGGCCGCGGGGCGGACTGGACTCCGGCGAGGGTGGGGGCTTCCGGCGTCGGGAGGCCGTCCGCGCGGTGTTCGGCGAGCGCGTCCTCGGTGGTTTCCGCGGTGGCGGCCGTCTGCTCGGTGGCCTGTTCGCCCGGCGCGGCAACCTCACGGTGCGTAGCGGTGTTCTCACGTACAGGAGGTAGGGCGGCGGGGGTCGCGGCCGGGGAGACGGAGAGGGGGGTGGCGCTGCTGTAGCGGGCGGGGACGAAGAGGGTGAAGGTCGAGCCGATGCCGGGCTCGCTTTCGGCGATGATCCGGCCGCCGAGCAGGGCGGCCATGTCGCGGCTGATGGAGAGGCCGAGGCCGGTGCCGCCGTACTTGCGGTTGGTGGTGCCGTCGGACTGCTGGAACGCCTCGAAGATGCCGTCGAGTTTCTCCGCCGGGATGCCGATGCCGGTGTCCTTGACCGCGAGGGCGATGACGACATCGGCGTTGCGCAGGGACTCCTCGGTGAAGCCCACGGAGGGGACGCGTTCGACGCTGAGCTCGACGCCGCCGGTGGAGGTGAACTTCACGGCGTTGGAGAGGAGGTTGCGCAGGATCTGCTGGAGGCGCTGTTCGTCGGAGTACAGCTCGTGGGGGACGCCCTCGCCGACCTTGACGTTGAAGGAGAGGCCGCGGTCGACGGTGAGCGGGCGGAAGGTCGCCCGGACGTAGTCGAGGAGCTTGTCCAGGGGGAGCGCCTTGGGGTGGACGTCCATCCTCCCCGCCTCGATCTTCGACAGGTCGAGGATGTCGTTGATGAGCTGGAGGAGGTCGGAGCCGGCGCGGTGGATGGTGACCGCGAACTCCACCTCCTGTGCGGAGAGCCGGCTGTCGGGGTTGTCGGCGAGGAGGCGGGAGAGCACGAGCAGGGAGTTGAGGGGGGTGCGCAGTTCGTGCGACATATTGGCGAGGAATTCGGACTTGTACTGGGAGGACGTGGCCAGCAGTGCGGCCTTCTCCTCCAGCTCGGCGTTGGTGAGCTGCAGCTCGTCGGAGCGCTGGCGCAGCTCGGCGGTCAGCCGCTGCGACTCCGAAAGGAGGGACTCGGTACGGGAGTTGGCGATGATGGTGTTGATGGAGACGCCGATGGTGTTGGCGAACTGGTCGATGAAGGCGAGGTGCACTTCGCTGAACCTGCTGAACGACGCCAGCTCGATCACGCCGAGCACCTGGTCCTCGAAGAGGACGGGCAGGATGACGACGCTGGCGGGGGCGGCGGCGCCGAGGCCGGAGCGGATGGTGATGTAGTCCGGGGGGACGGCGTCGACGAGGATGCGCTTCTTCTCCATCGCGGCCTGGGTGATCAGGCCCCAGCCGGGGGCGCCGGGGCTGGGCAGCGAGCGCCGCCCGTCGGCCTGCTCGGTTCCGTAGCCGGCGATGAACTCCAGTCCTTCGCCCGGCTCTGCGCCCGCCTCAGCCAGGAAGAAGGCGCCGAACTGCGCGTTCACCAGCGGTGTCAGCTCGCGCAGGATCAGATCGGCGACCTCGACCAGGTCGCGGTGGCCCTGCATCAGGCCGGCGATACGGGTGAGGTTGGACTCCAGCCAGTCCTTGGCGCGGGTGGTCTCGCGGAGGTTGGCCACCATGAGGTTGACGTTGTTCTTCAGTGCGGCGACCTCGCCCTGGGCCTCCACGGAGATGGAGCCGGACATATCGCCCTGGGTGACCGCGCTGGCGACTTCGGCGATCGCGCGGACCTGCGTGGTCAGGTTCAGCGCCAGCTCGTTGACGCTGGTGGTGAGCTTCTTCCAGGTGCCGTAGACGCCCTCGACCCGGGCCTGGCCGCCCAGCTGGCCCTCGCTGCCCACCTCGCGGGCGACGCGGGTCACCTCGGAGGAGAACGACGACAGGGTGTCGACCATGGTGTTGATGGTGGTCTTCAGCTCCAGGATCTCGCCGCGCGCATCCACGTCGATCTTCTTCGACAGGTCGCCCTTCGCCACGGCCGTGGCGACCTGCGCGATGTTGCGGACCTGGGAGGTCAGGTTGTCGGCCATGGAGTTGACGTTGTCGGTGAGGTTCTTCCAGACCCCCGATACGCCGTGGACCTGCGCGCGGCCGCCCAGCCTGCCCTCGGTGCCGACCTCGCGGGCCACGCGGGTGACCTCGTCCGCGAACGCCCGCAGCTGCTGGACCATGGTGTTCACGGTCTCCTTCAGCTCCAGGATCTCGCCCCGGGCGTCCACGTCGATCTTCTTCGACAGGTCGCCGTTGGCCACGGCGGTCGTCACCTGCGCGATGTTGCGGACCTGGGAGGTCAGGTTGAGCGCCATCGAGTTGACGTTGTCGGTGAGGTCCTTCCAGACTCCGGATACGCCCCTGACCTGCGCCTGACCGCCGAGGTTGCCTTCGGTGCCGACCTCGCGGGCGACGCGGGTGACCTCGTCGGCGAAGGCGGACAGCTGGTCGACCATGGTGTTGATCGTGGTCTTGAGCTCCAGGATCTCGCCCTTGGCCTCCACGGTGATCGTCTTGCCGAGGTCGCCCTCCGCGACGGCCGTGGCCACCAGAGCGATGTTGCGGACCTGGGTGGTCAGGTTGTCGGCCATGAAGTTGACGCTGTCGGTGAGGTCCTTCCAGACTCCGGATACGCCCCTGACCTGCGCGCGGCCGCCCAGCCTGCCTTCGGTGCCGACCTCGCGGGCCACGCGGGTGACCTCGTCGGCGAAGGCGGACAGCTGGTCGACCATCGTGTTGACCGTCGACTTGAGCTGCAGGATCTCGCCCTGCGCATCCACGGTGATCTTCTGGCTGAGGTCGCCGTTGGCCACTGCCGTGGTCACCTGCGCGATGTTGCGGACCTGCCAGGTCAGGTTGGACGCCATGAAGTTGACGTTGTCGGTGAGGTCCTTCCAGACTCCGGATACGCCCCTGACCTGCGCGCGGCCGCCCAGCTGGCCTTCCGTGCCGACCTCGCGGGCCACGCGGGTGACCTCGTCGGCGAAGGCCCGCAGCTGGTCGACCATCTTGTTCACGGTCAGCTTCAGCTCCAGCAGCTCGCCGGTGGCCTCGACCGTCACCTGCTGGGTCAGGTCGCCGCGCGCCACCGCCGTGGTGACGACCGCGATGTCCCGCACCTGCGCCGTCAGCCGCGACGCCATGGTGTTGACCGCCTCGGTCACATGCAGCCAGTCACCGGAGAGGCCCTGGGCCTTGGCCCGGCCGCCGAGCCGGCCTTCCGTGCCGACCTCGCGGGCCACTCGCGTGACCTCGCCGGTGAACAGCGACAGCTGGTCCACCATGCGGTTGACGCCGCTGCCCAGGCGGCGCAGATCGCCGCGGAGCTGGCGGTTGCCGTGGTGCAGATCGACGTGCTGGGTCAGATCGCCGTCCGCCACCGCGTCCAGCACCCGAGTGGCCTTCGAGATCGGGACCACAAGAGCGTCGAGCATGGTGTTGGCCGCGTCGACATTGCCCGTCCAGCCGCCCTGGCCGGGGCTCGCCGTGATCCGTTCGTCCACCCTGCCCTGCCGGACGATCTCGCGCCGGACCCGCTGCAGCTCATCGGCCAGATGGGCGTTACGCGCCACGATCTGGTGGAAGACCCCCGCGATATCGGCCAGCGCCCCGTCATGGACGCCGTCCGCGCGCGCCGTGAAATCCCCGTCGCACAGGGCGTGCATGGCCGCCAGCAGCTGCCGCAGATCGCCGGTGCGGATCTGCTGCAGGTCGCCCGTCATCGACTGCGGCGCGCGCGTGTCCCCCTCCTGCCCGTCAGGTGTGGTGTCGCAGGGGGCAGGAGAGGGGGAATGTGCCGGGTGCGGAGGTGGAGAAGCGGAGTCGGGCCGGGCCGGGTCGAGGGCCATGGCACACCATCCCCCCAGTGATCCATTTGGGCAGATATGTCATAGTATAAAGCGCTCACCATTAGTTCTTCCCAGGCGTTCCCGGGGGGTGCAGTGGGGCCGTTGTCCGCACCCGCGACGGAAGCCGTGTCCCGGAAGGGGCTGCCGGCGAATCAGCTCGCGCCCGCCGGTGCCCGGAAATTCGTCCGGACGGTGCTCATGGAGCGGGCCCGGCGGCGCCCGGTCACCCCGTGGGCCGCGGCGCTCACCGAGCGCTTCATCGACGACGTCCTGCTCCTGGTGAGCGAACTGGTCACCAACGCCGTCATGTACGCCGGTACGGAGATCGACGTGACCTGCCGCCTGGAGCCGGCCGGGGAGCCGGACGGGGCGTCGCGGGACGGCGGCAAGCGCGCCGACGGCGGGACCGCCCACCCGGACGACCGCCCCGCCGTCATGGGCGTCGTCGTCGAGGTGGCCGACCGGCACCCCTCCCGGGGCGTACACGGCGGGGTGGATGCCCGCAGCGGGGAGCCCGGCTACGGCCTCCAGCTGGTCAGCGCGGTGGCCGATGCCTGGGGCGTCACCTACCGGCAGTCCGAGAAGACGGTGTGGTTCCGCCTCGTGGCCAGGGAGGGCGAGCCCGAGGTCCCCGGCCCCCCGCCGCCCGCCCGGCCCCGCGGCGCCGGGCGCACCACACATCCCCCGCCCGGTCATCCCGCCGTCGCCTCCCGCGCACACGCCGCCGAATGGGCCGACCGCGGCGGCCCGTCGTTTCTGGCCGAGACCAGCGAGCTGCTGGCGGGGCAGCTCGACCAGGAAATGGTCACCGCGCTCGCGGCCCAGCTGCTCGTCCCCCGCCTCGCCGACTGGTGCGCCATCTGGCTGAACACCGAGGGCTCCGAAATGCGGCTGTCCCGGGTCTGGCACGTCGACGAGCGGCGCATCCTGCCGCTCCGCGCCGACCTGGAGCGGGACACCCCGTCCTTCGGCGTCCGCACCGCCGGCACCCCCTGGCCCTGGCCGGAAAGCGCCGGCGCCCAGCGCACCGGCGGCTCGGCGCTGGCCTTCCCCCTGGTGGCCCGGGACACCGAGCAGGGCCTCCTGCTGCTCGGCCGGGCCGGGCAGCTGCAGATGACCGACACCGTCGTACGGATGGTGGAGGACGTGGCCCGGCGGGTGGCCCAGGCCGTGTTCACCGCCCGCCAGTACACCCGGCAGACCACCATCAGCCAGGCGCTCCAGCGCCGCCAGCTGCCCGCGTCGCTGGCCAGCATCGAGGGCGTCGACACGGCCATCGTCTACGAGCCGCACGGCGAGGGGCAGACCGTCGGCGGCGACTTCTACGACATCTTCCCGATGGGCGAACACCGCTGGTGCTTCCTGCTCGGGGACGTCCAGGGCAAGGACCCGGAGGCGATGTCGGTCACCGGACTGGCCCGCCATCTGGTGCGGCTGCTGGCCCGCGAGGGGCACGGCGTGGAGTCCGTGCTCGACCGGCTGAACACCGCGATGGCCGAGGACAGTGCGGAGGCCGTGGAGCTGAGCGGCGAACAGGCCAGCTCCCGCTTCCTGAGCCTGCTCTACGGCGAGCTGGAGGTCGAACCGGGCGTGGCCGGCGCCCACTGCACGGTCGCCACCGCCGGCCATCCGCCGCCGCTGCATCTGTTCGGCGACGGGCGGGTGGAGCCGGCCTCCGACCCCCAAATGCTCCTGGGCATCGACGAGGGCACGGAGTTCCAGGCCAGCTCCTTCGACCTCGCCCCCGGCGAAACCCTCCTCTGCGTCACCGACGGCGTCACCGAACGCCGCTGCGGCAACTGGCAGTTGGACGACAACGACGGCCTGGCCGACATCCTCCGGGACGGCATCGGGCTGGGCGCCAAGGCGCTGGCCGAACACGTACGGCGCGCGGCGCACGACTTCGGCACCGGGCCGGTGGAGGACGATCTGTCGGTGCTGGTGCTCCAGGCGGTCCGGGGCGGGAACGGACGGCGGGGCGCGAGCGCGGCGACCTGACCGGGCGCCGTGCCGCCGAGGCGCGTACGGCGGCGCGTGGGCAGGGGCGTCGGCGGGGGCGTCATCGGGCGGCGGCGAGGCCGTTGACCAGGCGCCCGAGCTCCGCCGGCGCCTGGATGTGGGCCAGATGGCCCTGGCCGGGAAGTTCGTGGACCGCGGCGTCCGCGACCCGCCGCCGGACGTCGTCGAACGACACCCCGTAGGGCGCCCTTCCACGATTGCACCGGCCGATGATCAGATCGACGCGGTCCGCCCGCCGCCCCATCGCCTCCGGTGCCGGCGCGGCGTTCAGCGCGCCGATTTCGGCATACAGCGGCCCGCTCAGCCGCCGCAGGGCCGCCCACCCCTGACGGTCGGCGCGCAGGGCCGCCACATGCGCCGCGTCGAAACCGGAGATGTCCCGGTTCACGATCTCGACGCCGCGGTCCCGGTCCGCCGTCTCCTCGGCGGCCTTCAGGCCGGGCAGGGCATGACGGCCGAACGGTCGCATCACCGGCTCGTAGGCGATCACCTGGGGTATCGGCCGGTCGTTGGCGGCCAGCAAGGCGATCAGGCCGCCGTAGCTCCAGCCGAAGACCGTCCGCGCGCCGCCGAGCTCATCGAGGATCACGCCGAGGTCCTCGACCTCGGTCCGCAGCGAGTACCCGCCGGTCAACGGCCCCGAGGGCGCCCGGCCCCGGCGGTTCACCACGGCCACCGACGGCCAGGCGTCGAGGGCGCGCGCGACGCCGCGCCATCCGTGCGCATCGCTCATCACCCCGGGGACGACGACGAGACCCCCGGCGTCCGGCTCCCCGTACACATCGACCGTGACCCAGCTGCCCCCGCCGACCGGCAGCCTCTTCTGAAACGTTCGCTCCATAACTCCATTATGGAGCGAACGATCTACAATGCAATCGTGCCCCAGCCGAACCGTGGACGCCCCCGAGCCTTCGACCGCGACCGCGCGGTCCTCGACGCCGCTCGCCTCTTCTGGCGACGCGGCTACTCCGGCACGTCGACCCGCGCCCTGACGGCCGCCCTCGGGCTCTCCACCTCCAGCCTCTACGCGGCCTTCGGCAGCAAGGCCGGGCTGTTCGAGGAAGCGGTGCGGACCTACGCCGAGCGCTACCGGGAGATCTACCGGCAGGCCGTCGCCGAGAAGGACCTCCCGGCCGTCATCGAAGCCGTCCTCACCGGCTCGGTCCACGAGTTCACGCAGCCGGGCGAGACGCATCCCGGGTGCCTCATCAGCAGCGCCGCGATGGCCGACAGCGCGAGCACGCTCGACACCGGCGCCTATATCGCCGAACTCCACCGCTCGAACGAGCAGATCCTCCTCGCCCGCGTCGAACGGGCGGTGCAGGACGGGGAACTGGCCGCCGGGACCGACGCGGCGGTGCTGACCGGGCTCATCCAGTCCATCTGGCACGGCTTGTCGGCGCGCTCCCGCCTCGACGCGCCCCGCGAGGATCTGCTCGCGACGGCGCGGCTCGCCCACGCGGTGATCTGCCGACAGCTCGTGTCACCGGCGTCCTGACCCACCGTTCCGTGGCCTGCGGGCAAGAACACACTTCAAGGGCGTGACATACCAAGCGGTATGCGTCGAGAATCGCAGCACCACTACCCGTCCGTAACCAAGCGGAGGCACCCGGTGCTCAGCACGATGCAGGACGTAGCGCTCACGGTCTCGCGAATCCTGGCCCACGGATCGACCGTCCACGGCGATTCGGAGGTCATCACCTGGACCGATACGGAACCGCACCGCCGCACCTTCGCCGAGGTCGGCCGCCGGGCCGCGCAGCTGGCGCATGCGCTCCGCGACGAACTCGGGGTGGCCGCCGAGGAGCGCACGGCCACCCTCATGTGGAACAACGCGGAGCACCTGGAGGCATATCTCGCCATCCCCTCCATGGGAGCGGTGCTGCACACCCTCAACCTGCGGCTGCCCGCCGAGCAGCTGACCTGGATCGTCCACCACGCCGAGGACCGCGTCATCCTCGTCAACGGCACCCTGCTCCCGCTCCTCGCGCCCCTGCTGCCGCAGCTGCCCACGGTGGAACACCTCGTCGTCGTGGGCCCCGGCGACCGCTCCCTGCTCGCCGGAGCCGCCGCCCAGGTGCACGACTACGAGGAGCTGCTCGCCGGCCGCCCGGAGACCTACGACTGGCCGGAGATCGACGAACGGGAGGCCGCCGCCCTCTGCTACACCTCCGGGACCACCGGGGACCCCAAGGGCGTGCTCTACAGCCACCGTTCGGTCTATCTGCACTCCCTCCAGGTCAACACCGCCGAGTCGTTCGCGCTCGCCCCCCGCGACCTCGCGCTGCCGGTCGTGCCGATGTTCCATGTGAACGCCTGGGGCCTGCCGCACGCCGCCTTCATGGCCGGCGCCTCGCTGCTGATGCCGGACCGCTTCCTCCAGCCGGCCCCGCTCGCCGAGATGATCGCGTCGCTGCGGCCCACCATCGGCGCCGCCGTCCCCACCATCTGGCAGGGGCTGCTCGCCGAACTGGACGCCACCGAGCGCGATGTCAGCAGCCTGCGCACGGTCATCATCGGCGGCTCCGCCTGCCCGCCCGTCCTGATGCGCGGCTTCCAGGAGCGGCACGGCATCCGCGTCGTCCACGCCTGGGGCATGACCGAAACCTCCCCGCTGGGCACCGTGGGACATCCGCCGGCCGGGGTGAGCGGCGAGGAGGAGTGGGCCTACCGCGCCACCCAGGGCCGCTTCCCCGCCTCCGTGGAGGCGCGGCTGATCGGCCCGGGCGGCGAGGAGCTGCCCTGGGACGGCGAGTCCGCGGGCGAACTGGAGGTCCGCGGGCCCTGGATCGCGGGCGCGTACTTCGGCGGCCGGGACGAACCGCTGCGCCCGGAGGACAAGTTCAGCCCCGATGGCTGGCTGCGCACCGGTGACGTCGGCACCATCACCCCCAACGGCTATCTGACGCTCACCGACCGCGCCAAGGACGTCATCAAGTCGGGCGGCGAATGGATCTCGTCCGTCGAGCTGGAGAACCATCTGATGGCCCACCCGGGCGTCGCGGAGGCCGCGGTGGTCGCCGTACCGGACGAGAAGTGGGGCGAACGGCCGCTGGCGACGGTCGTGGTGACGGACGGCTCGTCGGTCACCTACGAGGAGCTGAAGGCCTTCCTCGGCGAACGGGTCGCGCGCTGGCAGCTGCCGGAGCGGTGGGCGGTCATCCCGGTGGTGCCGAAGACCAGCGTGGGCAAGTTCGACAAGAAGGTGCTGCGGCGGCAGTACGCCGACGGGGAGCTGACCGTGACGCGGCTGGGATGAGGCGAGCGGGGGGCGGTGTTTCACGTGAAACACCGCCCCCCGTGCGTCAGTTCGTGCCGATCTTGGCCAGCAGATCGACGATCCGGGCCTGCACCTCGGCGCTGGTGGAGCGCTCGGCCAGGAAGAGCACCGTCTCCCCGGCGGCGAGCCGCGGCAGCTGGGCGGGGTCCATGTCGGCGGAGGTGTAGACGACCAGCGGGGTGTGGTCCAAATGCCCGTTGGCGCGCAGCCAGTCGACGATGCCGGCCCGCCGGCGGCGGACCTGCATCAGGTCCATCACCACGAGATTCGGCCGCATCTGCGTCGCCAGGGTCACCGCGTCGGTGTCCGCGTCGGCCCGCGCGACCTGCATCCCGCGCCGCTCCAGAGAGGTCGTCAGGGCACCCGCGATGGCGTCGTTCTGCTCGATCAGCAGCACCCGCGCCGGATGGTTCTCACCGTCGCGCGGTGCGAGCGCCTTGAGGAGTACGGCCGGGTCGGCGCCGTACGCGGCCTCTCGGGTCGCCTGGCCCAGTCCGGCGGTCACCAGCACCGGGACCTGGGCCGCGCCCGCCGCCTGGCGCAGCGACTGCAGCGCGGTACGGGTGATCGGCCCGGTCAGCGGGTCGACGAAGAGCGCCGCGGGGTACGCCGCGATCTGCGCGTCGACCTCCTCGCGGGAGTTGACGATCACCGGCCGGTAGCCGCGGTCGCTCAGCGCCTGCTGGGTCGCGACGTCCGGCGCGGGCCACACCAGCAGCCGGCGCGGATTGTCCAGCGGCTCCGGCGGCAGCTCGTCGTCCATCGGCGGCGGCTGACGGTCCATCACCTCGATGGCGCCGTTCGGACCGTCCAGCGGCTCGGGACCCTCGCTGCCCTCGTCGGGCGCGGAGATCGCGAAGGCGCGGCCCTCGCCGACATCCCTCAGACGCGGCTGGGGCGGGGACGGCGGCTTGGGCCGGTCGGCCGACTGCGCGGGCTTGGCCTGCTGGGGCGGCTGGGCTCCCGGCTGGGCCCCCGGCCGGTCTCCCTGGGCGGCCGGGGCGCGCTCGTCGTCCTGGGCACGCCGCTCCTGAGGCGCGGCGAGCTTGCGGCGGCGGCCCGAACCGGCGGACGTGCCACCGGGCGGGGTGCTGCCGGGGGGCGCCGGGGGGCGCTGCTGGTCGGCGATCTGCTGGGCGAACGGCACGCCCTGGCCGAGCGTGCGCACGCTGAAGGCCCGCCCGTTGGAGTGGCCCGCGGCGCCGTCGTCATCGGAGGTCGGCGGCAGCGGCTGCCGGGCCGCGGGGACGGGCGCCCGGCCCTGCGGCGGGACGGCTGCCTGCGCCCCCGGAGCCGGGGCCTCCTCGGCGGGGCTGGGGCGGCCGCGCCTGCGGCCCGTGGGGGCCGGTGCGGCGGCGCCGGGCGCTTCGGCGGCGCCGTCCGTGATCTGAGCCGGCGCCGGGGCGACACCCGGGGCCGTACCCGTTGCCGTACCGGTCTCCTCCGAGGGCTCGGTCGGCTGCGCCACAAGCCCCTCCGGGCCCGCGACGAAGGTGCCGGACGCCTCGGAATCGGCCATCGCGGCCGCCGCCCGCTCCTCGGCCGCGGCCCGCCGGGCCCGGCGGCGCCCGGTCGGCTCGCCCTCCCACGTGCCCGGCTCGGCGGCGTCGTGCTCGGCACCGGAGCCGGCCGCTTCCAGTTCGAATCCCGGCCGCGCGCCGGGCATCTCGCCCGCGCCGTCGGCGGCCGGCCGCCGTGCCCGGCGCCGCCCCGTACCGCCGCCGTCCTGCGGACCGGCGGGCTGCCCGGTGGCCGCGGCGAGCGCGGGCACCGACTGCTCCGGCTGAGGCGTCCGGTCGGCCGCGGCGGGCGGCAGCGCAAAGGCGGCCCGCGCACCCGCGGGCGCCGACGGCTCCGCGGACCGCGCCGCCGACTGCGGCTGCCCGCCCGGCGGCACCGGCATCTGACCGGCTTCGCCCTGCGCGCCCCGTTCCGGCGCCGCGCCCAGCGCCCGGCGCGCCCGCCGGCCACCCGGCTGCACCGGCGAAAGTCCCTGCGGCTGCCCCTGACCGGGGATCTGCGGCTGCGGCTGCCCCGGAACCGGGCCGGGCGCCGCGGCACCCGCGCCACCGCTCCCCGCGTCGGCACCGCCGCCCGCCGCGGGCACCCCGCCGTCACCCGCATCGTTCACCTCGCCCGCACCGCGGCCCTGGCCGGACCCGGCCGGGAGGGCCGGCGCACCGCCCTCCGCCGCACCGGCCCCGGCGCCGTCGGCACCCGGCGCACCGGTCGCCGGGCCGAGCGCACGGGGGCCCGCACCCTGCTCGGCACCCGAGTGGCGCGCCCGGCGCCGCCCGGTCGGCTGCGCGCCGCCTTCCGTACCGGAATCCCCGGCGGCCGCGGCCGCGCCCCGGCCCG
The DNA here is from genome assembly GCF_059682825.1 of Streptomyces sp. JLSY215. Lineage (NCBI taxonomy): Bacteria > Bacillati > Actinomycetota > Actinomycetes > Kitasatosporales > Streptomycetaceae > Streptomyces > Streptomyces sp. JLSY215. Next base: position 4,545,423 of record NZ_CM185022.1, read on the forward strand.
TGTCGCCCTCGCCCGCATCGGCCCCGGCCGGCTGCGTGCCCCGCGCCCGCGCGGCCGGTACCGGCATCACCGTCGTCTCGCCGGTCGCCTCGGCGACCTTGTCCGCCCCGGCCGTCTTCTCCGGACCGTCCGCCGCCACCGGCAGCTCCAGCACATACGCGCTGCCGCCCGCGCCCGAGCCGCCGGGCACCTCATGGGTCTGCAGCAGCCCGCCGTGCTGCCGCACGATCCCGCGCACGAGAGGCTCATGGACCGGGTCGCCGCCGCCGAACGGGCCGCGCACCTCGATCCGTACGACGTCCCCGCGCTTGGCGGCCGCCACCACGATCGTCGAGTCCCCGGGGATCGGCCCCGTACGGCCGGCGGCGCCCGAGCCCGGCGCGCCGGCGCCCGCCGGCATCCGGCCCGTCGAGTCCACACCCGCGACATCCGCGATCAGATGCGACAGCGCCTGCGCCATCCGGTCCGCGTCGACCAGGGCGTCTATCGGGGGCGCATGCACCGCGAACTGCGCCCGGCCCGGCCCGATCAGCTCGACCGCGCCCTCCACACCCGCCGCGACGACCTTGTCCATCGAGACCTTGGTGCGGTTGAGCCGCTCCGCCCCGGCGTCCAGCCGCTGATAGCTCAGGACGTTGTCGACCAGCGTCGTCATCCGGGCGTGACCGGCCGCCAGATGGTGCAGGATCTGGTTCGCCTCCGGCCACAGCTGGCCGGCCGGGTCGGCCGCGAGGGTGCCGAGCTCGCCGGTCAGCTCCTCCAACGGCCCGCGCAGCGCCTGGTCGAGCACGGCGAGCAGCTGGGCGTGCCGCGCCGCCAGCGCGTCGTAGGGACGCCGGTCCGTAAAGGTCATCACCGCGCCGACGAGCTGGTCCCCGTCCCGCACCGGCGCCGTCGTCAGATCGACGGACACCGACCGCCCGTCCTTCGCCCACAGGGCCTGCCCCCGCACCCGGTGCTTGCGCCCGGACTTGAGGGTGTCGGCCAGCGGCGTGTCCTCCCACGGCAGCGCCGAACCGTCCGCCCGCGAGTGGTGGATCAGCGGATGCAGCTCCTTGCCGCCCAGCTCACTCGCGCGGTACCCGAGGATCTGCGCCGCGGACGGATTGACGAGAACGACCTTGCCCTCGGCGTCGACCCCGACCACGCCCTCGGCCGCGGCCCGCAGGATCATCTCGGTCTGCCGCTGCTGGCGCGCCAGCTCCGCCTCGGTGTCCAGCGTCCCGGTCAGATCGCGCACGACGAGCATCAGCAGCTCATCGCCCGTGTAGCCGTTGCGGTGATCGGCGTACGCGGCCTCGAAGGAGGACTCGTACGGCGTGCGGCCGTCCTCCAGGTTGGCGCTGGTCACCTCGACCAGCAGCTCGGTCCCGTCCGTACGCCGTGCCACCATCCGCGTCGGCTTCGTCCGGCCGCCCTCGGACTCCTCGTCCCGGCGCCGCATGGAGCCCGGGATCCGCTTGGAGTCGAAGGTCGGCAGCAGGTCCAGCAGGCCGCGGCCGACCAGGGCGGTACCGGGCGCCTCGAACGTCTCCAGCGCAATGGTGTTGGCGTTGACGACCGTGCCGTTGCAGTTGACGAGCAACAGCGCGTCGGGAAGGGCATCGAGTATGGCTGCGAGGCGAGCAGCGCCTCGGGATGGCCTGCTGCTCACGAGTCGCTTCCTCCCTGTTACCGCACCTTGCCGACCCGCCGTGGCGGACCGCTGGGGTGGAGTCTACGGGCATGTGCCCGCGAAGCGGAGGCGCATGACGAGGAGGTAATGCCACGGTCGTGTGCGACTCGCCGCACGCCCGACATGTGCCCCTCGTCCTGACCTGGGGCGCTACTCCGTCATGAACCGGGTCACGAAGTGGTGCGCGGGAGCAGGGGTACGAAGCGGCGCCAGCGTTCGATCTCACACCCGTTGGTGCGCCGGAAGCGGGCGTCGACCGGGCGTCCCGCCCAGGTGCCGGTGACATGCGCGGTGGCCGCGCTGCCGTAGATCGCCGTGCACATGGAGTCCGGCCGGACCCCCGCGAAGGTGTCCCGTCCCCACCGCGTCATCCCGTCCAGCTTGTCGCAGGCCGCCTTGGCGTCGGGGTGGTTGCCGCCGTCGGGGTGACAGCGCAGCTCGTAGGTGCGGTCGGTGGCCCGCGAGCCGGAGTGGCGGACGGTGACGGTGAGGTGGTCGCCGGCCGTGCGGTGGGCGGGGACGGTGCCGAGCAGCTCGTCGGTCAGCCCGATGCCGGTGTCGTTGTCGGCGGGCCGCTGGTCGGCCAGCGGAATCGGCAGCGGGATCGGGAGCGGGATCGGGGCGGCGAGGGCGGGCGCCGCACAGACGAGGGACACGGCGGCGGTCGTGGCGGCGACGAGAAGCGACTTCCCGGGGTTCGTCCGGCGATACGGCATCACGGGCTCCAGAGAGGCGAGTGCGGGGCGGTACGCGGTACGTACACGCCGGGGGCGCACGACACGCGGGTCGACGCGGTTCCCGACACTCCTAACGCGTCGCGAGCCCCGACGTTGCGCCGCAGGAACGTCTTTGCCGGGTGGCCCGCGGGCCTAGTACCGTAGGGGGCGATTGGTGACAGCCCGCAGAGCTGTGCCATCATCTGGACACACCACAGCGTGCGTGCGCGCGTGGGGTGTGTGGAGGCGTCGCCTAGTCCGGTCTATGGCGCCGCACTGCTAATGCGGTTTGGGGCTTACCCCCCATCGAGGGTTCAAATCCCTCCGCCTCCGCTTCTCTTCGTTCAGGCCCCGGTCCCTCGCGACCGGGGCCTGAACGCTTTTCCGGGCGCTCGCGCCGCCCGGTCCTGGCCCTACGCTCCGATCATGGCCACGAAGCCGATGAAGCCGATGAAGCCTGTGGAGGGGGCCCGGCGCGAGCCGCGGCCCGATATTTCCCCCGCGGTGGGGGCCCGCCGCATCGTCGTCATGCTGGCCTTCGAGGGGGCCCGACTGCTGGATGTGACCGGCCCGTTGGAGGTCTTCAGCGCCGCGGCCCGGCTGGGCGGCCGCTACGAGATCCAGGTCCGCACCCCCGACGGCCGGGACATCGCCACCACCGCCGGCACCCGCCTGTCGGCCGACGGTCCCGCCACCGCGGCCGACCCGCCCGCCCTCCACACGCTCCTCGTCCCGGGCGCGGAGGAACTCACCCAGGGCCGCTTCCCGCCCGGCCTGCTCGACGCCGTACGCACCCTCGCCGCCCGCGCCCACCGGACCGCCTCGGTCTGCGCCGGCGCCTTCGCCCTGGCCGAGGCGGGCCTCCTGGACGGCCGCCGCGCCACCACCCACTGGCGCCACACCGGCACCCTCGCGGCCCGCCACCCCACCCTCCGCGTCGACCCGGACGCGATCTACGTCCGCGACGGCGCCCTCTACACCTCCGCCGGGGTCTCGGCCGGGATCGATCTCTCCCTCGCCCTCGTCGAGGCCGACGAGGGCCCGGACCTGGCCCGCGAGGTGGCGCGCGACCTGGTCGTCTTCATGCAGCGGCCGGGCGGCCAGTCCCAGTTCTCGGTGCCCGCCCGCACCCCGCGCCCCCGTCACGACGCGCTGCGCGCCCTCCTGGACGCGATCGCCGCCGACCCGGCCGCCGACCACTCCCTCGCCGCCCTGGCCTCCCGTGCCGGCCTCAGTGGCCGCCATCTCACCCGCCTCTTCCGCGAGCACACCGGCGCCACCCCGGCCGCCTACGTCGAAGCCGTACGCCTCGAAGCCGCCCAGACCTTCCTCGCCAACGGCGAAACCGCCACCGCCACGGCACGCCGCACCGGCATCGGCAGCGACGAATCCCTGCGCCGCCTCTTCCTCCGCCGCCTGGGCGTCACCCCCTCCGCCTACCGGGCCCGCTTCCGCACGACGAGCCGCTGACCGCCGCACCTCGCCCGGCGCCGTCCCGCCGCCCGCCGTCCACATCTGTGGGCAACGCGTCCCGCACGCACCGGGCGCCCCCGCCGGCCGCGCGCCACGCTGGCTCCATGACCACCCCGAACCACCACGCCCCCACCCCCGCGGCCATCGGCGGCATCCCCGTCCCCGACAGCAAGCTCGCCCGGGAGGCCACCGACCTGGTCCGCGACCTCGCCGACGACCTGCTCTACCACCACTCCCGCCGCGTCTACCTCTTCGGCGCCCGCCACGGCCTCGACCGCGGCCTGGACTTCGACCCGGAGCTGCTCTACGTGGGCGCCCTCTTCCACGACCTCGGCCTCACGGAAAAGTTCCGTGCCTCCCGGCAGCGCTTCGAACTCGACGGCGCCGACGAGGCCCGCGCCTTCCTCACCGCCCGCGGCATCCCCGAGGACCGCGCCCGCCTGGTCTGGGAGGGCATCGCCCTGCACACCACTCCGGAGATCCCGCACCATATGGCCCCGGAAGTGGCCCTCGTCACAGCCGGCGTCGAACTCGACGTCCTCGGCATCGGCTACGACACCCTCCCCGCCGAAACCCGCGAGGCCATCGTGGCCGCCCACCCCCGCCCCGACTTCAAGCGCCGCATCCTCCACGCCTTCCACCAGGGCCTGACCCACCGCCCCCGGACGACCCTCGGCAACGTCAAGGCCGACGTCCTGGCCCGCTTCGAAGAGGACTACACCCGCCCGAACTTCGTCCGGATCATCGAGGACTCCCCCTGGCCCCAATAGCCCCCCGACTCCCACCGCAAGCGCATTTCCGCAGGTCAGAGCGGCTACGGGCAATGGATTTCGCCTCACGGCGCAGGTCATGTAATGTTGTTCTCGCAACGCCGACCGGCAAGAAAAACCGCCGGAAAGCCAAGCGCTCGTAGCTTAACGGATAGAGCATCTGACTACGGATCAGAAGGTTGCAGGTTCGAATCCTGCCGAGCGCACAGCAGGTCAAAGCCCCCGCCGGGTAATCCGGACGGGGGCTTTGTCGTGCCGTACAGCAGCGAAGTACAGCAACCGGGTCAGCCGGTGCCCTCCATGGCGCCGGACAGCTTGGCCAAGGCTTCGCGCACCGCTTCGTCACTCGCTTCGGCGTAGACCTCCATCGTCATCGCGATCTGCGAGTGCCGCAGGATGCGCTGAGCCACCTTGGGGTGGACGCCGAGGGCGACCAGGAGCGAGCTGCAGGTGTGCCGGGTGTTCCGCAGCGGGATCACTCGGAGGCCGGCGCGGCGGGCACGCAGCGCGAACATCCGGGTGAGGTTCCCCGGCTCGATCGGGGTGCCGTACTTCGTCGTGAAGACCAGCCCGTGACTGTCCTGCCAGAGGTCACCGGCGGCTTTGCGGTCTCCGGTCTGCTGTGCGCGACGGATCCGGAGCGCCTTGAGGCAGAGCGCGGGCAGCGGCAGGAAGTCGTCCGAGTCCTCCGTCTTGGTCTCCCGGTGGAGGATCTGACGCCCCGCCCGCTGGATCTGGTGATCCACGTACAGCTCACCCGCCTCGAAGTCGATGGACTTCCAGGTGAGGCCCAGCACTTCCCCGCGGCGAAGGCCGAGACACAGCACGAGCACCCAGGCCGCCAAGAGGGGATCCTCACGGGCCACTCCGTCCGCGAGGAACTGACCCGCTTCGACCGCGGACCACGGCTTGATCCGGCGACGTCGCGGCTTGGGCACCTTCACCAGGGCGGCGACGTTCTTGCCGATCTCTTCCTCGGCGACTGCGTGGGTCAGAGCGGCCCGCAACGCATCGCGAGCGGCTTGGATCACACGGCGGGATGCGTAGGCCTCGCAGCACTCTCCGGCCGCACAGCAGCGCCGACGGCTAGGAGCCCTCTTGGCGTCCTTCCCCTGGGCGCAGCACTGGCAGGTGGTCGTCAGCTTGGTGAGCCATTCGCGCACGTCTCGGACGGTGAGCTTGTCCAACCGCTTCGTGCCGAGGTGGGGAGCGATGTAGAGCCGCACGCAGCCCTCGTACGAGACGTACGACAGGGGCGCGAGGTTGGGCTTCACGATGGACTCCAACCAGTACGCCAGGAAGGTGGAGACCGTGCGGTGTCGGGTAGCGACCGGGCCGTTCTTCGCTTCTGTATGAAGCTTGATCCACTTGTCGTGGACGTCTTCGCGGGTCTTGCCGTAGACGTACTTGCGCTTCTTCTTGCCGTCCGGGGTGGTCACCCAGGCATAGGCGGCGAAGCCGTTCTTGTAGGGATAGATGGAGCCTTCACCGTTGCCGCGCTTGCCGCTCATGCCGAACACTCCGCTTCAGCCTCACGGGCCAGGCGCTCGACGTACTCATCCACCCAGCGCGGCAGGATGCGGCGGTTGCGGCCGTCCTTGACCGAGTGGATCTCGCCGGTGAGCACGAGCATCTTGGTCTTGGACAGGCCGTAGCCGAGCATCTGCGCGACTTCGGCGGTGGTGTGCCACTTCCTCTCGATCGCGGTGGTGGTCATGTCCAGTCGTCTCCTTCTTCGGCTTGGAGGTCGGTGCGTGCTTCGCGTGCGGTCTCGCGGTTGAGTTGGAGGTCGCGGGCGATGGTGGCGGCGAGGGCGGATTCGCCGGGGGTGTGACCGTGGCCGGCGTACTGCCAGTCGGTCAGGACGAGGACGGTGTCCGGCTGTGTGGGTTCGAGGCCGAGGGCTTCGCGTTCCTGGGCGGCGCGGAAGTCGGCGCGGGCCGCGCGGAGTTCGCCGAGGGTGGTCGAGTAGCGGCGGGACTTGGAGGAGAAGTGGCCGCGGAAGCCGAGCATGTGGGCCCAGGCCCAGAGGCGACGGTCCGGGTAGAGCGGGTCCAGGGTTTTGCACGCGGTGATCAGGCGGCGGGTGTGGTCAGGGACCTGGTGGCGGTCCAGCTCGGCCAGTTCGCCGATGCGCCGGTCCAGGCTGCCGGTGGTCTCGGCGGCCTTGGTCGCGTACTTCGCCACGTAGGAGGCCACCGCCTGTTCGGTGATGTCTGAGCCGTCGCCGAACGCCTTGACCGGCCGTACGTCCAGCTGTGTGCCCCAGCGGAAGGTCCGGGCGGGCTGGTCCCCGGCGGCCGGGGCCGTGACCGAGGTGTAGGAGTGTGCGGCGGCGGCGCGGATCGCATTGGTGAGCAGGGCGACGCTTGCCCAGGACGGCGGGGGCGTTGCGGGCCCGTCCGGTCCGTCGATCCGGATCACCGCATGGAAGTGGAGGGCGCCGCGCTTCTGGAACTCGGCGACCTTGCCGTAGGAGAGGCGGGCCGATTCCTTGAGGTCGCGTTGGGTGAGGCCGGCGCGGGCGGCCAGTTCGCGGCGGAGTCGGGTGGTGAAGCGTTGCCAGAGGTCGCCGGCGTGGTTGTTGAACAGGGCGGCGGCTGCGTAGTCGTACGTCTCGGAGTCCAGGGCGGTGCCGAGCGTCGGATCGTCCGTGTGGTGCTGTGTGCCGCAGCGGCAGATGCCTCGGTCGGGCCGGTTGTGCACGGGGCCGAAGGAGGGCGCGGTGAGGGTGGCGAAGACACGGGGGTGGTCTCGCACGGTGCCGGGGATGTCGCGGCGGTTGTCTCCCGCCAGGCCGGCGCGGATGAGGTGGTAGGTGTCCCCGGCGTAGGTCCAGGCGCAGGCAGGGCAGCGGGAGGCGCGGCGGTTGCCGCAGGCGAGGCGGAGTCGTCCACCGGGTTCGGACGCGGTCGAGTAGTGGTGCAGGGTCTCGCCCGACGTGCGGTCCTTGGCGAGGGTCCAGCCGGTGAGGTGGATTGGGTCGGAGCAGCCGCCGGTGCGGTGGATCTGGTCTGCCCAGCGGTCGTAGTCGGGGGCCGACGCCACCCTCAGCAGGTCGCCGAGGGTGGTCGGGTCGAGGAGCGCGTCAGGCATGGGCGACCTCCCACGTACGCGGGTGCGGTCGGTCATGATGGGGATTCCTTCCGGATCTGTGGTTCGGACAGGAGCACGGCTCCCGGGCGGCGGAAACTTGGCGGTTGAGGCCGCCCGGGGGCCGGTTAGCGGTGCGTGCGCCCGAAGGCGAGCAGCGAGCGGAGTACGACCGCGCAGACGGCGACGGACGCACCGCTGATGGCGACCGCCAGGAGCATCGAGACCAGGACGGCGCCGACGATCAGGACCACGGCCGCGCCGCCGCCGACGAGGGCGAGCGCGGTGCCGGGCGTGAGCTGGACCGCGGGGCGGGGCGAGGGCTGAGCGACAGGGGCCGGCGGCGGGATGTGCCGCACGATGGCGGTCGGTTCGACGACGGACGGGATGACGAGTCCGGTGGGCGTCGGGTTGGTCGGGACCTTAGGTCGGAGCATGGTGAATCTCCCTTCGTGGGCGTTACTTGACGGCCGTGTCGATGGCGGAGGCCAGGAAGCTGTCGGCGAGGAGGTAGCCGCCGAGGAGGAACACGGCCACGAGCCACCAGGGCGGGCGGATGAGCTTGATGCCGAGGTAGCCGACGGCGATCAGGGCAAGCCAGAGCGGGACGTCCATGGGTCTCTCCTCAGTCGGTCAGCGGACGGTGCAGCGGTGGGTGCGGGCGGCGAGCTGGGCGGCCGAGCGGCTGTTGAAGTCGGCGGACCAGCCGCAGCGGTCGGCGGTGCAGACGGAGGCGTGCTTGGTGCGGCCGTAGCGATCGCGATAGGTGCCGATCTGTACGGGGCCGATGCGCATCACGGAGTGGAAATGGTCGCGGGAGGGCATGGTGGTTCTCCTTGCTGGTCAGGCGAGTTGGGCGGCGATGGAGTCGGCGATTTGGGGCGGGACGCCGAGGCGGGCGCGCAGGGTGTCGGTGTCGATCCGGGTTCCGGTCCGGGCGTGGTGTTCGTCGGCGACCATGCGGGCGTGGGCGACGAGCGCGGCTGGGACGGGGGCGGAGACGGGCCGGGGCGCTTCGGCCGCAGGGATGTCTGCAGCGTCCAACTCAGGAGGCGTTGAGGCAGGTTCAGTGGGAGCGACCGGAGCGGATACGGGTTCGGGTGCCGGAGCCACGTCGGCCGGCGGGGCGAGATCGGCGGCTTCGGCCGCACTCCGCGTATGGGCCAGCAGAGTCCCGCCCAGGAAGGCGAGCGCCGGCCATCCGGCGATGCCGAAGCGGAGCCAGGCGGGCGGGTGCTGGAGATCGAGGAATCCGGCGGTCGCGACGTTGGCGCCGAGCGAGGCCACCAGGGCGATCAGGAACCAGCACCAGGCGAGCCGCGAGGGGCCGTCGTTGCGGAGGCGCTGCCAGGCCACGACCAACAGCAGGTCGACGCTGATCGGGTAGGCCCACGCCTTCCAGCCGTCCTGTCCGGCAGCGGCGGCCAGGTCGTGGAGATGAGCGAAGGAGAGCGCTCCGGCGATGACGGCTTGTACGAGAACGGGGTCCGGGCGAATGCGTCCCATGACGGTTCTCCTTCCGGGTTCTGGCATGAAGGGGGTAGGGACCTGGCGCGTCGAGGCCGCGCCGACCTTGGAGCGGGAGGGTCAGGCAGTCGCGGTGGACGCCTTGGTGAGCGATACGGCGGCGGAGGCCGGCGGGGCGACGGCGGGCCGGAAGGGCGCGAGCGCGGGCAGGTCCGGCGTGCGGTCGGCGTACTTGTTGCAGAGATTCACTGCTTCGCGCAGCGAGGTGTGCGGGGCGCGGATGCGGGACCACCCTCCGGTCGAGTCACCGGCGACAGCGATGCCGGGGGCGTCGGTGGGAATTTGGATGGCGGCCAGTACGGCGTCAGGGGAGATGTCGCCGAAGGCCATGTTCGCGCTGGTCTCGTCGTTGACGCGGTGCGCGGTTCGGCCGGTGAGCTGGGCCCGCAGCATCGTGATGCCCTTGCCGAGTTCAGAGCCGAAGCGCTGGCCGCAGATCTCCAGGTAGATGCCGGCGGCGCGGCCAAGCTGGGCCAGGCGGACGAGCGCGGTGATGATCCGGTCCCGTCGCTTCTCCTCCTCCTTCGAGGCGAAGAGCGCGAGTTCGGCCACCTCGTCCACCAGGACCACGACGGGTGTGGGGCGAACGTCCTCGGTCAGATCCCAGATGTCGGCGGCGATCTCCGCGTCGGGGACGTTCACGCTGATGCGCTGTTCCTCGCGGATGAGTTGGTAGACGGACTCCATGTGCGAGACGAGGGCTTCGAGCAGATCGAGGGCGGCGTCCTGGTTGTCGGCGAGGGCGGAGAAGCGGCGAGCGAGCGGGAACAGCTCAACTCCCTGCTTGCAGTCGATACCGACGAGCGCGACGTCCTGAGCGGCGAGACCCGCCACCAAGTTCCGCTGGTAGACGGACTTGCCCGACTCGGTGGCCCCGAGCGTGAGCCCGTGCGGGACGATCCGGTAGTCGCGGTAGTGGACCGATCCGTCCTCGCGCAGTGCGACGGGTACGCGCATCGGAGCACGGTCGATCTTGGCGGGCATCTGCACGCGCTTGAGCACGTCGTAACCCGTCATCCGCAGTTCGACGACGCCGGAGCGGATCTCCCGCGCGGCGACGCCGTACATCCCGAAGGAGTGCCGCAGTCGATCGGTAGCGGTGGAGACATCGAAAGCGTCCTGGCCGGGACGGAGTTTGAGCCGCAGGACCAGCCCGGTGCGGGTGGGCCGGAGGCGGAGGATGCGTGGGGCGCGCGACTCGGGGGCCGGGCGGTTGGTCAAGCGGGAGAGTGCGAGCCGCCAGCGCGGCGGCGGGACTGTCAGGCCGCAGGCGTCCATGACCGAGGCGTACCGGACTAAGACCCGCAGGGCGGCGAGGACGACTCCGAAGGTCATCCAGTACCAGGCGGGGCGCCGCCACCGCAGTACGAGAGCGGTGGCGACGACCAGCAGCAGTACGACCGTGAGGCGGGCCATGATCAGGCCGCCTCAGCCTGCGAGCCGCCGGCGGCGAGCGAGGTGACTGCCACCGCGCGGTAGGCGATGCCATGCCGCTTCTGCCCGTTGAACTCGTTCTCCCACGGCCGGGCGATCAGGCCGGTCAGCGCCACCGGCGTGCCCATGCCCAGCTCACCGGAGACCCCGCTCTCGGGCACGGTGACGGACAGGATCTCCACCGCGTCATTGGCAGCGAACATCACGTCCACGGTCATCAGCTTCGCCCCGGTCTCGGCGTCGAGGGCGACCTCGCCCGTACGGCGGTCCTTGACCTTGATCTGCGGCTGCTTCGCGACCATCACGGTCGCGGCGGAGGTGTCGACGGGGATCTGACGCACTACGGATCACTCCTCTATAGGTGCTGAACTCCGCCACTCATATACATGAGTGACATGAAGAAGAGTGCCTGACTCCTGTACATGAGTCAACCCGCCGCGACGAAGAAGTCGGGGCGGGTTGAGGAGAGTTGAGCGGACGTCAGTCCGTGGCGGGGATGCGGTAGCTGAAAACGAACTGGTCAGCGGCCATGAGGGTGTCGCAGACCTCCACCACGCGGCCCTCGGTCGTCAGCGCCTCACGGACGAGATGCACGACGGGTGCACCCGGGCTGAGCGCGAGCTCGGACGCTTCGGCCTTGGTGGCCGACCGGGCCTGCAAGGTCTCAACGAACTCGGCGAACTCATGCCCGTGGTCTTCCAGTCGGGCGTAGATGCCGCCACCGCCGGGGTTCTCAGCGAAGAGCTCGGGGATGTCCTTCACGACGTCCCAGGGCAAGTACGAGCTGGCCGTCTCGACCGGAGTGCCGTTGCGGAAGTAGAGCCGCCGGCGGGCGAGGACCTGAGTGCCGGGCTCGACCCCGAGGCGTTCGGCCACGTCCTCCGGGACCTCCATGGGCCCGATGTACAGAACGCTGACCTTGGCCGTGGCCCCGGACTGCTCGGACTCCGCCAGATACGCGGCCTTGCCGCCCTGCCGGTGCGAGCGTCGGAAGCGGTCGGAAGAGCGGTGCCGTACCGGCGGCCGGTCCTTCACGATCGAACCCTTGCCGTGGCGGGTCTCCACCAGGCCGCTCGCACGGACCTCCACCATCGCCTTACGGATCGTGCCGCCCGAGACGCTATAGCGCTCGACCAGCTCGGATTCGCTCGGCACCATCTTGCCGGGCTTGAGGATCCCAGCCCTGATCTGCTGCACGATGTCATCGGCGATCTGCACGTATCGAGGTACGGCCTTGCCCCCTCCTACCGCGGTTCCCATAGCTCTTCCCATCCTCCTATGCTCCTGTACATGAGTAACAGCGCCTCGGAAGCCCAGTCAACGCCACTGCATTCCGTGTCCGTGGCCGGCGTGGTGGTCCGCGAGGACGGCAAGCTCCTGACAATCCGGCGGGCCGACAACGGCGCCTGGGAACTCCCCGGCGGGGTGCTCGAACTCGACGAGACCCCAGAGGCCGGCGTACGACGCGAGGTCTGGGAAGAGACGGGCATCCACGTCGAGGTGGACGAGCTCACCGGGGTCTACAAGAACACGGCACGCGGCATCGTCGCCCTGGTCTTCCGCTGCAAGCCTGTAGGTGGCGAGGAGCGCACCTCCAGCGAGTCAACAGCTGTCACCTGGCTCACGCCCGATGAGGTGGCGGAGTGCATGCCCGAGGTCTTCTCGATCCGACTCCTGGATGCCCTGGATGGGGCGGGCCCTCACGTGCGGAGCCATGACGGCAAGCGACTGACCCCGGCGCGATAGAACTTTCTCTACTTCATCAAGGCACTCGCCGCGCGCGGCGCGGCGCGCGCGGCCCGTCGCCCGGGCCTGCGCTCCTGTCTCCGCCCCGCTCCAGCCCGGCCGCCGGCCGCACGCCTGACAGCTTAGATTGATGGGCGACGACCCCACGATATGGCCGCGGTGCGGGCGCGACGCTCAGGTCAGAACAATGCCTCCGGCGGGGGCGCTCCGGCTCCGGGGTGGAGGAGACCGTACGCGGGTGCTGGCCGGTGGGGCGTAGCGGTGGGGAACTCCCATCCCGTCTGCCATCAACCCAGGCAAGCCAAGCAGGCACGGCACCGGGCGTCCAGGTCGTTCGTACGGTGGCGCGCTCCACCTGGACGCCCGGCACCGCGCCTGCTCCACGTACGTGTGGGTCGACGGCAGACGGGATGGGAGTTGGGGCGAATGGTTGGCGTGGGCTAGGCAGAAGGAGAAGCACGTCTGGCTGAGTCACAGCCTGCGTATACCCGTCGCTATTGGCCATCGGTGGAGGCGTGCGAGGAACGCGCCGGGATAGCGGAAACATCCCTGTGGGTACGTGGCTGAACAACAACACTTGTCAACACAACGTTGATACCGTCGATGCGGAAGTAGGACTCAGGGGGAGGGCACAAGGGTGTCGGCCAAGACATCCGTCGATCCGGGGGAATTGCGCGCCGCCGCTCATGCGGAGGACTCGATTGCCCAAGACATGACGGACAAGAACCACAAGACGATCAGTGCCACCAAGGATGCCGCGGCGTCATTCAACGGCTGGTCGTTGTCGCAAGCGCTGGAGGCCACGGCCGACAGCTGGAAACCGTCTCTCGATGGTATGCGCAGCCGCGCCGAAACCGGCGCTGCCAATCTCAGAACCTGTGCCGACGGGCACGACTGGAACGACGCCATGGTGTCCAAGGACTTCGAGACAGCAGGGGCCCAGACGCAGTTCGCGCCGCAGACTATGTCCGCATCCACCGGATTCGGTGGCCCGGGGGCGATCGGCTCGGAAGGCCGCCATGCCATGCCCGGCGCCGAAAACCTGCGCGACAGCCTCACCCCCGGCCCCGGCAGTCCGGGATCCGTGGGCTCTGAAGGAGTAACACCTACGGCTCGGCCCCCCTTCGTGGACCGTGAGAACGCGCCGTATCCCGGCCCCGACCCTCGCGCAGAATGGACTGCCGACCGGATGCAGAGTGCGAAGCCCATGCAGACGCCGACCGCTGATTCCCCTTTCGGGTGAGCGGTAGATAACCGCATTGGCATCGACTGCATCAAAGGGGGAGGAAAGAAAAGTTGACCAGCGACTATTTGCGACTGCTGAAGCAGGACTTCTCGGACTGCGACGAAGCGTCCAAGGCCTGGCACAGGCTGTCCACTCATATGGATGAGCTCAACGATCAGCATAGGACAAAGGTCACCGGGCCACTGCATTCCAACTGGTCCGGGGACGATGCCGACGGGGCACTGCACTACCTGGAAGACCTGGAAAGCCGCTTCGGTATCGTCCGCACCGAAGCGATGGCCATATCCGAAGCGATTGCACAGGCCGCAGCCAAAATGTTCCTGGCGCAGAGTCATCTGCGCAGCACCCTCAAGGATATCGAGAGCGATGGTTTGATTGTGGACGACGAGGGCGTCGTCCGTCCGCCCCTGGGGCCTGTGCAGTGGCGAGCGCCTGACCAGGGGGCGTTCTTTGATATGCAGCAGAACTACCAGGAAGACGTCAACGGCTGCGTCAAGAGGGCCAAGGAAGCCAGCGACGATGCCGCCAAGGCGCTGGGGGAGCTCAGCGGTGACATTCTGCAGGGCAATATCGGCGACGCTGCGGGCGAGGCACGCGACGACGTCAAGCAGGCATCCAAAGATCTGCACAACGACATCGGCAAGCCATACCCTCCGCGCGATCCCAAGGACGCTGCAGAGTGGTGGAAGAACCTGCCTGAGAGTCAGCGGGAATCGTACGCGGCCCTCCATCCGGAAATCGTCGGAAAGACCGACGGCCTGCCGTCCGATGTACGCGATGACGCCAACAGGCTCGCTCTGGACCAAGAGTTGAGCGCAATGGAGAATTACGAGTACCACGACAAGTACTCCGATGATGACTACAACAAGCGGTTCACCAACCTGAAGACCTTGCAGGCAGAGCTGGACAAGCGGGACGGAGTCACTGGGAACAAGCAGCTGTACGTACTCGGGTTCGACTCCAAGGGCGACGGAAAAGCGGTTATCGCCATGGGGAATCCGGACACCGCAGACAATGTCGGAGTTCACGTTCCGGGCACCGCCACGAATATGGAATCTACCGGTGGGCAGCTGAGTCGAATGGGGAAGCTGCAGAATGCCGCCGAGGATGCCGACTCAGGCGCCAAGACATCCATGGTCTACTGGCTCGGCTACGACGCACCCGAAATCCCTGCGAAAGAAGCAGGAAATCTAGAAGTTGCCGGTACCGGGCGCGCCGAGGACGCTGCCCCGGATTTGCGGAACTTCACGCATGGACTACGAGCCTCGCACGAGGGTGATGAGCAGGCCAACATGACTGTGCTCGGTCACAGTTACGGATCTACGGTGGTAGGAGCTGCCGCCTCGCACCACGGCGGCCTGGATGTAGACAACATTGCTGTGGTCGGCAGTCCTGGAATGACCGTCGACCGCGCAGACCAGCTCAATATCGACCCCGACCATGTGTACATGGGTCGAGCCGAGGATGACGGCATCGAAGGGGCAACGGGCTGGACTTTGGGCCCAGACCCCGCAAAAGAGGACTTCGGAGGACACAGGTTTGAGGTGGACACTCACGGCCACAGCGGCTACTGGGACGGGTCGAGTCAAAGTCTCGCCAACCAAGGAAAGATCATCGCTGGGGATGCGCCCACCCAGGTTCCGAAGGACCCCTTCCGTCCTCCTCAGGTACCGGCGGGACCGCATCCTTAGCCCATGGCAGCTCAGCGCATGAACTCCGTTCGTTCCTTCGTACTGATCGCTCTGACCGTACTGTTCACGGGAGCCTGTATGTCCCAGCAATCCGATGACAACGCCAATGCACCACTGCCACGGAAGAGCAGAGCGGACACCTTGGCCTGGGCCAAGCAGTACACATCTGCGATGGCGCACTACGCGCAGGTCGACATCGCACAAGACCCCGCTCCCCGCACGCACTTCGAGGACTGCATCGGTAAGGATGACGAAGTAGCGGACGATGGGAGGTTCACCCTCACCTACGCCACCTACGCTCGCCTCCCAGCCCAGGAGCACACAGCGGCGGTCAGGAAGCTGCGGACGGAGCTGAAGAAGCACGGGCTGGACGTCTCCGATTACACGGAGGACCCGGATCGGCCGGCGGTCACGCTGTTCGGCAAGAACGAATCCGAGGGCTACCTGATCATCGCCGACACGGTTAAGCCCGCGAACACACTCCGGCTGTCAGTCAGCACTGGCTGCTTCCTCCCGCCTGGGGCTGAACAGCAGAAATTCTGAAGGTCGCGCGCATCCGGGCTCGATGTCGGCGAAGAGTGCGGTGACGCCACGGCGATCGAAGGCGTACCGGACGGCAGTGTCCACCCGTTTGCGGTGTCGTCTTCATCCTCTGCCGTCCGGGCCTCTGGGTTGAGAAGAAGGGGCGGTCCTCGCAGGCAGACCGGCGGACGGTGCTTGCTGTGGCCCCGCGCAAGCTCCGCCGCCTGTCCGTCGCCGAAATAACGAAGTTCGAACGCCGCAGCGCGGCCCGGATTACCAAGATCCGAGCCATGCGCGGACCACAGCGCACGCAAGGCGGGTCAGATACCAAGAAAAGCCCGGTCGGACCCGATGATCGCCCTGCAAGCAGGACCCACTGTAAATCTGCCGGCTTCGCCTTCCCAGGTTCGAATCCTGGCGCCGCCACAGCTATGAAAGGGCCCGCGACCAGCGTAAATGCTGGCCGCGGGCCTCTTCTTCGTTTCCGGTCGCGGGAGAGTTGCCGTGGGTGGTTATGCCTCACTCTGTCTTCCAGCATGGGCCACGCCGTGGCCCGCTTGTTCTGCGCGGGTCGGACCGGAGGCTGGCGGGTGACCCGATTGAACTTGTAAGGCGGTGGTCAGCCCAGCGTCCGGTTGTGGGCAAGTGCGCCCGAGGGCCGGATCGAGCGGTAAGGGAGCCCCGGATTGGGAATGCGACTCCCCTACCGCTCGATACGTCGCTGCTAGCCGAAGGCCTCCGCTGGCAGCCGAGGACCCTCGTCGCCCCCTTCGCAAGCGGGAGGATCCGTTACCGGCAGGCGATATCCGCGGCTGGTCGCTACGCGATGCACGTCACGCAGGGCTCCGGTCATGTCCATCGTCAGCCGGCGCAGCTCGTCCGGCCCCACGTCACCGTCGCCGAGTACCTCGAAGGCGTGCTCTAGCAGTTCGGCTGCGAGGTCCAGCTGCACCGATTCGGTCTGGTCAGCCAGGCGGGACAGGTAGCCGCCGCTGGCCTCGATGGTCAGATAGCAGGGCTTGCCATCCAGGCCTGACCACGGGAGGAGACGCCGCTCGTTGCGAGTCGTCATACTCCACTCGTCCTCTCATGGGTCATGTGGTGGGTGGTGAAGAGTGCGTCGGCGCGGTCGCCGGGAAGCACCAAAAGTGCTGCCTCGACCACGCGTCCCGTGTTGTCGGCCGTCACGCGTGTGAGTGCGAGGACTGCCATGGCCGAACTGATCCGAAGGGTCGCCGCTTCCTCTGGTGTCGGAGGGCGGGCGCTCACTCGTTCCCGGACCTCGGCCGGCAGCGGGCGGAGCTCTGCCAGCTTCGCCTCAATGCTCTTGCAGCAGTGCGACTCGGTGGGAACGTCGGTCGGCGCGAGGTCGCGAGGTACATAGATGCGAGCGAGGCTGTGTGGTGAGGTCCTGTCGTAGCTGAGGCAGAGGAATTCGGTGAGTGGGCTGTTTGCCGACACCCCCAGCAGGCCGATGAGTTGACCGTGCGCCTGGAGATTGGTGGTGCGGACACTGACGCGTAGCGCCGACTCGGCAGAGGGTTCCGTGCTGGGTGTGCGACCACCGCCGATGTACGTGATTCTGCGGAGGGGGCGGCGGACGAAGTTTCCCTTGCCGTGGATCTTCTCCACGAGCCCCTCACCGTGGAGGATGGCAAGGGCACTCCGCAGCGTCGCCGTGCTCACCGCATAGCCAAAGGCGAGCTGTGCCTCGGAGGGGAGACGTTCGCCGGCCTTGATCCGACCGGTCGAGATCTTGTTCCGAAGATCATCGGCGATGACGTGACGGCGAGAGGGCACGGGCTGCATCACCGCCTTCTCAACGTTCGTAGGGCTACCAGCCGACTCCGGGAGCGCATGACGAGCAGTTCGCCCGACTCGAACCGCAGGCGCGTCACTCCGCCCGGAAGCTGGATCAGGTCGGTGACGCGACACGGGCGACCGCCGATCTGGATGACGTCGCCGCGCTGAACGCTGCGAGAGGTGATCTCGACAGAGGCAGACGGTTCACCGCCCGGTGTCCAGCCCCTCACTGGTGGCCATCCGTTCGGTTCCCGTGGCCGGCCACCGCGTGGCAGGAGCAACTGCACGCCTCGTAGACCACCGGGATGCCGATCGGTGCGGCAGCGGGCGAGGACTGCGCGCACTCAGAGTGCCTGCCAATCAGACAGGAACTCGACTGGTAGGGAACGGCGTTCGTGCGGGGCATGCCGTGTGGGCGACGAGGGGGCATCAGAGGGCCTCCGCCGTCGCGAACCAGTGGCGCAGAAAGCGAGCACGAGGCACGGCCGCCGACTGGGCGGGACTTGGGTAACGGTGGCCCCTGCTCATCGGGACGCCCCGCTCATCGGTGTGCAGACGGTATAGCGGATACGGTTGAACACGCTGATCAGCTCCTATCGCTGATGGCCAGGCCCCCGGACATCGCCCGTCGCGGGGGCTGCTGTGTGCACTGCGGCCCACAAGGTGCGGCCGTTCAAGCTGTTGGCGAGGAGCCCGAATCGATCGGCCTCCGCCACTGCTTCCAAAACCTCTCGCCACGACTCGGCGGGGAGCGATTCCGGCACCTCCGCTTCGATCGACGTGAGGTGGGCGTGCTGCTCCACGCGCGGAGTGAGCCCGACGGCGGACAACCGCGCTGCGATGTCTTCGGCGCTTAATTCCGAAGCAGGCACAGGACAGCCTCCGTCGTCGGGCGATCACTCAGAGCAAAGCTAGTTAACTAGATTAGAGCTAGTGGACTAGATTTTCCATATGCCTGAGCAGCCGCCGTATCTCCGCATCGCTGACGAGCTCCGGCGACGGATCGCGGAGCATGAGTGGACGCCTGGAGACCGGCTCCCCTCACGTGCCCAGATCGCCCAGGAGTGCGGCGTCGGTGAGAACGTGATCCGCCGGGCTCAAGAGCTGCTGATCTCTCAGGGAGTGCTGGAAGGTCGTGCCGGATCTGGCACGTACGTTGCCGCTCCTCGTCAGCGCGTACGCGTGGTCCGTTCCTCGGCACGCGAGCAGCCCGACGGCTCCCCGTTCCGCGCGGACATGAAGGCTGTGGGCAAGCAGGGCGACTGGGAAAGCCGGACCGAGGCGAAGGTGCCGGCACCGGCCGAGATCGCGTCGCGCCTCGGTATCGCCGAGGGCGACCTGTGCGTCCGCACCGTGTACGAGTTCCTCGCCGACGGCAAGCCGGTGCAGTTGTCGACCAGCTGGGAGCCGTACGACCTCACCGCCGGCACGCTCGTCGTTCTCCCGGAGGGTGGGCCGCACGCCGGGGCGGGCGTGGTGAACCGCATGGCCGAGATCGGCATCACCGTCAGCCACGCTGTGGAGCAGCCGGAGCCACGGCAGGCGGATGCCGAGGAGGCATCGCTCCTCGGCATCCAGAAGGCCAGCCTGGTCACGCACATCCGGCGGACGTACTACAGCGACGAGGGGCAGCCGGTGGAGACAGCGGACATCGTCGTCCCCGTCGCGCTGTGCGAGATCGTCTACGAGATCCCCATCAGCCACTAGTGCGGCAGGGCGTTCCGACGGATTCCAAAGCGTGGCCCACCCCATGGTTCTGCCAGCCACCAACGCTTGTGAATGACCCTCAGGCGGCTCCTCCACGCCCACCAGGAGACTTGGAAAGCATGTGGGCGGGCAACTGCATTGTTGCTCAGATGTACGGGTCTGGGCGCATGGGGATCACTGCTCATTGAGGCTCTGCTGTGAGCTGGACGGAGCGTGCTGGGAATTGGTGCTTCCGCGCATGCTGCTGCGCAGTTCGTGCCAAGCGCTGACGACCTCAGCGACCTTCCCCAGCAGCTCGCGTAGCTGACCGAGAACGAGAAGGACGACGCCGAAGCCAGCCAAGACGTAAAGCGTGATGCTGTCCCAGTTCACGACTTCACCTCCCCGCGAGAGCCTTGCGGTGTCCGCGGAAGGACACGGTCTAGCCAGTCGGTATCTGCGCCGAGCCTTTCAAGTTGCTTTCGGGCGTCTTTGTCGTACACGCCATGGCCCCATCGGAACCGGAACTGGATCCCGGGCCCCGGACCGTCGCTGTGGGCCAGGTCGTAGGTGCACTGCCGCATGTACCGGTCGTCTTGCAAGGGTGGGTCGTCACAGGTGCAGTGGCGCTCGACGATGTGGAGTGGTAGCCCCCAAACGGGATCGGAGAGCTTTGCAAGCAGCGTGTCGTGATCGAGACGTACGTCGCGGCGCGTGTCCAGCTCGAAGATCCACTCGCTGCCAGTTATCCATGAACGAGTGGAGTAGGCAGAGCTGGACGTGTGGAACAGCGCGATCCTGCGGAGCAAACCCGCACCCACCCACGCAATGTCCTTCTCCGTCCCCCGGGCCAGTGGGTGTGACTGCTCGTCCTGCCGTTCGTACTCGCTAATCCAGCGGGTTCGCCACAGGGGCCGTACGTGCGCCGTGACCAGGGTCTCCCATCGTTCGTCGAGGTAGTCCTCCCACTTGGTGCCAGCCATGCCGCGGATGATGAGGCGACTGTCAGTCTCCGCCAGCGTGAGGTGCAGGTCGGTCCCGCGGATTGCGGCGATGCGCAGCCCCAAGACGCCGTTTACTTGGGTGTCCGGTTCTGCGTACGGCAAGAGGCGATCGAGGGAGTGCCATGCCAAGGGATAGTGGTCGCCCTGTGAAAGCTCAAGGCGGCTGTCGAGACAGATCACGATCGGCTTGCTCGGGCTCAGGCGTACGCCGGCAATTCCCACGGGGTGAGCAGACCATGATCCGCCGTCGCCAAGTTTCGACAAGACCTGCGACTCAAGCAGCGCCTGATCGCCTGCGGAGTCCGGCAATGGGGTGGGGTTGTTCGCTTTCTTGAGCGCTTCCAGGGCGAATTGATACGGCTCACCGGTGTAGGTGATCCGCTTCCGAACCAGCGTGGAGAGGCGTCCGCCAGCAGACATGGCACGATCCGTCCTCGAACGCCGCTGCCCCGAAACGTCCGAATAACTGATCGGCGCACCCGGTAGGGGTGCAATCGGACACACGAAATCAACCTGGTGAAGCTAAGGCTTCTTCATCCTGTGGGTGACGCTGCACTGGGGCAGCTCAGCGTCAGGACAGGCCCCCTGGAGGCCAGCGTGAGATTACCACTGGGCGCTGCCACGCGTGGGACGTTCGCCGCAGGAAAAGATCTATGCTCGTGATCCAGAGGAGAGGCTAGGTCACCTGGATCACGCAGCGCTTTGCCATCCAATGCTGGGTCACCACCGGTTGCCAGGCTGGGAGCGGCTGTGGGGCTGTGGCTGCTGTACAGCAGCGGAGTACCGCAACCACTGCAACCCATCGCGGCTGTCGATGCGCCCAGGAGGCCGCGAAGTGCCCCGTGCGACCCTCGGTGACCGATCCGCATAGAGCTACGGATCAGAAGGTTGCAGGTTCGAATCCTGCCGAGCGCACAGCAGGCCAGAGGCCCCGTCGAGGAATCGACGGGGCCTCTGGCGTATGGGGTTGGCGGCAGTGTTTGACGGCAACCGCGTCGGGAGCTGGCGCTGGGTGGGGCGGATGGCTAGCGGGGTGCCGGCCGCGCCGTCGTCGTCGTCCGGCGGGTTGGCGTCACGCCCGGCGGAACGGGTCCGCATCCACCGCCTTCAGTGCGACCTGCACGCCGGGCTGCGCTTCGCGGCCGGGCGCCGCGGTGGGCGTCCGGGGCGGAGCCGCGGGCGTGGCCACGATCGCCGGGACCACCCTCGGCACGAGCCCTGACCGGCACGGCCGCCCCGTGTGGTCCAGTGCGCCGGCCATCAAGGCCGTTCCCCACCGTCTCTACGGCCCGCAGCAGTTGGCCAGTTGGGCCCCTCCCCCTCGCAACCTGGGTGGCGGCGGAATGTGTTGAGACTGCGTGAGGGGGAGCACGACGAGGGGATGAGGGCAGCCCCGGTTCAGGTCGGGAGCACACGAGTTGGTGGCCAGTGGAGCCGGGCTGTGTGCCGGCCGGCGTACCTGGATCTCCCGGCCGCCGGTCATGCGTACTCAACGGCCGCGCAGGTCCGTGAGCTGCTGGTAGCCTCCGCCCGTTCGATCATGTGCAAGCACCGTCCACCGGGGGGAGACGGCTCGGCTGCGGCTTCGCCCCATTCGTTGAAGGATGAGGATGAAGATCAGCAAGAAGGCCACGGCCGTGCTGGTGGCAGGGGTGCTGTCGGGGGCGCTGGCGGGGTGCGGGACCGGTGGCGGGGGCGACGACGGCACGGGAGAGGACGACGGCCGGGCGACCGGGACTTCCCTCCAGAGCAAGATCAACGCACCGGCTGCCTTCGACCGCGGTCACGGGTGGGAGATCGGGGCCGGCTGGATGCCCGAGGGGCAGGCCTTCCCGTATGCGGTGTCGGCGAAGAGCGGCAAGATCGCGTACTTGGCCAAGGCGAAGCAGGGCTACGTCCTGAATGTCCGCGAAGCCTCGACCGGCAAGCTGCTGTCGGCCGGTAAGCCCTGGAAGGCCCCGGAGCTCACCGCCTCCCAGACCCAGAGGGGCCAGGGGCTGACGGTTCCGCGGGTGGTGCTCGTCTCGCAGGGAGAGCGTGAGTACTTTGCGATATGGGCGTACGGCCAGAAGCGCAAAGACCAACTCCACGGCTACAAAGAGGTCTTCTCGGTGGCCTTCTATCCGGCCGATGCGTCCGGGAAGGACGTTGCTCCGTCCGGCAGCGCGGACGTGGAGTACGAGAACGACAACACGGGTGTGTTTCCCGGGCCGGGAGGCCTGGTCTTCGCCAGTGCTTACGCCGACGAGGTGTCGGTGTCTCCGGCCGGCAAGGTCACCAAAATTGCGGAGGTGAAGATCGGGGGGCAGCCGGTTGAGCCGGACGACATGATGAGCGTCCCGGGGCCGCAGGGGCTGGTGACCAACGCGGACGCGGAGGGCAGCAGCGGAGAAGGCGGTGGCTTCGGCGCGGACGGCGGCTGGCGCAGCGCCGATGTGACGCCGCCCGGCGTCGCGAAGATCCTCAAGCCGGATCCGGGCATGGCCGGCCCGGAGGGGCCGAACGGCCACATCGTCGGTGTCGCGGACAGCCACCTGATCGTCGGCTGGGCCGGCAAGGACGGCATGAGCTCGTCGCTGCACGATGTGGCGACGGGCAAGGTGGAGGCGACGGCCCCGTGCGACACCGCTGCCACCTCGTACGAAGCGCAGGTACCGGTGCGGGCCAGCCGGGAGGACACCCCGCCGGCCCTGTCGCACAACGGCACCTACCTGGCCAAGGGGGGCAATATCTTCAACCTCAGGACGGGTAAGGGCTTCTGCGCCGACGCGGACGAGGACGCCAAGAAGATTTCCCTTACGGCCGTCGGTGACGACGGGACCGCCTACGGCACGGCAAAGGAGGGGACGGGCAACGATGAGCCGTGGATTCCGGTGTCCGTCTCGGCCCGAACCGGCGCCAAGCCGCTGCCGGCGAAGACCGAGATCCCGTATGCCCTGACCAAGGACGCGGGCGTGTTCTTCACCTACGCGGGCGGGAAGGGGCTGCGTATGGTCGTCCTCCACTTGAAGGGCTGACGACTGAGCAAGCCGAATGATCGATTGCGCTGATGACGGCAATGGTGACGGCGGCGGTGTCCGCTTGCGCGCGGTGTGCACCACACACAAGCGGATTCTCATCCCGACGGGTTCGCTCAACGAGCGACCATCGGCGGACCCAGAGGAGCGACTTCCCGGTCGAAGAACTCCGCGAAATCCTCGCCCCGGCGGTAGAGCGTGTCGAAGCCCGTGGAAGTTTCCGCGATTGCCATTCGGTCCGTGATCCGGTTGGCGCCCGCTGCGTTCCCGTCGTGGTAAACCACTTCGTACATGACGTCAGTGCCGAGGATCACCACCTCGGGTACCAAGTGCTCGCCTTCGATGTGCGCGAGATTGCGGGCGTCTATGACCCGAATGTTGTCGCCCAACTCCACGCGGAGGCGAAGTACGAACAATTCCCATTGCACGTATGGGGTGATGGGAAACTCCACTACGCGGAGTCGGCGCTCCAGAATGCCGAGTGCCGCGGCTTTCCGGAATTGCGCGGTGTAGATTTCACGCTTCTCCTCGATCAGGGAGAGCGCCGTGTCCCACTCGCCGGCGGAGAATGCTTCCCAGCTGGCGAAGCCTCGTTCCTTGAAGTTCTGCCCGCGTTCGAGCTTTTTCAGGAAACGGATGCCGCTCTCGTAGTGGCGGCGAAAGTCATCGTGGTAGCTTGGCCGATCCAGATAGTCTGAGGCGCTGCGCTGGAACGACTCAAACACTGGGAATGTCCGGTTTCGCCGCGACCATCATGCGCCTGGGGATGACCACGAGTCGCTCGTCATCTCCCACGGACACACCTGCCGGCAGTGACTTCCCGAGCGACTCCGTGAGATCTCTGCCGATGATGGCGACATCTCCGTTCTCGAGCTCCCAAATATCGGGGCAGTCGGGATTGTCGGTTGTCGTGCCTAATTCCTGGGGGGATTTACCTAGCCGCCTCTTGAACCCCGTCGTCGGATCGGCTTCCCATGGCCTGGCCACAACCACCCCTCCCTCCGTCGATAGGTCTGGAACGTTTTGAGGCTAGCCACTGGGCCTTGAAGTGGCTAGAGCGAACACGGAGTTACCGAGGGAAAATAGACAATGGCATATGCCACAGGCAAAGTACTCCACCGGAAGCTCGGTTGCTCGTTCGGTTTGGCGATGCAAACATGTCGACCTTGAGCTGCTATGCAATGCCGCGCGGCAGCCTATGGTCTGATTTACGGCATATGAGGCGAAAGCTGGAGTAGCAGAGATTGGGCTGGGGGAACTGTGAATCCGGAATTAACGTCGGTCCCGCAGGTTGCTGGAATCACATTAGCCACCTTGGTGGCAACTGGGCAGCGTCAACACGCTCGCGAGCGAACCACTCGTCTGTGGCCGGTCCGACGACGACAGTCCGGCACCGCACACATTGCCTCCGATGAATTGGTCTCCGGTGAATTGACATTGACAGCGTGTCGCGAAGAACTGCTGCCGGCCGGTCAAGACATGCACATCGACGAACAGTGAGGGGAGCGATGGACGGCCATGCCGAGGACTCCGGCCGTGTCTACCAATCGTCGCGTGACCAGCACATCAGCGAGTACCACTACCACGGCAGCGAAGAGCCCGGCCTGGCCGGCCCGGACTCGGTCCGGCGCCCGGCGGTGGGCCGGGCGCCTGTGGTGCTGCGTGATCGCACCGAAGTACTTGAGCGCCTGCAGGAGAGCGTCACGGCAGGTGGCGGCGGCCAGGTCTTCGTCCTCCACGGGATGGGCGGCTGCGGCAAGACCGCCGTTGCGTATGCCTTCTTTCAATTCGCCACGGAGAGCAGAGGGCTGGCCGGCCTGTGGGTGAATGCCTCCGACCGGGCGAGCCTGCGCTCCGGCATGCTGGCCGTTGCGGCTGACCGTGGTGCAACGGACGGCGAGCTGTTGGCCGCGCGCAATGGCCTGCGGCCTGGAGCCGACCTTGTGTGGGAACACCTCAACCGATCCGGTGAGCCGTGGCTGCTGGTGCTGGACAACGCGGACGATCCCGAGATTTTGCGGGACGGCAGCTGGCTGCGTACCAGCCCCAGGGGCATCGTCGTGGTGACGACCCGCCGTGCGGCCGCTCGCTGGTGGCCAGGGGCGGAGCTGCAGCATATTGGTGTGCTGCCGCGGGAAGACGCCGCACGGGTGCTGTGCGACCTGGCACCGCAGAGCGGAACGTTGAAGCAGGCTGCGGAGATCGCAGACAGACTGGGCCGACTGCCGCTCGCGCTGACGCTGGCGGGTGGCTTCCTGTCCCATCAAGTGCTCGACCCCTGGACGATGGACGCCTACAGGCGGCACCTCGAGGAAGGAGAGCGTGTCGAGCTCATAGATCAAGGAGCTGACATCTTGTCGGACGAAGACCCGCGCCACCTGGTAGGGCGCACGTGGCAACTCACACTCGACGCATTCGAAGGCCGCGGCCTGCCCGAGGCGGTGGCGCTCCTCCGGTTGCTTGCCCGTTTTGCTTCGGAGCCGCTTCCGCTGTCTCTGCTGAACCGGCCTGAAATCAGTGTGGTCCTCCCCCGCGCGCGTACCGAAACCGCGCTGCGTGCACTGCTCGACCAGTCACTGACCGAACTGGTGGATGTGGGCGTGCGGTGCGTCCAAAGCCATGGGGTGCTGCTCGACAGCGTCGCTTCCGCCACGCCTCCGGACGCGCTGACCACCCTCAACGCCACGGCCAGCAGACTGCTGGACGCCGCCATTCCTGAACTGCCTGATGCCGGGCCGGAAGACCCACGTCTGCGGCTGCTCGGCCCCCACGCCATCGCATTGTTGCAACGTGCCCGGACTCCGGCGGCCGTCGCCGAATTGGCAGCCGTTGCCACCCGCTTGGCAATTGCGTTGCACCGCACAGGGGACTATCTGTCTGCCTGGGAGACCGCCCATGGTGCGGCAGAACTGTCGGAGCAAACCCTCGGTTCAGAGCACCGCGTGGTGCTGGCTGCGCGATCCCGGGCCGGCCGGGCGCTGTTCCGGTTGGGAAAGTACGCCGAGGCCGAGCCGTTGCTGAGCCAGGTGCGAAGCAATCAGGAGCGGCTGTTCGGGGCGGATGATCCGGACACCTTGAACAGTGGCCATGGACTTCAACTGGTTCTCGGGAATCTCGGCCGGAGAGCGGAAGCGCTGTCCCTGCTCCGCGCCACCATGGCGGGCCGAAAAGCGTCACTGGGGCCCGCACATCCATTGACGCTGCGTTCTCAGGCGAGCCTGCTGACGATGCTGTCGGAATCCGAACTCGAAAGGGAGGGCAACTCTGGACTGCTCTCCTTGCCCGCGGAGTGCGAGCGTCACCTCGGGCCGGACCACACGGTGACGTTGGGAGCGCGGCACAACCACGCCTGGGCGCTGTACGTACTCGGGCGCTTGGGTGAGGCGGATGAAGAGATTCGACTGGTGGCAGATATGTATGAGCGTCGATTCGGCCCGGACTATCCCATCGCGCTATCCGCGGAACAGCTGAACGCCCGTATTCAGCATAAACTCGGAAATTACGAGGCGGCAGTGCGTATTATGGGCGATGTGGTGGAAAAGCGGGCGAATAGTCTAGGCGTCGACCATCCTTTTACGGCTGCTAGCAGGAAGGTACTGGCCGAGCTGACGGAGGACCGTCCGACCGCACCCTGAGGCAACGGCCGACGCGCGAAGGATCCCGCTCCCCGTGGTGTGGAGGGCGGGATCCTGTCGTGGCGGAGGCGGATCAGGCGGTGGCCTGAGCCTCGGCGGAGAGCTGGGCGGGAATCATGCCCTTGGCGGTGAGGGCGGCGGTGATCTCCGAGACGAGGAGGGCGGCCGCGGACTCCCAAGCGGTGCGCCCGGCCACGAGCTTGCCGGTGTCCGGGTCGATCAGGTTGCCGGAGAAGAGGGTGTCCTGGGGCTTGATGTCGGCCGTCTTGGCAGTGCGGTCGAAATCGACCGAGTCCAGTGCGCGGACCGCATCGGTAACGCTGATCTCGCCGTCGGCGGTGACCGTGTGGACGGCGAAGGCGATCGCGTACAGGACACCCGCGGAGGTCAGGTACGTGGCCTCACGCAGCTCGGGGACGGTGACATTGCCCTCCACGACGTCGGCGAAGCGGACCAGCTCGCCCAGCCCGGTCCAGAAGTCCTTGAGGGTGGCGCGTGCCTGCTCGGGGGTGCTCTTCTCGCCCTCGAAGTGGGCATTGACGGCCTTGTCCATGGTGGCCGGGGAACGGTAGCCGTTGCCGACCAGCAGCAGGCTGGAGACGTAGCGGACGGTCTTGAAGCTGAAGGCCTTCGCCGAGAGCTTGCCGGGGTTGTCCTTGAAGTACTCGACCTTGTCCTGGAGCAGCGGGACGTCTTCGAAGAGGTCGGAGAGCTCGCGGTTGATGGGCTGTCGGCGATCCATCGACTGCCCCATGGAGGCGGTCGGAGCCTTGACGTTGCGCTGGAGGTCGGCGAAATCCTGCGCCCGGTGCTTGGGGTCGTCCTCGATGACGATGATGAGAGGCTGGCCGGAGGTGCGCAGACGCTCGATGAGGGGGTCGTCCTCGTCGCGGTTCTGGACGATCTTCTCGTAGGCGCCGATGCGGTGCTGGCCGTCGCCGATGTCGAACTTCGCGCCGATGTCGATGGCAAGCGTGCCGACCTGGGCAGCGTCGAGGTCGGTGGTGACGCCGTCGACCAGGATGGGCTTGAACTCGGCCTCCTTCGAGGTGAGATAGAGGACCGCGGCTCCGAGGACGAACTTCTCCTCGGTCTCCAGGTAGTTGACGATGCCCGCCATGTGGTTGTTGTCGCGGGGCCGATTGCCGTGTGCCGTGGTCTTGACCGGATCCCACGCCTCGGGCTTGGCGACCATCGATACGAGGTCGACGGCGGACATGGCGGTGGTCATCATCTGGCGGCCGCCCTGCTTGTAGCCGATGACCGGGATGTGGATCTTGGGCATGGATGTTCCCCTCCCTGTGCACGCTGACGCAGACCCGGAATGGGTCGGTGAAGCGTCGGGTACGGAAAGGGACGCTACTACGCCGAAATTGCGACTGACGACACGTCAAATCTTGCGTAGGGGAGGTCAGTTCGCGCGTAAAGAGGGGTTTGCGGCCGGGTGTGTTGAGTCTCTTTGCAGGTCATGGGTGTTCGGTTGGTGAGTGCCGGGGCTTTGCTGGGTGGTTCGTGTGGGGGCGGAAAAAATGCGAGGTCTCTGGGGGAGGGGCTGGGCCGCCTGGCCGTGTTGGGGTGGGTGGGCGGCCCAGTTGGTCGGGGTGCGTGGGGGTGCGGGGGTGTGGGGTCAGCAGGTGCGGCCGGTGTAGTGGGCGCCTTGGACCTTTTTGGCGGAGCCGAGCCAGGTTCGGCCTGGGCCGACGCAGGTTTCGTAGTCGGGGGCCCAGGCCAGTTCGACCTTGATCACCACACGGGAGCCGTCGCTCGTGCAGTGGTTGTAGAAGGCGTCCGAGCCCGTCTTGTAGAAGCCGCAGGGGTTGTAGGTGGCGGCGGTGGCCGGGGAGGCGGCGGTGGCCGACAGGCCCAGTAGTGCGGCGGTGAAGACGGAGGCCAAGAGTGAGCGGTGGCGCATGGCGGGACTCCTGTTGTGGCCGGGTGTGGGTGGGGGCCGGTGGGTGGTTCCCGGTGAGGGAACCGGTCGGCACTCGCAGAGTGATATCGGAGTGACGGGGTGTGGTGGCGGTCCGGCGGCTCTGGTTCACCGGAAGGGGTGGACCGGGGGGTGTGGGTGTTTCGGGGTGGGGATGCGGGCGGGGCCGGGGGCGCGGCCGGCGTTGGGGGGATGGGGTGGGAGTGGGGGGTCTGTGGCGGTGTTGGTGATGTTGGTGGGTGGGGGCCGGAGGAAACGATTAGGCATTGGTGGGGGCTTCGCGTAGTGTGGGGTCAACCGACGCGGGGTGGAGCAGCTCGGTAGCTCGCTGGGCTCATAACCCAGAGGTCGCAGGTTCAAATCCTGTCCCCGCTACTGACGCCGCAGGCCCAGTGGATCTTGGATCCGCTGGGCCTGCGGCTTTTTTTGCGTGGGGTGGTTGTAGGGGTTGGGGTGCGGCGGGGTGCGGCGGGGTGCGGTGCGTTTGTGGGGGGACTCAGGGGTGGGTCGGTGGGGGCGGGGCGGTGTAGTGGGCGGCCGGGCCTGGGTGGGGTGGGGTCAGGTGGGGGTGGAGGAGGAGGTCGTCGTCGTAGTCGCCGGTGTTTTGGTGGCGGAAGGGGAGCGGGGCGGTGGTGGGGAGCGTGAGGAGGCGGTCGCGCAGGCGGGTGGCGGCGGTTTCGTAGTCGGCGGGGGTGGTGCGGTCCGAGCCGGGGATCAGGAGGGGCGGGACGACGGAGATGCCGGTGTACCAGAGGGTGCCGTGCTGGAGGGGGAAGAGGAGGTCGTTGAGGTCGCCGTTGACGCCGCGCGGGCCGAGGGTGGTGGCGCGGGCGCCGGCGGTGACGACGACCAGGGCGCGCTTGCCGGTCAGCTTGCCGTCGCCGTAGCGCTGCGGGCGGCCGGTGGCGTGGTCCGTGATGCCGAAGGCGAAGCCCTTGACGAAGACGCGGTCGAACCAGCCCTTGAGGATGGCGGGCATGCCGTACCACCACAGGGGGAACTGGACGATGAGCGTGTCGGCCCAGGTGAGTTTTTCCTGTTCGGCGCGGATGTCGGGGGACAACCGGCCGTGTTCGTAGGCGCGTTGTGAGGCGTCGCCGATGAGGAGGCGGTCGGCCGGGTCGTGGGCGTAGTCGGCGGGGTTGACCAGCGGGTTCCAGCCCATGGCGTAGAGGTCGGAGACGCGGTGCTGGTGGCCGTGGGCGTCGAGGGTGCGCAGGCCCTCGGTCTTGAGGGCGCCGCTCAGGGAGCGAGGGTCGGGGTGGGTGAACAGCCAGAGGGCCTTCATGCGGTCCACTGTCCGGGGCGGTGCGACGGCGGACGAGTGGCCGGATGGTCATAGTGTGCAAGGATCGGGCCATGGCTGAGAGAGATGTGGGCGGCGGGGTGTCCGCCCGGCATCGGGTGGTGGTGCTGGTGCGGGACGGGATGCTGCCGATCGAGGTGGGGATCGTGCACCGGATCTTCGGGGAGGCCAGGTCGGCGGACGGGGAGCGGCTGTACGAGCTGGTGACCTGCGCGCTGGAGCCGGGGGAGGTGCGTACGGATACGGACTTCACGGTGAATGTGGCGCACGGGGTGGAGGCGCTGGAGGCGGCGGACACCGTGGTCGTGCCGGCTTCGGGGGTGGACTACGGCCCGGCGACGGAGCGGAGTGAGGGGTGGCTGAGTCCGGCGATGGCGGACGCGCTGGGGCGGATCCGGCCGGGGGCGCGGATCGCGTCGATCTGTACGGGGGCGTTCGTGCTGGCCGCGGCGGGGTTGCTGGACGGGCGGCGGGCGACCACGCACTGGCGGTCGGTGGACGACTTCCGGCGGATGTTTCCGGCGGTCGAGCTGGACGCGGATGTGCTGTACACGGACGAGGGGGACGTGCTGACCGCGGCCGGGGTCGCCTCGGGGGTCGATCTGTGTCTGCACATGGTGCGGTGTGATCACGGGGCGGTGGTGGCCAATGACGTGGCCCGGCGGACCGTCGTACCGCCGCACCGGGAGGGCGGGCAGGCGCAGTACATCCGGCGGCCGGTGCCGGAGCCCCAGGGGTCGTCCACGGGGGCGGCGCGGGCCTGGGCGCTGGCGCATCTGGACCGGCCGCTGAGCCTGCGGGAGCTGGCGGCGCGGGAGGCGACGAGCGTGCGGACGTTCACCCGGCGGTTCCGGGAGGAGGTCGGGATGTCGCCGGTGCAGTGGCTGACGCAGCAACGGATCGAGCGGGCGCGGCAGTTGCTGGAGGAGACGGACCTGACCGTGGAGCGGATCGCCGCCGAGGCCGGCTTCGGGACGGCGGCGTCGCTGCGGCAGCATCTGCAGGTGGCGTTGGGGGTGTCGCCGAGGGCCTACCGGAGCACGTTCCGCGGCGCTGTGCCTGGGCCGTACGGGGCGGGTTCTCTCGCTGTGGCGCCTGTGGCGGGCTGATGGCGCTGTGCGTCGGCTGTGCTGCGTGGGTGGGCTCTCCCGCCCTGGCGCCTGCGGCGGGCTGATGGCGCTGTGCCTGCGCCGTACGTGGTGGGCTCTCCCGTCGTAGCTCCCCCACTGCCTTAAGGGCGTGGGAGGTGCCCCCAGCGGCGGGCTGTTGCCGCTGCGCGGGGCTTTGCGGCTGCGGCGCCGGGCCTCCACGGCTTCGCCGCTACGGCCCGGCGCCTTCCGTGGGTGGGGGGTGGGGGGTGTGGAGGCTCGGGTTTGATTTCGGGTGCCGGTGGGTGGGGGCGC
Organism: Streptomyces sp. JLSY215; assembly: GCF_059682825.1. Classification (NCBI taxonomy): domain Bacteria; kingdom Bacillati; phylum Actinomycetota; class Actinomycetes; order Kitasatosporales; family Streptomycetaceae; genus Streptomyces; species Streptomyces sp. JLSY215. The sequence continues at coordinate 4,577,100 of NZ_CM185022.1, forward strand.
TTCTCCGGGGGCGGGGCGTTGTCGTACCCCCGTCGTACGCTGGCGGTGTGTGGCGATGTACGGGACCGCGCTGGTCGGGCGGGGCGGCGGGGGGCGCCGCGGGCCGGCGGTACGAGCAGGGGCTCGGGTGGTATGACGCCGAGCGGGGCGAGGAGAGGGTGAGCCCGCTGCCCGCCGGGAAGGTGCTGGCGTTCGCGGCGCGGGGTGAGCGGTGCTGCCTGGGGGTGCGGCGGGGCGGCCGGTGGACGGTGTGCCCGTATGCGGCGGTGCTCGACGGTGCGGGCGCCAGGAGCCAGTGCGCGAGCTGCGCCCAGCTGGACCGGTCGCGGTCGGTGGCGGCCGACACCATGGCCGACGATCCGCGCCCGTACGGTGTCTATCTGGCGTACTTCGGTCCCGGGCTGCTCAAGGTGGGCATCACGGCCGCCGAGCGGGGACCCGTGCGGCTGGTGGAGCAGGGGGCGGTGGCGTATGCGTGGCTGGGGCGCGGGCCGTTGATGGCGGCGCGGCGGGCGGAGGCGCTGCTGGGGAGCGCGCTGGGGGTGCCGGACCGCTTCGGGAAGGCGGCGAAGCGGGCCGCGCGGGGGGCGTTGCCTCCGGTGCCGGAACGGATCGCCGAGCTTGCCCAACTCCACGGCGCGGCAATGGGGTTGGCGGGCTGGCCGGAGACGTTGGAGCCGGTCGGGTTCCACTGCCATGACCATACGGAGCAGTTCGGGCTGGACCGTATCCCGTCGGAGGCCGCGGAGCTTGGGGCGATGACGGCGGGGGCGGAGATCGTCGGGGAGGTGGTGGCCGGGGTGGGGGCGGATGTGTATCTGCGGCTGCGGCCGGGGGGTTCGGGGGAGCCCGGGGGCGGTGGGGGGATCGCGGTGCTGGATCTGCGGGTTCTGTCGGGGTGGGTGTTGGGGGCGGCCTCGGGGGAGGTGACGACGGTGCCGGTGCGGGGGCCGGTGGGCGGGCGTGTCCGCGATGAGGACGGGGACGGGCAGGTGGGGCTGTTCTGACGGGGGAGTTCTCTGGTAGGCCTGGGCGGGCTGATAGGGGTGGTGCAGGTGTGTAGCTGCGGTGTTGGCGGGGCTGAAGCGGGAGAGCCGGGCGTGGCGGATGCGGTGGCGGGGGATGAGCGGGTCGGTGAGTTCTGGCGGGGCCTGGGGCTGCCGGGGCTGGTCGATGTGCATACGCACTTCATGCCCGAGCGGGTGATGACGAAGGTCTGGGCGTACTTCGACGCCCTCGGCCCGCTGGTGGGACGGCCGTGGCCGATCACGTACCGGTACGAGGAGGACGAGCGGCTGGCGGTGCTGCGGGGTTTCGGGGTGCGGGCGTTCACGTCGATGATCTATCCGCACAAGCCCGGGATGGCGCAGTGGCTGAACGGCTGGGCGGCGGACTTTGCGGCCCGTACGCCCGACTGCCTGCGGACCGCGACGTTCTTTCCGGAGGACGGGGCGGCGGATTACGTACGGGCCGAATTGGCGGGCGGCGTGCGGGTCTTCAAGGCGCATGTGCAGGTGGGCGGGTACGACCCGGCCGATGTGGCGCTCGATGCGGTGTGGGGCGCCCTCGCGGAGGCCCGTACGCCGGTCGTCATCCACTGCGGATCGGGGCCGGCGCCCGGCAAGCACACCGGGCCGGAGCCGATAGCGCAGGTGCTGTCCCGGCATCCCCGACTACGGCTGATCATCGCGCACATGGGAATGCCGGAGTACACCGACTTCCTGGAGCTGGCGGAACGCTATCCGGGCGTGCACCTCGATACGACGATGACCTTCACCGATTTCGCCGAACAGGCCGCGCCCTTCCCGCGGGTGGAGCGGGCGCGGCTCGCGGACCTCGGCGACCGGGTGCTGTTCGGCAGCGACTTCCCGAACATCCCGTACGGGTACGCGCATGCCCTGGAGGCGCTGGAGCGGCTGGAGTTGGGGGATGAGTGGCTGCGGGGGGTCTGTTACGGGAACGGGGCGCGGCTGTTCGGGCTGTGAGGCCACTCCTTTGTGGCGCCTCCCTCTTGTGGCGCTTCCCTTCCTTGTGGCGCTTCCCCTTTTGTGAGGCCGGTGCCGCCCCCTGTGGATCAGGCCGGCCGCGGGGCGGCGGTCAGGTGGGCGAGGGCGGTGCGCAGGTCCGTCAGGGTCGCCTCGTCCGTGACGCGTTCCGTCGTGGGGTCGGTCTTCGGGCCGATGGCGGGGATTTCGAGGCAGGCGGCCGCGATGACCTCGCCGCTCATCGTCCCCAGGATCTCGCGGAGTTGGGCGTTGGCGTGGCTGCCGCCGGTGGGGAAGGGCGAGGCGGTGATCACGGCGATCGGCTTGTCGACGCATTCGCCGCTGCTGACCAGCCAGTCGAGGGCGTTCTTGAGCACGCCGGGCACGCCGTGCGCGTACTCGGGGCTGACGACGAGGATCGCCTCCGCGGCCGCGGCGGCCGCACGGAAGGCGGCGACGGCGGGCGGGGGTGTGGCGTCCTCGCCGTCGAGGTCCGGGTTGAAGTGCGGCAGGGCGCCGATGTCCGCCGTGGTGGCGGGGCCGTCGTGCAGGTCGAGGGCGGAGCGCAGGACCGCGCCGTTACCGGAACGGGCGCGGAGGCTGCCGGAGAGGGCCAGGAGTCGCATGGGGGGACGCTACGGCTTGACGTGGGCGGCAAGGCAAGCGGGAGAAGGGGAGGGGCGCATCGCAGGAGGGGGCGCGAGGCGGCCAGTTGGGCGGCAGCTGGGGCGTTTTCGCTGGTCAGGGCGATTGTCAGTGGGGGGTGCGATGCTGAGGAAGTGGTGATCGGGCTGGACCGCGCGGGGGGCGGCCCAGGCCGGTCGCGCACGCCCGGGGAGGGTGCGGGGGAGGCGGTGCGACGAGGGCCGCGCCGTCCCGCCCCGCGCACTTCTCAGGGAATTCACAGAAATCCCCAAGGGAGCTTTCACGGGCGCGGGTCAGCCTTGCCGCATGACCGTGACTTCGCCGTCCCCAGCGCCGTCCTCCGCCTCCACGGGTTCCGCCCCTACGGGGGCCGCGCGCCCGTCCGCTTCCGCCGCCGCGGGCGGTGCGCGGCGCGGGCCCGCCAAGCAGCCCGAGCTCCTGCGTGCCGACGGAAGCCCGGTGCGGGTGCTGGTCGTCGACGACGAATCGTCGCTCGCCGATCTGCTGTCGCTGGCGCTGCGGTACGAGGGCTGGGACATCCGTGCCGAGGGGGACGGTGCGGGAGCGCTGCGGTGTGCGCGGAGCTGGCGGCCGGATGCGGTGCTGCTCGATGTGATGCTGCCGGACATGGACGGGCTGACCGTGCTGGGGCGGCTGCGGCGGGAGCTGCCGGATGTGCCGGTGCTGTTCCTGACCGCCAAGGACGCCGTCGAGGACCGTATCGCCGGGCTGACGGCGGGCGGCGACGACTACGTCACCAAGCCGTTCAGCCTGGAGGAGGTGGTGGCCCGGCTGCGCGGGCTGCTGCGGCGGGCCGGGGCGGCGGCCGCGCGCAGCGCGCCGCGGCTCACGGTCGGCGATCTGGAGCTGGACGAGGACAGCCACGAGGTGTGGCGGGGCGGGGACGAGATCCATCTGACCGCCACCGAGTTCGAGCTGCTGCGCTACCTGATGCGCAATCCGCGGCGGGTGCTGAGCAAGACGCAGATCCTGGACCGGGTGTGGAGCTATGACTTCGGCGGCCAGGCGAACGTCGTCGAGCTCTACATCTCCTATCTGCGGCGGAAGATCGACGCCGGACGGGCGCCGATGATCCACACCCGGCGGGGTGCGGGGTATCTGATCAAGCCGGGTGGGTAGTGCGGATGAGCTCCTCGCCGACGTCCGCTCTTCCGAGGCGCTGGACGCTGCGCACCCGGCTGGTGGTGTCGGCGGTTGCGCTGATCGCCGTCGTCGCGGCCGTCATCGGCACCGTCACCACGATCGCGCTGCAGTCGTATCTGCAGGGCCAGTTGGACGAGAAGGTGGGGGAGGGCCTGGTAGGCGCCCAGAGGCTGCATCCGCCCGGCCTGGTGGGCGGTACGAACCTCGATTTCGTGGCGATGGGCGGGGCGCCGATCGGGACGGTGGGCGCGCGGTTCGGACCCGACGGGGCGATGGAGGGCGGGGCGAAGAGCAACAACTCCACCGGCCGGCTGCCGCGGGAGCGGCTGGACGGGCTGAGCGGTGCGCAGGCGGCGGCGCTGGCCCGGGTGCCGCGCGACGGGGCGCCCCACACCGCCGAGATACCGGGCCTCGGCGACTACCGGGTGCGGTCCTCCCCGGACGGCACGGTCGTGCTGGCGATGCCGCTCCGCGAGGTGGACCACACGGTCGCCAGGCTCATCCGCGTCGAGGCGTGGGTGACGGTCGCCGGCCTGGCCGCGGCCGGGATCGCGGGCGCGGTGATGGTCGGGGTCGCGCTGCGGCCGCTGCGCCGGGTCGCGGCCACCGCCACCCGGGTGTCCGAACTCCCCCTGCACCAGGGCGAGGTGGCGCTGCATGTGCGGGTGCCGGCGGCCGAGGCGGACGCCCGTACGGAGGTGGGGCAGGTCGGTGCGGCGCTCAACCGGATGCTGGGGCATGTCGGCTCGGCGCTGTCGGCGCGGCAGGAGAGCGAGACGCGGGTGCGGCGGTTCGTCGCCGACGCCAGCCATGAGCTGCGTACGCCGCTGGCGTCGATACGGGGCTATGCGGAGCTGACCCGGCGCGGGCGGGAGCGGCCGGGGCCGGAGACGCGGCATGCCCTGGGGCGGATCGAATCCGAGGCGGAGCGGATGACGGGGCTGGTGGAGGACCTGCTGCTGCTCGCCCGGCTCGATTCCGGACGCCCGCTCTCGTACGAGAGCACCGATCTCTCGGCCCTGGTGGTGGACGGGGTGAGCGATGCGCAGGCGGCCGGGCCCGGTCACCGGTGGCGGCTGGAGCTGCCCGACGATCCGGTGCTGGTGCACGGCGACGCCGACCGGCTGCACCAGGTCCTGGTCAATCTGCTGGCCAACGCCCGGACGCACACCCCCGAGGGGACGACCGTGACGGCCCGGGTGCGCGGACGCGCGGACTGCGGGCCCGGCGGCCGCGACGGTACGGCCGTCACCGGCGCGCAGGCCGTCGTCGGCGTGCGGTCCGCCCCCGGCGAACCGTCCGGCGCCACCGCCCCGTCCGCCCCCGGCGCCACCGCCCCGTCCGTCCTCCTGGAGATCCGCGACGACGGGCCGGGTATCCCGCCCGACCTGCTGCCGCATGTCTTCGAACGGTTCGCCCGCGGCGATGCCTCGCGGTCGCGGGGCGCCGGGAGTACGGGGCTGGGGCTGGCCATCGTGCAGGCGGTGGTCGGTGCGCACGGCGGCACGGTCGCCGTCGAGAGCGCGCCCGGCCGGACGGTCTTCACGGTCGCCCTCCCGGCGGCACGGCCCCAGGGCCCGCCCGCGCCTCAGGCCTCACCCGCGCCTCAGGCCTCGCCCGCGCCCCAGGACGACCTCCGACGCCCCCCGGCCGCCGATTCAAAGCCCGGACACAGGCTCACCACACCACCATGACAGCCCGGTTGGCGAGTGTCGTCCGCATGACGACGACACAGCCGACCCGCCCCCCGCTGGGCGCCCTGCCGCCCCGCGAGCATCTGCGCCTCGGCCAGACCGAGACGGTCCTCGACGTCGTGATCCCCGTCTACAACGAGGAGACCGACCTTGAACCCTGCGTGCGGCGGCTGCGCGAGCATCTCGTCCGCACCTTCCCGTACGGCTTCCGGATCACCATCGCCGACAACGCGAGCACCGACCGCACCCCCGAGGTCGCGGCCCGGCTCGACGACGCGCTCGACGAGGTCACCGCCGTACGGCTGGAGCAGAAGGGGCGCGGCCGCGCGCTGCGCACCGTGTGGACGCTGTCCGAGGCGCCGGTGCTGGCCTATATGGACGTCGATCTGTCCACGGACCTCAATGCCCTGCTTCCGCTGGTCGCGCCGCTGATATCCGGCCACTCCGATCTGGCGATCGGCTCGCGGCTCAGCCGTAGCGCGCGGGTCGTGCGCGGACCGAAGCGGGAGTTCATCTCGCGGACGTACAACCTCATCCTGCGCGGCTCGCTGGCGGCGCGGTTCTCCGATGCGCAGTGCGGGTTCAAGGCCGTGCGGGGCGATGTCGCCGAGCGGCTGCTGCCGATGGTGGAGGACACCGGCTGGTTCTTCGACACCGAGATGCTGGTGCTCGCGGAGCGGGCCGGGCTGCGGATCCATGAGGTGCCGGTGGACTGGGTCGACGACCCCGACAGCACCGTCCACCTCGTACGGACGGCCGCCGATGACCTCAAGGGCGTGTGGCGGGTGGGGCGGGCGCTGGCCACCGGGCGGCTGCCGCTGGACCGGCTCGTGCGGCCGTTCGGCGACGACCCCCGCGACCGCGAGCTGACCGGAGTGCCCGGCGGACTGGCCCGTCAGCTGGTCGGCTTCTGTGTGGTCGGGGCGCTCAGCACCCTGCTCTATCTGGGGCTCTACTCCCTCTTCCGGCTCGCCCTCGGGCCCCAACTGTCCAATGCGGCCGCCCTGTTGGTGTCCGCCCTCGGTAATACCGCCGCCAACCGGAGGCTCACCTTCGGGGTACGGGGACGGGACCGGGCGATGCGCCACCAGGCCCAGGGGCTGGTCGTCTTCGCCATCGGGCTGGCCCTGACCAGCGGCTCCCTCGCCGCCCTCGACACCGCCACCGGGAACCCCTCGCACGGCACCGAACTCGCCGTCCTGGTGGCCGCCAACCTCGCGGCGACCGTGCTGCGGTTCCTGCTCTTCCGGGCGTGGGTGTTCCCGGAACGCGAGCGGGAGCGGCGCGCCGAGTCCCTGGAGGCCCACCCGCCCGCCCCGCCCGCCCCGCCCGCCCCGCACCACCGGAACGACCGCGACGACCGCGACGACCGCGACGACCATGACGACCGTGACGACCGTGACGACCTGACCAGGAGCGCTCGATGACCCCGCACCAGCCCGCCGACCCGGAGGCCACGGCCGCCCAGTCGCCGCCCCCGCTCACCCCACCGGAGGGCGCACCGGCACCACCCGCCGACGGCGCTCCGGCCGGTCCCGAGGCACCGGCCGGGCCGCCGGACCCCCGCTGGGCGCGCCCCGTCCTGCTCGCGCTCCTGCTGGTCACCGCCGTGCTCTACCTGTGGAACCTGAGCGCCAACGACTACGCCAACCAGTTCTACTCGGCCGCCGTACAGGCCGGCAGCGAGAGCTGGAAGGCCTTCTTCTTCGGCTCCTCCGACGCGGCCAACTCCATCACCGTCGACAAGCCGCCGGCCGCCCTGTGGCCGATGGCGCTGTCCGTACGGCTCTTCGGGCTCAGCTCCTGGGCGATCCTGGTGCCCGAGGCGCTGATGGGCGTCGCGACGGTCGGCGTGCTGTACGGGGCCGTGCGGCGGCGGTTCGGCGCGGCGGCCGGGCTGCTGGCGGGCGGGGTGCTGGCGCTGACGCCGGTCGCGGCGCTGATGTTCCGCTTCAACAATCCCGATGCGCTGCTGTGCCTGCTGATGGTGTGCGCCGTCGCGGCGGTGCTGCGCGCCCTGGAGGACGGCCGGACGAAGTGGCTGGTGCTGGCCGGGCTGTGCTTCGGGCTGGGGTTCCTCACCAAGACACTGCAGGCGTGGCTGATCCTGCCGGCGCTGGCCGTGGTCTATGCGTGCTGTGCGCCGGTCGCGCTGCGCCGCCGGTTCGGGCAGCTGCTGCTCGGCGGGCTGGCGATGGTGGTTTCCGGCGGCTGGTGGGTGGCGCTGGTCGAGCTGTGGCCGGCGTCCTCGCGGCCGTACATCGGCGGGTCGCAGCACAACAGCTTCCTGGAACTGACCTTCGGCTACAACGGCTTCGGGCGGATCAGCGGCAATGAGACGGGCAGCGTCGGCGGGGGCGGCCGTCCCGGTGGCGGCGGCGGTGGCTGGGGCGAGACCGGTATCACCCGTCTCTTCTCGTCCGATATGGGCGGCCAGATCGCCTGGCTGCTGCCCGCCGCGCTGATCCTGCTGGTCGCGGCCGTGTGCGTGCTGTGGCGGGCGCGGCGCGCGGAGGCCGCCGAACAGGCCGGTCAGCGGGCGGAGTTCCTGGTCTGGGGCGGTGCGCTGCTGATGACCTTCGCGGTCTTCAGCTTCATGTCCGGCATCTTCCACCAGTACTACAACATCGCGCTGGCGCCCTATATCGCGGCGCTGGTCGGCATGGGGGCCGTGCTGCTGTGGCGGCGCGGCGGGCTGGCGGCCTCCCTCGTCCTCGCCGGAACGACCGCGGTGACCGCCGTGTGGTCGTACGTCCTGCTCGACCGCTCGGCCAACTGGCTGCCGTGGCTGCGCTGGACGGTGCTGGTGCTCGGGCTGCTGGCGGCGGTGGGCCTGCTGCCGGCGCTCCGGAGCCGAGCGACGGCGGCCCCTGGTACGTCCTCCCTTCCGTCCTCCTCTCCGTCCTCCCCTCCGTCCTCCGCCACGTCCCCGCGTGCGCGTCTCGCCGCGCTCGCGGCCGGGCTCGCCGTGGTGACCGCGCTGGCCGGGCCGTTCGCGTACGTCCTCGACACGGTCAACACGGCCAAGGGCGGCTCGATCATCACGGCCGGGCCCCAGGTCCGGGGTTCCTTCGGCGGGCCGGGCGGCCGGTTCCCGGGCGGGATGCGCTACGCCGGCCTGTGGCGTGGCGGCAACGTCCCGGGCGCGCCCCAAGGCGGACCCCAGGCCGGACCGCAGGGCCAGGCCCCCGGCCGGCAGCAGCAGGGGCGTCGGCAGGGCTTCCCCGGCACCGGCAAGGCCGGGAACGGCCGGATGGGCGGCTGGCCGGGCGGCGGGAAGGCCGGCGGCAAGGCCGGCCGGATGGGCGGCATGGGCGGCCTGCTCAACGGCGCCAAGGTGAGCGCCGAGGCCAAGGCGATGCTCACCGGCAACGCGGACCACTACACCTGGGCCGCCGCGGCCATCGGCTCCCAGAACGCCGCCGGCTACCAACTCGCCACCCAGAAGCCGGTGATGTCCATCGGCGGCTTCAACGGCAGCGACCCGTCGCCGACCCTCGCCCAGTTCAAGAAGTACGTCACGGACGGGAAGATCCACTACTTCATCGGCGGTGGTGGCTTCGGAGGCCGCGGCGGCCCCGGCGGCGGCCCCCGTGGCAAGGGAGGCTCGTCCGAGATCACTTCCTGGGTCGAGAAGACCTTCAAGAAGGTCACCGTCGGCAACGCCACCTTCTATGACCTGACGAAGCGGCGCTGACCTGGCGAAGAGACGCTGAGGGGCCGTACGGCCGCCCTCGACGCGAAGCCCCCCGCGGGCCAGGGCCGAAGGCCGTGCCGCGCGATCGGGCCCGCACCCGCACCCGGAAGGCCGGTATCTCCCCTGAGATACCGGCCCTTCGGCTTCTCTGTCGGACCGCCCGCTGCCGGGCTCAGCCGCCGTCGAGGCCGTCGATCAGGCGGTTGAGGAACCGGGTGAAGGTGGCTTCGGGGATGAGGGGGCGTCCGGGGGCGGCGAGGGCTTCGGGGGAACGGCTGACCGGCCGGACCCGACGACCCGGCTGACGCCTCGGCGACCAGCGGCGCGGCCAGGGAGGTCTGCGGATCCTCCCGGTGTGCGCGGTCGTCGCCGAGGTGCACGAGGGCGTCCGGCGCGGAGGCGGCCGTGATCGATCCCGGCTCCGGCCACGGCTCCGTCGATCCCCGGGGCCGGATCCCGGGCCCGGCCGGAAAAACAAATGTACGACGTATAGGAAAGTTGTACGGTGTATATCTCGTCCCCGCTCACACCGCACAGGGAGCCCCTATGCCCTCCGTGGCCTCCGGCGCCACCTCCGCCGCCACGCCCCTCCCGCCACCGGGCCGCAACGCCGCCCGCTGGCTGATACTCGGGGTCATCTGCCTCGCCCAGCTCACCGTCGTCCTCGACAACACCGTGCTGAACGTCGCCATCCCCTCGCTCACCAAGGAGCTGGGCGCGACCACCGCCGACGTCCAGTGGACGATCAGCGCCTACTCGCTCGTCCAGTCCGGCCTGCTGCTCACCGCCGGCAATGCCGCCGACCGCTACGGCCGCAAGAAGATGCTCGCCGTCGGCCTGGCGCTGTTCGGCATCGCCTCGCTCGGCGCCACGCTGTCCCAGTCGCCCGGACAGCTGATCGCCGCCCGCGCCGCCATGGGCATCGGCGGTGCGCTCCTGATGACCACCACCCTCGCCGTCGTCATGCAGATCTTCGACGACGAGGAGCGCCCCAAGGCCATCGGCATCTGGGGCTCGATCAACTCCCTCGGCTTCGCCGCCGGCCCGCTGATCGGCGGCGGGCTCCTCGACCACTTCTGGTGGGGCTCGCTCTTCCTGGTCAACATCCCCGTGGCGCTGGTCTCGCTCGCGGCCGTACTGGCCCTCGTTCCCGAGTCCAAGAACCGCGTCGGCGACCGGCCCGACGTCGTCGGCGCGCTGCTGTCCATGGTCGGCATGGTCGGCGTCGTCTACGCGATCATCACCGGCCCGGCGTCCGGCTGGTTCTCGGCCCAGGTCCTGCTCTCCGCCGCCGTCGGCATCGTCGGCCTGGCCGCCTTCGCCCTCTGGGAGCTGCGCGTCCCGCACCCCATGCTGGACATGCACTTCTTCCAGGACCGCCGCTTCATCGGCGCCGTCTCCGGCGGCATCCTCGTCGCCTTCGGCATGGGCGGCTCCCTCTTCCTGCTCACTCAGCACCTCCAACTGGTCCTGGGCTACGGCCCGTTGGAGGGCGGACTGCGGATGGCGCCGCTCGCCGTCACCATCATCCTGATCAACTTCACCGGCCTGGGCGTCCGTCTGCTGCCCAAGCTCGGCACCCCCGGCATGATCGTCTCCGGGATGTCGCTGCTCGCCGTCGGCCTCGCCGCCATCTCGCTGCTCGGCGGGCACAGCTACGGCGGCATGCTGACCGGCCTGATCGTGATGGGCGTCGGCGCCGCGCTCGCCATGCCCGCCATGGCCAACGCCGTCATGTCCGCCATCCCGCCCGCCAAGGCCGGCGTCGGCGCGGGCGTCAACGGCACGCTGATGGAATTCGGCCAGGGCCTCGGCGTCGCCGCCCTCGGCGCGGTCCTCAGCTCCCGCTTCGTGGCGCTGCTCCCGGTGGTCGCCGCGGGCGCCGGCTCGCTCCCCGCCGCGCTCGCCCGGACTCATACGGACACCGAACGGGCCGCCGTCCAGGACGCCTTCGCCACCGGCATCCACACCAGCCAGCTGGTCGGCGCCGCCGCGGTGTTCGTCGGCGGACTGCTCGCCGCGCTGCTCCTGCGCCGCGCGGAACGCACCGGTCAGGACGCCGGTCAGGAGGCCGACGGGGCATCGGTGCCGGGACCGTCCGCCGCACCGGCGGAATAGCATCGGCGGTGTACGGGACCGCGCACGACGAGCAGGGAGGGGCGCCATGGCAGCGACGGACGGCCGCGCCAGGAAGCGACCGACACAACCGGCGCGGCCGAACAGCGTCTGGCTGACCGAACGCCCCCCGCTGAAACGCAAGGCGGACCAGCCGGCCGGACTCGACCTCGACAAGATCATCGCGGCGACGGTCCGGCTGCTGGACGCCGAGGGCCTGGCGAAGTTCTCGATGCGCCGCCTCGCCGCCGAGCTGGGCGTCACCGCGATGTCCGTCTACTGGTACGTCGACACCAAGGACGAACTGCTGGAACTGGCCGTGGACGCGGTCACCGGCGAGATGGCCCTGCCCGACGAGTCGGACGCCGACGCCGACTGGCGCGACCAGCTGCGCGTCCTCGCCACCGGCTACCGCGACCTGCTGCTGCGCCACACCTGGGCGGCCCGGCTGCTCGCCGAGTTCATGAACATCGGCCCGCAGTCGATGGCCTTCGCCAACGCCACCATGAGGGTGATGCGGCGCACCGGCCTGGACCCGGACCGCGCCTCGGGCGCGCTGGCCTCCCTCTTCCACTTCGTCTACGGCTTCGCCACGATCCGCGCCACGCACGAGGCCCGCTGCCGGGCCGCGGGCATGAGCATCGACGAGTACTTCGAACAGGTCCTGACCACGCTCGCCGACCGCCCGGAGTTCACCGAGACGATGGAACTGTCCAGCCGGACCGCCTACGTCCGGGAGGGCCGGAGCGCGCTGGAGATGCTCGACCAGGACTTCACGTTCGCCCTGGAACTGCAGTTCGCAGGCATCGAGGCGATGCGGGACCGGGCCGGTCGGTGAGCCCAACGAGCACGTATCGGTGAGCGCAGAGAGCACCTAGGTGTTTCCGGTCCCCGGCCGAACCAGCCGTGCGGACGACTGGCGGACTCCCTGGATCAATGACCGCATTTATCCCTGGCGGCCCTGCGGCCATGTTCCGCGGGCCAACAGGATCGACACGCTGATCCGGGATCAGCTCGGCGACGCCATGTTCCGCGCCATCTCCCTTCCCGGCGCCAGGGCCTGATCGGTGGGGGAGTCGCCGGGGGCGTCAAGGCGTCGTTTCCTGCGCCGCCTCGGTGAGGGTGGTGCTACTTGATGGTGGTGTCGCCGAGGGAGATCAGCAGGCGGCGCAGGGTGCGCGCCAGGTCCTCGCATTCCTCGCGGTCGAAGGCTTCGAGCAGGTGAGCCGAGTCGGCGAGGTGGCCGGCCATGTAGGCGCGGGTGATCTCGTGGCCACGCTCGGTGAGGCGGATCTTCACCGAGCGCCGGTCCCCGGTGTCCCGGACCCGCTCGACCAGGCCCTTGGCCTCCATCCGGTCGATGCGGTTCGTGATCGCCCCGGACGTGACCATGGCCGCCTTGCGGAAGGCTCCGGCGGTCAGTTCGTACGGGGGCCCGGAGCGTTGCAGGGTGCTCAGGACGTCGAACTCGCCGAGTTCCAGATCCCGTTGGGCGGCGTGGGCGCGGAACTGCTTCTCCAGCACGACGCCGAGGCGCTGGAGCCGGCCGAGCACCTGCACGGGCCATAGCGCGTCGGCCAGGTCGGGGCGCTCCTGCGTCCACTGCTCGATGATGCCGTCCACGGCATCGGCACCCGCCCCGTCATTCGCTTCGTTCATGACCGTCTCCTCCGCGCGTCGGGCCCCCAGGGTATCTCAACGTTGAATCACTTGACGTTGAACTAGTCGCGATGCTTTTATCTCAACGTTGAAACTCTCAACCTTGAACGGACGGAGTCCCCATGTCCACGCCCTTCCTCGCCCTTGACGCCGCCGCCCAGGACCTCCTCTTCCGTGAGGCCCGCACCGCCAACACGTTCACCGACGAGCCGGTGACCGACGAGCATGTCCAGGCGATCTACGACCTGGTCAAGTACGGCCCGACCGCCTACAACCAGTCGCCGCTGCGCGTCGTCCTGGTCCGTTCCCCCGAGGCCCGCGAGCGTCTGATCGCGCACATGGCCGAGGGCAACCAGGCCAAGACCGCCGGGGCCCCACTGGTCGCGATCCTGGCAGCGGACAACGAGTTCCACGAGGAACTCCCGTCCCTGCTGCCGCACTTCCCGCAGGCCAAGGACGTGTTCTTCGCGGAGCGCCCGGTCCGCGAGCAGTCCGCCCTGCTGAACGCCGCCCTCCAGGCCGCCTACTTCATCGTGGGCGTCCGCGCCGCCGGTCTGGCCGCCGGCCCGATGACCGGCCTCGACTTCGCGGGCGTCCAGAAGGAGTTCCTCGACGACGACCACACCCCGCTCATGGTCGTCAACATCGGCAGGCCCGGCGAGAACGCCTGGTACCCCCGCTCCCCGCGCCTGGCCTACGACGAGGCCGTCACCACCGTCTGAGCCCAGGACGTCACCGTCCGGGCCGACCCGCTCCGCCTCCCTCACCGTCCACCGCTGCCTGCACGACCAAACCGGGGGTCATCGTGTCCACCGCAGTCTCCGCACCTCAGCTCACCACTCCCACGGCGCCTCGCCGGCCGTCCGCGCTGTGGCTGGCACTCCTCGCCGCGCCCATCGCCACCGGAGCCAACGCACCCGTCCTCATCCTTCCCGACATGGCCCGCTCGCTGGGCGTCTCCACCGCCCAGGCGACCTGGATGGTCACCGCCTTCGCCTGGGCCATGACGGTCGGAACGCCCCTGTTCGGGGCCCTCGTCCGGCACCGTGGCCTGCGGGCGACCCTCCTCACGAGCGCGGTCACCGCGCTGGCCGGTACCGCGCTCGTCGCGGTCGCGCCGTGGCTTCCCTTGACGCTCGTGGGCAGAGCCGCACAGGCGGCGGGGGGCGCGGGGCTGGTCGCCGTGGCGATGAACCTCGCCGGCACGACCCGCCGGATGGGGGCGATCACCGCCGGGTTCGGGGCGCTGGGCGCCGTCGGGCCGCTCCTCGGCTCCGCGCTCGCGGGCATGTTCACCTGGCGTGCCTCGCTCGCCCTTTCCGCCCTTGCGCTCCTCGCGGTGCCCGCCGTCTGGCGTCACACCACGCGGACCGCTCCGGAACGCACCACGGCCGCGCCGTTCGACACCGTCGGGGCCGGGCTCGTCGCGGCACTGGCATCCGCCGTGGTGCTGATCCCCATGGCTCCCTTCATGGGCGCGCTGGCCGCCGCGGCCGCGGCCCTCCCGCTCGCCCTCCACGTGCGGCGCCGTCCGGACGGTTTCGTTCCCGCCGCCGTGCTGCGCTCACGTGCGTTCGTCAGCTCCGCCCTGCTCGCCTTCACGTTCTCCACCTCCTACTTCATCCTGCTGTTCGCCCTCCCCGAACTCGCGCGGCGGCGGACGGGATGGAGCACCGAGGCCATCGGCACGGGGCAGCTGGTCGCACTCCTCACCGGCTCCGCGCTCTCCTGGCTCCTCGCCGCCACGGCAGCGCGGCTGGGCCACCGAAGGGTCCTCACCGTCCTCATCGCCCTCGGCGCGGCCGCGCCCCTCACCGCCGCCTTCACCTCCTGGGGGCCCGTGCTGCTCATCGCCGCGGCAGCGGCCGTGCTCGTCGCCAGCGGCAGCAACGCCGTCCTGTCCGTGCATGCGGCCCAGGACGCCCCGGCCGCCCAACGGCCGGCCGCGATCGGCCTTTTCGTCCTCTGCTACCAACTCGGCGGAGCACTCGGCCCGGCCCTCGCCACACTTCTCGTCCTGACCTGAGCCCTCCCGCCGGGCGACGGCCCGGGTGCCGCACCAGAACGGCACCGCGCCCCGGCCGTTCCCGGCAGCCGAGCACAGGCTCGGGGCCGGGGGCTCGGTGTCAGTCGCCGATGGCCTGGTAGAGCGTGGTCCAGAAGTCGTGCATGAGCCGTATCGAATTCGGGACGGACGCCCCGACCTGGGTGAGCAGGATGCCGGTGAGCCGGTTGGCCGGGTCGGCGTAGGTGGAGGTGCCGCTTCCGCCGTCCCAGCCGAACTGGCCGATGGGCGCGTAGTCGCCGCGGTAGGTGCGCACCGCCATCCCGAAGCCCCAGCCGCCGTGCTGCCCTTGGCCGAACGACACATGGACGTTGTCGCGGGCCAGGGCGGTCCGGGCGGCGTTCTGCTCGGGCGTGAGGCGGTCGGTGGTCATCAGCTCGACGGCGGGGCGGGACAGGATCCGTTCGCTCCCGTGCATCCCGCCGTTCAGCAGCATCCGGAAGTAGGCGTGGTAGTCGTCGGCGGTGGAGACGAGGCCGCCACCGCCGCCCTCGAACGCCGGAGGACTGCTCCACCGTCCTCCCTCGGCCTCGTCCCACACGGTGAACTCACCGGTCTGCGGGTCGGGGGCGTAGAGCGCCGGCAGCCGGTCGATCTTGTCGGCGGGCACGTGGAAGCCGGTGTCCTTCATGCCCAGCGGGTCGAAGATGCGTTCACGCAGGAACGTCCCGAACGACTGGCCCGTGACCCTGGCGACAAGCACTCCGACCAGATCGCTGCTGATCTGGTACTGCCAGCGCTCCCCGGGCTGGTGCATCAGGGGAAGCGTGCCCAGGCGGCGCATCCACTCGTCCGGCTCAGGCATCGGCTCCGGCAGATTGGGCGTGAGCCCCTGCTCGAAGACCGCGCCCATGATCGGAGTGCCAAGCACCGTCATGTCCATGCCGAGCCCGAACGTGGAGGTCAGCACGTCCCGTACGGTGATCGGCCGCCGCGCCGGCACGGTGTCGTCCAGCGGGCCGTCGATCCGCTTCAGTACCCGCCGGTCGGCGAGTTCGGGCAGCCACTCCTGTACCGGGTCATCGAGCCGCAGCCGGCACTCGTCCAGCAGGACCATCGCCGCCGCGACCGTGACCGGCTTGGACGTGGACGCCATCCGGAAGATCGTGTCCCGGCGCATCGGCGCGCCACCGTCATGGCGCATCGTCCCGACCGCTTCGACGTGCGTCTGGTCGCCCCGGCCGATCAGGGCGACGAGTCCGGGAATCTTCCCCGACTCCACGTGCCGTGCCAGCACGTCGCGGACGTTGCGCAGCCCCTTTTCGGAGAAGCCGTTGTGGTGGCCGGTGAGGTGGGAAGACATGGCTGTGTGCTCCTTGTGGGCCGTGTGGAGGGGCGGTTGGCGCGGGTGGGGTGCGCTGCCGCCGGGCGCGTCCCTGGACGGCGACGGTGCTGCGTTCGCCGTGCGGGACGCCTGCCCGGCTGCGGCGTCCATGTCGGCCAGGGCGTTCGCGAGTTCGCGTCCGCCCCGATGACCGGGTGGTGTTGCGGGTGCTGCCTCGGAGGGGGCGGGTCAGAGGCTGCGGGCGGTGATGTCGCCGTAGGGGGTGGTGGCGTGGATGTCGAGATCGGCGGTGCCGTCGTTCTTGAGGGCGTTGCTGATGCGGCCGTGGCCGGTGCCGGCGTCCAGGGCGGCGGAGACGCCGGCGGCGGCGCCGATGGTGATGTCGCCGGACTGGGTGCTGAGCTGGACCTTGCCGCCCGTGGCCTCGGTGATGAGGATGTCGCCGCGTGCGGTGCTGATCTCCGCGGGGCCGCCGAGGCGGCCGATCTCGATGTCGCCGTCGACCGCGGTGAGACGGAGGCTCGCGGTCTCGTCCAGCTTGATCCGGCGGTACGCGCCTTCGAAGGCGACGTCGCCGAGGCGGCCGACGGTCCGCAGTTCGGCGCCGGCCGACTTGGCCTCGACGCGGGAACCGGCGGGCAGCTTGACCGTCACCTCGACGGATCCGGTGGGGCCGAAGTACTGGTCCTTCATCGAGGATTCGATCCGCAGGACTCCGTCGGCGTACGCGACCGTGGTCTGCTCCGCGGCCTTCACGTCGCGGCCCTTCGAGGCGTTGGCGGGCAGGACCTCGACCACGGTGTCGGCCCGGTCCGCGGCGATGAACTGGACGCGTCCCGCGGGGATGGCCAGGACGGCGGCGATCGGGGCGGTGGTGTCGAACTTCTGCATCGTGCTCTCCCTTTGCGTTGTCCGCTCGATGTTTCCGAACGATGGAAAAGCTACGTTGCTTTCCAATGTCAGGCAACAACTTCTTTGCATGAAAACGCTATACCTGCAGGTGAGAGCGCAATAATCATTGCAACACCCTCTCGCTTAACGCAACGACGAAGCGTTGATCGTTGCAATGAATTGAAGGTGAAAGCTATGATGGAAGCGTCGAGGAACACCGAGCGGCCCCATGGAGCACCCATGGGGCACGAAAGGGGTCGTGATGCCGGGAGGCAGGCTCACCCAGGCCGAGCGTCAGCAGATCGCAATGGGGCTGGCCGACGGCCTGGCCTACGCCGAGATCGCCCGCCGTCTGGAACGTCCGACCTCCACGATCACGCGTGAGGTGACACGCAACGGCGGCCCCGCCGGCTACCGCGCCGACCTGGCCCACCGCGCCACCCAGCAGCGCACCCACCAGCGCAGGCAGGCCGCGCCCCGGGGGCCGCAGGCGTCCCCGCAGCCCTACGGACGCGACGCCGAGGCCGTGCGCGACTACCAGGAGGCCCTCACCACCGTCTACATGATCTCGGGCCTGCCCAAGATGATGGCCCGGGTGCTGGGCTGCCTCTACACCACCGACGCCGGCAGCCTCACCGCCTCCGAACTCGCCCAGCGCCTCCAGGTCAGCCCGGCGTCCATCTCCAAAGCGATCACGTTCCTGGAGAGCCAGGACCTCGTCCGCCGGGAACGCGACGAACGCCGCCGCGAGCGCTACGTCGTCGACGACGACCTCTGGTACCAGGCGATGATCCGCAGTGCCCGTGCCAACGACCAGTTCATCGAAACCGCACGCCAGGGCGTCGGCGTCCTCGGCCAAGGCACCCCGGCCGCCAACCGCCTCGAAAACGCCGCCCGCTTCCTCGACTTCGTCAGCGAGGGGCTCATCCGCGCCGCGGAACAGGGCCGCGAGGTCCTCTACACCAGGGCCGAAACGACCCCGGACGACACGGCTGCGCCAGGTTCGGACGGCGAATAACCGGTCGCAACAGCCGTCTCGTCGGCCACGGCCGGTGGCACCCGAGCCGACCCCTTGGCAAGTACCTCATCTACCTCATCTACCTCATCGCAGCTCCGTGGCGTCCCATCCGGGCCACGCCACGCCCTGCCGGTCCACATGCTCGCCGTCGGCGTGCTCTGCCCGCGCGCAGGGCCGCGGATTGCCGCTCCCCTCGGGCCGGGTCGCCCCGCACAGCCGGGGCTGCCACGGCGCTCGCGGGGGTGCCTCGTCCGTCACGTCAGCCCCCCACCATGTCGAGGGCCCAGTGCCGTTCCACGCGCACGTAGGGCCGCACGGACCCGAGCGCATCCGCGTCCGTGAACGGCGCGTCGGCCGCGGCCTCTTGGGCGTAGGGGCTCTTGTGGGTTGGCAGAAGGCTCCGACGGGGCGGCAGTTTGGGAGGGGGCACCGGGGACGGGGCTGCCGCACGGTGCCGCCCGGTCGCGGGGAA
Source organism: Streptomyces sp. JLSY215 (assembly GCF_059682825.1). NCBI lineage: Bacteria > Bacillati > Actinomycetota > Actinomycetes > Kitasatosporales > Streptomycetaceae > Streptomyces > Streptomyces sp. JLSY215. Next base: position 4,595,790 of record NZ_CM185022.1, read on the forward strand.
CAGGCGCCCGACCCAGCGACGCAGGGCGAGGCGTACGGGAAGGGCGCGCATGTCGTCGGCGTCAGCTCCTGTCACCCGCCGTCACGGGGTGTCCGAGCCGACGGTCTTCTGGACGGGGATGCCGTCATGACGCGGATGGCGGCGCAGCAGGACGCGGTAGTCGACGGCTTCGGAGAGGTCGCGGGCGAACAGGGCGTGCGCCAGCTTGATCCTGAGTTCGTTGCATGCGGGGCAGGGGGGTTCGTTGTTGTGTGCTGGGGCGGTCATGCCAACTCCTCACTCAGTGTGGCCATTTGCTTACAAGGATGAGTCAGGAATGGGTAGCATTGGGGCTATTCGGTGACCGATCAGTGGATTGAGTAGCGGGGCATATGCGCCTCTGGCTGACCTGGGGAAACACCGACGCGCTGTACGTGACCAGAACCGTGGTCAGGGGGAGTTATGGATGGGGATGCAATCGAGGGCGAGGCGTCGGACCCGCGACGACGTTTTGCCGAGGAGTGTCGGAACGGTAGGGAGCTGTACCCGGAACGGCAGCTGAATCAGGGCCAGTTGGCCCGAATGCTCCGGACATCGAGGTCGACGGTCAGCCGTGTGGAGACATGCGCGGGCCCGATCCCGCCGGATCTGCCGCCGCTGCTGGACCAGGTGTTTGCGACGGACGGGCTGTTCAAGCGGCTGTATGAGGAGATCGTGGCGCAGTCTTTTCCGGCGCAGTACCGACGACGGGTGGCACTAGAGCGGGAGGCGATAGTCGTACGGCAGTGGTCTCCGACGGTCGTGCCCGGCCTTCTCCAGACGGCGGACTACGCCCGAACGCTGCTCCGTGGCGGGGCACCGCGAGCGAGTGAGGATGAGATCAGGGCTTCGGTCGCTGCCAGGATGGCCAGGCAGGAAATTCTGAAAGGGGATCCCTCCCCCGACGTGCACGTCGTGCTCTGCGAGTCTGTGATCCGCCGACAGGTCGGCACTCGCGACATCATGCGCGGGCAACTCGCCGCGCTGCTGACGCACGGGGCCAAAGCCGCCATCCGGATTCAGGTCCTGCCGTTGGACGCGGAGGCGCATCTGTTCATCGACGGCGGAGCCAGGTTCCTCACCGGGCCAAATCACGTGACAATCATCTGCGTTGAGGCATATCGCACGGTGGCGTTTATCGACGACCCAGAGCACGTGCGGGAAGCGATGCGTGCCTACGATGGCCTGACAGGGGAGGCTCTTTCCACCAGGGAGAGCGCACGCCTGATCACGGGACAGATGGAGGCTCTGACGTGACTACGGACTCTGTTGCTCGCAAGTGGGTGAAGTCCAGCTACAGCGGTGCCGAGAACGGCAGCGACTGCCTTGAGTGGGCCCCCGGCGCCGCGACCTCCGGCGTCGTCCCCGTACGGGATTCCAAGAACCCGGGCCCGGAGCTGCACTTCTCGTCCGGTGCCTGGGCGTCCTTCGTTCGCAGGGTTCGGCGGGACGGTGGCTCCCCCGCCGTCTGAGGCGCACTCGGGCCGGGTCCCCACCAGGGGCCCGGCCCGCGCGCATCATCGACGGCCGCGTCCGACCATCTGACTCGCGAGCTAATGGAGGCACTGTGACCACGCCCCGGCATCACCCGTGGGTGAGGTCCGGCTACAGCGGTGCCGATAACGGCAGCGACTGCCTCGAATGGGTCCCCGCAGCGGCCCCCTCCGGTGTCGTCCCCGTGCGGGACTCCAAGAACCCCAGGCCGGGGCTACGCATCTCGTCGGCCGCCTTGGCGGACTTCGTCGCCGGGGTGCGACGGGGCGACTTCACCGCCGGGCGTAGGGACCATGAGTGACAAGGTCGGACGCCGATTAGGTTTGGGGGACATATGACGTGGCGCGCTGGCCTGCAAGGGGCTCCGGGGATCTTCGGATTTCTATTTACCTTCACCGTCGTTGGGATCACCGTCTTCGCCCTGCTCCTGCTGCACGGCTCCGGGGTCTGGGCGGTCTTCGGGATGGTGGTGGCCAGTCTCGTCGCGCTGGCCGGTCTCGTTGGCTCACTCCTCTTGGCGATGTTTCTCGATGGGTTCAAGAAGAACATGCGCTAGCAGAGGGTGGTGGAGGAGTCGCCAACAGGTGTGGTGTTCAACGCCATCGCGTTAAGTCCCGCTTTGTGCGCGTAGGCATTGTCCTACGAGTTCCTTGGCGATAAGCGTCCAGGGATGAGTGGGCCCCAGTACTCTGGTCCGACCCACTACAAGCACCTCTGCATGATCGGTGGCCTCTGCATATCGACCGAGAGCAAACAGAACCGCGCTCAGATTCTCTCGGGCGTTCAACGTTAGAGGGTAATCCGGGCCATAGCTTCTCGTTAAACTCTCAAACGCTACGCGGATGTGCGGCAGAGCCTCGGTAGGTCGGCCGGCGCGGCGCAGGGCGAGCGCATAGGTCAGCTTCACTCCCAGCGTGATTGAGTGATCTTCGCCGATCTCGCGTCGGCAGTCGGCAAGCAAGGTGGCACCCGCTGCCAAATCGTCTGGCTGCACAGCTTCCCCTAGCAGGTAGCAGCGAGCCGAGAGCGTAAGTGGGTGCAAGTGGCCGAAGGCCTGAGTGCGCCCCAACGCTGCCCGCCGAATCAGCGAGGCACTTTCCGGCCCCTGGCCGAGGTTGACGAGCGGACCCGATAGCCGCAAGCACGCTTCTAAGGTTTCCGGAGCATCAGGGCCCAGCGTTCGTTCGCAGTCTTCAAGCAATTGCCGACAAAGGGTCTCGGACTCATTGAAATGCCCGAGCCGAAATTGGGTTCGCGCGACACGCAGGCGCAGCCTCAGAACCGCGACGTGGTCATTTCCCAGTCCCGCTGCTGCTAGCGCCACAGCTTCGCCGCCTAATGTGAGAGCCGACGCGTAGTCGCCAGACCTGTGGATAGCGGTGATCAAACGCAGCGCACTCTCCGCTGCGGTCTCTATCACTGATTGACTGGTCGACCAGTGGATTGTTCTCTTCAGTAAAGCGATCGCATGAGGTGCTAGCAGGCGAACGCGAGGTTCCTGCGCTCCGCGGTCGGGGACTTCGGGTAGTGCGGCGAGCAGCAAGCCAGCTGCTGTGGCGGTGAGGTGTTCTCGTTGGTCGGTGGGGGTGGTGCGGGCGACGCTGTCGAGGAGGACGCCGTGGGTGCGCAGGCAGCGGATTCCGCGGGAGACGAGTTCGGTGAGGGAGTGGTCGAGGAGTCCGCGGAGGGCTGTTTCGACGCGAGCGGCAGCGAGTTGGGGGCCGAGTTCGGCGCCGGAGAGGATCGACAGGGGCAGGGGGTCGTTGGCCCAGCAGGCGAGGAGGCGCAGGAGGTGGCCTGCTTCGGGGAGTTGTTGGGAGGTGAGGGCGTCGAGGGAGAGTTGCCAGGTGCGGGTGAGCAGGTGGCGGGAGTCGTTGCCGACGGCGGGGGCGCCCTGGTCGATGAGTTCGATGGGGTCGAGGCCGGTGCCGCTGTCGAGACAGCGGCCGTAGTCGGCGAGGGTCCAGGGGTCGATGACCTGGTGGGCGAGGAAGCCGCCGGCGAGGGTGAGCGCCAAGGGCAGCCGTCCGAGCCGGTCGGCGACCTGCGCGGCGTCTTCGACCGACCCCGCGTGCGGTGCCAAGTCCCGCAGGACGAGCGCGGCCTCTTCCCTTGGCAGCACGCCGAATTGGAGGAGTTCGGCGCCGGGCCACCAGTGGGCCGCCGCTTGCCGGGTGGTGACGACGACGGTGCCGGTGGGGCTGGTGCGCAGCCAGCCGCCGTCGCGGAGGATGGCGGGGGTGTCGGCGTTGTCGAGGACCAGCAGCCAGGGCTGGTCGGAGCGGTCGAGGTAGTGCCAGACGAGGTCGGCGGCGGGGCGCAGTCCGCTGCGGGCGCCCATCAGTTCGCCGTCGGAGGCGCCTCGGTCCGCTGCGACGGCGAGCATGCCGGCGCGTAAGGAGGCGGGGTCGGAGGCGTTGACCCACAGGCCGATGCGGCCGGCCTGGCCGGTGGCGTGCTGGAAGAGGGTGTAGGCGACGGCGGTCTTGCCGCAGCCGCCCAGGCCATGGAGGACGTAGACGCGGTTGGCGACGCCCGGTTCGACGGCGGCACGCAGGCGGTCCATCTCCCCGGCGCGGTCCCGCAGCACCACAGGCGCACGACCGACCGCGGGATGACGCACGGAGTCCGGCCCCGACCAATCCGGGCCGTGATGATGGTGTTCGGTGATGTGCTGATCACCAGAAGCCTGATAGACGCGGCCCTGGCCCTCGGCCCAGGCGTCATAGCTGCCGCTCATCCATCCCCCCAAATCCGGTCACGGAGGAATGCGGTGCGCTGCCGCGCCGCGTCCGCCGACAAGGCGCCCGAGTCGCTCCTGCCGCGTCCGCCGACGCGGCTCTCTGCGGATCCGCGAGCCTGCCCTTCCCCCAGCTGCAACTCCTTCGTTCCACACTAGTCAGCCGCCCAACTGCCCAACCGAAACTCCCGAGATGACCATGAACTAGGACTGGTCCGCCCGGTCGTGTTCGGGGCGGATGACCGGACGGAGCCCGCGGACGGCGAGGACGATCAGCAGGCCAAACGCGGCGAGGGCGGTGAGCGTGCGCATGTTGTTGAACAACTCCCAGCGCCCCAGGATCTCTGCGTGCCCGGCCGGGGCCGAGGTAACCGCCCATCGCTTGATCTGTCCGTTGATCGGCACATTGCCGAACCGGGTTATCAGGAAGGAAGCGAGGGTCAGCAGACTTGCCGCACCCGCGATCAGACGGGCGCGGCCGCCCGTCAGGACGGCGAGGGCCAGGGAGCTGAGGAACGCCGTGCCCATTGCCGCCTGCATGGTGATGCCGTTCATCTTCATCAGCTCGGCATGGAACGACAGCCGCATTCCGAGCGGTACGGCATTGAAGGTGGGGACGAGATTGGCCGCGCCGTAGCCGAACGCGCCGGCGAGGAGGCCGGTGGAGAGCAGGGCGAGTCCGTGGACGATTCTGATGCGCATGAAGGCAAGGGTTGCGGGGCATCTTCTGGAATCCAGAACTGTCTGTTATGGCCCTCGTGCGAGGTACGTGCGGTACTTGGGACTTGTCCGGCCGTTCAGGGACCGGCGCGCGGGGGCGGTCCGCGGCGTGCTGGCTCTTCGAAGGGGTCGAATGCCGGGCGCGTGGCGCCGGTCATGAGGGATGGCGGCGCGCGGCGGGCTCTTGGGCGTGGGCGCCATGACGACGGCGCGGGCCGGAACTCCAGGAGGAGTTCCGGCCCGTTTCACCTGGGGCGCCCGCCGGGGCGCCTGCGGGAGATCACTGGCGGATCAGCAGCACCGAGTTGATCGGCGTCAGGTCCTTGACGAAGTACTGGCCGGCGGCCATCCAGCCCTGGCAGTCGCCGGAGCCGTTGTAGCCGGTGCAGGTGCGTACCCAGGCGCCGCCGGTCTGGTTGTTGAAGATCATGTGGTTCCCGACCTGGTTGGACAGGTTGTGGGCGCCGTAGGAGTAGTAGGTGTTCGACGGGCGGTCGTTGTTCCAGCCGGCGTTCTGCGGGTAGATGCAGAAGGCTCCGGACGGGCAGCCGTGGACGGTGCCGGCCGCCTGGGCGGCGTTGGCGCTGGTGGCGGTGGCGGTCAGCGCGCCGGCCGCGAAGGCGAGGGCCGCGGCGGCCTTGGCGATCTTTCGCATGGTGTTCCCCCTGTTTTCGTGGTCGTGGTGCACGACGTGGCGCACGGGCCTCCTGTCGCGGATGCGGTGCGAGGGGCCGTACCCGTCGTCGCGAGAGGCAGTTTGCCCGAGTCGCCGGGGTCGCACCATCTATTCGTTCTGGACCGAAATCGGGGGCGGGGGAGCGGGGCGTGTGCTAGGGGCGGCCGTGCATGGCGGGCAGCCTCACGGCCCCTGCACGGCCCTTGCACAGCGGACTTTCTTGGCGCAGCGCCGGCGGGACGGGGCCTCGCCGGGCGGAGAGTGGTCAGCGGTTGTAGATGGGCATGATGGCTTCGCTGTCGTCGCACCACACCTCGTGGTATCCGTTCGCCTGGGCGTAGGGGAGTTCGGTCGCTTCGCACGCCGCCTTCGAGGGGTACCTCTCGGCACCGACGGGGACCCAGCCATCGCCGGGCGGCGGCGCGGCGGAGGCGGTGGTGGCGGTCAGCGGAATGGCGACCGCTGCGGCACCGACGGCGAGACCGACGCCGATGCGAGTGCGTAACGACTTCAACGACTTCAACGACTTCATGGTTGTCTCCTCGTTCGTCCTTCGCGTTCTGAGCTGGTCCGGCTCAGAGTTGTGCTCGGCTCGTGCCCAGGGAGGTGCCCGGGTGGTCAGCCGATGGGGTTGACGAAGGTGGCCGGGTGGGTGGCGGCGCGCTGGTCGACGAGCGTGCCCCAGGGCCACTTGATGGTGATCGACTTGGTCTCGTTGGGCGGGGTGATGTCCGCGAAGGCGGGCTGGTAGAAGCCCTTGTCCTCCTTGGTCATGGCGACGTTGATCGTGAAGTCGGTGCTGTCGCCGGGCTGCAGGGTGATCGAGCCGTGCTTGGCCGACGAGCGGGCCAGCGACCAGCGCTCGCCGCCGTTCTCGGACTTGAGGTCCACGCCCGCGAAGCCGCCGATCACGCAGGCGCTGCTGCCCTTGTTGGTCAGCACGACGCTGGTGGTCGTCGCGCCGGCCGCGTCCGGGTCCGGGGCCGCATCCTCGCCCGTGGCGAACACCGCCTTCAGGCCGGAGGTGTGGCAGCGCTGGGTCCCCGAGCCCGCCGTGCCACCGTTGTTGGCGGCCTGCCCGCCGCCCGACTGCTTGCCGGCCTGCTTGCCCGCGGCGCCCGCGTTGGTGTCGGGCTTGGCACCGGGGTCCGCCTTGGCGTCGGAGCCCTGGGATCCGGCGGAGGAGTCCGTGCCGCCGGACTCGGCGATGGGCTTGCTCGCCCCAGCCTGGCCCTGGCTCTGGCCCGCGGGCTTCGCGTCGGCGGCGTCCGAGCCGGAGCAGGCGGTCAGGGTGAGGCCGGCGGCTGCGGTCAGGGCCGCGACGGCAACGCGCAGGGTGCGGCGGCGAGCGGTGCGGGCAGTGGTGCTGGAGCTCATTTCGGGTCCCCCGGGGGCAGTCGGTGTCGTGATCTCCTCGGTACGTCACCCACTCTGCCCGGGGCCCCTGTCGCGCGGCTGCCGCTCCGCTAACGTCCGGCTAACACGGCTGTGAGCAGGGGAAATGACGCCAAGGAGAATCCGAAGAACCCGGCCGCGGCCGACTGTCAGTGGCCCGTTGTAGGTTCGGAGAAGCCGCGAGGGCAGGGGTGGCGTTGTGCAGTGGGGATCAGCGTTTATCAGGGGGAAAAGTGGATGTGGACGCGTGGATCGCCGAGGCCGGGAATCCGACGGCGCAGTGGCTGGAGTCCTGTTTCGGCGCGGGTTCGCTCTGGCGGCCCGAGGAGTCGGAGCTGCCGGAGCGGCTGGAGCACGAGGAGACCAGGAAGTTCCTGACCACGGTCGGCTTCCCGGCGGTCCGGATCGAATGGTTCCTGGACGCCTTCGAGTTCGACTCGTGTGAGCTCAGGGACGAGGACGGGCCGCGGGCGGAGGATCCGGACGAGCTGTTCGGGCGGCGGACGCCCGACGACGACTCACCGCCGCGGAAGTACGCCTTCCGGTTCGGTGAGTACGAGGGGTACGCGCTGATGCTGGACGGCGTGGCCGGAAGGATCGACCTCTACGACCCGAACGGCTGGGACCACGCCAGTGGTTACGCCGGAGAGGTGCACTCCTCCCTGCCGGTCCTGGCCGGGGCGCTGGGACTGGCCACGAAGTTCGCGCAGCCGCTCGCGGGACCGTGGCGGCCGGAGGCCCTCGGGCTGTTCCGGCAGGCGGTCGAGATACTCGATCCAGCGGTCGAATCCGCCTTGTGGGAGAAGGTTTTCGCCATGCTGGAGGACGAGTAGGAGAGACGAGCAGGAGCTGCGGGAGAGACGGGCCGACGGTGCGGAGACGGGCGGGCCGCCGCCAGGGGCGTGGCGGCGGCCCGCCCGAGCCGCGGGGCCGCCGCCGCGGCGCGTCGCCGGTCAGCCCATCGGCAGGCTCTCGCCCTGCACCGCCTGGATGTCCAGTTCGACCTTCAGCGTCGTCCCGATGGCCGCGATGCCGGCCGCAACGACCTGGTTGTAGTTCATCTTGAAGTCCTCGCGGCGCAGCTCGGCCGTGGCGCGGAAGGCGGCGCGGACGCCGCCCCACGGGTCGGGGCCGGTGCCGAGGTAGCTCAGGTCGAGGTCGACGGGGCGTACGACGCCGTGCAGGGAGAGGTCGCCGTGGACCGTCCAGCGGTCCGGGCCGGCCGCGGACAGGCCGGTGCTGCGGTAGGTGAGCTCGGGGTACTCCTCGACGTTCAGGAAGTCCTCGGAGCGCAGATGGCCGTCGCGCATGCCGTTGCCGGTGTCGATGGAGGCGGCCTTGATGGACGCCTCGACCACCGACTTCTCCAGGACCTCGGCGATCTCGATCCGGCCGCTGAACTCCGTGAACCGGCCGTGCACGCTGGAGATGCCCAGGTGCTGGGCGACCGCGCCCACGGTGGAGTGCATCGGGTCGATGGTCCAGGCGCCGGGCGGCGGCAGCTCGGCCCCGCCCTGGCGGGCCAGGACGACCGTGCCCACGTCCATCCGGCCGCTCGCCGTCACGATCGCGCTGGAGGCGACCGGGGCGTAGCCGACGGCGGTCACGATGACCGTGTACGGGCCGGCCGGCAGCGGCGCTTCACTGCGGACGGCGCCTTCCTCGTCGGCGGAGGCGCGCAGCACCTGCGCGCCCGTCATGTCGGTGACGGTCATTACGGCGTGCTGGACCGCCCAGCCGTCCCGCGTGCGGACCTGGGCCCGCAGTCCGGCAGCTCCCGCGCCGCTCGAAGTCATTACGTCTCCCGTTTGTTGCTCGGTACATGATCGGGCTCCGGACGGCGGCGTGCAGGCCGTCCCCTGCCTGTGCGCAGCGCCGCCGCCGGAGCCCTGGGGTCCGGTCCGGTGCGCGTCTCCGCTCAAAGCGCGCCCCGGACCGGGGCATTGAGGGGGCTACTCCCCCGGGTGGGCGAGCTCGACGTCGTAACCGTCGACCCCGCGGGCGTCGACCGCAAGGCCGGTGGCGACCGGCGGGTAGCCGCTCGCGATGACCGTGTAGTCGCCGGCATCCAGGTCGGTGAAGGCGTAGGCGCCGTCCTCCCCGGTGGTCGAGGTGGCCACGACGTTGCCCGCCGCGTCCACCAGTGTGACGCGGGCGTCGGGCAGCGGGGTGCGCTGGGCACCCGCCCGGACGACGCCCTGGACCCGTGCGCCGGAGAGCAGCTCGACCTCGATACGGGTCGTGCCCTGGCCGCCGACCTCGACCGGCAGCGCGGCGGGGCGGTAGTCGGCGGCGTTCACGGCGACGGTGAAGGTGCCGGGCGCCAGCTCGTCGAAGGCGAAGTAGCCCTCGGCGTTGGTCTTGCCGGTGGCCAGCACCTCGCCGCGGACGTCCGTGACGACGACCATCGCGCCGTTGACCGGCTGGCCGGTGACCGCGCTGCGGACCAGGCCGCCGAGGCCGCTGGTGCCGCTGAGCAGGATGTCGTAGCCGAAGGGCGTCTCGCCGACGACGACCGTGGAGGCCTGCGGCTGGTGGCCGTCGGCCGCGGCGATCAGGACGTACGACCCGGCGCCGGGGGCGTTGAGCACGTACGAGCCGTTGGCCTGGGCGACCGCGCGGCCCAGCTGGCGGCCGCTGAGCGAGATCAGCGTGACGGCCGAGCGGGGTACGGGGTTGCCCTCCGCGTTACGGACGAAGCCGTGGATGGCGGGGCCGGCCGGGGCGCCGTCGCCGCCGGCGGAGGCATACGCGGCCAGCGGCTGGGCGGCCGCCGCGACGGCGGGCTGTGCCCAGGAGGGGGTGTGTGCGTCGTCGTCCGAGGTGAGGGGCGCGCCCACCAGGGCGGGCTCGAGCTCCTCGGCCGGCGCCGCGGCGGCGGCAGGGGTGGTGGCCGGTGCGGAGGCGGCCTCGGCCTTCTCCGCGCTCTGGGACAGTCCGCCACGCGTCTTCAACGCGACCTCCTTGATGAACAGGGTGAAGAGGAAGGCGAGCAGCGCGCAGGGCGCCGCGTAGAGGAACACATCGGCGACACCGTGACCGTAGGCGCTCTCCATGACGGTGCGCAGCGGCGCCGGGAGGGCGTCCAGGTCCGGGATGCCGCCGCCGCTGTTGCCGGCGCCGTGTGCGGCGGCCTTGGCGGCCTTGGGGCCGAGTTCGGCCAGCCCGTCCTTGACGTAGTGGGTGACGCGGTTGGCGAGCACCGCACCGAGGGCCGAGACGCCCACCGCACCACCGAGGGAGCGGAAGAACGTCACGAGGGACGAGGCGGAGCCGAGGTCCTCGGGGGCGACCTGGTTCTGCGTGGCGAGGACCAGGTTCTGCATCATCATGCCGATGCCGAGACCCATCAGCGCCATGAAGATCGCGATGTGCCAGTACTCGGTGTCGTAGCGGATGGTGCCCAGCAGGCCCAGACCGGCGGTCAGCAGCACACCACCGGAGACCAGCCAGGCCTTCCAGCGGCCGGTCTTGGTGATGATCTGGCCGGAGACGGTCGAGGAGATGAACAGGCCACCGATCATCGGGATCGTCATGATGCCCGACATGGTCGGCGTCTTGCCGCGCGCCAGCTGGAAGTACTGGCTGAAGAAGACGGTGCCGGTGAACATCGCGATACCGACGAACAGCGAGGCCAGCGAGGCGAGGGTGATCGTCTTGTTGCGGAACAGCCGCAGCGGGACGATCGGCTCCTTGGCCTTGGACTCGACGAAGATGAAGACCGCGCCGAGCACCACCGCGCCGCCGACCATGGCGGCGGTCTGCCACGACATCCAGTCGTACTTGTCGCCGGCCAGCGTCACCCACACCAGCAGCAGCGAGACCGCCGCGCTGATGAAGAAGGCACCCGCCCAGTCGACCTTGACGCCCTCGCGCTTGACGACGGGCAGCTTCAGGGTCTTCTGGAGCACGATCAGGGCGATGACCGCGAACGGCACACCCACGTAGAAGCACCAGCGCCAGCCGAGCCAGCTGGTGTCGGTGATGACGCCGCCGAGCAGCGGGCCGCCGACGGTGGCGACCGCGAAGACGGCGCCGAGGTAGCCGCTGTACCGGCCGCGCTCGCGCGGCGAGATCATCGCGGCCATGACGATCTGGGCCAGGGCGGACAGACCGCCCACGCCTATGCCCTGCACCACACGGCAGGCGATCAGCATGCCGGTGTTCTGCGAGAGGCCGGCGACGACCGAACCCGCGACGTAGATGATCAGCGCGAACTGCACCAGCAGCTTCTTGCTGAAGAGGTCGGAGAGCTTGCCCCACAGCGGGGTGGTCGCGGTCATCGCCAGCAGCGCGGCGGTGACGACCCAGGTGTAGGCGCTCTGGCCGCCGTCGAGGTCATGGATGATCTCGGGCAGCGCGTTCGAGACGATCGTCGAGGACAGGATGGCGACGAACATGCCGAGCAGCAGCCCGGACAGCGCCTCCATGATCTGACGGTGCGTCATGGGGGCCCCGTCGGAGGCGCCGTGTCCGCCTCCGTGCTTGGCGTGGCCGCCCCGCACACCTGCTGGTGTGGTCGTAGCCATGTAGTTCCTTTTTCCTGTTCAGCCTGCGGGCGTACGGGTGAGGGGGTGGAAGGGTTCGTGATGGGCCCGGGTGCGGCAGTCGCCGAAGCTTGTGCGGAGCCTGGCGAGCAGCTCGACGAGGTGCCCGACGTCGGTGTCGGTCCAGTCGTCCAGATACCGGGCGAGGGTCTGTGTGTAGCGCTCGGAGAGCTCCGCGAGGACCTCTCGGCCGCTCGGGGTCAGGCGCAGCAGCCGCGACCGCTTGTCCGCCGGATCGGGCTTGCGCTCGATCCAGCCGCGCTCGCAGACGTGGGCGACGTGCCGGCTGGTCACCGACATGTCGATCGCGAGCAGCTCGGCGAGCTGGCTCATCCGCATCTCGCCGTGCCGGTCGAGGAGGGTGAGCACGCCGGCCGATGCGGGCGGGCAGTCCTGGGGCAGGATCCGCCCCATTTCGCGCTTGACGGCACCGATGGCACTGAGTTGCCTGGCCAGCTCTTCGTACTGACTCCGAGCGGCCACTGGCTCCTCCACGCTTCCTGTCTTTGTTGCTTGAGGCAACCATAGATTATGTTGGTTGCTGAAGGCAAACTTGTTTCGGGCGTCCGGGGTAAAGGGAACGAAAAGTCTGGCGCGCGGCGCCGTCACTGGCCCCGTCCGGTGGGGTAAAGGTGCAGGTCATGTGGGTTCTCGCCACGGGGGTGCCCCTGAGGGGCGCGATTCGCTAGGGTCCTTCCTCATGGCGACCAACCCCCAGAACCAGGCCGGCGGCAACTACGACCCGGCGGGCAGCACCCAGATGTTCCGCGCCTTCGTGGACGAGGGCGGCACCCCTCAGGGCCCCGAGGGCCGTCGCGCGGCGGCGCCGCAGCAGGGCGGGGGCGGGGCGCGCGTGGGCCTCATCGTGGGCGTGATCGTCGCGATTCTGGTGGTGGCGGGGGCGGCTTATCTGGCGCTGGGCTAGGAAGCCCGTCCCGCAGGCCCTGGGCGCGGACGCGTACGGGCCCACCGGGCGCCCCCACCTCGCCGAGCCCGCCCGGACTCGTCCGGCCCCCCGGCCGACCCCTCCGGACCACGACCCCTTGCAGGTCTCTCGCCCCGCTGTCGACAGGCAGCGGGGCCGCTTTTTTGATCCCGCCGGGCACGCTGTCGTACGCCGTAGGCGCCGGGCCCGCGCTAATTGGCCAACGGCTCGCCTCCTCGTGTACAACACATCAGCAATCAAACGTGATTGCGATATTTTTCAGCCATCGGGGGAATTGGCGTGAAGTCAACTCGGCGTCTCATGTGCACTCTTGGTCTTGTCGGCCTGCTCGGAGCCGGCGTCACCGCCTGCGGCCCGGAGGACGCGCCCGGCGGGGACGCCGCGGACCCCGGAGCCTCCGCCCGCCCGTCGGCATCGGCTCAGCCGTCCCAGTCCGCCCGGCCGTCCCAGTCCGCCCGGCCGTCGGCGGACCCGAGCCAGGGTGACGACTCCTCCCGCGGTCCCGGCGCCGGCGACTGCGGCCGGCCGCCGAAGCTGCCGGCCGGGCACAAGATGATCGAGATCGCCACGCCGCCGCGGCAGGACTCGATGACCGCCAAGGACGCCAAGCCGACCTGCACGCCCAACGACTGGATCTACCACGGCCAGGGCGCGGCGAAGTACTACCTGTTCTCCCCGGGAGACGTGAAGGCGGAAGTGTCCACCGGACCCGGTTCCTTCAAGTCGGTGGTCGTCGGAGAGCTGTGGAACCACGTCAGCGACTGCATGACCGACATGAGCGCCGTCAAGGCGCCGTACACCTGCTCCGGGAACATCTACGACATCACGCTGGACGGCGAGGGCAAGGTGAAGAGCATCAAGGAGATCTGGCACCCCTGAGCCCCGCTCCCGCCCGGTCCGGGCGGGCGCTCTCCCGCGCTCCGGGTCCGGGGCCGACGCTCCCCCTCGCGGGGGAGCGTCCTCCGACCTGAAGAGGATGCGGCCGGTTCGCCGGGCTCGGCATCGTTGAGGGCCGCCGGACGACCACTGGCGACCGTCACGGGCCCGGCAGGCGGCCCGGAATCCAGGGAGGATCACGTGCGCGGAAAAACGGGGAACGTCAGGACGGCAGGGGTGGCCACGACGCTCGCACTGACCGCCGCCACCTTCGTCCTCCCTCTCGCCGCGGCCCAGCCCGCCGCTGCCGCATCGGAGTGCAAGAGCAGGATCGGCCATGCCAATTCGCGGAATTACTACGCCCTCATGTCCAGCAAGAACGGGGACGCAAAAGAGGCCGCGAGGTACAACTACGCCACCGTCAAGGCGATCCGCCCCGCCCTCCCGGCATGCCGGAACGCCCCTCACCGGGAGCGGGTGCGGGACCTCCTGAGGGAGTCCGAGGACAACGCCCAAGAGGCCCTGGCCGCCAACCGGCACGGAGACAAGCGCGCGGGCCGCAGGTACGAAGAGGTCGTGAAGAGCCGCCTCGAAGAGGCGCTCTACCGAGCCTGACGCAGCCGGTGCCGGACGGCCCGCCCGCCGCGACGGGCCCCGGCGGCCGCCGCCCCGTCGCGGCGCCCGGAGCCCGCGTCACCCCGCCGTGCGCAGCAGGTCGGTGATCGCCTGGAGGACGGCGTCCGGGCGCTCCTCGTGGAGCCAGCCGTGGCCGGCGTCGTCCAGGGTGCGGTGCTCGCCGCGCGGGACGGAGGCGGCGAGCTGTGCGTGCAGGGCGGCCTTGGCGCTGTTGATCGCCCGCAGCGTTTCCTCGGACCACAGCTGAGCCTGGGTGGCGTCGTGGCCCAGCACGGTGATCACGATCAGTGGCACGTCGGGGAGGGCCGGTGCGTGCCGGAGTTCACCGGCGACCTCGTCGTAGACGTTGCGGTTCTCGTACAGGCCGGTCTTCCACGACGCGAGGTGGTGTTCGATGAGCGGCTCACGGACGGCTTCCGGCCACTTCGCGAAGAGTGGTGCGGCCTGCTCCCGGGCCTGCTGGAGCTGCTCCTCCGTCGCCTCCGGCACCTCCTGGTCGTGCATCTGCGCCAGCTTCTCCCGCGCTTCCTGGGGGCCCCTATCGTGGAGGTCCTCGTGGAAGGGGTCCAGCAGGAGCAGGCCGGCCACCTCGTCGGGGAAGCGCTGCGCGTAGCGCCTGGCGTAGGCGCCGCCCAGGGAGTGGCCCACCAGTACATAGGGGGCGGGCACATCGGCGGCGCGCAGCAGGTCGCGGAGTTCGTCGGCGACCTCGGCGGCGGTCCGGGGCAGCAGCTCCAGCCCGTCGCTCCAGCCGGTGCCGGCGCGGTCGTAGAGCACGCTGGTGGTCAGCCCGGCCGTCCGGTCGTGGGTGTTCAGGTAGTCCAGGCCGACCAGTCCGGCGCCCGGCAGGAACACCACTGACGGGCCCCCGGTGCCGGAGCGGTGCAGCATCAGCCGCCGGCCCCGGACGTCGTACAGGCGCCCCAGCGGAGGCGGGGAGGGGGCGGCTTCGGGCCGGGCTGCGGGCGATGGGTGCGGCATGGTGGGTCCCTCGCATCTCATGGACGGGCTCGGCCGCCTCGGCCGGGCACGTTCCTTCTCGGAGCGGTCATTCTCAGATTCGAGAAAGGTGATTCTCAATGTTGAGAAAAGTATCGAAGCTGAGAAGATGTGTCCATGGAAACCGTTGATCTGCTCCTGCACCCGGTGCGGCTGCGCATCGTGCACGCCATGTACGACGGACGGACGCGTACGACCACCGAGCTCTGCGCCCTGCTGCCCGACGTGTCGAAGGCCACCGTCTACCGGCACGTCGGTCTCCTGGCCGACGGCGGACTGCTGCTGGTGGAGGACGAACAGCGGGTGCGCGGCTCCGTCGAGCGCCGCTACCGGCTGCACCGCGACCGGGCGGTGATCGACGCCGATGCGGCCGGGTCGATGTCGTCGGAGGACTACCGCCGGGGGTTCGCCGTGGCCATGGCCACCCTGCTGGCGGAGTTCAACGCCTACCTCGACCAGGACGGCGCCGACCCGGCCGCCGACCTGGTGGGCTTCCGGCAGCATGCGCTCTGGCTGAGCCGGCCGGAACTCACCGAGATGATCGGCGAGATGCGCGCGGCGATCGTGTCCCGGATGGGCCAGGAGCCCTCTCCCGAACGCATGCGGTATCTGCTCAGCCCGGTCCTCTTCCCCGCCCGCGCGCCCTCCCCGGGCGCACCCGACGGGCGGGCCGAGGACGGCGGCTGAGCCGGGGCGTGCGGCGGGCCCGGACGTGCGGGGCCGGGCCCGCTTTTCGCTACTGTCCGTCGGCCGCCGCCTGCAGCGCCGCCATGTCGATCTTCTTCATGCCGAGCATGGCCCGCATGGCCCGGGTGGCGCGGCCCTGGTCCGGGCCGCTCATCACCTCGGCCATCCCGGTGGGGACGACCTGCCAGGACAGGCCGAACCTGTCCTTCAGCCAGCCGCACGGGCCCTCCTCGCCGCCTTCGGAGAGCTTGTTCCAGTAGTGGTCGATCTCCTCCTGGTCGGCGCAGGTGATCATGAACGAGACCGCCTCGTCGAAGGTGAACTCGGGGCCGCCGTTGATCGCGGTGAATTCCTTGCCGTCGAGGACGAAGTCGACGGTCAGGACGGAGCCGGCCGGGCGCGGTCCGGCCTCGGTGTAGTAGGAGATGTTCTTGATCTTCGAGTTCGGGAACACCGAGACATAGAACTCGGCGGCCTCCACGCTCTGGGTGTCGAACCAGAGGTTGGGCGTGATCTGGGGCATGGGTCCTCCTGGCGCGGGTCGGCCGGGTCGGCGGTCGTCTGTAGCAGTACTGACCGTCGTGACGGGCGGAACTCATCGGCCATCGGGAGGAAATCCCGGCCCGGCCCTGCCCCCGGCCCTGCCCCGCCCTCGCCCCGGCCCGTGCCGGGCCGTCGTCAATCCCAGTGGAACGTCACGTCCTTGGTGTCGAGGTGCATCCCGAGCGGCACCCGCCAGGCGTCCACGCACACCCGCCAGGTGCCGGTCCTCTTCTCGCCGGGGGCGAGGGGCAGCGGGAGTTCGTGGGTGGAGTCGATGGTGGACCAGTCGACGCCGAGGGCGCCGATGATGTGGGTGCCGAAGGTGACGGTGCCGTCGGTGACCTTGCGGGTGCCGGTGTTGAGGAGGTCGAGGCTGACCTTTTCGCACCAGCGGACGTCGGTGTCCGCGAGGCCGGGCTTGCCGATCAGAAGGCCGGCGGGGGCGCCGGGGCCGGCGGGGATGGTGGGGGAGGGGGGCTCGGGGGCGGGCGAGGGGCTGCCGCCGCCGGTGCCGCCACTGCTGCCGCCGCTGCTGCCTCCTCCGCTGCCGGTGTCGCGTCCGGGGGAGCCGGGGGCCGTCGAGGAGCCGGGTGATCCGGGAGAGGTGGGGGAGGCGCTGCTGCCGTCCGCGCCGCCTGCGGTCCCGGTGAGGTCCGAGGGGGCCGTGCCGCCGGCGTCCGTCCCGGAGGGGGAGCCCGATGAGGGGCGTCCGTGGGAAGGGTGTGCGGCGGTGCCGTCATGGCCGGCTTTCCGGCTGTCCCGGTCGCCGTCCAGGGGGGTCAGCTCGACCTTGCCCTTGGGTGGCAGGGCGTTCGTCGGGGCCCGGCCGTCGGCGGGGCCCGCCGCGCCGAGCGCGACATAGCTTTTGGGGGCCGCGCTGCCGCAGCCGGTGAGCAGGACGCCCAGGCACAGTACGGTCGCCGAGGCGGAGGCAACTGTCGTCGTCCGTCGCATGGTGGGGACCTCCCAGCGGTAGCCGGGGGCCAGTGTTGCTGACGGGCCATCAGGAGTACAGGGGTGGGGGGTGGCGGGCCGTCGTCGCGGCCTTCCCTTGCAGCTGTCCGCCGAGCGGCGCACCCCTCGGCGGACCGGACCTCAGTCGGCGATGAGCCCGTCGCGCAGCTGCGCCAGGGTGCGGGTCAGCAGCCGGGAGACGTGCATCTGGGAGATGCCGACCTCCTCGCCGATCTGGGACTGCGTCATGTTGGCGAAGAAGCGCAACATGATGATCTGGCGCTCCCGGGGCGGGAGTTTGGCCAGCAGGGGCTTGAGGGACTCGCGGTACTCCACGCCCTCCAGCGCGGTGTCCTCGTAGCCGAGGCGGTCCGCGAGGGAGCCCTCGCCGCCGTCGTCCTCGGGGGACGGGGAGTCGAGCGAGGAGGCGGTGTAGGCGTTGCCGACCGCCAGGCCGTCGACGACGTCCTCCTCCGACACACCCAGGCACAGGGCGAGTTCGGGGACGGTCGGGGAGCGGTCCAGCTTCTGGGCGAGCTCGTCGCTGGCCTTGGTGAGGGCGAGGCGGAGCTCCTGGAGCCGGCGCGGGACCCGTACCGACCACGACGTGTCGCGGAAGAAGCGCTTGATCTCGCCGACGACGGTGGGCATCGCGAACGTCGGGAATTCCACGCCGCGTTCGCAATCGAAACGGTCGATGGCCTTGATCAGACCGATCGTGCCGACCTGGACGATGTCCTCCATCGGCTCATTACGGCTGCGGAAGCGGGCCGCGGCGTAACGGACGAGCGGGAGGTTCAGCTCGATGAGGGTGTCACGGACGTAGGTGCGCTCCGCGCAGTCCTTGTCGAGCGTGGCCAGCCGCAGGAACAGGGAGCGGGAGAGCGTACGGGTGTTGATGGCGGCGTCGTCGTGTACCTGGTCGACCTGGTCGTGCAGGTGCGGCGCGGGCGCGGGAATCGCGGGAAGCACCTTCGAGCTGCCCAGTTCTACGGACATGCCACCCCCTTGAGGTGTCGCTGCGGTGTCCTCGGGCCGGGGCGGACCGAGGAGTTATGCCTCCACCTGAATACCGGAGGCAGCGCCACGGCAAACGCGGTTTCTGCAGAATGTCACATGTCGGCAACACGCTGTAGCGCCATGTCGACATATCTGCGCAGGCTGTGCCGGGGCGGGTCGCCCGTCCCGGTTAGGCGTCGATCCTGTTTGCGGATCGCAGTCGGGCGAAGCTCCGCGACAGTAGCCGCGAGACATGCATCTGCGACACCCCCAGCTCGGCACTGATCTGTGACTGCGTCAGATTGCTGTAGTAACGGAGCAGGAGGATGCGCTGCTCGCGCTCGGGGAGCTGGACGAGCAGATGCCGTACGAGGTCGCGGTGCTCCACGCCGGCCAGCTCGGGATCCTCGTACCCGAGGCGGTCCAGGAGGCCGGGCAGGCCGTCGCCTTCCTGGGCGGCCTCCAGGGAGGTCGCATGGTACGAACGGCCCGCCTCCAGGCAGGCCAGTACCTCGTCCTCGCCGATCTTGAGGCGTTCGGCGATCTCGGCGGTGGTCGGGGAGCGGCCGTGCAACACCGTCAGATCCTCGGTGGCGCCGTTGACCTGCACCCACAGCTCGTGGAGGCGGCGCGGGACATGCACGGTACGGACATTGTCCCGAAAGTAGCGTTTGATCTCGCCGACGACGGTCGGCATCGCGAAGGTCGGGAACTGGACGCCCCGGTCGGGGTCGAACCGGTCGATCGCATTGATCAGGCCGATGGTGCCGACCTGGACGACGTCCTCCATGGGTTCGTTACGGCTGCGGAAGCGGGCCGCGGCATATCTGACCAGCGGAAGGTTGGCCTCGATGAGGGCGGCGCGGACCCGGGTGTGCTCGGGGGTGCCGGGCTCGAGGCCCGTCAGCTCCGCGAACAGCACCTGTGTGAGCGCCCGCGTGTCCGCGCTACGGCTCTCGCGGGATGGAGCCTTGGGCGCAGTACGGGCCGTCACGGTCACGCCACCCTTCACAGTGTATGTATCGGGCAAAAGCGGTCATAGCATCACAAGACATGTGCAGTGTGCGCAAGCACCGCATAATTCCGTGTTGGGCGGAGAGTTGGGCCGGTGGAGGGGCGCGAGATTTGCCGTTCGGGGGCGGGATATGACGAAGCCCCCCGCCCGTAAGGGGCGAGGGGCTCGGAGTGCGGGGTGCCGGGGCTCGGCGGCCGCCCTAGAACTCGTAGTCGGCGATCACCCAGGTGGCGAATTCGCGCCACTGACCGGCCGCGGCCTGGTGGGCGGGGTGCTCGATGTAGCGCTTGAGGGCATCGGTGTCGGCCACGGCGGAGTTGATCGCGAAGTCGTAGGCGATCGGGCGGTCGGTGATGTTCCAGGCGCACTCCCAGAACGTCAGCTCCGGGATCTCGTCCTTCAGGGCCGCGAACGCGCGGACGCCGGCCTGCACCCGCTCCTCGTCGCGGGAGACGCCTTCGTTGAGCTTGAACAGGACCAGGTGGCGGATCACTGGGACCTCCGTGCGGCGGACGATACGCGCCCGGTCGGGCGACCGGCCGGCGCCCCAGCCGACTACTTGATCAGCTGGGTCATGAACTCGCCGACGCCCTGAGCAGCGGACGAGATGCCCTCGAAGCCTATCTGGACGAGATCCGCGGCCCGTCCCGGGGACGTGATGATCGTGTAGAGCACGAAGACGATGACCAAATACAACGCGATCTTTTTTGCCTGCGCCATCGGTCCGGTCTCCCCTGTCCCCTACGGCAGTCCCTGGTTTTCCCCTGCTTTCCGCTGCCCTCCCGGCCCGGATGCAGTCGGGTGAGTCTAACCACAGGTGTTCGAGGGTGGCAGTGGTAAAGGCGCCGCCGGTGCGCGGTCGCTCCCCGGCCGCTGCGGCGCTGATCTGGCCTTTAAGGACCAAAGGCCCGGCAAGGGAGGTCCTTTGCCCGATGGTGGTGGCGGATGGCGGAGGCACGATAGGGGTGTCCGGCGGATCTGGCAGGAATCCGCGGGACCTGGGACGGGATTCCACTGCGGGGTCCGCGCCGCGCATCCCCCTGACTGCGGCGTGGACTTTGGGATCCGGTCTTCCTCGGGGGGAGCGGCCCCCGAGGCCGTTTCCCCCGACCGACCAGGAGCCCCGGCTCCCGGGCCATTGAGCGGCGGCCCGGAGCCGGGGCTCTGCCGTTCGCCCTTCCCCCGCCCGTCCCCCTCCCTTTCCCCTCGCGGCCCTCCTGCCCCCTGTGCCCCGCCCCGCTGCAACCGGCCGTAGGGTGACCCGCGTCCCTCACCCCGTACGGCCCGGACGCCCTGCGCGGCATGCATCATGTACGCGACAGAACGGAGCGTGGCAGCGCGCGCCACGGCGCGGTGTGTGCCGTGCGGGAGGACGAAAGGAACACAGGGCACCGACGATGAAGATCGACTGGGACCGGCGTACCTGCGCGCGCCGCGGGCACGTCACCTACGCCCCGCAGGAGGACAACCTGCGGGAGAGGCTGCACGCGGCCACCGCGCTCGGCGAGGCCTGGCGCTGTCTGCGCTGCGGCGACTTCGCGCTCGGCGAGCCGCACGGCTCCGGCCCGGCCGCCGACGCCCCCCTCGTCCCGCGCGGCAAGGTCCTGCGCGATCTGTTCCTCCTGCGCTTCCTGGCCGTCGAACGGGCCATCCGCGGCGTGTTCATCGTGCTGGCCGCGGTCGGCGTGTGGCAGTTCAGCAACCGCAAGGACGCGGTCCGCCGCTTCTTCGACGAGTACGTCGCGGTGCTCCGTCCGGTGGCCCGGCACTTCCACTACGACCTGGACCACTCACCGGTCGTCGGCACCATCCAGAAGACCTTCGGCTATCAGCACTCCACGCTGATGCTGGTGGCCGCGCTGCTGCTCGTGTACGCCCTGGTGGAGATCGTCGAGGGCGTGGGCCTGTGGCGCGCCAAGCGGTGGGCGGAGTATCTGACGGTGGTGGCCACGGCGGCCTTCCTGCCGCTGGAGATCTACGAGCTGACGGAGAAGGTCAGCTGGCTCAAGATCGCCACGCTGGTCATCAACATTCTTGCGGTGCTCTACATCGCGGTCACCAAGCGGCTGTTCGGCCTACGGGGCGGCCGCAGGGCCTTCGACGAGGAGCGGCACAGCGCCTCCCTCATGGAGGTCGAAACCTCGGCAGGGGTTCCCGCCCCCGCCCATAATGGCTGACGCCACGACCCGAGGGGGATCCATCATGTCCACGCCCACGCCCACGCCCACCACGGCCGCCGCGCATCCTGCGTCCCGCATCCGCAGCCGGCGCCGGCCGGCCGTCGTCCTGGCGCTGCTGTTCGGCCTGCTGGCCGTGGCCGCCGGGCCCGCCGTGGCCGCCGAGACCGCCGTCGCGCCCCGCGCCGCGGTGAGCGCCGCCGACGGCTCCGCGCGCGTCTCCGCCGCCGCTCCCGCGTCCCCGCTGACGTTCGGGCGGCACGGCCACAGCTCGTTCTCGCACCACGCGTCCCACTCTTCGCACTTCGTCTCGAAGGGCAAGAAGACGTCGAAGTGGAAGAAGAAGGTCAAGAAGAAGTCGAAGAGCTTCTTCAAGAAGCTCGGCATCATCGCGATCGTGCTGTTCGTGGTCTTCCTGGTCATCGCGGTGGTCGTGATCTGGCTGATCGTCCACTTCATCCGCCGCGCGCTGGGCCGTCGTCACGACTGAGGCCCGGCCCGGCCGGTCTCCGGCCCTGTGCAGCTACGGACATCCCGCGGCGGCGCCCCGAACCGGGGCGCCGCCGCGCGCTGTTCACGCCTCCCCGGCGCGCCGCCTCACCCCGCCACCGTGAGCCACAGCAGCGCGGCGTTGAGCAGCGTGCTGACCGAGGCGGCGGCCACCGCGCAGACGGTGGTGACGCGGCCGTTGACCAGCTCGCCCATCACCTCGCGCCGCCCGGTGAACGCCACCAGGGGCCAGAGCGCGAACGGTATGCCGAAGCTCAGTACGACCTGGGAGAGCACCAGGGCCTGTCCGGGCTCGGCGCCGAGGGCCAGCACCGCCAGCGCCGGGACGAGGGTGAGCAGGCGGCGTACCGCGAGCGGAAAGGTGCGCCCGACGAACCCTTCGAGGATCACCGCCCCGGCGTAGGTGCCCACCGAGGTGGCGGCGAACCCCGACGCGAGCAGGGCCAGGGCGAAGAGCATCGCCGGCAGCGGGCCGAGCGCGGCGGCCAGCCCGCCGTGCGCCGCCTCGATCGAGTCGCCCGCCCCCGCGCCGAGGGTGGCGGCACCGACGACGAGCATCGCCAGATTCACCACCGCCGCGGTGCTCATCGCCGCCGTCACATCGAGCCGGGTCGCGACGAGCAGTCTCCGCTTCCCGCCCCGGTGGTCGCCGTGCCGGTCGCGGACCAGCGCACCGTGCAGATAGATCGCATGCGGCATGACGGTCGCGCCGACGATCCCGCAGGCGAGGAGGAGGCTGTCGCCGCCGGCGAACCGCGGCACCATCCCGGACGCGACCCCGCCGGCCGAGAACCCGCCGCTGAACGCGTCGTACAGGAACCCGATCAGCACCACCGCCAGCAGCCCGGCGACGACCGCCTCGAACGGCCGCTGGCCGCGCCGCGACTGCACGACGATCACCAGCCATGAGGCCAGCCCGGTGATCAGACCGCCCGGGAGCAACGGGATCCCGAACAGCAGATGCAGGGCGACGGCGCCGCCGACCACCTCGGCGAGGTCGGTGGCCATGGCGACGATTTCCGCCTGGGCCCACAGCGCCAGCCGGGTGCCACGGCCGAAGCGCTGCGCACACATCTCCGGCAGGGTGCGGCCGGTGGCGATGGTGAGCTTGGCGGACAGGTACTGCACCAGCATCGCCATCGCGCTGGCGCCGACCACCACCCAGACCAGGAGGTAGCCGTAGCGGGCGCCGGCGGTGATGTTGGTGGCGACATTACCGGGGTCGACATAGGCGACGGCCGCCACGAACGCGGGGCCCATCAGGCGGACCACGGTCAGCGGCCGGGCGCTTTCGGCGGCGGCCGGGCGGTGGGGTGCGAGGCCGGGAGGGGACGGGCTGCTCATCGGGACGGGCCCTTCATCGGGACGGGGGTGTCTCGGCGGCGGGGCGTACGGGGGATTGCGGGGCGTCCGGAGCGGGGGACCGCCGTCCGGCGTCGCGCGGCAGGCTGAGGACCGGCTCGACGTCATGGCCGAGCTTTCCGACCGTGATCGCTCCGCCGGGCGAGCCGATCTCCGTGAAGAATTCCGCGTTGGCTCCGGTGTACGCGGACCACTTGTCCGGAACGTCGTCCTCGAAGTAGATGGCCTCCACCGGGCAGACGACCTCGCAGGCGGCGCAGTCCACGCATTCCTCCGGGTGGATGTACATCATCCGGTCGCCCTGATAAATGCAGTCGACCGGGCATTCCTCGACACATGCCTGGTCCAGCACATCCGCGCAGGGCTCGGCGACCACGTACGCCATTGGGGACTCCTGTCTGTGCGTCAAGAAATCTGGGGCAGGAAATCTGGGTCGAGAGATCTGGGGCAGGGGATCTGGGGCAAGGAATGCGGGGCGTTGGATCCGGGTCGACACCTCGCGTGCGTCGGCGCAGGTGCATCGAGCGCGGTGCATCGAGCCTCGTGCAGCGGGAGTTGTGGCGGGGGCCGCGGCCGGGAACGGGGCCGCGGCCGGGGGCTACGCGCGCGGCCGGGCCGCGGTGCTGCGGGCACCCCAGGACGTGGCGACCAGTGCCACCAGCGTCATGACCGCCAGCAGGCTCCAGCCGGGCGTGTAGCTGTGGGTCGAGTCCTTGAGGAGGCCCAGTACGGGAGGAACGGCGATGACCGCGATCTGGTTGACGGCCATGGCCAGGCCGAGCGCGAAGCCGGTCTTGTCGGGGCTCGCCGACTCGGCGACATAGGCCACCCAGGGGCCGTACCAGCCGAATCCGAAGAAGCCGAGCCAGGCGACCAGGATTCCGGCGAGGACGGCGGAGTGCAGCGGGACGACCACCAGCACGATCAGGCCGGCGATCACCGCGCTCATACAGACGAGTACGGGAAGATAGCGCCCGGATGTGCAGCGGTCGCTCCAGGCGGCCAGGACGATCCGTCCCGCGACGCCGCCGCATTGCGCGACGAAGAGCAGCAGCGCCGCCGTGCCGATGCTCAACGACGCCTTGTCGTGCAGGTAGAGCACCGTGAGCACCTGAATTCCGTACTGCACGGAAATCAGGCTCACGCCCGACAGCATGATCTTTCCCATGGCCGGTTCGCGGACCATCCGCAGCCGGGACCTCAGTTCCGCGCCGATCGATGTGCCCGAGGACTTCGGGCGGGGCGCGGCGGCCGATTCGGGT
Organism: Streptomyces sp. JLSY215; assembly: GCF_059682825.1. Lineage (NCBI taxonomy): Bacteria > Bacillati > Actinomycetota > Actinomycetes > Kitasatosporales > Streptomycetaceae > Streptomyces > Streptomyces sp. JLSY215. Next base: position 4,620,346 of record NZ_CM185022.1, read on the forward strand.
GCCCGGTAGAAGCTCATGAAGACGCAGGCGCCGAGCAGCGCCACCAGGCCGCCGGTGACGAAGGCCGACCGCCAGCCCAGCTCGTTCGCCAGGTAGGGCAGCAGCGCGGCGGCCAGCGCCCCGCCCAGCGGCAGGCCCGCCTGGCGGATCCCCATGGCGAATCCCCGCCGGCTGGAATCGAACCACTGGGCCACCGATTTGCTGCCGCCGGGCTGGGCCGTGCTGTAGCCCGTACCGACCACGATCAACAGCAGCAGCAGCGACACATAGCCCGTGGCGAGGCTGCCGCCGAGCAGCGAGAGCGCCACCAGCAGGGTGCCGATTCCCACGACCCAGCGTTCGCTGTAGCGGTCCAGCAATTCGCCGGCGACCAGCAGACCGACCAGCGGTACGAGCTGCGCCGCCGAAATGAGCAGACCGATCTCGGTGGTGGTCAGATGGAGATCACGCTGAAGATAGACGCCGATCGCGCCGATGCCCTGGACGAAGAATGCGGCACTGGCCTGGGCGAACGTGGCGATGCCGAGGATCACCCAGCGATAGCTCTGCGCGCGTAAGGGGACCGTGACCGAGCTCATCCGACGGTTACCAGGCCGGTGGGGTCGGCCGCCGGCGCCGCGACGGGCTCCGGTGCGGCCTCGGGCTCCGGTGCGGCCTCGGGCAGGGCCGTGCCCAGCGGGCGTTCCCGCTGTACGGACAGCAGCTCGTCCTGGACGCCCAGCAGGCCCATCCGCTCGAAGATCGCATCGTGGTCGAGTTCGAGGGCGGCGCCGTTGGCGTCCACCTCCTCGATGGCCTGGGCGATGAGCTGGATGTTGTCGGCGAGCTGGACCTGTCCGGCGCCGTCGACCATATAAGGCGTGTCCTCCATTCCCACCCGCAGAATGTCGACCCGGCTGTCCGGCTGTGACGCCCAGGCCGCGAGGCGGCGTACCGCGCAGGCCTTTGTGCCGCGTCGCGGCCCGATATCCAGCTCCTTGAAGTGCTGGTCCGCGTGTTGCGGCAGCACCGCGGCGCCCACGCTGACGGTGACCTTGCGCTTTTTCACGCCGGGCTCGGCGAGGTCGTATTCGAGGCTCTTTGCCGCATCGACGACCCGCTTGAACTCGGCGTAGTTCTCCGGGAAGGGAAGCCGCGGCGAGAAGCCGAAGAGAAGGGTGATGTTCAGCTGTCCGGAACTGCCCAGGCGCATCGCCGGGTGCTCGACCGCGTACCGGGTCATCGCATAGCTGCGCAGCAGCTGCACCCATTCGATCTCATGGAAGAGGACGAGCTGCCGCCGGGCCTGAATGGCATTCCGGTAGACATGGAACTGGATCAGCGGCGAGGTCTTGCCGTAGTCCGCGCCCTTGCTCGTCGAGTGGGTGTCCAATTGGGCGTCCTGCACCCGGTCGGAAGGTTCGTATGCGTCGATGGCCGCAAGGAATTCCGGAGAGGACACGAAGTCCAGGTCCAGTACCCGGCCCTGCTTCTCCAGCTGCCGTTCCAGCTCGCAAATGATCTGGAGTTCGACGGCGGCCTGAATCGTGACGTAATGCGCCCCGCCGAGATGGAGCGGGATGGCGCACTGGCTGACCCGTTCCCACTCCCCGAAGGCGCGGATGCGCTCCCGCACCTCGCCGCCGTTACGGCTGGCACCGAAGCTGAGCAGGATGTCCTTGCACCGGCGCTGCACGCCCCGGCTGATCTCCTGGTAGATCTCGTTGTCCGTGGTCTGCTCGTGCGTCAGGGGATTCCTGGCGTGGTAGTGGTAATACCGGCAGCCCATTCCGTACAGCGCCTCGGCCTCGGCGATGGAGGCCATGGCCGACGTTTTGATGGTTTTTCCGGTGCAGATGCTGTCCAGCGTGCTGTCGCCGGTCAGCCGGTGGTTGTTCGGCGTGAATTTTGCACCCGTGGAGGCGCAGCCAAGTATCAGAGTCTTCCCGTGCGATAACGCAGTCGGCATCGAATGTCCCCAATGGATATTCAGCCGGGGCAGACGTCACCCCGGTGCGCTGGTGGTCTACGGCGTGGTGGCTCTTGGCTCAATGCGTCCGCTATCGGGACGTCACTGGCTCGATCTCGGCGGTCATGGACGGTCCGCAGGAAGGAGAACACCTCACGGGGCGAATCCGGTAAGCATCCGGTCGAACCCCGGGGTGATCGTTCACGACTTTAACCGGCCTTGGTGGTCTTTGCAGGCGCCGATTGTGAACTGAACCGGAATGAACTATTTCGCTTTCACGCAACGTATGGGTGGCCGTGGGGGAGCGCGCCAATGATCGATGCATCGCAGACCGGAAATGCTCGGCAAAATCCGGTGCGACGAAGAAGGGTCATCATCAACCGAGGGTGATCATTGTGGCGTCCCTCACACTCACCTTTGATATGACGCCTTAACGCTCCATTCACCTGCGATCTCACGCCAATGCTCCGGCCTTGGTGCCCGGGGCGCATCGCGCCTCGGGACGGCTCCGGCCCGCGGACGGCCGCGGCGGGAATTCCCGGCTGCCCGGCCGGGCGCCGCGGCCACCGGGCAGCGCGCCTAGGGCACCGTCCGGAAGCACACCGCATCGGTCAACTCCCGGGCCCGGCGGCGCGCCTGGGCGGCATCCGGCGCGCCGACGACGACGAAGCCGACCCGGTCACCGGACCGCTGCAGCGGCCGGATGACATCGCCCGCCGCGACGGTCAGCTCGGCGTACAGGACGTCCGGCTGCGCCCGCACCTCCTCCCAGCCCTCGACCGCGACCAGCCGGCCGGGCGGCGGGGTGAAATAGCGGACCGCGGCGCCGCGCACCGCCTCCAGGGACGCCGGGGTTCCCGGCCGGGCACCGTGCCGCGGGGCGCCGGCCAGCATGTCGTCGTAGAGCAGCCCGTACACGTCCAGCCCCGGGATGGCATGGGCCAGCATCCGGTGGATCCAGTCCCCGCCGTAGCGTCCGTGCACCTCGCCGAGGACCACCCCGGTGGCGGTGAGCCACAGCTCCACATGGAAGGCGCCGGTGCGCAGCCCCAGGGTGGTCAGCGCCGCGGCCACCTGACGTTCGATCTCGTGCCGTGCGGTATCGGGGAGTTCGGCGGGCAGGACGTGTCCCACCTCGACGAAATAGGGCGGCGGCACCTTCTCCTTCGCCGTAATGGCGAGAATCCTCGGAACACCGTCCAGAAATGCCCCCTCGACGCTGAACTCCGGCCCCTCGACGTACTCCTCCACCAGGAACGGCTTGGTGTCGGGCAGCAGCTTCAGGGCCGCGGGCAGCTCCGCGGGCGCGTGCAGCAGGCTCACCCCGATGCTTCCCATCGCATCGCGCGGCTTGACGATCCAGGGCCCGGCCGACTCCCGCAGGAACGCCCCGGCTTCGGCCGCGTCGGCGCACAGCCGGACCTCGGGCTGGGCGAAGCCGGCCGCCGCGAGCGCGCGCCGGCAGGCGTCCTTGGTGCGGATGCGGCGGATCGCCTCGGGCGGATTGCCCGGCGCCCCGATGGCCTCGGCGGTCTCGGCCACCGCCACCTGGGCCATCTCCTGGAGCGCGAAGACGGCGTCGAAGCGCTCGCCCCGCGCCGCCCGACGGCGCGCCCACTCGGCGGTGGCGCCCGGCGCGGTGTGGTCCACCGCGGAGGCCGCATCCGCCGCGTCGAGCGCCGGCCCGGTGGCGGCCAGCGCGTCGGCCGGGCCGGTGACGTGCGTGTACAGGCCGCGCGCGCGGGCCTGGGCCAGGGCCCGTTCCAGCATGTCGATGCTGAGGGACACCGGCCGCGCGCCGCCGACCAGCAGCAGGCGCGGGGGGAGCGGATCGGTCGGGGCGTCGGACATCGTGGGGATCCTCCGGTGGCCGGTTCGTGACAGGGGATGAGTTCACACACTGAACACACTTGAGAACAAGGGGAGTTGCTGAGCCGTCGTGGTCCTTGCGCGGACCAGGTTACGAGCCGTGCCTGAGCGTGGCGGCGCGGCGGATCGCGCCGGTGCGGTACGGCGGAACCGGGAGAACGGGGCGGTTCCGAGCGATCGGGGAGGAACTTCGCTCTTGCGCAGGAAGCCGCCGCGTGCTGTCAACGATGTATTGAGCCAATGCAGGTATCTACATTCCCTTGGCATATGAATATTTTTCTTGTGTCGGACATCGGTCGGGATCTATCGTTGCCCCACGGCGCACACGAGAGATTGGATCCCTCGAGCACCTATGAAATCCGACAGAGCAACGCTCACTCCTCATATGTTGAAGTACGAGGAGAAGTTCGATGACCGCGGCCAGATCCGCTGGCTGCCGTATCTCATGTATTTCCATCCGGCGAACCATTCCTCGGAAGTCGTCAATACCGATGAGCTCGGTTTCCGAATATCCCATGGTGCGGACGCCCGTGCCTCGGTGGGCGGGAGAAAGCCGCAAGGGCCGGCCCGATTATTGGTCGGCAGCTCCACGGTGTTCGGCATCGGGGCGACGAACGACGCGGCGACGCTGTCGTCCCGGCTGTGGACGAAGCACGCACCCGCCCGCCCCTGGCTCAATTTCGGCGGCCGCAGCTTCAATTCCACCCAGGAACTTCTGCTCTTCACCCTCCACCGGCATCTGCTGCCCGAGATCGATGAGATCGTCATCTTCTCCGGCTTCAACGACCTGGGTCTGGCCCGGCTGCCGGAGAGCCTGCGCGGGGACCACGGTGCGTTCTTCAACTGCGGCGACTTCTTCTCCCGGATGGGCGCACCGCAGGACGAGGCCCGCCCGGCCGGGCCCCGCAAACGCGGGTGGCTCCGGGGCCCGGCGGCCCCCGAGACCCCGGCGCCGGCCGTACCGACCCTCGACGATCAGATCGCCACGGCCGCGGATCTCACCCTCCGCCATCTCGACACCTGGCGACTCTTCGCGGAGGCGATGGGGGCCAGGATCACCTACGTGCTGCAGCCGCTCGCCACCTGGGTCCGGGAACGGCCCGCGCCCCAGGAGATCGCGCTGTTCGACGAACTCGACCGGATCTCCCATTTCGGCACGGTCTACGGCGATATCGCGAAAATGGAATCCGGCCGGCGCTATGCCGATGTCCTGCGGCGCGGTTGCGACAAGCTCGGCATGCGTTTCTTCGACCTGAGCCCCGTGCTGTCGGAAGCGGTGAGCCAGAACGACTGGCTTTTCGTCGACCGCATCCATTTCACGGACGAGGGACACGACCTGGTGGCCGGCACCCTCGCCGACCTGCTGGAGATTTCCTGACCGGCGGACCCCCGGCCCGGCACCCGCAGAAGACGGAGAGAGAGCCATGTCGTTCCTGAAGAGAATCCTGGACAAGATATTCCGGCGCAAACCCAAGAAACCGGATGACGCGTCCATCTACCCGATGTTCTGAGCCGGGCCGGAGGATGACGCCTTTCCGGAAAAGCGTGAAGGGATAGCAGCTTGCAGGAGCAGATGGCGGTGCGGCCGACCACGCCGGACCGATTACGGCCGGACGCCGCCGCCTCACGAATGGTGTACGTCCGGGCGAGCGACCCGGAGGCGTTGCTCGCGGGGACGGGCGTCGAGGACGCGCTCCGCGCCGCCCTCGACAGCTGTGGCGGGGAATCCGGCGGACTGGCGGCGCTACGGCAGGACGCCGCGAGCTGGTCGGCTGCCGAAACGATCCGCCATCGCACCCTCTTCGCCGAGGCGGCCACCGAGGACGACCGCCGCGTGCTGGTGCGCCGGGCCGCCCTCGGCTGCGCACCGCTCGCCCTGGTCGCCGGCGCATGGCTGCAGTGGCTCAGCGCCCCCGGCAACGCCGACGAGCACGCCATCCTGCGGATCCTCGGCCTCTACGCCTCCGACATCGGCGTGGGCCACCCCGGGATCTCCCGGGGCAACGCCTACACCGCGCTGCTGCGCACCCTGCGCCTCTCGGACCAGGCGACCCCGCCCGGCAGCCTCGGCCAAGACGGTTCCGTCGGCGACGCCGCGTTCCACTTCCCCGGCCTGCTGCTGGCGATGAGCCGCCGCCCGGACGCCTTCACCCCGGAAATCCTGGGCGCGGACCTGTGCCTGCGCACCGTCGGCCTGCTGCCGGCCCTCGCGCCGCTGCGGGAGCTGTTCCCGGAGGCCGCGGACTGGGCGGCCATCGACCCCGGTGGCGCACGACAGCCGGGCGAGCCCTCCGGGGCCGCGCTGTGCCGGGCCGCGGTGGACGAGCTGGCCGCCACGCTCGACGACGGCGAACGGCGGATCGCAAAGGGATTCCGCTGGGCGCTGACGGAGCTGAGGCACACCACGGACGCCCTGTACGCGGAGCTCGTCGCCGCCCTCGACCCCGCGTACGAGATGGCCGAGCTGATGCGGCTGCGCGCCCGGGAGGGCGCCGTCTACCACCAGTCGTTCGTCCTCCAGGACCGGCCGCTGTCCGCATGGCTGAAGGAGGCCCGGACCGACCCCGGACCGCTGCTGCGCGTCCTGGCCGCCAGCCGGCTGGTCAGACCGGGCAAACCGGAGAAGAGCCCGCTGGTCAACGCCCTGGTCGGGGAGAGCGGCCCGATGTTCCGGGTGTTCGCCGAGGAGGACCTCGCCGTCATCCGCCGGTGGATCTCCGCACTCCCGGCCGCCGGAGACGGGACCGGAACCCACCCCGGCGCCGGGCCGAGCCCCTCAGCGGCCGTACCCGCCCGGATCCTCCAGGACCGGGCCGAGCGGGGACGGGCCGGGCAGGGACGGGCGCCGGCGGATCTGCGGGAGGCGTACCACCTTCTGCAGGGCCGCGCCGACACGCCCGCGCTGCGCCGGTTCGCCGAGGAATACGTACGGGGCTGGCTGGCCCGCTCCCGGCACGGCATCGAGCGGAGCGACCACCCGCTGCCCGCCGCATGGAAACCGCAGATGCTGCGCGCCTGGCTCGCCGACCAGCACGACCGGCACAGCGCGGAGTTCGAGGGGACCGCCGAGGCCCCGCTGCCGTCGCGCGAGGCGCTGATCGATTCCACCGTGCAGCTGGCGCCGCTGACGCTGATCGACGGCAGCTGGCTCCAGGGATTCACCGACTACGACCACGCCTCCTCCGAGATCGGCTTCTCCCTCTTCGAGACCTACTGGGACGAACTGGGAAACGGCGAGCCCTGGTTGAACCACCCGCTGATCTATCGCGAGGTGCTCGCGGAGATGGACGTGGCGCTGCCGCCCACGGGCTCGGCCGAATTCGCCCGGTGGCCCGGGTTCGAGGAGCGCTCCTTCGAACTTCCCGTGTACTGGCTGAGCGTGGGCCGCTTCCCGCGGACGTTCCTGCCGGAGGTGCTGGGGCTGAACCTGGCCATGGAACTGTCCGGGGTGGGCGGCAGCTACCGGCGGGCCCGGCTCGCGCTCAGGGAATACGGGTTCAACACCCGGTTCGTCGACATCCACAACGTCATCGACAACGTCGCCACCGGCCATTCCGCATGGGCCGCCGATGCGATCGACGCCTATATGGCCGCGCTGTCGACGCTGTCCGCCTCGCACGGGAACGGCGCCCGCGCCCAGGCCTGGGCGCGCGTGCGCACGGGCTACCGCTCGCTCAATCCCCCCTCGGGATATCTGGCGCGCCGGGCCTCTCGCCGGGTGTGGCGCACCGTCCGGGCGCGATGAGGCGCTCCGAGGCCATGTCAGCAACCACCACGCGAATACGACGGAGCGGCGGGCAGATTCATGTCTGAATTAACGCTGGGAATTTCCGCTTTCTACCACGACAGCGCGGCGGCATTGGTGAACGGCGGCGAGGTGGTGGCCGCCGCCCAGGAAGAACGCTTCACCAGGGTCCGGCACGACCCGGCGTTCCCCGCCGAGGCGGTGAAGTACTGCCTGCGCGAGGCGGGCGCCGGACTGGGCGACGTATCGGCCATCGCCTATTACGAGGACCCGGTGCTCAAGTTCCGCCGGGTGCTGGCCACGTACCTGGGCGCGGCGCCGCACGGCTACGCCTCCTTCCGGGACACCCTCCCCTCCTGGCTCTCCTGGAAGATGCGCACCCCCAAGACCCTGGCGCGCCGGCTGGCGGAGCTGGATCTGGGGCCGGTGCCCGAGATCGTCGTCCGCCGGCACCACGAATCGCACGCCGCGTCGGCCTTCTTCCCGAGCCCGTACGCCTCGGCCGCCGTGCTGTGCATCGACGGAGTCGGCGAATGGGCCACCACGACGCTGTGGCACGGGCAGGGGAAACGGCTCCGATCGGTCGCCGAAATCCGTTTCCCGCATTCCCTGGGCCTGCTCTACTCCGCCTTCACCTACTTCTGCGGATTCAAGGTCGACTCCGGCGAGTACAAGCTGATGGGGCTGGCGCCATATGGAAAGCCCCGCTATGCACAGGTCATTCGCGAGCGGCTGATCGACATCAAGCCGGACGGCTCCTTCCGGCTCGATCTGCGCTACTTCGCCTATTTGCGCGGCCAGGTGATGACCGGCCGCGCCTTCGAGGAACTCTTCGGCGGTCCGCGGCGCTCCCCCGAAGGGCCGCTCACGGAGCGGGAGTTCGATCTGGCGGCCTCCGTGCAGGCGGTGACCGAGGAGGTGGCGATCCGGCTGGCCCGCCATGCGCACGAGGTCACCGGCGAGTCGAAACTGTGCCTGGCCGGCGGTGTGGCCCTCAACTGCGTGGCGAACGGCAAGGTGATCGAGGAAGGGATCTTCGACGAGGTCTGGGTCCAGCCGGCCGCCGGTGACGCCGGGGGCGCGCTGGGCGCCGCGCTGGCCGTGACGGCGGAGCGCGGCGCGGTACGCCCGCAGGCGGGCACCGGCGGGGACGCGATGTCCGGCGCACTGCTGGGGCCCGCCTTCTCCGACGACGAGATCGCCGCCGAGCTGGATGCCCAGGGCGCCGTCTACACCCGGCTCGACGAGGACGTGCTGGACCGCGCGGTGGCGGCCGAACTCGCCGAAGGGAAGATCGCCGGCTGGTTCCAGGGACGTATGGAGTTCGGCCCCAGGGCACTGGGCGCCCGGTCGATCGTGGGCGATCCCCGGGATCCGGCGATGCAGTCCGCGATGAACCTCAAAATCAAATTCCGGGAATCCTTCCGGCCGTTCGCCCCCTCCGTGCTGGCCGCGGACGCCAAGGACTATTTCGAGCTGGCGCAGGAAAGCCCGTACATGCTCGTGGTGGCCAAGGTCGCGGCGGCGCAGCGGCTGGCGGACGGCGATTCCGACGAGGTCACCGGCCTGGACCGGCTCGGCGTGCAGCGGTCGACCATTCCGGCCGTCACCCATGTCGACTCCTCGGCGCGGGTGCAGACGGTGACCGAGGAGGCCAACCCCCGGTACCACCGGCTGCTGACCGCATTCAAGGAACGGACCGGCTGCCCGGTCCTGGTGAACACCTCCTTCAACGTGCGCGGCGAACCGATCGTGCACACCCCGCGCGATGCCTACACCTGCTTCATGCGGACCCATATCGACCTGCTCGCGATCGGCGGCTTCCTGCTGCGCAAGGAAGAACAGCCGGAGTGGCGCGAGGACGGCGACTGGCGCACCGACATCCCGCTGGACTAGCCGGAGGAGCCCGGAGCAGGCCGGAGAAGTCCGGAGCACGCACCCCCGCGAAGCCCCTTGAAGGAGGACACCCCCATGCGCGCCGTACAGAGAGCGCTGCTCGCCGTCGTCTACGGACCGCTGGCCCTGGCCGGCCTGATCGTCTGCGCGGTCCGCGATCCGCTCAAGCGCCGGTGGAACCCCCGGGCGACGACCTACTGGCACCTCACCCGCAGCTGACCACCGCATCGACCCGGAGCGCTTCCGGAATCGTCGACCACCAGGAAGGAATGCTCCGCATGGCCGCGAGCAGCGTCATCTACAAGACCATCGACCAACAGCCGGCGTGGGCCGGCGGCGGCACCGGGGTGTGGCTGGAGGACCGCGACGGCAAGCGCTATCTGGACACCTGCGGCGGCGTCGGGGTGTCCAGCCTGGGGCACCGGCACCCGCGGATCATCGAGGCCGTCGCGCGCTCCGCACACGACCTGGCCTGGGCACACGCGGGCGCCTTCACCTCCGCGGCCGCGGAGGAACTCGCGGCGCTGCTGGCCGGCTGGTCCGGCGGACTGTCGCATGCGCAGTTCCTGTCCGGCGGCTCCGAGGCGATGGAACTGGCCCTCAAGATCGCGTACCAGTACCACGCCGAACGCCGCGACACGGACCGCACCCTGGTGATCTCCCGCCGCCAGAGCTATCACGGCAGCACCATGGCCATGCTCGCCATATCCGGCAACATCCAGCGCCGCTCCGTCTTCGAACCGCTGCTGGGCCCCGCCGCATTCGTCTCGCCGTGCTACGAGTACCGCGACCGCCTCCCCGCCGAATCCACCGAGGATTACGCCGAGCGCCTGGCCGCCGAACTCGACGCGAAGATCCGCGAGGTGGGCCCGGAAAACGTCGCCGCCTTCACGGCGGAAACGGTGGTCGGATCGACCAATGGCGCCGTACCGGCGGTCCCCGGATACCTCAGCCGGGTCAAGGAGGTCTGCCGGCGCCACGGCGTCCTGCTGATTCTCGACGAGGTCATGGCCGGCCTCGGCCGGACCGGCCAGCATTTCGCCTACCTCGACGACGACGTCACCCCGGACATCGTGGCCGTCGGAAAGGGCCTGGCCGCGGGCTACGCCCCGATCTCGGCGGTCCTCGTGTCCCCGCAGGTCCTGAAGGCGCTGGGCGAGGGATCGGGAGTTCTGCAGAACGGCCAGACGAACGTCAACCACGCCTTTGCCTGCGCCGTGGCGCTGGAGGTCCAGCGGACCATCCACGACGAGAATCTGCTCCAGAGCGTACGCAAAAGGGGCGAGCAGCTGCGGAGTTCGCTCGCCGAGCGGTTCGCCGGCAATCCGGCCGTCGGCGATATCCGGGGCCGCGGGCTGTTCGTCGGGGTCGAGTTCGTGGATCCCGAGGACGGCCGTACGCCGCTCGAAGGCGGCGGAAGGCTCGTCGCCGCCATCAAGCGGGAGGGGCTGCACCGCGGCGTACTGCTCTATCCCGGCTCCGGGACCGTCGACGGACAGCGCGGGAACCACGTGCTGCTCGCGCCGCCGTTCATCGCCGACGCCGACGAGATCGAGGAAATGGTCGCCCGCCTGGGCGGAGTGATCGAGGCCTGCCTCTGACAGCGGGCGCGCGGCACCACCCGAACACCACGGCACGGCAAGGAAAAGGCGAGAAAGGCGAACAGCATGCGGAACGACCGGGACCCCTTCGAGACGGCGCGCTCCTTCACGGGCTCACTCGTGGCCCTCGTCACCCCGTTCAACCAGGACGGCAGCATCGACTACGGCGCCCTGTCCGAGCTCATTGCCCGGCAGGAGCAGAACGGGACGGCGGGAATCTTCTTCCTCGGCGTCGCCGGTGAGGGGGCGACCCTCGACGACACCGACTTCGCCACCTTCGCCAAGACCGTCCTGGAGGCGGACCGCACCCTCCCGTACTTCATCGGCTGTACCGGCACCTACACCGGTCATGCGCTGCGCCGCGTGCAGATAGCGGCCGCACACGGCGCCGACGGCGCCATCCTCACCGTCCCCGCGAACATGGGCCCCAACCAGGAGCAGGCGGCCCGCTACTTCCTGGACATCGCCGACGCCACCACGATCCCGATCGGCACCTTCAACAACCCCGCGCGGCTGCTGACCGACCTGGACACCGCGACGCTGCTGGAGATCCTGGAACACCCCAGGATCGTGCTGCACAAGGAAGGCTCGCCGCGCACCGGCCAGATCGGCGCCATCCTGGCGGCGCAGCGCGATGTCTGCTTCCTGGCCGACGACAGCCCCGACCAGGACATCCTCACACCGGCCCTCGCCCGCGGCGCCCAGGGCATCGCCAACGCCACGGGAAATCTGCTGCCGCGCGAACTCGCCGCCCTGTCGCGGCCCTGGAAGAACTTCCGGGGCGTCGAGGAGTTCCGCGAGCTGCACTCCCGGCTGATCCCGCTGATCAATTTCATGTACGGCTTCCGCAGCCCGATCGGCATCAAGTCCCTGATGAACGCGGCGGGGCTGCCGGCCGGACGGCTGCGGCAGCCGCTCACCCCGCTCTCCGAGGAGCAGACCAGGACCGGACTGACCCTGCTGCGGGAATACCTCGACGCCTGCGAGGAGCTCGGTGCTTCGGGCTCGTCCGTGACCGCCTTCGAGAAGCTGCCGCGGGGCTGAGCATGGCGCACGTCGTTTTCGTCGACAGCGGTCCGGCCTACCTCCCGGCGTTCGCGCGGGCCAAGGAACTGGGTCACCACGTCACCTTCGTACGGGCCCGCGACATCTCCATGCTCCAGGAGACGTCGACCTCCGAGGAACGCATCGCCGAGGCCCTGGAACGCGTCGACCAGGTCGTCACCCTCGACGCGCTGGAGGCGGAGCTGGAAGCCGCGATCGGCCGGATCCATCGCGCCCGTCCGGTCGATGCGCTCCTGACGACGTCCGAGCTGGCCGTGCTCCCCACGGCGCGGGCGGCGGAGTCGATCGGCGTCCGGGGCACCCCCGTACGCCATCTCGCCCAGGCGGCCCGCAAGGACGCGTGCCGCGGACGGCTCCGGGAGGTCGGCCTCCGCTCGGCCCGCCACGCCACGGTGACCAGCGCCGAAGAGGCCCGGCTCGCGGCCCGGGAACTGGGATTCCCGCTGGTCATCAAGCCCAGCCGCGGGGTGGCGAAGGAGGCCGCGGGCGTCATCCGCTCGGACGGCGAACTCGACGCGTACTTCGCCGAGCTGAAGGCCTCACGAGCCGTCAGGAGCAAGGCCCTGGACGCCTTCATCGGCGCCGATCTGCTGATGGAGAGCTATCTCGAGGGCGACCTCTATTCCGCCGAGGTCGTGGCGCAGGGCGGCGACCCCCGGGTAGTGATGATCACTCGTCGCGAACGGGCCGTGCACAACGAACTCTTCGAGGTGGCCGCGCTGATGCCGTCGGGCCTGCCGGAGGAACGGGCGGCGGACGTCGCGCACTACATGCGGGACATCTTCCGCGAGCTGCGCCTGACCGTCGGCGTCTACCACGTCGAATTCATCATGACCGAGGACGGCCCGACCCTCGTCGAGATCAATTCCCGGATGATGGGCGGCTCGTCGCCGACCATCTACCAGCACGTCACCCGGGCCGACCCCTTCGAGATCCTGATCCGGGAGCATCTCGGCGAGCCCTGCGCGGCCCCCGCCCCGCCCTTCGGACGCGCGGGGATCGTCGTGGTGTTCGGGAGCGTGGCGGGCGGGGTCGCCCCGCCGGACATCGAGCGGCGGGTCGAGCGCATCCGGGACAGGTACCTGCCGCTGCGGTACGCGGTGGGTCTCCGCAACGGCGGGCGCATCCGGAAAATGGCCGGGAACTTCAGCGCGCTCGGCTACTTCTGCCTGCCCGCGGCCACCGCCGACGAGGCCCGTGCCCGCGGGCTGGAGCTGCTGTCCGACATGGAGGACGCCTGCGAGCTGCCGTTGGCGAGGTACCGGTAAATGCCCGCTCCCGGGACGCCCGCTCGCCGGATGTCCGCCCTCCTCCCCGACGGCGGCCCGCGCCGCCTGATGGCGCTGTCGATCCTCATCAACATGCTCGGCTGGGGGATCTATCTGACGGCGGGCGTCCTGTACTTCACCCGGTCCGTGCAGCTGCCCGCCGCCCAGGTGGGCGTCGGACTGAGCGTCGCCGGCGGCCTGGCCCTGGCCGCCGGCGTCCCCGTGGGCCATCTCGCCGACAGCCGGGGAGCGCGCGGCGTCTACCTGGGGACCCTGGCGCTCGGTGCGGTCGCCACGGCCGGGCTCTGCCTGGCGGAAACCTTCTGGTCGTTCCTCCTCTTCGCCTCGCTGGTCGCCATCGCGCAGACCTCCGGCCCGGCCGCGCGGGGGCCGCTGATCCAGCGGTACGGGGGAGAGCGGCCGGCGGAGTTCCGCGCCTATCTGCGCGCGGTCGCCAACATCGGCATCTCCGTGGGTGCCCTGCTGGCCGGCTGGGGCGCCCAGATCGACACCCGAAGCGCGTACCTCCTGCTGATCGTGGGCAGCGCCGCCTCCTGGGCGGCCGGTGCGGCGCTGGTGTTCTTCCTGCCCGCGGCGCCGCCGGTACGGGCCGCGGCCGGGCCGCGCTGGCTCGCGCTGCGCGACCGGCCGTATCTGGTGCTGACCGCCCTCGACGGCATCATGGCCATGCAGTACCGCGTGCTCACCGCGGCCGTACCGCTCTGGCTGGTCGACGAGACCTCCGCACCCCGCTGGTCGGTCTCGGGCGTGATGCTGGTCAACACCGCTCTGGTGGTGCTCTTCCAGGTCCGCATGAGCCGGCGCGTCGACACCGCCCGTACCGGGGGCATCGCCTTCCGCCGCGCCGGCTTCGCCTTCCTGGCGGCGTGCGTCCTGCTCTCGGTGCTGCCCGGACTGCCCCCGTGGCTCGCCCTGACCCTGCTGCTGGGCGCGGTCGTGGTGCACACCCTCGGCGAGCTCTGGCAGGTCGCCGGCGGCTTCGAGATCTCCTTCGCCCTCGCCCCCGCGCACGCGGTGGGCCAGTACCAGGGCCTGTTCGGCATGGGCTCCGGGCTGGGCGTGGCGATCGGCCCGGTCGTGCTGATCACGCTCTGCGTGGAGTGGGGGATGCCGGGCTGGTGGCTCGTGGGCGCCCTGTTCGCGGTGACCGGCCTGCTCACCCCGGCGGCCGTCCGCCGGGCCGAACGCGACCGCCGTCCCACCACAGCCGAGGCGGCGACAGACGCCACCAACGCTCCGTCAAAGAGCCCCGGTTGACCGAAGCCCGGTCGAAGTCCGCCCCTCGCACCGGCCGACCGAGCCGCAGACCGGGACGGAAACTGATGAGGCGCCCGATCCGATGGACCGGGCGCCTCATTCAACAGCGGTAGCGGAGGGATTTGAACCCTCGGTGACTTGCGCCACACTCGCTTTCGAGGCGAGCTCCTTCGGCCGCTCGGACACGCTACCGAGAGAGAGCTTAGCCCAAGGGGGCCCGTGCGCCGAAATCGGATTACGGCGGAGCGGCGTGCGGGGTCGTGCGGGGGCCTGCCCCGGGGGTCAGCGGTCGCGGAAGAAGGCGGTGAGGAGGGCGGCGCAGTCGGCTTCCAGGACGCCGGTGATGACCTCGGGGCGATGGTTGAGGCGGCGGTCGCGGACGACGTCCCAGAGGGAGCCGACCGCGCCGGCCTTGGCGTCGCGGGCGCCGTAGACGACGCGGTCGACGCGCGAGAGCACGATCGCGCCCGCGCACATCGTGCAGGGCTCAAGGGTGACGAGGAGGGTGCAGCCGGTCAGCCGCCAGTCTCCGGCCCGTCGCCCGCCATCGCCCCCGCCGGACGTGCGGTGCGTCGCTTCCTCCCGCAGGGCCCGCGCGGCGGCCCGCAGGGCCAGGACCTCCGCGTGCGCGGTCGGGTCGCCGGTGGCCTCGCGTTCGTTGTGGCCGACGCCGAGGACGGTGCCGTCGGCGGACAGCACAACGGCGCCCACCGGGACGTCTCCCGTCCCGGGGGCGCGGGTGGCCTCGTCCAGCGCCCGCCGCATGGGGACGATCCAGGGATCGCGCAGCGGGTCGGGCGCGGGGGAGGGGGCAGGGGTGGATGGCGGGACGGTCATGTCCCCAGTGTCGGGTACGTGACCTGGGGCGGGCCCGCTGCCGGGCCCGGCCGTGCTCAGCGCACCGCTTCCAGGACGTCCGTGCAGCCCAGGGATTCGGCGATGGTGCCGAGCGCGTCGCCGTTCAGGGCGAGCAGCTCCGTCTCGTCGACGCCCAGGTCGGCCAGGAGCGTGCCGTCGCCGAGGGGGCCGATGGTGGCATGGTTCCCGGAGCCGTTCACCGCCTCAATCATGTCGTCGTCAACGTCGTCGTCAGCTTCCGGTTCGCCGTCCTCCGTGCCGTCCAGATTGAGGCTGTCGAGGTCGTCCGCGTCATCGTCGTCGCGTCCCAGCAGCTCGTCGGTCAGCATCGCTCCGTACGAGCTCCTGGCGGCAGTGGCGGCATTGGAGAGGAAGACCCGGGGGTCGTCCTCGCCATCCACGCGGATGACGCCGAACCAGGCGTCCTCCTGCTCGATGAAGGCCACCACCGTGTCGTCGTCGACCGCCGCCTCTCGGGCCAGATCGGCCAGATCGGCGAGGGTCTCCACATTGTCGAGCTCCATATCGCTCGCTTCCCACCCGTCTTCGGTGCGCGCGAGCAGTGCGGCGAAATACACCGTGCCTCTCCCACCTGTCATAGGTCCGGGCCGGGCGGGGGCGACGCTGATGCGCCGCGGGTCCCGCCCCCTCGGAATCGTGGCAGAAACATCGCGCTCGCGCGGGGTCTTCGACGCTGCGTCGTGCGGAGGTTGTGAGAGATGTCGCTCACGTGCCGCAGCGCAGTCGGGTGCGCGGGGCGTACGACGGCCCACATTCTGCGGGCATGTGCCTGCAGAATGTGCGCGGCTATCCGCGAAATGTGCGCATCCGCAGCGCCTGGCGCATTCGGGCGGCCCGCGCGCGTCGCGGCTGGACGCGTTCCCACAGCTCCTTGGCATCCTGCCGCTCGCGCAGGAATTGGGCCCGGCGCCTGCGCCGCGCCACCTCGCTCTCGATGTCGCGGGCGGCGCTGTCGGCCGCGGGCGGACGGTCGGACACGCGCCCCCACCCCCTCCTCTCGCGCCGGACGAGAAATGACACCTTTGTGCCTACTTTCCCCCTTTCCCCTCATCCGGCGCCACCGCGGCGCCGGATGAGGGGCGGGCGCCGGGCCCCGTCACGGTGGGCGCCGGTGGCCTTTGGCTCGGTTACTGTCGATGCATGCGGATCCACGTCGTCGACCACCCGTTGGTGGCGCACAAACTCACCACTCTGCGCGACAAGCGCACCGACTCCCCCACCTTCCGGCGGCTCGCCGACGAGCTGGTCACCCTGCTCGCCTACGAGGCCACCCGTGATGTGCGCACCGAGCAGGTCGACATCGAGACCCCGGTGACGGCGACCACCGGCGTTCGGCTGTCGCACCCGCGCCCGCTGGTCGTACCGATCCTGCGGGCCGGCCTGGGCATGCTGGACGGCATGGTCCGGCTGCTGCCGACCGCCGAGGTCGGTTTCATGGGCATGGTCCGCAACGAGGAGACGTACGAGGCGCACACGTACGCGACGCGGATGCCCGACGACCTCTCGGGCCGCCAGGTCTATGTCGTCGACCCGATGCTGGCCACCGGCGGGACGCTGGTCGCGGCGATCCGTGAGCTGATCAAGCGCGGTGCGGACGATGTCACCGCGATCTGTCTGCTGGCCGCGCCGGAAGGCGTCAAGGTCATGGAGAAGGAGCTGGCCGGCGCGCCCGTGACGGTGGTCACCGCGGCGGTCGACGAGCGGCTGAACGACGACCGCTACATCGTGCCGGGTCTGGGCGATGCGGGCGACCGGATGTACGGCACGGCCGGCTGACCGGCCGTCCTCTGCGGCTGAACAGGCACATGGCACGCACTCGGGCCCGGTACGCATCGGCGTACCGGGCCCGAGTGCGTGGTGCCGGGGACGTCAGCAGGTGGCGCGATGCGCGGGCGGCGGGGACGGCTTTGCCAGCGCGGTCAGGGCCTTCTCGGCGTCCTTCGCCGTGGTCAGGTCCTTGAAGGCGGTGCCGATGATCAGGTCGATATCGGCGCCCTTGCGGTTGTCGGTCTTCTGCGCGGCGCCGGTGAGCTGGGTGGCGAGCACCTTCAGCGGGCCGGTCGCCGCGGCCTTCGGGCCCAGCACTATCCCGGCGCCCTTGACCTGCTTGTCGTAGGCGGCGGGGGCGTTGCCCACCTTGCCGATCTTGAAGCCGCGCTTCTCCAGCTCGTCGGCGGTGCGCTTGGCCAGCCCGGAGCGCGGGGTGGCGTTGAAGACGTTGACGGTCAGCGCGCCCGGCTTGGGCAGTGGCTTGCGGGCGGCGGCCCTGGCGCGTGCCTGCTCCGCCGCTTCCGTCCGGGAGGCGCATTTCTTCTTGCCCGGGGCGGCCTGGGCCGTACTGCCCTTGCCCCCGAAGACGTCGATGAGCTGCAGCGATCCCCAGCCGACCAGGCCGAGTACACAGGCCGCGGCCACAACGGTGAGGACAATGCGGCGACGGTGTCGGGGACGGCGCATCCGCGGGTACCTGTCGCCCGTGATGCGGTACTTCTTACCGCCCATGCCCGGGGGCGTCAGCATGCTCATGTCCGCAGCGTAGTGCGGGCCGCGAGCCATGCCTACTAGATGATCAGCCGGTGGTGTACGAGGCAACCCGAACGGGTCAATGCGGCACGGGGTGAACAGGTCAATTCGGGCATGTCGATGGCGCGGAGGGCGTCATTCCGCTGCGGTGCTGCCGTCCAGTTCGAGCACCCGGGCGTGCAGCACCTGACGCTGCTGAAGGGCGGCGCGCACCGCGCGGTGCAGCCCGTCCTCCAGGTAGAGATCGCCCTCCCACTTCACGACGTGCGCGAAGAGGTCGCCGTAGAACGTCGAGTCCTCGGCGAGCAGCGTCTCCAGGTCGAGCTGCTGCTTGGTCGTCACCAACTGGTCGAGGCGTACCGGGCGCGGGGCGACGTCCGCCCACTGGCGGGTGCTCTCCCGGCCGTGGTCGGGGTACGGCCGCCCATTTCCGATGCGCTTGAAGATCACACGGAAAGCCTACCGGGCGAGCGGTGGGAGGCGCAGCCATGCCACAGGAGCGTAAAGGTGATCAATAGCCGCAAAACAGGAGTGATCATGAGCGACGGCCCTGCACGGGGCCGTTCTTCGGGTAACCGGAAATCGACCCGAAGGGGGTACGGCGGGCGGGATCGTGCGGGCGGGTGTTCGTGCCGTTCACCACTTCAGGGCGGCCTCGCGGCGGCTCTGCCAGTAGGTGACCTCGGCGGTGCGCGGGTCGACCCGGACCGGGGGACCGCTGTCCAGCCCGACCTGGCAGGGGGCGGTGTGGGGGACGAGCGCGACGCCGAACTGGGAGATCTTCTCGCCGCCGGGTGCGCCGTCGGCGGAGGTGGTGATTCCGGCGTAGGCGGTGGCGTCCGGGGCGAGGGTGATGACGGTGCCCGGATCGCTGGCCCCGATCGCCGGGGTGATCGCCCGCTGTCCGGCGCCGAGGCGCAGCAGCGGGTACGGCTGGTCGGCGAAGTCGCAGGGCCGGTCCGAGTAGTTGGTGACGGTCAGCAGCATGTGGTGTGCCGGGTGCCGGACCCCGCGCGCATGGAACCGGAGCATTTCGGGTGTGCAGGCGACGCGGGCGCCCGGGGCCGGCTGCCGGGGCGGGTCGGAGGGCCGCGTCGGGGCGCCGGGCCGGCTGCCGCGGTCGTGATGGCAGGCGGTGACGGACAGGACGGCGGCGGCCATCAGCGTGACGGCGGCGATGCGGCGCCCGGCGGTGGCGGCATGCGGCATGGGGTCCCCCGGGGCGGGCGCAGCTGGGTGATGGGGACACGATCCTCCGCGGGGGCGCTGGTGAACGGCTAACGCGCTGCTAACGCGGGTGTTCGGTGGGGCGGGGGCTGTCGGCGGGGGTGCGGGACGGGGAGGGGACGGTCGTGGGGGTACCTCCCTTGCCGTCAGGGCTGTGGGAGAGGTGCGGGCCCGGATGTGTGGGGGTGGCGGAGGGGGGTGGGGTGGAGGGGGGCCGGGCGGAGGTGGCGGAAGGGGACGGGGTGGCGGACGTCGCGGGAGGGGACGGGGTGGGTGTGGGGGCGACGGGGGTCGGCGGGGCCGCGGGGGCGGGCCGGGGCGCGGGGCGTACGGGCGGGTCCTCGGGGGTGAGGGCCAGATAGCCGAGCGCCACCGCGGCGGCCGCGGCCAGCGGCAGCCCGAAGCGCCGCAACCAGGGCCGGGCGAGCGCCGCCCGGCCGCGGCGCAGATGCGCACCCGGCGGCTCGGCGGGCCGCAGGTCCCGTACGGCGACGGTGGCGGCGCGCGCCGCGAAGGCCCGCCGCAGCCGGTCCTCGACGGGACGCTCGGGCTCGCTGCCGGAGCCGTTCATGCTCTCTCCTCCAAGATCTTCTCCAGGGCGTCCAGGGCGCGGCTGGCGAGGGACTTCACCGCGCCGCGGCTGATGCCGAGGGTGTCGGCGATCTGGGCCTCGGTGAGATCGCCCCAGTAGCGCAGGACGAGGACCTCGCGGCGGCGCGCGGTCAGGCCGCTCAGTGCGGCGAACACCTCGCGGTGCTCCTCGGCCAGCACGATGCGCTCCTCGGCGGACGGTGCGTCCGCCTCGTACGGGGGTGTGTAGTCGCGGGCCGTACGGCGGCGGCGCAGCACCGAGCGGGCGGCGTTGACGACGGCGGTGCGCAGGTAGGCGAGGGCGTTGTCGACCTCGCCGAGGTGGTCGCCGTGGCGTTTGTAGAGCGCGGCGAACGCGTCCTGGACGACGTCCTCGGCGGTGGCCCGGTCGTCGACGAGCAGGACGGCCAGCCGGACCATGTTCAGGCGTTGTGCGTGGTACAGCTCGCTGATCGTCGGGCGGTGGGGGGCGTACCCGGCGTGCCCCGGGGCCGCGTACCGGGGGTCGCCGGTCCCGGAATCCGCGGGGGCGGGCGCCGGGCGGGCGGTGCGCAGCAGCCACCGCCACAGGGCATACCGCGGCCCCGGTACGGCGCGCCGTACCGGGGCGATGCGTGGGGTGGCGAACGCCATCAGGGGCGTCAGGCGCGCCGGCGGCGGACCACGTAGAGCGTTCCGCCGCCCGCGGCGAGCAGCGCCGCGGCGCCGCCGCCGAGCGCGTAGGTGGTGGCGGGGGAGGCGCCGGTGTGTGCGAGCTCTCCGTCCTTGGGAGCCGGTGTGGCACCGGACTTCGGGGCCTGGCTGGGGGCCGGGCCGGGGCGGGAGGGGGTCGCGGTCGGCTTGGGGTGGGCCTGGGTGGGCTGCGGGGAGGGCGGGACGCTGGGCCGGGCGGTGGGGGCCGGGGTGCCGTCCGGCGCGGGCGACGGGCTCGCGGACGGGGGCGCGGTCGGGGCCGGGGCCGTGGGGCGCGGCGACGGGGAATCGGCGTGCGCGGTGGCGGCCGTGGGCAGTGCGGTGAGGACGAGCGCGGCCAGCAGCCCGGCGCCGGAGGCGCCCCGGAGGCGGGTGCGGGCGGCGCCGGGCCGGTGGCTGCGGGTGGTGCGGATGGACTTCACAACGGGCTCCACGTTCTTCGACGGGGCGGCGCCTGATGGCGCCCTCACCCCTCACGACGTCCGGCCGAGGGGGAGGTTGCCGACCCGTACGAAAAATTTCAGCCCACGCTCTGCAGCAGCTTCTCCACGGCCTTGACCCGGTCGCTCAGCTCCGTCAGCCGCTCGTTCGTCGCCTGCTGGGCGGCGGCGATCTGCTCGGCGAGCTTGCGGTACTCCGCCAGCGCCGCGGCGTCCGCGCGATGCCGCTGGAGCTTGAAGTACGAGGTCACGATCGCCACCACCGAAACAAAGGCGATCGTGATGATGGCTATCGGGATGATGGTGCTGCCGTCCATGTATGCGTCCCCCTAGGGTCGTTCAACCGACGTCGTCGCCCCGGTCGCGTCCTCCTGGAGGGCGGCGAGGACGGTGGCCACGTTCAGCTTCAGCTCGAACGGGGCCAGTTCGAAGTACTTCAGTGCCTTGCCGTCGTCGGACAGCTCCAGCCGGCCCGCGACCAGGCCGGCCTTCTCCAGCCGGTCCAGGTGCATGTAGAGCAGCGGCCGGGACATCTCCAGCCGGCGGGCCAGTTCGCTGACGTACAGCCGGCCCTCGGCCAGTTCGCCGATCACCCGCAGCCGCTGCGCATGTCCCACGGCGGACAGCAGGGCCAGCAGCTCCTCGCTGTTCATGGCCCACCTTCTTGCCGTTCCGGACGCCTGTCAGCGGAGGTTTTCGCATGCCTGGACGGGCTGTCAAGCGAGTCCGCCGGGCTCGCCCACTCCGATCTTACGGTTGACGCCTCTCACCAACACCTGTAATTCTCGACTTACATGCGTCAGCGGCAGTGTCAGTGTCCTCGCCTGTCCGCATGAGTTCTCGCGTCCGGTGGGGGGCGCGGCATCACGTCGAAATCACGTCGAAGGAGCTGGGCACATGAGGGGGAGGGATGAGGCCGTGGCACAACGGTCGATCGCCGTACGGATGGCGGGCTGGAGCGCCCGGCATCCCTGGCGCGGGCTGGCCGTATGGCTGGCGTTCGTGGTGCTGTCCCTGGGGGTGGGCAGCATGCTGGGCACCCACAGCGCCACCGCGGACGACCACCGCACCGGCGAGGCGGGCCGCGCCGAGACCATGGCGGCCCAGGGGCATCTGGACCATGAGCCGGTCGAAGAGGTGCTGATCTCCGCCCGGTCGGGCCCGCTCGACCGGGCCGCCGCCGATGCGGCCGTACGGGACATCACCGCGCGGATGCACAAGCTGCCCGAGGTCAAGCGGGTCGCGCCCGCGGTCCGCAGCGCCGACGGCGGCACGCTGCGGGTCGAGGTGACCCTGCACGGCAGCGACGCGGACGCCGATAACCATGTCGCGCCGCTCGTCGCCCAGACCGAGGCGGCGCAGCGCAGCTACCCCGGACTGCGGGTGGAGGAGAGCGGCAGCCCGTCCATCAGCGTGGGCGTGGACACCCAACGCGGCGACGACCTGGCACTCTCCGAAGCGATCACGCTGCCGATCACGCTGCTCACGCTGCTGGCCGTCTTCGGATCGGCCGTGATGGTGGCGGTGCCGGTGCTGCTCGCGCTGACCTCCATCGCCGCCGCCGTCGGCCTGTCCATGATTGCCTCGCACGTCGTGCCGGACGTCGGCGTGGGGATGAACATCATCATCCTGATCGGCATGGCCGTGGGCGTCGACTACACGCTCTTCTACCTCAAGCGCGAACGCGAGGAGCGGGTCCGCTCGGGCGGCCGGCTCGGCCCCGAGGCGCTGGTGGAACTGGCCGCCGCCACCTCCGGCCGGGCGATCGTCGTCTCCGGCTTCGCCGTGATCGTCTCCACGGCCACCCTCTACCTGGCCACCGACGTCATCTTCTCGTCCCTGGCCACCTGCACCATCGTCGTCGTCCTGGCCGCCGTGCTCAGCTCGCTGACCGCGCTGCCCGCCCTGCTGGTCACCATCGGGCGGCGCGCCGAACGGCGGGCCGCCCGCCGCGTCGCCCGGACCGGCGTCCGGCGCGCCGCGAAGGACCACGCCGAGGCCGGCCGGGTCTGGACCGCGCTGCTCCGCCCCGCGAGCAAGCACCCGGCGATCACCCTGTGCGTATCGGTCCTGCTGATGCTGGGGCTCGCGGCCCCCGCGCTGGGCATGCAGCTGCGGGTCCTCAACAAGGACAGCCACTCCCGCGAGATCCCCGCCCTCCAGGCGTACGACCGGCTCGTGGCGGCCTTCCCCGAACTGCGCATCCAGCACCAGGTCGTCGTGCAGGCCGCGCCCGGCGACGCCGGTCAAGTGGCGGGCGCGCTGAAGGAGTTGGCGCGGAAGGCCGAGCGCGATCCGCTGTACGCCAAGGGCGTGAAGCCGACCGTACGGGTCTCGGCGGACCGCCGGACCCACGCCATGTACCTGGCCGTACCGCACAAGCTCAGCTCACCCGAGGCGCTCGCCTCGCTCGACCACCTCCGCAAGGACTATCTGCCGTCCACCGTCGGCAAGATCGCCGGAGCCCGCTTCGCCGTCACCGGCGATGTCCCGCACGACACCGACTACCTCGCCCATCAGGACGAGAAGCTCCCCTTGGTCGTGGGGATGCTGCTCCTGCTCACCTTCGTCCTCACCGCCCTGGCCTTCCGGTCCCTCGTCCTCGGGCTGATCGGCGTGGTGCTCAACCTGCTGTCCGCGGCGGCCGCGTTCGGCCTGGTCGTGGTCTTCTTCCAGCACGGGCTGGCCAGCACGCTGTTCGGCTTCGACCCGGCGGCGACCAACGCCATCGGTTCCCGGGTGCCGCTCTTCCTCTTCGTCATCCTCTTCGGGCTGTCGATGGACTACCAGGTCTTCGTCGTCAGCCGGATCCGCGAGGCCGCGCTCGCCGGCGTACCGACCCGGCAGGCCGTACTCCAGGGCACCGTCACCTCCGCCAAGGTCGTGACCAGCGCCGCCGTGGTGATGGTGACGGTGTTCGCCAGCTTCACGCTGCTGCACCTCGCCGAGATGAAGCAGATCGGGTTCAGCCTCGCGGTGGCGGTCCTCCTGGACGCCTTCGTCATCCGGGTCCTGATCCTGCCGGCGGCGCTGACGCTGCTGGGCGGGGTGACCTGGTGGCCGTCGCGGGGCATGCGGCGGGCACAGGAGCGGGCCGTGCCGGCCGGCGACTCCCCGGTGCGGGCGCTCGCCTCTCCCTGACGCGCTCACTTCTCCTTGAGCAGCGGGGCGATCATCTTGCGCAGGACGTCCTCGCTGACCGGGCCCAAGGTCCGGGCAGCGGGACGTCCCTGCCGGTCGAGGACGACCGTGGTGGGGATGAGCTGCGGGTTGATGCTGCCCTTGGGGAACCGCAGCAGGAGCTTGCCGGACGGGTCGGACAGGCTCGGGTACGACACTTTGTGCCGCTCCTCGAAGCCGACGGCCTGCGGGGTGTCCGGGTCACGGGTGTTGATGCCGACGAACCGCACGCCCTCGCCCCGGGTGCTCCTGGCGACCCGTACGAGGTTGGGGGTCTCCGCGATGCAGGGGCCGCAGGTCGAGCTCCAGATGTTGACGACGACGACCTTGCCCCGGTAGTCGGCGAGGTCCAGGGG
This sequence comes from Streptomyces sp. JLSY215, assembly GCF_059682825.1. Classification (NCBI taxonomy): domain Bacteria; kingdom Bacillati; phylum Actinomycetota; class Actinomycetes; order Kitasatosporales; family Streptomycetaceae; genus Streptomyces; species Streptomyces sp. JLSY215. The sequence continues at coordinate 4,644,905 of NZ_CM185022.1, forward strand.
CTTGCCCCGGGTGGTGGTGCCCGAGAGGTCCGGCGCCGGTCGGCGCTCCGCCACGGGGACGGTGACGATGCCGTCCTTGCCCTGGACGGAGTCCGGCCGGCGGTCGGCGCCGCCCTCGGGGGCGCCGGGGCCGCAGGCGCTCAGGACCGCGGCGCCCGCGGCGACCGTCAGAAGGAGGCCCGCACGGCCGCGACCGTACGGGCGGACGGCGGTGCGGGTGAGGCGGGCGGGGCGGGTGCGGCGGGCGCTCATCCCGGCAGTCTTGCACGGCAGTTGGCCGGTTCCGCGGGCGGTACGCATCGTGCCCGGAGCGGTCTTTGCAGGCCGCCCCGGGCACGGTCGGGACGCGGTCCCGGGAGGATCAGATCGTGGCCGTGTCGATCACGAAGCGGTAGCGCACATCGCTCGCCAGCACCCGCTCGTACGCCTCGTTGATCCGGTCCGCGCTGATCACCTCGATGTCCGCGGCCAGGCCGTGCGCACCGCAGAAGTCGAGCATCTCCTGGGTCTCGCGGATGCCGCCGATCATCGAGCCGGAGAACGACTTCCGCCCCGGGATCAGCGCGAACGGCGCGATCGCCAGCGGCTTCTCGGGCGCGCCCACCTGGACCAGGGTGCCGTCGGTGCGCAGCAGACCGAGATAGGCGTTGATGTCCAGGTCGGCGGAGACGGTGTTCAGGATCAGGTCGAAGGAGCCCGCCAGCGCCTCGAAGGTGGCCGGGTCGGACGTCGCGTGGTAGTGGTCGGCGCCGAGCCGCAGGCCGTCGTCCTTCTTGCGCAGGGACTGGCTCAGGACGGTGACCTCCGCGCCCATCGCATGCGCGATCTTCACGCCCATGTGGCCGAGGCCGCCGAGGCCGACGACCGCGACCTTCTTGCCGGGGCCGGCCTTCCAGTGGGCGAGCGGGGAGTAGAGGGTGATGCCGGCGCACAGCAGCGGGGCGGCGGCGTCCAGCGGGATGGACTCGGGGATGCGCAGCGCGTAGTTCTCGTCGACGACCAGGTGGGTGGAGTAGCCGCCGTAGGTGGGTTCGCCGTCCCGGCCGATGGCGTTGTACGTGCCGATGTTGCCGGACTCGCCGGTGCAGTACTGCTCCAGGCCGGCCCGGCAGTTCTCGCACTCCCGGCAGGAGTCGACGAAGCAGCCGACGCCGACCCGGTCGCCCGCCCGGTAGCGGGTGACCGCGGAGCCGACCTCGGCGACCACACCGGCGATCTCATGGCCGGGGACGATCGGGAAGTTCCCGCCGTCGCCCCACTCGGCGCGCACGGTGTGGATGTCGGAGTGGCAGATGCCGGCGTACTTGATGTCGATCAGGATGTCGTGGGCACCCAGCTCGCGGCGCGGGATGGTGGTCCGCTCCAGCGGAGCCTTCGGGGCGGGTGCGGCGTACGCAGCGACAGAGGTGTGGGTGGTCATGGCATCGAGCGTGCGCCACACCTTGGCCGGTAACCAGTGCCCCCTTGTACGTATGTCCGGCGTGCCTGGTTCCGGCAGAACCACCCACCGGGCCGATTGCCTGACGCGCATGCGTACGTCCGGAGATGTACCGGTTCACACGGGGAGCGCTGCCGTGTCGATCCCTCGCGCGCCGTGCGAATCGGCGCTATCCCCGGCCCGATTCCGCCGAGTTGGCGATCCGCGCCCGCAGTACCCCGGCGATCCGCTCGCACCAGTCGCGCGTCTCCCGCTCGAAGCCGAGCCCGTACAGACACGTCAGATACGGGCCGATCCGCTCGCCGCGCGCCAGGAACTCCTCCTCGCTCGCGGTGCCCCGCATCCGCGCCAGCAGCTTGCCGAAGAGGTCCACCTTGGCGTCGGCGATCCGGGCCCGTTCCGTCAGCTGCTCGATCACCGGCGCGGCATCGGTCCGGTCCGCGGCCTGCACCTTCACCAGCAGGTCGTCCCGGATGAACGTCGGCTTGGAGGGGGCCGTCGCAAACCGCTCCAGCTCGGCCAGGCCCGCCGCGGTGACCTGGAACAGCCGCTTGTTCGGCCGGGTTTCCTGGACCACCTGGCGGCCGGCGACCAGGCCCTCCGCCTCCAGCCGGGTCAGCTCGGCGTAGAGCTGCTGCGGCAGCGCGTGCCAGAAGTTGGCGACGCCGACGTCGAACGCCTTGGCCAGCTGGTAGCCGCTGTACTCGCCGTCGAGCAGCGCCGCCAGCACCGCGTGCTTGAGAGCCATTCCGGTCACCCCTTTCTCGGGCCACCCCTTTCCCGGGCTTCCCATAATCAAGAATCTGACTAATCATATCCGTGAGTAGCGAGTGCGCAGTAGCCAGTGCGCAATAGCCGGTGCGCAGCAGGCGGTGGATGAGCCGGAGACGTGGCGCGGAGAAGGTGCGCACGGGCGGGGCGCGGGGCGATGTCCGCGCACGCCGGACCGGCCGGGACGAGGAGAGGGCAGCATGACGACGACTGGGGCCACGAGCGCGGCGGACCGTTTCCGGGCGGCGGTGGAGACGCGTCAACTCGATGCGGTGGAAGAGCTGTTGACGGAGGACATCCGGCTCTACAGCCCGGTGAAGTTCACGCCCTTCGAGGGCCGTGCGGCGGTGCTCGGCCTGTTCGGGGTGCTGCTGCGGACCTTCGAGGACTTCCGGTACGTGGGCGAGCTGGACGGCCGGGCGGAGACGGCGGCGGGGCCGGCGGCGGGCGCCGCGGACTCGGCGATCCTGATCTTCCGGGCCACCGTGAACGGCAAGGAGATCCACGGCATCGATCTGCTGCAGTGCGACGAGGCGGGGCGGATCAAGGAGTTCACGGTGATGGTGCGGCCGCAGTCCGCGGTGCAGGCGCTGGGCGAGGCGGTGCTGGCCGGTCTGGTGGCCGACGGGCTCGTCCCGCAGCAGTCGTAGCGCGACGGGCGCCGGCCCCCGCAGACGGTGCGGGGGCCGGCGCCCGGTGGCCCGGCCGGTGCCGGTCAGTGAGGCGGAGGGGCGGTCGGTCGGCCGGTCAGTCGGCCACCGAGATCGCGGCGGCGGGGCAGAGGGCCGCGGCCTCGCGCACCGCGTCGTGCAGTTCCGCCGGCGGCTCGGTGGTCAGAAGGACGACGATGCCGTCCTCGTCGCGCTGGTCGAACACGTCCGGTGCCGCCAGCACACAGCTTCCGGCGCCGCAGCATTTCTCCTGGTCGGCGTCAATACGCATGGTCGTTCTCCCAAGTGGTGCGGAGGGGGCGGGATTCGGGATGGGGTCAGGGATGCGGGCGGGCTACCAGGCCACCGGCAGCGCGTGAACCCCGTAGATCCCCATGTCGTGGCGGAACGGGACGTCCTCGAAGGCGGTGTCCAGCCGCAGGCCGGGCAGCCGGCGCAGCAGCGTTTCGATCGCGATCTGCAGCTCCACCCGGGCCAGCGGCTGGCCCAGACACTGGTGGACGCCGAAGCCGAAGGCGAGATGGCGGCGGGCGTCGCGGCCGACGTCGAGGGTGTCGCCCGCCGGGAAGACGTCGTCGTCGCGGTTGGCGGTGTTGATCGTGCAGAGCACGCCCTCGCCGGCCGGGATCGTCCGGCCGCCGATGGTGACGTCCTCGGTGGCGACCCGCGGGACGCCGTTGTGCACGATCGTCAGATAGCGCAGCAGTTCCTCCACCGCGCCCTTGATCAGCGACGGTTCCGCGCGCAGCCGGGCCAGCTGGCCGGGGTTGCGCAGCAGTGCGAGCGTCGACAGGGCCGTCATATTGGCGGTGGTCTCATGCCCGGCGATGAGCAACAGCCGCCCCATGGAGGCGATCTCCTCGGAATCCAGCTCGCCGCGCGCCACCAGCCGGCTGAAGATGCCGTCGTCCGGCTGCTGCCGCTTGGTCTCGGCCAGCCGCGTCATATAGGCGAGCAGCTCGTCCGACGCGGTGCGTACCTCGTCGGGGGTCGACCGGAGGCTGAGCAGGATCTGGCTGCGCTGCTGGAAGTAGGCGTGGTCCTCGTACGGGACGCCGAGCAGCAGGCAGATCACCAGGGACGGCAGCGGCAGCGCGAACTCGGCGACCAGATCGGCCGAGGTCTTGCCGTCGGTCATCGTGTCCAGCAGATCGTCGGCGATGCGCTGCACCTCGGGGCGCATCGCCTCGATCTTCTTGACCATGAAGTCGGCGGTGAGCATCCGGCGCAGGCGGGCGTGTTCCGGGTCGTCCAGGCGGAGGAAGGTCCGGTTGCTCGTGGCGAGTTCGCGGGCGCCGGCGGTGAGGAAGGGGAAGCCGGGGCGGGCGGCGTCGGCGCTGAAGCGGGGGTCGCCGAGCACCGCGCGGACGTCCTCGTGGCGGGTGACCAGCCAGCAGGTGGAGCCGTCCCAGAGGGTGGCCCGGGTGACCGGTTCCTCGCGCCGGGCGCGGGCGACTTCGGGGGCGGGGTCGAAGGGGCAGCCGGTGGCACGTGTGGCCGGGATGGCCAGGGAGTCAGGGTGCGCCATGTGCGCTTCGTGGGGTCGTTGTGCGGTCGTCATGCGGCTGTCCTTCCACGATCGGGATGCGGCGGGCGTCGCTGCCGCGGGAGTGCATGTGCCGACACTGATACTTAGTTACCAAACTTAAGTAACTACGTTCCTCACGGTAACTCCCTCTCCGCCGGGCGGGGAAGGGTTGATCACGATCCGCACGAGGTTGGCTCAAAGCGGTCGCCGACCTGCACGGACTGCCACCGGTCGGTACCGCTACGAGGTCGGCGGCGCGGCCGCTACAGTCACCCCATGCCGGACCCCGCAAGAGAACGGACCCACGACCGGGACCGCGAACAGGACTCCACCGCCGCGCTGCAGAGCGTGCTGGCCACGCTGTCCTACCTGCTGACCCGCTCCCGGGCGCACGAGCGTCAGGCGGCGCTGGCGGGGGTCGCGGTGGCCCGCTCCGATCTGTGGCTGCTGATGGCGCTGGAGGACAGCGGTGGCGTCAGCCGGGTCGGCGACCTGGCCGCCCTGCTCATGGTCGAGCCGCCTCATGTCACGCGGCAGATCGGCCAGTTGGAATCCCAGGACCTCGTCGAGCGCACCGCCGACACCCTGGACCGGCGGGCCCGCAAGGTGGCGATCACCCCGCGCGGCAGATCCGTCCTCAGAAGCCTCCAGGAGACCAGTCAGGCCGGCCTGCACGAAGCCCTCGCCGGCTTCGACGACGAGGATGTCGCCACCACCGTCGCCGTGCTCAACCATCTGGTGGCCTACGCCCGGGACAAGCATGCGCAGGAGGACCGTCAGCGCGGGCGGGGGGCGTAAGGCCCGGCGGGGGCGGGCTCGGCTTCACGGCAGGCGTTCACGGCAGACGATTACGGCATGCTCTTTACGGCACGCGCTTTGCGACACGTGCTTTACGGCACGCCGCCGACCATGTCGCTGGTCGACGTCAGGAGAAGGCCGGCCACGGTGGCGGTGAAGGACAGGCGGGGCCGGTCGCGCCTGGCGAGGAAGCCGCCCAGGGTGGCGAGGCAGAGGCCCGCGGCGATGAGGGCGGTCCAGGCGCCGACGCGTTCACCGCGCGTGAGCCGGTAGACGAGCACAATGACGCCAATGACGGCCGCCCCTACGGCCGCCACGGTGTGCGCCCGGCGCTTCTGTGCCCGCTCGCGTGCCGCCTGCTCGGCGCGCCCGGACGCGTCCTGCTGCTGAAAGGCGGCGCGCAGCTGCTCGGTTCGGCCGTTCTCGTCCCCAACTTCGGTCATGGGGTGGAAGCTTACGTGTGCGGAGAAGCGGCCGGGCGGGTGTACGGGGGTCCTGCGTAGACTGCGGAAGCATGTCCATGCCACATACGCCACAGCCATCACAGCCATCACAGCCTTCGCCGGCGCCCGACGCGACCGTGGTGCGTACCGGCCGCCGTGGTGCGCTGACCAGTCTCCCTCTCTGCCTGCTGCTGATTGCCCTGGGTCTGGTCGGTGTGGTCGGGCTGATCATGCTGCTCACCGGCACGGCGAAGGGCGAGTTCTCGATCAAGGGCCTGCTCGGCCTGCTGATGATGCTGGTGCTCGGCTCTGTCGGGGTGCTCCTCGGGATCCCGATATGGCGCGGCAGGCGGGTGGCGATCCTGGTGGACCGCGCCGGCGTGTGGCTGGACAACGGCACGGCGCGGGGGCTCGTCCCCTGGGCCGTGCTGGCCGGGGTCGGCATCTACTGGAGCAAGCTGGGACGGGCGAAGCAGTACTCCGTCGAACTCTGCCCCAGCGGCCCCATCGATGACCGCGATCCGGTGCTCTGGGCGCTGGTCCGCGACGAGGACCCGATCGCGCCCGGCCTGCCGCGCCTGCGCTACCGGCTGCCGGTCCCGGCGGGCAGCAAGGAGAAGGTGACAGCGGCCGTCCGGCAGTACGCCCCGCCGCAGCTTTGGCTGGGCGAGGCCCAGCGCGCCTCCGGTCACCTCGGCCGCCCCGACCTCAGCCGCCGCCCGGGGCGCTGACGGCTCGGCGCCGGCCGGACCGTTCCGGGAGGCGGGACTTTTCCGGGAGGCGGGGGAGGGACGGCCGTCCCTCCCCCGCCCACCTCCACTCCTCAGTTATTCGATCTCGATCCGGCCGGTGCGGCCCTGGCCGTTGGCCGGGCCCGTGGTGTCGCTCTTGCCGGCGTTGTTGTCGGGCGCGTCGGTGGCGCCGAGGTTGCGGCGGACCGAGTCGAGGATGGTCAGGCCCTGGCCGACCAGGCCGGCGGCGATCTCGCCGAGGCCGTCGGCGCCGTTGAGGACGTTGACGTTGGCGCCCTGGAGGCCGGCCGAGGCCTCCTTGACGATCTGCGGGAGCTGGTCGATGACCATGCGGTCCAGCGCCACCCGGTCGTACGACGCGGCGGCCTCGGCCTGGATCTTCATCCGCTCGGCCTCGGCCAGGGCCAGCAGCCGGATGCGCTCGGCCTCCGCCTCGGCGGGCTTGACGACCTCGGCGACCAGTTGCTGCTGACGCAGCTTCGCGGCGCGCTCGGCCAGCTCGGTCTGGGCGGCCAGCACCTCCTGCTGCGCATGCGCCTGCGCCAGCGGACCGGCCTGCGCGGCCATCGCCTGGGCGCGCTCGACCTCGGCGTTGTACTCGGCCTGGACGATGGCCGTCCGCCGCTGGTACTCGGCCTGATTACGCGCGGCCTCCTGCTGTGCCTCGACCGACGCCTGGGTGGCCTGGGCCTGGGAGATCTGCGCCTTCTGCTGGATGGCGGCCTTGTGCGGGGCCGACATCGCGGCGATATAGCCGGTGTCACCGTCGTCGATCGACTGGATCTGCAGCGAGTCGACGATCAGGCCGATCTTCGCCATTTCCGTCTTGGACGTCTCCAGCACCTCGGTGGCCAGCTTCTGGCGCTCCGTGACGATCTCCTCGACCGTCATCGAACCGATGATGGACCGCAGATGACCGGCGAAGATCCGGCCGGTCAGCACGGCCATCTGGTCCTGGTCGGACAGGAAGCGCTGGCCGGCGTTGACCACGCTCTCGGTGTCGTTGCCGACCTTGAAAGCGATCACGGCGCGGACCGTCAGCGCGATGCCCTGCCGGGTGACGCACTTCTCCGCGACCTCCGCCTCGCACATCGCCAGTGTCAGAAAGCGGACCTTGCGGAAGACGGGCAGTACGAACTTGCCATGACCGGTCACCACCCGGAATGGCGCGCCACCCTGTCCACGCTTGCCTCCCGAGATCAGCATGGCTTGATCGGGGGCAGGAACGCGGTAACCGAACATCCTTTGACTCCTCAACCGGCGTTGCCGGGATCGCCGGCCAACGCCTCCAACGGATCAGCCCACTCGATAACGTCGACCTGGCGCGCGCCGCGGGACTCGATCACGAGCACCGTCGCACCCACCGGGAGGGGCTCGGCCGACCAGGCGACGAAGGCCTCGGAGCCACCTCGGATCGACACCAGTACCTCACCGGGGCCGACGGCCCCACGAGTGCCGATCAACAGCACCCCCGTGCAGCCGATCACGGCATCATCCTGCGCCATCGGCGACTGCCTTCCCCGTTACGTTCCTGGAAATCCGACCATAGCGCTCCCCCCGGCCGGGGGCCTATCCTCAGGGGCTTTCGAGCTGCAGGCGCCGTCACGGGCGGGCCGGGCGGGAGCGCCGGGCGGATGCCGCAGGGGCGTTCCGGGTGGGTGCGGGGCGGTGCGCCGGGTCAGGACAGCGCGTCGAGGGCGGCCAGGATGTCGGACGGTTCGGCGCGGGCCTTGTAGTCGGTGTCGACGAAGGCCCACCGGATGACGGCGTCGCGGTCGATGACGTAGGTGGCGGGTATGGGGAGCGTGTACGGATGGCCGCCATTCACGCGCTGCAGGTCGAAGCCCAGGGAGTCGTAGACGGCGGCCAGCTCTTCGGAGAGGTCGAAGCTGAGGCCGTATCCCTTGGCGGTGTCGGAGCCGAGGTCGCTGAGGACCGGGAAGGCGAGCGCGTGCTTCTCGGCGAGGGAGAGGGATTCGTCGGGGATCTGCGGCGATACGGCCACCAGCTGGGCGCCGCGGGCGGTGATCTCGCCGTGCCGCTGCTGAAGGGCCCGCAGCGCCAGATTGCAGAACGGGCACCAGGCGCCGCGATAGAAGGTGAGCACGACCGGTCCGTCGGCCAGCAGGGCGTCCAGGGTCACGGTGGTGCCGTCCGCGGCGGGGAGGCCGAAGCGGGGGGCGGTGTCGCCGACGTTCAGGGCGCGGCCGGCTTGGCCGGAGGCGGCGAGTTCGGCCGCGGCCCGCCCCATGACCTCGTGTGCGGCGGCCGGGATCTCGTGTGCGCGGGCGTTGTAGAAGGCCTTGAGCTCGTCGTTGAGGCTCATTGCGGTGGTACCTCCTGGGGTGTGGGCGTGGGGGGTGTGGGTGTGGGGGCGGCCGTCGGGCGGGCGCGCAGCGGGGCCAGGGCGCCCGCCACGGACTCCCGCAGCGTGTCGGGGGAGGCGCCCGCGCGGGAGCGCAGATTGACCCCGTACGCCAGGGTCGCGAGCACGGCAGCCGCGGCGTCCAGGTCGACGGGCGCGTCGAGCTGCCCGAGCCCGGCGGCCGTGCTCAGCGCGGAACGCATGGCCGACTGGAGGGTGTGGTGATGCGCGTCGAGCAGTGCGCGTATCGCGGGGTCGGCGCATTCCGGCCCGGCGTGGGCGTTGGTGACCATGCAGCCCCAGCCGGCGACCGGACCGGAACAGCGCAGCCCGATCAGGCCCGTGAAGAACTCCTCGATCGCGGTCAGCCCCGAGGGATCGGCGGCGAGCGCGGCGAACGCGGGTGTGGAGTGCTGCGCTATATAGCGCCCCAGGGCGGCGGCGTAGAGACCGTCCTTGTTGCCGAACGTTGCGTAGAGGCTGGAGCGGCTCAGGCCCGTCGCGGAAACCAGTGCCTGTATCCCCGTGGCGGGCAGGCCCTGGCGCCAGAAGACGCGCACCGCGTCGTCGAGTACGACATCGGGGTTGAAGTGCTTGATGTCCGGCGACATGGAGCCTCCCTGTGCCTGTGCCTGTGCCTGTGCCTGTGCCTGTGTCCGCGGACGCGGCCACGGATGCGCCCGTGAAAGCGCCGACGAACGCACCCACGAATCTTGGAACGTTCAGTCCAAGTTAAGTCAACTGCGAGCGATTGCCAAGGGGTTTTCGGTGACTGAGGGTTAAGTTCCCGGATTCGACGGGGTGTTGGCGCGTTCGGCGGGCGCCTGGGCGCGCGGCGCCGCGGTGCGGGGCAGGAAGGGCAGCAGCGCCGCTCCGCGGCCGGGCACCCAGCAGCGATACCGCGGCGCTCCGCGCCGCGACGCGTCCCCGCACCCGCATCGCCTTCAACTCGCCCTCCCCGTAACTGAATTCACCGCGCCGCAAGAATGGACCCGTGAACAGGCCCCCCGATGATCCTGCCGAGCGATCCCTCACCCCGCCGGGAGCCGCTTCCCCCGGCGCCGATTTCCTCCAGCTGTCCATCGACGACGCGCCCAGGGGCGGGCGTGCCGACTGGCTGGCCCGGCAGTTGCGGCTGGCGATCTCCGACGGCCGCCTCCCGGTGGGGAGCAAGCTGCCCGCCACCCGGGCGCTCGCCGCTGACCTGCGGGTGTCCCGAGGCGTGGTGACCGAGGCGTACCAGCGGCTGACCGAGGACGGACAGGTGGCGGGGCGGGGGCGGGCCGGTACGGTCGTCGTCGCCGCGCCCCTGGCGGCGCCCGCGCCGGTACCCGACGAGCCGTCGCCGCGCCCGTCCCGGAGTGCGCTCTTCGCCGCGCCTCCCGGCCTGGACGTCTTCGATGCCCTGCGCGCCGCACCGGCCCGCATCGACCTCTCGCCCGGAGTGCCCGACCTGGCGGCGTTCCCCCGCGCGGCATGGCTGCGCGCCGAACGCGCCGTTCTGCGGACCGTCCCCGCCTCCGACCTCGGGTACGGCGACCCCCGCGGCGCCGCGCCCCTCCGCCGCGCCGTCGCCAACTGGCTGGCCCGCAACCGCGGGATCAGGGCGGATCCGGCGGAGGTGCTGATCGTCGCCGGGACCGCGCAGGCGCTCGGCCTGATCGCCCAGGTGCTGCGGCGCGACGGCATCTCCGAGGTCGCGGTGGAGGACCCCGGATCGCTCGGCGCACGCCAGCAGCTGCGGAGCGGGCAGCTGGAGACCCCGCCCGTCCCGGTGGACGCCGACGGCGTACGCGTCGATGCCCTGCGGGCCGCATGCGCGCCCGCCGTCATGCTCACCCCGGCGCATCAGTTCCCCACCGGGGTGGTGCTCGGCGGCCGCAGGCGCCGCGAGCTGCTGGACTGGGCGGGCGAGGGCGGCCTGATCATCGAGGACGACTACGACGCCGAGCACCGCTACGACCGCCCGCCGGTGCCCGCGCTGCGGGCCATGCTCGCCGAGCACGTCTTCTACGCGGGCAGCGTCTCCAAGCTGCTCGCGCCCGCCCTGCGGGTGGGCTGGCTGCTCGCGCCGCCGCGCTACCGGGACGCCCTGGTCGACGCCAAGCGCTTCGCCGACCTCGGTAACGCCGTACTGCCGCAGCACGTGCTGGCCCACCTGATGGAATCGGGCGAACTGGAACGCCGGCTCCGGCTGCTGCGCACCCGTCATCGCCGCCGCCGGGACGCGATGATCGAGGCGATCCGCAGGCATCTCCCGGGCGCGGTGGTGCACGGGGCGGCGGCGGGGCTGCATCTGACGATCACCTTCGAACGGCCCGTCGGCCGCACGGACACCCGCGACATGGACACCCGCGACATGGACACCCGCGACATGGACACCCGCGTCGTCGACACCCGCGTCGTGGACACCGTCCTGGCCGCCACCGCCCTCGCCGCCGGGGTGAAGGCCCAGCCCCTTTCCTGGCACAGTCAGCGCCCCCACCCGCCGGGGCTCGTCCTCGGCTACGCCGCGAGTTCCCCGGCGGCCATCGCCGAGGGCGTGGCCCTGATCGGCGAGGCCCTCCGTCAGCTGTCCTGAGCGCTTCGCGCCCCGAAGATCCGCCGCTCCGATTCCGCGATCGGTACGTCGTTGATGCTCGCCTCCCGCCGCCGCATCAGCCCGTTGTCCGCGAATTCCCACAGCTCGTTGCCGTAGCTGCGCCACCACTGCCCGCCCGCATCGCGGCACTCGTACTGGAACCGCACCGCGATCCGGTTCCCGTCGTACGACCAGAGCTCCTTGCGCAGCGCGTAGTCCAGCTCCCGTTCCCACTTCTTGCGCAGGAAGGCGACGATCTCGTCGCGGCCGGTGAGGAAGGTGTCCCGGTTCCGCCAGACCGAGTCCTCGGTGTAGGCGAGCGAGACGCGCTCGGGATCGCGGGTGTTCCACGCATCCTCCGCGGCCTGCACCTTTTGCCGTGCGCTGGGCCCGTCGAAGGGCGGGAACGGTGGCCGTGACGTCATGTCGGAGGACTCCTTCTCGTGCGCGGTTCTTGATGACGACCTGCGGAGAACGGTCGTTCTCCCGTCGTCCCGGCTAGTGTAGAGAACGCGCGTTCTCCAGGGAAGCGCTCAAGGGGAGCACTCAAGGGGAGCGCTCAAGGGAAGTGCGCAAGGGAAGCGGGAGTCAGGGATGGGCCAGGGCAAGGCGGGCGACGGCGGCGACGGTGGGGGAACGGCCGCGGACGATCCCCGCACGCGGATACTCGACGCCGCCGACCGGCTCTTCTACGACCGCGGCATCCAGGCCGTCGGCATGGATGAACTCCGCACCGCGGCCGGGGTCTCCCTCAAGCGCCTCTACGGCTGCTTCCCCTCCAAGAACGACCTCGTCGCCGCCTACCTCGAACGCCGCGACACCCGCTGGCGCGACGCCCTCACCGCCCATGTCGACGAGTGCGCCGCGACCCCCGAAGACCGCCTGTCCGCCGTCTTCGACTGGCTCCACACCTGGTTCGCCGCCCCCGGCTTCCGCGGCTGCGCCTTCCTCAACTCCTTCGGTGAGCTGGGCGCCACCTCCGAGGCCGTGGCATCCGCCGCCCGGCGGCACAAGGAGGCGCTGCTGAGCTATCTCACCGGACTGGCCGGCGATCTCGGGGCACCCGAACCGGACGTACTGGGCGGCCAGTTGGCGCTTCTGGTGGATGGTGCGATCACCATGGCGGCGCTCTCCGGGAGCCCGGATGCGGCGCATCGGGCCCGGGGCGCGGCGCGGGTACTGGTGGCGGCGGAAGCGGGCGGCTCACCTTGATGCGCCGGCCGCCGTGCCCCGCGCGGACACGCGCACACCGGGGAGTACTGCACGCTCACACCGGGGACTTCCTGGGGAACGCGGCGCGCAGGACGGCGCCGTTGCTGAGGAACGCGGCGGCGGCGAGGGGGAGCGCGCAGACGGTCTGCGCCAGGCCGAACCACAGCGGACAGACACCGGGGATCGCGTCGACGGCGACGATCACGAACGGCATGAGCACCGAGAGGATGCGCACGCGCAGGTAGGCCCACCGTGTTCCGCGTGCGGCGAGGACGGTCAGCCAGTAGAGCACCGCCGCGCTCGCGAGCACTCCGCCCGACCGGCCCCACATGAACGAGGTCACCGGGTGTCCGGTGAGCGCGAGCACGACGACCGCCACGAGGACGACGGCGCTCAGCGCACCGTAGGCCGCGATGAGGATCTTCGCCCGGTCGAAGGCCCGTTGGATGCGCGGACGGCGGAGGCGGTCCGCCTCCGCCGCGGTGCGGTGGGTGGCCGCGGCAGGCGCGGTGGCGGTGGCGCGGTGGGTCGTTGCCATGGCGTGCTTCCTTCGTCTCGTCGGTGGGGTGTCGACGCTAGGGAGCGCATGAGGGGCCCGGTATGGGCCTGGACGTACGGGTGGGTGGGGCCAGACCCACTTCCGGGCCGATCCGGCGGGTAACGGGCTCCGTGCGGCGCACAGTGGAGGCACCAAGTCGAACCGGCCGGGCCGGGGCCGTGCGGCGGCACCGTGCAGCAGCGCCGTACAGCAGCCCAGTGCGGCAGTCAGTGCGGCAGTACGCGGGAGCCGCGGTGCGGTCGGGGCCATCGAACGAGAAGGAATGATCATGCGACAGCTGGTGTCGTGGGCGGCAAGTGCCGGCGCGGGGCTCGTCCGGGCGTGTGTGCTGCTGGTCGTCAGCATGCTGGTCCCGGCCGTCTGGGCCGCCGCGGTGGTGCTGGGGATCTGGTGGGCGGGCAGCCCGTGGGCGTGGATCCCGGAGATCGTCTGGGCCTCTCTCGGCACCTTCGCCCTGTCCCGCCCGGTCTGCGGGATGTTCCGCTCCCTCGTGGCGAAGTGGACCGCCACCGTCATTCCCGCCGGATACCGGGAGCCCGGTCCGGTGGTGCGGATGTCCACCGGGTACTGGTGGAACGGCTATTCCTACACGCGCAGCAGCCGCGACGCCCGCCGCGAGCAGCGGTTGCGGATCCGGTGGAGCGATCCCGCAGGCCGGCGCGACCTGCGGTTCACGGTGATCGCGCCGTTCACCGTGGGCCTGATCGCGGCCGTCCCGCCGGCCGGAGTCGTGGCGGCGTGCATCAGCTTCTCCCGGGCCACGCCCGCCGCGAGCGCCATCGGGGCGCTCGGCCTGGTCGTGGCCGTCGCCGCCGCCCCGTACGCCTGGCGGCCCCTCGGTCCGGTGGCCGTCCGCTTCCTGGGCGCATCGCCCGCCCGGGTGCTGGCGGACCGGGTGGACGAGCTGACCGCCCAACGCGCGGATGCCACCGTCGCGCAGGCCGCCGAGATCCGCCGGATCGAACGGGACCTGCACGACGGAGCGCAGGCACGCCTGGTCGCGCTCGGGCTCTCCCTGGCGACCGCGGAGAAACTGATGGAAACCGACCCCGAACGGGCCAAGGCGCTGATGCGGGAGGCGCGCACCGGCGCCGCCACCTCGCTCACCGAACTCCGCGAACTGGTCAGGGGAATCAACCCGCCGGTACTGAACGAGCGCGGACTCGTCGACGCCGTGCGCGCCCTTGCCCTGGACAGCCCGCTCGAAGCGACCGTCAGCGCGCACGTCCAACTCCACCTCGACCCGCCGATCGAGTCCGCCCTGTACTTCGGGATCGCCGAACTGCTGACCAACGCGGCCAAGCACGCCCGCGCGACCCGGGCGCACATCCATCTCACCCGGGACGACACCGGCATCGTCGTCGAAGTGACGGACGACGGCCGCGGCGGCGCCACCATGCGCGTCGACGGCGGACTTGCGGGGCTGCGCCGCCGCCTCACGGTCTTCGACGGCACCCTGGGGATCAGCAGTCCGACGGGCGGCCCGACCCGCGCAACCATGGTGGTGCCATGCGAATCGTTGTAGCCGAAGACCTCTACCTCCTGCGCGACGGCATGGTCCGTCTCCTGGAGGCGTACGGACACCAGGTGGTGGCGACGGCGGCCACCGGACCCGAGACGCTGGACGCGCTGCTGAAGTGGCGGCCGGATGTGTCCCTCGTCGATGTCCGCATGCCACCCACCCAGTCGGACGAGGGCCTGCGGGCGGTGCTTGCGGCCCGCCGCGAACTGCCCGGACTGCCGGTCCTGATTCTCTCCCAGCACGTCGAACAGCTCTATGCCCGCGAGCTCCTGGCCGACGGCGCCGGCGGCATCGGCTACTTCCTCAAGGAAAGCGTCTTCGACGCCGATCAGTTCATCGACGCGCTGGAACGCGTCGCCGGCGGCGGGACCGCCATGGACCCGGCCGTCATCACCAAACTGCTCTCCGCCGGGTCCTCGAACCGACGGCTGGAGGGGCTCACCGAACGCGAACACTCCGTGCTCGCCCTCATGGCCGAAGGCCTGTCCAACCAGGCCATCGCCCAGCGGCTCTTCCTCAGCGACAGCGCCATCAGCAAGTACACCACCTCCATGTTCGGCAAACTCGGCATCACCGATGACGACAACAGCAACCGCCGCGTCCTCGCCGTGCTGGCCTACCTCAACAAGCCGTGAGGGGAGCGCTGTTCACCCCGTGCGGGCCGACGCCGGAGCCGTCGGGCGGTCTCGTCAGGCCGCAGTCGTCGATGCCGGAGCCGTCGACGCCGGTGCGGCCGATGCCGGAGCCGGTGATCTGCCGGGGCGCCGCCGTGCCGGCAGCAGCAGCGCCGGGACCGCCGCGAGGGCCAGCAGCGCCACCGCCCACCAGTAGGTGTGCCGGAACGCGCCCGCCCGCTCCACCGCGCCCGCCGAGTCCGCCGTGTTCGACGCCAGCAGCACCGACATCAGCGCCGTACCGATCGACGTCCCGACCTGGGAGACGATGTTCAGCGTGGTGCTGCCGGACGGAACGTCGTCGGGGGCCAGCCCCCGGGTCGCCGTCGCATTGACCGGCATCATCACCATGCCGACCCCGGTGCCCATCACCAGCAGGGCGCCGCACAGCCGCCAGTACGGGGTGTCCGGCCCGATCTGAGCGGCGAACAGGGACAGCCCGGCGGCGGCCACCGCGATGCCCGAGACGACCATCAGCCGCGGGGACACCCTGTCGATCCGGCGCGTGGCGATCTGCATGGACGTGCCCACGGCGACCGCCAGCGGGGCGCCCAGCAGGCCCGAGGCGGCGGCGCTCAGCCCCCGCGCCGTCTGGTAGTACATCGGCGTCAGCAGCATCGAGCCGAAGTAACCGCAGGGGAACAGCACCATGGTGGCGATGCCCGCGGCGAAGGTGCGATCGCGGAACAGCCGCAGCTGCAACAGGGGGTGATCGGTTGTCAGCCCTCGGACGACGAAGGCGACGGTCAGCAGCAGTCCGGTGCCGGCGGGAAGCAGCGCTGCGGGTGCGGTGAAGTCGCCGCGTTCGCCGCCGGTGGACAGCCCGTAGAGGAGCAGGGCCAGGCCCGGCGACAGCATCAGCAGTCCCGGCACGTCCAGCCGCCGCGCCGGCTGGGGCGCGTCGCGCGGCAGCAGCCGCGCCGCCAGTGCCAGCGCGGCCGCACCGACCGGCAGGTTGACCAGGAAGATCCAGTGCCAGGACGCGGCGTCGATCAGCCAGCCGCCCAGGACCGGACCGCTCACCGGACCGATCAGGACCGGGATGCCGAGCAGCGCCATCGGCCGGCCCATCCGCTCCCGGTCCGCGGCGCGGATGACCATGGTCATGCCGACCGGCATCAGCAGGCCGCCGCCGAGCCCCTGCACCACCCGGAACGCCACCAGCGTCTCGATGTTCCAGGCCAGTGAGGCCAGCGCGGAGCCGGCGACGAACAGCGCGATGGCGGTGAGATAGCTGCGCTTGGCGCCGAAGCGGCCCATGGCCCAGGCCGCGACCGGGATGACGGCGGCGAGCGCGAGGGTGTAGCCGGTGGCGACCCACTGGACGGCGGCGACCGGCGCGCCGAACGCCACCGCCAGCGGATGCAGCGCGACATTGACGATGGTCACGTCCAGTACGGACATGATCGAGCCGATGATGACGACGGTGAGGATGCCGCCCAGGCCGGGTGCGGATCGGGGGCCGGGGGCGATGGCGGCCCCCGGACGGCTGCCGGTGCTCATCACCCTCGTCACTTCCCGTACGGGTGATCGGCGCGGGCGGTGCGCAGCGCGCGGCCCCACCACACCAACTGGTCGACCATGCCCTTGGCGGCGCCCTCGCACACCTCCGCGTCGCGCGGCCGGCCGTCCGGGCCGAGCCCGGACCAGGGGCCGTGCAGGCTGACGGAGTCGCGCACGGTCATGGCGTGCAGCTCGGCGAAGACCTGCCGCAGTTGTTCGACGGCGCGCAGCCCGCCGCCCAGCCCGCCGTAGGAGACGAAGCCGACCGGCTTGGCCTGCCACTGGGTGTAGTGCCAGTCGATGAGGTTCTTCAGGGAGGCCGGGAAGCTGTGGTTGTACTCGGGGGTGACGACGACGAAGGCGTCGGCGGCGGCCAGCCGCGGGCTGACGTCGGCGAGCGCGGCCGCGGTCTCCGGGGCGGGAGCGGGAGTGCCGTCCCAGCCGGGCATGGCCACCGGCAGGGCCAGGTCGGCGACGTCGACGAGGTCGCACTCGATGTCGGTGCGGTCGCGGACCTGGCCGGTGAACCAGTCGGCGACGGACGGGCCGACGCGGCCGCCGCGGGCGCTGGCGACGATGACGGCGACGCGGAGAGCGGAGTCGTGGGCGGGCGTGGTGTCGGACATGGCGAATCCCCTTGGTTCCCTCGTTGCGGGCCGCGGGATGCGGCCACGTCCGGTAAAGTACAACTAGCGTTGTAGAAAATGCAACGCTGGTTGTAATTATCCTGGTGGGCATGGGAGGGCAGCGGCGATGACCAGTGCAAAGGCCGGCGAGAAGGCGGCGAGGACGGCCCCGCGGGGCGGCCGGGCGAACAAGGCGGCGGCGATCGTGCAGGCCGCGTGCGAGGTCTTCGGGCGGGACGGCTACTCCCGCGCGGGCATCGACGCGATCGCCGCCGAGGCCGGCGCCTCCACCCGCACCCTCTACAACCACTTCCCCGGCGGGAAGGAGGAGTTGTTCCGCACGGTCGTGCAGTGGAGTTCGGGTCAGGTACGGGACGAGCAGCTCACGCTGCTGCACAAGTACCTGGACCCGGAGCGCCCGCCGCGCCCCGAGGACCTGGAGCGCGATCTGCTCGCCCTCGCCCGTGCCTGGATCCGTCTGATGGCGGACTTCCGCAACCACTTCTCGCTGGTCCGGCACATCTACGCGGAGGCCGGGCACGTCCCGGCCGAGGTCCTGGACGCCTGGCAGGAGGCCGGGCCGCGCGCGGTGGGGCGCGAATTCCGCGCCGTCATGGCCGCGTTGGACGACCACGGCCTGATCGACGCGCACGGCGATCCGGCCCAGGCCGCCGCGCATTTCATGACGCTCACCTCGACCGACATCGTGCACCGCTCCTACTGGGGCGTGAACCCCCTCCCACAAGAGGAGACCGAACGGCTCACCACGGCCGGAGTCCGGGCCTTCCTGCGGGCGTACGGCTCCGCGGGCTGAGGCGGCGAACGGGCCTGCCCTTGCCGTCGGCCGGATTGTCAGACCCTGGGGCTAGCGTCGATGGCGTCGGTAGGTCCCTTCTTCGCGTTGCGGAGGCGCCATGAGTGACGCGTACTCGCCCATTCCTCAGCTGAACCTGCTCAAGGAATTCGAGGATCAGCACCGTTACGTCTCGGACGGGTTCGAGCTGTATGCGTACGGGCGGCCCGACGCCGGACTGGTGGAGTGGTTCGACCTGCGCGATACGCAGGACCCGGACCGGCTGCGCTTCCTGGCGCGGCTCGTCCCGTTCGCGCAGGCCAGCGCGTCCGGCTCGTTCTATGCGCTGTGGCGGTGCGACGACCGCGAGCACCTGGCGACGCTGCCCGTCATCCGGTTCGGCGACGAAGGCGACCTCGATGTCGTCGCGTCCGGTCTGTCCGACCTGCTCCGGCTGCTCGCGATCGACCACGAGTGGTACCTCGACGGTGACGAGGACGAGGACGGGGACGGGGACGGGGACGGGGATGGGGGCGAGGGCGAGGACGAGGACGAAGGGCGCGACGGCGGGAATGCTGCCTATCTCGCATGGCTGCAGGAGAACTTCGGCCTCACCCGGCCCGCGGATCCCGGGGTCATTCTGAAGGCGGCCATGGACGAGCACGGTCAGCGGTTCGCCGACTGGCTGCGGCAGTTCGTGGAGGACGACATCGCCGATGCGGTGCTGGAGCCCTCCGACATACTCCCGGACAAATAGCGGGTCGTGCGCGGCGGGGGCTCGACAGGGCGGACGCCCGGAACGGCGCGCGGAAGACAAGTGCTCCCCGTCCGCGGAACGAACTGCCCCGGCCTGCTCAGGCGCCGGCCGGGACAGCCCTGAAATCAGATCCGGGTGAATCTACATAAAGGGGAGATGGCCGGTGAAGGCCGTTTGGAAGTGCGTGTTCTTGGTCAAGTGATCGAGATAGCGGGGATCGCTCACTTCGATCGTGAACCAGGCGAGCGCGCCTTCTCCTTCGTCTCCTTCGTCGGATTCTTCTTCGCTGAGTTCGAATGAGACGATGATTTTCGCGGTGCGGCGGGCGAACTCGGCGGGCCGGGGAGCGAGAGCGATGTAGTGGACCCCCTCCGAGGAGCCTCGCCCTCCGTAGGGATGGAGCTGGTTCTTATAGAAATCCTCCGCCTTGACGCGAGGTATCCGCACGTCCGTGGAGCCGTCTTCGAGCAGATAGCCCTCCTCGTCCACGCGTACCTTCCGGCCGAGATAGAGCTCGAAAAGCTCGTTGAACTCGGATTCCGTCGCGGCGGAGACGGACCCGTCGCCGAATTTACGGCACTCGTACCAGGCATCCATGATGAGTTGCAGCCCGAATTCGGGCTCTTGGGAGAACCCGTAGCCGTCGGTGGAGCGGTACTGCACGAATCCGGAGAGAGTGGCGCCGTCGCGTGCCTCGGTGAACACGTCGAAGATGTAGGTCATGCTTCCGCAGGGTAGTAATCCTTGCTGATCTCCGCCCTCATAAAGGAAGAAGAGAGAAGGCGAAGGAAGGCGAAGGAAGGCGACGGAAGATGGAGGAAGATCTCTGTCGCCTGGGTCGGTGTCAGGAGCTGGTGAGAATGACGAGTTGCTGGGTCGCCCGGGTCATCGCGACATAACGGTCGACCGCGCCTTCGATCCCCGTGCCGAACGACTCGGGATCGATGAGGACGACCAGATCGAATTCGAGCCCCTTCGACAGCTCGGGGGTCAGCGACCGGATGCGGGGCGATGGCCGGAACGCGCCAACTCCGGTGCCACCAGCGCCGATGACGCAGGCGACCCCGTCGGCATGTGCGGCCAGCCAGCTGTCGAGGACCGCGTCCAGATCGGCAACGGATCCGTGGACGACGGGGACGCCGCTGCTGCGGATGGAGGTCGGCACATTGGCATCCGGGAGCGCGGCCCGAATGACCGGCTCGGCCTCGGCCATGACCTCCTCCGGGGTGCGGTAATTGATGCTCAGCGAGGCCACGTTGATCCGGTCGAGTCCGATCCGCTCCAGGCGTTCCTGCCACGACTCGGTGAACCCGCGCTGTGCCTGGGCGCGGTCCCCGACGATGGTGAAGCTCCGGGACGGGCAGCGGAGCAGCAGCATCTGCCATTCGGCGTCGGTCAGTTCCTGGGCCTCGTCCACGACGATGTGCGCGAACGGGCCGGCGAGCCGGTCGGGGTCGGCGCCGGGCAGGGCGCTCTCGTCGATCAGGCTGTCCTGAAGGTCCTGACCGCGCAGCATCGTGACCGCGCCTTCGCCGTCGTCGTCGGCCTGGATGATCCCGTCGATGACGTCCGCCATCCGCTCGCGCTCGGCGGCAACGGCGGCGTTGTGCCGGCGCTTTCGCCGTGCCGCCTCGGGGTCGCCGAGCCGCTGCCGCGCGGCGTCCAGGAGCGGCAGGTCGGACACCGTCCAGGCCTGGGCGTCCGGGCGCTGCAGCTTGCGGATGTCGTCGCGGCTGAGCCAGGGGGCGCACAGCCGCAGGTAGGCGGGTACCGTCCACAGGTCTCCGACGAGGTCGGCGGCCTCCAGCATCGGCCATGCGCGATTGAGGGTCGTGACCAGCTCTTTGTCCTCCCTCAGCGACCGCTGGAACAGGTCGGGCGGGATGTTGTCCCCGCCGCTCTTGTCCAGCAGGATCGTGACCAGCTCCGCCCAGATCTGTTCGCGCGCCTCGTTGTGGGGAGTGCCTGGTTCCGGCGCGTCGAACGCCTCGGCCCAATCGTCGGCGCTCAGCCAGAGGTCGTCCCAGTGGGTCGATACCGTCATCCCCTCGGCGGGCGGCTCTTCGTAGAACCGGACGGCCTTCTCGATCGCCTTCACCAGCTCCGCGGACGACTTCAGCGCGGCCACCTCCGGATCGGACTCGATCGCCGCGGTGGCTCCCTCGGCGACGAGGTCCTGCACGATGCAGGTCTGCACACCCTCCTCGCCGAGGCTGGGGAGGACATCGGCGACATAGGACAGGTAGGGCCGGTGCGGACCGACGAACAGCACGCCGCCCCGACGGTGACCGAGGCGAGGGTCGGAGTAGAGGAGGTGGGCGGAGCGGTGCAGCGCGACGACGGTCTTGCCCGTACCCGGGCCGCCGTCCACGACGAGCGCGCCGCGGGAACCGGCGCGGATGATGGCGTCCTGGTCGGCCTGGATGGTGCCGAGTACGTCGCGCATCCGGGACGAACGGTTGCTGCCCAGGCTGGCGATGAAGGCGGACTGGTCGTCGAGCGCGGCGTGTCCGTCGAGCCCGTCCGCGGTGAACACCTCGTCCCAGTAGTCGCCGATCCGGCCATCGGTCCAGCGATACCGGCGGCGGCTTGCCAGCCCCATCGGGTCGGCGTGGGTCGCGGCGAAGAACGGCTCGGCCGCGGGGGAGCGCCAGTCGATCAGCAGCCGGCGGCCCGTGTCGTCGGTGAGGCCGAGCCGTCCGATGTAGACGGGCTCGGTGTTGTCGGGATCGTCCGTGCTGACGATGCGTCCGAGGCACAGATCCAGACCGAAGCGCCGCAGGGTGCGCAGGCGAGCGGTCAGCCGGTGGACCTCCGCGTCGCGGTCCATCGCCGCCCGTCCCAGGCCACCGGGCGCCTTGCGCTCGGCGTCGAGGCGGCCGGACAGGTCGGCGATCGACCGCTGGAGGCACTCCGCGATGGCCGCGAAGTGCGCCTCGTCGCCGGCGATCAGTGTCGGGTCGGCCTTGGCGGAGAGGCGCTCGGGAAGGGCGAACGCCGTGGTGGTCAGGGGGCTGGTCATGTCATCGGCTCCCTTCGGAGATCGCTCCCGCGATGCCCGGTCGCGCGCATATCCACGCCGCGGCGCCGAGTGCCCGCAGCCGCAGCGCGAGTCCCACCATCGGCTCGGCGTCTCCACACGCCCCATAAGCAGACAACATTGTGCGCACTGCGCGAATCACCTATTTCCGTAGGTTCGGGCTCAGGTCAGCGATTCTGCGGTACGACCGGGGCCTTGCCGCAAGCCCCCCAGTGCGCTATACGTTGAGAGTGGCAAGGGGTGGGGTATCGCTTGCCCGGTCCGTCCCAGGCGACTTGGTCCACCGTGAGGTGTGGAGACCAGTGCCGAGGTGTAGCGATCAGCGGACCGACAAACCAGCAGGCAAACAGACCAACTGGCAGACAGGTCAGCGCTGAGGCCTTGAGGCCGGTGCTTTGTGTCGTGCGCTCAGTACGTCAGCAGCAGGGCGGCGACGCTCGCCGGGCCGGTCGGCCGTGGGTGCGCTCTCCGGTTCCGCGACGTGGTCGGCAACACCGCGTAGTCCCCACGCCGTTCGGGCTCACCCGTCCTGAGCGGGGCGGTCTCCCTCTCGCGCCAGGGCGGTGCCGCCCCAGCCGTGTTCCAGCAGGTCGAACAGGTCGTGCATGGCCCGGGCCGGGTCCTCGCTCGCGCGGGCGAGGCCGGGGGCTTCCAGGGCGAAGCGCGCCAGGCTCATGACGGCGAGGTCGTCCGGGGGCAGACCGGTGGCATCGGCGAGGGCGGCGGCCAAGGCCTTCTCGTGGCGCGACCACATGCGCCGGGCGTAATCCCGCAGCGCGGGGGTGGAGTCGACGAGCCGGAACGTCGGGTCGTCGGTCCGCACGGCGGTGCGGCTGTGCACCATGTGGTCGCGCAGAGCCTGCAGCGCGGACCGGCCGGGGGCGCGCTCGCGCACGGCGGCGACCAGGGCGCTTTCGAGATCCGCGTCCAGGTCGAAGACGAGGGCTTCCTTGCTGGGGAAGTGCTTGAAGAGCGTGCTCAGCGAGACATCGGCCGCCTCCGCCACGTCACGCACACCGACGTTGTCGAAGCCGCGCTCGGTGAACAGCCGCATGGCGGCATCCGCCAGGGCCTGCCGGGTCTGGGCCTTCTTGCGCTCGCGGCGCCCCGTCGTCGTCTCGGCCATGCCCCCACCCTACCCCGTGAGGCGATTCGCTCGTAAAGGCGAGCAACTCAAAAGTCGTATCGATTGCACTTTTAGAGCTGCTGTGTTTTTGTGGAGGGGTGAGTCCGTCGGCAGCCGGCCGCGGATCCCGGACGCGTTCCCCGCACCGGAGGGACGCGAAGAACGGAGCGTGACCCTCTTGTCCACCACTCCTCGTATCGCGATCATCGGCGCCGGCCCCGGCGGCCTCGTCTGTGCGCGCGTCCTGCAGCGGCACGGCGTGCCGGTCACCGTCTTCGAGCGCGAGTCCGGCCCCGACTCCCGCTCGCAGGGCGGCACCCTCGACATCCACGAGGACACCGGCCAAGTCGCCTTGCGCGCAGCCGGATTGTTCGACGCGTTCCTCGCGCTGTCCCGGCCCGACGGTCAGGAGTGGCGCCTGTACGACCGTCACGCGACCCTGATACGCCACGACCGGGCCGGCGAGGGCGATCTGAGCAGGCCCGAGATCGACCGCGGACAGCTGCGCGGCCTCCTGCTGGACTCCCTCGCCCCCGGCACGGTCCGCTGGAACCACGCCGTGCAGGCCGTCGTCCCGCTGCCGCACGGCGCCGCCCGCGTGCAGCACCACGACCGCACCGCCGAGGACT
Source organism: Streptomyces sp. JLSY215 (assembly GCF_059682825.1). NCBI lineage: Bacteria > Bacillati > Actinomycetota > Actinomycetes > Kitasatosporales > Streptomycetaceae > Streptomyces > Streptomyces sp. JLSY215. The sequence goes on from NZ_CM185022.1 coordinate 4,668,693, forward strand.
TCGACCTGGTCATCGGCGCCGACGGCGCCTGGTCCCGGGTGCGCCCCGCGCTCTCCGACGCCCAGCCCTCGTATGCCGGCGTCACGATGGTCGAAGCGCACTTCGACGACGTCGACCACCGTCACCCCGGCATCGCGGCGTTGATCGGCGCCGGCACCATGTCGGCCAAGGCGGGCGGCCGCAGCCTGGTGATGCAGCGCAACAGCGGCGGGCACGTCCGCGCCTACCTCATCTTCCGCGGCCCCCAGGACTGGCACGCCGGCCTCGACCTCGCCGACACGGAGGCGGTACGCGCCCGGCTCCTCGACCGGTACCAGGGCTGGGACGAGAGCCTGCTGGACGTCCTGCGCGCCAACGAGAGCGGTTTCCGCAACCGGCCCATGTTCGTCCTGCCGGTTCCCCACACCTGGCAGCGCGTCCCGGGCGTCACCCTGCTCGGCGACGCCGCCCACCTGATGCCGCCCGTCGGCGTCGGGGCCAACCTCGCCCTGCTCGACGGCGCCGAACTCGCCCAGGCCGTCATCGGGCACGCCTCCGTCGGCGAGGCCCTCGACGCCTACGAAAGCGTCATGCTGCCGCGCGCCCACGACAACGCGAAGACCGCCCAGCAGATGCTCGCCACGTTCATGCCCGACACCGACTCCGACGAGGCCCTCTTCCCCGACGCCGTCTGGCCGGACGGCTCCCCGTCGGACAGGCCCTAACCCTCCGGATAGAAGACGAACAACGTGCAGCCCGTCGCCGTCTGCGGGACATGTGCGGAACCCGCGGGGGCATGGATGAACGTTCCGGCCGGATAGGCGCGGTCGCCGTCATGGAATTCGCCCGAGACCACGTAGACCTCTTCGGGGCCCGGTTCGTGGACATCGAGGCCTTCCCAGCAGGTGCCCGCGTCCATCTCCAGGATCTGGGCCTTCGCGCCGTCGTCCCCGGTCCACAGCGGGCGCACCCGGATCCCGGGAAAGAGTTCGCGCACGGGGGCGTCGTGCACGGCGGACCAGACATAGCCGGGTACCTGCGAAAGTCCCGGGGCCCGGGGCGCCGGGTGCCGGCCGGTCGTCCGCGGCTCCGCTGCCCGCTCTTTCGCTGCCTGCTCGTTCGCTGCCTGCTCGTTCGCTGTCATGAGGCCAGCTTGTCCGTCGGCTCGTGCCGGGCCGAGTGTCGCAAGGGACATGTTGCGGTACTTTCCTGCCATGCATCGCGTGGTCGCGCTGATCCACCCTCCGCAGTCCACCTTCGAACTCGGCTGCGCGGCCGAGGTGTTCGGCATCGAACGACGCGGGATCCCCGCCCGGTACGCCTTCGGGGTGTGCACCGAGGACCCGGGCCCGGTGCCGACGCCCGCCGGGTACGACATGCTCGTGACCGACGGGCTGGACGCCCTCGACCGGGCGGACACCGTCGTCGTCCCCGGCTGGCTGCCCATCGGGGAACCGCCCTCGCCCGCGGTGGTCCGGGCCCTGCGCCGGGCACACGAGCGCGGTGCGCGGGTGGTCAGCATCTGCTCCGGCGCCTTCGCGCTGGCGCACGCCGGGCTGCTGGACGGACGCCGGGCCACCACGCACTGGGCGCGGGCGGGCGAGCTGGCCGAACGGTTCCCGGGCGTCCAGGTCGATCCGGACGTGCTGTACGTGGACCATGGCGATGTGGCCACCAGCGCGGGCTCCGGCGCCGGTATCGACCTGTGTCTGCACCTGGTGCGCGGCGACCAGGGCGCCAGGTACGCCGCGCAGGTCGCCCGGAGCATGGTCATGCCGCCCCACCGCGAGGGCGGGCAGCTGCAGTATTCGGCGCCGCCGCACCCCGCCCAGATCGACGGTTCGCTCGCACCGCTGCTGGAGTGGATGACCGGCCGGCTCCACGAACCGCTCTCGGTCGGAGAACTGGCCGCGCACGCCGGCCTCTCGGCCCGTACCCTCGCCCGCCGCTTCGCCGATCAGCTCGGCGTCAGCCCGGGGCAGTGGCTGCTCGCCCAGCGCATCGCCGCCTCCCGCGAGCTGCTGGAATCCTCCGGCCTTCCCCTGGAGGCCATCGCCCGCCGGGTCGGCCTCTCCTCGGCCACCAACCTCCGCAGACGTTTCCTGCGCGCCGTGGGCACCACACCGGGCGCCTACCGCCGGGCGTTCCGGACCGATCCGGGCGACAGCGACCCGCGCTCGCGGGCCACCTGAGAGGGGGCTGCGTCGCCCGCCCCTAGCCCTTCTTCACTTTGTACAGTTCGAGATCTCTGTTCACGAACAGGTGCACATAGCCGCAGCTCCAGCAGATCAGCCCGGTCGCCGACTCGTTCGCCCAGCCGAAGTTCATGAACTCCATGCCGGAGCTGTTGAGCTTCACCTCACGGTCCCGAAACAGATCACCCTGACAGAAAGTGCATTTGACCCACACTTTCCCTATAGCCGCACGTACCGGCTTGGCCACGCCCTCACCTCTCCCGAGATCATCCGAAGTGGCGCAACCGTCTCGCGCACACCGCGCAGCGGTCAGCATAGCCAGGGCATCGAAAGAGCCAGGGCAACGAACCGGCCCGTGAGCTGGAAGGACCGCGGACGGGAAGGACCGCGGTCCGCCCCCGCTGCCGCGCCATCCATGCCCGACATCCAAGAGGCGGGGAGGGGAGGGCGGGTAGGGGGCTTGGGCTGGATGCCGAACTCTGCCCAGGGGAAGAGGACTTGGTGATTCCGTGATTCCGATGTCCCGCTGCCGCCCGATGGCAGGGCGCCGCGTCATCTGCGCTGAAGGGCGGTGGATATCGTCGGAGGTATGAATTCTCGTCGCTTCGCCGTGGGCGGTGCTTCGGTCGCGGCGGTGCTGGCGGCCATCGGGGCGATCGTCGCCTTCTCCGGGGACGCGGTGCCGGTGACGGCGCCCGTCCCGGAGGCGAAGACCGAGCGGATGTGCGCGAAGCTGATCGAGGCCCTGCCGGATTCCGTGGCCGGAGGCAAGCGGCGGGAGACGGACCCGGCGTCGCCGTACACGGCGGCATGGGGCGATTCCGCCATCGTGCTCCGCTGCGGTGTCGTACGGCCGGCGGAAATGCTCAACGCCCAGGCGCCGGGCGGGGAGATCCATGGGGTGCGCTGGCTGCTGGAGAACGCGGAGGACGGCGGTCACCGCTGCACCACCGCACTCCGCAAGGCCTATGTCGAGGTGAGCATTCCCGCGGAGTACGGCGACGTCGGCGCGCTGATGGATCTGGCCGCCGCGGTGAAGAAGACCGTGCCCGAGATTTCCCGGCCCACCTAGCCTCGATCGTGCATGACTGCCCGTCAGTCCGTTCGTCGGGATCGGTCAGTCGGTCCGTGGTGTGCCGAACTCTTCGATCAGCACCGGGTACTGCTCCCCACCGTGTCCGGCGGCGATCGCGCGATCGGCCATCGCCTTGATCAACTTCGGTAGTTCGGCGTTGACGCCCACCGCCTCGCTCTCCTCGATCAAGTGCGCCATCGCCCGCGCATCGGTCTCCAGTGCCGACACCTCGGCCGGGTAGGAGCCGCTGTCGATCTGCTGGGCGTACCCCGGCAGCCATGCGGCCACACCGGCGGCAATCTGCTGCGCGAACGGCGCGTACGTCGCAGCGTCGACACCGGCCGTCCTGAGCAGGGCGGTGCCCTGGAGCCAGGCGTTCAGGACGCTCCACATCATGGCCAGGCCGGCCACGTCGTACAGGGACGCCAGCCCGTGGTCCGCACCGAGGTAGGTGACGGTGCCGAGCGCCTGAAGTGTCGATTCGTGCGCCTCGAAGTCCGCCTGCCGCCCGCTGTGCAGAATCACGGCCTCGGCGGTCCCTATCGCCGGGGGGATGGCCATGATGGCGCCGTCCAGGTAATGAGCGCCGCGCTGCTCCGCCCATAGGGCGGCTTCCCGGGCCTGGGCCGAGTCGCCCGAGGTCAGATTGATCAATGTCGTGCCGTCCAGCTCGATGTCGCTCGCGCCGAGCAGCTCGTGCATGGCCTGGTAGTCGGTGACGCAGAGGATCGTCAGGGAACCTGCCGCGAGCGCGTCGCCGACCGTCGGCGCCAGACGAGCACCCTCGGCCACCAACTGGTCGGCCTTGGAGGCCGTACGGTTCCAGACGGTTGTGGGATGCCCGGCCTTCAGGAAGGCGCCGGCGAGTGCCTGGCCCATCAGTCCAAGGCCGATGACGGATACGGGGGTATCGGTGGTGTTGTCCATGGCAGCATCGTCAACGTTGATACCGGTGTGAAGGTCAAGCGAGGTTTTGATGCGGATCGGGGAACTGGGTCGCCGGACGGGCGTCAACGCTCATCAGTTGCGCTACTACGAGGCCCAGGGCCTGCTGCGGGCGGACCGCGGCGCGAACGGATACCGCGAGTTCGACGAGAGCGATGTGCTGCGGGTCAAGCAGATCCGGCACCTGCTCGGCGCCGGTCTGTCCTCCGAGGACATCGCGTACCTGCTGCCCTGTGCGGTCGGAGAGGCCCCGGAGCTGCCCGGGTGTCCCGAGTTGCTGGCCGCGATGCGGTCACGGCTGCGACGACTGGACGATCAGATGCGGAGGATCACTCAATCCCGCGACGCTCTTGCCGACTACATCGAGGCGGCCGAGCGCATGGGCGACGTGAGCTATCCCCCCTTTGACGATGCAGACCTGGGGCCCGTCCCCGCCTGAGCTCGACGCCTAGGGGCGGTGCTCAGGCCGGAGCGGGTGGCCCCGGCCTGAGCGTGCCGGTCAGGCCGCCGTGCCGGCGACTCCGGTGCGGCCGTCGGGGACGCCGTCGATCGTCACGATGACCTGCTTGCGGACGGCCTCGCCGAGTACGTCGGCGACCGCGTCGGTGATGGTGGCGATCAGGCGGGCGGGAGCATCCGGGACCTCGGGTACGTGATACGCGGCCTCACGCATGCTGAGGGTGACGTGGGGTGCGTCGAGGTCCGTCTGGTTGCCGCCGATGCCGCGGCGGTGCTGTGGGATGCCGATCAGGTCCACCCCGACGAGGCGGCTGAACTCCGCGCCGTAGACGGCGCCGACCGCGTCGGTCAGGGCGCGGATCAGCTGGGGTTCGACCGTCCCGTCGAGGGTCTCTTCGCGGATGTGCACGCTGAAGTGGGGCATGGTGACGACTCCGTTCACGTCGGTACGTACGATGGAGAAAAGGTCACTTTGCAAGCAAAGCAAAATAGCTTTGAGGGCAAAGGTAAATGTCGAAGGGTGCGCGATGTCAAGGGGCAAGGCGCGTGATGCCGCGGCGGGCGGCGAGAACGGGGTCGATGACGCCGTCAGGTCCCTGCTGCTGCTCATGCCCCGGATGGTGGGCCGGGTCAAGAAGATCCCGGTGCCCGAGGCGCTGCGGTCCTTCGCGCTGGCGCCGCGTCACCTCTCGCTGCTCTCCTACCTGCTCTTCGACGGGGCGATGACCGTGAACGAGCTGGCGGCGCGGCTCCAGGTCGCGCCGACGACGGTGAGCCTGCTGGTCGGCGATCTGAGCCGGAAGGGGATCCTGGAACGGCGCGAGGACGAGACGGACCGGCGTCGGCGGATCATCGGCATCGCGGCCGACCAGCAACCCGCGATCGCTGCCTGGCTCGCCCCGGGGGCGGCCGCATGGCGCAAGGCGCTGGCGCCGCTGACGCCGGATCAGCGGCGGCTGTTCGTCGACACGCTGCTCGCGTACGAAGCCGCGGTCGGCGGTGAGGGGCAGGGCTGAGCCGGGCCCACGGGCATGCCGTCAGCCGGTCGCGACGGCAGCCGGGCGGGACGGTTGGCCATCGGGACGGCAGCCGGGCGGCGTGGACCTGTTCGGCCCTCAGGGCTCGCCGGTGAGGCGGATGCGCTGAGGGCCGAACGCGGGGGGAGAGTGGGACGAAACCGCGGCGCGTGCCTTACGACAGTGCCCGCTCCAGGGCGTCCAGCGCTCCCGTCAGCTCGTCCCGGGTGATGGTCAGCGGCGGGGCGAGGCGGATGGTGGAGCCGTGGGTGTCCTTGACCAGGATGCCTTCCTTCAGGAGGCGTTCGCTGATCTCGCGGCCGGTGCCGAGGGCGGGGTCGATGTCGATGCCGGCCCACAGGCCGCGGGTGCGGAAGCCGGTGACGCCCTTGCCGGTGAGGGCGGCGAGGCCGGTGCGGAGGACGTCGCCCAGGTCGGCGGCGTGGCGCTGGAATTCGCCGGTGGTCAGGAGGTCGACGACGGCGGAGCCGACGGCGGCCGCGAGGGGGTTGCCGCCGAAGGTGGAGCCGTGCTGGCCGGGGCCGAGGACGCTCATGATGTCGCGGCGGGCGACGACGGCGGAGACGGGGACGATGCCGCCGCCGAGGGCCTTGCCGAGCAGGAGGACGTCCGGGACGACGGATTCGTGGTCGACGGCCAGGGTGCGGCCGGTGCGGCCGAGGCCGGACTGGATCTCGTCGGCGATGAACAGGCAGCCGGCGCGCCGGGTGAGCTCGCGGACGCCGGTGAGGTAGCCGTCGTCGGGGATGAGGACGCCCGCTTCGCCCTGGATGGGTTCGATCAGGACGGCGGCCGTGGTGTCGTCGATGGCCGCTTCGAGGGCCGCGAGGTCGTTGTAGGGGACGACGCGGAAGCCGGGGGTGAAGGGGCCGAAGCCGGTGCGGGCGGTGTCGTCGTCGGAGAAGCTGACGATCGTGGTCGTCCGGCCGTGGAAGTTGCCGGCGGCCACGACGATCGTGGCCCGGTCGGCCGGGACGCCCTTGACGTCGTAGGCCCATTTGCGGGCGACCTTGATGCCGCTCTCCACCGCTTCGGCGCCGGTGTTCATCGGGAGCACCATGTCGAGGCCGGTGAGGCGGGCCAGGCGTGCGGCGAAGTCGGCGAGGCGGTCGTGGTGGAAGGCGCGCGAGGTGAGGGTGAGCTGGTCGAGCTGGCGGTGGGCGGCCTCGATCAGGGCGGGGTGGCGGTGGCCGAAGTTCAGGGCCGAGTAGCCGGCCAGCATGTCGAGGTAGCGGCGGCCCTCGACGTCCTCGACCCAGACGCCTTCGGCGCGGGCGATGACGACGGGGAGGGGGTGGTAGTTGTGGGCGAGGACCGGGCGTTCGGCCTGGATGAGGTCGGCCGAGGAGCGGGGGGAGCGAGGGGGCGCGATGCGCGCGGGAGCGGTCACGGGCGGATCTCCTGGGTGCAGCACTTGATGCCGCCGCCGGCCTTGTGGAACTCCGAGAGGTCGACGGGGACGGGGACATAGCCACGGGCGGTGAGCTGGTCGATGAGGCCGGTCGCCTGGGGCGCGATGAAGACATGGCGGCCGTCGGAGACGGAGTTGAGGCCGAAGGCCAGGGCGTCGTCGCGGGTGGCGAGGATCGCGTGCGGGAAGAGCCGTTCGAGCACTTCGCGGCTGCCGGAGGAGAACGCCTCCGGGTAGTAGGCGATGGTGGGTGCGGGCTGCGGCGGGATTCCCGACGCCTCTTCCGCCGTCGCCGTCTCCTCGCCGTCGAGGACGAAGAGCGCGGTGTCCAGGTGGTAGAAGTACGGGTCCACCAGGCGCAGGCCGATGGTCGGTACGCCGAAGAACTCCTGGACCTCGGCGTGCGCGGCGCGGGTCGTGCGGAAGCCCGTACCGGCGAGGATGCAGCGGCCGGCCGGTACGAGGTCGCCCTCGCCCTCGCACGTCGACTCCGGCTGGTAGACGTCGTATCCGGCGGCCTTGAACCAGGTCTCGTACTCGCTGGATTCCGGGCGGCGCTGGGGGGCGTGGAAGCGGGAGCCGAAGACCTTGCCGGAGAGGGTGAGCGCGGAGTTCGCCGCGAAGACCATGTCGGGGAGGCCGGGGGCGGGGGCCACGGTCTCCACCTCGTGGCCGTGGTCGCGGTAGGCGTCGATCAGGGTGTGCCACTGGCGGTTCGCGAGGGCCGTGTCCACCTGGGCGTCGTCCCGCATCCAGGGGTTGATGGCGTAGTGCACGTCGAAGTACCGGGGTGGGCAGACCAGATAGCGCCGGGCGTGCGAGATACGACGTGTTGGCACAGAAGCATCCCTTCGCTTCCTGCTCCAGGGCAGGTGGGGGTGACCGAGATGACCGAGGGTGAGGGATCGTCACTCGGATCAGTCCATACGGTACGGAGCACAGGATTCCGGCCACAAGAAGCGAAAGCTGCTTGTTGGCGCAGGAATGCTGCGTAGAGGGGGCGGTCAGCGCGGGTTTGCTGCGTGGGGCGGAGCGCCCATCGGGGTGGAGGGGCGGCCGCCGCCCGCGTCCGGGCTGTCCGGGAGCAGATGGGACAGGACCATGTAGCTGATCGTCTTGCGGATGAACGGCTCGGCGCGGATGCGCTCCAGGACTTCCTCGAAGTGCTCGACGTCCGTGGCCCGTACGTGCAGCAGGGCATCGGCGCCGCCGGTGACGGTCATCGCGGCGGCGATCTCCGGATGGTTGCGTACGACCTCCGCGAGGCGGCGCGGCGGGGCGGCGCCGTCGCAGTACACCTCGACGTACGCCTCGGTGAGCCAGCCGAGCGCGGCGGGCCGCACGGTGGCGGTGAAGCCGGTGATCACGTTGTTCTCGCGGAGCCGGTCGACGCGGCGTTTGACCGCGGTGGACGACAGCCCGATGGCCGAGCCGATCTCCGCGAAGCTCGCCCGGCCGTTCTCCATCAGGGCCGCGACGATCTTGCGGTCCAGTGCGTCGAAGGGGGCGTTCTTGCTGGTCATGGGCTCACCGTAGCGATCGGCGGGGCGCGGGGCCACGGTGCTGCGGGTGGCGTTGCCCCGGCCTCCGGCACGGAATCCCCAGGTCAGGCATCGATGCAGGTCAGATGGGGTGGCGTAACGTCGCCGCAACATACGGCGCCTAGCGTCGGCCGGGTCCGGCACTGGCGCCGGGCGCGCGGCGGGCGGGCGTTGGGCGTGGGTTCGGGCCCGCGCCCGGGTGTGCGCGGGTGCGTGCGGGCGGAAGGAGGCGCGGTGAGTGATCCGAGGCCGGGGGACGGTGCGGCGGCCGGGGAGTCGCTGACGCGCGCCGACCGGGCCCGCCGGGTGGCGAACGTGCTGCGCGGGCAGGTGCTGCGGGGGGCGTTTCCGGACGGGGTGCTGCCGGACGAGCGGGCGTTGATCGCCGAGTTCGGGACCTCGCGGAACACGGTGCGTCAGGCGCTGGGGCTGCTGCGGGACGAGGGGCTGGTGGCGCGGCGGCGGGGTGTGGGGACGGTGGTGGTCGGGCGGGCGTATCAGCATCCGCTCGGGGAACTGTCCGGGCTCGCCGAGGTGCTCCAGCGGCACGGTGCGGTCGCCAACGAGGTGCGGGAGGCCGGGATCGTACGGCCGCCGGATGCGGTCGCCCGGCGGCTGGGGCTGGCCGACGGCGCCCCGGCCGTCTATCTGGAGCGGCTGCGGCGGGTGGACGGCACACCGCTGTCCCTGGACTGCACCTATCTCCTCGCCGAGGTGGGGGAGCCGCTGCTGGCGCTGGGGCGCGACGCCCTGGAGCGGCAGGACGTCTTCGAGCTGATCGAGACGGGCGTGGGGATGCCGCTGGGCAGGGCTGAGGTGTCCGTACAGGCCGTGGTCGCGGACCCGGCGACCTGTGCGGTGCTGGCGATGCCCGAGGGCGGTGCGGTGCTCGCCGTGGAGCGGCTCACCCGGCTCGCCGACGGCCGCCCCGCCGACCTGGAGTTCATTCATCTGCGGGGGGACCGCCTGACGCTGCACGCGACGCTCGACCGGGCGCGGGGCGCAGCCGCCGGCCCTCCCCAACAGCCTTAGGAGGCCGGACCGTTGAGTCGTTCCGACACGGAGGACGGCGAGCGGGCGGCCGGGGCGCGCGGCGGTGCGGGGACGGCCGGTGACGGGCGCAGCCGCGGACGCGGGCCCCGCGCCCTGGTGACCGTCGCCATGTGCCTGTGCGTCACCCTGGTCGTCGGCATGGTCTCCGCCGTGAACCTGGCCATCCCGGACCTCTCCGCCGGGACGCTGCACCCCTCGGCGGAGGCGGTCGTCTGGGTCGTCGACGGCTATGTCGTCGTCTTCGCCTGCCTGTTGGTGCCGGCGGGAGCGCTCGCCGACCGGCGCGGGCGCAAGGGCACGCTGCTGTGCGGGATGGGCGTCTTCGCGGCCGGCGCGGTGGTGTGCGCGGCGGCGCCGGACGTCGGCGCGCTGATCGCCGGACGGATGATCAGCGGGATGGGCGCGGCCGCCGTGCTGCCCACCACCCTTGCCCTGCTGGTGGAGGGGCTGCCGGACGGGCCGCGCCGCAAGGCCATCGCCATCTGGGCGTCGATGACCGGCCTCGCCGCCGTACTGGGCAATGTCGGCGGCGGCGCGGCCATCGAGTACGGCACCTGGCGCACCCTCTTCTGCTGTGTGGTGCCGCCGGCGCTGGGCGCGCTGCTGCTGGTCGCCGCGGTCACCCCCGTCACCGCCCGCCATCCCCGCCCGGCCGCGCCGCTCGGCAGCGCGCTGCTGACCGGCGGTTTTCTCGCCCTGCTGTACGGGATCGTGTCGGGGCCGCAGTCCGGGTGGGGGAGTCCGGTGGTGCTGGGCGCGCTCGCCGTGGCGGCGGTGCTGCTGGCGGCCTGGGCCCGGCACGAACTGCGGGCCGCCGAGCCGCTGCTCGATCCGCGGCTGTTCGCGCGACCGGGCGTGCGCGCGGGGGCGGTGGGCATGGCGGCGCTGTTCACCGGCATGTTCGGGCTCTTCTACCTCAACGGCCAGTATCTGCAGTACGCCAAGGGGTACGGGCCGTTGGGCGCGGGGGTGCGGCTGCTGCCGATGGCGGCGGCGCTGCTGGCCGGGCCGCGCTGCGGGCTGCTGCTGGAGCGGGTGTGCGGGCGGCGCGGCACGGTCGTCGTCGGCATGTGCGTGCTGGCGGGCGGGCTGGCGACGGTGTCGGCCGCCGATGCCCGTACCCCGTACGCGCTCTACGCCCTGGGCGCCGGGCTCACCGCGCTCGGCTGCGGTATCGCCACCCCGCTGCTCTCGCACGCCATGATGGCCGCGCTGCCCGCCGAGCGGGCGGGCACCGGGTCCGGACTGCAGAGCCTGACGCGGGAGTTGGGCAGCGCCCTCGGCATCGCGGTGACGGGGACGGTCACGACGGCGGTGTTCACGGCGCGGCTGCCCGCGGCGCTGTCGGGCCCCGGCGCTCCGACGACGGTGGCGGCGGCCGAGGCCCGGACGCCGGACGCACGGGTACGGGCGGCGGTCGTCGAGGCGTTCACGGACGGGCTGCACATGGCGACGCTGGGGCTGGCCGCGGGCGTCGTCCTCACGGCGCTGCTGATCGCGCGGTGGATTCCCGAGGGGCGCTGACCGGGGGCGTGACGGGGCGGTCCGCGAAGGGGAGGCGGTGACCGGACCCCGAGGACCGGCCACCGCCCCGGCCGTGCCCCCTATCGCGGCTCGACGCGCTGGATCCTGGCCTTCCGTACGACCTCGGGCCCCACCTGCGCCGCCCGCTCCACCAGCGCGCGGGCGTCCCAGTCCGTGGGCCAGCCCTCCCACAGCCGGAGCCGGCCGGCGACGACCACGGCGGTGATCAGGTCGCGGTTCGCCAGGCGGACGAGTTCCCATTGCAGGTCGTAGGAGGGGGTCAGTTCGGGGACGTTGATGTCCACGACAAGGAAGTCCGCCGCCTTGCCGACCGCGATCTCGCCGGTGATCTTGCCCAGTCCGAGCGCATCGGCGCTCCGCGAGGTCGCATGCTCCAGCCACAGCCGTCCGGCCCCGCACACCGAGTCCCCGGTCGCCAGGCCGCTGGTCAGCCGCTGCGCCGATTCGGCCGCGTCGAGCAGCCGGAAGCCGTCGCCGCGGGTGCCGTCGGTCCCCATCCCGAACCGCACGCCCAGCGCCGCCAGCATGCCGGCCTGCGCGACGGCGTTGCCCTTCCAGGCGCTGGCCACCGGGTTGTAGCTGATGGCCGCCCCGGAGTCGGCCAGCATGCGCATCTCGGCGGGCGTGAGCAGGGTGGCGTGCGCGCCGAGGGTGTGCGGCCCGAGGGCGCCGATGTGGTGCAGATAGTCGACCGGACGGCGGCCCACGCTCTTCAACGAGCGCTCCACGGAGGCCAGATGTTCGTTCACATGGATCTGGAGGATCGCCCCGGCCTCGGCGCAGAGGTCCACGGTGTGCTTGATGACGGCGGGCGTCGCGTCCTCGGCGACGGCGATCGCCAGCGACGGATGGATCAGCGGGTGCTTCTCCCACCGTGCCAGGTGCGCGGGTCCGCCCGTCCCATCGGAGACGATCTTGGACAGTACGCAGCGGATCCCGGCTTCCTCGGTCCCCTTCGCCAGCGCCGCCACATCGACCGGAGCGCGGGTGCCCGCATCGGCGACGGTGGTGAAGCCGCCGCGTAGCGCCTCCAGAGCGGCCAGTTTCGCCGAGAGGTAGGCGGTCTCCTCGTCCAGCGCATGTTCCAGCGGCTCCCAGATGGTCTTGAAGATCTCCGAAGGCTGCCCGAACGACTGGGCCTTGCCGAAACTCTGGGTGAGGTGATGGTGGGCGTCGACGAACCCGGGCATGAGGAGATGGCCGTCCAGCCGCACCGGGTGGAGGTGGGGGTGCGCGGCGATCAGCTTCTTCGCGGGGCCGATCGCGCGGAACTTCCCGCCGTCGACGAGGACGGCCCGATCCCGGGCCGGTCCGTCCGGGAGGAGGAGCAGCTCGGGGACGAGGAGCTGCTGGTGGCCGTCGAAGTCCTCGGGGCGCGGGGCGTTCTTCTTCGCGCCGGCCGCCGCCGTTGCCGTCGCCCCGGTGGCCGCTGCCGCGGGGGCCGCCGTGGCGGACGCGCCGCCGGCCATCGCCGCGCCGAGGAGTCCCCCGGCGCCGGTCAGCCCCACCTTGACGAGGAAGCCCCGCCGTGCGACGCCGTCCTCGCCGGTGCCCCGGCCGTCGTTCCGGCCGTCGCCCTGGGGGGCCGCGGCCTCCTGCTGCCGGTCCTGCCGTTCGTTCGCCAACCCGCTCGCCTGCTTCCCGAGTTTCCGCTGTTGGTACGCGTCCGCACGCGGGCCGCGGCGGGGTGTGCCGGGCACGGGTCGACGCCAGAAAGCACCCGTGAACGAGGTCAGCCGCGCCGGGTGGCCTGACCTTAGGACCACGGTCAGAAGCGGAACAAGGCTTCCGACATCCGGGATTTACGAGGTGAGAGGGCGGGTGGCGAAGCTCTCGGAGGCGTCCGGCAAAGCCCAGGTCATGGCGTGCGCGCCAGGTGCCGCCGGTGGCGTAACTTCGCCGAAACACGGCGGGCGTCTTCCCGGCGCGGGACACGCGGCGCGGCCGGACGGCGAAGACCGTCACAGCCGTGTGCCGGATACGGGTCACGGCCCGGTGTCCGAAAGGCGCATGGGATCCTGGTGTGTCATGCGGCGACCACTGAGGCGGTTGAGGGTGTGTTGATGAAGCTGTGCTTCCTGGTGGAGGAGCAGTACCGCCACGACGGCATGCCCCTGGACGTGATCCGCCAACTCACCGCCTGGGGGCACCAGGTGGACGTGGTGTGGCCCGGCCGGTCGCTGCTGCGGATATCCGAGGCGATACAGGCGGGCAGCCACGATGCCTGGGTCCTCAAGACCGTCTCCGGCGGCCCCGGGCTCACCCTTCTGGAAGCCGCCGCCGCCGTCGGTCTGACGACGGTGAACGACGCGCGCACGATCCGGGGCGTCCGCGACAAGGCGCTGGCGGCGGTGCTCGCCCGCCGCGGCGGACTGCCCGTTCCGGTGACCTATGCGGCGGCCCGGCCGGAGGAGTTCGCCGAGCTGCCCGAGGCGGAATATCCGCTGGTGGTCAAGCCCGCCGACGGCAGTTCCGGACGCGCCGTACGGCTGGTCGCCTCGCCGGACCGGCTGCTGGACCCGGGCTTCGAGGAGGCCGGGGGCGGGCTGCTCATCGCGCAGCCGTATGTGCCCAACTCCGGTACCGATCTGAAGGTGTACAGCGTCGCCGGTGACATCTACGCGACCGAACGCTGCTCGCCGCTGCACCCGGCGCACACCGTCTGCGAGCGGCAGGTCGCGCTGACGCCCGAAGTCGCCCGGATCACGGCGGAGATCGGCGAGGTCTTCGGGCTGGATCTGTACGGGGCCGACATCCTGCTCGGGCCGGACGGGCCGGTGGTCGTCGACGTCAATGACTTCCCGAGCTTCCGGCAGGTGCCGGATGCGGTGGCCCGGGTGTCGGAGGCGGTGCTGCGGCTAGCGCGTACCGGCGGTCGTGCGGCGGCCGGTGCGGGAAGTGCGGCGGGCGGCCCCGCGGATGTCCTGATGGGCGGCCCCGTAGGCGTCCCGGCAGTGGTGTCCCCCGGCGAGCAGCCCCCTGCCGGGCGCGCGTCCGCCGCGCGGCCCCGCGTCGTGCTGGCCAAGGCCGGGTCCGGGGCGGCGATGGACGGCGCGCGATGAGGATCTGTCTGCTGACGGCGGACCCGGAGCACCCGCTGCTGGCCGCCACCGCCGCGCTGCTGGCGCCGCGCCACCAGGTGGAGACCCTCGACCCCGGGGACGATGCCTGGGCCCACCCCGCCGACGCGCTCGACGCGTTGCCCGGTGGCCTCGCCGATGTCTACCTCCTCAAGGCGCGTACGCCGAGGGCGCTGGCGCTCGCCGCCCTCCTGGAGGCGCGCGGCGCGGCGGTCGTCAACTCCGCGGCGGCCACCGCGCGGTGCCAGGACCGGGTCGAGATGGCCGAGCTCGCGCGGGGCGCCGGTCTGCCGTTCGCCGCGACGCGGTACGTACCCACGCTGGCGCAGCTGGCGGCGGAGGGCGAACCGTCCGCCCCGCTGGTGATCAAGAGTCGCCACAGCCGCCGCGGCGACCTCGTGGCCCGCGCCGACGGCGCCGCACGGCTGCGGGCGCTCGCGGCCGACTGGGCCGACGAACCGGTGATCGTGCAGGAGTTCACCGCGAACAGCGGCTGGGACCTCAAGCTGTGGGTGGTCGACGGCCGGCTCTTCGCCGCCCGGCGCCGCTCGGAACTGGCGCCGGAAGGACGGGGACCGACACTGCCGCTGGCGGTCGCCGATCTGCCGGCGGCCTGGACCGGCCCGGCGCTGCGGGCCGGCGAGGTCTTCGGCCTGGAGGTCTACGGCGTGGACATCCTGGAAACCGCGGGCGGTGCGCCGCTCATCGTGGACATCAACGCCTTTCCCGGTATCCGCGGCCAGGCGGGCGCGCCCGGGGCCCTGGCGGCACTGGCGCTGCGGGCGGCCGAACGGGCACCGCGACGGAAACCGGCCCCGACGCCCGTGCCTCTTCCGCGGATTCCGGAGCCCTTTACCAATACCGCGCCCCGGACCGCAAGTTAAGCCCGGGAATAGCCTAGTCCGCGCCGTCCCCGGGTAGTGCTGTGCCGTTCAGCACACCTATGGGGAGAGGCGAGCGACAATGACACAGCCATTCGAATTGCCGAACTTCTACACACCGTATCCGGCGCGGCTCAACCCGCATCTGGAGGCGGCCCGACGGCATTCGAAGGAATGGGCCAAGGGCATGGAAATGCTGGAGGGCTCGGGCATCTGGGAGGAAAGCGATCTCGATGCGCACGACTATGCCCTGCTGTGCTCCTACACCCACCCGGACTGTTCCGCCCAGGTGCTCTCCCTCGTCACCGACTGGTATGTCTGGGTGTTCTTCTTCGACGATCACTTCCTGGAGAAGTTCAAACGGACGCTGGACCGCAAGGGCGGAAAGGAGTATCTCGACCGGCTGCCGGCCTTTATGCCGATGGACCTGGCCACGCCCGTACCGGAGCCGACCAACCCGGTGGAGGCGGGGCTCGCCGACCTGTGGGCGCGCACCGTTCCGGCCATGTCCATGGAATGGCGGGCGCGCTTCCGGGAAAGCACCGAGCATCTCCTCAACGAGTCGCTCTGGGAACTCTCCAATATCGATATCGACCGGGTCCCCAATCCCGTCGAGTACATCGAAATGCGCCGCAAGGTGGGCGGCGCGCCCTGGTCCGCGGGCCTGGTGGAGTACGCGGCGGCCGCCGAAGTCCCGGCCGCCGTCGCCGGTTCGCGGGCGCTGCGCGTCCTCAAGGAAACCTTTTCCGACGCCGTCCATCTGCGCAATGACCTCTTCTCCTATCAGCGGGAGACCGAGGAGGAAGGGGAGTTGAGCAATGGGGTCCTGGTTCTGGAGACCTTCCTGGGCTGTACGACGCAAGAGGCCGCGGACGCCGTCAACGAGCTGATCACCTCCCGGCTCCAGCAATTCGAGAACACGGTATTCACCGAACTCCCGGTCCTCTTCGCGGACAAGGGCCTCGACCCCCAGGGCTGCGCGGCCGTCCTCGCCTACGCCAAGGGGCTCCAGGACTGGCAGTCCGGCGGCCATGAATGGCATCTGCGCTCCAGCCGCTACATGAACGGCGGCGGGGCGGGCGCCGCGGCCGCCACCTCCTGGTCGCCGTTCGCCCTGGAGGGCCTGGGCACCTCCGCCGCCGATCTGAAGGCCGCGCTCACCGCCTCCGAGGCGCGGCGCGTACGGCGCTACACCCACACCCCGCACCAGAAGGTCGGCCCGTCCCGCATCCCCGACTTCTCCCTGCCGTTCACCACCGTCCTCAGCCCCCACCTGGACGCCGCCCGCCGCAACTGCCTCGCCTGGTCCCACCGCATGGGCCTGCTCGAACCGCAGCCCGGCGTACCGCTCTCCGGCATCTGGGACGAGCGCGCGCTCGCCGGTTTCGACTTCCCCCTGTGCGCGGCCGGCATCCATCCGGACGCCACCCCCGAGGAACTCGACCTGGCCTCCCAGTGGCTGACCTGGGGCACCTACGCCGACGACTACTACCCCGCGGTCTTCGGCCGGACCCGCGACCTGGCCGGGGCCAAGGCGTCCAACGAGCGGCTGTCCGCCCTGATGCCCCTCGACCCCCGGGCCCCGGCCCCCGCACCGGTCGGTGCCATGGAACGCGCGCTGGCCGACCTGTGGTCCCGTACCGCGGGCCCGATGGCGCCGGAGGAGCGCCGCTCCTTCCGCGCCGCCGTCGACACGATGACGGCCGCCTGGCTCTGGGAGCTCGACAACCAGGTGCAGAACCGTATCCCCGACCCCGTCGACTACATCGAGATGCGCCGGGCCACCTTCGGTTCGGACCTCACGATGGCGCTCGGCCGTATCGGCCGCGGCCGGGAGATCCCGCCCGAGATCTACCGCAGCGGGACCGTGCGCTCCCTGGAGAACGCCGCCGCCGACTACGCGATGCTGATGAACGACGTCTTCTCGTACCAGAAGGAGATCGAGTACGAGGGCGAGATCCACAACGGCATCCTGGTCGTCCAGAATTTCTTCGACTGCGACTACCCGGCCGCGCTGGCCGTCATCGACGACCTGATGACCTCCCGGCTGAGCGAATTCCAGCACGTCGCCGCCAGCGAACTCCCCGTCCTCTGCGATGACTTCGCCCTCCCGGCCGACGTCCGCGAGGCTCTCGACGGCTATGTCCGGGAGCTGGAGTGCTGGATGGCCGCCGTCCTCACCTGGCACCGGGAATGCCACCGCTACCGGGAGCCGGACCTGCGCCACCCGCAGGGGTCGCCGCTGCGCCTCGGGGTGCCGACGGGCCTGGGCACGGCGGCGGCGCGGGTCCGCCGGGTGGCCGCGGTCACGGGATAGGCGGCGCGGCGGGCGGCACGGCGGTGTTCCCGCCCCGGATGTGCGGTGCTCCCGCCCCGGAGGTGAGGGGGCGGGAATGCCGGGTCCTCGGCCGGTGCTCTCGTATCCGTACTGCCGTCGTCCATCTCCTTCCACCAGTTGTGAGGCCCGCAATGAGCGATACCCGGTCCGTGGTCGAGGCGTTCTACCGCCACGTCGGTAACGGCGAGACGCAGAAGCTGGGCGAACTGTTCGCCGAGGAGATCGAGTGGGACATCTACGGGGCGGAGGAGGTGCCGTGGACGGGGCGCCGGGCCACGCGCGCGGAGGCCGTCGAGTTCTTCAGGTCGCTTCCCGAGCACCTCCAGCTGGAGGACTTCACGGTGTCGGGGATCGTCGTCGACGGCACGGAGGCGGTGGCCCTCGGCCGGATGCGGCACGTGGTCAAGGCCACGGGGAAGACCTTCGCCTCGCCGTTCGCCTTCCACCTCACGGTCGAGCACGGGAAGATCATGCGCTACATCACCTTCGAGGACAGCCTGGCCCTGGCGCGGGCGTTCGACGCGGTCTGACCGGCGGATTCACTCCGGCAGGCAGATGACCTGCACCCGTTGGACGAGGTTGTTGCCGAAGCCGCCGCGGTTCCACGGCTGGGTGGTCGGCTGGGTGTGGCCCTCGGCGTCGGTGGCGCGGGGGGTGAGGACGTGGTGGCCGGGGGTGGCGGTCCAGGTGGTGTGCCAGTGGCGCCAGGACCAGGGGTGGGCGGGGTCGGGTGGGGCGAGGTCGGTGGGGTGCCAGGTGGTGGCGTCGTCGTAGGCGAGGTCGACCCTGGTGACGGGGGCCATGCCGGACCAGGCGCGGCCCTCCAGGTGGACGGGGCCGGGGCGGACGACACGGGTGCGGGACATGAAATCGGGGAAGCCCGGCGGGGCGAGGAGCGCGCGGGGGGCGATGCGGGTGACCGGGGCTCCGGGGTCGTCGGCGCCGATGCGGTAGCGGTAGGCGGTGGTCTGCTGGAAGCCGGTGAAGGGGGTGACGGTGAGGGTGATGTCGCGGAGCCACTTCACATGCGCCATGCCGTACCAGCCGGGGACCACCAGGCGGACGGGGAAGCCGTGTTGGGGCGGCAGCGGGGTCTGGTTCATGGCGTAGGCGACGAGTACTTCGGGGTCGGCGGCGGTGGCGACGGCGAGCGGCAGGCTCCGCCGGTAGTCCTGTTCGGTGCCGCGCTCGATGCCGTGGTCGGCGCCGGTGAAGACCACGTCGACGGTGTCGTCGGCCGGCCCGGCCCCGGCCAGCAGGGTGCGCAGCGGTACGCCCGTCCACTCCGCGGTGCCGACCGCCTCGTCCAGCCAGGGCTGGCTCACCGGCCGCGGGGAGAGCCGGGCCCGGCCGTTGCCCGCGCACTCCATCGTCACGCGGTGGGTGACCGCGGGGAGCGACCGCAGGGTGGGCAGGTCGAGGGTCAGCGGCGTGCGGACGCGGCCGCGTACGGTCAGCCGCCAGGTTTCGGGGTCGACGGCGGGGATGTCGTAGTGGACGAGGACGTAGTGCAGCCCGGCGGGGGTGACGGCGTAGCGCAGCGCCTCCAGCGGCAGGCCGTGGTTGCGGGTGGCGAGGGCGAGTTCGTCCGGGCCGAGGGCCTCGCCGGGGGCGGCCACGCGGCCGGGCGGGCTGAGGGCGGCGAGGGAGGTGTCGCCACGGCCCTCGCCACGGCCCTCGCCGCGGTGTGCAGGGTGCCGGCCCATACCTCCATGGTGCGCGTTCGTCGCGGAATTGCGGGCCCCCGTCACCGGCGGGACGCTGGAGGAAGCAGCGTTGCGGGGGTACGTCCTGCCGTCGGGAGGGCCCGGGCGGCGGGGCGGGTGAGGTGCGAAGAACGGCATCTCATCTCGTCGGAGGAGTCGCCATGGACGGCACGACGTGGGAGCGGATGCGGAGCGCGCTGCGCGGCCCGGTCATCGGCCCCCAGGACCAGGACTATCCCGAGGCCCGCACGGTCTACAACGCCATGATCCATCGCCGTCCGGCGGCGGTGGTGCGGTGCTCGGACGCGGCGGATGTGATGGCGGCGGTCGATTTCCTCCGTGACCACGGGCTGGAGGCGGCCGTACGCGGCGGCGGGCACAGCGGCGCCGGGCTGTGCGTCCAGGACGATGCCGTCACGATCGATCTGACGCCGATGCGGTGGGTGCGCGTCGATCCCAAGGCGAGGACCGCACGGGTCGGCGGCGGCACCCTGCTCGGCGACGTCGACCACGCGGCGCACGCCTTCGGCCTGGGGATTCCGTCCGGCATCGTGTCGACGACGGGCGTCGGGGGCCTCGCCCTCGGCGGCGGGCACGGCCATCTCACCCGCAAGTACGGCCTGACGGTGGACAGTCTGGTGGGCGCGGATGTCGTGCTGGCGGACGGCAGTTTCGTCACGGCGAGCGTGACCGAGCACCCGGATCTCTTCTGGGCGCTGCGCGGCGGGGGCGGGAACTTCGGGGTCGTGACGTCGTTCAACTTCCAGCTGCATCCGGTGCACACGGTGGGTGTCGGCGTGACCTTGTGGCCCGTCGACCAGGCCCGCGAGGTGCTGGAGTGGTACCGGGAATTCCTTCCCGCGGCGTCCGAGGACCTGAGCGGTTTCTTCGCGCAGCTGGTCGTGCCGCCCGCGCCGCCGTTCCCGGAGGACATCCACGGGCACAAGATGTGCGGGGTGGTGTGGTGCTGGACCGGCGATCTGGCGGCGGTGGAGACGGCGCTCGCGCCGCCCGACGGGCCCGGGGCGCCCACCTTCCACTTCGCGGCGCCGATGCCCTACCCGGCGTTGCAGGGCATGTTCGACGAGCTGATGCCGCCGGGTCTGCAGTGGTACTGGCGCGGCGCGTTCTTCGACCGGATCACGGACGAGGCCATCGGCGTGCATCTGAAGTACGGGGAGAACCTCCCGACGGACCTGTCGACGATGCACCTCTACCCGGTCAACGGCGCCGCGGCGCGGGTCGGCAAGGACGACACCGCCTGGGCCTACCGGGACGCCGTATGGTCCGGCGTCATCGCGGGCATCGACCCCGACCCGGACAACGCCGAGGCCATCAAGCAGTGGTCGGTCGACTACTGGGAAGAGCTGCATCCGCATTCGATGGGCGGGGCGTATGTGAACTTCATGGGGACGGGGGAGGGGCAGGACCGGGTCCGGGCCACCTACCGGGATCACTACGGCCGGCTGGCGGCGGTGAAGCGGACGTACGACCCGGACAACTTCTTCCGCGCCAACCAGAATGTGCTGCCGTCGGATTATTAGGGCCGGTCGGGGACCGTGAGGGGCTGTCTCAGGACCGTTCCGGGTGCACGGAGTCGAGCAGGGCGACGCACCGTCCCAACAGGCTGACGAGCGAGGCCCGTTCCTCGTCCGTGAATTCGGCGGCCAGCGCCCGCTCCACCCGCACCGCGCGTGCGTCGGCGTTCTCCATGACGGTCCGGCCCTCGTCCGTGAGCCGGGTCTCCAGGACGTTCTTGTGCCATTCGTGCGGCGTGCGCTCGATGAGGCCGCGCTCCTGGAGGTTCTTCAGCACCGTGTTCATGGTCGGCGGCGTCACCCCGCATGCCCGTGCCAGCGCGGCGGCCGAGATGCCCGGGTGCTCGGAGCTGTGCAGCAGGGCGGCGTACTGCGGAACGGTCAGGCCCGCGGGCTTCAGCGCCGCGTTCTTGGCGCCGCTCAGGGCCTGCTCGGCGCGCTTGATGGAGGAGCCGAGGCGCTCGGAGGCAGGCATGGAGGTCACCGCCGCATCGTAACGGCCGGGTGCCGGGCGCCGCCCCTGCCAGTCATGAGGATGCATATGGAGATTAGAGTCTTGACGATCGTTAGAGTTCTAATCTACCTTCGTGTTCATTCGATGACCGGCGGGCGACGTCCGCGGGCATCCGAGAACGGGGAGGCATCCACCCATGTCCCGAGCGATCCCACGCCGCGCCCTGGCCGCGGCCGCCCTGGCCCTGACCGCGCTCGTCGTCCCGCCCGCCGCCATGGCGCAGGCGCGGCCGACGGCGCAGGCACCGGCCCCGCACGCCGCCGTCCCGCACGACGTCCGGGCCCGGATCTCCACCGCGTTCGACCTGCCGGGCGACCGCGTCTACCCCGAGGGCATCGCCGCCGACCCGCGCACCGGCGACCTCTACGTGGGCTCCTACACGACCGGCGCGGTCTACAAGGCCACGCCGGGACACCGCGCCGCCCAGGTCTTCCTGCCGTCCGGCGCCGACGGCCGCACCACCGCGAACGGGCTGAAGGTCGACCGCGCCGGGCGGCTGTGGGTCATCGACTCGACGGCCGGGGTCGCCGTCTACGACCTGCGCGACCGCGGTCTCCTCGCCCGCTTCGACGTCCCCGGTGACGCCGAGTCGTTCGTCAACGACCTGGCGATCACCCCGGACGGCAGCGCCTACCTGACCGACAGCAAGCGGAACGTCATCTACCGCGTCACGCCCGGACAGCTGGCCCGCGCCGCCGCGCACGGCGGGCGCGCCGCGCTGACCACGGCATACGACCTGCGCGGCGCGCTGCCGGCGGACCCGCCCGACGCCGTCAGGCTCAACGGCATCGTGGCCGGCCCCGCCGGGCGCTACCTCCTGACGGTCGACATGACCGCGGGCGCGCTGTACCGCATCGACCTGGCGTCGGGCGCGGTGCGCCAGGTCGCCCTGCACGGCGGGGACGCGCTGCACGGCGACGGCCTGGAGCTGCGCGGCAGCACCCTGTGGATCGTGCACAACACCGCCAACGGCATCAGCCGGTGGCGCCTCGGCGACGACGGCGCCTCGGCCCGCCTGGAGCGCCGGATGTCCGACCCGGCGCTCCAGATCCCGACCACCCTCGTCCGCAGCGGGGGCCGGACGCTCGTGGTCCGCTCCCAGTTCGACAAGGGCGGCCCGATGGGGTCCGGGACACCGCAGACGCCGTTCACCGTGGCGGAAGTGGACGGCATCTGACCGTACGACCGGGCCGGCGGGGCGCGACGCGCGGCGCGCGGCGCCCTGATCGGTCGCGGTGGTGTTGATCTCCCGCCCGGGGCGGGCACGCTAGCGACATGGCCGATATCAACGCAAAGCTCCCGAAAATTCCGGTCGCCTTCGATGGGCGGCTGGGCCCCGTCAGCCACCACCCCGGATTCCGGGACCGCCGCTATCTGGCGCGGCGCAATGCGCTCGCCGCGCTGGCCAGCGAGCATGCGCCGGGGGACGCCTCCCCGCCGGTCACCTACACCGAGGAGGAGCACCGGACCTGGCGCACGGTCCATGCGGCGCTCGGGCCCGCCCACCGGGAGCATGCGTGCCGCGCCGTACTGGAGGCCCGGGAGGACGCGGCGATTCCCGCCGACCGGGTCCCGCAGCACTGGGAGGTGGGCGCGCATCTGCGCTCCCGTACGGGCTTCGACTTCACCCCGGCCGGCGGGTTCGTGCCCAACCGGCGGTTCCTGGGGTCCATGGAGCGCAGCTTCTTCCACGCGGTGCAGTTCGTGCGCCATCCGGCCGTGCCGCTGTACACCCCCGAGCCGGATGTGATCCACGACGTGTTCGGCCACGGGGTGCATCTGGCATCGGAGGAGTTCGCGGTCCTCTACCGGCTGATCGGGCGGGCCGCCGGGCAGGCCCGCACCGCGGCGGCCCTGGACCTGCTCAGCCGGGTGTACTGGTTCACCCTCGAGGTCGGGGTGATGGCGGAGGGCGGCGGGGTCAAGGCGTACGGTGCGGCGCTGCTGTCCTCGTACGCGGAGATCACCCAGCTGGCGCGGAACGAGATCCGGGAGCTGAACATCCGGGACATGGTGCGGACGCCGTACGACGTCACCGGGTACCAACCGGTGCTCTTCAGCGCCCGGTCGATGCGGCATCTGACCGATGTGCTGGGCCCGTTCTGCGAGGAGTTCGACGACGAGGCGGGGGCCCGGCTGGGCGTGACGGCGGAGCCGCCCGGAACGGCACGCCGACTGTAGGGGGCACGGGTGTGAAGGCTCCAGGCGGCGGCCCGCGGGGAACGTCAGGGCCGCTGGGTGAGTTCCCTCAGCTCCGTGCCGTCCGGGAGGGCGAGGACGCCGAGCGATCGGCCGCCGACGAGGTTGTGCTCGGCCTTGGGGGAGAGGTCGAGTTCGCCGAGCAGGGTGACGCCGAGGAACAGGGCCATCCACAGAACGGTCCAGAGGGCCAGGCTCCAGCGCACCCGGCGGCGGGCCTTCGTCCAGGCGGTGCGGGTCGCCGGATGGTCGAACGCGGCCTCGCCCGGCGGGAGTTGCCGTCCCCCGGACTTCTCCCCGGCCGCGCGCCGGGCCTTCTCCCGGGCCGCCGCGATCCGGGCCTCGTCCACCGGTCCTGCTCATCCCAGCCTTTACTCATACATTAAACTGCCGCCGACCGGCGCCGTGAAACAATGCCTGTTCTGTCCCGCATGTGCGGTAATTCGCTTCGCCTGTCGTGACGGAGGGGCAAGTGCGTGGGGGCATTCCAAGGCCGATGTGGATCAGTCGGGCGGATTCGTCGCATCGGTGCCCGACATGCTCAAGGAAGAGCCTGTCGGGAATTTCGCCAAGGTTCGCGCCAAGGCCCGTGCGAAGGCCGGTATTGAGGGCGTGGCCGCGGCAATTGCGGCCGATGTCGGTGAAATGGTGAGGGGAATTCGGCTGTGAACGAACCGTTCAATGGTGCGCCGGCCGAGCCCGAACCGCTTTTCTGGTACGCGCTTCCGGACGGATATCGGCGGGTGGACCTCGACCCCTCACCCGAGGGGCTCGAAGCGGTCGCCCGGCAGATACGGGAACTGCCCGGGGAAGTCGGCGACCACGCCGATGGGCTGCTGCGGCTTTTCGCCGTCGTCCAGCTGAAGTTGCGGAAACACGAGGTGCTGGACTCCGGGTTCCGGGTGCGCCTGGATGCGGAGGGCGCGGGCGCGGGCGTGCTGTCCGTCGTCACGGTCTCCCGGCTCCCGATGCCCGGTGTGAACCCCGGGGCCGTGCTCACCAAGATGCTGGCCGGTTCCACCGCGGACGGCGCCGACGAGGGCATGCGGCCGGTGGAACTGCCCATCGGCACCGGCTTCCTGGTCGAATCGGAGCGGACGGCGGGGCCGCCGGACCCGCCCTCCGACGGCCCGGACGACCCGGACGACCCGGAAGCCGCGGTCTGGCAGGGGCTGGTGGCCGTCCCGGACAGCGCCTCGTCGTCGGTGATCACCGTGCAGTTGGCGACCGGGGCGGTGGAACTCGCCGACGACCACCGCGAGGTACTGCTCGGCACCGCCCGCACGCTGTCGCTGACCGATCCCGAGGCGGACGGCGAGGAGTCCGCCGCCGGGGCGGACGGCGGCGGCACGGAGACGGTGCGGAGCGTCTTCGGCTGAGCACGCGAAGCGCGCGACGGAGGTGACGGTTTCCCCGGCGGATAGCATCAGAAGCAGGTCACGACCCCACCAAAGGCGCCGATCATGGATTCAGCTGCCGCGGCACCGCCACCGAACGCCGGCATCAGCCTGCGCCAGCTGCTGATGTCCCTGGGCGAGCCCCTGGTGGAGCTGCAGGCCGCGCCCGCCGGGCTGGACGTGGAGATCCGCAGCGTCGCGCTGCTCGACCCCGAGGACCCGCCGGCCGCCCGTCCCGGTGCGCTGGTCCTGGCCATCGGCGCGCGCGGCCGCGCCGCGCTCCCCGCGCTGCGGGCCGGCGGACGCGACGGGGCCGCCGCCGTCGCCGTGAAGCTGGCCGCCCCCGGACAGGCCGCCGCCCTCACCGAGACCGCCGTCGAGGCGGGGGTGGCGCTGCTCTCCGTACGGGCCGAGGCGCGCTGGGAGCAGGTGGACGCCCTGGCCCGCGCGGCGCTGGAGGACGTGCCGCAGGGGCGCAACGGCGAGGGCCGCGAGGAAGGGGACCTCTTCGCGCTGGCGCAGACCACCGCCGTCCTCACCGGGGGGATCGTCAGCATCGAGGACACCGCCAACCGCGTCCTGGCCTACTCCCGCTCCGCCGACTCCGACGAGGTCGACGATCTGCGGCGGCTGTCCATCCTGGGCTGGCACGGCCCGGAGCCATATCTGGCGCAGCTGCGGAAATGGGGCGTCTTCCAGCGGCTGCGCGCCTCGGACGAGGTGATCGCCATCGACAGCCATCCCGAACTGGGCATCCGCCGCCGGCTCGCGGTGGCCATCCGGTCCGGGGAACGGCAGCTGGGCACCATCTGGGTGCAGGAGGGTTCGGCGGCGCTGTCCGAGCACGCGGACCAGGCGCTGCTGGGTGCCGCCCGGGTCGCCGCGCTGCATCTCGTACGCCGCCGCCGGGAGCTCTCCGCCGACCTGGTGCTGACCCGGACGCTGACCGCCGGGCTCCTGGAAGGCAGCACCGGCCCCCAGCCGCTGGCGAACCATCTGGGGCTGGACGTGGCCCGCCCGGCGGCCGTCCTCGGCTTCGCGTACGGGGCCGCCGAGGCCACCGCGTCCGCCTCCGAGCTGACCCGCGCCGAGGTCGGCAATCTGATCTCGGTGCACACCGCCGCCCGGCACCGCAGCGCCCTGGTCGCCCAGGTCGACGGGCGCATCTATGTGCTGCTGCCGCAGCTGCCCCGCAGTATCGACCTGGGGACGCTGCGCGGCTGGGGCCAGGAGATCAGCGAGGCCGCGCGCCGCCATCTGGGGCTGGCGCTGCGCGGCTCGGTCGGCTGCATCGTGCCGGGCCTGGGGGACGTTCCCGAGTCGCGCCGGGAGGCGGACCGGATCCTGGACGCCATGGTGCGGGTCGGCGTCGCCACCACCGTCGCCGCGCTGCCGGACATCCAGGCGGAGGTGCTGGTCAGCGAACTGCTGGCGCTGCTGACCGCGCATCCCGACCTGCGCGACCCCCGGCTGACCGCCCTGGTGGCGCACGACAGCCGAGGCCAGGGCCGGCTGGCCGAGTCCGTCCTCGCGTATCTGAACGCCTTCGGGGACGTCCGGGAGGCCGCCGCCGGGCTGCATGTGCACCCCAATACGCTGCGCTACCGGATCCGCCGGTCGGAGGAGCTGACCGGGCTGGATCTGAGCCGCCCGGACCAGCGGCTGCTGGCGATGCTGCAGCTGCGGCTGCCGCCCGCGGTCTGAACCGGTCCCGTCCGGGCCGCTCCCGCCGGGCCGTCCCGTCCCGTCCGGGCCGCCCGCGGCCGTCCTTGAATCCGCAACTGCCCTAAAATGAGTGGTAAGTCCCCTCGGTGGCCTGCGGGCCGAGGGGTGGGTGACGGGCTGGCGATGATGACCTCACGGAACGCCCCGCCGGGCGGGGCCGGCCAGGCGTGCGACATAGCGAACGCCGCCACGGCCGAACTGGACGCGCGGGGCCGGGTGGTGGCCTGGACCCGGGCGGCCGAGCGGCTGCTCGGCTATCCCGCCGCGGAGATCCTCGACCACCCGGCGGCGGAGCTGCTGGCGGTGCCCGGGGACGCGGCGCGGGTGGCCGCCGTCGCCCAGTGGTGCCGCAGCGGCGACGGCTGGGGCGGCTCGGTCGCGGCGCGCCACCGGGACGGCCGGGAGGTCCAGCTCGCGGTGCAGGTCACGCCCGTCGTCGACGGCGCCGCCGCGGCCCCGGAGCACGAGCGGTGGTCGGTGCTCGCCCTGGAGGAGTGGCGGCTGCCCGGCGGCGGGGTCAACCAGCTGATGCTGGAGCCGTTTCTGGCGCATGCGCCGGTCGGCATGGCCGTACTCGACACCGACCTGCGCTACGTCTGGGTCAACGACGTACTGGAGCGGCTGATCCCCCTCGAACGGCGGCTGGGGCACACCGTGCACGAGGTCCTGCCGAAGCTGGAGGCCGAGGC
This sequence comes from Streptomyces sp. JLSY215, assembly GCF_059682825.1. Taxonomy (NCBI): domain Bacteria; kingdom Bacillati; phylum Actinomycetota; class Actinomycetes; order Kitasatosporales; family Streptomycetaceae; genus Streptomyces; species Streptomyces sp. JLSY215. The sequence goes on from NZ_CM185022.1 coordinate 4,696,000, forward strand.
GTTCGCGGAGCGGATGCGGCACGTCCTGGGGACCGGTTCCCCGGTGCTGGACTACGAGTTCCGCAGCCCCACCTACGCCGACCCCGACCAGGAGCGCGCCTACTCCGCCTCCTTCTTCGTCCTGGCGAACCCCCAGGGCCGCCGCGTCGGCCTCTGGTACATGGTCATCGACGTCACCGAACGCTGGCGCGCCCAGGAACGCCTGGCCCTGCTCAACGACGCCAGCGCCCGCATCGGCAGCACGCTCGACATCACCCGCACCGCGCAGGAACTCACCGATGTCGCCGTGCCGCCGCTCGCCGACTTCGCCGCCGTGGACCTGCTCGACTCCGTCATCGGAGGCGAGGAGCCGGTCCCCGGGCCGGTCGACGGTACGCCCACGCTGCGCCGCTCCGGGCAGCAGTCCGTCCACGAAGGCTGCCCGGAGGCGGCGCTCGCCGTCGGTGAGGCCGCCCAGCGCGCCCCCTCGTCGCTGATCGCCCGCTGTCTGCGCTCGGGCGAGCCCCTGGTCGAAGCGGCCCTGGACTTCGACAAGAGCGGCTGGGTCACCGAGACGCCGGAGCGGGCCGCCATCATCCGGGCCTTCGGCTACCGCTCCGTGATGGTGGCGCCCATCCGGGCCCGCGGCATCACGCTCGGCGCGGCCACCTTCGTCCGCTCGCGGCGCCTGGGCCCGTTCGTCGCGGACGACGTACGGCTCGCCGAGGAGCTGGTCGCCCGCGCCGCGGTCTGCGTCGACAACGCGCGCCGCTACACCCGCGAGCGCGCCGCGGCCCGCCTCATGCAGCGCACTCTGCTGCCCCACGAGCTGACCGGCGGCTCCGCCCTGGAGGTGGCGTCCTGGTACTTCCCGGCGGACGCCCCCAGCGGCGTGGGCGGCGACTGGTTCGATGTCATCCCGCTCTCCGGCGCCCGGGTCGCCCTGGTCGTCGGGGACGTCGTCGGACACGGCATCCACGCCGCGGCCACCATGGGCCGGCTGCGCACCGCCGTCCGTACCCTCGCCAACCTGGACCTGCCGCCCGACGAACTGCTGGCCCGGCTGGACGACCTGGTCATCGGCCTGGTGGAGACGCGCGGCACGGACGCGGACGTGGCGGCGGAGAACGCCAGCGTGGCCGCCACCTTCACGGGCGCCACCTGCCTGTACGCCGTGTACGACCCGGTCAGCCGGAAGTGCACCATGGCCCGCGCCGGACACCTCCCGCCCGCGGTCGTCGGCCCCGACGGCACCGTCGACTTCCCCGAGCTGCCCGCCGGACCGCCGCTCGGCCTGGGCGCGATGCCCTTCGAATCCGTGGAGCGGGAACTGGCCGAGGGCAGTCTGATCACGCTCTTCACCGACGGCCTCATCGAGGCCTGCGACCAGGACATCGGCGTCGGACTGTCCCGGCTGCGCGAGGCCCTCGCGGCACCCGGCCGGACGCTGGAGGAGACCGGCGGGAGGGTCGTCAAAGCCCTGCTGACCGGCCCGCCGTCCGACGACGCGGCCCTCCTGCTCGCCCGTACCCGCGCCCTGGGCGCCCACCAGGTCGCCTCCTGGGACCTGCCCGCCGACCCGGCCGTGGTCGCCGGCGCCCGGACGCTCGCCGGCCGGAAGCTGACGGACTGGGGCATGGCCGACCTCGTCTTCACCACGGAGCTGATCGTCAGCGAACTGCTCACCAACGCCATCCGCCACGCCACCGGACCCCTCACCCTGCGCCTGATCCGGCAGGACGTACTGATCTGCGAGGTCTTCGACGCCGCCAGCACCTCGCCGCGGCTGCGCCACGCCCGGACCACGGACGAGGGCGGCCGCGGGCTGTTCATCGTGGCGCAGCTCAGCCGGCGGTGGGGGACGCGGTACACGCCCACCGGGAAGACCATCTGGACCGAGCAAATGGTGACCGGGCCGGCCGCAGGTGCCCCCGGCGCCGCGCCCTGACCCCGAATCCCGGCCGCATTCATCCGGCGTTCCGCTGCCCGCCCCGCGGCGGTCGGCCACCGCTGCTGTGCTGGGCGGACGGCGGCGGGACACCGGGCCGGAGCGTGTACGGAGGGGTCACGGGCCCGGACGCTCCGGTACGGCATTGGCCGACCGCACAGCCATCGAGGGCGAATTTGTCGGGCCGCACAAATACGTGGCCGGGCACCGCCGCATACGCTTGCGCAAATCCCATCCGGACGTGATGCGGCTCACCCCTCACCAGGAGTAACGAGCCACGGCGTGGCCGCGCGGTAGGCGCTTCCCCACCCACGCAGGCATCAGAGGACCGCGGCCCGTGCTGCCGCGGCCGCTATGCGTCAGGGCCGCGATCGCCACCTGCCAACCCAGGCCCTTTCGCGCGTCCGGATGTCCGAGCAGCCACCGAGAACACCTGTCGAGCAGCCCGCTACCGAGGCGATCCCCGCAGTCACCCCGTGCATGACCCCTCAACTCTCCATGGATGTCACGATGACTACACCTCCCCCCGGCCCCGTGGCCGCGCCGCCCGCTCCGCCCGGTGACGGCCAGGCTCCGCAGCACTCAGGCCTGCAGTCGGGCCTCAAGAACCGCCATCTGTCCATGATCGCCGTCGGCGGGGTCATCGGCGCCGGTCTGTTCGTGGGCTCCGCCTCCGGCATCAAGGCGGCTGGCCCCGGCATCCTCCTCTCGTACGCCCTGGTCGGCGCGCTCGTCGTCTTCGTGATGCGGATGCTCGGCGAGATGGCCGCCGCCAACCCGACGTCCGGCTCCTTCTCCGCCTACGCGGACCGGGCGCTCGGCCGCTGGGCGGGCTTCTCCATCGGCTGGCTGTACTGGTTCTTCTGGGTCGTCGTCCTCGCCGTGGAGGCGACGGCCGGCGCCGCCATCCTCACGAGCTGGGTCCCGGCCGTCCCGCAGTGGGCCTGGGCGCTGATTGTGATGGTCGTCCTGACCGCCACCAACCTCGCCTCGGTGGCCTCGTTCGGCGAGTTCGAGTTCTGGTTCGCGGGCATCAAGGTCGTCGCCATCGCGGCGTTCATCGTCCTCGGCGGTCTGGCGATCTTCGGAGTCCTGCCCGGCTCCGAGAACGCCGCCACCGGCTTCGCCAACCTCACCTCGCACGGCGGCTTCCTGCCCAACGGGCCCAGCGCGATCCTCACCGGCGTCCTGATGGTCGTCTTCTCCTTCATGGGCAGCGAGATCGTCACCCTCGCCGCCGGTGAGTCCGAGGACCCGCAGCGCGCGGTCACCAAGGCCACCAAGAGCGTCATCTGGCGGGTCGGCATCTTCTACCTCGGCTCGATCCTGGTCGTCGTCTCCCTCCTCCCGTGGAACGACCCCTCGATCGTCAAGAAGGGCTCCTACGTCGCCGCGCTCGACTCGATCGGCATCCCGCACGCCGGCCAGATCATGAACGTCATCGTGCTGACCGCCGTGCTCTCCTGCCTCAACTCCGGCCTCTACACCGCGTCCCGGATGGCCTTCTCCCTCGGCCAGCGCGGCGACGCGCCGAAGGCCTTCGCCCGGACGAACTCCCGGGGTGTGCCGCAGGCCGCGATCGTGGCCTCCGTCGTCTTCGGCTTCATCGCGGTCGGCTTCAACTACGTGTGGCCGGACACCGTCTTCCAGTTCCTGCTGAACTCCTCGGGTGCGGTCGCGCTCTTCGTCTGGCTGGTCATCTGCTTCTCGCAGCTGCGGATGCGCGGCATCATCCTGCGCGAGAACCCGGACAAGCTCGTCGTCCGCATGTGGCTCTTCCCGTACCTCACCTGGGCCACCATCGCGATGATCACGTTCGTGCTGGCGTACATGCTCACCGACGACAGCGACGGCGGCGGCCGGATCCAGGTCCTGCTGTCCGTGCTGCTGGCCGTGGTGGTCGTCGGCATCTCCCTGGTCCGCGACCGGCTCGGCCGCACCGGGACCTCCACCGGAAAGACATCCGTCACCTCTCGTTAACCGAACGTGCTGTACGGGCGGCGGTGTGCATGGCACGCTGCCGCCCGTACAGCTGTTTTCATCCCAACCCCTCGTCTACCCGGCGCGACGTCCCCACCGCACACGCCCCAACCCGGAAGGCCGCTCGCGAAGAATGCCTGCCTTCATAAGACGCCGCCGCAAAGGCAACACGCCCCGCCTGGCCCCCGAGCTCGACGACCGCGACCTGGGCAAGGTCCGGCGGCGCGTCCGGACCTGCTGGGACCGCGGTTCGCTGGACACGGCCGTCATGGCCCTGCTGTCGCAGGTGATCGACGACGCCGGCCAGGACTGGGACCGCAAGGCCCACCGCCTGGAGGTGCTGGCCGCCACCGCGGGGCGGGCACTGCCCGGCATCTGGCGCGAGCACAAGCCCCGTGACCAGGGCGCACTGCTGCTCCATGCCTGGTCCGAACTCTTCCAGGCCCGGCAGCAGGGCTCCATCGGCGATCTGGGCGAGGTACGCGAGACCTGCCGGCTGGCCGCCGAGCTGCTGCCCGCCGACCCCATCCCGTGGACCCTCCACCTGGCCACGCTCCGCCTGGAGCGGCGCCCCACCCGGGAACTGTCGCCCATCTGGCGAGAGATCAAGGCCCGCGACCCCTGGAACCGGGAGGCCCACCTCCAGGCCCTGGGCTATCTGTCGCCGGAGGAGTGCGGCTCCAGCGTCCTGGTCCTGGACCTGCTCGACGGTCTGCGCGCCGAGATGCCGCCGAACGCCCCCGCCGCCGCCCTGGAACTCACCGCCATGGTCCGCAACCACCAGCGCGCCGTCGCCGTCGGCGGCCTGATGGCCCTCGGTGCCGCGGAGATCTGGCGCCGCCCCGACGCGGCCAAGGCCCTCGACCAGGCGGCCCTGGACTGGACCACCCCGGGGTTCCTCACCCACGCGGCCGCGGTGGCCGATCTCAACCTGCTGGCCTACGCGTTGCTCAAATCCACCCGTCATGCCGAGGCGGCGACCGCGCTGCGTGCCACCGAAGGCGTGGCCACCCCCTGGCCGTGGAGCGCGGACGGGGATCCGCTGGAGCGGTTCGCGCACTTCTACCAGCGGCACTGCGGGGAGTGAGCCGCGTCGGCCACTGGAGCATGACGCTTCGTCATATCTCTTTGCTTCAGGGGCCGATCGGCCACAGGTGTGTGTACGGGCGGGCGGGAGCGGCCTCGGGTCCCGCCGCCCGTCCATGGCCGAGATGATCTGACGCTGCGCCATATGACGCACCGTCAACATGCCCTGGAAACCGGCCGGAAGGGCTTCGCGGAAGTCCCCGCGGGAGGGCCGGGATGCGGGATGCGGTGAAGCCCGCCGGAGGGGTTCGGGCGGCGGGCGGGCTTCCCGATGGCCGCATCGGGGGGTGGCTGCCCGTCAGCTCTCCGTAATCGACGAGGACTGTGGGCCCGTCGCGTGGATCCTCAACTCCCTTTCCTCATAGGCCTGTTGGGCGCAGGAAGCGCCCCTCCGAGTCGCGACGCCGCACCCACTCCCCAGTGACGCTATGTGCCCAACTGGGGCCAATGCGTACTATTTCCGATTTGCGTGAATTTTCACGCAAGAGTGCTTGTTGTCCGGAACAGGTAGACGTAGCCTCGAAAGTGTCGTGGTCAGACACCACGATCAGGCATACGGAAACAACAGGAGGCGATTATGAGCTTCCGGATCCTGCACAGGCGCCGGCACGGTGGGTGCTGGGGCGACGGCTGGTATGGCGGCCGTGGATATGGCTACGGCGGCTACGGCGGCTACGGCGGCTACGGCGGGTTCGGCCGCGGATTCGGCCGCGGCGGCTTCGGCCGTGGCGGTGGATTCGGCCGCGGCGGCGGACGCGGATTCCGCTGATCAGCTGACCGACCAGGTGTCCTGACGAGATGTCCTGAGATCGAGGCGGGCTCGCGCACAGCGCGGGTCCGCCTCGTGTCATGGGGGCCGACGCCCGCTTCCGGGCAGCGCCCCGAACCGTCCTCGACCGAGGGTTTGGCCTGGTAGCCATGCACTTTCACAGCTCGCGTCAGCGCGCGGTCCGCCCCGACAGCCCGTCCCTCGGGCCGGACGGGGCCGCTGCGGCAGGGCCGTACGACCCCGGGCCCGCTGGGCCGAACGGCCCAGCCCCCGCGGGGCCGGACGGCCCACGGTCACGCTCACTGGACCAGGGCCTGCTGACGGAGCGGCAGTACGCGTATCCCCAGCACTTCCGCGCCAAGGAGGCGTTCCGGCGCTTCTGGCCCCTGACCAAGGGGGACCGGCGCTGGCTGGTCTTCGTCGGACTGTCCGCGGTCGTGGCGGCCTTCGCCGAGACCGCGGCGATCCTCCTCTTCGCCCAACTCACCGACCACGCCCTGCAGAAAGGGTCGGTGAGCGCCTTTTGGGGGCCCGCCGCCAAATGGCTCGCGGTGGCCGTCATCGGCGCCATAGTGGGCTACCTGGGCAATTCCCTCGGCGCCTGGACCGCCGAACGCTTCGTGGTACGCCTGCGGGCCCGGGTCTTCTCGCACCTGCAGAAGCTGCCGCCGCACTTCTTCCAGCGCAACCGGCGCGGTGACCTGGTGGAGCGGCTGACGGGCGATGTGGACGCCATCGAACAGCTGGTGGTCACCGGCCTGGTCCAGGCGACGACGGCCCTGTTCGGCATCCTGTTCTACGGCGGGGCTGCCCTGCTCCTGCGCTGGGACCTGGCCCTGGTCACCTTCGTCCTGGCGCCGCTGTTCTGGATCATCACCCGCCGCTTCACCGGCCGTCTGCAAACGGTGGCACGCCGTGAACGCCGGGCGGACGGCGCCATCACCTCGGTCGTCGAGGAGAACCTGGTGAACGTCGTACTGACCCAGGCGTACAACCGCCAGCACGACGAGGAGGAGCGGCTGCGGCGCGAGACGGGCACCTGGTTCCGGGCGTCGGTGGTCAGCGCACGGCTCAACAACTTCTACACGCAGCTGCTGGAGGTCCTGGAGACCATCTGCGTCCTGGCGATCATCGGCCTGGGCGCCTGGGAGATCTCCGCCGGGCGGATGACGCTCGGGCAGCTGCTGGCCTTCGCCGCCTTCATCGGCTACCTCTACCCGCCGATCCGCAACCTCGGCCAGCTCGGCCTGACGCTGACCGCCGCGACCGCGGGTTCCGACCGCCTGCTGGAGATCCTCGACGCCCGCCCCGCCGTCGCCGACCCGCCCCCCTCCGAGGTCATACCGGCCCCGGCCCGCGCCAGGGGCGAGGTGGAGGCGCGCGATGTCACCTTCCGTTACCCGGGCAGCCCCGTCGCCGCCCTCCAGGACTTCTCCTTCTCCGCGGTCCCCGGGGAGCTGCTGGTCATCACCGGCCCCAGCGGCGCGGGCAAGTCGACCCTGGCTGCCCTGCTGCTGCGGTTCTACGACCCGGACCTCGGCAGCATCCGGCTGGACGACATCCCCGTGAACCGGCTGCCCCTCGCCCAGGTCCGCCGGAACATCACGTTGCTGCCCCAGGAGACCCTCGTCCTGCACGACACCGTGGAGGAGAACATCGCCTCCGGACGGCTCAACGCCACCCACCAGGATGTGGTGGACGCCGCCCGCGCGGCCGACGCCGACGGCTTCATCTCCGCCCTCCCTGACGGCTACGAGACCGTCATCGCGCCCGGCACCTCCCGGCTCTCCGGAGGCCAGCTGCAGCGCGTCGCGATCGCCCGCGCCATGCTGCGCGACGCCCCCGTGCTGCTCCTGGACGAGCCCACCACCGGCCTGGACCATCTGGCCGCGCAGCGCATCCTCGGGCCGCTGCACCGCCTGGCCGAGGGCCGCACCACCATCGTGATCACCCACGATCTGGCCCTCGCCGCCGGCGCCGACCGCGTCCTCGTTCTGGACGAGGGCCGCCTGGTCCAGTCGGGCACCCACGCCCAGCTCCTCGACCAGGGCGGTCTGTACGCCACCCTCCTCGAGGCCCGTCCCACCGGACGGAACGGCACGGTGCACCCGCGCGTGAGCCCGGCTGCCCCCTCCGGGTCGCCCGGCGGCCCGCTGCGGTAGGCCGGTCCGCCCCTCCCCCGAAAGAGCCAGGACGGCATCCCGATGACGGGGGACCGTCATTCCCCCAGGACAGCGATGTGCCCGCCCCCGGCCGACTGTGAGCATGGGCCCGTGCCGCGCACCGGGCCGAGCGACGCGCCGTCGTCAACTCCCGGGGCGGCCCGACGGATTCGCATCGGAACCGAGGAGGGGGAACGTGAGGCCGCAGCCGGCACCGCACCCAGAAGGCCGCACGACACCGGGCAACAGAATCGGTGCCGCGCTATGGATTTTCGCCGCCGTGCAGATCATGGCCGTCCAACTGGCCGTGGGCGCCGCCTGGCGCACGCCCTACAGCTGGGTCCGCCACAACATCAGCGATCTGGGCAACGTCCACTGTCAGATCTGGGACGTCTCCCGCCCGCGCTACGTGTGCTCGCCGCTGCACGACCTCATGAACACGTCCTTCGTCGTCCACGGTGTGCTGCTGCTGGCCGGCGCCCTGTTGACCGGCGCCTGCTGGGGCCGGGGCGGGGTGTCCGTGACCGCCCGGATCATGTTCCTGCTCAATGCGGCGGCATGGGTCCTCGTGGGCTTCGTCCCCGCCGATGCCGACGAGAACCTCCACGTACTGGGCGCAATGATCATCATGGGCGTGGGGAACCTCGGGCTCCTCCTCGCCGGATTCCTCCCGCGCGGCTCCCGGCTCGGCAGGCTGCGGCCCGCAACGCTGGTGATCGCCGTGCTGGCGCTGACCGCCGCGGCGATGTTCTTCGGCCAGTACGACCCCGGCATCGGGATGGGCACCTTGGAACGGGTCGCCGCCTTCGGGACGGATGCCTGGGTCCTGGCAGCGGCCCTCGCCGTACTCCGGGGCGGGGACCGGCCGGCCGACGGCGCGGCCCAAGGCCGTGCCCCCTCCCTTCCGGAACCGCAGCACACCGGCGGATACCCGCGGTGACCGGGCCGATGTCCCGGTCAGCCCTGCACTTCGCGCACCCAGGCGCGCAGTCCCGCCAGGAACCCGGCCCGTTCGTCCGGTGAGAGACCGTCCAGGGCGCGCAGCAGCGGTTCGGTGCGGCGGGCGGCGAATTCCTCGAACGCGGGGCGGAACTCCTCGGCCAGCGACACCAGGATCCGGCGGCGGTTCGCCGGGTCCTCGGCGCGTTCCACGATGCCGGCCCGGCTCAGCCCGCCGACCAGTTCGCTGGCGGTGGGCAGCGACACCTGAAGCCGCCGGGCGATCTCGCCGACCGTCAGCGGCGCGCCGGCCAGCAGCTGCGGCAGTACGGCGCCGTGGCGTGGCGTCAGCCCGTGCGACTCCATCGCGGTGCGCAGCGGCTCCGGCATGAGGTCCCGTACGACGGCGCCGCGGAAATGCGGCGCCAACAGGGGGACCAGGCCGACGACTTGGATGTCCTCGGGGGTCGGTACCCGGGGCGTCGTCCCGGCGTCGGGGGTGTGGTGCATACTGCGAGTGTAGATGCTTCGACTATCCAAACTATTTGGATAGTCGAAGCCAGTGCCATGCGGGAAGAGCAGGGGAACTGGGGGTTTCTCATGTCATCGATCAGCTACCGCGACGCGGTCAACGATGCGCTGGAACGGTTGGACGACCTCGGATACGAGCGGGGCAAGGGGGTCGATCTCGCCAACCACGGCCCGATGGGCGCCGAGGCGCTCGCGCTGCTCGGACAGGAGGACGAAGTCGCCCGGTGGGTGGAGCGCTACCGGCGCGCGATGGAACACCACGAGCCGCCGGCCGCGCGGTTCGTCCTCGACCCCGCGGACGAGTCCTCCTGGCGCCCCGCCCTCGGGGACTTCGGCCGGGCCGGGGACTGGGAGCGGCTCTTCGAGCGTGAACTGGCCGAGGGACACTGGCGGGACGTCCTCGCCCGGTGGTGGCCGCGCCTGCTCCCGGGCCTGTTCGCCGGGCTGACCCATGGCGTCATCCGCACCGGCCACGCGGTCCGCGGCCTGTCCGCCGCCGGCGGGGCGCCGACCCGCCTCCAACTGACCGAACTGGCAAGGGGTCTGTCGTACTGGGCCGCCCGCTACACCCCGCTGCCCGGCGACCCTCGGCTGAGCGGCCGCCACGAACTGTCCGCCGCGATCGCCGCGCTGCCCCGCATGCCCCAGGAGGGCGGCCTGGGTCCGGGCACCGCCCGCGAACGCCTGGAGACCCTCGACCGGATGCCCGGCTACCACGAGGCGCTCCGGTCGCTGACCGCCGAGCAGGCACCCCGGCTGCTGAGCGAGATGACGGTCCAGTTCGCCGACGTCTACCTGGGTCACCCCGAGGTGTACCCGGTGCCCCTGATCCACGGCGTCACCGCGCCCGCCGCCGTACGCCTGGTCCTCCCGCATCTGCCGCCCGAGATGCAGCTGCCGACGGTGGCCCAACTGTGGCAGGTGCAGGCGGCGTTCCTGCTGGCCTTCACCGTCGACCGGCGCGGGGAGGGAACGGAGGCCTGGCGTGCGGAGTTCGCCGAGGAGCCGCCGTCGACGGCCGAACTGGGCGCGCGGGCCGCCGAGCACGGCGACGAACACGTCATCAAGTTCACCGAAGCATGTCTGCGGGAGTACGCGCTGCGGCCCGACCCCCGCTACCCGGCCGCCGCGTACGCGGCGCTGCGGCGGATCGCCCGCCTCGACGGCGGCGGCGGGGTGGGCGGCCTGCGCGCCGACACGCCGTAGGGCCGACACGCCGTAGGGCCGACACGCCGTAGGGACGGCGCGCGGCGTGGTGCAGTCCTCGGCGACCCCGCTGCTGTCCGTCGAGGAGATCGACGAGGCCGCCAGGAAGAGCGTCGACTTCCGCCCGCCGGGCAGCTGACCTGCACCGCACCGGTCCTGCACTGCACCGCATGGACTCTGCACCGTACCGATGCGCCGGTGCCCGCCCGGCGGATCCGGCCCTGCGGAGTCCGCCCGTCAGGAGAACATGATCACGAACACGATCACGATGAGCGCGGCGAGCACGCCGAAGCCGGTTGCCACCACGCAGCCCGGCCTGTCATTGAGCGCGGCGAACCGGGTGGCGAACGCGGGCCGCTCCGGCGCGGCGGGCCTGGGCTCCGGGGGAGGGGCGGACACCGGGGCGGACACCGGGGAGGTGAGCGGCGTCGGGGGAGGGGTGGACTGAGCAGGGGTGGTCTGGGGAGAGGGCGACTGGGGAGGGGCGGACGGTGCGGGGCTCCGGTTGATCACATCGCGCAGAATCTGCTGCCACAGGACGGGGGGCAGGTCGGGGGCCCGGCCGTTGGCGGGCGCGATGATGCTCTGCCAGAGCCAGCTGCCCGGGGTGGGGTAGCGGTCCCGGTCGATGCGGTGCAGCAGCTTCTGCAGATCGTCCAGATGGCGTGCGTCCCGCGCCAGCGGGGCGACGGCCCAGGTGAAGAGCTCGGCCGCCCGGCGGGTCATGGCCGCCCTCGAAAAGGGTTCCACGCCCTGCCCGTTCGGGGGGACGTACAGGTTGTTGCGCAGCACCTCGGTGCACAGCTCGTGCTGCATCGCCGTGTCGCGGGCCCGGACGCGGTGCTCCTGCCCCAGCTCGTCCAGCAGCAGTTCCACGGCGTCCGGCGGCAGCTGGCCGGAGCGCAGCTCGTGCAGGAGCAGACGGTCGGGCTGCGTGCGCAGGCGCTCCGCCAGCGGGCCGCGCTCGGTGGAGTTCAGGTGCTGTTGCGCCCGCAGGTCCTCGGAAAGCGTGCGCGGCGGGAGCGGGTCCGCCGCCGGGTAGCCGGTGCCGGGCGCCGTCGACCGGGGGGCGGCTGTGGGGTGGGAGGGCGGCGGGGGCGGCGCGGGCGTGGGTCCGGGCGTGGGTGGGAGCGTCGGCGGCGGAGGCGCGGGGGCGGGCGTGGGGGCGGGCTGGGCGACCGGTTCCGGAGCCTCATGGACCGGTTCGTGGACATGGACCGGTTCGTGGACCGGGGCATCGACCGGGGCATCGACCGGGACATGGGCTGGTTCGTGGACCGGTCCGTGCGCCGCTTCGCGCGCGGTGTCCTGCGCCGTTTCCCGTGCTGTCTCCCGCGCCGTGTCCCGCGCCGTCTCCGGTGTCCGTCCCCGTGGCGGTTTCTGCGCCGGTCCCCGTTCCGCGGCCGGTCCCCGTTCCGCGGCCGGTCCCCGTTCCGGGGCCGGTCGGCGGCGTGGTGGGGGGCCGGACCAGCGGTCGGTGTCCAGGACGTCCTTCAGCAGGGCGCGCCGCTGCGCCCAGTCCAGCGCCGCACCGTCCGGGAGCCCCTCGACCAGCTGCGGCACACCGGGGGCAGCCGGCGGGTACGCCAGGAGGTGCTCCACCAGCCGGTTCGCCGCCCAGAGCTCGAACGGGACATGGGCCGGCTTCCGGCCCGTGAGGCGGGCCAGCGGACCGGAGGCACCGGTGTCCGTCTCCCAGCGCGGGACACACATCAGACGCAGCTGATGGGTGTCGACCGTGTCGTACGTGGCGAACGTCCACTCCTGTCGCAGCCAGCGGCCGAAGAGCATGAACAGCCCGTGATACACCAGCGGCACCGCCTCCCGGTCCGGCCAGCCGGGCAGCTCCTCGTCCTCCGTGAGCAGCGACACCCGCTGCGCCGGATCGCGCAGCCACTCCGCGGTGACCAGCACCAGCGCGTGTTTGACCGTCGGCCACTGCTCCTGCATGACGTCCAGCCGCGTGCGCGCCAACTCGTCGAGCTGCGCGCACTCCACCATCTCCTGCGGCCCCGAGGCGTTCTCGGCGGACGCCCGTTTGCCCCAGCCGCCGTACGCGAGCCCGAGGCAGAACCGGGCCTTGAGGATCTGCGGATCACCGATCAGTACATGGCTGACCGTGCTGGGCCGGCCGCCCGGGTCGGTGGTGGGCCAGCGCTGGACGAGCATGACCTCGCCGTCGCGGGAGAGGGTGCGGACGACGCTCTGCCGCGGGGCCGCCGTACCGGACACCCACAGCAACGGGCCCAGCTCCCGGCCCAGTTCCTCGGCCCGCTCGGCCGGGCAGGAGTGGGCCACGGCCTTCATTCCGGTGCCCTGGCGGCCCTGGTTGCCGTCCCACCGGAAGACCACTTGGTGCACCGAGCCCTGGAAGTCGCTCACTTCGCGTCCTCTCCGACAGATCTTCCGGCTTGCGACGGCGGCACCGCGTCCTCCGCGGACGCCGTGCCCACGGCGAACGCATCGGCGCCGCCCGGTACTTCGATCAGTCCGTGCATCGCCAGCAGCGACAACAGCGGCTCCAGCACCCGCCGGGGCCTGGCCCCCGCGGGATAGCGGCCCTGCTCCTCCTGGCCGCCGGTGGCCGACGCGACGTGCAGGGTGCACCGGCGGATCGCGTCGAAGGGGCGCAGCCACGCCTGGCCGGAGTGCCGGCGCAGCAGCCCGTAGACGTCCCGGCTCTCCGCGCGCACCAGCGCGGGGTCGAGCGAGGCGGGCGGCGCCTCGTCCAGCCATCGGTCGACGGGCGGCTGGAACCGCAGGAGGTCGGCCTTGGCGAGCACCATCGCGGCCGCCACCTCCAGATAGGGGCCGTTCTTCGGCAGCCGGTCCAGGACGGTGCCGAAGGCGAGATCGCCGTCCCGGTTCACCTCCAGTCCCCAGCGTTTCCTGGCGTGGTCCAGCTGCGGCAGCGGGAGCGCCAGCGCCGGGTCGACGACGAAGATCATGGCGTCGACCCCGAGCAGGAAACGGAGCGCGGCATCGGTCCGTACGAGGTCCTCGCCGCCGAGGTCGAAGAACGCGACCGGGCGCACCTGCCCGCGGGCGTCGGTGATCAGCAGGGACTCCACGAACCGGGCGAAGCCGTCCAGGCCGAGGGCGCCGGTGTGGTCGAGGACCTTGCCGTTGCGCAGCGGCTGGACCCGCTCCCGGACGAAGCGCGCATGCTGCTCCGGGTTGACGGACTGCCACTTGAGGCCGAACGGCTCCAGGCCGCCGTCGGTGATCTCCGCGATCATCTGGGTCAGCAGATGGCTCTTGCCGGTGGAGGACTGGCCGACCATCGCGACCGTGAGCGGCCGGCCGTGGGTGAGGTACGGCACCGGAATGAAGTGCTCGGGGAAGTCCGGGTCCGCCGTGCACTTCTGGACGGCGCCGCGCATGACGTCCTGGAGCCGCAGGGCGTTGCTGATGCCCGAGACGTCCAGCTTCTGGTACTGCATCTTGCTGTCGGTGTCGAACAGCGACGCGAGATCGAGCTGGATGGACTCCAGGCAGTACGGGCAGAGCACCTCGCCGTTGCCGCGCCCCGCCGACCCGTTGGGGGACTCGGCGGGGGGCGTCTGCCGTTTGAGCCGCAGCGTCTGTGCGAACGCCGCCCGGTGCGGGCGCGTGTCGTCGGCCGGCACGGTGAGCGCGATGCGCCGGGCGGCACCCGGGGCGAGGCGCTCGAGCAGCCGGGCGGGCGTCGGCCGGTCGGCCGCCAGCGGGGCGAAGGCGCCCCGCAGGGTCTCGGCGAGCACCCGGTGCCCGGCGAGATCGGCGGGTGCCCGGTCGGTGGGACCGGGCCGCCCGGTCGCCAGCTGGTAGAGCACCTGGGCCGCGCTCCACACCATGTCCCGGGAGTCGACGAGCCCCTCCCCGCGGCGCTGTTCGGGCGGGCCGTAGGGCGCCCGGCCCCACGGGGACCTCGGCCGCCCGGCGCGGGCCACCGCCTCCAGCCCCCAGAGCTGGACCGAGGCGCCGTCCCAGAGCACGGTGGCGGGCGAGATACCGCGCAACACCAGGCCCTGGCCGTCCAGCAGGCACAGGGCCTCCAGCAGACCGCGGGCGAAGACCGGCTGGTCGGTCGCGGACATCACATGGGTACGCACGGCCGCCGCGCCGCGCGGCGCGACGTACAGCAGGAACGGCTCGGCCGTGTCCAGCTCGTAGCCGATGATCTCCGGGAAGAGCACCGCGTGCTCCGGGTCGTCGAGGACCCGGAGCAGCTGCAGGGCGGTGCTCGCCTCCGTGTCCAGCAGCGCGCGGGCCTCCGGGTTCGCCGCGTCGGCGGCGGTCAGACGCACCTGGACGCACTGCTGCCGCTCGTCGCCGAGCAGGCCGTTGCGGATCCGCTGGGGCAGCAGCGGATCCCGGCGGGATTCGGGGCCGAAGCGGACCGGGGCGGTGCGGCGCCGCCCCGAGGGGGTGGTGAAGGTGAGTGTGGTCACCAGCGGTCGCCGTCCTGTCGTTCGTCCTCGTCCGGCCAGTCGTCGCCGAGCCGTCGTGCGCCCTCGTCCGGCCAGTCGGGGTCGGGGTCCTGGTGGGGCCGGAAGGTGTCCACCACCCCCATCCGCAGCGGGGTGAGCCGGATCAGGCCGGCGTACCGTCCCGACGAGGTCCACAGCGCCTCCTCCGGCTGGCCCGAACCGCTCGTCCGCCAGGCCGACTCGACCTCGCCGCGCACGGCCTCCGGAGCGAATCTGATCCACACCACCGCCGCCGGGTCGCGGCTGAGCAGAGCGCCCTGCTCGGGCGAGGACAGCTGCACCACGGCCCGCCGTTCGGCCTCCGCGCCGACCAGTTCGGCCAGCCGGTGCGGGTCGGTGCCCAGCAGGTTCGCGGAGGTGGTGCGGGTGCGGTGCCCGGCGGCGAACGGGGGCGGGGCGAGCACCCCGTTGAGCTGGAGGTGACGACGGGCCGTCGACAGCAGCTCGCGGACCCGTTCCTCGGTGCGCTGGACGGCGAGGGTGCCGGCCTGGCCGCGTTCGATGGCGCCCCAGTAGGGCGCCATCGCGGCCATGGCGGCGTCCGCCAGATCGTCCGCCAGGGTGGCGACCAGCTTCGGCCCGCCCTCGCCGCTCTCGCGGTCCAGCCAGCGCGGGATCCCGGCGTCCGGGTCGTCCGACGGACCGGCGGGCCGGGCGGAAATTTTGTCCTCGGCGGGCTTGTCCCCGCCGGGCTCGTCCTGCCGGGCGTACGCACTCGCCCAGTCGCCGCCCCCGTCGTCGGACGCGGCGAAGTCGTCGCTCTCCAGGGCCGAGACGCTGGAGAGCCAGTCGTCGTCCTCGGCGTCCGGCTCCGTACCGGACGCATCGCCCTCGGACGCGTCCTTGCCGAACGCGTCCATGGCGAACTCATCGGTGACCGCGGGCCGTTGCCCCTCGGTCCCGGGCACCGCCTCCGCGTCCGCGGCGGCCGCCGTCGCCCGCAGCATGCCGGCGACGGACCGGGCCGCGTCGGCGCAGTACAGGCGTTCCTCGGCGGCCCAGTGCTCGCCGACCGCCTTGGCCAGCAGGCCGTCGAGCCCGTCCAGGGCCCGGCGCAGCGCGGCGGTCCCGTACCCTCCGGCCCAATGGTCGGCCGTCGCCCGCCAGAGCCGGCGCGCCGTCTCCACCGCGACGCCGAGGCCCACGAGCAGCGCGAGGGTGCTCAGCCAGGCCGGGGGCCCGGTCAGGTACGCCACCAGCACCCCGGCCATGGCGCCGGCCGGCGCCGCGACGCGGTGGCCCACCGGCCAGCGGTCCGGGCGCCCCTCGCCCCGCAGCCGGGACGCGCCGAGCACCGCCACGCCGAAGAAGACCAGCGGGACGAGGATCGCCAGCGCCATGAGGGGCCCCTGCCACAGCGCGCCGAGCAGCCCCGCCACGGCCGCCGCCGCCGGGCCGGCCAGGGAGCCCGGCGGCGGGGCGCCCGCCGCCCCCGACTCCCGGGCCACCGCGGCGGCGGAGTATTGGGCGAGCCGGGGCCGCAGCGCCGCACCCGGCACCGGCTCCACCCGCCCGGCCAGCCCCGTGAAACGCTGCGCCACCGTGCGCAGCGCCAGCCCCTGCCCCAGCAGCTTCCCGGCGAACTCCCGCAGGCCCTCGCCGATCCGCTCGCCCACACCCCCGGCCGAGGGCACCCGCAGCCCCAGCGCCGCGAGCCGCGCCGCCGCCTCGGCCGCGGACGGTGCCGCGCCGGAACCGCCGCCGTGCAGCGCCGTGTCGACGAGGTCCCGGTACTCGTCGAGCGCCCGCCGCGCCCGGTCGAGATCCGCCTCGAAGTCCATTCGGCGGGTGGGACTCAGCAGCCCGGGGAGGGCCCGCAGCCCGGCCAGCGCGTCCTCGGCATCGCCGAGGGCCTCCGCGCACGCCCGGTACGCGCCGTCCGCCGCCCCGCCCGCCTCCCGGTGCCGCTGGTCGTGGCCGCCCCGGCCCGCCACCAGCCCCCGCAGCGGCTCCGGCAGATCGGCGCCGGACCCGGCGGCCACCGGCAGATCCGGTGCGTGCTCGGCGTCCTCGCCCGCGAACCGGGTGAGCGCATCGCGCCAGGCCCGGTCGCGCACCTGCGGCGGCAGGTCCTGTTCCAGCAGCCGCACCCCGGGCGCCGCGACCGTCTCGGGCAGCGACCCGATGTCGTCGAGCACCCGGAGGTAGACATCCGGCACCGACAGCACGTCCACCAGGACCGCCAGCGCCGCCGGGTCGTCCGGCGCGGGCTGCTCCAGCGCCGTACGGGCGGAGCGCAGATCGCCCGCCCACAGCAGGGCGGTGCCGGAGCCGCGCAGCACCGCCGGCCGCCTCAGCCGCCGGTCCGGCTGGAACGGCTCGTCCTCACCTGCGTACGAACCGGGCGCGCTGCCCACCAGCAGGACCAGGATCCTGACCTCGCCCACGGCCCGGTAGGCGGTGAGGAGTTCGTACTGCCGCTGATGGTCGGTCAGCCCGGCCGGGGTGTCGACCACCAGGAACAGCGGGTGGTCGGGTTCCGGCAGTCCGGCCCGGCCCAGCTGCCGGGCGACCTTGGCCCGCAGGGCCGGGGCGGTGGCGAGTGCCGCCGCCCCGCTGCGCAGGTCCAGGTGGATGATGGCGCCGACGTCCTCGGGCGTGATCACTCCGCATCACCGTCCCACGGGTTGCGGCGGGAGCGGTCGCGGTCGCCGCTGTCACCGTACGGGCGGGGGGCCTCGTCGTCGTCCCAGGGCGCCGACGGCCGGTCGGCGCCGCCGGAGTGGCCGTTGAGGCGGTCCCTGGACGAGCGCGGGGGGTCGTCGCGGTACGTCTCGCGGTCGTCCTCGCGGCCGCCGTACCCGCCGTCGTGGTCGTCCGCGGACTCGTGCCGCCGGGACCCGCCGGTGCCGCGGGCCCGGTACGCGTCGAGCGTGGCGCCCGGTTCGGTCCCCCAGTCGTCCTCATCGGCCGCGGGGCGCCGGGGCTCCGACGGCTTCTTGCGGCCGCGCGGCGCCGGATCCCCGCCGCGTACGTGCTCCAGCAGCGTGCGCAGGGTCGGCTGGACGGCCCGGTCGCCACTGAACTCCATGTCCAGCGCGGCCGGCAGCGTCTCCGCCCAGAACTCCCACAGCGGCCGGACCCATCCCTCGACCCGCGCGCCGCCGCGCTCCCGGCGCTCCTCCAGCAGCTCCAGCTGACGCGGGGCGATCTTCTCGACCAGCTCGACGAAGAGCGGATGCGGTTCGCTGCCGTTCTCGGTGAGCCCCAGCGGCTTGGCGCCCATCAGCTCCTGGCAGTAGTCCCCGACGGTCCGCTCGGCGTCGAGGACGGTCCAGCGTTCGTACGCGCGCAGCAGCTCGGCCCAGCTCGACACGCCGCCGGGGAAGTCCCCGAGCCGCAGCCGCACGCCCGGCACATCGCTGCCCGTCTCGGGGAACAGCCGCAGCCGCACCCGGGCCGGCGACACCCGGTCACCGTCCACCACCTCCACCTGGCCGTTCCACATGCAGCACAGCAGCTGGTGCAGGATGGTGCGGCGGTCCTCCTCGGTGCTCACCAGCCAGCTGTCCTTGTAACCGGTCCGCTGACGCCACCGCAGTACGTCCCGGGCCTGCTCGGACTCCTTGGCCCTGGCCCACTGGCGCAGCACCTTGCACGCCTCGGGCACCTGGGTGAGGCCCATCTCGCTGCGGAACAGGACCACGGTGATCGAGTCGGTCTCCACCCCCCGGTACTCCACGGAGTTCTTGGCGTCGGAGGGCAGCGGCAGCGCCTTGCCGAGGTACTCCTTCACCTCGTCCACCGCCTGGACCCGCGGATAGGTGACGAGGGCCCGCAGCGGGCCGGTGCCCTCCGGGGTGAAGCCCACCGGCAGCAGCCCGGTGAGTTTGCGGGTGAAGAGATCGAGGGCCTCCTTGCTGACCTGCTCGGCGGCGTCCGCGTCGCCCGCCGCCGCGGCCAGCAGGGTGCTCATGGCGGGCAGCAGGGGGCGCTCCTCGAGGTGCGCGCCGTGCTCGGCGAACAGCCGGGTGATGCGGCCTTCCAGCTGTGCCTTGACGGCCGACACCGCGGCGTCCGGGTTGCGCCGGCTCATCGCGTGCACCTGGCGCCACAGGTCGCCGTTGACCATCTTCAGCAGGAGCGCCGCCTCGTCGTCGTGCTCGCGCAGCCCCTCCCGGCGGATCAGCCGGGCCACCAGGTCCTCGTAGAACTGGTTGATCGAGCGCTGCGGCGGCAGCAGGTAGGAGATGCCCGTGCGGTCCTCGAAGAGGTCGAGCGCCTTCTGTTCCGAGACCTTCTGCTCCCGGTCGGAGTGCTTGAGGAAGGCGTTCACCAGCCGCCCGAGGTCGGTTCCGGCGGCGTTCGCGTGCGGCTGCCAGCGCTGCTGCTGCTCCCGCCAGGCTTCGTGCCAGATGCACCGGCTGCGCCACTCGTACCAGGCCTCCTGCTCCCGCAGCACGGCCTGCACATCGGCGTCGCCCCAGCGGGCCGGTGACATGCCCGCCAGCCGGCCCTTGATCCGCGGGGTCTTGGGCGGCTGTTCGGTCACACCCGGCCGGCGCGGGGGAGTGGCGGCGCGACTGCCGAGCATGCCCAGGAAGCCGAGCCGGGCGATCTGTTCGTCGCTGCCCGGAACGCCCCTGACGACCCGTTCGGCGAGGAAGGGGTCCTCGCTCTGGAGCAGCTTGTCGATGGCGGGGTGCGGGGAGAACCGGTCGGCCATCGAGGCGGTCTGCCGGGCGGCGACCGACTGGAGATCGGACAGCAGGCGCTGCATATCGGCGAGCCGCTCGCCCAGCGCCACCTCGATGGCGCGGCTGCCGCGGGGCAGCGGATCGGGGTCGGGGACGGTCAACTGCCGCCGTTCCCAGAGCTCTTCGAGGTTGGAGTCGATGAACAGCTGCCGCACCAACGGCACCGCGGATTCCCGCAGGAGACTGCGGGGCCGCTCCACGAGCTCGGTGACCGCCTCCCGCAGCAGCCGTCCGGCCACCAGGTCGGCCAGCTGGTCCATCGGGGCCGTCATGGAGGCCACCAGACTGGTGGAGACGCCCTGCCGTCCGATGCCGGTGGGGGACAGGGAGCCGCGCTGCACCCCGCCGTTGATGAAGCTCGACGCGAAGGTCTGGGAATCGTCGTCAGCGGTGGTGGTCTTGCCCTGGGAGCGGCCGTCCCCCAGCTCCGTGCCGATCAGCGACATCACCAGCGACACCATGGACCGGCGCAGATCGTCCCGGCGGATGCCCGCGGTCGGACTGAACAGGAACGCGGTGGGCAGAATGCCGGGGCGCAGCCGGATCGGCGTCACGCCCGGGTAGCGGATCCCGGCCCCGGCGTCGTGGTCCAGGTCGCCGACCTCGCCGTCCTCCGACGGCGCGTTCTGGTCGTCGACCAGCCGGAACAGGTCCACCAGCGCGCGGGCCGCGTTGAGTTCGGCCTCCCGCCCGCCGCCGGCGGTCGTGGGGAACGAGGACGGCATGACGACCAGCGGGTAGATCTTCACCCCGTCGAACCGGCGCATCTTGAAGGCGTGGTTGATCAGGTGCAGATAGTCCAGGAAGATGCCCGCCCCGGTGCCGCCGGCCACCGAGAACGAGACGAACACATCGCAGCCCTTGACCTTGCCGCCGCCGAGCTCGCTCAGCTCACCCGCCGACTTGGCGATCGCGTCGATCGCCGCCAGCAACGGCTCCAGGACCGGGGCGAGGCTGTGCCGGAGCGTGGCGAACAGCGCGGCGCGCCCGACGGTGGGCAGCTGGCCGGCGCCGTTGTGGAGCGGGGCGACCTTGGGCTCGTCCAGGCGCGGCGGCAGCCAGTCGGCGACCTCCTCGCGCAGGCTCGCCCGGAGCATCTTGGTGACTTCCGGTGAACTGTCGAAGTTCGGCAGCAGATTGTGGGTGGCCCGGGACGTGCGGGCGTACGCGGCCCGCAGCGACGGGTCCACATTGAACTGCGGCAGCCGCTGGAGGTCGTTCTCGCTGTAGTCCGCGTACACGAACTGGAGGCAGTCGGGCAGCTGGTAGGGGGCGTGGCCGCCGAGATGGCTGAGCGCGACACCGTCCGGACCGCACAGCTCGGCGCGTAGCCTGCGCTCCAGTTCGGCGCCGACCAGGCCACCGGTGCCGCCGAGGCCGACGAAGAGCATCGGCTGGAAGATTTTCATGGTTTTCCTCCCGTTACGGCCGTACCGGCGGCCGGTTCGTCCTCGATACGTCCGTGGTTTCCGCGCGGCACGGCGGCCGCGCTGTGGTGCCAGGGGCGGGCCGGCGACGCACCGGCCCGCCCCGGTTGCGTCACTCGTACGACTCGTAGGTGCTCCCGCTGCCGCCCTCGTCGGGCGCGGGCGTGGGGGTTGCCGTGGTGGTGCGGGACCGGAACCGGGAAGGCCGCGACCGGCGGGGCTTCGGGGGGCGGGTGTCCTCCCCCAGGGACAGGCTCAGCGTGTCGGTCAGCGGCACGCTGCCGCTAGTGGGCACCCGGGTCCGTCCGCCGCCGCGCTTGCGCAGCACCGCCCCGCCCTCGGGGCTGCGCTGGACGGCGTACTGGCCGTGGTTGTGGCGCTCGATGCGCGGGTTGCGGTGGGCCTCGACGACGGAGAACGCGTACCACTGCTTGTGGCCGTGTCCGGCGAGGTGATCGTTGAGCACGGTGCCGTCCTCGGAGACCAGTTGCAGCGTCAGACCGTTCGGGTCCCGGCGGCTGCGGCGCTGCCGCAGCCAGGCCAGGACCACCACGGTGACCAGCGCGATCAGGGCGGCGGCGGAGAGGAACGCCCACCAGTACTTCGCCCAGATCCCGGGCTCCGGCGTCACCCGTACCGAGAAGGGGGAGCGCACCAGCGTCCGGTCGTGGTCGGTGGTGTCGACGACCGTGACGGTGCCGCCCAGCCGCAGTTCGCCGTCGTCGAGACGGCTGCCGAAGACGCCCTCGGGGCCGACCTCGGCCGTCACGTTCCGGGTCGCGGACTCGCCGGGCTTCACCGTGAGGGTGGCCGGAGTGACGGAGAGCAGACCGGGCCGCAGGTCGGCGACGGACAGCCGCAGGGTGTGCGGGGTGTCGCTGGTGTTGTGGACGGCCAGCGTGCCGGTGACCGTGTCGCCGGGGTGGGCGTCGGCGTCGGGCAGGGTGAGCGCGGTGGTGACGGGCAGCACGCCGGGCGCGACCTCGCCGCTCTCGCAGCGGGTGTCGGCGTGCAGCCCCGAGGCCGTCAGCGTGCCGCACACCTTCAGCGCCCCCTCGGCGCTCTTGGGGATCGTCACGGAACCGGTGAACGAGCCGTCGCTCGCCTTGGGATCGGGCCCCTTGCCGTCGTCGGTGAGGTGCAGCGGCAGCGGCGCGAACCCGTCCCCGGTCAGCTGGGGGCGGACCCGCAGCCCCGCGTAGTCGCGCGGGTCCTCGATCTCGTAGCCCTCGCGGGTCTGCAGCCGCATGGTCACCGTGGTCTTCTGTCCGGCCTGCGGCGACGGCGGGTCCATGGTGATGGCGCCGCGCAGCTCGCCCTGCCACAGCACGCTGACGCCGACGGGCAGCGAGCGGTGCCCTTCGGGGGCCTCGGCCTTCACCTTCCAGACGCCGGGCACCGGGTCGGTGATCTTCAGCGCCTCGACGGCGCGGCCGGCGCCCGCCAGCTCGAACCGCGAATTCCGGTAGGTCCCCGAGGTGGGGACCTTGTGTCCGCTCGGGTCGTAGTAGGTGACCGTCACCGCCGGGTCGCTCTTGTCGACCACGATGCTGCCCACCGTCGCCAGCGGCGAGATGCCGATCTCCAGGGTGGCGGGCGGCCGCTTGCTGGTGCCCTGCTGGTAGCGCAGGCAGTGGGCGGCGGCGAAGACCTTCTCCAGCATCGGGCCGACGTCCTTCGCCCCGGAGACCTTGCCGGCCTTCGGGCGGGCGGAGGGCAGTTCGACACAGCCCTTCTGGTATCCGCCGGCCGCCATCCGGTCGAGCTGTGCTTTGTCCGGAGCCGGCCCGAAGCCCAGCGGCCAGATCTGGACGCCCTGGGCGGCGGCGGCCTTGAGCTCCTGCGTCAACTGCCGTTCGCCCTCGGCCTTGCGGTGCGCGGCGTCGCCGTACTTGGGGCTGCCGGTGACGTCCATCTCCCCGTCGGTGAGCAGGAACAGCACACGGGGCACCGACGGGTCGGTGTTGGTGCTGAGCTCGTGCACTCCCTGACGTATCGCGCTGGGGAAGTCCGTGCCGGTGCCCTCGTTCTTCTTACGGCTGCGCAGCTTGCCGACGCACCCGCCGATCGACTCGCGCCCCGCCGCGTCCAGCGTCGTCCGCGGGCACACCGGGTCCACCGCGCGCTGGTCACCGGACTCGGCGGCGGCGAAACCGAAGACCGTGACATGGGAGGACGAGGAGACGTCGCCCAGCGCGATCCGCGCGGCGGCGGCCTTCTCGGCCTTCATGTCCGCGGGCGCGAGGCTGGCGGACTCGTCCACGGCGACCGCGTAGTTGACCGAGGCGAAGGCCGGCCTGGTCGCCGCCACCGGCACCGGATCATGACCGGCCGGTGCCAGCAGCGACACCAGCACCGCGGCGCCGCTCAGCGCGGAGACCACACCGCGGCGCGCCCAGCCCCTTCTCGTCTGCCGTTCTGCCCTGACTGTTGCCACAGCCGTCCCCTTATTTCGTTTCTGCGTGGTGTGCGTGGTGGCGGGCCGTCGTCGACGGCGCGGGCGGGCCGCGGGGTCAGCGCGCGGTCAGACTCCAGGCCATCGCCAGCGCCGCCGAAGGAGCCAGTGCGCCCACTCCCCAGCGGATGGCGCGGTATTTCGCGGACAGGATCGAGCTGACGTCCACGGCCTGGACGAGCAGCCAGCCGGCCGGATCGCGCCCGGCCTCGGCGACCTCGGCGGACAGCCGCGCGAAGTCGAGGGGAGGCAGCAGGTCGCCGAAGAACGTCACCCCGTCCCGGCTGCGGACCGTGCCGGTACGCGGCATCAGCGCCCGCACCAGCGCGGTCACCGCGACCGCCCAGAGCGCCCCCGCGACGATCAGCGTGACGCCGGCCGGCCCGCGCCAGTCGGGTGCGCCGTGCCGCCCGATCAGGAACGCGGGCAGCGCCAGCGCCCCGGAGAGCAGCACGGCCGCCTTGGAGTCGGCCCGGCCGAGGTCCTCCCGGACCGTGCTCAGCAGCCGTTCGGCGATGCGTTCCCCCGCCCGGTCATGGCAGTGCAGACCCCCGTCCGGCACCGGCACGATCGGGTCGGGGGAAGCGGGCGCCCCGCCGTCGGCGGTCATCAGTCCTCCCCCGCCCAGGACCATCCCTCGTCCCGGCCACGGCTGCGGCGGCGCGGCGGCCGCGGCTCGGAGTCCTCGTCCTCCGCCCGGTAGGCGCGCCGCTCCGCCCGGGAGGACGGCTCGTCCGCCACCCAGTCCGGGGTGAACGGCTCGGGCTCGGCCGGCTCCAGCTGCGGGGTGTCCCGGCGGGCGGGCAGCGAGCCGATGGGCCCCTGGACGCGGTGGCGGCCCTGGTTGAGGAGCTCCAGCGCCTGCGTCTCCACGTCGTTGGACTGGATCTGGCCCCCGGCGACCATCGAGAAGAGCCGCTCGACGCGCTCCTTCTCGTCCTGCCTGCCCTCCTGGCGGATCTTCTCCAGGAAGTCCTTCGCCGCCTCCGGCTCGGCCGCCAGCATGTAGCTGAGCTGGTCCAGCTCGCCGCCCTGGAGCATGGCCCGGAACTTGTTCTGATGCACCCGGGTCAGCTCGGCCGAGGCGTGCGCGTCCCGGATGCCGTCCATGTGGTCGATCGTCCGGTCGTCCACCCGCACGCGGACGTACAGCCTTACCCGCAGCCCGAGTTCGGCGCCCAGGTCGGCCCAGCGCCCACTGGCGCAGTCCTGGGTGATGGCGCGGTCGGCCTGTTCGCCCTGGGTCACCGGGAACTGGGAGGAGATCTCGCGCAGCCGCTCCAGCGTCGGGGCGGTGAGCCGTTTGGCGACATCGGTCACGACCTCGGTGGCGACCAGATGGGGATCGGTCACCGTCCAGTGGATGTCCACCTCGGCCTTGAAGAACGTGGTGCCGCCCGCGGCCGGCAGCTCCATCTGGAGCGTCGTCTCGAACATGCCGAGCGCGATCTCGCAGACCGTGTGCGGCCGGGCCAGCGCCCGCTTGTTGTGGTGCTGGACACCGGAGACGGTGGCCACGCTGTGGCCGCCGTTCCGGTAGAACATCACCAAGGCCGTCCGGGCACTCGCCTGCCGGATCGGACCCGTCGGCGCGTACTCCCGCAGGAACGGGCCGGCCGGACTCTCCGCCGCCACGTCCTCGTCCTCAGCCATGTGTCTCCTCCTCGTCCGTCGCGCCCGGCCGGTCCCGCGGCGGGACGGCGAGCCACCACAAGGAGCGCGCCTGCGCGTCGGGGAGCGGATTCTCCGGATCGTTCATCATTCGGCGCAGCAGCCAGTCCAGCCGCCGCCGGTCGTGCTCCCCGGCCGCCAGCGCGGGCAGCAGCGCCGCCAGCCCCGGCCGGGTCCACTCGGCGCCGTCCTTGCGCACGGCCGAGCGCAGCAAGGACTCCAGGGCGTCCATCGCCACGTCCCGCGACCGCGGGGTGTTCAGCGCGGTCCACATCAAGTCGGCCATCGGGCCGACGAGTTCGGGCCGGGTCGCGGCCAGGGCCAGCGGCAGCGGCCAGTCCGAACGGTCGCCCAGCGGGGACCCCGGTTCGTCGTCCAGGACCTCGTCCACCTGGGTCACCGCGAGCCGGACCGTGGTCACCAGGCCGAGGTCCTGGTACGCCTCGCGCTTGTGGTGCGTCCAGTCGGCCATCCGCCGCAGCACCCGCGCGCTGTCCGGCAGCGCCAGCAGCCGTACGACGTTGAACGAGGCGACCGCCAGCTGCTCCCCGTCGTCGCGGACCGCGATCCGGGCCAGGGCGTCCAGGGTGTCGTCCGTGGTGGCCGCGGCGTTCCCGTAGCCCAGCGCCATCGCCGCGGTCCAGCGCAGCGGCTTGGTGCCGTACCGGCTCCAGTCGTCGACCAGCTTGCGCACCGCCTTCCGGTGCGAGGCGTGCCCGGCCGCCTGATCCATCGTGGTGGCCGCGAAGACCCGCCGGCGGGGGGTGGCCGCCTCGGCGAGCGGCCGGATCAGCTCCGCGTAGCCGTGGTCGAAGTCCCGCACGCTCAGCTCCCCCGCGGCCACCGCGGCGCGCATCCACACCTGGGGGCGCGGATCGTCCGCCAGCAGCCGCAGCCAGCGCACGACCGGCGCCCGGACGGGGAAATGCCGCGCCCAGATCTCGGTCAGCACCGCGGCGGGCAGCGCGGACCCGCGGTACCCGATCAGCTGAGCGGGCACCTCGGCGCCGGCCACCTCGACCCGGCCCTCGGTCAGTACGGCCCGCGACAGCGCCAGGTCGGATTCCGGGTCGTCGCAGAACAGCGGGCGGGCCGGGGTGGTGTCCGGATCGCTCTGTACGGACAGTTCCCAGGTCAGCAGGTGGGCGGCGGCAGCCACGGCGCTGTGCGGGACGCCGCCCAGTACGGCCAGCGCGATCCGGAACGCCACCGGGTGGAACAGGGCCGCCGTACCCGGCCGCCCCGCGCCCCCCTCCGCCTCGGCCGGGGCCGCGGCCGGCGCCCGGTCCACGCCGGCGAACCACTCCTGGGCCTGCGCGGCGGCCAGGCTCCGGCATCCGGCCAGCAGCTCCTCGTAGGAGACGTTCCCCAGCAGATGCCCGGCCAGCAGCGACGCGAGCAGCTCGGCCTCGGCCGGGCGCAGGTCCGTCAGCCCGACCGCGTCCTTGACCGCCGGCCGGTCCGCGAGCTCCTCCGCCCGCGCCTGGAGATCCGCCGGCCCGGGGCCGTCCGGGGCCGCGGCGGCGTGGTTCTCCAGCCGCTCCCGCAGCCGGGTGGTCAGCAGCTCCTGGGTGGGCGCGGGCGGGCAGAGCATGCCGTACCGCCCGGCCAGCAGCGGGTTCGCCGCCGAACCGACCGCCACGACGATCACCGCGAAGGACCGGCGTCGGTCCAGGGCCGCGGCCAGCCCGTCCAGGTCCATCGCGTCGGGCGGCGGCGCGCCGGGCTTGAGCTCCAGCAGATAGCCGATGCCGGACTCGTTCTCCCCGGCCTCGCCGCCCAGCGAACCGGCCAACTGCCGTACCCCGCCGTCCGGATCGACCCGCCGTACCCGGGATCCGTCCTCGGGCCGCGGGCCGTCGCCGTCCACCGCGAGCGCGGTGACCTCGTCGAGGAGGGAGAGCGCGGTGCTGGTCCGCCCGGTGCCGGGTGCGGCGCCGAGCACCAGGAGCCGGCGGGCGCCGAGCGCGGTGCGCAGCAGCAGGTACCCCTGCGGCTCCACATGGACCCGGCGGAGCCTGCGCAGCTCCTCGACGGGCACGGGTCCGCTGCGGATCCCCGCACCGGACCGGTGGGCGTCCAGCCGCAGATGGATGTCGCCGATATGGGCGCTCTGGATGTACGAACGGTCGAAGCTGTTCAGGTCCCGGCCGGTGTCGAACAGCGTCCGGGTGTCCCGCCGCGCCCGCGAGGCCGCGGCGAGATCGGTGGGCCCGGCCCCTGCCCCGTCCCCGGCCCCCTCGCCGTGCTGCTCCTCCGCGAGCGGGTCGCGGGTGTACTCCTTGAACCGCCCCGCGGCCCGCTCCCGCTCCTTCTCCGCGTCGCTGCTCTCCGCGTCCTTGCCCTCCGCGGACCCCCCGTCGCCGTCGGCCTTGCCCTCGTCCCCGCGCGCCCGGTCGTCCCTGGCCTTCTCGTCGCCCTTGGGGGCCCGGGCATCGGCCGCCGGCTTCTCGGGTGCGCGCTCGGGAGAACCGCCCGCCTGCTGCTCGTCCGCCACCTGGCTCAGCCCTTCCGCGGCCCGGCGTCGCCGGTGGTCCGGCCGATGTGCACGGGCTGCTGGTAGACGTTGCCGCTGTGCTGGGACATATCGCCGTGCACGGTGTAGCGGGCGCCGGAGGAACCGGGCCGGTCGTCCCCGTCCGCGGACACCTGCGCATCCCCGACGACCGCCGTATCCCCGCCAACCTCCTCGCCCTCGCGCTCGCCCCCGCCGGCCGCCGCATCCCCAACTCCCGGAATCGCGGGCGCCGTTCGCCCGGGAAGCCGGAACCAGGCGGTGACCTCGCCTTCCTTGAGCTCCAGCCGGGCCGGGACATAGTGCGCGGGCTCGATGAACTTGCCGCCGCTGCTGACCACGTCCTCGTACAGCGAGTCCGAGGTGACCTGCACGAGGTCGGCCCGCTCGGCGTCCAGCAGCCGCCGCCCGACGGCCGAGTCGGCCAGCCGGCACGCGAGGTCGACCGCGCGCCCGCTGATGCCCCGTGCGTCGTGCCGGACCGGGCCGACATGCATGCCCACCCGAAGCCCCAGGGGGACGCGCAGCGCGCGGTTCTCGTCCCGCAGGTTCTCGTGCACCTCGACCATCCACAGGCCGAGCAGCCGGGTCACCGCGATCCGGCCCGCCACCGACAGCAGCACACCGTCGCCGCGGTCCTCCATGTGTACGGCGTCCCGCGGCACGTTGGCGCCGGCGAACGCCGCTTCCAGGATCCGGTAGATCCGGGCGCGCATCCGCGGCTTGTCCACGTCGTCGTATTCGCCCGAACGCCGGGCGTCGACGCTGATCACCAACTCGTAGCGCGCTTCGGCGACATCCATCGAGTCGTCCACCCCGTGCCCCCTGTCCCCAGTCCTGATTCCCTTGTCGTCCCCATCAGCTTCGGGCCCGGGATGAAATCCGGCTGTAGCGGTTTACACACGACGGGCCGAGAGCTTCATCTCTGTTGACCGTCCGCGTCGTGATGGCCGTCCGCGAGGAGGGCGAGCAGTCCGGGATCGAGGATTTCCACCATCCGGTTGCCGGTGCGCACGACGTGCTGGGCGCGCAGCAGCCGCAGCGCCTTGGCGACGGCCTCGCGGGTGGCTCCGACGGTGGCGGCCAGCTCGTCCTGCGCCAGATGGACGACGGTGCCCGCGCGCGAGGAGCCCGGTACGGAAGGGGTGTAGGGCCCGGACGGTTCGGCCCGCGACAGCTCGGTGAGCCGGCTGGCCAGGCGCTGCAGAACGGTGAGCGAGGCGAGCGCGGACCGCTCCTGGTCGGCGCTGCGGAGCCGGAAGGTGAGCTGGCGTATCACCAGCCCGCTGACCCGCGGATGCAGGGCGAGAAAGCGACGGAACGCGTCCCCGGCGATGACCTGGGCCTCCAGGGGGCCCAGCGCGCGCACGGTGGCGCTTCGGGGATGGCTGTCCAGCGCGGCCATCTCACCGATCAGTTCACCGGGACCGCGCAGGCCGAGAATCAGCCGGGTGGCACCACGGTCCGTCGACACAGAAACGGTCACCCACCCCCGAAGAACGATCACGACGTGATGGGACCGTTCGCCCTCCGTCAGGAGAGGGGTATCGGCCACATAGTGTTTCCGGTTTCCGAGCGCCATCACGCTCTCGTTCTCACGGGTCGTCAAAGCCCGCGCGAACGCCAGCTCATCGCCGAGCAGCCCCATGGCCACTCCCCCCACGGCTGTCCGTACAGCTGATTTTCGTAGCGATGATGGTCGCAGAGCTAGGTTCTGGGTGGAGCAAATCGCGCCACGTTATGCGTACTGGCTGGTATTTATCGAACGACCAGCTAGACCGCCCGAATACCCCGCGCCCTTCCCCGACTTTCCCCGGCCACCCCCACCCGCGGCCGCCCCGGACAGCCCGCCCCGCCCTCCCTTTTCACCGACGAACCTGAGGTCATCCGGCACATCCCCCACATCCGGCGAAGCGAGCGAAGCGCCACAAGAATTCGGACACGGGAGCAGAACTTGGCAAAAACTCAGGTTTCCGCGGACGACCCCCTATCAAGGGGAGCTGACCCCTCCGCAAATACGCCGCGCCACCCCACCGAACAGCGCCGAACATCGCCGGACAAAAACCCGATGTACGGAAGCAGCGGCGGCGGGATCGCCACAGCCTCGCATCCGGGGGCGGGGCTGCCCACGACATGACAGCGCTCGCGGAGGAGCGCAAGCTGGAAGGAGTGCAGGGGGACGCCTGGCGAGCGATCGGGCGGGGCGAGCTGTACACAAGGCGTCGAGGCCCGCCGGAGGTTGCGTCGTTCCGGCGCGGAACGTCCGCCGCGTTCGTCGGGTGCTGAGAGGCGAGAGGTCACTCATGCCGCGATCCATGCGCGCGCTCGTAGCCGGCGAGGTCGGCGAGCCGAAGGATGTCCTGCGGCTGGAATCCCGGCCCGTTCCCACGCCGGCAGCCGGCCAGGCGTTGATCCGCGTGAAGGCGGCTCCGATTCACGCCAGCGATCTGCACGTGTTGCGTGGTCGCTACGGTTTCTCCCCCGAATTTCCCACTGTCGGGGGGCACATGGAATGCGTCGGCCGTATTGAGGCCCTGGGGCCGGATACCGAGGGACTGAGGATCGGCGAGCGGGTGGTGGCCGTCGCCGTCCCGGCCGTACCCGGGCCGCGTGTGGCCGGCACCTGGCAGGAATACCTTGTTGCCGATGCGCAGAGGCTTCTGCCGGCCCCCGACCGTCTGAGCGACTCCAGCGCCTGTCAACTCGCTGTCAATCCGTTGACCGCGCTGCTCCTGGTGACGCGCGAACTCGACGTACGGCCGGGGGAATGGCTGTTGCAGACGGCGGCGGGCTCCACCGTCGGCCGGCTCGTCATTCAGCTGGCCGGGCATCTGGGAATTCGCACGATCAATGTGGTGCGGCGGCCCGATGCCGTTCAGGAGATCAAAGCGCTCGGTGGCGACGAGGTCATGTGCACCGAGGACGAGGACCTGGTGCGGCGTGTGACGGAGATTGCGGGGCCGGCCGGCGTGCACAAGGCCATCGACTGTGTCGCGGGCCAGGTAGGTGCCCAGGTGTCCCAGGCATTGGCTCCGGGAGGGGAGGCCGTGGTCTACGGCGCGCTCTCCACCCATCGGCAGACCGACCCGGCGGCGCTGACGATTCCGCTGCTGGCGCGCTCGGTCATCTACGAGACCAAAGTGGTCCGTGGCTTCTGGCTGAACCGCTGGTTCGGCACTGCCTCACCCGCGGATGCGCAGCGCGCGCTGTCCGAGGTGCGCAGCCTCGTCACCGATGACGTGCTGAGCATCCCCCAAGGCCGGCCGTTCCCGCTCGAACGCTTCACCGAAGCCATCTCGTTCGCCGAAAAACCCGCGCACGGCGCCAAACCGCTCCTCGTCCTCGAAGACGTCCGGGACGAAGACGGCCGGGACGAAGAGGGCGAGTAGGGCGCGGTATGTGGATGGCGCGGTGGCCTGCGCCGGGCGGTGCAGAGGGGCAGCTGATCCGTAGCTCGATGCAGGTCGGTCAGCCCCGGACCCATGACGCACGTCACACCGCCGGGACGGTGCCGACGTTGCCGGGCGTCCCGGACCGCGTCGTCGACCAGATCATGGGGTGGGAACCGGGCGGTGCCGCGAGGGTGCGAGCGCGGTACCTCCACGCGCCTGACAGCTTCCCCAAGGCGGTGGCGCAGAAGATCGGTACGGCGATCCGGGGAAGCCCGGAAACATCCCTTGTGGACGAAGACCCGGACAACGAGGGCCGAGGAACGCCGAAGGGCCCCACCGCGAACGGTGGGGCCCTTCGACAACGTGCCCGGTGAGAGCACTGGCGGAGGATACGAGATTCGAACTCGTGAGGGGTTGCCCCCAACACGCTTTCCAAGCGTGCGCCCTAGGCCACTAGGCGAATCCTCCGCCGCAAACAATACAAGACGTTGGGGAGTGCTCGCGAACATGATCCGGAGGAGGGGGTCGCGGGGGGATCGGAGCGGGGTGGGGGCGGGAGCCGGGTTCGATTGTTGGGCGGGGGATCCGCTAGTGTGGAGCGCAGCCCCTCACGTGGCGCTATCTGACTGAACTCCCCCAGGGCCGGAAGGCAGCAAGGGTAGGTCGGCTCTGGCGGGTGCGTGGGGGGCGCTTGCGTTTGCGGAGGGGGTCTCCCCTGCGGGCAAAGCCGAGAGTTCGGGGCAGGGCCGGTTGTCAGTGGGGCCCGATATCGTCGTAAGCGTGTCGTCCCTCGCGCTGTACCGCCGCTACCGACCCGAGACCTTCGCCGAGGTCATCGGGCAAGAGCACGTAACCGATCCGCTGCAGCAGGCGTTGCGGAACAACCGCGTCAACCACGCGTATCTGTTCAGCGGGCCGCGCGGCTGCGGCAAGACGACCAGCGCGCGGATCCTGGCGCGGTGCTTGAACTGTGAGGAAGGTCCCACTCCCACGCCCTGCGGGACGTGCCACTCATGTGTGGACCTGGCCAGGAACGGGCGGGGCTCGATCGATGTGATCGAGATCGACGCGGCGTCGCACGGTGGCGTGGACGACGCCCGTGAGCTGCGGGAAAAGGCGTTCTTCGGGCCGGCCGCCAGCCGGTACAAGATCTACATCATCGACGAGGCGCACATGGTGACCTCGGCGGGCTTCAACGCCCTGCTGAAGGTCGTCGAGGAGCCGCCGGAGCATCTGAAGTTCATTTTCGCGACGACCGAGCCCGAGAAGGTCATCGGGACGATCCGGTCGCGGACGCATCACTATCCGTTCCGGCTGGTGCCGCCGGGGACGCTGCGCGAGTACCTGGGCCAGGTGTGCGGGCAGGAGGAGATCCCGGTCGAGGACGGCGTGCTGCCGCTGGTCGTCCGCGCCGGCGCCGGTTCCGTACGTGACTCGATGTCGGTGATGGACCAGCTGCTCGCCGGCGCGGGTGCCGACGGTGTGACATACGCCATGGCGACGGCTCTGCTGGGGTACACCGACGGGTCGCTGCTGGACTCCGTCGTCGAGGCATTTGCCGCGGGCGACGGGGCGGCCGCCTTCGAGGTGGTGGACCGCGTCATCGAGGGCGGCAATGATCCCCGCCGCTTCGTGGCCGACCTGCTGGAGCGGCTGCGGGATCTGGTGATCTTGGCGGCGGTGCCGGACGCGGGGGAGAAGGGGCTGATCGACGCTCCCGCCGATGTGGTGGAGCGCATGACGGCGCAGGCCTCCGTCTTCGGGGCGGCGGAGCTCAGCCGGGCCGCGGATCTCGTCAACACGGGCCTTACGGAGATGCGCGGGGCGACGTCGCCGCGGCTGCAGCTGGAGCTGATCTGCGCGCGGGTGCTGCTGCCCGCGGCATACGACGACGAGCGGTCGGTGCAGGCGCGGCTGGACCGGCTGGAGCGTGGCGCGGGCGCGATGGCGCCGGTCGGTATGAGTGGCGGGACGACTGCCGGCGGCGGTGTGGGGGCCGGGGTGCCGGTCGTCTCCTCCGGGGGCGGGCCGGCGGCCGGGTACGTGCCGGGGCCGGAGGCCCATCCGGTGGCGGCGCCCGGCGGGCCGTCCGGACCGGCTGCCGCGCGGGCCGCGGTACGGGGGGCCACGGGCAGTGGCAGTGGCAGTGAAGGCGAGGGGACGGCGGGGCAGGCGCCTTCGTCTCCGGCCCAGGCCCCTGCTCCGGCTCCGTCGGCGGGGGGGCCGGCCTCCGCGGGGGCGCCCGGCGGCTCCGATGGTGAGCACCAGCGGGCCGACCTGGGCGGCGCGGCGGCACAGGGCGGCGGGCAGACGAATGCGCCCACGCGGCCCGGAGCGTGGCCCGGAGGCACCGGCGGAGGCGCCGGCAGCGCGGGCGCCGGCGCAGGCGGGCGGCAGCCCGGTGGCTGGCCGTCGGCCGTGGCGCCGGGGCAGGGTGGCCAGGGGGCGCAAGGAGGTGCCCCCACGGGGCCGCCCGCCGCTGCGCCGCCCACCGCCGGACCGGCCGCGGCCGCACCCGCGCCCGTACAGCAGCAGCCGGGGGCCGGGGCCCCTCAGGGCGCGGCGCAGGTGCGGCAGATGTGGCCGGACATCCTGGACGCGGTCAAGGGCCGCCGGCGTTTCACCTGGATCCTGCTGAGCCAGAACGCCTCGGTGTCCGGGTTCGACGGCACGACCCTGCAGATCGGCTTCCCCAACGCCGGAGCGCGCGACAGCTTCGCGAACGGCGGCAGCGAGGAGGTCCTCAAGGACGTGCTCGCCGAGCGCTTCCATGTGCAGTGGCGGGTCGAGGCGATCGTCGACCCGTCGGGCGGCGCCAACGCGCCCGCCGGTGGCCCGCCCCGTAGCGGCGGCGGTGGGGCGGGCGGCGGCTTCGGCGGGGCGCCCGCCGCGCCGCAGCAGTCCGCGCCGCAGCCGCCCCGGCAGAGCGCCTCGGCGGCGCCCGAGGGCCCCGGCGGGCAGTACGGGCAAGGCGGGCAGGACGGCGGGTCCGGCGGCGGGAGCCAGGCCGCGCGGAGGGCGCGGGAGGCGGTGGCCCCGTCGGCCTCCGCCGGAGGCGGCCGCGGCGCGGCCGCGCCGGAGCCCTCGTACACCCCGCCGGAGCCCCCGCCCATGTCGATCGAGTACGACATGCCGGCCGAGGACGACCCGGATCTCGTCGACTCCGCGCTCAGCGGCCACGACCTGATCGTCCGGGAGCTGGGCGCAACAGTGGTGGAAGAGTTCGACAACAACGAGTGAGCGAAACGCGCGAGCGAACGGGCGTGTGAGGGGGCGAGGGGAGGTGCGCGAGTCCGTGGGTGACGCATTGTTGCGGACGGTCGCGTTCCGTCATACGGGGTGGTCGGGCGAGCGGTACGGACGGGCGCCCCTATGCCCGGATTGCCGTGGAATAGCGGCGAATACCCCTGCGCGCCGGGGCCCGCAAGGGATATCCGGGCTCCTCCGTACGGCGTAGGGCGCGGCGCGCGGGAAACACGTAGGCTCGGGCTACCGCACCAATCGTTGTCGTATGGCAGGAGTCACGTCGTGATCCCCGGTGGTCAGCCCAATATGCAGCAGCTGCTTCAGCAGGCCCAGAAGATGCAGCAGGACCTCGCGGCCGCCCAGCAGGAGCTGGCGGAGACGCCCGTCGAGGGTTCCGCGGGCGGCGGTCTGGTCAAGGCGACGGTGACCGGCTCCGGTGAGCTCAAGGGCCTGGTCATCGACCCCAAGGCGGTCGACGCCGACTCCGCGGAGGAGACGGCCGAGACCCTCGCCGACCTCGTCCTCGCGGCGGTCCGGGACGCCAACGCCAGCGCCCAGCAGCTGCAGCAGCAGAAGCTCGGTCCGCTCGCCCAGGGGCTGGGCGGCGGCAGTGGCATCCCTGGTCTCCCCTTCTGAGGAGTAGCCAACTAGCGTACGCAGCACGGCAGAAGAGAGAGAAGACGTTCCGTGTATGAAGGCGTGGTTCAGGATCTGATCGACGAGTTGGGCAGGCTGCCCGGCGTCGGTCCCAAGAGCGCGCAGCGGATCGCCTTCCACATTCTTCAGGCCGAGCCGACCGATGTGCGCCGGCTCGCGAATGCGCTGATGGAGGTCAAGGCGAAGGTCCGGTTCTGCACGACCTGCGGCAATGTCGCGCAGGAGGAGCAGTGCCGGGTCTGTCTGGACCCGCGGCGCGATCCGGCGGTCATCTGCGTCGTGGAGGAGCCCAAGGACGTCGTGGCGATCGAGCGGACGCGGGAATTCCGCGGCCGCTACCACGTCCTCGGTGGGGCGATCAGCCCGATCGAGGGCGTGGGCCCCGACGATCTGCGGATACGGGAACTCCTGGCCAGGCTCGCGGACGGCACCGTCACCGAGCTGATCCTGGCCACCGACCCGAATCTCGAGGGCGAGGCCACGGCCACCTATCTGGCCCGCATGATCAAACCCATGGGCCTGAGAGTGACGCGACTGGCGAGTGGACTGCCGGTCGGTGGTGATCTGGAGTACGCGGACGAGGTCACGCTCGGGCGGGCCTTCGAAGGGAGGAGACTTCTCGATGTCTGATGCCACGCTGCACAACGCGACACAGGACCCGGACGACTTCGCCGTATCGATCTCCGACTCGATCGAGAGTTTCATCGTCGCGGTGACGGAGGTCGCCAAGGGTGACGAGCCGGACAGCGCGGTGCCCTTCCTGCTGCTGGAGATCTCCCAGCTGCTGCTCACCGGCGGCCGGCTGGGCGCCCACGAGGACATCGTCCCGGAGGAGCGTTACGAGCCCGACACCGGGCCGGAGGCGGATGTGGACGAGCTGCGGGAGCGGTTCGCCGCGCTGCTCGACCCCGTGGACGTCTACTCCGAGGTCTTCGACCCGTATGTGCCGCGTTCGGAGCCGGTGCCCTGCCGGATCTCCGACGACCTCGCCGACATCGTCACCGATCTGCGGCACGGCCTGGCGCACTACCGCGCCGGCCGGATCGTCGAGGCCCTGTGGTGGTGGCAGTTCTCCTACCTCACGAACTGGGGCCCGACCGCCTCCGCCGCGCTGCGCGCCCTCCAGTCGCTGGTCGCCCACGTACGCCTCGACCAGCCGCTGGACGAGCTGGACGGCCTGGACACGGACAGTGGCACCGACGGCGACGAGGACCGGCTGGCCGAGGAGGCCGGGAGGGTCATGGCGGCGGAGATCGCCGGGCCGCTGGGTCTGCGGGGGATGTGAGCGGCCGGGGGTGCGCGGACGACTCGTGGCGTGTGACCTGAGTTACGTTCCCGTGTGTCCCGGCCCGTAGCGGGCATGTGCTGGCCGAGCGGGCGTGAGGATGCGCCCCGCGGATCCGCCGCCGGACGTGGTGCTCACGGGTGATCCCGAAGTGATCACTTACTGAGTTTCGTGTCTCACGATGTGGTATTCACGGGGCGGACTCCGCTTGCTCGTTAGACTGAGCCGACCGCAGTACCCCCATTTCCGGGGGTCCGGGAGGAAACTCCCGAAGAGACAGTTGCGAGGAGCGCACGTGGGCCTTGTCGTGCAGAAGTACGGCGGCTCATCCGTTGCGGATGCCGAGGGCATCAAGCGCGTTGCCAAGCGAGTCGTCGAAGCCAAGAAGAACGGCCACCAGGTGGTCGTCGTGGTTTCGGCGATGGGCGACACGACGGACGAGCTGATCGATCTCGCTCAGGAAGTGTCCCCGATTCCGTCGGGGCGCGAGTTCGACATGCTGCTGACCGCCGGAGAGCGGATCTCCATGGCCCTGCTGGCGATGGCGATCAAAAACCTCGGCCATGAAGCGCAGTCCTTCACCGGCAGTCAGGCCGGCGTCATCACCGACTCCGTGCACAACAAGGCACGGATCATCGACGTCACGCCGGGCCGGATCAAGGACTCGGTCGACGAGGGCAATATCGCCATCGTCGCCGGCTTCCAGGGTGTGTCCCAGGACAAGAAGGACATCACGACGCTGGGCCGCGGCGGCTCGGACACCACCGCCGTCGCGCTGGCGGCGGCGCTGGACGCCGAGGTCTGCGAGATCTACACCGATGTGGACGGTGTCTTCACCGCCGACCCGCGGGTCGTGAAGAAGGCCCGGAAGATCGACTGGATCTCCTTCGAGGACATGCTGGAGCTGGCCAGCTCCGGCTCCAAGGTGCTGCTGCACCGCTGCGTCGAGTACGCACGCCGTTACAACATCCCGATCCACGTCCGCTCCTCCTTCTCGGGGCTGAAGGGCACGTGGGTCAGCAACGAACCGCAAGGGGACCAGCCGATGGAGCAGGCAATCATCTCGGGCGTCGCACACGACACCTCCGAGGCGAAGGTCACGGTCGTCGGAGTCCCGGACAAGCCGGGCGAGGCCGCTCGGATCTTCCGCGCCATCGCGGACTCCGAGGTCAACATCGACATGGTCGTGCAGAACGTGTCGGCCGCGTCGACCGGGCTGACCGACATCTCCTTCACGCTGCCGAAGGACGAGGGCCGCAAGGCCGTCGCCGCGCTGGAGCGCACCCGGGCCGCGGTCGGCTTCGACTCGCTGCGCTACGACGACCAGATCGCCAAGATCTCGCTGGTCGGCGCCGGGATGAAGACCAACCCGGGCGTCACGGCGACCTTCTTCGAGGCGCTGTCGAACGCGGGCGTGAACATCGAGCTCATCTCGACCTCCGAGATCCGCATCTCGGTCGTCACCCGCGCCGATGACGTCAAGGAAGCCGTACAGGCCGTCCACAGTGCCTTCGGTCTCGACACCGAAAGCGACGAGGCCGTCGTGTACGGCGGTACCGGTCGCTGATCGGCGCCGCACGATGATTCCGGCCGAGGCGGGCCGTCCGTCCCACGAAGTCTTCGCGGGGGCGGACGCCCGCGCGGCCCGCAAGCCGCATCTCGCCGTCGTCGGCGCCACCGGCGCCGTCGGCTCGGTGCTGCTCGGCATCCTGTCCGAGCACGCCGACATCTGGGGCGAGATCCGGCTGATCGCCTCCCCCCGTTCGGCCGGCCGCAAGCTGACCGTGCGGGGCGAGGAAGTCGAGGTCGTCGCGCTGAGCGAGGACGTCTTCGACGGCATCGACGTCGCGATGTTCGACGTACCGGAAGAGATTTCCGCGCAGTGGGCACCGGTCGCGGTGGCCAAGGGCGCGGTCGTGGTGGACAACTCGGGCGCGTTCCGGATGGATCCGGACGTGCCCCTTGTCGTGCCCGAGGTCAATGCGTGCGCGGCCCGGGTACGGCCGCGCGGGATCATCGCCATCCCCAACTGCACGACCCTCTCGATGATCGTCACGCTGGGCGCGCTGCATGCCGAGTACGGCCTGAGCGAGCTGATCGTCTCCGCGTACCAGGCCGCCTCGGGCGTGGGGCAGGCCGGCATCGACACGCTGCGGGCGCAGCTCTCGGCGGTGGCCGGTACGGAGCTGGGGACGACGCCGGGCGATGTCCGGCGGGCCGTCGGGGACACGCTGGGGCCGTTCCCGGCGCCGATCGCGCTCAATGTCGTGCCGTGGGCCGGGTCGCTCCAGGAGGGCGGCTGGTCCTCGGAGGAGCTGAAGGTCCGTGACGAAACCCGCAAGATCCTGGGGCTGCCCGATCTGCGGGTGACCGCGACCTGCGTACGGGTGCCGGTGATCACGGCCCATTCGCTGACCGTGCACGCGCGGTTCGAGAACGAGGTCACGGTCGCCGGCGCACACGAGATCCTGGCCGCGGCCCCGGGCGTGGTGCTGAGCGACGATCCGGCGGAGGGGGAATTCCCGACGCCCGCCGATGTGGTGGGGACGGATCCGGCCTGGGTGGGGCGGGTGCGGCGGTCGCTGGACGATCCCCGGGCGCTGGAGCTGTTCGTGTGCGGGGACAACCTGCGCAAGGGCGCGGCGCTGAATACGGCGCAGGTGGGGGAGCTGGTGGCGGGGGAGTTGCCGGGGGCCTCGTCGTAGCCTGCCGCCGTGGGCCGGCGGTCGCTGAGGGGTGTCTTCGCGATCGTTGCCGTGGTGTGTCTTCGCGGGCAGGCTTCCGTGGTGCGTTTCCGTGGTGCGTCTCCATGGCGCGTCTCCGTGGTGCGTCTTCATGGCGCCTCTTCGTCCGCCGCCCTTGTTTGTCCCGGTGACTTGGCGGGTTCGGGTGTCGCGGGCCTGATCCCTCAGAGATACTTTGTGTACGCCCTGTGTGACGTGTGAAGATTTTGTGAGCGATTATCGGTCTGGGCCGCTTGGTCCGGGTTGACGAATCGTTCGACTGTTCGGTCCCGTCACACTGCAACCGGCGGCTGGGTGGGAGGCGTCTTTCGGGCCGTCTCGCGCGGAGGGTTCCAGGGCGCCCGTGGGTCGCCGTGGGGCCTCGGATCGTAGGGCGAATGCGTCGGAAATATGGGGCATTGAGGAAGAGCTGGTACGCATGAGGGCATTTGATGCATCGTCAAAGGCGGTGCCTTGCGCGTACAACCCTTGTGGGGGGAAGCGTGTCCAACAGGCGTGGCAGAGGTACTCGGATTCACCATCGCCCCAGGAGGCACCGCAGGCGCAGCAGTGCGCCCGCCGCGCCCCCGTGCGTCCGGCGGAATGCCGGTGATCGCCCCATGGCCCACCGCGCGTCCCGCACAGGTTCCTTCTCAGCGTGGGGACACTGACGACGCGATGGCAGCGGGCACAACAGTCGATCACCTCACCGAGACCTACCGCGCGCACTACCGCTCACTGCTCGGCCTCGCCGCGCTGCTCCTCGACGACACCGCCTCCTGCGAGGACGTCGTCCAAGAGGCCTTCATCCGCGTGCACTCCGCGCGCGGACGGGTGCGCGACCCCGAGAAGACCCTCGCCTACCTCCGCCAGACGGTCGTCAATCTCTCGCGCTCCGCGCTGCGCCGCCGCATCCTCGGGCTGAAGCTGCTCTCCAAGCCGATGCCGGACATGGCGAGCGCCGAGGAGGGCGCGTACGACCTGCTGGAACGGGATCAGCTGATCCAGGCGATGCGCGGACTCCAACGGCGGCAGCGCGAGGTGCTGGTGCTGCGCTACTTCGCCGATATGACCGAGGCGCAGGTCGCCGAGACGCTGGGGATATCGCTCGGCTCGGTCAAGGCGTACGGGTCGCGGGGAATCGCGGCGCTTCGCGTCGCGATGGAGGCTCCGGCATGAGTGGGAAGGTGTTCGGTCCGTACGAACCGGCCGATCGGTTCGATCGGGCCGATCGGCTCGACCGGGTCGGCCGATTCGATCGGCTTGAGAGGCCTGAGCGGTCCGAGAGGTCCGAGAGGCTTGAGCGGTGGGGGGCTCAGCGCGGGCCGGGAAGAGCGGTTCCGTCGTCGCGGACGGTGGGTTCTTATGGGGCGGTCGGCGGCGCACGTGGTGGCCGCGGGGTGCCGGGTGAAGTGGTGCGTGGGTTGTACATGGTGGGTGAGCAGGGAGGCTCCGGAGGGGCCGCGGGCTCTGGGGGAGCCGGCGGTGCCGAGGGCGGCGGTGTGACCGGGGGCGTTCCTGGGGCTGCTTCCGGGGCTGCTTCTGGTGGTGTTCCCGGTGGTGTTCCCGGTGGCGTTCCCGGTGGTACAGGTGGTCTTCAGCCTGAAGATGGGCCTGAGTTCGGTGAAGGTGCCGAGTTCAGCGAGGGTCCCGGGTGCGCGGATGACGGGGGCTCCGACAGCGAGCGCGCGCACGGTGGCAGCGGCGGCCGCGATGGGGGCGGTGTCCGCGGGCTCGAAACCGGTGGCGGAGGTCTCGGCGGCGAGGACGAGCTGCGGCGGCTGCTACAGGCCCGGGTCGGTGACCTGGAGCCCGCGCCGGACGCGCTGCAACGGCTGCGGCGCGCGGTGCCGGCCCGCCGTCAGCGCCGTCGGCACGTCGTCGTGGGCGCGGCCGCCGCGCTGCTGCTCGGCGGCACGTCGATCCCCGCCATGGTGCACGTAGCGAACCTCGACGGCTCCGCCGAGGACCGGTCTGCCAACGCCGCCAGCAGCCAGCGTGCCCACGGCGATACCGAGGGCGCCCACGGCGAGGGCACCGAGCACGCCTTCCCGCAGCCGACCGGCAAGGACGGCAAGCGGCCGGGCCCGGACAAGCCCAAGGGCAAGGACGGCCGGCCGGCGGACAAGAACGGCACGGGCCATGGCGCCGACGCCGGCACCCCGGCCCCGGACGAGACGATGGACGTCACTTCCCCGGCCTGCAGTCGTGACCAGCTCGGTCAGGGCACCGGCACGGTTGGCCCGGCGGACTCGGCCGGCCGCGTCTACGGATCGTTCCGGGTGGTCAACACGTCCGGTACGGCCTGCTCGGTCGAGGGCGGCGGAGATGTCGGCGTGACCGCGCAGGGCGCCACGAACGCCGACCGTATCCACGTCGTCGACCACACCTCGGGCGACGAAGCCACCGGCCTGCCCGACCCGGCCACCACTCCCGACCAGCTGGTTCTCAAGCCGGGCGAGGCGTACGAGGTCAAGTTCGCCTGGATCCCGGAAGCGGGCGGCGGGCCGACCGGGTGCGTCAATCCGGGACCCACACCGACCCCGGACCCCACGAAGGGCGCCGGCGAGTCCCCGGACTCCGGGGCAGCGGCGAGCGGTGACGGCACCGGAAGCGGCCAGGCGGGCGGCGCCGACGGTACGGGCGGCGGCGATGGCGGGGGCGCGGCGCCCGGGGGAGTGGTCCTCAGCCATACGCCGGAGGCCGGTGAGCCCGCCGCGGCCGATGCCAAGATCCCCGACGCGTGTGCCGGCACGGTGTACCGGACCGAGGCGCTGGCGGCGCAGTAGCGGGCGCGGGCGGCCGGTGACGCGGGTACGGCTGCGGAGGGGGCGGCGTAGCGGGGGGCTTGGCGTGCGCTGCCGCGAAGGGGGCGGCGTGCGGGGGCTTGGCGTGCGCGGCCGGGGGTGGGGCGGGGTACCGGGCCGCGCGGGGTGCGGCTTGACCCCGTATGCCCTCCGTGGGCGCTCCTCGGCCCTTCCTCGTGCGCTCGGTGTGAGCGGAAGCGGGCCGGGGAGGGGGCGGTGCTGCCCCGCCGTTCGGGCCCCGTACCGTTGGTGGGGTGTATCGGTTCCTGCTGACCCCGCGGTGGTGGGGGATCAACGTCTTCGCCCTGCTGGCGATTCCCTTCTGCATCTTCATGGGCAGCTGGCAGCTGAGCCGCTTCGAGGATCGCGTCGATACGCACCACCAGCAAGAGGACCGCTCCGCCCAGGCCAAGGCCGCGGCCGCCCGGCCGTTGGCGAGCCTGCTGCCGGTCGACCAGATCACCTCGGGCCGCCAGGCCAGCGCCCGCGGGCACTATGACACCGCCCACCAACTGCTCGTACCGGACCGCACTTTGCGGGACAAGGGCGAGCGGCGGGGCTTCTATGTGCTGACCTTGCTGCGTACGGACTCCGGCCGGGCCCTCCCGGTCGTACGGGGCTGGCTGCCCGGCGACGCGAACGACAAGGCCGACCGGGCGAAGGTACCCGCGCCGCCGAAGGGCGAGGTGACGGTCACCGGGGCGCTGCAGGCCTCCGAGAACCAGGGCACCGATGGGGTGCGGGCCGACGGTGGGCTGCCGCGGGGCCAGCTCGGCATGATCAGCGCGGCGTCGCTGGTGAACATCGTGCCGTACAAGGTCTACGACGCCTGGATCACGCTCAGCGAAGCCCCGGCCCCGCTGCACGCCGTCCCGCCGACCGCCGCCGAGGGCAGCGGCCTGGACCTGAAGGCCTTCCAGAACCTCGGCTACACCGGGGAATGGTTCGTCTTCGCGGGCTTCGTCGTGTTCATGTGGTTCCGCCTCTTCCGCCGCGAGGCCGAGGCGGCGAAGGACGCGGCACTGGGCATCCTCCCGGGGGACACCGCGGCTACGGCTACGGCTACGGCGAAGCGGGACGGCGGCGAGGGCGAGGGCACGGATGGGGGCGGGGAGAGGCCTGTGGCTCACGTCTGAACGGTGCGCCTTGGGGGGCTCCCCCCCCGCCCCCTCCCCCCGCCCCCGCCTCCCCACGCCGTCACTCGGACCGCAAGATCATCTGAACCTGAGCGGATTCGAGCGCGCTCGGGCTCGAGCCCGAGCGGATTCGAGCCCGGGCCGACTCGTGCCCGCCCAGCGGCGGGCACGACTCGCCCAGTTATCGCTTCCCCTCTCCCGTCACATACCGCTGCGCGAATTCGAGCTCCAGGCGGACCTGCTTGATGCGCTCCTCCACCACGAGGGAGCCGTGCCCGGCGTCATAGCGATAGACCTCGTGGGGGTGTCCGCGCTGTTCCAGCCGCTCCACGTAGTTCTCCACCTGGCGGATGGGGCAGCGGGGATCGTTGACGCCCGCGGAGATGTAGACCGGCGCCCGTACCTCGTCCACATACGTCAGCGGTGACGATGCCGTGAAGCGCTCCGGGACCTCCTCGGGCGTGCCGCCCAGCAGCGTCCGGTCCATGGCCTTCAGGGCTTCCATTTCGTCGTGGTACGCCGTGACGTAGTCCGCGACCGGGACCGCCGCCAGGCCCACGGCCCACACCTCCGGCTGTGTGCCGAGGCCGAGCAGTGTCAGATAGCCGCCCCACGAGCCGCCGGCCAGTATCAGCCGCTTCGGGTCGGCGAGCCCCGACGAGACCGCCCACGTGCGCACCGCGTCGATGTCCTCCAGCTCGATCAGGCCGACGCGATGCTTGAGCGCATCCGTCCACGCGCGGCCGTAGCCGGTGGAACCGCGGTAGTTGACGCGGACGACCGCGAAGCCGTGGTCCACCCAGGCCGCCGGGGACGAGGCGAACGCGTCGCTGTCGTGCCAGGTCGGGCCGCCGTGGATGTCGAAGATCGTGGGGAAGGGGCCCTCGCCGGCGGGCCGCTGCACCAGTGCGTGGATACGGCCGCCGGGGCCCTCCACCCACGCGTCGGTCACGGGCACCGACCCGGGTGCCTTCATCCCGGGCGGGTCCAGCACGACCTTGCCGCTCGTGGACCGCACCTCCGGCGGCTGCGCCGCGGAGGACCACAGGAACTCCACCGTCCCGTCCGGCCGGGCCGTCGCGCCCGAGACCGTACCCGCCGGGGTCTCCACCCGGGTCAGCGCATGCCCGGACCCGGAGTCGGCACCGTCCGCCGTACCGTCGCCGCCCGCCGCGCCCAGGTCG
The DNA here is from genome assembly GCF_059682825.1 of Streptomyces sp. JLSY215. Classification (NCBI taxonomy): domain Bacteria; kingdom Bacillati; phylum Actinomycetota; class Actinomycetes; order Kitasatosporales; family Streptomycetaceae; genus Streptomyces; species Streptomyces sp. JLSY215. The sequence continues at coordinate 4,740,267 of NZ_CM185022.1, forward strand.
TAGCGCCACAGCTCGCTCCGCGCCTGGTACTCGTGCTCCACCAGCAGCGCCGACCCGTCCGGGTACCAGTCCGCCCCCACGTCGCCAGGAAGGTCTATCTCCAGGGCCGTCTCCACCCCGGTCACCGGATCCCAGATCATCGGCTCCCAGCGGCCCCGCCGCTGATGGCCCACCAGCAGCCGGGCGTCACCGTCCACCGGGGCGAAGCCCATCACCGACAGCCCCAGCTCCTCGGTGCCGCCGTTGGTGTCGTCCAGCTCCGCAACCGTCGAGCCGTCCGCCCGTACGACACGGATCGCGGAGTGCATCGCATCGCCGTGTTCGGTGTGCTCGATGGCGATCAGCGAGCCGTCGTGCGAGAGGTCGCCGACGCCTGCCGATTCGCGGTGGCGGTATATCTCCACCGGCGGCTTCCCGGGCCGTACGACATGAACGGTCGTACCCTCCTCGTCGGTGGAGCGCCCGACGACCGCCGTGCCGTCCCGGCCGATCGACAGCCCCGCGGGATACGAGGCGTCCAGACCCGGAGTGGCCGGCTCATCCGGGCCGCCCGCGAACGGCTGGCGCATCCAGACGCCGAACTCGTCCCCGTCCGTGTCGGAGAACCACCAGATCCACTCGCCGTCCGGCGACAGCGTCCCGTCCGTCGTGCCGTTCGGCCGGTCCGTCGCCTGCCGCTGGGCGCCGGTCGCGCGGTCCCATGCGTACAACTCGAAGGTGCCGGTGGCGTTGGAGACGAACAGGGAACGGTCCGGGGCGTGCTCGGCCCAGTCCGGCAGGCCGATCCGGGGCGCACGGAAGCGCTTCTCCCAGTCGGGGAGGTCCCCGGAGTGAGGCGAGCCCGTGGTGCCCGTAGTGCCCGCGGAGCCGGTCGGGACGGCGGAGCCGGTGGCGTCGCTGGAGCTGGTCGAAGGGGTCTGAGGGCTTGGACGGTGCGGGTCGGGGGCCTGGGCGGAGCCGGTGGTCTCGTTCGTCATGCGCCCATTCTGCGCCCGGCGCCACAAATGCGTTGGCGAGGCCCTCAGCCTGTGGATAACTTCGCCGCATGCACACCCATACCGGTCCCGACGACTGGCGCGAGACCAACCGCGCGAGGTGGGACGAACGCGTGGCCATCCACACCGCGAGCGATTATTACGACCAGGACCGATTCCGCCGGGCCCGGGACGTGATCCGCGACTTCGAGACCGCGGAGGTCGGCGATGTCACCGGCCGCACCCTTCTCCATCTCCAGTGCCACTTCGGCCAGGACACCCTTTCCTGGGCGCACCGTGGCGCGGCCCACGTCGTCGGCCTGGACTTCTCCGAACCCGCCATCGAGACCGCCCGTGAGCTGGCCGCCGAACTCGGCTACGGCCCCGACCGTGCGTCCTTCGTCGCCGCCGACGTCTACGACGCCGCCGAAGCCGTCCCCGACTCGTCGTACGACATCGTCTACACCGGCATCGGCGCCCTGAACTGGCTCCCGGACCTGACCCGCTGGGCCGAGACCGCCGCCTCCCTCGTCGCCCCCGGTGGCTTCCTCTACCTCGCCGAATTCCACCCGCTGTGCGACGCCCTGGACGAGGAAACGGGATCGCGGATCACCTACGACTACTTCAGCCGCGACGCCTGGGTGGAGGAAACCTCGGGGACGTATACGGATTTCGGCGCGCCGACCGTCAACAACCGCAGCGTCGAGTGGCAGCACCCGATCGGTGATGTGGTCACCGCCCTGGCCGGCACCGGGCTGCGGATCGACTTCCTGCACGAACACGACATGACCATGTTCGAGCGGTTCAGGGCGCTGCGCCGTAACGACGACGGCTACTACCGGTTTCCTGACGGCCGCCCGCGTATTCCCCTTATGTATTCGGTGAAGGCGACCCGTCCTCGGTGACCAGGGCGTGGTGACCAGGGCGTGGTGAGCGGGTCGTGGTGAGCGGGTCCGGGGGGAGGGGAGGTTGGGGGGAGGAGGTTGCGGTGGGCGGTGTGTCGTTTGTGGTTGCCCGGCGTTCGCCGGTGACCCGATGCGGTCTTCATGTCCGGCTGATACCTGGCCCTTGGCCCCGGGCTTCCTTCCTCAGCCGCCCAGCCCCGGCACCCCCGAGATCACCACATCGATGAGCTTGATGCCGAGGAAGGGCGCGATCAGGCCGCCGAGCCCGTAAATGGCCAGGTTGCGCCGCAGCAGATCGTCCGCCGAGGACGGGGTGTAGCGCACGCCGCGCAGCGCGAGGGGGATAAGTGCGACGATGACCAGCGCGTTGAAGATGATCGCGGAGGCGATCGCCGAGGTAGGGCTGTGCAGGCCCATGACGTTCAGTGCCGCCAGGCCCGGATAGGCGCTGGTGAACATGGCGGGGATGATCGCGAAGTACTTCGCGACGTCGTTGGTGATGGAGAAGGTCGTCAGTGCGCCGCGGGTGATCAGGAGCTGCTTGCCGATCTCGACGATCTCGATGAGCTTGGTCGGGTTGGAGTCCAGGTCCACCATGTTCCCGGCTTCCTTGGCGGCCGAGGTCCCGGTGTTCATGGCCACGCCGACGTCCGCCTGCGCCAGCGCGGGCGCGTCGTTGGTGCCGTCGCCGGTCATCGCGACCAGCTTGCCGCCCGCCTGCTCCCGCTTGATGAGGGCCATCTTGTCCTCGGGCGTGGCCTCCGCGAGGAAGTCGTCCACCCCCGCCTCGTCCGCGATCGCCTTCGCCGTCAACGGGTTGTCACCCGTGATCATGACGGTCCTGATGCCCATCCGGCGCAGCTCGGCGAAGCGTTCGCGGATGCCGTCCTTCATGACGTCCTTGAGGTGGATGACGCCCAGGACGCGCCGCCCGTGGGTGTCGTGCACCGCCACCAGGAGCGGGGTGCCCCCGGAGGCCGCGATCGCATCGCTGAACCACCGTGCTTCGGGCGGGACTTGCCCCCCGTAACGCTCCACCCACTCGATCACCTGGGCGGCCGCGCCCTTACGGATCGCGCCGTCGGTGCCGTCGGCCCAGCACAGATCGACGCCGCTCATCCGGGTCTGCGCGCTGAACTCGATGTATACGGCGTGCCCTGGGCCTTCCTCGCTCGCCCTGTCCGCCCTGTCCGCCCCGTCCGCCTCTCTCGCTCCGTTCAGCCCGGGGGCCGGGAGGGCGTAGCGGCGCTCGGCGAGCGCGACGACGGAGCGGCCTTCCGGGGTCTCGTCCGCCAGGGAGGACAGCTGGGCGATTTCCGCGAGCTGGAATTCGTCGATGCCGGGCAGGGGAACAAACGCGGTCGCCACGCGGTTACCGAGAGTGATGGTGCCGGTCTTGTCCAGCAGCAGGGTGTTGACGTCGCCGGCCGCCTCTACGGCGCGCCCCGACATCGCCACCACATTGCGCTGGACGAGCCGGTCCATCCCGGCGATGCCGATCGCCGAGAGCAGCGCCCCGATGGTGGTCGGGATCAAGGTGACGAGGAGGGCGACGAGGACGGTGGTGGACGGTGTGGCGCCCGCGTATCCGGCCATGGGCTGGAGGGTGACGACGATCAGGATGAAGGCGATGGTGAGCGCGGCGAGGAGGATGTTGAGGGCGATCTCGTTCGGGGTCTTCTGCCTGCTGGCGCCCTCGACGAGGGCGATCATGCGGTCGAGGAAGGAGTGCCCGGGGCGCGCGGTGACCCGTACGACGATGCGGTCGGACAGCACGGTCGTACCGCCCGTGACGCCGCTGCGGTCGCCGCCGGCCTCCCGGATAACGGGCGCGGACTCGCCGGTGACGGCGGATTCGTCGACCGCGGCGACACCGTCGACCGCCTCGCCGTCGGCCGGAATGAGCTCGCCCGCCTCGATGAGCAGGAAGTCGAACTGCCGCACCTCGCTCGCCGCGATGACCTCGGTGTCCGCGTGCTGGGGATGCATACCGACCCGCCAGTTGCGCAGCCGGCGCACGACGGTGTCGGTGCGCGCCTTGCGCAGGGAGGCGGCCTGGGCCTTGCCGCGGCCCTCGGCGACCGCCTCCGCGAGGTTCGCGAAAATCACCGTCAGCCAGAGCCAGAGACTGATCATCCAGGTGAAGACGGAGGGATGGAATGCCGCGGAGAGCGTGGTGAGCAGCGATCCGGCCGCGACGACGAAGAGCACGGGATTCCTGGCCAGCGCCCGGGGGTGCAGCTTGCGCAGTGCGTCGGGGAGGGCTTTGAGCAGCTGTTTGGGATCGAAGAATCCCCGGCTCTCGCGTCGTCGGCGCCGCGACCGGGCTCGTGGTGCGCTCACTGCGCCTGGGGCGCCAGGTGCCGAATCGCGCTGAGGAGCCGACGGATTCTGCGGCGGGGCGGCGGGAAGCATGCGCGGAGACCTTCTGCGCGTCCGGTCACTCGCACGCGGGCGGCCGGACGGGCCGATAGGGGACGGGGGCGGGTGGCCGCCGCGGCCTGCCGCTGCCCGCCCCGACGGTTGCTCCAGGGGTGCGGTACCAGGGGTGCGGTACGGGATGGCGCATGCTGCGCGCCGGCGTTCGCGGATGCCGGGCGGCCGAAAGGAAATCTAGGCCGCGAGTGACGCCCGAACGCCTTGCTGCGGAAGGAATTTGCGGCTCTCTTACGGCCGCCGCTCCGCATTGCCGAGGGAGATCCGATGAGGTGTTAAGCCTCCGTCAGGAGGTCCTGGGTGCGCGCCGGAAAAGCGTCAAGGGAATGCAGGCCGGGCCGGGGCGGACGACCGACGGATTTCCGATCGGAGCGTCGGCCCCGGCCGCGACCGTGCGGGACGCGCCGGCCCCGTGGGCGGAACGGCTAGCCCGCGCCCGCGTACACCCGGCTGGCGAATTCCGCGATCTGTTCGTCGCTGAGATTCTTTGCGAGATTGGCCTCCGTGATCATTCCGATCAGCTGGTGGCCGCCCTTGACGTCGATCACCGGAAGGCGCTTGATCTGGTGCGTCTCCATGGTCATCAGGACCTCGTTGGCGTCGGCATCGGCGTCGATCCAGTGCAGAGCCCCGTCGAGGGAACCGGCCTGCACCGTCGCCGGATCGATGCCTTCGGCACAACACTGAATGACGATGTCACGGTCGGTGATCAGGCCCATGAGCCTGTTGTTGTCGCCGCAGATGGGCAGGCAACCGACATTCATGTCGCGCATCATTTTCGCCGCGTCGAGAAGCGTCTGGTGAGCGCCTACGCACTGCACGCCGGCGGACATGATGTCTCGGGCTCGTAGCGTCGTAGCCATGATTTCTCCCGCCTTCGGAGCGTTGATTTCCCCCGCCTTCGATGACACCACGATTGGCTCTACGTCGCTCCCTGAGGTATGGCCGCCATGAGCGGGGGCCGCTCCGGCTCAGCCCGTTCAACGGCTCATGCCGCGCCCCGTGCCGTGTCCATGTCGGCATCCCTGCACGCATCGTTGCCGACATCCCACGCTGCATCTCTCTCCATCCCTCTCTCCAACCCTCTCTGCATCCCTCTCTCCAGCCCTCATCGCATTCCTGCCCCTCGCGAATTTCGGATACCTCACCGAGCCGCCACCCATGATGATCAATCGCCGCCACTCCCGCGGGATTCCTCGTCGCACGGAACGCCACCCCTCACCGGGCACGCGGCCCCCGCACACCACTCAACGCGCCGTCACCAACCCACCTCACAGGTTCCATTGGCGAACCGATAAACGCGCTTCCGCCACCCGACGGCGGATTTCCCCGCCCCGTTCGCCTAGCCCTTCTGGCGGTCACGCCAAATCCCCGCTCCGCGCTGACGTGCCCGTACGCTCGCCCGCGTGGCGAAAATCGTGGACGCAGTCAAGCGATTGCTGATCGGCCGGGCGCTGCCCAGCGAAGGCCTGCAGGAGACATTGCTGCCCAAACGCCTGGCGCTGCCGATTTTCGCCTCCGACCCACTGTCGTCGGTCGCCTACGCCACCCAGGAAATCCTGCTGGTCCTCACCCTGGGCGGACTGGCGTATCTGCACTTCGCCACCTGGGCCGCGGCCGCCGTGGTCTGCCTGCTGGCGGTGGTGGTGCTCTCCTACCGCCAGGTCGTCTACGCGTATCCGTCGGGCGGCGGCTCCTACGAGGTGGTCTCGACCAACCTCGGGCCGTCCGCGGGCCTGGTGGTCGCCGCGTCCCTCTTGGTCGACTACGTGATGACGGTCGCCGTCTCGGTCGCATCGGGGGTGGACAACATCATCTCCGCCATCCCCTCCCTCAACGAGTACCGAACGGTGATGGCGGTCGTCTTCGTCGCCCTGCTCGCGACCGTGAACCTGCGCGGCGTACGCGAATCAGGCCGCGCCTTCGCCGCCCCCACCTACCTCTTCATCGCCGGGGTGCTCATCATGTGCGCCACCGGACTGTTCCGCTGGCTCATCGGCGACGCCCCGGTCGCCGAATCCGCGGCGTACGGAATCGAGCCCGCACCCGGGGACGCCCACCTGGCCGGTCTCGCGCTGCTCATGCTCGGCCTGCGGGCGTTCTCCAGCGGCTGTACGGCGCTGACCGGCGTGGAGGCGATCTCCAACGGCGTCCCGGCGTTCCGCAAGCCCAAGTCGAAGAACGCGGCGACCACGATGGGCGCGATGGGCCTGATCGCGATCGTGATGTTCTCCGGCATCACCGCCCTCGCCCTGATCGCGAACGTCCATATCGCCGACGACACCTGCCGGCTCACCGGCTTCGGCGGCAACTGCCACACCACCCCGCAGCGCACCGTCATCGCGCAGCTCGCCGCCTCCATCTTCGGCGGCGCCCACAGCGTCGGCTTCTTCTACATCCAGGCCGCCACCGCCCTGGTCCTGGTCCTGGCCGCCAACACCGCCTTCAACGGCTTCCCGCTGCTGGCCTCGATCCTGGCCCAGCACCGCTATCTGCCGCGCCAGCTGCACACCCGCGGGGACCGACTGGCCTTCTCCAACGGCATCGTCGCGCTGGCCTTGGTGGCCGGAGCCCTCCTGTGGGCCTTCCACGCCTCCGTCACCAACCTCATCCACCTCTACATCCTGGGCGTCTTCACCTCCTTCACGCTCTCCCAGACCGGCATGGTCCGGCACTGGAACCGCGCCCTGCGCTCCGAGCCGGTCACGGCACGGCGACGGCACCACCACATCGCCCGCGTCATCAACGCCGTCGGCGCCGTGGTCACCGGCCTGGTCCTGGTCATCGTGCTGCTCACGAAGTTCACCCAGGGCGCCTATCTGGCGGTGATTGCGGCCGTCGTGCTGTGGGTGATGATGCGCGGCATCCGGCGCCACTACGACAACACCGCGGCCGAACTCGCCGTCGTGGACCCGCAGGCCGAGATCGTCCTGCCCTCCCGCGTGCACGCCGTCGTTCTGGTCGCCAAGATCCACAAGCCGACGCTACGGGCCCTCGCCTACGCCCGCGCCACCCGCCCCGACGTCCTGGAAGCGCTGACCGTCGCCGTCGACCGCGACGAGCTCGAGACCCTCACCGCGCAATGGGAGGCAACGGGTTTCGACACCCCGCTGAAAACTCTTGCATCCCCTTACCGCGAGATCACCCGCCCTGTTGTCGAGTACGTGCGCTCCATCGGCCGCACCAGTCCCCGCGATGTGATCAGCGTCTTCATCCCCGAGTACGTCGTCGGACGCTGGTGGGAGAACCTCCTCCACAACCAGTCGGCGCTCTGGCTCAAGAGCCGCCTTCTCTTCGCCCCCGGCGTCATGGTCACCAGCGTCCCCTGGCACCTCAGCAGTTCCGAACGCAGGCCCCCACGCCCCAGCGTCCGCGCCCCGGGCTCCGTCCGGCGCGGGGAACCGGCCCTGCCCCCCTCGGCCAGGAAGGGCCCCCCGGGACCGCAGACGGGCGACGGAGGCACGGGTTGACCTCGCTGACGTCGTTCTCGTCGACGGCAGCGAAGGCGACGTCCTGGATTTCATCGGCGATGCGATGGCCGAACCATCGCGCGGGGATCGCCGTCCGTGGCGATATCTCCCGTTGCACGGAGGCCGGTTCGGCGCTGCGGCACTTCGTCCGCGAGTGCAACCGCGGGCAGCAGACGTGGTTCCTGCCGACGTCGAGGAGCTGCGGGAGCGGCGGCTGAAGGGTTGAGCTGAAGGTGAGCTGAAGAGCTGGCTCAAGCGTCGGCTGAACGGGCAACTGAAGAGTCAGCCGAGGAGCGAGCGGTCCCCGTCCGGTGGGCCGAGTGTGGCGAGGGCGGGGCGAGTTGCCTGCCGCCGGGGGTCTGCAGCCCCCCGGCAGTGTGAGCCGTCGGTCAGCTCAGCCGGGCTTCGGCGTAAACGTTCATCGCGTCGCGCTGGTAGACGGCCAGCCCGTCGGCGATCTTGTCGAAGTTCGCGCGCATCTGCGGGTCGTCGACGTAGGTCTGGCCCAGCCCCTTGTACGCGTCGGCGCACGGGGTCCAGAAACGGCACACGCCCTGGTAGTGCGCGTCCAGCTCGGCCTGCACCGCCGGGTCGTCAACCGGGGTGCCGGCCACCATGAACTCCGCCAGGCGGATCATCTGCGCCGTCGCCTCACGCTGCCACTGCTCCATGTCCTCGGCGCTCATCGAATCGACGACCCGCTGGGACTGCTCCCACGCCTGCGGCCATCGCTCCTGCACCTCGGCCTCGGCCTCGGTAGAGGCGCGCTCAAAGCCCTCGAACAGGTTCTCGGGCCGGTTGATCTTTGTCATGCCGGTGTTCTCCTTTGCTTCCGTCAGTTCGGTGATGGTGCGGTCGACCGTGCGGGCGAGCGTCTCCAGCCGGTCCCGTTCCGCCAGCAGCCGTTGGTGGTGCTCACGGAGCACGGCAACCTGATCGACCTGGCTGTCCAGGACCGCCCGGATCTCGCGCAGCCCCACGTCCATCTCCCGCATCAGCAGGATCTGCTGCAGCCGCAGCAGATCGGCCTCCTCGTAATAGCGGTGGCCGTTGCTCCCGATCCACGCCGGCGGCAGCAGGCCGATCTCGTCGTAGTGCCGCAGCGTCCGGGACGTCACCCGGGACATCCGGGCCACATCCGCGATCGACCAGGCCATCGCCCCGCCTTCCACCACCCGGGCCGGTCTCTCCGGCCACACGGATGACAGTAGGAGTTGACGCAGCGGAAGCCGCAAGCCCGGAATTGCAAGCCGCAAGCCGCAAGCCGCAAGCCGCAAGCCCGGACCGCAAGCTGCACACGCGAGCTCGGGCCACGAGCAAGAACCGGCAGTCGGATCGCGGGACCGCCACCCACCGGGCAGCGAGGCCGGCGGCCGGCCGTCTCCGCGGCGACACGGGCGGAATGGGGCCAGGGGGGTAGAGGGGACTGCCCCGGCCACTAGCCCCCGGCCCCCGCCCCCATCCCCCTAAGGCAGAAACAGCCCAACCGCACTATCGATCGACCAGCTCTGCCACGACACGGCCATCAGCCCCGTGGCCGAAATCAGCGCCATCATCAGGTTCTGCCCCTGCTCTCCCCAGTCGTGGATCATCAGCACGAGATAGAGCAGATTCAGTACGAGCCCGCAGACCAGCGCGACGGGCGTCAGGAGTCCGACGATCAGGCCCAGGCCGAGGGCCAGTTCCGCATAGGCGACGACGTACGCCATCAGCCGCGGCCGGGGCTTCACGACGCGGTCGAAGCCCGTCCGTACCAGGGGCCAGCGGTGCTTCTCCGCCACGCCGGCGGCCCATGCGATGCCGCCGCCGGCGAACCAGTCCTTCTTGTCCTTGTGGCGCCAGCTTTCCAGCCACCAGAGCCCAAGGCCGATACGGAGGACCGCGAGCCATTCGGCTCCGCCGAGCCAGATCGTGTGCATGCCGTTCCCCTCGCCCCAGTGATGAACTGACGGAACGTCAGTTGAGCGGAACTCCCTTGATCTGGCAAGGGGTGCGGATTCCTCGCGCTTCTTGTGGTCGCGAGGGTCGGCCCATAACCTGAAAACTGATGGACCGTCAGATAGGGCCGGCCGAGTCGGCGGGCAGTTGGGGGTACAGCGTGATCAGCAACGGCAGTGGCGTGACGGAGCTCCCCAGGATCATCAGCGTGGATGATCACGTGATCGAGCCCGCGCACCTCTTCGAGACCTGGCTTCCGAAGAAGTACCAGGACAGGGGGCCGAAGCCCCTTACGGCCGGCATCGGGGAGCTGGAGTACGTCGGCGGGAAGTACCGGTTCACCACCGATCCGGAGGGCCAGATCACCGACTGGTGGCAGTACGAAGGCCTGCTCTTCCCGTACAAGCGCATCATCGCGGCCGTCGGCTTCTCCCGCGACGAGATGACCCTGGACGGCATCACCCGGGACCAGATGCGCCGCGGCTGCTGGGATCCCAAGGCGCGGCTGGCGGACATGGACGTCAACCACGTGGAGGCGTCGCTCTGCTTCCCGACGTTTCCGCGTTTCTGCGGCCAGACGTTCGCGGAGGCCGAGGACAAGGAAGTCGGCCTGGCCTGCGTCCGTGCGTACAACGACTGGATGGTCGAGGAGTGGTGCGGGGACAGCGGCGGCCGGCTCATCCCGCTGTGCCTCATCCCGCTGTGGGACATCGACCTCGCGGTCGCCGAGATCAGGCGCAACGCGGCGCGGGGAGTCCGGGCGGTGACGTTCAGCGAGATCCCGACGCACCTGGGGCTGCCGTCGATCCACTCCGGCTACTGGGATCCGTTCTTCGCGGCGTGCGAGGACACCGGGACCGTGGTGAACATGCACATCGGCTCGTCCTCCCAGATGCCGGCGGCCTCACCGGACGCGCCGCCCGCGGTGCAGGCGTCGCTGAGCTTCAACAACGCCATGGCCTCGATGATGGACTTCCTGTTCAGCGGCGTCCTGGTGAAGTTCCCCCGGCTGAAGCTGGCGTACAGCGAGGGGCAGATGGGATGGATCCCGTACGCCCTGGAACGCGCGGACGACGTCTGGGAGGAGCACCGGGCCTGGGGTGGAGTGAAGGACCTCGTGCCCGAACCGCCCTCGACGTACTACTACCGCCAGATCTTCTGCTGCTTCTTCCGCGACAGGCACGGCGTCGCATCGATCGAGACCGTGGGCGTGGACAACGCGACCTTCGAGACCGACTACCCGCACGTCGACTCGACATGGCCGCACACGAAGGAGGTGGCGGCGGAGCACGTCGGCGGCCTTTCCGACGAGGTGACGTACAAGCTGTTGCGCGGCAACGCCATCCGGATGCTGGATCTGCCGTTCGACCGGGACCGGACGGCGGGCAGCGCCTGAACCGACGCCGGAGCCTCCGCCCTACAGGACGGCGGGCAGCGCCTGAACCCACGCCGGATCCTCCGTCCTACGGGACGGCCGGTACGCGGCCCGGCTGTGTACGGCTCTCCGGCGGCCGGTGCGCCTCCGCGGTGTCGGCCGGCGGCAGCCGGGCGTGGACCGCCGTGCGCCACGGCCCCTGGGGTGCGTGGACGGTGAGTTCGGCGACGTTCTTCACGGCCCGGTCGGGGTCGGCGACGGCTTGCGGTGTCGCCGCGGCTGCCGGTCACCGGCGTCCGAGGGGGAGCGAGGGGCCGCCGGCCGCCGGTCACTCCGTGGTGGCCGCGTAGCTCCACCGAAGGCGCGCCAGCTCCCGCGCCCGTGCCTCCACGACCGCCATGCGGGCATCGCGCTCCACGGCTTCGGTGTGGGACGGCTGACCGGTCGCCTGGCCGGGCCACTTCCGGTAGAGGAGTCCGACCTCGGACGAGAAATGACCGCGGCTCGTCGCGTTCAGCGCGAGCAGCAGCCCCGTGTCCTCCGACGCCGGCAGGGCCATCCAGCCGCCGAGGGCGAGAAGCAGGTCGCGGCGGACGAAGAGGGTCGCCGGGTGCACCTGGGCGCGGAAACCGTTCGCCCTCCAGAAGTCGAGCACGGCGCCGCGCTCGATCGGCCCCGGCGCGGGATCCCAGGGAAAGCCGGCCGTGGAACCGTCGGGCAGCAGATCGAGGACGCGCGACGTCGTCCAGCCGAGGCTCCGGTCGGCCTCGAGCGCGGCCAGATCGCGGGCCAGCGCGCCGGGCGGCAGCTGGTCATCGGCGTCGAGGACCTTGACGTATGCGCCGTCCGCCTGGGACAGGGCGATGGTGCGTGCGACGCCGGGCCCGCCGGGGCGCCCCTGGCGGAAGGTCACGCGCTCATCGTCCGGGACGTGCGGGGCAACCTGATCGCTCTTCCCATCCTCCTGGATGACCCAGTGCCATTCCCACCCTTCGGGCAGGTCCTGCCGGCACACCGATATGTAGGCGTCCGGCAGGAAGTGGGCCGAGGGGGCATGAACGGCAGTGACGATGACGATGCGCCGAGGCACGGCCTCACCACCTTTCCCTGGGGAGCCGGCGCGGACGACGCGGCCTCCCGTCGCGCTGCGCTGTCAGGGGCCGGATCCCGCCGTGTCCACCGGTTGCGAGGTGCCTGCCTCGGTCATCGGCGCCTCCTCCGCCCGGGGGCGGCCAGGGCCGGCCCCCGCCCCGCGCTGTGGCGTGCGGGAGGCCGGTGCCGCCTCCCGGGCCGGAAGAGACCGGCGCGGCGGCCGTCCGGAGGGGGATCACCGGCGATGCCGTGCTCGGCGATGGGCGGGCAACGGTTCACGAACCCTCCTCGGCCGACCCGATGCGCGCGGCGGCCGGGGAACGGCCGTCGCCGCATGCGTGGCGACGCATGCGCGCGGGGCTGCCCACTGCGGGTAAGGCGCGTGTGACAGCGCGCCACAGGCCATGGCTCGGACGGCACGCCCCACGGTCATAGCGTGCGCCGGACGTCAGCTCAGCGCATGCGGAAGCGGCTCTCGCCGACCCGGCCGCCTCGGCGAACCGGTCACGAATCCCCGGTCCCGGCCCCGGCCCCGGCTCCAGTCCCAGGCCCGGTCCCGGTCCCGGTCCGGGCCTGGGACCGGGCCTCGGCCGGGCGGGGCGGCGAACCGGCCGGCGAACCGGCCGGCGTCGAGCTGTCCTCGTACCGGACCTCGTAGACACGCTCGGCGAACTTCCAGCCGTCGCCGGTGCGCAGGTAACGGTCGTGGTAAATGGCGTGGTTCAGTCCTCCGCGACCGTCGCGGAGGCGCCCGATCTCTGACATGTACGCGCGGCCGGACGCGGTGTCGCCGTCCAGCCGGATCACGCCCGGGTGCGTGTGCTGTACAAGGAACTCCACCACCTCCGGCACCCGCCTGCCCCAGGCCCGGATCGCCTCACGGCCTTCGAGCTCAACGGGAATATTCGGCATCCGCAGCGCGCCGTCCGGTGTGAACAGCAGAGCGATACGGTCGTAGTCGCGCATCATCACCGCGTCGGTGAACTCACCGCGCAGCGCCTCGATCTCGACGCGATCCGCGATGGCCTCAAAGTCACTCATCGGATTCCTCCCTGTCGCCGTGAACTCGCTGTACGAACGGGCCCGGGTGCCGGCCGGACGCACTCGCCGAGCGCCACCGGGTCTCCTGCTCGCTGGACGGTGTGCCCGCCCCAGGGGTACGACGGCACGGCCGCGCCGGAATGTGACACGGCGCCTATCGGAGCGCGCGACGAAGTCGGCGGCCGGACCAGGCCGGGCGGTGAAGTGGAGCCGGGCGGTGAAGCGGAGCCGGGTGGTGAAGCGGAGGAAGTGCGGGCGGACGGCCGGAGGTTCGGGCGGACCGTCCCTGTGGAGGGGGCGGGTCGGCTCCAGCAGCCCATGGCAACCCACGCCGGGGCCCCTACCGGCCGAGGTCATCGAGGCATCGCGGGCCCGGCAGCCACCGCGAGGGAATGCGTGTGTCCGCCAACCCAACTGCTCAGCCCGCCAGTTGGTGCACGGGAGCACGTACGAAAGCCCTGCGGCCGCTTGCGCGGTGGCGGTTGGTGCGCACCGGCGGCGACACCGAGCCCGGCTTGGAGTGCCGCCGGGGCGCTTCGGCAGCACTGGGAGGGTCCGGGCCAGGATCGTCCGGCGGCCCGCGACGCCTGGGACGAGAACGGGCTCGTCCGCCCCCTCCGCCCGTCTGCCCGTCCGCTCGTCGACTCGTCGATCGTCGGGAAGGCGAAATCGACTCCACGTGAGCCACGCCACAGCCGCGCACTGCCGCTCTCGGGCGGCGGTGTCCCACGGGAAGAGATCTCCCGCCGGAAGCGATCTCCCTGGTTCGGACACCCGGAGACGTTCGGACACCCGGAGACGTTCGGGCACCCGGGACGCCAGTCACTGAGGAGGTCCAGAGGTCCACCGAAACCAGACCCGCCCCGCGATCCGGACGGGCGGGAGAGAGCGGCCACCGGAGTGTGGTCGCCATGGATGGCGCCTTCACGGTGAATCCGGAGCGCCGGTCACACAGTTGGCCACCAAATGCAGGAGAGGCGCCTACGAAATTTCGTAGGCGCCTCTCCTGTGTTCCTTCAGTCGGGGTGGCGGGATTTGAACCCACGACCTCTTCGTCCCGAACGAAGCGCGCTGCCAAGCTGCGCTACACCCCGAAGCAACGAGCTCTACTTTAGCGGACTGATCCCCGTAGGCGAAATCCGGTTCCTGTTGAGCCGGGGAGCGGGCCTGACCTGGTCGATCGTGAGGGCGATCAGTGGGAGGAGGCAGGCGGTCGCGGCGAGGGTGAGGGTGGTGGAGAGGGGGCGGGGCGGGGAGCCGATGGCGGTGGTGAGGGAGAGGTGGAGGAGGGGGTAGGCCGGCCACTGCCAGGCGTAGGGGAGGCGGAAGCCGCGGGGGGCCGTCAGGAGGAGCCAGTCGGTGAGGGCGCCGATGGGGGTGGCGGTGGTGAGGAGGGGGTTGGTGGTGTCGGTGGGTGGGGCGAGGTGCTGGGTGATGGCGGCCAGGGCGAGGAAGACGACGAGGGCGCCGGTGAGGCGGGGGGAAACGGGGCGGCGGCCGGTCCAGGCGCGATGGGCGGACACGGAGAAGCCGAGGGCCGCGGCGAGGCCGGCCTGGACGGTGAAGTCGGTGAGGAGGCGCGGCGGGTCGGGGGAAGCGGCGGCCGCGAGGGCGACGCCGGCGAGGGCGGTCGCGGCGATCAGGGCGCGGACGGCGGCTGTGACGGGGCGGCGGATGGTGGGGGCGACGGCCGCGGCCGGGGTCCGGGCGGCGGCGCCGGCCGGGCCGGTCGCGTGGCGCGTGGACTGCGAGGTCCGGGTGGGGTCGGACATTCCTCCACGTTAGGGGGCGGACCCCCGGGCGGGGGAGGGGCGGGGCCGTGCGGCGCCGCCCCTCCTGCCGCTCAGTCGCGCGCCGTGAGCGTCAGCAGCGTCGCCTCCGGGGGGCAGGCGAAGCGGACCGGGGTGTAGCGGTTGGTGCCGCAGCCGGCGGAGACGTGGAGGTAGGAGGTGCGGCCGTCGGCGGTGTGGGTGGACAGGCCCTTGACGCGGTCGGTGTCGATGTCGCAGTTGGTGACCAGGGCGCCGTAGAAGGGGATGCACAGCTGGCCGCCGTGCGTATGGCCCGCCAGGATCAGCGGATAGCCGTCGGCGGCGAACGCGTCCAGGGAGCGCAGGTAGGGGGCGTGGACGACGGCGAGCGAGAGGTCGGCGCCGGATTCCGGGCCGCCGGCCACCTCGGCGTAGCGGTCGCGCTTGATGTGCGGGTCGTCCAGGCCGGTCAGGGCGATCTCGATGCCCTCCAGCTTGAGGCGGCCGCGGGCATTGGACAGGCCGACCCAGCCCGCCGCGTCGAAGGCGTCGCGGAGGTCTTCCCAGGGGTTGTGGACGACGCCGACGGCGGGCGCGTTGCCGTTGAGGCCGTGCCGGCCCTGGGCCCGTTCGATCAGATAGCGGGCGGGGTTGCGCAGCTTGGGGCCGTAGTAGTCGTTCGAGCCGAAGACGTACGCGCCGGGGAACTCCATCAGCGGGCCCAGGGCGTCCAGGGTCTCCGGGACGGCGTTGGGGTCGGAGAGGTTGTCGCCCGTGTTGATGACGAAGTCGGGGCGCAGCCCGGCCAGCGACTGCAGCCAGCGCTGTTTCTTGCGCTGTCCGCCGACCATGTGGATGTCGGAGACCTGCAGGACGCGCAACGGTCGCATGCCGCGGGGCAGTACGGGCACGGTCACGCGTCGGAGGCGGAAGGAGCGGACTTCGAAGCCGGCGGCGTAGGCCAGGCCGGCCGCGCCGACTGCGGTCAGGGTCAGGGGTACTCCGTATCGCGCGCGCATGTACCCATCGTGGCAGAGGTGCGCGGGTGCGGGAGAACGGGAGGCGACCGGGGGGCGACGGGCGGGGCCTGCGGGGAAAAGGCGCGGCGGTTGTCGGTGGGTGGGGGCATACTCAACGGCATGACCACGCTCAAGTCCAAGCTGCAGGACGACCTCACCACCGCGATCAAGGGGCGCGACGAGCTGCGCTCCTCCACCCTCCGCCTCACGCTGACCGCGATCCAGAAGGAGGAGGTCGCGGGTACCGAGGCGCGCGAGCTGTCCGACGGCGAGGTCGAGAAGATCATCGCGCGGGAGGCGAAGAAGCGCCGGGAGGCCGCGGAGGCCTTCGACAAGGGCGGCCGGGCCGAGTCGGCGGAGCGGGAGCGGGCCGAGGGCGAGGTGCTCGCGGACTATCTGCCCAAGCAGCTGACCGACGACGAGCTGGAGCAGCTGGTCGCGGCGGCGGTGGCGGAGGCCAAGGGGGCCGGTGCCGAGGGGCCGCGCGCGATGGGTGCCGTGATGAAGATCGTCAACCCGCAGGTGGCGGGCCGCGCCGACGGCGGCCGGGTGGCCGCGGTGGTGAAGAAGCTGCTGGCGGGCTGAGCTCGTAGGCCGGGGGCGCGCCGAGGCGGCGCCGCCGGGATGCCGGACCGTACGCGAAGGGGCGCCCTCCTGGGAGGGCGCCCCTTCTCCGTTTCGTCGGCGTGGCGGCCGGTCCGTCCTGCGGGCGGTCACCGGGCGCCCGACGAGCGGGCTACCAGCCGCCGTTACCGCCGCCCAGTATGTCCGGGAAGCCCGGGATGTGCCATCCGCCGCCCGGCTTGTTGTCACCGCCGCCGTGGCCCCGGCCGGGCCGGGGCCTGCCCTTCCCCCTGCCGCCGTCGCCCTTGCCCTTGTCCGGGTCGTTGATCGGGACGGTGGACAGGGCCGGTGCCGGACGGCCCGCCAGCGCGCCGGTCATCGCGTCGCGCCAGATGGGGCCGGGGGTGTCGGCGCCGTAGACCTTGTCGTGGGAGACGCCGCCGATGGTGATGTCGTACATCTTGCGCTGGTGCTGCGGGTCGCCGACCCATACCGCGCCGGCCGCGTTCGGGGTGTAGCCCACGAACCAGGCGGCGTAGCGGCTGTCGCTGGTGCCCGTCTTGCCGGCGCTGTCGCGGCCCCTGAGGCCCGCCTTCTGGCCGGTGCCGTCCTGGACGACGCCCTTGAGGAGCGTGTTGATCGTGTCCGCGGTCCGCTTGGACATCGCGCTGCGGCAGCTGCTCTGCGGGACGGTCATCGCCCTGCCCCGCGCGTCCGTGATCGACTCGATGGCGATGGGGGAGCAGTACTCGCCGCCGTTGGCGAACGCCGCGTAGCCGGCGGCCATGGTCAGCGGCGACATTTCCTGCACGCCCAGCGTCAGCGAAGGAACTTGCTGCAACGGCTTGCCGTCCGCCCGCTCGATGCCCATCTTCTGGGCCATCTTGACCGCGGGGCAGACACCCATGTCGCTGATCAGCTGCACGAAGTAGGTGTTGACCGACTTCGCGGTCGCCTCCTTCATGCCGTACGGGCCGACCTCGGACTTGTTCTCGTTCTGGGTGGATTCCGTGCCCTGCCACTCGCCGTTGCAGGTCTGTACCGGGCTCGGATACTGCATCCGGTACGGCGAGGAGTACTTCTGGTACGGGCTGGTGCCCTGTTCGAGCGCGGCCGCCGCGACCACGGGCTTGAAGGTCGACCCGGGCTGGTAGCCGGCGCCGCCGCCCATGTCGTGGTCCACGGAGAGGTTCATCTGGGTCTCGTGCGGCCCGAGGCCGTACGGGCGGGACTGGCCCATGCCGAGGATCTTGCCGGTGCCCGGCTCCACGATGGTGGCGGCGGTGGCGACCGGGTCGTCCTCATAGACATGGTCGCCGATCGACTTCTGGATCGACTTCTGCGTCTGCGGGTCGAGGGTGGTGCGAATCGTCATGCCGCCCTGGTCCCACCGCTTGGAACGGGCTTTCCGGGTCTTTCCGAAAGCCTTGTCGTTGAGAAAGACCTTGCGGATGTAGTCACAGAAGAAGCCCGCGCCGTCCACGGCGGTGATGCAGCCGTTCTTGGGGCGGCTGACCTTCAACTTGATCGGCTTCTGGGCGGCCGCGTGGGCCTGCGCCTGAGTGATGTCCTTCACATCGGCCATCCGCTGCAGGACGATATTGCGCCGCCGGGTCGCCTCCTGCGGGTCGTTGACCGGGTCGAAGCGGCTCGGCGACTGCACGACGCCGGCCAGCAGAGCCGCCTCCTCCAGTTTCAGATCCTTGGCGTGCTTGCTGAAGTAGCGCTGCGAGGCGGCCTCGATGCCGTACGCCTGCTGGCCGAAGAAAGTGATGTTGAGGTAGTTCTGCAAGATCTTGCGCTTGCCGAGCTCCTTCTCCAGCTGGATCGCGTACTTGAGCTCCTTGACCTTGCGGCCGAGCGTCTGCTGGGTGGCCTGCGCGACCTTGTCGGGGTTGTCGCCCGCCTCCTCGATGAAGACGTTCTTCACATACTGCTGGGTCAGCGTCGAGGCGCCCTGGGCGACGCCGCCCGACTGGGCGTTCTTGTTGAGCGCGCGCAGGATGCCCTTCAGGTCGATGGCGCCGTGCTGGTAGAAGCGGGCGTCCTCGATGGCGACGATCGCCTGCTGCATGTACGGCGAGATGTCTTTGAGGCCCACCACCGTGCGGTCGCGGGAGTAGACCTTGGCGATCTCGCCGCCCTTGGAGTCCAGGATGGTGGTCCGCTGGCTGAGCGGTGGCGTCTTCAAGTTGGCCGGTATGTCGTCGAAACCCTCGACCGAGCCCTTCGCCGCCAGCCCCAGGGCCCCGGCGGCGGGCAGCGCGATGCCGGCGAGCACGGCTCCGGCGAGGACGCTGACACCGAGGAACTTGGCGGCCGTCTGGGTTTTGGACAGACCTCCGCCATCGCGCTTCTTAGCCATGCGGACAACCCTACGTTCTGAATCGCCGGACAGGGGTGCACCTGTTCGCTTAGCCTGTTCTCACCTGTCACGGCGGGATGGTTACGCCTCGGTTCGTCAACCCCACCCCTCTGTGCGGACCCTGCCCCTCTTGACCCTTTCTGTCGCCGGAAATCCCGTGTGTCCACGGTGAAGTGTCCGGACTTGGACGGAAAGCGACGTATGCCGTCCGGTCACTCCGTTGGGTGATCTGCCGCGTACGCATAGTCCGTTCGGGCCATTCAAGATTGGGCCCGAAGGGGGTGTTGCGCCCTGCTTGCCTTCCGTAACGTCCTCAACTGGCAACGGTGAATATGCCGCTTGCCGCCGTGGGGGAGCCTCGATTCGGGAGAGGACGGCGCCAGCATGAGCTGGGTAACCGACTGGAGTGCACAGGCAGCCTGCCGCACTACCGATCCGGATGAATTGTTCGTGCAAGGGGCGGCGCAGAACCGCGCCAAGGCGGTGTGCACCGGATGTCCGGTGCGTACGGAGTGCCTGGCCGACGCCCTGGACAACCGGGTGGAGTTCGGTGTGTGGGGCGGTATGACGGAGCGGGAGCGGAGGGCGCTGCTGCGCCGTCGGCCGACCGTGACGTCATGGCGCCGACTGCTGGAGACAGCGCGTACGGAATACGAGCGCAGCACGGGCATCCTGCCGGTGGACTGCGAGGACGAGGCCTTCGACGAGTACGCCGCGGTCGGGTAGGCCGAGCCGAAGCGGCCGGCGGCGGTGAGTCCGGCGGGTCGCCGGGGTGGTGAGCCACCAGGTCGGCGGGCGCGTCGTTCGTACGTCCTGCCATGCGGTCGTAGGCGCCGGGCGTCGGTGGTCAGTTGCCGGCGGTCCGTTGCGGATGGATCGCTGTGGGGCGCCCGTTGCGGGTCGCTCGGTGTGGGCGGTCGGCCGTCGACTGCGTCAGTCGTCGTCGGCTGCGGCTGGGCCCAGCGCGAGACGGTCACCGATCGCGCGCAGGCCGGCGAGGTCATGGACATCACCGGGCAGCGCGGCGACTTCGGTCACCGGGACCTCGGGATGCAGCGCGGTGAAGCGATCCCGTGTGCGCCGTTCGCGCGCGAGGACCTGCATGCGTTCCGCGTGCAGTCGTAGCAGCCGGGCGGCGAGGTGTGCCGCTGAGGCCGATGTGGGTGGCGTCTGCTCCGCCGCGGCAGCGGGGGAGAGGCCGCCGGCGGTTCCTGAAGCAGCCTGCCCGTTGTGATGATCGACAATGCCGTCCGGTTCAAGATTTTCGGCTTGTTCCGTGAGGGTCTCGGCGGCGGCCAGCGCGCGCTCCGCGCTCAGTTGGGCGGCGCCGCTGCCGTGTACGCGGTTCAGCACGAGACCGGCCAGCGGCATCTGCTCGGCGGCGAGCCGTTCGACGAAGTACGCCGCCTCGCGCAGCGCGTCCCGCTCCGGCGCGGCGACCACGAGGAATGCCGTGCCCGGCGCCTGCAGCAGCCGGTACGTGGCGTCCGCGCGGGTGCGGAAGCCGCCGAACATGGTGTCCATCGCGGCCACGAAGGTCTGTACGTCGCGCAGCAGCTGACCGCCCATCAGCTTGCTGAGAGTGCCCGTCATCATGGACATGCCGACGTTCAGGAATTTCATGCCGGCCCGGCCGCCGACCTTCGCGGGCGCCATCAGGACCCGGATGAACTTGCCGTCCAGGAAGGAGCCCAGACGCTTGGGCGCGTCCAGGAAGTCCAGCGCGGAGCGGCTCGGCGGGGTGTCGACGATGATCAGATCCCACTCGTCGCCGGCCCGGAGCTGGCCGAGCTTCTCCATGGCCATGTACTCCTGCGTGCCCGCGAAACCGGCCGACAGCGACTGGTAGAACGGGTTCTCCAGGATGGCGCGGGCCCGCTCGGCGTCCGCATGCCCCTCGACGATCTCGTCGAAGGTGCGCTTCATGTCCAGCATCATCGCGTGCAGTTCGCCGCCCGCGGTCTCGTCGACGCCCTTGACCTGGCGCGGGACGTTGTCGAGCTCCGAGATGCCCATCGACTGCGCCAGCCGCCGGGCCGGGTCGATGGTCAGCACGACGGCCTTGCGGCCGCGTTCGGCGGCGCGTACGCCCAGCGCCGCGGCGGTCGTGGTCTTGCCGACGCCGCCCGAGCCGCAGCACACCACGATGCGGGTGCGCGGGTCGTCGAGGAGTGCGTCGACCTCGAGCCACGGGGCCGAGGCGTCCAGGGTCGTGTCGTCCGAGGTCATATGGGCCCCTGTTTCCGCAGGTCTCTCGCCAGGCGGTAGAGCCCGGCGAGGTCCACTCCCTCGGGGAGCAGCTCCAACTCGAAGGTGGGCAGGCCGATTGCCTTCAGCTCGGCGTGTTCGGTGCGCTCCAGCTCGACCCGCTCGGCGTGCTCGCGGGCCTGCTCCAGCAGCGGGTCGATCAGCCGCTCCGCCAGCCCGCCGCGCCGTGCGCCGCCCAGGCCGGCCTGGGAGAGCGCCTTGGCGATGCCCGTACGGGCCCCGCGGGCGGCGACGTCGAGGTCGCCGTTGTCCAGCAGGGCGGGGCGGGTCATGTTGATGACGATGCCGCCCACCGGGATGCCGGCGGCGCGCAGCTCGGCGATGCCGTCAGCGGTCTCCTGAACCGGCATCTCCTCCAGCAGCGTCACCATGTGGACCGCCGTCTCGGGCGATTTGAGGACCCGCATCACGGCCTGCGCCTGATTGTGGATGGGGCCTATCTTGGCCAGGCCCGCCACCTCGTCATTGACGTTCAGGAAGCGGGTGATGCGGCCGGTCGGCGGGGCGTCCATCACGACCGCGTCGTAGACGAACCTGCCGTTCTTGTCCTTACGGCGGACCGCCTCGCACGCCTTGCCGGTCAGCAGGACGTCCCGCAGGCCCGGCGCGATGGTGGTGGCGAAGTCGATCGCGCCGAGCTTCTTGAGCGCCCGGCCGGCGCCGCCCAGCTTGTAGAACATCTGGAGGTAGTCCAGGAGGGCGCGCTCGGCGTCGATGGCCAGCGCATGCACCTCTCCTCCGCCCGGCCCCACCGCGATCTTGCGCTCCTCGTACGGAAGCGCCTCGGTTTCGAACAGTTGGGCAATGCCCTGGCGGCCCTCGACCTCGACCAGGAGGGTGCGGCGCCCCTCCGTGGCAAGGGCGAGGGCGAGGGCAGCGGCGACCGTGGTCTTGCCGGTGCCGCCCTTGCCGCTGACGACATGGAACCTGCTCACGCCAAGGAGCCTAACCAGTCCGTGTCGCGGATACGCACGGGATACGCCTGGGATGACCCGGAGATCAGCTGAACATTTCTCCGGGACACGTCAGGGTTGCGCCGGGAACCCACCGCCGGGACCAGGCGTGGACGGCGTCCGTCGACGCCCCGTACAGGTATTACCCTCGGCCCATGACCAAGTGGGAATACGCGACCGTGCCGCTGCTCGTGCACGCGACGAAGCAGATTCTGGACACCTGGGGCGAGGACGGCTGGGAGCTGGTCCAGGTCGTGCCGGGCCCGAACAACCCCGAGCAGTTGGTGGCCTACCTGAAGCGGGAGAAGGCGTGAGCACGGCGGAGGAGAAGATCGCGGCGCTCGGCCTGAAGCTGCCCGAGGTCGTACCGCCGCTGGCCACGTACCAGCCCGCGGTGCGCTCCGGTGCATACGTCTTCACCTCCGGCCAGCTGCCGATGGTGGACGGCGCCCTGCCGGCCACCGGCAAGGTGGGCGCCGAGATCAGCCCGGAGCAGGCCAAGGAACTCGCCGCGACCTGCGCGCTCAACGCCCTGGCCGCCGTGAAGTCGGTGACCGGCGACCTGGACAAGATCCAGCGCGTCGTGAAGGTCGTCGGGTTCGTGGCCTCCGCACCGGACTTCACCGGTCAGCCGGGTGTCGTCAACGGCGCCAGCGAGCTGCTGGGCGAGATCCTCGGCGACAAGGGCGTGCACGCCCGGTCCGCGGTGGGCGTGGCGGTGCTGCCGCTCGATGCACCGGTCGAGGTCGAGATCCAGGTCGAGATCGCCGAATAGCCGGACAGCCGGATAGCCGGATAGCCGAATAGGGGCCCTGGGCGTCGAATAGCAGCCAAGGGGACCAACAGGCCCTCGAACATCAGCGCGTGAGCGCATAGCATCCGGCCATGTCGTCGACGACCAATGGCCAGTGGTATCCGCCGGAGTGGCCGGACCGCATCCGGGCGCTTGCGAACGGTGAGCTGACACCTGCCACGCCCCGGCGGGCCGCGACCGTTCTGCTGCTGCGCGACGCCGCCCCCGGCTCGGCCTCCCGTGGCCTTGCCGTTCACATGCTGCGCAGACGCGCCTCCATGGCTTTCGCCGGAGGCGCGTACGCGTATCCGGGGGGCTCCGTCGACTCCCGCGACGAGCGCCCGGTGGCCTGGGCGGGGCCCTCGCGCGCCCAGTGGGCGGTCCGGATGGGCGTCGACCCGGCCACCGCGCAGAGCATCGTCTGCGCGGCCGTGCGCGAGACGTTCGAGGAGGCGGGCGTGCTGCTGGCCGGCGACTCGGCCGACACGGTCGTGGCCGACACCACCGGCGACGACTGGGAGGCCGACCGCGCCGCCCTGGTGGCCCGCGAGCTGTCCTTCGCCGATTTCCTGGGCCGCCGTGGCCTGGTCCTGCGCTCCGATCTGCTGGGTGCCTGGGCGCACTGGATCACCCCGGAGTTCGAACCACGGCGCTACGACACCTGGTTCTTCGTCGCCGCGCTCCCGGAGGGGCAACGCACCCGCAACGCCTCCACGGAGGCGGACCGGACCGTGTGGATCCGGCCGGAGGAGGCCGCGGCCGGCTATGACCGCGGCGAGCTGCTGATGATGCCGCCGACCATCGCGACGCTGCGCACACTCCAGCCGTACGGCACCGCCGCGGACACGCTGGCCGCGGCGGAGGCGCAGGACCTGACACCGGTGCTGGCCCGCGCCCGCCTGGTGGGCGGCGAGATCGTGCTGAGCTGGCCGGGGCACGACGAGTTCACCAAGCACATCGCCACCGGCGACGGCCCCGGGGACGACGCGTCCGACGGCCCCTCCGGCACCACGAGCCCCGAGGGAGGGAACCCCCGATGACCGAAGCAGCAGCCCTCCCCGGCCAGCCACGCGGCGGAGTGATCTCCGGGCAGGCCACCGCGCGTGCCCACTGCGTACTGGCGCCGAACCCGTCGGCGATGACGCTGGACGGCACCAACACCTGGATCGTCGCCGAGCCGGACTCCGACCTCGCCGTCGTCATCGACCCCGGGCCGCTCGACGAGACCCACCTCCAGGAGGTCATCGACACCGCCGAGCGGGCCGGAAAACGCATCGGTCTGACCCTGCTGACCCATGGCCACCCGGACCACTCCGAGGGCGCCGCCCGGTTCGCCGAGCTGACCCGTTCGGCCGTACGGGCCCTGGACCCGGCGCTGCGGCTCGGTGACGAGGGGCTGGGGGCCGGCGATGTCATCACCACCGGCGGCCTGGAGATGCGCGTGGTGCCCACACCGGGGCACACGGCTGACTCGCTCTCGTTCCACCTGCCGGCCGATGCCGCGGTCCTCACCGGTGACACGATCCTGGGGCGCGGCACCACCGTGGTCGCGCACCCCGACGGGCGCCTGGGTGACTACCTGGATTCGCTGCGGCGGCTGCGCTCGCTCGCCGTCGACGACGGTGTCTCGACGGTCCTTCCCGGCCATGGGCCCGTCCTGAACGACGCCCAGGGGGCGGTGGAGTTCTATCTGGCGCACCGCGCGCACCGGCTCGCCCAGGTGGAGACGGCGGTCGAGGCCGGGCATCGCAGCTCCGCCGAGATCGTCGCCAGCGTGTACGCCGACGTCGACCGGTCCCTGTGGCCGGCGGCGGAGCTGTCGGTGCGGGCACAGCTGGAGTATCTGGGCGAGCATGGGCTGATCTGAGCCCGTCCGGCCTTACCTGATCCGCCTGATCCCATGTGAAACCGGGCCCGTGGTGCGTGCTTTCGGTACGAGGCCGGGGCGGCCGGGCCGCGGGCGCGTGGGCTACGCCCGGCACGGCCGTGCCCGCGTGCCCGTATGCCCGTACTCCCGGGTGCCTGTACGCCCGGGTGCTTGTACGCCCGCTCGCCTCTGGTCTGGCCGCCCGTCAGGTCAGCCTGAGCGGCCCCGCCGCCCGGGGTGCCCCCATGGCGAAGGGCCCCGCCGAAGCGGGGCCCTTGCGAGGAGTTCGACCTGTCGGCGTCAGCGCGACCGCTTGGCCAGTCGCTCGACGTCCAGGAGGATCACGGCGCGGGCCTCCAGGCGGAGCCAGCCACGGCCGGCGAAGTCGGCGAGCGCCTTGTTGACCGTCTCGCGGGAGGCGCCGACCAGCTGGGCCAGCTCTTCCTGCGTCAGGTCGTGGACGACGTGGATGCCTTCCTCGGACTGCACGCCGAAGCGGCGGGACAGGTCCAGGAGGGCGCGCGCCACACGGCCCGGCACGTCGGAGAAGACCAGGTCGGACATCTGGTCGTTGGTCTTGCGCAGGCGGCGGGCGACGGCGCGCAGCAGGGCCGTGGCGACCTCCGGGCGGGCGTTCAGCCAGGGCTGAAGGTCGCCGTGGCCCAGGCCGAGCAGCTTGACCTCGGTGAGTGCCGAGGCGGTGGCCGTGCGCGGGCCCGGGTCGAACAGCGAGAGCTCGCCGATCAGCTCACCGGGGCCCAGGACGGCGAGCATGTTCTCGCGTCCGTCCGGGGAAGTGCGGTGCAGCTTCACCTTGCCCTCGGTGACCACGTAGAGGCGGTCGCCGGGGTCCCCTTCGTGGAACAGGGCGTCGCCGCGGGCGAGCGTGACCTCTCCCATCGAGGCGCGCAGCTCGGCCGCCTGCTCGTCATCGAGCGCCGCAAAGAGCGGTGCGCGCCGCAGAACGTCGTCCACGAGATCTCTCCTTGTCGACATGCTCCGGGGGACTGTGGTCCCCATCATGCCGGAATGCAAAACAGTGCGATCAATCACAAGTTTGCCGGACCGGTGCCGCAAGCCATAAGGCAGGGGGCCGATTGGGGTCACGAATCACAGTGGCCGGGGCGGATGTCAGTGGGTGGCCTTAGTCTGGCCGAGTGTCCAATACGCCGGTGAGAGCACGGGACTGGGGGGCTGGGTGAGTGAACGCCGTAGGCGATTCCGCTGTGGGCGAACACGCGTCCACAGGTGCGGCGAATACGGATAAAAGTAACAAATCCCTCTCCAGGGTGACGGTCGGCCGGGAGGCGGCCGCGCGGCGGTCCGGCGCGTCGCGGCCGACGACGGGCACGGCGGCGGACAAGACGAACGCGACGGACACGGCAAACGCGACGACGACGGACACGACGACGAAGGACGCGACGGCGAAGCGCGGGATACCGGCGGGCGCAACCGCCAGGAACTCCGCATCGAAGAGCCCGGTAGGCAAGATCTCGGCAGGGAAGAAGGCCGGCGTGAAGGAAACCCCGCCCGCGACGTCGGCGGCAGCCAAGAGCGCCGCCAAGAAGCCCGCGAAGGCTGCGAAGACCGCGAAAGCCGCGAAGAGCGTGAAGCCGGCGAAGGCGGCCGCGAAGGCCCCCGCCGCGAAGAAGACCGCTGCGGCCACGAAGAAGACCGCCGCGGCCACGAAGAAGGCCGCGGCCAAGAAAGCCCCCGCCAAGAAGGCGGCACCGGCCAAGAAGGCCGCTCCCGCCCGCAAGCCCGAATCGCGGGTCGCCATGGTGCGGCGGGCGCGGCGGATCAACCGGGAGCTGGCCGAGCTGTATCCGTACGCCCACCCGGAGCTGGACTTCACCAACCCCTTCGAGCTGCTGGTCGCCACGGTGCTGTCGGCGCAGACGACCGATCTGCGGGTCAACCAGACCACGCCGCGGCTGTTCGCGGTCTGCCCGACGCCCGAGGACATGGCGGCGATGGAGCCGGAGCGGCTGGAGGAGCTGATCCGGCCGACGGGCTTCTTCCGGGCCAAGACGAAGTCGCTGCTGGGGCTGTCGGCGGCGCTGCGCGACCGCTTCGGCGGCGAGGTGCCCGGCCGCCTGGAGGATCTCGTCACGCTCCCCGGAGTCGGCCGCAAGACCGCCAATGTGGTGCTGGGCAATGCCTTCGGCGTCCCGGGGATCACGGTCGACACGCACTTCGGCCGCCTGGCCCGCCGCTTCGGCTGGACCACCGCGGAGGACGCCGAGAAGGTCGAGGCGGATGTCGCCGAGATCTTCCCCAAGAGCGAGTGGACGATGCTCTCGCACCGCGTCGTCTTCCACGGCCGCCGCGTCTGCCACTCCCGTAAGCCCGCCTGCGGCGCCTGTCCCATCGCCCCGCTGTGCCCCGCGTACGGCGAGGGCGAGACGGATCCGGAGAAGGCGAAGAAGCTGCTGAAGTACGAGCTGGGCGGCCAGCCGGGGCAGCGGCTGAAGCCGCCGGCCGACTATCCGGGGCAGCCCGCGCCTCCGATGGCGGCCCCATGACGGCAGCCGCGTGACCACAGGGCGGCCCCGCACGGGGACCGACCATCGATGCCAGGGCCTGAGGGGGCGCGTATGAGGAGTGCACGGGAGCAGTACGGCGAGGAGACCGGGGCCCGCGCGGGGACGGCGTACGGCCGGGAGGTCCCCGTCACGGCGGAGGGCCTGCCCGAGTGGCTGACCCCGGTGGCCCGCGCGGCCGCCACGCTCGAGCCGCGGCAGCTCAGCCGCTTCCTGCCGCCCGAGAGCGGTGGGCGCCAGTCCGCGGTGCTGGTCCTCTTCGGCCACGGCCCGCGCGGCCCCGAGCTGCTGCTCCTGGAGCGGGCCGGCACCCTGCGCTCGCATGCCGGCCAGCCCTCCTTCCCCGGCGGCGCCCTCGATCCTGAGGACGGCGATCCCGACGGGCACGGCCCGGTGCGGGCGGCGCTGCGCGAGGCCCAGGAGGAGACCGGTCTGGATCCGGCCGGCGTCCAGGTCTTCGGCGTGCTGCCGCGGCTCTACATCCCGGTCAGCGGCTTCGTGGTGACGCCCGTCCTGGGGTGGTGGCGCGAGCCGAGCCCGGTGGGTGCGGTGGACCAGGCCGAGACCGCACGGGTCTTCGCGGTTCCGGTGGCGGATCTCACGGATCCGGCGCATCGGGTCACCACCCGTCACCCCAGCGGTCACGTCGGCCCGGCCTTCCTCGTCGAGGACGCCCTGGTCTGGGGCTTTACGGCCGGCGTGATCGACCGGATACTGCATTACGCGGGCTGGGAGATTCCGTGGGACCGTGACAAGCAGGTCCCGCTCGACTGGCGCTCGTGAGACGGTGTCCGGCGTGAACGTCCTGGACATCCTGCTGCTGGTCGCCGCCGTGTGGTTCGCGATCGTCGGCTATCGGCAAGGCTTTGTCGTCGGCATCCTGTCCGTGATCGGCTTCCTCGGAGGCGGCCTGATCGCGGTCTATCTGCTGCCCTTGATCTGGAACGAGATCACCGACGACGCGACGCCCGGCACCTTCGCGGCCATCGCGGCCGTCGCCATCGTGATCGTGTGCGCCTCGGTGGGCCAGGCGCTCACCACGCATCTGGGCAACAAACTGCGCCGTCACATCACCTGGTCACCGGCGCGGGCGCTGGACGCGACCGGCGGCGCGCTGGTCAACGTCATGGCGATGCTGCTGGTCGCCTGGCTGATCGGCTCCGCCCTGGCGGGCACGTCCCTGCCGACGCTCGGCAAGGAGGTGCGCAACTCCAAGGTGCTGCTGGGGGTGTCCCGTGTGCTGCCCCAGGCGGCCAACACCTGGTTCGCCGACTTCTCGGCCGCGCTCGCGCAGAACGGCTTCCCGCAGGTCTTCACGCCGTTCTCCAACGAGCCGATCACGTCCGTGCCCGCGCCGGACCCCAGGCTGGTCAACGGCTCGGTGGCGGCGGGGGCCCGGCGCAGCATCGTCAAGATCGTCGGTACGGCGCCCAGCTGCGGCAAGGTCCTCGAAGGCAGCGGATTCGTCTTCGGCAAGCACCGCGTCATGACCAATGCGCATGTTGTCGGCGGCGTCACCGAGCCGACCGTCCAGGTGGGCGGCGAGGGGCGGCAGTACGACGCCAAGGTGGTGCTCTACGACTGGCAGCGCGATATCGCGGTCCTGGATGTGCCCTCGCTGAACGCCCCGGTGCTGAAGTTCTCCGACCAGGACGCGAGCAGCGGCAAGAGCGCCATCGTCGCGGGCTTCCCGGAGAACGGCGGCTATGACGTCCGCGCGGCCCGGATCCGCGGCCGTATCCAGGCGAACGGCCCGGACATCTACCACCGCGGCACGGTCGCCAGGGACGTCTACTCCCTCTACGCCACGGTCCGGCAGGGCAACTCCGGCGGCCCGCTGCTCACCCCCAAGGGCGAGGTCTACGGCGTCGTCTTCGCCAAATCGCTGGACGACTCCCACACCGGCTATGCGCTGACCGCCGACGAGATCCGCGAGGACGTCGCCAAGGGGCGTACGGCCGAGCGGCAGGTCAACAGCCAGGGCTGCGCGATCTGAGGCGGACGGGCGCCGGAGGCGGCGCGGGGGACGGCTGTTTCCCGCGCCGGGCGCGCGCCGGGGAGCGGCGGCTCAGCTTCGGGGATGGCGCAGGCGCGCACTCATCCAGCGCGCTCTGCGGCGCAGGATGCGCGGAATGCCCATCGGGTCCGCGGGACCGGGGGAGCCGTCGGACCTGAGGTCCGGGGCTTCCCTCTCCCGAGTGCCCACTGCAGCGGCACTGCTGCGGCGGTTGCGTGCCACGTCACGGTAGTCGTGCGTCCAGCCCATACCCACGACACTGCCCGTGGCCCAAGGTCCGTAACCGCCTCGGGAGCCGCCAATTGGCCTATGCGCCAGGCAATTGGCCGTTCGTCATACGAATGTTCGACGTGATCTCGAACGGGCCTGCGGGGGCACTGTCCCGGCTGCTCCGCTCAGCGGAGTACGGCGTCCGCTCAGCGGTCCGGTTCCGGGTCCTTGAGCCAGTTGATCAGCTCCGTGGAGAACGCCACGGGGTCCTCTTCGTGCGGGAAGTGCCCCAGCCCGTCGAAGAGCCGCCACCGGTACGGGGCCTCCACGTACTGGCCGGAGCCGGCCGCGCTGCGGGTGCGCATCACCGGGTCGAGGGAGCCGTGCAGATGCAGCGTCGGCACCCGTACGGGCATCTTCATGCGGCGGTTGAACTGGATGCCGTCCGGGCGGGCCATCGAGCGCACCATCCAGCGGTACGGCTCGATCGAGCAGTGCGCGGTCGAGGGGATGCTCATCGCGCGCTGGTAGACGGCGATGGCGTCGTCCTCGGGCAGCCGGGGCCCGGACCAGTCGCGGATCATGCGGCCGACCAGCGCCGCGTCGTCCGCGGTCAGCCGCCGTTCGGGCAGCCAGGGGCGCTGGAAGTTCCAGATGTGCGAGCTGCGGGCGCTCTGCCGTACGTCGGCGAGCATCGCCGAGCGCCAGCGCCGCGGATGCGGCATCGAGGAGACGGCGAGCCGGCGCACCAGCTTGGGCCGCATCACCGCCGCCGTCCAGGCGAGATAGCCGCCCAGATCGTGCCCGACCAGCGCGGCGTCCGGCTCGCCCAGGGAGCGCACGACGCCGGTGATGTCGAGGGCGAGGTTGGCCGGGTCGTAGCCGCGCGGGGTGCGGTCGCTGCCGCCGACGCCGCGCAGGTCCATCGCGACCGCCCGGAAGCCGGCGTCGGCGAGCGCGGGCAGCTGGTGGCGCCAGGTCCACCAGAACTGCGGGAAGCCGTGCAGCAGCAGCACCAGGGGGCCGTCGCCCATCTCGGCGATGTGGAAGCGCGCACCGTTCGCCGCGACGTCCCGGTGCGAGACCTCTCGCTCCCCGGGGACGTCGAGGCGTACGACCGAGGCGGTGCTGTCAGGGGCTGTCATACCGACGAGCGTGTCACAGACTCCAGGACCGGGTGGCCGTCCGCCGCGGCGCGCGGGTGTGGCTTGGCCTTCTGCAGTACGGCCGCGGTCTCCTTTGCGGAGCTGATCGACCGCTCCGGCTTCTTGATCTTCTTGATCTTGGCCATCGCGATCAGGACCAGCAGCCCGGCGATGACCAGGAAGGCGCCGCCCACGATCAGGAAGGACCAGGCCAGTCCGAGGCCGAGGTTGTGGATGCCGTACGCCGCCGCGAAACTCAGCACCGGCAGCGCGAACAGCGCCAGCGCACCCGCCACCACGAACGCGGCGCTGCCGATGCCGGCCCGCTTGGCGTCCTGCCGGATTTCCGCCTTGGCCAGCGCGATCTCGTCGTGCACCAGTGCGGACATCTCGGCGGTGGCCGTGGCCACCAGTTGTCCGAGGCTGCGGTCCGTGCTGCCGTCGGCTGCGCTCATCGCCGTCTCCCTCTTCTCTTCGCCCGGATGGCAAAGCCTCTCAGATCATGCCGGACCATCGTCTCCGGCGTGGGTGTCGGCGGCTACTTCGGCAAGGCGGCGGTGCTCGGCGGCCTTTGCCTCGTGGATCGCGGCCATCCGCAGGTGGTACTCGGGCTTGTCGAGTTCGTAGATGTCGGGGATGCCGTCCTGGTCCTCGTCCCGCTCCTCGTCCTCGCACAGCTTCTTGTACTTGTTGTTGCGGACCTTGAGCAGGACGCCCGCGAACACGGCGGCGAGCAGCGAGCCGATCAGCACCGATGCCTTGATCTCGGCGGCCAGCGCGAGGTCGTCGGAGAAGGCGAGTTCGCCGATGAGCAAAGAGACCGTGAAGCCGATGCCGGCCAGGGCGGCGACGGCGAAGACGTCCGGCCACTTGAGGTCGGGGTTGAGTTCGGCCCTGGTGAAGCGGGCGGTGACCCAGGTGCCGCCGAAGACGCCCAGTGCCTTGCCGACTATCAGGCCGAGGACGACGCCGAGCGTCTCGGGCCGGGTGAAGACGTCGTGGACCGCGCTGTCGGAGATGGACACGCCCGCGGAGAAGAGGGCGAACAGCGGCACCGCGAGACCGGCGGAGAGCGGGCGGACCAGGTGCTCGATGTGCTCGCCGGGGGACTGGCGCTCGCCGTCGTGGCGGTGGCAGCGCAGCATCAGGCCCATGGCGACGCCCGCGATGGTGGCGTGCACCCCGCTGTTCTCCATCAGGGCCCAGATGGCCAGCGCCAGCGGGACGTAGACGTACCAGCCGCGGACGCCCTTGCGGAGCAGCAGATAGAAGATCACCAGGCCGGCGACGGCGAGGCCGAGGGCCAGGAAATTGATCTTCGAGGTGAAGAACGCCGCGATGATCAGGATCGCGAAGAGGTCGTCGACGACGGCGAGGGTGAGCAGGAAGGCGCGCAGCGCCGAGGGCAGGGAGGTGCCGATGACGGCGAGGACGGCGAGTGCGAAGGCGATGTCCGTGGCGGTGGGAACAGCCCAGCCCTGTAGTGAGCCGCCGCCGATGCCGTTGACGACGGCGTAGACGATCGCGGGCATCGCCATGCCGCAGATCGCGGCGACCACCGGGAGGGCGGCGGATCTGGGGTCGCGCAGCTCGCCTGCGACCAGCTCGCGCTTGAGCTCGATGCCGGCGACGAAGAAGAAGACCGCGAGCAGGCCGTTGGCGGCCCAGTGCTGCACGGAAAGGTCCAGGCCCAGTGCGGCGGGGCCGAGATGGAAGTCGCGGATCGACGCGTAGCTGCCGCTCAGGGTGTTTGCCCAGATCAGGGCCACTACGGCGGCGACGAGGAGAAGCACCCCGCCGACGGTCTCGGCGCGCAGGGCCTCCGCGATGAAGTTCCGCTCCGGCAGGGGCATCCGGCCGAGGAATATGGAACGGCGGTTCTTCGGCGCGCTCACGGGTGACCTCCGGTCAATTCGGCAGCTGAGTACGGCTGTTGCAGTTGCCGACCAGACTTCCCGGCGCACCCTGAAATTCTTTGCGCTTCGTTAACGCGCCTACCACTTTACCGGGCGGGTGCAAGGGGCTAGCCAGTGGATCTCACCTTACGGGCATAACGGTCGAAAGGCCGCCGGAGTACGACGGAGGGGGCACCCGGCCTGCGCGGCCCGGTGCCCCCTCCGTGAGCGCTGGGGCTCAGTCCTCGCCGGCCGCGCTCGGCAGCTTCGCCTGGATCAGATCCATGACCGAGGAGTCGGTGAGCGTGGTGACGTCACCGAGGTCGCGGTTCTCGGCGACATCGCGCAGCAGCCGCCGCATGATCTTGCCGGAGCGGGTCTTGGGCAGCTCCGCGACCGGCAGGATCCGCTTGGGCTTGGCGATCGGGCCGAGCTGCTGGGCGACATGCGCGCGCAGCTCGTCGACCAGGCCCTCGTCCTCCGCCGCGTCGCCGCGCAGGATGACAAAGGCGCAGATGGCCTGGGTGGTCTGCGGGTCGGCGGCGCCGACGACCGCGGCCTCGGCCACCTTCGGGTGCGAGACCAGGGCCGACTCGACCTCGGTGGTGGAGATGTTGTGCCCGGAGACGAGCATGACGTCGTCCACCCGGCCCAGCAGCCAGATGTCGCCGTCCTCGTCCTTCTTGGCGCCGTCGCCCGCGAAGTACTTGCCCTCGAAGCGGGACCAGTACGTGTCCAGATAGCGCTGGTCGTCGCCCCAGATGGTGCGCAGCATCGACGGCCACGGCTCGGTGAGGACCAGATAGCCGCCGGCGCCGTCCGGCACCTCGTTGGCGTCGTCGTCCACCACGGTGGCGGCGATCCCGGGCAGCGGTACCTGCGCCGAGCCCGGCTTGGTTTCCGTGACGCCGGGCAGCGGGCTGAGCATCATCGCGCCGGTCTCGGTCTGCCACCAGGTGTCGACGATCGGCGTGGCGTCGGCCCCGATGTGCTTGCGGTACCAGATCCAGGCCTCGGGGTTGATCGGCTCACCGACCGACCCGAGGATCCGCAGCGAGGACAGGTCGAACTTCGCCGGGATGTCGTCGCCCCACTTCATGCAGGCGCGGATCGCGGTCGGCGCGGTGTAGAGGATCGTCACCTTGTACTTCTGGACGATCTCCCACCAGCGGCCCTGGTGCGGGGTGTCCGGCGTGCCTTCGTAGAGCACCTCGGTCGCGCCGTTGGAGAGCGGGCCGTAGGTGATGTACGAGTGGCCCGTGACCCAGCCGACGTCGGCGGTGCACCAGAAGACGTCGGTCTCCGGCTTGAGGTCGAAAACGGCGTGGTGGGTGTACGAGACCTGGGTGAGGTAGCCGCCGGTGGTGTGCAGGATGCCCTTGGGCTTCCCTGTCGTACCGGAGGTGTAGAGGATGAAGAGCGGGTGCTCGGCGTCGAACGCCTCGGGGGTGTGGGTCCCGCTCTGCCGCTCGACGATGTCGTGCCACCACACATCGCGGCCCTCGGTCCAGCCGATGTCCTCCTGGCCCGTACGGCGCACGACCAGCACGCTGCGTACCTTCTCCGTGCCGGGCCTGGTCAGCGCCTCGTCCACGGCGGGCTTGAGGGCGGATGCCTTGCCGCGGCGGTAGCCGCCGTCGGCGGTGATCACCACGCGGACGTCGGCGTCGTTGATACGGGTCGCCAGCGCGTCCGCGGAGAAGCCGCCGAAGACGACCGAATGCGGCGCGCCCAGGCGGGCGCAGGCCAGCATGGCGATGACCGCCTCCGGGATCATCGGCAGATAGATGGCGACCCGGTCGCCGGTCTGCACACCCAGCTCGATCAGGGCGTTGGCGGCCTTGGAGACCTCCTGCTGGAGCTCGGCGTAGGTGATGGTGCGGGTGTCGCCGGGCTCGCCCTCGAAGTGGATGGCGACCCGGTCACCCAGGCCGTTCTCCACATGCCGGTCCACGCAGTTGTAGGCGACATTGAGCTTGCCGTCCGCGAACCACTTCGCGAAGGGCGGGTTGGACCAGTCGAGTGTCTGGGTGGGCTCGACCGCCCACTTGAGGCGGGTGGCCTGTTCGGCCCAGAAGCCCAGCCGATCCGCCGCGGCCTGTTCGTACGCGGCAGCCTTGACGTTGGCATGCGCGGCCAGATCGGCGGGCGGTGCGAACCGTCGCTCCTCTTTCAACAGGTTGGCCAGGCTTTCGTTGCTCACGACATCTCCCATTCCCAGGGCGTCCGATGTGTCCCCGGGCCCTAGCTCATCAGCCCATGCCCGGCCGTGACAAGGTCTGTGGATAAATATTGGTTTAGACCTGTCAAATATCGGTCCGTTCCAGGGCCGTTCGGGGGATGCCGCGCAGGTCAGACCCTGGCCGGCGCCGGCTCGCCGCAGACCGCCGAGAACCGTCCGGTGGCCTCGTCGAGCACATACGCCTGCGCGTCACCGACATGGAAATACATGCCGTGCAGCGCGAGCGAACCCTCCGCCACCCGGCGGGCCACGCACGGGTGCGCCCGCAGATGGTCGAGCTGCTGCCGGACGTTGACGAGCGCCAGCCGTTCCTGGTCGTCGGCCACCGGCCGGTTGTCGAGGGCGACCTCGCCCCGGCCCAGCCGTCCGATGCGCGCCATACGGGCCAGACTCGGCCCGCCGTGCCGCAGCCACCGGGAGAGCGGGGTCGGTTCGGTCTCGCCCGGCGCCGCGGAGGCCAGCAGCGCTCCCATCGCACCGCACCCCGAATGCCCGCAGACCGTGATCGAGCCGACCCGCAGCACCTCCACCGCGTACTCGATCGCCGCCGCCACCGAGTCACAGGAGGCGTCCGAGCCGGGCGGCGGCATCAGGTTGCCCACATTGCGGACGGTGAACAGATCGCCCGGTCCACTGGACGTGATCATGCTCGTGACCAGCCGGGAGTCGGCGCAGGTCAGGAACAGCTGGGTGGGCCGCTGGCCCTCGCGCGCCAGCCGGGCCAGCTCCTCGCGCACCAGCGGGGCCGTATGGCGCTGGAAGGCGCTGAGCCCGCCCAGCAGTTGGCTGCCGCTGCTCTGCGGCGCCGACTCGGGGGCCGGGGCGGGCCGGGTGCAGTGGTGATTGCGCCACGGAGTCCAGGGGCGGCAGGAGTGCGCGCTGGCGGGCTCGGCGATGGGACGGCCCGAACGGCCCCCGAGGGTGACCCAGCCGCCGTGCGCGCGGTGCCCGGCGGACCAGGACCGCAGCGCCTCGTAAGCGGCATGGTCCATGAACGATCCGCACAGCTCGACGACCACATTGGCGCGGGCCGGCACCAGTGCGAGCGCCCGGGTCAGCCGCGGCACCGCCAGGAACGTCAACTGCCCGCTGACCCGCACCCGGTGGCAGTCGGCCTCCTCGGTGACCGCGATACGGGTGTGGGTCAGCCGCCGCAGTGCCAGGAACACCGAGACCGCGATGCCCGTTGCCACGCCCTGCAGTACGCCGAGGACCACGACCGCGCCCAAGGTGGCGGCGTACACCGGGAATTCGCGGTGCCGCTGCACATGGCGGATATGCGCGAAGCTCACCATCCGTACGCCGACGACCATCACCAGGGCGGCCAGCGAAGCCAGCGGGATCAGCTCCAGCGTCCCGGCCAGCAGGCCCGCGCAGACCAGCACCCATACGCCGTGCAGCACCGTTGCGCGCCGGGTCGCCGCGCCCGCCTTGACGTTCGCCGAGCCGCGCATCGCGCCACCGGAGACGGGCATGCCGCCCAGCAGACCGGAGACGACGTTGGCGACGCCCTGCCCGGCCAGCTCGCGATTGAGCTGCGAACGGCCCTCGGGGGCGCCGGGCTGCTCGGCCGCGAGACGGTCCACCGCCACCGCGGACAGCAGGGACTCCATGCTGGCCACCAGGGTGACGGTCAGTACCGCGGCGGCGGCCGCCGGCCAGGAGGCGTCCGGCAGCGCGGGCAGTTCGGGCAGCCGCCAGGACGGCAGATCGACCCGCGGCACCGCCGTCCCGGCGCTGATCGCCGTTGCGGCGAGGACGGCGGCCAGCGGGGCCGGGATCACCCGCGCCCAGCGCCCGCCGCGCCCCGGCAGGCGCTTCCAGCCGGCCAGTACGGCGACGGTGACGGCGCCGATCAGCAGGGCGGCGACGTGCGGGTGCTCCAACTGGCCGGGCAGCGCGGCGACGTTGTCCAGCGCCGAGCTGTCGGGGCTGCCGCCGAGCACCACATGCAGCTGCCCGACGGCGATCGT
The DNA here is from genome assembly GCF_059682825.1 of Streptomyces sp. JLSY215. Classification (NCBI taxonomy): domain Bacteria; kingdom Bacillati; phylum Actinomycetota; class Actinomycetes; order Kitasatosporales; family Streptomycetaceae; genus Streptomyces; species Streptomyces sp. JLSY215. Next base: position 4,777,103 of record NZ_CM185022.1, read on the forward strand.
CACGCCGATCCCGGCCAGCATGCCGTGCACGATCGCCGGGCTGATGGCCAGCGCCGCGCGGGCCACCCGCAGCGCCCCGAGGGCGAGTTGGGCGAGGCCGGCGAGGACGGTGATGGCGCACGTGGCGCGCCAGCCGTAGCGCTGTACGAGGTCGGCGGTGATCACCAGCAGGCCGGTGGCCGCGCCGGTGACCTGGAGCGGGGCGCCGCCGAGCAGGCCGGCGACGATGCCGCCCACGGCCGCGGCGACCAGGCCCGCCTGCGGCGGGGCGCCGGTGGCGAGGGCGATGCCGAGCGACAGGGGCACGGCGAGCAGGAAGACGACGATCGAGGCGGACAGGTCCCGGCGCAGCGTCGCGCGGCGGGGCTTCTCGGCACGGGGCTCGGGTACGGGATGCGCAGGGATCTCGGACGGGATCTCGGACGGGATCCCGGACGGGAGCTCGGCGGGGTGCGGGGCGCGCGGCTTCGGCGGCGGCGACTTCTCGATCTGCGACATTCCCGTCTCCTCCGGGGCGACGCGGTCGCGCGGGGCGCGATCGTGGGCGGCGGTGTACTGCGGCGGGACGCGAGCCGGCCGGCCGGGCGGTCGCCGTGCGGGTGGCAGTCCGGCGACTCTCAGGCTTCGGTACGGCTCAAGCTTTTTATACGACTCTCAAGCTTCGGTAAATGGATCGTAATGACACGTAAAGGCAAAGGGAAGGTTTTTCGGGCATACGACGCAGTCATTCCACCTATCGGGTGAATTTAAATGACCATTAGGCTGCCCTTTTCCCGTTCTCTCCGGTCTTGTGTCGTCTGCGGGTAGTTCTTCCGATAAATCACTCGGAAGGTGCTGCGGCACCGGGATTGAGGTGGGCCGATGACGGCACCGTCGAAGGTCACGGCATCCATAGCGGCGGCGGTGGCGCTGGCCGCGATAGCCGGCTGTGGCGGGTCCCTCCGTGGCGGCCCGGCACCGCACTCCAGGAAGGGACGGGTCGCGCCGCACGCCCCCGCCCAGACGGTTCGGCTCATCGGCGACGGCTCCACCGCCTACACCGGAGAGCAGCCCAACCAGCCCACCCCCGTCCCCCTCGAGCCGGGCAAACGGCCCCCGCAGTTCGTGGTGTTCTCCTGGGACGGCGCGGGTGAGGACGGTCAGCGGCTGTTCTCGCACTTCCGGGCGGTCGGCAGGAAGTACCAGGCGACCATGACGTTCTTCGTCAGCGGCGTCTATCTGCTCCCGGAGGACAAGCGGAGCCTGTACGTCCCGCCCCGGCACGCCCCCGGTACCTCGGCGATCGGCTTCAACGACGTCCAGGGAGTCAAGGACACCGTGACGCAGATGCGCGGCGCCTGGCGGGAGGGCCACGAGATAGGCACGCATTTCAACGGCCACTTCTGCGGCCCCCGGGGCGTCGGTGTCTGGACGCCGGACGAATGGATCAGCGAGATCGAGCAGGCCGAGGAGTTCGTCAAGCACTGGAAGACCAACTCGGGCCTGATATCCGAGCGGCCGTTGCCGTTCGACTACTCCCAGGAGCTGGTCGGCGGGCGGGCGCCCTGTCTGGAGGGGCAGCGCAATCTGCTGCCCGCCGCCAGGGCGATGGGCTTCCGCTACGACGCCAGCTCGCCCGGGGGGCGGCAGACCTGGCCGCGCAGGACCGGCGGCATCTGGGACTTCCCGTTGCAGGCGATACCGCTGCCCGGCCGGGGCCGCGAGACCCTCTCGATGGACTACAACTTCCTCGCCAACCAGTCCGGCACCACCCATGGCAATCGCGCCCTGCACGCCACCTGGGGCAGGCAGATGCTCGGCGGCGTCATGGAAGGGTTCGAGCGGGCCTACCACGGCAATCGCGCACCGCTGTTCATCGGCGACCACTTCGAGTCCTGGAACGGCGGCACCTACATGGCGGCCGTCGAGAAGGCCATCAAGACCATCTGCCCCAGAGAAGGCGTCCGGTGCGTCAGCTTCAAGCAGCTGGCCGACTGGCTGGACGCGCAGCAGCCCGACGTACTGGCCAGACTGCGCAAGCTGCGGGTGGGTGAGTCCCCGAAGGGCGGCTGGGCTTCGTATCTCGCCGACACGGCCGATCTCCCCGGCGCTGCCGATGGCACCCCGTACGCCCCGACGGGCTGGCCGTACGCCCCGACGGGCGGGCCGGACGGGCCGGTGCTGCCCGCCGGTGCGGACGCGCGGACCAGGCCCGTCAGGCCTCTCGGACCCGTCACGCCCCTCGGACCCATCAGGCCGGCTGCGGAGTAGCCGCCTCCTCCAACAGCACGAAGGCGGGGTCGACCTGGGCTGCCAGGTCGGCGCCCGTCTTGGCGTTGCCCCAGCTCTCGGCGTTCTTGAGGTGGAAGTGCACCATCTGACGGGTGTAGCGCTCCCAGTCGCGCCGCTCGTACGAGGCATCGGCCGCGTGGTGCAGTGCCGTGAGGGCGCGGCGGTTGGCCGTCTCCAGCTGCGCAAAGGCGGCCGGGCGGCCCTTCTCCATGGCACGCACCCAGTCGGAGTGCCCGACGGTCACCAGCAGGTCTTCGCCCACCTCGGAGCGCAGATACGCCAGGTCGTCCGGGCCCTGGACCTTGTTGCCCACCACCTTCAGGGGGACGCCGAAATCCCGGGCGTACTCCTTGTACTGGCGGTAGACGGCGATGCCCTTACGGGTCGGCTCGGCCACCAGGAAGGTCATGTCGAAGCGGGTGAACATCCCGGAGGCGAACGAATCCGAACCAGCCGTCATATCGACGACGACATACTCCGTGCGGCCGTCCACCAGGTGATTCAGGCACAACTCCACCGCGCCGACCTTGGAGTGATAGCAGGCCACGCCCAGGTCGGACTCGGTGAACGGGCCGGTCGCCATGAGTCGCACGGAGCCGTCGTCCAGCGGCACGGTCCGGGCGCAGGCGTCGTAGACGGGGTTGTCCTCGCACACCCGCAGCAGGCGTGAGCCCTCGCCCGGTGGCGTGGTCTTGATCATCGTTTCGGCGGAGGGGAGCCGGGGGTTGCTGCCGCGCAAGTAGTCCTTGATCAACGGGAGATGGGCGCCCATCGCGGGAAGCGTGGCGGCCGCGTCCTCGTCCAGGCCGAGGGCGGCGCCCAGATGCTGGTTGATGTCGGCGTCCACTGCGATCACGGGGATCCGGGACGCGGCGAGATGGCGGATGAACAGGGAGGACAGGGTGGTCTTGCCGCTGCCGCCCTTGCCTACGAAAGCGATCTTCATGTTCACCAAGGGTAATCGTCATATCGCGTTGGGTGAGAGCGGTACGTGAAGAAGACCACTCCTTCGAGGGGTCCGGCCTGGTGGTGCGTAGGGTCATACCCATGGCTGCACACTCCCGGGGCGAGACCCCCGCACCCCCGAACGCCGGCGCCGATCCGCTCGCCGCCCTGGCGTCGCTCCCGGGGGTTGCCGACGCGGTGGACTCCGTACGCAAGGGCGTCGACCGGGTGTATGGGCACCGGATCATGCGACGCCGCAGCAATGAGGTCACCTCCGAGGCGGCGCTGCGCGGAGCGCGCGGTTCCGCGGCGCTCGCGGGGGCCGACTGGGCGCTGGAGGAGGTCCGGCGGCGCACCGACTTCGGCGTCGACGGTGAGCCGCGGACGGTCGGCGCCGCGCTGCGGCTGACGGCGGAGGCCGGGCAGCTGCTCAGCGTCTGGCGGCAGTCGCCGCTGCGGGTGCTGGCGCGGCTGCATCTGGTGGCGGCCGGCGGCGAGGCGCCGGACGAAACGGTGGGGCGGCCCCGGCTGGGCGCCGAGCCGGTGGACGAGCCGCTGATCGAGCTGCCGCTGCCGGACGCCCAGGAGGTCGCGGGGAGGCTGGACGGGCTGGCACGGCTGCTGCTGGCCGGCAGCGAGGCCCCGGCCCTCGTGACGGCCGCGGTGGTGCACGGCGAGCTGCTGGCGCTGCGGCCCTTCGGGTCGTACAACGGGCTGGTCGCGCGGGCGGCCGAGCGGATCGTGCTGGTCGGCAGCGGGCTGGACCCGAAGTCCATCTGTCCGGCCGAGGTCGGACACGCCGAACTGGGGCGCGCGGCGTATCTGGCGGCCTTGGAGGGCTACGTCTCGGGGACACCGGACGGTGTCGCGGCCTGGATCGCGCACTGCGGCCGCGCGGTGGACCTGGGCTCGCGGGAGAGCACGGCGGTCTGCGAGGCGCTGCAGCGCGGCGCGGCGTGAGCCGGTCCGGCGCGGCGCAGGCGGGGCCGGCGCGGCACAAGCAGGCTCAAGGGCGCTCGCCCCGATGGGCGGCGCCCCTGACGGCCCTTTGACAGGGCCGTATTACCTGCCCTGAAAAAGGGGTTGCGGCGGTACCGGTGCTACTTGGTACCGCCGCTGGCATGTCTGTCGCGTGACCATGCGTGCACGATATTTGCCCATCAGGTCGGAAACTTTGTCCGTTACCTGGTGCGGCTGGCCCGTAATCGACGGGTCGGCGTCGCGTGGGTGCCCGACTTTCATGCATCGGTCCGTGGGCCTTGCTGCGTTTTCAGGTAGTCCTCTCGGATGTCCTTGGTCTCGCGGGCCGTTAAGTCCTTTGTACTACTGATACGGGGCAAGTGGAACCCCAGGCCGCAGATATTTACGTATTGCCTCAAATCCGGGCAATGCGAGCGAGGTGTTTGGTCGTCGTCCGGCGCCGGCTCGTGTACCAGACCAGGCCCGCGGTGGCCGCCGCCGCACCCACCGCGGCGACGGCGGCGAGCACCGGCCGAGGGGGCAGCGTCAGTGCCGGCAGTCGCTGCTTGAGCGGGACCGGCCGGTTGAAGGAGAGCACCGGCCAGCCGCGCGTCACCGCCTCGCGGCGCAGTGCCCGGTCCGGATTGACCGCGAAGGCGTGGCCGACCGCTTCCAGCATCGGGACGTCGGTTGCCGAGTCGCTGTATGCGTAGCAGCGCTCCAAGTCGTAGCCCTCGGAAGCGGCGAGCTCCCGGACGGCCTGCGCCTTGGTCGGCCCGTAGGCGTAGTACTCCACCTCGCCGGTGAAGCAGCCGTCGTCGCCGACCACCATCCTGGTGGCCACCACCCGGTCGGCGCCCAGGAGTTGGCCGATCGGCTCGACGACCTCGGCGCCCGAGGTGGAGACGATGACGACGTCCCGCCCGGCGGCGTGATGTTCTTCGATGAGCGAGGCCGCCTCGTCGTAAATGATCGGGTCGATCAGGCCGTGCAGCGTTTCGGCGACGATCTCCCGGACCTGGGCCACATCCCAGCCGCGGCAGAGAGAGGAGAGATATTCGCGCATGCGCTCCATCTGGTCGTGATCCGCACCGCCGGCGAGGAACACGAACTGGGCATACGCGGTGCGCAGGACGGCACGGCGATTGATCAGGCCGCCTTGGTAGAACGACTTGCTGAAGGCCAGCGTGCTCGACTTTGCAATCACGGTCTTGTCCAAGTCGAAGAACGCGGCAGTACGGGGCGTCGAGTGAGGCACGGAGTGGTTTTCCACGGGGTGAGCATAGGGGCAACCATTCGGCGTAAGGTGTGGCGCGTGGGTTTGCCTGAGAAGGCTCTCGGGTACACCATGGAAGTCACGGATCGTTCGCGACCGTGCTAACCCGGTCCGGCTCCTCCCCCCCCGAGTCGGCCGTGGGGACGACCCCCGCTCTCCCCCCCGGCGGGGGTCGTCGCATGTCCGGACGCCTTTTGCGTCACCGGACCCGGATCCGGATCTTCCTCTTCGCCCGCGCCGCGCTCCTTGATGACGGGCGTCACCCATAACTCCCTGTAGTTGCTGCACTGCGCTGCGAAAGCTCTTCTTCGTGCCCGATCTCCTTGTCGGTCTTCGTCCCGCTCTGTGCCCCCAGAAGTACGCGTTCGTAGCTGGAATAGGTGACGGGGATATTCACAGCCGCGGAGTTGTCCACAGATTTGCTTCAAGATCCACGGGATTTTCCCGATCGCTGCATCGTAAAAGCCCGCGAGTTCGCGGATGCGTGAGTTGTGTAGCGATAGGGGGACGGAACGTGGCTGGATCCAGGGCATCCGATCGACCGGATCACCAGGAGAACGGAAACAGCGAAGAGCGGGGCGTGCCGCTGCTCATCACCGAGGACGAAGGACTTCTCGACGACCTTCTCCGGCTGTGCGCCGCGGCCGGTGCGCTGCCCGAAGTGGCGCCCGGCCGGCCGGCCCGGAACGGCCACTGGGAAAGGGCGCCCCTGGTGATCGTCGGGGCGGACCGCGCGGCCCGGCTGGGCGGCGTCGCGCGGCGCGAGGGCGTGGTGGTCGCCGGCCGCGACGCCGACGATCCCGCGCTCCTGCGCCAGGCGGTCGCCATCGGGGCGGAACGGGTGCTGGCGCTCCCCGACGGCGAACGCTGGCTGGCCGACCGGATCGCCGACGCCGTCGAGGGCGTCGGGCCACCGGCCCGCACGGTCGGCGTCATCGGCGGCTGCGGCGGGGCCGGGGCGAGCACCGTGGCCTGCGCCCTCGCCGTCACGGCGGCCCGTACGGAAGCGCGCACCATGCTGGTGGACGGCGATCCCTTGGGCGGCGGGCTCGACGTCCTGCTGGGTGGAGAGAAGGAACAGGGCCTGCGCTGGCCCGCGTTCTCCGAATCGCGCGGCCGGGTGGCCGGCGGAGCCCTGGCGGAGTCGCTGCCGCTGCTGCACTCCCTGCGGGTGCTCAGCTGGGACCGGCGCGGCGAGGCCGCCATCCCGCCACCGGCCATGCGCGCGGTGCTCGCGGCGGCGCGCCGACGCGGCGGCGTCGTGGTGGCGGATCTGCCCCGCAGGGTCGACGACGCGGTGGCGGAGGCGCTTGCGCAGCTGGACCTTGGGCTGCTGATCGTCCCGGCGGAGCTGCGCGCGGTCGCGGCGGCGCGGCGGGTGGCGGCGGGGGTGCGCGACGTGCTCGGCGACGTCCGGGTGGTCGTACGCGGAGTGCCCGGACCGGACCCGGGGCTGGATCCGGACGAGATCGGCTGCCTGCTGGGGCTGCCGTTGGCCGGTGAAGTTGCCTGGGACGCGGACCTGTTGGGTGATCTGCGACGGGAGGTGCCGCCGGGGGCCGATCCGCGGCGGCCCCTGGCTCGGTTCTGTACGGCTTTCTGGGAGCGGGTGTTGGCGCCCTCGGGCTCGCCCCCGTCCCGGCCGGCTGTCGGGCGGCCGGACGTTACGAGCGTCCGGGGCGGTGTCCGCGCATGACCGGCCGGGATCTGCTGGACGGGGTGCGCAGGCGGCTGGCCGAGGCCGGGGCGGAACCGACGCCGGCCCGGGTGGCGGTGGCGCTGCGGGAGGAGGGGCGGCTCCTGGGGGACGCCGAAGTGCTGGGCGTGGTGGCCGCGTTGCGTTCCGAGATGGTGGGCAGCGGGCCGCTGGAGCCGCTGCTGGCCGCGCCGGACGTCACGGACGTCCTGGTCACCGCGCCGGACGAGGTATGGGTGGACCGGGGCGGCGGTCTCGAGCGCGCGGCGGTGCGCTTCCGGGACGAGGCGGAGGTGCGTCGGCTCGCACAGCGGCTGGCGGCGGTGGCCGGACGCCGCCTCGACGATGCCCACCCCTGGCTCGACGCCCGGCTCCCGAACGGCACCCGGCTGCATGCCGTGCTGCCCCCGGTGGCCGTGGTTGGGACCTGCCTCTCCCTGCGGGTACTCCGCCCCCGGGCCTTCACCCTCGCCGACCTGGTGGCGGCCGGGACGGTCCCACCGGGCGGCGACCGGCTGCTCACGGCCGTGCTGGCGGCCCGGCTGTCCTTTGTGATCAGCGGCGGCACGGGCTCGGGCAAGACGACGCTGCTCAGCACCCTGCTGGGACTGGTCGGCCCGGACGAGCGGATCGTCCTGGCCGAGGATTCGGCGGAACTGTGCCCGGACCATCCCCATGTGGTGCGACTGGAGACCCGCCCCGCCAACCAGGAGGGCGTAGGGCGGGTGACGCTACGGGACCTCGTACGGCAGGCGCTGCGGATGCGGCCCGACCGGCTGGTGGTCGGTGAGGTGCGGGGCGCCGAGGTCACCGATCTGCTGGCGGCCCTGAACACGGGGCATGAGGGCGGCTGCGGCACCGTGCATGCCAATGCCGCGTGCGATGTGCCCGCCCGCCTCGAGGCCCTTGGCTCGACGGCCGGGCTGGACCGCGCCGCCCTGCACAGCCAGCTGGCCGCCGCGCTCTCCGTCGTCCTGCATCTCGTGCGGGACCGGTGCGGGCGTCGGCGGATCGCCGAGATCCATGTCCTGGAGCGGGACCGCGACGGATTCGTGGTGACCGTACCGGCCGCGGTCTGGGGCCCGGACGGCTTCCAGGAGGCGCGTGGCCGAGGGCGGTTGGCGGAGCTCTGCGCGCGGGGCGGCGAGCGGTGACGGGCGCTGTGGGGCCGGGGGCGGCGGTGGTGGCGGTGCTCTGCGCGGGGGCGGCCGGGTGGCTGGGCGCCGAGGGGCGGGACGATGCGCGACGGCGGGCTCGGGCGTTGCTCGGGAATGGCGGGGAGGCGCCGGAACCGGCGGCCCGGCGGGTCCGGTGGGCCTGGTGGCGGCGTGCGGGTCGTTGGTGGCGTGGGCGCATCGGGCCGGAGGCCTGGTGCTTCCCGGCGGGGCTCGGGGTCGGTGTGGCCGGCGTGTCCGTGGTGCCCGTGCTCGCCGCGCCGGTCGCCGCGTACGCCGTCCGCCGGTGGCTGGCCGCCCGCGCCGATGAGCGCGAACGAGACCGGCGGACGGCCGCGGTGATCGGACTGTGCGCCGCCGTGGCGGGTGAACTGCGCGCCGGACAGCAACCGGACCGGGCCCTGCTCGCCAACGGGGTGCCGGGCCTCGGCAAGGAGGGAGCGGCGGTGTCGGCGGCCGCGCGCTACGGAGGCGATGTCCCGCAGGCGCTGCGTGCGGCGGCGCGGCTGCCCGGAGCCGAGGGGCTGACCGGGATGGCGGCGTGCTGGCAGGTCGCGGTGCAGGGAGGCGCCGGGCTCGCCTCCGGGCTGGAGCGGATCGCGGCCGGCCTCAGGGCGCGATGCGACCAACGGGACGAATTACGCGCCCAGTTGGCGGGACCGCGGGTCACGGCTCTGATGCTCGCGCTGCTTCCGTTGGCCGGGCTGCTGATGGGCGGCGCGCTCGGCGCCGACCCGTTACGGGTGCTGCTGCACACCCCGGCGGGATGGGGCTGCCTGGTGATCGGCGGGCTACTGGAGTGCGGCGGCGTGGCCTGGGCGGCACGGATCGTCGCGGCGGCCGGCGAGGAGAGGGGGACGCGGTGAGCGTGGAGGTTGTCGACGCGGAAGTTATCCACAGCCTGGGGATGACGAGTTCGATCGTGGCGGCGGTTTCGGCCGTGACGGCGGCGGTGTGCGCGATCGCTCTGGTGGGGGAGGCGCGCCGCGGGCGGATCGTACGGAAACGGGCCCGAGCGATGCTCGGGGACGGCGGCGGGCGGGTGGTGCGGCGCCGGGAAGCGAGTGGGGCGCAGGGTGACGGGCGGCTGGGGCGTCTGCTGAAGGAGTGGGCGGGACCGCTGGGCGCGGCGGGGTTCGTGATCATTCTCGTCGGTGGAGCGGCCGGTGTCCTGGCGGGGTTGGCCGCGGGCGGCGGGGCCCGCCTCTGGCTCGCACGGCAACGGGCCGCGGAGGCCGGCCGATCGGCGGAGGCCGCAGTACGCGCCGAACTGGCACCGGCCGCCGATCTGTTGGCCGCCACCCTCGCCGCCGGGGCCGGTCCGAGGGAGTCGGCGGAGGCGGTGGGCCGGTCGCTGGACGGGACCGTCGCCGAGCGACTGCGCCAAGTGGCGGCGGAACTCCGCCTCGGTGGCGAACCGGCCGTCGTATGGCCGAGGTTGGCGGCGGCCCTGCCCGGAGCCGAGGGGCTGGCGCGCTGTCTGGAGCGCGCCGGGATATCGGGCGTGCCGGCCGTCGAGTCGATGTCCCGTATCGCGGCCGAGCTGCGCGCGGAGCACGGCAGAACGGCCGCCGCGCGGGCCCGGCGGGCGGGGGTGCTGGTCACCCTGCCGCTGTCGGCGTGCTTCCTGCCGGCGTTCTTGATGCTCGGTGTGGCGCCAGTGCTGATCGGCCTGGCAGGCGGACTGCTGGGACGTAACTGAGGGATGTAACCGAGCCACGGGGCGCGATCCATGAGCCGTGAGCCGTGAGCCGTGAGCCGTGAGCCGTGAGCCATGCGCCCTGAGCCGTGAGTGATGAGTGATCAATTCAAGGGGGATGACATGTTTCGACGTTGGTGGATGTGGCTGCGCACCGCGGAGCGGGACCGGGGGATGGCCACGGCGGAGTACGCCATGTGCACTTACTTTATCTCTAGCTCGCGAACGAACGCGCAGGTCAGCTGGTTGTGTTGATCTCTGACACGTGGGTCACGTGGTTGGCCGCGAGGTGAGGTTCTCGCCTCGGATCATGCGGCGGAGGCTGGTGCGAGTGGCGGTGAGGTCGTCTTCGAGTTCGCTGATGCGGGCCTGCAGGGCCTCGTTTTCTGTCCGGGTCTGGGCTTCTGTGGCGACGAGCTGTTGATTGTGCTCGGCGAGTTCGTCGATCTTGTCGGTGAGGTCGTTCCTGTGCAGGCCGTCGAGTTGGGCGCCGAGGGAGAGCCGGAGCTTGTCGCGCAGTCCGTCGCGTTCGTTGCGAAGTCGGTTGATCTCTTCGCGGGCAAGGGCGAGGTCGGTTGCCAGGCCGGGTTTGTTGTCCGGGCTGGGCTCTGGCCTGGGCTGGTCCCGTTGGCGTTCGCGGGCGTCCTCGATCGCGTCGCGGACACCGTCGGCATAGACGAGCCAGGTGGAGACCTGGGCTTGGCGGGCGACGGCGGCGAAGGTGATCGGGGTTTGGTCGCGGATCATTTGTTCGAGGGCGGCCAGGACGCGGGAGCGTTTGTGCTGGCTATCACGTCGCCGGGAGGCGATCATGCCGTCGGTGGCGGGGCCGGTGTCGGTCATGGCTGTGGCCGCGGGCGGGGCAGGACGATCACGGGAAGTTGTCGTGCGGCCCTGGCCCGGCGGAGGACCTTGCTGGCGTCCTCGATCTCGGCCCGCTGGTCGGCGGGCATGCCTTCCAGGAGGCGGTGCATCTCGTCGTGGATGCCGGTGAAGGCCCGGATCTGTTCGGTAAGGTTGCGGACGACGAAGTCGTCGACGTCCATGGCCAGGGCGGTTTCCCGGTCCGCTTTGAGGGTGTTGATCTGCTCTTCGATGGCGGGGAGGTAGGACGGGTCGGGGCGATAGAAGCCGCAGCCCGCGCACTGGAACCGGATGGGACACTGCTTGCCGCCGGCCCGGACGTTGCTGGGCTCGATGCAGTTGCCGAACGGGGCGCCCACCGAGCGGAGTTCGTAGCTGTTGGCGTCGGCGGGTTGGGGGATGGGGGAGCCGGTGCGGTCGCGGACGTACTGGCTCATGGTCTTGATCGCTTCGAGCTTCCGCTTCAAAGAGATCTTGTAGTAGCCAAGGCTGGTTTGGATGTGTTTGTGATCCATGAGCTCTTTGAGGATCTCGACCGGGACGCCGGCGTCCGCATGCCGCTGGGCGTAGGAGAACCGAAACGCGTAGGGGAAGATCAAGGACCGGTCGAATGGCAGCGGCGAACCGTCCGGGCCGGGAACGTCGCTGTTCAGGACGGGAATCAGATCGACCCAGGCTCGGAAGACGATGCTGATGTGGTTGGTCTCCATGTGTCCGCGGCCCTTGCGGTTGGTGATTGCAGGGAAGAGCCAAGGGCGGGCGCGTTCGGGAATGTCGAGCTCTGCCCGGTATGCCTGCCAGCCGCGGATGGTCGCCGCCGTTGAGGCGGTGATCGGCAGCCGCCGCCGCAGGCGGCGGGCCTTGTGGTTGTCGTAGATGAGGATGTCGTTCTCGCCGTCACGCTCCAGGCAGTCCAGCGGCAGGGACGCGATCTCCAGCGGGCGCCGGCCGGTGTCCCGCAGGATCTTGTAGACGGTCTCCAACAGCATCTGGACGTCGGCCTGTGGCCGGCCGCGGCCATAGACCTGGTTGCGGCCGATGAGGTGGAGGTGGGCATCGAGCTGGGCGATGACCGGTTCCGGGATGGCCTTGCCGATCTCGTCTTCGTTGGCCTCTTCGGGCGGGAACCGGTGCGAGGGGTGACGGGCGAAGCTGGCTGGGAGGTCGCCGAGCATGTCGTTGGCCCGGCCGAAGTCGAGGACGTTGTGGAAGCGGGCGAGCAGGTGCCGGCGGTGCTGGAGGCCAAAGAGGGTGCCGTTGTCGTGCTTGAGCTCGGTGAACGTGGTGAAGACCGTGGTCATGTCCGCGAACTTCAAGGTCCGCAGGTCGTGGCCGCCACCGGGGCGAGCGGCCAGTGTCTGGGAGGCGACGCCGCAGGACTGGACGGTCTGCTTGAGGTCCTGGCTGTCCGGCCGGGCGGTGCGGGCCCACTCCAGGGTCAGCTCGCGGAGCCATCGCTGCTGGATCACGGTGAAGTCGACGAAACCGGGGTTGACCCGGCGGCCGGTCTGGCTGGCCCGGGAGGGCAGCCCGACGGCGACCAGGTCCCAGACCTCCTTGCGGGTCGGATCGATGCCGGCGAAGAGCTCGAACCCGCGGTGGATGGTTCGGACGAGTTCGCGGGCGTGAGCCCGGCCATTGGCGTCTCCCGTGCAGAGCGCGGAGAGGCTGGAGGGCGTGAACGCGGTGATCGTCGCGGACCCGGTCAGGGCCTGGACCATCTTCCTGACGCCCTGGGGGTCGATCCTGGCGCCGCGGTCGTCACGCGACTGCATCGCGTAGAGCAGTTCCCAGCGGACCGTTTCGCTCAGCGTCACGAGGCTGAACTGGTGGGTGTTGAGTCGTGGCTGCTGGGTCGCCGCCCACTGGGCGACGGCGTCCGGGGTCCGGGGCAGGTCGTCGGCCGCGCGTGCCCGGCGCCAGCGGTCATGATGGAGCGGGCAGAGGCGGTAGGAGGTGCCTTGCAGATCCTCGCAGCCGGTGACGATGCACTCGCCGAGCGAGTCCAGCGGGTGGGCTCGGGTGACCGCCCATTCCTGCGGGGTGTACTTGTGGCGAGCCGTCGTCCCGGTCCAGCAGCTGTAGTGCGAGGAGCACAGCCCCGCTCCGTTGCCCGCCTGTGGCCGCTGGCAGGGGCGGCCGTCGCGTGTCACGATGCACAACTCGCTTCCACGAGGGCGCCGTTGTGGCGGCGGCGGCCGGTAGGTGACCAGGAAGGTCGCGCGGTCCAGACCGCTCTTGTGGAATGCGCGCAGGCACTGGCAGCACGGCCCGTTGGAGCTGACGATCACCGTGCAGGACAGCACGGCGCACTTCTGGCTGGTGGTGGCGGGGTTGTCCAGGTCACCGGTGAACAGCCAGGCGTCTGGAGCCCACTCCGTCGGCCGCCACCCGGCATCGCACTGGTCTTTGAGCCAGGCGGTCCAGGCCGGCAGGTCGACGTTGGCGGCCAGCGGCAGGACGGCGGTCTCCGCCGCCGCAGTGGCGGTCACCGGTGGCTCCCGGCCCAGGCGGCCCCCCGCTCGACTGCGTCACGCTGATCACGCTGGTCGGGATGGAGGTAAGGCTCCATCGAGGACGAGGAGACGTGGCCCAGGAGGTGCTGGACGACATCGCGCGGGGTGCCATTGCGCAGCCAGGTGGTGGCCGCGGTGTGCCGCAGCAGATGGGGCCGGACCGTGATGCCGGTGGCGCGGGCCAGCCGGTCGAACATGTCCTTGGCCGCCTGGTAGGTCAGGCCCCGGCCCAGCGGCGGCCGGTAGAGGTTGACGAAGACGAGTTCCTGATCGTCCTGGGGCAGTAGCCGGGCCCGCTCGTGCGTGTAGTCGGCGTAGAGACCGACCACATCGGTGGTGACCGGGATCGCGCGGGGGATGCGGGCCTTCGCCAGGGCGCCGTTGGTGTTGTCCCGCCGACGCCGGGCGTGGACGTGCGGGCCGGCGACCGGGCAGCCCAGGACCCGCGAGTCCGACAGCAGGTGCATGTCCTGGCGGTGCAGACCAAGCAGTTCACCGATCCGCATGCCTGTGACCGCACCGAGGGAGACCAAGAACCGGTCTCGGACGTTGCAGGTCGCCTCGACCAGCGGCGGGATCTGGTCCGGCATCAGGAACTCGAAGGGCTCCTGGGCCTCGTTGAACTTCAGCAGCCGGGAGCGGACCGTACGGAACTGTCCGAACTCACCGGGGTCGTAGCCGGCCGGGAGAAAACGCAGGTAGCGCGGCTCATAAAGGCGATCCATCACGGAATCCTCGATCAGGTCGTGCCGCAGGCAGAACCGCAGAAACTCACAGACCGTCGTCAACACGGCGTTGGCGCTTTTCTCCGTCCGCACCCGGACCGGGCCGCCGCCGTCTCGCCGACGGGAGGGCAACGGCGTGTCGACCAGCCATCTCTTAAAGCCGACCATCGAGCCGAGCGTGATGGTTTTCCAGTCGACCGCCTCCTCTGCACAGTGCGAGAGGAAGAGAGCTGTCCGACCTGCGTAAACACGCTCGGTGTTGACCGATCGATCGGCACCTCGAAGGCCCTCCAGAAAGGTGGACCCTTCCGGGTGCAACTGGAAATCCTGATCCATCACCACCCACGAGACGGCACCAGTCGTGGGCGACACCGCCCGTTCAGCGCAATACGTGAGAGCCATGCCGAGGAACCTAGGGAACAGCAAGCCAACGTGCCTCACAGCTTGCAGATAAACCACTGGAACGTGGGAGAAGAACCCCGAACCTCACGTGCCTTATGCCTCTGAGAAACCTAGAGATAACGCTCGCGGCCTGCGCCCTGGCGGCGGTCCTGTACAAGGTCGTCACCAGCGGCGCGGTGGCCGACCTGCTGCAAGGCGTGCTGGAGAAGGCGCTCGGTGACCAGGCCTGAGGCCGTCCCGCGCGGCCGGACCGCCCGGGACGCGGGCTCGGTGACGGCGGAGACGGCCGTGGTGCTGCCGGTTCTGGTGGCGGTCGTGGCGGCGCTCGTCTGGGGGCTGATGGCGGTCTGCGCCCGTATCGAGTGCCTGGATGCGGCGCGGGCCGGGGCGAGGGCCGCGGCCCGCTCGGAACCACGCGCCGCGGTGATCCGGGCGGCCAGGGACGTGGCTCCGCGGGGCGCGCGGGTCGAGCTGGCACGGGAGGGCGACCTCGTCCGCGTACGGGTCGCGGCCGAGCTGCCCGGTGTGGGGCGGTTGACGGCACAGGTCAGAGGGGAGGCGGTGGCTCTTGCGGAGGAGACGGTGGGGCGGTGACGACGGCTTTGCGACGGTGTGGACGGTCTTCGCGGCGGCGGCGCTCTGCGTGGTCTTCGCGGCCCTGATCGGCGTGGGCCAGGTCGTCACGGCGCGGCACCGGGCAGGTGGCGCCGCGGACCTGGCGGCGCTGGCCGCCGCGGATCATGCCGTACAGGGGCGGGCCGCGGCCTGCGCGGCGGCGCGCCGGGTGGCACGCGCGCAGCACACGCGCCTGGTGCGCTGTGCCCTGACCGGGGCGGTCGCCGACGTATCGGCCGAGGCGGGCGACCATCCGTACACGGCCCGGGTGCGGGCCCGTGCCGGCCCGGCGCGGCCGCTACGACTCCTTGGGCACGCCCCGCAGCAGCTCGCCCAGCAGCCGGATCGCGCCCCGTTTGTGCAGCGGATCGTTGCCGTTGCCGCACTTGGGGGACTGGATGCAGGACGGGCAGCCGGCCTCGCACTCGCAGGCGGCGATGGCGGCGCGGGTGGCGGTGAGCCACTCGGCGGCGGTGTGGAAGGCGCGCTCGGCGAAGCCCGCGCCGCCGGGGTGGCCGTCGTAGACGAAGACGGTCGGCAGGAGCGTGTCCGGGTGGAGCGGGACGGAGACGCCGCCGATGTCCCAGCGGTCACACGTGGCGAACAGCGGCAGCATGCCGATGGAGGCGTGTTCGGCGGCGTGCAGCGCGCCGCCCAGCTGCTGGGGATTGACCCGGGCGGCGTCGAGCTGGTCCTCGGTGACCGTCCACCACACCGCGCGGGTGCGCAGCGTCCGCGGCGGCAGGTCCAGCTTGGTCTCGCCCAGGACCTCGCCGGTGATGAGCTTGCGGCGCAGAAAGGAGACGACCTGGTTGGTGACCTCGACCGAGCCGAAGCACAGCCGGGCGTCGCCCCACGGAATCTCGGTGTCGGTTTCGAGGATGGAGATGGCGGTCGTGTCGCGGGCCGTCGTGGAATAGGGCGGGTTGGCCTCCTCGACGAGGGCGACGTCGTCGTCGAGGTCGAGCCGCTTGACCAGATAGGTGCGGCCCTGGTGGAGGTGGACGGCGCCGTCGTGGACGGAGGCGTGCGCGGCGCCGGCGTCCACGGTGCCCAGCAGCCGCCCGGTGCCGTCCTCGACGACCTGCACCGGCGAGCCGCCCTGGCCGCGGATGTCGGTGAGGTCGGCGGCCCGCTCGCGGCGCGTCCAGTGCCAGGCGGTGGCGCGCCGGCGCAGCAGCGCGGCGGACTCCAGCTGCGGCAGCAGCCCGGCGGTCGCGGGGCCGAAGAGCGGGAAGTCGGCCTCGGTGAGGGGGAGTTCGGAGGCGGCCGCGCACAGGTGCGGGGCGAGGACATAGGGGTTGTCCGGGTCCAGGACGGTGGATTCGACCGGCTGGTCGAAGAGCGCCTCGGGGTGATGGACGAGATAGGTGTCCAGCGGATCGTCGCGGGCCACCAGGATGGCGAGGGCGCCCTGCCCGGAGCGCCCCGCCCGCCCGGCCTGCTGCCAGAGCGAGGCGCGGGTCCCCGGATAGCCCGCGATGACCACCGCATCCAGGCCGGAGACGTCCACGCCCAGCTCCAGGGCGGTGGTGGCGGCCAGGCCGAGCAGGTCGCCGCGGTGCAGTGCGCGTTCCAGGGCGCGGCGTTCCTCGGGCAGATAGCCGCCCCGGTAGGCCGCGACCCGTGCGGGCAGCGAGCGGTCCACCTCCGCGAGCCGCTCCTGCGCGATCAGGGCGATCAGCTCGGCGCCGCGCCGGGAGCGTACGAAGGCGACGGTGCGCACGCCCTGGACGGCGAGGTCGGTGAGCAGATCGGCGGTCTCGGCGGTGGCGGTGCGGCGTACCGGTGCGCCCTGTTCGCCGTGGAGCTCGGTCAGCGGCGGCTCCCACAACGCGAAGACCAGCTCGCCGCGCGGCGAGGTGTCCTCGGTGATCTCCACCACGGGCAGCCCGGTGAGCCGGGTGGCGGCCTCGCCGGGCTCGGCGGCGGTGGCGGAGGCGAGCAGGAAGACCGGCTCGGCGCCGTAGCGGGCGCAGATCCGCCGCAGCCGGCGGACGACCTGCGCGACATGGGAGCCGAACACGCCGCGGTAGGAGTGGCACTCGTCGATGACGACATAGCGCAGGGCGCGCAGAAAGGAGGACCAGCGGGGGTGGGCCGGCAGGATCCCGCGGTGCAGCATGTCGGGGTTGGTCAGGACGTAGTTGCCGTACTGACGCACCCATTCGCGCTCCTCGACGGGGGTGTCGCCGTCGTACACCGCGGGCCGGATCGCCGTGCCCAGCGGGGCGGCCAGCTCGCGTACGGCGCGCCGCTGGTCGGCCGCCAGCGCCTTGGTGGGCGCCAGATACAGGGCCGTGGCGCCCCTGCCGTTGGGCGCCTCGGAGCCGTCCAGCAGCGTGGAGAGGACCGGCGCGAGATACGCCAGGGACTTGCCGGAGGCGGTCCCGGTGGCGACGACGACGGACTCGCCGCGCAGCGCGTGTTCGGATGTCCGTGCCTGGTGGGCCCAGGGACGATCGATTCCGGCCGAACGGATGGCGTCGATCACTTCCGGACGGATCTCTTCGGGCCAGTCGGCATGGCTGCCGATGCGCGGGGGCAAGTGCTCCGTATGAGTGATGCGCGCAGCGCGGGTCGCGCCCCGGGCGAGACGGTCGAGAATCATGCCTGGGGAGGGACGCGCGCCCGCGTCCTGCGGCAGTCGATTGGAGGCCATCGGCACCGAGTGTGTCACCGGACTGACCGACAATGCTGACAAGGCGTCGTGCACGCCTGCTGGTAAGTGATTGAATGCCATCGCGGCTGCCAGATCCGCCCCTACTTCGGTGGGGAGGCCCCAGGGGGGCGACCGCTCGATAGCAAGGTGCTGGAGGATCCGTGGACCTGTCCCTGTCGACCCGGACCGTTGGCGACCGTACGGTCGTCGAGGTCGGTGGCGAGATTGATGTATACACCGCGCCCAAGCTGCGTGAGCAGCTGGTCGAGCTTGTGAACGACGGAAGCTACCACCTCGTGGTGGACATGGAACGTGTCGACTTCCTGGACTCCACTGGGCTCGGCGTGCTGGTCGGTGGGCTCAAGCGAGTGCGTGCCCATGAGGGCTCGCTGCGCCTGGTCTGCAACCAGGAGCGCATTCTCAAGATCTTCCGTATCACCGGTCTGACCAAGGTGTTCCCGATTCACACCTCGGTCGACGAAGCCGTCTCCGCGACGGACTGAGGCTGGGTGGTGCCCCGCGCCCCAGGCGCGGGGAAGGAAGTAGTGGGGGGTACCGGACGTCCTGTCCGGCCCCCTGCGTTGCACGTCCGCATATCGAGGGGGATGGCATGGCCACCGTCGAACTTCGCTTCAGCGCCCTTCCCGAGCACGTCCGGACCGCGCGTCTGGTCGCCGCTGCGGTGGCACGGCGCGCCGGAGTGGACGAGGCCGTGCTGGACGAGGTGCGTCTCGCGGTCGGTGAGGCGTGCAGCCGCGCCGTGGGCCTGCACACCAGCAACGACATCGTGGCCCCGGTGCGGGTGCTGCTGATCGAGGACGAGAAGAAGTTCTCGATCGAGGTCGGCGACGAGGTGCCCGGCGGGGCCGGTCCGGCCGGGGCGCATGCCGCGGAAGGGACCGAGGGCGGCGCGGACGGCGAGCCCGAGGGCGAGGACGAGATGGGCCTCGCGGTCATCAGCGGGCTGGTCGACGACGTCGAGGTGACGACCGGCGAGCACGGCGGCGTGATCCGGATGAGCTGGCCGACGGCAGCGGCCGCGGTCGTGCCGTAGCGCAACCGCCGCAACGCGGTCGGTTCGCGCCGATCTTCTCGGGTGCGCTCCGAGCGTTCATTGTGCTGATTTTTATTTCTTCCTTGCGCTGATCTTCATCGCGTCGAGTCCGTGTGGCCGTCGCGCGTCTTGTTGTGCGCCCACCGCGCCCGCCGCGCTCCCTGTACCCCCTACGCCCGGCTCCGGGCTCACCGGCGGCCTCAGTGGGCCCGGCAGGGCCCGCGGCGGGGCCGGCGATCGTGGCGGGGAGGCCGAGCGCCCGCCGTACGAGCTGGTGGCGCTGCCGGGCAGCCGCGCCCGCCGCCGCTCCCCAAGCGTCCCGATCCGGACCCGGTCCCGACTCGATCCGGACCCGATCCCGATCCGACCTGACGCGGGATCAAGCGCAATCGAGGGTGCGTCAGGAGCCCCAACTCACCCGTTCGGCGGTGGCCGAGGGAACCAATTATCTCTGTCGTCACGCCGGTCACATCCGGCCCTCGCGCCCGCATAACGTCTTTGAACAGCGGCGATCAGTACGACAGGGAGATCATCGGTCACCGGTCAGCGAATTCGCCACTTTCCTTCGTCCGGGCGAATTCTGTGGCCGACATCCTTTTGATCATCGCGGCTACCGGCGAATTCCCTTTGAGGCGCACTGTTTTGATCAGGTGCGGCTCCCTACAATCCGTCCACATCTTGCTCAGGACGCCTGAGCGTGCTTCCGCGCGCCCATGTGCCAAACGTCAAGGAGGACGAATGGCGGGGCCTTACACCCCTCAGTTGCTGGACACCCCCTCATTTCTGGCCGGACCGACGCTGACGTCAGGCAATCGCGGCATCGTGCTGGCGATCGCCGTCGTCGCGCTGGCCGCGCTGGCCGTCGCGGCGGTGCTGGTCCGCCAAGTGCTCGCGGCCGGCGAGGGAACCGACAGTATGAAGAAGATCGCGGCGGCCGTGCAGGAAGGCGCAAACGCCTACCTGGCACGGCAGTTGCGGACCCTCGGCGTATTCGCCGTGGTGGTGTTCTTCCTGCTCATGCTGCTGCCCGCGGAAAATTGGACGCAGCGCGCGGGACGCAGCGCCTTCTTCTTGATCGGTGCCGGATTCTCCGCGGCCACCGGCTATATCGGCATGTGGCTCGCGGTGCGCAGCAATGTGCGAGTGGCCGCCGCCGCCCGGGAAGCCACACCGGCCGAAGGCGATACCAAAGAAAAAGATCTTACGGCGGTCGCGCACAAAGCTATGAAGATCGCTTTTCGCACGGGTGGCGTCGTCGGTATGTTCACCGTCGGGCTCGGCCTGCTCGGCGCCTCCTGCGTGGTGCTCGTGTACGCGGTCGACGCGCCCAAGGTGCTGGAGGGCTTCGGCCTCGGTGCCGCGCTGATCGCGATGTTCATGAGGGTCGGCGGCGGCATCTTCACCAAGGCCGCGGATGTCGGCGCCGACCTCGTCGGCAAGGTCGAACAGGGCATCCCGGAGGACGACCCGCGCAACGCTGCGACCATCGCGGACAACGTGGGCGACAACGTCGGCGACTGCGCCGGCATGGCGGCCGACCTCTTCGAGTCGTACGCCGTCACCCTGGTCGCCGCGCTCATCCTGGGCATGGCGGCCTTCGGCAACGCCGGGCTCGCCTTCCCGCTGCTGGTCCCGGCCATCGGCGTGCTCACCGCGATGATCGGCATCTTCGTCGTGGCGCCCCGCCGCAGCGACCGCAGCGGTATGACGGCCATCAACCGCGGCTTCTTCATCTCCGCGGGCATCTCGCTGGTCCTGGTGGCCGCCGCGGTCTTCACCTACCTGCCGTCCAGCTACAAGGACCTCAAGGGCGTCGCCGACGAGGACATCCTCGGCCACGCCGGCGACCCGCGGATGCTGGCCCTGGTGGCGGTCGCCATCGGCATCGTGCTCGCCGCGCTGATCCAGCAGCTGACCGGCTACTTCACCGAGACCAGCCGGCGCCCCGTGCGGGACATCGGGAAGACCTCGCTGACCGGCCCGGCCACCGTCGTCCTCGCGGGTATCTCCGTCGGCCTGGAATCGGCGGTGTACTCGGCGGTACTGATCGGTCTGGCCGTCTACGGGGCGTTCCTGCTGGGCGGCGCGTCCATCATGCTGGCGCTGTTCGCGGTGGCCCTGGCCGGTACCGGCCTGCTGACCACCGTCGGCGTGATCGTGGCGATGGACACCTTCGGCCCGGTCTCCGACAACGCGCAGGGCATCGCCGAGATGTCCGGCGACGTCACCGGGGACGGCGCGCAGGTCCTGACCGACCTGGACGCCGTCGGCAACACCACCAAGGCCATCACCAAGGGCATCGCCATCGCGACGGCGGTGCTGGCGGCGGCCGCACTGTTCGGCTCGTACCGGGACGCCATCGGAACCGCCGTACGCGAGATCGGCAATGCCGCGACCGGAATGGGGCTGAGCCTGGACATCTCGCAGCCCAACAACCTGGTGGGGCTGGTGCTCGGCGCCTCGGTCGTGTTCCTGTTCTCGGGGCTGGCGATCAACGCCGTGTCGCGGTCGGCGGGCGCGGTGGTCTTCGAGGTGCGCCGGCAGTTCCGCGAGCACCCCGGGATCATGGACTACACCGAGACGCCGGAGTACGGGCGGGTCGTCGACATCTGCACCAAGGACGCGCTGCGTGAGCTGGCGACCCCGGGGCTGCTGGCGGTGCTCACCCCGATCGCGGTCGGCTTCTCGCTCGGCGTCGGTGCGCTCGGCTCCTTCCTGGCCGGTGCGATCGGTACCGGCACGCTGATGGCGGTCTTCCTCGCCAACTCGGGTGGTGCCTGGGACAACGCGAAGAAGCTGGTGGAGGACGGTCATCACGGCGGCAAGGGCAGCGAGGCGCATGCCGCAACCGTCATCGGTGACACCGTCGGCGACCCGTTCAAGGACACCGCGGGCCCGGCGATCAACCCGCTGCTGAAGGTCATGAACCTGGTGGCGCTGCTGATCGCCCCGGCGGTGGTGAAGTTCTCGTACGGCGAGGACAAGAACGTCGGCGTGCGGATCGTGGTCGCGGTGCTGGCGCTCGTCGTCATCGTCGGTGCGGTGTACGTCTCGAAGCGGCGCGGAATCGCCGTGGGTGACGAATCCAACTCCGGAAACCCGGAAAAAGTCGCCAAGTCGACAGAAGCGGCCCCTGTCTCCTGACTGACGAGGGCTCAGGGAAGGGCCCGGAAGCGGCTCAACGGGCGGGTGGACGGCGCATTTTGCGGGCGCCGGCCACCCGCCGTTGTTGCGCTCGGCCGGCCCTGCGCTCCTTGGTGCAAATGGCTGCAATGAGGGCCGGGCGGGATGCCCGACCCATGGACCAGGCCGTTTGGACGTGTATGTTCCGGGGCCGAGAGCCATGGAAGGGACCAATCCGGTGAACAAGAAGCTTGTGGCTGCACTGTCCGGCGGTGCGGCACTCCTGCTCGCGCTGACCGGCTGCAGCGACGACAGCAGCAAGGAACTCGACAGCTGGGCGAAGAAGTTCTGCGACCCCGCGCAGGCCCACTTCAAGGCGATCCAGGACGCGAACGCCGCCATGCAGGCGACCGAAGGCGGCAGCACCGACTCCAAGAAGATCCAGCAGACGGACTCGGCGGCCTTCCAGAAGATCTCCCAGGCCTACGCCTCGTTGGCCACCTCGCTGGACAAGGCGGGCGCCCCGCCCGGAGAGGGCGGCCAGGACGCCCAGAAGAACGCGGTGAACGAGCTCAATTCGCTCTCGAAGGGCTATGAGAGCCTCAAGAAGCAGATCGACGCGCTGAGCACCCAGGACAAGGCGAAGTTCGCGGACGGCCTGAGCAAGCTCTCCGACGGCATCAAGAAGCTCAACACCCAGAGCGAGCAGGCCTTCAAGAAGCTGGAGTCCGGCGACGTCGGCAAGGCGATGGCCAATCAGAAGGGCTGCCAGAGCCAGAGCGCGTCCGGCGCTCCGCCGGCCAAGCCGTCCAAGTCATAGGCGTCACCGCCGCCGGCGTTCGCAGGTGGGTGACGGCCCGGCGACGCGCCCGAGAGGGGCGCGGCACCGGGCCGTCGCCGATTGTCAGTGGTTGG